>NZ_CP192247.1:0-4655466 GCF_050574145.1 Salmonella sp. GDC200615 | reverse complement strand
GGCGGACTCCACTCGAACAAAAGTCGATAAATGACAAAGGCTGATACATTAATGATTGTTGGCGCACGTCGATAAGACCCTGCATGAAGGGTGACGCACGAACCGCTGTCTGCGGTTTTCACGGATCTTTCAAACGATCGCGACTTCACGCAGTCTGAAAGATTTCGTGTTCATGCCTGACCAGGATCGTTTGAAACGATCAGGACCGCGGATCATAGCCTAAACTGAGCAAGAGATCTTCTGTTTCTCACAGATTCTTCCCGATTTATCCACAGGACTTTCCAGGAAAGGATAAGTGTAATCGATCCTGGGGAACTCCTGTACGCTTTCGCGCGCATATTGAAAAAATTAATAGGTAAAGGTGAGCAGACGCCTAAAAGATCGCATAAAGATCCAGGGCGATCCTTGCGCTTTACCTGGCAGTCCGTATAATTCTCCACCCGTCGCGCAATGCCCGTCATATGGCGTCAACGCTGCTTATTTTCCGCACAAAAAGGCGTGGAAAATCGCGGGAAAATAAGGAAAGAGAATTGACTCCGGAGTGTACAATTATTACAATCCGGCCTCTTTAATCACCCACACTGTGGCGTAAGTCGTTCAAAGTTTGTTCGGGTATACGCAAAAGTCAGTGAATTTATTCAAGTTTAGGTAGAAATCGCCATGAAACGCACTTTTCAACCGTCTGTACTGAAGCGCAACCGTTCTCACGGCTTCCGTGCTCGTATGGCTACTAAAAATGGTCGTCAGGTTCTGGCACGTCGTCGTGCTAAAGGCCGCGCTCGTCTGACCGTTTCCAAGTAATAAAGCTAACCCCTGAGTGGTTAAGCTCGCATTTCCCAGGGAGTTACGTTTGTTAACTCCCGCTCATTTCACGTTCGTCTTCCAGCAACCTCAACGGGCTGGCACGCCGCAAATCACCATCCTCGGCCGCCTGAATTCGCTGGGGCATCCCCGTATCGGTCTTACCGTCGCCAAGAAAAATGTTCGACGTGCGCATGAACGCAACCGGATTAAACGTCTGACGCGTGAAAGCTTCCGTCTGCGCCAGCATGAACTTCCTGCAATGGATTTCGTGGTGGTGGCGAAAAAAGGGGTTGCCGACCTCGATAACCGTGCTCTCTCGGAAGCGTTGGAAAAATTATGGCGCCGCCACTGTCGCCTGGCTCGCGGGTCCTGATAGCCCTTATTCGGGTCTATCAACGCCTGATCAGTCCGCTGCTTGGGCCGCATTGTCGTTTCACGCCAACGTGCTCAAGCTACGGAATTGAGGCATTGCGCAGGTTTGGAGTGATAAAAGGCAGTTGGTTGACGGTGAAACGCGTATTAAAATGCCACCCTTTACACCCTGGTGGTGACGATCCCGTCCCGCCCGGACCATTTGATACCAGAGAACACTAACGATGGATTCGCAACGCAATCTTTTAGTCATCGCTTTGCTGTTCGTGTCTTTCATGATCTGGCAAGCCTGGGAGCAGGATAAAAATCCGCAACCTCAGACTCAACAGACCACGCAGACAACGACCACCGCAGCGGGTAGCGCCGCCGACCAGGGCGTACCAGCCAGTGGCCAGGGGAAAATGATTACGGTGAAAACCGATGTGCTTGATTTGACTATCAACACCCGTGGTGGTGATGTCGAGCAGGCCTTGCTCCCGGCTTACCCGAAAGAACTGGGTTCCAACGAACCGTTCCAGCTGCTGGAAACCACCCCGCAGTTTATCTATCAGGCGCAAAGCGGCCTGACAGGCCGCGACGGCCCGGATAACCCGGCGAACGGCCCGCGTCCGCTGTACAACGTCGAGAAAGATGCGTTTGTACTGGCCGACGGTCAGAACGAACTGCAGGTTCCGATGACTTATACTGACGCCGCAGGCAACACGTTTACCAAAACGTTTGTCTTTAAGCGTGGCGATTATGCGGTTAACGTGAACTATAGCGTGCAGAACGCCGGCGAAAAACCGCTGGAAGTCTCCACCTTTGGTCAGTTAAAACAATCCGTCAACCTGCCTCCTCATCGCGACACCGGCAGCAGCAACTTTGCGCTGCATACGTTCCGCGGCGCAGCGTACTCCACGCCGGATGAGAAGTATGAGAAATACAAATTCGACACCATTGCCGATAACGAAAACCTCAACGTCAGCTCCAAAGGCGGTTGGGTGGCAATGTTGCAGCAGTATTTCGCTACCGCATGGATTCCGCGTAACGACGGCACCAACAATTTCTACACCGCCAATCTGGGTAACGGCATTGTCGCTATCGGCTATAAAGCGCAGCCGGTACTGGTACAGCCAGGCCAGACTGGCGCGATGACCAGCACCCTGTGGGTCGGCCCGGAAATTCAGGATAAAATGGCGGCTGTTGCACCGCACCTGGATTTGACCGTGGACTACGGCTGGTTGTGGTTCATCTCTCAGCCGCTGTTCAAGTTGCTGAAGTGGATCCACAGCTTTGTGGGCAACTGGGGCTTCTCCATTATCATCATTACCTTTATCGTTCGCGGTATCATGTACCCGCTGACCAAAGCGCAGTACACGTCAATGGCGAAGATGCGTATGCTGCAGCCGAAAATTCAGGCGATGCGCGAACGTCTTGGCGATGATAAACAGCGCCAAAGCCAGGAGATGATGGCCCTGTACAAAGCGGAGAAGGTTAACCCACTGGGCGGCTGCTTCCCGCTGATCATCCAGATGCCTATCTTCCTGGCGTTGTACTACATGCTGATGGGTTCCATTGAACTGCGTCATGCGCCGTTCGCGCTGTGGATTCATGACCTGTCCGCACAGGACCCGTACTACATTCTGCCGATCCTGATGGGCGTAACGATGTTCTTCATTCAGAAGATGTCGCCGACCACCGTGACCGACCCGATGCAGCAGAAGATCATGACCTTTATGCCGGTCATCTTTACGGTGTTCTTCCTGTGGTTCCCGTCAGGTCTGGTGCTGTACTATATCGTCAGCAACCTGGTCACCATCATTCAGCAGCAGCTGATCTACCGTGGTCTGGAGAAGCGTGGCCTGCATAGCCGCGAGAAGAAAAAATCCTGATTCGGTGTAGGCCGGATAAGGCGAAGCCGCCATCCGGCAAGGCGCGCCGGTCAGCCTGATGGCGCTAACGCTTATCAGGCCTACAATCAAAAGGCGGTCATATGACCGCCTTTTTTTATTGCAACAAAGTTGAGACTAACCATGAGCCATAACGACACTATCGTCGCCCAGGCAACCCCACCGGGACGCGGTGGCGTGGGTATCCTGCGTATTTCCGGTCTGAAGGCGCGCGACGTTGCGCAAGAGGTGCTGGGCAAGCTGCCGAAGCCGCGCTATGCCGACTACCTGCCGTTTAAAGATGTTGACGGCAGCGCGCTGGATCAGGGTATTGCGCTGTGGTTCCCCGGCCCGAACTCCTTCACCGGTGAAGATGTGCTGGAGCTACAAGGGCACGGCGGTCCGGTGATTCTGGACCTGCTGTTAAAACGTATCCTGACGCTTCCAGGCGTGCGCATTGCCCGACCGGGCGAGTTCTCCGAGCGAGCGTTCCTCAACGATAAGCTCGATTTAGCCCAGGCGGAAGCCATTGCCGACCTGATCGATGCCAGTTCCGAACAGGCGGCGCGTTCGGCGCTAAACTCGTTACAGGGGGCATTTTCCGCCCGCGTTAACCACCTTGTGGAAGCACTTACTCACCTGCGAATCTACGTCGAAGCGGCTATCGATTTTCCGGATGAGGAGATCGACTTTCTCTCTGACGGCAAAATCGAAGCGCAGCTCAATGGTGTCATCGCCGATCTTGACGCCGTGCGCACCGAAGCGCGCCAGGGCAGCCTGCTGCGCGAAGGGATGAAGGTAGTGATTGCCGGACGCCCGAATGCCGGGAAATCCAGCCTGCTGAATGCGCTGGCAGGCCGTGAAGCGGCCATTGTTACCGATATCGCCGGCACCACGCGCGACGTGTTGCGCGAGCATATTCACATCGACGGGATGCCGCTGCATATCATCGATACCGCCGGACTGCGCGACGCCAGCGACGAAGTTGAGCGTATCGGCATCGAACGCGCCTGGCAGGAGATTGAACAGGCCGATCGCGTGCTGTTTATGGTGGATGGCACCACGACGGACGCCGTTGACCCTGCCGACATCTGGCCGGACTTTATCGCCCGTCTGCCCAAAAATCTACCGATTACCGTGGTACGTAACAAGGCGGATATCACCGGCGAAACGTTGGGTATTAGTGAAGTAAACGGTCACTCACTGGTTCGCCTCTCGGCGCGTACCGGCGAAGGCGTCGACGTGTTGCGTAACCACCTCAAGCAGAGCATGGGGTTTGATACCAATATGGAAGGCGGCTTCCTGGCCCGCCGCCGTCACCTACAGGCGCTGGCGGAAGCCGCTGAACACCTTGAGCAGGGCAAAGCGCAGCTATTAGGCGCATGGGCGGGGGAACTGCTGGCGGAAGAGTTGCGCCTGGCGCAGCAAAGCTTAAGCGAGATTACCGGCGAGTTTACCTCCGACGACCTGCTGGGACGGATTTTCTCCAGCTTCTGTATCGGCAAATAACGTTGTGTTGCCCGGTGGCGCGATGCTTACCGGGCCTACAAAACCCGTAAGCCGGATAAGGCGTTTATGCCGCCATCCGGCAGCAATGATTTCCCATGCGGAAATCACTGTTGTCCAAATGGCAACTCGTCTCGCGCAACATCGCCCCGTATTCTTAGCGCCACACTTTTCGTGAGGCCGCTATGAAACGTTTTCTACTGTGTAGTTTTGCCCTAGTTTTACTCTATCCTGCCGGTATTGATATGTATCTGGTCGGTTTACCGCGTATAGCCGCCGATCTGAACGCCAGCGAGGCGCAGTTGCATATCGCCTTCTCCGTTTACCTGGCCGGAATGGCGACGGCCATGCTGTTTGCCGGGAAGATAGCCGATCAGTCAGGCCGCAAACCGGTCGCGATCGTCGGCGCGATCGTCTTTATGATGGCCTCACTGCTTTGTTCACGGGCGTCGGAAGGCTCGCTATTTCTGAGTGGGCGTTTTCTTCAGGGAATAGGTGCAGGCGGCTGCTATGTGGTGGCGTTCGCCATTCTGCGCGACACGCTCGACGAGCATCGCCGGGCGAAAGTGCTGTCATTATTGAATGGGATTACCTGTATTGTGCCGGTACTCGCCCCGGTGGTGGGGCATTTGATTATGCTTCGTTTCCCCTGGCAAAGTCTGTTCTATACGATGTCCGCGATGGGCATTATTGTGGGCCTGTTATCACTGTTTATCCTGCGCGAGACGCGCCCGGTAAGGCTGGCTCCACGCGATTTATCACGATCGTCGCCCGCCGCCGAGTCGCTGATTAACCGTTTTTTCGTTAGTCGACTGGCGATCACCACCCTTAGCGTGTCGGTGATCCTGACCTTTGTCAATGCCTCTCCAGTGCTGCTGATGGAGGTGATGGGATTTAGCCGTGGCGACTATGCCATTACCATGGCGCTCACCGCAGGCGTCAGTATGGTCGTCTCTTTTTCCACCCCTTTTGCGCTTGGGTTATTTAAGCCGCGAACCTTAATGCTCGTCTCACAGGGGCTGTTTTTGACGGCTGGCGTGACGTTAAGCCTTGCTCATACCAATACCGTCACACTCTTTGGCCTGACGCTTATCTGCGCCGGATTCTCGGTTGGTTTTGGCGTCGCGATGAGCCAGGCGCTGGGGCCGTTTTCGCTGCGCGCCGGAGTGGCCAGTTCCACGCTCGGTATCGCGCAGGTTTGCGGTTCATCACTGTGGATTTGGCTGGCGGCAATACTCGGTATCAGCGCGATGAATATGCTGATCGGGATTCTGATTGGTTGTAGCATAGTGAGTATTCTGCTGATCTTCTCCGTCACGCCCAACAGGTCCGTAGCCGAGCATGAAGAAATCCCTTACCAATCTCGACCTTAATTTGCTGTTATGCCTACAGTTACTCATGCAGGAGCGCAGCGTCACTAAAGCTGCAAAACGGATGAACGTAACGCCCTCGGCGGTCAGCAAATCGCTGGCGAAACTCCGGGCATGGTTTGACGATCCGCTGTTCGTCAATACGCCGCTGGGCCTGGCGCCGACGCCGCTGATGGTCAGTATGGAGCAAAGTCTGGCGGACTGGATGCAGATGGGGAATCAACTGCTTGATAAACCGCATCATCAAACGCCGCGCGGTTTAAAATTTGAGTTGGCAGCAGAGTCGCCGCTGATGATGATTATGTTTAATTCACTGTCGCAGCAGATTTATCAGCGCTATCCGCAGGCTACCATTAAGGTTCGCAACTGGGATTATGACTCGCTGGAGGCGATTACGCGCGGGGAAGTCGATATCGGATTTACCGGACGCGAAAGCCATCCCCGCTCGCGAGAATTGCTCAGTCTGTTGCCGCTCGCGATTGATTTTGAGGTGTTGTTTAGCGATTTGCCGTGGGTCTGGCTGCGGGAAGATCATCCGGCACTGCGTGAAGCGTGGGATCTGGACACTTTTCTGCGCTACCCGCATATCAGTATTTGCTGGGAGCAAAGCGATACCTGGGCGCTGGATGATGTCCTGCAAGAAATGGGACGCAAACGCCATATCGCGTTGAGCCTGCCGGGGTTCGAGCAGTCACTCTTTATGGCCGCCCAGCCGGATCACACCCTGATAGCAACCGCGCCGCGCTATTGCCAGCACTACAATCAGCTCCACCAGCTACCGTTAGTGGCGCGCCCCCTGCCTTTTGATGCGCAACAGCGGGAAAAGCTGATGGTGCCGTTTACCCTATTATGGCACAAACGTAATAGTCATAATCCCAAGATTGTGTGGCTACGACAGGCTATCAACACGCTCTGCCGTCGCCTTATCTGACCACCTGCGTTGATAAATTAACCTTCCTCTTACCAGAAATGTCACCGTCTGATTAAAGAACCTTCTGAAATTGAATTTTTAGCGCGTAAAACCTGTCCATAATTTACGTTAATGTTACTCTCGTCATTATCACGGCCCATTAATCACGGAGCGAAAAATGGCGACTCACTTTGCCAGAGGGATACTTACGGAGGGACAGTTGGTTTCAATTCGTCTCTCTTCGTCTTGCCATATTGAAGCCAGAAACCTGCCTGCTCACCGACGAACGCGTTTTCTCGCCTCCAGAGGCCTTCTTGCCGAACTGATGTTTATGCTGTACGGAATTAGCGAGCTGCCGGAAATCATTATTCAGGCGAAAGGTAAACCCGCGTTTCGTGACAAAAATCTGCCAGGCTTTTCTATCTCCTACGCCGGAAATATGGTTGGCGTGGCGTTGACCACCGAAGGAGAGTGCGGGCTGGATATGGAATTACAGCGCACCTCCCGCGGCTTTCACCATCCGCATTCGCTCGAACGCCACCCTTTCTCCCGTAATGAAAACTTATGGGTAGCCAATCAAAACGATCCCAACGAAGCGCGAGCGCAACTCATTACATTGCGCCAGAGCGTGTTAAAACTCACCGGCGATGTCATGAATGACGATCCGCGGGAGCTGCAACTTTTACCCGTTGCCGGACGCCTGAAGTGCGCGCATGTCACGCAGCTTGAAGCCGTATGCGATGCGGAAGATGTACTGGTATGGTCCGTAACCGTTACGCCAGCGATAGAAAAATTAAAAGTGTGGGAGTTCGATGGCAAACTGGGCTGGAAAAGCCTGCCCGATATCCAGACGCGCGCCAATGAGCCAACCGGTCGTCTGATGCGATTCGCCCAACTCCCCGCCGCCAAATCGTATACGCTTAATCGTTCATAATGAAAAAAGGGGCACGTATGTCTGAAACGCTGAATGTGGTTACACTGCTGGGAAGTTTACGCAAAGGTTCCTTTAACGGGATGGTGGCGCGTACGCTGCCTAAAGTCGCGCCGGCAGGAATGACGGTATCGCCGCTGCCTTCGATCGGGGATATTCCGCTGTATGACGCCGATATCCAGCAGGACGAGGGATTTCCAGCCAGCGTAGAGGCGCTGGCGGAGCAGATTCGCAACGCCGACGGCGTCGTCATTGTGACGCCGGAATATAACTATTCCGTTCCCGGCGGCCTGAAGAATGCCATCGACTGGCTATCCCGTCTGCCTGAGCAGCCGCTGGCGGGTAAGCCCGTTCTTATCCAGACCAGTTCAATGGGGGCGATTGGCGGCGCGCGCTGCCAGTATCATCTGCGCCAGATTCTGGTGTTCCTTGATGCGATGGTGATGAATAAACCGGAATTTATGGGCGGCGTGATTCAGAATAAAGTCGATCCGCAAACTGGAGAAGTGGTGGATCAGGGAACGTTAGATCATTTGACCGGTCAGTTGACCGCATTTGGCGAGTATATTCAGCGCGTTAAAGCGTAAGTTCGTTAAAAACCCTCACCCCGATGGGGCGAGGGTTCATTTCATCAGTGTGCGTCAATAAACACAATCTTCAGCACGAATAACAGCGCGACAATCACTACGCACGGGCTAAGGTCGCGCAGGCGACCGGTACCGATTTTCATCACGCAGTAAGAGATAAAGCCCAGCGCGATACCTTCGGTGATCGAGAAGCTAAACGGCATCATTACCGCCGTAATAAACGCCGGGACCGATTCGGTTAAATCCTGCCAGTTTACCCGCGCCAGGCTGGAGGTCATCAGCACGCCGACGTAAATCAACGCGCCCGCCGCCGCGTAAGGCGGCACCATGCCCGCCAGCGGCGACAGGAAGATAACCAGCAGGAACAAAATACCGACCACCACCGCCGTTAAACCGGTGCGACCGCCCACCGAAACGCCGGAAGACGATTCAATATAAGCGGTCACAGAAGACGTTCCGACAAATGCGCCAGTGACAGAAGAGATACTATCAACAAACAGCGCCTGCTTCATGCGCGGGAACTTACCTTTCGCATCCGCCAGGCCCGCTTTATCGGTCACGCCGATCAGGGTACCGGAGGAGTCGAACAGGTTAACCAGCATGAAGGAGAAAATAACCCCCGCCAGGCCAAGATTGAACGAGCCTGCCAAATCGACATGCCCTACCACGCTGGTGACGCTTGGCGGCGCGGAGACAATGCCGTTGTAGTGTACATCACCCATCATCCAGCCAAGCAGCGTCGTGACGATGATGGACACCAGCACCGCCGCATGAATGTTGCGCGAAGCGAGAATCGCAATAATAAAGAATCCGAGAACCCCCAGCAGCACGCTGTGCGAGGTCAGGTTGCCGATGCTGACCAGCGTTTCCGGGTTAGCGACGATCACGCCGGCGTTTTTCAGCCCCATCATGCCGATAAACAGGCCGATGCCGCTGGTGATGCCCACGCGCAGGCTGACCGGAATGTTGGCGATCATCCAGTAACGCACGCGGAAGATAGTCAGCAATAAAAGACCAACAGCGCCCCAGAAAATGGCGCCCATGCCTACCTGCCACGGCAGTCCCATTGCCTGCACAACCACGAAGGCAAAGAACGCATTCAGCCCCATCGCGGGCGCCAGCGCCACCGGCAAGTTAGCGAACAGGCCCATCAGAATACTGCCAAAGGCCGCAATCAGACAGGTGGTCACAAAGACGGCGCTGGTGTCCATGCCAGCTACGCCCAGAATTTGCGGGTTAACAAAAACGATATAAACCATCGTCAGGAAAGTGGTAAAACCGGCGATCACTTCGGTTCGTGCCGTCGTGCCATGTTCGCGCAGTTTAAACACGCGTTCCAGCATACCCTGACCAGAAGCCTGGGTGGTGTGTTGTTGACTCATTATCAATTTCCGGAGAAAGGAGGGAAAATTCGCCGTTATCCTATACCAAAATGCGACACCTGGCGCAGTTGTGTGGTAATTTTTTTCACTCAATTTGTTAGTACGGCAACGATTGCGTCCCCTCATTCAGCATTACGTAAACGTTAAACTTGTTAAAATGGAAATGACATGTCCCAAATCGAAGCGGTGTTTTTTGACTGTGACGGCACGCTGGTCGACAGTGAAGTAATTTGCTCGCGCGCCTATGTCACTATGTTCCGGCAGTTCGGCATTACGCTTAAGCTCACGGAAGTATTCAGACGCTTTAAAGGCGTAAAGCTCTACGAAATTATCGATACCATCAGTAAAGAGCATGGCGTTGCGCTGGCAAAGGCGGAGCTGGAGCCGGTGTACCGCGCGGAAGTGGCGCGTCTGTTCGATACCGAACTGGAAGCGATCGCGGGCGCAAATACCCTGCTGGAGAGCATTAAGACGCCTATGTGCGTGGTATCCAACGGACCGGTCAGTAAGATGCAGCATTCGCTGGGTAAACTGGGCATGTTGCATTATTTTCCCGATTTGCTGTTTAGCGGTTACGATATTCAACGCTGGAAGCCCGATCCGGCGCTGATGCTCCACGCGGCGAACGCCATGAAGGTCAATGTTGAGAAGTGTATTCTGGTGGATGATTCCAGCGCAGGCGCGCAGTCAGGAATTGCGGCGGGAATGGAAGTGTTTTATTTCTGCGCCGATCCGCATAACAAGCCGATCGATCACCCTAACGTGACGACTTTTACCGATTTGGCGCAGTTGCCGGGATTGTGGAAAGCGCGCGGGTGGGAGATTACGCGTTAACTGAAATGCCGGATGGCGCTGACGCTTATCCGGCCTACAGCATCTGTACCTGTAGGCCCGGTAAGCGCAGCGCCACCGGGCAAAAGAATGAGATTTACTCTTTCGGATCTTTCCCCGCCAACAGTTTATCCAGCTCATCGCCGCCGACGTGACGGAAATCCTGCCCCTTCACGAAGTAGAAGATGTATTCGCAGATATTCTGGCAGCGGTCGCCGATACGCTCGATAGAACGAGCGCAGAATAACGCGGTCAGCACGCTGGGAATGGTGCGCGAGTCTTCCATCATGTAGGTCATCAGCTGACGCACGATGCCTTCATATTCCTGGTCAACTTTCTTATCTTCACGATAGATACGCACCGCTTCATCGAGATCCATGCGCGCGAACGCATCCAGCACGTCGTGCAGCATCTGTACGGTGTGGCGGCCCAGTGACTCCAGACTCACCAACAGCGGCTGGTGCTGCTGGGAGAATTTCTCCAGCGCGGTACGGCAGATTTTATCCGCCACGTCGCCAATGCGCTCCAGTTCGGCGATGGTTTTGATAATCGCCATCACCAGACGCAGATCGCTCGCCGTCGGCTGGCGCTTGGCGATAATACGCACGCAGGCTTCATCGATGGCGACTTCCATCATATTAACCTGATGGTCGCCTTCTACCACGCGCTTCGCCAGCTCGCTGTCCTGGTTGTGCATGGCGGTGATAGCGTCAGAAAGCTGCTGCTCCACCATGCCGCCCATGGTCATTACCTGAGTGCGGATACTTTCCAGTTCGGCGTTGAACTGGCCGGAAATATGTTTATTAAGGTTCAGACTGTCCATTACGCACTCCTGAATTAACCGTAACGACCGGTGATATAGTCTTCTGTTTGTTTCTTCGCGGGCTTGGTGAACAGATCGTCCGTGTTGCTGAACTCAATCAACTCGCCCAGGTACATAAACGCCGTATGATCGGAGCAACGTGCCGCCTGCTGCATGTTGTGGGTCACGATCACCACGGTGTAATCCTGTTTCAGCTCGGTGATCAGCTCTTCAATACGCCCGGTAGAGATCGGGTCCAGAGCTGAACATGGCTCATCCAACAGCAACACTTCCGGGCGAATGGCGATACCGCGCGCAATGCACAGACGCTGCTGCTGACCACCGGAGAGAGAGTACCCGCTCTGGTGCAATTTATCTTTGGTTTCGTTCCATAATGCGGCTTTGGTCAACGCCCACTGCACGCGCTCGTCCATATCGGCGCGAGACAGCTTCTCAAACAGACGCACGCCAAAGGCGATATTGTCATAGATGGACATCGGGAACGGCGTCGGCTTCTGGAATACCATCCCCACTTTTGCGCGCAGCAGCGCGATATCCTGGGTGTTGGTGAGAATATTGTCGCCATCCAGCAGAATTTCACCTTCCGCGCGCTGCTCCGGATAAAGCGAATACATTTTATTGAAGGTACGCAGTAGCGTTGATTTACCACAGCCGGATGGCCCGATAAATGCCGTTACCTGATTCTTCGCGATATCCAGATTAATGTTCTTCAGGGCATGGAATTTGCCGTAGTAGAAGTTCAAATCACGAACCTGAATCTTACTCGGGGCAGTTTCAACCATACTCATTTCACTCTTTTCCTCATCCAGCGCCGCATCCGCCACGCCGTAAAATAATGCCTGATGGCGCTACGCTTATCAGGCCTACAATGTCTTTAACCGTGTTTTTTCTTCGCGAAAACAACACGCGCCAGAATATTCAGCAGCAGTACGCACAGGGTAATAATCAGCACGCCCGCCCAGGCTAATTGTTGCCATTCGGCAAACGGGCTCATCGCGAATTTAAAAATGGTCACCGGCAGGTTGGCGATCGGCTGCATCATGTCGGTGCTCCAGAACTGGTTGGAGAGCGCGGTAAACAACAATGGCGCCGTTTCGCCGGCAATACGCGCAATAGCCAGCAGGATACCGGTCATAATGCCGGAGATAGAGGCTTTCAGCGTAATCGCGGAAATCATCTTCCACTTCGGCGTACCCAGCGCATAAGCGGCTTCACGCAGGCTATCCGGCACCAATTTGAGCATGTTTTCAGTGGTACGGATAACGATCGGTACCTGCAACAGCGCCAGCGCAATCACCCCTGCCCAGCCGGAGAAGTGCTGCATCTGCGCCACCACGATGGTGTAAACAAACAGCCCCACAACAATTGACGGCGCGGAAAGCAGAATGTCGTTAATAAAGCGAATGATTTCCGCCAGCCAGGATTTACGGCCATACTCCGCCAGATAGATCCCGGCCATAATCCCCAGCGGCGTACCCAATACGGTAGCCCAGAGAATCAACAATCCACTCCCCGCCAGGGCGTTCGCCAGCCCGCCGCCCGCCGTGTTCGGCGGTGGCGTCATTTCGGTAAACAGCGCCAGCGACATACCATCAATGCCGCGCGTGATGGTGGACATCAAAATCCAGATCAGCCAGAACAGGCCAAATGCCATCGTCGCCATTGAGAGCGTTAGTGCGATACGGTTCTTCATGCGGCGACGCGCCTGCATCTTGCGACGGGATTCCGCGAGCTGCGCGGTGTTCTGCATATCAAGCGTAGCCATTAACGTGCTCCCTCGTTCTTCGCCAGACGCATAATCATGAACTTAGACGCCGCCAGGACGATAAAGGTGATCACAAACAGGATCAGCCCCAGCTCCATCAACGCTGCCACGTGCAGGCCCGATTCCGCCTCAGCGAATTCGTTCGCCAGCGCGGAAGTGATGCTGTTGCCCGGCATATACAGCGACGCGCTGTCGAGCTGGTAAGTGTTGCCGATGATAAAAGTGACCGCCATCGTTTCACCCAGAGCACGGCCCAGCCCCAGCATAATGCCGCCGATCACGCCATTTTTGGTGAACGGTAGCACGATGCGCCAGATAACTTCCCAGGTAGTACAGCCGATACCGTAAGCGGACTCTTTCATCATTACCGGTGTTTGCTCGAAGACGTCGCGCATAACCGCCGCAATGTAGGGGATGATCATGATGGCGAGGATGACGCCCGCCGCCAGAATGCCGATACCAAAGGCCGGGCCGGAGAACAGCGCGCCGACAAACGGAATGTTGGAAAGAATATTGCCGACCGGCTCCTGGAAGTACGTCGCAAACAGCGGCGCGAAGATAAACAGCCCCCACATGCCGTACACGATACTGGGAATTGCCGCCAGCAGTTCAATGGCGATGCCGAGCGGACGCTTTAGCCAGCCTGGCGCCAGCTCGGTTAAAAACAGGGCAATGCCGAAACTGACCGGAACGGCGATCAGCAGTGCGATAAAGGAGGTCACCAGCGTGCCATAAATGGGCACCAGAGCGCCGTAGATATCGTTTGGCGCGTCCCATTCCTTAGTCCAAAGAAATGAGAAACCAAATTTCTGAATACTTGGCCAGGAGGAGATGATCAATGAGACGATAATACCGCCCAACATCAATAGCACAATCAGCGCAGCCAGTTTTACCAGCGCGCTGAAAATCATGTCGCCTTTTTTACCCGGCGGGTTAAAAGCAGGCTTGGTTGCAGCCATAAATTACTCTTTCCATTAAACGCATTTTACGACGTTGCCCCTGCCGGATGGCGCTACGCTTATCCGGCCTACAACGTGGGCCTGCGGTCGAAACCGTAGGGCGGATAAGCGTAGCGCCATCCGCCAATTCGTTAATTAATACAGCGCCTTACCGTTGCTGTCTTTTATACTGGTCTTCCATGCAGCACGAACCTGCTCAACAACGTTATCCGGCAGGCTGGCGTAGTCCAGATCATTCGCCTGCTTAGCGCCATTTTTGTAGGCCCAGTCGAAGAACTTCAACACTTCAGCACCCTGCTCAGGTTTCTTCTGCGCTTTGTGGACCAGGATAAACGTGGTGGAAGTGATTGGCCACACATCGTCACCTTTCTGGTTGGTCAGATCCTGCGCGAAGGTTTTGCTCCAGTCTGCGCCTTTCGCCGCATTAGAGAAGCTCTCTTCCGTCGGGCTTACCGGTTTGCCGTCGGCAGAAACCAATTTGGTGTAGGCCAGGTTGTTCTGCTTGGCGTAAGCGTATTCAACGTAGCCAATAGCGCCTGGCAGACGCTGTACAAATGCTGCGATGCCGTCGTTACCTTTACCGCCCAGACCGGTTGGCCAGTTCACGGTAGAACCCGCGCCCACTTTCGATTTCCACTCGTCGTTGACTTTCGCCAGGTAACTGGTGAACACGAAGGAGGTACCGGAACCGTCAGCGCGACGCACCACAGCGATATTCTGTGAGGGCAGCTTCACGCCTGGGTTCAGTTTGGTGATGCCTTCATCATCCCACTTCTTGATTTTACCGAGGTAGATGTCACCCAGCGTTTTACCATCCAGCACCAGTTCACCGGATTTGAGGCCTGGAATATTCACCGCCAGCACCACGCCGCCGATCACCGTCGGAAACTGGAACAGGCCTTCCTGATTCAGTTTTTCGTCAGACAGCGGCGCATCGGAAGCGCCAAAATCAACGGTATTCGCGGTGATTTGTTTCACGCCGCCGGAAGAGCCTATCCCCTGGTAATTGACTTTGTTACCGGTTTCTTTCTGGTAGGTATCCGCCCATTTGGCATACACCGGCGCAGGAAACGTTGCACCGGCACCTGTCAGGCTTGCTGCTGCAAAGGCAGAGAACGCGCTCATCGATAAGGTCGCGGCGACAACAGTTGCGACAGTGGTACGCATAACTTTCATAATGTCTCCTGCACGGTTTCGGTAAATCGTTGTTTGAGTTGCTACGATGAGCAAAATAGGACAAATTGATGACAGTTATATGTCTTGATTATGACGGTTTGATGACAATGGAAATAAAAAAGCTGGCCCGGGGAGACACCAGACCAGCCTGCAGGGGGAGATGAATTAAACTGTTTGCGCAACCGCAGACGGTTTCAACAGCGCGTACATCAGGCCGCAAACAATCGTGCCCAGGGCAATCGAGAGCAGATATTGCATCACATGTTCTACCGCATGCGGGATCGCCAGGACAAAGAGACCACCGTGTGGCGCCATCAGTGTACAACCGAAATACATGGACAGTCCCCCGGCGATTGCGCCACCGACCATCGTGGAAGGGATGACGCGCATCGGGTCACGCGCAGCGAAGGGAATCGCCCCTTCAGAGATAAAGCACAGCCCCAGGATAAAGGATGCGTTACCCGCTTCATGCTCAGAAGCAGTGAATTTCGCTCTGGCCGCCCAGGTTGCGACGCCCATCCCTAATGCCGGTACCATCCCTGCCGCCATAATGGCCGCCATCGGCATATAGGAATGAGAAGCCAGTAAACCGACGCCGAAGGTATACGCAGCTTTATTCACCGGCCCACCAAGGTCAAAACCTTGCATTGCGCCCAGCAACATTCCCAGCAAGATAGCATTCGTAGAGGTCATATTCCCCAGGAACGTCGTCAGCCCTTCCATCACCGCAGACACCGGGCCACCCACCACGTAAATCATGATTAGGCCGGTAATCAGCGTAGACAGTAGCGGCAGAACCAGCACAGGCTTAAGCGCTTCCATTGACGCTGGTAGCTTAATATTTTGCGCCAGAAACCGTACGCTGTAACCGGCCAGAAAACCGGCCACAATCCCTCCCAGGAAACCAGCACCGCACAGGCTGGCCAACATCCCGCCAATAAGCCCCGGGGCCAGACCCGGACGATCGGCAATTGAGAAGGCAATAAACCCAGCCAGTACCGGCACCATCAGCGCAAAGGCCGCCTTACCACCGATTTGAAATAACGCAGCCGCCAGCGTGCCCGGCTCATTGAAGGCCTGGATACCGAAGACAAAAGAGAGCGCGATACACAATCCTCCCGCCACCACCAAAGGAAGCATATGGGATACGCCGGTCATTAAATGCTTATAAACGCCGGGTAGATCTGTTTTACCAGCTGAAGAAGAGCGCCCGGCACTCCCCTGATAGACCTCGGCGCTATTGAAAGCATTATCCATTTCCTGCGCACTCTTTTTTAGCGCCGCGCCGGTACTGGTGCGATAGAGTCTTTTGCCAACAAAGCCTGACAGATCCAGCTCAATATCCGCCGCGATAATCACCACATCCGCTTGCGCTATCTCTTCCGCGGTCAGCGTGTTCTTCGCCCCGACGGAACCGCGGGTTTCAACCTTGATCCAGTCACCACGCTTGCGGGCTTCAATTTCCAACGCTTCTGCCGCCATAAAGGTATGGGCGACGCCCGTCGGACAGGCCGTCACAGCAACAATTTTTTTAGTCATAGTAGGGTACCCTGTTCTTTTAATTTAAAGAAAAAGCGGGAAAAAATGTTACAGACGTGACCAGGCCGCGGCTTTCTGGAACAGCGCGTCGTCCGGGCGAATCTCGGTATAAAGGACAAATTGTTCCACGGCCTGAATAGCAAACACTTCGGAACCGGTAATCACGGTTTTACCGCGTTCACGGGCGTAGCGGATCAGCGGCGTGACGGGCGGTAGCGCCACCACATCAAAGATAACGCTCGCCTTATCCACTTCCTGTTCGGAATAAGAGAGTTTGTCGGCATCATTACCGCCAGCCATTCCGATAGGCGTGGCGTTAATTAACAAATCGGCTTCAATACCGTCGGTATCCGGGCGCCATTCATAGCCATAGAGTTCGGCCAGTTGTTTACCTGACGCTTCATCAATCGCGACAATATAACCACGGGTAAACCCCGCATCCTTCAGCGCGCAGGCCACCGCCTTTGCCATACCACCGCTGCCACGCAAAGCAAACACCAGGTCGGGAGAGACCTTGTAACTCGCCAGCAAGCGAGCTATTGCAATGTAATCGGTGTTGTACGCCTTCAGATGGCCATTGGTATTCACAATGGTATTAACTGAGTGAATGGCCTGAGCAGAAGCATCCAGTTCATCCACCAGCGGAATGCAGGCTTCTTTAAACGGCATAGAGATCGCGCACCCACGTATCCCCAGCCCGCGCACGCCGCTAATGGCCTGCGTAAGATCGGTCGGCGAGAAAGCTTTGTAGAGATAATTGAGATCCAGCGCTTCGTACAGATAGTTGTGAAAGCGTGTACCGAAGTTACTTGGGCGTGCCGCCAGGGACATGCAGACCTGCGTGTCTTTATTAATGCGCTTTGTCATGATGAATCCTCATAGAAGTTGCGATAGGGAAAATCATCGGCTAAAAAGGGGATATTAAAAATTGCTCATTCCCGTTCGGGAAATTTCACCTTTTATGACAACCCGGCACACTGAACAAAAATACTTAAAGCTACTCCAGCACTATGGCGACAAGCCTGTTAGCGTGACATTACAGGAGCTGGCGGATGTGTTGTTCTGCACCCGACGGCATATGCGTAATCTGTTGCTTCAGATGCAGGAGGCAAAGTGGCTCATCTGGCAATCACAGGCCGGACGTGGGCATCGCGCCCGGCTTCACCTGCGCTATAAACCAGAACAGCTGTTAAGCGAAAAGGCGGAGCAGTTACTGGAGTCTGGTCATATTGATCAGGCCATTCAGCTGCTGGGTAAAAATAAGCACCAGGTGGCGCAACTGCTGCGTTCAAAGCTGGGCTATAGCGTGCGGGCAGACTATCAGCGGCTGTGCATTCCCTATTATCGGACAATGCCGTCGCTGTGCCCCGGCATACCGTTGCGTCGCTCTGAGCAGCATCTGGTCAGGCAGATTTTTAGCGGCCTGACGCGCATAAATGAGGAAAAAGGTGAAGTCGAAGCCGATCTTGCCCACCACTGGCGGCAGATTGATCCACTGCGCTGGCGTTTTTATCTGCGCCCCGCCGTCCTCTGGCATGATGGTCAGGAGCTGACGATCGACGCGGTTATCGCTTCACTGACCCGCAGCGCTAAGCTGCCGTTGTTCTCGCACTTGCAGACCATTCAGGCCACCGGGCCGCTGAGCCTTGAAATTACGCTGGCGCACCCGGATAACCGACAGCCGCTGCTGCTCAGTCATATTGATGCCATGATCCTACCGCCTGACCATACACAACGCGCTGATTTCCCGGCACATCCCGTGGGAACTGGCCCTTATGAGGTGGTGGAAAACAATGGCTTTCATCTGCAAATGAAGGCCTTTGACCACTATTTCGGTCTGCGCGGGCTGCTGGATGAAGTGGAGGTCTTTATCTGGCCGAATTTAACGGAGACAGATAACCTGGCGGAATCGCTGTCGGATAACGACACGGCAGCCTGGCTCAGTTCCAGCCTGAGCGATGAGGATTACGTTTCCGGACGGCTTAGCCAGGTATCAGGCAAACCTTCTGACAACCTGCGCGAGATGTTTCTTGAGCGTGGAGGCTATTTTTTATTATGCGACAGTCGCTCTCCGCACTGGCATACCGCCGAACATCGCCGCTGGCTGCGGGAAACACTCAGCCCTTACGCCTTACTCCAGCATCTGAGTGAGGCAATTCGCCCCTTCTGGGTACCGGGCGGCAGCCTACTGTCCTCCTGGTTTCATACTATTGAGGCGGGCCCAGCCTGTTCACCTTTTATCTCGTCGTCGCCCTACGCAAAACTGCGTCTGGCCTATCACGATCAGCACCCTGAATTTCCGATGCTCCTGGATATCATGCAAGAGATCATGCGCCAGCAGGGCATTTTACTTGAGGGCGTGGAGCTGAATTATGATGACTGGGCGAATGGCAAAGCCAATGTGGATCTCTGGCTGGGGACGGTCAATTTCCCCATTCCCGAAGAGTGGAACGTCGGTACATGGCTGCTGGGCTCCCCTTTACTGCGCCACGCCATCAGCGGTGGGGATGATGCGCTGCTGGCCCAATGGGAAACCCAGTGGCATGCCGAAACCATCAGCGCGGAACAACTGGTCAGGGAAACCACCCGTTCAGGCTGGCTACAGCCGCTTTTTCACCACTGGATGCGACTCAAAGGCCCCGACCGGGCCAGGGGGATCCACCTGAATAACCTGGGATGGTTTGATTTCCGATCCACCTGGATTGAGCCAGGGCCTTAAAGAAGAGAATGTGACCGGGTACCCGTAGCGCAGGTAGGCGTAGCACCTCTTAGTCGCTCTTCAGCCACCATAGAGAAAGAACAGCGCCTGTCACGGCGCACAAAAAAAGGCCGTCTATCGACGGCCTTCTGCCTGGTACTACATTTGTACTTACTCTACGGTAACCGATTTCGCCAGGTTACGCGGCTGGTCAACGTCGGTGCCTTTAATCAGCGCCACGTGATACGCCAGCAGTTGCAGCGGAACGGTGTAGAAGATAGGCGCAATGACCTCTTCCACATGCGGCATCTCGATGATGTGCATGTTGTCGTTGCTGACGAAACCCGCATCCTGATCGGCGAAGACGTACAACTGACCGCCACGTGCGCGAACTTCTTCGATGTTGGATTTCAGTTTCTCCAGCAGTTCGTTGTTCGGCGCCACCACAATCACCGGCATATCGGCGTCAATCAGCGCCAACGGCCCGTGTTTCAGCTCGCCTGCAGCATAGGCTTCCGCGTGAATGTAAGAGATCTCTTTCAGCTTCAGCGCGCCTTCGAGCGCAATCGGATATTGATCGCCACGCCCCAGGAACAGCGCATGGTGTTTGTCAGAGAAATCTTCCGCCAGGGCTTCGATACGTTTGTCCTGCGACAGCATCTGCTCAATACGGCTCGGCAGCGCCTGTAGGCCATGAACGATATCATGCTCAATGGACGTATCCAGACCTTTCAGACGCGCCAGTTTCGCCACCAGCATCAACAGCACGGTTAACTGGGTGGTGAAGGCTTTGGTAGATGCTACGCCAATTTCCGTACCCGCGTTGGTCATCAGCGCCAGATCGGATTCACGCACCAGCGAAGATCCCGGCACGTTACAAATGGCCAGAGAGCCCAAATATCCCAGCTCTTTCGACAGACGCAGGCCAGCCAGGGTATCTGCCGTTTCGCCAGACTGGGAGAGCGTGATCATCAGGCTGTTACGGCGCACGGCAGATTTGCGATAGCGGAATTCAGAGGCGATTTCAACGTCGCACGGAATACCTGCCAGCGATTCAAACCAGTAACGGGAAACCATACCAGAGTTGTAAGACGTACCGCAGGCGAGGATCTGAATATGCTCAACCTTCGACAACAGATCATCGGCGTTCGGTCCCAGCTCGCTTAAATCCACCTCACCGTGGCTGATGCGCCCGGTAAGGGTGTTTTTGATCGCGTTCGGCTGTTCGTAGATCTCTTTCTGCATGTAGTGGCGGTAAATACCTTTATCGCCCGCGTCATATTGCAGATTAGATTCGATATCCTGACGTTTTACTTCCGCGCCGGTGTTATCGAAGATATTTACCGAACGGCGAGTGATTTCAGCGATATCGCCCTCTTCAAGGAAGATAAAGCGACGAGTCACTGGCAACAGCGCCAGCTGGTCAGAAGCGATAAAGTTTTCGCCCATACCCAGGCCAATCACCAGCGGGCTACCAGAACGTGCCGCCAGTAGGGTATCCGGGTGACGGGTATCCATGATCACTGTACCGTACGCACCACGCAGTTGCGGGATAGCACGCAGAACAGCCTCACGCAGAGTACCGCCCTGTTTCAGTTCCCAGTTTACCAGGTGTGCAATCACTTCGGTGTCGGTTTCAGAAACGAAGGTATAGCCACGCGCTTTTAACGCTTCACGCAGCGGTTCATGGTTTTCGATGATGCCGTTATGCACCACCACAATGTGTTCAGAAACATGCGGATGCGCGTTAGCTTCTGAAGGTTCACCGTGCGTCGCCCAGCGAGTGTGAGCAATACCAGTGCCGCCATGCAGAGGATGTTCTTCCGCTGCCTGAGTCAGCATCTGGACTTTACCGAGGCGACGCAGGCGGGTCATATGACCTTCTGCATCCACCACGGCCAGACCGGCAGAGTCATATCCGCGGTATTCCAGACGACGTAAACCTTCGAGAAGGATTTCAGCTACATCACGCTGCGCGATAGCGCCAACAATTCCACACATAGTTTTATTTCCTGATTATGGCATTACGCCATGCGTTGTCGCTGACCTGTATGCCCGTCGTTGCGGGCGCCCCGAGCCTTGTAGAGAGTGGGGTTATTTTTATAAGTACTGCTCATGGAGCGGAGGATTATTTTATCCTCTCATCTCCGGTCTGCCGGATGGCGCTGACGCTTATCCGACCTACAAAATCACTTTTTCTTCACCGGACGCTGCCAGCCTTGCTTATGCACCTGCGGCACGCGGCTTAATACCAGTTCATTGTCGGCTACATTACGGGTGACGGTAGTCCCTGCGGCGATGGTGGCCCCTTTACCAACAGTAACCGGCGCCACCAGTTGGGTATCGGAGCCGACAAACACATCGTCGCCAATAACCGTTTTGAATTTGTTCGCGCCATCATAGTTACAGGTGATGGTCCCCGCGCCGATATTCACGTTGTCGCCAATTTCCGCATCTCCCAGGTAGGTCAGATGGCCGGCTTTAGAACCTTTACCGAGACGCGCTTTTTTCATTTCAACGAAATTGCCGACGTGAGCGCCCGCTAACAGCTCCGCGCCGGGACGCAGGCGAGCAAACGGGCCGATGGTGCAGGCCGCTTCCAGATGCGCATCTTCCACCACGCTGTATGGGCTAATTTCGCAGTCATCGCCAATAACGCTGTTTTTAATAATGCAGCCCGCGCCGATCTTCACGCGGTGACCGAGCGTTACATAACCTTCGATGATAACGTTAGCGTCAATTTCGACATCCATTCCACAATGAAGGGTGCCGCGGAGATCAAAACGTGCCGGATCGCGCAACATAACACCGGATAACAGCAGTTTCTCCGCCTGTTCGGCCTGGTAAATACGCTCCAGACGAGAAAGCTGTAGACGGTTATTCACGCCGTCCGTTTCGCTGATGCGAGCCGGATGCACCGCGGCGATCTCCCGTCCTTCCTGATAAGCCAGCGCGATGATATCTGTGATGTAATATTCACCCTGCGCATTATTGTTAGTCAGCTTAGACAACCAGCGTTTCAGGTCCGCGCCGTTGGAGATCAGAATACCAGTGTTAATTTCCTGGATCTGACGCTGTTCATCAGTGGCGTCTTTATGTTCAACGATGCCGGTCACTTTACCGTTTTCACGCGTAATACGGCCATAGCCGCTCGGATCGTCCAGCTTCACGGTTAATAACCCAATACCACCCTGCGGTTTGGCATCGCGCAGGCGCTGTAAGGTTTCAACCGAAATCAGCGGCACGTCGCCGTAAAGCATTAAAATATCTTCATCGTCGCTAAAAAAGGGCGCGGCCTGCTGCATTGCGTGACCTGTTCCCAACTGTTCCGCCTGAAGCACCCAGTTCAGCTTGTCATCTTTCAGGGTCTGTTTTAACAACTCGCCACCGTGGCCATAGACCAGATGAACCTGTGCGGCCCCTAATTTAGTAGCTGCATCAATGACATGCTGCACCATGGGTTTACCCGCCAGCGTGTGCAGCACTTTAGGAATATCGGAATACATGCGTGTGCCTTTACCTGCGGCAAGGATCACTACGCTCATAGCACTATTTAACATACGCGTCCTGACTGTAATTTGAGAACGAATTTATACTGTTTCACGTTGAAAATACTACATTTTTTTCATCGTAAAATGGAAGAAGGATAAAACGCTCACCGGGATAAAATCCCCGCCTGCTAATGAATCATTTTCGTTCATTACCGCGCCTCTTGTCTCCTGAAAAGTAAAAACACCCGCGTATTGGCAACGTAGTCCGATGTTTTTGCTGTTTTTTTACTCCATAAATAAAGAAGATAACGTAATAAAGCGCAGGGGAGTCAGAAAAGCAAAAACCAGCGACAGAGGACGCTGGTTTTCCGTTGCGCATATTTTTTACTTAATTACGCGACATAAAAATCCGCAAAATATACCAGAACATGGTCGCGATAGAAGCAAACAGATGTAATGCCGCGCCAGCTGGGCGATCGGTAGGGTAATGGTGAATAATGTTAGAAGTATCGTAAAGTATAAACCCGGCGCACAGCAGTACCATTAGCGCAGAAAACCAGACGCCCAGCGAGAAGCCGCAGATGACGCTGGCAATAATCGCGCCAAAAGCAATGAACCCAGCCATAGTCAGAAACGAGCGCAGAAAAGAAAAGTCTTTTTTTATGGAAAAAGCGGTAAACGTCAGACCGCCAACCAGCAACAGAGTCGTTATTGCCGCCGCGCCAATGCTCGACGGGTTAATATACGCCGCCACCGTTAACAGGGGGGCAAAAATCAGGGATTCTGCCAACACATAAATCCCCAGCCCGATAAGTTGCGTTTGATTAGTCCCCGCATTATCCGCCAGACGGGTTGCCAGCATTCCCACCAGCATAAAAGCGCCGAGAACAACCAACCAGCTATATCTTCCACCAGCCAGCAGCACATCAAGCGCATACTCCCCGACCCCTATAAAACTCCACGCCGCGCTCAATACGATAAAACCGACGATGGCGACGGCGAGATGAAGATAAGCGCGACGAATAAAGGTAGTACGATCAATCCTTGAGTCGGGTTGTGGACCCGCAAAGGATGGCTGAAATGACATAGTAATAATCCCTCATTTTATGCAATAAAAACGCATCCATTCCTTCCTTCTTCGCACAATGTGCAGATGCCAATGACAGAAAGAAAGATTTAATGAAAACAGCGCTGTCGCTGAAAACGCGTCGCCTTCAGCCGCTTGTTTTTGTCGTTGCTAGTTTATCGAATAAAAATTGAGAGGATAAAAAAAAACCAGTCCGCAATCAGACTGGTTTTATGCTTTCAAGCCGGTGTTACATCGCTTTTTTGGTCAACTCGATAACGCGCAGTTTAGCGATCGCTTTGGCCAGTTCCGCAGACGCCTGAGCGTAATCCACGTCACCGTGCGAGCTCTTAATGTGCTCTTCGGCTTTACGCTTCGCTTCCAGGGCTCGCGCTTCGTCGAGATCCTGACCGCGAATCGCGGTATCCGCCAGAACGGTCACGCTGCCAGGCTGCACTTCCAGAATGCCGCCGGACAGATAGATAAACTCTTCATGACCGTGCTGCTTAACGATGCGAATCATACCAGGCTTAATGGCGGTGAGTAGCGGCGCGTGCCCCGGGTAAATCCCCAGTTCGCCTTCGCTACCCGTAACCTGGATTTTCTCGACCAGACCGGAGAACATTTGTTGCTCCGCGCTGACGACATCCAGGTGGTAAGTCATTGCCATATCACCCTCCGATTAAGGCGTTAAAGTTTTTTGGCTTTTTCCACGGCTTCGTCGATGGAACCGACCATGTAGAACGCCTGCTCCGGCAGGTGATCGTATTCGCCTTCCATGATGCCTTTAAAGCCACGGATGGTGTCTTTCAGGGAGACGTATTTGCCCGGAGAACCGGTAAATACTTCCGCCACGAAGAACGGCTGGGACAGGAAGCGCTGAATTTTACGCGCGCGAGCTACCACCAGTTTATCTTCTTCAGACAGTTCATCCATACCGAGGATGGCGATGATGTCTTTCAGTTCCTGATAACGCTGCAGGATGGACTGAACGCCACGCGCGGTGTCGTAGTGTTCCTGACCAACAACCAGCGGATCCAGCTGACGGCTGGTGGAGTCCAGCGGGTCAACGGCCGGGTAGATACCCAGGGATGCGATCTGACGGCTCAGTACCACGGTTGCATCTAAGTGCGCAAAGGTGGTGGCTGGAGACGGGTCAGTCAAGTCATCCGCCGGTACGTATACCGCCTGTACGGAGGTGATAGAACCGGTTTTGGTGGAGGTGATACGTTCCTGCAGAACGCCCATCTCTTCCGCCAGAGTCGGCTGGTAACCTACTGCGGAAGGCATACGGCCCAGCAGTGCGGATACTTCCGTACCGGCCAGGGTGTAACGATAGATGTTATCGACGAACAGCAGTACGTCACGACCTTCGTCACGGAATTTCTCCGCCATGGTCAGGCCGGTCAGTGCAACGCGCAGACGGTTTCCCGGCGGCTCGTTCATCTGGCCATACACCAGGGATACTTTATCGATAACGTTGGAGTCGGTCATTTCGTGGTAGAAGTCGTTACCCTCACGAGTACGTTCCCCTACGCCCGCAAACACTGAGTAACCGGAGTGCTCGATCGCGATGTTACGAATAAGCTCCATCATGTTTACGGTTTTACCTACACCCGCACCACCGAACAGACCGACTTTACCGCCCTTCGCGAACGGACACATCAGGTCGATAACTTTGATACCGGTTTCCAGCAGTTCCTGAGAGTTTGACAACTCTTCGTAGGAAGGTGCTGCGCGGTGAATCGCCCAACGCTCTTCTTCGCCGATCTCGCCTTTCATGTCGACCGGTTCGCCCAGGACGTTCATGATACGACCCAGCGTGGCTTTACCTACCGGGACTTCGATCGGGTGTTCGAGATCTTTTACATCCAGACCGCGACGCAGACCGTCAGAAGACCCCATCGCGATGGTACGCACGATACCGCCGCCAAGCTGCTGCTGAACTTCCAGCACCAGCTTCTCATTACCATTCTGCACCTCAAGGGCATCGTACACGCGTGGTACGGCATCCTGAGGGAACTCGACGTCGACCACGGCGCCGATTACCTGGACAATCTTTCCAGTAGCCATCTTAAATCCTCTACGAAATAACCTGGTTAAACCGCGGCGGCCCCCGAGACGATCTCGGTGAGTTCCTGAGTAATGCTGGCCTGACGAGCTTTGTTGTATACCAACTGCAGCTCTTTAATCAGGCTGCCGCCATTATCGGTTGCGGCTTTCATCGCCACCATTCGTGCGGCCTGCTCGCTGGCCAGGTTTTCTACCACGCCCTGATAAACCTGAGACTCTACATAACGACGCAGGAGAGTATCCAGCAGCGCTTTCGGGTCTGGTTCATACAGGTAATCCCAGGCTTTACGCTTCAGATCATCATCTTCTGACGCCGGCAGCGGCAGCAGTTGAGTGATCGTCGGCACCTGAGACATGGTGTTAATAAATTTGTTGCTGACAATGTAAAGCTTGTCCAGACGGCCTTCGTCGTAGGCCTGCAACATCACTTTAACCGGACCGATCAGTTCGGACAGAGAAGGGTTATCCCCCATACCTGTCACCTGAGCGACAACGTTGCCGCCTACGGAATTAAAGAATAACACGCCCTTAGAGCCGATCATTGCGAGTTCGCACTGAACGCCTTTATCGGACCATGCCTTCATATCCGCCAGCAGCTTTTTGAACAGGTTAATGTTCAAGCCACCGCACAAACCACGGTCGGTCGACACTACCAGGTAGCCCACGCGTTTAACGTCGCGCTCTTCCAGGTAGGGGTGCTTATATTCCAGATTACCGTTCGCAAGGTGACCAATCACTTTGCGCATGGTCTCTGCATAAGGACGGCTGGCCGCCATGCGATCCTGCGATTTACGCATTTTGGAAGCGGCGACCATCTCCATCGCTTTAGTGATCTTTTGCGTGTTCTGGACGCTTGCGATCTTACTACGTATCTCTTTTGCGCCGGCCATGAGCTTCTCCTCAATGCCTTACGGCCTGCCCTAAGGCAAGCCGCCAGACGTTACCAGGACTGGGTTGCTTTGAAGGAATCGAGGATGCCTTTCAGCTTGCCTTCGATTTCGTCGTTATAGCCACCGGACTGGTTGATCTCTTGCATCAGCGGAGCGTGATCACGGTCGACGTAAGCCAGCAGTGCGGCTTCGAAGCTACCGATTTTCGCCAGTTCGACATCCGCCAGATAACCACGTTCTGCTGCGAACAGAACCAGAGACTGCTGCGCGACGGACATCGGCGCATACTGTTTCTGTTTCAGCAGTTCGGTCACTTTCTGACCGTGGTCAAGCTGTTTACGGGTGGCATCGTCAAGGTCGGATGCAAACTGAGAGAACGCCGCCAGTTCACGATACTGCGCCAGCGCGGTACGAATACCACCGGACAGTTTTTTCATGATCTTGGTCTGGGCTGCGCCACCTACACGGGATACCGAGATACCCGGGTTAACCGCAGGACGAATACCGGCGTTAAACAGGTTAGATTCCAGGAAGATCTGACCATCGGTAATGGAAATTACGTTGGTCGGAACGAACGCGGAAACGTCACCTGCCTGCGTTTCGATAATCGGCAGCGCGGTCAGAGAGCCGGTTTTCCCTTTCACTTCACCTTTGGTGAAGGCTTCGACGTAGTCGGCGTTAACACGCGCAGCACGCTCCAGCAGACGAGAGTGGAGGTAGAATACGTCGCCCGGGAATGCTTCACGTCCTGGCGGACGACGGAGCAGCAGGGAGATCTGACGGTAAGCAACAGCCTGTTTAGACAGGTCATCGTAAATGATCAGCGCATCTTCACCGCGGTCACGGAAGTATTCGCCCATTGCGCAACCGGCATACGGCGCCAGATATTGCAGAGCAGCGGATTCGGACGCGGTCGCCACCACAACGATGGTGTTAGCCAGCGCGCCGTGTTCTTCCAGTTTACGCACCACGTTAGAGATGGTGGACGCTTTCTGGCCGATAGCGACATAGATACATTTGATACCGGAATCGCGCTGGTTGATGATGGCGTCGATAGCCAGCGCGGTTTTACCGGTCTGACGGTCACCGATGATCAGTTCACGCTGACCACGACCGATTGGGATCATGGAGTCAACGGCTTTATAGCCGGTCTGCACCGGCTGATCGACAGACTGACGATCGATAACGCCCGGCGCAATCGCTTCAACGACAGAGAAGCCGTCATTATCAACCGGACCTTTACCGTCAATTGGCGCACCCAGGGTGTTCACCACACGTCCCAGCAGACCGCGGCCAACCGGAACTTCCAGGATACGACCCGTACATTTAACCTTCATGCCTTCGGCAAGGTCAGCGTATGGACCCATGACTACCGCACCCACGGAGTCGCGCTCCAGGTTCAGTGCGATAGCGTAACGGTTACCCGGCAGGGAGATCATTTCACCCTGCATACAATCGGCCAGGCCGTGAATGCGGATAACACCGTCACTGACAGAAACAATAGTACCTTCGTTGTGAGCTTCGCTCACCACATTGAACTGAGCAATGCGCTGCTTGATCAGTTCGCTGATTTCGGTGGAATTCAGTTGCATGCTCCAGTCCCCTTAAGACTGCAAGACGTCTGCAAGGCGCTCAAGACGGCCGCGTACGCTGCCATCAATGACCATATCACCCGCCCGGATGATAACGCCTGCCATTACAGACTTATCGATTTTGCAATTCAGCTTCACTTTGCGTGACAGACGTTTTTCCATCGCGGCGCTGATTTTCGAAAGCTGCTCTTCACTCAATGCGGTTGCCGACGTAACTTCTACCTCGGAGGTAGCTTCACTGGCGGCACGCAGATGAATAAACTGCTCCAGAACATCCGGGAGCGCGTTCAGACGATTATTTTCAGCCATCACCCGAATCAGGTTCTGACCGTTTTCGTCTAACTGCTCACCGCAGACTGCGATAAACGACTCAGCGAGCGTTTCCGGCGCCAGCGCGCCAGAGAGAAGCTCTGCCATTTGTTCGTTCTTGGTTACCTCGGCGGCAAACGCCAGCATATCCTGCCAGCGCTCTACACTTTGGTGTTCAACGGCAAAGTCAAAAGCTGCTTTGGCGTAGGGGCGAGCTACCGTAACAAATTCAGACATCAGCCCCTCCCTCCTTACAGTTCAGCGACAAGTTTATCCACGATGTCGCTGTTAGCAGCTTCATCCACGGAACGTTCGATGATCTTCTCGGCGCCAGCAACAGCCAGGATAGCAACTTGCTTACGCAGCTCTTCACGGGCGCGTTTACGCTCGGCTTCAATTTCCGCCTGCGCCTGCGCCACGATTTTAGTACGTTCCTGCTCTGCTTCAGTTTTGGCTTCGTCCAGGATCTGAGCGCGGCGTTTGTTTGCCTGCTCGATGATTACCTGAACTTCCGCTTTCGCTTTTTTCAGCTGGTCGGTCGCGCTGGCCTTTGCAAGGTCAAGATCCTTATGTGCTCGTTCAGCAGAAGCGAGACCGTCAGCAATTTCTTTCTGACGTTTCTCGATGGCTGCCATTAACGGCGGCCATACGTACTTCATGCAAAACCAGACAAAGAGAATAAACGCGATGGCCTGGCCGAGGATTGTTGCGTTAAGATTCACAGCACAATGCCTCTATCTAGTTAACCTTCTGATATTGCTCTTAATTCAAGCAACGCTTACTACGCGACAGCGAACATCACGTACAGACCCAGACCTACAGCGATCATCGGGATAGCATCCACCAGACCCATAACGATAAAGAACTGAGTACGCAGCAGAGGAATCAGATCAGGTTGACGCGCCGCGCCTTCCAGGAATTTACCCCCGAGGATGCCGATACCGATCGCAGCACCGATTGCCGCCAGACCCATCATCACAGCGGCAGCCATGTACAGCAGATCCATATTCAGGTTTTCCATGACAGTCTCCAGTTTGTTTCAGTTAAAACGTAGTAGTGTTGGTAAATTAATGCTCTTCGGACGCCATCGACAGATAGACAATTGTCAGAACCATGAAAATGAAGGCTTGCAGCGTAATAATCAGGATGTGGAAAATGGCCCACGGCACATTCAGAATCCACTGTGACCACCACGGCAACAGACCAGCAATCAGAATGAAAATCAGCTCACCGGCATACATGTTGCCGAACAGTCGCAGACCCAGAGAAACCGGTTTGGACAGCAGACTTACCCCTTCAAGGATTAAGTTGACAGGAATGAACGCCCAGTGATTGAACGGCTGCAGCGTCAACTCTTTTGCGAAGCCGCCGATGCCTTTCATTTTGATGCTGTAGAACAGAATAAGGATGAATACGCCCAGCGCCATCGACAGGGTGATGTTCACGTCAGCAGACGGCACCACGCGCGTTGCCGGCAGACCCAGCCAATGCTCAGCGATATACGGCAGCAGGTCGATAGGCAGTAAGTCCATCAGGTTCATAAGGAATACCCAGACGAAAATCGTCAGGGCCAGCGGCGCAATCAGCTTGCTTTTGCCATGGTACATGTCTTTCACGCTGCCATGCACAAAGCCGACTATCAGCTCAATCGCGGTCTGAAACTTGCCTGGCACGCCGCTGGTCGCTTTTTTAGCAACGCTACGGAACATCACCAGAAACAACAGACCCAGCACCACCGAGAAGAGCATGGAGTCAATATTGAGCGTCCAGAAGGTGGCTGGGGGGTTCTGCGGATCCACCAGCGAGAAAGTACGCAGGTCCAACTGAAGGTTATTCAGATGGTGTCCTATGTATTCCTGCGGCGTCATATTTTCTGAAGCCATGATGCCTTTTACCCTTTGTTGTTAATTACAGCCGGCGCCAGTATCTGAACCACCAGCACCAAAACCCACGTAACGATCAGCGGCAAAAACACCGCCTTTAAAACCGCCAACGCCACCACCAGTAAAACCAGCATCGCTAACACCTTGAAGGCTTCACCGAAGGCGAAAGTCCAGGACACGCGGCCCTTAGCAGGTGTATGCGCCTGGTGACGCCAGGCAAATATCATAAACAACATAATTAGGCAGTGCCACTGCCAATCCCCCACATACTGCGGAGATGCCCCAGAAGGGGTCTTTGAGGCAAAACAGCAATCCACTTGCTATTACCGCCAGAAACTGAATGAACAGAAGCTTACGAGCAACGTTTCGACTCACGAGCGACACAGACATCACGTTTTTACTCCTGCTCACTTCGAGGTATGCCGCGTGTCGTATAAAACGTTCTTTAAGACTTAGAGTCAAGCATCAAAAAGCGGTCAAATTATACGGTGCGCCCCCGTGATTTCAAACAATAAGTAGCCAAAAGGTGAATAAATGTTTAAATATTTTTCTCTGGCCCGCATTTTTAACTTTTAGCCAAAGTGTGAACGATCGTACAAAACTGCAAATAGCGCGAAAACACTGGCGATAAAGCGTGCACCAGATCACACATTAAACATATTCATGCTTACGCAATTCATTTACGTGTCAATTCATGCCTTTTCATCTTTTTGATATTTAAGCGTAAAACCAGGTACTGTTTTAAAAATACCAGCTTACACCTTAAAAACGCCCCATTGACATTTATAATAAAAATTTAACAAGCAAAAGTGATTTTTCGATTCGATTTTTAGCAGACTGATATTTACAAAGTTGATTACTCTCTGTTTTAACAAAATAAGCGACGTTGTCATGTTGAAACGAAACCGTAAATCCAGAGTTAAATGTAACAACGCTGAAATGCGTTATACCTGTCGATTTTTAACACAAGCCGCGTCGTTTTTTTTCTATTTTTTTTGATAAAAATTAAACTTTGTTTGACTTAATAATCACCAGATGCCGCTCGCCTTCCAGTTGCGGAACGCGTAATTTTTCAACAGATTCGACGCTAAAATTGTCAGGTAGTGAGGCAATTTCATCCCCTGGCAATTGCCCTTTTAAGGCATAAAAACGCCCTTTCTCTCCCGGCAGATGGTGACACCAGCTCACCATATCATTCAACGATGCGAAAGCGCGGCTGATAACGCCATCAAACGGCGGTTCGGAGGGATAGGCTTCAACGCGGCTTTGAACCGGCGTGATGTTTTCCAGTTTCAGTTCGTGCTGGACCTGACGCAGAAAACGTACCCGCTTGCCCAGGCTGTCGAGTAAGGTGAAATGCGCGTCAGGGAGAACAATAGCCAGCGGGATGCCCGGCAGCCCCGGTCCTGTTCCTACGTCGATAAAACGCTGTCCCTGAAGATACGGCGCAACGACTATGCTGTCGAGAATATGGCGTACCAACATTTCGTTGGGATCCCGCACTGACGTCAGGTTGTATGCTTTGTTCCATTTGTGCAGCATATCAACGTAGGCGACCAGCAGCGTTTTCTGGTGATCGGTAAGAGAAATACCGGCATCAGCCAGCAGACGAGAGAGTTTGTTGAGCACGGTCATTACCTGTTAATAATCAAATGCCCGATGCGCTTTCGCTTATCGGGCCTACAAATTTGTAGGGCGGGCAAGCGAAGCGCCCCCGCCAAATTAGTGTTATCAAGCGCTACGACGCAGCATACCTTGTTTTTTCAGCCATACCAGCAGAATGGAGATTGCCGCTGGCGTAACGCCGGAGATACGCGATGCCTGGCCGATAGACGCCGGTTTATGATCGTTCAGCTTGGCGATAACTTCGTTCGACAGACCGGAAACCTGACGATAATCCAGCGTGGCAGGCAGAAACGTATTCTCGTTACGTAGTTGTTTTTCAATCTCATCCTGCTGGCGAGCGATATAGCCTTCGTATTTGACCTGGATTTCCACTTGCTCAGCGGCTTGCTCATCTTCAAGCGCAGGCGCGAATGCGGCAAGCGAAGTGAGCTGCGCGTAGGTCATTTCCGGACGACGCAACAGATCTTCGCCGCTGGCCTCACGGGAGAGAGGCGTGGTCAAATGCGCATTCACTTCATCGGCGGATTCCGCAGACGGCGTTACCCATGTCGATTTCAGCCGCTGACGTTCGCGTTCGATACTTTCCAGCTTCTCGTTGAAGCGCGCCCAGCGTTCATCATCCACCAGACCCAGCTCGCGGCCCATTTCGGTCAGACGCAGATCGGCGTTGTCCTCACGCAGCATCAGGCGATATTCGGCGCGGGAGGTAAACATGCGATACGGCTCTTTGGTGCCCAGTGTACAGAGATCGTCCACCAGCACGCCGAGATAAGCCTGAGAACGCGCAGGCGCCCAGCCCTCTTTGTCGGCGGAAAGACGCGCGGCATTCAGACCAGCGAGCAAGCCCTGCGCCGCAGCCTCTTCATAGCCGGTAGTACCGTTGATTTGACCAGCAAAGAACAGGCCGTGAATAAATTTACTTTCCAGAGTCGGTTTCAGATCGCGCGGGTCGAAGAAATCGTACTCAATCGCATAACCAGGACGAACGATCTTCGCGTTCTCCATGCCCTGCATGGAACGGACAATCTGCATCTGCACGTCAAACGGCAGGCTGGTGGAGATACCGTTAGGGTAAATCTCGTTAGAGGTCAGTCCTTCCGGCTCAAGGAAGATCTGATGCTGGTTACGATCGGCAAAACGCATCACCTTGTCTTCGATCGAAGGACAGTAGCGCGGGCCGATCCCTTCGATCACGCCAGCGTACATTGGGCTACGATCGAGGTTATTACGAATCACGTCATGGGTTTTCTCATTGGTATGCGTGATGTAACACGGCACCTGTTGCGGATGCTGAGAAGCATTCCCCATAAACGAGAAAACCGGCATCGGGTTATCGCCATGCTGTTGAGCCAACACGCTGAAATCGATAGTACGCGCATCAATACGCGGCGGTGTGCCGGTTTTCAGGCGGCTGACGCGTAGCGGAAGCTCACGCAGACGGCGAGACAGCGGGATGGATGGCGGATCGCCAGCACGACCGCCGCTGTAGTTATCCAGACCAATATGAATTTTGCCATCCAGGAAGGTTCCGACGGTCAGTACCACCGCTTTCGCGCGGAATTTGAGCCCCATTTGGGTCACGGCGCCGACAACGCGATCGTTTTCGACAATCAGATCTTCAACCGCTTGCTGGAAGATCATCAGATTCGGCTGATTCTCCAGCGCGGTACGCACCGCCTGGCGGTATAAGACTCGATCCGCCTGAGCCCGGGTAGCGCGAACGGCCGGACCTTTGCTGGCGTTTAGTATCCTAAACTGAATACCTGCCTGATCGATCGCTTTCGCCATCAGACCGCCGAGCGCATCCACCTCTTTTACCAGATGTCCCTTTCCAATACCGCCGATCGCCGGGTTGCAGCTCATCTGTCCCAACGTGTCAATATTATGTGTCAAAAGCAGAGTCTGTTGACCCATACGCGCTGCGGCCATCGCGGCCTCAGTGCCTGCATGACCCCCGCCAATAATAATGACGTCAAAAGGATCCTGATAAAACATGGTAATTGCCTCGCATAACGCGGTGTGAAAATGGATTGAAGCCCGGGCGGTGGATTCTACTCAACTTTAGCCGATGGAGAAAGCCCCGGGATCCGGGCTATTAAAAAGAAGATCTTTTTATTTAGAGATCTGTTCTATTGTGATCTCTTATTAGGATCGCGCCAGGCTGTGGATAACCCGGATCCTGTAATAAAGATCAATGCGTTGGAAAGGATCACTAGCTGTGAATGATCGGTGATCGTGGCCCGTATAAGCTGGGATCAAAACGGGTACTTATACACAACTCAAAAAGTGAACAACGGTTATTCTTTGGATAACTACCGGTTGATCCAAGCTTTCCACCAGATTTATCCACAATGGATCGCACGATCTTTACACTTATTTGAGTAAATTAATCCAGGATCCGAGCCAAATCTCCGCTGGATCTTCCGGAATCTCATGTTCAAGGATGTTGATCTTCAGTGTTTCCCCAACCTGTTTTGCGCCAGCGTCTTTCAGTTCCGCTTCTATTTTCTCAATCGCGCCGCAAAACGTGTCGTATTCTCGACTACCAATGCCAATTGCGCCGAAACGTACCGCGGAAAGATCGGGTTTCTGCGTCTGAAGGTCTTCATAGAAAGGGGCCAGGTTGTCCGGAATGTCTCCGGCGCCGTGCGTTGAGCTGATTATCAGCCAGATCCCGGAAGCTGACAGATCCTCTAATAACGGACCGTGCACCGTTTCGGTTGAAAAACCGGCAGCTTCCAGCTTTTCCGCCAGATGTTCCGCGACGTATTCGGCGCCGCCCAGGGTGCTGCCGCTGATAAGAGTAATGTCTGCCATTGATCGCTCGCTCAGGTAAAGAGGCTGCATTGTACTCTGTGAACGAGCTGGGATCTACCTGTGGAAAAATGTGGGATTAAAAAAGCCGATCATGGCTTGATGGTGCGCATGATCGGGTTCTGCAAGACGATCAGTGTCTCAGTGGACTGAATTTCATCAATTGTTTGGATCTTGTTGATAAGTACGTGCTGAAGCGCGTCGATTGATTTGCACATCACTTTTATAAAGATGCTGTAGTGACCGGTGGTGTAATACGCTTCCGTCACCTCATCTAGGCTTTCCAGCCGGGCCAGTGCGGAGGGATAGTCTTTGGCGCTTTTGAGAATGATGCCAATAAAGCAGCCCACATCGTAGCCCAGCTGTTTAGGGCTGACGTCAATCCGTGCGCCCGTAATGATCCCGGCCTGCTTCATTTTCTCGACGCGAACGTGAATGGTTCCAGGGCTAACGCCAAATTGTTTGGCCAGTTCGGCGTAGGCGGTGCGGGCATTTTCCATTAAGGCGTCAAGTATGCCGCGGTCCAGATTGTCGATCTGATAATTTTCCATCGCTTTTTCTTATGCTGATTAATGATTATCTCTATTTTAGCCATTATTTTTAACGAATCGAAATCGAAGTTGGCTTTTTATCTGTTGATTATTGAATAGTGCTCTCGTTTTGTTGCTTAATCATAGGCAACAGGACGCAGGAGTAAAAAAATGAAAACCGCTTACATTGCCAAACAACGTCAAATTAGCTTCGTGAAATCACATTTCTCTCGCCAGCTTGAGGAGCGTCTGGGTCTGATTGAGGTCCAGGCGCCGATCCTGAGTCGCGTAGGAGATGGTACGCAGGATAATTTGTCCGGCTGTGAAAAAGCGGTGCAGGTAAAAGTGAAAGCGTTGCCTGACGCCCAGTTCGAAGTGGTGCATTCACTGGCGAAGTGGAAACGTCAAACCCTGGGGCAACATGACTTCAGCGCGGGCGAAGGGCTGTACACGCACATGAAAGCCCTTCGCCCCGATGAAGACCGACTCTCTCCGCTCCACTCGGTCTATGTGGATCAGTGGGACTGGGAGCGTGTCATGGGCGATGGCGAGCGCCAATTTTCCACCCTGAAAAGCACAGTAGAGGCTATATGGGCTGGAATTAAGGCGACGGAAGCAGAAGTGCATAAACAGTTTGGTCTGGCGCCGTTCCTGCCAGAGCAAATTCAGTTTGTTCACAGCCAGGAGCTGTTGTCTCGCTATCCGGATCTGGATGCGAAAGGGCGCGAACGCGCGATCGCCAAAGAACTTGGCGCCGTTTTTCTGGTGGGGATCGGCGGTAAACTGAGCGATGGCCACCGCCATGATGTACGCGCGCCGGATTATGATGACTGGAGCTCCGCATCTGAGCTGGGCTACGCCGGTCTGAACGGCGATATCCTGGTGTGGAACCCGGTGCTGGAAGATGCGTTTGAGCTTTCCTCTATGGGTATTCGCGTAGATGCCGATACGCTGATGCGCCAGCTGGCGTTGACCGGTGATGAAGATCGTCTGCAACTGGAGTGGCATCAGGCGCTGCTGCGCGGCGAAATGCCGCAGACCATCGGCGGCGGGATTGGGCAGTCGCGTCTGACGATGTTGCTGCTGCAATTGCCGCATATTGGTCAGGTACAGTGCGGCGTATGGCCCGCGCAGGTTCGCGAAAGCATTCCTGCTATTTTATAAGCCGTTAGCGCCGCCAGCGTCTCAGCAGGCGGCTTCGCATCCCGGTGTCAAAGCGCCAGATATGATCGAAAATGCGCATGATGCCGGGTTTGCCGTGCGCCGACATCGCCACCGCATGGAATCGATGCTGGTGAAGACGCTGCAACTCTCCCACTTTGCTCACCACGTCATCCGGCAAGCGCTGGGCGATAAAATCCGAAATGACCACCGCATCGGCATCAAACCATTCCCGTCCCTGCATTCTTTCAATAATGGCGCGAAAACAGCTGGCGATATCCGTGCCGCCGCGAAAACGTTGACTTAAAAAGCGGATAGCCTGCTCGATACCTTCCGGGCCGGAGAGTTCATAACGCACAACGTCAGTGGAAAACAGCATAATAAAGCAGCGGCGGTTATCCGCCAGCGCAACGCGCATCAACGCCAGGCAGAACGCTTTTGCGCACTGCTCGTTAAATCCTCCCATCGAGCCTGAAGTATCGACGCAGACAATAAACGGTCCGCGCGGCTGCTCGTCGACATCCTGGTGTACTACCGGCCGTTCGGTCACTTTCTCACGCCACGCTTCGCCATGCAGGCGATAGGTGAGGAGCTGTTTTTCCACTAACCGGCGGTAAAATTCATATTCCAGCTCGGTGATGCCGAGCGTCGCCAGCTCTGGCGGCAACAGGCGCAGAATATCATCGCCTTGCTGTATACCGTCAACCTGCTCCGGCACCGTTGCGGGTTCGCGTACCAGTGTACGAAAGGTTTCCATCGGCGCGTCTTTTTTCGGTACCGATTTGGCTTCCCGCGAACGTCCCAGTTGTTCCGCCAGTTGCATTAGCTCCGGCTGGGCGGCGAGAAATTCGCCGTATTTTACGATCAGTTGATAATCACCACGTTTAAGCTGGCCCGCGCTCATATCCCACAGGCGGCCTGCGGCATTATCATTTTCCGCCAGCGTCGGTTCCAGTTGCCCGCTCAGCGTCATCCGTTCCTGAACGTCACTCAGCAACTGCTCGCGCTCTTCTTCCAGTAGTTGCTGATTTAACGTGGTGGCCTGCACGACCAGACTTAACCGCCAGCGTTGCAAAAAAAGCGTGTGTAGCGCAGGGGTAAAGGTACTGTTGCTCTCCGTCAACTGCTTCGCCTGCGCGGCATACGGTGAATGCAGGCGGTGAAGCAACGCCAGTATTTGCGGCAGTTGCACGATGAACTGTGGGGTAGAGAGAAGTTGGCTTTGCTGATAACACATGACCTCTTCCGTGAGTTCCGGCGGAACGCGTGCGTCTTTAAGACGGCTGCGTAGCGCTTCCCGCCAGCGCGGGAGATCGGCGGTCACGGCGTTTTTTAAACGCGGAAACTTTTCAAAGAAAATGACCAGTTGTGGGGAAGCCAGTAGCGCGAGGATCATCTCTTCGACCATTCCCTCTTCGCTGACGGCCAGCATGGTATTTAGCGTATCCAGCGTCAGCATTGTTGCGCCTGGCGGATCTGTTCTCCTACATCCTGCAGGCTGGCCTCAATGCGCCCTAACCAGTCGCTGTGAATAAACAGGCAATGTTGCTGCTCGCTGAAGCGAGTATGCTGCTGGCGCCAGTCGTTTTCTAACGTTTCCAGCTGCTGTTTGATCTCCGCAGGCATACTGTCTTCAGCCGCTCCCGGTAACGCCAGACGGGTACCTTGTAGACTGATGTCGCGCACCACCAGATGTTGAGCGTTATCGACTTCCATATTCAGCGTTTGGGCAAAGCCGATCCCGTTCAGTTTGCCGCGGATCTCGCCGCCTTTGGTCAGCCAAAGTTCCAGCGCGCTGCGGTCAAAGGTAATATGGATCACTTCCATATCATGCAGTTTTAGCGGTTTTTGTAGCAATAACGTCAACGTTGACGCACTGGCTTCCGGCGGTAAAGTGTAATGCGGGCGGCGGCTGAACATACCGCCTTCTTTAATGACGGTGAAGGCGGTTTTATCGCTTTGCTGTTGCTGCAACTGGAGGCGGCGCTGGACAATACCGCCGAGGCGAGTCAGCATGGCCTGCTGCTGCCAGGCGTGTCCGGTCATCAATATTTCCAGTTGCTGTTGCATGAGATTCAGACTCTGCGCGTCATACCACAAGCAATCTTTTAGCAGGATAAGGTCAATCGGCGCAACCGCGTCACGTCCGCTAAAGAAGGCGCTGGCCTGTAACAGGCGGATGGCTTTCTTCCAGCGACGGTCGGAGACATAAGGCGCATTCGGCAAATTATCCAGCTGTTGGCGCAGAGTAAATATCAGCTCAAAGACCGGATCAGGCAGTGAAATCGCGCCGATATCTTTTTGCCACTGTTGATATTCTTCGTCGCTTACCTGTAACGAGGCGGGGACCGGGTTATCACTCTCATCCTGCTGACTAACCAGCATGGAGCGGAAATTGGCTTTATCCTGAACTTTATCCAGCCACAGACGAATCAACATTCGGTCGTACAAGGCTTCCAGGCTGCTGTCCGCTTCGGGCAGTTCGTTAGAGGCCGCCACCAGCAGCCGCATCGGAATTTTTTCCTCAAATGCGCCGTTGCGGAAATGGCGTTCGTTAATGGCGGTCAGCAATGTGTTCAGGATAGCGGGCCCGGCTTTCCAGATTTCATCCAGAAAAACGATTTCGGCTTCGGGAAGGTAGCCGGTCGTTAAGCGTTCATAGCGACCTTCATCTTTCAGCGCCTGAATAGAGAGCGGGCCAAAAACCTCTTCCGGCGTGGAAAAGCGTGTCATCAGATATTCAAAAGCGCGGGCGCGCTGGAAAGCAAACTTCAGGCGGCGGGCAATCAGACTCTTGGCGATACCGGGCGGGCCCAACAAAAAGACGCTCTCACCGCTTAACGCCGCCAGTAGGCAAAGGCGTATGGCATGACTACGTTCATACAGTCCCTTCTCAAGGGCGCAGCTCAGACGGGAAATTCTTTCCGCTAATAAATGTGGGTGAGCCATAATAAAGAGGTGTCCTTTCGACAAATGGATCATGCTAATTGCGAGTATAGACGTTTCACCACCGGGGCTATAATCGTCTGACGCGCTGTTTATTTTTCTTTGAGCCAGGTTAATCTGGCTTCATTTAGGGGTACGATTTTATGATTAATCGTGCATACTGTGCGCTTTTTTGTGGGCCAAGGGACTAAGCACACATTTCATATCTATACACTCATTCAAACTACATCAAGGCGGCAAAGGAGTGAATCCCCTGGCACTGACTTAAACGTGTGACTGGGGTAAGCGAATGCAGCCGACAAGGAGGTAGCGTGAAGGGTGACGTGTATAAACGAAAGATGAGTCTATGAGCACTGATAATAAGCAATCGTTGCCTGCGATTACCCTCGCAGCTATTGGGGTTGTCTACGGTGATATTGGTACCAGCCCGCTTTATACGCTTCGTGAATGTTTGTCCGGTCAGTTTGGTTTTGGCGTTGAACGAGATGCCGTGTTTGGTTTTCTGTCGCTGATCTTCTGGCTACTCATCTTTGTGGTTTCCATCAAATATCTCACCTTCGTGATGCGCGCCGATAACGCGGGTGAAGGTGGAATTTTGACGCTGATGTCGCTTGCCGGGCGTAATACCTCGGCGCGCACCACATCCATGTTAGTTATCATGGGACTGATAGGCGGCAGCTTTTTCTATGGCGAAGTGGTCATTACGCCGGCGATTTCGGTGATGTCGGCGATTGAAGGCCTGGAGATTGTCGCGCCGCAGCTGGACACCTGGATTGTCCCGCTCTCCATTATTGTGCTGACTCTGTTGTTTATGATTCAGAAGCACGGTACGGGAATGGTAGGGAAACTCTTTGCGCCGATCATGCTGACCTGGTTTTTAATCCTGGCGGTACTTGGCCTGCGCAGTATTATCGCCAATCCCGAAGTGTTACATGCGCTGAATCCTGTCTGGGCGGTACGTTTTTTCCTTGAATATAAAACCGTATCATTTATTGCGTTGGGCGCGGTGGTGCTGTCGATTACCGGCGTAGAGGCGTTGTACGCCGATATGGGACACTTCGGTAAGTTCCCGATTCGCCTGGCGTGGTTTACCGTGGTATTGCCGTCGTTAGTACTGAACTACTTTGGTCAGGGCGCATTGCTACTTAAGCATCCGGAAGCGATTAAAAACCCCTTCTTCCTGTTGGCGCCGGACTGGGCGTTAATTCCGCTGCTGATTCTGGCCGCGCTGGCGACGGTGATCGCCTCCCAGGCGGTCATTTCCGGCGTCTTTTCGCTGACGCGTCAGGCCGTGCGTCTTGGCTATTTGTCGCCAATGCGCATTATCCATACCTCCGAGATGGAGTCCGGTCAGATCTATATCCCTTTCGTTAACTGGCTGCTTTATTTCGCGGTCGTGGTTGTTATTGTTAGCTTTGAGCACTCCAGCAACCTGGCGGCGGCCTATGGTATCGCCGTGACCGGCACGATGGTGCTGACGTCTATTCTTTCTACGACCGTGGCGCGTAAGAACTGGCACTGGAACAAATATTTTGTCGCGCTGATCCTCATCGCATTCCTGTGCGTGGATATCCCGCTGTTCTCGGCTAACCTCGATAAATTGTTGTCCGGCGGTTGGCTGCCGCTGAGCCTGGGTCTGATCATGTTCACGATCATGACCACCTGGAAGAGCGAGCGTTTCCGTCTGTTGCGTCGTATGCATGAACACGGTAATTCGCTGGAAGCGATGATTGCTTCGCTGGAGAAGTCACCGCCGGTTCGGGTGCCGGGTACTGCCGTATACATGTCGCGCGCGCTCAGTGTGATCCCTTTTGCTTTATTGCATAACCTGAAGCACAACAAAGTGTTGCATGAGCGCGTAATCTTACTGACGTTGCGTACAGAAGATGCGCCATATGTGCATAACGTTCGCCGGGTGCAGATTGAGCAGTTGTCTCCGACATTCTGGCGCGTGGTGGCTAGCTACGGCTGGCGCGAAACGCCAAACGTTGAAGAGGTGTTCCACCGCTGCGGTCTGGAAGGGCTTAGCTGTCGGATGATGGAAACGTCGTTCTTTATGTCGCACGAGTCGTTGATTGTCGGCAAACGCCCGTGGTATTTGCGTCTGCGTGGCAAGCTGTATTTGTTGTTGCAACGCAACGCCCTGCGCGCGCCGGATCAGTTCGAGATCCCGCCTAACCGCGTGATTGAGTTAGGTACGCAGGTCGAGATTTAACCTCCCATCAACATGCCGGGGGCCGCGTTGGCTTACCCGGCCTGACCAATCCGTAGATTCCCACAAGATAATCGCCTGATGGCGATTATCTTCACCTGATTTCCGCTAGCGAAACGTTTCGACGGCGATCACAATTCTGTTACGTCATGATGGTTTTATGAACACATCCAGGGTTACACTGCGGCCAGAGAAACGTTTCGCTAGTGGAGCAGAAAAATGAAGAAAGGCACCGTACTCAACTCTGAAATCTCGTCGGTCATTTCCCGTCTGGGGCATACTGATACTCTGGTGGTCTGTGATGCGGGTTTACCCATCCCGAATAGCACCGCGCGTATCGATATGGCACTAACCCAGGGCGTACCTTCTTTTATGCAGGTGGTGGATGTCGTGACCCGGGAAATGCAGGTTGAGGCGGCGATTCTTGCAACGGAAATCAAACAACAGAATCCGCAGCTCCACGAAACGTTGCTCACTCACCTTGAGCAACTGCAGCAACACCAGGGAAACACCATAAAAATTAGTTATACGACACACGAACAATTCAAAAAATTGACTGCAGACAGTCAGGCGGTGATTCGCAGCGGGGAGTGTTCCCCGTATGCGAACGTCATTCTTTGCGCTGGCGTTACGTTCTGAGGCCGCTATGGACGCATTACTGCAACTCAAAGGGATCGATAAAGCGTTCCCCGGCGTGAAGGCTCTCTCCGGCGCCGCGTTAAACGTTTATCCTGGCCGCGTTATGGCGCTGGTGGGGGAAAACGGCGCCGGAAAATCCACCATGATGAAAGTATTAACCGGCATCTATACGCGAGATGCGGGATCGTTGTTATGGCTGGGTAAAGAGACCACCTTTAATGGGCCTAAATCGTCTCAGGAAGCCGGGATCGGCATTATTCATCAGGAACTGAACCTGATTCCGCAGTTGACCATTGCGGAAAACATCTTCCTGGGCCGTGAGTTTGTGAATCGCTTTGGCAAAATCGACTGGAAAAAGATGTATGCCGAAGCCGACCACCTCTTAGCCAAACTCAATCTGCGTTTTAAGAGCGATAAGCTGGTGGGCGAACTCTCTATCGGCGATCAGAAAATGGTGGAAATCGCCAAAGTGCTGAGCTTCGAATCCAAAGTCATCATTATGGATGAACCGGCCGATGCGCTGACCGACACTGAAACCGACTCTCTGTTCCGCGTTATCCGCGAATTAAAATCGCAGGGGCGCGGCATTGTCTATATCTCCCACCGTATGAAAGAGATCTTCGAAATTTGCGATGACGTGACGGTCTTCCGCGATGGGCAATTTATCGCCGAGCGTGAAGTGGCCACGTTGACCGAAGATTCTCTTATCGAAATGATGGTGGGACGTAAGTTGGAAGATCAGTACCCGCATCTGGATAACGCGCCGGGTGAGATTCGCCTGAAGGTCGATAATCTGTGCGGACCGGGCGTGAATGATGTCTCTTTTGTGCTGCGAAAAGGCGAGATCCTTGGCATCTCCGGCCTGATGGGCGCCGGTCGCACCGAGCTGATGAAAGTATTGTACGGCGCGATGCCGCGAACCAGCGGTTACGTGACGCTTGATGGACACGAAGTGGTGACGCGTTCTCCGCAGGACGGACTGGCCAATGGCATCGTTTATATCTCTGAAGACCGTAAGCGCGATGGACTGGTGCTCGGCATGTCAGTTAAAGAGAATATGTCGCTGACGGCGCTGGACTATTTCAGCCGCGCTGGCGGATGCCTGAAACACAAAGATGAGCAGCAGGCGGTGGGGGATTTTATCCGTCTGTTCAATGTCAAGACGCCGTCAATGGAACAGGCGATAGGCCTGCTTTCTGGCGGTAATCAGCAAAAAGTGGCGATTGCCCGCGGGTTGATGACGCGCCCGAAAGTGCTCATTCTCGACGAGCCGACCCGCGGCGTGGACGTCGGCGCCAAGAAAGAGATTTATCAGCTTATCAACCAGTTTAAGGCCGACGGCCTGAGCATCATTCTGGTCTCATCTGAGATGCCAGAAGTATTAGGCATGAGCGATCGCATCATCGTCATGCATGAAGGGCATCTCAGCGGTGAATTTACTCGCGAGCAGGCCACCCAGGAAGTGTTAATGGCTGCCGCAGTGGGCAAGCTTAATCGCGTGAATCAGGAGTAAAAAAGATGACAACCCAGGCTGTTTCTGGTCGCCGTTATTTCACTAAAGCGTGGCTTCTTGAGCAGAAGTCGCTCATTGCCCTGCTGGTGTTGATCGCGATTGTTTCGACGTTGAGCCCCAACTTTTTTACCGTTAATAATCTGTTCAATATTCTTCAACAGACCTCCGTCAACGCCATTATGGCGGTGGGGATGACGTTGGTGATTCTGACATCGGGGATCGATCTGTCCGTCGGTTCCCTGCTGGCGCTCACCGGCGCGGTTGCCGCTTCAATCGTCGGCGTTGAAGTGAATGCGCTGGTCGCGGTTGCCGCCGCGCTGGCGCTGGGCGCTGCGATTGGCGCCGTCACTGGCGTTATCGTCGCGAAAGGCCGCGTACAGGCGTTTATCGCTACGCTGGTGATGATGCTGCTACTGCGCGGTGTAACGATGGTTTACACCGACGGTAGCCCGGTCAACACCGGCTTTACCGATAACGCCGATCTGTTTGGCTGGTTCGGTATCGGCCGTCCGCTGGGCGTTCCTACGCCGGTCTGGATCATGGCTATCGTCTTTATCGCCGCCTGGTATATGCTGCATCACACCCGTCTAGGACGCTATATCTACGCGCTGGGCGGTAACGAAGCGGCGACGCGCCTGTCTGGCATTAGCGTGAGCAAAGTGAAAATTATCGTCTATTCACTTTGCGGCCTGACAGCGTCGCTGGCGGGCATCATTGAAGTGGCGCGCCTCTCTTCCGCGCAGCCGACGGCGGGTACCGGCTATGAGCTGGATGCTATTGCCGCCGTGGTGCTGGGCGGCACCAGCCTTGCAGGCGGTAAAGGACGCATTGTTGGGACATTGATCGGCGCATTGATTCTCGGCTTCCTTAATAATGGTTTGAATTTGTTAGGTGTTTCCTCCTATTACCAGATGATCGTCAAAGCGGTGGTGATTTTGCTGGCGGTACTGGTAGACAACAAAAAGCAGTAACAACGACTACAGGACATCTGAAATATGAACATGAAAAAACTGGCTACCCTGGTATCTGCTGTTGCGCTGAGCGCCACCGTGAGCGCGAATGCAATGGCGAAGGACACCATTGCGCTGGTGATCTCTACCCTCAATAATCCCTTCTTCGTGTCGTTAAAAGACGGGGCGCAAAAAGAGGCGGATAAACTGGGTTATAACCTGGTGGTGCTGGACTCCCAGAACAACCCTGCCAAAGAGCTGGCGAACGTGCAGGATTTAACCGTTCGCGGGACCAAAATTTTGCTGATCAACCCGACTGACTCCGATGCGGTGGGTAACGCGGTGAAGATGGCTAACCAGGCGAAGATTCCGGTTATCACGCTTGACCGCCAGGCAACCAAAGGCGATGTCGTCAGCCATATCGCGTCTGATAACGTGCTGGGCGGTAAGATCGCTGGCGACTATATCGCGAAAAAAGCTGGCGAAGGCGCCAGAGTGATTGAGTTGCAAGGCATTGCCGGAACATCTGCGGCGCGTGAGCGTGGCGAAGGTTTCCAGCAGGCGGTAGCCGCCCACAAATTTAATGTCCTGGCCAGCCAGCCTGCCGATTTCGACCGTACTAAGGGTCTGAACGTCATGCAGAACCTGCTGACCGCGCATCCGGATGTTCAGGCTGTCTTCGCCCAGAACGATGAAATGGCGCTGGGCGCACTGCGCGCGCTGCAAACTGCCGGTAAAGCAGATGTGATGGTGGTTGGATTTGACGGTACGCCGGATGGCGAAAAGGCCGTAAAAGATGGCAAACTGGCAGCGACTATCGCTCAGTTACCGGATCAAATCGGCGCCAAAGGCGTTGAAGTGGCGGATAAGGTGCTGAAAGGCGAAAAAGTTCAGGCCAAATATCCGGTTGACCTGAAACTGGTCATCAAGCAGTAATAAACGACACGGGTCAACTATGGCCTGATGGCGACAGAAATACGCGAGCCTCCGCTGAGGTGAACGTAAAAAAAGAAAAGCAGGGCACGCGCCACCCTAACCGGTGGCGCACTTTGACGTGGAACCCCGAATATGAAAACCGCAGGTAATCTCATCGTCCTTGGCAGCATTAATGCCGATCATATCCTTAATCTTGAGTCCTTCCCTACCCCGGGTGAAACGGTAACCGGTAGCCATTATCAGGTCGCGTTTGGCGGGAAAGGCGCGAATCAGGCGGTTGCTGCGGGACGTAGCGGGGCAAATATTGCGTTTATCGCCTGCACGGGCGATGACGATATTGGCGACAGTATTCGTAAACAATTAGTCAGCGATCGTATTGATATCGCGCCAGTTAGCGTTATTAAAGGCGAGTCTACCGGGGTGGCGCTGATTTTCGTTAACGGCGAAGGCGAGAACGTCATCGGTATTCATGCCGGAGCGAATGCCGCGTTATCGCCGGCGTTGGTTGATGCGCAACGTGAACGTATCGCGCAGGCGGATGCGTTACTGATGCAGCTGGAATCGCCGCTGGAAAGCGTACTGGCGGCGGCGAAAATCGCCCATCAACATCATACTACTGTTGCGCTGAACCCGGCGCCTGCCCGTGAGCTACCGGATGAACTGCTGGCGCTGGTGGACATCATCACGCCAAATGAAACGGAAGCTGAAAAGCTGACGGGCGTGCGTGTGGAAAATGACGACGATGCCGCGAAAGCTGCGCAGGTTTTGCATGATAAAGGCATTCGAACCGTATTAATTACCTTAGGAAGCCGTGGCGTCTGGGCCAGCGTAGACGGCGAGGGCCGCCGCGTTCCTGGATTTAGCGTTGAGGCTGTCGATACCATTGCCGCCGGAGATACGTTTAACGGCGCCTTTATCACCGCGATACTGGAGGAGACGCCGTTGCCGGAAGCGATTCGCTTTGCCCATGCCGCCGCCGCGATTGCCGTAACGCGTAAAGGCGCGCAACCTTCCGTTCCGTGGCGCGAAGAGATAGAAGCGTTTTTACATCAGCAGGGGTAACGCTTGGCTACTATGAAAGATGTTGCCCGCCTGGCGGGAGTCTCTACATCGACGGTCTCTCACGTTATTAACAAAGATCGCTTTGTGAGTGAGACGATTACTGAAAAAGTTGAAGCGGCGATTAAATCACTTAACTATGCGCCTTCCGCGCTGGCGCGAAGCCTCAAGTTAAACCAGACCCGCACGATTGGTATGCTAATTACCGCCAGTACCAACCCTTTTTATTCCGAACTGGTGCTCGGCGTTGAGCGAAGCTGTTTTGAGCGCGGTTATAGTCTGGTGCTGTGCAATACCGAAGGCGACGAGCAACGGATGAACCGCAACCTGGAGACGCTGATGCAAAAACGGGTAGACGGTTTACTGCTGCTGTGTACCGAAACGCATCAGCCTTCTCGTGAAATCATGGAGCGTTATCCGTCTATTCCTACCGTCATGATGGACTGGTCGCCGTTTGATGGTGAGGGCGATAGCGATCTCATTCAGGATAATTCGTTGTTAGGCGGTGATCTTGCCACCCAACACCTTATCGATAAAGGATTTACCCGAATAGCCTGTATTACCGGCCCGCTGGACAAAACGCCAGCGCGTTTGCGGCTGGAAGGGTATCGGGCGGCGATGAAACGCGCAGGGCTGGCTATTCCGCAAGGCTATGAGATCACCGGCGATTTTGAATTTGGCGGCGGCTTTGACGCCATGCAGGCGTTACTCGCCCATCAACAGCGACCGCAAGCGGTTTTTACCGGAAACGATGCGATGGCTGTCGGCGCCTATCAGGCGCTATATCAGGCGGGGCTTCGTATCCCGCAGGATATGGCAGTCATTGGCTATGATGATATTGAGCTGGCGCGCTATATGACGCCGCCGCTGACGACTATCCATCAGCCGAAAGATGAATTGGGCGAGCTGGCTATTGATGTGTTGATTCATCGGATGGCGCAGCCCGCCTTGCAACAACAGCGACTTCAGCTTACTCCGGTTTTGACGGTGCGTGGGTCGGTTTAGATTTATGCCGTTCTTTAATCAGATTGTTGCCGTCTTTGGCTCTTAGCAGCATAAACATCAGCGCGGACACGATAGTGATCGCCCCCATCGTGATAAAGGTATAGTGGAACTGTTCCACGGTACTGGTGCCCGCAAAACCTTCATAAATACGTAACACCGCCGCGCTGATCGCCACGCCTAAACTGATAGACAATTGCTGCGTAACCGCCAGAACGCTGTTGCCGCTGCTGGCGTTATCGTCTGTCAGATCCGCAAGAGTAATCGTATTCATTGCCGTAAATTGAGTGGACATCGCCATTCCAAGAATGAATAGCGGCAGTACGAGCATCCAGATCGGCATGGCGGGAGATTGAAACGAAAACTGGGCAATCATCAGACCGATAAATACCGTAATGCCGACCAGAGTCTTCCGGTATCCCAAACGTCGTAAAACCTGCGTTACGGTCGATTTCGCGATAATAGAACCCAAAGCCGTCGGCGCCATCATGCAGCCGGCGATCAGAGCCGGGTAGCCAAAACCAACCTGTAGCATTAACGGCATCAAAAAAGGTACGCAGCCTGTCCCCAGACGCGTGGCGAGGTTGCCGGCAATACCGACGGAAAATGTGCGTGTCTTAAACAGCGATAGTGATATTAACGGTGTCGGATGACGGCGGGCGTGGCGGATATAGGCCAATAGTAGAACGATACTGCAAAAAATAATGGCGGATGCGATCCATGTCGCCACAATCTTTTCGCCAAACAGTTCCATTCCGCTGGAAAATAAAACCAGACTTAACCCAAAAAGAAAGAAGCCGGTCATGTCAAACTTGCGACGCGGCGTGGTGAAGTTGGGCATATATTTGCGGGCATACAGAATGCCTGCAACACCAATGGGAATATTAATCAGGAAGATCCAGTGCCAGCTTGCCCAGGTCACCAGTACGCCGCCTAATATCGGCCCCAGAATCGGCCTACCAGCCCCGGCATAGTGACAAAGTTAAGAACGGGCAGCAGCTCACTACGCGGATAGGCTCGCAATAACGCCAGCCGCGCCACTGGCATCATCATCGCTCCGCCGACGCCTTGTACGACGCGAAAAATAACCAATTCAGATAGTGAACTGGAGAGCGCGCAGGCCAGCGAGCCTAACGTAAACAGACTTACGGCAACCATAAAAACGCGACGCGTACCAAAGCGGTCAGCCAGCCGCTTACCGGAATTAACATAGCTACTGTCAGGGTATAACTGATAATAGCGGACTGCATGGCGAGTGGTGAACGGTTAAGACTATGCACAATAGCCGGTAAAGCGGTATTCAAAATGGTGGCGTCTAGCGCCTGCATAAAGAAGGCCATCGCCGCGATCCACGGCAGGCCAGCCATACTGCGCGCTTTTTTGCTGGTCATTCAATATCCTGTTAATTATCTGGTCTCTCATTGGGCGCTATTAACAACGCCTGGCAGGCCTGGAAAGCGCGTTCGCCGTCGCCATCAGCGATGGCATCAACAATGGCCTGGTGCAAATCCAGCTTTACCACCTCGTTATAGGTGATTGAGGTAAAGTAAGTGTGATAAACCGAATGAAATAGCGTCGCAAAAGAGATTAGAAAGGGATTGGCGCTCATTTCGTAGATATGCTCGTGCCACGCCATATCCACTTCAATCCAGCGTTCACGCTTAAAATGCTTTTTCAGCGCGACCATCTCTTCCATTAAGGCATTAAGCCGCGCTTTCTGCTCCGGTGTGCCAAGAGTCGCCGCCAGCAGGCAGGCTTGCGGCTCCAGGCTAATACGCATCACCAGAAAATGCTCTACCACCTGATGAAAATTTTCTTCCGTCATCCACCAGGTCAGCAGCTCTTGATCCAGAAAGTTCCAGTTTCCCTGCGGCATCACCCGCGTACCAATGCGCGGACGAGGTAGCACCATACCTTTAGCCGTCAACGTTTTCACCGCTTCGCGAACTGCCGTTCGACTTACGCCGTACTGCTCGCCCAGTTCTATTTCGCCGGGAAGAATAGTACCGGGGGCGTAGTCACCCTTTAATATCCGCTGCGCCAGCTTTTCAGCCAGAACATAGGATAGATTTTTCTGTGCGGCTAATTGTTGTGCGCTTAAAGGCATGAATGTTCTTCCTTTCTCTTTCGTTTGGTTATTAGTATGCCACCTGGAAGTGTGATTGCAGTTGCAATAACGGCAATTTGCTTATTTTATGGCACGTTAAGCACGCTATTGATGAAAAAAGAGACACTCAGAAAATTATTTTAAATTTCCTCTTGTCAGGCAGAAATAACTCCCTATAATGCGCCACCACTGACACGGAACAACGGCACACAGGCCGCCGGGTCAGCGGGGTTCAGACCAGAACCTCACGGAGAAAAGCGAAAATAAACGCTTGACTCTGAAGCGGGAAAGCGTAATATACGCCACCTCGCGACGGTGAGCTGAAAGCCGCGTCGCACCTGCTCTTTAACAATTTATCAGACAATCTGTGTGGGCACTCGAAGATACGGATTCTTGACGTCCTCGGACGAAAAATGAATACCAAGTCTCAAGAGTGAACACGTAATTCATTACGAAGTTTAATTCATTGAGCATCAAACTTTTAAATTGAAGAGTTTGATCATGGCTCAGATTGAACGCTGGCGGCAGGCCTAACACATGCAAGTCGAACGGTAACAGGAAGCAGCTTGCTGCTTTGCTGACGAGTGGCGGACGGGTGAGTAATGTCTGGGAAACTGCCTGATGGAGGGGGATAACTACTGGAAACGGTGGCTAATACCGCATAACGTCGCAAGACCAAAGAGGGGGACCTTCGGGCCTCTTGCCATCAGATGTGCCCAGATGGGATTAGCTTGTTGGTGAGGTAACGGCTCACCAAGGCGACGATCCCTAGCTGGTCTGAGAGGATGACCAGCCACACTGGAACTGAGACACGGTCCAGACTCCTACGGGAGGCAGCAGTGGGGAATATTGCACAATGGGCGCAAGCCTGATGCAGCCATGCCGCGTGTATGAAGAAGGCCTTCGGGTTGTAAAGTACTTTCAGCGGGGAGGAAGGTGTTGTGGTTAATAACCGCAGCAATTGACGTTACCCGCAGAAGAAGCACCGGCTAACTCCGTGCCAGCAGCCGCGGTAATACGGAGGGTGCAAGCGTTAATCGGAATTACTGGGCGTAAAGCGCACGCAGGCGGTCTGTCAAGTCGGATGTGAAATCCCCGGGCTCAACCTGGGAACTGCATTCGAAACTGGCAGGCTTGAGTCTTGTAGAGGGGGGTAGAATTCCAGGTGTAGCGGTGAAATGCGTAGAGATCTGGAGGAATACCGGTGGCGAAGGCGGCCCCCTGGACAAAGACTGACGCTCAGGTGCGAAAGCGTGGGGAGCAAACAGGATTAGATACCCTGGTAGTCCACGCCGTAAACGATGTCTACTTGGAGGTTGTGCCCTTGAGGCGTGGCTTCCGGAGCTAACGCGTTAAGTAGACCGCCTGGGGAGTACGGCCGCAAGGTTAAAACTCAAATGAATTGACGGGGGCCCGCACAAGCGGTGGAGCATGTGGTTTAATTCGATGCAACGCGAAGAACCTTACCTGGTCTTGACATCCACAGAAGAATCCAGAGATGGATTTGTGCCTTCGGGAACTGTGAGACAGGTGCTGCATGGCTGTCGTCAGCTCGTGTTGTGAAATGTTGGGTTAAGTCCCGCAACGAGCGCAACCCTTATCCTTTGTTGCCAGCGATTAGGTCGGGAACTCAAAGGAGACTGCCAGTGATAAACTGGAGGAAGGTGGGGATGACGTCAAGTCATCATGGCCCTTACGACCAGGGCTACACACGTGCTACAATGGCGCATACAAAGAGAAGCGACCTCGCGAGAGCAAGCGGACCTCATAAAGTGCGTCGTAGTCCGGATTGGAGTCTGCAACTCGACTCCATGAAGTCGGAATCGCTAGTAATCGTGGATCAGAATGCCACGGTGAATACGTTCCCGGGCCTTGTACACACCGCCCGTCACACCATGGGAGTGGGTTGCAAAAGAAGTAGGTAGCTTAACCTTCGGGAGGGCGCTTACCACTTTGTGATTCATGACTGGGGTGAAGTCGTAACAAGGTAACCGTAGGGGAACCTGCGGTTGGATCACCTCCTTACCTGAAAGAAGCGTACTTTGCAGTGCTCACACAGATTGTCTGATGAAAAACGAGCAGTAAAACCTCTACAGGCTTGTAGCTCAGGTGGTTAGAGCGCACCCCTGATAAGGGTGAGGTCGGTGGTTCAAGTCCACTCAGGCCTACCAAATTTTCCCTGAATACTGCGTTGTGAAATAACTCACATACTGATGTATGCTTCGTTATTCCACGCCTTGTCTCAGGAAAAATTATCGGTAAAGAGGTTCTGACTACACGATGGGGCTATAGCTCAGCTGGGAGAGCGCCTGCTTTGCACGCAGGAGGTCTGCGGTTCGATCCCGCATAGCTCCACCATCTCGTGAGTGTTTACGAAAAAATACTTCAGAGTGTACCTGAAAGGGTTCACTGCGAAGTTTTGCTCTTTAAAAATCTGGATCAAGCTGAAAATTGAAACACAGAACAACGAAAGTTGTTCGTGAGTCTCTCAAATTTTCGCAACACGATGATGAATCGTAAGAAACATCTTCGGGTTGTGAGGTTAAGCGACTAAGCGTACACGGTGGATGCCCTGGCAGTCAGAGGCGATGAAGGGCGTGCTAATCTGCGATAAGCGCCGGTAAGGTGATATGAACCGTTATAACCGGCGATACCCGAATGGGGAAACCCAGTGTGATTCGTCACACTATCATTAACTGAATCCATAGGTTAATGAGGCGAACCGGGGGAACTGAAACATCTAAGTACCCCGAGGAAAAGAAATCAACCGAGATTCCCCCAGTAGCGGCGAGCGAACGGGGAGGAGCCCAGAGCCTGAATCAGCATGTGTGTTAGTGGAAGCGTCTGGAAAGGCGCGCGATACAGGGTGACAGCCCCGTACACAAAAGCGCATGTGCTGTGAGCTCGATGAGTAGGGCGGGACACGTGGTATCCTGTCTGAATATGGGGGGACCATCCTCCAAGGCTAAATACTCCTGACTGACCGATAGTGAACCAGTACCGTGAGGGAAAGGCGAAAAGAACCCCGGCGAGGGGAGTGAAAAAGAACCTGAAACCGTGTACGTACAAGCAGTGGGAGCACAGGTTTACCTGTGTGACTGCGTACCTTTTGTATAATGGGTCAGCGACTTATATTCTGTAGCAAGGTTAACCGAATAGGGGAGCCGGAGGGAAACCGAGTCTTAACCGGGCGTTAAGTTGCAGGGTATAGACCCGAAACCCGGTGATCTAGCCATGGGCAGGTTGAAGGTTGGGTAACACTAACTGGAGGACCGAACCGACTAATGTTGAAAAATTAGCGGATGACCTGTGGCTGGGGGTGAAAGGCCAATCAAACCGGGAGATAGCTGGTTCTCCCCGAAAGCTATTTAGGTAGCGCCTCGTGAATTCATCTCCGGGGGTAGAGCACTGTTTCGGCTAGGGGGCCATCCCGGCTTACCAACCCGATGCAAACTGCGAATACCGGAGAATGTTATCACGGGAGACACACGGCGGGTGCTAACGTCCGTCGTGAAGAGGGAAACAACCCAGACCGCCAGCTAAGGTCCCAAAGTCATGGTTAAGTGGGAAACGATGTGGGAAGGCCCAGACAGCCAGGATGTTGGCTTAGAAGCAGCCATCATTTAAAGAAAGCGTAATAGCTCACTGGTCGAGTCGGCCTGCGCGGAAGATGTAACGGGGCTAAACCATGCACCGAAGCTGCGGCAGCGAACGTATCACTTAAAGCGATTCAGCGGGTTACGATTGACGGAGCGAAGCGACGTCAAAGCGTATACAAAGTCGAGTCGGTTTAAGGATACGTTCGTTGGGTAGGGGAGCGTTCTGTAAGCCTGCGAAGGTGGCCTGTGAGGGTTGCTGGAGGTATCAGAAGTGCGAATGCTGACATAAGTAACGATAAAGCGGGTGAAAAGCCCGCTCGCCGGAAGACCAAGGGTTCCTGTCCAACGTTAATCGGGGCAGGGTGAGTCGACCCCTAAGGCGAGGCCGAAAGGCGTAGTCGATGGGAAACGGGTTAATATTCCCGTACTTGGTGTTACTGCGAAGGGGGGACGGAGAAGGCTATGTTGGCCGGGCGACGGTTGTCCCGGTTTAAGCGTGTAGGTGTGTGTTCCAGGTAAATCCGGTTCACTTTAACACTGAGGCGTGATGACGAGGCACTACGGTGCTGAAGTAACAAATGCCCTGCTTCCAGGAAAAGCCTCTAAGCATCAGGTAACATCAAATCGTACCCCAAACCGACACAGGTGGTCAGGTAGAGAATACCAAGGCGCTTGAGAGAACTCGGGTGAAGGAACTAGGCAAAATGGTGCCGTAACTTCGGGAGAAGGCACGCTGACACGTAGGTGAAGTGATTTACTCACGGAGCTGAAGTCAGTCGAAGATACCAGCTGGCTGCAACTGTTTATTAAAAACACAGCACTGTGCAAACACGAAAGTGGACGTATACGGTGTGACGCCTGCCCGGTGCCGGAAGGTTAATTGATGGGGTCAGCGCAAGCGAAGCTCCTGATCGAAGCCCCGGTAAACGGCGGCCGTAACTATAACGGTCCTAAGGTAGCGAAATTCCTTGTCGGGTAAGTTCCGACCTGCACGAATGGCGTAATGATGGCCAGGCTGTCTCCACCCGAGACTCAGTGAAATTGAACTCGCTGTGAAGATGCAGTGTACCCGCGGCAAGACGGAAAGACCCCGTGAACCTTTACTATAGCTTGACACTGAACATTGAGCCTTGATGTGTAGGATAGGTGGGAGGCTTTGAAGTGTGGACGCCAGTCTGCATGGAGCCGACCTTGAAATACCACCCTTTAATGTTTGATGTTCTAACGTGGACCCGTTACCCGGGTTACGGACAGTGTCTGGTGGGTAGTTTGACTGGGGCGGTCTCCTCCTAAAGAGTAACGGAGGAGCACGAAGGTTGGCTAATCCTGGTCGGACATCAGGAGGTTAGTGCAATGGCATAAGCCAGCTTGACTGCGAGCGTGACGGCGCGAGCAGGTGCGAAAGCAGGTCATAGTGATCCGGTGGTTCTGAATGGAAGGGCCATCGCTCAACGGATAAAAGGTACTCCGGGGATAACAGGCTGATACCGCCCAAGAGTTCATATCGACGGCGGTGTTTGGCACCTCGATGTCGGCTCATCACATCCTGGGGCTGAAGCAGGTCCCAAGGGTATGGCTGTTCGCCATTTAAAGTGGTACGCGAGCTGGGTTTAGAACGTCGTGAGACAGTTCGGTCCCTATCTGCCGTGGGCGCTGGAGAACTGAGGGGGGCTGCTCCTAGTACGAGAGGACCGGAGTGGACGCATCACTGGTGTTCGGGTTGTCATGCCAATGGCACTGCCCGGTAGCTAAATGCGGAAGAGATAAGTGCTGAAAGCATCTAAGCACGAAACTTGCCCCGAGATGAGTTCTCCCTGAGACTTAGAGTCTCCTGAAGGAACGTTGAAGACGACGACGTTGATAGGCCGGGTGTGTAAGCGCAGCGATGCGTTGAGCTAACCGGTACTAATGAACCGTGAGGCTTAACCTTACAACGCCGAAGATGTTTTGGCGGATGAGAGACGATTTTCAGCAGTGATTCAGAGTTGAGTACGCAATAATTTGCGCAGCAGCAAGGCGGCAAGCGAAGGAAAGGAAGGAGCATACAGAAGTATGTGACTGAGTTTACGAGCGCAGGCAACGCCGCTGATGCGATAAAGAATTGCGTACAGAGCACAAAGAATTTGCCTGGCGGCAGTAGCGCGGTGGTCCCACCTGACCCCATGCCGAACTCAGAAGTGAAACGCCGTAGCGCCGATGGTAGTGTGGGGTCTCCCCATGCGAGAGTAGGGAACTGCCAGGCATCAAATAAAACGAAGGGCCCTGTCGGAAGACAGGGCCTTTTGTTTTATCTGTAGTCTGTCGGTGAGCACTCTCCTGAGGAGGAGAAATCCGCCGGGAGCGGATTTGAACGTTGCGCAGCAACGGCCCGTAGGGTGGCGGGCAGGACGCCCGCCATAAACTGCCAGGCATCAATTTAGTGAAGAAGCCCATCCGTCAGGATGGGCTTTTTTGCGTGTGCGGTAACTGTAAAAATGTAGGCCTGATAAGCGCAGCGCCATCAGGCAACCGGCACCGCCGGATGGCGGCTCCGCCTTATTCGGCCTACAAGGAACGTGCTTTCTCTAACCACCGCAAAATGAAGGCAGAAATCTGCGATACATCATTAAGATCCAAAACGGGTACCGCTACGGCAAGTGGAATATCACTGGCAACTGCAATAACATGCTCATCAAGAATTAATTCTTCCTCGCTGTGCCCACATCCCTGACGAAAAAGTAAGATCTTCGCAACTGCCTCGTGTTTAAACCCTTCTACCAGCACCATATCCAGCTTTGATGCATCCATCCGGCTCACCAGCCATGCCAGATCCAACTCTTCTTGCCCCGGCGTTTCAGTCATTAACGCCCAGCGCTGCTGACTGGCAACCAGCGTCTGTGCCGCCCCGGCTTTACGCAGCTCGTAGCTATCTTTACCCGGTTTATCGACATCCATATCATGATGGGTATGCTTAATCAGCCCTGGCCGAATTCCATGCTCACAAAGTGCTGGGATCAGTTTTTTCAGCAGTGTTGTTTTTCCCGTGCCGCTCCATGCGGCAATGGCGAGTAGCGGTATCATGGTCTCTTTTGCCATTGCGCGAGTTCCTCCGGCGTGTTGACGTTCACAAATGCCTCCTTACAATCGCTGAAATCAACGGCGTGTCCGCCTACCTGGCGCATAAAAATCATTACCCGCCGCTCGCCTGCTTGCAAATAAGCTGTCAACTGGGGCTCAACGGCACGATTAATCAACGCGATCGTTGGATGATCGCGCTCTCCATCATGAACCCAAACCACGGGTGCGCCATGACGCTGCGCTGCTAAACGATCGACCAGGTTGTGGGGGATACAGGGATTGTCACAGGGACAAAACAGAAACCAGTCGCTTGCTACCTGCTGAAAAACGGAAAGCATACCCGCCAGCGGACCGGGAAAGTCAGCGATTGAATCCGGAATGACTTTCAGGCCGCTGGCCTGGTAGATATCCAGATGGCGATTAGCACTAATGACGACCGTTGCAAGTTGTGGCGCGAGCGCGTCGGCAACGTGTCGCCAGAGCGGTTTCCCGTTCAGTTCAAGCAGACCTTTATCCGCACCTCCCATCCGCCGGGCTTTACCGCCTGCCAGCACCACGCCGGTTATTACTTCATCCAGATTCACCGATATCGCCTCTTTTATTGTGGGATTGACCCTGCTACCGTGTCTGTATCAAGAATAAGGAGCACAGCTATGAAATGTAAACGCCTGAATGAAGTCATTGAACTCCTCCAGCCAGTCTGGCAGAAAGAGCCTGATCTTAATCTGACGCAATTTTTGCAGAAACTGGCGAAAGAGTCAGGTTTTGACGGCAAACTGGAAGATTTAACTGATGATATCCTGATCTACCATCTGAAAATGCGCGATTCCGCCAAAGACGCCGCCATTCCAGGGATTCAAAAAGACTATGAAGAGGACTTTAAAACGGCGCTTTTACGCGCCCGCGGCGTTATTAAAGAGTAAAACCTTGTAAGCGGCGCCACCGAAATCGCCACGAAATGATATCCTGAATCATTCGTAGTATTTTCCGGATGATGGGATGAACGACAACGCTTTTACTTTCCAGACGCTACACCCGGAAACCATCATGGATGCGCTGTTTGAACAGGGGATCAGGGTGGATTCCGGGCTGACTCCACTAAACAGTTATGAAAACCGCGTCTATCAGTTTCAGGATGAAGACCGTCGACGTTTTGTCGTTAAGTTTTATCGTCCTGAACGCTGGTCTGTTGATCAAATTCGGGAAGAACACCAATTCGCGCTTGAACTGGTGAAGGATGAGGTTCCGGTTGCTGCTCCGCTCGCGTTTAATGGCCAGACACTGTTAGCGCATCAGGGCTATCATTATGCCATTTTCCCCAGCGTAGGCGGTCGTCAGTTTGAAGCAGATAATATCGATCAGATGGAGGCGGTAGGGCGTTATCTTGGTCGATTGCATCAGACGGGGCGAAAACGTCCTTTCACTTTCCGGCCTGACATTGGGCTTGCAGAGTATCTTTTTGAACCTCGCCAGGTATTCGAAGATGCCGCACTGATTCCCTCCGGGCAAAAAGCGGCTTTCCTGAAAGCCACTGATACTCTACTGTCTGCAGTTACCGAATGCTGGCGCACCGATTTCGCCACGCTGCGATTGCACGGCGATTGTCATGCCGGCAACATTCTATGGCGTGATGGACCGCTGTTTGTCGATTTAGATGATGCCCGTAACGGTCCGGCGATACAGGATTTATGGATGCTGCTGAACGGCGACAAAGCAGAACAGCGAATGCAGCTTGAAACCATTATTGAAGCTTATGAAGAAGTTAGTGAGTTCGATACGGCTGAAATTGGTCTCATTGAACCTTTACGCGCCATGCGTTTAGTTTATTATCTTGCCTGGTTGATTCGTCGTTGGGGCGATCCTGCGTTTCCAAAAAACTTTCCCTGGTTAACAGGGGAAGATTACTGGCAGCGACAGACAACGACTTTTATTGAGCAGACTAAAATTTTGCACGAACCCCCTTTACAATTAACGCCAATGTATTAATCGGAGAGAGTTGATCATGAAAAAGATTTGGCTGGCGCTGGCTGGTATGGTTTTAGCTTTTAGCGCCTCGGCAGCACAGATCAGCGACGGTAAACAGTATATCACGCTGGATAAACCGGTCGCTGGCGAACCCCAGGTACTGGAGTTTTTCTCCTTCTACTGCCCACATTGTTATCAGTTTGAAGAAGTGCTTCATGTGTCTGACAATGTGAAGAAAAAGCTGCCGGAAGGCACCAAAATGACCAAGTACCACGTTGAGTTCCTGGGGCCGTTGGGCAAGGAGCTCACCCAGGCATGGGCGGTGGCGATGGCGTTGGGTGTAGAAGATAAAGTCACGGTCCCGCTGTTTGAAGCCGTACAGAAAACCCAGACAGTACAATCTGCCGCGGATATCCGTAAAGTGTTCGTTGATGCGGGCGTCAAAGGCGAAGATTACGATGCGGCATGGAACAGCTTCGTGGTGAAATCACTGGTTGCGCAACAGGAGAAAGCCGCGGCTGACTTGCAACTGCAGGGCGTTCCGGCGATGTTCGTCAATGGCAAATACCAGATTAACCCACAAGGCATGGATACCAGCAGCATGGATGTTTTTGTTCAGCAGTATGCTGATACCGTGAAATATTTGGTTGATAAAAAATAAAAAGAACGCCGGTCACTGACCGGCGTTTTTATAAGATGTTTTAATCTCTTCTATCTGTATATCTTTCTTATCCCACAGCGTATTAAGCCAACGTTGAAAACGGCGTTTGAATGTTTTGTCGTTCACGTAATCGCCGTGCAGTTCTTCATTTATGGGTTCCAGTTGCACCCGAACAACAATACGCGTCAGCCTACCGCTTAGCATATCGTAGAAAGGGTGGCGATCGTTGTTTGGGTAACACAACGTAATATTAAGCAGCTTATCGAACTGTGAGCCTAAAACGTTAATCGCCATTGCAATACCGGCTGCTTTTGGCGGCAACAGATGTTGATAAGGTGAATGCGTTTGCTGACGTTTCTCATGCGTAAATCGCGAGCCTTCAACAAAGTTAACGATAGTGGTGGGATACCGACGAAACTTTTCGCAAGAGCGACGAGTTGTTTCAACATCTTTGCCGCGTCGATCGGGGTGGCGGAGCAGGTAGCTACGGGAGTAGCGCTTCATAAACGGCATATCTAATGCCCAGCACGCCAAGCCAATGAACGGTACCCAGGCCAATTGCTGTTTAAGAAAGTACTTATTCATTGGGATATGCTTGCGGAACAGAACGCAAAGCACAACGATATCGGCCCAGCTGCGATGATTACAAATCAGTAAATACCAATTTTTCTTGCTCAGCCCTTCTAACCCTTCTACATCCCATTGCAAGTGCGGATTAAGGCGTAACAGCGCTGCAAGACCAGCACACCAGCAATACATCATGAAATTGCAGAAAATGGAGACCTTGCGCCAGATACAGGGAACAGGCAAAAGGAGCTTTACCATACCGGCAACGATGATCGGTACTGAGCAAACAATAGTGACCAGGATGGTCAATACGATACTCAATGGGAGCGTGATAGCCGCGAGTATTCTCGTCATAATAAATTATTCAAAAGTTAGCCATAAACGGTGCGCGAAAAGGGCGCAAGAGGCTGATTCTATCAGAAAACGATGCTAATGATGGCGCTGAGTGAAATAGAAACACTCGTAACAACTATCCACATTATGATAACGGCATGAATCAGATAATCAGAAAAACGTGATGTTAACAACTCATTGAAAATAATGGTTAATTATTAAGATGAGAAGGCTATCGCGCTGATTTTAAAGTAATGGTAAGAATTTACACACAAAGTTATCCACAGGTTGTTTTGCGAGCGATCCTGAAGATCGACAAAACTTTTCCGCAAATGCGGCGAAAAACTCAAGTTTTCCTCCTGTATGTGGCATCCTTTAACCATAATCTGTTAAACAGGCACGGACATTATGGTTCAGATCCCAGAAAACCCACTTATTCTCGTAGATGGCTCATCCTATCTCTATCGCGCCTATCATGCGTTTCCGCCGTTAACCAACAGCGCGGGAGAACCTACGGGCGCAATGTATGGTGTCCTCAACATGTTGCGCAGCCTGATCATGCAGTATCAGCCGACGCATGCTGCGGTGGTGTTTGACGCCAAAGGAAAAACCTTCCGTGATGAGCTCTTTGAACACTACAAATCGCATCGTCCTCCGATGCCGGATGATCTGCGAGCGCAAATAGAGCCGTTACATGCCATGGTTAAAGCCATGGGGTTACCTCTGCTGGCAGTCTCTGGCGTAGAAGCGGATGACGTTATCGGTACACTGGCGCGAGAAGCGGAGAAGGTGGGGCGTCCGGTATTAATCAGCACCGGCGATAAAGATATGGCACAGTTGGTGACGCCGAATATTACGCTGATCAACACCATGACTAACACCATCCTCGGCCCGGATGAAGTCGTTAATAAGTACGGCGTGCCGCCTGAGCTGATTATCGACTTTCTGGCGCTGATGGGGGACTCCTCGGATAATATTCCAGGCGTACCAGGCGTGGGTGAGAAGACGGCGCAAGCCTTGCTTCAGGGATTGGGCGGCCTGGATACGCTGTACGCCGAGCCGGAAAAAATTGCCGGTCTCACTTTCCGCGGCGCCAAAACGATGGCCGGTAAATTAGCGCAGAATAAAGACGTAGCGTACCTGTCTTATAAACTCGCCACCATTAAAACGGATGTTGAGCTGGAGCTGACCTGCGAACAGCTTGAAGTGCAGCAGCCGATTGCGGATGAACTGCTGGGCCTGTTTAAAAAATATGAGTTCAAGCGCTGGACGGCGGACGTCGAGGCAGGCAAGTGGCTACAGGCAAAGGGCGCGAAACCGGCGGCCAAACCGCAGGAAACGGTCGTTATTGATGAATCGCCCAGCGAACCGGCAGCGGCGCTCTCTTATGAAAATTATGTCACGATTCTGGACGACGTTACGCTGGAAAGCTGGATTGAAAAGCTGAAAAAAGCGCCAGTTTTTGCTTTCGACACGGAGACCGACAGTCTGGATAATATCGCCGCCAACCTGGTGGGCCTCTCGTTTGCTATCGAACCTGGCGTTGCCGCGTATGTACCTGTCGCGCATGATTATCTGGACGCTCCGGATCAAATCTCCCGCCAGCGTGCTCTGGAGCTGCTGAAGCCGCTGCTGGAAGATGAAAAAGTGCGCAAAGTGGGGCAAAACCTCAAGTACGATCGCGGCGTCTTGCAAAATTACGGTATTGAGCTGCGCGGTATCGCCTTCGATACCATGCTTGAGTCTTACATTCTGAACAGCGTCGCCGGACGCCATGATATGGACAGTTTGTCCGATCGTTGGCTGAAGCACAAAACTATCACCTTTGAAGACATTGCCGGTAAAGGTAAAAACCAGCTCACCTTTAACCAGATCGCACTGGAGGAAGCGGGGCGCTATGCGGCAGAAGATGCGGATGTCACGTTACAGTTGCATCTCAAAATGTGGCCTGAGCTCCAGCAGCACAAAGGCCCGCTGAATGTTTTCGAAAACATCGAAATGCCGTTGGTGCCTGTACTGTCACGCGTTGAGCGCAATGGCGTAAAAATCGATCCTGCCGTCCTGCACAAACATTCGGAAGAAATCACGCTACGTCTGGCGGAACTGGAAAAGAAAGCGCATGACATTGCGGGCGAGGCGTTCAACCTGTCCTCGACGAAGCAGTTGCAGACCATCCTGTTTGAAAAGCAGGGTATTAAGCCGCTGAAGAAAACGCCTGGCGGCGCGCCGTCAACGTCGGAAGAGGTGCTGGAAGAGCTGGCGCTGGACTATCCGCTGCCGAAAGTGATTCTGGAGTATCGTGGTCTGGCGAAGCTAAAATCCACCTATACCGATAAGCTGCCGCTGATGATTAACCCGAAAACCGGGCGCGTCCATACGTCCTATCATCAGGCGGTAACGGCGACGGGACGTTTATCGTCCACCGATCCGAACCTGCAAAATATTCCGGTGCGCAATGAAGAAGGCCGCCGCATTCGTCAGGCATTTATTGCGCCTGAGGATTATCTCATCGTGTCTGCGGACTATTCACAGATTGAGCTGCGTATTATGGCGCATCTTTCCCGTGATAAAGGACTGCTCACGGCGTTCGCCGAAGGGAAGGATATTCACCGCGCAACGGCGGCGGAAGTCTTTGGCTTGCCGCTGGATAGCGTGACCGGGGAACAGCGCCGAAGTGCGAAAGCCATTAACTTTGGCCTGATTTACGGGATGAGCGCCTTCGGTCTTTCTCGCCAGCTTAATATTCCGCGTAAAGAGGCGCAGAAGTATATGGATCTCTACTTCGAACGCTACCCTGGCGTGCTGGAATATATGGAGCGCACCCGCGCTCAGGCAAAAGAACAAGGCTATGTGGAAACGCTGGAGGGACGCCGCCTTTACCTGCCGGATATTAAATCCAGCAACGCGGCGCGGCGCGCGGGGGCGGAACGCGCGGCGATCAATGCTCCCATGCAAGGAACGGCTGCCGATATCATCAAGCGCGCCATGATTGCCGTCGATGCCTGGCTACAGGCCGAGCAGCCACGCGTGCGGATGATTATGCAGGTACACGATGAATTAGTGTTCGAGGTGCATAAAGACGACTTAGATGCGGTAGCAAAACGTATCCATCAGTTGATGGAAAACTGCACGCGTATTGATGTGCCGTTGCTGGTGGAAGTCGGTAGCGGAGAAAATTGGGATCAAGCGCACTAAGCATTTAAGGAATAACGCGCTTTTTTCGTAATTAAGCAACATAAGCACGGGGGTTTTGTGATGGGTATTAGAATTCCCTATGTAAAGAATGAAAAAAATTACGAAAAGGTCTTTCTGTGTTGCTCAAAAAAGAGTAAAGTTATTCACGTAGGGTACAGAGGTAAGATGTTCTATCTTTCAGACCTTTTACTTCACGTAATCGGATTTGGCTGAATATTTTAGCCGCCCCAGTCAGTTTATGACTGGGGCGTTTTTTATTGTGCGCAAGAAAAGTTTCGCTCACACCGTAGGCCGGATAAGACGCGCAGCGGCGCCATCCGGCATAGCGGGTGATTATTCCCCGTCCTGAATCTCTTCGACCGGTGCCAGTTCACTAAACCAGCTATCCAGCTTCTGACGTAACTTATCCACGCCCTGCTTTTTCAGCGAGGAAAACGCTTCTACCTGCACATCGCCATTAAAAGCCAGCACGGCTTCACGTACCATATTCAACTGCGCCTTGCGCGCGCCGCTGGCCAGTTTGTCCGCTTTGGTCAGCAGAACCAGAACCTGGATATTGCTCTCTACAGCCCACTGGATCATCTGTTGGTCGAGGTCTTTCAACGGATGGCGGATATCCATTAAAACGACTAAGCCCTGTAGGCTTTGACGTTTCTCCAGATATTCCCCCAGCGCGCGTTGCCACTTGCGTTTCATCTCTTCCGGGACTTCCGCATAGCCATAGCCCGGCAGGTCGACCAACCGTTTGCCCTCTACGACTTCAAACAGGTTAATCAATTGGGTACGGCCCGGCGTTTTAGAGGTGCGCGCCAGGCTTTTTTGGTTGGTCAACGTGTTCAGGGCGCTGGATTTGCCTGCATTGGAACGGCCAGCAAAAGCCACTTCAATTCCGCAATCGGAAGGTAAATGGCGAATATCAGGCGCACTCATCACAAAATGCGTCTGTTGATAATTCAGGTTAGTCAAAGCGGTCGTCTCCGTCAGTCAAAGCATTGTGGCGATTATACCTGAACGCCAGCAAAAGACGGATTTTTCGGCGCGGCGGTGCTGTAAGTAAAAGCCATACGCTTTGTGAGACATTGACCATTGCACTTATGCGACATGGCAGAGTCGTTGTCAGGCTCAAAGCCAGTTAATATAGTTAAATTATGAATTTATAGAAAGGTAATTGTCTGAAAAAAAGGGATTTGCCGTGTCGGTATCCTGTGAGTTTACCCCAAAAGAGTAAAGTAATGCACATAGCGAGGACGCTAACAGGATCAACGACTCAGGATGAGGGTCAGGAGCGCCAGGAGGCGAAGACACAGGATTGTCAGGAAGACAAACGTCCGGAGACGTTAGTAAAAGGAAATGGAAACAACATGGAATGTTCCAGGCTAAGGGAAAAACAGGGCGTGTTGATAGCCAACAGGGATGGTGGAACCCGTTAAGGGTCGTGAGTCAAGAAAAAAGGCGGCAGATTACTCTGTCGCCTTTTTTCTTTGCTTGCTTTCTGCTAGATTCCGCCTCAATTCTATACTGAATAAAACGGCTTAAAGATCTGACATCATGAAAAACCAACCTCTGCACCGCGCAGTAAAGCCTTTGGCAAACAGCGTCGTAAAACGCGTGAAGAGTTAAACCAGGAGGCGCGCGACCGTAAACGCCTGAAAAAACATCGCGGTCATGCGCCGGGAAGTCGCGCGGCGGGCGGCGGCAATCAGAATCAACAAAAAGATCCACGTATTGGCAGTAAAACACCTGTTCCATTGGGCGTGACTGAAAAAGTGACCCAACAGCATAAACCGAAAAGTGAGAAACCTATGCTTTCACCGCAGGCGGAGTTGGATTTACTGGAAACGGATGAGCGCCTGGATGCGCTGTTAGAACGTCTGGAAGCGGGCGAAACCCTGAGTGCGGAAGATCAAGCCTGGGTAGATGCCAAACTGGATCGTATTGATGAACTGATGCAGAAGCTTGGTCTGTCTTACGATGACGACGAAGAAGACGACGAAGAGGACGAGAAGCAGGAAGATATGATGCGCCTGCTAAGAGGCGGCAACTAACGGGTTTACACCGTGGGCTTGCCCGTCCTGCTTATAACCCTTCCGGTTATATGTTATCTGGTGTGGTTATTCGTTAAACTACAGCGATTGTCGCGGCGACAGAAATGGCTGCGCAGCCGGCTTGCCGCCCGTCATGGCGTGAAGCCGGTACGCCGTACCCGCCAGAGACGCCATCGGAAGGAGTGAGCATGTCTGAACAGCAAATAGACTGGGATCTGGCCCTGATCCAGAAATATAACTATTCCGGGCCACGATATACCTCGTACCCAACCGCGCTGGAGTTTTCTGAAGACTTCGAGGACGCCGCATTCTTGCAGGCTGTGGCGCGTTATCCTGAGCGTCCGCTCTCGCTGTATGTGCATATCCCGTTTTGTCACAAGTTGTGTTATTTCTGCGGCTGCAACAAGATTGTCACCCGCCAACAGCATAAAGCTGACCAGTATCTTGACGCGCTTGAGCAGGAAATTCGTCATCGCACGCCGCTGTTTGCAGACCGTCATGTCAGCCAGCTTCACTGGGGCGGCGGTACGCCTACTTACCTGAATAAAACGCAAATCAGCCGCTTAATGACGCTGTTGCGTGAAAATTTCCACTTTAATACCGATGCGGAAATCTCGATCGAAGTCGATCCTCGTGAAATTGAGCTGGATGTGCTCGATCATTTACGTGCGGAAGGTTTTAACCGCCTGAGTATGGGCGTGCAGGACTTTAATAAAGAGGTGCAGCGCCTGGTTAACCGCGAGCAGGATGAAGAATTCATCTTTGCGCTGCTTAATCACGCCCGCGATATCGGCTTTACCTCGACCAATATCGATTTGATCTACGGTCTACCGAAACAGACGCCGGAAAGCTTCGCTTTCACGCTGAAGCGTGTGACGGAACTGAACCCCGATCGTTTGAGCGTCTTTAACTATGCGCATCTGCCAACGCTTTTTGCCGCCCAGCGTAAAATTAAAGATGCTGATTTACCCAGCGCGCAGCAGAAACTGGATATTTTGCAGGAGACGATCGTATCGCTTACCCAGGCTGGTTATCAGTTTATCGGGATGGACCATTTTGCCCGTCCGGACGACGAACTGGCCGTCGCGCAGCGCGAAGGCGTGTTGCACCGTAATTTTCAGGGCTATACGACCCAGGGCGATACCGATCTGCTGGGGATGGGGGTTTCTGCTATCAGCATGATTGGCGATGGCTACATGCAGAACCAGAAAGAGCTGAAGCGTTATTACCAGCAAGTGGATGAGCGGGGCAATGCGCTATGGCGTGGTATTACGCTGACCCGTGATGATTGCATTCGTCGCGATGTTATCAAGGCGCTGATTTGTAACTTCCGCCTGGATTTTAACGCTGTCGAACAGCAGTGGGGTTTGCATTTCGCTGAGTATTTTGCCGAAGATTTGCAGTTACTGTCGCCGCTGGCGAAAGATGGGCTGGTGGATATTAGCGAGAAGGGAATTCAGGTGACGGCGAAAGGTCGTTTGCTGATCCGCAATATCTGCATGTGCTTTGACGCGTATCTGCGCCAGAAAGCGCGGATGCAGCAGTTCTCGCGCGTCATTTAGCCGGGTTGCCCGGTGGCGCTGCGCTTACCAGGCCTACACGTTGCGACAACCTGTAGGCCGGATAAGCATTAGCGCCATCCGGCACATTGTCAGCTGAACAGTCCCACCAGCGCGGCACACAACACGGCGGCTAGCGCAGTTTGTGGCGTGTGGCTGTCGACCGCTCCACTCGATACCAGATTAATAATAGATTCTAACATAATGAATCCCCCCGTTTGCCGGGCATGATCATACTGAACTCATCGGAACAGTAAAGCGCAAAATAGCAGCGTTTTGCGCTCAATTATTAATCTTTACACTCGCGGGTAATGTTTACTCCATTCCCAGCTCTTTCAACTTCCGCGTTAGGGTGTTTCGTCCCCAACCGAGCAGCCTGGCGGCTTCCTGTTTATGACCCTGCGTATGGCGTAATGCCGTGGTCAGTAGCGTTCTCTCCAGTTCTGGCTGCGCTTCAGAAAGCAGGTTTTGATGACCGGATCGCAAGGCGCGGTCCGCCCATTGTGCCAGTAATGTAGCCCAGCTATCCGGCGGCAGGTGGGACGGGCTATCCGGCGTCGAGGCTTCAAACAGTTCGCCCGGTAAATCCTGGATCAATACCTCCTGTCCGGCGGCCATGACGGTGAGCCAGCGGCAGGTATTTTCTAACTGACGCACGTTACCAGGCCATGCCAGGCGCGTTAACGCCGTTTCGGTTTCCGGATGTAATAATTTGGCTTCCACACCTAATTCACGGGCGGCGACCTGCAAAAAATGGCGCGCCAGGCGCGGAATATCCTCACGGCGCTCGCGCAACGGCGGAAGATGGATACGAATCACGTTCAGGCGGTGGAACAGGTCTTCGCGGAATTTCCCTTCCTGAACGCGTCGTTCGAGGTTCTGGTGGGTGGCGGCGATAATGCGCACATCCACTTTTACCGGCGCGTACCCGCCCACGCGGTAGAACTGTCCGTCAGCCAGCACGCGTAACAGACGAGTCTGGACATCCAGCGGCATATCGCCAATTTCGTCCAGAAACAGCGTGCCGCCGTCAGCCTGCTCGAAACGGCCCTGCCGGATGGTATTCGCCCCGGTAAAAGCGCCTTTCTCATGGCCAAACAGTTCGGATTCAATCAAATCTTTCGGGATGGCCGCCATATTGAGCGCGATAAACGGCGCTTTGGCGCGTGGGCTATGGCGGTGAAGCGCATGGGCGACCAGTTCTTTACCGGTCCCTGATTCGCCGTTAATCAGCACGCTAATCGAAGAACGCGACAGCCGACCAATAATGCGAAACACATCCTGCATGGCGGGCGCTTCGCCTATCATGTCTGTTGTCGGGCCGTTAACCTCGATATTACGCGGCTGCTGCTGCTCCTGATAGTGGCTAATCGCGCGCTCGACCAGAGCGACGGCTTCATCAATATCAAACGGTTTAGGCAGATAATCAAACGCCCCCTGCTGATAGGCGCTCACGGCGGCATCTAAATCGGAATGCGCGGTCATAATGATGACCGGAAGCATCGGGTGACGCTGTTTAATCTGCTTTAATAGCGCCAGCCCGTCCATTCCCGGCATTCGGATATCCGACAGCAAGACGTCCGGCGTTTTACTGGCCAGCGCAGCCAGTACTTCATTACCATTCTCAAAGGTGGTACAGGTCAACCCTGCCCCGGCGAGAGCACGTTCAAGCACCCAACGGATGGAACTATCATCATCGACGACCCAGACTATTCCTCGTTGCATAAACACCTCTATTTCCGAATCGGCAGGTAAACCGAAAACTCGGTATGCCCCGGCCAACTGGTAAATTCAATTTTGCCGGCGTGTTGATCGATAAGATTGCGGGCGATAGATAACCCAAGCCCGGTGCCGCCTTCGCGACCGCTGACCATCGGGTAGAACAGCGTATCCTGTAAATGGGGAGGAATGCCCGGCCCATTGTCTTCAACGTCTATACGCGCCGCCAGGCGATAGCGTTCGCCATGCAGCGTTAACTGGAAGGCGGTACGGGTACGCAGCGTAATTTCGCCGCCATCCGGCCCCAGCGCCTGCAAGGCATTGCGGACAATATTCAGCAGTACTTGCTCAATTTGTTCCGGGTCATGCGGCAGTTCTGGCAGACTGGGGTCGTAATCGCGGATAAGCCGGACATTATCCGGCAGTTCCATCGACACCAGCGCCACCACGCGCTCCGCGACTTTATGTATGCTCTCGGTAATGTGCATTCCCGGGTGCTGCGGCCCCAGCAAACGATCGACAAGGTTGCGTAGCCTGTCGGCCTGTTCAATGATGACTTTGGTATATTCCGTTAGCGCCGGGTCGGGCAGCGCCTTGCTGAGTAGCTGCGCCGCGCCGCGCAGGCCGCCGAGCGGATTTTTGATTTCGTGTGCCAGACCGCGCACCAGATCGCGGGCGGCGATTTGCTGCGCGTGCTGCAACTGCTCCTGACTCAGACGACGCTGGTTATCCATCGGCGCCATTTCGAGCAGTATAAAATCGTCGGGCAGACGTTGGGCGGTCAAAGAGAGAATATGCGAGCGACTATCAATCACCAGCGTCACTTCGTTATCGGTAAAGCCTTGCCCTGCCGCTAAACTTTCGCGCATCAGGTCAATGTTTAACGAAAAATAGCTCAACAGTTCAGGTAACGGCGTCCCGAACAGTTTGCGTGAGCTTTGCGCGAGCAACTGCTGCGCGGCAGGGTTGGCGTAATGGATTGCCAGCGCGTCGTCGACCACCAGCACGCTGTTGATTAACGAATTGAGGATCTGCCCAGCATCGGGCTGTATGCCGCTTGCCATTCAGCAGTCTCCTGGAAAAGGTTGCACCATTTTAGTGCATTATAGCTTTTTACCACTAAAAAGCGCGTGAGATCAGATTGTTGGTGGAGAAAAAAGCCCATCCTGGGATGGGCTGAAAGTTTCCACGGCAACTCAAAAACTCCTGACGCCTTTCACGCTGCTGCTGCGTTGGCTGCCTTCGCTTACCCCGGTCACATCGCTATCTATGCTCCTGGGGATGTGCTCAGTTGCCGCCTTGCAGCAACGCGAAATTCGTCGGATTTTTAATATACGATTAAACGCTGTAGTACAGCTCAAACTCTACCGGGTGCGGGGTCATACGCACGCGGTCATCTTCTTCGCGACGCAGCGCAATATACGCATCGATCGCTTCATCCGTGAACACGCCGCCTGCTTTCAGGAACTCGCGGTCCAGATCCAGCGCGTTCAGCGCTTCTTCCAGAGAACCCGCTACCTGTGGGATCTCTTTCGCTTCTTCCGGCGGCAGATCATACAGGTTTTTGTCCATGGCTTCGCCCGGGTGAATCTTATTCTTAATCCCGTCCAGACCGGCCATCAGCAGGGCGGCAAAGCACAGATACGGGTTAGCCGCCGGGTCCGGGAAACGCACTTCGATACGGCGCGCTTTCGGAGACGCCACCACCGGAATACGGATGGAGGCGGAACGGTTACGGGCGGAGTAGGCCAGCATCACCGGCGCTTCGTAACCCGGGACCAGACGCTTGTAGGAGTTGGTGGTCGGGTTCGCCAGGGCGTTGATGGCTTTGGCGTGTTTGATGACGCCGCCGATGTAGTACAGCGCCTGCTCAGACAGACCGGCATATTTGTCGCCAGAGAACAGGTTGGTGCCGTTCTTCGCCAGCGACATGTGGCAGTGCATACCAGAACCGTTATCGCCGAACATCGGTTTTGGCATAAAGGTCGCGGTCTTACCGAAGCGGTGAGCCACGTTATGTACGACATATTTGTAAATCTGAATTTCGTCGGCTTTTTTGGTCATGGTGTTAAAGCGGGTCGCCACTTCGTTCTGACCTGCGGTCGCTACTTCGTGGTGGTGCGCTTCAACGACCAGGCCCATCTGCTCCATGACCAGACACATTTCAGAACGGATATCCTGCGCGGAGTCAACTGGCGGAACCGGGAAATAACCGCCTTTCACGCCCGGACGATGGCCTTTGTTGCCGCCTTCATATTTGGTAGAGGAGTTCCAGGCGCCTTCAATATCGTCAATCGCCACATGTGAGCCGGAGATAGATGCGCCGAAGCGGATGTCATCGAACAGGAAGAATTCAGGTTCCGGCCCAAACAGGACGGTATCGGCGATACCGGTCGCGCGCAGGTAGTCTTCCGCACGTTTTGCGATGGAACGTGGGTCACGGTCATAACCTTGCAGAGTGCCAGGCTCCAGGATGTCGCAACGGATAATCAGGGTAGAGTCCGCGAAGAACGGGTCAATCACTGCGGTGGATGCGTCTGGCATCAGCACCATGTCAGATTCGTTAATGCCTTTCCAGCCGCCGATAGAGGAGCCGTCAAACATTTTGCCTTCTTCAAAGAATTCGGCATTTACCTGATGAGCAGGAATCGTGACGTGCTGTTCTTTGCCTTTGGTATCGGTGAAGCGCAGATCGACAAACTTCACTTCGTGCTCGTTCAGCATCGTCAAAACGTGTTCAGCGGACATACTTGTACTCTCCCGGATTGGTCATGGTCGGTCGTCGTGGTAACGAGATCTTCAATTCTGCTGGCCGTGTCGCCGTAAAAATATAAAGCGAAATCTGTGCCAACTTTCACATTGCCCCCAAAAGGCGTTATCATGCGTACCATCGTGCAAAAGGGCTGCACCACGGTGACTATGTTGCACCAAAATAGTGCTTTAATGTGAACATTGAGCACCACATTGGTGCAATAGAACGCAAGCCACCCTTTTAACGCTCCGTGAAAGCGATCACAAAGAGACTCTGCAATACTTGTTTGCGGAGGATGTTTGTGATCCTGTTTTGTAGTGCGATTAATCCGTGTACAATAACGCGCTATTTCTAATGCCTGAGGCAAAGTTGTGATCGAAAATTTGCGTAACATCGCCATCATCGCGCACGTTGACCATGGTAAAACTACCCTGGTTGATAAGCTGCTCCAGCAATCCGGTACGTTCGACGCGCGTGCCGAAACTCAAGAGCGAGTGATGGACTCCAACGATTTGGAGAAAGAGCGTGGTATTACTATCCTCGCTAAAAACACCGCTATTAAATGGAATGATTACCGTATCAACATCGTTGATACTCCCGGGCACGCTGACTTCGGTGGTGAAGTAGAGCGCGTCATGTCCATGGTTGACTCTGTGCTGCTGGTGGTTGACGCATTTGACGGCCCGATGCCGCAAACGCGCTTCGTGACCAAAAAAGCCTTTGCTCATGGCCTGAAACCTATTGTGGTTATCAACAAGGTTGACCGTCCTGGCGCGCGCCCTGACTGGGTTGTTGACCAGGTATTCGACCTGTTTGTTAACCTCGACGCGACCGACGAACAGCTGGACTTCCCGATCATCTACGCTTCGGCGCTGAACGGTATCGCGGGTCTGGACCACGAAGATATGGCGGAAGACATGACCCCGCTGTATCAGGCGATCGTTGATCATGTTCCGGCGCCGGACGTTGACCTCGATGGTCCGTTGCAGATGCAGATCTCCCAGCTGGACTACAACAACTATGTTGGCGTTATCGGCATTGGCCGTATCAAACGCGGCAAAGTGAAGCCGAACCAGCAGGTCACTATCATCGATAGTGAAGGGAAAACCCGTAACGCGAAAGTAGGTAAAGTGCTGACGCATCTGGGTCTGGAGCGTATCGACAGCGATATCGCCGAAGCGGGCGATATCATTGCGATCACCGGTCTGGGCGAGCTGAACATTTCCGACACCATCTGCGACCCGCAGAACGTTGAAGCGCTGCCGGCGTTGTCCGTTGATGAGCCGACCGTGTCTATGTTCTTCTGCGTTAACACCTCGCCGTTCTGCGGTAAAGAAGGTAAGTTTGTGACTTCTCGTCAGATTCTTGACCGTCTGAACAAAGAGCTGGTGCATAACGTGGCGCTGCGCGTTGAAGAAACCGAAGATGCGGATGCGTTCCGTGTATCCGGTCGTGGCGAACTGCACCTGTCCGTGCTGATTGAAAATATGCGTCGTGAAGGTTTCGAACTGGCGGTTTCCCGTCCGAAAGTTATCTTCCGTGAAATCGACGGTCGTAAACAAGAGCCGTACGAAAACGTGACGCTGGACGTCGAAGAGCAGCACCAGGGGTCTGTCATGCAGGCGCTGGGCGAGCGTAAAGGCGACCTGAAAAACATGAATCCGGACGGTAAAGGCCGCGTACGTCTCGACTACGTGATCCCAAGCCGTGGGCTGATTGGTTTCCGTTCAGAATTCATGACCATGACTTCCGGTACGGGTCTGCTGTACTCCACCTTCAGCCATTACGACGATATTCGTCCGGGTGAAGTGGGTCAGCGTCAGAACGGCGTACTGATCTCTAACGGTCAGGGTAAAGCGGTGGCGTTTGCGCTGTTCGGTTTGCAGGATCGCGGTAAGCTGTTCCTGGGTCACGGCGCGGAAGTTTATGAAGGCCAGATTATTGGTATTCACAGTCGCTCCAACGACCTGACGGTAAACTGCCTGACCGGTAAGAAGCTGACCAACATGCGTGCGTCTGGTACGGATGAAGCGGTGATTCTGGTTCCGCCAATTAAAATGAGCCTTGAGCAAGCGCTGGAGTTCATTGATGACGACGAACTGGTAGAAGTCACCCCGACCTCTATCCGTATCCGTAAACGTCACCTGACGGAAAACGATCGCCGCCGTGCGAACCGTGGTCAGAAAGAAGAGTAATTAACGTTCTTACGGATAAAAACCCTGCCGAAATGAAAGCTCGGCGGGGTTTTTTTATTCACGTTGAGAAAGGGATAAGGTTGCCAAAAAATCAGCAATCGCTGGCGTATTATGCCGACCAATGACGCTGTCCGCATAAACCTTTGCCCGGGCGCTGGCATTCCCCATCGCTACGCCCAATCCGGCTAAACGTAGCATTTCCGCATCGTTATCATTATCGCCAAACGCCATCACTTCGCGCATTGCGATATGCTGTTGCTGTGCATATCTGGCGAGGCTTTGCCCTTTGCTACACCCCTTCTGGAGAATATCCAGTTGATGATGCCAGGACCAGGTACAGCTTAGCTGTAATTCATGCTGTATAAACTCAGCAATATTTTGTAGTTGTTTTATGTGCCGATGAACGACGCTGATTTGCCAAATATTCTCCCTACTGCTTAGCTCATCAGCCTGAAAGATTATTTTATCATCAGCACGAATTGTCGGTTTAAGCGGATATACCCGCGCCAGTATTTTTTCCGTTTGTAAGTGCGTCAGCGGCAGTGGATGAAGGATCTGCTGTTGAGCCGGTTGATAAATATAACTTCCGTTACAACAGATCATCGGTTCGGTGAGCGCCAGCGTTTGATAATACGCATAGGCTTCACGATGAGAGCGGCCGGTGACAAGCATTATTCGGCAGCCCATGTCTTGCATCTGACGGATGGCGGTTAGCGACTCTGGCAGAATTTGTTTATTACGGTTTAGCAGCGTTCCATCAAGATCAAAAGCGATTAAACGATATCGCATGAGCGCCCGATCCTAAAACAGCGTGAGGTATCCAGGTGATTCAGCAATGGAATATCGAGACGGTGCTGATAAGCGAGAAAACAGTGGCATTGTTTTGCCTGGCAGGCGGGAGAATTAAGCCGTTGCTGATATAAATTACCCATTTTAATTTTGCTGATATGACAAGCAAAAAGATCGCCTTCTGCATTCATAAAAATACTTTTTCTTCCTGCGGTACAGATATCCAGCTGCGCTGGCCACTGCTGCGTTTCAACCACATACAGCGGATCGAGTTCGCTGAAGGCGATGGTTTCCTCAACGGTATGCCGGGTATTGGCACACTCGTTGGCGTTAAACCAAAAATAATTCTGGTCAGGCAACTGCTGGCGTAGCCAACGAAACTGGGCGATATCTTTCATACTGGCGACAGCCCCCGCGCACCAGGTTATTCCGGCGGCAGAGAGCGCTAAACACTGCTGGAGAAAGCGCTCAGCGGTAATTTGTGAGGGATGAAAAGAACACCATAACCGAAGCTTTGAGATATCTCCGCCGCCGGCACGAAATGATTCCAGCAATGACATTAACGAAAAAGAGGCGTTAGTTTGTATGCCGACCGCCTGAACATGAGGATAGCGGCTAATTTCTGCCAACGCCGCCATGTAATAACGCAAGCGTAGCGCCTCGCCATAAGGCGTAATCATCACATTCAACGGCGTACCTAAAAGAGGCAAATGGTCAACCATGCGCCATAGCGCGGCTTCGTCGCGTTTTTTATCGTTGCGGGCGTGTTTATGGAACGGGCAATAGCCGCAATGATAATTACACGATTTAAGATAGCCGCGATAAAACAGCGTGTGAATATCGCGCAGGGCGGGGGCGCTCATCTCTGCCGATTCTCCCGTAGCATCACCTCAGGCGAAACGAACACAGGAGCAAGGCAATCGGATAATGCCATACCGGTCTCCGTTAGCCGGAGGCGACTGCCATTCTGATAGCAGTAACCCTGCCGTATGAAGAGTTCAAGGTCGGGGAAATCCCTTAGCGCATCGCTGGCAAAATATTGCTGATAATCGCTAAGAGAAAGTCCCTGCCAGAAAAATAGATTTTTAATGATAAAGCGGCGTTTCATTTCATCAGGGGGAAGCAGATAACCGTGATTAATGACGGTTTTATCCGGGCTGTCGATAAACGCCTGAATGATTTTTCGTGATGTTTGCAGGTTCGACGACCACGGTGAACAGTAATGCAGATTGCCAAGATAACTTCTGCCGCCCGCGCCGAGCGCCAGTGAGTTTTCAAATCCGCAGCTTTCCGCCGCGGCGGATGGCGCTGGATTAAGGACGAAACGGCGCATGGACGTTTGGGTGTAGCCCGCGTTGCGTAAAAGATCGCGGGCTAAAACGTAGTAGCTATGCATATTTTCCTGGCGAGGCATATTATAAAGCGGATAAAGGAACAGCTCTTCCGGTTGATAAACGAGCGCCTGATGTAACGATTCCGTCAGGCTTGCGTGAGTCTGGCCGGGAATGCCATAAATAATATCAATATTGAGTGATGGAAAATGACCCGCCTTTAGCCATTCCAGCGCCTGGTGCGCGCTGGCGGCATTGTGGCGGCGGTGCAGCGTATGTAACTCGCTATCATGAAAACTTTGTACGCCAATACTGACGCGATTAACGGAAAAGGCGTTTAATAGCGCTACTTTTTCTGCCGTGGTATCCGTAGGGGAAGTTTCAATCGTTTTATAAATATTCCAGTCAACATTGAGCACATCAAAGACGGAAAAAAATAACTTCTCTAATTGCGCAATATTTAATAGCAGAGGTGTGCCGCCGCCTACGGTAAAGCTTGCCCAGTGGGCGGGCGCCAGCGCCATTTGTCGGCCCTGGGTAATAATCGCGTCGATATAGCTATCAATGAACGTATTATCTGCGCCAGTGCAGGTAAATAAATTACAGAACCCGCAGCGACTTTGACAAAAGGGCATATGAACATACAGATGTGTGTCGTGCTCGTAAATCCGCGGTTTTACTTCGCTAAAGCTGACGTTCTCCACCTCCCGATAAGCCGTCTTATGCGGATAACTGTACATATACTGACGATAAATATCATTGTTATTCATATTAATGATTACAGCTCAGCAAGAAATGCATATAGGGAACGGTATTAACGATCGGATGATTAAAACTATGGAAATATTTCCCGTCTTCGCCATAGCAGGTACCGTGATCGGAGCAGACAATAACGAACGTTTCGCCGCCGGTTTGGCGGAAAATGTTTAGTAATCCGTCGATGCGGGCGTCGATATAGCGTAGCGCGGCGGCATGGGTCTCAACGGTATCGCCAGGGGCCGCGCCCTCAACGTAAAAATGGTTAGGGTAATGAATCGTGTCGATATTGATATACATCATGACCGGTTGGCTGCCAGCACGCTCGGCCATGATTTTCTGGATATAATGGATCTGGTTATCCATACTTTCTTTAACCGTACAGGCAAATCGTGGATGCCAGTAACTCTCTTTAAACATCGACGGGAACACTTTTCCCATGCCGGAGCGGTTATTAAAGAAAGAGACGCCGCCAATACAGATGGTCTGGTAGCCTTTATTTTCCAGACTTTTTATCCATGTTGCGTCATCAAAGGCAAATGCATTTTTCGGCCCTTTACGACCAAGTCCGATATCTTTTGGGAAAAACAGCATGGTCTGATTAACGGTATCATCAATAGGTTTTGGCATAAAACCTGAAAACATGGCGTGATGCGAAGGCCAGGTAAAATTACCGGCCGCCTCGCATTTCGTCCATTGTCCATAATGATTAAGGTTGGGCGTATTTCCGGCGGTTTGTTCCTGAAGCGCAATATCGTAGCGTAACGAGTCCAGCACAATAAAAAGAATATGAGCGTTATTACTAATTAGCGTATTCATATCGAATTCGCCATCGCCTGTGTCAATCGACGCGTGCAGCGAGACGGGGACTTCATCCATTGAATTATACATTTTGCTTCCTCATGGCCCGGATTTGCGCCTGATAAATTAGATTATTCTGCTGCGCATCCTGATAAATCAAATCACCCTGGCCATTAATTTCAATAACATACGGCGTCAGGCTGGTAGTAAGTAAAACATCAATACCCGCTAAGCGAATGCCAGGGAAAAGCCGCATGGCATTTTGACAGAGCGTATCGATCTCAGTCACTTTTGCGGCAGATAACTCCAGACTTTCGAAGCAGTAAGCCTGGTTTTGCAGATGTAAGTTAGTAATGGGCTGCGAGGAGGTTCTGACCACTCGCCAGATAATTTCGCCATCCAGGCAGACGATGCGTAAATCATAGGTTTTATGCTTTACGTTGGCTTTGGGCAGCCACTGTTCGACGAGGTTTTCCTGCTGAAGAACGCCATCAATAATGAGCTGGATATCTTCTTTCTGACGATACTGTTGGATTTTTTTGCTGTTAAATAGCTGTTGTCCTGATATGGCAATCGCGCTGTAAAGCACCTGCTTTATGCCATCAGGGTGGCGGCGCAAAGCGATAACGCCCGCCGCGCCAGAACCCAGCGAGGGCTTAATGAACACGCTGGCGACCCTTTTTTCCTCCATGATGGCGGTGAGCTGTACAAAACTTTTTACGTCTTCCGCTACCAACGGCGGCGTGGGGATGCCGTGTTACAGTAAGCGCCGCTTGCAGAGTTTTTTATCCAACAGGTGAATGAGGCCCGCCGGATGGTTAAGCCAGGTGACGCCAGGACGCGCCGCCATGTTCTGCAAAAAATGGATATAGTCCAGACCGATCGCGTTTATTTTGCGGATGTCTGTTTCACTGTGTACTGGCGGGTCGATTTTAACGATGCCAGAGGTCAGCGAAGCGTCCAGCGCTTGCGGATGAGTCAGCGCCGTGACGGGTTCCCCAAGTACGGCGGCAGCCTGCATAAAATAATGCGTGCGCTTGCTCTGACGGGGGCCAATGAGCGTAATCACAATAAATCCCTTTATCGTTGTGTAGGGGAATGTGCACATTCCCCTACACAATCACTCGGTGTACATCGCATTCATATAAATATCGCCATCGTAATCATCAGGCTCCAGAGCTTCTGAAAGATTCAGGTTTATCGGCAGTGTGGCTTTTAGCTTTTCCTGCATCTCCGGCGTCAAATAGTGGTGGTGGAGATCGAGTGTTTCCAGATGCGCAATTCGGTCTTTATGCTCCAGCAGCGCCTCTGCGCCGTTGTCCGTTAAGGTACCGCATGAGAGTTCCAGCACGTTAAGCTGCGGCAGGATATTACTTTCCAGCACCCGGCGGGCGATATCATCCTGCTCTTCGCTGTTCATCAACCCCAGATGGGTGAGCTGAGGGAAAAGGTCTTTCGATGCCAGTGCCATCACGTCATCCAGCGAACCGTCAAAACCGTATTCCTCTACGCCCAGGAAGAGCTTCAGCGTTTTTAATGCAGGGAGCTGCGCATTTTGTAGTTCGGCAAGTACGTTAGAAGGGATGCCGCCGGAAATGATTTCCAGGTGCTCCAGTTTCTCATGATGTATAGCGCCCAGTCGCAGATCCGACGCGCCTTTAATAATCAGTTCTTTCAGATTGGGTAACGCCGCATAGAGCCTGGAATAGTCACCTTGTTTAATCCAGGAGATCTCGCAGTCTTCGCTCTCCATATCACCGATAAACAGTGATTCCAGGTGAGTAAAGCGGGAGGCGTTCTCCACAATCATATCAATAATAGGCTGGCAGGTTTCGTCTTCCCAACAATCACCCCAGTTACCAATGGTCAGTGAGCGAAGCTTTGGCAGATCTTCATCGGTTAAAATCAAATTAATGAGCTGTTCCTGGGTTAATTCATTGTCCCAATCAATATTAAATCGCTTATTCATTTGTTTCCCTTCTCTATAAGCATGAATATGGTAAAACGTTTTGCGAATATTATCATGGCGCTTAGAGACGGGATATCGGGAGTCTGATTCAGGATGAATGAGCGGGCAGAACAACTACCCGCTGTGATGCAGATTCGAAAAATAGAGGCGATAATATCAGAAGAAATACTTCGCCCCGATACGAATCTGGTTTTGCTCTCTATGGTAGGGACCCACGTTACGATCTAACCAGCGTAATTCAAAGTAGGGCAACCAGTGTTCATTGATACGATAACGGAAGGTATTAGTGATTTCCCAATGATGCTTCGTACCATTACTACTATTAAAATCATTAACGTTATAAAAATAGTGTGGTTCAAAGGTATAAGAAAATTTATCGGTAATGATAAAATTCCAATAGTTACCGATTTCATAGCTGTCATTATTATCCAGTTCGCCATTCAAATCGGTTGAACTATAATTATTGTGATTATATCGGTTACGTACCGTAAGATTAAACCACGGGGTAAATTTATAGTTAACATCCAGATAGACGGCGCCGCCGGAACCAATGCTTTTGTCGTTTATTAACCCCCCAGGCTGGATGGTTAATTTATCTGTAGGTTTAAATAATGGATACCAGCCCTCAATCTCATTATAACCGTGCTTTAATTCATCATCACGCTGTAGCGTATAGGTATTGGTCAACATAATTCCGGCCCCCATATCGGAGTTATAGCCGACGCGCAGCATAAACTCCATTTGGTCAGACGCCAGGTTATAGGCCTCACGGTTTTCTACATAAGCGCCAGCAAAAACAGAGGTGGATATTACTGAAGTTAATATCACTAGAGTATTCAGAGATTTCATAATAAATCCATTTTTCAAATATAGGGAAGCCGCCATCCATCGGGATGGATAAAGCGGCAAGCGTCGTTTAATTATTTACAGTAGAAATACTTTGTTTATTATTAGTCGCGACAATTTGATTACCTGTTTTCTTTCGTTGGGCAATTTCCTCGATAATAAAAGCGAAACGTTGTTCATTGAGCTTATAAAAAAAGCCCATCGTTAGTGCTGCGATAATGGCAAGACCGCAAGGCCATAAAAAAATGAGCTGACGCAAACCAAGCAACGTGGTGTCACTTTGAGCTATGTTGGGGATATAACCGATTTGCGTCAGCATAATACCTGGCAAAAAGCCAGCAAGCGCAGCGGAAATTTTGCGGGAAAAGGTATAACCCGTATACACCGAGCCTTCAGCGCGAATACCCGTTTTCCATTCACCGTAGTCAACCGTATCCGGAACCAGTGCCCAGTTCAGGCTGTTGACGAAAGCGGTACCGAAGAAGGCGATACAAGAGAAAATAACAAACAGGAATGACGTTCCACCCCAGATAAAATTCAGGATATCGCCAACGGCCCACAATATCAGACCACCAAGATAAACCTGTTTTTTCCCGAAGCGTTTTACCGCAGCAGGTACTAATAAAACACCAATCAGGATACAGCCCATGCTGAAAAAAACCATCCATGACAACAAATGAATATCGTTCAGCACGTACTGAGTGTAATAAACCTGAATGGCCAGCTTGATATTAAAGGCGGCCAGCGTGCACAAATTGGCAACGCAGAGCACCAGCAGCGGCGGATTACGAAAAATCGCGCAGAAGGACTTCAATATGCTGGGTTTATGCGTGTCAGGTACGGTTTCGATATACCGTTCTTTCACCCCGCTAAAGCACCACCACATGCTGAACAGCCCGCAGACCGAAAAAATGACTGCTGCAATCAGATAACCCAGCGAAGGGGAACGGGTAAACAGCGCCTGAATGGGCATAAAACCTACGGTACAAAGAAGAAGGCCAATGGTAGCGCCGCCTTGTCGCCATGCGGCGAGCTGGGCCCGCTCATGCGGATTTTTGGTAATAGCGGGTACCATCGCGCCGTATGAGCAGTTCATCAGGCTGTAGAACAGACCGAACAACATAAACAGCACCGTCGCGAAGGCTGTTTTAACGGGTAAAGTAAAGTGAGTGGCAAAGAATTGCGCAGTAGCAACCAGAGCGACTGGAAATGACGCATACAGAATAAAAGGCCGAAACTTTCCTTTTGTGCCAATATTACGGCGTGAGTCCAGCAATACGCCGGTGAGCATATCGGTAAAAGCGGTGAAGAATTTCGCCACCAGAAAGATAATTCCACCGTAATATGCAGGCATCCCGAGTTCATCGGTATAAAACTTCAGTAGATACAGCGTACCGATACACAGCATCAGATTTGAGCCGAAATCGCCCACGCCATAGGCGCATTTTTCCCGCAGGCTCAACTTTAGCGTTAGCGGATCATGATTAGACATAATCGCCTCTCAAAACGCCCCGCAGGGCGTTATATTTTATTGTTGTTAAACCGTATGTTTCCGGGCCTCAATCTCTTCCACAATTCGCACGTACATCTTCTCGTTGAGGTTGTAGAAACAGCCCATCGCAATAATGGTGATGACCGCCAGCACGCAAGGATAAATAAAGATCAACTGGCGTAGGCCTTCGACGGTGCCTGCCGATTGCACCACATTCGGGATATAACCGATTTGCGTTAGCATCCAGCCGGGGAAGAACCCTGCCAGCGCCTGGGAGATGGGAGACCTTACGGAAGAACGTGAAGCCGGTGTAAACCGTCCCTTCCGAGCGGACGCCGGTGCGCCATTCACCGTACTCCACCGTGTCGGAAACCAGCGCCCAGTTCAGGCTGTTGACGAAGGCGGAACCGAAGAACGCCAGGCAGGAGAAGGCGACAAAACTGACCGAGCCGCCGCCAAAGAAGTAGTTGAGCAGATCGCCTGCCACCCATATTAACAGCCCGCCGATATAGACTTTCTTCTTGCCAAAACGCCTTACAGCGCCGGGCATCAAAAAAACGCCGATAAAAATACAGCCCATGCTAAAGAAGCCCATCCAGGAGAGGAGGATCGGGTCGTTAAGAACGTACTGGGTGTAATAAACCTGAATCGCCAGTTTGACGTTGAAGGCGCCAAGAGTACAAAGGTTGGCGATACACAGAATAAACAGCGGACGGTTACCGGCGATGGCGCGGAACGACTGCAATAATCCAGGCTTTTGCGCGCTATCGACAGGTTTCACTTCGACGTAGCGCTCTTTAACGCCGGCGTAGCACAGCCACATAAATAGCAGGCCAAACAATGAAAATAGCGTGGCGGCGAAAATATAGCTGAGTTGGGCATTGCCTTCGATCAGGTTCATGACCGGCACAAAGCCAACGGTACACAGCAGCAGGCCGAGAGTGGCGCCGCCCTGACGCCAGGCGGCAAGCGAGGCGCGTTCATCCGGGTTCTTGGTAATCGCGGGTACCATCGCGCCATACGAGCAGTTCATCATGCTGAAAACCAGCCCGTACAGCATAAACAGCATCGTTGCGACGACGGTTTTTCCCGTCACCTCAAACGGTGTGCCGACAAAGTTAGCAATCGCCAGTAGCGTTACCGGAAATGCCGCGTAAAGCACGAACGGGCGGAATTTGCCCTTCGGACCAATTTTACGCCGCGAGTCGAGCATAATGCCGGTACCCATATCGGTAAATGCGGTAAAAAATTTGGCGATCAGGAAAATGATACCGCCATAAGTTCCCGGTAAACCAAGGACATCGGTATAAAACTTGAGTAAATAGAGGGTCCCGATATCTAACAGGATATTGGAACCTAAATCCCCCAGTCCATAGGCAAGTTTTTCTTTAAACGGCAAGCGTAGGGTTGCCGGATTCGATGATGTTTGACTCATTATTCTTCTCCATCTGCCCGCAGGTTTCCCTGCGGGCGAGCCGTATTAGATATTCCGTAAAGAAGCAAAAAGTGAAGCCCACTCGCTCTTCGCGCGATAGAAGACCGGCGGTTTGCCAATGGGCGCATCCACGGTAATTTCACCGCCGTGGTGAACTTCACCGGTCCAGATATTCACCCAGTGATCTTCCGGCAGGTACAGCGTCCAGTCGCAACGCCCCTGCTCGTGAACCGGCGCGACCAGCAGATCCTGACCGAGCAGATATTGATATTTCAGGGTGTAGGTTGCGGCATCGTTCTCGTAGTGCAGGAATAGCGGACGCATGACCGGCAGACCGGTATCCGCGTTTTGCGCCACCGCCTGCTTGAGATACGGTTTCAGCGTGGTAAAGACGGTGGTCATACGGGCAAAGTGGGCAATGGTTTCCTCATCGCCATCAAACTGCCAGTTATCGCCAGGGCGGTTGCCTTCATGGGTGCGCATCATTGGGGTGAAGGCGCTGAAATCACACCAGCGCAGCAACAGCTCTTTGCTGCGTTTCATGTCAAACAACGTGGTGTAACCGCCGATATCGCTGTGGTGCAGACCGTGACCGGTCATTGCCAGCGACAGTGCGGCAGGAACGACCGAGGCCAGTCCATCATCAAGGCTCCAGTCAACGTTTTGATCGCCTGCCCACATCATGGTGGAGTACTTCTGACTGCCGGTGTAGCCCGCACGCATAAAGAACAGGATCTCGCCGAGCTTGCCGGTCTCCTGTAGCGCTTCGTAGTTACATTTCGCCCACAGTGCGGGCCACGCGTTATGCATAATTTCGGCACTGACGCCGTTGTGCAGGTAAGTGTCGGTTGGCAGGTATTCGCCGAAATCCGCCATCCAGCCGCTGCAGCCGAGCGCGATCATGTTCTTTTTGATGACGTCTTTGAACCAGTCGTAAGCTTCAGGATTGGTCAGATCGACCACGCCGCCATAGAATTCGCCAAACTCGACCAGATAGTCGCCGCCCGTGGCGTCTTTCGCCAGGTAGCCGTGTTTCGCCGCCTCGGCGCAGAGGTCTTTATCACTGGCGACGTATGGGTTGATATAAGAGAGGAACTGGACGCCTTCTTCTTTCCACTGTTTGATACGGCTATCCAGCTGTGGATAGTTGTCGCTATTCCACTTCCAGTTCCACATCACGCGTTTGCCAAAGGAGGTCATGCGAATGCCGGACCAGTCCTGCGCCCAAATACCGTTCACTTTTACGCCTGCGTTGCGCATGGTATCCAGTTTTTGCTGGCAAACTTCCGTACCGCCCTGAATGCCTAGCGTGACGCCGTCGTAAACCCAGTCCGGCAGCTCCGGCTGGCGACCTAACAGCGCAGTCAGTTTTTCCAGCAGGGCGATGTAGGTGTCGGCACACTCAAAACGTAGCGTAGTTTTATCTTCCCACAGCGCCAGTTCGTGATACTCCGGCGCGCTGAAGTCGAAATTCATATAGCAGCTATTATCGACGTGGCAGTAATACTTCTGCGTGCTGACAAAGGTCGGTTGCGGGAAGAAGGTCCAGTAATAGTCGCCGCCGGCGTTCTCTTTACAGTCTGCCTGCCAGGTGACATAGCTGGTTTTATTACGGCCAACGCCCTGTTCGCTGGTCCACAGCGGGAACGGCTTGCCGCGCAAATCGAAATAAGAGAACTGTTCGCCGCAGCCGTAGATATGGTCGTCTGGATTAGCTGCGAGGCGTAACCAGATACGGTTATGGTGCAGGTCGTCGTTTTGCAGATCCAGCTTCAGGCGTCCCGCCTCATCGGCGGAGATGCGAAGGGTGGCGCTAATTGTTGCGCCACGGCTGAATTGTACCAGCCAGCCGTCGGGTAGCTCGCTGACGGTGGCCTCCGTTAATGCAATCTTTTCGTTAAGTTTGTCTTTGATGCTGAAGTTGCCGCGAAACATGTCAATGTCGGCAACGCCCGCGCCAATCCACAGACAGGGATTTTCGGTGCTGTGGCGTAAAATCAGGCGCTGTTGCCAGCTAAGCGCAAAACCATCCTGTGATGTTGTCAGTTCAAAATCGGTTGACCGTTGTGGTAGAGAATTCATTGTAATCTCCGTGAATGTAGGGTAATTCGGTAATCCATTTGGGCTAGTCGCAGCCGATGGAAAAATGCAGTTGATGGATCGCTTTTGGGGCAAGATGAATCAGTGCGATCCCGGAATTAAATGCATCGGGCGGGCAGCTCATAGGCTCTACCGCGAGACCTTTTCGGCTGAGTTTTTCGCCGGTATAGATCTGCAACCAGGGCTGGGTGCTGCGTAAAAATGTGGACATGTTCTGCGTTGGGCTGGTAAGTCTGACCTCCCACTCAGCCGGGGTAGTCGCGGTCTTAACCGCATGATCAAGGCGCGTTTCGCCGAGCAGGCATGATGCGGAAAAATCTCTGCCTGCGGGCAATTCTTCGCTTGCCGGCAGTGTTAATACACAGCTATCGATGCTTTGCAGGTTACAAGTCAAATAAGGATGTGCGCCCGCGCCATAAGGGGCTTATTCATCGCCAATGTTTTGCGTACGAATCAATACGTGCAGCCCACTGGCGGCATCTAACCGATAAATCACTTCCGATATCAACGCAAAGGGATAGCCGTAAGAGGGCGGCAGAAAAATCGTTAGCGACGCTTCCGTCGTCGACTGATAATTAATCTGCCAGTCTCGCCAGGCTAACAGACCGTGAATGGCGGTCTGCGAAACCGGGTCGTTAACGGCAAGCTGGAAAACTTTGCCGTTATAGGAGTAGCAGCCATTTGTCACGCGATTTGGCCAGAGAATCAATACTTTCCCCAGATGCGCCATGGGTATTTCTTCCGGTTTATGCGGGATGACCACATGACGTCCATGATGAGTCAGTTCCGCCAGACCTGCGCCAACCGTGACGATTTTCGCCTGGTAATGGCCCGCATTAAGCTGAATAGTTTTTCCACCGCTATGCATGGCTGCCATCCTCATGACCTATTTCGCGTTGATATCCAGGAGACCCGCCGCGACCGCCGGAGCCAGGCCCGGCGCCAGTGGCAGACGAGGAATGACCAGACAGTGCAGCAGATGGTAAATATCTTGCTTGCCGTCCCACACTTTGGTGGTCACTTTGTTATCGGCGTCCAGCTCTTGCCACCAGGAACCATTTTCATAGTCCATCAGGTACTTAATGCAGTAGTCCCACCATTTCTGATACCACTCTTCATACTGGCTATCGCCCGTCAGGGTGTGGAGGGCGTAGGCCGTACCCATCGCTTCCACAATCGGCCAGCGCACGCGTTCACGTACGATAGGTTTACCGTCCCAGTCGACTGAGTAGACAAAACCGTCTGCGCCATCTGGCGCCCAGGCGTCGCGGATAGTGGCATGGAACAGACCTTTCGCGTCTTCCAGCAGCCAGGCGGGTGGCGTTTCGAAGCGGGCCTCCAGCGCAGCATGGAGATGGAGCATCAGACGGCCCCATTCAATCCAGTGACCTGGCGTACCGCCGTAGGCGCGGAAACGGTGGGCAGGATTATCTTTGTTGTAGTCGCGGATAGGGTTCCACTGTGAATCGAAGTGCTCATTGACGCGGTAATCACCGTTGCGCGCCACATCATGAATAATTACCGACGCGATACGCAGCGCGCGATCCAGCCATTTTTTGTCATGGGTAACGTCATAAACAATCAGGAACGCTTCGACGGCGTGCATATTGGCGTTACCGCCACGGTAATCTTCCGTCTGGCTGAAGGCTTCGTCCCAGGACTCCAGGCACATCTGCTCTTCTTCACTCCAGAAGTATTTCTCAATCACTTCTATGGTGTAATCCAGCAATTTCCTGGCTTCAGGATGCCCGGTCGTGACGGCGCTGGCCGCGCCCAGCAAGGCGAAGAAGTGTTGATAGCCCTGTTTAGAGGCATCCACCACGCCCTGATCGTTAACGCAGGCATACCAGCCGCCGTATTTTTTATCGCGCAGCGCGCCGTTCATGGCTTTGATGCCATGATCGACCAGATCATAAGCGCCCGGTCGGCCCATCGACGCCGCCACGGAATAAACGTGCAACATACGCGCCGTGATCCAAAGATGGGTGCCCATCTCTTCTTTAATTTGCCCTTTATTTCCCAGCCAGCCGAAGCCTGTCGGCACCACGGCGTTTTTACCGAAATTAAAGATGCGGTCGGTTTCCTGCTCCAGCCAGTGGTTGTGGCTCAACGTGTTAAACCATTTCATTCTTTCATCCTCGTATTAACGACGTTTCGCCATCATTTCATCGACGATCTCGCCCAGACGCTGCTGCGCGTCTTCATCGCTGCGCCACAGCACCAACAGTTTTAAGGCTTTCGCGCCATCCCGTTTTACCGCCTGCGCATTAATTTTTTTATCAATGACCACGTTATCAACGGGAATACCGTTGCCCGGGATGAAATCATCCGCCGCGACGATCATGGCGCAGCTTTTAGCGACCGCGTTTTGTTCTACGGCCTGGTGATAACAGAACTGCTGATCCAGCAGAACGGCAGAGGCATACGGGGAAAGAATTTTCGCCGCATTCACTTTGAAATCCGTCAGCACGCTATCGGCAACGGGTGTTTTCGCACCAGCAGCAGCAAACATTAAACGCATCGCCTCGCGCTGATCGACAGCCAGCATGGCAAACCCGCCGGACGCTCGCGTAATGTCTTTGATGGTGTAGTTGTTCATTCAATTTTCCTTTATACAGTCGTTACTTTTTTACGTTGGCGGTCAGCCCGGCGCTGATGCGCACCTGTTCCAGGATGGCGCTCCAGTCTTCCCGACCGCGGCCTGCGGCCCGCGCCAGGTTATAAACTTCACGGGAGGCGGCGCCGAGCGGCATCGGTACGTGCAGTTGATTGGCGACATCCAACGCGATGCCAAGATCTTTGTGCGCCAGATCGATCATGAAGGCGGGAGACAGATCTCCTTTCATCACTTTATTCGGCCAGGTGGTGGTGAAATGCCCTTTGCCTGCGGCAGTGCCGCTCATCACTTTTAAAGCCACGTCGAAGGAAAGCCCCAGCGCTTCACACAGCACGGCGGCTTCGGCGGAGAGCGCATTTAGCGCAATACTCATGTAGTTGTTGATCAGTTTTACGCGAATACCCATTCCCGGGCCGCCGGTGTTGACCAGCTCATTACCCATCGCCATCAGAACAGGGGTAGCACGCTCTACTTGCTCCGCCGTACCGCCTGCCAGCAGCAACAATGTGCCGGTAATCGCGTTGTCGGATGTCCGGCCTACCGGCACATCCATCATGCTGAACCCTTTGCTCTGCATGTCGGCAATCAGCTTATCGGTTTGCAACGGATGAATAGTGGACATATCAATGACCAGCGCTTCACGGGAAAGAGTTTCACAAACGCCTTGCTCGCCAAACAAAACGGAACGAACCAGATCGCCGTTCGGGAGCATGGTGATAACAAATTCAGCGCCGATGGTTGCCTGAGCCGGGCTGCTTGCAGGTTGCGCGCCTTTGTCTACCAGACGCTGTACGGCGTCGGGATTAACATCGAAGACGCTGAGTTGATGGCCCTGCTTTAGCAGATTGCTCGCCATAGGGGAGCCCATCTGTCCCAACCCGATAAATGCTATAACTGCCATATCGTTCTCCTGAACACGGTGGTGTCATTTTTTGTCATTAATGAGCCTTTTTCTGTCTGTTTGTGATCGTATTTGTAATTTATAGTCAAAAAATTGACAGCCGTCACTTTTTAAACATTTCGTGAAATTAAAATGATCACATCGAAAATGCTTGAGGAATGACCATGGTTCGTATTGCTTGTGTAGGTATTACCGTGATGGATCGCATCTATTACGTGGAAGGATTACCGACAGAAGGGGGTAAATATGTGGCGAAGCGCTATACGGAAGTGGGCGGCGGGCCTGCGGCGACCGCTGCCGTGGCTGCGGCGAAATTGGGCGCGCAGGTGGACTTTATTGGCCGTGTGGGCGATGACGACACCGGAAACAGCCTGCTGGCGGAACTGGAATCCCTGGGGGTAAATACCCGCTATACCCGCCGCTACACGCAGGCCATGTCCTCGCAGTCAGCGATTATGGTGGATGCCAAAGGAGAGCGGATTATCGTTAATTATCCCAGCCCGGATTTATTACCTGACGCCGACTGGCTTAACGACATCGATTTTTCGCAGTGGGATGTGGTGTTGGCGGATGTGCGCTGGCATGACGGCGCAAAACAGGCGTTTACGCTGGCGCGTCAGGCTGGCGTCATGACTGTTCTTGATGGCGATATTACGCCGCAGGATATTAGCGAGCTGGTGGCGTTAAGCGACCACGCCGCCTTCTCCGAGCCAGGGCTGGCACGCCTGACGGGGATGAGCGAAGCCATTGATGCGCTAAAAAAAGCACAAATGCTCACAAATGGACATGTCTATGTCACGCGAGGCAGCGAAGGCTGCAACTGGTTGGAAAAAGCGGCGGTACGCCACCAACCGGGTTTTACCGTGGAGGTGGTGGATACTACTGGCGCGGGCGATGTTTTTCATGGCGCACTGGCATTTGGCCTGGCAAGCGGATACGCCATCGAAGAGGCTGTCAGATTCGCCAGCGGCGTTGCCGCGCTGAAGTGTACGCGCCCGGGTGGCCGGGCGGGTATCCCTGATTGTGAGCAAACCCGATCTTTCTTGTCACTTTTTGTATAATATGAGCAGTAGGAAGCTTTTAGAGGAATGCTCATGAGTCTTACCGAACTGACCGGTAATCCGCGACACGATCGGCTGTTAATGCTAATTGATGAGCGCGGCTATATGAATATCGATGAGTTAGCCAGTTTGTTGGAGGTCTCTACCCAGACGGTTCGCCGCGATATTCGTAAATTAAGCGAGCAGGGGCTGATTACGCGTCATCACGGCGGCGCTGGCAGAGCGTCCAGTGTGGTCAATACCGCCTTTGAGCAGCGAGAGGTCTCCTGGACGCAAGAGAAAAAAGCCATTGCGGAAGCCGTGGCTGACTATATTCCGGATGGCTCCACGATATTTATCACGATTGGAACGACGGTTGAGCAGGTGGCGCGCGCGCTGCTCAACCATAATCATCTGCGCATTATCACCAATAGCCTGCGCGTCGCGCACATTCTTTATAATAACCCTCGCTTTGAAGTGATGGTGCCTGGCGGCACGCTGCGCCCGCATAATAGCGGCATTATCGGGCCATCCGCGGCGGCGTTTGTGGCGGGGTTCCGGGCGGACTATCTCGTCACCAGCGTAGGCGCGATAGAGAGCGATGGCGCGTTACTGGAGTTTGATGTCAACGAAGCCAGCGTAGTGAAAACCATGATGGCCCACTCGCGACATATTCTGCTGGCCGCCGATCATACGAAATACCATGCTTCTGCGGCGGTTGAGATCGGCAATGTGTCACAGATTACCGCTCTGTTTACGGACGAGTATCCCGGTCCGGCATTACAGAATTTACTTCAATCCCAGCAAATCGAAGTGGTTCAGGTGAGTCCTTCGCTGGACGACGCCGTTTCAGCGTGACAAGCGCCCTTGTGCCGGATGGTCGCGTCAGCGCTTTATCCAGCCAATAAAACGGCGCTGTGATGCAGGCGATATTGAACATCGTCTGCGTTTCTATTGTCTTTTTGTTAATTGATTTATAAAGGGATACATAGTCAAACTTCTCCTTTCCCGCTACAGTTATTCATCCCCGGTTAGCAAGGAGAATGACATGCTCTACATCTTTGATTTAGGTAATGTGATTGTCGACATCGACTTTAACCGCGTATTAGGTGTGTGGAGCGACCTGAGTCGAGTACCGCTGGCTTCGCTGAAGCAAAAATTTACGATGGGCGAGACTTTTCACCAACATGAACGCGGTGAGATAACGGACGAAGCGTTTGCTGAAGCTTTCTGTCATGAAATGGCGTTATCGCTCAGTTATGAACAATTTGCGCACGGCTGGCAGGCGGTATTTGTCGGATTACGGCCCGAAGTGATTGCTATCATGCATAAACTGCGCGAGCAGGGGCATCGCGTGGTGGTGCTATCCAATACTAACCGACTGCATACCCACTTCTGGCCGGAAGAATATCCGGAGGTGCGCGCTGCCGCCGACCATATTTATTTATCCCAGGATTTGGGAATGCGTAAGCCGGAAGCGCGTATTTATCAGCACGTCCTGCAGAAAGAAGGTTTTTCTGCTGCCGATGCGGTCTTTTTCGACGACAATGCCGATAATATAGAAGGGGCCAACCAGTTGGGGATCACCAGCATTCTGGTGAAGGATAAAGCCACCATCCCTGACTATTTCGCGAAGCTGTTATGCTAAAAACCGTTCACCAAAAAGCTGGACGCCATACGCGCCCTGTTCGGGCCTGGCTCAAGCTATTATGGCAGCGTATCGATGAGGATAATATGACGACTCTGGCGGGAAATCTCGCTTATGTCTCATTACTCTCCTTAGTACCGCTCATTGCCGTCGTTTTTGCCCTTTTCGCTGCTTTTCCGATGTTTTCTGATGTCAGCATTCAGTTACGCCATTTTATTTTTGCTAACTTTATGCCAGCCACCGGAGACGTGATTCAGCGCTATATTGAGCAGTTTGTCGCTAACTCCAACAAAATGACGGCGGTGGGCGCCTGTGGACTGATTGTGACGGCATTGCTGTTGATGTACGCCATTGATAGCGCCTTAAACACTATCTGGCGCAGCAAACGCACACGGCCAAAAGTGTACTCTTTTGCGGTATACTGGATGATCCTCACGCTCGGCCCGCTTCTCGCCGGTGCCAGCCTGGCGATCAGCTCCTACCTGCTTTCTTTACGCTGGGCCAGCGATCTGAATACGGTCATCGACAATGTATTGCGCATCCTTCCGCTGCTGCTCTCGTGGATCTCATTCTGGTTACTTTACAGTATTGTCCCAACAACTCGCGTACCGAACCGTGACGCCCTTGTCGGCGCGTTTGTCGCAGCGTTGCTGTTCGAGGCCGGAAAGAAAGGTTTCGCGCTTTATATCACCATGTTCCCGTCATATCAGCTCATTTATGGCGTACTGGCAGTGATCCCTATCCTGTTTGTCTGGGTATACTGGACCTGGTGTATAGTCTTGCTTGGCGCAGAAATAACTGTCACTCTCGGGGAATACCGAAAACTCAAACAAGCCGCAGAACAAGAAGAAGCTGACCAACCATGATTGCATTAATTCAACGCGTAACCCGTGCCAGCGTCACCGTGGAGGACGAGGTGACGGGTGAAATCGGCCCGGGACTTTTGGTGTTATTGGGTGTCGAAAAAGAAGATGACGAACAAAAAGCGAATCGTCTGTGCGAGCGCGTGCTGGGATACCGTATCTTCAGCGATGCTGACGGCAAGATGAATCTGAATGTACAACAGGCTGGCGGCAGCGTGCTGGTGGTGTCGCAGTTTACGCTGGCGGCAGATACCGAGCGTGGTATGCGACCAAGCTTTTCCGGCGGGGCTGCGCCGGATCGCGCTCAGGCGCTTTATGAATATTTTGTCGAACGCTGCCGCCAGCAGGCGATAGACACGCAAACCGGACGCTTCGCTGCCGATATGCAGGTTGAGCTGGTTAATGACGGCCCCGTGACATTCTGGCTCCAGGTATGAGTCAGCTTCCGGCGTGGCCGCGGATAACAAGAGAGAGTACGGCTATGTATCACCTTCGAGTTCCGCAAACAGAAGAAGAATTAGAACGTTACTACCAGTTTCGCTGGGAGATGCTGCGTAAACCGCTGCACCAGCCGAAAGGGTCGGAGCGGGATGGCTGGGATGCGTTGGCGCACCATCAAATGGTGGTGGACGAAGAAGGAAATTTAGTTGCAGTGGGCCGCCTGTATATCAATGCAGATAACGAGGCGTCTATCCGTTTTATGGCTGTACATCCCTCGGTACAGGATAAAGGGCTGGGGACATTAATGGCGATGACCCTGGAGTCTGTTGCCCGCCAGGAGGGCGTTAAGCGCGTCACCTGCAGTGCGCGCGAAGATGCGGTTGAGTTCTTTGCCAAACTCGGGTTTGTCAATCAGGGGGAGATTACTACGCCCACAACCACGCCAATCCGCCATTTTCTGATGATTAAACCGGTAGCATCGCTGGATGATATCCTGCATCGCGGCGACTGGTGCGGGCAGCTTCAGCAGGCCTGGTATGAGCACATTCCATTGAGTGAAAAGATGGGGGTGCGCATTCAGCAGTACACCGGGCAAAAATTTATCACCACGATGCCGGAAACCGGTAATCAAAATCCGCATCACACGGTGTTTGCCGGCAGCTTGTTCTCCCTGGCGACGCTGACCGGATGGGGACTTATCTGGCTGATGCTCCGTGAACGCCACCTGGGCGGGACGATTATTCTTGCTGACGCCCATATTCGCTACAGTAAACCCATTAGCGGAAAGCCAAACGCCGTGGCTGATTTGGGGTCGCTAAGCGGTGATTTGGACAGGCTGGCGCGGGGTAAAAAAGCGCGTGTCCAGTTGCAGGTTGAACTGTTGGGCGGCGAGACCGCTGGGGCAATTTTCGAAGGCATTTATATCGTACTACCTGCGAAACCGTTCGGCCCGTATGAAGAGGGCGGGAATGAGGAGGAGTAGCTGGACATCTCCAACTACTCGATGAAGGCATCTGCTGGTAGTTTGAAGCGTTGTGTAAGCGCTTTAATATGATTAACCGTTAGTGCTCTGCGGCCATTTAAGATGTTGCTGACGTTCGATTTAGAACCAAGTTCGTTGGCAAGATCTGCTGCTTTGAGACCGTATTGATCCATGAGCGTTCGCAATACTGAAACGCCAGGGGGCGTTTTCTCCAGGTGTTGGTTGAGTGCTTTGAATTCCGGCGCATGTTTTTCGTATTCACTGATTCGGGCACAGAGCAATTCAAATAGTGGATTTTCAAGATCGTCGTGGTCGACCAGAAACTCCACTAGCGCTAGTGCCCTGCGATACTCATTGTCATTTCGGTCTTCCCCCATCAGTGGGACGCTTTTTACCGCATCGCTGAAGGTATCAACGATCTTTTTTGCGCTGGTTGCATCCATCTGACGATGAGTTCTCATTCTTTATTACCCCGATCATATGCGGTCAGTTTGTCATATTCGGCATGGGAAACGATATGTTTCACAAATATCTTATGTAACCTGAAATCTATGTAGGAAATGAGTCTCAGGCTGTTACCAGAAACATCAATCACCCACCATTTATCTCTGTGCTTAAAATTATCCAGTGAAGGAATATACCGCTTCATCTCTTCAGGCTGAGTGAGTGTTTTTTTCTCCAGAACATTCAGCAACTCAGTGAGAGCAAGCTCATGGTTTGGATACATGAGCATCGCTTCATTGAACGGTTTTCGGCTGATAACATGCACAATGTAGTTCCATTACAAAGTTTTCAACCTGAAAACAATTTAGCGCAACGTTATCCAGTTTTCAAGTTGAAAACAAAATTGAATTTTAGGTCATTTTGCCTGTTGATGGACTTACAACACGCCAGGCCACATCTCGCATGGCGCTTCGTGCCGCCTGGCTCACGCCTCCTAGCTGGAAAAAGCCATGGATGACACCGAGATAGCGCTGGCAAGTGCATTCCACACCCTGTTCCTGGAACCGTTGATACAGGGCCTCGCCCTCATCGCGCAGTGGGTCGAATTCGGCAGTAATGATGTGCGTGGATGGCAGTCCGGCGAAGTCCTCACGCCAGAGCGGACTGGCTTCAGGATGCAGTGGATCGGTTCGCGGCATATACATCTCGTAGCCTGAAAGCAGCGTGTCACGCGTGATAATGTAATCCAGCCCATTACAGGTGTAGCTCGCAAACCTGGCGGTTGCGTCCAGCATGGGGTAGATCAGAATCAGCTGTGCAGGTTGCCATTGACGGGCGGCTTTCAGGCGTAGCGCGGTGACCAGCGCCAGATGCCCACCCGCGCTGTCACCGGCAAGCGTAATGTTCTCGCGATCTATCCCCAGTTTCTGGGCATATTTCCAGATAGTATTAGCTCCGGTTTCGGCATCGTTATGTGCGGCCGGGAAGGTGTGCTCTGGTGCAAGTCGGTACTGTGCCGCAATCACGCGACAACGGCTGTAAAAAGCTAACTGCCTTAACTGGTTATCGTGAGTGGCAAAACCGCCGCTGACAAAGCAGCCACCATGATAATAAATGATGCAGGGTAATTTCCCTGTGGCATTGAGCGGCGAAACCACGCGAAACGTCATGGCATCGAGTTCAATATCTTCAACCTGGACGCGGGTTTCTGTTTCTCCTGCCAGCGTCGTGCTGGCGATGTAGCCCGCCCTCCGGTCATCAATATTCTGTTCGCGAGAAGAGGGGCGTCCCGCGGCGATAAACCCAGCGACCAGTTCGGCAATTCCTTTTTCCAGTGTCATATAACGCTCCTTTGACTGTATGTATGTACAGTTTATAACCTGGTTCGTTGGGGATGGAAAGTGGTGAAACGAGGGGATGATGATTCTGGATAGAGGTTCGCAAAAAATGGAATGCGGTTGGCGCTGGGTTTTTAATTTTTGTACTGTGAAATGATGATGCTATACGCCATTGACGTATAGATTATTTTCACTACTATAAGCCAATGGCGTATGGAATATGCAATTTATAGAAACGGAACTCTTTACTGAAGATGTTAAAAAACTGCTCGATGAGGATGAATACCATAAGCTTCAGGTTTTTATGGCTCAGCATCCAGATTGTGGTGATGTCATTCAGTAAACGGGCGGCCTGAGAAAAATGCGCTGGGGAGCGCGAGGCAAAGGAAAGCGTAGTGGCGTGCGAATTATCTATTTTCACCGTAGTCAACGGTATGAGATTCGCTTGCTTCTGATTTATCAAAAAGGCATTAAAGATGATCTCACGCCGCAGGAAAAAGCGGTGCTTCGTATGCTGAATGAGAGGTGGTAGATGGATAAAGTGTTATTTGAGCGATTAACTCAAAGTATGTCTCAAATGAATGAAATCATTGAAGGGACCCGTGAGCCTTCTCGTACCTTTCATATTGATGCAATGAAGATTAAAGAAATACGGCAGGCATCTGGGTTGTCGCAATCTAAGTTTGCAGAACTGATTTCGGTCAACGTGGATACGCTGCGCAACTGGGAGCAAGGAAGACGTTCACCGACAGGGCCAGCCAAAGCGTTACTTCGCGCCATTGCCAACGACCCGAGAAACGTTATACAAGCATTGCGTTATTGAGCAATGATCCGGCTAACGTAGATTGCTAGCTGGTATACCAGAGAACTTATTCCCCTTCCCCCGGGAACAGGAACGGGTTGATGGAACTGCGGGCGAACCCTTCCTGCTCCATGCGCGCGTCCAGCACCAGCGAGGCGAGGTCGTCGGCCACGGCTTCCACTTTCGGGTCTTTTTCCTGATAGAGAATCTTCAGGTAAGTCCCGCAATCGCCGCAGCTTTCGGCTTTCACCGCAGCCTGCTCATTTTCCAGCGACCAGTAGTGTAAGTCGCGGCTCTGTTCGCAGTTACTGCATTTTACGCGCACGACATGCCATTCGGTTTCGCACAGGTTACAGTGCAGATAACGCAGCCCCTGCGTGGTGCCGATCTGCACCATGCTGGAGACCGGCATCGAACCGCACACCGGGCAATACTGGCGCGCTTCACCGTATTCCGCGCGGGCTTTGCCTGGAATCAAGCTGGCCATTTGCGCCCAGTAAAGGGAGAGCGCGGCCCAGATAAACGGGGCTTTATCGCTGCTGACGGAGGCAAAATCCGAGGCAAACAGCGCGCTGGCCATCTGCTCCAGCTCCTGCTCGGAGGCTTTCTCCAGGTTTTCGATAACCGCCAGCGCCGGGCCGCTCATTTCCGGCTTCAGTTCAGCAATCATCGAGTGCAGCAGCGTATGCCAGTGCTTGTCGCGCGGCAGAACGTGAATATCCAGCGGCGGTTTGCCCTGATCGTTCGCGTCTTTAATGCGCGCGGTGAGGTCCATCCGCAGCGGATGATCGTACAGCACCACTTCCTGTGCGTGCGCGATAAGCGCGACAAAGCGCAGGTAATCGCCCAGCGGGTTATTTTCAGCCAGCTCGCGCAGACGTTCGGCGCGGCGGTTGTAGACGTTTTTGAGTCGGGGGAACAATAACGGCGGAATCATATCCGCCGTACGTTTCTCGCTCGACCCCAGCTCATCTTGCGGGATTATGCGAATACTCATTCAGTTTCTTTTTCCGTTGTCTTGCGGACTTCTCGGTACCAGCGTGGGTGATGTTTCTTCGCCCACGACCGGGTTACCCAGCCTTCCACCATCGCGGTAATGGTGCCTTTCACCCAAAGGGCGGCGTAGATATGCACCATGATAACCACAATTAACGCTACTGCGGCAAAAGAATGCAACATTAACGCGAATCGGATCACCGGGATTGAGAAAGCAGGCGCAAAGTACGGACGCCAGATAATTACCCCGCTCACCAGCAGCACTAGGAAGATAATCGCCGCCCAGAATACGCATTTCTGGCCGAAGTTATAACGCCCGGTGTCACCCACTTCCTCGTTGACGACGATCTTACGAATATTCTTCGCCCAAAAGATATCATCCCGATTGATTAGATTGTGGTGCCAATAACGGAAAAACATGATGATGAACGAGGCAAACATAACCACGCCCACAAACGGGTGCAGAATTCGCGCCAGTTGTGGGGTGCCCAGGATATGCATCAACCAGTTGAAGGATGGGAATAAAAAGCCCAGCCCGCTCACCGCCGCCAGCACGAAGCAGAAGGCGACGATCCAGTGGTTGATGCGTTCCGGCGCCGTATAGCGCACGATGGTGTCACGTCGTTTCATTTGCGCACCTCGTCTTTCTCTTCATGCAGGTTGTCATCTTCCTCTTCCGCACGGTTCGGGCCGACGCCGACATAGTGGAAGACGCTGGCGGCAAAGGTCGCGGCAAAACCGAACGCGGCGAGCGGTTTCCAGACGCCTTTCCAGAACTTAACGGTTTCGCTGATTTCCGGGTTCTCCGGCAGACCGTGATACAGATTCGGCTTGTCGGCATGATGCAGCACGTACATGACATGCGTACCGCCTACGCCCGCCGGATCGTACAGACCCGCGTTGTCATAACCACGGGTTTTTAGTTCCGCCACCCGCTCGCCCGCCAGCGTTTTCATATCCTCTTTCGAGCCAAAATGAATGGCGCCGGTTGGACAGGTCTTCACGCAGGCCGGTTCCTGGCCGACCACCACACGGTCAACGCACAGCGTACATTTATAGACGCGGTTGTCTTCCGGGTTGAGGCGCGGCACGTTGAACGGGCAGCTAGCGATACAGTAGCCGCAGCCGATACACTGCTCGGACTGGAAGTCGACAATACCGTTAGCGTACTGAATGATCGCCCCTTCCGCCGGACAGGCCTTCAGGCAGCCGGGATCGGCGCAGTGCATACAGCCATCCTTACGGATCAGCCACTCCAGTTTGTCGTTCTGTTCCACTTCCGAGAAGCGCATCACCGTCCAGGATTTCGCAGTTAAGTCCGCCGGGTTGTCATACACCCCGACGTTATTGCCCACTTCATCACGGATGTCGTTCCACTCGGAGCACGCCACCTGACACGCTTTACAGCCGATACAGGTGGTGACGTCGATGAGTTTCGCCACCTCTTCCTGGTGGTCCCGCGCCTGGGGCGCGGGGGTGAAACCGTTAGTGGCGGAACGACGAATGATGTCTTGCGATTGATAAGCCATAGGTCGTCTCCGTTACACCTTTTCCACGTTCACAAGGAAGGATTTAAACTCCGGCGTTTGCGTGTTCGCATCGCCGACGAAAGGCGTTAACGTATTGGCGATAAAGCCTTTTTTTGCCACGCCTTCGTAGCCCCAGTGAATAGGAATACCGATGGTATCGATATCCTTGCCGTCCGCTTTCAGCGTGCGAATACGCTTGGTCACCACTGCTTTGGCTTTGATATAGCCGCGGTTCGAGGAGACCTTCACGGTATCGCCATGCGCGATGCCGAGCTTATTCGCCAGCTTCTCGCCAATTTCCACAAACTGTTCCGGCTGGGCGATAGCGTTAAGCAACGCGTGCTTGGTCCAGTAGTGGAAGTGCTCGGTCAGACGGTAAGTGGTTCCGACATACGGGAACTTATCCGCTTTACCCAGCGCGTCGGCATCGTCTTTAAAGATACGGGCGGCAGGGTTAGAGATAACGTTCGGGTGCAGCGGGTTAGTGCCCAGCGGCGTTTCAAACGGCTCGTAGTGTTCCGGGAACGGCCCTTCCGCCATCTTATCGATAGCAAACAGGCGACCCATCCCTTCCGGCTGCATGATAAACGGTCCGACGTCACTGCCGGGCGCGGCGGCGCTGTAGTCCGGAATATCCCATCCGGCCCATTTGCCGCCTTCCCATTTCAGTAGCTGACGTTTCGGGTCCCAGGGATTACCCTGCGGATCGGCGGAGGCGCGGTTATAGAGGATGCGGCGGTTAAGCGGCCATGCCCATGCCCAGCCCAGCGTGTTGCCGAGACCAGACGGGTCGGCATTATCACGACGCGCCATCATGTTGCCTTCCGGCGTCCAGCTACCGGCGAAAATCCAGCAGCCGCTGGACGTCGTACCGTCATCGCGCAGTTGCGCGAACGAACTGAGCTGTTGACCTTTCTTCACCACCACCGCGCCGGTTGCCGGGTCGATAAGATCGGCCAGCGCTTTACCGTTACTTTCCATCGCCACTTCTTCAGAGGCGGGTTCGTATGGTTTGGTGTAGTTCCAGGTCATATTCAGCACCTGTTCCGGGTTGGCGCCGCCCTGTTCAGAGTACATCTTACGCAGGCGTAAGAAGATACCGGCGAGGATTTCGCCGTCGGTCATGGCAATTCCCGGGGCGTCCGCGCCCTTCCAGTGCCACTGTAACCAGCGACCGGAGTTAACGATGGAACCATTTTCCTCGGCAAAACAGGTGGAAGGCAGACGGAACACTTCGGTCTGGATTTTTGCGGGATCAACGTCGTTCGACTCACCGTGGTTTTGCCAGAAGGTGGACGTTTCGGTGTTGAGCGGATCGATAGTCACCAGGTACTTCAGTTTGGAAAGCGACGCGACCACTTTGTTTTTGTTCGGGAATGAGGCCACCGGGTTAAAGCCCTGGCAGATATAGCCGTTGACCTTGCCCTGTTTCATCATCTCGAAGTACTGCAGTACATCGTACCCTTTGTCCCACTTCGGTAGCCAGTCAAAGCCCCAGCTATTTTCCGCTGTCGCTTTATCACCAAAGAAGGCCTTCATCATCGAGACGAAGAATTTCGGATAGTTGCCCCAGTAGTTGACCTGATCCTTCAACAATGGCTTCGGCGTATTGGCAGCCAGATAGGTTTGCAGGTCGGTCTGTTTTTCGCTCGGCAGCGTCAGGTAGCCCGGTAGACTTTGCGACAGCAGTCCTAAGTTGGTCAGTCCCTGAATATTGGAGTGACCGCGCAGGGCGTTAACGCCGCCGCCGGCCATCCCCATGTTACCGAGCAGAAGCTGGATCATTGCCATAGTACGGATGTTCTGCGCGCCGATGGAATGCTGCGTCCAGCCCAGCGCGTACAGGAACGACGCGGTTTTATCTTTTGCGCTGGTTTCTGCAATGTACTCGCACACTTTCAGGAAGTCCGCTTTCGGCGTACCGCAGATATTTTCTACCACGTCCGGCGTATAGCGCGAGACATGCTGTTTCAACAGATTCCAGACACAGCGCGGGTGTTGCAGTGTCGTATCGCGTTTGGCAAAACCGTTTTCGTCCAGCTCATAGTGCCAACTGGTTTTATCGTACTGCCGCTTGTCTGCGTCATAGCCGGTGAACAGACCATCATCGAAGCCAAAATCTTCACGCACGATCAGGCTGGCATTGGTATAGGCCTCGGTGTATTCACGGTTGTATTTTTCGTTGGTCAGCAGATACAGCATCACGCCTGACAAGAAGGCAATGTCAGTACCAGAGCGTATTGGCGCATAGAAATCGGCCACCGACGCGGTACGCGTGAAGCGCGGATCGATCACAATCAGCTTCGCGCCGTTGTGAATTTTGGCTTCCATCGCCCAGCGGAACCCGACCGGGTGAGCTTCTGCGGCGTTACCGCCCATCACCACGACGAGGTTAGCGTTCTTGATGTCGACCCAGTGGTTGGTCATCGCACCGCGACCAAATGTTGGTGCAAGACTTGCTACCGTTGGTCCGTGTCAGACACGCGCCTGGTTGTCGACCGCGAGCATACCCAGCGCGCGGGAGAATTTTTGCGTTAAATAACCCGTCTCGTTACTGGATGCGGAAGCGCACAGCATCCCGATGGTGAGCCAGCGGTTAACGGTAACGCCTTCGGCGTTCTGCGCCTGATAGTTGGCGTCGCGATCTTCCTTCATCAGTTTAGCGATGCGGTCAAACGCTTCTTCCCAACTGATCTGTTGCCACTTATCTGAACCCGGCGCGCGGTATTGCGGGAATTTCAGGCGGCTTTCAGAGTGGATAAAGTCCACCAGACCGGCCCCTTTCGGGCACAGCGCGCCACGGCTTACCGGATGATCCGGGTCCCCTTCGATATGGAAAATAGATGCTTTGGCGTTTTTCGCACCGTCGCCGAGGCTGTACATCAACAGCCCGCAGCCAACGGAACAGTAGGTGCAGGTGTTACGGGTTTCGCGGGTGCGCAGCAGTTTATATTGCCGTGTTTCCGCTAGCGCTACGCCGGGCGCGAAGCCCAGTGCCGCCGCCGTGGTGCCTGCCATACCGCCAGCGCAGATCTTAAAGAACTGCCTTCTGCTGACCTGCATGGTTTGCTCCTTGTTTCGACATTGTCACTTCTCTTTCACATTTCTCTATCTGAAACGCTCAGGGAGTGGTTGTTATTTTTCTTTGCGGACGGGCCCGCAAAGGTTCAGAATTGGATAAATTTTCCTCCATCCGGGAGGAGTTGTAACAGAATACCATAATGTTGGTGTGTGTGTTCTTATATGGTTAAAAGAAAGTGAACAATATACTGTCTGAAGAAGTCCTAAATGTGACTGATTTCACAACCTCACGCCAGTTGACTCTCTGGAAACGCGAGGATTTGCAGTCCCCCCAACTTGATGATGTTGCCGAGGAAGTGCCTGTGGCACTGGTGTATAACGGCATTTCGCATGTTGTTATGATGGCCTCTCCGAAAGATCTGACGCATTTCGCAATGGGGTTTTCTCTGTCGGAAGGGATCATTGACAGCCCGCGTGAAATCTATGGCATGGACGTTGTACCGTCCTGTAACGGACTTGAAGTGCAGATTGATCTTTCCAGCCGTCGATTTATGGGGCTGAAAGCGCGTCGTCGCGCGCTGGCCGGACGAACCGGTTGCGGCGTGTGTGGCGTGGAACAGCTCAATGACATCGGTAAGCCGGTGCAACCGCTGCCGTTTAGCCAAACGTTTAATCTCGGTAACCTTGATCGCGCGTTAAAACATCTGAATGATTTTCAACCGACGGGTAAGCTGACGGGTTGTACGCACGCTGCGGCGTGGGTCATGCCGTCGGGTGAACTGGCGGGGGGCCATGAAGATGTCGGACGCCACGTTGCGCTGGATAAACTGCTCGGCCGCCGCGCTACGGAAGGTGAGGAATGGCGGCAAGGCGCGGCGCTGGTTTCCAGTCGTGCGAGTTACGAAATGGTGCAGAAGTCGGCGATGTGCGGTGTGGAAATTTTGTTTGCGGTTTCTGCTGCTACCACGCTCGCGGTTGACGTCGCTGAACGGTGTAATCTTACGCTGGTGGGGTTCTGTAAGCCGGGTCGGGCGACGATTTATACCCATCCGCAGCGGTTAATCGCAGACTAAAATAGTACCCTCTACATTTGCGTAAAATATATATTTTCTCAATTTTACAGCCTCTCTTGATAACGGAATCACGTATAGTGGCGAGGCCATACAGGTTTTAATCGTTTTTATGCTGGGCCGCAGCTTATTCCAGCCATTCACGAGGCGCTTGCTACCCGGTAATACTTCGAACGAAAAAAGCGCCCCTGGGGCGCTCTTTCGACAGTCGCTAACGACTTATTTGTTCAGTTTAGCGGTCATATGCACGCGATTTGCAGCGTGAAAAGCTTAGAACTCACGCTCAAGATGATAGCCATTATAGGTATCGATGAGCTCGTTATAAGCTTTAACCACAGCCTCATAAGAACCATCTACCATATCACCGCTGCCGCTATTGAGGTAGTCCTGCTCATGCGAGGTATACGCCACGTTATCGCGCACGCGCCGAATGCGTTTTTTCACCTTGCCCTGGAATTTTTCCAGCTCAGAAATAAAACCAGGGAAGCTACGATGTTTATCTATATCAACGTTGATCTTCTCGTTTAGCTTCTGAGTATGCTCTTCAAAATCAGCGAGCTGTTTGCTTACTGCCGCCACATCAAAAGAATCATCAGCTACAGCGTCATTAAGCGTCTCGGCTTCCTGCATCGTCAAAAGCGTATAGTACTTAATGGATTTACCTTCTTTCTTCTCGGTCGCCTTAATTTCATTAGCCGCATGCTGCCCACTCATAATGGTAATCTCGGCGCGCAATGGGATCAAACTCATCGAACTGTTTTATAAACGTTTTATGGAACGCTTTAGCGCCAGCAAAGGCATCATCCTTGAAGTTATCTTGATCATAGTATTTATTCATACTATTGATTGTTTCAGCTAGTAGTCCAGCCGCATTAATAAATGCCAGAGCAGCACTATCCAGAGAGGCAAACGCCGGCTTTAATTCAGCCGCCGCCTTGATGTCTTTCCGGCAGTCCTGGATAAGTGCAGGATACACAGGAACCAGCGGAGAGGGATCGTCTTCCTTACCGGTAGGACCGGTGCGGAAATCGTCGAATGTGTTAGCATAACGATTTACAGCGCGGTAAATACCTGCCTGGAGATTATTATAACAATCAATGTAAACATTTAGCTTTTGGTTAAGAACATCGTTCGCATCTGCGCTTTCCGCTGATGTGGATTGTGTATTGCTCGCTGATGAGTCCGCACTCTGAGCTACAGGTTGTTCGTCCGCTTTTTTTTCATCACAAGCGCTTAGCCCGGCAGTCATCAGCATAGCGATAATAATTGATGATAACAAATCCTTTTTCATTAGAATAACCTATAAATAATATCATTGAAATTTACAGATTCATTTTAATGAAAAAAAACAGGTATGTGATTTATTCAACACAAAAAATACTTAATCCATATTTCATTATAATTAACATTATCAATATCAATGTGTTCGTTAAAATAAGAGAACCCCAACGTAAATATACAAAAGGCAATTAAATGAAAAGGAATTTATTATCCTCAGCGATAATCATTGCGCTAATGACCCTGGGCGCAACAGGATGTGATGACAATAATGTTAAAACCGAGGCGACGCCGGCCGCCAGCAGTCAGCCTGCGACGCCAGCGCCTTCTCAGACGCCGGAAACGCAATCTGACGAAAGTCCAGCGCAGCCCTCAGCAGCGAAGCCAGAAACGGCAACTCAGCCCCCGGCGGCGAAGCCAGAAACGCCAGCTCAGCCGGAGGTTGACGCTGAAGAAGTTTATAGTGAAAAAATGGATGTCTATATCGATTGTTTTAATAAACTTCAATTGCCCGTTCAGCACAGTCTGGCGCGTTACGCGGATTGGGTGAAAGACTTTAAAAAAGGTCCGACAGGGAAAGAGAGCCTGGTTTATGGCATTTATGGTATTACGGAGTCTTACATAACGAATTGCCAGAAAGAGATGAAACAGGTGGCCGCCTTAACGCCATTACTTGAGCCTATTGATGGCGTTGCCGTTAGCTATATTGATAGCGCCGCCGCGCTGGGTAATACCATTAACGAAATGGAAAAATATTATACCCAGGAAAACTATAAAGATGATGCCTTTGCTAAAGGTAAGGCGCTGCATCAGACATTACTGAAGAATATCGAGGATTTTAAACCCGTCTCGGAAAAATATCATGAGGCTATTCAGGAAATAAATGACAGGCGGCAATTGACACAGTTGAAGAGAATAGAAGAAGCGGAAGGTAAAACATTTAACTATTATTCTCTGGCTGTCATGATTTCGGCAAAGCAGATCAACAAGGTTATTTCTGCCGATACCTTTGATGCCGAAGCGATGATGAAAAAAGTCGCGGAACTGGAAACAATGATTGCACAATTGAAAGAAGTGAATACTGATGGCCGTAATTCTTCTTTCATCAGCTCTGCGGCTGATTATCAGCTACAAGCTAAAAAATATATTCGTCGCATCAGAGACAATGTTGAGTATTCTGATTTTGAAAAGAAACGGGTGCAGGACCCTGCAACAGGATGGATGGTTGCGGATTCTTATCCGGCGTCGTTGAGAAGTTATAACGAGATGGTGGATGATTATAACCGCCTGCGTTGAGTGACGGCACATTAACTGCGCACAGGCTGGCGCAAGTGCCTATAAAATTACGCTATAACGCCAATAAAAAGCGCCGATCAGGCGCTTTTTTCGTTCATGTATTCTTCATCAGGCAATATCCGTAAAAATAGCTGACGTAAACATTAACTAAAGAGAGCTATTAGAAAAACCAGTAATCTGAAGCTATCACAAGATGTTGACGTCACGCTGGAAGGTACTGGTAGTGTCATTGAGGATCGGCATTTATATGGAAAGCATTTATCCCGTCTGATGCGAAAATTCTGAGCCACTTCAGCATAGGGCGGCCCAGCCTTCATCACTTATAGGGTGTCACGTCCAACTGTTCGGTAAGACGTTAATTAATACCCGCCATTCGTAATAACGCGGTCACCACCGCAGCGGCGATAATCACCACAATAAGCGGCATTTTACGCCAGGCTAAAAATACGGCGAAGCCAACCCCAAGAACGCGCGCCATTCCGGCAAAATGTTCGCCTTCGTAAAAGGTGGTCGCCAGCGCGACGGAGAATAGTAGCACCGTTGCCGCATCCGAGAGCAGCGCCTGTGAACGCTCAGACAGCGCCAGACGGCTGCCAAGTTTAGCGCCGCCGAGGCGCATCAAATAGGTTCCCGCAGACAAAAGAGCAATACCGATAATAAATAGCGTCATATTGCCCATTATTTTTTCCTCGCCAGTAGGCCAAGCAGCGAAAGCAACACCGGCAATCCGGCAGCTACAAAGGGAACGGCGGCAAGCGACAGCGCGGCGCCGCTGCAACCACGAATCAATGTGGTGCGGTTTTTAAACGCCGGGATCACCAGCGCCAGTAAGATTGCCGGGAATACGGCATCCAGACCGATGGTTTCTGGGGCCGGAAGCAGTTTGCCGACACCAGCGCCAATCAGTGTGCCAATCGGCCAGAATAGGGCGACGCCCAGACCGCATAGCCAGTAGGCGGCTTTACGTTGTTCGGGTGTTTTTTGCGACAGGCCGAACACCACGCTCTCATCATTCATAATATGGCAGCCGAAAAAGCTGGCGGCGCGGGTGCCAACCAAATCGCGCACCGTTACGCCAAACGGCACGTGGCGCGCATTCACCAGCAGTCCTGCCGCCGCCGCCGCTAACGGATTGCCGCCGCTGGCAACAATGCCGATAAACATAAATTCGGACGCGCCCGCCAGCACAAAAATAGAGAGGACAAACGGCACCCACAGTGGGAAACCGTAGGCCATCGCCAGTGAGCCATAGGACATGCCGACGACGCCCACGGCCAGGCACACTAAAAATATCGCTTTTATCGTGTCTCCCTTGAGACAGGAAAAATAGTGTTTCATCTTCTTTAGTCATATCGAACGAATTTTCATTATAATGAACGGAACAGATTTGCTTTACAAGACGAACATTTCGTTCGTTATAGTGAACGTTGGATGCTTTATGACACAACCTATTAGCGTCATTGCCAGAAGTCTGGTACGCGAACGCCAGCGAACCGGACTGTCGCTGGCGGAGATTGCGCGGCGCGCAGGCATCGCTAAATCTACGCTTTCACAACTGGAAGCAGGGAACGGCAACCCCAGCCTGGAGACGTTATGGTCGCTATGCGTCGCGCTCGACATTCCCTTTGCCAGGCTGCTGGAGCCGCAGGTACAAAAAACGCAGGTGATTCGCCGCGGAGAAGGCACCAAAGTGGTGGCGGAGCAGGCGCATTATCAGGCGATATTACTGGCGGCATGTCCGCCCGGCGCGCGGCGTGATATCTATCTGCTGTTGACGCAGCCGGGGGCCGACCGGATCTCTCACCCGCATCCGCCGGGGTCGGTGGAACATATTATTGTTACGCAGGGAAAAGCCCTCGTCGGCTTAACCGAGGCGCCGGAAGAGCTGGCGGAGGGCGATTACATTTGTTATCCCGGCGATCAGGCGCATATCTTTAAAGCGCTGGAACCGGATACTCAGGCTATCCTGGTAGCGGAGCAGAATTGAAATTGCCGGATGGCGGCGTAACCGCCTTATCCGGCCTACAAAAAATAAAACCGTAGGCCCGGTAAGCTTGCGCCACCGGGCACACGACTTACTGCAGATAGAACACCTCTTTTAGCTCTGCGCTGACCGGGCTGTTATCCGGATTCGCGGGCATAACGTCACGCATATGTTTCCACCAACGCTGGCAAACGTCGGTGCTGGCAACGGCGTTCCAGCGCTCCTCGGATTCAATCTCAACGGTGGCGAACAGCAGATTGCGCTCCTGATCGAGATAAATCGCGTAGTGATGCGCGCCGTGAGATTTTAATACGGCTTCCAGCTCCGGCCAGATTGGGTTATGACGACGCTGATACTCCTCGTGCGCGTCGGCATTTACCTGTATCACAAAGGCTTTGCGGATCATAACGCCTCCAGGTACAGCCCGCGAACTTCATCGCGGCTGGCGGTGCGCGGGTTACACGGCGCGCACGGGTCGGCGAGGGCTTTATCCAGCCAGCCTTCGATATCTTCTTTTGTGACGCCCAGCTTGCTGAAACCTTCTGGAATGCCGACGCGTTTGCTCAGCGTACGGATAGCGTTAATCGCTTCCTGACTTGCGGCTTCGTCAGACATACCGCGCGTCTCTACGCCCATCGCCTGTGCGATACGGGCAAAACGCGCGACGGCGTTCGGACGGTTAAAGCTCTCGACAATTGGCAGCAGGATAGCGTTGCAGACTCCGTGCGGCAGGTTGTGAGTTGCGCCCGGCTGGTGCGCCAGCGCGTGAACCAGCCCCAAACCGGCGCTGTTGAACGCCATACCCGCCAGGTACTGGCCGAATGCCATTTGCTCACGGGCTTCGAGGTTATGGCCATCGTCAACCGCTTTCGGTAGCCACAAATTGATTAAGCGAATCGCTTCCAGCGCGTTAGCGTCGGTAAGCGGATGCGCGCCAACGGAGACATAGGCTTCCACCGCATGGGTCAGGGCATCCATGCCGGTTGCGGCGGTCACAGACGCCGGGATTTCCAGCATGACGCTGGCGTCATCCACGGCGATATCCGGGATGATGTTCGGGTCGATGATTACCTCTTTGACCTTACGGGAAGAGTCGATAATCACCGCGTTGCTGGTCATCTCTGCCGCGGTACCTGCCGTAGTATTAATCGCTACCAGCGGTACGCCGGCGTTTTTCACTTTGCCGACGCCGGAGTAGGCGGTAGATGGGCCTGGGTTGGCGGTGAGGATTTTCACCGCTTTTGCGGTATCGATCGGGCTGCCGCCGCCGAAGGCGATAATGTAGTCACATTCTGCGCTCTGATACGCCGCAAAACCTTTCTGCACCAGCTCTTCTGTCGGATTTGGGAACACCTCATCAAACAGGTGGTAAGACATTTGATGTTCATCCAGTGCGCTAAACAGGCTATCCAGCAGGCCCTGCTTTACCAGTTGACCATCGGTAACGATCAGCGCTTTGCCCCATTGCTTATTCGCCACGAGGTTCACCATATCGGCAATCGCTCCAGCGCCATGCAGGCTAATTTTTGGCAGTGCCAACATAAAGCTCATCACTATTCTCCTTAAAAAAATTCCCTGTTGCCCGATGGCGCTACGCTTATCGGGCCTACGGTAAAATGCGCACCGACCTGTAGGCCGGATAAGGCAAAGCCGCATCCGGCGTTGAGTTGGGAGGTATCAGTACAGCGCTACGGCGCTGGCCAGCGGTGTCACGCCAAAACGTTTGCCGAGTGCGACCAGTTCTTCGCGCGTGATGGTCTGCTTCATACCGCCCATCGAATAGATTTTGACTAATACCTCAGCGGATTTCTCTGCGGTATCTATCAAACCGAAGGTTTCATCCAGCGTAGGTCCGCTTCCGAACACGCCGTGGAACGGCCACAGCACCAGCGAATGTTTCTGCATTTCTTGCGCGGTGGCCTGGCCGATTTCATCGGTGCCTGGCACCATCCACGGCAGAATGCCGACACCGTCCGGGAATACCACCAGACATTCGGTGCTGCCTTCCCACAGTTTGCGGGTGATCAGCGCAGTGTTGTTTTCCAGTACGTAGGTGAGGGCGATCAGGTTAGTCGCATGGCAATGCATAATGACGCGGTCTTTGCCGTGGGTGGCTTTGATGCGTTCGCAGTGGGAAAGGAAATGCGCCGGGAGTTCAGAGGTGGGTACCGCGTCGTGGGTTAAGCCCCACAGAATGTGGTAGCCTGCGCCGTCGCTGTCGATTTTGACCACGCCTAAATTGGCTGCCGGATCGAGCTGCACGTTGCGGAAGAATTTGCCGGAACCGGTAACGATAAACGGCGTATTCGCCAGCAGCGGCATGGGTTGACTTAGCGCGATATAGCGTGGTTTTTCGTGGAAATTAGTCGCAAAAGGCGCGATATCGGCTTCATCCAGACGCAGCGTCAGGTTACCGCCATTACGTTCGTCCCACCCTTTCAGCCACGCATCAGACGTGGCTTTAATCATGCCCTGGACAAACCAGGAATCGGTAATATTTTGCATGTTCGTGTTCCCATTTATTGCCCGAAGGTTATTCGGGTCTTACGTAGGCCGGATAAGCGCAGCGCCATCCGGCAATCGTGTTTCATTTATTGCCGGATGGCGACGCGGGCGTCTTATCCGGCCTACAGATCAGGTGTCGCTGTCAGCTACGTTTGCTCAGGATCTCTTTTTCGTAGGTGCGAACGCTGTCCAGCCACTGGCTGCCAGTCGGCGTGTCGTGACGCTGGCAATACATTTCCCAGACGGCCTGCCACGGCAGGGATTTTTGCTCTTCCAGCAGCGCCAGACGCACGGTGTAATCGCCGCTGGCCTCAAGCTGACGCAGTTGATCTGTGGGTTCCAGCAGAGCGCGCAGCAGCGCTTTTTTCATGTTGCGGGTACCGATAACCCACGCGGCGACACGGTTGATAGAGGCGTCGAAGAAATCCAGGCCGATATGCACACGGTCGAACAGGTTATGACGGACGATCTCGCTGGCAATTGCTTGGGTTTCATCGTCCAGGAGCACCACGTGGTCGCTATCCCAGCGTACCGGGCGGCTGACGTGCAGCAGCAGCCGTGGCACGTAGAGCATGGCGGCGGAAATTTTGTCGGAAATCACTTCGGTGGGATGGAAGTGGCCCGCATCAAGGCACAGCGCGGTCTGACGGCTGGTGGCGTAGCCCATGTAGAACTCATTGGAGCCGACGGTGTAGCTTTCCGCGCCGATGCCAAACAGTTTGCTCTCAACGGCGTCGATGTGGTGCGCCGGGTCGAATTTCTCGCTAATGACCTCATCCAGCGCTTCCAACAGGCGCTGGCGCGGGGCTAAACGGTCGACGGTAATGTCTTTCATGCCGTCCGGAATCCAGATGTTCATCACCGACGGCGTACCGAGCTGCTCACCAAAGTATGCCGAGACGCGGCGGCTGGCTTTGCAGTGATCGATCTAGAACTGGCGAATTTTCGCGTCGGGATGAGAGAGGGTAAAACCGTCAGCGCTCAGTGGATGAGAAAAACAGGTGGGGTTGAAATCCAGCCCCAGCCGGTTCGCTTTCGCCCACTCCACCCAGTTTTTAAAATGCTCCGGTTTGATCTGGTCGCGAGCAACCGGCGTATCCGACTCAAGGTAAATGGCGTGTAGGTTCAGCCGTTTTGGGCCTGGGATCAGACGCAGCGCCTGTTCCAGATCGGCGCGCAGTTCGGTGGCGTTACGCGCTTTGCCCGGATAGTTGCCGGTCGATTGAATTCCGCCCGTCAGCGAACCTTCCGGGTTCTCGAATCCGGCAACATCGTCGCCCTGCCAGCAGTGCATGGAAACCGGCAGGCGATCGAGCTGGCGCAGCGCCTCCTCGACATCAATACCTACTGCGGCGAAACGTTGTTTTGCCAGTTCCCAGGCTTGTTCCAGTTGAGTGGTCATGCGCAAAGCTCCTTTGTCTGTCGTTTGGGTTGAAACTGCGCAACGTGGCGGGCAATTTCACTATCAGGATTAGGGATATAGGTTGTCAGGTCGTAGTTAGCGCTGACGACCTGACGGAAGTCATCGACGTTGTTTAATTCGTCGAGGGTCATAAGCTGAATACCAATATTGCCAAGGGTGGAGGCTTCAACCGGCCCGGCCATCACGCGAATGCCACATGCATCGGCGCACAACTGGTTGAGTAGCGAGTTTTGGCATCCGCCGCCGACAATATGCAGTTGGGTAAATTTTTCACCACGCAGATTTGCCAGTTCGTGCAGAATGTCGGCATACAAAAGCGCCAGACTGTCGAAAATGCAGCGCGCCAGTTCGGCATCGCTGACGGGAACGGGCTGGTCGGTCTCGCGACAGGCGGCCTGGATTTCAGCGCGCATATCGTCAGGATTGATAAAGCGATCGTCATTCGGGTTAATCAGGAAACGGCAGGCCGGCAGCGCTTCTGTTTGGGCGATAAGCGCAGGCAGATCGGTAATGCGCCGTTCTTTCAGCACACGCTGGAGCAGCCACAAACCCATAATGTTTTTCAGTACCCGATAACGCCCTTCCGCGCCGCCTTCGTTGGTGATATTGGCGGCCAGCGCCTCATCAGTGGTGTAGGGCATTTTGCTTTCAAAACCCATCAATGACCAGGTGCCTGAAGACAGGTAAGCGCTATGTTTATTTGCCAGCGGAGAGGCAATAACGGCGCTGGCGGTATCGTGGCTGGCGACGGCTACCACCGGAATACGGTTGCCCTGCGGGCAAATCCAGTCGCCGATAACATTGCCAGGGTGCGAGGGGCGGCCGAACCAGCTCTTTTTCGCGCCGGTCCACGCCAGCAGGGTATCGTCCCAGTCATCGGTATTGATATTGACCAACTGGGTGGTCGTGGCGTTGGTGTATTCCCAGTTCATTTCACCGGTCAGGCGGTAGCTGAAATAATCGGGCATCAGCAGCGCATGAGCGACCTGCGCCGTTAACTCAGGCTGTTGTTTCGTCAGCGCGCGTAGCTGATAGATGGTGTTAAACGGCAGAAACTGAATCCCGCTGCGGCGATAGATTTCGCTTTTGCCGATCTGGACCAGCGCTTGCGGCATGATGCCCGTGGTACGGTTATCGCGGTAGGAGACCGGCAGGCCGACACGCTGACCTTGTTTATCCAGCAGGACATAATCGACGCCCCAGGTGTCGATGCCGATGCTGTCGATAAGAATGCCTTCATTGCAGACTTTCTTCAGACCAAGACGGATATCCTTTTCCAGACTGTCGATGTCCCAGGTGTCAAACCCGTCTGTTTTTTGTAGGCAGTTCACAAAACGGTGAATTTCACGTAGCGTCAGGGTACGGTGTTTGCTGTCGTAACGCGCCAGCATCACGCGCCCGCTGGATGCGCCGAGATCAACCGCGACACAATGGCGAAAAGTCATAATCAGGTCCTTCTTAGAGTCATTGCGCACAGTCTAAAAAAGCCCTCAAAGACCTACCTTCTCGTTACTGACAGGAAAATGAGCCGCTGGCAACAAGGCAAAGATGAACGTGATAGCGTTCACAGTTTCTACTAATAGGCCGGTGTGATGTCGTCCGCATTTCCCGCTTTTTCCCGCCTTTTCTTGAAAAAAAGACCATGTTTGCGCGCTTTAGCGTCAAAAATTTAAGGTGAGGCCGATAACCCTTAATTACTATTCGGACATGTTGAATTCAGGAGGAAGCAACCATGACCGTACTGCATAGCGTGGATTTTTTTCCATCAGGTAAAGCGCCCGTGGCGATTGAACCTCGTCTGCCGCAAGCCGCTTTCCCTGAACATCATCATGATTTTCATGAAATCGTGATTGTGGAACACGGTACGGGCATTCATGTATTCAACGGGCAGCCGTATACCATCAGCGGCGGTACCGTGTGTTTTGTTCGCGATCACGACCGGCATTTATATGAACATACCGACAACCTATGCCTGACGAATGTACTGTGGCGTTCACCGGACGCCTTCCAGTTTCTGGCGGGGTTGGATCAATTGCTGCCGCAGGAGCAGGATGGTTACTATCCTTCTCACTGGCGGGTGAATCAGAGTGTGTTGCAGCAGGTGCGCCAGTTGGTCGGTCTGATGGAGCGCGCCGGAGACGGCATGGATGCGCCTGCCGTGGCGAATCGCGAAATTTTGTTTATGCAACTACTGGTGTTGTTACGCCGCAGTAGCCTGATGGAAGGCGCGACCAATAACGACGCCAAACTCAACCAACTGATGGCATGGCTGGAAGACCATTTTGCGGAGGAGGTCTGCTGGGAGGCGGTAGCTGAACAGTTTTCGCTGTCGCTACGCACGCTGCATCGTCAGCTTAAACAGCATACCGGGCTGACGCCGCAACGTTACCTTAATCGCCTGCGTTTGATCAAAGCCCGGCATTTATTGCGCCATAGCGCTCATAGCGTGACAGAAATCGCGTACCGCTGCGGTTTTGGCGACAGTAACCACTTTTCGACTCTGTTTCGCCGAGAATTTAACTGGTCGCCGCGGGATATCCGTCAGGGACGCGATGCGATAATCCAGTAACGCGAACGCTATCAACGTTTTCGTCGCCAATATGCTGATAATTATACCCTTTAATACCGGATGGCGGCTGCGCCTTACCTGGCCTACGGCGGCGAGCGGTAGACAGAATAAGCGTAGCGCCATCCGGCAAGCATTCAACATGAGGTGCTGCGGTGGCAAATCAGTTAATCCTTTTGAAAAAAGATTTTTTTACTGATGAGCAGCAGGCCGTTACGGTTGCCGATCGCTATCCACAGGATGTTTTTGCGGAACATACGCATGAGTTTTGTGAACTGGTGATGGTCTGGCGGGGCAATGGCCTACACGTTCTTAATGAGCGCCCATACAGAATTACCCGCGGCGATCTGTTTTACATTCGTGCTGAAGACAAACACTCCTATACCTCCGTTAACGATCTGGTGCTGCAAAATATCATTTACTGCCCGGAGCGTTTGAAACTCAATGTAAACTGGCAGGCGATGATTCCCGGCTTTCAGGGAGCGCAGTGGCATCCTCACTGGCGGCTGGGCAGTATGGGAATGAATCAGGCGCGGCAGGTCATTGACCAGCTTGAACATGAGAGTAATGGACGCGATCCGCTGGCGAATGAGATGGCGGAATTGCTGTTTGGTCAACTGGTGATGACGTTAAAACGGCATCGCTACGCGACCGACGATCTTCCGGCAACCTCCCGAGAAACCCTGTTGGATAAATTAATTACCGCTTTGGCTAATAGCCTTGAGTGTCCCTTTGCGCTGGATGCGTTTTGCCAGCAGGAACAATGCAGCGAACGGGTGCTGCGGCAGCAGTTTCGCGCCCAAACCGGGATGACGATTAATCAATATTTACGCCAGGTCCGTATTTGCCACGCGCAGTATCTGCTTCAGCATAGCCCGCTGATGATTAGCGAGATTTCGATGCAGTGCGGTTTTGAAGATAGTAATTATTTTTCAGTGGTGTTCACGCGGGAAACCGGGATGACGCCGAGCCAATGGCGCCATCTCAGTAATCAAAGAGATTAACTGGCCATGCCTAAACCGACAATATTCGCCGCGATAATAATTACCACGCAGCCGAGGCTTAATACGGCAACGGGACGGCGGCCAGCATTTTTCCACTCTTTTAGCACCAGACCGACAAGCCCCCCGCACAGCACATAGAAGCTCATGTGCAGCATCCAGCTCATGTAGTCATATTGCGCTGGAATGCGCGCGTGACCCCAGGCATAGAAAAAGAACTGCAAATACCACATCAGACCGCCAAGCGCGGACAGCAGAATATTGCTGATAATCAACGGTCTTGCCAGCGAGAAGTCGGCTTTTATCGACAGATTTTGTACTTTTGCCAGGCGGATAAAACAGAAACCGAGGTTAACCAGCGCGCCGCCGCCCATAATCACCACGTAACTCGGCAGCGCGACATAGAGCGGGTCAACGCCAAGCGCGGCAGCAGCTTCATGCATCGGTTTCGCGGCGTTCATGGCAAAAGACATCCCCGCCGAGAAAATACCGCACATCACTGCCAGCAGAAGCCCTTTCTTCAGATTGAACTCCTCCGCTTTAATGCCCATTTTGCGTTCTTTTAACTGTCCGGCGCGCGTCACAATCCCGACGCCGATCAGCGCGACAAAAACGCCAAGTAGCGTCATGCGTCCCCCTTCGGTATGGATTAATACATCGAAGTTACCGTTGATGATAGGCGTCATCAGCGTGCCGACGATAAGCGTAATGCCGATAGCGATGCCGATACCCATGGACATCCCGAGATAACGCATGGTCAGACCGTAATTAATATTGCCGATGCCCCACATGGCGCCGAACAGAAAAACCGGTAAAAGGGTGGAGAGGTTAAACTGCCCATAATAGGCCCAGAAATCAGGCAGTAACAGAGCGCTAATTGCCCACGGCAGAATAAGCCATGAGACGATGCCGCCCACTGACCACATGGTTTCCCATGACCACTGTTTCACTTGCTTGAACGGGGCATAGAAGCAGGCTGCACTGGCCGCCCCTATCAAATGCCAGAAAATACCCATCGTAATCGCGTTACTCATGACATGTTCCTCATTATTTTTTATGGACGGGATACCCCTTCCGTTTGCATGAGTTTAAAAATTACGCAGCCTGGTAACCTTATAACGATTGCCGCCGTTGGGTGTATTCTGGCAATCAGCACGTTAATGAAGTGATTAACTTCACGTTTTAAAAAAGTCGGAGCGCATCGTGACCGTCTGGATGTTATTTAAATCAGTGGATAATATTTTTTTTCTAAAATACCTTCATCATAACGACACGAAACGACTTAGCTGGCAGTAATGCAAAGAAAACGCTGCGTGAGATCACATAATGGGAATAGTCTGACTTACCGTTTGATAAAAGGGTAGTTATACAGTAATTATTTAGTTGTTTTATTTGTATTTACAATTTAAATATATTGAAATTAACGTTAGGAATCAATGAAATATAAATATAAGGAAATCCCTATATTGGCGTTGTTGATGGAGTTTTGATTTTTATTTTATATGACGAATATGAATTTCATTTATTTTATTTTGCTTTTTGAACATTATCCCAATTTTAAATTAAAGATCTTTGTCTATATTGTCGCCATTCACATTGCGTATTATGGTTGTAATGGTCTGACATGAAACAACGTTTTAATTTTAAATTAAATGGATTCTGTTATGAGAAAATCTCTTTTCTTACTATTACCTCTTGTTGTAACAAATGCGCATGCAGTATATGTCGATGTTCGTCATGAATATCTTGATGATAGTAAAGCTAACTATGACCGTGCGTATATTTCTCATCGGTTTGCGAATGGTGTTGGTTTTGCGATAGAAGCTATCTCAAAATCAGGCGGGGATGACACCAATAAAGCGTTTAATGACCTGGAAACACAGGGCAACGAATATACGATAAGCTACCAATTTAAAACCGGTGATGTCGCCTGGCAACCGGGTTTCGTGCTGGAAACAGGCAACGGTTACTCTACCTATAAGCCTTACTTCCGCGCGACGTGGACATTAAATGAAAGCTGGTGGGTTGGTGCGCGCTATCGTTTTGAATATGTACGCCGTTCTTCTGATATCCGTGATGATGATACCATCAATCGTATGGATGTCTGGGCGGGTTATAAATGGAACAACTTTGACTGGACAATCGAAGGAATTTATAAGAAAGCTGATAAATATGATCTTTACGATGGCGGCAAAGATAACTATGAATATAACTTCAGAACTGCCTATATTATTGATCAATGGTCGCCATTCGTTGAGGTAGGTAATGTTTCCGTCAATAGCAACAGCGATGAAAGACAAACCCGTTTCCGCGTGGGTATAGGCTACACATTCTAATCATTATCCCTGTTTATTATTTATTCCCTTTTCCGGCTACTTTATAGGTAGCCGGTTTTTTTTACCTGGTGATGACCTGCGGATAATTATTATCGTGCGTTGGCCGGATAAGACGCGAATCGCCATCCGGCAACGAGATGTGCAGGAAACTATGCGCTTACATGATGCCCAGTAGACGGGGTAAGAACAGTGTGATTTCCGGAATGTAGGTAATTAATAACAGAACGCCGATAATCGCGCCGTAAAAAGGCAGCAACGGTTTAATCACTTCCTCAACTTTGACCTTACCGACGCTCGCCCCGACATATAAACCACTGCCAACTGGCGGCGTAATGGTGCCAATCGCCAGGTTATAGATCATGATAATGCCAAAATGCACCGGATCGACGCCCAGTTTAGCCATGATCGGCAGCAGAATCGGGGTAAAAATCAGAATGGCCGGACCGATATCCATAAATGCGCCGATAATCAACAAAAAGACGGTAATGACTAACAGGATAACCAGTTTATTGGCGGAAATACCGAGGATCATATCGCTCAGCGCCTCAGGAATATTGGTGATCGACATCGAGAAGGACATCGCCGAAGAGGTTGCCAGCAGGAACATGATGACCCCGGTCATTACCACTGTCTGGAGCAAAATCGAAGGCAAATCCTTAATTTTCAGCGTGCGGTAAAACACCATCGTCAACAATAATGTATACACCACGGCAATCGCGGAGGCTTCAATGGCGGTGAAAATCCCCTGCACAATGCCGCCGACGATAATCACGATCAGCAGCAGGCTGGGAATGGCCTCAACGGCAACTTTTAGCGCCATGCCTTTTTGGACGGTGAAGAAAACCCGATAATTTCGACGCTTAGCGACCACCAGCGTGACCAGCATACAGCCAACGCCCCACAGCACTCCCGCGACCAGACCGCCGGCGAACAGAGCGGCAATCGATGTTCCCCCGCTTGCCAGCGCATAAAGGATAAAAGCCGTGGTGGGCGGAATTAACATTCCCGTCGGCGCGGAGGCGATATTCACCGCGGCCGCAAAGCCGCGATCGTAACCTTCGCGCGCGCTCATCGGCACCATCACGCCGCCGATGGAGGTTGAGGCGGCAATTGCCGATCCGGAAATTGCACCGAACATCATATTGCCGACGATGTTGGTATAAGAGAGCGAGCCGGGCAGTTTGCCAGTAAACAGTTTGGCAAAATTGACCAGCCGGGCGGCAATTCCCCCGCTATTCATGATCACCCCGGACAAAACGAAGAACGGCACGGCCAGCAAGGCAAAACTGTCCAGGCTGGAGAACATTTTTTGCGCGGTGGCGAACATCGAAATATCGAAAGGCAGTACCAGCATCATGGTGCTGAAAGAGGCGATAACGGTGCAGATCCCAATAGGCGCGCCCATGGCCAGTAAAACAACAAAGACGGCAATTAGCGTACAGGACGCAAAAATAGGGTCAATCATGTGATTTCTCCAGAGTGTGCTCAGTGGTATCCGTGGCGGAATGGATAGCTTTCAGGGCGTCAACGATATTCAGCAGCCCATAGAGGATGATCAGTACGCCCGCGCAGGGGAGCGCGTAATAAATTTTTCCCATCGGAATGCCCAGCGCAGGGGAGATTTGCAGCATAGAAATCGCAGAAATCTTTAAGCCGCCGATAATCAATACCCAAATGGAAAACGCGATAAAAATGACCTGCAGAATAATATCCCACCAGCCACGAATCGTCGGCGACACCTTATCCAGTAAGAGAGTCAGGCTGATATGCTGTTTCTGACCGGCGACAAAAGCCATGCCCAGCATTGATACCCACACCAGGAGAAATCGCAGCATCTCTTCGGTAAGGGTGCTGGGAACGCCCAGAATGTAGCGGCTCACCACCTGCCAGCAGGCGATGCCAACCATTATCGCCAGCACCAGGCAACAGATAGCTCCCAGCAATAAATCAAGTCCTTTTCTGAATGTGTTCATCTTAATTTCCTGATTAGATTAATTTTTTGCTGTCTGGATACGTTGATACAGCCCGTAAAGCCGTGGTTTGTTTTTCAGACCGTCGTAAATAGGCTGTACTGCCTTCTGGAAGGGTTTTTTGTCGATCTCGTAGAATTCAACGTTGAAATCTTTTACCGCCGCCAGCCTGGTTTTCTCTATTTCCTTATCCCATGCGGCTTTCTCAAATTCGATCGACGCCTTGATGGCGGCTTCGACGATGCGCTGCTGTTCCGGCGTCAGCTTTTCCAGCGTGAGGGTACTCATTAGCAGGATATCGGGAATGCGGGTGTGCATATCGTAGGTGTAATAACGGGCGACTTCGCCGTGGCGGGCGATGGTGAGAGCGAACTCATTGTTTTCCGCGCCGTCGAGAATGCCTTGTTGTAACGAGGTATAGACCTCCGCCTGGCTCATGGCGATGGGCGAAGCGCCCAGCAGTTTGAGAGTTTGGATCGCCGTCTCACTCTGCATGACGCGGATCTTCTTCCCGCGTAAATCCTCAATGCGTTTAACCGGCGCTTTGCTCATATAAAAATTACGCGCGCCGGAATCATACCAGCCTACGCCGACAAACCCCTGTGCGGCGGTGGACTGATAAACAGGCTCCATCACCTGTGGGTTATCCATTACGCGGTAGTATTCCTCGACGGTGGCAAACAGGTAGGGAAGTGAGAACACGCCGTACTCAGGCGAAAAACTCTCCATCAGCCCGGACGACACTTTAGTGATGTCGACGACGCCGACCTGCGTCAACTCCACCAGTTCGCGCTCGCCGCCAAGCTGTCCGTCCGGGAAGTACTGTACTTTGATATCGCCGCCCGTTTTCTCTTCAACTTGCTGCCCCAGGAAGTGCAACGCATCTTTTACCGGCTGGCTATTTTCAGCGTAGGCCAGGCGTAAAATGGTTTCGCCGTGGGAGAAGAAAGAGAGTGTGGAGAGTAAGGCCAACGTTGCCAGACGTATAAAACCAGGTTGCTTCATAATTCCCTCGCAATTGTAATAATTTACCGGGAATGTAATTGCATGGTGAAATTATAACCTTCTTGATTTTGCCACCGCTGACAAAAATTGGCACCAAAAGAAAGATTTTGAAACCCTGTTTCACATTTCATGATTTCCAGGAATTCATCAACAGGCGGTTTCGGTTGGAGGCGTAAAAAACGATTTTTTTCAGCGGATGCCGTAACGTTTATAACCCTGGAAAAAGTACGGCATTGATAATCATTTTCAATATCATTTAATTAACTATAATGAACCAACTGCTTACGCGGCGTTAACACTGTGCCGCTCGACAATAATGGAGATGATTATGAGTTATACACTGCCATCCCTGCCGTACGCTTATGATGCACTGGAACCGCACTTCGATAAGCAGACGATGGAGATTCACCACACCAAACACCATCAAACCTATGTCAACAACGCTAACGCGGCGCTGGAAAACTTGCCAGAGTTTGCTGACCTGCCGGTTGAAGAACTGATTACTAAACTGGACCAGGTGCCAGCGGACAAAAAAACCGTGCTGCGTAATAACGCGGGCGGCCACGCTAACCACAGCTTCTTCTGGAAAGGCCTGAAAAAAGGCACCACCCTGCAGGGCGATCTGAAAGCGGCTATCGAGCGTGACTTCGGTTCCGTTGACAACTTCAAAGCTGAATTCGAAAAAGCAGCAGCAACCCGTTTCGGCTCCGGCTGGGCGTGGCTGGTGCTGAAAGGCGACAAACTGGCTGTGGTTTCTACCGCAAACCAGGATTCCCCGCTGATGGGTGAAGCCATTTCCGGCGCTTCCGGCTTCCCGATCCTGGGTCTGGACGTGTGGGAACACGCTTACTACCTGAAATTCCAGAACCGCCGCCCGGACTACATCAAAGAGTTCTGGAACGTGGTGAACTGGGACGAAGCAGCAGCGCGTTTCGCCGCTAAAAAATAATTTGCATTGCACGACTGTAGAAGCGAGTCTGATGACTCGCTTTTTTTGTATCCGCGTAAGGAGCAGCAGATGCATTATCCGGTTGACGTGTTTATTGGCAAAATTCGTGACTATGACGGCAGCCGCCCGAGCGCTATCGCCAAAGTGCAGGCCGATGGCGAACTTATGCTGACCGAGCTGGGTCTGGCAGGCGATGAGCAGGCCGAAAAGAAAATCCACGGCGGCCCCGACCGCGCGCTATGCCATTACCCCCGCGAACACTATGCTGATTGGATTCGCCAGTTCCCCGAGCAGGCGACGCTGTTTTGCGCCCCGGCGTTTGGCGAGAATCTGTCGACGGACGGAATGACCGAACACAACGTGTTTATTGGCGACATCTACCGCTGGGGCGAGGTGTTGATCCAGGTCACTCAGCCGCGCTCTCCATGCTTTAAACTTAATTTCCATTTTGCCATCAGCGACATGGCCCTCCTTATGCAGAACAGCGGAAAAACCGGCTGGCTGTATCGGGTCATTGCGCCTGGTAAGGTCTCCAGCGATGCGCCGCTGGAGCTGGCGTCGCGTCTGAGCGATGTCTCGGTTCATGAAGCGGGTGTTATCGCCTGGTCTATGCCGTTTGATGACGAACAATATCACCGGCTGTTGAGCGCCGCCGGGCTGTCGGCGAGCTGGAGCCGCACCATGCAAAAGCGTCGTTTGAGCGGCAAAATTGAAGATAGCGCCAGACGACTGTGGGGGGATAAAACTCCGCCAAAATGAAAGGAAGGGTTATGACTGAAGCTGAAAATGCGGTGGCGATCGTAAAAGAATTTTTGGTGGCCTCGATGATTCCCGATGCTGAACGCGCCGCAACGTATATGCACCCGGAGGTGAAAATTACCTTCACCGGAGGCCGGGCGATGGCGGGCGCGGCAGATATCGCGCAGTTTAACGGCGCTCGCTACAAGTGGGTGAAGAAGGCGCTGGGCGAGTTTGATGCGGTGCAGCATGATGATTACGTTGTGATTTATTCCAACGGTACGTTGTATGGCGAATGGCCCGACGGTCGCCCGTTTGCCGATAACCGCTTTATCGACCGCTTCGAAGTGCGCGATGGCAAAATTACCCGGATGGACGTGTGGAATGACAGCGCCGAGTGGATTTTAGCGCCGGAAATCTCCCGATAGCGTGGTGCGTAGGCCGAATAAGCGTAGCGCCGTCAGGCTGTCAGGTGTACATTGCCGGATGACGGCGTTTGCCTTATTCCGCTGGTAACCTATTAATTATTCACAAAAGATATGTAAATTATGGACGCACATATTCTCGAGGCTTGTACGGAAGAAGTTAAGCACATCTTATTCGAAGAGTATCACCTCAAATCTATCGAGGAGCTTTGGGAGCGGTCTCTGGATGAGGATTTTTTAGCTGAGTTGTATCAACAGTTTAAGTTCATAACGGAAAAGTATGGCGTGAATGGTGATGAATTGGACAGCATCCTCGATACGCTTTAAATGGTTAAGGCTCGGTAAGAGAAAGTATTACCGAGCCATGAATAACATTAGGTTCGCTTGTACAGCGGTAGCCACAGCGTAAGCCGCAACCCACCCAGCGGGCTATCGTCAGCCTTCACCCAGCCGCGGTGCTGCTGCATGGCGCTTTCGACAATCGCCAGCCCCAGCCCGGTGCCGCCAGACTCGCGGTCGCGCGCCTCATCAGTGCGATAGAACGGACGGAAGATCTGCTCGCGGTCTTCAGGGCTGACGCCCGGCCCGTCGTCATCGACCGTGATCGTAATACCGTCTTTATCCACCGAGAAGCCGACTTCAATCTTCGTATGTGAATAGCGCAGCGCATTACGAACTATATTTTCCAGCGCGCTTTCCAGCGCGTTTGGGTTGCCATAGAGCGGCCACGGCCCCGGCGGATAATTTACCGTTAACGACTTGCCCATCTGTTCGGCTTCAAAGGCGGCGTTATCCAGCACTTCGCCCCATAGCTGATTGGCTTTCATCGTTTCGCTGACCAGCGCATTTTTCTGTTGGTTACGCGACATCACCAGCAGGTCATTGATCATGCTGTCCAGACGCTGCGCTTCGGTTTCAATACGCTCCAGCTCTTTGCTTTCGCCGCCACGACGACGCAGCAGCGCGGTACCCAGTTGCAGGCGCGTAAGGGGCGTTCGCAGCTCATGGGAGATGTCTGACAGCAAACGCTGCTGCGAGGTCATCATCCGTTCCAGCGCCGTCACCATCTGGTTAAAACTGGCGCCAGCGGCGAGGAACTCCTGCGGACCCGCCTCCAGCTCCGGATGCTGACGCAGGTTGCCTTGCGCCACTTCATCAGCCGCGTTTTTCAACTTACGCGCCGGTTTCGCCAGACTCCATGCCAGCCATAGCAAGAGCGGCGAACTGACCAGCATCGTGACAATGAGCAACAGGAGCGGGCGGTCAAACAGCAGATTAATAAAATCGGATTGCGAACTGCTGGCCGGTCGAATCAGGTAAAGCTGGTAATTATCCTCTCCGTCACGAACGGAGAACGGCCCCACCATCTCTACGCGGCCATATTTTTTCTTCTGCGGATGATCGGCGTTATCCGCCTGACCAATGAAGTTACGAATGATCTGCATTTCGCTGCGTTCAGCGCCGATCACGCGTCCTTCAGAGGTCACCAGTAATAACCGCTGTCCAGGCGGCGCCCACTTATCGATCGCGCGGAACAGGCGACGCCACCACATCAGGTCGTTGGGCGGATCGTTCGCAAGTTCAGCTTCTACATGTTGCTCTATCATCAATCCCTGGCGCTGTTCGCTGTCCAGCAGCTCGGTCATCTGGCGTGAATCGAGCTTGGGCAACATCAGTACCAGCATTAGCACCAGCGCCAGCGTCAACCAGAAGATGGCGAAGATGCGCGCGGTTAAACTTCCTATCATGAAGCGGAAACCATCAGATAGCCGCGACCACGCAATGTTTTAAACCACGGGTGACCGTCTTTGCGTTCCGGCAGTTTGCGGCGCAGGTTAGAAATATGCATATCAATGGCGCGATCGAACGGCGTCAGGCGCTTACCCAGCACTTCCTGGCTTAAATGTTCACGGGAAACCACCTGGCCGAGGTGTTGCGCCAGCAAATAGAGCAGGGTGAATTCCGTACCGGTCAGCTCCAGCGTTTGGCCATCGAAACTGGCTTCCTGGCGACCCGGATTAAGGCTTAGCGCATCGACTTCCAGCGTCGGCGAGCCGTTGTCGCTGCTCTGCTGCTGTTCGCTCCAGTGGGAACGGCGCAAAATAGCCCTGATGCGCGCTACCAGCTCGCGGTCGTTAAACGGTTTGGGCAAATAGTCGTCCGCGCCCAGCTCAAGGCCGAGAACGCGATCCAGCTCGCTGCCGCGCGCGGTCAGCATAATGACAGGCGTCTGGTGTGTCTGGCGAAGCGCTTTCAACGTATCGATACCGTTTTTCTTCGGCATCATGACGTCAAGCAAAAGTAAATCGATGCTGTCATCCAAAAGCTCAAGCGCCTGCTCGCCGTCGTGGGCCACCAGGACATTAAAACCTTCCATTTCGAGGAGCTCTTTTAACAGGGAAGTCAGCTCTCGGTCATCATCAACTAACAGGATTTTATTCATTGTTTACGTACCTCCGAGGCAGAAATTACGTCATCAGGCGTCGCTAATCCATGACTTTACGTTGTTTTACACCCCCTGACGCATGTTTGCAGCCCGAATCGTAAACTGTCTCTCGTTGAATCGCGACAGAAAAGATTTTGGGAGCAAGCGATGCGCAAAGTTACCGCTGCTGTTATGGCCTCAACGCTGGCATTCAGTTTTTTAAGCCACGCAGCTGAAGTTGTTACAAGCGATAACTGGCACCCCGGTGACGGGGCCACGCAGCGTAGCGCGCAAAATCATATGTTTGACGGCATAAGTTTAACCGAACATCAGCGTCAGCAGATGCGAGATCTTATGCAACAGGCAAGGCACGAACAGCCTCCTGTTAATGTTAGCGAAATGGAGACAATGCATCGGCTTGTCACCGCAGAAAAATTTGATGAAAGCGCTGTGCGCGCTCAGGCAGAAAAAATGGCGCAAGAGCAGGTTGCCCGCCAGGTCGAAATGGCCCGCGTGCGTAACCAGATGTATCGCCTGTTAACGCCGGAGCAGCAAGCGGTTTTGAATGAAAAGCATCAGCAACGAATGGAGCAACTGCGCGACGTGGCGCAATGGCAAAAAAGTTCATCGTTGAAATTATTGAGTAGTAGCAACTCACGTCCCCAGTAACAACCCTGTTTTCCTTGCCATAGACACCATCCCTGTCTTCCCCCACATGATGTGGGGGTTTTTTTTATCTCCAGTTTGTCATTCTGTTATTAGCTTACTGTTTTAAACCATCCGTTATACTACCGGCAGAAGATAGCGGGAGTATTTATGAATCAAACCTATGGACGGCTGGTTAGCCGGGCGGCTATCGCGGCAACAGCGATGGCATCAGCGTTACTTTTGATCAAAATTTTTGCGTGGTGGTATACGGGATCGGTGAGTATTCTGGCGGCGTTGGTGGACTCGCTGGTGGATATTGCCGCGTCATTGACGAATTTGTTGGTCGTGCGTTATTCGCTGCAACCCGCAGATGATGAACACACGTTTGGGCACGGTAAAGCGGAGTCGCTGGCGGCGCTGGCGCAAAGTATGTTTATTTCCGGTTCGGCGTTGTTTCTGTTTTTGACCAGTATTCAGAATCTGATTAAGCCGACGCCAATGAACGACCCCGGCGTGGGGATTGGCGTTACCGTCATCGCTCTGATATGCACTATTATACTGGTCACGTTTCAGCGCTGGGTGGTACGCAAGACCCAAAGTCAGGCGGTACGGGCGGATATGCTTCATTATCAGTCTGATGTTATGATGAACGGAGCGATTCTTATCGCGCTGGGGTTATCCTGGTACGGTTGGCATCGTGCGGATGCCCTGTTTGCGTTAGGTATCGGCATCTATATTTTGTATAGCGCGTTGCGTATGGGGTATGAGGCGGTGCAGTCATTATTGGATCGCGCGCTGCCCGATGCGGAACGACAGGAAATTATTGATATCGTGACGTCATGGCCGGGAGTCAGCGGCGCGCACGATCTCCGCACGCGGCAGTCAGGGCCGACTCGCTTTATTCAGATTCATTTGGAAATGGAAGATAATCTGCCGCTCGTTCAGGCGCATTTTGTGGCTGACCAGGTAGAGCAGGCGATTTTACAGCGTTTTCCGGGTTCAGATGTCATTATTCATCAGGATCCCTGTTCAGTCGTTCCCAGGGAAGGCAGGAAGTTCGAGCTTGTATAATTGATTGTTAAAAAGTGAGCCAGGCCAGCATTTTGTGTATAAATTACCGCCATTTGGCCTGACCTGAATCAATTCAGCAGGAAGGGATTGTTATACTATCTGTATATTCGTTGGATCGTTTCGAAGTGCGAAATCGGCTTCCGGCAATAGATTTCATTTTGCATTCCAAAGTTCAGAGGTAGTCATGATTAAGAAAATCGGTGTGTTGACAAGCGGCGGTGATGCGCCGGGCATGAACGCGGCAATCCGCGGTGTTGTGCGCGCAGCGTTGACGGAAGGGCTGGAAGTCATGGGCATTTATGACGGCTATCTGGGCCTGTATGAAGATCGTATGGTTCAGCTTGACCGTTACAGCGTATCTGACATGATCAACCGTGGCGGTACTTTCCTCGGTTCTGCCCGTTTCCCGGAATTCCGTGACGAAAATATTCGCGCTGTCGCGATCGAAAACCTGAAAAAACGCGGTATCGATGCGCTGGTAGTTATTGGCGGCGACGGTTCTTATATGGGTGCAAAACGTCTGACTGAAATGGGCTTCCCGTGCATCGGTCTGCCAGGCACTATCGATAACGACATCAAAGGCACCGACTACACTATCGGCTATTTCACTGCTCTCGGCACTGTAGTGGAAGCGATTGACCGTCTGCGTGACACCTCCTCTTCTCACCAGCGTATCTCTATCGTTGAGGTGATGGGCCGTTATTGCGGCGACCTGACGTTGGCGGCGGCTATTGCTGGCGGCTGTGAGTTTATCGTGGTGCCGGAAGTTGAATTTAATCGCGAAGATCTGGTGGCCGAAATCAAAGCCGGGATCGCGAAAGGGAAAAAACACGCTATCGTCGCTATTACTGAGCATATGTGCGATGTTGACGAACTGGCGCACTTTATTGAAAAAGAAACGGGCCGTGAGACGCGTGCGACGGTGCTCGGCCACATTCAGCGCGGTGGTTCCCCGGTACCTTACGATCGCATTCTGGCTTCCCGTATGGGCGCGTATGCTATTGACCTGCTGCTGGAAGGCCATGGCGGTCGTTGTGTCGGTATCCAGAACGAGCAGCTTGTTCATCATGACATCATCGATGCGATTGAAAACATGAAGCGTCCGTTCAAAAGCGACTGGATGGAGTGCGCGAAAAAACTGTACTGATTGTTTTTGCGCGCCTGATGGCGCTACGCTTATCAGGCCTACAGGTTGCAGAAACGTGTAGGCCGGATTAGGCGCTAGCCGCCATCCGGCAATCCCTCAGATTTATTCCTCGAAGTTATAGCCAATCTTTTTTTATTCTTTAATGTTTGGATCTCTTTCTGGCACGCTTTGCTCATCACAACACAACATAAGCGAGTCGGGCGATGAAAAAGTGGGGCGTGGGGTTCACATTATTGCTGGCGTCAACCAGCATTCTGGCAAAGGATATTCAGTTACTTAACGTATCATACGATCCAACGCGTGAGCTGTACGAGCAGTACAACAAAGCGTTTAGCGCGCACTGGAAGCAGGAAACCGGCGACAACGTCGTGATCCGTCAATCGCACGGCGGTTCGGGTAAACAGGCGACTTCCGTTATTAACGGCATTGAAGCCGATGTCGTGACGCTGGCGCTGGCTTACGATGTGGACGCTATTGCGGAACGTGGTCGTATCGATAAAAACTGGATCAAGCGTCTGCCGGATAACTCAGCACCTTACACCTCCACCATCGTTTTCCTGGTCCGCAAAGGCAATCCAAAACAAATTCATGACTGGAATGATCTGATTAAACCCGGTGTGTCGGTGATTACGCCAAACCCGAAAAGCTCCGGCGGCGCACGCTGGAACTATCTGGCGGCATGGGGCTACGCCCTGCACCACAACAATAACGATCAGGCCAAAGCGCAGGACTTTGTCAAAGCCCTGTTTAAAAACGTTGAAGTGCTGGACTCCGGCGCGCGCGGCTCAACCAATACTTTCGTTGAACGCGGTATCGGTGATGTGCTGATTGCCTGGGAAAACGAAGCGCTACTGGCGACGAATGAACTGGGTAAAGATAAATTCGAGATAGTGACCCCGAGTGAATCTATTCTCGCAGAGCCGACCGTGTCCGTGGTGGATAAAGTCGTTGAGAAGAAAGGGACGAATGCGGTGGCGGAAGCGTATCTGAAGTATCTCTACTCGCCGGAAGGGCAGGAGATAGCAGCGAAAAACTTCTACCGTCCGCGCGATGCTGACGTGGCGAAAAATACGACGATGCGTTTCCGAAGCTGAAGCTATTCACCATTGACGAGGTGTTTGGCGGCTGGGCGAAGGCGCAAAAAGATCACTTCGCTAATGGCGGTACGTTCGACCAAATTAGCAAACGCTAAACCGTTTATAAACCCGGTAACGTATTATGTTACCGGGTTTTTTCTTTGCCACAATTTTGCGTTACTCTTCCCCGTCTATGGGTCACAGGGAACGCATATCATGAAAAAAACAGGCTACTTTTTACTGGCGGTGATAGTGATTGTCGCCGCGGCGGGCGTCGGTTACTGGAAATTTTCCGGCAATCCTGATGCATTACGGGAAATCGTGCTTGAACAATGCCTGCCCGATCAGTTACAGCATCAAAACCCAGCGCCTTGCGCGGAAGTCAAACCTCGCGCCGGCTATGTCGTCTTTAAAGATCGTCACGGTCCGTTGCAATATTTATTGATGCCCACCTACCGTATCAACGGTACAGAAAGCCCGCTATTGCTGGAACCCGCTACGCCCAACTTTTTCTGGCTGGCCTGGCAGGCTCGCGGCTATATGAGTAAAAAATACGGGCATGATATTCCGGATAGCGCGGTCTCGCTGGCGATTAATTCGCGGCTTGGTCGTTCACAGGACCATTTGCATATCCATATTTCTTGCATCCGTCCTGACGTTCGGGAACAACTGGATAACGATCTCACGCGCATCAGCACTCGCTGGCTTCCGCTGCCGGGTGGCCTGATGGGGCATGAATACCTGGCGCGCCGGGTAACTGAGAGCGAACTGGCGCAGCGTAGTCCGTTTATGATGCTGGCGGAAGAGGTGCCGGAAGCGCGCGATCATATGGGACGCTATGCGCTGGCGGTGGTACGCCAAAGCGACGACTCTTTTGTCCTGCTGGCGACCGAGCGTAACCTGCTGACGCTTAATCGCGCATCGGCGGAAGAGATTCAGGACCATAGTTGCGCCATTTTGTCTTCCCGCTGATTTTCGTTACACCCCCCTGCTCATTATCTTATTGATTCTTATCCCGGTTTAAAACTGGGGTAAGATCGTGTCTATAAAAATATGTGAAACCGATCAAAAGATATAAAGGTATACCTTTATATCTTTTGATGGTTCGTTACACTCTCTTCATAGCCTCCATAGATTGTCTGGTGGATGGCTTATATAAAAACGTTTTTATTTCATGTAGTGACATCATTAATTGTTCACCAGATTTGTGCTGCTAAGCGTAAAGGAATATCAACATGAAACTTTCTATTGTGGAAAAAATCGGCTTCGGCGCGGGAGATATGGCGATAAACGTTGCGATTATCGCCATGCAGCTGCTCCTCGCCTATTTCTATACCGATATCTACGGCCTGAGCGCCGCTGATGTTGGCGTACTGTTTGTGGTTGTGCGGATGATTGATGCCATTATCGATCCGGCCATGGGGGTTCTTACCGATAAACTGAACACGCGCTGGGGGCGTTATCGCCCGTGGCTGCTGTGGTTTGCTATTCCTTTTGGTTTCGCCGTGTATTTGATGTTTATTACGCCTGACATGGCTTATATGGCCAAGCTGGCGTGGGCCTATGGCACCTATATTCTTATGACCCTGGTCTATACTGCGATCACCATTCCCTATATTTCGATGATTGGCGTCATTACCAGCGACCCCGTCGAACGGTTAAGCGCCAACGGCTATCGTTTTGTGATGACCAAGATTGCCGCTTTCCTGGTGACTATCGTCGTACCGATGCTTGCCGTCTGGCTGGGGCAGGGCAACAAGGCGCTGGGTTACCAGTTTTCGATGGGGCTGATGGGGGCGATGGGCGCCTTGCTGTTTATCTTCTGTTTTCTTACCACGCGTGAACGCAGCGAGCCGGAAATTACGTCGTTATCGGTGGGGAAACAGTTTAAATATCTGTTACGCAACGATCAGTGGATTATTCTCGGCGTTGTTATTCTGCTGCTGATGTGCGGTTATGTTATTCGCGGTTCCGTTGCCGCTTATTACGCCAAGTATTATCTGAACGGCGGAGATAGTCTGATTTCACCCTTCCTGACTACCGGCGTCGTTGCCTCTATTTTAGCGATGATCGCTACCACCTGGATAACCAAGTTCTGGGACAAAATTAAGATGTTCCGCTACACCCAGATTATTACCTTTATCCTGAGCGCGCTGATGTATTTCTCCGTCGGGCGTGAAAATCTTATCCTGGCGTTTGCGTTCTATTTTCTTATTAATTTCTTCTGCGATATGCAAATGCCGGTGTTCTGGTCCTCTATCGCCGAAGCGGTGGATTACGGAGAAAAGAAAACCGGTCTGCGCGTTTCCGGGTTGGCGTTTGGCGGCATCCTCTTCTTCCAGAAGTTTGGGATGGGGATCGCGGGCGGGATACTCGGATTCCTGCTGAGCCACTTTGGCTATCAGGCCGATGTTGAACAGACCGCACGTTCGCTCACCGGTATTGCGCTGATGATGACGCTCATTCCTGCTCTGTTCCACCTTGCGGTTGGGCTGCTTATGAAAAAGTATCTGATTAACAACGAATATTATCGTGATATTCAGCTCGCCCTGGCGCAGAAACAGGCATAAGGAGGCGCAAATGAAGGCCATGAATAAGGTTTGGGTTATCGGCGATGCCTCCGTTGATCTGGTGCCGGAAAAACAGAACAGCTATCTGAAATGCCCCGGCGGAGCGTCGGCGAACGTGGGGGTATGCGTTGCCAGGCTGGGCGGAGAGTGCGGTTTTATTGGCTGTCTTGGCGACGATGACGCCGGTCGCTTCCTGCGCTAGGTTTTTCAGGATAACGGCGTGGATGTCACGTTTCTACGCATGGATCCGGCCCTGACCAGCGCGGTGCTGATCGTCAACCTGACGGCTGATGGGGAGCGCAGCTTTACCTATCTGGTACATCCGGGGGCTGATATCTACGTTTCGCCGCAGGACCTGCCGCCGTTCAGGCAGTACGAATGGTTTTACTTCAGTTCAATTGGCCTCACCGACAGTCCCGCTCGCGAAGCATGTCTGGAAGGGGCGAGACGCATGCGAGAAGCCGGTGGCTACGTGTTATTCGACGTCAACTTACGCAGCAAGATGTGGCGCAATACCGATGAAATCCCTGACCTGATCGCCCGGTCCGCCGCACTGGCTTCTATCTGCAAAGTCTCGGCAGATGAGCTGTGCCAGCTCAGCGGGGCCAGTCACTGGCAGGATGCGCGTTATTACCTGCGCGATCTAGGCTGTGACACCACGATCATTTCGCTGGGGGCCGATGGCGCGCTGTTGATTACCGCCGAGGGGGAGTTCCATTTTCCCGCACCACGCGTCGATGTCGTCGATACCACTGGGGCAGGCGATGCTTTTGTCGGCGGCCTGCTGTTCACCCTTTCCCGCGCAAATTGCTGGAACCATGCCCTGCTGGCGGAGGCTATCAGCAATGCCAACGCCTGCGGCGCCATGGCGGTAACGGCAAAGGGCGCAATGACCGCTTTACCGTTTCCCGACCAGCTAAACACTTTTCTTTCCAGCCATTCGCTGGCACAAGCCATGACCGTGAAATAAGGAGTCATCATGCACGTTGATCAAAACAAAATACTGGGATGCCTGGTGGGCGCCGCCGCCGCGGACGCGATGGGAGCCGCGACGGAAGTACGCACCCAGCAGCAAATAAAAGACTATTTTGGCGGCTGGGTGACGACCTTTCAAAAACCGCCAGCGGACACGTTTGGCCGCTGCAACGAAGCGGGGATGTGCACGGATGATTTTATTCAGGCGAAGTACATCATGGATGCGCTGCTGCGCCATCAACGCCAGGTCAGCGACGAGGCGATGCGCGAGGCTTTTCAGCAGTGGCTGGATTACCCGTACTACGCCAACTTTACCGGCCCGACGACGCGTGCGGCAATGAAGGCAATATTCAATGATAACCGCGCCTCTTTACAGGGTGAGCTGGAAGGCGAGAAACAGTCGGTACAGATTATTAATAAGGGTAACGCGGAGGCAACGAACGGCGCCGCCATGAAGATTTGGCCAGCGGCGGTGCTGCACCCGGGTGATATTGACGCGGCGATTGACTGCGCGCTGCAGATTTGCCGTTTTACGCATAATAACGTGTTGGCGATGTCCGGCGCAGCGGCGATGGCGGCGGCAACCAGCGAGGCGTTAAGAGCGCAGACCAATGCAGACAGCATTATTGCCGCCGGTATTTACGGTGCGCAAAGGGGCTATCTGCTGGCGCAGGAGCAAGGGGCGATGATGGTGGCAGGTCCTTCCGTTGCCCGACGCATTGAACTGGCCGTAGATATCGGTAAACGTCATCGCCATTGGGAAACGGCGGTGGTGGAACTTGCTGATATTATTGGCTCCGGGCTGCACGTGAGTGAAGCGGTGCCGGCGGCCTTTGGCCTGTTCGCGTGTTGTCCGAATTCTGCCGTAGATGCTATTATCTCCGGCGTTAATATCGGCAATGATACTGATACTGTCGCCACCATGGTCGGGGCGATTTCCGGCGCATTCCATGGCGTGGAGGCTTTTCCCGCCGATTATTTAACGACTTTGGATCGTATGAATCATTTCGATTTGGCAGAACTGGCCAGGCAAATCGCAGGGTAGCGACTTCACCCTGCCGGGGACGGTAAAACGTCCCCTGCTGGCGAAGACGTGAGGTGCGCAGCTTGCAGGTTGATAAAACGAGCTTTACTCCGCTTTATAAGCAACTATTTTTTATCATCTGTCAGCAGATCCAAAATGGATCCCTGCCTTTAGGCAGCCAGCTGCCGACGCAAAAAGAGATTGCCAGAGCCTACAACGTCTCGCTGATTGTGGTTAAACAGGCCTGGAGCGAATTAATCAATGCGGGTATTATTTCCTCCCAGCGCGGGAGTGGTTCGGTGGTGTGCTCGGTACCGGAAGGCGTGAGCTACGGGCACACGTTTCGCGGTATTACCCGCGATCTCCAGGACGCCAGCGTGGCGATTGAGAACCGTATTCTGGAAATCGCGCCGCGCCGCGCGCGCGACGCTCAGGCAGACGGCTTGAGCCTGCCCGCACAGCATCACTATCTCTATATTTCGCGTATTCGTTGCCTGAATAACCGTCCGTTTAACCATGAAAAGATCTATCTCGATCTTAGCTTCTTTCCCGATCTGCAACTTACACCGCAGGCGCTGGAGCATACGTCGCTTTATTCGTTATTAAACGTCACAAGCGACTCGGCGATAGAAAAAGTTGAGGCGATTTTACCTTCCGCTGACCTGTGCGAAAAATTGCAAATCGCCGCCAATAAACCGCTGTTATCCGTCGCCAGACAGACGTTTCAGGCCGGGAAGGACAGCCCTTTTGAGTATTGCCGCTATTACGTGCTGTCTGAATACTTTGGTGAAATTCATTATCACTGATCTGTCCACTTAATCCTGCGATAACCCCACTATATCTGGCGTTTACCTGCCTGACTGTCCGTCGTATTCTTGCTGAAAAAATCGTCAGGAGACAGGTATGTCGCTCTGGTTGTCCCATCCTCTGTTCCTCCCGTCCATCATCGTTGGCGTTACTATCCTTCTGTGGGCGACTTCGCTACTGCCGGAGTTTATGACCGCACTGCTATTTTTTGCTGCTGTGGTGGCGATGGGACCAGGGAAAGTTCCTGCGCGGGCGGGGATGCTGTGATGTATCGCGCTGGCGGTGGTACGCCAAAGCGATGGCTCTTTTGTCTTGCTGGCGACCGAGCGTAATTTACTGATCTTCAATCGCGCTTCTGCCGAGGAAATTCAGGATCATCAGTGTGATATCTTGAACCAACAGGTCATCAAATGACAGCTTGATATTGCATTAACGAATGCCGTTTGGAGGCCGGACAAGGCTCTTGTGGCGCTATCCGGCAAAATCTGGCGATGGCGCGGGCGTTACCAGGCCGGTGGATCTGCGGGGTGGCTGTCATTTTCCAGATGCGGCGATTTAATAAACACGCCTTTCCAGGGTTTATCGCCGTTATTAATGAGATAATGCGCCTCCCCAGGTTCGCACTGTAAAACATCTCCAGTTTGCAGGATATGAGGTGTTCCTTCCAGATACAGGCACACTTCACCGCTTAGGGTATAAAAAACCTCACAAGCGGTATTATGGCGATGGTTAGGGAATGACTGCCCTGGTTGTAGTATGACGACGCCCATATCGCAGCCCGGCCCACGGATTAAGTATTTAGGGCCATTATCGCCAAAGCGGTATTCATGATTCTTCTCATTCGTTTTTTGCATGCTTATTCTCCTGTTACAGGCCTGGCGCTTTCCAGAGGGATGTCGTTAAGCCACCATCGACCAGCGCGCGTTGATCCTGATAAACGGCCTGCCATTTTTCTCTGGCCTGCTGGTAGACAGCGAAATTTTCAGGATTAGGTTTATGCTCCCGATCCCAGCGCACTAGCTTTTCTCCCGTTTCCGCCAGCGATGGCCAGACACCCACGCCAACGCCTGCGGCAATAGCGCACCCTAGCGCGGTAGCTTCTTTGACGACAGGTACGTGAACGGTGAGTCCCGTAACGTCGGCAAGGATTTGGCTCCATAATTTGCCTTTAGATCCTCCGCCGGCAAAAACCAGCGAGTCGGCCTGTATGCCGGAAAACGCGGCAATTTGCTGTAAATTGCAGGCGGAAACAATGGCGGCATTCTCTTCCAGCGCGCGAAATAGGGTCGCTTTATTACACTTTTCAGGATCGATAGACAGATTGATAAACGACGGTGCGGCATGGTACCAGCGTTTAAAACGCATAACGTCAGAGAAGATGGGCATCACACCGTACGCGCCGGGAGGCACCCGGCTGGCCATATCTTCCAGCAGGGAATACGCATCAATACCTAACCTTTCAGCGATTAGTTTTTCCTCGGCGCAAAAGGCGTCGCGGAACCAACGCATCGTTAACCCAGTAAAAAAGCTAATAGACTCGGTTTGTACCATACCGGGGATCACATGAGGATTGATGCGAACGTTCATGTTTGGGTCGGTGACCGGCGCGGGAAGATTGACGACCTGTTGCCAGAAGGTTCCGCCCAGCACGGCCGTTTGCGCCGGGCGTACGACGCCCAGCCCCAGACAGCCTAACTGCACATCGCCGCCGCCAACGATGACCGGCGTACCCGCTTGCAGGTCGCACTGTTCAGCCGCTTTCTGTGAAATGTGACCGAGCAGCGTCCCGGTTTCTTTTACCGGCGAGAGAATGTCAGAACGCAGGCCCGCCATCTGTAACAGACTACGTTTCCAGTTGCGGGTCACCAGATCCAATAACCCCGTCGTGCCTGCGTTGGAGGGATCGACCGCCAGTTCGCCGCTGAGCATAAAGGCCATCCAGTCGCTGATCATAGTGACGGTTGACGCGCGATGATAAATATCCGGACGATGGTGGGCAAGCCAGAGCAGACGCGGAATAGCGCTGAGCGCCAGCGTTTGCCCGGAGCAACGATAAACTTCCTCCTCAAAGGTGTTATCGTGCAGCTCTTTTAATTCACTGACTTCGTGTGCCGCGCGGGCGTCAACATTAGCGCAGGCCCAAATTGGTTCGCCGTTACTGTCATAAATAACAATGCCTTCACGCATCGAGCAGGCCGATACGGCAGCGATAGCCGTTGCAGGGATGGCGGCTTTCTGTAGTGCCTGACGGATACACTGGCAAGCCAGTTGCCAGTTTTTGGCAAGATCAAACTCCATCGAACCAGGCACATCCGGCACGGCCAGATGCTGCCATTCCGTTTGACCGACAGCTATTTGCTTTCCTTGTAGATCAAAAATTACTGCTCTGACGCTACCGGTACCGGCGTCAAGAGCCATCAGGTAATGTCCTGATTCAGTATGGGTACAGAGTCGAGCCATTTTTTTACCCTCGGCTATTTTTACATCGTTACATAAAATCCTGTCAGTTATTGTTTATTGAATTGAGGTGAGTGTTATTTTATTTGTTATTTTTCAATAAGTTGAATTATTTTCCCTGCGGTTTTCTGATCGGTAACCAGCGCATTGATATAGTTACCGCGCATAGCGGCAATAATAGCTTCTGCTTTTTGTTCGCCGCCGGCGACGCCAATCACGGTTGGGATCGTGGAAAGTGAATTTAACTTCAGGCCAATTAATTCGTTATGGATTTTGATGTCTGGAATAATTTCGCCATGAGCATCAAAAAAATAGCCCAGAATATCGCCTACTGCGCCTTTGCGGCCAATCATGAGTTGTTCACCCTGAGTGATATAACCGGATTTTAAGATACTGGCTTGATCTTTCTGGTTAATTGCCCCAATCCCCACGATGGCGGCATCGGCAGCTTGCGCTGTGAGCATCACATCCCGCACGCTATTTTCATTGCGCAGCGTGCAGGCAATTTCCTGCGATGATGCGCGCAGCGGCGCGGGCATAATACTTACGCTACAAGCGGCATCAAGCTGGCCTATTCCTGTCATATACGGCCCCACGCCGCCGGATAACGTGACCAGTCGGATTTGTTGCGCCGAGATAAATCCGCTGAGGCGTTTTAATGTGGTCATCGTGGCTTCGCCAAAGCCGACGGCCAGCAGTTGCTGTGGCCGCAGAGACTCCATCAACATATGGGCGGCGCCGATTCCTAAGCGCAGACCAATATCGGCATCGGGTAATGCCGGCAGCACGCGGATATTCTGCAATGCGAAGTGGTTGCGCAAGGCATTTTCATACTCAAGACACCCTTCAAAGCGGGAGTTGATTTGTACGCGAATAATACCGGACTGATGCCCTTTCTCCAGCAGACGAGAAACCTTTAGCCGGGTTAGCCCCAGACGCTCGCTGATTTCACTCTGCGTCAATCCATCGTGATAGTAGAACCAGGCAATACGCGCCACCTGCTCTTCTTCGCACATTCCATAATCAGATACCAACGTATTATCGCTCATTGTCATAACCTGGCTTTTACTTTGAACATTTCTAAATCATTAACACAATTGTTCAGTTATCACTCCGAAATAACCGTGATTAACGCCACAAAAACGCGCCAAATCTGAACGTTTATCATCTAAAAATTCATTTATTCATAAAACGTGATCTGGATGAGAGTTTTTTAACCAAATAACTACTACCGTTTTGAACAATTTCTTTTTCAAAAAACATTTGTTCAGTCCCGTCAGTCAACATTGAGGGAGCGGAGGCAACATGCAAATCAGTCACAATACTGCATCCCCTCTGATTTGTGTGCAGAACATTTATAAAAGTTATTCCGGCGTCGAAGTACTAAAGGGAATTGACTTTACTCTGCATGCGGGAGAGGTGCACGCATTGCTTGGCGGCAATGGTGCGGGTAAATCAACATTAATGAAGATTATTGCCGGTATAGTCCCGCCAGATGGAGGGACTATCGATATTGCTGGTGTGCGTTGCAGTCATTTAACGCCTCTGAAGGCGCACCAGTATGGCATTTACCTGGTTCCCCAGGAGCCTCTGTTATTTCCGAGTTTATCTGTGCGGGAAAATATCTTGTTTGGCTTGCAGGGACGTCAGGCCTCCACGGAAAAAATGCAGCAGCTATTAAAGGCGATGGGATGCCAACTCGATCCGGCGAGCGCTGCGGGTACGCTTGATGTTGCAGACCGCCAGATCGTTGAAATTATGCGCGGCTTGATGCGCGACTCGCGAATCTTAATTCTTGATGAGCCCACGGCGTCGTTAACGCCAGCCGAAACTGACCGGTTATTTACGCGTCTGCAAGAGTTGCTGAAAAAGGGTGTCGGAATTGTATTTATTTCTCATAAGCTACCAGAAATTAGACAGTTAGCTCACTGCGTTAGCGTGATGCGTGACGGTAAAATCGCATTATTCGGAAAAACGCATGACCTTTCTACCGACGAGATTATTCAAGCTATCACCCCGGCAACGCAGGGCGTCAGTCTTTCCGCGAATCAAAAGTTGTGGCTGGAATTGCCTGGCAGCCGCCCGCAGAACGAACGTGGTGCGACGGTATTAGCGCTGGAGTCACTGACGGGCGAAGGTTTTATGAATATCAACCTTGAGGTGCGGGCAGGCGAAATCCTTGGTCTGGCCGGGTTGGTCGGCGCGGGACGCACAGAACTGGCTGAAACGCTGTACGGTATTAGACCGGTCAATGCGGGGCGGATGCTGTTCAATGGCGAAGAAATTAACGCCCTGACAACCCAACAGCGGTTGCAGCTCGGCCTGGTCTATTTGCCGGAAGATCGGCAGTCATCCGGGCTGTATCTTGACGCTTCCCTGGCATGGAATGTCTGTTCGCTGACCCACAACCAAAAAGGATTTTGGATAAAGCCCCAGCGGGATAACGCCACCCTTGAACGTTACCACCGCGCGTTAAATATCAAACTCAATAATGCCGAACAGGCGGCGCGTACTTTATCCGGCGGTAACCAGCAAAAAGTATTGATTGCCAAATGCCTGGAAGCCTCTCCGCAATTACTGATTGTCGATGAACCGACCCGCGGTGTCGATGTCTCCGCCCGCAGCGATATTTATCAGCTGTTACGCAGTATCGCGCAACAAAATGTCGCGGTGCTGTTTATTTCCTCCGATCTGGAAGAGATAGAGCAGATGGCCGATCGCGTATATGTCATGCACCAGGGGGAACTGGGGGGGCCTGCGTTATGCGGCGAGGAAATTAACGTTGATACCATCATGCACGTTGCGTTTGGCTAACATGGTGCGTCGGAGGCAACATGTTGAAATTCATCCAAAATAACCGGGAAGCGACGGCACTGCTGGCAATAGTCTGTTTATTCGTGTTTCCTGGCGCGCTGGATAGCCAGTATTTGAGCGTGCAAACGCTGACAATGGTTTTCAGTAGCGCGCAAATTTTGATGCTGTTGGCGATTGGCGCGACGATGGTAATGCTCACCCGCAATATTGATGTATCGGTGGGCTCGACGACAGGCATGTGCGCGGTATTGCTGGGAGTGATGTTAAACGCCGGCTATAGCCTGCCGGTCGCCTGCCTGGCCACACTAATATTAGGAATTGTCGCCGGATTTTTTAATGGCGTACTGGTTGCCTGGTTGAAGATACCCGCCATTGTCGCCACGCTGGGAACGCTGGGCTTGTATCGTGGGATCATGCTGCTATGGACAGGGGGGAAATGGATTGAAGGATTACCCGCAGGCTTAAAGCAACTCTCTGCTCCGGTGTTTCTGGGAATTTCCGCAATCGGCTGGTTTACCCTGGTGTTAGCGCTGCTTATGGCCTGGCTCCTGGCGAAAACCGCCTTTGGCCGCAATTTTTACGCCACCGGCGATAACCTGCAGGGCGCCCGGCAATTGGGTGTCCGTACCGAGATGGTACGCATCATGGCATTTTCACTTAATGGCGGTATGGCGGCATTGGCTGGAATCGTGTTTGCCTCGCAGATTGGCTTCATTCCCAATCAAACCGGCACGGGGCTGGAAATGAAAGCCATCGCGGCCTGCGTATTGGGGGGAATTAGCCTGTTAGGCGGGTCAGGCACGGTCATCGGCGCTATTCTCGGCGCTTATTTTCTTACGCAAATCGATAGTGTGTTAGTGCTGCTGCGCATCCCCGCCTGGTGGAACGATTTTATTGCTGGCCTGGTATTGTTGGGCGTACTGGTATTCGATGGGCGGCTGCGTTGCGCATTACAACGCAATCTGCGCCGCCAGAAATATGCCCGTTTTATATCACCACCCACTCCACTACAGACGGAAGCAAAAACGCACGCACAACAGAATAAAAACAAAGAGGTGGCATGATGAATCCATGGCGACGCTATAGCTGGGAAATTGCGCTGGCAGCCTTATTGATCTTTGAAATTCTGGCTTTCGGTGTGATTAATCCACGTTTATTAGATATTAATGTCTTACTTTTTAGCACTAGCGATTTTATTTGTATCGGTATTGTCGCTTTGCCGCTAACAATGGTTATTGTCAGCGGTGGTATGGATATTTCATTTGGTTCTACAATCGGGCTATGCGCGATTACCCTGGGTGTGCTGTTTCAGCTCGGTATGCCGCTACCTTTAGCGATTATTATTACCCTACTACTCGGCGCAATATGTGGGCTGATAAATGCCGGACTTATTATTTATACCGGCGTAAACCCGTTGGTGATTACCCTGGGAACCATGTATTTATTTGGTGGTAGCGCATTATTGTTATCTGGTATGGCTGGCGCCACAGGTTATGAAGGTATTGGTGGATTTCCCACAGCGTTCACTGATTTTGCCAATATTTCATTTCTTGGTATTCCCATGCCGCTTATTTTTTTTCTTGTGTGCTGTCTGTTTTTCTGGCTGCTCATGCATCGCACGCATATGGGACGCAACGTTTTCCTGATTGGCCAGAGCGCCCGTGTCGCGCAGTACAGCGCGATCCCGGTGAATCGCACGTTGTATACCGTGTATGCCATGACCGGATGCGCCTCCGCTATCGCCGCCGTATTACTGGTTTCTTACTTTGGCTCCGCACGTTCGGATCTGGGCGCCTCTTTCCTGATGCCGGCCATTACGGCGGTTGTGCTGGGAGGCGCCAATATTTATGGCGGCTCCGGGTCGATTATGGGGTCCGCGTTGGCGGCGCTGCTGGTGGGATTTTTACAGCAGGGGCTACAGATGGCCGGAGTGCCGAATCAAATTTCCAGCGCATTGTCCGGTGCGCTTCTCATTGTTGTTGTCGTTGGTCGTTCCGTCAGTTTGCATCGTCACCAAATCCTTGAATGGTACTCACGCCGTCGCAATGCGCATCAGGCATGATTTCCTTTTGAAATTTATGGAGAAAAAAATGGCAAGACACAGCATTAAAATGATCGCCTTACTCACTGCGTTTGGTCTGACATCTGCGGTAATGACCGTACAGGCGGCAGAGCGGATTGCTTTTATTCCCAAACTGGTTGGCGTGGGCTTTTTTACCAGCGGCGGCAATGGCGCGCAGGAAGCGGGAAAAGCGCTGGGCATTGACGTAACTTACGATGGCCCTACAGAGCCCAGCGTCTCAGGCCAGGTTCAACTGGTGAATAACTTTGTCAATCAGGGGTATGACGCCATTATCGTTTCTGCCGTTTCGCCTGATGGCCTGTGCCCGGCGTTGAAGCGGGCAATGCAAAGAGGCGTGAAAATATTAACCTGGGATTCCGATACCAAGCCGGAGTGCCGTTCTTACTATATCAATCAAGGGACTCCAAAACAGCTCGGCAGCATGCTGGTAGAGATGGTCGCTCATCAGGTGGACAAAGAGAAAGCGAAAGTCGCTTTCTTCTATTCCAGCCCAACGGTGACCGACCAGAACCAGTGGGTAAAAGAAGCTAAAGCCAAAATTAGCCAGGAACATCCGGGGTGGGAGATAGTCACTACCCAGTTTGGCTATAACGATGCCACGAAATCGCTCCAGACGGCGGAAGGTATCATCAAAGCGTATCCCGATCTGGATGCCATCATCGCGCCTGACGCTAACGCTTTACCTGCTGCGGCACAGGCGGCGGAGAACCTTAAACGTAATAATCTCGCGATTGTTGGTTTTAGTACGCCGAATGTGATGCGCCCTTATGTTCAGCGCGGCACTGTTAAAGAGTTTGGCCTGTGGGATGTCGTCCAACAGGGAAAAATTTCCGTATATGTCGCCAACGCGTTGCTGAAAAATATGCCAATGAATGTCGGTGACTCACTGGATATTCCCGGCATCGGCAAAGTCACCGTTTCACCTAATAGTGAGCAGGGATATCACTATGAGGCAAAAGGTAACGGCATTGTGTTATTGCCGGAGCGTGTCATTTTCAACAAAGACAATATCGACAAATATGATTTCTGATAACTGTTATGTATCGACGGAGTAAAGAATGGCTGATTTAGATGATATTAAAGATGGCAAAGATTTTCACACCGATAAACCACAAACTAACACTTTGTTCGCATTAAAAGGCTGTGGCGCGCTGGATTGGGGAATGCAGTCCAGACTGGCGAGGATTTTTAACCCCAAAACCAGAAAAACGGTCATGCTGGCCTTTGACCATGGATATTTCCAGGGGCCGACAACCGGACTTGAGCGTATTGATATTAATATTGCGCCGCTCTTTGAATATGCTGATGTCTTAATGTGTACTCGCGGCATATTACGCAGTGTGGTACCTCCGGCAATCAATAAACCAGTCGTTTTACGTGCGTCCGGGGCGAATTCTATTCTCACTGAATTAAGCAATGAGGCGGTTGCGGTGGCGATGGATGACGCTGTGCGGTTGAATAGCTGTGCTGCTGCCGCACAGGTTTATATTGGTAGTGAGCATGAACATCAGTCGATTAAAAATATTATTCAACTGATTGATGCCGGGTTACGCGTCGGGATGCCAATAATGGCAGTGACCGGAGTGGGTAAAGATATGGCTCGCGACCAGCGTTATTTTTCACTGGCAACGCGTATCGCTGCGGAAATGGGGGCGCAAATTATCAAAACGTATTATGTCGATAAAGGTTTTGAGCGTATTGCGGCAGGTTGTCCGGTGCCGATTGTCATCGCCGGCGGTAAAAAACTGCCTGAACGTGAAGCATTGGAAATGTGCTATCAGGCGATTGACCAGGGGGCTTCTGGCGTAGATATGGGGCGTAATATATTCCAGTCAGAAGATCCGGTAGCCATGATTAAAGCGGTACATGCCGTCGTTCATCATAACGAAACAGCAGAGCGTGCTTATGAGCTGTTTTTGAGTGAGAAAGGTTAAATGAGATCGCTTCCCCATCTTTTATCGATGCGAGGAGATGGGGATGACTGTTATTTTATTTGGAATAATCAGGGGTTAATGATGCACGTTACGCTGGTTGAAATTAACGTTCATGATGACAAGGTTGAACAATTTATCGATGTTTTTCGGCAGAATCATCTGGGCTCAATTAAAGAGCCGGGTAACTTGCGTTTTGATGTTCTGCAGGATCCGCAGGTGCCTACGCGATTTTATATTTATGAAGCCTACGTTGATGAACAGGCCGTCGCTTTTCACAAGACAACGCCACACTATAAAACTTGCGTGGAGCAGCTTGAACCGTTGATGACCGGTCCGCGGACAAAAAAAGTTTTTATGGGTTTGATGCCTTAAGGAGTGCTCATGAACAGCCAGTTTGCCGGATTAACGCGCGAAGCATGTGTGGCATTGTTAGCGTCATATCCGCTTAGTGTGGGTATTCTGGCAGGGCAGTGGATTGCGTTGCATCGCTATCTGCAACAGTTGGAAGCGTTAAACCAGCCGCTGTTGCATTTGGATTTGATGGATGGTCAATTTTGCCCGCAGTTTACCGTTGGGCCATGGGCAGTTGGGCAACTGCCGCAAACTTTTATCAAAGATGTTCATTTGATGGTAGCGGACCAATGGACGGCGGCGCAAGCCTGCGTGAAGGCGGGCGCACACTGCATCACGCTTCAGGCAGAAGGCGATATTCATCTGCATCATACGCTAAGCTGGCTTGGTCAGCAGACCGTGCCCGTTATTGGCGGTGAAATGCCGGTGATCCGGGGGATTAGTTTATGCCCGGCAACGCCTCTGGATGTCATTATCCCCATTCTGAGCGACGTTGAGGTTATTCAACTACTGGCAGTGAACCCTGGATACGGCAGTAAAATGCGCTCCAGTGATTTGCACGAGCGCGTGGCGCAGCTTCTCTGTCTACTTGGTGATAAACGCGAAGGTAAAATTATCGTTATTGATGGGTCGTTAACGCAGGATCAGTTGCCTTCGCTGATTGCACAGGGCATCAATCGTGTTGTTTCTGGTAGTGCGTTATTTCGTGATGATCGGCTGGTTGAGAATACGCGGAGCTGGAGGGCGATGTTTAAGGTTGCCGGGGATACTACTTTCTTACCCTCCACAGCATAAATGCCGGATGGCGGCTTTACCTTATCAGGCCTACATAAGCACTCGGCTGGTAGGCCTGATAAGCGCAGCGCCATCAGACATAGATTGGCAATTAAGCCTGTTTAGCAGCTTCTGCTGCTTTCACGATCACGGCGAAGGCGTCAGCTTTCAGAGAAGCGCCGCCTACCAGCGCGCCGTCGATGTCCGGCTGCGCGAACAGTTCGGCTGCGTTGGAGGCATTAACAGAACCGCCGTACTGGATAATGACCTGTTCAGCGATTTTCGCGTCAGCTTTAGCAATGTGGTCACGGATGAATTTGTGCACTGCCTGCGCCTGCGCAGGCGTTGCAGATTTACCGGTACCGATCGCCCATACGGGTTCGTAAGCGATAACCGCGCCTTCAAAGGCTGCCGCGCCCTGCGTTTTCAGTACCGCGTCGATCTGGCGTGCGCATACTTCTTCTGTTTTGCCCGCTTCGTTTTCCGCTTCGGTTTCACCGATGCACAGTACCGGCGTCAGACCTTGTTCTTTCAGTACGGCGAATTTTTTGGCGATCAGTTCGTCAGATTCTTTGTGATAAGTACGACGCTCGGAGTGGCCGATAATAATGTACTGCGCGCCGATATCTTTCAGCATTTCAGCCGAAGTTTCACCGGTGAATGCGCCAGACAGATTCAGATCAACGTTCTGCGCGCCCAGCATGATGTGGCTGCCGGCAGCAGCGCGTTTCGCCAGATCGATATACATTTCCGGCGGAGCGATTGCCACGTCGCAGCCTGCTACGCCCGCCAGTTCTTTACGCAGGTTAGCCACCAGTTCGTTTACCATGTGGCGGCTGCCGTTCAGTTTCCAGTTACCCATCACTAAAGGATGTCGCATTTCATTTCTCCACGCTTAGTCAGCGAATTAAGGAAGATGGCCGCTCGTCAGAGCAGCATGGTCTGTGAAACAGTATAGAGATTCATCCCCGGAAAGGCTTTGCTTTTTGTCATCAATTCGCCCCTTCCAGATTTTCAGATAACGCCAGCTTAATCGGTTCAACCGCGAAGGTCAGCCCCTTTTCGCCGTTATCTGCGACAACATAACGTACCGCGCCTTCTGTCTCGGCGTAATAGTGTTTACCTTTACCGGCGATAAGCATCTTTTGCAGTTTTTTCTGGCTTTGCTCTTTTGTCAGCAACGGGGCGACAGTACGAATAATGGCGGCCATATATTCCAGCGCTTTCGCTTTCGCCGCTTTCTGTTCCGGCCCCTGAATGGGCAGCCAGGTAATCTGCATACTTTTCACTTTGAGCGTACCGCGCTCCAACGCCGTGGAGGCATACAGATTTTCGTTAATCTTACTGGCGGCGCGGGTCAGATTCGCCTTATCGCGGCTATTCTCAATGGCGCGAAATTCATTGAGCGGCAGATCGGGATTCTGGCGGTTAAAGTTCTCACGAAACTGGCTAATAGAAAGATCAAAGGTTGGCGAGCCCGCCAGCAGATAGGGCGCTGTCGTGGTCGATGAAGAGAGCTGCGCGTGCGCCGTTATGCTGGCGGTGAGAGCAGAAAACAACAGTAAAAACAGAGTACATCCTGGCTTCATCAATCTTACCTTTCGTTAGGACTGCTCACGATTAAAACGATAACTGTCGGGCTTGTCAAAAGGGTAAACTGTAGCGGAAGGCAAAATATAAGGAACTTACATGACCATACAGCAATGGTTATTCTCATTTAAAGGGCGTATCGGACGCCGTGATTTCTGGATTTGGATCGGCCTCTGGTTTGCCGGGATGCTGGCGCTATTTTCGCTGGCGGGGAAAAATCTGCTTGATATCCAAACGGCGGCATTTTGCCTGGTGTGCCTGCTGTGGCCGACCGCCGCCGTCATGGTCAAACGTCTGCATGACCGGGGACGCTCCGGCGCGTGGGCGTTGCTGATGATTCTGGCGTGGATGCTGCTGGCCGGAAACTGGGCGATGCTGCCGGGGATGTGGCAGTGGGTCGTCGGGCGATTTATTCCGACGCTGATCCTGGTGATGATGCTTATCGATCTGGGCGCGTTTGTCGGTGTTCAGGGGGAAAATAAGTTTGGGAAAGCGACACAGGACGTGAAGTTTAAAGCAGAGCTGTAGCGGGCGGTAAACCGTAATTTGCCCGGTGGCGCTGACGCTTGCCGGGCCTACAGATTGGTGATGATTTGCAGGCCGGATAAGCCCCAGCCGCCATTCGGTAAAACATCACCAGTAATGTTCAGCCGTCATATGCCCCGGTCGGCGGCGCAGATGTTTAGTCATCTGTCGGGTCTCTTTCAGCAGTTGCTGCGTATCGCGCACCATCTGCGGGTTCCCGCACAGCATGACGTGGCTGGTCTCTTTATCCATCGGTAATCCAACGGCTTTTTCCAGCTCGCCGTTTTCAATGAGCGCTGGCACGCGTCCGGTGAGCGAGCCTGGCACGCTCTCCCGGCTGACCACCGTTTGGATGCGCAGCTTGCCTTCATAACGCTGTTGCAGTTCCAGCATTAGCGGCAAATAGCTTAAATCGGCGGCGAAGCGTGCGGCGTGGACCAAGACCAGATTTTTAAAGCGCGCGACATCCTGCCCATATTGCAGAATAGACAAATACGGGCCAATAGCGGTTCCGGTCGCCAGCATCCATAGCGTCTCGCAGTCAGGCACTTCATCCAGTACAAAGAAACCCGACGCGTCGCTGACCACTTGCACCTCATCGCCAGGTTTTAGCGCCGCCAGCCGCGGGCTGAGCTTTCCTTGCGGCACCGTCACCAGATAAAACTCTAAATTCGGATTGTCAGGCGCATTGACATAGGAATACGCGCGCTGAACGCGCTCGCCATCGATCTCCAGTCCGAGTTTGGTAAATTGGCCTGCAGTAAAAGGATTAATGGGGGCGTGAACGGTCAGGCTGAACAGTGCGTCAGTCCAGTTTTGCACCTTAGTGACTTTACCTGTTACCCAATCGGCCATGGTTTTCTCCTGTTCTGAATCGCTAACCTTATCTTCGTTCGTCAGGAGAAAGATTTCCAGCCCCGCGAGGCTGGAAGGCTCTAACTAACAAATGCGCTAGAGGATATGCGCCTGTACATCCGGATCTTTACGATCAAGATAGTGGATAGACTGAATGCGGCGGATGGTGCGTGATTTGCCGCGGATCAGCAGCGTTTCCGTCGTGGCAATATGGCCTTTCCGGCTAATTCCTTCCAGCAGCTCGCCACGCTTCGCGCGTTCGCGCGAACCTTCCACATGGTCAAGGATCCATTTCACTTTAGTGCCAGAGAAGTACGGGTCGACGACCAGACCGGTATTGTCGCGGATGTAATCTTCCAGGCCGTCGCGTTTAAGCTGTTCGCAAATATCGGCGGTACGACGGCACTGCCAGACAATAGCGTTGTATATCGGTTTGCCGGTTTCACGTTCCCAGACGATCGCGGTTTCACGTTGGTTGGTGATACCGATAGCGGCAATCTGATCGGAACTGATATCGGCCTTAGCCAGCACTTCTACCAGCGTTGAGCTTTGGGACGCCCAAATTTCCATCGGGTCGTGTTCTACCCAGCCTGGCTTAGGATAAATTTGCTCAAATTCACGCTGTGATACGCTGACGATATTCGCGTCATGATCCATAACGACCGCGCGGGAGCTGGTGGTACCCTGGTCGAGCGCAACGATATATTTTTTTTCAGTCATAATTTTGTCCCGTAATCAGATTACAGCGAAGCATTTTGTTGTGTGGTCGCGGTGGAGTCCTTCTCTTCCACGACGCAGGTATCGCACGGCAAATGACGGCCAATAAATTTGCGATAAGCAAACGCGCCCAGAATGGCGCCGACGATGGGGCCAAACAGTGGCACCAGGAAGTAAGGAATGTCTCTACCGCCGGTAAACGCAATTTCACCCCAGCCGGCAAGCCCGGCGAACATTTTGGGGCCAAAGTCACGCGCCGGATTCATCGCAAACCCGGTCAACGGCCCCATAGAGGCACCGATAACGGCGATCAGTAAACCAATGAGCAGTGGCGCAAGCGGACCGCGAGGTACGCCGTTTCCGTCGTCGGTCAGCGCCAGAATCAGCCCCATCAGAATAGCGGTAATCACCATTTCAACCGCGAAGGCCTGCACAAAATTGATATGAGGATTCGGGTAAGTTGAGAAAATGCCTGCGAGATCGAGACTTTCAACGCTGCCACGGACGATATGGTGGGTTTGTTCGAAGTCCACAAAAAGATTGTAATAAAGCCCGTAAACTAACGCCGCTGCGCAAAAGGCGCCGGCAACTTGAGAAATAATAAAAGGAACAACTTTACGTTTGTCGAAACAGGCAAATAGCCAGAGTGCGATGGTCACTGCCGGGTTCAGGTGTGCGCCAGAAACACCTGCCGTCAGGTAAATAGCCATCGCTACTCCCAGACCCCAGATGACGCTGATTTCCCACTGTCCAAAAGTAGCTCCGGCAACTTTAAGCGCAGCGACACAACCCACACCGAAAAAAATCAACAACCCGGTACCGAGGAATTCAGCAATGCACTGGCCTTTTAAGGTTGATGTTTGACTCATAATCGGATCCTGAAGAGTATGTAATGATTATTGGTATGCGAGGAGGTCATGGACATCCACGATGCCCTGTAGGCACACTGTTAATTTATCGTTAACGAGCAAAAACGAGAAATATCGAAATCAAAATGTGTGTACTGCGTCAATAAAATGAGCGTTATCGCGCCATGAGGCGCATTTTGAGACAGCAGAAGAGAGTGAATTGAATCATTTCATTAACCAATATGTTAACACTTTTAAGTTATTGAATGAATGTTACCAGGAGATGGATGAAAATTGCTGCAAACCGCGATCTACGCGGTATGTCGCTGGACAGCGAGAGCGGGGCTTCATACAATCGACACTATATATTGTGCGCGTTTACGTGAAGCGTCGCCTTGCAATTCAGGAGAGGTAAGATCATGTCTTTAGAAGTGTTTGAGAAACTGGAAGCAAAAGTACAGCAGGCGATTGACACCATCACCCTGTTACAGATGGAAATTGAAGAGCTGAAAGAAAAGAACAACAGCCTGACGCAGGAAGTGCAGTCTGCACAGCATCAGCGTGAAGAACTCGAGCGTGAAAATAATTCTCTGAAGGAACAGCAGAGCGGCTGGCAGGAACGTTTGCAGGCGCTGCTTGGTCGTATGGAAGAAGTCTAATCCTCGTCATATTTCACGTTATGGCGGCGTTGGCTGCGTGCGTTCACCCCAGTCACATAGTGGCCTATGCTCCTGGGGATTCACTTACTTGCCGCCTTGCCCTGACGCGAAATCTATAGAGGATTTAGAATGCGGATACCGGTGGGCCGGATAAGGCGTAAGCTGCCATCCGGCAATCAGCGACAACGCATAAAAAAGGCGCCTTACGGCGCCTTTTTTGATCACTCGATATCAAGCGGGTCTTCGGAAAGGATAATCCCGGTGTTGTCGGCATAGAGATGATCGCCGGAGAAGAACGTCACGCCGCCGAAATTGACGCGCACATCGCTTTCCCCAATGCCTTCACCTGCGGCGCCAACCGGAATGGCGGCGATCGCCTGAATGCCGATATCCAGCTCTTCCAGATCGTCCACCTGACGCACCGCGCCATAGATAACCAGCCCTTCCCATTCATTTTGCGTGGCCAGACGCGCCAGCTCCGCATCGACTAATGCACGACGGACAGAACCGCCGCCATCGACCAGCAGAACCCGACCACGGCCATTTTGTTCGAGCAGATCGTACAGCAACCCGTTGTCCTCGAAACATTTTACCGTGATGATTTGTCCGCCAAACGACGACCGCCCTCCAAAATTAGAGAACAGCGGTTCCACGACGTTGACATCTTCCTGATAGATGTCACAAAGCTCGGAGGTATCGTATTTCATAGGCTTAACGTTCAGTTGCTGCGAGAATTTTTAGTATATCGCGCTAAGTATACTGTTGGCAAAATCATCAATTGTTAATTGATATTTGTCAGTTAAACGGCCCACTGACTTAAGAGTATCCCAATCACAAATAACAGGTTGGTTAACAACGCGCCTTTAACGGTACGTTCAAGCATCGGGCGCATTGCCGCAGGCTCCCTTTCGCGCATTACGTAGCGCGCTTGTTTAATGAGCAAGGGCGCGGCCAGAATAAACAACCATCCCCACGGACTGTGTAGCGAGAGCAGATTAAACAGCGCCAGACAGAGCAGCGCTCCTAGCAACAGGCAGGCGTGATAACGACGCGCGTTGACATCGCCCAGTCGTACTACAAGGGTGTTTTTGCCGTTCTCTCTGTCGCTATTAATATCGCGCAGGTTATTAATATTCAGCACTGCCGTCGCCAGTAAACCGCAGGCGGTGGCCGGGAGAATCAGCGCCGGAATCAGCGTATGCGCCTGGAGATACCAGCTCCCCATGACACTTAGCCAGCCAAAGAATACCAGAACAGAGATATCACCCAGCCCGATATAGCCGTAGGGCCGATTACCCACGGTGTAGGTGATGGCGGCGATAATCGACAGCCCGCCCAAAATCAGGAAGCCGATAAAATCGGTTAACGTATGGCACGCGACCGCCACCAGCGCCAGTCCGGAGATACAGATCAGCACGACGGTAATGATTAACGCCCGCTTCATCTCCTGCCGGGTGATGACGCCTTTTTGCATCCCCCGCAGCGGCCCGATGCGATCCGGTTTATCGCTGCCTTTGACAGCGTCGCCATAATCGTTGGCGAGGTTGGATAAAATTTGCAGCAGCCCGGCGGTGATAAGGGCCAGCAGCGCGACCAGAGGATCGAAATAGCCTTGCCACCATGCCAGGGCCGTACCGACGATAATCGCTGCGAAGGCGAGGGGTAAGGTTTTGGGTCGTAAGCTTTCCAGCCAGGCCTGGGTGCGGCTAATTTGTTGTTGTTCAGTCATATTTAGCGCCAATAAAAATGGGGCTTTTCAGCCCCATCAACAGTGATGAAAATGCATTGGACGCGATTATAAGATAAAACGGCTTAGATCTTCATCTGCGACCAGCGCATCCAGATGTTTGCTCACATATTCCGCATCAATTGTGATGTTTTGGCCGTGCAGATCGCTGGCGTTATAGGAAATTTCTTCCATCAGACGCTCCAGTACGGTATGCAGACGGCGCGCGCCGATGTTTTCGGTGGTTTCGTTAACCTGCCAGGCGGCTTCGGCAATACGTTTAATACCGGAATCGGTGAACTCGATATTGACGCCTTCAGTTGCCATCAGCGCTTTATACTGCACGGTGACGGACGCGTTTGGCTCGGTCAAAATGCGTTCGAAATCGCTGGTGGTCAGCGCCTGAAGTTCAACGCGAATCGGCAGACGGCCCTGCAGTTCCGGGATCAGATCAGACGGCTTCGCCACCTGGAACGCGCCAGAGGCGATAAACAGAATATGATCCGTTTTGACCATCCCGTGTTTGGTCGAAACCGTGCAGCCTTCTACCAGCGGCAGTAAGTCGCGCTGTACGCCTTCGCGTGAAACATCCGGGCCGGAGGTTTCGCCACGCTTACAAATTTTGTCAATTTCATCGATAAACACGATGCCGTGCTGTTCAACCGCGTCGATAGCGTCCTGTTTCAGCTCTTCCGGGTTGACCAGCTTAGCAGCCTCTTCTTCAACCAACAGTTTCATCGCGTCTTTAATTTTCAGCTTACGCGGTTTCTGTTTCTGACCGCCCAGGTTCTGGAACATAGACTGCAACTGGCTGGTCATCTCTTCCATGCCCGGAGGCGCCATAATCTCTACGCCCATCGGCGCGGCGGCGAGGTTAATCTCGATCTCTTTATCGTCGAGCTGGCCTTCGCGCAGTTTTTTGCGGAACGTTTGGCGGGCGGCAGAAGGCTCCTGCTGCTGTTCGGCCTGGCCCCAGTTATTTTTTGCGGGTGGGATCAGTACGTCGAGAATACGTTCTTCCGCCAACTCTTCCGCACGATAGCGGTTTTTCTCGATAGCCTGTACGCGAACCATTTTCACAGCGGCATCGGTCAGATCGCGGATGATAGAGTCCACTTCTTTCCCGACGTAGCCCACTTCGGTGAATTTGGTGGCTTCGACTTTAATGAACGGTGCGTTGGCGAGTTTTGCCAGACGACGGGCGATTTCGGTTTTACCGACGCCGGTCGGGCCAATCATCAGAATATTTTTCGGCGTTACTTCGTGGCGCAGCTCTTCATCAAGCTGCATACGACGCCAGCGGTTACGCAATGCAATCGCCACGGAACGCTTTGCGTTATCCTGGCCGATAATGTGTTTGTTCAGTTCGCTGACAATTTCGCGTGGGGTCATTTCAGACATGAGGGGTCCTTACGCTTTGGCGGTCAATTCTTCAATGGTGTGGAAATGGTTGGTGTAAATGCAGATATCGCCTGCAATATCCAACGCCTTTTCAGCAATTTCGCGCGCGCCGAGCTCGGTATTTTCCAACAGAGCGCGAGCGGCAGCCTGGGCATAAGGACCGCCGGAGCCGATAGCAATTAAATCGTTTTCAGGTTGCACGACATCGCCGTTACCCGTGATGATGAGCGAAGCGGTTTCATCCGCGACGGCCAGCAACGCTTCCAGTTTGCGTAGCATGCGGTCGGTACGCCAGTCTTTCGCCAGTTCAACGGCGGCTTTGACCAGGTGCCCCTGATGCATTTCCAGTTTACGTTCAAACAGCTCGAACAGCGTGAATGCATCCGCAGTACCGCCCGCAAAGCCCGCAATGACCTTGTCGTTGTAGAGGCGGCGGACTTTCTTCACGTTGCCTTTCATTACTGTGTTACCCAGTGTGGCCTGACCATCACCGGCGATTACCACGTGGCCGTTACGGCGTACGCTTACTATTGTTGTCACGAGCAGACCCCTTGGTTACTAATGCTGAATTGCGGCCCCGTACGGCGTACGGGGCATAATGCAAGTATAGATGGGGGAGATTTTGAGGGTTTCAACCCCCGGTGGCGAGTCGAATGCAGTTTGTATGGCCCGCCATCTTCAGACGGTTAATGGTGCTGTCGGCATTTTCTTTACCTTTCACCGGCCCGATAACCACGCGATTCCAGCCGTTATTGGTGGTAATTTTGGAGTCAAAGCCTTCAAACGCCAGCTGAGCGCGGACGCTTTCTGCCTGCTCGGCGCCTTTGAATGAACCACATTGCACCATCCAGCGACGTTCATCTTTTTTCTCTGCTGTCGCCTTCGGCGCTTCAGGCGCGCGCGTAATGGGCGCGGCTTTTGGCGCTGCCGCGCTGGTATGCGCCGGCGTTTGCAGCAAATCCTGATAAGGTTGCTGCGAGGCCGTCTGCTTCGGCGGCTGACTTTGGCGCGCGGGTTGCGCCGGGGCGGACTGTACCGTGCGCGTTTGCGACTGTTCGTTTACCCGCGGCTGCGTACGTGGTTGCTGAACAGGCTGCGTTTGAGCCCACTGCTGCTGCTGCGCCTGACGCTGGCGCTGTAGCGTTTGCTGGCGTTGTTCTGGCGTCTGCTCGTTCCACGGCACTTCGTTAAGTTGCGTTGGCTGCTGACGCATATCCGCCTGCATCTGCTCCAGAAGTTGACGCTGCTCGCTGGTGAGCTGATTCGGGTTCATGACTTCACCGCCGGCGGACGGTTCCGTTGGCGTACGCACGCCTGGCTGGCGACTTTCCAGCTCTTTGATGTAACGCCAGCGCTCTTCCGGTTTTGGCGGAAGCCCATTGCCGGTGACTTTCTGGTTTTGTAGCGTTTCGGACTCTTCTTTCTTATGGTGAGTAATGAAGTACAGACCGCCGATAAAGGTCACAAGGACGGCTGCCGCAATCGCGACCATTGCCGGCGAGACGGCAGGCATGTTGCTTTGCTTCTTCCGTGAGTTCCGTGAGGTGCTCTTTTTGCGCCGCGAAGGAGCCGGTTGGCCGCGACGTACATAATCTCGTTGTGCCACTATCGTTTCGCTGTATTTATTCGTTCGTCAGCCCGTCATGTTACTGAAGCGGCGGGCCTTTGACCAGACAGGTGAGTCTTAAAGCTATTTACTTTAGGGTAAAGCGCGCGTAGAACCGCGAATAATCAGCTCGCAATCCATTAAACGCGAGCCGCTGCTCACATTTTGCCCCTGCATCTGATCGAGCAACAGCAGCATCGCTTCGCGACCAATGTCAAAACGCGGCTGCGCCACGGTTGTCAACGGAGGGTCGCAAAACTCGGCCAGCGCGATATTGTCAAAGCCGATAATCGACAGATCGTCAGGTACTTTCAGACCCTGGCGCTTGGCCCAGGAGAGGGCGCCCAGCGCCATTACGTCGCTATGACAAAAGACGGCGGTAGGCGGCAACGGTTGCTCAAGCAACTGCTTTAATGCGTTTGCCCCGGCTTCAAAGGTAAAGTCGCCACGGGCGATGTAATGCGGATCGACCACAATGCCACTGCGTCTTAATGCCTGTACGTAACCTTGTAAGCGATAGTGACAGAGCGGCATATCTTCCGGCCCCGCAATACAACCAATCCGCTTGTGGCCCAAATCCAACAGGTAATTCATGGCGTTGAACGCGGCGGTCAGGTTATCGATATGTACCGTCGGCAATTCAAGCTCCGGCGCGAACTCATTCGACATCACCATCGGAGGCAAATTGCGCTGCTCCTCAACGCTGGCGTCAAAGGGCAGTCGGGAACTGAGAAGTACCATGCCGTCGATCTGTTTGGTGATGATGAGATTAAGAAAGGTTTTTTCTTTCTGGTTTTGATGGGCGCAATCGCCAATCAGCACCAGATACCCCTGTTCTGCCGCGGTCACTTCGATACCGCGGATAATTTCACTGAAGAAGGGATCGCAAATATCCGGGACAATCACCAAAATCGTACGGGATTCATTGCGTTTTACATTTCGCCCCATCGACTGCGGGAAATAACCCACTTCAAGCGCGGCCTGTTCAACCCGGCTACGGGTCGACTGGGAGACTTTATCGGGGTTCATTAACGCGCGGGATACGGTTGCCGTAGAGACTTTCGCCTTCAACGCAACATCCTTCATCGTAGCGGCAGTAACCTGCTTGTTCGATTTCACTCTTTCTCCTCGCCTGGGAACTGCTGGCGCAGATCTATCCCTGGTAACACTCATCGAAAACATTTTTATCAGATAGTGCGTGGAAGCGGTTACAGAATTTTCATAAAAAGTGTGATGGATCTTTAATTTTACGATCCGCCTCGCATCGTGAGGACTATCCTTCAATCGGATCGACGTCCAGAACCCATTTAACTTTCCGCGCTTCCGGGAGCGTATTGATCAACGCCAGCGTGCCGCTGATGATGTGTTGCAGGCGAATCCGTGAAGGATGCTGAAGTAAAATTTGCCAGCGATAGCGGCCGCCGCGTTTTGGCGCGAGGGCCGGAACCGGACCTAAGATCCACAGCTTATCGTCTGATAGCGGGCTGGCCTGAATCAGATTACGCAACTGTTGGAGAAAGACGGGCGCCTGCTGATTGTTATGATCCTCTGCGCGAATAATGACGTGGCTGGTCCACGGCGGAAGCTGGAGCGTTTGCCGTTCCGCCAGCGCCTGCTCCGCAAACGCATCATAGCCTTTATACAGTAACGTTTGCAGCAGGGGATGCTCAGGATGGTGCGTTTGGAGCACCACTTCGCCCTGTTTGCCCGCGCGCCCGGCGCGGCCGGAAACCTGAGTGTAGAGCTGGGCGAAGCGTTCCGCCGAACGAAAATCTGCGGAAAAAAGCGCGCCATCGACATCCAGCAACGCCACCAGCGTGACATCCGGAAAGTGATGGCCTTTCGCCAGCATTTGTGTGCCTATCAGGATGCGTGCTCCGCCGCGGTGAACTTCCGCCAGATGCTGCTCCAGCGCGCCTTTACGACTGGTGGTATCACGGTCGATTCGTGAGATCGGCACGCCGGGGAAGAAGGGCGCCAGCACCTGCTCCAGCTGTTCCGTCCCTAACCCAACCGGTAACATATGTGTGGAGCCGCAGGAGGGGCACTGACGCGGTACCGGACGCTGGCTGTCGCAGTGATGACAGCGTAAATGATGCTGCGCCTGGTGCAGCGTGTAGTAGTGATCGCAACGCGGGCACTCTGCAATCCAGCCGCAGTCGTGGCAAAGCAGCGCGGGCGCGAATCCCCGGCGGTTAAGAAATAAAATTACCTGATTGTCGGCCTGGAGATGTTGGCGCATACGGGCGATAAGGGCGGGCGCCAGTCCCGCCTGAAGACGCTGGCCTTTTAAATCCAGCACATGCTGCAGGGCTGGGCGGGCGTTGCCTGCGCGCCGCGTCAGACGCAGCATCCGGTATTTTTTCTGCCGCACGTTGCATAGCGTTTCCAGGGCTGGGGTGGCGGAGCCGAGAATAATCGGGATCTGCTCGCTATGGGCGCGATACACTGCCAAATCGCGGGCATGGTAGCGCCACCCTTCCTGCTGTTTATAAGAGCTGTCGTGCTCTTCGTCGATGACAATCACGCCAAGATTTTTAAACGGCGTAAACAGCGAGGAGCGCGTGCCGATGACAATCGCCGCTTCGCCGTTTTTCGCTTTCAGCCATGCCGAAAGACGCTCGCTGTCGTTTAGCCCGGAATGCAGCACTTCCACCGGCGCGTTAAAACGTTCGCGAAAACGGGCGATCGTTTGCGGCGTCAGGCCGATTTCCGGCACCATCACCAGCGCCTGTTTGCCCTGGGCGAGGACGTTTTCCAGCACGCTCAGATACACTTCGGTCTTGCCGGAACCGGTTACGCCTGCCAGCAACCAGGCGGAGAAACCGTCCGACGCGCTGTGAATTGCGCCGACTGCTGTCGCCTGTTCGGTATTCAGCCGCAGGCGCTCTCCTGCGATGGCATAATGCTCCCGCCAGTCGGTAAACGCGGGCGCTTCACTGGCAAGCTCACAAAGCCCCTTACGCCGCAGCGTTTGCAGCGTGGCGTCAGTAAAATCAAGCTCGGCTACCTGATAGCGCCAGATCTTTCCTTGCCGTAGCGCCGCCAGCGCCTGTTGTTGTTTGGCGGAGCGTTTCAGGCTGTTGATGTCGACGGCTTGCCCCTCTTCGGTGGCGAACCAATACCATAGGGGCGCGTTGCTGGCTGGTTTTCCCTGACGCAGTAAAACCGGCAGAGCGTGAAACAGAACGTCGCCGAGGGGGTGGTGGTAGTAATCCGCCGCCCAGAGGAGTAAGCGCCAGATGGAGGGAGAAAAGATTGGTTCGTTATCCAGGATGTCAATGACCGATTTTAATTCATCGAGCGGCAATTCGCTGTGGTCGCTAACCGAGACGACAATGCCCACGCGCTCTTGCTGCTTGCCGAACGGCACACGCACGCGGCACCCGGCTTTGGCGACCCCGCCTTCCGGCAGCAGGTAATCAAAGGTTCGGGGAAGCGGAACGGGCAAGGCAACGTGCGCGACGGACATAGCATCTTCCTGACTTGAAATTTCGTCGGGTAGTATACACATTACGATAAGGGAGCGCGGATCAGTTTGCATACGGTGGTCAAATTCTGTATGATTCGCCGCCTTTGGTGCGTGTTGTGAGCATCAAACCCTTTACTATTAACTTCGCGTGGTGTCTGGCGTTAGGGCTGGAAGAGCGACGCGGCCTTACACTGAGGTTCCCCATGAAAAAAGGTATTCACCCGAATTACGTAGAAATTACTGCAACCTGTTCTTGCGGTAATGTTATCAAAACCCACTCTACCGTGGGTCACGACCTGAACCTGGACGTGTGCGGCAAATGCCACCCGTTCTTCACTGGTAAGCAGCGTGTTGTTGATACCGGTGGTCGTGTTGAGCGCTTCAACAAGCGCTTCAGCATCCCTGGCAGCAAATAAGTTACCGCCAGAAAAAAAAGCGCCGCAGGGCGCTTTTTTTGTTTTCTAGGGATAACAGTATTTGTTCAGACACATTCTGTGATCCGTAATCGCTTTCATTACGCTTCCTGCCGTGAGTTTTAACGAAGGATTTATAGTTAGTCCCGCGCTTTCCAGCCCCTTCGCTGTCCATTTATTGCAGGTATTGAGTATGCCGTAGCGGCCATTCGCGGCGTAAAACTGGCTATCGCCGTAAATTCCTTGTTTTAACGGAATCAGATTACCCTCTTCGTCACGCGCAAAGCTGCGGCCCAGATAGCGCATCAGACTGTTACGCTGGTTTGTGTGCAGAAGCAGTGATTTTATCTCGCTACCGGCGAAATAGCGTTCTGGTTTACCGGAAAAGGCGACGATGTGCATAACCGCGCCGGATGACCAGAACATGGCCTGGAGCGTAAGCGCGGTGGTTATTTCTTGTGACTGATAAAAGCCCTTATCGCCCCAGCCGATTTCATACCACTGCGTCTCCTGAGCGAACCGTTTTTTAAGCTGTGGCAGAACGGTATTAACATCATGGGCCGGCGCAATAATTCCCGTGTGCCAGCCATGACTGACGATATAGATTTCCGTCGGGTAGGGCTGTCCGCCTGTCGTAGGTTTTACGGCTTGTGGAAAGGTTGTGCAGCCATATAGCAATAAACTTAACCAGGCGATAAAGAGATTTTTCATGACATATCACCAGCAAAGGCGCGGTATGTTGTGGCGTTTGTCTAATGACGCTGCGCTTATCGGGTCGGTGCCGGATTGGTAATTCATTGATATTTTTGCATTCCTCTTCGAGGGCAATAAGGCGAATGTCATAACTACAATACGTTTTAACCATTCAGGCGGAAGTTAGCTTCCGCCTGTTTTACTTTTACTATCTCGCTTTATTTTTTAAACATCTGCTCTGGATCGATAATCAGCGCCCGATAACCCAGCATACCGGCACGGTTACTGTGTACTTTTAGCTCCAGCATCACATCCTGAGTACCGTCTTTGACTTCATCCAGAACGGAAACGATCGGTTTTGTACCGCTCATTCCCGCTGTGGCCGAGTACATGAACATCGTTTTGGTTTCCGGGCGATATTCCGTGACGGAAGTAATGGCGCTGTACCAGTCAAAACCGCGCTCTTTACCATATTCCCACATTTGGGAAACCGTCATATTTTTTTCGTCAATCTGATATTCCACGCCGCGGGAATATTTCATTGACGGCATGGCCGGTTGTTCCATGCCGCGCGCATCGCCGTTATCAAAGGCGGTCACGACGGTTTTACCTCCGGTGCTTTTGGATGGCACTAACCAACCGGTATGTTGTGTCCATGTCCAGTCAAATCCACCGTCGCAGTGGTGAGCTTCGCAGGTTAGCGGTTTACCGTTGCTGTCTACGGGTTTCGGCACTTTTTTCGCCAGTTCGCCTTTCCAGCCGGATGGATCGGAAAGTATCCATTTCACTTTTTTATCGCGGCCAATTTTGATGATGGCAGACTGGTGGCGCGAGCTAATGATAATGCTGTCGTCGCGAGGATCGTAGCTGACGGAGTTAACATGCGCCCAGTTGCGGCCCGGGCCGGAGCCCGCGATATCGCCGAAGGGTTGTTTTGCAAGCTGCTCTTTGGTCATGACCTGACCGGAATGTTCGGCATCGACGCTCAAACATACCGCTCCCTGATCCATCGCCAGAATAACGTCGTCACGATAGGGGTCGAGGATTTTTGGCAGATCCCAGTAATCGACGGTATCGCCGTTCTGGTCAACTTCAAGAATATGATCACGCACAGTATTGATGGTGTATTTACCATTTAATGGATAATTTTCTTTTGCGACACGCGGCAGGTAGGTGCCTTTCGGCGTTTCGGTAATGGCGTGCGAAAAATCAATAAATCCTTTTGGCAGTCGTTTATCAGAAATAACGCGGCCTAAGAAATCATATTTAAAGTAACGTTGACCCTGGCCAAAAATAAGATTGCCATCGTTAACCTGATGGAAGCTCATCATGGAACCAAAACGCGTTATATCATCCTGGTTACGGAATTTATCAATATTCATATAGCCACGAACATCGCCATTCGTATCGCTAATCCAGTTGATACCGGTATAATCCCAGTTCGCCGCGCCGCCTGCGGCATGCATAATGTGGCCGGCTCTTGGCATCCCCGTTATATGGTTAAAAAGATATAAGCGATTTTTAAGCGAGCTATCGACTTTAACCGGTTCTACCGTAGGAAGAACGGCAGTTTGCCCGGTAGTAGAGGGTAATGATACCGGTGCGGCGTAAATGGACCACGTATAAGTTTGTTTTTTACCTTCTTCAGTCCAGTCAACTTTAACCTTATTGACATAATCTGGATACAAGCCAAATACAGGTATGCCGTCATGGGTATTTATAGCCTGCGGGCCGACATCATAACTGATCGGGATACCTTTTTCCCCTTTCCCTAAAACGGTAACCTTCACGTCCTGTACATTATGATTGGCTTTATTAATGATTGCTGTTAATGGGAAAACGCCGCCGTAGGGAGCGACATCGACCATACCTAATGGCCCCTCATGGACTGGAATGACATATGCTGATGCGACCATTGGCCTGTTTGGGTCTAAAACGCCTGAGGCCAAAACGCTGCCGCTCAAACACAGGCAGCATAATACAGGTAAGACTTTCCTTGTAAATAACATATTTATTTCCCCATTCGATATTATCGATAAAATGAATATATATTAACCTTCTTATTTATCGGAGATGAAAAAACATTTAAAAAAGTAAAACAATCCGCGGAGGGGAATAATGATGTTGGTCACAAATATGAGGTGTCCATGGTCTTTTTAACAATACTCATCGTTATACTATTTGCTCAGTAAATATATGGCGCTGTATTATTATTCATATGCGCTTTGCTACGTGAAACATTAAATAAATATTAGAAGTTTAAATATAATAAAATTATATCGGTTATAACATGCCGGGAATTTTTTCCAGGAAAATAACGAAGAGAAACTTATCATGTCTGACAAATTTATCCACCGAGGGCTATTCGGGAAGATGAACATTTAGAACAATGTCGGAGATAGCCGTGTACAAGGGGAATCGTTAAAAAAGCGCGGCCAGAGGCGTTCTGACCGCATGCTTTGCTATCAGTATTCCCACGTTTCCGGATCAATCCCCATCTCACGCATGATCTCTTTTGCCGCTTCCGGGATTTCATCGCTGCGCTCTTTTCGCAGATCGGCATCATCCGGCAAGGGTTGCCCGGTAAAGGCGTGCAGAAATGCTTCACACAACAGCTCGCTGTTGGTGGCGTGGCGCAGGTTGTTCACCTGACGACGCGTACGTTCATCGGTGAGGATTTTTAACACCTTCAGAGGAATGGAAACCGTAATTTTTTTGACTTGCTCACTCTTCTTACCGTGCTCAGCGTATGGGCTGATATATTCGCCGCTCCATTCAGCCATGAGATACTTAATCCTCTTCGTCATTAATATTGAGGTCTGAACCTGAGCCCGGACCATAATCGCGCGTAGTTTACCGTAGTGGCGCGGCCCTGACACGAAGTTAGCGGTCGCAGATGTGCGCTAATGCATATAATTTTAACGGCTATTTGCGGTTTGCTCAATCTATACGCAAAGAAGTTTAGATGTCCAGATGTATTGACGTCTATTGTGGTAGTGGTTAATCTGTGGCCTGACTTTCACCGACTCAGCCAGGAATATCTTCATATGACGCGTAAACAGGCCACTATCGCAGTGCGTAGCGGATTAAACGATGACGAACAATACGGCTGCGTTGTGCCGCCAATCCATCTCTCCAGTACCTATAACTTTACCGGTTTCAATGAGCCGCGCGCGCATGATTATTCCCGCCGCGGTAATCCCACGCGTGATGTTGTTCAGCGCGCATTAGCGGAACTGGAAGGCGGCGCGGGCGCGGTATTGACGAATACCGGCATGTCGGCGATTCATCTGGTCACCACCGTTTTCCTCAAGCCGGGCGATCTGCTGGTCGCGCCGCATGATTGCTATGGCGGCAGTTATCGTCTGTTTGACAGTCTGGCGACACGCGGCTGTTATCGTGTGCGGTTTGTCGATCAGGGCGATGAACGCGCCTTACAGGCGGCGCTGGAAGAAAAACCGAAGCTGGTACTGGTAGAAAGTCCAAGTAATCCATTGTTACGCGTGGTGGATATTGCGAAAATCTGTCGGCTGGCGCGCGAGGCGGGCGCAGTGAGCGTCGTTGATAACACGTTTTTAAGCCCGGCGCTGCAAAATCCGCTGGCGTTGGGTGCCGATCTGGTGTTGCATTCATGCACGAAATATCTCAACGGTCATTCGGATGTCGTGGCCGGCGTGGTGATTGCGAAAGATCCGGAAGTGGTCACTGAACTGGCGTGGTGGGCGAATAATATTGGCGTGACCGGCGGGGCGTTTGATAGCTATCTGCTGCTGCGCGGTTTGCGAACTCTGGTGCCGCGTATGGAGCTGGCGCAGCGCAACGCGCAGGCGATTGTGAAATATCTGCAAACCCAGCCGTTGGTGAAAAAACTGTATCACCCGTCGCTGCCGGAAAATCAGGGGCATGAAATTGCCGCGCGCCAGCAAAAAGGCTTTGGCGCAATGTTGAGTTTTGAACTGGATGGGGATGAGGAGACGCTGCGTCGTTTTCTGGGCGGGCTGTCGCTGTTTACGCTGGCGGAATCTTTAGGGGGAGTGGAAAGTTTGATCTCTCACGCCGCCACCATGACGCATGCCGGTATGTCGCCGCAGGCGCGTGCCGCCGCCGGGATCTCCGAAACGCTACTGCGTATCTCCACCGGTATTGAAGATGGCGAAGATTTAATTGCCGACCTGGAAAATGGCTTCCGGGCTGCAAACAAGGGGTAAACATGAGTGTGATTGCGCAGGCAGGGGCGAAAGGTCGTCAACTGCATAAATTTGGCGGCAGTAGTCTGGCGGATGTGAAGTGTTACCTGCGTGTCGCAGGCATTATGGCGGAGTATTCGCAGCCTGACGATATGATGGTAGTGTCCGCCGCAGGCAGTACCACCAACCAGTTGATTAGCTGGCTCAAGTTAAGCCAGACCGATCGCCTTTCTGCGCATCAGGTATTACAGACGTTACGCCGCTACCAGTGCGATCTGATTAGCGGGCTGCTTCCCGCCGACGCGGCAGATGACTTAACCAGCGCTTTTATCAGCGATCTGGAACGTCTTGCCGCCTTGCTCGACGGCGGCGTAACGGATGCCGTCTATGCTGAGATTGTCGGACACGGCGAAATTTGGTCGGCGAGATTGATGTCCGCCGTCCTGAATCAGCAGGGGCTGGATGCCGCCTGGCTGGACGCGCGCGCATTTTTACGCGCCGAACGCGCCGCACAGCCGCAGGTTGATGAAGGGCTATCTTATCCTTTATTGCAACAGCTACTGGCGCAGCATCCGGGCAAACGTCTGGTCGTGACCGGCTTTATCAGCCGCAATCATGACGGCGAAACGGTCCTGTTAGGCCGGAACGGTTCCGACTATTCCGCCACGCAAATCGGCGCGCTGGCGGGCGTTTCCCGCGTGACCATCTGGAGCGATGTCGCGGGCGTTTATAGTGCCGACCCGCGCAAAGTGAAAGATGCCTGCCTGCTGCCGTTGCTGCGTCTGGACGAAGCCAGCGAGCTGGCGCGTCTGGCGGCGCCTGTTCTGCACGCCCGTACGCTACAGCCAGTGTCCGGCAGCGATATCGATTTGCAGTTGCGCTGTAGCTACACGCCGGATCAAGGGTCAACCCGAATTGAACGAGTGCTGGCTTCCGGGACGGGCGCGCGTATCGTGACCAGTCACGATGATATCTGTCTGATTGAGTTTCAGGTGCCCGCCAGCCAGGATTTCAGGCTGGCGCATAAAGAGCTCGACCAAATTTTAAAACGGGCGCAGGCGCGTCCGCTGGCAGTGGGCGTGCATCGCGATCGCCAGCTATTGCAGTTCTGCTATACCGCCGAGGTAGCGGATAGCGTACTGAAACTCCTCGACGATGTCGGGCTGCCGGGCGAATTGCGCCTGCGGCAGGGGCTGGCGCTGGTGGCGATGGTCGGTGCGGGCGTTACTCGCAATCCGCTACACTGCCATCGCTTCTGGCAGCAGCTTAAAGGTCAGCCAGTGGAATTTACCTGGCAGTCGGAGGAGGGCATCAGTCTGGTGGCGGTGCTGCGTACCGGCCCAACTGAGAGCCTGATTCAGGGGCTGCATCAGTCGGTTTTCCGCGCCGAAAAACGCATTGGCCTGATGCTGTTCGGTAAGGGGAACATCGGCTCCCGTTGGCTGGAACTGTTTGCCCGTGAACAAAGCACGCTTTCCGCGCGTACTGGCTTTGAATTTGTGCTGGCGGGCGTGGTGGATAGCCGCCGTAGCCTGCTGAATTATGAAGGGCTGGATGCCAGCCGCGCGCTGGCATTCTTTGATGATGAAGCCGTTGAGCAGGACGAAGAGTCGCTATTCCTGTGGATGCGTGCGCATCCGTATGATGATTTAGTGGTGCTGGATGTGACAGCAAGCGAGCAACTGGCCGATCAGTATCTTGATTTCGCCAGCCACGGTTTTCATGTGATTAGCGCCAATAAACTGGCGGGCGCAAGCGCCAGCGATAAGTATCGCCAGATTCATGACGCGTTTGAAAAAACCGGGCGTTACTGGCTGTATAACGCCACCGTGGGCGCGGGATTGCCGATCAACCACACGGTGCGGGATCTGATTGACAGCGGCGATACGATTCTCTCGATCAGCGGGATCTTCTCCGGGACGCTATCCTGGCTGTTCCTGCAATTTGACGGCACGGTGCCGTTTACCGATCTGGTGGATCAGGCCTGGCAGCAGGGGCTGACCGAACCCGATCCGCGCGTCGATCTTTCCGGAAAAGATGTCATGCGTAAGCTGGTGATTCTGGCGCGCGAGGCGGGATACGACATCGAGCCGGATCAGGTGCGTGTAGAATCGTTGGTGCCGGCGCACTGTGAAGAAGGGTCTATCGATCACTTTTTCGAAAACGGCGACGCGCTGAATGAACAGATGGTGCAGCGTCTGGAGGCAGCCCGCGAACTGGGGCTGGTGTTGCGTTACGTGGCGCGTTTCGACGCCAATGGCAAAGCGCGCGTCGGCGTTGAAGCGGTGCGTCCGGAACATCCGCTGGCGGCGCTGCTGCCGTGCGATAATGTCTTTGCTATTGAAAGCCGCTGGTATCGCGATAACCCGCTGGTGATCCGTGGGCCGGGCGCGGGCCGCGATGTGACCGCCGGGGCGATTCAGTCGGATATCAACCGCCTGGCGCAGTTGCTGTAATAAAGGCAAGTTCGTGAGCGAAGCGCCGGGTTGCGCTTCGCTCCCTCATCAATACGTTATGCAGTCATTCTGTAGATACTGATATACGAAGCGCCATCCGATTGCTGACGAAACATTATGGCGTGATGCTTTTTACATTCTCAACCCGGATATCCATCCGGGGGTAAGGAATATTGATGCCGTTTTCATCCATCGCTTCCTTGATATTTTCCAGAAGATCGTAGTAAGTACTCCAGTACTGAGCGTTGGGCACCCATACGCGAACATAGAAATTCAGGCTAGAGGGCGCAAGTTCGCCCAGGCGGACCGTAATATCGCGGGTTTTATCAATGCGATGATCTTGTTCAATAATACGATGTATCACGCTTTTTACGTCAGCAATACGGCTTTGGTAATCCACGCCAATAATCAGATCAATACGTCGATAGGGGTGTCGTGAATAGTTGATAATATTATCAGCAATAATTTTACCATTCGGGATGACAACTTCTTTGCTATCCGCAGTGAGCAGAGTGGTGGAGAAAATATGGACCTTTTCTACTGTGCCGATAACCAGGCCAATTTGTACAATTTCCCCGGCGCGGAAAGGACGCAGGGAGACAAGCAGTACGCCTGCGGCAAAGTTGGAAAGTGCCCCTTGCAGCGCCAGACCAATGGCTAAACCCGCCGCGCCGATAACGGCAATAATTGAGGAGGTTTCTATACCGACACGGCCAAGAGCGGCTACTGCCGTGAAAGCTATCGTGATGTAGCGAACCAGCGCGGAGAAAAAGTGGACAATAGTGGCATCCACTTGCCGCCTGAGAAGTAATTTTTCCAGCCCCCTCGATAGTAAGCGAGCTATTAACTTACCGATGAAAAGTAGAATGATGGCGGCAACAACATTCCAGCCAAAATGAATTACCGAGTCACTGTGCTCGGCCATCCATTTGATCGCGCCTTTAATTTTTGGAAATAACTCAAAACCTTCCATGTTTATCCTCTGTCAGCAGTATCCGCGGTATTAGCGGTAATAAAACGGTTCATTTTTGCCTGGATAATCGCCGCGCCGACGGGTGGCAGCAGTAACGCCCAGAATAGTGTCCAGCCGGTTCGTATTCCGCCATCTTCGTTTTTATTCGCCAGCAGAGCGCGGATTTCGTCGCTAAGCGTCAGACACAATATGGCTGTGCCAAACGGCATAATGGCTGACAGCCATCCCGCGCCACATGCGGTCATGAGTCGGGGCGAAGGCGCCACAAATTGTATTTCCCGGTGAATTCTGAAGAACCAATAAATAATATAAAATGGAATGAAAAAGGCCAATAATGCGACGACAACGGGTTCTGCGCACTCAGGTCGCTGGGTTGATGAGAACCTTTTGGGCGGTGCAATATAGAAAAGTTCTTTTTTGAGCGGTAATAGTAGCAAAAGCGCGATAACCGCTAAAGTAATTACGGTTATTCCTATATAAGGAATTGAGTATATAAATATAGACAGATAGCCAGCGATGATAAATTTGAACAGTAAGCAGAGGCTAAATAAAATAACAAATGTCTGAGCACTGCCGATAGCGCTGAAAAGCAGCATGGGGACTAACAGCGTTACGATCCCCATACCCAGATTAATTAAAAACTGCGCTATGATAAGCCTGACTACGTCAGACGGGCCATTTATGCAGAAGGAACAGACCACGCCAATGATTAACAGGAGCGCAACAAAGTAGAAGGGGTAACAATTTTTTATACGGCAGACAAACCAGCTGGCAACCATACCTAGGAGGTATCCCAGTTGGCCGCAAACGAGAATAACACCAATACGATCGGCTGGAATAGACAGTGATTTACTCCAAAAATAAACACCATACGACGATCCCAGCGAACTGATAAAAGAGAGCACCAAAAAGAAAAAAGTGATCCCCCAGAATCGATAGCTACTCAGGAGATCGGCGCAGGTCCATTTTTTATCTGACATTGACGGTAAAGTAATTTCCATATTTATCCCTTGTTTTCCATAGAAAATAAGAATGTATAGAACTATTTAAATTGATAATAAATATTGATTATGTGAATAACGTTTATAGCCAATTTTAACTTAAAACGAAGGGCCATTTTATCAAATAGTTCTATTCTTTTTCAGCGTATAAAAGTAGGATGTGAGGTGATTAAATCTATAGCGCCTTCTGAATGATAATCTGTGATTTTTTATGCGTGGCATTACATCATTGGGTTAAATGTGATTCCATTGTGAGTTATATTTTTCCGTCAGCAAATACAGAATTTGCGTGACGCGTTTGGCGGAATAGTGGGCGCTTTGCTGGAATTCAGGCTGTTGCCATAGCCAGGTAACAAAGCGGCGACTAGCCGCCAGATTAACGGCGACACCTTGTTCTAAGTGGGAACCGGTTAACGAACAGACCATTTTGCGGTTGTGACCTTGCCCCCAGAGCTGCCACTGATTTTGCCACCATCCCTGCCATGTTTTGCCTAACAGTTGCCACTCTGCGCGGCAATCGTCATCGTTTATCTCTTCCTCAACGAACCACAGCGAGGAGAGACGCTGGCGAAACCGCTCCGCCCATGCCGTAATGACCGCGCCGCGCAAAAAACACTCATGGGCAATGATGTGTGTCGTGACATCAGGAAAACGGTTTTTCAGCACCCGAAAATGACCATGCGCCGTAATGACCGGGCGAAGTATTGTTCCTTGCGCGTTCCGTTTAAGCGCCGCCGGGCCATACTGAATCTCATCGAACTGGCTGCGCTGTAAAAATTGCCGTTCTTTAATGGCGATACGGTGAATAATATCGCCCTTCTCGCCCTCGGGCGGCGCAATTCCTTTCCAGTGGTAATGCAAACTTTTTCCGGCAGACAGTAACGTGAAATTGCTGGAAAGGTGAAGAATATTGCCGCGAACAGCGTCAAAACTGAATAAAAAGTACAATTGCTGGAAGGCATTCGCTCCCTGAAACGGTACGAGCAGCGGAATACTGCAAATCTGTTCCGGCGTTTCGGCGACATTCAGCGCGTGCTGTTTTGGCGTCCAGACTTTCTTACAGTACTGGCACTGAAGTCGCTGCGTTCCGCCGGGATTACGTCCATAACGAATCCATGTTTTTTGATAGCAATCGGGGCAAAAGTGACCATGCTCTTTGGCATATTGCGCGATATAAGCAGACGCCCAGCGGCGAAATTCCCCCTCGTTGAAGAGCGGCGGATAACTGCCGCAGGCTCGACAATGCAATGCCGGATAACCCAGGCGATAGTCCGGCCACACATAATCCGGCGAGTCAGGCAGCCCAAGATTGCGACAACCAGCGCTTTTGCAGGCATTAATGGTGAACAGAGGCGGCATTCATTTTACCAACGATTTTGGCAGGTCGTTGATTCTGCCTTCATAAAGCGGTACGCGGGTGTGAGGACTCTCACATAAAAAAACCTTTCAGAACGTAACGTAGCGAATCTTTATATGACTGAAAGGGACTTATTTATGAAAGTAAAACTGCTTGCTGCCGGTATTTTGTTCACGCTGCCGTTCTGGGCCTGCGCCAAAGATGTCACCATTATTTACACCAACGATCTACACGCCCATGTGGAGCCTTATAAAGTACCGTGGATTGCTGACGGTAAACGCGATATTGGCGGTTGGGCCAATATCACTACGCTGGTGAAGCAGGAAAAAGCCAAAAATAAGGCGACGTGGTTTTTTGATGCCGGAGATTACTTTACCGGACCGTATATCAGCAGCCTGACGAAGGGTAAAGCGATTATCGATATTTTGAATACCATGCAGTATGACGCTGCCACTATCGGTAATCATGAGTTCGATCATGGCTGGGACAATACATTGTTGCAACTGAGCCGAGCAAAATTCCCTATCGTGCAGGGCAATATTTTTTATGAGGACAGCAGTAAATCCTTCTGGGATAAGCCGTACACCATTGTTGAAAAAGATGGCGTCAAGATTGGCGTAATCGGCTTACACGGTGTCTTTGCTTTTAATGATACGGTATCCGCCGCGACGCGCGTGGGCATTGAGGCACGCGATGAGATTAAGTGGCTGCAACGTTACATTGATGAACTTAAAGGTAAAGTCGATCTGACCGTCGCGCTGATCCACGAAGGCACCCCGGCCCGCCAGTCCAGCATGGGGAATACCGATGTGCGACGCGCGCTGGATAAAGATATTCAGACCGCAAGTCAGGTAAAAGGGCTGGATATTTTGATTACCGGCCACGCGCATGTCGGTACGCCGGAACCGATTAAAGTCGGTAATACGCTGATTCTTTCAACGGACAGCGGCGGCATTGATGTCGGCAAATTGGTGCTGGACTACCAGGAAAAGCCGCATCAGTTTACCGTGAAGAACTTCGAGCTGAAGACCATTTTTGCTGATGAGTGGAAGCCAGATCCGCAAACGAAACAGGTGATCGACGGCTGGAACAAAAAGCTCGATAAAGTCGTGCAGCAAACGGTGGCGCAGTCGCCGGTTGAGCTGACCCGCGCGTATGGCGAATCGTCGTCGCTGGGGAATCTGGCGGCGGATGCGCTGCTTTTTACGGCGGGGAAAGACACCCAGTTAGCGCTTACTAACTCTGGCGGTATCCGCAACGAAATCCCGGCTGGCGCGGTGACGATGGGGGCGGTAATCAGTACCTTCCCGTTCCCTAATGAACTGGTCACGATGGATTTAACCGGTAAACAATTGCGCAGCCTGATGGAGCATGGCGCTGGCTTAAGCAACGGCGTATTGCAGGTGTCTAAAGGGCTGGAGATGAAGTATGACAGCAGCAAACCTGTCGGCCAGCGGGTTACCGTGCTGACGCTCAATGGCAAGCCGATTGATGATGCGGCGGTTTATCACATCGCTACCAACAGCTTCCTTGCCGACGGCGGCGACGGTTTTGCGGCATTCACGGAAGGCCAGGCGCGGAATACCTCCGGCGGCTACTATGTGTCGAATGCGATAGTCGATTACTTTAAGGCGGGCAACACCATCACGGATGAGCAGCTCAAAGGAATGCGCGTTGCGGATGTGAAGAAGTAAGGGGTTACTTGCCTGTGCGCAATGGCCTTTAGCGCATTCAGGCCGGACGGCGGTATGTCTGGCCTGGATCATTCGTGGACCGCGGATATCAACCGTCTGGCGTAGCGCCTGCAATTTTGCCGGGTTACGCGCTGTGTTCCCGGCATGTTCCTGCTGAAATTTACCCCTCTATCCGGTGGTCTGCGTCCTGCGTAAAAAGTGGCGGGGTGCAGGGGAAACTTTCCCTGCGAAAATCATCGCATGATGAATTTTCGGGGGAACCGCATGATAAACAACGATCCGCTTTTTGATCTGCTTAACAAAGAGCAACAGCGCCAGCAGCACTCGCTGGAACTGATTGCCTCGGAGAATTTCGCCAGCCCTGCCGTTCTTGCGGCACAAGGGTCGGTGTTAACCAATAAATACGCCGAAGGCTATTACCAGCACCGCTACTACGGCGGCTGTAAGTTCATTGATGAGGTTGAGATGCTGGCGATAACCCGCGCGCAGCAACTTTTCGGCGCGCGTTACGTTAACGTGCAGCCTCACTCCGGCAGCCAGGCGAATCAGGCGGTATATCTGGCGCTGCTGAAACCCGGCGACAAAATTCTGGGCATGAGCCTGCAATGCGGCGGCCATCTCACTCACGGTTCGCCGGTCAATCAATCCGGTAAATGGTTTAACGCCTTTCATTATGGCGTCGATGCGCATAGCGGTCTTATTGATATGGATGAGGTTGAGACGATCGCGAAGCGTGAGCGCCCGCGGCTGATTATCGCCGGGGGATCGGCCTACCCACGACACTATGATTTTGCCCGCTTTCGCCGCATTGCCGATGCCGTCGGCGCGATACTGCTGGTGGATATGGCGCATTTTGCCGGGCTGGTGGCGGGCGGCTGTTTCCCCTCGCCGCTGGCGTATGCCGATGTGATTACCACCACCACGCATAAAACGTTGCGCGGGCCGCGTGGCGGCATGATTCTGGCCAACGACGCCCGGCTGGCGAAAAAAATCGACAGCGCCATCTTTCCCGGCTTGCAGGGCGGGCCGTTGATGCACGTTATCGCGGCTAAAGCGGTGGCGCTTGGCGAAGCGCTACAGCCTGAATTTAAACGTTACGCCGGGCAGGTAATCGAAAATGCGCAAGCGATGTGTCAGCAACTGGCGCAGCGCGGCCTGACGCTGTTAACGGGCGGTACCGACTGCCATCTGGGCATTATCGACCTGCGCCCGCAGGGGTTAACCGGCGCCCAGGTGGAATACTTTCTCGAACTGGCGGGGATCACGGTCAATAAAAACACGCTGCCAGGCGATCCGCAGCCGCCGTCGATTACCTCCGGGATTCGCATTGGCAGCGCAGCCTGTGCCACCCGCGGAATGAATGCCGATGATTTTACGCTGATCGCGGGCTGGATCAGTGAAATTATTTTTGCCATCAAGACGCCGAATATTACAGATATTTGCGCCGATATTCGGCAAAAAGTGACTAAATTAACCACCAACTATCCGTTGCCTTACCAATGATGAAACTTGCTGAAATTCAGGCGGCGTGCGGCGTTCTTTGTGTAGATCTCGCCGCTGTCGTTGACAATTATCAAACGCTGGCGCGCCATGTCGCCCCCGCGCAATGCGGCGCAGTACTGAAAGCCAATGGCTATGGTCTGGGGGCGGAGGCGATTGCGCCAGCCCTGTATGCGGCCAATTGCCGGATCTTTTTTGTCGCGCAACTTTCTGAAGGGGTGGCGCTACGTAAAATCCTGTCGGCTGACGCGATGGTGGTGTTGCTTAATGGCGTCATGCCGCAGGCGATGCCGCTTTGTTGCGCGCAACAGATCACGCCGTTGCTGAATTCTGTTGACCAGGTGATGGCGTGGCTGGCACTACAGGAGGCGCGGTCGCAGCGGCGTCCGGTTTTGATCCAGCTTGATTCCGGCATGTCGCGGCTGGCCGCGATTTTTCGCCAGCGTGGCTGGGCTGCGCCAGACTATATCATCAGCCATCTGGCGAACGCCGACAGGCCGGATCATGCGTTAAATGTCTATCAGCATACGCTACTCCAGCAGGCAAAAGAGGCATTCCCAACCAGCCGTTATTCGCTGGCAAATTCCTGCGGTATGTTTCTGCATCCGGCCTGGCGGGAAGATCTCTGCCGTCCGGGCGTTGCGCTGTTCGGCGTCGCCCAGCCGTGGTTTTCAACGCCGTTAAAACCGGCATTTACGCTGACGCTGAGCATTCTGCGTGTGCAAGACGTGCCAGTTGGGACGCCGATTGGCTACGGCAGTACGGTTACTACTACTCGCCCGCTGCGTATCGCCACGGTATCCGCCGGATACGCTGATGGGATTCCACGTAATTTGCGTCCTCCGGCGGGCGTGTGCTGGCGCGGGGTTCGGTTACCGGTATTGGGGCGGGTTTGCATGGACAGCTTTATGGTGGACGCCAGCGCCATCATGCCAACGCCTGGCGATGTTGTGGAGTTTATTGGCGTGAGCCAGACGCTGGAAGAGGTTGCCGCCGCCTGCGATACCATCCCTTATGAGATTATGACCCGGCTTGGCGGGCGTTTTCGGCGCATAATGCAGCCCGCAGAAGCTTGACTCCATTTTCAATCTCGTAGGGGGTAAACGCGGCGAATCCCAGCAGCCAGCCCGTGGGCGCGGGGTGCGTCAGCCAGAACTGGCGCATCCCGGCGATGTTTAACCCGGCCCGCCGCGCGGCGTTAAGGGTCTGTTGTTCGTCAATACCTTCATGCAGCCAGCAGGGCATTTGTAATCCTCCGGGCGTCACGACCGGCGTCACCCAGTCACTAAGATGCTGATTGATGGCCTGCGCCAGGCACGCCTGCCGTACCGCGTACATACTGCGCATGGTGCGGATATGGGCGGCAAAATGGCCGGATGCGATAAATCGCGCCAGCGTCAATTGGGTCAACGCGGGCGTTGCGCCATCAAGCAAATTACGCGCAGCGGCAAAATGCGCGGCCAGCGACGCAGGCACCACCAGATAACCAATGCGCAGACCGGGGTAGAGCGTTTTGCTGAAGGTGCCGACATACAGGGTGCGCTGCTCGCGATCTAACCCCTGCATACAGGCGACGGGCGCGCCGTTGTAGTGAAATTCACTGTCGTAGTCATCTTCGATAATCCAGGCATTATGCGTCCGCGCCCAGTCAATCAGGGCATGACGCCGCGCCAGAGAGAGCAAATGACCGGAGGGAAACTGGTGCGACGGCGTAACGTAAACCAGCGGCGCAGGCGGCAGTTTATCCACCCGAATACCGTCTCTATCGACTTCAATGGGAAGAAGGTTGAGCTGTGCGGCAGAGAATGCCTGACGTGCGCCGGGATAGCCTGGATTTTCCATCACCACCGACTGTCCGGCCTCTGCCAGCAGTTGCCCGCATAGCCAGAATGCCTGACGCGCGCCACTGACAATCACAATCTGCTGCGCGTCGACCTTCGCGCCGCGTTCAAAATTGAGATAATGAGCAATTTGCTGGCGCAGTTCCGGCTCTCCCTGCGGATCGCCATGCAGCATTAGCGTATGCGCCCGCTCGCGCTGGATCTGGCGGGCAAAATTCTGCCAAATGGTTTGCGGGAAGTTTCGCGTTTCCGCAAGGCCGAGCGTAAACGTCTGCACTCGGCGGGCATCGAAAGATACGGCGCGATCGGCAATCGTCTGCCAGCGGGCGCTAAGTGTGGGCGTCTGGCGAGGCGATGGCGGCAGGCTGTGCTGCCCCTGAATATGCGGAATCCCCTGGCGGCAGGCTGTGCTGCCCCTGAATATGCGGAATCCCCTGGCGGCTGGCGAAACTCCCGGCCCCTTGCCTGCGGGTCATAAAGCCGTCGCGCTGAAGCTGGGAATAGGCATTTTCAACCGTATCTCTGGACAGGCGAAGCTGCTGCGCCAGCGCGCGAGCGGACGGCAGTTTTGCGCCATCGACCAGCGCGCCGGAAATGACCAACTGACGAAAAGCGTGGTACAGGCGCAGATGCAGCGGCAGGTTACGCCACACTTGCGCGTCGATCATGATATGTATCGACTCGAAATTCGCTGTGTTCATCTTCTGGTTCCCCCGTCCCTGCGTCGCCAAAGCCGTTGAATCATATCATTTACGCCTTATTTTTTATGTGTTGAAGAACACCCGGAACCGTATGAAGAAGGTATTGCTCAAGATGATGGAGAATGAAGTTTTTTCAACTTTGCTGAATATTCCTCATTCTTTAGCGTGATTTTTCAGTTGACGTCCTTCTGCTTTTCCGTCATTTTTACATCTGGACGTCTAAACGGATAGATGTTTACAACACAACAAATAATAACATGCGATTGATGAGGTAAGGTATGAGCTTTTTTCACGCCAACCAGCGGGAAGCCCTGAATCAGAGCCTGGCGGAAGTACAGGGTCAGATTAACGTTTCGTTTGAATTTTTCCCGCCGCGCACCAGTGAAATGGAGCAAACCCTGTGGAACTCCATCGATCGCCTGAGCAGTCTGAAACCGAAGTTTGTTTCGGTAACGTATGGCGCCAACTCCGGGGAGCGCGACCGCACTCATAGCGTTATTAAAGGCATTAAAGAGCGTACTGGGCTTGAGGCCGCGCCGCACCTTACCTGTATTGACGCCACCCGCGATGAACTGCGCACCATCGCCCGCGACTACTGGAATAACGGTATCCGCCACATTGTCGCTTTGCGCGGCGATTTGCCGCCGGACAGCGGTAAGCCGGAGATGTACGCCGCCGATCTGGTTGGTTTGCTCAAAGAGGTGGCCGATTTCGATATTTCAGTAGCAGCCTATCCGGAGGTACATCCGGAAGCGAAAAGCGCGCAGGCCGATCTGCTTAATCTGAAGCGTAAAGTGGATGCTGGCGCTAACCGCGCGATAACCCAATTTTTCTTCGATGTGGAAAGCTACCTGCGTTTTCGCGACCGCTGTGTTTCTGCCGGTATCGACGTAGAGATTATTCCCGGCATTTTACCGGTGTCTAACTTTAAACAGGCGAAAAAATTTGCCGATATGACCAATGTCCGCATTCCGTCCTGGATGTCACTGATGTTTGAGGGGCTGGATAATGACGCAGAAACCCGCAAGCTGGTGGGCGCTAACATTGCGATGGACATGGTGAAAATTTTAAGCCGTGAAGGAGTGAAGGATTTCCACTTCTACACGTTGAATCGTGCGGAAATGAGTTATGCCATTTGCCACACACTGGGCGTAAGACCGGGTTTATAACCTCCAGCTCCCTGCCGGGAGCTTTATTACACCTCATATTGATCTACATCTCTGTAACTAAAAATATAAAAGGTATTAGCTATTGAATCTGTGGATTAATTCAACTATATCTATTTGCTCCTGGTGTATATCGTAACGGTAACACTTTAAAAGGGAGCTGAGATATGAGCACGACCGACGATACCCATAACACGTTATCCACTGGAAAATGTCCTTTCCATCAGGGGGGGCATGACCGAAGCGCAGGCGCAGGGACTGCCAGCCGCGACTGGTGGCCGAACCAGCTTCGTGTGGATCTTTTGAATCAACATTCCAACCGTTCTAACCCGCTGGGTGAAGACTTTGACTACCGCAAAGAGTTTAGCAAGTTAGACTACTCCGCCCTGAAAGGGGATCTCAAGGCGCTGCTGACCGATTCACAACCGTGGTGGCCCGCCGACTGGGGCAGCTATGTCGGTTTGTTTATTCGTATGGCCTGGCATGGCGCTGGCACCTACCGTTCTATTGATGGTCGTGGCGGCGCGGGTCGTGGTCAACAGCGTTTTGCGCCGCTTAACTCCTGGCCGGATAACGTCAGCCTGGATAAGGCGCGTCGTTTGTTGTGGCCGATTAAGCAGAAATATGGCCAGAAAATTTCCTGGGCCGACCTGTTTATTCTGGCGGGTAACGTGGCGCTGGAAAACTCCGGCTTCCGTACCTTCGGTTTTGGCGCCGGGCGTGAAGATGTCTGGGAACCGGATCTGGATGTGAACTGGGGCGATGAAAAAGCCTGGTTGACTCACCGACACCCTGAAGCGCTGGCAAAAGCGCCGCTGGGCGCGACCGAGATGGGCCTTATCTACGTTAACCCGGAAGGGCCGGATCACAGCGGCGAACCACTTTCTGCCGCCGCCGCCATTCGCGCTACCTTTGGCAATATGGGGATGAACGACGAAGAAACCGTGGCGTTGATCGCTGGCGGGCATACCCTCGGTAAAACCCACGGCGCGGCAGCGGCATCCCATGTAGGGGCCGATCCGGAAGCCGCGCCGATTGAAGCGCAGGGCTTAGGTTGGGCCAGCAGCTATGGTAGCGGCGTTGGCGCGGATGCTATCACCTCCGGGCTGGAAGTGGTCTGGACGCAGACGCCGACCCAGTGGAGCAACTATTTCTTCGAGAACCTGTTCAAATATGAGTGGGTACAAACCCGTAGTCCGGCTGGCGCTATCCAGTTTGAAGCGGTAGACGCGCCGGATATCATCCCGGACCCGTTCGATCCGTCGAAAAAACGTAAGCCAACCATGCTGGTCACCGACCTGACGCTGCGTTTTGATCCGGAGTTCGAGAAGATTTCCCGCCGTTTCCTTAACGATCCGCAGGCCTTTAATGAAGCCTTTGCTCGTGCCTGGTTCAAACTGACGCACAGAGATATGGGACCAAAAGCGCGTTACATCGGACCGGAAGTGCCGAAAGAAGATCTGATCTGGCAGGACCCGTTGCCGCAACCGCTCTATCAGCCAACGCAGGAAGACATTATCAACCTGAAAGCGGCGATCGCTGCATCCGGGCTTTCTATTAGCGAGATGGTTTCGGTTGCCTGGGCATCCGCGTCTACTTTCCGCGGCGGCGATAAGCGTGGCGGCGCTAACGGCGCGCGTCTGGCATTGGCGCCTCAGCGCGACTGGGATGTCAACGCCGTTGTGGCTCGCGTTCTGCCGGTATTAGAAGAGATCCAGAAAACGACGAATAAAGCCTCGCTGGCCGATATTATTGTGCTGGCGGGCGTGGTCGGTATCGAGCAGGCGGCCGCTGCTGCGGGTGTCAGCATCAGCGTACCTTTTGCGCCGGGCCGGGTGGATGCGCGTCAGGATCAGACCGACATCGAGATGTTCTCGCTGCTTGAACCGATTGCCGATGGATTCCGTAACTATCGTGCGCGTCTGGATGTGTCGACGACCGAATCGCTGTTGATTGATAAAGCGCAGCAGTTAACGTTGACCGCGCCGGAAATGACGGTACTGGTTGGCGGGATGCGTGTGCTGGGAACCAACTTTGACGGCAGCCAGAACGGTGTCTTTACCGACAGACCGGGCGTGCTCAGCACAGACTTCTTCGCTAATCTGCTGGATATGCGTTACGAGTGGAAACCGACCGACGAATCTAATGAGCTGTTCGAAGGCCGGGATCGTCTGACTGGCGAGGTGAAATACACGGCGACCCGCGCCGATCTGGTGTTTGGTTCCAACTCCGTACTGCGCGCGCTGGCGGAAGTTTACGCGTGTAGCGATGCGCACGAGAAGTTTGTGAAGGACTTCGTCGCGGCATGGGTGAAAGTGATGAACCTGGACCGTTTCGATCTGCAATAATCTGATAGGTTAATTCGTCAGCGGCTGCTATTCGGTAGTCGCTGACGTTTTCCGCGTTTAATGCGAAAAATAACGAAAATGCCCCGTTACTTTCCAGTTAAATAATACATCTTCCTCCTGTGCTCCCGCGCCTATGTTATGCACAACCAGCGGCACCCCTTCAGGCGTGACGTTCAGGGACACCACGCCAATATGCGCAAGGCCGTTATCCAGCCGCCAGGAGACAATATCTCCCGGTTGATAATCGCTATATTTATCTGTCACCGGCAACGCTTTGTTTTGACGCTGGAACCAGGTTTCCAGATTCGGAACGCGGCGATGGTCGATATTGCTGTCCGGGCGTTTCAGCTTCCAGTTATTCGGGTAGGCAGAGAAATGCGCCTGCATGTCTTCATGTACCCGTTTCTGTAAATCAACCTGCTGACTGCGTAGCGCGCGGATGACGACATCTGCACATACTCCACGCTCCAGCGGAAGATCGCCATTCGGATAATCCAGACGAACATAGGCAGCATCATAAAATAGCGTCTTACCTATTTGTGTCCCGGCACTTTGGGCGATTGCAGCATTAGTTTGCGCCTGAACGGTTATTGGTCTGGTATCAGAGCGTGGCGAATGATGAGAGATATGGCTAATAAAAAAAGCAGCAAGAATACCGATAAGCGCCTGTGCGAATTTCATCTTCTTCGTCCGTGAAGTGTGTCAGTACGTCATTTGACTTTCCGCGGAGAGAATGGTGCGTGATAAAAAAGTCTATTTCAGGACAAAATGGACTGATTCCAGGCTATGGAATACCTGATGATAGCGCTTCGCTTACCCGGCCTGGATGATTGGATAACAAGGCCAGATAAGGTGCCTGTGTCGATATTCGGCAACTGAATTCTGTTGGGTCAGCAAGCTGAAATACTCCTGACTATCGTCAGGAGTATTGCTCAGACCTTATTCCCATTCCTGCAAAAAGCGTTGACCGTACTGGTCGGCGACCAGCAGCGCGGCGTACACTTCATCCGGCGTTGCGCCGCCAGGCATGTTATGAATAGTTTCACCTTCTGCGCAGGAGGCTTCCGCGACGGTGCGCATTTTTGCCGGAATATCCTGTTTAATATCCAGTTGCGCCAGCGTAATCGGCAGGCCAACGGAATGGCACAGCGCCGCAACGGTTTCGATTTCTTCGACCGGCGCGTTTTCCAGCACCAGTTGCGTCAGCGTACCGAAAGCGACCTTCTCACCGTGATAATAGTGGTGCGCATCCGGAATCGCCGTTAAACCGTTATGAATCGCGTGCGCTGCGGCCAGACCGCCGCTTTCAAAACCGACCCCGCTCAGGTAGGTGTTGGCTTCGATGACGCGTTCCAGCGCTGGCGTGACGACGTGCTGTTCGGCGGCCAACATGGCTTTTTCGCCTTCTTCGATCAGCGTGTTATAGCATAGCTCCGCCAGCGCCAGCGCGGCCTGTGTACACTTGCCGCCCGCCATTGTGGTGGCGCCGCTGCGTGAGCAGGCGCGCGCTTCAAACCAGGTCGCCAGCGCATCGCCGATACCGGCTGCCAGCAGACGCGCCGGCGCGCCCGCCACTATCTGCGTATCGACAATGACCATATTCGGGTTATGCGGCAGCAGCAGATAACGGTCAAACTCACCGGCATCGGTATAAATAACCGAGAGTGCGCTGCACGGTGCGTCGGTAGAGGCGATGGTCGGCGCGATAGCGACCGGGACATTCATAAAGTGCGCCAGCGCTTTGGCGGTATCCAGCGTTTTACCGCCGCCGATACCCAGTACGGCGCCACACTGACTTTTTTCGGCGACGGCGCGCAGCCTGTCGATCTCATTTTGCGAACATTCGCCGCCAAACGGGGCGATTTCTACTGACAAACCGGCATCCGTCAGGCTTTTGCGCAGCGTCTCTTCGGCAAATCCCAGCACGAATTTATCGCCCACAACCAGCCAGTTGTTCGCCATTGGTTTTAAATAATCGCCAAGACGCGCGATGACGTTTGCACCCTGAATATACTTACCTGGTGACTGAATAATGCGATCCATACATTTCTCTCCTACAGGTTCAGATTACCAAAAGCGTTTTTCCAGTCTTGCTCAAACTTCTCTATTGCTGACTCTACCGCAGGCGTATTGAGCATTTGTTGCGCTACATCTAAAGGAAGGGTAATCGCCTGGCAACCTGCCAGTAAGCAATCCAGCGCCTGCCGCGGTGTTTTAAAGCTGGCCGCCAGTACCATGCTGTCGGGAGCGTGATGTTCCAGTAGCGTTTGCAGCTCCTGAACCATACGAATGCCATCGCCGCCCTGCGCATCAACGCGGTTGACGTAGGGAGCGACATATTTTGCGCCCGCCAGCGCCGCCAGCAGGCCCTGCGACGCGCTGTAGACGGCGGTGCCCAGCGTCACGATGCCTTCTTTTTTCAGCAATTTAATCGCTGCAAGACCTTCGGCGGTCACCGGAATTTTAACCACAATGCCGGGGATGGCGTTATTCAGTCGTTTGGCTTCTTCCACCATCCCTTTCGCGTTGCGGCTCATGGTCTGCGCAAATAAAGTGCCTTCTTCGCCGATGGCGTTTTGCAGCCTGGGCAGCACATCCCAGATAGATTCTTTGCTGGCTGCCACAATGCTTGGATTGGTGGTGACGCCGGCAATCGGGAAAATGCGCGCCAGACGTTCAACTTCCGCCACGTTAGCGGTATCCAGATAGAGTTCCATAGTCTTTCCTTTACAGTTCAAGTTCATGTTGCAGCAGGCTGGCGATAGCGTCGGCGGAAGCGGCGTTAACCAGCGTGTTGCGGAATTCTTCGTGCATGATGCGGCGGGCCAGGCGCGAGAAAATACGCATATGCTGGTCGCCCGCGGCGTGTTTGTTAAGCGTCAGCATAATGATGAACTGCGCCTCGTCATCTCCCCAGCGTACCGGCGCGTTCAGGCGCGCCACGCTGATGGTGGACTGTTCGATATGTTCCGATTTGCTGTGCGGAATGGCAAAGCTAAAGCCCAGTCCGGTGGAGAATACCGCCTCGCGCGCCCATAGATCGGCTTCCAGTTTGCGCGGGTAGCGGCAGCGGCCCGCCAGCAGCAGATTGTCGGTCATGCCTTTAATCACCTCCTCTTTGCTGCGCCAGTCGCTATCAAGCGTTATGCATTGGGCGGTAACCAGCGGGGCATCCTGCTGCGACATGCGGAACTGCGCCAGCAGATGCTCCACCTCCAGCGAGGTGCGGCAGGCCATCGCCTGATTCAACAACTGGCGGCAGGCTCGGCTGTCGAGTTGTGCCATCCGCGCTTTGGCGGCGGGAATCGACGGCGTGCCCATGCTGATCTCGTCCAGCCCCAGACCTACCAGCAATGGCAGAACCGAACCTTTGGCCCCCAGTTCGCCGCACAGACCAATCCATTTGCCCTGACGATGTACCGCCTGCACCGCGAAATCCAACGCGCGCAGGAAGGCGGGATTCAGGCTGTTGTAGTGACGAGTGACTTTGGCGTTATCACGGTCTACCGCCAGCAGGTATTGTGTTAGATCGTTACTACCAATACTAAAGAAATCAATCTCTTCACAGCATTGATCGATGATGAACATCACCGACGGCACTTCCAGCATAATGCCGAGTGGGATCTTCTCATCGAACGGGATATGTTCATTACGCAGCTGCTGTTTGGCTTCCGCCAGCTTCTCTTTGACCCACAGAATCTCTTCCATAGAGGAGATCATCGGGATCATGATTTTCAGGTTGCCGTGGGCGGACGCGCGGAGGATCGAGCGTAGCTGGGTGGTAAACAGAGAAGCGTACTCTTCATAAATACGGACGGCGCGATAGCCGAGGAATGGGTTGGCTTCGGCAGGAATATTCAGATAATCAACGGGCTTATCGCCGCCTATATCCATTGTGCGCACAATAATGCTGCGTCCCTTTGCGGACTCCAGCGCCTGGCAAAAAATATTGTACAGCTCGTTTTCGTCCGGCGCGCAGGCGCGGTCCATATACAGCATTTCTGTGCGGAACAGGCCAACCGCTTCCGCGCCGTTACTAAAGGCCGCTTGCGCCTCGACGGAGTGCGCGATGTTGGCGGCGACCTCCATGCGGATGCCGTCAGCGGTGCGCGCTTCCTGGGTCAGCCAGATGCGCTGCTGTTCGCGCAGGGCGTCTTGCACGCGGGCTTCCTGCTGATAGTAACGAGTGACAGGCTCGTCAGGCGCAACGACAATCGCGCCTGCGTTGCCGTCAATATAAACCGTCTGCTGACGCCACGGTGTTAAGGCCTCAATCTCCACGCCAACCAGGGTGGGAATGTTGAATGAGCGGGCGAGAATCACCGTGTGCGAAGTGTTGCCGCCGCTTTTTAACAGCAGACCTTTGAGAAAGGTTTTATCCAGTTCGAGGAACTGGCTTGGCGTCAACTCTTCCGCCATACAGATAGATGGCCGGGTCAACTGGCCCGGCGCCGGAAAGCGCTGCTCACCGTAAATGTGTTGCAGTAACTGGAAGCAAACGTCACGAACATCCAGCGCGCGTTCCTGTAAATAGCTGCTGCTGGCGCGAGCGAACTCATTGCAGAAATGGTTCGCGCTTTCCACGATTGCCTGCGCGCAGCTTAAACCGCGCAGAACGCCGTCCAGTAAATGCTGACGCAGTGAAGCGTCGCCTGCCAGCGAACGATGGGCTTCCAGAATCGCGCTGGCGGCACCGTCACTGTCGAGCTGACGAAACTCAATATGCTTTATCAACATCGCTAAGCCATTGTCCAGCGCGGCTTGTTCCGTCTCTGTGTCGTTGGCGGTCGGGAGTTCGCCGAGCGCATTGAGATCCAGGGAAGAGAGTGGCGTCAGTACGCCGCCCGCGCTGCTGCTACACACGCTACGGGCGCGGTAAATCTGCGGATTCAGCTGGGTCAACGACGCCGGAAGCGGCTCCAGTTCGCTGTTTTTAATCTCCGCCAGCGGCGCGTCGCAGAGTGGGAATTCATCGCGCAGCCATTGACTCAGACGCTGACAGGCAACCTGTTCATCGGCACCGGAAATCACCAGCTGACAGTGGTCGCCAGCCAGCGTGTCGGTGCCAATCAGCGCCAGCGCGCTTTTGGCGCTGCCTTTGCGATCGGTGCGCAGGTTGTGCCACTCAATTTGCGACGTGAAGGTATTACACAGCGTTTCTACGTGGCTTGCCGGGCGCGCATGTACGCCATTCGGCAGTTCACAGGTAAATTCCACAATCAGGGGCATTGCCTCTCTCCCATAACGATTCTCTCGCTACAGCATAAAAGGAGGTAGCCGGAATACGCCATGTGACAAATCTGTCAAAAGCTGGATAAATGTAATGTAGCGCAAAAAGTGCGAGTTGTCTCACAACTTAGCGTGGTAGCGCAGGTTTTACCTTTTTCAGAAGTTATGAAGCGGATCGCATTTTTATACTGATATTACAAAAATCCAGTAAATGGCCTTTTTATCCACTGTCTGCGCGACAATGGATTGCCTATTGTTTTCCGCAGTAACTTTATGGACATGGGCTTTATCCAGCCCGGGAGCGACTTATGAAAGAGTTGGTACAGATCCTGAAAAATACCCGCCAGCACCTGATGACCGGTGTTTCGCATATGATCCCCTTTGTGGTGGCTGGCGGAATTTTGCTGGCAGTCTCCGTCATGCTATATGGCAAGGGCGCCGTACCCGATGCCGCTACCGATCCGAATCTTAAAAAACTGTTTGATATTGGTGTCGCCGGGCTGACGCTGATGGTGCCTTTCCTCGCCGCATACATTGGCTACTCCATTGCCGAACGCTCCGCGCTGGCTCCTTGCGCGATTGGTGCCTGGGTGGGTAACAGCTTCGGCGCGGGCTTTTTCGGGGCACTTATCGCCGGACTTATCGGCGGGATCGTGGTGCATTACTTGAAGAAAATCCCGGTGCATAAGGTGCTGCGTTCTGTGATGCCTATTTTTGTGATTCCCATCGTTGGCACTTTTATCACCGCGGGCATCATGATGTGGGGGCTGGGCGAACCGATCGGTGCGCTGACAAGCAGCCTGACCCAATGGCTGCAAGGGATGCAGCAGGGCAGCATCGTGCTGCTGGCGGTGATCATGGGGCTGATGCTGGCTTTTGATATGGGCGGCCCGGTTAATAAAGTCGCTTATGCGTTCATGCTGATTTGCGTGGCGCAGGGCGTATATACCGTGGTGGCTATCGCCGCGGTGAGCATCTGCGTACCGCCGCTGGGACTGGGGCTGGCGACGCTGATTGGCCGCAAGAATTTTTCTGTTGAAGAGCGCGAAGCCGGTAAAGCCGCGCTGGTCATGGGCTGCGTGGGCGTAACGGAAGGGGCGATTCCTTTCGCCGCTGCCGATCCGCTGCGCGTGATCCCATCCATTATGGTGGGCTCCGCTTGCGGTGCGGTAATGGCCGCGCTGTTTGGCGCGCAGTGTTATGCCGGTTGGGGCGGTTTAATTGTTCTGCCAGTCGTGGAAGGCAAGCTGGGTTATGTCGCGGCAGTCGCCGTGGGCGCGGTGGTAACGGCAGTCTGCGTTAACGTGCTGAAAAGCCTGACGCGTAAGAATGTGTCGCAAGTTGACGAAAAAGAAGACGACCTGGATTTAGATTTTGAGATGAATTAAGCGAGGAATAAGCCATGACTAAAATTATTGCAGTAACCGCGTGTCCTTCTGGTGTTGCGCATACCTATATGGCGGCTGAAGCGCTGGAAAGCGCAGCCAAAGCGAAAGGTTGGGATGTGAAAGTGGAGACTCAGGGCTCGATTGGGCTGGAAAATGAACTGACGGCAGAGGATGTGGCGAGCGCCGATATGGTGATTTTGACTAAAGATATCGGCATCAAGTTCGAAGAGCGGTTTGCGGGTAAAACTATCGTTCGCGTCAATATCAGCGACGCGGTAAAACGCGCCGACGCCATTATGAACAAGATTGACGCCCATCTTTCGCAAACCGCGTAACGTTAAAATGCCCGATGGCGCAAGTTTATCGGGCCTGCTCACAGGCCCGATAAGAGATTTATGCCGCCATCCGGCGCTCGTGTCCACAGGAGCTCCTCATGACCCATCGTATTCAACGCCTCAAAGCCGCTCTGTTTCAGAATCACCGTGAAATTTCTCTGGAGCGCGCGCTGCTTTATACCGCCAGCCATCAGCAGACGGAGGGCGAACCGGTCATTTTGCGCCGCGCCAAAGCGACGGCGTATATCCTTGAACATGTTGAAATTTCGATTCGTGACGAGGAGCTGATTGCCGGAAACCGAACCGTTAAGCCGCGCGCGGGTATTATGTCGCCGGAAATGGACCCGTATTGGCTGCTTAACGAGCTGGATCGGTTCCCGACGCGTCCGCAGGACCGTTTTGATATCAGCGAAGAGGATAAGCGCCTCTATCGTGAGGTTCTATTCCCGTACTGGGAAAAACGGTCGATGAAAGATTTTATTAACGGGCAGATGACCGATGAGGTGAAAGCCGCCGTCAGCACCCAGATTTTTAGCATTAACCAGACGGATAAAGGGCAGGGGCATATCATTATTGATTATCCACGCTTGCTCAATAACGGGCTGGGTGAACTGGCGGCGCAGATGCGCGCGCGCTGCGAGCAACAGCCGGAAAACGACTTTTATCAGGCCGCTCTGTTGTTACTTGAGGCATCGCAACGCCACATCCTGCGTTATGCCGTACTGGCGGAACACCAGGCGGAGCGCTGCCCGGACGCTCGTCGTCGTCAGGAACTGCTCACCATTGCCGCCAATTCGCGGCATAACGCGCAGCACAAACCACAGACGTTCTGGCAAGCATGTCAGCTGTTCTGGTACATGAACATTATTTTGCAGTACGAGTCCAACGCCAGTTCGCTGTCGCTCGGGCGCTTCGACCAGTACATGCTGCCGTTTTATCAGACTTCGCTCACTCAGGGCGACGATCCGGCGTTCCTGAAAGAGTTGCTCGAGTCGCTGTGGGTGAAATGCAACGATATCGTGCTGCTGCGCTCCACCAGTAGCGCGCGCTATTTTGCCGGTTTCCCGACGGGTTACACCGCGCTGCTGGGCGGATTGACGGAAAGCGGACGCAGCGCGGTAAACGTGCTCTCTTTTCTCTGCCTGGATGCCTACCAGAGCGTGCAGTTGCCGCAGCCGAATCTCGGCGTGCGCACTAACGCGCTGATTGATACGCCGTTCCTGCTCAAGACCGCCGAGACCATTCGCCTCGGTACCGGCATTCCACAGATTTTCAATGACGAAGTGGTGGTTCCCGCGTTCCTTAACCGTGGCGTGTCGTTGGAGGATGCGCGCGATTATGCGGTGGTGGGATGTGTTGAGCTGTCGATTCCGGGCAGAACCTACGGGCTGCATGACATCGCCATGTTTAATCTGCTGAAAGTGATGGAAATCAGCTTGTATGAAAATGAGGGCAACGACACTCTTACTTATGAGGCGTTGCTGGCGCATATTCGCGCCAAAATCAGTCACTACATTACACTAATAGTAGAAGGCAGCAATATTTGCGATATCGGCCATCGTGACTGGGCGCCGGTGCCGCTGCTCTCTTCGTTTATCAGCGACTGCCTGGAGAAAGGGCGAGACATCACCGACGGCGGCGCGCGCTATAACTTTTCGGGCGTACAGGGCATCGGTATCGCCAACCTGAGTGATTCCCTTCATGCGCTCAATGGGCTGGTATTCGATCAGCAGCGCCTGAGTTTTGATGCGCTGCTGTCGATCCTGAAAAACAACTTCGCCACGCCAGAAGGGGAAAAGATCCGCGCCAGGCTTATCAACCGCTTCGAAAAATATGGCAACGACATTGATAATGTCGATAACATCAGCGCCGAACTGCTGCGGTATTACTGCAAAGAGGTGGAAAAATACCAGAATCCGCGCGGCGGCCAGTTTACGCCGGGTTCATACACGGTTTCCGCGCATGTGCCGCTGGGAGCGGTGGTCGGCGCGACACCGGACGGGCGTTTTGCCGGAGAACAGCTGGCGGATGGCTGCCTGTCGCCGATGCTCGGACAGGATATGCAAGGGCCGACGGCGGTACTAAAATCAGTAAGTAAGTTGGATAACACGCTGCTGTCGAACGGTACGTTGCTGAACGTGAAGTTTACTCCTGCGACTCTGGAAGGAGAGGCGGGACTGCGCAAGCTGGCGGATTTCCTGCGCGCGTTTACCCAGCTCAAACTGCAGCACATCCAGTTTAATGTGGTGAATGCCGACACATTGCGCGAAGCGCAGCTACGGCCTCAGGATTTCGCTGGGCTGGTGGTGCGCGTGGCGGGCTACAGCGCCTTCTTTGTCGAGCTGTCGAAGGAGATTCAGGATGACATTATTCGCCGCACCGCGCATCAGTTGTGAGGTTGTGGGGGCGCGCGATGAGGAGACCGCGCGTATCTTCAATATCCAGCGCTATTCGCTGAATGACGGGCAGGGGATTCGTACGGTGGTCTTTTTTAAGGGCTGTCCGCATACCTGTCCGTGGTGCGCTAATCCGGAATCTATCTCGCCGCGCATTGAAACGGTGCGCCGGGAAAATAAATGCCTGCGTTGCACGCCGTGTCTGCGGGATGCCGACGAATGTCCTTCCGGCGCGTTTGAGAGTATTGGGCGTGATATTACGCTGGATGAACTGGAACGCGAAGTGCTGAAAGACGACATCTTCTTTCGTACTTCCGGCGGCGGGGTGACGCTTTCTGGCGGCGAAGTGCTGATGCAGGCGCCGTTCGCCACGCGCTTCTTACAGCGATTGCGGCGTTGGGGCGTTCCTTGTGCTATTGAAACGGCTGGCGATACGTCGGCCAGCCGTCTACTGCCGTTGGCAAGGGCGTGTGATGAGGTATTGTTTGATCTGAAAATTATGGATGCGGAGCGGGCGCGCGAGGTGATCAACATGAATCTGCCGCGCGTACTGGAGAATTTACGGTTACTGGTTAGCGAGGGAATCACGGTGATCCCTCGTTTGCCGTTGATTCCTGGCTTTACGCTTAACGCAGAGAATCTGCAGTGCGCGTTAACATTGTTGAGATCATTAGGAATAAAGCAGGTTCACCTGCTACCGTTTCATCAGTACGGCGAGCCGAAATACCGGCTGCTTGGAAAATCATGGATGATGAAAGATATTCCCGCGCCGTCGGTGCAAGAGATCGCTCTGTTTCGGGAGATGGCGGAGCAAGCAGGATTTCAGGTCACCACAGGAGGTTAATATGGCAGTACCTGTACGGCATCTGGTGGCAGTGACCGCCTGCGTGAGCGGTGTAGCGCATACCTATATGGCTGCTGAACGGCTGGAAAAACTTTGCCAGCAGGAGAAGTGGAGCATCAAGATTGAAACCCAGGGGGCACTCGGTACAGAGAACCGCTTAACGGAAGAGGATATCCGCCGTGCCGATGTCGTGTTGCTCATTACCGATATCGAGCTGGCGGGCGTGGAGCGATTTACCCGGAGTCGCTATGTCCAGTCGGGGATCAGCGCTTTTTTGCGGGAGCCACAGCGGGTAATGAGCGCTGTGCGTAAACTCCTTTCCGCGCCGCAACATACCCACCTTATCCTGGAGTAATCTGCTTTTCCGTTAGCTGGCTGTGATACTGGCGGCGATACTCCGACGGCGAGCGTTCCGTATTTTTGCGAAACAGGCGGCAGAAATAGTTACTGTCGACAAAGCCGCAACGGTGCGCCACCTCTTTCACTTTCAGGTCATAGCCCTTCAGCAACGTTTTGGCGTGTTCCAGTCGCGTATGGTTCAGGTATTCGTTAAAGCCGATGGCCCCCGTTTTCTGGAACAGGTGCGAGAGGTAATTTGGCGAGATATAAAACGCTTGTGCTACCGATTCGCGCGTCAACGGCGCGGCGTAGCGTTCATCAATATACTCCCGAATGGCTTCAAAAAGCGCGCGGCTGCGGGAGGCGGTCTGGATTTGGCTGCCGAGCAGATCGCGGCAATGGCTTAGCAGGCTGGCGACAATCAATCTGGCCGTTTGCTGCTCTTGCGGCTGCATCTGCATCTCATTAAGCGTTTGTAACAGGAACGAGCCGATACGCGGGCCGCGGCGCGCAACGTGCTGTTTCGTGAGGTTTTGATGCTGCTGACCATCCCAGTGGACTACGCTGAAACCTAACTGCTGTTTGCCAAACAGAATGCTCAGGGTGGTGACGGGCGTTTGCCATTGCGGGATGTTCCAGCCGCCAGCCGGAACGTAGAGAACATCGCAAGGAATGAGCGGGGCGGTAATGCTCATGTCAGTAAGCTCGCCCTCCAGCACAATCTCCAGCCGCGGAAAATCCACCTGGTACGCCAGTTCCGGCGCTGGGCCGCTGGCGCTGGCAAAATAAATCTGGCGCAGCGGCAGCGGGCCGTTGATGAGACGGGAGAGAAGGTGGCTGACGTCGTGATACATGATAATCCCCTGCCGATCGCAAACAGAGGAAACAGTAACGTCGAAAACCGATGTCCTCAAGCGATTATTGCCGGATAGCGGCGCTTTGCGCCTTATCCGGACTACGGGAGAGAAGCACGCCAGGCCCGATAAGCGTTAGCGTTATCGGGCAACATACAGGCTATTGATTACCGACCTGATCGCCATACGGCAACGTATCATAATCAATCAGCGCGTTTTTCTTATACGGGTTGCCAATCCAGCGCGTGGTCTCTTTGAACTGCGGGTTGGTGATGGAGCGCGTCGGGTCGTAGCCATCATAGGTCAGGCCCGCTAAGTCAGACCAGGTATGGATAAGCTCGGAACTGCTGTACTTACGATCGACATCCTGTGAGAAGTCGCGCGGATGCGCTGCCTGCCATTTCTCTGAGGTCCACAGCAGGAACGGCACCGTATACATATGACGGGTTGGCGAATCTTCGTTTCGTCCCTGCGTCTTATGCGGCGGCGTGTCATACACTTCTTCACCGTGATCGGAGAAGTAGAGCAGGAAACCGTTCGGATCGGTCGCTTTATAGTCCTTAATCAGGCTGGCGACAACATAGTCATTATACAGGTTCGCGTTGTCGTAATCGTTATACGATTCCAGTTCTCGCTGCTTAATCCCGGCGGAACATGGTCGGTTTTACCATCAAACTTGCCCTGGTTTTCTGGATAGCGGAACTTGTATTTAATGTGCGTTCCCAGCAGATGCACAATAATGAATTTTTTCGGCGCCGGGTCGGCTAACACCGCTTTAAACGGCTCCAGCACGTTGCTGTCATATTCGCGTGCGCTTTGAGTGCGCTGCTGGTTCATATAGAACTGCTTATCAGTCTGCTTAGAGAACACGGTCAGCATGGTATTACGCGCCGTCATCGTCTGCTGGTTAGTGATCCAGAAGGTTTTATACCCGGCCTGTTTCATCATATTCATCAGCGATGGCTTCGTCAGATACCAGTCCGGGTTCTTTTCGTCCGCGAACGTTAGCGCCTGTTGCAGGATCTCAATGGTGTACGGTCGCGAAGTTACCACATTATTAAACACGGTCAGCCCGGGGTCGGTTTTATGCAGCGCGTCCAGTTCCGGCGTGGTTTCGCGCGGATAACCGTACAGACTCATACGGCCACGCTGGGTCGATTCGCCAATCACCAGTACCAGTGTGCGCGGCGCATCGCCGGAGTGGTCCTGGAAGTTAGCCAGCGGCGGCAGGGCATCGTTTTCATTCAGCAGTTTATTCAGCGAGGCGAGCTGTAAACGGTACTGATAGTAGCCAGTAATAAATTGCCACGGCGCGGCGGGTTCCATTCGTGACGCCAGGCTATCCAGCGTTTTCTCCATCGACTTATGCTTGATAAAGGTATTCATCGCGATGGGATGGAGGATCAGCCCGTACAGCAGGGCAAACGACACCAGATAACGCCAGGGCGATGGAATATAAACCGGGCGCAGACGTGTCCACAGCAAAATCGCCGCCACCGTATAAGCCAGCGCGACAAGAACAATTTTCAGACTGAAATATTGGCTTAAATATTCGCTGGCTTCATTGGCGTTGGTTTCAAACATCACAAACAGCACGCTTTGCGAGAACTCCTGCCCGTAGATTACGTAATAGCTCAGCGCCGCCAGCGAGGCGGCCCAGAGTACGACGCCAATAACGGCCGCAATAACCCGGATGCGGCCTGGAAACAGAAAGACCGGGATCAGCCACAGTGAGCTGTACAGTAGCGAATCCCGCAGACCGTTTGTCCCGCTGTATCCGGTGAGATAAATAATGGCCTGCAGGAGGGTGGAAAAGAACCAAAAGTAGAGCAGTGCCCAGCCCAGGGCTTTCCAGCTAAACGCGGGTTTAGTCTGGAGTAATGTGGATTGCATAATGAGAGCCTGTCTTTAATCGTAGCGCCAAACGTAACGCCTGAACCTTAAAAGAATCTGAAGCAAACCTGCTTTATGCCGCACGTTTTGCTAAGAAAGATTTACAAATGCATAAAATGCAGACAGGAATATATTGAAAAAATGACGAGGATGACAGCAGTATTTCATGCCGCCCCCACATAACTGCGTGAGAGCGGCTCTCTTTTTGCGTTAGCCGGTGTTGCGCATACCGGCGGCGACGCCCGCAATCGTGACCATCAACGCCTGTTCGACGCGAGGATCGGGCGATTTGCCCTGCTCTTCAGTCAGACGGGAACGATACAGCAACTCGGCCTGCAACACGTTTAATAGATCGGTATAAACGTTTCTTAACTGAATGGACTCCGCAATCCACGGTAAGTCGGCCATCAGGTGCGAATCGTTGGCAATCGCCAGCACCACTTTAATGTCTTCTTCCAGCAGGTCTCGTAGCTCTTTGCCCAGCGGCCATAGCGTTTTCGCCACCAGACGCTGATCGTAATAGTCGGCCAGCCACAGGTCGGCTTTCGAGAACACCATTTCCAGCATCCCAAGACGCGTGGAGAAGAACGGCCAGTCGCGGCACATGGCTTCCAGTTCGCTTTGTTTACCGTCTTCCACCACTTTTTGCAGCGCAGTACCCGCGCCCAGCCAGGCTGGCAGCATCAGGCGGTTTTGCGTCCAGGCGAAGATCCACGGAATCGCGCGCAGCGATTCGACGCCGCCAGTTGGACGACGTTTCGCCGGACGTGAGCCGAGCGGCAATTTGCCCAACTCTTGCTCCGGCGTCGCGGAGCGGAAGTACGGTACAAAGTCTTTATTTTCGCGCACGTAGCCGCGGTAGGTTTCACAGGAGATGACGGAAAGCTCATCCATAATATGACGCCAGCTGTCTTTCGGTTCCGGCGGCGGCAGCAGGTTTGCTTCCAGAATTGCGCTGGTGTAGAGCGAGAGGCTGCTGACGGTGACTTCCGGCAGGCCGTATTTGAAGCGGATCATCTCGCCCTGCTCGGTCACGCGCAGACCGCCTTTCAGACTGCCTGGCGGTTGCGAAAGCAGCGCCGCGTGGGCTGGCGCGCCGCCACGGCCAATAGAACCGCCGCGGCCGTGGAAGAGGGTAAGCTCGATGCCGGCTTTTTCACAGGTTTTGATCAGGGCGTCCTGCGCCTGATACTGCGCCCATGACGCGGCCATGACGCCGGCGTCTTTCGCCGAGTCGGAGTAGCCGATCATGACCATCTGCTTACCCTGAATCAGTCCGCGATACCAGTCGATATTCAACAACTGGGTCATCACGTCGTCGGCATTGTTCAGGTCGTCGAGGGTTTCAAACAGCGGCGCGACCGGCATGGCAAAGCCGATACCTGCCTCTTTCAGCAGCAGATGCACAGCCAGTACATCAGACGGCGTTTTCGCCATTGAAATTACGTAGGCGGCGATCGATCCTTTTGGCGCTTCGGCAATAACCTTGCAGGTTTCAAGCACTTCGCGGGTATCGTTGCTCGGCTCCCAGTTACGCGGCAGCAGCGGACGTTTGGAGTTCAGCTCGCGGATCAGGAAGGCCTGCTTGTCGGCTTCCGACCAGCTTTCGTAGTCGCCAATACCGAGGTAGCGGGTAATTTCGCCCAGCGCTTCGGTATGGCGGGTGCTCTCCTGACGGATATCAATACGCACCAGCGGTACGCCGAAACACTTCACGCGGCGGAGCGTGTCGAGTAACTCGCCGTTGGCGATAATGCCCATGCCGCAGGCCTGTAACGACTGGTAGCAGGCGTACAGAGGTTCCCAGAGCTGCTCGTTTTGCGTCAGCAGGCCAGCCGGTTTGGGCAGCTTCTCGCCTTTCAGACGCGCTTCCAGCCAGGACTGGGTCGCCATCAGACGGGCGCGCAATTTTTTCATCAGGTAGCGATACGGCTCAGACGCGCCTTCTTCGCCCACTAACGCCAGCAGCTCCGGCGTGGCGTCGACCATCGACAGTTCTGATACCAGAACATGAGTGTCTTTCAGGAACAGATCGGTGGCTTTCCAGCGGCTTAACAAGAGCACGTGGCGGGTTATATCCGCCGTCACGTTCGGGTTGCCGTCACGGTCGCCGCCCATCCAGGAGGTAAAACGTACCGGCACAAAATCCACCGGCAATTTGTAGCCGAGATTTTCTTCCAGCTGTTCGTTCAGTTCACGCAGATAGTTAGGTACGCCCTGCCACAGGCTGTTCTCAACCACGGCGAAGCCCCATTTGGCTTCATCCACCGGGCTTGGGCGCTGCTTGCGGATCTCATCCGTATGCCAGGATTGGGAAATCAACTGGCGCAGGCGACGCATCACCTGGTGACGTTCGTAGTCGGCGATATCGGTATTATCAAGCTGTTTCAGACAGTTATTGATTTCACCCATCTTGTGAATAAGCGTACGGCGGGTAATTTCTGTCGGATGGGCGGTTAGCACCAACTCCAGCGACAGCGACTCTACCGCTTTTTTGATGGTTGCGTCGTTGAGGTCCGGTTGGTTTTTCAGTTTGCGCAGAGTGCGGGCAATCACTTCCGGGTTGCTGGCGGCTTCGCCTTTTGGCGAAATGCTGTGGTATTGCTCGGCAGTATTGGCCAGGTTCAGGAACTGACTAAACGCGCGCGCAACTGGCAGCAGCTCGTCATTAGACAAATTTTGTAGCGTGGTGAGCAGCTCCTGGCGATTAGCTTCATTGCCGGCGCGTGAAGATTTGGATAGCTTACGGATTGTTTCTACGCGATCAAGAATGTGTTCTCCCAGCGCATCCTTGATGGTTTCTCCCAGCACCTTGCCGAGCATACTGACATTACTACGCAACGCGGAATATTGTTCGTTCATATGACCCCAGACACCCCATCTTTAATGTAATTGCCCTGTCTCTTTCATGCCACAGCGGCAGTGGCTGCGTTCGCCCGTATGCCAGTTCTGCGGAATGGGCTCGTTTGCCGCCTTGCTGTGACGTAAAATTTTTCGGACTTTGCTTTTTAGCCGTCTTTTATAAAGCCACGTAAAACCCGTGGCGTCAATTACTGCGAAATCGGTTCAGCAAACGAAAAAATGGCGGTAATTTATTAAAGTTAATTCGCATCGTGCCAAATAAGAAATGCTTATGAACATGTGGCGTAGAGACGCCGGATGGCGCTGCGCTTATCCGGCCTACAAGACGGGGTAGGCCCGGTAAACATCACGTCACCGGGCAATATGCATTAATGCCAGCAAAAATGGTGTACTACCTGGGTAATCAATTCCCGGGTTGGCTTAATAAAACGCGTTTCGAGATATTCATCCGGCTGATGCGCCTGATTAATTGAGCCCGGACCAAGCACCAGCGTTGGGCATAATGTCTGCATAAACGGCGCTTCAGTACAGTAGTTCACCACGTCGGTTTTTGTTCCCAACAGTTTTTCTACTACTTCAACCAGTTGGTGGTCCGGTGGACACTCGTAACCTGGAATCGGCGGATGTAATTCCGCCACCGTCAGGCGGCCCGGCCAGCGTTCGCTTACCGGGGCCAGCGCGTCGTTAAGCAGTCCATTAAGGTCGTTTAACGTCATGCCCGGCAGTGGACGAATATCCATATGCAATTCGCAGCAGGCGCAGATACGGTTTGAGGCATCGCCGCCGTGGATATGGCCCAGATTCAGCGTTGGATACGGAACGGTAAACGCCTCGTAGTGATACCGCGCTTTCAGCGAGTCACGCAGTTGCATGATATGGCCAATCGCATCGTGCATCAGTTCAATGGCGTTAACCCCACGCGCCGGGTCGCTGGAGTGACCGGACTGCCCCAGGACGCGAACGACATTAGAGATATGCCCTTTGTGCGCGCGTATCGGTTGCAACGACGTCGGTTCGCCAATGATCGCGCAGTCCGGACGTAATGCCGTGGTTTCGGAAAAATAACGCGCCCCCGCCATGCTGGTCTCTTCATCGGCGGTCGCCAGAATGTAGAGCGGCTTTTTCAACTTTGTGACGTCAACGTCACGTAGCGCGTCCAGAATAAAAGCGAAGAAGCCTTTCATATCCGCAGTGCCCAGGCCATAGAGCTTATTGTCATGCTCGGTCAGCGTGAACGGGTCGCGCGTCCAGCGTCCGTCATCAAAGGGAACCGTGTCGGTATGGCCGGTCAGCAGCAAACCGCCCGCGCCATGTCCGGTGCTGGCGAGCATATTAAATTTGTTTCGCGTTCCTGGAACCGGTTGAACCTCTACGTTGAAACCAAGATCGCTGAACCAGCCTGCAAGCAAAGTGATTAAAGACGCATTACTTTGATCCAGGGATTCTTCGGTTGCGCTTATCGACGGTGTGGCAATCAAAGCGCGGTAAATCTCGATAAATGGCGGTAAAACGTTTTTCATTGTTGACACACCTCAGGTCATGATAGTATCAATATTCATGCATTAATTATGAATAAAAATACATTAACGTTGAGCATAAAGGAACCCGATGTTGAATACGCTGATTGTAGGCGCTAGCGGTTATGCGGGCGCAGAGCTTGTAAGCTACGTAAATCGCCACCCACATATGACCATAACCGCTTTGACCGTCTCAGCGCAAAGCAATGATGCAGGAAAGTTAATTTCTGATTTACATCCGCAGTTAAAAGGGATTGTCGACCTGCCATTGCAACCGATGTCGGATGTACGTGATTTTAGTGCAGATGTTGATGTGGTGTTCCTGGCGACAGCGCATGAAGTGAGCCACGATCTGGCGCCGCAATTTTTACAGGCCGGATGCGTCGTATTCGATCTTTCCGGCGCGTTTCGGGTAAACGATCGCGCCTTCTATGAAAAGTACTACGGATTTACTCATCAATATCCTGAGCTGCTGGAGCAGGCGGTGTACGGTCTGGCGGAGTGGAATGCCGATAAACTGAACACGGCGAATCTGATTGCGGTTCCTGGTTGCTATCCAACCGCAGCGCAGTTGTCGCTAAAACCGCTGATTGACGGCGGGCTTCTCGATCTGACGCAGTGGCCGGTAATTAATGCCACCAGCGGGGTGAGCGGCGCGGGGCGCAAGGCGGCAATATCGAACAGTTTCTGTGAAGTGAGTTTGCAACCGTATGGCGTGTTTACGCATCGTCATCAGCCGGAAATCGCTGCCCATCTGGGCGCGGAGGTCATCTTCGCCCCGCATCTGGGGAATTTCCCGCGCGGGATTCTGGAAACCATTACCTGCCGCCTGAAAGCGGGAGTAACCCATGCGCAGGTCGCCGACGTGTTGCAAAAAGCCTATGGCGACAAACCGCTGGTGCGCCTGTATGACAAAGGCGTTCCGGCGTTAAAGAACGTCGTCGGGCTGCCGTTCTGCGATATTGGTTTTGCCGTCCAGGGCGAACATCTAATTGTGGTGGCAACCGAAGACAACTTGTTGAAAGGCGCAGCGGCGCAGGCGGTGCAGTGCGCTAATATTCGTTTTGGCTTCGCTGAAACGCAGTCTCTTATTTAAGGGTGAAATGATGAATCCATTAATTATCAAGCTGGGTGGCGTATTACTGGATAGCGAAGAGGCTCTGGAACGTCTTTTTACCGCGCTGGTCAACTATCGTGAGTCCCATCAGCGTCCGCTGGTGATTGTTCACGGCGGCGGTTGCGTGGTGGATGAGCTGATGAAAGGGCTTAATTTGCCAGTGAAAAAGAAAGACGGCCTGCGCGTGACGCCTGCCGATCAGATTGGCATCATTACCGGCGCGCTGGCGGGAACCGCTAACAAAACTCTGCTGGCCTGGGCGAAGAAACACCATATCGCCTCTGTTGGTCTGTTTCTGGGCGATGGCGACAGCGTAAACGTGACCCAACTCGATGAAGCGTTAGGCCACGTCGGGCTGGCGCAACCGGGGTCGCCGAAGCTGATTAACATGCTGCTGGAAAACGGCTTTCTGCCGGTGGTCAGCTCCATTGGCGTAACAGACGACGGCCAACTGATGAACGTCAACGCCGATCAGGCGGCAACCGCGCTGGCGGCGACGCTGGGGGCCGATCTGATCCTGCTTTCTGACGTGAGCGGTATTCTGGACGGCAAAGGCCAGCGTATCGCCGAAATGACGGCGTCCAAAGCCGAGCAGCTTATCGACCAGGGCATTATTACCGACGGGATGATTGTGAAAGTGAATGCGGCTCTCGATGCTGCGCGGGCGCTGGGTCGCCCGGTGGATATCGCTTCCTGGCGTCATGCGGAGCAACTGCCGGCGCTGTTTAACGGTACGCCGATTGGCACGCGTATTCTGGCTTAACTATTTGTTCGCCCGATGGCGGCTGCGCCTTATCGGGCCTGCGTGAACAGAAATTATAGGCCGGATAAGCGTAGCGCCATCCGGCAGTGAAATTCGAAGAATTTAAGGAAGTCTATTATGGCACTTTGGGGTGGGCGTTTTACACAGGCGGCAGACCAGCGGTTTAAACAATTCAATGATTCGTTGCGCTTCGATTACCGTCTGGCGGAGCAGGATATTGTCGGTTCTGTGGCCTGGTCCAAAGCATTGGTCACGGTAGGCGTACTGACTGCCGATGAGCAACGACAGTTGGAAGAGGCGCTGAACGTGCTGCTGGAAGAGGTTCGCGTGAATCCGCAGCAAATCCTGCAAAGCGATGCGGAAGATATCCATAGCTGGGTGGAAGGTAAGCTCATCGACAAAGTGGGTCAGTTGGGTAAAAAGCTGCACACCGGGCGCAGCCGTAACGATCAGGTGGCGACGGACCTGAAACTGTGGTGCAAAGAGACGGTGAGGGAACTGCTTACCGCTAACCGCCAGCTACAGAGCGCGCTGGTGGAAACCGCGCAGGCGAACCAGGACGCGGTAATGCCGGGATATACCCATCTGCAACGCGCGCAGCCAGTGACTTTCGCCCACTGGTGTCTCGCGTATGTCGAAATGCTGGCGCGCGATGAAAGCCGCCTGCAGGACACGCTTAAACGTCTGGACGTGAGTCCGCTAGGTTGCGGCGCGTTGGCGGGAACGGCCTATGAAATTGACCGTGAACAATTGGCAGGCTGGCTGGGCTTTGCGTCTGCGACCCGCAACAGCCTGGACAGCGTGTCCGATCGTGACCACGTACTGGAACTGCTTTCTGATGCGGCTATCGGCATGGTGCATCTGTCACGCTTCGCGGAAGATCTGATTTTCTTTAATTCTGGTGAAGCGGGTTTTGTAGAGCTTTCTGACCGCGTGACTTCCGGTTCATCGTTAATGCCGCAGAAGAAAAACCCGGACGCGCTGGAGCTGATTCGCGGTAAGTGCGGTCGCGTACAAGGGGCGCTAACCGGCATGATGATGACTTTAAAAGGTCTGCCGCTGGCGTATAACAAAGATATGCAGGAAGACAAAGAAGGGCTGTTCGATGCGCTCGATACCTGGCTTGACTGCCTGCATATGGCGGCGTTGGTGCTGGACGGTATTCAGGTGAAACGCCCACGTTGTCAGGACGCGGCGCAACAGGGGTATGCCAACGCCACGGAGCTGGCGGATTACCTGGTCGCGAAAGGCGTGCCGTTCCGCGAAGCGCACCATATTGTCGGCGAAGCGGTGGTAGAAGCCATTCGCCAGGGTAAGCCGCTGGAAGCGTTGCCGCTGGCCGATTTACAGAAATTCAGCCACGTGATTGGCGACGATGTGTATCCGATGTTGTCTTTGCAGTCGTGTCTGGATAAACGGGCGGCAAAAGGCGGCGTTTCTCCGCAGCAGGTGGCGCAGGCCATCGACGATGCCAGGGCGCGCCTCGCGTTGTAGGCCTTATAAGCGTAACGCTATCAGGTAATACTGCCCGGCCGAGCATCAGCGACGCCGGGCTTTTTTACGCAAAAAAAAGCGGACCAGAGGTCCGCAAAAGTTCACGTTGGCTTTAGTTATTTCGGGTTCGAGAGATACCCTCTGAACGGGCGGTGTCTTCAAGGGTTAAACGAGAAACCGCTCCGTTCTGTGATGTATTATTAATCAGAAAGGTTGATAGGGATAATCGTTCGTTGCTATGCTACCTATCGCCATGAACTATCGTGGCGACGGAGGATGAATAATGAATATTCGTGATCTTGAATATCTGGTGGCGTTAGCCGAACATCGCCATTTCCGGCGAGCGGCGGACTCCTGTCACGTCAGCCAGCCAACCCTTAGTGGGCAAATACGTAAGCTGGAAGATGAGCTGGGCGTTATGCTGCTGGAGCGTACGAGCCGTAAAGTGCTGTTTACCCAGGCGGGCTTACTGCTGGTGGATCAGGCGCGTACCGTACTGCGTGAGGTCAAGGTGCTCAAGGAGATGGCGAGCCAACAAGGCGAGACGATGTCCGGCCCGCTGCATATTGGTTTAATCCCAACAATTGGTCCCTATTTGCTGCCGCTTATCATTCCAATGTTGCACCAGACTTTCCCGAAGCTGGAAATGTATCTGCATGAGGCGCAAACGCATCAGCTGTTAGCGCAACTCGATAGCGGCAAGCTTGACTGCGCTATTCTGGCGCTGGTGAAAGAGAGCGAGGCGTTTATCGAAGTGCCGCTGTTTGATGAGCCCATGATGCTGGCTATTTATGAGGATCATCCGTGGGCGAATCGCGATCGCGTGCCGATGTCCGATCTGGCGGGCGAGAAATTGCTGATGCTGGAAGATGGCCACTGTCTGCGCGATCAGGCGATGGGGTTCTGTTTTGAAGCGGGAGCGGATGAAGATACCCATTTCCGGGCGACCAGTCTGGAAACGCTGCGCAACATGGTGGCGGCGGGCAGTGGTATTACACTACTCCCCGCGCTGGCCGTACCGCAGGAGCGTAAGCGCGACGGCGTGGTTTATCTGCCATGCATTAAGCCGGAGCCGCGTCGTACCGTGGGGCTGGTTTATCGCCCGGGATCGCCGCTGCGTAGCCGTTATGAGCAACTGGCAGAGGCCATCCGTGGCGCAATGGATGGCCATTTCGACAAGGCGTTAAAACAGGCGGTTTAAGCCGTTCAACGCCGCAACCCGATAAGCTTCCGCCATGGTTGGGTAGTTAAAGGTGGTGTTAACGAAGTATTCGATGGTGTTACCGCCACCTTTCTGCTCCATGATCGCCTGGCCGATATGAATAATTTCGGCGGCGCGTTCGCCAAAGCAGTGAATCCCCAGAATTTCTTTGGTTTCGCGGTGGAAGAGAATTTTTAGCGTGCCGACGTTCATGCCGACGATTTGCGCTCGCGCCAGATGCTTAAATTGCGCGCGGCCCACTTCGTAAGGCACTTTCATTGCCGTTAACTGCTGCTCGGTTTTGCCGACAGAACTGATTTCCGGAATGGTATAAATCCCGGTGGGGATATCTTCGATGAGATGCGCGGTCGCTTCGCCTTTCACCAGCGCCTGCGCTGCAATACGCCCCTGATCGTAGGCGGCGGAGGCCAGACTGGGATAGCCAATCACGTCGCCCACCGCATAGACGTGCGGCAGGGCGGTCTGGTACATACTGTTGACTTTGAGCTGTCCACGGCTGTCTGTTTCCAAACCAATATTCTCCAGCGCCAGCGAATCGGTGTTACCGGTACGGCCATTAGCATAGAGCAGGCAGTCAGCCTTCAGTTTTTTGCCGGATTTCAGGTGCATGATGACGCCATCATCGCAGCCTTCGATTTTCTCATACTCTTCATTGTGGCGAATAACCACGCCGCTATTCCAGAAATGGTAAGAGAGAGAGTCGGACATCTCCTGATCGAGAAAGGCCAGCAGGCGATCGCGGGTGTTGATCAGATCCACTTTCACATCCATACCGCGGAAGATGGACGCATATTCGCAGCCGATAACGCCGGCGCCGTAAATAATAACGTGGCGCGGTTCATGGTGGAGACTCAGGATTGAGTCGCTGTCATAAATGCGCGGATGCGAGAAATCCACATCATTGGGATGGTAAGGACGCGAACCACAGGCAATAACAAATTTTTCTGCCGTCAGGGTTTCAACCGTGCCGTCATGGCATTCCAGCGCCAGGGTATGTTCGTCAATAAAATGGGCGTTGCCCTGCAATATTTCACAGTGGTTACGCTCATAAAACCCCTGACGCATACGCGTTTGTTGATTAATCACGTTATCGGCATGATTAAGGATGTCGGCGAAAGAAGAACGAAGGAGACGGGAGTGGTCGCTATAGAGCGGGTTGTGATTAAATTCAATAATGCGGCTGACGGCGTGGCGAAGGGCTTTGGATGGGATGGTGCCCCAGTGGGTACATCCGCCGCCAACGTTATGATAACGCTCAATCACCGCGACGCGTGCTCCTTGCTTAACCAGACCCATTGCAGCGCCTTCACCGCCGGGGCCTGACCCTATGACGACTGCATCATAATCCCAGGAATGTGGCATGGTATTACTCACCTGTTTTTATACATAAAATAAACACGATGATAACATTTGCCCAGCTTTAACCCAATTATCGTTGTGCTTTTTTGCGAAGCCGGAGCACAAACTGTCTGTAAACAATCATTCACAATCCAGTGTGAACCCGTTACTTTTATTCTCTGGTATAGTACCGAATAAGGCATATGGAAGGATTCAGACATTGTGATGGGTGTTAGAGCGCAACAAAAAGAAAAAACCCGGCGTTCGCTGGTGGAAGCCGCATTCAGCCAACTGAGCGCTGAGCGGAGTTTTGCCAGCCTGAGTTTGCGTGAGGTGGCGCGTGAAGCGGGCATTGCGCCAACGTCGTTTTACCGTCATTTTCGCGATGTCGATGAACTCGGTCTGACGATGGTGGATGAAAGCGGTCTGATGCTGCGTCAGTTGATGCGTCAGGCGCGACAGCGCATCGCGAAAGGCGGCAGCGTCATTCGCACGTCGGTCTCCACATTTATGGAGTTTATCGGCAACAACCCCAACGCCTTCCGTCTGTTGTTGCGCGAGCGTTCCGGCACTTCAGCGGCGTTTCGTGCCGCCGTCGCGCGGGAGATTCAGCATTTTATTGCGGAACTTGCCGACTATCTGGAACTCGAAAACCATATGCCGCGCGCGTTTACTGAAGCCCAGGCCGAAGCGATGGTGACTATTGTCTTTAGCGCGGGCGCAGAGGCGTTGGACATCGGTGCTGAACAGCGTCGGCAATTAGAAGAGCGGCTGGTATTGCAACTGCGCATGATTGCGAAAGGAGCGTATTACTGGTATCGCCGTGAGCAAGAGAAAATAGCACATCATTCCGAATAACGTGAAGGACGAGTAATGAAACAGTCAGGTCAAGATAAAGGTACGCTGTTGCTGGCGCTCATCGCTGGCTTATCGATTAACGGCACATTCGCGGCGCTGTTTAGCGCTATTGTGCCGTTCTCCGTATTCCCGGTTATCTCGCTGGTGCTGACGGTATATTGCCTGCATCAGCGCTACCAAAATCGTACTATGCCGGTAGGTTTGCCGGGGTTGGCCGCCGCTTGTTTCATTCTTGGCGTTTTACTGTATAGCACCGTCGTGCGTGCAGAATATCCGGATATTGGCTCTAATTTCTTCCCGGCGGTGCTGTCGGTGATTCTGGTATTCTGGATTGGCTTTAAACTGCGTAACCGCAAGCAGGACACCGCGGAATAGTGTGCGAATGCCGGATGGCGGTATAACCGGCCATCCGACGTACATTTTACCTTGCGGTGAGTAATACCCCGCATTCCATATGATGCGTATACGGGAACTGATCGAATAGCGCCAGGCGAGACACCGTGTGCGTCTGGCTTAACGTTTCCAGGTTTTTGCACAACGTTTCCGGATTGCAGGAAATGTACAGAATACGTGGATAAGCCTGCACCATTTTTTCCGTTTCGCTGTCCAGACCGCTGCGCGGCGGATCGACAAAAATGGTTTCGCACTGATAGCGCTTCAGGTCGATCCCCTGCAGGCGGTTAAACTCACGAACGCCATTCATCGCCTGGGTAAACTCTTCCGCCGCCATGCGAATAATTTGCACATTATCAATATGATTAGCGGCAATATTGTACTGTGCGGCAGCGACGGACGGTTTGGCGATTTCGGTTGCCAGCACGCGGTTAAAATTGCGCGCCAGCGCTAAAGAAAAATTGCCGTTGCCGCAATACAACTCAAGCAGATCGCCTTTTGAGTCTTTCGTCACCTCCAGCGCCCACTCTAACATCTGAATATTCATGGCGGCGTTTGGCTGCGTAAAGCTGTTTTCGACCTGGCGGTAGATCATCTCTTTACCTGCCACAGGCAGACGCTCATCAATATAATCCTGATCCAATTCGATTTTAGTTTTAGTGGCCCGGCCAATCAGGTGTACGTTCAGACCTTGCGCGCGTAAAGCATCGCGTAACGCAGTGGCGGCTTCACGCCACTCTTCGTCCAGCTTCTTATGGTACAGCAACGACACTACCGCCTGGTTGCTCAAGGTCGTGAGATAATCGATCTGGAACAGCTTATGCCGCAGTGCATGATTATCGCGCACGCCGGCAATCATCGCTTTCATTAAGGTATTAATCAGTTGGCTGGACGCCGGGAAGGTGTCAACGCGAATCCGGCTTTTGGTCTGCTGATCAAACATAATGTGGTACAGGTCATCGCCGTCATGCCACAGGCGAAATTCCGCACGCATACGATAGTGACTGACCGGCGAGCGAAATACTTCCGGAACCAGGCCAGAAAACGGCGCCATCATACTCTGCAAGCGCGCCACTTTTTCGGCCAGCTGCGCCTCATACTGTTCTGTCGGAAGATGTTCGGGGGTCATATCGCATCCTGAATAATAAAAGTACGCGGGGATTGTAGGGATTGCTCAGTGGATGTCCAGCTATTGATGATTTCTGATTTGTGATGCGCGGTCTGGACAGGGTGTTGTGACAGACGGTAGCATCCGTGGGCCGGTCCTGTGAGTTAATAGGGAATCCAGTGAAAATCTGGAGCTGACGCGCAGCGGTAAGGAAAGGTGAGATGAGAGCGTAAGCAGACACTGCCTCCGGCGGGAAGTCATCATTTCTGCTATCCAGTCAACGGATAACCCTCCAAGCCCGAAGACCTGCCGGCTAACGTCGCATCTGGTTTTTCATCATCGCGTACTATCGATGAAGCCTGCGGGATCCTTCTTATATTGTGGATGCTTTACAATGATTAAAAAAGCTACGCTGCTGACGGCGTTCTCCGTCACGGCCTTTTCCGCTTGGGCGCAGGACACTAGCCCGGATACCCTGGTTGTCACCGCCAACCGTTTTCAGCAGCCGCGCAGCGCGGTTCTGGCGCCCGTTACCATCGTGACGCGTCAGGATATTGAACGCTGGCAATCGACCTCCGTAAATGATGTTCTGCGCCGTTTGCCTGGCGTCGATATTGCGCAGAGCGGCGGCGCCGGACAAAACTCCTCCATTTTCATTCGCGGCACCAACTCCAGCCATGTACTGGTATTGATTGACGGCGTGCGTCTGAATTTAGCAGGCGTGAGCGGGTCCGCCGATCTCAGCCAGTTCCCGGTGTCGCTGGTACAGCGCATTGAATATATTCGCGGTCCGCGCTCCGCTATTTATGGTTCCGATGCTATCGGCGGCGTAGTGAATATCATTACGACGCGCGATAACCCAGGCACAGAATTAACCGCTGGATGGGGAAGCAATAGCTACCAGAATTACGACATCTCGACGCAACAGCAACTTGGCGAAAACACGCGGGCGACGTTGATCGGCGATTACGAATACACCAAAGGGTTTGACGTGGTAGCGAAAGGCGGTACCGGGATGCAGGCGCAGCCTGACCGGGACGGCTTTTTGAGTAAAACGCTTTATGGCGCGTTAGAGCATACCTTTTCTGATCGCTGGAGCGGATTCGTGCGTGGTTATGGCTACGATAACCGTACCGATTACGACGCCTATTACTCGCCGGGCTCGCCGCTGATTGATACACGCAAACTTTATAGCCAAAGCTGGGACGCCGGGCTGCGCTTTAATGGCGAACGTATTCAGTCTCAGCTGGTTTCAAGCTATAGCCACAGTAAAGATTACAACTATGATCCGCACTATGGCCGGTATGATACCTCCGCCACGCTGGATGAGATGAAACAGTACAATGTTCAATGGACCAACAGTGTGGTCGTGGGGCACGGTAATGTTGGGGCGGGCGTAGACTGGCAGAAACAGACTACCACGCCAGGTACCGGCTATGTGCCCGAGGGATATGACCAGCGTAATACCGGGGTTTACCTGACAGGATTACAACAGTTGGGTGACTTCACTCTGGAAGCGGCGGCGCGCAGTGATGACAACTCCCAGTTTGGTCGTCATGGTACATGGCAAACCAGCGCGGGATGGGAGTTTATAGAAGGTTATCGCTTTATTGCCTCCTACGGAACCTCCTACAAAGCGCCTAATTTGGGCCAGCTGTATGGGTATTACGGTAATCCGAACATGAATCCTGAAAAGAGTAAACAGTGGGAAGGCGCATTTGAAGGGCTAACCGCTGGCGTCAGCTGGCGTATTTCAGGTTATCGTAACGATATTAATGACATGATCGATTATGACGATCATCTGCAAAAATATTACAACGAAGGTAAGGCGCGCATTAAAGGTATTGAGGCGACGGCGAATTTCGATACCGGACCGTTAACGCATACGGTCAGTTACGATTACGTTGATGCGCGTAATGCGGTTACCGATACGCCATTACCGCGGCGTTCCAAACAGATGGCAAAATATCAACTTGACTGGGACGTTTACGATTTTGACTGGGGGGTGACATATCAATACCTTGGTTCCCGCTATGATTCGGATTACTCCGCTTACCCATACCGGACAGTAAAAATGGGCGGCGTCAGTTTATGGGATCTTACGGTTGCATATCCGGTCACCTCACATCTGACAGTTCGTGGTAAAATAGCCAACCTGTTCGACAAAGATTACGAGACAGTTTATGGCTACCAAACTGCAGGACGAGAATACACCTTGTCTGGCAGCTACACCTTCTGAACCACGTCCCACCGTGCTGGTATTTGATTCCGGCGTCGGTGGATTGTCGGTCTATGATGAGATTCGGCGGCTCCTGCCGGATCTCCACTATATATATGCTTTCGATAACGTGGCTTTCCCCTACGGGGAAAAGAGCGAAACGTTTATCGTTGAGCGCGTTGTCGAGATTGCGACCGCGGTACAGCAGCGCTATCCCCTTTCACTGGCGGTGATTGCCTGTAATACCGCCAGTACGGTCTCACTTCCCGCATTACGTGAAAAGTTTGCCTTCCCGGTGGTGGGCGTTGTGCCTGCGATTAAACCAGCGGCGCGGCTGACCGCAAATGGCGTCGTCGGGCTACTGGCGACGAGAGCCACGGTCAAACGTCCTTATACTCACGAGCTGATTGCGCGCTTCGCCAATGAATGTCAGATAGCGATGTTGGGGTCGGCAGAACTGGTGGAACTGGCGGAAGCTAAACTACATGGCGACTCGGTATCGCTGGAAGAGCTGCGCCGCATATTACGCCCATGGCTACGAATGCCGGAGCCGCCTGACACGGTCGTTCTGGGGTGTACGCATTTCCCTCTATTACGGGACGAGCTTTTGCAAGTCCTGCCTGAAGGGACGAGGTTAGTGGATTCCGGCGCGGCGATAGCGCGTCGTACAGCCTGGCTGTTGGAACATGAAGCGCCGGATGCGAAATCAACCGATGCCAATATTGCTTATTGCATGGCAATGACGCCAGGAGCTGAACAATTATTACCCATTTTACAGCGTTATGGCTTTGAAACGCTCGAAAAACTGCCGGTTTAATGGCGTTTTGGGTAAATACCAGGCACTTGAGAAATTATTTTAAATTTCCTCTTGTCAGGCAGAAATAACTCCCTATAATGCGCCACCACTGACACGGAACAACGGCACACAGGCCGCCGGGTCAGCGGGGTTCAGACCAGAACCTCACGGAGAAAAGCGAAAATAAACGCTTGACTCTGAAGCGGGAAAGCGTAATATACGCCACCTCGCGACGGTGAGCTGAAAGCCGCGTCGCACCTGCTCTTTAACAATTTATCAGACAATCTGTGTGGGCACTCGAAGATACGGATTCTTGACGTCCTCGGACGAAAAATGAATACCAAGTCTCAAGAGTGAACACGTAATTCATTACGAAGTTTAATTCATTGAGCATCAAACTTTTAAATTGAAGAGTTTGATCATGGCTCAGATTGAACGCTGGCGGCAGGCCTAACACATGCAAGTCGAACGGTAACAGGAAGCAGCTTGCTGCTTTGCTGACGAGTGGCGGACGGGTGAGTAATGTCTGGGAAACTGCCTGATGGAGGGGGATAACTACTGGAAACGGTGGCTAATACCGCATAACGTCGCAAGACCAAAGAGGGGGACCTTCGGGCCTCTTGCCATCAGATGTGCCCAGATGGGATTAGCTTGTTGGTGAGGTAACGGCTCACCAAGGCGACGATCCCTAGCTGGTCTGAGAGGATGACCAGCCACACTGGAACTGAGACACGGTCCAGACTCCTACGGGAGGCAGCAGTGGGGAATATTGCACAATGGGCGCAAGCCTGATGCAGCCATGCCGCGTGTATGAAGAAGGCCTTCGGGTTGTAAAGTACTTTCAGCGGGGAGGAAGGTGTTGTGGTTAATAACCGCAGCAATTGACGTTACCCGCAGAAGAAGCACCGGCTAACTCCGTGCCAGCAGCCGCGGTAATACGGAGGGTGCAAGCGTTAATCGGAATTACTGGGCGTAAAGCGCACGCAGGCGGTCTGTCAAGTCGGATGTGAAATCCCCGGGCTCAACCTGGGAACTGCATTCGAAACTGGCAGGCTTGAGTCTTGTAGAGGGGGGTAGAATTCCAGGTGTAGCGGTGAAATGCGTAGAGATCTGGAGGAATACCGGTGGCGAAGGCGGCCCCCTGGACAAAGACTGACGCTCAGGTGCGAAAGCGTGGGGAGCAAACAGGATTAGATACCCTGGTAGTCCACGCCGTAAACGATGTCTACTTGGAGGTTGTGCCCTTGAGGCGTGGCTTCCGGAGCTAACGCGTTAAGTAGACCGCCTGGGGAGTACGGCCGCAAGGTTAAAACTCAAATGAATTGACGGGGGCCCGCACAAGCGGTGGAGCATGTGGTTTAATTCGATGCAACGCGAAGAACCTTACCTGGTCTTGACATCCACAGAAGAATCCAGAGATGGATTTGTGCCTTCGGGAACTGTGAGACAGGTGCTGCATGGCTGTCGTCAGCTCGTGTTGTGAAATGTTGGGTTAAGTCCCGCAACGAGCGCAACCCTTATCCTTTGTTGCCAGCGATTAGGTCGGGAACTCAAAGGAGACTGCCAGTGATAAACTGGAGGAAGGTGGGGATGACGTCAAGTCATCATGGCCCTTACGACCAGGGCTACACACGTGCTACAATGGCGCATACAAAGAGAAGCGACCTCGCGAGAGCAAGCGGACCTCATAAAGTGCGTCGTAGTCCGGATTGGAGTCTGCAACTCGACTCCATGAAGTCGGAATCGCTAGTAATCGTGGATCAGAATGCCACGGTGAATACGTTCCCGGGCCTTGTACACACCGCCCGTCACACCATGGGAGTGGGTTGCAAAAGAAGTAGGTAGCTTAACCTTCGGGAGGGCGCTTACCACTTTGTGATTCATGACTGGGGTGAAGTCGTAACAAGGTAACCGTAGGGGAACCTGCGGTTGGATCACCTCCTTACCTGAAAGAAGCGTACTTTGCAGTGCTCACACAGATTGTCTGATGAAAAACGAGCAGTAAAACCTCTACAGGCTTGTAGCTCAGGTGGTTAGAGCGCACCCCTGATAAGGGTGAGGTCGGTGGTTCAAGTCCACTCAGGCCTACCAAATTTTCCCTGAATACTGCGTTGTGAAATAACTCACATACTGATGTATGCTTCGTTATTCCACGCCTTGTCTCAGGAAAAATTATCGGTAAAGAGGTTCTGACTACACGATGGGGCTATAGCTCAGCTGGGAGAGCGCCTGCTTTGCACGCAGGAGGTCTGCGGTTCGATCCCGCATAGCTCCACCATCTCGTGAGTGTTTACGAAAAAATACTTCAGAGTGTACCTGAAAGGGTTCACTGCGAAGTTTTGCTCTTTAAAAATCTGGATCAAGCTGAAAATTGAAACACAGAACAACGAAAGTTGTTCGTGAGTCTCTCAAATTTTCGCAACACGATGATGAATCGTAAGAAACATCTTCGGGTTGTGAGGTTAAGCGACTAAGCGTACACGGTGGATGCCCTGGCAGTCAGAGGCGATGAAGGGCGTGCTAATCTGCGATAAGCGCCGGTAAGGTGATATGAACCGTTATAACCGGCGATACCCGAATGGGGAAACCCAGTGTGATTCGTCACACTATCATTAACTGAATCCATAGGTTAATGAGGCGAACCGGGGGAACTGAAACATCTAAGTACCCCGAGGAAAAGAAATCAACCGAGATTCCCCCAGTAGCGGCGAGCGAACGGGGAGGAGCCCAGAGCCTGAATCAGCATGTGTGTTAGTGGAAGCGTCTGGAAAGGCGCGCGATACAGGGTGACAGCCCCGTACACAAAAGCGCATGTGCTGTGAGCTCGATGAGTAGGGCGGGACACGTGGTATCCTGTCTGAATATGGGGGGACCATCCTCCAAGGCTAAATACTCCTGACTGACCGATAGTGAACCAGTACCGTGAGGGAAAGGCGAAAAGAACCCCGGCGAGGGGAGTGAAAAAGAACCTGAAACCGTGTACGTACAAGCAGTGGGAGCACAGGTTTACCTGTGTGACTGCGTACCTTTTGTATAATGGGTCAGCGACTTATATTCTGTAGCAAGGTTAACCGAATAGGGGAGCCGGAGGGAAACCGAGTCTTAACCGGGCGTTAAGTTGCAGGGTATAGACCCGAAACCCGGTGATCTAGCCATGGGCAGGTTGAAGGTTGGGTAACACTAACTGGAGGACCGAACCGACTAATGTTGAAAAATTAGCGGATGACCTGTGGCTGGGGGTGAAAGGCCAATCAAACCGGGAGATAGCTGGTTCTCCCCGAAAGCTATTTAGGTAGCGCCTCGTGAATTCATCTCCGGGGGTAGAGCACTGTTTCGGCTAGGGGGCCATCCCGGCTTACCAACCCGATGCAAACTGCGAATACCGGAGAATGTTATCACGGGAGACACACGGCGGGTGCTAACGTCCGTCGTGAAGAGGGAAACAACCCAGACCGCCAGCTAAGGTCCCAAAGTCATGGTTAAGTGGGAAACGATGTGGGAAGGCCCAGACAGCCAGGATGTTGGCTTAGAAGCAGCCATCATTTAAAGAAAGCGTAATAGCTCACTGGTCGAGTCGGCCTGCGCGGAAGATGTAACGGGGCTAAACCATGCACCGAAGCTGCGGCAGCGAACGTATCACTTAAAGCGATTCAGCGGGTTACGATTGACGGAGCGAAGCGACGTCAAAGCGTATACAAAGTCGAGTCGGTTTAAGGATACGTTCGTTGGGTAGGGGAGCGTTCTGTAAGCCTGCGAAGGTGGCCTGTGAGGGTTGCTGGAGGTATCAGAAGTGCGAATGCTGACATAAGTAACGATAAAGCGGGTGAAAAGCCCGCTCGCCGGAAGACCAAGGGTTCCTGTCCAACGTTAATCGGGGCAGGGTGAGTCGACCCCTAAGGCGAGGCCGAAAGGCGTAGTCGATGGGAAACGGGTTAATATTCCCGTACTTGGTGTTACTGCGAAGGGGGGACGGAGAAGGCTATGTTGGCCGGGCGACGGTTGTCCCGGTTTAAGCGTGTAGGTGTGTGTTCCAGGTAAATCCGGTTCACTTTAACACTGAGGCGTGATGACGAGGCACTACGGTGCTGAAGTAACAAATGCCCTGCTTCCAGGAAAAGCCTCTAAGCATCAGGTAACATCAAATCGTACCCCAAACCGACACAGGTGGTCAGGTAGAGAATACCAAGGCGCTTGAGAGAACTCGGGTGAAGGAACTAGGCAAAATGGTGCCGTAACTTCGGGAGAAGGCACGCTGACACGTAGGTGAAGTGATTTACTCACGGAGCTGAAGTCAGTCGAAGATACCAGCTGGCTGCAACTGTTTATTAAAAACACAGCACTGTGCAAACACGAAAGTGGACGTATACGGTGTGACGCCTGCCCGGTGCCGGAAGGTTAATTGATGGGGTCAGCGCAAGCGAAGCTCCTGATCGAAGCCCCGGTAAACGGCGGCCGTAACTATAACGGTCCTAAGGTAGCGAAATTCCTTGTCGGGTAAGTTCCGACCTGCACGAATGGCGTAATGATGGCCAGGCTGTCTCCACCCGAGACTCAGTGAAATTGAACTCGCTGTGAAGATGCAGTGTACCCGCGGCAAGACGGAAAGACCCCGTGAACCTTTACTATAGCTTGACACTGAACATTGAGCCTTGATGTGTAGGATAGGTGGGAGGCTTTGAAGTGTGGACGCCAGTCTGCATGGAGCCGACCTTGAAATACCACCCTTTAATGTTTGATGTTCTAACGTGGACCCGTTACCCGGGTTACGGACAGTGTCTGGTGGGTAGTTTGACTGGGGCGGTCTCCTCCTAAAGAGTAACGGAGGAGCACGAAGGTTGGCTAATCCTGGTCGGACATCAGGAGGTTAGTGCAATGGCATAAGCCAGCTTGACTGCGAGCGTGACGGCGCGAGCAGGTGCGAAAGCAGGTCATAGTGATCCGGTGGTTCTGAATGGAAGGGCCATCGCTCAACGGATAAAAGGTACTCCGGGGATAACAGGCTGATACCGCCCAAGAGTTCATATCGACGGCGGTGTTTGGCACCTCGATGTCGGCTCATCACATCCTGGGGCTGAAGCAGGTCCCAAGGGTATGGCTGTTCGCCATTTAAAGTGGTACGCGAGCTGGGTTTAGAACGTCGTGAGACAGTTCGGTCCCTATCTGCCGTGGGCGCTGGAGAACTGAGGGGGGCTGCTCCTAGTACGAGAGGACCGGAGTGGACGCATCACTGGTGTTCGGGTTGTCATGCCAATGGCACTGCCCGGTAGCTAAATGCGGAAGAGATAAGTGCTGAAAGCATCTAAGCACGAAACTTGCCCCGAGATGAGTTCTCCCTGAGACTTAGAGTCTCCTGAAGGAACGTTGAAGACGACGACGTTGATAGGCCGGGTGTGTAAGCGCAGCGATGCGTTGAGCTAACCGGTACTAATGAACCGTGAGGCTTAACCTTACAACGCCGAAGATGTTTTGGCGGATGAGAGACGATTTTCAGCAGTGATTCAGAGTTGAGTACGCAATAATTTGCGCAGCAGCAAGGCGGCAAGCGAAGGAAAGGAAGGAGCATACAGAAGTATGTGACTGAGTTTACGAGCGCAGGCAACGCCGCTGATGCGATAAAGAATTGCGTACAGAGCACAAAGAATTTGCCTGGCGGCAGTAGCGCGGTGGTCCCACCTGACCCCATGCCGAACTCAGAAGTGAAACGCCGTAGCGCCGATGGTAGTGTGGGGTCTCCCCATGCGAGAGTAGGGAACTGCCAGGCATCAAATTAAGCAGTAAACTGATGTAAAAATCAGTGGTTGTAAAAGAATTCGGTGGAGCGGTAGTTCAGTTGGTTAGAATACCTGCCTGTCACGCAGGGGGTCGCGGGTTCGAGTCCCGTCCGTTCCGCCACCCTAATTAGGGGCGTAGTTCAATTGGTAGAGCACCGGTCTCCAAAACCGGGTGTTGGGAGTTCGAGTCTCTCCGCCCCTGCCAGAAATAATCCTTAGCATCTGCTAAGGATTTTTTTTTGCCTAAAATTACCTGATTATCTGATCAGGTAATCGTAAGTTCCCTTCTTTTTCTTTTCATCATTTTCATTGTTCATCCAGCACATCCGTTTTTAACAGATCGCAGATCAGCGAGTATTTATCGCTGTTTTGCAGCCAAATAGCGTATAGTGGCCGTGAAAGCGTTGCGCTGTCGGCAACGGTATGTAATCCGCCCTTTTCATTTGCCCAGTTTACAGGAAGCCAGCTACAGCCATTTAATGCGCTAAGCTGCTGTCGGGCGAGTTCGGCTGAGCTGGTTGTTAATACCGGCACTTCATCTGCTGCGATCAGCCCTGTTTCATGCTGTTGGAAGTCTGGTCCCCACTCCAGCCGCAGATAATTGAGTTCTGATTTCTTACGGGCAGGGCTGCTGCAATATAACGCCAAAGTGAAGTGCCCTAACAGCTGACTGCTGAACTCATCCATTTTGGGCGCTTCGGTAGTAATGAGGAGATCAAGCTGGCGTTCATGAAGTTGCTTCACAAGCGATTGCCGTTGAGCGATTCTGGCTTCGAACTGCAGGCCGCTTTGCGGCTCCTGTAGTTGGTACAGTCGCCCCAGCCAGGCGTTAAGCATACACTCCCATAAAGACGCGCTGGCGCCGATGGAAAACTCGTTATGGCGTGAGGTATGCGCCACCTCTTTACGTGCCGCCTGCCACGTATTCATCAGCGTTTCCGCATACGGTAAAAGTTTTTCGCCAGCCGTGGTTAAACGGATATTGTTTCTGTGCCGCGTAAAAAGGTTTACGCCCAGTTGATTCTCCAGTTGCCTGATACGAAAGCTCACCGCGGATTGCGTCAGGTAAAGTGCTTCTGCGGCCCGCCCGAAATGGCGTGTCCGGCTAACTTCCAGGAAAGTTTTTAACAATTCCGTATCCACTGTGCTCTCCACAAAATTATTTGTCGTTATGATTTAAATGTTTTGTTTTACACTCTGTCAAGCGTAACTAATACTCCGCGCCATAAATAGCTCAGACAAAGAATTAGGAGCGTGCAGGATGGCGGAAAGCTTTACGACGACTAATCGATATTTTGACAATAAACATTATCCACGTGGATTCTCTCGTCACGGTGATTTCACGATTAAAGAGGCACAACTGCTTGAGCGTCATGGTCATGCCTTTAATGATCTGGATCTTGGCAAGCGTGAGCCTGTGACTGAAGAAGAGAAGCTGTTTGTAGCGGTATGTCGCGGTGAACGCGAGCCGGTAACGGATGCAGAACGCGTCTGGTCCAAGTATATGACGCGTATCAAGCGTCCAAAACGCTTCCACACCTTGTCTGGCGGCAAGCCGCAAGTTGAAGGCGCAGAAGACTACACCGAAGCTGATGATTAATAAAAAGGGCGTAATGCCCTTTTTTTACGCCAGCAGCTTTTGCAAATGAATTAACAACCTGTCTATCGCCCGATAGCTTACCGCCTCCTGCAAATGCTGACGCGAGATCTGGTCAGCCAGTTCTATGTCGGCAATGGTTCTGGCCACTTTTAGTAAACGCTGCCAGGCGCGAATGGATAATCCAAGATGCACCAGCGTGTCTTCAAGCCAGCGGGCGTCATCGTGGTGCAAAACACAATATTTTTGGATTTCGCGACCCTCCAGACGCGCGTTTAACTTCTTCTGGCGTCGGTACTGCCGTTCATGGGCGGCGATGACCCGCTTTTTTACCGTAGCGCTGCTCTCACCCTTTGAGGCGTGTTGGCTAAGAATCCCGGGCGGTGGAAGCGGTATCTCAAGCGAAAGGTCAAAACGATCAAGAAACGGGCCTGACAACCGATTAAGGTAACGTAGTGTCTGTTCTGGCGTGCAGCGATTATGGTTTCCCTGATAATGTCCGGTCGGGCTGGGATTCATTGCGGCGATTAACTGGAACCTGGCAGGGTACGTTATTTTCGCTCTGGTACGGGATAAATGAATTTGACCGGATTCTATAGGTTCACGTAGCGCATCCAGTGTGCGTCGTTCAAATTCAGGCAATTCATCAAGGAACAAAATTCCGTTGTGCGCCAGCGATATCTCTCCCGGGGCGGGTATTGCGCCGCCGCCGACCATAGCAGTAAGTGAGGCGCTATGATGAGGTGAGCGAAAGGGACGTTGCTGCCATCGTTTTTGTACCGTATCGGCATTAACCAGACTGAGGATCGCGGCGCTTTCCAACGCCTCTTCATTGCTTAATGGTGGAAGAATCCCGCTCAGTCGACTGGCCAGCATGGTTTTACCCGTACCCGGCGGGCCGATCAATAGCAGATTATGTCCCCCTGCCGCTGTAATCTCCAGGCCGCGTTTACCCTGCTCCTGACCGATCACATCGCGAAGATCGGCAGTTGCGGTAGACGATGCCATATCCTGAGCTAAAGGTCTTTCCAGGGCGTGTTTCCCTTCCAGAAAGGCGCAGACGGTTTGTAGATGATCGGCGATAAAACATCCTTCTTTGCTGATAAGCCCAACCTCCGCCGCGTTCTCTGTTGCGACGATAATATTTCTGCCGGCCCTGATGGCTTCCGTTGCACTTGATATTGCGCCAGGAACGCCGCGTAATGCGCCTGTAAGCGCTAACTCACCCACCAGCTCATATGCCTCAAGATTCGACGCTGTAAGCTGCTCAGACGCGGCCAGAAGCGCAACAGCAATAGGCAGGTCATACCTTCCGCCCTCTTTCGGTAGATCGGCTGGAGCAAGGTTAATGGTTATTTTTTTAGCCGGAAATTCATATCCGCTATTAATAATCGCACTACGTACCCGGTCACGCGCCTCTTTTACCGTGGTTTCCGGTAGGCCAACCATGGTTAATCCCGGTAATCCATTACTGATATGCACCTCTATAGTGATAGGCGGCGCATTGACGCCAAGTGCGGCGCGAGTATGAACAATCGCCAGTGACATAATCCCTCCTGTTACGTGGATTATGCGGAATAGAAGAGAAAATCGAATTACTGACTTTTTGTTTTTTAGCGGCTGATTCCCGAATTTTGGCGTCATTTTCAGGTAAGAAACATCAAACTGGGAGAACGCTCGCAGAAGCGAAAAGAAGGAAAACAGGGTGTAGAGTGCGCCAAAAGGGGGAGGAAAACGTGAAAATTTTTCAGTTGCTAATTTTTCTTATAAAAAACAAAGCACTTTTAGGCATTCACCTGCATTATCTGAAACGTGGTTAAAAAAATATCTTGTGCTATTGGCAAAACCTATGGTAACTCTTTAGGTATTCCTTCGAACAAGATGCAAGAATAGACAAAAATGACAGCCCTTCTACGAGTGATTAGCCTGGTCGTGATTAGCGTGGTGGTGATTATTATCCCACCGTGCGGGGCTGCACTTGGACGAGGAAAGGCTTAGAAATCAAGCCTTAACGAACTAAGACCCCCGCACCGAAAGGTCCGGGGGTTTTTTTTGGCCTGAAAAACTTAAGCGAGGAGCAGAGCGTGAATAACAGCATAAAGTTCTGTTTCTCAAGATTTACGACGGGGATGTAACTATGAACGGGGCACAGTGGGTGGTACATGCTTTGCGAGCGCAGGGGGTGAAAACCGTATTTGGTTATCCTGGCAGCGCAATTATGCCGGTTTACGACGCGTTGTATGACGGTGGTGTGGAGCATTTGTTGTGCCGACACGAGCAGGGTGCGGCAATGGCGGCAATCGGTTATGCCCGTTCTACCGGCAAAACCGGTGTTTGTATCGCCACCTCCGGCCCTGGCGCCACTAACCTGATCACTGGCCTGGCGGATGCGTTGTTAGATTCGGTCCCCGTCGTCGCGATCACGGGTCAGGTTTCCGCCCCGTTCATCGGCACCGATGCGTTCCAGGAGGTGGATGTGTTAGGCCTGTCGCTGGCCTGTACCAAACACAGCTTCCTGGTGCAGTCGCTGGCAGAGCTGCCTCGTATCATGGCAGAGGCTTTTGAAGTTGCCAACGCTGGCCGTCCTGGCCCGGTTCTGGTGGATATCCCGAAAGATATCCAGTTGGCCAGCGGTGAGCTGGAACCCTGGTTTACTACCGTTGATAACGAAGCGACCTTCCCGCAGGCTGATGTTGAACAGGTGCGCCAGATGCTGGAACAGGCGAAAAAACCCATGCTGTACGTCGGCGGTGGTGTTGGTATGGCGCAGGCGGTTCCGGCGCTGCGTAAATTTATCGCGGTAACGCAAATGCCAGTTACCTGCACGCTGAAAGGGCTAGGGGCTGTTGAAGCTGATTATCCGTACTATCTGGGCATGCTGGGAATGCACGGTACTAAAGCGGCTAATTTCGCGGTGCAAGAGTGTGATTTACTGATCGCAGTGGGTGCACGTTTTGATGACCGGGTGACCGGTAAGCTGAATACGTTTGCGCCGAACGCCAGCGTAATCCATATGGATATCGACCCGGCGGAAATGAACAAACTGCGTCAGGCACACGTCGCGTTGCAGGGCGATTTAAATTCGCTGTTGCCGGCATTACAGCAACCGCTGAAGATCGACGCATGGCGTCAGTCCTGTGCAGAGCTGCGCGCAGAACACGCCTGGCGCTATGATCATCCTGGCGAGACTATCTATGCGCCGTTGTTGTTGAAACAATTGTCGGAACGCAAACCCGCAGACAGCGTGGTGACGACGGATGTGGGGCAGCATCAGATGTGGTCAGCCCAGCATATGACTTACACCCGCCCGGAGAACTTCATCACCTCCAGCGGTCTGGGGACGATGGGATTCGGCTTACCGGCGGCCGTTGGCGCGCAGGTAGCGCGACCGAATGATACCGTTATCTGTATCTCCGGTGACGGCTCCTTCATGATGAATGTTCAGGAGTTGGGCACCGTAAAACGCAAGCAGTTACCGTTGAAGATAGTCTTACTCGACAACCAGCGGTTAGGGATGGTTCGACAATGGCAGCAACTGTTTTTCCAGGAGCGATATAGCGAAACCACCCTGACCGATAACCCCGATTTCCTCATGCTGGCCAGCGCCTTCGGCATTCCAGGCCAGCACATTACTCGTAAAGACCAGGTTGAAGCGGCACTCGACACTATGTTGGCAAGCGAAGGGCCGTACCTGCTTCACGTCTCAATCGACGAACTTGAAAATGTCTGGCCGTTGGTGCCGCCTGGCGCCAGTAACTCTGAAATGCTGGAGAAATTATCATGATGCAACATCAGGTCAATGTATCGGCACGCTTTAATCCAGAAACCTTAGAACGTGTTTTACGCGTGGTGCGCCATCGTGGTTTTCAGGTGTGCTCCATGAATATGGAAGCCGCGACCGATGCGCAGAATATAAATATTGAATTGACCGTTGCCAGTCCCCGGTCGGTCGACTTACTGTTTAGTCAGTTAAGTAAACTGGTAGATGTTGCGCATGTCGCGATCTGCCAGAGCGCTGCCACATCACAACAAATCCGCGCCTGAGCGCAAAAGGAAGAAAAATGACGACGAAAAAAGCTGATTATATTTGGTTCAATGGCGAGATGGTGCGCTGGGAAGACGCGAAGGTTCACGTAATGTCTCACGCGCTGCACTACGGTACGTCGGTATTTGAAGGGATTCGGTGCTACGACTCTCACAAAGGCCCGGTAGTGTTTCGTCATCGTGAACATATGCAGCGCCTGCGCGACTCAGCAAAAATTTATCGTTTTCCGGTTTCCCAGAGTATTGATGAGCTGATGGAAGCCTGCCGCGAAGTGATCCGCAAAAACAACCTGACCAGCGCCTATATCCGTCCGTTGGTATTTGTCGGCGATGTCGGTATGGGCGTTAACCCGCCCCCGGGATACACCACTGACGTCATCATCGCCGCGTTCCCGTGGGGGGCATACCTGGGTGCCGAAGCGCTGGATCAGGGGATCGATGCGATGGTTTCTTCCTGGAATCGCGCTGCGCCGAACACCATTCCAACCGCCGCCAAAGCGGGCGGGAACTATCTTTCCTCACTGCTGGTGGGTAGCGAAGCGCGCCGCCACGGCTATCAGGAAGGCATCGCCCTGGATGTAAACGGCTATATCTCCGAAGGCGCAGGTGAAAACCTGTTTGAGGTAAAAGATGGTGTGCTGTTTACTCCGCCGTTTACCTCTTCCGCGCTGCCAGGCATTACTCGCGATGCGATCATCAAACTGGCGAAAGAGCTGGGTATTGAAGTGCGCGAGCAGGTGCTGTCCCGTGAGTCGCTGTATCTGGCCGACGAAGTGTTTATGTCCGGAACCGCGGCAGAAATTACTCCGGTACGCAGCGTTGATGGTATCCAGGTAGGCGAAGGCCGCTGCGGTCCTGTCACCAAGCGTATCCAACAAGCCTTCTTTGGTCTCTTCACTGGAGAAACCGAGGATAAATGGGGCTGGTTGGATCCGGTAAATTCATAATAAATAAAATTAATATTTTCCCAAAATAATTTGCGTCACAGGAAGGCGGTAACGCAGCGAATCCCCAGGGCTTACTGTAGTAAGTGACTGGGGTGAGTGAGGCAGCCAACGCACCTGTGGCGTGAAGTATGAAGGGAAAAGATGGGGAGTAAATAAAGCATGCCTAAGTACCGTTCCGCCACCACCACCCATGGTCGTAATATGGCGGGTGCCCGCGCGCTGTGGCGCGCCACCGGAATGACCGACAGTGATTTTGGCAAACCGATTATCGCCGTGGTGAACTCATTCACTCAGTTTGTGCCGGGTCACGTTCATCTGCGCGATCTCGGTAAGCTGGTCGCCGAACAGATTGAAGCTTCCGGCGGGGTGGCGAAAGAGTTCAACACTATTGCCGTGGATGACGGGATTGCCATGGGGCACGGGGGTATGCTCTATTCACTGCCGTCGCGCGAGCTGATCGCCGACTCCGTTGAGTACATGGTGAACGCTCACTGCGCTGACGCGATGGTGTGTATATCCAACTGCGACAAAATCACCCCAGGGATGCTCATGGCCTCGCTGCGCCTGAATATTCCGGTGATCTTTGTCTCTGGCGGACCGATGGAAGCCGGGAAAACCAAGCTTTCAGACAAAATTATCAAGCTGGATCTGGTTGATGCCATGATTCAGGGAGCGGACCCGAAAGTCTCTGACGATCAAAGTAACCAGGTTGAACGCTCCGCCTGTCCAACCTGCGGCTCCTGCTCCGGCATGTTTACCGCTAACTCCATGAATTGCCTGACCGAAGCGCTGGGCCTGTCGCAGCCGGGCAACGGCTCGCTGCTGGCAACTCACGCTGACCGTAAGCAGTTGTTCCTCAATGCCGGTAAGCGGATTGTTGAACTGACTAAACGCTATTACGAGCAAAACGACGAAAGTGCACTGCCGCGTAACATCGCCAGCAAAGCCGCGTTTGAAAACGCGATGACGCTGGATATCGCGATGGGCGGTTCGACCAACACCGTTCTTCACCTGCTGGCGGCGGCGCAGGAAGCGGAAATCGACTTCACCATGAGTGATATCGACAAGCTGTCCCGCAAGGTGCCGCAGCTGTGTAAAGTGGCGCCAAGTACCCAGAAATATCATATGGAAGATGTTCACCGTGCCGGCGGTGTGCTGGGTATTTTAGGCGAGCTGGATCGCGCCGGGCTGCTGAACTGCAACGTGAAAAACGTATTAGGCCTGACGCTGCCGCAAACGCTGGAACAGTACGACATCACGGTTACGCAGGACGAAGCGGTTAAAAAAATGTTCCGTGCTGGCCCTGCCGGTATCCGTACTACCCAGGCGTTCTCGCAGGATTGTCGCTGGGATTCGCTGGATGACGACCGCGCAGCGGGTTGCATCCGCTCGCTGGAATATGCCTATAGCAAAGACGGCGGTCTGGCGGTGCTGTATGGCAACTTCGCCGAAAACGGCTGCATTGTGAAAACCGCAGGCGTGGATGACAGCATCCTTAAATTTACCGGCCCGGCTAAAGTGTATGAAAGCCAGGACGACGCGGTAGAGGCGATTCTCGGCGGCAAAGTAGTGGAAGGCGATGTAGTCGTGATCCGCTACGAAGGGCCGAAAGGCGGGCCGGGAATGCAGGAAATGCTCTATCCGACCAGTTTCCTGAAGTCGATGGGGCTGGGCAAAGCCTGCGCGCTCATCACCGATGGGCGTTTCTCCGGCGGTACTTCGGGTCTTTCCATCGGCCACGTCTCGCCGGAAGCGGCCAGCGGCGGCACTATTGCGTTGATTGAAGATGGCGACACTATTGCGATTGATATCCCGAACCGCAGCATTCAGTTGCAGTTGAACGAGGCTGAAATCGCCGCACGCCGTGAGGCGCAGGAGGCTCGTGGCGACAAAGCCTGGACGCCGAAAAATCGTCAGCGTCAGGTTTCGTTTGCCCTGCGTGCCTACGCCAGCCTGGCGACCAGCGCCGATAAAGGCGCGGTGCGCGATAAATCGAAACTGGGAGGTTGATGATGGCGGAGTCTCAACCACTGTCAGTCGCGCCGGAAGGGGCGGAGTATCTGCGCGCGGTGCTACGCGCGCCAGTATACGAAGCGGCGCAGGTGACGCCGCTGCAAAAAATGGAAAAGCTCTCGTCACGTCTGGATAACGTTATTCTCGTCAAACGCGAAGACCGGCAGCCGGTACATAGCTTTAAGCTGCGCGGCGCTTACGCGATGATGGCCGGATTGACCGAAGAACAAAAAGCCCACGGCGTGATTACCGCGTCGGCGGGGAACCATGCACAGGGCGTGGCGTTTTCCTCCGCGCGGCTTGGCGTGAAGTCTCTGATCGTCATGCCAAAAGCAACGGCGGATATTAAAGTCGATGCGGTACGCGGTTTTGGCGGCGAAGTGCTGTTGCACGGCGCTAATTTTGATGAAGCGAAAGCGAAAGCTATTGAACTGGCGCAGCAGCAGGGTTTTACCTGGGTGCCGCCGTTTGATCACCCAATGGTGATCGCCGGGCAGGGCACGCTGGCGCTGGAGCTGCTTCAGCAGGATTCGCATCTCGATCGTGTCTTTGTGCCGGTTGGCGGCGGCGGCCTGGCGGCGGGCGTAGCGGTACTGATCAAACAATTGATGCCGCAAATCAAAGTGATTGCCGTCGAAGCGGAGGATTCCGCCTGCCTGAAAGCGGCGTTGGAAGCCGGTCATCCAGTGGATCTCCCGCGCGTTGGGTTATTTGCTGAAGGCGTGGCGGTAAAACGCATCGGCGACGAAACCTTCCGCCTGTGCCAGGAATATCTCGACGACATTATTACAGTCGATAGCGACGCTATCTGCGCGGCGATGAAAGATCTGTTTGAAGATGTGCGTGCGGTGGCGGAGCCGTCCGGCGCGCTGGCGCTGGCGGGGATGAAAAAATATATCGCCCTGCACAATATTCGCGGCGAACGCCTGGCGCACGTCCTTTCCGGCGCCAACGTCAACTTCCACGGCTTGCGCTATGTGTCTGAACGCTGCGAGCTGGGGGAACAGCGCGAAGCGTTACTGGCGGTGACCATTCCGGAAGAAAAGGGGAGCTTTCTCAAATTCTGCCAGTTGCTTGGCGGGCGTATGGTCACCGAATTTAACTACCGTTTTGCCGACGCGAAAAATGCCTGTATTTTTGTCGGCGTACGCGTCAGTCAGGGGCTGGAGGAGCGAAAAGAGATTATCACCCAACTGTGCGACGGCGGTTATAGCGTAGTGGATCTCTCCGACGATGAAATGGCGAAGCTGCATGTGCGCTATATGGTCGGCGGGTGTCCATCCCATCCGCTACAGGAACGCCTCTACAGCTTTGAATTTCCGGAGTCGCCCGGCGCGTTGCTCAAATTCCTGCATACGCTTGGCACGCACTGGAATATTTCGCTATTCCATTACCGCAGCCACGGTACCGATTATGGCCGCGTGCTGGCGGCGTTCGAGTTAGGCGATCATGAGCCGGATTTCGAAACCCGGCTGCATGAGCTGGGCTATGAATGCCATGATGAGAGCAATAACCCGGCGTTCCGGTTCTTTCTGGCGGGTTAATTCAGCGTTTAGTTTTTCAGGCCCACAAAGTAAAGTGGGCCTGATATCCAGATATGATCTTCCCTCAGTTATTCGGCTTTTCTGCCAGCCCGGAGCATCCACTCATTTAATTTTGCGAGACGTTTTCCAGAAGGCGCCCAATCTGCTTGTGGTGAAACTCGGCTCACCATATCGTTAGCACCGCCATCATTTGCACCTGTTAAAAGCAATGTATAAAATTTTATACACAAGGGTGTTATGTTACTCACCCGAGCTCTCTCCAATGAAAAAGAAATTCGATGGGTGGGATCTTCTCTGGAGGGTCTCCTGGCTTTTCCCATAACGGTACGTAAAGCAGTCGGTTATCAGCTTCACAAAATTCAGTATGGAATTGAACCCGATGACTGGAAACCGTTTTCAGAAATTGGGGCTGGGGTAAATGAAATTCGTATTCGTGACAACAATGGTATCTATCGCGTTATGTATGTCGCTAAGTTTGAAGAAGCACTCTACGTTTTGCATAGTTTCCAAAAACAGACGCAACAAACCAGTCAGCATGATAAAAACATCGCCAGAACGCGTTATAACCGGGTGGTGCAACAACGGAGAAACAGCTTGTGATTGCCAAAACTGATAGTGATATTCGCCATGTGACGCCATCTGGCGGTAATGTTTTTGCTGATTTGGGGTTTCATAAGCAGGACGCAGAAAAGTTTTACGCTGATTCCCTGAATGAAATCGAAAACACGTTAGCCATTAAACAACAGCTAATGGAAGAAATTACCCTCTGGATTACGCAAAACCAGATGAAGCAAGCCGAGGTTGCTACAGTTTTGCATATATCCCGACCGCGCGTTTCGGATGTCGTCAACAAGAAATGCAGCAAATTCACCATTGATGCTCTGGTGAATATGCTTAGCCGTATTGGGAAGCCTGTTCGGGTAATGGTAGGGCCGTAAAACTAATTCGGTAAAATCTTCCAGAACGCATCAATTAGCGGCTCATGCAGCCGCTTTTTTTGCGCGCAGATGCCGAGTTCAAACGGCGTTTTTTCATCGCTGCGTTCTAAAATCATCACCCGGTTGCGCACTGGCTCCGGGCTGTTTTCCAGCACCACTTCCGGCAGCAGCGCCACGCCGCAGCCCAGCGCCACCATTGAGACCATCGCTTCGTGACCGCCGACGGTGGCGTAAATCTGCGGATTGCTGATTTTATGCCGGCGGAACCATAGCTCAATGCGACGGCGTACCGGCCCCTGGTCGGCCATGATAAACGGCACCGTCGACCAGTCTGGCTTGTCGACCGAAACCTGATTACGCACCGGGCAGGGCAGCGCCGGGGCGATCAGCACCACTGCCAGATTCTCCAGCATCGAAAACGCCACCGCACCGGGCAGCGTTTCCGGCTTACCGGCAATCGCCAGATCGGCCTCGCCGGTGACCACTTTGTCCATGGCGTCGGCGGCGTCGCCGGTGGTGAGCTTAATTTCCACCGAGGGATGTTCGGCGCGGAAGCGGTCGAGGATCGGCGGCAGATGACTGTATGCCGCGGTCACCGAGCAGAAAATATGCAGTTCGCCGGAAAGGGATGGCCCCTGCTGATCGAGGGTATGGCGCAACTGCTGATATTGCAAAAGCGTCTGTTGGGCAAACACTCGCAGCTCTTCACCCGCTTCGGTCAGCGTGACCGTGCGGTTATCACGCACAAACAGCGGCTGGCCGAGATCTTCTTCCAGCCGCTGAATCTGCCGGGAGAGCGTGGAGGGGCTGACGTGCATCGCCCGCGCGCTGCGGCCAAAGTGGCGGCTTTCCGCCAGATGCAGGAAGGTTTTTAGATCGCGTAAATCCACAGACAGACCTCCGGTTTTTGACGTTGCATAAACCGCAACATAACGTTGTGAATATATCAATTTCCGCAATAAATTTCCTGTTGTAATGTGGGTTCATTCGCACAGATAGCAATCTGTAAACCGAACAATAAGCGCGACAACACAACATCACGGAGTACACCATCATGGCTAACTACTTTAATACACTGAATCTGCGCCAGCAGCTGGCGCAGCTGGGTAAATGTCGCTTTATGGGCCGCGACGAATTCGCCGACGGCGCGAGCTACCTTCAGGGTAAAAAAGTGGTCATCGTCGGCTGTGGCGCTCAGGGTCTGAACCAGGGCCTGAACATGCGTGACTCCGGTCTGGATATTTCCTACGCCCTGCGTAAAGAAGCTATTGCTGAGAAGCGCGCCTCCTGGCGTAAAGCGACCGAAAACGGCTTCAAAGTAGGCACCTACGAAGAGCTGATCCCGCAGGCTGACCTGGTGGTTAACCTGACGCCGGACAAACAGCACTCCGACGTTGTACGTTCTGTACAGCCGCTGATGAAAGACGGCGCAGCGCTGGGCTACTCCCACGGCTTCAACATCGTGGAAGTGGGAGAGCAGATCCGTAAAGACATCACCGTGGTGATGGTGGCGCCGAAGTGCCCGGGGACCGAAGTGCGTGAAGAGTACAAACGTGGTTTCGGCGTGCCGACGCTGATCGCCGTTCACCCGGAAAACGATCCGAAAGGCGAAGGCATGGCGATTGCTAAAGCCTGGGCGGCGGCCACCGGTGGTCACCGTGCGGGCGTACTGGAATCTTCTTTCGTGGCGGAAGTGAAATCCGACCTGATGGGCGAGCAGACTATTCTGTGCGGTATGCTGCAGGCCGGTTCTCTGCTGTGCTTCGACAAGCTGGTGGCAGAAGGCACCGACCCGGCATACGCGGAAAAACTGATTCAGTTCGGCTGGGAAACCATCACCGAAGCGCTGAAGCAGGGCGGCATCACCCTGATGATGGACCGTCTGTCTAACCCGGCGAAACTGCGTGCTTACGCGCTGTCCGAACAGCTGAAAGAGATCATGGCGCCGCTGTTCCAGAAACACATGGATGACATCATCTCCGGCGAATTCTCTTCCGGCATGATGGCTGACTGGGCGAACGACGATAAGAAACTGCTGACCTGGCGTGAAGAGACCGGTAAAACCGCGTTCGAAACCGCACCGCAGTTTGAAGGTAAAATCGGCGAGCAGGAGTACTTCGATAAAGGCGTGCTGATGATCGCGATGGTGAAAGCGGGCGTTGAGCTGGCGTTCGAAACCATGGTCGATTCCGGCATCATCGAAGAATCCGCTTACTACGAATCACTGCACGAACTGCCGCTGATCGCGAACACCATCGCCCGTAAGCGCCTGTACGAAATGAACGTGGTTATCTCCGATACCGCAGAATACGGTAACTACCTGTTCTCTTACGCTTGCGTACCGCTGCTGAAACCGTTTATGGCGGAATTGCAACCGGGCGATCTGGGTAGTGCTATCCCGGAAGGCGCGGTAGACAACGCACAGCTTCGCGACGTGAACGACGCGATTCGTAGCCATGCGATTGAGCAGGTAGGTAAGAAACTGCGCGGCTATATGACGGATATGAAGCGTATTGCGGTAGCGGGTTGATATACCTTGTCGGGTGGTGCTAGCGCTTACCCGACCTACAAAATCAAGCAGACGATGTAGGCCGGGTAAGGCGTAGCCGCTACCCGGTTTTTTATTTGCGATACAATACTTTAATGATGTGGTAACCGAACTGGGTATGCAGCGGGCCGGTTGGCTCCAGTACCGGGCAGGAAAAGACTACTTTATCGAATGCCGGAACCATCTGGCCCTGACGAAATTCGCCTAAATGACCGCCTTTTTTACCGGATGGGCAGATAGAATGCTTCTTCGCCAGCTTCTCAAAATCGCCGCCGTTTTTAATTTGCTCCAGAAGATCTAAAGCCAGTTTCTCTTCTTTTACAAGGATATGCAGTGCTGCTGCCATTTTTGCCATTATTGTGTTCTCACGTCGCAAAGATTGGCCGTCACTTTATCACTCCTTAGGCCGTCAGACATATACTCTTCGCCATTACAGGACAGATGTCCCGCCTGATTTAATGAACTGGGAGATAAGCGGCATTTTTAGCAGGCGTATTTCGGATGTGCGGGACGGCGGTCCTGTCCTTTCTGACAAGGGGCGAGATACCATGAACATAATGAAAAACGCAGAATTTCCAGACGACTGGCTTTTAGGGCTACGCCAGGTCGTACGCGACCCAGTGCTCTATGAATTACTCAAATACTGCCCGTTGGAAATCATGCAGTACAGGGCGTTTATGCGATGTCGCTTGAGTATGTTCTGCTGACGGCGATCGCGCTAATGGGTTCTTTCAGTTGGATCAAGAGCGCACAGCGTAATGGCTATACGCCGCTTGCCGCCAGAGCCTGCTGATTGACCTTTTCCAGGCTGCCTGAAAAAGCAGCCTGGTCTTCTCTGGGCCTCGCTTTCTGCTACAATCCCTCCCCCGTTCGAAGATTGAGCACTATTCCCATGCGTTTAAATCCCGGCCAACAACACGCTGTCGAATTCGTCACCGGACCCTGCCTGGTGCTGGCAGGAGCGGGTTCTGGTAAAACTCGCGTAATTACCAATAAAATCGCCCACCTGATCCGCGGATGCGGCTATCAGGCCCGGCATATTGCGGCGGTGACGTTTACCAACAAGGCAGCGCGTGAGATGAAAGAACGCGTCGGGCAGACGCTCGGCCGTAAGGAAGCGCGCGGTTTGATGATCTCCACCTTTCATACGCTAGGGCTGGATATTATTAAGCGCGAGTACGCTGCGCTGGGGATGAAATCGAACTTTTCATTGTTTGACGATACCGACCAGGTCGCCTTGCTCAAAGAGCTGACCGAAGGCCTGATCGAAGACGACAAGGTTCTGTTGCAACAGCTGATCTCCACGATCTCCAACTGGAAAAACGATCTCAAAACGCCTGCACAGGCAGCGGCGGGGGCGAAAGGTGAACGCGATCGTATTTTTGCCCACTGCTACGGGCTTTACGACGCCCATATGAAGGCATGCAACGTTCTCGATTTTGATGATTTGATTTTGCTGCCGACGCTGCTGCTGCAACGCAATGACGAGGTGCGCGAGCGCTGGCAGAATAAAATTCGTTATCTACTGGTGGATGAATATCAGGATACTAACACCAGCCAGTATGAGTTGGTTAAGCTGCTGGTTGGGCAACGCGCGCGCTTTACGGTCGTAGGCGATGACGATCAGTCTATCTACTCCTGGCGCGGGGCGCGTCCGCAAAACCTGGTGTTACTGAGCCAGGACTTTCCGGCGCTGCAGGTGATTAAACTGGAGCAAAACTATCGTTCTTCGGGCCGCATCCTGAAAGCGGCGAATATTCTCATCGCCAACAATCCGCACGTCTTTGAAAAGCGCCTCTTTTCCGAACTCGGTTACGGCGCGGAACTCAAAGTGTTAAGCGCAAACAATGAAGAGCATGAAGCTGAGCGCGTTACCGGAGAACTGATTGCCCATCACTTTGTGAACAAGACCCAGTACAAGGATTACGCCATTCTGTATCGCGGGAATCATCAGTCGCGGGTATTTGAAAAATTCCTCATGCAGAACCGCATTCCGTACAAAATTTCCGGCGGCACCTCATTCTTCTCCCGTCCGGAGATTAAAGACCTGCTGGCCTACCTGCGGGTGTTGACCAACCCGGATGATGACAGCGCTTTCCTGAGCATCGTGAATACGCCAAAACGCGAAATCGGTCCGGCCACGCTGCAAAAGCTGGGTGAATGGGCAATGACGCGTAATAAAAGCCTGTTTACCGCCAGCTTTGATATGGGGCTTAGCCAAAAGCTGACCGGGCGTGGTTACGATTCATTGACGCGTTTTACCCACTGGCTGGGGGAAATCCAGCGTCTGGCCGAACGCGAGCCTGTCGCCGCCGTGCGCGATCTCATCCACGGTATTGACTATGAATCCTGGTTGTACGAAACCTCGCCGAGCCCCAAAGCGGCGGAAATGCGTATGAAAAACGTTAACCAGCTCTTTAGCTGGATGACTGAGATGCTGGAAGGCAACGAACTCGATGAGCCGATGACGCTCACCCAGGTGGTTACACGCTTTACGCTGCGCGATATGATGGAGCGCGGCGAGAGCGAAGAAGAGCTGGATCAGGTACAGTTGATGACGCTTCATGCGTCGAAAGGACTGGAATTCCCGTATGTCTATATGGTGGGAATGGAAGAAGGATTTTTGCCGCATCAAAGCAGCATTGACGAAGACAATATTGAGGAAGAGCGTCGGCTGGCCTATGTCGGGATCACTCGTGCGCAGAAAGAGCTCACCTTTACATTATGTAAAGAGCGCCGTCAGTATGGGGAACTGGTGCGCCCGGAACCCAGTCGCTTCCTGTTAGAACTGCCGCAGGATGATTTAATCTGGGAGCAGGAGCGCAAAGTGGTAAGCGCTGAGGAGCGAATGCAAAAAGGGCAAAGTCACCTGGCTAATCTGAAAGCCATGATGGCGGCAAAGCGAGCGAAATCGTAGGCCGGATAAGCGAAGCGTCATCCGGCAATCAAACTACGGTTAGCGAACGTCCAGCGGCCAGTGTACATAGCTTTGCCACTGGCTTTCCTGATCAATCAACTCTTTACCCAGCGGGTGATGTGCCAGCCAGTCGCCAGGCAAGGTTAACGTCAGATTTTCATTTAGCGCCTGTAGCGTAATTTCTGGTACCAGATCGTCACGACGGCGACCGGCAAAAAGAATCGCCAGTCGCAGCAAACGGCATAGCTGTTCCGCAACACGGGGCGGTACCGCGTTTTGCTGATGAAGCGAAGAGAGATCGACCGGATTGGTCTGATTCAGTAAGAGGGTGGCGAGCAATTTTTTCTGCGCGGGCGTATAGCCAGGCAGATCCAAATGGCGTACTAAATAGGCGGCATGATAGGGCGCCTGTTTAAAATCAACGCTCAGACCGATCTCATGCAACTGGCAAGCGCTAAGCAACAGTTCACGACTGATAGGCTCAATATGCCAGGCATTTTCTACCTGTTTGAGGAAGTTATCTGCCAGCTTCGCCACGCGATTTGCCTGATCGGTATCGACGATAAACCGACGCTGAATGTTTCGCAGCGTGCGGCTGCGGATATCCTGATCTACCGCCAGATGCAACATCCCATACACCAGCCCTTCGCGTAACGCGCCGCCTGCCAGCGTCATGCTCTGGATGTTCAGCTCGGTAAATATCGCGATCAGAATAGCCAGCCCGCTTGGGAAAACCAGCGCGCGCTCCAGCGTCAGGCCTTCGATTTCCAGCTCTTCCAGACGCCCGCACTGTATCGCGCGTTGTTTTAGCTGCTGCAGTTTGGCGAGCGTAATGCGCTCGTCCATCCCCTGCGCCATCATGATTTCCTGCAATGCCTGTACGGTGCCGGAGGCACCCACGCAGACCTTCCAGCCATGAAAACGCAGTTCATCGGCGACCGGACGCAGTACATCGCGCGCGGCCTTCTCCGCATCATCAAAGTTTTCTTGCGCCAGATTACGATCGCTAAAATAGCGTTCAAGCCACGTTACGCAGCCCATCGACAGGCTAAATAGCGACGTGGTTTGCGCGCCAGTGCCGGTAACCAGTTCAGTGCTGGCGCCGCCGATATCCACCACCAGTCGCTGATCTGCGCCGCCGGTGGTATGAGCGACCCCCTGATAAATCAGCCGCGCCTCTTCTTCGCCGCTGATAACCTGCACCGGACAACCAAGGATAGTCTGCGCTTTCGCGATAAATTCACCCGCATTGACGGCGAGACGCAATGTTGCGGTGGCAACCACGCGGATTTGCGGCTGCGGGATATCCTGCAAACGTTCAGCAAACAGACGCAGGCATTGCCAGCCGCGTTCCATCGCTTCGGCTGAAAGGTGGTTGTCGTTGTTCAGACCCGCGGCCAGACGCACCTTACGTTTTATTCGGGTCAGCGTCTGGATGCTTCCCGCCGCCTCGCGCACGACCAGCATATGAAAACTATTGGAACCGAGATCAATGGCGGCATACAACGAGGTGGAATTCATACACTTCATCCTTCAACCTGTATCCGTGTTGGCTGCGTACTCTCCCCTGAATCATTTACTAAAGTAAGCTCATCGGGATTTGTTTTCTTGCCGCCTTGATACAGGCTAATTGATTTTGTGTATGGCATAACTTTTCTTAACCTGAACGACGACGATTACGCGGAGCGCCAGCGCGGCGCGGACCATTGCCAGGACGCGAACGCGTCAGACGCAACGGCTTGGGCAGATCGTTCATGAGCGCTTCCGGATTGTATTTGCTGACCGGAATCGAGTGGCCGATATAGCTCTCAATGGCGGGCAGATTCAGCGCATACTCTTCGCAAGCCAGGCTGATGGAATGCCCGCTGGCGCCAGCGCGACCGGTACGACCGATACGGTGAACATAGTCTTCACAATCGTCTGGCAGATCGTAGTTAAAGACGTGCGTTACGGCGGGGATATGCAACCCGCGCGCCGCGACATCGGTCGCCACAAGAATATCCAGATCGCCGCGGGTGAACTCATCCAGAATCCGCAGGCGCTTTTTCTGCGCGACGTCGCCGGTCAGCAGACCAACACGATGGCCATCTGCCGCCAGATGTCCCCAGATATCTTCGCAACGATGCTTGGTGTTGGCGAAAATAATGGCGCGATCCGGCCACTCTTCTTCGATCAGCGTTTGCAGTAAACGCATTTTCTCTTCATTAGAGGGGTAGAAAAGCTCTTCTTTAATGCGGTGGCCGGTCTTTTGCTCCGGTTCCACTTCAACATATTCGGCGTTGTTCATCTGTTCAAACGCCAGCTCGCGAACCCGATAAGACAGGGTGGCGGAGAACAACATGTTCAGACGCTGCGCAGCCGGCGGCATACGGCGGAACAGCCAGCGGATATCTTTAATAAAACCCAAATCGTACATGCGATCGGCTTCATCGAGTACGACGACCTGAATGGCGCCGAGGTTAATGTGATTTTGTTTGGCGTAGTCGATCAGTCGGCCCGTCGTACCAATAAGAATATCAACGCCGCTTTCCAGCACTTTAAGCTGCTTGTCGTAACCATCGCCGCCGTAAGCCAGGCCTAATTTTAAGCCTGTCGCTTGCGCCAACGGCTCCGCGTCTGCGTGAATTTGTACGGCTAATTCACGCGTCGGCGCCATGATCAGCGCGCGCGGCTGGTTCACCTTGCGATCGTCGATCGCGGGATGAGAAAGTAAATAATGAAACGTTGACGTCAGAAACGCCATCGTTTTCCCGGTACCGGTTTGCGCCTGCCCTGCAACGTCACGACCCGCCAGCGTTAGCGGAAGGGCCAGTGCCTGAATGGGCGTACAATTATAAAACCCTTTTTTTTCAAGGGCTTCAACCACCTGTGGGTGCAGGGCGAAGTCGGAAAACTTCTGTTCTGTTAAATGTGTTTTGCTCATAGTGTGGTAGAATATCAGCTTACTATTGCTTTACGAAAGCGTATCCGGTGAAATAAAGTCAACCTTTGTTGGCGAAGTTAACATCAGCACCTCGTTGGTTAATGCTACACCAACACGCCAGGCTTATTCCTGTGGAGTTATATATGAGCGATAAAATTATTCACCTGACTGACGACAGTTTTGACACGGATGTACTCAAAGCGGACGGGGCTATCCTCGTTGATTTCTGGGCAGAGTGGTGCGGGCCGTGTAAAATGATCGCTCCGATTCTGGATGAAATCGCTGACGAATATCAGGGCAAATTGACCGTTGCCAAACTGAACATTGACCAGAACCCAGGTACTGCGCCTAAATATGGCATCCGCGGTATTCCGACTCTGCTGCTGTTTAAAAACGGCGAAGTGGCGGCAACCAAAGTAGGCGCACTGTCTAAAGGTCAGTTGAAAGAGTTTCTCGACGCCAATCTGGCGTAATACCTTTTATACGTCGAATGACAAAGGCGCTGTATAGTCAGGCGTCTGTCATTCGACGAATGATTAAGGTATCAGGCAGTTTCGTGGCGTCTGTTGTCCTTACGTTATTCTTAAATTGTCAGGATCTCTGGACGCCCGGTCTGAGTCGTGCTAAGTTAGTAGTGACTTCGAATTAAACATACCTTATTAAGTTTGAATCTGGTTTTATCCGTCACTTCCCGTTTTTTCTCGCACGAGAAGTGGAAAGATTCCTGGCTCTTCGCTCATTCCGTCTTGTCGTTTCAGTTCTGCGTACTTTCCTGTGACCAGACAGCGAACAGACATGAGTTGATAGCCGTAAACAGGCATGGATGACCCTGCCATACCATTCACAACATTAAGTTCGAGATTTACCCCAAGTTTAAGAACTCACACCATTATGAATCTTACCGAATTAAAGAATACGCCGGTTTCTGAGCTGATCACTCTCGGCGAAAGTATGGGGCTGGAAAACCTGGCCCGTATGCGCAAGCAGGACATTATTTTTGCCATCCTGAAGCAGCACGCAAAGAGTGGCGAAGATATCTTTGGCGACGGTGTGCTGGAGATATTGCAGGATGGATTTGGTTTCCTCCGTTCTGCAGACAGCTCCTACCTCGCCGGTCCTGATGATATCTACGTTTCCCCCAGCCAAATCCGCCGTTTCAACCTCCGCACTGGTGATACCATTTCTGGTAAGATTCGCCCGCCGAAAGAAGGTGAACGCTATTTTGCGCTGTTGAAAGTTAACGAAGTTAACTACGACAAACCGGAAAACGCCCGTAACAAAATCCTCTTTGAGAACTTAACCCCGCTGCACGCAAACTCTCGTCTGCGTATGGAGCGTGGTAACGGTTCTACCGAAGACTTAACGGCGCGCGTTTTGGATCTGGCTTCGCCGATCGGTCGCGGCCAGCGCGGTCTGATTGTCGCGCCGCCGAAGGCGGGTAAAACCATGCTGCTGCAGAACATCGCGCAGAGCATAGCGTATAACCACCCAGACTGCGTGCTGATGGTGCTGCTGATTGACGAACGTCCGGAAGAAGTGACCGAGATGCAGCGTCTGGTGAAAGGCGAAGTGGTTGCCTCTACCTTTGACGAACCGGCATCCCGCCACGTTCAGGTTGCCGAAATGGTTATCGAGAAGGCGAAACGTCTGGTTGAACACAAGAAAGACGTTATCATCCTGCTCGACTCCATCACCCGTCTGGCGCGTGCCTACAACACCGTGGTGCCGGCTTCCGGTAAAGTATTGACCGGTGGTGTGGACGCTAACGCCCTGCATCGTCCGAAGCGTTTCTTCGGCGCGGCGCGTAACGTGGAAGAGGGCGGTAGCCTGACTATCATCGCGACGGCGCTAATCGATACCGGTTCCAAGATGGACGAAGTTATCTACGAAGAGTTTAAAGGCACCGGTAACATGGAGCTGCATCTCTCGCGTAAGATCGCTGAAAAACGTGTCTTCCCGGCTATCGACTACAACCGTTCCGGTACCCGTAAAGAAGAGCTGCTCACCACTCAGGAAGAGCTGCAGAAAATGTGGATCCTGCGTAAAATCATCCATCCGATGGGTGAAATTGACGCGATGGAATTCCTCATTAACAAACTGGCGATGACCAAAACTAATGACGACTTTTTCGAGATGATGAAGCGCTCATAACCTGGTCTTTACCTGAAAACGCCACGTTTTTACGTGGCGTTTTTGTTTTGCGATTCATCCTGGCGTCATGTCATATAAACTGGTCATCGGGATATGCGCTACAGAGTAACACCATGCACAATACACATTGTTTGCGGTAAAAAGTGTAATGTTCTAACAGGTCTCTTCTAGGAGCTGGCGTAACGCATTATACTTTAAGGAAATGATATATGCTGAGAGCACATACACTGTGAAGTTACTCACCGCTTTATCTGAGCTAATCAGTATTTTTTTATTCACGACCATTTTTATTTTTCTTGCGCGAAAAGTAGCCATAAAAATTGGTTTAGTGGATAAACCAAACTTTCGTAAACGACATCAGGGCGTTATCCCATTAGTCGGCGGGATTTCTGTGTTTGCAGGAATCTGCTTTATGTTTGGCCTCTCGGATTACTACATACCGCACTTATCGCTATATCTTATTTGCGCTGGTGTATTGGTTTTTGTTGGTGCGATGGATGACCGTTTTGATATCAGTGTAAAAATTCGTGCTGTGGTTCAGGCTGTTATTGCGGTTGTAATGATGGTTATCGCAAAACTTCACTTAGGTAGCCTTGGTTACATCTTTGGGCCTTGGGAGTTAGTGCTTGGCCCCTTTGGCTATTTCCTTACTCTGTTTGCGGTATGGGCGGCGATCAACGCTTTCAATATGGTGGACGGTATTGACGGCCTGCTGGGTGGGTTATCCAGCGTCTCATTTGCGGCGATGGGGCTGATTTTATGGTTTGATGGTCAGACTAGTCTGGCAATGTGGTGCTTTGCCATGATCGCCGCGATTCTGCCTTACATTATGCTTAATCTCGGTATTTTGGGGCGGCGTTATAAAGTCTTTATGGGCGATGCCGGTAGTACACTGATTGGCTTTACCGTCATCTGGCTTTTACTGGAAACGACGCAGGGGAAAACTCACTCTATCAGCCCGGTTACCGCGCTATGGATTATCGCTATTCCATTGATGGATATGGTGGCGATTATGTATCGCCGTCTGCGTAAAGGGATGAGCCCCTTTTCCCCTGATCGCCAACATATTCATCATTTGGTTATGCGAGCAGGGTTTACTTCCCGCCAGGCATTTGTTCTTATTACGCTCGCAGCGGCGATTCTGGCGGGAGTAGGCGTAACGGCAGAATACTCTCATTTTGTTCCTGAATGGGTTATGTTGGTGCTCTTTTTGCTAGCATTCTTCCTCTATGGCTACTGCATTAAGCGGGCCTGGAAGGTGGCGAGATTTATTAAGCGTGTGAAGCGTCGCCTGCGCAGGCAACGTGAGAACCGGCCAAACTTAACCAAGTAAATGAGGATACGATGACACAACCATTACCGGGGGCACGCGCGGTGAGCGCTGAAAATGAACTGGATATTCGCGGGTTGTTTCGTACTTTATGGGCTGGCAAATTCTGGATTATCGGCATTGGCCTGCTATTTGCCCTTATCGCGTTAGCCTATACCTTTTTTGCTCGTCAGGAGTGGAGTGCGACGGCGATCACCGATCGCCCAACCGTAAATATGTTGGGCGGTTATTACTCCCAGCAGCAGTTTCTGCGCAACCTGGATATTAAGACCGATCCTGCTTCTTCTGATAAGCCCTCGGTGATGGATGAAGCGTATAAAGAGTTCATCATGCAACTTGCCTCCTGGGATACGCGTCGCGATTTCTGGTTACAGACGGACTATTACAAGCAGCGAATGGTCGGGAATAGCAAAGCTGATGCGGCGATGCTTGATGAACTGATCAATAACATACAGTTTACGCCCGGCGATTTTACACGCGCCATCAACGACAATGTGAAGCTGATTGCTGAAACTGCGCCGGACGCCAATAATCTGCTGCGTCAGTATGTCGCATTCGCCAGCCAGCGGGCGGCGAGCCATCTGAATGATGAATTAAAAGGTGCCTGGGCTGCGCGTACCGTGCAGATGAAAGCCCAGGTCAAACGGCAGGAGGAGGTTGCGAAAGCGATCTATTCGCGTCGTGTAAACAGTATTGAGCAGGCGCTCAAAATTGCGGAACAACATAATATTTCTCGTAGCGCGACGGATGTCCCGGCGGATGAATTACCGGACTCAGAGCTTTTTTTACTCGGTCGCCCTATGTTGCAGGCGCGTCTTGAAAATCTGCAAGCGGTTGGCCCTGCGTTCGATTTGGACTACTTTCAAAATCGGGCAATGTTGAATACGCTTAATGTGGGGCCGACCCTGGACCCTCGTTTTCAGACCTATCGTTATTTGCGTACGCCGGAAGAACCGGTAAAACGTGATAGCCCACGCCGAGCCTTCCTGATGATCATGTGGGGTATCGTTGGGGCGCTAATCGGTGCGGGCGTTGCCTTAACCCGTCGCCGCACGATTTAGCAACACCTCTGCAGTAGGGGGCTGGGCCCCTACTGTCTATTCGAAGAGAATCGATGTGAAAGTACTGACTGTATTTGGTACACGACCGGAGGCCATTAAGATGGCGCCTCTGGTCCATGCGCTGGAAAAAGATCCTCATTTCGAGGCCAAAGTATGCGTTACTGCGCAGCATCGGGAGATGCTTGATCAGGTATTAACTCTTTTTTCTATTGTGCCTGATTACGATCTCAACATTATGCAGCCGGGACAGGGGTTGACGGAAATTACCTGCCGAATTCTGGAGGGATTAAAGCCGATCCTGGCAGATTTTAAACCTGATGTGGTGCTGGTTCATGGCGATACCACCACTACGATTGCTACCAGCCTGGCGGCTTTCTATCAACGAATTCCGGTAGGGCACGTAGAAGCCGGGTTGCGAACCGGCGATCTCTATTCCCCCTGGCCGGAAGAGGCAAACCGCACGCTGACCGGACATCTGGCGATGTACCACTTTGCGCCGACGGAAAACTCGCGGCAGAATCTGTTGCGGGAGAACATTCCGGATGAGCGCATTTTTGTCACTGGCAATACCGTTATTGACGCGCTGATCTGGGTACGCGATCGCGTTCTGACGAGCGATACATTACAGGCTGAACTGGCCGAGCAGTATCCTTTCCTCAACGCGAATAAGAAGATGATTTTGGTGACCGGTCATCGGCGTGAAAGCTTTGGTCAGGGCTTTGAGCATATCTGCCAGGCGCTGGCGGAAATCGCCGCCGCGAACCAGAATGTGCAAATTGTCTATCCGGTGCATCTCAATCCCAACGTCAGCGAACCTGTCAACCGTATCCTCGGCCATGTTGAAAACGTGGTACTGATTGAGCCGCAGGACTACTTACCTTTTGTCTGGCTGATGAATCACGCCTGGCTCATTCTGACCGATTCCGGCGGTATTCAGGAAGAAGCGCCGTCATTAGGTAAGCCGGTATTGGTCATGCGTGAAACCACAGAGCGTCCGGAAGCCATTACCGCTGGTACGGTAAGACTGATCGGCACGGACTCCCGGCGCATTGTGGCGGAAGTTATGCGTCTGCTGCACGACGAAAATGAATATCAAACCATGAGCCGCGCCCATAATCCTTATGGTGACGGGCAATCATGCGCGCGCATTTTACAGGCGTTAAAAAGTTATCGGGTATCGTTATGAGTTTTACGACCATTTCTGTTATTGGGCTGGGGTATATCGGATTACCGACTGCGGCCGCTTTTGCTTCCCGCCAGAAGCAGGTTATCGGCGTGGATATCAACCAACATGCGGTAGACACCATAAATCGCGGTGAAATTCACATCGTGGAGCCGGCGTTGGGCAATGTGGTGAAGATGGCGGTGGAAGGCGGCTTTCTGCGTGCGACGACGACACCTGTCGAGGCCGATGCGTACCTGATTGCCGTGCCGACGCCATTCAAAGGCGATCACGACCCTGACATGGCCTATGTGGAAGCCGCGGCGAAATCCATTGCGCCGGTATTAAAAAAAGGGGCACTGGTGATTCTGGAATCAACATCGCCGGTCGGCGCAACGGAGCAAATGGCTGGCTGGCTGGCCGGGATGCGCCCGGATCTGACCTTTCCCCAGCAGGCGGGCGAGCAGGCCGACGTGAATATCGCCTATTGTCCGGAGCGTGTGCTGCCGGGTCAGGTGATGGTGGAACTCATTAAAAATGACCGCGTGATTGGCGGTATGACGCCAGTATGTTCGGCTCGCGCCAGCGCGCTGTACAAAATTTTCCTTGAGGGCGAATGCGTTGTCACCAACTCGCGCACCGCAGAGATGTGCAAGCTGACGGAAAATAGCTTCCGTGATGTGAATATCGCCTTTGCGAATGAATTGTCGCTGATTTGCGCCGAACAGAGGATTAACGTCTGGGAATTGATCCGTCTGGCGAACCGCCATCCGCGCGTCAATATTTTGCAGCCGGGCCCAGGCGTTGGCGGGCACTGCATTGCGGTCGATCCGTGGTTTATTGTGGCGCAAAATCCGCAGCAGGCGAGACTGATTCGCACCGCGCGTGAAGTGAACGACGGCAAACCGCACTGGGTGGTCGATCAGGTAAAAGCCGCGGTCGCAGATTGCTTGGCGGCCACCGATAAACGCGCCAGAGAAGTGAAAATCGCCTGTTTTGGGCTGGCCTTTAAGCCGAATATCGACGATCTGCGCGAAAGCCCGGCGATGGGGATCGCGCAAAGTATCGCCTGCTGGCACAGCGGCGAAACCCTGGTCGTCGAACCGAATATCCGTCAGTTGCCGAAAAAATTGGACGGACTTTGCACGCTGGCGAAACTGGACGCGGCGCTGACCGCCGCCGATGTGCTGGTGATGCTGGTCGATCACGACGAATTTAAAGCGATTCCCGGCGATGCGGTTCATCAACGTTATGTGGTTGATACCAAAGGAGTCTGGCGCTGATGAAACGCATTCTGGTGACCGGAGGCGCAGGCTTTATCGGATCTGCGGTGGTGCGGCATATCATCCATGAAACGGCAGACGCGGTGGTGGTGGTGGATAAACTCACCTATGCGGGCAACCTGATGTCTCTGGCGTCGGTGGCGCAAAGCGACCGTTTCGCCTTTGAGAAGGTGGATATCTGCGATCGGGCATCACTGGAGCGAGTTTTCCAGCAGTATCAGCCCGATAGCGTGATGCACCTGGCGGCGGAAAGCCATGTAGACCGTTCCATCGACGGCCCGGCGGCGTTTATTGAAACGAATATCGTTGGTACTTACACCTTGCTGGAAGCCGCTCGCGCTTACTGGTCCGCGCTTGACGCGGACGCTAAAGCGGCGCTCCGCTTCCACCATATCTCCACCGATGAAGTGTATGGCGATCTGCATACTGCAGACGATTTCTTCACCGAAACCACGCTATATGCGCCAAGCAGCCCTTATTCCGCCTCCAAAGCCAGCAGCGACCATCTGGTACGCGCCTGGTTACGTACCTACGGTCTGCCTACGCTTGTCACCAACTGCTCTAATAACTACGGGCCCTACCATTTCCCGGAAAAACTGATCCCGCTGATGATTCTGAACGCGCTGGCGGGTAAACCATTGCCGGTCTATGGCAACGGTCAGCAAATTCGCGACTGGCTGTATGTAGAGGATCATGCCCGTGCGTTGTATCACGTGGTGACGAACGGCGCGGTGGGCGAAACGTATAATATCGGCGGTCATAACGAACGTAAAAATCTGGATGTGGTCAGGACGATCTGCGCTCTGCTGGAAGAGCTGGCCCCACAAAAACCGCAGGGTGTGGCGAATTATCACGATCTGATTACCTTCGTCGACGATCGACCCGGCCATGACTTACGTTATGCCATCGACGCGTCGAAAATCGCCCGCGAGCTGGGCTGGACGCCGCAGGAAACCTTCGAAAGCGGGATGCGAAAAACCGTTCAGTGGTATCTCGCCAATGAGGCCTGGTGGAAACCCGTGCAGGATGGCAGTTATCAGGGCGAACGCTTAGGACTGAAACGCTAAACGGCAGGTTCTTACTCCTGGAGGAGAAACGAATGAAAGGCATCATTCTGGCGGGAGGTTCCGGTACCCGGTTGCATCCCATTACGCGCGGCGTATCAAAGCGCCAGGGCTTCAAAATTGCCTGTCTGGAGGAGATTGCCTGGCGCAACGGCTGGCTGGATGATGATGGTTTGAAACGCGCCGCCAGTCAGCTTGAAAAAACCGGCTATGGCCAATATTTACTGGAGTTGCTCCGTGCCCGTCCGCGCCAGTATTGAACCGTTACTCTGGGAAAATACGTTTTTTGGCGTGAATAGCGGCATTGTGCGTATCGATGCCTCAGCGCCCGAATTAACGCCAGAAGCGCTGCAGGCGTGGCAACGCGTGCAGGTAAAAGTGCCGGCTGAAAACATCGCCTGGCTGTCGGCGTTGCAATCGCTGGGATTCTCTTTGGTTGAAGGCGAGGTGGATTTTGCGTTGCCGGTAAAAGGGCATCGCGACCAGCATGGCGCGGAAATTGCACACCTTACGGACATTCCTGCTTTGCGTCAGTTGGCCGGAGAGGCGTTTACGCAGAGTCGTTTTCGCGCGCCGTGGTATGCGCCCGACGCCAGCGCCCGTTTTTACGCCCAGTGGATTGAGAATGCGGTACGCGGCACGTTTGATCACCAATGCCTGGTGCTTCGCACGGAGACAGGCGCTATCCGCGGTTACGTCTCGCTGCGGGAATTGAATGATACCGACGCGCGCATTGGCCTGTTGGCCGGACGCGGCGCGGGAGCGGAACTTATGCAGGCGGCGATCTGTTGGGCGCAGAGTCGCGGCAAAGCAACATTGCGGGTGGCGACCCAGTTGGGCAACACCGCCGCGCTTAAACGTTACATACAAAGCGGTGCCAACATCGAAAGCACTGCGTACTGGTTATACAGGTGACAACATGATTCCTTTTAATGCGCCGCCGGTGGTGGGAACCGAACTCGAATACATGCAGTCTGTAATGAGCAGCGGCAAACTGTGTGGCGACGGCGGCTTTACGCGTCGTTGCCAGCAGTGGCTGGAGCAACATTTCGGCAGCGCGAAGGTGTTGCTAACGCCTTCCTGTACCGCATCGCTGGAGATGGCGGCTCTGTTGTTGGATATTCAGCCCGGCGATGAAGTGATCATGCCGAGCTTTACGTTTGTCTCCACTGCTAACGCTTTTGTCCTGCGCGGCGCGAAAATTGTGTTTGTCGATATTCGTCCGGATACGATGAATATTGACGAAACGCTGATTGAGGCGGCGATTACTGATAAAACCCGCGCTATCGTGCCGGTACACTACGCTGGCGTCGCTTGTGAAATGGACGTCATCATGGCGCTGGCGGATAAGTATAATCTGTTCGTTGTCGAGGATGCCGCCCAGGGTGTGATGTCCACGTACAAAGGGCGCGCATTAGGGACGATCGGTCACATCGGCTGTTTTAGCTTCCATGAAACCAAAAATTACACCGCTGGCGGCGAAGGCGGCGCGACGCTGATCAACGATCGTACGCTAATTGAACGCGCGGAGATCATCCGCGAAAAAGGCACCAACCGTAGCCAGTTCTTCCGTGGTCAGGTGGACAAATACACCTGGCGGGATATCGGCTCCAGTTATTTGATGTCCGATCTGCAGGCTGCCTATCTGTGGGCGCAACTGGAGGCCGCCGATCGTATCAATCAACAGCGTCTGTCGCTGTGGCAGACTTACTACGATGCGTTAACGCCGCTGGCGCGCGCCGGGCGTATCGAGCTGCCTTCTATTCCGGAAAACTGCGGGCATAATGCCCACATGTTTTACATCAAACTGCGGGATATCGCCGATCGCAGCGCGCTGATTAATTTCCTGAAAGAGGCGGAAATCATGGCGGTATTCCATTACATTCCGCTGCATGATTGTCCGGCGGGCGATAAATTCGGCGAGTTTATCGGGGACGATGTCTACACCACAAAAGAGAGCGAACGTTTGTTGCGTCTGCCGCTGTTTTATAACCTTGCGCCCGTCGATCAACGAACGGTGATTACTACCTTGCTAAATTATTTCTCCTGATATGTCGCTTGCTAAAGCCTCCCTGTGGACGGCGGTCAGTACGCTGGTAAAAATTGGCGCCGGACTGCTGGTGGTGAAACTACTGGCCGTCTCTTTTGGTCCGTCGGGCGTCGGACAAGCGGGTAACTTCCGCCAGATGATTACCGTGCTGGGCGTATTGGCTGGCGCCGGGATATTTAACGGCGTTACCAAACTTGTCGCACAACATCATGATAACCCGGCGCAGTTACGTACCGTGGTGGGAACCTCCTCCGCGATGGTATTGGGGTTCTCTACGCTGCTGGCGCTGGTCTTCTTGCTGGCGGCGGCGCCGATTAGCCAGGGATTGTTCGGTCACACGGACTATCAAGGGCTGGTGCGTCTGGTTGCGCTGGTACAAATGGGGATCGCCTGGGCGAACCTGCTGCTGGCGCTAATGAAGGGCTTTCGTGACGCGTCGGGTAATGCCTTATCGTTAATTGTCGGCAGCTTTTTGGGCGTCGCCGCTTGGTATCTCTGCTACCGTGTCGGCGGCTATGAAGGTGCTCTGCTTGGTCTGGCGCTGGTGCCGGCGCTGGTAGTAGTACCAGCCGGTATGATACTGATTAAGCGCGGCACCGTCCCGCTACGCTATCTCAAGCCCTCCTGGGACAATGGTCTGGCAGGGCAGCTCAGTAAATTTACCCTGATGGCGCTGATTACCTCCGTTACGATGCCGGTCGCCTATGTGATGATGCGAAACCAACTGGCCGCGCACTATAGCTGGAGCGATGTCGGGATCTGGCAGGGCGTAAGCAGTATTTCTGACGCCTATCTGCAATTTATCACCGCCTCCTTCAGCGTTTACCTGTTACCCACGCTCTCACGCCTGACGGAAAAACAGGACATTACGCGTGAAGTGGTAAAAGCGCTGAAATTTGTTTTACCAGCGGTTGCGGCGGCGAGTTTTACCGTCTGGCTACTGCGCGATTTTGCTATCTGGCTGCTTTTTTCCGCCAAATTCACCGCGATGCGCGATCTGTTCGCCTGGCAGTTAGTGGGCGACGTGCTGAAAGTTGGCGCCTATGTTTTCGGTTATCTGGTGATTGCCAAAGCGTCGTTGCGATTTTACATTCTGGCCGAAATTAGCCAGTTCATTCTGTTAACGGCGTTCGCTCACTGGCTGATTCCCGCTCACGGCGCGCTGGGTGCGGCACAGGCTTATATGGTCACCTATATTGTCTATTTTTCACTTTGTTGCGGCGTATTTTTACTCTGGCGTAGGCGAGCATGACTGTACTGATTCACGTCCTGGGATCGGATATCCCTCACCATAACCACACCGTGCTGCGGTTTTTCAATGATACGCTGGCCGCCACAAGCGAGCACGCGCGCGAATTTATGGTTGCCGGTGAAGATAACGGCTTCACGGAAAGCTGCCCGGCGCTCTCGCTTCGTTTTTATGGCAGTAAGAAAGCGCTGGCGCAGGCGGTCATCGCCAAAGCGAAAGCAAATCGTCGACAGAGATTCTTCTTTCACGGTCAGTTCAACACCAGCCTGTGGCTGGCGCTGTTAAGCGGCGGTATTAAGCCAGCTCAGTTTTACTGGCATATCTGGGGCGCGGATCTCTACGAAGTGTCCAACGGGCTGAAATTCCGCCTTTTCTACCCGCTTCGTCGTATCGCGCAGGGGCGAGTAGGGTGCGTATTCGCGACGCGCGGCGATCTCAGCTATTTTGCGCGCCAGCATCCGAACGTACGCGGCGAGTTGCTCTATTTCCCGACGCGCATGGATCCTTCCCTGAATGCTATGGCAAAAGAGTGCCAACGTGCGGGGAAATTGACCATTTTAGTAGGGAACTCCGGCGATCGCAGTAACCAACATATTGCGGCGTTACGGGCGGTGTATCAGCAGTTTGGCGATACGGTAAACGTGGTGGTGCCGATGGGCTATCCGGCCAATAACCAGGCCTATATTGATGAGGTTCGCCAGGCCGGCCTGGCGCTATTTAGCGCCGAAAATCTACAAATTCTTAGCGAAAAAATGGAATTTGATGCCTATCTTGCGCTTTTGCGCCAGTGCGACCTCGGTTATTTTATTTTTGCCCGCCAACAGGGGATCGGGACGTTGTGTCTGCTAATTCAGGCCGATATCCCGTGCGTACTGAACCGCGACAATCCTTTCTGGCAGGATATGGCGGAACAGCATCTGCCCGTCCTGTTTACCACGGACGATCTTAATGAGCAGGTCGTGCGCGAGGCGCAGCGTCAGCTCGCATCGGTAGATAAAAGCGGCATCACCTTCTTTAGCCCCAACTACCTGCAGCCGTGGCATAATGCGTTGAGAATCGCCGCAGGAGAAGCCGAATGAGTTTAATGCAATTCAGCGGGCTGCTGGTGGTCTGGCTGCTCTCTACGCTGTTTATCGCCACGCTGACCTGGTTTGAATTCCGCCGCGTGCGTTTTAACTTCAACGTTTTCTTTTCGTTGCTGTTTTTGTTGACCTTCTTTTTTGGTTTTCCGCTAACCAGCGTGCTGGTATTTCGTTTCGACGTTGGCGTCGCGCCGCCGGAAATCTTATTGCAGGCTCTATTATCCGCCGCCTGTTTCTACGGCGTGTATTACGTGACCTATAAAACGCGTTTACGCAAACGCGTTGTGGATGTACCACGCAAGCCGCTATTTACCATGAACCGGGTGGAAACCCACCTTACCTGGGTGATCCTGATGGGCATCGCGCTGGTGAGCGTGGCGATTTTCTTTATGCATAACGGCTTTTTGCTGTTCCGGCTGCACTCCTACAGCCAGATATTTTCCAGCGAAGTCTCCGGCGTGGCGTTAAAACGGTTCTTCTATTTCTTCATTCCGGCGATGCTGGTGGTCTATTTCCTGCGCCAGGACAGCAAAGCGTGGCTGTTCTTTCTGGTGAGCACCGTCGCGTTTGGTCTGTTGACCTACATGATTGTCGGCGGCACGCGCGCTAACATCATTATTGCGTTTGCTATCTTCCTGTTTATCGGCATTATTCGGGGCTGGATCAGCCTGTGGATGCTGGCGGCGGCGGGCGTGCTGGGGATTGTCGGTATGTTCTGGCTGGCGCTCAAACGCTACGGATTAAATGTGAGCGGCGATGAGGCGTTCTATACGTTTCTTTATCTGACGCGCGATACCTTTTCGCCGTGGGAGAATCTGGCGCTGCTGTTGCAAAATTACCACAATATCGATTTTCAGGGGCTGGCCCCTATCGTGCGTGATTTCTACGTCTTTATTCCCACCTGGTTATGGCCGGGACGACCCAGTATTGTGCTGAACTCTGCGAATTACTTCACCTGGGAAGTCCTGAACAACCATTCTGGCCTGGCGATATCGCCAACGCTTATCGGATCGCTGGTGGTCATGGGCGGGGCGCTGTTTATTCCGCTCGGCGCGATCGTCGTCGGGCTGATTATCAAATGGTTCGACTGGCTGTATGAACTGGGTAACCGGGAGCCCAATCGCTATAAGGCGGCGATTCTGCACAGTTTCTGCTTTGGCGCCATCTTTAATATGATTGTGCTGGTGCGAGAAGGGCTGGATTCGTTTGTTTCGCGCGTGGTTTTCTTCCTGGTGGTTTTTGGCGCCAGCCTGCTGGTCGCTAAGCTTCTGTTCTGGTTATTTGATAGCGCCGGGCTGATTCATAAACGTACAACTTCGCTCCCTCAGGCACAGGTGGAAGGAAAACTATGACCAATAATGCCGCTGCGCCCCTTTACTCGCTGCGTGGATTACCTCTGATTGGCTGGCGCGACATGTCACACGCGCTGAATTATCTGTTTGCCGATGGTCAACTGAAGCAAGGCACGTTGGTGGCGATCAACGCCGAAAAGCTGCTGACGGCGGAAGATAATCCGGAAGTCCGCGCGTTGATAGCGGCGGCGGAATTTAAATATGCCGATGGCATCAGCGTGGTGCGTTCAATACGTAAAAAATTTCCGCAGGCGCAGGTTTCTCGCGTGGCTGGCGCCGACCTTTGGGAAGCGTTAATGGCGCGCGTGGGGAAAGAAGGCACACCGGTATTTCTTGTCGGCGGCAAGCCTGAGGTGCTGGCGCAGACGGAAGCAAAACTGCGGACGCAGTGGAACGTCAATATTGTGGGTAGCCAGGACGGTTACTTTACGCCGGAGCAGCGTCAGGCGCTATTTGCGCGTATCCATGCCAGCGGCGCGAAAATTGTCACCGTCGCGATGGGATCGCCAAAACAGGAATTACTCATGCGCGATTGTCGGGAAGTGCATCCCCATGCGCTATATATGGGGGTGGGCGGTACCTATGATGTGTTTACCGGTCACGTCAAACGCGCCCCAAAAATATGGCAGAACCTGGGGCTGGAGTGGTTGTATCGTCTGCTTTCTCAACCGAGGCGTATTACCCGCCAGATGCGCCTGCTGCGCTATCTTCGCTGGCACTATACTGGCGATCTCTAATTCTCCCTTCTGATGACTTGAGCAGCGGATTGTGCTTATGGTGCTGCTCATTTACAACATAATCGATGATTTCTTACACAATAAGTGCATTTTTTTAATGCTCCATTTGCCATTTGTCCAAATTTAAGAAAATATTCGCAACAATCGATGTACCCATAACAATAACCGGTACTACCGGAACCGTTGCAAACACGACATGAGGATTTATGGCAGAGAAAAAACCGGAGCTACAGCGTGGGCTGGAAGCTCGTCATATTGAATTGATTGCCCTCGGGGGCACCATCGGCGTCGGACTCTTTATGGGCGCCGCCAGTACGCTGAAATGGGCGGGCCCGTCAGTGCTGCTGGCGTATATCATCGCCGGATTGTTCGTCTTTTTCATCATGCGTTCGATGGGGGAGATGCTCTTTCTGGAACCTGTTACCGGCTCCTTTGCCGTGTACGCCCACCGGTATATGAGTCCTTTTTTTGGCTATCTTACCGCCTGGTCATACTGGTTTATGTGGATGGCGGTCGGGATCTCGGAAATTACCGCCATTGGGGTCTACGTCCAGTTCTGGTTTCCGGAGATGGCGCAGTGGATACCGGCGCTGATTGCCGTCGGACTTGTTGCGTTGGCGAATTTGGCTGCGGTGCGCCTGTATGGTGAAATCGAGTTCTGGTTTGCGATGATCAAAGTCACCACGATTATTGTGATGATCATCATCGGTCTGGGGGTGATTTTCTTCGGCTTTGGTAACGGCGGCCAGGCGATTGGCTTTGGTAATCTGACCGAGCATGGCGGCTTTTTTGCCGGCGGCTGGAAAGGCTTTCTGACCGCATTATGTATCGTGGTGGCCTCTTATCAAGGGGTTGAGTTGATCGGTATTACCGCCGGTGAAGCGAAGAATCCACAGGTGACGTTGCGTAGCGCGGTGGGTAAGGTGCTGTGGCGTATCCTGATTTTTTATGTTGGCGCGATTTTCGTGATCGTCACCATTTTCCCGTGGAATGAGATTGGCAGCAACGGCAGTCCCTTTGTGCTCACCTTCGCGAAAATCGGCATCACCGCCGCGGCAGGCATTATCAACTTTGTCGTGCTGACGGCGGCGTTCTCCGGCTGTAACAGCGGAATGTATAGCTGTGGGCGTATGCTTTACGCGCTGGCGAAAAACCGTCAACTGCCGGCGGCAGTCGCGAAAGTCTCTCGCCACGGCGTGCCGGTCGCGGGCGTGGCGCTCTCTATTTTGATTTTGCTGGTAGGTTCTTGCCTGAACTACATCATCCCCAATCCGCAGCGCGTCTTTGTTTACGTTTATAGCGCCAGCGTACTGCCGGGGATGGTGCCGTGGTTTGTCATTCTGATTAGCCAACTGCGCTTTCGTCGGGCGCATAAAGAAGCGATTGCGGATCATCCTTTTCGTTCCATTATGTTTCCGTGGGCGAACTATTTGACGATGGCGTTTCTGGTTTGCGTTTTAATCGGCATGTACTTTAATGAAGATACGCGCATGTCGCTGTTTGTCGGCGTCATCTTCCTGCTGGCCGTCACGCTGGTCTACAAAGTTTTCGGTCTGAATCGTCACGGAACCGCCCACAAGGTGGGGGAATAAGCGCCAAAATGCGCAAAGCATAACCAAACGCGCATTTTATTTAAAAAGGCACTGGACAGCGGGGTGTGAAGTCCGTATTATACACCCCCGCAACGGCGCTAAGCGCCCGTAGCTCAGCTGGATAGAGCGCTGCCCTCCGGAGGCAGAGGTCTCAGGTTCGAATCCTGTCGGGCGTACCATTTATTTAGGTGCTTGAGCTGCGGTGGTTTAATACCGCGTAAAAAGTTTCAGTGGTGGCTATAGCTCAGTTGGTAGAGCCCTGGATTGTGATTCCAGTTGTCGTGGGTTCGAATCCCATTAGCCACCCCATTAATATAGAGTTGTGAAACGCGAAGGTGGCGGAATTGGTAGACGCGCTAGCTTCAGGTGTTAGTGTCCTTACGGACGTGGGGGTTCAAGTCCCCCCCCTCGCACCACGACTCAATGAATTGAACTAAAAATTCAAAAAAGCAGTATATCGGCGAGTAGCGCAGCTTGGTAGCGCAACTGGTTTGGGACCAGTGGGTCGGAGGTTCGAATCCTCTCTCGCCGACCAATTTTGAACCCCGCTTCGGCGGGGTTTTTTGTTTTCTGTTCATTTTCAACCCCTTATCCCGCACGTGTTGCCATTATGGTTTATTGGCGATATCCCAGTCTTCATTTGTCGCTATTCGGTGACGAATAATCTATTGATTTATAATCACTTTGTAAAAAGCATCCTGTTCTGTCTCCGCCGGGCGACACGCTAAAACCTCGCCAGCGGTGGGGGGATGACAATCGCGTGAATTGTCTACGTTTTTTTAATGCCTGCGCCTGTTTTTTAGCGGTGCAAAGATGGCACGTTATGTGCAATAATGTACGGGTAGATGCTCATTCCATCTCTTATGTTCGCCTTCTGGCCTCATAAACTCAGGAATGATGCAGAGCCGTTTACGGTGCTTATCGTCCACTGACAGATGTCGCTTACGTCTCATCAAACACCCTGGACACAACGTTGAGTGAAGCACCCCTTTATGTTGTCATACAGACCTGTTTTGACGCCTGCCCCTTAACCGGGCAGGCGTTTTTTTATGCATCCCGAATGATTTTGTGTAGGCGGTAGGCCCGGTAAGCGAAGCGCCACCGGGCAAGAGGGAATTACTGCGGGGGATTGTTCTGTAATGTCAGCATCAAGCCATCGCGCCGCATGGCGGCGGCCTCTTCCGGTTGATGCAGTCGATCAAGCGCATCGGCAAGCCAGGCATAATCATACGCGTCCGGGCGTTGTTTTAGCGCGGCGCGGAAAGCCAGGGTTGCCTCCTGCCATTCACCGTGTTTCATTAGCGACTGGCCGAGCGTGCTCCATAACAGCGGGCGATCGCCTACCGTCTTGATTTGCTGACGCAGCACTTTCTCCAGTTGTTCCGGATTATTGGTTCTGAGGCGAGGAATGGGCAGCACCAGCCGATCGTCATACTGGCGTTTCAGACCGTCGATGATAATCTGCTGCGCCATATCATGATCGTCACATTCGATCAGATGCTCGGCCATCGCGACCTGCAGCGCCACCTGATGGCGGGTTTTACGGCTTTGGTTTTTCCACCAGGTGCGTAATCCTTCGCTGCCCTGCTCGGCGCGCGCCTGATCCATGAGTCCTATCCACGCCTGTTGTTCGAGCATGGCGCGATGCGCTTCATCGCCGACGTGCGCTTTCGCCATGGATGGGATGATATCCAGTAAAGAACTCCATGCGCTGGTGCGAATATAGGCCTGCTCCGCCAGACGCAGAACTTCCGGGTGACGCGGCGTGACCTCCAGCAGTTTGTCCACGCCGTGACGCGCTGCGTGATTTTCATTGCGCGCCAGCTGTAAGCGCACGCGCGTGATCTCGACCGGGATGGTGTCGTTCCCCGCCAGCTCTGCCGCACGTTCAAGGTGCTGATTAGCGCGTGCTTCATCGCCGCGCTGCTGCGCCGCTTCTGCCGCCAGCAGATAATTTACCACCGGTTGTTCAGCATGGTCGGCATTTTTTGACATCAGCTTTTCAACCTGCTGATAGTCGCCCTCCGCCAGCTTCAGCAGCGCCTGTTCGGTCTGCTTGCGGGCGCGACGGCGTTTACGACCGGCAAACCAACCGCGGGTGTGCGCGCCGGTACGAAACAGACGGCGTAGTAACCACTCAATGGCGAATAGCACCACTATAGCGACGATGAGAATGATCGCCAGGCCGGTGACGCTGGTTTCAATGTTGTAGTTATCGGTCTGGATTAACACATAGCCCTGGTGACCGGCTATCATCGGGCCGACCACGATACCCGCAAGCAACAACACAAAGAGCAATAATACTTTTAGCATCATTATTCTCCTTGCGGCGCGGCTGCCGGAGCGTCTGTCTGCGTGGCAGGCGCTGCCGTAGAGACTGTCGGTTGCTCCAGCAGATTACGCACGCGGGTTTGCATCAGTTTTTCAAGAATCGCCTGGCTTCCCAGAGTTTCCGGCAGATCCATCGTGATATTTTGCTGGCTTAATTTATCGACCTCCTCCAGGAAGGCTTTTGTCGCGGCGTCGTCAGTATCGTAATAAGCGCGAACCCAGGTCGAAACGTTATCCAGCGCCTGACGGTATGTTTCTTCCTGATGGCGTGGCACGGCCTGCGCGGCGACTAACAGGCGGGAGCGAATATTTTCGCGTAAATAGACGTCCTGGTTGGGCGCCAACAGCGGTACGGCGGTATCATCGCGGCGGCGAATGGTAATAAAGCTGTCCATAAAGTTCTGCCAGCTTTTTTGCAGGTTAACGCGCCATTCGCTTAGCGAGCTGGACAGCTCGCTGCTGTCTGAATCCATCGGCGAACCATCGGTATCGTTATCCGCCAGACGCAGGTTATCGATTTGGTTAGAGAGCTGATTGAGCTTGAGAATAATGCCGTCGTAGTCGATCTGCGCAACGGATGACAGGCTGGCGATATCGTCAGTAATCGCGCGTCGTGCGGTAATCAGGCTGGGGTCATTCATGTCCGCCAGACTGGCGTCAGCGCTTTTGAGCAGCGCAGCGGCGGTAGTGACGTCCTGATCGCTCCACAGCTTACGTCCGGCGAGTTTCACCAGGAAATCAGCCTGCGCCAGCAGCCAGGTTTTAGCATCGCTGCCGGAAATGGTGGCGACTTTTTGTTGTACTTCATCAAGCTGTTTCGCCAGCGCCGCCTGTTGGCGATTCGCGTCATCTAACTGCGCCGCTTGTTTTTTGATAATCCCTTCCAGCTCCGCTTTTTGGCTCTCCTGCGCCTTTTGCAAGGCGGTCAGTTGCGTCGCCAGCGCATCGCTGGTTTCCGTTTGCGCGGTTGCTTGCTGTTTCCCCCAGCCATAAAGCCCAATACCTGCCGCCAGGGCAATCGCAATCGCCACCGCGCTTAATACCAGCGCGGCGCCGTTCTTACTTTTTTTCTCGGTATTAACTGGCTGTGGCGTGGTTTCCACGCTCTCCCTGGTCTCATCAACCACGGCGGAGGATTTTTCTTGTTCCGTCATTATGGCATCCCATTATGAGAGTTATTGTAATGCGCGCAACAGCGCATCGTTGTCGGCGTTATCAGCGACCTTAATATCTTGCCAGCCCAGCTCCCGGGCGAGGTGCGCCAGACGTTCACTGACGACCAATAGCCGACAGCGTAGTAACCAGTGCTCACGATACCACTCGGGAGTCAGCGACCAGAGCCGTTGCAACATCTCGCCGCTGGTAACAACAAGCGTTGTTACGCCGCGAGTATGCCAGCGCATCGCCTCTTCCGCGCCATCGTAATGTTTCGCACATCGTTGATAACATTCACAAAAACTGACTTCGGCTCCGCGAGCTGTCAGGGTTTCGCCCAGCAGTTCGCGGCCGCCATTGCCACGCAAAATCAGCGCGCGTTTGCCCGCAATATTTTGTAATTCAGGTAATTGTAGCAAGGCTTCGCTGATTTCCCGATCCAATGGATAACGAATATCGAACCCGTTAACGGTATGAAGGGCGAGCGCCGTGGTGCGGCCAATCGCGAAATAGCGCGGCGACGCAGGCCAGTTTCGGCCATCCCGCTGGAGCTGGGCGTGAGCAAAGGCGACGGCGTGCTGTGAAAGGGCAAAAACCAGATCGTTTTCCGTCAGTGTCGCCAGGCGGTCGGCCAGGGTGGGTAGCTCCCGGCCGGCGACAAATTCAATCAGTGGAAAACTCCAGGCCACCTGCCCCAGTGCGCGCAGACGGCTCACTAACGCTTCCCCTGCGGGAGAGGGGCGGGTGATCAGAATACTCATGCGGGCGTCTCGCCGTTATAAACTTCCGTCAGAATCGCGCGTGCGCCGTTTTCCAGCAGTTCCTCTGCAAGCGAGATGCCCATTTGCTCCGCCTGCTCGGGAGAACCACGACGTTCGCCGCGCACCATCACCGAACCGTCCGGCGCGCCAACCAGCGCGCGTAGCCAAATTTCACCGTTGATGATTTCTGCATAGCTGCCAATCGGCACCTGACAACCGCCTTCCAGGCGGGTGTTCATAGCGCGTTCCGCCGTTACGCGCAGCGCGGTTTGCGAGTGATTCAACGGTGCGAGCAGCGCCTGTGTTCGCGCGTCGTCAAGACGACACTCAATCCCGACGGCGCCCTGGCCTACGGCAGGAAGTGAAACGTCGGGCGGCAAGGCTGTGCGAATGCGCGGCTCCAGACCTAAGCGTTTCAGACCGGCCACGGCCAGGATAATGGCGTCATAATCGCCGTTGTCCAGCTTGCCGAGACGTGTGCCAACGTTGCCACGCAACGAACGGATAATGAGGTCCGGACGGCGTTCCGCCAGTTGACACTGACGACGCAAACTGGACGTCCCGACGATACTACCCGCGGGCAGATCGTCCAGACTGTGATATTTATTCGAGACAAACGCGTCGCGCGGATCTTCGCGCTCGCAAATGGTCACCAGACCGAGACCGTCCGGGAAGGCCACCGGAACGTCTTTCATAGAGTGCACGGCGATATCAGCGCGTTTTTCCAGCAGCGCGATTTCAAGCTCTTTAACAAACAGTCCCTTACCGCCCACTTTCGCCAGGGGAGTATCGAGAATCACGTCGCCGCGTGTGACCATCGGCACCAGTTCTACCGTCAGTCCCGGATGGGTTGCCATCAATGCGTCTTTGACATAATGTGCCTGCCAAAGCGCAAGGGGACTTTGGCGTGTGGCAATTCTTAAAACATTGTCTAACATGCTTGTTACCGTCATTATCAATCATTGACCATCCTAACATCCTTATAGAGAGTATGTTAGTTTTCCGGTCACCGTGAGTGAGAGGATAAGGCGCAGTGTCGTCAAGGACAGTGAATAATGACGAGAAACCGCCAGCCCGTATTTAAGAATTTACACGCAGCGAACGGTGCTACACTTGTATGTAGCGCATCTTTCTTTACGGTCAATGAGCAAGGTGTTAAATTGATCACGTTTTAGACCATTTTTTCGTCGGTATTAGATAAAAATATGCAGGCGAGAAAGGGTAACGGTTATTTTTGACATACGGTTTATCCCGAATGGCGACGGTCAAGTACTGACCTGCACCATGACGGGTAGCAACATCAGGCGATACGTCTTGTACCTCTATATTGAGACTCTGAAACAGAGACTGGATGCCATAAATCAACTGCGTGTGGATCGCGCGCTTGCTGCCATGGGACCCGCTTTTCAGCAGGTTTACAGTCTTCTGCCGACATTATTGCACTATCACCATCCACTGATGCCGGGTTACCTTGATGGTAACGTTCCCAGCGGTATTTGCTTCTACACGCCTGATGAAACCCAACGCCACTATCTGAACGAACTTGAGCTGTACCGCGGTATGACGCCGCAGGACCCGCCGAAGGGCGAGCTGCCGATTACCGGCGTTTACACCATGGGCAGCACCTCCTCGGTTGGGCAGAGCTGCTCGTCCGACCTGGATATCTGGGTGTGCCATCAGTCCTGGCTCGACGGTGAAGAGCGTCAGTTGCTGCAACGTAAGTGTAGCCTGCTGGAAAGCTGGGCCGCCTCGCTTGGCGTTGAGGTGAGCTTCTTCCTGATCGACGAGAACCGTTTCCGCCATAACGAAAGCGGCAGTCTGGGCGGGGAAGACTGTGGTTCTACGCAGCATATCCTGTTGCTTGATGAGTTTTATCGTACCGCTGTGCGCCTGGCCGGGAAACGTATCCTGTGGAGTATGGTGCCGTGCGACGAAGAAGAGCATTACGACGACTATGTCATGACGCTCTACGCGCAGGGCGTATTAACGCCAAACGAATGGCTGGATCTGGGGGGCTTAAGCTCGCTCTCCGCCGAAGAGTACTTTGGCGCCAGCCTGTGGCAGCTATACAAGAGCATTGACTCGCCGTACAAAGCGGTGCTGAAAACGCTGCTGCTGGAAGCCTATTCATGGGAATATCCTAACCCACGTCTGCTGGCGAAAGATATTAAACAACGTCTGCATGACGGTGAAATCGTATCGTTTGGACTCGATCCCTACTGCATGATGCTGGAACGGGTCACTGAATACCTGACGGCGATTGAAGATCCGACGCGGCTGGATTTAGTCCGCCGCTGCTTTTACCTGAAAGTGTGCGAGAAATTAAGTCGCGAGCGTGCCTGCGTAGGCTGGCGTCGGGAAGTATTAAGCCAGTTAGTCAGCGAGTGGGGATGGGACGACGCGCGTCTGACCATGCTCGATAATCGCGCAAACTGGAAAATCGATCAGGTGCGCGAAGCCCACAACGAATTGCTCGACGCCATGATGCAAAGCTATCGTAATCTGATTCGCTTTGCGCGGCGCAACAACCTCAGCGTGAGTGCCAGCCCGCAGGATATCGGCGTACTGACGCGTAAGCTGTACGCTGCTTTTGAAGCGTTGCCGGGTAAAGTCACGCTGGTGAACCCGCAGATATCGCCGGATCTGTCCGAGCCGAATTTAACCTTTATCCATGTGCCGCCGGGACGCGCCAACCGTTCAGGCTGGTATCTCTACAACCGCGCGCCGAACATGGATTCCATCATCAGCCATCAGCCGCTGGAATATAACCGTTATCTTAATAAGCTGGTCGCGTGGGCGTGGTTCAACGGCCTGCTGACGTCGCGAACGCATCTGTTTATTAAGGGCAACGGTATTGTCGACCTGCCTAAGTTGCAGGAGATGGTCGCCGATGTTTCGCACCATTTCCCGCTGCGCTTGCCTGCTCCGACGCCGAAAGCGCTCTACAGCCCCTGTGAAATTCGCCATCTGGCGATTATCGTTAACCTCGAATATGACCCGACGGCGGCGTTTCGCAATAAAGTGGTCCATTTTGACTTCCGTAAGCTGGATGTTTTCAGCTTTGGCGAAGAGCAAAACTGTCTGATAGGCAGTATCGACTTGTTATATCGCAACTCGTGGAACGAAGTGCGTACTCTGCACTTTCACGGCGAGCAGGCGATGATCGAAGCGCTGAAAACGATTCTGGGGAAAATGCACCAGGATGCCGCGCCGCCGGATAGCGTGGAGGTGTTCTGCTACAGTCAGCATCTTCGCGGTCTGATTCGCACCCGCGTGCAGCAACTGGTCTCCGAATGTATCGAGCTACGTCTTTCCAGCACCCGTCAGGAGACCGGTCGCTTCAAGGCGCTGCGGGTTTCCGGGCAGACGTGGGGACTATTCTTCGAACGCTTGAATGTCTCGGTGCAGAAGCTGGAGAACGCTATCGAATTCTACGGCGCGATTTCGCATAACAAGCTGCACGGGCTGTCGGTACAGGTGGAAACCAACCAGGTGAAATTGCCGTCAGTGGTGGATGGCTTCGCCAGCGAAGGGATTATCCAGTTCTTCTTTGAAGAAACGGGCGATGAGAAAGGCTTTAATATTTATATTCTGGATGAAAGTAACCGGGCGGAAGTGTATCACCACTGCGAAGGTAGCAAGGAAGAACTGGTGCGCGACGTCAGTCGCTTCTATTCATCATCGCACGATCGCTTCACGTATGGCTCCAGTTTTATCAACTTTAACCTGCCGCAGTTCTACCAGATAGTGAAAACCGATGGCCGCGCGCAGGTGATCCCATTCCGTACGCAGCCTATCAACACCGTGCCGCCAGCAAACCAGGATCATGACGCGCCGCTATTGCAGCAGTATTTTTCCTGAGGATTTTTGCCCGGTGGCGGCTACGCCTTACCGGGTCTACAGTAAGCCGGATAAGCAAAGCGCATCCGGCAAATAAATCAACGAAAACTCACCTTTTCACCCGCCTGCTGCGTTGCCGCCTGCTCCAGCAGATCCCAGAACGTTTCGCCGCTGCGATCGCAAACCCACTCGTCGCCTTTCAGATCGAAATGATAGCCGCCCTGTTTGGTCGCCAGCCACACCTGGTGCAACGGCTCCTGACGGTTAATAATGATCTTACTGCCGTTCTCAAAGCTGAGGGTCAGCACGCCGCCGTTGATTTCGCAGTCGATATCGCTGTCGCCGTCCCAGTTATCGAGGCGTTCTTCAATGGTGAGCCACAGGGCGTCAGCCAGGCGATGAAATTCACTGTCGTTCATTGTTTTATCCCGCTATTGAGTGATATCGCCAGTATAAGGGGAAGCGTCAGCTTCTGGAACCGATACGAATTACCGTTGTGAGCGGTAAAGGATAAAACTCAGCGGTAGGTAAATGACGATAAATAGCGCACTGGTGATAAGTATGACGGACGCGTTAACCGGGAAATGGTTCAGAGCCGACAGCATTGCCACCATCAGCGCGACGCAGCCGCCGCAGAGGAGAAAATGCAACAGGATTAAGGGGGCGCGCGGCTTTGCTTTGATATCCAAAAGAGCGCTAAGCAGACCGAGTACCGCGCTTATCGTCAGGACTCCGGCAGCTTCAACACCGTTTATCGTGCCGTGCATAACGCTTTCAACAATGACGTAAATGCATGAACCGATCCCCACGCCCCGAAGGGCTTTTTTCAGATGTTTATTCAAACGCGCAAAACGGTTTAGCGGCGTCATTTTTGGCATTCCTGCGCCTGCGTTATGATGATGATATCTTTATTATTGGTGTACATGACGTTCCTATTCAGAGTATGCGACTTATCCGGGCAGGGGGATGCTGTTCGGTAAAGCTGGCTGCCAATCCACGTATAAACATAGCGGTTGTCATACGCAAAACGCTCGGTGACTTTTAGCGGCCCATTGATGCTAAAGACATGAATACCCTGACCTTGCTGGCTATCACGCATAAAATAGCCATGCTCTTTTCCGGCGTTAATTTCCCGGTTCAGGAAGGGGGCTGGGCTATCCAGTTCCAGCCCTGATTTGCCGGGTTAATCAATGAATTGGGTAACCGACGCAGGCGTTTGAAATTCACCTCCGGCAACGAAAGATTGTTCTCCTCTTCTGGCTGGAGATAAACCACGCCGCTGCCTTGCCGTTGATAAACATTGTGCGGAGATTCACTCAGCCGGCATCCCCAGGCGGGAGGTAGCAGAAGTGAAAGCGAAAAAAGGCAAAACAAATTACGAGATTGCATAAGGTCATCCGGACGTGGTACGTAAACCTAAAGTGATGAGCAAAGCATGTTTCCTGATGTAAATGCGCAATAATCATGGCAACGCGCCGCTTTTCAGATTTTATAAAGAGCCCCTAAACGCTTGCTTTTACGCCTTCTCCTGCGATGATAGAAAATAGAAAGCATGAACTTACAGGCAATCCATAATGAAAAACGTGTTTAAGACACTCGCTGTACTTCTGACTCTGTTCAGCCTGACGGGCTGCGGTTTGAAAGGGCCGCTTTATTTCCCGCCAGCCGATAAAAATGCGCCGCCGCCGACGAAAAAAGTCGATTCGCAAACGCAGTCCACGATGCCCGATAAGAACGATCGCGCAACGGGAGATGGCCCGTCCCAGGTCAATTACTGAGGATAGTTTTCTGTCCCCGCGTGAACGGAGTGAATGATGCAATTCTCTAAAATGCATGGCCTTGGCAACGATTTTATGGTCGTCGACGCGGTAACGCAGAATGTCTTTTTTTCGCCGGAACTGATTCGTCGGCTATCCGACAGACACCTGGGCGTAGGGTTCGATCAGCTGCTGGTGGTTGAGCCGCCCTATGATCCTGAGTTGGACTTTCATTACCGCATCTTCAACGCCGACGGCAGTGAAGTCTCGCAGTGCGGCAATGGCGCGCGCTGTTTCGCGCGATTTGTTCGCCTGAAAGGGCTAATCAATAAACGCGACATTCGGGTCAGTACCGCGAATGGCCGGATGGTACTGAGCGTCACGGAAGATGAACTGGTGCGGGTGAATATGGGGGAGCCAAACTTTGAACCCGCGCAGGTGCCTTTTCGCGCCAACAAAGCGGAAAAGACGTATATTATGCGAGCGGCGGAACAGACCATACTGTGCGGTGTGGTTTCAATGGGCAATCCGCACTGTGTCATTCAGGTTGATAACGTCGACACGGCGGCCGTTGAAACACTGGGGCCGGTTCTGGAAAGCCATGAGCGTTTTCCGGAACGCGCCAACATTGGTTTTATGCAGGTTGTAAGACGTGAGCATATCCGGCTGCGAGTCTATGAACGCGGCGCAGGGGAGACCCGCGCGTGCGGCAGCGGCGCGTGCGCTGCCGTTGCCGTGGGGATTCAGCAGGGGCTGCTGGCTGAAGAAGTACGCGTGGAATTACCGGGCGGTCGGCTGGATATCGCCTGGAAAGGTCCGGGTCATCCGTTATACATGACTGGTCCGGCGGCACATATCTACGACGGATTTATCCATTTATGAAGCAACCAGAGGAAGAACTACAGGAAACGCTCACGGAACTGGACGATCGAGCGGTCGTCGATTACCTGCGCCATCACCCTGAGTTTTTTATCCGTAACGCCCATGCCGTGGAAGCGATGCGTGTTCCACATCCCGTGCGGGGAACGGTTTCGCTCGTTGAGTGGCATATGGCCCGCGCGCGTAATCACATCAATGTGCTTGAAGAAAATATGACGCTGCTGATGGAACAGGCTCATGCCAATGAAAGCCTGTTTTATCGCTTGCTGCATCTGCAAAGCCGTCTGGTCGCCGCGGATAGTCTGGATGAGATGCTGGTGCGGTTTCACCGCTGGGCGCGCGATTTGGGGCTTGCCGGCGCGACGCTGCGTTTGTTCCCGGATCGGTGGCGTCTTGGCGCGCCATCGCGCTATACGCATCTGGCTTTAAACCGTCAGGCCTTCGAGCCGCTGCGTATTCAACGACTGGGACAGTCGCAGCATTATCTTGGCCCGCTAAACGGCCCGGAACTGCTGGTGGTCTTGCCGGAGGCGAAGGCTGTAGGCTCGGTAGCTATGTCGATGATGGGCAGCGATGGCGACCTCGGGGTGATTCTCTTCAGCAGCCGTGACCCGCACCTCTATCAGCCGGGGCAGGGGACGCAGCTTTTACAGGAGATCGCGCTGATGCTGCCGGAACTGCTGGAACGCTGGATTAAACGCGTATGACGGATGTCGCGCTTTCTCAGGATGTCTCGCGGTTCCTGCGCTATTTAGGCGTGGAGCGCCAGCTTAGCCCCATTACCGTGCAGAACTACCAGCGTCAGCTTGATGCCATTATCGCTTTAGCCGGAGAAACCGGGCTGAAAAGCTGGCAACAATGTGACGCTGCGATTGTGCGCAGTTTTGCGGTGCGCAGTCGGCGTAAAGGGCTTGGCCCTGCCAGTCTGGCGCTACGTCTCTCGGCATTGCGAAGCTTTTTTGACTGGTTAGTCAGTCAGGGCGAATTGAAAGCTAACCCGGCGAAGGGCGTCTCCGCACCGAAAGCGCCGCGTCATCTGCCGAAAAATATTGATGTCGACGACGTTAACCGCCTGCTGGACATCGATCTTAACGATCCGCTCGCCGTACGTGACCGGGCGATGCTGGAGGTCATGTACGGCGCGGGGCTGCGTTTATCCGAACTGGTTGGCCTGGATATAAAGCACCTCGATCTTGATACCGGCGAAGTGTGGGTAATGGGTAAAGGCAGCAAAGAGCGACGCCTGCCGATTGGCCGTAACGCGGTGACGTGGATTGAGCACTGGCTGGATCTGCGCGGCCTGTTCGCCAGCGATGAAGAGGCGTTATTCCTGTCGAAGCTCGGCAAGCGTATCTCCGCGCGCAATGTCCAAAAACGGTTCGCCGAATGGGGCATAAAGCAGGGGCTAAACAGCCACGTGCATCCACATAAGCTGCGCCATTCGTTCGCGACCCATATGCTGGAATCGAGCGGCGATCTGCGCGGCGTGCAAGAGCTGCTGGGTCATGCCAACCTTTCCACCACCCAAATTTATACTCATCTTGATTTTCAACATCTTGCTTCAGTGTACGACGCGGCGCATCCGCGCGCTAAACGGGGGAAATAATGCGTTTTTACCGGCCTTTGGGGCGTATTGCCGCGCTCACCTTTGACCTGGATGATACCCTTTATGATAACCGTCCGGTGATTTTGCGTACTGAGCAGGAAGCGCTCGCTTTTATGCAAAATTATCACCCGTCGCTACGTTCGTTTCAAAACGTCGATTTACAGCGGATACGGCAGGCGGTGCGTGAAGCGGAGCCGGAAATCTATCATGACGTTACCCGCTGGCGCCATCGTGCGATAGAGCAGGCCATGCGGGATGCGGGATTATCGGCGCAGGAGGCCATTGCCGGCGCGAATGCGGCGATGATGCATTTTGCCAAATGGCGCAGCCAGATTGAGGTTCCGCAGGCTACCCATGAGACATTACAGCAGCTTGCGAAAAAATGGCCGCTGGTGGCGATCACTAACGGCAACGCCCAGCCGGAACTATTTGGTCTCGGCGATTACTTTAAGTTTGTACTGCGCGCCGGCCCGGATGGACGTTCCAAGCCGTTTAGCGACATGTATTTCCTGGCGGCGGAAAAGCTGCATGTGCCGATCGGCGAGATCCTGCATGTCGGCGACGATCTGACTACCGATGTGGCTGGCGCTATTCGCTGTGGGATGCAGGCCTGCTGGATTAAACCTGAAAATGCCGACCTGATGCGGACGCAGGACAGCCGTTTACTGCCGCATATCGAAATTTCGCGGTTGGCATCTCTCACCTCGCTGATATAATCACCAGTAGTTCTGTATAAATTCCCAGTTATTCTGGCGGATGGCGCTATGCTTATCCGCCCTACGATAAGTAGCCCCGGTAAGCGAAGCGCCACCGGGCGTTTTTAGTTTTCATGTTTTTACGCGGCGGTGCCAATGGACGTTTCTTACCTGCTCGACAGCCTTAATGATAAACAGCGCGAAGCGGTGGCCGCGCCACGTAGCAACATGCTGGTGCTGGCGGGCGCGGGAAGCGGGAAAACCCGCGTGCTGGTGCACCGTATCGCCTGGTTACTGAGCGTAGAAAACAATTCGCCATACTCCATCATGGCGGTGACCTTTACCAATAAAGCGGCGGCGGAAATGCGCCATCGTATTGGCCAGTTGATGGGGACCAGCCAGGGCGGAATGTGGGTAGGGACGTTCCACGGTCTGGCGCACCGCCTGCTGCGCGCGCATCATATGGACGCTAATTTGCCGCAGGATTTCCAGATTCTCGACAGCGAAGATCAGATGCGTTTGCTTAAACGCCTGATTAAGGCGATGAATCTTGATGAGAAGCAGTGGCCGCCGCGTCAGGCGATGTGGTACATCAATAGCCAGAAAGACGAAGGGCTACGCCCGCACCATATCCAAAGCTATGGCAATCCGGTGGAACAGACCTGGCAGAAGGTGTATCAGGCCTATCAGGAAGCGTGCGATCGCGCTGGTCTGGTGGATTTCGCCGAGCTACTGCTGCGCGCTCATGAACTATGGCTGAACAAGCCGCACATCCTGCAACACTATCGCGAGCGGTTTACTAACATCCTGGTGGACGAATTCCAGGATACCAACAACATTCAGTACGCCTGGGTTCGTCTGCTGGCGGGCGATACCGGTAAGGTGATGATTGTCGGCGACGATGACCAGTCGATTTACGGCTGGCGCGGGGCCCAGGTAGAGAACATCCAGCGCTTCCTCAATGATTTCCCCGGCGCGCAGACCATTCGTCTGGAGCAGAATTACCGCTCGACCAGCAACATCCTTAGCGCGGCGAACGCTCTGATTGAGAATAACAATGGGCGTTTGGGTAAAAAGCTGTGGACTGACGGCGTTGATGGCGAACCGATATCGCTGTACTGCGCTTTCAACGAACTGGATGAAGCGCGCTTTGTGGTTAACCGTATCAAAACCTGGCAGGACAACGGCGGCGCGCTTGCGCAATGCGCCATCCTTTATCGCAGCAACGCCCAGTCGCGCGTGCTGGAAGAAGCGTTATTACAGGCCAGTATGCCGTACCGGATTTACGGCGGTATGCGCTTCTTCGAACGCCAGGAGATCAAAGATGCGCTCTCTTATCTGCGTTTGATTGCCAATCGCAACGATGATGCCGCCTTTGAACGCGTGGTGAATACCCCAACGCGCGGTATCGGCGACCGCACGCTGGACGTGGTGCGCCAGACCTCGCGCGATCGCCAGCTAACATTGTGGCAGGCGTGCCGTGAATTGTTACAGGAAAAAGCCCTGGCCGGGCGTGCGGCCAGCGCGCTGCAACGCTTTATGGAACTGATCGACGCTCTGGCGCAGGAAACTGCCGACATGCCGCTGCATGTGCAGACTGACCGGGTGATCAAAGATTCCGGCCTGCGCACCATGTATGAGCAAGAAAAAGGCGAGAAAGGCCAGACGCGCATCGAAAACTTAGAGGAACTGGTGACGGCGACGCGGCAGTTCAGCTACAACGACGAAGATGAAGATTTAATGCCATTGCAGGCCTTCCTCTCTCACGCGGCGCTGGAAGCGGGCGAGGGGCAGGCGGATACCTGGCAGGATGCGGTACAGCTGATGACGCTGCACTCGGCCAAAGGGCTGGAGTTCCCGCAGGTGTTTATCGTCGGGATGGAAGAGGGGATGTTCCCCAGCCAGATGTCGCTGGATGAGGGCGGGCGTTTGGAAGAGGAGCGTCGTCTGGCCTACGTCGGCGTTACCCGTGCCATGCAGAAACTGACGCTAACCTATGCCGAAACTCGCCGTCTGTATGGTAAAGAGGTCTACCATCGCCCGTCGCGTTTTATCGGCGAGTTGCCGGAGGAGTGCGTGGAAGAGGTCCGTCTGCGCGCCACCGTCAGTCGTCCGGTGAGCCATCAACGAATGGGAACGCCGCTGGCGGAAAACGACACAGGCTACAAACTCGGCCAACGCGTGCGCCATGCGAAGTTCGGCGAGGGAACTATTGTCAACCTGGAGGGCAGCGGCGAGCATAGCCGGTTGCAGGTGGCTTTTCAGGGGCAAGGGATCAAATGGCTGGTTGCCGCGTATGCGAAGCTGGAAACGGTTTGACCGGCTCTCATATTGCCGGATGGCACCTCTTATCCGGCCTACGTGCTGGCTAACATTTTGATTTGTAGGCCGGATAAGGCGAAGCCGCCATCCGGCGATATATTGATGTTAATATTCTGAAATCATAGATAAATACTCTCACTCTGCTAACCTTTCTGCATAAGGGGAAATTATTGCTTTTTCGCGTTTCGTTGCGTGTTGACGGCAAATTTTTGCTGGCGTAACATGCGCCCACGATTACGCTAAGAGGACATTCGCCTTGGACACACCCAGTAGATACTGGCTCATTATCCTGTCATCCAGGATCAACTCCTAAGGCTATCCCTTTTTGCTGATAGCCTTAGCGGTTGTCAGCGACCTTTCATTTTTTCCCGTCGCGTTGAGTCAGGCTGTTTAATGGTCTGAAACCCAATTTGTTTCTGTGTGCCCATCTGAACTGTCCGATATTTTTACGCATTGGGAGTCCCGGTCATGCTGAGCGCATTTCAACTGGAAAAAAACCGACTGACCCGGCTGGAAGTCGAGGAGTCACAAAGCCTGATTGATGCCGTATGGGTCGATTTGGTCGAACCGGACGACGACGAGCGATTGCGCGTACAATCTGAGCTGGGCCAGAGTCTGGCGACGCGTCCTGAACTGGAAGATATCGAAGCATCCGCGCGCTTCTTTGAAGACGAAGACGGACTGCATATCCACTCCTTCTTCTTCTTCGAAGATGCGGAAGATCATGCCGGTAACTCTACGGTGGCATTCACTATTCGCGATGGCCGTCTGTTTACGCTGCGTGAACGTGAACTGCCCGCCTTCCGTTTGTATCGTATGCGCGCCCGCAGCCAGGCGATGGTCGACGGTAATGCTTATGAATTACTGCTCGATCTGTTCGAAACCAAAATTGAACAGCTAGCGGATGAGATCGAAAACATTTACAGCGATCTGGAAAAACTGAGCCGCGTCATTATGGAAGGGCATCAGGGCGATGAATACGACGAAGCGCTCTCCACGCTGGCGGAGCTGGAAGATATCGGCTGGAAAGTACGCCTGTGTCTGATGGATACCCAGCGCGCGCTGAACTTCCTGGTGCGCAAGGCGCGCTTACCGGGCGGACAGCTGGAGCAGGCGCGTGAGATCCTGCGCGATATCGAATCTCTGCTACCGCACAATGAATCGCTGTTCCAGAAGGTGAACTTCCTGATGCAGGCGGCGATGGGGTTCATCAACATCGAGCAGAACCGCATTATCAAAATCTTCTCGGTGGTTTCCGTGGTGTTCCTGCCGCCGACGCTGGTCGCTTCCAGCTATGGGATGAACTTCGAGTTTATGCCGGAACTTAAGTGGAGCTTTGGTTATCCAGGCGCGATTATCTTTATGATTCTGGCGGGGCTTGCGCCGTATCTGTACTTTAAGCGTAAGAACTGGTTGTAAAATATACGGACTGGCGATTTAACCGCCAGTCCGTTGGAAGTTCTTCATCATGAGGAAAGTTCTTGTTTTGAAGAAGCGATGAAAGATAGCAGTAGTGTTGTGAGTATTACCCAGGCAATATTGAGTTGTATACCAATGTTATCGCAATCAGCCCCATTGAGTGCGACACTGACTGTACAGAAGACATCTACACCTATAGACAATGCGATGAAATAAAGTGCCCTGCAACCTGAATCTCTGATTCTCTTCGCGCCAATATTAATATGGATATAGGTATTGGCAATAATAAATATTAAATTAAGATATTGGTTTTTAGGCATTATAGTAAATAATATTATCCACGATGATAATGTATAAATAACAAATTTTGCTCGCTTCAATGTATCCCTTGGGGAAGGGTGAAAAATATCTTTAATAATCCTAATCATATTATTTTTTCCATATTGATAACCAACTTCAGATCTCACATGTAAATATATTACACTGAATTTTCTAATGACAGCAATGGTAATTAATGTCATGATAATTACGCTGTACAGCAATCGATAATAATTAAATATATTATCTGGTAATTAACAATTTCAATGAATGGATTTCATAAAATGCAAAAGAAAAATTTCTGGCAAATTTATTTTGGTAAAGACCCTTTTTCTAAAGCCGAATTCATTAAAGCTTGGATTGGATGGTGGGTGATTGCTATTGTCCTGCTCGGTGTACTGTCGATTTGTACTTCATTAAATTTGAGGGGGATTGGAATAGCGTTGGGATTCGGCTTTTGCCAGATTCATGCCCGCTATTTAACGTTTGTTGGTTGGAATAAGTTTATTGGTGTGTTGGGCGTGTTTCCAGTAACAAATATTATATTATTTATTGTATTGCTATTTACTAAGAAGAAATAACATAAAATGGCAGCCAGATAATAGCTGCCATTTTATTATTTAATGCTTACGCCGCTGCGTATAAATCGCATCCATCACGAAAATCGCCAGCGCGACCCAGATAAACGCAAATGTCACCATCTTATCCGCGCCCGGCACTTCGCCATAAAACGTCACCGCCAGTAAAAACATCAGCGTTGGGCCGATATACTGGAAAAAGCCCAGTGTAGAAAGACGCAGACGCGTAGCCGCTCCGGTGAAGCACAGCAGCGGAATCGTAGTGACCACACCCGCCGCCATTAACAGCAAGTTCAACGATAGTGCGTTTTGTCCCATATGGCTGGTAGGGCTATCGGCGATGCCAAACAGATAAATTGCCGCGACCGGCAACAGCCATAGCGTTTCGACCAGCATACCCGTCTGCGCTTCAACGGCGATCTTCTTACGCACCAGGCCGTAAAACGCAAAACTAAACGCCAGCCCCAGCGCGATAATCGGCAGTGAACCAAACGTCCAGAGTTGCACCAGCACGCCGCACACCGCCAGAATCACCGCCAGCCACTGCATTCGACGGAAGCGTTCGCCAAGAAAAATCATCCCCAGCAAGATGTTAACCAGTGGATTAATGAAATAACCCAGGCTGGCCTCCAGCATATGGTGATTATTTACCGCCCAAATGAATAATAGCCAGTTACCGCCGACCAGTACGGCGGACAGGGCCAGCAGGAAAATCTTCTTTGGCGTTTTCAGTAAGCGCTTAACCTGTCGCCACTGCCGGCTGACGCTAAGCAGCGCCACCATAAAGAAAAATGACCAAATCACGCGGTGCGTCAGGATCTCATCTGCGGGAACGTAATAGATCAGCTTGAAATACGCGGGGGCGATCCCCCAAATAAAATAGGCGGCAAGAGCGAGTAATACGCCCTGCCGTGTTTGTTTTGCGTCCATCCGGAAAACTCGTATCTGAATTGTAACAACAGTTTACCTGCTTTTATCCCACCATATAAGTAGCGGTGGCGCTGGCGATGTACAGCTGATCTTCATTGTGTAATTCCACGCGGGCGACGGCCACTTTATTCCCTGCGCGCAGCAGGCTACTGGTGGCCGTAAAGCGGTTGCCTCTGCCCGGACGCAGGTAGTCAACGCGCAGGTCAATCGTTCCCATCCGCGACAGGCGCTGGCGTAGTTCATCTTCGCTGATGGTTTCGTGGCGAGTTAGCGTGCTGCCGACGCATACCAGTCCGGCGGCGACATCCAGCGCAGAGGCGATCACGCCGCCGTGTAAAATGCTTTGCGCCCAGTTGCCGACCATCATCGGCTGGTTGTTGAAGGCCAGTTGGGCGAACGCTTTTTCATAGCGTTCCAGCTCCAGCCCTAACGCCCGATTAAACGGCATGTGGTAGACAAACATTTCACCCACTAATTTCAGAGCTTGTTCAGCGGTAAGTACAGCGGACATAGATTCCTGACACTCCATTGGTTAATGAAATGTTGATATTATGCTTCTTAATTGTTGTTCTCTACTTTAAGAAGGGATAACTAACGGCTATGTGTGTAAATATGTAAAAATGGTTGGCAGAGAATGATTCAAGCTGAAAATACTTCGTCAGGAGAACGTCAAGAATGCGGGCGATTTTGAGAGGGTTGTTGCCAGCCACGCTACTGCCATTAGCGGCATATGCACAAGAAGCTACGATAAAAGAGGTTCATGATGCGCCTGCAGTACGGGGAAGTATCATCGCTAACATGCTACAGGAGCATGATAACCCTTTTACGCTTTACCCTTATGACACGAACTACTTGATCTACACGAACACCAGCGATCTGAACAAAGAGGCCATAAGTACCTACAACTGGTCTGAAAACGCACGTAAAGATGAAGTGAAATTTCAGTTGAGCTTGGCGTTTCCGCTGTGGCGCGGAATACTGGGGCCGAACTCGGTACTGGGCGCTTCCTATACGCAGAAATCCTGGTGGCAGCTTTCCAACAGTAAAGAGTCTTCGCCGTTTCGCGAAACCAACTACGAACCGCAGCTTTTTCTTGGTTTTGCTACCGATTATCGCTTTGCCGGCTGGACGCTGCGCGACGTAGAGATGGGCTACAACCATGACTCTAACGGACGTTCGGACCCCACCTCGCGTAGCTGGAACCGTCTGTATACCCGTCTGATGGCCGAAAACGGTAACTGGCTGGTAGAGGTCAAACCGTGGTACGTGATTGGCAGTACCGACGATAATCCGGACATCACCAAATATATGGGTTATTACCAGCTTAAAATCGGTTATCACCTGGGCGAGGCGGTATTAAGCGCCAAAGGCCAGTACAACTGGAATACAGGCTACGGCGGCGCGGAAGTTGGATTAAGCTATCCGGTCACCAAACATGTCCGGCTTTATACCCAGGTGTACAGCGGCTATGGCGAATCGCTGATCGACTATAATTTTAATCAGACACGTGTCGGCGTCGGCGTGATGCTTAACGATATCTTCTGATTGGATTGTGTTTTAAACATTGCAGTTTCTCTCGCAGGCGCTGAAAATAGCGCCTGTTTTGATTTATGGTGAACGGGGTTAATGTGGCGCAGGCGGAAGTGTTGAATCTGGAATCAGGGGCCAAACAGGTTTTGCAGGAAACCTTTGGCTACCAACAGTTTCGCCCGGGCCAGGAAGCGATTATTGATACTGCGCTCTCCGGTCGCGACTGTCTGGTCGTCATGCCCACCGGCGGCGGCAAATCTCTGTGCTATCAAATCCCCGCGTTGTTGCTGGACGGGTTGACCGTCGTCGTTTCGCCCCTGATCTCGTTGATGAAAGACCAGGTCGATCAGCTACTGGCGAACGGGGTGGCGGCGGCGTGCCTGAACTCCACTCAAAGCCGCGAGCAGCAGCTTGAGGTGATGGCGGGGTGCCGTACCGGACAGATTCGTCTGCTGTATATTGCGCCGGAACGCCTGATGCTGGACAACTTTCTTGATCATCTGGCGCACTGGAATCCGGTATTGCTGGCGGTGGATGAAGCGCACTGTATCTCGCAATGGGGACATGATTTCCGTCCGGAATATGCGGCGCTCGGTCAGCTTCGCCAGCGTTTTCCCGCTTTGCCGTTTATGGCATTGACCGCCACCGCCGACGACACCACGCGCCTGGATATTATTCGTCTGCTTGGGCTTAACGATCCGTTAATCCAGATCAGTAGCTTTGACCGACCGAATATCCGCTACATGCTGATGGAGAAGTTTAAGCCGCTCGACCAGCTAATGCGCTATGTTCAGGAGCAACGCGGCAAATCGGGTATCATCTACTGCAACAGTCGGGCGAAAGTGGAAGATACCGCCGCGCGCTTGCAAAGTCGCGGCATTAGCGCGGCGGCCTATCATGCGGGGCTGGAAAACGCTATTCGCGCCGATGTGCAGGAAAAATTTCAGCGCGACGATCTGCAAATCGTGGTGGCGACCGTCGCTTTTGGAATGGGCATAAACAAACCTAACGTACGTTTCGTCGTGCATTTCGATATCCCGCGTAATATTGAATCCTACTATCAGGAAACGGGCCGCGCCGGGCGCGACGGACTGCCTGCGGAAGCCATGCTATTTTACGATCCGGCTGACATGGCCTGGCTACGTCGTTGTCTGGAAGAGAAACCAGCCGGACAGCTTCAGGATATTGAACGGCATAAACTGAATGCGATGGGCGCTTTTGCTGAAGCGCAAACCTGCCGCCGCCTGGTATTGCTTAATTACTTTGGCGAAGGCCGACAAGAACCGTGCGGCAACTGCGATATCTGTCTCGATCCGCCCAAACAATATGATGGCTTAAACGATGCCCAGATTGCGCTTTCTACCATTGGTCGGGTTAACCAGCGTTTTGGCATGGGCTACGTTGTCGAGGTGATCCGCGGCGCGAATAACCAACGCATCCGCGATTTCGGTTATGACAAACTCAAGGTTTATGGCATGGGACGCGAAAAGAGCCATGAGCACTGGGTGAGCGTGATTCGCCAGCTCATTCATCTGGGGCTGGTAATGCAAAATATTGCGCAGCACTCCGCATTACAGTTGACGGATGCCGCGCGTCCGGTACTCCGTGGAGACGTTCCGCTAAAGCTTGCGGTGCCGCGCATCGTCGCCCTCAAACCCCGCGTGATGCAGAAATCGTTCGGCGGTAATTACGATCGCAAATTGTTCGCTAAGTTGCGCAAGCTGCGTAAAGCTATCGCTGATGAAGAGAATATCCCGCCGTATGTGGTCTTTAACGACGCCACGTTGATAGAAATGGCGGAACAGATGCCGGTTTCCGCCAGCGAGATGTTAAGCGTTAACGGGGTTGGGATGCGCAAACTGGAGCGCTTCGGGAAAGAATTTATGGCGCTCATCCGCGCGCATGTCGATGGTGATGACGAAGAGTAGTCAGCCCGGCAAAAAAGTGCCAGGATGGTGACTCACTGAACTATTTCCCCGCGAGCCATTTTTATGATGATGCTATTTTTCACCGTGGCAATGGTGCACATCGTTGCGCTAATGAGCCCCGGCCCCGACTTTTTCTTCGTGTCTCAAACTGCTGTCAGCCGTTCGCGTAAAGAAGCGATGATGGGCGTACTGGGCATCACCTGCGGCGTGATGGTATGGGCGGGCGTGGCGCTGCTTGGCCTGCATCTCATCATCGAAAAAATGGCCTGGCTGCATACGATCATTATGGTAGGCGGCGGCCTGTACCTGTGCTGGATGGGCTATCAGATGCTGCGCGGCGCGCTGAAAAAACAGGATGCGGCGGCGTCTTCTCCGCACATTGAACTGGCGCAGAGCGGGCGCAGCTTTCTCAAAGGGCTGCTGACCAATCTGTCGAATCCTAAAGCGATTATCTATTTTGGTTCCGTTTTTTCACTTTTTGTCGGCGATAACGTCGGCGCTGCGGCGCGCTGGGGTATTTTCGCGTTAATCACCCTGGAAACGCTGGCCTGGTTTACCGTAGTCGCCAGCCTGTTCGCGCTGCCGAAAATGCGCCGTGGCTATCAGCGTCTGGCGAAATGGATTGATGGCTTTGCCGGCGCTCTGTTTGCGGGCTTTGGTATTCACCTGATTATTTCGCGCTAATTTACCTCCGGGCCGGATAAACATCATCCGGCACGACTATCACGCGTGTCTTGCCGACGCCAGGAGCGCGCCTACCAGCATAAACAACGAACCAAACGCTTTATTCAGCGCCTTCATCTGCTTTGGTCCTTTAATCCAGGCGGCAATGCGCTGCGCCAGTGTGGCGTAACCGGTCATCACAACCATATCCACCACAATCGTGGTGACGCCGAGAATGAGGTACTGCGCCAGTTGCGGTTGCTGCGGCATGATGAATTGCGGAAACAGGGCGGCAAGAAAGACAATACTTTTGGGATTGGTTAGATTGACAAATATCGCCCGTTTGAACAGCCGACCCCGCGATTGCGTCTGGGCGAGGGTATGCAGATCGATAGCGCCTGCGGCGCGCCATTGCTGGATACCCAGCCAGATAAGATAAGCCGCGCCAGCCCATTTCAGAATTTCAAAAGCGAGGAGCGAGCGCGAAAAGAGCGTACCCAGTCCGACGCCCACCAGTACGATATGTATCCCCAGCCCGGTCTGGAGTCCGGCGATAGAAGCCACTGCGCCACGATATCCATGGTTGATAGACGTCGTCATGGTATTGATGGCGCCTGAACCCGGAGAAAGACTCAGCAGAGTTGAGGTCAGTAGATAGGCGAACCACCATTCAAAGGTCATGCGAAACTCCCTGGTTGTCTGTTTTTGTGCCACAATACGCTACTGCCGCTGTGTTGTGTCAGGCACGACGCAAAAAACGATTTTACCTGGTAAACGAGGCCGAAAACCCGATGTTTCAGCAGCAAAATGACTGGGAAACAAGAGAAAATGCGTTTGCCGCTTTTGCTATGGGGCCGCTGACCGACTTCTGGCGTCAGCGGGAAGAGGCGGAGTTTATCGGCGTGGGTAACATTCCGGTGCGCTTTGTCCGTTTTCGGAATGATTCTAACGATCGGACGATCGTCATTTGTCCTGGCCGCATTGAGAGTTATGTAAAATACGCTGAACTGGCGTATGACCTTTTTCATCTCGGTTTTGATATCTTCATCATCGACCACCGTGGTCAAGGGCGCTCCGGGCGGATGTTATCGGACCCGCATCGGGGCCACGTTGATCATTTTAACGATTATGTTGAGGACTTAGCGGCGTTCTGGCAGCAGGAAATTGAGCTGGGGCCGTGGCGTAAGCGTTATATCCTGGCGCACTCAATGGGGGGCGCGATAGCCACCCTGTTCCTGCAACGCCATCGTGTGCGGTGCGACGCTATTGCGCTCACCGCGCCGATGTTTGGTATTGTGATACGCTTGCCTTCCTTTATGGTGCGCCATATTCTCGACTGGGCCGAGGGGCACCAGCGTATCCGTGAAGATTACGCTATTGGTACCGGTCAGTGGCGGGCGTTGCCGTTTGGGATGAATGCGCTGACCCACAGCCGCCAGCGTTATCAGCGCAACTTACGATTTTATGCCGACGAGCCGCAGCTGCGCGTTGGCGGCCCCACCTGGCATTGGGTACGCGAAGGCATTCTGGCGGGTGAGCAGGTTCTGGCTGGGGCGAGCGATGACACGACGCCTACGCTACTGATTCAGGCGGAAGAAGAGCGGGTAGTGGATAACCGCACCCACGATCGTTTTTGTGAAATTCGCGCCGCGGCGGGATACCCTTGTGAAGGGGGAAAACCGCTGGTTATCAAAGGCGCGTACCATGAGATCCTTTTTGAAAAGGACGCCATGCGCTCAGTCGCGCTTAACGCCATTGTTGAATTTTTCAACAAGCCTAATTTATCCAGCGGAAATCGCTTTGCTTAGAGGTTAAATTTTATTATGTATCAGGTTGTTGCGTCTGATTTAGATGGCACGCTGCTCTCCCCCGACCATACGTTGTCCCCTTATGCCAAAGAGACTCTGAAGCTGTTGACCGCACGCGGCATCCATTTTGTCTTTGCCACTGGTCGTCATCATGTCGATGTAGGGCAAATCCGCGATAATCTTGAAATCAAGTCTTACATGATCACCTCCAACGGCGCGCGAGTGCACGATACCGACGGGAATTTGGTTTTTACGCATAATCTGGACAGCGACATTGCCAGCGACCTGTTCGGGGTGGTGAATGAGAACCCGGACATCGTGACTAACGTTTATCGCGACGACGAATGGTTTATGAATCGTCATCGCCCCGATGAAATGCGTTTTTTCAAAGAGGCGGTATTTAACTACTCGCTGTTTGAGCCTGCGCTGCTGGAGCCGGAGGGCGTCAGCAAAGTGTTTTTCACCAGCGACACTCATGAAAAGTTGTTGCCGCTGGAGCAGGCGATTAACGCGCGCTGGGGCGATCGGGTAAACGTGAGCTTCTCTACGCTAACCTGTCTGGAAGTGATGGCGGGCGGAGTGTCGAAAGGTCATGCGCTGGAAGCGGTCGCTCAGGCGATGGGGTACAGCCTGAAAGAGTGTATCGCCTTTGGCGACGGAATGAACGACGCTGAAATGCTCACGATGGCGGGCAAAGGCTGCATCATGGGCAATGCGCACCAGCGTCTGAAAGACCTGTATCCCGAACTTGAGGTGATCGGCATCAACGCGGATAACGCCGTGCCGCATTACCTGCGCGATCTTTTCTTACGCTGATGTGATTGTTTGTTAGTTGACCAGTTGTCAACTTCACTCTCCGCTACAATGGGTGTTCCCTGTTTTAAGAGACATCCATTGTGGCGCTACTCATCATTACCACTATCCTGTGGGCTTTCTCCTTTAGTCTATTTGGCGAGTATCTTGCCGGGCATGTCGATAGCTATTTCGCGGTGCTGATACGCGTTGGGCTGGCGGCGCTCGTTTTTCTGCCGTTTTTGCGTTCTCGCGGGCACAACCTAAAAACCATCAGCCTGTATATGCTGGTGGGGGCGATGCAGCTTGGCATCATGTATATGTTGAGCTTCCATGCTTACCTCTACCTGACCGTATCCGAACTGCTGCTGTTTACCGTTCTGACGCCGCTCTATATCACGCTGATTTACGATGTGATGAGTCAGCGTCGTTTGCGCTGGGGCTATGCATTTAGCGCGTTGCTGGCGGTGATTGGCGCCGGGATTATTCGCTACGATCGCGTGACCGACCATTTTTGGGTCGGTTTGCTCCTGGTGCAGCTTTCTAATATCAGTTTCGCTATCGGAATGGTGGGGTATAAACGTCTGATGGAGACCCGTCCCATGCCGCAGCACAACGCCTTTGCATGGTTCTATCTGGGGGCGTTTTTGGTGGCGGCGGTGGCGTGGTCGCTGTTGGGGAACGCGCAAAAGCTGCCGGAAACCACGCTGCAATGGAGCATTCTGGTGTTTCTCGGCGTGGTGGCGTCCGGCATTGGCTACTTTATGTGGAACTATGGCGCTACCCAGGTAGATGCCGGGACGCTGGGTATCATGAATAATATGCATGTTCCCGCAGGACTACTGGTTAATCTTGCCATCTGGCATCAGCAGCCCCACTGGCCAAGCTTTATTACAGGCGCGGCTGTGATCCTGGCTTCGCTGTGGGTGCATCGAAAATGGGTCGCTCCGCGCTCCGCACAAACGGCAGATGATCGCAGGCGTGATCCCGCGTCGAGCGAATAAACGCCTCGGTCACCGCCTGACGCTGGTCGCCGTCGCGCACGGCGGCATACAGGCGGCTCCACAGACCATCGCCCAGGGTTTTGGTCACCACCAGACCCTGGCGCTCAACGCTTTCCACCACCCAGTGCGGCAGGGCGGCAATGCCCATTCTGGCCGCCACCATCTGAATCAGCAGTAGCGTATTATCCACGCTTTTCAGCAGCGGACTGGTACCCGCCGGTTGCAGGAAATGTCGCCAGACATCCAGTCGGCTGCGCTGCACCGGGTAAATCAACAGCGTTTCGCTGGCTAAATCTTCCGGCGTAATCTGCGTTTTGCTGGCCAGCGGATGGTCGGGCGCCAGCACCAGTCGGACTTCAAAATCAAACATCGGCGAATAATGCAGCCCGCTGCGCGGCAAAATATCCGACGTCATCACCAAATCCAGCTCGCCTTGTTGCAAGGCCGGTTGCGGATCAAAAGTGACGCCGGATGTGAAATCCATTTCTACCTGCGGCCAGCTTGCACGGAAGTTTTCCAGCGCCGGGGTCAGCCACTGAATACAGCTATGACATTCAATAGCGATGCGCAGACGAGTTTGCTGCGGTTCGTTGCACGCCTGCAGCGCACGGCTGATTTGCGGCAGCACCTGGTTTGCCAGTTGCAGCAGAACTTCCCCCTGCGGCGTAAAGCGCAGCGGCTGGCTTTTACGCACGAACAGGCGGAAGCCAAGGCGTTGTTCCAGATCGCTGAACTGATGAGACAGAGCGGATTGGGTCTGGTGCAGCACCGCCGCCGCGGCAGCCAGCGATCCACTATTCCGCAATGCCTGGAGTGTTTTCAGATGTTTAATTTCGATCATGAAAGTCCTTCACTTCGCCATGAACAAATTGCGCTTGAGGAATATACAGTACCTTTACATTATGGATGTGTAAACATCCAGACGTCTAAAACTCGTCATATTTCGACTTGCAGATGCGTTGGCTTCCTTGCTTACCCCAGTCACTTACTTCAGTAAGCTCCTGGGGATGCGCTGTGTCGCCGCCTTCCTGCAAGCCGAACTATTTAGAGTTTTACTTTCAGATTCAATAAAATAAGAGAGGAAGTAAAATGACAATATTGACTCATACCCTCGGTTTTCCTCGCGTTGGCCTGCGTCGCGAGCTGAAAAAAGCGCAAGAGAGCTACTGGGCGGGGAACTCAACGCGTGAAGCGTTACTGGCGGTAGGCCGCGAACTGCGCGCGCGTCACTGGGAGCAGCAGAAACAAGCGGGTATTGACCTGTTACCGGTAGGCGACTTTGCCTGGTACGACCATGTTCTGACCACCAGCCTGCTGTTAGGCAATGTGCCGGCTCGTCATCAGAACAACGACGGTTCCGTGGACATCGACACTCTGTTCCGCATTGGCCGCGGTCGCGCGCCAACCGGCGAACCGGCGGCGGCAGCGGAAATGACCAAATGGTTTAATACTAACTATCACTACATAGTACCGGAGTTCAGCAAAGGCCAGCAGTTCAGGCTTACCTGGACACAGTTGCTGGAGGAAGTGGACGAAGCGCTGGCGCTGGGGCATAAGATCAAACCCGTACTGCTGGGGCCTGTCACGTATCTGTGGCTGGGTAAAGTGAAAGGCGAGCCGTTTGACCGCCTGACGTTGCTGAAAGACATTTTGCCGGTGTATCAGCACGTGCTGGCTGAGCTGGCGAAGCGTGGTGTTGAGTGGGTCCAAATTGATGAGCCAGCACTGGTGCTGGAACTGCCGCAGGCGTGGCTGGATGCCTTCAAACCGGCTTACGACGCGCTCGCCGGCCAGGTGAAGCTGTTGCTGACGACCTATTTTGAAGGCGTGACGCCAAACCTGGACACTATTATCGCGCTACCGGTACAGGGGTTACATGTTGACCTCATTCATGGCAAAGATGATGTAGCGGAACTGCATCAACGTCTGCCGGTCGACTGGCTGCTCTCCGCAGGCTTGATTAACGGGCGTAATGTCTGGCGCGCCGATTTGACCGAAAAATACGCGCAGATTAACGCCATTGTGGGCAAACGCGCGCTGTGGGTAGCATCCTCCTGCTCTTTGCTGCACAGCCCGATCGATCTCAGCGTCGAAACGCGTTTGGATACGGAAGTTAAAAGCTGGTTTGCCTTTGCGCTGCAAAAATGCGGTGAACTGGCGTTGCTGCGCGATGCGCTGAACAGCGGCGAAACGGCGGCACTTGAGGAATGGAGCGCACCGATTCAGGCTCGTCGTCACTCCCGCCGCGTACATAATGCCGCGGTAGAAAAACGCTTGGCGGCGATCACCGCGCAGGCCAGCCAGCGTGAGAATCCGTATGAGGTGCGCGCTGAAGCGCAACGCGCCCGCTTTAAACTTCCCGCCTGGCCGACGACGACTATCGGTTCGTTCCCGCAAACCACGGAAATTCGCGGTCTGCGTCTGGACTTCAAAAAGGGCAACCTCGACGCGAACAACTACCGCACCGGCATCGCCGAACATATCAAACAGGCTATCATCGAGCAGGAGCGTTTAGGGCTGGATGTGCTGGTACACGGCGAAGCCGAGCGAAACGACATGGTGGAATACTTCGGCGAGCATCTGGACGGCTTCGTCTTTACCCAGGATGGTTGGGTGCAAAGCTATGGCTCCCGCTGTGTGAAACCGCCGGTAGTGATTGGCGATATCAGCCGTCCGGCACCGATTACCGTGGAGTGGGCGAAATATGCCCAGTCGCTGACCGACAAGCCGGTAAAAGGGATGTTGACCGGCCCGGTGACTATTCTTTGCTGGTCATTCCCCCGCGAAGACGTGACCCGCGAAACGATTGCGAAACAGATTGCGCTGGCGCTGCGTGATGAAGTCGCGGATCTGGAGGCGGCGGGGATCGGGATTATTCAGATTGACGAACCGGCGCTGCGTGAAGGTTTACCGCTGCGTCGCAGCGACTGGGACGCCTATCTGGAATGGGGTGTGGAAGCCTTCCGCATCAACGCGGCGGTGGCGAAGGATGAAACCCAGATCCACACCCACATGTGTTACTGCGAGTTCAACGACATTATGGATTCGATCGCCGCGCTGGATGCGGATGTGATCACCATTGAGACCTCCCGCTCGGATATGGAGTTGCTGGAGTCGTTCGAAGCGTTCGACTACCCGAACGAAATCGGGCCGGGCGTGTACGATATTCACTCGCCGAACGTGCCGAGCGTCGAGTGGATTGAAGCCCTGCTGAAGAAGGCGGCACAGCGTATACCGGCACAACGCCTGTGGGTGAATCCGGACTGCGGTCTGAAAACTCGCGGTTGGCCTGAAACCCGCGCGGCGTTAGCGAACATGGTCAAAGCGGCGCACAATCTGCGTCAGGCGAAATAACCCATCCTGGCCGCTGCGTTTATCCGGCAGCAATGCGGCGCTACCCTTTGACGGGTAGCGCCCGTGCCTGACCTGATTAACAGCGCCTCTATCTCCTCTTTTTTCTCATTTCCCTTTTTCTTATTTTCCGCGCTGTCTTTTTCAGGATCTGGCTATTTGGCGATCTTGATAATAAAAAGGTTCTCCGTATGAATGACAACCAGGCGGATAGCGTCCCCGGAAGCAGCGCGGCGGATTTTATTGCCTCGCAGATCGTTTTTCCTGTCATGATCGCCCAGCGCTCTCATAGCACAAAACGAGGTTTTCCATTCTGTTATGTTCCCTGGCGACGATAAACGTCGCATTGTCTCATGGCGCTGGTGAACCTTATTTTTTAACGGAGATGTCTGACATGGCGGTAGCAGGTTGTCACGTAATGGCCAAACCCGGCGGCGCGATCTGCAATATTGATTGCACATATTGCTTCTATCTTGAAAAAGAGGCGCTGTACCCGGAACGCAATAAAAACTGGCGGATGTCGGACGAGACGCTGGAACAATTTATACGCCAGCATATTGCCGCGCAGAGTGGCGACCGCATTGACTTTGCCTGGCAGGGCGGCGAACCGACCATGATGGGGCTACCGTTTTTCCGCCGGGTTGTCGCATTATGTGAAAAGTACGGCGATGGGCGAAAAATCACTCATGCGTTGCAGACGAACGGCATCCTGGTGAATGACGAGTGGGCGCGCTTTTTCGCTGAACAGCATTTTCTCATCGGTCTCTCTATCGACGGCCCGGCGTCGTTACACAACCACTATCGGCTTAATCGCGCTGGAAAAGGAACTCATGAACAGGTCGTCGCAGCAATGGCGCGGCTTAAAGCGCACCATGTCGACTTTAATACCTTAACCGTCGTGGGAAAACATAACGTCGGTCATGCAGCAGACGTCTACGAATTTCTTCTGGCGGCGGGATCGCGTTTTATTCAGTTTATCCCGCTGGTGGAGCGAATGAGCACCGATAACTCATCGGTACTTAATCTGGTGATGCCCGGCGAAAGCGCGGCAAAGCTGGCGCCATGGACGGTACCGTCGTGGCAATATGGCGAATTTCTCAACCAGATCTTTGATATCTGGGTTCGTCGCGACGTAGACCGCGTCTATGTGCAGATGTTTGACGTGGCGTTAGCCGCCTGGACGGCGCAGCAGCCGGTACTGTGTGTACATTCCGAGACTTGTGGACATGCCTTCGCGTTGGAGTCGAACGGCGATCTCTACAACTGTGACCACTTTGTCTACCCGGAGCATCTGCTGGGGAATATCCACCAGCACAGCATCAAAACCTTAAATAATAGCGAGCGGGCTATTGCGTTTGGCGAGGCCAAGCGGGAGACCCTGACCGCCGATTGTCGTCGCTGTGACTACCGCTTTGCGTGTCATGGCGGCTGTCCGAAGCATCGCTTTGCCGTCTCGCCGTCCGGTCATCCTGCGCATAATTACTTGTGTGCGGGCTATAAACATTTTTTCCAGCACGTTACGCCGTATATGAATGTCTGGCGGGAGCTGCTGGCGCAAGGCTATCCGATGGCATCGATCATGCGCTGGCTGGCGCAGGACGCGCGTAAAGACACAGGAGCCGTCAGTCGTAACCATCTCTGTCCCTGCGGCAGAGGCAAAAAATATAAAAAATGCTGTGGTAAAGCATAGCTAACGTGGCGATGACGATTTGTTGAGCCTACACCGACTCCGGTCTCGTAGGCCCAACAAACATCGTAATGCGCTGTGGTTAGCCTTTTTTCCCACCGTACTGCGCGAACCATTCCAGCATTCTTTGCCAGCCGTCTTTCGCTGAGGCTTCGTGGTAGCCCGGACGATAATCGGCATTAAACGCGTGCCCTGCATCGGGATAGACCACGATTTCCGCCTTCGCATTAGCGGCGCGTAGCGCCTGACGCATGGTTTCCACGCTCTCCTGTGGAATACTGGTATCCTGCCCGCCGTATAAACCCAGTACCGGCGCGTTAAGATCGGTGGCGATGTCAACGGGATGCTTCGGCGAATTGAGTGACGTGTCGCCCACCAGCTTGCCGTACCACGCTACCGCCGCTTTTAACTGAGGGTTGTGCGCGGCGTACAGCCAGGTAATTCGGCCTCCCCAACAAAAACCGGTGATCATCAGCCTATGCGCATCCCCGCCGTTGCGCGAAGCCCAACTGGCGACGTGATCCAGGTCGGCAAGGACTTGCGAATCCGGTACTTTAGCCACCAGCCCGCTCAATAATGTGGGTATATCGGCGAAATCATTGGGGTCGCCTTCGCGGAAATAGAGTTCTGGCGCGATAGCGAGATAGCCTTCCAGCGCCAGTCGTCGGCAAATATCGCGAATGTGTTCATGTACGCCAAAAATTTCCTGTACCACAATGACCACAGGCAGCGCGCCGTCGCTCGCTTTTGGTCTGGCGTAATAGGCTGGCATATCGTCGCCCTGAGAGGGGATCGACGTTATCCCCGCGCTAATGGCCCCATCAGGCGTATGAATCATCGTAGGGGCAAGTGGGGAAGCTGCAGGTGCAAAGCCGGATGGATGTGTCGTTGTCATGGTATTCTCCGTACCCTTAAAAAATAGCGCAATCTTAACTATAGACAGTGTGTAACAAACCACATTGCCTTAAAGCGGCTATCTTTTGTGCAATGCCTGGCGATATTGATTATTTATTGTGATGAACATCACTTTTTAATGGTAAGCGAGTGCAATTGTTTTACGTCATAGTGATGGCTGTCACGAAAATATCTTTATGCCTTAGGTAAAGTGTCTCTTTGCTTCTTCTGACAAACCCGATTCACAGAGGAGTTTTATATGTCCAAGTCTGATGTTTTTCATCTCGGCCTCACCAAAAACGATTTACAAGGGGCCCAGCTCGCCATCGTCCCTGGCGATCCTGAGCGTGTGGAAAAGATCGCCGCGCTGATGGATAAGCCGGTTAAGCTGGCATCTCACCGCGAATTCACCTCCTGGCGCGCTGAGCTGGATGGCAAAGCAGTTATCGTTTGCTCTACCGGTATCGGCGGCCCGTCTACCTCTATTGCCGTGGAAGAACTGGCGCAACTGGGTATTCGTACCTTCTTGCGTATCGGCACCACGGGGGCTATTCAGCCGCACATTAACGTCGGCGACGTTCTGGTAACGACCGCATCCGTACGTCTGGATGGGGCGAGCCTGCATTTTGCGCCGATGGAATTCCCGGCGGTTGCCGACTTTGCCTGCACCACTGCGCTGGTTGAAGCCGCGAAATCGATTGGCGCCACGACTCACGTTGGCGTAACCGCCTCTTCCGACACTTTCTATCCGGGTCAGGAACGTTACGACACCTATTCTGGCCGCGTTGTTCGTCGCTTCAAAGGCTCTATGGAAGAGTGGCAGGCGATGGGCGTGATGAACTACGAAATGGAATCCGCTACGCTGTTAACCATGTGCGCAAGCCAGGGTTTACGCGCAGGTATGGTGGCGGGCGTTATCGTCAACCGTACCCAACAAGAGATTCCGAATGCGGAAACGATGAAACAAACTGAAAGCCACGCGGTGAAAATCGTCGTGGAAGCGGCCCGTCGTCTGCTGTAATTCTCCTCTCTTTTGCAAAGGCCGACGCGTTCGGCCTTTTCTTTTTGCGTGGCGCCTCGCAGGAAATCCCTTTTAAACTGGACGTTTATACAGCACAATTCTATTTTGTGCAGGACAGTGTGGTTCCAGGAGAGGTGTTGTGAATATTACTCTTATGATAAGCGCCGTCGTGGCGCTGGCGGCTGGGGCGGTGATTGGCTGGCTGGCGACGAAAGCGCACGCCGATCAAATCCGCGTCGATCTTATCGAAGAACGGCGTGAGCTGGATATCGAACTTAGCGCGGCCCGGCAGCAATTAGCGCAAGAAGCGCACTGGCGCAGTGAATGCGAGTTACTTAATAACGAACTGCGTAGCCTGCACAGTATCAATACCTCTCTGGAAGCCGATCTGCGTGAAGTCACGACCCGTCTGGAAGCGACTCAACAACACGCGGAAGACAAAATCCGTCAGATGATCAACAGCGAACAGCGTTTAAGCGAGCAGTTTGAAAATCTGGCGAACCGTATTTTTGAACACAGTAATCGTCGCGTAGACGAACAAAACCGACAAAGCCTGAATAGCCTGCTGACGCCGCTGCGTGAGCAACTGGACGGTTTTCGCCGCCAGGTTCAGGAGAGTTTTGGCAAAGAAGCGCAGGAGCGGCATACGCTGGCGCACGAAATTCGTAATTTGCAGCAGCTTAACGCGCAAATGGCGCAGGAAGCGATCAACCTGACGCGCGCCCTGAAAGGGGACAATAAGGCGCAAGGAAACTGGGGCGAAGTTGTGCTGGCGCGGGTGCTGGAGGCATCCGGACTGCGTGAAGGCTACGAATACGAAACCCAGGTCAGTATTGAGAACGATGCGCGCTCGCGGATGCAGCCGGATGTCATCGTCCGCTTGCCGCAGGGCAAAGATGTGGTCATCGACGCTAAAATGACGTTGGTCGCCTACGAGCGTTACTTTAACGCTGAAGATGACTACACGCGCGAGGCCGCTTTACAAGAGCACATCGCCTCGGTGCGCAATCATATTCGCTTACTGGGGCGTAAAGACTACCAGCAGCTTCCCGGCCTCCGCTCGCTGGACTATGTTCTGATGTTTATCCCCGTAGAACCCGCTTTCCTGCTGGCGTTAGATAAACAGCCCGAACTGATAACCGAGGCGCTGAAAAATAACATTATGCTGGTAAGCCCCACGACGCTGCTGGTGGCGTTACGGACAATCGCCAACCTGTGGCGCTATGAACACCAGAGCCGCAATGCGCAGCACATCGCAGACAGAGCCAGTAAGCTCTACGATAAAATGCGGTTGTTCGTTGATGATATGTCAGCGATCGGTCAGAGTCTGGATAAAGCGCAGGATAACTACCGCCAGGCGATGAAAAAACTTGCGTCGGGGCGTGGCAACGTTTTGGCGCAGGCGGAGGCCTTCCGGGGGCTAGGCGTGGAAATCAAACGCGAGATTAATCCGGATTTAGCGGAACAGGCCGTTACGCAAGATGAAGAATATCGTTTACGATCGATCCCTGAAGGGCGGCAGGATGAACATTATCCCAATGATGAACGGGTGAAGCAGCAGTTAAGTTAACCCATACGGAGTAGTTTAGTCCTGGCGCAGAGTAGGGCAAATTGGCCCAATCTGTTACACTTCTTGAACATTTTTATCGATAAGCAGGCACTGAGATGGTGGAAGATTCACAAGAAACGACGCACTTTGGCTTTCAGACCGTCGCTAAAGAGCAGAAAGCTGACATGGTGGCCCACGTTTTTCATTCTGTGGCGTCAAAGTACGATGTGATGAATGATTTAATGTCATTTGGCATTCATCGTTTGTGGAAGCGCTTCACCATTGATTGCAGTGGCGTGCGTCGTGGACAAACCGTTCTCGATTTAGCGGGCGGTACGGGCGATCTTACCGCGAAATTTTCACGTATGGTCGGGGAAACTGGCAAAGTTATCCTGGCGGATATTAATGATTCTATGCTCAAAATGGGGCGTGAGAAGCTGCGTAATATCGGCGTGATCGGCAACGTAGAGTATGTGCAGGCGAATGCCGAAGCTCTGCCTTTCCCTGATAATACGTTTGATTGCATTACCATTTCGTTTGGTTTGCGCAATGTAACGGAAAAAGAAAAAGCGCTGCGGTCAATGTTCCGTGTGTTGAAACCCGGCGGACGTTTACTGGTGCTTGAATTTTCCAAGCCTATCATTGAGCCGCTGAGTAAAGCGTATGACGCCTATTCTTTCCATATTTTACCGCGTATTGGCTCGATGGTCGCAAACGATGCGGATAGCTATCGGTATCTCGCGGAATCCATCCGTATGCATCCCGATCAGGATACCTTAAAAGCCATGATGCAGGACGCCGGATTTGAGAGCGTGGATTATTACAATCTGACGGCGGGCGTTGTGGCATTGCACCGTGGTTATAAATTCTAGGAGGGTGGAATGCCTTTTAAACCCTTAGTGACCGCAGGAATTGAAGGTCTCCTCAATACGTTTCTGTATCGTTCGCCAGCGCTGAAATCAGCCAGAACGCGCTTACAGGGAAAAGTACTGTGTGTGAAACTAAAGGGATTTTCGACGCCATTAGTCCTGGTATTCAGCGAACGCCAGGTTGATGTGCTGGGGGCATGGGAAGGCGAAGCGGACTGTACGGTAATCACTCAAGCTAGCGTTTTGCCAAAACTACGCGATCGTCAGCAGCTGGCCGCGCTTATTCGCAGCGGCGAACTGGAAGTGCAGGGCGATATTCAGGTCGTGCAAAATTTTGTGGCGCTCGCCGATCTCGCCGAATTCGATCCTGCGGAGCTGTTGGCGCCATACACGGGTGATATTGCGGCGGAAAGTATCGGTAAGGCCGTGCGTGGCGGGGCTAAATTCCTGCGCCACGGGTTTCAACGCCAGCAGCGTTATGCCGCTGAAGCGATCACTGAAGAGTGGCGTATGGCGCCTGGCCCGCTGGAAGTCGCATGGTTTGCCGAAGAAACCGCGGCTGTTGAGCGCGCCGTAGATTCTCTGACCACACGGCTGGAAAAACTGGAGGCCAAATGACGCCAGGTGAAGTACGGCGCCTATATTTCATCATCCGCACGTTTTTAAGCTACGGCCTTGATGAACTCATCCCCCGAATGCGTCTTACACTGCCACTCCGATTATGGCGCTATTCGCTGTTCTGGATGCCAAACCGGCATAAAGATAAATTGCTGGGTGAACGATTAAGACTGGCGTTGCAAGAGCTGGGACCGGTCTGGATCAAATTTGGCCAGATGCTCTCCACGCGCCGTGACCTGTTCCCGCCGCAAATCGCCGATCAGCTCGCTTTGCTCCAGGATAAAGTCGCGCCATTCGATGGTCGGCTGGCGAAAGCCCAGATTGAAGAGGCGATGGGGGGGCTACCTGTCGACGCCTGGTTTGACGACTTTGATATCCAGCCTTTAGCGTCGGCGTCAATCGCCCAGGTACATACCGCGCGATTGAAATCAAACGGTAAAGAAGTGGTTATTAAGGTCATTCGCCCGGATATTTTGCCGGTAATTCAGGCAGACCTGAAACTGATTTATCGCCTTGCTCGCTGGGTACCACGCCTGTTGCCGGATGGGCGTCGTCTGCGCCCGACGGAAGTGGTGCGTGAGTATGAAAAAACGCTGATCGATGAGCTGAATCTGCTGCGGGAATCGGCCAACGCGATTCAGTTACGCCGCAATTTTGAAAATAGTCCCATGCTGTATATCCCGGAGGTGTACTCCGATTACTGTAGCCAGAACATGATGGTGATGGAGCGGATATACGGCATTCCTGTTTCGGATGTGGCGGCGCTGGAAAAGAACGGCACCAACATGAAACTGCTGGCGGAACGCGGGGTTAAAGTTTTCTTCACCCAGGTTTTCCGCGACAGCTTTTTCCATGCGGACATGCATCCGGGAAATATTTTTGTCAGCCATGAACACCCTGAAAACCCGCAATATATCGGCATTGACTGCGGTATCGTCGGGTCGCTAAACAAAGAAGATAAGCGTTATCTGGCTGAAAACTTTATCGCGTTTTTTAATCGCGATTACCGAAAGGTGGCAGAACTGCATGTCGATTCAGGCTGGGTTCCGCCAGATACCAACGTTGAAGATTTTGAGTTTGCCATCCGCACCGTCTGTGAACCTATCTTTGAAAAGCCGCTCGCGGAAATCTCGTTTGGTCATGTGTTGTTAAACCTTTTCAATACAGCGCGTCGATTTAACATGGAAGTCCAGCCGCAACTGGTGTTGTTGCAGAAAACATTATTGTATGTTGAAGGGGTTGGGCGGCAACTTTATCCTCAGCTTGATTTGTGGAAAACGGCGAAGCCGTTTCTTGAGTCCTGGATCAAAGATCAGGTGGGTATTCCGGCTCTCACGCGGGCTCTTAAAGAAAAAGCGCCGTTCTGGGTCGAAAAAATGCCAGAAATACCTGAACTGGTGTACGACAGTTTGCGCCAGGGCAAATATTTACAGCACAGTGTTGATAAGATTGCGCGCGAGTTACAGGTAAACCATGTGCGCCAAAGTCAGTCTCGTTATTTATTGGGAATTGGCGCAACGCTGTTACTGAGCGGGTCATTCTTACTCGTCAACCGCCCTGAATGGGGATTGATGCCTAGCTGGCTCATGGTCGGCGGCGTAGTTGTCTGGCTGGTTGGCTGGCGTAAAACTCGTTGAGATTTTTTATCGCTCAACGCCGGTTGTGTCACGCAGGTACATATTATCACTCGAGGCAATACTCAGGCCGCAAGTCAATGTCGTCCCGGTCGTATGTAAAAGTATGTGAATAGGGCGGGCGAAAGCGGCTAACAAAGAGGCAGCGCGAAGGATAATGTGTATAATGCGGCCCTATTAATTCATCATCTATCACAGAGGAACATGTATGGGTGGTATCAGTATTTGGCAGTTGTTGATTGTTGCCGTCATCGTCGTACTGCTGTTCGGCACCAAAAAACTCGGTTCCATCGGTTCCGATCTTGGCGCGTCTATCAAAGGCTTTAAAAAGGCCATGAGCGATGATGATGCCAAACAGGATAAAACCAGTCAGGACGCTGATTTTACCGCTAAATCTATCGCGGATAAGCAAGGCGAAGCGAAAAAGGAAGACGCTAAAAGCCAAGATAAAGAGCAGGTATAATCCGTGTTTGATATCGGTTTTAGCGAACTGCTGTTAGTGTTCGTTATCGGCCTCATTGTGTTGGGGCCGCAACGATTGCCAGTAGCGGTAAAAACGGTAGCGGGCTGGATTCGCGCGTTGCGATCCCTTGCGACAACGGTTCAGAATGAACTGACTCAGGAACTGAAACTTCAGGAGTTCCAGGACAGTCTGAAAAAAGTCGAAAAGGCGAGCCTGGAAAATCTGACTCCCGAACTGAAAGCATCTATGGATGAACTGCGTCAGGCGGCGGAGTCGATGAAACGCACCTACAGCGCTAACGATCCCGAACAAGCGAGCGATGAAGCGCATACCATCCATAATCCGGTGGTAAAAGGGAACGAAACGCAGCATGAGGGCGTCACCCCTGCCGCCGCTGAAACACAGGCGAGCGCGCCGGAACAAAAGCCGGAGCCCGTTAAAGCTAACGTGCCTGAGTCGACGGAAACCGCTTCCGTAGCCACGATAGACGCCGAGAAGAAATCCGCTGCGCCTGTTGTCGAATCTTCCCCCTCGTCGAGTGATAAACCGTAAACATGGCTGTAGAAGATACTCAACCGCTTATCACGCATCTGATCGAGTTGCGTAAGCGCCTGCTAAACTGCATCGTCGCAGTACTTCTGATTTTTCTGGCGTTAATTTATTTCGCCAATGATATTTATCATTTAGTCGCCGCACCGCTGATTAAACAGATGCCGCAAGGGGCGACAATGATTGCGACGGATGTGGCGTCGCCGTTTTTTACGCCTATCAAACTCACCTTCATGGTGTCTTTGATCTTATCCGCGCCTGTCATTTTGTACCAGGTTTGGGCCTTTATCGCCCCGGCGCTGTATAAACATGAGCGTCGTCTGGTCGTACCGCTGCTGGTATCCAGTTCGCTGCTTTTCTACATTGGTATGGCCTTCGCCTATTTTGTCGTATTCCCTTTGGCCTTTGGTTTCCTGACGCATACGGCGCCGGAAGGGGTACAGGTTTCGACAGATATCGCCAGCTATCTTAGCTTTGTCATGGTGCTTTTTATGGCCTTTGGCGTAGCCTTTGAAGTGCCGGTGGCGATTGTGTTGCTGTGCTGGATGGGCATCACCACGCCAGAAGATTTGCGTAAAAAACGGCCTTATATCCTGGTCGGGGCATTCATTGTGGGAATGCTGCTTACGCCGCCAGATGTTTTCTCGCAAACGTTGCTGGCGATACCGATGTACTGCCTGTTTGAAATTGGCGTTTTCTGCTCACGCTTTTATGTCGGTAAGCGACGGACGCGCGACGAAGATAACGAGGCCGAAACCGAAAAGGCCGAGCACACTGAAGACTAAACACAACCGCCCGCCAGGGCGGTTGTCATATGGGGGCAAGCATGTTTGATATTGGCGTTAATTTAACCAGTAGCCAGTTTGCAAAAGATCGTGATGATGTGGTCGCCCGTGCGTTTGCGGCGGGAGTAAAAGGTATGCTACTGACCGGAACGAACATCCATGAAAGTCAGCAGGCGTTAAAACTGGCGCGGCGCTACCCCCATTGTTGGTCGACGGCTGGCGTCCATCCCCATGACAGCAGTCAGTGGTCACCCGCGTCTGAAGACGCCATTATTGCGCTGGCGAACCAGCCGGAAGTCGTCGCTATCGGTGAGTGCGGGCTGGATTTCAATCGCAATTTTTCCACGCCGCAGGAGCAGGAGCGTGCCTTTCAGGCGCAGCTACAAATTGCCGCCGAATTGCAGATGCCAATCTTTATGCACTGCCGGGACGCGCATGAGCGATTTCTGGCATTGCTTGATCCCTGGCTGGATAGTCTTCCTGGTGCAATACTGCACTGCTTTACCGGTTCACGCCAGCAAATGCAGGCCTGTGTGGATAGAGGGCTCTATATCGGTATTACCGGGTGGGTTTGCGACGAACGACGCGGGCTTGAGCTACGTGAACTCTTACCGTTTATTCCAGCGGAAAAGCTACTGATAGAAACCGACGCGCCGTATCTGTTGCCCCGCGATCTTACGCCGAAACCAACGTCACGACGCAACGAGCCCGCGTATCTGCCTCACATCCTGGAGCGCATTGCGCTATGGCGTGGTGAAGATCCGCAATGGTTAGCGGCGATGACAGATGCCAACGCCAGAACCTTATTTGAGGTCGTATTCTGAACGATAGCTAAATCTTGCGAAAACCGGTGTTTTTTACGCTCTGCTTCACTTCTTTATTGAGTAAATTAAGCAGTAACATCGAACGCGTTTCGCCATCCGGTTCGGTAAAAATCGCTTTCAGCCCTTCAAATGCGCCTTCCGTGATGATGACGCTATCGCCGGGATAGGGGGTTTCAGGATCGACAACGCCTTCGGGCTTGTAGATAGAAAGCTGATGAATAACGCTGGAAGGCACGATCGCAGGATGCGCGCCAAAGCGCACAAAATGGCTGACGCCGCGCGTGGCGTTGATTGTAGTGGTATGTATCACTTCCGGATCAAATTCAACGAACAGATAATTAGGAAAGAGCGGTTCGCTGACGGAGGTACGTTTTCCGCGTACCATTTTTTCCAGGGTGATCATCGGTGTCAGGCAACTTACCGCTTGTCTTTCGAGGTGTTCCTGAGCACGCTGAAGTTGCCCGCGTTTGCAGTACAGTAAATACCAGGATTGCATAATGACTCTTATCCGCTTGTTCGGGGCGCAAGCATAGCAAAAGCCATGCGCGAAGTTAATTATACACTTCATCCTTTAAGCCGTATCTGGATTAGCGTTGGTTGCCAGAGTTCACGCTAATTTAACAAAAATACAGCATCCCGATGATGAACGCCGTATAATGATGCGCTTACCAAGAGGCTACAATGGACGCCATGAAATATCACGATTTACGCGACTTCCTGACGCTACTTGAGCTGCAGGGGGAACTAAAACGCATCACGCTACCTGTGGATCCTCATCTGGAAATCACGGAAATCGCTGACCGCACGCTGCGTGCCGGTGGACCGGCGTTGCTGTTTGAAAATCCTAAAGGTTACGCCATGCCGGTGCTGTGCAACCTTTTTGGCACGCCAAAACGCGTGGCGATGGGCATGGGGCAGGATGATGTTTCCGCCTTACGGGAAGTGGGTAAATTATTAGCGTTTCTTAAAGAACCTGAGCCGCCGAAAGGCTTTCGCGATCTGTTTGACAAGCTGCCGCAGTTTAAGCAAGTGCTGAATATGCCGACGAAACGGTTACGCGGCGCGCCTTGCCAACAGAAAATCGCGTCTGGCGATGATGTCGATTTAACGCGTCTTCCTGTCATGACCTGTTGGCCGGACGACGCCGCGCCGCTGATTACCTGGGGACTGACGGTAACGCGTGGCCCGCACAAAGAACGGCAAAACCTGGGCATTTATCGTCAGCAGTTGATAGGTAAAAATAAGCTTATTATGCGCTGGCTGTCTCACCGAGGCGGCGCGCTGGATTTTCAGGAGTGGTTAGCCGCGCGTCCGGGTGAACGTTTCCCGGTCTCCGTCGCATTGGGCGCCGATCCGGCGACGATACTTGGCGCCGTGACTCCTGTTCCCGATACTCTGTCGGAGTATGCCTTTGCGGGCCTGCTGCGCGGCACGAAAACTGAAGTGGTTAAATGCCTTTCTAACGATCTGGAAGTGCCTGCCAGCGCCGAGATTATCCTTGAAGGTTACATTGAGCCGGGAGAGATGGCGCCGGAAGGACCGTATGGCGATCATACGGGCTATTATAATGAAGTGGATAACTTTCCGGTCTTTACCGTCACGCATATTACGCAGCGTGAGGATGCCATCTATCACTCCACCTATACCGGGCGTCCGCCCGATGAGCCTGCGGTATTAGGGGTGGCGCTCAATGAAGTCTTCGTGCCTATTCTGCAAAAACAGTTTCCGGAAATCGTCGACTTTTATCTGCCGCCGGAAGGGTGTTCTTACCGCCTGGCGGTAGTGACGATGAAAAAGCAGTACGCTGGTCATGCGAAACGCGTCATGATGGGCGTCTGGTCGTTTTTGCGCCAGTTTATGTATACGAAGTTTGTTATCGTTTGCGATGATGACGTTAACGCACGCGACTGGAATGATGTGATCTGGGCGATTACCACCCGTATGGACCCTGTGCGGGATACGGTGCTGGTTGAAAATACGCCGATTGACTACCTGGATTTTGCCTCGCCGGTCTCCGGGCTGGGTTCAAAAATGGGGCTGGATGCCACAAACAAATGGCCGGGCGAAACCCAACGCGAGTGGGGTCGTCCTATTGTTAAAGATCCTGAAGTTACCGCGCGTATTGATGCGATTTGGGATGAGCTGGCTATCTTTAAATAACTGAAAGCGGACATCGACATTTCAGGCTGCGGCGACTCGGCTTGAAAAATGTCGGTATTGACCCGACACCCGACAGAGGGAGCGCATGACAACCTTAAGCTGTAAAGTGACCTCGGTAGAAGCTATCACCGATACCGTATATCGGGTTCGTTTAGTGCCGGACGCGGCGTTTTCATTCCGCGCTGGTCAGTATTTGATGGTCGTAATGGACGAGCGTGACAAACGCCCGTTTTCGATGGCTTCAACGCCGGACGAGAAAGGGTTTATTGAATTACACATTGGCGCTTCCGAGCTCAATCTGTATGCGATGGCGGTCATGGATCGAATTCTGAAAGACCGGGAAATCGTCGTCGATATTCCGCATGGCGACGCCTGGCTACGTGACGATGAAGAGCGTCCGTTGATTCTTATCGCGGGCGGTACGGGCTTTTCTTATGTGCGCTCCATCCTGTTGACGGCGTTAGCGCGCAACCCGAACCGCGATGTTACCATTTACTGGGGTGGTCGCGAAGAAAAGCACCTCTATGATCTCTCTGAGCTGGAAGCACTCTCTGTTAACCATCCGAATTTGCGTATTGAACCTGTTGTCGAGCAGCCGGAAGAAGGCTGGCGTGGACGTACAGGAACGGTACTTACGGCGGTATTGCAGGATTATGGTACGCTGGCGGGGCACGATATTTATATTGCCGGACGTTTTGAGATGGCGAAAATCGCCCGCGATCTGTTCTGTCATGAGCGTAACGCGCGGGAAGATCGTCTGTTTGGCGATGCGTTCGCATTTATTTAACTATTTTATGGGACGCAGTAGCGTCCCTTTTTACGTTAGCCTACCTAAAAGTCCTCTTAAATATTAATTAATCGTCAACTATAAAACCTTATGATATTGAATATCTACAGGCTTTGTATTGCGTGTAATAAATTAAGTAATATTATGTCCTGAGGCTATCAATAAAAATAGTTAATTATATATGCTTCATTTATTTTTATAAAAGAAACATAAAATGGAAAGTTAGTTATTTATTTATAAGATGGAGAGTGTTATGAAATTTAAATATGCTTTAACTTCTCTCGCATTATCTGTTGCAATTTTGTCATCAGTACCTTCTACTGCTTTCGCCATCGGCGGCGCCAGCGGCGCTAAAGTGGACTATCAGGTCCAGGGAAAAATTGGCGAAGTTGTTATGAACCCCTATGATATCGCGCCGCTAACCGCCGTTATTCGTAATGGCGGTTACCAGTTACGTGACGTGCATGTACGGATTGTCCCCAAAGAAAATGGCCAGGAGATCGCGTATAAAGTTAATAATAAATACCTTTTAACGTATGGCGGTATCCCCGTCTTTGGTCTTTATCCAGATTATGTCAATACCGTTGAAGTTGAATATACAAGGATCCAGGGTAGTAAAACCGAAAATATAAAAGAAAGCTATAAAATGTATGCACCGCCTGCCTATATTGAATCAGCGGGTACAAAAGAAGAACAATCAGCACTCTTTACTATCGATGTTAAAAAGGTTTCCCCAGAATTTAAAGATCGCTTGTATCTTTTGAATAATACGAAAGATAAGTCTGGGAATGGAACGCGTACTGTCTGGAACAACCCTACTGGGGGTGCATTAGAATGGAACTTCACTACAGCTAACGCTATTATCGACACCTCCGGTGATATTCGTTGGTTTATGAATCCAAGTTCAATTTATGATTTAAAGTCAATTTATCGTGCTGGCGTTATGATGGGCTTTAAACAAAACCAGGATGGCGCACTATCGTGGGGCTACGGTCAGCGTTATGTGAAATACGATATCATGGGGCGTGAAATCTTTAACCGCCGCCTGCCGGATAATTATAACGATTTTTCACACTCAATGGATAACGCGGCCAACGGTCACTACTTCCTGCGTGTAGCCAGCTCTAACTATAAACGCCCTGATGGGAAAAATGTTCGTACCGTGCGTGATGTGATTGCCGAAGTTGATCAGAACGGCGTGGTAGTGGATGAATGGCGTCTGTTTGATATCCTCGATCCTTATCGTGATGTGATAATGAAAACCCTCGATCAGGGCGCTGTGTGCCTGAATATCGACGCCAGCCAGTCCGGCCATACGTTGAGCGAAGAAGATCTGGCGGCGCTGGACTCCTCCGACAAATTCGGGGATATCGTGGGTAGTGGGGCTGGCCGCAACTGGGCGCATGTCAACAGCGTCGACTATGACAGTGAAGATGATTCCATCATCATCAGCTCCCGCCACCAGAGTGCGATTATCAAAATCGGCCGCGATAAGAAAGTGAAGTGGATACTGGGTACGCCTGCTGGCTGGAAAGCGCCATTTAATGCCGCAATTCTGACGCCTGTGGATAGCAAAGGCCAAAAAATCGCCTGCCAGGACAGTGGCTGCGAGGGTGACTTCGACTGGACATGGACGCAACATACGGCCTTTAAAATTGATAGTAAGAGTAAAGGCGATATCTTATACCTTTCCGCTTTCGACAATGGCGATGGCCGCGGCTTAGAACAGCCTGCTATGCAGAGTATGAAATACAGCCGCTCCGTGATTTACAAAATCGACCAGAAAAACAAGACAGTCTAACAGATCTGGCAATACGGTAAAGAGCGCGGGAACGAGTGGTTTAGCCCGGTAACCTCTATCACCGAGTACCAGACTGACAAGAATTCTGTGTTCGTGTATTCCGCAACAGCAGGTGGTGCGTTTGATTTATCGGTAGGCGCATTTACCAGCTTGCCTAATCCGTATCTGGAAGAGTTCAAATGGGGAGAAAAAGAGCCTGCGGTTGAAATGCAAATACATGGTGCGCGTGGATATCAGGCTATGCCATTTAGCCTGACCAAAGCGCTTACTGAGTAGAGCGGGCCATACGGTGAAAAAACCCGCCCCTGACGGGCGGGAAAAACGGCAACTAAACTGTTTCCCGTCATAATTCGCGCAGCCTCTTTGTTGGCTGCCTTTGCTCACCCCGGGCACATAGTTATCTATGTGCCCGGGGATTCGCTCAGTTGCCGCTGCGCTGCAATGCGAGTTATTTAGGGGATATTATCTTTGATTAAACCCGCTCAAACACCGTGGCGATGCCCTGACCCAGACCAATACACATCGTCGCCAGACCAAACTGTGCGTCTTTGCGCTCCATCAGGTTGATAAGCGTGGTGCTGATACGTGCTCCGGAGCAGCCGAGCGGATGACCAAGCGCGATCGCACCGCCGTTGAGGTTGATCTTCTCGTCTATCTGCTCCATCAATCCCAGATCCTTAATGCATGGCAGGATCTGTGCGGCAAACGCTTCGTTCATCTCAAACACATCGATACCGCTGGCTGACAGTCCCGCTTTTTTCAACGCCAGTTTTGACGCCGGAACCGGCCCGTAACCCATAATTGACGGATCACAACCCACCACTGCCATTGAGCGAATACGGGCGCGAGGTTTCAGGCCCAGCTCACGGGCACGACTTTCGCTCATTACCAGCATGGCGGCTGCGCCATCGGAAAGCGCGGATGAGGTGCCCGCCGTGACCGTGCCACTAACCGGATCAAATGCCGGACGCAGCGTTGATAGCGCTTCGACCGTGGTTTCCGGGCGGATCACTTCATCGTAGCTAAACTGCTTCAACACGCCATCGGCATCATGACCGCCAGTCGGGATAATCTCCGTTTTGAATGCGCCAGACTGGGTGGCGGCCCAGGCGCGAGCGTGAGAACGCGCGGCGAACTGGTCCTGCATTTCCCGGCTAATGCCGTGCAGGCGGGAGAGCATTTCCGCCGTTAGCCCCATCATCCCTGCCGCTTTGGCGACGTTGCGGCTCAGACCCGGGTGAAAATCCACGCCGTGGCTCATCGGCACGTGCCCCATATGCTCCACGCCGCCAACCAGACAAACCTGCGCATCGCCGGTCATGATCATTCGCGCTGCATCGTGTAACGCCTGCATCGAGGAACCACACAGACGGTTGACGGTGACCGCCGGTACCGAATGGGGAATTTCTGCCAGCAGCGCGGCGTTACGGGCAATGTTGAAGCCTTGCTCCAGCGTTTGTTGTACGCAGCCCCAGTAAATATCATCGAGGGTCGCCGCTGTAAGCGACGGATTACGCGCCAGCAGGCTACGCATTAAGTGGGCGGAGAGATCTTCTGCCCGCACGTTGCGAAACGCGCCGCCCTTCGAACGGCCCATCGGGGTGCGAATAGCATCGACAATGACAACCTGTTCCATTGTGACTCCTTAAGCCGTTTTCAGAGAACCAACCGGACGGGCTGGTTCAACCGGGGGATAATACGGTTCGTTATGGCGCGCTTTATTACGCAGCCCTTCCGGCACTTCATACAGCGGGCCGAGGTGTTGATACTGCTGCGCCATATCAAGATATTTCGCGCTGCCCTGTGTATCCAGCCAGCGGAATGCGCCGCCGTGGAACGGAGGGAAGCCCAGGCCGTAGACCAGCGCCATATCGGCTTCCGCCGGGCTTGCGATAATGCCTTCTTCCAGACAGCGAACCACTTCGTTAATCATCGGGATCATCATATGGGCGATTATCTCGTCGTCGCTGAAGTCGCGTTTCGTCTGACTGACGCTTGCCAGCAGGTCATCCACCGCAGCATCTTCTTCTTTCTTCGGCTTACCCTTGCTGTCTTCTTTATAGCGCCAGAAGCCCAGACCGTTTTTTTGCCCAAAACGGCTGGCGTCAAACAATGCGTCGATCGCGTCGCGATACTCTTTCTGCATCCGTTGTGGGAAGCCTGCCGCCATTACCGCCTGCGCGTGGTGGGCGGTATCAATACCCACCACGTCGAGCAGATAGGCCGGGCCCATCGGCCAGCCGAACTGTTTTTCCATCACTTTATCGACTTTGCGGAAATCCGCGCCGTCGCGCAGCAGTTGACTGAAACCGGCGAAATAGGGGAACAGCACGCGGTTAACAAAGAAGCCGGGGCAGTCGTTGACTACAATCGGCGTCTTGCCCATTTTGCTGGCCCAGGCGACGACTTTGGCGATGGTTTCGTCTGAACTCTTCTCGCCGCGAATGATTTCAACCAGCGGCATCCGGTGTACCGGGTTGAAGAAGTGCATTCCGCAAAAGTTTTCCGGACGTTCCAGGGCGCTTGCCAGTTCGCCAATTGGGATGGTGGAGGTATTTGAGGCCAGCACGGTTTCCGGGCGCACTTTCTGCTCGGTTTCCGCCAGTACCGCTTTTTTCACTTTCGGATTTTCGACTACCGCTTCGACAACAACATCTACGCGATCGAAACCGGCATAATCGAGAGTCGGGTGGATGGTCGAAATGACGCCCGCCAGCTTCAGACCGTCGATCTTGCCGCGCTCCAGCTGTTTGTTCAGCAGCTTGGCCGCTTCGGTCATGCCGAGGTTCAACGATTTATCGTTGATATCTTTCATGATGACCGGTACCCCTTTCCAGGCCGACTGGTAAGCGATACCGCCGCCCATAATGCCCGCGCCCAGTACGGCTGCCTGTTTCGGCGTCTCAATATCTTTGGTCAGCTTTTTGGCTTTACCTTTTACATATTGATCGTTGAGGAAGATACCGACCAGCGCACGAGCCTCATTGGTATGCGCCAGCGGAACAAAGCTTTTATTTTCCAGATTCAGCGCTTCTTCACGACCAAAACGCGCGGCGGCTTCAATGGTTTTCACTGCGGTCATCGGCGCCGGATAATGTTTACCCGCCGTTTGTGCGACCATGCCTTTAGCGATGGTAAAGCTCATCGCCGCTTCAATCTTACTGAGTTTCAACGGTTCCAGTTTCGGCTGGCGTTTAGCTCTCCAGTCGAGATCGCCGGTAATGGCCTGGCGTAACACCGCTATCGCGCCTTCAATTAGCTTCTCTTGTTTGACCACGCCGTCCACAAGGCCGATTTTCAGCGCGTGCTCAGCACCGACATCTTTACCTGCCGCGATAATCTCCAGCGCGCTGTCTGCGCCCAGCATACGCGGCAGACGAACGGAGCCGCCGAAACCCGGCATGATGCCCAGTTTAGTTTCCGGCAGACCGATACGGAGGTCTGGCGTCGCCAGACGGTAATCGGTGGCCAGCACGCATTCGCACCCGCCGCCCAACGCATAGCCGTTTACGGCGGCAAGGGTCGGTACGGGTAAATCTTCCAGACGGTTAAAGACGCTATTAGCGAAATGCAGCCATTGGCTTAACTGCTCTTCGGGGACGAGGAACAGTGAAAGAAATTCGGTGATGTCCGCGCCGACAATAAAGGCCGCTTTATTAGAGCGCAGCAGCAGCCCTTTTAAATCGTGTTGCTTTTCCAGCACCTCAAGCGCCTGGCCGAGGCTGGCGACGGTTGCGGTGTCGAGTTTATTGACCGAGCCTGGAGCATCGAACACCAGTTCGGCGATGCCATCTTCCAGCCAGTCGAGGTACAGGGTGTCGCCTTTATAAAGCATGTCAGTCTCCTGAATCCACAAGGTGATCTGGTCGTACCAGATGAAGCGAAGTGTGTATTTTGTGTTAATAAAATGCAAATAAATGATTGAAGAAATGCCGATGTGATCACGCTCGGCAGAGATCACGCTCTCGTGGGGCGATGTGCTAAGATGCGGAAACTTGAGGTCAAAAAAACAGAAGGGTAAAAAATGGAATCACTGGCCGCGCTCTATAAAAATCATATTGTTACCTTACAAGAACGGACGCGCGATGTTCTGGCGCGCTTTAAGCTGGATGCGTTACTTATTCATTCCGGCGAGCTTTTCAACGTCTTTCTCGACGATCACCCTTATCCGTTTAAGGTCAATCCGCAGTTTAAAGCGTGGGTGCCGGTAACTCAGGTTCCAAATTGCTGGCTGCTGGTCGATGGCGTCAACAAACCCAAATTGTGGTTTTATCTGCCGGTCGATTACTGGCATAACGTTGAACCGCTGCCAACGTCATTCTGGACAGAAGAAGTCGAGGTCGTCGCCTTACCGAAAGCGGATGGCATCGGCAGCCAACTGCCTGCCGCGCGTGGCAATATCGGCTATATCGGCCCGGTTCCTGAGCGCGCGCTACAATTGGATATCGCCGCCAGCAACATCAACCCGAAAGGTGTTATCGACTATCTGCATTACTACCGCGCCTATAAAACGGATTATGAACTGGCCTGTATGCGCGAAGCGCAGAAAATGGCGGTGAGCGGTCATCGGGCGGCGGAAGAGGCCTTCCGTTCCGGCATGAGTGAGTTCGACATCAACCTGGCGTACCTGACCGCCACGGGACATCGCGATACTGATGTTCCATACAGCAACATTGTGGCGCTGAACGAACATGCCGCCGTGCTGCATTACACGAAACTGGATCATCAGGCACCGTCTGAAATGCGCAGTTTCCTGCTGGATGCGGGCGCGGAATACAATGGCTACGCGGCGGATCTGACGCGGACCTGGTCGGCGAAAAGCGATAACGACTACGCCCACCTGGTGAAAGATGTTAACGACGAACAGTTGGCGCTGATCGCTACCATGAAGGCGGGCGTCAGCTATGTGGATTATCATATTCAGTTCCATCAACGTATCGCGAAGCTGCTGCGTAAACATCAAATCATTACCGACATGAGTGAAGAGGCGATGGTGGAAAATGATCTTACCGGGCCGTTTATGCCGCACGGTATTGGTCATCCGTTGGGTCTGCAGGTACACGATGTGGCCGGGTTTATGCAGGATGATTCCGGTACGCATCTCGCTGCACCGTCCAAATACCCGTATCTGCGCTGCACGCGTGTGTTACAGCCGCGAATGGTGTTGACCATCGAACCGGGGATTTACTTCATCGAATCGCTGTTAGCGCCGTGGCGCGAAGGCCCGTTCAGCAAGCACTTCAACTGGCAGAAAATTGAAGCGCTCAAGCCTTTCGGCGGTATTCGCATTGAAGATAACGTGGTCATCCACGAAAACGGCGTGGAAAACATGACGCGGGATTTAAAACTGGCGTAATGGACAGTTGGTTAATCCCTGCAGCGCCGGTCACCGTTGTTGAAGAGATCAAAAAAAGCCGCTTTATTACGCTATTGGCGCATACCGATGGCGTAGACGCGGCGAAAGCGTTTGTTGAGTCAGTCAGAGCTGAGCACCCTGATGCGCGCCACCATTGTGTGGCGTGGGTGGCGGGTGCGCCGGACGACTCACAGCAACTGGGCTTTTCAGACGACGGCGAACCGGCGGGAACGGCAGGCAAGCCGATGCTTGCGCAATTGATGGGCAGCGGCGTCGGAGAAATTACTGCCGTCGTCGTGCGCTACTATGGTGGTATTCTGCTGGGTACGGGCGGGCTGGTAAAAGCCTATGGCGGCGGTGTGAATCAGGCATTACGTCAGCTTGCCACACAACGCAAGACGCCATTAACCGAATATACTTTGCAGTGTGAGTACGGTCAGTTGGCCGGAATCGAAGCATTATTAGGACGGTTTGCCGGGAAGATCGTTTCCAGCGATTATCAGGCGTCTGTTCGGCTCAGGGTGGCGCTTCCTTTTGCTCATGTGAATGCATTTTCCACAAAACTGGCGGATTTTAGCCGTGGTTCATTGCAATTGTTAGCGATTGAAGAATAATCCCCACCTCATTTTTAAGAATAAAGGAAGCGGCAGAGATGCATTTTCGCGCCATTACCCGAATCGTTGGACTACTGGTTATCTTATTTTCGGGGACAATGATTCTCCCGGGACTGGTAGCGCTAATATATCGTGATGGCGCAGGAAGAGCGTTCACGCAGACCTTTTTTGTCGCGCTGGCGATCGGTTCCATACTGTGGTGGCCAAACCGTAGGGAAAAGGGCGAGCTGAAATCCCGCGAAGGATTTCTTATCGTGGTGCTGTTCTGGACCGTGCTGGGCAGCGTGGGTGCGCTGCCGTTTATTTTCTCGGAAAGCCCAAACCTCACCATTACCGATGCTTTTTTTGAATCGTTCTCCGGGTTAACCACCACGGGCGCCACTACGCTGGTGGGGCTGGACTCATTACCGCACGCCATTCTCTTTTATCGTCAGATGCTGCAATGGTTTGGGGGTATGGGGATCATTGTGCTGGCGGTGGCGATTCTCCCTATCCTCGGCGTCGGGGGGATGCAGCTCTATCGGGCGGAAATGCCGGGGCCGCTCAAAGATAACAAAATGCGCCCGCGTATTGCCGAGACGGCGAAAACGCTGTGGCTTATCTATGTCTTGCTAACGGTAGCCTGCGCGCTGGCGCTATGGTTTGCAGGGATGCCCGCGTTTGACGCTATCGGACACAGCTTCTCCACTATCGCTATCGGCGGCTTCTCAACGCATGACGCCAGCGTAGGCTATTTTGATAGTCCCACTATTAATACCATCATCGCTATTTTCCTGCTGATCTCCGGTTGTAACTATGGCCTGCATTTCTCTTTATTAAGCGGGCGTAGCCTGAAAGTATACTGGCGCGATCCGGAATTCCGCATGTTCATCGGCGTACAGTTGACGCTGGTGGTGATCTGCACGCTGGTACTGTGGTTCCATAATATCTACGACTCGGCGCTGACAACGCTAAATCAGGCATTCTTCCAGGTTGTGTCGATGGCGACAACGGCAGGGTTTACCACGGACAGCATTGCGCGCTGGCCGCTGTTTTTGCCCGTCTTGCTGCTATGTTCCGCGTTTATTGGCGGTTGCGCCGGGTCAACGGGCGGGGGGTTAAAGGTCATCCGTATTCTGTTGTTGTTTAAACAGGGGAACCGCGAACTCAAACGTCTGGTGCATCCGAATGCCGTTTACAGTATTAAGCTGGGGAACCGGGCGCTGCCAGAACGTATTCTGGAAGCCGTCTGGGGATTCTTTTCTGCCTACGCGCTGGTATTTATCGTCAGTATGCTGGCCATTATCGCTACAGGCGTAGATGATTTCTCGGCTTTCGCCTCGGTAGTGGCTACGCTTAATAACCTGGGACCGGGGCTGGGGGTGGTTGCTGATAACTTCGCCAGTATGAATCCGGTTGCGAAATGGATACTCATCGCCAACATGCTATTTGGTCGTCTGGAAGTATTCACTTTGCTGGTACTTTTTACCCCGACTTTCTGGCGTGAATAATGGAGTAACACGTGAAAACATTGATTCTTTTCTCTACCCGGGACGGACAAACGCGCGAAATTGCCTCTTATCTGGCTTCTGAACTCAAAGAGATGGGGATCTGGGGCGATGTCGTTAATCTGCATCGCGCAGAAGAGCCGGACTGGGATAGCTATGATCGCGTAGTGATTGGCGCGTCTATTCGTTATGGTCATTACCACAGCGCCTTTCAGGAGTTTGTTAAGAAATATGCCACGCGGTTGAACGGAATGCCGAGCGCCTTTTATTCCGTTAACCTGGTGGCGCGTAAAGCTGAAAAACGGACGCCGCAGACTAACAGCTACGCGCGTAAGTTTTTAATGAGCTCTCCGTGGCGACCTGACTACTGTGCCGTCATTGCAGGCGCGCTTCGCTATCCCCGCTATCGCTGGTATGACCGTCTGATGATCAAGCTTATTATGAAGATGTCGGGCGGCGAAACGGATACCAGTAAAGAAGTGGTGTACACCGACTGGGAGCAGGTTGCGCACTTTGCCCGTGAAATAGCCCATTTAACCAACAAATCGTCGGCAAAATAAACGCAAAGAATAAAAAGTGCGCACTCAGAAAATTATTTTAAATTTCCTCTTGTCAGGCAGAAATAACTCCCTATAATGCGCCACCACTGACACGGAACAACGGCACACAGGCCGCCGGGTCAGCGGGGTTCAGACCAGAACCTCACGGAGAAAAGCGAAAATAAACGCTTGACTCTGAAGCGGGAAAGCGTAATATACGCCACCTCGCGACGGTGAGCTGAAAGCCGCGTCGCACCTGCTCTTTAACAATTTATCAGACAATCTGTGTGGGCACTCGAAGATACGGATTCTTGACGTCCTCGGACGAAAAATGAATACCAAGTCTCAAGAGTGAACACGTAATTCATTACGAAGTTTAATTCATTGAGCATCAAACTTTTAAATTGAAGAGTTTGATCATGGCTCAGATTGAACGCTGGCGGCAGGCCTAACACATGCAAGTCGAACGGTAACAGGAAGCAGCTTGCTGCTTTGCTGACGAGTGGCGGACGGGTGAGTAATGTCTGGGAAACTGCCTGATGGAGGGGGATAACTACTGGAAACGGTGGCTAATACCGCATAACGTCGCAAGACCAAAGAGGGGGACCTTCGGGCCTCTTGCCATCAGATGTGCCCAGATGGGATTAGCTTGTTGGTGAGGTAACGGCTCACCAAGGCGACGATCCCTAGCTGGTCTGAGAGGATGACCAGCCACACTGGAACTGAGACACGGTCCAGACTCCTACGGGAGGCAGCAGTGGGGAATATTGCACAATGGGCGCAAGCCTGATGCAGCCATGCCGCGTGTATGAAGAAGGCCTTCGGGTTGTAAAGTACTTTCAGCGGGGAGGAAGGTGTTGTGGTTAATAACCGCAGCAATTGACGTTACCCGCAGAAGAAGCACCGGCTAACTCCGTGCCAGCAGCCGCGGTAATACGGAGGGTGCAAGCGTTAATCGGAATTACTGGGCGTAAAGCGCACGCAGGCGGTCTGTCAAGTCGGATGTGAAATCCCCGGGCTCAACCTGGGAACTGCATTCGAAACTGGCAGGCTTGAGTCTTGTAGAGGGGGGTAGAATTCCAGGTGTAGCGGTGAAATGCGTAGAGATCTGGAGGAATACCGGTGGCGAAGGCGGCCCCCTGGACAAAGACTGACGCTCAGGTGCGAAAGCGTGGGGAGCAAACAGGATTAGATACCCTGGTAGTCCACGCCGTAAACGATGTCTACTTGGAGGTTGTGCCCTTGAGGCGTGGCTTCCGGAGCTAACGCGTTAAGTAGACCGCCTGGGGAGTACGGCCGCAAGGTTAAAACTCAAATGAATTGACGGGGGCCCGCACAAGCGGTGGAGTATGTGGTTTAATTCGATGCAACGCGAAGAACCTTACCTGGTCTTGACATCCACAGAAGAATCCAGAGATGGATTTGTGCCTTCGGGAACTGTGAGACAGGTGCTGCATGGCTGTCGTCAGCTCGTGTTGTGAAATGTTGGGTTAAGTCCCGCAACGAGCGCAACCCTTATCCTTTGTTGCCAGCGATTAGGTCGGGAACTCAAAGGAGACTGCCAGTGATAAACTGGAGGAAGGTGGGGATGACGTCAAGTCATCATGGCCCTTACGACCAGGGCTACACACGTGCTACAATGGCGCATACAAAGAGAAGCGACCTCGCGAGAGCAAGCGGACCTCATAAAGTGCGTCGTAGTCCGGATTGGAGTCTGCAACTCGACTCCATGAAGTCGGAATCGCTAGTAATCGTGGATCAGAATGCCACGGTGAATACGTTCCCGGGCCTTGTACACACCGCCCGTCACACCATGGGAGTGGGTTGCAAAAGAAGTAGGTAGCTTAACCTTCGGGAGGGCGCTTACCACTTTGTGATTCATGACTGGGGTGAAGTCGTAACAAGGTAACCGTAGGGGAACCTGCGGTTGGATCACCTCCTTACCTGAAAGAAGCGTACTTTGCAGTGCTCACACAGATTGTCTGATGAAAAGTAAATAGCAAGGCGTCTTGCGAAGCAGACTGATACGTCCCCTTCGTCTAGAGGCCCAGGACACCGCCCTTTCACGGCGGTAACAGGGGTTCGAATCCCCTAGGGGACGCCACTTGCTGGTTTGTGAGTGAAAGTCACCTGCCTTAATATCTCAAAACTGACTTACGAGTCACGTTTGAGATATTTGCTCTTTAAAAATCTGGATCAAGCTGAAAATTGAAACACAGAACAACGAAAGTTGTTCGTGAGTCTCTCAAATTTTCGCAACACGATGATGAATCGTAAGAAACATCTTCGGGTTGTGAGGTTAAGCGACTAAGCGTACACGGTGGATGCCCTGGCAGTCAGAGGCGATGAAGGGCGTGCTAATCTGCGATAAGCGCCGGTAAGGTGATATGAACCGTTATAACCGGCGATACCCGAATGGGGAAACCCAGTGTGATTCGTCACACTATCATTAACTGAATCCATAGGTTAATGAGGCGAACCGGGGGAACTGAAACATCTAAGTACCCCGAGGAAAAGAAATCAACCGAGATTCCCCCAGTAGCGGCGAGCGAACGGGGAGGAGCCCAGAGCCTGAATCAGCATGTGTGTTAGTGGAAGCGTCTGGAAAGGCGCGCGATACAGGGTGACAGCCCCGTACACAAAAGCGCATGTGCTGTGAGCTCGATGAGTAGGGCGGGACACGTGGTATCCTGTCTGAATATGGGGGGACCATCCTCCAAGGCTAAATACTCCTGACTGACCGATAGTGAACCAGTACCGTGAGGGAAAGGCGAAAAGAACCCCGGCGAGGGGAGTGAAAAAGAACCTGAAACCGTGTACGTACAAGCAGTGGGAGCACAGGTTTACCTGTGTGACTGCGTACCTTTTGTATAATGGGTCAGCGACTTATATTCTGTAGCAAGGTTAACCGAATAGGGGAGCCGGAGGGAAACCGAGTCTTAACCGGGCGTTAAGTTGCAGGGTATAGACCCGAAACCCGGTGATCTAGCCATGGGCAGGTTGAAGGTTGGGTAACACTAACTGGAGGACCGAACCGACTAATGTTGAAAAATTAGCGGATGACCTGTGGCTGGGGGTGAAAGGCCAATCAAACCGGGAGATAGCTGGTTCTCCCCGAAAGCTATTTAGGTAGCGCCTCGTGAATTCATCTCCGGGGGTAGAGCACTGTTTCGGCTAGGGGGCCATCCCGGCTTACCAACCCGATGCAAACTGCGAATACCGGAGAATGTTATCACGGGAGACACACGGCGGGTGCTAACGTCCGTCGTGAAGAGGGAAACAACCCAGACCGCCAGCTAAGGTCCCAAAGTCATGGTTAAGTGGGAAACGATGTGGGAAGGCCCAGACAGCCAGGATGTTGGCTTAGAAGCAGCCATCATTTAAAGAAAGCGTAATAGCTCACTGGTCGAGTCGGCCTGCGCGGAAGATGTAACGGGGCTAAACCATGCACCGAAGCTGCGGCAGCGAACGTATCACTTAAAGCGATTCAGCGGGTTACGATTGACGGAGCGAAGCGACGTCAAAGCGTATACAAAGTCGAGTCGGTTTAAGGATACGTTCGTTGGGTAGGGGAGCGTTCTGTAAGCCTGCGAAGGTGGCCTGTGAGGGTTGCTGGAGGTATCAGAAGTGCGAATGCTGACATAAGTAACGATAAAGCGGGTGAAAAGCCCGCTCGCCGGAAGACCAAGGGTTCCTGTCCAACGTTAATCGGGGCAGGGTGAGTCGACCCCTAAGGCGAGGCCGAAAGGCGTAGTCGATGGGAAACGGGTTAATATTCCCGTACTTGGTGTTACTGCGAAGGGGGGACGGAGAAGGCTATGTTGGCCGGGCGACGGTTGTCCCGGTTTAAGCGTGTAGGTGTGTGTTCCAGGTAAATCCGGTTCACTTTAACACTGAGGCGTGATGACGAGGCACTACGGTGCTGAAGTAACAAATGCCCTGCTTCCAGGAAAAGCCTCTAAGCATCAGGTAACATCAAATCGTACCCCAAACCGACACAGGTGGTCAGGTAGAGAATACCAAGGCGCTTGAGAGAACTCGGGTGAAGGAACTAGGCAAAATGGTGCCGTAACTTCGGGAGAAGGCACGCTGACACGTAGGTGAAGTGATTTACTCACGGAGCTGAAGTCAGTCGAAGATACCAGCTGGCTGCAACTGTTTATTAAAAACACAGCACTGTGCAAACACGAAAGTGGACGTATACGGTGTGACGCCTGCCCGGTGCCGGAAGGTTAATTGATGGGGTCAGCGCAAGCGAAGCTCCTGATCGAAGCCCCGGTAAACGGCGGCCGTAACTATAACGGTCCTAAGGTAGCGAAATTCCTTGTCGGGTAAGTTCCGACCTGCACGAATGGCGTAATGATGGCCAGGCTGTCTCCACCCGAGACTCAGTGAAATTGAACTCGCTGTGAAGATGCAGTGTACCCGCGGCAAGACGGAAAGACCCCGTGAACCTTTACTATAGCTTGACACTGAACATTGAGCCTTGATGTGTAGGATAGGTGGGAGGCTTTGAAGTGTGGACGCCAGTCTGCATGGAGCCGACCTTGAAATACCACCCTTTAATGTTTGATGTTCTAACGTGGACCCGTTACCCGGGTTACGGACAGTGTCTGGTGGGTAGTTTGACTGGGGCGGTCTCCTCCTAAAGAGTAACGGAGGAGCACGAAGGTTGGCTAATCCTGGTCGGACATCAGGAGGTTAGTGCAATGGCATAAGCCAGCTTGACTGCGAGCGTGACGGCGCGAGCAGGTGCGAAAGCAGGTCATAGTGATCCGGTGGTTCTGAATGGAAGGGCCATCGCTCAACGGATAAAAGGTACTCCGGGGATAACAGGCTGATACCGCCCAAGAGTTCATATCGACGGCGGTGTTTGGCACCTCGATGTCGGCTCATCACATCCTGGGGCTGAAGCAGGTCCCAAGGGTATGGCTGTTCGCCATTTAAAGTGGTACGCGAGCTGGGTTTAGAACGTCGTGAGACAGTTCGGTCCCTATCTGCCGTGGGCGCTGGAGAACTGAGGGGGGCTGCTCCTAGTACGAGAGGACCGGAGTGGACGCATCACTGGTGTTCGGGTTGTCATGCCAATGGCACTGCCCGGTAGCTAAATGCGGAAGAGATAAGTGCTGAAAGCATCTAAGCACGAAACTTGCCCCGAGATGAGTTCTCCCTGAGACTTAGAGTCTCCTGAAGGAACGTTGAAGACGACGACGTTGATAGGCCGGGTGTGTAAGCGCAGCGATGCGTTGAGCTAACCGGTACTAATGAACCGTGAGGCTTAACCTTACAACGCCGAAGATGTTTTGGCGGATGAGAGACGATTTTCAGCAGTGATTCAGAGTTGAGTACGCAATAATTTGCGCAGCAGCAAGGCGGCAAGCGAAGGAAAGGAAGGAGCATACAGAAGTATGTGACTGAGTTTACGAGCGCAGGCAACGCCGCTGATGCGATAAAGAATTGCGTACAGAGCACAAAGAATTTGCCTGGCGGCAGTAGCGCGGTGGTCCCACCTGACCCCATGCCGAACTCAGAAGTGAAACGCCGTAGCGCCGATGGTAGTGTGGGGTCTCCCCATGCGAGAGTAGGGAACTGCCAGGCATCAAATAAAACGAAGGGCCCTGTCGGAAGACAGGGCCTTTTGTTTTATCTGTAGTCTGCCGGATGGCGGCTCCGCCTTATTCGGCCTACAGGGACGCGCCGATCTACCCTCAATATAACCACAAGCCTTCCCAACACAGATACGGTAAACTATTGCCGATTGAGTATCAGGAAAGCAGCCATGACCCACTCCCTAAAACCCTGGAATACCTTCGGCATTGATCATTGTGCAAAGCACATCGTATGCGCTGAAAACGAACAACAACTACTGAGCGCCTGGCAGCAAGCAACTCGTGAGGGACTGCCGGTTATGATCCTGGGTGAAGGAAGCAATGTCCTGTTTCTGGAAAATTACGCCGGCACCGTGATCCTTAACCGCCTGAAAGGCATTGAGGTGAATGAAACCGCGGACGCCTGGCACCTACACGTCGGCGCAGGCGAAAACTGGCATCAGCTGGTTCGCTACGCGCTGGACAACAACATGCCTGGCCTGGAGAATCTGGCGCTCATCCCTGGCTGCGTTGGTTCCTCGCCTATACAGAATATTGGCGCGTATGGCGTAGAACTACAGCGCGTCTGCGACTACGTTGACTGCGTTGAACTGGAAACGGGAAAACGTCTGCGTTTGTCCGCGGCGGAATGCCGTTTCGGCTATCGTGACAGTATCTTCAAAAATGAATATCAGGATCGCGTTGCGATCGTCGCGGTGGGTCTGCGTTTGCCAAAGCAATGGCAGCCGGTGTTGACCTATGGCGATCTTACTCGTCTGGACCCGAAAACGGTCACCGCGCAACAGGTGTTTGATGCTGTATGCCATATGCGCACCACAAAATTGCCGGATCCTAAAGTGAATGGCAATGCGGGCAGCTTTTTTAAAAATCCCGTTGTCGCAGCCGATATCGCTATGGAACTGTTAGAACGATTTCCCAACGCGCCGCATTACCCTCAGGCAGACGGCTCAGTAAAGCTGGCGGCAGGCTGGCTGATAGATCAATGTCAGTTGAAAGGCGTCACCATTGGCGGCGCTGCGGTGCATCGCCAACAGGCGCTGGTATTGATTAATGCGAATGATGCGACAAGTAAAGATGTGGTGGCGCTGGCGCATCATGTCCGGCAAAAAGTGGGTGAAAAATTTAATGTCTGGCTGGAGCCTGAGGTTCGCTTTATTGGTCGGTCCGGAGAGGTGAACGCTGTGGAGAGCATTGCATGAAAGATACTACCGTTCCCCTGACGCTGATCTCACTACTTGCCGACGGAGAGTTTCACTCAGGCGAGCAGTTGGGTGAACGGCTGGGAATGAGCCGCGCGGCGATTAATAAACATATCCAGACATTACGCGACTGGGGAGTAGATGTATTTACCGTTCCCGGGAAAGGATATAGCTTACCGGAACCCATCCAGTTACTGGATGCTGACCGTATTCATAGCCAACTGGATAGCGGAAACGTGGCGGTATTGCCCGTTATCGATTCAACCAATCAGTATTTACTTGATCGAATTGGCGAGCTGCGCTCAGGCGATGCCTGTGTAGCAGAATACCAACAGGCGGGGCGTGGTCGTCGCGGGCGTAAATGGTTCTCACCGTTTGGCGCGAATCTATATCTTTCAATGTACTGGCGTCTGGAGCAGGGCCCTGCGGCGGCAATAGGCCTGAGTCTGGTCATTGGAATTGTGATGGCGGAAGTGCTGCGTGAACTGGGCGCAGATAAAGTTCGTGTGAAGTGGCCTAACGACCTTTACCTACTGGACCGCAAACTGGCGGGTATTCTGGTCGAGTTAACCGGTAAAACGGGCGATGCCGCACAAATAGTGATTGGCGCTGGTATTAACATGGCAATGCGTCGCGTAGAAGAGGACGTGATAAATCAGGGATGGATCACACTACAAGAGGCCGGAATTACGCTCGACCGCAATATGCTGGCCGCAAAGCTGATTTATAAGCTACGTGCTGCGCTTGAGCTTTTTGAGCAAGAAGGTCTTTCTCCTTATCTTTCGCGCTGGAAAAAACTGGATAATTTTATTGATCGCCCGGTAAAACTAATTATTGGTGACAAAGAAATATTTGGTATTTCTCGCGGCATTGATACTCAAGGCGCATTATTGCTTGAACAGGATGGCGTGATTAAACCCTGGATGGGCGGAGAAATATCGCTGCGAAGCGCCGAATAGTAAAAAAGGGGAGTCGGTGCTCCCCTTTTTTCTGTTATTTCCGCAATCTTACCTGTTCCACCGCATGGTTAGCGCTCTTAGTCATAATAAGGCTGGCACGTTCTCGCGTGGGTAAAATATTTTGTTTTAAATTCAACCAGTTAATTTCTTTCCAAAGCGAAGTCGCTGTATTAACAGCTTCTTCTTTAGATAATTTCGCATAATTGTGGAAATAAGAGTCAGGATCGGTAAACGCCCCTTCGCGGAATTTCAGGAAGCGATTGATATACCACGTCTGAAGAAGTTCTTCTGGCGCATCAACGTAAATAGAGAAATCAACGAAATCAGAGACAAGTACATGATGCGGATCGTGAGGATAATCCATACCGCTTTGTAAAACATTCAAACCTTCAAGAATCAATATATCAGGTTGAGCGACGGTTTTATCCCCTTCAGGAATAACATCGTAAATCAAATGAGAATAGACTGGCGCCGTCACGTTCGGTACGCCCGACTTGAGGTCAGAAACGAATTTCACCAGTCGGTGCATATCATACGATTCGGGGAACCCCTTTTTCTTCATTAACCCGCGTTCTTTCAACACCTGGTTTGGGTGGAGGAAGCCGTCAGTGGTAATCAATTCAACACGGCGGTGTTCCGGCCAGCGACTCAGCAACGCTTGCAGAACGCGTGCTGTCGTGCTTTTACCCACTGCGACGCTGCCCGCGATACTGATGATGTAAGGGATTCGCTGGCCGTTAGTGCCCAGAAACTGTTCCAGGACAGCCTGACGACGCAGATTTGAACTGATATAGAAATTTAGCAAACGGGAGAGAGGTAAATATATTTCTGCAACTTCTTCCAGCGATAAATCTTCATTAATGCCTTTTAACTGCGCGATCTCATCCTCGGTCAGGGTCATCGGCACAGAATCGCGAAGCGCAGCCCACTGGCTGCGATCAAACTGTAGGTAAGGCGTCATTAACGATTGCTCTTTTATACTCATAAGCATGTTTCTGGCTGCTATTGCTACATCAGTTCAGCGATGAACGAGGGCCATCCCTGACATGCAACGGCACGTCACATTTAAGTTAATTTGGACAATGGGCAGGAGGGTAACACCAGATGGGGAGGAATAATAAGAAAAAATCTCGCTGTGAAAGCTATCCCTGAGAAGCAATGTGACGAATATACCAGATACAGAAGATTGCTTTCTATCGACGGAGCGTTGAAATGCCGCGTCGTATTCTGGTCAGACGGTCAGTAAAATGCCGAAAATTTATGCTCTCTTGTTTGAAATTAGAGCATTTTTGTCTCTTATAGCGCAAAATGTGAGCGATAGAACATTTTATGCAATTTTTTAGTTGCATGAGCACGCAGGTCTCCATAGAATGCGCGCTACTTGATGCCGACTTAGCTCAGTAGGTAGAGCAACTGACTTGTAATCAGTAGGTCACCAGTTCGATTCCGGTAGTCGGCACCATCAAGTCCGGTGGGGTTCCCGAGCGGCCAAAGGGAGCAGACTGTAAATCTGCCGTCACAGACTTCGAAGGTTCGAATCCTTCCCCCACCACCATTTTCGGCCGCGCGATGGCGCAGCCCGAGACGATAAGTTCGCTTACCGGCTCGAATAAAGAGAGTTTCTCTCGATATTCAGTGCAGAATGAAAATCAGGTAGCCGAGTTCCAGGATGCGGGCATCGTATAATGGCTATTACCTCAGCCTTCCAAGCTGATGATGCGGGTTCGATTCCCGCTGCCCGCTCCAAGATGTGCTGATATAGCTCAGTTGGTAGAGCGCACCCTTGGTAAGGGTGAGGTCGGCAGTTCGAATCTGCCTATCAGCACCACTTCTTTTCTCCTTCCTGTTTTTCTCTTCTGTTTATTAGCATTCAACAAGTCGGGCGTGTTGCCTGGTTGATGTGGTGATATCACCGATTTATCCGTGTCTTAGAGGGACAATCGATGTCTAAAGAAAAGTTTGAACGTACAAAACCGCACGTTAACGTCGGTACTATCGGCCACGTTGACCATGGTAAAACAACGCTGACCGCTGCCATTACTACCGTACTGGCTAAAACCTACGGCGGTGCCGCCCGCGCATTCGACCAGATCGATAACGCGCCGGAAGAAAAAGCGCGTGGTATCACCATCAACACTTCTCACGTTGAATACGATACCCCGACCCGCCACTACGCACACGTAGACTGCCCGGGGCACGCCGACTATGTTAAAAACATGATCACCGGTGCTGCTCAGATGGACGGCGCGATTCTGGTTGTTGCTGCGACTGACGGCCCGATGCCGCAGACCCGTGAGCACATCCTGCTGGGGCGTCAGGTAGGCGTTCCGTACATCATCGTGTTCCTGAACAAATGCGACATGGTTGATGACGAAGAGCTGCTGGAACTGGTTGAAATGGAAGTTCGTGAACTTCTGTCTCAGTACGACTTCCCGGGCGACGACACTCCGATCGTTCGTGGTTCTGCTCTGAAAGCGCTGGAAGGCGACGCAGAGTGGGAAGCGAAAATCATCGAACTGGCTGGCTTCCTGGATTCTTACATCCCGGAACCAGAGCGTGCGATTGACAAGCCGTTCCTGCTGCCGATCGAAGACGTATTCTCCATCTCCGGTCGTGGTACCGTTGTTACCGGTCGTGTAGAACGCGGTATCATCAAAGTGGGCGAAGAAGTTGAAATCGTTGGTATCAAAGAGACTCAGAAGTCTACCTGTACTGGCGTTGAAATGTTCCGCAAACTGCTGGACGAAGGCCGTGCCGGTGAGAACGTAGGTGTTCTGCTGCGTGGTATCAAACGTGAAGAAATCGAACGTGGTCAGGTACTGGCTAAGCCGGGCACCATCAAGCCGCACACCAAGTTCGAATCTGAAGTGTACATTCTGTCCAAAGATGAAGGCGGCCGTCACACTCCGTTCTTCAAAGGCTACCGTCCGCAGTTCTACTTCCGTACTACTGACGTGACTGGCACCATCGAACTGCCGGAAGGCGTAGAGATGGTAATGCCGGGCGACAACATCAAAATGGTTGTTACCCTGATCCACCCGATCGCAATGGACGACGGTCTGCGTTTCGCAATCCGTGAAGGCGGCCGTACCGTTGGCGCGGGCGTTGTTGCTAAAGTTCTCGGCTAATCGCTGATAACATTTGACGCAATGCGCAATAAAAGGGCATCATTTGATGCCCTTTTTGCACGCTTTCACACCAGAACCTGGCTCATCAGTGATTTTATTTGTCATAATCATTGCTGAGACAGGCTCTGTAGAGGGCGTATAATCCGAAAGGCGAATAAGCGTTTCGATTTGGATTGCCTCGCGATTGCGGGGTGAAAATGTTTGTAGAATACTTCTGACAGGTTGGTTTATGAGTGCGAATACCGAAGCTCAAGGGAGCGGGCGCGGCCTGGAAGCGATGAAGTGGATAGTTGTTGCCATATTGCTGATCGTCGCAATCGTCGGCAACTACCTCTATCGCGACATGATGCTGCCGCTGCGTGCGCTGGCCGTAGTAATTCTGATTGCTGCAGCGGGTGGTGTCGCGCTGTTGACGACAAAAGGTAAAGCAACCGTTGCTTTTGCCCGTGAAGCGAGAACCGAAGTCCGTAAGGTCATTTGGCCGACTCGCCAGGAAACGCTGCACACCACGCTGATCGTCGCTGCGGTTACCGCAGTTATGTCACTGATCCTGTGGGGACTGGATGGTATTCTGGTTCGCCTGGTATCCTTTATCACTGGCCTGAGGTTCTGAGATGTCTGAAGCACCTAAAAAGCGCTGGTACGTCGTTCAGGCGTTTTCCGGTTTTGAAGGCCGCGTAGCCACATCGCTGCGCGAGCATATCAAATTACACAATATGGAAGAGCTGTTTGGCGAAGTCATGGTGCCGACTGAAGAAGTTGTTGAGATCCGTGGCGGCCAGCGTCGCAAAAGCGAACGCAAATTCTTCCCGGGTTACGTTCTGGTCCAGATGGTCATGAACGACGCAAGCTGGCACCTGGTGCGCAGCGTGCCGCGTGTGATGGGCTTTATCGGCGGTACCTCTGACCGTCCGGCGCCGATCAGCGACAAAGAAGTCGATGCGATCATGAACCGCCTGCAGCAGGTTGGCGATAAGCCGCGGCCGAAAACTCTGTTTGAACCGGGTGAAATGGTTCGTGTTAACGACGGTCCGTTCGCAGACTTTAACGGCGTTGTCGAAGAAGTCGATTATGAGAAGTCTCGCCTGAAAGTGTCTGTTTCTATCTTCGGTCGTGCGACCCCGGTAGAGCTGGACTTCAGCCAGGTTGAGAAAGCGTAAGGCTGCGATCAAAAAAGCAGCGATCTAATCGTTGCATAGGGCGCGAAATTGACATACAATTTCGCGCCTTTTGTTTTTATGGGCCTTATGCCCATAAAGCGATATTTATCACGGGGAGCTTCTTTGAAGCGATACTACCCAATTCGAGGAATTTAGAATGGCTAAGAAAGTACAAGCCTACGTCAAGCTGCAGGTTGCAGCTGGTATGGCGAACCCGAGTCCGCCGGTTGGTCCAGCACTGGGTCAGCAGGGTGTGAACATCATGGAATTCTGCAAAGCGTTCAACGCAAAAACGGATTCCATCGAAAAAGGTCTGCCGATTCCGGTTGTTATTACCGTTTACGCTGACCGTTCTTTCACCTTCGTTACCAAAACGCCTCCGGCAGCTGTTCTGCTGAAAAAAGCGGCTGGTATCAAGTCTGGTTCCGGCAAGCCGAACAAAGACAAAGTAGGTAAAATTTCCCGCGCTCAGCTGCAGGAAATCGCGCAGACCAAAGCTGCCGACATGACCGGTGCCGACATTGAAGCGATGACTCGCTCCATCGAAGGTACTGCACGTTCCATGGGCCTGGTAGTGGAGGACTAAGAAATGGCTAAACTGACCAAGCGTATGCGCGTGATCCGTGAAAAAGTTGATGCGACCAAACAGTACGACATCAACGAAGCTATTGCCCTGCTGAAAGAGCTGGCCACTGCTAAATTCAACGAAAGCGTTGACGTTGCCGTTAACCTCGGCATCGATGCTCGTAAATCTGACCAGAACGTTCGTGGCGCGACTGTACTGCCGCACGGTACTGGCCGTTCTGTTCGCGTTGCCGTATTTACCCAGGGCCCGAACGCTGAAGCAGCTAAAGCTGCTGGCGCTGAGCTGGTAGGTATGGAAGATCTGGCTGACCAGATCAAGAAAGGCGAAATGAACTTCGACGTTGTTATCGCATCCCCGGATGCAATGCGCGTTGTTGGCCTGCTGGGTCAAGTTCTGGGTCCGCGCGGCCTGATGCCAAACCCGAAAGTCGGTACCGTAACTCCGAACGTTGCTGAAGCGGTTAAGAACGCTAAAGCAGGTCAGGTTCGTTACCGTAACGATAAAAACGGCATCATCCACACCACCATCGGTAAAGTGGACTTTGACGCTGACAAACTGAAAGAAAACCTGGAAGCTCTGCTGGTTGCGCTGAAAAAAGCAAAACCGAGCCAGGCGAAAGGCGTGTACATCAAGAAAGTTAGCATCTCCACCACCATGGGTGCTGGCGTTGCCGTTGATCAGGCTGGTCTGAGCGCATCTGCGAACTAAGATTAGTCTTTACGTGGGCGGTGATTTTGTCTACAATCTTACCCCCACGTATTCTGCTAATTGCAGACGTATATCCGAGATATTCGGGTTGTGGCAAGGCGGCAAGTGAGTGAGTCGCCAGGAGCATAGCTAACTATGTGACTGGTGCGAACGAAGGAAGCCAACGCCGCCACAAGCTGAATAGCGACGGATAGACAAGATTTGTTCGTTGGAGCCTGGCCTATCCAGGCCTCCGTCGAAGACCGCAGGCGTCTCGCAAGAGGCTTAATCCCCTGCGTAGACGGTGACAGAACGCTAAGATTATTTTTGATACTCTGGCTTGTTTCTGCTCACCGTATTAAGACGCTCTTCTCGTTGAGATGAGTGAAGTGAGTTCCGGAACATGAGTTCCGGCAAACATCCAGGAGCAAAGCTAATGGCTTTAAATCTTCAAGACAAACAAGCGATTGTTGCTGAAGTCAGCGAAGTAGCCAAAGGCGCGCTGTCTGCAGTAGTTGCGGATTCCCGTGGCGTAACTGTAGATAAAATGACTGAACTGCGTAAAGCAGGTCGTGAAGCTGGCGTATACATGCGTGTTGTTCGTAACACCCTGCTGCGCCGCGTCGTTGAAGGTACTCAGTTCGAGTGCCTGAAAGACACGTTTGTTGGTCCGACCCTGATTGCATACTCTATGGAACACCCGGGCGCTGCTGCTCGTCTGTTCAAAGAGTTCGCGAAAGCGAATGCAAAATTTGAGGTCAAAGCTGCAGCCTTTGAAGGTGAGCTGATCCCGGCGTCTCAGATCGACCGCCTGGCAACTCTGCCGACCTACAAAGAAGCAATTGCACGCCTGATGGCAACCATGAAAGAAGCTTCGGCTGGCAAACTGGTTCGCACACTGGCTGCTGTACGCGATGCAAAAGAAGCTGCGTAATCGCAGTTGTCTTTATCAAGCATTTGCTTACGTATAAACTTATTCTGATATTCAGGAACAATTTAAATGTCTATCACTAAAGATCAAATCATTGAAGCAGTATCCGCTATGTCCGTAATGGACGTTGTAGAACTGATTTCTGCAATGGAAGAAAAATTCGGTGTTTCTGCTGCTGCTGCTGTAGCTGTAGCTGCTGGCCCGGCTGAAGCTGCTGAAGAAAAAACTGAATTCGACGTAATTCTGAAAGCTGCTGGCGCTAACAAAGTTGCTGTTATCAAAGCAGTACGTGGCGCAACTGGCCTGGGTCTGAAAGAAGCTAAAGACCTGGTAGAATCTGCTCCGGCCGCTCTGAAAGAAGGCGTGAGCAAAGATGACGCTGAAGCACTGAAAAAATCTCTGGAAGAAGCTGGCGCTGAAGTTGAAGTTAAATAAGCCAACCCTTCCGGTTGCAGCCTGAGAAATCAGGCTGATGGCTGGTGACTTTTTAGTCACCAGCCTTTTTGCGCTGTAAGGCGCCAGTAGCGTTTCACACTGTTTGACTACTGCTGTGCCTTTCAATGCTTGTTTCTATCGACGACTTAATATACTGCGACAGAGCGTACGTTCTGTGTAAATCGCAATGAAATGGTTTAAGCGTGATAGCAACAGGCATTGCGGAAAGTATCCATTTTCCGGTCAACAAAATAGTGTTGCACAAACTGTCCCCCGCAGGACAGATGGGTCGACTTGTCAGCGAGCTGAGGAACCCTATGGTTTACTCCTATACCGAGAAAAAACGTATTCGTAAGGATTTTGGTAAACGTCCACAAGTTCTGGATGTACCTTATCTCCTTTCTATCCAGCTTGACTCGTTTCAGAAGTTTATCGAGCAAGATCCTGAAGGGCAGTACGGCCTGGAAGCAGCCTTCCGTTCCGTGTTCCCGATTCAGAGCTACAGCGGTAATTCCGAGCTGCAGTACGTCAGCTACCGCCTTGGCGAACCGGTGTTTGACGTTCAGGAATGTCAGATCCGTGGCGTGACCTATTCCGCACCGCTGCGCGTAAAACTGCGTCTGGTGATCTACGAGCGCGAAGCGCCGGAAGGCACCGTTAAAGACATTAAAGAACAAGAAGTCTACATGGGCGAAATTCCGCTCATGACCGACAACGGTACCTTTGTTATCAACGGTACTGAGCGTGTTATCGTTTCTCAGCTGCACCGTAGTCCGGGCGTCTTCTTTGACTCCGACAAAGGTAAAACCCACTCTTCGGGTAAAGTGCTGTATAACGCGCGCATCATTCCTTACCGTGGTTCCTGGCTGGACTTCGAATTCGATCCGAAGGACAACCTGTTCGTGCGTATCGACCGTCGCCGTAAACTGCCTGCGACCATCATCCTGCGTGCGCTGAACTACACCACTGAGCAGATCCTTGACCTGTTCTTTGAGAAAGTCGTCTTCGAAATTCGCGACAACAAACTGCAGATGGAGCTGATTCCAGAACGTCTGCGCGGCGAAACCGCGTCGTTCGATATCGAAGCTAACGGCAAAGTGTACGTTGAAAAAGGCCGTCGCATTACCGCGCGTCACATCCGTCAGCTGGAAAAAGACTATATCAAGCATATCGAAGTTCCGGTTGAGTACATCGCAGGTAAAGTCGTCTCTAAAGACTACGTTGACGAATCCACTGGCGAGCTGATCTGCGCGGCGAACATGGAGCTGAGCCTGGATCTGCTGGCTAAGTTGAGCCAGTCCGGCCACAAACGTATCGAAACGCTGTTTACCAACGATCTGGACCACGGCCCGTACATTTCTGAAACGGTACGCGTCGACCCAACCAACGATCGTCTGAGCGCGCTGGTAGAAATCTACCGCATGATGCGCCCTGGTGAGCCGCCGACTCGTGAAGCGGCTGAAAGCCTGTTTGAGAACCTGTTCTTCTCCGAAGACCGCTATGACCTGTCTGCGGTGGGTCGTATGAAGTTCAACCGTTCTCTGCTGCGCGACGAAATCGAAGGTTCCGGTATCCTGAGCAAAGACGACATCATTGATGTCATGAAGAAGCTCATCGATATCCGTAACGGTAAAGGCGAAGTGGATGATATCGACCACCTCGGCAACCGTCGTATCCGTTCCGTCGGCGAAATGGCGGAAAACCAGTTCCGCGTTGGCCTGGTGCGTGTAGAGCGTGCGGTGAAAGAGCGTCTGTCTCTGGGCGATCTGGATACCCTGATGCCTCAGGATATGATCAACGCCAAGCCGATTTCCGCCGCAGTGAAAGAGTTCTTTGGTTCCAGCCAGCTGTCTCAGTTTATGGACCAGAACAACCCGCTGTCTGAGATTACGCACAAACGTCGTATCTCCGCACTCGGCCCAGGCGGTCTGACCCGCGAACGCGCAGGCTTCGAAGTTCGAGACGTACACCCGACGCACTACGGTCGCGTATGTCCTATCGAAACGCCGGAAGGTCCGAACATCGGTCTGATCAACTCCCTGTCCGTGTACGCACAGACTAACGAATATGGTTTCCTTGAGACGCCGTACCGTCGTGTGGTTGATGGCGTGGTCACTGACGAAATTCATTACCTGTCTGCTATCGAAGAAGGCAACTACGTTATCGCTCAGGCGAACTCCAACCTGGATGACGAAGGCCACTTTGTAGAAGATCTGGTGACCTGCCGTAGCAAAGGCGAATCCAGCTTGTTCAGCCGCGACCAGGTTGACTACATGGACGTTTCCACCCAGCAGGTGGTCTCCGTCGGTGCGTCCCTGATCCCGTTCCTGGAACACGATGACGCCAACCGTGCATTGATGGGTGCGAACATGCAACGTCAGGCGGTTCCGACTCTGCGCGCTGACAAGCCGCTGGTGGGTACCGGTATGGAACGTGCTGTCGCCGTCGACTCCGGTGTTACTGCAGTAGCTAAACGTGGCGGTACTGTTCAGTACGTGGATGCGTCCCGTATCGTTATCAAAGTTAACGAAGACGAGATGTACCCGGGTGAAGCAGGTATCGACATCTATAACCTGACCAAATACACCCGTTCTAACCAGAACACCTGTATCAACCAGATGCCATGTGTGTCTCTGGGCGAGCCGGTTGAGCGCGGCGACGTGCTGGCAGACGGTCCGTCCACCGACCTCGGTGAACTGGCGCTCGGTCAGAACATGCGCGTGGCGTTCATGCCGTGGAACGGCTACAACTTCGAAGACTCCATCCTCGTTTCCGAGCGTGTTGTCCAGGAAGACCGTTTCACCACCATCCACATTCAGGAACTGGCGTGCGTGTCCCGTGACACCAAGCTGGGGCCGGAAGAGATCACCGCTGACATCCCGAACGTGGGTGAAGCTGCGCTCTCCAAACTGGATGAATCCGGTATCGTTTACATTGGCGCGGAAGTGACCGGCGGCGACATTCTGGTCGGTAAGGTGACGCCGAAAGGTGAAACCCAGCTGACGCCGGAAGAGAAACTGCTGCGTGCGATCTTCGGTGAGAAAGCGTCTGACGTTAAAGACTCTTCTCTGCGCGTACCTAACGGTGTCTCCGGTACGGTTATCGACGTTCAGGTCTTTACTCGCGATGGCGTAGAAAAAGACAAACGTGCTCTGGAAATCGAAGAGATGCAGCTCAAGCAGGCGAAAAAAGACCTGTCTGAAGAACTGCAGATCCTCGAAGCGGGCCTGTTTAGCCGTATCCGTGCGGTGTTGGTGTCCGGCGGCGTTGAAGCTGAGAAGCTCGACAAACTGCCGCGCGACCGCTGGCTGGAACTCGGTCTGACCGACGAAGAGAAACAAAATCAGCTGGAACAACTGGCTGAGCAGTATGACGAACTGAAACACGAGTTCGAGAAAAAACTTGAAGCGAAGCGCCGTAAAATCACCCAGGGCGACGATCTGGCGCCGGGCGTGCTGAAGATCGTGAAGGTCTATCTGGCCGTTAAACGCCGTATCCAGCCGGGTGATAAGATGGCAGGTCGTCACGGTAACAAGGGTGTTATCTCTAAGATCAACCCGATCGAAGACATGCCTTACGATGAAAACGGCACGCCGGTCGACATCGTACTGAACCCGCTGGGCGTACCGTCTCGTATGAACATCGGTCAGATTCTGGAAACCCACCTGGGTATGGCTGCGAAAGGTATTGGCGACAAGATTAACGCCATGCTGAAACAGCAGCAGGAAGTCGCGAAACTGCGCGAATTCATCCAGCGTGCCTACGATCTGGGCGCCGACGTTCGTCAGAAAGTCGACCTGAGCACCTTCAGCGATGATGAAGTGCTGCGTCTGGCAGAAAACCTGCGTAAAGGTATGCCGATTGCCACACCAGTGTTTGACGGTGCGAAAGAAGCGGAAATCAAAGAGCTGCTGAAACTGGGCGACCTGCCGACCTCCGGTCAGATCACCCTGTTCGATGGCCGTACGGGTGAACAGTTCGAACGTCCGGTAACCGTCGGTTACATGTACATGCTGAAACTGAACCACCTGGTTGATGACAAGATGCATGCGCGTTCTACCGGTTCTTACAGCTTGGTTACTCAGCAGCCGCTGGGTGGTAAGGCGCAGTTCGGTGGTCAGCGCTTCGGGGAGATGGAGGTGTGGGCGCTGGAAGCTTACGGCGCCGCCTACACCCTGCAGGAAATGCTCACCGTTAAGTCTGATGACGTGAATGGTCGTACCAAGATGTATAAGAACATCGTGGACGGCAACCATCAGATGGAACCGGGTATGCCGGAATCCTTCAACGTTCTGTTGAAAGAGATCCGCTCGCTGGGCATCAACATCGAACTGGAAGACGAGTAATTCTCGCTCAAACAGGTCACTGGTGTCGGGGTAAAACCCGACACCAGATTGTGCTAACTCCGACGGGAGCAAATCCGTGAAAGATTTATTAAAGTTTCTGAAAGCGCAGACTAAAACCGAAGAGTTTGATGCGATCAAAATTGCTCTGGCTTCGCCAGACATGATCCGTTCATGGTCTTTCGGTGAAGTTAAAAAGCCGGAAACCATCAACTACCGTACGTTCAAACCTGAGCGTGGCGGCCTTTTCTGCGCCCGTATCTTTGGGCCGGTAAAAGACTACGAGTGCCTGTGCGGTAAGTACAAGCGCCTGAAACACCGTGGTGTTATTTGTGAGAAGTGCGGCGTTGAAGTGACCCAGACCAAAGTACGCCGTGAGCGTATGGGCCACATCGAGCTGGCGTCTCCGACTGCTCACATCTGGTTCCTGAAATCGCTGCCGTCCCGTATCGGTCTGCTGCTCGATATGCCGTTGCGCGATATCGAACGCGTACTGTACTTCGAATCTTATGTGGTTATCGAAGGCGGTATGACCAACCTGGAACGTCAACAGATCCTGACTGAAGAGCAGTATCTGGACGCGCTGGAAGAGTTCGGTGACGAATTCGACGCGAAGATGGGTGCGGAAGCTATCCAGGCCCTGCTGAAGAGCATGGATCTGGAGCAAGAGTGTGAAACTCTGCGCGAAGAGCTGAACGAAACCAACTCCGAAACCAAGCGTAAGAAGCTGACCAAGCGTATCAAACTGCTGGAAGCCTTCGTACAGTCTGGCAACAAGCCAGAGTGGATGATCCTGACCGTTCTGCCGGTTCTGCCGCCAGATCTGCGTCCGCTGGTTCCGCTGGATGGTGGTCGTTTCGCGACTTCTGACCTGAACGATCTGTATCGTCGCGTCATTAACCGTAACAACCGTCTGAAGCGTCTGCTGGATCTGGCTGCGCCGGACATCATCGTACGCAACGAAAAACGTATGCTGCAGGAAGCGGTCGACGCCCTGCTGGATAACGGTCGTCGCGGTCGTGCGATCACCGGTTCTAACAAACGTCCTCTGAAATCTTTGGCCGACATGATCAAAGGTAAGCAGGGTCGTTTCCGTCAGAACCTGCTCGGTAAGCGTGTTGACTACTCCGGTCGTTCTGTAATCACCGTAGGTCCATACCTTAGGTTGCATCAGTGCGGTCTGCCGAAGAAAATGGCGCTGGAGCTGTTCAAACCGTTCATCTACGGCAAACTGGAACTGCGTGGCCTGGCCACCACTATCAAAGCCGCGAAGAAAATGGTTGAGCGCGAAGAAGCTGTCGTTTGGGATATCCTGGACGAAGTTATCCGCGAACACCCGGTACTGCTGAACCGTGCACCAACACTGCACCGTCTGGGTATCCAGGCATTTGAACCGGTACTGATCGAAGGTAAAGCTATCCAGCTGCACCCGCTGGTTTGTGCGGCATATAACGCTGACTTCGATGGTGACCAGATGGCTGTTCACGTACCGCTGACGCTGGAAGCCCAGCTTGAAGCGCGTGCGCTGATGATGTCTACCAACAACATCCTGTCTCCGGCGAACGGCGAACCTATCATCGTTCCGTCTCAGGACGTGGTATTGGGTCTGTACTACATGACCCGTGACTGTGTTAACGCCAAAGGCGAAGGCATGGTGCTGACTGGCCCGAAAGAAGCTGAGCGTATCTATCGCGCAGGTCTGGCCTCTCTGCATGCGCGCGTTAAAGTGCGTATCACTGAATATGAAAAAGATGAAAACGGCGAATTCGTTGCGCACACCAGCCTGAAAGACACGACCGTTGGTCGCGCCATTCTGTGGATGATCGTACCGAAAGGTCTGCCTTTCTCCATCGTCAACCAGGCGCTGGGCAAGAAAGCGATCTCCAAAATGCTGAACACTTGCTACCGTATTCTGGGCCTGAAACCGACCGTTATTTTTGCGGACCAGACGATGTACACCGGCTTTGCTTATGCAGCGCGTTCAGGTGCGTCCGTTGGTATTGATGACATGGTCATCCCGGAGAAAAAACACGAGATCATTTCTGAGGCGGAAGCTGAAGTTGCTGAGATCCAGGAGCAGTTCCAGTCTGGTCTGGTAACCGCTGGCGAACGCTATAACAAAGTTATCGATATCTGGGCTGCGGCGAACGATCGTGTATCTAAAGCGATGATGGATAACCTGCAAACTGAAACCGTGATTAACCGTGACGGCCAGGAAGAGCAGCAGGTCTCCTTCAACAGCATCTACATGATGGCCGACTCCGGTGCGCGTGGTTCTGCGGCACAGATTCGTCAGCTTGCTGGTATGCGTGGTCTGATGGCGAAGCCGGATGGCTCCATCATCGAAACGCCAATCACCGCGAACTTCCGTGAAGGTCTGAACGTACTCCAGTACTTCATCTCCACCCACGGTGCTCGTAAAGGTCTGGCGGATACCGCACTGAAAACCGCGAACTCCGGTTATCTGACCCGTCGTCTGGTTGACGTCGCGCAGGATCTGGTGGTGACCGAAGATGACTGTGGTACGCACGAAGGTATCCTGATGACCCCGGTTATCGAGGGGGGCGATGTTAAAGAGCCGCTGCGTGACCGCGTTCTGGGTCGTGTGACGGCGGAAGATGTGCTGAAGCCGGGTACGGCGGACATTCTGGTTCCACGCAACACGCTGCTGCACGAACAGTGGTGTGACCTGCTGGAAGCAAACTCCGTTGACGCCGTTAAAGTGCGTTCCGTTGTATCCTGCGACACCGACTTTGGTGTATGTGCGCACTGCTATGGTCGTGACCTGGCGCGTGGCCACATCATCAACAAAGGTGAAGCTATCGGCGTTATCGCGGCACAATCCATCGGTGAACCGGGTACACAGCTGACGATGCGTACGTTCCACATCGGTGGTGCGGCATCGCGTGCGGCTGCTGAATCCAGCATCCAGGTTAAGAACAAAGGTAGCATCAAGCTCAGCAACGTGAAGTCGGTTGTGAACTCCAGCGGTAAACTGGTTATCACTTCCCGTAACACCGAACTGAAGCTGATCGACGAATTCGGTCGTACCAAAGAGAGCTATAAAGTGCCTTATGGCGCTGTCATGGCGAAAGGTGATGGCGAGCAGGTTGCCGGCGGCGAAACCGTGGCAAACTGGGACCCGCACACCATGCCGGTTATCACCGAAGTGAGTGGTTTCATCCGCTTCACTGACATGATCGACGGTCAGACCATTACGCGTCAGACCGACGAACTGACCGGTTTGTCTTCGCTGGTGGTTCTGGATTCGGCTGAACGTACTACCGGTGGTAAAGATCTGCGTCCGGCGCTGAAAATCGTTGATGCTCAGGGTAATGACGTTCTGATCCCGGGTACCGATATGCCTGCGCAGTACTTCCTGCCGGGTAAAGCGATTGTACAGCTGGAAGATGGCGTACAGATCAGTTCTGGTGACACCCTGGCGCGTATTCCTCAGGAATCCGGCGGTACCAAGGATATCACCGGTGGTCTGCCGCGCGTTGCGGACCTGTTCGAAGCGCGTCGTCCGAAAGAGCCGGCCATTCTGGCGGAAATCGCAGGTATCGTTTCCTTCGGTAAAGAAACCAAAGGCAAACGTCGTCTGGTGATTACGCCGGTTGATGGTAGCGATCCGTACGAAGAGATGATTCCGAAATGGCGTCAGCTCAACGTGTTCGAAGGGGAACGTGTAGAACGTGGTGATGTGATTTCCGACGGTCCGGAAGCGCCGCACGATATTCTGCGTCTGCGTGGTGTTCATGCTGTGACGCGTTACATCGTTAACGAAGTCCAGGATGTATACCGTCTGCAGGGCGTTAAGATTAACGATAAACACATCGAAGTTATCGTTCGTCAGATGCTGCGTAAAGCGACCATCGAAAGCGCCGGTAGTTCCGACTTCCTGGAAGGCGAACAGGTTGAATATTCCCGCGTCAAGATCGCTAACCGCGAGCTGGAAGCGAACGGCAAAGTGGGGGCTACCTTCTCCCGCGATCTGCTGGGTATCACCAAAGCGTCTCTGGCAACCGAATCGTTCATCTCTGCCGCATCGTTCCAGGAGACCACGCGTGTCCTGACCGAAGCAGCCGTTGCGGGTAAACGCGACGAACTGCGCGGCCTGAAAGAGAACGTTATCGTGGGTCGTCTGATCCCGGCGGGTACCGGTTATGCGTACCACCAGGATCGTATGCGCCGTCGCGCCGCGGGCGAGCAGCCAGCAACACCGCAGGTCACTGCGGAAGATGCATCTGCAAGCCTGGCAGAACTGCTGAACGCAGGTCTGGGCGGTTCTGATAACGAGTAATCGTTAAATGGTGGAGGGGTATTTATCCCTCCACCAGCTTCATGCTGGATACCGAATTCCGGGTCGCTTGCCTACAAGGAAAGAAAATGCCAGCGATTATTTCATTAATCTATTTAATGTTTAGTCTTTTAGTATTTACAAAAAAGATAACCATTTCAAACGTTCTGTCCGCTTTTTTATTGTTTCTATCGTTATATATACTTCACCATAAATCATTACTTATATTTATTTATTGTCTTATTATTATTGTCGCCACCGCTATTCTTCATCGAGTCAAAACCAGCGCGGATAAAAAAGCCGTATTTTATTTTTCAATGCCATGCTGGCTCTTGGTTTTATCTGTAATTATAAATATTAATGAATAAATGAATTATTTTTTCATGACTCTTGTTTCTCGTATTATTGGTGAAAAATCATTATCACTGGTTATATGAATAAATTGTCCAGTTTTTGTATTATATTTTGCCATCGCACAGGGAAGACTATTACCACCGTTAGCCATAACAAATTTTGCTTTTGTATTACGATAAAGATTGACGCCAGGAATGGGGTCTTGACCGAATGTATAAGGCGTTGGGACAATTACATTATGTTTGTTTGAGAGCCACTTTGCTAAAATCCCGCCAACGCCATCAACCGGCGTAATAAAAGTAGAGAATCCACAATACTCAAAATTGAAATTTTTTATCATTGGGTTTGTTTTTTTCTGTAACATTGATTCCAAATGTGACTTTAAATTTATCCCATAAATCTAAGTTATTAAAGTCTATTGGCTCGCCATTATAAAATACCTGCTGTTCATACATTAAATGATAAACCTGTTTTATTGATTGTTTACGCGGGACATTTTAAATTATTAAATGAAGGATTTAATTCCATTAAGGTCTTTGTTTGCTCTTATTACAGGAATTATAAATATGATGCCATTTCTGGAATAAAAGTAAAGTTAATAAATTATTTATTTAATTGCTCACTGGTAGGGTATTTATGTATCCTCCGGTTAATGCTTAGTTTAGCATCTTTTAGCTGACAGCGATTGCAACGCTAAAAAACATGTGCTAATAATCATCATGTAAAATATGTAATGAAGTAAGTATGGAGCATTTAATTGTTATGATCCCACCATTAAATAGATATGTTCCCGCGCTTTCAAAAAATGAATTGGTTAAAACTGTTACCAACAGGGACATTCAGTTTATAAGTTTTAATGGAAAAGATTATCCCTTGTGCTTTTTAGATGAGAAAACCCCTCTTCTTTTCCAGTGGTTTGAGCGGAATCCTGCTCGCTTTGGGAAAAATGATATACCTATAATTAACACAGAGAAAAACCCCTACCTTAACAATATCATTAAAGCAGCAACAATTGAAAAAGAACGTCTTATAGGTATTTTTGTAGATGGTGATTTTTTTCCGGGACAAAAGGATGCTTTTTCAAAACTTGAGTATGACTATGAAAACATAAAAGTCATATATAGAAATGATATTGACTTTAGTATGTACGATAAAAAATTATCAGAAATTTATATGGAAAATATTTCTAAGCAAGAGTCCATGCCAGAAGAAAAAAGGGATTGTCATTTACTGCAGCTATTGAAAAAAGAATTGAGTGATATTCAAGAGGGTAATGATTCATTAATTAAATCTTACTTACTGGATAAAGGCCATGGATGGTTTGATTTTTACAGGAATATGGCTATGTTAAAGGCTGGTCAGTTATTTTTGGAGGCGGATAAGGTTGGGTGTTATGATTTATCAACAAATAGTGGGTGTATATATCTTGATGCTGATATGATTATCACGGAAAAACTGGGGGGTATATATATTCCGGATGGAATCGCTGTTCATGTAGAAAGGATAGATGGCCGTGCTTCTATGGAAAACGGGATAATAGCTGTTGATCGCAATAACCACCCGGCTTTACTTGCTGGATTAGAAATAATGCATACTAAATTTGATGCTGATCCCTATTCTGATGGTGTATGTAATGGAATTAGAAAACATTTTAATTATTCTTTAAATGAAGATTATAATTCTTTTTGCGATTTTATTGAGTTTAAGCATGATAACATTATAATGAATACCAGTCAGTTTACGCAAAGTTCATGGGCGAGGCATGTGCAGTAGCGGAAATGGCAATAATCATGCTATTGAATACATAAAATATTGGCATAAACTATCAAGTTTCGGCGAAAAATATTTGTTGCTCAGTTTTCTCTACTACAACGCCACTTTAAAATCGCAGTGCTGTTCAGAACGGAGATATACGGCATTCCTTGTGAAATATGGGGGTAAGAAGAGCTTAAATAATTTAATTGGTTATTAAATAACAATTTTATTTATACAGATATCTGTCAGATTACATCTGGCTTAAATTTTTGTCAGCCCAGATGCGTTTTCCATCAAGTAACGTTACCATCGGCGTCCGGCCGCAACACATTTTTCCCTGATGGGTTCGCCCCTGATTCCCGTTGTTCTGGGGCATCATTTTATGGACAAAAACGATCAGCAGACACGGTTGGAAGAGGGGCCGCCAGCGAAATTACAGTCAGGAACGCTGCCCGAAAACTTCAAGTTCACCGCTATTTCGATAATCCAGTGGCCAGCCCCCGGTCGTCAGTTACTGATGAAGGGGTGAAGGCTGGGCAATAATGAGGAAGGGATACTTTGCCTTGGTCAGCTTCCGTTGCTGACGATGACAAAATAAAAAAACGGGAGGTCGATAACAATCTCCCGTTTTTCACATTACGTACTCGCTCGTGAAATACTAATGCGTTTACATACGGGTTCACCGAATTTGCGAAGCGCGCCCCAGCCAACTGTCCCAGTCTTTCCAGACGGGCTGCAATCCTTGCGCGCTTAACGCGCTTGCTACTGTTTCAGGCCGACGGGCATCGTGGGGAGAAAACTGCTCCAGTTCCGGATGATCGTCAGCGTAGCCGCCGGGCTGCGTTTTCGAGAAGGCGCTGACGTTGTTGATTGCCAGAGGAATCACATGGTCACGGAACCAGGGCGATTCGCGGGTGGAGAGTGAGAGCTCAATTTCTGGCGCCAGTAAACGAAACGCGCAAATGGTTTGCACCAGTTGCTTTTCATCCATCACAGATGCGGGTTCCACACCGCCAGTACACGGACGCAGACGCGGGAAGGAAACAGAATAGCGACTCTGCCAATAGTGTTTCTGCATCCACAACAGATGCTCCGCCACCATATAGCAATCAACCCGCCAGCTGTCGGAAAGCCCGATTAGCGCGCCTAAACCAATTTTGTCGATACCTGCCCGGCCTAACCGATCCGGCGTTTCCAGCCGCCAGAAAAAGTCCTGTTTCTTTCCCTTCAGGTGATGCTGTGCATAGATTGCCTCATGGTAAGTTTCCTGATAAACCATCACGCCATCGATCCCCAGCGTTTTGAGCTCCGCGTAGTTTTCTTGCGACAAGGGCTGGACTTCCATCTGTAATGATGAAAATTGGCGACGAATGGCCGGGAGATGGCGGCGGAAATAGTCCATGCCGACTTTGGCCTGATGTTCGCCGGTGACCAACAGCAGATGTTCAAAACCCAGCTCACGGATAGCTGAGCACTCGCGGGCAATTTTAGCCTCATCCAGCGTCTTACGCTTAATGCGGTTGCTCATCGAGAAGCCGCAGTAGGTGCAGTCGTTGGCACAGAGGTTTGAGAGATAAAGCGGCACGTAGAAACTGACGGTGTTGCCAAAGCGTTGTCGGGTCAGCCTTTGTGCCCGCTGCGCTATCGGTTCCAGATAATCGGCGGCGGCGGGGGAGAGCAACGCCATCAAATCGTCCCGGCTAAGATGCGCGGCGTTCAGCGCGCGCTCCACGTCGGCGGCAGTTTTACCGTTGATGCGCAGGCGAATATCGTCCCACTCCAGTTGCCGCCAGCGGTCGGTGAAGGTTTTCATGCCAGGGCCTCCAGAAAGCCGGTGAGCGGGCTGGTGGCGCTGGCGTAGGTGCTACGATTCCCCGGCACCGCCTGACGCGCCAGTAATCCGGCTTCCACCGCCAGACGGAAAGCGGTTGCCATCATCACCGGATCGTCCGCCACGGCAATCGCCGTGTTGACCAGTACCGCATCAGCGCCCATTTCCAGCGCCTGCGCCGCATGGCTGGGCACGCCGATCCCGGCGTCGACCACCACCGGCACGGTGGCCTGCTGGATAATAATCTCCAGCATGGTTTTGGTTTCCAGCCCCTGATTCGAACCGATAGGCGCGCCAAGCGGCATCACCGCCGCGCAGCCGACCTCTTCCAACCGCTTGCACAACACCGGATCCGCGCCGCAGTAGGGCAGCACCACAAAACCCTGCTTCACCAGCGCCTCGGCGGCTTTTAGCGTTTCGATCGGATCCGGCAATAGCCAGCGGGCGTCCGGGTGGATTTCTAATTTCAACCAGTTTGTGCCCAGCGCTTCACGCGCCAGCTGGGCGGCGAAGATCGCCTCTTCAGCGGTTTTCGCCCCGGAGGTATTGGGCAGCAGCGTGACGCCCGCTTCAATGAGCGGCGCCAGAATCGCATCGTTGTGCTGACGTAAATCCACGCGCTTCATCGCCAGCGTCACCAGTTGGCTGCCGGAAGCGCGAATTGCCTCGACCATCAGTTGCGATGAGGCAAATTTCCCGGTACCGGTGAACAGATGTGAATCAAACGTTTTGTCGGCAATACGTAACATCTCAACCCCCTGCAATAACCTGAAAAAGCAGGATCTGGTCGCCTTCCTGCACGATTTGCTGTTCCCACTGCTCGCGCGGCAGGATCTGCTGATTGAGCGCCAACGCTGCGCCCGGTTTGAGCTGGTTGAGCTGGATAAGCAGCCCGCTGACGGTTTGCCCTGCGGCGCACTGCATCGGCTCATCATTGAATTGAATTTGCATGCTGCCCTCCGCATACCGGACAGCCGCTGGCGCGACGCAGCGCGAGGCTGCGCCACTGGCTGGTTTTGCCGTCAAACAGACGTAGCTGCCCGTTCGGTGTTTCAATACCGCTGAGTAATTTAATCGCCTCCAGCGCCTGCAAGGTACCCATCACGCCCACCACCGGACCGAGCACCCCAGCGGTGCGGCAGTTGCGTTCCGGCTCCACATCATCTGGCCACAGGCAGCGGTAACAGCCTTGTTCCCACGGTGGCGTGAGCACCATCAACTGGCCGCCAAAGCCGACGGCGCTGGCGGTGATGAGTGGGGTATTGAGCGCGACGCAGGCGGCGTTGATTTCCTGGCGCGTGGACATGTTATCGGTACAGTCGAGCACCACGTCGGCTCGCGAGACCGCATGCCGGAGCGCATCGCCTTTTAGTCGCCGCTGGAGCGAGACCAGTTCGATATCCGGGTTGAGCTGCGTCAGGCGCTGCCGGGCAACCTGGGATTTCGAACGCGCGATATCATCGGTGGTAAACAGGATCTGGCGCTGCAAATTGCTCAGATGAATGTCGTCATCGTCTGCCAGCGTCAGTTTGCCAATGCCTGCTCCCGCCAGATACAGCGCGGCGGGTGAACCTAACCCGCCTAAACCTACGATCAGTACATGACTCGCGAGCAGCTTTTGCTGGCCTTCAATGGCGATATCGCCGAGCAGGATTTGCCGGCTGTAGCGCATAAAATCGCGGTCATTCATCGCCAACTCCCGCAATATCCAGTAACTGCGCGGTAGCGGCGCGCCAGTCGGCGGCCTGAGTAATGGCGCTGACCACGGCAATACTGCCGACGCCGGTCGCCAGTACCGCTGTGGCGCGTTCAAGGCTGATGCCGCCGATCGCGACGGTCGGGTAATCCGCCAGTCGTTCAATATGACTGGCCAACTGCGCCAGCCCCTGTGGGGCGGAAGGCATCTGCTTGGTTTGCGTGGGGAAGACGTGGCCGAGCGCGATATAAGAAGGCTTAGCGGCGAGTGCGACGTCAATCTCCATATCATCGTGAGTCGATACGCCCAGGCGTAACCCCGCCGCCTGAATGGCCTTCTGGTCGGTGGTTTCAAGGTCTTCCTGGCCGAGATGCACGCCGTAAGCGCGGTGCTTAATTGCCAGACGCCAGTAGTCGTTGATAAACAGACGGGCGTTATAACGACGCCCCAGCGCGATGGCAGCGATAACATCCGCTTCCACCTCTTCATCGCGTTTATCTTTGATACGCAGCTGGATCGTGCGCACGCCCGCCTCCAGTAGACGCTCAATCCATGCAACGCTGTCCACCACCGGGTAAAGCCCGAGGCGGAACGGCACGGTCGGGAAATCAGGCTGATACATCAGGCTTCCTCCCGTTTGAGATAAATTTCGCCGCCTTTGGCGCGGAAGTTCTCCGACATATCCGCCATGCCGACTTCAATGGCTTGCGCGGCGGCGTAGTCGCGGACCTCCTGGCTGATTTTCATCGAGCAGAATTTCGGCCCGCACATGGAACAGAAGTGGGCGACTTTGCCGGACTCCTGCGGCAGGGTTTCATCGTGATAAGCGCGGGCGGTGAACGGGTCGAGCGCGAGGTTAAACTGATCTTCCCAGCGGAATTCGAAGCGCGCTTTCGACATGGCGTTATCGCGGATCTGCGCGCCCGGATGTCCTTTGGCTAAATCCGCGGCGTGGGCGGCGATTTTGTAGGTGATTAGCCCCTGCTTCACATCTTCTTTGTTCGGCAGGCCGAGATGCTCTTTCGGCGTCACATAACACAGCATCGCGCAGCCAAACCAGCCGATCATCGCGGCACCGATCCCGGAGGTGAAGTGGTCATAGCCCGGCGCGATATCGGTAGTCAATGGCCCTAAGGTGTAGAACGGTGCTTCATGGCAGCTCTCCAGCTCTTCGGTCATGTTGCGCTGAATCATATGCATGGGTACATGACCCGGGCCTTCAATCATCACCTGCACGTCGTATTCCCAGGCGATTTTGGTCAGCTCGCCCAGCGTATGCAGCTCGGAGAACTGCGCTTCGTCGTTGGCGTCCTGAATGGAGCCGGGGCGCAGGCCGTCGCCCAACGACAGGGAAACGTCGTAGGCGGCGCAGATTTCGCAGATCTCGCGGAAATGTTCGAACAGGAAGTTCTCTTTGTGATGGGAGAGACACCACTTCGCCATGATCGAACCGCCGCGCGAGACAATACCGGTCAGGCGTTTGGCGGTCATCGGCACGTAGCGCAGCAGCACGCCGGCGTGGATGGTGAAGTAGTCGACGCCCTGTTCGGCCTGCTCCAGCAGCGTGTCGCGGAACGCTTCCCAGGTAAGATCTTCGGCGATCCCGTTGACCTTTTCCAGCGCCTGGTAGATCGGGACGGTGCCGATCGGTACCGGGCTGTTACGCAGGATCCATTCGCGGGTTTCGTGAATATAGCGACCGGTGGAGAGGTCCATCACCGTGTCCGCGCCCCAGCGGGTTGACCACACCAGCTTCTCGACCTCTTCTTCGATGGAGGAGGTGACCGCCGAGTTACCGATGTTGGCATTCACTTTGACCAGGAAGTTGCGGCCAATAATCATCGGCTCCGATTCCGGGTGGTTGATGTTGGCGGGAATAATCGCGCGGCCCGCGGCGACTTCATCACGCACGAATTCCGGCGTAATGTTTTCCGGCAGGCGCGCGCCAAAGCTCATCCCCGGATGCTGGTGGCGCAGCACTTCACTGCAAATGCGCTCGCGGCCCATGTTTTCACGGATGGCGATGAACTCCATTTCGGGAGTGACGATCCCTTGGCGGGCGTAGTGTAACTGGGTGATGCGCTTGCCCGCTTTAGCGCGTTTTGGCGTCAGCAGGCCGGTAAAACGCAGATCGTCCAGGCCATCGTCGGCCAGACGTTCTCTGGTATAAGCCGAGCTACGGTCGTCTAATTCTTCGCTATCGTTACGTGCGTCAATCCATGGCTGGCGCAGTTTCGCCAGACCCTGCTGGACGTTAATCGCCACCTCAGGATCGCCATAGGGGCCGGAGGTGTCGTACACCGGCACGGCTTCGTTCTCTTCAAACTGCTGGTTGTCTTTACTGCCGCCGATGAGCGTCGGGCTCAGTTGAATTTCACGCATCGGTACGCGAATATCATGCTGCGAACCGGTCACGTAGATGCGTTTCGAGTTGGGAAAGGCAGTCCCTTCCAGCGTATCGATAAAATGCTGGGCTTTAGCGCGCTGCTCGCGGCGGGTTAACGTTGTTGTAGACATAGCTCATTCCAAAAAATTAAGGACGTGGCTTGTCAGACGACGGATGGAGTAATGGATGTGCGCCGCCCGTAAAGGCAGCAGCATAAAGCAGAATTACTCTTGTTCCCTTCGCAGGTATTAACCTGATCAGGTTCCGCGGATCCCGAATTAACGGTCTCAGCCTTTTCCACTTCATCCTTCGCGCTGCCTCTTCGTTGGCTTCGTCCGCTCACTCCATTCACTTACTTATGTAAGCTCCTGGAGATTCACCAACTTGCCGCCTTGACGCATCACGAACGCTTTTGTGGAAAATTAGCACTCCGACAAGATAACCGCCCCTCCGAAGAGGGGGCTGAAGTAAACTACCTGTTACTCGCGCAGAACTCAAGCGGGACGTTTGACTCTGGCGCCGTCGTGCATCGCGTCAAACACCAGCATAATCAGCTTGTCTTCCAGCACAAAGCGGGCTTCCAGCGCTTCGCCGATATCTGACAGAGCTTGTTGAAATTCGAGACAATTATCGTGATCGATGGCAGTTTCCAGGCTGGTGTCGTAATAATCCATAATGCGCTGCGTATTATCTTCCAGCAGCGGCCAGATTTTTGCCGCATGTAAAAGCTGACCGTTTCCTTCCAATTTATGGAGAATACGTTCATAAATACTGAAGTGCCCGGCGGAAAGGTAATCGACCAGGCTCTGACAAAAATCATCCAGCGCTTTTTCATTCAGCCGCATGTACGATTCTTTGCCAGGCTTAATGCCAACCAGATTGTAGTAAGCCACGAGCAGGTGCTTACGTACATCCAGCCAGCGATCGACCAGTTTGTTGCTTCCGCCAACGCGCTCCGTCAGGTTTTCCAGCTGGTTTAGCATGATTGTCTCCGCAAGTTAGATAAAGGCTGCTCGCCATGAATGTAAAAATAATGTTAACAACATGCCAGTGAAGCAAAGGTAGTGCAATAGCTATGGATCGTATAATTGAAAAATTAGAGAGTGGCTGGTGGATCGTCAGCCATGAACAAAAATTATGGTTGCCGTATGGGGAATTACCACACGGGCTGGCGGCAAATTTCGATCTTGTGGGGCAGCGCGCACTCCGGATAGGTGAATGGCAAGGCGAGCCCGTTTGGCTGGTGTTACAGCATCGACGTCATGATATGGGATCGGTTCGCCAGGTTATCGATCAGGATGCAGGGCTGTTTCAACTGGCGGGACGTGGCGTACAGTTGGCGGAGTTTTATCGTTCGCATAAATTTTGCGGCTATTGCGGGCACCCTATGCACCCGAGTAAAACCGAATGGGCGATGCTGTGCAGCCATTGCCGCGAACGCTACTATCCGCAAATTGCCCCCTGCATTATCGTCGCGATCCGCCGTGAGGATTCCATCCTGCTGGCCCAGCATGTTCGCCACCGCAACGGCGTGCATACGGTACTGGCCGGGTTTGTTGAAGTCGGCGAAACCTTAGAACAGGCGGTCGCGCGTGAAGTGATGGAGGAGAGCGGCATTAAGGTGAAAAATCTGCGCTATGTGACTTCCCAGCCGTGGCCTTTCCCGCAGTCGCTGATGACTGCTTTCATGGCGGAGTATGACAGCGGCGAGATTGTCATCGACCCGAAAGAACTGTTGGAAGCAAATTGGTACCGTTATGACGATCTGCCGCTACTGCCGCCGCCGGGCACCGTCGCGCGCCGTTTGATCGAAGATACGGTGGCAATGTGTCGGGCTGAGTATGATTGACATGTTACACTGGGCGCATCAACGCTAAAGGAATGTAAAAATGACCGAACTCAAAAACGATCGTTATCTACGTGCGCTGCTGCGCCAGCCCGTTGATGTTACGCCAGTGTGGATGATGCGCCAGGCGGGCCGTTATCTACCGGAGTACAAAGCCACTCGCGCTCAGGCGGGCGATTTTATGTCGCTGTGCAAAAATGCCGAACTGGCCTGCGAGGTCACTTTACAGCCGCTGCGCCGTTATCCGCTTGATGCGGCGATCCTTTTCTCGGATATCCTGACGATTCCGGACGCGATGGGCCTGGGGCTCTATTTTGAAGCTGGGGAAGGCCCGCGCTTTACGGCCCCTGTCACCTGCAAAGCCGATGTCGATAAGCTGCCCATTCCCGATCCGGAAGATGAACTGGGTTATGTGATGAATGCAGTGCGTACGATTCGCCGCGAACTAAAAGGCGAGGTTCCGCTGATCGGCTTTTCCGGCAGCCCGTGGACGCTGGCGACTTACATGGTGGAAGGCGGCAGTAGCAAAGCCTTCACGGTGATTAAAAAGATGATGTACGCTGACCCGCAGGCGTTGCATCTGCTGCTGGATAAGTTGGCGAAAAGCGTCACGCTGTACCTCAACGCGCAAATCAAAGCGGGCGCGCAGTCGGTGATGATTTTCGACACCTGGGGCGGCGTGCTGACTGGCCGCGATTACCAGCAGTTCTCCCTCTACTACATGCATAAAATCGTCGATGGCCTGCTGCGTGAAAACGACGGTCGCCGCGTGCCGGTAACGCTGTTCACTAAAGGTGGCGGTCAGTGGCTGGAGGCGATGGCGGAAACCGGCTGCGACGCGCTGGGTCTCGACTGGACGACAGATATCGCCGATGCGCGCCGTCGCGTTGGCCATAAAGTGGCGCTGCAGGGCAATATGGACCCCTCGATGCTGTATGCGCCACCGGCACGGATCGAAGACGAAGTAGCGACTATACTTGCTGGTTTCGGTCAGGGAGAAGGGCACGTCTTTAACCTTGGACATGGCATCCATCAGGATGTGCCGCCAGAACATGCTGGCGCATTTGTGGAGGCAGTGCACCGACTTTCTGCGCAGTATCACAACTAAGGAGTTAGTATGGATCTCGCGTCGCTACGCGCTCAACAGATAGAACTTGCTTCATCGGTTTGCCGCGAAGATCGCCTGGACAAAGATCCGCCAGCGTTTATCGGCGGGGCGGACGTCGGTTTTGAGCAGGGGGGCGAGGTGACGCGGGCGGCGATGGTATTGTTGAAATATCCGTCGCTTGAACTGGTAGAGTACAAGGTGGCACGTATTGCCACCACCATGCCGTATATCCCCGGCTTTCTCTCTTTTCGTGAATATCCTGCGCTGCTGGCGGCGTGGGAACAGCTCTCGCAAAAGCCCGATTTGCTGTTTGTGGACGGTCACGGTATTTCGCATCCGCGTCGGCTTGGCGTCGCCAGTCATTTTGGACTGTTGGTGGACGTGCCGACCATCGGCGTGGCGAAAAAACGGCTATGCGGTAAATTTGAACCACTTTCCACCGAACCTGGCGCACTTAGCCCCTTAATGGATAAAGGCGAGCAACTGGCGTGGGTATGGCGCAGCAAGGCGCGCTGTAATCCGCTGTTTATCGCGACAGGGCACCGGGTCAGTACTGACAGCGCGCTGGCGTGGGTACAGCGCTGTATGAAAGGGTATCGCCTGCCGGAGCCGACGCGCTGGGCGGATGCCGTCGCTTCCGGACGTCCGGCGTTTGTTCGTTGGCAAGAAATTCAGCGCTGATTCAGGTAAACTGCCGCTAATTTCCGATTCGAGATTCCATCATGTTACAAAACCCGATTCATTTGCGTCTGGAGCGGCTGGAAAGCTGGCAGCACGTTACCTTTATGGCCTGCTTGTGCGAGCGCATGTACCCGAACTACGCCATGTTTTGCAAGCAGACGGAATTCGGCGACGGACAGATCTACCGTCGCATTCTGGATCTGATCTGGGAAACCCTGACGGTGAAAGATGCAAAGGTCAATTTCGATAGCCAACTGGAGAAGTTTGAAGAGGCAATTCCGGCAGCTGACGACTATGATCTGTACGGCGTTTACCCGGCGATTGATGCCTGCGTCGCATTAAGCGAATTAATGCATTCTCGCCTTAGCGGCGAAACGCTGGAACACGCTATTGAGGTTAGTAAGACTTCCATTACTACGGTAGCGATGTTGGAAATGACTCAGGCTGGTCGGGAAATGACCGATGAGGAGCTCAAAACGAACCCTGCCGTTGAACAGGAATGGGATATTCAGTGGGAAATATTCCGACTTTTAGCCGACTGCGAAGAACGTGATATTGAACTGATAAAAGGGCTCAGGGCAGACCTGCGCGAGGCTGGCGAGAGCAATATCGGTATAAATTTTCAGCAATGACACCAGAAAACGTGATTTAACGTCTGATTTGTCGTGCCATAAGGCTTCCCTTATGCCCCCCGTCTGGTCTACATTTGGGAGGCGAAAAAAAGTGGCTATCGGTGCGTGTATGCAGGAGAGTGCTTTTCTGGCATTTCCGTCGCACTCGATGCTTAGCAAGCGATAAACACATTGTAAGGATAACTTATGAACAAGACTCAACTGATTGATGTAATTGCAGACAAAGCAGAACTGTCCAAAACCCAGGCTAAAGCTGCTCTGGAATCCACTCTGGCTGCTATTACTGAGTCTCTGAAAGAAGGCGATGCTGTACAACTGGTTGGTTTCGGTACCTTCAAAGTGAACCACCGTGCTGAGCGCACTGGCCGTAACCCACAGACCGGTAAAGAAATCAAAATCGCCGCCGCTAACGTACCGGCGTTTGTTTCTGGTAAAGCTCTGAAAGACGCAGTTAAGTAAGACGCGTAGCTGTGAACAGTTTTATCGAAGGGGCTCGTCAGCCCCTTTTGTCTGTCTGGCGTCGCGCGTTTCTGTTTTCTGGCGCGCTGTTGCTGACTGCCTGCAGTCATAACGCTTCACCGCCTCCGTTTACTGCCAGCGGCTTTGCCGGCGATCACGGCGCGGTGCGTATCTGGCGTAAAGATACGAACGATGAAGTCCATCTGCTTTCTGTTTTTAGCCCGTGGCATAGCGGCAGCACGACGACCAGCGAATATCGTTGGCAGGGTGATACGCTTTCGCTTATTGAACTCAATATTTACAGCAAACCGCCAGAACATATTCGCGCGCGTTTCGACGCTCATGGCGAACTCAGTTTTATGCAGCGTGAAGTCGGGGGGCAGAAGCAGCAGCTTTCCAACGATCAGATTGCCTTGTATCGCTATCGCGCCGAACAAATCCGTCAGACCAGCGACGCCTTGCGCCTGGGGCGGGTCATACTACGCCAGGGACGCTGGCACGCCGACCATACGGTAACCACCTGTGAAGGTGAAACGCTGAAACCGGATCTGGATTCCTGGGCAATAAGCCACATTGAGCGCCGCCAGAACCACTCATCGGTAGAGGTGAGCGTAGCATGGCTGGAGGCGCCGGAAGGATCGCAACTTTTGCTGGTGGCGAATTCAGATTTCTGTCACTGGCAGCCGCAAGCGAAAACCTTTTGATGGAATACCGAATGGCGAAGCCGCCATTCGGCATACATGCTTTACCAGTTTCCCATACCCATATGACCGCCGCCGCGATGATAACCGCCGCCATAGCCGCCGCCACTGCCATAGCCCATTCCTGCGCCGCGTGGTATGCCAGCCTGCGCCATCGCGACATCCCGTTTCACGCGTTGCTCATCTAACTTCTGGCCTAATGACTCCATCTCTTTGGCAACCGCGTTAATTTTCGCAGTATCCGGCGAACTGGCGGTCAGTAGCGCGTTGTATTCATAACGTTTGGATATCAGTTGCTGGCGCAGCGCGCTGGTCTGCGTATAGTAATCATCATAAATCTTCTGCGCCGTCGCCTGCTGTTCCGTAGTTAACGGGCTACCTCCCTGTTGCCACATACCGTCATTGTTGCCCCAGTGATGCCCGGCGAAGGCGGCGCCGGAGCTCAGGGCCAAAAGAGAGAGGGCGATTAGCGCGATAGCTGATTTATTGTTCCGTTTCATTTTGCGTTCTCCTGTTGCTCATCTTATCCTCTCTTGCATCTTCCGTGCCAGGTAACTATTCCTTGTCGGGCAGCGAGTTAACCCGCTTCAGGCGGCAAAAAGCGAGTAAAAATGACTCGCATGACCCGCCTGGCGAGTCATTTTTACCCATCCGTATCCGAAAGGGTGTGCGGCAACGCGCGGTTATGCGGAGCGAAGAATGGCATGATCTCTGCTTAAGTAAGGAAAATAAAAACGAGCCGGGGAAGCCTGTGAGTTTTATACGATTACATAAAGATGCCGCTGCAACGTGGTTGAGTCGGCTGTTACCTGCGGCGATCTTCATTCTGGTGGGGCTATTTTCCATTATGGTCATTCGCGACTATGGCCGTGAGAGCGCTGCCGCCAGGCAGACGCTGCTGGAAAAGGGAAATGTACTCATTCGCGCTCTGGAGTCCGGCACGCGAGTAGGTATGGGAATGCGGATGCATCACGCGCAGCAGCAGACATTGCTGGAAGAGATGGCGGGTCAGCCAGGCGTGTTGTGGTTCGCCGTAACGGATGCGCAGGGGGTAATCATCACTCATAGCAACCCTGGCATGGTGGGCAAATCGCTCTATTCCGCATCTGAAATGCATCAACTAAACCCCGGGCCGCAGGAGCGTTGGCGGCGTGTCGACGTTGCTGCTAACGGCGAGACGGTGCCTGCGCTGGAAATTTACCGTCAGTTCCAGCCGCTTTTCGGTATGAGAGGTCACGGTATGAGGGGGCACGGCATGGCGCGTAGCGCCAATGACGACGAACCAGCGAAACAAACTATTTTTATTGCCTTTGACGCCAGCGAGCTGGCCGCGACACAGGCAAGGGAGTGGCGTAATACGCTGATTGTTTTGTCTGCGTTAGCGACGGTGCTGTTGGCAACGTTACTGGCGTTTTTTTGGCATCAGCGTTATCAGCGCTCGCACAGAGAACTGCTTGATGCAATGAAGCGTAAAGAAAAGCTGGTGGCGATGGGGCATCTGGCGGCGGGCGTCGCGCACGAAATTCGTAACCCGCTCTCGTCCATCAAAGGGCTGGCGAAATACTTTGCCGAGCGCACGCCTGCAGGCGGCGAGTCGCATGAACTGGCGCAGGTGATGGCCAAAGAGGCCGACCGTTTGAACCGGGTGGTAAGCGAATTGCTCGAACTGGTAAAGCCCGCGCATCTGACGCTCCAGGCGGTTAACCTCAATGATATTATTACTCACTCCCTGAATCTGGTCAGTCAGGATGCCCAAAGCAGAGAGATTCAGTTGAGATTCACGGAGAATGAGACGCTTAAGCGTATTCAGGCTGACCCGGACAGGCTGACTCAGGTGCTATTGAATTTGTACCTGAACGCTATTCATGCGATTGGCCGCCAGGGAACGATTACCGTAGAGGCAAAAGAAAGTGGGACCGACCGCGTTATCATCACTGTTACCGATAGCGGGAAAGGGATCGCCCCGGATCAGCTGGAGGCGATTTTTACACCTTATTTTACGACCAAAGCTGACGGGACAGGCCTGGGGCTGGCGGTGGTGCAAAATATCATCGAACAGCATGGCGGCGCGATTAAGGTGAAAAGTATTGAGGGTAAAGGCGCGGTCTTTACTATCTGGTTGCCAGTGATAGCGAGACAACAGGATTAACAAGGGTGATACGCGGAAAAATCGATATTCTGGTTGTGGATGATGATGTAAGCCACTGCACGATTTTACAGGCGCTGCTTCGGGGCTGGGGCTATAACGTCGCTCTGGCCTACAGTGGGCATGATGCGTTGGCTCAGGTGCGTGAGAAAGTCTTTGATCTGGTACTGTGCGATGTGCGTATGGCGGAGATGGACGGTATCGCTACGCTGAAGGAGATTAAAGCGCTCAACCCCGCCATTCCGATTTTGATTATGACGGCATTCTCCAGCGTGGAAACGGCGGTAGAGGCGTTGAAAGCCGGCGCGCTCGACTATTTAATTAAACCGCTGGATTTTGACCGTCTGCAGGAGACGCTGGAAAAGGCGTTGGCGCATACGCGGGAAACGGGCGCTGAATTGCCATCGGCGTCGGCTGCGCAGTTTGGCATGATTGGCAGCAGCCCGGCGATGCAACATTTACTGAATGAAATCGCGATGGTCGCACCATCAGACGCCACGGTATTGATTCACGGAGACTCCGGCACGGGTAAAGAGCTGGTGGCGCGGGCGCTACACGCCTGTAGCGCCCGGAGCGATAAACCGCTGGTCACGCTCAACTGCGCGGCGCTTAATGAATCGCTGCTGGAGTCCGAGCTGTTTGGTCACGAAAAAGGTGCGTTTACCGGTGCGGATAAACGTCGGGAGGGACGCTTTGTCGAAGCTGACGGCGGGACATTGTTTCTTGATGAAATCGGCGATATCTCGCCGTTAATGCAGGTACGTTTGCTGCGGGCGATTCAGGAGCGCGAAGTGCAACGCGTGGGAAGTAACCAGACGATATCTGTGGATGTTCGGTTAATTGCCGCTACCCACCGCGATCTGGCGGAAGAGGTGAGTGCTGGTCGTTTTCGCCAGGATCTCTATTACCGCCTGAATGTGGTGGCGATTGAAATGCCTTCTTTGCGCCAGCGTCGGGAAGATATTCCGCTACTGGCAGACCATTTTCTGCGGCGTTTTGCCGAACGTAACCGAAAAGCGGTAAAGGGGTTTACGCCGCAGGCGATGGATCTGCTGATCCACTACGACTGGCCGGGCAATATCCGTGAGCTGGAAAACGCTATCGAGCGGGCGGTGGTGTTGCTGACGGGAGAATACATTTCTGAACGCGAATTGCCTCTCGCTATTGCCGCGACGCCGATAAAAACGGAATACAGTGGTGAGATCCAACCGCTGGTGGACGTCGAAAAAGAGGTGATTCTGGCGGCGCTGGAAAAAACGGGCGGCAACAAAACCGAAGCCGCCCGTCAATTGGGCATTACGCGCAAAACGCTGCTGGCTAAACTCAGCCGTTAGTTCTGTTCACGCTCGATGGCGCGCCAGCCGATGTCGTTACGGCTGAGGCTGCCGTCCCAGCGGATGTCGGTCATCAAGGCGTAAGCGCGTTTCTGCGCCTCAGCCACGGTGTGGCCCAGCGCGGTGGCGCACAGTACGCGACCGCCGCTGGTCAGCACACGGTCGTCATCGGCGAGTTTGGTGCCCGCGTGGAAAACCTTACCGTCAGCCACTTCTTCCAGCGGCAGGCCGTGGATCTCATCGCCAGTGTTGTAGTTGCCCGGATAACCGCCCGCGGCGATCACCACGCCTAATGAAGCGCGCTCGTCCCACTCGGAGGTTTTCTCATCCAGCTTGCCGTCGCAGGCGGCCAGGCAAAGATCCACCAGATCCGACTTCATGCGCAGCATGATCGGCTGGGTTTCCGGATCGCCGAAGCGGCAGTTGAACTCGATAACTTTCGGGTTGCCCTGCTTGTCGATCATCAGACCCGCATACAGGAACCCGGTATAGGTATTCCCTTCCGCCGCCATGCCTTTCACGGTTGGCCAGATGATGCGTTCCATGGTGCGCTGGTGCACTTCATCAGTGACCACGGGAGCAGGAGAGTAAGCCCCCATGCCGCCGGTGTTCGGGCCGGTATCGCCGTTGCCCACGCGTTTGTGATCCTGGCTGGTGGCCATCGGCAGCACGTGCTCGCCGTCGACCATCACGATAAAGCTCGCTTCTTCGCCGTCGAGGAACTCTTCAATCACGATGCGGTGGCCCGCATCGCCAAAGGCGTTGCCTGCCAGCATGTCATGGACGGCGGCTTCGGCTTCTTCGAGCGTCATCGCCACGATAACGCCTTTGCCCGCAGCCAGACCATCGGCTTTGATGACGATCGGCGCGCCTTTCTCACGCAGATAAGCCAGGGCTGGCTCAATCTCGGTGAAATTCTGGTATTCCGCCGTCGGAATCTGGTGACGAGCGAGGAAATCTTTGGTGAACGCTTTGGAGCCTTCCAGTTGGGCGGCCCCTTCGGTTGGGCCAAAGATCTTCAGACCCGCCGCGCGGAACGCATCGACCACGCCAATCACCAGCGGCGCTTCCGGGCCAACGATGGTCAGGTCAATCTTCTCGTGCTGGGCAAAGCTCAGCAGCGCCGGAATATCGGTGACGCCGATAGCCACGTTCTGCAACGCGGGCTCCAGCGCGGTACCGGCGTTACCCGGTGCGACAAAAACAGTATCAACCAGCGGCGACTGTGCGGCTTTCCAGGCCAGCGCGTGTTCGCGTCCGCCGTTACCAATCACTAATACTTTCATGTTTCGCTCCATTAATGGCGGAAGTGGCGCATGTCAGTGAAGATCATCGCAATACCGTGTTCGTCGGCAGCGGCAATCACTTCGTCATCACGGATAGAACCGCCAGGCTGGATCACACAGCTCACGCCAACGGCGGCAGCGGCATCAATACCGTCACGGAACGGGAAGAACGCGTCGGAGGCCATCGCGGAACCTTTCACTTCCAGACCTTCGTCAGCCGCTTTAATGCCAGCGATTTTCGCGGAGTACACGCGGCTCATCTGGCCTGCGCCTATACCGATAGTCATGTTCTCTTTCGCATACACAATGGCGTTGGATTTCACGAACTTGGCGACCTTCCAGCAGAACAGCGCATCGCGCAGCTCCTGCTCGGTCGGCTGGCGTTTAGAGACCACGCGCAGTTCAGCTTCGCTCACCATACCCAGATCCCTGTCCTGAACCAGCAGGCCGCCGTTAACGCGTTTAAAGTCGAGGCCCGGTACGCGCTGTGCCCACTGGCCACAGGTCAGGACGCGAACGTTCTGTTTAGCGGCAGTGATCTTCAGCGCTTCTTCGGTCGCAGATGGGGCGATGATCACTTCCACGAACTGGCGGGAGATGATGGCCTGCGCGGTTTCCGCATCCAGCTCACGGTTAAAGGCGATAATGCCGCCGAACGCGGAGGTCGGGTCGGTTTTATAGGCGCGATCGTAAGCGTCGAGAATAGAGGTACTTACCGCCACGCCGCACGGGTTAGCGTGCTTGACGATTACGCAGGCTGGCTCGTTGAACGCTTTCACACACTCCAGCGCCGCGTCGGTATCGGCGATGTTGTTGTAGGAAAGCGCTTTGCCCTGAACCTGTTGTGCGGTGGCAACGGACGCTTCTTTCACATTCTCTTCTATATAGAAGGCAGCCTGCTGGTGGCTGTTCTCGCCATAGCGCATATCCTGCTTCTTAATGAAGTTCAGGTTCAGCGTACGCGGGAAGCGACCGGCGGCTTCTTTGCTTTCACCGTGGTAGGCCGGAACCATGCTGCCGAAGTAGTTAGCGATCATGCTGTCGTAGGCGGCGGTGTGTTCGAAGGCTTTAATCGAGAGATCGAAACGGGTGTCGAGGGTCAGAGAACCTTCGTTAGCATCCATCTCTTTAATAATGGCGTCGTAGTCGCTGCTCTTCACCACGATGGCCACGTCTTTATGGTTCTTCGCGGCGGAGCGCACCATCGTTGGGCCACCGATATCAATGTTCTCTACCGCATCTTCCAGCGAGCAGCCAACGCGTGCCACGGTTTCGGCGAACGGATACAGGTTAACGACAACCATATCGATAGGGGCGATGTGGTGCTGTTCCATAATGGCATCGTCCTGGCCGCGACGACCGAGGATGCCGCCGTGGACTTTTGGATGCAGGGTCTTTACGCGTCCATCCATCATTTCCGGGAAACCGGTGTAATCGGAAACTTCGGTCACCGCCAGACCTTTTTCTGCTAACAGGCGGGCGGTGCCCCCCGTAGACAGCAGCTCCACACCGCGTGCGGAAAGTGCCTGGGCGAATTCGATGATACCGGCCTTGTCAGAAACACTGAGCAGAGCGCGGCGGACTGGACGACGTTGTTGCATGGTAAATCCCCTGGATTTGACGATTACAGAGAGCGTTAGCTGAATTTTTCGTGAAAAACTCAGCTAACGCCCCTTATGGGGTATTCTCATTTTGCGGCGATATTGTAACGAAAACGTTTGCGCAACGCTCGCGAATTTTTCTTTTTAAATTCTGGCCCCGCTTTTATCCCTGAAAGATCATTTGCAGAGTGAGAGGATCCAGGAGATGAACGCGCATTTTGTGGATAAGTCTGTGCGTAAATGGGTATAACCAGGGGTTTTGCTGGGGAATGCAGCAAACAGTCATTTTTCTGCAATTTTTCTATTGCGGTCAGCAGAGAACTCCCTATAATGCGCCTCCATCGACACGGCGGATGTGAATCACTTCACACAAACAGCCGGTCGGTTGAAGAGAAAAATCCTGAAATTCAGGGTTGACTCTGAAAGAGGAAAGCGTAATATACGCCACCTCGCGACGGTGAGCTGAAAGCCGCGTCGCACCTGCTCTTTAACAATTTATCAGACAATCTGTGTGGGCACTCGAAGATACGGATTCTTGACGTCCTCGGACGAAAAATGAATACCAAGTCTCAAGAGTGAACACGTAATTCATTACGAAGTTTAATTCATTGAGCATCAAACTTTTAAATTGAAGAGTTTGATCATGGCTCAGATTGAACGCTGGCGGCAGGCCTAACACATGCAAGTCGAACGGTAACAGGAAGCAGCTTGCTGCTTTGCTGACGAGTGGCGGACGGGTGAGTAATGTCTGGGAAACTGCCTGATGGAGGGGGATAACTACTGGAAACGGTGGCTAATACCGCATAACGTCGCAAGACCAAAGAGGGGGACCTTCGGGCCTCTTGCCATCAGATGTGCCCAGATGGGATTAGCTTGTTGGTGAGGTAACGGCTCACCAAGGCGACGATCCCTAGCTGGTCTGAGAGGATGACCAGCCACACTGGAACTGAGACACGGTCCAGACTCCTACGGGAGGCAGCAGTGGGGAATATTGCACAATGGGCGCAAGCCTGATGCAGCCATGCCGCGTGTATGAAGAAGGCCTTCGGGTTGTAAAGTACTTTCAGCGGGGAGGAAGGTGTTGTGGTTAATAACCGCAGCAATTGACGTTACCCGCAGAAGAAGCACCGGCTAACTCCGTGCCAGCAGCCGCGGTAATACGGAGGGTGCAAGCGTTAATCGGAATTACTGGGCGTAAAGCGCACGCAGGCGGTCTGTCAAGTCGGATGTGAAATCCCCGGGCTCAACCTGGGAACTGCATTCGAAACTGGCAGGCTTGAGTCTTGTAGAGGGGGGTAGAATTCCAGGTGTAGCGGTGAAATGCGTAGAGATCTGGAGGAATACCGGTGGCGAAGGCGGCCCCCTGGACAAAGACTGACGCTCAGGTGCGAAAGCGTGGGGAGCAAACAGGATTAGATACCCTGGTAGTCCACGCCGTAAACGATGTCTACTTGGAGGTTGTGCCCTTGAGGCGTGGCTTCCGGAGCTAACGCGTTAAGTAGACCGCCTGGGGAGTACGGCCGCAAGGTTAAAACTCAAATGAATTGACGGGGGCCCGCACAAGCGGTGGAGCATGTGGTTTAATTCGATGCAACGCGAAGAACCTTACCTGGTCTTGACATCCACAGAAGAATCCAGAGATGGATTTGTGCCTTCGGGAACTGTGAGACAGGTGCTGCATGGCTGTCGTCAGCTCGTGTTGTGAAATGTTGGGTTAAGTCCCGCAACGAGCGCAACCCTTATCCTTTGTTGCCAGCGATTAGGTCGGGAACTCAAAGGAGACTGCCAGTGATAAACTGGAGGAAGGTGGGGATGACGTCAAGTCATCATGGCCCTTACGACCAGGGCTACACACGTGCTACAATGGCGCATACAAAGAGAAGCGACCTCGCGAGAGCAAGCGGACCTCATAAAGTGCGTCGTAGTCCGGATTGGAGTCTGCAACTCGACTCCATGAAGTCGGAATCGCTAGTAATCGTGGATCAGAATGCCACGGTGAATACGTTCCCGGGCCTTGTACACACCGCCCGTCACACCATGGGAGTGGGTTGCAAAAGAAGTAGGTAGCTTAACCTTCGGGAGGGCGCTTACCACTTTGTGATTCATGACTGGGGTGAAGTCGTAACAAGGTAACCGTAGGGGAACCTGCGGTTGGATCACCTCCTTACCTGAAAGAAGCGTACTTTGCAGTGCTCACACAGATTGTCTGATGAAAAACGAGCAGTAAAACCTCTACAGGCTTGTAGCTCAGGTGGTTAGAGCGCACCCCTGATAAGGGTGAGGTCGGTGGTTCAAGTCCACTCAGGCCTACCAAATTTTCCCTGAATACTGCGTTGTGAAATAACTCACATACTGATGTATGCTTCGTTATTCCACGCCTTGTCTCAGGAAAAATTATCGGTAAAGAGGTTCTGACTACACGATGGGGCTATAGCTCAGCTGGGAGAGCGCCTGCTTTGCACGCAGGAGGTCTGCGGTTCGATCCCGCATAGCTCCACCATCTCGTGAGTGTTTACGAAAAAATACTTCAGAGTGTACCTGAAAGGGTTCACTGCGAAGTTTTGCTCTTTAAAAATCTGGATCAAGCTGAAAATTGAAACACAGAACAACGAAAGTTGTTCGTGAGTCTCTCAAATTTTCGCAACACGATGATGAATCGTAAGAAACATCTTCGGGTTGTGAGGTTAAGCGACTAAGCGTACACGGTGGATGCCCTGGCAGTCAGAGGCGATGAAGGGCGTGCTAATCTGCGATAAGCGCCGGTAAGGTGATATGAACCGTTATAACCGGCGATACCCGAATGGGGAAACCCAGTGTGATTCGTCACACTATCATTAACTGAATCCATAGGTTAATGAGGCGAACCGGGGGAACTGAAACATCTAAGTACCCCGAGGAAAAGAAATCAACCGAGATTCCCCCAGTAGCGGCGAGCGAACGGGGAGGAGCCCAGAGCCTGAATCAGCATGTGTGTTAGTGGAAGCGTCTGGAAAGGCGCGCGATACAGGGTGACAGCCCCGTACACAAAAGCGCATGTGCTGTGAGCTCGATGAGTAGGGCGGGACACGTGGTATCCTGTCTGAATATGGGGGGACCATCCTCCAAGGCTAAATACTCCTGACTGACCGATAGTGAACCAGTACCGTGAGGGAAAGGCGAAAAGAACCCCGGCGAGGGGAGTGAAAAAGAACCTGAAACCGTGTACGTACAAGCAGTGGGAGCACAGGTTTACCTGTGTGACTGCGTACCTTTTGTATAATGGGTCAGCGACTTATATTCTGTAGCAAGGTTAACCGAATAGGGGAGCCGGAGGGAAACCGAGTCTTAACCGGGCGTTAAGTTGCAGGGTATAGACCCGAAACCCGGTGATCTAGCCATGGGCAGGTTGAAGGTTGGGTAACACTAACTGGAGGACCGAACCGACTAATGTTGAAAAATTAGCGGATGACCTGTGGCTGGGGGTGAAAGGCCAATCAAACCGGGAGATAGCTGGTTCTCCCCGAAAGCTATTTAGGTAGCGCCTCGTGAATTCATCTCCGGGGGTAGAGCACTGTTTCGGCTAGGGGGCCATCCCGGCTTACCAACCCGATGCAAACTGCGAATACCGGAGAATGTTATCACGGGAGACACACGGCGGGTGCTAACGTCCGTCGTGAAGAGGGAAACAACCCAGACCGCCAGCTAAGGTCCCAAAGTCATGGTTAAGTGGGAAACGATGTGGGAAGGCCCAGACAGCCAGGATGTTGGCTTAGAAGCAGCCATCATTTAAAGAAAGCGTAATAGCTCACTGGTCGAGTCGGCCTGCGCGGAAGATGTAACGGGGCTAAACCATGCACCGAAGCTGCGGCAGCGAACGTATCACTTAAAGCGATTCAGCGGGTTACGATTGACGGAGCGAAGCGACGTCAAAGCGTATACAAAGTCGAGTCGGTTTAAGGATACGTTCGTTGGGTAGGGGAGCGTTCTGTAAGCCTGCGAAGGTGGCCTGTGAGGGTTGCTGGAGGTATCAGAAGTGCGAATGCTGACATAAGTAACGATAAAGCGGGTGAAAAGCCCGCTCGCCGGAAGACCAAGGGTTCCTGTCCAACGTTAATCGGGGCAGGGTGAGTCGACCCCTAAGGCGAGGCCGAAAGGCGTAGTCGATGGGAAACGGGTTAATATTCCCGTACTTGGTGTTACTGCGAAGGGGGGACGGAGAAGGCTATGTTGGCCGGGCGACGGTTGTCCCGGTTTAAGCGTGTAGGTGTGTGTTCCAGGTAAATCCGGTTCACTTTAACACTGAGGCGTGATGACGAGGCACTACGGTGCTGAAGTAACAAATGCCCTGCTTCCAGGAAAAGCCTCTAAGCATCAGGTAACATCAAATCGTACCCCAAACCGACACAGGTGGTCAGGTAGAGAATACCAAGGCGCTTGAGAGAACTCGGGTGAAGGAACTAGGCAAAATGGTGCCGTAACTTCGGGAGAAGGCACGCTGACACGTAGGTGAAGTGATTTACTCACGGAGCTGAAGTCAGTCGAAGATACCAGCTGGCTGCAACTGTTTATTAAAAACACAGCACTGTGCAAACACGAAAGTGGACGTATACGGTGTGACGCCTGCCCGGTGCCGGAAGGTTAATTGATGGGGTCAGCGCAAGCGAAGCTCCTGATCGAAGCCCCGGTAAACGGCGGCCGTAACTATAACGGTCCTAAGGTAGCGAAATTCCTTGTCGGGTAAGTTCCGACCTGCACGAATGGCGTAATGATGGCCAGGCTGTCTCCACCCGAGACTCAGTGAAATTGAACTCGCTGTGAAGATGCAGTGTACCCGCGGCAAGACGGAAAGACCCCGTGAACCTTTACTATAGCTTGACACTGAACATTGAGCCTTGATGTGTAGGATAGGTGGGAGGCTTTGAAGTGTGGACGCCAGTCTGCATGGAGCCGACCTTGAAATACCACCCTTTAATGTTTGATGTTCTAACGTGGACCCGTTACCCGGGTTACGGACAGTGTCTGGTGGGTAGTTTGACTGGGGCGGTCTCCTCCTAAAGAGTAACGGAGGAGCACGAAGGTTGGCTAATCCTGGTCGGACATCAGGAGGTTAGTGCAATGGCATAAGCCAGCTTGACTGCGAGCGTGACGGCGCGAGCAGGTGCGAAAGCAGGTCATAGTGATCCGGTGGTTCTGAATGGAAGGGCCATCGCTCAACGGATAAAAGGTACTCCGGGGATAACAGGCTGATACCGCCCAAGAGTTCATATCGACGGCGGTGTTTGGCACCTCGATGTCGGCTCATCACATCCTGGGGCTGAAGCAGGTCCCAAGGGTATGGCTGTTCGCCATTTAAAGTGGTACGCGAGCTGGGTTTAGAACGTCGTGAGACAGTTCGGTCCCTATCTGCCGTGGGCGCTGGAGAACTGAGGGGGGCTGCTCCTAGTACGAGAGGACCGGAGTGGACGCATCACTGGTGTTCGGGTTGTCATGCCAATGGCACTGCCCGGTAGCTAAATGCGGAAGAGATAAGTGCTGAAAGCATCTAAGCACGAAACTTGCCCCGAGATGAGTTCTCCCTGAGACTTAGAGTCTCCTGAAGGAACGTTGAAGACGACGACGTTGATAGGCCGGGTGTGTAAGCGCAGCGATGCGTTGAGCTAACCGGTACTAATGAACCGTGAGGCTTAACCTTACAACGCCGAAGATGTTTTGGCGGATGAGAGACGATTTTCAGCAGTGATTCAGAGTTGAGTACGCAATAATTTGCGCAGCAGCAAGGCGGCAAGCGAAGGAAAGGAAGGAGCATACAGAAGTATGTGACTGAGTTTACGAGCGCAGGCAACGCCGCTGATGCGATAAAGAATTGCGTACAGAGCACAAAGAATTTGCCTGGCGGCAGTAGCGCGGTGGTCCCACCTGACCCCATGCCGAACTCAGAAGTGAAACGCCGTAGCGCCGATGGTAGTGTGGGGTCTCCCCATGCGAGAGTAGGGAACTGCCAGGCATCAAATTTAGTGTGCTGATATGGCTCAGTTGGTAGAGCGCACCCTTGGTAAGGGTGAGGTCCCCAGTTCGACTCTGGGTATCAGCACCACTTAATACGGTTAAAGTTCGGTATTTGAAAAAGAATTTGTCTGGCGGCAGTAGCGCGGTGGTCCCACCTGACCCCATGCCGAACTCAGAAGTGAAACGCCGTAGCGCCGATGGTAGTGTGGGGTCTCCCCATGCGAGAGTAGGGAACTGCCAGACATCAAATAAAACAAAAGGCTCAGTCGAAAGACTGGGCCTTTTGTTTTATCTGTTGTTTGTCGGTGAGTAGTCTCCTGAGGAGGACAAATCCGCCGGGAGCGGATTTGAACGTTGCGCAGCAACGGCCCGTAGGGTGGCGGGCAGGACGCCCGCCATAAACTGCCAGACATCAAATAAAGCAAAGGGCCCAATCGAAAGACTGGGCCTTTTTGCATTTATCTCTCTATGGAAAAAGTTATCGGATAATGACGCCGACGCGTTTTAAACATCTTCGTAGAGTGGATAAAAACCGTTTTAGTCAACGTGATTTCCCGCCATATATCCGCCTGAACCATCGAATGTGAACCGTGCTGAAGTAGATGTACAAACGGCTTTTACTTACGCCTCTAATAAGCAATAGAGATATTCGCTGAGGACTAAAAATCTGGCCCATTAGGCTATTTTATTTGCCAGTTTGGCCTAGGGACAGTGCTCAAAATCCTCATGTATTACGTGTATGTTCCGGTTTATATCCAGACTGTCTGTAATAATTACGCCTAATGATCACGCTCTAAGTCTTACTGTATAAAGCCTGTTTGTAATGCGGCTTACGATGCTATCAAGCTATAATTTTGTCTGCATCGGACAAGGAATAGAATAAATACCATCGGGATGGGCGAGTAAGAAAAGGGAGCGTTTTATCGTGTTAACTTTCGGGGGATAGACTGAACAGATTACGTCGCTGAGTATCCTTACGACCTTTATATTATTACTGAAAGCGCGGCATTGCCGCGCCTGCATGTATCATTTAGAAAGCGCAATGATACCCATCGTCAACCCTGCTACCGCCGCAGCGCCGCCAGCGATAGCGCCTGCTGTCTCCCAGTTATCCTGCGTTGTACCTTTCATACATGTATTGGTATGAACCAGCCGCCCTTGATCGTCATAAACCGGTACGCAGGGAGAATCATGTGCACAACCTGCCAATAAGGTGGTAAGCAATGCAACTGGAATTAGTCTTTTCATGGTGTTACCTCATTAATCAGCGTTTCGCGAAGTACAGCAACGTAAATGCTGGCTCTAACCGCTGCGAAAACGAGAGTTATTTTACCACCACAGAAAAAATGGCCGACATGAGGAATCATCTCAACTCATGTGAATTGTAAAAACTATGGAGAATGCAGAGGTAAGCGGAGAGGGGGGAATAGCGGAGATAAAGACGTACCGTTTAAAAAGGCGTCCGAAGACGCCTCTGTTTACCGGTTAATCATGATGGCGATTAAATCGGCGTTTTACAACAACGAAGAATACTGGCACGAAGAAGATAGCTAATAAGGTTGCGGTTAACATTCCCCCCATAACCCCTGTGCCTACTGCGTTCTGTGCCCCACTACCTGCGCCACGACTGATAACTAACGGCATTACCCCGAGAATAAAGGCCAGCGAGGTCATTAGAATAGGACGTAAACGCATACGGGATGCTTCCAGCGTCGCTTCAATCAATCCACGTCCTTCTTTTTCCATGAGATCTTTGGCGAACTCGACAATCAGGATGGCGTTTTTAGCAGAAAGGCCAATAGTGGTTAACAAGCCAACCTGGAAGTAAACGTCATTGTTCAGACCGCGCAATGACGCTGCAAGCAGAGCGCCAACCACGCCGAGCGGTACGACCAGCATTACCGAGAACGGAATTGACCAGCTTTCATACAGAGCGGCAAGGCAGAGGAAAACGACAATGAGTGAGATTGCGTACAGCGCCGGCGCCTGGTTACCTGACAACCGTTCCTGATACGACATACCTGTCCAGTCATAGCCAATACCGTTTGGCAGCTGTGAAGCCAGGTTTTCCATTAACGACATGGCTTCACCGGTACTTCGTCCGGGCGCTGCTTCACCGAGCAGTTCCATTGACGGCATCCCGTTATAGCGTTCCAGGCGTGGCGAACCATAAATCCACCGTGCTGAGCTAAAGGTAGAGAAGGGCACCATCTCGCCATTGGCGCTGCGTACATAAAGATTGTTGATATCTCCCGGCAGCATACGGAACTGAGCGTCAGCCTGAACGTATACTTTTTTCACTCGTCCGCGATCGATAAAGTCGTTAACGTAATAGCCGCCCAACGCCGCGGAGATGGTTTCGTTGATATCAGACAGCGAAACACCGAGCGCCTGCGCTTTTTCTTGATCGACATCCAGCTTGAACTGTGGCGTGTCTTCCAGCCCGTTCGGGCGTACGCGCACTAATAGGTCAGGATGCTTCGCGACCATACCCAGGAGTTGATTACGCGCTTTTGTTAACGCATCGTGACCGAGTCCTCCCTGATCAATCAGTTCAAAGTCGAAACCTGTCGCGGTACCTAACTCGACAATTGCTGGCATGTTGAAGGGGAACACCAACCCGTCGCGAATCTGGCTGAAGGCGCGTGTCGCTCTGGCGATAACGGCTTCGACGCTATTTTCTTCACCGTTACGCTCTTCCCAGGGTTTAAGGCTGACAAATGCCATCCCTGAGTTTTGTCCCTGACCGCTAAAGCTAAAGCCGTTTACGGTAAACACGCTTTCGACGTTCGCTTTTTCATTATTCAGGTAGTAATGAGTGACTTGATCCAGCACTTTCTGCGTACGTTCTTGCGTAGCGCCAGAGGGGAGCTGAATCATGGTCAGGAATACCCCCTGATCTTCTTCCGGCAGGAAGGAGGTCGGGAGGCGTAAAAACAGAACCGGCATTCCGACTACAATAAGTAGATAGATAATGAGATAGCGACCCGTATTACGCACGATGCCGCTTACGCTGTTAGTATAGTGGTTAACGCTGTGGTCAAACCTGGTATTGAACCAGCCAAAGAAGCCGCTTTTTTTCTCGTGATGTTCAGCAGATACGGGTTTAAGCAGCGTAGCGCACAGCGCTGGCGTCAGAATCAACGCAACCAGAACGGATAGCGCCATTGCTGAAACAATAGTAATAGAGAACTGGCGATAAATTGCCCCGGTCGAGCCGCCAAAAAAGGCCATCGGGATAAATACCGCAGACAGTACCATCGCGATACCAACCAGCGCTCCCTGAATCTGCGACATGGATTTTTCCGTCGCCTCTCGGGGAGGAAGGTTATCCTCCATCATTACACGTTCAACGTTTTCTACGACCACTATCGCATCGTCAACCAACAGCCCTATCGCCAGTACCATGCCGAACATCGTCAGGGTATTGATGGAATAGCCAAAGGCGGCGAGTACCGCAAAAGTGCCTAGCAACACGACAGGAACAGCGATGGTAGGAATCAGGGTTGCCCGGATATTCTGTAAGAACAGATACATTACCAGGAACACCAGAATAATCGCTTCAAACAGCGTTTTTACCACTTCGTGGATAGATATTTTTACGAAGGGCGTTGTGTCATAAGGATAAACCACCTTCATTCCCTGGGGGAAGAAAGGCTGCAGCTCCGCCAGTTTCGCTTTGATTGCGGTTGCGGTATCCAGCGCGTTAGCGCCGGTCGCCAGTTTAATACCGAGACCGGAGGCCGGTTTACCGTTAATGCGCGCTACAACGTTATAGTTTTCACCGCCAAGCTCAATACGCGCGACATCTTTGAGATGGACGACAGAGCCGTCGGTATTGACGCGCAACGTAACTTTGCCGAACTCTTCCGGATCTTTCAGACGCGTTTGGGCGATGATTGAGGCGTTAAGCTGCTGGCCCGGTAATGCTGGCGTGCCGCCCAGTTGGCCTGCCGCAATCTGGTCGTTCTGTACTTTTAACTGGTTGATGACGTCAACTGGCGTGAGCTGGTATTTATTTAGCAGATTCGCATCCAGCCAGATACGCATGGCGTACTGTGCGCCAAATAGCTGAACGTCGCCCACACCATTCAGACGGCTGATAGAATCCTTAATGTTAGAGGCGACATAGTCAGAGATGTCGTCCTGGGTAGTGTTCGGATTATCTGAGACGAACCCGGCGACCATCAAAAAGCTGCTGCTGGATTTTTCAACGCTAATCCCCTGCTGCTGGACTTCTTGCGGCAGTAAAGGCGTGGCGAGCTGCAATTTATTTTGCACCTGAACCTGCGCGATATCCGGATCGGTTCCGGACTGGAAGGTCAGGGTGATGGTCACGCTACCAGCAGAGTCGCTGGTAGAGGACATATACATCAGGTTATCGATACCGTTCATATTTTGTTCGATAACCTGAGTAACCGTATCCTGTACCGTCTGCGCATCCGCGCCAGGATAGGTTGCAGAAATAGAAACCGCTGGCGGCGCAATGGTTGGATACTGCGCAACGGGAAGTTGCATTATTGCCAGTGCGCCAGCCATCATCAGGATAATGGCCAGAACCCAGGCGAAAATAGGACGTCTAATAAAAAAGTTTGCCATGTGCGGTTACCTTATTGCGCCGTTTTCGCTGCAGGAGCATCGGTAGTGGCTTTCACCTGGACGCCCGGTCGCGCTTTTTGTAAGCCGCTGGCGATGACCTTATCGCCCGGTTTTAACCCTTCGCTGATGAGCCATTTATCGCCAATAGCCTGCGCCGCCACGACATTGCGGGCTTCGACCTGGCTTTTATCGTTAACCACTATCACCATTGCGTCGCCGCGCGGCGTGCGGGTTACGCCCTGCTGGGGGACAAGGATGGCATTGGGCTGGACGCCTTCATCAATGCGGGCGCGAACAAACATACCGGGAAGCAGACTGTGTTGCGGGTTAGGGAACACCGCCCTGAGCGTGATAGAGCCGGTGCTTTCATCTACGGTAACGTCGGAAAATTGCAGCGTGCCTTTAATCGGGTAGACCTGACCATTTTCCATTACCAGTTGAACCGTGCTACTGGCGCTGTCTTTATGCAGGTTACCTTGTTCGGCGGATTGCTTGAGTCGCATAAAGTCGTTGCTTGATTGCGTCACGTCGACATAAATCGGATCGAGTTGTTGCACGGTAGCCAGTTCAGTTGACTGACCATTAGTCACCAGCGCGCCTTCAGTCACATTAGATTTTCCTATACGCCCGCTGATGGGTGAGGTGACTTTGGTATACGCAAGGTTAATACGCGCGCTTTCAACAGCGGCTTTTGCCGCCACAACGGCGGCATCGGCCTGGCGGGCGTCGGCAATCGCCTGATCATATTCCTGTTGGCTGATATATTTTGTGCCGACCAGTGGAACATAGCGTTTGACCGTCAGGTGCGCGATAGCCGCAGCCGCTTCGCTTTTAGCAAGTTCGCCTTTAGCGCTGTCATAATCAGCCTGATAAGTGGCAGGATCGATCTGATAGAGCGACTGCCCGGCCTCTACATCGCTACCTTCGGTGAAGTTTCTTTTAAGCACGATCCCGCTCACCTGGGGGCGAACCTCCGCAATGCGAAATGCGGACGTACGTCCGGGAAGTTCGGTCGTTACGGCTAGCGGCGCTGTTTCGACCACATGGACGGTGACTTGCGGCTCGCCGGCATGAGCCTGGGTATCTCCCTGGTCATTACAACCGGCCAGCAGCGCAGCAGAGAATATGATGAATGAGGGCAGGAGTGAAAACCTGGCATGTTTCGTCATTACTGTTCCTTAAAAAACCGAAAGCTCGTTATTCACCGGATAACGGTAAGGCGTTAACGCGCGAAAAATAGAATAGCAGTGGGGTATCCTACAAATTATTAGCTTGTGATGTAAGCAATACTTATTTTGGGATGGGGTTCACGGCACATAAAAGCAAAAAAAAGAACTATTCCCTGTCGTTTCATAATGTCCCGATTAGTAAAATCATGATGTTGAATAACATAAATAGAAATATATATTTTATATGAATGTGTTTTATTAATTTATTTGTTTTTATTATTGATTTGGCGATATTGTGCGAAATAAAAATAGCTGTCTCTCGTCTGACTAAAAAGGACATGATAAAGTTGTTTTTTGTGCTGAGTATTTTATCAGCGTATTTATCGTTTTTATGGTCCAGGATATCTTAATTATGGCGAAGAAAACGAAGGCGGATGCGCTTAAAACGCGGCAACATTTGATTGAAACCGCTATTGCGCAGTTCGCTTTGCGCGGCGTTGCCAACACGACGTTGAATGATATCGCTGATGCCGCTGATGTCACGCGGGGCGCCATCTACTGGCACTTTGAGAATAAAACGCAGTTGTTTAATGAGGTTTGGTTACAGCAACCACCTTTACGCGAACTTATTCAGGATAGGCTTACGGGATGCTGGAATGATAATCCTTTACAGGATCTACGAGAGAAATTTATTGCAGCCTTACAATATATTGCGGCAGTGCCTCGTCAGCAGGCATTAATGCAGATTTTATATCATAAATGTGAATTCCATAATGGTATGATATCGGAACAGGCCATTCGGGAGAATATGGGTTTCCATCATCAGTCGCTGCTTGAAGTATTACAGCGATGTATGGATAAAAAACTGATCTCAGGCAGTCTTGATCTGGATGTCATATTAATTATTCTGCATGGTAGTTTTAGCGGAATAGTAAAAAACTGGTTAATGAATCCCACAAGTTATGATCTTTATAAGCAGGCGCCTGCATTAGTCGATAATGTATTAAAAATGCTAAGCCCGGATGGCAGTGTGAGGCAATTAATGCCAAATGAACAACAGGCGGAAGAAGCCTGAGATTATTTTGAGTTGATATTATATATTGACCTTGTGAATATATTGGCAGGATCCCGAATATCGCGAGCAATTTCCTCTGCCGTACGCGGCTTGCCAAGCAGGAACCCCTGAAGCGTATGGCATCCTAACTGGGTCAAAAATTGTTGCTGCGTTTCATTCTCTACCCCTTCTGCCACAATTTGCAGATTTAACGCTTTCGCCAGCGCGACAATAGCCGCAACAATGGTCGCGCCGTCGCCTGCCTCGCTGAGTTCATGTACGAAAGCGCGATCAATTTTTAGTTCGCACGCCGGAAGACGTTTCAGATAGAGAAGGCTGGAATAACCGGTGCCAAAGTCGTCAATAGAGGCCTTAACCCCCATTTCCGTTAATCTGGTGAGTATAGCGACGCTTTGCTCTGGCTTGTTCATCGCCGTGGTTTCGGTGATTTCCAGAATCAATAAATCGGGACGGATACTGTGTCGGGCCAGGCTCCGCGTAATGGTGTCCACAAGCCCGGGCTGCTCAAATTGTAAGGCGGACAGATTTACCGCCACTGACCATAAGTCGTATCCCTGTAAGTGCCACTCGCGGAGCTGTCGACACGCCTCGTCTATCACCCAGCTACCGATAGTGACGATAAGACCCGTTTTTTCCGCCAGCGGTAAAAACTGGTCAGGATTCAGTACGCCTTGTTTTGGATGATACCAGCGCAACAGGGCCTCAAATCCTACAATAGGGCCGGCAGAAGCCTGAAATTTAGGCTGATACACTAACCTGAGCTCCTGTCTTTCCAGCGCCAGCCACAGGTCATTCATTAGCTGAAGTTGGGTTTGCGCCAGCATATTCATTGATGGCTGAAAGATATGGTATCCGTTACGCCCCGTATGTTTCGTGTGGTACATTGCGGCATCGGCGTTGAACATCAGTTCCCGTTCGTTTTTTCCGTCCAGCGGATAGAGCGCTATTCCCACGCTAAGGGTGACGACCAGTTCGTACGGATCTATTGTAAAGGGCGCATCTATCGAATGTACCAGCGCGCTGGCAAGGGAAGCCGCTTCGTCAGGCGCGCTGACTTCTGCAAGCAGCACAAATTCGTCGCCGCCAATCCGCGCCAGGGTAAACTGCCCGCTCAGCGGTTGGTTCAGACGATGCGTGACCGCTACCAGTAGCTTATCGCCGATATCATGACCATAAGCGTCATTAACGGTTTTAAAGCCATCCAGATCCATAAACAGTAGCGCGAAAGACGTGTTTTCCCGATTCGCTTTGCTGATGGCCTGTTCCAGACGATCCTCAAGAAGCACCCGGTTTGGTAAACGGGTGAGCGTATCATGCAGCGCCAACTGCGCCAGTTCCTGGTTCGCCTGCGCCAGCGAAGAGGCAAGTAGTGCGGTACGGGCCTGAAGCCGGGCGTCAAATAAAGAAACCAGCAGAGTAATACCCAGGATAGTCAGCGCGACCACGCTGACAAGAACAGCCAGCCAGTTGCTATCGACGCCACGATGCTCCATCGGCCAGTTTTGGGGAAAGTGTGCGGCCTTCATGCCGGCGTAATGCATGCCGGCGATAGCTATCCCCATTAATACCGCGGCGCCTGCTCGCCTCAGGGCGACATCTGTTCCCTCATGACGCAGGCGGAACGTGAGCCACAGCGCGCCGCAGGACGCCAGTAGCGCGATAATGATAGAGAGGGCAACCCACGCGCTATTCCAGACGATAATGGAAGCAAATTGCAGCGCCGCCATCCCGGTATAATGCATTGCGCTGATGCCCAGTCCCATCACCAGCGCGCCCGGCAGTAAACGGCGCAGGCGCAGTTTTTCAGCGCTGACCAGCCATAGCGCAAACAGGGAGGAGCCGATCGCGATCAGCATGGAGAGGCCGGTGAGGAACGGATCGAAGCGCATGTTCATCGCGTGATCCATCGCCAGCATCCCGACAAAATGCATCGCCCAAATACCGACGCCCAGCGCGAAGCCGCCGCCCATTAGCCATATTCTGGCGTTTGATCGGGCGCTTCCGGCTACGCGTCCGGCCATATTTAATGCGGTATAGGACGCAAAAATAGCGACAGCAAATGAAACCGCCACAAGGATGTGGTTGTACTCACTAACCGGCATGTATCATTAGCTCATTGGTTATGCAGGAAAAGAACAGGACGAGACAGTATCACCCCTTCTTTTATCCTCAACGTGTTTTAATTCCCTGTTTTTATAAGGGATAAAAGAAATCCGGGTGATAAATAATCATAGGTTAAATCGCCCGGTTCGCTACTCCAGATCGGTACAATTGATCAATTTGAGAGGGTTAACCGAATCCATGTTTCGGCACTTATCCTGTTCAGTTGCCATCAATTCGATCCATTGCATCAAAAGCGCATCAAAAAGAAAAACGGAGACGGCAAAAACAACCAGCCACCAATACTTACGTATCATCGTCAAATCCTGTGTATTCATGCCCATGCGTGCTGGGAATATACATGAAATTTTGACGCTGAAAAGCGGACTTACAATGCTTTTACTTCTCTGAAGATAGCGCGTTTATCCCGACATTTCGCTGCTTTTTGGACAGGTTTTGTGTTTTTCTCTTTTTGACTTTTGCAAGTTCATTTTCTGAATAATGCGAAGTGACGCTCAATCTTCTGAGCCCCATTTTTACGTACTCATTATTGAGTTCAATACCGATAAACTTACAACCTGACGCCGCTGCGACAGCGCCTGTGGTGAAACTGCCCGCGAAAGGGTCCAATACGGTATCGCTCGGGTTAGAAGAGGCCAGTATGATCCGTTTTAACAGCGCGCTGGGCTTTTGCGTAGGATGGTTTTCATATTCATCCATCAGATAACGTACGCGAGGAAATGACCAGACGTTGCCCGGCACTTTTTTCTGATTGTATGGTTGGGGCGGGTTTTTTCGATAATCGATTAGCGCGCGCTTAGCGCCCGTAGTGGTTTCGACCAGAATCGCATCACGGTTAAAGGTATAGCTTTTCGGGTTTTTTACCATCATCAGGATCGGTTCATACATAGAACCAAAGTATTTTTTCGCCTGCACCCCGGAACTATCATAGGACCAGACGATACGGCTTTTGATGGTAAAAAGCGTTCGGCATTTGAGATCGATATACGGCATATTTTCTGTGCTATTCATGATGTACATGGTGCCGTGTTTCTTCAGTACGCGGTGGCACTCATCAATGCATTCATACAGCCAGGCCAGAAAAGACGCTTCGTCCCAGGACTCCACCATACCGTCGAAATCTTTTCCGATATTGTAAGGCGGATCGGCAAAAATTAAGTCAATGCTTTCAGAAGGCAGTTTTTTAAGTTCTGTTAGCGCGTCACCGTGAATAATCTTCTTCGATTCATCGCCAAAGTACTGAGGTTCACATTCCGCTTTCATGACCAAATTCCATGTGATGCGTATAAAAAAGGCGCTTCCCCATGCCGAGTAGCGCCTTTTTAAACAAGCAGTTAGCTAATCGAAATTAGTTCATGCCGTATTTTTTTAATTTTTTACGCAGCGTACCACGGTTGATGCCCATCATCAGAGCAGCACGGGTCTGGTTACCACGGGTGTATTGCATCACCATGTCCAACAGGGGCTGTTCTACTTCAGCCAGTACCAGCTCATACAGGTCATTAACGTCCTGACCATTCAGTTGAGCAAAATAGTTCTTCAGTGCCTGTTTAACCGAGTCACGCAGGGGTTTTTGGGTTACCTGATCCTGAGAGTTAACGGTAGAAACGGTCAGTACGTCAGAATTTACGCGTTGTTCGAACATAGTTCTGTCAGCTCTTTATTTCTGTTTACGCAAAATTTTCGAAGTATGCCTCCAACGCCTCCAGCTGTTCGCTGGCGTCCTCAATAGCGTTGAATGTGCGCCGAAACTGGTCGTCTGGAGCGTGCTCCTGGAGATACCAGGAGACGTGTTTACGCGCGATTCGGTACCCTTTTGCCTGACCGTAAAAGTCATGCAGTTCCCGAACATGCGTGCAAAGCAAGCGCTTTACCTTTGCCAGCGGCAGCGGCGGAAGCAGCTCCCCAGTGTCCAGATAATGCTGGATTTCCCGAAAGATCCAGGGTCTTCCCTGAGCTGCGCGGCCTATCATCAGGGCATCCGCCCCTGTATAGTCGAGAACAGCTCTGGCTTTATGCGGGTTAGTAATGTCGCCATTCGCGATAATCGGAATGGAAACTTTCTGCTTAACTGCCCGAATACTGTCGTATTCAGCTTCTCCGTTGAACAAACAGGCGCGGGTGCGGCCATGGATGGTCAGAGCCTGAATACCACAATCTTCAGCCAGTTGGGCAATCTCTACGCAGTTACGGTGTTCCGGCGCCCAGCCGGTGCGAATCTTGAGAGTCACAGGAACGTCCACTGCGTTTACGACCCCGATGAGTATAGACTTCACTAAATCCGGGTACTGCAAGAGGGCTGAACCTGCCAGCTTACGATTCACTTTCTTCGCCGGGCACCCCATATTGATATCAATAATCTGGGCGCCGCTTTCCACGTTAATACGTGCGGCATCGGCCATCTCAACAGGGTCGCTACCGGCAATTTGCACCGTGCGAATTCCTGGCTCATCAACGTGCACCATCCGTAAACGAGATTTATCGCTTTCCCACACTTGCGGGTTAGAAGACATCATCTCGGATACTGTCAATCCTGCTCCCATCTCATAGCACAGCGTCCGGAAAGGTCTGTCAGTAATGCCAGCCATGGGCGCTGCGATCAGGCGATTTCTGAGCTGATATTGTCCGATGCGCATGAGTTAAGAAATGACCATACTGTGACTGCAAGGCGGCGTATATTACGCATTTTTTGCACGAGATGAAAGGCCAAACTTTGAACAATCCACTGTTGTAGATCAATGAATCGTGCTTAAAAACAGCAAAATAAATTTATAATTCAGTAAAATCATAGGGTTATTTATTGTCGGCGGTTTTGTACGCGCTTACAAATTCCCGTAACTTCTCTCTATTTCTTCGTCCAGAAACAAGATAAGCGGAATAATCTGCTTTTTTTATAAGCTAATTACCCCAAATGAATGGGATCGCCGTCTCGTTTCAGGACAAGATCACTTCCCGCTGCGCGTGATTTTTCTCCATTGCCAGTCGGAAGGGGGCGCACAGATGCGCTTTTGTGTTCATGAATGGCACGGATAAATTTTTCCAGCTGCGCTGAAGAGAGGGTTAGCGGATGCTGCAGAACAACCCGGACAGCATTACTAAGTACGAGGGCGATGGCTGCGACCCGTTAAAACGCCAGTATCTTTTGTCCGCTGGTAGCAGCTGTTTATCCAGACGGATAGTGACAAAGAAGTTATTTCAGGCATTCATTTGATGAATTTAATGATGTCTCGGTGCCTGAAAGGCGTTAAGGCAGTTGTGTGGAGAAAAGCGTGGCCGGGCGACCACGCTGACAAGAATTATTTCTTACGGCCAGTAATGCGGCACCATTCTTCTTTTTCGACGACCGGGTCGAGAGTGAAAAGCTCGGCGTAAGCATCGCAGACGCTTTCCGCCTGGCTGGCGAGAATACCTGAAAGCCCCAGCAGACCGCCTTCAACGGGCAGTACGCTGATTAACGGGGCCAGTTCGCGTAATGGGCCTGCCAGGATGTTAGCGACGACCACGTCGGCTTTCATGGCTTCTGGCTGGTCTTTCGGCAGGTACAGCTCCAGCCGGTCAGACACGCCGTTGCGTTCAGCATTATCGCGACTGGCCTGAATAGCTTGCGGATCGATATCAATACCAATCGCCTTTGCCGCTCCCAGTTTCAGCGCGGCAATCGCCAGAATGCCTGAACCGCAGCCAAAGTCGATCACGGTTTTGCCGTTGAGATCGAGCCCGTCCAGCCATTGCAGACATAAAGAGGTGGTGGGGTGCGTACCCGTACCGAACGCCAGTCCCGGGTCGAGCATCACGTTGACGGCATTCTCGTCCGGAATGTCACGCCAGCTGGGACAAATCCACAGACGCTCGCCAAAACGCATCGGATGGAAATTATCCATCCATTCGCGTTCCCAGTCTTTATCTTCCAGTTGTTCGATTTTATGGGCAAATCCGGCACCCAGCAGCGGATGTTGCTCCAGAATCGCGACAACGTCTTTCATGTCGGTTTCGGCGTCGAACAGACCGATCACATCGGTATCGCCCCACAGACGGGTTTCGCCCGGCAACGGCTCAAAAACCGGCGTATCGTGCGTATCCTGAAAGGTAATGGAAACGGCGCCCGCTTCCATCAGCGCATCACTCAGCTCTTCAGCATTCGCGCCGGTGGTATTCAGTTTCAATTGGATCCATGGCATGGCAAAACTCTTTATTTATCAGTAGACAATACGGTGGCTTGCGAAGCGGAAGAGCCGAATCGGTTTCCGATCAGAAAAGCCAATAAACTTAACAGTAACGCGGGCACAATCGGATGAAAGCCCAGGTACTGAATATTAAATGTGGCAAGCAGGGCATATAGCACGCCGCCCACGATCATGGCGCTTAATGCGCCTGCCGCGTTTGCCCGCTCCCAGTAAAGGCCCAATACCAGCGGCCATAAGAACACCGCTTCCAGGCCGCCAAACGCCAGCAGGTTGAGCCAAATGATCATCTCTGGCGGTTTCCATGCGGCCAGCAGCAACAGCGCGCCTAGCAGTAATGTAATCGCTGCCGACATACGCTTCAGCCGGATCTCATTTTGCATCTGATCGGGGCGCAGGTTGAGATAGAGATCTTTAATGATCGTCGCGGAACTTTGCAGCAGTTGGGCGTTAATTGTTGACATGATCGCCGCCATTGGCGCAGCGAGGAAGATCCCGGCAGCAAACGGCGGCAAAACTTTCACCATTAGCGTTGGGATCACCAGATCCGGCACCGTCAGATCCGGAAGCACCGCGCGACCCAGCGCGCCGGCAAGGTGCATCCCGAACATTAAAATCGCCACGACAATCGTACCGATAATAATGCCCCGGTGTACCGCTTTACTGTCTTTATAGGAGATGCAGCGCACCGCCGTATGCGGCAGGCCAATCACACCAAAACAGACCAGTACCCAAAAAGAGGTCATAAAGGCGGGAGAAAGTATGTCATCGGCGCCCTGCGGCGTTACCAGTTTGGGGTCGAGAGCGTGCAGCGTGTCAACGGCCTGACTTAGACCGCCCGCCGCATGGATCACGCCCACCAGCAGCACTATCGTGCCGACCAGCATCACCAGGCCCTGTAGCGTATCGTTAAGTACGCTGGCGCGAAAGCCGCCAAACGCCGTATAGAGTGCGATACTGACGCCAAATATTAGCAGGCCGGTTTCGTAGGGAATTCCCGCCGCGGTTTCCAGCAGTCGCGCGCCGCCGATAAATTGTACGGTCATTGCGCCAATAAACGCGACCAATAAACTCAGGCTTGCCAACCACACCAGCAGGCGGCTTTGGTAACGCGCGAATAGCATATCGTTAAGCGTGACGGCATTATAGCGACGCGCCAGGATAGCGAATTTTTTACCCAGAATACCCAGTGAAAGCCAGACGGCGGGAAGCTGGATCATCGCCAGCAAGACCCAGCCCAGACCGTATTTATAAGCCGCGCCGGGACCGCTGATAAATGAACTGGCGCTAATATAGGTGGCGGTAAGCGTCATCGCGAGCACGATCCCGCCCATCGAACGGCTGCCAAGAAAATATTCGTTTAAAAAAGTGCCGGCGGTACGCTTGCGCATAGCGTAAATCGAGACCCCGAAGACCACGACCAGATAGGCTACCAGCGGTAGAATGACCTCAAGCTGCATCGTCATCCTCCAGCGAAATATCGCGATAAATGAATTTCACCATCGCCCAGCACAGCAAAATAAAGACCAGCGGCGTCAATAAGCAGGCCATCTCGAACCAGTGCGGCAGACCGGTAATTCCCGGCGAGTCTCCAGGTAAGTAAGCAGCCACTAACCATGCCGCCAGATAGCAAAGGGTCAGCCACAGCGCCCAGCGCGCCTCTTTATGGGCCTGAACAAAACGAGCGTCCATTTTTTGTCCCTTATGGGTGAAGAAAGCGGGAATTGTACATGATGGGGCATCGCTATCCCCAGAAATAAAAAAGGCCGGATTCACCGGCCTTTTGAGATTAACGTGCGATTACTTTTCCTGAAGACCGAGTTTTTTCTCCAGATAGTGGATGTTGGTTCCACCGTGCTGGAAGTGCTCGTCATTCATGATGCGGGTCTGCAGATCGATATTGGTTTTGATACCATCGATAATCAGTTCCTGCAGGGCATTTTTCATACGGGCAATCGCCACGTCGCGGTTTTCACCGTAGCAGATGAGTTTGCCGATCATGGAATCATAGTACGGCGGCACCGTGTAGCCCGCGTAGATATGAGATTCCCAGCGAACGCCAAAGCCGCCAGGCGCATGGAAGCGCGTGATTTTGCCTGGGCTTGGCAGGAAGGTGTTCGGATCTTCGGCATTGATACGGCATTCTACCGCATGGCCTCGAACGACAACTTCGTCCTGTGTGATCGACAGCGGCTGACCCGCCGCGATGCGCAACTGCTCTTTGATCAAATCGACGCCGGTAATCATTTCAGTCACCGGGTGTTCAACCTGAATACGGGTGTTCATTTCGATGAAATAGAACTCGCCGTTTTCGAACAGGAATTCGAACGTCCCTGCGCCGCGATAGCCGATGTCTACGCACGCTTTCGCGCAGCGTTCGCCGATATAGCGACGCAGTTCCGGCGTAATGCCTAGCGCCGGGGCTTCTTCAACCACTTTCTGGTGGCGACGCTGCATGGAACAGTCGCGTTCCGCCAGATAGATAGCGTTGCCCTGGCCGTCCGCCAGCACCTGAATTTCGATGTGGCGTGGATTTTCCAGGTATTTTTCCATGTATACCATGTCGTTGCTGAAAGCCGCTTTCGCTTCCGCTTTGGTCATGGAGATGGACTGCGCCAGTTCAGCATCGCTACGAACCACGCGCATACCGCGGCCGCCGCCGCCGCCGGACGCTTTGATGATCACCGGATAGCCAATACGTTTGGCATGAGCGCGGTTCGCATTCATATCGTCGCCCAGCGGGCCGTCAGATCCTGGTACGGTCGGCACGCCCGCTTTTTTCATCGCGGTAATCGCGGACACTTTATCGCCCATCAGGCGGATGGTGTCCGCTTTCGGGCCGATAAAGATAAAGCCGGAGCGTTCAACCTGCTCGGCAAAATTGGCGTTCTCAGAAAGGAAGCCGTAACCCGGGTGGATTGCCACCGCGCCGGTGATTTCAGCGGCGCTAATGATAGCCGGGATGTTCAGATAACTTTTTACGGACGGTGCCGGGCCAATACAGACCGTCTCATCCGCCAGCAATACGTGTTTTAAATCGCGATCCGCGCTTGAGTGCACAGCGACGGTCTTGATGCCGAGTTCTTTACAGGCTCGAAGAATACGTAGTGCGATCTCGCCGCGGTTGGCGATGACAATTTTATCCAACATGTTCGCCTCGTTACTCGATGACGACCAGTGGCTCGTCAAATTCTACCGGTTGACCACTTTCGACCAGAATCGCTTTCACAGTACCTGCTTTGTCAGCTTCGATCTGGTTCATCATTTTCATGGCTTCAACGATGCACAGGGTATCGCCCACGTTCACTTTCTGGCCCACTTCGATGAACGCTTTCGCGTCCGGGCTTGGGGTGCGGTAGAAAGTACCAACCATTGGGGAGCGTACGATGTGACCACTGATTTCCGCTGCGGCAGGCGCTTCCATTGCTGGAGTAGCCGCTGGCGCGACAGCGTTAGACAGAGCGGGTTGCTGCATCATCGGCGCCGCATAAGCCTGCTGCATCACCGGAAAACCGGCGTTTGCCGTTGTGCGGCTGATGCGAACAGATTCTTCGCCTTCAGAAATTTCCAGTTCGGAGATACCTGATTCTTCAACCAGCTCGATCAGTTTTTTAATCTTACGAATATCCATGAGTGGGTTCCGTACTCTTTGTTTAGTGTGATTGTGACAGGCGTTTTAGCGCCGTCTGTAAAGCATGTGAATGACTGCCGCGGGTAAAATACCGCGCATCTTTGATTTGCCTGTTATGCCGTAGCACCCGAAGGTGAAATTCATGATTTGCCAGTCATTGTGTGGCTATCTTCTGCCATTTTCGGGCAAAAAACAAAATATACCTTCATTGCTCGATTGTCACCCTTTCTGCGAACGAAAATCGCCGTTGGGGAATGTAAAGTCGCACATTATAACTATTTCGTCGCAATTGGCAGCTAAATACTGGTCTTATCAGGGAAGATAATCAACCCGAAACATAAAAAGGACATTACCTGTTTTGCGTTTTGCAATCGACCGCACAGTTCACCAAACTAGCGCCACCACTGGCGAAACTTCCGGTAACGCAACGCTAAAAGGGCTAACGCTAATGCCGCGTAGATGACCGGTTGCGGTGATAAAATCTTTACCGACCACAGGTAATGTATGGGAGCCAGGATCGCGACAAGATAGACGACGTTATGCAGTGTTTGCCAGCGTTTGCCCAATTTACGCTGCGCAAATTGCGTTGAGGTCAACGTCAGCGCCAATAACACCAGCCAGCTAATGATCCCAAGCGTCAAATAAGGGCGTGAAATCAACTCGCTTCCTAACAACGCCAGGTTATGTATCCCCAGTTCCAGTAAGGCATAGCTGGTTAAATGCAGCGTAGCCCAAACGAAACACCATAACCCCAACAGGCGGCGTGTGCGTATCAATAATGGCTGTTTAGCGTAGCGCGCCAGCGGTGAAACCAGCAAGGTGGCGAGCAAAAATTTGAGCGCGGTTCTGCCGGTAAAGTGTTGGATATCCTTTACCGGGTCTGCGCTGAGTCCACCGTGATTTATCGCCCAAAAGAGCCACAGAAGCGGCAAAAAACCGGCAAGATGCAGACAAACTTTTAGCCAGGTTATCTGTTTTGCTGTCAGACGCACTTAAAAATTCTCCCGCAAATTGAGACCGCGATACAGCGAAGCGACTTCATTGGCATAGCCGTTAAACAGCAGCGTCGGCTGCCTTTGCACATCGAGGATACCGCCTGAACCAATAAAGCGTTCGGTAGCCTGAGACCAGCGTGGATGATCCACATGCGGGTTCACATTGGCGTAAAAACCATATTCGTTGGGAGCCGACAAATTCCAGGTGGTTAGCGGACGTTCGCGGGTGAGTTTAATGCTGACAATAGATTTAATACCTTTAAAACCATACTTCCATGGAACGATGAGTCGAATGGGCGCGCCGTTTTGCGGGGGTAACGCCTTACCATAGACGCCAACGGTCATCAGAGTCAGCGGATGCATGGCTTCGTCCAGACGTAGCCCTTCGACATAAGGGTATTTCAGTCCGCCGCCAATAAAACGATCTTTCTGTCCTGGCATATCATCCGGCGCGTATAGCGTTTCGAATGCCACATATTTAGCGTGGCTGGTGGGCTGTGCCTGCGCGAGTAGCTTATATAAAGGGAAACCAATCCACGGCACGACCATGGACCACGCTTCGACGCAGCGCATTCGATAGATACGCTCTTCTAATGGGAAACGATGTGTTAAATCGTCATAATCCAGCGTAAATGGCTTCGCGACTTCCCCGCTGATTTTCAACGTCCACGGTTCGGTTTTCAGACTTCCGGCATTGGCCGCTGGGTCGGCTTTATCAAGGCCAAACTCATAGAAATTGTTGTAGCCCGTCACCTTATCTTCCGGCGTTAACGCTAAATCGCTTCGCCAGGCGGCAGGCTGACTAAACTCAAGCGGTTTACCGGCAGGCGCTTTCGGACGATCGTTGCCTTTAAACCAACTGAAGAGATCGGCCTGCGCCGTTGAGGGTAAGGATAAGGCGGCCGCGCTGATGCCTAATGCTTTTAGCACCTGTCGGCGCTGCATAAAAAAAGCCGATTCCGCAGTCACATCGGCTTCTGTTAATGGACGTATCTTTTTCATCACAGACTCCCGGTCTACCCACCACAACATGGCGTGTAGTGAATATGACAGGGAGTGTGTCAATGTGTAAAAATAAATAGTTAATTAAGTGTAAATTTTTTTATACGTGACGTTATTTTATCTTCACCAGCGTACGGCCCTGAACCTGATTATTGATGATGGCATCGGCGAACTTCGGCGCATCCGCCAGCGTAATCTCTGTGGCGGCCTGAGCATAGAACGATTCCGGCAGATCCTTAACCAAACGCGCCCAGGCTTCTGCGCGACGTGCCGGTGGGGTCATCACCGAGTCCACCCCTTGCAAACGCACATTACGCAGAATGAATGGCATAACGGTGGTCGGCAGCGCGAAGCCGCCCGCCAGGCCGCAGGCGGCCACGCAACCGCCATAGTTCATCTGTGCCAGCACTTTCGCCAGCACTTTATCGCCAACGGTATCAATTGCACCGGCCCATAGCTGTTTTTCCAACGGGCGAGATTCAGCAAACTCATCGCGGCTGAGAATACGGTTAGCTCCCAGGCTCTTAAGATAGCCGTAGGTGCTTTCACGTCCTGATACTGCTGCAACCTGATAGCCCAGCTTATGCAGTAATGCAACGGCAGTGCTGCCCACGCCGCCGCTGGCACCGGTGACGACAACCTCACCGTCTTGCGGGCGAATACCTGCATCTTCAAGCGCCATGACGCACAGCATGGCGGTAAAACCGGCGGTGCCGATGATCATGGCGTTACGGCTGCTCAGTCCCGCAGGCAGCGCGACCAGCCAGTCGCCTTTAACGCGTGCGCGTTCGGCCAGGCCGCCCCAGTGGTTTTCGCCCACGCCCCAGCCAGTCAGTAGTACTTCCTGGCCTGCATGAAAGCGAGGATCTTCGCTTGCGTGAACGGTGCCGGCGAAATCAATACCAGGAATCATCGGAAAATGACGGATAATTTTCCCTTTTCCGGTGATAGCCAGAGCATCTTTATAATTCAGGCTGGACCAGTGGACATCCACCGTCACATCACCTGCCGGCAGTTGACTCTCTTCGAGATGTTGCACGGATGCGAGGGTTTTACCGTCCTGCTGTTCTAAGATCAACGCCTGCATAACCTGTCCTCACTTTACATGGTAGATTGGAAAAATAGCTACGAAGACTATACTCGCTAATTAAAACGTGATGCCGATGCAACGCAATAAATTGCCAGATAGATCCATTTTGGTAGTATGCCTGCTTCATTGCGCGCCGTGGCGAATTCCGCCTTCAGATTCGCTTTTTCATACTGTTTATAACCGTCGGAGTTAACTCAAGGATGCGATTAACGACGAAATTCTCAGCTTTTATCACGCTGCTCACGGGGTTAACGATCTTCGTGACTCTGATAGGTTGCTCGCTAAGCTTTTATAACTCCGTACAGTATAAGTATGTCAGCCGTGTGCAGGCGACGGCGACAGCCATTGATACGCACCTGGTGACCCATGATATTGTCTCGCTGACGCCGCAAATCGACGAACTCATGATCGCTTCCGATATTGTGCGTGTCGATCTGTTGCAGGGGGAGCGCAGCGTCTACAGCCATTCTCGTGCCAGAGGTTATCGGCCAGCCGGCACCAGCGACATGTATCGCGAGCTGGTCGTACCGCTGATAAAACATCCAGGAATGTCGCTACGTCTGGCTTATCAGGACCCGATGGGTAACTATTTTCACTCACTGATCACCACGGCGCCGCTAACGCTGGCGATCGGTTTTATCGTTCTGATTTTGTTTTTATCGGTGCGCTGGCTGCAGCGGCAGCTTTCCGGGCAGGAGCTTCTGGAAATTCGCTCAACGCGTATTCTGAACGGCGAACGCGGGGCGAATGTCCGCGGTTCTGTTTACGAATGGCCAGCGCGCACCAGTAGCGCGCTTGATGTATTGCTTTCCGAAATTCAGTTTGCTCACGAACAGCGTAGCCGCCTGGACACCCTCATTCGCTCCTACGCCGCGCAAGACACCAAAACCGGACTCGGTAACCGTCTGTTCTTTGATAACCAACTGGCGACGCTGCTGGAAGATCAGGAAAAAGTGGGAGTGCATGGCGTGGTGATGATGATCCGCTTGCCAGACTTCAATCTTCTGCGCGACAGCCTGGGAGGCAATCAGGCGGAAGAGCAGATGTTTATGCTTATCAATCTGCTATCGACATTTATTATGCGTTACCCAGGCTCGCTGCTGGCGCGTTATCACCGCAGCGACTTTGCCGTGCTGCTACCGCATCGAACGCTGAAAGAAGCGGAAAGTATTGCCGGACAACTTTTAAAAGCTGTCGATGCGCTACCGGCTAACAAAATGCTTGATCGTGACGATATGGTACATATCGGCATTTGCGCCTGGCGCAGCGGACAGTCCACCGAGCAGGTGATGGAACATGCTGAAGCCGCGGCGCGGAACGCCGCCCTGCAGGGGGGAAATAGCTGGGCTATCTACGACGACACGCTGCCGGAAAAAGGGCGCGGCAATGTGCGCTGGCGCACATTGATTGAGCAGATGCTGAACCGGGGCGGACCGCGACTTTATCAAAAACCGGCGGTCACGCGAGAAGGTCGCGTACATCATCGGGAATTGATGTGTCGCATCTATGACGGTAAAGAAGAGGTGAGCTCGGCGGAGTATATGCCGATGGTGTTGCAATTTGGTTTATCGGAAGAGTATGACAGATTACAAATTAGCCGCCTGATTACGTTGCTGGGCTACTGGCCGGATGAAAATCTGGCAATGCAGTTGACGGTCGAGTCGCTGATTCGTCCGCGTTTTCAGCGCTGGTTGCGCGATACGTTAATGCAGTGTGAAAAATCACAGCGAAATCGCATAATTATTGAACTTGCGGAGGCAGATGTTTGTCAACACATCTGTCGGTTACAACCCATCCTTCGCTTAGTCAATGCGCTTGGCGTTCGGGTGGCGGTGACACAGGCGGGTTTGACGCTGGTTAGCACGAGCTGGATTAAAGCGCTCAATGTGGAATTACTCAAGCTGCATCCGAGTCTGGTCAGAAACATTGAGAAGCGAACGGAAAACCAGCTTCTGGTTCAAAGTCTGGTAGAGGCCTGCGCGGGTACGCCTACGCAGGTTTACGCGACGGGCGTCCGTTCGCGCGGCGAGTGGCAGACGCTGACAAAACGCGGCGTGGCTGGCGGGCAGGGTGATTTTTTTGCCTCCTCCCAACTACTTGACACAAACGTGAAAAAATATTCGCAAAGATACTCGGTTTAACCTGCCGTTTAATTTGTTTTCACGTAGAATAACGCGCGCTGCGCCTCATGGGGGTGTGCTTGTCTGCTCGCCAGATTGTTGCAGCAAATATGCAGGTGAATGACCTTTGACAGGTTGCAAACGAAGGCGAGGATTGCTGCTGATTTTTTCAGCCCTGAGGGACTCAGGCCGAGATTTGTAACAAAGGAAACGAACTGCACTAATTTTCACCGTAGCAGATGATTTTTGCGCCTTGTCGCTGCTGCGTGTGGTTGGTAAAGTAAGCGGATTTTGTTTTCCGCCCCAGCTTTCAGGATTATCCCTTAGTATGTTGAAAAAATTTCGTGGCATGTTTTCCAATGACCTGTCCATTGACCTGGGTACCGCGAATACCCTCATTTATGTAAAAGGACAAGGCATCGTATTGAATGAGCCTTCCGTTGTGGCCATTCGTCAGGATCGTGCCGGTTCGCCGAAAAGCGTGGCTGCAGTCGGTCATGATGCGAAGCAGATGCTGGGCCGTACGCCGGGCAATATCGCTGCGATCCGTCCGATGAAAGACGGCGTTATCGCTGACTTCTTCGTGACTGAAAAAATGCTCCAGCACTTTATTAAACAAGTGCACAGCAACAGCTTTATGCGCCCAAGCCCGCGCGTACTGGTATGCGTGCCGGTCGGCGCGACGCAGGTAGAACGCCGCGCAATTCGTGAATCCGCTCAGGGCGCAGGCGCCCGTGAAGTCTTTTTGATCGAAGAGCCGATGGCGGCCGCGATCGGCGCAGGTCTGCCAGTTTCTGAAGCAACCGGTTCAATGGTTGTGGATATCGGTGGTGGTACCACTGAAGTTGCCGTTATCTCCCTGAACGGCGTGGTTTACTCTTCTTCTGTCCGTATTGGTGGTGATCGCTTCGACGAAGCCATCATTAATTACGTTCGTCGTAACTACGGTTCTCTGATCGGTGAAGCCACCGCAGAACGTATTAAACACGAAATCGGTTCCGCTTATCCGGGCGACGAAGTCCGCGAGATCGAAGTGCGTGGCCGTAACCTGGCGGAAGGCGTTCCACGCGGCTTTACCCTGAACTCAAACGAGATTCTGGAAGCGTTGCAGGAACCGTTGACCGGTATCGTCAGCGCGGTAATGGTGGCGCTGGAACAGTGTCCGCCGGAGCTGGCGTCAGACATCTCCGAGCGCGGTATGGTGCTCACCGGCGGCGGCGCGCTGTTGCGTAACCTTGACCGTCTGTTAATGGAAGAGACGGGCATTCCTGTCGTGGTTGCTGAAGATCCGCTGACCTGTGTGGCGCGCGGCGGCGGCAAGGCGCTGGAAATGATCGATATGCACGGCGGCGACCTGTTCAGCGAAGAGTAGTTGGATACGGGCAGGATTATCCCTGGATTGTCCTGCCTCTCCGACGCGAGAATACGCATAGCCTATGAAGCCAATTTTTAGCCGTGGCCCGTCGCTACAGATTCGCCTTATTCTGGCGGTGCTGGTGGCGCTCGGCGTTATCATTGCCGACAGCCGCCTGGGGACGTTCAGTCAAATCCGAACGTACATGGACACTGCCGTCAGTCCTTTCTATTTTATTTCAAACGGCCCTCGTGAACTGCTCGACAGCGTGTCGCAAACGCTGGCTTCTCGCGACCAGCTTGAGCTGGAAAATCGGGCGCTGCGCCAGGAATTACTGCTAAAAAACAGCGACCTGCTGATGCTGGGGCAGTACAAACAGGAGAACGCGCGGTTGCGCGAGCTGCTGGGGTCGCCGCTGCGTCAGGACGAGCAGAAAATGGTGACTCAGGTTATTTCAACGGTTAACGATCCTTACAGCGATCAGGTCGTTATCGATAAAGGCAGCGTTAATGGCGTATATGAAGGTCAACCGGTCATTAGCGACAAAGGCGTCGTAGGGCAGGTTGTCGCCGTGGCGAAACTGACCAGTCGCGTACTGCTGATTTGCGATGCGACTCATGCGCTGCCGATTCAGGTACTGCGCAATGACATCCGCGTGATTGCCGCCGGTAACGGCTGCACTGACGATCTTCAGCTTGAACATCTGCCCGCCAATACCGATATTCGCGTTGGCGATGTGCTGGTAACGTCCGGACTTGGTGGGCGTTTCCCGGAAGGGTATCCGGTGGCGGTGGTCTCCTCCGTCAAGCTGGACACTCAGCGCGCCTATACCGTCATTCAGGCACGTCCAACCGCGGGTTTGCAGCGTTTACGCTATCTGCTGCTGTTGTGGGGAGCCGATCGTAACGGCGCCAATCCGATGACGCCGGAAGAGGTTCACCGCGTCGCCAATGAGCGCCTGATGCAGATGATGCCGCAGGTGTTGCCTTCTCCGGATGCGATGGGGCCGCCGGCGCCAGTGCCGGACCCGGCGACGGGGATTACTCAGCCATCTGCGGGCCAGACGGCGCCGGTATCAACGCAACCATCGCCTTCGGGCGCGACCACGCCGCCTGCGCGTGCGCCGGGAGGGTAATGGTGGCGAGCTATCGTAGCCAGGGGCGCTGGGTTATCTGGCTCTCGTTTCTTATTGCGCTGTTGCTGCAAATCATGCCCTGGCCGGACGACATCATTGTTTTCCGGCCAAACTGGGCTTTGCTCATCTTACTGTACTGGATTCTGGCCCTGCCGCACCGCGTAAATGTGGGGACGGGATTTGTGATGGGTGCCATACTTGATCTCATCAGCGGTTCCACACTTGGCGTGCGCGCTCTGTCGATGAGTATTGTCGCCTATCTGGTCGCTCTGAAATTCCAGCTCTTCCGTAACCTGGCGCTCTGGCAGCAGGCGCTGGTGGTAATGTTGCTTTCACTGGCCGTGGACATTATTGTTTTCTGGGCCGAGTTTTTAGTGATCAACGTCTCTTTCAGACCGGAAGTGTTCTGGAGTAGTGTAGTCAATGGCGTGCTGTGGCCCTGGCTCTTTTTGCTGATGCGTAAAGTACGCCAGCAGTTTGCTGTGCAATAAAGGTCGATATGACAACTCTGTATCTTGCTTCCGGTTCCCCGCGTCGCCAGGAATTATTGACTCAACTTGGATTTTCATTCGAGCAGGTCGTGCCTGGTATTGAAGAGCAACGGCGTGCTCAGGAAAGCGCGCAGCAGTATGTTGTTCGGCTGGCACGCGAAAAGGCGCAGGCTGGCGTGGCGCTGGTTCCCCGTGATCTGCCGGTGTTGGGCGCGGATACGATAGTCGTGTTAAACGGCGAGGTGCTGGAAAAGCCGTGCGACGCCGCTCATGCCGCAGAAATGCTGCGTTTGCTTTCCGGAAATACGCATCAGGTGATGACTGCTGTTGCGCTTGCGGACTCGCAGCAGACGCTGGATTGTGTGGTGGTAACGGAGGTGACTTTCCGCACGCTTTCTGCGCAGGATATTACTGGCTATGTCGCCAGCGGCGAGCCTTTAGATAAAGCAGGTGCATACGGTATTCAGGGGCGGGGTGGCTGTTTTGTCAGGAAGATAAATGGCAGCTATCACGCCGTGGTCGGCTTACCGCTGGTTGAAACGTATGAGTTGTTGAGTCATTTTAACGCACTGCGTGATAAAAGGGATAAACATGACGGCTGAATTGTTGGTAAACGTAACGCCATCGGAAACGCGCGTGGCGTACATTGATGGCGGTATTCTTCAGGAAATCCATATTGAGCGCGAAGCGCGACGCGGAATCGTAGGCAATATCTACAAAGGTCGTGTAAGTCGTGTACTTCCAGGTATGCAGGCGGCTTTTGTAGATATTGGGCTGGATAAAGCCGCATTTCTTCACGCTTCCGACATTATGCCGCATACCGAATGCGTGGCGGGCGACGAGCAAAAACAGTTTACCGTGCGCGATATCTCCGAACTGGTGCGTCAGGGACAGGATCTGATGGTGCAGGTAGTGAAAGATCCGCTCGGCACGAAAGGCGCGCGTTTGACCACGGACATCACGTTGCCCTCCCGTTACCTTGTTTTTATGCCCGGCGCGTCACACGTTGGCGTTTCCCAGCGTATCGAAAGCGAAAGTGAACGCGAGCGCCTGAAAAAGGTGGTGGCGGAATACTGCGACGAACAGGGCGGGTTTATTATCCGCACCGCGGCGGAAGGCGTGTGTGAAGAGGATCTCGCGTCTGACGCCGCCTATCTCAAGCGCGTCTGGACGAAAGTCATGGAGCGCAAAAAGCGTCCGCAAACGCGCTACCAGATGTATGGCGAACTGGCGCTGGCGCAGCGCGTGCTGCGCGATTTCGCCGATGCGCAGTTGGACCGAATTCGCGTCGACTCACGTCTGACCTATGAGTCGCTGCTGGAGTTTACCGCAGAATACATCCCGGAAATGACCAGTAAGCTGGAGCATTACAGTGGCCATCAGCCGATCTTCGATCTTTATGACGTGGAAAATGAGATCCAGCGCGCGCTGGAGCGTAAGGTTGAACTCAAGTCTGGCGGTTATCTGATTATCGACCAAACCGAAGCGATGACGACGGTAGATATCAATACCGGCGCGTTTGTCGGACACCGTAATCTCGACGACACCATTTTTAATACCAATATTGAAGCGACTCAGGCCATTGCCCGCCAGCTACGCCTGCGTAATCTGGGCGGCATTATCATTATCGATTTTATCGACATGAATAATGAAGATCATCGCCGCCGGGTGCTGCATTCGCTGGAACAGGCGTTAAGTAAGGATCGCGTGAAAACCAGTATTAACGGTTTTTCGCCGCTGGGGCTGGTGGAAATGACCCGTAAACGGACCCGTGAAAGCGTGGAACATGTGCTTTGTAACGAGTGTCCAACCTGTCATGGCCGCGGGACGGTAAAAACGGTGGAAACCGTCTGTTATGAGATCATGCGTGAAATTGTACGTGTTCATCACGCTTATGACTCCGATCGCTTCCTGGTTTATGCTTCTCCTGCGGTGGCGGAAGCGCTGAAAGGCGAAGAATCACACGCGCTGGCGGAAGTCGAAATCTTTGTCGGCAAACAGGTTAAAGTTCAGGTCGAACCGCTTTATAACCAGGAGCAGTTTGACGTCGTAATGATGTAATTGAGTAGTAGCACCAGCGCATGTAGGCCGGATAAGGCGCAAGCGCCGCCATCCGGCAATATACCCTCAACGGGTGTGAGTCGTATTTTTTGGCAGACAAGGAGAGACGCGTGAGGCGATTGCCGGGGATTTTATTGCTCACTGGAGCCGCGCTCATCGTCATTGCAGCGCTGCTGGTTAGCGGGCTGCGCCTGGCGTTGCCTCATCTTGACGCCTGGCGTCCAGCTATCCTGAATAAAATTGAGTCCGTGACCGGCGTGCCGGTGGCCGCCAGCCAACTCTCCGCAAGCTGGCAAAATTTTGGCCCTACGCTGGAAGCGCATAATATTCATGCCGCCCTGAAAGATGGCGGCGAGCTGTCGATAAAACGCGTTACGCTGGCGCTGGACGTCTGGCAAAGCCTGTTGCATATGCGCTGGCAGTTTCGCGACCTGACCTTCTGGCAACTCAATTTCCGCACCAACACGCCTCTTCAAAGCAGCGACGGCAAAGGCATCGAAACCAGCCGTTTAAGCGATCTTTTCCTGCGTCAGTTCGATCATTTCGATCTGCGCGATAGCCAAATCAGTTTTCTGACGCTTTCCGGACAACGCGCGGAGCTGGCGATCCCACAGCTTACCTGGCTAAACGGCAAAGAGCGGCACCGCGCCGAAGGCGAGGTCAGCCTCTCCAGCCTGACCGGGCAGCACGGCGTGATGCAGGTGCGGATGGATTTACGCGATGACGACGGTTTGCTGAATAACGGCAGAGTCTGGTTACAGGCCGACGATATTGACGTCAAGCCGTGGCTGGGCAAATGGATGCAGGATAATGTGGCGCTCCAGACGGCGCGTTTCAGTCTGGAAGGCTGGATGACGCTCAGTAAAGGCGAAATCGCCGGAGGAGACGTCTGGCTGAAACAGGGCGGCGCAAGCTGGCTGGGCGATAACACGACGCACACGCTGTCTGTCGATAACCTGACGGCGCAGATTAGCCGCGAGCAGCCGGGCTGGCAGTTTTATATTCCGGACACACGGATTACGCTTGATGGTAAACCCTGGCCGAGCGGAGCCTTAACCGTGGCCTGGCTCCCGCAGCAGGACGTCGGCGGCGAGAATCACACACGTAGCGATGAGCTACGCATTCGCGCCAGTAATCTTGAACTGGCGGGGCTGGAAGCATTACGTCCGCTGGCGGCTAAACTGTCGCCTGTGCTGGGCGAAATATGGCAGGCTACGCAGCCGAGCGGAAAGATCGCCACACTGGCGCTGGATATTCCGCTACAGGCGACCGAAAAAACGCGTTTTCAGGCATCGTGGGAAAATCTTGCCTGGAAACAGTGGAAGCTGTTGCCCGGCGCGGAACATTTTTCCGGTACGCTGGCGGGAAGCGTAGAAGACGGGCAGATGAAGGTTGCGATGCAGCAAGCTAAAATGCCCTATGAAACCGTTTTTCGCGCGCCGCTGGAAATTGAAAACGGCGTCGCGACGCTTAGCTGGTTGAAGAATGAGAACGGCTTTCAGCTTGATGGCCGCGACATTGACGTCAAAGCAAAGGCGGTACATGCGCGCGGCGGGTTCCGCTATCTGCAACCGACGGGCGACGAACCGTGGCTGGGTATTCTGGCCGGAATCAGTACCGATGATGGATCTCAGGCGTGGCGCTATTTTCCGGAAAACCTGATGGGCAAAGCGCTGGTCGATTACCTTAGCGGCGCGATTCAGGGCGGCGAGGCGGATAACGCCACGTTGGTTTACGGTGGTAACCCGCACCTCTTTCCCTATAAGCATAACGAAGGTCAGTTTGAAGTGCTGGTGCCGCTACGCAATGCGACGTTTGCCTTTCAACCCGACTGGCCGGCGCTAAAAAATCTCAACATTGAACTGGATTTCCTGAACGACGGTCTGTGGATGCGTTCGGATAGCGTCGATTTGGGCGGGGTGAAGGCCAGCAAACTCGCGGCGACGATTCCGGATTATTCCAAAGAGAAACTGCTCATTGATGCCGATATTAACGGGCCGGGAAAAGCCGTTGGGCCTTATTTTGACGAGACGCCGCTAAAAGACTCGCTTGGCTCGACGCTGGCGGAGCTCCAGTTAGATGGCGATGTGAATGCTCGCTTACATCTTGATATTCCGCTGGACGGAGAACAGGTTACCGCCGAGGGCGATGTCTCGTTGCGTAATAACAGTCTGTTTATTAAGCCGCTAAACAGCACGCTCAAAAATCTGAACGGTAAATTCAGCTTTGTGAATGGCGCGCTAAAAAGCGGGCCGCTGACGGCAAACTGGTTTAATCAGCCGCTTAACCTGGATTTCAGTACGACGGAAGGGGCAAAAGCCTATCAGGTCGCCGTCAACCTGAACGGTAACTGGCAACCAACGCGTATGGGCGTCTTACCGCCGCAACTGAATGACGCCCTGAGCGGCAGCGTGACGTGGAATGGTAAAGTCGGCATCGATCTTCCGTATCACGCTGACACCACTTATCACATCGAGCTGAACGGCGATCTGAGAAATGTGAGCAGTCACTTACCTTCTCCGCTAAATAAACCCGCAGGCGAAGCCATTCCGGTGAACATTCAGGCTGACGGCAACCTGAAAAGTTTTGCGCTAACGGGGAGCGCAGGGAGTAAAAATCACTTTAACAGCCGCTGGTTATTAAATCAGAAGCTGACGTTGGATCGGGCTATCTGGACGACGGACAGCCGGACGATTCCGCCATTACCTGCTCAACAAGGCGTTGAACTCAATCTGCCGGCGCTGGATGGCGCACAATGGCTGGCGTTATTCCAGAAAGGCGCGGCGGATAACGTGAGCAGTTCAGCCGAGTTTCCTCAACGCGTCACGTTGCGTACTCCCGCGCTATCGCTGGGTGGCCAGCAGTGGAACAATTTGAGCGTCGTTTCAGCCCCCTCGCTGAACGGAACAAAAATTGAAGCGCAGGGCCGTGAGGTGAACGCCACGCTGCTCATGCGCAACCATGCGCCGTGGCTGGCGAATATTAAGTACCTGTACTACAACCCTAGCGTCGCAAAAACGCACGCCTCGTCACCAACGCCGACATCGCCGTTGGCTTCGGCGAACACGATTAGCTTCCGCGGCTGGCCGGACTTACAGCTTCGCTGCGAAGAGTGCTGGCTGTGGGGGCAAAAATATGGGCGTATTGATGGCGATTTCGCCATCAAAGGCAATACGCTGACTCTGGCGAATGGCCTGATCGATACCGGATTCGCCCGTTTGAAAGCGAACGGCGAGTGGGTGAATGCGCCGGGTAATGAACGAACCTCGCTGAAAGGTAGTCTGCATGGTAGTAACCTCGACACGGCTGCCGGGTTCTTCGGTATCTCGACGCCAATCCAGAACGCGTCTTTTAACGTAGATTACGATCTGCACTGGCGAAACCCGCCCTGGCAACCTGAGGAAGCCACGCTCAACGGGATTTTACGTACGCGTCTGGGTAAAGGCGAGTTTACTGATCTCAGTAGCGGTCATGCCGGACAGTTACTGCGGCTGCTCAGTTTTGATGCGTTGCTGCGTAAGCTGCGGTTTGACTTCAGAGATACCTTTAGCGAGGGCTTCTATTTCGACTCTATTCATAGTACCGCGTGGATTAAAGATGGCGTCCTGCATACTGACGATACGCTGGTGGATGGGCTGGAAGCGGATATTGCAATGAAAGGTTCTGTTGATCTGGTGCGTCGTCGTCTTGATATGGAGGCCGTTGTCGCGCCGGAAATTTCCGCCACAGTGGGCGTCGCCGCCGCGTTTGCCGTTAACCCGATTGTCGGCGCGGCGGTATTTGCCGCCAGTAAAGTGTTGGGGCCGCTATGGAGCAAGGTCTCCATTTTGCGATATCGCATTACCGGTCCGGTCGATGCGCCGCAGATCAACGAAGTTCTGCGCCAACCGATAAAAGAAAGCCAGCAATGATTTGACGGGGGCGAGGAATTGCCCCACTCTCAGTAAATAGTCATGCCGGACGGCGCTGCGTTTATCCGGTTTGTACAATCTAACAACGTAGTCCGGATAAGGCGTGAACCGCCATCCGGCAGAAATCAACGAGTAGCAAAAACGATGAGTCTGAACCTGGTAAGTGAACAATTGCTAGCGGCGAATGGCCTGAACCATCAGGATCTGTTCGCTATTTTGGGCCAACTGGCCGAACGCCGTCTTGATTATGGCGACCTCTATTTTCAGTCGAGCTATCACGAATCCTGGGTTTTAGAAGACAGCATCATTAAAGATGGTTCATATAATATCGACCAGGGCGTTGGCGTTCGCGCCATTAGCGGCGAAAAAACCGGTTTTGCTTATGCTGACCAGATAAGCCTCCTGGCGCTGGAGCAGAGTGCGCAGGCAGCGCGAACCATTGTACGCGAGAACGGCGAAGGCAAGGTAAAAACGCTCGCCGCCGTAGCGCATCAGCCGCTCTACACCACCCTTGATCCGCTGCAAAGTATGAGCCGCGAAGAGAAGCTGGATATCCTCAGACGCGTTGACAAAGTGGCGCGAGAAGCCGATAAACGCGTGCAGGAAGTTAACGCCAGCCTGACCGGCGTATATGAATTAATCCTCGTGGCGGCGACCGACGGGACGCTGGCGGCGGATGTCCGTCCACTGGTGCGGTTGTCCGTTAGCGTGCAGGTGGAAGAAGACGGTAAACGCGAGCGCGGCGCCAGCGGCGGCGGCGGTCGCTTTGGTTATGAGTATTTTCTTGCCGATCTCGACGGCGAGGTTCGCGCCGACGCGTGGGCGAAAGAAGCGGTACGCATGGCGCTGGTTAATCTCTCCGCGGTCGCTGCGCCAGCGGGGACGTTACCGGTGGTTCTGGGCGCCGGGTGGCCGGGCGTATTGCTGCACGAAGCGGTCGGTCACGGGCTGGAAGGTGATTTTAACCGTCGTGGGACATCTGTGTTTAGCGGTCAGATCGGCGAGCAGGTTGCCTCCGCGCTTTGCACCGTAGTGGACGACGGCACAATGATGAACCGTCGCGGCTCCGTTGCTATCGATGATGAAGGTACGCCAGGCCAGTACAACGTATTGATTGAAAATGGCGTGCTGAAAGGATACATGCAGGACAAGCTGAACGCTCGCCTGATGGGCGCTGCGCCGACCGGTAACGGGCGTCGCGAATCTTACGCGCATCTGCCGATGCCGCGTATGACGAATACCTATATGTTGGCGGGGCAGTCAACGCCGCAGGAAATTATCGAATCCGTTGAGTACGGCATCTATGCGCCTAACTTTGGCGGTGGTCAGGTGGATATCACCTCCGGCAAGTTTGTGTTCTCTACCTCGGAAGCGTATCTGATTGAAAATGGCAAAGTCACGACGCCGGTGAAGGGCGCGACGTTGATTGGATCAGGCATTGAAACGATGCAACAGATCTCCATGGTCGGCAACGACCTTAAGCTGGATAACGGGGTGGGGGTCTGCGGTAAAGAGGGCCAAAGCCTGCCGGTAGGCGTAGGCCAGCCGACGCTGAAAGTCGATAACCTGACGGTTGGCGGCACCGCATAACTGCCCGCCTTATCAGGCCTGTGGTGTGTGCCGCCCAGGCCTGATAAGCGCAGCGCCATCAGGAAATGTCAGCCTCGGGTGGCATCTGGCCTACAATCGTCTTCAGCAATTACCCGGTGTTTTTATTTTTCTTTTCCCCGCCCGTGCATCCCCTGAAACAGGTGTGCGACATCGACAAAATAGTCAGTTAACGCGTTAATCACTACCTGCACTTTAAGCGGCAGCTTATCTTTTTCGGTGTACAGCGCGTACACCGGACGGGGATCGGACTGATAGCGAGGCAGCAGGATCTCCAGATCGCCACGATTGATCTCATCGATCACCCACATCAGCGGCACATAGGCGATTCCGGTTCCGGCGGTCAGCCAGCGTACCAGCGTCATCGGATCGTTAGTGACGAACCGCCCCTGTGGAATCAGTCGGGTAGAAATTCCTTCCGGCGCGATAAGTTCAAACTCATTATCCGGGCGCACGCTATATTCCAGCCAGGAATGGCTACTGAGATCGGCGGGTTTTTCCGGGACGCCGTACTGAGCGAGGTAGGGCTTGGCGGCGTACACAACCATCGGCATCGCGCCGAGTCGACGGGAAAACAGGCTGGAGTCTTGCAGCGCGCCCACGCGGATCACCACGTCCAGTCCGTCGGCAATTAAATCCGGAGCCGGAATTCCTGTCACAAGATTGACCGCCAGACCGGGATACTCTTTTAATAATTTTGCGGTAAGCCCGGCCAGCACATTTTGCGCCATGGTTGAAGAACAGCCGATACGCAATGTACCGATGGGCGTGTTATTAAAAGCGTAAAGCTGCTCATGAACATCCTGCACTTCATGCAGCATACGACGACAGCCCTGATAATAGATTTTTCCAGCCTCGGTGAGCCCAATGCTGCGTGTGCTGCGGTTGAGCAATTTAACCTGAAGCTCATCTTCCAGTTTCGCCACAGTCTGGCTGATGGACGATACGCTCATTTGCAGCTGTCTGGCTGCGGCGGTAAAAGAGCCAAACTCGACAACTTTGGCGAATACCGACATTCGTTTTAATCGTTCCATTATTCACTCTGGCTTAAAAGTGATTTAGATCACATAATATAGATAACAGCATAACAATTACGTTAATATACTATTATTCGAATAAGAGCTATGTCGCTCTCGCCTGGCGTCTCTTGCCCTTCTCTGCGGCGATGTAGCTTAACAATCTATCGCCTGCTCTCTCTCAGAAATCAAGGTCAACATGAGTCTGTTTCCCGTTATCGTGGTGTTTGGTCTTTCCTTCCCACCGATATTTTTCGAATTGCTTTTGTCACTGGCTATTTTTTGGCTGGTGCGTCGGATGCTTGTGCCGACGGGTATCTATGATTTTGTCTGGCATCCGGCTTTGTTCAATACCGCGCTGTATTGTTGTCTGTTTTATTTAATATCGCGCCTGTTCGTTTGAGGTTGAAGTGAAAACACTAACAAGAAAACTCTCCCGTACGGCCATTACCCTCGTACTGGTTATTCTGGCCTTTATCGCCATTTTCCGCGCCTGGGTGTATTACACCGAATCTCCCTGGACGCGCGACGCGCGTTTTAGCGCCGATGTCGTCGCTATTGCCCCGGATGTCGCGGGCCTGATTACCCATGTAAACGTGCATGATAACCAACTGGTGAAAAAGGATCATGTCCTGTTTACCATCGATCAGCCACGCTATCAAAAAGCGCTGGCGGAAGCGGAAGCTGATGTAGCCTATTATCAGGTACTGGCGCAGGAAAAACGCCAGGAAGCCGGTCGCCGTAATCGCCTCGGCGTACAGGCGATGTCCCGGGAAGAGATCGATCAGGCGAACAACGTCTTGCAGACGGTACTGCATCAACTGGCTAAAGCCCAGGCGACGCGCGATCTGGCTAAACTCGATCTGGAACGCACCGTCATTCGCGCGCCTGCCGACGGCTGGGTGACTAACCTTAATGTTTATGCCGGTGAATTTATTACCCGCGGTTCCACAGCCGTCGCCCTGGTGAAAAAGAACTCTTTTTACGTGCAGGCCTATATGGAAGAGACCAAGCTGGAAGGCGTGCGTCCGGGATATCGTGCCGAAATCACGCCGCTTGGCAGCAACCGGGTATTAAAAGGTACCGTCGATAGCGTGGCGGCAGGGGTAACGAATGCCAGCAGTACCAGCGATGCGAAAGGGATGGCGACGATAGACTCTAACCTCGAATGGGTGCGTCTGGCCCAGCGTGTCCCGGTGCGTATCCGGCTCGACGAGCAGCAGGGGAATTTGTGGCCTGCCGGTACGACGGCAACCGTCGTGATCACCGGTAAGCAGGATCGTGACGCAAGCCAGGACTCCTTCTTCCGTAAACTGGCGCACCGGCTGCGCGAATTCGGTTAATCGTCATGGGCATTTTCTCCATTGCCAACCAGCACATTCGTTTTGCGGTAAAGCTGGCGTGCGCCATTGTGCTGGCATTATTTATCGGCTTCCATTTTCAACTGGAGACGCCGCGTTGGGCGGTGCTGACCGCCGCGATCGTGGCGGCAGGCCCGGCATTTGCCGCCGGCGGGGAACCCTATTCCGGCGCTATCCGTTATCGCGGAATGTTGCGTATTATCGGGACGTTTATTGGCTGTATCGCCGCGCTTATCATTATTATCTCTATGATCCGCGCGCCGTTATTGATGATTCTGGTGTGCTGTGTCTGGGCCGGTTTTTGTACCTGGATCTCCTCTTTAGTACGGATCGAAAACTCTTATGCGTGGGGACTGTCAGGTTATACTGCGCTGATCATTGTGATTACCATTCAGACGGAGCCGCTGCTTACGCCGCAATTTGCGCTTGAGCGCTGTAGCGAAATCGTCATCGGCATTGGCTGCGCTATTTTAGCGGATCTGCTTTTCTCGCCGCGATCGATAAAGCAGGAGGTTGATCGCGAACTGGACAGTTTACTGGTAGCGCAATATCAGCTAATGCAACTTTGTATTAAGCATGGCGACAGCGAAGAAGTCGACAACGCCTGGGGCGATCTGGTGCGACGCACGGCGGCGCTGGAGGGAATGCGAAGTAATCTGAATATGGAATCTTCGCGCTGGGTACGCGCTAACCGCCGCCTGAAAGCGTTGAATACGCTTTCGCTCACGCTGATTACGCAATCCTGTGAAACTTATCTTATTCAAAACACGCGGCCGGAACTGATTACCGATACATTCCGGGAACTGTTCGAGACGCCGGTTGAAACGGTACAGGACGTTCACAGGCAGTTAAAACGGATGCGGCGTGTCATTGTCTGGACCGGCGAGCGCGAAACGCCCGTCACGCTTTATAGCTGGGTAGGCGCAGCGACGCGCTATCTGCTGCTTAAACGCGGCGTGATCAGCAACACCAAAATCAGCGCGACGGAAGAAGAGATCCTGCAAGGCGAGCCCGTAGTTAAAGTGGAATCCGCTGAACGTCACCATGCGATGGTGAACTTCTGGCGCACCACGCTTTCCTGCATACTGGGGACATTATTCTGGCTATGGACCGGCTGGACATCGGGTAATGGCGCGATGGTGATGATTGCCGTGGTGACCTCGCTGGCGATGCGTTTACCCAATCCTCGCATGGTCTGCATTGATTTTATTTATGGCACTCTGGCGGCGTTGCCGCTGGGATTGCTCTATTTCCTGGTGATTATTCCCAATACGCAGCAAAGTATGCTGTTGTTATGTTTGAGCCTGGCGGTATTGGGGTTCTTTATCGGCATTGAGGTCCAGAAACGGCGTCTGGGGTCGATGGGGGCGCTGGCCAGTACGATTAACATTATTGTGTTGGATAATCCGATGACGTTCCATTTCAGCCAGTTCCTCGACAGCGCGTTGGGGCAAATTGTCGGCTGTATGCTGGCGTTTATCGTCATCCTGCTGGTGCGTGATAAATCCAAAGATCGAACCGGTCGCGTGCTGCTTAATCAGTTTGTTTCCGCTGCGGTCTCGGCAATGACGACCAACGTGGTACGTCGTAAAGAAAACCGTCTGCCTGCGTTATATCAGCAACTCTTTTTGCTGATGAATAAATTCCCTGGCGATTTGCCGAAGTTTCGCCTGGCGCTAACGATGATCATTGCTCATCAACGTCTGCGCGACGCGCCGATACCGGTTAATGAGGATCTGTCAGTGTTCCACCGTCAGCTTCGTCGTACCGCAGACCATGTTATTTCCGCCGGAAGCGATGATAAACGGCGACGCTACTTTGGTCAGTTGCTGGATGAGCTGGATATCTATCAGGAGAAATTACGTATCTGGGAGGCGCCGCCGCAGGTGACGGAACCGGTTAAACGCCTGACGGGCATGTTACATAAATACCAGAACGCGCTTACCGATAGCTAACCCACAAGAACCGATGCCAAAAGCGTCGGTTTTTTTATGACTATACTTATTTGAGATACAAAAACAGCGCAAGAGTGCTCCGGGGCTAAAAGCGTTTCTGGAAGTGAAACCTCTGCATAATGATGCTTAGTAGTAAAACAGACAATTGTCTGTCGGGGATGGTGGCTGGCTATGAATGTCTATACTTTTGATTTTAATGATATTAAAAACCAAAGCGATTTTTATCGCGAGTTTACGCAGACGTTTGGTCTTGCCAGTGAGAAAGTAAGCGATCTTGATACATTATGGGATGCGGTAATGAGCGATATCTTACCTCTACCGCTAGAGATTGAGTTCGTTCACCTGCCTGATAAACTGCGCAGGCGCTACGGGGCGCTGATTTTACTCTTTGATGAAGCGGAAGAAGAGCTGGAGGGGCGGCTACGGTTTAATGTCCGGCATTGAAAAAGCATAAAAAAGCCCCCGACAGGCGGGGGCAAGTCGTCGGGTTAGACGACGAGGGTTTACTTATACAACTCGGCGGTGGCGTGCCAGTTATCACCTTCTTTTAATTCGATGATGCGATAGCTATTAGCGCCTGCTTTTTCGGCTTTAGCGACAATCTCCTGGCGCATATCCATTGGCGTACTGCCAATCTGCGAGGCGGAAATGGTGCCCATCGGTTGCAGATTCTGCGCCTGTTCCGCGTTAACCTGATGTACTGCGGCATTTGCGCCGAAAGAGAGCAGAGTGGCCAGGCCGAGTGATGCGATAATGTATTTCGTTTTCATGGTCTTTTATTCCTTTATAGGGTCAACCTCGCGGATTAATGGGCTTTTCTTATGCGATATCTCCGCGAAGCAATGACACGTTATATGCGATGGCAGGTGAATTTTATTTGTACAGTTCGGCAGTGGCGTGCCAGTTGCTACCGCTACGCGCTTCGGTAATGTGGTAGGCCGTAGCGCCTTGTTCATCCGCTTTTTTGCTCAGCATGGCGTTCATATCCATAGGCGATGAGCCGATAGCGCTGACTGAAACCGATCCGATTGCTTCACGATTTTGCGCTTGCTCTGCGCTGATAGGTTCTGCGGCGAAAGCGCCAAAAGAGAGAACGGACAGAACACTTAATGTTGCAACAGTGGTTTTGATTTTCATGATTTTTACCTCGTCGAATTCCTTTACTGGGGTCTTTGTTTCGTGACCCTCATCACAAAATTAAGTATACACTAATCACGCGATTAATTAATACCACGCTAATTGTTTCTGCTTTTTAAAGACATTAAAAATTTTATTTTTTATAACGTTATGGAATTAAAATTGCTGTTTTTCGCCGCTGATGTTTAAAAAATAAAAGAAAATCAATAGGTTAAAAAATTTGACATTTTGTGCGTTTTTTTGATTTGTCATTCATGCGGTGAATGTTTAAGGGCATGATTTGCCAAATGATAGCCGTACAGGAAAGCGGCGAGGGGAGAGGACAAAAAGGTGCCTCCGCCGTACGACGACGGAGGAAGTGGGACTAAAGCTCTTGTTCAAAAAGTTCCAGAATGGCTTCGTACAGATCTCTTACGGAAAAGCCGCTGGCAGGCGTAGTGAAGATAGTATCGTCGCCGGCAATCGTGCCGAGAATACCTTCTGCTTTCCCCAGTGAATCCAGCAGGCGCGCGATGAGTTGTGCCGCGCCGGGGCTGGTATGAATCACCACGACAGCGTCGTTATAGTCGATATCCAGCACCAGATTTTTCAACGGACTGGATGTTGTTGGGACGCCCAGTTCAGCCGGAAGACAGTACACCATTTCCATTTTTGCGTTACGTGTACGCACTGCGCCGAACTTAGTCAACATGCGCGAGACCTTGGACTGATTGATATTTTCAAAGCCCTGATCCTGCAACGCGAGGACGATTTCGCCCTGTGAGCTGAATTTTTCTTCTTTGAGGAGCGCTTTAAACGCTCTTACTAGTTCTTTTTGTTTAGCCGAGCTTCGCATAAGTCACCCGTAATATGGCGGTAGAAACAACATTATTGTGCATACAGATGAATTTTTATGCAAACAGTCTGCCTTGTTTAAGGCTGAAATAATGTTATGAAAGAGCGGAATTTTATCAAATTTCGTTATCAAGAAACATGCCTGTGTCACGCCTCGCAAATAAGATTAAAAGTAAATTAATTGTTATCAAAATGATGTTGTTTTGAGAGGATAGTAGGGTATATTGTCACCACCTGTAGGAACGTTGCTCTCTGGTTGCAGTCGATCCGGATTACGCAAATTAAATGCATAAAAGCCAAAATTGCGCGACTCCGCATTCTTGATGAGTGAGGATTGTAATCATTGAATTTGTGAATTAAGGTCGCCGCCGCGGAGCAATAGACACTTAGCTAATCATATAATAAGGAGTTTAGGATGAAAGTCGCAGTCCTCGGCGCTGCTGGTGGTATCGGTCAGGCGCTGGCATTACTTTTAAAAAACCAACTGCCTTCAGGTTCAGAACTCTCCCTGTACGACATCGCTCCAGTGACTCCCGGTGTGGCCGTTGATTTGAGCCACATCCCCACCGCTGTAAAAATCAAAGGTTTCTCCGGTGAAGACGCAACCCCGGCGCTTGAAGGCGCTGACGTAGTACTGATTTCTGCGGGTGTGGCGCGTAAGCCGGGTATGGACCGCTCCGACCTGTTTAACGTTAACGCTGGCATCGTGAAAAACCTGGTGCAGCAGATCGCTAAAACCTGCCCGAAAGCGTGCGTGGGCATTATCACCAACCCGGTGAACACCACCGTTGCGATTGCGGCGGAAGTGCTGAAAAAAGCAGGCGTATACGACAAAAACAAACTGTTTGGCGTTACCACGCTGGATATCATCCGCTCTAATACCTTTGTCGCAGAGCTGAAAGGTAAGCTGCCAACGGAAGTTGAAGTTCCGGTGATTGGCGGACACTCCGGCGTGACGATTCTGCCGCTGCTGTCGCAGATTCCAGGCGTAAGTTTTACCGAACAAGAAGCGGCCGAGCTGACTAAACGTATTCAGAACGCCGGTACTGAAGTCGTCGAGGCGAAAGCCGGCGGCGGATCGGCAACCCTCTCTATGGGCCAGGCTGCCGCGCGTTTCGGTCTTTCTCTGGTTCGCGCTCTGCAGGGCGAAAAAGGCGTGGTGGAATGCGCCTATGTGGAAGGCGACGGTCAGTATGCCCGTTTCTTCTCTCAGCCGCTGCTGCTGGGTAAAAACGGTGTAGAAGAGCGTAAATCCATCGGCACACTGAGCGCTTTCGAGCAACATTCGCTGGACGCTATGCTGGATACGCTGAAAAAAGATATTCAGTTGGGTGAAGATTTTATTAATAAATAAGCTGTTCCTGCCCGATGCCGGGGCTTTTGCTCCGGCTTCTTTGACTGTAAACAAGCCACGAAATCAAGTACTAAATCTGCTAAACTCCTCACGTCTTATCGGTTATTAACGAGAACGTCGTGAAAAAGATCCAAAGAACGCAAACCCGCGATCACATTACGCAAATGCTTCGCTATGAAATTCTTTCCGGCAATATAAAAGCGGGAGAAGAACTCGCGCAGGAAAGTATTGCGGAGCAGCTTGGTCTTTCACGAATGCCGGTTCGAGAAGCGCTACAGTCACTCGAACAGGAAGGTTTTTTAATCCGACTGCCCAACAGGCACATGCAGGTCGCGCATCTTGAGGCCGATCGCGTGAGCCATATTTTTCGCGTAATTGCCGCGATGGCCGCCGAAATGTTTTCGCTGATACCCAGCGAAGTAGGCGATGCCCTCCTGATACGTGCGCAAGCGCTGGCTGTCGCAGAAGACAAATCCTGCGAACTGGAGTGTCATGCGATGCTGATTTCTTATGTGAATAACCGCTATCTGGAAAAGGTGTATCAGCAGTTCCTGGACGGTTATGTCTCTTATGTTATTTTGCATCTGAAAAAAGATAATCAGGAGTCGGCGCAGCTTTTCGCTGAACTGGCTGACGTCATACGCCAGGGGCGGCGTGATGAGATTGGGCAAGTTATGCAGCGTTATTTCCTCTCTTTAGCAGAAATAATGCGTCAACATATGAAGGATTGGGAAAGTGCAGAAGCCTAAGTTAGGGAAGATTAAGCTTCTTTCAGCGAAAGAACAGGTCGCGGCAGTGCTGCGTAAAGCGATTCTTTCGAGGGAGTTAGTAGAAGGGCAGGAGATTACGTTAGAAGGCATTGCCAGAATGGTCGGCGTGTCCAGTATGCCAGTGCGCGAGGCGTTTCAGATTCTGGCGGCGGATGGGCTGATAAAAGTGCGCCCTAATAAAGGGGCGGTGGTGTTGGGCATCAATGAACAAACGATCCGTGAACACTATGAAATTCGCGCGCTGTTAGAAAGTGAGGCGGTGGCTAAAGCTTCTCGTCCTGGCACCGATATCTCGCGGATAGCCCAGGTGCATTATGCCGCTGAAAAGGCTCTCGCGGAAAATAACTCGGCGGAATACTCCGACCTGAATCAGGCATTTCATATGGAAATATGGAATGTTGCTGGCAACGAAAAAATGAAAATGTTGCTCTGTAATATGTGGAACGGCCTGTCGATGGGCCATAAGGTCACCGAAGAAGAGTATGCCGTGATTTCCATTCAGGAACATAAAAGTATTCTGCAAGCTCTTGAACTTCATGATGAAACATTGGCACGCCAGCGCATGCGCGAACACATTATTCGCTCAATGGAGAATATGCTGACCCGCTATGTTGGTGACCCTTCTGCCTGATCTTTTCGCCTGCGTGAGCATCGCAGGCGCTTCAACCAATTCTTCAATTCTATTAATCACGTCCAGTAACGATCTAACCACGATCTTGATGTAGATCCCACTCCTGCATCTTTCCTGAGAAACGATTTGACTTAGTTTTTGTATGGGAATAATTTCTCCCTGTCAACATTGGATACAATATCATATATCATTGATTGGATAATTATAAATATGGAACCCATTACCCTTACCTTATGTTTATTGGTGTTCGCTATCGTCATGTTTGTATGGGAAAAAGTGCCACTTGCCGTCACTTCCATGATTGTCTGCGTGGCCTTAGTGATCACCGGCGTTCTGAATATCAAACAGGCCTTTGCTGGCTTTATCGACACTAACGTTATCCTCTTTGTCGCGATGTTCATCGTGGGCGGTGCGTTGTTCGAGACCGGTATGGCAAACAAAGTGGGCGGCGTCATCACGCGCTTCGCGAAAACAGAAAAACAGCTGATCTTCACCATTATGGTGGTGGTGGGTTTGATGTCTGGCGTCCTCTCTAACACCGGTACCGCTGCGGTTTTGATTCCGGTGGTGATCGGCGTGGCGGCAAAATCGGGCTTCTCGCGTTCTCGTCTACTGATGCCGCTGGTTTTCGCCGCTGCGTTGGGCGGTAACCTGTCGTTAATTGGCGCGCCGGGAAATCTTATCGCGCAGTCTGCGCTACAGAATATTGGCGGCGGCTTTGGCTTTTTTGAATACGCAAAAATCGGTCTCCCGATGCTCATCTGCGGCATTCTCTACTTCCTGACTATTGGCTATCGCTTTCTGCCGAATAATGCGACCGGCGGTGAGGTGGGGAGCGTCGGGGAGCAACGTGACTACAGCCATGTTCCACAGTGGAAACAACGGCTCTCACTGGTGGTGTTGATCGCAACGATCCTCGGCATGATCTTTGAGAAGAAGATCGGTGTCAGCCTGGCCGTGACCGGTTGTATTGGCGCTCTTGTGCTGGTAGTTACCGGCGTACTCACGGAAAAACAGGCCCATAAAGCCATTGATTCACAGACTATTTTTATCTTTGGCGGCACCCTGGCGCTGGCAAAAGCGCTGGAAATGACCGGGGCAGGCAAGCTGGTTGCGGACTATGTAATCGGCATGCTGGGGCAAAACTCTTCACCGTTCATGTTGCTGATCGCCGTTTTCGCCTTATCCGTTGTGATGACCAACTTTATGTCCAATACCGCAACGACAGCGCTATTGGTGCCGGTGAGTTTGTCCATTGCCGCAGGTATGGGGGCCGACCCGCGTGCGGTTCTGATGGCGACGGTCATTGGCGGTTCCTGCGCCTACGCAACCCCTATCGGTATGCCTGCCAACATGATGGTGCTCTCCGCGGGTGGCTATAAATTTGTCGACTACGCTAAGGCCGGTATCCCCCTGATTATCGTTTCAACCATTGTCAGCTTGATCCTGCTGCCAATCCTTTTCCCTTTTCATCCGTAATTAACGGAAGCTGTTCTGACTAAGGAGCATTTATGAGCAAAAGTGAACAGATATCCCATATGACCGACGTTATGGCCAAGTTTGTGGGATATACCGGCAAAGTTTTGCCTGATGATGTCACTGCAAAACTGGAAGATTTGCATGAGAAAGAGACCAGTAAACTGGCCGACGTCATCTTTACTACCATGATTGAGAACCAGCGTCTGGCGAAAGAGCTGGATCGACCTTCCTGCCAGGACACCGGTGTCATTCAGTTTCTGGTGGAGTGCGGGACGAACTTTCCGCTGATTGGCGAGCTGGAAGCGTTGTTGCGTGAGGCGGTGATCAAAGCAACTGTCGATTCTCCGCTGCGCCACAACAGCGTAGAAACTTTTGATGAATACAACACCGGTAAAAACGTGGGTAAAGGTACGCCGACGGTCTTCTGGGAGATCGTTCCCAATTCCGATCAGTGCAGCATTTATACCTATATGGCGGGCGGCGGTTGTTCCCTGCCGGGGAAAGCGATGGTGCTGATGCCGGGTGCAGGCTATGAAGGTGTGACCCGCTTTGTACTGGATGTGATGACCAGCTACGGCCTCAACGCGTGTCCGCCGCTGCTGGTTGGCGTGGGCGTAGCGACCTCTGTTGAAACGGCGGCACTGCTATCGAAAAAAGCGCTGATGCGTCCGATCGGTTCGCATAACGAGAATGAGCGTGCAGCCTCGCTGGAAAAAATGCTGGAAGAAGGCATTAACAAAATTGGCCTGGGGCCGCAGGGGATGTCCGGTAATACCTCCGTTATGGGCGTGAACATTGAAAACACCGCGCGTCATCCTTCTACCATCGGCGTGGCGGTAAACGTCGGCTGCTGGTCGCACCGTAAAGGGCATATCGTTTTCGATAAAGATTTGAATTACACCATTACGTCTCACAGCGGAGTGAATTTCTGATGACTAAAAAAATCCTGACTACGCCAATTAAAGATGAAGATTTAGCGGATATTAAGGCTGGCGATATTATTTATCTCAATGGTCATATTGTTACCTGCCGTGACGTAGCCCATCGCCGTTTAATTGAAGGTGGTCGCGAGCTTCCGGTAGATGTTCGCGGCGGCGCTATTTTACACGCTGGCCCCATTGTCCGCCCAATTAAAGGCGAAGACGATAAGTTTGAAATGGTCTCCGTTGGACCAACCACCAGCATGCGTATGGAGAAATTCGAAAAAGAATTTATTGCGCAGACCGGCGTGAAATTAATTGTGGGTAAAGGTACCGAAGAGGGCTGTGCTGAACACAAAGCGCTGCACTGCGTATTCCCTGCCGGTTGTGCGGTTGTAGCCGCCGTGTGCGTGGAAGAAATTGAAGATGCCCAATGGCGCGATCTGGGGATGCCGGAAACTCTGTGGCTCTGTCGGGTTAAAGAGTTTGGCCCGCTGATTGTTTCTATTGATACCCATGGGAATAATCTGTTTGAACAGAACAAAATTATTTTTAATCAGCGTAAAGAGATCGTCGCTGATGAAATATGCCAGAACGTAAGTTTCATCAAATAAACCTGATTACGTAAATTGCACGATAATGGTGGTAATACGTTATGACGATAATAATAACCAAGGGCTCTGGCCGGGGGCGGCTCAGGGAAATCCACTCTTATTATTTCATCGTCATAAATAGCCCCATTATCGTGCCTCCTGCCTGAAGGCTATTTTATGACTAATGCAGCTCTGCTATTAGGTGAAGGCTTCACCCTGATGTTCCTCGGCATGGGGTTCGTGCTGGCGTTTCTGTTCCTGCTGATTTTCGCCATCCGCGGCATGTCTGCCGTGATTACTCGCTTCTTCCCGGAACCCGTCGCCGCGCCCGCACCGCGTGCCGTTCCCGTCGTGGACGACTTCACCCGCTTAAAGCCGGTGATTGCCGCCGCTATCCACCACCATCACCGCCTTAACGCTTAATTCCCGGAGGGATCCATGACCATTGCCATTACCGACGTCGTCCTGCGTGACGCCCACCAGTCCCTGTTCGCCACCCGCCTGCGCCTTGATGACATGCTGCCGATTGCCGCCGCGCTCGATGACGTGGGCTACGGGTCGCTGGAGTGCTGGGGCGGCGCCACCTTTGACGCCTGTATCCGCTTTCTCGGCGAAGACCCGTGGCTGCGCCTGCGCGAGCTTAAAAAGGCCATGCCGAAGACTCCCCTGCAGATGCTGCTGCGCGGCCAGAACCTGCTCGGCTACCGCCATTACGCCGATGATGTGGTGGAACGCTTCGTTGAGCGGGCGGTGAAAAACGGCATGGACGTGTTCCGCGTCTTCGATGCCATGAACGACCCGCGCAATATGAAGGCCGCCCTGCAGGCGGTGCGCAGCCACGGCGCGCACGCCCAGGGCACGCTGAGCTATACCACCAGCCCGGCGCACACCCTGCAGACCTGGCTGGATTTAACCGAACAGTTGTTAGAGACCGGCGTCGATTCCATCGCCATCAAGGATATGTCCGGCATTCTCACGCCGATGGCGGCGTATGAGCTGGTGAGCGAAATCAAAAAACGCTATGACGTGCGCCTGCACCTGCACTGTCACGCCACCACCGGGATGGCGGAGATGGCCCTGCTGAAGGCTATCGAGGCGGGTGTTGACGGCGTGGACACGGCGATTTCCTCCATGAGCGCCACCTACGGCCGCCCGGCCACCGAAGCGCTGGTGGCGACGTTGGCAGGTACTGAGCACGACACCGGGCTGGATATCCTGAAGCTGGAAAATATCGCCGCGTACTTCCGCGAGGTGCGCAAAAAGTATCACGCCTTTGAAGGCCAGCTGAAGGGCTACGACAGCCGTATTCTGGTGGCCCAGGTACCGGGCGGAATGCTCACCAACCTCGAAAGCCAGCTGAAGCAGCAGAACGCGGCGGACAAACTCGACCAGGTGCTGGCGGAAATCCCCCGCGTGCGCGAGGACCTCGGCTTTATCCCGCTGGTGACCCCGACCTCGCAGATTGTCGGCACCCAGGCGGTGCTCAATGTCCTGACCGGCGAGCGCTACAAAACCATTGCCAAAGAAACGGCGGGCATTCTGAAAGGCGAATACGGCCACACCCCGGTGCCGGTGAACGCCGCGTTACAGGCCCGCGTGCTGGAAGGGGGCGCTCCGGTGACCTGCCGCCCGGCGGACCTGCTGAAGCCGGAACTGGCTGAACTGGAAGCGGACGTCAGGCGCCAGGCGCAGGAGAAGGGCATTCAGCTTGCGGGAAACGCCATCGACGACGTGCTCACCGTGGCGCTGTTCCCGCAGATTGGCCTCAAATTCCTCGAAAACCGCCACAACCCGGCGGCGTTTGAGCCGGTACCGCAGGCGGAAGCCGCGCAGCCGGTGACAAAAGCAGAGAAGCCTGCCGCTTCCGGTATCTACACCGTGGAAGTGGAAGGCAAAGCCTTTGTGGTGAAGGTCAGCGACGGCGGCGATATCAGCCAGCTGACGGCGGCTTCGTCTGCGCCGGTTCAGGCGGCATCCCCGGTTGCCCCGGCAGGCGCCGGCACCCCGGTCACCGCGCCGCTGGCGGGCAACATCTGGAAGGTGATTGCCACCGAGGGCCAGAGCGTGGCCGAAGGCGACGTGCTGCTGATTCTGGAAGCCATGAAGATGGAAACCGAAATCCGCGCCGCGCAGGCCGGGACGGTACGCGGTATCGCGGTGAAGTCCGGGGACGCGGTCTCCGTGGGCGACACCCTGATGACGCTGGCGTAACGGAGAACTGAAATGGAAAGTCTGAACGCCCTGCTTCAGGGCATGGGGCTGATGCACCTTGGCGCAGGCCAGGCCATCATGCTGCTGGTCAGCCTGCTGCTGCTGTGGCTGGCGATTGCGAAGAAGTTCGAACCGTTACTGCTGCTGCCGATTGGCTTCGGCGGCCTGCTCTCCAATATCCCGGAAGCGGGTATGGCGCTGACCGCTCTGGAGAGCCTGCTGGCGCACCACGACGCCGGGCAACTGGCGGTGATTGCCGCGAAGCTCAACTGCGCGCCGGACGTGCACGCCATTAAAGAGGCATTAGCGCTGGCGCTGCCGTCGGTGCAGAGCCAGATGGAGAACCTGGCGGTGGACATGGGCTATACACCGGGGGTGCTGGCGTTGTTCTACAAAGTGGCGATTGGCTCCGGTGTCGCGCCGCTGGTCATCTTTATGGGCGTCGGCGCGATGACCGACTTCGGCCCGCTGCTGGCCAACCCGCGCACCCTGCTGCTCGGCGCGGCGGCGCAGTTCGGCATCTTCGCCACCGTGCTGGGGGCGCTGACGCTGAACTACTTCGGCCTGATTTCCTTCACCCTGCCGCAGGCGGCGGCAATCGGCATCATCGGCGGCGCGGACGGCCCGACGGCGATTTATCTGTCGGGCAAGCTGGCGCCGGAGCTGCTGGGGGCCATCGCGGTGGCGGCGTACTCGTATATGGCGCTGGTGCCGTTAATCCAGCCACCGATTATGCGCGCGCTGACCAGCGAGAAAGAGCGCAAAATCCGCATGGTGCAGCTGCGCACGGTGAGTAAGCGGGAAAAAATCCTCTTCCCGGTGGTGCTGTTACTACTGGTGGCCCTGCTGCTGCCGGACGCCGCGCCGCTGCTGGGGATGTTCTGCTTTGGCAACCTGATGCGTGAAAGCGGCGTGGTGGAGCGTCTGAGCGACACGGTACAGAACGGGCTGATTAATATCGTGACCATCTTCCTCGGGCTGTCGGTGGGCGCGAAGCTGGTGGCGGATAAGTTTTTGCAGCCGCAGACGCTGGGCATTCTGCTGCTGGGTGTGATTGCGTTCGGGATTGGGACGGCGGCCGGGGTGCTGATGGCGAAGCTGATGAACCTGTGCAGTAAGAACAAAATCAACCCGCTTATCGGTTCGGCGGGGGTGTCGGCGGTGCCGATGGCGGCACGCGTATCGAACAAGGTGGGCCTGGAGTCGGACCCGCAGAACTTCCTGCTGATGCACGCGATGGGCCCGAACGTGGCGGGGGTTATCGGTTCGGCCATTGCCGCGGGCGTGATGCTGAAGTACGTGCTGGCAATGTAATCCAATCTAATCGGGAGCAGTGATTCTGCTCCCGCAAAATGAGGACACAGTAATGAGTGAAATGGTTGCGTTTCGGCAAGGTACATCCATGCCATCCAGAGAAACCATCTTGCGTTATGTTGTTGAGACGGTGAATCAGATAACTGAGCTTGAGCCAGCACTGCATTTGCTGCCGTGGTCTGGCGTCAACTCAGCAATATATGAGCAACGTTTTGCACAGTGTTACGACGAGGGGCTTTGTGCCGCACAGACGTCGGCACCGAATGTTCCGCAGGGGATTCTGCCATCGACCGATTGGGCTCAGGGTATCGGGTTACTCTGTTTTGCCGCAGGGTATATGAGCGCAGGCGAGCGGCCATTAACACACAATCAGTTATGCGATTTCGTCAAACAGGCGGCTGTTGGTTTATCGCCGATTGAGGGGGAGGCGGCGAGCGGTTTCTCGACGGTACGTAGTATTGCATTACCCGTATTCAGGCGATTACAACGCGATGGTCACGCGTCTCGGATCCTGCTGTTACAAACGTTGCTGCATCTGGTTGCCTGGAAAAGCGCATCGCAGTATGCGCGTCAACAGGCGCAACGACTGCTCTGGATGGGCGGCATTTTGGGGGAAGGGGGGGAGCATAGCCTGCTTGTACTGGATAAGGCGCTGCGTGAAGAAGCCGTCGGGGAGAAAAGTCTCCCCGCTCTGCTGATCTTCACGAGTTTCCTGGCGCATTTTCCGGCAGGGCCAGTCTTTATTGACTAGTCGTCGAACGACGCGGGCAAAAGCCGCGTCGTTTTAGTTCGACGCCGGGTATTCCTGCACCGTCACCTGGAACGTGAGCTGCTTATCATCCCGCATTACCACGACCGGAATGACGGAGCCCGGGCGGATTTCCGCCACCTGATCCATCGTCTCCAGCGCGGACACAGCGGGTTTATTATTGACCGAAATAATCAAATCATTAACCTGAATACCGGCAAGCGCGGCGGGGCCGTTTGGCGTCACTTCATTAACGACAATGCCCTGAATCGGGTCCATGCCGCTACCCTGCTGCGCGTGCAGCGGCGCGATTTCTCGTCCGCCAATACCGATATAGCCGCGAATCACGCGACCGTCGCGGATAAGCTTATCCATAATTTTCGTGGCTAGCTGGAAGGGAATCGCAAAACCAAGGCCTTCCGGCGTTTCGCCATCGTTACTCTTATCAAAAGAGAGGGTGTTGATCCCCATCAGTTCGCCTAACGAGTTGACCAGCGCGCCGCCGGAATTACCGTGGTTAATCGAGGCGTCGGTCTGGAGAAAATTCTGTCGCCCCGTCGGGTTCAGGCCGATACGACCCGTTGCGCTGATGATCCCCTGGGTGATGGTCTGTCCCAGATTATATGGGTTGCCGATAGCCAGTACGACGTCGCCAATATGCGGTGTACGCTTTGTATTAATCGGGATGGTAGGCAGCCCGCCAGTGGCGTTGATCTTCAGCACCGCCAGATCGGTAAGCGAATCGGAGCCAACCAGTAGCGCTTCAAAGACGCGGCCATCCTGTAGCGCGACGATAATCTGATCGGCATCGTTAATCACGTGCTTGTTGGTAATAATATAACCGCGTTGATCCATGATCACGCCGGAACCTAGCGTGCGGATCTCCAGTTGATTATGCGCGGTACTGTTCATACTGCGGTTATAGACGTTGACGACGGCAGGCGCGGCGCGGCGAACCGCAAAATTATAACTGGCTGGCGTCTCATCGGTACTGTCGAATTGCGGGACGGCGATAGGATTAATTTTGCGCAAAGAAGGCATGACGGCCAACAGAATAGCGCCGACAATTAAACCTATTGCGACCGAACGTAAGAGCTTCACAAACATGATGGAGGCGTCGTTAAAAAAGGGAACGGCAGCAGCATACCATGAGTTAACCGGACATCACATCGCAGGCTGATGCCCGGTTTAAGACAGGATTAGCGCAGCAATAGATAAATGTTCTCGTTGCCGCGTACTACCTGAAGAGCAATGATGGACGGTTTTGCCGCCATCACTTTGCGCATTTCGGCGATAGAACTGATGCGATCGCGGTTAACGCCGATGATAACATCATCTTTTTGCAAACCGGCCTGCGCGGCAGGACTGCTTTTTTCGACGCTATCAACCTTAACGCCTTTCGTCCCGTCTTTCAGCTGGCCGTCGCTCAACGTCGCGCCTTGCAACGCCGGGGCGATCATTTCGGCGCTGGCGGAAGAAGAGGTATTGGAATCCAGCGTGACTTCCACCTCCAGCGGCTTACCATCGCGCAGCAGGCCCAGCTTCACTTTCGTGCCCGGTTCGGTGGTGGCGATACGCGAACGCAGTTCGGCAAAGCTATTCAGCGGCTTACCGTTAAGACTGATAATCACGTCTCCGGATTTCACCCCGGCCTTCGCCGAACCTGAATTGGGTAAAACCTCGCTGACAAAAGCGCCACGCTGAACGTTCAGTTTGAATGCCTTAGCGATATCAGCGGTCATTTCAGTGCCTTTAATTCCCAGCAATCCGCGTTTGATTTCGCCGAACTGAATCAACTGCTGCGCCAGCGTCTGCGCCATATTGGAAGGAATAGCAAAGCCAATGCCGATGCTCCCGCCCCCTGGCGCGAGGATCGCGGTATTAATCCCGATCAGCTCGCCGTTCAGGTTAAGCAGCGCGCCGCCGGAGTTGCCGCGGTTAATAGAGGCATCGGTTTGAATAAAGTTCTCAAGCCCTTCCAGATTAAGCCCGCTGCGTCCCAGCGCTGAAATAATCCCGGAGGTGGCGGTTTGTCCTAGACCAAACGGATTACCGACCGCCACGGCGAAATCGCCGACGCGGAGTTTGTCGGAATCGGCGATGGCAATTTGCGTTAACTTGCTGGGATTCTGAATTTGTAACAGAGCGATATCGCTCTGGTCGTCGCCGCCGATCAGCTTCGCGTCGAATTCGCGTCCGTCATTCAGTTGAATACTGATCTTCTGTGCCTGATTAATCACATGATTATTGGTTAATACATAGCCTTTCGCGGCATCGATAATCACCCCCGAACCGAGTCCTTCAAACGGCTGGGACGGCTGGTCTGGCAGATCCTCGCCAAAGAATTTTTTAAACTCCTCCGGCACTTTTTGGCTCTGGGCGGCGGTTCCCTCGACTTTTACGCTGACGACAGCAGGCAGCACTTTCTCCAGCATAGGGGCAAGGCTTGGCAGCGTCGCCTGGCCTGGCACCTGGCCTGGTATCGATGCAAGGGCTGGAAACGGCGCCGAAAGAGTTAACCCGACACTTAACGCTAATGCACTTAACAGCTGGGTGTGTTTTTTCATGGATGCTGCTCTCGTACCTTGAATGAACGGATAGACAATTCAAAACAGATTGATGTTATTGAATTTTCAGCCTGGTAACAATGATAATAGCTGGGACAGGAAAGATAGAGCGAGGGCGCAAGCGATGCGCCCGATAAATTTCTTAACGGCGTGCGATTAATCGCGCTTTGCGCCGCTACGTAACAGGCCAGACGCGCCTTCAGAATAATCACGTGGCATTTGTACTGGCGCCTGATCGTTGCTCGCCTCAGACTCCGCCAGACGGTTACGGAACGGATTCGACTCCGCAGACATTTCCGGCAGCAGGCTGCTGGAGCTTTTCGCCATATGCTGATACAGCTGGCGGTAATCATGCGCCATGGTATCCAGCAGTTCCGCGCTGCGGGCAAAGTGGCTAACTAGCTCTTCACGGTACTCTTCCAGCTCAGCTTTGTTTTTTTCCAGTTCGTACTGCAATGCCTGCTGTTGACGTAACTTACGATTACCAAAACGCATGGCCACGGCACCAATGATGATACCGACGACTAATCCAATTAGCGCATATTCCCAGGTCATGAACATCTCCCGTTGTCTTATGTTTCCGTAGGGTGTTGGCTCCAGGCTCCATGCCCGCGCCTGATTATGCCACTATAACCGCTAATTCCGTAGAAGTGGAATCCCGACAGCATATCGCGTAGTGTAGAACGGCCTTTTTTTCGTCAGCCGTGAACGACGGCACATAGATTTTCAAGGAATAACAATAACATTATGCAAAGCCTTTCCCCTACATCGCGTTATCTCCAGGCACTCAACGAAGGCACCCATCAGCCTGACGACGTACAGAAAGAGGCGGTCGACCGTCTGGAAACCCTTTATCAGGCGCTCACCGCGAAAAAATCGTCGGCTACGCCACCCGGCGGACTGATAGCGCGACTGGGGAAATTATTAGGCAAAAACGAACCGGACGCGCAAATACCGGTTCGCGGGCTGTATATGTGGGGGGGCGTGGGTCGCGGCAAAACCTGGCTCATGGATCTCTTCTACCACAGCCTGCCGGGTGAGCGAAAATTACGCCTGCATTTTCATCGGTTTATGCTGCGCGTGCATGAAGAACTTACCGCGCTACAGGGACAGATCGATCCGTTAGACATTATTGCCGATCGGTTTAAAACCGAGACGGACGTACTGTGTTCCGATGAGTTTTTCGTCACCGATATTACCGACGCCATGCTGCTGGGCGGTTTAATGAAAGCGCTGTTTGCACGCGGCATTACGCTGGTCGCGACCTCCAATATTCCGCCGGATGAACTCTACCGCAACGGTTTGCAACGCGCCCGCTTCCTGCCGGCTATCGATGCCATTAAACAGCACTGCGACATTATGAATGTGGACGCCGGCGTCGATTACCGGCTGCGGACGCTGACGCAGGCCCATTTATGGCTAACGCCGCTTAATGATGAAACCCGGCGGCAAATGGATAAACTGTGGCTGGCGTTAGCGGGGGCCGCGCGCGAGCACGCTCCGACGCTGGAAATCAATCATCGCTCTTTATCCACCCTGGGCGTTGAAAACCAAACGCTAGCGGTCTCTTTCGCTACGCTGTGCGTCGAGGCCCGCAGCCAGCATGATTACATTGCGCTCTCAAGGTTATTTCACACGGTTCTGCTGTTTGACGTGCCGGTCATGACGCCGCTGATGGAGAACGAAGCGCGCCGCTTTATTGCGCTGGTGGATGAGTTTTACGAGCGCCACGTTAAGCTGGTGGTCAGCGCCGCCGCACCGTTATATGAAATTTATCAGGGGGAACAGCTCAAGTTTGAATTTCAGCGCTGTCTGTCACGCCTGCAAGAGATGCAGAGTGCGGAGTACCTCAAGCGGGAGCATATGCCGTAAGCCGGACAAGCGCAGCGCCCCGGCATTATGCGGTATTATATCTGTGCAACCTCCCCGACCGAGGGTGAACCAGGCCTGAACAAAACCCGCGGCAAATCGCAAAAAGGGGTCGATCTTTGACCTGGACTTCTCTATAATCCTGCGACCCCACGTTACAAGAGAGTTTTTTCCCAAACTTTCTCTGTGCCGGCCAAACATATCCGAGGGGGTAGGTTTACCGGACTTTGTCGTGTGAACCTCAACTATTTAAAACGTTTGGGTGTTCACCAACGTGTAACTTATTTATTTGGGTAAGCTTTTAATGAAAACTTTTACAGCTAAACCAGAAACCGTAAAACGCGACTGGTATGTTGTTGACGCGACCGGTAAAACTCTGGGCCGTCTGGCTACTGAACTGGCTCGTCGCCTGCGCGGTAAGCACAAAGCGGAATACACTCCGCACGTAGATACTGGTGATTACATCATCGTTCTGAACGCTGACAAAGTTGCTGTAACCGGCAACAAGCGTACTGACAAAGTGTACTATCACCACACCGGCCACATCGGTGGTATCAAACAAGCGACCTTTGAAGAGATGATTGCCCGCCGTCCTGAGCGTGTGATTGAAATCGCGGTTAAAGGCATGCTGCCAAAAGGCCCGCTGGGTCGTGCTATGTTCCGTAAACTGAAAGTTTACGCGGGCAACGAGCACAACCACGCGGCACAGCAACCGCAAGTTCTTGACATCTAATCGGGATTATAGGCAATGGCTGAAAATCAATACTACGGCACTGGTCGCCGCAAAAGTTCCGCAGCTCGCGTGTTCATCAAACCGGGCAACGGTAAAATCGTTATCAACCAACGTTCTCTGGAACAGTACTTCGGTCGTGAAACTGCCCGCATGGTAGTTCGTCAGCCGCTGGAACTGGTCGACATGGTTGAGAAACTGGATCTGTACATCACTGTTAAAGGTGGTGGTATCTCTGGTCAGGCTGGTGCGATCCGTCACGGTATCACCCGCGCTCTGATGGAGTACGACGAGTCCCTGCGTGGCGAACTGCGTAAAGCTGGCTTCGTTACTCGTGACGCTCGTCAGGTTGAACGTAAGAAAGTCGGCCTGCGTAAAGCACGTCGTCGTCCGCAGTTCTCCAAACGTTAATGGGGTTCTGCTTCGGCAGACAACTGTTAGCGAAAAAACCCGCTTCGGCGGGTTTTTTTATGGCTAAAGTCCGAATCCAGTCTCTTTTCCTCCCTATCTTTAGCATTATTCTCATCTTATTCATCTTTCATGCACGCTCAGAGAAAAGGAAGTCGCAGTGGGATTTTTTAACTCATTGTTTACTAAGAAAGAGTCGTTAATGCTGTCGAATAAATGGGAATTCTTTATAACAACGGTGGATGACCATGTTACGGGTATACGTGTGGATATCGGCGCCATTCAGGATGAAAAATTTGATCGCCTTATCCATACCGGGTTCTTACGTGTTCATTACACCAACTGTTATGAAAATGGTTTACCGCAGCCCGATGAAACACAGCGTTTAAATCGTATAGAGGACTGGCTTGATGAAAAGGGGAAGACGTTTCCGATCTGGCTGGTGGGTGTGGTTACCCAACAAGGCTGGCGCGATTTTGTGTTCATGTCGGAAGAGGATCTTAACTGGGAAAAGACGCTGGATAAATTGCTCGCTGGTGGCCCGGAAATCTCTTTTAGTTATAGAGAGAGTCACAATGATAAAGGAAACTTTTACCGCCAGTTCTTGTATCCAACCCGATACGACTGGAACTGGATACACGATTCCCGTGTGTGCCGGGGATTACAGGAACAAGGTGATGATCTGACGCTTCCGCGCGCTATTGATTATTATGCGACATTGCCTACAGAGGTCGCAGCGCGCGACTTGGCGCAAGATATTGCTGCATTACCGTATGGCATAACGCTGGTCAGTATTCGAATGAATGACCCGCAACAGGGGTTTATGGCGTCTTTTATCAGCACCGATGCTCCGCAACAATGGCATATGACAGAAATCACTTGCCAGCTTACCGATCTGGCTGAAAAACATGGCGGCAGTTTTGATGGCTAGGGCGCACCGGTAGTACAGGCATAACAGGCGAAAGACAATATCTCAGGTGGGGCGAGCATTTCAGACCAGGAATATCTCTTTTTCCTCATTTCCAGAATCGACTCACCACAAAGGTCACAAAATCTGGTAAACTATCATCCAATTTTCTGCCCAAATAGCGGGGAATGTTCATTTTTTGTCTCGTTTCTGAGCAATGATGGCTTTTTTCGCCCTGGGTGACATAACATCTGGCTGGTCACATTGTGGCTGGTAGCAGTAAAAATTCTGAATATACCTGGAGGTTTTCATGGCTGTCGCTGCCAACAAACGTTCGGTAATGACGCTGTTTTCTGGTCCTACTGACATCTATAGCCATCAGGTCCGCATTGTGTTGGCTGAAAAGGGTGTTAGTTTTGAGATCGAACATGTGGAAAAGGACAATCCACCTCAGGATCTGATTGACCTCAACCCGAATCAAAGCGTTCCGACACTGGTGGATCGTGAGCTGACCCTGTGGGAATCTCGCATCATTATGGAATATCTGGATGAGCGTTTCCCTCATCCGCCGCTGATGCCGGTTTATCCGGTCGCGCGCGGTGAAAGCCGTCTGTACATGCACCGTATTGAAAAAGACTGGTATACGCTGATGAACGTCATCGTAAACGGGTCTGCTTCCGAGGCCGACTCTGCGCGTAAACAACTGCGTGAAGAGCTGCTGGCGATTGCGCCGGTATTTGGTCAGAAACCGTATTTCCTGAGCGACGAATTCAGCCTGGTTGATTGCTACCTGGCGCCTCTCTTGTGGCGTTTACCGCAGTTGGGTATTGAATTCAGCGGCGCAGGGGCGAAAGAGCTGAAAGGCTATATGACCCGCGTCTTTGAACGTGATTCTTTCCTGGCTTCTTTAACCGAAGCTGAACGTGAAATGCGCCTCGGTCGGGGTTAACCTGTATGGATTTGTCACAGTTGACGCCGCGTCGTCCCTATCTGTTGCGTGCTTTCTACGAGTGGTTGCTGGATAACCAGTTGACTCCGCATCTGGTGGTGGATGTGATGCTGCCTGGCGTGCATGTCCCTATGGAATATGCGCGCGATGGGCAAATCGTCCTCAATATTGCGCCGCGGGCGGTAGGTAATCTGGAGCTGTCTAATGATGAAGTGCGTTTTAATGCGCGCTTCGGCGGCGTTCCCCGTCAGGTTTCTGTGCCTTTGGCTGCGGTGCTGGCGATTTACGCCCGTGAAAACGGCGCAGGCACCATGTTTGAGCCTGAAGCCGCCTATGATGAAGACGTTGTCAGCTTAAATGATGATGACAATACCGCAGGCGCGGAAAGCGAGACCGTGATGTCCGTCATTGATGGCGATAAGCCCGACCACGATGACGACAGTAGTCCTGATGACGAGCCGCCTCCGCCGCGTGGCGGACGTCCGGCACTGCGCGTAGTAAAATAATCAACAGGCCCTGAAGGGCCTGTTTTGTTTGGCCTCCTCGCGGGTTCACCCTGCTTTTGAAGCTGTGTTACGATAAGCTTGCTATTATTTGCCACCGACCACTCATGAATGGACGTTATGAACGCATTTGATTCGCAAGCAGAAGATTCACCGACATCCCTCGGGCGTAGTTTGCGCCGCCGCCCGCTGGCGCGTAAAAAACTGTCTGAAATGGTTGAGGAAGAGCTGGAGCAGATGATCCGCCGTCATGAGTTTGGCGAGGGAGAACAGCTACCGTCTGAACGTGAATTAATGGCCTTCTTCAATGTGGGACGTCCCTCCGTGCGTGAAGCGTTAGCTGCGCTGAAGCGTAAAGGTCTGGTGCAAATCAATAACGGCGAACGCGCCCGCGTCTCGCGCCCCTCTGCTGATACCATCATCAGCGAACTGTCGGGTATGGCGAAAGATTTTCTTACTCATCCTGGCGGCATCGCTCACTTTGAACAGCTACGGCTTTTCTTTGAATCCAGCCTGGTACGCTATGCGGCGGAACATGCCACCGACGAGCAGATCGCGTTGTTAACGAAAGCGCTGGAAATTAATAGCCAGTCGCTGGATGACAACGCGCTGTTTATTCGTTCGGATGTCGAGTTTCACCGGGTGTTGGCTGAAATTCCCGGTAATCCGATCTTTATGGCTATTCATGTTGCTCTGCTGGACTGGCTAATCGCCGCTCGCCCAAGCGTTCCCGATCGTGAGCTGCATGAACATAATAACGTGAGTTATCAACAGCATATTGTGATTGTTGATGCCATTCGCCAGCGAGATCCCGATAAAGCGGATCGCGCTCTGCAAACCCACCTCAATAGCGTTTCCGCTACCTGGCACGCACTCGGTAAAAAAAGTCAAAAAATGCGGTAGCGATCGCACCTCCGATCCCGGTTTAGTGAAGCAGATCGCACTATAAGCGTTCTGTATTATTTGCTGCTTATTTGATCTGGTATAACAGGTATAAAGGTAGGTAGTTAATATATTCATCATCCGTAGAGGTAGGTATGGCAAAAGCATTGCAAGGCGTAATGGCGGCGTTGTTGACCCCATTTGATCATCAGCAGCAACTGGATAGCGAAAGCCTGCGCCGTCTGGTGCGTTTTAACATTGGGCAGGGTATCGACGGGCTGTACGTTGGCGGTTCCACCGGGGAAGCATTCGTACAGAGCCTTGCTGAAAGAGAGCAGGTACTGGAGATTGTCGCCGAAGAGGCGAAGGGAAAAATCACGTTGATCGCCCATGTCGGGACAGTAAGCACCGCAGAAAGCCAGCAGCTTGCCAGCGCCGCAAAGCGTTACGGTTTTGATGCGGTCTCTGCGGTGACGCCTTTTTATTACCCTTTCAGTTTTGAAGAGCACTGTGACCATTATCGGGCAATCATTGATTCCGCAGATGGATTGCCGATGGTGGTATACAACATTCCGGCGTTAAGCGGCGTAAAACTTACCCTCGATCAGATCAATACGCTGGTGACATTACCGGGCGTGAGCGCGCTGAAGCAAACCTCCGGCGATCTCTTCCAGATGGAGCAGATCCGCCGCGCGCATCCGGATCTGGTGCTGTACAACGGTTATGACGAAATCTTCGCTTCCGGTCTGCTGGCGGGCGCGGACGGCGGTATCGGCAGCACATACAACATTATGGGCTGGCGTTATCAGGGGATTGTTCAGGCATTACGTGAGGGCGATGTGGCGAAAGCGCAGCGCCTGCAAACCGAGTGCAATAAGGTTATTGATTTACTGATTAAAACCGGCGTATTCCGCGGCCTGAAAACGGTCCTGCATTATATGGACGTGCTATCGGTGCCGCTGTGTCGTAAACCGTTTGCGCCTGTTGATGAAAAATACCTGCCGGCGCTCAAGGCGCTGGCTCAACAACTGATGGAAGAAAAGGCGTAACAGCATAATGCCGGGGGCGCTACGCTTGCCCGGCCTACAACAGTGCGAACAGTAGGCCGGATAAGGCGGAGCCGCCATTCGGCATAACGACAACAAAAATCGTCGGGAGAGTAAAATGAGTACTTCTACCCAGAACATCCCGTGGTATCGCCATCTCAACCGGGCGCAGTGGCGGGCATTTTCCGCTGCCTGGCTGGGATATCTGCTTGATGGTTTTGATTTTGTGTTGATTGCTCTTGTACTGACTGAGGTACAAAGCGAATTTGGGCTGACGACGGTACAGGCGGCAAGCCTGATTTCTGCGGCTTTTATCTCTCGCTGGTTCGGCGGGTTATTACTGGGCGCGATGGGCGATCGCTATGGGCGTCGTCTGGCGATGGTCAGCAGCATCATTCTGTTTTCGGTGGGAACCCTGGCATGCGGGTTTGCGCCCGGTTACACCACCATGTTCATCGCCCGACTGGTGATTGGTATGGGCATGGCGGGCGAATATGGTTCCAGCGCGACCTATGTGATTGAAAGCTGGCCAAAACATTTACGCAATAAAGCCAGCGGTTTTCTGATTTCCGGCTTCTCCGTCGGCGCGGTCGTTGCCGCGCAGGTGTACAGCCTGGTGGTGCCTGTCTGGGGCTGGCGCGCGCTGTTTTTCATTGGCATTTTGCCAATTATCTTCGCTCTCTGGCTGCGGAAAAACATTCCGGAAGCGGAAGACTGGAAAGAGAAACACGCGGGTAAAGCGCCGGTACGCACGATGGTCGACATTCTTTATCGGGGCGAGCATCGCATCATCAACATTTTAATGACTTTCGCCGCCGCCGCTGCGCTGTGGTTCTGTTTTGCCGGTAACCTACAAAATGCTGCGATTGTGGCGGGGCTGGGACTACTGTGCGCGGTTATCTTTATCAGCTTTATGGTGCAGAGCAGCGGTAAACGCTGGCCCACTGGCGTCATGCTGATGCTGGTGGTACTGTTTGCTTTCCTCTATTCCTGGCCGATTCAGGCGCTATTACCCACTTATCTGAAAACCGAGCTGGCCTACGATCCGCATACGGTGGCGAATGTCCTGTTCTTTAGCGGATTTGGCGCGGCGGTTGGTTGCTGCGTAGGCGGTTTTCTTGGCGACTGGCTGGGAACGCGTAAAGCATATGTCTGTAGCCTGCTGGCCTCGCAAATCCTCATTATTCCGGTCTTTGCGATTGGCGGCACAAACGTCTGGGTTCTGGGTCTGCTACTGTTTTTCCAACAGATGTTGGGGCAGGGGATTGCCGGGATTCTACCGAAACTGATCGGCGGTTACTTCGATACCGATCAGCGCGCGGCGGGGCTGGGCTTTACTTATAACGTCGGCGCGCTCGGCGGCGCGCTGGCGCCGATCCTGGGAGCGCTGATCGCTCAACGTCTGGATTTGGGCACTGCGCTGGCATCGCTCTCTTTCAGCCTGACGTTTGTCGTGATCCTGCTTATTGGGCTTGATATGCCGTCTCGCGTACAGCGTTGGCTACGTCCGGAAGCGTTACGCACCCACGATGCTATTGACGACAAACCGTTCAGCGGAGCCGTACCGCTTGGCAGTGGTAAAGGTGCCTTTGTAAAAACGAAAAGTTAATCCGCTTGCCCGGTTTTCAACCGGGCAATATTTGTAAGGGAGTAGTATGTCGTTACTTGAACAACTGGATAAAAATATTGCCGCTTCTGGCGGCCTGATTGTCTCCTGCCAGCCCGTTCCGGGCAGTCCGCTGGATAAGCCGGAGATTGTAGCGGCAATGGCGTTGGCAGCGGAACAGGCGGGCGCGGTTGCGGTGCGTATTGAAGGCATAGACAACCTGCGTATGACCCGCTCGCTCGTTTCGGTACCCATTATCGGCATTATCAAACGCGATCTGGACGACTCTCCAGTGCGCATTACCCCTTTTCTCGACGATGTAGATGCGCTGGCACAGGCCGGAGCAGCTATTATCGCCGTTGATGGAACCGCTCGGCAACGGCCGGTAGCCGTTGAGGCGTTGTTGGCGCGCATTCATCACCACCATCTACTGGCGATGGCCGACTGCTCATCCGTGGACGATGGTCTCGCCTGTCAACGGTTGGGCGCGGACATTATCGGCACGACAATGTCCGGCTACACCACCCCCGATACGCCGGAGGAACCCGATCTGCCCTTAGTCAAAGCGTTGCATGACGCCGGATGCCGGGTAATAGCCGAAGGGCGCTATAACTCGCCAGCACTGGCAGCGGAGGCGATCCGCTATGGCGCATGGGCGGTGACGGTGGGGTCCGCCATTACCCGTCTGGAACATATCTGTGGATGGTATAACGACGCATTAAAAAAGGCGGCGTCATGACTACGTTAGCAATCGATATTGGCGGTACTAAACTTGCCGCCGCGCTCATCGACAAAAACTTGCGCATTAGCCAGCGTCGCGAGCTACCGACCCCCGCGAGCAAAACGCCGGATGCGTTACGTGAAGCATTAAAGGCGCTGGTTGAACCACTACGGGCAGAGGCTCGTCAGGTAGCGATAGCTTCTACCGGGATCATTCAGGAAGGGATGCTGCTGGCGCTAAACCCCCATAATCTGGGCGGATTGCTACACTTTCCGTTAGTACAAACACTGGAAACGATCGCTGGCCTGCCGACGCTGGCGGTGAACGACGCGCAGGCGGCGGCCTGGGCGGAGTATCACGCGCTCCCTGATGATATCCGCGATATGGTATTTATCACCGTTTCAACCGGCGTTGGCGGCGGCGTTGTCTGCGACGGCAAGCTCCTTACCGGAAAAGGCGGTCTGGCCGGGCACCTGGGACACACCCTGGCGGACCCACACGGGCCCGTATGCGGCTGTGGACGCGTTGGCTGCGTAGAGGCCATCGCCTCTGGACGAGGGATGGCCGCGGCGGCGCGGGACGATCTGGCGGGATGCGACGCCAAAACCCTATTTATTCGCGCTGGCGAAGGTCATCAGCAGGCGCGACATCTGGTAAGCCAATCCGCGCAGGTAATAGCGCGAATGATCGCCGATGTGAAAGCGACTACCGACTGCCAGTGTGTGGTCATTGGCGGCAGCGTAGGGTTAGCTGAGGGATACCTGGAGCAGGTTCGCGCGTTTTTGATGCAAGAGCCTGCGCCTTATCACGTGGCGCTGAGCGCCGCTCGCTATCGGCATGACGCAGGATTATTAGGCGCTGCGTTGTTAGCTCAAGGAGACACATTATGATGATGGGGGAAGTACAGTCGTTGCCTTCTTGCGGGTTGCATCCGCGATTGTTGGATGCCTTGACTCTCGCGCTGGCGGCAAGGCCGCAGGAGAAAGCGCCGGGGCACTATGAATTGCAGGGCGACAATGTCTTTATGAATGTAATGCAGTTAACGACGCAAATGCCGGCCGAGAAGAAAGCGGAATTGCATGAACAATACATTGATATTCAGCTACTACTAACCGGCGTCGAGCGTATTGCGTTTGGGATGTCCGGTGCCGCTCGCCAGTGCGAGGAGATGCACGTTGAAGAGGATTACCAGCTTTGTAGTCAAATTGTCGACGAGCAGACTATTACGCTGCAAGCGGGGATGTTTGCTGTGTTTATGCCAGGAGAACCGCATAAACCGGGATGTGCAGTGGGTGAGCCGGATGACATCAAGAAAGTGGTAGTGAAAGTACGCGCCAGTCTGCTGGCGGCCTGAATCTCTTGCCGGAGCAGTCTTCCGAACGCAGCCCCTTACGGGCTGCGTGGTGAATGTGCCGGAGAGCGCGGGTATGACGGGTTAACGCTTAAACGTCACGGCTTCCGGCTGGGTCAGGTGCAGCGTCGTCTGGCTCGGCACCGTCTCGGCAATCACTCGCCCGTGGCGAATCGAGTAACGCGCAGGCGTCTGGCGACGTACCGCATCGAATCCATTCTCAGCGGGTAAGATAACCAGATTCGCGGCATTGCCGACGCTCAGACCGTAGTTCTGTAAATGCAGGGTTTTTGCGCTGTGGGTAGTGATCAGATTTAACCCGTCGTTGATTTGCCCATACCCCATCAACTGGCAAACGTGTAACCCCATATGCAGCACCTGCAGCATATTTGCCGTGCCTAATGGATACCACGGATCGAAGACGTCATCATGGCCAAAGCAGACGTTGATCCCCGCTTCCAGCATCTCTTTCACTCGCGTGACGCCACGACGTTTCGGGTAAGTGTCAAACCGTCCTTGCAGATGAATATTCACCAGCGGGTTGGCGACGAAGTTAATCCCCGACATTTTCAACAGACGGAACAGGCGTGACGCATACGCGCCGTTGTACGAGTGCATAGCCGTGGTGTGGCTGGCGGTCACGCGCGCCCCCATGCCATCGCGATGCGCCAGCGCCGCGACCGTTTCGACAAAGCGAGACTGCTCGTCATCAATTTCGTCGCAGTGCACATCGATCAAGCGATCGTATTTTTGCGCCAGGGCGAAGGTTTTGTGCAGCGATTCAACGCCATATTCACGCGTAAATTCAAAGTGCGGAATGGCGCCAATAACGTCAATGCCCAAACGCACGGCTTCCTCTAACAGCGCTTCACCGTTGGGATAAGACAGAATACCTTCTTGCGGAAAGGCGACAATTTGCAGGTCTACCCACGGCGCAACCTCTTGCTTCACTTCCAGCATGGCTTTCAGCGCGGTGAGCGTAGGATCTGAAACGTCAACGTGAGTACGAACGTACTGGATGCCGTTAGCCATCTGCCATTTCAGGGTCTGCATCGCGCGCGCTTTCACATCTTCATGCGTGAGCATTGCTTTACGTTCTGCCCAGCGCTCAATCCCTTCAAACAGTGTGCCGGACTGGTTCCAGCTCGGTTCACCCGCCGTTTGCGTGGTATCCAGGTGGATATGTGGCTCAACAAACGGTGGAATAGCCAGGCCGCCTTCGGCATCAAGCACTTCGCCCTGCGGTAACGATGCGGCTTCCTGAGGCTCAATCCGGCTAAAGCGCCCGTTTTCAATCGTAATCTGCCATAATCCTTCGTGTCCCTGCAGACGCGTCTGACGAATAGTGATGTTATTGTTCTGCATGGCTGACCTCTGGTGATTTAGCAAGGCTGCGGTTGAAAAGTGGATTCAGCAGGATATAGCTGAAGACGCCGCCGAGTACGGCGTTGACGGGCACAATACCCGGAACATAATGTCCGGCGGCGATGCCCAGCGCGACGGAAAGAATAGCAATCCAGTTAACGGGAATAAAGCGCACGGTGTTGAAGTCGGCATAGCGGCGGCGGTTCAACAGATAGTCGGCAATAATCACTCCGCCAATCGGTGGGATGGCAGATGACAGGAACGTCAGCCAGCCGACAAAATTATTGTAAAGCCACAGCGCGCACACGGTACCGATAATCCCGTTCACCACCGACAGCGTACGGCTGGAAAGACCGGTAATATTGGCGAAGCCCAGACCCGATGCGTACAGCGCGTTATCGTTGGTGGTCCAGATATTCAGGCCAAGCACCACAATCGCGGGCAGCAGCAGCCCCTGCGCTATCATCACGTCAGAGATATCCGCCTGACCGACGGCGGCAGCGCCTGCCGCGCCAAAGATAAACATCAGCGAGTTGCCGAGGAAAAAAGCGACCATCGCAATCAGTACGGCGCTTTTGGCATGACGCCCGAAGCGGACGAAGTCGGCGGTCAATGTACCGGCGCTGACAAACGAGCCCACCACCAGCGCCAGCGCGCTGGAAAAATCCAGCGGCGTCTGCGGCACTATCGTTTTTAAATGCTCCAGCCCACCCACGCCGCTGACCGCCAGCCAGACGGAGTAGCTGCCCAGTATAACGATCGCGGGTACGGCAATGATAGACAAAATGGTCAACGCCGAGATGCCGAAAAAAATGGTCAGGGTCATCAGTAGACCCGAAATGGCAATCAGAATATTGGCATCAATGCCCGTCGCTTTACTGACCGGAATAGCGAACATCGCTACGCCAACGCCAAACCAGCCTACCTGTGTGCCGCCTAGCAGCAGCGAGGGAAGCCATGATCCTTTAACGCCAAAGGAGTAACGTGCAAGGAGGTGGGTGGAGAGTCCGGTTTTTGCGCCGATGTAACCAAGAAATGCAGTGTAGATACCGAGGAGGAGATTACCGAAGAGAACTGCGAGGAAGAAATCGTGATAGGTAAGACCGGTGCCGAGTGTCCCTCCGGTCCACATACTGGCGGAAAAAAACGTTAAACCCAACATGACAAACGTCAGTGGAATCACGCCCTTCCGCGCCGCCAGAGGGACGGGGCCCTGGCTATAATTGTTGTCCTGCGACACAACGCCTCCATGAATTTTGCCCAAAAAATCCGCCGCATAATATACAGTTCTCAGAATAAAGCAAACGTTTTCGTATGATATTTTTTTGATAATTATTCATGATATTAATGGTTCGTTAGTTTTTCTCCGTTGTCAGTGAACCACCGCGTGTGAGTTGAGTTTCCAGCATGGTTTGCGAACGAATAAGTTCGTCTGTGAGTAATTTTTCGTCGGGCAACTGCACTTTGTACTCGCTCGCCATGATGGTGTTTGGCAGGCCAGTCAGCGCGTAATGCGCTTCCCCCGCGCCTTTCCCTGCGCACAAAACCAGGCCGACTGGCGGGTTTTCTCCGGGCATTGTCCAGTGCTCTTTGGCATAGTTCAGGTACATATTCATCTGCCCGGCATCCGCATAACCGAATTTGCCTACTTTCAGGTCAACGAGCAACAGGCAGCGCAAGCGACGATGGAAGAACAGCAGATCGACGAGGAACCAGCTATCGTCTATGCGTAGTCGGCGTTGGCGGCCAACAAAAGCAAAATCGTCACCGAGCTCCAGCATAAAGTCCATCAGGTGGCTGAGCAGCGCGTCTTCGAGATCTGATTCGGAATACTCGTCCTTCAGGTTAAGAAATTCCAGAATGAACGGGTCGCGTATGGCTTGCTCCGGCAAAACGTTTGGCTCGGCGGGTGCAGGCTGCTGCAACATGGCGGATTTGTCGTGGGACAGTAGCGTTCGTTCGTAAAACTGAGTGGCGATTTGCCGATCGAGCTGCCTAACTGACCAGCCGTTACGTAGCGTCTCTTTCTCGTAAAAAGTGCGGGCATCGGGATTTTTTACCGACAAGAGGCGGACATACGCTGACCAGGGAAGAGGGAATGTTTTGGCGAGCGGTATGAGATTTGAAAATTCCGCAGACAGTGTCTGCGGAATTTCAATGTGTTGAAAACAAAGATAAAATGTACGAATTTGCCATAGGTTTCTGGTGGAAAAACCGCGCTTATAGCGCTGACTTAAATCTACCGATAATCGTTCGATAAGCTGAGTACCATAGGCCGCTCGCGCTTCTCCTCCCTGTTCAAATTCGACAATGCGTCGGCCAATTTCCCAGTAGGTGGCAGTCATAATGGCATTGATGCTGCGCACGGTCTCGGTACGTGCCGTATCGACCAGACGAATAATACCGTCATGAATTTGCTGATATTCATCAGACTGTGGCACTAAAGTTGGATTCGTCATGTCATCCCTTACGTGATAGTTTTATTGTGAAATTAGAACGCTATCAATACGCTTCAGGCGTAAACGGATCAATCCATGAACGGATTTTACATGGCATTACATCTCGATTTACGAGCGGGTTTCCAGAATCGGCAGGAGAGATATTGAGGAGAGGAATATCGGCTCCCCAGCCATCAGCCAAGGCAGTAAGCGGGGAGCCGGAAGGGTTATACTTCGAGGTAGTTCATAATCCCGTCAGCCGCTTTACGGCCTTCGGCAATCGCCGTCACCACCAGATCGGAACCGCGCACGATGTCGCCACCGGCGAAGATTTTCGGGTTGCTGGTCTGGAAAGCATTATCGCTGCGTTCCGGCGCGATAATTCGTCCCTGCGAGTCCAGTTCCACGCTGTGTTTCGCCAGCCATTCCATGCTGTGTGGACGAAAACCAAACGCCATCACCACCGCATCAGCCGGAACCACATGCTCGGAACCGGCGACGATCTCTGCCCGCCGACGGCCTTTGGCATCCGGTTCGCCCATTTCAGTGCGCACCATTTTTACGCCGCTCACTTTGCCGTTGGCATTGACTTCAATGCCCAGCGGTTGAACGTTAAACTGAAATTCGACACCTTCCTCGCGCGCGTTCTTCACTTCGCGTCTGGAGCCCGGCATGTTCTCTTCATCACGACGATAAGCACAGGTTACGTGCGTTGCGCCCTGACGAATGGAGGTACGTACGCAGTCCATTGCGGTATCGCCGCCGCCCAGCACCACCACGCGTTTGCCTTCCATGCTGACATATGGTTCGTCGCTGGTTTCGCCAAACCCCATGATCTGCTTCGTATTGGCGATCAGGAACGGCAGAGCGTCGAAAACCCCGTCCGCATCTTCATTTTCCAGCCCGCCGCGCATCGACTGATAGGTGCCGACGCCAAGGAATACCGCATCGTAATCTTTCAGCAGATCTTCAAGCTGTACATCACGACCCACTTCGGTATTAAGTTTGAACTCAATACCCATGCCGGTGAAGATCTCACGGCGGCGGGTCATGACTTCTTTCTCCAGCTTGAAGGCCGGGATACCGAAGGTCAGCAGACCACCGATTTCCGGATGGCGATCAAAGACCACCGCCTTCACGCCGTTGCGGGTCAGCACGTCGGCGCACGCCAGCCCTGCCGGACCTGCACCGATTATCGCTACCCGTTTGTCCGTCTGGCGTACGCCGGTCATATCCGGGCGCCAGCCCATCTCAAACGCTTTATCGTTGATATAGCGCTCAATGTTACCGATGGTCACTGCGCCGAACTCATCGTGCAGCGTACAGGAGCCTTCGCACAGGCGGTCCTGCGGGCAGACGCGGCCACACACTTCCGGCAGGGTGTTGGTCTGGTGCGATAGCTCAGCCGCCTCAAAAATACGCCCTTCGTTAGCCAGTTTCAGCCAGTTCGGGATGTAGTTATGTACCGGACATTTCCACTCGCAGTAGGGGTTCCCGCAGGACAAACAGCGATCCGCCTGGGCTTTCGCCTGACCTTCAGAAAACGGTTCGTAGATTTCAACAAACTCGATCTTACGGAGCTTCAGCGGTTTCTTCGGCGGATCAACGCGCTGCAGGTCGATAAATTGATAAACATTCTGGCTCATTTCAATTCCTTACTGCGCCTGCACGCGCAATTCTGCCGCACTACGACTACGGTGGCCCAACAGGGCTTTGACATCGCTGGACTTGGGCTTAACTAACGCGAATTGGGTTGAGAAGCTTGACCACCTGGACAGGATCTCTTCGCCGCGTTGCGAACCAGTATGCTGCACGTGCTCGGTGATCAGGCCGCGCAGATGCTCTTCGTGGATAGCCAGCGAATCAACGTCCAGTACTTCTACCAGTTCCGGGTTCACGCGTTTACGGAATTCGCCATCTTCGTCCAGCACATAGGCGAAGCCGCCGGTCATCCCCGCGCCGAAGTTAACGCCGGTTTTACCCAGCACGCAGACGATGCCGCCGGTCATGTATTCACAGCCGTTGTCGCCGATGCCCTCTACTACGGTAATCGCCCCGGAGTTACGCACGCCGAAACGTTCGCCCGCGCGGCCCGCCGCGTACAGACGGCCACCGGTGGCTCCATACAGGCAGGTGTTGCCGATAATGCTGGCTTTATGGCTGAGGAAGGCGGAACCTACCGGTGGTCTGATGGTGATCAAACCGCCTGCCATACCTTTACCGACATAGTCGTTGGCATCGCCAGTCAGATATAACTCTACGCCGCCCGCGTTCCACACGCCAAAGCTCTGGCCTGCGGTACCGCTGAAGTGCGCTTTAATCGGATCGGAAGCCAGCCCCTGATCGCCGTGGGTCTGTGCGATGTAGCCGGAAAGCGACGCGCCGACGGAACGATCGGTGTTGCGGATGTCGAACCAGAAGGTTTTGCTCTGGCGCGCATCGACAAACGGTTTCGCCTGCTGCAACAGTTGCGCATTCAGCACGCCGTTATCAAACGGCGGGTTATTTTCGGTGCAGTACAGCGCTTTACCCGGATGAGGTTCAGCGGTTTCCAGTAGACGAGACAGCGCCAGCTTCTGCTGTTTAGCGGTGAAGCCCTCCAGCTCTTTCAGCAGGTCGGTGCGGCCAATCAAATCCACCAGGCGGGTCACGCCAAGCGAAGCCATCAGCTCGCGCACTTCGCGGGCGATAAATTCAAAGTAGTTGGTTACCTTGAACGGCAGGCCGTGATAGTGGTTCTTACGCAGTTTTTCATCCTGCGTCGCCACGCCGGTTGCGCAGTTGTTCAGATGGCAAATGCGCAGGTATTTACAGCCCAGCGCCACCATCGGGCCGGTGCCGAAGCCGAAACTTTCCGCACCGAGAATTGCCGCTTTAATGATATCGACGCCGGTTTTCAGACCGCCGTCCACCTGCAGACGAATCTTGTGACGCAGACCGTTGGCGACCAGCGCCTGCTGGGTTTCAACAAGTCCGAGTTCCCACGGACAGCCCGCATATTTCACCGAAGAGAGCGGGCTGGCGCCGGTACCGCCGTCGTAGCCGGCGATAGTGATCAGATCCGCATAGGCTTTCGCCACGCCGGTCGCGATGGTGCCGACGCCCGGTTCGGACACCAGCTTCACGGAGATCATCGCCTTCGGGTTGACCTGTTTGAGGTCGAAAATGAGCTGCGCTAAGTCCTCGATAGAGTAAATATCGTGGTGCGGCGGCGGGGAGATCAGCGTCACGCCCGGCACTGAATAGCGTAGTTTAGCGATATACGGAGTGACTTTATCCCCCGGCAACTGACCGCCTTCGCCCGGTTTCGCGCCCTGCGCGACTTTAATCTGAATCACATCGGCATTGACCAGGTACGCTGGCGTCACGCCAAAACGGCCGGAAGCCACCTGCTTGATACGCGACACTTTATTGGTGCCGTAGCGCGCCGGGTCTTCGCCGCCTTCGCCGGAGTTGGAGTTGCCGCCGAGGCTGTTCATCGCTTCCGCCAGCGCTTCGTGCGCTTCCGGACTTAATGCGCCGATAGACATGGCTGCGGTATCAAAGCGTTTAAACAGCTCACTGGCGGGCTCAACCTCGTCGATAGTCACCGCCTCGCCGTCTGGATGTATCGCCAGCAGATCGCGCAGCGTTGCCGCCGGACGCTCATTGACCAGTTTGGCGTATTCCTGATAATCGCTGTATTCGCCGCTCTGTACCGCCTGTTGCAGGGTACGCACGACATCCGGGTTATAGGCGTGATATTCGCCGCCGTGGACGTACTTCAGCAGGCCGCCCGGGCTAATGGGTTTGCGCGCCAGCCAGGCGCGTTTGGAGAGATTCAGCAGATCCTGCTGGAAGTCATCAAAGCTCGCGCCGCCGATACGGCTGACCACGCCCTGGAAGCACAGGTTTACCACATCATCGTGCAGTCCGACCGCTTCAAACAGTTTGGAGCAGCGGTAAGAGGCAATGGTCGAAATGCCCATTTTGGACATAATCTTGTACAGCCCCTTGTTGATGCCGTTACGGTAGTTCTGCATCACGGTACGGTAGTTTTTGGCGATGGCCTGGGTATCAATCAGACGCCCCAGCGTTTCGTAGGCCAGGTACGGATAGATAGCCGTTGCGCCAAAGCCGAGCAGTACCGCAAAGTGATGCGGATCGCGGGCGCTTCCGGTTTCTACGATGATGTTGGCGTCGCAGCGCAGGCTTTGTTCTACTAGACGCGTTTGCACCGCGCCCACCGCCATCGGCGCGGGGACCGGCAGGCGATTCTTACCGATATTGCGATCCGAGAGGACCAGCAGCACGGTGCCGTTGCGCACCATCTGTTCCGCTTTATCGCACAGCGCCTTAACCGTCGCGTTCAGTGTGGTTTCGGTCACGTCGAAGGTGATATCCAGACGGTCAGCGCGATAATGCTCCTCTTTCATGGTGGTGAGCTGTTTGAAATCGGAGTACAGCAGAATTGGCGATTTAAAACTCAGGCGATGGGCCTGACCTTCCGCTTCGCAGAAGACGTTCATTTCGCGACCGATGCTGGTGGCGAGCGACATGACGTGCGCTTCACGCAGCGGGTCGATAGGCGGGTTAGTGACCTGCGCGAACTGCTGGCGGAAGTAGTCGTAAATAATACGCGGCTGGCTGGAGAGCACGGCAAAGGGGGTATCGTCGCCCATTGAACCGACGGCTTCCTGGCCGTTTTCGCCCAATACGCGGATAACCGAGTCCAGCTCTTCGGCGCTGTAGTTAAACTGTTTCTGATAGCTGGCGAGCAGGTCATCGTCCAGTTCGCGGCTACCAACTTCTTCATCAGGCAGCTCTTCAAACGGCACCAGGCGGCGGACGTTTTTCTCCATCCACTCTTTATATGGATGGCGGCTTTTCAGATCGTCATCGGTTTCCGCGGAATGCAGAATACGTCCGCCGCGGGTGTCGATCACCATCAGCTCGCCTGGGCCGACGCGGCCTTTCTCGACCACTTCATCCGGCTGATAGTCCCAGATACCGACTTCGGAGGCGCAGGTGATCAGCTTATCTTTGGTAATGACGTAGCGTGCCGGGCGCAGGCCGTTACGGTCAAGGTTACAGGCGGCGAAGCGCCCGTCGGACATCACGATGCCTGCCGGACCGTCCCACGGCTCCATATGCATGGAGTTAAAGTCAAAGAAGGCGCGCAGATCCTGGTCCATATCGGGGTTGTTCTGCCAGGCGGGCGGCACCAACAGGCGCATGGCGCGGATGATGTCCATCCCGCCTGCCAGCAGCAGTTCCAGCATGTTGTCCAGCGAGCTGGAATCCGAACCGGTTTCGTTAACAAACGGCGCAGCGGACTGTAAATCCGGGATCAGCGGCGTCTGGAATTTATAGGTACGGGCGCGCGCCCACTGGCGGTTGCCGGTGATAGTGTTAATCTCGCCGTTATGCGCCAGGTAGCGGAACGGCTGCGCCAGCGGCCAACGCGGCACGGTGTTAGTGGAAAAGCGCTGGTGGAACAGACAGATGGCCGATTCCAGACGCAGATCCGCAAGATCCAGGTAGAAACGCGGCAGATCCGCCGGCATACACAGACCTTTATAAATGTTGACCAGGTTCGACAGGCTGCATACGTAGAAATCCTTGTCGTTCTGCAGGCGTTTTTCAATGCGTCGGCGGGCGATAAACAGACGGCGCTCCATATCGCGCGGACGCCAGCCCGCCGGAGCGTTGACAAAAATCTGCTCAATACGCGGCAGGGAGGAGAGGGCGATTTCACCGAGCACGCCTTCATTGGTGGGCACATCGCGCCAGCCGACAATCGACAGGGTTTCCTGCTGTAATTCTTCTTCGACAATATGGCGTGACGCGGCGGCCAGTTCAGGATCTTTATTCAAAAAGATCATCCCGACGGCGTAGTTTTTGGCTAAGCGCCAGCCGCGCTCTTCGGCCACGATGCGAAAGAAACGGTCAGGTTTTTGTAACAGCAAGCCGCAACCGTCGCCGGTTTTACCGTCGGCAAGGATCGCGCCACGGTGCTGCATCCGGGCCAGCGCGTGTATGGCGGTACGCACTACCTTGTGGCTAGGTTCTCCTTCTATGTGGGCGATCAGGCCGAAACCACAGTTATCCTTCTCAAGGGATTTATCGTACAACATATCAGTGAACCTCCCCAGGCTCTACGGGACGCTCTCCCAACCGACGGCGCGCGGGCACAGCAAGAGCATGGCGACGGGGCTGGCGCATCATACGCTTACCTCGCATTCGCCCTCTTTGTGTCCTTTGCGCATTGGTAAATACGGTTAAGAGGGAATCTCAATTACTGCATAAATATGATGAGCAGACGGCTCATCCAGAAAGCTTCCAGCGGATCCCCAACTTATCGGGAATCCACACCCAGGTCAAATGGCAAACTGATTTATGCAAAAGTGTGCTGTAGCACAGATAACTTTTTGAATATATTGAAATTAAAAGGTTTTTTATAGAGGGGCTGCTAATACGGAGCGGCAGAAAGCCTGTGATCTGTCTCACTATAAGAGCCGCTCGCCAGACGTTATCTGACCTTTCTTTTTCAAAAATCTTGGCATTTTATGCTGTTTTAAGCATGAGCAGTATTGAATGCTACTGTTTTTATCGATGACCCAGCAGACGCTGAAAAAAGAGGGGAATATCAGGAAAAATCATCAACGGGATTATGAATGAAATGTCGTTTATTTTGCTTGATTATGCAACGGATAAAAGCCTTCCGGGACGATTGATCCAGGTCATCGCCAAAGGAGACTAAAAATGGCAGGCTTTGGCCTCTTTTTAAGAGGCGGTCTATCAGATTATGCAGTTACAGAAATTAGTCAATATGTTTGGTGGGGATCTTTTACGTCGGTATGGGCAAAAGGTTCATAAGCTGACGCTTCATGGCGGTTTTAGCTGCCCTAACCGCGACGGCACCATCGGGCGTGGCGGTTGCACCTTCTGTAATGTCGCCTCTTTTGCCGATGAGGCGCAGCAGCATCATTCGATTGCCGAGCAGCTTGCGCATCAGGCGCATCTGGTGAACCGCGCTAAACGTTATCTGGCCTATTTCCAGGCCTACACCAGCACCTTTGCGGAAGTGCAGGTGCTGCGTTCCATGTATCAACAGGCGGTCAGCCAGGCCAGTATCGTCGGGTTATGCGTCGGTACGCGTCCGGATTGTGTCCCGCAGGCAGTAGTAGATTTACTGTGTGAATATAAAGATCAAGGCTACGAGGTATGGCTGGAACTGGGATTGCAAACCGCGCACGATAAAACCCTGCACCGAATTAACCGCGGGCATGACTTCGCCTGCTATCAGCGTACCACCCGGATTGCCCGGGAGCGCGGGCTGAAAGTGTGTGCGCATCTGATTGTGGGGCTGCCGGGAGAAGGGCAGGCAGAATGCCTGCAAACCATGGAGCGTGTGGTGGAGACGGGCGTTGACGGTATTAAACTGCATCCGCTGCATATTGTGAAAGGCAGTACGATGGCCAAAGCCTGGGAAGCGGGGCGGCTGAACGGCATCGAACTGGACGACTACACGCTAACGGCAGGTGAGATGATTCGTCATACGCCGCCGGAGGTGATTTATCACCGAGTTTCAGCCAGCGCTCGCCGTCCGACGCTGCTTGCCCCGCTGTGGTGCGAGAATCGCTGGACGGGGATGGTTGAGCTGGACAAATACCTGAATGAGCATGGCGTACAGGGCTCTGCGCTGGCCCGTCCCTGGATACCACCTGTAGCGTAGCGTGATGAGGGGCGCTACGCATATTTCGCACAATATTCAACGCGGTTCCCATAATTGGGTATTATGTGCGAAGTTGTGGTGAAGGAATCCTCTATGAAGCAAATTCGTATGCTGGCGCAATACTATGTCGACCTGATGATGAAATTGGGTCTGGTGCGCTTTTCCATGCTCCTGGCGTTGGCATTGGTGGTGCTGGCGATTGTCGTGCAGATGGCGGTGACCATGGTGCTGCATGGTCAGGTTGAAAGTATCGACGTTATTCGTTCCATCTTTTTTGGCCTGTTAATTACGCCCTGGGCGGTCTATTTCTTATCCGTTGTTGTTGAACAACTGGAAGAGTCAAGGCAGCGACTGTCGCGTCTGGTGCAAAAGCTGGAGGAGATGCGCGAGCGCGATCTCAAGCTTAACGTACAGTTGAAGGACAATATTGCCCAGCTTAATCAGGAAATTGCCGATCGCGAAAAAGCGGAAGCGGAGCTGCAAGAGACATTTGAACAGCTAAAAGTAGAAATTAAAGAGCGTGAAGAAGCGCAAATCCAGCTAGAACAGCAATCCTCTTTTCTGCGCTCCTTTCTGGACGCCTCGCCGGATTTGGTTTTTTATCGTAATGAGGATAAAGAATTTTCCGGCTGTAACCGCGCAATGGAATTGCTAACCGGCAAGAGCGAAAAACAGCTGGTGCATTTGAAGCCGGAAGATGTGTACTCTCCCGAAGCGGCGGAGAAAGTCATTGAAACCGATGAAAAAGTATTCCGCCATAACGTCTCCCTGACCTACGAACAGTGGCTGGATTACCCGGACGGACGAAAGGCCTGCTTTGAAATTCGTAAAGTGCCTTATTACGACCGTGTCGGTAAACGTCATGGCCTGATGGGATTTGGTCGTGATATTACCGAACGTAAGCGTTATCAGGACGCGCTGGAGCGCGCCAGCCGCGACAAGACCACATTTATCTCTACCATCAGTCATGAGCTGCGCACCCCGCTTAACGGCATCGTCGGTTTAAGCCGCATCCTGCTGGATACCGATCTTACCGCCGAACAGGAAAAATACCTTAAGACAATCCATGTCTCCGCCGTGACGTTAGGCAATATTTTCAATGATATCATTGATATGGATAAGATGGAGCGGCGTAAGGTTCAGCTTGATAACCAACCGGTTGATTTCACCAGCTTTATGGCCGATCTGGAAAACCTTTCCGGTTTGCAGGCGCAGCAAAAAGGGCTACGTTTTGTGCTTGAGCCGACGCTGCCGCTGCCGCACAAAGTCATTACCGACGGAACGCGTCTGCGCCAGATTTTATGGAATTTGATCAGCAATGCGGTGAAATTTACTCAGCAGGGCCAGGTGACGGTGCGGGCGCGCTATGATGAAGGCGACATGCTGCACTTTGAAGTGGAAGATTCCGGGATCGGCATTCCGCAGGATGAGCAGGATAAAATTTTCGCCATGTATTATCAGGTGAAAGACAGTCATGGCGGTAAACCGGCGACGGGTACCGGTATCGGGCTGGCGGTCTCCCGTCGGCTGGCGAAAAATATGGGCGGCGATATTACCGTTTCCAGTCTGCCGGGCAAAGGATCGACCTTTACGCTAACGGTTCATGCGCCAGCGGTGGCGGAAGAGGTGGAGGACGCCTTTGATGAAGACGACATGCCGCTGCCGGCGCTGCATGTTCTGCTGGTCGAAGATATTGAACTGAACGTGATCGTAGCGCGTTCGGTACTGGAAAAACTGGGTAACAGCGTGGATGTCGCGATGACCGGCAAGGCGGCGCTGGAGATGTTCGCGCCAGGCGAATATGACCTGGTCTTGCTGGATATTCAGCTACCGGATATGACGGGTCTGGATATTGCCAGAGAACTGACCCGTCGCCACACGCGGGAAGATTTACCGCCGCTGGTAGCGCTTACGGCTAACGTTCTGAAAGATAAAAAAGAGTATCTGGACGCTGGTATGGACGATGTGCTGAGTAAGCCGCTGTCGGTGCCAGCCTTAACCGCGATGATTAAAAAATTCTGGGATGCCACCGATAAAGAGGAGAGTACCGTGACGCCTGAAGAGAGCGATAAAGCGCAAGCGCTGCTGGATATCCCGATGCTGGAACAGTACATCGAGTTGGTTGGGCCTAAATTGATCACCGACGGTCTCGCGGTGTTTGAAAAAATGATGCCCGGCTATTTAAGCGTGCTGGAGTCCAATCTGACGGCGCGTGACAAAAAAGGCGTCGTTGAGGAAGGGCATAAGATTAAAGGCGCAGCCGGTTCGGTAGGGCTGCGTCATCTGCAACAGCTTGGCCAGCAAATCCAGTCGCCGGATCTTCCTGCCTGGGAAGATAATGTCGCGGAATGGATTGAAGAGATGAAGCAGGAGTGGCAGCACGATGTCGCGGTGCTGAAAGCCTGGGTGGCAAACGCGGAAAAAAAATGACCCCGGTTTGACCGGGGTGCGCGAATACTGCGCCAACACCAGGGAAATCGTGGCTGCGCCGTGCTTATTATGATGATGTCAAAGGCGCAGTCCTGTTTTCAGGCCGCACGCAGTTAAGATAGCAAATCCTAAATGATTTGTTACATGAATCATTTAAATGTGTGAAGCGTAGCATTTTAATCAAAATTATTAATGGGCTTGAGTCGGTTGCAGGAGGATGTTCACCATGAAAAAAATTGGCGTAGTGCTCAGCGGATGCGGCGTCTATGACGGCACCGAAATTCATGAGGCCGTTCTGACGCTGTTGGCCATTGCCCGCAGCGGCGCGCAGGCTGTCTGCTTCGCGCCGGATAAACCACAAGCGGATGTGATTAATCACCTGACCGGCGAAGCGATGGCGGAAACGCGTAACGTCCTGATTGAGGCGGCGCGTATTACGCGGGGCGATATTCGTCCCCTGTCCCAGGCGCAGCCAGAGGAACTGGATGCGCTCATTGTGCCCGGTGGTTTCGGCGCGGCGAAGAACCTGAGTAATTTCGCCAGCCAGGGGAGCGAATGCCGGGTGGATAGCGATGTCGTCGCGCTGGCGAAGGCCATGCACCAGTCCGGCAAGCCGCTGGGATTCATCTGTATCGCGCCCGCAATGTTGCCGAAAATCTTTGACTTCCCGCTACGTCTGACAATAGGGACGGATATTGATACCGCTGAAGTACTTGAAGAGATGGGCGCCGAACACGTACCTTGCCCGGTTGATGATATCGTTGTGGACGAGGATAACAAGGTCGTGACCACCCCTGCCTATATGCTGGCGCAGGATATCGCCCAGGCGGCAAGCGGCATTGATAAATTAGTGTCGCGCGTGCTGGTTCTGGCGGAATGAGCAAACGACGCATCGCGCCGTTAACGTTTTTGCGCCGTCTACTTTTACGTATCCTTGCTGCGCTCGCCGTCTTTTGGGGCGGCGGCATTGCGCTGTTTAGCGTGGTTCCGGTGCCTTTTTCGGCGGTGATGGCGGAACGGCAGATTAGCGCCTGGCTCGGCGGAGAGTTCGGTTATGTGGCGCATTCTGACTGGGTCAGTATGGCGGATATCTCGCCGTGGATGGGGCTGGCGGTAATTGCGGCGGAAGACCAGAAGTTCCCTGAGCACTGGGGCTTTGATGTTCCGGCGATTGAAAAAGCGCTGGCGCATAATGAGCGGAATGAGAGCCGTATTCGCGGCGCCTCTACGCTTTCGCAGCAAACGGCGAAAAATCTCTTTTTATGGGATGGACGCAGTTGGCTGCGCAAAGGTCTGGAGGCCGGGCTAACGCTGGGCATTGAAACTGTCTGGAGCAAAAAGCGCATTCTCACGGTTTATCTGAATATCGCGGAGTTTGGCGATGGTATTTTTGGCGTGGAGGCTGCGGCACAACGGTATTTTCATAAACCTGCCAGTCGCTTGAGTGTGTCTGAAGCCGCGTTGCTGGCGGCGGTATTGCCAAATCCGTTACGCTATAAGGCGAATGCGCCGTCTGGCTATGTGCGTAGCCGGCAGGCGTGGATTATGCGCCAGATGCGACAACTGGGCGGGGAATCTTTTATGACGCGCAACCAGCTTAATTAATTTTGCCGATTGGCGGCGCGAACGCCTTATCCGGCCTGCGATCTGTGTCGTCCAGGCCTGATAAGCACAGGCCATTAAGCTTCGTGAGAAGTAAGCGCCAGCCGTTTCTTGTCTTTTGGCTGCTCGTCCCTCTCCAGGGCAACGGCCAGCGCAGGCTGGGCGATAAACCGCTGCCACACTCTCTCCAGTTTGCGTTCACAGCACCATGTTGACCAGGTCGCCAGCGGGATAAAGGTACTTTCCCCCAGATTGTCGCAAACCACCGGAACCACTTCTGACTCGCTGATACGCTGGCACAGGATATTTTGCGGCTTCAGCGACATCGTCACAATATGGTTATCCAGCAGGTAACGTTTCAGTTTTTTCAGTAGCCGCCGCAGGACAGCGACATCCTCTTCATAACGACATTGCGCGGCGAACTCGGTCAGGGTAATAGAGGGCGCGCCGTTGAAATCGGTAATCATGTCGTAGACATAGCCGGTGCCGCAATCGGTTTCTACCGTGCCGTAATAACGGGGGATAGCGCTCCAGTCCGTCAGGTAGCGGGACAGATGCGCATAGTAGCTCAGTTCACGCCGAATCTCTTTATCACCGCCGTGGTCACGGTTGTAAATAACTTTTATGCAACGCCGGGCATTATCCGGATGCGTATAGCATTTACGATGTCGACCAGCGCCCAGCGGAGTCTGTTCGGATAAAAGGATCATGGCAAGTCCTGGAAAAATTTATTCACATAAATTTAGTATGGACAAAGAACTTAAACAAAGCATAAACGAAATTTTTTAAGGTTTTCTTAATGTTTTTATGCATAGGTAAAGCGCACGAAATGTACAAATCTTACGAAAGGGTGGGGCTGCGGGACAAGTGGCAGGCAGGCGTAACACGCCCGGTTTTGGGGTGACTGTCATCAAATACCGGGACGGCGTTGGGGGAAAATAGGGTATAGAGGGGGAGGTTTAGTCTTCGTCAAAGCCGGAATTGAACAGCGCGATAACCGCCGCCAGCGCTTCAACTTCTTGCGGGCCGGTGGCTTCAATTTCGATCTGACGCCCTTTGGCGGAGTCGAGCATTAACAGAGCGATGACGCTGTTTGCTTCCGCTTCGGTGCCTTCGTCATTGCGTAATAGCACCTCGGCGTCAAACCCCTGCATCAGTTCGAAAAGCTTCATGGCAGGCCGGGCATGCATGCCCAGCTTATTGGTGACTTCAACAGTTTGCTTTACGGTCATGTTTTGCGTTTTTCCAGCGTGCGATGGCGAGACTGGACATTTTTACCGCGCGAGCGGAAGTAGTCTGCCAGCTGTTCTGCAATATACACCGAACGGTGTTTCCCGCCGGTACAACCGATAGCGACGGTAAGGTAGCTGCGGTTGTTGGTCTCCAGCATCGGTAACCATAGCTCAAGATAGCTGCGAGTCTGATAGATAAAATTGTGAACTTCTGTGTGTCGGTCAAGAAACGCGGCTACCGGCTTATCAAGCCCGGTCATGGGGCGCAGTTTTGGATCCCAGTGCGGGTTGGGCAGAAAGCGGACATCAAACACATAGTCCGCATCAATCGGGATACCATGTTTAAAGCCGAAGGACTCAAATACCATCGTCAGTTCGCGCTCGCGTTTGCCCAACAGCCGGGTACGCAGCATCTCCGCCAGCTCATGGACGGACATTTCTGAAGTGTCGACGATCAGATCCGCACGTGAGCGTAACGGCTCCAGCAAGTCACTCTCTTTATCGATCGCACTCTCTAAAGAAAGATTTTTGCTGGAAAGCGGATGCAAACGGCGCGTGTCGCTGTAGCGGCGAATCAAGGTATTGCGGTCGGCATCAAGAAACAGCAATTGCGGCGAGAAAGCGCCAGGCAGATTATTCATCGCCTGTTCAAAAATCTCAGGTGATTCAGGCATATTGCGCACATCAATGCTGACGGCGGCGGAAATCTGGCGATCGGCCAGCGTTCGCGCCAGATCGGGCAACAGCACGACGGGGAGGTTATCCACGCAGTAAAATCCCATATCTTCCAGCGCGCGCAGAGCGACAGATTTACCTGATCCGGAACGCCCGCTGACGATCATCAGTACCATGTACCGTTTCTCCTCACAACGACAGAAAGAAATGCCATTGAGTTGTTATGCCTCATTCTGCTCACCTTCGGTGTCAGTAATGATTTGATACAGCTCTTCATCATTCAGCGCCGCGCGCAGGCGGCGGCAGATCGTTTTATCCGCCAGACGTTTCGCCACCAGCGACAGCGTGTGCAGATGCGTTTTAGTTTGATCGGCGGGCACCAGCAGGGCGAAGAGGAGATCGACCGGCTGGTTATCGATGGCGTCGAACGCGATCGGCGTTTCGAGCTGAACGAACACGCCGACGGCGCGTAAGGTATCTTCTTCCAGTTTCCCGTGCGGGATGGCGATACCATTACCAATACCGGTACTGCCCATTTTTTCGCGTGTCAGAATGGCTTCAAACACGACCTGAGGAGGTAAACTGAGCTGTTTTGCCGCCAGTTCGCTGATGATTTCCAGCGCGCGTTTCTTACTCTGACAATGAACGCCGCTACGCGTACACTCCTGGTTAAGTACACTGCTCAGTTGTAGAGTCGTATCGTTATTTATCATAATTTCACCTAAGAACCTGTCCTGTCAGGTTGATGGCCAGGTTCGGAGCGCTAACTGTACAAATGGCCCGTTGTGTCACACAACAGGCCGTCCTGCACTGGCTAACTGCCCGGACAATTAGTGTTGTTTCAGTTTATCTTTATGCCTGGTTAACTGCCTTGCCAGTTTATCAATCAAGCCGTCAATGGCGGCATACATATCCTGGCCTTCCGCGCTGGCGTGAATTTCGCCGCCGTTAACGTGTAGCGTCGCATCCGAGATATGCGTGACCTTCTCCACTTTCAACACCACGTATACCTGATTAATCCGCTCAAAATACTGTTCAAGTTTGGCGAATTTTGTCGTCACAAATTCACGCAGGGCTTCAGTAATTTCGACATTATGTCCGGTGATATTGAGCTGCATAGTGTCTTCCTTATCGGTTGGGTCAAACCAGCTGTTTGCGTTGGTTTGACGGCGGAATGGATAAAGACTCTCGGTACTTCGCAACAGTGCGGCGCGCCACCATGATACCTTGTTCTGACAGCAGAGAGGTTAACTTGCTGTCGCTCAGCGGTTTCGCGGGGTTTTCCGCCGCAATTAACTTCTTCACCAGCGCGCGAATAGCGGTGGAAGAGGCTTCGCCTCCGCCTTCGGTATTGACGTGGCTGGAAAAGAAATATTTGAGTTCAAAAATACCGCGCAGGCTGTGCAAATACTTCTGCGTGGTCACGCGGGATATAGTGGATTCGTGCATCTCGACGGCCTGGGCGATATCCGCCAGTACCATCGGTTTCATATATTCTTCGCCCTGTTCAAAAAAGGCTTGCTGTTGCTCGACGATGCAGCGACTGACGCGCAGCAGCGTGTCGTTGCGGCTTTCAAGGCTTTTTATCAGCCATTTCGCATCCTGTAAATTACTGCGGATGAACTGGCTGTCGGCATCGTTGCGCGCGCTATTGCACATGGCGGCATAGTGCTGGTTAATCTGTAAACGGGGAATACTGTCGCTATTAAGCTCCACCGTCCAGCGACCGTTATGCTTGCGTACCAGCACATCCGGGATAACGTACTCCGGCTCGCCGGTCTGGATCGATTGACCGGGTCTGGGATCGAGCGACTGAATCAGGTTTACCGCCTCTTTCAGCACCTCTTCTTTTAGTCGGGTAACGCGCATCAACGTGCGGAAATCGTGGTTGGCCAGCAGATCAAGATGATCGCAGATAATGAGCCGCGCCTCTTCCAGCCACGGCGTGGATTTGTCGAATTGTGAAAGCTGGATCAGCAGACAGTCGCGAAGATCTTTTGCCGCGACGCCTACCGGATCAAAACGCTGAATACGCTTCAGGACGGCTTCGACCTCATCGAGATCCACCTCTACATCGCCCATGCTTTCGCGAATTTCGTCCAGGGATACGGTGAGATAGCCGGTATCATCTACCGCATCGACAATGGATGTCGCAATAGCGCGATCGGTGTCCGAGAAGGGCGTTAGCTCAACCTGCCACATCAGATAATCCTGCAACGACTGCGTCGTTTCACCCTGATAGACGGGCAGCTCATCGTCGATATAATCGCCGCTGGGGCCGGACGGCGTCCCGGCGGTGTAAATTTCATCCCAACTGGCGTCAAGCGGCAGCTCTTCCGGCATCTCTTTTTGTTCGAGCGCGTCGGCGGTATCGAGAGGATCGTTATCCTGAGGTTGCTGAGTGTCGATTTCGTCATGAAGATCGGTTTGCTCAAGCAGCGGGTTATTTTCCAGCGCTTGCTGGAGTTCCTGCTGAAGTTCCAGCGTAGACAACTGCAACAGACGGATGGCCTGTTGTAGCTGAGGCGTCATTGCCAGTTGTTGGCTAAGCCTGAGTTGCAAACCTTGCTTCATATTCAGAGTCGTTTTCTCCCGCTAGAGCAGCATAGCCCTCTACCCTATCAGAGTCTGAAGTCTTCCCCAAGATATACACGCTTAACGTGTTCGTCTTGCAGGATTTCTGTCGGCGTACCGTGGGCAATAAGGTGGCCCTGGCTCACGATATAGGCGCGTTCACAGACTGCCAGCGTCTCACGGACGTTATGGTCGGTGATCAGCACGCCGAGCCCGCTATCGCGCAGATGCTCGATAATGCGTTTGATGTCGATAACGGAAATCGGGTCAACGCCGGCAAAGGGTTCATCCAGCAGGATAAATTTGGGATTAGCGGCCAACGCGCGGGCTATTTCTACACGACGGCGTTCACCACCGGACAGCGCCTGTCCCATGCTGTCGCGCAGATGCTCGATATGAAACTCTTCCATCAGCTCGTTGGCGCGGTCTTCTCGCTGTTCTGCGGTCAAATCGTCACGAATTTGCAGTACCGCCATCAGGTTATCAAATACGCTGAGACGGCGGAAAATAGAAGCTTCCTGCGGCAAATAGCCGATACCGCGGCGCGCGCGCGCGTGCAGCGGCAGCAGACTGATATCTTCATCATCGATGATGATATTGCCTGCGTCACGCGGCACGATACCGACGACCATATAAAAGGTGGTGGTTTTACCCGCGCCGTTTGGACCGAGCAGCCCGACAATCTCCCCGGAGTTAACGGTCAGACTGACATCTTCCACTACGCGACGGCCTTTATAGGCCTTCGCCAGATTCTTTGCAGTTAATGTTGCCATAACGAATTAGTTACTCTTCTTTTGCGCCGGAGTCTGGCCTTTGTTTTTGTCTTGCAACTGCGACGGCACCAGAACGGTGGTGACGCGTTTGCCTTTCTCGCTGAAGGCCTGCATTTTCTGCTCTTTCACCAGGTAGGTGATTTTGTCGCCGGTAATGTTGCTGTCAAGCTGCTCCAGATAAGCGTTGCCGGTCAGCACCACAAAATCTTTCGCCAGCTCGTAATGCATATGGGAAGCGTGGCCTTTCACCGGCTTACCGTTGTCCTGCATCTGGTAGAAGGTGGCCGGATTGCCGTAACCGTCGATCACCTCTTTCCCCTGTTCGCCGCCAGGGCGGGTAACCACGACTTTATCGGCGTTGATCTTAATCGTGCCTTGGGTCATCACCACGTTGCCCGTAAAGGTCACGACGTTGCCTTGCATATCCAGCGACTGTTGATCCGAGTCAATATGAATAGGCTGTTCGGTATCGCCCGTGACGGCGAAAGCCGGAATGCTGGCGGCCAGCAGCGAGCCGGCAAGCATAAGATTAAGGCTGAGTTTGTTTGTTTTGAATTTCATAAGAGGTTCTAACCTTTTCAATCAGCTCGGCGTTCTTGCTGCGTAAGTTACCGCGCATTTTCAGTCCGCTGGAGTTAAATGTTGTGCCGTATAACGTCACCAGATCGTTCGAGGTAACATCCTGCGTCACCAGATTAATCTGCGCGTTATCGGTGGTAATTCTGCGTAATTGAGCGTCAGGCACCAGGGCGTTGACTTCAACATGACCATACAGATAGAGCATCCGATCGTTAGTCAATTTGGCTTTATCGGCCTTGATCGACCATGTCGGCACCTTATCCTTATCAAAGGTGGTTAATACCGGTTGCGTAAACCATGAGACCGCCTGATCGGAAAAATATTCAACGTGCTGCGCGATCAGACGATAGCTCAACGCGCCTTCCGGACTGTACACGACGGTATCCGTATGCTCGCTTTTATACGTGGGATCGTTGCTGTTGACCATCACGGCAGCAGGATCGTCTTTATCCGCCAGATTGATACCAATCAGTACCAGAATGGCCAGCGACAGTAGAATGATAACCCAACGTCTGGTTTTACTCATATCGATTGCCCTTTGGCCTCATCCAGCTTGCCCTGCGCCAGCAGCAACAAGTCGCACACCTCACGTACCGCGCCGCGCCCGCCGGCAATGTGCGTCACATAGTCAGCGCGGGGGATCAGCAGCGGATGCGCATCCGCAACGGCAACGCTTAACCCCACTTTTTCCATCACTGGCCAGTCAATCAGATCATCGCCGACATAGGCAACATTTTCCGGCGCAATGACCAGTTTTTCCAGCAGATCGCTAAAGGCGATCAGCTTATTCGACTGTCCCTGATAAAGATGGACAATCCCCAGCGTGGCGCAGCGATCTTCTACAAGTTTAGCCTTTCGTCCGGTAATAATGGCAACCTCGATATTGGAGGTCAAAGCACAGCGAATACCATAGCCGTCACGAACGTTGAAAGCCTTCAGCTCTTCGCCGTTATTGCCCATATAAATCAGGCCGTCAGACAATACGCCATCCACGTCCAGGATGAGCAGGCGGATATTCTCCGCTTTGGTCATGACATGGGTGCTGATGGGGCCATAACAGGTCGCAAGCGACGCACCTGCTTTACTCATCGTTAATTATCCTTGAGTTTCTACACGACGCCTGCACGCAGGAGATCATGCATATGTAACACACCGAGTAACTGGTCGCCATCAGCAACCAGTACGGAGGTGATATGGCGGGACTGCATTAAATTCAGCGCATCGACAGCGAGAATACCGGGACGCACGCGAATGCCCCCTGGCGTCATCACCTCGGCGATCCCCAACTGGCGCATATCGCCGCCCATATCGAATACGCGACGTAAATCGCCGTCGGTGAAGATACCGTCGATCTTCATGGATTCATCGCAAATGACGGTCATACCGAGATTTTTACGCGTAATTTCTAACAGCGCATCACGCAGGGTGGCATGTTTATTAACATGCGGGATCTCATCGCCAGTATGCATAATATCGCTTACGCGCAGCAGTAGCTTACGTCCCAGCGCGCCGCCAGGATGCGACAGAGCGAAATCCTCGGCGGTAAAGCCGCGCGCTTTTAACAACGCCACAGCGAGCGCGTCGCCCATCACCAGCGTTGCGGTGGTACTACTGGTAGGCGCCAGTCCTAACGGACACGCTTCTTTGGGCACTTTAACACACAGATGCACATCTGCCGCACGCGCCATGCTGCTTTCCGGTCGCCCGGTAATGCAAATTAACGGCACGTGCAGACGTTTAAGTACCGGTATTAGCGCCGCGATCTCGCTGGATTCGCCGGAGTTGGAGATAGCGATAACCACATCCTGCGGCGTAACCATCCCCAAATCGCCGTGCGCGGCTTCGCTTGGATGTACAAAAAAGGAAGAGGTGCCGGTACTGGCGAACGTGGCGGCCATTTTCCGTCCGATATGACCGGATTTTCCCATCCCCATGACCACCACTTTTCCGGTGCAGTTGAACATTTTTTCACAGGCCAGCGTGAAATGCTGGTTGATATATTGATCAAGCTCCGCCAGGCCTTCACGTTCAATTTCCAGGACCTCTTTGCCTGCCTGCTGAAAGTCAAACCCCGGTTGCAACGCTAAATGCGACATAATCCGTTTCCAGTTATCCAACAAGAAGTGGCGATAGCCAATAGAGCATCGCCAGCCATACGATAAACCCGCCGGTCAGCAGTATACCTGCGCCCCGACCAATCTGACGCGGATGCCGCCAGCAAAGTAAAGCGAAAACCACGCTAACCAGCAACATAACGCTATAATCACGCCCAAATGCCAGCGGGTTGATCTCCCCCGGCGCGATCAGCGCAGGCAGTCCCAGCACGATGGCGAGATTAAAAATATTGGCGCCAATGAGATTACCAACGGCAATATCATTTTCGCCTTTTCGCACGCCGGCAATCGCCGTCGCCAGTTCTGGCAGACTGGTGCCGACGGCGATGACTGTCAGACCGAGCGTTAATTCACTCATGGCGAAATAGTTCTCCAGCACCGTAGCGTTATCGATTACCATGCGCGTCGCCATCGGCATGATGACCAGCGCAATGCCCAGCCATAAGAACGCGACGGGGAGCCCGCCTTCGCGCGGCAGCTCCGCCAGTTGTTCGCGGGTGAGGCTGTCATTCCCCTGGCGTTCGGCCAGACGCGCGATTTTAACAATGAATAACAGCCATAGCACAGCCAGAAGCAGGAGAAAGATACCATCACTGCGGCTTAACTGTCCGTCATGCAGTACGGAACCGGCTACCACGCTAACAAATAACATTAATGGCAATTCGCGACGTAAAACATCGGAATGCACGGTAAATGGACGAACCAGCGCCGCCAGCCCTAAGATCAGCAAAATATTGGTGATGTTAGAACCGAGCGCCGCGCCGACGGCCAAATCGAGCTGACCGTGTAGCGATGCGGCGACCGACACAATAATTTCCGGCAGCGAGGTGCCGATACTCACGACCGTCATCCCGATGATCAGCGGGGGAATACCGAATGTACGGCATAAAATAGAGGCCGCAAACACCAGACGATCGGCGCCGTAGGCCACCAGAAGCAAACCAATTATGAGTAGCGCCATCGCTAAAAGCATCTAAAGTCCTTTCTTCAGGTATACTCGCCGGTCCCCTGGAAGGGATATCTGGAAGCCGTAACGAAGTCCTAATTTTGACTTTATGCGGCTAAAAAGTAAAACGAATGCCAGCTTTCGCTAACCCTGTCAGTTAATATTCTGTAATTATGTCGAACCCATGGTTAAATTCAGCGCCATGGTTACCTCAACAAGGCAATACGAAGGATGAATCAATGGGTCAGTCTGCGGCCAATTTAGTCGATATGCGCGACGTCAGCTTTTCCCGTGGCGAACGCTGCATTTTCGATAATATTTCCCTGACGGTGCCGCGCGGGAAGATCACGGCGATCATGGGGCCGTCGGGCATCGGTAAAACCACGCTGTTGCGCCTGATTGGCGGACAGATCCCGCCGGATAAGGGCGAGATCTTATTTGATGGCGAGAATGTGCCGGCCATGTCCCGTTCGCGGCTCTACACCGTCCGCAAACGTATGAGTATGCTGTTTCAGTCGGGAGCGCTGTTTACCGACATGAACGTGTTTGACAATGTGGCCTATCCGCTACGGGAGCACACCAATTTACCCGCGCCGCTGCTAAAAAGCGTCGTGATGATGAAACTGGAAGCTGTCGGGCTGCGCGGCGCGGCAAAACTGATGCCTTCCGAGCTCTCCGGTGGGATGGCGCGCCGCGCCGCGTTGGCGCGCGCCATCGCTCTGGAACCGGATCTCATCATGTTCGATGAGCCGTTTGTCGGCCAGGACCCGATTACCATGGGCGTTCTGGTGAAGCTGATTTCAGAATTGAACAGCGCGCTGGGCGTGACCTGCGTGGTGGTCTCGCATGATGTGCCAGAGGTGCTCAGTATTGCTGATCACGCCTGGATCATGGCGGACAAAAAAATCGTCGCTCACGGTAGCGCTCAGGCGTTGCAGGAGAATACGGACCCGCGCGTGCGTCAGTTCCTTGACGGCATTGCCGACGGGCCGGTTCCGTTCCGCTATCCGGCGGGCGACTATCACCTTGATTTACTCGATACAGGGAGTTAAGCCACTCATGCTGTTAAATGCGCTGGCAGCACTCGGACACAGCGGGATCAAAACCGTCAGGACGTTCGGGCGCGCCGGGTTAATGTTATTCAATGCGATTATCGGTAAGCCGGAGTTTCGCAAACATGCGCCGCTGCTGGTGCGCCAGCTTTATAATGTGGGCGTCTTGTCGATGCTTATCATTATTGTCTCCGGCGTATTCATCGGTATGGTGCTGGGGCTGCAAGGCTATCTGGTTCTGACCACTTACAGCGCGGAGACCAGTCTTGGCATGTTAGTGGCGCTTTCGCTGCTGCGCGAGCTGGGGCCGGTGGTCGCGGCGTTGCTGTTTGCCGGGCGGGCCGGGTCGGCGTTGACGGCGGAAATCGGCCTGATGCGGGCGACGGAGCAGCTCTCCAGTATGGAGATGATGGCGGTCGATCCATTGCGCCGGGTGATTTCGCCGCGCTTTTGGGCGGGCGTGATTTCGTTGCCGCTACTGACCATTATCTTTGTGGCGGTCGGTATCTGGGGCGGCTCGCTGGTCGGCGTAAGCTGGAAAGGAATCGACGCCGGGTTCTTCTGGTCCGCGATGCAGAATGCCGTCGACTGGCGTATGGACCTGGTGAACTGTCTGATAAAGAGCGTGGTGTTCGCCATTACGGTAACATGGATTGCGTTATTCAACGGTTATGACGCAATACCAACTTCTGCCGGGATTAGCCGGGCAACGACGCGTACCGTGGTTCACGCATCGTTGGCCGTTCTGGGGCTGGATTTTGTGCTGACCGCACTGATGTTTGGGAATTGAGTTCATGCAAACGAAAAAAAATGAAATTTGGGTAGGCGTTTTTTTGCTGGTAGCGTTGCTGGCGGCGCTGTTTGTTTGCCTGAAGGCGGCAAATGTGACCTCTATGCGCACGGAGCCGACCTATAAGGTTTATGCGACCTTCGATAACATCGGCGGTCTGAAAGTGCGTTCCCCGGTACGCATCGGCGGGGTGGTTGTCGGGCGGGTTGAAGATATCTCGCTTGATCCGAAAACATACCTGCCGCGCGTAACGCTCGACATCGAAGAGCGTTATAACCATATTCCCGATACCAGCTCGTTGAGTATTCGTACTTCCGGGCTGCTGGGGGAGCAATATCTGGCATTAAACGTCGGTTTTGAAGATCCTGAGCTGGGAACGTCTATCCTCAAAGATGGGAGTACGATTCAGGACACCAAGTCTGCAATGGTGCTGGAAGATATGATTGGCCAGTTCCTTTATAACAGCAAAGGCGACGACAATAAGAATTCTGGCGATGCGCCAGCCGCAACGGAAGGCCATACTGAAGCCACAACGCCCGCGGGCGAAACGAAATAATCTCAGGAGAATTGAGGCATGTTTAAACGACTGATGATGGTGGCCCTGCTGGTCATTGCGCCATTAAGCGCAGCAACGGCAGCGGATCAGAGCAATCCTTATAAACTGATGAACGAGGCGGCGCAGAAAACGTTTGATCGCCTGAAAAACGAACAGCCGAAAATTCGTGCCAATCCGGATTACCTGCGAGACGTTGTTGATCAGGAACTTCTGCCGTACGTGCAGGTAAAATATGCCGGCGCGCTGGTGTTGGGCCGCTACTACAAAGAGGCGACCCCGGCGCAGCGTGAAGCCTATTTTGCCGCGTTTCGCGAATACCTGAAACAGGCATACGGTCAGGCGCTGGCGATGTACCACGGTCAGACTTACCAGATAGCGCCTGAGCAACCGCTGGGCGATGCGACCATTGTGCCTATCCGTGTAACGATTATCGATCCCAACGGTCGTCCGCCGGTACGCCTGGATTTCCAGTGGCGCAAAAACACTCAGACCGGCAACTGGCAGGCGTATGACATGATTGCGGAAGGCGTCAGCATGATCACCACCAAGCAAAATGAGTGGAGCGATCTGCTGCGTACTAAAGGCATCGACGGCCTGACCGCACAACTGAAATCTATCTCTCAACAGAAAATTACTTTGGACGAGAAACAGTAATGACGCCGCAACTCACCTGGACGCGTGAGGCGGACACTCTGGTGCTGGCGGGAGAGCTGGATCAGGACGTGTTGGCGCCGCTATGGGACGCGCGCGTAGAAGCGATGACTGGCGTTACCCGTATCGACCTGAGCCAGATCTCCAGGGTGGATACGGGGGGACTGGCGCTGTTGGCGCACCTTGTGAACCAGGCAAAAAAGCAGGGCAATGCCGTGTCGCTGTCTGGCGTTAACGACAAGGTTTACGCGCTGGCGCAATTATATAACTTGCCCGAAGACGTACTTCCCCGTATGTAATGAATGCCGGATGGTTTATCCGGCCTACACTTCGCATGATCCCCGTAGGCCGGATAAGTTGCGTTAGCAGCACCATCCGGCACTTTTACCGCGCTGATTTATCAGCGTAATCTTTTGCTTATTTAAGACGGCGCGACTTTGCTCTAAGATGTTGGGCTGTTTTCACTATTTGACGAATAAAGAACCCATGGAAAATCATGAAATTCAGAGTGTGCTGATGAATGCCCTCTCCCTCCAGGAAGTCCACGTCTCCGGCGATGGCAGTCACTTTCAGGTTATTGCCGTGGGCGAGATGTTTGACGGCATGAGCCGGGTCAAGAAACAGCAAACGGTCTATGGGCCGCTAATGGAGTACATTGCGGACAACCGTATCCATGCCGTATCGATCAAAGCATATACCCCGGCGGAATGGGCGCGCGATCGTAAACTTAACGGATTTTAAGCTACGGGTAACCTGCCGGTAGCGGAGATGAATGCTTAACTGAGAATACAATAATGGATAAATTTCGTGTACAGGGGCCAACGACGCTCCAGGGCGAAGTCACAATTTCCGGCGCCAAAAACGCCGCGCTGCCGATCCTGTTCGCCGCTCTGCTGGCAGAAGAACCGGTAGAGATCCAAAACGTTCCAAAACTGAAAGACGTGGATACGTCGATGAAGCTCCTGAGCCAATTAGGCGCGAAAGTGGAACGCAATGGATCGGTACACATTGACGCCAGCCAGGTGAACGTGTTCTGCGCGCCTTATGATCTGGTTAAGACCATGCGCGCCTCGATATGGGCGCTGGGGCCGCTAGTTGCCCGTTTTGGTCAGGGACAAGTCTCTCTGCCGGGGGGCTGTACTATCGGCGCGCGTCCGGTTGATTTGCATATTACCGGTCTGGAACAACTGGGTGCGACCATCAAGCTGGAAGAGGGCTACGTAAAGGCCTCCGTAGAAGGACGTCTTAAAGGGGCGCATATCGTGATGGATAAGGTCAGCGTCGGCGCGACCGTCACCATTATGTGCGCCGCCACGCTGGCGGAAGGGACGACCATCATTGAAAACGCCGCGCGCGAGCCGGAAATTGTCGACACCGCTAACTTCCTGGTTACGCTGGGGGCGAAGATCGCCGGGCAGGGCACCGATCGTATTACGATCGAGGGCGTAGAGCGTCTGGGCGGCGGCGTTTATCGTGTGCTGCCGGATCGTATCGAAACGGGGACTTTCCTGGTGGCGGCAGCGATCTCTCGCGGCAAAATCCTCTGCCGTAACGCGCAACCGGACACTCTGGACGCAGTACTGGCGAAACTGCGCGATGCTGGCGCGGATATCGAAGTGGGCGAGGACTGGATTAGTCTGGACATGCACGGCAAACGACCGAAGGCGGTCAATGTCCGTACCGCGCCGCACCCGGCATTCCCGACCGATATGCAGGCGCAGTTCACGTTGCTGAACCTGGTGGCGGAAGGGACGGGCTTTATCACTGAAACTGTCTTTGAAAACCGTTTTATGCACGTGCCTGAACTCAGCCGCATGGGCGCGCGTGCGGAAATTGAAAGCAATACCGTCATATGCCATGGCATAGAAACGCTCTCTGGCGCCCAGGTTATGGCGACAGATCTGCGGGCATCTGCGAGCCTGGTGCTGGCGGGCTGTATTGCGGAAGGCACGACGATTGTGGATCGCATTTATCACATCGATCGCGGTTATGAGCGCATCGAAGACAAACTGCGCGCGCTAGGCGCGAATATTGAACGCGTGAAAGGCGAATAACCTTCTGTACGCTGAATAACCCCCGCGAACGCGATTGCGGGGGGTATTTTACAGGCGCTTACTCTACATTCTGTTTGTCTTTATTACGCGCTCTCATAAGCCGCGTTCTGTCGATAAACTCATGCGTGCGCGGATCGTGATAACGCGATGGCCAAATAACCCAGGATTCCGTTCCCAATGCTTTCGCGATAATCAACTCTCCTTTCGGCCACGGGCGCGTTAATGCATTGGCCAGCGTGGATGAACTCAATCCATTCCGACGTGACTCAGCGGCCATTGAAGTCCCTTTTTTACGTAGTCCGGCAATGATATCGGCCGGATGCCAGTCAATAAGCTTGCTTTCCATACATCCATCACTCCTTAGGTTAATCACTTACGGTTTTAACAACCCGACGACGTTCGATACTATAACGCTTCGTGAAGGAATGTTCTAAAAAGTTCATGTAAGTGGCGGCAATATTCAGAATATGCCAGGGGAAGTCCTGGATGAGTATGTGAAAAACAGGCGATAGGGTATCTGGAGTTTATTAGAACTTAATGGGGTATCCCGCGCAGTACGCGGGATAAGAGAACGGCATTAACGATCGCGCTGCACCGCGATGTGTGCGAGACCGATTAGCGCCTCACACCATGGGGTATCCGGCAATATCTGCAACGCGGATATCGCTTTGTCGGCTTCTTCTTCCGCTCGCTGACGCGTCCATTCCAGCGAACCGCAGGTGGTCATCGCTTCCAGAACCGGTTCCAGAAGATGACGGCCATTGCCTTGTTCAATAGCGGTACGGATCATCGCTGACTGTTCTGGCGTACCGTGGCGCATGGCGTGAAGCAACGGTAAGGTAGGTTTGCCCTCATTGAGGTCATCACCCACATTTTTACCGAGATGCTCGCCGTCGGCACTGTAATCCAGCAGATCGTCAATGAGCTGGAAAGCCGTACCAAGGTAGCGGCCATAGTCCTGCAACCCTTTCTCTTGCTCAGGCGTACAACCGGCAAGAATACCGGAGCACTGGGCGGCGGCTTCGAACAGACGGGCCGTTTTACTGTAAATCACCCGCATGTAATTTTCTTCGGTAATGTCCGGGTCATTCACGTTCATCAATTGCAGCACTTCACCTTCTGCAATCACGTTGACCGCTTCCGACATCACTTCCAGCACTTTTAACGAGCCGAGGCTGGTCATCATCTGGAAGGCGCGGGTATAGATAAAGTCGCCGACCAACACGCTGGCGGCATTACCGAAAGCGGCATTTGCCGTCGCTTTGCCGCGACGCATATCAGATTCATCCACCACATCATCATGTAGCAGCGTCGCCGTGTGGATAAACTCGATCAGAGCGGCGATAGTCACGTGCGCGTTACCCTGATAACCCACCGCGCGTGCGGCAAGAACGGCAATCATCGGACGAATGCGTTTTCCGCCGCCGCTAATAATGTAATATCCTAGCTGATTAATCAGTTGAACGTCGGAATTAAGCTGTTCAAGGATTGTCGCATTGACACCCGCCATATCTTGCGCGGTTAACTCGTTGATTTTTTCTAAATTCATCGCAAAAGCCGGGCTTATCGCCCCGATTATCCCATGTCTGAATGAGGTAACGTAGGGTTTATGGTTAGAAATATACCCTGATTGTACTGAAAAAACGCCGCAGATAAACGTTACCGTATGCGTTGTGTTTTTTTTCTTCATGTATTGATGGTAGCACTTGTCAAAGCCGTGCAATTTGCGTAATATTCGCGCCCTATTGTGAATATTTATAGCGCGCTCTGAATCATTGAAAGGTGTGCGCGGAAGCGGAGTTTTTTATGTACGCGGTTTTCCAAAGTGGTGGTAAACAACACCGAGTAAGCGAAGGTCAGACCGTTCGCCTGGAAAAGCTGGACATCGCAACTGGCGAAACTATCGAGTTCGCTGAAGTTCTGATGATCGCAAACGGTGAAGAAGTCAAAATCGGCGTTCCTTTCGTTGATGGCGGCGTAATCAAAGCTGAAGTTGTTGCCCACGGTCGTGGCGAGAAAGTTAAAATCGTTAAGTTTCGTCGCCGTAAACACTACCGTAAGCAGCAGGGCCATCGTCAGTGGTTCACTGATGTGAAAATTACCGGCATCAGCGCTTAAGATTAGGGGAGCAGATTAAATGGCACATAAAAAGGCTGGCGGCTCGACTCGTAACGGTCGCGATTCTGAAGCTAAACGTCTGGGCGTAAAACGCTTTGGCGGTGAAGCAGTTCTGGCAGGCAGCATCATCGTTCGTCAACGTGGTACTAAATTCCACGCTGGCACCAACGTTGGTTGCGGTCGTGACCACACTCTGTTTGCTAAAGCAGACGGTAAAGTGAAATTCGAAGTTAAAGGCCCGAAAAACCGTAAATACATCAGCATCGTTGCTGAGTAAGTTTTTTGTGGTCCGGTAACGGATGAAAGCCCCGCACCTGTTGCGGGGCTTTTTACATTCGATGGCCGACTAAAATATACCCGTGTGGCTGTGCGAATGCCGTTAACGGGTCTTTGCAGGGAACACGGCATGAAGCAGCAGGCAGGCATTGGCATTCTTTTAGCGCTCACTACCGCGATGTGCTGGGGAGCGTTGCCAATAGCAATGAAGCAAGTGCTGGAGGTGATGGAGCCTTCAACCATTGTCTTCTACCGCTTCTTAATGGCCAGCATTGGCCTCGGGGCGATACTGGCAGTAAAAAGAAAGCTGCCGCCGCTGCGTATTTTTCGTAAGCCGCGTTGGTTGGTGTTATTGGCGATAGCGACCTGCGGACTGTTCGGTAATTTCATTTTGTTCAGTTCTTCCCTGCAATATTTAAGCCCAACCGCGTCGCAGGTTATCGGCCAGCTCTCGCCGGTTGGCATGATGGTCGCCAGCGTCTTTATTCTGAAAGAAAAGATGCGCGGTACGCAGGTGATTGGCGCGCTGATGTTATTGAGCGGGCTGGTGATGTTTTTTAACACCAGTCTGATCGAGATTTTTACCCGACTGACCGACTACACCTGGGGCGTTATTTTTGGCGTAGGTGCGGCGATGGTGTGGGTGAGCTATGGCGTGGCGCAAAAAGTATTATTGCGACGTCTGGCCTCGCAGCAGATCCTGTTTTTACTGTACACTTTATGTACGATAGCGCTCTTGCCGCTGGCAAAACCGATGGTGATAGCGCAACTGAGCGACTGGCAGCTCGCCTGTTTGATTTTCTGCGGGCTAAATACGCTGGTAGGATATGGCGCCCTGGCGGAAGCGATGGCGCGTTGGCAGGCGGCGCAGGTGAGCGCGATAATCACGCTTACACCGCTATTTACCCTGCTGTTTTCAGATCTTTTATCTATGGCCTGGCCCGATTTCTTCGCCAGACCGATGTTAAACCTTTTAGGTTATCTCGGTGCGTTTGTCGTGGTTGCGGGCGCGATGTATTCCGCCATTGGTCATCGTATTTGGGGCGGTTTACGCAAGCATGAAACGGTGGTTTCGCAACCCCGCTCAGGCGAATGATTTACGGAGAATAAAATGAAGTTTGTTGATGAAGCATCGATTCTGGTCGTTGCAGGCGATGGCGGTAATGGCTGTGTGAGCTTTCGCCGCGAAAAATATATCCCGAAAGGCGGCCCGGACGGCGGTGATGGCGGCGACGGCGGCGACGTCTGGATGGAAGCCGATGAAAACCTGAATACGCTGATCGATTACCGCTTTGAAAAATCGTTCCGCGCTGAACGTGGTCAGAATGGCGCGAGCCGCGACTGTACCGGTAAACGCGGTAAAGACGTGACCATCAAAGTGCCGGTCGGTACGCGCGTTATCGACCAGGGAACCGGTGAAACGATGGGCGACATGACCAAACACGGTCAGCGTCTGTTGGTCGCGAAGGGCGGCTGGCATGGGCTAGGCAATACCCGTTTTAAATCCTCGGTTAACCGTACGCCGCGCCAGAAAACCAATGGTACGCCGGGCGATAAGCGCGACCTGCTGCTGGAACTGATGCTGCTGGCGGATGTCGGGATGCTGGGGATGCCAAACGCCGGTAAATCAACGTTCATTCGCGCGGTATCGGCAGCAAAACCGAAAGTCGCGGACTATCCGTTTACCACGCTGGTGCCGAGCCTGGGCGTGGTACGTATGGACAGCGAAAAGAGTTTTGTGGTGGCCGACATTCCGGGGTTGATCGAAGGCGCGGCGGAAGGCGCGGGCCTGGGGATTCGCTTCCTGAAGCACCTCGAACGTTGCCGCGTACTGCTGCACCTCATTGATATCGATCCGATCGACGGTTCCGATCCGGTGGAAAACGCCCGTATCATTATTGGCGAACTGGAAAAATACAGCCAGGATCTGGCGGCTAAACCGCGCTGGTTAGTGTTCAACAAGATCGATCTGATGGATAAAACCGAAGCGGAAGAGAAAGCGAAAGCGATCGCCGAAGCGTTGGGCTGGGAAGGGAAATACTATCTGATTTCCGCCGCCAGTCAGCTAGGGGTGAAAGATCTCTGCTGGGATGTGATGACCTTTATCATCGAGAATCCGATCGCGCAGGCTGAAGAAGCAAAACAGCCGGAAAAAGTCGAGTTCATGTGGGACGATTATCATCGCCAGCAGTTGGTTGAAGTGGAAGAAGACGCAGACGATGACTGGGATGACGACTGGGATGAAGACGACGAAGAAGGCGTCTAATTCATCTACAAACGTTAATCTCGTAGCCGGATGGCGCTAAAGCTTATCCGGCCTACAAAAGCCAACGGGCCGCATTTGCGGCCCATTTTATTATGTTCGTTGTAGGCCGGATAAGACGCGTTAGCGCCGCCATCCGGCAATAATGCACTCAGTTAGTCTGATAAATATCCTTATACAACCGACTCTCGAAGCGTACCAGCGGGATTCGGCGATTACGCTGATCGGCAGGTGGAACCGCGTAGCCGGACAAATACTGTACAAATGCCATCCGTTGTCCGCTTGCGGTGGTAATAAAGCCCGCCAGATTATACACGCCCTGCAGTGATCCGGTTTTCGCCGAAACCTTACCGTCTACGCCCGCCTGATGCAGCCCGGCGCGGTATTGTAATGAACCATCATAGCCCGCCAGCGGCAGCATAGAGATAAAGTTCAGCTCGTTATCGTGTTGGGCGATATATTGCAGCACCTGCATCATCGTGGCGGGAGCGATCAGATTATGGCGAGAAAGACCGGAACCGTCGGCAATAATGGTATTGCCGATATCAATTCCCGCCTGTTGGCGTAGGATCTGGCGAACGGCATCCGATCCCGCCCGCCAGGTGCCAGGCACGTTAAACCTGACATGACCAATCATCCGAAAAACAGTATCGGCGATCATGTTGTCTGACTTTTTCAGCATAATCTTAAGCAGATCGTGCAGTGGCGCCGACTGTTTACTGGCGACGATCGTTCCGGGCTCGTTAACCTGCGTCTGGCGCAGCAGCGTGCCGCGGTAAGTTATCCCGGCCTCTTTCAGTTCCTGCTTGAGGATCGCGCCCGCGTAGCTGGCGCCGTCCTGAATAGCAAAGGCCAGCGGCAGCGGGTCGGCGCGCTGTGGTAAACAGCCGGTAAGCGTATAACGGTTCAAATCGCCAGGCACAACATCCAGCTCGCAATACTGCGCGTCTGCCGAACCGCGCGGTAGAGTCCGTACCTGGCTGAACATCGTTACCGGATAATAAGAAGCCACGCGAATAAAGGCTAAATCGTTTGGTTTTTGCGCGCTATAAAGCGACACAGAAAAACAGTTGCGGTCAACAATGGCGGCGGCGGGAGGCGCGCTGAAACACTGCGTCAGGTCGTTCCACGGCCAGCCTGGCGCTTTATCGTGGCTGGCGAAAATCGACGTGTCGATAAGCACATTGCCGTCGATTTGCGTGACGCCGGACTTTTTCAGCGTCGCGACCATATTGCGAATATCCTGACGTTTTAGCGTTGGATCGCCACCAAAGCGCGCAATTACGTCACCTTTCAGGATGCCGTTATCGACGTTGCCTTTAGTCTCCAGCGTGGTCGTAAAACGGAAATCCGGGCCGAGTTGAATCAGCGCCGCCAGCGCGGTAATCACCTTTTGGGTACTGGCGGGAAGCGCCATCTGCTGACTATGATAATCAATAGCCGGCGCGGGCGCGCCAATCTTTTGCACCATCAGCGCGAGGTTGGCGCCGGCCGGAAGCTGTTTGATGTATTCGTCAATATTCGCGGCCTGAACGCTGAACGCTATACTGGTGGTCAATCCGATGATAAATCTGGAAAATCGCATAATCTCGCGCTAACACCCTGGAAACAAGCCGTCATACTACGGCGCAACGCCCTAAAAAGTAAACGATGACCCATAGGGAACTCCAGGGTAAAATGGTTATCAAAGAGGAAATTGTAGCTGACCTGGGACTGCGCGCCCGGGGTGGTGTTTTTTTGCTTCTGACCCTGGTATGGCATATGCCGGGGCTGGCTTAGCAGCCGGGGTAGAGTTCATTGCCCCCTACAGGAATGTTCAAGAGGTATAACAAATGCAAGCTATTCCGATGACCTTACGCGGAGCCGAAAAACTGCGCGAAGAGCTGGATTTTCTGAAATCTGTGCGCCGTCCTGAAATCATCGCCGCTATCGCCGAAGCGCGCGAACATGGCGATTTAAAAGAAAACGCGGAGTATCATGCTGCACGCGAACAGCAGGGTTTCTGCGAAGGGCGCATTAAAGATATCGAAGCAAAACTGTCGAATGCGCAGGTGATTGATGTCACTAAAATGCCGAACAATGGCCGCGTGATTTTCGGCGCTACCGTCACGGTGCTGAACCTGGACACCGACGAAGAGCAGACCTACCGCATTGTTGGCGATGATGAGGCGGATTTTAAGCAAAATCTCATTTCGGTAAACTCGCCAATCGCTCGCGGCCTGATCGGCAAAGAGCAGGATGACGTCGTGGTGATCAAAACGCCTGGCGGCGATGTGGAATACGAAGTGCTTAAAGTGGAATACCTTTAAGTAGTACTCAATACGCAAATTGTTGGTGTATTGTAAAGAAAGGAAAAAGGCCGCATAGCGGCCTTTTATCAACGGAGAGAGCGTGGCATTTTGCTCTCCTGCTCGTGGAAAACCCCTCGTTTTACACAGATTTTGTGTTCGACTTTAGGATATCCTTAACGCGGCAGCGAGATTTTACGCTCTTTAGTTGGGCGATACAGCACCAGCGTTTTACCGATGACCTGTACGTTACAGGCGCCGGTTTCGCGCACGATAGCGTCCACGATCAAGGTTTTTGTTTCGCGATCTTCCGAGGCGATTTTCACCTTGATAAGTTCATGGTGCTCTAACGCTTGTTCAATCTCGGCCAGTACCCCTTCGGTCAAACCATTATTGCCAAGCATAACAACAGGCTTGAGCGGATGTGCCAGACCTTTTAGGTGCTGTTTTTGTTTAGTACTCAGATTCATCGTATATTTTTGCTTACGTTGGGATTGAAAACGGGTCATTCTACCGCCATCTCCCTTATATCGCCAAATAGGCGTGTAGAAATTTACGCCATTGGCTACGATGAACTGCCCCGACGGGAAAGTTAAATGACAGGTAAAAAGCGTTCTGCCAGCTCAAGCCGCTGGCTTCAGGAACACTTTAGCGATAAATATGTTCAACAGGCGCAGAAAAAGGGGCTACGCTCCCGTGCCTGGTTTAAACTTGATGAAATACAGCAAAGTGACAAACTTTTTAAGCCGGGAATGACGGTAGTCGATCTCGGCGCTGCGCCAGGAGGCTGGTCACAGTATGTGGTCACGCAGATTGGCGGCAAAGGCCGCATCATCGCTTGTGATCTTTTACCTATGGATCCTATCGTTGGTGTGGACTTTCTTCAGGGCGATTTTCGTGATGAACTTGTCATGAAAGCGTTACTGGAACGCGTGGGTGACAGTAAAGTACAAGTTGTCATGTCGGATATGGCACCAAACATGAGCGGAACACCGGCGGTGGATATCCCCCGCGCCATGTATCTGGTGGAGCTGGCGTTAGAGATGTGCCGCGATGTGCTGGCGCCAGGCGGAAGTTTTGTAGTGAAGGTGTTCCAGGGCGAAGGTTTCGATGAGTATCTAAGGGAAATTCGCTCCCTGTTTACGAAGGTTAAAGTTCGTAAGCCGGACTCTTCGCGTGCGCGTTCGCGTGAAGTGTACATTGTAGCGACCGGGCGAAAGTGATAACCGGCAGATTTCAGACGTAAGGTTTGAAAGAAACTGGATATAGAGTATCCTGACGCTGTTTTTAACACAGTTGTAATAAGAGGTTAATCCCTTGAGTGACATGGCGAAAAACCTAATACTCTGGCTGGTCATTGCCGTTGTGCTGATGTCAGTATTCCAGAGCTTTGGGCCCAGCGAGTCTAATGGCCGTAAGGTGGATTACTCTACCTTCCTGCAAGAGGTCAATCAGGACCAGGTTCGCGAAGCGCGTATCAACGGACGTGAGATCAACGTTACCAAGAAAGATAGTAACCGTTACACGACTTACATTCCGATTAATGATCCGAAGCTGCTTGATAACCTGCTGACTAAAAACGTCAAGGTTGTTGGCGAACCACCTGAAGAGCCAAGCCTGCTGGCTTCTATCTTCATTTCCTGGTTCCCGATGCTGTTGCTGATCGGCGTCTGGATCTTCTTCATGCGTCAGATGCAGGGCGGCGGTGGCAAAGGCGCCATGTCGTTCGGTAAGAGCAAGGCGCGTATGCTGACGGAAGATCAGATCAAAACCACGTTTGCTGACGTCGCGGGTTGTGACGAAGCGAAAGAAGAAGTGGCGGAACTGGTTGAATACCTGCGTGAACCGAGCCGTTTCCAGAAGCTGGGCGGTAAAATTCCGAAAGGCGTCCTGATGGTCGGCCCGCCGGGTACCGGTAAAACCCTGCTGGCAAAAGCCATTGCGGGTGAAGCGAAGGTGCCATTCTTTACGATTTCCGGTTCTGACTTTGTGGAAATGTTCGTCGGTGTCGGCGCGTCTCGAGTGCGTGACATGTTCGAACAGGCCAAGAAAGCGGCGCCGTGCATTATCTTCATCGATGAAATCGACGCCGTAGGCCGCCAGCGTGGCGCAGGTCTGGGCGGTGGTCACGATGAGCGTGAGCAGACGTTGAACCAGATGCTGGTTGAGATGGACGGCTTCGAAGGTAACGAAGGTATCATCGTTATCGCGGCAACCAACCGTCCGGACGTTCTGGACCCGGCGCTGCTGCGTCCAGGTCGTTTTGACCGTCAGGTGGTGGTAGGCCTGCCGGATGTTCGCGGTCGTGAGCAGATTCTGAAGGTGCATATGCGTCGCGTACCGTTAGCGACGGATATTGATGCGGCGATCATTGCGCGCGGTACGCCGGGCTTCTCCGGTGCTGACCTCGCGAACCTGGTGAACGAAGCGGCGCTGTTTGCGGCTCGTGGTAACAAGCGCGTTGTGTCGATGGTTGAGTTCGAGAAAGCGAAAGACAAAATCATGATGGGCGCCGAACGTCGCTCCATGGTGATGACGGAAGCGCAGAAAGAGTCGACCGCGTACCACGAAGCGGGCCACGCGATTATCGGTCGCCTGGTGCCGGAACACGATCCGGTGCACAAAGTGACGATTATCCCGCGCGGTCGTGCGCTGGGCGTGACCTTCTTCCTGCCTGAAGGCGACGCGATCAGCGCCAGCCGTCAGAAGCTGGAAAGCCAAATCAGCACGCTGTACGGTGGCCGTCTGGCGGAAGAGATTATCTACGGCGTTGAGCATGTTTCTACCGGCGCGTCGAACGACATTAAAGTCGCGACTAACCTGGCGCGTAACATGGTCACCCAGTGGGGCTTCTCGGAGAAACTCGGTCCGTTGCTGTATGCGGAAGAAGAGGGCGAAGTATTCCTCGGCCGTAGCGTCGCAAAAGCGAAACATATGTCTGATGAAACTGCGCGTATCATCGACCAGGAAGTGAAAGCGCTGATTGAACGTAACTACAATCGCGCTCGTCAGATCCTGACTGACAATATGGATATTCTGCACGCGATGAAAGATGCGCTGATGAAATATGAAACCATCGATGCGCCGCAGATTGATGACCTGATGGCGCGTCGTGAAGTGCGTCCGCCTGCGGGCTGGGAAGATCCAAACGGCACCAATAACTCTGACAGCAATGGTACGCCTCAGGCGCCGCGTCCGGTTGATGAACCACGCACGCCGAACCCGGGCAACACGATGTCAGAGCAGCTGGGCGATAAATAAACGTTTGTTGTACAACATTATGTTTAGCGCTCACCGAAACCCTGGGGCTTGCCCCGGGGTTTTTCTTTTTTTAACTCACCACAAATAAAACAGGGATTTTGACCATGAAACTCTTCGCTCAGGGCGCCACGCTCGATCTCACTCATCCGCATGTTATGGGTATCCTGAACGTAACGCCGGATTCGTTCTCCGACGGCGGCGCGCATAACACGCTGATTGAGGCGGTGAAACATGCGAATTTAATGGTGAATGCCGGTGCGACAATTATTGATGTGGGGGGGGGAATCAACGCGACCAGGCGCGGCGGAAGTGAGCGTGGAAGAAGAGCTGGATCGCGTTATTCCGGTACTGGAAGCAATCGCGCAACGTTTTGAAGTGTGGATTTCTGTGGATACCTCTAAACCCGAGGTGATCCGTGAAGCGACAAGGGCGGGCGCGCATATTATCAATGATGTCCGTTCGCTCTCCGAGCCCGGCGCGTTGGAAGCGGCAGCGGAAACCGGCTTGCCGGTCAGTCTTATGCACATGCAGGGCAACCCCAAAACCATGCAGGAGGCGCCGAAATATGACGATGTCTTTGCCGAGGTGAATCGCTACTTTATTGAGCAAATAGCACGTTGTGAGAAGGCCGGCATCGCAAAAGAGAAATTGTTGCTCGACCCCGGATTCGGTTTCGGTAAAAATCTCTCTCACAATTATACCTTACTGGCGCGACTGGGTGAGTTTCATCATTTTAACCTGCCGCTGCTGGTGGGCATGTCACGTAAAACGATGGTTGGTCAGTTACTTAACGTGGGACCATCAGACCGTCTGAACGGCAGCCTTGCGTGCGCGGTAATTGCCGCGATGCAGGGCGCGCAGATCATTCGCGTCCATGACGTCAAAGAAACCGTAGAGGCGATGCGGGTGGTAGAAGCCACTCTGTCTGCAAAGGGAAACAAACGCTATGAGTAATCGTAAATATTTCGGTACCGATGGGATTCGCGGACGTGTAGGCAATGTCCCCATTACACCTGATTTCGTGCTTAAACTGGGTTGGGCTGCCGGAAAAGTGCTGGCGCGTCATGGCTCGCGTAAAATCATTATCGGTAAAGATACGCGTATTTCCGGCTATATGCTGGAGTCCGCGCTGGAGGCGGGCCTTGCCGCTGCGGGGCTGTCGGCCTCGTTTACCGGACCTATGCCAACGCCAGCCGTCGCCTATTTGACGCGGACTTTCCGCGCGGAGGCGGGTATCGTTATCTCGGCTTCGCATAACCCGTTCTATGATAACGGCATTAAATTCTTCTCTATCGACGGTACGAAACTGCCTGACGATGTGGAAGAAGCCATAGAAGCCGAAATGGAAAAAGAGATCACCTGCGTAGACTCCGCCGAGCTGGGGAAAGCGAGCCGCATCGTCGATGCCGCCGGACGCTATATTGAGTTCTGTAAAGGCACCTTCCCGAACGAACTGAGCCTCAATGGCCTGAAAGTGGTTGTGGATTGCGCCAACGGCGCTACCTACCATATCGCACCGAATGTGCTGCGCGAGCTGGGCGCGACAGTTATCGCCATCGGCTGTGAGCCAAACGGCGTCAACATTAACGAAGAAGTGGGCGCGACCGACGTGCGCGCGTTGCAGGCGCGCGTGTTGGCGGAGAAGGCGGACCTCGGCATCGCGCTTGACGGCGACGGCGACCGGGTCATCATGGTTGACCATGAAGGCAATAAAGTCGATGGCGATCAGATTATGTATATCATCGCGCGCGAAGGGCTGCGCCAGGGGCAACTGCGCGGCGGCGCGGTGGGGACGCTGATGAGCAATATGGGGCTGGAGCTGGCGCTCAAGCAGCTTGGCATTCCGTTTGCCCGGGCGAAAGTGGGCGACCGCTACGTGCTGGAAAAATTGCAGGAAAAAGGCTGGCGCATCGGCGCGGAAAACTCTGGTCACGTTATTCTGTTGGATAAAACGACCACTGGCGACGGTATTGTAGCGGGGCTACAAGTTCTGGCGGCGATGGTGCGTAATCATATGAGTCTGCATGATCTGTGCAGCGGTATGAAAATGTTCCCGCAGATTCTGGTTAACGTGCGTTACACCGCCGGTAGCGGCGATCCGCTGGAAAATGAAGCGGTGAAAGCGGTAACGGCGGACGTAGAAGCCACGCTCGGCAATCGTGGGCGGGTACTGCTACGTAAATCCGGTACCGAACCGTTGATTCGCGTGATGGTGGAAGGCGAGGATGAAGCGCAGGTTACGGCATTCGCCCATCGTATCGCGGATGCGGTAAAAGCCGTTTAAGCGTTTAAGTGACTAAAAAGGCGGCGGTTGCCGCCTTACGGCCCGCAAAAAACAACGCTTTTGCTGTTTTTTTCCGCAGTTGATACAATGCGCTTAAATTGCCCTTGCGAAGGTCATTCGCTTTGGTTAGTATTCACACCCGCTTCAGTGGGAAACAGTAAAAATCCCGCTTTATTGGTAGAAGCATTGGTACGCGGCAACTCCGCAAGGAACAGGTTGATTATGTACGAAGCTCTTTTAGTTGTTTTCCTTATTGTGGCAATTGGCCTTGTAGGTCTGATCATGCTGCAGCAAGGTAAAGGCGCTGATATGGGAGCCTCCTTCGGAGCAGGCGCTTCCGCTACGCTATTTGGTTCAAGTGGTTCTGGTAACTTCATGACCCGAATGACGGCGGTATTGGCGACGCTGTTCTTCATCATCAGTCTGGTGTTGGGTAATATCAATAGCAACAAAACCAATAAAGGAAGCGAGTGGGAAAATCTGAGCGCGCCGGCGAAGACCGAGCAGACTCAACCTGCTGCACCGGCCCAGCCGACCAGCGATATCCCGCGCTAATAGCAGTATCCGTGCCGAGGTGGTGGAATTGGTAGACACGCTACCTTGAGGTGGTAGTGCCCAATAGGGCTTACGGGTTCAAGTCCCGTCCTCGGTACCAATATTCCAGGAAAAAGACGCTGAAAAGCGTCTTTTTTTCGTCTGTTGAAAACGGAGGCCCTTTACTAACTTAGGGCCGCCTCAGTTATCTTCCTATGTGTAAGGCGCTTTCATCCAACTCGAAATCTGTAATTTCAAGTTTTTCCATAATTACAGGGAGAACTTGGTGAATGATTCGCATACCAGTCAGTATTTCATTCATGTAGATATCTGGGTGGATTCGTGATTTATTTAAATCTAAGCTTTCAGCCTCAGCTGCAACACTCAGATCATCTGCACTATCGTAAACCATCTGGAGGAGCTCTGCTCGTAATGGAATTCCTGCACGGAATGCCAGAAGTTTGAGTTGGCTTAACCAGTTTTCATAATCCTTCTCAACTTCATAACGGAATTGTCGAAAATTCGGTGCTGTTGCTGAATCAATCTCAATTTTGCAAGCTGCAAGCGACATCAAAGAATACATAATATTGATGGCATCAGTTGAATAGATATCCAACCCTTCATCTTGTATTAATTCATCAACATAAGCAGCATAAAAGCCATAGACATCATTCAGCGAGTTATAGATTTTTTCAATAATTGAACTGTGAGGGTTATTGCTGATGGAGATCCCATAGATCTTCAGTTTCTTCATCATCTGTATTCTCATAGTTGATATCTAATTCAACAGGGAAAGATTTTGGAGCGGATAACCCCATTTTTTCCAATGTATCAATCGTTTCTTCACATAAGAACCCTTCTTCGTCGAGTAGAGGTGTTGTGACGTAGCCGGTTTCTGCTCTGTCATGTACTCTATCAGCAATAAAATGCATCAGACGATCCCATTTTTCTGCATTACTGACGGAGCCTGCCCACTCAACAAGCAGTGGAGAATACTCGCCTATGTTGGTGATTTTTCTGAATTTCTTTTCCATATCATCAGATATATGTTCACCTTTTTTCCACTTGCTAATTTGAGTGGAGGAAACCCCTAGCTTTCCAGCAAGTTCTTTTTGGCTGCATTTAAGGATATCTAAGGCTAGGCGTACAAAGTGCTCACTGTTCATTTTTCTACCTTTTTAGTAAATAAAACCGTTAATTAAGTGAATTTATTATTGATTTTATTTTAGTAAATTTCAATTTAGTTTTACTTAAAAATTATGTGAGCCTAAGCTGGCAATAAAAAAGGCCGCTTTCGCGGCCTGTTGCATCAACGACGCGGGCTTATTTGCCTTTGTTTTCCAGATTCTCAACCTGCGGCAGACCGGTCGCGGAAGAGGCGGTTAACAGACCTGCTTTCGCGTAGCCGAACAGTTTCTCGCGGGTATCGGTAATGTCCAGATTACGCATGGTCAACTGACCGATACGATCGTCCGGTGAGAATACGGACTCGCCTTTCTCCATGGTCAGACGCTCAGCCTTATAGGTCAGGTTGTCGGACACGGTGTTCAGGATGGAGTAGTCGTTGCCGCGACGCAGCTCCAACGTCACTTCACCGGTAATCTGGCTGGCGACCCAACGTTGCAGGCCGTCACGCAGCATCAGCGCCTGCGAGTCGAACCAGCGGCCCTGATACAGCAGTTTACCCAGCTGACGACCATGAGAATGATACTGTTCAATGGTGTCTTCGTTGTGAATACCGGTCAACAGACGCTCGTAAGCGATGTGCAGCAGCGCCATTCCGGGGGCTTCATAAATACCGCGGCTTTTTGCTTCAATGATGCGGTTTTCAATTTGGTCGCTCATGCCCAGGCCGTGACGGCCGCCGATGCGGTTTGCTTCCAGCATCATCTCAACATCATCGCTGAAGGTTTTACCGTTCAGGGCAACAGGGTGACCCTGTTCGAAGCGGACGGTCACCTCTTCTGCCGGGATCTTCACGCTCTCGTCCCAGAACTTCACGCCCATAATCGGGTTGACGATCTTGACGCTGGAGTTAAGAAACTCCAGATCTTTCGCTTCATGCGTGGCGCCGAGCATGTTGGAGTCGGTGGAGTAGGCTTTTTCAACGGACATTTTATAGTCGAAACCGCAGGCAATCATAAATTCAGACATCTCATGGCGACCACCCAGCTCATCGATAAAGTCGGTATCCAGCCACGGTTTGTAAATCTGTAATTCAGCATTCGTCAGCAGGCCGTAACGATAGAAACGTTCAATATCGTTGCCTTTATAGGTACTGCCGTCGCCCCAGATATTCACGCCGTCTTCTTTCATCGCGGCGACCAGCATCGTGCCGGTTACGGCACGGCCCAGAGGCGTGGTATTGAAATAGGTCAGTCCGCCAGTCGTATTATGGAAAGCGCCGCACTGAATCGCTGCGATCCCTTCTGCAACCAACTGCTTGCGGCAATCAATCAGGCGAGCATTCTCTGCGCCATACTCCATTGCGCGACGAGGAATGGCGTCATAGTCATCCTCATCCGGTTGTCCCAGATTCGCAGTATAAGCATATGGGACAGCTCCTTTTTGTCGCATCCACAGCAGCGCGGCGCTGGTGTCCAGACCGCCGGAAAAAGCGATACCAATACGTTGACCTGCTGGAAGATGCTTAAGAATCGTCGTCATAGAATAGAACCCTGCTTGATTGACTGATAATGAGATCGGTTTCTGCTTTAGTGCATTTTTATGCAAAATAACTGAGTTTTCATTTAATCATCTTTTAGCAGAGACAGGAAGCGTTTAGTGAAGGTTTACTGAAATAACGTTGTGAAATGCGTGTATAAGCCGGAGAGGTGGGATGAGTATAACGAAGAGTGATATTCATTCATCTGCATATTGGGAATAGGGTTGACATAACTCATGCCTGGTCACTATACTGTGCGCAGATTTTACGTCCCGTCCTCGGTACCAAATCCCAGCAGTATTTGCAAATTTTGCCCAAAACGAGTAGAATTTGCCACGTTTCAGGCGCGGGGGGGAGCAGCCTGGTAGCTCGTCGGGCTCATAACCCGAAGGTCGTCGGTTCAAATCCGGCCCCCGCAACCACTTTCCCTTAGAGTTCTTTTTCAAATATACTGTGAAGATTATGTCCTTCGTAGCTGGATTTGAAAAAAATTCTTTCGGAAGGTACACCAGACCGCCGTTGCGGTTATAGGGTTCAGTTATCTAAAGCCCCGATTTATCGGGGTTTTTTGTTATCTGACTACAGAATAACTGGGCTTTAGGCCCTTTTTTTATGTCTTGGGGGTGGGCTTGTCCACATTAGAGCAAAAATTAACAGAGATGATTACAGCACCAGTTGAAGCCTTAGGCTACGAGCTGGTCGGCATCGAATTTATTCGCGGTCGCACATCCACACTGCGCATCTATATTGATAGTGAAGATGGCATCAATGTTGATGATTGTGCTGATGTGAGCCACCAGGTAAGCGCGGTGCTGGACGTTGAAGATCCTATCTCCGTGGCTTACAACCTTGAAGTCTCGTCACCGGGTCTCGACCGTCCTATGTTCACTGCCGATCATTATGCGCGTTTCCAGGGTGAAGAAGTCGCGCTGGTTCTTCGCATGGCGGTACAGAACCGTCGCAAGTGGCAGGGCATTATCAAAGCGGTGGACGGTGAAATGATTACCGTCACAGTCGAAGGCAAAGATGAAGTGTTCGCGCTGAGTAATATCCAGAAGGCGAACCTGGTTCCCCACTTTTAACAGTCTGGATGAGGTGAAAAGCCCGCGATGAACAAAGAAATTTTGGCTGTTGTTGAAGCCGTCTCCAACGAAAAAGCGCTGCCACGCGAAAAAATTTTTGAAGCGCTGGAAAGTGCGCTGGCGACAGCAACAAAGAAAAAATATGAGCAGGAGATCGATGTTCGTGTAGAAATCGATCGTAAAAGCGGTGATTTTGATACTTTCCGCCGTTGGTTGATCGTTGAAGAAGTGACCATGCCGACGAAGGAAATTACGCTGGAAGCGGCGCGTTTTGAAGACGAAAGCCTGAATGTCGGCGACTATGTTGAAGATCAGATTGAATCTGTCACCTTTGACCGTATCACCACGCAGACTGCGAAACAGGTTATCGTACAGAAGGTCCGTGAAGCTGAACGCGCGATGGTTGTCGATCAGTTCCGCGACCAGGAAGGCGAAATTGTCACTGGCGTGGTGAAGAAAGTGAACCGCGACAATATCTCTCTGGAAATTAAATCCGAAGGGATGGCCGGTAACGCTGAAGCGGTGATTCTGCGTGAAGATATGCTGCCGCGTGAAAACTTCCGTCCGGGCGACCGCATCCGCGGTGTTCTGTACGCTGTACGTCCAGAAGCGCGTGGCGCGCAGCTGTTCGTCACCCGTTCCAAGCCGGAAATGCTGATCGAACTGTTCCGCATCGAAGTGCCGGAAATCGGCGAAGAAGTGATTGAAATTAAAGCGGCGGCTCGCGATCCGGGTTCTCGTGCGAAAATCGCAGTGAAAACCAACGATAAACGTATCGATCCGGTCGGCGCTTGCGTGGGGATGCGCGGCGCGCGCGTTCAGGCGGTCTCTACCGAACTGGGCGGTGAGCGTATCGATATCGTGCTGTGGGATGATAACCCGGCGCAGTTCGTCATTAATGCGATGGCGCCGGCAGACGTCGCGTCTATCGTGGTGGACGAAGATAAACATACCATGGATATCGCCGTTGAAGCCGGTAATCTGGCGCAGGCGATCGGACGTAATGGTCAGAACGTCCGCCTGGCTTCGCAATTGAGCGGCTGGGAACTCAACGTAATGACCGTTGATGACTTGCAGGCTAAACATCAGGCTGAAGCACATGCCGCTATCGAGATCTTTACTAAATATCTTGATATTGATGAAGAGTTCGCGACCGTTCTGGTAGAAGAAGGTTTCTCCACGCTCGAGGAACTGGCCTATGTGCCAATGAAAGAACTGCTGGAAATTGACGGCCTTGATGAGCCGACCGTTGAAGCACTGCGCGAGCGTGCTAAAAACGCACTGGCCACTCTGGCGCAGGACCAGGAAGCAAGCCTCGGTGATAACAAACCGGCTGACGATCTGCTGAATCTGGAAGGATTAGATCGCGATATGGCTTTCAAACTGGCGGCTCGTGGTGTTTGTACGCTGGAAGATCTCGCCGACCAGGGCATTGATGATCTGGCTGATATCGAAGGGTTGACCGACGAAAAAGCCGGTGAGCTGATTATGGCTGCCCGTAATATTTGCTGGTTCGGCGACGAAGCGTAATAAACTGTAGCAGGAAGGAACAGCATGACAGATGTAACCCTAAAAGCGCTGGCCGCAGAGAGACAGGTTTCCGTGGATCGCCTGGTACAGCAGTTTGCTGATGCAGGTATCCGGAAATCTGCTGACGACTCTGTGTCCGCACAAGAAAAACAGACTTTACTGGCGCACCTGAACCGCGAAGCGGTTTCTGGTCCCGATAAACTGACGCTGCAGCGTAAGACGCGCAGCACCCTGAACATTCCAGGTACCGGTGGAAAAAGTAAATCGGTACAAATCGAAGTCCGCAAGAAGCGCACCTTTGTGAAACGCGATCCGCAAGAGGCTGAACGCCTGGCCGCGGAAGAGCAGGCGCAGCGTGAAGCGGAAGAGCAAGCCCGTCGTGAGGCAGAAGAACAGGCCAAACGCGAGGCGCAACAAAAAGCTGAACGCGAGGCCGCAGAACAAGCTAAGCGTGAAGCCGCTGAAAAAGCGAAACGTGAAGCTGCGGAAAAAGACAAAGTGAGCAATCAACAGACTGACGATATGACCAAAACCGCCCAGGCCGAAAAAGCCCGCCGTGAGAATGAAGCTGCAGAGCTGAAGCGTAAAGCGGAAGAAGAAGCACGTCGCAAACTCGAAGAAGAAGCGCGTCGTGTAGCAGAAGAAGCTCGCCGCATGGCGGAAGAAAACAAATGGACCGCAACGCCTGAGCCAGTAGAAGACACCAGTGACTATCATGTCACCACTTCTCAGCACGCTCGCCAGGCCGAAGACGAAAACGATCGTGAAGTTGAAGGCGGTCGTGGTCGTGGCCGTAATGCAAAAGCAGCGCGTCCGGCGAAAAAAGGCAAACATGCCGAATCCAAAGCCGATCGCGAAGAAGCGCGTGCTGCGGTTCGCGGCGGTAAAGGCGGCAAGCGTAAAGGGTCTTCTTTACAGCAAGGCTTCCAGAAGCCCGCTCAGGCCGTTAACCGTGACGTGGTGATCGGTGAAACCATCACCGTTGGCGAACTGGCGAACAAGATGGCGGTTAAAGGCTCTCAGGTCATCAAAGCGATGATGAAGCTGGGTGCTATGGCCACCATCAACCAGGTTATCGACCAGGAAACCGCACAACTGGTTGCCGAAGAGATGGGCCACAAAGTTATCCTGCGTCGTGAAAACGAACTGGAAGAAGCGGTAATGAGCGACCGTGATACCGGCGCTGCGGCTGAACCGCGCGCACCGGTTGTGACCATCATGGGCCACGTTGACCACGGTAAAACCTCTCTGCTGGACTACATTCGTTCCACGAAAGTAGCCTCTGGCGAAGCGGGCGGCATTACCCAGCACATCGGTGCTTACCACGTTGAAACTGACAACGGGATGATCACCTTCCTGGATACCCCGGGTCACGCCGCGTTTACTTCTATGCGTGCTCGCGGCGCCCAGGCAACGGATATCGTGGTTCTGGTGGTAGCGGCAGACGATGGCGTGATGCCGCAGACTATCGAAGCTATCCAGCACGCGAAAGCGGCAGGTGTGCCGGTCGTGGTTGCGGTGAACAAAATCGATAAGCCGGAAGCCGATCCGGATCGCGTTAAGAACGAACTGTCCCAGTACGGCATTCTGCCGGAAGAGTGGGGCGGCGAGAGCCAGTTCGTTCACGTGTCTGCGAAAGCGGGCACCGGTATCGACGAACTGCTGGACGCTATCCTGCTGCAGGCCGAAGTTCTGGAACTGAAAGCCGTTCGTAAAGGTATGGCGAGCGGTGCGGTGATCGAATCCTTCCTGGATAAAGGTCGTGGTCCGGTGGCTACCGTTCTGGTACGCGAAGGTACGCTGCATAAGGGAGATATCGTGCTGTGTGGCTTCGAATACGGCCGCGTGCGTGCGATGCGTAACGAACTGGGTCAGGAAGTGCTGGAAGCGGGGCCGTCCATTCCGGTGGAAATCCTCGGCCTGTCCGGCGTTCCGGCTGCGGGTGACGAAGTGACCGTCGTTCGCGACGAGAAGAAAGCGCGTGAAGTTGCTCTGTATCGTCAGGGTAAATTCCGTGAAGTTAAACTGGCGCGTCAGCAGAAATCTAAACTTGAGAACATGTTCGCCAACATGACCGAAGGCGAAGTTCACGAAGTGAACATCGTGCTGAAGGCCGACGTACAGGGTTCTGTGGAAGCGATCTCCGACTCTTTGCTGAAACTGTCTACCGACGAAGTGAAAGTGAAGATCATCGGTTCTGGCGTAGGTGGTATCACCGAAACCGACGCGACCCTGGCTGCGGCGTCCAACGCCATTCTGGTTGGCTTCAACGTTCGTGCCGATGCCTCTGCGCGTAAAGTGATCGAATCTGAAAGCCTGGATCTGCGTTACTACTCCGTCATCTATAACCTGATCGACGAAGTGAAAGCGGCGATGAGCGGTATGCTGTCTCCGGAACTGAAACAGCAGATTATCGGTCTGGCTGAAGTGCGCGATGTGTTCAAATCGCCGAAATTCGGCGCGATCGCGGGCTGTATGGTTACCGAAGGTACGATTAAACGCCATAACCCAATCCGCGTACTGCGCGACAACGTGGTTATCTATGAAGGCGAGCTGGAATCCCTGCGCCGCTTCAAAGATGACGTTAACGAAGTCCGTAACGGCATGGAATGTGGTATCGGCGTGAAGAACTACAACGACGTTCGCGTTGGCGATATGATTGAAGTATTCGAAATTATCGAGATCCAACGTACCATCGCTTAATCTTCGTCGTCTTTTGGGCCGCAACGGCGTTGGCTGCGCTCGCTCACCCCGGTCACATAGTTATCTATGCTCCCGGGGATTTACGAGCTTGCCGCCTTGTTGCAATCCAAAATCCTTAGAAGATGATTAGGCGTAGGCCGGGTAAGCGAAGCGCCACCCGGCAAGAAATTTAAAAAGGGGCTTATGGCCCCTTTTTTGTCTTTATTCTGGAGAATTTATTATGGCGAAAGAATTTGGTCGCCCTCAGCGCGTAGCGCAAGAGATGCAAAAAGAGATCGCAATCATCCTGCAGCGCGAAATTAAAGACCCGCGCCTGGGCATGATGACTACCGTCTCCGGTGTCGAAATGTCCCGTGACCTGGCCTATGCCAAAGTGTTTGTCACCTTTTTGAACGACAAAGATGAAGACGCAGTAAAAGCGGGCATCAAAGCGTTGCAGGAAGCGTCTGGTTTCATCCGCAGCTTGCTGGGTAAAGCGATGCGTCTGCGCATCGTGCCGGAACTGACCTTCTTCTACGACAACTCGCTGGTGGAAGGGATGCGTATGTCCAACCTGGTAACTAACGTGGTGAAACATGACGAAGAACGTCGTGTGAACCCGGACGACAGCAAGGAGGACTGATGAGTCGTCCTCGTCGTCGTGGCCGCGACATTCACGGCGTTCTGCTGCTGGATAAGCCGCAGGGTATGTCCAGCAATGACGTGCTGCAGAAAGTTAAGCGCATCTACAATGCCAACCGCGCCGGGCATACCGGCGCGCTGGACCCGCTGGCGACCGGCATGTTGCCGATTTGCCTCGGCGAAGCGACAAAATTTTCGCAGTACCTGCTGGATTCTGACAAACGCTATCGTGTTATTGCCCGTCTGGGGCAGCGCACGGATACCTCTGACGCCGATGGTCAAATCGTGCAGGAGCGTCCGGTGACTTTCAGCGCTGAGCAGCTTGCGAGCGCGCTGGAGACCTTTCGTGGGGATATCGAACAGATTCCCTCGATGTATTCGGCGCTGAAGTATCAGGGCAAGAAGCTGTACGAATATGCCCGCCAGGGTATCGAAGTGCCGCGCGAAGCCCGCCCGATTACCGTCTATGAGCTGCTGTTTATTCGCCATGAAGGTAACGAGCTGGAGCTGGAAGTTCATTGCTCCAAAGGCACCTATATTCGTACCATTATTGATGATTTAGGTGAAAAACTGGGCTGTGGCGCGCACGTAACGTACCTGCGTCGTCTGACGGTCAGCAAGTATCCGGTGGATCGTATGGTGACGCTGGAGCATTTGCAGACGCTGGTAGCACAGGCGGAGCAGCAGGGCGTTCCGGCGGCGCAGTTGCTCGATCCATTATTGATGCCAATGGACAGTCCAGCTTCGGACTACCCTGTTGTTAATCTGCCGTTAACATCTTCGGTATACTTCAAAAATGGCAACCCGGTTCGTACCACGGGCGCGCCGTTGAAGGGACTGGTTCGTGTGACGGAAGGTGAAGACGATAAATTTATCGGTATGGGCGAAATTGACGACGAAGGCCGTGTCGCGCCTCGTCGGCTGGTAGTAGAGTACCCAGCGTAATGTCGCTTCGTCTTGCGATAAAAGAGCGCTGCGAGTAGAATACCGCCGCTTAACGTCGCGTAAATTATTTAACAGTTTACGCGGCGTACACTGGGATCGCTGAATTAGAGATCGGCGTCCTCTCATTCTTAAATACTTTGGAGTTTTAAAATGTCTCTAAGTACTGAAGCTACAGCTAAAATCGTTTCTGAGTTCGGTCGTGACGCAAACGACACCGGTTCTACCGATGTTCAGGTTGCTCTGTTGACTGCACAGATTAACCACCTGCAGGGTCACTTTGCAGAGCATAAAAAAGATCACCACAGCCGTCGTGGTCTGCTGCGTATGGTTTCTCAGCGTCGTAAACTGCTCGACTACCTGAAACGTAAAGATGTTGCACGCTACACCGCGCTGATTGAGCGTCTGGGTCTGCGTCGCTAATTCTTTCGAGTTTCAGAAAGAGGGGGCCTTCATGGCCCCTTTTTTCCAGCAGATGGCAGCAATTCGCTGGAAACTAATGTATTGTTGCTATGAATGATCTTCCGTTGCAGAGGTTCGCGCGGCTAATGAGAGGCTTTACCCATATCAGGGTTAGGGTTGTCATTAGTCGCGAGGATGCGCAGAAGATCGGGTATTAACGACGGCGCGTATTATGCCGTCAAAAATTGGAAAGGATATTATTTTGCTTAATCCGATCGTTCGTAAATTCCAGTACGGTCAGCATACCGTTACGCTGGAAACTGGCATGATGGCGCGTCAGGCCACTGCCGCTGTTATGGTAAGCATGGATGACACCGCCGTATTCGTTACCGTTGTCGGCCAGAAAAAAGCCAAGCCAGGCCAGGACTTCTTCCCGCTGACCGTTAACTATCAGGAGCGTACCTACGCTGCTGGTCGTATCCCGGGCAGCTTCTTCCGTCGTGAAGGCCGTCCAAGCGAAGGCGAAACCCTGATTGCGCGTCTGATTGACCGCCCGGTTCGTCCGCTGTTCCCGGAAGGCTTCGTTAACGAAGTGCAGGTTATTGCGACCGTCGTTTCCGTTAACCCGCAGGTTAACCCAGACATCGTTGCCATGATCGGCGCATCCGCTGCGCTGTCGCTGTCCGGCATTCCGTTCAACGGCCCAATCGGCGCGGCGCGCGTAGGTTACATCAATGACCAGTACGTGCTGAACCCGACCCAGGACGAGCTGAAAGAAAGCAAGCTGGACCTGGTGGTTGCCGGTACCGAAGCGGCTGTGCTGATGGTGGAATCCGAAGCTGAACTGCTGAGCGAAGACACTATGCTGGGCGCGGTGGTATTCGGTCACGAGCAGCAGCAGGTTGTTATCCAGGCGATCAACGATCTGGTGAAAGAAGCCGGTAAACCGCGTTGGGACTGGCAGCCGGAAGCCGTCAACGACGCGTTGAACGCGCGTGTTGCTGCGCTTGCTGAATCTCGTCTGAGCGACGCGTACCGCATCACCGATAAACAAGAACGCTATGCTCAGGTTGACGTAATCAAATCCGAAACCATCGAGCAGCTTATTGCAGAAGATGAAACTCTGGATGCTAACGAGCTGGGCGAAATCCTGCACGCCATCGAGAAAAACGTGGTGCGTAGCCGCGTACTGGCAGGCGAGCCGCGTATTGATGGCCGTGAAAAAGACATGATCCGTGGTCTGGACGTGCGCACTGGCGTACTGCCGCGTACTCACGGTTCCGCTCTGTTTACCCGTGGTGAAACGCAGGCGCTGGTTACCGCGACTCTGGGTACTGCCCGTGACGCGCAGGTGCTTGATGAACTGATGGGCGAGCGCACTGACAGCTTCCTGTTCCACTACAACTTCCCTCCGTACTCCGTAGGCGGAACCGGCATGGTCGGTTCTCCGAAGCGTCGTGAAATTGGTCACGGTCGTCTGGCGAAGCGCGGCGTGCTGGCAGTGATGCCGGACATGGATAAATTCCCGTACACCGTTCGCGTGGTGTCTGAAATCACCGAATCCAACGGTTCTTCCTCTATGGCTTCCGTGTGCGGCGCTTCTCTGGCGCTGATGGACGCTGGCGTGCCAATTAAAGCCGCCGTAGCAGGTATCGCTATGGGTCTGGTGAAAGAAGGCGACAACTACGTTGTACTGTCTGACATTCTGGGCGACGAAGATCACCTGGGCGATATGGACTTCAAAGTGGCGGGTTCCCGCGACGGTATCTCTGCGCTGCAGATGGATATCAAAATTGAAGGTATCACCAAAGAGATCATGCAGGTTGCGTTGAACCAGGCTAAAGGTGCGCGTCTGCACATCCTGGGCGTGATGGAACAGGCGATCAACGCGCCGCGCGGCGATATCTCTGAATTTGCGCCGCGTATCCATACCATCAAGATCAGCACGGACAAGATCAAAGACGTGATCGGTAAAGGCGGTTCTGTGATCCGCGCGCTGACTGAAGAGACCGGCACCACCATCGAAATCGAAGATGACGGTACTGTGAAGATCGCGGCGACCGACGGTGAAAAAGCGAAATACGCTATCCGTCGTATCGAAGAGATTACCGCAGAGATCGAAGTCGGCCGTATCTACAATGGTAAAGTGACCCGTATCGTTGACTTTGGCGCGTTTGTTGCCATCGGCGGCGGTAAAGAAGGTCTGGTTCACATCTCTCAAATCGCGGATAAGCGTGTAGAGAAAGTGACCGATTATCTGCAGATGGGTCAGGAAGTCCCGGTTAAGGTTCTGGAAGTTGACCGCCAGGGCCGTGTACGTCTGAGCATTAAAGAAGCAACCGAGCAGTCTCAACCTGCGGCTGCGCCGGAAGCTCCGGCGAGCGAACAGGCCGAGTAAGGTAGCCTTTTGCCCTCCGCAGTGCGGAGGGCTTTAGACCTGGCTGGACGCCTTGTTGAGCCACCGGGGAACAGGACGTTCATTCAATCGTTGTCTTCGGGAGTGGGAAATGAAGCCTTTTTTGCGCTGGTGTTTCGTTGCGACAGCACTTACGCTTGCAGGATGCAGTAATTCCGCCTGGCGTAAAAGTGAAGTCCTCGCAGTACCATTGCAACCGACTTTACAGCAGGAAGTGATTCTGGCGCGTATGGAACAGATTCTTGCCAGTCGGGCTTTAACCGATGACGAACGCGCACAGCTTTTATATGAGCGCGGAGTGTTGTATGATAGTCTTGGTTTGAGGGCATTAGCGCGAAATGATTTTTCACAAGCGCTGGCAATCAGACCGGATATGCCTGAAGTATTCAATTACTTAGGCATTTATTTAACGCAGGCAGGCAATTTTGATGCTGCCTATGAAGCGTTTGATTCTGTACTAGAGCTTGATCCAACTTACAACTACGCGCACTTAAACCGCGGTATCGCATTGTATTACGGCGGCCGTGATAAGTTAGCGCAAGATGATCTGCTGGCGTTTTATCAAGACGATCCCAATGATCCTTACCGCAGCCTGTGGCTGTATCTTGTTGAGCAGAAGCTTAATGAGAAGCAGGCGAAAGAAGCGTTAAAAGCACGCTTTGAAAAATCGGATAAAGAGCAATGGGGATGGAACATTGTCGAGTTCTACCTGGGCGACATTAGCGAAGCAACGCTGATGGAAAGGCTCAAGGCGGACGCAACGGATAACACCTCGCTCGCTGAGCATCTCAGTGAAACCAACTTCTATTTAGGTAAGTATTACCTAAGTCTGGGGGATTTGGACAGCGCCACGGCTCTGTTCAAACTGGCGGTGGCCAACAACGTTCATAACTTTGTTGAGCACCGATACGCATTGTTGGAATTATCGCTCCTGGGCCAGGACCAAGATGACCTGGCAGAATCGGACCAGCAATAGCTGACGAACATATCAGCCCGTAATCTTTTTGATTGCCATCACCTTCGCGGGTGAGGGCGTTGTTGTTCGTTAATACACCTACTTTGAGCCGGTTCACACTTTTCAATGAAAATTGCAGATCAATTTCATGATGAGTTATGTAGACTGGCCGCCATTAATTTTGAGGCACACGTACTACATGGCTGAATTCGAAACCACTTTTGCAGATCTGGGGCTGAAGGCTCCTATCCTTGAAGCCCTTACCGATCTGGGTTACGAAAAACCATCTCCAATCCAGGCAGAGTGCATTCCGCATCTGCTGGGCGGTCGCGACGTGCTGGGCATGGCCCAGACCGGTAGCGGCAAAACCGCAGCGTTCTCTTTACCGCTGCTCAACAATCTTGATCCTGAGCTGAAGGCACCTCAGATTCTGGTGCTGGCGCCAACCCGCGAACTGGCGGTACAGGTTGCCGAAGCCATGACGGATTTCTCTAAACACATGCGCGGCGTAAACGTGGTTGCCCTGTACGGCGGTCAGCGTTATGACGTGCAGTTACGCGCCCTGCGTCAGGGGCCGCAGATCGTTGTCGGTACGCCGGGACGTCTGCTTGATCACTTAAAACGTGGCACTCTCGACCTCTCTAAACTGAGTGGTCTGGTGCTGGATGAAGCCGACGAAATGCTGCGTATGGGCTTCATCGAAGACGTTGAAACTATTATGGCGCAGATCCCGGAAGGTCATCAGACCGCTCTGTTCTCCGCCACCATGCCGGAAGCGATTCGTCGCATTACCCGCCGCTTTATGAAAGAGCCGCAGGAAGTGCGCATTCAGTCCAGCGTGACTACCCGTCCTGACATCAGCCAGAGCTACTGGACTGTCTGGGGCATGCGTAAAAACGAAGCGCTGGTGCGTTTCCTGGAAGCGGAAGACTTTGATGCGGCGATTATCTTCGTGCGTACCAAAAACGCGACCCTGGAAGTAGCAGAAGCGCTGGAACGTAGCGGCTACAACAGCGCCGCGTTGAATGGCGATATGAACCAGGCGCTGCGTGAGCAGACTCTGGAACGCCTGAAAGATGGTCGTCTGGACATCCTGATCGCTACCGACGTTGCGGCACGTGGTCTGGACGTTGAACGTATCAGCCTGGTGGTGAACTACGATATTCCGATGGACTCCGAGTCCTACGTTCACCGTATCGGTCGTACCGGCCGTGCGGGTCGCGCCGGTCGCGCGCTGCTGTTCGTTGAGAACCGCGAGCGTCGTCTGCTGCGCAATATCGAACGCACCATGAAGCTGACCATTCCGGAAGTGGAACTGCCGAACGCAGAACTGCTGGGTAAACGCCGTCTGGAAAAATTCGCCGCGAAAGTTCAACAGCAACTGGAAAGCAGCGATCTGGATCAGTACCGTGCGCTGCTGGCGAAAATCCAGCCGTCTGCTGAAGGCGAAGAGCTGGATCTCGAAACGCTGGCCGCCGCACTGCTGAAAATGGCGCAAGGCGAGCGTCCGCTGATTCTGCCGCCGGATGCGCCGATGCGTCCTAAGCGTGAATTCCGTGACCGTGACGACCGTGGTCCGCGCGAGCGTAATGACCGTGGCCCGCGTGGCGACCGTGAAGAACGTCCGCGTCGTGAACGTCGTGACGTTGGCGATATGCAGTTATACCGCATTGAAGTGGGCCGTGATGACGGCGTTGAAGTTCGTCATATCGTGGGCGCTATCGCTAACGAAGGCGACATCAGCAGCCGTTACATTGGTAACATTAAGCTGTTCGCGTCTCACTCCACCATCGAGCTGCCGAAAGGTATGCCGGGCGAAGTGTTGCAGCACTTCACGCGTACCCGCATTCTGAACAAGCCGATGAATATGCAGCTGTTGGGTGATGCGGTTCCGCACGCGGGCGGCGAACGTCGCGGCGGTGGTCGTAGCTTCAGTGGCGAACGTCGTGAAGGCGGTCGTAATTTCAGCGGCGAACGTCGTGAAGGTGGTCGTGGTGATGGTCGTCGCTTCAGCGGCGAGCGTCGTGAAAGCCGTGGTCCGCGTCGTGATGACTCTACCGGTCGCCGTCGTTTCGGCGGTGATGCGTAACTCACGCTGACCTGCGCATTCACAGCGTAAAGTAAAATATACAGCCCCGATCGTCACAATCGGGGCTTTTTTTATTTCTTTTGTACTCGTGTACTGGTACAGTGCAGCGTATTGAGAGATAGTCACACTATAAATGACTGGAGAGAGAGCTGAATGGCAACACTTACCACCACCCAAACGTCACCTTCGCTGCTTGGCGGCGTGGTGATTATCGGCGGCACCATCATTGGCGCGGGGATGTTCTCCCTGCCGGTGGTCATGTCCGGGGCGTGGTTCTTCTGGTCGATGGCGGCGCTGGTCTTTACCTGGTTTTGTATGCTGCACTCCGGGCTGATGATCCTCGAAGCCAACCTTAACTACCGCATTGGTTCGAGTTTCGACACCATCACCAAAGATCTGTTGGGGAAAGGCTGGAACATTGTCAACGGTATTTCCATTGCCTTTGTGCTCTACATCCTGACTTACGCCTATATCTCGGCGAGCGGCTCGATTCTGCATCATACCTTTGCTGAGATGTCGTTGAACGTTCCGGCGCGAGCGGCAGGTTTTGCCTTTGCGCTGCTGGTGGCGTTTGTAGTGTGGCTGAGTACGAAGGCGGTCAGTCGGATGACGGCGATTGTGCTGGGCGCGAAAGTGATTACTTTCTTCCTGACCTTCGGCAGCCTGTTGGGGCACGTTCAGCCTGCCACGTTGTTTAACGTGGCTGAAAGCCACGCGTCATATACGCCCTACCTGCTGATGACGCTGCCATTTTGTCTGGCCTCTTTTGGTTATCACGGTAACGTACCGAGCTTGATGAAATATTACGGCAAAGATCCGCGTACCATCGTCAAATGCCTGATTTATGGGACGTTACTGGCGCTGGCGCTCTATTCCGTCTGGCTGCTGGGGACGATGGGCAACATCCCGCGTCCGGAATTTATCGGCATTGCGCAGAAAGGCGGCAATATTGATGTGCTGGTACAGGCGTTGAGCGGCGTGCTGAACAGCCGCAGCCTGGATCTGCTGCTGGTGGTGTTCTCTAACTTTGCGGTCGCCAGTTCCTTCCTTGGCGTGACGCTGGGGCTGTTTGACTATCTGGCGGATCTGTTTGGTTTTGATGACTCGGCAATGGGGCGTTTTAAAACGGCGCTGCTGACTTTCCTGCCGCCGATGATTGGTGGCCTGCTGTACCCGAACGGTTTTCTGTACGCCATTGGCTATGCAGGTTTAGCTGCAACTATCTGGGCGGCCATTGTGCCTGCGCTGTTGGCACGTAAATCTCGCGAACGTTTCGGCAGCCCGAAATTTCGTGTCTGGGGCGGTAAACCGATGATTGCCCTGATTTTGGTCTTCGGTGTTGGCAACGCGGTTATCCATATTCTGTCGAGCTTTAATTTGCTGCCGGTGTACCAGTAATTGAACGAGCCGGATGAGCTGTTTTCATCCGGCAATATTTCACAAGTCCGCGAAATGGTATCAAATAAAACCCTGTTTATTATAAAGTTCTTCGGCGAGTGCTTCCCCGTGTTCATCGAAAAAAGCATCGGCGATAGTTAAATTTTCTGCCTTAGGATTTGCCGTTATTCTGCTACCATTGGCGTCAAATTCGAGCGCGATGGCGATCTCCGAACCCCACCAGTAATAATAAATTAGCGCAAAATTATTTTCCCCTAGCGTAATAAATTTCTCGATTCCCCGCACACAGGCCATGAGTGGCATGAAGATTTCATAGCTCTCTGAGAGAAATATGTGATCCATCGTGACTATCTGTGTTTCTTTATTAAAGTTGATATGTTCAGCATAAATATTCTTTTCACTTTCACCAGAATTACATGTGGCAAGATTGTTAAGCATTTTTGCAGGATCGCCGTACAACCTTTGCTCCTCAGTAAACCATGGCAACCAGTCGTCATAGTCTTTAATATTTGTTGCCGGTGAATGGAAAAATTTCTTGAGGTTACTCTCGGTAATATGTGCATGAAGAAAAAAGGAAGCAGGTTCACTCATGATGATTTTCTCTGGTAATAAGTCGATTTATTCATATCCCTGTTCGGCCATGATAAAACGATTACTATTTTATAAAAGTACAGAACTGGACCTTTCCTCTATTTCATATCATAGGAAAATATATACTTGAACTGGTTCAGAATAAGCGGAATACGAAAATGGGGCGTAAAGGACTACTCGCTATTGTATTATTGAGCCTGTTTATCGCTTTTATTTTAAAATTTTTCTGGCTCACTCCGTACGATGAAGACGTTTACCTGCCAGTGGAAAAACCTGTCGCATCGTCTTTAAAAATCATTCACCCCGGCGACCAGTTATTTATCCGCATTCTGAAAGCGGAAGATAAGCTGGAACTGTGGGCAAGCGCCAATAACAAGCCTTACAAACTCTACAAAACCTGGACTATATGCGCATGGTCTGGTGGCTTAGGGCCAAAACATAAACAGGGAGACGGTAAAAGCCCGGAAGGCTTTTATGCCACCAACAAAGGGTTGCTTAACCCAAACAGCCGCTATCATCTGGCATTTAATATTGGCTACCCGAATGCTTACGATCGGGCAAATGGCTACACCGGTGATTTCATTATGGTTCACGGGAACTGCGTTTCGGCCGGTTGCTATGCCATGACCGATGCCGGTATTGAAGAGATTTATCAACTGGTGGCGCAGGCGCTAAACAGCGGGCAGAAGCGCGTGCCTGTCCATATCTTCCCATTTACGATGAATGACGAAAATATGCGCCAGGCGCAAGCATGGCCGGAATATAATTTCTGGCGTATGTTGAAGCCCGGCTATGATTACTTCGAAAAAAATCGCCGATTGCCAACCATCACCGTTGAAAATCGGCGTTATAAAATCAGCCCAACAACTCTTCCTTAACATCCATCGCTAAATCAAACGAATGCAGGCGTGCCTGGTGGTCGAAAATCTGCCCGTTTACCATAATTTCATCCGCCTGGGTCTCCCGCAGGATGGATTCTAGCCCGTGGCGGACTTTCGCTTTATCACCGACCAGCGACATACTCAGCGCCTGCTGCACGCCATACTGCTCGGATGGCGACCAGAAGGTCTCCATATTCTCAATCGGCGGCGGCAGTTGGCCGGTTTCCCCACGGCGTAGCTTCACGAAAGCCTGCTGCATGGAGGTAAACAGGAATTCGGCGTCGCGGTTGCTGTCGGCGGCGATAATATTGATACACACCATCGCGTACGGTTTTTCCAGCCGCGCTGAAGGTTTGAACTGGGTACGGTACAGATGCAGCGCCTGGAACAACATATCCGGCGCGAAATGCGAAGCAAAGGCGAACGGCAGGCCAAGCTGGGCCGCCAACTGTGCGCTATACAGGCTGGAGCCCAACAGCCAGACCGGGATCTGCTCGCCGTAGCCGGGCACCGGGCGCACATGCGGATTAGGGTCGCGAGCGTCGAACCAGTCCACCAGCTCTGCGACATCGCGTGGAAAGTTATCGATATCGCCGCTCATATGGCGACGCAGCGCGCGCATCGTCGGCTGATCGCTACCCGGCGCGCGTCCCAACCCTAAGTCGATACGTCCCGGGTAGAGCGTATTCAGCGTGCCGAACTGCTCGGCAATCACCAGCGGTGAATGGTTAGGCAGCATCACGCCGCCGGAGCCAAGATGTAATGTTGTGGTATTGGCCGCCAGATAACCAATCAATACCGAGGTCGCCGCGCTGGCGATACCGGTCATGTTGTGATGTTCCGCCAGCCAGTAGCGGTGATAACCGCGCTTTTCAGCCAGCCGTGCGAGATCAAGCGAGTGCGTGAAGGCTTCTTTTGCCGAAGATCCTTCAGGGATCGGCGCCAGATCCAGCACCGAGAACGGAATAGTTTTGTCAGTCATAACGGCTCACTTTGTTACCGGTTAATCTTTTAATACTGCATTAAAGATTAGCGAATGTTGTTAACAAAGTGAGCTTTATGAGACTGACGGCAAAAACAATGCCCGATGGCGCTGCACTTATCGGGCCTACGGGATCGCTATTTGTAGGCCAGATAAGGTCTTTATGCCGCCATCCGGCTAGGCCTGTAGCTCCAGCCCGGCCAGCCGCCTCCAGTAGCCGTTGCAGTCGCTATGCGCGGCAAGCGCTAATGGCGCGCCGCCGTTTTCGTTAGCGCGAAAGGCATCAAGCATGGCAAATGTCTCCGTACCCAACGGCGACAGCCGCACGATATCGACCAATCCCTGCATCGACGTCAGTTCGTTGCCAAGGTTATAGACATAGCCGCTCATGGTCTGAATACCGTTAAGCACAAACACCTGCTGATTCTCTTGCGAGAGCACGTCACGACCGTTTGGATACTTGATACAGCAGGTTTCGCACTCATCTTTCGGGCGGTCTTCCGAACGGGCGGTAAAGCAGCGAGCGGAGTAGGCCAGCGGCAGATGCCCGTAGCTCAACACTTCCACTTCAAACTGATTGCGGATGCCCAGTTCATCGCACTGATTAAGCAAATTCACCAGCCAGTCGCGGGACAGCTCCACCGGCATACACCAGCGTACCATGCCTTCTTTCAGCAACCGGCGCAGCGTGACCGCGTTGTAGCAGTTCAGCGCATGGCCGGCGACAAACGGCAGTTTGCGCTCGGCGCACAGATTCACCACGCCAAGATCGCTGGCTTCCAGCAGAAAATCGCCGTTGTCCACATAGCGTTTCAGCTCGCTTAATTCAGATGACGCCTGTACCAGCGCCAGGGTGGAGAGCACCACCTGCTTACCGCTGGCGGCGAGGGATTTCGCCATTTCCAGCCAGTCGCCGACTTTGGTCGCGCGACGCTTGCTGCACACCGCTTCGCCCAGATAAATGACATCAGCGCTGCTTTTTGCGGCCTGCTGATAAAAATCTTCCAGCGTCTCTTTCGGCCAGTAATAAAGCACCGGTCCTAAGGAATATTTCATAGCTCCTCTCACTGCCATTTACGGTGATATGCGCCAAGCGTGGTTTGGGTGCCTTCGGACATCGCGCCGAGCGTCTCCATCCAGTCGCGCTGTGGAACGAAGTTTTGCGGGGCGGCTTTGCAGCGATCGATCGCCTGGCGCCACACTTTCGCCACCTGGCTGACGTAGGCCGGGCTGCGCTGGCGGCCTTCGATCTTCACCGAAGCGATGTTCGCCGCCATGAGCTCCGGCAGCAGTTCCAGCGTGTTCAGGCTGGTTGGCTCCTCCAGCGCGTGATAGCGCTCGCCGTCCACTAAATAGCGGCCTTTACACAGCGTTGGGTAGCCTGCGTTTTCGCCATCCTGGTAACGGTCAATCAGGACATCATTCAGGCGCGATTCCAGCCCCTGCGGCGTTTGCTGACAACGGACAAAGCGGGCGGGAGAGCAGGCGCCGACGGTATTGGGCGACTCCCCCGTCAGGTAGGAAGAAAGATAGCAGCGACCTTCCGCCATAATGCACAGGCTGCCAAACGCGAATACCTCCAGCGGCACCGGCGTGACGCGGGCCAGTTGTTTTACCTGGTGAATCGACAGTACACGCGGCAGTACTACACGGTGGACATCAAAGTTGCGGTGATAAAAGCGAATCGCCTCTTCGTTGGTTGCCGAGGCCTGAACGGAAACATGGCGCTCAATATGCGGGTAACGCTCTGCGGCATATTCCAGCATAGCGAGGTCGGCGAGAATCAACGCGTCGGCGCTAAGCTGCGCCGCCATATCCACGGCGCGCTGCCAGCGGGCATAGCCGTCCGGATGCGCAAAAGTATTAATGGCGATGTGTAATTTGCGGCGATGCTGGTGAACAAAACTCACCGCTTCCTGCAATTTTTTTTCGGTAAAGTTAAGGCCGGCAAAATGACGGGCATTGGTATCGTCTTTTAACCCGATATAAACGGCGTCAGCGCCGTTTTCGATGGCCGCCTTCAGCGCCGGGAGATTTCCGGCAGGGCAGAGCAGCTCCATAATTTATCCTGAGGGTTACGTCTGAGACGCAAAATTGTTAACGAACAGGGATTTTAGTTAACCTTGCTGCGACAATTTTTGATTTAAGGCAGTTAAAGGCGTATTGGTAACACCAATAATGGGGTAGAAAATCAGACCCAATTGTTGATTTACGCCGCCATGTGATTTATTGGATATGGCAAAATAACAGGACTATTGAAACAGGGAGTAAAGCTCGTGTTAGATAAACTGCGTTCACGCTTAGTCCATGCTGGCCCGTCTCTGATGAGTGTACCGGTTAAACTGACGCCCTTTGCGCTAAAGCGCCAGGTTCTGGAACAGGTTCTGAGCTGGCAGTTTCGTCAGGCGCTGGCCGATGGAGAGCTGGAATTCCTCGAAGGTCGTTGGTTAAGCATTCATGTTCGTGACATCGACTTAAAATGGTATACCACGGTTGAAAATGAAAAGCTGATCGTTAGCCAGCAGGCGGATGCTGACGTCAGTTTTAGCGCCGACGCCAGCGATCTGCTAATGATCGCCGCCCGTAAACAGGATCCGGATACGCTCTTTTTCCAGCGTCGACTGGTCATTGAAGGCGATACTGAGTTAGGGTTGTATGTGAAGAATCTGATGGACGCCATCGAACTGGAGCAGATGCCGAAAGCGTTACACGTTATGCTGCTGCAACTGGCGGATTTTGTTGAGGCGGGAATGAAAAACTCGCCGGAAACCAAACAGACCTCGGTAGGTGAGCCATGCTAATTCGAGTAGAAATTCCCATTGATGCGCCTGGTATTGATGCGCTGTTACGCCGTTCATTCGAAAGCGATGCGGAAGCGAAGCTGGTTCACGATTTGCGTGAAGATGGTTTTCTGACGCTCGGACTGGTGGCCACGGATGATGAAGGTCAGGTGGTGGGCTATGTCGCCTTTAGCCCGGTTGATGTGCAGGGCGAAGATTTACAGTGGGTCGGCATGGCGCCGCTGGCGGTCGATGAAAAGTATCGCGGGCAAGGGCTGGCGCGCCAGTTAGTGTATGAAGGGCTGGATTCGCTCAACGAGTTCGGCTACGCGGCGGTCGTGACGCTGGGCGATCCGGCGTTATATAGCCGCTTCGGTTTTGAACTGGCCGCACATTACGATCTTCACTGCCGTTGGCCCGGTACGGAAAGCGCTTTCCAGGTACACCGTTTGGCTGAGGATGCGCTGGAGGGCGTGACGGGGCTGGTGGAGTATCACGACCACTTCAATCGTTTTTAAGCACCGGCGTTTGCAGGCTGGACAGCAGCGCCTCAAACGCTTCGCGTTCCGTCACAAGGCGCTCCTTCTGGCGCTTTGTGAGCTGTTTGATGCGATACTCTATGCGCAGGGCCAGCGAGCGATTGCCGACCTGCGCCGCAAACGCCAGCGTTAACTCGCCTTTTCCCCGTAATGCTTTTGCGCCTTTTCCCGTTTGATGCTGCCTGTAACGACGCGCCACATCGGTGGTTATTCCGGTGTAAAGCGCATTGTCTGCAGTACGAATCAGATACAGATACCAGGGTGTCATTGTCGCCATCAGCATGATAATTTTCAGGTTCCCAGTATAAGCGAGAATAAAGATGGACACACTTACCGCTATTGGCCGTTGGCTGGCGAAACAACACGTGGTGACCTGGTGCGTACACCATGAGGGAGAGCTGTGGTGCGCCAATGCGTTTTATTTGTTTGATGCGCAAAACGTCGCGCTGTATCTGTTAACGGATGATAAAACCCGCCATGCGCAAATGTCTGGCGCGTGCGCGCCAGTTGTGGGAACGGTCAATGGTCAGCCGAAAACGGTGGCGCGCATTCGCGGCGTACAGTTTAAAGGGGAAATTCGCCGTCTGGAGGGGCAGGAGAGCGACGCCGCGCGTAAAGCTTACCTTCGTCGCTTCCCGGTCGCCAGGGTGCTGCCAGCGCCGGTATGGGAAATCCGGCTGGATGAAATTAAATTCACCGACAACACGCTGGGGTTTGGTAAAAAACTGCACTGGTTACGCGACTCACGCGCCCAGCAGGCGTAGCGCCTCGCGGTTAAATGCCGGCAGGTCGTCAGGCGTGCGGCTGGTCACCAGCTGATCTTTATCGACGACGACTTCCTGATCGTAAAATTCCGCGCCCGCATTCTTCACATCGATAATAATCGGTTTCACCGCCGTGAGTTTGCGGCCACGAATGACATCGGCGCTGATCAACAACTGTGGGCCGTGGCAAATGGCAAAAACCGGTTTACCGCTGTTAACGAAATCGCGGGTAAAATCCACGAAACGGCTGTCGCCGCGCAGGTAGTCCGGCGAATGACCTCCCGGCAATAGCAAGGCGTCGAACTCGTTGGGACGAACGTCATCAATAGCCTTATCAATGGTGATGCTGGCCTCGCCTTTTTTTCCTTTCACCGTTTTACCCGCCTCTTTTTCGATGGTGATGACCTCATGGCCGGCCTGACGGAATTCTGCTGCCGGCGAGGTAAATTCTGAATCTTCAAATTCATCGGTAATCAAAACGGCAATTTTCTTACTCATACGTTTCCTCCGCAGTGGTGGCGTCGGGTAAGGCAAATTTTCCACAATGATGGATACTTATCTCGTAGACTATTAAGCTTGGTCGATAGGGCCGAGAGTGCAAGGTGGACAAATCTGTAAAGGAGCGAGGATGAGTCAGGTACTGATTACCGGCGCGACCGGACTGGTCGGCGGACATCTGCTGAGAATGTTAATCAACACGCCGCAGGTGAGCGCTATCGCCGCGCCGACGCGTCGCCCGCTGACGGATATTGTCGGCGTTTATAACCCTCACGATCCGCAGCTTACCGACGCGTTAGCTCAGGTGACCGACCCGGTGGATATTGTTTTTTGCTGCCTGGGCACGACCCGGCGTGAAGCGGGAAGTAAAGCGGCGTTTATTCATGCGGATTATACGCTGGTGGTTGATACCGCGCTGACCGGGCGTCGACTGGGCGCGCAGCACATGTTGGTGGTCAGCGCAATGGGAGCAAACGCGCACTCTCCGTTTTTCTACAATCGGGTGAAAGGAGAAATGGAGGAGGCGTTAATCGCGCAAAATTGGCCTCGTTTGACGATTGCCCGGCCTTCTATGCTGCTCGGCGACAGAACAACGCGGCGGGTGAATGAAACGCTTTTCGCTCCGCTATTCCGGCTGTTGCCAGGAAACTGGAAATCGATTGATGCGCGGGATGTGGCGCGGGCCATGCTGGCGGAAGCGCTGGCGCCAGCACAAGAAGGCGTGACGATTCTGACCTCATCGCAACTGCGGGAAAAAGCGGAATAGCGAAGCCGGATGATTTACCGGATGGCGACGCGGTTTACACATTCTTATCGCCACCCGGCACACCGGTTACTTAATATACGTAAAGGCGGTGGTCACGCGTTTCACGCCGCTCACCCGGCTGGCGATGTCCGCTGCCGCTTTACCTTCACGTTCAGTCACCAGGCCCAGCAGGAACACTTCGCCATTTTCGGTGGTGACTTTCACGTTTGACGATTTTACCTGATCGCTGGTCAGTAGCTGTGAGCGAACTTTCGTGGTGATCCAGGTATCGTTAGAGGCGGTCCCCAGGCCGATAGGCTGACCCTGGCGAATCTCGTTATAGACCTCGGTGGTGCCTTCAACGCCCATCGCTATCTGTTTAGCGCGTGCGGAGAGTTCGCTGTTTGGCGACTGGCCCACTAACAAAACTTTGCCCTGATAAGCCGTGACATTGATGCGCGTCTCTTTTTTGATTTGCTCATCTTTCGACAGCGCGCTGCTGACACGCAGTTCCAGCGTTCCGTCATCCACCTGGGTGCCCACGCTACGCGGGTCGGTTGCGGCTTTGGTGCCGACGGCTGCCGTACCCACTACCGCGGCGGCGACGCAACCTTGCAATAGCAACGCAGAAATAAGGACTGCGAGCGGCGAAAATGCCTTCATGTGTACTCCTTAATCATCCTGGTGAGGAAAAAGCGTGTTATCGATCAAATCGCACAGGCAGTTTACCGTCAGCATATGCATTTCCTGAATGCGCGCGCTGTGGTGTGAAGGGATACGAATTTCGACATCCTGCGGCCCTAATAGTCCGGCCAGCTCACCCCCGTCATACCCGGTTAGCGCCACAATGGTCATGTCACGTGTGACGGCTGCTTCAACGGCTTTTACGATATCGCGACTATTACCACGCGTAGAGATCGCCAATAAAACATCGCCTGCATGTCCCAGCGCCCGGACTTGTTTTGCATAAACTTCATCGTGCAGGCGATCGTTAGCGATCGCAGTTAAGACCACATTATCGGTATTTAGTGCAATGGCGGGTAAACTGGGTCGCTCCGTTTCAAAGCGGTTAATCATGCTGGCAGCAAAATGCTGTGCGTTGGCCGCGGACGTCCCGTTTCCACAACAGAGGATTTTGTTGCCGTTAAGCAGGGAATGAACCAGCGTCATGGCGGCGCGGGAAATGGCATCCGGAAGCGCTTCCGCCGCAGCAATTTGAGTTTGAATGCTTTCTGTAAAGCAAACTTTGATTCTTTCGAGCACGCTAATCCTTAAAATCTTCAATTATGAGTGGTCGTTAAACGCATCCCGAAACCACTCAATCTCATTTCCGGTGAAGGCTAACACATCGAACCGACAATCCACAGTATCAAAACTCCCATTCTGGCGGGCGAGCCACAAGCGGGCAGTATGTAATAATTTGTGTTGCTTGCTGCGGGTCACACTAGCCGCCGCGCCGCCATAAAGCCCGGAGCGCCGATAGCGGACCTCAACAAAAACCGTCGTTTTTCCGTCGCGCATGATCAGATCGATTTCGCCGCCGCGCTCGCGCACGTTGGCGGCGATAAACCGCAGTCCTTTGCTTTCCAGCCAGCGACGCGCGGCAGCTTCCCACGCGTCGCCAGCCTGTTTACGCGTTAGCTGGCGGGAACAATCTCCCCTTGCTGGTATTTGAGCCATGATAACTTCCTGTTAATCACACAATCCGGGCTGGCGGTTAATGCGCCGGTATTACCATTGATCTCAAATCCCTGCACCTGACGCATCTGCGAAAAGTGGTTCGCCAGCGTCCAGGCATCCACGCCCATGGCGTACATCCGCGCCAGAGAATAGTCGTTATGTACAGCGCTCAGCGCCTGCTGCATCAACGGCATATTGCCGCCTGCCAGCATAGGAATTTCACTGTATTGTAAACCCTCCATTTCCAGACGGAAGTCGGGGCCGGAGGTGCCTTGCGCGCTGCGAGAGCTGGCATACAGCGTCGCGCCGCTCTGGGTGCCGTTACGCATGGCGATCATCGGTTTGATAAAGCCAATCTCTTCCGGCGTAGCCAGAATATAGACCGCGTCTACGCGTCCGCCGCCGGTGATTTGCGCGTCGGTCGGCGGCGCAGGGATGGTCAGACCGCCAATGGTGACGCCAGGCTGCGCAGGCACGCTGGCGGCGACCGGACTGCCCGTCAACGCGATACCCGCGCCGCCGTTCACGCCCATTTTCAGCTCGGCTACGGAGCCGAATTTTTGCTGTAACACGATGCCGCCGCCCAGTTTTTGCCACTCCTGGGTGAAGGCGTTCGCCACGCGATCGCCAAGCGCGCTGCGTGGAATCAACAGCAGCGGCGACTGCTTGCCCTGGTCATAAATATGATGCGCCGCGTCACGGGCTTCATCTTCTGGAGAGAGCGCGAAATAGCAGATATTAGGGAAGCTACGTACCGTTTCCGGCTGGTTGAGCGCCAGCACGTTGAGCGGCGTGTTGCTTTTCATCAGCGCTTCCACATTGTTTTTCAACAGCGGCCCGACCACGATACTGGCGCCGTCTTGCTGAACCTGAGCGAGCACCTGATCCAACGGCTGGGAAGAGGTATCGTAGATTTTTAATTCAGCGGAGGGATCCGCCGGCGCGCTTGCTGTAGCAGGGGGAGTTTGTGGCGCGCTGACTGGCGTAGCGGACTGGGCTGGAGCGTCATCAGTTAGATCGCTCACCGAGGCCTGCGACGGACTGGCGACGCCGTTGGTCATTTGTGGTTGCGTCTCCTCCACGCCAGGTTCGACCGGCGCGTCAGGAGCGGCGGCAGGCTGCATCTCCACCGCCTGGGTGCCGAGGTTTTTCGCGGCTTCGAAACCTTGCTGGATGGTACGGCCAAACACGGCAGCCTGACCGTTCAGCGGCAGCAGCAGAGCGATTTTGCTGGTGGAAGCCGGTTTGAAACGTTGCACATTGACGAGCTGCGTCGGCAGCATTTTCGCCCCCGGATTTTGCGGGTAGCGTTTTTGCCAGTCGGCGATCCCGGCTTTCAGCATGTCCGGATCGTTGCGGTTGTCAAACCAGACGCGTTGCAGATCCAGCCAGCCCTGAAGCACGTTTTCATCGGCGTTGATAACTAACGTCTTGGCCTGATCCGGCGTCATGGCGGAGAGCGCCTGCCAGGTGGCGTCGATATTTTTTTGTTTATCTTTCGCCGCCAGTAGCGGTTCCTGGGCGATTAACGCCCGCAACAGGGTAAGCGACGGGCGTCCCTGGCTGGCAACGATCTGCGCCTGCCAGTAACGCGCTTGCTGATTTGGCGCAAAGTCGGCAGGTTTTAGTTTATCCAGCAAGGCCTGCGCGCCTGCGACATCTTTTTGCGCCAGTTTGATTTCTACCGCTAATAAAGACTGTTCGCGACGCTGGGCATCGTTCAGATTTTGCGGGAGTTGGTTGAACAGGTCGACGGCCTGCTGGCTTTTTCCTTCTTTCAGCAGTGCATGAATGGCGAGTAATTGCCAGTTGGTCTTGCTATCATCTGCGCTTTGCTGCATCTGATGCAGGTAAAAGGCGGAGTCAGCTTGCGCTGAACCCTGCATATAGGCTGCGCTTTGATCTGGCGCCTGGGTGCCGCACCCGGCGAAAAGTAGCGCAGCCAGGACGACAGGCAGCGCGCGCGCGGCGTTCAAACGAGAAAATGTTGAGGGTACCATACTGTATCCAGTGATATTTTTTTACGCAATGCTCAATATTAAATCGGCAATACGGACGACACAATGAAACAAAACGAATCGGCGGATAATTCTCAGGGCCAACTCTTTATTGTACCTACTCCTATCGGTAATCTGGCGGATATTACCCAGCGTGCGTTGGAGGTGTTACAGGCTGTAGATCTGATTGCCGCCGAGGATACTCGTCACACCGGTTTATTGCTGCAACATTTTGGGATTAATGCCCGATTGTTCGCGCTGCACGACCATAACGAACAACAAAAAGCGGAAACGCTGGTCGCGAAGCTAAAAGAAGGGCAGAACATTGCGCTGGTTTCCGACGCCGGTACGCCGCTGATTAACGATCCGGGCTACCATCTGGTGCGTACTTGCCGTGAAGCGGGGATTCGCGTGGTGCCGCTACCAGGGCCGTGTGCTGCTATCACTGCATTAAGCGCCGCGGGTTTACCATCAGATCGTTTTTGTTATGAAGGCTTCCTGCCTGCCAAATCAAAAGGCCGCCGTGATGCGCTAAAAGCCATTGAAACGGAACCGCGAACGCTGATTTTTTATGAGTCAACCCACCGCCTGTTAGATAGCCTGGAAGATATCGTCGCGGTATTGGGAGAATCCCGTTATGTGGTGCTGGCGCGTGAGCTGACCAAAACCTGGGAAACCATTCACGGCGCGCCCGTTGGCGAGCTGCTGGCGTGGGTCAAAGAAGATGAAAACCGTCGCAAAGGCGAAATGGTGCTGATTGTCGAAGGCCATAAAGCGCAAGAAGACGACCTGCCCGCCGACGCGCTGCGCACGCTGGCGCTGCTACAGGCAGAACTGCCGCTGAAAAAAGCGGCGGCGCTGGCAGCAGAAATTCACGGCGTGAAGAAAAATGCGCTGTATAAGTATGCGCTGGAGCAGCAGGAAGAATAAAAGCGAGCGCCCGGGAACCGCCTTTTATCGCCATCGCGTTAATACTCAATCAGGTGATTGATGTGGGTAAATTGATGGGGGCATTGGGCGGTGATAGCGGGCCGGACCTTTCCTTCGGGCTTACTCTCGCGATCAGCAACGCATAACCGACTCCTTTTTAGACGATCATTAATTCCACGCCTGTTTTCGCTAATGCCGCTTTATCCTGTTTGCTGATGGTGTCATCGGTTATCACACAGTCGATCTTGTCCATCGGCAATACCTGGTTAAAGCCGCGACGGTTAAATTTGGTCGCGTCCAGTACCGCGATAACTTTGTGTGCCGCCGCCGCCATGACGCCGCTAATGGAATAACCTTCGTTAAACGTGGTAATACCGTTTGTCGCATCAATGCCATCCGCCCCGACAAACATTAAATCGGCGCTGATGCCGTGTAGCGATCGTTCCGCAATCGTGCCGTGCATTGAGTGGGTTTTATGCCGTACCGTACCGCCGCAGACCACCAGCGTGAGATCTTTATTTTCTGATAGCGTAAAAGCGGCAGGCAAGCTGTTAGTGATCACCGTAATATTGCTTTTTCGCGCGAGCGCTTCCGCAATCAGTAATGTTGTGCTCCCGCTATCCAGAATGATGGTCATTCCTTCTTCAACCATTGCCGCAGCCGCCTGGGCAATCCGCTTTTTCGGATCGCTGGCGAGTTGATACCGATCTTCCAGAATGACTTCCTGATTGTCGCCTTCCGCCAGATGACTTCCCGGTTTTGCCGCGCCGCCATGAAAACGGGTGACAAGGCCTTTCTCTTCCAGCAGACGCAGGTCAGCACGGATAGTCACTTCAGAAATACCAAATGTATTTGAAAGGTCCATCACCAGCACGCTGCCTTGCGTATTAATCAGGTCGACAATTTTATTTCTTCGCTCAAATGAGTTCATATTGATTTGCCTGATAATTAACTGTAACTAGTTTAAACGAAGGATTGCGAAAGGTGAACGCTAAATTTCGAAAGGAAATGTGAGCCAGCGCAGGTTGCTGGCTCGTACCATCAGGAAAGTTGAAGTAGGATTTTGCCCTGCATGGGCGCGCCATTAAGCGCTTTGACTGCTTCTGCAAAGCTTTCCGCATCGCCGCGATGGGCAATGAGAGGGGTCAGTTGAAGACGTTTTTCAGCCAACAGGCGCGCTGCGGTTTCCCATTCTTCTCCTGGCCATGGTGCGGAGTAGTTCATCCAACTGCCGAGGAGCGTGAGCTCTTTACGCAAAATTAGCCCGAATGTACGCGTTGTCAGGGTGAGATCGTGATGTAACGTCCCCACCAGCGCCAGTTGCGCGCGCGGCCCGGCGATATCGATAGCCAGCGAGACGGTCTGGGGAGTTCCTGCCGTTTCGAGAACCAGTTGATCAAACTGAATGTCGGACAACGCGGTCTGGATGTCGTCGGCGGTCATTTCCCGGCTATTACAGGTATGCGTTGCGCCGAGCGCTTTCGCAAGTTCCAGTTTCTGCGGATTGATATCAATCGCCGTTACGCTTCGCGCGCCCAGTTCCCGCGCGCACTGTAAGGCCAGCAGGCCAATTGTCCCGGCACCAACGATAATTACGTTTTTCCCCTCGCAGCCCTGCGCCAGATGAAAGGCGTGTAAGCCCACGGTAATTGGTTCGATAAACGCGCCATCTTCAATCGGCATATCAGACGGCAAGCGGAAAAGATTGGCCCGTTTGACCACCACATATTCCGCATTACCGCCTTCGCTGCGCGATCCTACAAACTGATACTGTTTGCATAAAGAAAAGTAACCGCGTTCGCATTGCGGACAGTGAAAGCAGGGAAGAAGCGGGACACAAGCGACGGCATCGCCAGGCTGCATATCCGTTACGCCTGTGCCGTAGGATTCAACGTAGCCGCTGAATTCATGGCCTAACGTAATAGGATAATAATGGGCGCCCTGCGCGAAAATACGCGGGATATCCGACCCGCAAAGCCCTGAGCTAACGACTTTGACCAACACATCGTCCTCGGCTTGCAGTTGTGGTAAGGGACGTTCTTCAACGCGCACGTCTCCCTCAGCGTGAATAACCACTGATTTCATAACATTCTCCAGGAAGGTGAGGGGAGCGATTGCTCCCCTAAAATTAAGAGGCGATTTGACTTTGCTGTAGCGCCGTGGCTTTCTCAGCCGCGACAAACTGTCGGGCGCGACGCCAGGTCAGCAGTACGCCGGCCAGATAGATAATGGCAATGACGGCGAAGCCGACGATATTCTGCCAGGTAAAAAGTTGAATCAGCAGCCAGGTGATGGGAGAACCGCCCTGATCCAGCGAGGCGACTTGTCCGCCAGCTTTTAGCGCTCCGGCATTGGCAGCCAGTTGGGTATGCAGGCCAATCGTCTGGGTGGCTATCCACAGGGTGATACCCATAATAATGACACCTGAAATCAGCGTGCGGAACAGGTTGCCCTGGTGTACCGCGACCGCCATCGCAATAAAGAAACCGATGGTGGCGAGGTCGCCGAACGGCAGCACCTGGTTCCCCGGTACTAAGACGGCAATCAGGATGGTCAGCGGAATGAATATCAGGCTCGCGGAGACAACAGAGGTATGACCGAGCAGTAGCGCTGGATCAAGGCCTATCAGGAACTCCTGCCCGCCAAATTTAGCCTGTAGACGTTTACGCGCATGTTTCGCGATAGGCGTTAGGCCATCCATAATAGGTTTAATGACGCGTGGCATAAGCAGCATCACCGCTGCGGTTTTGACCGCCAGTTGCAGAACGGCTTTGGCGTCGTAGCCTGCCAGTACACCAATCACCAGCCCCATCACGAAGCCGACAGTCACCGGCTCGCCAAACGGTCCGAAGCGTTTCTGGACATCGTCTGCGCTAAAGTGAATACGATTGAGACCCGGAATTTTCTCGATAATGGTATCAACGAGTACCGCCACGGGGCCCAGGTACGCGGATGAACCGTGTGGGATGGCAATCCCCTCGAGGCCAAAATAGTCGCGGGTATCTTTGGCAAACCAGTCCCCCAGTTTGTAGACAAAGGCGGCATGAACCACAACGCCCAGAATCCCCAGCCAGTATGAACCGGTCGCCAGATGCAGCATGGCGCCCGTGAAGGTCATGTGCCAGATATCAACATTCACCACGCGGGTCATGCGGGTCACCAGCATCAGGACGTTAACCCCGATGGCGACAGGGATCGCGACCAGCGCGATTTGTGACGCCCAGGTCATGGGCGATGAACCTGGCCAGCCGACGTCAATAACGTGGAGATTGATTTGGAAATGTTCCGCCATGGCTTTCGCCGCGGGGCCGATAGAATCCAGCATCAGGCCGATGACCAGACCAATACCCACGAAGCCGATACCAATATGCAAACCCGATTTAAAACAATCCCCAAGCTTCACTCCCAGCAGTTTAGAGAACACGATGATCACCAGAGGCAACATCACCGTTGGGCCTAAGTCGAGGATATAACGCATTATTTCGCTAAACATACGTTACCCCATGAGAATGGACAGAATTTTTTGCTGTAATGCTTCAATACCAACGCCGGAAACAAAAGGCATACCGTGAACGACGGGAATATCGCCAAAGGCGCGATCGACCCTGGCAGTGGTACAGATAAGATCGGCGCCGTCCATATAGGTTTCGATTTCGGTGACCCGGCATTGCACTAAGTCGAGCTCAATATGGTTGGCATCACATAGCTCTTTAATTTCTTCCGCAGCCATCGTTGAGGTTGCAACCGCACCGCCACAGGCCACAATTACTTTACGTTTCATAGGGTATTCCTCATTATTATCAATTTATTATCAAACCTGGACGCACTGCTCAGGCTCAAGGATGGTTTCCTGAAAGCGTATCGCCAGTTCGGCATCCGGCGCGCTTAACAGGGCATCGAGGGTGCTCGGGTTCTGTAGCTCACTAAACAGGCGGCGCAGAAGTTTTAGCTGTGCCGCCGGGTTTTCAACGATTAAGGCGATGATTAACGAAACGGCAATCTCTTCGTCATCATCCGCCTGTTGAAACATGACCGGCTTATCTGGACGAATCAGATAGATAGCGGGTGATTTCGCATGAACCGCCTCGCAATGAGGGATAGCGACGGCGTGACGCTCCAGCGCAATGCCGGTAGGAAAAGACGCTTCACGTTCCACCAGCGCCTGCGGATAACTATCATGTACCACGCCTTTCGCCAGCATCTCTTTGCCAATGTGCACCAGCGCCTGTTGGCTCGAGTCGAATGTGATTCCGGTTCGGACAAATAGTTGGCTCATAAATTCTCCATTATTCAGGCGACATCCGGCGTGCAACCGAAGCGATAAGCGCGCAGAACATCCTGAATTTTGTCAATAATCAGGTTATGCGGCGTAGGGGTGAGCACGCCCTCAGACAGGCGTTCAAACTGTACGGGCATAAACTGGCTAATTAATCCCAGCGGCAATGTGACGTTGTTCAGATTGGCGATTAACTTCTCTACGCTTTGACGAATACGCGGGTGCGGCCAGTAATAGCGAATACGGTCAGACAAACTAAAGTGGATGTCGACCATCGCCTGGCTCCAGGTTGGACGGTAGTATTTTTTCCAGTAGCCCGGTTCGTTTAGCATAACTTCATCAATGACCTCCAGTACCCGACTACGTTGTTCCGGGGAGATCAGCTCGTTTTCCATTTGCGCAAGTGCGAAAATGGCTTCGCGCAGCGCGAAAGTGAGCGCCGGGCCGACCTTCAGAATGGCGTAATGATCGCGTACCAGCGCACGGTAGGCCTGTCGCGTCTGATAATCAGTCGAATGCGCTTCATAGACCATCGGCGTTTCTTTTATCCATGCGGAGAGCGCCTGTGCCGCCTGCGGCTGATAATGAATAATCTGGGTATGATCAAATTCAACGCCCGGCTGTACGACAATCGCGATAACCCGGTTCAATGCCTCATCCAGCCCCAGGGCGCGAAAAGCAGCCTGATGCGTTTGCAGCGTGCGGGCCGCATCCTGTTCGCGGGTAACATGCACGGCGTTAATGGCGCTGGCTTCCCCGCCCGGAACCGGAACTTCAGTGCCGATAACATAGGTTAAATGGCGTTTTTGTTCGTCGGTCGCCGTCGTTTCCGCTGCCTGGCAAAGCAAGGCGGCGCGTTTAGCGACAACCATTGGGTCCAGCGGCGTCGGGTCGTCAGCGCAGGACATAGAGGCATCAAGATGGATTTTGCTAAACCCGGCAGCGACGTAAGCCTTAATGAGTTCGACGGATTTTTCCATCGCCGTATCCGCAGGTTCGTTTTGCCAGCAGTTAGGTCCCAGGTGATCGCCGCCTAAAATAAGCCGTTCGCGTGGAAAACCCACTTCCTGGGCGATGCCATAGACAAAATCACGAAAGTCAGCCGGTTTCATGCCGGTATAACCGCCAAACTGATTAACCTGGTTAGAGGTCGCCTCGATCAGAACTTTGTTCCCGCTATTCAGGTCAAAACGTAATGCGGATTCAATCACCAGCGGGTGTGCTGAACATACGGAACAGATCCCTATCTGTTCCCCTGCTTTGTGACGAGAAATTATTTCTTTCACTTCTGGCTCCGATATCTTTTGTTTATCTTCATAATATTTTTGGTTTGAAGGCAAAGGATAATAATGGCTTTCGTGATCCAGCTATGAAAACGCCCTTTGCCGTGCTAAATCCGGGGGCTTTAGAGCTTCCCTTCACAACCGCAGTCGGCAATCACTTTACGTACAACCTCTTTCATGGCCGCTTTCGCCGGGATCATGTAATGGCGGGGATCGCTGGCCTCTGCGTGTTGCGTTAAATAGTTTTTAAGCGCGCCGGAAAAGGCGATTTTAAGCTCGGTCGCGACGTTAACTTTGCAGATGCCCAGCGAAATAGCGCGGGTAATATCGCGGGTCGGCAGGCCAGAGGCGCCGTGAAGGACTAAGGGGACATCAACCCGCTGACGAATTTCCGTCAGTCGTTCAAAATCAAGTTTTGGTTCAGCGGTGTAGAGGCCGTGAGCGGTGCCGATAGCAATGGCTGACGAGTCGATACCCGTTTTTTCTACAAATTCCCGGGCCTGTTCCGGATGGGTATAAAGCGCATCTTTACCGTCAACGATAAGATCGTCTTCCTGCCCGCCGAGACGCCCAAGTTCAGCTTCAACGCTGACATCGTAGCGATGACAGTAATCAACCACACTTTTCACCAGCGCAATATTGTCGGCAAAGGGGAAATGCGACCCGTCGATCATGACCGAGCGTACCCCGGCGGCGACTTTCATTTTGATGTCGGCCAGTTTTTCATGATGATCGAGATGTACCGCGAGAGGATGGTTCCAGCTTTTCGCCAGTTCTGCGGCGATGGCCACGATATTACCGACGCCTGCGTAGCTAAAGGTGCCTGGCGTACCGGCGACAATCAGCGGAGAGCGCAATTCTGCGGCGGTTTCCACCACCACTTGCAATGTCTCCAGGTTGTGGATGTTAAACGCCGGCACAGCATAGCCTTCCTGCTGCGCCTTCTTTAGCATTGTTCTGCCTGAAATGATAAACATCCTTCCTCCGAAATCTTTCGTTTGTTTTCTTTTAAAGAATTTATAGGCTTTCGGAATGTTTTTTTGTGATTTTGATCTGATAAATGAAAGTTTCGAAATAAAATGGAGGTTATCGAAAGTCAGGAGTAAAAAAAGCATGTCGGGCAGACATACTTCAGGCTACAGACTAAGGGCGAAAAAATACCGGGTAGCGCTGGCGCTTACCCGGTCTACAGATTATGCGGTTATACCCTGGTCGGAGAAGGGTACTGACTGGATCAGGTCACAGGTGCGGGGTTAAACACTGCCAGCTGGTTATGCAATCCCCATTGATCTGAGAAAGTCTTTTTCCGGCCGCTGGCGACATCGAGAATAAAGTGAAATAGCTTCCAGCCCACATCTTCGATTGTCTCTTCACCCGTGGCGATGGTGCCTGCATTGATATCCATTAAGTCATACCAGCGGTTCGCCAGCTCGGTACGCGTCGCCATTTTAATGACCGGCACCGCCATCAGCCCGTACGGCGTGCCGCGTCCGGTGGTAAAGACCTGTACGGTAATGCCGGAAGCGACCTGCTGCGTGCCGCAGACGAAATCGCTGGCGGGCGTCGCGGCGTAAATCAGGCCGCGTTTGGTGGGGCGCTGGCCCGGCGATAATACTTCGACAATGGCGCTCTTACCCGATTTAGCGATAGAGCCCAACGCTTTTTCCACGACGTTCGCCAGGCCGCCTTTTTTGTTGCCAGGGGACGGGTTAGCGCTGCGATCGGTTTTCCCCATATCAAGATAGTTATCGTACCAGGCCATTTCATCCAGCAGGCGTTTACCCACGGCTTCGTTGATGGCGCGCGGCGTCAGAAGATGAATGGCATCGCGCACTTCGGTGACCTCCGAGAACATGACGGTCGCGCCGCAGCGTACCAGCAGATCGGAAGCATAACCCACCGCCGGGTTTGCCGTGACGCCAGAAAACGCATCGCTGCCGCCACACTGCATCCCGACGACCAGCTCGGAGGCCGGGCAGGTTTCGCGCTGGCGCTGGTTCAGTTTCGTCAGATGGCGTTCGGCGACCCGCAAAATATCGTCGACCATTGATTTAAAGCCGACATGCTGCTCGTCCTGTAAACGCACAATACTGGCGCTTTTAACGGCTATGGCGGGAACATCCTCGGTGCCTTCCAGCAGCCGTTCCGGCTGCAGTTTTTCGCAACCGAGGCCAATCACCATCACTTCGCCGCCAAAATTGGGGTTGAGCGCGATATTATGAATCGTGCGAATCGGCACGACCGCCGCCGGCGCGTTGATTGCCACGCCGCAGCCGTACAGATGGTTTAGCCCTACAACGCCATCGACATTCGGGTATTTGGGCAGGAGATCGCGCTCAATCACTTTCACCACATAATCGACCACGCCCGCCACACAGTGCACGCTGGTGGTAATGCCAAGCAGATTTTTGGTGCCGACGCTGCCATCGGCGTTACGATAGCCCTCAAACGTATAGCCTTCCAGCGGCGGCAGCGGTTCCGGTACTTTGGTCGCCAGCGGTAGCGTATTCAGCGGCGGCGCTTTTGGCAGTTCAACCAGCGACTCGTCGATCCAGCTTCCGCGCGGGATGTCGCGTACCGCATAACCGATGACTTCGCCATAACGGATGATTTCGCCGTGAGCGGGGATATCCGTCAGAGCAACTTTATGGCCTTGCGGAATATGTTCAGTCAGTTCCAGGCCATCCGGAAAACGTGTTCCGGCTTTAAGACCGTGGTCATTAACAATAATTGCGACATTATCGGTTTCATGTACTTTTATATAAAACGCCGATGGCGATTCCTGGCGAATTTCGATATTGGCCATTGTTCAACATTCTCCAGCCTGGATGATAGAAATAGGATTATCTATTTTGGTTATGGTTAAATCGTTAAATCTCAATATAAGAAATAAAGTTCATGCATAATGAAATAAGAATGACAGGAGTATAAATATAAGAATGTGATCCAGATCACCGCAAATTATGAAATTTTTTATGTAGGCCGGGTAAAGCGTAAATGTGTGCATTAGCGCCCAGTATCATGGGCGTATGCTCAAAAATAAGCGTTAAATAATCCCTTTTTAATGAGCGTTTGCACAATGATTATCCGCCATAGGCTGTTTATACTGAATGGCGAATTCAGTGTATCTGACGAGTTATTTGAAAATACCATGATAATAATAAAAGACGATAAAGATATCAGAACGGTATATTGTGCTACAGGATGTGTACCATATTAGAAATAGAATGCGGAGACCCATTCTGATTTCAGATAAGCATTTTATTGTCGTTGCTATAAGTTATGGTGGCGGCATCACATGTAGAGAATTAAAGAAATAAGCGAAGGTATAAGCGATGAATAACGCTATTTTCCCGAATAAGTTTAAAGCGGCGCTGGCGGCGCAACAGGTACAGATTGGCTGCTGGTCTGCACTGGCAAGCCCAATCACCACCGAAGTTCTCGGTCTGGCGGGATTTGACTGGCTGGTGCTGGATGGCGAACATGCGCCGAACGATGTGACCACCTTAATTCCGCAGTTAATGGCATTGAAAGGCAGCGCCAGCGCGCCTGTGGTACGTGTGCCAACCAATGAACCGGTCATTATCAAACGGATGCTGGATATTGGGTTTTATAATTTCCTGATCCCCTTTGTTGAAACGCAAGAGGAAGCGGCTCGCGCCGTCGCCTCGACGCGTTACCCGCCGGAAGGCATTCGCGGCGTCTCCGTTTCTCACCGCGCGAATATGTTCGGTACGGTGCCTGATTACTTTGCGCAGTCGAACAAAAACATCACCATTATTGTTCAAATCGAAAGCCAGTTGGGTGTCGACAATGTTGATGCCATCGCCGCAACGGAAGGCGTTGATGGCATTTTTGTCGGCCCAAGCGATTTGGCCGCCGCGCTGGGTCATCTCGGCAATGCTTCTCACCCTGACGTGCAGCAGACGATTCAACATATTTTCGCCCGCGCTAAAGCGCACGGTAAACCGTGCGGCATTCTGGCGCCGGTAGAGGCGGATGCCCGCCGTTATCTGGAATGGGGCGCGACCTTTGTCGCCGTTGGCAGCGATTTAGGCGCATTCCGCGCCAGCACGCAGAAGCTTGCCGACACCTTTAAAAAATAATCCTGGTATGGAAAGAGAGAACGCTATGACGATGAAAGTTGGCTTTATTGGCTTAGGCATCATGGGTAAGCCCATGAGCAAAAACTTACTGAAAGCAGGGTATTCGCTGGTGGTGTCCGATCGTAATCCTGAAGCGATTGCCGACGTCATTGCCGCAGGCGCGGAAACGGCCTCTACGGCGAAGGCGATCGCTGAACAGTGTGACGTCATCATCACGATGCTGCCTAACTCTCCGCATGTGAAAGAGGTTGCGCTGGGCGAGAACGGTATCATCGAAGGCGCGAAGCCGGGAACCGTATTGATTGATATGAGTTCTATCGCGCCGCTGGCAAGCCGTGAAATCAGCGATGCGCTGAAGGCGAAGGGAGTTGAGATGTTGGATGCGCCGGTCAGCGGCGGCGAGCCGAAGGCGATTGATGGCACGTTGTCGGTGATGGTGGGGGGCGATAAAGCCATTTTCGACAAGTACTACGACCTGATGAAAGCGATGGCGGGTTCCGTGGTGCATACTGGCGATATCGGCGCAGGCAACGTCACAAAACTGGCTAACCAGGTGATCGTGGCGTTGAATATCGCCGCCATGTCTGAAGCGCTGACGCTGGCGACTAAAGCGGGCGTCAACCCGGATCTGGTCTATCAGGCGATTCGCGGCGGTCTGGCTGGCAGCACGGTACTGGATGCGAAAGCGCCGATGGTCATGGACAGAAACTTTAAGCCAGGTTTCCGTATCGATCTGCACATTAAAGATCTGGCGAATGCGCTGGATACCTCCCACGGCGTTGGCGCGCAGCTCCCGCTGACCGCCGCCGTTATGGAAATGATGCAGGCATTACGCGCGGATGGACACGGTAATGACGACCATAGCGCGCTGGCGTGCTACTACGAAAAACTGGCGAAAGTGGAAGTCACTCGCTAACGACGTTGTGCCCGGATGGCGTGTAGCGATCCGGGCCTGAATTTCAGGCTGGATAAGTGAAACGCCATCCGGCGTTGTGCAGTAACAGGCTACCACTATGAAAATCGTAATTGCCCCCGACTCCTACAAAGAAAGCCTTTCTGCCGCCGAGGTAGCGCAGGCGATAGAAAAAGGATTTCGGGAAATTTTCCCCGATGCGCAATATGTCTCTGTTCCGGTTGCCGATGGCGGCGAAGGAACGGTCGAAGCCATGATTGCCGCGACGCAGGGCGTTGAACGCACCGCATGGGTGACCGGGCCGTTGGGTGAAAAAGTGAAAGCCTGCTGGGGAATGTCCGGGGATGGTAAAACCGCGTTTATTGAAATGGCGGCGGCCAGCGGACTGGCGCTGGTTCCACCAGAAAAACGCAACCCTTTGATTACTACCTCGCGGGGAACGGGGGAGCTGATATTGCAGGCGCTGGAAAGCGGCGCAAGCAATATCATTATCGGCATTGGCGGCAGCGCGACAAATGACGGCGGCGCAGGGATGATGCAGGCGTTAGGCGCAAAACTGCGCGATGCAAACGGCGCGGATATCGGTTACGGTGGCGGAAGCCTTCATTGTCTAAGCGACATTGATATTTCAGAGCTCGATCCCCGTTTAAAACTCTGCGCGATTCGTGTCGCATGCGATGTATCTAATCCTCTGATCGGCGACAACGGCGCATCACGAATTTTTGGGCCGCAGAAAGGCGCGACCGAAGAGAACATTGTTGAGCTGGACAGAAATCTTGCTCACTATGCCGACATCATAAAAAAATCGCTGAATGTCGACGTAAAGGCGGCGCCCGGCGCAGGCGCGGCAGGCGGTATGGGGGCGGCGTTAATGGCTTTTCTCGGTGCGGAATTACGCAGCGGGATCGAAATTGTCACGGCGGCACTGAACCTGGAGGAGCATATCCACGACTGTACGCTGGTGGTGACGGGAGAAGGGCGGATTGATAGCCAAAGTATTCGCGGTAAAGTGCCGATTGGCGTCGCGAATGTGGCGAAAAAATATCATAAGCCAGTGATTGGCATTGCCGGCAGCCTGACGCACGATGTAGGGATAGTGCATCATTATGGCATCGACGCTGTCTTTAGCGTACTCACGCGCATCGTGACGCTGGAGGAGGCTTTTCGGGGCGCTTTTGACAATATTTATCGGGCATCCAGAAATGTTGCTGCCGCTCTGGCGATAGGAATGCGCAGCGCAGGGTGACAAAGTCGCGTGAACCCTCTATACTGCGCGCCGAAGCTGACCAGACAGTCGCCGCTTCGTCGTCGTCCTTTCGGGGAGACGGGCGGAGGGGAGGAAAGTCCGGGCTCCATAGGGCAGGGTGCCAGGTAACGCCTGGGGGGGAAACCTACGACCAGTGCAACAGAGAGCAAACCGCCGATGGCCCACGCAAGTGGGATCAGGTAAGGGTGAAAGGGTGCGGTAAGAGCGCACCGCGCGGCTGGTAACAGTCCGTGGCACGGTAAACTCCACCCGGAGCAAGGCCAAATAGGGGTTCATAAGGTACGGCCCGTACTGAACCCGGGTAGGCTGCTTGAGCCAGTGAGCGATTGCTGGCCTAGATGAATGACTGTCCACGACAGAACCCGGCTTATCGGTCAGTTTCACCTCTTCATAAAACCCGCTTCGGCGGGTTTTTGCTTTTACAGGGCGGCAGGATGAATGACTGTCCACGACGCTATACCCAAAAGAAAGCGGCTTATCGGTCAGTTTCATCTCTTCATAAAACCCGCTTCGGCGGGTTTTTGCTTATCTGGCCGGTGAAGGGTATAGAGGTTGCAGAAGACGCCAGCGTCACTATCCGGCAATTAATTGACAGCCGTGGTGACATAATATTATTCGTTTTTGTGATGAGAAACACAAAACGCTATGGATTGCGCTCTTTTTAGTTGAAGTGAAAAGCAATCGATTTCTTTCACAAAATTACATCCCGAAAAACAGCAAGAAAGCGGTGTAAATTATTTGTTGTAAATGAAAATTAAATGTATGAAATATTTTGGTTAAAATTTTATTAAATGTTTCTTTACAAACAAATAAGGTAAAAAAATGTGACGCGTAACGGTTTTTAAGCGCATTTACCTTCGGTTTATACTTAAATTTGAGAAATTACGCTTTAAATTTAACGCTGGAATTGCCGATAAAATGTCCCGTAATTGATTGAAATATCGTCTTCATGGGATGTCGAAAATAGGAGATAAAATAGGCTGGTTATCGCCATAATATATCGTTATCCCGACCCTATTTTTTGATTGAAATCAGGCTAAGTTGCTGTTTTATTTTTGTAACTAATTGAAGTAATAGGTTTTCTTTATTTAATAAAGACCATGTAAAAATTGCGGTAAGTTAATTTGTGAGTGGTCGCACATAACCTTTAAGATTTAATTTGCTACACTTCCTGCCGTTCACAATGTTATTTCAGAGCGGTAGATATGAATACTCTTGTTCTCCCTAAAACACAGCATTTGGTGGTCTTTCAGGAAGTCATTAGAAGTGGTTCTATCGGTTCTGCCGCAAAATCGTTAGGGTTAACCCAACCCGCCGTCAGTAAAATCATTAGCGATGTTGAGGCCTATTTTGGCGTTGAGCTAATTGTACGCAAAAATACCGGCGTTACGTTGACCGAAGCGGGACAGGTACTGCTTTCCTGGTCTGAATCTATCACCCGCGAAATGAAAAACATGATCAACGAGATGAACAGTATGACGTGCAATACCGTTGTCGACGTCTCGTTTGGTTTTCCTTCGCTGATTGGCTTTACCTTCATGTCCGATATGATTCATAAGTTCAAAGAGGTATTTCCAAAAGCGCAGGTATCCATGTACGAAGCCCAGCTCTCTTCATTCCTGCCGGCCCTGCGCGACGGGCGGCTGGACTTTGCTATCGGTACGCTCAGTAATGAAATGCAACTACAGGATCTGCATGTCGAGCCGCTGTTTGAATCAGAGTTTGTCCTGGTAGCCAGCAAGTCCCGAACATGCACCGGCACCATCACACTGGAATCGTTAAAGGACGAACAGTGGGTGTTGCCGCAAACGAATATGGGCTACTACAGCGAATTACTCACCACTCTACAACGAAATGGCATCAGCATCGAAAACATTGTTAAAACAGATTCCGTTGTCACAATATATAATCTTGTTCTCAATGCTGATTTCTTAACTGTTATTCCCTGCGATATGACCACGCCTTTTGGCTCTAATCAATTTATCACGATACCCATAAAAGACACGTTACCCGTCGCACGTTATGCGGCGGTATGGTCTAAAAATTATCGTATCAAAAAAGCCGCTTCAGTATTAGTAGAATTGGCTAAACAATATTCATCATATAATGGATGCAGACGCAGGCAGTTAATAGAAATTGAATGATATGGAATAAACATATTTAGCGAAATTGACGTCACCTGTTTCTTTTGAACAGTGGGCAACGGTAACTTATTTTTAATACCCAGGTTAAGAGGTTATAATGCACATTACATACGATCTCCCGGTTGCAATTGAAGATATCCTCGAAGCGAAAAAAAGACTGGCGGGGAAGATATATAAAACGGGAATGCCTCGCTCTAACTATTTTAGTGAACGTTGCAAAGGCGAAATATTTCTCAAGTTTGAAAATATGCAGCGTACGGGTTCATTTAAAATTCGTGGCGCTTTTAACAAACTTAGCTCGTTAACGGAGGCGGAAAAACGTAAAGGCGTCGTGGCCTGTTCCGCAGGTAATCATGCACAGGGCGTTTCTCTTTCTTGCGCAATGCTGGGTATTGACGGCAAAGTCGTGATGCCGAAGGGCGCGCCAAAGTCAAAAGTGGCGGCCACCTGTGATTATTCGGCGGAAGTGGTGCTCCACGGTGACAACTTCAATGACACCATCGCTAAGGTGAGTGAAATTGTCGAAACCGAAGGCCGCATTTTTATTCCGCCTTACGACGATCCAAAAGTCATTGCCGGACAGGGCACTATTGGTCTGGAAATTATGGAAGATCTGTACGATGTCGATAATGTCATCGTGCCTATTGGCGGCGGCGGTTTAATTGCAGGTATTGCCATTGCGATTAAATCGATTAACCCGACCATTAAAGTTATCGGCGTACAGGCCGAAAATGTTCACGGTATGGCGGCGTCTTATTACGCTGGCGAAATAACCACGCACCGAACGACCGGCACCCTGGCGGATGGTTGTGATGTCTCCCGCCCGGGTAATTTAACCTATGAAATCGTTCGTGAGTTAGTCGATGACATTGTCCTGGTTAGCGAAGATGAAATTCGTAACAGCATGATCGCTTTAATTCAGCGCAATAAGGTTATTACTGAAGGCGCTGGCGCTCTGGCTTGCGCCGCACTATTAAGTGGGAAATTAGATAGCCATATTCAGAACAGAAAAACGGTCAGTATTATTTCTGGCGGCAATATCGATCTTTCTCGGGTATCACAAATTACGGGTTTAGTTGACGCTTAATCTTTTCGTGAGGATAGGATATGAGTACTACTGATAGCATTGTATCCAGCCAGGCAAAACAGTCGTCATGGCGTAAATCGGACACGACGTGGACGCTGGGTTTATTTGGTACCGCCATCGGCGCCGGGGTGCTGTTTTTCCCTATCCGCGCCGGGTTTGGCGGGCTTATCCCCATTCTGCTGATGCTGGTTTTAGCTTACCCCATTGCGTTCTATTGTCACCGGGCGCTGGCGCGTCTGTGTTTATCCGGATCTAATCCGTCCGGCAATATTACGGAAACGGTCGAAGAGCACTTTGGTAAAACGGGCGGGGTAGTTATCACGTTCCTTTACTTCTTTGCGATTTGTCCGCTGCTGTGGATTTATGGCGTCACCATCACTAACACGTTCATGACGTTTTGGGAAAACCAGTTGCAGATGCCAGCGTTGAATCGCGGTTTCGTGGCGCTGTTCTTGCTGCTGCTGATGGCCTTTGTGATCTGGTTTGGTAAAGATCTGATGGTTAAGGTGATGAGTTACCTGGTATGGCCGTTTATCGCCAGTCTGGTGCTAATCTCATTATCGCTGATTCCTTACTGGAACTCGGCGGTTATCGATCAGGTTGATCTCAGTAATATCGCGCTGACTGGGCACGATGGCATACTGGTTACGGTGTGGCTGGGCATCTCTATCATGGTGTTCTCCTTTAACTTTTCGCCCATCGTCTCTTCCTTCGTGGTGTCTAAGCGTGAAGAGTATGAGAAAGAGTTTGGCCGCGAATTTACCGAGCGTAAATGTTCACAGATCATCTCGCGCGCCAGTATGCTGATGGTCGCCGTGGTGATGTTCTTCGCCTTTAGCTGTCTGTTTACGCTCTCCCCGCAGAACATGGCGGATGCGAAAGCGCAGAACATTCCGGTACTTTCCTACCTGGCTAACCATTTCGCCTCTTTGTCGGGGACAAAATCTACTTTTGCAACGGTGCTGGAGTATGGCGCGTCTATCATCGCGCTGGTTGCTATTTTCAAATCTTTCTTCGGTCACTACCTGGGGACGCTGGAAGGGCTGAACGGCCTGGTGCTGAAATTCGGTTATAAAGGCGATAAAACCAAAGTCTCTATGGGCAAGCTTAACACCATCAGCATGATCTTCATTATGGGGTCTACCTGGGTCGTAGCTTACGCAAACCCGAACATTCTGGACCTGATTGAAGCGATGGGCGCGCCGATTATCGCCTCGCTGTTATGCCTGCTGCCGATGTACGCCATTCGTAAAGCGCCGTCGCTGGCGAAGTACCGTGGTCGTCTGGATAACGTGTTCGTCACCCTGATTGGTCTGCTGACCATCCTGAATATTGTCTACAAATTGTTCTAATCCTCACGTTTAGCCTGCGTTCCGCCCCAGGGAGTGGACGCAGGCTGACATCGACGGAGGCACTACATGGATGAATTTCCGGTCGTTCTGGTCATTAATTGCGGATCATCTTCTATCAAATTCTCTGTACTGGATTTCGCTACCTGTGATGTTTTAATGGCGGGAATAGCAGATGGAATGAATACTGAAAACGCCTTTTTATCTATTAATGGCGATAAGCCGATAAACCTCTCGCACTCTAATTATGAGGACGCGTTAAAAGCCATTGCCTTTGAGCTGGAAAAACGTGATTTAACGGATAGCGTGGCATTAATTGGTCACCGTATCGCGCACGGTGGAGAGCTATTTACGCAGTCCGTCATTATTACCGATGAGATTATCGATAATATTCGTCGGGTATCACCTTTAGCGCCGCTGCATAATTACGCTAATTTAAGCGGCATTGACGCGGCGCGGCACCTTTTCCCGGCCGTGCGTCAGGTGGCGGTATTTGATACCAGTTTCCACCAGACGCTGGCGCCGGAAGCCTATTTGTACGGATTGCCGTGGGAATATTTTTCCAGCCTGGGTGTGCGTCGCTACGGCTTTCACGGTACGTCGCATCGCTATGTTTCGCGGCGCGCGTATGAACTGCTTGACCTCGATGAAAAAAACTCGGGTCTGATTGTCGCGCATCTGGGCAATGGGGCGTCTATCTGCGCGGTACGCAATGGTCAGAGCGTGGATACCTCAATGGGGATGACGCCGCTTGAGGGGCTGATGATGGGCACTCGCAGTGGCGACGTTGATTTCGGCGCGATGGCGTGGATAGCCAAAGAAACCGGGCAGACGTTGAGCGATCTGGAGCGAGTGGTGAATAAAGAGTCCGGTTTGCTCGGCATCTCCGGGTTGTCATCCGACCTTAGAGTCCTGGAAAAAGCCTGGCACGAAGGACATGAGCGCGCCCGGTTAGCGATAAAAACGTTTGTCCACCGTATCGCCCGTCATATTGCCGGACACGCGGCATCGTTACATCGGCTGGATGGCATTATTTTTACCGGCGGTATTGGTGAAAATTCAGTATTAATTCGCCAGTTGGTCATTGAACATTTGGGAGTACTGGGGCTTACGTTAGACGTTGAAATGAATAAGCAGCCGAATTCTCACGGCGAGCGCATTATTTCCGCTAACCCTTCTCAGGTTATTTGCGCTGTTATTCCCACGAATGAAGAGAAAATGATTGCCCTTGATGCCATTCATTTAGGCAACGTGGAAGCACCAGTGGAATTTGCATAACTTAACGGCTGTTCTGTAGAGAGATTATTTTTCATGAAGGTAAATATCGATACCAGCGATATGCTGTATGCCGAAGCATGGCGTGATTTTAAAGGTACGGACTGGAAAGAAGAAATTAATGTCCGTGATTTTATTCAGCATAACTATACGCCCTATGAGGGGGATGAATCTTTTCTCGCCGACGCGACGCCAGCGACCACGGCGCTGTGGGAAAAGGTGATGGCGGGAATACGTATCGAGAACGCGACCCATGCGCCGGTGGATTTCGATACCAACATCGCGACGACGATTACCGCGCACGATGCGGGGTATATTGAAAAAGAGCTGGAAAAAATCGTCGGTTTACAAACGGATAAGCCGCTTAAACGCGCTTTGCATCCGTTTGGCGGTGTTAACATGATCAAAAGTTCATTCCACGCCTATGGCCGCGAAATGGACGCCGATTTTGAATATACCTTTACCGACCTGCGGAAAACCCATAATCAGGGCGTATTCGATGTTTACTCGCCGGATATGCTGCGCTGCCGTAAATCCGGCGTATTAACCGGTTTGCCGGATGGTTATGGTCGCGGGCGCATTATTGGCGATTATCGTCGCGTCGCGCTGTATGGCATCCGTTATCTGGTACGCGAACGCGAGCTGCAATTCGCCGACCTGCAGTCGAATCTGGAGCAGGGACAGAATCTTGAGGCGACGATTCGCCTGCGTGAGGAGTTGGCGGAGCACCGTCGCGCGCTGCTGCAAATGCAGGAGATGGCGGCGAAATACGGCTATGATATCTCCCGCCCGGCGCGGAACGCGCAGGAAGCGGTACAGTGGCTCTACTTCGCCTACCTGGCAGCGGTAAAATCGCAAAATGGCGGTGCAATGTCGCTGGGAAGAACCGCGTCGTTCCTTGATATCTACATTGAGCGCGATTTCAACGCGGGCCTTCTGACAGAGCAGCAGGCGCAGGAGCTGATCGACCATTTCATCATGAAGATCCGCATGGTGCGCTTCCTGCGCACGCCGGAATTTGATTCGCTCTTTTCCGGCGATCCGATCTGGGCCACCGAAGTTATTGGAGGGATGGGGCTCGATGGCCGCACTCTGGTGACGAAAAACTCCTTCCGTTATCTGCATACCCTGCACACGATGGGACCAGCGCCGGAGCCGAACCTGACCATACTGTGGTCAGAAGCGTTGCCGGTGGCATTCAAGAAATATGCTGCGCAGGTCTCCATCGTGACCTCATCTTTGCAGTATGAAAACGACGATTTAATGCGTACCGACTTTAACAGCGACGATTACGCCATCGCTTGTTGCGTCAGCCCGATGGTCATCGGTAAGCAGATGCAGTTCTTCGGCGCGCGCGCCAACCTTGCCAAAACGTTGCTGTACGCTATCAATGGCGGCGTTGATGAGAAACTGAAAATCCAGGTCGGGCCGAAAACCGCGCCATTAATGGATGAGGTGCTGGATTACGACGCGGTAATGGAGAGCCTCGACCACTTTATGGACTGGCTGGCGGTGCAGTACATTAGCGCGCTGAACATCATTCACTACATGCACGATAAGTACAGCTATGAAGCTTCGCTGATGGCGCTGCACGACCGTGATGTGTATCGGACGATGGCGTGCGGCATCGCCGGACTGTCGGTGGCGGCGGATTCCCTGTCCGCCATCAGGTACGCTCAGGTGAAGCCGATTCGCGACGAAAATGGCCTTGCCATCGACTTTGCTATTGAAGGCGAGTATCCGCAGTACGGCAACAACGATGAGCGCGTGGACAGCATCGCCTGCGACCTGGTGAAACGCTTTATGCAAAAAATTAGCGTGTTGCCGACGTATCGCAATGCGGTGCCGACGCAGTCCATTTTGACCATCACCTCGAACGTCGTGTACGGGCAGAAGACCGGCAATACGCCGGATGGACGCCGCGCCGGAACGCCGTTCGCGCCGGGGGCGAACCCGATGCATGGTCGTGACCGCAAAGGGGCAGTGGCCTCGCTGACGTCGGTGGCGAAACTGCCGTTTACCTACGCCAAAGACGGTATTTCGTACACCTTCTCGATTGTGCCTGCGGCGCTCGGGAAAGAAGATGCGGTGCGGAAAACCAATCTTGTCGGCCTGCTGGACGGCTATTTCCATCATGAAGCACAGGTAGAAGGCGGGCAGCATCTGAACGTCAATGTCATGAACCGTGAAATGTTGCTGGATGCGATTGAACATCCGGAAAACTACCCGAACCTGACGATCCGCGTTTCCGGCTATGCCGTGCGCTTCAATGCGCTGACGCGTGAGCAGCAACAGGACGTTATTTCGCGCACCTTTACTCAGGCGATGTAACGTGAACGGGGCGATCGTGTGGATCGCCCCGCGACGGATCTTCACTGAACGGTAATCTTAGGGGGAGATATGATTAGCGCATTTGATATTTTTAAGATTGGCATTGGACCTTCAAGCTCCCATACCGTAGGGCCAATGAATGCAGGAAAATGTTTTATCGATCGGCTGATCGACAGCGGCGACCTGCCGCGAACGACGCGCATCACGGTTGATCTTTACGGATCGCTATCGCTGACGGGCAAAGGCCACGCGACCGATACCGCCATCATTATGGGCCTGGCGGGCAATACGCCGCAGGATGTCAATATTGATAGCATTCCGGCGTTTATCCAGGAGGTTGCCCGCAGCAGCCGTTTATCGGTGGCGGGTGGCGCGCATGTGGTGGATTTTCCCGTCGCCGACAGTATTCTCTTTCACGCTGAAACCCTGGCGCGCCATGAAAACGGTATGCGTATTACCGCCTGGAACGGACAAGCGCCGCTTTTACACAAAACGTATTACTCTATTGGCGGCGGCTTTATTGTCGAAGAGGAGCGTTTTGGTCAGTCGCACGACGTAGAAAAATCGGTGCCGTATGATTTTCATTCCGCCAGCGAACTGTTGACGCTGTGTGAAAGACAGGGCTCTCGGTTTCCGGCCTGATGATGCAAAATGAACTGGCGTTGCGGAGCAAAGAGCAGATTGACGCTGGCTTTGCCCGCATCTGGCAGGTGATGGCGACCGGAATTGAACGTGGCATGAATACTGAGGGCGTGCTGCCGGGGCCGCTGAACGTTCCACGCCGCGCGGTAGCGTTACGGCGTCTGCTGGTCTCCAGCGATAATCTCTCCCGCGATCCGATGAACGTCATTGACTGGATTAACATGTTCGCCCTGGCCGTGAGCGAAGAGAACGCGGCGGGCGGGCGAGTGGTCACCGCGCCGACCAACGGCGCGTGCGGCATTATTCCCGCGGTGCTGGCCTATTACGACAAATTCCGTCGCCCGGTCAATGCCAACTCTATCGCCCGCTATCTGCTGTCGTCGGGGGCGATTGGCATGCTGTACAAGATGAACGCCTCGATATCCGGCGCGGAAGTGGGGTGTCAGGGTGAGGTTGGCGTCGCGTGTTCGATGGCGGCGGCGGGGCTGACAGAACTGCTGGGCGGCAGCCCTGCGCAGGTCTGTATTGCGGCGGAAATTGCGATGGAGCATAACCTTGGCCTCACCTGTGACCCGGTGGCGGGTCAGGTACAAATCCCTTGTATTGAACGTAATGCGATTAACGCCGTTAAAGCGGTGAATGCGGCGCGAATGGCGCTACGCCGTACCTCTGAGCCGCGGGTTTCGCTCGATAAAGTGATCGAAACCATGTACGAAACGGGTAAAGACATGAACGACAAATATCGCGAGACGTCGCGCGGCGGTCTGGCGATTAAAGTCGTTTGTGGATAGGCCCGACAGGCGCAGCGTGAGCAGGCTATGGGATAACGCAGAAGACAGAAGCTGAGAAAAGGGCGCACCAACGTGCGCCCTTTTTTGTTGTGATACGCGTCAAATAGAGAAAATAACAATATTAAATAAATAGTAAATAGTAAATAGTAAATAGTAAATAGTAAATAGTAAATAGAAAATAATTCTTAACCCACAAGAAATGCAGGCGTTTTATTGGTAAGTTTTTCTCTTATCGTGCGCGTATGATTTTCTTATTACAAGAAAGTACCTGCACCTCACGTTCTGCATATCGCCTTGCTGCGGCACGAAAAATAAAAAAACCTCTACCTACACATTGAGCGAGAATTTTATGGAATCGGCTAGTAATACCAGCGTAATCCTCGACGCATCAGCCCCGGCGCGTCGGGCAGGGATGACAGAAAGCGAATGGCGTGAAGCCATCAAATTTGATAGTACCGACACCGGTTGGGTCATTATGAGTATCGGGATGGCGATCGGCGCAGGGATCGTTTTTCTTCCTGTCCAGGTTGGCCTGATGGGACTTTGGGTCTTTTTACTCTCTTCTATTATTGGCTATCCGGCCATGTACCTGTTCCAGCGGCTGTTTATTAATACGCTGGCGGAATCCCCGGAATGTAAAGACTACCCCAGCGTGATCAGCGGCTATCTGGGCAAAAACTGGGGTATTTTATTAGGCGCGCTGTACTTTGTAATGCTCGTCATCTGGATGTTCGTCTATTCTACGGCAATTACTAACGACAGCGCCTCTTATCTGCATACTTTCGGCGTAACGGAAGGATTACTTTCCGATAGTCCGTTTTATGGTCTGGTGCTGATCTGCATCCTGGTGGCGATTTCCTCACGCGGTGAAAAATTACTGTTCAAAATCTCCACCGGCATGGTGCTGACCAAGCTACTGGTAGTGGCGGCGCTGGGCGTCTCTATGGTGGGTATGTGGCATCTGTATAACATTGGCGCGCTGCCGCCGATGGCCCTGCTGATTAAAAACGCCATTATTACCCTGCCATTTACGCTGACCTCGATTTTATTTATCCAGACGTTAAGCCCAATGGTGATCTCTTACCGTTCACGCGAAAAATCTATTGAGGTCGCACGCCATAAAGCGCTGCGTGCCATGAATATTGCGTTTGGCATCCTGTTCGTTACCGTATTTTTCTATGCGGTTTCCTTCACCCTGGCGATGGGGCATGACGAAGCGGTGAAAGCCTACGAGCAGAATATTTCCGCCCTGGCGATCGCCGCGCAATTTATTAGCGGCGATGGCGCAGGCTGGGTCAAAGTGGTTAGCGTAATTCTGAACATCTTTGCCGTCATGACCGCCTTCTTTGGCGTTTATTTAGGATTCCGCGAAGCGACGCAAGGCATTGTGATGAATATCCTGCGCCGTAAAATGCCCGCCGAGAAGATTAAGGAAAATCTGGTACAGCGCGGCATTATGATTTTCGCTATTTTGCTGGCCTAGAGCGCCATTGTGCTCAATGCGCCGGTACTGAGCTTCACCTCTATTTGTAGCCCTATCTTCGGTATGGTGGGCTGTTTAATTCCGGCATGGTTGGTCTACAAGGTTCCCGCATTGCACAAATATAAAGGCGCTTCGTTGTACCTGATTATTATTACCGGTCTGCTGCTATGCGTTTCTCCGTTCCTGGCATTCTCTTGATATACCTGAGATTAAGGTTGTTGTTATGTTTGAATCTAAAATAAATCCATTGTGGCAAAGTTTTATCCTGGCCGTACAGGAAGAAGTAAAACCGGCTCTGGGGTGTACTGAGCCAATTTCACTGGCGCTGGCGGCAGCGGCGGCGGCGGCTGAACTTGACGGCACAGTTGAACGCATTGACGCGTGGGTTTCGCCTAATCTGATGAAAAATGGTATGGGTGTTACCGTTCCAGGAACGGGAATGGTAGGGCTACCGATCGCCGCGGCGTTGGGCGCGTTGGGCGGTGATGCGAAAGCCGGGTTGGAGGTGTTAAAAGACGCTTCCGCTAAAGCCGTTGCCGATGCAAAAGCGATGCTGGCCGCTGGACATGTCGCGGTGATGTTGCAGGAGCCATGTAACGATATCCTGTTTTCACGGGCGAAAGTGTATAGCGGCGATAGCTGGGCATGTGTCACGATCGTCGGCGATCATACAAATATTGTGCGGATAGAAACCAACAAGGGTGTGGTATTTACCCAGGCCGATAATGCGCAGGAAGAAGAAAAAAACTCGCCACTGGGAGTGCTGTCTCATACCTCGCTGGAAGAGATCCTGGCGTTTGTGAATGCGGTGCCCTTTGACGCTATTCGCTTTATTCTCGATGCGGCCAGGCTAAACGGCGCGTTGTCGCAGGAGGGACTGCGTGGTTCCTGGGGGCTGCATATCGGTTCGACGCTGGCCAAACAGTGCGATCGCGGTCTGCTGGCGAAAGATCTCTCCACGGCGATTTTGATCCGTACCAGCGCGGCGTCAGACGCCAGAATGGGCGGCGCCACGTTGCCCGCGATGAGCAACTCCGGTTCTGGCAACCAGGGGATTACCGCCACGGTGCCAGTCATGGTGGTTGCTGAACATGTCGGCGCCGATGACGAGCGCCTGGCGCGCGCGCTAATGTTATCGCATTTGAGCGCTATCTATATTCACCATCAGCTTCCGCGTTTGTCGGCTCTGTGCGCGGCAACCACGGCGGCGATGGGCGCGGCGGCGGGTATGGCGTGGCTGATAGATGGTCGTTACGACACTATCGCAATGGCTATCAGCAGTATGATTGGTGATGTCAGCGGGATGATTTGCGATGGCGCGTCGAATAGCTGCGCGATGAAAGTCTCTACCAGCGCGTCGGCGGCGTGGAAAGCCGTACTGATGGCGTTGGACGATACGGCGGTGACCGGAAACGAAGGGATTGTGGCGCACAATGTCGAACAATCTATTGCGAATTTGTGTTCGCTGGCGTGTCGCTCAATGCAGCAGACAGACAAGCAGATCATCGAGATTATGGCCAGTAAAGCGCATTAATAATAACGCCCCGGCATGACGTTGGGGCAGCGTGTTGCCCGATGGCGCTGCGCTTATGGGGTCTACCCGTTATCAGCCGGATCGGGCGCTTGCGCCGCCATCCGGCATGATTTCAGGCTGCGGCCTCTTCTTCTGCCAGCCGGGCTTCGGCGTCCGCCACGATGGCTTCCAGTTCGGTTAGCATCTCTTCATAGCCCAGCGGCACAGTGGCGCTCATCGTCTCCTGTACGGCAGGTTTTACCACGGGCTGACGTTTCTTCGCCGATTTTTTGCTCATCTTGCGACTCCTTTTCTGGCTGGCTACACCGGTAAATCTACCAGTAATGCGCGCAGCGGCGTATCGGCAACCAGCGTAATGTTAGGTTCATCACGAATAAATGCGCCATCTCCGCAGGTTAACGCCTCGCGTTCTTCGTTGTGCGTCATCGCGTGGAACGTACCGTGAATCGACTGCAAATAGGCGCGCGGCCCGTGAAGCTGGAAGTTAAGCGATTCGCCTTTCTCCAGCGTAATATGATGTACCCAGACCTGTTGGCGCAGTTGTAAGCTGTTTTGCTCACCGTCGGGCGAGGCAAGAAGCTGTTGTTGCGCCGTCGAGAGTGGGATTTTTTGTACCAGCGCGTTTTCCCGTTCAGGACAGGCGTCAAGCCACAGTTGCATTCGGGTTAACGGCTTAACTTTGCTGAGATTATGTTCGCTGTAGCTAATGCCCGGCTGCGCGGCGAGCAGCAACGCTTCGCCCGCTTTAGCCTGTACATGGTTGCCGTCGCTGTCGCGGTATTCCGCTTCGCCGTCCAGAATCAGGTTTAAAATATCCACCTTTGGATAAGTTCGAGGCTGAAAAGAGGCGCCCGGCGCCAGCACTTCCTGGTTCAGTACGCGCAACGACGCGTAGCCCAGCAGTGTAGGGTCGAAATAGTGTCCAAAGGAGAAGGTATAGCGGGCCTGTAGCCATCCGTAGTCTGCCTGTCCACATTGTTTGGCGGTTCGGGTCGTAATCATCGTTATTAACCTCTCTTTACTTCCTTTTATGTTAAGGGGCTGGACGCTGCATTGTTAGCCAGATATTCTGCCCGGTATGTTCAAATTTCCTGAATGAGAACGTTATGGCTAAAGAGAGAGCGCTGACGCTTGAAGCATTGCGTGTGATGGACGCCATTGACCGCCGGGGCAGTTTTGCCGCAGCGGCTGATGAGTTGGGGCGGGTGCCCTCCGCGCTGAGTTACACCATGCAGAAGCTGGAAGAAGAGTTGGACGTTGTACTGTTCGATCGCTCCGGCCATCGTACAAAATTCACCAACGTCGGACGTATGCTGCTGGAACGCGGGCGGGTATTGCTGGAAGCGGCAGACAAGTTAACGACGGATGCTGAAGCGTTGGCCCGCGGTTGGGAAACGCATCTGACGCTGGTCACTGAAGCTCTGGTACCGACGCCTGCTTTTTTTCCGCTGATCGACCGGCTGGCCGCTAAAGCCAATACGCAGCTTTCATTGATTACCGAAGTACTGGCTGGCGCATGGGAGCGGCTTGAGCAGGGACGGGCGGATATCGTTATCGCCCCGGATATGCATTTTCGATCGTCGTCGGAAATTAACTCCCGTAAGTTGTATTCGTTAATGAATGTGTATGTCGCCGCGCCTGACCACCCTATTCATCAGGAGCCGGAGCCGCTTTCGGAAGTGACGCGGGTTAAATACCGCGGCGTAGCGGTAGCGGATACCGCGCGCGAGCGGCCGGTATTAACGGTGCAACTGCTGGATAAGCAGCCACGTCTGACGGTAAGCACGATTGAAGATAAACGTCAGGCGCTGCTGGCCGGGCTTGGCGTCGCGACTATGCCATATTCGATGGTGGAACAGGATATTGCCGAAGGGCGGCTACGCGTGGTCAGCCCGGAATCGACCAGCGAAATCGATATTATTATGGCCTGGCGGCGCGACAGTATGGGGGAGGCAAAAGCCTGGTGCCTGCGGGAAATACCTAAGCTATTCGCCGGAAAATAAATAGCGCGCGGCTCTTTAAAAGCGGCGCCGCGCCGCCATCAGGAAAAACGTTTCGGATCGGGGCCGAAGCGGTTGTCGCCCGGCGTACCATTCTGGCAGTTGAACGCGATGATGATAAGCCAGCCGATAATGGGGATAAGTAGCAACAGTAGCCACCATGCGGAGCGGTCAGTGTCATGCAGACGACGGAACTGCACGGCCCACCACGGTAAAAAGATCAGAACGCCGTAAATGGTGGTCAGAACGCCTTCACCCCCGGCGCGTTGCCAGCCAAGCATGGCGTCCAGCAGGCCCAACACAAAGGTAAAGATGATATTGACCAGAATAAACATCCAGTACTCTTTGCGTCGCGCGCGGCCGCCAAATCCCAGATAATTTTTTAAAACCTTTAAATACCAATCCATTTTCGCCTCAATAATGGTTCAATCACTTGTTTTTAAAGTAATCAAACTAAGAATAGCCGCGAATGAAATGTTGGTAAATATTTGTGGTATTTATTAATAAGGCGTCCCGGAGGACGCCTGAAATTAGCCAAAGCGTACGTCGCGCCCGTGAGGTTCGAGCAGATCCTGCCACGGTCCGATGGAAATGATACCCGTGGGGTTAATCGTTTTATGGCTACGGAAATAGTGGTGACGAATATGGTCAAGATTAACGGTTTCAGCAATGCCCGGTATTTGATAGATATCGCGCAGGAAACCGTACAGATTCAGGTAGTCGCTGATTCGGTATTTGTCGCATTTGAAATGAGTCACGTAAACCGGATCAAAGCGTACCAGGGTCGTCCATAAGCGGATATCCGCCTCGGTCAACTGGTCGCCCGTCAGATAGCGGTGCTGTCCGAGAATCTGCTCCAGGCGCGCCAGCGCAGTAAACACCTTTTCTACCGCTTCATCATACGCTTGCTGGCTGGTGGCGAAGCCTGCTTTATAAACGCCGTTATTAACGTTGTCATAAATCCAGCCGTTTAACTCGTCAATTTTGCTTTGCAGCGCGGGGGGATAGTAATCCCCGGCTTTAGCGCCCAGCCCATCGAAGGCGGAGTTAAACATACGAATGATTTCGGCGGACTCGTTGCTGACGATAGTATGATTTTTTTTATCCCATAAGACCGGTACGGTGACGCGGCCGCTGTAGTGTGGATCGGCGTGCAGATACAACTGGTAGAGAAATTCATGCTGATAGAGGGTATCGCCGGTGGCCGCCGGAAAAGTATCATCAAACGTCCAGCCGTTTTCCAGCATCAATGGATTCACGACGGAAACCGGAATAAACGGCTCCAGACCTTTCAGTTTACGGAAAATGAGCGTGCGATGCGCCCAGGGGCAGGCAAGGGAAACGTACAGATGGTAACGATCTTTTTCTGCGGCGAATCCGCCTTCGCCGGAAGGTCCGGGCGCGCCGTCAGCGGTAAGCCAGTTGCGGAAAGCCGACGCTGAACGCTGAAATTTCCCCCCGGAAGATTTGGTGTCATACCAGGTGTCGTGCCAGACGCCATCGATCAGTTGTCCCATGTCTCTCTCCTTCAGATGACAAAAGCGAGGCGCTATTCCCTCGCTTTTTTAATTGAGTATAGATTGCTTACCACTTTTTATTCAGCAGACGGTCAAGGCTGAACGCGCCAGGCCCGGTTAACGCCAGTAATAAGAATCCGCCGGCAATGGTCAGGTTTTTCATAAACATCAGCGAGTTTACACCTTCTGCAAAATTGCTATGGAAGATCAATGCCGTCAGCAACGTAAAACCAGCGGTAAAAAGCGCAGTGGTGCGGGTGAGGAATCCCAGCATAATCGCCAGACCGCCGCCGAACTCAAGCAGTATGGTGAAGCGGCAGCAGGAATCCTGGTACGCCCATCGCTTCCATATACTGCTGTGTGCCCGCATAGCCGCTAATTTTTCCCCATCCTGCGGTAATAAACAGAACTGGCATTAAAATACGCGCTATCAGTACACCAACATCTTCTAATTTTTTCATTTTATTCTCCAGGGGGCCGATTCGGCGGCTGCTGCTATTTTCATGAGTAATGACGCGGTTTGGCGCGTCATTGTTATCGCTGGAGAGAATCATAAACGTGGCATACAGAAATTGTTAGCAAGGAAAATTGCCAAATTTTTTCAAAAAATTTGAGTGATTGGTAAAGAGACTATATGCATAAAAGTATCGCGCCACCAGGTGTAATCGGGTGATAACCTGATGGCGCGATGCTATAAAAGAAAAGATATTAACCGCGGAGCTGTTGTTGACGGAGGGTAGTTTTTACCAGGCGCCAGGCGCTCCAGATACCCAGGCCGCGTTTCGCCCAGCGTACCAACATATTAGGATGACGGATGGTCCAGATGGCCATTACGCTGCTACCGACCAGCGCCCAGGAGCGCAGGCTTAACACCGTATTCCAGCCGCGATCGTACGCGCCGGTGGTCTCCAGCCAGTCGCGACGGCTGGCGGACAGATCCAGCCGTTGCTGCTGGATCTGACTGAGAAGCAGCGCTTTACGTTTTTCGCGTTCGCCTTTGCTGCTCACGACTGATCGTCCTCCAGAATTTGCCGATCGTTAGCCAGTTCGTGCCGCGTATGGCGCAATAGCGTGGACTGACGCGCTTTGCGCAAAGTCCAGATGCCGCCGATTAGCGCAAGCACTAACAGCACAACAGTGGTAGCGATCATCGCGTTCAAACGGTACTGAGGATCGATAGCCCAGATGACCAGAACCATCAGGCTCATTAAGCCAAACGCCGCGAAGAGCATGGTAAGACCTACCATCAGCAAAAGCTGAAAGAGGTTCGCCTTCTCTTCTTCCAGTTCTACTACCGCCAGTCGCAGCCGGGTTTCCACCATCTCAACGATAATGGTGACAATCCGCTGCACGATACCCAGTACGCTTTTGCCTGGTCCTTGTGCCTGTCGAGAGTCCGCCATAATTAACGACGCGTCAGCAGTACGCCCAACACCAGACCGACAGCGGCGCCAATGCCTACGCCTGTCCAGGGATTTTCGCGCACATAATCATCGGCGCGGGCGGCGGCGACGCGAGTCTGTTTGGCAATCACATCACCCGTTTCGCCCAGGCGGTAACGGCTCTTTTTCAGCGCGCGCTCGGCTTTGCTACGAATCTTACTCAACTCTTCTTTCGACTTTTCGCCCGAAGAGCTCAGCACTTCTTCAAGCGTATCGGTCAGGGATTTCAACTCAGCGCGCAGATGTTCCGTAGTGTTATCTTTCGACATAGTTTTCTCCAGGTGAGTGAGTATTTACATTCGGCGTTAATTTAGTAGTCTCTGGCCTCAAGTTTTTTTAGCTCATCCTGAGCCTCGGCCAGCTTACGTTCACGTTTGTCTATTTTATCCGCATCGCCTTTTGCTTTTGCCTCGGCTAAATCACGTTGGCGTTCGGCTACCTCTTCTTTTTGCTCAGCGATCTTTTTCTGATGCTCGGCGCGCAGCTTGCTGTCAGTACAATTGGCGCGTACTTCGCTGAGCGCCTTGTTCAGACCCTCAATACGGCGCTGATTGTTGTGCTTTTCAGCGTAGCTAATTTCCTTTTGTATATCCTGCTCTTTTTCCTGACAAAGCGAATTAGCGTAGCTACCGGCGCTAAGTGTAAAAAGCGTGATAGCCAAAGCGATGCGGTATTTCATTCCTGAACTTTCCCTTATGTTCGGACCCGTTGTCCGGGGCGGTGATCCCGATAATAACGCGGTGGGTTAAACACCGCTTTATTAATCATAGTCATTAAACAATGAAATCACCAAAGTGAGTGATATGATTCGGATTCCTGGAGATTAGCCAAAGCGGTGTGAGCTTTCCCGTAAGCGGGACAGCCACTGTACCGTTTCGTTGTCATCGTCCTGCTGAGCGACGACATAACCGTGTGGTAACGTTTGATCAAGCACTGTTTTTGCTGCGGCGCTTTGCGCAGGGGAATCGAAGGTAATGAGCAACATGTCATTTTTAGGCGTAATGCTTTTAAAATGAATGCCGTTCGCATCCAGATGATGCAGAACTGAGAAGCCGTCTGGCATACTGGCGCCCTGGTTAACCGCGCGAATGGCCAGCGTCGACTCTTGCTGACGCAGCGTTGACCACGTCATCATGAGTATGGTCAGCATCAGTAGAAAAGCGCTGATCCAAATGAGTTGTCGGGCAGTTATGCGTGGTTTAAGCATAAGTTATCCCCGGCTCCCATACTTCTTTTTCCACAGCATGACCAGTGAACCCGCCAGGCCAAAAAAGAGCAGCACCACGGGCAGCAGCATCAGGCATGACATTAACTGATCTTCATATTTCATAAAGACGGGCGTTTTGCCCAGCAGATAGCCCAGCGACGTCAGGATAAGCACCCACAACAAGCCGCTCATCCAGTTGAAGAACTGAAAGCGCGCGTTATTCAGGCCGGATATGCCGGCAATGGTGGGCAGCAGTGTTCTGACAAACGCGATAAAACGGCCTATCAATAATGCCGACAGGCCGTGTTTATGGAAAAGGTGATGGGCGCGTTGATGATAATGTGCGGGGAGATGAGAGAGCCAGTTTTGCACGGTGCGGGTATTCCCCAGCCAGCGGCCCTGAATATAGCTCACCCAGCAACCCAGGCTGGCCGCGACGGTAAGCAGCAAAATGGTTTGTGGAAAACCCATCGCGCCTTTGGCGATCAGCACGCCGACCAGGATCAACAGGCTGTCGCCAGGCAAAAAGGCGGCAGGGAGCAGCCCATTTTCCAGAAACAAAATCATAAATAACACAAAATATAACATGCCAATCATGGAAGGATTGGCCAGTGTTTCAAAGTCCTGAGCCCACAGGGCATTCAGCAATTGAGTCAGTAGTTCCATTCAGTATTCCTGGAGAATCGGTTAACGTCACGCCGGTGATCTGAGGTTTGCACTGCCGCAACAGAGTTGGAGTTTTTATCAGCGTTGCGGAAACGGCAAATTCGCGGCCTGAACTATTCCTTGTTAAATTGTGAAGTAAGCAAGCACTAACACACAAAAATTCAAAATGCATCTAATTGTAACAAAGGTCAACGAAGTCCGTTATAGAAATTACGCGTCGTTGAGCTTTGATTTTGCTTATCGCAAGGGAGGGTGGCGAGAGGATTTACACAGGCTGACACTTTATACTTTACGCTGACCGAGCGCCGTGGCAGACGCCATCTACATATAACGTTACGCGAGGATGTTGCGCGTGAACATCAATTCGCTTTCCATCACAGCCTATGGATTGGGAGATTCAGATCTATCGTTACGCCGGATGGCATACGCCATCCGGCATCGATAATCACTTAGCTACGCAAGGCGTTATTCGCCAGACGTTCGTCCTCTGCCTGGCAGGCTGCCGCAGTGAACAGAGCATCGGTAGACGAGTTCAGCGCCGTTTCACACGAATCCTGCAATACGCCGATAATAAAGCCGACCGCTACTACCTGCATCGCGATATCGTTCGGGATGCCAAACATGTTGCACGCCAGCGGGATCAGCAGCAATGAACCGCCTGCCACGCCGGAGGCGCCGCAAGCACACAGCGAGGCCACCACGCTCAGCAGCAGCGCTGTAGGCAGATCCACCGGGACGCCTAACGTATGGACTGCCGCCAACGTCAGAACCGTAATGGTAATTGCCGCGCCGGCCATATTGATAGTGGCGCCCAGCGGAATGGAAACGGAGTAAGTATCCCTGTCCAGATTCAGCTTTTCGCACAGCGCCATATTCACTGGAATATTGGCGGCAGAGCTGCGGGTAAAGAAGGCATAAACGCCGCTTTCACGCAGGCAGGCGAACACCAGCGGATAAGGGTTGCGACGAATTTTCCAGAATACCAACAGCGGGTTGACCACCAGCGCGACCAGCAGCATACAGCCAATCAAGACGACCAGCAGGTGCGCATAACCCCACAGGGTAGAGAAGCCGGTGGTTGCAAGCGTTGATGAAACCAGACCAAAAATACCGACTGGCGCGAAACGGATCACCAGTTTCACCATAAAGGTCACGGCGTTAGACATATCGTTCACGAGGTTTTTGGTGGTTTCATTGCCATGACGCAGGGCAAATCCCAGACCGACGGCCCACACCAGAATCCCGATATAGTTAGCGTTCAGCAGCGCGTCGATGGGGTTCGACACCATGCTCATCAGCAGACCGCGCAAGACTTCTACAATGCCGGACGGCGGCACGATATCCTGGGCGCTACTGGACAGATGCAGCGTTGAAGGGAAGGCGAAGCTGAACACAACGGCCGCCAGCGCGGCTGAAAAGGTGCCTAGCAGGTAAAGAAAGAGAATAGGGCGAATATTGGTTTTTTGGCCGTGCTGGTGGTTGGCGATCGAGGCCATTACCAGCATCAGCACCAGAACGGGGGCGACCGCTTTTAAGGCGCCGACGAACAGGGTGCCAAGCAAGCCAACCGCTTCTGCCGCAGGCTTAGAAATCCATGCCAGTAAAATCCCCAGTACCAGACCCACTAAAATTTGTTTAACCAGACTGCCTTGCGCTAAACGCTGCAGTAGCCCTGATGCTCGTTGCGTAGCCATTTCATGTTCCTTGTATTGTGTTGCTGGTCATCCCCTGCACGCTCTTACGGCGCATCTTTCAGGATGTAACAAAGTGTTTGCCTGGTTGAGTATAAGGAAAGTTGAAGGTTCGGGAAGCGAAATATCCTGGATTTTTTGCTGTGATCATGTTTTATAACTTTATATTAACAGTATTGTGACATGTTAAACAAAAACGCCCGGCAGGTGTGCGCTGCCGGGCGTTTTTGATGGGGCAGGTTTACCCCGATAAAAGATTATTGCGCTCGTAGTTTCTTATCGCGCTGATGGTTAACCCAGGCGTTAATCACCAGCGTAATGGTCAGAATGCCAAACACTACGCCCAGCGAAATCGCGATAGGAATATGGTAGAAGTCGACGATCAGCATCTTAATGCCGATAAAGACCAGAATGACCGCCAGACCATATTTCAGCATCGAGAAGCGTTCCGCCACGCCGGACAGCAGGAAGTACATCGCGCGCAGTCCTAAGATGGCAAACAGGTTAGAGGTCAGTACGATGAACGGGTCGGTGGTGACCGCAAAGATCGCCGGAATACTGTCAACGGCGAAGATCACATCGCTGAACTCAACCATAATCAGCACCAGCAGCAGCGGCGTGGCATACAGCAGGCCGTTTTTACGTACGAAAAAGTGCTCGTTCTCGATCGTATCGGTCATGCGCAGATGCCCGCGCAGCCAACGCACCATCGGTTTTTCGCCAATGCCGGATTCATCTTCCTTCGCCAGCGCCATTTTTACGCCGGTAAACAGCAGGAAGGCGCCGAACACATACAGCAGCCATTCGAACTGAGTGATAAGCCAGGTACCGGCGAAAATCATGATAGTACGCAACACGATCGCGCCAAGAACCCCATACACCAGCACCCGGCGTTGCAGAGCCGGAGGGACGGAGAAATAGCTAAACAGCATCAGCCAGACAAAGACGTTATCTACGGCCAGCGACTTCTCAATCAGATAGCCGGTAAGGAACGCCAATGCCTGCGGGTCAGCAACTTCGCGCCCTTGCGTTTCAGCCAGATACCACCAGAAAGCGGCGTTAAACAGTAGCGAGAGCGTTACCCACAGGATTGACCATCCTGCCGCTTGTTTCATCGACATCGCATGTGCGCCACGGCGTCCCTGCAACAACAGGTCGATGGATAGCATTATCACCACAACAACCGCGAATCCACCCCATAATAATGGCGTACCAACAGTATTCATCATTTCTCCCTATGCAAAAAAAAACGGCTAACGCCGAATGGCATTAGCCGTTGCTTTTATGCATAGACCTTGCCATTCGGCAAGGTCTCACTTACAACAATAAAGGAATACGCTGACGCATTCCTTTATGGCTGCCCGGTGACCGGATGTGGTTTTGCACACATCGTAATGACGATCGACCGGCAATGAAGTTACTCCCCTTTGCGCGTAACAAAGTATGACAGGCCACGCGTAGAGTCAATGGCCTGTAACATATGATTTACATAGTTTTACGCAGTAAGGGGGTGAGTCAGATCGTCCGCCGGGAAGATGACCCCGGTTTGACGGCGTATTTCTGTCAGCCATTTTGCCGTGGCGCGACTTAGCGACAACCCCGGATGTTCCACGGCATGGTTTTCAATAAGCTGGGCAAACGCCCCGGCTTCATACAGCATGGTATTAATATGCTGAGGCTGGGTCAGATCCTGCATCAGCGCGCCGCGCGGCGCAAAACACACTTTCTGGCATTCCGACAGCTTTTCAATGACCAGCGATCCCCTCTCGCCCTGAATTTCACTGGCCAGTACCGAGTCGCTGACTTTGGAATGCTGTAGCGTGACGCTAAAATCGCCGTAATCCATAACCACGACGCCGTGTGCATCTACTCCGCTTTCCAATAAATTCGCCGACGCCTGAACGCTGCGCGGCTCGCCCCATAGCGCGATCGCCGACGCCAGACAGTAATACCCGATATCCATAATCGAACCATTGGAGAAGGCCGGATTAAACGTATTCGGATTTTCACCGTTCAGATAGCGCTGATAACGTGAAGACTACTGGCAGTAATTTAGGAATGCTTTGTGCATTCTGCCGATTTTCGGCAACGATTCCCGCAGCAGCAGGAAGTTGGGCAGGCAGGCGGTTTTAAAGGCTTCAAACAGTACCCGCTGATTATCGCGCGCGCAGGCGATAGCGGCATCAACCTCCGCCAGGTTAGAAGCCAGCGGCTTTTCGCACATGACATGTTTTTTATGCTGCAAAAAGCGCTGCGTCTGGGAGAAATGCAGGGAATTCGGGCTGGCGATATAAACCGCCTCAATCGCGTCGCTTTGCGCCATCGCTTCCAGCGAGGTAAACAGATGCTCGACGGGATAATCATTTGCGAAAGACTGCGCCTGTTCAAGACTACGGGAGTAAACGGCGGCGAGCCTGAATTTGCCGGTTTCATGGGCGGCGTCGACAAACTGGCGCGTGATCCAGTTAGTCCCAATTACAGCGAAACGTATCATAAACGTCAGCGGACTCCAGAAAGGGATTTTTCGTCAATGTAGCACGCCTTTCCGCCCTTGCCAGTGCGCTGCGACGCACTCTGGCATTTTACTGGCGAGAAGGGCACCCGTGTGCGCTATCAGCCCCAATAGTGACGCCAGCGCCCAGATATTTAGGCTGACGGTGCAAAATTTTGGCATCCAGCACCGCGCTAACCCGCGCCAGCTTTTCCCGAAGTCGTGTGTAGGTTCCGTGCCTTTTATTCAGATCCGGCGCGTTAACGCCGATAGCGTCTATGCCATATTGTTGCGCCAGCCAGATCGCCCGTTGATTATGGAATGCTTGCGAGATAATCGTAATGCGGCTTTCGCCAAACACTTTCCGGGCGCGAACTACGGAGTCCAGCGTGGAGAATCCGGCATAATCACAAAAAATGGCCGCTTCCGGCACACCTTTCGCTATCAGCGCCTGCTGCATCGCCGAAGGTTCATCGTACTCTTTTTTGCCATTGTCGCCGCTGACTAACAGCCACTTCACTTTACCGGCGTGATACAACGCGGCGGCAGTATTAATCCGCCGGGTAAAATACCGATTGCCGGGTTTAGCGCCTAACACCAGCCCGACGTTGCGGGCGGGAACGGTCTGAATGTCATTCCATGTCAGATGCTGTGAGGCGTTGACGATAAGCCAGTTGGAATAGAAAAGCGCGACGCCTGCTGCGACAAGCAGAAAACACGCCACTGTTAACGCCCGGCGTGTAAAACAGAGGCGGCGGATAAAACGGGCACATTGTGAGAGCATGGTTGTTGCGCGGTTCCGTTGGCGGTGGATAAAAAATACCCTCTACAGATCGTCATCCTTGACGTGGCGGCAGGCAATGAGCGAAATGTGAACGCGCCGATTTTATGCCCACGCCGTTAAAAAGATACGGGGGAAGGGGCATTTTCAGAATTTATTGTGCCGACAGCGCCTGATGCGTCAGCCACAGTCGCGTATCAAACTCCAGTTGATGGTACTGCGGTTCCATATGGCAGCAGAGCTGATAAAACGCTTTGTTATGATCTTTCTCTTTCAGGTGTGCCAGTTCGTGAACCACAATCATCCGTAAGAATGGCTCCGGGGCGTTGCGAAACACGGTGGCGACGCGGATCTCCGCCTTTGCCTTGAGCTTGCCGCCCTGAACGCGCGAGACAGCGGTATGCAGTCCCAGCGCATTTTTCAGCACATGGATCTTGCTGTCATACATCACTTTATTGATGGGCGGCGCATTGCGCAGAAACTGACTTTTCAGTTCCTGAGTATAGTGATATAGCGCTTTGTCAGTAGCGTAATCATGCGCGCCGGGATAACGTTTTTCCAGCACTGCTCCCAGGCGCTGCTCGGCGATTAAGGCGCGCACCTGGGCAAGGAGATGTTCCGGATACCCCTGAAGGTAAGTTAGTGAGGTCATCAAAGCTCCATGTTGCTGATAAAAAGTGTATACTCACGCACCCTTTTCAGGGATAACGCCGCAATTTTACCATTCAGGAGGCCTAATGAGCCACGTAGACGACGGTTTCCGTTCACTGACGCTGAAACGTTTTCCGCAAACGGATGATGTTAACCCGCTTCTGGCGTGGGAGGCGGCCGATGAGTATCTGCTGCAACAGTTGGATGAGACGGAAATTCGCGGCCCGGTGCTGATCCTGAATGATACGTTTGGCGCGCTAAGCTGTGCGCTGGCGGAGCATTCGCCATACAGTATTGGCGATTCGTATTTAAGCGAACTGGGTACGCGAGAGAATTTACGCCATAACGGCATCGCGGAGTCCAGCGTAACGTTTCTCAACAGTACCGCTGACTACCCGCAGGCACCGGGCGTGGTATTGATTAAAGTACCGAAAACACTGGCGTTGCTGGAACAGCAGTTACGCGCTTTGCGTAAGGTCGTTACGGCGCAAACGCGTATTATCGCCGGCGCGAAAGCGCGTGATATTCATACCTCTACGCTGGAACTGTTTGAAAAAGTGCTGGGCCCAACCACGACGACGCTGGCGTGGAAGAAAGCGCGCCTGATTAACTGTACCTTCAGTCATCCGCAACTGGCCGACGCGCCGCAAACGCTAAGCTGGAAACTGGAAGATACAGGCTGGACGATTCACAACCACGCGAATGTGTTTTCTCGTACCGGATTGGATATCGGCGCGCGCTTCTTTATGCAGCATTTGCCGGAAAACCTCGACGGGGAGATTGTCGATCTCGGCTGCGGCAATGGGGTGATTGGCCTGAGCTTACTGGCGAAAAATCCGCAGGCGAACGTAGTATTTGTCGATGAATCGCCGATGGCGGTAGATTCCAGCCGTTTGAATGTAGAAACGAACCTGCCGGAAGCATTCGAACGCTGCGAATTTATGATCAACAACGCGCTCTCCGGCGTGGAGCCGTTCCGTTTTAACGCTGTGTTCTGCAACCCGCCGTTCCACCAGAAACATGCGCTGACGGATAATATCGCTTGGGAGATGTTCCATCATGCCCGCCGCTGCCTGAAAATCAACGGCGAACTGTATATTGTGGCGAACCGCCATCTGGACTATTTCCACAAGCTGAAGAAGATTTTCGGTAATTGCGCGACGATAGCAACCAACAATAAGTTTGTTATTTTGAAAGCGGTGAAGCAGGGACACCGTCGATAAGGCGCTCAAGCGTCATACCGGCCTATAAAACCGGTATGACGGCGTAAGCCCGATAAGCGCAGCGCCATCAGGTAAAGTCGTTAAATCTCCAGCGCCAGTCGGATGCCCTGGGCAATCGCCCGTCGGGCATCCAGCTCCATCGCGACATCGCATCCGCCGATAAGATGTACCGTTTTACCTGCGGCGCGTAACGGGTCCGCCAGCTCGCGGCGAGGTTCCTGTCCGGCGCAGATCACCACATGATCCACTTCCAGCAACTGCGGTTCGCCGCCGATCAAGAGATGTAATCCGTCGTCGTCGATCTTCTGGTAACTGACCGCCGGGATCATCTTCACGCCGCGCGCCAGTAACGTCGCGCGATGGATCCAGCCGGTGGTTTTACCTAACCCTTCGCCCGGCTTGCTGGCTTTGCGTTGCAGCATGACGATTTGCCGTGGACTACGTGCCAGGCGCGGGCCTTCCGGGCGCAGACCGCCTGCCTGTTGCAGGCTGGTATCAATTCCCCATTCCGTACAAAATTCAGCAATATTTTGGCTGGTGGATTCGCCATGCTGGCTCAGATACATGGCCGTGTCAAAACCGATCCCGCCGCAGCCAATGATCGCCACTCGCTTACCAACCGGCGCTTTATCGCGCAATACCTCCAGGTAGGTCAATACTTTTGGATGATCGATACCGTCTATCGGCGGGCGGCGCGGTACTATTCCGCAGGCGAGGATCGCTTCGTCAAACGGCTGAAGATCCTCTGCGTTCACCCGTTGGCTCAGTTTCAGCGTAACGCCAGTAACATCGATCATTCGACGGTAGTAGCGCAGCGTTTCGTAAAACTCCTCTTTACCCGGGATCTGCCTGGCGATAGTAAACTGGCCGCCAATTTCACTCTGGGCGTCAAACAGCGTGACATGATGGCCGCGCGACGCGGCGTTAATCGCGAAAGCCAGCCCCGCCGGGCCTGCGCCGACAACGGCCAGATTCTTTTTGCGTATGGCCGGCGCTATCGGCATGTGGGTTTCGTGACAGGCGCGTGGGTTCACCAGACAGGAGGTCACTTTGCCGATGAAGATCCGATCCAGACAGGCCTGATTACAGCCGATACAGGTGTTGATCTCATCTGCGCGTCCGGATTGCGCTTTAGTCAGGAATTCGGCATCGGCAAGGAAGGGACGCGCCATCGACACCATATCGGCATCGCCGCGCGTCAGGATCGTCTCGGCGACCTGCGGATCGTTAATGCGATTGGTCGCGATCAGCGGAACCGACACATGACCTTTGAGTTTCCGCGTCACCCAGCTAAAGGCGCCACGCGGTACTGGCGTGGCGATGGTCGGGATTCGCGCCTCATGCCAGCCAATGCCGGTATTAATTAGGCTTGCGCCTGCGGCTTCAATGGCTTGCGCCAGTTGTACCGTTTCGTCGAACGTGCCGCCATTTTCCACCAGATCGAGCATCGACAGGCGATAGATAATAATAAAGTCGTTCCCTACCCGCTGGCGTACCGCGCGTACTACCTCAACCGCGAAGCGCATACGGCTGGTATAGTCGCCGCCCCACTCGTCATCGCGATGGTTAGTTCGCCGGGTGAGAAATTCATTAATCAGATAGCCCTCTGATCCCATCACCTCTACGCCGTCGTAGCCTGCTTCCCGCGCCAGTTGCGCGCAATGCGCGAAGTCGTCGATTAACTGCAAGATTTCATCATGCGTCAGTTCATGCGGCATAAAGCGGTTGATTGGCGCCTGAATTGCCGACGGCGCGACCAGGTGCGGCTGATAGCTGTAACGTCCGGTGTGCAGAATTTGCAGCGCGATTTTACCGCCTTGCGCATGTACGGCATCGGTCACCACGCGGTGAGGCGTTAATTGGCTGGCGTCGTTCAGCATCGCGCCGCCGGTCATCACGACCCCGGAGGGAACGGGCGCAATACCGCCGGTGACGATTAACGCTACGCCGTGTCGCGCGCGCTCGGCATAAAATGCCGCCAGGCGCTCGGCGCCATCAGGATGTTCTTCCAGACCCGTGTGCATCGATCCCATCAGCACGCGGTTTCTGAGAGTAGTAAAGCCCAGATCGAGCGGGGCGAACAGCGATGGGTAGCTCATAAGCGTATCCAGTATGTAAAATTATTGTTATGTGGTCGGATGAGTTACTACTGTAGCCGTCGCGAGATAAAAGGGAAAAGGGGAATGTGGTGATTGTGATGGGATTCAAAAAAGAGGCCGCGACCCGGAGAAAACAGGCCGGATAAGCACAGCGCCATCCGGCATCGTTTTTAAACCTCTTCAACGCTCACCTGCATTGCCGCCAGCGCATTACGCGCTGATTTCAATACCTGTTCGCACAGTTCAATGGTTAGCGTGAGCGGTGGCTCGATACGAATTGTTTTCGCATTATTCAGCGTACCAGCGACCAGCACGCGTTGACGGAACATCTCACTGGCAAAACGGTAGCCCGTTTCGTTATCGACAAATTCAATGGCTATCAACATACCTTTGCCGCGCGCATCGTGTACCAGATTGGGATATTCACGCGCAAGTTGTCGAAAACCATCCAGGAGCGTATCGCCTTTTTGTTCCGCCTGGGCCGGGAGATTTTGCTCCAGCAGGACGTTAATGGTCGCCAGCGCGGCAGCACAAGCCAGCGGATTACCGCCAAAAGTGGTGGTATGCAGGAAGGGATTGTCGAACAGAACCGAAAACACCTCTTCAGTCGCGATGGTGGCGCCAATCGGCATCACGCCGCCGCCCAGGGCTTTCGCCAGACACAGAATATCAGGCTGCACATTTTCGTGCTCACAGGCAAACATCTTGCCGGTACGCCCCATGCCGGTTTGTACTTCATCCAGAATCATCAGCGCGCCGAATTCGTCACAGAGCTTACGTACCTCTGTCAGGTATCCCTGCGGCGGCAGGATCACGCCGCCTTCACCCTGAATAGGCTCCAGAATCACGGCTGCTATCTCGTCGCCCGTTTTTTTGCCTTCGCTAAATGCCATGCTCATCGCGTCGATATTGCCAAACGGCACATGGCGGAAGCCCGGCAGTAAAGGCATAAAGGGTCTGCGGAAGGTGGATTTGGCCGTGGCGGAGAGCGCGCCCAATGATTTGCCGTGAAATGCGCCGCTGGTGGCGATAAAGGTAAACTTGCCGCGTGGCGACTGATACGCTTTTGCCAGTTTTAGCGCCGCTTCGACGGATTCGGTGCCGCTGTTACAGAAAAAGCTGTACTTGAGTTTCCCCGGTGTCAGCGCCGCCAGCGTTTTTGCCAGCATCGCCCGCAAGGGGTCAAGTAACTCCTGGCTGTGGAGAGGTTGTTTTGCGAGTTGATTCTGGACGGCGGATACCACAACAGGATTACGGTGCCCCACGTTAAAGATGCCAAACCCCCCAAGACAGTCGATAAACTCCTGCCCCTGGGTGTCGACAAGCGTATTCAAACTGCCTGCTTGCCACTCTACGGCTCCGTAATCCCCGCCGGCGGTAACAGATTTCCGGTATTCCAGAAATCCTGGATTTACATGCTCTTTAAAGTAGTCAATGACCTCTCGGTTTAGTGCTTTCATTTCCTCATGGTTTAGCGTTCGCTTCTCGATGAGATTCAGTGCGTGCGCGCTACAGGCCAAAGCCGATGCGCTGGAAGGTAACCTGTTCAAAATGAGCTCCAGAGGGCCGTGTATCACATGATACTGAATTAAGTATTGCAGGGATTAGCGGGGTCTAAGCCCATAGTGAAAATCGGGATAAACACCAGGGATAATCACATTTACACAACATTTAATGTCATGTGTTAACAATTGGATGCATTTTGAGCAGATCTTGTTTTATGGTTTACGGTGTGTTGCGTTAGCAGCGGCGTGAGAAAAAGGTGAGCCAGGGCAGATTTTAAAGAAAAAGGTTGTCCACGCTAAACAATTTCATAATGAAAATAAGGCGCAGGATGAGGTGAAAATCGTACAAATATTAAGGATTAATCGCAAATTGCGATCCAGAGCAATTTTAACAACTAAAGATAAATAGATTAGCGCCGAAATAACATCTGAGCGAAAAATTAACATCCAGATAACCTGCACAGGACGCTATCATGTCTTCTCATCCCTACGTCAGCCAGCTAAATACCCCGCTGGATGATGATACCACTCTGATGTCTACGACCGACCTGGAAAGCTATATCACTCACGCCAATGACACTTTTGTCCAGGTGAGCGGCTATCAGTTAAACGAGTTACTGGCGCAGCCACATAATCTGGTGCGTCATCCGGATATGCCGAAAGCTGCCTTCGCAGATATGTGGTACACCCTAAAACAGGGCGAACCGTGGAGCGGCATTGTGAAAAACCGGCGTAAAAACGGCGACCATTATTGGGTGAGGGCCAACGCGGTACCGATGATACGTGAAGGGCGTGTGACGGGATATATGTCGATCCGTACCCGCGCCACGGATGATGAGATTGCCGCCGTCGAGCCTTTATATCAGGCGCTAAATGAAGGGCGGTGTAGTAAACGTATTCATAAAGGCCTGGTGGTTCGTCAGGGCTTGCTGGGCAAACTGCCCGCTATGCCTGTTCGCTGGCGAGTGCGTAGTATTATGGGGCTAATGGCCGTAATGCTGGCGTTGGCGCTGTTCGGTACGGATGCCTCATGGCAGGCGTTGTTGTTGGGCGCGTTGGCGATGCTGGCAGGTACGGCGCTATTTGAATGGCAAATTGTGCGTCCCATTGAAAATGTGGCGACGCAGGCGCTGAAAGTGGCGACCGGCGAACGCAACAGCGTACAACACCTTAATCGTAGCGATGAGTTGGGGCTGATGCTGAGGGCCGTGGGGCAGCTTGGCTTGATGTGCCGCTGGCTGATCAATGACGTATCAAGTCAGGTTTCCAGCGTCAGAAACGGCAGTGAAAGGCTGGCGAAGGGTAACAATGATCTGAACGAACACACCCGTCAGACCGTGGAGAATGTTCAGGAAACGGTAACGACCATGAACCAGATGGCGGAGTCCGTGAAGCTCAATTCCGAGACGGCTTCCGCTGCGGATAAGCTTTCCATGGCGGCCAGTAGCGCGGCGACTCAGGGAGGTGAGGCGATGGATACGGTGATTAAAACGATGGATGATATCGCTCACAGTACGCAACGTATCGGGACGATCACCACGCTAATTAACGATATCGCTTTTCAGACGAATATCCTGGCGCTGAATGCGGCGGTAGAAGCGGCGAGAGCGGGCGAGCAGGGGAAAGGGTTTGCCGTGGTTGCTGGCGAGGTACGTCATCTTGCCAGCCGTAGCGCTAATGCGGCGAACGATATTCGTAAATTAATTGACGCCAGCGCAACAAAGGTGCAGTCAGGCTCCGAGCAGGTTCACGCCGCAGGCCGTACCATGGATGACATTGTAGCCCAGGTGCAAAATGTCACCCTGCTTATCGCACGGATCAGCCAGTCGACGCAGGAACAGACAGATGGGCTTTCCAGCCTGACTCGCGCCGTGGACGAGTTGAACCGCATAACCCAGAAGAATGCGGCGCTGGTGGAAGAGAGCGCACAAGTCTCCGCAATGGTAAAACACCGTGCCAGCCGGCTGGAGGATGCGGTCACGGTACTGCATTAAGTTTATTTGTAGGTAGCAACGGTAATGACATCCGCCCGGTAGCAATAAGCTTACCGGGCGGATGCGCTCTGATAGAAGGCGGTGCCTGCCATCATAGAGAGTACCAGTGGCCTGTGATGTTAAAAATAATGTGATATTTATTCCTTCTCCCTTTCCTACCTATTAATAGGTATAAACTCAGTTAATAAATAAGAAATGGTTAACCTTTTAGCGTATTTCTTTCATTATTAGTGCCAATTTATGTCACTTTTGGTTCATCTTTCTGTGAACAATAAAAATTACTTACTAATAATGTTCAGAAATAAAAAGCGATCAATATCATAAAGTTAGTAACATTATTGCCGATAAATCTTCCTGTATGAGGATATGCAATCCCAGGGAGAAAATATGTTTTTGCATAACATTAAAATACGTTCAAAATTATTTATGGCCTTTGGCTTATTCATTGTTCTCATGGTGGTGAGTTCCGCTCTGTCTTTGTTTAGCCTTGATCGGGCTAATACGGGTATGCAGGACATTATTACCAATGATTATCCCACCACGGTAAAAGCCAATCTGTTAATCGATAATTTTAATGATTTCATCATCGCGCAGCAGCTCATGTTACTGGATGAAGAGGGGCGCTGGAGCCAGAGCTCGCAGAAAGAACTCAGTGAGATAAGCCAGCGCATTTCGGCGCTACTGGATGAGCTTTCCAGGGAAAATAGTCACGATGCGGATTCACAGAAAATCATTAATGAGATCCGTGAAGCGCGCCAGCAATACCTGGAGTCCAGATTCCGTATTTTGAAAGATATTCAAAGCAATAATCGTCAGGCGGCCATTCAGGAGATGATGACCAGAACGGTGCAGGTGCAAAAAGTCTATAAGGACAAAGTCCAGGAACTTATCGCTGTTCAGGACGCGCAGATGCATGAAGCGAGCGTGCAGGTCAAAGAGGATTTTAAAAATAATCGGACGCTGTTAATCACTTTGGCGCTGATAAGCATCGCCGCCGGAGGCGTAATGGGATGGTATATTGTGCGTTCTATTACCCGGCCGCTTGATGACGCAGTACGCTTTGCCGAGGCGATTGCCGATGGCGATCTGACTCGCCATATCACCACCGACTATAAAGATGAAACAGGCGTACTACTGCAAGCGTTAATGGCGATGAAAACGCGTCTACTGGATATCGTACAGGAAGTGCAAAACGGTTCGGAAAGTATCTCCACAGCGGCGGCGCAAATTGTCGCCGGTAACCAGGATTTGGCGGCGCGTACGGAAGAGCAGGCCAGCTCGGTTGAAGAAACGGCGGCGTCGATGGAACAGATTACCGCCACGGTTAAAAATACGGCTGACCATACCAGTGAAGCGACCAAACTCTCTGCCGGCGCCGCCAGCGTAGTGAAAAACAATGGGGAGATGATGAATCAAGTGACGCAGAAAATGCGCGTCATTAACGATACGGCAAATCGTATGTCGGATATCATCAATATCATTGATTCCATTGCCTTTCAGACCAATATTCTGGCGCTGAACGCGGCGGTTGAAGCGGCGCGCGCGGGCGAACATGGACGTGGTTTTGCCGTTGTCGCCGGAGAGGTTCGCCAGTTGGCGCAAAAGAGCGCCTCGTCATCCAGTGAAATCCGTAATTTGATTGAAGATTCAACCAGTCAGACTCAGGAAGGGATGCACCTGGTGGAGAAAGCCAGCGCCCTGATTAATGGCATGGTGGATAACGTCGAAGAGATGGATGTGATATTACGTGAGATTGGGCAGGCCAGCCGCGAGCAAACTGACGGTATTTCGCAGATTAACAGCGCGATTGGCCTGATTGACGCCGCCACGCAACAAAACTCCTGCCTTGTGGAAGAGTCTGTTGCCGCCGCGGCGTCGCTGAACGAACAGGCGTTACATTTAAAAGAGCTGGTTAACGTGTTCCGCGTCCGCGAAGAGGACACGCAGCCCGCTTAATCCAGTTCGGCGATTTCCAGCGCCGCGCGATCAATCACGCCGATAATGCGTTTGATTTGCGCGTCGTTGATATCGCTGTGGTTTATCCGCAGATCCAGCACGGCCTTGAAGTTATCCAGCGCCCGCTTCATCTGCGGATTTTTACGTAACTCCATGCCCACACAACGGGCTTTTAGCCGCGCCTGAATATGCGTCAGGTGTTCGCGATTTTCATCAAGCCATTGCGCGCCGTTCGCGGTAATCGCGATTTTTTTCCGCCCTCCTTCTTCGTCGCTAATCGTGATAAATTGCTGATCCTGTAAAAAATCCAGCGTAGGGTAGATCACGCCAGCGCTTGGCGTATAGCCGCCCCCCGTCAGGTTTTCTATCGCTTTAATCAGTTCATAGCCGTGGCTGGCGTCCCGGGTCAGGATATCAAGAATGACCAGCCGAAGTTCCCCGTGGCCAAAAAATCGCTGACGTCGACCACCGCCCTGTCCATGACGACCACAGCCGTGTCCGTGACGGTGCTCGCCGCCGCAACTGGCGTTCTCATGCTGATGCGCGCTATGGCAGCCTTCATGCTGATGTTCTCGATCTTTGCAGCAACCATCGTGCATATGATCCCGGTTTTTGCAACACCCTTCATGTTGATTTTGCATCATTGCCTCCTGCTTATTTAGATATATCTAATTTATATCTAAATGATGGTTTTTAGCAAGGATAAAAGCGCTTGTTGATATAATCTATTAATTTATAACGTTTTATTTTGAAGTTGTGATTAGCGATGTGTTGCCAGAACACTATCAAAAAACAGTTGCATTTTTACTGATTAACAATCATTATCATTTAAAACTTTAATTTAGATATATCGTATTACTTCACGAAGGCAAAAAATGACGACATCATCCGTACGCTACCCACAGCGTGTTCGTAATGAGCTGCGTTTTCGCGAGCTGATCGTTCTGCGGGTAGAACGTATTAGCGCAGGATTTCAGCGGATCGTACTTGGCGGCGAGGCGCTGGACGGTTTCATCTCCCTGGGCTTTGACGATCACACGAAAGTTTTTTTCCCTGAGCCAGGCTGTCGCTTTACGCCTCCGACAGTCACTGAGGAAGGCATTATCTGGGGGGAGGGCGTTCGCCCGGTCTCCAGGGATTACACGCCGCTGTATGACGAGGCGCGTCGCGAGCTGGCGCTGGATTTCTTTATCCACGATGGCGGCGTAGCCAGCCGTTGGGCAATGGAAGCCCGTGAAGGCGATACACTGACGATCGGCGGGCCGCGCGGTTCGCTGGTGGTGCCGGAAGAGTATGCCTGTCAGGTTTATGTCTGCGATGAGTCCGGTATGCCTGCGCTACGTCGTCGTCTGGAATCGCTTAGCCGTCTGCCTGTGCGCCCTGCGGTAACCGCGCTGGTGAGCATTCAGGATGCGGCATACCGCGATTATCTCGCCCATTTGACGGATATTACTGTGGAATATGTTGTTGGCGGCGATGAACAGGCAATGCAAACGCGCCTGTCGCAGCTGACAATACCAGAATCAGACTATTTCATCTGGATTACTGGCGAAGGCAAAACGGTAAAACGTTTAAGTCAGTGCTTTGAAAAGGGGTTTGATCCACACCTGGTACGTGCGGCAGCCTATTGGCATCGTAAATAGCGGTATGGGGCGAGCCCTGTCAGAAACAAAAAAGCCACTCTTTAGAGTGGCTTAATTATATGATTTTAAAGCTAAAATTTGGTGGCCCCTGCTGGACTTGAACCAGCGACCAAGCGATTATGAGTCGCCTGCTCTAACCACTGAGCTAAGGGGCCGTGGCGGTGGATTATAATGTAACTTTACGCTGTAATCCAGCCGTAACCGTGCGGGTGCTGTTTTTATAAACAATGTGTTTTCAACCCGTTATACTTAAAGAACGTTGTATTGCTCAGGAGTAATAATGGTTAAGGACATACTGGCGCCAGGGCTACGGGTGGTTTTTTGCGGCATCAATCCGGGACTCTCCTCGGCGAATACCGGCTTTCCGTTTGCGCATCCCGCGAATCGTTTTTGGAAAGTTATTCATTTGGCCGGTTTCACCGATCGACAGTTGAAACCGGAAGAGGCGGAAAAATTACTGGATTTTCGCTGCGGGGTAACGAAACTCGTCGATCGACCGACGGTACAAGCGACTGAGGTGAAGTTGCATGAATTACGTAGCGGCGGACGCAACCTGATTGAAAAAATAGAGGACTACCAGCCCGCAGCGCTGGCGGTGCTTGGTAAACAGGCTTTTGAACAGGGATTCAGCCAGCGTGGTATCGCCTGGGGTAAACAAAAGATCGCCATTGGCGCGACGATGGTGTGGGTGTTGCCGAATCCCAGTGGCTTAAACCGAATTAAAACGGAAAAACTGGTCGAGGCCTATCGCGAACTGGATCAAGCGCTCATTATGCGTGGGCTATAGCAATGGGGAATGAGGGCGCGAATACTCGCGCTGTGTAGAAATTCTGCAGGCCAAATAGGGCGCTTGCGCATGGCCTGATAAAAAAACGCCGCCTTGCGGCGGCGTTTATACGTGTGCGGCGAATTAATCGTCGAGGAAGCTGCGCAGCACTTCAGAACGGCTCGGGTGGCGCAGTTTACGCAGCGCCTTCGCTTCGATCTGACGGATACGTTCGCGGGTAACATCGAACTGTTTACCCACTTCTTCCAGCGTGTGGTCGGTGTTCATATCGATACCGAAACGCATACGCAGCACTTTCGCTTCACGAGCGGTCAGGCCAGCCAAAACGTCGTGAGTGGCGGCACGCAGGCTCTCGGTAGTGGCAGAGTCCAGCGGTAGCTCGAGGGTGGTATCCTCGATGAAATCACCCAGATGCGAATCTTCATCGTCGCCGATCGGCGTTTCCATGGAGATTGGCTCTTTGGCAATCTTCAGCACCTTACGAATTTTATCTTCCGGCATCAGCATCCGTTCAGCCAGCTCTTCCGGCGTTGGCTCGCGGCCCATCTCTTGCAGCATCTGGCGAGAAATACGGTTGAGCTTGTTGATGGTCTCAATCATATGCACCGGAATACGGATGGTGCGCGCCTGATCGGCGATAGAACGGGTGATCGCCTGACGGATCCACCAGGTTGCATAGGTGGAGAACTTGTAGCCGCGACGGTATTCAAACTTATCTACCGCTTTCATCAGACCGATGTTGCCTTCCTGAATCAGATCAAGGAACTGCAAGCCACGGTTGGTGTATTTCTTAGCGATAGAAATAACCAGACGTAAGTTCGCTTCAACCATCTCTTTCTTCGCACGGCGGGCTTTCGCTTCCCCGATGGACATTCGACGGTTGATGTCTTTCACCTGTTCGATGGTCAGACCGGTCTCTTCTTCAATCTGCCGCAGTTTTTGCAGACAGCGTTGCACTTCTTCCGCGACATCGTGCAGTTTTTCCGACCACGGTTTGTTCATCGCGATAGCGGCGTTGAACCAGGTTTCGCTGGTTTCGTTACCGGTAAACAGCGTGATAAAGTTCTTCTTCGGCATTTTGCACTGCTCGACGCAGAGCTTCATGATCAGACGTTCCTGGGTACGCACGCGATCCATCATCACGCGCATACTGTTGACCAGATAGTCGAATTGCTTCGGTACCAGACGGAACTGTTTGAACACTTCAGACAGCTTCAGAATCTCTTCCTGCGCGGCAGCATGGCTGCGGCCTTTCGCTTTGATGGTGTCGCGCGTAACGACGTATTGCGCGCGCAGCTCAGCGAATTTTTCGCGTGCCAGTTCAGGGTCAATGCTGTTGTCGTCATCGGCGGCGTCATCGTCGCCGTCTTCTTCATCTTCGTCTTCGTCATCATCCAGGTCTTCCTGGGAGAGTTCAGAACCGACGTGAGTTGCGGTCGGCGCCATCTCTTCTTCCGCGTTCGGATCGACAAAGCCGGTGATAAGATCGGACAAACGAGCCTCTTCAGCCTCAACGCGATCGTACTGTTCCAGCAGATAGGTAATGGCTTCCGGGTATTCGGCAACGGAGCATTGAACCTGGTTGATCCCGTCTTCGATACGTTTAGCGATGTCGATTTCGCCTTCCCGGGTCAACAGTTCAACAGTGCCCATTTCACGCATATACATGCGTACCGGGTCAGTCGTACGACCGATTTCAGACTCAACACTGGACAGAACTTGTGCAGCAGCTTCTTCCGCATCTTCATCGGTGCTGGTGGTATTTTCAGCCAGCAGCAGATCATCGGCATCAGGCGCTTCTTCCATTACCTGAATACCCATGTCGTTGATCATTTGGATGATATCTTCAATTTGATCTGAATCGACGATATCTTCCGGCAGATGGTCATTGACCTCAGCATAGGTCAGATAGCCTTGCTCCTTACCACGGGTGACAAGAAGTTTCAGCTGTGACTGCGGGTTTTGCTCCATAAGACGGTATCCACACTTATTCGTTTGATTGGTGTCGACGGTATAGCTGTCGACATTTAAAGCGAGGGCATACTTATATTTTGGCCGCTGCCTCTCACTGCGGCTGTCGGGGGCTTCCCGATCGATATGCGGCATTTAAGCCGTTAAATTCATTTTCTGGCCAGCTCCTGGTTTAACGTCCAGAGCTCTCGGCGTTCTTCGCTGCTTAAACCGTGAGTGCGATCGCGAGCGATCAGCTCTTCTTGTCGCAGTTGCAGCAGCGAATCAAACATATGGTTGAGTGAGTCGGTAAAGGTCTTTTCGGCAATCGCCTTATCTGCTATATCGTCCCACATCGATAATTTTTCAAGGGTCGCAGCATCATTTGTGCCACGGTAGAGTTCCAGAAGTTGTCCGGTAGTAAGACCTGGCTGAGCCAAACAAGTTTTGACCAATTCTTTAAATAAGCCAAGTCCAGGCAGCTTATTCTGATCCAGCGCGTCTAAGGGCGGCACTAACGGCGCGAGATCCGGATTTTGCACCAGTAATCCTATCAGTATACGCATGGTCGTGCGTTTTAGCTGCGGAGCCGGGCGGGAAACGCCGCTTTCCGCCTGTTTTGGCACTAAACGATCAAGCTGACTATCATCGAAAATGCCTAACTTCAGCCCCAACGTCTGGCGCAACTGAATACGGTGTGCGTCGCCAGGCACCTGATTAATGAGCGGCAGCGCCAGTGCGGCTAACTGCGTGCTGCCATCCGGCGAGCTTAAATCCACCTGCGGCAGGAGGCTATTAAACAGAAACGTAGAGAGCGGCTGCGCCTGCTCCATCCGCGCTTCAAAAGCCGCCTTGCCTTCTTTACGCACCAGCGTATCCGGGTCTTCGCCGTCAGGTAAAAACATAAAGCGTACCTGCCGACCGTCGGTCATATAAGGCATTGCTGTTTCCAGCGCTCTCCAGGCGGCATCACGGCCAGCCCGGTCGCCGTCGTAACAGCAAATTACGTTGTTCGTCGCCCGGAATAACATATGCATATGGTCTGCCGTGGTTGAGGTACCCAGCGAAGCGACCGCATAGTTAATGTCGTATTGCGCTAGTGCGACGACATCCATATAACCTTCGACCACAAGCAAGCGTTGCGGTTCAGCACTATATTGCTGAGCCTCATAAAGACCATATAGCTGGCGGCCTTTATGGAAAATGTCCGTTTCCGGAGAGTTAAGGTATTTCGGCGTGTCGTTCCCCAGTACTCGACCGCCAAAACCAATCACCCTGCCGCGTTTGTCCCGAATAGGGAACATGACCCGATTACGGAAACGATCGTAAGTGCTGCCCTGCTCGTTATTGACCAGCATCCCGGCATCCAGCAACAATGCCTTGTTATCGCTGTTATTACCGAAGCGCTTTAACGCGTTATCCCACCCTGGCGGCGCGAAGCCAATGGCGAAACGCTGAATAATTTCAGCGCTCAGACCGCGCTTTTGCAGATAGTCACGCGCAGGTTTTGCCGCAGGATGGGTAAGCGACTGCTGATAAAAGTCATTCAGACCATTCATCAACTGATAGAGGTTTTGCCGTTGATGGCGCTCTATCTGGCTAAGCCCGGTGCCTGCTTCATAGGGAATTTCCAGGTTATGCATGGCCGCTAATTCTTCGACGGTTTCGACAAATTCGAGTTTGTCGTAATTCATTAAAAAGTCGATCGCATTGCCATGCGCGCCGCATCCAAAGCAGTGATAAAACTGTTTTTCACCGTTTACGGTGAAAGAAGGGGTTTTCTCATTATGGAATGGACAACACGCGTGATAGTTCTTGCCCTGTTTCTTGAGTTTTACGCGCACGTCGATCAGATCGACGATATCGGTTCTCGCCAGCAGGTCATTAATGAATACGCGTGGGATTCGTCCAGCCATATGCCCCTTTTATACACGTCATTCTTCAGGCTGCGTAGTGTTGGCTACGTTTGCTCACCCCTGTCGCTGACTTGCGTAAGCGCCGGGGACTTGCTCTCTTGCCGCCTGGACGCAGCATGAATGATTTTGTGTATATGCTAATGCATAAACGAAAACAAGCCGCGCATTCCTTTCGGAAGCACGGCCTTACAACTACAACTCGATCTGAATTGAGAGCAGCCCGCTCTCAAAAGATTAGTACAGACGAGTACGGCGTGCGTTTTCGCGAGCCAGTTTCTTCGCGTGACGTTTCACTGCAGAAGCTTTAGCGCGCTTACGTTCGGTCGTCGGTTTTTCATAGAACTCACGACGACGAACTTCCGCCAGAACACCTGCTTTTTCGCAGGAACGCTTGAAGCGACGCAGAGCTACGTCGAACGGCTCGTTTTCACGTACTTTAATTACCGGCATGTGCCTCTCACCTTTGATTAATTCGGTTTGCCGCTGGCATCAACGCCAGCTTATTTCAAAATGGTGCGGAATTTTACTGCAATTGCTGCTGCTTTGTAAAGCACCGCGGCCTTTTTTGAACGGGACTTTTATAAGGTGAGGGAGTATACACGAAGTCGGGACTGAGGGTATACATCCACCCGCATTCGACCTACACTGCGCGGTATTAGAGCGAGGTAAAACAAGTCATGCGTGTACTGGGTATTGAAACATCCTGCGATGAAACCGGCATCGCTATTTACGACGACAAAAAAGGTCTGTTAGCCAACCAATTGTATAGTCAGGTGAAATTACATGCTGACTACGGCGGCGTAGTGCCTGAACTGGCTTCCCGCGATCATGTGCGTAAAACCGTGCCGCTGATTCAGGCGGCATTAAAAGAAGCCGGTCTGACGGCGAGCGATATCGACGCGGTGGCCTATACCGCAGGCCCGGGCCTGGTCGGCGCGCTGCTGGTCGGCGCAACCGTCGGGCGTTCGCTGGCATTTGCCTGGAATGTGCCGGCCATTCCTGTACACCATATGGAAGGTCATCTGCTGGCGCCAATGCTGGAAGATAATCCCCCGGAATTCCCGTTTGTGGCGCTACTGGTCTCCGGCGGACATACGCAGCTCATTAGCGTGACCGGAATCGGTCAGTACGAACTGCTGGGAGAGTCGATTGACGATGCCGCCGGTGAAGCGTTTGATAAAACCGCCAAATTGTTGGGGCTGGATTATCCTGGCGGCCCGATGCTGTCGAAAATGGCGTCGCAGGGGACGGCGGGACGTTTTGTCTTTCCGCGCCCGATGACCGATCGCCCGGGGCTGGATTTTAGTTTTTCCGGTCTGAAAACCTTTGCCGCTAACACCATTCGTAGTAATGGCGGCGACGAACAAACTCGCGCTGATATCGCGCGCGCTTTTGAAGATGCGGTCGTGGATACGCTGATGATCAAGTGCAAGCGCGCGCTGGAAAGCACCGGTTTTAAGTGTCTGGTCATGGCGGGCGGCGTCAGCGCTAACCGCACGCTGCGCGCGAAGCTTGCCGAAATGATGCAAAAACGCCGCGGCGAAGTGTTCTATGCGCGTCCGGAGTTTTGTACTGACAACGGGGCGATGATCGCCTATGCCGGAATGGTGCGGTTTAAGGCGGGCGTTACGGCGGATCTTGGCGTAACGGTACGTCCGCGCTGGCCGCTGGCCGAGCTGCCGGCGGCGTAAAAGCGGAGAAAGGGGGCGACATCATGCCGCCCCAACGGGTTTACAGCAAAACGACGGGCATCCACAACAGCCTGGAGACGATCAGCAGCACCAGGAAGATCAGGCCGAAAATCGCGCCTAACCACGCCAATGGTGGAAGGGTGACGCGCGGCGGATTCGATATGTACGCCCATCACCAAGCTATTGCCGGTCAACCCTTGTGAGCCGATCCCCAGACGGTTGAGGCCCTCTTCCAGACGCAGTTCCAGCTCAATCTTTCTGGCGTTTCTTTTTCAGCTTCGTCTAGATTTTCGTCTCCTGGCGACGCCACAGACGCTGGATGTTGTCATGATGGCGCAGCAAAATGAGACATGACAGCATCGATACCGGGAAGGTGAACTGCGGTTTAAACCACCAGACGTAAAACGGCGCAATCAAGGCGCTGATAATCGCCCCTAACGATGAATAACCGCTTAACAGGACCGTCAGCAGCCAGGTGCCAGCCATGACGCCGGTTAAATCCCAGCCGATGGGCGCAATGGCGCCAAACGCGGTTGCTACGCCTTTCCCGCCTTTAAAGCCAAAAAAGACCGGCCAGATATGCCCCAGACAGGCGGCGATAGCGATAAGCCCCAGCCAGAAAGGGGTAACGCCTAACGCATACGCGCCCCAGACGGGCAACATGCCTTTAAGGATGTCAAAAATAAGTACCGCGACAGCCGCTCCCTTGCCACCGATTCGTAATACGTTCGTCGCGCCCGGGTTGCCGGAGCCGCTTTCTCGCGGATCGGGCAGCCCGGCGATGCGGCAAACCAGAATGGCACTGGAAATTGAGCCGCAGAGGTACGCGAAGAGGATCATTCCAGGCGCGATTGCACTCATAAGCTGTTCCGTATTGAAAGTGTCGTTTTATTTACTATTTCTGTGGATAATACGCACATTTCGCCGGAAGTGGTATCCGGGTTAGCCAAAAAGCAGGCAGGTCGTGATGGATATTGTATTTATAGAGCAACTTTCGGTAATCACCACTATCGGTGTTTACGACTGGGAACAGACTATCGAGCAAAAACTGGTGTTCGATATCGAAATGGCGTGGGATAACCGTAAGTCGGCGAAAAGCGATGATGTCGCAGATTGTCTAAGTTATGCGGATATCGCCGACACGGTGATAAATCATGTCGAAGGCGGGCGTTTTGCTCTGGTCGAGCGCGTGGCGGAAGAGGTGGCGGATCTGCTGCTTAGCCGATTCAATTCTCCGTGGGTTCGCATCAAACTGAGCAAGCCTGGCGCCGTCGCGCGCGCGGCGAACGTAGGGGTAATTATTGAGCGTGGCAATAATCTGAAATAAAAATAAATAATTTTATATTTTTTAAACCAAACGGTTATATATGGGGTCTTAACGCGAGATCCATTTTTGCAGTGTTTTTCATTTTAGGGGTTTATTGATGAGCGATATGCACTCGCTGCTGATAGCGGCAATTTTGGGTGTGGTCGAAGGATTGACGGAGTTTTTGCCGGTATCCAGCACGGGCCATATGATTATTGTGGGTCATCTGCTGGGGTTTGAAGGCGATACGGCCAAGACATTCGAAGTGGTGATTCAACTTGGATCTATTCTGGCGGTCGTGGTGATGTTCTGGCGGCGGTTGTTTGGCCTCATCGGTATTCACTTTGGCCGCCCGCTACAGCGTGAAGGTGAAAGTAAAGGTCGATTAACGTTGATTCACATCCTGCTGGGCATGATTCCGGCGGTGGTGCTGGGGTTAGTCTTTCATGACACGATCAAGTCGCTATTTAACCCAATTAACGTGATGTACGCGCTGGTGGTAGGCGGTCTGTTGCTGATTGCCGCCGAGTGCCTGAAGCCGAAAGAACCGCGCGCGCCGGGGCTGGATGATATGACGTATCGTCAGGCGTTTATGATTGGCTGTTTCCAGTGTCTGGCGCTGTGGCCGGGCTTCTCGCGTTCCGGAGCGACCATTTCCGGTGGGATGCTGATGGGCGTCAGCCGTTACGCCGCCTCTGAGTTCTCGTTCTTACTGGCTGTGCCGATGATGATGGGCGCAACGGTTCTGGATCTCTACAAAAGTTGGTCATTCCTGACCGCAGCGGATATTCCGATGTTCGCAGTGGGCTTTGTGACGGCGTTTGTGGTGGCGCTGATCGCTATCAAGACCTTCCTGCAACTGATTAAGCGTATCTCGTTTATTCCGTTTGCGATTTACCGCTTTGTGGTGGCGGCTGCCGTTTACGTTGTTTTCTTCTGATGATTGACCTGCCGGATGGCGGCGTACCGCCTTGTCCGGCCTAACTGTTTTGTCGGTCTGATAAGTGCAGCGCCATCAGGCAATTTATCGTGCTGGATGGCGTTTAGCTGGCGGGGTTCGGGCAGCGCTTCTCTTTCCAGTTGGCGACCGCTGCAATTCGTCGCTTCGTCAGCTCCTCGCGAATCTCAATGCCCTTAAATCCGGCCTCCACCACCTCTTTCGTCGGTACCGCTTGGGCCACCTGCCAGGCTTCGCGCAGCCAGCGCCCCTGCGGGTAATCCGACGCTTCAAAGCCGGTACGTCCACGGACATCGGCTTCGCTGGTCAGCGCAATCTGCTCGACGCGCTGCGGTTTACGCCATGCATCAATGGCGTCAAACAGCTTAACGATCGTTTTCGGCTGGAGTATCGGAAAGGTGTGGATCAGATCATGGTACTCGGCGACCAGTTTAGCTAAATCACGTAGGTCATTGGGGACGCGCAAACGCTGGCATAGCTGTTCGACCAGTTTCACGCCCGCCGGGCCGTGGCCATGATGGCGCGGCCAGAGGTTTTTCGGCGTTAAGCCTTTGCCCAGGTCATGACAAAGCGTGGCGAAACGAACATCAAGCTGCGGACTGAGCATGGCGGCCATCGACAGCGTCATCAACGTATGAACTCCGGTATCAATTTCCGGATGCCACTTTGCCGGCGCGGGTACGCCAAACAGGGCGTCGATTTCCGGAAACAGGACGCGCAGGGCGCCGCAGTCGCGCAATACCTGGAAGTAAACCTGCGGATTACGGGTGGTAAGCGCATTTTCCGTCTCTTTCCATACCCGTTCCGGCGTCAGATGTTCCAGCTCGCCTGCCGCGGTCATTTCGCGCATTAGCGCCAGTGTTTCATCGGCGATACGGAAACTAAGATGAGCGTAACGGGCGGCAAAACGCGCCACGCGCAATACGCGCAAGGGATCTTCGCCAAACGCGGGAGAGACATGTCGCAGTAGACGCGCCTCCAGATCCCGGCGCCCGTGGTAAGGGTCGATAATCTGGCCGTCATCGTCGCGCGCCAGAGCATTAATGGTCAGATCGCGACGCTGGAGGTCGGCTTCCAGGGTAACGTCCGGCGCGGCATAACAGGTGAAGCCCGTGTAGCCGGAACCGGATTTACGCTCGGTACGCGCCAGCGCATATTCTTCGTGAGTTTGCGGGTGGAGAAACACAGGAAAATCACGGCCTACCTGCTGGTAGCCCGCATCAAGCATCTCCTGCGGCGTGGCGCCGACAACGACCCAATCTTTATCTTTAACCGGTAGCCCTAACAACGCATCCCGAACCGCACCACCGACCAGATAAATCTTCACGCCACTTTCCTTTTAAAAACGATCATCCTCTAATGATAAGACAGTGCCGCAGAGAAGGCGATTTAGTTCATCCAGCGGTCTTTGCGTTTACGGCTTGGGATCATATGCGGCAGCACCAGCCCTAACAGCAAGCCAATACCCAATACGCCGCCGCCATACATAAACCACTGCATAATAATGGTGCGCTGTTTGTCATCCAGTTGCAGATTCGCGGCGCTAACTTTTTTCTGCGCGACAATCAGCTCGTTTTTCAGCTTCTGGTTCTCTTCTTTTAGCCCGTTGATGATGCTGTCGCTTTGCGCCACTTTCTGCTGCATATCGGCGGTGCGCTGATTCCACGTGGTATCAATATTGTTGAGTTTATCGGTCAACGTTTTGACCTGATTTTCCAGATCCGGCACGCGGGTACGCAGGCTTGGTGTGGTATTCAGTTCTTTTAACGGTATCCAGGCAGTACGACCAGAACTGTCTTTAATTTGACCATAGTTGGCATCGCTCTGTAAGAGCGTGACTTCCTCGCCGGCGTTGACGGTACCCACAAGGCGATAATTATCTCCCGGACCGCTGCGGACCCAGGTATTCAGTTCATCAGAAACGTAACGCGTCTCTTCAGCATGAGAGACGGCGGTGGCGCTAAGCGCAAGTAAAGTTAGTCCAATCAGGCGTAATTTTGGCATCAGGCTGTCGTTATTGTCAGAGAAAGTGGAACGATAGTAACGGCATCAGTGTCGCTACGCAAAGTAGTCGACATCAATCGGAATCATCTGTGTCGCCTTTGCCGCTACGTCAAACTTTTACGCCCGTCAAATTGCTCGTTGCATGGCAATTTGGCGCAAAATACTATCTACTGACAAAAATAATGCGGGTAAGTTCGCCAAGAATCTTCCCAGATGTGACATAACCCATAAGTACAAGGCCATGGCTCAGGAAATCGAATTAAAGTTTATCGTCAATCACGACGCCGTAGATGCGCTGCGAAATCATCTTCATACGCTCGGCGGCGAGCATCATGCGCCCAGCCAGTTGCTGAATATCTACTTCGAAACGCCTGATAACTGGCTACGCCGCCATGATATGGGGCTGCGTATTCGTGGTGAAAATGGGCGCTATGAAATGACCATGAAAATTGCCGGCCGGGTAACGGGCGGGCTGCACCAGCGACCCGAATACAATGTCGCGCTAAGCGAACCCGTGCTGGATCTGACGCAACTTCCGGCGGAGGTCTGGCCGGATGGTAACCTGCCCGCCGGCCTGGCATCAAGCGTACAGCCGCTGTTCAGTACCGATTTTTACCGGGAAAAATGGTGTCTGGACGTTGATGGCAGCAGGATTGAAATTGCGCTCGATCTCGGCGACGTAAAAGCGGGCGAGTTTGCCGAACCGATTTGTGAGCTGGAGCTTGAGTTGCTTCGCGGCGATACGCGCGCCGTGTTAAAACTGGCGAAGCAACTGCTGTCGCAAACCGGTTTGCGTCAGGGCAGTCTGAGTAAGGCGGCGCGAGGTTATCACCTGGCGCAGGGGAATGCGCCGCGAGAGAATACACCAACGGCAATTCTGCGGACTGCCGCGAAAGCCACGGTAGAGCAAGGGCTGGAGGTCTCGCTGGATCTGGCGTTGTCACAGTGGCAGTACCATGAAGAGCTCTGGCTGCGCGGCGACGAGTCGGCGGAAGAACATGTGCTGGATGCTATGGGATTAGTGCGCCATGCCTTAATGCTTTTTGGTGGCATTGTTCCACGTAAAGCGAGCGCTCACTTACGTGATCTACTTACCCAGGCGGAAGCGACGATGACATCCGCGGTGTCCGCCGTCACAGCCGTTTATAGTACGCAAACGGCGATGGCGAAACTGGCATTGACGGAATGGCTGGTGACGAAAGCCTGGCAGCCATTTCTGGACGCGAAGGCGCAGGCCAAAATGGCCGATTCTTTTAAGCGTTTCGCCGACATTCATCTTTCTCGTCATGCTGCTGAATTAAAAAAAGTTTTTGGACAACCTCTGGGTGATAAGTATCGCGACCAGTTGCCGCGTTTGACTCGCGATATCGACAGCGTTTTACTGCTGGCCGGGTATTATGATGCGATGGTCGCGCAGGCATGGCTGGAAAACTGGCAGGGATTGCGTCACGCCATTCTTACCGGACAACGTATTGAAATTGAACATTTCCGTAATGAGGCCATTAACCAGCAGCCGTTCTGGTTGCACAGCGGAAAACGATAATCAGAACCGTAGAAAGCGCCTGATGACGCTGCGCTTATCAGGCTTACGGTATGCGGACTTGTAGGCCGGATCAGGCGAAACGCCGCCATCCGGCATTATTTAAAGGATATCCCCTAAATGACGCCGCTCTCTTCACCCTTATCGCAGTACTGGCAGACCGTTGTTGAGCGCCTACCAGAAGGATTTACTGAGACATCGCTTAGCGTGCAGGCGAAGTCAGTACTTACATTTAGCGATTTTGCGCTGGATAGCGTGATAGCGCATCCGGAGTGGCTTGCCGAACTGGAATCCGCATCGCCGCAGGCTGATGAATGGCGACATTATGCTGGCTGGTTACAGGAGGCGTTGGCAGGTGTCTGTGACGACGCCTCGCTGATGCGTGAACTGAGGTTTTTTCGTCGTCGCATCATGGTACGCATCGCCTGGGCGCAGACGCTGTCGCTGGTGGACGATGAGACTATTTTACAACAGTTGAGCCATCTGGCGGAGACGCTCATTGTGGGGGCGCGCGACTGGCTGTATGCCGCCTGTTGCCGCGAATGGGGAACCCCCTGTAACCCGCAGGGCGTTCCGCAGCCGCTGTTGATTTTAGGCATGGGCAAGCTGGGCGGCGGCGAACTGAATTTTTCGTCTGATATCGATCTGATTTTCGCCTGGCCGGAACATGGCGAGACTCGGGGCGGGCGTCGTGAACTCGATAACGCCCAGTTTTTTACGCGTCTCGGGCAGCGGCTGATCAAAGCGCTGGATCAGCCCACAATGGATGGTTTTGTCTATCGGGTGGACATGCGCCTGCGACCGTTTGGCGACAGCGGCCCGCTGGTACTGAGTTTTGCCGCGCTGGAGGATTACTATCAGGAGCAAGGACGCGACTGGGAACGCTACGCTATGGTGAAAGCGCGGCTAATGGGCGATAACGACGACGCCTGGTCTCGTGAATTACGCGCCATGCTGCGGCCTTTCGTTTTCCGCCGCTATATCGATTTCAGTGTCATCCAGTCGCTACGTAATATGAAAGGGATGATCGCCCGCGAAGTGCGACGCCGCGGTTTGAAAGACAACATTAAACTTGGCGCGGGCGGTATTCGGGAAATTGAGTTTATCGTGCAGGTATTCCAGCTCATCCGCGGCGGGCGCGAGCCGTCGCTACAGTCGCGTTCGTTACTGCCAACGCTGGATGCTATCGCTGCGCTGCATTTGCTGCCTGAGAATGACGTGGCGCAACTGCGCGTGGCCTATCTTTTTCTACGTCGTCTGGAGAATCTGCTGCAAAGCATCAATGACGAACAGACGCAAACGTTGCCTGCCGACGATCTGAATCGGGCGCGGCTGGCCTGGGGAATGAAGGCGGAGAACTGGCCGCAGCTTGTTGGCGAACTGACGGATCATATGGCTAATGTACGCCGCGTATTCAACGAATTAATTGGCGATGATGAAGCCGATACCCCGCAGGAGGAAGAACGTTCAGAGCCGTGGCGTGAAGTATGGCAGGATGCGCTACAGGAGGATGATTCGACGCCAGTGCTGGCGCATTTAGCCGATGAGGATCGGCGACAAGTTCTGACCCTCATCGCTGACTTCCGTAAGGAACTGGATAAACGCCCTATCGGCCCGCGCGGGCGGCAAGTGCTGGACCAACTGATGCCGCACCTGCTTGCTGATGTCTGTTCTCGCGAAGACGCCGCTGTTACGCTATCGCGGATAACGCCGTTGCTGGCGGGGATTGTCACTCGCACCACCTATCTGGAGCTGCTGAGCGAATTTCCCGGCGCGCTGAAACACCTGATTATGCTCTGCGCCGCTTCGCCAATGATAGCGAGCCAACTGGCGCGTTATCCGTTGTTGCTTGATGAACTGCTCGACCCCGGCACTCTTTATCAGCCGACGGCTACCGACGCTTACCGCGACGAATTACGCCAATATTTGCTGCGCGTGCCGGAAGAGGACGAAGAACAACAACTGGAGGCATTACGCCAGTTTAAACAGGCACAGCTTTTGCGGATTGCGGCGGCGGATATTGCCGGTACGCTGCCGGTGATGAAAGTAAGCGATCACCTCACATGGTTGGCGGAGGCGATGATTGATGCTGTGGTGCAGCAGGCGTGGACGCAAATGGTTGCGCGTTATGGTCAGCCAGCGCATCTGGACGAGCGCCAGGGGCGGGGGTTTGCGGTTGTCGGTTATGGCAAGTTGGGCGGATGGGAGCTGGGCTACAGTTCCGATTTGGATCTCATCTTCCTGCATGACTGTCCGATGGACGTCATGACCAACGGCGAACGCGAAATCGACGGGCGGCAGTTTTATCTGCGCCTGGCGCAGCGCATCATGCATCTGTTCAGTACGCGCACTTCCTCCGGCATTTTGTATGAGGTGGATGCGCGTCTACGCCCCTCTGGCGCGGCGGGAATGCTGGTGACTTCAGCGGACGCGTTTGCCGATTATCAGCAGCATGAAGCCTGGACCTGGGAACATCAGGCATTGGTACGCGCTCGCGTGGTATATGGCGACCCGCAGCTTACCTCACAGTTTGATACGGTGCGCCGCACTATCATGACGACGGCGCGCGACGGCAAGACATTGCAGACTGAAGTGCGTGAAATGCGCGAGAAAATGCGGGCGCATCTCGGCAATAAGCATCGTTATCGTTTTGATATTAAAGCTGATGAAGGCGGTATTACGGATATTGAGTTTATCGCGCAATATCTGGTACTGCGCTACGCTCATGAAAAACCTAAATTAACGCGCTGGTCTGATAACGTGCGCATCCTGGAGCTTCTGGCGCAAAACGGCATTATGGATGAACACGAGGCGCAGGCGCTGACGGTAGCCTACACCACACTGCGTGATGAACTGCACCACCTGGCGTTGCAGGAGCTTCCCGGTCATGTGGCGCAGACGTGTTTTAGCAAAGAGCGCGCGCTGGTGCAGGCAAGCTGGCGGAAGTGGCTGGTAGCCGTTTGAATTATGCTATTATCGCGCGCAAATTTTGAATCTCTCAGGAGACAGGAATGAAAGTAAATCTGCCAGCGTTTGAACGTGCAGGCGTCATGGTTGTGGGTGATGTAATGCTGGATCGCTATTGGTATGGCCCCACTTGCCGTATTTCACCGGAAGCGCCGGTGCCCGTGGTTAAGGTAAATACCGTTGAGGAACGTCCGGGCGGCGCGGCGAACGTGGCGATGAACATTGCGTCTCTGGGAGCGAACGCCCGTCTGGTCGGCCTGACGGGTATTGATGACGCCGCGCGCGCGCTGAGCAAAACGTTGGCGGAGGTCAATGTGAAGTGCGACTTCGTTTCTGTGCCGACGCATCCGACAATTACTAAACTGCGCGTGCTATCACGTAATCAGCAGCTCATTCGTCTTGATTTTGAAGAAGGCTTTGAGGGGGTGGACCCGCAGCCGTTGCATGAGCGTATCAACCAGGCGCTGGGATCGATCGGCGCGCTGGTGTTGTCCGATTATGCCAAAGGCGCTCTGACCAGCGTGCAGACTATGATTTCCCTGGCGCGCCAGGCGGGCGTGCCGGTGCTCATCGATCCGAAAGGAACGGATTTTGAACGTTACCGCGGCGCCACGCTGCTGACGCCAAACCTTTCTGAATTCGAGGCGGTCGCGGGGAAATGTAAAAGCGAAGACGAACTGGTTGAACGCGGCATGAAGCTCATTGCCGATTACGACCTTTCCGCGCTGTTGGTCACGCGTTCCGAACAGGGAATGACGCTGCTGCAACCGAATAAAGCGCCGCTACATATGCCGACGCAGGCGCAGGAAGTTTATGATGTTACCGGTGCGGGCGATACGGTGATCGGCGTGCTGGCGGCGACGCTGGCGGCGGGAAATACCCTGGAAGAGGCGTGTTATTTCGCCAATGCGGCGGCGGGCGTAGTGGTAGGTAAACTCGGGACGTCAACGGTTTCCCCTATTGAGCTGGAAAACGCAGTGCGCGGACGCGCGGATACCGGCTTCGGCGTTATGACCGAAGAGGAGTTGAGACAGGCCGTCGCCAGCGCGCGTAAGCGTGGCGAGAAAGTGGTCATGACCAACGGCGTTTTCGATATTCTGCACGCGGGCCACGTCTCTTATCTGGCGAACGCGCGCAAACTGGGCGACCGCCTGATTGTTGCGGTCAATAGTGACGCCTCGACTAAACGTCTGAAAGGCGACAGCCGTCCGGTTAATCCGCTCGAACAGCGTATGATCGTGCTGGGCGCGCTGGAGTCGGTCGACTGGGTTGTCTCTTTTGAAGAGGATACGCCGCAACGACTGATTGCCGGTATTCTGCCGGATCTGCTGGTAAAAGGCGGCGACTATAAGCCGGAAGAGATCGCGGGCAGCGAAGAGGTCTGGGCCAACGGCGGCGAAGTCATGGTGCTGAACTTCGAAGATGGTTGTTCCACGACCAATATCATCAAAAAGATCCAGACCGAGAGCGAGAAGTAAAACCGCGTCATCAGGCGTTACAGACGCTGCGGGCGCTGATTTTGAAGGTGCGTCGGACATTTTGTTTCGACGCGTATCTCGCGGTTGACGCTGCTTTTTTTTCGACCTAAAGTAAAGGAATAAGGGTGAGAGGGGATCTCTCCCCCCTCTGATTGGCTGTTAGTAAGCTGGGAAACTTATCAGTAACAGAACAATCAGTATGATGACCTGGTGCATCATAACCCTTTCCTTATTACAGCCCCTTCCTCGGGAGGGGCTTTCCCGTTTCAGCCCCTTGCTGACATCGCGATTGTTGGTGAGTGGCCTGTCTGGCGCAAGGGCTTTATCCCGCCGATTTTGCGTTACTGGATCGCCCACGCAAAATGGCCTGCTGGTCATAACGCTTTGTACAGACAAGGTGGAAAAAAGATAAAAAAATCCCCGGCCTTATGGCCAGGGACAGGAGATATAGCGGGGAGTTATTGCTCTTTTACCGTTGCTTCGCGATTAATCTCATCCGTTGCCGATGAAACCAACGGCGTGGTCAGCGCCTTTAGCGAGCCGCCAGCGATGCCAATCTCGTTTAACAGCGAATCGATCAGCGGTGCCTGGGTACGATAGGTGAGCGCGGCAGATAACGCTTGTTCCGCCAGGTTTCCCCCGTTAGCGCCGCCAGCGGCGACGTCGCCCGCCGTCGCGCCGCGATTGAGGCCATCGACCTGAATAATCTTAATGCCGTCGATGGATTTCATCGGTTCAACAGACTTCTCAATAACAGCAGGCAACGATTGTAAGAGCGCTAGTTTAAATTTGAGGCTGGTTTGTTCGTCAGATAGTACGTTGATAGCGTCATTCAGCGCCCGTTGCGCTTCGGCTTCCGCCAGACCTTTTTTACGCGTTGCTTCCGCCAGTTCGATGATGGCGGCGGCTTGCAATTCTGCCGCTTCTTTCTCTGCTTTTGCCCGAACGGTCAGTTCGACCGCTTTGGTTTCCGCATCCTGCGCCGCGGCGATCAGAGCGACCTGCTTGGCGCGATCCGCTTCGGCGGTCTGGCGGGTGGTTTCTACGTTTTGCTGGGCGCGAACCGCATCGGCCAGCGCGTCGTTGGCGCGCGCTTCTGCTTGTGATTGCTGCTCGGATTTGGCGGCAATGGCGATAGATTTCGTCTGGTTGGCGATTTCTGTCACCTGTTGCTGTTCGATCTCTTTAATACGTACTTCACGCTCGGCCTCAACTTTCCTGGACCGTACTGCTTGCTCACGTTCGATCTCCGTCTCCTGGATCTGCCGCTCAGCAAGAATGCGCGTCTGTTCTGCTTCACGATGGCGCTCGGCCTCAAAAGCGGCAATTTTAGCGTTTTGTTCGGCGGTGCGGGTTTTAACCTGTTGCTTCTGCTCCAGAGTCATAAAGGCTTCTTGTTGCTCGATTTCCAGCTTGCGCTCAAGCGCGTCGCGGTTCTTTTCGCGCACCGCCACTTCCACATCCTGTTCCACTTCATTACGTTCACGACGGCGGCGTTCGGTTTCCTGCGTCAGTTTCGTCAGACCTTCGGCATCAAAGGCATTGTTTGGATTGAAATGCTCTTTGGACGTTTGGTTAAAGTTGGTTAATGAGACACTTTCCAGCTCCAGGCAGTTTTTCGACAAATCTTCCGCAACGGTGTTTTGTACTCCCTGAACGAAGTTTTCACGCGTATCCTGTAGCTCATGCATCGTCATCTGGGCCGCGGTAGCGCGTAAGGCGTCAACGAATTTATCCTCAACCAGCATACGAAGATCTTCCGGCGACAGCGTTCGCTGGCCAAGCGTTTGTGCGGCGGTGGCAATACCTTCAACAGAGGGTTTTACACGTACGAAGAAAGCAACGACCACGTCAACGCGCATACGATCTTTGGTGATCAGGCTGTCGACGGTAGCACGGCTGACTTCAAGTTTTAGGGTATTCATATTGATCGGAATAATTTCGTGAAAGATTGGCATCACAATAGCGCCGCCGCTCATCACCACTTTTTGCCCGCCAAGCCCGGTACGGACAAACGCCTGTTCCGCAGATGAGCGGCGATAGAGGCGAGCAAAAATGATCCCGATAATTAGTAAGACGATAACCGCAACGATGGCGGTAAACATCCATGATGGCAATATGCCAAAAACATCATCCATTATGTAAGTTCCTCTCAATTAAACATAGAAGGTACGCTCAGCCAAATAACGCGTTGCGGAAAGTCGGCAGACAATCAGCACCTTGTCCCCTTTTTTAAATTCTTTTCCCTTTTCGGGTTCCAGCAGTAAATAGTGAATCTGGCCGAACTTATCGGTAAATTTTCCTTCGCAAGGTGTACCGGCGACGGCGGCGTGGCCGGTAATAATCGCCATGCCGCCGATAAATTCCTCTTCCCGGAGGGCGGAGCTTTCATCTCTGGGTAGCCAGGGCGCGAGGATTTTTCCGCTGTAATGCACGGCAAAGACCGACAGGACAATGCTCAACGGGACCAGCAGCAGATTGCTGAGCGGCGCTTGCCAGAGCATGATCCCGCCATGCTGGATGAGGATACCGAAGAGGCCGAAATAACCGGCCAATAGACAGAGGACGACCAGGGCGGGAACGCGTCCAATATTCAGATAATGAAGCGCCTGGCCCGCAGGGCCGGATGACAGGGCGTCATAATGATCGAGATGGGCGTCGAGCGCGCCTGAAAGAAAGTGGCCAAAAATCAGCGAAATCATCTCCAGCACGCCGATAAAGAAAACGAACGCGATGGCAAACAGATAGGGGCTGTTATACTCCGCAAATAAGGTCATATTTTCTATCCTTGTCGCCGCCTTCAGAAGGATGTTCGCGTGATAATTTTCATGCTTGTTATTTCATTGCGTTACAATATCATGTGACCCATATCTCCTTAAGTCCGAAAAGCGATTTATCCGTCGTTATCTTTGGTGAATATTGTGATTTTGCGCATTAAATTTGCGCACGTTATGTATAAAACCGCCGTACATATAGGGAAATACTGAAATTAGAAAAAGCATATAGCCTTAACAGAATTCAATAACTGGAGGGTATGCTGATGAACAACAATAACGTCTATTCACTAAATAATTTTGATTTTCTGGCGCGCAGTTTTGCCAGAATGCAGGCGGAGGGGCGTCCTGTTGATATCCAGGCGGTAACCGGCAATATGGACGAGGAGCATCGCGACTGGTTTTGCAAGCGTTACGCGCTTTACTGCCAGCAGGCGACTCAGGCGAAAAGGTTAGAATTAGAACACTAATGCAGGCTCCCTTATACAGGCGCAGGACATTATTCAGATCTTATATGAGCGGGCCGTCAGGCCCGTTCACGTTTTTACTCTTGTGGATCGACTGGCGGGATGGCGGGCGCAGGTTTTACTTCTTCAGGCTTGTCGCGAGCTTCCAGTTCGCTGAGGCGTTGCTCCAGCAGCGCCAGTTTTTCCCGGGTGCGCAGCAAGACCTGAGTCTGGACATCAAACTCTTCGCGGCTCACTAGATCGAGACGCGTCAGCTGAGATTGCAGCGTTTGACGGATTTTTTTCTCGATATCTTCCCCGAACTCGCGAATACCTTTCGGCATTGACTCATGAACCTGGCGTGCGATTTGCTCAATTTTTTTCGGGTCAATCATTGTGGTTTCCCTGAACTGGTAAGTGTTAGCTCTTATTGTAGTGCGATATGTGGACGCCATAAACCAGAATTGTGTGACGTCATACGGAGTAAAGGCGTTGATGAAGGTAATCAATAGTGTTATAGTTAACCCGCTTATTCTCAGGGCGGGGCGAAATTCCCCACCGGCGGTAAATCAGCGATGTTTAACGCATTTCTCATCACGGCGCGCCGTGACGGAACGCGGAGAGCAGGTTGAAAGCCCGCGAGCGCTTTTTGCCATAGCGAAAAGGTCAGCAGATCCGGTGTAATTCCGGGGCCGACGGTTAAAGTCCGGATGGGAGAGGGTAACGATCCAGTCGGGCATGGACCCGCTCACGTTATTTTTTTGCCGCTTGTCGGCACTCCTAAGACTGCCCTGATTCTGGTAACCATAATGTTAATGAGGTTTTTTTACCATGAATCAGACGCTACTTTCCTCTTTTGGTACGCCTTTTGAACGTGTTGAACTTGCACTGGATGCGCTGCGTGAAGGACGCGGTGTGATGGTGCTTGATGATGAAGATCGTGAAAACGAAGGCGATATGATTTTCCCCGCAGAGACGATGACCGTAGAACAGATGGCGTTAACCATTCGTCACGGTAGCGGTATTGTTTGCCTGTGTATTACTGAAGATCGTCGTAAGCAGCTCGACTTGCCAATGATGGTGGAAAACAACACCAGCGCCTACGGCACCGGTTTTACCGTGACCATTGAAGCCGCAGAAGGCGTGACCACCGGCGTTTCCGCCGCTGACCGTGTCACTACGGTGCGTGCGGCAATTAAGGATGGCGCAAAACCGTCCGATCTTAACCGTCCGGGGCACGTTTTCCCACTGCGCGCTCAGGCGGGCGGCGTGCTGACGCGCGGGGGTCATACGGAGGCGACCATCGATCTGATGACGCTGGCCGGTTTTAAACCTGCAGGTGTACTGTGCGAGTTGACTAACGACGATGGGACGATGGCGCGCGCGCCGGAGTGTATCGCGTTTGCAGGCCAGCATAATATGGCGGTAGTCACGATTGAAGATCTGGTGGCTTACCGCCAGGCGCATGAGCGCAAAGCCAGCTGATCGAACGGATCATGGTTGAAAAAAGCCGATGAGATGTCATCGGCTTTTTTGTATTCCTTCGGTGCCATATTGTTCAGTTTCAAAGAACGACGAATAAGCTGAATGGTAAAATTATTGTGAGAAAAGCAGAGGCCTGAATGCAGACCTCTGCTTTGGTTTATCTATTCAGGTTATTTGCCTCTGGCCAGTTTCAATGCCCAGGCGCCGCTCATCACCAGCAGCAGAATCAGGCACAACCCAAAGGCCAACATACATGCCTGCGCCATGTTCATAAAGTGCCAGGGCGGAAGCAGATACCAGCCTTCGGACTGCTGGTAGAGATCGACAAACCACTGCTGTACGCTACTGAGCGTTACGCCATCAGGGACGATAGGCGCGTCATAACCGCAGTCTCCGGTAGGTTTAAACCACTCCGGTGCCCATTCCGCCAACGGTAAGTTGAAAGGAAAGGTCGGGTCAGTCGAACATCCTTGCACGCCAAAAAGTGAATCGGGGTCCGCATTATGTACCGCATGATGGATACCATTAAGCTTAATAGAAAACTTAATGCCCATAATGCTGCCATAAAACGCCGCGATGCAGCCAATCAGCTTCAGCACGATATTTTTGGGATTTATCGCCGCAATCACCCCGCCAATTACCATCACAAACATCGCGTAACGAATGTAAACACACTGTTCGCACGGCGCCATGTAGAGATAGATTTGGAAGAACGAGTGCGCCAGGATAATTAACCCTCCCATCGCGATGGCCATTAACAGCCACAGAAAGCGCTGTTCCTGCCATCTCACCAGCGTATCTACTGGTCTTGCGCGTAGGTCTCGCCATAATCCCTTAATAAAATCCATAATCGTTTCCCTGCTTATTTTTTAGTGGCCAGTTCCCGAACGAGTTCAGCCATAGAATCGATGGATTTGATGTTTTTGGTATAGATAAGGTACTTGCCGTTGACGACGTAAGCCGGAACACCCTGAATTTTGGCAACGTCATAGGCGGCTTTCCATTTTTCCAGAGTCTCCTGAACGGCAGGATCTTTCAGCGCCGCTTCAAAATCAGCCTGGCTCATGCCTGCGGCGTCCAGCCCGGTTTTAATAAATGCCGCCGGATCTTTCCCATCTGACCAGCGCTCTTTCTTATCATGGTAAGCCGCATACCAGGCGAACTTCGCTTTTTTGAATTGTGATTTAGCATCAAATAACGAAATCCCGGCAGCTTTATCTTTGGCGATCAGGACTGCAAATACTTCGCTGGCCTGTTTGCCATATTCGCCTTTTGTTTCCAGGTGGAACGGAGTGAACGTAACGAGATCGGCTACTTTATCAGAAACCGGACCTGTTACGGCTTTGTCATATTTGTAGCAGAAAGGGCAGGCGTAGCTAAATACCTTAATCAGCGTTTTATCCGCATTAGGAATCGGTTTCTCCAGAACCATATAATCTGTGCCCTCGGTAAAAGCCGATGCCGCAAAAGGAGTGACCAATGCCGCGGTTAATACTACGCTTTTAAATAAAGAGGTAATCCATTTAGATGACATATTAATTCCTTCCCGTTATTTATTTAAACATTTGCGTTGGATGAACCAGTAATGCACGATAGTGAGTCTGGTTGGGTTTATCCGACAGCACATCAATTTCAACTTTCACTTCTTTCGTTTTATAGTCAATCTCATTCAGTTTGCCGACTGTGGGTTTACCAACGTCGAACAGGTTAATAGAACCGCCAAAGCCGAACATGGTGTCGCGGTCTTTTTGATATTCAACAACCGAGGTAATAGGACTATAGAAATCATATCCACGTTCTTTACCGTATTCCCAAACTTGTTGTACGGTGCCTTTCTTCTCATCGATCTTATATTCGACAAAACGGGAATATTTCATGGTCGGTAGAGCCGGTTGCTCCAGGCCGCGACCATCGCCGTTATCAAAGACCGTTAACGTGCCTTTGCTGGAAAGCCATGCCGTATGTTGGGTATAGGTGAAATCGAAATCGGTGTCCTTACACTTGCCGTTTTCGTCACAGGTCAACGGCTTACCATGATCGTCTACCGGTTTCAGCAATTTACTGGCTAGCTGCTTATTCCAGCCTTTAGACGGTGCCAGTATCCATTTCACCTGCTTATCGCGACCAATTTTTACAATACCCTGATGGCGGGAAGAAAGGATGATGGAGTCGTCTTTCGCGTCATAAGCGATAGAGTTGACGTGCGCCCAGTTACGACCGGCACCAACGCCAAGCGCATCGCCATACGGCGTATCCGGTTCGAGTTTCGCCTGCTGTCCGGCATGGGCCAGATCGACGTTCACGCATACTGCGCCCGCATCCAGCGCGCCGAGCAGCGCATCACGCATAGGGTCGAGGATTTTGGTTAAATCCCAAACGTCTACTACGCGGCCAGACTTATCAACCTCAATGATTTGGTCACGAATCGTATGAACATGTATGCCGTCTTCTTTGCGGTAATCGCGTTTGCCGACGCGCAGCAGTACGGTGCCGTTCACGGTTTCGATGGATTCATGAGACGCATCCAGGAACCCGCGCGGCAGTTTGTGATCGGCAAGAATTTGCCCCATCATGTCAAACTCGTACCAGTGTTGGCCCTGCACCGCGGTAAAGGTGCCGCGAGGCGTTTCACGAATACCCATCAGGTAGCCGCGTTTGTTGATATTCATATCGTGGCCGTCGTAGAAGGTATCTTGATCCAGCCACCAGCGGTATTCACCCTGGGTGTCAACCACAAACGTATAAGGGGCGATATCGAAAGGCAAAGCACCGCCCGCCGGACCGTCATCAAGAATACCCGCATTTTTATCTTTTTCGCCGTGCCAGTGAAATTCAGCGCCCTGCGGCGTAAAGGTATGGGTATTTACCAGATAAAGGCGATCTTCAAATCCTGGCGCGACTTTAATAACTTTCGTTTGCTGAAGATCTGAAATAGAACGGTTATCCATATAATGGTTGACGATGGCGGACGTCTGCACCACATAGTCATCCTTCATGGCTTTGCCGTTTTCTTTATATTCTACCGTGACGTTGTTGGCAAATTTCTGATAAAGGCCAAAAATAGGAATACCGTCATAGGTTTCTAAAGACTCTTTCCCAACGGTATAAGTAACAGGAACGCCTTTTTCCCCTTTGCCATGTACAGTAACTTTAACGTCTGAAATAATATGGCTATCTAATTCCACCAGCGCGGTGAGAGGGGCATTTCCGTAAGGATCGACAACGACTGCGCCTAATTTCCCTGCGGGCTGTGCCGGTTGAAAACCTGCGGCAAACGTACTGGCTGCGGTGAGTCCGCATGTCAGTGCGACGGCGCCGGCAAGTATTGTTTTCCGGTATTGGTCAAACATGGATATATCTCCTTATATACAACTTCTAAATATAATACTTCTGAATATACTATGTTTTTATGAATAATAAATGAGGTAAATGATTGGTCTTTAAATATAAGTCATGATGCTGTTACTTATTTTAAAGTATATTCTGTATCAATATTTTTTAATTGCCTGAGTGAGTCGATAGTAGGAGTGTGATATTTTAAGAACAATATAAATTAGTACGAAGTGTGATCTTATCGACATTGTTTTCTGCTTAATACCTCTTTCATTATTGTGTTTCACCACTGATTTATATGATCAAAATCATTTATTTGTTCCACAAATATGCCAGTATATGAATACGTCAAAATAAGGGTATGTAAAATTTTAACGTTAAATGTTTAGTGATGTTAAATTTTAAGGGTAAAAAGGATGTTTATTGCCTGGTATTGGATAATATTAATCGTTCTGGTGGTAGTAGGGTATATTTGCCATATGAAGCGTTATTGCAGAGCGTTTCGGCAGGACAGAGATGCATTACTTGAAGCGCGAACGAAACGTTTTCGCCAGACGAGCGAAGGCGACAGCGTGATGAATGAGCAGAAATAGCGCATATCCTTGACGGGCAGCCGGATGTTGCTTGGCTAAAGGCCTGCATCCGGCGCGACGTTTCTCTTAACCGATACCTATCGTCTGCAAAATGACGAGACTGAGCCCCATGATGGACATACCGCAAAGCACGCCATAGCTGGGGTTATTGTTAGGATCGATCTCTTTTGCCAGCGGCATCAGTTCATCGACGGAGAGCGCCACCATAATGCCGGCGACTGCCGCCATGATAGCCGCCATAACGATCGGTGAAACCAGGCTGCCCAAAATCAGCCACGCCAGTACGCCGCCAAGAATTTCCGCCATGCCGGAGATACCGGCCCAAAAAATCGCGGTACGTTTTGAGCCCGTCGCGGCATAAACCGGGCCGGCAACCGCCAGACCTTCAGGAATATTGTGCAACGCCACCGCCAGTGCGATGCCGAAACCCAGTTCAAGATTGCTGCTGGCAGTGACAAAGGTGGCGATCCCTTCCGGAAAGTTGTGCAGGCTAATGCCGAGCGTCAATAAAATCGCAGTGCGTTTTATCGAGCCGGGAAGCGGCTGCTGTCTTTTTTGCACCAGATCCTGCGGATGAGCGTGAGGAAGCAGGCGGTCCAGCCCGAAGTAGCCCAACAGGCCGATAATAAACATTCCGTAGCCCAGTACAGGCGACATCCCCTCGGTATCAAGCGCGGCGGGCAGCATCTCCATCAGCGAGATAAGCAGCATGATCCCTGCGGCGAAGCCCAGCGAAAAAGCCAGCACGCGGTTAGACGGTTTTTGGCCGAGAACGCCAAGAAACGCGCCAATAAAGGTGGCGGCGCCCGCCAGTAAGGTCAGAATAAGTGGTACTGACATCCATTACTCCTTATCAATTTGCCGTCCGAACCTGACCTTCAAAATAACTGATGATCTTCATCATAGTTATCTGAGTTCTTCCTCTGTGAAGAAAGCGTATGGTGATGTTAACAAAATGTCTTTCCTGTAAGGATAACATCATGTCTTTAACGTGTATGCCAGCATTGTTTTTTGGGCATGGCAGCCCGATGAACGTGCTGGACGATAATGATTATACCCGCGCCTGGCGGCGATTGGGGGAAGCCCTGCCGCGACCACAGGCGATAGTGGTGGTGTCGGCGCATTGGTATACCCGCGGGACGGGCGTCACAGCGATGGAAAGGCCGCAAACTCTCCATGATTTTGGCGGTTTTCCGCAGGCGCTGTATGACACGCATTATCCGGCCCCTGGATCGCCTGCGCTGGCGCAGCGTCTGGTTGAACTGTTGGCTCCCGTTCCCGTCGCGCTCGATAAAGAAGCGTGGGGATTTGATCACGGCTCCTGGGGCGTATTGATCAAGATGTATCCGAATGCGGATATCCCGATGGTGCAGCTTAGTGTTGATAGTACCAAACCGGCGGCATGGCATTTTGAGGTGGGCCGTAAACTGGCGACGCTGCGTGACGAAGGCGTGATGCTGGTGGCCAGCGGGAATGTGGTTCATAACCTGCGGACTGTGCGTTGGCACGGTGACAATATACCGTATCCCTGGGCGGCGTCATTTAATGACTTTGTGAAAGCCAATCTGACGTGGCAGGGGCCGGTAGAACAGCACCCGCTGGTGAATTATCTGCAACATGAAGGGGGGGCCTTATCGAACCCGACGCCGGAGCACTTTTTACCTTTGCTGTATGTACTTGGCGCCTGGGACGGCAAGGAACCTATCACCATCCCGGTCGACGGTATTGAGATGGGCAGTATAAGTATGTTGTCGGTGCAGATGGGGTAGGCCGGATAAGGCGCTGAATGATTGCCCGATGGCGCTACGCGCATCGGGCTTACAGGAGAATCTATCCTTCGACAAAAATATGCGGATAGAAGCGGGAGAGATCCTGGGTGATCAGCGCCCGATCTTCACGGATACCAATTCCGGCGGGCTGATCGTTAATCAGCCAGCTACCAATCAGGGTGTAACTGTCGCCGAATTTTGGCAGCGGATAGAACTGTTGCACGATCATACCCTCTTCGCCATACGGGCCTTCCACGGATTCGATCGTTTTACCGTTCTCAATAATCGATACGTTCGCCCCTTCGCGGGAGAAGATCGGTTTCACGACATATTTATCCATTGGCGGATGTTCGTCTTCGGCGAAATACGCAGGCAACAGATTCGGATGGTCAGGGAACATCTCCCACAACAGTGGCAACAACGCTTTATTGGAGATAATGCTTTTCCAGGCCGGTTCCAGCCAGCGCACGCCGGCATCTTCCAGCTTGGTGGAAAACATCTCGCGCAGCATAAATTCCCACGGATAGAGCTTGAACAGGTTCGCAATGACCTGATCCTGCAGATCCGTAAATTGGCCTTTTTCCCCCAGACCAATATCGTCGATATAGAGAAATTCGGTGGCGATTTCCGCTTCGGCCGCGCAGTCCTGTAAATACTGAATGGTGCCGCGATCCTCAACCGTATCGCGACAGCAGGTGAGATGCAGCAACTGAAAACCGTACTGCTCGCGAAGTTCAGCAAAGCGTTCAATCAGTTTTTCCTGCAGGCTATTAAACTGATCGCTGCCTTCCGGCAGATTGCCCGCGTTGATCTGATCTTCCAGCCAAATCCACTGAAAAAACGCCGCTTCATACAGCGATGTTGGCGTGTCGGCATTATTTTCGAGCAGCTTAGGCTCGCCGATGCCGTCCCAGGCCAAATCGAGGCGGGAATAGAGCGACGGTTGTTGCGTTTGCCAGGACTGGCGAACAAAACCCCAGGTATGTTTTGGAATACGAAACTTCGTCATCAGCTCATCGCTGGCGATGACGCGTTCTACTACCTTGAGGCACATCTGGTGCAGCTCGGCGGTAACGTCTTCCAGTTTTTCCACCTGGGCGAGCGTTAACTTGTAATAAGCGTCTTCACACCAGTACGGTTCACCATACATAGTGTGAAAATTAAACCCGTATTCAGTCGCTTTATCGCGCCAGTCCGGGCGCTCGGTAATACTGACTCTTTCCATGCGTATCAGCCGCCCATCGAACGTGTTGAAGTACCGGCAGCGCTACGCTGCATGGTGCTCTGTTTGGCGACGGATTCGCCAAAACCGCCGCGGGTAACGGTTGTTGTGGTGGCAGGTTTCGGCGCCATCGCGGTTTTCGGTACGGTCATTGTCCGGCCCGGTTGCGCCGCGCCGTAGTTTTTACCTGCCGCATCGGTATATTTGCCGTATGCAGGGCTGGCCGGGTTTTTCGAGCTAAACAGCGGCTGTTGCGCAAAGCCTGCGCCGCCGCCCATCAGACGCCCCATCATGTAACCTGCCATAAGCGGCATCCAGAAACTGCCGCTGGATTGTTGGGCCTGCGCCTGATTTTCCGGCGCCATGCCAGCCTGTGCGGGCGCTTGCTGGTACTGACCTTCGCCAAACTCAGCGACGCAATCTTCGCGTGTAGCGTACTTAGGCGCAGTACGTTCGGCCTCTTTCAGCGCATTGTTATACGCGGTTGTACACTCCGCGCTTTTGCCCGGATTCGCCGCTGAACAGTCATCAGCGTTTTGATACAGCGATACGGTTTCATCGCTTTTTTCACAGCCAGCCAGCATAAAAACAGCCGTAACCGCCAGGGCGACCGGCGTTAAATGCCGCGCGCTCCAGCTTTTGCGAAATGATGCGTGATGGATGGATTTTGTCCGTTTCATATTTGTCTTCCAGGACCCTGTGGTAAATACAACATGCGTTCAGAATAGAGGATGACTGGTCGAAATTGAAGCGAGAAAAGGCGAGAATGCGGCGGAATAGCAGGATCTTTACGTTGTCTTACGTTCAGGCGCGGCTTTATGACAGGTAGCGCCGCGCTTACCAGACCTACAAGGGCACAGGTCTGATAAGCGCAGCGCCAGCGAATAACTTATCAATGCCGGAACGGATTGCCGTTATTGCTGTTGGCGCGAGCGGCGGTCGGCTGTACTGCCGGCGCGGCGCTATGGGCATTATAACCGTCTGCGGCAGCATCCTGATCTGGCGTTTCCGGCGCTACGCTTTCCGGCGACGTCGGGATAGGTTTACCCAACTTACTGTTAAGCGCGAGCAGATCCTGCTCGTTCAGCGTACCGAGCGCATATTTGATATTTAACTGATTAATCAAATAGGTATAACGCGCGTTGGCCAGTTGCTGCTTGGCATCATACAGAGTGGTGGTGGCATCCAGTACGTCAACAATGGTACGTGTACCGACCGAGTAACCGGCTTCCATTGCATCCAAAGAACTTTGCGCGGAAACGACTGCCTGTTTATACGCGTTGATGCTGCTGATGGAGGCGTTAATATTGTTAAAGGAAGAACGTACGGTCTGCACCACGCTACGGTGCGCGCTTTCCAGCTGTTCGCTTGCGCCGACGAAGTTATACTGCGCCTGTTTTACCTGCGAGTTAACCATCCCGCCTTGATACAGCGGCAGGGAGAAGTTCAGGCCGATTTTATTCTGCCCCATGTTGCTATCGTCGTACTGGGCGGCGTTGGTTTTAGAACCGCTATAAGAGGTATCAGAAATGCCGGTTGAGGCCGTTAAATTCAGCGTCGGCAGATGACCATCCTGCGCCTGACGGATTTGCTCGCGCGCCAGATCCTGACTTAAACGCGCCTGCAACAGCGACAGGTTACGGTTTTCCGCTTCCTTCAGCAGCGCATTAACAGCTTTAGGCTTGTCGGTTTTAAAATGCTCGACGTTAAGCGACGCCAGCTCCGGGTAATAATTGCCGGTCACCTGGCGCAGCTCTTCTACCGCGTTATCCAGGTTGTTGCGGGCGGTCACTTCATTCGCCAGTACGGTATCATATTGCGCACGGGCGTTTTGCACGTCGGTAATGGCGACCAGACCCACGTTAAAACGTTGCGTCGTTTGATCTAACTGACGGTAGATAGCCTCTTTTTGCGCCTGGGTATAGGAAAGCACATCAATAGCGTTCAATACCTTAAAATACGCGTTCGCGGTATTGAGGATCAGCGTCTGCTGATCGGTCTGATAGGTGACATCCTGAATGCCTGCTGCTTTTTCTTGCAGGGTGAGCCCACGCCATTTCGACATATCAAACAGTGTCTGCGTTAATTGCAGGGAAGCGCTGGTTTCATTGGAGTTGATACCGTTCGCATCGCGATAACCGTTGCTGTAGGTGTAGTCGGCACCTAAACCCAGTTGCGGCAGTAAAGGACTACGCGCTTCGTTAATTTTTTCGAATGCAGCATCGCGATCGGCAGCGGATTTACGCAATTCCGGGTTGCTCAGGCGTGCTTGCTGATAAACTTGCATCAGGTTCTCTGCCTGGCTTAGTGTGCTGAACCCCGACAGGCTCAGGCCGATAAGGATGGGGAGCAATTTCTTCATTTGCATTCCTTGTTGTGAAGCAGTATTTAGCGCTGATCAATTTGTAAAAATAATTGCTGATTCTAGCAGAATCCGCCACTGCAAAAAGTTGGCGTTACGTGCCATACGAGCCTTAATTGGCACCAATTTACCACAAGGGTGATAAAACAGCAGTCAACCACCCTTGAAATTCATCATTTAATCATTATTGCTAGCAGGGCAGCACAATGCGTAAATCAGACAACTTGCCAGTTACTTTCACCAAAAGCGATGTAGAAATTATTGCACGGGAAACGCGCTATCGCGGTTTTTTTTCATTGGATGTGTATCGATTCCGCCATCGTTTATTCAACGGAGAAATGAGTGGCGAGGTAAAGCGCGAAATTTTTGAGCGCGGGCACGCCGCCGTCTTGCTACCCTTTGACCCTGAACGCGACGAGGTGGTGCTGGTCGAACAGATTCGTATTGCCGCGTACGACACAAGCGTTACGCCGTGGCTGCTGGAGATGGTCGCCGGCATGATAGAAGAAGGCGAAACCATTGAGGCGGTCGCCCGGCGGGAGGCGATGGAAGAAGCGGGGCTGACCGTAGGCCGCACCCGACCGGTCATCAGTTACCTGGCGAGTCCAGGAGGAACCAGCGAGCGCTCATCTATTCTGGTGGGTGAAGTGGACGCCACGACCGCGGTAGGTATTCATGGTCTGGCGGATGAAAACGAAGATATTCGGGTTCATGTGGTAAGCCGGGAACAGGCATACCAGTGGGTAGAAGAGGGGAAAATCGACAACGCAGCCGCAGTCATCGCTTTGCAATGGCTTCAGTTGCATCATCAAGAGTTAAAAAACGAGTGGAAAAAATGAAGCGTTATACACCTGACTTCCCAGAAATGATGCGTTTGTGCGAAACCAATTTTTCGCAATTGCGCCGCCTGCTGCCGCGCAATGACGCCCCCGGTGAAACGGTGAGCTATCAGGTGGGCAACGTACAATATCGGTTAACGATTGTGGAATCGACCCGATACACTACGCTTGTAACGATCGAGCAAACGGCGCCAGCCATCACCTACTGGAGCCTGCCGTCGCTGACGGTGCGCCTCTACCATGATGCGATGGTGGCTGAAGTGTGTTCAAGCCAGCAGATCTTTCGCTTCAAAGCGCGGTATGATTATCCAAATAAAAAGTTGCATCAACGCGACGAAAAGCATCAAATTAATCAGTTTCTGGCCGACTGGCTACGATTCTGTTTAGCACATGGAGCGATGGCGATTCCGGTTTATTAGCGTCGTGAAACCTAAGGACACCATTTGGAAAGCCTGTTAACCCTACCTCTGGCTGGTGAGGCCCGAGTCAGGATTTTACAAATTACAGATACTCACCTGTTTGCCGAAAAGCATGAAACGCTGTTAGGCGTCAATACCTGGGAAAGTTACCAGGCCGTGCTGGAGGCTATTCGGGCGCAACAGTATGAATATGATCTGATCGTGGCCACCGGCGATCTGGCGCAGGATCAATCCGCTGCGGCTTATCAGCATTTTGCTGAGGGTATCGCAAGCTTTCGCGCGCCTTGCGTTTGGCTACCGGGCAATCATGATTTTCAGCCGGCAATGTACAGCGCGCTGCAAGAGGCGGGGATTTCCCCGGCTAAACGCGTGTTAATCGGTGAACAATGGCAGATTTTGTTGCTGGATAGCCAGGTGTTTGGCGTCCCGCATGGCGAACTGAGCGAGTTCCAACTGGAATGGCTTGAGCGTAAGCTCGCCGATGCGCCAGAGAGACAGACATTGCTCCTGTTGCACCACCATCCGTTGCCGGCAGGGTGCAGTTGGCTGGATCAGCACAGCTTGCGTAATGCTGGTGAGCTGGATAGCGTGCTGGCGAATTTCCCGCGTGTAAAGTATCTGCTATGCGGACATATTCACCAGGAGCTGGATCTCGACTGGAACGGACGGCGTCTGCTGGCGTCGCCGTCAACCTGCGTACAGTTCAAACCGCACTGCGCGAACTTTACGCTGGATACTATCGCGCCGGGCTGGCGTACGCTGGAGCTCCAGGCGAACGGCGTCCTGGAGACGGAAGTGCATCGCCTGCAGGATACCCGGTTCCGACCCGATACCGCTTCGGAAGGATACTGATGTCTACGCTTCTCTATTTGCACGGATTCAACAGTTCCCCTCGCTCGGCAAAAGCGTGCCAGCTAAAAAACTGGCTGGCGGAGCGTCATCCGCATGTCGAGATGATCGTCCCTCAACTACCGCCGTATCCTGCCGATGCGGCGGAGTTGCTGGAATCTCTCGTGCTTGAGCATGGCGGTGCGCCATTAGGGCTGGTAGGATCGTCGCTGGGTGGTTATTACGCCACCTGGCTGTCGCAATGTTTTATGCTGCCGGCTGTGGTGGTGAATCCCGCCGTGCGGCCCTTTGAATTACTGACCGACTATCTCGGTCAGAACGAGAACCCCTACACCGGGCAGCAATATGTGCTAGAGTCTCGCCATATTTATGATCTTAAAGTCATGCAGATTGACCCGCTGGAAGCGCCGGACCTGATCTGGCTACTGCAACAGACGGGCGATGAAGTGCTGGATTACCGCCAGGCGGTGGCATATTACGCCTCCTGCCGTCAGACAGTGACCGAGGGTGGTAATCACGCATTCACGGGCTTCGAAGATTATTTCAACCAGATTGTCGATTTTCTTGGACTGCACAGTTGCTGACAATCAATTCGAATTGCTAATTAAACCATGACGCAAACTTATAACGCTGATGCCATTGAGGTACTCACTGGGCTTGAGCCGGTACGCCGCCGCCCGGGGATGTACACCGATACGACCCGTCCCAACCATTTGGGTCAGGAAGTAATTGATAATAGTGTGGATGAAGCACTGGCAGGTCACGCCAAACGCGTGGATGTCATTTTACATGCCGATCAATCGCTGGAAGTGATTGACGACGGACGCGGGATGCCGGTGGATATCCATCCGGAAGAGGGGGTTCCGGCGGTAGAACTGATCCTCTGTCGGCTTCATGCCGGCGGTAAATTCTCCAATAAGAACTATCAGTTCTCTGGTGGTCTGCATGGGGTGGGGATTTCGGTCGTGAATGCCCTGTCAAAGCGCGTGGAAGTGACCGTGCGCCGCGACGGTCAGGTCTATAACATCGCGTTTGAAAACGGCGAGAAAGTGCAGGATTTGCAGGTTGTCGGCACCTGCGGTAAACGTAATACTGGCACCAGCGTCCATTTCTGGCCGGACGAAAGTTTCTTCGACAGCCCGCGTTTTTCTGTCTCTCGCTTAATGCACGTTCTGAAATCAAAAGCGGTGCTGTGTCCCGGCGTGGAAATCACTTTTAAAGATGAAGTGAATAACAGCGAGCAGCGCTGGTGCTACCAGGATGGTCTGAACGACTATCTGGGCGAAGCGGTAAACGGCCTGCCGACGCTGCCGGAAAAGCCGTTTATCGGTAATTTTAACGGTGAAACGGAAGCTGTTGACTGGGCGCTATTGTGGCTGCCGGAAGGCGGCGAATTACTGACGGAAAGCTACGTCAACCTGATCCCGACCATGCAGGGGGGGACGCACGTCAACGGTCTGCGCCAGGGCCTGCTCGACGCGATGCGCGAATTTTGCGAATACCGCAATATTCTGCCGCGCGGCGTCAAACTGTCGGCGGAAGATATCTGGGATCGCTGCGCTTATGTGCTCTCCGTGAAAATGCAGGACCCGCAATTTGCCGGGCAGACCAAAGAGCGTCTGTCGTCGCGTCAATGTGCGGCATTTGTTTCCGGCGTGGTGAAAGATGCCTTCAGCCTGTGGCTGAACCAGAACGTGCAGGCGGCGGAACAACTGGCAGAGATGGCGATTGCCAGCGCGCAGCGGCGACTGCGCGCCGCAAAAAAAGTGGTACGCAAAAAGCTCACCAGCGGTCCGGCGTTGCCGGGGAAACTGGCGGACTGTACCGCGCAGGATCTTAATCGGACCGAGCTGTTCCTTGTGGAAGGGGATTCGGCGGGCGGTTCCGCCAAGCAGGCGCGCGATCGCGAATATCAGGCGATCATGCCGCTCAAAGGTAAGATCCTTAACACTTGGGAAGTCTCTTCCGATGAAGTGCTGGCCTCGCAAGAGGTGCATGATATTTCCGTGGCGATCGGTATCGATCCGGACAGCGACGATCTGAGTCAGCTGCGCTACGGCAAGATCTGTATCCTGGCGGATGCGGACTCCGATGGTTTGCATATCGCTACTCTGCTTTGCGCGCTGTTTGTCAGACATTTCCGCGCGCTGGTGAAGAATGGTCATGTCTACGTCGCGCTGCCGCCGCTATACCGTATCGATTTGGGTAAAGAGGTCTATTACGCGCTGACGGAAGAAGAGAAGGCGGGCGTACTGGAACAACTGAAGCGTAAGAAAGGCAAGCCGAACGTACAGCGTTTCAAAGGCCTGGGTGAAATGAACCCGATGCAGTTACGCGAAACCACGCTTGATCCAAATACTCGCCGCCTGGTGCAGCTCACCATTAGCGATGAAGACGATCAGCGTACTAACGCGATGATGGATATGCTGCTGGCGAAGAAACGTTCTGAAGATCGACGCAACTGGCTACAGGAAAAAGGCGATCTCGCGGATCTCGACGTGTAACGATTGTTGCACGCTTTATCCGGTCTGCGCGCCGCAGGCCGGATAAGCGAATTCGACATGACGCCGCAGCCTGATGGCGACACTTGCGCATCGCATCAGGGAGACGTCAGACGAGGGTAATAACTTAAACGCCGGATTCCAGAATACGAATATTCATTTCCAGCACATCGTCTTTTACCGCGTCGCTGTAGGCTTTCATATGCGGGGTTTGCAGATGCGCCTCAAGGTGCGCAACGCTTTCCCACTGTTCAATCATCACGATCGAGTCAGGCGCCAGAGTCTGAAAACTCACGCCCGCGGCATGATCCACCATCGGTGCGTAACCGTGGCACCCCTCTTCTTTAAGAACGGTTGGAATAATTTTCGCAAACTGGTCGAGGACGGCCTGACGGTGATGTTGGCCCGGACGCGTGCGAATTTCGGCAATGACGGTAAGCATGGTTAACTCCTTCTAATTCCAGGATGACCAGTTAAGCAAAAATTTCGCTCAGATGCTTGCGATATTCTGCGGTATAGCGCGGAACATCCGGCATTTTAATCACGTCGTTGGCAATAAACGTTGGCAGCGCGTCCATGCCCAGGAACTGGTTGGCTTTATGGAATGGCAGATAGACGCCATCTACGCCTACGCCGTGGAAAAATTGATCTTTTTCGGTAAATGCTTCCATCGGCGCGTTCCACGTCAGTGACAGCATATATTTTTTCCCCTGCACCAGACCGCCGGAACCGTACTTTTTAGCGGCATCGGAACGCGTGCGGCCATCGCTGGCATAGAGCGTGCCGTGACCTTCGGTAAAGACATCATCCATATATTTTTTTACTGTCCATGGCGCGCCCATCCACCAGCCTGGCATCTGCCAAATCACCACGTCAGCCCAGACGAAATTCTGCACCTCTTCTTTAATGTCATAGTCGCTGTCGGCGCGGACGATCTTAACCTGATGACCCAGATCGCGCAGCAGCCCATCGGCAACTTCGGTCAGGGTGTCATTTAACTGGCCGTTGGAGTGCGCGAATTTTTTCGCCCCGTTGATAATCAGGATGTTACTCATTTTGTGTCCTCAAGAAATGCGTTTGCTGCTGATTCTACGCTGACGGGCGGTGCGGTGAAATTAGCAAAATGTGCAAAGTCTTTTGCGTTTTTGGCAAAAGTCTGTGTTACCAACTTACTACGGCCTCAAATCCACCTTCCGCGGCGTTGCCAAACGACACCGTCATGCCGTGCAGCGTAGCGATGCGACGGACGATTGATAATCCCAGACCGCTGCCGGTCACACTTTGGCCAGGCGGGCGGTAAAAACGCTCGCCGATATGCGTCAGAATCTCTGGCGCTACACCAGGGCCATTATCTCTGACGGTGAAGCTGCGGGCATGTAAGGTAACGTCGACGACGCTGCCTTGCGGACTGTAGCGAATCGCATTATCCAGCAGGTTACGCACTAACAGGCTTAAGAGTAGCGGCTGGCCGGTACGTATGACGTCATGGGCGTTAAGCTGTAAACGCACGTCGATATTCGCCTGCTGCGCCGGATGATAAATATCCATTACCGCGGACTGCAGCAGCTCTTCCAGCGAAATCTCCGCTACATCCTGCAAATTATTGAGCGAGTCGAGACGCGATAACGTCAGTAGCTGATCGACCAGCCGCGTGGCGCGATCGATCCCCGCATGGAGCTGGGTCAGCGCTTTATCACGCGATAGCGGATCGTCGCCCGAGAGCTGCGCCACCTCGGTTTGTACTTTCAGCGCGGCCAGCGGGCTGCGCAATTCATGGGCGGCGTCGGAGGTAAATCGCCGTTCGCGCACCATCATGGAGTGGATGCGGCTAAAAAGCTGATTAAGCGCTTCGACCAGTGGGCGAACCTCGCTCGGTACGCCTTTGGCGTCGAGCGGCGTTTCCGATTCCGGCGACCGGAAGCGTAGCGCCTGCGCCAGTTTTTTCAACGGTCTGAGCTCGCGGTGAAGCAGGAGCAATAAAATCAGCAGCATGAAGGGAAGGGCGATCAGCCACGGCGTTAATTGCGCCGCTACGATCGCCAGCGCCATATCTTCGCGGTAATCCCACTCCTGACCGACGACGATACGATACTTGCCGTCCGCCGAGTTCAACCACAAAAAACGCCAGAGGTCGTTGTCATCCTTCAGATAGCCATTGTCGAAACCTTCCCGGCGATAGCGATACGGAATATCCTGGCCGTTGTCGCCATCATGCAGCAACATTTTGCCATCAGCGGAAAAGATGGCGAACGCCAGCGCATCGTCATCGATATGCCCATGTTTTAATTTCTTTGGCGTATGCGCCATGCGCTGCGGGGCGTTGAGCTCGTTAAGATCGAGGGTGCTAAGCCGTCTGGCGAACAACATCAACTGTGTGTCAAACAGCTCGTCGACATTATCCGTCGTCTTTCTCCAGGCCACAAAACTGGAGATTGCCCAGGTGATGGAGACCAGAATCAGGAAAATAAGCGTCAGCCTGACGCGCAGGCTGAGACGTTGCGTCAATTTCATGCGTCACCCAGGGTGTAGCCGATGCCGTGCATGGTGCGAATAAATTCGCTGCCGAGCTTGCGGCGTAAATGATGAACATGGACTTCCACTGCATTGCTGGACACGTCGTCATCCCAGTTATACAGCTTCTCTTCAATAAGCTTGCGCGGCAGCACGCGACCTTTGTTGCGCAGTAAGAGTTCCAGCAACGCGAACTCTTTTGGTTTTAGGGCCAGCGGTTCGCCGGCAAGCGTCGCGACGAGATTGCCTGGATTGAGCGTCACCTGGCCGTGGCGCAATTCGCTACTGGCCTGACCGCTGGCGCGGCGTACCAGCGCCTCCAGACGGGCGGCGACCTCAATGAGCGCGAAAGGTTTACATAAATAGTCATCGGCGCCCAGACGTAGCCCCTCGACGCGCTCTGCTAACGCGTCGCGCGCCGTCAGGATCAGTACCGGTTCCTGTTTACCCTTTTCGCGCCATTCGCGCAAAATATCCCGTCCGTCCATGCCTGGCAGCGTCAAATCTAAAATAACCGCATCATAAGGCGCGCTGTAAAGCGCCTCTTTGCCCGGACGTCCCTCGGTAAACCAGTCGACGCTGAAACCCATTTTACTCAGGCCCGCTTTTATGCCATCGCCAATAAGTGTGTCATCTTCTACCAGTAAAATTCGCATCTGTTCTTCCTTGCGGTAACTCGCGTTACCGTCAGTTAACCTTGTCGCCGCAGGCGATGTACAGAAAAAAAGATTCTTTTTTTGCCTTAAGAAGTTGTTAAGGATTACCTTATTAAATGGATCTGAAACGACATGAAAGGGAAAAGTAATCATGAAAAAATTAGCTGCAATCGTTGCCGTTATGGCACTGTGTTCTACCCCGGTTCTGGCGGCTCAGCAGGGCGGTTTCTCCGGCCCGTCGGCGACGCAAACGCAAGGCGGCGGATTTGTCGGCCCGAACGGCAGCAGCACGACGGTAGAGAGCGCTAAATCGCTGCGTGACGATGCGTGGGTAACGTTGCGCGGGAATATCGTCGAGCACATTTCCGACGACCTGTATGTGTTTAAAGATGCGACCGGTACTATCAATGTGGATATTGACCACAAGCGCTGGAACGGCCTGACCGTAACCCCGCAGGATACCGTTGAAATTCAGGGTGAAGTGGATAAAGACTGGAACTCTGTCGAAATCGACGTAAAACAGATTCGTAAAGTGAATCCGTAATCCCACATTGCGCAAGATCGGTCAGGATTCACAGCCGCCCGGTGGGCAGAATAGGCCACAAGGAGGCAGTGATGAATGACCTGATCAGCGCGGCTTATTCCGAACGTCTGCGGCGCGTTTGCGACCACATTGAGCGTCATCTGGATGAGCCTCTGTCGCTTGAGGCGTTAAGCCGGATGGCGCACAGCTCGCCGTTTCATTTTCACCGGCAGTTTACCGTCTGGAGCGGGCTTCCGCTCTATCGCTATATCCAGTGGCTGCGTTTGCGCCGGGCGTCATGGCGGCTGGCGTTTAATCCGCAAGATAAAGTTATCGATATCGCGCTGGATGCCGGATTTCAGAATCCGGAGTCGTTCACACGTGCTTTCAAAACCGCGTTTGGTCAAAGCCCGTGCCGGTTTCGGCAATCGCCGGACTGGCTGGCCTGGCACCAACGCGTTCCTAAACTTGCGTTACAGGAGCAGCATGTCATGGACGTAAAAATCGTTGAATTTCCACCTACCCGCGTCGCGATGCTGACGCATCTGGGGCATCCGGATAAGGTCAACGCCAGCGCGGCGAAATTTATTGCATGGCGACGCGAAACGGGCCAGTCGCCGATTGCCAGCAGTCAAACTTTTGGTATTGCCTGGCACGACCCGCAGACGACGCCGCCGGCTCAATTCCGCTTTGATATCTGCGGCAGCGTCCGCCAGCCGATAGCCGAAAATGACGTTGGCGTGGTGAATAGCGAGATTCCTGGCGGGCGCTGCGCGGTGGTGCGCCATCAGGGATCGCTCGACAGCCTCCCGGAGAGTGTGTGGTATTTATTCCGCGAATGGCTACCCGCCAGCGGTGAGACGCCGCGCGATTTTCCGGTCTTCTTCCAGTACCTGAATTTCGTCCATGAGGTCGCGGAACATGAGCTGCTGACGGATATCTATCTGCCGCTTCGTTAACTTCCTCGCCACCTGTCTCACGGTTTGTGACTCAGACCGTGAGATAGGGTATTATCTGCGGCAATATTGCCGTCCGAACGGTCAGCATGCAGATTGAGGATCCCCTGTTAATGAGCGATATGGCAGAGCGCCTTGCGCTACATGAATTTACGGAAAACGCCTACTTAAACTACTCCATGTACGTGATCATGGATCGTGCGTTGCCGTTTATTGGCGACGGCCTGAAGCCGGTACAGCGCCGCATCGTCTATGCGATGTCAGAGCTGGGGCTGAACGCCACCGCTAAATTTAAAAAATCCGCCCGTACCGTTGGTGACGTACTGGGTAAGTATCACCCGCATGGCGACAGCGCCTGCTATGAAGCCATGGTGCTGATGGCGCAGCCGTTCTCTTACCGTTACCCGCTGGTCGATGGCCAGGGGAACTGGGGCGCGCCGGATGATCCGAAGTCATTCGCGGCGATGCGTTATACCGAATCCCGCCTGTCCAAATACGCCGAGCTGCTGTTAAGCGAACTCGGTCAGGGGACGGCGGACTGGGTGCCAAACTTCGACGGCACCATGCAGGAACCGAAAATGTTACCGGCGCGTCTGCCGAACATCCTGCTGAACGGCACCACCGGTATTGCGGTGGGCATGGCAACAGATATTCCGCCGCATAACCTGCGAGAAGTGGCGAAAGCGGCGATTACGCTGATTGAGCAGCCGAAAACGACGCTGGATCAGTTGCTGGATATCGTCCAGGGGCCGGATTACCCGACCGAAGCGGAGATCATTACCCCTCGTGCGGAAATTCGTAAAATTTACGAAAATGGGCGTGGCTCCGTGCGTATGCGCGCGGTATGGACCAAAGAAGACGGCGCCGTGGTGATCACCGCGTTGCCGCATCAGGTATCTGGCGCAAAAGTGCTGGAGCAGATTGCTGCGCAGATGCGCAATAAAAAACTGCCGATGGTGGACGACCTGCGCGATGAATCGGATCACGAAAACCCGACGCGTTTAGTGATTGTCCCGCGCTCCAACCGTGTGGATATGGAGCAGGTGATGAACCATCTGTTCGCCACCACCGATCTGGAAAAAAGCTACCGTATTAACCTGAACATGATCGGTCTGGATGGTCGTCCGGCGGTGAAAAACCTGCTGGAGATCCTCACCGAGTGGCTGGCGTTCCGCCGCGACACGGTGCGCCGTCGTCTGAACTATCGTCTGGAGAAAGTGCTTAAGCGCCTGCATATCCTCGAAGGTTTGCTGGTGGCGTTTCTCAACATCGATGAAGTGATCGAGATTATCCGTAACGAGGATGAGCCGAAACCCGCGCTGATGTCGCGTTTCGGCATCAGCGAAACCCAGGCGGAAGCGATTCTCGAACTGAAACTGCGTCATCTCGCCAAACTGGAAGAGATGAAAATTCGCGGCGAGCAGGACGAGCTGGAAAAAGAGCGTGACCAGTTGCAGGGCATTCTCGCGTCCGAACGCAAAATGAATACCTTGCTGAAAAAAGAGCTACAGGCAGATTCCGATGCCTATGGCGACGATCGCCGTTCTCCGCTGCGTGAGCGCGAAGAAGCTAAAGCGATGAGCGAACACGACATGCTGCCGTCCGAACCGGTGACTATCGTGCTGTCGCAGATGGGCTGGGTGCGCAGCGCCAAAGGTCATGATATTGATGCGCCGGGGCTTAACTATAAAGCGGGCGACAGCTTTAAAGCCGCGGTGAAAGGTAAGAGTAATCAACCGGTGGTGTTTATTGATACCACCGGGCGCAGCTATGCTATTGATCCCATTACGCTTCCGTCGGCGCGTGGGCAGGGCGAGCCGCTGACCGGCAAACTCACGCTGCCGCCGGGGGCGACCGTAGAGCATATGCTGATGGAAGGCGATGACCAGAAACTGCTGATGGCGTCGGATGCGGGCTACGGCTTCGTTTGTACGTTTAACGATCTGGTTGCCCGTAACCGTGCCGGTAAGGCGTTGATTACACTGCCGGAAAATGCGCACGTCATGCCGCCGCTGGTGATTGAAGACGAGCACGATATGCTGCTGGCGATTACCCAGGCCGGACGGATGTTGATGTTCCCGGTAGACTCTCTGCCGCAGCTGTCGAAAGGCAAAGGGAATAAGATCATTAATATCCCCTCTGCAGAAGCGGCGAAAGGCGATGATGGACTGGCGCACCTGTACGTGCTGCCGCCACAAAGCACTCTGACTATCCATGTCGGGAAGCGCAAAATCAAACTGCGCCCTGAAGAGTTACAAAAGGTAGTCGGTGAACGCGGACGCCGTGGCACATTAATGCGCGGCCTGCAGCGTATCGATCGCATTGAGATTGATTCGCCGCATCGCGTAAGTCATGGCGACAGCGAAGAGTAAGACAGGGGCGCCCGTAGGCCGGACAAGGCATCTAAGCCGCCATCCGGCGCTCTGCCGTTGCCGGATGACGACGCAGTAGCGTCTTATCCGGCCTACGGTTTCAGATCGGATTAACATTAAAATTTCCCGTAAAACCGTTGTTTATTCGTGCATTGCGATTAACAATACGTTTTTCCAGAGAGCCACACTTACCAAAATCCTAACCTGAATTTCAGGTGACGTAGAATGCCGGGCTCTTAGGCCTTCAGAGGTTGTTATGCTATATATTTTTCGTCTTATTGTTACCGTTATTTACTCCATTCTGGTCTGTGTTTTCGGTTCTATTTACTGCCTTTTCAGCCCACGTAACCCAAAACACGTGGCGACGTTTGGACATATGTTCGGTCGTCTGGCCCCGCTGTTTGGCCTGAAAGTGGAGTGCCGCAAACCCGCCGACGCGGAAAACTATGGCAATGCTATCTATATTGCTAACCACCAGAATAATTATGATATGGTCACGGCGGCGAATATTGTGCAGCCGCCAACGGTGACGGTGGGGAAAAAAAGCCTGCTTTGGATCCCGTTTTTTGGGCAACTGTACTGGCTGACCGGTAATCTGTTGATTGACCGTAATAACCGCGCCAAAGCGCATAGCACCATTGCGGCAGTGGTTAACCATTTTAAAAAGCGCCGTATTTCTATCTGGATGTTCCCTGAAGGTACGCGTAGCCGGGGACGCGGTCTGCTGCCGTTTAAAACCGGCGCGTTTCATGCGGCTATCGCGGCTGGTGTGCCGATCATTCCTGTCTGCGTTTCCAACACCTCTAACAAAGTCAATCTAAACCGCCTGAACAACGGACTGGTTATTGTGGAAATGCTGCCGCCAGTCGATGTCAGCGAATATGGTAAAGATCAGGTTCGCGAGCTGGCGGCCCACTGCCGTGCGTTAATGGAGCAAAAAATCGCGGAACTTGATAAAGAGGTTGCGGAACGTGAAGCGACCGGTAAGGTTTAAGCAGTCTTACTCTGTTATTGTAGAAATCATTTTTTCAGGCACAACTCTTTAGCCTGTTTTACATGGAGCTTATATGTCATTCAGTCGGCGTCAGTTTCTTCAGGCATCGGGAATCGCACTATGTGCAGGCGCGATTCCCCTCAGGGCGAATGCTGCCGGTCAGCAACAGCCGTTGCCTGTTCCGCCGTTGCTGGAGTCCCGTCGCGGGCAGCCGTTGTTTATGACGCTACAGCGAGCGCACTGGTCCTTTACGCAAGGCACGCGCGCGCCGGTCTGGGGAGTGAACGGTCGTTATCTGGGGCCGACAATCCGCGTCTGGAAAGGCGATGACGTTAAACTCATCTATAGCAACCGCCTGGCGGAAAATGTCTCCATGACGGTTGCTGGTTTACTGGTGCCGGGGCCGCTGATGGGTGGCCCGGCGCGTATGATGTCGCCGAACGCGGACTGGGCGCCGGTGTTGCCGATTCGTCAGAGCGCCGCGACGCTGTGGTATCACGCTAACACGCCTAACCGCACTGCGCAGCAGGTGTATAACGGCCTGGCCGGAATGTGGCTGGTCGAAGACGACATTAGTAAAACGCTGCCCATTCCGAACCATTACGGCGTGGATGATTTTCCCGTCATTATCCAGGATAAACGGCTGGATAACTTTGGGACGCCGGAGTACAGCGAACCGGGAAGCGGTGGTTTTGTCGGCGATACGCTGCTGGTGAACGGCGCGCAAAGCCCCTATGTCGAAGTGTCCCGCGGCTGGGTGCGGTTACGGTTGTTGAACGCCTCGAACTCGCGGCGCTATCAGCTTCAGATGAGCGATGGCCGGGCGCTGCATGTGATTTCAGGCGATCAGGGCTTTTTACCTGCGCCGGTTTCCGTCAAACAGTTGTCACTGGCGCCCGGCGAGCGACGTGAAATCCTGGTTGATATGACCAACGGCGACGAAGTCTCGATCACCTGCGGGGAAGCGGCCAGCATAGTCGATCGGATTCGCGGTTTCTTTGAGCCTTCCAGTATTCTGGTTTCGACCCTGGTGCTGACGTTACGGCCAACCGGATTGCTGCCGCTGGTGACCGATAATCTGCCGATGCGTCTGTTGCCGACGGAGATCATGAGCGGCGCGCCTGTCCGCAGTCGGGACATCAGTCTTGGCGACGATCCGGGGATTAACGGCCAACTGTGGGATGTGAATCGCATTGATATTACCGCCCAACAAGGCACCTGGGAGCGCTGGACGGTACGCGCCGATATGCCGCAGTCGTTCCATATTGAGGGCGTCTCTTTCCTGATTCGTAACATCAACGGCGCTATGCCGTTCCCGGAAGATAGAGGCTGGAAAGATACCGTCTGGGTGGATGGGCAAGTCGAATTGCTGGTCTATTACGGTCAGCCGTCCTGGCCGCACTTCCCGTTCTATTTCAACAGCCAGACGCTGGAAATGGCTGACCGCGGCTCGATTGGGCAAATGCTGGTGAATCCGGCGTCGTAAAGCGTCCGAGTACGGGTCTGAATAGCGCAGACCCGTCAGGGTTTTCAGGAAGGAGCAAACAGCGTGGGAAGCAGCAGACTCAACTGCGGGAAGTAGCAAATCATCGCCATGACCACAAAGAGTGCCAGAAACATCGGTAATAGCGGTTTGACGACTTTATCAATACTGATTTTGCCGATACTGCAACCGACGAACAAAATAGTGCCTACCGGGGGCGTACACAGTCCGATGGTTAAATTGAAAACCATAATAATGCCAAAATGGACAGGGTCGATTCCCAGATGTTGAGCAATGGGAAGGAAAATAGGCGTAAAGATCAGAATAGCCGGGGTAATATCCATAAACGTCCCGACGAGTAACAAAATGAGATTGATAATCAGCAAGATGACCCATTTATTTTCGGACACGCTGGTAATCATTTCATTAATCAGTTCAGGAACATCAGCATTGGTCATCGCCCATGACATTCCCATTGAGCAGCCGACCAGTAAGAGAACAATAGAGCTGGTTACTACCGAATCCAGCAGAATATCGCGCAACTTACTCACATTAATTTCTCGATAAATGGCCGCCAGCGCCAGGCTATAGATTACCGCGATCGCAGAGGCCTCTGTTGGCGTAAATACGCCGCCGATAATGCCGCCGATAATAATAAATATCAGCAACAGGCTGGGCAATGAATCGCGGAATACCGACAGAAACTGCCGCAGGTTGATGCGTTCGGCAACCGGGTAATGGTGGCGATGGGCATACAGCGCCGCTACCGTCATTAAAGCCAGCGCGGTTAAGATGCCGGGCAGGTAGCCCGCCAAAAACAGGGCGGCGACAGAGGTGCCGCCGCTAGCCAGCGAATAGACAATTAGCACATTGCTGGGCGGGATCATCAGGCCAATCGGCGCCGAAGCGACGTTGATCGCCGTAGAGAACGCCGGAGAGTAGCCCTCTTTTTCCTGTAATGGCGACATGATGCCGCCCACCGCGGCCGCAGAAGCGACAGCCGAGCCGGATATCGCGCCAAACAGGGTGTTCGCCAGAATATTGCAGTGCGCCAGCGAGCCGGGAAGGCGGCCAACTAACGCCTGAGCCAGATTCACCAGGCGCCGGGCGATTCCCCCGGTATTCATGATATTGCCGGCTAACACAAAAAAGGGGATCGCCAGCAGCGTAAAGCCATCGAGACCGACGGTCATTTTTTGCGAAATAACCGAGATTGCCGCATCCGGGGGAAGGGCTATCAGGATTGAGAATAAGGACGACAGCCCGATAGCGAATGTAATAGGAACGCCGACCGCCAGCATAATGGCAAAGCTGCCAAATAAAACAATTATTGGGTAAATATATTCAAAGTCCATATATCCCTCGTTAGCGAAGATGGCGCTGATGATAATTATCAATAACGTTCACAATGGTGTAGTACACCAGGATGACGCCGCTAATCGGCATGACCCAATAGACTTTATCCATAGGCCATTTTAATACCGGGGACATTTGGCTGACGTGCGCCGCTTTTTCAACAATAATATCACCGCCGTACACCATAAAAATCAGCGCGAACACGGTAATAATCACCTGAATGATACTGTCGAGCACGAGGGCGGGCGTTCGGGAGAGTTTTTGCGCTAACAAATCGATAGCTAAATGTTTTTTTAATCCGGCGGTATAGACGCCGCCTAACAGAATCATCCACATAAAAAGAATCTGGGTGAATTCGTCGAGCGTGCTGCTTGGCGCGTTGAATATAAAGCGCGCCGCCACCTGCCAGGATACGCAGGCAACCATGATCGCCAGAATAATACAGCAGCACCCGGCCAGTATTTTGTTCAGTGCATTGGTGAGTATTCGCATATTACATCCTGTAAAGGGCAGGAGAACCCTGCCCGGCAGATTTACATATTCTCGATGTATTCCAGATCCTTCGCTGATTGAGCATCTTTCGCGCGGAACTCATCAAACAAGGGCTTAACACGCTGTTTGAACGCGGATTTATCAATATCAACAACGGTCGCATTCATGGCCTTCATGCTCTCATAAGCCTCTTTTTCCGCGGCGGGCCAGATGACGTCTTTCATTTGCTGCATGGATTCATCTGCGGCTTTATATAACGCTTTCCGCTCTTTATCGCTCAATTTGTTAAGTACTTTGGTACTGATGACCAGGACATCCGGCACCATCGTGTGCTCGTCGCGGGAATAGAATTTCGCCACCTCCGCATGACGCATATCGGCATAAACCACGGGGTTGTTTTCGCCGCCATCGACCACGCCTTGCTGGAGCGCGGTATAGAGTTCGCCTTGCGCCATCGGCGTCGGCACGCCGCCGAGCGCTTTCACCATCGCGATAGCGCTGGGGCTTTGCTGCACTCTGATTTTCATACCGGCTAAATCGTCGGGTTGAGTGATGGGCTTACCAGCGTAAAAACTGCGGGCGCCGCCGTCGTACCAGGTTAAGCCGACGAAGCCTTTGCTTTCGGAGGACGCGAGAATGCGTTTCCCTAAGTCGCTTTTCAGTACGTTGTAGTAGTGATCGCGGTCGCGGAATAAAAACGGCAGGCTAAACACGCTATATTCCGGCGCAAAAGACTCCAGCGATGCCGCATTGACTTTCACCATTTGCAGAGCGCCGGAGTTCATCAATTCCAGCGATTCACGTTCGTTGCCCAGCGTGGCGTTGGGGTAAATACGAATATTTAATTCGCCGTCCGAATAGGCTTTCGCTTTATCGGCCAGATAGCTCATCGCTTTGTGAACGGCGTGGCTTTTATCCTGATTGTGGCTCAGTTTCAGCGTGGTTTTGGCGAGCGCTGGAAATGCCAGTAGCAAACAGCCGGCCAGTAATACCGCTGATGTTGTGAATGAACGTGTGTTTTTCATATCTGCTTCCTTATAGGTTGGGATTCCTGTGGTTATCGTTGATTAATTAATAACCTGCTGATACGTAAGGTATTGCGTAGGGGAAAGGCGTGGTGATGGTGTTCTTTATCCCCTGAACTCTGTCAGCCAATTTAATTTAATCAATAGACCAAAGAAAGAGATCTGGTTCACAGAAGAAAGTCATGGTAAAAACAGTGCCGTGAGCAATTCAGCGAAGTTTTTTTATATATTACTGATAATATGATATTTTTTACTTTTTGTTGTTATGGCGATACTGCGTTTTTAGACGTGGGTATAATTAATTGCATACCAATTTGGAGATATTCATAAGACCAATTTCAAACACATCAGGCCAGGCCGTTTAAAGTTGTTTCTATTTCGCGCCAGCCCTGCATATAAGGCGATAATCTCCTTCATTTTCGCTATAGATACGGCTTATAATCCCCGACCTTTGATTATTTTTTTGCCAATCGTTTTGGAAGCAATATGAGCGCTATCTCCCTGATCCAACCGGATCGCGACCTTTTCTCCTGGCAGCAGTACTGGGCCGCCTGCTTTGGGCCGGCGCCGTTTTTGCCGATGTCACGTGACGAGATGGATCAACTTGGCTGGGATAGCTGCGACATTATTCTGGTAACCGGCGACGCCTACGTCGACCATCCGAGCTTCGGCATGGCGATTTGCGGTCGTATGCTGGAAGCGCAGGGCTTCCGCGTGGGGATCATCGCCCAGCCTGACTGGAACAGCAAAGACGACTTTATGCGTCTGGGAAAACCGAACCTGTTCTTCGGCGTCACCGCCGGCAACATGGACTCGATGATCAACCGTTACACCGCCGACCGTAAGCTGCGCCATGACGACGCCTACACCCCGGATAACGTCGCGGGCAAACGCCCGGACCGCGCCACGCTGGTCTATACCCAGCGTTGCAAAGAAGCGTGGAAAGATGTCCCGGTGATCCTTGGCGGCATTGAGGCCAGTCTGCGCCGTACCGCGCATTACGACTACTGGTCTGATACTGTGCGTCGTTCGGTGTTAGTCGATTCCAAAGCCGACATGCTGATGTTTGGCAACGGCGAGCGTCCGCTGGTGGAAGTGGCGCACCGTCTGGCAATGGGCGAAACCATCGATCAGATTCGCGACGTGCGTAACACTGCGATTATGGTTAAAGAAGCGCTGCCTGGCTGGAGCGGCGTCGACTCCACTCGTCTGGACACGCCGGGTAAAATCGATCCAATTCCCCATCCCTATGGTGAGGATCTGCCGTGCGCGGATAACAAGCCGGTCGCGCCGAAAAAGCAGGAAGCTAAAGCGATTACCGTGCAGCCGCCGCGTCCGAAGCCGTGGGAAAAAACCTATATCCTGCTGCCATCCTTTGAAAAGGTGAAAGGCGACAAGGTGCTGTACGCCCATGCGTCGCGTATTCTGCATCACGAAACTAACCCTGGCTGCGCGCGGGCGCTGATGCAAAAACACGGCGACCGCTATGTCTGGATCAACCCGCCCGCCATACCGCTCTCCACTGAAGAGATGGATAGCGTGTTTGCGCTGCCGTATCAGCGTGTGCCGCACCCGGCTTACGGCAATGCCCGTATTCCGGCCTATGAGATGATCCGCTTTTCGATCAATATCATGCGCGGCTGCTTTGGCGGCTGCTCTTTCTGCTCGATCACTGAACATGAAGGGCGCATCATTCAGAGCCGCTCGGAAGACTCTATTATCAACGAGATCGAAGCGATCCGCGACACGGTGCCGGGGTTTACCGGCGTGATCTCCGATCTGGGCGGTCCTACCGCGAACATGTATATGCTGCGCTGTAAGTCGCCGCGTGCGGAGCAGACCTGTCGTCGCCTGTCATGCGTCTATCCGGATATCTGTCCGCATATGGATACTGACCATACGCCGACGATCAATCTTTATCGCCGCGCCCGTGAGCTGAAAGGCATTAAGAAAATCTTAATTGCCTCCGGCGTGCGCTACGACATCGCCGTAGAAGATCCTCGCTACATTAAAGAGCTGGCGAGCCATCATGTGGGCGGCTATCTGAAGATTGCGCCGGAGCATACTGAAGAAGGTCCGCTGTCGAAAATGATGAAGCCGGGTATGGGCAGCTACGATCGCTTTAAAGAGTTATTTGACCTTTACTCTAAACAGGCCGGAAAAGAGCAGTATCTGATCCCGTATTTTATCTCCGCGCATCCGGGCACGCGGGACGAGGATATGGTGAATCTGGCGCTGTGGCTCAAGCGCCACCGCTTCCGTTTGGATCAGGTGCAGAACTTCTACCCGTCGCCGTTGGCGAATTCGACCACCATGTATTACACCGGCAAAAACCCGCTGGGTAAAATTGGTTATAAGAGTGAAGATGTGGTGGTGCCGAAGGGAGACAGGCAACGTCGCTTGCATAAGGCGCTGCTGCGTTATCACGATCCGGCGAACTGGCCGCTGATTCGCCAGGCGCTGGAAGCGATGGGGAAAAAGCATTTGATTGGCGGTCGCCGTGAGTGTCTGGTGCCTGCGCCGACCATTGAAGAGATGCGCGAAGCGCGTCGCCAGAACCGCAATACCCGCCCGGCGTTGACCAAGCATACGCCGGTGGAACGTCAGCGGCAGGGGCTTGCCGCTAATAAGAAGCGCGGGAAAGGCGCAGGGCGTTAATTACCTTTGAATCTGTTGCTTCTGGAAGCTAATGTTTTTGGAAGTAACAGACATCTAAATATATTGTATCGGTCTTTAGTAATTGCTAAATTACGGGGAGCTTTATATTTTATTTAAATATTATTGATTGTATAAATTAATTATATATTACCTTAATGATTAAGGCATGATGCTTTTATACAGCCCCAGAGGAGGGGATATCATGGGTATGATTATTATTCCCTGTTTTATCGTAATTGCTATAATAGCTGTTGTTATATTCATAATGGCTATTAAAGCATGTAGTATGGAAAAACGTGAAGATAGGCAAATGACTCTTGCAGGGATAATTTTAATGGGTGTTATTGCCGCTATTCCTGGATGGTTTTTGTACGAAATATTTAGCCACGCGCCGTAATATTTAACCTACTAGGGTTGATATATTAAAATAGATAAGAAGTATATAATCTAAGGTATAATGCCTGAAGGTGCTGCGCTTATCAGGTCTATGAATAGCACAGTTTTGTAGGCCGGATAAGGTGCTTACACCGCCATCCGGCAGAAGTGCTCCGTATTTATGCCTCACGAATTCTGGCCGCCAGCGCGGCCAGTTTTTCATCATCAGCCCGTTCATGATCGTGTGACGACAGATATCCTTCATACTGTTCGAAAAATTTATTCTGCCGCGATTCAATCGGTTTCCAGTGGGTTAAATCGCCAGTACCGTGCATGGGGCTTAATTTACTGTGCACATGGTCTACGCCGAAACCTTCGAAGAACATTCCCGTACGACTGACATCCGGGAAAGCCTTATCCAGTTTCTTAGCCACTTTTTGGGTCGCCAGCATCAGGTCCGCTAACGCCTGCGGCGGTAGATCGAACGCGTAGCTGGGGTAATGTTTTTTCGGGATCACTACGGTAAACCCATCGGTATTCGGAAAAATCGACAAAAAAGCCAGGTGATGCTCATCTTCCCAAACTTTATGACAAGGTGCTTTACCTTCAACTATTTGACAGAAAATGCAGGTCATTCCATTTCTCCGTTAACCGAGGGGCTTATCGATGAGTTAAGCGTTTAATACAACCCTAACACTTTCCACCATGCGAGGCCGACTGTCAAAAAGACCGCCTGATTAAAGAGACTGATAATAAATCCCGTTCGCCACTAGACGCCCGTCGGTACATAGCCGGCGCCAAAAAGAATGGGGCCGCGTGCGTGGGTATACTGCGTAAGAGAGCAGTACAGGCTGCTGGTAAACGCCAGCATGAGCGCCATCGGCGCCGCCGGAATATTCAGATGCAGACCGACGCCCAGAAATACCGCATACAGCGCGGCGATTTGCGCGTTGCCGCTGGCGAAAAAATAGTGGGTATAAAAATAGGCTGCGTTAAGCAGCAGCAGGATGATTATCCAACTGGTTCCATGCATCGTGCTGCCGATGCTGTCGCCAATCAGGTTGCCAAACCAGCTGGTGAATCCTAGTTTCTTCAACTGGTTAGCCATCATCAGCAGCGCGGCAAACCAAATCAACGTATCCTAGGCGCCTTTTTCGCTTTTAACGTCTTCCCAGGTGAGCACGCCGCTCAGTAATAAAATAGAGAGACCGACAAAAGAGGCCGTCGTGGCATCCACGCCGAGCGAGCTGCCAAAAATCCATAGCACCAGCAACACGCCGACGGTCGCCAGCATGAGCCACTCGCCGCGCGTCATACTGCCCATTTGCGCCAGCTCTTTGCGCGCCAAATCCGGCGCATCCGGCGTATGTTTAATTTCCGGACGCGTCAGCCAGTAGACCAGCAGCGGGACGATAAGAAAAGAGACCAGGCAAGGCAGGAGCGCGGCGATAAACCAACTTCCCCAGCTCAACGTAACGCCGGCGTTCGCCGCCAGTTTTACCGCCAGCAGGTTACCCGTATAACCGGTCATAAACAGTGCGGCGGTGACGTCGTTAACATTGCCAATACAGGTGATCAGAAAGGTGCCGATTTTGCTGCGAGACTCATCTTCCGGATGTGAATCAAAGCTGCGCGCCAGCGAGTCGGCGATCGGGTAAATCACGCCGCCGCAGCGCGCGGTGTTACTGGGCATCGCGGGGGAGAGGATCAGATCGGCAAACGCCAGACCATAAGCCAGACCCAGCGTTCGTTTACCTAACAGACGGATCATTTGTAGGGCGATACGCCGACCCAGCCCGGTTTTGATAAACCCACGGGCAATCATAAAGGCGACGACGATAAGCCAGATCAGCGAACTGTTCAGCTCGCTCAAGGCCGTGGTAATCGCGCCGCTGGCCGTTTTGTCGCCGGCAGCATAGGCGAGCGCAAAGACGGTGATGCCGATAATACCGACTGCGCCAATAGGCAGCACTTTCGCCACGATAGAGGCGATCGTCGCGACAAAAATAATCGCGGAATGCCAGGCCGGCGCGCTTAACCCGGAAGGGGGCGTTAGCTGCCACAGTCCGGCGGCGATAACCAGAATAAGAATAAATGGGAGCCATTTGACGCCCTGAGATTTTTTTTCCGCCACAATTACACATCCATAAATATTTTATATGTATTAAGTAAATTCATAATAAATATGAATAAATATTCACAAAATCAGAATAATTCTGCGCTTGTGTGTGGGGGAAATATACTGTTAAATGCGCGTAATTGTTTCTTAATGTTTCGGAATGCAAAAAAGCCCGACGACATCGTCGGGCATGGCGTGCGATAAATCCGGCTTAACCGCCGAACTGATCCGGATCGGGACCGAGGCGTTTTCCTTGATCCAGTTTTGCGATCTCGCCTAATTCATCTTTATCGAGACGGAAATCCCAGACAGCAAAGTTTTCCGCGATACGGGAAGGGGTGACGGATTTCGGAATGACGACCAGCCCGCAGTCCAGATGCCAGCGAATAACAATCTGGGCGGGCGTTTTGCCGTATTTATCCGCCAGTTCGCGAATCACTTTCTGATCGAATACGCCTTCGCCACCCTGCGCCAGCGGGCTCCAGGACTCGGTCTGGATTTTATGCGTCGCATTCCACGCATGTAGCTGGCGCTGTTGCATCAAGGGGTGAAGCTCGATCTGGTTGATCACAGGGGTAACGCCGGTTTCATCGATCAGACGCTGGAGGTGATGGATCTGAAAGTTACAGACCCCGATACTCTTTACCAGCCCCTCTTTTTGCAGCGCGATCATGCCTTTCCAGGCGTCGACATAGTGATCGATAGCCGGTACGGGCCAGTGCATCAGATAGAGATCGAGATAATCAAGCTGCAGTTTTTTCAGACTCTCCTGCAGGGCTTCGCGGGGACGTTTTTGATCGTCATTCCACAACTTGGTAGTGATAAACAGCTCTTCCCGCGCCACGCTCGCTGCTTTTAGCGCTTTGCCGACGCCTTCTTCATTCTGATATGCTGTGGCGGTATCAATCGATCGATAGCCCACCTCCAGCGCTTTATGAATCGCCGCGATCACCTCTTCATTGCTTGCTTTCCAGACTCCCAGCCCAAGTTGTGGCATTACGTTGCCATCCTGTAGCCTGATAATGGTTGGATTAGCCATGATGTGTTCCTCTTTTAATTGGCTCTCCGGAGTCGGGTCCGGCGAGACTAAGTGACTTAAGTCTGGACGAAATGGCCAAAAACGAAAGTCAGAGGCGAAAAAACCTTAGCGCGCCGCTTCATAAATCCGACGGCTGACATCCAGCGTAATATCCTGATTTTCACCTAAATTTGTGCATCCATGCGCCTCAAGTTTAGCCAGTAGCGCCGGAATAGTGCTGCCATCCAGACCGTAATCGGACAGACGGGTAGGCACGCCCATCTGTTCAAAGAAACGGCGGGTGGCGGCAATGGCGGCATCAATACGCTCGTCGTCGGAACCGTCGGTGATATTCCATACACGTTCAGCATATTGCAGGAGTTTTGCACGTTTAACGTCTCGTTTTTCGTTCCATAGCGCAGGCAGAATGATAGCCAGCGTCTGGGCATGATCGAGACCGTGCATCGCGGTAAGCTCATGGCCCAGCATATGTGTCGCCCAGTCCTGCGGAACACCAGCGCCAATCAGGCCATTCAACGCCTGAGTAGCGGCCCACATCACGTTAGCGCGGACGTCATAATTTTCAGGCTCTTGCAGCGCTTTGGGACCTTCTTCGATCAGTGTGAGTAAAATACCTTCGGCGAAACGATCCTGAATTTTGCCGTTAACCGGGTAAGTGACGTACTGCTCAACGGTATGGACGAAAGCATCCACGACGCCGTTCGCAACCTGGCGCGGCGGCAATGTATAGGTGTAGACCGGGTCCAGTACGGCAAACACCGGTTGCACGAACGAGGAGTGGAAGGCCTGTTTGTCGCCAGTGGTTTTACGGGAAATGACTGCGCCGGCGTTCGATTCTGAGCCGGTTGCCGGTAGGGTCAGCACAGACCCCATCGGGATTGCGCTACGAATCTCAGTACCGCCGGTTTCCAGAATGTGCCACGGATTGACGCCGTCCGTATACTGCGCCGCTGCGGCGATAAATTTGGTGCCGTCCAGTACGGAACCGCCGCCAACGGCCAGCAGGAAGGTAATATTTTCGTCGCGCACAAGCTGCACGGCCTTCATCAGCGTTTCATAGGACGGGTTCGGTTCAATACCGCCAAACTCCCGAACATCCAGTCCTTTTAACGCTTCCTGAACTTGCGCCAGTACGCCGGTCTTTTTCACGCTACCGCCGCCATAGGTAATCAGCACGCGGGCGTCCTGCGGGATTTGATCGCGAAGATCGACGATAGCGCCTTTACCAAACAGAATGCGGGTAGGGGTATGTAATTTGAAATTGTTCATTGCTCATTCCCTTATGTGGGTAAAAAGAGGGCAGGCGGCTGTCTGCCTGATGGTCATCATTGTGGTCTTGTGAGGGATGTCTCTCAATGCACATTTCTGCCAATGTTTTGCCTATTTCTCCAGAATGCTGGAGAAAATCGCTAAAAATGCGCACAATCCAGCGGAGTGGATTTGATGAAAAAATGGCGCGTTATGAATCGTGAAGCAATTTGCTTACAGTTGGCGGATAAAATTAATCATTTAAAAAATAATGATAAAATAATCAGCGAGCGGCTGGCGGGCATTCGTCTGTTGTATGGTGTTGAACCGGGGCCGCGCACGCCGGTCATGTATCAGCCTGGCATCATATTTCTCTTTTCCGGCCATAAAATTGGCTATATTAACAAGCGCAAGTTTCGTTATGACGCTAATGAATATCTCTTACTGACCGTGCCGCTCCCTTTTGAATGCGAGACCTGGGCAACGCCGGAGGTACCACTGGCCGGTATTCGGCTCGACATTGATGTGCTGCAACTGCAAGAGTTGCTCATGGACATTGGCGAAGATGAACGTTTCCAGTTGCCGATGGCGGCCAGTGGGATTAACTCCGCCACGCTGTCGGACGAGATTTTATGCGCGGTGGAAAGATTGCTGGATGTGATGGAGCGCCCGCTGGATGCGCGGATTCTGGGAAAACAAATTATTCGCGAAATTCTTTATCATGTGCTGATGGGACCGCGCGGCGGGGCGCTGCTTGCACTGGTTAGTCGCCAGACGCACTTTAGCCTGATCAGTCGCGTACTTAAACAGATCGAAATGAAATACACCGAGAACCTGAATGTTGAGCAACTGGCGGCAGAAGCGAACATGAGCGTGTCGGCGTTTCACCATAATTTTAAGGCGGTCACCAGCACCTCGCCGTTGCAGTATTTAAAAAGCTACCGACTGCATAAAGCGCGGATGATGATTTACGACGGTATGAAGGCCAGCGCCGCGGCGATGCGGGTCGGCTATGAGAGCGCATCGCAGTTTAGCCGGGAGTTTAAACGTTATTTTGGCGTTACGCCGGGCGAAGATGCGGCAAGAATGCGGACAATGCAAGGGAGCTAAGTGGGGCATCCCGCCACGGGTCAACGAAGCGTAATCGGGCCATCCTGGCCGATTATGGATACGTCAGGCGTTACAGTATTTCTTTTTAATCACCACGACCAGCGTACCTAACAGTCCGGCGACCAGTAGCGCGACGGGAAGGATCATTAAAAATGTCATTACCTGGTCTTCATGGCGCTTAACAAACGGGATCATACTGAGCGCGTAGCCGAAGCTGGTCACGACAGTCACCCACAGCAGGCCGCTTAACCAGTTAAAAAACTGAAACCGGCGGTTGGACAGGCCGGAAATACCCGCCATTGTTGGCAGCAGAGTGCGGACAAACGCCAGAAAGCGCCCGGCAAGCAACGCTAACAAACCGTGGCGGTCAAACATGCAGGTGGCGCGCTGATGATATTTTGCCGGAAGCTGCGCCAGCCAGCCTTTGACGGTACGCGTATTACCGAGCCAGCGTCCCTGGATATAACTTAGCCAGCAGCCGAGACTGGCCGCGGTGGTGAGAATGCCAATCGTCGGCAAAAAATGCATCACATCCTGGGCGATCAACGCGCCTGCCAGTAGCAGCAGACTATCGCCAGGTAAGAATGATGCTGGCAGCAGACCGTTTTCTAAAAATAGCGTGGCGAACATGACAAAGTAGACGACGCTAACAACGTGTGGATTCGCCAGCGCGGCAAAATCATGTTGCCAGAGCGCAGCGATAATATCTTGAATGACAGCCATGAACTTTCCTGTGGAACAGCATTTATGCTTTTATTCGCCTATTGTACTCCTGAATCGTCCGGGATGCCTTGATCCCGGACGCAACAAACGCAGACTTTTCCACGGAAATTGTCTGCATATATGTCCATCCCCGGCAACTTTACACAATTCTGGCGAAGCCGGCGGCTAAATCAGCGATCAAATCATCAACACTCTCTAAACCAATATGCACCCGGACCAGCGTACCGGTAAAATCTACGCCGCCTGCGGGACGAATCGCGGCGATCTGTTCCGGCTGATTAGCAATAATCAGCGATTCGTAGCCTCCCCAGGAGTAGGCCATACTGAACAGCGAAAAGTTATCCAGATAGGCTGATAATTCTGCCTCGGTCAGCTTTTTATTGAGCACAAAGGAGAACAGGCCGCTGCTGCCTGTAAAGTCTCGTTTCCAGAACGCATGACCTTTGCTACCCGGCAGGGCCGGATGATTAACGCGCGCGACCTGAGGATGGTTCGCCAGCCATGCGGCGATTTTGAGGCTGCTTTCTTGATGCTGGCGCAGTCGCACGCCGAGTGTGCGCAGACCGCGGCTGGTCATATAAGCCGTGTCGGCGTCGAGCATTTGCCCCATCAGATAGGCGTTTTCCCGCAATTGTTCCCAGCAGCGCGCATTTGCAACGGCAGTACCGACCATCGCATCAGAATGACCAATCAGATACTTAGTGCCCGCCTGGATAGAGATATCAATATCGAATTCCAGAGCTTTGAACAGAACGCCAGCCGCCCAGGTATTATCAATCATGATGACGGCTTCTGGCGCGACGCGTCTGACCGCACTAACAATGCTCGGAATATCATGTACTTCCATGGTAATAGAACCGGGGGATTCCAGAAATACGACTTTCGTGTTCGGTTGAATATGTTGCGTGATATCAGCGCCGATGAGCGGGTCGAACCAGCTTGTCGTCACGCCCAGTTTGCCGAGAATTTTGCTGCAGAAATCCTGGCTGGGTTCATAGGCTGTGTTGGTCATCAGGATGTGGTCGCCCTGCTCAACGAATGCCAGAATGGTGTTGGCGACCGCCGCCGCGCCGCACGGGAAGAGCGCGCATCCGGCGCCGCCTTCCAGTTCACACATGGCTTCCTGGAGCGAAAAGTGGGTCAGCGTTCCCCGGCGTCCGTAAAATAATTCGCCGTTGGCGCGATTGCGGGTAGCGTGTTTTTTGGCCTCGACGGTGTCAAACACCAGTGAAGAAGCGCGTTGAATCACACTATTCACTGAGCCAAGCGTGTATTTTTTGCTGCGTCCTGCGTTTACCAGTTTGGTATCCAACTGTTTATCCGTCATGTTGCGTTTCCTGATTTTAACCGTCTGGATGTCTAAACTAGCATGAATATAACCATCTGCACCCTGGCGACGTGTGATACAGATGAAAATTTTGCCAAAATAAAAACAGGTGGCTTTTTTAATGCGTAAGCGCAAAGAAAAAGCAGTAAAGGTGCGGCAGTATGTAAATAGTAATGAGAACGACTATCAATTCGACGTTGTTTTGATATTATTATGCTCAGATTTTGTGATTTGCGTCCTGGAGATACAGAGTGGGTAATAATTTGATGCAGACGGATCTTTCCGTCTGGGGCATGTATCAGCACGCCGATATTGTCGTGAAGTGCGTGATGATTGGTTTGATTCTGGCGTCAGTCGTCACCTGGGCTATCTTCTTCAGTAAAAGCGTTGAATTTTTCACGCAAAAGCGCCGCTTAAAGCGCGAACAACTGCAATTAGCCGATGCGCGCTCTTTAGATCAGGCTTCCGACATTGCGGCAGGTTTCAGCGCAAAAAGCCTCAGCGCACAGCTCATCAATGAAGCGCAGAATGAACTGGAACTCTCTCAGGGCAGCGAAGATAACGAAGGGATTAAAGAACGTACCGGCCTCCGTCTGGAACGTCGCGTCGCAGCGGTTGGCCGCTACATGGGACGAGGCAACGGTTATCTGGCGACGATCGGCGCCATTTCCCCCTTCGTCGGGTTGTTTGGCACCGTATGGGGCATTATGAATAGCTTCATCGGTATTGCGCAAACGCAGACCACCAACCTGGCGGTGGTCGCTCCTGGTATTGCGGAAGCGCTGCTGGCGACGGCGATTGGGCTGGTAGCCGCGATCCCGGCGGTCGTCATTTACAACATCTTCGCACGTCAGATAGGCAGTTACAAAGCGACGCTGGGTGACGTGGCGGCGCAGGTATTGCTGCTGCAAAGCCGCGATCTTGATCTGAATGCGAGCGCCAGTGCGCAGCCGGTACGCGCCGCGCAGAAATTACGGGTAGGGTAATGCGTCATGGCAATGCGTCTTAACGAGAACCTGGATGACAACGGCGAAATGCATGAAATCAACGTGACGCCGTTTATCGATGTCATGTTGGTTCTGCTGATTATCTTTATGGTGGCTGCGCCGCTGGCGACGGTGGACGTCAAGGTGAATCTGCCCGCTTCTACCAGTACGCCACAGCCGCGTCCGGAAAAACCGGTTTATCTGTCGGTGAAAACGGATAACACCATGTTTATCGGTAACGATCCGGTGACGGATGATACGATGATTGCCGAGCTAACGGCCCTGACGGAAGGGAAAAAGGATACTACGATTTTCTTCCGTGCGGATAAAACCGTAGAGTATGAAACCCTGATGAAAGTGATGGATATGCTGCATCAGGCGGGCTATCTCAAGATTGGTCTGGTCGGCGAAGAGACCGCGAAAGCGAAATAAGTATTCTGCTGACGCTGTAGGCCGGGTAAGGCGAAGTCGCCACCCGGCTTTTTTATTGCCTAAGATGGCGCCTTGCTTAACAGAATTGCGCCACCTTAATCGACTTCATGCGTTAGCCTAAATGCTCCCCGCCGCACACGCCGTGCACTTCTGCGGTAACGTAACTGGATTCCTGGCTTGCCAGATAGACATACACCGGCGCCAGCTCTGCCGGTTGGCCGGCCCGCTTCATTGGCGTCTGCTGACCAAACTGCGGAATTTTATCCTGGGTTTGACCGCCGGAAATTTGCAGCGCTGTCCAGATAGGGCCAGGCGCGACAATATTCACACGAATTCCTTTTTCCGCCACCTGTTTCGCCAGGCCACGGCTGTAATTGAGGATTGCCGCCTTGGTTGCCGCATAATCCAGCAGGTGCGGACTGGGCTGATACGCCTGGATAGACGACGTCGTGATAATACTGGCGCCTTTTGGCAGCAGCGGAATCGCTTCCTGGGTTATCCAGAACAGGGCAAAAACGTTAACGGCGAAGGTTTGCTGAAATTGCTCGCTGGTCAGATCTTTTATCTCCGGGATTGCCGTCTGTTTACCGGCTACCAGCGCCAGAATGTCCAGCCCGCCCAGCGCTTCACGCGCCTTATGGACCAGCGAACGGGCGAAGGATTCGTCGCTAAGATCGCCTGGCAATAACACCGCTTTACGACCGCACTCCTCAATCAGCTCTTTAACCTGCTGGGCGTCCTCTTCTTCCGCTGGCAGATAGTTGATCGCGACATCTGCGCCTTCACGCGCGTAAGCGATAGCGGCAGCGCGCCCAATCCCGGAGTCGCCCCCTGTCACCAGCGCCTTACGATCTTTAAGGCGACCACTGCCGACATAACTTTTTTCGCCACAGTCAGGAACAGGCGTCATTTTCGCCTGGACGCCGGGCGCCGGCTGTTTTTGCTTAGGATATTCGCCGGTGTAATACTGCGTGGTAGGGTCGTATAGATGAGACATTGAGCTTCTCCCTTCAGGTTGAACACCCTTTAAGCGTAGACACTTTTACTACCGTAAGAGGGAGAATCAGAACGATCCTTATGCTTCGCCCGTATTCACAACAGAGTTAACTAGCCATGAAGGTTATTTTTCTTGCCGTGCGACGGTGGTGACGTTGCGCGTCCGGTAGTCGCCATCGGAAAGCTTACGCGTCAGACGTAAGGTTGCCGTCTCGCGAGCCAGCAGATGCTGCCAGTCACTTTCAAGACGAGACATAATTTTGTCTCGTAATTCAGGATGCTGCTCGATAATAGCATTGATGGTCGCGCCATAAATCTCCTCTTTGACCTGTAACGTATACATCTCTCGTCGGTTTTGCCACTTCAGGCGCACTAACGCCGCCGGTATGGATACCACCTCCTGCGTTACCTTTTCCAGGGTGGCATTTTTACTGGCGATTAGCGCTGCAAGATTTTGCTTTAAGATAAATTCATCACTTTTATGGTTGTCTAAAGCCAAATAAACGTTATTGTCTTCAACTTCTTTCATCTTTATCTTCCAGTGAATAAAATAGCGGCATATTGGTTTCGCGAGTGATTAAATTAAGCCAAATGGCATTACCTTTTTCATTTATCATTGCGGTTTTATCCGCCAGTATTTTACTTAGTGTTTGGGCATCAATATAGCCTTCTGCCTGTAGTGCGTTTATCAGGCGGGCAAACGTTTCAATTTTAGCCACACAATACAGACGTTCTTTAATATGACGGTCGCGTTCTTCAAATAATACGTTTCTGTGTTGCCCGGTTGCGTTAGCGCAAATTAAAATATCGGGCTCGTAATCGCTGAGTTTTGTCTTTCCCTGAGGCAAATTTTTACTGTTTTCTGTGGCTTCAGGGGGCGGCGATGACAGGCGAAAATGAGAGGAAACCAGATGCTCAGGAAGCATGACTAAATATCCTTTACGATCAGTGGTATACTATTTTTAATAGTGTAGGTTTCGTTGACAATAACATGGCGTAATTTTAAAATCAAAAAAAATGGAGCCTGCTATGAACAGTATTTTTTATTCTGTTATTATATTGCTATTACTGACCGGCGCGATACTCTTCCTGATGTGGGAGGTTAATAAAAAACGTCCTGGTGGAAAAATCGTAAATTTAAATCAAACTGAACCCATGACAAAGGAAGAGGGCGAAGATCATTTCTCAGTATTAATGAATTCGATAACGCCGGTATGGTACTGGCGCGTTAACCATGAATATATCGATTTCCTTCATGCAACGATAAAACGAATGACAATGACTGAGTTGAATGAAACGCCTGGATTATTTGACGCACAGCGTCGTTGCAGCGACCTTAACTCTGCCGTTTATAAGTATTACGACAATATTAAGAAGCGTTGTCTGAACGGAGAAAAGGTGCCGTATTCGGATTTGGACGTCCTTAATTTACGCCAGTGTTTTCGCGAGTTCAGTCTTGAAGCCTACCCGGCATTGGTCGCGCTGGTATGGCCGGAATATCAGCGCCCGCAGGTTAACCCGGATGAGATTTAGAGCCTATCCCATTAGGGCTATTTTACTTGCCATTTTGGACCTGGGCAGTGCTCGCCAAAACGCGTTAGCGTTTTGAACGCCGCTAGCGGCGGCCCGAAGGGCGAGCGTAGCGAGTCAAACCTCACGTACTACGTGTACGCTCCGGTTTTTGCGCGCTGTCCGTGTCCAAACTGGCTGCGCCAATAACGCCTGGTGGGATAGGCTCTTAACTGGCATGTTGATCTGATGTTGCATGGTTGAGATATACTGTTGCTGGTTTTAGTTACCTGACAGGTCCCTATGGAACGCTTTCTTGAAAATGTAATGTATGCGTCTCGCTGGCTGCTCGCGCCGGTGTATTTTGGCCTCTCTTTGGCGCTGATCGCTTTAGCGCTAAAATTTTTCCAGGAAATTCTACACGTTCTGCCGAACGTTTTTGCCCTGGCGGAGGCCGATCTGATTCTGGTGCTGTTATCGCTGGTTGATATGACGCTGGTCGGCGGATTGCTGGTGATGGTCATGTTCTCCGGGTATGAGAATTTTGTCTCTCAGCTGGATATCTCTGCGGGCAAGGAGAAGCTGAACTGGCTGGGGAAAATGGATGCGACGTCGCTAAAAAATAAGGTGGCGGCATCGATAGTCGCTATCTCTTCCATTCACCTGTTACGCGTGTTTATGGACGCGAAAAACGTCCCGGATAACAAATTAATGTGGTATGTCATCATCCATCTGACCTTTGTCCTGTCGGCATTCGTTATGGGCTATCTGGACAGATTGACGCGGCATAACCATTGAGCCGCCGTCAACGGCGGGGCAGTCGGGCAAAGGACGCTGAGCCCGGCTGTAAAACAGCGCTTCTTTAACGGCGGATAACCGTCTCCCTGCAGCCTTACGCAATATTTTTACTACATCTATTCATTTACTCAGTAATAAGACTAAAAGATTTTCTCTGTGTTCACAGATATATAACATCTGCGGGTACGTAAACGGCGATAACTGTAAAAAAATGGAGAATGCATTATATATTCTCCGCGCCTTGCCGATAACGAGAGTGCGTCATCATCAGATGACTAATCTCTTATATTCAGCAAGGAAATTCATATGCGTTTGCTGCAAAACTTTACTATTCGTATGGTCATGCTGACGATACTGGGACTTTTTTGTCTACTCTGGTCGGGGGTGGGGTTATACAGCGTCCATGCTTTATCCGAAGTTTCGGAAGGAAATGATATTGACCGGCATCTTGTGCGGCAAATGACGGTGCTAAGCCAAGGTAACGATCAATATTTCCGCTTTGTTACCCGCCTTAGCCGTGCGATGGATGTAAAAATCGGCGGCGGCACGCCCGATTTTGCGCCCGCCCGGCAGTCGCTCGAGAATATGCGTCAGAAGCTGGAGGAGATGAAATCGCTATTGCCAGGGCCGATGAACCCTGATATCTCAAGGGAGGTCTTGTCCAACTGGCAGGCCTTGCTGGAGAAAGGCGTCGTTCCTCAAATGCAACTGGCGCAGCAAGGATCGCTAACCGCCTGGAGCGAACATGCCAGTACGGTCACGCCCGCACTCAGTCGCGCGTTCGGCGCCAGCGCGGAACGGTTTAGTCATGAAGCTGGCGCCATGCTGGATAACACCCGTGTGATGGTCGATGGTAAAACCTATACCATCCGCATCCTGCTTATCACGGCGGTGATTCTGGGCATTGCTATCCTGATTTTTACCGATCGCTATCTGGTTGCAATGATGGTGAAACCGCTGGAGCGTATCCGTCAGCAGTTTCAGCGTATCGCGCAAGGCGATCTTAGCCAGCCGATTGAAGCGTTGGGGCGTAACTGCGTAGGCCGGTTGGTGCCGCTACTGCGCGCGATGCAGGACAGTTTACGCGAAGCCGTGAGTACGATCCGCGCCGGAAGCGACAATATCTGGCGCGGCGCGACGGAAATTTCTACCGGTAATAACGATCTCTCTTCCCGAACGGAAGAACAGGCCGCCGCGCTGGAAGAAACTGCCGCCAGCATGGAACAGCTTACCGCAACGGTGAAAATGAACGCCGAACACGCTCGCCAGGCGAGTCAGCTTGCGGATGCCGCCTCGCTAACGGCAGGAAAAGGCGGCGAACTGGTTTCCGATGTGGTAGAAACAATGAACGGTATTTCCGCCAGTTCGCAGCAGATCGCGGAAATTACTACCGTAATTAATAGTATTGCTTTCCAGACCAATATTCTGGCCTTGAACGCAGCGGTAGAAGCGGCCAGAGCGGGCGAGCAGGGACGCGGCTTCGCGGTGGTCGCCGGTGAGGTACGTAACCTGGCCAGCCGCAGCGCGGGGGCGGCGAAAGAAATTGAAGCCTTAATTGGCGAATCGGTACGTCGCGTAGCGCAGGGCGCGCAGTTGGTCCAGGAGACCGGCGCGACGATGGACGCCATCCTGCGCGGCGTCACGGAAGTGACGACGATTATGAAACAGATCGCGTCCGCCTCCGAAGAACAGAGTAAAGGTATTTCTCAGGTTGGCGTGGCGATCACGCAAATGGATAGCGTTACGCAACAAAACGCCGCGCTGGTTGAGCAGGTTTCCGCGGCGGCGGCGGCGCTGGAACGGCAGACGGAGGATTTGCAACGCTCCGTACAGCAGTTCCGGCTTTCCGCTAGTGAGCCGCAACAACGCGTAACGGCGAAAGCGGCGCCTGGCGTTCAGAGAATGGCGTCGGCTCCCGCACAGTCTACTGATGAATGGGTTTCCTTCTGATGTGAAGCAAAAAAGCGCGTAATGCGCTGGCCTTCATTTAATCAGTAGCTATATAATTTATTATATAGCGACTAAGGAGGTCAGATGAATAATCATTTTGGGAAAGGGTTAATGGCTGGGTTGCACGCGCCATATGCATATAGCGCGCATCATGCGGTGAATTTCTGTTCTGAGTATAAACGTGGCTTTGTATTGGGTTTTACACACCGTATGTTCGAAAAGACCGGCGATCGTCAACTTAGCGCGTGGGAGGCCGGAATTCTGACGCGTCGCTATGGTCTGGATAAAGAAATGGTGATGGATTTCTTTAAAGAGAATCATTCCGGGATGGCGGTTCGCTTCTTTATGGTCGGTTATCGACTCGAAGGTTGATCCAACAGGGGTATTATCTTGCTTTAATTAATTACACTATCGCCTCTTCCCTTCGTTTTACTGTTCCGTCGAAGTATTATGGCGCACATAACCATAAAAAAAGTGTGGTAAATGGCGTACCGATCGCAATAACTTCTTCGCGAACAGTGCAAAATAAAAGCCAGGTCTTCGTAACGGAATAACTATAAAATGACTGGAGATAATACTCTCATCACTTCTCACGGCATTAACCGTCGTGATTTCATGAAGCTTTGTGCAGCACTGGCCGCTACTATGGGGCTCAGTAGCAAAGCCGCCGCAGAAATGGCAGAATCGGTATCCAATCCACAGCGTCCGCCCGTTATCTGGATTGGCGCTCAGGAGTGTACCGGTTGTACCGAATCACTGCTTCGTGCTACACACCCAACCGTTGAAAACCTCGTTCTGGAGACTATCTCTCTGGAATACCACGAGGTACTTTCCGCCGCATTCGGTCACCAGGTCGAAGAAAACAAACATAACGCTCTGGAGAAGTATAAAGGGCAATATGTTCTGGTGGTGGATGGTTCTATCCCACTAAAAGATAACGGTATCTACTGCATGGTTGCCGGCGAGCCGATCGTGGATCACATCCGCAAAGCCGCTGACGGCGCAGCCGCGATTATCGCTATCGGTTCCTGCTCGGCATGGGGCGGCGTTGCTGCGGCTGGCGTAAACCCAACCGGCGCTGTCAGTCTGCAGGAAGTCTTACCGGGCAAAACGGTTATCAATATTCCAGGTTGTCCGCCAAACCCGCATAACTTCCTGGCGACCGTCGCGCATATCATCACTTACGGCACGCCGCCGAAGCTGGATGCGAAAAATCGTCCAACCTTTGCCTATGGCCGTCTGATTCATGAGCATTGCGAACGTCGTCCACACTTCGACGCAGGCCGTTTTGCCAAAGAATTTGGCGACGAAGGCCACCGTCAGGGCTGGTGTCTCTACCATCTTGGCTGTAAAGGGCCGGAAACCTGGGGCAACTGTTCTACGTTACAGTTCTGTGACGTTGGCGGCGTCTGGCCAGTGGCGATCGGTCATCCTTGCTATGGCTGTAACGAAGAAGGTATCGGCTTCCATAAGGGCATTCACCAGCTTGCTAATGTCGAAAACCAAACTCCGCGTTCAGAGAAACCTGACGTCAATATGAAAGAAGGCGGCAATATCTCTGCGGGCGCTGTCGGTCTGCTTGGCGGCGTAGTCGGTCTGGTTGCCGGCGTCAGCGTGATGGCGGTACGTGAACTGGGGCGTCAGCAAAAGAAAGATAACGCTGACTCACGGGGAGAATAACCGTGAACAGACGTGACTTTATTAAAGCAGCCTCCGGTGGAGCATTGCTGTTGGGCGCCGCGCCGTCTGTCAGCCATGCGGCTGCAGAAAACCGTCCGCCGATTCCAGGTTCGCTGGGTATGCTGTATGACTCCACTCTGTGCGTGGGCTGTCAGGCCTGCGTCACAAAGTGTCAGGATATCAACTTCCCGGCGCGTAACCCGGAAGGGGAGCAGACCTGGTCGAACAACGACAAGCTGTCGCCGTATACCAATAACATTATTCAGGTATGGCGTAGCGGCACGGGCGTGAACAAAGATCAGGAAGAGAACGGCTATGCCTACATCAAGAAACAGTGTATGCACTGCGTTGATCCTAACTGCGTTTCCGTTTGCCCGGTGTCGGCGCTGAAAAAAGATCCGAAAACCGGCATCGTCCACCATGACAAAGATGTCTGCACCGGCTGCCGTTACTGTATGGTCGCCTGTCCGTACAACGTACCTAAGTACGACTACAACAACCCGTTTGGCGCGCTTCACAAGTGTGAGTTGTGTAACCAGAAAGGCGTTGAGCGTCTGGATAAAGGCGGTTTGCCTGGGTGTGTGGAAGTTTGTCCGGCAGGGGCCGTCATTTTCGGTACTCGTGAAGAGCTGATGGCGGAAGCGAAAAAACGTCTGGCCCTCAAACCAGGCAGTGAATATCACTATCCGCGCCAGACGTTGAAAACGGACGACACCTATCTGCATACGGTGCCTAAATACTACCCACACCTCTACGGTGAAAAAGAGGGCGGTGGTACTCAGGTGCTGGTGCTGACAGGCGTTCCTTATGAAGATCTGGATCTGCCGAAGCTGGATGACCTTTCAACCGGAGCGCGCTCCGAGCATGTTCAACACACGCTTTATAAAGGCATGATACTACCCCTGGCTGCGCTGGCGGGCTTAACCGTGCTGGTTCGTCGTAATAGCAAAAACGACCATCACGATGGAGGAGACGATCATGAGTCATGATCCAAAACCGCTGGGCGGAAAAATCATCAGTAAACCGGTCATTATTTTTGGACCGTTAATCGTCCTGTGTATGCTCCTTATCGTGAAGCGTCTGGTCTTCGGGTTGGGCTCCGTTTCCGACCTGAACGGCGGTTTCCCATGGGGCGTCTGGATTGCCTTTGACCTGTTGATCGGCACTGGCTTTGCCTGCGGCGGTTGGGCGTTGGCATGGGCGGTATATGTCTTTAACCGTGGGCAATACCATCCGTTGGTGCGCCCGGCGTTGCTGGCAAGCTTGTTTGGTTACTCGCTGGGCGGCCTGTCGATCACTATCGACGTCGGTCGTTACTGGAACCTGCCGTACTTCTACATTCCAGGTCACTTCAACGTGAACTCGGTACTGTTTGAGACGGCGGTCTGTATGACCATCTACATCGGCGTGATGGCGCTGGAGTTTGCGCCTGCCTTGTTTGAACGTCTGGGCTGGAAAGTGTCGCTCAAGCGTCTGAATAAGGTGATGTTCTTTATTATCGCGCTGGGCGCGCTGTTGCCGACGATGCACCAGTCCTCAATGGGGTCATTGATGATCTCGGCGGGCTATAAAGTGCATCCGCTATGGCAAAGCTATGAAATGCTGCCGCTGTTCTCGGTTCTGACCGCGTTTATCATGGGCTTCTCCATTGTCATATTTGAGGGTTCGCTGGTTCAGGCAGGCCTGAAAGGAAACGGTCCGGATGAGAAAAATTTGTTTGTTAAGCTGACGAATACCATCAGCGTGCTGCTGGCGATTTTCGTCGTCCTGCGCTTTGGCGAACTGATTTATCGCGACAAGCTGTCCTATGCGTTTGCCGGCGATTTTTACTCCGCTATGTTCTGGATTGAAGTCGTCCTGATGGTCTTCCCGTTAGTGGTGCTGCGTGTGGCGAAACTGCGTAATGACTCTCGTATGCTGTACCTGTCGGCGCTGAGCGCGCTGTTGGGCTGCGCGACGTGGCGTCTGACCTATTCGCTGGTGGCATTCAACCCGGGTGGCGGCTACCACTACTTCCCAACTTGGGAAGAATTGTTGATTTCTATTGGTTTTGTGGCTATTGAGATTTGTGCATACATCGTACTCATTCGTCTACTGCCGATACTTCCTCCTTTAAAACAAAACGATCATAATCGTCATGAGGCGAGCAAAGCATGAGCCAGAGAATTACTATTGATCCGGTAACCCGTATTGAGGGTCATTTACGCATTGACTGCGAAATTGAGAACGGCGTCGTATCCAAAGCATGGGCGTCCGGCACCATGTGGCGCGGTATGGAAGAGATCGTGAAGAACCGCGATCCGCGCGATGCGTGGATGATTGTGCAACGTATTTGCGGCGTTTGTACGACAACTCACGCGATCTCCTCCGTTCGTGCGGCGGAAAGCGCGCTGAATATTGATGTTCCCGTCAACGCGCAGTATATCCGTAATATTATTCTGGCGGCGCATACCACCCATGACCACATTGTCCATTTCTACCAGCTCTCTGCGCTGGACTGGGTGGACATTACCTCTGCGCTGAAAGCCGATCCGGAAAAAGCCTCCGCGATGCTGGATGGCGTGTCGAGCTGGCACCTGAACAGCGCGCAAGAGTTCACGAAAGTTCAGAACAAGATCAAGGATCTTGTCGCCAGCGGTCAGCTAGGTATTTTCGCCAATGGCTACTGGGGGCACCCGGCAATGCAGTTACCGCCGGAGGTCAACCTGATTGCGGTCGCCCACTATCTGCAGGCGCTGGAATGTCAGCGTGACGCTAACCGCGTGGTGGCGTTGCTGGGCGGTAAATCGCCGCATATCCAGAACCTGGCGGTCGGTGGGGTGGCGAACCCGATCAATCTCGACAGCATCGGTACGTTGAACCTTGAACGCCTGATGTACATCAAATCGTTTATCGATAAGCTGAGCGATTTTGTCGAGCAGGTGTATAAAGTGGATACCGCAGTCATCGCGGCCTACTATCCGGAATGGCTGGAGCGCGGCAAAGGCGCGGTGAACTACCTGAGCGCGCCGGAATTCCCGACCGACGGTAAAAACGGCAGTTTCCTGTTCCCGGGCGGTTACATTACCAATGCCGATCTGTCGACATACCGTCCGATCACCTCTCACTCCGACGAATTCCTGATTAAAGGTATTCAGGAGAGCGCGAAGCACGCCTGGTACAAAGATGAAGCGCCGCAGGCGCCGTGGGAAGGCACTACGATCCCGGCTTACGACGGTTGGTCGGATGACGGTAAATACTCATGGGTCAAGTCGCCGACATTCTACGGCAAAACCGTCGAAGTCGGGCCGCTGGCGAACATGCTGTGTAAACTGGCTGCAGGTCGTGAATCCACGCAGACCAAGCTCAATGAAATCATTGCGCTTTATCAGAAGCTGACCGGCAAAACGTTGGAAATGGCGCAACTTCACTCTACGCTGGGTCGTATCATCGGGCGTACCGTTCACTGTTGTGAACTGCAAAACATATTGCAGGATCAATACAACGCGCTGATTGTAAATATCGGCAAAGGCGATTACACCACGTTTGTGAAGCCGAACATTCCGGCGACGGGCGAGTTCAAAGGCGTGGGCTTCCTGGAGGCGCCGCGCGGTATGCTGTCTCACTGGATGGTGATTAAAGACGGTATTATCAGTAACTATCAGGCGGTGGTGCCATCGACCTGGAACTCAGGTCCGCGTAACTTCAACGATGACGTGGGGCCGTACGAACAGTCGCTGGTCGGTACGCCGATCGCCGATCCGGCGAAGCCGCTGGAAGTGGTACGTACCATCCACTCCTTCGACCCTTGCATGGCGTGCGCGGTACACGTGGTGGACGCCGATGGCAATGAAGTGGTCTCGGTGAAGGTTTTGTAATGCGGATATTAGTCTTAGGGGTCGGCAATATTTTGCTGACCGATGAAGCCATCGGGGTGCGTATTGTTGAAGCGTTAGAGCAACGATACACCCTGCCGGATTTCGTTGAGATTCTGGATGGTGGTACGGCGGGAATGGAACTTCTTGGCGATATGGCGAGTCGGGATCATTTGATCATTGCCGACGCCATCGTGTCGAAAAAGAACGCGCCGGGAACCATTATGGTACTGCGCGACGATGAAGTTCCGGCGCTGTTCACCAACAAAATCTCCCCCCATCAGCTTGGACTGGCCGACGTATTGTCGGCCCTCCGCTTTACCGGCGAGTTTCCGAAGAAACTGACCCTGGTCGGCGTTATTCCACAGTCGCTGGAACCGCACATCGGCTTAACGCCAACCGTCGAGGCGATGATTGAACCTGCGCTTGAGCAGGTTCTTGCTGCGCTGCGAGAATCCGGCGTCGAAGCAATTCCTAAGGAGACGGCGCATGTCTGAAACGTTTTCCGGATTCGACACGGCGCCCGTCGCCCGGGTTCAGGCGGCGTTTGAAGAGATAGCCCATCGTTCGATGCACGATCTTTCGTTTCTGCATCCGACTATGCCGGTGCATGTCTCTGATTTTACGTTGTTTGAAGGACAATGGACGGGCACGGTAATTACGCCGTGGATGTTAAGCGCATTAATCTTCCCTGGCCCGGACCAGATCTGGCCCGGGCGTACCATCGGTGAAAAACTCGGTCTGCAACTGCCTTATGGCACGATGACCTTTACCGTTGGCGAACTGGAAGGCGTTTCACAATATCTTGCCTGCTCGTTGATGTCGCCGCTTTCCCGTAGCCTGTCGCCGGAAGAGGGCGTCCGGCTGGCGGATGACTGCGCGCGGATGCTGTTATCCCTGCCGGTAAGCAATCCTGATGCGCCGCAGACAAGCCGGCGTGCGTTGCTGTTTGGCCGTCGGAGCTGTGAGAATGCATGAGCTGTCTCTTTGCCAAAGCGCCGTTGAAATTATTCAGCAGCAGGCAGAACAGCACGGCGTGGCGCGCGTCACCGGCGTATGGCTGGAGATAGGCGCGCTTTCGTGCGTTGAAGAGCGCGCGGTTCGTTTCAGCTTTGACATCGCCTGCCAGGGAACTTTAGCGCAAGGGTGCGAATTGCACATCGACTACAGACCGGCCCAGGCCTGGTGCTGGGATTGCAGTCAGGTGGTGGAAATTCTCAGGCATGACGCGCAATGTCCGCGTTGTCATGGCGATCGCCTGCGGGTGGATACCGGCGATTCGTTGAAAGTAAAGAGTATTGAGGTCGAATAACCCGCATTTTATTTCAGGTGGTTAATTATGTGTATTGGCGTCCCCGGTCAGGTGCTGGCCGTCGGAGATGATATTCACCAGCTTGCGCAGGTGGAAGTGTGTGGCATCAAACGTGATGTCAATATTGCTCTGATTTGTGAAGGTAAGCCAGCCGATCTGGTAGGGCAATGGGTATTGGTACACGTTGGTTTTGCGATGAGCATCATTGACGAAGACGAAGCGAAAGCCACGTTAGATGCGCTGCGCCGCATGGAGTACGACATCACCAGCGCGTGATCCCTTAATCACCTCTATTATATCGCTCTATAATCGCTGTATAATTATTTATATATCGATTGTGGGGCGAAACCTATGAATAAATTTTTGCGCCAGCTCTCTCTGCTGGCGTTGCTTTTTTGCTGGCCGTTAATGTCACAGGCGGCGCGTACTTTTACCGATCAACTTGGCCGCCAGGTCACGGTTCCCGACACCGTCGACAGAGTGGTGGTGCTCCAGCATCAAACGCTCAATCTCCTTGTACAGATGAATGCCACTGACAAAATCGTTGGGGTCATGGCGAACTGGAAACAGCAATTAGGCGACGGCTATGCGCGTCTGGCGCCGGAACTGGCGCAAAAAGCCTCGCTGGGCGATCTAACGCACGTTGATCCTGAAAAACTGGTGGCGCTGCGCCCGCAGGTGGTGTTTGTCACGAATTACGCTCCGCAGGAGATGATCGACAAAATCAGCCGTCTTGGCATTCCGGTGGTGGCGATTTCGCTGCGCCATGATGTTGCTGGCGAGCGGGCTAAAATGAACCCGACCCTGGCCGATGAAGAGCAGGCTTATAATCGCGGGCTGCGTGAAGGAATAACGCTGATTGGCGATATCGTCAATAAACCGCAGGAGGCGAAAGCGCTGATTGAGGCGATGGATAAAGGTCGCAAGATGGTCAGCGACCGTTTGCAGTCGGTTCCTGAAAATGAGCGGGTTCGCGCTTATATGGCGAATCCGGAGCTGACCACCTACGGTTCCGGTAAATACACCGGTCTGATGATGGCCCATGCGGGGGCGCTGAATGTAGCGGCATCCTCGGTGAAAGGCTTTAAGCAGGTGACAATGGAGCAGGTGATCGCCTGGGATCCACAGGTAATCTTTGTCCAGAATCGCTATCCAAAGGTCGTCAATGAGATCCTGCACAATCCCCAGTGGCAGGTCATTGACGCGGTGAAGCATCATCGGGTTTACCTGATGCCGGATTATGCCAAAGCCTGGGGATATCCGATGCCGGAGGCGGTGGGAATCGGCGAACTGTGGATGGCGAAAAAACTCTATCCGGAAAAATTCCACGATATTGACATGCAAAAGGCCGCTAACGACTGGTATCAACGTTTTTACCGTACTGACTATCAGGGCGTACAGTGATGCGAATACTGGCTGCGGGGAGCTTGCGCGTCGTCTGGCCGCAGCTAATGGCGGCATTTCAGGCGGATGCGGTATGTGATTTCGGTCCGGCGGGGCTGTTACGTGAACGCATCGAAGCGGGCGAAGCGTGCGACTTTTTTGCTTCGGCGAACCTGGCGCATCCGCAGGCGCTGCTGGAAAGCGGGCGGGCGCTGCGGGTCGCGCCTTTTACGACGAACCGTTTGTGCCTGAGCGTGCGGGCACAGGCGATGCGTGAAGGCGAGGACTGGCTGTCGCTATTAACCCGGCGGGATCTGCGGATCGGCACCTCAACAGCAGGTTGCGATCCTTCCGGCGATTATACGCAGCAGCTTTTTTCGCGGATGGGCAAGGAGGGCGAAGCGGTCCGAAAACGCGCGGTAGCGCTGGTTGGCGGCAGGCAGACTTTGCCGTTACCGGCGGGCCGGCTGGCTGCGGAATGGCTCATCAATCATGATTACACCGATATCTTTATCGGCTATGCCAGCTATGCTCCCAGGCTACGGCAGGTTAATTCGCTGCGAGTGGTTGATATCCCGGAACCTTATAATCCCGTGGCTGAATATGGCTTTGCCTGCCTGAGCGAGCAGGGAAAAACGCTTGCCGACTTTTTACTGTCAGCACGGGCGAGGTTGATTCTCATGCAACATGGGTTTAGTGAAGCGCCGAATATGACACACTCGCAGAACTGATAAGCGAAGCGTCAGCAGGGAATACCATGCCGGATGACGACATTACTACCTCATCCGGCATCATGGTTTAACTTTGACGTTTATCTTCGGTATTGTTTTCGAAGTCGCTGGCGTCATGGCGTTCGTGAAGCTGTTCGTTCAATGGGCCGTTGGTCCGGTTGACAATGCGCCCCCGCTTTACCGCCGGACGTTCGGCTACCTGCTTCGCCCAGCGTTGTACGTTTTGATAACTTCCGGCATCCAGAAACTCCGCTGCATCATAGACATTCCCCAGCACCACGTTGCCGAACCACGGCCAGATGGCCATATCGGCAATAGTGTACTCTTCTCCCGCGACATACGGGTGGTGAGCTAACTGCTTATCCAGCACGTCCAGCAGACGCTTGGCTTCCATGGTGAAGCGATTAATGGCGTACTCAATTTTTACCGGCGCATAATGATAGAAATGACCGAAACCGCCACCGAGGAACGGCGCCGCGCCCTGTAGCCAGAACAACCAGTTAAGGGTTTCTGTGCGCTTAGCCAGATCCTGCGGCAGGAAATGGCCAAACTTATCCGCCAGATAAACAAGAATTGCGCCCGACTCAAAAACTCGAATCGGCGGGTTGTGTGAGTTATCGCGCAGCGCCGGGATTTTTGAGTTCGGATTGATGTCAACAAAGCCGCTGGAGAACTGATCGCCCTCGCCGATGCGAATCAACCAGGCGTCATATTCGGCGCCGGTCACGCCCAGCGCCAGGAGCTCTTCCAGCATAATAGTCACTTTCTGGCCGTTAGGCGTCCCAGCGAATAAAGCTGTAACGGATGTTTGCCGACGGGCAGCGTTTTGTCGTGCGTCGGGCCGGAAACCGGGCGATTAATGTTAGCGAACGCGCCGCCGCCGGATTTATCCCACGTCCAGACTTTTGCGGGTTGATAAGTATTATCTGCCATATTGACCTGCCTTCACAGTGGTGGTGTTGAAGCAGTGTAGCAGCTTGCTAGTCGGACATTTAACCGATTGGGACATTCCGGCGAGTGAAATTTTAACCTTCTGGCCTCAGTGTGCCTTATTGAGGTGTATGATTATGTCGACCTCTGTCCGGTTAGTGTCACAGAGCAGACAATCAGAGCGAAATCACGCCAGGCTGCTCAGGCGGTCTTGTTTTGAGGTAAGTGCATGAGCAAAGGAACCACCAGTCAGGATGCCCCCTTCGGGACATTATTGGGTTACGCCCCCGGCGGCGTAGCGATCTACTCTTCAGATTACAATTCCCTCGATCCGTGGGACGACGACGACGCAGCTTTTCGTAGCTACATCGACGATGAATACATGGGGCATAAATGGCAGTGCGTGGAATTTGCCCGCCGTTTTCTCTTTCTGAATTATGGCGTTGTTTTTACTGACGTCGGCATGGCCTGGGAAATTTTCTCGCTGCGTTTTCTGCGCGAGGTCGTGAATGACAATATTTTGCCTTTGCAGGCCTTCCCGAACGGTTCGCCGCGCGCGCCGGAGGCCGGGGCGTTGCTCATCTGGCAAAAGGGCGGCGAGTTTAACGAAACCGGGCACGTTGCGATTATCACCCAACTCCTGGATAACAAAATTCGTATTGCTGAGCAAAACGTTATCCACACGCCATTGCCGCCAGGGCAGCAGTGGACTCGCGAACTGGAAATGGTCGTAGAAAACGGGTGTTACACCCTGCGCGACACCTTTGATGACACGACGATTTTAGGCTGGATGATCCAGACCGACGACACGCAATACAGTTTGTCACAGCCTGACATCGCGAATCAGTCGCTGGCGATTCGCGGCGCAAGACTGCCAGAGAAAGGTCAGTTTGACGGTCCGTGGCTGGATGAGCGCGATCCGTTACAAAAAGCCTATGTACAGGCGAACGGACACGTTATCAATCAGGACCCGTACCAGTATTTTACCATCACCGAGAGCGCTGAACAGGAGCTTATCAAAGCGACCAATGAGTTGCATTTGATGTACCTGCACGCCACGGACAAAGTTTTAAAAGACGATAATCTGCTGGCGCTATTCGATATCCCCAAAATTCTTTGGCCGCGCCTGCGTCTCTCCTGGCAGCGCCGTCGTCACCATATGATCACCGGTCGTATGGATTTCTGCATGGATGAACGCGGGCTGAAAGTCTATGAATACAATGCCGATTCCGCATCATGCCATACCGAAGCGGGATTAATTCTCGAAAAATGGGCTGAGCAGGGCTATACCGGTAAAGGGCATAACCCGGCGGAGGGCTTAATTAACGAGCTGGCAGGCGCCTGGAAACACAGTAAAGCGCGTCCTTTCGTCCATATCATGCAGGATGATGATATCGAGGAGGACTATCACGCGCAGTTTATGCAGCAGGCGCTGCATCAGGCCGGTTTCGCGAGCAAAATTCTCCGCGGTCTGGGCGAGTTGCGCTGGGATGACGCCGGGCAGTTGATCGATGGCGACGGACGGCTGGTGAATTGTGTCTGGAAAACCTGGGCGTGGGAAACGGCGATGGAGCAGATACGCGAAGTCAGCGAGACGGAGTATGCCGCAGTGCCTATTCGTACCGGGCACCCGGAAAATGAAGTCCGGCTGATTGATGTATTACTGCGCCCGGAAGTGTTGGTGTTTGAACCGCTGTGGACGGTGATCCCGGGTAACAAAGCGATCCTGCCCATCCTGTGGTCGCTCTTCCCGCATCATCGCTATTTGCTCGACACGGATTTTACCGTTAACGATGAGCTGGTGCAGACCGGCTATGCGGTAAAACCGATTGCCGGACGTTGCGGTAGTAATATTGATTTGGTGAGCCATCAGGAAGAGCTCCTGGATAAAACCAGCGGCAAGTTCGCCACGCAGAAAAATATCTATCAGCAGTTGTGGTGCCTGCCGAAGGTCGCCGGGAAGTATATTCAGGTCTGTACGTTTACCGTGGGCGGTAACTACGGCGGTACGTGCCTGCGCGGCGATGATTCATTAGTCATTAAAAAAGAGAGCGATATTGAACCGTTAATCGTCATCAAAGCGTAACGGGGTCATTCTCGTCGGGATATCGGCGTGGGTGCCGATATCCCGCCTGTTGTGTTTACCAGCGAACGGCTATCAGCCTGCCATTTACTGGTAACATATGAGAAATAATATCACAAATTATTCTTAACTTTTCTGACGCAGGCGGTGACGCTCGCCGCGTTGGCGCATCCGTTTCCTGATTTTCGGCTACTCGATACTTTTTGCGGCTGGTTACGCTGCCCCCATTCCTTTGGATTTAGGTCATGCCTGTTTGGCTGGTAAACGGACAGCATAATATATTGATGAGTCCAAATGATATTATTGGTCATATAAAAAGTTTACGTTAGGTTATTTTTCTATTGCAAAAGTTTGCGTTTAAACCCTGTCTGCAATCTTCGTGGCGAGATATAGCTACACCTAAGTAAATGCAGTTAATTATTATTCAGCTATTGTTGTCAGCCTTGTAAATAATATTTCCGTATAAAGCGAAGCGACTTCCATTATGACTATTAATGGTATTATTGAATAGTTTACTCTGTAATTATTTAAGTTTAGTGGACGTTTTGTCTTATTCTGGTGAACGTATGGTTATGGCAGATGACAGCCGATTTTTCATTATGTTAGCATGAGTTGATAATACTTTATCCAGGCATAGATCAGGATGTCCACATATAATAAGGAGAATGGTATATGTTTAAAAAAGTATTAGGCTTGCGCCACTGGAATAATAATGTTGTAAAAATACCGCCGCCAGCAGAATCTGGCGCTAATGCATCTGACGTGGTGGTGGATACTCCTGAGCCTTATGAGCGGATACTGTGTCAAAAAATTCTGATGGGGATCTCGACGATCGATATCATTCGTAATGCCATCATTAAGTCCTGTGAGCAGCTCAACATTGAAAAAGAACGCATTAATGAACTTAACGAACAGAATGATAAAGCCAGAAGTTCATTAAAATCGCTCGTGGAATTTATCACCGAAATTGGCACGACTTCATCGGATATTGGCTGTCGTATGGGCGACTTAAATACCTCCTTAACGCAAATTAATGCGTGTATTAAAGAGATACAGAAGATCGCTAACCAGACCAATTTGATAGCGATTAACTCCGCGATCGAGGCCGCGCGCGTAGGGGATGCCGGGCGTGGTTTTAGCGTTATTTCGAAAGAGGTGAAAAACCTGTCCGAAGATGTTAAACACAGTTCGAAAAGCGTCAGTACGTTAACCTCTGTAATCAAAGATAATACGGCCAGAGTGAGTGAGGTACTGGATAACCAACAGCCGGTTATTGATAATATTACGACTAACATAAATCAAATTGTGGAGTCTATTGGCATCGTCATCGATAAATCGCTGAGCATGAAATCGGTCATGCAGTACATCTCTACGGTGCAGTTTTTGAATATTGTCAAAGTTGACCATGTTATCTGGAAAATGGAAGTCTACAAATTACTCTTAAATAAAGACATAAACAGTAAAATAACGATGCACGATCAGTGTCGTCTGGGGAAATGGTACTACGGTTTTGAAGGACAGCAGTTTAGCAATTACTACAGTTTCCGTAGTCTGGAAGCGCCTCATAAAGAGGTGCATACCGCTGGCCACTCTGCGCTGAACTATTTTGCCGCAGGCGATATGAATGCGATGTCGCAAGAACTCGACAGAATGGAGCGATCCAGTAATGAGGTGGTTAACCAGCTGGAAATGCTGGCTGTCGATTTGTTAAAAGAAACCACACTGTGAAGTCATGAGTTATTACCGTATAACCAACAGGAGCCATCATCAAAGGACTGATGTATCGCACTTTCTGCACTGGAGTTATTCCGGACAGAGAAAAGAAGCATGACGCAGAAGATGGCTGTGTTTGTTCACCCGAATCACTTACCTTAGTAAGTGATTCGGGATTAATCAGCGACATCTTTGCTTTTTATCGGCGGCCAGACTTTGGCTGGAAAAGTGCGTTACTGCTAAATTTCTCACTCTCTTACCGCCTTCCTGCCCCTCGAAATACCTGAGACCTGTGCTCACAGATTAATAGCGATTATTTAATCGTGAAATAACGCTGGGCATTATTGAAGCAGATATCCTGAACCATACGGCTTAGCATCGCTTCATCATCAGGAATCTCTCCGTCCTGCGCCCACTGTCCCAGCAGGTTACAGAGAATACGACGGAAATATTCATGTCGCGTATAAGAAAGGAAACTGCGGGAGTCGGTCAGCATCCCGACAAACTGACTTAACAGTCCCATTTGCGACAGTTGCTCCAGTTGGCGCAGCATACCGTCTTTCTGATCGTTAAACCACCAGCCGGAACCAAACTGCACTTTTCCGGCAATTCCCGGCCCCTGGAAGTTACCGATCATGGTCGCTAGGACTTCGTTATCACGTGGGTTCAGGCAATAGAGGATAGTCTTGGGCAGTTCATTGGTCACATCCATACTGTCGAGCAAACGGGAGAGCGCCCAGCTAATGTTATTATCGCCAATGGAGTCAAAGCCGGTATCCGGCCCCAGCAGGCGGAACATCCGGGTATTATTATTACGGATCGCGCCAATATGTAGCTGCATCACCCAGCCGCGCGCGGCGTACTGACGGCCCAGCCAGACCAGCACCGCCGTGGTAAACTGGGCGATCTCAAGTTCGCTCAGCGTTTCGCCAGCCAGACGTTTGCCCAGAATGGCGTCAAGCTGCGCGTCGTCGGGCACCGGCGCAAATCGCAGCGTTTCAATGCCATGATCCGACGCGCGGCAGCCGCAGGCGGCGAAATGGTCGAGGCGGCGAGTGAGCGCCTGACGTAAATCGTCGAAACGGGTAATGCTGACATCTGCCGCCGCTTCCAGTTTCCTCAGGTAATCGACAAAGCCGTCCAGTTCGATTTTGAAAACTTTGTCGGGGCGCCAGCTTGGCGCGACTTCAATATCAATGCTGTCGTCGGCGGCTATCTGGCGGTGATATTCCAGAGAATCTATCGGGTCGTCGGTGGTTCCGACCATCCGCACATTCATCTGCTGCATAATACCGCGCGCGGAAAAGGCCGGCGTCGCCAGTTTCTCATTACACTGCGTCCAGATACTTTCCGCGGTATCCGGTCCGAACAGCGTACCTGTAATGCCAAATGGACGGCGTAGTTCAAGGTGCGTCCAGTGATACAGCGGATTGCCCAGCGTTTTTGGTACGGTATTGGCCCAGGCCATATATTTTTCATAATCGCTGGTCTCTTTGCCGGTGATCAGCGACTCATCCACGCCTGCGCTTCGTAGCGCTCGCCATTTATAGTGGTCGCCTTCCAGCCAGATCTGACCGAGGTTATCGAAACGGCGATCGTCGGCGATTTCCTGCGGACTTAAATGGCAGTGGAAGTCATAAATCGGCATGGGCGCGGCGTATTTATGGTACAGCGTGCGGGCAATGTCGTTTTTAAGTAGAAAATCTTCAGTCATAAACGTAGCCATGATTTATCTCCTTACTTAGCCAGCGCTTCTACCGTGGCTTTCGCGCCGTTCTGCAATAGCTGTTGGTAAGCGTCGGTAACGGCTTGCACAAATTCGTGGTTCTTCGGCAGGTCGCTGCCAAAGATAGACTCGATGGCCAGTAGCCCGCGAACGCGTTCTTCCGGCGTCTGATATTGCTGATGAATCGCCTGATACTGCGCGAGCAGCGGATCGACGACATCAATGGTTTTACCTTGTTCATCGATACCGCCGACGTAACGCATCCATCCGGCGACGCCCAGCGTCAGGCGGCGATAGTCATCGCCCTGTTGCAAGTGCAGACGTACCGGGTCCAACAAACGCTGCGGCAGTTTCTGACTGCCATCCATCGCGATCTGCCAGGTGCGGTGTTTCAACGAGGGGTTAGTGAAACGCGCGATCAACAAATTCGCATACCCTTCCAGATCGGTGCCTTCCGGCATTGATAACGTCGGCGCTTGTTCATCAAGCATCAGCGCCAGCGCCGCGCGACGGTAAGCCGGGTTGGTCATGGTATCGGCGATAGTGTCATACCCGCCGAGATAACCCAGATAGGCGAGGAAAGAGTGACTGCCGTTAAGCATACGCAGCTTCATCATTTCAAACGGTACGACATCTGCAACGAATTGCGCGCCGACGGTGTCCCAGTCCGGGCGACCATTCACAAAGTTATCTTCGATGACCCACTGGCGGAAGGGTTCGCAGGCGATAGCGCAAGGATCATAAACCCCTAACTGGTCGGCAACCAGTTGTAGCGTCTCTTCGGTCGCCGCCGGAACAATGCGGTCAACCATGGTGCAGGGGAAGGTCACATTGTCGGCAATCCATGCGGCGAGGGCGGCATCGCGAGCTTTTGCCAGGCCGAGGACGGCAGCCTTCGCGACGTGACCATTCTCGCGTACGTTATCGCATGACAACACGGTAAAAGCTTTCAGTCCTTGCTCCCGGCGCATGTTTAGCGCTTCGACAATATAGCCAATGGCGGATTTAGGCTGCTGTGGATGGGCAAGATCGTTTTGGATCAGCGGGTTATTGACATCAAGCTCGCCGCTGGCGGGGTCGGTGCAGTAGCCTTTTTCGGTCACGGTTAAGGAGACGATGGCGGTTTCCGGGCGCGCCATTGCCGCCAGAATCCCTGCATGGCCGTCGAATTCAGGGTGCAGCGCTTCTTTCATTGAACCGATAATTTTCAGTTCGGTGCTTTCTGCGCCGCGTTCTGCAACGGTGTACAGCAGATTTTGCGCTTTCAGGTTCGCGATCAGCCGCGCGTCGTTACCCGGCATCAGGTTCACTTCACAAATGCCCCAGTCGCTGTCGCTCTTTTCCAGTAAATGATGGGTAAAGAGCGCCTGGTGCGCGCGGTGAAACGCCCCGCAGCCCAGATGCACAATACGGGATACCAGACGTGATTTGTCCCAGTTTGGGCGGGCGACGGAAACCTGGGCGGTGGCGATATTCTGTTCCATTGCAAACTCCTGTCATTCGACGTCTTCGCCCGCGATCTCCGGGGCGAGGCATGTTGCTATTGCATTGAGTAGGGGAAATCGCATGACGCGTCGCGCCATGCGAAAGAAGGTTATTTGCTAAAGAAAGCGCGCTGGATAGCCAGTTCGACGCCGCGGACTTCCGCAAGCCCTTTCAGACGGCCAATGGCGGAATAACCCGGATTCGTTTTCTTCTTCAGATCGTCCAGCATCTGATGACCGTGGTCCGGGCGCATTGGGATCAGATCGTCGCTACCTTCGGCTTTACGACGGTGCTCTTCTTCCACAATCGCTTTAACGACTTCATACATATCCACATCGCCGTGCAAATGGGCGGCCTCGTGGAAGGTCTTCGGATTCTCTTCGCGCAGCGTAGAGCGCAGATGCGTAAAGTAGATGCGCGGACCAAACTGTTTGATCATATCAACCAGATCGTTGTCGGCGCGCACGCCGTAAGATCCGGTACACATGGTGAAGCCGTTCGCCATGCTATTAACGGTTTCCACCATCCATTGCATGTCTTCAATGGTAGAGACAATGCGCGGCAGGCCGAGAATAGGGCGCGGCGGATCGTCAGGGTGAACGGCCATACGCACGCCAACCTCGTCGGCAACCGGAATAATGGCTTTCAGGAAATAGGCAAAATGTTCACGCAGTTTTGCTTTATCGATATCTTTATACGTCGCCAGGTGTTGACGGAACTGATCCAGCGTATAGCCTTCTTCCGCGCCAGGTAAACCGGCAATAATGTTGCGGGTCAGACGTGCTTTGTCTTCCTCGCTCATGGTGGCGAAACGTCGCTCTGCCTGAGCAATTTCTTCTGCCGTATAGTCGGCTTCTGCTCCCGGACGCTTCAGGATATGCAGTTCGAACGCGGCGAATTCAATCTGGTCAAAACGCAACGCTTTTGAACCATCCGGCAATACGTATTCCAGATCCGTACGTGTCCAGTCCAGCACCGGCATAAAGTTATAGCAAACCGTATAGATACCGCATTGCGCCAGGTTACGCAGCGTTTGCTGGTAGTTTTTGATCCATAAATCGTACTGACCGGTGTGGGTTTTGATATCTTCGTGGATAGGTACGCTCTCTACCACAGACCACTCCAGACCCGCCTCTTCAACGATAGCTTTACGTTTCTGGATCTCGTCTATCGACCAAATTTCTCCATTCGGGATATGGTGTAACGCCGTTACCACGCCGGTTGCGCCAGCCTGGCGTACATCTGACAGCGTTACCGGGTCGTTAGGTCCGTACCAGCGCCAGGTTTGTTTCATATCTCGTTTCCTCTTCTTGCGATAACGTCTTCGTGGTTGACCCATTGCCAGCCAACATCGAAACGTGCTTTGTAAACCCGTTCTGACCCCTAAATTCAACCAAAATTTTTCTCATGTCAACCTTATTGTCTAAATTGGCTAACCAAATCACAAATATCATCATTCACGGTCTGCCAATTTTATTTATTTGATCTGTGCCAATTTTTGCTGGGTGAAAAGCATTCACCATTCAACTTGAAATGAGTTGATGTATTTATTTCAAGAATATTAAGGGCGGGAGTTGCCGCCAGATTTTGACCGGTCCGGATGAGAAAATATTGATTGGTCAACCAATTTTTGTGATTTCAGTTTTCCCGCTACAGGTCAGACGGCGCGGAGCTAATGTTTTTTAACGAGGCTTTATCATGAAGATGACAAAATTAAGATGGTGGATTATCGGCCTGGTCTGCGTAGGGACCATCGTAAACTACCTGTCCCGTAGCTCGCTTAGCGTTGCGGCGCCAGCGATGATGAAAGAACTCCATTTTGATGAGCAACAATATTCCTGGGTGGTGAGCGCCTTCCAGCTTTGTTACACCATTGCGCAGCCGATCACCGGCTATTTGATGGATGTCATCGGACTGAAAATCGGCTTCTTTATCTTTGCCTTGTTATGGTCGCTGATCAACATGGCGCACGCGCTGGCCGGCGGCTGGATAAGTCTGGCATTTCTGCGTGGTCTGATGGGGCTAACCGAAGCGTCAGCGATTCCGGCCGGGATTAAAGCCAGCGCCGAATGGTTCCCGACGAAAGAACGCGGTATTGCGGGGGGACTGTTTAATATCGGTACTTCGATTGGCGCGATGCTGGCGCCGCCGCTGGTGGTCTGGGCGATGCTGACCTTTGCTGATAGCGGCATCGGTACTGAAATGGCGTTTGTGATTACCGGTGGGATCGGCGTGCTGTTCGCCATCACCTGGTTCCTGATTTATAACTCGCCAAATAAACACCCGTGGATCACCCACAAAGAGCTGCGTTATATCGAAGACGGCCAGGAAAGCTATCTCCAGGACGATAATAAAAAACCGGCCGTTAAAGAGATCGTTAAAAAGCGTAACTTCTGGGCGTTGGCGATTACCCGTTTTCTGGCTGACCCGGCATGGGGAACGCTGAGTTTCTGGATGCCGCTGTATCTGATTAACGTGATGCATCTGCCGTTAAAAGAGATCGCCATGTTTGCCTGGCTGCCGTTCCTGGCGGCGGACTTTGGCTGCGTTGCAGGCGGTTTCCTGGCGAAGTTCTTCATGGAAAAGATGCACATGACCACGATCAATGCGCGTCGTTGTAGCTTTACCATCGGCGCTGTTTTGATGATTTCGATCGGTTTTGTCAGCATTACGACTAACCCGTATGTCGCCATTGCATTGATGAGTATTGGCGGTTTTGCGCACCAGACGCTGTCTACCGTCGTGATTACCATGAGCGCTGACCTGTTCAAGAAAAATGAGGTCGCGACGGTTGCCGGTCTGGCAGGATCTGCGGCATGGATGGGACAGTTAAGCTTCAACCTGTTTATGGGGGCATTGGTCGCTATTATCGGTTACGGCCCGTTCTTCATTGCACTCAGTCTGTTCGATATTATCGGCGCCATCATCCTGTGGGTACTGATTAAAGATCCAGAAAAGCACCACCCGCCAATGACGGAACAGCCGCTGGCGTCTCACCGCTAAAGCTGTCTCGGTTTCACTGGCCTGATAAGCGAAGCGCTACCGGGTTCTAACGGCCACCTTCGGGTGGCCGTCTTCATTACCCTTATCGGTAAAAATACGCGTTGGTTTTATACCAGCGCGTTATCATTTAGTTTGCCTGATTATTTTCAGATGCTGAAAATAATATTGTGGTAAGGGTTATTGTTTTTCGCCTGGATTTTTATCGACTCTCTGTCTCGCTGCGATCATCGATAAAGTCCCCTTTATGTAAATAAAGGTTCAATGCTTCTACTCTTTTCCCCATATATTTTGCGCAGCTTCACAAAAAATAACCTGATGTCGTAATGTCCGCTCCCTAATATTCTCCATGCGCTATACGTTAATTTAAGTTTAAATTTCATGCCGGGGATATCACGATGTCACGTAATTTTACTGTTTCAGCCTGTCAGTATATTGTTATCGAAATAAACACTTTTGAAGATTTCATAACAAAGGTAAGGATACTTCTTAATAAAAGTCAGGGTGCTGATGTCGTTATCTTCCCGGAGCTATTTACCATTGAGTTATTTACATTATTGAAAAAATGGCAAGAAAGACCCATTTCACACCTTACTTTAATTGATCAGTTCACGGATGCCTATAAGCAGCTTTTTCAACAGGAAGCGAAAGAAAGAGGACAGTTCATTATTGCTGGCTCTCATCTGGAGCAGACTGGAGCAGATCGCTATGAGAATGTTGCGCATATATGGGGACCCGATGGCGAACATTATGCTCACAGTAAGACGCATATCTTCCCGGCTGAACGGGGTTGGTATACTCAGGAAGGCGATAAAATGGTTGTTTTTCAACTGCCATTTGCAAAGGTGGGTTTTAATATTTGTTATGAAGCAGAAATACCGGAGTGTGCCGCGACGCTGGCGGAACAGGGTGCGGAGTTAATTTTAACGCCTTCCGCTACGTTTACTGAACAGGGATTTTGGCGAGTCAGGCATTGTTGCCACGCACGTTGTATTGAAAATCAAATTTATCTTGTTCACTGTTGCCTGGGCGGAAACCCGGGCGGGCCACTGCCAGGCTGCTGGGCCCGAAGTTCAATTTTAAGCCCCTGTGATGTCGTGTGGAAAAATCCACAAGGTATTATCGCAGAGGCGCACGTCAATCAAGAGGATGTCATTTCAGGAGAAATTAACCTCGATGTTCTATATGAAAATAGACTTGGGGGGGCAGCAACAACGTTCAAGGACAGACGCAGAAAAGCAGGCATATATAATATCTGGCCATCACACATTAAATAACAGAATGTGTCCCTTCTATGTATTAGCTGGAGGTCGTTATGGGATATTTAAAATTACCTGAGGGTAAAAGGATTGCGGTCAATCTTGGTGTTGATGTAGATGCTCAGTCTTTATGGCTGGGCGGATTTAATCGACCGTCGCCATCCTTTATGTCACGAGGAGAGTTTGGTGCTCAAGTTGGCGTACCAAGGCTTCTGAAATTGTTCAAAGAAAATAATATCAAAACCACCTTTTTTATTCCCGGACACACTGTAGACACCTTCCCGGAAATCATTAAAGCAATTTTTGATGCCGGGCATGAAATCGCTCACCATGGCTACTATCATGAAAATCCGACGCTGGTGAATCGTGATACAGAACGCCGACTTATGGATCTGGCGTTCGCCTGTTATAAAAGACATTTCGGCATACGCCCTGTGGGATACCGTTCTCCCTATTGGGATTATAGCGAGAATACGCTGGATCTTCTGGAGGAAGCCGGTTTTCTCTATGACAGTAGCCTGATGGCGAGAGATCTTGTGCCTTACCATCCTCAACGTTGGCAGGTGAATTGGGAGACGGGAAATATCGCAGGCCCGGCCAGCGCGATTCTGGAAATTCCTGTTAGCTGGTATCTGGATGATTTTCCCGCACTGGCGTATACCGGCAACCAGGAGGGGATGAGCGATACTGACGGTGTTCTGCGACGCTGGAAGGATATTTTTACCTATGCTTATCACCATCAGGAAAACGGTTTATATGCGATGGCCCTTCATCCGCAGATAATCGGTCATGGGCATCATATGATGATGTTGTCACGTTTGATTGAACATATTAAAGGGCATGATGGCGTATGGTTTGCAACCTGTGAAGAGATAGCCAGTGTCTGGGTGGATGACGAAGAGGATCGACAAAAAATGCTCCGTCCTGATGTTCGTGGCGTAGCGCCGGTTCCGGATGATTATGGCTGGCCGGGCAAATGATATCACCTCATGACAATGTTAATATCAGTCGGGTAACGGATTACCCGGGCAGAAGTTACCTGTTTGCCCGCTCGTTAATGCATATTGTCCATCAGAAAGGGAGACTATCCCGGGACGTATAAAATCTTTTTTATTTCGGTCAAAACGTTAATCAACGAGAATAGTTTGTTTTTTGATTTAAATCATTTTTTAGTTTTCACAGGATAATAAGCAAATAACATTTATAATGTGAGTATTAAGAAAAATAAAATTTCCATAGTGATTAATTTTCATTTAACCCTTTTATTTTTAATGTTTTTGTGTGTGTTAATTGATGTAAATCAATTTGGATTTTTTTATTAAATAAGTAAAAATTAAGTTGATATTTGCTTTTTGATGTGTTTTTTATATATAGCTGATTATTATTCTGAAATGTCAATTTTTGAATAACGACGCTGTGATACCGGCACCAGGGATACTTTGCGATAAAAGGGATTGAATATGGCAGAGAGCGTTCAGTATAACCTCAATTGTATTTGGCCACAGCGGGCCAAAACCCTCTATTGCTTTGCAACCAGCGGAATAACGTTCATCAGACGTGGGTAAACGTCGGCAAAATCCCTGCAAACCTGGCGCTTTTCACGCTGTGTTTTTTGGTCGTTGCGCTTTTAATAAGAGTCACAAGCGCTGGCCGCCGGTATTCGTCTGGCTGCTGAACTGCCACCTGATCAACAAGGAGATAAATCATGGATGCGATTTTTTTAAAGCTCGACAATATCAAAGGCGAAAGCCAGGTTGAAGGCTTTGAAGATCAGATAGAGATCATGTCTTATAGCCACAATGTGGCAATGCAGGTAAATAACGATGTTAGCCTCACTGAGCGGACTTCCGGGCGCGCGCATGTTGGTGAAATGTCGCTCACCAAATTTGTCGACCTCGCCACGCCTGTGCTCAATGAGTACTGCTGTAGCGGGAGGCTAATTAGAACCGCGGTGCTGACGTTGTGCCGCAATGACGACGGCAAAATGCGGTCGCTTATCGTTTATACCCTGACAAACGTGCTGATATCACAACTCAGTGTTAGCGGCGGCGCCGGCGGTAAGCCGGTGGAAACGATGTCGCTGAACTTCACGAAAATCGAATGGCAAATCACTGCCGAGAAATCAGACGGCGCTCAGCAGGAGTCCAGAACGTCAGTATGGGATCTGGCGATGGACCAGATAGGGAAATGATGATGACGCCAACCATTCCGGTCGCGCTATTCGACAGGCTCTTGGTTGAGGGGATAAGCCCACATGAATTGGTACGACGCAAGTTAATGTGTTTATTCAACTCTTGCGCCGTGCCAGGTGGCGAGACATTACCGCCGCTGCTCACTCGGGGTATGCCGGAATGGCACGAGGTGAATGTGGGTGACAAACGGGTTCTCAACTGGTTTTGCCGTGAGCTTCGCGCTGCTATTTTACGTTATGAACCGAGCATCAACATGCTGAAAGTCAGTGTAAAAGATGCCCATCATCAGACGCTGGCGTTGTCTTTGGAAGCGATGTTACAGGATGAGTCTGAACCGTTAAGGCTGGAGATAGCCTACTCTAACGGTAGATGGCGCTAGTAATGCAGGAAGGAACGCCGGGCCGGGCGTTTAACATTATCCCAAAAGCAAAAAAACGCAGCGAGCGAACCTGATAATCAGGCAGACAGTCCACCTTTCGGTATGGTTGATCTGCCTGCATCATTTTCAGGATGGTTAATAACGGACCATGACAGATTTAAGTTCGGTATAGTCATCAATAAACGCGCTGCCAAATTCACGACCACTACCCGATCCTTTCATCCCTCCAAAGGGTACCGCGGGATCGAGGAAGGTATGCATATTGACCCACACCATGCCAGCATCAATATCTTCAGCGTAGCGTAATGCCTTAGACATATTTTCCGACCACACACTTGCAGCAAGGCCGAATGGCGAAGCGTTGATATGCGAAAGCGCCTCTTTTTCATTCTGATAACCGATAAAGCTACAGACAGGGCCAAAGGTCTCCTCGTGCATCAGCGTACTGTTTTTACTACGCACTTTTACCGCTGTCGGCTGTAAAAAGAACCCTCCGCCGGGTAAAGTTTCACCGCCGTAAACAATAGTATCCCCTTCTTCCCGTGCGCGTTGAATCAGATGCAGCACTTTTTCAAGCTGAACCTGATTCGCCAGCGGGCCCATCACCGTTTTTTCATCTAAAGGCGAGCCGGGCACGATCTCCGATAACCGTTTCCTGAGGAGCGTCATGACCGTATCCAGTTTTTCCTGGGGCAGATAAAAACGCTCTGCGGCAGCACAAATCTGTCCTTGATTCAGATAACCGGCTTCAAGAATACCGTTGACCATGGCTTGTGCCGAGAGATCATTGAGAAACAGCGCCGCATTTTTCCCTCCCAGTTCGAGGGTAACGCGTTTTCCTGACGATGTTGCCGAACGCCGGACTTTCTCACCTGTCTCAACTGACCCGGTGAAACTCACTTTGGCGCAATCTGGATGCGCGATCAGCTGTTGCGCTATCTCACCGCCAGCACCGTTTACCACGTTAATTACGCCATCAGGGAAACCTGCCTCTTTAGCCAGTTCAGCGACTCGCAGCAGTGTCAGCGGGGTATATTCACTTGGTTTAATGACGATGGTGCAGCCACATACCAGCGCTGCGGCCAGCTTCCAGATAGCAATCATAATTGAGAAATTCCACGGCACAATACCGACGACCACGCCAATGGGTTGGCGTTGGGTAAACGCTGTGTATCTCTCTTCTCCCATTGATGGCAGGGAGACATTCAGCGTTTCACCGGTTATTTTTCCTGCCCAACCGGCAAAGTAACGCAGGAAGGCCACTGACTGATCGAGTTCAAGACCGCGCGACAGCGTAATCGTTTTACCTGAACAGACGCTTTCCAGTTGAGCTAACTCTTCACGATGAGCGGCAAGAGTATCAGCCAGTTTCAGCAGTAATGCGCCGCGTTGTAACGTTGGCATTTTACGCCAGACATCAAACGCCCGTCTGGCGCTCTGCATGGCCTCTTCTGCCTGCGCAGGGGTTGCCGACACAACGTCGGCGATGATTTTGCCGGTGGCTGGGTTAGTGACCGAGAAGTTCGTGCCGTTTCCGGCCTGACGTTCACCTGCAATAAATTGTCCGTGTCGTTGGCGTAAAAAAGTCGTTACTTCGGCAAGTAATGTCACGTCGCTCATCAGAAGTGCCTGTAGGTCAGGAATGTACGTTTTTCCATCTCAACATACTTGCCTGGAACTGAATATCGTTCCAAAGAACGTCATTCTTCCGGACGATATTTTGTAAAACGTTACCGTGCTGTGATAGCGGTCTTAGTCAAGCGTGATGACAAGGTAACGCGATGAATACAAAAATCGATGCGTTGAATTACTACGGCGCGACGAAAAAATACCCGTTGCATTTTCCTGCTCTGCAAGACGATATTGATGCCGATGTGGTGATCATTGGCGGTGGCTTTTCAGGCATCAATACCGCGCTGGAACTGGCGGAGCAGGGGATCACTAATGTTGTCGTTCTGGAAGCCCGCCATCTTGGGTATGGCGGCACCGGGCGAAACGGCGGTCAGGTGATGGCCGGTATAGGTCACGACATCGAAGCCGTTAAAAAATATGTAGGCGCAGCGGGAATGGAGACGCTGTTTAAAATCTCGAACCTCGGCGCAGGTATTATTCGGGAGCGAATTCGTAAATACCATATTGAGGCTGATTTTGTCCCCGGATATGGTTATCTGGCCTACAACCAGCGGCAGTTAAAAACGCTGCAACAATGGGAAAAAGAATTCAAAGCTGCTACGCCGGAAGATGATATTGAACTCTATACCGGTAAAGACGTGCAGCAGGTTATTGGTTCCGACGTCTACTGCGGTGTTCTCAAGCATATGGGGGGAGGGCATGTCCACTCGCTGAATTTATTGCTGGGCTCCGCTCAGGCTGCGAATTCGCTGGGGGTGAAGATATTCGAATATTCACCTGTGGTTGAGGTCAGTTACGGTAAAACTGTGCGGGTACGTACTGCGATGGGCAGCGTAAAAGCGGCCAAATTGCTGTGGGCCTGTGATAGTTTTCTCAATAATCTGGAACCAGAAATTTATAAGAAAACGCTGGTTACTTATTCTTATCAGGTCTCTACAGAACCTCTCTCCAGCGAGCTTGTTGAGCGGATCAGTCCCTTGCGCGGGGCTTTTAGTGATATCCGCCCGGTGATAAATTACTACCGTCTCACAAAAGAAAACCGTCTGCTGTTTGGCAGCGCCACAAGGTTTCTTGAATATACCCCGCACGATTTTGCTGCCTGGAACCGCACTCTGTTGACGGAGGTCTTTCCTTATTTGAAAGACGTTAAAATCGATTTTGCCTGGGGCGGACCGATGGCCTGTAGCGCGAATCTGTTTCCGCAGATTGGCACGCTTCGTGAGCACAATAATGTTTTTTATGTTCAGGGTTATTCCGGATTTGGCGTCACGCCTTCCCATATTGTATGCAAAATCCTGGCCGAAGGAATAAATGGCGGTTCCGAGCGGTATCGTCTGATGAGTAGCATTCCCCACGCGACAATTTATGGTCGCGACAGTCTACGTCTATTGCTGGTCAGTGCGGGAAAACTGATACATCAAACAGCCGGTTTCTGGAAAGGCCGGAATTAACCAGGAGAACATTAATGCACGCTTTTAAACTCAATCAACCTGTTCCTGAATTACAGCCAATCGGGAGTGTCAGCCTGTTGGGGGCGTTGCCAACAGAAGGCGATCCCCAGGTCGCCGTTGCGATGATTTACGGTAAACCTGAGGACGTATTTACCTGTGGACTGTTTTCATCGACCCGCGGCGGTTTCACTATGATTTATCCCTTTACCGAGCACGCAACCGTGCTGGAAGGGGAAGTGGAACTCACTGTTGCGGGTCAGGAACCGATACGTTTTTCACTAGGCGATAGTTGGTTTGTTGAACAGGGAACCGAAGTGGCATGGAAAGTTTTAACGCCCCGTTTTGTAAAACATTATCTGGCAAAAGTTGAAAGCCATAAGCAGGGTTGAATCCTTTAATTGTTCGTCAGTAGCGTTGGCATCACTGGGGAGAATAACGCGCTCCCCACTTGCTATTAGCGCATGCGGGGACGGCGTCACAACGTTATTTACCGTTATCCCTCTTCAGGACGATACCTGTTAGATACGGTGCCTGCCATAAATAAGCGTTATTCCGGAGCGGTAATTTATTGTTGTAATAATAGTGAAGAGGTTGACCATGTTTAAAAACAGACTTGCCAGCCATCTTGAACGTGGCGTTATTGGTTTCCCCACGACGCTTGCCAGCTCCGTCGGGCTGATTATGGCAAGCCCGGTGATCCTGACCGTGACCAGTGGTTTTGGCTCAGGGGGAGATACCTTTGCTCTTGCGGTATTACTGGCATTTATTATGATGCAAGCGCAGATTACCACCTTTGCCGAAGCGGCAACGCTTATTCCCACGACTGGCTCCGTCTACGACTATATTTCCTGCGGGATGAGGCGTTTTTTCGCTATCACCGGTGCGCTTTGCGCTTACCTGATCGTACACATTTTTGCCGGCACGGCAGAAACGATTCTCGCTGGCGTCATGGCGCTGGTGAACTTTGAGTCTGTTAGCGAACACGTGGCCATGCAGCACAATACCTGGATGGTTGGCGTCGGCATGGTAGTGGTTTTCGGGTTACTGAATGCCATTGGTGTTGAAGTATTTGGCAAGGTGGAAGTGTTTCTTACATTCGGTATGTGGACTACCCTGACCATCTTCGGTTTATGCGGGATCCTGTTATCCCCGGTCACTCATCATTCCGGGTGGTTTGGCGCACCGCTTGATGTCAGTAATCTTTCTGGTCTGTTTGGTTATATTGGCATGGCGATGTTTATGTTCGTCGGTTGTGAACTGGTCACGCCAATGGCGCCGGAAATTAAAAAAGCGCATCGTACGATTCCCAGAGCGATGGCGCTTGGCCTTTTAGCGGTGGCAGGTTGTATGTTCCTCTATGGCGCTGCGATTAACCGGCAGGTAAATAATGTGGTGGTCGATGCGGCAAACCATATCTTTTTACTGGATACGCCGATGGCTATTCCCGCCTTTGCCAATCGTGTCATGGGACATGTCGGGCAATACTGGCTGGGCGTGGGGTTGTTGTTAGCGGGATGTGCGACGATTAATACGCTAATGGCGGCAGTACCGCGTATTATATACGGCATGGCGCTGGACGGCGCTTTGCCGCGGTTTCTGACCTGGTTGCACCCCCGCTTTAAAACACCGGTCATCGCCATCGCATTCGGTGTTGCGATTCCCTGTTTACATGCCTGGTATCTGAACGGTGATATCGACCACATTGTTCCGCTGATCCTCGCTGCGGTCTGCGCCTGGGGAGTAGCTTATCTGCTGGTAACGTTATCGGTCGTTATCTTACGTATTCGGCGCCCCGATTTACCACGCGCTTACCGGGCCCCCTGGTTTCCCTTACCTCAGATTATTTCGAGCGTGGGTATTATTATCGCCATTATTAATATCGCGCCTCCAGGAATGAACAGTCGGGATGTACTTATACCATTCGGTATTATGCTTGGATTGACTGCCGCCTATGCCTTATTCTGGACATTATGTGTGCAACGGGTTAATCCTTTCCTCCCGCTTCCGGTAGAAGAGGTCGTGGAACGGGCTATGGGCAATTATGAAAAGCGAAACAATGAAGAGATGACGCCAGATGTCCTCCGTCCCCTGGTTTAAGAACGCATTAATGAATATGGTGTTACGTGATTTGAGCGGCTGGCGTTGTGAAAAATTGACCGAACATAGCGCCGTGCTGCATCTGAATGCATTTACCCAGGTTATCTGCCATGTTCAGCAAAAACGGTTATTCATGGCCAGTATTCACAGTTGTGAATTCAGGGTGAAAGGCACAATCAATTATCCTTTGCAGGGCAAAATTCGCGTTCATCAGCCCGGATGGCTGAAACGTTATCCCGTCATTTTTACTGGCAGCAAAAGTACCGCCGGGCTGATTAACTATCTTAATTGTTTCCCCAATTTACAACAGGCACTGAGTGAACTGGATTATCGTCGGTTTACGCTGGTTTTACATCATAAGGAATGGTATTGCGGCATTGAGCTATGGGCTGGTAGCGAAGTGGTTTGTAAAATGCCGCCGCTGCGCCGTTATCTGCGGCTTGAGCGGCACCAGCGTGTTCTTCTGCTTAGTGTGATAAATATGATCAATCAGGCCATGAATCAATGGCTGCAACAGGATACCGACGCCAGATAATATGACATTTTATTGAGGCATCAGCTCAGAGAGTGGTATTAATTCAGGCATATATGACAATGGGGAAAAGACCCGCAATTGACGCGGGTTAAAAAGCACGCTTTCACATATGCTGTGAATGTTGTACCGAAGACATTCTGGTTCGGGAAACCAGTTCCGTGCGATTTATCACTTCTGTTTTAGCAAAAATATTACGTAAATGCGTTTTCACTGTTGAGAGAGAAATATTCAACTGACGGGCAATCAATTTGTTGCTGGCCCCTTCGCAGACCATTCCCACAATTTCACGCTCTTTGGCGGTCAATATTGACGCCAGATCGTTGTCTTCCTGAAGAGAATCATGAATTGCCAGTCCCAGTAATGGTTGTACTGCCTGGGCTCGCAAACGCTCTTCGCTGGAAAAAGGTATATCGCGCATTAATGAAATGCCCGCGATAATACGATGGCCCCGACGAATAAAGATCTCAATCATGTCGCACACATGATTAGGTAGCATAAATTCATGATAATAATGGCGATGACGAGCACAGATGCCGGGCGTCATCGTCGCTACTGTAATAACCTGTTGGCCGAATCGGGAAGGCGATAGCGGGTCTAATGGTTGAAAATGCTCCAGATATTGTTGGTGTGTGCTATTAGAAATATTATGTAAAACATAGGCTTCCGGCTTTAAATAAGCATTAACACGATAAAAAACCGCCGACGACAGAGGAATGAGTTGCGCAATGCTCTGTAAGCAATGGAGAGTGATCCCGTCATTATGGCCAGTAGTTGATAAGGCTGACATGTTATCTCCTTCCATCCGGATGAGCGCGTCGGGGCGCAGTAAAATAGTGGTATGTTGAAACATACAATTTACATTCGGTTAACACAATCATTCACATGTTAATAATGTGACGCATGTTGCGGTATTTTTTATAACATATTGAAAATAAATGATTTTAATTTAAATCCTGTCTGGTTATTCTAAAAAATAATTTAAAATTATTAATATAATTTTTTCTGTCGCGGTTGACTCATCTCCTGAAAATGCCGTGAGTTCTCGTCCTTCAGGACGATATTCTTTTGAGACGCCTGTTCTATGATTTTCTGTAATAGCGCAGGTTAACAGAGACTTAATTTCTGGCTCAGACAGGATTTGCTAAATAACACTTCAATAGCGTCATGCGCTATGCAGAAAACCGGCGTATCAATAGATACAGCCTGCTCTCGGCATTCTGCCCGCAGCGCCAGACGAACGCTATTGCGAAATGTGAGTCATGTCTCCGCATCAGAAATGATAACTACAGGACAGAATAATGTTGAATCTCAACACATTACGGCAACAACAAATCCCCGTAATGACGGAATATCGCGCGCAGATACCCTTTCATATTCTGGCAAAACCCATAGGCCCTGCATGTAATCTGGCCTGCCGCTATTGTTATTACCCACAGGGCGAAACGCCCGTAGAAAAAATGAATGAATCAACGCTGGAGGTTTTTATTTGTCGCTATATTGCGGCGCAACCTGCCAGTGCGCGTGAAATTAATTTTGTCTGGCAAGGCGGTGAACCGCTTTTAGCCGGAATCGGTTTTTATAAAAAGGTAATAGCGCTTCAACAACGATATGCGCCTGACGGCGTGACGATCAGTAATAGTCTGCAAACGAATGCGACGTTGTTAAACGATGCCTGGTGCCGTCTGTTTCGCGACAATAATTTTACTATTGGCATCAGTCTTGAGGGCAGTGAAGACTTGCAAAATCATCATCGTCCGGGCAAACGCGGCGAGGCCAGCTATCCGGCGGTGTTGCGGGGAATCACATTGTTACAACACTATCGAGTCGATTTTAATGTACTGATTGTCGTGCATGATGACATGGCTCGCCATGCGGCAGCCATCTACGATCATGTTGTTAGCCTTGGCGCTCGTTATCTGCAATTTCAGCCACTGATGAACGAAGGCAACGCCCTACAGCAACGTTACCAATTGAGTGCGGATAACTGGGGACGTTTCATGATTGATATCTGGCGTCAATGGCGCAAACGCGGCGATATGGGACGGGTTTTTGTGATCAACATTGAACAGGCATGGGCACAATATTTTACGCATATCAGCGCCACCTGTGTCCATTCCGCCCGCTGCGGAACGAATCTGGTCATGGAGCCGGACGGCAAACTCTATGCCTGCGATCATCTGATTAATAGCCAGCATTACCTGGGACAGCTTGCTAATAATACGTTAGCGCCAGCCGTAGATTCCGCAACCCGGCTTCCCTTTGGTATTAAGAAAAGCCAGCGCCGGGAGTGTCAACGGTGTTCTGTGAAAATAGTCTGCCAGGGAGGCTGCCCCGCACATATCAACAGTGCCGGCTACAACCGACTTTGTAGCGGCTATTACTCTTTTTTCACGGAGATTCTGGCTCCGCTACGCGCCTGGCCCCGGGATCTGAATGGACTGAAAGCCTGGCGTGCTGACGTTATGGGTAGATTTTCGGGCTGATGGTTCCTCTTGCCGCATTTGCCCGCCGCTCTTGTACAACATCCGTAGTCTGAAATGGAGAATAAGCCGTGAAAAAAGAAGTAACACTTGCCACACTCAGCATTATCTTCTCCGGTACGGCGCACAGTACGCAAAACGAACGTCCTGATATTATCGTGATTATCGCTGATGATATGGGATATTCTGATATCACTCCCTTCGGTGGGGAAATCCCAACGCCTAATTTGCAGGCGATGGCTGAGAACGGCGTGCGGATGAGTCAATATTACACGTCTCCCATGTCTGCTCCCGCCCGTGCGATGCTATTAACCGGGAACACCAGTCAGCAAGCGGGTATAGGCGGTATGTGGTGGTATGAAAATACCATAGGTAAGGAAGGCTATGAATTGCGCCTGACTGATCGGGTGACGACCATGGCTGAACGCTTTAAAAATGCTGGTTACAATACGCTGATGGCGGGTAAATGGCATCTTGGTTTTACGCCAGGCTCGACGCCAAAAGATCGGGGCTTTCGTCATTCTTTCGCCTTGATGGGGGGAGGCGCCAGTCACTTTGATGATGCCGTGCCGCTGGGAACCGTGGAGATATTTCATACCTATTATACCCGTGACAATCAGCGCATTTCACTGCCCTCTAGTTTTTACTCCAGCGAAGCCTATGCCAGCCAGATTAATCGCTGGATCAGCGAGACGCCACGGGAACAACCTATCTTCGCGTGGTTGGCCTTTACTGCGCCACATGATCCTCTGCAGGCGCCGGATGAATGGATTAGTCGTTTTAAACGTCAGTATGAACAGGGCTATGCAAACGTCTATCGTCAGCGTATTGCTCGTTTGAAGAAACTGGGTTTCCTGCGTGATGACATACCTCTGCCAGGACTGGAACTTGATAAAGAATGGCAGGCAATGACCCCGGAACAGCAGAAATATACGGCGAAGGTGATGCAGGTTTACGCTGCTATGATCGCCAATATGGATGCACAGATTGGCACCGTTATTGAGACATTAAAAAAGACCGGGCGCGATAAAAACACGATTCTGGTCTTCTTAAGTGATAATGGGGTGAATCCGGCAGAGGGCTTTCACTATGAATCTGAACCAGATTTTTGGAAGCAATTCGATAATCGTTACGAAAATATTGGTCGTAAAAATTCATTTATCTCTTATGGTCCCCACTGGGCTGATGTCAGCAATGCGCCTTATGGTCGCTATCACAAAACGACCAGCGGTCAGGGGGGAATTAATACCAGTTTTATGATTTCCGGTCCTGGTATCATCCATCATGGCGCCATAGATAACGCCACGATGGCGGCGTATGATGTTGCGCCCACGCTCTATGAATTTGCAGGTATTGATGCCAGTAAATCATTATCTGAAAGACCGACACTGCCAATGATCGGCGTGAGTTTTAAACGCTATCTGACCGGTGAAAGTCTGCACGCGCCTCGCACACAATATGGTGTTGAACTCCATAATCAGGCGGCCTGGATAGATGGGGAATGGAAATTGCGTCGTCTTGTCACAGTATTCCCACAGGCGGGTAATGCTCCATGGGAATTATTCAACCTGCAACGTGCCCCCCTGGAAACGCATAATCTCGCAGCAGATTATGTGGATAAAGTGAAAATACTGAGCAGTGCATATGAGGCATTTGCAAAACAGACAATGGTGCTTTATGCCAAAGGCAAGCTTATCGATTATGTGGGTATCGACAGTAAAACCGGGCGTTATCTGGCTGTCGATCCACAGACATTGCAGCCAGTTCCTGCTCCGTTAGCGATTCCTTTAGACACAAAATCGGACCAATAATTATTGGTTACGTTTCAAATGATTATTCAACGCTCACATAACCGCATTCAGCCAGTGACTTTCAGGATGAAGTTTCTCAGCGTTGGCGATGTATCGCCGCGCCGGTATGCCAGAGCCAGCTTTGCGACGGGCATCTGGTCTGCAACGGGGCGGTATACTACTCCCTTGACATTAACCTGTCTCATTGAATCTGGAACCATCGACACGCCCATCTCTGCCGACACAAGGTTAATGACTGACGAAATTTGCGGCACGAGTTGACCAATTTTCGGTTCAAAGCCCGCTTTACCGCAGGCCTTGATCACTGCGTCATAAAGCGACAGGCCGATTTCACGTGGGAAGAGTAAAAAAAACTCATCTTTGAGAATCGAGAGTGCAATCTGTTTACACGCCGCAGCAGGATGCGTTTCTGCCAGCACAATAACCATTGGCTCTTCAGACAGTAACCTGAGCTGGAACCGTTCATTGCCTGTAAAACCGGGTCTCAGAAAGGCAACATCCAGCGATCCTTCATTCAATTCATCAGCCAGTTTAGTTGTATTTCCTTCCTCAAGCTGCAAACGAACGTCAGGATAAGCCCGCTTGAAAGTACGGATTGCGCCGGGCACCACACTGTTAAATGCCGCAGAGGCAGTAAAACCCACCCTTAACACGCCCGATTCCCCCCTGGCAACACGCCGCGCCGCCAGCACGGCTCTTGTCGCGGTAGCAGGCATCCCTTTAACAACATCATAAAATGCTTTTCCAGCCTCGGTTAATTCCGCGCCATGAGGCACTCTCCGGAATAGCTGCGCTCCCAGCTCTCTTTCCAGATCCTTAATCTGTTGGCTTAGCGGCGGCTGACCTATGCCTAATTTTGTCGCAGCCCGCGTGAAATGCCGCTCTTCAGCGACGGCGAGAAAATAGCGAATATGGCGCAGTTCCATCCTCATCTCCAAAAGCAATTAAGAATGGCACCATCATATATTGGAATAATGAAACCAGCGAGCGCATAGTGAGGTTAACAGGAGGTGCAATATGCCCGATATTTCTCATACACCGACACGTAGCTGGCTTTTTACCCCAGCAATTCGACCAGAACGTTTCATAAAAGCAGTTGAAAGTGCGGCGGATATTTCTATTATCGATCTTGAAGATTCCGTCACCCCGAATGACAAGGCGCAGGCCCGGAAAATTGCGATGCAGTTCCTTTCATCCCGACCAAACTCATCGCTGAAAATAGCATTAAGAATTAATGGAATGAATACTCATGCTGGCATTGAAGACCTGCATATGTTACTGGAATGCCGTTTTTTTCCTGATTACATTATTCTTCCGAAAACAGAGTCAGCCGCGCACCTGCAAATCGTGGATAGTCTTATCATGATGGCTGGTTCTGATACTCGCCTTATTGGCATTATTGAGTCAGTTGTTGGGCTTAATGCCGTAGAGTCTATTGCGGACGCCACCCCCAGACTCTGCGGGTTGATGTTTGGCGCCGCAGATATGGCGGCTGACATTGGCGCGACACCCGCCTGGGAGCCTCTTGCGCTGGCGCGGGCCAGAATAGTGGCTGCCTGCGCTATGAAAGGGCTTCTTGCAATAGATGCTCCCTTCTTTGATATAGGCGATTTTTCAGGTCTGAAAGAGGAAACGCTGCAGGCGCTCAGTTTTGGTTTTTCTGCAAAATCGGCTATTCACCCCGCTCAGATTAGTGTAATCAACGCCGCATTTACTCCTACAACGGCAGAAATTAATCATGCTCGTGCAGTACTGACAGAGAATGCCAAAGGCGTCGGGATCGTTAGCGGCATGATGATAGATGCAGCCGTTGCCCGTCAGGCCCGGAGATTACTCGCCCGGGCAGGGATCTTTTCCTGATTTTATTAACAGAGGAATTGATTATGAACACGTTATTACCCGCTTATAAAACCATTAGCGAGGGGCGCTACCGAGAAATTTCGGGTCTTTACTGGGAGGATTTTCATCCCGGTGATGTTTTTGAACATCGTCCCGGCCGGACGGTTCTGGACGCCGATAATGTGTGGTTTACCCTGCTCACTCTCAATGTGCAGCCGGTCCATTTCGATGCGGCTTACGCCAGCAAAACGGAATGGAAAAAGTTACTGGTTGATTCAACGTTCACTCTGGCGCTTTTAACCGGTATGAGCGTGCGTACTGTCAGCGCCAAGGTCGTGGCCAATCTTGGCTGGGATAAGGTACAAGCCGTCCATCCGGTTTTCGCAGGGGATACACTTTATGCTGAAAGCACTGTACTCAGCAAACGCCTGTCAAATAGTCGCCCGGGACAAGGCATCGTTACCGTTCGGACATGTGGTATTAACCAGAATGGTGTAGAGGTCATGCGCTTCGAACGAACAATGTTAGTTTATTGCTGTGGATGTTCGCCTGAAGAAGACGCCGCTTATTGAGAAATCGCCCTGAGGTTTAGAGTCATGATGAATGTTAATGCAGTGTATGCCGAAAAATGCGTGACGCCTGACGAGGCGGTTACTTTAATTACCTCCGGCAGTCACCTCTCTATGGGAATGTTTGCAGCAGAGCCTCCAGCTTTGCTGAATGCGCTGGCAAAGCGAGCGAAAAGGGGAGAAATCAACGATCTGCGGGTTTACTGTTATGAAACAGCCAGCATTGCCGGGAACACTATTTTCCGTTATGAGCTAAGTGACTATATTCATCTCTACAGTATGTTTATTACCGGTATTGAACGGGCTTTAATACGTCAGGGGATTGAGAGTTCCGGGCGAAAAATAGTTAACTATGTACCTTCAAATTTTCATCAGGCGACGCGATTACTAGCTGATGATATTGGTATTGATACCTTTATTCACACCGTGTCCCCTATGGATAAGTATGGCTATTTTAATTTTGGAACTGGAAACGATTATTCCACCCGGATTGCGAGGACAGCTAAAAAGCTTATTGTCGAAGTTAACAAATATATGCCGCGCGTTCATGGAGAAGGTGCTGCAATCCATATTTCAGAAATTGACGCCATTGTTGAAAACCATGTCCCTTTAATTGAACTACCAATACGTACTGCCGTAGCCGAAGATATTGCTATCAGTCAGATTATCGCTTCTCTTGTGCCAGATGGCGCTTGTCTCCAGATGGGGGTCGGCGCATTACCGGAGCTCATCTGTAATGCGCTCAAGGAACATAATGATCTGGGGGTCCATACAGAGGCGCTGAATCCGGGGTTGGTAAGTTTGATTCAACAAGGCGTCGTTACCAATCAGCGTAAAAATATCGACCGGGGAATGTCTGTATTTACTTTTGCTATGGGACAAAAGGATATGTATGACTATCTCAACGACAACCCCTCTTTTTTTAGTCGGCCTGTCGATTATGTTAACGATCCGGGGATCATTGCGCAAAATGAGAATGTTGTCTCCATTAACGCTACCTTACAAATCGATCTCACTGGTGCCTGTAACTCTGAATATTTGTTTGGACACCAGTACAGCGCTTCAGGAGGGCAATTGGATTTTGTCAGAGGCGCATATGCATCTAAAGGAGGTCGTTCCATTATTACGACCCGCTCAACGGCCGCGAATGATACGATTTCTCGTATTGTTCCCCGCCTTGAGGGGCCTGTAACAACCCCACGAACGGATACGCACTGGATAGTCACTGAATTTGGCTCCGTAAACCTGAAGGGGCTCTCTTCAACCGAGCGTGCGCTCAGCATCATTGAATTGGCACATCCCAATTTTCGGCAGCAACTTAGAGTAGATGCAAAAAAAATGCATCTGATTTAAAAGTAGGTTAATGCTATTTTTTAATGTAGCATCCCTAAAATATAAACATCATGAGTCTATTCAAATGATAATTGACAGAATTGATCACCTTGTATTAACGGTATCTGATATATCAACCACAATAAGATTCTACGAAGAGGTACTTGGTTTTTCTGCGGTAACATTTAAACAAAACAGAAAAGCGTTAATATTTGGAGCGCAAAAAATTAACCTCCATCAGCAAGAAATGGAGTTCGAACCAAAAGCGAGTAGACCAACGCCGGGATCTGCCGATTTATGTTTTATTACATCGACACCGATAAATGATGTTGTGTCTGAGATCTTACAGGCAGGCATTCCCATTGTTGAAGGCCCGGTTGAGAGAACTGGAGCCACAGGCGAGATAATGTCTATCTACATCAGGGACCCTGATGGAAACTTAATTGAAATTTCGCAGTATGTTTAATGTTAAAACTTACTATTACTGCCTTTATTATGATCACGCATCCGTTTATATTGGTCTAATGGAGATCATATGGCAATAATTTCTGGAAAGAGTCTATGTTCAAACTTATTGACTTGAAGACATCGAGGTATTCATAAGAAAGCATAAAAAAGGAAAGGTGGTGCCCGGACTCGGAATCGAACCAAGGACACGGGGATTTTCAATCCCCTGCTCTACCGACTGAGCTATCCGGGCAACGAGGCGCATTAAACCGTAATCGCCTCGCTTCGTCAATGAAATTTCTTCAAATCAACGTAGACTGCACAATCTATCACCACTTTGTTGTTATTGCACGCAGAATCAGGCAAAAAACATCGCCCATGCGGCGGAGATCGGCATCGCCAGCAACAGCGCCGGGAGCATATTCACTACCGGAAACATTTTGATTCCACATACACGCAAGCCGGTAGCCACCAGCAGCAGTCCACCCACGGCGCTAAAGTCGCCCATCATTGCCGGCGTGGTCAGTGGAAGAATGAGGGTGGCGCAGGCGGCAAGCGTTAACTGGATAATCAACATCGGCGCGCAAATCGCCGAAACGGCGATGCCAAGCGAACAGGCGAAAATAATGGCAGTGAAAAAATCCAGAAAATATTTAGCGATCAAAATGTTTGGATCGCCGGTCATCCCTTCATGCATCGCGCCGAAAATACCGGTGCCGCTGGCGCAAAAAAGTACAATGATAGCGACGTAACTTTGAATAAATGAGTCGTGTGTCGGCTTCTTACCCGATGCCATAAATAATTGTTGGATTTTCGCGACTGCGCCATTAATGCCTTTTTCCAGCAAACAAAACTCGCCGATAAGCGCGCCGACCAGCGTCGCCAGCACCATCACCGGAAGATTAGCGCACTTCATCACCAGCAGAATGCCAATTCCCAGAGAGCACAGACCAAAAATAGACGTCATTGAGACGCGAATCCGTTCTGGCAGACGCTGACTTAACAGCGCGCCAATAACGCCGCCGAATAAAATTGCGCCAGCGTTAATAAAAGGTCCAATTACCACAATGACTCCTGTTATTTGTCTTTCAAATTGCCTTATTATCACGCGATTAAGCTGTTAATAGCTTGATTATCTGTGACGTATAGAGCGCTGATTTTACCTTGCGCCGCCTGGTGAAAGGTGCCATGATTGCGCGAAATTTCTCCTGCCAGCATGGGGCTCGCCGGGATGAACATAGCGCCTTTATATTGTCTTCACTGTCGCCTGACTGCGCGAGGTTTGCCCCTTTCTTTCCTTTTTTTGTCATCCCCGCTATGCGGTGAGGGCAGCGCACGCTCACTGCAGGACAACAGTAAAATCAGAAACAGTCTGTTTTTACTGATGTCTGGCGGTCGGAGCTGGTATCCAGTTTGACCCGGCATCTCGTTGGGCAAGGCATCGGGCCTTGTCTGGGGTTACTCTACTCCCGAAACGGGTATTTGCGCTTATGAAATCAATGAATATTGCCGCCAGCGGTGAACTCATCCCCCGTCTATCCACCCACCGAAACGTAGTGGCGCTGGACAGTACCGACTTTACCGATGTGGCCGCAGTCGTCATTACCACTGCCGACAGCCGTAGCGGTATTCTGGCGTTGCTTAAACGCACCGGTTTTCACCTGCCGGTGTTTATGCTTGCGGATGAACCCGTCAGAGCGCCTGTCGGCGTTACGGCGGTAATCGGCGGGAACGCGCAGGAATGGCTGGAGTTGGAAAACGCCGCCAGTCGCTACGAAGCGGAACTTCTGCCGCCCTTTTATGACACCCTGACCCAATATGTCGACATGGGGAATAGTACCTTTGCTTGTCCGGGGCACCAGCATGGCGAGTTTTTTAGAAAACATCCCGCAGGCCGCCATTTTTATGACTTTTTTGGTGAAAACCTGTTTCGTGCGGATATGTGTAACGCCGATGTGAAACTTGGCGATCTGCTAATACATGAAGGTTCTGCCAAACACGCGCAGAAATTTGCGGCAAAAGTGTTTAATGCGGATAAAACCTACTTTGTGCTGAATGGGACTTCGGCGGCGAATAAAGTGGTCACCAACGCCCTGCTGACGCGCGGCGATCTGGTGCTGTTTGATCGTAATAATCACAAATCCAACCACCACGGCGCCCTGATTCAGGCCGGGGCGACGCCGGTCTATCTTGAAGCGGCGCGTAACCCGTTTGGTTTTATCGGTGGTATTGATGCGCACTGTTTTGATGAAACGTACCTGCGCGACCAGATTCGTGACGTGATGCCGGAAAGCGCCGATGCGCTGCGTCCGTTCCGCCTGGCGATCATTCAGCTGGGTACCTATGACGGCACTATTTACAACGCCCGTCAGGTGGTGGATAAAATCGGGCATCTCTGCGATTACATTCTGTTTGACTCCGCGTGGGTAGGCTATGAGCAGTTTATCAATATGATGGCGGATACCTCGCCGTTGCGGCTGGAGCTTAATGAAAACGACCCAGGGATCTTTGTGACCCAATCGGTACATAAGCAACAGGCGGGGTTCTCACAAACCTCGCAGATCCACAAAAAAGATAACCATATTCGCGGCCAGGCGCGTTTTTGCCCGCACAAACGCCTGAACAACGCCTTCATGTTGCATGCTTCAACCAGTCTGTTCTACCCGCTGTTTGCGGCGCTGGATGTCAATGCCAAAATCCACGAAGGGGAGAGCGGTCGCCGCCTGTGGGCGGAGTGCGTTGCGCTGGGCATTGACGCAAAGCCATTCTCGCCCGTTGCAAACTGCTTCAGCCCTTTATCCCACTGGTGGTTGACGGCAAGCCGTGGCAGGCATATCCGACGGAGACCATTGCCAGCAATCGTCGTTTCTTCAGTTTTGAGCCCGGGGCGAAATGGCATGGCTTTGAGGGTTATGCGGATGACCAGTATTTTGTCGACCCCTGTAAACTGTTACTGACCACGCCAGGTATTGATGCCGATAGCGGGCAGTACACCGAATTCGGCATCCCGGCGACCATTCTCGCCCACTATCTGCGTGAGAACGGTATTGTGCCTGAGAAGTGCGATCTCAACTCGATTCTGTTCTTGCTGACACCCGCCGAGAGCGAAGAGAAACTGGCGCGGCTGGTCGCGATGCTGGCGCAATTTGAACGGCACATTGAAGACGATACGCCGCTTGCGGATGTATTGCCGACGGTTTTTCAGAAATACCCGGTGCGCTACCGCGATTACACCCTGCGTGAGCTATGTCAGGAGATGCACAATCTGTACGTTAGCTTTGACGTTAAGGATCTGCAAAAAGCGATGTTCCGCAAAGAAAGCCTGCCGCATGTGGCGATGAACCCACAGGACGCCAACAGCGCCTTTATTCGCGGCGATGTAGAACTGGTGCGTATCAGCGAGGCGGGCGGGCGTATTGCTGCCGAGGGGGCATTGCCATACCCGCCGGGCGTACTGTGCGTGGTGCCCGGGGAGATTTGGGGCGGCGCGGCGCAGCGTTATTTTTTGGCGCTGGAAGAGGGCATCAATCTGTTGCCCGGTTTTTCGCCGGAATTGCAGGGGGTATATAGCGAGACCGATGCCGATGGAATTCAACGCTTGTACGGATATGTTTTAAAGTAACGTTGCCTGCAGGCCGGATAAGGCATTTACACCTTATCCGGCCTGCGAAACAGGGCAAGGATTAATGTGCAACGGGTTGCGAACTTGCCGGAACGCGAACGTGTTTGTATTTGAACAAGGCTACGAACGCGAAGGCCAGCACCAGCGAGTAGCCTGCGAAGATGAGCCACACGGTCTGCCAGTCGGTAATGCCGTTTTGAGTGTAATACTCCACCACTTTACCGCTCACAATGCCGCCCAGGATACAGCCGAAGCCATTGGTCATCATCAGGAACATCCCCTGCGCGCTGGCGCGGATTTCCGGGCGTACTTCTTTTTCGACAAACACCGAGCCAGAAATGTTGAAGAAGTCGAAGGCGCAGCCGTACACAATCATCGACAGTACCAGCAGAACGGTACCGAACGGCGTCGGGTCGCCATAAGCGAACAGGCCGAAACGCAGCATCCACGCCACAATACTGATAAGCATAACGTTCTTAATACCATAACGGCTCAGGAAGAACGGAATGGTCAGGATGAATAACGTCTCAGAAATCTGCGAAATCGACATCATCACCGAGGCGTGCTGCACGATAAAGCTACTGGCGAATAGCGGATCTTTATCAAAGCTATGCAGGAAGGTGTTGCCAAACATGTTGGTGATCTGCAGTTCCGCGCCCAGCATCATGGAGAAGATGAAGAAAATCGCCATCCGCTTATTTTTAAACAGCGCAAAAGCGTCAAGGCCCAGCATTGATGTCCAGCTCTGGTTTTTCTGTTGGTTCGCCACCGGAATGTGCGGCAGGGTAAAGGTAAACAGTACCAGCAGAACGGAAAGCGTCGCGCCGATATAAAGCTGCATATGGCTCAGCTCGAAACCGGAGAAACTCACGCCCCACATCGCCAGAATAAAGCCAATGGTGCCCCAGATACGGATAGGCGGGAAGTCAGTCACGATATCCATGCCGGCAGACTGCAGGCGGTAATACGATATGGTATTGATCAAGCCCAACGTCGGCATATAGGCCAACGAGTTAAGCAGGATCACAAAGAACATCGCCCCAGGCGTAGTGACTTCCGCGGCCATGAATAGCGTGATGGCGCCGACGACATGACACAGGGCATAGACCCATTTCGCGCTCAGCCATTTGTCAGCCACAATGCCTAACAAGGTCGGCATAAAGACGGCGGCAATCCCCAGTGAACTATAAACTGCGCCAATAGATGCGCCGTCAAATTTTAAGGTGACGAACATATACGAGCCCAGGGTAGTGAGCCAGCTTCCCCACAGACAGAACTGCAGAAAAGAGAGTATTTTAAGCTGCAGCTTAAGATTCATGTTAATTTCCTCACACCTGAGAGCGGATGAATGTTTTAAAAGGCACATTTGCCGTTGTGATTTGGTGTGATTCTATCAATGAGAGGCGGGCTTTTTTTGTTACCTGTGACAAATATTTGCAAACAATTTCTGATTGCAAAGCAAAAGGGTGACGGAGTTAACACTTTTGCCTTTCCCGCCTCTGTCATTTGCTGGCCAGAGGCGGGATGCGATGGTTTATCGGCGGCGATACGATCGCTGGGCGGAATTCACCTTATACAGATAGCGGCGCGACTCCGCAGATGGATGTCGGGTGGTTAATATCTGGTACACATCCCCCGGCGACATGCGGTTAATCATATTCGCGGCCTGAATCTTATCGTTCGAGAATACGCGTAATACGCTGCCTGCGCCGCCATTATAGGCAGTAATGACCGCATAGCGCCGCGACGTCGGATTCTCGATACCGCTCAGATAGACATTATTCAACATCGCCAGATACGCTGTGCCGGTATCGATATTGCTGGCGGGGTCGAACAGGAAGTTACGGCTTGGCGTGCCGGACTTACCCTGAGAACGGAAAACATCTTTCCCGGCGCTGTGTTGCACCACCTGCATCAGGCCCAGCGCATCCGCGTGGCTGACCGCATACGGGTTAAACGAGGACTCCGTTTGCATAATCGCCAGAATCAGCGACTCGTCAACGCCGTATTTACGGGAGGCCTGGCGTACCATGCCAATGTATTTATGCGCGCGTTTATCAAGGTGGTTCGGCACCAGATTAATGGTGACGCTGTAAATAATACGCAGGCCGTTACTGCGGCTTTTGAGCCGCGTTTTCAGCAAGTAATCCGCGAATGTCGTGGCGCGGCCTTCCCAGCGAATAGGCTGGCCGGTATTGTCGAGGACCTGACCATACAGGAAGGGTTCTTTAGAAATTTTTATGTCATCGACATCGGAGTAAAGATCGACGGAGGTTGGGTCGTCCCCCATGAGCAACGTTTTAATAATAGCCCGGCGCAGATGTGCGGTAGGTTCCGTCCCGGCGATGGTTTCAACGGTAATGGTCCCATCATCAAAGTTGATGTGGCTACGGGTCTGGAACTGATCGGTATATTTGACGTAGTCTTTCGGCCCGGCAATCAGGACTTCCTTATATCCCCACAGATTTTCAATATTGTTGGCAAATTGCCCCATCAAAATATCAAAGCCGTTGGTATCCTTGACCCAGGCTTCATTATACGTCTCGCCTTTTTTGGTCGAACTGGAGCAGGAGATGAGCAACGGCGCAATAACAGCAAGCGCGAGTAATTTTTTCATCATTCCGGGAGTGCATGTTGTGTTGTCGTTATGCCATGTTGCCGGGCAGCGGCGCTAAGGGCTTATCCGGCATAACTCACAGGCCGAATAAGCGCAGCGTCATTCAGCAACGGGCCTATTTTTTATCTTCCGGCGTATAACCTTCGATATGAACGTCTTTGCCTTCGAACAGGAAGCTCACCATCTCCTGTTCCAGCAGCTTACGGTGCTCGGCGTTCATCATGTTGAGCTTTTTCTCGTTAATCAACATGGTCTGCTTATGCTGCCACTGCGCCCACGCGTCCTTAGAGATCTCGTTATAGATACGTTTTCCCAGTTCGCCAGGGTAGAGCTGAAAATCTTGCCCTTCAGCGTCGCGTTGCAGGTAAGTACAAAAAATCGTTCTGCTCATAAGTCATCCTCTTCATCGACCGGGGCGTTAAACTGGCGCTCCGGTACGTAACTGCTGTAACAAGCGCTCCACGGGGGCCGCCAGTCCGACTGACGGCGGTTGCGCTAAGTTATACCAGAGCGCGCTGCCTTCATCCATGCAGGCGTCCAGTGACGACACGGGAAGCCACATAGGCACAATATCCAGGTGGAAATGGCTAAATGTGTGGCGAAACGCGTTAAGCTGGGTCAAATTATCAGCGTTAACATGCCGTTGCGCCAGCCATTCACGTAATTCATCTTCGCTGGCGAACTGCGGAAAGCAGTAGAGTCCGCCCCATAAACCGCTGGGAGGGCGCTGCGCCAGGAAAATCTCCTGATTATGCTGTAACAATAAAAAGTAACCCGTCCGCTCCGGCAACGTCTGTTTCGGTTTCTTACCCGGATAGCATGACCAGCTTTCATGCGCAGCGGCGATACAACCGTTTTGCAGCGGACACAGGGTGCACTTTGGCTTTGAACGCGTACAAACCATCGCGCCCAGATCCATCATCGCCTGATTAAAACGCTCCACGCCGCGTGCGGGCGTCACTTGCTCGCTCAACGTCCACAGCGTATTCTCCACCTCTTTTTTTCCAGGCCAGCCGCTAACAGCATAACAGCGAGCCAGCACACGTTTAACGTTTCCATCAAGAATCGGATAATGTTTACCTAACGCGAGGGAGAGAATTGCGCCGGCGGTTGAACGTCCGACGCCGGGGAGCGCGGCGATTTCGGCAAAAGTTTGCGGGAATTCTCCACCGTGAAGCGTCGCCACCTGTTGCGCCGCTTTATGCAAATTACGTGCGCGGGCGTAATAGCCGAGCCCGGTCCATAAATGGAGTACTTCATCCAGCGGCGCATTCGCTAAATCCGTTACCGTCGGAAAGCGCGCCATAAATCGCTCAAAGTAAGGAATCACCGTCGTCACCTGCGTTTGTTGCAACATGACTTCCGAGAGCCATACTTTGTAAGGCGTCTTGTTAATTTGCCAGGGCAGCGTTTTCCGCCCGTATTTGTCGTACCAGTCCAGAACCTGGGCTGAAAATTGAGACGCTTGCATGGAAACTCATTCATTATTGCCGGGGGCAAGATTGCAGCACAGAGGCCGCAGGGTGTAAACCGGAACTTTCCGCAGTGCGCTTCATGCTTGCATCCGGCAACTAACTTTGGATAATGCCCGTTTTCAGAACTCAAACACAGCAGACTACACTTTTATGAAAAACGACGTCATTTCACCGGAATTTGATGAAAACGGTCGCCCGCTGCGCCGTATTCGTAGTTTTGTTCGTCGCCAGGGGCGACTGACAAAGGGGCAAGAACACGCGCTGGAAAACTACTGGCCGGTGATGGGCGTCGAGTTCAGCGAAGCGCCGGTAGATTTCGCCACGTTGTTTGGTCGCGAAGCGCCGGTGACGCTGGAGATTGGTTTTGGCATGGGGGCGTCTCTCGTGGCGATGGCGAAAGCGCGCCCGGAGCAGAATTTCCTCGGCATTGAAGTGCATTCACCCGGTGTCGGCGCGTGTCTGGCATCCGCTCATGAAGAGGGCGTTGAAAACCTGCGCGTCATGTGCCACGACGCGGTAGAAGTGTTGCATAAAATGATTCCTGACAATTCTTTATCGATGGTTCAGCTCTTTTTCCCTGACCCGTGGCATAAAGCGCGTCATAATAAACGCCGTATCGTTCAGGTGCCGTTTGCTGAACTGGTATTGAGCAAGCTGAAATTGGGCGGCGTTTTCCATATGGCGACCGATTGGGAAGCGTATGCGGAACACATGCTTGAAGTCATGTCTTCTATCGACGGGTACAAAAATCTGTCAGAGAGCAATGATTATGTACCGCGCCCGGAATCGCGCCCGGTAACGAAATTTGAACAACGTGGCCATCGTCTTGGTCATGGCGTATGGGACTTAATGTTCGAGAGGGTGAAATAATGGCAAAGAACCGTAGTCGTCGTCTGCGTAAAAAAATGCACATTGACGAATTCCAGGAATTAGGATTTTCGGTGGCATGGCGTTTTCCGGAAGGTACATCTGAAGAGCAGGTCGATAAGACTGTCGATGACTTTATTAATGACGTTATTGAGCCTAATAAACTGGCGTTTGACGGCAGCGGCTACCTGGCCTGGGAAGGGCTGATTTGTATGCAGGAAATCGGTAAATGTACCGAAGAACATCAGGCGATTGTGCGTAAGTGGCTGGAAGCGCGCAACCTTGAAGAAGTCCGAACCAGCGAACTTTTCGACGTTTGGTGGGACTAATAAGTACAGGGTCGGCAAATGCCGGCCCGCTTTGTCTTGAGGGAAAGTTATGATGCGCAAAACGCTGTTGGCGGCAGTGCTAACGTTTACGGCGATGGCCGCTCATGCAGATTACAAATGCAGCGTCACGCCGCGTGACGATGTGATCCTGAGTCCACAAACGGTGCAGGTGAAAGGTGAAAACGGCAACCTGGTGATCACGCCGGACGGCAATGTGATGTACAACGGTAAGCAGTACACCCTTAGCGCCGCGCAACGCGAGCAAGCGAAAGATTACCAGGCGGAACTGCGAAGCGCGCTGCCGTGGATTGATGAGGGCGCCCGATCGCGCGTCGAAAAAGGCCGCGTGGCGCTGGATAAAATCATCGCTAAAGAGGTGGGCGAAAGCAGCAACATGCGTAGCCGTCTGACGAAGCTTGATGCGCAATTAAAAGCGCAAATGAACCGCATTATTGAACATCGTACGGACGGCCTGACGTTCCACTATAAGGCTATCGACCAGGTGCGTGCCGACGGTCAGCAGTTGGTGAATCAGGCGATGGGCGGTATTTTGCAGGACAGCATTAACGAAATGGGCGCCAAAGTAGTGCTTAAAGGCGGCGGCAATCCTTTACAGGGTGTGATGGGCAGCCTCGGTGGTTTGCAAACCGCTATCCAGAACGAATGGAAAAACCAGGAGAAAGATTTCCAGCAGTTTGGCAAAGATGTCTGTAGCCGCGTAGTGACCTTAGAAGATAGCCGCAAAGCGCTGGTTGGCAGCCTGAAGTAATCTTTCCTTTTTAAACAATGGCGCAGATCGTATCTGCGCCTTTTTATTCTGTTTTTTCCTGCATTTTGTTATCCATCTCTAAAAAATACTCTCTGTCGGATATATATCGCTGGTTAATCGTATGGCGTCACATTATTCGTCTGCAATATAGAGATAATGCGACCAGTTGACATAACTGGAGATATAACATGGAGTTTTTCAGGAAAACGGCATTAGCTGCTCTGGTAATGGGTTTCAGCGGCGCAGCGTTCGCTTTACCGAATATCACCATCTTAGCGACCGGCGGAACGATCGCTGGCGGCGGTGATTCAGCAACAAAATCAAATTATACGGCAGGTAAAGTCGGTGTCGAAAATCTGGTGGATGCCGTTCCTCAATTGAAGGACATTGCGATAGTGAAAGGCGAGCAGGTCGTTAACATTGGCTCGCAGGATATGAACGATGAAGTCTGGCTCACGCTGGCGAAAAAAATCAATACCGAGTGCGACAGCACCGACGGTTTCGTGATCACCCACGGTACTGATACGATGGAAGAGACCGCTTATTTCCTCGATCTGACCGTGAAATGCAATAAACCGGTGGTACTGGTCGGCGCGATGCGTCCCTCCACGTCAATGAGCGCAGATGGCCCGTTCAACCTCTATAATGCGGTAGTAACAGCGGCTGATAAACAGTCTGCCAACCGCGGCGTGCTGGTGGTAATGAATGATACCGTCATGGACGGACGCGACGTCACTAAGACCAATACGACTGACGTGGCGACGTTTAAAGCGGTTAACTACGGCCCGCTGGGTTATATCCACAACGGTAAAATTGACTACCAGCGTACGCCAGAGCGTAAACATACCACCTCCACCCCGTTCGACGTGTCGAAGCTGACCGCGTTGCCGAAAGTCGGTATCGTTTATAACTATGCGAATGCGTCCGATCTGCCGGCAAAAGCGCTGGTAGACGCGGGTTATGACGGGATCGTGAGCGCAGGCGTGGGTAACGGCAACCTGTATAAAACGGTCTTTGATACCCTGGCGACCGCCGCGCACAACGGTACGGTAGTGGTGCGTTCTTCACGTGTGCCGACTGGCGCAACCACGCAGGATGCGGAAGTTGACGATGCAAAATACGGCTTTGTCGCTTCCGGCACGCTGAACCCGCAAAAAGCGCGTGTCTTACTGCAACTGGCGTTAACCCAGACTAAAGATCCAAAACAGATCCAGACGATGTTCAATCAGTATTAATGATAATGCCCCGGTCGGAAGGCCGGGGCTATTTTTGGAAGACCTCTCGCACAACCAACACTATTATCTTGCTAATTATCATCATGGTTATGATAATTGTGGGCGTCATGTCTCTGGACGGGAGGTCCACAAGTGGTTCGACAATGGATTGCTGGCGCAGCGCTGTTTGCCCTGATTTCAGGCTATAGTTGGGCAGAGGTTGCTCAACCCTCCGATAACATCTTAAAAGAACAGTTTAGTAAGCAGTACCACGGCATACTTAAACTGGACTCCATTACCTTAAAAAATCTTGATTCGACGGGCAATCAGGCCACCTGGTCTGCCGAAGGGGATATTTCTTCCCGTGAAGATATGTATACCGGCGTTGGTATGGCGGCGGATTATTATTTTGTTGAAAAAACCTGGACCAAAGATCGTCCCGTTAAATTTTCTGCCATGTTAACCAGTAAAGGGACGCCAGCCTCTGGCTGGACGGTGAACTATTACTCATTACAAATGGCAGCCAGCGATCAGGGCCGGGCTATTGACGACATTAAAACGAATGATAAATACCTGATCGTCAACAGCGATGATTTTAACTATCGGTTTGGCAACATTGAAGCCTCCTGGCGTGCGCAGAAAGCGTCGATCCCCGGTCTTGAAGAACAACTCTCTGCCCTGGATAAGAAAATAGCGGTAGCTAAAAAAGAAGCGGACGCGTATTGGGGAAAAGGCGCTGATGGGAAACCGTTGACCCGCGCTGAGGCGTTTAAAAAGACGTTAAAAGAGCGCGATGATTATGTAAAAGCCAACGATAGCAGCGTATATGCCGAGAAATACGAAAAAGAGGTCTATCAACCGGCATTAGACGCGTGCCGTAAGCAGAGTGAGCCGTGCAATGAAGCGGCTATTCAGCAGAAAAGAGATTTAGACATACACGAGCAACGGCGGCAGGTATTTTTGAAATCAGAAGAGCTGCGTCGAAAAGCGCAGAATGACTGGATAACGTTAGAGAAAGGACAATATCCGCTGAATATAGCGGTACAGAAACTTCAGATGCAACAGAGTGATATCCGTGTGAAAATTATGGATATTAATGACGGTTACGAGCGCTGGAAAAAAGATACGGACGATTTGCGTCGTAAAGGAGTTATTAAATAATGCGCTTGCCGGCGGCGCATTAACCGCCACAGGTCGGTAAGCGTCGCGCCATCAGGTATTTTACCCGCTGGCGCGACAGGCTTATCCTTGTTATTCCGCGAGAAACAACTCAAGAAGAGAGTTTAAAAACAGTTTACCGTGCCGGGTAATCTGCCAGTATTGCTCGCATTCGGTCAGGTAGCCCTGGGCAATAGCCTCGTCGATTGGCTGACGAATAACCGCTTCCGTAAGCCCGGTATAGTCGACAAATTCGGCGCGAGGCGCGCGCTCCAGCAACCGAAAACGGTTCATAAAGAACTCAAAGGGTTTATCGTCATCACTCACGTCACGCTGGCTTTCCAGGTAACGTCCCTGCATATAACCGCGTGGGTGACGGGTTTTGGTGGTGCGCAGGATCCTGCCGCCCGGGAAGGTGACTTTACCGTGGGCGCCGCAGCCAATCCCCAGATAGTCGCCAAAGCGCCAGTAGTTCAGATTATGCTGGCACTGATAACCGGGTTTGGCATAGGCCGACGTTTCGTATTGCTGATAGCCCGCGGCGGTTAATAACTGGTGGCCCTGCTCAAAGATATCCCACAGAGCGTCATCGTCCGGTAAAACCGGCGGACGCGAACCGAACAGAGTGTTGGGTTCAATCGTCAATTGATACCATGAGAGATGCGGCGGATTAAGCGCAATTGCCTGTCGCAAATCATTCAGCGCCTCTTCCAGCGTTTGGTCCGGCAATCCATGCATCAAGTCGAGGTTAAAGCTGCGTAGCCCAAGCCCATTTGCCAGTCTTGCTGCCCGCATCGCCTCTTGTGGACCGTGAATACGGCCAAGACGTTTCAGCTTAGGCTCACTAAAGCTCTGCACGCCAATGGAGATCCGGTTTACGCCGGCGCGCTGATAGTCGATGAAGCGGTCGGCTTCGACCGTGCCGGGGTTCGCTTCCATAGTAATTTCCGCATCCGCCGCCAGATTCAGGCGCGCACGCACGCCGTCCAGCAGCGTTTGCATCGCCGGCCCGGAAAGCAGGCTTGGCGTACCGCCGCCAATAAAAATGGTCTTTACTTCACGCCCTTGCGCCCAAGCGACGTCGGCATCCAGATCGTTTAACAGATGCTGGACGTAGTCGTCATGTGGCACCTCGCCCTTCAACGCATGGGAATTGAAGTCGCAATATGGACATTTTTGTACACACCAGGGAATATGAATATAAAGACTGAGCGGCGGTAGTTTAGCCATTGCGTAACGCATCCAGCAGCAGCTTGAGCGCTTGTCCACGGTGGGAAATCGCGCTTTTTTCTTCACGGGTCAGTTCTGCGGCGGTTTTGCCTTCAGACGGTACGAAGAAAATGGGATCATAGCCAAATCCGCCATTTCCGGCCGCCTGGCGAGTAATGACGCCAGGCCAGCTACCGTGACAGACTATCGGTGTGGGATCTTCCGCATGACGCAAATAAACCAGTACACAATGGAATCGCGCCTGGCGTTTGTCGTCCGGAACATCCCGTAGAGTATGCAGCAGTTTTTCCAGATTTTGCTGATCTGTCGCGTTTTCGCCAGAATAGCGCGCGGAATAGATACCCGGCGCGCCGCCTAAAACGTCAACGGCCAGACCGGAGTCATCGGCAATGGCGGGCAGGCCGGTCATTTTGGCGGCATGGCGCGCTTTGAGAATCGCGTTTTCAATAAACGTCAGGCCGGTTTCTTCCGCGGAATCGACGCCCAGTTCCGTTTGCGCTACCACATCAAGCCCAAAATCGCTTAACAGCGACGCGAGCTCGCGCACTTTACCGGCGTTGCCGGTTGCGAGAACAACTTTTTGCATGGAATACCTACTCAGTTAACGCCGCAATTTCCGGCGGGATCTGTTGCGGGTGAATAATTTTTACCTGTTTGTGACGGCCCAGCTCGCCTTTTTCGATGACGATCTGACTTTTCGCCACGCGAAACTGTTTACCAAGAAACTTGGTCAGATGGCTGTTTGCCTGACCGTCAACCGGTGGGGCAGTAATGGCGACTTTCACCTCGTCGCCATGTAAGCCCACAATACTGTCGCGGCTGGCTTTCGGCTGAATATAAAGCCGTAACACCAGACCGTCTTCGCAGCGAGTCACAGCACTCATAGCGCCATCCACAGCCCCGGCAGCAACATGTTGCCTGTCGCTTGTAAGACTTCAGCGATCCCCATATTAACGACATACAGCAGCAGCACCAGAACCATCGGCGAGAAGTCGATGCCGCCCATCGCAGGCAGTATACGGCGAATCGGGCTGAGCAGCGGCTCGGCAAGCTGAATCAATACATATTCAATCGGGCTACGACCCTGGCTCACCCAGCTCATGATAGCCATGACCAGCAGCACCCAGAAGATCAGCAGGCCGATTGTTTTAAGCAAGATAAGCACTGCGGCAATCCAGATAATCGCCTGAAACGTAATGACCTTAAACAGCACTATCGCCTTAATAACGCTAAGAATAAACGCCACTAGCAGGGAAGCGCTGTCAATCGGCCCCATTGGCGGGATAATACGACGCAGCGGTCCGATGATGGGCTGCGTAATTTTCACCACGAACTGGGAGAAAGGGTTGTAAAAGTCACAGCGGGCCCACTGCATCCACACGCGCAATAATAGCACCATGGTATACAGCTCAATTACCGTTGAGAGCAGGAAGGTCAACGTATTCATGGCGTTCCTCAGTTTTCCTTAATTTTTTGTGTAATCACGAGCACCAAAGATAGCGGTGCCGATGCGCACCATTGTGCTACCTGCCGCAATCGCGGCTTCCATATCGTCGCTCATACCCAGAGATAGGGTATCAACGTCAGGGTAGCGCGCTTTCAGCCCGGCAAATGCTACAGCCATTTGACGTGCGACTTCAAACTGCCTTACATAATCTGACTCTGGCGCCGGGATCGCCATCAGTCCGCGAAGCCGCAGACGCGGCAGTGTAGCCACCGCAGCGGCCAGCTCATCCAGTTCCGCCAGCGGAATGCCTGATTTGCTGTTTTCATCGCTGATATTAATTTGGATCAGAACATTTAGCGCCGGCAGATTATCCGGACGCTGTTCGCTCAGCCGTGAGGCGATACGCAGGCGATCGATGGTATGACACCAGTCAAAATGCTCGGCCACCAGCCGACTTTTGTTGGACTGTAAAGGGCCAATAAAGTGCCAGTGCAGGCCTTCCACTTTCGCTTCCTGAAAGTGGCGGATTTTTTCCACCCCCTCTTGTACATAATTTTCACCAAATGCCCGTTGTCCGGCGGCAATGGCTTCTGCGATGTCGCTCGCAGGTTTGGTTTTACTCACTGCAAGCAACGTAACTTCTTCTGAAGAGCGGCCGCAACGCGTCGCCGCGGCGGAGATTTTGTCCCGGATGTATGCCAGGTTATGCGCGATATCGTTCATTTTCCGAGGATGTTTATATGAATATGGAAGAAATTGTGACGCTTAGTGTAAAGCATAACGTCTCGGATCTACACCTGTGTAACGCCTGGCCTGCGCGATGGCGCAAACAAGGACGCATGGAGAACGCGCCTTTTACCGCGCCTGATGTCGACAGGCTTCTGCTTGATTGGCTTAATGATGCGCAACAATATCAGTGGCGAACGCACGGCCAGCTTGATTTCGCCGTCTCGCTGTCTGGCACGCGGCGCCTGCGCGCCAGTGCGTTCACACATCAACAGGGAACGTCGCTGGCGCTACGGCTATTGCCCGAGCGTTGTCCTGATCTGGCGGAAATCCAGACGCCGCCGATAGTACCCGCACTGCTTGCCAGCGAGAACGGACTGATTCTGGTCACTGGCGCTACTGGCTGCGGGAAATCCACTACGCTGGCGGCGATGGTGGGACATCTTAATCAACATGCCGATAAACACATCCTGACGCTGGAAGATCCTATTGAGTACCGTTACACCAGCAAGCGTTGCCTGATACAGCAGCGGGAAATCGGCCAGCATTGCGCCACTTTTGCCGCCGGGCTGCGCGCGGCGTTACGTGAAGATCCCGATGTCATTTTACTGGGAGAGCTGCGTGACAGCGAGACCATTCGCCTGGCGCTGACGGCGGCGGAAACGGGGCATCTGGTACTGGCAACCCTGCATACTCGCGGTGCGGCGCAGGCGGTGGAAAGATTAGTGGATAGTTTTCCGGCGCAGGAAAAAGAACCGGTACGCAGCCAACTGGCGGGTAGTCTGCGCGCCGTACTATCACAAAAACTGGAGGTCGACAGACAGGATGGGCGCGTGGCGTTGTTTGAATTACTGATTAATACGCCAGCCACAGGGAATTTGATCCGTGAAGGCAAACTCCATCAGTTGGCCCACGTGATACAAACCGGGCAGCAGCAGGGGATGATGACATTCGCCCAGAGCGCGCAATGGCGTCAGGCGCAGGGACGACTGTAGCGAAGATGGCGGCGTAGGGGGGTTGTAAAGTGTTGACTGGCGCGGTGGATTGAACGGCATGCAGGCTTGTATCCTGGCGAACCGGCGTTAAAATCGCAGCTTTGTTAAAACCACAGCGAAGCCATTTAACGATGTCATCACAACCGAATCAAAGCCTGATAGATGGCATTCGCTGTCTGCAATATCTGGTCTCCAGCGACCGTGCTATCGGATGTCGCGAGCTTGCCCGGCTGATGGATATTAATACCACGCGCGTTAATCGCCTGTTAATGACGATGGCCTCTATTGGACTCACGATGCAGGATGAGCACCGACGCTATTTACCCGGGCCAGGCATTCATGCTTTGGCGGCGCAGGCGATTCGTGGTTCAGCGCTGTTCTCCCATGCGTTGCCTATCCTTGAACGCCATGCGCCCAAAGACATCGTGGTGGCATTAGGCGTGCTATGGGAAGACCAGATTATCTATATTTATCACTCTACGCCGGGTTCGCAGGGAAGTCAGGCGCTGGCGGGGTTTCGCATGTGCCCGGCCTGGCAGTCGGTAACAGGAGTGGCGTTACTGGCGGCAGAAAGCGATGAGGCGCTAATGCAGCGTTTTACTCCGGAGCAATGGCGTAATCTGGCGCCGCATGTGGCGCAGCAGCGCCAGCGGGGATACGTGCTGTGGCATCACGCTGATGGTGAAGTTTCTATGGCGCAACCGCTAGGCAAGCACGCCGCAGCGCTGGCCTTTGCGGGAATGTGGCGGATTGATGAGGCGGAGGCGGCTGCGCGTTTACAGGCGTTGAAGGCATTAAACCAGCTTATTGCCCAGTAAGCCTGGCAACCGTGACCGCGTTATCCGCCTGCTGACAAAAACGGCTTTAATACCCCTGTTCAAAATAGCTTTCGAGGATAATCACGGCGGAGGCCGAGTCCACTTTGCCTTTGTTCAGTGCGCGATACCCACCTCGTTCAAACAGACCGGAGCGTGCTTCAACGGTGCTGAGTCGTTCATCGTGCAGCGTGACAGTTACCCCGAAACGCCCATGAATACGGTTGGCGAATTTACGTGCGCGCGCCGTCAGCGGCTGTTCAGTGCCATCCATATTGAGCGGTAGCCCGACAATAATTTCGTCCGGCTGCCACTCTTTCAGCAAACGTTCAATGAGCATCCAGTCGGGCGTGCCGTCCTGTGCTTTGATTGCCGGAAGCGGACGGGCGGTGCCGGTAATGCATTGTCCTATTGCAACGCCGATGCTTTTTGTGCCGAAGTCAAAGGCCAGTAAGGTGTCGCTCATCAGGCGTGCCCCGCAACGCCAGGCATGGTCAGAATATCAATGCCAATAAGTTTTGCCGCTTCGCGCCAGCGCTCGGCAATGGGTGTTTTGAACAAAATATTGAGATCGGCGGGCGCGGTAAGCCAGGCGTTATCAAGCAGCTCTTGTTCAAGCTGGCCTTTATCCCAGGAGGCGTAGCCCAGCGCGACCAGTACATCGGAAGGCTGTTGTTGGGTACCTAACGTTTCCAGCACATCGCGGGAGGTGGTAATCACGGTATTGTCTGAGATACGAATGCTGGAGGCGAAACGTGACGGCGGAGTATGGAGAATAAATCCGCGATCTTCCGCCAGCGGGCCGCCGAGCATCACGGCTTTATCAAGACGAATTGACGAATCGCGCGGTTCCGGCGTAATTTTTAGTTTTTCCAGAATCCCTTCAATTTGCAGATTTTCCAAAGGCTTATTAACAATAATCCCCATAGCGCCGTCCTGGTTGTGCTCGCAAATATACACCACGGAACGGCGGAAAATCGGGTCCTGGAGCGCAGGCATGGCAATAAGAAAGTGATGCTGTAAATTCATTGTCAGAGGTTCTGTTTCCTGGTTCAAAAAAACGACAGTGTTCAGTATGTGGGGAAAGCGGACGGTTGTCACTCATATAAGCCGTCTTTTGCCAAAGGACGGTGGCCTTATCGGGCAATAGACTGCCGGATGGCGATGCTGATGCGCCGCCTTATCCGACCGGGGCGGCGTGATTGCTCAGGCCCGGTAAGCGCACGCCACCGGGCAATAAACCTTTACTTCGCCAGACGCGCTTCGATGGCGTCCATCAACATCCCGGTGATAGAGATCGGGTATTCCGCTTCAATTTCACGCACGCAGGTTGGGCTGGTCACGTTAATTTCCGTTAAGCGGTCGCCGATAATATCCAGACCGACGAAAATAAGCCCTTTGGCTTTAAGCGTTGGCCCAACGCGGCGGGCGATTTCCCAGTCGCTTTCGCTCAACGGACGGGGTTCGCCGCGACCACCAGCCGCCAGGTTGCCGCGGGTTTCGCCGCCCTGCGGAATACGCGCCAGGCAGTAAGGCACCGGCTCGCCGTCGACGACCAGGACGCGCTTATCGCCATCTTTGATCGCGGGCAAATAGTTCTGTGCCATGCAGTAGCGGTTGCCCAGCTCGGTCAGCGTTTCGGCAATAACGCCTATGTTAGGATCGCCTTCCTTAACGCGGAAAATGGACGCGCCGCCCATACCGTCCAGCGGTTTCATAATGATATCGCCGTGCTTTTCCCAAAACGCTTTGAGCTGCGCTTTATTGCGCGTTACCAGCGTTTCCGGCGTCAGATCGGCAAACCAGGCAGTATACAGTTTTTCATTACAGTCGCGCAGGCTTTGCGGTTTGTTGACGATCAGCGTCCCTTCTTCTTCAGCGCGTTCCAGAATATAGGTCGCATAAATAAACTCGGTATCAAACGGCGGATCTTTGCGCATCAAAATGACGTCCAGATCGGCGAGTTTAATCTCCTGCTCGCTGCCGAACTCGTACCATTTATCGTAATTTTGCTCCACGCTCAACGTTCGCGTGCGGGCGCGGGCTTCGCCGTTAATCAGATAAAGGTCGGCCATCTCCATATAATGAAGTTCATAACCACGACGTTGGGCTTCCAGCAGCATAGCGAAACTGGTGTCTTTCTTGATGTTGATGTGTGCGATGGGGTCCATCACGATGCCGAGCTTGATCATTATTTTCTCCGTTAACGCTTCATCCTAAGTCGCCAAAACGCACCTGTAGCGCGGTAATGGCGGTGAGCGCGGTTGTCTCAGTACGCAGAACGCGAGGTCCTAACAGAATATCAGTAAACTGATAGCGCGCGGTCATCGCGATTTCGTCCGCCGACAGCCCGCCTTCCGGGCCGATCAGCAGTCGGACGCGTTCAACCGGCAGCGGCAGAGTGTTGATGCTGGCATGGGCGCGCGGATGAAGATTGAGCTTCAGCCCGGAATCTTGCTCGGCGCACCAGGCTTCCAGCGCCATCGGCGGGCGAATTTCCGGCACCCGGTTACGCCCGCATTGTTCGCAGGCGGCGATGGCGATCTTTTGCCACTGCTGGCGCTTTTTGTTCAGACGTTCATTATCCAGTTTAACGCCGCAGCGCTCAGAGAACAGTGGCGTAATGAGGCTTACACCTAGTTCGATCGATTTCTGGATAGTAAATTCCATTTTTTCACCGCGCGACATCACCTGGCCCAGATGGATATGTAGCGGCGATTCACGATCGTCGATTTCGCCTTTCATCACTTGCACTTCAACGCTTTTCTTACTGGCGCTAATGATTTCAGCATCGAATACCTGATTACTGCCGTCAAACAGCTGTAACGCTTGTCCCGCTCCCATGCGCAGTACACGACCAATATGGTTGGCCGCATCTTCGCATAACGAAATCTGCGTACCGGACGTCAACAATTCAGGGTGATAAATGCGGGGAATACGCATAATAAAAAAATCCGCGTCATGGCCCCGGCGTTTGGCTATCCAGGGCATGGGTTAACAAGAATCCCGCTAGTGTAGGTTAGCTCTTTCGCGCCTGGCAAGCGCGTTGCACATAGGGATTATGATTACCCTGGACCTTCGCGATACGCGCATCGCGCTCGCACTCCCAGGCGGTAACGGGGTACTGCTTATCCCAGACGTTAAAAAGCTGCGTTTGTTGGCGGGAAAGTTTCAGTTGGTATTGGTCGCGCATATAAAAATAAGTGCGGGCGATTGCGCCACGGGCGCGGGCGGGCGGCTCGGCGAGCTTCGCTTTGAAATCTACTTTCATGGCGCACTGCCCGTACTGACCTTCGCCGCCGTTCCACTGGCTATACATAAAGTTGCCGCGATCGCCATTCACTTCGCCAATCGCGGGTTGCAGGTTATGCATATCGCTTTCCATTTTGCGGTAGACCGGGTCTTTAGCGCAGTTTTTTCGCCCGCCGTCCTGCCAGCACTGGCGCTGATGACCGAATTGCCAGGCGGGGACAACGTGCTCCCACTCAATGCGTCTGGCGCGATTCTCGTTTTTACGCACCTTATAGCCGCAGGACTCCAGGTCTACGACGCCTTTTTTACCCTGCCAGCGGATTTTGCACCCGCAGTAAAAGCTGCCGGGCGCGTCGGCATTGACTTTGACGCTCGCCGCTTTGGCCTGAGAAAAATTGTTAATGCCATCGGCCAGGGCCTGGCCTGAAAACGCTGCGGCCAGCAACGCAGCGGCAAAAGAAAAATTACGGTACATTGCACACTCCATAGCAAAACGAGCCCGCAACGTAACGAAAGTTGTGTCTGTATGCAATCAGTCCGCTCAGGAAAGTTCCCGGACGTTTCGGGAAACTACCCGGCGACCAGTGGTTCGCCGCAGTGAACGCAACGATAAACCGCTTCGCCGCGTACTACCCGATTATGACGGCGGACGGTGAGTTGATGTTGCTGGCATTGGCAATGGTAGGGAAAGGTGTTGCGCCGTACGGATTGCAGCGCAAATTGATGAGTACGTCTGGCCGGAACGCCCAGCACGCTTTCCATCATCCACTTCCATTCCTTGCCATGCGGAGCCTTGCGTCCGAAGTGCTTCCACACCAACAGATGCGCCAGTTCATGCGGCACGACCTCTGCTATAAAGGTGTCGATGTTTTCCAGCAGTAACACCGGGTTGAGGCGGATTTCGTAGCTCTCCAGCCAGGCGGTGCCCGCCGAGGTGCCGCGTTGCGTATACACCAGTTTCGGCTCCGGATAATGTCTATCGAGCTTGAGGTTCGCCTGGGCGAGATTTTCCCGCAGACGGCGCATCACGGTCTGCTGGATAGCGATAGGGAGACGAGGGGTTTTCATAGCGGCAGAGAATAGTGCGACGGAAGAGGGACTGCAAGAAAAACGCTTCCTCCTGTGGCAGGAGGAAGCGTGGAGGGATTAGTCGTGGGCGCCGATTTCGCGCAGTTTACGACCTTTCATCAGGTTACGTTCAATGTGTTCCAGCGAAACGTGTTTGGTTTCCGGCACCAGCCACAGGGTCAGCAGGATAAACAGCACGTTCAGGCCAGCGTAGACCCAGAAGGTGTTGGCGTTACCCAGATTGTTCAGCATGGTCAGGAACGTTGCGCCGACGATCATATTGGCGATCCAGTTGGTCGCGGTGGAGCAGGTGATGCCGAAATCGCGGCCTTTCAGCGGCTGGATTTCGGAGCACAGTACCCAAATCAGCGGACCAGCGCTCATCGCAAATCCAATGATGAACATCAGCAGCATAGCGATAGCGAAGTATTGCGCAGACGGCGAATGGATGCCGATGTGCATCATCGTACCCAGAATCCCCATACCAATCGCCATGACCAGGAAGCCCAGCGTCAGGGTCGGCTTGCGGCCCCAGCGGTCAACCAGGCCGATAGCGATGAAGGTTGCCAGCACGTTAGTCAGACCAACAATAACGGTGCCCCACATCTGCTCCGTGGTATTCGTGTACCCCGCCAGTTCGAAGATTTTCGGCGCGTAATACATGATGACGTTCATCCCGGTAAATTGCTGCATGACCTGCAACAAAATGCCAAGAAACACGGCGCGGCGGAAGTTGCTGTTCTCTTTGAACAGCGCCCAACCGCTCTGTTTAACCTGCAAACTTTCGCGAATTTCATCGAGCTCACGTTTTGCTTCCGCACTGGTGTCACGCAGGAGCAACAGGACGCGTTCAGCATCATGGAAGCGGCGTTTTGCCGCAAACCAGCGCGGGCTGTCCGGCAGGAAGAAGACGCCGATCAGCAGCAGAATGGCCGGGATGATGATCACGCCGAGCATCCAGCGCCATGCGCCGCTGTAGCTGAACGCGGTATCTGACAGATAAGCGCCCAGAATCCCGATGGTGATCATGAGTTGGTACATTGAGATCATACTGCCGCGAATTTTTTCCGGCGCGATCTCGGACAGGTACAACGGTGCAGTGTAGGAAGCGACGCCGACGGCCAGACCCAGCAGCACGCGAGAAATAATCAGGACTTCAACGTTAGGCGCCGCAGCGGAGAACAGCGAACCGGCGACGAACAGGATAGCGCCGATCATCAGGCTTTTTTTACGACCCAGCTTAAAGGAGAGCCAGCCGCTGCCGACAGCGCCGACGGCCGCGCCAAACATCATGGAGCTGACCACCCATTCCTGAGTGTGTGCGGTAATCTGAAACTCGTCGGTAATGAAGGGTAAAGCACCGGCGATAACGCCGATATCCAGGCCAAAAAGTAATCCTGCCAGGGCTGCAAGAAAGCAGACAAAAAATGTCATGGCCTTGTTGGAACGCCCTTGTTTTTTATTGTCAGGCATTATGCCCTCCGGTTGGGTTAGCAATTTTATCGATGTTAAGAGTAGGTGAGTACGCCGTAAAAAGATGTGAGGCTAATCACAATGGTGTAATCGTTTACACTACTATTTATCTCGGTGATTATTTAATTATCTGAAAAATAATAGTTTTAATAATCTTATAACCATATCAATCGCCTGGTATTCAGACAAAGTTGAAAAATTATGTAATATTTTCATCGTAGAATTAGCATACCGATAGTGAGGCGGTCAGTTCTTAATGAAAATGAATGTAACCGCTTTCATGATGACTGAAACTGAATGATAAAAAGTGTAGTCGAAGAAACGAAAGGGGAGAGTGGATTGTGCTGCGCATCACAAAAAGGTCAGTATAAATTCACGCTGGAATATCTGATAACGTTGCGTGTATCAGCAATGATAAAGGCCAGCAGGGCGCTGGCCTTGATAAGTACGGTATGGTTTACCTGGCTGAAAAACAGCGTCAGGCGCGGGCGATTATTTCAGACCGGCAGCATCGCGCAGCAGTTGCGCTTTGTCGGTTTTTTCCCATGGGAAGTTTTCGCGACCGAAGTGGCCGTAAGCCGCAGTTTCTTTGTAGATCGGGTGCAGCAGATCCAGCATCTGAATCAAGCCGTACGGGCGCAGGTCGAAGAATTCGCGCACCAGCAGAATCAACTGTTCAGCAGGCACTTTTTCAGTACCGAACGTTTCCACCATGATGGACGTCGGCTCCGCTACGCCGATAGCGTAGGAGACCTGGATTTCACAGCGATCCGCCAGACCTGCCGCCACGATGTTTTTCGCGACATAACGCGCAGCGTAAGCTGCAGAACGGTCAACTTTAGACGGATCTTTACCGGAGAAGGCGCCGCCGCCGTGACGCGCCATACCGCCGTAGGTATCAACAATGATCTTACGACCGGTCAGACCACAATCGCCCATCGGGCCGCCGATAACAAAACGACCGGTTGGGTTGATAAAAAACTTAGTGGACGTATTTAACCATTCAGACGGCAGAATGGGTTTGATGATCTCTTCCATCACCGCTTCTTGCAGCGATTTTTGGTCGATATCTTCTGCGTGCTGCGTAGAGAGAACCACGGCGTCGATACCGACGATTTTGCCGTCGTCATACTGGAAAGTGACCTGGCTTTTTGCATCCGGACGCAACCATGGCAGGGTGCCATTTTTACGCACTTCAGCCTGACGCTGTACCAGACGGTGCGCGTAGGTGATTGGCGCAGGCATCAGTACGTCGGTTTCATTTGTCGCGTAGCCAAACATCAGGCCCTGGTCGCCCGCGCCTTGTTCCAGCGGGTCTGCGCGGTCAACGCCCTGGTTGATATCCGGAGACTGTTTGCCAATTGCGCTCAGTACCGCGCAAGAGTTGGCGTCAAAGCCCATGTCGGAATGCACATAGCCAATTTCGCGCACCGTATTACGGGTAATCTCTTCGATATCGACCCAGGCGCTGGTGGTGATCTCACCGCCAACTAAAACCATGCCGGTTTTAACGTAGGTTTCACAGGCGACGCGTGCTTTCGGATCCTGTTGCAGGATAGCGTCCAACACGGCATCAGAGATTTGGTCTGCAATTTTGTCAGGATGCCCTTCTGATACGGACTCAGACGTAAAAAGGTGTTTTGCCATATTTAATTTCACCTAAAGGAGAATTTAGTTAGCTCAAACTGTTGTGCGGAATAGTCATGACAGAAGATTCTACCATGAGTCTGAAGGTCGCTGACACTGGCAGTCTGAGTGTTAATCAGTATGGATGGATTAACATCTGGACGGCTATTTTAGGTCACTTCTTCGCCCAATTTCCAGCTTTTTTTGAAGGCCGTCGCAATGTCGGTCAAAATCAGGCGATAAACGTTTCTGATAATGCTGACATTATGCGCATTTATGCTTTGCTTTTTTTCTGCGTTCTGGGTATAAAACGCGACGCGCGGCTCATACAAAAGCACACGACGTTTTCTTCGTGTCGCCACTTCCAGCCGGGTTAAAACGTTGCTTTGGCTTGTGGGTTCGTCTTACGAGGCGGCCGTGGAGGTGATACGAGATAATGAACCGTTGTATTCTGCTGAATCTGTCGCATCGTTCTGGTGCGCGCATGTCCCCCGCAATCTGCATCTCTGCTTTGCATACCTGCCGATGTTATACCCATCTCGGCGCTTCTCAGGATTCCAGAGCCGGCAATGGCGCTGAAGACTGAACAAGGGCGCTCTTGTTAACGCAAGAGTTTTCTCGTGGTTTCGCCGAACCGTTATCTGTGAGTTCGGTTACGTGTTTACAATGATATGAAAAAGAAACCGGTCGCGCAGGCGGAGCATCAGCGCTATCTGCTGGAAAATCCGCTTGTCTATGGGTTGTTATCGCGTCTTCGGATTGCGATAGTAGTCAACTGTTTTACACTTGCTAATAAAAATTGAGGTTCGCTATGTCTGACGACATGTCTATGGGTTCGCCTTCGTCAGCAGGCGAACAGGGTGTACTACGCTCCATGCAGGAGGTTGCAATGAGCTCCCAGGAAGCCAGCAAGATGCTGCGCACTTACAATATTGCCTGGTGGGGCAATAACTACTACGACGTCAACGAGCTGGGCCATATTAGCGTATGCCCCGATCCCGACGTACCGGAAGCGCGTGTCGATCTTGCCAAACTGGTGAAAGCGCGCGAAGCGCAAGGTCAGCGTCTGCCGGCGCTGTTCTGCTTCCCGCAGATCCTGCAACACCGTTTGCGTTCAATTAACGCGGCGTTTAAGCGTGCGCGTGAATCTTACGGTTATAACGGCGACTACTTCCTCGTTTATCCGATTAAGGTCAATCAGCATCGCCGCGTGATCGAGTCCCTTATCCATTCCGGTGAACCGTTGGGGCTGGAAGCGGGGTCAAAAGCGGAATTGATGGCGGTGCTGGCGCATGCCGGCATGACCCGTAGCGTGATCGTCTGTAATGGTTATAAAGACCGTGAATACATTCGGCTGGCGCTGATTGGCGAGAAGATGGGCCATAAGGTTTATCTGGTCATCGAAAAGATGTCTGAAATCGCGATTGTGCTGGAAGAGGCCGAGCGCCTGAATGTGGGTCCTCGCCTGGGCGTGCGTGCGCGTCTGGCCTCTCAGGGGTCCGGTAAGTGGCAATCCTCCGGCGGCGAAAAATCAAAATTCGGCCTGGCGGCGACCCAGGTGCTGCAACTGGTGGAGACCCTGCGTGACGCCGGGCGTCTGGACAGTCTGCAACTGTTGCACTTCCACCTGGGATCGCAGATGGCGAACATTCGCGATATCGCGACCGGCGTGCGCGAGTCCGCGCGTTTCTATGTTGAGCTGCATAAGCTGGGCGTTAATATCCAGTGCTTCGACGTGGGCGGCGGTCTGGGCGTGGATTATGAAGGTACCCGCTCGCAGTCCGACTGTTCGGTGAACTATGGCCTGAACGAATATGCCAATAACATCATCTGGGCGATTGGCGATGCCTGCGAAGAGCATGGTTTACCGCATCCGACGATGATTACCGAGTCTGGCCGCGCCGTCACTGCGCACCATACGGTACTGGTCTCTAACATTATCGGTGTGGAGCGTAACGAATACACGGATCCGACTGCCCCTGCTGAAGATGCGCCGCGCGCGCTGCAAAATCTGTGGGAAACCTGGCAGGAGATGCATAAACCTGGCACCCGCCGCTCGCTGCGTGAGTGGCTGCATGATAGCCAAATGGATCTGCACGATATTCATATCGGCTACTCTTCCGGCGCGTTTAGTTTGCAGGAGCGCGCCTGGGCGGAGCAACTTTATCTCAGCATGTGCCATGAAGTGCAGAAGCAACTGGACCCGCAAAACCGTGCGCATCGCCCGATTATCGACGAACTGCAAGAGCGGATGGCGGACAAAATGTACGTCAACTTCTCGCTGTTCCAGTCGATGCCGGACGCGTGGGGAATCGATCAGCTCTTTCCGGTGCTGCCGCTGGAAGGGTTAGATCAGGTACCGGAACGTCGTGCCGTGCTGCTGGATATAACCTGTGATTCCGATGGCGCTATTGACCACTATATCGATGGCGACGGTATCGCCACGACGATGCCGATGCCGGAATACGATCCAGAGAATCCACCGATGCTCGGCTTCTTTATGGTCGGCGCCTATCAGGAGATCCTCGGTAACATGCACAACCTGTTTGGCGATACTGAAGCGGTTGACGTGTTTGTCTTCCCGGATGGTAGCGTCGAGGTTGAGCTGTCGGACGAAGGCGATACCGTTGCGGATATGCTGCAATATGTGCAACTGGATCCAAAAACGCTGTTAACGCATTTCCGCGACCAGGTAAAACAGACGGATCTGGACGATGCGTTGCAGCAGCAGTTCCTTGAGGAATTTGAAGCGGGATTGTACGGTTATACTTATCTTGAAGATGAGTAATTAAGAGTATTCCGCTTGTGGGTCGATTTAATTATTTAAATCGACCCTTTTATATTTTATAAATTCTTAATTATCAGCGGTGCCGCTTCTCTATGTAATTTTATGGGCCTACAATCCCCCTAATAATTAAAAAGGGGGTTAAGTATGAGCAAATTTAAATTTAATGCCGTCATTGTTGGCTTGTTTTTGCTGTTAGGCGGTTGTTCCAGCGGAATGCAATCTAATAATGGCTCTTCATCCGACGTCGGCACCGCCTGGGGCGGCGACGTGCATTCATCGGTACAAAGCGTTTCGGTAGAACGTGCCGATCGAGAACCTGCCGAAATGGTGATAATAAATTACTCCACTCAATATCCGTCAGGTTACGATAAAGTTTATAGTATACGTATCAGCGATCTTGAATATGCTGTGCGCGACGCTAATTTTAATTCGATTCCAATTACTCGTCGCTACAACGCATCAATGGGACAATGGCAATATAGTATTCCTGCAAGATCAGGGATGAACTATCAGTTATATATTCGTAATTACAGTCATGATACCAATTACGAAATCGTCGCAACGGTTGATGGCCTGGACGTGTTGAACGGAAAAGCAGGCTCGCTGAATCATCATGGCTATATTGTTAACGCCGGCGATTCACTGGCGATTAAAGGGTTTCGCAAAGATAAACACACTGAGGCGGCATTCCAGTTCGCCGACGTAGCTGACGCTTATGCGGCCCACTCCGCGCAGGGCGATGTACGCAACATCGGCGTCATCGGCTTTGCCGCTTTTGCATTGCAGGGTAAAGCAACAAATACGCTACCGCCTTGTTCCTCGCAGGCTTTCCCGGCGGACAACAACGGGTATGCGCCGCCGCCCTGCCGCAAATAAACCCGGCATCAAACGTCAAATATGCGTTATGGGAATTAGCGCCTTTCCTGCCGAGTCTGGTGGGGAAGGACTGTGTGACGCGCATAGCCGTAGGTTGCGGGAAAGAAACGACCACTCTCTGGCAGGGAAATTGTTTACCATAAACATTAGGATTTGTTTACACTACCCTCAAGTGGAGCAATTGCTGTCTACATAGGTATGTGCATGGAACAAATTTTAACCAAGCGGCGCTATTTTGATATAGGGCTGCAAATAGAAGAACTACTCTATTCAGGGGTATTTAAAGCTGGCGAGCGACTTCCGGCGGAGAGAGAACTCAGCGAGCGTTTTCAAACCAGCCGCACGACGATTCGTGAGGCGATTATTATGCTTGAGCTGAAGGGGGTGGTAGAGGTTAAGCAAGGCGCAGGCACTTACTTTATTGATAGTCTGGAAAAAATCAATCAAAAAGCGCTCTTGCCTTACTCAGACATTGGCCCCTTTGAATTGCTACAGGCCCGGCAGGTTATCGAAAGTAACATCACCGGTTTTGCCGCTACGCAAATAAGATTTAATGAGCTTAAGCAGCTTAAACGTATTATTGAGCAGCAGGAAAAGCAGATTGGCGGCGACAGCGACAAATTTGAAGAACTGGATCGTCAGTTCCACAATATCATCGCGGAATCCACGCAAAATCGTGTATTAATGAAACAATCTGCCGAGCTGTGGCGGGCTGTCAGGACCGAAAATCCGCGCTGGAAGCAGTTAAACTATAAGTATTTACATAAGAAAGAGTTAAGAATGAAATGGGTGGAAGATCACCGTAGTATCTTCCTTGCATTGCAAAAACGCGATGCTGAGCAGGCCAGACAGGCCTCGTGGACCCATCTTGAAAACAGTAAAAATGAGCTGGTAAAAATCTTCCAACAGGATGATTCGCTGGAAGATTTTGATGATTTTTTCTTCGCCACCTGACGGCTATTTTCAGGCGGATGACATTTTTGTCAGCGATTAACCGGGCCTGCCGCCAAAAACAAGCCCGGAGAGAGGGAATCAGGCTTCGTAAACGCTCAGCTTATCCCAGTCAAACTCTACGCCAATGCCGTAGGTGTCCGGTGCCACGGCGCGATAATTGTCGTCCACCAGCGGATGTTTGGTATATTGATCGATCGGGAAGCTGTGAACTTCCAGTCAGCCAGTCTCGAATGCGGAAACCAGTCTGACGTGTAATTCCTGCATACCGAGCGAGCATACCAAACGACCGCCATTCGTCGACAGACGCGCCGCCTTCAGCCAGCCATTTTCCACAGCGGCAGTTTTTCACGTTTGCCTTTCAAATCCCAAAGAGCGATATCCATCGCAAACGATGCGATGCCTCCGCGACCCACATAGTGAATATGCTATTCCATAAAGTCATAGATATCGTCAATCGCAGCGCCTCTTTCCCTGACAGTACCGGGGCAAGATCGTGGTCGATCATCGCTTTAATTGCATACCCTCCCTTTCCGCCGGTATAGGAATATCCGGTGCCAGTTGAACCGTCTTCCAGCGTAATCGTCGTGGTTACCAGTTCGAAATGGCTATTATGCCATGTTTTGCGTCAACTAAGACCTTGGCCAGAGGGGCTTTGAAAGCTTTGTTTCAACGTGCCTAATCTGCGTCTTCATCAATTTTTTCCTGTGTTCAATCAATGGATTAATTTGCCAATTACGTCTAAAGGCGGCTCACTCCTCATCGCTTTAGCAGCGACCCGGATGATCAAAACCGTAACTGATGTTCTTAGGTTAACGTTGATGCTGATAATAAATTGAGTTCATTAATTCACTAGACAAATTATCAGATTTGGTTTGCTGTATTTCGGGTAATTATTGAACCAATCATGCGTGACATATACGCTCGCAGCGGGCGTGCTATTCAATAAGGTATTGTTTTTCATGGTGTTTAATGATTGCAGTTGTGTGGGTGGTATGCCAATTTGTGGCCGATTTTTCTAATCAAAATCACGCTTTTGTGAATCGTAAAATTTATCCTGACAAGCGTATTTTATAACCAATTGATAAATAAATTATTTTTATTCATTGGCTATTAGTCAGCATACCAGGGTGAAGAACCCGGTGCCGTGAGTGTGATCATATTAACGGATTTTGGTATGCTGTTTAAGCAGAATTGGTAAACAAAACAGGAGTGGGAAAAATTCATGGACACCATAGCTCGCCAGTTAGACGCCACAAGGCACCAATTCAAAACGACTTATTCACGTCAGGGAATGGAAGCCAACATCGTACATATTGGATTTGGCGCCTTTCACCGTGGTCATCAGGCGGTTTATAACGATCTCACGAATGAGATAACCGGCAACCGCTGGGGGATTTTTGAACTGAATCTGTTCGGCGATGCGGAGCTGGTGGATGCGCTAAATGCGCAACAGGGGCTGTTTTCAGTGGTGGAAACGTCAGCCAGCGCCATCAATAGTCGCCTGGTTCGTACCATCACCGGCGCGTTGCATACGCCGAAGTCAGGTATTCAGGCGGCGATCGAGAAGCTGACTGAGCCGCAGGTAAAAATTGTTTCGTTGACGATAACGGAAAAAGGTTACTGCACCGATCTACGGTCCAGAACGCTCGATCTCAGCCATCCGCTCATCAAACACGATCTTGCCGATCCTGAACATCCCCGCTCAGCACTCGGACTGATCGTCGAAGCGCTACGGATACGCCGCCAGCAAGGGCTTCCCCCGTTTAGTGTACTGTCGTGCGATAACATTCCGGAAAACGGTCATTTGACCAAAACGGCGATCGTTACGTTTGCCGATAATCTCGATCCGCAACTGGCGGCCTGGATAGCGAAGCATGTCACCTTTCCTGGCACCATGGTCGATCGCATCGTGCCGGCAATGACGCCAGAGCAATTTGACATGATTAAAGACCAGATCGGTTTTGCCGATCCCTGCGGCATCGTATGCGAGGATTTCCGTCAGTGGGTTATCGAAGATAATTTCGTTGCCGGTCGTCCTGACTGGGATAAAGCAGGGGCGATGTTCGTCTCGGACGTGCCTCCCTATGAAGAAATGAAACTTCGTATGCTGAATGGCAGCCATTCGTTTCTCGCCTATAACGGCAGCCTGGCTGGATATGAGTTTATCTATCAGTGCATGGAAGACGACGCTTTTAAAACCGCCGTACATCATTTAATGACGGAAGAGCAGGCAAAATCGCTGCGCCCGAATTTGGCGGTAGATGTACATCAATATGCGCAGTTGCTCATTGAGCGATTCAGCAACCCGAACATTAAACATAAGACCGGACAGATTGCGATGGACGGTTCTCAGAAGCTGCCTCAGCGGGCCGTCGATCCTTATCTGACGCTTCAGGCGCGCGGCGTTAAGGGCAGGGCGTTAGCGACGCTGATTGCGGGCTGGCTCCATTACGTCATTAATACACTCTCTCAGGGGCAGAGTGTGGCCGACCCGCTCAATGATACCTTCAATGCGGCTATTAAAAATAAAAACACGCGATGGGAACAAGCGCTGTCTTTGCTGCAGATAAATAGCATCTTTGGAACGCTGGCCGGCGACAACGCAGACTTTTTAAACGACATTCAGCAGGCCTTTAACCATATTGAGTTACATGGCGTCACGGCCACCATTCACCGTTTATCTTCAAAGGGTTAAGTATGAAAATGCTTATCTGTAATAATCCGGGAAATATCGAATACATTGAAAGAGATATTCCTCATTTAAAAGACGATGAAGTACTGTTAAAAATTAAAGCGGTTGGTATTTGCGGCACCGATATCCATGCGTTTGCCGGTCGCCAGCCCTTTTTTGCCTATCCGCGCGTGCTGGGTCATGAAATTTGCGGCGTGGCGGAAATATTGGGTAAATCGTGCAGCACGGCGAAGGCCGGCCAACGCTATAGCGTTATTCCCTGTATTCCTTGCGGCGCTTGCGCAGCCTGCCGGGAAGGAAAAACCAACTGCTGTGAGAACGTCTCGCTGTATGGCGTTCACCAGGACGGCGGCTTTAGCGAATATCTGGCCGTTCGTGAACAAAATCTGGTTGAACTGTCGGATAACCTCACCGACAGCGCGGGCGCGCTGGTTGAGTGTTTCGCCATCAGCGCCCACGCAGTACGCCGCGCTGACGTGAAGCCGCAGCAAAACATTGTGGTGGTCGGCGCCGGGCCGATTGGGCTGGCCGCCGCCGCGATAGCAAAAGCCAAAGGCGCTCGCGTCGCGGTAGCTGATATTGACGCCGAACGCCGTCGTCTGGTCGCCGAAAAGGTAGGCGTTGCAACGCTCGATCCGTCGTCAGACGACTATATTGATGTGCTGAAAGCCTGTTTCTCCGGTGAATTAGCCGGCATTGTGCTTGATGCCACCGGCAATAAATCCTCCATGAGCCGCGCTGTTGATCTGATTCTTCACGGCGGAAAAATCGTCTTCATCGGGCTATATATCGGCGAGCTCGTCATTGACGATCCGACCTTCCATAAAAAAGAGACCACGCTATTGAGCAGTCGTAACGCGACGCGGGAAGACTTCGAATGTGTCATTGAGCTAATGGCTCAGGGCGCTATTAGCGAAACAATGATGAAAAACCAGGAATTCGATTTCTATACGTTCGGCAACCAGTACCAGAAGAACGTGGTAGAAAACAAAAAATTGGTTAAAGGCGTTATCAAATTTTAATAGCGGGATAGTTATGTCAACAATATTAGTCAAAGAAAATGAATTGAAAGCGCTGGCGTTTAATAAACTCACCCAGGCGGGCCTTGACGCGCAAACGGCGCAGCAGGTAGCCGACGTTTTGGTTCATGCCGATATTACCGGCGTTCACTCCCACGGCGTTATTCGCGTAGAGCACTATTGTACCCGCCTGAACGCAGGCGGGCTCAATCCAAAAGCAACATTCAGCATCGAACAGATTTCGCCTTCTGTCGCTATTCTGGACTCTGATGATGGAATGGGGCACTGCGCGCTGATAAAGGCGACAGACCACGCTATTAGTCTGGCGAGAGAGACGGGGCTGGGCTTCGTCAGCGTCAAAAATGCGTCCCATTGCGGCGCGCTCTCGTGGTTCATTGAGCAGGCGACAAGCCAGGGAATGGTGGCTATCGCCATGACGCAAACGGATACCTGCGTTGCGCCGTATGGCGGCGCGGAGCGCTTTCTGGGGACTAACCCAATCGCCTTCGGCTTCCCCGTTAAAGACAGCCATCCGATGATCGTCGATATGGCGACCAGCGCCATTGCGTTTGGTAAAATTCTGCACGCCAAAGAAACCGGGAAACCAATAGGTCATGGTCTGGCGCTGGATAAAGAGGGACATATCACTACCGATCCGCATAAAATTGAAAATCTGCTGCCCTTTGGCGGACACAAAGGTTCTGGTATTGCCCTGGCGATTGATGCGCTCACGGGCGTCCTGATGGGGGCAAACTTTAGCAACCATATTGTTCGGATGTATGGCGACTATGACAAGATGCGCAAGTTAGCGAGTCTGGTTATCGTTATTGATCCGCAGATGTTGGGCAATCCGCTGTTTTCCTCAATAATGAGCACAATGGTCAATGAGCTAAGGGCTGTAAAACCGATGCCCGGTGTTGATAAAGTGCTGGCGCCAAACGATCCGCAAATCGCCTATAAAGAAAAATGTTTAAAAGAAGGTATTCCTGTGGCTGAAGGTATTTACCAGTACCTGATTGGCTGATAATTATAATCACGACCATTATTTAGGATAACTATAGTATGCTATATGGAAATATAGAGCAGCTTACTTTATTACCTTACGTTAACCACATTATTAAAAAACTTATCATCGAAGCGGTGAAGATAGCTGAAGATCAGCCTGCTGGTAGATATGAACTTTCTTTCCCGGAGTCATTTCTTATGATAAGCGAAGGAGAAACACACTCTTCGTTAAACCGCAAAGCTGAACTTCATAAAAAATATATCGATGTTCAGATTTTACTAAGCGGTTATGAGGAGATTGGCTATTCCAACAAAATTGATACCAGGATAAAGGAGCTTGAGCATCTTCCTGATGACATCATCTTTCCTGAATGTGTCGCTAATGAGCAGTTCGTTACATTAAATCCTGGCGATTTCGCGCTTTTTTATCCCAACCAGATCCACCGTCCGCTTTGTACGCGTGGTAAACCTGCGCCGGTTAAAAAAGCGATTGTGAAAATTCCGGCCACGGCATTTAGCGAGTCAAGCTTGCCCTGTCAGACGAAGGAATAAAGAAAGCGCCAAATGCAATTCAGGAAGAGACCTTCAAGTCATCCTGAATTACAGCCAGAATGAATAAGGTGGCACTTTTCTGACTTCAGAGCCTTTTCGCGTTGAGGCTAATCGCGGAAAGGCTTTTTACGTTCTGTAAAAAGAGGATGCGGGGTCTCCCCGGTAAATAAGTGAAAATGATACAAATCGATTTTGATGTTATTTTTGTTCAATCTGAATAATATGGTCTTTTACACGGAAAGTGATTGGCGAGGTGTTATGAATCATATTTTTAAATTAGCATTTATTTTTATTATCAATATTATATTTTTAATAAATGCTTCAGCAACAACGATGGACAAAGATAAATTTGTGGAAGCGAATGGTATCAAAATTCATTACGTTGAAGAGGGCGAGGGGCCTCCGCTGCTGTTGATTCACGGTGGTGGTCTGACGGCGAAAAGTTGGCAGGGATTAGCGAAAGAGGCATCTCGATATTTTCGCGTCATCATGCCGGACAGTCGTGGACATGGATTAACCAATAACCCGCAAGGAACGTTTAGCTATGATCTGATGACGGAAGATATGGCGGCTTTTGTTAAAGCGCTGAAGCTGGAAAAACCGCTGGTGATGGGTTACAGCGATGGCGGCATGGTCGTTCTGAAGTTAACCAGCCGATACCCGGATCTAGCGCGCGCTGCTATCGTCGGCGGCGCAACGCATCGCTTTGCTACGACCCATTACATGCAGGGGATGGAAATTTTTTATGGTAAAGGAATGCCTCAGGGGCAATTGACGGATCGAGATCTGGATAAAATGGCTTCGGATGCGCCCGGGATGGTTAAATTTTATCAGAACATGCATCATCCAGAGCAAAAAGACTACTGGCGCACGTTTCTCGAAGGTGTCTGGCCAATGTGGACAACGCCCACATCGCTGACGGAAGAAGAGGTGAAAAAAATCCACATTCCTGTGCTATTACTGGACGGCGACCGGGATGAATTTTTCACCGTTGAAGAAGTTACCGAGCTGTACCGGCTGCTGCCTCAGGCGGAGATGACCCTCATTCCCGGTAGCGGTCACGCCATTTTCCAGACGCCGGGGAAAACACCGCTGTTTTACGCATTAGTGCTTGAGTTTTTACAGCGGCAACTCCCTAAGGCCTCTTAACTGACCGCGATGGACGTATGAGCCTACTGATTTGCGCTGGATATATATTTTTTTCGGGCGTTGTCTACTGTACCTGGCTAAACTGACTTCAATAATGCGGTCTGTCAGAGTAAACTTTGAGCCGTAAACAAATTCAAACCCTTCCTCGTCGGGCCTAACGACGCGGGAGGGTTTTTTTATATTGACTAAGAAGAGGTTTTTGCCATGAGCACCTTAGGTCATCAGTACGATAACTCACTGGTTTCTAATGCGTTTGGTTTTTTACGTCTGCCAATGAACTTCCAGCCGTATGACAGCGATGCCGACTGGGTGATCACTGGCGTACCGTTTGATATGGCAACGTCCGGTCGCGCTGGCGGCCGTCATGGCCCGGCGGCGATCCGTCAGGTGTCGACCAACCTCGCCTGGGAACATCACCGTTTCCCGTGGAGTTTTGACATGCGCGAGCGCCTGAACGTCGTGGACTGCGGCGATTTGGTGTATGCGTTTGGCGATGCCCGTGAGATGAGTGAAAAATTACAGGCGCACGCTGAAAAACTGCTGTCTGCAGGCAAGCGTATGCTCTCTTTCGGCGGCGACCACTTCGTCACGCTGCCGCTGCTGCGCGCCCACGCGAAACATTTTGGCAAAATGGCGCTGGTACATTTTGATGCGCATACCGATACCTACGCTAACGGCTGCGAATTCGATCACGGCACGATGTTCTACACCGCGCCGAAAGAAGGCCTGATCGATCCGCATCATTCGGTACAGATCGGTATTCGTACTGAGTTTGACAAAGACAATGGCTTTACCGTGCTGGATGCCTGCCAGGTCAACGATCGCGGCGTGGATGATATTCTCGCTCAGGTGAAACAGATCGTCGGCGATATGCCGGTCTATCTGACCTTTGATATCGACTGTCTGGACCCGGCGTTTGCGCCTGGCACCGGTACGCCGGTGATCGGCGGTTTGACCTCCGATCGCGCCATTAAACTGGTACGCGGTCTGAAAGATCTGAACATTGTCGGTATGGATGTAGTGGAAGTCGCGCCGGCTTACGATCAGTCGGAGATCACCGCTCTGGCGGCCGCGACGCTGGCATTAGAAATGCTCTATATCCAGGCGGCGAAGAAAGGCGAGTAAGTTGTTTTGCCGGATGGCGCTGCGCTTATCCGGCCTACAGCTGATTGATGCTTGTAGGCCGGATAAGGCGTCCACGCCGCCATCCGGCACTGTTCGGGGATTATTTGATCCCGTCCGCGCTCATACGATCGCGCACATGCTGTGCGCGTGCGGCGGACGCCGGGTGATCGTCGAACATCGAGCTTTGACGACCCGCTTCCAGTTTTGCCAGTTTCTCAAAGCTGGTGGCAAGTCCTGCCGGACTGATACCGCGTTTGCGCAACAGATCGTAAGAATAATCATCCGCTTCGGACTCCTGACGCTGGGAGAACTGCGAGTTCACCAGTTTTTCGCCAAGATCGCCAAGCTGTGATTGCGACAGGCTGCCGACAACGCCTCCTGCCGATGCCGCCGCGACGCGCACGGCGTTAGTGCCCAGCGCGACCTGCATCCCTTTCTTTACATGACCCAGCGCGACATGGCCCATTTCATGGCCGATCACGGCTTCAACTTCGTTGTCGGTCATCATATCCATCAGTCCGCTGTAGACGCGAATACAACCGTTCGCCATGGCAAACGCGTTGACGTCTTTCGTCTCGTAAACCTTATAGTTCACCGGCTGGCCGTTAATGTTATCCCCCAGCGCAGCGGCAATTTTTGCCAGTCGTTTAGCGTATTCGCTGCTCGCCGGCGCGATTTTCGCTTTGCTGTCGAGCTCTTGACAGGATTGATCGCTCAACGCTTTTACCTGCGCATCGCTTAACGTATAGGCCTGAAAAGCTTCAGCGCCCGAAGAAAGCAGTCCATTAGAGTCCATATTCTGGCAACCGGTCAGCACCGTCGCCATGCCCAAAGCAAGCAGTAAAGCGCGAATTTTCATTTTTCTCTTCCATACGAATTAATATTATTTTGAAATGCGCTCGTTGCAGATGAATTAGCGCCTGGGTTAAGTATAAAGAAAAGCATGGCAGGCAAGTTAGCTAATTGCGCAACATACGAGCACGATCCAGAGATTTCTGAAGCGGTAAAAGGATGTTCCATGTACATGACGCGCGGCTTGGGGTAAATTGTTGGCAAATTTTCCGGCGTAGCCCAAAACGCGCTGTCGTCAAGTCGTTACGGGCATGGCCTTTCAACATCCGATCTGGAGTCAAAATGTCCTCACGTAAAGAGCTTGCCAATGCTATTCGTGCGCTGAGCATGGACGCAGTACAGAAAGCCAAATCCGGTCACCCGGGTGCCCCGATGGGTATGGCTGACATTGCCGAAGTCCTGTGGCGTGATTTCCTGAACCACAACCCGACCAACCCGTCCTGGGCCGACCGCGACCGCTTCGTGCTGTCCAATGGCCACGGCTCAATGCTGATTTACAGCCTGCTGCACCTCACCGGTTATGACCTGCCGATGTCCGAGCTGCAGAATTTCCGTCAGCTACATTCAAAAACCCCTGGTCACCCGGAAGTGGGCTACACCGCTGGCGTTGAAACCACTACTGGCCCGCTGGGTCAGGGTATTGCCAACGCCGTCGGGATGGCGATTGCCGAGAAAACTCTGGCGGCGCAGTTTAATCGTCCTGGCCACGATATCGTTGACCACTTCACCTACGTCTTTATGGGCGACGGCTGCATGATGGAAGGCATTTCTCACGAAGTGTGCTCTCTGGCTGGTACTCTGAAACTGGGCAAACTGATCGCGTTCTATGATGACAACGGTATCTCTATCGATGGTCATGTTGAAGGCTGGTTCACCGATGACACCGCGAAACGTTTTGAAGCCTACGGCTGGCACGTTATCCGTGGCATTGACGGTCACGATGCCGACGCCATTAAACGCGCCACGGAAGAAGCTCGCGCCGTGACTGACAAACCGTCCCTGCTGATGTGCAAAACCATCATCGGTTTCGGTTCGCCGAACAAACAGGGTACCCACGATTCCCACGGCGCGCCGCTGGGCGACGCGGAAATCGCGCTGACCCGCGAACAGTTGGGCTGGAAATACGCGCCGTTCGAAATCCCGTCTGAAATCTACGCCCAGTGGGATGCGAAAGAAGCCGGCCAGGCGAAAGAATCCGCATGGAATGAGAAATTCGCGGCTTATGAGAAAGCCTTCCCGCAGGAAGCTGCTGAATTCACTCGTCGTATGAAAGGCGACATGCCGGCTGACTTCGATGCGAAAGCGAATGAGTTCATCGCTAAACTGCAGGCGAATCCATCCAAAATCGCCAGCCGTAAAGCGTCCCAGAATGCCATCGAAGCCTTCGGTCCGCTGTTGCCGGAGTTCCTCGGCGGCTCCGCTGACCTGGCACCTTCTAACCTGACCCTGTGGTCCGGTTCGAAAGCGATTAACGAAGATGCCGCAGGTAACTACATTCATTACGGTGTGCGCGAATTCGGTATGACCGCTATCGCCAACGGTATCGCCCTGCACGGCGGTTTCCTGCCGTACACCTCCACCTTCCTGATGTTCGTCGGATATGCCCGTAACGCAGTGCGTATGGCAGCGTTGATGAAACAGCGTCAGGTGATGGTCTATACCCACGACTCCATCGGTCTGGGCGAAGATGGCCCGACGCACCAGCCGGTCGAGCAGGTGGCAAGCCTGCGCGTAACGCCGAACATGTCCACATGGCGTCCGTGCGACCAGGTGGAATCCGCGGTGGCGTGGAAATATGGAGTAGAGCGTCAGGATGGCCCAACCGCGCTGATCCTCTCCCGTCAGAACCTGGCGCAGCAGGAACGTACTGAAGAGCAACTGGCGAATATCGCCCGCGGTGGTTACGTACTGAAAGATTGTGCGGGCCAGCCGCAGATTATCTTCATTGCGACCGGTTCAGAGGTTGAGCTGGCGGTTGCCGCTTACGAAAAACTAACTGCCGAAGGCGTGAAGGCGCGCGTGGTTTCCATGCCGTCTACCGACGCATTCGACAAGCAGGATGCGGCTTACCGTGAATCCGTGCTGCCGAAGGACGTCTCTGCGCGTGTAGCGATTGAAGCGGGTATCGCTGACTACTGGTTCAAATACGTCGGCCTGAACGGCGCTATTGTCGGGATGACCACCTTCGGTGAATCCGCCCCGGCAGAGCTGTTGTTTGAAGAGTTTGGCTTCACGGTGGACAACGTGATCGCCAAAGCGAAAGCACTGCTGTAATCCTTAATACGGCATAAAACGGGTCGCTTCGGCGACCCGTTTTTTATTCTCCCTTTGACAACCTGCCGTTTTCCAGCCGTACCACCCGTGAAAAATGACGCCGGGTAAACGCAGCGTCACGGCTAATCGCCACGACGCTGGTTCCCCGTGCCCGGCATGTCGCCAGCCAGTGTTCAAATACGGTTAGCCAGTGGGCGTCAAAATCCCGGCTGGGTTCATCCAGCAATAACACAGGCGGCGCCATCGCCTCCAGACTGGCGACCGCCACCATCCGGCGCGGTGCGGCGTGCAGATCAAGCGGGTGCGCCTCGGCGACGTTCGTTAGCTGGCATAACCGCAGCGCGGCCTGCGTGCGCCGTGAAATTTCCTCTGCCGATAAGCGTTGTAGTTTCAGCCCAAAAGCGACCTCTTGCGCGACATTGCTGTGGAAAATCTGGTTTTCCGCTTCCTGAAAGAGTACGCCGATAGCGGCGGCGCGTTGACGATTTTTAAGCTGCGCAATCGGCTCTCCATTAAGCGTTACCGAGCCGGAAGTGGGGGAAAGCAGGCCGGCCATAATCCGTAACAGTGTTGATTTTCCCGCGCCGTTATCGCCGGTCAACGCCAGCCATTCGCCGTCACGAAGTTCAAGCGAGATAGCGTGCAAACAGTCGGCTGCGGCATCCGGCCAGCGATAAGCGACCTGATTTAACGTCAACATAATGGGGTTAGCGCTCCGTCGCGCAATTGCCATACCCGCTGGCATCGCGTCAGAAAAGGAAAATGGTTACGCTCAAAAAGCACAATGAGAGAATGACGTTCCAGCGCCCACTGTTGTAGCCGTTCCAGCAGCATCCCGGTGGCCGCTGACGTCAGCCGACTGAAGGCTTCATCAAGAACTAATAGCCTGGGCTGCATGGCAAGCGCGCTGGCAATCACTACCCGCTGCGTTTCGCCGCCGGAGAGCGTGCCGGGATGGCGATGGCGTAACGACTGGCAGTTTGTCAGAGTCAGCGCCTCGTCAATGCGCCGTAGAATTTCCGCTTCATGGAGGCCGAGATTCTCCGGGCCAAACGCCACCTCTTCCTCTACGCTAAAGGTACAGCCGGAAAGCTGTAAATAAGGCGATTGCTGCACCAACTGGATGGTGGGCGACTGTTCTACCAGCGGGAGCTGCCCGATAGGGACGCCAAGCAGTAATCCTGTGCCGTCAATATCACCGGGAAGATAATCCGGATACCAGCCAGCCATCAGTTGCGCCAGCGTACTTTTTCCGCTGCCGTTATCGCCGACTATCGCCACTATTCCGGGTGTTGAATAGTGGAAATCAAAACATGCCGGCGGGCGTGTCGCATCGGACGGAAGATAACGAAACTGCTCTAACGTAACCATATCCACACTCCCGCTTCCGCCAGTATTAGCAGTACCATGCCATACCGCGCAACCCGTTGTAACATGCTATCTTTCGGCGCCCACAGCGTGGTTCGGGCTCGATGCAGCCGAAACCCCCGCATATCCAACGCCGCGCCGCGTATTGTCAGATCGTTAAGCGCATTTTGCGTAAGCGGCACGATCAGCGCAGGCATTGCCCGTAGCCGCTGATACCAGCCTTCATCCAGCGGTACGCCACGCGCGCGCTGGGCTTCATGAACGATCGTCAGTTGTCGTTTGAGCTGTTCGACGACCAGCAGCGGGCCAGCGAACAGGTAAGCGATGCCGGGCGGCAAACGTGAAGCGAACAGGGCGCGAATAAACCGCTGAACCGGCACATACTGCATCCATAGCTGCGACGTCGACACGATCGCCAGCAGGCGTAGCCATAGCGTAACGGCATATATCCAGCGCTGCGGATCGCAAGGCTGCCCGCTTATCCATTCCGTTAGCCAACCGCCATGTACCAGCCATAGCCCAAACCCTAAAGACAGCATCAGCCAGGCGACATACTTCGCCCGCCGCCGCGTTGATTTCAGCGCCAGCAGACAGCGGAAGGCCGCCGCGCTATAAACCGGGAGCACGGTCTGCGCAGGGAGTAGCAGCGTGGTGCAGGCCGCCAACGCCCATAAGGTTAACGAGGTAAACGGATGCATTTAGCGTACGGCTGACATCGCAGGAAAATGCCGTGTCGTACGTAACGGTAGCTGACGCAGCAGCACCCAAACGATGATCGCCGTCAGAATTTTATCGACCAGATTAGCGCCTATGACGGTAATCGCGACTGACTCCACCAGGTTTTGGCCCATTGAATGCATCCAGGCGACGAACAAATCAGCGCCGCTACCGGTAACGCCGCCAAAAAGCGCGGTACGAAGCGGTACGGCGACCAGCGTCACCGCCAACGTAATGACGACCCCGCTGACGATCACTTTGGGCAGGGTACGAAACCAGCCTGCGCGCGCCAGCCACCCGGCGACCAGACCGATAACCATCGCTACCGGGGCAAACGCGGCAGCGATAGGGTCGGTAAGCAGCCCCCACAGCAAGTTGGTCAGAAGCCCAGTCAACATGCCGATGAACGGCCCTAACAGTACCGCGCTAATTAAGGTGCCGATCGAGTCGAGAAAAATAGGCAGCTTCAACATGCTAATAAGCTGTCCGCCAATCATATTGATGGCAATAGCGATGACAATCAGCACCAGAGACTGGCTGGAAAACGGGCGACGCGCCATAAAGTACCTCTTAAAGAGTCGTCAATTAACGGGAAGAAATATGCAGTTCGTCATAACCGGAAATGGCGCACGGTTGACGGCTGAACGTCAGCGCTGGCAGCTCGCCGATAACCAGTTCCAGCGTGGTACGCACGGTACACCCTGGCATCATATGGCCGCCGAGCATGGCCCCGTAGGGATCCGATACCGCGAGATGCAGATGCTCGCCGGTCAATTCAAGCGTGCCGTTTAGCGAGATAACTTCAAACGTGCCGGTGAGCGATGTGGTCGCTTCTTGCCCGGCATAACGCAGCGCAACGTCGGTCAGACTGCCGGTACACCCTGCAATCCAGGCGGCATGTAATTGGTTCTGTTGCACAAAGGCGTGTAATTGGGAAAACACTTCCTGGCCGGGAAGCAGACGAAGCGCGTAAAAGCGCGCTGTAGAGGCATTGTGGTGAGATACAGTCATCGTTACAGGACTCCGAGACTCGGACGTGGCGCTGATAATATAGACGCTGGCGACAGCGCTTTCTGATATAAATCAGTATTTGTGACGCGACGATGAAAAGATCTGACGGATGTACTGGTGATTCTTAAATATGGAATAAATTGCAGCGTAAGCGGCCATGAAATGTGATGCAGGTCAGATAACTGTCTTCTTCGACTGGACAAACATTCCTTTTATTCCCCGTTTCGCTTATTCTAGCTGAAGCGTTTCAGTTAATTAAATGTTCGACAATTAACCAATCAGTCGCAGTTTGCGACAGGTGAGGTTTTACTCGACGATGAGCTGCATTACTCTGTCAGCCTCATCTGAATCGGGATAGCCTTGCAGGAGACCTATGACCGTACGCATAGCGATTAATGGCTTTGGTCGCATCGGACGTAACGTGGTTCGTGCTTTGTATGAATCCGGACGTCGCGCGGAAATTACCGTGGTGGCCATCAACGAGCTGGCGGATGCCGCAGGCATGGCGCATTTGTTGAAATACGATACCAGCCACGGGCGTTTTGCATGGGAGGTTCGCCACGAGCGCGAGCAGCTTTTTGTCGGCGACGACGTCATTCGTATTCTGCATGAACGAACGCTGGCGGATCTGCCGTGGCGCGAACTGGGCGTGGATGTCGTGTTAGATTGTACGGGCGTATATGGCAACCGGGAGCATGGCGAGGCGCATATTGCCGCTGGCGCGAAGAAAGTGCTCTTTTCTCATCCGGGCAGCAACGGTCTTGACGCCACCGTCGTTTTTGGCGTGAACCAGAATGAACTGCGTGCGGAACATCGTATTGTCTCAAACGCATCCTGTACCACGAATTGCATAATTCCCGTCATTAAATTGTTGGATGATGCTTACGGCATCGAGTCTGGTGCCGTCACGACGATCCACTCCGCGATGAACGATCAGCAGGTGATCGACGCGTATCACTCCGATCTGCGGCGCACGCGCGCGGCCAGCCAGTCGATTATCCCGGTAGATACAAAACTGGCGGCAGGCATTACGCGTATATTCCCGCAGTTTAACGACCGTTTTGAGGCGATTGCCGTGCGCGTTCCAACCATTAATGTGACGGCGATCGATTTAAGCGTAACGGTGAAAAAACCAGTAAAAGCCAGTGAAGTCAACCAGTTGCTGCAAAAAGCAGCACAAGGTGCATTTCATGGTATAGTTGACTATACGGAATCACCGTTGGTCTCGATAGATTTTAACCACGACCCGCACAGCGCCATTGTTGATGGCACGCAAACCCGGGTTAGTGGCGCCCACCTGATCAAGACGCTGGTCTGGTGCGATAATGAATGGGGCTTTGCTAACCGGATGCTCGACACCACGTTAGCGATGGCCGCAGTTGGTTTCAGGCTCGACGCGTCAGCGTCGACAAAACTTTAAGCATCATTGAGAGGATTCACCATGTCTGTAATTAAGATGACCGATCTGGATCTGGCCGGGAAACGCGTTTTTATCCGTGCGGATCTGAACGTACCTGTTAAAGAAGGGAAAGTGACCAGCGACGCGCGTATCCGCGCCTCTCTGCCGACCATCGAACTGGCTCTGAAACAGGGCGCGAAAGTGATGGTAACTTCCCACCTGGGTCGTCCTACCGAAGGCGAGTACAACGAAGAATTCTCTCTGCTGCCGGTTGTTAACTACCTGAAAGACAAACTGTCTAACCCGGTTCGCCTGGTCAAAGATTACCTGGACGGCGTTGACGTGGCCGAAGGTGAGCTGGTGGTTCTGGAGAACGTTCGCTTTAACAAAGGCGAAAAGAAAGACGACGAAGCGCTGTCTAAAAAATACGCCGCCCTGTGTGACGTATTCGTGATGGACGCCTTTGGTACTGCGCACCGCGCGCAGGCTTCTACCCACGGTATCGGCAAATTTGCTGATGTTGCGTGCGCAGGCCCGCTGCTGGCCGCTGAACTGGATGCGCTGGGTAAAGCGCTGAAAGAACCGGCTCGTCCGATGGTGGCTATCGTTGGTGGTTCTAAAGTATCTACCAAACTGACCGTTCTGGATTCCCTGTCTAAAATCGCTGACCAGCTGATTGTCGGCGGCGGTATCGCCAACACCTTCGTTGCCGCTCAGGGCCACAGCGTCGGTAAATCCCTGTACGAAGCTGACCTGGTTGACGAAGCAAAACGTCTGCTGACCACTTGCGATATCCCGGTTCCGACCGATGTTCGCGTTGCCACCGAGTTCTCCGAAACCGCACCGGCGACTCTGAAATCCGTTAACGACGTGAAAGAAGACGAGCAGATCCTGGATATCGGCGATGCTTCCGCTCAGCAGCTGGCTGAAATCCTCAAGAATGCCAAAACCATTCTGTGGAACGGCCCGGTTGGCGTGTTTGAGTTCCCGAACTTCCGTAAAGGGACTGAAATCGTGGCGAATGCCATCGCTGATAGCGAAGCGTTTTCCATCGCTGGCGGCGGCGACACCCTGGCGGCAATCGACCTGTTCGGCATTGCTGACAAAATTTCCTACATTTCTACTGGCGGCGGCGCATTCCTCGAATTCGTGGAAGGTAAAGTTCTGCCAGCCGTAGCGATGCTCGAAGAGCGCGCTAAGAAGTAATCGTTACGGGCAGGGATTCCTGCCCGTTGATTTATCGCCGATCTGACATTCAGGGCGGCCCGTGTTTTTTCCCAAAGCCCGACGATACAGGACAACGAAACATGTCTAAAATTTTTGATTTCGTAAAACCAGGCGTGATCACTGGTGATGACGTACAGAAAGTGTTCCAGGTAGCAAAAGAAAACAATTTTGCTCTGCCGGCAGTTAACTGCGTGGGCACTGATTCCATCAACGCTGTTCTGGAAACCGCTGCAAAAGTTAAAGCACCGGTCATCGTTCAGTTCTCCAACGGCGGCGCGTCCTTCATCGCGGGTAAAGGCGTGAAAACTGACGTACCTCAGGGCGCGGCAATCCTGGGCGCTATCTCTGGCGCGCATCACGTTCACCAGATGGCTGAACACTACGGCGTGCCGGTTATCCTGCACACTGACCACTGCGCGAAGAAACTGCTGCCGTGGATCGACGGTCTGCTGGACGCGGGTGAAAAACACTTCGCGGCTACCGGTAAACCGCTGTTCTCTTCTCACATGATTGACCTGTCTGAAGAGTCTCTGCACGAAAACATCGAAATCTGCTCCAAATACCTGGCGCGCATGTCCAAAATTGGCATGACTCTGGAAATCGAACTGGGTTGCACCGGTGGTGAAGAAGACGGCGTGGACAACAGCCACATGGACGCTTCTGCTCTGTACACCCAGCCGGAAGACGTTGATTACGCGTACACTGAACTGAGCAAAATCAGCCCGCGTTTCACCATTGCCGCTTCCTTCGGTAACGTACACGGCGTTTACAAGCCGGGTAACGTGGTTCTGACCCCGACCATTCTGCGTGATTCTCAGGACTATGTTTCTAAGAAACACAACCTGCCGCACAACAGCCTGAACTTCGTTTTCCACGGCGGTTCCGGTTCTACTGCTCAGGAAATCAAAGACTCCGTAAGCTACGGCGTAGTGAAAATGAACATCGATACCGATACCCAATGGGCAACCTGGGAAGGTGTTCTGAACTACTACAAAGAAAACGAAGCGTATCTGCAAGGTCAGCTGGGCAACCCGAAAGGCGAAGATCAGCCGAACAAGAAATACTATGACCCGCGCGTATGGCTGCGTGCTGGCCAGACTTCGATGATCGCTCGTCTGGAAAAAGCATTTAAAGAACTGAACGCGATTGACGTTCTGTAATATAGTCTGCTGATTGAAATGGCTTCCCTTGGGAAGCCATTTTTTTATCGTTATTTCCGGAGAGCGGCGTTAGTTAGCGCTTTCATCCGGCCAACTCACAATGTACCTGCCTTTTTTGGTTTTGGGATGATGCCGAAAAATGGCATATTCCTCTGTTTTTGTTTACCTTTAAAAAGTTCTTTTCGTGAGAATGATCTCATTTGCTTGTTTTGCTATGACCAAGGAATATTGAATGGAAGATTTGAATGTTGTCGACAGCATAAATGGTGCGGGCACCTGGCTGGTACGCAACCAGGCGTTATTGCTCAGCTATGCTGTGAATATTGTTGCGGCTATCGCTATTATCATCATCGGCTTGATTGTAGCGCGCGTGATTTCCAATACGGTAAATCGTCTGATGCGTGCGCGTCATATTGATGCGACAGTGGCCGACTTTCTTTCTGCGCTGGTGCGCTATGGGGTTATCGCTTTTACGCTGATTGCGGCTCTGGGTCGCGTGGGGGTTCAAACCGCCTCGGTTATTGCCGTACTGGGCGCCGCTGGTTTAGCCGTTGGCCTGGCATTACAGGAATCGCTTTCTAACCTTGCGGCTGGGGTATTGCTGGTTATGTTCCGTCCGTTCCGCGCCGGTGAGTATGTCGATTTAGGCGGCGTTGCCGGTACGGTACTTAACGTGCAAATCTTTTCCACGACAATGCGCGCGGTAGACGGCAAAATTATTGTGATTCCGAATGGCAAAATTATCGCGGGAAATATCATCAACTATTCTCGTGAGCCGGTTCGCCGCAACGAATTCATTATTGGGGTGGCCTACGATTCGGATATCGATCAGGTGAAACAGCTGCTCACGACGATTATCGAGTCCGACGATCGTATTTTAAAAGATCGCGAAATGACGGTGCGTTTGAATGAGCTGGGCGCCTCATCAATTAATTTTGTGGTGCGTGTCTGGAGTAAAAGCAGCGACCTGCAAAATGTCTACTGGGACGTGCTGGAACGTATTAAACGTGAATTCGACGCCGCTGGTATTAGCTTCCCGTACCCGCAGATGGACGTCAATTTTAAACGCGTGAAAGATAACGCCGCGGAGTAATTTTCCTCCCGTGCTGCCTGCCAGTGCTGCGTTTATCCGCCTCCAGTATTCTCTGGTTATTGAGCGGATAAGCGTAGCCGCCATCCGTTATTCAGTCTCTTCATTAGCTTTTCTTATTAGTGATTAAAATTATCAATTTCCGCTAATAATATTCCCGCGCTATAGTCTGCCTTTAAGAAAAACAGCTCAGGGTAGTTAACGTGATATCTTATTATTTTCAAGGGTTTGCCCTTGGCGCCGCCATGATCCTTCCGCTTGGCCCGCAAAATGCGTTTGTGATGAATCAGGGAATCCGTCGCCAGTACCACCTCATGATAGCGCTGCTTTGCGCGTTAAGTGATTTAGTCCTGATTAGCGCCGGTATTTTTGGCGGTAGCGCGTTGCTGATGCAGTCGCCGTGGCTGCTGGCGCTGGTCACATGGGGCGGGGTTGCGTTCTTGTTATGGTACGGTTTAGGCGCGCTGAAAACGGCAATGAGCAGTAATCTGGAGCTGGCCAGCGCCGAGGTTATGAAGCAGGGGCGCTGGAAAATTATTGCTACGATGCTGGCGGTAACGTGGCTGAATCCGCACGTTTATCTGGATACGTTTGTCGTGTTGGGCAGTCTCGGCGGACAACTGGCTATGGAGCCAAAGCGCTGGTTTGCTCTCGGCACGATTAGCGCGTCGTTCTTGTGGTTTTTTGGGTTAGCGCTACTGGCGGCCTGGCTTGCGCCTCGACTGCGTACGGCGAAAGCTCAACGCATTATCAACATTCTGGTAGGGGTGGTGATGTGGCTTATCGCCTTCCAACTGGCGCGGGAAGGCGTCGCGCATATGCACGCGCTTTTCAACTAAGCGTTGTCTGATGGACAACAGGCCGATATCCGCTAAGCTTGCCTGCATGCGCCCTGTATATCAGGGCAATGACTGCAATATGGAGGAGAGACTGTGAAGTTCAAAGTGATGGCCCTGGCGGCATTAGTGGGTTTAAGTGCAATGTCGGCGCAGGCAAGCGAATTGCCGGAAGGCCCGCACATCGTGACTTCCGGTACGGCAAGCGTCGATGCTGTGCCTGATATCGCCACCTTAGCGATTGAAGTGAACGTCGCGGCGAAGGACGCGGCGACGGCGAAGAAGCAGGCCGATGAGCGCGTGGCGCAATATCTTTCCTTCCTTGAGCAAAATCAGATTGCGAAAAAAGACATTAGCGCGGCGAATCTGCGCACGCAGCCGGATTATGATTACCAAAACGGTAAAAGCATTCTGAAAGGGTATCGCGCGGTGCGAACCGTTGAGGTGACGCTGCGTCAGTTAGATAAACTCAATTCGCTGCTGGACGGCGCGCTGAAGGCGGGTCTGAACGAGATTCGTTCGGTATCGCTGGGCGTGGCGCAACCGGACGCCTATAAAGACAAAGCCCGCAAAGCCGCCATTGATGACGCGATTCATCAGGCGCAAGCGCTGGCAGCCGGTTTTAACAGCAAATTGGGGCCGGTTTACAGCGTTCGTTACCATGTCTCTAATTATCAGCCGAGTCCGGTGGTGCGAATGATGAAAGCCGCAGATGCTGCGCCGGTATCCGCGCAGGAAACTTACGAGCAGCCGACCATTCAGTTCGACGATCAGGTCGATGTGGTATTCCAGCTTGAACCTGGAACAGGGCAGACGTCGACCACGGCCGCCAGCACGCAGTAATCTCGCCCGGCCTGGGCGCTTCCAGGCCGCATTTTCTCCCGGTGTTCGCGTTTTTTGCTCCGTATTACGCATTGAAATGAAGATTTGCTAATACGGTGAGCGTTTTGAATCGCCTTGTCGCCAGCAAAAAATAGCCAATGGCGCGTCGTTTTTTGCCGCCTGAACGCAATGATTTTGTGATGAACTTCAAAGAAGTGACGAGGGAATAATGGGTCATGCAGGCCGGATAAGACGTTCACGCCGCCATCCGGCATTCATAGAGAGGCTAATCCTGACGCAGCACCTTGTGCCCGTACTCCAGCAGCGCGTCGGTCACTTTGCGCATCATCCGGCTTTCCGGGGCAAAGCGGTGCCAGTAAAGCATCCGGCGCTGCAGCAAACCAGGCGTTAAGTTGATCAACTCGCCGCTTTCCAGCTCTTTCTCAATCTGCAGGTGAGGGATCATGCAGCAGGTCGTGCCCTGACGCGCAAGCTGTACAAATGCTTCGGATGAATTAACGATATGGCACGGCACGCTGCCGGGCGGTAGATCGAAATTCTGTTGCAAAAAGGCCTGATGCATATCATCCAGATGGTCGAACGCGACGGCGGGCGCTTTCAGCAGCGACGACCGGGTAACGCCATTGGGGAAATAGCGCTCGGCAAACGGCCTTGACGCGACAAACAGATAGTCGAGCGCGCCCAGTTTGTCTACCAGGCAACTGGGCAGCGCCTGATGCTGAATACTCACCGCGCCCACCACCTCGCCGCGCCGCAGACGTTCTTGCGTGCGCGTTTCATCTTCCACCTGTAAATTGAGACGGATAGGGGAGTCCGCCAGCACCGGCGCCAGCGCCGGAAGCAGCCAGGTCGCCAGACTATCGGCGTTAACCGCCAGCGACAGCAGCAGCGGTGTAGAGCCGGTTTGTTCATCGCCCAGCCACTCTTCTTCCAGCAGTTCAACCTGACGCAGCAGAGCCAGTAATTTTTGCCCTTGCTCCGTAGGGCGAGGAGGAACGGTACGCACCAATAAAGGTTGTCCGAACATATTCTCAAGCTGTTTTATGCGCTGTGAGACGGCGGATTGCGTGATGCACAGCTTCTGGGCGGCGCGCTCGAACCCTCGTTCACGTATAACGGCATCCAGCGCCTGTAGTGTTCTGTAGTCCGGACGTTTCATTGTTGTGTCATGCTCCTGTTATTTTTTTCCGCACTATGACATAAATTTGCCGTCGGTACAGATGAAATCCGTAGCCTGTGTACGGACACGGAGATTTTTCCCGACAATGTTCTATAATGCGGCTGTATTTTCACACCACAGGCGAAACGATCTATGACGCAGGATGAACTGAAAAAAGCGGTAGGATGGGCGGCACTTCAGTATGTACAGCCCGGCACCATTGTGGGCGTTGGTACAGGCTCAACGGCCGCACACTTTATTGATGCGCTGGGCACAATGAAAGGCCAGATTGAAGGCGCGGTCTCCAGCTCGGACGCCTCGACTGAAAAACTCAAAGGCCTCGGTATTCACGTGTTTGATCTCAACGAAGTGGATAGCCTGGGTATCTATGTCGATGGCGCGGACGAAATCAACGGTCATATGCAGATGATCAAAGGCGGCGGCGCGGCATTAACCCGTGAGAAAATTATTGCTTCCGTGGCGGAGAAATTTATCTGTATTGCGGATGCCTCTAAGCAGGTGGATATTCTTGGCAAATTCCCGTTGCCGGTCGAAGTGATTCCGATGGCGCGCAGCGCGGTCGCTCGTCAACTGGTGAAGCTGGGCGGGCGTCCGGAGTACCGTCAGAACGTGGTCACGGATAACGGCAACGTGATTCTGGATGTTTATGGTATGGAAATCCTTGATCCCATCGCGCTGGAAAACGCCATTAACGCGATTCCGGGCGTCGTGACCGTGGGGCTGTTCGCCAACCGTGGCGCCGATGTCGCACTGATCGGCACGCCGGACGGGGTGAAAACCATCGTAAAATGATCGCGCCAGGCGTATTTCCTGCCGCGTAAAAAATTCGGTCAGGGCAAATTTGGTGACATGTATCACGTTTAATCGTTTGCCCTGCCGATCCCTCCAAAGAAAAAGTTATTCCCGGTATTTTCATCTGCTATTTCCCGCTGTATGCGATTCCTTCACGACGCTGGCGCAAACGTTCATATTGCCGTGATAATTTTTTTTGATATGTTGAAGGACGGATGCAAATCCACACACAACATCAGATGGCAAAAAAAGACAGGATCGGGGAAATGGCAAAGGTATCGCTGGAGAAAGATAAAATTAAATTTCTGCTGGTTGAAGGGGTGCATCAAAAGGCGCTGGAAAGCCTTCGTGCGGCAGGTTACACCAACATTGAATATCACAAGGGCGCGCTGGACGCTGAACAGTTGAAAGCGTCCATCCGCGATGCCCACTTCATCGGTCTGCGATCCCGTACTCATCTGACAGAAGAAGTGATTAACGCCGCAGAGAAGCTGGTGGCGATTGGCTGTTTTTGCATCGGCACCAACCAGGTGGATTTAAATGCGGCGGCAAAACGCGGTATTCCGGTCTTTAACGCGCCATTCTCGAATACCCGCTCCGTGGCGGAGCTGGTGATTGGCGAGCTGTTGCTGCTGCTGCGCGGCGTGCCGGAAGCGAACGCCAAAGCGCACCGCGGCGTATGGAATAAACTGGCGGCGGGATCGTTCGAAGCGCGCGGTAAAAAGCTTGGCATTATCGGTTACGGCCATATAGGAACGCAGTTGGGCATTCTGGCGGAATCGCTGGGGATGCATGTCTATTTCTATGATATTGAAAATAAACTGCCGCTCGGTAACGCAACTCAGGTGCAGCACCTGTCTGAATTGCTGAATATGAGCGATGTGGTCAGTCTGCACGTACCTGAAAACGCCTCCACCAAAAACATGATGGGCGCAAAAGAGATTGCCCTGATGAAGCCGGGTTCGCTGCTGATTAACGCCGCGCGCGGTACGGTGGTAGATATCCCGGCTTTGTGCGACGCGCTGGCGACGAAACATCTGGCGGGGGCGGCTATCGACGTCTTCCCGACGGAACCGGCCATTAATAGCGATCCGTTTACCTCTCCGCTGTGCGAATTCGATAACGTGATCCTGACGCCGCATATCGGCGGCTCGACGCAGGAGGCGCAAGAAAACATCGGTCTGGAAGTCGCAGGAAAACTGATTAAGTACTCGGATAACGGCTCGACGCTGTCCGCTGTGAACTTCCCGGAAGTGTCGCTGCCGCTGCACGGCGGTCGTCGCTTGATGCACATCCACGAAAACCGCCCAGGCGTATTGACCGCGCTTAACCAGATTTTTGCCGAGCAGGGCGTTAACATTGCCGCGCAGTATCTGCAAACCTCCGCCCGAATGGGGTATGTGGTAATTGATATAGAAGCCGATGGCGATGTGGCGGAGAAAGCGCTGCTGGCGATGAAGGCGATTCCAGGTACCATTCGCGCCCGTCTGCTGTACTAATTTCCTCTAAATGGGCAGGAGATGACCTGCCCATCCTTTCTCTGGTTTCCCTGCCTCAACATCTCTTCGTGTAACGCATACATTCTGTTTTCGAGCCTTGCCGCAATTGGTAATTAAAGGCAGCGTTGCGTGTTGTACAGCAATAAAAGGAATTTACGATAAGGGCTCAGCATAGCGCTGAAACGGGAAAGCCCCTGGCGAAGCAGGGGCTCTAAAAAGGAAAGGGACGATGATGAGATACGTCATCATGCTGCTGATCCTGTTAATCATCGCTACGCCAGCATATTAACAGAGAGTACGCAGGAGGGAGGTTCGCCTCCCTCACCCTTCACCGAGAAATTTAGGTCAAAAAAGCGACGCTGTCAATCGACAAAACACGGCTACCACTCCCAAATTTTGGACGGCGTCACCACCGCAGGCAGCGGGATATCCCACTCTTCAACTGGCAGTTTTTCTACTAACTGGCAATCATGCGCGTAGCCCACGGGCTGGATCTTATGCTGCTGCCAGTTTTGCAACGTACGGTCATAAAATCCGCCGCCCATCCCCAGGCGCTGCCCGCCTTCGTCAAACGCCACTAATGGCGTTACCAGCACATCCAGCTTTGCCAGCGGCAATACGTCGCGGACATCAAGCCGTGGCTCCCGGATCTTTAAGCGGTTGGTCACCAGCGCACTCTGCGGATGATAGTGCAGGAACAGGAGGTTGCCAGGGCTGAAGGGATGAAGAACCGGAAGGTAGACGCGCTTGCCTGCTCGCCATAGCTGTTCAATCAGCGGCTGGGTGTCGAGTTCGCCATCAAAGGAGAGAAACACGGCGACAGTGTGCGCCATCACGACGGGAGGAAAGCTGAGCATTCGGGCGGCGGCCTGTTGACCAAAGCGGCGTTGCTGCTCTGGCGTCAGCGCACGACGACGTTGCCGAATCATTCGGCGGATTTCTTGTCGTGATAAAGAGAGTTCGGGAAGTTGCGTCATGGCTGTCGCCAGTCAGAAGGGGAATCTCCGAGATGCCGCCGCAGGCTGTAACCCTTGAACCCTTGGTTCAAGGTGAATGTGTCGTCACAGTTTTAAGGCTTCTCGGACGAACCGAGCATGCTCACCAACCGCGGAGCGCCACATTCTTGTGGTATGAAATATCGGCTCAGGGGACTGGCCCGCTTGCAAACATCTCAGAGAAATTCTGTTTTCACAATCACTTTACCATAGTAAAGCGAAAAGTGTTATTCAAAGTTTTGGCCCGTTTTTTCGGTTATGCGACCTTGATCAAGCAACGCCTGTTCGATGGTCTGTTGTAGCATCCGAATACGTTGTTCCATGCTCGCCGCGTAATCGCGGGTCTTCGCTTTTTCCTGAGTTAACTCATAGCTGATATTCAATGCGGCAATGAAAACCAACTGCTCAGTATTTGTGACTCTAGTGCGAACTTTCAGATCTTGCAACCGCTGATTCAGATCGTCCGCAGCCTGATTCAACGCATCCCTTTGGTCAGGCGGGCAATTCACTCGCAGTGAACGGCCAAATATTTGGATATCGACGGGTTGTGCAGACATGCCACCTTCCTGCTGATTGACTGCGCTGCCTTCGTCTCCAGACCCAGGGTCCGCGAAGGGGCGACACTATAGCTACCCTGGTGTGAAGATACAAGCCCTTTTCTGGTTCACCAGGGTCCAAAGTGGTAGCATATCATGAATATCCTCCCTTTGATGACGAATGCTTATGTCTATACAGAACGAAATGCCTGGTTACAACGAAATGAACCGGTTTTTGAATCAACAAGGGGCCGGTCTGACCCCGGCTGAAATGCATGGTTTAATCAGCGGGATGATTTGCGGCGGCAACAACGACAGCTCATGGCAGCCGCTGCTGCACGACCTGACGAACGAAGGTCTGGCCTTCGGGCATGAGCTTGCTCAGGCGCTGCGCAAAATGCACGCGGCGACCAGCGACGCGCTGGAAGACGACGGCTTTCTTTTTCAGCTTTATCTGCCTGAAGGCGACGATGTCAGCGTATTCGATCGCGCAGATGCCTTAGCCGGGTGGGTTAACCACTTTTTGCTTGGCCTCGGCGTAACGCAGCCTAAACTTGATAAAGTCACCGGCGAAACGGGTGAAGCGATTGACGACCTGCGTAATATTGCGCAGCTTGGTTATGATGAGAGCGAAGATCAGGAAGAGCTGGAGATGTCGCTCGAAGAGATCATCGAATATGTCCGTGTTGCGGCGCTGTTATGTCATGACACTTTCACGCGCCAACAGCCGACCGCGCCGGAAGTGCGTAAACCGACGCTACACTAAGAAAAAACGAAATGGAGGCCATGTCATGACTCAGCAGGAATACCAACGCCGTCGCCAGGCATTACTGGCGCAAATGCAGCCCGGCAGCGCCGCGCTGATCTTTGCCGCGCCGGAGGCGACGCGCAGCGCAGACAGTGAATATCCGTATCGCCAGAGTAGCGACTTCTGGTATTTCACCGGTTTTAACGAACCGGAAGCCGTGCTGGTACTGATTAAGAGTGATGACACCCACAACCACAGCGTTTTGTTCAACCGCGTTCGCGACCTGACTGCGGAAATCTGGTTTGGTCGCCGTTTAGGACAGGATGCCGCACCGGAAAAACTGGGCGTTGACCGGGCGCTGGCGTTTAGCGAAATCAACCAGCAACTCTTTCAGTTGCTTAATGGTCTGGATGTGGTGTACCACGCGCAGGGCGAATATGCGTATGCCGACGAGATTGTTCTGGCTGCGCTGGGGAAGCTGCGTAAAGGCTCCCGCCAGAATCTGACCGCGCCGGCCACCATGACTGACTGGCGACCGATCGTCCATGAGATGCGCCTGTTCAAATCGCCGGAAGAGATTGCGGTCATGCGCCGCGCCGGGGAAATTAGCGCTCTGGCGCATATCCGCGCGATGGAAAAATGCCGTCCGGGGATGTTTGAGTATCAGCTGGAGGGTGAAATTCACCACGAATTTAATCGCCATGGCGCGCGCTATCCCTCCTATAACACCATTGTCGGCAGCGGCGAAAATGGCTGTATCCTGCATTACACTGAAAACGAAAGTGAAATGCGCGACGGCGATTTAGTGCTTATCGACGCGGGTTGTGAATATAAAGGTTACGCGGGCGACATCACGCGTACTTTCCCGGTGAACGGGAAATTTACGCCAGCTCAGCGTGAAATTTATGACATCGTTCTGGAATCGCTGGAGACCAGCCTGCGACTGTTCCGTCCTGGTACCTCTATTCAGCAGGTGACCGGCGAAGTCGTGCGCATCATGATAACCGGGCTGGTGAAGTTGGGGATTTTGCAAGGAGAGGTTGATCAACTGATTGCCGAGAATGCGCATCGTCCTTTCTTTATGCATGGCTTGAGCCACTGGCTGGGGCTGGATGTTCATGATGTCGGCGTTTATGGGCCGGATCGCTCCCGCATCCTGGAGCCGGGCATGGTGCTGACCGTAGAGCCAGGCCTCTATATCGCGCCGGATGCCGACGTGCCGGAAGCGTATCGCGGCATTGGCGTTCGAATTGAAGATGACATTGTCATTACCGAAACCGGTAATGAAAACCTGACCGCTGGCGTTGTGAAGAAGGCGGATGACATTGAGGCATTAATGGCGGCGGCGCGGCAGCAATGAGCGTCATTATCGTTGGCGGCGGCATGGCAGGCGCAACGCTGGCGCTGGCCATCTCTCAGTTCAGTCATGGGACGTTGCCGGTACACCTGATTGAAGCGAAAGCGCCTGAAGCCGACGGTCATCCCGGCTTTGACGCCAGAGCGATTGCGCTGGCGGCGGGCACTTGCCAGCAACTGGCGCGAATTGGCGTCTGGCAGGCGATTTCCGATTGCGCAACGGCAATCAACACCGTACACGTCAGCGATCGCGGTCATGTCGGATTTGTGACTCTCGACGCGCAGGATTACAGCCTGGCAGCGTTGGGTCACGTTGCGGAGCTGCATGATATCGGGCTGCGTCTGTTTGCGCTCTTGCGTAAAGCGCCAGGCGTTACGCTGCACTGCCCGGAGCGCGTAGCCAGCGTGTCGCGTACCCAACAGCAAGTTAGCGTCACTCTGGAAAACGGCAATGTGATAGCTGGCAGCTTGCTGGTGGCGGCTAACGGTACCCACTCTGCGCTGGCGTCAGCCTGCGGCGTTGACTGGCATCAGGAGCCTTACGAACAGTTAGCGGTGATAGCGAATGTCGCGACCGCTATCCCGCATCAGGGACGCGCCTTTGAACGTTTTACTCCCAATGGCCCGCTGGCGATGTTGCCGATGTCGCATGGCCGATGTTCGCTGGTTTGGTGTCACCCACTCGACCAGCGCGATGAGGTGCTGAGCTGGTCCGACGCGCAGTTCTGCCATGCATTGCAGGCCGCGTTCGGCTGGCGGCTGGGGCGAATTACTCAGGCCGGTAAGCGCAGCGTGTATCCGCTTGCCCTGACTACGGCGGCAAAAGTGTTTACTCACCGGACTGTCATGGTCGGCAATGCGGCGCAGACGTTGCATCCTATCGCCGGACAAGGGTTTAATCTCGGTCTGCGCGATGTCATGAGCCTGGCGGAAACGCTGATCGCGGCACAGGACGCGGGCGAGGATATTGGCGCCTGGCACGTGTTATCGCGCTATCAGCAGCGTCGTCAGGTTGACCGGGATACGACGATTGGCGTAACGAACGGTCTGGTCCATCTGTTTGCAAATCGTTGGGCGCCGCTGGTTATTGGGCGCAATATCGGTTTAATGGCGATGGAATTATTACCGCCTGCGCGCGATGCGCTGGCACAGCGGACCTTAGGTTGGGTTGCGCGTTAAGCCGATCTGTAGGCCGGATAAGGCATTTACGCCGCCATCCGGCATCGTGTTCGTAAAAATACCGGATGGCAGCTTCGCCTTATCCGGCCTACGGTTTTGATTGTTCCGGTTTCCAGGAGTAAATAGTGCAAAGTGTTGATGTAGCAATAGTTGGCGGAGGCATGGTGGGACTGGCTGTCGCCTGCGGCTTGCAGGGGAGCGGTTTGCGCGTTGCGGTACTGGATCACGTTGTCCCCCAGCCGTTGGCGAACGATGCGTCGCCTCAGCTTCGGGTGTCGGCGATTAATGCCGCCAGCGAAAAACTGCTTACCCGTCTTGGCGTATGGTCAAACATTGTGGCGCGACGGGCAAGTTGCTACCACGGTATGGAAGTCTGGGATAAAGACAGCTTTGGCCGTATTACGTTTGATGACGCAAGCATGGGATATAGCCATCTGGGGCATATTGTTGAAAACAGCGTCATTCACTACGCATTGTGGCAAAAAGCGCAGCAAGCGGCGGATATCACCTTAATGGCGCCAGCGGAGTTACAGCAGGTCGCCTGGGGGGAGAACGACGCCTTCCTGACTTTAAAAGACGGCGCGATGTTAACCGCGCGTCTGGTGATTGCCGCGGATGGCGCCAACTCCTGGCTGCGTAACAAAGCGGATATTCCCTTAACTTTCTGGGACTACCGTCACCATGCGCTGGTAGCGACTACCCGCACCGAAGAGCCGCACGGCGCGGTTGCTCGCCAGGTGTTTCATGGTGAAGGTATTCTGGCGTTTTTGCCGTTAAGCGATCCGCATCTGTGTTCCATTGTCTGGTCGCTTTCTCCGCAGGATGCGGAGCGTATGCAACAGAGCGGCGACGAGGCGTTTAACCAGGCGTTGACTATCGCCTTCGATAATCGGCTGGGCTTATGCCGCCTGGAAAGCGAACGGCAGGTTTTTCCGCTGACGGGCCGCTATGCTCGCCAGTTTGCCGCGCATCGTCTGGCGTTGGTCGGCGATGCCGCGCACACCATCCATCCGCTGGCAGGGCAGGGCGTCAACCTCGGCTTTATGGACGCGGCCGAACTGGTGGACGATCTGCGCCGGCTTCAGCGCCAGGGCAAAGACATTGGCCAACATCTTTATCTCCGTCGTTATGAGCGTAGCCGTAAACATAGCGCGGCGATGATGCTTGCCGGGATGCAAGGTTTTCGTGACCTGTTTGCCGGCGAAAACCCGGCAAAAAAATTGCTGCGCGACATCGGGCTGAAACTGGCGGATACGCTCCCCGGCGTCAAACCCCAACTGCTTCGCCAGGCAATGGGGCTAAACGACCTTCCGCAATGGCTTCGTTAAGCGTCTGACTGCACGCCAGCAAGAGTTTGAAACCCGTCACACTTTGCTTTCCCGGCTATCGCGCCGGGGGGCTTTCCTCGTTTGAAATAATCTAATTTCACCGCTTATTTCGCATTATATTTTCTAATGACACTATTTTTGGCGAACGCGATTTTCGACATTTTTTCCGCATTTAATATTAATTTATGTTGTGATAAATCGTATCAGCTTCATTTTTATGGAGGTTATTTAGCGTAATAGTGGTTTTTTGTGCTGATGGGGTTTTGGCGTTTTTTAGTCATAAGCTAATGTGATGGTAAATTCAGCCTTATGGTTTAGCGCCTGGTTCGGTGGTAAGTTCAGGAGCAAGAGAGCGTTTGCGTCGGCGCAGGAAAAAGGGCGTCGATGCCAGGTTTCGTGGCGAAGATTTCCCATGAAAATGGTTGTTAGCCCCCGCTAATTCAACGAGGAAAAGATGGCCCAACAGACGCCTTTGTACGAACAACACACGCTATGCGGCGCCCGCATGGTCGATTTTCATGGCTGGATGATGCCCCTGCATTACGGCTCTCAGCTTGATGAACACCACGCTGTGCGCACCGATGCCGGGATGTTTGATGTATCGCATATGACCATTGTCGATCTTCATGGCAGCCGCACACGAGAGTTTCTACGTTATCTGCTGGCCAACGACGTCGCGAAGCTAACGAAGACGGGTAAAGCCCTCTACTCCGGTATGCTTAACGCATCGGGCGGCGTGATTGATGACCTTATCATCTACTACTTCACTGAAGATTTCTTCCGTCTCGTTGTTAACTCCGCCACCCGCGAAAAAGACCTCTCCTGGATTACCCAACACGCTGAACCTTATGCCATCGACATTACCGTTCGTGACGACCTGTCGCTGATTGCGGTACAGGGGCCGAATGCGCAGGAAAAAGCGGCGACTCTGTTTACTGACGAACAGCGCCATGCAGTAGAAGGTATGAAGCCGTTCTTCGGCGTTCAGGTGGGCGATCTGTTTATCGCCACCACCGGTTATACCGGCGAAGCGGGCTATGAAATCGCCATGCCGAATGAAAAAGCGGCGGATTTCTGGCGTGCGCTGGTGGAGGCGGGCGTGAAGCCGTGCGGTCTTGGCGCGCGCGACACGCTGCGTCTGGAAGCTGGCATGAACCTGTACGGTCAGGAGATGGATGAAGGTATCTCTCCGCTGGCGGCTAATATGGGATGGACTATCGCCTGGGAACCTGCTGACCGCGACTTTATTGGCCGTGAGGCGCTGGAGATGCAGCGTGAAAAAGGCCATGAGCAGCTTGTCGGTCTGGTGATGACCGAGAAAGGCGTATTGCGTAATGAACTGTCGGTGCGTTTTACCGATGCGCAGGGCAATCAGCAAGAAGGCATTATCACCAGCGGGACGTTTTCCCCAACGTTGGGCTACAGCATTGCGCTGGCGCGTGTTCCGGCGGGCATCGGCGAGACGGCGATTGTACAAATTCGTAACCGTGAAATGCCGGTAAAAGTGACTAAACCTGTTTTTGTGCGTAACGGCAAAGCCGTCGCGTGACTCATCCTTTTTTGGAGATTAATTGATGAGCAACGTACCCGCAGAACTGAAATACAGCAAAGAACACGAATGGCTGCGTAAAGAAGCGGATGGCACTTACACTGTTGGCATTACTGAACACGCTCAGGAGCTGTTGGGCGATATGGTTTTTGTTGATCTGCCGGAAGTCGGCGCGACCGTAAGCGCGGGCGACGACTGCGCCGTGGCGGAGTCCGTAAAAGCGGCGTCCGACATTTATGCGCCGGTAAGCGGCGAGATCGTGGCGGTAAACGATGCGCTGAGCGACTCCCCGGAGCTGGTGAACAGCGAACCGTATGCCGGTGGCTGGATCTTTAAAATCAAAGCCAGCGATGAAAGCGAACTTGAATCGCTGCTGGATGCCACCGCGTATGAGGCATTGTTAGAAGACGAATAATGTTGTGCCGGATGGCGCTAATGCTTATCCGGCCTACTCACTGCAACGCGAATGATTTTGCGTATTCGTTTTCGCACGCGTAGGCCCGGTAAGCGTCAGCGCCACCGGGCAATTGAGTTAGAGACAATCACGATTCACTGCACGTTTCAGGAACCATCGCCCATGACACAGACGTTAAGCCAGCTTGAAAACCGCGGCGCTTTCATTGAACGCCACATCGGACCGGACGCCGCACAGCAACAAGAGATGCTGAATGCGGTTGGCGCCGAGTCGTTAAACGCGCTGACAGGTCAGATTGTGCCGAAAGACATTCAGCTCGCGACCCCGCCGCAGGTTGGCGAGGCGGCAACCGAATATGCCGCACTGGCGGAATTAAAAGCCATCGCCGGGCGTAACAAGCGCTTCACGTCGTACATTGGCATGGGCTACACCGCCGTGCAGCTACCGCCGGTTATCCTGCGCAACATGCTGGAAAATCCAGGCTGGTACACCGCTTATACCCCGTATCAACCGGAAGTCTCTCAGGGGCGTCTGGAAGCGCTGCTCAACTTCCAACAGGTGACGCTGGACCTGACGGGGCTGGACATGGCTTCCGCCTCGCTGCTGGATGAAGCGACCGCCGCCGCTGAAGCGATGGCGATGGCAAAGCGCGTCAGCAAACTGAAAAATGCCAACCGGTTCTTTGTCGCCTCTGATGTCCATCCGCAAACTCTGGACGTCGTGCGTACTCGCGCCGAAACCTTTGGCTTTGACGTCATTGTGGATGACGCGGCGAAAGCACTGGATCACCAGGATGTGTTTGGCGTGCTGTTGCAGCAGGTTGGCTCCACGGGCGAAATTTACGATTACAGCGCGCTGATTAGCGAACTCAAAGCCCGTAAAGTGATTGTCAGCGTCGCCGCCGACTTTATGGCGCTGGTGCTGCTTACCGCGCCGGGTAAACAGGGCGCGGACATTGTTTTCGGCTCTGCGCAACGCTTCGGCGTACCGATGGGGTACGGTGGCCCGCATGCGGCGTTCTTTGCCGCCAAAGACGAATTTAAACGCTCCATGCCAGGCCGTATTATCGGCGTCTCAAAAGATGCGGCGGGCAATACCGCACTGCGCATGGCGATGCAGACTCGCGAGCAGCATATCCGTCGTGAGAAAGCGAACTCCAACATTTGTACCTCGCAGGTACTGCTGGCTAACATCGCCAGTCTGTATGCCGTTTATCATGGTCCGGTTGGTCTGAAGCGCATCGCTAATCGTATCCACCGCCTGACCGATATTCTGGCGGCAGGTCTGCAACAGAAAGGCTTAAAGCTGCGTCATGCGCACTACTTCGACACCCTGTGTGTGGAAGTGGCTGATAAAGCTGCGGTACTGGCGCGTGCGGAAGCGGCAGAGATCAATCTGCGCAGCGATATTCATAACGCGGTTGGTATTACGCTCGATGAAACCACCACCCGTGAGAATGTGGCGCAGTTGTTCAATGTTTTGCTGGGCGGCAGCCACGGTCTGAACATTGAAACACTGGATAAAGACGTGGCGCTTGATAGCCGTTCCATTCAGCAAAGTATGCTGCGTGACGATGCGATTCTGACGCATCCGGTATTTAACCGTTACCACAGCGAAACCGAGATGATGCGCTATATGCACTCGCTGGAGCGTAAAGATCTGGCGCTGAACCAGGCGATGATCCCGCTGGGTTCCTGCACCATGAAGCTGAACGCCGCCGCCGAGATGATTCCTATCACCTGGCCGGAATTCGCTGAACTGCACCCGTTCTGCCCGCCGGAACAGGCCGAAGGATATCATCAGATGATTAGCCAGCTTTCTGACTGGCTGGTGAAACTCACCGGGTACGACGCCGTCTGTATGCAGCCTAACTCCGGCGCACAGGGGGAATACGCGGGGCTGCTGGCGATTCGTCACTATCACGAAAGCCGCAACGAAGGGCATCGCGATATCTGCCTGATCCCGGCCTCTGCTCACGGCACTAACCCTGCTTCTGCACATATGGCAGGAGTGCAGGTGGTGGTGGTCGCCTGTGATAAGAACGGCAACATCGACCTGGACGATCTGCGGGCAAAAGCAGAACAACATGCTGCGAACCTCTCTTGCATCATGGTGACTTATCCTTCCACCCACGGCGTCTATGAAGAAACGATCCGTGAAGTGTGTGAAGTTGTGCACCAGTTCGGCGGTCAGGTTTACCTTGACGGCGCGAACATGAACGCCCAGGTCGGCATTACCTCACCGGGCTTTATTGGCGCGGACGTTTCGCATCTTAACCTGCATAAAACTTTCTGCATTCCGCACGGCGGCGGTGGCCCAGGCATGGGACCGATCGGCGTGAAAGCGCATCTGGCACCGTTCGTACCGGGCCATAGCGTGGTGCAAATCGAAGGCATGTTAACCCGTCAGGGCGCGGTTTCTGCGGCGCCGTTCGGTAGTGCCTCTATCCTGCCAATCAGCTGGATGTACATCCGCATGATGGGCGCAGAAGGCCTGAAGCAGGCAAGTCAGGTCGCGATTCTTAACGCTAACTACATTGCCAGCCGTCTGAAAGATGCCTATCCGGTACTGTATACTGGTCGCGATGGCCGTGTGGCGCACGAATGTATTCTTGATATTCGCCCATTGAAAGAAGAAACCGGCATCAGCGAGCTGGATATTGCCAAGCGTCTGATCGACTACGGTTTCCATGCGCCAACCATGTCGTTCCCGGTGGCGGGCACGCTGATGGTAGAGCCGACGGAATCTGAAGGTAAGGCTGAGCTGGATCGCTTTATCGATGCGATGCTGGCTATTCGCGCAGAGATTGACCAGGTGAAAGCGGGTGTCTGGCCGCTGGAAGATAACCCGCTGGTGAACGCGCCGCACATTCAGAGCGAACTGGTCGCCGAGTGGGCGCATCCGTACAGCCGTGAAGTTGCCGTATTCCCGGCAGGCGTGGCAGACAAATACTGGCCGACGGTGAAACGTCTGGATGATGTTTATGGCGACCGTAACCTGTTCTGCTCCTGCGTACCGATTAGCGACTACCAGTAATTTACTGATTCGACTGTTTTCTAAAGGCGCTTCGGCGCCTTTTCAGCTTGTTAATAAAGTGCGCTTTGTTTATGTCGGATGCAGTGTGAGTGCCTTATTCAGGCTACAAAGTGTTAATAATTCAATATATTACACTAAATCGTTGGCTCCTGTCAGGCAACCTGGCGTTTGTATCAGTGTATTAGCCAGAATTAAATTACCGCTTTTTTAGAGCCTAATGATTCATTGTGCATCATTTTTACCTTGCTGTTATTTAATCAAAACAACACAGTATATTTACATGTAGTTACAAATAGTTTCTCTCCGGAATCGTTATTTACCTCTCAATATAGTTACAAAAATTTCCGTATATTAAATTCATCAAGTTATTAATTTAAATTATAAATTAAAAATAAACATAAATAACGTAAATATTTATTAACTTAGCTCTTTGTTTTTTATACCTGGAGGGAATAATGAAACGATTTATATTTCTGCCATTAATGACATATTTTCTATTAATGAATGCAATGGCAGCTAACGGAGAAAATAATCCCAGTAATCTATTAGGTGCACCAGTTAATACTGCTATTTCTGGTGGTTCAGTATTGCCGGAAGGAAAGTTATTAACCGCCGTGAATAGCTCATTTCGCGATAAAGATCATCAAATCGAGGGGCACGGAAGTCCGGATGTTTACTCCCAGATATGGTTATTGAAGATTCGTTACGGTTTGACCGACAGACTGGAATTATCAACTGTGGGTTCCTATATCAATAACAAACGAGACAATCTGTCTCCTGAGCACATAGAGGGAATGGGCGACCAATCAGTGGGGGTCAATTATGCTTTAATGAGCCAGCGAAGAGGTGATCCGTTTTGGGTTACGGTAGGTGGGGCAGTATTACTACCCACCGGGCAAGATGGAGATAATCATTTGCCTGGGAATAGCGCCTGGGGAGGAAGAGTAACACTCACTTTAACAAAATTATTTACTCCTAACATTAAAGGGGATATGGGTTTTGTCTATCAGGGACCATTTGAGCGCGGTAACCAGGACGTGAAACGAGGTAACGAATTCCAGTGGAATACCCAGGTGCGGTATATGTTTAGCGATTTACCGCTGGATCTTGGTCTGGAAAGTGCCTACAGCAATAATGCCTCTGGAACGAAAAAACTGTCTAATGGCAGCGTAATTAATAACCATTCTGGAACTACCGAATGGGTTGTTGGTCCGTCATTTAATATTGCCGTCGATTCACTGAAATTATGGTTTGGTGCCGGAGCCTTCTTCCCGGTAATGCAGGAAGCGAAGTCGCCAACCAAAATGGAAGATGTACGCTGGGAATTTAAAATAGGTAAGACCTGGTAAGACTCGTTCAAAGTGTTACCCGCCGACTGGCGGGTAACGTGCAGGAGTTAAAGCTTCTCGCCGTTGCTGGCAATCACCTCTTTGTACCAGTTGAAGCTCTTCTTACGCGAACGCGACATATCGCCCGTACCGTCATCGTGCTTGTTCACGTAGATGAAGCCGTAGCGCTTGCTGTACTGACCGGTGGTGAACGACACGCAGTCGATGCAGCCCCACGGCGTGTAGCCCATCAGGTCGACACCATCGTAAGTCACCGCTTTTTTCATCTCTTCAATATGGGCGCGCAGGTAGTCAATTCGGTAGTCGTCGTTGATGCTGCCATCTTCTTCTACTTTGTCGTAAGCACCAAAACCGTTTTCGACAATAAACAGCGGCTTTTGATAGCGTTCGTACAGTTCACACAATGAATAACGCAGGCCCACCGGATCAATCTGCCAGCCCCAGTCAGATGCTTTAACATAGGGGTTCGGTACGCTGCCTTCAAAACCGGAAATCGCATCGCCGCTACCGCCTTCGGCTTTGACCGCGTTGGTCATGTAATAACTGAAACCAAGATAATCGCAGGTGCCTTCGCGCAGCACTTCAAGATCGCCATCTTCCATTTTGATGTTAAATCCGCGGCGCTCCCACTCGTTCAACACATAGGACGGGTAATAGCCGCGCAGCTGCACATCGGTAAAGACGTAGCGTTCACGCATCGACTCCTGAGCAAACATCACATCTTCTGGTTTACAGGAGAAAGGATACAGCGCGACCATCGCCAGCATACAACCCACTTTCATCTGCGGGTTAATGCGACGTGCCGCTTTTACCGCCAGCGCGCTGGCGACAAACTGATGATGTAAGACCTGATACATGGTTTCTTCTGGATTCTCATGCTCGGTATACACCACGCCGGAACAGCAGTAGCCAAACAGCGGCGCGCGCCAGTTTCGCTGGTTGTTAATTTCGTTGAAGGTCATCCAGTATTTGACCTTATGTTTGTAGCGTTCAAACACGACTTCAGCAAAACGGACAAAGAAATCAACGACCTTACGATTGGTCCAGCCGCCGTAGTGCTGTACCAGATGTAATGGCATTTCAAAGTGGGAAAGGGTGATGACCGGTTCGATGTTGTATTTGAGTAACTCATCAAACATGTCGTCGTAGAATTTCAGACCGGCCTCGTTTGGCTGGGATTCGTCGCCATTCGGGAAGATACGCGTCCAGGCAATAGAGGTACGGAAGCATTTGAACCCCATTTCGGCGAAAAGACGGATGTCTTCTTTGTAATGTCCGTAAAAATCCACCGCCTCGTGGTTCGGATAGTATTTGCCAGCAACGACATTCTGGGTGATTTCGCGTGGCACGCCGTGTGCGCCGCCGGTTAGCACGTCGCAGATGCTGGGGCCTTTACCGTCTTTATTCCAGCCGCCTTCAACCTGGTGTGCAGCAACCGCGCCGCCCCATAAAAAATCTTTTGGCAAGGTGAGTTTTCTCATTGTTGCATAATCTCAATTTATTTAGTCTGTTATCATTCATTCTGCACCAAATGACATGTAAAGCGTACGCAAAATTCCAGGGTGCTCGCGTGTCGGGACAAGAACATATTCAGATCGTAACATTCACTTCAACGGGGCATATTCAAGGGATAACCACATGCAGCCAAACGACATTACTTTCTTTCAACGTTTCCAGAATGATATTCTGGCAGGGCGTAAAACCATCACTATTCGTGATGCCTCCGAGTCCCACTTTAAAGCAGGCGATGTGCTACGCGTGGGGCGGTTCGAAGATGATGGCTATTTTTGCACAATTGAAGTGACAGGAACGTCAACTGTGACGCTGGATACGCTGAACGAAAAACATGCGCAACAGGAAAATATGTCGCTTGATGAGCTAAAACGGGTCATTGCTGAAATCTATCCCAACCAGACGCAATTTTATGTGATTGATTTTAAATGCTTTTGATAAATATGAACGCGTGTTAGTTGAGTTTCTGTGATTAAATTATTGAATAAGAAAGAAAATTTAATTTTGCGAATTTATTTTAGCTAACATGTGTTCACTGGAACCATTCTCAGTTACGCTAGAGGCGAAGTTCATCGTTATGAACGTTTCTCCGGAGTAAGTTATGGTGCAAAAACCATTAATGACGCAGGGATATTCGCTGGCTGAGGAAATCGCCAACAGTATTAGCCACGGCATTGGATTGGTATTTGGTATTGTCGGCCTGGTGCTGTTGTTGGTTCAGGCGGTAGAGGCGAATGCGGGTATGACGGCTATCGCCAGCTACAGTTTATATGGCGGGAGCATGATCCTGCTTTTTCTTGCCTCAACGCTTTATCATGCCATTCCTCATCAGCGGGCAAAAATCTGGTTAAAGAAATTTGATCACTGCGCTATCTATCTGCTCATTGCCGGAACCTATACGCCATTTCTGCTGGTAGGTCTGGATTCGCCGCTGGCGCGCGGACTAATGATTGTGATCTGGAGCCTGGCGCTATTCGGTATCCTCTTCAAGTTGACGATTGCGCACCGATTTAAAGTGCTTTCACTGGTTACGTATCTGGCAATGGGCTGGCTGTCGCTGATAGTGGTTTATCAGTTGGCGATTAAGCTGGCGATAGGCGGCGTGACGCTGCTGGCGGTAGGTGGCGTCGTTTACTAGCTAGGCGTAATTTTCTATGTTTGCAAACGCATACCTTATAACCACGCCATCTGGCATGGCTTTGTGCTGGGCGGCAGCGTGTGCCACTTCCTGGCCATCTATTTGTATGTGGGACAGGCATAATTCCCGGATGCCCGTGCCGGATGGCGGCGCTGTCGTACCTTATCCGGCCTACGAGAACAGCACGTGCGAGCCTGATGGCGTTGCGCTATCAGGCTATCCGGCTTTTAACGTGATATCACTCTTCCAGCGAGTAGGGCAGCGGGACGATATGCAGGGTGTTGGCATCGTCGCGAACGCGGAAGACGCTTTCGGCTTCTAAATCGTTATTCATGACGGCCTGAACCAGTAACTGACCATCGTCCAACTGCGTCGCCGCCAGAATAGCGCCGGTACGACGCCAGTTCTCGCCCATCTGTAGCTCCAGATCTTCTCCTGCTTCCGGTACCCGGCTGGCTTTGCCCGCCAGCAACCAAAGCGCGCGTTTATTGGCGCCGCGGAATTTTGCCCGTGCGACCATCTCCTGTCCGGTGTAGCAGCCTTTCTTGAAGCTGATGCCGCCCAGCGCCTGTAGGTTAGTCGCCTGGGGGATAAACTGACCGCTGTTCGCCGCGTCAATCACCGGAATGCCTGCTTCAATATCCAACGCCAGCCACTGTTGACTGTTATTCAGTTCGGCTTCGCCATGCAACTTCTCCGTTAACATGTTAGCCGTCGCGACATCGGTGACAAGCAGGAATCGTTCCGCAGGATGTTCAAACCATAGCAGCGTGGAGGCGCCGTCTCTGACCACCTGATTTTCGCTATTGGGCAGTTCGCTAAAGACATTAGCCAGCGCCGCGCGGGCCTGAAAACCTGCCACGCCAAGCAATACGCGTTCGTCATCTGGCGCGATGACTACTTTGGAAAATACGGCGTACTTTTTCAGCTCCGTTAATTGCGCTTCACGCACGCTACGGCGTTCAATCCAGGCGAAACCGTCGCGCTCACGGAACAGGCGCAGAGTGCTCCACATCTTACCTTTAGCATCGCAGTGGGCGGCGAGAAGGTGTTGCTGTTCAGTCATCTGGCTTACGTCAGCGGTGACCTGGCCCTGAATATACTTTTCACTGTCTACGCCGGTAATGGTCGACAGCGCCCAGTCGTCAAGCGCGATCAGCGTCAGCGGCAGGCGGGCTGACGATGAAGGATGACGTGGTGGAAAGGAGATAAAAGCCATAAATAATGTCCTGGTTAGCTGCAAGAATAATGGTTAATGGTAAAAGAGCCATCGGTCATTGCAAGTGCTTTAAATAGCCCATTGAGAGCGGATTGATCGTTTTGCGAGGCGGTATCCAAAACGGATGAACATATTGATTCCCAGCCTTTTATTTCGCGATCGCGTTCCAGATTACTGAGATTCCCGTAAAACAACGCCAAAAACACGTTACAATAGCCCGGTACTTCATTTTCGCGAGGCAGGAAGAACATGGATATTCACAATAAAGCACGTATTCACTGGGCATGTCGTCGCGGTATGCGCGAACTTGATATTTCCATCATGCCGTTTTTTGAACATGAGTACGATAGTTTAAGTGATGAAGAAAAGCGTATTTTTGTCCGTTTGTTGCAGAGTGACGACCCGGATTTATTTAACTGGTTAATGAATCACGGTAAACCGGCTGACGCTGAACTGGAACAGATGGTCCGACTCATTCAGACACGGAATCGGGAACGTGGTCCTGTGGCAATCTGATTTACGCGTCTCATGGCGCGCTCAGTGGATCTCATTGCTCATTCATGGGCTGGTTGCCGCGGTGATTTTATTGATGCCCTGGCCGCTGAGTTATACCCCGTTATGGATGATACTACTGTCGCTGGTCGTGTTTGACTGTGTACGTAGCCAGCGCAGGATTAATACCTGCCAGGGAGAGATCAAGCTACTCATGGACGGGCGCTTACGCTGGCAGGGGCAGGACTGGACGCTCTTGCGTCCGCCCTGGTTACTGAAGAGCGGGATGGTGTTGCGTTTACGCGCAGAGTCTGGACGTCATCAGCATTTATGGCTGGCGGCGGATAGCATGGAAGAAGCGGAATGGCGTGAGTTGCGTCGGATACTGTTACAGCAGCCGATATCAGGCCAACACTAACGGAACGGCGTAAACGCGGTTCCGTCGAGAGGGAAGTACAGCGAGTAAGGTTTCAGGCGTAGTGTTCGGCCATTTCGCCGAGAATTTGTTCACACCAGGTCTGTATACGCTCATCGCTGAGATCGTACTGGTTCGTTTCATCCAGCGCCAGGCCGACAAACAGTTGCCCATCCGCAATGACCGGTTTATTGCTGGTAAATTCGTAGCCTTCTGTGGGCCAGTAGCCGACAAATTTAACGCCTTTGAGGGCAAGTTTGTCATGCAACATACCCAGCGCATCCAGGAACCACTCGCCGTAGCCGAGCTGGTCGCCCATACCGTAAAGCGCAACGATTTTGCCTTCCAGATTGAGATCGTCCAGTTGCTCCCAGACGGCTTCCCAGTCCTCCTGAATTTCGCCAAAATCCCAGGTGGGGATGCCTAAAATGAGCACGTCGTACTGCTCCATTAAGGCGGGGGCGTCATCCTTGAGGTTATGTAATGTCACCAGCTCCGGGCCGAGGATATCGCGAATTTTCTCTGCGGCCATCTCGGTGTAGCACGTGCTGGAACCGTAAAAAAGACCCATGTTCATTACGTTACATCTCGATTCTGCTATAGCGTTGCGGGTAGTGTAACAGAATCACTGCATTCACGGCACAATGAGGCATAATGCACCAAAAGTAAGCGTGAAGTAGGGAGCGCGAATGGAACAGGATTTAGCGCGTATTGAGCAGTTTCTGGATGCCCTGTGGCTGGAACGAAATCTGGCGGAAAATACATTAAGCGCGTATCGTCGCGATTTATCGATGGTCGTTGCGTGGTTGCATCATCGCGGAAAAACGCTTGCGACGGCGCAGGCTGATGATTTACAAACGCTATTGGCTGAACGGGTGGAGGGCGGATACAAAGCGACCAGCTCCGCACGCCTGTTAAGCGCTATGCGGCGCTTTTTCCAGCATCTGTACCGTGAAAAGTATCGTGAGGATGATCCGAGCGCGCAGTTGGCCTCGCCTAAGCTTCCGCAGCGTTTACCGAAAGATCTTAGCGAGGCGCAGGTTGAACGGCTCTTGCAGGCGCCGCTTATTGATCAACCTTTGGAGCTGCGCGATAAAGCTATGTTGGAAGTGCTGTATGCCACCGGTTTGCGCGTGTCGGAACTGGTGGGGCTGACAATGAGCGATATCAGTCTGCGGCAGGGCGTGGTGCGGGTTATCGGTAAAGGCAATAAAGAGCGGTTGGTGCCGTTAGGTGAAGAGGCGGTATATTGGCTGGAAACGTATCTGGAGCATGGGCGTCCCTGGTTACTCAATGGCGTATCGATTGACGTATTATTCCCCAGCCAGCGTGCGCAGCAGATGACGCGGCAGACCTTCTGGCACCGTATTAAACATTATGCGGTACTGGCTGGAATCGATAGCGAAAAACTATCGCCGCATGTTTTACGTCACGCTTTCGCCACGCATTTGCTGAATCACGGTGCCGACTTGCGCGTTGTACAAATGCTACTTGGGCATAGCGATCTTTCGACGACACAAATTTATACGCATGTCGCAACGGAGCGTTTGCGTCAACTTCATCAACAGCACCATCCGCGGGCATGAGTGCTGACAGGAAAGGATAGTTTATGAAAAAGCGTTTTATGATGTTCACTTTACTGGCGGCGGCGTTTTCAGGCGTGGCCCATGCGGATGATGCGGCTATCCGTCAGTCGCTGGCTAAGCTGGGCGTTCAGAGTACGGAAATTCAGGCCTCGCCAGTGGCAGGGATGAAAACCGTCCTCACTCACAGCGGCGTACTGTACGTCACTGATGACGGCAAACATATTATTCAAGGGCCGATGTATGACGTGAGCGGCGCGCATCCGGTAAACGTGACGAACAAACTGCTGATGAGCCAGCTAAATGCGCTGGAAAAAGAGATGATCGTCTATAAAGCGCCGGATGAGAAACATGTCATTACTGTTTTTACCGATATCACCTGCGGCTATTGTCATAAGCTACATGAAGAGATGAAAGATTATAACGCGCTGGGGATCACGGTACGTTATCTGGCCTTCCCGCGCCAGGGGCTGGAAAGCCAGGCGGAGCAGGATATGAAATCTATCTGGTGCGCCAAAGACAAAAACAAAGCGTTTGATGACGCCATGGCAGGTAAGGGCGTGAAACCGGCAAGCTGTGACGTGAACATTGCTGATCATTATGCGTTGGGCGTGCAGTTGGGCGTCAGCGGTACGCCAGCCATTGTATTGAGTAACGGCTATGTGGTGCCTGGCTATCAGGGACCGAAAGAGATGAAAGCGTTTCTTGATGAGCATCAAAAACAGACCAGTGGTAAATAATACGCGTGAAACAACAGAGACAACTTCGTCGGCGCGAGGCTGATGAGACGGCGGAACTCCCCGCCGATCTTCCTCCATTACTACGACGTTTATATGCCAGCCGGGGCGTTCGTAGCGCCCGCGAACTGGAGCGCAGCGTGAAAGGAATGCTGCCCTGGCAACAGCTTAGCGGCATAGATAACGCGGTGGAGATCCTCTACAACGCCTTTCGCGAAGGTATCCGCATTATTGTTGTTGGCGATTTTGACGCCGACGGCGCGACCAGTACTGCGCTAAGCGTATTGGGAATGCGTGCGTTGGGATGTGACAACATCAGTTATCTGGTGCCTAATCGCTTTGAGGACGGCTACGGTTTAAGCCCTGAAGTGGTCGATCAGGCGAAGGCGCGCGGCGCGCAGCTTATCGTCACCGTAGATAACGGCATCTCATCCCACGCCGGCGTAGCGCATGCAAAGACGTTGGGGATTCCGGTGATCGTGACCGATCACCACCTGCCTAGCGATACATTGCCGGAGGCCGAAGCGATTATTAATCCCAATCTGCGCGACTGCGAATTCCCGTCTAAGTCGCTGGCGGGCGTCGGCGTGGCGTTTTACCTGATGCTGGCGTTGCGAACATTTTTGCGCGACAAAGGATGGTTCGACGAGCGCAACATTGCGCCGCCGAATTTGGCGGAGCTGCTGGATTTAGTGGCGTTGGGAACGGTAGCAGACGTTGTGCCGCTGGACGCTAACAACCGTATTCTGACCTGGCAAGGGCTAAGTCGTATTCGTGCCGGGAAATGCCGTCCGGGAATTAAAGCGTTGCTGGAGATATCGAATCGCGATCCGCAGCAGCTTGCCGCCAGTGATTTAGGCTTCGCGTTGGGGCCTCGCCTGAATGCCGCCGGCAGGCTGGATGATATGTCCGTTGGCGTGGCGTTACTGTTGTGCGACAACCTCGGCGAAGCGCGTGTTCTGGCCAGCGAGCTGGATGCGCTTAACCAGACGCGCAAAGAAATAGAGCAGGGGATGCAGGCGGAAGCGCTTATCCTGTGCGAAAAGCTTGAGCGCAGTAGTGAAACGCTTCCGGGCGGTCTGGCGATGTATCATCCTGAATGGCACCAGGGCGTGGTCGGAATTCTGGCGTCGCGCATTAAAGAGCGTTTTCACCGCCCGGTGATCGCCTTTGCGCCTGCGGGCGACGGCACGCTAAAAGGCTCAGGCCGATCGATTCAGGGGCTGCATATGCGCGATGCGCTGGAACGGCTGGATACCCTTTACCCTGATCTGATGATCAAGTTCGGCGGCCATGCGATGGCGGCGGGATTGTCGCTGGAAGAGCATAAATTCGAGCAGTTTCAGCAACGGTTTGGCGAGCTGGTGACGGAATGGCTCGATCCTGCCCTGTTGCAAGGCGAGGTGATCTCCGATGGTCCATTAAGCGCGGCGGAGATGTCTATGGAAGTGGCGCAACTGTTGCGGGATGCCGGACCGTGGGGGCAAATGTTCCCGGAACCGTTATTCGATGGTCGTTTCCGTCTGCTACAGCAGCGTCTGGTGGGCGAGCGTCACCTCAAGGTGATGGTGGAGCCTGTCGGCGGCGGCCCGCTGTTGGATGGCATCGCATTTAATATTGATACGACCTGTTGGCCGGATAACGGCGTGCGGGAGGTAGAACTGGCTTATAAACTGGACATTAACGAGTTTCGCGGCAACCGTAGTTTACAGATTATTATCGATGATATTTGGCCGCTATGATCGGGGCGATTTAACAACACTTTCGCTGTAATTAAGGGGCGAAATCCGCTAATATTTCGCCCTTATAACCGCATTTTGACAAGTCAAATAAAAGAAATCAGACCATGTTTGAAATTAACCCGGTGAATAACCGCATTCAGGACCTCACGGAACGCACCAACGTTCTTAGGGGGTATCTTTGACTACGATGCTAAGAAAGAGCGTCTGGAAGAAGTAAACGCCGAGCTGGAACAGCCGGATGTCTGGAACGAACCTGAGCGCGCGCAGGCGCTGGGAAAAGAGCGTTCATCGCTCGAAGCGATCGTCGATACGCTTGATCAAATGACTCAGGGGCTGGACGACGTTTCCGGGCTGCTGGAACTGGCGGTAGAAGCTGACGACGAAGAGACGTTTAACGAAGCCGTCGCGGAACTGAATACGCTGGAAGAGAAACTGGCGCAGTTGGAATTCCGTCGGATGTTCTCCGGCGAGTACGATAGCGCCGATTGCTATCTCGATATTCAGGCCGGTTCCGGTGGTACTGAAGCGCAGGACTGGGCCAGCATGTTGCTGCGTATGTATCTGCGTTGGGCGGAAGCGCGCGGCTTCAAGACGGAAATCATTGAAGAATCGGAAGGGGACGTCGCCGGTATTAAGTCCGCGACTATCAAAATCTCCGGCGAATATGCCTATGGCTGGCTGCGCACTGAAACTGGCGTACATCGTCTGGTGCGTAAAAGCCCGTTCGACTCCGGCGGTCGCCGTCATACCTCGTTTAGCTCCGCGTTTGTGTACCCGGAAGTGGACGACGATATCGATATCGACATTAACCCGGCGGATCTGCGTATCGACGTCTATCGCGCGTCTGGCGCAGGCGGTCAGCACGTTAACCGTACGGAATCCGCCGTGCGTATCACCCATATTCCCACCGGGATTGTGACGCAGTGCCAGAGCGACCGTTCGCAGCACAAAAACAAAGACCAGGCCATGAAGCAGATGAAAGCGAAGCTTTATGAACTGGAGATGCAGAAAAAGAACGCTGAAAAACAGGCGATGGAAGACACTAAGTCCGATATCGGCTGGGGAAGCCAGATTCGTTCCTATGTCCTGGACGATTCCCGCATTAAAGACCTGCGTACTGGGGTGGAAACCCGCAATACACAGGCGGTACTGGACGGTAGTCTGGATCAATTTATCGAAGCAAGTTTGAAAGCAGGGCTATGAGGAATCAACATGTCTGAACAAAACGCACAGGGCGCTGACGAGGTAGTCGATCTTAACAATGAAATGAAGGCACGTCGCGAGAAGCTGGCTGCACTGCGTGAGCAGGGTATCCCGTTCCCGAACGATTTCCGTCGTGACCGTACCTCAGACCAACTGCACGCAGAGTTTGACGCGAAAGAAGCTGAAGAAATGGAAGCGCTGAATATTGAAGTGTCCGTCGCGGGCCGTATGATGACTCGCCGTATTATGGGTAAGGCCTCTTTTGTTACCCTGCAAGACGTAGGCGGCCGCATTCAGCTGTATGTGGCGCGCGATGATCTGCCGGAAGGCGTTTACAACGAGCAGTTCAAGAAGTGGGATCTTGGCGATATCCTCGGCGCGAAAGGTAAGCTGTTCAAAACCAAAACCGGCGAGCTGTCTATCCACTGCACCGAACTGCGCCTGCTGACGAAAGCGCTGCGTCCGTTGCCGGATAAATTCCACGGCTTGCAGGACCAGGAAGCGCGCTATCGCCAGCGTTATCTGGATCTCATCTCTAACGATGAATCCCGTAACACCTTCAAAACCCGTTCGAAGATCCTGGCCGGTATTCGCCAGTTTATGGTTGCTCGCGGCTTTATGGAAGTCGAAACCCCGATGATGCAGGTGATCCCAGGCGGCGCGTCTGCCCGTCCGTTTATCACCCATCACAACGCGCTGGATCTGGACATGTACCTGCGTATCGCGCCGGAACTGTACCTCAAGCGTCTGGTGGTTGGCGGCTTCGAACGCGTATTCGAAATTAACCGTAACTTCCGTAACGAAGGCATCTCCGTGCGCCATAATCCTGAGTTCACCATGATGGAACTCTATATGGCGTATGCGGACTACAAAGACCTGATCGAGCTGACGGAGTCTCTGTTCCGTACGCTGGCGCAGGATGTTCTGGGCACCACCCAGGTTCCGTACGGTGATGAAGTGTTTGACTTCGGTAAGCCGTTCGAAAAACTGACCATGCGTGAAGCGATCAAGAAATATCGCCCGGAAACGGATATGGCTGATCTGGACAACTTCGATTCCGCGAAGGCGATTGCTGAAAGCATCGGCATTCACGTCGAGAAAAGCTGGGGTCTGGGCCGTATCGTCACCGAGATCTTTGACGAAGTCGCTGAAGCGCATCTGATTCAGCCGACCTTCATCACCGAATATCCGGCTGAAGTGTCTCCGCTGGCGCGTCGTAATGATGTGAACCCGGAAATCACTGACCGCTTCGAGTTCTTTATCGGCGGTCGTGAAATCGGTAATGGCTTTAGCGAGTTGAACGATGCGGAAGACCAGGCGCAGCGTTTCCTGGATCAGGTTAATGCAAAAGCGGCGGGCGACGACGAAGCCATGTTCTACGACGAAGACTACGTGACGGCGCTGGAACACGGGTTACCGCCGACAGCGGGTCTGGGAATTGGTATCGACCGTATGGTGATGCTGTTTACTAACAGCCACACGATTCGCGACGTTATTCTGTTCCCGGCGATGCGTCCGGTGAAATAAGATGTAAATTGCCGGATGGGGCATTAGCCGCCATCCGGCATCTCTTCGTTCAGACGTAGCGCCATCAGGCAATTTTTAACGCTGGCAGTAATTGAGCAGTCGTTCACGCGCTTGTTCGTCTGACGCTTGCATGACCATCCACGGGCTAAATGCCCACGGCGTAGCGAGAAGGCTTTTCCATACGCTTTTAAATTCGCTCCACTGATAGTCCATCACCTCTTCGCTGTTAACCTGTAACACACTGGTTGCCCGCGCGGCAAATACCGGACAGACTTCATTTTCCACAATACCGTTTGGATCTGTCGCTCGATAGCTGAAGTGCGGATAGACGGGGGTGAGATCGGTAATTTCCACGCCGAGTTCGAACCGACAACGGCGGATGATCGCCTCTTCGGTGGTTTCGCCTTGTTGCGGATGACCGCAAACCGAATTCGTCCACACGCCTGGCCAGGCTTTCTTGCTCAGCGACCGTCGTGTTACCAGCAACTGGCCATCTTCGTTAAATAGCCAGCAGGAGAAAGCCAGATGCAAAGGCGTATTAAGCGTATGAGCCGCATACTTTTCCAGTGTGCCGGAAGGCTTATCCTGCTCATCCAATAAAACGACATGTTCCTCAGTCATGAAAGCTCCTGAAAATTAAAATGACCCGGCAGCATGGCCAGGCCATATACTCAGACGATCAGCGTAGCGCATAACAGAAAGAAAGGCATTACCAAAACAGGCCCTGACAGAACGCAGACGAGCGCCATTGTGCCGTGAGTCGATATTATGCTGGCATATCGGATATTCGCGGCATCATCATCCACGCGGACCCTTTCCGGCGTCAATGGATTGGGCATACGGCATTTGGCTGCTATCATAAGGCGTCTGTCAATAGAGTGAGGAATGGTTTTGAGCGCAGGACGCCTGAACAAAAATAGCCTGGGTATTGCGGTGCTGTTATGCACAGGGCTGCTGCTGGCGGGGTGTTCCAGTAATTCCGGCTCAGGAACGTATTCCGGCTCCGTCTATACCGTTAAGCGCGGCGATACGTTGTATCGTATATCGCGCGCTACGGGAACCAGCGTGAAAGAACTGGCCCGACTGAATGGCATTTCTCCGCCTTATACTATTGAGGTGGGGCAGCTAATTAAAGTACGCGGCAGCGCAAAGAGTAGCAGTTCAACACGCAAAACCAGCAATAAAACAGCAACAAAAACTGCTGCGGTCAGACCGTCATCTTCGGTGCCAAAATCCTCCTGGCCGCCGGTGGGGCAGCGTTGTTGGGTATGGCCTGCTAACGGTAAAGTGATTTTACCTTATTCCACCGCGGAGGGCGGAAATAAGGGGATCGATATTGCGGGCGCGCGCGGAACGCCTGTTTATGCGGCGGGAGCGGGTAAAGTTGTCTATGTCGGGAACCAGCTGCGCGGTTACGGCAATCTCATCATGATTAAGCACAATGAAGATTACATTACGGCTTACGCTCATAATGACACCATGCTGGTTAATAATGGACAAAGCGTTAAAGCGGGGCAAAAAATCGCTACGATGGGCAGCACGGATGCTGCATCCGTAAGACTACACTTCCAGATTCGCTACCGGGCGACGGCCATCGATCCGCTGCGTTATCTGCCGCCGCAGGGGAGTAAACCGAAGTGCTGACGGCGAATTAATCGCCAGTCAGCCAGTAAGTCTCTTGCCAACCAGAGCGTAAGGTTTATAATGCCTTACGCATCTCAAAGCGGGCGTAGTTCAATGGTAGAACGAGAGCTTCCCAAGCTCTATACGAGGGTTCGATTCCCTTCGCCCGCTCCAGACAAATATCTTCTAGTATTTACTAAAACCACGAATTTACAGCAATTTTCCGTGTCGGCCCCACAGTACACAGGGTTTCAATACCTATGTCGGACGGCTATTATCAGCTGGTGACTCCGGTAATGACTTTATCATTCAGCCCGCAACACAACGATGCCCGGTCTGGAATGCATGTATTCCATAAACGGTGTATCCACCACTTTTCTGTTTGCGGCCAATGAGGAGGCGTTCCTGAACCACACCTGTTCATCATGGCGAACTACGATACCCACATGTGAAACGTCCAGCCCGTCAAGCGGGGAGTAGACACCGATATAATCCCCGTTTTTTAGGTGGTTCATGACCTGCTGGTTGATGGCTCTTCCGGGAATGTAGTTTATTTTACGAGGATGGATGCCCAGACCAGGAATGTACTCGCCGCCATCAGGTTTATGGTTAAGCTGCTTGTCAACAACGACATAATCAGGGCTGATATCCGGCGTTACATCCCGTGCATTACGCGGTGTTGCGGCGAACCAGTCAGAGAAGAAGTGCCGGCGGCTGAGATAAGCAACTTTGCCCGCGGCGTAGCGAGTCCTGGCAAGATTATGCAGAAACGATTTCTGATTATCGCTGCGGGCCAGGGCTTCAACGTAATCAGCCAGTGTAAAGCAGTCCACGCCGTTGAAATTCGCTACAAGGACTTCGGGGATGCCGGGCCCACCGATGAGCGTATCCGCCTGATAAGGTGTTCCGAGAAAAGCAGACGATACGCGGCTGATAACTTCTCCATGGTTTTCGCCTTTATAAGGAATGACATCCGACTGGATAATCCGGCTTATTTTTTCTGCCGTAACGCTGTCCATGCTGGTCTGATATTTTTCTGTGCCAGGGACGGCACAGGCCGTCAGATGCGCCGACATAAGCAAAATTGTCCATGTATTTACCTTCATTATCATCTCCGGAAAGGTTCAAATCCCTTTTTTACCTTTACCGGAAATGGTTGTGATGAATACAGAAAAACGCCAGAGGTTGATTACAGGTTGAGTAATATGAACGCTGATGATGATAAATGTGAAGATCATCATACGACTTTATTTTATTCGCCGTTGTTTTTTGCCTGATCGTCAAAGCCAACATGCCCCTTCAGGCTGGCTTATAAGTCAGAGTGTAGATTGCGACGTGTCCGATCAGCGATTCTGACGCGTCCACCTCGGTGTGGCGGTCGTCGCTGACGATCACTTTGACATGGAGAATTTTGTACTCACTGAATGTTCGAACCGGACCACCTCCCAAGAGGTGAAGGAATAGTCCATCAGACGGATTTCCTGTCGCGCGGTCTCAATTATCTTAAGAACAAGCTGGAGATCTGTACCTTCCGGATAAAATCCTGCCTCAATGATGGCTGCGTAAGTATGTGGTACTGGCGCACACAGAGCCAGACCGAGCAAACCGGGCAGAAGCCATCGGCACATATGTTTTTTATGCATTGTTTGCATGGTATTTCCTTCATTGGATGTATTCAGAAATGCCGGAGTCGGGGAAACTCGTTTTCCCCGATTGCCGGGGTTGGACAAGGATGCCCTGCGGAGTGCGCGTTAAGCGACTGGATTATTTTTTCCTGTATATCTCTTTGACATATACATCGCCTCTACTCATAATGGATATACGCGTTGTATATCCAGAAAGGAGGCAGTTATGCACACAACACTTTTTTTTAGTAACCGGACCCAGGCAGTCAGATTGCCTAAATCGATATCCTTTCCGGAGGATGTGAAACATGTCGAAATCATTGCGGTTGGTAGAAGCAGAATCATTACTCCAGTCGGAGAATCCTGGGACAGCTGGTTCGATGGCGAAGGCGCCAGTACTGATTTTATGAGTACCAGAGAACAACCCGCAGTACAGGAACGGGAAGGATTTTGATGCTGAAATTCATGCTTGATACCAATACCTGTATTTTCACCATCAAAAATAAGCCCGAACACATCAGAGAACGCTTCAACCTCAATACATCCCGAATGTGTATCAGCTCCATCACCTTAATGGAGCTGATTTACGGTGCTGAAAAAAGCCTGGCGCCGGAGCGTAATCTTGCCGTCGTGGAGGGATTTATCTCCCGCCTTGAGGTTCTGGATTACGATACACAGGCAGCGATACATACCGGTCAAATCCGTGCCGAATTGGCCCGCAAGGGAACACCTGTCGGGCCTTATGACCAGATGATTGCTGGCCATGCCGGTAGCCGCGGACTGGTCGTCGTCACAAACAATCTCCGCGAATTTGAACGCATTCCGGGTATCCGAATCGAAGACTGGTGCTAATTTCTGCATCAGATGTTATCCCCGGATTCAAACTCTTTTCCGGATTTAGTGGCACAGTCAATTTGGTTAGCTGCTTAATGGTGGTTTGCATCACATTTTTAGCTGGTGGTATTTTTTTATGTTGACTGGAGATATCTGCCAACAGCATAACTTTTACGGCCAGATAATAAATAAAAGAGTACCAAAATGTCGTATTCTGACATGTTTACGAAGGGAGTACCGCTCCCTTCTTTTTTTGTTTCCTGGATACTCACTGAACAATGCCGTTACTGCCCGATAACTGCCGCCCCCCCCTCTCCATAGCCGTTTCCTGCAACTTAAATCACAGACGTTGATTTACCAGGCCGATATGCCTTCTTTCCCGTTATATATCCTTCATACTTCAAGTTGCTTATGTGTTGGCTACGGATTACTCGGTCCATCCATGGGCCTCGCCCTGACGGGCCGTCGCACGCGACGTTCAAATCTGCTCCCGGCAGAATTGTCGCTCACCCCAGTCACAGAGTTATCTATGCTCCCGGGGACTCACTCCCTTGCCACCTTTAAGCAACTCGAATTATTTTGGGTATATATCAGTGAACTTCTATTTTGGTCAGTTTTTATTTTTCAGTTTATTTATTATTAAATTCTGTTTCTGGCCTGGATATATTTTCGTGAATAGCCTCCCGACAGCCGGAGATAAAGGTATTTGCTGGCGTAACAGCGCTCATAATTTAAAAGATTTATTTATAGTTTGTTATCACGGAAAGATTTTAACTTAATACATGCCAGTAAGGCATCAGGTAAAAATAACCGGAGAGAAGAAGATGAACAAAATGCTATTAGCCGGAAGTGCCGGTATTGTTCTGCTGTCTGCTGCAGCCAGTCCGGTATGGGCAGACGATAATGCCAGTACATTTTCACTTGGATACGCCCAGTCCCATACTAATCACGCCGGGACGTTGCGTGGGGTACGGCTGGCAAACAACTATGAAATGTCACCGGACTGGGGGCTGACAACCTCATTTGCATGGCTAAATGGAAGCCAGCGCTATTCCGATGAAAGCAGTAATGGTCGTGTAACAACCCGTTATTACTCCCTGCTTGCAGGCCCCTCATGGAAAATAAATAACCAGTTAAGTCTGTATAGTCAAGTGGGCCCCGTATTATTGCATCAGCGTGATCACGGGATAAATGAGTCTGACAGTAAGGTCGGATATGGTTATTCTGCTGGCGTGGCTTATACCTCGGTCAGTAGTGTCGCTATAACTCTGGGTTATGAGGGAGCGGATTTTGATGCTACCCATAACAGCGGAAGCCTTAATAGCAATGGTTTTAATCTTGGCGTGGGTTACCGGTTCTGAATAGGATAATCCGATAAAAAATGTTACTTTGTGGAGATGATGGATTATGAAAAGCCATATTATGCCAGGCGTTGCGCTGATGGTTATCCTGTTTTCAGGAAATATTATGGCCGCAACAAACATGACTGATAACGTTACTCTGAATAATGACAAGATATCCGGACAGGCCTGGCAGGCCATGCGTGATATCGGAATGTCGCGATTCGAGTTGTTTAATGGTCGCACCCAAAAGGCGGAACAACTGGCTGCGCAAGCAGAAAAACTCCTGAACGATGACAGCACTGACTGGAATCTGTATGTCAAATCAGATAAAAAAGCCCCAGTTGAAGGAGACCACTATATTCGGATAAATTCATCGATTACGGTAGCAGAAGATTATCTCCCTGCGGGCCAGAAAAATGATGCTATTAATAAAGCAAACCAGAAAATGAAAGAAGGAGATAAAAAAGGGACTATAGAGGCCCTGAAACTAGCAGGCGTCAGTGTTATTGAAAATCAGGAACTCATTCCTCTTCAGCAAACCCGTAAGGATGTGACCACAGCGCTTTCCTTGATGAACGAAGGAAAATACTATCAGGCAGGTCTATTACTGAAATCAGCTCAGGATGGCATAGTTGTAGACTCTCAGTCAGTTCAGGAATCACCCACGCACTCCGTGCAGCACGACGCCGCGCATTAATATCCCCCAGCCTGCTGTATACATTACAGCAGGCAGCATTATGTCTGACAGCTATTACCAGTTTGTTCTTTGCTGTCGGCATTGTTTTTAAATTTCATCCGCGAAGTTTAGAAATGTCAGGGTACCTGCATTTATATCTATTGTGATGCTCATCACAAATACAGAAGAATATCATTTCATTTATTATTTTTTATTCCTTCCACTTATGGTGGTTCATAATGATTTATTAAGTTAATGTTTTGGAATTAAATGCCTTTTGCTTGCGTTATATCCAGTTTTTTATGCTACCAGTAATTTCATTGTTATATATGATTAGTATTATGTTTTGTAAATATCCAGTGTAATGGAAAAGCAAAACATACATTCCCGATAATATATTACAAAATATTTCATGTCCGCTGCGAATATCTGTCTGTTAGGTATTCACCCGCTTATAATTACATTAAAAAGTATTTCTTTGATGATTATTCTTAAATTACGATCATAATCATCGATCGTATCGATCTATTTTTATTGTTTTAATTTGAATAAGAATTTTCTTACAACTGATTAGGCATTAGCTGAAATCAATATTTTTCGATGGAAAGTTCAGGTGCTTCGTTTAACACCAGGCGTTTATTATTCATACGAATCTTTTCTGAACGCTTTCATTAATACCCTCAGAGTTGTTTTCAGCCTTTGCAAAATAATTCTCATTTACCCAAAGGACATATTATCTATGCGTAATAAAATAATACTTGCCATGGCGGCTGCCGGTATGATGTATGGCGCTTCTGTATATGCAGTCGATCCACCCACAGCAGGCCCGTTCGGCTCAGGTAAAATTACCTTCACTGGCACCATCACCAACTCCCCCTGTGATATCGCACCGGGCGACGATGCGATCACCGTTCCGTTTGGACAGATTTCTTACCGTAAACTGAATACCGCCGACGCAACTACGGAATCAAAACCGTTCATCATTCATCTACAGAACTGTGCTTTCGATCCGAATACCCCGGACACAGCTGGCTCCTCAGGGAAAATGTCCAAAGTAACCGTATCTTTCTCTGGCGCAGCGAATACCAGCAAAAAGGCTTACACCACCAGCGGTATCGCACAGCATGTTGGTGTCCAGCTACTGAAGAGTGACAACGCCACAATTATCGATCCCAACACCCCGATGCCGGATGGCGACGCTCAGCAACTGCAGGCCGGAAACAACGAACTCAACTTCTTTGCCCGACTAATAGCACTGGATAATGGCGTCACTCCCGGTGACTTCAACGCATCCGTCACCTACACCCTGAAATACCTGTGATTTCACGCGGTAAATAACGACAGGGAGAAGCCGTCCACGGAGGGGATCGGACGGCTTTTATATCTGACTGTGCCTGCGGGCTGTCTGTTACACGGACGACAACACGAAAGCGCCATGCCATGAAAATTACCCGGCTTGCCATTCTGATTACCCTGACATTTTCCGTCCTGAAGTCGCAGGCCACGGAGTTCAATGCCAGCCTGCTGGACAGCGGGAACCTGTCTAACGTGGACCTCACGGCCTTCAGCCGCGAGGGGTATGTGGCGCCCGGTAACTATATTCTCGATATCTGGCTCAATGACCAGCCGGTACGGGAACAGTATCCGGTCAGGGTTGTACCGGTTGCCGGACGCGACGCGGCCGTCATCTGTGTGACAACAGACATGGTGGCCATGCTGGGTCTTAAGGATAAGATTATTCATGGCCTGAAACCCGTTACCGGTATCCCGGACGGGCAATGCCTTGAGCTGCGCTCCGCTGACAGTCAGGTACGGTACAGCGCTGAAAATCAGCGTCTGACCTTCATTATTCCCCAGGCCTGGATGCGTTATCAGGACCCGGACTGGGTGCCCCCTTCACGCTGGAGCGACGGCGTCACCGCCGGCCTGCTTGATTACAGCCTGATGGTCAACCGCTATATGCCGCAGCAGGGGGAAACCTCTACCAGCTACAGCCTCTACGGCACCGCCGGGTTTAATCTCGGCGCCTGGCGATTGCGGAGCGATTACCAGTACAGCCGTTTTGACAGTGGGCAGGGCGCATCACAGTCCGATTTTTATCTGCCGCAGACGTATCTGTTCCGTGCCTTGCCAGCACTGCGCTCAAAACTGACGCTCGGACAGACGTACCTCAGCTCCGCTATTTTTGACTCCTTCCGCTTTGCCGGGCTCACTTTGGCCAGCGATGAGCGCATGCTGCCGCCCTCTCTTCAGGGGTATGCCCCGAAAATTAGCGGCATTGCGAACAGTAATGCACAGGTCACCGTCAGCCAGAATGGTCGCATTCTGTACCAGACCCGGGTGTCGCCGGGGCCTTTTGAGCTTCCCGACCTGAGCCAGAATATCAGCGGCAACCTGGATGTCAGCGTCCGGGAAAGCGACGGTAGCGTCCGGACCTGGCAGGTCAACACGGCCAGCGTCCCCTTTATGGCACGCCAGGGATAGGTTCGCTATAAGGTGGCCGCCGGACGTCCGCTGTACGGCGGGACGCATAACAACAGCACGGTCAGCCCTGACTTTCTGCTCGGGGAGGCCACCTGGGGAGCATTTAACAACACGTCGCTGTATGGCGGCCTCATTGCCTCCACCGGCGACTACCAGTCCGCGGCGCTCGGGATCGGCCAGAATATGGGGCTGTTGGGCGCTCTGTCTGCGGACGTCACCCGCTCAGATGCGCGGTTGCCGCATGGGCAGAAGCAGTCCGGTTACAGCTACCGTATCAACTATGCCAAAACGTTTGATAAAACCGGCAGTACCCTGGCGTTCGTCGGATACCGCTTCTCGGACCGCCATTTTCTGTCCATGCCGGAGTACCTGCAGCGTCGGACCACTGACGGCGGCGATGCATGGCATGAAAAACAGAGCTACACCGTGACTTATAGCCAGTCCGTTCCGGTACTCAACATGAGCGCGGCCCTCTCGGTAAGCCGGCTCAATTACTGGAACGCACAGTCCAACAATAACTACATGCTCAGCCTCAACAAGGTGTTCAGTCTCGGCGACCTTCAGGGACTCTCGGCCTCGGTGTCGTTTGCCCGTAACCAGTACACCGGCGGGGGTAGCCAGAACCAGGTCTACGCCACCATCAGTATCCCGTGGGGAGACAGTCGCCAGGTGAGTTACAGCGTACAGAAAGATAACCGGGGCGGCCTGCAGCAGACCGTGAATTACAGCGATTTCCATAACCCGGACACTACATGGAACATCAGCGCCGGTCATAACCGTTATGACACCGGCAGCAACAGCAGCTTCAGCGGCAGCGTGCAGAGCCGTCTGCCGTGGGGCCAGGCGGCAGCGGACGCCACCCTGCAGCCCGGACAGTACCGCAGCCTGGGCCTGAGCTGGTACGGCTCGGTGACTGCCACCGCCCACGGTGCCGCTTTCAGCCAGTCGATGGCCGGGAATGAGCCCCGCATGATGATAGATACCGGAGACGTGGCCGGTGTGCCGGTGAACGGCAACAGCGGGGTGACCAACCGCTTCGGGGTGGGCGTGGTGAGCGCCGGCAGCAGCTATCGCCGCAGCGATATTTCGGTTGATGTGGCCGCCCTGCCGGAGGACGTGGACGTCAGCAGCTCCGTCATCAGTCAGGTACTGACGGAGGGCGCGGTGGGCTACCGGAAGATTGACGCCAGCCAGGGGGAGCAGGTGCTCGGTCATATCCGGCTGGCTGATGGCGCAAGTCCGCCGTTTGGCGCCCTGGTGGTGTCCGGGAAAACCGGCAGAACCGCGGGGATGGTCGGAGATGGCGGTCTGGCCTACCTGACAGGTCTCAGCGGGGAAGACCGCCGGACCCTGAATGTGTCCTGGGATGGCCGGGTGCAGTGCAGACTCACCCTGCCGGAAACGGTGACACTCAGCCGGGGGCCGCTGTTACTGCCCTGCAGATAAAAATATTCCTGTCACAGAGCAGGTCTAAAGGAGAAAACAGGTGAAAAACAGCAGAAGAAGCCGTGTGATTTTACTCGCACTGGCGGCAGCATGGAGCCAGTACAGCCCGGCGGCCGTCAATGTTGACCGGACCCGTATTATCATGGATGCGCCGCAGAAAACGGTGGCCATCACGCTGAATAACGATGACAAAACCACGCCGTTCCTGGCGCAGTCCTGGGTGACGGACGCTGACGGGGTGAGAACCGATGCGCTGATGGCGCTGCCGCCGCTGCAGCGTATTGATGCCGGACAGAAATCCCAGGTCCGCATCACCCAGGTTCGCGGGCTGACAGATAAGCTCCCTCAGGACAGGGAAACACTGTTCTGGCTTAACGTGCGGGGCGTTCCCCCGAAGCCAGAAGACGACAACGTTCTGCAACTGGCCATGCAGAGCCAGCTGAAACTGTTTTACCGTCCGAAAGCCATTATCAGAAGCAGCAGTGACCAGCCGGAAAGAAAGCTGACTGCTGAGCGGAATGCGGGACATCTGACCCTCAGAAACCCGACGCCGTACTACATCACTGTGGCGTGGCTGGGAGCAGACCGTAGCCACAGGCTCAGCGGTTTCCGCGAGGGCGTGATGGTACCGCCCCTGGGGAACCTGCCTTTAAAGGCTGTTCTGCCGGCAGAAACCCGGACGCTGTGGGTGGGGTATATTGATGATTACGGGGGACTGCAGATGAATCGCTACACCTGCGATGCCCTGAACTGCGCGTTTAAGGACGCAGGGGCGACATCATGACAGAATGGATTTTTAATCTGAAAACAAAACTGACCGTGCTGGTGATGATGTTGTGCTCTTTATGTGTGACTAAAGTGTATGCGGTTGAGCTAGGTATAAATGAATGTGCAGTCACTTCCGGTCAGAATATTAATTTAAGAAGTATAAATTTGACAACCGATGATTTTAAACCCGGCACGGATTCGGTTATCTATACAATCAATCAGGATGCAGTTTTTAAATGTTACATGGGATATGACACGCAATTTCCACAGCTGGTATTTAATCAGGGCTACTTCAGTAAATTTACCAAGACACTAGATGCGATGGGACTTGGATTCATAATGTCCATTAAAGAAACAGGAAATGCTTCAAGTGCTGTTTCGTTCTCCTGGGATGAAATAAAGAGTACTCAGTCAGGAAATGAGTTACGAAAAGAGTTTGGCACAAAACTACCTGTTGGGACTACAGAACGAAAAGTAAAGATAACACTGGATTTCTTATATACAAAAGCATATTCAGAGAGTAGTGCAGTTACAGCTTTTACGGGGATAAGTAATGTTTTAAATATTGTACCTTTTTCTTATTCTTTGAGACAAAACGGATTTGTTTTATCTGGTTTTAATGTGAGAATTCTCAGAAACGGATTGGGTAAAGTTGACATTGTTCCATTACAGGTCAACTTTGGGCATATTTATACGACTTATGAACCTTCACAGACCAGACAGGCAAATTTTACAGTGATCGCCACGCAGGTTTTACGACCGGCTATGGGACAGGTATTCACGATCCCTCTGGCCATCACCTTCGGGAAAGGTGCACTGACACAGGATACCGGGCAAACTCTGAATCTTGTCAGCCTGGATGGCCCCAACAAAGGTCAGCCTAATGGACTCCGGCTTTCAATAAAAGATGATAAAGGAAAAGAGATTACTTTTGATAAACAAGAAGTACTGGGGGATATTACTATTACAGGAGCTGTCACCGGTAATGTGTCGAAGGTATATACTGCAGTAATAACCCCGACCCCGGGGGGAAGTGTAAAGACAGGAACGTTTTCTGCTGCAATACCCGTTACTGTTACCTATAACTAATCGGGGGGGCAGATAATAAAAATAAAAGAACTGACTGAGTTATCGGGGAGCTAATCCCGAATAAACCCACATTAATAATAAATACTATTTAAGAGTTGTTCTTCACCTCCGGGAAATCATTTACCCAGTTATGGAGAGGTTTTATGTGCCCTGATAATACACACGCAAAAAAGCAGTACCTTACCCCTGGTAACGATATTCATTATCCCGGACAGACCAACCATGATGCCTGTTTTATTCCGGAAAGCGTCCGCCAGTATGCCGACGAGCCCCTGTATATCATTGTGGCACACTGGTGCCTGTTGCAGCAGAACTGGGTTCAGCGTAACCAGATAGCAGAGGCGTTTCACATCACGGCCAGACGGGCCAGCTACCTGATTGCCTATCTGCGAAGCAAAACATCGCGGGTGGTCAGCATCTGCCGTCACCAGACCCTGCCTAATAAAGCACGACGCTATGAGATTTATGTTATCCGGGTTCTTGACAGTCCCACCCCGTCCACGCGCCGTGAAAAAGCCGGACCGCCGCTGGTATCAAAACGCCGGGTCGGTAATGGTGACAGGTCGATGGCAAATGAACTGTGGAACCGGCTATGCAGTAACAGAAATGCGGGGAAAATCCTGAAAAAGAAGGAGGATGAGGATGACGGAACATAACCGGATGCCGGCCCGGCAGATTATCGTTTACGGTGACTGCTGGCCGGTGACGATCGCCGTGGCACACCTGGTCCGGAGATTTCTGCCGGGCTGCAACTGTGAAACCGCATACAGTCTGCCTGTTCTGTTGCAGCAATTACGTCGGAAACCGGAGGCCATACTGATACTGTGTCTGCGTCCCCGTGAACATCTCTTTTTGTTCTATTCCCTGAGACAGATACTGCCGGACTACCCGGTTATGATTATCAGCGATGAGCTGTTTTTCAGCGACCGGGTGGTACTGAAGGTATACGGCGGCATCCCGACGCTGCTGGAGCAGGAACTGGCGGAGATACTTATTCGGTGGCGGCGGGATGAACAGTGGGCCGGGGGCGCACGCCTGCGCAGGACAGGAGGGCTGGACGCCTTTTTGTTATCTCCGGATCCGGTGACGGGCTTTCTGGAAGTGCCACCGATATTTAACAATCCGAAGCGGTTGATGAACTATATGGATCAGTTGATGCACCGGGAGATACTGGCATGCGGAGTGAGCCTGGCCCAGTTACGCTTGCTTCAGGAAGTTTACCGTGGACGAGGAAGGTTGTCAGCGTTGTGTGGAAGGCTGAATACACAGGAGAAGCAAATCTGGCAGGACAAATACCGGTTACTGGTGAAGCTGGGAATGCGGAACCGATTACGGGAACTGCTGTTTGGTACCCGGTTTTGTAAATCACTGCAGCGAACTCCGTTTATCGCTCCGCAATAACCCGCCTCCGGCGACCCTATCCAGAAACACTGACACGCCGGCTAAACCCGGTGGCGGTGGGGTATTTTTTGCCTGTGGTGTAGTGGAGTAAAATACAGAATTCAGGCGGGACGCTGAATGTATGGCCTTTCATACCGTTTGATAAGTAAAAACGCTTCTGGAATGAAACCCGATGTGAATGATACGGCCTGAGCAGAAGCGTTACATATTTACTGCATGATCCCGGTATAGCCATGAATTCCCATATACACGCCGACCAGACCAATCAGAATGCTCGAAAAATAGGGCGCCCGCCGGGCAAGCGTCGAAAAACCACTCCAGCGCTTTGCTGCCTGTTGAACGCTTATCGCCGCGCCAACGCCTACCGTCACCAGCGTTAATGCCAGGCCAAGACTAAAGCTCAGTACCATCGTGGCGCCCAGCGTAAACGCTTTAAGCTGGATACAAATCAGTAAAACGGTGATCGCAGCCGGACAGGGGATAAGCCCTCCGGTCAGGCCGAACAGCAGGATCTGTCCATTAGTCACTGTTTGACCATCAAAACGGCGTTGAATATCGGCAGCATGGGCGCGTTCATGGGCATCCTGATACGCTTTTGACGTTGCACCTTCCGGATGTATGTGACCATGATGGTCATGGTCATGGTCATGGTCGTGGTCGTGGTCGTGATGGTGGTTTCCCGCCAGCCACTGCTGCTCGCCTCGCCATGTCCGCCAGAACATCCAGCACGCGGTGCTCAGAATAATAATCGCAGAAATTAACTGCAGCCATGGTTCCACTGATTGTGCGGTGAATGCCCGGCTAAGATACATCCCACCCAGCGCGATTAACCAGACGATCGCGGTATGAGAAAGCGTTGCTGCCAGACCGAGCATGACGGCCTGTTTAACCGTACCTTTAATGGCAATAATAAAAGCCGCCATCATAGTTTTGGAGTGCCCTGGCTCAAGCCCGTGCAAAATACCTAATAAAATGGCGCTGGGAATGAAGAACCAGCCGTTTCCTTGCTGAAGAAGTGTCGAAAATTCACCCATGAGAATGATTCTTAGTTGTTTTATGTGGGTGTCATTCTACTCCCCCCCAGTATTGAATACTACCCCCCAGTAGCATCGTAATGCTATAATTTGTATTCGTTAATGTTAGTGAGGTGTTGCAATGTCACATACCATCCGGGACAAACAAAAGCTTAAAGCCAGAACCAGCAAGATTCAGGGGCAGGTGATAGCGCTAAAAAAAATGCTGGATGAACCGCATGAATGCGCGGCCGTGTTACAACAGATCGCGGCGATTCGCGGCGCGGTAAATGGCTTAATGCGCGAGGTGATTAAAGGGCATCTGACCGAACATATCGTTCATCAGAGTGATGAAGCCAGACGTGAAGAAGATCTGGACGTAATATTAAAGGTGCTGGATTCTTATATAAAATAGCCGGGAGTTATATCCCGGCTATCTTTTACTTTAGCCGAAAAACATCACCGATACGCAAAGTAAACCGACGACCAACGTAATGAAATTACCTACTGAACGGTAGGGGTTCAATGCCGGTATCAGGTACGTTGACAACGTGGGCATAATAAACAGAATCATCGCAATGAGCGGGCCGCTAATGGCATAAATCATAGAGATGGCATTCGGGTTAATACAGCAAATAATAAACCTAATCCCGGAAACCAGCATGATAGACAGCGCGCGATTGAACGCCCGGCTTTTTTTCACGCCAACCTGCTGTAGGGTGGTTCTTACCATTTCGGTTGCGCCCTCGATGACGCCGAAATAGGTGCCGAGGAAAGATTTCGACATGGCCACGACGGCAACGATAATACCGGAAATAGAGAGCCAGGCCGGCTCATTGGGCATCATCGAGAGCGCGGAAAGGATGGTAACGCCTTCGTTGCGCGCGTCTTCAATGTATGACGGCGGAATGGAGAGCAGGCAGCTAAAGACAAAGAATAGCACGCTCAGGCAGATAATCAGGTAGGCGACCTTCATGATCTTTTTGCATTTATCCATGGCCTGATCGCCAAAATTTTCCCGTCTGTCGATGGCAAACGTCGAAATAATGGGCGTATGGCTAAAAGCAAAAACCATCACCGGAATAGAAATCCATACCTGGTGCAACGTGTGACTATCCAAAGACATCTGCCCGGTCAGTAACGAGGGTTGCCAGCTTCCGGTTAAGTAGAGCGAAAGGAACAAGAAGTAAGCGATAAGTGGAAAGACTAAAAAGCCCATTACGCGAAGAGTGGCATGTCTTCCCATTAAGAAAATCATATTCAGGATAAGTACTACGCCGAAGCTAACTGCCATCCGGATGCGAATATCTATCTGAATATGCTTCGCTAATTGCTCTGTCAGGGAATTGGTAATCGCCACCGCATAAATTAATACCACGACAAAAAACGCAATAAAATAAAGCGTGGTAATAATACTGCCGATTTTCTTGCCGTAATAATGAGTAACGGCGCCAGTAATTCCCTCACCGGCAGAAGTCTTTGAGGAAAGAATAAACTGACACAGCGCCTTATGCGGCCAGTATGTCAGAGGCCAGGCGACCAGCGCGGTAATAAATAGCACGATTGCGCCTGCCGATCCCAACTGGATGGGAAGGAAAAGAGTGCCTGCGCCTACAGCCGTTCCGTATAATGCAAAACTCCAGAGAGTCTCATCTTTTGACCAAATTTTAGACATTATTTGAATTTATCAACTATAAAACACACAAAAAGAAGCGCAATTTACCATAAATAGCGTCAGTTGGGGGCGTTTTAAGCAGATGGATGTCGTGGAGGCGGAGGGCCGGGAGCGTTGCGATCCCGGCAAAAAAGAGCAATATCATGCACTAACGCGCTGTTGGCGGCGAGTCACTATTCGTTGGCGTAAAACATCGTATGCCCAGTTGTACAGCATCGTGTACGGCAAAAAGAACAGGAAGAAACCAATTTCCAGGGTGAATGCTTGTAGCAGGCTGACATTCAGTACCCAGGCGACAATACTCACGCCAATGACAATAAACCCACTTTCAAATCCTAACGCATGGAGTGCGCGCACTTTGGCGGTTCGTCTCACCTGATGCGTAGGCCACAGTCGATCAAACAGAGCGTTATAAATGATATTCCAGATCATGGCCGTCGTTGCCAGCAATATCGTCAGGCTGCCCATCTCTAGCACCGAGCGCTGCATTAGCCAGGCGGTCGTTAGCGCCAGTATCGCAGTCGCAATACCTTCAAAACAGACAGCATGGAAAATACGCTCCGGCAGCGAGCGACGTTGTATGGCGTCATGTTGCATAAACGAAAAAACCTTACTCTTAATCAAAATAAAGAAATTTCCGCTATTTTATCGTTTAATGTGATACCTAAAAGATAATATCCATCGATAAAGTAGATAGGTTATGCGTTACTCACCTGAAGCGTTAATGGCATTTGTTGAGACCGTCTCTTGCGGTTCGTTTTCTGCGGCGGCGCGCCGCCTGCGTAAAAGCCAGTCCACCATTAGTACCGCCATTGCGCATCTGGAGGCGGATCTGGGATTTTCATTATTTGATCGATCTTCGCGCCAGCCCGTTCTGACCGAAGAAGGAAAACGGGTGCTTAGCTATGTTCAGGCTATTTTATCGGCGAGCGATCGTTTGGATGAGGTGGCGCTGACGTTATCCGGCGAGACGGAGGCAAGACTCACGTTCGTCCTCTCTGATACCCTGCACCCTGACAGTCTGGAAGAGTTAATGGCGCAGTTTGATCGTCAATTTCCGCATACCGAGTTTGAATGCTTGATCGGAGAAAATGATGATGTCATCGACCTGTTGCAAAAAGGGCGCGCCCAGATAGGCCTGATTGAAGCGCGTGATGACTATCCCACAGACATTGGCGCGACGCGTCTGCCTGTTCAAAGCTGGATGGGGGTTTATGTGGCGACCACGCATCCGTTGGCGTCGCAGACGAACCTGCAATGGGAGCAACTGCATACCTGGCGCGAGCTGCGTCTGAATACCTACCTTGAATCTAATGCCAACATTACGCGCGGCCCGGCCTGGTCAGCGCCAAACTATTTATTACTGTTGAGCATGGCGGTTCAGGGATTTGGCTGGTGCGTATTGCCCTGCGCGCTGGTGGAAGAGTTTGCGGCGGAAAAACCGCTGGCCCAGCTGGAAGTTCCTGGCTGGCCGAGGGCGATTGCTATTGATTTGCTGTGGAACAAGAAGACGCCGCCCGGAACGGCAGGGAACTGGCTTCGCTACCATTTGCAGCAGAAATAAGCTGCGTCACCGTCAAATCAGCGTCATTTCCTTTGTGATAAAACTCACTTTTTTTAAACAATCAAGATAACTAATTTTAACAATGCTCTACTATGGCGGTGTCATTTTGCGCTGAGGTGGTAATGAAAGAGGTTGTGATAGTGGGGGCTTTACGGACACCCATCGGCTGTTTTCAGGGAACGCTGGCCCGTCATTCCGCCGTCGAGCTGGGGAGCATGGTCGTAAAAGCGTTAATTGAGCGCACCGGCGTGGACGCTAACGCTGTCGATGAGGTCATCCTCGGTCAGGTGCTGACGGCTGGCGCCGGGCAGAATCCGGCGCGCCAGTCAGCCATCAAAGGAGGGCTGCCGACTACCGTTTCCGCCATTACTATTAATGACGTTTGTGGTTCCGGTTTCAAAGCGTTGCACCTGGCGACGCAGGCTATTCAGTGCGGCGAAGCGGACATTGTTATTGCGGGCGGGCAGGAGAATATGAGCCGTGCGCCGCATGTCCTCAATGACAGCCGTACCGGCGCGTTGCCTGATGCCGACAATCTGGTGGATAGTCTGGTACATGATGGCTTATGGGATGCCTTCAACGATTATCACATTGGCGTGACGGCAGAAAACCTGGCGCGGGAATATGGCATCAGCCGCGAGTTACAGGATGCTTATGCGCTCAGTTCGCAGCAAAAAGCCAGGGCCGCGATTGATACCGGGCGTTTTAAAGATGAGATTGTCCCCATCGTCACGCAACGTAATGGGCAGACCGCAATTGTCGATACGGATGAACAACCGCGGGCCGACGCCAGTGCGGAGGGGTTAGCCCTGCTGCATCCGGCGTTTGATAGTTTAGGTTCGGTGACGGCGGGTAATGCCTCCTCAATCAACGATGGCGCCGCCGCGGTGATGATGATGAGCGAGGCGAAAGCCCAGGCGCTGGGGCTGCCGGTGCTGGCGCGCATCCGCGCGTTTGCCAGCGTCGGCGTCGATCCTGCGCTAATGGGGATTGCGCCGGTATATGCTACCCGGCGCTGTCTGGAGCGTGCCGGCTGGCAACTGACGGAGGTCGACCTTATCGAAGCCAACGAAGCGTTTGCCGCCCAGGCGTTGTCGGTAGGAAAAATGCTGGAATGGGATGAGCGACGGGTAAACGTTAATGGCGGCGCGATTGCGCTGGGGCATCCCATTGGCGCTTCCGGTTGTCGAATTCTGGTTTCACTGGTGCACGAAATGGTTAAACGCGACGCGCGAAAAGGTCTGGCGACGCTGTGTATCGGTGGCGGCCAGGGCGTTGCTTTAACCATTGAACGCGACTGATCCTGCGCCAGCCATCCTTTTCCTGCTTCAGTATTCCGTTGTAAAAAGCCCTCTATCACGAGGGCAAAGCCAGTGACAGAACCCCCTTTTTCGTTATAGCGCAGAACGTCTTGCCGCGTCGGGCATTGCAGACGCATACCGCTTTTAATTCAATTCGCACATCAGACCCCGTTCCAAAACAAGCTCCAATTTTTATCTGGGTAACCGCATACAGCATCTGGCGCACATGTCTGAAAATCAGACATGTGCGTAAGTTTTAGCGCCGTTCGTGATCGCTACAGCAGTTTTAAAAATAACCAACCATATAAATGAAACGTTGTTTTATTTATTGTTGAAAACCTTTATCCAGGCGACTATGATGCCGTTAAATAAATCAAAACAGTGTTTTGAATTTTATGCCATTGCGATCGATTTATCATTGGAGGGAAAAGTGGACGTAAGGCAAAGCATCCATAGCGAGCACGCTAAAACGCTGGACACCCAGGCGCTGCGACGCGAGTTTTTAATAGAAAATATTTTTGTCGCTGATGAATATACGATGGTCTACAGCCATATCGACCGTATTATTGTCGGCGGCATTATGCCCGTCAGCCATTCTGTTGAAATCGGCGGAGAGGTGGGTAAACAGCTTGGCGTTTCCCGGTTACTGGACCGCCGCGAGCTGGGCGTCATTAATATTGGCGGCGCGGGCGCCATTATCGTTGACGGGCAGCGCCATGATATTGGTCATCGTGATGCTCTGTATATTGGTAAAGGGGCGAAAGAGCTGGTCTTCGTCAGCAATGAGGCGAGCAGACCGGCGAAGTTTTATTACAACTGCGCGCCAGCGCATACCGCTTATCCGACGAAAAAAGTGTCGCCTGCCGACGTTGCGCCCGTCACCTTAGGCGATAACCTCACCAGTAACCGTCGCACCATCAATAAATACTTCGTACCGGATGTACTGGAAACCTGTCAGCTCAGTATGGGACTCACCGAACTGGCGCCCGGTAATCTATGGAACACCATGCCATACCCATGAGCGCCGTATGGAAGTTTACCTCTATTTCAATATGGAAGAGGACAGTTGCGTTTTCCATATGATGGGGCAGCCTCAGGAAACCCGTCATATTGTGATGCGTAATGAACAGGCGGTTATTTCCCCAAGCTGGTCAATACATTCTGGCGTTGGCACCAAAGCCTATACGTTTATTTGGGGCATGGTGGGAGAAAATCAGGTCTTCGATGACATGGATCACGTTGCGGTACAAGATCTGCGCTAGTCGCGACCGGTGATAACGCCTGTGCGTGACAGGCATGACAAAAATAAGGATTAACAATGATTTTGAATGCATTTTCTCTTGAAGGTAAAGTCGCGGTTGTGACGGGGTGCGATACCGGATTGGGGCAGGGAATGGCGTTAGGGCTGGCGGAAGCGGGCTGTGACATTGTCGGTATTAACATTGTTGAACCGACGGAAACTATTGCGCGCGTCACCGCTCTGGGACGTCGTTTTTTAAGCCTGACAGCCGATCTGCGTCAAATCGATGGTATTCCGGCATTACTGGAACGGGCGGTGGCAGAATACGGTCATATTGATATTCTGGTGAATAACGCGGGTTTAATCCGTCGTGAAGATGCGATTGATTTCACGGAAAAAGACTGGGATGACGTCATGAACCTGAACATCAAGAGCGTGTTCTTTATGTCTCAGGCGGCGGCAAAACATTTTATTGCCCAGGGCAACGGCGGCAAAATTATTAATATCGCGTCTATGCTTTCCTTCCAGGGCGGCATTCGCGTTCCGTCTTATACCGCGTCGAAAAGCGGCGTAATGGGAATAACGCGTCTGATGGCGAACGAGTGGGCGAAACACAATATCAATGTAAACGCCATCGCGCCGGGCTATATGTCCACGAATAATACCCAGCAATTGCGCGCTGATGCACAACGTAGCGCCGAAATTCTCGACCGTATTCCGGCTGGACGTTGGGGGCTACCGGGCGATTTAATGGGGCCGGTAGTCTTCCTGGCATCCAGCGCCGCTGATTATGTTAACGGCTATACCATAGCGGTAGATGGCGGTTGGCTGGCGCGTTAATCCGCTACTGACAAATGCGTTTCTGGGAAAGTCGACTCTTTGGCCGAAAAAACTGATAAAGCCCTGTCCTCGTACAGGGTTTTTTTATGATCTCATTAGCATAGTCCATATTGTGGGTTTAACTTAATCCATATATTGTTAAATAATAGCTATGATCAATGCTTTAACTTATTGAAATATTGGTGGTTTGAAAAAATACCCGGCAACGGCGTTAAATTTAAAAAGTGTAATATCCATCACATATCGCTATAGCGTAGCCATTTAATCCATATTTATGCCGTTTCCAGCCTGACACTTGAGGAAGAGTATCCCGTACTTTCAGGCTATGTCTTACTCTGTTGTGGCAGGAAAATATGGTCTCTATTAATCATGACTCTGCTTTAACGCCGCGTTCGCTTCGCGACACACGACGTATGAATATGTTTGTTTCGGTTTCTGCAGCGGTAGCGGGACTGTTATTTGGTCTGGATATCGGCGTTATCGCCGGGGCGCTGCCTTTTATTACCGACCATTTCGTACTGACCAGCCGGCTGCAGGAATGGGTCGTCAGCAGCATGATGCTTGGCGCGGCAATTGGCGCATTATTTAACGGCTGGCTTTCATTCCGGCTGGGGCGTAAGTATAGCCTGATGGCTGGCGCGATTTTGTTCGTGCTCGGCTCGCTGGGGTCGGCGTTTGCTTCCAGCGTGGAAGTATTGATTGGCGCCCGCGTGATACTGGGCGTAGCAGTAGGGATTGCCTCCTATACCGCGCCGCTTTATCTCTCTGAAATGGCTAGCGAAAATGTTCGCGGCAAAATGATCAGTATGTATCAACTGATGGTGACGTTAGGCATTGTGCTGGCTTTTTTATCCGATACGGCATTCAGCTACAGCGGCAACTGGCGCGCGATGTTGGGCGTGCTGGCGCTGCCTGCGGTGTTGCTCATTATTCTCGTGGTATTCCTGCCGAATAGTCCGCGTTGGCTGGCGCAAAAAGGTCGCCATATTGAAGCGGAAGAGGTGCTGCGTATGCTGCGCGATACCTCGGAAAAAGCCCGTGATGAACTGAATGAAATTCGGGAAAGCCTCAAACTCAAGCAGGGAGGGTGGGCATTATTTAAAGCTAACCGCAATGTTCGCCGCGCCGTGTTCCTCGGTATGCTGCTACAGGCAATGCAGCAGTTCACCGGCATGAACATCATTATGTACTATGCGCCGCGCATTTTTAAAATGGCCGGCTTTACCACCACGGAACAGCAAATGATCGCCACGCTGGTGGTCGGACTGACTTTTATGTTCGCGACGTTTATCGCCGTCTTTACGGTCGATAAGGCCGGGCGTAAACCGGCGTTAAAAATCGGTTTCAGCGTAATGGCGTTAGGGACATTGGTGTTGGGCTACTGCCTGATGCAGTTTGATAACGGTACGGCATCAAGCGGTCTCTCCTGGCTTTCCGTTGGGATGACGATGATGTGTATCGCCGGTTACGCGATGAGCGCCGCTCCGGTGGTGTGGATACTGTGTTCGGAAATCCAGCCGCTGAAATGCCGTGATTTTGGCATTACCTGTTCAACCACGACAAACTGGGTATCGAACATGATCATCGGCGCGACATTCCTGACACTGTTGGACAGCATTGGCGCGGCAGGTACATTCTGGCTCTACACCGCGCTGAATATCGCTTTTATCGGCATCACTTTCTGGCTGATTCCGGAAACCAAAAATGTCACCCTGGAGCACATCGAACGCAAGCTGATGGCGGGCGAGAAGCTAAGAAATATTGGCGTGTAATCACCCCTCCCATGCCGGATGACGCCTGTTATCCGGCATGATGAAAAATAGACTGGAAACGGATGTGTAAGTTTGCTTCACTGCCATAATGCTTTACAAAAAGGAGAGCGCAGTGAAAACGATCGGACTGTTGGGGGGGATGAGCTGGGAATCGACTATCCCTTATTACCGTTTAATCAATGAAGGCATTAAACAGCAGCTGGGAGGCCTGCACTCGGCGAGCTTACTGCTGCATAGCGTAGATTTCCACGATATTGAAGTATGTCAACGCCGCGGCGAGTGGGATAAAGCGGGCGATATCCTGGCGCAGGCCGCGCAGGGGTTACAGCAGGCGGGTGCAGAAGGCATTGTGCTGTGTACCAACACCATGCATAAAATCGCGCACGTTATTGAATCTCGTTGTTCTCTGCCTTTCCTACACATCGCGGATGCTACCGGGCGAGCTATCGCCCGTCAGGGGTTGCATCGCGTGGCGCTATTAGGGACCCGCTATACGATGGAGCAGGATTTTTATCGCGGGCGGCTGGAACAGCAATTTGCGATTGAGACCATCGTGCCGGAGGCGGACGATCGGGCGCGTATCAATCAGGTCATTTTTGACGAGCTCTGTCAGGGGACATTCACCGACGCGTCGCGCCACTATTATTTACAGGTTATCGAACAACTGGCTGCGCAAGGCGCGCAGGGCGTTATTTTTGGCTGCACTGAAATAGGTTTGCTTGTTCCCCAGACGCAAAGCGCGCTACCGGTTTTCGATGCCACGGCAATTCATGCTGCAGATGCCGTGAGCTTTATGCTTTCGTCATCGGCCCCAGAATAACCTCCAGCGGTTCGACCAGGCGCGAAAGATGCGTTTGTAAATGCTTACTGAAGGCGTCAACCAGCGCGGAGGCGGGGCGGTGTAGCGGGCGAATCAGGCTGACGGTAAAGGGCACGTCAATGCTGAAGCGGCGGACGGTGACGCCGCTGGCGGCATAGTCCAGCGCGGTCAGCGGGTTAACGATCGAAACGCCCGCCCCGGCGCGCACCATCGCGCAGACGGAGGCCGCGCTATGCGTTTCCACCACCATTCTGCGCTTCACCTGATGTTCGGCAAATAACGTATCCAACAACTGTCGGTAGCTGTCCAGGCGGGAGAGGCTGATAAAGTTTTCCCCCTGAAAATCGTCTGGCGTCAGTACCGTTTTGGCGGCAAGCGGATGGTCGCAGGGCAGTACGCACACTTCATTTAGCGTTAGTAACTCGGTGCGGGTTGTTCCTGCCGGGGCATGAAGCGTCTCCGTCAGCCCTAAGTCGTGGCGCTGGGCGGAGAGCCACTCTTCCAGCAACGGCGACTCCTGCGGCACAATATTCAGGCTGACATCCGGATAACGCGCCAGAAAAGGCGGTAGTAACGGCGGCAAAAAGGATTGTGAAAAGACCGGCAGGCAGGCGATAGAGAGCTCGCCCTGACGGAACTCGCGCAGACTTTCCGCCGCGCTGACGATGCGATCCAACCCATACCAGGAGCGTTGTACCTCTTCGAACAGGCGTAGCCCTTGCACCGTCGGATGTAAGCGCCCACGTGTGCGCTCAAACAGCGTTAATCCCAGCACTTTCTCAAAACGCGCCAGCTCGCGACTGACGGTAGGCTGCGAGGTATGCAGCAGCCGCGCCGCTTCGGTGAGATTTCCGGCGGTCATTACGGCATGAAAAATTTCAATGTGACGTAAATTAACGGCAGCCATACGTTTCCCTGAATCATTTATCCCATATCATTTTTGCATAGACTGACAATAAAACGATATTTTTTATTCTTTCTAAGGTATGGCGTAATCGTTAAAAAGCCTGTTCCGGAGTTTGTTATGTCATTGCCGCATTATTACGCTGAAACTGACCTTAACGCTGAAAATTTGCTCAGATTGCCTGCTGAATTCGGCTGTCCGGTCTGGGTCTATGACGCGCACATTATTCGCCGTCAGATAGCCGCCCTGCAGCAGTTTGACGTCGTGCGTTTTGCGCAAAAAGCCTGTTCGAACATTCATATCCTGCGCTTAATGCGCGCGCAGGGCGTCAAGGTGGATTCTGTTTCATTGGGGGAGATCGAACGTGCGCTGGCGGCGGGCTACGATCCGCAAACGTGCCCTGATGATATCGTTTTTACCGCCGATGTGATTGACGCCGCCACGCTGGCGCGCGTCAGCGAACTGCATATTCCGGTCAATGCCGGCTCGGTAGATATGCTGACGCAGCTTGGTCAGGTTTCGCCTGGGCATCGCGTCTGGTTGCGCGTGAATCCTGGCTTTGGTCACGGCCACAGCCAGAAAACCAACACCGGGGGCGAAAACAGCAAACACGGCATCTGGCATAGCGATCTTCCGGCGGCGCTGGCGGTAATGCAGAAATACCGACTGAAACTTGTTGGTATCCATATGCACATTGGTTCCGGCGTCGATTATGGCCATCTGGAGCAGGTTTGCGGCGCGATGGTACGCCAGGTGCTGGAATGTGGTCAGGATGTGGAGGCGATTTCGGCAGGCGGCGGACTCTCGATACCTTATCGTGAGGGAGAAGAGCCCGTTGATACGCGCCATTACTATGGTCTGTGGAACGCGGCGCGCGAGCAAATCGCCCGCCATCTGGGACATGCGGTCAAACTTGAGATCGAACCCGGACGTTTTCTGGTGGCGCAATCGGGCGTGCTGGTAACGCAGGTGCGTAGCGTAAAACAGATGGGAAGCCGCCATTTCGTGCTGGTAGATGCGGGTTTTAACGATCTGATGCGCCCGGCGATGTACGGTAGCTATCACCGTATTTCGGCGCTGGCGGCGGATGGTCGCGCGCTTGAAAATGGCCCGTGGGTCGAGACGGTGGTCGCCGGGCCGCTATGCGAATCAGGCGATGTTTTTACGCAGCAGGAAGGGGGAATGGTTGAAACACGCGCCTTACCTGCGGTCATCCCCGGCGATTACCTCGTATTGCACGATACCGGCGCGTACGGCGCGTCTATGTCATCGAATTACAACAGCCGCCCGCTCCTGCCGGAAGTACTGTTTGACAATGGACAGGCGCGGCTGATCCGCCGTCGTCAGACCATTGAAGAGCTGTTAGCGCTGGAGATGCTCTGAAGCGCCTCATTAGGCCGGACGTTGAAAAAACGGGCCCGCGGCGACGGACTCGCGCAGAATCAGCGTGCCGGTAAAGGGCGGGATCGGGGCGACCGGCTCGCTGTTCGCCAGGCGAACGGCCTGATCGATCGCGGTGGCTATCATATCCTCGATGGGTAAATAGACTGTTGAAAGCCCCGGTTCAAGCCAGGTTGCGCCCGGCGCATCGTCAAAACCAAACAGCGACACATCCTGCGGGATGCGTAATCCGGCCTGGCGCAGCGCTTTTGCCGCGCCCAGCGCCGTGTCATCATTACAGGCGAATAGCGCGCTAAACGTGACGCCTTCCTCCAGTAATTCCCGGCAGGCGTCATAGCCGCGCGTCAGCGTGTAATCGCCGTATTTCACTTTTGCCGGTTGCCAGGGAATACCATACTTTTCCAGCGCCTTGCGATAACCCGCTACGCGTGATGTGCCAGTGGGAGTATGAACAGGCAGCGTAATACAGGCGATATCGCGATGGCCCTGCGTAATCAGGTATTCCACCGCCTGGAATGCCGCCGTCTCCTGCTCGAAGAAAATAGCGCGATCGCGGGCCTGAGTGACGTTGCGATTAATAATCACCAGCGGCATTTCCGTGGCGTCAATCAACGACAAAATCGCCGGCTCATCCATATAGCGAGTGTAAAGAATAATAGCGTCGCACTGTCTGTCGGCCAACATTTGTACGGCTTTCTGCTCTCGTTCCGGCGTATCGTGACCATCGGTGACGATCAACTGCTTGTTATGAAACTCCGCCTGGCGCGACGCCCGGCGCAACAAACTGCCGAAATAGAAGCCGTCAAACGTAGAGACGACCAGACCGATGCTGTTGCTGGTGCGATTCGCCAGCGAGCGTGCCAGCAGGTTGGGGCGATAGCCCAGAGCCTGCATCGCCGTAAACACTTTCTGGCGCGTGCTTTCTTTTACCTGCCCCGTCCCATTCAGCACTCGTGAGACGGTGGCCTTTGATACGCCCGCATGGCGGGAAACATCCAGCATTGTCGCCATCATGCTACCCTGATTAATCGGTTGTCGACAGGTGCCCGGTATCCGTCGGCGTGGATACCGAATGTCGGCGTACCAGTGTCGGACTAAATACATGAGTTACTTCTGGCGTAGGGCATTTCCCCGCCAACGCTAACGCCAGCTCCGCCGCCTGTGTCGCCATGGTGACGATCGGATACCGAATGGTGGTCAGTCGGGGACGCACATAGCGTGAGACCAGTACATCATCAAAACCGATGAGCGATACTTCGCCCGGCACCCCCACGCCATTATCATTTAATACTCCCATCGCGCCGGCCGCCATCGAGTCGTTATAGCAGGCCACCGCGGTAAAATGTCTGCCGCGGCCTAATAACTCAGTCATCGCCTGCTCGCCGCCGCTTTCATCCGGTTCGCCGAACGTCACCAGCCGATCGTTAGCCGGGATATGGCTTTCCGCCAGCGCATCGTAATAGCCCCTCAGGCGATCTTCGGCATCAGAGATAGTGTGATTGGAACAGATATACCCAATACGCGTATGACCTTGCTGGATCAGATGCCGGGCCGCCAGCCATGCCCCGTAACGGTCATCCAGCGCGACACAGCGGTGTTCTAACCCCGGTAAAATGCGGTTAATCAGCACCATGCCGGGGATTTGCTTCATTAATGAGGCCAGGTCCGCATCCGGAATCATTTTGGCGTGTACCACTAACGCTGCGCAACGATGACGAATCAACTGTTCAATAGCCTGACGCTCTTTTTGTTCGTTATGATACCCGTTGCCAATCAGTAAAAAATTGCCGGTGTGATACGCCACCTGTTCAACGGCTTTCACCATCGCGCCGAAAAAAGGATCGGAAACGTCGCCGACCACCAGACCGAGGGTTTCCGTTGCCTGCTGTGCCAGCGCGCGCGCGTTGGCGTTAGGGTGATAGCTCAGGGACTCCATTGCGCTGGTCACCGCCAGCCGGGACGCTTCGCTGGCTTTTGGCGAATCGTTAATAACGCGAGAAACGGTGGCGACTGAAACACCGGCCAGTCGGGCTACATCTTTTATGGTCGCCATGATAATACCTATAGTGGGTAAACGCTTACATTACGCCAGTTTTACGGAAAATGAACGTCTGTTCAAGCCTCTTGCCCCGCCGTGTCGGGCAAATGTGACCTGCACGGGAGAAATGCGTCTGTAAAGTGACAATACAAATCTTTCGTTACAGTTTGCGAAGCGCTGTTGCGATTGTCTGCTGGCAGGCCAGCGAGTCAGGTTGATAGAGTGGTGATCCCAGAGGTATTGATAGGTGGAATCAACGTCATTGTTGATCACACGAATTACACCAACCTGCGTAGAGATGCGCAGGTTTTTTTTGTTTCGCCTGAACCTGTAACAGTAACGGATAATTTACACAACTCGTTGCATTTCCGTTTATTCCTTTGCGTTTTCGGACTGGCGATGCAGACGCGCGAAGCCCACAATCAAGATCCCAGAGGTATTGATTGGTGAGATTATTCGGTACGCTCTTCGTACCTGTCTCTTGCACCAACCTGCGCGGATGCGCAGGTTTTTTTTCGAACCTATTTTGCTATCGCTCCTGTTACGCAACTCGTGTAATCTGCCACAATTCATGTTTTAGCGAATTGTCGGCCAAAGGGAGTTGAAATGCTGTTTGGATTTTTCCGTAACCTGTTTCGCGTGCTTTATCGTGTGCGCGTCACTGGCGATGTCCGGGCGCTACAGGGGAACCGGGTCTTAATTACCCCCAATCACGTTTCATTTATCGATGGTATGCTACTGGCGCTGTTTTTGCCGGTACGGCCTGTCTTTGCGGTATATACCTCCATCAGCCAGCAATGGTATATGCGCTGGTTAACGCCGCTGATCGATTTTGTGCCGCTCGATCCCACTAAACCCATGTCCATTAAACACCTGGTGCGTCTGGTGGAACAGGGGCGTCCAGTGGTGATTTTCCCGGAAGGGCGGATTTCCGTGACCGGTTCGCTGATGAAAATTTATGACGGCGCAGGCTTTGTGGCGGCAAAATCGGGCGCAACCATCATTCCGCTCCGCATTGACGGCGCGGAGCTTACCCCTTTCAGTCGCCTGAAAGGTCTGGTTAAACGGCGCTTATTCCCCCGCATTCAGCTTCATATTTTACCGCCGACGCAAATACCGATGCCGGAAGCGCCGCGCGCGCGCGACAGACGTAAGATAGCGGGTGAGATGCTGCACCAGATCATGATGGAAGCGCGTATGGCGGTGCGCCCGCGCGAGACGTTATACGAATCGTTGCTGGCGGCGCAATATCGTTACGGCGCGGGTAAAAACTGTATTGAGGACATTAACTTTACGCCGGATACGTATCGTAAGTTACTGACCAAGACGCTCTTTGTTGGCCGGATTCTGGAAAAGTACAGCGTTGAGGGCGAGAAAATTGGTTTAATGCTGCCGAATGCCGCCATCAGCGCGGCGGTGATTTTCGGCGCGGTTTCTCGTCGCCGCATTCCGGCCATGATGAACTACACAGCGGGGGTAAAAGGGCTGACCAGCGCGATTACCGCGGCGGAAATTAAAACGATTTTTACCTCCCGCCAGTTCCTCGATAAAGGTAAATTGTGGCACCTGCCGGAGCAGCTAACGCAGGTTCGCTGGGTTTACCTGGAAGATTTAAAAGCGGACGTCACACCCGCCGACAAGCTGTGGATTTTTGCCCACCTCCTGGCGCCGCGACTGGCGCAGGTAAAACAGCAGCCGGAAGACGCGGCGATCATTCTTTTTACCTCCGGCTCGGAAGGGCACCCGAAAGGGGTGGTGCACAGCCATAAAAGCATTCTGGCGAACGTCGAGCAGATAAAAACGATTGCGGATTTCACCGCCAATGACCGTTTTATGTCGGCGCTGCCGCTCTTTCACTCGTTCGGTTTGACGGTGGGCCTGTTTACGCCGTTGTTGACCGGCGCGGAAGTGTTTCTTTATCCAAGTCCGCTGCACTACCGCATTGTGCCGGAACTGGTCTATGACCGTAACTGTACCGTGTTGTTTGGTACGTCAACCTTCCTCGGCAACTATGCGCGCTTTGCCAATCCGTATGATTTTTATCGCCTGCGCTATGTGGTGGCCGGTGCGGAAAAACTTCAGGAGAGCACCAAACAACTGTGGCAGGATAAATTCGGTCTGCGCATTCTTGAGGGCTACGGGGTAACGGAATGCGCGCCAGTAGTCTCGATTAACGTGCCGATGGCGGCTAAGCCTGGCACTGTTGGCCGCATTCTGCCTGGCATGGACGCGCGTCTGCTGGCGGTGCCCGGTATTGAAAACGGCGGTCGGCTACAGCTGAAAGGGCCGAATATCATGAATGGCTATCTGCGCGTGGAAAAACCGGGCGTGCTGGAGGTGCCGTCGGCGGAAAACGCCAGAGGCGAAACCGAGCGCGGGTGGTACGACACGGGCGATATTGTACGCTTCGATGAAAATGGTTTTGTGCAGATTCAGGGGCGCGCGAAACGCTTTGCGAAAATTGCTGGCGAAATGGTCTCGCTGGAGATGGTCGAGCAACTGGCGCTTGGCGTTTCGGCGGACAAAATGCACGCTACCGCCATTAAAAGTGATGCCAGCAAAGGTGAAGCGCTGGTACTGTTTACGACTGACAGCGAACTCACCCGAGAAAAGTTACAGCACTATGCTCGTGAACACGGTATTCCGGAACTTGCCGTCCCGCGTGATATCCGTTATCTGAAGCAGCTTCCCTTGCTTGGCAGCGGGAAACCCGATTTTGTGACGCTGAAAAGTTGGGTGGATGCGCCGGAACAACATCATGAGTGAGTCAGTACGTACTAACACCTCCATCTGGTCGAAAGGGATGCTGTCGGTGATTGTCGCGCAGTTTCTCTCGGCTTTTGGCGATAATGCGCTGCTGTTTGCGACGCTGGCACTGCTGAAAGCTCAGTTTTACCCGGACTGGAGCCAGCCTGTTTTGCAAATGGTGTTTGTGGGCGCTTACATTCTTTTTGCGCCGTTTGTCGGCCAGATAGCGGACAGCTTTGCCAAAGGCCGGGTGATGATGGTTGCCAATGGTCTTAAACTGGCGGGAGCGGCAGGTATCTGCCTCGGCGTAAATCCTTTTGTCGGTTATACGTTGGTCGGGATTGGCGCGGCGGCTTATTCTCCGGCGAAATACGGTATTCTGGGCGAACTGACGACGGGTGATAAGCTGGTGAAAGCCAATGGCCTGATGGAAGCCTCTACGATTGCGGCGATTTTGCTCGGTTCCGTCGCGGGCGGCGTATTGGCCGACTGGCATGTCATCGCCGCGCTGGTTGCCTGCGCGTTGGCCTACGCTGGCGCAGTGGCGGCTAACCTGTTTATCCCGAAGCTTGTGGCGGAGCGTCCAGGACAATCCTGGCGGTTGTCGGCGATGACGCGTAGTTTCTTCAGCGCTTGCGTTGTCCTTTGGCGTAACGGTGAAACGCGTTTTTCGCTGGTGGGGACCGGGCTATTCTGGGGCGCAGGCGTGACGCTGCGTTTTCTGCTGGTGCTGTGGGTGCCAGTGGCGCTGGGCATTACGGATAACGCCACGCCGACTTACCTGAACGCCATGGTGGCGGTAGGCATTGTGGTCGGCGCGGGCGCGGCGGCAAAACTGGTGACGCTGGAGACCGTATCGCGCTGTATGCCCGCCGGGATTTTGATTGGCGTTGTGGTTGCGATCTTCTCATTACAGCACGCATTGCTGCCTGCTTATGCCTTGTTGCTGTTGATAGGTATGCTGGGCGGCTTTTTTGTGGTGCCGCTCAACGCCTTGCTCCAGGAGCGCGGTAAGAAGAGCGTTGGTGCCGGGAATGCCATTGCCGTACAAAATCTGGGCGAGAATAGCGCCATGCTATTAATGCTGGGACTGTACTCGCTGGCGGTGCTGGTTGGCGTTCCGGCAGTGGCGATAGGTATCGGCTTTGGCGTGCTGTTCGCGCTGGCGATCGCGGCGCTGTGGATCTGGCAGCGCCGGCAGGCATCATACTGAGTGAATATGCCGGGCGGCGAGTGCGCGTTATCCGGCTTACATTGTCTCTGTAAGCCCGGTAGCGTAGCGCCACCGGGCACTGACTATCACGGCGCCGGGTAGGTATAAACCTGATGCGCCGCCTCTATCTCCGCCAGGACCTCTTCGCTTAACGTCAGATGCAGACTTTCCACATTCGTCTTGAGCTGCGCCATCGTGGTTGCGCCCAGTAACGTACTGGCGACAAACGGCTGGCGGCGAACAAAGGCCAGCGCCATCTGCGCCGGATCAAGATTGTGACGCTTCGCGATATCGACGTAGGCGGCAACGGCTTTTTGCGCCTGTTCGCCGCTGTAACGTGTGAAGCGGCTGAACAAGGTATTCCGCGCGCCTGCGGGTTTGGCCCCGTTCAGGTATTTACCGGTTAATGTGCCAAACGCCAGACAGGAGTAGGCGAGCAATTCAACACCTTCATACTGGCTGACTTCCGCCAGCCCGACCTCGTAGCTGCGGTTTAACAGGCTATAGGGGTTCTGGATCGTGACAATACGCGGCAGGTCATGTTTTTCCGCCAGATGCAGATAGCGCATAACGCCAAACGCTGTCTCATTTGAAACGCCAATATAACGAATCTTACCCGCTCGCTGAAACTCACTTAGCGCGTCTAACGTCTCCAGTAGACTTACTACTGGCGTGGAGTCCGTCCAGTTATAGCCGAGTTTACCGAAGCAGTTAGTGGGGCGCTGCGGCCAGTGCACCTGATACAAATCCAGATAGTCGGTCTGCAATCGGGTCAAACTGTCGTGTAGCGCTTCGCGAATATTTTTACGATCCAGCGCCTGATGAGGCCGGATGCCTTGATCATTATTACGTGCCGGTCCGCTAACTTTGCTGGCGATGATCAGTTTTTCACGGTTGCCGCGTTTGGCGAGCCAGTTACCGATATAGGACTCCGTCAGCCCTTGTGTTTCCGGGCGCGGCGGTACCGGATACATCTCGGCGGCATCGATAAGGTTAATGCCATTTGCGATGGCATAGTCGAGCTGTGCGTGAGCGTCGGCTTCGCTGTTTTGTTCACCAAATGTCATTGTGCCCAGCCCTAGCGTACTTACTTCGAGCGAGCTGTGGGGTATACGGTGATAGTGCATAGCCGTTTCCTTTTTATTATGAAGTCAGAAATTCCCGACAAAGGACAATAAAAATGGCAGAGGGAAGGCAAAAGGGAAAGTAAAATTGCAGGCTGCGCGGCGTAATTGTTACCGGGCGTGGTCGCCACGCACCGTTACGGGACGCAGCCTGAAGGCTTGCAGAACGCTGACCTCGATCACAGGCCACCGCTTAACGTTCGATGATTTGAGACACTTCGTCACGGTTGATTTGCATCTCGTTTCCCTGTGCATCGGTATAGCTGACCAGACCGGTATCATCGTCAACTTGCGGTTTTCCATCGGTCAGGATCATACGACCATCTTTCGTCGCCATTACATAATCGCTGCTGCATCCGGATACCGCAAAAGCCAACCCTACTGCGGAAATTACAACTGCCCACTTTTTCATCCGTTTGTCCTCACGTAGCCTGCATCTGATAATAGTCTGTTAATCATATGTCTGATAATAGTCTAGTAATAACGCGCGGCTCTGCATGTCGGAAGCAGCAAAATCTTAATCTGTGAGAAGAAAGGAAATAAAGTGAGTATTCGCTCCCCGGCGGGGGAGCGAGACAGGATTACAGCGGATTCTTTTTATTACGCAACAGGTTCAGGCTCTCTACTGCGATAGAGAAGAACATGGCGAAATAGATATACCCTTTCGGAACGTGAACGTCGAAACTTTCCAGAATCAGGGTAAAGCCAACCAGGATCAGAAAGGAGAGCGCCAGCATTTTTACCGACGGATGACGATCGACAAACTCGCCGATGGGCCGTGCCGCAAACATCATGACGCCCACGGCAATAACGACTGCCGCCATCATAATAAACAGATGATCGGAGAGGCCAACCGCTGTGATAACTGAATCAAGGCTGAAAATAATATCCAGCAGCATAATCTGCACTATTGCGCCCAGGAAAGAAGAAACCCGGGTTTTTAACCCTTCTTCTTCGCCTTCGATGGACTCATGAATCTCCTTGCTGGCTTTCCAGATTAAAAATAACCCGCCCAGTAACAGAATGAGATCGCGGGCGGAAATCGCTTCGCCGAAAAGCTCAAACAGCGGATTAGTCAGCCGAGTGACCCAGGCGATTGACGCCAGCAGCGCCAGGCGCATAACCATCGCCGCCGCCAACCCAAGCCGCCGTGCGTGGTTCCGTTGCGCCGTAGGAAGTTTTGCTACCACCAGAGAAAGAAAAATAATGTTGTCGATCCCAAGTACAATCTCCAGCAGCGTCAGCGTACCGAGCGCCAGCCAGGCATTAGGATCGGTTATCCATGCAAATAACATCGAACAAAGTCCTGCCAAAAAAAGAAGCGGTAATTATAGGCCCGTCGGGTGACGGGCGAAAGCCCAGGCTGAATTTGCGCAACCAGGAACGGTGTAAAATAGCGGCGACAATACGCTTACGTTTATCGGGCGTCGGTCCGACGCGTAGCCATAGCGGAGGTGCATTTGCGTGTAATGGACGTTACGGATTCTGCAATAAAAAATGGCGAGCCAGCAGCGCCTGCGTAAAATTTTTTTTCAGATAAAATCCACGCGGTAGCGTCAAAATAGGTTCCCCGCGCGCACCGATAGCCTCGGTGAGCGCCCTGGCATTGGCGGCTTTGGGCCGCAGTTGCAAGACTTCGCCATGGCGGGCGGTAATGCGTTCCACCTGGCCCAGCACTATCATGTCCATCAGCTCTTCCCAGTCGAGGCGTAGCTGCCTGTCCTCTTCTTCACTCGGACTCCAGAGTAGCGGCGAACCTACGCGGCGTTCGGCTAACGGTATGCTGCGATCGCCTTCGACCGGCACCCATAGCACGCGCTTCAATTTATGCCGTACGTGACTTGTCTCCCAGGTCACGCCGCTGTTACCGGTTAACGGCGCCACGCAAACAAAGGTTGTTTCCAGAGGACGACCCAGACTATCCACCGGGATGGTTTTCAGTTCTACGCCTAATGCGGCGAAATCCTGCTCCGGCTTGCTCCCGGCGCTGGCGCCGAGCCAGATCTCCAGCAAGACGCCGATCCAGCCTTTGTCTCGCTTCAAATCTTTAGGCGTGGTAATGCCGGCCATCGCCGCCAGCTCGCCTAACGTATAGCCGGAAAGCTGCCGCGCCTGGGCTAACAGCAATGCTTCCGAAGCAGGCGGAGTCAGTAGCGGACAAAGAGCGGACATGACAATTACCTTAGGTCAAAAAATGAGCAGTGATTTTATACCGTATGGGCAGAGTTTATCTTTTTCTGTGTCTTATATTCAATAGACTGATTTTTATTGCCTTTTTTGTGTTGTTTCTTCGTGTTGCGCAACGCTGAAGCGGGTTTTCCAATTCTGGTCACTGACAATAAACAGGATCTTACACTATGTTATCCACAGAAAGTTGGGATAACTGTGTAAAACCACCACTACTGTTTCCATTTACAGCCTTGACGTGCGACGAAAATCGAAAATTCAGACAAATAGTGCGTAAGTTATTGGCACAATCTGTGGATAAAACCGACGCTGGTTGATCTTTCATCAGCATAAGGATCTTAGATGTGATGCTGGTCACGCTTTATGAAGGTAGCATGTAAGATTTGTCTATAACGCAATGAATATAAGGCACTATTTTTACTGTCTCCAGCATGAGGAATTCAGACTGTTCTGGGTTTTCCCGTGGTAATTCCATACTTCTTCACAACTATATCCACAGAAAAGGTGAATAAAATGGCGCAAGGGCGTCATCATCTGTTTATAACTCGGCTATTTACTGTGAGTTATTCAATTGTTATTAGGCTGTGTCACTATTACAGAGTGGTTTACCGCCTCACTGGAGTATGAAACAATCGTTCATATATAAGGTTTATGTTGAGGTAGTCCGGTGATTGATGACGATGGCTACCGCCCAAATGTAGGTATCGTAATTTGTAATCGTCAGGGGCAGGTGATGTGGGCCCGGCGATTTGGTCAGCACTCCTGGCAGTTCCCGCAGGGCGGGATAAATCCAGGGGAGTCGGCAGAACAGGCGATGTACCGGGAACTGTTTGAAGAGGTTGGGTTAAGCCGTAAAGATGTGCGGATCCTTGCTTCTACTCGCAACTGGTTGCGTTACAAGTTACCAAAACGTTTGGTGCGTTGGGACACAAAGCCGGTATGTATCGGCCAGAAACAAAAGTGGTTTCTTTTGCAGTTAATGAGCGCCGACGCCGAAATCAATATGCAAACCAGCAGTACGCCGGAGTTTGACGGCTGGCGCTGGGTAAGTTACTGGTATCCGGTTCGACAAGTGGTGTCATTTAAACGCGATGTCTACCGCAGGGTAATGAAAGAGTTTGCAAGTGTTGTCATGGCGCTTCAGGATAATCCCCCTAAGCTACAAAGCGCGCCTGCTTATCGACGTAAAAGAGGTTAAGCCACGCAAATTATGCTCACTCGCCTGCGCGAAATAGTCGAAAAAGTGGCCAGTGCGCCGCGTCTGAACGAGGCGCTGAATATTCTGGTCACGGATATCTGTCTTGCGATGGATACTGAGGTTTGCTCGGTTTACCTGGCCGATCATGACCGACGCTGTTATTACCTGATGGCGACGCGGGGGTTGAAAAAACCGCGTGGTCGAACCGTTGCGCTTGCGTTTGATGAGGGGATCGTCGGTCTGGTGGGCAGACTGGCGGAACCCATTAACCTTGCCGATGCGCAAAAACATCCCAGCTTTAAATACATTCCTTCGGTAAAAGAGGAGCGTTTTCGCGCGTTTCTCGGCGTGCCGATCATTCAGCGTCGCCAACTTCTCGGCGTGCTGGTCGTACAGCAGCGCGAATTGCGCCAGTACGATGAAAGCGAAGAGTCTTTCCTTGTCACGCTCGCTACGCAGATGGCGGCTATCCTGTCACAGTCGCAGGTCACAGCGCTGTTCGGGCAATACCGGCAGACGCGAATCCGCGCGCTTCCTGCGGCGCCGGGCGTGGCTATCGCAACGGGCTGGCAAGACGCGACCATGCCGCTGATGGAACAGGTTTACGAAGCGTCTACGCTGGATACCTCTCTTGAACGTGAACGACTGACCGGCGCGCTGGAAGAGGCGGCGAACGAATTCCGACGATACAGCAAACGCTTTGCCGCCGGCGCGCAAAAAGAGACGGCGGCCATTTTTGATCTGTACTCACACCTGCTTTCAGACGCCAGACTGCGTCGCGAACTCTTCGCCGAGGTCGACAAAGGCGCTGTTGCGGAGTGGGCCGTTAAAAAAATCATCGAAAAATTTGCCGAGCAATTTGCGGCGCTAACCGATAACTACCTCAAAGAACGTGCGGGAGACTTACGCACGCTGGGGCAGCGGCTGTTATTCCACCTTGATGATTCAGTTCAGGGGCCAAACGCCTGGCCGGAACGTTTTATTCTGGTCGCGGATGAGCTGTCGGCGACCACCCTGGCGGAGCTGCCGCAGGACAGGCTGGCGGGCGTTGTGGTGCGCGACGGCGCGGCAAACTCGCATGCGGCGATTATGGTGCGCGCGCTCGGTATCCCGACCGTCATGGGTGCGGATATCCAGCCTTCGGTGCTACATCGCCGTACGTTGGTGGTGGATGGCTATCGCGGTGAATTACTGGTCGATCCTGAACCCGTACTTATTCAGGAATATCAGCGGCTCATTAGTGAAGAGATAGAACTCAGTCGTCTGGCGGAGGACGACGTCAATCTTCCCGCCCAACTGAAAAGCGGCGAGCGTATCAAAGTGATGCTGAATGCCGGGCTCAGTCCCGAGAATGAGGAAAAGTTAGGCAGTCGGATCGACGGTATCGGCCTGTACCGTACTGAAATTCCCTTTATGCTGCAAAGCGGGTTTCCCTCGGAAGAAGAGCAGGTGGCGCAGTATCAAGGGATGCTGCAAATGTTTAACGATAAACCGGTGACGCTGCGGACCCTGGATGTGGGAGCGGATAAGCAACTGCCCTATATGCCGATCAGCGAGGAGAACCCGTGTCTGGGCTGGCGCGGGATCCGCATTACGCTGGATCAGCCGGAGATCTTTTTGATCCAGGTCCGCGCGATGCTGCGCGCCAATGCGGCGACTGGCAACCTCAGCATTTTGTTGCCGATGGTCACCAGTATTGATGAAGTCGATGAAGCGCGGCGTCTGATCGAACGCGCCGGGCGCGAGGTCGAGGAGATGATCGGCTATGCGATCCCGAAACCGCGTATCGGCATTATGCTGGAAGTACCGTCAATGGTATTTATGCTGCCGCATCTGGCTAACCGGATCGACTTTATCTCGGTCGGCACCAACGATTTAACGCAATATATCCTGGCGGTAGATCGCAACAATACCCGCGTGGCCAGTATTTACGACAGTCTGCATCCGGCTATGCTGCGCGCACTGAGCATGATTGCGCAGGAAGCCGAAAAAAATGGCCTCGATCTTCGCTTGTGCGGCGAGATGGCGGGCGATCCGATGTGCGTGGCGATTCTTATCGGTCTGGGATATCGCCATCTTTCGATGAATGGCCGTTCGGTAGCGCGTGTGAAATATCTGCTGCGGCATATCGATTTTGAAGACGCGCAAACCCTTGCCAGACGCAGCCTTGAGGCGCAGATGGCGACCGAGGTGCGTCATCAGGTGGCGGCGTTTATGGAGCGCCGCGGGATGGGGGGATTGATTCGCGGAGGGTTGTAACGACTGGAGCGGGAAAAGAGAGTGACTGTGGATTCACGGCGCAGACAACACGCCTGCAAGATGAAAGACAATGCGTATACATATCTTTTAACGGTAATCGGCATCTCGCTTTTAACCCTTGTGCTATTATTCGCACCTTTGGAGCGTCTGCAACGCGCAGGCGCGCTTATCAATCGCTATCTCTTCAGCGAAATAACAAGAAATTGTGGTGACAGATGACCAGTAGCTATCTGCATTTTCCGGACTTTGATCCGGTCATTTTCTCAATTGGGCCCGTCGCGCTTCACTGGTATGGCTTGATGTATCTGGTGGGGTTCGTTTTCGCGATGTGGTTGGCGGTGCGTCGCTCTAACCGTCCGGGAAGCGGTTGGACCAAAAACGAAGTTGAAAATTTACTCTATGCAGGTTTCCTGGGGGTCTTCCTGGGGGGACGTATTGGCTATGTCCTGTTTTATAACTTCCCTCTGTTTCTGGATAACCCGCTCTATTTATTCCGCGTCTGGGACGGCGGCATGTCCTTTCACGGCGGGCTTATCGGCGTGATACTGGTGATGATTATCTTCGCCAGGCGCACGAAGCGCTCGTTCTTTCAGGTGTCTGATTTTATTGCGCCGTTAATTCCGTTCGGCCTGGGCGCCGGGCGTCTGGGCAACTTTATCAACGGTGAATTGTGGGGGCGCGTCGATCCTGACTTCCGGTTTGCCATGCTCTTTCCTGGCTCACGCGCGGAAGATATTGCGCTGCTGCCGTCACATCCGCAATGGCAGCCTATTTTTGATACCTACGGCGTATTGCCGCGCCACCCTTCCCAGTTGTATGAGCTGGCATTAGAAGGCGTGGTGCTGTTTATCATCCTTAATCTCTTTATTCGCAAACCGCGTCCGATGGGCGCAGTCTCCGGATTATTCCTGATTGGCTATGGCGCGTTTCGTATCATTGTTGAATTCTTCCGCCAGCCGGACGCGCAATTTACCGGCGCGTGGGTACAGTACATCAGCATGGGGCAGATTCTCTCTATCCCGATGATTATCGCTGGCGCGATCATGATGGTTTGGGCATATCGCCGCCGCCCGCAGCAACACGTTTCCTGAGGAACCATGAAACAGTATTTAGAACTGATGCAAAAAGTGCTGGATGAAGGCACACAGAAAAACGACCGTACCGGCACCGGCACGCTTTCCATTTTTGGCCATCAGATGCGTTTTAACCTGCAGGAAGGCTTTCCTCTGGTGACGACAAAACGCTGCCATTTACGTTCAATTATTCACGAACTGCTATGGTTTTTGCAGGGCGATACCAACATCGCTTACCTGCACGAAAATAATGTCACCATCTGGGACGAATGGGCCGATGAGAACGGCGATTTAGGCCCGGTTTATGGTAAGCAGTGGCGTGCATGGCCAACACCGGATGGCCGCCATATCGATCAGATCGCCACGGTCTTAAGCCAGCTTAAAAACGACCCGGACTCTCGTCGTATTATCGTTTCTGCGTGGAACGTCGGCGAGCTGGATAAGATGGCGCTGGCGCCGTGTCACGCCTTTTTCCAGTTTTATGTCGCAGATGGAAAACTCTCCTGTCAGCTTTATCAGCGCTCCTGCGATGTGTTCCTCGGTCTGCCGTTCAACATTGCCAGCTACGCGTTACTGGTGCATATGATGGCGCAACAGTGCGACCTGGACGTCGGCGATTTTGTCTGGACCGGCGGCGACACGCACCTGTACAGCAACCATATGGAGCAGACGCACCTGCAATTAAGCCGTGAACCTCGCGCGCTGCCGAAATTGGTGATTAAGCGTAAACCCGATTCGCTTTTTGACTACCGGTTCGATGATTTCGAAATTGAAGGCTATGATCCGCACCCCGGTATTAAAGCGCCGGTCGCTATCTAAGCGCTGACGATCCTGCCATAACCGACGTCATTGCGCGTCGGTTTTTTTTACCCTTCGTCTCAATCTTCGGCGCGGATTCCTGAAATTTTGCAACGCGCTGCAAGACATGAACTTTTTTCCGTAACGCGCCGAACAATCTGTATTTGGCGCTCGTTATTTTTCTTCCGCCCGCCATACTGCCGACATGAAAAAACAACAGGGCTATACGCTCATTGAAACGGTGGTCGCGATGTCGCTCATTATCATTCTCAGCGCCACAGGACTTTATGGCTGGCAACGCTGGCAGCAGCAACAGCGCCTGTGGCAAACCGCATGTCAGGTGCGGGATTACCTGCTGCAACTTCGTGAGGATGCTCACTGGCATAACCGCGATCACATTCTTCGCGTGGTCAGCGAAGGCGGTTCATGGTGCTTTGTCAGCTCTGTTGCTACGCAAACATCGTGTACGCCATCTTCCCCCTTTGTGTTTACGCCCGACTGGCGTGATGTCGTCCTTGCCGATATCACGCCGTCGTTAGCCTTCTTTGGCTTGCGCAATACGGCATGGGCAGGGCACATCGTACTGAAAAACGCTGCCGGAGAGTGGCGTCTGGTCGTCTCCTCCTGGGGGCGAATCAGGCTATGCGAGCGTAACGAGGCCGCCACGTGTCAATAACCACGCGGGGGTTCTCGCTACTGGAGGTCGTGCTGGCGATGGCGATAGGTTCCATTTTACTGCTTGGGTCCGCACGATTTTTACCGGCGCTACAGCGTGAGATCTGGCACAACACGCGACAGTTATCGCTGGAAGATGAAATCTGGCAGCGAACCTATACCGTAGCGAAGCATCTTCAACGTGCGGGTTACTGTCATGGCCACTGTATTGGCGAAGGGTTACATCTTGCCGAACAGGGGCAATGCGTCATCGTTCAGTGGGACGGGAATAATAACGGTGTCTGGGATACCATACCGGCGAAAGAGGCCGACCAGACCGGGTTTCGTGTGAAGGATAACGTTCTGGAGACATTACGCGGAGCAACATCTTGCCAGGGTAAGGGATGGGAAAAAATGACCGATCCCAATACGGTACTCATCACGGCGTTTACCGTTGAGCGCCGGGATATAACGGGATTCTCGCCAGTGCTCATGCTGCATCTGCGCGGCGCCAGCAAAGCCGAGCCTCAGACGGTTATTGACGCGCAATACAGCGTAACGGGATTTAATCTGTGAATCGGGAACGTGGCGCTTCTTCGCTAATACTGGCGCTTTTAATACTGATTCTGGGCAGTCTGCTACTGCAAGGCGTAAATCAGCAGCAGGCCAGCTATGCCACCCGCGTGACGACGCAGAGCCTGGCGATACAACGCCAGGCGCTCGTACAGTCGGCGCTGGAATGGGGGCGGGGGCAGCTATGGTCAGGCGTAACCGAAATGGAATGTCGGCGCTATTCCTCTTCAGGAGCGAGAGTCTGTTTGCGGAGGTTACCGGGGGATGAGGTGGTGATGGCGGCGCAAGATGACAGCATGACGTTATGGCGTTTGGGCAACGTCATTCAGGGAAGCATTGTCTTTTCTCCCCACGGCTGGAGCGATTTTTGTCCGTTAAAAGAGGTGGCGTTATGTCGCATCCCCTGAATTTACAACGCGGGTTTAGCCTCCCGGAAGTTTTAGTGGCGATGGTTCTAATGGTAATGATCGTCACCGCGCTGTCAGGCTATCAGCGGGTATTAATGCACAGTTTTGCATTACGACACCAGTATCTTCAGATCTGGCGGCAGGCGTGGCAGCAAACGGCTCTGTATCCATTTTCGCCTGCTGAAGGCTGGAAGGCCAACCGGATGCAGACAACGCAATCGGGATGTGTCAGCATCAGTGTCACGATGGTTTCACCCTCTGGCAGGCAGGGGCAGATGACGCGCTTGCATTGTCCAAATCGTTAATCGTCAGGAGTAATTATGTTAAGGGTCTACCACTCCAATCGTCTGGATGTGCTGGAAGCGTTGATGGAATTCATCGTCGAACGCGAGCGGCTGGATGATCCCTTTGAACCAGAAATGATTCTGGTACAAAGCACGGGTATGGCGCAGTGGCTGCAGATGACCCTTTCACAAAAGTTTGGTATTGCGGCGAATATCGCTTTTCCGTTACCGGCGAGTTTTATCTGGGAGATGTTTGTCCGCGTGTTGCCGGATATCCCCAAAGAAAGCGCTTTCAGCAAACAAAGCATGAGCTGGAAACTGATGACCTTGCTGCCGCAGTTGCTGGATAAGGATGAGTTTGTACTGCTGCTCCATTATCTGACCGACGACACCGATAAACGCAAACTCTTTCAGCTTTCCGCGCGCGCCGCCGACCTGTTCGATCAGTATCTGGTTTATCGGCCTGACTGGCTTACGCAGTGGGAAGCGGGAAAAACCGTGGAAGGTCTGGGAGAGGCGCAAAACTGGCAGGCGCCGTTGTGGAAAGCATTGGTGGAATATACCGCCGCGCTGGGGCAGCCGCGCTGGCATCGCGCCAATCTCTACCAACGCTTTATTCAAACGCTGGAAAGCGCGACCGCCTGCCCGCCAGGGTTGCCGTCCCGCGTTTTTATTTGCGGCATTTCCGCGTTACCGCCAGTGTATCTCAGAGCATTGCAGGCGCTGGGTAAACATATTGAAATCCATCTCCTTTTTACTAATCCGTGTCGGTATTACTGGGGGGATATTAAAGACCCAGCCTGGCTGGCAAAACTCATGGCTCGCCAGCGTCGTCACAGTTTTGAAGACCGTCATTTACCGTTGTTCCGTGAAAACCAGAATCCGGAAGCCTTATTTAACAGCGACGGTGAACAGGATATCGGTAATCCGCTACTGGCCTCATGGGGAAAACTGGGACGGGATTATATCTACCTGCTATCTGAACTGGAAAACAGCCAGGAGCTGGATGCGTTTGTTGATATTACGCCAGATAATCTTTTGCATCGGATTCAGGCGGACATCCTTGAACTGGAAAGCCATGCGGTGGCGGGCGTAAATCTTGAGGAGTATTCGCGCAGCGACAATAAGCGTCTGCTCGATCCCGAGGATAACAGCCTCTCTTTTCACGTTTGTCACAGCCCGCAGCGCGAGGTGGAGATACTGCACGATCGCCTGCTGGCGATGCTGGAAGCCGATCCGACACTAACGCCGCGCGACATTATCGTTATGGTGGCTGATATTGACAGCTATAGCCCGTTTATCCAGGCGGTGTTTGGTAGCGCGCCAACGGAGCGCTATCTGCCTTATGCCATTTCCGATCGGCGGGCGCGTCAGTCACATCCGGTGTTACAGGCATTTATCAGCCTACTTTCGTTACCGGACAGCCGCTTTGTCTCCGAGGATGTTCTGGCGTTGTTAGACGTATCGGTATTGGCTGCCCGCTTTACGATCAACGAAGAAGGGTTGCGTTATTTGCGCTTGTGGGTCAATGAGTCAGGCATTCGCTGGGGAATTGACGATGACAACGTACGCGAGCTGGAACTTCCTGCCACGGGGCAGCATACGTGGCAATTTGGCCTGACGCGTATGCTGCTGGGGTATGCGATGGAAAGCGCCCAGGGCGAGTGGCAGTCGGTTCTGCCTTATGACGAATCCAGCGGTCTGATTGCTGAGCTGGTCGGGCATCTGGCTTCGCTGCTGATGCAGCTTAATATCTGGCGGCGCGGTCTGGCGCAGGAGCGACCGCTGGAAGAGTGGCTGCCCGTTTGTCGCGATATGCTCAATGATTTCTTCCTGCCCGATGCGGACACGGAAGCGGCAATGACATTGATTGAACAGCAGTGGCAGGCCATTATCGCCGAAGGCGTCGCGGCGGAATATGGCGACGCGGTACCGATTTCGCTACTGCGGGATGAACTGGCGCAGCGTCTGGATCAGGAACGTATTAGCCAGCGCTTCCTGGCGGGCCCCATCAATATTTGTACGCTGATGCCGATGCGTTCCATTCCGTTTAGAGTCGTTTGCCTGCTGGGAATGAACGACGGCGTATACCCGCGCCAGCTTGCGCCGTTGGGCTTTGACCTGATGAGCCAAAAACCCATGCGCGGGGATCGTAGCCGTCGCGACGATGACCGCTACCTGTTTCTGGAAGCGTTAATCTCGGCGCAGCAGACGCTGTATATCAGCTACATCGGTCGCTCCATCCAGGATAATAGCGAACGCTTTCCCTCTGTACTGGTGCAAGAATTGGTGGATTACATCGGACAAAGCCACTATTTGCCGGGCGACGAAACGCTGACCTGTGATGAGAGCGAAGCACGAGTCAAAGCGCATATTACGCGTCTGCATACCCGTATGCCTTTTGATGCGCAAAATTACCAACCCGGCGAACAGCAAAGTTATGCCAGAGAGTGGTTGCCCGCGGCGAGTCAGTCGGGAAAAGCGCATTCTGACTTTGTGCAGCCGCTTCCTTTTACGATGCCGGAAACATTGACTCTGGAAAGTCTGCAGCGTTTTTGGGCCCATCCGGTACGCGCATTTTTTCAGATGCGGCTTCAGGTTAATTTCCGCTCGGAAGAGAGTGAGATTCCTGATGCGGAACCGTTTGAATTAGAGGGATTGACGCGATATCAACTTAACCAACAGTTGCTCAATACGCTGGTTGAAGAGGACGACGCCGAACGCTTGTTCCGCCGTTTCCGGGCTGCGGGAGAGTTGCCTTACGGCGCGTTTGGCGAAATATTCTGGGATGCGCAATGTCAGGAGATGCAGCAACTGGCAAGCCGGGTCATCGCCTGCCGTAAGCCGAGCCAAAGCCTGGAAGTGGATCTGCTTTGCAATGGCGTTCAGCTAACCGGCTGGCTGCCGCAGGTACAGGAGGATGGATTATTGCGCTGGCGTCCCGCTTTAATCAGCGTGGCGCAAGGTGTGCAACTTTGGCTGGAACACCTTGTCTATTGTGCCAGCGGCGGGAGTGGCGAAAGTCGCCTGTTTTTGCGCAAAGAGGGAGAGTGGCGATTTCCGCCTCTTGATAAAACGCAGGCAATGGCTTACCTGGCGCAACTGATTGAAGGCTACCGGGAAGGCATGTCTTCTCCGCTATTGGTACTGCCGGAAAGCGGCGGCGCATGGATAAAAGCCTGTTATGACGCTGAAAATGATGTCATGTTAGACGACGATGACACCTTACAGAAGGCCAGAACAAAGTTTCTACAGGCTTATGAAGGCAACATGATGGTGAGCGGCGAAGGCGAAGATATCTGGTATCAACGTCTTTGGCGTCAGCTGGAATCTGAAACGTTGCAGGCTATCATTGCGCAGTCACGGCATTACCTGTTACCGCTGTTTCGTTTTAATCAGTCTCGTTGATTGTATGAAAATCGCGCCATTAAAAGGCTTCGACTATGATGCGCTCTTCGTCACGGACTGATTACTGATAAAAAAATGCTGCCTGGTTCAGCACAATAATATCCCGTTCCGCTCAGGTCGATGGTTTACGTGACCATACAGATGAGTGGGAATGAAAGTTAATGATGAGGTCCGTGAATGCCCCGCAGCACCTGGTTCAAAGCGTTATTGTTATTGGTCGCCCTCTGGGGGCCTGCAGTTCAGGCGGATATCGGTTGGCAACCGCTGCAAGAAACTATCCGTAAAAGCGATAAAGATACCCGGCAGTATCAGGCGATACGTCTTGATAATGACATGGTGGTGTTGCTCGTATCCGATCCGCAGGCTGTAAAGTCGCTTTCAGCGTTAGTGGTGCCCGTTGGATCGCTTGAAGATCCTGAGGCTCATCAGGGGCTTGCTCATTATCTTGAGCATATGTGCCTGATGGGGTCAAAAAAATATCCGCAGGCGGATAGCCTTGCCGAATACCTTAAAAGACATGGCGGTAGCCACAACGCCAGCACCGCGCCTTATCGAACAGCCTTCTACCTGGAGGTTGAAAACGACGCGCTTCCAGGTGCCGTAGATCGACTGGCCGACGCCATTGCCGCGCCATTGCTCAATAAAAAGTATGCCGAACGCGAACGAAACGCGGTGAATGCCGAGCTGACGATGGCGCGCACCCGCGACGGTATGCGTATGGCGCAGGTAAGCGCCGAAACCATTAACCCGGCGCATCCAGGCTCGCACTTTTCTGGCGGCAATCTGGAAACGCTAAGCGATAAGCCGGGAAATCCGGTGCAACAGGCGTTGATCGCTTTTCATGAAAAATACTATTCATCTAATCTGATGAAGGCGGTGATTTACAGTAATAAACCCTTGCCGGAACTGGCGAGTATTGCCGCCGCAACCTATGGTCGCGTGCCGAATAAACAGATTAAAAAACCGGAAATTACCGTACCTGTCATCACCGAGGCGCAGAAGGGCATCATTATTCATTACGTGCCGGCGCTACCGCGTAAAGTGCTGCGCGTGGAGTTTCGTATTGATAACAATAGCGCGCAGTTCCGTAGCAAGACCGATGAACTGGTCTCTTATCTGATTGGCAATCGTAGCCCGGGGACGCTCTCTGACTGGCTGCAAAAACAAGGACTGGTCGAAGGTATTAGCGCGGATTCCGATCCGATTGTTAATGGTAACAGCGGCGTATTTGCCATTTCGGCAACGCTGACTGATAAAGGTTTGGCCAATCGTGATGAAGTCGTCGCAGCTATCTTTAGCTATCTCAATACGTTACGTGAAAAAGGGATAGATAAACGTTACTTTGACGAGCTGGCGCATGTGCTGGATCTCGACTTCCGCTATCCGTCGATTACCCGCGATATGGACTATGTCGAGTGGCTGGCGGACACTATGATCCGCGTCCCGGTAGCGCATACGCTGGATGCGGCGAATATCGCCGATCGTTACGATCCTGCCGCTATCAAAAATCGCCTGGCGATGATGACGCCGCAGAATGCGCGCATCTGGTACATCAGTCCCCAGGAGCCCCATAATAAGATTGCGTATTTTGTGGATGCGCCTTATCAGGTCGATAAGATTAGCGAACAGACGTTTAAAAACTGGCAGCAAAAAGCACAGGGCATTGCGTTGTCGCTGCCGGAGTTAAACCCCTATATTCCTGATGATTTTTCGCTTGTTAAGAATGACAAAAACTACGTGCGGCCAGAACTGATTGTCGATAAAGCGGATTTGCGCGTGGTTTATGCGCCGAGTCGTTATTTCGCCAGCGAGCCAAAAGCTGACGTGAGCGTGGTATTGCGTAACCCGCAGGCGATGGACAGCGCCCGCAATCAGGTACTGTTCGCCCTTAATGATTATCTGGCGGGAATGGCGCTCGATCAGCTCAGCAACCAGGCGGCAGTGGGCGGCATTAGCTTTTCCACTAACGCCAACAATGGTCTGATGGTCACTGCGAACGGTTATACCCAGCGTTTGCCGCAGCTTTTCCTGGCGCTGCTGGAAGGATATTTTAGCTACGACGCCACGGAGGAACAGCTGGCGCAGGCAAAATCCTGGTATACGCAGATGATGGATTCTGCGGAGAAGGGAAAAGCCTACGAACAGGCGATTATGCCGGTGCAGATGATTTCGCAGGTGCCTTATTTTTCCCGTGATGAACGTCGCGCTTTGCTGCCGTCCATTACGTTAAAAGAGGTGATGGCCTATCGTAATGCGTTAAAAACGGGCGCTCGTCCGGAATTTCTGGTTATAGGGAATATGAGCGAAGCCCAGGCGACCTCTCTGGCGCAAGATGTCCAAAAACAGCTCGCGGCGAACGGATCGGCGTGGTGTCGTAACAAAGACGTGGTGGTTGAGAAAAAGCAGTCCGTAATATTTGAAAAAGCGGGCAGTAGCACCGACTCCGCGTTAGCAGCGGTCTTTGTCCCGGTCGGCTACGACGAGTACGTCAGCGCCGCCTACAGCGCGATGTTAGGTCAGATTGTTCAACCGTGGTTTTACAATCAGCTACGAACCGAAGAGCAACTGGGATACGCTGTTTTCGCCTTTCCGATGAGCGTTGGCCGTCAGTGGGGAATGGGATTCCTGCTACAGAGCAACGATAAACAGCCCTCTTACCTGTGGCAACGCTATCAGGCATTTTTCCCTGACGCCGAGGCGAAGCTGAGGGCGATGAAGCCGGAAGAGTTCGCCCAAATTCAGCAGGCGATCATTACGCAAATGCGCCAGGCGCCGCAAACGTTGGGCGAAGAAGCATCCCGTTTAAGCAAGGATTTCGATCGGGGTAATATGCGCTTTGACTCGCGTGATAAAATCATCGCTCAGATAAAATTGCTGACGCCACAAAAGCTTGCCGATTTCTTCCACCAGGCGGTGGTGGAACCACAAGGTATGGCAATATTGTCACAGATTGCCGGTAGCCAGAATGGAAAAGCAGAATACGTGCATCCGACAGGCTGGAAAGTGTGGGATAACGTCAGCGCTTTGCAGCAAACGTTACCTCTAATGAGCGAAAAGAATGAATGATGTCGCCGAGACTCTTGATCCTCTGCGCTTGCCCCTTACAGGCGAGCGTTTGATTGAAGCATCAGCGGGCACAGGCAAAACGTTTACTATCGCGGCGCTGTATCTGCGGCTACTGCTCGGTTTAGGCGGCAGCACCGCATTTCCCCGTCCGTTGACCGTTGAAGAACTGCTGGTGGTAACCTTTACGGAGGCCGCCACTGAAGAGCTGCGTGGGCGCATCCGCAGTAATATCCATGAGTTGCGCATCGCCTGTCTGCGGGAAAGCACGGATAATCCGCTGTATGCCCGCTTGCTGGAAGAAATTAGCGACAAAAAGCAGGCCGCGCAGTGGTTATTACTGGCAGAACGACAAATGGACGAGGCCGCGGTCTTTACCATCCACGGTTTTTGCCAGCGTATGCTCAGCCTGAACGCTTTCGAATCCGGTATGTTGTTTGAGCAACAGCTTATTGAAGACGAATCTTTGTTGCGTTATCAGGCCTGCGCCGATTTCTGGCGGCGTCATTGCTATCCGCTGCCGCGCGACATCGCGCAGGTGGTGTTTGACGTGTGGAAGGGACCGAAGGCGCTCTTAAAGGATATCGATCGTTATCTGCAGGGCGAAGCGCCGGTCATTAAAGCGCCGCCATCGCAGGAGGAGACGCTGGCATCGCGTCATGAACAGCTCCTGGCGCGCATCAACCAGGTGAAGCAGCAGTGGTGTGAGGCGGTTAGCGAGCTGGACGCGCTGATCGAATCATCCGGCATCGATCGCAGAAAGTTCAACCGCGGCAATCAGGCGAAATGGATCGAAAAGATCACCGCGTGGGCGCAAGAAGAGACGAAAAACTATCAATTACCCGAGGCGTTGGGAAAATTTTCACAGCGTTTTTTAGCTGAGCGCACCAAAGCTGGCGGCGTGACGCCCCAGCACCCATTGTTTGTCGCCATTGATAACCTGTTGGGCGAACCGCTATCGATTAAAGATCTGGTTCTTACCCGAGCGCTATCAGAGATCCGTGAAACGGTGGCTCAGGAAAAACGCCGGCGCGGCGAGCTGGGGTTTGACGATATGCTCAGCCGTTTAGATACCGCGCTGCGTAGTGAAAGCGGCGAGGCGCTGGCTGCGGCGATTCGTACCCGTTTTCCGGTGGCGATGATCGATGAATTTCAGGATACCGACCCACAACAGTACCGTATTTTTCGCCGTATCTGGCGACATCAACCCGATACGGCGCTATTGCTGATTGGCGATCCTAAACAGGCGATTTATGCGTTTCGTGGCGCGGATATCTTCACCTACATGAAGGCTCGCAGCGAAGTGAGCGCGCACTATACGCTTGACACTAACTGGCGCTCCGCGCCGGGGATGGTGAATAGCGTTAACAAGCTGTTCAGTCAGATGAACGACGCCTTTATGTTCCGCGATATTCCCTTCAGTCCGGTAAAGTTTGCGCCCAGAAACCAGTCGCTGCAATTTAAAGTGAATGACGCGCCTCAACCGGCGATGACCCTGTGGCTAATGGAGGGGGAAAGCTGCGGTTCGGGCGATTATCAAAGTTATATGGCGCAGGTGTGCGCCACGCAAATTCGCGACTGGCTGCGTGCCGGGCAAACGGGCGACGCGCTGCTGACGAACGGCGATTCGTCGCGGCCCGTTCGTGCCTCGGATATCAGCGTGTTGGTGCGCAGCAGGCGGGAAGCCGCGCTGATACGGGATGCGCTGACCTTACTGGCGATCCCCTCCGTCTATCTTTCTAACCGCGACAGCGTATTCGAAACGCTCGAAGCGCAGGAGATGCTGTGGGTGTTGCAGGCGGTGATGGCGCCCGAACGTGAGAATACGCTGCGTAGCGCTTTGGCGACATCAATGATGGGCCTTACCGCGCTGGATATCGAAACGCTTAACAATGATGAAAATGCGTGGGATGCGGTTGTCGAAGAGTTTGATGGCTACCGACAGATTTGGCATAAACGCGGCGTGATGCCTATGCTGCGCGCGCTAATGTCGGCGCGCAATATTGCTGAAAACCTGCTGGCGACGGCGGGAGGCGAACGTCGGCTGACGGATATTTTGCATATTAGCGAGCTGTTACAGGAAGCCGGTTCGCAGCTGGAAGGCGAACATGCGCTGGTGCGTTGGCTGGCGCAGCATATCCTTGAACCCGATAGCAATGCTTCCAGCCAGCAACTACGTCTGGAAAGCGATAAGCATCTGGTGCAAATCGTCACCATTCATAAATCGAAAGGTCTGGAATACCCGCTGGTCTGGTTACCTTTTATCACCCATTTCCGCGTGCAGGACCAGGCTTTTTATCACGACAGGCACTCCTACGAGGCGGTGCTGGACCTTAGTCACGCCGAAGAGAGCATAGCACTGGCGGAAGCCGAACGCCTGGCGGAAGACCTGCGCCTACTTTATGTCGCGCTGACCCGTGCAGTGTGGCATTGCAGCCTCGGCGTCGCGCCGCTGGTGCGGCGTCGTAGCGATAAGAAAGGAGAGACGGATGTGCACCAAAGCGCGCTTGGGCGACTCCTGCAAAAAGGCGAACCGATGGATGCCGCAGGCCTTCGCGCCTGTATTGAGGCGCTATGCGACGAGGATATCGTGTGTCGAACGCCAGGCAATACGGATAACGACCGCTGGCAAATTGCCGCTGCATCGCACGCGGAACTCAGTGCCAGAACGCTGCAACGCCTGCTTTATGATAGCTGGCGCGTCACCAGTTATTCCGGTTTGCAGCAGCGGGGACATAGCGTGGCGCAAGATCTTATTCCTCGTCTCGACATTGACGCCGCAGGCGTTGGCGAAGCGGCGGAAGCGCCGGCAATGACGCCGCATCACTTTCCTCGCGGGGCATCGCCGGGAACATTTTTGCACAACCTGTTTGAAGAGCTTGATTTTACTCAACCGATAAACCCCCAATGGGTACAGGAAAAACTGGAGCTGAGTGGTTTTGAGACGCGATGGGAGCCCGTACTTACCCGCTGGCTGGACACCGTGTTGCACGTTCCCCTTAACGAGACGGGCGTTAGTCTGAGCGTGCTGACCGAGCGTGAAAAACAGGTCGAAATGGAGTTTTATCTGCCGATTGCCCAGCCGCTTACCGCCGGAGAGCTGGATGCGTTGATTCGTCGATACGACCCGCTTTCAGCAGGTTGCCCTGCGCTGGATTTCATGCAGGTTCGCGGCATGTTAAAGGGCTTTATCGACCTGGTTTTTCGTTATGAGGGGCGCTATTACCTGCTCGACTATAAATCTAACTGGCTGGGCGAGGATAGCGCCGCTTATACCCAGGCGGCGATGGCTACGGCGATGCAGGCGCATCGCTATGATTTGCAGTACCAGCTTTATACGCTGGCATTGCATCGTTACCTTCGTCATCGCATGGCGAATTACGACTATGAACGCCATTTCGGCGGCGTCATCTATCTCTTTTTACGCGGGGTGGATAGCGAACGTCCGCAGCAGGGTATTTTTACCACTCGCCCTGCGGCGGCGTTAATTAACCAACTGGATGATATGTTTGCAGGTGAAATGAGTGAGGAGGCGCAATGACAATCCAGGAGCGGTTGCTGGAGGCCGTTGAACAAAAACTCTTACGGCCCATTGATGCCCAGTTTGCTTTAACCGTCGCCGGTAACGACGATCCCGCCGTGACGCTGGCGGCAGCGCTGCTTAGTCATGACGCAGGTGAAGGTCACGTGTGTCTGCCGTTGTCGCGTTTAACGTTAACGGAGGAGGCGCATCCCTTACTGGTCGCCTGTATAAGCGAAACGGCTACGCCAATCGACTGGAAAAAGCGGTTACTGGCGTCTGCGGCGGTTAGCTGCGGCGATAGCCCCGCGCCGTTAATTCTGTGCGGCGAGCGTCTCTACCTGAATCGCATGTGGTGCAACGAACGTACGGTTGCGCGCTTTTTTAACGAGGTTAACCAGGCCATCGCCGTAGATGAAGATCAGTTATCCCGTATTCTGGACGCGCTATTCCCTCCGACAGACGAGGTGAACTGGCAAAAGGTGGCCGCCGCCGTAGCGCTAACTCGCCGTATCTCCGTGATTTCAGGCGGTCCCGGCACCGGTAAAACCACCACCGTCGCGAAGCTGCTGGCGGCATTAATTCAAATGGCGGATGGCGAACGTTGCCGTATCCGGCTGGCAGCGCCGACCGGGAAAGCGGCCGCACGCCTGACGGAGTCGCTCGGCGCGGCGTTGCGTCAGCTTCCACTTACCGATGCGCAGAAAAAGCGTATACCGGAGGACGCCAGTACGCTGCACCGACTGCTAGGCGCACAGCCCGGCAGCCAGCGATTACGCCATCATGCGGGCAACCCGCTACATCTGGACGTGCTGGTGGTCGATGAAGCATCAATGATTGATTTGCCGATGATGTCACGTTTGATTGACGCTCTGCCGCCGCACGGGCGGGTCATTTTTCTTGGCGATCGCGATCAGTTGGCATCCGTTGAGGCGGGCGCTGTGTTGGGCGATATTTGCGCCTATGTCAACGCAGGGTTTACGGCGGAACGCGCCCGACAGCTAAGTCGACTCACTGGTAGCGCCATTCCGGCGGGGGCCGGAACGCAAGCCGCATCTTTACGCGATAGCCTCTGTTTGTTGCAAAAGAGCTATCGTTTCGGCAGCGATTCTGGCATCGGCAAGCTGGCGGCGGCAATTAACTGCGGCGACAGGTCGGCAATCCAGGCTGTTTTTCAGCAGGGGTTTAGCGATATAGAGAAGCGTACATTGCAAAGCAGCGACGATTATGCCGGGATGCTGGATGAAGCGCTGGCGGGCTATGGTCGCTACCTGCGGTTGCTGCATGAAAAAGCGACGCCGGAGGCAATCCTTCAGGCTTTCAATGAGTATCAACTGCTTTGTGCGCTGCGCGAAGGCCCATTTGGCGTGAGGGGATTGAATGACCGCATTGAGCAGGCGATGGTGCAGCAACGAAAAATTCAGCGGCACCCGCATTCTCGCTGGTACGAAGGGCGTCCGGTAATGATTGCGCGCAACGATAGCGCGTTGGGGCTATTTAACGGCGATATTGGTATTGCGCTCGATCGCGGGCAGGGGTTACGCGTCTGGTTTGTGATGCCGGACGGCACGATCAAGTCCGTTCAGCCCAGCCGTCTGCCGGAACATGATACAACCTGGGCGATGACGGTACATAAATCACAGGGGTCTGAATTTGATCACGCCGCGCTGATTTTACCCAGCCAGCGTTCGCCGGTCGTGACGCGGGAGCTGGTGTATACCGCTGTTACGCGAGCGCGGCGGCGGTTATCGCTGTATGCCGATGAACGGATCCTGGCAGGCGCGATTGTGACGCGTACGGAGCGGCGCAGCGGGCTAGCCACCTTATTTGATGAAGTCAGTCGTACCGGATAAGACGAGTTCTCGCCGGATGGCGACGCGTAGCGTCTTATCCGGCCTCCAAATGATGCTTTCGAGCGTAGGCCTGATAAGCGCAGCGCCATCAGGCCTCCCTCGTTACCCTAAATCCGCCATCAGCACCTTTGAACGTCGCTGATAGTTATACATTTTTTTCTTGCTCTCAGGCAGTAACTCAATATCGACAGGCGTGAAACCGCGCTCCTGGAACCAGTGAATACTGCGCGTCGTCAGCACAAACAATTTACGCAGCCCCATTTGCCGCGCCTGGGCGGCAACCCGCTCCAGAAGCACTTCTCCACGCGATGAGCTGCGGTAATCCGGATGTACCGCTACGCAGGCCATTTCGCCTATTTTCTCTTCCACAAAAGGATACAGCGCCGCGCAGGCGATAGTCATATTATCGCGCTGAATAATGGTAAATTTATCGATCTCCATCTCCAGTTGTTCACGGGAACGGCGTACCAGAATGCCCTGCTGTTCCAGTGGGCGGATAAGCTCCAGAATACCGCCAATATCGTTGATGGTAGCGCGGCGGATCTGCTCGGCGCTCTCCATGACGATCTGCGTACCGATACCGTCACGCGAGAACAATTCCTGTAATAGCGAGCCATCTTCCTGATAGCTGATCAGATGGCAACGACGAACGCCGCTACGACAGGCTTTTACCGCGCCGCGCAAAAAACGTACGGTTCCGGAGTTGTAATCGCCCTGCGCTTCCAACTCTTCCACCCGCGCCTGTGCTTCATTCGGGAAGAGTTCAGAAATGATGCCGCCCTCGCTATTGGTAACGCCCTGAGAAGAACAGAAACCGATCATTTTTTCCGCTTTCAGTTTAACGGCGAGTTGAGTGGCAATCTCTTCTGAGGTCAGATTAAAACTTTCGCCGGTCACTGAGACGGCGACCGGCCCCATCAGAACGATCGCGCCGTTATCCAACTGGCGGTTGATCGCATCTTCATCAATGCGCCGGATACGGCCGCTATGACAGTAGTCCACGCCATCATCAACGCCCAGCGGCTGCGCAATGGTGAAATTGCCGCTGACGACATTAATGTGCGCGCCCTGCAACGGCGTATTGTTCAGACTCATCGACAGACGGGCGGTAATATCAAGCTGGAGTAAACCGGCGGCCTGTTTCACCAGCTCCAGTGCTTTGGCGTCCGTCACCCGCGTGTTTTTGTGGTAAATCGGTTCATGATGATGCGCGGCCAGATTGGCGTCGATTTGCGGTCGCGCGCCATACACCACGACAAGGCGAATACCGAGGCTATGCAGTAGCCCGATATCGCTAACGATGCTGGAAAAATTGTCATGCTCAATGGCTTCGCCGCCGAGCATAATGACAAAGGTTTTTCCGCGATGGGTGTTGATATAGGGAACTGAATGGCGAAACCCTTCTACCAGTTCGGTTTTACGTTCCTTTATCATTGCGCGCCCCACTAGTGAATTATTATTCTAAATTAGTGTATTTTTATTCTGTTTTTGCCCTCTGTGCAAGCGTAAATTTTATGCGGTCCGATCGCTTTTCTTAGTAATGCCGTGAATATAAAAAGAATGTTTACCCTTTTATAGATGACAGATTATGCGTCATTCGCTAAAGTTTCCGGTCAATTTGGATGAACTTTGTATGATCTCTATTTAGTTTTTGCTCGGGAGAAGCATGTCGGGAGCCAATTCAGCAATCAGCCGTCGCCGTTTACTACAAGGCGCGGGCGCCATGTGGCTATTAAGCGTGAGCCAGGTCGGGCTGGCTGCCGTAAGCCAGGTCGTTGCGGTGCGTATCTGGCCTGCGTCCAGCTATACCCGCGTCACGGTAGAGTCGAATCGTCTGCTGAAATATAAACAATTTGCCTTAAGTAACCCGGACCGCGTGGTAGTAGATATTGAGGATGTGAATCTGAACTCGGTGCTTAAAGGCATTGGCGCGCAGATTCGCAGCGACGATCCGTATATCAAATCCGCAAGGGTAGGGCAGTTTGATCCTAAGACTGTGCGTATGGTCTTTGAGCTAAAACAAAACGTGAAGCCGCAGCTATTTGCGCTGGCGCCTGTGGCAGGCTTTAAAGAACGTCTGGTGATGGATCTTTATCCTGCCAATGCGCAGGATATGCAGGATCCGCTGCTGGCGCTGCTGGAAGACTACAATAAAGGCGATCTGGATAAACAGGTGCCGCCTTCGCAAAGCGGGCCGCAGCCCGGTAAAGCGGGGCGCGATCGTCCCATTGTCATTATGCTTGATCCGGGACACGGCGGCGAAGACCCCGGCGCGATAGGCAAATACAAAACGCGTGAAAAAGACGTGGTGCTCCAGATAGCCCGCCGCCTGCGCGCGTTGATCGAAAAAGAAGGCAACATGAAGGTCTATATGACGCGCAATGAAGACATCTTCATTCCGTTAAAAGTCCGGGTGGCGAAAGCGCAGAAACAGCGCGCCGACCTGTTTGTCTCTATTCATGCGGATGCCTTCACCAGCCGGCAGCCTAGCGGTTCATCCGTATTCGCGCTATCGACCAAAGGCGCCACCAGTACCGCGGCGAAATATCTGGCGCAAACGCAGAACGCCTCGGACTTAATTGGCGGCGTGAGCAAAAGCGGTGACCGTTATGTCGACCATACGATGTTCGATATGGTGCAATCGCTGACCATTGCCGATAGTTTGAAATTCGGTAAAGCGGTGTTGAAGCAGCTTGGTAAAATTAATGACCTGCATAAAAACAAGGTCGAGCAGGCGGGGTTTGCGGTGTTAAAGGCGCCCGATATTCCGTCTATTCTGGTCGAGACGGCGTTTATCAGTAACATTGAAGAAGAACGCAAGCTCAAGACCGCGACGTTCCAGCAACAGGTCGCAGAGTCGATTCTGGCGGGCATTAAAGCGTATTTTGCCGATGGGGCGACGCTGGCGAGAAGAAGTTAACCTGAGATGACGGCGAGTTTATTGCGCGGGTAAGTAGGATGCTGCCCGCACTGTCGTTGCGGACCAGACGACAGATACAAAAAAACACCCGTAAGGGTGTTCATTAAGTTGGTTGCGGGGGCCGGATTTGAACCGACGACCTTCGGGTTATGAGCCCGACGAGCTACCAGGCTGCTCCACCCCGCGTCCGTCTAAACTTGCATTCTCATTGTAATTGGTTGCGGGGGCCGGATTTGAACCGACGACCTTCGGGTTATGAGCCCGACGAGCTACCAGGCTGCTCCACCCCGCGTCCGTGGATGCGCACTATACTCCGCTGAGCTTTTGTTGCAACCCTTTTTTCATATAAATCGCTAATTTCTCATGAATTGCGCAAATACACCGCAGATAGCACGATTTTTAAACGAATTTACATAATGAGATCGCGATCGCATTTCATTACTTCGGACGGTTTGTTATCTTCACCGGGCACTTTCGATTACGCAGAAGACGAGACACCATGAAAGGACGTTGGGAAAAATATGTGGCGACAGGCGTAATGCTGGCAATGCTGGCTGCCTGTTCATCAAAACCGACCGATCGCGGTCAGCAATATAAGGACGGGAAATTTACCCAGCCCTTCTCCCTGGTAAACCAGCCGGACGCAGTGGGCGCGCCGATTAATGCTGGAGACTTTGCCGAGCAGGTCAACCAGATCCGTTCCGCGTCGCCGCGTTTATACACCAATCAAAGCAACGTCTATAACGCTGTCCAGAACTGGTTACGTTCCGGAGGCGATACGCGCACTATGCGTCAGTTTGGTATCGATGCCTGGCAGATGGAAGGCACCGACAACTACGGTAACGTCCAGTTCACGGGCTACTATACGCCCGTCGTTCAGGCTCGCCATACGCGCCAGGGCGCGTTCCAGTATCCTATCTATAGTATGCCGCCAAAACGCGGACGCTTACCGTCCCGCGCTCAGATCTACGCAGGCGCGCTGAGCGATAAGTACATCCTGGCCTGGAGTAATTCGCTGATGGATAACTTTATTATGGATGTCCAGGGCAGCGGTTATATTGATTTCGGTGACGGTAGTCCGCTGAACTTCTTTAGTTATGCCGGTAAAAACGGCTGGCCTTATCGCAGTATTGGTAAAGTGCTTATCGATCGCGGTGAAGTGAAAAAAGAAGATATGTCGATGCAGGCTATACGCGAATGGGGAGAGAAGCACAGCGAAGCGGAAGTGCGTGAATTACTGGAGCAGAACCCGTCGTTCGTCTTCTTTAAGCCGCAATCTTTTGCGCCGGTCAAAGGCGTCAGCGCTGTACCGCTGATTGGGCGAGCATCCGTCGCCTCCGACCGCAGCATCATTCCGCCTGGCACGACCTTGTTGGCGGAAGTACCATTGCTGGATAACAACGGTAAATTTAGCGGTCAGTATGAGCTACGTTTGATGGTCGCACTGGATGTCGGCGGAGCGATTAAAGGCCAGCACTTTGATATTTACCAGGGAATTGGCCCGGATGCCGGGCATCGTGCCGGATGGTATAATCACTATGGTCGCGTCTGGGTGTTAAAAAGCGCGCCGGGCGCCGGTAACGTGTTTAGCGGCTGATTGTGGTATTCTGCGACAACCGGATTGCCCGATAACGCGATCGCTATCGGGCCTGAAAATAGTGAGCAGGGGTGAGGAATAACCTCACCTTTTTTTATTCTGAGGTCATATGTCAGTGGTGATAAGTGATGCCTGGCGCCAACGCTTTGGCGGCACCGCGCGTCTGTACGGTGAAAAAGCGCTGCAGCGGTTTGCTGAGGCGCATATCTGCGTCGTGGGAATCGGCGGGGTGGGATCATGGGCGGCAGAGGCGCTGGCGCGTACGGGCATCGGCGCGATTACGCTGATTGATATGGACGATGTCTGCGTGACCAATACGAACCGTCAGATCCATGCGTTGCGTGATAACGTCGGGTTGGCGAAAGCGGAAGTGATGGCCGAACGGATTCGGCAAATTAACCCGGAGTGCCGGGTAACGGTTATCGATGATTTCATCACGCCGGATAATGTGGCGGGTTATATGAACGCGGGTTTTACCTATGTCATTGACGCCATTGACAGCGTTCGTCCAAAAGCCGCGCTGATTGCGTACTGTCGCCGATATAAGGTTCCTTTAGTGACCACAGGCGGCGCGGGCGGGCAGATCGATCCGACGCAAATCCAGGTCGCTGATTTGGCGAAAACTATCCAGGATCCGCTGGCGGCAAAACTGCGTGAGAGATTGAAACATAATTTTGGCGTAGTGAAGAACAGTAAAGGTAAACTGGGCGTGGACTGTGTTTTTTCCACCGAAGCGCTGGTTTACCCACAGGCGGACGGTTCCGTATGCGCGATGAAAGCTACCGCAGAAGGGCCAAAACGGATGGATTGCGCCTCTGGCTTCGGCGCGGCGACGATGGTGACGGCAACGTTCGGTTTTGTCGCCGCTTCCCATGCGCTGAAGAAGATCATGGCTAAAGCGGCGCGACAAGAATAAAAGGACGGGGCGGAGTGTCACGCAGACGCGTATCCGGCCCTGCGCCCTTCGTTAGCGAAAGAAGCGCTGTACCCTGCCGAACACCGGTTTCAGACGGGCGCGGAGATAATGGGAATATAAATTTTCAGATATGCATAGAAACAACCCGAACCATACTGCACAAAAGCAGAGCAGTTCCGCGTAATTAATGTGCTCGCCAAATATCATAATGGCAAGTAAGAACTGTAAAGACGGCTCTATATATTGCGCCAGTCCGGTGACAATCAACGAGGTGTGATTTAACGCGATGGCAAATAATACCAGTGGAATGATCGTCACTGGCGCCGTCATGACATACAAAAAGAAAGGAGTATTAGCGGATATAATTGGTCCAGTATCGCTAAAGAGAAAAATTAATAGTGAGACAGGCAATGCCCATAATGTTTCAATCGTTATCGATGTCATCACATCATAATGTATAAACTTTCGCGCCAGGCCATATAGCGCAAATGATAATCCCATGGTTAGCGCCAGCGCCGGGAAATGCCGTAGCATGATAATTTGAAAAGTCAGGCCGCAGACACCGGAAAAAACGGCGATGGCCTGAAACAACGACAGTTTTTCTTTAAGAAAAATGCATCCCAGCGCAATAACAAATAGCGGGTTGATAAAATAGCCGAGGCTGGCATCAAGCACCAGATGATGGGTTAGCGCATAAATAAAAGATGACCATGATACAATCATCAAAAGTCCGGCGATCATGCAGAAGAAAAAGGATTTTTTATCTTTCCAGACATCATGAAATCGCGTTCGCTGCCGAAATAAGAACCTTACTGCCAGTAATAATGGTATTGACCAGAATACCCGGTATATCAATATTTGTGCGAGGTTCCCCCCTGATAAATATTGATAGTATAAAGGTGTTAACCCCCATAATATAAATGCCAGCACCACAAACATGGTACCGTTACGCAGATATTTTTCCACTTATCCATATCCTGTTATAACTTCACCCGATGCGTATGAATTTTCCAGTTCTCCTGCTACGCTACATCGAGTGGCTTTATTTACTCTAAAATCTTCACGCCGTTTTAACATGGATTCTAACATTGTAATTTCATTGTGATAGCTGATAAAAATCAAAAGAATGTTTATCAGGGAAATCTGACGCCGAAACTAATAAAGTGACTGGATTATTTTATCTGCATCGCCTGACCGCCGAGGACGGCGCTGTCAGGCGACAGAATATTTACGCTATTTCAACCCTTATGCGTTGCGGCAACAATCGCTTCGCTCAGCGCGTTCAGCCCCTGACTGCGTGAGGCGCTAAGCTGGGCGCGTAAACCCAGCTCATCAAACAGCGCCAGCGGTGAACGAGCCTGTAATTCGGCGGCGTTTTTTCCTTCCACTGCGGTGAGCAATACCGCCAGCAGGCCGCGGACAATCCGCCCCTCACTGTCGCCGAAAAAGTGCATCGTTCCGTTATCTGACTGGGTAAAGCCCAGCCAGACGCGGTTCTCGCAGCCGGCTATCTCTTTCGCCTGCGCTTTGCATTCATCCGGCAGAGCGGGGAGCTGTTTTCCTAACAGAATCAACTGACGATATTTATCCTCCCACTGGGTCAGCGGGAGAAAGATAGCGCGTAACGTCTCTTCCGTTACCGTTGTGCCGAACGGGTGTCCGGTATAAAGAGGGTTTGTCATTAATCCACCAGCAGTTCCAGCGCGCGGTCAACGGCGTTAACCAACGCATCCACATCATGTTGGGTATTATACGGCGCAAAAGAGGCGCGCAGAGTCCCTGTGACGCCAAGTTCCGCCAGCAATGGCTGGGCGCAATGTTGCCCGGCCCGGAGCGCAATACCGTATTCCGCCAGCAGCGTCACCATATCGCCGTGGTGCACGCCGACAAAATCAAAGGCCAGCAGGCTGGAGTCCTGGCAGCGGAACGAACGAAAGCCCGGACGTTTCGCCAGTGCGTCTTCCGCCAGCGTCGCCAACCCCCGGCTCCAGTTTTCGGCCTGTTCAATATCGATATCGGACAGCCATTCCAGCGCAGCGCTCAGGCCGATGACCCCGGCGACGTTCGGCGTCCCCGCTTCCAGCTTCCAGGGAGCGCTTTGAGTGGTGAAGCCTTCAAAGCTAACGTCACGGATCATCTTGCCGCCGCCGAGCCAGGGCGACATCGCCTCAAGAAGCTCCGGCTTACCGTACAGCACGCCGATACCGGTCGGGCCATACAGTTTGTGAGCGGAAAAAGCATAAAAATCGATATCAAGCTGCTGGACATCCGCCGGGAAGTGTACCGCGCCTTGCGCGCCATCTACCATCACGACCATTCCCGCTGCGTGAGCGGTGCTGATAGCGCTTGCGAGATCCGGGCAGCCGCCCGTTACGTTCGACATTTGCCCCAGCGCCAGAATCCGGCTGCGCGACGTGATCAGTTCCGGCAGACGCTCAACATCAGGAAGACGTCGGTCATTAAGCGGCAGTTTTATGACCTGCGCGCCGGTTTGTTGCGCCACCATCAGCCAGGGCACAAGGTTGGCGTGATGCTCGGCGACGCTAACGATAATTTCATCGCCGGGGCGCAGACGAGGACGGGCGTAACACTGCGCCACCATGTTGATCGCTTCGGTGGTGCCGCGTGTCCAGACGATACTTTTTTCATCGGGCGCGTTTAACAGCCGCGCTGCTTTTGCTCTGGCCGCTTCATATTGCGCCGTCAGGCGCTGCGCCTGCGCAAACTGGCTACGATGAACGTTACCGGCGCTCAAACAATAAAACTGGTGCGTGGCGTCAATGACTGCCTGTGGCTTTAATGCCGTGGCGGCGCTATCGAGATAAACACCCGCATCGGCTAGCGCGGGAAACTGCGCGCGAAACTGCGTGGGATTAAAAGCGTTCATGATATTCCTCGGTTCAGTTTACCGATCGTGGCGTAAAAGCGCGGCTGATACAAGGTTTGTCCTAACCATCGGAATCGTCTGTATATCCTGGCGAATTATGTAAAGGAGGTTATGCTGAATAATGTTAGGCGAATGTTTAAGCCTGTTACGGAGTCCGCTTTAAATAGCACAAACAGCTTTAAGGAGAAGAAGATGAAAAAGACTGCCGCAATTATCTCTGCATGTATGCTGACTTTTGCCCTGAGCGCCTGTTCCGGTCCTAATTACGTTATGCACACCAATGGTGGACGTAGCATTGTGACCGACGGTAAACCCCAGACCGATAACGATACCGGTATGATTTCGTATAAAGACGCTAATGGCAACAAACAGCAGATCAATCGTACTGACGTGAAAGAGATGGTGGCTCTGGAAAACTAACCGTTTGTTATACAAAAAAAAGCACCGCAATATGGCGGTGCTACATTAATCACTATGGACAGACAGGGTAAATGTACAGGAAGTGAAAAAGGGTAGTCTCGCTACCGTGGTCTGAATCGCAGACCAATTGCAAACACAACAACACAACATCACAACCGTAAGCCAAAAGCCCATCAGAACACGCATTCCGATAAAACTTTTCGTTCCGGCTCAGGAAGTGCCGCCACTATAGGTATTTGCTGGTAGAACCTCAACGGACAATTTATAATGTCTCAGATTAAAAAAACTAATAGGTTACATATTGTTACCTATTTGTTAAATTCATTCGACATTAAGTCCAGAGGCCATGTCAAAACGATTACCTCCTTTAAATGCGTTACGCGTTTTTGATGCTGCCGCGCGCCATTTGAGCTTTACGCGAGCAGCGGAAGAACTTTTTGTGACGCAGGCCGCAGTAAGCCACCAAATTAAGTCACTTGAGGATTTTTTGGGGCTAAAACTGTTCCGCCGCCGCAATCGTTCGCTGCTGCTGACGGAAGAAGGCCAAAGCTATTTTCTCGACATTAAAGAGATATTTTCCCAGCTCACGGAAGCAACGCGTAAGCTCCAGGCGCGCAGTGCCAAAGGGGCGCTGACGGTGAGTTTACCGCCCAGTTTTGCCATCCAATGGCTGGTGCCCAGGCTCTCCAGCTTTAACTCAGCTTATCCGGGAATTGACGTTCGGATACAAGCCGTTGACCGTCAGGAAGATAAACTGGCAGACGATGTCGATGTCGCGATTTTTTATGGCCGGGGAAACTGGCCGGGCTTGCGCGTCGAAAAATTATACGCAGAATATTTACTGCCCGTCTGTTCTCCTTTATTACTCACAGGCGAAAAACCGTTAAAAACGCCGGAAGATCTGGCGAAACACACGTTATTGCACGATGCCTCCCGGCGTGACTGGCAGGCCTATACTCGTCAGTTAGGGCTCAACCATATTAACGTTCAGCAAGGGCCGATATTTAGCCACAGCGCGATGGTGCTACAGGCCGCTATTCACGGACAGGGGATCGCGCTGGCGAATAATGTTATGGCGCAGTCGGAAATTGAAGCCGGGCGACTGGTGTGTCCATTTAACGATGTTCTGGTGAGTAAGAATGCTTTTTATCTGGTTTGTCATGACAGCCAGGCAGAACTGGGTAAAATAGCCGCCTTCCGTCAGTGGATTTTGGCGAAGGCGGCGACGGAGCAAGAAAAATTCCGTTTTCGTTACGAACAATAATTAACTTAGGGTATGACCATGACCAGCCGTTTTATGCTGATTGTCGCCGCTATCAGCGGTTTTATTTACGTTGCTCTGGGCGCGTTCGGGGCGCATGTTTTGAGTAAAACCCTGGGCGTGGTTGAAATGGGCTGGATTCAGACCGGCCTGCAATATCAGGCGTTCCATACGCTGGCGATCTTTGGCCTGGCGGTGGCGATGCAGCGCCGTATCAGCATCTGGTTTTATTGGAGCAGCGTTTTTCTGGCGCTGGGCACGGTGCTGTTTAGCGGCAGTCTGTACTGCCTTGCGCTTTCGCATCTGCGCCTGTGGGCGTATATCACGCCTGTCGGCGGCGTCAGTTTCCTGGTGGGCTGGGCGCTATTGCTGATTGGCGCCATTCGTATGAAACGTAAGGGCGCGAGCCATGAATAAAGTTGTATTGCTCTGCCGTCCGGGGTTTGAAAAAGAGTGCGCTGCAGAAATTACCGATAAAGCGGGAAAACGGAAATATTTGGTTTTGCACGCGTAAAAGAGAACGCAGGCTATGTCATTTATGAATGCTACCAGCCGGAAGATGGCGAAAAGCTGATTTCAGAGCTGCCGTTCAGTTCGCTGATTTTCGCCCGCCAGTGGTTTGTGGTGGGTGAACTGCTGCAACATTTACCGCCGGAAGACAGAATTACGCCGATTGTCGGCATGTTGCAGGGCGTAGTGGAAAAGGGCGGCGAGCTGCGAGTTGAAGTCGCCGACACCAATGAAAGTAAAGAACTGATGAAGTTCTGCCGCAAATTTACGGTGCCGCTGCGCGCGGCTTTGCGTGATGCGGGCGTATTGACGAATTATGAAACGCCGAAGCGTCCGGTCGTTCATGTCTTTTTTATCGCGCCAGGATGCTGCTATACCGGTTATTCGTTCGCGCATAACAATTCACCGTTTTATATGGGCATCCCGCGTTTGAAGTTTCCGTCTGATGCGCCGAGCCGCTCAACGCTGAAACTGGAAGAGGCGCTCCACGTTTTCATCCCGGAAGATGAGTGGGATGAACGTCTGGCGAACGGCATGTATGCGGTGGATTTGGGCGCCTGTCCCGGCGGATGGACGTACCAGTTAGTGAAGCGCAATATGTGGGTTTACTCCGTAGATAACGGCCCGATGGCGCAAAGCCTGATGGACACCGGACAGGTGACCTGGTTGCGTGAGGATGGCTTCAGGTACCGTCCGAACCGGAATAATATTTCATGGATGGTCTGCGATATGGTGGAGAAGCCGGCCAAAGTCACCGCGTTAATGGCGCAGTGGCTGGTGAACGGCTGGTGCCGGGAGACGATTTTTAACCTTAAACTGCCGATGAAAAAACGCTATGAAGAGGTATCGCATAACCTGGCGTATCTTCAGGCGCAGTTGGATGAGCATGGCGTTAATGCGCAGATCCAGGCGCGTCAGCTTTATCACGATCGCGAAGAAGTGACGGTACACGTGCGTCGGTTGTGGGCGGCTGTTGGCGGGCGTCGCGACGAGCGATAAAAACGCGCTGCCGTCATCCGGCGCGTCATCAGCGCCGGATGACGCACGCTTATCCGGCCTATGACTGCGGCGCATCTGAAACAATATGCGTCACGTCATCCAGATGGCCGATGCGCGCCTCTCCTGAACGATTAAATTTACTTTTATCAATCAATAATAAAGCCTGCGAGGCACGCCTGAGCAGGATAGATTTAAAATCGGCGTTGATCGCATTGGAGTCCCACAGATCGCCGCCGCCGTCGATCCCCTCACAGGAAAAGATGAACAGATCGATATCAAGCGATTTTAGCTGTGAGATAAGCGACGGATTAACATAACAGCCATATTTACGTTCAAGCTGGCCGCCGGAACTTATCAGCGTAATGCGTTCGCGTTTTCCCAGCTCCTGACAGATAGGATGGCTATTGGTAAAAACCTGAATGGGAATATCCGGCAACTGGCGGGCCAGATACCAGCAGGTTGAACTGGCATCCAGCGCAATCGTCATTCCTTCTTCTATCCACGCTAACGCTTCACGGGCAATATCGGCTTTGTGCGCATAATGGCTTTTCAGGCGGATATGGAATGGATCGCCGCTGTCCTGATTTTCACGATGAATATATTTAGCTCGTCCGTGATTACGCAGCACTTTTCCCTGCGTCTGTAGTTCACTGAGATCGCGGCGGATGGTCTCTTTACTGACGTTAAGCCGGGTGGCCAGCGCTTCGGTGGTCAGACTTTTATGATTGATCAGCAGATCGACTATCGCTTGTTGGCGTGCCGCTTTCATTTTTCTCACCCCATCATTCGATGAACGCCCGCGTCATGCGGGCGCACCGGCAAGAGATTACGGCGTTACCCCTTTTTTTAAAAGAATATTTCCGTACTTCGCGCACTCACCTGTGATAACGATCGCAAACGCTTTTTGCGCCCGCTCATAAAACGCATAACGGTCGATACGAACGATATCCGGGCACGGCGCTTCTAATGACAAAGCATCGCGATAGCGCGCTTCAACGCTGGGGTCGAGCGTGTCGCCTTCCACGGCGGCCATCATTACCAGCGGCGGGGCGTAGCTATCCAGCTCAAAGAGCGGAATAATTGCCCGCAGTAGATCGCTGACGCTAAGACCATCGGCGCGAATCACCTGTGGGCCCAGGCTATGCGCGGGAAAGTGAGCGTCGGAAAAAATGATTTCGTCCCCGTGGCCCATCTCGGCCAGCACTTTGAGCAGTGTCGGGGAAATTAACGGTGAAATGGTTTTTAGCATTTCATACTCCCTCAATAATTTCAGGTTCGGTTTGCGGCCAGAAATAGCGATACTGATAATTGACCTGCGCGCGCGCCTGTTCCGGGCTACTAAATTCGCCTACGCCGTACCAGCCAAACATGGCAGCGCCGGCCACGGTTGTTTCCGCGTCGTCCAGCACTTTGATAGGGATATCAAGCTGATTCGCTTTAATTTGATTCCACAAAGCGTTGCGACTGCCGCCGCCAACCAGTAACAGTTCTGTGGCGTTAAAATGACCGATTTTCTCCAGCGTGCGCAGATTACGCTGCAGTTGCGCCGTCAGGCCTTCCAGCGCGGCGCGATAGAAATGGCCGCGGGTGGTATTGAGCGTCACGCCCTGCCAGCCTGCATTTTGGCAGGCGAGCAGATCGCACTGCATCCGTACGCCTTCCGCGCCAGCGGAAATAGCGCGCGCTTCGTCGATCAGCGTTTGCCATGGTGTTTCCGGCGTCCACAGCAGTTTTCGTACCCATTCGAGTACACCGGAGGCCAGCCACTGCATTCCGGGGTTATAAAGCCCCGACTGACTGTCCAGTTCACAGGTCGAGCCCGGATACTGACTGAGCAGCGAGGTATCCACCTGACCGCTGCGTACCATCAGAATCTCCCATGCTCCGGAGGATAGCACCGGTTCACCTTGCTGCGCGCCAGCGCCGAATAACGCGAACTGAGTATCGTGTCCGGCAGAGATCACCGGCACACCCGCCGGGAGACCGAGTAGCCTGGCCGCGTCTGTCTGTAGCGTGCCTATCTGGGCGCCTGCTTCCACGATACGCGGGAACAGGCGGCGCGCCAGGCCCGTCGCCTGCAGGATTTCCGGACTAAAGTCGCGCTGATGGATATCCAGTAGCTGGCTGGTGCCTGCCATAGTGATATCGGTTGTAAACTCGCCGGTCAGACGGTGGTTAATCAGCGACGAGATAAACAGCCAGCAGTGAGCTTGTTCCAGCAGGCGCGGATGATTCTCTTTAAGCCAGACCAGTTTATACAGCGTGTTAAAGCTGAACGCGCCGACGCCGGAGAGCGTCTGCAATTGCCGGGGCGAGATAAAGCGCTCAATCGTTTCCATCACGGCGGCGGTTCGCGGGCATTTCCAACTGATGACCGGGTAGAGCAGCTTACCCTGCGCATCGACCAGCGCGCCATCGACGCCGAACGTAGTCACCGTAATACCGCGAACAACACACTCCGACAGGGCGCTGGAGAGTGACCTGCAGCAGTCGGCGAAACGTTGCAGGATGGCGTCCAGCGACCACTGATGCCAGGCGCTATTTTCTGCGGCAATGTCGCTGGCGTTAGCGGTTGAGGCGCGGGCGACAATTTTCCCCTGGCGATCAACGGCGATCGCCCGAACGTTAGTCGCACCGCAGTCGAGAACCAGGATAACGTCTTGTTTCATAGATAACTCCATAAACGCCGCCCGATGGCGCTACGCTTATCCGGCCTACGGTTCACGCGCCCGTAGGCCCGGTAAGCCTGCGCCACCGGGCTAAGCCGCATTAACGTTTATACAGCGGGCCATAATTTTGGCAGGCGCGATAATCCTGGCCTTCGATATCCATACCGTGAGCCGCCCAGGCGGAAGGACGGTAGATCTTCGCCTCCTCCACGTTGTGCATACATACCGGGATACGCAGCATCGCGGCGAGAGTAATAAAGTCTGCCCCTACATGGCCGATGGTGAGTACGCCGTGGTTAGCTCCCCAGTTCGCCATCACCGAATAGACATCGGTAAACGGGCCTTTGCCGGTAAGACGCGGCGCAAACCAGGTGTTAGGCCAGGTAGAGTTGGTGCGGGCATCAAGCTGATCGTGCATCGCTTTCGGCAGTTCGACGCTCCAGCCCTCGGCGATTTGCAGTACTGGTCCCAGGCCTTTGATGATATTCACGCGGGTCATGGTGAATGGCACGCCGCCTTCGGTCAGAAAACGGGATGAGTAGCCGCCGCCGCGGAAGTATTCGTGAATCGCCGGGCACCATTCGGTGGCCGCCAGACACGCATCCGCCTCTTGTTGGCTGATTTCCCAGTGCGGTTTCATGGTCGGCTTGCCTTCGCTGTCGCGCTGTTTACAGGCACCGTCCAGAGCGGCAGAACCGGAATTAATCAGGTGAATAATGCCGTGTTCCGCCAGGCCGCTGAGCGCCTGGCCGGTGACGCGTTCTACGGCTTCCGGCGACCAGTAGGTTCGCACGTCGGCGAATATCTGCGCGGTACCAGTGAGTTGATGACCGAACAGCATCGCTACGCCGTTCAGACTGTCATTTTCGGTGGCGACGACAAACGGTTCGCGTACGCCGTTCCAGTCAAAAGAACTATTGAGCAGCGCTTCGGCGGTATCGCCGTTCGGGTATTGATCGGTCCAGTGGCGCTGGCCCTGGAAGCCGGCGGCAATGGCGTTGTAGCCCAGCGATTCTTCAACTAACCCTTTGTCCGCCAGCGTCTTGTTGCCCTGCATCATATCGCGAATACACATCGCCATCAGCAGGCTCTCTTTTAACACCGCGCGGTTCTGGGCTTCATTGCGCTTATACTGCGAGGCGTTCTGATCTTCGCCGTAGCGGAAGTTTTTATCCGCCCACGCCAGCGCCATCTCCAGTTCGGCCTCATCATAAATTTTTTGATCGATACGGCGGCGCAGTTCGGTCATATCTACCGCTTGCACCTTCATGCCCAGCCAGGATTCAAAGAAGTTATGATCGACAATGGAACCCGCGATCCCCATCGACACGCCGCCGACGGAGAGGTAGCTTTTGCCTTTCATGCTGGCTACCGCTAACCCTGCCCGCGCAAAACGCAGCAGTTTTTCTTCGACGTCGGCAGGAATGGAGGTATCGTCGGCATCCTGCACGTCATGGCCATAAATGGAGAACGCTGGAATGCCTTTCTGGCTGTGCGCCGCCAGCGCCGCGGCAAGGTAAACCGCCCCAGGACGCTCTGTGCCGTTAAAGCCCCAGATGGCTTTTGGACGCATCGGGTCCATATCAATGGTTTCGCTGCCATAGCACCAGCACGGCGTAACGGTAATGGTCACGCCCACGTTCTGGCTACTGAATTTTTCTTCACAGGCGGCGGATTCCGCCATTCCGGCAATACAGGTATCCGCAATGACGCACTCCACTTGTGCCCCACAGGCGTGGCGCATTTTCTCGGTGATGAGCGCCGCCGTCGCTTTCGCCATGTTCATGGTTTGCTCTTCGAGCGACTCGCGTACGCCCATACGACGTCCATCAATCACCGGGCGGATACCGATTTTCGGTAAGCTGATTTTTTTCATGACAGATTCCTCACGTTATTCGGATAAATGTTCAGTTTGTCGCCGCTTGTGAACGGAAACGGGCAAAAATGAAGATGACGGCAAAGCACAATGCCGGAACCAGTTCGGCGGTCGGAATTTTGCCTGCGGCGTCGCTAACGAAGCCCATTACTGGCGTGACAATACCGCCGCCAATAATGGTCATGACGATAAAAGACGAGCCGTACTTAGTGTCCTGTCCCAGATTTTTGATACCCAACGAGAAGATGGTCGGGTACTGGATTGACATAAATGCGCTACACAACGTCAGCGCCAGCAGGCCGATATGTCCGCCGCTAAAGGCGGAAATCAGACACAGGAGCATGGCAAACAGGGCGTAGGCGGCCAGCACTTTATGCGGCGCGAAGCGGCTGATAAGCCAGGTCCCGGTGAAACGGCCGATAAAGAAGCACACCATCGTGCCGGTCAGGTAGTTGGCGGCGAAACCGGGCGTCATTCCAGGAATCTCCTCAATGGCGTAGCGGATCAGATAGCTCCAGCAGGCGGTTTGCGCCCCCACGTAGCAGAACTGCGCCAGCACCGCCCAGCGCCAGTGGCGAATACGGATGAGTCGGGAGAGAGAAGATAAGAAAGAGCTTTGTTTAGCATCGCTATGATCGTCACTTTGCAGGGCCGGAAATTTGGTCAGCATAATCAGCAGCGCAACTACTAATACGATGGCGACGATAATCATGTATGGCGTTTGTACCGATAACACCAGGCTGTGTTTATAGGCGCTAAGCTGATCCGGCGTCATTTTATCAAGCGCTTCTTGTGATTGATGCGGCACGTTAGACAAAATAAGGCTTTGCCCAAACACAACGGCGATAATAGCGCCAAAGGAGTTAAAAGTTTGCGCCAGATTAAGCCGGAAATGTCCGCCGCTTTCTGGACCTAATACCGTAACAAAAGGATTGGCCGCAGTTTCAAGGCAGCCTAAACCGGCGGCGATGATAAACAGGCCAATTAAAAATAATGTGTAATTCATTATCTCGGCGGCAGGCCAGAATAATGCGGCGCCAACAGCATACAAAAAAAGCCCGGTGATAATCCCTGCTTTATAACTGAGCTTTTTCATCAAAATCCCAGCGGGAATTGGAATGACGAAATAACCGAAATAAAAGGCTGACTGAATAAGTCCGGCCTGGAAGTTAGTTAGCGTAAAAGCTTGTTGAAACTGCGGTAATAAAATGTCATTCAGATTATTGGCGACGGCCCACAGAAAAAATAGCGAGCAAAGTAAGGCGAATGGAATAATGTAGCGCTTGCTTTTACTTTGCTCTGCATCCACAGCACGAAAACTCTGTGTTTGTATTGTTGTGTTTCCCATAGCATCCTCATCGGTTCAGAAGCTTTTGCGTGCGGTCGGTTCTGGTCACCAGACCGTAAAATTAGGTGAGTTCGCTTTTCTTACCGGTAATAAATTGGCGTCCGGAATGAACTCATGGAGTCATTTTTAAATAAAAAAGGCCTTTTAATATGATGGCGGTCACATTTATACCTGAGAGCAGAGCGTTCTGTGATTATCATCACTTTAATTTTCATAAAAAAATGACCGTTTGAGATGTTTAATTTAAAAAACCACAGACTGAATGCCCGAATTAAATTATTGCCACGAAAACGGGCAGTAGTAACTTATTCTTCATCTTTGCCCGTTTTAAAAAATATTATTAAGAGCGGGCATTTATCGGCGAGAGAAACGGTAGTCGTCTGGTTTATCGTGGTGAATTAATTGATGTGAATCACAAAATATCGTTATTTAAATTCCCTTCTCTTTATTCAGTATGATGATAGTTGCTAACTATTCGATTATTTCAACAGGACAGCAGCGCGATGCGAAAGGCGGTTTTGTTGTCTCATTTTGAATCACAGAGAGAGGTAAATAATGGAACGAAATAGACTGGCGCGGCAGATTATTGATACCTGTCTGGAAATGACGCGGTTAGGGTTAAATCAGGGGACGGCAGGTAACGTGAGCGTACGTTATCAGGGCGGATTGCTGATTACGCCGACGGGGATCCCCTACAAGAAGCTGACAGAGTCGCACATTGTCTTTATTGATGCTGACGGTCAGCATGAGCAGGGCAAGCTGCCTTCCAGCGAGTGGCGTTTTCATATGGCGGCATACCAGACGCGCCCTGACGCCAATGCCGTGGTACATAACCACGCTGTCCATTGTACGGCAGTCTCGATCCTGAATCGCCCGATTCCGGCGATTCACTACATGATTGCCGCCGCAGGAGGAAACTCTATTCCCTGCGCGCCCTACGCCACTTTTGGCACCCGCGAACTTTCTGACCATGTTGCCGTGGCGCTTAAAAATCGTAAAGCGACGCTGTTACAGCATCACGGGCTTATCGCTTGTGAAGAAAATTTAGACAAAGCGTTGTGGCTGGCGCATGAAGTGGAAGTGCTGGCGCAGCTCTATTTAAGTACGCTGGCCATTGTCGATCCGGTACCGGTACTGGATGACGAGGCGATCGCTATCGTACTGGAGAAATTTAAAACTTACGGATTACGTATTGAAGAGTGATGTCAGGAGACAGGCGATGGCGAACAGAATGATTCTGAATGAAACGGCATGGTTTGGCCGGGGAGCGGTGGACGCATTAACCGATGAGGTGACGCGCCGCGGTTATCATAAAGCGCTGATTGTTACCGATAAAACGCTGGTGCAATGCGGTGTGGTCGATAAAGTGACAAGCAGAATGGATGCCGCAGGGCTGGCGTGGGAGATCTATGCTGGCGTGATCCCTAATCCTACGATTTCCGTTGTCCAGGAAGGGCTTAAGGTCTTTACCCAAAGCGGCGCGGACTATCTCATCGCCATTGGCGGCGGTTCTCCGCAGGATACCTGCAAAGCGATCGGTATTATCAGTAACAATCCGGAATTTGCCGATGTGCGCAGTCTGGAAGGGCTATCGCCGACCCGTAAACCCAGCGTGCCGATTATGGCGATCCCGACAACGGCGGGAACCGCGGCGGAAGTCACTATCAATTATGTGATTACCGATGAAGAGAAACGGCGCAAATTCGTTTGTGTCGATCCGCATGATATTCCGCAGGCGGCATTTATCGATGCCGATATGATGGACGGTATGCCGCCCGCGCTGAAAGCGGCAACGGGCGTGGATGCGCTAACCCATGCTATTGAAGGCTATATTACCCGGGCCGCATGGGCGCTGACGGATGCATTACATATCAAAGCCATTGAGATTATTGCTGGCGCGCTGCGCGGCGCCGTGGCCGGAGAAAAAGAGGCCGGTGAGGCGATGGCGCTGGGGCAATATGTTGCCGGGATGGGGTTTTCCAATGTGGGGCTGGGGCTGGTGCATGGGATGGCGCATCCGCTGGGCGCGTTTTACAACACGCCGCATGGCGTCGCGAATGCTATTTTGCTTCCGCATGTGATGCGTTTTAATGCCGGGTCTACCAACGAGAAATTCCGTGATATCGCCCGGGCGATGGGGGTGAAGGTAGAAGGATTGAGTCTTGAAGAGGCACGTAATGCCGCAGTGGAAGCCGTATTTACGCTAAATCGCGATGTGGGAATTCCGCTGCATTTGCGTGATGTCGGCGTTCGAAAAGAGGATATCCCGGCGCTGGCGCAGGCGGCGTTCGATGATGTCTGTACGGGCGGCAATCCGCGTGAAGCGAGTCTGGCGGACATTGTCGAACTGTATCATATCGCCTGGTAATTTTGCCGGATGGCGCTGCGCTTATCCGCTCTACATTTCGTGCAGTCCTGTAGGCAGGATAAGGCGTTCACGCCGCCATCCGGCAACAAAACTACCGCGCCAGCCGTAGCTGCTGTAAGTTTCCGTCGATATGTAAATCGGTTTGCAGACGTGCAATATCGCGGCAAAGAAATGCCATTTCTTTATGCGTCTCAAGCTTTTTGCGCCACTTTTCCGGCACCTCGTCCAGATGGGCGTAAATTCCCTCCAGATTTTGAAACTGAATCAACAGCTGGGTCGCGCTTTTGGGGCCGATACCGGCAACGCCGGGGACTTTCGAACTGCTGATTCCTGCCAGACCCCAGTAATCCGGCAACTGCCGGGGAAGTACGCCAAACTCTTTTTCAATAAACGGCGCGTCCAGCCAGCGTTTCTGGAAGTAGTCGCGAATGCGCAATCCCGGAGAGAACAACTGGCAATAGCCTTTATCGGTTGACACAATGGTTGCCTGGTGTCCGGCTTCGGTAACTTTTAGCGCCAGCGTCGCCGCCTGATCGTCCGCTTCGTTACCGTCTGATGCCCAACAGCGTATGCCGCGCTGTTCAAATGCGGCGCGTAGGGCGGGCATTTCATTATGTAAATCGTCAGGCATCGGCGGACGTCCTGCTTTGTAGTCCGGTAAACGCTGATGACGCCAGCCGCTGCTGCGCGCGTCGTCATCAAATACCGCTACGGCATGGGTTGGCTGGCTGTGGATAATCAATTGATCGAGCGCGTGTTGGCAGGTTTCCACACAGGGCGACCCCTGAACGGCGTGAATACGGCGAATCAAATTGAGCGCGTCGACGATAAGCAGATGAGCAGCCACGGTGTTCTCCCTTACAAACCTGCGCGTAGGGTAACATTCACGGCGGGGGGAGGCGAGCATTGCGAAATAGCGCTATCCGTAGGCCTGATAAGCGAAGCGACATCAGGCAACAAAGCCGGATGGCGGCGAGCGCCTTATCCGGCCTACAGATCCTAAAATGTGCTGAGAATTAATCGCAGGTAACGATCTTCATCGCCAGGCCGCCGCGCGAAGTTTCGCGGTACTTAGCGTTCATGTCTTTACCGGTTTCGTACATGGTCTCAATCACTTTATCGAGGCATACACGCGGTTCGCTGGTACGGCGCAGCGCCATACGCGCGGCGTTGACCGCTTTGACTGAAGCAATCGCGTTACGCTCAATGCAGGGAACCTGTACCTGACCGGCAACCGGATCGCAAGTTAACCCCAGATTATGCTCCATGGCGATTTCTGCGGCGATACACACCTGCGCCGGACTACCGCCCAGCAGCTCGGCCAGACCCGCTGCCGCCATGGAACAGGCCACGCCGACCTCTCCCTGACAACCCACTTCGGCGCCGGAAATAGAGGCGTTCATCTTATACAGCGAGCCAATCGCGCTGGCGACCAGCATATAGCGAGCAAGTGAGTTAGCATTTACTTCGCGGATAAACTTGTCATAGTACGCCAGCACCGCCGGCACAATACCACATGCGCCGTTAGTCGGCGCAGTGACTACTCGTCCGCCTGCGGCATTCTCTTCGTTCACCGCCAGCGCGAACATATTGATCCAGTCGACGACCTCCATCGGATCGGTGGTGGTCTTATCCTGACTGACCAGCACCCGACGCAGCGCCGCCGCGCGACGCGGAACGCGCAGTTTGCCCGGCAATACGCCCTCGGTGGTGATACCGCGCTCAATACTGCTGCGCATTACCTCCCAGATCCTGGCGAAGTGCTGCTCCAGCGCTTCTTTACTGTGCAGAGCCAGTTCGTTTTGCATCATCAGACCGGAGAGCGACAAACCCGTCTCCTGGCAGTGGCGCTGTAAATCCGCGGCGGTTTTGTAAGGGTACGGTACGTTAACGGGTTCGCTATTCGTCAAACCAAAGTGCTCTTCATCGACGATAAAGCCGCCGCCGATGGAGTAGTAGGTTTGGCTGTAGAGCACCTTATCGCCCGCCAGCGCGGTAATACGCATCCCGTTCTCATGCAGAGACAGGTTGTCGGCGTGGAAATTCATGCACTTATCGACCGGAAATTCGACTTCATGCTGCCCATTAGCCAGTAGTAAACGCCCATGGGTGTTCACATCCTGGATAAAGGACGGAATGGCGTCGATATCGACGGTGTCCGGCAGATTCCCCGCCAGGCCTATAATAATGGCGATATCAGTGTGGTGGCCTTTACCCGTCAATGACAGAGAGCCGTAGACATCCACCACGACGCGGGTGACATCTGTAAGGATATGGCGGGCAATCAGATCGTCCGTGAACTGCTTGCCTGCTTTCATTGGTCCGACGGTGTGAGAACTGGAAGGGCCAATGCCGATTTTAAAAATATCGAATACGCTAATCATAGGGCATCCATTGCGGTTGTATCATAGAGAAGCGCCGCGGTAAGCGGCGCTAAAGGACTTAGCTGAACAGTGAGTAGAAAATAGCGGAGATGGCAATCAGGCCCATAATCACAACGAATACGTTGCTGATATGACCGCTGTACTTACGCATTGCCGGTACTTTCTGGATGGCATACATCGGCATCAGGAACAGAATCATCGCGATGATCGGGCCGCCCAGGGTTTCAATCATGCCCAGGATGCTGGGGTTCAGCGTCGCCACAATCCAGGTGGTGACCAGCATGAACAGCGCGGTAATTTTATTCAGTTTGTTGATTTCGATGGATTTACCTTTACCACGCAGCGATTTAATCACCATCCCGTTAAAGCCTTCACGCGCGCCCAGGTAGTGGCCGAGGAAGGATTTGGTGATAGCAATCATCGCAATGATCGGCGCCATCCAGGCGATGATCGGCGCGTTAAAATGGTTCGCCAGGTAAGACAGAATAGAGATGTTCTGCTCTTTTGCCGCTGCCAGATCTGCCGGCGTCAGGCTCAGCACGCAGCTGAAGACGAAGAACATCACGGTCAGCACCATCATGATGTGGGCGAAGGCCAGAATTTTAGAACATTTCTTCTCTGCGCCTTCACCGTACTCTTCACGCTTCGCAACCGCGAAGGAGGAGATGATCGGGGAGTGGTTGAAAGAGAAAACCATCACCGGAATCGCCAGCCACAGCGTCATCCACAGACCGTTACCGGTAGACGCGGCGGAATCAAAGGACAGAGTTTCCAGCGCCGCGCCGTTCCACTGCGGGATCAGGTACAAGGCCAGCAGCATCAGCGCAGCGACGAACGGGAATACCAGGATACTCATCGCCTTAACGATCATTTGCTCGCCGAAGCGCACGATGGTCATCATGCCAACAATCAGGATCAGGGAAAGAATCGCCCGCGGCGGCGGATTAATCGCTAACTGGTGGGTCAGGAAGCTTTCCACGGTATTAGTAATCGCCACGCTGTAAACCAGCAGGATGGGGTAAATCGCGAAGAAGTAGAGCAGGGTAATCAGTTTACCTGCGCCGATACCGAAGTGTTCCTCAACGACTTCAGTGATGTCTTCACCCGGGTTTTTACCGGACAGCACGAAGCGTGTTAAGCCACGGTGTGCGAAAAAGGTCATCGGGAAAGCGAGAATCGCCATGATGATGAGCGGAATCATGCCGCCGACGCCTGCGTTGATCGGCAGGAACAGAACGCCCGCGCCGATAGCCGTGCCGTAAAGGCCCAGCATCCACATGGTATCCGTTTTGCGCCATGCGCTTCGAGAGTCAATCGAAGCAATAGTGCTGGTCTGAGTGGTTTCCATCTATTTCTCCTGGAGGATGCTAAAAATCAGGTTGCTGGTCTAATCCAATGAAAAAAGACCTGATCGTAAAATGAAATCTGCTTAGGGACGCTTTTTATATAATTTTTCGCCGTAATAATTTTCGGGCGGAAAGATACATTTAAGTGATGAATCTATCAGTGATCCCGATCTCAAATGCAATAATCCGCTTCTTACATGGATAAATTTGGACCATTAATCTATTAAAAAAACGTCATAACGAATTTCCGGGCGCGAAGGCTACCATTAACGATATAAGGCCGGAAAGATTGGGGCGCAAGATACGGAGGTTTGACTATAAAAATCAAGGTTTTTAGTGGATTCTTGCGAAGAATGAGAGTTTGAACCGATAAATCACGGTAAGAGGAGTCAGGTAAACGTTTGCCTGGCAATCTATTTATGGTGAATTATAAATGGTGTTTATAAAACAATGCGGGCTATGCCTCTGATGATCATCATAAAAAATGAAGGCATACGTGAATCGCCATACCGCAATGAAAGGAATGGGAGAAGCGCCCGGCTGCTGGCGGCAACCGGGCATAAGCGTTAAGCGCAGATCTCGTAACAGGGGATGTAGGCGGAACCCGGCAATTTCATACGATGCTGCGCGACGAATCCCTGCAGCAGATCGTCCATGCGACGCATCATCTCTCGATCGCCGTGGATTTTATACGGACCATTAGCTTCAATGGCGCGTATCCCGACCTCCTTCACGTTCCCCGCGACAATACCGGAGAAGGCGCGCCGCAGATCCGCCGCCAGAATCTCAACCGGCTGATCCGGGTACAGTTTCAGGTTGGCCATATTCTCATGCGACGGCTTAAACGGCACCTGCAGATCCGGTGCAATACGCATCGACCAGTTAAAACTATAGGCGTCGCCAGTATCGCGGCGATTCTCTTTCACTTGCGGCATCGCTTTCTTCATCAGCCGCGCTACCTCCGCCGCATCGTCAATGATGATGCGGTAATGACGGCGGGCCGCTTCGCCCAGCGTATGGGTAATAAACTCATCCAGCACGCGGAAGTAATCGGCGCTCTCTTTTGGTCCGGTCAGGATCAGCGGCAGCACCTGATTTTTATTGGCTGGATTCATCAGAATCCCCAGCAAATAAAGCAGCTCTTCCGCCGTACCCACGCCGCCCGGGAAGATGATGATACCGTGTGCGATACGGACGAACGCTTCCAGGCGTTTTTCGATATCCGGCATGATGATCAGTTCGTTCACCAGCGGGTTAGGCGGTTCAGCCGCAATAATGGAAGGTTCAGTCATGCCGATAAAGCGGCTGTCTTTATAGCGCTGCTGTGCGTGACCGACCGCCGCGCCCTTCATGGGGGCTTCCATCGCCCCAGGGCCGCAGCCGGTGCAGATGTTCAGCTCGCGTAATCCCAACTGCGTGCCGACGCGACGGGCATACAGGTACTCGTTTTCGTTAATTGAGTGGCCGCCCCAGCATACCACCATGTTTGGCGCTTCGCCGACGTGCAGCGCCCGGGCGTTGCGCAAAATGGAGAACACCAGATTGGTGATATGTGTTGAGCTTTCAAGATCCAGATGCTGGAAACGGCCGGCATTATGGATCTGCCCATTCACAAAGAGAATGTCGCGCAGCACCGCGAACAGGTTAGCCTGTAGCGCACGAATAATCCGCCCGTCAACAAAGGCGTCTTCAGGCGGATTAATCAATTCCAGTTTCACGCCGCGCTCGCGGCGCAGTACGTTAATATCGAAATTTTCAAAGCGGGACAGCAGCTCTTTGCTGTTGTCGGTCAGGCTGCCGGAGTTAAGAACGGCAAGTGAACAGTTACGAAACAGTTGATACAGGTCGCTACTGGCCGTGCGTTTCAGCATGTCCACTTCCAGTTGCGACAACATATCCATTGAGCCAAGCGGGCTAATATGTGTAATCAAGTAAACTCCTTATGGGACGCAACACGCCATTCCCTGTTGATTACAATAGCCCTGGCTGATGACCTTTCACAACCTTACATGCGCAATCCGGCACGCAAAATTGACAAAAAAATTACTGTCGCGCCAGCCTGCCCGTGGCGGGCACGAAATCGGTATTGCTGCGCCAGGGATTAATGTCCAGCCCGCCGCGGCGGGTATAGCGTGCATAAACGCTTAACGTTTCCGGCTGGCAGAAGCGCAGAATGTCATTGAAAATACGCTCTACGCACTGCTCGTGAAATTCATTATGGTGACGGAAGGAGACCAGATAACGCAGCAGTTTTTCCCTGTCGATTTTGCGTCCGCGATACTGAATTTGTATCGAGCCCCAGTCCGGCTGGTGGGTGATCAGGCAGTTGGATTTCAACAGATGACTGACCAGCGTTTCTTCTACTTGCTTCTCGCCGCTGACCGCATGTTGCAGATAGTCGGTAGTAAACTGGTAGTTGTCGATACTGATATCCTGATCGTCAATACAGGTGCCGTGGAAATGGGCGACAGGCTGTCCTTCCAGCTCATCAAGACGATGAAGCCTCACGCTAACGTTGCCCTGCGCGCAGGCGCGCAGATCGCGCTCCAGCGTCTGGCGCACCGTCTCCCAGGTGTCAAAGCGCGTCTGGTTAAAGCTGTTCAGATACAGTTTAAAGCTTTTGGATTCGATTAAATTAACGCTGGTGTAATCCAGTTCGACATGCCCGACGGCGACCTGCGGAAGACCCTGGCTGTTAAGCCAGGAAAGTTCATACAACGTCCAGATATCCGCGCCGTGGAACGGCAAATTATCGGCTGTTAATCCGAGTGGGTCGCGATTCAAACTGCGCGGTACGCCCTGCAGCAGGCTGGCGTCATAATTGTCCCGGTAATCCGTTGATTTTCCGAGAGTCAGGCCATCGAGAGCCTGATGGTTTTCATAAGAAGACATGTTTCACCGTCATAAACCAGATACACTATGCGTCAAGTGTATCCTGGCTTTTATGAAGAGAGAAACTGGTGGACGAACTGACAGCGCAGGCATTGAAAGCCTTTACGACGCGTTACTGCGACGCGTGGCAAGAAAAACACGGTAGCTGGCCGTTGAGCGAAGAACTGTATGGCGTACCTTCTCCGTGCATTATTTCTTCAACCCGCGATGCCGTTTACTGGCAGCCGCAGCCTTTTGAAGGCGAAGAAAATGTAAACGCGGTTGAACGCGCCTTTGATATTATGGTACAACCTGCGCTCCACGCGTTTTACACCACGCAGTTTGCTGGCGACATGCCCGCGCAGTTTGCGGATGAAAAGCTTACGCTACTGCAAACCTGGAGTCAGGATGACTTTCGGCGCGTGCAGGAAAATCTGATAGGCCACCTGGTCACGCAAAAGCGGCTCAAGCTTCCTCCCACGCTTTTTATTGCGACGCAGGAAAATGAGCTTGAGGTCATTTCGGTCTGTAATCTGTCCGGCGAGGTGATTAAAGAAACGCTGGGCACCCGTAATCGTACCGTTCTTGCCGCAACGCTTGCGGAATTCCTTACGCAACTTAATCCTCTTCTGTAATCGTTTGCCCTAACGGGTGTGAGAGATCTCTTACAAAGTCTGTAGGAGATCGCCAGGATAGCAGCGGATACTGAGCCCCGTTTTCTTATATAAATATATATAAAACAACATGTTAAAATGTTTTTGCGCACTTTCATATGAAAATTTACTTAAGGTATTGTCTGTAAGCGTCTTGTAAGACAAGGTGAAACAGGCGATTCTATCTTCGTCGACAGGGAGTCGTACAACGAAGCGAACGTCAGGATGATGACGCTTCGGCAGGACACGCCAGGATGGTGTTACAAGGAAAGGCTTCAGGATGAAGCAAAGTGGAAAGCGCAGGATGCGTTAAAGGACACCTCCAGGACGGAGAACGAGAGCCGATCAGGATGTTCGGCGGGTCTGGATGACCAGGGACGCTTCAGGAAGAAGCTATCACATCGGGCGATGTGCGCAGGATGCAAACGTTCAGGATGAACAGGCCGTAAGGTCACAGGAAAAGTTGTCACGGATGAGCAGGGAGCACGAAAAGTAGCTGGAATGCTGCGAAACGAACCGGGAGCACTGTTTATACAGTGCTCCCTTTTTTTTGTTATTCTTCGCGCCAGATTTTCATCATTGAGGTTTTTAACATGACGACTCATGACCGTGCGCGTCAGCAGTTACATGCGCTTGAAACGCTGCTGCGCGAGCATCGCCACTGGCGGCAGGATGCGCCGCAGGCGCACCTGTTTACCAGCACCCAACCATTTTTTATGGATACCATGGAACCGCTGGAATGGCTGCAATGGGTATTGATTCCACGTATGCATACCCTACTTGATAATGCGCAGCCGCTGCCCGAGGCATTTGCCGTCGCCCCTTATTATGAAATGGCGCTGGCGGCGGATCATCCGCAGCGGGAGGCGATCCTGGCGGTTTTGCAGGATCTGGATGCGCTATTCGTCCGCGATAAATCCTGATGCTGGAGATCCTCTATCAAGACCCGTGGCTGGTTGCCGTGAATAAACCCGCAGGCTGGCTTGTTCACCGGAGCTGGCTGGATCGCGACGAAAAAGTCGTGGTCATGCAAACGGTGCGCGACCAAATCGGCCAGCATGTTTTTACCGCCCACCGTCTCGACAGACCCACGTCGGGCGTACTGTTAATGGGGCTGTCCAGCGAAGCGGGACGCCGTCTGGCGCAGCAGTTCGAGCAGCACCACATCCGTAAACGCTACCATGCCATTGTGCGCGGCTGGCTGATGGATGACGCGGTACTGGATTATCCGCTGGTGGAAGAGCGCGATAAAATTGCCGATAAATTCGCCCGCGAAGATAAAGCGCCCCAGCCGGCTGTAACGCAGTATCGCGGACTGGCGACGGTCGAAATGGCGGTACCGACCGGGCGTTATCCCACCACGCGTTATGGTCTGGTTGAGCTAGAACCAAAAACGGGACGTAAGCACCAGCTCCGTCGTCATCTGGCGCATCTGCGTCATCCTATCATCGGCGACAGTAAACATGGCGATTTGCGACAAAACCGCAGCGCCGCAGAGCATTTTGCCTGTCGTCGCCTGATGCTTCATGCCAGTCGGCTTGAGCTGACGCACCTCTTCACCGGACAGCCGTTGATGATTCAGGCCGGGTTGGATGAAACCTGGATGCAGGCGCTGACACAGTTTGGCTGGCGTGGACTTCTCCCTGACAATGAAAGGGTTGAGTTTACGGCGGCGTCCCGGCAGGATGAGACTCATCAGGCATAATTCAGGGAGATACGCATAATGGCAGAAATTGGTATTTTTGTCGGGACCATGTATGGCAACTCACTGCTGGTGGCGGAAGAAGCGGAAGCGATCCTCGCCAGACAGGGGCACAGCGCGATCGTGTTTGAAGATCCTGAACTGTCCGACTGGCAGCAATATCAGGATAAGGTTGCGCTGGTCGTTACCTCGACGACCGGGCAGGGCGATCTACCGGATAGCATTGCGCCGCTCTTTCACGGCATTAAAGATACGTTGGGTTTTCAGCCAAACCTGCGTTACGGGGTGATTGCGCTAGGTGATAGCAGCTACCCCAATTTCTGTAATGGCGGCAAACAGTTTGATGCCCTGTTGCAAGAGCAAAGCGCGCAGCGGGTGGGGGAGATGTTATTCATTGACGCCAGCGAACATCCGGAGCCGGAGAGCCAGTCCAATCCCTGGGTTGAAAACCGGGGAACTTTACTTTCCTGAGGTAAATCCCTCCCCCCTACGGGAGGGTACCTTTTCGTTTGCTTGCGTTGCCAGTAAGCAAAATCACGACCTGTACACAGTGTAAAGTAACTGAATCGTGTTAGCTTTGGGCATATGCCCGCAAAAGCGGCAGTTTTTTACGGGCGTTTTCATGTAATCAAGCGACCTGTTTCACATTCTTCTCTTTTTATTCCTCCTGCGTCGACGCCGACGCCTTCTGATTTCATTTCCGTGAAGTGGCTTCCACTGTCCTGGGCTTTTGCCATAAACAGGCGTAATTCATCGCCAAAATACTGTGTTGTTGCACGGTGAGTGTGTGTGGCGCGCTTTTTATACTTCTCCTGCCAGTGAATAAAAGCATGCAGCGTGCAAAGCAAACGACCTAATAAAAGCTGCAACAAGGAAACGTTATCTCTGATTCCCTACCGGTTGTGCAGTTCAGAGTGAGCGTAGCTAACGCGAAATTTCAGGAGTGCAACAATGAGTTCATTAAGTCACGCGGCGAGCAGTGCGGAGAAACGCACGAACGCCCGCTACTGGATAGTGGTGATGCTGTTTATCGTCACATCCTTCAACTACGGCGACCGCGCCACATTGTCCATTGCCGGCTCAGAAATGGCCAAAGATATCGGCCTTGATCCGGTAGGCATGGGCTATGTTTTTTCTGCTTTTTCATGGGCCTATGTTATCGGGCAGATCCCGGGCGGCTGGCTGCTGGACCGCTTTGGTTCCAAACGCGTCTATTTCTGGTCTATTTTCATTTGGTCAGTCTTCACCCTGTTGCAGGGTTTTGTCGATATCTTTAGTGGTTTCGGCATTATTGTCGCCCTCTTTACGCTTCGTTTCCTGGTCGGTCTGGCGGAATCGCCTTCTTTCCCGGGCAACAGTCGCATCGTTGCGGCCTGGTTCCCGGCGCAGGAGAGGGGAACGGCGGTGGCCATCTTTAACTCCGCGCAATACTTTGCCACGGTTATTTTCGCGCCGATTATGGGCTGGCTGACGCACGAAGTGGGCTGGTCGCATGTCTTCTTCTTTATGGGCGGGTTAGGGATCATCATCAGCTTTATCTGGTTGAAAGTTATCCATGAACCAAATAACCATCCGGGCGTAAATAAGAAAGAGTTGGAGTACATCGCAGAAGGCGGCGCGCTGATCAATATGGATCAGAAAGACACCAAAGCGAAAGTACCGTTTAGCGTCAAATGGGGCCAGATCAAACAGCTGCTGGGCTCTCGTATGATGATTGGCGTTTACATCGGTCAGTACTGTATTAACGCATTGACCTATTTCTTTATTACCTGGTTCCCGGTCTATTTGGTCCAGGCGCGCGGCATGTCGATTCTCAAAGCGGGCTTTGTCGCCTCGGTTCCTGCAGTCTGCGGCTTTATCGGCGGCGTGTTGGGCGGCATCATTTCCGACTGGCTGATGCGTCGTACTGGCTCCCTGAATATCGCGCGCAAGACGCCGATTGTGCTGGGAATGTTGCTGTCAATGGTTATGGTGTTCTGTAACTATGTGAACGTGGAATGGATGATCATCGGCTTTATGGCGTTGGCCTTCTTCGGTAAAGGTATCGGCGCGTTGGGCTGGGCAGTAATGGCGGATACCGCGCCGAAAGAGATCAGCGGTCTTTCCGGCGGCTTGTTTAATATGTTCGGCAATATTTCCGGTATTGTGACGCCAATCGCGATTGGTTACATCGTTGGCACCACCGGTTCCTTCAACGGCGCGTTGATCTATGTCGGCGTACATGCCCTGGTGGCCATCATCAGCTATCTGGTGCTGGTAGGCGATATTAAGCGTATTGAACTGAAACCTGTCGCAGGACAATTATCATGACAACGCAATCCAGTCCCGTTATTACGGACATGAAGGTCATTCCGGTTGCCGGACATGACAGTATGCTACTCAACATCGGCGGCGCGCATAACGCGTACTTCACCCGTAACATCGTCGTCCTCACCGATAACGCCGGGCATACTGGCGTCGGCGAGGCGCCGGGCGGAGAAGTGATTTATCAGACGCTGGTCGATGCTATTCCGATGGTATTAGGCCAGGAAGTCGCCCGCCTGAACAAAGTGGTGCAGCAGGTGCATAAAGGCAACCAGGCTGCTGATTTTGACACCTTTGGCAAAAGGCGCATGGACGTTTGAACTGCGGGTTAACGCGGTGGCGGCTTTGGAAGCGGCGCTGCTTGATCTACTGGGACAGGCGCTTAATGTGCCGGTCTGTGAACTGTTAGGGCCAGGTAAACAGCGCGATGCCGTCACCGTGTTGGGCTATCTCTTCTATATTGGCGATCGCACTAAAACCGATCTGCCGTATCTGGAAAGCACGCCGGGCAGTCATGAATGGTATCGTCTGCGCCATCAGGAAGCGCTGAACAGCGACGCGGTCGTGCGGCTGGCGGAAGCGTCTCAGGATCGCTACGGCTTTAAAGATTTTAAACTCAAGGGCGGCGTGCTGCCGGGCGAACAAGAGATTGATACTATTCGCGCGCTAAAAAAACGCTTCCCGGACGCGCGTATTACCGTGGATCCGAACGGCGCCTGGCTACTGGATGAAGCCATTGCGTTGTGCAAAGGGCTGAAAGATGCACTGACCTACGCGGAAGATCCGTGCGGCGCGGAGCAAGGATTCTCTGGTCGTGAAGTCATGGCGGAGTTCCGCCGCGCGACAGGACTGCCGGTGGCGACCAATATGATCGCCACCAACTGGCGCGAAATGGGGCATGCGGTGATGCTCAACGCGGTAGACATTCCTCTTGCCGACCCGCATTTCTGGACTCTCACCGGCGCCGTTTGCGTGGCGCAACTGTGCGATGACTGGGGGCTAACCTGGGGCTGCCATTCGAATAACCATTTTGATATTTCACTGGCGATGTTTACCCATGTCGGCGCGGCGGCGCCAGGCAAACCCACCGCTATTGATACGCACTGGATCTGGCAGGAGGGCGATTGCCGCCTGACTAAAAATCCGCTGGAAATTAAAAACGGCAAAATTGCCGTTCCGGATGCGCCAGGACTGGGCGTGGAGCTTGACTGGGAACAGGTGCGAAAAGCGCATGACGCGTATAAAAAGCTGCCAGGCGGCGCGCGTAATGATGCAGGCCCGATGCAATACCTGATCCCCAGCTGGACTTTTGACCGCAAACGCCCTGTTTTTGGTCGTCACTAATTCTGAATAAGGACACAGTTATGAGTACTCAATTTACGACGCCTGTAGTGACTGAAATGCAGGTTATCCCGGTTGCGGGTCATGACAGTATGCTGATGAACCTGAGCGGCGCGCACGCCCCGTTCTTCACGCGCAACATCGTCATTATTAAAGATAACTCCGGCCATACCGGGGTCGGCGAGATTCCGGGCGGCGAAAAAATTCGCAAAACGCTGGAAGATGCGATCCCACTGGTGGTGGGAAAAACGCTGGGTGAATATAAAAATGTCCTGACCGCCGTTCGCAACCAGTTTGCCGATCGCGATGCGGGCGGACGCGGTTTACAAACATTCGATCTCCGTACCACTATCCATGTGGTGACGGGTATTGAAGCGGCAATGCTTGACCTTTTGGGCCAACACTTGGGCGTCAACGTCGCTTCGCTGTTAGGCGACGGTCAGCAGTGCAGCGAAGTCGAAATGCTGGGTTATCTGTTCTTTGTCGGTAATCGCAAGGCTACGCCGCTGCCGTATCAGAGCCAGCCGGATGAGCAATGCGACTGGTATCGTCTGCGCCATGAAGAGGCGATGACGCCGGAAACGGTAGTGCGTCTGGCGGAAGCCGCCTATGAAAAATACGGCTTCAACGACTTCAAACTGAAAGGCGGCGTGCTGGCGGGCGAAGAAGAGGCCGAGTCAATCGTGGCGCTGGCGAAACGTTTCCCACAAGCGCGCGTCACGCTCGATCCAAACGGTGCCTGGTCGCTGAACGAAGCGATCAGCATTGGTAAATACCTGAAAGGTTCTCTGGCCTATGCAGAAGATCCGTGCGGCGCGGAGCAGGGTTTTTCCGGACGTGAAGTGATGGCGGAATTCCGTCGCGCGACCGGATTACCGACGGCCACCAATATGATAGCGACCGACTGGCGTCAAATGGGGCATACGCTGTCGCTGCAATCCGTCGATATCCCGCTGGCGGACCCGCACTTCTGGACTATGCAAGGCTCTGTACGCGTGGCGCAAATGTGTCATGAGTTCGGTCTGACCTGGGGCTCGCACTCTAACAACCACTTTGATATTTCGTTGGCGATGTTTACCCATGTTGCCGCGGCGGCGCCGGGCAAGATCACCGCGATCGATACCCACTGGATCTGGCAGGAAGGCAACCAACGTCTGACTAAAGAACCGTTTGAAATTAAAGGCGGCATGGTGCAAGTACCGACCAAACCGGGTCTGGGCGTTGAGCTCGATATGGATCAGGTGATGAAAGCGCATGAGCTCTATCAAAAACATGGCTTAGGCGCGCGTGACGACGCGATGGGAATGCAGTACTTAATTCCTGGCTGGACGTTTGATAATAAGCGTCCTTGCATGGTGCGTTAAGTCAGAACCGGTTCCGTAAGGAACCGGTTCTTCTCTGGGTGTATGCTTAACAGGATCAACATGCGTAAGGACGACTTATGAAAATAGTGATCGCACCAGACTCGTATAAGGAAAGTTTGAGTGCTCTTGAGGTAGCGACCGCCATTGAACAAGGATTTCGCGAGATCTGGCCTGACGCCGATTACCTGAAATTGCCGCTGGCTGATGGCGGAGAGGGTACTGTCGAAGCGATGGTTGAAGCGACGGCGGGTCGAATCGTGCATGTTGAGGTCACCGGGCCGTTGGGGCATCGCGTCAATGCGTTTTATGGGCTTTCCGGCGATGCGCGTTCCGCATTCATTGAAATGGCGGCCGCCAGCGGGCTGGAGCAGGTGCCGCCCGCGCAACGCGATCCGTTGAAGACCACGTCATGGGGAACCGGCGAGCTGATCCGTCATGCGCTGGATGCGGGCGTTGAGCATATCATTATTGGTATCGGCGGTAGCGCCACCAACGATGGCGGCGCGGGGATGGTACAGGCGCTGGGGGCCAGGCTACGGGATGCGCAGGGCAATGATATTGCGCAAGGCGGCATTGGGCTGGAAACACTCGCCAGCATTGATATCAGCGGCCTGGATAAGCGTTTGTCGGCGTGCCATATAGAGGTCGCCTGCGATGTCACGAATCCCCTTACCGGCAAAGAGGGCGCGTCTGCGGTTTTTGGTCCGCAAAAAGGGGCGACGCCGGAAATGATTGAACGCCTGGAGACGGCATTGACTCGCTATGCGCATTTGATTGCTCGCGATCTGCATGTCGATGTGTTGGATCTGGCAGGCGGCGGCGCGGCAGGCGGCATGGGGGCGGCGTTATACGCGTTTTGCGGCGCGCAGCTACGGCGTGGCATTGAGATTGTCACCGATGCGCTTCATCTGGAAGCGTGTCTTGCGGATGCTGATTTAGTCATCACCGGCGAGGGACGCATCGACAGCCAGACCATTCACGGTAAAGTCCCTATTGGCGTGGCAAACATCGCCAAACGGTATAACAAGCCGGTAATTGGTATTGCGGGTAGCCTGACGGAGGACGTTGGCGTGGTTCATGAACATGGGCTTGATGCCGTTTTCAGCGTGATTTATACCATCTGCACGCTGGAGGACGCGCTGAAGAATGCGAGTGAAAACGTACGAATGACCGCGCGCAACGTGGCTGCAACGCTGAAAGCGGGGCAACAATTACGCTGAGTTGTAGGCCGGATAAGGCGGTCACGCCGCCATCCGGCGAATATCAGCCTAATATCTTCTTCGCTTCACGCGCGACATTATCCATCTCATCCAGCAGCTCCAGAAACTCAGGCTCCAGCTCCTCTTCGTGGACGCCGCTGCGAAGCTGTTGCTCAATAAGCTGGCAAAGGTTCTTCATCCGCGGTACGCCGCTATAGCCGCAGCTCCCGTGTAGCTTATGGACCAGATCGACCAAACCGTTGGGATTTTCTCCCACCAGTTGTTCTTCAATTTTGTTGCGCACTTCCGGCAGAAAATCAATCAGCATTTGCAGCATATCCCGTGCCAGATCGGGCTTACCGGCAGCCTGGCGGAGCGCAAGCTGCCAGTCGAGCGTTGCATTCGGATTGAAGATAAACTCAGCCGGTTCCGGCGCCATCAGGCGCGCTGCTACGTTGGCGCCAGGTTTATAGCGCAGCAACAGATTATGCAACTTCTCTTCTTCTATCGGTTTAGCCAGATAGTCGTTCATGCCCGCGCTGAGCAATTTCTCTTTTTGCCCGGCCATCGCATGTGCCGTAACGGCAATAACCGGTGTTTGCTGCTGATGAGGAAGCTGGTGAATCAATTCGCAGGCGCGTATGCCGTCCATATCCGGCATCTGAATATCCATCAAAATCAGATCAAACTGCATTTGTTTCGCCCGATCCACCGCCTGATGTCCGCTATCACAAAGTTCTACGTGCTGGACTTTATCTTCCAGTAACGCGCCGATAAGCTTCAGATTAGCGGGATTATCATCAACCGCCATAACCGTCATGGTGATTTTACTGGTATCCATTAGCAGCGGTTCAGGATGGTGATTCAACTGGCAATATTCCGTCAGCGCTGGCAACAGGCGCGTTGACGTCAATGGTTTTAACAGACAGGCCGCCGCGCCTCCTTGTTTCAGCTTTTCGGCGTTAATTTGCGCATGGCAAGGTAGCGCCAGCAGTAGAAAGTCCGTCATTGACGCTGCTTTCGCCAGACGTTCATGCTGCATGGTGAGCGGCTCGCGGAAGGTCACCGGAACGCTCAAAATCATAATATCGTAGTGCGCTAACGGCAGCGCGGAGAAGGTCGGGCTGTAAACCACTTCCACCGGCGTGTCGCTCAGCAGATCCAGGGTACATTGCGCGGCGGTAGCATTCGGTTCGATATAAGCCAGTCGTTTCCCGGCCAGACACGCGGTCGACGGCCCGTCAATAATGACATTTGGGTTAAGATCAAGATGAATATGAAACCAGAAGGTCGAGCCGCGATTAGGCTGGCTGTGGAAAGAGATATCCCCGCCCATTTCGTTGACCAGCTTTTGCGTAATCACCAGCCCAAGCCCGGTGCCGCCGTGACGGCGAGAAATACTGGCATCGGCCTGGCGAAACGCCTGAAACAGTCGAGACTGGTCGCGTTCCGGAATGCCGATCCCCGTATCGCGGATCTGCACTTCAATCTGTACTTTGGTGTTACTGAGCGCCCGCTTTTCTACCAGAATATCGATATTGCCACTCTCGGTGAACTTAATGGCATTGCCCACCAGATTAGTAATGACCTGTTGCAGGCGCAGCGGGTCGCCAATCACATTATCCGGGACGTCGTTTTTAATATTTAACGTCAACTCCAGCCCTTTATCATGCGACGAGTGAGCCAGCAGCGTAACCACTTCATCCAGCGTGTTGCGCAGTGGAAAAGGGATACTTTCCAGAATGAGCTTACCGGCTTCCAGCTTGGAGAAATCAAGCACGTCATTAATGATCGCCAGCAGATTATTCGCGGAACGCTCAATGGTGTTCAGATGGTCGCGCTGGGTGGGGTTCAGCTCCGTTTTTAATGTCAGGCGGGTAAAGCCAATGACGCCGTTCAGCGGCGTTCGCAGTTCGTGCGACATGTTTGCCAGGAACTCCGACTTAATACGCGCCGCTTCCTGGGCGCGCTTTTTCGCCAGATCCAGCTCAACGTTTTGGATTTCCATCTGCTCAAGGGTTTCACGCAGGTCCGAGGTGGCCTGATCGATATTATGCTGCATCTCTTCGTGATAGGCGGCAAGCGACATCGCCATGGAATTAATGCCGTTTTTCAGCATGTCCAGCTCGCCCAGCATAAATCCTTCCACCCGGCTATCCAGTTGTCCGCGGCGAATGCGGTCAACGGTATTCACCATATTACGGATAGGCCCGGTGACATCGCGCATAAGCCGCCAGCCAAAGATCAGCGCAATGCCAATACAAAAAAGCATCATCACGCTGGAGATAAAAATCTCTTTGTATTGCTGTAGCCTGACCGACTTGAGATCCAGTTCAAGCGCCACATACCCCAGCATATTTTTGGTATTTTTTGCGTCGGCAATCGCTGACTCGTCCGGCGAATAGCTCTCCGAGATAATCGGGGTGCGCAGAATCATAATATCGCCGTGGCGATCGACGCTCAGACGACGTGGAAACGGCGCTCCGGCGGGAAGCTGCATCTGTGAGGGGTCCAGATGGAAATTAGACGTTACAAACAGGCGGTTATGATCGTCATAAACGGAAATTGCCCGCACAATATCAGAGTGTCTGCGGTGCAGGACGCTGATAAGTTGGCCGATAGACTCTCGGTTTTGTAAGTTCATACCATATTCGCTGGAGACGGCGAGCGGTTCAATAATACTGGCGCCGGCATCTTCCAGTTGACGCTGCAGGTCGTTATAGCGGTGCACTACAAAAAAGATACTGAGCAGCAAACCTATCAGGACGGTCGGGGCCAGGATCAGAATCATCATGCGTGCGCGCAGGCTGTAGTTGGTCATGGAGTTCCGTTATGGGACAATTAGGGTCACACTGTTAAATTGAGAAAAAGCTGGTCGATGGCGCAATTCTACTCTGCAAAACGGCGCGTGACGACGCGTCAGATCATAACCGTTAAAGTCAATGACCTCGATTCATTTGGTCAGGGCGTAGCCCGTCATAACGGAAAAGCGCTGTTTATCCCCGGTTTATTGCCTGAGGAAAGCGCAGAAGTCATTATTACAGAAGATAAAAAGCAATTTGCCCGCGCACGCGTTTCGCGCCGTTTGAATGATAGCCCGGAACGAGAAACGCCGCGCTGCCCGCATTTTGGCGTCTGCGGCGGTTGTCAGCAACAGCATGTCAGCATCGCCCTGCAACAACGCAGCAAAAGCGCGGCGCTGGCGCGTTTGATGAAACACGAGGTGAATGACATCATCGCCGGCGCGCCCTGGGGTTATCGGCGTCGTGCGCGGTTAAGTCTGAATTGCCCGCCGGATAAACCGCTGCAAATGGGATTTCGCAAAGCGGGTTCCAGCGATATCGTCAATGTCGAACAGTGCCCTGTTTTGGCGCCCCAGCTTGCAGCATTGCTGCCCCGAATCAGGGCGTGTCTGGCGAGTTTACACGGCAACATCTTGGGCATGTTGAGCTGGTACAGGCGGGAAGCGGTACGCTGATGATTCTGCGCCATACCGCGCCATTAAGTGCGGCGGATAAAGAAAAACTGGAACGCTTTTCGCATTCTGAGGGATTGTCTCTGTTTCTGGCGCCGTTTAGCGAGATACTGGAAACGGTATCTGGCGAAGCGCCCTGGTATGATTCGCACGGCTTACGTTTAGCCTTCAGTCCGCGAGACTTTATTCAGGTTAATGAGGCGGTAAACCAGCAAATGGTCGCCCGCGCGCTGGAGTGGCTTGATGTGCGCGCCGAGGATCGTGTCCTGGATCTGTTCTGCGGAATGGGGAATTTTACGCTGCCGCTGGCAACGCGCGCGGCAAGCGTGATTGGGGTTGAGGGCGTTCCGGCGCTGGTAGAAAAAGGCCGTGAAAACGCCATCCGCAATGGTTTACATAATGTGACATTCTTCCATGAGAACCTGGAGGAAGATGTCACGAAGCAGCCGTGGGCGAAAAACGGCTTTGACAAAGTCTTACTCGATCCTGCGCGTGCGGGGGCTACAGGAGTGATGCGACATATTATAAAATTAAAACCTATTCGCATTGTTTATGTATCCTGTAACCCGGCGACGCTGGCGCGCGATAGTGAAGCGCTGGTCAATGCGGGATATGAGGTTACGCGTTTAGCGATGCTCGACATGTTCCCGCACACAGGACATCTGGAATCAATGGTTCTGTTCGAGCGCATGTAATGATTACCGGCTTACCGACTTCGGTAGGCCTGGTCCCTTAAGGAGAGGACGATGGTCGCGGTAAGAAGTGCACATATTAATAAAGCTGGTGAATTTGATCCGAAGAAGTGGATCGCAAGCCTGGGAATTTCCAGCCAGCAGTCGTGTGAGCGCTTAGCCGAAACCTGGGCGTATTGCCTGCAACAGACACAAGGACATCCGGATGCGGATCTGTTGCTGTGGCGTGGCGTGGAGATGGTAGAAATTCTTTCCACGCTGAGTATGGATATCGACACGCTGCGGGCGGCGCTACTGTTCCCTCTGGCCGACGCCAACGTAGTCAGCGAAGATGTACTGCGCGAAAGCGTCGGCAAATCTATCGTTACCCTGATTCATGGCGTGCGCGATATGGCGGCGATCCGTCAGCTAAACGCCACTCATAACGACTCTGTTTCTTCGGAGCAGGTTGATAACGTCCGTCGAATGTTATTGGCGATGGTGGATGATTTCCGCTGCGTGGTGATCAAACTGGCCGAGCGAATCGCTCATTTGCGCGAAGTGAAAGAGGCGCCGGAAGATGAGCGCGTGCTGGCGGCGAAAGAATGTACCAACATCTATGCGCCGCTCGCTAATCGTCTGGGCATCGGGCAACTGAAGTGGGAACTGGAAGACTACTGTTTCCGCTACCTGCATCCGGCGGAATACAAACGCATCGCCAAACTGCTGCATGAGCGCCGTCTCGATCGCGAACATTACATCGAAGAGTTTGTTGGACATCTGCGCGCCGAAATGAAAAACGAAGGCGTGCAGGCGGAGGTCTACGGACGACCAAAACATATTTATAGCATCTGGCGCAAAATGCAGAAAAAGCATCTGGCGTTTGATGAACTCTTTGACGTGCGCGCCGTGCGTATTGTCGCTGAACGTCTGCAGGACTGCTACGCCGCGTTGGGGATAGTGCATACGCACTATCGTCACCTGCCGGATGAATTCGATGATTATGTCGCTAACCCGAAACCGAACGGTTACCAGTCTATCCACACCGTGGTCCTGGGACCGGGCGGTAAAACCGTTGAGATCCAGATCCGTACCAAACAGATGCATGAAGACGCCGAACTGGGCGTGGCGGCACACTGGAAGTATAAAGAAGGCGCCGCGTCCGGCGGCGTGCGCTCCGGTCATGAAGACAGAATTGCGTGGCTGCGTAAGCTGATCGCCTGGCAGGAAGAGATGGCCGATTCCGGCGAAATGCTGGATGAAGTGCGCAGCCAGGTGTTTGACGATCGGGTCTACGTTTTTACGCCAAAAGGCGACGTGGTTGACTTGCCTGCCGGATCTACGCCGCTCGATTTTGCTTACCACATCCACAGCGATGTTGGGCACCGCTGCATTGGCGCTAAAATCGGCGGCCGTATTGTGCCATTCACCTATCAGTTGCAGATGGGTGATCAAATTGAAATTATCACTCAGAAGCAGCCGAATCCCAGCCGCGACTGGCTGAATCCAAACCTGGGCTATGTGACGACCAGCCGCGGACGCTCGAAAATTCACGCCTGGTTCCGCAAGCAGGATCGTGACAAAAATATCCAGGCTGGACGGCAGATCCTCGACGATGAGCTGGCGCATTTGGGGATTAGCCTGAAAGAGGCCGAAAAACATCTGCTGCCGCGCTACAACTTTAATGAGCTGGAAGAGTTGCTGGCGGCGATAGGCGGCGGCGATATCCGTCTTAATCAGATGGTGAATTTCCTGCAATCGCAGTTCAATAAGCCGAGTGCGGAGGAGCAGGATGCAGCGGCGCTGAAACAGCTTCAGCAAAAAACATACGCGCCGCAAAATCGTCGTAAAGACGACGGGCGCGTGGTGGTGGAAGGGGTTGGTAACCTGATGCACCACATTGCCCGCTGCTGCCAGCCGATTCCTGGCGATGAAATTGTCGGCTTCATTACTCAGGGGCGGGGAATTTCCGTGCACCGGGCCGACTGCGAACAGCTGGCGGAACTGCGCTCCCATGCGCCGGAGCGGATCGTAGAGGCGGTATGGGGCGAAAGCTACTCGGCGGGATATTCGCTGGTGGTGCGCGTCCAGGCCAACGATCGCAGCGGCTTGCTGCGCGATATCACCACTATTCTGGCTAACGAAAAAGTCAACGTGCTGGGCGTCGCCAGCCGCAGCGACATTAAACAGCAGATCGCCACCATTGATATGACCATCGAGATCTACAACCTGCAGGTGCTGGGCCGCGTGCTCGGTAAGCTGAACCAGGTGCCGGATGTGATTGATGCACGGCGACTGCACGGGGGGTAAAGTGAAACGTTATTATCTACAAAGTAGTCTGATATATCTACCCGTTATACTTTACGTTGCCTGTGTGTTGGCATGGCCCGGCTCTCCGGGCCTCGCCCTAAAGGGCCGCCGTAAGTGGCGTTCACATCGGCCTTGCCAATTTGTCCTCGCTCCCCCCAGTCACTGACCAGCGTAAGCCCCGGGGATTGATGGGGGACATCCTTGTCCCCCACCGCAGGCAGCCTTCGGCTGTTCAAATTCGTATCAGACGAATTTGTCACTGCGTCGCCGCCTGCCTGCAACTCGAATTATTTAGGGTATATGAGTATAAAAGTATGCAATCGTAAACTCAGATCTATTAAGAAAAATACTATTGCCAGGGCAAAATAACTGTCACGCTGCAATTAGTATCAACGTTTATTCGTTCCCAGTTGCCGATTATTCTTCCCAGTTCGCCATTGTTGCATGCCCCCATATCACCATTCCTACATTGATAATCTACATTTGTTTTAATCCTGCTATCAGCACAAACTACATTGATCGTGCTATTTTCCAATGTATAATCGAATCCTTCACCCCACGTGACATTTTTCTCCTTATACATCAAATAAATTTTCCCTAGTTCTATATTTTCTGCCTTATCGTTATAATGAAGTTCATTATAATTTAACACGGAGTTCTTATCCAAAGACGCAGTTATGAAACCAATCGGCGATGCAACCGTATAAGTTGAATTGTTATTCGTAAAAACAGAACCTGTCCCAGAATGATATTTGTATTGACCGCATCCAGGTACCGTAAAAATAAACCCGGGATCATATAGTGGTGGCATTGTTATGTTAGAAATAACACCCGTATTAGGGGTTGGTGTTATTGCGCCTGTATTAATTACTACTGCACCACCAATCGCCATACCCTGAAAGCCACTGCCATCCATCGGGATCTCTGTTATATATCTCATTGTTCCTGTAGCATATAATTTACTTTCGATAATTGACATGCCATTATCTGTCCTTACAGGTACAGCTTTGTCTGTGTCATAACCAGTAACAAAGCATGTTATGCCGTAATAACCAGGAAAATTACCATTGAGTAATGTACACTGGGCATCTGTATTAACTTTGACATCTGCTGTTGTATATAAATTAACTGTTATGCCACCAATAAACATAGATATGAGACTTCCATTAAGCAGGGTTGCCTCATATTTTGCTGGAATAACAGTGCTATCATGCGGCCAGCTTTTGCATTGTGAGAATTCAGCCTGTTGAGCCTGAGGTAGTACTAAATAATTTGTTGAGTCACGTATTACTAATGGTTCAATCATTACATTTTGGTTAATGGCCTGAGTTATCCCAGGATATGCAATTATACTTAGAAAAAATAATACTTTTTGATTCATTTAAATTTCCATTATTTAAATAAAATATTAGAAATGAGTATATAACTTGAGAAGTTACTGATATTCAAAACTCACTGTTGCGCTACCCGAAAATTCCCCCGGCATAACCTCTTCACCAGCGTATTTTTGCAGCCTGGCCTGCAAGTTGATGGTGGTAATCCCTTCTTTCAGCACAAAAGCTGTACCCACTGTTGCATTGATACTCACTGGTTGCTGTGCAGCCGTTTCCACGCCAATCGCAAAACCACTGGCTTCCGACGAGGGCTCCAGCGCCAGCAGTCCGGGCAGGGTACTGTCTTCAACGCCCTGAAAGGTCACCAGCACGCCGTTGGCTAGCGCTGTTTTGCAATCCTGGAGGCTAAGTGTGAATGGAACAGGAGTCGTTTGCCCGCTGGCGTCGAAATTGTCACTGCCAATAGTATGAAAATCCACCGTCGCCATCGTGTCATTATCCACTACCAGGTTACAGGCGCCGGCAACCAGCTTACCGCTGTAGTGCACATTAGGCGTGGCGGCAGGTAGCGTATTGCAAACCGCCCATAACATTACGCCTCCGATCAAATGCCCGGCAGTTTGAAAAATACGGTTCATTGGTAATCCACCTGTAACGTGGCAAAAGCCTCAAAATCGCCTTCGGCAGGCTCTTTACCGGGCTGTTTTACCGGCACGGCTTTTAGTGTGGGAAGCGATGACTCATTGATGGTTAGCGACGTGCCGGGAGGAAACACCGTGCCGTTCTGTTGAAGTTCAATGCCCAGCTCAGGGACGCTGGTGGTTAAGGCTTTTGCGGAGTAAGGCGTCGCCGTGCCCAGATAGCTCAACGTAAAAGTTAATGCGTCATCGCGAAAGCTGCTGTCGCAGGTAAGGGTCCACGGGATCTCGGTCAGGTAATTGACGCCGTCAATATTATCAATAATGACGCTACCAAAACTGACCTCCAGCATTTCACCGTTATTGATAGTACAGGCGGGCGGGTTTATCAGTTTGCCGTGAAAGGTCAAATTGTCGGCGCAGGCAAACTGGGTGATTAAAAGAGTCAGGATAAGCACCCTTTTCACTATGAATCTCTCCATCACTGGTAATCCACGACTAACGTCGCACTGGCGTTAAAATCGCCACCCGCTAACTGCGTGGTGGGCTCTTTAACCGGTACGGCTTCCAGCTCTGGCCCATTGCTGCCGCTCAGGGTGAAGTTCAGCCAATCCGTTATGCCAACCGGAACCAGTTGCTTATTGCCCGCCTGCTGAATACGGATGCCTAACCCCTGCACCGAAGTTTGCAGAACCTGCTCCCCGCTGATGGTGGTGGTTCCCTGAATTTGTAGCTTCAGATAGTCACTCGCTCTGCCATCGCAGTTCAGGCTGTAGCCCACAGGTTTCGTTTGAGAAGCATCGCCAACTTTGGTGGTCAGGACATCGCCAAACTCTACGGAAGCGCCGCCTACCGTACAGGGCGGTGGTTGAGTGACGACCAGATGCAGCTCCAGTTGCACGGTTTTTGTGCCGGCAGCCTCGGTGCCGGTAACGAATCCACCGCACAGCAGCACCAGCATTTTCCAGCGAGTCAACATCGTCATAGATCTCTTTCGCACAGGATTACTTATTCGCTTTCTTCTCAGCGTCACGGGTTTTTTCCTCATTGACCTTGCAGGTATTCCCTGAGCAGGTAAAAACCAGCAGGCGATGGCCGCCGTAATCATCGACGTAGCCCACCACCGGCGAGCTGCCGAGCGAGGCACCTTTGATGGGAGAGGTCACTTTTTCACGCGGGGCAATCAGCAGGTTTTTAAAGCCGGAGGCGGTTTCGTTCTCTTTGCTACCGGCATTGCTGATGACGAGGTAAAACGGTGTGGGGTTGTCGAAGATCACACCATCGCCCTGGTAGGTCAGCGTGAGCTTCGTCTGCCACGGGTGCGTCTTATCCACCTGCCGGGCGACGGCTACCGGGCGGTAGAAAAACTTAATACGCGTTTGCAGCGCCAGCTGGAGCGTATTAGGCTTATCGCTTTTCGGCGGAATTTCCCGCACGTTGAAATAAAACAGACTTTCCCGGTCCTGCGGTAGGCTAGCCGCGGTTGGTAACGGCTGGACTTTAACCTGCCCGTCGGATTTTGGCTCAATACGCTGCAGCGGCGGCAGGGCGGTAAAATAGCGGGTATCTTTGGCGAACTTATCGTCTTCCAACCACGCCTGTGCGAGGTAGGGCAGAGTGGCGTTGCCGTTTTTCAGCGTGACGGTGATTGAATTTTCATTGCCGTTAAAAATAACGCGGGTACGATCCGGCACAATCGCGCTGTGCGATACCAGCGGCGCAGCCAGTAATACCGAAGCGATAAGCGCCTGGCGCTTAAAATGGTTGGTCTTGTTCATTACAGGCTCCCTTTATTCCATATCCTTGCGATTCACCGCATGGTTGTCAGCCAGCGGTATGGGCGGGGTTTGAGTGGTTGTCGCCACCGGCGCGGCCGGTTGGCCATCGGTTTGCGTATGTTCCTGGATTAGCGGTTGCGCAGGCAGCGGAGAACTTTTCTGCGGTGCGGTGGGGGGCTGACCTTCCAGCATTTTGCACGGCAGCAATAGCGCGTTGGCCAATAGCTCCGGTGTAAACGTGGACGGGAGTGATGCTTCACACTGCGCCGCGCCATCCCAGAAGACTTTCAATGTTTCCCCGGCTTTTACGCCCGCCAGCCAGGCGTTGCCGTCATCGGCCACCAGGCCCAACTGCTGCTGGCGCTCGTTTTTCACTTCGGCGCCGAACGGTGGGAAGTCGCCGTCTGCCAGCCGGAAAACCGCCATCATTTTCTCGCCGCTGACCACGTCAAAGTGACGGTAGCCGATGGCGCCTTCGGTGAGCGTGATCTGCACAACCGACTTAGTAGCTTCCGCCTTCTCCGGCAATTTGTTCAGATCGATACGCGCCAGGCTGCGCGAATAGCTTCCGACATCCGCAATCACGGCCTTGCCGAAAATGTTGGTTGAGGTTGGCGAGCCGTTACCGCTAACGGGGACGTCCGCAATGCCGTCGGTATCAACCAGCAAACGTGTGCTGCCCGCTAAACTTCCCCGGTGTAGCGCGCCGCCCTGGGTGGTCAGCGTCATGCCGCCGCGCAGCGACATGCCCAGCGAACGGTACGATCCTTCTTCATAATCCGCGCTCAGATCGATGTCCGTCAGCGCGCCCTGATGGCTGTAATAACCGTCTGCCTGTGCGCCTTGTTCATCCTGCCCGACGTGAAGCTGCCAGTTATCGCCGTTCTGGCTGTGGCCGGAATAGCCGAGCTGATTACGGTGTTGACTACCGTTAAACGTACCGTTGTAGCTGATGGAATCATTGCCCCAGGGAACAGACAGCGAGATATAAACGCCATCATCTTTATCACCGTTATATTCGCTGCGATAGCCGTTCAGCGACGCACTGAGATTTTTTATCGACCCTAAGTCGAAGTACCAGGAAAGAGACAGGTTATAGTTACTCTGATCCGGGCTGTCCCAGAAGGTACTGCGTGAGTAGCTGAAATAGGCGCTCATGCCCTGTTCACGGAAGTTCTGGTTATAGGTGACCGTATAGCGTTCTTTTTCGTGACCGGCATTGAGATGATGATAGGTTTTCGCATCCAGATAGTCGCTCATGCTCATAAAGTTCTTTTCTGAGAAGCGGTATCCGGCAAAGGTTAGTCGGCTGTCGATTTCATCAAAGTCACGGGAGTAGCTGATGCGATATGAGTTACCCTGCAGCGTTTCGCCGTCAAACCCGTCGTCTTGCGGCATGTGGGCGATGGAGTGCGTAATGTCGACCGCCACCGCGCCCACCACGCCAAGATCCTTACCGCTTCCCAGCGCCACGGCCTGATAGTTGCTTTCTCCAATTGCGCCGCCATAGAGCGACCAGCCGTTGGTGACCCCCCACGAAGCTTCCGCCGAGGCGAATGTGCCGGTAATGGGGTGATGATCCCAGTCCTGCGGGCGGCCCAGCGCCATCTTGTAGCGCACTATGCCGGGGCGCGTCAGGAAGGGAACCGATGCGGTGTTAACGTCAAACTCCTGGGTCTGACCGTTCTGCTCTTCCACGGTGACGTGCAACGTACCGGAAACGGACTGGTTGAGATCCTGAATACGGAACGGTCCTGCGGGCACCTGCGTTTCATACAGTACGCGCCCCTGCCAGGAGACTTTGACTTTGGCATTAGAGCGCGCAATGCCCACGATCTCCGGCGCATAGCCGCGCAGTTTCGGCGGCAGCATCTGATCGTCAGAAACGACGCTGGCACCGATATAGTTAAAGCTGTCGAAAACATCGGACTGGAGATAGCTTTCGCCCAGCGTAAGTTTGGCCCCGAGCGTCGGTAGTGCGCGATAGGCGTAGTAGCGGCTCCAGCTCTGATCGTGGAGGGTGGAAGTGTTCTCGTCATCGTCACGATGGTCGTAGCTGGCCTGCCAGTCGGCCCGCAGTCGCCATGCGCCCAGGTTCGCGCCTAACGTCCCGTTGCCGCTGATGCTTTGCTCTTCGCTGCCGCTTTCTTGATCGTGGCGGAGCTGATTATTAATGTTGTAATCCAGAATGATGCCGGGAATACCATTATCCCAGCGGGCGGGTCCCAGTCGACATCGCTGTATTCCATATACGCCTGGGGTAAATTCACCAGCAGCGTGGAGTGTCCCAGGTCAGCCTGAAAATCCATGCCTTTCAGTGAATCTGGCGCCAGACATTGTCGTTCACCGTGCGTTATCCAGACGAGTTTTTCCGTGAGTTCCGGCTTTATACCCAATTGCGTAACTAATTCTGGTTCTGCGCAAACCTCACTTCCTTGTGGATCATGTTCTGGAATAACCCAGTTAACAGGAAATTCCTGCGGCAGAGTCTGTCCGTTAATTTTAATTTGTAAAAGGTAGACGCCTGGCAGAATAAAACCCTTACGAGAAAACTGTGCAATGTTAACGTTATCGCGATTTTTTACATCGAGGAAATCGGTATTAAATTCGATGTCTTTGCCTGACGCGCTATAAGGGGAGAGGCTTAGAAGCATTCCCACTCCGCACGCTATTGGGCAAAGAACACTTTTCCATGTGTTATTCATCAAATATATTCCGCAATAAAACTCAACAGGAATACCCTACCTAAAGCGGCAGGGTATTATCGTCGTGACTCTGTTAACTGAATTACAGGTAAGAGATAGTGACGTTGGCGGCGCTGCTGAATTCACCTGTGCCCACGGTACCGGTTGCTGCGCCAACCAGCCAGGCGGTGAAATTCAGGCTTTGCTTCTCATCAAGAATGGTATCTCCGTCCAGGTCCGCAATGGCCTGTGTATAGGTATCGCCCAGTTTGATATTGTTTTTGCCAGCATCGCCGATTGCCAGGCTTACGTTGCTAATAGCGCCAGTGCCGTCAGTCTTCATCAGCGCGAGATTATCCGTGGCGTCTGTAGCCGCTGTGGTTCCACTACCTGTAGTGAATACCACATTCATATTTTTCTCGGTAGCCCAGGTACAACCCTCAAGATCGATATGAAAGGTACGGGCATTGTTGATGGTCGTTTTACCATTACTCAGCGTGCCATTACCGATACTTGAACCCATATTGACTGTTTGATCTTCCGTATCCAATGTGACGGAGCAGGGGGAGTCAACAATATTACCAAGGAAAGTGACCTTCGCTGTGTTGCTACCCGCGGCTTGAGCGCCGGAGACAATTCCCATAACTAAAGATGCAGTTACTGCCAGTTTACAAAAATGAGATGACTTCATCGTGTTATCCTTAATTAACGTGTTTTATGGCAACATTTTGTACGCGTATACCAAGGGATATGCGGCATAGAGCCATGCTGCGGGCTTTGGGTAAAAAATAGGTCATAATAAAAATATTATATTTCTACATTTTTATGAGTATATTCTTATGAGCTGAATGATCGTACCTGCTCATAGAATATTATATGTAATACTTTCAATATATTTATTTCATGTATGTTCCAGAAAAAACAAAAAAGCGGTCTTTTTTGAATATTAAACTGGCGTGCATGCTACTCGTTTTTCCGTAAAAGTGAAATAATTTATTTTTTTTGAAAGGGAAGGCTCTTTGGGGGGGGGGGGAGGCTTATAGTGTTTGCATAATTTTTTTACTTAATTGATGTTATTTATAATGCCTGGTGCAAATATCTGTTTTTTTTAATAAATTAGTTATATGATATATTATATTGTTGTGTATCGATTAATAATTTTAAAGTTATACGGGAAAGGTAGCATTCAACGCCTGTTAACAATATATTTTATTATATAGGCGTTGTCGTAGTGTCTCTGTGCGTGAATGGTTAAGAATAATACGTTACAATTGTCGCTAGTATTTACAACCGATTAAAAACCATGACAACTAACCATCAAATTGACCGTCTTCTCACCCTCATGCAGCGCCTGCGCGACCCGGAAAACGGCTGCCCGTGGGATAAAGAGCAGACCTTCGCCAGCATCGCGCCTTATACGCTGGAAGAAACCTATGAAGTACTGGATGCGATTGCGCGTGAGGATTTTGACGATTTGCGCGGCGAACTGGGCGACCTGTTGTTCCAGGTGGTGTTTTACGCGCAGATGGCGCAGGAAGAAGGCCGCTTCGATTTTAATGATATCTGCGCTGCCATCAGCGACAAGCTGGAGCGCCGCCATCCGCATGTTTTCGGCGAGCTTTCCGCGGATAATAGCGAAGAAGCATTAGTTCGCTGGGAGCAAATCAAAACGGAAGAGCGCGCGCAAAAAGCGCAGCATTCCGCGCTGGACGATATTCCGCGCAGCTTACCGGCCTTGATGCGCGCGCAAAAAATCCAGAAACGTTGCTCAAACGTGGGCTTTGACTGGACGACGCTGGGACCGGTCGTCGATAAGGTCTATGAAGAGATCGATGAGGTGATGTTCGAGGCGCGGCAGGCGGTTGTTGATCAGGCTAAACTGGAAGAGGAAATGGGCGATTTGCTCTTTGCCACGGTCAACATGGCGCGTCATTTAGGTACGAAAGCGGAGCTCGCTTTGCAAAAAGCGAACGATAAATTTGAACGTCGTTTTCGCGAAGTTGAACGTATTGTCGCAGCCAGAGGCCTGGAAATGACCGGGGTAGACCTGGAAACAATGGAAGAAGTTTGGCAGGAAGTAAAACGCCAGGAAATTGATCTCTAAAGGTTTTAGGCGGTCAAGAGCGATTTGTGTGATTTTTTAAATAACAAGCGCTTGATTTACGTCAAAAACATTTACCTCAAAGGGGCTATTTTCTCCCTCCCTGTGTGAATGTCAGCCTGACGAAGAGGAGGAATAATGAAAGTTTGTGGCGTAGGTCATGTTCGGGTATACTGCTTTCCCGTCCTGGTTATTCCATCGTCTTTTAAACCTAACTTCTCAGGTTCCGCATGACAACGAACTATATTTTTGTGACCGGCGGGGTCGTATCCTCTCTGGGTAAAGGCATTGCCGCAGCCTCCCTCGCAGCCATTCTGGAAGCCCGTGGTCTCAACGTGACCATCATGAAACTGGATCCGTACATCAACGTCGATCCGGGTACTATGAGCCCAATCCAACACGGGGAAGTGTTCGTTACTGAAGACGGCGCTGAAACCGACCTGGACCTGGGGCACTACGAGCGTTTCATCCGCACCAAGATGTCTCGCCGCAACAACTTCACGACTGGCCGCATCTATTCCGACGTTCTGCGTAAAGAACGCCGTGGCGACTATCTGGGCGCAACCGTACAGGTAATCCCTCACATCACTAACGCGATTAAAGAGCGCGTGCTGGAAGGTGGCGAAGGCCACGATGTGGTACTGGTGGAAATCGGCGGTACCGTCGGTGATATCGAATCGCTGCCGTTTCTTGAGGCGATTCGTCAATTGGCGGTAGATATCGGTCGTGAACACGCGCTGTTTATGCACCTGACGCTGGTACCTTACCTGGCGGCTGCGGGCGAAGTGAAAACTAAACCGACTCAGCACTCCGTGAAAGAGCTGCTGTCTATCGGTATTCAGCCCGATATTCTGATTTGTCGTTCCGACCGTGCGGTTCCTGCCAACGAGCGTGCAAAAATTGCATTGTTCTGTAATGTGCCGGAAAAAGCCGTTATTTCAATGAAAGATGTCGATTCCATTTATAAAATTCCAGGCCTGTTGAAATCTCAGGGGCTTGATGATTATATTTGTAAACGATTCATCTTGAACTGTCCGGAAGCTAACCTGTCTGAATGGGAACAGGTCATTTACGAAGAAGCGAACCCGGCAGGCGAAGTGACTATCGGCATGGTCGGCAAATATATTGAACTGCCGGATGCCTATAAGTCGGTGATCGAAGCGCTGAAACACGGTGGTCTGAAAAACCGCGTTACCGTCAACATCAAATTGATCGATTCGCAAGATGTTGAAACGCGCGGCGTCGAAATTCTGAAAGATTTGGACGCTATCCTGATCCCCGGCGGCTTCGGCTATCGTGGCGTTGAAGGTAAAATCGCCACTGCGCGCTATGCGCGTGAAAACAATATTCCTTATCTGGGCATTTGCCTGGGGATGCAGGTTGCGTTGATTGAGTTCGCTCGTAACGTGGCCGGCATGGACAACGCCAACTCAACGGAATTTGTGCCAGACTGTAAGTACCCGGTTGTGGCGTTAATTACCGAGTGGCGCGATGAAGACGGTAACGTTGAAGTCCGTAGCGAGAAAAGCGATCTGGGCGGCACCATGCGCCTGGGCGCGCAGCAGTGCCAGCTTAGCGATGACAGTCTGGTACGTCAGTTGTACGGCGCGTCAACGATTGTTGAACGTCATCGCCATCGTTACGAAGTCAACAATATGTTGTTGAAACAAATTGAAGCAGCGGGTCTGCGTGTCGCAGGCCGTTCCGGTGATGATCAGTTAGTCGAGATCATTGAGGTACCGAATCATCCGTGGTTCGTGGCCTGTCAGTTCCATCCGGAATTTACTTCCACGCCGCGTGATGGACATCCGTTGTTCGCTGGCTTTGTTAAAGCCGCCAACGAGCATCAGAAACGTCAGGCGAAGTAAAAAAGTTAGAACGGCGGTGCACCCTCAGCGGTGCACCGTTTGTCTGAAGTTTTAGTTTAACTAGTGACTTGAGGAAAACCTAATGTCCAAAATCGTTAAAGTCATCGGTCGTGAAATCATCGACTCCCGTGGTAACCCGACTGTTGAAGCTGAAGTACACCTGGAAGGTGGTTTCGTAGGTATGGCGGCGGCTCCGTCAGGTGCTTCTACTGGTTCCCGCGAAGCGCTGGAACTGCGCGATGGCGACAAATCCCGTTTCCTGGGTAAAGGCGTAACCAAAGCTGTTGGCGCGGTTAACGGCCCGATCGCTCAGGCTATTCTTGGCAAAGACGCTAAAGACCAGGCTGGCATCGACAAAATCATGATCGACCTGGACGGTACTGAAAACAAATCTAACTTCGGTGCAAACGCCATTCTGGCTGTCTCTCTGGCTAACGCCAAAGCTGCTGCTGCCGCTAAAGGTATGCCGCTGTACGAGCACATTGCTGAACTGAATGGCACGCCGGGCAAATACTCCATGCCGGTTCCGATGATGAACATCATCAACGGCGGCGAGCACGCTGACAACAACGTCGACATCCAGGAATTCATGATCCAGCCGGTTGGCGCGAAAACGGTTAAAGAAGCCATCCGTATGGGTTCTGAAGTTTTCCATCACCTGGCAAAAGTGCTGAAAGGCAAAGGCATGAACACCGCTGTGGGTGACGAAGGCGGCTATGCGCCGAACCTGGGTTCCAACGCTGAAGCGCTGGCTGTTATCGCTGAAGCGGTTAAAGCGGCTGGTTACGAGCTGGGTAAAGACATCACCCTGGCGATGGACTGCGCAGCATCTGAATTCTACAAAGACGGTAAATACGTTCTGGCTGGCGAAGGCAACAAAGCGTTCACCTCCGAAGAATTCACCCACTTCCTGGAAGAACTGACCAAACAGTACCCGATCGTTTCCATCGAAGATGGTCTGGACGAGTCTGACTGGGACGGTTTTGCATACCAGACCAAAGTACTGGGCGACAAAATCCAGCTGGTTGGTGACGACCTGTTTGTAACCAACACCAAAATCCTGAAAGAAGGCATCGAGAAAGGCATCGCTAACTCCATCCTGATCAAATTCAACCAGATCGGTTCTCTGACCGAAACGCTGGCTGCAATCAAGATGGCGAAAGATGCTGGCTACACTGCTGTCATCTCTCACCGTTCTGGTGAAACTGAAGACGCTACCATTGCTGACCTGGCTGTTGGTACCGCTGCAGGCCAGATCAAAACCGGTTCTATGAGCCGTTCTGACCGCGTTGCTAAATACAACCAACTGATTCGTATCGAAGAGGCTCTGGGCGAAAAAGCACCGTACAACGGTCGTAAAGAGATCAAAGGCCAGGCGTAATCCTGCTTTTACCTCTTAATGTAAAAACCCGCTTCGGCGGGTTTTTTTGTATCTGTTCAATAGCGCAGCCGCTGTGCATGACCGGGCAGACGAAATCTGCAATAATTAACGATTATCCCCTTAACAGAGAACGCTATGCAGTACCCGATTAACGAGATGTTCCAGACTCTACAAGGCGAGGGTTATTTTACCGGCGTCCCCGCTATTTTTATTCGTTTACAGGGATGTCCGGTCGGCTGTGCCTGGTGTGATACTAAGCATACCTGGGATAAACTGAGTGATCGGGAAGTGTCTCTGTTCAGCATTCTGGCAAAAACCAAAGAGAGCGACAAATGGGGGGCTGCGAGCAGTGAAGACTTGCTGGCAGTAATTAACCGTCAGGGCTATACCGCGCGTCACGTTGTCATCACCGGTGGCGAACCCTGTATTCACGACCTCATGCCGCTCACCGATCTGCTTGAAAAGAGTGGTTTTAGTTGCCAGATTGAAACCAGCGGGACGCATGAAGTGCGCTGTACGCCTAACACCTGGGTCACGGTTTCACCAAAAGTGAATATGCGCGGGGGATATGACGTGCTTTCCCAGGCGCTGGAGCGCGCCAATGAAATCAAGCATCCCGTTGGGCGAGTTCGTGATATTGAGGCGCTGGATGAACTGTTAGCCACGTTGAGCGATGATAAACCGCGCGTGATTGCTTTGCAGCCCATTAGCCAGAAAGAAGACGCGACGCGTCTGTGTATTGAAACGTGTATTGCACGTAACTGGCGGCTGTCTATGCAAACGCATAAATATTTAAATATCGCCTGATGCATTACTAAGCTTACAGACGGCCTGCCGATGCCGTCTGTGACTCATCCATTACCTTGCATTGTTTATTTTCTCTATGTGAATTTCGATGAGTGTATAAAAGCGCTGATAAATTTTTCCATAGCGATGCACGGATCGCGCTATTTTGGTAAATTTAAAGAAAAAATCATTCTATGAACTTTTTTGCATCAAAATCAGCAAATTAGCTGTTCTTTAATAATTTAAATTGTTGCGATTATGTTGGTGGAATGTGGTGCTGATAAAAAGTAGTTTATAAACAATGACATACGTTTAGTGTGTTCCCCGCGCCAGCGGGGATAAACTGAGGATTTCGCCGCGCTGTTGGCCTCCAGATTCGTGTTCCCCGCGCCAGCGGGGATAAACCGTGCGCCAACGACTGGAATTTTTGCGTGTAGCCGTGTTCCCCGCGCCAACAAGGATAGCCGTTGCATAATCATAATCTGTGTACCAGTAATGGCTGGTACAAACCTGTAAAGTAAAAAGGCCGCGTTTTCCCGGGGGAGGCTTTTCTACAGGAGAAGGCCATGGCGTTAAGGATCAGGGTATTGCTCGAAAATCATAAGGGAGCTGGAGCGGATAAATCGTTGAAGGCCCGGCCAGGATTAAGCCTGTTAGTCGAGGATGAGTCTACGTCGATCTTGTTCGATACCGGCCCTGATGGCAGTTTTATGCAAAACGCGTTGGCGATGGGGATCGACCTGTCCGATGTGTCTGCTGTGGTGCTTTCGCATGGTCATTACGATCATTGCGGCGGCGTGCCGTGGCTTCCTGATAACAGTCGAATCATCTGCCATCCCGATATTGCGCGCGAACGTTATGCGGCAATGACTTTTCTCGGTATTACCCGAAAAATAAAAAAATTGTCGTGTGAGGTGGACTATTCACGCTACCGAATGATGTACACGCGTGACCCCCTGCCGATTGGCAAAAACTTTATCTGGTCAGGGGAAATACCGGTGGTTGCGCCTGAAGCCTACGGCATTTTTGGCGGCCACGATGCGGAGCCGGACTCCATTTTGGATGAGGGCGTACTGATTTACCAATCGACAAAAGGATTAGTCATCATTACGGGATGCGGGCATCGGGGGATCGCAAATATTGTCCGGCACTGTCAGAACATTACCGGTATAAAGCGGATTTACGCGCTTGTCGGCGGATTTCATCTCCGCTGCGCATCACCGTTCACGCTGTGGCGAGTCAGGCGCTTTCTGCAAGAACAAAAACCTGAAAAACTATGCGGTTGTCACTGTACAGGAGCCTGGGGGCGGTTGTGGCTACCGGAAATAACCGCACCTGCAACCGGTGATGTGCTGCGCTTTTAACACCGCGCTGGACAATGTTTTCACTGATAAAACGTCGTGTGGATAGGCTGGAATCAATTTGACATCCAGCCCACGCGTTAATAAACCTTATTCGCCGCGATAGACGCAGCCGGCTGTACAGGTCTCTTTCACCATCACGGCGCTCAGTAGCGGCACGACGGGCTTAACCTGATCCCAAATCCATTTTGCCAGCACTTCGCTGGTGGGATTGGACAGCCCTGGAATATCATTCAGATAGTAGTGATCAAGACGATCGTAAGTCGGTTTAAACGCCGCTTTGAGATCCGCGAAATCCATAATCCAACCGGTATGCGGATCGACTTCACCGGTAATTTCGAGACGCACCATAAACGAGTGTCCGTGCAGGCGGCCGCACTTATGCCCTTCAGGCACGTGAGGCAGGCGGTGAGCGGCTTCAAAGGTGAAATCTTTATACAACGTGGTGGACATGATGAACTCTCAGGCAATAAAAAAACCGCCGTAGGGTACCGGAAAGCGCATTTTTTATCATTAACTAAAACCATTCTCCGCCTTGTGACGGGCAATTAATTTAAGAATTTCCAGAAAATTTAATAATTATCAATCAATTATAAAATCGATTTTGGCGTTAATAACGATAACTAAAACAGGTTAGTTCATTTGGTTATTTGTTATTTCCAACCCTTCTTTAATTGTTATTCCTCTCACCGTTAACCTTATCCTCAGTTTGGGATTTATCGCTTATACATTTCATCTTTCAAGCCGCATCTGTGTTGACTGCGTTTACTCACCCCAGTCACGTATTTATGTACGCTCCTGGGGCGCGCTCAGCTTACGGCGAACTTGAATGATTTTGTGTATAGATCCGCTTTGCTTACTGGAACATAACGACGCATGACGACACCGGCTCCACTGACTGGGTTGCTTCCGCTTAATCCGGAGCAACTGGCGCGCCTTCAGGCCGCGACAACCGACCTTACTCCCGAACAGCTTGCCTGGGTCTCCGGCTATTTTTGGGGCGTACTGAACCCGCGCTCGGGCGTTGTTGCCGTCACGCCTGTTCCTGAGCGGAAGATGCCGGGGGTTACGCTTATCTCCGCTTCGCAAACCGGCAATGCGCGTCGTGTGGCGGAAGCGCTGCGTGATGATCTGCTGGCGGCCAACCTTAATGTGACACTGGTGAACGCCGGCGACTACAAATTCAAACAGATTGCCAGTGAAAAACTGTTGGTGATAGTGACGTCCACCCAGGGAGAAGGCGAGCCGCCGGAAGAGGCCGTCGCGCTGCATAAATTCCTGTTCTCCAAAAAAGCGCCGAAACTGGAAAACACCGCTTTTGCCGTGTTTAGCCTCGGCGACACCTCTTATGAATTTTTCTGCCAGTCCGGAAAAGATTTCGACAGCAAACTGGCGGAACTGGGCGGTGAACGTCTGCTCGACCGTGTCGATGCTGACGTTGAATATCAGGCAGCTGCCAGCGAATGGCGCGCCCGCGTGGTTGATGTTCTGAAGTCTCGCGCACCTGTCGCGGCACCTTCGCAATCCGTCGCTACTGGCGCGGTAAACGACATCCACACCAGCCCCTATACTAAAGACGCGCCGCTGATCGCGACCCTCTCCGTGAATCAGAAAATCACCGGTCGCAACTCGGAAAAAGATGTGCGTCATATTGAGATTGATTTAGGCGACTCCGGCCTGCGCTATCAGCCGGGCGATGCGCTGGGCGTCTGGTATCAGAACGATCCGGCTCTGGTGAAGGAGCTGGTTGAGTTGCTGTGGCTGAAAGGCGATGAGCCGGTGACGGTTGATGGTAAAACCCTGCCGCTCGCCGAAGCGCTGGAGTGGCACTTCGAGCTGACGGTGAATACCGCCAACATTGTTGAGAACTACGCGACCCTGACGCGCAGTGAGTCGCTGTTGCCATTAGTGGGCGACAAAGCGCAGCTCCAGCACTACGCCGCGACCACGCCCATTGTTGATATGGTGCGTTTCTCTCCGGCGCAGCTCGACGCTGAAGCATTAATCGGCCTGCTGCGTCCGCTGACGCCGCGTCTGTACTCCATCGCCTCCGCGCAGGCGGAAGTCGAAAGCGAAGTACACGTAACCGTCGGCGTCGTGCGCTACGATATTGAAGGCCGCGCCCGCGCGGGTGGTGCTTCCAGCTTCCTCGCCGACCGCGTGGAAGAAGAGGGCGAAGTGCGCGTCTTTATTGAACACAACGATAATTTCCGCCTGCCAGCGAATCCGCAGACTCCGGTGATTATGATTGGCCCAGGTACAGGTATCGCGCCGTTCCGCGCCTTTATGCAGCAACGCGCCGCCGACGGTGCGGAAGGCAAGAACTGGCTGTTCTTCGGCAACCCGCACTTTACCGAAGATTTCCTCTATCAGGTGGAGTGGCAGCGCTACGTGAAAGAAGGCGTGCTGAGCCGGATCGCTCTGGCCTGGTCCCGCGATCAAAAAGAAAAAATTTACGTACAAGACAAGCTGCGTGAACAGGGTGCCGAGCTGTGGCGCTGGATCAATGATGGCGCGCATATTTATGTCTGCGGCGATGCCAGGAGCATGGCCGCAGATGTCGAAAAAGCATTGCTGGAAGTGATCGCTGAATTCGGCGGTATGGACCTCGAATCGGCAGATGAATATTTAAGTGAGCTGCGCGTCGAGCGCCGTTATCAGCGAGATGTCTACTAATGAGCGAAAAACATCCAGGCCCACTGGTGGTCGAAGGTAAACTGTCCGATGCCGAGCGCATGAAGCTGGAAAGCAACTATTTGCGCGGTACCATTGCGGAAGATCTGAACGACGGTCTCACCGGTGGTTTTAAAGGCGATAACTTCCTGCTGATCCGCTTCCACGGCATGTACCAGCAGGATGACCGTGACATTCGTGCCGAGCGCGCCGAGCAGAAGCTGGAGCCGCGTCACGCGATGCTGCTGCGCTGCCGTCTGCCGGGCGGGGTGATTACTACGACGCAATGGCAAGCGATCGACAAATTCGCGGCGGATAACACGATTTATGGCAGTATCCGTCTGACCAACCGCCAGACCTTCCAGTTTCACGGCATTCTGAAGAAGAACGTCAAGCCGGTGCACCAGATGCTGCACTCGGTGGGGCTGGACGCGCTGGCGACCGCTAACGATATGAACCGTAACGTGCTGTGCACCTCCAATCCCTACGAGTCTCAGCTGCACGCTGAAGCCTACGAGTGGGCGAAGAAGATCTCCGAACATCTGCTGCCGCGCACCCGTGCGTATGCGGAGATCTGGCTCGATCAGGAGAAGGTCGCGACCACCGATGAAGAACCGATCCTCGGGCAGACCTATCTGCCGCGTAAGTTCAAAACCACGGTAGTGATCCCGCCGCAAAACGATATCGATCTGCACGCCAACGACATGAACTTCGTGGCGATTGCCGAAAACGGCAAGTTGGTCGGCTTTAACCTGCTGGTGGGCGGCGGTCTGTCTATTGAGCATGGTAATAAGAAAACCTACGCTCGTACGGCCAGCGAGTTTGGCTATCTGCCGCTGGAGCACACCCTGGCGGTGGCCGAAGCGGTAGTGACGACGCAGCGCGACTGGGGTAACCGTACCGACAGGAAAAATGCCAAAACCAAATACACCCTTGAGCGCGTGGGACTGGAGACATTTAAAGCGGAAGTCGAGCGTCGCGCGGGGATCAAATTTGAGCCGATCCGCCCGTATGAGTTTACCGGTCGCGGCGATCGTATCGGTTGGGTGAAAGGGATCGACAACAACTGGCACCTGACGCTGTTTATCGAAAACGGTCGTATCCTGGATTATCCGGGGCGCCCGCTGAAAACCGGCCTGCTGGAGATCGCGAAGATTCATCAGGGCGAGTTCCGTATTACCGCTAACCAGAACCTGATTATTGCCAGCGTGCCGGAAAGCCAGAAAGCGAAGATCGAGACGCTGGCGCGCGACCACGGGTTGATGAATGCGGTGAGCGCGCAGCGTGAAAACTCAATGGCCTGTGTATCGTTCCCGACCTGCCCGCTGGCGATGGCGGAAGCCGAGCGTTTCCTGCCGTCGTTCACGGACAAAGTGGAAGCGATTCTGGAAAAACACGGCATTCCTGATGAGCATATCGTGATGCGCGTGACCGGCTGCCCGAACGGCTGTGGTCGCGCGATGCTGGCGGAAATTGGCTTAGTAGGGAAAGCGCCTGGTCGTTATAACCTGCATCTTGGTGGAAACCGTATTGGGACACGTATCCCACTGATGTATCAAGAAAATATCACCGAGCCGGATATTCTGGCCTCGCTGGATGAACTGATTGGGCGCTGGGCGAAAGAGCGTGAAGCGGGTGAAGGCTTCGGCGACTTTACGGTGCGTGCGGGCATCATTCGCCCGGTGCTCGATCCCGCGCGTGATTTCTGGGAATAACCTGAATTGCCGGATGGCGGCATAAATGCCTTATCCGGCCTACCGCCCGCGTAGGCCTGATAAGCGAAGCGCCATCAGGCAAGGTATACCGCGAGGAACTTATGTCCAAACTCGATCTAAATGCCCTGAATGAACTGCCAAAAGTCGATCGCGTACTGGCGTTGGCGGAAACCAACGCTCAACTGAAAACGCTGACTGCCGAAGAACGCGTGGCTTGGGCGCTGGAAAATCTGCCCGGCGAATACGTGCTTTCTTCAAGCTTTGGCATCCAGGCGGCGGTGAGCCTGCACCTGGTGAATCAGATTCGCCCGGATATCCCGGTGATCCTCACCGATACCGGCTATTTGTTCCCGGAAACCTATCAGTTTATTGATGAGCTAACGGACAAACTCAAACTCAACCTGAAAGTTTACCGCGCGGGCGAAAGTCCGGCCTGGCAGGAAGCGCGCTACGGCAAGCTGTGGGAGCAGGGCGTTGAGGGCATTGAGAAATACAATGAGATCAACAAAGTCGAGCCGATGAACCGGGCGCTAAAAGAGCTGAAAGCGCAGACGTGGTTTGCGGGTCTGCGTCGCGAGCAGTCCGGCAGCCGCGCGCATTTACCTGTTCTCGCTATCCAACGCGGCGTGTTTAAAGTGCTACCGATTATCGACTGGGATAACCGCACGGTTTACCAGTATCTGCAAAAGCACGGTCTGAAATACCATCCGCTGTGGGATCAGGGCTATCTGTCGGTGGGCGATACGCACACCACCCGCAAATGGGAGCCGGGTATGGCGGAAGAAGAGACACGCTTCTTCGGACTGAAGCGCGAGTGCGGGCTGCATGAAGGGTGATTGTCCTTACGCGGTATGATTATACTTGCTGTTATGAAAAATCCGGCAGGCAGCCGGATTTTAAATTGGTTATATTACTGACTATAGTAATATATTACGACTGCACCCATCTTTACCAATGTGCAAAGAACGTTCATGGGTTAGATATAGCTTTTCAAGAATTACATCAATAAACATTTTTTTTGCATGATAGTCGTTATAATCCTGATTAAGTTTTTTTAAAAAACCAGAATTTGTTGGTTTAAACTCTGCAAACGGCGAATAGGTATGTAGTAAATAGGAGATACACGGATGCATCATGCTAAAAGCGACTTCACCTTGTACCTCCTGATAACCTATTTTGCAAAACTGAGTTGTAGGCTCAAAGTTACCTGCATTAATACAGGCCAGCATCGATTTTTCATCTTCAGTAAGCGAGTCCTGCCATTCGACAAGCGGGTGGTCTGGAGCCTCTGCGGGACGCATCATCTCATAAACCGCCGCTTTGATTTGTGCATTGCCCGTCACTTCTTTTCGTAGTGTAGAAATCGACTCCTGAAGTAATTCCGGGTGCCAGGTCATCTTCGCACCAATCACCTCGCATATTTGTAAAAATAACTGTCTCTCCTCTCTACTCATAGATTCTATCACTGCATCATCTGATATATTGAGGATGTCCTTAATATTGCTTTGGCTGATCACCGTGTCGCCGACCATAAGTAAAAATTGTGTCTGAGAAGCGTCCATCTTGATAGTAAACAGATCTTGATGAGCCGGGCAGGCCAGATGTTGTAGCCGTTTAAAGGCGTAAATTTTATTTATATCCTCTACGTTAACTTCCATCTCTCCAGGTTCACCACGGCCCTGCCCGTGAATGATGGAGTGTAACACTTCCAGCGCATGGTCCTTTTTTTCCGCTCTAAAATGATCCTGGACTTTATCCCAACCCCCCATATAGATTGCTTTTTCTTTATCTGCGCTTAACAGATGAGCAAGCCGACTTTCATTAAGCGTATAATTTTGATGATTACCGAAGCTTAAAGTGACTGGCATAATATTTTCCTTCAAATTTATATTATTCAATATCCGGAGTAAAATATATCGTTCAATTCTCTCTTTTTTATTAAACAGATAAAGTTTACTACAGGAGAGAATTTGAACGACATTATTAATACAGCACATTTATGGTTGGTAATCCTTTGTGGTGACGATAATTCAGACAAAAGGTAGATGATTCGCCGCAAATGGTCGTTTTTTTTTAAATTTTGGTTTATGCAGAAGGCATTGGAGGAAGCCTCTTTGAGCGCTTCTTCCAGAAGAAAAAGGCGGAAAAATTTATAATAATTATTCGTGGGGTAAATATTTATGAAGAATATATAAAATTGAGCGACATATTTAAATATAATCTCAGGAAGTGCAATTTTTGTGAGGTATATCAACAAAAAAGACCATTAAAAAGGCGTAGAGTGCTTTTATTATCCACATGCTGGAGTTTACGTGTCGATATATCACTATTGGGGAAAGTCTCGAAGAGGAGAAACTGACGGAGGTGATGATTACCATTTGCTTTGCTGGCATTCTTTAGATGTTGCGGCTGTGGGTTACTGGATGGTGATAAATAATATTTATTTTATTGACCACTATCTAAAAAAATTAGGCATCCAGGATAAGGAGCAGGCGGCGCAATTTTTTGCCTGGATTTTATGTTGGCATGATATTGGAAAGTTTGCTCATTCCTTCCAGCAACTATACCGTCATGAGGCTTTAAATATCTTTAATGAGCCTACACGGCATTATGAAAAAATCGCGCATACCACGCTGGGATACATGTTGTGGAACTCCTGGCTAAGTGAATGCCCTGAATTGTTTCCTCCTTCTTCGCTTTCAGTTCGTAAAAGTAAGCGCGTTATGGCGCTTTGGATGCCAGTCACTACAGGTCATCATGGACGCCCTCCAGAGGCAATCCAGGAGCTGGACCATTTTCGCCAGCAGGATAAAGACGCGGCAAGAGATTTTCTTCTGAGAATAAAAGCGCTCTTTCCTTTAATTACTTTGCCTGAAGCCTGGGATGAAGATGAGGGTATCGACCAATTTCAGCAACTTTCCTGGTTTATTTCCGCTGCGGTTGTACTGGCTGACTGGACTGGTTCTGCCAGCCGTTATTTTCCGCGTACTGCGGAAAAAATGCCTGTTGATACCTACTGGCAGCAAGCTCTCGCTAAAGCACAAACTGCCATCACGCTATTTCCCTCAGCGGCGAATGTGTCTGCCTTTACGGGCATAGAAACGCTTTTCCCTTTTATTCAGCATCCCACACCGTTACAACAAAAGGCGCTTGAGCTGGATATCAACGTGGATGGCGCCCAACTCTTTATTCTTGAAGATGTCACCGGGGCCGGAAAAACAGAGGCGGCGCTCATATTAGCTCATCGACTGATGGCGGCAGGTAAAGCGCAGGGACTCTATTTTGGACTGCCGACAATGGCGACAGCCAACGCGATGTTTGAACGTATGGCGAACACCTGGCTGGCGCTGTATCAGCCGGACTCCCGTCCCAGCCTGATTCTGGCGCATAGCGCGCGTCGCTTAATGGATCGTTTCAATCAGTCAATATGGTCGGTCACTCTTTCTGGTACGGAAGAACCCGATGAAGCGCAGCCTTATAGTCAGGGATGCGCCGCCTGGTTTGCCGACAGCAATAAAAAAGCGTTGTTGGCGGAGGTTGGCGTAGGCACGTTGGATCAGGCGATGATGGCGGTAATGCCATTTAAACATAACAACCTGCGGTTACTGGGTCTTAGCAACAAGATCTTACTGGCTGATGAGATCCATGCCTGTGATGCCTGGATGTCCCGAATACTTGAAGGTTTGATCGAACGGCAGGCCAGTAATGGCAACGCCACTATTCTGTTATCTGCGACGCTATCGCAGCAGCAGCGAGATAAGCTGGTGGCGGCATTTTCCCGTGGGGTGAGGCGTAGTGTGCAGGCGCCGTTGCTAGGCCATGACGATTATCCCTGGCTGACTCAGGTCACACAAACAGAGCTGATTTCTCAGCGGGTTGATACACGCAAAGAGGTTGAGCGTTGCGTAGATATTGGCTGGCTACATAGTGAAGAGGCGTGTCTTGAACGTATAGGTGAAGCAGTGGAAAAAGGAAACTGTATCGCCTGGATACGTAACTCCGTTGATGATGCGATTCGTATCTATCGCCAGCTTCAACTGAGTAAGGTCGTCGCCACGGAAAACCTTTTACTCTTCCATAGTCGCTTTGCTTTTCACGATCGTCAGCGGATTGAGTCGCAGACGCTGAATCTCTTTGGCAAACAGAGCGGCGCGCAACGTGCCGGTAAGGTCATTATCGCCACGCAGGTAATCGAACAAAGTCTGGATATTGACTGCGATGAGATGATCTCTGATTTAGCGCCGGTGGATTTATTAATTCAGCGGGCCGGTCGACTACAGCGTCATATTCGCGATCGTAACGGTCTGGTGAAAAAGAGTGGGCAGGATGAGCGAGAGACGCCAGTGCTGCGCATTCTTGCTCCGGAGTGGGATGACGCGCCGCGAGAGAACTGGTTATCCAGCGCCATGCGTAACAGCGCCTATGTCTATCCCGATCATGGGCGCATGTGGCTGACGCAGCGCATATTACGTGAGCAGGGGACGATTCGGATGCCGCAATCTGCCCGCTTGTTGATTGAGTCGGTCTACGGTGAGGATGTCAACATGCCGGTTGGATTTGCAAAAACCGAGCAATTGCAGGAAGGCAAATTTTATTGCGACCGGGCATTTGCCGGCCAGATGCTGCTTAACTTTGCGCCGGGCTACTGTGCTGAAATTAGCGATTCTTTACCGGAGAAAATGTCAACGCGGCTGGCGGAAGAGTCTGTCACGCTGTGGCTGGCGAAAATCGTGGATAGCGTCGTAACCCCTTATGCCAGCGGTGAACACGCCTGGGAGATGAGCGTGCTGCGAGTACGTCAGAGCTGGTGGAATAAACATAAAGACGAGTTTGAAAAATTAGACGGCGAACCCTTGCGTAAGTGGTGTGCGCAACAGCATCAGGATAAGGATTTTGCCACGGTGATTGTGGTGACGGACTTTGCCGCTTGTGGTTATTCGGCGAATGAGGGATTGATTGGCATGATGGGGGAATAACGAATACAAATATGGACAATTTTTCACTTTTAACAACGCCCTGGCTCCCCGTCCGTTTCAAAGACGGTTCCACGGGCAAGCTGGCCCCCGTCGATCTGGCGGATGAAAACGTGGTGGACATCGCCGCAACGCGAGCAGATTTACAGGGAGCGGCCTGGCAGTTTCTGTTGGGATTGCTGCAATGCAGTATCGCGCCGAAAAGATACAAAAATTGGGAGGATATCTGGTTTGATGGATTGCATGCCGATGTGCTCCATAAGGCATTAGCACCGTTAGAACACGCTTTTCAGTTTGGCGCGGAATCCCCCTCGTTTATGCAGGATTTTGAACCGTTAAGCGGCGAAAAAGTCTCTATTGCCTCATTGTTGCCGGAAATACCTGGCGCGCAAACCACGAAGTTCAATAAAGATCATTTTGTCAAACGCGGCGTAACGGAACGTTTTTGTCCGCACTGCGCGGCGCTGGCGCTGTTCTCGTTGCAGCTTAACGCGCCTGCGGGCGGCAAAGGCTATCGTACCGGGCTGCGCGGCGGCGGGCCACTGACCACGCTGGTTGAATTGCAGGAATATCAGGGCGAGCGGCAAACGCCGATCTGGCGCAAGCTGTGGCTCAACGTGATGCCGCAGGATACTGCGGATCTGCCTTTACCAGACCAGTGTGATGCGACCGTTTTCCCGTGGCTTGCCGCGACGCGGACCAGCGAGCAGGCGAATGCCGTTACCACGCCGGAGCAGGTCAATAAACTCCAGGCGTACTGGGGGATGCCGCGTCGTATCCGCCTGGATTTTGCCACCTTACAGTCAGGTTGCTGCGATATTTGCGGCGCTGAAAGCGATGAGCTTCTTGGCTTTATGACCGTCAAGAACTACGGCGTTAACTACGATGGCTGGCGGCACCCGCTGACGCCTTATCGCGCCCCGGTAAAAGATCAAAACGCCTTCTTTTCCGTTAAACCGCAGCCCGGCGGCCTTATCTGGCGCGACTGGCTGGGATTAAGTCAGAACAACCAGACGGAAGCGAATTACGAATCTCCCGCGCAGGTAGTCAAGGTGTTTAACGCCCGCTCGCTGACTGACGTTAAAGCGGGGATCCGGGGCTTTGGCGCGGATTTCGACAATATGAAAATCCGCTGCTGGTATGAGCATCACTTCCCGTTGCTGATGACGGAAGGTCTGATCCCTGATTTACGTAAGGCCGTGCAAACTGCGGCCCGCCTGTTGAGCCTGCTTCGCAGTGCGCTAAAAGAAGCGTGGTTCACCAATGCGAAGGATGCGCGGGGTGATTTCAGTTTTATCGACATTGATTTCTGGAACCTGACGCAGGGGCGCTTTCTCAATCTGATCCACGATCTGGAAAACGGACACAAGCCGGACGAAAGGCTGAATAAATGGCAAAGAGAACTTTGGCTGTTTACCCGTTGTTACTTCGATGATCACGTCTTTACCAACCCCTACGAGAGCAGCGATCTGGAGCGCATCATGAAGGCGCGCAAAAAATATTTTACTTCATCGGCGGAAAAGCAAAGCGCAAAAGCCGCCAAAGCAAAGAAACAGGAGGCTGCTGAATGAGTGTTGTGACGAAAGATGATAAAGCCACTTTGCGTCAGTGGCATGATGAACTACAAGAAAAACGTGGATTACGTGCCAGCTTACGACGTAGTAAAACGGTGAATGATGCCTGTTTGGCTGAGGGGCTTCATTCATTGTTAATGCAAACACATTCTTTATGGAAAAACAAAGCACCCTGGAATGTTACTGCATTGGCAATCACAGCGGCACTGGCTGCACATATCAAATTTATTGATGAGCAAAAGAGTTTTGCTGCGCAGCTTGGACAGAAGAAAGGTGGCGACACTCCGGTGATGTCAAAATTACGCTTCTCCCACCTATTAGCGGTAAAAACGCCGGATGAACTGCTGCGCCAGTTACGGCGTGCGGTGAAGCTGTTAGATGGTTCGGTCAACCTGTTTTCTCTTGCAGACGATATTTTCTGCTGGTGCCAGGAGCAGAATGACTTGCTGAACCACCATCGCCGCCAGCAGCGGCCAACCGAATTTCTTCGTATCCGCTGGGCGCTGGAATACTACCAGGCTGGCGATACCGATAACGAACAAGATTAACAGGGATATCTTTATGACAACGTTTATTCAGCTCCACTTACTGACCGCTTACCCCGCCGCTAACCTGAACCGTGATGATACCGGTGCGCCAAAAACCGTGGTGCTTGGCGGAGCAACACGTCTGCGTATCTCCTCTCAGAGCCTGAAACGCGCCTGGCGTACATCTGAGTTATTTGAACAGGCATTAGCTGGCCATATTGGTATTCGTACTGGTCGCATTGCTCGTGAGGCGGCGCAAATCCTCGTTGATAGCGGCATTGACGCCAAAAAAGCGGTTGAGTACGTCAAGAACATCGCCAACTGCTTTGGCAAGGTAAAAGAGGATAAGAAACCCAAAGATGAGTTGACGAATGCTGAAACCGAGCAACTGGTGCATATCAGCCCTGCTGAGTTTGAGGCCGTGAAAGCGCTGGCGCGCCGTCTGGCAGAAGAAAAACGTCCGGCAACAGAAGAGGAAGCGGAACTGTTACGTCACGATCGCATGGCCGTCGATATTGCCATGTTTGGCCGGATGTTAGCGAAGAAAACTGATTTTAACGTGGAAGCCGCCTGCCAGGTCGCCCACGCCTTCGGCGTCAGCGAAACGATCATCGAAGACGATTTCTTTACCGCTGTGGATGACCTACGCCAGGCATCGGCAGAAGATGCAGGCGCAGGCCATCTCGGCGAAACCGGCTTTGGCTCCGCGCTGTTTTACACCTATATCTGCATCGACAAAGATCTGCTGGTGAAAAACCTGAACGGCAATGAAGAACTGGCAAACAAAACGCTGCGCGCCTTTACTGAAGCGGCGCTGAAAGTGTCGCCGACCGGCAAACAGAACAGCTTTGCCAGCCGTGCCTATGCCTCGTGGGCGCTGGCCGAAAAAGGCACCGACCAACCACGTTCACTGGCGGCCGCGTTTTATGAACCGATCAACGGTACAGACCAATTGAACGTTGCGGTTAAGCGTATTACCGCGCTGCATGAAAATATGAATGAGGTCTATGCACAGGAGACGGCGTTCAAAAACTTTAACGTGATGAATCAGCAGGGAAGCATGAAAGACGTGCTTGACTTCATCTGCGCGTAAGGGGCGGCTTATGAGCCAATATCTGGTTTTTCAGCTTCATGGGCCGATGGCCTCCTGGGGCGTGGATGCGCCAGGCGAAGTGCGCCACAGCCATGAACTTCCTTCGCGTTCTGCGCTGTTGGGGTTATTAGCTGCGGCGCTGGGTATTCGCCGCGATGAAGAGGAACGGCTAAACACCTTTAATCGTCATTACCAATTTTTGCTGTGCGCCAGCGGCAACCCGCGCTGGGCGCGGGATTATCACACGGTGCAGATGCCGAAAGAGGTACGTAAGGCGCGTTACTTCAGCCGCCGTGAAGAGTTGCAGGATCCTGAGTTACTGAGCGCGCTGATTTCCCGACGCGACTACTACACCGACGCCTGGTGGATGATCGCTGTCAGCGCGACGCCGGACGCGCCTTACACGTTGGCGCAGCTTCAGGCGGCGTTACAACATCCTGTGTTCCCGCTGTATCTGGGGCGCAAAAGTCACCCTCTGGCGTTGCCGCTTGCGCCGCAACTGCTGGAAGGGAATGCGGCGGATGTCCTGCGTGAAGCATATCGTTGGTATCAGGATCAATTCAATGCGCTGAAACTGACTCTCCCCGGATTACAGAATGAATGCTGGTGGGAAGGTGAACACGATGGCTTAACGGCGAACAAAATTTTACGTCGTCGCGACATGCCGTTGAGCCGCCAGCAATGGCTGTTCGGTGAACGTAGCGTGAATCAGGGGCCGTGGCTCCGCAAGGAGGACGCGTGTATCTCTCAAGAATAACGCTGCACACCAGCGAGCTTTCGCCGGCACAGCTCTTGCATCTGGTGGAGCGCGGCGAGTACGTGATGCACCAGTGGTTATGGGATCTCTTTCCCGGTGGCAAGGAACGGCAGTTTCTTTATCGCCGCGAAGAGTTACAGGGCGCGTTTCGCTTTTTTGTTCTCTCACAGGAACAGCCTGCCGCCAGCACGATTTTTGACGTACAGACTCGCCCGTTTGCGCCAATGCTGAGCGCGGGACAGACGCTGCGGTTTAACTTGCGAGCCAATCCGACAATTTGCAAAAACGGTAAGCGTCACGATTTGCTGATGGAGGCGAAACGCCAGCGTAAAACGCAGGGCGATAGCCAGGATATTTGGTCTTATCAGCAGCAGGCGGCATTGGAATGGCTGGCGCGCCAGGGGGAGCAAAATGGCTTTACTCTGCGCGAGGCGAGCGTTGATGCTTACCGGCAGCAGCAGATACGTCGAGAGAAATCCCGGCAGATGATTCAGTTTAGCAGCGTGGACTATACCGGCGTGCTGGTGATTAACGAGCCCGCGCTTTTCCTGCAACGTCTGGCGCAGGGGTACGGTAAAAGCTGGGCGTTTGGCTGCGGAATGATGATGATCAAACCCGGAGACGACGCGTGACGTTCGTACCGCTCAACCCGATCCCGTTAAAAGATCGAACCTCGATGATCTTCCTCCAGTACGGTCAAATTGACGTGCTGGATGGGGCATTCGTGCTGATCGATAAAACGGGAATCCGTACGCATATTCCCGTCGGTTCGGTCGCTTGTATCATGCTGGAACCGGGAACGCGGGTTTCCCATGCGGCAGTGCATTTGGCATCAACGGTCGGCACCCTGTTGGTATGGGTGGGCGAGGCGGGAGTGCGGGTCTATTCCTCCGGACAACCCGGCGGCGCACGAGCCGATAAGTTGCTTTACCAGGCAAAGCTGGCGTTAGATGATGACCTGCGGCTTAAAGTAGTCCGCAAAATGTATGAACTGCGTTTTCGTGAGCCGCCTCCCGCCCGTCGTTCCGTTGAGCAACTGCGCGGTATTGAAGGATCCCGTGTGCGGGCGACCTATGCATTACTGGCGAAGCAGTATGGCGTGAAATGGCATGGTCGTAACTATGATCCGAAAGACTGGGAGAAGGGGGATGTCGTCAACCGATGTATTAGCGCGGCGACATCGTGCCTGTACGGGATTTCAGAAGCGGCTATCCTGGCGGCGGGATATGCGCCGGCTATCGGTTTTATCCATAGCGGTAAGCCGCTTTCTTTTGTTTATGACATTGCCGATATCATCAAATTTGAATCGGTGGTGCCCAAAGCATTTGAGATCGCCGCTCGTCACCCGGCGGAACCTGATAAAGAAGTGCGCCTGGCCTGCCGGGATATTTTTCGCAGTTCGAAGCTGACCGGAAAATTGATCCCGCTGATCGAAGAGGTGCTCGCTGCCGGTGAAATTGAACCACCTCAGCCTGCGCCGGATATGCTGCCGCCAGCAATACCGGAACCTGAATCACTGGGTGATAGCGGCCATCGGGGGCATGGTTGATGAGTATGGTGGTTGTGGTCACGGAAAACGTACCGCCGCGCCTGCGGGGACGTCTTGCCGTCTGGTTACTTGAGGTTCGTGCAGGTGTTTATGTTGGCGATACCTCGAAGCGTATTCGGGAAATGATTTGGCAACAGATCACACAGCTTGGCGGAGTCGGAAACGTAGTAATGGCCTGGGCAACAAATACTGAGTCTGGTTTTGAGTTCCAGACCTGGGGTGAAAACAGACGTATTCCGGTAGATTTGGATGGACTGCGTTTGGTTTCTTTTCTTCCTGTTGAAAATCAATAAGTTGAATGTTCTTTAATGATAAGGAGTTGTTATCTTACCGTTGGTAGTTTGTTATGTAGTAAAAAAGGGCTTTTAGAACAAATATATAGTTTTAGTGTGTTCCCCGCGCCAGCGGGGATAAACCGGGAACTGGTTTAGCTATCGCTGCCGGGGCTATGTGTTCCCCGCGCCAGCGGGGATAAACCGGATTGCTCAGATTGGGAATTTGACCAGCGGCCGTGTTCCCCGCGCCAGCGGGGATAAACCGGTTGGGTTGCATAGATGACACGCTTATAAATAGTGTTCCCCGCGTCAGCGGGGATAAACACGTTTCACCAGCATATCAGGACGTTTTTTCCGCCTTCGCCAGCTCTTTTACCAACGGCAGCATTATCCGTACTACATCGCGGCTACGGCGCTCAATTCGCCCTGGCAGCGCCTTGTCAATATGCTGTTGATTATCAAGCCGTACGTCGTGCCAGCTATTGCCGTTCGGGAAGGAGGCATTTTTCACGCGTTGCTGGTATCCGTCTTTTTTACCCAGATTCCAGTTCGTCGCCTCAACAGAAAGCACCGATATTCCCGCTTTATCGAAAACCTCCGCATCATTACAGCAACCCGTTCCTTTGGGGTAGGATGGATTGCGTCCCGGATTGGTGTTGGCGGCGATACCATAACGGCGCGCAATCGCTAATGCCCGATCGCAGGTCAGTGTACGCACCGCTTCCGGCGTATTTTTCCCGCTATTAAAATAGAGCTTGTCGCCAACAATCAGGTTATCGAGATTAATCACCAGCAGCGTATTTTTCTTCTCAGCGTCACTCATTCGTTTGAGTAAATTTTCCGCGCCTAGCTTTCCCTCTTCTTCCCCGCTGGTGGCGATAAAACGAATCCCGTAATGGGTCGGTATATCTTTCAGACGCGCCGCCAGTTCCAGCATAACGCCTAATCCCGCGGCATTATCATCCATTCCCTGTAACGTTAAACCGCCCAGATTGGCATCGACATCAGCGTCGCTCTGCGGAGCGTACGTATCCAGATGCGCCATAATGATGATCTGTTGCGGAACGCGCCCTTCATGGGCGGCGATGACCGTACTGCCCGTCACGTTATGCCAGTTTTTGCGATTATCCTTCGTGGTATAAATAAATAGGCTATTAAACGTTCGAATATCGCTTTGATATCCCATCTGGGTAAATTGTTGGCGTAAATAATCGGCAGACAACATCTCGGCGGGGGAGTCAGTCATTCTCCCGGGAAAAAAGGTGGCGATATGTCGTGCCTGAGTATTCGCTATTTCACCAGGCCCTGGTGATGCTGCTTGTGCAGGAAGGATAAAGCCTACGCCGAGCGCCAGAATGACGGCAAAGCGGCGCGTTGCGGAAAACATAATGAGTCCTTAAATACAGAACAAAATTTTACGTGGCTAGTATGAAACCGCGATCGTGTTAATACAATTTCATTTGCTCCTAAATGCTGGCAATCCGGTACGTTAAGCATTTTTTGATATTGGTTTTTGGGCCGCGTTATTCCTTTGAGGAACTACTCATTCCAATTCGTCATTTCATTCACTCTCCTGCGCTCCCTATAGTCGTGTAATCGAAATGTTTAGCAAAAAACGGTATTGCAAAGGAACGGTTATGGATCAAAAACGACTCACCCACCTGCGGCAACTGGAGGCGGAAAGTATCCACATTATCCGTGAAGTGGCAGCGGAATTCGCTAATCCGGTCATGCTGTACTCCATTGGTAAAGACTCCAGCGTCATGCTGCATCTGGCGCGTAAGGCGTTTTATCCGGGTACGTTGCCGTTCCCGCTATTGCACGTTGATACCGGTTGGAAATTCCGTGAGATGTACGCCTTTCGCGATCGTACCGCCAACGCATATGGCTGCGAGTTGCTGGTACATAAAAATCCGGAAGGCGTGGCGATGGGCATCAATCCGTTCGTTCACGGTAGCGCTAAACACACCGACATTATGAAAACCGAAGGGTTAAAGCAGGCGCTGAATAAGTACGGTTTTGATGCCGCGTTCGGCGGCGCACGGCGCGATGAGGAAAAATCCCGTGCGAAAGAACGTATTTACTCCTTTCGTGACCGTTTCCATCGCTGGGACCCGAAAAATCAGCGTCCAGAGTTGTGGCGTAACTATAACGGTCAGATTAATAAAGGTGAAAGTATACGCGTCTTCCCGCTCTCCAACTGGACAGAGCAGGATATCTGGCAATACATCTGGCTGGAAAACATCGACATCGTGCCGCTGTATTTGGCTGCTGAACGCCCGGTTCTGGAACGTGACGGCATGTTGATGATGGTGGATGACGATCGTATCGATCTCTAGCCTGGCGAAGTCATCAAAAAAAGATGGTGCGCTTCCGTACACTTGGCTGTTGGCCGCTCACCGGGGCGGTGGAATCCCACGCGCAAACGCTGCCGGAAATTATCGAAGAGATGCTGGTTTCTACCACCAGCGAGCGCCAGGGGAGGATGATTGACCGCGATCAGGCGGGGTCGATGGAGCTTAAAAAACGTCAGGGGTATTTCTAAGGAGCCGCCATGAACACCATACTTGCACAACAAATCGCCAATGAAGGCGGCGTCGAAGCCTGGATGATTGCCCAACAGCACAAAAGCCTGCTGCGTTTTTTAACCTGTGGCAGCGTTGATGACGGTAAAAGTACGCTGATAGGTCGTTTGCTGCACGATACTCTGCAAATTTATGAAGATCAGCTCTCTTCTCTGCATAATGACAGTAAACGTCATGGCACGCAGGGAGAAAAACTCGATCTGGCGCTGCTGGTAGATGGGCTGCAGGCCGAGCGTGAGCAGGGCATTACTATTGACGTCGCGTACCGCTATTTCTCCACGGAAAAACGAAAATTTATTATCGCCGACACGCCGGGCCATGAACAATATACCCGTAATATGGCGACCGGGGCGTCCACCTGCGATCTGGCGATCCTACTGATCGACGCGCGTAAAGGCGTGCTGGATCAGACGCGTCGCCATAGCTTTATCTCCACTCTGTTGGGGATCAAACACCTGGTGGTGGCAATCAACAAAATGGATCTCGTTGACTACTGCGAAGAGACCTTCGCCCGTATTCGCGAAGATTACCTGACCTTTGCTGAACAGTTGCCGGGCGATTTGGACATTCGCTTTGTCCCGCTTTCGGCGCTGGAAGGGGATAATGTCGCCGCGCAGAGCGCGAATATGCGCTGGTACAGCGGTCCGACGCTGCTGGAAGTCCTGGAAACGGTAGACATACAGCGTGCGGTAGACCGTCAGCCGATGCGCTTTCCGGTACAATACGTTAATCGCCCGAATCTTGATTTTCGGGGGTATGCCGGCACTCTGGCGTCTGGTAGCGTCAAAGTCGGAGAGCGCATTAAAGTGCTGCCGTCCGGCGTGGAATCCAGCGTGGCGCGTATCGTCACTTTTGATGGCGATAAAGAAGAAGCCTGTGCGGGCGAAGCCATTACCCTGGTACTCAACGACGACATTGATATTAGCCGCGGCGATCTGCTGCTGGCGGCAAACGAGACGCTGGCACCTGCGCGGCACGCCGCGATCGACGTGGTATGGATGGCGGAACAGCCGCTGGCGCCGGGCCAAAGCTACGACGTTAAACTTGCGGGTAAGAAAACCCGCGCGCGTATCGAGGCTATTCGCTATCAGATTGATATCAACAATCTGACCCAACGAGACGTCGAGAGCCTGCCGTTAAACGGTATTGGTCTGGTGGAGATGACATTCGATGAGCCGCTCGCGCTGGATATTTATCAGCAAAATCCGGTGACGGGCGGGCTGATTTTTATCGACCGACTTTCTAACGTTACCGTGGGCGCTGGCATGGTGCGGGAACTGGACGAACGCGGAGCGACGCCGCCCGTGGAATACAGTGCGTTTGAGCTGGAGCTGAATGCGCTGGTACGCCGTCATTTTCCGCACTGGGACGCCCGAGATTTGCTGGGAGATAAACATGGCGCTGCATGATGAGAACGTGGTCTGGCACTCTCATCCCGTTACTGTCGCCGCCCGTGAACAGCTCCACGGCCACCGTGGCGTGGTGCTGTGGTTTACCGGACTCTCCGGTTCGGGAAAATCAACGGTGGCCGGCGCGCTGGAAGAGGCGTTACATCAGCGTGGCGTCAGTACCTACTTGTTGGATGGCGATAATGTGCGCTACGGTTTGTGCCGTGATTTAGGCTTTAGCGATGCCGATCGCCAGGAGAATATCCGGCGGGTAGGCGAAGTGGCCAGCCTGATGGCGGACGCCGGCCTGATTGTTTTGACGGCATTTATTTCTCCGCACCGCGCCGAGCGGCAACTGGTAAAAGAGCGCGTCGGCCACGATCGTTTTATCGAGATTTATGTCAATACGCCGCTGGCTATCTGTGAACAGCGCGATCCTAAAGGGTTGTATAAAAAAGCGCGTGCGGGCGAGTTGCGTAACTTTACCGGCATCGACGCCATTTACGAAGCGCCTGACTCGCCACAGGTTCATCTTAATGGTGAACAATTAGTAACAAATTTGGTTTCCCAATTATTAGACCTGCTGAGACGGCGCGATATTATCAGATCCTGAGACACCACCGGGCTTGTATGCCCGGTATGGTCAAGGTTACAGGATTTAATATGCGTAATAGCCATAACATTACTTTCACAAGGTCAGACGCCTTCATGGTCGACGATGACGCCACCAGTGCATTTCCGGGGGCGGTGGTCGGCTTTGTGTCATGGCTGCTGGCGTTGGGGATCCCTTTTCTGCTTTATGGCCCTAACACGCTGTTTTTTTTCCTCTATACCTGGCCCTTTTTCCTCGCGTTAATGCCGGTATCGGTGATTATCGGCATTGCGTTGCATCTGCTGGTAAAGGGCAAAATACTTTTTAGCATTATGTTTACTCTACTGGCCGTAGGCGCGCTGTTCGGCGCGTTATTTATATGGCTATTAGGGTAGACGGGTTATCACTGCGCCTCCGGTCATAATTCAAACCGTAACCAACAATGAGATTATGTTCTCCTTACTCGGGTATACGTAACATCCGGCAAATGTGGTACATTTGCCGGCGTTGTCGCGGCAATCCCGTCCTGAATGTGGAGTCACAGAGGACGTTATGGGATGATGATGCCGTTTTTCAGGGGGCAGGATGGGTAAACTAACGCTGCTGTTGCTGGCTTTACTGGTCTGGCTACAGTACTCGCTGTGGTTCGGTAAGAACGGCATACATGACTATAGCCGCGTCAACGATGATGTGGTCGCGCAGCAGGCGACAAACGCCAAACTTAAAGCGCGTAACGATCAGCTTTTTGCCGAAATTGACGATCTCAATGGCGGCCAGGAAGCGATTGAGGAGCGCGCGCGCAACGAACTTAGCATGACCAAACCGGGCGAAACCTTCTATCGTCTGGTGCCTGACGCCTCAAAACGCGCGGCAACGGCGGGGCAAACTCATCGATAAACCATCCAGGGATTTAACATGGCAGCCACTTTATTGGACGTTTGCGCCGTGGTGCCGGCGGCCGGATTTGGCCGCCGAATGCAAACAGAATGTCCTAAGCAGTATCTCTCAATCGGTAATAAAACCATTCTGGAGCACTCAGTTCATGCGCTGCTGGCGCATCCTCGGGTGACACGCGTTGTTATTGCTATCAGCCCTGGAGATCATCGCTTTGCCCAACTTCCGCTGGCGAATCATCCGCAAATCACCGTTGTGGATGGCGGCAACGAACGCGCTGATTCTGTTTTGGCCGGGTTGCAGGCCGTTGCAAAGGCGCAGTGGGTGCTGGTGCACGACGCGGCAAGACCCTGTTTGCATCAGGATGACCTTGCGCGGTTGCTGACCATCAGCGAAAACAGCCGGGTCGGCGGTATCCTCGCCAGTCCGGTGCGCGACACCATGAAACGCGGCGAACCGGGGAAGAACGCTATTGCCCATACCGTAGAGCGCGCCGATTTATGGCACGCGCTCACCCCGCAGTTTTTCCCCCGCGAACTCTTGCACGATTGTCTGACGCGTGCGCTGAATGAAGGCGCGACCATCACCGACGAAGCGTCAGCGCTGGAATATTGTGGTTTTCATCCGGCGCTGGTAGAAGGTCGCGCGGATAACATCAAGGTCACCCGTCCGGAAGATCTGGCGCTGGCGGAATTTTATCTGACCCGAACCATCCACCAGGAGAAAGCATAATGCGAATTGGACACGGTTTTGACGTACACGCGTTTGGCGGAGAAGGGCCGATTATTATTGGCGGCGTGCGTATCTCTTATGAAAAAGGGCTATTGGCGCATTCCGATGGCGATGTGGCGTTACATGCGCTGACCGATGCGCTGCTGGGTGCGGCGGCGCTTGGCGATATCGGCAAGCTCTTCCCGGATACCGATCCGGCATTTAAGGGAGCGGATAGCCGCGAACTACTGCGTGAAGCCTGGCGTCGTATTCAGGCGAAGGGGTACACCCTCGGCAACGTAGATGTCACCATTATTGCGCAGGCGCCGAAAATGCTGCCGCATATTCCGCAAATGCGCGTCTTTATCGCCGAAGATCTCGGCTGCCATATGGATGATGTTAACGTGAAGGCGACGACGACGGAAAAGCTCGGATTTACCGGACGCGGAGAAGGCATTGCCTGCGAAGCGGTCGCGTTGCTGATGAAGGCGGCGAAATGACAGAGTTTGACAATCTCACCTGGCTGCACGGAAAACCACAAGGTAGCGGATTGCTGAAAGCGAATCCGGAAGATTTTGTGGTGGTTGAAGATTTAGGCTTTACGCCAGATGGTGAAGGCGAGCACATTCTGCTGCGTATTTTGAAAAACGGTTGCAATACCCGTTTTGTCGCTGACGCGCTGGCGAAATTCCTGAAAATTCACGCTCGCGAAGTGAGCTTTGACGGGCAAAAAGATAAACACGCCGTTACCGAGCAGTGGCTGTGCGCGCGCGTGCCGGGGAAAGAGATGCCCGATTTCAGCGCCTTTCAGCTGGAAGGTTGTAAAGTGCTGGAATACGCGCGTCACAAGCGTAAGCTGCGTTTAGGCGCGCTGAAAGGCAATGCCTTTACGCTGGTGTTGCGTGAAATAAGCGATCGCCGCGATGTCGAAACACGATTGCAGGCGATTCGCGATGGCGGCGTGCCGAACTATTTCGGCGCACAGCGATTCGGCATTGGCGGCAGCAACTTGCAGGGCGCGCTGCGCTGGGCGCAAAGTAACGCGCCGGTGCGCGATCGCAATAAACGCAGTTTTTGGTTGTCGGCGGCGCGTAGCGCGTTGTTTAATCAAATTGTTCACCAGCGGCTGAAGAAACCAGACTTTAATCAAGTTGTTGACGGCGATGCGCTACAATTAGCGGGGCGTGGAAGCTGGTTCGTCGCGACATCTGAAGAACTGCCTGAATTGCAGCGCCGGGTAGACGAAAAAGAGCTGATGATTACAGCGTCGTTGCCGGGCAGCGGAGAGTGGGGAACACAGCGTGCGGCGCTGGCGTTTGAGCAAGATGCCATTGCCCAGGAAGCGGTGTTGCAATCGCTGTTGCTGCGCGAAAAAGTAGAGGCGTCGCGCAGAGCGATGCTGCTTTATCCGCAACAATTAAGCTGGAACTGGTGGGATGACGTTACCGTCGAGTTACGTTTCTGGCTGCCCGCAGGCAGTTTTGCCACCAGCGTAGTAAGGGAACTGATCAACACAATGGGTGATTATGCGCATATTGCTGAGTAACGATGACGGGGTTCACGCGCCCGGTATACAAACGCTGGCGAAAGCGCTGCGTGAGTTTGCTGATGTACAGGTCGTAGCCCCGGATCGTAACCGCAGCGGCGCGTCTAATTCCCTCACGCTGGAATCTTCGCTTCGTACTTTTACCTTTGATAATGGCGATATCGCCGTACAGATGGGGACGCCGACCGATTGCGTCTATCTGGGCGTTAATGCCTTAATGCGTCCGCGTCCGGATATTGTCGTTTCCGGTATTAACGCGGGTCCGAATCTGGGCGATGATGTGATCTATTCCGGTACTGTCGCCGCGGCGATGGAAGGTCGTCATCTCGGCTTTCCGGCATTAGCGGTCTCCCTTAACGGCTATCAACATTATGATACGGCTGCGGCCGTGACTTGCGCGCTTTTGCGAGGGTTAAGCCGGGAGCCGTTGCGTACCGGGCGTATTCTCAACGTGAATGTCCCGGATCTACCGTTAGCGCAGGTTAAAGGCATCCGCGTGACTCGCTGTGGTAGCCGCCATCCAGCGGATAAAGTAATCCCGCAGGAAGATCCGCGCGGTAATACATTGTACTGGATTGGCCCGCCGGGCGATAAATACGATGCCGGGCCGGATACCGATTTCGCGGCGGTGGATGAAGGCTACGTCTCCGTCACGCCGTTGCATGTGGATTTAACCGCGCACAGCGCGCATGATGTGGTTTCAGACTGGTTAGACAGCGTGGGAGTTGGCACGCAATGGTAAGTGGACGTGTACAGGCTCTTCTTGAACAATTGCGCGCGCAGGGCATCAGAGATGAGCAGGTGCTTAATGCGCTTGCCGCAGTGCCGCGCGAGAAATTTATTGATGAAGCGTTTGAACATAAGGCCTGGGAAAATATCGCTTTGCCGATAGGCCAGGGTCAGACGATTTCGCAGCCCTACATGGTGGCGCGAATGACGGAACTGCTCGAACTGACGCCGCAATCCAGGGTGTTGGAAATTGGCACCGGTTCCGGCTATCAGACGGCGATTCTGGCGCATCTGGTACATCACGTTTGCTCCGTTGAGCGGATTAAGGGGCTGCAATGGCAGGCGCGCCGCCGCCTGAAGCAGCTCGATTTACATAATGTTTCTACCCGTCATGGCGATGGCTGGCAAGGCTGGCAGGCGCGTGCGCCGTTTGACGCTATCATTGTGACGGCCGCGCCACCGGAAATTCCTACCGCGCTCATGGCACAGTTGGATGAAGGCGGCATTCTTGTTCTGCCCGTGGGCGATGAGCAGCAGTTTTTGAAACGCGTGCGTCGCCGGGGCGGCGAATTTATTATCGATACCGTGGAGGCCGTTCGCTTCGTCCCGTTAGTCAAGGGAGAGCTGGCCTAGTTTGCCCTGCAAACACCCACTCTTACGCCTGATGAAGCCGAAACGAATACCTGGAGTTTTCCTGGTTATTCCCGGTGGGTTAAGCGTATCGTGAACACATTCTCCCGTGTTCACTTAATGCGTTGCACGGTTCTTACGTCACTGGTTGTTAACCAAATTTTTTACTGGGGGATAAATGAGCGCGGGAAGCCCAAAATTCACCGTTAGTCGCATTGCGGCACTATCACTGGTTTCACTATGGCTGGCAGGTTGTACCAGTTCGTCAAACCCTCCGGCGCCGGTCACGTCTGTGGACAGTGGGTCGTCATCAAATACCAATTCCGGGATGTTGATCACACCGCCGCCAAAAATGGGCGCGACGACGCAACAAACGCCGCAACAAGCGCCGCAAATTCAACCCGTTCAGCGTCCTGTAACGCAGCCCATGCAAACTCAACCGGTCACGGAACAACCCGTGCAGATGGAAAATGGGCGAATTGTATACAATCGCCAGTATGGGAATATTCCGAAAGGTAGCTATACGGGTGGCAGTACTTACACCGTGAAAAAGGGTGATACGCTTTTTTACATCGCCTGGATTACCGGGAACGATTTCCGCGATCTGGCCCAGAGAAACAGTATTTCTGCCCCGTATAGCCTGAATGTAGGGCAAACTTTGCAAGTTGGTAACGCATCCGGTACGCCAATTACTGGCGGAAATGCGATCACCCAGGCGGATGCAGCACAGCAAGGAGTTGTGACTAGGTCTGCACAAAATTCCACCGTTGCAGTTGCGTCTCAACCAACAATTACGTATTCTGAGGGCTCAGGTGAACAAAGTGCTAACAAAATGTTGCCAAACAACAAGCCTGCTGGGACGGTTGTCACAGCGCCTGTAACGGCACCAACGGTAAGCACGACCGAACCAAATGCAAGCAGTACGTCAACCAGCGCGCCGATTTCCGCATGGCGCTGGCCGACGGATGGCAAAGTGATCGAAAACTTTGGCGCTTCCGAAGGGGGCAATAAAGGGATCGACATTGCAGGCAGTAAGGGACAGGCTATCGTCGCAACCGCTGATGGGCGCGTCGTATATGCCGGTAACGCACTGCGTGGTTACGGTAATCTTATTATCATCAAACATAACGATGATTACCTGAGTGCCTACGCCCATAATGATACGATGCTGGTCCGGGAACAACAGGAAGTTAAGGCGGGGCAAAAAATCGCTACTATGGGTAGCACCGGCACCAGCTCTACACGCTTGCATTTTGAGATTCGTTACAAGGGGAAATCCGTAAACCCGCTGCGTTATTTACCGCAGCGATAAAGCGGCGGAACCAGGCTTTGACTTGCTAGTTCCGTCAAGGGATCACGGGTAGGAGCCACCTTATGAGTCAGAATACGCTGAAAGTTCATGATTTAAATGAAGACGCGGAATTTGATGAGAACGGAGTAGAGGCTTTTGACGAAAAAGCCTTGAGTGAAGAGGAACCCAGTGATAACGACCTGGCTGAAGAAGAGCTGTTATCGCAAGGGGCCACACAGCGTGTGTTGGACGCGACTCAGCTTTACCTTGGTGAGATTGGGTATTCACCACTGTTAACAGCCGAAGAAGAAGTCTATTTTGCGCGTCGCGCACTGCGTGGAGATGTCGCTTCTCGCCGTCGCATGATTGAGAGTAACCTGCGTCTGGTGGTAAAAATTGCCCGCCGTTATGGCAATCGTGGACTGGCGTTGCTGGACCTGATTGAAGAGGGCAATCTGGGGCTTATCCGTGCAGTCGAGAAGTTTGACCCGGAACGCGGGTTCCGCTTCTCAACATACGCAACCTGGTGGATTCGCCAGACAATCGAACGGGCGATTATGAACCAAACCCGTACGATTCGCTTGCCGATTCACATTGTTAAAGAGCTGAACGTATACCTGCGCACCGCACGTGAGTTGTCGCATAAACTGGACCACGAACCGAGTGCGGAAGAAATTGCAGAGCAACTGGATAAACCGGTTGATGACGTCAGCCGTATGCTTCGTCTCAACGAGCGCATTACCTCGGTAGACACCCCGCTGGGCGGTGATTCCGAAAAAGCGTTGCTGGACATCCTGGCCGATGAAAAAGAGAACGGTCCGGAAGACACCACGCAAGATGACGATATGAAACAGAGCATCGTCAAATGGTTGTTCGAACTGAACGCCAAACAGCGTGAAGTGCTGGCGCGCCGTTTCGGTCTGCTGGGATATGAAGCTGCGACACTGGAAGATGTAGGCCGTGAAATCGGTCTTACGCGTGAGCGTGTTCGTCAGATTCAGGTTGAAGGCCTGCGCCGTCTGCGCGAAATTCTGCAGACGCAGGGGCTGAATATCGAAGCGCTGTTCCGCGAGTAAGTACCCTTGTCAAAAAAAGGCCAGTCGACAGACTGGCCTTTTTTTTACCGTTTGTCTTCTGCCAGCAGCGGCGGGATACTCGGCACCATTGGCGCGTCATCAATATCTTTTTGCGTCATGCGAAACGCTTGTGGATAGTGTTCGCGGCTGGTACGGCGTAACGGTTCGGTATCGCGCCAGGTATACAGACAATGCTGACACTGATATACCGTCCAGACTCCTTTTACCGGAGAAGTCGCCATGAGTTCAATATGTGCATCGGCACAGCGTGGACAAATCATCGGTTACTCCTTATTTACGGTTGGCCAGCATGGCGGTCAGCTTTTCAGCCCAGGCTTTAGTTTCCGGTAAATCAACAACCGGCTGGCTATAGTGACCACGGTTATCTGGCGCAACCGGCGTGGTGGCGTCAATGATCAGCTTGTCGGTAATCCCCGCCGGGCTTGAGCCCGGGTCCAGTTCCAGGACGGACATATTCGGTAGCTGTACCAGATCGCCTGCCGGATTCACTTTCGACGACAACGCCCACATCACCTGTGGCAGATTGAATGGATCGACATCTTCATCGACCATGATCACCATCTTCACATATCCCAGACCGTGCGGCGTCGTCATCGCTCGCAGGCCCACCGCACGGGCAAAGCCGCCGTAGCGTTTTTTGGTCGAGATGATGGCCAGCAAGCCGTGGGTGTACATGGCGTTTACCGCCTGCACTTCCGGAAATTCGGCTTTCAGCTGTTGATACAGTGGCACGCAGGTCGCCGGCCCCATCAGGTAGTCGATTTCCGTCCACGGCATCCCCAAATAGAGCGATTCAAAAATGGGTTTGCTGCGGTAAGAGACCTTATCGATACGCACCACGGTCATGTTGCGACCGCCGGAATAGTGGCCGGTAAATTCGCCGAACGGTCCTTCAATTTCACGTTTACGGCTTTCGATGACCCCTTCAAGAATGACTTCAGATCCCCACGGCACATCAAAACCGGTCAGCGGCGCGGTGGCGATAGGATAGGGGCTTTCACGCAGCGCGCCTGCCATTTCATACTCTGACTGATCGTATTTCAGCGGCGTTGCGCCCATCAGGGTAATGATCGGATCGTTACCCAACGTGATCGCAATCGGCAGATCTTCCCCGCGCTCTTCAGCTTTGTGCAGGTGCAATGCGATATCATGCATCGGCACTGGTTGCAGACCCAGCTTACGCTTGCCTTTAACTTCCATGCGGTAGATGCCGACATTCTGCTTGCCGAAGTTATCGGGATCGAGCGGATCGCGTGATACCACACAGGCTTTATCCAGATAGAATCCGCCGTCGCCGTCGTTCAGACGAAACAGCGGCAGGATATCAAACAGGTTGATTGCGTCGCCGTCGACGGTATTTTCCGCCCAGCCCGGATTCGCCCGTCGTTCCGGCGCTACCGGAAAATTGTCCCAGCGGCGAATAAATTCATCGATCTGTTTTTTAACCGGCGTGTTAGGCGGCAAACCCAGTGAGATGGCATGGTTCTGCCAGGAACCGATGGTATTCATCGCCACGCGGGCGTCGGTAAAACCACGAATATTGTCAAACCACAGCGCGGGCGCGCCATCGCCGATGCGTCCCGTTGCGTTGGCAGCGGCGGCGAGATCCGGCTCCGCATTCACTTCCTCGCTGATTTTCAGCAGTTGTCCCTGCTGATCCAGCGCATGTAAAAAACTGCGCAAATCATCAAATGCCATTATCCATTCTCCTGTGAAAAATTTGCTGCCTGTCGCAGTCCTTGCCAGCGGCGCGTGCGCGTATGCTCCAGACCAAACTGGTCGAGAACGCGCGCTACGATGTGCTGGATAATATCGTCAACGGTTTGCGGCAGGTTGTAGAAGGCGGGCATGGGCGGCACTATCGCCACCCCCATACGAGAAAGCGCTAGCATGTTTTCCAGATGAATCGTGCTGAGCGGCATTTCCCGCGGCACAAGCACCAGCTTGCGACCCTCTTTCAACACGACATCGGCAGCGCGTCCCACCAGCCCCTCGGCATAGCCGGCGCGAACCCCCGCCAGTGTTTTCATACTGCAGGGGATAATAATCATGCCGTCGGTACGAAATGAGCCGGAGGAAATGGTCGCCGCCTGATCGGCCGGGCTATGACAATAATCTGCCAGGGCGGCTACCTCAGCGGGCGTGTAGGGCGTCTCTAGTTCAATAGTGGTTTTCGCCCACTTTGACATTACCAGATGCGTTTCAACATCAGGTATCGCCCGCAATGCCTGGAGTAGCTCGACGCCAAGCGGCGCGCCGGTCGCACCGGTCATCCCCACAATCAATCTCATTTCTTACCTCAAATATCGTTCGTATACGAACATTTTGATCAAAATACGCCCACACGGCCTTTGCGACAAGATCGCTCCCGACGCCTGCGCACGTTTAGCTAAAGCATTCGTCATTAAAAAACCGTGCATAAGTCGTTATGATAGAAAAAGTTAATTTATCCGGAGCGCTCATGGAGTTACGAAACACCGCGTTTCATCTGTTACGCCAACTTTTTCAGCAACATACCGCACGCTGGCAGCATGAACTACCGGAGCTCACCAAACCTCAATATGCGGTGATGCGCGTTATTGCTGAACATCCGGGTATTGAACAGGTCGATCTGACCGAAGCGGCGGTCAGCACTAAAGCGACGCTGGCGGAGATGTTAAGCCGGATGGAAAATCGTGGGCTGGTGAAGCGAGAAAACGATCCGCTGGATAAACGTCGGCGTTTTGTCTATCTCACCGTTCAGGGCCAAACGTTGCTCGCCGCCGCGATACCACTGGGGGATCGCGTTGACGATGAGTTTTTGGGGCGACTGAGCGCTGAAGAACGCGAACAGTTTACGCAACTGGTACGCAAGATGATGACGTAAGCGGCTTGCGCCGTTTTGCTATTGTTTGGCCATCAGCAGTGAGATATCCACTTTGGCCAGCGCCCGAATTGCGCTTTCCGGCAGGCCGTCATCGGTGACGATTTGGTTGAATTCCGCCAGCGGTAACGCCAGCCATGTAGCGACCTGGCCGTATTTGGTCGCGTCGCACACCAGAATTTTTTGGCGGCTGGCTCTGGCGACGGCCCGTTTCACCGTGACTTTATCTTCTGCCGGCGTTGAAATACCGCGCACGCTCCAGGAAGAGGCGGAAATAAAGGCCTGGTCAATCATCAACCCACGCAAAAGCGTCGCCGCGGCTTCACCGACGCACGACCGGTTTTCCCGGCATACCGCCCCGCCAGTGTGAATAATTGTGCAATCGCTATTGTCCATCAGGTAATCGGCGATAACGAAATCATTGGTCACCACCGTAAGTTTATTCATCGTAACCAGCTGCCTGGCGATCGCCAGCGTGGTAGTACCTGCATCAAGGTAGATACAGCTTTCTGGCTGTACCAGGCTGGCGGCCAGTTTGCCAATCGCCGCTTTCTGCGGCGTCGCCAGTTCGGTTTTGATCTGATGCGAGGGTTCGTGCGCCACGCGAGTCGATGATTGCACGCCGCCAGAGACCTGGATTACCGCGCCTTGCTGCTCCAGTTTTTGTAAATCACGGCGGATAGTCATGTGGGATACATGCATGCGCTCGGTCAGTTCAGCGATACTGACGATGCCTTTCTCCGCCACCATATCAAGAATGATTTGTCGACGCTCAGTAGGTATCAACGTCTGCTCCTTTCTTTAGTCCTGTCGCGATTTTACGCGATTTCTCGTCACAGCGTGTGAAGTTCTATGAGGATTGCCTTCACAAAAAATAACATATTTTGTTATTTTTTGTGAAACAACTCACCGCAATTGTTTACAAAAACGCCTATATTCACATAGCAAAACATAATATCACGTAAATTAACATGGAGTGATAATGACAACAGGAGCTGATTTTCATGTCGGCATTGTGGGGCTTGGCTCAATGGGAATGGGCGCTGCGCGTTCATGCCTGCGCGCCGGGCTTTCCACATGGGGGGCCGATCTTAACCCGCAAGCGTGCGCGAATCTGCTCGCTGAAGGGGATTGTGGGGCTGCCGCCAGCGCCAGGGAGTTCGCCGGCGTCGTGGATGCGTTAGTCATTCTGGTCGTCAATGCCGCCCAGGTCAGACAGGTGTTATTCGGTGAGGATGGCGTCGCCCATCTGATGAAACCCGGAAGCGCGGTGATGGTTTCGTCTACGATCTCAAGCGCCGACGCGCAAGAGATCGCCGCGGCGTTGACGGCATTGAATCTTAACATGCTGGATGCGCCTGTTTCCGGCGGCGCGGTAAAAGCGGCGCAGGGCGAAATGACGGTGATGGCCTCCGGGAGCGAGGCGGCGTTTACCCGCCTGAAGCCTGTGCTGGACGCCGTTGCCAGCAACGTTTATCGCATCAGCGATACGCCGGGCGCAGGCTCAACCGTCAAAATCATTCATCAGCTGCTGGCTGGCGTGCATATTGCGGCGGCGGCCGAAGCGATGGCGCTGGCCGCGCGGGCTGGTATTCCTCTGGACGTGATGTATGACGTCGTGACCCATGCCGCCGGCAACTCCTGGATGTTCGAAAACCGTATGCAGCATGTCGTTGACGGCGACTATACCCCGCGTTCGGCCGTCGACATTTTTGTCAAAGATTTGGGGCTGGTTGCCGACACGGCGAAAGCGCTGCGCTTCCCCTTACCGCTGGCCTCTACGGCGTTAAATATGTTCACCAGAGCCAGTAACGCCGGTTATGGCAAAGAGGATGACAGCGCTGTGATCAAAATTTTCTCAGGGATTACTCTGCCTGGCGTCACGCCTGAGGAGCCGTCATGTTAAAAATTGGCGTCATTGCCGACGATTTTACCGGCGCGACTGACATCGCCAGTTTTCTGGTCGAAAACGGGATGCCGACAGTGCAGATCAATGATGTCCCAACCGGGACGCAACCGGAAGGGTGCGACGCGGTGGTTATCAGCCTGAAAACCCGCTCATGCCCGGCGCAAGAGGCGATAAAACAATCGCTGGCGGCGCTGGTATGGCTGAAAAAACAGGGCTGCCAGCAAGTCTATTTCAAATATTGCTCGACTTTCGATAGTACCGCCGAAGGCAATATCGGCCCGGTCACCGATGCGCTGATGGTGGCGATGGATACCTCATTTACCGTGATTTCTCCCGCGCTGCCGGTTAACGGACGCACGGTTTATCAGGGCTATCTGTTTGTCATGAACCACTTGCTGGCGGAGTCCGGTATGCGCCACCACCCAATCAATCCGATGACCGACAGCTACCTGCCGCGTCTGATGGAAGCGCAGGCGCAAGGGCGCTGCGGCGTTATTCCGGCTCAGACGCTTGATGAAGGCGTTGCCGCGACCCGTGCGGCGCTGTCGCGTTTACAGCAGGAAGGATATCGCTACGCAGTACTTGACGCGCTCAATGAGCGGCACCTGGAAATCCAGGGCGAGGTTTTGCGTGATGCTCCGCTGGTGACCGGCGGTTCTGGGCTGGCAATGGGGCTGGCGCGTCAGTGGGCGAAGCACGGCGTTTCTCAGGCCCGTTCCGCAGGCTATCCGCTGAGCGGCCGCGCGGTGGTGCTTTCCGGTTCCTGTTCGCAAATGACGAATCAGCAGGTGGCTTTCTATCGACAACATGCTCCCACACGCGACGTTGATGTGGCGCGCTGCCTGTCATCCGAGACGCGCGAGGCCTACGCTGAAGCGCTGGCGCAGTGGGTGCTCAGTCAGGACAGCGAACTGGCGCCAATGATTAGCGCCACCGCCTCCACGCAGGCGCTGGCCGCCATCCAGCAGCAATATGGCGCTACCGAAGCCAGCCATGCGGTAGAGGCGCTCTTTTCCCTGCTGGCTGCTCGCTTAGCGGAAGGCGGTATCACCCGGTTTATTGTGGCGGGCGGCGAAACCTCGGGCGTGGTGACGCAAAGCCTCGGTATTACCGGTTTTCACATCGGACCGTGCATTTCACCCGGCGTGCCGTGGGTCAACGCGCTCCATGCGCCAGTCTCGCTGGCGCTAAAGTCAGGTAATTTTGGCGATGAATCCTTTTTCATCCGCGCTCAAAGGGAGTTTCAGGTATGACGACACTGGCAAAAGAAGAGCACGCTTTGCGAGAAGAGATGGTCAGGATAGCCGCCTCGTTTTTCCAGCGCGGCTATGCCACCGGCTCGGCAGGCAACCTCTCGCTGTTACTGCCGGACGGCAATATTCTGGCGACGCCCACCGGTTCGTGTCTGGGTAATCTCGACCCGCAGCGGCTATCCAAAGTGGACCCGCAGGGCGAATGGCTCAGCGGCGATAAACCGTCTAAAGAGGTGCGTTTTCATCTGGCGTTGTATCGCAATAACCCTTGCTGCAAGGCCGTGGTACATCTGCACAGCACCTGGTCAACGGCGCTTTCCTGTCTCGAAGGGCTGGACCCGCAAAATGTGATTCGCCCGTTTACCCCCTATGTGGTGATGCGGATGGGCGACATTCCGCTGGTTCCCTACTATCGCCCGGGGGATGACCGAATTGCCCGCGATTTGGCTGCGCTGGCGGCCCGGCATCAGGCCTTTTTACTGGCTAATCATGGGCCGGTCGTGTGCGGGGAGAATTTGCAGGAAGCCGCTAATAATACCGAGGAGCTGGAAGAGACGGCAAAGCTGATTTTTATCCTTGGCGAACGCCCGATTCGTTATTTAACCACCGAAGAAATTACGCAGTTAAGGAGATAACCCGATGCCGCGTTTTGCCGCCAATTTGTCGATGATGTTTACCGAAGTGCCGTTTATCGAGCGTTTTGCCGCCGCTGCCGAAGCCGGTTTTCAGGCCGTTGAGTTTCTGTTCCCCTACGGCTTTGCCGCCAGCGAGATTAAAGCCCAGCTATCGCGTCATGATCTGACGCTGGCGCTGTTTAATACTTCGGCGGGCGATACCGCGGCGGGCGAGTGGGGACGTGCCGCGCTACCGGGGCGCGAACACGACGCGCGCGCCGATATTGAACTGGCTCTGGAATACGCTCTGGCGCTGGAATGCGAGCAGGTTCACATCATGGCGGGCGTAGTGCAGGATGGCGCTGATGGCGCACGTTATCGCGCCACGTTTATCGATAATTTGCGTTATGCCGCCGACCGGTTTGCCGCCCACGATAAACGTATTTTGATCGAAGCGCTGAGTCCCGGCGTTAAACCCGGCTACCTCTTTTCCAGCCAATATCAGGCGCTGGGCATCGCAGAAGAGGTTGACCGCCCGAATGTGTTCATCCAGCTCGACACTTTCCACGCGCAAAAAGTGGATGGCAATTTGAGTCACCTGATTCGCGAGTACGCGGGCCGCTATGCCCATGTACAAATCGCCTCGCTACCGGACAGACATGAACCGGATGATGGCGAGATCAACTACCCGTGGCTGTTCCGGCTGTTCGATGACGTAGGTTATCGCGGCTGGATAGGCTGCGAATACCAACCACGGAATACCACTCAGGACGGGCTTGGCTGGTTTAACGCCTGGCGCTAACCCTGAACTACCCTACACAACAATAAAGAGGACATCCGGATGCAGATTATCATTACCGGCGGGGGCGGCTTTTTAGGCCAGAAACTCGCAAGCGCCTTATTAAACTCATCGCTGGCGTTTAACGAACTGCTTCTTGTTGATTTAAAAATGCCTGCACGGTTATCAGATTCCCCTCGTTTACGCTGCCTGGAAGCTGACTTAACCCAGCCGGGCGTGCTGGAGAATGTGATTACCGCTAATACCTCTGTTGTTTATCATCTCGCTGCGATTGTCAGCAGCCATGCGGAAGACGATTTCGATCTGGGATGGAAAGTTAACCTGGATCTTACACGCCAGTTACTTGAGACGTGTCGTCGACAACCGCAGAAAATTCGTTTTGTCTTCTCCAGCTCGCTTGCCGTTTATGGCGGTACGCTGCCGGAATGCGTCACCGATACCACCGCGCTCACGCCGCGCTCGTCTTATGGCGCGCAGAAAGCCGCCTGTGAACTGTTGGTCAACGATTATACCCGCAAAGGCTATGTGGATGGGCTGGCGCTGAGTTTGCCGACGATCTGTGTTCGCCCGGGTAAACCAAACCGCGCCGCTTCTTCTTTTGTCAGCGCGATTATTCGTGAACCGTTGCAGGGCGAGACGACCGTCTGCCCGGTGTCGGAAAGTTTGCGGCTGTGGATTTCCAGCCCGGCGACGGTGATCCATAACCTGTCGCTGGCCGCAACGTTACCCGCGCCTGGCGAGGCGAGCAGCATCAACTTACCCGGGATCAGCGTAACCGTGGGCGAGATGCTGGAAACGTTGCGTCAGGCGGGCGGCCAGGCGGCGCGCGATCGGGTTACGCATCAGCGCGATGAAGGCGTCGAGAAAATTGTCGCCTCCTGGCCGGGACGTATCGATAACCAGCGTGCGCTGGCGTTAGGTTTTGTCGCCGATAAACGCTTCGATGACATTATTGAACGCTTTCGACAAGATGATATGGAGGGGAGGTCATGACAAGTTTACCGACCCCAATTATTGGCCTGATCGTTGCCGTTTTCGTGCTGGTATGGCTGGTGTTACGCACCCGTGTTCATGCGCTGATCGCGATGCTGGCGGCGGCCTGCATCGCCGGTCTGTTGGGGGGAATGGGCATTGATAAAACGCTCTCTGTCATCACCAGCGGATTCGGTACGACGCTGGGCAGCATTGGCCTGGTGATTGGTCTCGGCGTAATGATGGGGCGCTTGCTGGAGGTTTCCGGCGCGGCGGAGCGTATCGCCTGGAGCTTTATCAAATGGCTGGGGAAACGCCGTGAAGAGTGGGCGCTGGCGGCAGTTTGTGCAGCAGTACCGCGCAGAGTGGCGCTTTCCTGACTATTGCTCGCCGGGACATGCCTGACGCCAGCGCGCTATGGAATCTTAATCGTCAGATCAGCTTTTTCCTTGGCGCGACGCTGTTGACGCTGCTGTTAAATGCGTTCCAGCGCGTTATGTCGCTTGAGGTTGCTTATCGCTGGACCTTTATTGCCGCCGCCGGTATCACCCTGCTGCCCCTTATTTACGCTGTCTGTCTGAACAATAGACAGGCGCTTCTGTGCCTGAAAAAGGAAAGACCATGAATCCATATAAAGAAGAAATTATTCACGCCCATGCGGCGATTGAGAACTGGCTTAGTAAGGGGATGGGTAGCCTGGAGGCGTTGATAGCGCGTTTCGCTGTTGATTTTACGATGATAACGCCAGGAGGTATTTGTCTGGATTATCCGGCGCTGGGCGCTTTTTTCCAGGCGCAGCGCGCGTGTCGCCCGGGGATGGTTATCGTGGTTGAGCACATTGACCTTGTGGCGGAGTGGCCGGAAGGCGCCGCGCTGCGTTATCGCGAGCGACAGCAACTGCCGGGCCAGGCTGAGACGGTACGCTGGTCGACGGTCATTTTAAAAAGGGAAAGAGGACGGATAGTCTGGCGTCATTTACATGAAACGACAGCCACAGCCTGAAAAGCCTGTGCCGGCGCGTGGGCCCGATAACGCGGCGCTATCGGGCCCGACACGTTTACACCAGACTTTTCAGCCGATAGATCCACTCCAGCGCCTGGCGTGGCGTCAGGGAGTCCGGATCGAGATTCTCCAGCGCTTCAACGGCAGGCGATGTCTCCTCCGGGGCGGCAAGCAACGACATTTGCGTGCCGTCCACCTGCGTTGCCGCCGCATTGGGCGAGATGCTCTCCAGCTCGCGGAGTTTTTGGCGCGCGCGTTTGATGACTTCTTTAGGGACGCCCGCAAGCGCCGCGACCGCCAGGCCATAGCTCTTACTTGCCGCGCCGTCCTGCACGCTGTGCATAAACGCGATAGTATCGCCGTGTTCCAGCGCATCCAGGTGGACGTTCGCCACGCCTTCCATTTTCTCCGGTAATTGGGTCAGCTCGAAGTAGTGGGTAGCGAACAGCGTTAACGCTTTAATCTTATTCGCGAGATTCTCCGCGCAGGCCCAGGCCAACGACAGCCCGTCATACGTAGAGGTACCGCGCCCGATTTCATCCATCAATACCAGACTGTTTTCCGTGGCATTATGCAGAATGTTCGCGGTTTCGGTCATCTCCACCATAAAGGTCGAACGCCCGGAAGCCAGGTCGTCCGCTGCGCCGACGCGGGTAAAAATACGGTCGATGGGGCCGATTTCCACGTTTTGCGCCGGAACGTAACTGCCAATATAGGCCAGCAGGGCGATCAATGCCGTTTGTCGCATATAGGTACTTTTACCGCCCATATTGGGGCCGGTAATGATCAACATCCGGCGCTGCGGCGACAGATTGAGCGGGTTAGCGATAAACGGCTCATTCAGTACCTGTTCAACCACCGGGTGGCGACCTTCGGTAATACGGATACCGGGTTTATCGGTAAATGTCGGGCAGGTGTAATTCAGCGTCCAGGCGCGTTCGGCCAGGTTAACCAGCACATCCAGTTCCGCCAGCGCGTTGGCGCTCTGCTGTAAATCGGCCAGATGCGGCAACAGCAGATCAAACAATTCGTCATATAGCTGTTTTTCCAGCGCCAGCGCTTTGCCTTTCGAGGTCAGAACTTTATCTTCATACTCTTTTAGCTCAGGAATAATGTAGCGTTCGGCATTTTTCAGCGTCTGGCGACGCACATAATTGATGGGCGCCAGATGGCTTTGACCACGGCTAATCTGAATGTAATAACCATGTACCGCGTTATAGCCGACTTTCAGCGTATCCAGCCCGGTACGCTCGCGTTCGCGAATTTCCAGACGATCGAGATAATCGGTGGCGCCATCCGCCAGCGCGCGCCATTCGTCCAGCTCTTCATGGTAGCCGGGCGCAATAACGCCGCCGTCGCGGACCAGTACCGGCGGCGCGTCAATAATGGCGCGTTCCAGGAGGTCGCGCAGCTCGGCGAAATCGCCCATTTTTTTACGCAACGCCTGTACCGGCGCGCTGTCAACGGTTTCAAGCTGAGCGTGCAATTCCGGCAGCTGCTGGAAGGCGTGACGCATTCGGGCGAGATCGCGCGGACGCGCGGTGCGCAGCGCCAGACGCGCAAGGATACGCTCCAGATCGCCGACCTGACGCAGCACCGGTTGCAGTTCGCTGACGGTGTCCTGCAAGGCGCCGATGGTCTGCTGGCGCTCACGTAATATGTCGGTATTTCGTACCGGCATATGCAGCCAGCGTTTAAGCATTCGGCTACCCATAGGCGTCACGGTACAGTCAAGCACCGCGGCGAGGGTATTTTCGACACCGCCGGCCAGGTTCTGGGTAATTTCCAGATTGCGGCGGGTCGCGGCATCCATAATGATGCTGTCCTGCTGGCGTTCCATCGTAATGGAACGAATATGCGGCAGGGAGGTGCGCTGGGTATCTTTTACGTACTGTAACAGGCAGCCTGCCGCACATAATCCACGCGAGGCATTTTCGACGCCGAAACCGACCAGATCCCGCGTACCGAATTGCAGATTTAACTGCTGGCGGGCGGTATCAATCTCAAACTCCCACAACGGGCGACGGCGCAGACCCCGGCGTCCCTCTATTAACGCCATTTCAGCAAAATCTTCGGCATACAACAGTTCGGCGGGATTGGTGCGCTGCAGCTCTGCGGCCATCGTTTCACGGTCGGCGGGTTCGCTCAGACGAAAGCGCCCGGAGCTGATATCCAGCGTGGCGTAACCGTAGCCTTTACCATCCTGCCAGATAGCCGCCAGCAGGTTATCCTGACGCTCCTGTAACAGGGCTTCATCGCTGATAGTGCCAGGCGTAACGATACGCACGACCTTACGTTCAACGGGACCTTTGCTGGTGGCCGGATCGCCAATCTGTTCGCAAATAGCGACGGATTCGCCCTGATTGACCAGTTTCGCGAGGTAGTTTTCTACGGCGTGGTGCGGGATACCCGCCATAGGGATAGGTTCGCCAGCCGATGCGCCGCGTTTGGTCAGCGAAATATCGAGCAACTGCGACGCACGCTTTGCGTCGTCATAAAACAGCTCGTAAAAGTCTCCCATACGATAAAAGAGCAGGATCTCCGGATGCTGGGCTTTCAGCTTGAGATACTGCTGCATCATGGGGGTGTGGTTGGAGAAGTCCTTATCAAATGACTCATTCATATTGATTTTACTCGTTTTTTATTCTTTCAAGTGCTCATGTGGCCCCAGGTAAAACCCTTATAAACTCACATAAACCCATAAATTTGTAGCTCACCTGTAGCCTAAAATGTGACAGGTTACATTCTCATCATTCCTGGACTACAACAGGGGTGATACTTTGAAAACAACTCTCAGCCAGCCTTTCATTATCAACAAGTTAAGTATCAATGTTAAGTCTGCACTCAGTCGCTCTGGAAAAATCGTTTTCGAAGCTAACCCAGCTCAAAAACTCTACATTGTTTTCGATGACCACAGAGAAGCTCCTGCTGGTTTCGGGGTAAAAGCCAGTTTGACGAAAAAAACCTACGTAATCCAGCGAAGAGTAGCCTCGTCAGATCGTAATGTCAGTGAGGGTAGGAAGCCAAGTTCTGTCTTGAAAGTAAAAGTTGGAAATGTGTTCGATTTTCCAAATATTGACGAAACAAGGCAAGTAGCCAGGCAATTAGTTCAGACCATGCTCGCAACAAAGAGAAATCCCAACAAAATTAAGAGGGGAGCGGATGCTTCCGAACTCAAAATGAGACTGTAATTAAAATTGTGTAATTGCCTGATTTTGATATGTTCGATTCAACATTAAAAGCTGGTTGCTTTATGGACGAAAAACAGTTGCAGGCTCTGGCTAATGCACTGGCCAAAATCTCAAAATACCTGAAGATCTCAGCCCGTTCGATCGTCTGCTGAAGAAAAACCAGACCCGCATTTCCGGCATAGATAACCAACATGCTATCAAAAGCGTACGGTGTTTCCGACGGACGAGTCAGTGAAAAAGGTCGTGTGACTGGCAATTCAGGCCGACATCCGAAAATGGACAATGTCGCTAAGGGACTGGCTCATGACAACGAGTCGCTTTATTATCACGCTAGGGTTCGGTAGCCGCCTGGACGTTCACTTCTGAGAAAGGCATTTACACCGAATGGTGTATAGGCTCGTGGTTGGTCTTCGGTGAGAGGCAGGATGTCTCTCATTAATCTCCGGGAGCGTACAATAGTTGCTCCGGCAGCCTGAAGGATGAAGTGTATATAACCTAAAACATAACGGATATAGCTTCCTTACTCAACCTGACGTAATACGCCGACAGTAAAATCAGGGATACCATACCATCATGGAAAGTCGTCAATACACCCGGCATCTTTCGCTTTCGGAGCTGAAATGGTTTGCTATCGGGATCGGTTTTTTTATTCTCAGCATAGCAACAGCCACCGTGAATTATCGGCTTTCCGGTATATCGCTACTGGTGGGCCTGTTGTTTATCATCTGGAAATTCAGCGTCACAGTTCTGTTTCTGTTTACGCCGCGCAGGATGACGTTAACCGAAACCGCGTTGCAGGCCGGGCATCGTGTTATCCATTACGATGCGCTTGAATCAATGCGTCTGCTCCACCAATCCGACAAACTCATCTTGCGCCACAGTGGCGGCAAGAAGTACGTCATCTACCTTGATTTCTGGAACGATGGCAACGGAATTTACGACCGACTGGCTGCTGAACTTGTCCGGCGACACGGTTCTGCGCTGGGGGCGCGCCTCGCCGCCGATGGACGTCTTAAATTCGGCAAAGTGACCGCGCTGGCGGATCGGCTTGAACACAAAAACCGGGCGGTGCCGTATGCGCAGATCGCCAGTATTCGCACCCAGCGCGAGGAGGGGGCTGGCAGTTCAATGAGCTATCTGATGATTAGCACCGCTACGGGCCGGATCTGCAAAATCGACCGCTCCACTATCGTCAATGAGCCGCTGCTGCTCAACTTTCTTTCCCAGCGTTTACCCGCCTGACGACATTTTTATACAAGGATGAATCAATGGAACTGTACGTATCAAAAACCAGCCAGCAAAACATGCCTGTGGAGTTCAATATCTATTATTCCAGATCTAAAACGTTGGTTGGTATTGTGTTCTGGATTTGTATGATGGGAGTTTTTATTGCTCTGGCGGTGAGTATGGCCACCGATCCCGAGGAGCCCAAAACTGGCGGTGCCGTCTTTATGGGGCTTATTTGTTGCGGCAGTCTGTTATTTATTGTGCGCCTGGCTCGCTCATTTTTAAGCGCGGCAAAGCCGGCAGTCACCATCAGTCGTGAAGGTATTCGCTTCTGTAATGGCAAATTCGCGGCTTGGACAAATATCGCCGAAAACACCTGGCATTCACAGAGCATTAACTTCATCCCGGCCGCCGCCGGTATTAAGATTGTGTTGCATGAAGGCAAGCCGATCCATTTCGCCACCACGGTTATTGCGCTTTCTTCCGATAGGTATCTTGAGATGTGCGATCTTTACTCGTCTCAGGCGCTCGGGTAACTACCTGCGTCGGATTACGGCTTCGTTTTTTTGGCCTGCGATCTTAATGCTGAAATGGGCAGAAAAACGCGAAATTTAGACGCTATTACGAATGGGCAATGGTACTTATTGAAGGCTATATCATTGCCCATAATGCAGGGAGGGTTAATATGCTATGATAGAATTCTATGTTTGAATATATATCCTCAGAATACAAAATAAAGTAACGCTATCGTTGCGTATATTACATAATTCTATTTCCAGATTACTTTATTTTAAAAAAAGACAGATTGCCTGAACAGAAAGAACCTGTGTCAATGTAGATTTGATTGGCGAATGTTGTTGTGTAGTCAACAATCATATGGCCGAAGATGAAAGTATCCGCACCGCGTATTGGATGGATATTCCCCTGTAACGAACCAAGCAGACGATCGCGTGACCATAGAACGCTATCAATATCAACTTGCTTCCCATAATCGTAGCTGTCATCTGGATAATCGGCATGGGCAATCACGTACTTCTTTGAGGACGTTTCAACCTTTATGATGTGAGGACGCTGCTTAAAAGTTAGTAATAGCTCAGTGGCTTCTTGCCTGTCTTTTTCGGTGACCGAGTCGTACCAGTAACCACCGTTTACATACCAGAAATTGCCATCCTGTGTTTCAAAAGCGTCAAGCGCCATAGCTTCATGATTACCCACTACAGAAATAAACCATGGGGTATTTAACAGTCTCAGTGTTTCAAGGTTTTCTTTTCCTCGATCAATGTTATCTCCAGTGGAGATCAAGAGATCGGTATCAGGAGAGAAATTTAATTGAGCCAGTCTGGTTAACAATAAGGAGTAACATCCATGAATATCACCAACGACCCAAATGTGGCGATAGAGATCGCTGTTGATGTCAGCATAACGGATTAATTCCATGATGTTCTTATAGCACAATTTTGGAGGCTGGTATTATAACAAAGAAGTAGGGTAATATTAATTTTTATTGTTTAAAATACACAGTTATTAAAATAGCCTACAAGCTAGAAATGAACAGAGAATATATATTTTATGAATTGGTTAATTAAAGTAGACGATGTGCTTGAAAGATGCACGATTTCTTGCGCAACACTTTATTGATTAATTGCAAAGGCATACTTTCCCATTCAGCGGAAACTCTATCCCGAAGGGGCTTTGTTGAATAAATAGAACTTTCAGGAGATTGGCGGATCTAATCGTTACTGTCGTTTCAGCATCGGGTTCCGATGGCAAAGCAAAAGTTTAAAATCAACATCGGAGCGGCAGCAATGAGGTCTGGAAAAGAAAGTGGGCTATCACCGTCGTTCAGTAGTGGAAACAGCGATGTTCCGTATCAAAACCTTGCTGGGCGGCCATCTGAGCCTGCGGAACTATGACGCGCAGGTGGGTGAAGCGATGGCGATGGTCAAAGCGCTGAACCGGATGACGTTGTTGGCAATGCCGTCCAGCGTCAGGCTCGTATAACGAGTGCTCCGGTGGGAGTCCTGTATCCTTATCGTTGGCCGATTCTGAATTATTCAACAAAGCCTCATGTTGTCATAACCTACCAGATGCAGATAAAGCAGCATAAAGCGTTTTAAACGACAGCAACAAGGAAAGGGGTTGATCGTTTAATGGTACTGCGCCAAATCCTTTGTACCAGTCGCAGGCCTGTTTATTTTTGGCATCAATAAGTAGGGCTACGCCACCGACCTGCAAAGCCGCCTGTATGCAACGCTTTCCGGCAGATAACAAAAGTTGTGCTCCCAGCCCTTGCCCCTGCATAGATTTGTCTACGGCTAAACGACCCAGACGAAACACTGGCACATCGTATCTCCCTAATCCTTTGCTGATTGCGCCGGGAACCTGTGCATATATCAGTGATGCAGGACTGACTGAGTAAAAGCCGTGGATACGTGTAACATCCGAATTATCAAGCGCAACATAGGTTTTCGTTGTCCCTTTCTCATGATTTTGTCGTGCATGGCGTTGCAGGAATTGGTTCAGATCGGCATCCCCACAATCAAAATTCATTCGATTGTGGGTTTTCCCTATCGCGGCCTCATGCCAGTCTGTAAACATCATTTCTTCATGTCCGGCAGGGCGAAAGCAGCGGCAAGAAGCTTTTCATTCGGCGCTGGCGGGTTATCTAAAATTTCCATGATCATTTGAGTATCGCGCTCCGTCAGATATACCCGTTCGGCGGCATCAACAATCTTCTGTGCGACAGGTAGTACGTTACTGACCACAAAATCCGTCAGGTTGGTTTGCTGGATTGCCGCAGCGCGGACTATCAACTTTTTGGCATCCGTCGATACACGCAACGACAGCCTTTCGTTAGATTCTATAGCTATCTGAGGCATGGTTTTCATCCTCCTGTTTATGAACAATATGTACAATTATAATACATATATGTACGCTTTCAAGGTGTACATATGAGGCTGATATAGTCCAGGCATGGCAAGAAGGTCGTTCACTGTCTTTAAACAGGGGATTAACTTCGGTTTATCGCGATTGCATTACTTTAATCTCACTGATTACGTATCATCAGGGAGTTTGCTAAATATATTCATGATTCTCTTTTTTGCCGTAACTGCTTGATTGATCCTACCCGCGTAATAGGGACACAACCCTAAGCGGCGGACATCTTCTGCTCACGTTCAGAAGAAGAGAGCTGAGTTTGCTGTTTGCTTCGCCAGCTGTAGATCTGTGATTTATACAGGTTAAGCTCGCGGGTGGCAGCGGCCACCCCAATGCGTTCCGCCAGTTTCAGGGCTTTCAGGCGTGTGCTGCTTGCGTGGCTTATTGGTGGTTGATGCTGGTTTTGTCATGTGAGTCACCTCTTGCTTGAGCGTTTACTCACTTAGTTGTGTGTCCACTATTGCTTGGTAAGTTCAAAAGAACGTTATCCGCGAAAAGTGGATGGGGTATCGTAAGAATGCCAACATGTGGGGCAAGAGGGGGATGTCAGTTTATCGCGATATACGAGACGATAGTTTGTCAGTATAAGTTTCGGCTATTTTCCCGAGTTTGGGAGGCAGTTCTTTATCACAAATAAAAAAAGCAGCAGCGAGGTGCTGCTGTATCAAAAAGCAGATTGATAAATGCAACGTAAGAGACAAATGGCCAACCGTAAAAGTGACCATAGCTATAATAATTATATTGATATTAAGTGGCAATGCAAAATATGGTCTTAATTATATCATGATGAGTTCAGCCAACGGTGATATGGCCTTATAAGGCTTGAAGTCTTTCATGGGCAGCAAGTAACGTCTGATATATGCTTAAATTCTTACTTCCGGGTTCAAGAAGAACTTTTTTAAATTCGGTCATGAGTTGCTCTTCATCTTCTTTCGAACGCATGTATTGTGGATGTTCCTGGAAGAAGGTGAGCGCCTGCTCTTTGGTTTGTTTATATTTTTCGCAAAAAATGCTTGAGCTGATTGCGCTATTTTTTGATGCGGAATTATCAGCGTTCTGGTTTGATAATGATTTATTCTTCGCAAGGTCTGACGGCACATACGGAAGAGACTGACACTCATCAATACTATTTGCGTTGGCCAGTTGCTCTTTCTGAGCGCCAGGTTGCTGTACCGGTTTGCTCACGGAGGAAGGGAGGGGCACCTGGGCACAGCCGATCAGTAAAAAGACAGGAAGACAGCTATAAAATTTTTTCATATTAACTCCAACTACAGAAGAATGAGGCGCAATGTTTTTACACAACCGTCAGAATGTTATCTGACAATAGTGATAAGAGGCGAATGCGTTTCAGGAATGCTAGCAAAAAAAACTCCTGATATAAATAATTAATTCTCCATCCAGATGACAATATCTGAATTTTTGCTGCTGCAGAACAATAAGCCAGAATTTATACACTATGAGCTAATTTTCTATTTTAAATCAGCAAGCACTGTGCAAGTTGGCCAATTTAATTAGCGGGCGGCATCAGTTTCATAATGATTGCATCAGGATTTTGCCACCCGCTCCCGGTATTGTTTACATATTAAAATGATTTTTAACTGGTGCTGACAACTATGCTAAATACGCAGGAAGTACTTAAAGAAGGAGAGAAGCGGAAAATCCGCAGCCCGGAAGCATGGTTTATACAGACGTGTTCCGCGCAAAAGCTGCATATGTCATTTTCTGAAAGCCGACACAATGAAAATTGCCTGATTCAGGAAGGCGCGCTGCTTTTTTGCGAGCAGGCCGTTGTCGCACCAGTATCAGGAGACCTGGTTTTTCGACCGTTAAAAATTGAAGTACTCAGCAAATTACTGGCATTTATCGATGGCGCAGGATTAGTGGACACGACATATGCTGAATCCGATAAATGGGTTTTGCTGAGTCCTGAGTTTCGCGCTATTTGGCAAGATCGTAAACGCTGCGAGTACTGGTTTTTGCAGCAAATTATTACGCCTTCTCCGGCCTTCAATAAGGTACTGGCGCTGTTACGAAAAAGCGAGAGTTACTGGTTGGTTGGCTATTTACTCGCTCAGTCAACCAGCGGCAACACGATGAGAATGCTGGGAGAAGACTATGGCGTTTCTTATACCCATTTTCGTCGTTTGTGCAGCAGAGCGTTGGGCGGAAAAGCGAAGAGTGAATTACGAAACTGGCGTATGGCGCAATCGCTGCTGAATAGTGTAGAAGGCCACGAGAACATCACCCAATTAGCCGTTAATCATGGTTACTCATCGCCTTCACATTTTTCTAGTGAGATCAAAGAGCTGATCGGCGTTTCGCCGCGGAAATTATCAAATATTATTCAATTGGCAGACAAATGAAGACACATATTCTTTTGGCCAGAGTGCTGGCATGTGCCGCGCTTGTTCTGGTTACACCTGGTTATTCTAGTGAAAAAATACCTGTAACGGGAAGTGGGTTTGTTGCGAAAGACGATAGCCTGCGGACATTTTTCGATGCCATGGCGCTACAGCTAAAGGAGCCTGTCATTGTTAGCAAAATGGCGGCACGAAAAAAAATTACGGGCAACTTTGAGTTTCACGATCCTAACGCATTACTGGAGAAGCTTTCCCTACAACTGGGGCTGATTTGGTATTTCGATGGGCAGGCTATCTATATTTATGACGCCAGTGAAATGCGCAATGCCGTGGTTTCTTTACGCAACGTCTCACTCAATGAGTTCAACAATTTTCTAAAACGCTCAGGTTTATATAACAAAAATTACCCGCTACGTGGCGATAACCGTAAAGGAACATTCTATGTTTCAGGGCCACCCGTCTATGTTGATATGGTGGTCAACGCCGCCACCATGATGGACAAGCAAAACGATGGTATTGAGCTGGGACGTCAGAAAATAGGGGTGATGCGTCTGAACAATACCTTCGTGGGCGATCGTACCTATAATCTGCGCGATCAGAAAATGGTTATCCCCGGTATTGCCACGGCCATTGAAAGGTTGTTGCAGGGAGAAGAGCAACCTTTAGGTAATATTGTCAGTAGCGAACCCCCGGCGATGCCAGCGTTTTCAGCGAATGGAGAAAAAGGTAAAGCAGCAAATTATGCCGGTGGCATGAGTCTGCAGGAAGCTTTAAAGCAAAATGCCGCGGCGGGCAATATTAAAATCGTGGCCTATCCGGATACCAACAGTTTGTTAGTAAAGGGAACGGCTGAGCAGGTGAATTTTATCGAAATGCTGGTTAAAGCGCTGGATGTCGCCAAACGTCACGTAGAATTATCCCTGTGGATTGTCGATCTTAATAAAAGCGATCTGGAGCGTTTGGGCACTTCATGGAGCGGCAGCATTACTATTGGGGACAAACTTGGCGTGTCATTAAACCAGTCTTCAATAAGTACCCTCGATGGCAGTCGATTCATCGCCGCGGTCAATGCGTTAGAAGAGAAGAAACAGGCGACGGTGGTTTCACGCCCGGTATTACTGACCCAGGAAAATGTTCCCGCTATTTTTGATAACAACAGAACGTTTTACACCAAGCTGATTGGGGAACGTAATGTGGCGCTTGAGCATGTAACATACGGAACAATGATCCGAGTGCTGCCCCGTTTTTCCGCAGATGGTCAGATAGAAATGTCGCTGGACATTGAAGATGGCAACGATAAGACGCCGCAATCCGATACTACCACCTCCGTAGATGCGTTACCCGAAGTCGGGCGAACGTTAATTAGCACTATTGCGAGAGTGCCGCACGGAAAAAGTTTGCTGGTCGGTGGTTATACACGGGATGCAAATACCGATACTGTCCAAAGTATTCCGTTTTTAGGCAAATTACCGCTTATTGGTAGCCTGTTCCGCTATTCCAGTAAGAATAAAAGTAATGTTGTTCGTGTGTTCATGATTGAACCAAAAGAAATTGTCGACCCGTTAACGCCGGATGCCAGCGAATCGGTAAACAATATTCTGAAGCAAAGCGGTGCCTGGAGTGGGGACGATAAGTTACAGAAATGGGTTCGTGTTTATCTGGATAGAGGTCAGGAGGCAATTAAATGATTCCTGGCTCAACCTCCGGTATTTCATTTTCCAGAATATTGTCCCGGCAGACATCTCATCAGGATGCGACCCAGCATACTGATGCGCAACAGGCGGAAATACAACAGGCCGCAGAGGATTCGTCTCCAGGGGCGGAAGTACAAAAATTTGTCCAGTCGACGGACGAAATGTCAGCGGCGCTGGCGCAATTTCGTAACCGTCGCGATTATGAAAAAAAATCCAGTAATTTATCTAACAGTTTTGAACGCGTGCTGGAAGATGAGGCTTTACCGAAGGCGAAGCAAATCTTAAAGCTAATTAGCGTACATGGCGGCGCGTTAGAAGATTTTTTACGTCAGGCGCGTAGCTTATTTCCTGACCCCAGTGATTTAGTCCTTGTGTTACGCGAATTGCTTCGTCGTAAAGACCTGGAAGAGATCGTGCGGAAAAAGCTGGAGTCGTTACTTAAGCACGTTGAAGAGCAAACCGATCCGAAGACCCTCAAGGCAGGGATTAATTGTGCGTTGAAGGCCCGGCTTTTTGGGAAAACATTATCGTTAAAACCAGGCTTATTGCGCGCCAGCTATCGGCAATTTATCCAGAGTGAATCACATGAAGTGGAGATTTACTCTGACTGGATAGCCAGTTATGGCTATCAACGTCGACTGGTGGTACTGGATTTTATTGAGGGTTCGCTATTAACCGATATTGACGCGAATGACGCCAGTTGTTCGCGCCTGGAGTTTGGCCAGCTTTTACGACGCCTGACGCAACTTAAAATGTTGCGCTCCGCTGACCTACTGTTTGTGAGTACATTGTTGTCGTATTCGTTTACCAAAGCGTTTAATGCGGAGGAGTCGTCGTGGCTACTACTGATGCTTTCGCTATTGCAACAGCCACATGAAGTGGATTCGCTGTTAGCCGATATTATAGGTTTGAATGCGTTATTGCTTAGTCATAAAGAACATGCATCCTTTTTGCAGATATTTTATCAAGTATGTAAAGCCATACCCTCTTCACTCTTTTATGAAGAATATTGGCAGGAAGAATTGTTAATGGCGTTACGTAGTATGACCGATATTGCCTACAAGCATGAAATGGCAGAACAGCGTCGTACTATTGAAAAGCTGTCTTAATTTAATATTAACAGGATACCTATAGTGCTGCTTTCTCTACTTAACAGTGCTCGTTTACGACCTGAATTACTGATTCTGGTACTAATGGTGATGATCATTTCTATGTTCGTCATTCCATTACCTACCTATCTGGTTGATTTCCTGATCGCACTGAATATCGTACTGGCGATATTGGTGTTTATGGGGTCGTTCTACATTGACAGAATCCTCAGTTTTTCAACGTTTCCTGCGGTACTGTTAATTACCACGCTCTTTCGTCTGGCATTATCGATCAGTACCAGCCGTCTTATCTTGATTGAAGCCGATGCCGGTGAAATTATCGCCACGTTCGGGCAATTCGTTATTGGCGATAGCCTGGCGGTGGGTTTTGTTGTCTTCTCTATTGTCACCGTGGTCCAGTTTATCGTTATTACCAAAGGTTCAGAACGCGTCGCGGAAGTCGCGGCCCGATTTTCTCTGGATGGTATGCCCGGTAAACAGATGAGTATTGATGCCGATTTGAAGGCCGGTATTATTGATGCGGATGCTGCGCGCGAACGGCGAAGCGTACTGGAAAGGGAAAGCCAGCTTTACGGTTCCTTTGACGGTGCGATGAAGTTTATCAAAGGTGACGCTATTGCCGGCATCATTATTATCTTTGTGAACTTTATTGGCGGTATTTCGGTGGGGATGACCCGCCATGGTATGGATTTGTCCTCCGCTCTGTCTACTTATACCATGCTGACCATTGGTGATGGTCTTGTCGCCCAGATCCCCGCATTGTTGATTGCGATTAGTGCCGGTTTTATCGTGACTCGCGTAAATGGCGATAGCGATAATATGGGGCGGAATATCATGACGCAGCTGTTGAACAACCCATTTGTATTGGTTGTTACGGCTATTTTGACCATTTCAATGGGAACTCTGCCGGGATTCCCGCTGCCGGTATTTGTTATTTTATCGGTGGTTTTAAGCGTACTCTTCTATTTTAAATTCCGTGAAGCAAAACGTAGCGCCGCCAAACCTAAAACCAGCAAAGGCGAGCAGCCGCTTAGTATTGAGGAAAAAGAAGGGTCGTCGTTGGGACTGATTGGCGATCTCGATAAAGTCTCTACAGAGACCGTACCGTTGATATTACTTGTGCCGAAGAGCCGGCGTGAAGATCTGGAAAAAGCTCAACTTGCGGAGCGTCTACGTAGTCAGTTCTTTATTGATTATGGCGTGCGCCTGCCGGAAGTATTGTTACGCGATGGCGAGGGCCTGGACGATAACAGCATCGTATTGTTGATTAATGAGATCCGTGTTGAACAATTTACGGTCTATTTTGATTTGATGCGAGTGGTAAATTATTCCGATGAAGTCGTGTCCTTTGGTATTAATCCAACAATCCATCAGCAAGGTAGCAGTCAGTATTTCTGGGTAACGCATGAAGAGGGGGAGAAACTCCGGGAGCTTGGCTATGTGTTGCGGAACGCGCTTGATGAGCTTTACCACTGTCTGGCGGTGACGCTGGCGCGCAACGTCAATGAATATTTCGGTATTCAGGAAACAAAACATATGCTGGACCAACTGGAAGCGAAATTTCCTGATTTACTTAAAGAAGTGCTCAGACATGCCACGGTACAACGTATATCTGAAGTTTTGCAGCGTTTATTAAGCGAACGTGTTTCCGTGCGTAATATGAAATTAATTATGGAAGCGCTCGCATTGTGGGCGCCAAGAGAAAAAGATGTCATTAACCTTGTAGAGCATATTCGTGGAGCAATGGCGCGTTATATTTGTCATAAATTCGCCAATGGCGGCGAATTACGAGCAGTAATGGTATCTGCTGAAGTTGAGGATGTTATTCGCAAAGGGATCCGTCAGACCTCTGGCAGTACCTTCCTCAGCCTTGACCCGGAAGCCTCCGCTAATTTGATGGATCTCATTACACTTAAGTTGGATGATTTATTGATTGCACATAAAGATCTTGTCCTCCTTACGTCTGTCGATGTCCGTCGATTTATTAAGAAAATGATTGAAGGTCGTTTTCCGGATCTGGAGGTTTTATCTTTCGGTGAGATAGCAGATAGCAAGTCAGTGAATGTTATAAAAACAATATAAGGGCTTAATTAAGGAAAAGATCTATGCAACATTTGGATATCGCTGAATTAGTTCGTTCCGCACTGGAAGTAAGTGGTTGCGATCCTTCACTCATCGGAGGAATAGATAGCCATTCAACAATTGTTCTGGATTTATTTGCATTGCCAAGTATCTGTATCAGCGTCAAGGACGATGATGTATGGATCTGGGCGCAATTGGGTGCTGACAGCATGGTGGTATTACAACAGCGGGCTTATGAAATCTTAATGACCATCATGGAAGGATGCCATTTTGCCCGCGGCGGGCAATTACTACTGGGGGAGCAGAATGGGGAGCTAACGCTTAAAGCCTTAGTGCATCCGGATTTTTTATCTGACGGTGAAAAGTTCTCTACTGCCTTGAATGGGTTTTACAACTATCTGGAAGTTTTTAGTCGGTCGCTAATGAGATGAAAACACCTCGTTTACTGCAATATCTGGCCTACCCACAAAAAATAACCGGCCCAATTATTGAGGCGGAATTGCGCGATGTGGCCATTGGCGAACTGTGTGAAATACGCCGTGGCTGGCACCAAAAACAGGTTGTTGCACGTGCGCAGGTGGTTGGCTTACAGCGGGAACGCACCGTGCTGAGCCTTATCGGCAATGCCCAGGGGCTGAGCCGCGATGTCGTGCTTTATCCCACTGGACGTGCGTTATCGGCGTGGGTGGGATACTCGGTATTAGGCGCGGTGTTGGATCCGACAGGGAAAATCGTTGAGCGTTTTACCCCTGAAGTGGCGCCGATTAGCGAAGAACGCGTTATTGATGTCGCACCGCCGTCTTACGCTTCACGCGTTGGCGTCCGTGAACCGCTGATTACCGGTGTGCGCGCGATTGACGGGTTATTGACCTGTGGCGTAGGCCAGCGAATGGGCATTTTTGCCTCCGCAGGATGCGGTAAGACCATGCTGATGCATATGCTGATCGAGCAAACGGAGGCGGATGTCTTTGTTATCGGTCTTATCGGTGAACGAGGCCGTGAGGTCACTGAATTCGTGGATATGTTGCGCGCTTCGCATAAGAAAGAAAAATGCGTGCTGGTTTTTGCCACTTCCGATTTCCCCTCGGTCGATCGCTGCAATGCGGCGCAACTGGCGACAACCGTAGCGGAGTATTTTCGCGACCAGGGAAAACGGGTCGTGCTTTTTATCGATTCCATGACCCGTTATGCGCGTGCTTTGCGAGACGTGGCACTGGCGTCGGGAGAGCGTCCGGCCCGTCGAGGTTATCCCGCCTCCGTATTCGATAATTTGCCCCGCTTGCTGGAACGCCCAGGGGCGACCAGCGAGGGAAGCATTACTGCCTTTTATACGGTACTGCTGGAAAGCGAGGAAGAGGCGGACCCGATGGCGGATGAAATTCGCTCTATCCTTGACGGTCACCTGTATCTGAGCAGAAAGCTGGCCGGGCAGGGACATTACCCGGCAATCGATGTACTGAAAAGCGTAAGCCGCGTTTTTGGACAAGTCACGACGCCGACACATGCTGAACAGGCATCTGCCGTGCGTAAATTAATGACGCGTTTGGAAGAGCTCCAGCTTTTCATTGACTTGGGAGAATATCGTCCTGGCGAAAATATCGATAACGATCGGGCGATGCAGATGCGGGATAGCCTGAAAGCCTGGTTATGCCAGCCGGTAGCGCAGTATTCATCCTTTGATGACACGTTGAGCGGTATGAATGCATTCGCTGACCAGAATTAAAGTATTGCAGCGGCGCTGTACGGTATTTCATTCACAGTGTGAGTCGATATTACTTCGCTATCAGGATGAGGACCGCGGGCTGCAGGCCGAGGAGGAGGCGATCCTTGAACAAATAGCGGGTCTGAAATTGTTATTAGATACGCTGCGTGCAGAAAACAGACAGCTCAGTCGTGAGGAAATTTATACGTTATTACGTAAGCAGTCTATTGTTCGCCGGCAGATAAAAGGTTTAGAACTCCAGATTATACAAATTCAGGAAAAACGGAGCGAGCTGGAAAAAAAAAGGGAAGAGTTTCAGAAAAAAAGTAAATATTGGTTGCGCAAAGAAGGGAACTATCAACGCTGGATAATCCGTCAGAAAAGATTCTATATCCAGCGAGAGATACAGCAGGAAGAGGCCGAGTCAGAGGAGATAATTTAATGGGCGATGTGTCAGCTGTCAGTTCATCCGGGAACATTTTACTGCCGCAGCAGGATGAGGTTGGCGGTTTATCAGAAGCATTAAAAAAAGCGGTGGAAAAACATAAGACAGAATATTCCGGTGATAAAAAAGATCGCGACTATGGCGATGCTTTCGTAATGCATAAAGAAACGGCTTTACCGGTATTACTGGCGGCATGGCGACATGGCGCGCCAGCGAAATCAGAACATCACAATGGCAACGTTTCTGGTCTGCATCATAACGGAAAAGGCGAACTCAGGATTGCTGAAAAACTGTTGAAAGTCACTGCTGAAAAATCTGTCGGTTTGATTTCTGCGGAGGCCAAAGTAGATAAATCCGCAGCGTTGCTATCGTCTAAAAATAGGCCGTTAGAAAGCGTAAGCGGTAAAAAATTATCTGCTGATTTAAAAGCCGTGGAGTCCGTTAGTGAAGTAGCCGATAACGCCACGGGAATCTCTGACGATAATATCAAAGCATTGCCTGGGGATAATAAAGCCATCGCGGGCGAAGGCGTTCGTAAAGAGGGCGCGCCGCTGGCGCGGGATGTCGCACCTGCCCGAATGGCCGCAGCCAATACCGGTAAGCCTGACGATAAAGATCATAAAAAGGTTAAAGATGTTTCTCAGCTTCCGCTGCAACCAACCACTATCGCCGATCTTAGCCAATTAACCGGCGGCGATGAAAAAATGCCTTTAGCGGCGCAATCAAAGCCGATGATGACTATTTTTCCGACTGCCGATGGCGTGAAAGGAGAGGATAGCTCGCTGACTTACCGTTTTCAGCGCTGGGGAAATGACTATTCCGTCAATATTCAGGCGCGGCAAGCAGGGGAGTTTTCGTTAATACCGTCAAATACGCAGGTTGAACATCGTTTGCATGATCAATGGCAAAACGGTAATCCCCAGCGCTGGCACCTGACGCGAGACGATCAACAAAATCCGCAGCAGCAACAGCACAGACAGCAATCTGGCGAGGAGGATGACGCCTGATGTCATTGCGTGTGAGACAGATTGATCGTCGCGAATGGCTATTGGCGCAAACCGCGACAGAATGCCAGCGCCATGGCCAGGAAGCTACGCTGGAATATCCGACGCGACAAGGAATGTGGGTTCGGTTGAGCGATGCAGAAAAACGGTGGTCGGCGTGGATTCAACCTGGGGACTGGCTTGAGCATGTCTCTCCCGCTCTGGCGGGGGCGGCGGTTTCTGCTGGCGCTGAGCACCTGGTCGTTCCCTGGCTTGCTGCGACAGAGCGACCGTTTGAGTTGCCCGTGCCGCATTTGTCCTGTCGGCGTTTATGCGTAGAGAACCCCGTGCCGGGAAGCGCGCTGCCGGAAGGGAAATTGTTGCACATTATGAGCGATCGGGGCGGCCTGTGGTTTGAATATCTTCCTGAACTGCCTGCAGTCGGGGGCGGCAGGCCGAAAATGCTGCGTTGGCCGTTGCGCTTTGTAATCGGTAGCAGTGATACGCAGCGTTCGTTGCTGGGCCGAATCGGGATCGGAGATGTACTCCTGATTCGTACTTCCCGTGCGGAAGTTTATTGCTACGCGAAAAAGTTAGGTCATTTCAACCGTGTTGAAGGGGGAATTATTGTGGAAACGTTAGATATTCAACATATCGAAGAAGAAAATAATACAACTGAAACTGCAGAAACTCTGCCTGGCTTGAATCAATTGCCCGTCAAACTGGAATTTGTTTTGTATCGTAAGAGCGTTACCCTCGCCGAACTCGAAGCCATGGGGCAGCAACAGCTATTATCACTGCCGACCAATGCTGAACTTAACGTTGAAATTATGGCGAATGGTGTTTTGCTGGGTAATGGCGAACTGGTACAGATGAATGACACCTTAGGCGTTGAGATCCATGAATGGCTGAGCGAGTCTGGTAATGGGGAATGATATCTCATTAATTGCCTTACTGGCATTTTCCACCCTGTTGCCATTTATTATTGCGTCAGGAACCTGTTTCGTTAAATTTTCTATTGTATTTGTCATGGTGCGTAACGCCCTGGGATTGCAGCAGATACCTTCAAATATGACGCTTAACGGCGTCGCATTGCTGCTTTCTATGTTTGTTATGTGGCCAATAATGCATGATGCCTACGTCTATTTTGAGGACGAAGATGTCACCTTTAATGATATTTCGTCATTAAGTAAACACGTTGATGAAGGTCTGGATGGTTATCGCGATTATCTGATCAAATATTCAGATCGCGAGTTAGTTCAGTTTTTTGAAAACGCGCAACTGAAGCGTCAGTATGGAGAAGAGACCGAGACGGTAAAGCGTGACAAAGATGAAATTGAAAAACCATCAATATTTGCGTTATTACCTGCTTATGCGCTGAGCGAAATAAAAAGCGCGTTTAAAATTGGTTTTTATCTCTATTTGCCCTTTGTTGTCGTCGACCTGGTGGTATCCAGCGTGCTACTGGCGCTGGGGATGATGATGATGAGTCCGGTGACGATATCTACACCTATTAAGTTGGTGCTTTTTGTCGCGCTTGATGGCTGGACCTTACTGTCTAAGGGATTGATATTACAGTATATGGACATTGCAACATGACATCATTACGAGACGGGATAGTTAAATGGATGATTTAGTGTTTGCAGGTAATAAGGCGCTCTATCTTGTTTTGATCCTGTCAGGGTGGCCGACGATTGTCGCAACGATTATCGGCCTCCTGGTAGGGTTATTCCAGACGGTAACGCAATTACAGGAACAGACGCTGCCTTTTGGCATTAAATTACTTGGCGTGTGTTTATGCTTGTTTTTACTGTCTGGCTGGTATGGCGAAGTTTTACTCTCTTACGGGCGTCAGGTGATATTCCTGGCGTTGGCTAAGGGGTAAAAAATGCTTTACGCGTTGTACTTTGAAATTCATCACCTGGTTGCGTCTGCGGCACTAGGGTTTGCTCGCGTAGCGCCGATTTTTTTCTTCCTGCCGTTTTTGAATAGCGGGGTATTAAGCGGCGCGCCGAGAAACGCCATTATCATCCTGGTGGCATTGGGAGTATGGCCGCATGCATTGAACGAGGCGCCGCCGTTTTTATCGGTGGCTATGATCCCGTTAGTTCTGCAAGAAGCGGCGGTAGGCGTCATGCTGGGCTGTCTGCTGTCATGGCCTTTTTGGGTTATGCATGCGCTGGGTTGTATTATCGATAACCAGCGAGGGGCAACGCTAAGTAGCAGTATCGATCCGGCAAACGGTATTGATACCTCGGAAATGGCTAATTTCCTGAATATGTTTGCCGCTGTCGTTTATTTACAAAACGGCGGTCTGGTCACGATGGTTGACGTGTTAAATAAAAGCTATCAGCTATGCGATCCGATGAACGAGTGCACGCCTTCATTACCGCCGCTATTAACGTTTATTAATCAGGTGGCTCAAAACGCCTTGGTTCTGGCCAGTCCGGTGGTATTAGTGCTGTTGCTGTCAGAAGTATTCCTGGGTTTATTGTCGCGCTTTGCTCCGCAAATGAACGCTTTTGCGATTTCACTGACGGTAAAAAGCGGTATTGCCGTTTTAATTATGCTGCTTTATTTCTCTCCGGTACTACCGGACAATGTACTGCGACTCTCTTTCCAGGCCACAGGGTTAAGCAGTTGGTTTTACGAGCGAGGGGCGACGCATGTCCTCGAATAAAACAGAAAAACCGACTAAAAAACGGCTGGAAGACTCCGCTAAAAAAGGCCAGTCATTTAAAAGTAAAGATCTCATTATCGCCTGCCTGACGCTGGGAGGAATTGCCTATCTGGTGTCGTATGGCTCATTTAATGAGTTTATGGGGATAATTAAGATCATTATTGCGGATAATTTTGATCAGAGCATGGCTGACTACAGTTTGGCCGTTTTTGGGATAGGGTTAAAATATCTGATTCCATTTATGCTGCTCTGCTTAGTGTGTTCCGCATTACCGGCGTTATTACAGGCCGGTTTTGTGCTGGCGACAGAAGCATTAAAGCCTAATTTATCGGCGTTAAACCCGGTAGAAGGGGCAAAAAAACTTTTTAGTATGCGCACGGTTAAAGATACGGTCAAAACCCTACTGTATCTCTCATCCTTTGTGGTGGCCGCCATCATTTGCTGGAAGAAATATAAGGTTGAAATCTTTTCTCAGCTAAATGGCAATATTGTAGGTATTGCCGTCATTTGGCGTGAACTTCTCCTCGCATTGGTATTAACTTGCCTTGCTTGCGCATTGATTGTCTTATTATTGGATGCTATTGCGGAATATTTCCTGACCATGAAAGATATGAAAATGGATAAGGAAGAAGTGAAGCGTGAAATGAAGGAGCAGGAAGGGAACCCAGAGGTTAAATCTAAAAGACGTGAAGTTCATATGGAAATTCTGTCTGAACAGGTGAAATCTGATATTGAAAACTCACGCCTGATTGTTGCCAACCCCACGCATATTACGATCGGGATTTATTTTAAACCCGAATTGATGCCGATTCCGATGATCTCGGTGTATGAAACGAATCAGCGCGCACTGGCCGTCCGCGCCTATGCGGAGAAGGTTGGCGTACCTGTGATCGTCGATATCAAACTGGCGCGCAGTCTTTTCAAAACCCATCGCCGTTATGATCTGGTGAGTCTGGAAGAAATTGATGAAGTTTTACGTCTTCTGGTTTGGCTGGAAGAGGTAGAAAACGCGGGCAAAGACGTTATTCAGCCACAAGAAAACGAGGTACGGCATTGAGCCGCGTAAAGCAGTAGCGATGTATTCATTGGGCGTTTTTTGAATGTTCACTAACCACCGTCGGGGTTTAATAACTGCATCAGATAAACGCAGTCGTTAAGTTCTACAAAGTCGGTGACAGATAACAGGAGTAAGTAATGGATTATCAAAATAATGTCAGCGAAGAACGTGTTGCGGAAATGATTTGGGATGCCGTTAGTGAAGGCGCCACGCTAAAAGACGTTCATGGGATCCCTCAAGATATGATGGACGGTTTATATGCTCATGCTTATGAGTTTTATAACCAGGGACGACTGGATGAAGCTGAGACATTCTTTCGTTTCTTATGCATTTATGATTTTTACAATCCCGATTACACCATGGGACTGGCGGCGGTATGCCAACTGAAAAAACAATTTCAGAAAGCATGTGACCTTTATGCAGTAGCGTTTACGTTACTTAAAAATGATTATCGCCCCGTTTTTTTTACCGGGCAGTGTCAATTATTAATGCGTAAGGCAGCAAAAGCCAGACAGTGTTTTGAACTTGTCAATGAACGTACTGAAGATGAGTCTCTGCGGGCAAAAGCGTTGGTCTATCTGGAGGCGCTAAAAACGGCGGAGACAGAGCAGCACAGTGAACAAGAAAAGGAATAATTATGGTAAATGACGCAAGTAGCATTAGCCGTAGCGGATATACCCAAAATCCGCGCCTCGCTGAGGCGGCTTTTGAAGGCGTTCGTAAGAACACGGACTTTTTAAAAGCGGCGGATAAAGCTTTTAAAGATGTGGTGGCAACGAAAGCGGGCGACCTTAAAGCCGGAACAAAGTCCGGCGAGAGCGCTATTAATACGGTGGGTCTGAAGCCGCCTACGGACGCCGCCCGGGAAAAACTCTCCAGCGAAGGGCAATTGACATTACTGCTTGGCAAGTTAATGACGCTACTGGGTGATGTTTCGCTGTCTCAACTGGAGTCTCGTCTGGCGGTATGGCAGGCGATGATTGAGTCACAAAAAGAGATGGGGATTCAGGTATCGAAAGAATTCCAGACGGCTCTGGGAGAGGCTCAGGAGGCGACGGATCTCTATGAAGCCAGTATCAAAAAGACGGATACCGCCAAGAGTGTTTATGACGCTGCGACCAAAAAACTGACGCAGGCGCAAAATAAATTGCAATCGCTGGACCCGGCTGACCCCGGCTATGCACAAGCTGAAGCCGCGGTAGAACAGGCCGGAAAAGAAGCGACAGAGGCGAAAGAGGCCTTAGATAAGGCCACGGATGCGACGGTTAAAGCAGGCACAGACGCCAAAGCGAAAGCCGAGAAAGCGGATAACATTCTGACCAAATTCCAGGGAACGGCTAATGCCGCCTCTCAGAATCAGGTTTCCCAGGGTGAGCAGGATAATCTGTCAAATGTCGCCCGCCTCACTATGCTCATGGCCATGTTTATTGAGATTGTGGGCAAAAATACGGAAGAAAGCCTGCAAAACGATCTTGCGCTTTTCAACGCCTTGCAGGAAGGGCGTCAGGCGGAGATGGAAAAGAAATCGGCTGAATTCCAGGAAGAGACGCGCAAAGCCGAGGAAACGAACCGCATTATGGGATGTATCGGGAAAGTCCTCGGCGCGCTGCTAACCATTGTCAGCGTTGTGGCCGCTGTTTTTACCGGTGGGGCGAGTCTGGCGCTGGCTGCGGTGGGACTTGCGGTAATGGTGGCCGATGAAATTGTGAAGGCGGCGACGGGGGTGTCGTTTATTCAGCAGGCGCTAAACCCGATTATGGAGCATGTGCTGAAGCCGTTAATGGAGCTGATTGGCAAGGCGATTACCAAAGCGCTGGAAGGATTAGGCGTCGATAAGAAAACGGCAGAGATGGCCGGCAGCATTGTTGGTGCGATTGTCGCCGCTATTGCCATGGTGGCGGTCATTGTGGTGGTCGCAGTTGTCGGGAAAGGCGCGGCGGCGAAACTGGGTAACGCGCTGAGCAAAATGATGGGCGAAACGATTAAGAAGTTGGTGCCTAACGTGCTGAAACAGTTGGCGCAAAACGGCAGCAAACTCTTTACCCAGGGGATGCAACGTATTACTAGCGGTCTGGGTAATGTAGGTAGCAAGATGGGCCTGCAAACGAATGCCTTAAGTAAAGAGCTGGTAGGTAATACCCTAAATAAAGTGGCGTTGGGCATGGAAGTCACGAATACCGCAGCCCAGTCAGCCGGTGGTGTTGCCGAGGGCGTATTTATTAAAAATGCCAGCGAGGCGCTTGCTGATTTTATGCTCGCCCGTTTTGCCATGGATCAGATTCAGCAGTGGCTTAAACAATCCGTAGAAATATTTGGTGAAAACCAGAAGGTAACGGCGGAACTGCAAAAAGCCATGTCTTCTGCGGTACAGCAAAATGCGGATGCTTCGCGTTTTATTCTGCGCCAGAGTCGCGCATAAAAACTGCCAAAATAAAGGGAGAAAAATATGTTAATTAGTAATGTGGGAATAAATCCCGCCGCTTATTTAAATAATCATTCTGTTGAGAATAGTTCACAGACAGCTTCGCAATCCGTTAGCGCTAAAGATATTCTGAATAGTATTGGTATTAGCAGCAGTAAAGTCAGTGACCTGGGGTTGAGTCCTACACTGAGCGCGCCTGCGCCAGGGGTATTAACGCAAACCCCCGGAACGATCACGTCCTTTTTAAAAGCCAGTATTCAAAATACCGACATGAATCAGGATTTGAATGCTCTGGCAAATAATGTCACGACTAAAGCGAATGAGGTTGTGCAAACCCAGTTACGCGAGCAGCAGGCAGAAGTCGGAAAGTTTTTTGATATTAGCGGAATGTCTTCCAGTGCCGTTGCGCTGTTGGCTGCCGCGAATACGTTAATGCTGACGTTGAACCAGGCTGATAGCAAACTGTCTGGTAAGTTGTCATTAGTCAGCTTTGATGCAGCTAAAACGACAGCAAGCTCCATGATGCGCGAAGGGATGAATGCGTTGTCCGGTAGTATTTCCCAGAGCGCGCTTCAGTTGGGGATCACTGGCGTGGGCGCCAAACTGGAATATAAGGGGCTGCAGAATGAAAGAGGCGCGCTTAAACATAATGCCGCGAAGATCGATAAACTGACCACTGAAAGCCACAGTATTAAAAACGTGCTGAACGGGCAGAATAGCGTCAAACTCGGTGCTGAAGGCGTCGATTCTCTGAAATCGTTAAATATGAAGAAAACCGGTACCGATGCGACAAAAAATCTTAATGATGCGACGCTTAAATCTAATGCCGGAACCAGCGCCACGGAAAGTCTGGGTATTAAAGACAGTAATAAACAAATCTCCCCTGAACATCAGGCTATTCTGTCGAAACGTCTTGAGTCTGTCGAATCCGATATTCGTCTTGAGCAGAATACCATGGATATGACCCGAATTGATGCGCGCAAGATGCAGATGACGGGCGATCTGATTATGAAGAACTCGGTCACGGTCGGTGGTATTGCAGGGGCGTCCGGGCAGTACGCCGCTACTCAGGAACGTTCCGAGCAGCAAATTAGCCAGGTGAATAACCGTGTTGCCAGCACCGCATCGGACGAAGCCCGTGAAAGTTCACGTAAATCGACCAGCCTGATTCAGGAAATGCTGAAAACAATGGAGAGCATTAACCAGTCGAAAGCATCCGCACTTGCTGCTATCGCAGGCAATATTCGCGCTTAATCTGAAAGGTCATCTATACGCCATCATGGGTGTGATTTAATCGCGCTCCTGATGGCGAACTGGGGATATTATGCTTAATATTCAAAATTATTCCGCTTCTCCTCATCCGGGGATCGTTGCCGAACGGCCGCAGACTCCCTCGGCGAGCGAGCACGTCGAGACTGCCGTGGTACCGTCTACCACAGAACATCGCGGTACAGATATCATTTCATTATCGCAGGCGGCTACTAAAATCCAGCAGGCACAGCAGACGCTGCAGTCAACGCCACCGATCTCTGAAGAGAATAATGACGAGCGCACGCTGGCGCGCCAGCAGTTGACCAGTAGCCTGAATGCGCTGGCGAAGTCTGGCGTGTCATTATCCGCAGAACAAAATGAGAACCTGCGGAGCGCGTTTTCTGCGCCGACGTCGGCCTTATTTAGCGCTTCGCCTATGGCGCAGCCGAGAACAACCATTTCTGATGCTGAGATTTGGGATATGGTTTCCCAAAATATATCGGCGATAGGTGACAGCTATCTGGGCGTTTATGAAAACGTTGTCGCAGTCTATACCGATTTTTATCAGGCCTTCAGTGATATTCTTTCCAAAATGGGAGGCTGGTTATTACCAGGTAAGGACGGTAATACCGTTAAGCTAGATGTTACCTCACTCAAAAATGATTTAAACAGTTTAGTCAATAAATATAATCAAATAAACAGTAATACCGTTTTATTTCCAGCTCAGTCAGGCAGCGGCGTTAAAGTAGCCACTGAAGCGGAAGCGAGACAGTGGCTCAGTGAATTGAATTTACCGAATAGCTGCCTGAAATCTTATGGATCCGGTTATGTCGTCACCGTTGATCTGACGCCATTACAAAAAATGGTTCAGGATATTGATGGTTTAGGCGCGCCGGGAAAAGACTCAAAACTCGAAATGGATAACGCCAAATATCAAGCCTGGCAGTCGGGTTTTAAAGCGCAGGAAGAAAATATGAAAACCACATTACAGACGCTGACGCAAAAATATAGCAATGCCAATTCATTGTACGACAACCTGGTAAAAGTGCTGAGCAGTACGATAAGTAGCAGCCTGGAAACCGCCAAAAGCTTCCTGCAAGGATAACAGAAGAGGATATTAATAATGGTTACAAGTGTAAGGACTCAGCCCCCCGTCATAATGCCAGGTATGCAGACCGAGATCAAAACGCAGGCCACGAATCTTGCGGCGAATCTTTCCGCAGTCAGAGAAAGTGCCACAACGACGCTGTCAGGGGAAATTAAAGGCCCGCAACTGGAAGATTTTCCCGCGCTGATCAAACAGGCGAGTCTGGATGCATTGTTTAAATGCGGGAAAGACGCTGAGGCGTTAAAAGAAGTTTTTACCAATTCAAATAATGTCGCCGGTAAGAAAGCGATAATGGAGTTTGCCGGGCTCTTTCGTTCAGCGCTCAACGCCACCAGTGATTCTCCTGAGGCGAAGACGCTACTGATGAAGGTGGGGGCAGAGTATACCGCGCAAATCATAAAAGATGGCCTGAAAGAAAAGTCAGCTTTTGGGCCATGGCTGCCAGAAACAAAGAAAGCGGAAGCGAAGCTGGAAAACCTGGAAAAGCAGCTGTTAGATATTATCAAAAATAACACTGGTGGTGAATTAAGTAAATTATCGACGAATCTTGTTATGCAGGAGGTGATGCCCTATATTGCCAGCTGCATTGAACATAACTTTGGCTGTACGTTAGATCCGTTAACCCGCAGCAATCTTACGCACCTTGTTGACAAAGCGGCGGCGAAGGCGGTTGAGGCGCTTGATATGTGCCACCAAAAATTAACGCAAGAGCAGGGTACCAGCGTAGGACGGGAAGCCCGGCACCTTGAAATGCAAACGTTGATACCCCTGCTGCTACGTAATGTTTTTGCAAAAATTCCTGCAGATAAACTGCCTGACCCTAAAATTCCGGAGCCTGCGGCTGGACCAGTACCTGATGGTGGGAAAAAAGCAGAACCTACGGGTATTAATATCAATATTAATATTGATAGCAGTAACCATAGCGTGGATAACAGTAAGCATATTAACAATAGCCGAAGCCATGTCGATAATAGCCAGCGCCATATCGATAATAGCAACCATGATAATAGCCGGAAGACGATTGATAATAGCCGAACATTTATTGATAACAGCCAACGCAATGGCGAGTCACACCATTCGACTAACAGCAGCAACGTAAGTCATAGTCATTCGCGTGTGGATTCGACTACGCATCAAACGGAGACGGCACACAGCGCCAGCACAGGGGCAATTGACCATGGCATCGCGGGTAAAATTGACGTCACGGCTCATGCGACGGCAGAGGCTGTGACCAACGCTTCATCCGAAAGTAAAGATGGAAAGGTGGTCACGTCAGAAAAGGGCACTACGGGTGAAACAACCTCTTTTGATGAAGTCGATGGCGTAACCAGCAAGAGCATTATCGGCAAGCCGGTACAGGCCACGGTGCACGGCGTTGATGATAATAAACAGCAAAGCCAGACGGCAGAGATTGTGAATGTGAAGCCGCTTGCCAGTCAACTGGCTGGCGTCGAGAATGTTAAAACCGATACCTTACAATCAGACACGACGGTAATTACAGGTAATAAAGCCGGTACGACCGATAATGATAATAGTCAGACAGATAAGACTGGCCCATTTTCTGGTTTGAAGTTTAAGCAAAATAGTTTCCTCTCAACAGTACCGAGCGTTACGAATATGCATTCAATGCATTTCGACGCCCGTGAGACGTTTTTGGGTGTGATACGTAAAGCCCTGGAGCCAGATACCTCCACACCGTTCCCTGTACGCAGAGCGTTTGACGGCTTGCGTGCGGAAATATTACCCAATGACACGATAAAGAGTGCAGCGTTGAAAGCGCAATGTAGCGATATTGACAAGCACCCAGAATTGAAAGCGAAAATGGAGACTCTCAAAGAGGTCATTACTCATCATCCACAAAAAGAAAAACTGGCTGAGATTGCACTGCAGTTTGCCAGAGAGGCGGGGCTGACCAGGCTAAAAGGGGAAACTGACTATGTGTTAAGTAATGTGCTGGACGGCCTTATCGGAGACGGTAGCTGGCGAGCTGGCCCGGCTTACGAGTCATACCTGAATAAACCTGGCGTGGATCGGGTTATTACTACCGTTGATGGCTTGCACATGCAGCGTTAATTAACCGGGAAAGATGCGATGAATATGGATATTGAAGCAAGAGTCAAAAAAGTGATCACCTCCTGTATTGCCGTTGATGTTGATAGTATCAATGGTCAGACCCATCTGGTTGAGGATCTTTACGCTGACTCATTGGATTTAATTGATATTGTATTTGGTCTTAGTGAGGAGTTTGACATTAGTTGCAATGAAAACGATCTTCCTGATATGACGACCTTTGCGGATATATGCCGTGTTGTTAAAAAAAGTCTTGAGTCCAGGGTGTAGTATTTTTCTCTCGCTTGACAACAATTGAATAAGATTAATTGTTATGAAAATCATCACACATGTAGTACCCGGTTCAGGTATGGCTGCAATATATGATGATATTGCTGACAGTTCGCGTTTTGTTATTAAAGGCAAGTTACGTCATGTTGAAAATGATCCGAAGGAGCTGCTGATATGTGTTCCGATGCGTAGTGAATGGCTATTCTACTGGATTAAAGGAGAGAAATATTGCGCCCGGCGATGGGCGCGAAAAAGTATCAAGACATTGTGTAACCAGATTAAATTTGAAGAAGCAATCTTATAAAAGATATAATTCAAGAGGAAAGTAAATTGCAAGCACACCAGGATATTATCGCTAATATTGGTGAGAAATTGGGTTTACCGCTCACTTTTGACGACAACAATCAGTGCTTATTATTACTCGATAGCGATATTTTTACGTCTATTGAAGCTAAAGATGATATCTGGTTATTGAACGGTATGATTATACCGTTATCGCCTGTTTGTGGCGATTCTATCTGGCGGCAGATTATGGTGATTAATGGTGAACTGGCTGCGAATAATGAAGGTACGTTATCGTATATTGATGCCGCAGAGACGTTGTTGCTTATACATGCAATTACCGATCTGACAAATACTTACCATATTATATCGCAGCTTGAGTCATTTGTGAATCAGCAGGAAGCGCTCAAAAACATACTGCAGGAATATGCTAAAGTATGAGGAGAGAAAATTGAATAATTTAACGTTGTCTTCGTTTTCAAAAGTTGGTGTGTCGAATGATGCCCGACTTTATATTGCTAAGGAAAATACTGATAAGGCATATGTTGCGCCTGAAAAATTTTCGTCAAAAGTATTAACCTGGCTTGGAAAAATGCCGTTATTTAAAAACACTGAAGTGGTGCAAAAACATACGGAAAATATCAGAGTACAGGACCAAAAGATTTTACAGACATTTCTCCATGCACTAACGGAAAAATATGGGGAAACAGCGGTTAATGACGCACTGTTAATGTCCCGTATAAATATGAACAAACCCCTTACCCAACGTTTAGCAGTGCAGATCACGGAGTGTGTAAAAGCTGCTGACGAAGGGTTTATAAACCTTATTAAGAGCAAGGATAATGTTGGTGTCAGGAATGCCGCTTTAGTCATAAAAGGCGGCGATACAAAAGTGGCAGAAAAAAATAACGATGTTGGAGCAGAAAGTAAGCAACCTTTACTCGATATCGCGCTAAAGGGACTTAAAAGAACATTACCGCAACTGGAACAAATGGATGGAAATAGCCTGCGAGAAAACTTCCAGGAGATGGCTTCAGGTAACGGCCCGCTGCGTTCATTAATGACGAATTTACAGAATTTAAATAAAATTCCAGAGGCTAAACAACTTAATGATTATGTTACAACGTTAACAAATATTCAGGTCGGTGTAGCCCGGTTCTCACAATGGGGAACCTGTGGAGGAGAGGTTGAGAGGTGGGTTGATAAAGCCTCTACTCATGAATTAACCCAGGCTGTAAAAAAAATTCACGTTATTGCTAAAGAACTGAAAAATGTTACAGCTGAACTTGAGAAAATAGAAGCCGGCGCGCCAATGCCACAGACGATGAGCGGACCGACACTGGGCCTGGCACGGTTTGCGGTCAGCAGCATTCCAATTAATCAGCAAACCCAGGTGAAACTGAGCGATGGAATGCCTGTGCCAGTGAATACGTTAACTTTTGACGGTAAGCCTGTGGCATTAGCCGGTTCGTACCCAAAAAATACGCCGGATGCGCTGGCAGCGCATATGAAAATGCTTCTTGAAAAAGAATGCTCATGCCTGGTGGTGTTAACGTCGGAAGATCAGATGCAGGCAAAACAATTACCACCCTATTTCAGAGGGAGCTACACCTTTGGCGAGGTGCATACCAACAGCCAAAAAGTGAGCTCAGCCAGTCAGGGAGAAGCGATAGACCAATACAATATGCAACTGTCCTGCGGGGAAAAGCGGTATACAATCCCGGTATTGCATGTGAAAAATTGGCCAGATCACCAGCCGTTACCGTCTACGGATCAGTTAGAATACCTGGCGGATAGGGTGAAAAATAGTAACCAAAATGGCGCGCCGGGGCGTAGTTCATCAGATAAGCATTTACCGATGATTCATTGTCTGGGCGGAGTGGGGAGAACCGGAACGATGGCGGCGGCCCTTGTACTTAAGGATAATCCTCATAGTAATCTGGAGCAGGTACGTGCAGATTTCCGGAATTCACGGAACAATAGAATGCTGGAAGACGCCTCACAGTTTGTACAACTAAAAGCAATGCAAGCCCAGTTGCTTATGACGACGGCACGCTGATAAAAACATAGCTTACTTTTAGAACTATCTGAAAGTAAGCTATTTCTGTATAATTATTTGTTTGACGCGATAGAAAGTCTTTTGTTTTTCTCTTCTGCTGACATTCCTTTTAATTTTCTGTAATTCTCCCAAATTTTTTTAGCATAACGTTTCCTTATATCCGATCGTTTCGGCGACGTCCCGGCATTATAAGCGCCAACGGCCTCCCAGCTATAACCGTAGATTTTCATCATATCTGATAAAATGGAAGCGCCCACAATGACAGAAATGCAGGGGTCCTGTAACAACTGTTTTTCACTAATCCCCATTTTTTTCAGCCTTTTCATATGGAAGCTGTTAATTTGCATCAGGCCAAGATCGGTTGAACCATCTCGGTTATGACCAATGGCGCCAGGTTTCATCGCCGATTCCTGCTGGGCGATAGCGTAAAGTAGTTCGGATTCAATATTGAACATTTTTTCAGCCTGAAGCCAGCAATCAGCCCATGCCGTATTTATGCTAAGCAACCAGATTACGATGATAAAAAAATAATGCATATCTCCTCTCTCAGATTTTACCGTAATTTAATCAAGCGGGGATCCTGTTTCCATCTTTTGAACCAAATATTGTCTTCGTTTTTAAATTTATTCCACATTTTCTCGGCAATAGCTTCGCCGTGGGCAACCAGCACTAACGGTAATAATCCCGGATTATTATCTATACGCTGTTCACTTTCCAGAAATTCTCTTATCGTCGGTAAGGCACGCTCACTATTCTGACAATATTCAGCGTAAAGAAGATTAACAGCAATAAGTCCTGTTATTTCCTGCGTGGATATTTCTTTAGTTAATTTTCGTGCCAGTTCATGTTTACCTTTAAGCGAAAGAAACATAACCTGCATACTTAATAATATTGGATTATCCTGCAGGTGTTGTGAGCGTAATTCATCGCCTAAACGTATAGCATCATCAATACCGGTATGATAATAGGTAATCCACAGCTTAGTGATCCCTGCGGCTGCGCGCGTTGGGTCCAATTTTAAACACTCGTTAATCGTTTGTAAGGCCTCCTCCAACTGACCAGCCATGAAAAGATTCCAGCCATAATAATATTTAATATCTGCAGAAATGGGCGAAAGTAAGTTAGCTTGTTTGAATAGCAAACTCCCGACGATGTATTCTGAGTGAATCGTATTAATTAGCCCCAGTAATCCTAAAGCTTGTGGATTATTGTGGTCCAGCTCTGTCGCCTTAATCGCATGTTCTTTAGCTTTGATCATAGCGTTTTGTTTATCAAAAATCCCCATTTGCGCCATGCTGAGGTAGCATTCTGCCAGCGCACAGTAAGGCGCAATGCTGTTTGGCGACATGTTAACGCATTGAGTCAGCAATTTAAGCGCTTGCTGTAAGCTATAGGGGGTGTATTGATTTAACTCATGCTTACCGCGTAAGTAAACCATAGTACTGTCAATCGAATTTAGCTCGCTAATCTGCTTTGTGTCCCAGCGAAGTCCGGGAATACATCTGAGCAAAAGATTCGCAATTTTGTTTTGCAAGAGAGAAGCGGGTTGGTGTTCTATCAACTTAATGCTTTCCTGGTGCAGCAGGTGATAACCTTTAACCCGAACTATCTCAATCTGTACAATATTATCATTACCATCGGGTATCATCTGCCCGGAGATATAATAATCGGGGCGTAATTGATCCATGAGCTCAAGAATATCCTTAACACTGCGGCAGTTCTTCGTAATGGTCACCGGCAGCACGCTCAGGCCAAAGGGCGCATACTGCGATAATCCCTTCACGATAGAGTAATGCAGACTCTCGGATTGAACCTGATCCTGCATCTGAAAAGGAAGTATCGCCAATGTATGAGTCGTAGGTTGCGGCGCTGGCGGAGACACCACTACGACCGGACGATTAAACCGATAGCCCTGTCCGTACAGTGTTTCAATGTAACGATGCTCTTTATCTTCCGACAGAATACGTCGTAAGGCATAAATACAGCGGGTAAGAGATTCTTCGTTAACTTCCGCGTCGCCCCATACCTGGTCCAGTAAGGTGTTTTTACTCACAATCTCGCCGGCGGCTTCGAGCAGGATGACCAGAACGGCATATTCTTTTGGCGGAATATTGACTTTCTTTTCTGAGCGTAGCAGGGAGCCGTCCATGTTGAGTATGAAATCATCAAAGACGAATTTTTTATTCGATACAGGAACAGGATTAAAATGTGGCATGATAATAGTGTATTCTCTTACAGGGTGAAAAGTTATAATAACTAATACAAGTCGTTAGGATAGAATCTACTGTTTCAGTAATTCTGCTGTTAGTACTAACGGTCAGGTTGAGCTTTTATTATGAGCTTAATGTCATATTCTACGGGCTCGGGTTTATATGTTTTTAACATTTGATTATTTAGCTTATGCCTGTGCTTTAAATAACTGACATGTTGGTAATAATATTGTTATAACTAACCGTGACTATCGAATGGACGCTGCCGTATATCCTGGTGCAGAGAGAGTCAGCGCCTGGCATCTAAATATTTACATATTTAACTTGGCCTCATTGCAATAGAGATTAGTTTTGTAGCTATCTTACTGCATTTTTTTGGGGTGTAAATGCTGCTTATTATATCTTCATGGTTAATGGTCTGATAATTACACCATCAGAACCATTTTTCTCGAAGATTTCCACTAAATGACCATTCGTTGAAAGTTTAAGAGTGTAATTTGTCTTAGGTTCCAAAATATAAATGAAAGACTGTTTTTAATGGTGCGCTTATTTTTATATTTTTTTGCAAAATAATGATATCGTCTTTTCTTTACTCCCTTCAGTTATAGCGTCAAAAAGGCAGGGGGTTTATGAGCAGTATCATCCTCAGGCTGGCCCCAGGCATTATATCGATATCAGGAGGAAGAGAGGAGGTATGCCTGGCAGAAAGCTAACAAGCGTGACTGTTTCGGTATAAACCGTTCAGGCAAATAGTTCTCAGAGGGAACGGATGATGTATAAATATGAATAAAATGCCGGCCTTAATCCACAGGGTTAAAGCCGGAAGGAGATAGTGTCATCTGGACGAATTCTTACGCTGTGAATAAGGCAATATCGTTTTACCAGTCATCATAGCGATGACAAGTTCACAAAAATCGTGTTATATAATCAGCCTTACTTTAAATTACCAGAGATATCAGTATAAGCTGTCTTCCGGACAGAACAATGATATTGAATAGCCTCCCATCCTGATAGAGCGTGTTAATGCGCAGTCTGAATTTTAAATTATTACAATTTTAATAAAAATCTTTACTTAAGTGACAGATACAAAAAATGTTAATGGTTCGCCATTTTTATGAATGTCGATGGCGTAGTTTTAAAATATTTTTTGAAACATTGAATGAAGTAGGACGTGCTATCATAACCACATTTTAATGCTACAGCATTAACATTATGGTTGCCTATGCGTAAAAGTTTTGCTGCCTGATTCATTCTTGCCGATAAGTAGATGTCGCTAAAGCTGGTACCTTCTTCTGCAAGTTTCCGTTTGAGCGTTGACGTACTCATAAATATATGATCGGCAACATCCGTAAGCTTCCACTGTCTACTGGGTGACGAAGATATAATGTTGTAAACGCGCTCCTTTAACGTTATCTGAGCCGAGCTAAGGATGATCTCATAACTCTCCGGGAGTCGGAGAAAAGCAGTAAGCAGGAACAGCAGAAAATAAGGAATTAACTCTTCATTTTCAATACAACTTTTGTTGTTACAGTTACTGCAACCTTTGCTTGTATCCTTCGTACAGGAGAACGCCGTTTTCAGATGTTCAAATACCTCTCTTCTGGCAGGAAAGTCAGGCGTATAGAAGATTTTCTGCGCTTTCTCTGTGGGTACCGCCATTTTGGTTTGCTGCTCGTTTGGGATAAGTGCATAGAGAGCGCCAAGTCGTTGCGTCGGTATCTCGAGTATATCGAAATCCATGTGGCCATTGACCTCTTCAAGCGTCACGTTAACTACCTGCTCTTTTTTGAGCACCAACATCCCAGGTTCGTCACAGTAAATCGTATCGTGATTATTGCTAATCGTCAGTTTACCGCTCCGAAAGCAAACTAAAGTGAAACTGCTTACATAAAGATTTTTGATGGTAACCTGCTGAGTCTGACTTTTAATTTGCTGCCGGGTATTTGTCAAAAGTGATTTTAATTTCTGTAAGTTATCTGCGGCAGGACGCTGATGACTATTACTTACAAAGGTTACATTTTCCATATTATCCCTTTGTTGATGTTATTTTAATGTTCCTTACTGGTATCCTACTGAAAAAATCTGAGTTGTAAATGCTCTTTATTAGCGTGTGTTGGCAATGGTCTGATTGTTACACCAAAAGAACCCAAATTTGGGTAATTTATCTACAGTAGTTTAAGCCCCAATGGGGATGATGGTTCTTTTAATATGTGTTGAGACGCATTATACAGAATAAATTGATTTTATTTCTCACTTTTCATTCTATTTTCATCAGGAATCCCTGTGTCCTGTGCGGTAATCTGCTGCTATCGAGAACGACAGACATCGCTAACAGTATATATGGAAACATCAAAAGAGAAGACGATAACAAGCCCTGGGCCATACATAGTTCGATTACTTAACAGCTCACTGAACGGCTGTGAGTTTCCATTGCTGACAGGCCGAACACTCTTTGTGGTAGGTCAGAGTGATGCGCTCACTGCTTCAGGCCAACTCCCTGATATACCTGCCGATAGCTTTTTTATCCCGCTGGACCATGGCGGAGTAAATTTTGAAATCCAGGTGGATACGGATACGACCGAAATTATACTCCATGAGCTGAAAGAAGGAAATTCTGAATCTCGTTCGGTGCAATTAAATACGCCAATACAGGTCGGTGAATTGCTTATCCTGATTCGCCCGGAAAGCGAGCCGTGGGTGCCCGAGCAGCCTGAGAAGTTAGAAACGTCTGCAAAAAAGAACGAGCCGCGTTTTAAAAACGGAATTGTAGCAGCACTGGCCGGGTTTTTTATATTGGGAATTGGGACAGTGGGGACGTTATGGATACTTAACTCGCCGCAGCGGCAGGCCGCAGAGCTCGATTCGTTATTGGGGCAGGAGAAGGAGCGTTTTCAGGTGTTGCCAGGCCGGGACAAAATGCTCTATGTCGCTGCGCAAAATGAAAGAGATACGCTGTGGGCTCGTCAGGTTTTAGCGAGGGGCGATTATGATAAAAATGCGCGAGTGATTAACGAAAACGAAGAAAATAAGCGTATCTCTATCTGGCTGGATACCTATTATCCGCAGCTGGCTTATTATCGGATTCATTTCGATGAGCCGCGTAAACCCGTTTTCTGGCTAAGCCGCCAGCGAAACACGATGAGCAAGAAAGAGCTCGAGATGTTAAGTCAAAAGCTGAGAGCGCTAATGCCTTACGCGGATTCGGTTAACATCACGTTGATGGACGATGTTACCGCAGCAGGCCAGGCGGAAGCGGGGCTAAAACAGCAGGCGTTACCTTATTCCCGCAGGAATCATAAGGGGGGCGTAACGTTTGTTATTCAGGGGGCGCTCGATGATGTAGAAATACTCAGAGCCCGTCAATTTGTCGATAGCTATTACCGCACATGGGGAGGACGCTATGTGCAGTTTGCGATCGAATTAAAAGATGACTGGCTCAAGGGGCGCTCATTTCAGTACGGGGCGGAAGGTTATATCAAAATGAGCCCAGGCCATTGGTATTTCCCAAGCCCACTTTAATTTAACGTAAATAAGGAAGTCATTATGGCAACACCTTGGTCAGGCTATCTGGATGACGTCTCAGCAAAATTTGATACGGGCGTTGATAATCTACAAACGCAGGTAACAGAGGCGCTGGATAAATTAGCAGCAAAACCCTCCGATCCGGCGCTACTGGCGGCGTATCAGAGTAAGCTCTCGGAATATAACTTGTACCGTAACGCGCAATCGAACACGGTAAAAGTCTTTAAGGATATTGATGCTGCCATTATTCAGAACTTCCGTTAATCAGTTATAAGGTGGATTATGTCGATTGCAACTATTGTCCCAGAGAATGCCGTTATAGGGCAGGCGGTCAATATCAGGTCTATGGAGACGGACATTGTCTCGCTGGATGACCGGCTACTCCAGGCTTTTTCTGGTTCGGCGATTGCCACGGCTGTGGATAAACAGACGATTACCAACAGGATTGAGGACCCTAATCTGGTGACGGATCCTAAAGAGCTGGCTATTTCGCAAGAGATGATTTCAGATTATAACCTGTATGTTTCTATGGTAAGTACCCTTACTCGTAAAGGAGTCGGGGCTGTTGAAACGCTATTACGCTCATGATTCGTCGATATCTATATACCTTTCTGCTGGTAATGACCCTTGCCGGCTGTAAGGATAAGGATCTTTTAAAAGGACTGGACCAGGAACAGGCTAATGAGGTCATTGCCGTTCTGCAAATGCACAATATAGAGGCGAATAAAATTGATAGCGGAAAATTGGGCTATAGCATTACCGTTGCTGAGCCTGATTTTACCGCTGCGGTGTACTGGATTAAAACTTATCAGCTTCCTCCCCGGCCACGGGTGGAAATAGCGCAGATGTTCCCGGCGGATTCGCTGGTATCGTCTCCGCGAGCTGAAAAGGCCAGGTTATATTCGGCTATTGAACAGCGACTGGAACAGTCATTACAGACGATGGAGGGCGTGCTCTCCGCCAGGGTCCATATTAGTTATGATATTGATGCTGGTGAAAATGGCCGTCCGCCAAAACCTGTTCATCTGTCGGCATTAGCCGTATATGAACGAGGTTCGCCGCTTGCGCATCAGATCAGCGATATCAAGCGTTTCTTAAAGAATAGTTTTGCCGATGTGGATTATGACAACATTTCTGTTGTGTTGTCAGAACGTTCTGATGCCCAATTACAGGCTCCCGGCACACCAGTAAAACGTAATTCTTTTGCAACCAGTTGGATTGTGTTGATTATTTTGTTATCCGTGATGTCAGCAGGCTTTGGCGTCTGGTATTACAAAAAACATTATGCCCGCAATAAGAAAGGCATAACGGCTGATGATAAGGCGAAATCGTCAAATGAATAGGCAGCCATTACCCATTATCTGGCAAAGAATCATTTTTGATCCGTTATCGTATATCCATCCTCAGCGGTTGCAGATAGCGCCGGAAATGATTGTCAGACCCGCCGCCAGGGCGGCGGCAAATGAGTTAATACTGGCGGCATGGCGGCTTAAGAACGGAGAAAAGGAGTGTATTCAAAACTCACTGACGCAGCTGTGGCTGCGTCAGTGGCGCCGACTGCCGCAGGTAGCGTATTTACTCGGTTGCCATAAACTGAGAGCCGATCTGGCAAGGCAGGGAGCCTTGCTTGGCCTGCCGGATTGGGCGCAAGCATTTTTGGCAATGCATCAGGGAACAAGTTTATCTGTCTGCAATAAGGCGCCGAATCACCGGTTTTTACTTAGCGTCGGGTATGCACAGTTAAATGCCCTAAATGAATTTTTACCTGAATCTTTAGCACAGCGTTTTCCTTTGCTTTTTCCTCCATTTATTGAGGAGGCATTGAAGCAGGATGCTGTAGAAATGTCAATTTTGCTACTGGCCTTACAATATGCTCAAAAATATCCCAATACCGTCCCCGCTTTCGCCTGTTGAGGGGATACTGATAAAGCGTAAAACGCTGGAACGTTATTTCTCTATTGAAAGATTAGAACAGCAGGCGCATCAACGGGCTAAGCGTATTTTGCGAGAGGCGGAAGAAGAGGCAAAGACCTTGCGGATGTACGCCTATCAGGAAGGTTACGAGCAGGGAATGATAGACGCGTTACAGCAGGTCGCCGCTTATCTTACTGATAATCAGACAATGGCCTGGAAGTGGATGGAAAAAATACAGATTTATGCCCGCGAGTTATTTTCAGCTGCGGTCGACCATCCCGAAACGCTTTTAACCGTCCTGGATGAGTGGCTAAGGGATTTCGATAAGCCTGAGGGGCAACTTTTTTTAACACTGCCAGTTAATGCGAAAAAAGATCACCAAAAACTGATGGTGTTGCTTATGGAGAACTGGCCAGGCACTTTTAATCTTAAATATCATCAGGAACAGCGCTTTATCATGAGTTGCGGCGATCAGATCGCAGAATTTTCACCTGAACAATTTGTTGAAACGGCAGTAGGCGTCATTAAGCATCATCTTGATGAACTTCCACAAGACTGCCGGACAATTTCTGATAACGCCATTAACGCACTTATTGATGAATGGAAGACAAAAACGCAAGCGGAGGTTATAAGGTGATACCGGGTACGATTCCGACTTCTTATTTGGTCCCGACAGCAGATACTGAAGCGACGGGTGTGGTTTCGTTGAGTGCCAGGGCCGCTATGCTGAATAATGTGGATAGCGCGCCTTTAAGCAATGGCGGCGACGTTGATCTTTATGATGCATTCTACCAACGACTTCTGGCGCTTCCTGAGTCAGCCTCTTCTGAAACGCTTAAAGATAGCATTTATCAAGAGATGAATGCCTTCAAAGATCCTAACAGTGGTGATTCGGCTTTTGTTTCTTTTGAGCAGCAAACGGCTATGCTACAAAACATGTTAGCAAAAGTTGAACCGGGCACCCATTTATATGAGGCTTTAAACGGGGTATTAGTTGGTACAATGAACGCACAGTCACAAATGACCTCCTGGATGCAGGAGATTATTTTATCGGGCGGGGAAAACAAAGAGGCAATTGACTGGTGAACCCCCATTGCTGGCGATTTGTGATAAGGTATGGTGTATATATCAGCAAATAATGCAGAAAATGCACCATGCCAGTGTGTCTATCTTATTGATGTATATGGATTATTAAGATGTCTGCCAGCCGTTTTATTCTGAAATGATTATATTAATATTGTAAGCTTTTATTACAAAATTGTGCATAAAGTTTGTAAGGGTATCTTTTTGTGACGAAATGAACGCGCGTTGGAATGTAATTATTGGCTATAATAATAAAAAAATCGGATTTAAATCATCTCTGTGAGTTTTAATTATTTGTTTATAAGAATATAACGATTTTGAGTTCCTTATAGCACACAGGATAAAATATGGTATTGCCTTCAATGAATAAATCAGTTGAGGCCATTAGCAATAATCACCTTCAACAGCCGAACAAATTTCCATTAATAAATGGATTAGCTGACGTAAGAGACTATTATGTCGCAAACTGCTTATTGTTTAAACTTAATAAAGGCAGTTTGCGAATTGAAAACGAATTTGGGGAGTTCATCGAACAATCTGCGCCGTGTTTATTTTTATTGGAAAAAGATCAAACAATCACGCTTAGTATGAGCGAAATAGAAGGGCATATTGATTTTTCTTCACTGGAAGTTTCCTATGACTTAATGCAAAAATTCTACAAAGTTTTTTACAGTACAAGAAACTATAATGATCGAGAGCTATCATTAAAAACGAAACCAAAGTATTTTTTTCATGCGGACTTGTTGCCAGGGATGAGTGATACTTTTGACTCTATTTTGCATGGTGTGGCATGTCCACGGGTTTGTAGTAATGTGAGTATTGATGATCATGATTATTCATATTTCTCATTGATGTATCTTATATCGGCATTTGTACGTAAGCCCGGTGGGTTTGATTTCCTTGAGCGAGCAATAAAAATTACGACAAAAGAGAAAGTTTATAACATTATTATCAGCGATCTCACCCGCAAATGGTCACAGGCTGAGGTGGCGGGAAAGCTGTTTATGAGCGTATCAAGTCTGAAGCGAAAACTGGCCGCTGAAGAGGTGAGTTTTAGCAAAATATACCTAGATGCTCGTATGAATCAGGCTATAAAATTATTACGTATGGGGGCTGGAAATATTTCACAAGTCGCGACGATGTGTGGCTATGATACGCCTTCTTATTTTATCGCTATTTTTAAACGGCATTTTAAGATTACACCGCTTAGCTTTATGCGTACGATGAACCATTGATTTGTGAAATTATTTTAAACGTTACTATCTGTTTGCGTTACAGATACCAAATATTTTTTTAATCGTAGTGTATATTTCAGTATCGCTACACCAGTGATATGTAGTTAATGAAAGGGAATCGAAAGCGTTCATTGTCAGACATACATGGCCACCAGGCGCCGGGCAATCGTTGTACTCTAAGAGATTACAGTAAAGTAAAACAGTAAATTTAATCATTATCAGATTTGTAAAAGGAATTCATTTCGGTAACGACATTGCGCATGTAATAACGTATCTGGTCTTATTACCTTTGTAGTAAGAAGGCGTTATCTACTTGCGCAGTAGTCGCCCAGGAAGAAAAATCATTACCGAAGCTGTGGTCAGTTTTCAAAAAAGGATAAATAAATGAGAAATGTAATTATATACGGTATTAACTGGACTAATTGTTATGCCCTTCAGTCTATTTTTAAGCAAAAATATCCGGAAAAGTGCGTTAAAACGTGTAACTCATTAACCGCACTTTTGCATTCTCTATCCGATATGCCGGACGCCGGGCTGATTTTAGCTTTGAACCCGCATGAGCATGTTTATCTTTTTCATGCGTTGCTGACGCGGTTGCAGAACCGTAAAGTTTTGGTAGTGGCAGATCGCTTGTATTATATCGATCGCTGTGTGCTGCAATATTTTGGCGTTATGGATTATGTTTTAAAAGACGAACTATCCTGCGCTATCCGCTCGGAGCGAGAGAAGCTCCGTCTTCCGGAAGCCTGGCTGCGTTTCTGCCACAGGCCACAAAAGAAAACCGTGGCTGCTACGTATGCTTTTAATGCCGGCGAGACGCCGGAAGAGGTATTGTTTAATATCAATCAATACGCCTGGTGGAATCTACCTCCCGGTGTCACGCAGGCGAAATATGCGCTGCTGATATTATTATCCTCCGGACATCCGGCAATTGAACTGGCGAAAAAATTTGGTCTGGGAACAAAAACCGTCAGTATTTATCGTAAGAAGGTTATGTATCGTTTGGGGATGGACTCTTCACCGCTATCGCTGTTCCGGGGACTGAAACTAGACGCGCATTTACAGCGCACTGCTTTTGCACATAACCCTGCTGTACCTGACGATAATTGCGCGTTACCGATTGCGGTAGGAATGAATTAAAATATTTTTTATCATTTATGACCATGTGTTGAGCTTTTATTATAAAAAAGATTTTTTGAGTAGTAATTCTTATATATAATCATCCGGAGGTGGTTGGTAGCCTGGCTCAATCATTGAGGCATATTTTTGCAGGCAATATATTGAATCTGAAAAGTTAAAGATGATATTTTCGGTGCAGGAGCTATCATGTGGAGGGAAAAGTATGCTAAGTCCTACGACTCGTAATATGGGGGCGAGTTTATCGCCTCAGCCTGACGTCAGCGGGGAGCTAAACACCGAAGCATTGACCTGTATTGTTGAGCGTCTGGAAAGTGAAATTATAGATGGCAGCTGGATTCATATCAGTTACGAGGAAACCGATCTCGAAATGATGCCTTTTCTTGTTGCACAGGCCAATAAGAAGTATCCAGAGTTAAATCTTAAATTTGTTATGTCAGTCCATGAGCTTGTTTCCTCTATAAAGGAGACCAGAATGGAAGGCGTTGAATCTGCCCGATTTCTCGTAAATATGGGAAGTTCAGGTATCCATATTTCAGTCGTCGATTTTAGAGTTATGGACGGAAAGACATCGGTGATTTTGTTCGAACCAGCAGCGTGTAGCGCTTTTGGACCTGCTTTACTGGCGTTGAGGACCAAAGCAGCTCTTGAACGTGAACAACTGCCTGATTGTTATTTTGCTATGGTCGAGCTGGACATTCAACGAAGCTCTTCTGAATGCGGTATTTTTAGCCTGGCGCTCGCCAAAAAACTTCAGCTTGAATTTATGAACTTAGTAAAAATTCATGAAGATAATATTTGTGAACGTCTGTGTGGTGAAGAACCTTTTCTCCCGTCCGATAAAGCAGACCGTTATCTGCCGGTGAGTTTTTACAAACATACTCAAGGCGTACAACGATTAAATGAATATGTGGAGGCCAATCCGGCGGCGGGAAGCAGTATAGTAAACAAAAAGAATGAAACGCTTTATGAGCGATTCGATAACAATGCCGTTATGCTAAACGATAAAAAACTCTCTATATCCGCTCATAAAAAAAGATAGCTGAATATAAGTCTTTACTTAAATCGTAATGAAATTATAAGGTTGCCTGCCAGAGGAAATCCTTCCAGCGCCATAAGACTACTCTATATTATGACCGTATGTTTCCTGAATAGCAGGCAAAAAAGTGTTAACCTTGCGCCTCTGGTACGATTTCATTACGCCTGTCGCGCCATGTTGCGTAAATAAATACCGCAATAAACACGATGGCAAATAATACCACGATGGTCGGCGCTGGCGCGCTATCAAGATAAAAAGACAGATAGACGCCCGCAAAAGCGGTAATAACTGACAGACTCACCGCTAATCCCAGCGCGCGCGCAAAGCGTCGCGTCAGCAAAATGGCAATTGCGCCGGGGGCGATAAGCAATGAAATCGACAGAATAATACCCACCGATTTCAGCGTGGCGACGATAGTCAGCGCAATCATACATAGCAGGCCATAATGCAGTAGCGTGATATTCAGCCCGCTGGCTTTCGCCTGGTGCGGGTCAAAAGCGTGTAGCAGGAGATCTTTCCATTTCAGCCCAATGATTAACGCAATACCCAGTGCAATAACTGACGTTTGTACGATATCCCCCAGCGATACGCCCAGCATATCCCCAAACAGGATGTGATCCAGATGCACTTCCGATTGAATAGAAACATAGAGCACCAGACCTGCGCCAAACATCCCGGAAAAGACGATGCCCATCACCGTATCACGTTTGATGCGGCTGTTATCGTCCAGATAGCCGGTCGCGATAGCGCAAAATAATCCGGCAATGAAAGCGCCAATCGCCAGGGGGATCCCCACAATATATGCCAGCACGACCCCGGGGAATACCGCATGACTCATTGCATCGCCCATTAACGCCCAGCCTTTTAACACTAAAAACACGGACAGTAAGGCGCAGGGAATCGCCACAATGACCGAAACCATAAGGGCGTTCACCATAAAATCAAACTGAAAGGGTTCCAGTAACGTTGTTAAGAACATGTCGGCTCCTTCTGCAGGCGGGCGCGTCGACGGTTGGCTAACAGACCGTGTTTCGGGGCGAAAATAAAGGCTGTGATGAACAGTAAGGTTTGCATGACGACAATAATTCCACCCGTGGCGCCATCCAGCCAGTAGCTAAGCCATGCGCCCAGAAAACTGGTCAGGCTGCCAATCACGACGGCAATCATGAGCAGACGTGGAAAACGGTCGGTGAGTAACCAGGCCGTCGCGCCCGGCGTGACGACGAGACAGATCACCAGGAACGCCCCAACGGTTTGCAGGGCCGCCACGGTAGAGACGGACAATAGAGTGAAAAACAACAGCTTTAGTCGACCCGGATTAAGCCCGATAGAACGCGCATGGGTTTCATCGAAAAAGACGACCATCAGATCTTTCCACTTTAACAGCAGAATCGTCAGCGAGACTGCGCCGATAATCGCCAGTTGCGCAATATCCGCTGGCGCGATCGCCAGCACGTTGCCGAGAATAATCGTCTGGATATTCACCGACATCGGATTGAGCGACACCATAAAAAGGCCGACGCCAAAAAAAGAGGAGAAGATAAGCCCGATAATCGCGTCTTCTTTCAGGCGTGAGCGTTGGTTAAGAAAGAGCATACTGCCTGCCGCCAGTCCGCCGGAAAGAAACGCGCCGAGCGAGAAGGGCAGCCCTAACATCCAGGCGCCAGCGACGCCAGGCACAATAGAGTGAGATAGCGCATCGCCAATGAGCGACCAGCCTTTGAGCATCAAATAGCAGGAGAGAAACGCGCACAGACCGCCCACCATCGCGGAGACCCACATCGCGTTGAGCATATACTGGTAGCCAAACGGCTCAACAAGCCAGTTCATGACGATTTTCCTCCGCTGGCCACGCGCCGGGAAATAAAGGGGCGCTCGTCATCGGTGATGATGTGCTCTTCACCTCCGCTTAGCGCGATATGACGTAGAACGCCGCTAAACGCCTGTTCCAGATTCGCGGCGGTAAACGTGGTTTCGGTAGGGCCGCTGGCCAGTACGGTTCCTTTAATCATTACCGTATAGTCGCAAAACTCGGTGACGGAGCCGAGATTATGCGTTGAGACCAGCATCGTGCGGCCTTCATCGCGCAGTTCCCGTAGTAGATCGATGATTCGCGCTTCGGTTTTTACATCCACGCCGGTAAAAGGTTCATCCAGCAGGATTACCTGTCCATCCTGAGCGATGGCCCTGGCAAGAAACACACGTTTTTTCTGCCCGCCGGACAGCTCGCCAATCTGCCTGTGACGATATTCCTGCATATCCACCCGCGCCAGCGCGGCGTCAACACAGGCGTGATCATGCGCAGTGGGACGGCGTAGCCAGCCCATATGGCCGTAGCGTCCCATCATCACCACATCTTCTACCAGCACCGGAAATGACCAGTCCACTTCTTCCGATTGCGGAACATAAGCAATGAGGTTTTTTTTCAGCGCCTTGTTGACTGACTGTTGCAGGATAGTGATATCTCCCTGCGCAAGATGCACAAAGCCCATTAACGCTTTAAATAACGTAGACTTACCGGAACCATTTACGCCTACCAGCGCGGCGATTGAACCGCCAGGCACCTGAAAAGTGGCGTCCCGTAGGGCGGTATGACCGTTGCGATACGTCACCGTGACTTGATCAACGGTAATCGCAGATTGACTCATTGTTGACTCCTCAGTCCGTCGTTAATGCCGTTGACGATGGTTTCGGTCGTGACGCGCAGCAGATCCAGATAGGTTGGCACAGGGCCGTCAGCGGCGCTCAGAGAATCGACATACAGTACGCCGCCATAATGCGCGCCGGATTCACGCGCGACCTGGCGGGCGGGTTTATCGGAAACCGTACTCTCGCTAAAGATGGCGGGAATATGGTGCTTTTTAATGGTATCAATCACTTTACGCACCTGTTTTGGCGTACCCTGTTGATCGGCGTTAATTGGCCAGAGATAAAGCTCTTTCATGTCGTTATCGCGCGCCAGGTAAGAGAACGCGCCTTCACTGGTGACCAGCCAGCGCTGATCGGCGGGAATTTTTTCCAGTTCGGCACGCAACGGATCGGCCATCTGGCGAATTTTCGCTTTATAGCGTTCGGCATTTTGCTTATAGATCTGCGCATTATCCGGATCGTACTTCACCAGGGCGTCGCGAATGTTATCGACATAAATCAGCGCGTTTTCTGCCGACATCCAGGCGTGCGGGTTCGGTTTACCGTTATACGGGCCTTCGGTAATGCCCATCGGTTTGACGCCGGTGGAGACGATGACTTCCGGTACGCCGGAAAGGTGCTGATAAAAGCGGGCGAACCATCGCTCCAGGTTCAGACCATTCGCGAGGATAAGCTGCGCCCCCTGCGCTCGTTTAATATCGCCGGGCGTTGGCTGATACTCATGGATTTCAGCGCCGGGCTTGGTAATTGAGCTGACTTCCGCTGCGTCGCCCGCCACGTTTTTCGCCATGTCGGCAATAACGGTAAACGTGGTGATGACTTTAAATTTCTCTTTTGCATAGGCTGGCGATAGCGCGAGTATCGCGACAATACCGGCAATCAGGAGTGTTTTCAGACGATGTAGATTCGTCATAGTATCCCTCGCAACAATGTGGTTAATTAATCATCGAATATAGCCTTTGCTATGTTATATAGCACAAGGTATGAATAAATGAAAATAATTCTTATTTGCGAAATGGCGACGATATGCAGTGATAGTGCTAAAGAGGGATAAGGTGTAAAATAAATGCACCTTAATGTTCGGAGAGAGCACGATGCCTGGTAAACGTATCGCTCGTGAAAAACTGACGATCAAAAAAATGATCGCGCTGTATGAAAGCCAGTGTCCACAGGCGTCAGCGGTGCAGGGGCATTACGACGCGCTGTACGCCTACGCGCAAAAACGTCTTGATAAATGCGTATTTGGCGAGGAAAAACCCGCCTGTAAGCAGTGCCCGGTGCACTGCTATCAGCCGGCTAAACGCGAGGAGATGAAGCAGATTATGCGTTGGGCAGGTCCGCGAATGCTTTGGCGACACCCTGTCCTGACCGTGCGGCACCTTATCGACGATAAGCGCCCCGTTCCGGAATTGCCGGAAAAATATCAGCGCAAGAAGTGAAGGGGAAGCGCCAGGCCTACGGCGCGCATCATCTCCAGGCCGGATCAGATCCGGCAACCCGTTACGCTAACGCGTCTTTATCAATACCCAATCGCTTCATACGCGACAGCAGGGTGGTTCGTTTAAGCCCCAGACGCTGCGCCGCGCCTTTTGGTCCAGCCACTACGCCATTGGTCTCTTTCAGCACGCGTATAATAAGCTGATATTCATCTTCGCCTTCTTTGGCGCTTTCAGTCGCAACAGGCGAGGTATCGGGCGTTACGGCGGTAATATCCGGCAGCGACAGTTGTAGCACATTGCCGCGCGTCAGCAGCACGGCGCGCTCGACGACATTCTCCAGCTCGCGAACGTTCCCCGGCCATTCCATGCTGCTGAGCGTGCGCAGCGTTTCGGCGGGAATGCTGTCGATATTACGCCCCATTCGGCGGGCGATTTTGAAAGTGAACGCTTTGACCAGTAGTGGAATATCTTCCGGACGTTCGCGCAACGGAGGAAGCTGGATCGGAAAAACATTCAGCCGATAGTAGAGATCGTTACGGAATTCGCGATCGGCGACCATTTTTTTCAGATCGCGGTTAGTCGCGGCGATCAGCCGCACGTCGGTCTGGATCAGTTTATTGCTGCCGAGACGTTCAAACTCTTGCTCCTGAAGGACGCGCAGCAGCTTAGGCTGTAGCTCCAGCGGCATGTCGCCCACTTCATCCAGAAACAGCGAGCTTTTATCCGCCAGCTCGAAACGGCCAATCCGCTGCGCGCTGGCGCCGGTAAACGCGCCGCGCTCATGACCAAACAAATCGCTTTCCAGCAGCCCCGCCGGCATCGCGGCGCAGTTCATCTTTACCATCCTGCGCCCGCTACGTCCGCTCAGGTTGTGAATGGCGCGGGCAATCAACTCTTTACCGGTTCCCGTTTCGCCCAGAATCAGCACGGTACTGTCGCTCTGCGCCACCATCTCAACCTGCTTTAGCACGTTGTACATCGCTTCGCTGCGCCCGATGATCTCGCCAAACTCGCTGTCGACGTTATTAAGCTGCTCCGTGAGCGCCAGGTTTTCGTCGACCAGGCGTTCCTTCAGTCGGTGGATTTCCTGATAGGCCAGCGCATTATCCACGGCAATGGCTACTCGTTCGGCAATCTGACGCAGCAGCTTGAGGTTGGCGGTGGTAAACACTTTTTCTTCGCACTGGGCCAGTTTGAGCACGCCAAGCATCGTCTTGCCGGACATCAACGGCAGCAGGCAAAGCGTCTGGATCTGATTGCCCCAGGTATCGAACAGCATGCGTTCGTAGGGAGCAAGCGGATCGCGTTCGTTGAGGTTGATAAGCAGCATCTCTTTACTTTTAAAGACGCGCTCCGTGAGCGTGCCGGCTTCGTCGACTTCGCTCTGTTCGTGCGCCGGATGATGCTCATCAAGGTAGTGGGTGGAGTAGATATTCAGCTTATTTTTGCGATGGCTGCGCAACACGATGCTGATTGCGTCGATATTGAAATAGTGGTGGATCTCTTTTGCGACTTCGCTTACCAGCTCATCAATATCCAGACGCGACAGGACGGCGTTGGTGATCGCAACCAGAATACGGAAGTTATCGCGTTCGCGGCACAACAGATCATAATCGACATTATTGTTTACCCGGTTTTGAATTTGCTCGGCGACCACGCCGACAATTTGGGTAAACGTATGCAGACGGTCATATTCCTTTTCACTCCAGGGGCGATCTTCCTGACGGATGAATTCGCAGCCGCCGAAAATACGGCCCTCCGCGGCTAAAGGAAGCAGACAGTAATGACCAAATTCCGGGTAGAGGCCGCTCGCGGCAAGCTGCGGCCAGGTTTCGGTAAACTCATGGAAATTACAGTGCAATGCATCGGGGCGAGAAAGGATGCGACGTACCGGGCCGTGCGCCAGTACGGTTTCATCTTCATATTCAACAGGACGGCCATTTTCTCGCGTCGCATAATATTGTGCGCGTTGCGACAGCGCCTGCCATAGCACAATGCCGGCGCTGTCGGCGAGCGCTGAACGCTTTACCAGTTGCGAAAGCGCTTCACTGAGCGACGCCAAATCGGGCTGCTGCAATAAGGTACGAGTGATATCGAACAGGCCTTGCTGTCCAAGATCGCTCATGGGTGTATACGACATGTTGCTTTTCCAGGAAAATACCGCAAAACGGTGCGAAAACGGTAAATGAATTATAGGTATAAGTCGTAAGTTATTGCCGGATGGCTGACCGCAAACTCGCTGGTCACACACTCCGTAGGCCTGATAAGCAAAGCGCCATCAGGCGTTCATGCAGCGTTAATGCCGGATGTCGACGCAAATGCGTCTTATCCGGCCTACAGTATGCTGCCAACAGGCTGCTAGCATATACGAGGTAATGGTTCGGCGTGTGGCAAATCAAGGGTTCGCTTCACGCCATAGAGTCCGGCTAAGCGAACGCCTTTGCGTTCCACGACTTCGCCAATCAGCGCTGCATCACGTCCCAGCGGATGCGCGCGTAATGCCGCCAACGCCCGATCTGCGGCCTGCCGTTCAACGGCAATCACCAGTTTTCCTTCGTTGGCAAAGTTCAGGGCATCCAGCCCCAACAGCTCGCAGACGCCGCGCACGGCAGGTTTGAGCGGCAGTGCGGATTCGGACAATTCAATACCGTAACCGCAGGACGTCGCAAACTCATGGGCGACCGCATTCACGCCGCCGCGCGTGGCGTCACGCAATGCCTTCACTCCGTCAATATGACGCAGCGTCTGAATAAGCGGCGTTAATACTGCGCAGTCGCTCGCCAGCTCGCCATCCAGTCCCAGTTGCTCACGCAGGTTGAGGATAGTGGCACCGTGATCGCCAAGCGTACCGCTGACTAACAGCACATCGCCAACGCTCAGCGTTTGCGCGCCCCAGCGAATATCGGCGGGAATCGCCCCCATGCCGGCAGTGTTGATAAATAATTTATCCGCCGCGCCGCGCTGCACAACTTTGGTGTCGCCGGTTACAATGGCGATATCCGCTTCCCGCGCGGTCGCCGCCATGCTATTGACCACGCTTTTTAACGTCTCCATCGGCAGCCCTTCTTCAAGGATAAAGCCGCAGGAGAGATAGCGGGGGATCGCGCCGCTCACCGCAACGTCGTTCGCCGTACCGCAAATCGCCAGTTTGCCGATATTGCCGCCGGGGAAAAAGAGCGGATCGATCACATAGCTATCGGTAGAAAACGCCAGACGGTCGCCCTCCGCCGTCAGTTGCGCCAGCTCCAGACGCGCCTGATCTTCTTGTTCCGCCAGCCACGGGTTGGCAAAGGCCTCCATAAACAGGCTATTAATCAACTGTTGCATAGCCTGGCCGCCGCTGCCGTGGGCGAGTTGTATATTGTTCAAACTTCACACTCCTGCTGACGATACTGATACCAGGCGGCGCATGCGCCTTCGGAAGAGACCATCAGCGCGCCGAACGCGGTCTCTGGATTACATGTTTTACCAAATAGCGGGCACTGATGCGGCTTGCATCTGCCGGTCAGCACTTCGCCGCAGCGGGCGCGCGGATCGTCATAGACCTGTTGTGGCGCTGGGCGGAAATGCGCTTCGGCGTCAAAGCGCTGATACTCTGGCGTCAGGTGGACGCCGGAGGATTCAATCACGCCCAGACCGCGCCACTCGCTGTCGCCATTAACGCAGAACACATCGGCGATGGCCTGCTGCGCCAGCATGTTTCCGGCATCCGGCACCACGCGACGGTATTGGTTTTCAACCTGGCTTAGGGCCGCTATTTTCTGCTCAACCAGCATGACCACGCCTTGCAGTAGATCAAGCGGTTCGAATCCAGCCACCACCAGCGGGCGATTAAAATCGGCGGCGATAAACTGGTACGCCTCGGTGCCGATGACCATGCTGACGTGGCCTGGCGCAAGAAAGGCGTCAATGCCGTTGTCCGGCTGCTCCAGTAGGCTACGCAGCGTCGGGATCAGCGTAATGTGCTGGCAGAAAAAGTAGAAGTTTCGCACGTCACGCTGTTTTGCCTGCTGCAGCGTGATGGCGGTGGTCGGCATGGTGGTTTCAAAGCCCAGCCCGAAAAATACCACTTTGCGGGTCGGGTTATCCTGCGCCAGCTTCAGCGCGTCCATCGGAGAGTAAACAATACGGACATCCGCGCCGCGCGCTTTAGCCTGCAACAGAGAACCCTGTTTCCCCGGCACGCGCATGGCATCGCCAAAGGTGCAGAAAATCACCTCCGGATGGCTGGCGATTTCCACGCAACTGTCGATGCGTCCCATCGGCAGCACGCAGACCGGACAACCGGGGCCGTGAATAAATTCCACGTTTTCGGGCAGTAACTGATCGAGACCAAATTTAAAAATTGCGTGGGTATGACCCCCGCAGACTTCCATAATGCGCAACGGACGTTCGGCAGTGTAAGGAAGAAGGGCGGCGCGTTCACGCAGGTGTTCAATGAGCTGCATTACCTGTTCCGGCGCACGGTACTCGTCAACAAAACGCATTATCTCTCCTCACCATACAGCAGTGCGCCGACGTCCGGCTCAACATCAAACATATTTTGTAGCGCGTCGAGCGTGTCGCGCGCTTCCGCTTCGTTAATGACGCTCATGGCGAATCCGACATGAACCAGCACCCACTGACCCAGACGCGGCTGACCGTTTTCATCACAACTGCCGACTAATGTGAGATCGACGTCGCGCTGAATGCCGCAGACGTCAACTTTTGCCTGATTGCCGTCAATGGCGCGGATTTGACCCGGCACTCCTATGCACATCGCTGCGCCTCCAGCCAGGCCAGCCACTGATCCATGCCTTCGCCGCTGGTGGCGGAAATCAGGATAATTTCAATCTCCGGGTTCACTTCACGCGCGCTGGCGATGCACTTCTCAACGTCAAAATTGAGGTAGGGCAGCAGATCGACTTTATTGAGCAGCATGAGCGACGCAGCGGCAAACATATGCGGATATTTCAGCGGCTTATCTTCACCTTCGGTCACGGAAAGCACTGCGACTTTATGCTTTTCGCCCAGATCGAAGCTGGCCGGGCAGACGAGATTACCGACGTTTTCGATAAACAGAATACCGTGGTCATCCAGCGGCAGGCGCGGCGCGGCGTCGGCGATCATTTGCGCGTCAAGATGGCAGCCTTTACCGGTGTTGACCTGAATGGCGGGCGTGCCGGTAGCGCGGATGCGGGCGGCGTCGTTCACTGTCTGCTGGTCGCCTTCAATCACCGCGCACGGTACACGGTCTTTCAATTTCATCAGCGTTTCGGTCAGCAGGGTGGTTTTACCGGACCCGGGGCTGGACACCAGGTTGAGCACCAGTTGCTGGCGGGCGGCGAAACGGGCGCGGTTGCGCTCAGCCAGACGATTATTTTTGTCCAGCACGTCGATTTCAACCTCAAGCATCCGCCGCTGACTCATACCAGGCGCGTGGGTTCCGGCTTCGCCGTGGCCGTAATGCAGATCGCCTTCTGCGGTCTGACTTGGGGCAAAGTCAGGCGTTTTAATGCCGGTAATATTCAGCGCCGGGCGGGCCGCTGGGGCAAAGGGCGCGCTACGAAACGCTGAGTGCGGATTATGTTCATCGCCTTCTATATAAAGGTTGCCTTCAGCGCAACCGCAAGTCGTACACATCGCTTACTCCTGATCTTTTTCTTGTTACAGGCTTTCTGCCGGATGGCGACGCGAGCGTCTATCCGGCATTAATCTTCAGTTTCATCAATCTCTATGCGCCGAATTTGTAAGCCGTCATCGGCCACAATTCGCAGCGTATCGCTATGACATTGCGGACAACGACGTACACGGTGGGTTAACAACGTGACATATTGTTGACAATGCTCACACCAGCATTCGGCTTCCTGTTCTTCGAGGTGCAGTTTACAACCTTCTGCTATCGTGCCGCGGCATACCAGATCAAAACAAAAGGAAAGAGCGCTGGTTTCCACGCAAGAAAATGCGCCAATTTTGATCCAGACGGCTGTCACACGTTTTGCACCGTATGCTGAAGCCTGTTGTTCAATCAATTCCAGTGCCCGTTGGCAGAGGGTGATTTCGTGCATATCGCCTCCCGTAGTGGTTGCCCCTGTGAAGCAATATTTATGCCAATATTTTTATCCCCTGGCAGGGTAATGTCGACGATGACGAAATGACATGTCGTCACCGCGTCGAAACGGCAGTAACTGCGCTCGTCTGCTATTAAAAACAATAAGTTAAAAATTGGCATGGAAAATGCTTAACGCAGGCATCTCTGTTAAACGGGTAACCTGACATGACTATTTGGGAAATAAGCGAAAAGGCCGATTACATCGCGCAACGGCATCGTCGCCTACAGGACCAGTGGCATATTTACTGCAACTCGCTGGTTCAGGGGATCACCCTCTCGAAAGCGCGCCTGCATCACGCAATGAGCTGCGCGCCGGAAAGGGATCTTTGCTTTGTCCTGTTTGAGCACTTTCGTATTTACGTCGCGTTGGCGGATGGTTTTAACAGCCACACCATTGAGTACTACGTTGAAACCAAAGATGGCGAAGATAAGCAATTGATTGCACAGGCGCAGCTCGATATCGACGGCAAGGTTGATGAACGGGTTAACAACCGCGATCGCGAGCAGGTGCTGGAGCACTATCTGGAAAAAATCGCCAGCGTTTACGACAGCCTCTATACCGCTGTAGAAACCAACTCGCCGGTTAATTTGCGTCAATTGGTAAAGGGAAACAGCCCGGCGGTATAAGCCTGAGGTGTTGCCCGCTTTGATTCGCGATGTGGCGTTGCGCCACGTCATGAATGTTTTGGGGATGGGCGTGTCGATAAGTGTCGAAAATGACATTTCAACGGCATGTTTTCGTCAAAAATGACAATCACCTGAGGAATGCCTGGTGAATCGTTTTGTAATTGCTGACTCCACTCTCTGTATCGGCTGCCACACCTGTGAGGCCGCCTGTTCAGAGACGCATCGCCAGCATGGCCTGCAGTCAATGCCGCGCCTGAAAGTGATGCTGAATGAAAAAGAATCTGCGCCGCAGCTTTGTCACCACTGTGAAGATGCGCCATGCGCCACGGTATGCCCGGTTAACGCGATTAATCGCGTTGACGGCGCTGTCCAGCTTAATGAAAGCCTGTGCGTGAGCTGCAAACTGTGTGGTATTGCCTGTCCGTTTGGCGCTATTGAGTTTTCCGGCAGCCGTCCGCTGCATATTCCGGCGAACGCCAATACGCCGAAAGCGCCGCCCGCGCCGCCAGCGCCTGCGCGCGTCAGTACGTTGCTCGACTGGGTGCCGGGCGTACGCGCTATCGCGGTGAAATGCGACCTGTGCAGCTTTGACGAGCAAGGCCCGGCCTGTGTGCGGATGTGCCCGACTAAAGCGCTACACCTGGTGGAGAACACGGATATCGCCCGCGCCAGCAAACGTAAACGTGAGCTGACGTTTAATACCGATTTTGGCGATCTCACCTTGTTTCAGCAGGCTCAGAGTGGGGATGCATAATGAGTTCACTTTCACTGATTACTAGCGGCGTCGCGTGGTTTGCCGCCGCCGCCGTTCTGGCGTTTCTGTTTTCGTTTCATAAAGCGCTGAGCGGCTGGATTGCCGGTATCGGCGGCGCGGTCGGCAGCCTGTGTACGGCTGGCGCGGGGTTCACCGCACTGACCAGCGCCGTTACGGTGAGCGGCGTGATGCCGTTTACCGGTCACATGCTGCAAATAACGCCGCTGAATGCTATCTGGCTGATTACGCTGGGGCTGTGCGGCCTGTTCGTCAGCCTGTTCAATATCGACTGGCATCGCCATCCACAGGTAAAAGCCAACGGACTGTTGATCAACCTGCTGATGGCGGCAGCCGTCTGCGCCGTGGTCGCCAGTAACCTGGGGACGATGGTGGTGATGGCGGAAATCATGGCGCTCTGCGCCGTGTTCCTCACCGGCGGTAGCAAAGAGGGCAAACTGTGGTTTGCGCTGGGCCGTCTCGGTACGCTGCTGCTGGCAATCGCCTGCTGGCTGGTGTGGCAGCGCTACGGCACGCTGGATCTGGGGCTGCTGGATCAACGCGCTCAGCAACTGCCGCTGGGCTCCGATATCTGGCTGCTCGGCGTTATCGGCTTTGGTCTGCTGGCCGGGATTATCCCGCTACACGGTTGGGTGCCGCAGGCGCACGCCAACGCCAGCGCTCCCGCCGCCGCGCTGTTCTCGACCGTGGTGATGAAAATCGGGCTGCTGGGCATTCTCACGCTATCTCTGCTTGGCGGCAATGCGCCGCTGTGGTGGGGCGTGGCGCTGTTGGTGCTTGGGATGATCACCGCCTTTGTCGGCGGTCTGTACGCGCTGATGGAGCATAACATTCAGCGCCTGCTGGCCTATCACACGCTGGAAAATATCGGCATCATTTTGCTCGGTCTGGGCGCAGGCGTTACCGGGATTGCTCTCAATCAGCCGGTACTGATCGCGCTGGGTCTGACCGGCGGGCTCTATCACCTGCTGAACCATAGCCTGTTTAAAAGCGTGCTGTTTCTGGGCGCGGGCAGCATCTGGTTCCGTACCGGTCATCGCGATATCGAAAAACTGGGCGGTATTGGTAAACGGATGCCGGTTATTTCTATCGCCATGCTGGTCGGTCTGATGGCGATGGCTGCGTTGCCGCCGCTGAACGGCTTTGCCGGCGAGTGGGTGATTTACCAGTCCTTCTTCAAACTGGGCAACAGCGGCGCGTTTGTTGGTCGTCTGTTAGGACCGCTGCTGGCGGTTGGCCTGGCGATTACCGGCGCGCTGGCGGTGATGTGTATGGCGAAAGTTTACGGCGTGACTTTCCTTGGCGCGCCGCGCACGAAGGAAGCTGAAAACGCCAGCTGCGCGCCTATCCTGATGGGCGTCAGCGTGGTTGCGCTGGCTATCTGCTGTGTGATTGGTGGGGTTGCCGCGCCGTGGCTGCTGCCGATGATTTCCACTGCGGTACCGTTGCCGCTGGAGACCGCGCACACCACCGTATCGCAGCCGATGATCACGCTGCTGTTGGTCGCCTGTCCGCTACTGCCGTTCATCATTATGGCGATGTTCAAAGGCAACCGTCTGCCGTCGCGTTCTCGCGGCGCGGCCTGGGTGTGCGGCTACGACCATGAGCAGTCGATGGTGATTACCGCGTACGGTTTCGCCATGCCGGTGAAAGAGGCCTTTGCCCCGGTACTCAAATTGCGTAAATGGCTGAACCCGGTATCGCTGGTGCCGGGCTGGCAGAACGCGGCGGCCGCGGTGCTGTTCCGTCGTCTGGCGCTGATTGAGCTGGCGGTGCTGGTGGTGATTGTGGTTTCACGAGGAGCCTGAAAATGAGTGTGTTTTATCCGTTAATTCAGGCGCTGGTGCTATTTGCCGTTGCGCCATTGCTGTCCGGTATTACTCGCGTGGCGCGCGCCCGTCTACACAATCGCCGTGGGCCGGGCGTGTTGCAGGAGTACCGCGACATTATCAAACTGCTCGGTCGTCAGAGTATTGCGCCCGCTGATTCCGGCTGGGTTTTTCGCCTGACGCCGTTTGTGATGGTCGGCGTGATGCTGACTATCGCCACCGCGCTGCCGGTCGTCACCGTTGGATCTCCGTTGCCGCAACTGGGTGATTTAATCACCCTGATTTACCTGTTCGCCATCGCCCGTTTCTTCTTCTCTATTGCAGGCCTGGATACCGGCAGTCCGTTCACCGCGATCGGCGCCAGCCGTGAAGCGATGCTCGGCGTGCTGGTGGAGCCGATTCTGCTGCTGGGTCTGTGGGTCGCCGCGCAGGTGGCGGGTTCAACGCATATCAGCAATATCGCCGATACCATTTATCACTGGCCTGTCGCGCGTAGTATTCCGCTGATTCTGGCGCTGTGCGCCTGCGCCTTCGCCACCTTTATCGAAATGGGCAAGCTGCCGTTCGACCTGGCGGAAGCGGAGCAGGAGTTGCAGGAAGGGCCGTTGACCGAATACAGCGGTAGCGGCTTTGCGGTGCTGAAATGGGGCATCAGCCTTAAGCAACTGGTGGTGCTGCAAATGTTCGTCGGCGTGTTTCTGCCGTGGGGACAGATGGAAACCTTCAGCGCAGGCGGACTGTTGCTGGCGCTGGTGATTGCCATCGTCAAGCTGATTGTCGGCGTACTGGTGATCGCCCTGTTTGAAAACAGCATGGCGCGACTGCGTTTTTGCGCCACTTCACGCGTGACCTGGGCCGGTTTTGGGTTTGCGTTTTTAGCCTTCGTCTCCTTGCTGGCGGCGTGATTTAAGAGAGTTTGAGCATGTCTGAAGAAAAATTAGGTCAACAATACCTTGCGGCGCTGCACCAGGCGTTTCCGGGCGTCGTGCTGGACGAAGCCTGGCAGACCAAAGATCAGCTGACTATTACGGTGAAAGTAAACTATCTGCCGGAAGTGGTGGAGTTTCTTTACTACCAGCAGGGTGGGTGGCTGTCGGTACTGTTCGGTAATGACGAACGCCAGTTGTGCGGCCACTATGCCGTTTATTACGTGCTGTCGATGGAGCAGGGCACGAAGTGCTGGATTACCGTCCGCGTTGAAGTGGATGCCAATAAGCTGGAATTCCCATCCGTTACGCCGCGCGTGCCGGCTGCCGTGTGGGGTGAGCGCGAAGTACGCGACATGTACGGTTTAATCCCGGTCGGTCTGCCGGACGAGCGCCGTCTGGTGCTGCCGGACGACTGGCCGGATGAACTCTATCCGCTGCGTAAAGACAGTATGGATTATCGTCAGCGCCCGGCGCCGACCACCGATGCGGAAACCTACGAGTTCATTAACGAGCTGGGTGACAAGAAAAATAACGTGGTGCCGATTGGCCCGCTGCATGTTACTTCCGATGAACCGGGCCACTTCCGTCTGTTCGTCGATGGCGAAAACATTATCGACGCCGACTACCGCCTGTTCTACGTCCACCGTGGTATGGAAAAACTGGCGGAAACCCGCATGGGTTATAACGAAGTCACCTTCCTGTCGGATCGCGTGTGTGGTATCTGCGGCTTCGCCCACAGCACCGCCTACACCACTTCCGTGGAAAACGCGATGGGCATTCAGGTGCCGGAGCGTGCGCAAATGATCCGCGCTATTCTGCTGGAAGTGGAACGCCTGCACTCGCATCTGCTCAACCTTGGCCTGGCCTGCCACTTTACCGGCTTTGACTCCGGCTTTATGCAGTTCTTCCGCGTGCGTGAAACCTCCATGAAGATGGCGGAAATACTGACCGGGGCGCGCAAAACTTACGGTCTGAACCTGATCGGCGGGATTCGCCGCGATCTGCTCAAAGAGGACATGATCCAGACCCGTCAACTGGCGCAGCAGATGCGTCGTGACGTGCAGGAGCTGGTGGACATGCTGCTGAGCACGCCGAATATGGAACAGCGTACCGTGGGTATCGGTCGTCTGGACCCGGAAATTGCCCGCGACTTCAGTAATGTCGGCCCGATGGTGCGTGCCAGCGGTCACGCCCGCGACACCCGCGCCGACCACCCGTTTGTCGGCTACGGTCTGCTGCCGATGGAAGTACATAGCGAGCAGGGTTGCGACGTGATTTCTCGTCTGAAAGTCCGTATCAACGAAGTCTACACCTCGCTGAATATGATCGATTTCGGTCTGGATAATCTGCCGGGCGGCCCGCTGATGGTGGAAGGCTTTACCTATATTCCGCACCGTTTTGCGCTCGGCTTCGCTGAAGCGCCGCGTGGTGACGATATCCACTGGAGCATGACTGGCGACAACCAGAAGCTGTACCGCTGGCGCTGCCGTGCGGCGACCTACGCCAACTGGCCAACGCTGCGCTATATGCTGCGCGGCAACACCGTTTCTGATGCGCCGCTGATCATCGGCAGCCTCGACCCGTGCTACTCCTGTACCGACCGGATGACCGTGGTCGATGTGCGTAAGAAGAAGAGCAAAGTCGTGCCGTACAAAGAACTTGAGCGCTACAGCATTGAGCGTAAAAACTCGCCGCTGAAATAAGGAATCGCCATGTTTACCTTTATCAAAAAAGTTATCAAAACCGGCACGGCGACCTCGTCTTATCCGCTGGAGCCGATTGCGGTTGATAAAAACTTCCGCGGCAAGCCGGAACATAATCCGCAGCAGTGCATCGGTTGCGCCGCCTGCGTTAATGCCTGCCCGTCGAACGCGCTGACGGTGGAAACCGATCTTGCGACCAATGAGCTGGCGTGGCAGTTCAATCTTGGCCGCTGCATCTTCTGCGGTCGCTGCGAAGAAGTTTGCCCGACGGCGGCGATCAAACTGTCGCAAGAATACGAACTGGCAGTGTGGAAGAAAGAAGACTTCCTGCAACAGTCCCGCTTCGCGCTGTGCAACTGCCGCGTATGTAATCGTCCTTTCGCGGTACAGAAAGAGATCGACTACGCCATTGCGCTGCTTGCGCACAACGGCGACAGCCGCGCGGAAAACCACCGCGAAAGCTTTGAGACCTGCCCGGACTGTAAGCGTCAGAAATGCCTGGTGCCGTCCGACCGTATTGAACTGACTCGCCATATGAAAGAGGTCAGCTAATGAGCAATTTATTAGGCCCGCGTGACGCCAACGGCATTCCGGCACCGATGACGGTGGATGAATCCATCGCCAGCATGAAGGCGTCTCTACTGAAAAATATTAAGCGTTCGGCATACGTTTACCGCGTGGACTGCGGCGGCTGTAACGGCTGTGAAATCGAAATCTTTGCGACGCTTTCGCCGCTGTTTGATGCCGAGCGTTTCGGCATCAAAGTGGTACCGTCGCCGCGTCATGCCGATATTCTGCTGTTTACCGGCGCGGTGACCCGCGCCATGCGCTCTCCGGAGCTGCGCGCCTGGCAGTCGGCGCCGGACCCGAAAATCTGTATCTCTTATGGGGCCTGCGGCAACAGCGGCGGCATCTTCCATGATCTGTACTGCGTCTGGGGCGGTACGGATAAAATCGTACCGGTGGATGTGTATATTCCAGGCTGCCCGCCAACGCCTGCGGCGACGCTGTATGGCTTTGCGATGGCGCTTGGCCTGCTGGAGCAGAAAATCCACGCCCGCGCGCCGGGTGAGCTGGACGATCAGCCCGCAGAGATCCTGCATCCGGATATGGTGCAGCCGCTGCGCGTGAAGGTGGATCGCGCGGCGCGCCGGCTGGCGGGTTATCGCTATGGTCGTCAGATCGCCGATGATTACCTGACACAGTTGGGGCAGGGCGAGCAGCAAGTGGCGCGTTGGCTGGAAGCGGAAAACGATCCGCGTTTAACCGAAATTGTCACCCATCTCAATCATGTTGTTGAAGAGGCGCGTATCCGATGAGCGAACAGGTGGTGTTCAGTCAACTGAGCCGTAAGTTTATTGATGAGAACGATGCGACGCCTGCCGAGGCGCAGCAGGTTGTCTATTACAGCCTGGCGATTGGTCACCACTTGGGGGTTATCGATTGTCTGGAGGCCGCGCTCACCTGCCCATGGGATGAGTATCTGGCGTGGATCGCCACCCTGGAAGCCGGTAGCGATGCCCGGCGTAAAATGGAAGGCGTGCCGAAGTATGGCGAGATCGTTATCGATTTCAACCATGTGCAAATGCTGGCGCGCGCGTTTGATGAGGCGCGCGCCGCGCAGACCCCGCAGCAGCAAGAATGGAGCAAACTGATGCTCAGTATGCTGCATGACATTCATCAGGAAAGCGCCATCTACCTGATGGTGAGGAGGCTTCGTGACTGACGTTTTACTCTGTGTCGGCAACAGCATGATGGGCGACGACGGCGCAGGCCCATTACTGGCGGAAATGTGCGCGGCGCAGCCGAAGGGGAATTGGGTGGTGATTGATGGCGGCAGCGCGCCGGAAAACGACATTGTGGCGATTCGCGAACTGCGCCCGCAGCGTCTGTTGATTGTCGACGCCACCGACATGGGACTTAATCCGGGCGAGATCCGCATCATCGATCCGGATGATATCGCCGAAATGTTTATGATGACCACCCACAATATGCCGCTCAACTACCTTATCGATCAGCTGAAAGAGGATGTCGGCGAGGTGATTTTTGTTGGTATCCAGCCGGATATCGTCGGGTTTTATTATCCGATGACTCAACCGATTAAGGACGCGGTAAATATCGTCTATCAGCGCCTGGAAGGCTGGCAGGGAAACGGCGGATTTGCCGCGCTGGAAGCGCCGGAGGCGTAAAATGCGCACATATTTAGGGAGAATTTGTGTTACACGGCAAAGGTTGTAAGAAGGACGTGAAGATTATCGTATGGAGCGGACTGCTATTTCTCTGCCTCGCCGCACGCACACTGGCCACCGGTGTTGTCGGTTACCTGCCGATGAGCGACGGTGAATATGCGCAAAAGCGTGCGCTGAAGCCGCTGTTGACCCTGCCTTATTCTGTATCGCCCGACCAGACCTGGCATTTTCGCCAGGTCGGAGTCAGTGGCGTGACGCTACTGCCGGAGCCGAAAAAAGATAACGAATGGCGGATTAGCGGAAAAGACAGAGCCGGTAATTCGTGGGTTGTCCCGGTGGGAAGGCTGATTAATTTGGCGGGTAATGCGCAATTTTATCGCGCTGACCTCGATCGTAACGGCATTCAGGATCTGGTTATCTGGTTGGGCAATCCTGGGTTGGGCCTGGCGCCGAGCGCGCAATACATCATTTTCACCTTTCTCAAGAATGGCCGCCCCTGCGTCTTTGAACCGTGGGGGTTTTATACCGCGACCGATACTGGCGTTGATGATTTGCTTGATTTACAGGGCAATGGGCGCACGCAACTGTTGGATATGCAATTTGACTCAGGCTACTGGATAACCAATTTATATCAGGTGAAGGACGCCCGCTGGCAGCGCGTACACGGCTGGTTTGGCCGGTTGAGTTATCCGGCGCTGACCCGTTTTAATCACTATCCTGGCCGTAAATTAATTATCAAACCTATTGCCGGAAGGAATCCGCAAACGGACGATCTTTCCCTTACGCAGCGCTGTTTAATACGCGGTAACGTATTGCCAGGCGTTAATCAGGATTGATGCCAGTTGCGGTGCAGAGTTGGCTGGCTATCACTGCAAATCTTGACCACCACTGGCGACATTACGTGTCATCGACACTTGTGACGATGACACGTAAATGCTCACGAAAATAGAAATAATATTCTTAAATAACAATGAAATAAAAATTGGCACGATTCGTGTATATATCGGCACATCATCTGTTATTGCTGGAGAATTTGATGAACCGTTTCATCATTGCAGACGCGAGTAAGTGCATTGGTTGCCGTACCTGTGAAGTGGCTTGCGTCGTATCCCGTCAGGAAAATCAGGATTGCGCATCGCTGACCCCTGAAACCTTTTTACCTCGTATCCATGTCATCAAAGGCGTGAACGTTTCCACGGCAACGCTGTGTCGCCAGTGTGAAGACGCGCCGTGCGCCAACGTTTGCCCGAATGGCGCCATCAGCCGTGACAAAGGCTTTGTTCATGTGATGCAGGAACGCTGCATTGGCTGTAAAACTTGCGTAGTGGCATGTCCTTACGGCGCCATGGAAGTGGTGGTACGTCCGGTGGCTCGCAATAGCGGCGCGGGGCTGAACGTGCGTGCCGAAAAAGCCGAAGCCAACAAGTGCGATCTGTGTCACCACCGTGAAGCCGGTCCGGCCTGTATGGCCGCTTGCCCAACGCACGCCCTAATCTGCGTGGACCGCAATAAGCTTGAACAGCTGAGCGCGGAAAAACGCCGTCGCGCGGCGCTGGATTCAACGGCATCGCTGCTTTTCTGATTTCTGCGATTGCGCGTAGAATACGCCACAAAGCATTGCCGGATGGCGGCATCAATGCCTTATCCGGTCTACGGTCCGTGCGGTTGTAGGCCTGATAAGCGTCGCGCCATCAGGCATCCGGGTTCGATGATGGCGGGAAAATAAGATGGCGATAGACACACCTTCCGGCGTACAGCTACGCATTCGGGGCAAAGTACAGGGCGTCGGTTTTCGTCCTTTTGTCTGGCAGCTGGCGCAGCAGTTGCGATTACACGGCGACGTGTGTAATGACGGCGACGGCGTCGTCGTTCGGCTGCTGGAAGAGCCGTCGCAATTTATTGCCGCGCTCTATCAGGATTGCCCGCCGCTGGCGCGCATTGACAGCGTTGAACACGCGTCGTTGGTATGGGAGCGCGCGCCGACGGATTTCACCATTCGTCAGAGCGCAGGCGGTTCGATGAACACGCAAATCGTGCCGGATGCGGCGACCTGCCCGGCATGTCTTGCCGAGATGAATACCCCAGGCGAGCGGCGCTACCGTTATCCTTTCATCAATTGCACCCACTGCGGACCACGCTTCACCATTATTCGCGCTATGCCCTATGACCGGCCATTTACGGTGATGGCGGCGTTTCCCTTGTGTCCGGAATGCGACAGCGAATACCGCGATCCGTACGATCGCCGTTTTCATGCCCAGCCCGTTGCCTGTCCGTCATGCGGGCCGCATCTTGAGTGGCGGAGCCAACATGAGCGAGCGGAAAAAGAGGCGGCTTTGCAGGCGGCGGTCGCCCAACTGAACGCCGGAGGCATTATTGCCGTTAAAGGGCTGGGGGGGTTTCATCTGGCCTGCGATGCGCGCAACGATAACGCAGTGGCGATGCTGCGGGCGCGTAAACACCGCCCGGCGAAACCATTGGCGGTGATGTTGCCCACGGCGCAAACGCTGCCGAGCGCGGCGCGTTCGCTGCTGACCACGCCAGCGGCCCCGATTGTACTGGTGGATAAGCAGTATGTACCTTCGCTGAGTGAGGGCATCGCGCCAGGACTTACGGAAGTGGGCGTGATGCTGCCAGCCAACCCATTGCAACACCTCTTGTTGCAGGCGCTCAATTACCCGCTGGTGATGACATCCGGCAACCTGAGCGGCAAACCGCCCGCCATCACCAACGAACAGGCGCTGGACGATTTACACGATATTGCCGATGGTTTTCTGTTGCATAATCGCGACATTGTACAGCGCATGGACGACTCTGTCGTGCGCGACAGCGGCGAAATGCTGCGTCGTTCGCGGGGATACGTGCCGGACGCGATTGCGTTGCCGCCCGGATTTCGCGATGTGCCGCCGATACTTTGTCTGGGCGCGGATCTGAAAAACACGTTCTGTCTGGTACGCGGCGAACAGGCGGTTGTCAGCCAGCATTTAGGCGATCTCAGCGATGACGGTATCCAGGCGCAGTGGCGCGAGGCATTGCGTCTGATCCAGTCAATCTACGATTTTACGCCAGAGCGTATCGTCTGTGATGCGCATCCGGGCTATGTTTCCAGTCAGTGGGCCAGTGAGATGCGTCTGCCGACAGAGACGGTGTTACACCATCATGCCCATGCGGCGGCTTGCCTGGCCGAGCATGGTTGGCCGCTGGACGGTGGAGAGGTGATTGCCCTGACGGTAGACGGTATCGGCATGGGTGAGAATGGCGCGCTATGGGGCGGAGAATGTTTGCGGGTCAATTATCGCGAGTGCGAACATTTAGGCGGTTTACCCGCCGTGGCGCTGCCGGGAGGCGATCTGGCTGCCAAACATCCGTGGCGTAATCTGTTGGCGCAGTGCCTGCGCTTTGTGCCGGACTGGCAGGATTACCCGGAGACAGCGGGGCTGCAACAGCAAAACTGGAATGTCCTGGCGCGTGCCATTGAGCGCGGCGTCAATGCCCCGTTGGCCTCTTCCTGCGGGAGGTTGTTCGACGCGGTGGCTGCCGCGCTTCGCTGCACGCCAGCATCGCTTAGCTATGAGGGCGAGGCCGCCTGCGCGCTGGAGGCGCTGGCCTCTCAATGCGCTAACGTTGAGCATCCGGTAACGATGCCGCTTAACGGCGCTCAACTGGACGTCGCCGTTTTCTGGCGGCAATGGTTGAACTGGCAGGCCACGCCCGCGCAACGCGCCTGGGCTTTTCATGATGCGCTGGCGTGCGGGTTTGCCACGCTAATGCGCCAGCAGGCTACGGCGCGGGGGATAACCACTCTGGTCTTCAGCGGCGGGGTGATACACAACCGCTTACTTCGCGCGCGTCTTGCCTTTTATCTTTCTGATTTTAAATTGTTATTTCCGCAGCGGTTACCGGCGGGCGACGGCGGACTGTCGTTTGGACAGGGCGTGATTGCCGCAGCGCGAGCGTTAAGGGAAGTGTAGGGCACCGGATGGCGGCTGCGCCTTATCTGGCCTGCAAACAGATGCTCACTCGTAGGCCGGATAAGACGCGAAGCGGCGCCATCCGGCATCACAGGCTTATACGGACAACGTTTTCAGCAGTGCAAAGGCCTCTTTCATGCGGTCTTCACTCACCACAAAGGCGCGTAGTTGGCCTTCTCCGCTCATGCCTTTGGCAATCATACCGTCAGATTCTGCGGTAATCTGCCAGCTCAAATCGCTGCGCTGAGTTTCTCCCGCCAGATGCAGCGGCAGTTCCGGCGTTTTGACTTTGACCAGCATCGCCGGTAGCTTCAGCGGCGCGTTGCCGCCAAGCAGATTTTTCGCCAGGTACATCGCGCTTAACTGGATCGGTTGCAGGAAGGGCAGCACCTGACCGTTGATCTCCGCGCAGTCGCCGATCGCATAAATATCCGGGTGACTGGTCTGTAGATAGCTATCCACGCAGACGCCGCGGTTGACGGCTACCCCGGCGCGGCGCGCCAGAGCGGTTTCCGGGCGTAAGCCGGTGGCGGCAATCACCGCATCGACCTCAATACTATGCTGGCTTACCAGCGTAGCGCGGATACCGGCTTCGGTTTTCTCCAGTTTTTGCAACTGCGATTTCAGCAGCAGATGCACCCCCATATCGGTCAGGTGATGCTGTAAGCGACTGCTCACTTCTGGTGGCATCAGTGAGGCGAGAAGGCTGGCGGCGTTATCCATCAGCGTTACCGTTTTCCCGGCGCGGCAGAAATCCATCGCTAATTCACTGCCAATGAGACCGCCGCCGACAATCAGCACTCGCTGCGCGTCGCGCAGTTGTGTCTCACAGGCGCGGTACTCCTGCTGGCTATTCAAAGTAAGCATTAACTCACGTCCTGCAATCGGCGGCACAAAGGCTGCCGCCCCGGTCGCCAGTACCAGCTTGTCGTACTGCCACTGCTTATCCTGACTTTTCACCACATGGGCATCGGCATCAATGTCAGCAACCCAGGTATGCGGGAACAGTCGCAGATTAAACTGTTCAGCAAATTCCCCCGCTAACTGGCGGTTGAGATTATCGGCGCGCTGCGACTGGCTGATAACGTGGCTGAGATCGGGCTTGTTGTACTCATCCATGCTGTCCGCCGCAATCAGGGTTAACGGCACATGCGCATCTTGTTTACGGATATTTTTGACGAGCTGGCGGGCGGCGAAGCCCGACCCAATAATGATGATTCCCCGACTCATTTTGCCTCCGTCGCCAGTACGTCGAACACGTCTTTACCTAATGAACATTCTGGGCACAGGAAGTTATCCGGCACGTCGTTCCACGGCGTACCCGGCGCGACATCCTGCAACGGCTCGCCCAGCGCAGGGTCGTAAATCCACTGGCATACGCTGCATTGCATTTTGGGGCCGAAGTCTGCGGCGGCGCAGGTTGTGGTTTCTTCGACTGGCGCGGTTTTCTGTGTGGTTTCCGGCAGCGGAGCAAGCGCCCACTGACGCGCGATGTCGCGACCGTGCTGACGGCACAACTCCAGCGCATCCAGATCCGGACGCCATTTCGCTTTCAGACTCAGGGACATTTCAAAACCGGCATCCTGTAAGCGCGTGGACAGTCGATCCACCGCGCCGCCGCTCCAGCCATGAGAACCGAAGGCGCTGGCGCGTTTGTTGCGAAAGCGCAGGCCGGTCATCTCTTCCACCAGACCAGCGATTTTCGGCATCATCACGTTGTTCATGGTAGAAGTGCCGACCAGCACGCCTTTCGAACGGAAGACATTGGTCAGTATTTCATTTTTATCGCTGCGGGCGACGTTAAAGATTTTGACCGCCACGTTCGGGTCCACTTCATTGATACCCTGCGCGATGGCATCCGCCATCATGCGAGTATTGTTCGACATGGTATCGTAGAAAATAGTGATACGATCTTCCTGATAATCTGCCGCCCATTTCAGATACAGTTCCACGATTTGCGTTGGGTTGTCGCGCCATACCACGCCGTGTGAGGTGGCAATCATATCCACCGGCAGGTTGAAGCCGAGGATTTCGGTAATTTTTGGCGTTACCAGACGGCTGAACGGCGTCAGGATATTGGCGTAGTAGCGCTGGCATTGTTCAAACAGTTCGGTTTGGTCCACTTCATCATTGAACAGGCGCTCGTCGCAGTAGTGCTGACCAAAGGCGTCGTTGCTGAATAACACCGCGTCGCCGGTCATATAGGTCATCATGCTGTCCGGCCAGTGCAGCATCGGCGCTTCCACGAAGATCAACTGCTTGCCGTTGCCGATATCCAGCGTATCGCCGGTTTTCACCACCTTAAAATTCCATTCCGGGTGATGGTGATGGCCGTTGATAGAGTCAATGGCGTTGGCGGTACAGTAGATAGGCGTGTCCGGGATCTGCGCCATCAGTTCGGTCAGCGCGCCTGCATGGTCTTCTTCGGCATGGTTAATGATGATGTAGTCGATATCCGCGAGGTCGATTTCACTGCGCAGATTTTGCACAAACTCACGGCTAAACTTATGATCGACGGTATCGATCAGCACATTCTTTTCTTCACGAATGAGATAGCTGTTATAGCTGCTGCCGCGCAGCGTTTTGTATTCAGTGCCGTGAAAATCACGTACTTCCCAGTCGCGCTGGCCAACCCAATGAATATTATTTTTAACCAGAATAGACATAACCACCTCAATTCATTCAACGTTTACAAAAAGTTGTTTTGCTTATTGCAGGTAGTGTGCCAATTTTACATCTTATTGATTTATATGAATTTATAATAAGTTTGTATTTTTGATATAGTCAAAAAGACTATAAATGATGCTGTCAATATGACACTGTAGGTTGTCAAAATGACAATGAGGTAACCATGAGTTTTTCCGTGGAGGTATTGGCGGGCATCGCCATTGAGTTACAACGCGGCATTGGGCATCAGGATCGTTTTCAGCGGCTGATTACTACGCTGCGTCAGGTTCTGGCGTGCGACGCCTCGGCGCTGTTGCGTTATGAATCACGACAATTTATTCCACTGGCGATTGATGGCCTGGCGCAGGACGTTCTCGGCAGACGTTTTACCCTGGAAGGGCATCCGCGCCTGGAAGCCATCGCTCGCGCGGGGGACGTGGTGCGTTTTCCGGCTGATAGCGATTTACCCGATCCGTATGACGGGTTAATTCCCGGACAGGAAAGCCTGAAAGTCCACGCCTGTGTTGGTCTGCCGCTGTTTGCCGGACAGAACCTCATCGGTGCGCTGACCCTTGATGCTATGACGCCGGAGCAGTTCGAGGTATTTAGCGATGAAGAGCTGCGGCTTGTCGCCGCGCTGGCCGCCGGGGCATTGAGCAATGCGCTGTTAATTGAACAACTGGAAAGCCAGAACATGCTGCCGGGGTCGTCAGGCGTGTTTGAACCGATAAAAGAGACGCACATGATCGGCCTGTCGCCGGCGATGACGCAGTTGAAAAAAGAGATCGAGATTGTGGCGGGCTCCGATCTTAACGTGCTGATCGGCGGTGAAACGGGGACTGGTAAAGAGCTGGTGGCGAAAGCCATTCACCAGGGCTCCCCCAGAGCGGTCAATCCGCTGGTCTATCTCAACTGTGCCGCGCTGCCGGAAAGCGTGGCGGAGAGCGAGTTGTTTGGTCATGTAAAAGGGGCTTTTACCGGGGCTATCAGTAATCGTAGCGGTAAGTTTGAAATGGCGGATAACGGCACGCTGTTTCTGGATGAGATTGGCGAACTGTCGCTGGCGCTACAGGCCAAGCTACTTCGCGTGTTGCAGTATGGCGATATTCAGCGCGTCGGCGACGATCGTAGCCTGCGCGTGGATGTGCGGGTGTTGGCGGCGACCAACCGTGACCTGCGTGAAGAGGTGCTGGCGGGGCGTTTTCGCGCCGACCTGTTCCATCGCCTGAGCGTTTTCCCGCTCTTTGTGCCGCCGCTGCGCGAGCGCGGCGATGATGTGGTGTTGCTGGCGGGCTATTTTTGCGAGCAGTGCCGACTGCGGCTGGGGCTGTCCCGCGTGGTACTGAGTCCCGGCGCGCGCCGCCATTTGCTCAACTATGGCTGGCCGGGCAACGTCCGGGAGCTGGAACATGCCATTCACCGTGCGGTTGTACTGGCGAGAGCGACCCGGGCAGGGGATGAGGTGGTACTGGAGGAGCAGCATTTTGCCTTGTCAGAGGACGTTTTACCCGCGCCGTCTGCGGAAAGCTTTCTGGCGCTGCCTGCCTGCCGCAATTTGCGCGAATCGACGGAGAACTTCCAGCGAGAGATGATTCGCCAGGCGCTGGCGCAAAATAATCACAACTGGGCGGCCAGTGCGCGGGCGCTGGAAACCGACGTCGCCAACCTGCATCGGCTGGCGAAGCGTCTGGGACTGAAGGATTAGATAATCCCCGCCTGGTAGAAATCCTGCAGGTTAATGGCGCCGGTGAGTTTGCCGTTTTCATCGACCACCGGCGCGGCGGTAATTTTGCGTTTCATCAGGAGCTCTTTGGCGTCAATGGCGCGGCTTTGCGCCTGGAGCGTAATACCGTTGGGCGTCATGGCTTCGCTTACCGGCGTGGTGAGCGCGCCGCCGCCCACCAGCCAGCGACGCAGGTCGCCGTCGGTAAAGACGCCTTTCACAACATGTTGCTCATCGCAAACCGCCACCAGCCCCAGCCCGGTACGGCTAAGTTCCAGCATGGCATCCATCACGCTGGTGGCGAGCATTACCTGCGGTATTGCATCGCCCTGGCGCATCAGGTGATGCACATTATTGAGCAAACGCGCGCCCAGTGCGCCAGCCGGATGCGAACGGGCGAAATCTTCTTCGTTAAAACCGCGCGCCTGCATGACCGCCATCGCCAGCGCATCGCCCATCATCAGCGTATTGACGGTACTGGATGTCGGCGCCAGATGCATCGGACAGGCTTCACGCTCGACGGAAATATCCAGAACGGCTTTTGCCGCTCGCCCCAGCGGAGAGAGAGGTTTACCGGTCATCGCCAGCAGCGCGACGGATTTATCTTCCAGACGCGGGATGATGAGGTCGAGTTCTTTTGCGCCGCCGGAATAGGAGATAAATAACATCACATCGCGGCTTTCAATCATCCCCAGATCGCCATGCAGTGCTTCCGCCGGATGAACAAAAAAAGCGGGAGTACCGGTACTGGCAAGCGTCGCGGCGATTTTTTTACCAATATGACCTGATTTACCAATACCGGAAACGATCACTTTGCCTTCACAGTGAATAATGATATTGGCGGCGCGGACAAAATCATCGCCCAGACGCTCCGGCAGACGGCTGGCTTCTTGTAGCTCCAGCATTAAGGTCTGACGGCCCGCGTTTAGTAGTGCATCACTCATTGCTTTCTCCGGTTATGATTACTTCAATCCCTTTTGCTTCCAGCGCCTGACGAAATGCCGGATCGATACCCGCGTCCGTGATCAGTTTGTCGACGGTTTCCAGACTGCACACCACATTGGGGCTTTTACGACCAAATTTTGAGGAGTCCGCCATCAGAATCACCTCGCGTGCTGCATTGCACATTGCGTTACTGACGGTGTAAACCTCATTGAACGTGGTCACACCGACGTTCAGGTCAATACCGTCAGTTCCCATGAAAAGTTTATCAAAGCTGAATTGCTCAAAGGCGTTTTCCGCCAGTTGACCGTGAAACGACGCCGATTTTTTACGGAAGGTGCCGCCGGGCATCAGGATAGTTTGTTCGTTGTCCAGTTCCGATAGCGCGTTGACAATATGGAGGCTGTTGGTCATCACCGTGATGTTGCTAAAACGCGAAAGCAACGGCACCATCTGTAACACGGTACTTCCGGCGTCCAGAATAATGGAATCGCCATCATGGATATATTTCACAGCGGCTGCGGCTATCAGCGCTTTTTTGTGGGTGTTGATAAGCGTTTTGTGATCAATAGGCGGATCGGACTCTTCTTTATTCAACACCACGCCGCCATAGGTGCGGATGACGGTTCCGGCATTTTCCAGAATGACCAGATCTTTACGGATAGTGGTGCCTGTCGTGTCAAAGTACTGGGCCAGCTCTTCAACCGAGCATTTTCCCTGTTTTTGCAGGTGCTCCAGAATCGCGGCCTGACGCTGACGAGGTTTCATAGGCGTGATTACCCTGACTTATGTATTTACCCGTCATACTTCACGCTGCATGTGCGTTGGCTTTCCTCGCTCACCCCGGTCACGTACTGATGTACGCTCCTGGGATTCACTGCGTTGCCGCCTTCCTGCAACTCGAATTATTTAGGGTATTGGTTGCAAAATGATAATTTCGCAAGCTATACGCATTCACAACGAAATTACCCATGTTTCAGTTTAAGCGCCAATGATAGTGCATTCTGCGCGAGCGAATCATGGGGAAAGATCACATCAGGCTGTAATTCATGCAAATGTTTTCCTTGCATTGCGGCAATTTTAACCGGTCTGGCGAATACCGTAAGGCCTTTCATCAATAAAGTGTCCGTCACCCGCTGCTGTTCGTCCAGCGCCACGGCAACCACCACCCGGGGCTTAAAACGCCCGCCGGAGCGCCCGACGCCGACCCGCCCCTGTTGGCTAAGTTTATCGAAGGCCCGATTAAAGCGGGAAATCTGCCAGCCGCCCAGCGCCAGTTGCGCACACCAGGCGATAACGGCGACGGTAATCAGAGTGGAAACCATAATGTGCTCCTGTTGTTTTGCCGGATGGCGGCGTAACCGTCTTATCCGGCTTACGGCGCCATCCGGCAATTCACGGTCAGAACATCACTTGACCGCCGGTTACGTTGATCGACTGCCCGGTGCAATAAGACGCTTTCGGGCTGGCATAAAATAGCAGCATGTTCAGCACATCCTGATAATCACACCCGCGTTTGAGCGGTACTTTATCAATGTAATACTGTTCCACCTCGTCGGGCTTAATGCCCAGTTTAGTGGCGTATTGCGGCAGCAGTGACTGGAACATCGGCGATTTCAACAGGTTGCCGAGCATCAACGAGTGTACGGTAATGCCGTATTCCGCCAGATCCAGCGCCAGAGACTGGGTTAACCCCACGCCGCCGAATTTCGCCGCGCTGTAGCCGGAGTTGTGTTTACTGCCCACTTTGCCGGATTTAGAGTTAATCTGAATAATGCGCCCCTGAATGCCGTCGCGGATCATCAGGCGGGAAAACTCACGGGCGCAGAGGAAATAGCCCACCAGATTCACCTGTAGCGAGCGGTCAAAATCGCCCAACTGGAAATCGCTGATAAACGCCGCTTTGGCGATACCCGCGCTGTAAACCAGCAGATCGACGCGCCCGAAAATCTCGTCTACGCCGCGGGAAAGCGCCAGCACGCTCTGCTCGCTGGTGGCGTCGGCGCCAAAACCGTACGCCATACCTTCGCCAAAATCGGCGTTAATTTCCTGGGCGACATTCGCGGCTTTATCGCTTTGAATATCAACGACCGCCACGCGGTATCCTTCTTCTGCAAGCCCACGGCAAAGGAATGCCCCCAGGGTCTGGCCTCCGCCAATGACAACGGCAACTTGATTCATGTTTTTTCTCCTTAAGCGACAAACGTCAAAATACAGCCCGGCGCGATATCGTCCGGTACAGGCCCCGCAACGTGTACGGTGCCGGGAAATTCTGCTTCGCGCAGACCATCGAAGCGCAAAGTGATATGCCCCAGTTCACGCAGGTTTTGCTCGGCTACGCTGCCGACCGCCGTGACCGGATAGCAATGTTGACCCAATTCACACCGCGCGCCAGGCTGCAGCGCGCCGGTCAGTTCGCCATGACAATGGATGAAGCAAAATTCTTCGATATCCGCCGGCGCGCCTTCCCGAAACGTAATCAGCATCTGTTCGCCGAGCGCCTCCTTCGCGCTCTGGCCGATACGGGTGATGGTGGTTTGATAAATCACGCTCATGTCTGAACCTCTTATTGATAGATAAAGCCGGAAACAAACCAGGCGATAAGTACCGTGGGCGCGCCAGTCAGGAAGCGTCCGACCAGCACAGAAGGTACGCCGACGCGAACGGTGTCTTGTTTCGCTTCCGCCAGTGACAGGCCGACCGGGATAAAGTCGCAGGCCGCCTGCGCGTTAATCGCGAACAGGGCGGGAAGCGCCAGATGCGGGGGGATATTGCCCAGGCCTATCTGAACGCCGATCAGGACGCCAATGACCTGAGCGATAACCGCGCCAGGGCCGAGAAAGGGCGACAGCAGCGGGAAAGAGCAGATCAATGCCAGCGTCACCAGCCCCAGTGGATGGCTGGCTAATGGCGCCAGGCCGTGGGCGATCCAGTCGCCAAGACCTGAGGCCATAATGATGCCGATCAGCGCCGAAACGAACGCCATAAACGGCAGGATTGTTTTCAGGACCGTATCAATGGTGTCGCGACCGGACTGGAGCAGTACCGCCACGGCGGAGCCCATTCCCATACCGACTTTTGCCAGCAGCCCGTCGCTCTGCTCGGTGATTTTTTTGCTGGTGTCGTAGTCACGTCCTAATGTCGTTTTGGCAGGCTGAGGACTGGCAGGCGTTTCGCCGACAAGAGTAATGTTTTCTTCTTTTACGCCGGAGACATAAATATCCTCAACAATATACTGCGCCAGTGGGCCGGACTTACCCGTCGAGTGAATATTAATGGTTGGAATCCGGCGTTTCGGATAGATACCGCAGCGCAGCGTACCGCCACAGTCGATAATGGCCGCGCCGATCTCCGCTTCCGGCGGTTCGCCTTCTTTAAAGCCGTCCACCGCTTGCCAGCCTGTTAGTTGCGCCAGTTTGTCGACGATCGCCGGGCGCGTACCGGCTGTGATATAGACGATCTTTTTGCCTGGCGTAACGTCCAGTTCAAGCGGGCCGCCCCAGCCGCCGGCGCCTTTCTCAATACGAACCCGTGTCATGATACCGCTCCTGTCAGATGAACTTTCTGCTCAAGTTGAATCCCCATTTTTTTCTCAAAAATAGCGGTGGTGAGATCGGTGACCCAACCGCGGAAGAAGTTCGTCACCAGACCTACCAGCAGATAGCTCACCGCGAGCAGGCCGAGAGGAAGCCCTAACGTGGTGAGTCCGCTGGCGATCCCCAGATAAACAAACAGTTCGCCGGGATTGATATGCGGAAACAGACCGTTCATGGAGTGACAGCTATAGGAGGCCGCCGCGTAATAGCTCGGCTTGTACTTCTCCGGCATAAAGCGTCCCAGACTCAGGGTCATCGGATTACAAAAAACAAACGTTCCGATAAACGGTAAAAGCAGGTAGCGGGATAGCGGATTTCCGGCGCAGCGTTGGGCAAAACGCTCAATACGCTGCTGGCCGATAAAATTGATGAGCGCATTCATGATAACCAGCAGGCTTATCAGTAGCGGAAGAATACCTGTCACCATACCGGTAAACACCTCTCCGCCTTTCTGGAATAACCCGATGAACCACTCCGCACCATGTGTAATGGTTTCGATCATTGTTCTCTCCTGTAGGGTTTTTAGTTTTCTTGCTAATTTTCTGTTCATTGTAATCATGTTGAAAGATTCAAAAGTGTTATTGTGATCGCAAAATAAAAGAAAAATATTTTAAGTTGAAAGATTGCGGGAGTGGGGGAGCGGATACAAACTGAAAAGAGGAGAAAGGTGATTTATTCTCTTGTGCCGCTTCCTTGTGTGGCGGGGGATGCTTTACCATACTTCTCCCTGGCTGAATTTGTTTAATGGATGTCTCATGTTCAAGCGTCGTTATGTAGCGTTACTTCCACTTTGCGTATTGCTTGCTGCCTGTAGCAGCACGCCAAAATCTTCCGAGACTCAAGCGACGACGGGCACGCCTTCCGGCGGCTTTCTGCTTGAGCCGCAGCATAACGTCATGCAAATGGGCGGCGACTTCGCCAACAACCCTAATGCGCAGCAGTTCATTGATAAAATGGTCAATAAACACGGTTTCGACCGTCAGCAGCTGCAGGAGAGCCTCTCGCAGTCTAAAAGACTGGATTACGTCCTGCGTCTGATGGACAGACAAGCGCCGACCACTCAGCCGCCCGCCGGACCAAATGGCGCCTGGTTGCGCTACCGCAAACAATTTATTACGCCGGATAACGTGCAAAACGGCGTCGCGTTCTGGAATCAGTATGAAGACGCGCTGAACCGCGCCTGGCAGGTATACGGCGTACCGCCGGAAATCATCGTGGGGATTATCGGCGTGGAAACCCGCTGGGGACGTATCATGGGGAAAACGCGGATTCTGGACGCGCTGGCGACGCTGTCATTTAACTATCCGCGCCGGGCGGAATATTTCTCCGGCGAGCTGGAAACCTTCCTGCTCATGGCGCGCGATGAGCAAGACGATCCGCTCAATCTGAAAGGTTCCTTTGCGGGCGCGATGGGCTACGGCCAGTTTATGCCATCTTCCTATAAAGAATATGCGGTCGATTTCAATGGCGATGGGCACATTAACTTGTGGGATCCGGTAGATGCCATCGGCAGTGTGGCGAACTACTTCAAGGCGCATGGTTGGGTGAAAGGCGATACGGTTGCGGTGCCAGCGAATGGTCAGGCGCCGGGACTGGCGAATGGTTTCAAAACAAAATACAGCCTCTCTCAGCTTGCCGCCGCAGGCTTAACGCCGCAGCAATCGTTGGGCAATCATCAGGAAGCCAGCCTGCTTCGTTTGGATATCGGTACGGGCTACCAGTACTGGTACGGCCTGCCGAACTTCTACACTATTACCCGATATAACCACAGCACGCATTATGCGATGGCGGTTTGGCAACTGGGCCAGGCGGTAGCGCTGGCGCGGGTGCGCTAATTTACGCTTAGGGAGGGGAGCACCCCCTCCGCTATTATTATGGCTTTTTGGGCTGATTCTCTGCCTGCAAGTGGGATATCTTCTTTGATAGTGCCAGACTATATCCCAGACATCCCAGGCCTAAGATAATTTGACCGCCATCATACGGTTCAAAATAGCCTGACGACAATATATTCAGTACTCCCATTCCTAATGAACATACTCCACCCACAATTAACCACAGCCGTAGTTGACAGGTTTGTTTCAGTTTGTGCTGTGTGCTTTCCGTTTTTTTGAGTGACATCCTTGCTTTCTCTCCGTGCGTGTAAATTTAGCGACATGGTACTGCTATTTAGTCATGTGCTACCTCATTTCATTCTGCATAAATAACCTGCTGGCATTTTTTCGGAATCCGACTCGTAAAATCGACTGCTCGTCCCCATCTCTGGTGAGAAAGTGCTATCTTGTGCGGCAGGATTTCTAACTGACAGAGGTCATGATGACTGACAGTGAACTGATGCGGCTTAGCGAACAGGTCGGGCTGGCGTTAAAAGCGCGCGGGGCGACCGTAACGACAGCAGAGTCCTGTACCGGCGGCTGGCTGGCGAAAGCCATTACCGACATCGCCGGAAGCTCCGCCTGGTTTGAACGCGGCTTTGTCACCTATAGTAATGAAGCCAAAGCGCAGATGATTGGCGTGCGTGAAGAGACTCTGGCGCAGCATGGCGCGGTCAGCGAACCCGTAGTGGTCGAAATGGCGATCGGGGCGCTGAAGGCCGCTCGCGCCGATTTTGCTGTCGCTATTAGCGGAATTGCCGGGCCGGATGGCGGCAGTGAAGAAAAGCCGGTTGGTACGGTGTGGTTTGCTTTCGCCAGCGTCAGCGGAGAAGGGATTACGCGTCGGGAATGCTTCAGCGGCGACCGTGAATCGGTGCGTCGACAGGCGACGACGTACGCGCTACAAACCCTGTGGCAACAATTTCTACAAAACACTTGATACTGTATGAGCATACAGTATAATTGCTTCAACAGTACGAATTCACTATCCGGTTCAATACCAAGTTGCATGACAGGAGTAATAATGGCTATCGACGAAAACAAACAGAAAGCGTTGGCGGCAGCACTGGGCCAAATTGAAAAGCAATTTGGTAAAGGCTCCATCATGCGTCTGGGTGAAGACCGTTCTATGGATGTGGAAACTATCTCCACCGGTTCGCTTTCACTGGACATCGCACTCGGTGCGGGCGGTCTGCCGATGGGGCGTATCGTCGAAATTTACGGGCCGGAATCTTCCGGTAAAACGACCCTGACGCTGCAGGTGATTGCCGCTGCGCAGCGTGAAGGTAAAACCTGTGCGTTTATCGATGCGGAACACGCGCTTGACCCTGTTTACGCACGCAAGCTGGGCGTCGATATCGATAACCTGCTCTGCTCTCAGCCGGATACCGGCGAGCAGGCGCTGGAAATCTGTGACGCGCTGGCGCGTTCAGGCGCGGTGGACGTCATTGTGGTCGACTCCGTAGCGGCGCTAACGCCGAAAGCGGAAATCGAAGGTGAAATTGGCGACTCTCACATGGGCCTCGCGGCGCGTATGATGAGCCAGGCGATGCGTAAGCTGGCGGGGAACCTGAAACAGTCCAACACGCTGTTGATTTTCATCAACCAGATCCGTATGAAGATTGGCGTGATGTTCGGTAACCCGGAAACCACCACCGGCGGTAACGCGCTGAAATTCTACGCCTCTGTTCGTCTTGATATCCGTCGTATTGGCGCGGTGAAAGAGGGCGATAATGTCGTGGGTAGCGAAACGCGTGTGAAAGTGGTGAAAAACAAAATCGCCGCGCCGTTTAAGCAGGCCGAGTTCCAGATCCTCTACGGTGAAGGCATCAACTTCTATGGCGAACTGGTTGACCTGGGCGTGAAAGAGAAGCTGATCGAGAAAGCGGGCGCATGGTACAGCTACAACGGCGAGAAGATTGGCCAGGGTAAAGCGAACGCGACTACCTGGCTGAAAGAGAACCCGGCGACAGCGAAAGAGATCGAGAAAAGGGTTCGTGAATTACTGTTGAGTAATCAGAATGCCACGCCCGATTTCGCCGTTGACGATAGCGAAGGCGTTGCAGAAACCAACGAAGATTTTTAATCATCAGGTGATGGTGGGTCGGGCAAAACGAAACCGCCATTCAGCAAAACGTTAAATTACCATCAAGGGCTGCATTTATGCGGCCCTTTTGGCATTTCTCCCTGTTAAGGTTTTTTATGAGTGAACCCACATCGCGCCGTCCCGCTTATGCTCGTCTCCTTGATCGTGCGGTACGTATTCTTGCTGTCCGCGATCACAGCGAGCAGGAATTACGGCGTAAACTCTCCGCGCCGGTGATGGGCAAAAATGGGCCGGAAGAGATTGATGCGACGGCAGACGATTATGAACGCGTGATCGCCTGGTGCCACGAACATCACTATCTTGATGACGAGCGCTTCGTGATGCGCTTTATCGCCAGTCGTAGCCGCAAAGGCTATGGCCCGGCGCGTATTCGCCAGGAGTTGAATCAGAAAGGCATTTCCCGTGAATCGACTGAAAAAGCGATGCGAGAATGTGAAATTGACTGGAGTGAAATGGCACGTGAACAGGCCGTTCGCAAATATGGCGAGCCGCTCCCTTCAAACTTTTCAGAAAAGGTTAAGGTACAGCGCTTTTTGCTCTATCGCGGGTATCTGATGGACGATATCCAGCAAATATGGCGAAATTTTGCAGATTGAGCGCATACGGGATTTTACTTCCCGGTAAAGAAAACTTATCTTATTCCCACTTTTTCCGTCTGGACGCGGGTTGCTTAACGGCGAACAGCGTCTGCGACGAATATTCCTTAAATACACAAAATCATTCAAGCCGCATCAAAGCGGCAAGTGAGCCTCGGGAACTCGTGACCGGGAAACTCGCAGCTAACGCAGAGGCGGCCTGAAGGATGAAGTGTAGCTTGATTTCAGGATAATTATGAGCAAGAGCACCGCTGAGATCCGTCAGGCGTTTCTCGACTTTTTCCATAGTAAAGGGCATCAGGTAGTTGCCAGCAGTTCCCTGGTGCCTAACAATGACCCCACTCTGTTGTTTACCAATGCCGGGATGAACCAGTTCAAGGATGTTTTCCTTGGGCTCGATAAACGTAATTATTCCCGTGCAACCACTTCCCAGCGTTGCGTACGCGCGGGGGGGAAACACAACGATCTGGAAAACGTCGGATACACTGCACGTCACCATACTTTCTTCGAAATGCTGGGCAACTTCAGCTTCGGCGATTACTTCAAACACGACGCCATTCAGTTCGCATGGGAATTACTGACCGGTGAAAACTGGTTTGCTCTGCCAAAAGAGCGTTTATGGGTCACCGTCTATGAAACCGACGACGAAGCCTATGAGATCTGGGAAAAAGAAGTCGGCATCCCGCGCGAGCGTATTATCCGTATTGGCGACAATAAAGGCGCGCCATACGCATCGGATAACTTCTGGCAGATGGGCGATACCGGTCCCTGCGGTCCGTGCACCGAAATCTTCTACGATCATGGCGACCACATCTGGGGCGGCCCTCCGGGAAGCCCGGAAGAAGACGGCGATCGCTATATTGAGATCTGGAACATCGTCTTTATGCAGTTCAACCGTCAGGCTGAAGGGACGATGGAACCATTGCCGAAACCGTCTGTAGATACCGGTATGGGGCTGGAGCGTATTGCCGCGGTACTGCAGCACGTTAACTCTAACTATGACATCGACCTGTTCCGCACGTTGATTGAAGCGGTAGCGAAAGTCACCGGCGCTACCGATCTGGGTAATAAATCGCTGCGCGTTATCGCCGACCACATCCGTTCTTGCGCATTCCTGGTTGCCGATGGCGTGCTGCCGTCGAATGAAAACCGTGGTTATGTGCTGCGTCGCATTATTCGTCGCGCGGTTCGTCACGGCAACATGCTGGGCGCGAAAGAGACCTTCTTCTACAAGCTGGTTGGGCCGCTGATTGAGGTAATGGGCTCCGCAGGCGAAGAGTTGAAACGTCAGCAGGCGCAGGTCGAGCAGGTTCTGAAAACGGAAGAAGAGCAGTTCGCTCGTACGCTGGAGCGCGGTCTGGCGCTGCTGGATGAAGAACTGGCGAAATTGCAGGGCGACACCCTGGACGGCGAAACCGCTTTCCGTCTGTATGATACTTATGGTTTCCCGGTCGATCTAACGGCGGACGTCTGCCGTGAGCGCAACATCAAAGTCGACGAAGCCGGTTTTGAAGCCGCCATGGAAGAGCAACGCCGTCGCGCGCGCGAAGCTAGCGGTTTTGGCGCGGACTACAACGCGATGATCCGCGTTGATAGCGCTTCTGAATTTAAAGGTTATGACCATCTGGAACTGAACGGCAAAGTGACTGCGCTGTTTGTCGATGGTAAAGCGGTTGAAGCGATTAACGCGGGACAGGAAGCTGTTGTCGTGCTGGATCAGACCCCATTCTATGCGGAATCAGGCGGTCAGGTTGGCGATAAAGGCGAGCTGAAAGGCGCTGGATTTACTTTCGCTGTGGACGACACGCAAAAATATGGTCAGGCGATTGGTCACCTCGGCAAATTGTCTGCGGGCGCTCTGAAAGTGGGCGATGCGGTACAGGCTGACGTAGATGAAGCGCGCCGCGCACGTATCCGTCTGAACCACTCCGCCACGCACCTGATGCACGCGGCGTTGCGCCAGGTGCTTGGGACACACGTTGCGCAGAAAGGTTCGCTGGTTAGCGATAAAGTGCTGCGCTTCGACTTCTCGCACAATGAAGCGATGAAGCCGTCGGAGATTCGTGAGGTTGAAGATTTGGTGAATGCGCAAATTCGCCGCAACCTGCCGATTGAAACGAACATCATGGATCTCGACGCGGCGAAGGCGAAAGGGGCCATGGCGCTGTTTGGCGAGAAATACGACGAACGTGTACGCGTTCTGAGCATGGGCGATTTTTCTACCGAACTGTGCGGCGGTACTCACGCCAGTCGTACCGGTGATATCGGTCTATTCCGTATTATCTCTGAGTCCGGCACCGCAGCGGGCATTCGTCGTATTGAGGCGGTAACCGGTGAAGGCGCTATGGCCACCGTTCATGCGCAAAGCGATCGCTTAAACGATATTGCGCATCTGCTGAAGGGCGACAGCCAGAATCTGGGCGACAAAGTGCGTGCCGTGCTGGAACGTACACGTCAGCTGGAAAAAGAGTTGCAGCAGTTGAAGGACCAGGCCGCAGCGCAGGAGAGTGCAAATCTTTCCAGTAAAGCGGTCGATCTCAACGGCGTGAAGCTCCTGGTCAGCGAGCTTGCTGGTATTGAGCCGAAAATGCTGCGAACCATGGTTGATGATCTGAAAAATCAACTGGGGTCTACCGTTATCGTACTGGCAACGGTTGTTGAAGGTAAGGTTTCTCTGATTGCGGGCGTGTCGAAGGATGTGACCGACCGGGTTAAAGCAGGGGAATTGATTGGTATGGTCGCTCAGCAGGTGGGCGGTAAGGGTGGCGGTCGTCCGGACATGGCGCAAGCCGGTGGTACGGATGCGGCAGCTCTGCCTGCAGCGTTAGCCAGTGTACAAGGCTGGGTCAGCGCAAAATTGCAATAATTATAAGCGTTCGTTGGCGCCGCAGCTCGTGCTGCGGCGTTTACGTCAACGCTATCGACAACGATAAAGTCAGGTTGAAGTTTTGTATATCGGCTAAACTTAGGTTTAACAGAATGTAATGCCATGACTGCTTACACCTAAGGTGTTTGTCATCGCTTACTTTTTGGCGTTATATGATGGATAATGCCGGGATACAGAGAGACCCGACTCTTTTAATCTTTCAAGGAGCAAAGAATGCTGATTCTGACTCGTCGAGTTGGTGAGACCCTCATGATTGGCGATGAGGTCACCGTGACAGTTTTAGGGGTGAAGGGCAACCAGGTGCGTATTGGCGTGAACGCCCCGAAAGAAGTTTCTGTCCATCGTGAAGAGATCTACCAGCGTATCCAGGCTGAAAAATCCCAGCAGTCCAGTTACTAAGGTTTTCGCGTCTCACTTTTCGGGTGAGACGCAGCCTCTCTTCTCGCTCGCCCGCGTTGTCCTTTCATGACTTTTTTCAACCTCACTGTTGATATGGTGCGCTTTTGGCGGCCAGCGTGTCATCAAATTATCTGTTGATAAAACACTCTTTTTGGCTTTTTTACAGACTAATTGAGCGTGAAGTGTGCAAACGATAAAAGCTCTGGAAAAATTGTTTGACTTATAAGTCCCAGAAAGTAATATGTGCGCCACGCAGCGATGATGAGCAGAACAAGTTCTTCGAAGCACTCGTAAGAGGCGTGTGGTGAGGTGGCCGAGAGGCTGAAGGCGCTCCCCTGCTAAGGGAGTATGCGGTCAAAAGCTGCATCCGGGGTTCGAATCCCCGCCTCACCGCCATTTGCATCCGTAGCTCAGCTGGATAGAGTACTCGGCTACGAACCGAGCGGTCGGAGGTTCGAATCCTCCCGGATGCACCATCTCTTACTTGATACGGCTTTCACCGCGGTATCAATATCGGCAGTAAAGCAAGTTTTCCGATGCATCCGTAGCTCAGCTGGATAGAGTACTCGGCTACGAACCGAGCGGTCGGAGGTTCGAATCCTCCCGGATGCACCATATTCTCCGTACTTTCAGTGATGAAGATACGGATAAGATAGCGGTAATCACCGCTGGCACCAGGAAGGATAACGTTGCGTTAGCAACGGCCCGAAGGGCGAGCCGTAAGGCGAGTAATCCTCCCGGATGCACCATCTTATTTAGTGTGGCAGTAAATGCGACATCAAATCTTGTAGTAAACATCATTTCCAATGCATCCGTAGCTCAGCTGGATAGAGTACTCGGCTACGAACCGAGCGGTCGGAGGTTCGAATCCTCCCGGATGCACCATATTCTCCGTACTTTCAGCGATGAAGATGCAGATAAGATAGTTATAATCACCGCTGGCACCAGGAAGGATAACGTTGCGTCAGCAACGGCCCATAAGGCGAATAATCCTCCCGGATACGTTACTGCCCTGCAATCGCTTTTCCCCTTATCCTGAATACACCTCTTCATCTCTATTAGCGACAAAATCAACCAATTGCGATAAAGTACTGTCTGGTTATTCGGTTTGCGAGAACACGATGTACGCACGTTATGCTGGTTTGATTTTTGATATGGACGGTACTCTCCTGGATACCGAACCCACGCATCGCAAAGCGTGGCGTGAGGTTTTGGGGCGCTATGGTCTTCGTTTTGATGAACAGGCAATGGTCGCGCTTAACGGTTCGCCAACCTGGCTTATCGCCCAGTCAATCATTGAGCTTAACCATGCCGATCTTGATCCCCTGTCACTGGCGCGTGAGAAAACCGACGCGGTAAAAAGCATCCTGCTGGACTGCGTAGAACCGCTGCCGCTGGTTGAGGTGGTCAAAGCGTGGCATGGGCGGCGTCCCATGTCGGTCGGTACCGGTAGCGAAAGCGCTATCGCGGAAGCCTTGTTAGCGCATCTGGGGCTGCGTCGTTATTTTGATGCGGTTGTGGCGGCAGATCACGTACAGCATCACAAACCCGCGCCTGACACCTTCCTACTGTGCGCCCAGCGGATGGGCATCATGCCGACGCAGTGCGTGGTATTTGAATATGCCGATTTTGGTTTACAGGCGGCGCGGGCGGCGGGAATGGATGCCGTGGATGTCCGACTATTGTGAGTGACGGACTGTCGCTCCTGTCTCTGTTTGCCAGTAGTTTTCTCAGCGCGACGCTGTTACCCGGTAATTCTGAGGTGGTTTTGGTTGCTATGCTGGTCTCCGGCGTCAGTCATCCCTGGGTCTTAGTCTTAACAGCAACAATGGGTAATAGCCTTGGAGGGGTAACTAACGTTATTCTTGGGCGTTTCTTTCCGCTGCGCAAAACGTCGCGCTGGCAGGAAAAAGCGACTGGCTGGCTAAAGCGTTATGGCGCAGCCACACTATTATTAAGCTGGATGCCGGTCATCGGTGATTTGTTGTGCCTGTTAGCGGGATGGATGCGCATCCCGTGGGGGCGGACGATCTTTTTTTTGTGTCTTGGTAAGGCGCTGCGCTATGTTGCGCTCGCAGCGGCGACGGTTCAGGGCATGATGTGGTGGTAATAATTGTAGGTTTGGCATGTATGGCCGCCATTACAGTTATGCTTATTAAAACGATTTGGACAGGCGGGAGGTCAATTTGATCCCGGACGTATCACAGGCTCTGGCCTGGCTGGAAAAACATCCTCAGGCGTTAAAGGGGATACAGCGCGGGTTAGAGCGCGAAACGCTGCGTGTCAATGCTGATGGCACGCTGGCGACAACAGGTCATCCTGAAGCGTTAGGTTCAGCGCTGACCCATAAATGGATTACCACGGATTTTGCGGAAGCCCTACTGGAGTTTATTACGCCAGTCGATGGCGATATCCAGCATATGCTCACCTTTATGCGCGATCTCCATCGGTATACGGCCAGGAAACTGGGCGATGAGCGGATGTGGCCATTAAGTATGCCCTGCTATATTGCGGAAGGGCAGGACATAGAGCTGGCGCAGTACGGCACATCCAATACCGGGCGCTTTAAGACGCTCTATCGCGAAGGGCTGAAAAATCGTTATGGCGCCTTGATGCAAACCATCTCCGGCGTACATTACAATTTTTCATTACCGATGGCGTTCTGGCAGGCGAAATGCGGCGTTACGGAAGGCGAAGCGGCAAAAGAAAAAATTTCTGCCGGCTATTTTCGTCTGATTCGCAACTATTACCGTTTTGGCTGGGTCATCCCCTATCTGTTTGGCGCGTCTCCGGCCATTTGTTCCTCTTTCCTGCAAGGGAAGCCAACCACATTACCGTTTGAAAAAACGGACTGCGGCATGTACTACCTGCCGTATGCGACGTCGCTGCGTTTGAGTGATTTGGGCTATACCAATAAGTCGCAAAGCAATCTCGGAATTACGTTTAACGATTTGCATGAATACGTTGCAGGTCTGAAGCGGGCGATTAAAACCCCTTCCGAGGAGTACGCGCGGATTGGTGTGGAAAAAGACGGTAAGCGGCTACAGATTAACAGCAACGTTCTGCAAATTGAAAATGAGCTGTACGCGCCCATTCGTCCCAAGCGCGTGACGCGCAGCGGCGAATCGCCTTCTGACGCGCTTCTGCGTGGTGGTATTGAGTATATTGAAGTTCGTTCTCTCGATATTAACCCGTTCTCACCGATCGGCGTAGACGAGCAACAGGTGCGCTTCCTCGATCTGTTTATGGTCTGGTGCGTATTGGCCGATGCGCCGGAAATGAGTAGCGATGAGCTGTTATGTACGCGTACTAACTGGAATCGCGTTATTCTGGAAGGGCGTAAGCCGGGCCTGACGTTAGGCATTGGCTGTGAAACTGCGCAGTTCCCGCTGCCCAAAGTAGGGAAAGATCTCTTCCGCGATCTGAAACGCGTGGCGCAAACGCTGGACAGTATCCACGGGGGAGAGGAGTATCAAAAGGTGTGTGACGAGTTGGTCGCCTGCTTTGATAATCCTGAGCTGACATTCTCCGCCCGAATCTTACGGTCTATGATTGATGAAGGCATTGGCGGCACCGGGAAAGCGTTCGGTGAGGCTTACCGTAATCTGTTACGCGAAGAGCCGCTGGAGATTTTACAGGAAGAAGAGTTTATTGCTGAACGTGACGCTTCAGTACGTCGTCAGCAGGAGATTGAGGCGGCGGATACCGAGCCGTTTGCCGCGTGGCTTGCAAAACACGCCTGACCCAAAAGAAAAAGGCCACTCACGGAGTGGCCAAAATTTCATCGCTGAAAACAGGGATGATGATAACAAATGCGCGTCTTTCATATACTCAGACTCGCCCCGGAACAAAGAGTTCAGTTTATTTTTAAAAAATTATCGGAGGTGACTAAATGCCATTATTAGATAGCTTCGCAGTCGATCATACCCGGATGCAAGCGCCGGCGGTCCGGGTTGCAAAAACGATGAACACCCCGCATGGCGACGCAATCACCGTGTTTGATCTGCGTTTTTGCATTCCGAACAAAGAAGTGATGCCGGAAAAAGGGATTCATACGCTTGAGCATCTGTTTGCTGGCTTTATGCGCGACCACCTCAACGGTAACGGCGTTGAGATTATCGATATCTCGCCGATGGGCTGCCGTACCGGTTTCTACATGAGCCTGATTGGCACGCCGGACGAGCAGCGTGTTGCCGACGCGTGGAAAGCGGCGATGGCGGATGTGCTGAAAGTGCAGGATCAAAACCAGATTCCGGAGCTGAACGTTTACCAGTGCGGTACGTATCAGATGCACTCGCTCAGTGAAGCGCAGGACATTGCCCGTCATATTCTGGAGCGTGATGTGCGCGTGAACAGCAATAAAGAGCTGGCGCTGCCGAAAGAAAAACTGCAGGAATTGCATATTTAGTCTTATTGGTGAGCGGTTCCAGTATTTAAATTAACCCCGGTTTATGACCGGGGGTTTTTTATTGCTTAATATAATTTGTATTTATTATATTTGCGGCAAGAATACATTTTAAATTAAGTAATGCCTGGCCTGTTAAATAATAAAATGTGATCTGGTAAACAGAAAAGGCGGATAACTCACGATGCCAGAGTGTATTGATCACATAAACTAAAAATCATAAATAATTAATAGAAAAACATAATGGAATGAGCCAGATATCCAGGTAATAACAAGACTCTACTAATAGCCGGTCGATGGGGTTTTTAGCAAATCTTATCTGGTATACATCAAACTTAAGGGATAAAAAATGAAGGCTAAATATTTGGCGCTGATGATCGGTGCTTGCTTTTCTCATAACCTTTGGGCAGCGAATAATATCACTATTGAGCAGCGTCTGGCTGAACTGGAGCAACGTGTTGTTAATGCTGAAAAACGGGCATCCGATGCCGAGGCGCAAATTCGCTCGTTGAAACAGCAGCAGGTCGCCGCTACGCCGACGGTGAATGTCCAGTCCGCCGAGCCCATTGCAGCAGATAAAACGCCGCCGAAGCTGACCTTATCCGGATTCAGCGATATTAAGTTCTATGGCGATGTCGAATTTAATATGGATGCGGCAAGCCGTTCCGGTAGCCTGACCTCGATGAGAACGTCAGCGAATAAAGATTGGGCATCAGGAACCAATGAACGCTGGGATATTAACGGGCGCTTGTTGCTGGGCTTTGATGGCTACCAGCGGCTGGACAACGGTAATTTTGCCGGATTCTCTGTACAGCCTCTGGCGGACCTGACCGGAAAAATGAACCTTGATGATGCCGTTTTCTTCTTTGGTCGTGAGAATGACTGGAAAATTAAGGTTGGTCGTTTTGAAGCCTACGATATGTTCCCGCTGAATCAGGATACGTTTATTGAATATTCGGGGAATACAGCGAACGATCTTTACAGTGACGGTTACGGCTATATCTATATGATGAAAGAAGGACGGGGACGTAGCGACAGTGGGGGTAACTTCCTGCTGAGCAAAACCATCGACAACTGGTATTTCGAAGTTAACACATTGCTGGAAAATGGCAGTACGTTATATACAGAGAAGCAGTACCACGGAATGGATTTAACCAACGATAAAAACGTGGCTTACGTCCGTCCGGTTATCGCCTGGCAAAACGGGCGTTTTTCAACGGCGATAGCGATGGAAAGTAACGTCGTTAACAACGCCTATGGCTATTATGAGAATGGGAAGTGGATCGATCAGTCAGATCGTACGGGCTATGGTTTTACCATGACCTGGAATGGTCAAAAAACTGACCCGGAAGATGGCGCAGTGATTAACCTGAATACCGCCTATATGGATGCGACCGATGAGACAGATTTTACCGCTGGGGTGAATGCGCTGTGGCATCGATTTGAACTGGGTTATATCTATGCGCATAACAAAATCGAAGCCTTCAATGATACCAATATCGATGCCGTTTGTGAGGACGATTGTTGGATCACCGATCCCGGCAATTATGATATTCACACTATTCATGCCTCATATTTATTCCCCAACGTGATGGATATGAAAAACTTTAACATCTACCTCGGTGCCTATGCTTCATGGGTAGAGGCCAATCCGAATAATGGCGATAACAGTGAAGATGCGCGTTACGGCGGGCGTCTGAGATTCAAATATTTCTTTTGATTGTTGGTTTACTAAAAAAGGGATCCGCAGATCCCTTTTATCAGATAGTTAGTGCGCGCCGCCACCGCCGCCGCCCGCACCGAAGGGCGGTTTGGCGAACCACACCAGGCCGAGCAGCACCAGGAAGATCCCCGCCGACATCCAGAAGATTTCGTTGGCGGAAATAATCAGCCCCTGATTCGTGATTTGCTGGGCTATCCAGCCTGACGCCTGTTGGTGCGTCATCCCTAAGCCTTCCAGTTTATCGTACATAGCCTGAGCGTTTGGATTATACGCCGTAACCGACTCCGTGAGCTGAGCATGGTGTAGCGACTCACGATCGGTCCACATAGTGGTGGTAATCGAGGTGCCGATGGAGCCCGCCAGCGTTCGCGTGAAGTTCGACAGGCTTGATGCCGCCGCCAGCCGTTATGGCGGTAACCCGGAGAGCGTAATGGTGGTCAGCGGCATAAAGAAGCAGGCGACGGCAAATCCCTGAATAAACTGCGGCCATGCGGAAGCGCCGAAATCCATACCCGGTTCGAACGTCCAGGCGCGCCAGTAAAAACAGACGGCGTACATAATGAAGCTGAACGTGACCAGCCTGCGCATATCCAGTTTATGCGCGAAGCGTCCGATAATCGGCGACAAAATTACCGGAATAATGCCGACTGGCGCCGACGCCAGACCTGCCCACGTTGCGGTATAGCCGTACACCTCTTGCAAAAGCTGCGGCAGTAGAACAATGGCGCCGAAATAGAGCATATAGGCAAGGCTGATGCACAAGTAGCCAATCGTGAAGTTACGCGATTTAAAAAGAGAAAGATCGACGATAGGGTGATCGTCGGTCAGTTCCCAGACGATCAGGAAACTGATGGCGATGACGGCGACCACGGTCAGGATGATAATTTCCTGTGAGGAGAACCAGTCCAGCTCTTTACCGCGATCGAGCATAATTTGCAGGCTGCCGATGCCAATCACCAGTAACGCCAGCCCGACGGCGTCAATACGTCGCCGTTCGGTATGCGTTTCACGTCCGCGCAGCGTGTGTAACGTCATCAGGACGACGGCGATGCCAATCGGCACGTTGATGAAGAAAATCCATCCCCAGTGGTAATTATCACTGATGTAGCCCCCCAGAATCGGGCCGCAAATCGGCGCGACAATGACGGTCATTGACCAGAGCGCCAGCGCAATGGAGCGCTTTGCAGGCGGGTAGTTATTCAGCAACAGGCTTTGCGAGAGCGGAATCAGCGGCCCGGCGACCACGCCCTGCACCACGCGGAAGAAGATAAGCATATTCAGGCTGCTGGATACGCCACAGGCCCAGGAGGCCGCGGCAAAGGCGACCGTCGACCACATGAACAGTTTGACTTCGCCAAAACGTTTCGCCAGCCAGCCGGTTAAGGGAATCGAGATAGCGTTCGCCACCCCGAAAGAGGTGATAACCCATGTCCCCTGGCTTAGGGAAGAACCCAGGTTCCCGGCGATGGTCGGAATCGCCACGTTGGCAATGGTGGAGTCCAGCACCTGCATGAATGTCGCCAGCGACAGCGCGATCGTCATGATGACGAGCTGCGCGCCCTCCAGCGGTTTTTGCTGTTGCATCACACGCACCTCAGGATTAACCCGCGTTAGCCTGTACGATGTCGTCGATCAGTTTATTGACCGGCGCGAGATTAATTTCGCGTGCGTTACTTTCGGCAACCGGCGTCGTTCGTACCTGGCTGGCCAGTACCTGACCGTCGCGATTAGCGGTATCCACGGTGACCAGCGTCGATAAACCAATGCGCAGCGGATGTTGTTCTAACTGGCGGGCGTCCAGTTCGACGCGTACCGGCAGACGTTGAACCACTTTAATCCAGTTACCCGTCGCATTTTGCGCGGGCAGCAGGGAGAAGGCGCTGCCTGTCCCCATATCCAGACCGACGACTTTACCGGTGTATTTTACGTCGTCGCCATAAATATCAGTAATCACCGTCACTGGCTGCCCAATGCGCATATTCGCTAATTGGGTTTCTTTAAAGTTAGCGTCCACCCACAGATCGGTTGCAGGCACCACGGCCATCAGCGGCGTGGTGGGGCTGATTTGCGCGCCAGGCTGGACGGCGCGGCGGGAGACATAACCAGTCATTGGGCTGACGATGCGAGTACGCTCCAGCGCCAGCCAGGCGTTACGCACTTCGGTCGCCGCTTGTTGAACCGCAGGCTGATCTTCCAGATTACTGTTGAGTATCATTGCCTGGTTGGCATTGTACTGTTGAATGGCGACATCCAGCTGTGCCTGCGCGCTGGCGACGGCATCGCGGGCGTGTTGCAGCTCTTCCCGGCCAATAAGATTGGCATTACCCAGCGGCACACGACGGTTAAGGTCGCTCTGCGCTTGCGCCAGGGCGGTTTTTTGCACGTCGATATTCGCCTGCAACTGCTTACTGTTAATCATCAACTGGTGCGTTTGGCGCACGCTGGAGGCCAGCGCCGTTTTGGCTCTTTCAAACGCTTGTTTGGCGTCAGTCTGATCGAGCGTGACCAGAACATCGCCCTCTTTTACAAAGTCGGTGTTATCAGCCCAGACTTTCGTCACGCTGCCTGACACCTGCGCCATGATTTGAACCTGGTTCCCTGCCACGTAAGCATCATCTGTCTCTTCAATATGACGCAATACTAAAAACCAATAAATTCCATATGCCACGGCAATAATAACAAAGAGCAAGGTAAGAAGTAGCAGCGCTGTTTTGCGTTTGCCTTTCTTCTTAGCCGGTTGCTGCGGGGTTTGGATCTCCGCATTTGCGCTCATGTTGTTCTCCACGATCTTATTATTCACATCGGCTGAGCCGACCTGTTGTCAGAAAGGCCAGCAGTAATGCGTGCCGGCCTGTCCGCTTTCCTGTTATTAATCTGGATTTTTGAGCGGGTCGGCGCTTTAGCGCAGCGCCTCAAGAACAGTGCCTTCCTGCTCCATTTGATCAAGACGCGTCAGGAGTTTACGAGTGATGTGCTCAAGTTGATCTTTTTCGGCTGTGCTAAGTGATGACCAGAGTTGATGCAGACAATGATGCTGAGGCGGAAGCACTTCTTGCAAAAATGCCTGGCCTTTCTCCGTTAATTGCAGATGCAGGCAACGGCGGTCGTTATCGCTCTCACGACGCTCAATCCAGCCGCGTTTTTCCAGCTCATCTGCAATGCGTGTCGCATTGGTGCGAGATGAACCCAGCGCGCAGCTTAATTCAGACGGCTGAATACTGTGGTTTTCCTGAGACTCCAGCGTAATCAACGCCATAAACAACGTCTCGTTAATCCCTTGAGCCTTCAGCATTTTATTGCGGTTTTCCAGGAGCTTGCCTTGCATGTGCATACAAAGACGAGTCAAAAGAATTTCCTGATAAGGAAAGTCTTCGTGACGGCTGGCGCGAAATTTTAGCATTTGTTCAATGGGCGTAAACGAACTATCCATTTGGGAATGACCTCATTAATTTCAGCCGATATAGTAACGACAGTGACAAATAAAGTAAATGTATTATTAATACAAAATCATTCTTTCAGGCTATAAAGCAACCAATGATACGCAGACTGAGACGCCAGCGGGAACATTGGGCCCGGTAAAGCGCCGCCTGCGGCAAATCCAGGAATGACGAGAAAAGCGTGAGTGCCTGCATGAAAAAATCAGGAGAGAACGATAAGCGGGAGGGGCGAAAGCCGGGTAAACGGCCTTACAACCCGATGCAAAAGCCACCGGAATATCACGGATAGCTATCGGTGAACGACCTTCGAATCCTTGAACGGGCGCTATTGGCCTGGGAGCAGATGGGGATGCAGGGCTTTCCATAGAATTATATTATTCTTCACCGGTATAAAAATAACCATGATAAATGAATAGCATAACCTTAACAGACTGGGGAGCTCCTTAACACCCTAAGGAGCTTAAACAAAGGTAAACGCTCACTATCCGCTTAATTTACGGCTTCCTGTCGGTGAAAACCTCGCCACCAGACCAGTAAATTAAGTAAGGCTACCGTGACACCCGCCAGACAAACGCCGGCCCAGCCGGCATGTTGCCAGGCGGAGGCGGAAATCAGCGACCCCGCGGCGCCACCGATAAAGTAGCTGGTCATATAGCCGGCGGTGAGCCGGTTACGCGCATCCGGATGCAAACGATAGATGACCGTCTGATTGGTGATATGTACCCCCTGAACGGTGAGGTCCAGTACCAGAATGCCAATAATCAGCGCCAGTACCGAGGTATGCCCAAGCCAGATAGCCAGCCAGGAGAGTAACAGCAGCAGTAAGCCGAACGTGGTGGTGAGGTGAGATTTACCTTTATCGGCAAATCCGCCAGCCGGACGCGCGCCTAAAGCGCCGGCGGCCCCCGCCAGGCCAAACAGGCCAATCATCCCCTCGGAATAGCTAAACGGCGGCGCGGCGAGCAAAAAGGCCATTGACGTCCAGAGGATGCTGAAATTAGCAAAGGTCAGACAGCCCAGCAGCGCGCGGGTACGCAGCAGCTTATCGTGAATAAACAGGCTGAATACAGAACCCAACAGCTGCGGGTAGTTAAGATGGGTGTCGGATTTGAGCTTTGGCAGTCCGCGCCACAACGCGACGGCCATCAGCGCCATCAGCGCCGACGCTACCCAAAATACGGTGCGCCAACCGCCGAGGTTTGCCAGCAGTCCGGCGACCGTTCGCGCCAGCAGGATCCCCAGCAACAGGCCGCTCATAATGGTGCCGACCACTTTACCGCGGGTGGCGGGCGTCGCAAGCGTGGCGGCCAGCGGAACCAGAATCTGCGCCACCACGGAGAACAGTCCGGTTAAGGCCGTTCCGAGTATCATCATGCTAAGCGACTGACTGCTGGCGGTGATCAGCATTCCGCCAGCCGCCAGCAACGTCATGGAGACAATCAGCGTTCGGCGTTCAAACATGTCGCCGAGCGGCACCAGAAACAACAGGCCAGCGGCATAGCCCAACTGCGCGGCGGTAACGATAAACCCTGCGGAGCTGGCGGAAAGCGAAAAGTGATGCGCGATGGTATCAAGCAGCGGCTGGGCATAGTAGTTGCTGGCGACCGCCAGACCCGTGGCCACAGACATTAAAACGATCAGCGCCGGGCTAAGCTCATGAGTGGGTTTCGTCATTATGGCAATCGTGATTCAGATAATTATTTCCTGGGAAAACAATCATAGCGGATGTTGATGAATAAAGGGGAACGGTGACGTGATGAATCGTGCGCTTTGAGGAGAGATTGAATAGGCCGGATAGCGGCGCATGAACTGCGCTTTATCCGGCATAAAAAACGATCTTATTTCTGCGCGGCCAGCGCTTCTTTCACCCAGCCGTCAAACTGCTGCTGGTGGGCGTTGATCCAGCCGTCCACGTGGCCCTGAACATCGGCTTCAGACGATTTACCGGCATGCATCATGGCGTTCTGCGCGTTGATATCCGCCAGCGGCAGCTTCATGATGGCGAACAGTTTCGCCGCCGCCGGGTTTTTCTCCGCCCATGCCTTATTGGCGACAATATGCATGGTATTAACCGGGAACCCATAGTTCGCGCCGTTCGGCAGTTTAGTATCAATATTTTTCTGTTCGCCCGGCAGAGAGGAGAACGGCACCTGTAGCCAGACGACATCTTTACCCGGCTTCATTACGTCGCTCACCCAGTACGGGGTCCAGGTGTAATACAGCACCGGCTTGCCTTCTTTAAAACGGGTAATGGTATCAGCCATCATCGCCGCATAGTTACCGTGGCTGACCTCAACGGTTTTTTGCAGATCAAACGCTTTATTCTGATGATTGATCACGGCTTCGCAGCCCCAGCCCGGCGAGCAGCCCATCATGTCCGCTTTTCCGTCGCCATTGGTATCGAAGATTTTGGCGATTTTCGGATCTTTTAGCTGAGCGATATTGGTGATGTTGTACTGCTCGGCGGTTTTTTTATCGATCAGATAGCCCTGCGCAGCGCCGGAGACGAAGACGCCCTCGCGGTAAAACTTGTTGTCTCCGCCTGCTGCGGCATACATATCATCATGCAGCGGCTGCCAGTTCACGGCGGTAAACGTCGCATCGCCAGAGGCGATGGAGGTATAGCCTACGTTGTAATCGACTTCACTCGGCTTATTTACGGTATAACCCAACTTTTCCAGCGCCCGACTGACCAGTAACGTCTGGAAGGTCTCTTCAGAAATCGTGCTTTGGATAGGTTGGACGGTAATGCCTTTGCCAGGCAGGTCGGCAGCGAAAGCGCTGGCGGTGACAAGGGTGGCAAACGCTGAGGCAAATATCACGGTATGTCGCATCGTTGTTCCTTTAATTATGGTAGGGAGTTGTAAGCCCGGTAAGCGCAATGTCACCGGGCGTCAGGAGAGTTACTTAACGAAAGGGCGGGTGATTAGCCCAACAGGACCGGTGGTATACCAGCGACGGTTACCGCGGCTACGCGAGTCGCGCCCGACGGCCTGCGTCAGACGGTCCAGAATGATGGCGAGAATCACAATGCCGACGCCGCCGACGGTTGCCAGCCCCATATCAAGACGACCAATGCCGCGTAGTACCATCTGGCCAAGTCCGCCGACCGCAATCATCGAGGCGATAACGACCATCGAGAGAGCCAGCATCAGCGTCTGATTAACGCCTGCCATAATGGTGGGCATCGCCAGCGGTAGTTGCACTTTGAACAACATTTGGCGCGGGCTGGCGCCGAACGAGCGCGACGCTTCAATTAAGTCGGCAGGCACCTGGTTAATGCCCAGGATCGTCAGGCGTACAATCGGCGGTAGAGCAAAAATAATCGTCACCACCACGCCCGGCACGTTACCGATGCCGAATAACATGACAATCGGCACCAGATAGACAAACGCGGGCGTGGTCTGCATCGCATCCAGCAGCGGACGAACTATTTTGGCCGCACGCGGGCTGCGCGCCAGCCAGATTCCCATCGGTAATCCGATCACGACGCAGAACAACAGGGCGGTCAACACCAGCGCCAGGGTAATCATCGCCTGCGACTAGGCACCGATCGCGCCGATCGCGATCAGCGATATCAGCGTCGCGATCCCCATGCCCACGCCGGAAACCTGCCAGGCAATCAGCGCAAAGAGAATAATCGCCACAGGGGCGGGCATTCCCAGCAGCAGTTGCTGAAAGCCGTTGAGGATGTAATCCACCGGCACACGAATCCCCTGAAAAAGGGGACGGAAATGGGTGACGACCCAGTCGATTCCCTCTGTGACCCAGCTATCCAGCGGGATCAGCGTCTTATGGAACGGGTCCAGAAGAGAAAAGTGTTCAGGGGCTGGCGCGGGCGCGCTGTTCAACCAGTCGGTACTGCCGCCGTCCGTGGCTACGCCTGCCGGTGTTCCCCAGGCATCAGCCGTTTGCGTCGTAGTATCGGCCACCTGTGCGGTATCCCACGGATTCGTTTGATCAGCCATTGTTACCCCCCTCGCGATCTAAAGCCTGTAGCAACATACGTTTTGAAATAATGCCAACATACTGGTGTTCTTCATCGACAACCGGCACCGCGCAGGGCGCCTGGCCGACGTGAGAGAGCAACTCGCTGAGTGGGGTTTGCGCATCAACAACTAAAGGGTCGTCGATAAGCGCCGCTTCAATCCCTTGCGCCTGGCTTAATGCCGCTTTTAATGAGTCGATGGACACGACGCCCACGAATTTATTGCCACGCTCAATGACGTAACCATATTCACGGTCTTCGTCCTGTAATAATTTCAGTGCCGAACGGGGACCGAAACCTGGCGTTTTACGAATTAAGCCGACCGGACTGCGACGGGCAATATCTTTGGCGCTAAAGACCTGACTAATATCCACGCCACGGAAGAACGTGCGGACATAATCATTTGCCGGATTATTCAGGATCTCATCCGGCGTACCAACCTGTACGACCTCGCCATTTTGCATAATGGCAATCCTGTCGCCAATACGCATAGCCTCATCAAGATCGTGGGAAATAAAGACAATGGTGCGCTGATGTTTCGCCTGTAATTTCACCAGTTCATCCTGCATTTCGGTACGAATTAATGGATCGAGGGCGGAAAACGCTTCGTCCATTAATAAGATATCAGGGTTGATTGCCAGCGCGCGGGCAAGTCCAACACGCTGACGCATCCCACCGGAAAGTTCATCCGGATAGGCATGAGCGTAATTTTCAAGCCCCACCTGACGCAAGGCGTCCAGCGCTTTTTCGCGACGCTCTTGCGCCGCGATGCCCGCTAATTCCATACCGAATGCCGTATTATCCAGCACGGTCATATGCGGCATGAGCGCAAATGACTGGAAGACCATCGCAATCTTTTTCCTGCGCACCTCGCGAAGCTCAGCGTCTGATATTTTGGCAATATCAACGCCGTCAATCAGTACCTGTCCGCGGGTGGGTTCAATCAGGCGATTGAGAAGGCGTACCATTGTGGATTTACCCGAGCCGGATAATCCCATGATGACAAATATCTCGCCTTCTTCAATGGCCAGACTGGCGTCTTTAACGCCAAGCGATAGCCCCGTTTTTTCCAGTATTTGCTCTTTCGATAGTCCCTTTTCAATATATTTGAAGGCACGCTGCGGATGCTCTCCAAATATTTTATACAGATTCTTCACTTCTAATTTAATTGCCATGCAATAGAATGATTCCTGTTATTTACTTATGTCGATATGTTACCTGATAGAAATAGTTACCTTTTTCTACCCTAACATACTCAGAATCTGAGACAACCCTGAATTTGCTTCTGGCATGAATATTGCGAGGTGCTATCGGCTGTGATTTCCCATGATATAAGGGCTGAACGCGAATGGGGAGGAAGAGATATTTTTTGGAACAACCAGCAAAAATCCACCTGAATTGGAGGAATCCAAGTGAATAATGTCACTCGTATTGAGTGTAGGACATGTTGTAATATTTGCGCGATTTAACCCGGTATTGCTTGAAATAAAGGCATGGAAAATGTAACGTTATTTCCCATGCCCGCAAGGTTAAAAATTCCAGTCTTCGTCTTCGGTTTCGACTGTTTTCCCCATCACATAAGATGAACCTGATCCGGAAAAGAAATCATGATTTTCGTCGGCATTCGGCGAGAGCGCGGCAAGGATTGCGGGATTCACGTCAGCCATCTCTGGCGGAAATAACGCCTCATAACCCAGGTTCATTAAGGCTTTATTGGCGTTGTAGCACAAGAAGGCTTTGACGTCGTTAACCCAGCCGGTTTCCGCATATAACGCTTCTGTGTAGCAGATTTCGTTGTCGTACAGTTCCATCAACAAATCCAGCGCGAAAAGCTTTAACTCTTCACGCTCGATTGCCGATAGTTTTTGTAGCGCTATCTGATACTTATAACCAATATAATAACCGTGAACCGCTTCATCGCGAATGATTAAACGAATCAGGTCGGCAGTGTTCGTGAGCTTACCGCGGCTGGAGAAATACATCGGCAGCCAGAAGCCGGAATAGAACAGAAAAGACTCTAAAAAGACGCTGGCAATCTTTTTCTTTAGCGGTTCATCGCTGACGTAATGAGCCAAAATAATCTGCGCCTTACGCTGAAGCGGCGGGTTTTCTTCGCTCCAGGCGTAGGCGGCATCAACCTCTTTCGTCTGGCACAGCGTGGAAAAAATAGAACTGTAAGAGCGGGCGTGTACCGCTTCCATAAAGCTGATGTTCGACAGCACTGCCTCTTCATGCGGCGTGATGGCATCTGCCATTAACGACGGCGCGCCTGCGATGTTCTGGATAGTGTCGAGCAGCGTAAGTCCCGTAAACACGCGAATGGTGAGCTGCTGTTCGGCGGCGCTCAGCGTCTGCCAGGCCGGAATATCATTCGATAACGGCACTTTTTCCGGCAGCCAGAAGTTACTGGTCAGCCGGTTCCACACCTCCAGATCTTTGTCGTCCTGGATCTTGTTCCAGTTGATGGCGCTAATACGAGATAATTTCATATGGCTTTCCTTATAGCGCGCAGGATACGCAGCCTTCAATTTCAGTACCTTCCAGCGCCAACTGGCGAAGCCGGATGTAATACAGTGACTTAATACCTTTTCGCCAGGCATAGATCTGCGCTTTGTTGATATCGCGGGTCGTGGCGGTATCGGGGAAAAACAGGGTGAGCGACAGTCCTTGATCGACGTGGCGCGTGGCCTCGGCATAGGTATCAATAATTTTTTCCGGACCGATATCGTAAGCATCCTGATACATGTCCAGATTTTCATTGGTCATAAACGGCGCGGGGTAATACACACGCCCGGTTTTGCCCTCTTTGCGAATCTCAATTTTGGCCACAATCGGATGAATGCTGGAGGTCGCATGATTAATGTAAGAAATCGAACCGGTCGGCGGCACCGCCTGCAAATTTTGGTTATAGATGCCATAGCGCATCACATCGTCGCGCAGCTTTAGCCACATTTCTCGTGTGGGCAGCGTAATGCCGCTGCGGGCAAATAGCGTTCTGACTTTCGCCGTTTTCGGTTGCCAGTCGTCCTGTAAATACTGCGTAAAATAGTCGCCGCTGGCATAGCGCGACTGCGCAAATCCGGCGAAGGTTTTGCCGCGTTCGCGGGCCAGCCGCATTGAAGTATGCACGGCATGCCAGGTAATGGTGTAAAAATAGAGATTGGTGAAATCCAACGCCTCCGGCGAACCGTAGGCAATGCCTTCTCTCGCCAGATAGCCATGCAGATTCATCTGGCCCAGACCGATGGCATGAGAGGCGGCATTACCGGCGGCTATTGAGGGTACGCTGCGTATATGGCTCATGTCCGACACCGCCGTCAGGCCGCGAATAGCGGTTTCTACGGTACGACCAATGTCCGGTGATTCCATGACGTGAGCGATATTCAGCGAGCCGAGATTGCAGGAAATGTCATGCCCGATGTGGGTATAGTCAAGGTTATCGTCGTAACGGGAGGCGCTATTGACCTGTAAAATTTCCGAGCACAGGTTGCTCATATTAATGCGCCCAGCAATGGGATTCGCGCGGTTTACCGTATCTTCAAACATGATGTAGGGATACCCGGATTCGAACTGAATCTCCGCCAGTGTTTGAAAAAAGTCACGGGCGTTAATATAGGTTTTACGCACGTGCGGATCGGCAATTAATTCATCGTACCGTTCGCTAATGGCGATATCGCCAAACGGTTTGCCGTAGCGTCGTTGTACGTCATAGGGCGAAAAGAGCGCCATTTGCGCGTTTTCTTTCGCCAGCCGGAAGGTGATATCCGGGATCACCACGCCGAGAGAGAGCGTTTTGATCCGGATTTTTTCGTCGGCATTTTCCCGTTTGGTATCCAGAAAACGCAGAATATCCGGGTGGTGCGCATGGAGATAAACCGCGCCGGCCCCCTGGCGCGCGCCAAGCTGGTTGGCATACGAAAACGCGTCTTCCAGCATTTTCATCACCGGGATCACGCCGGAAGACTGATTCTCAATGCGTTTGATCGGCGCGCCCGCCTCGCGCAGATTGGAGAGTAAAAACGCGACGCCGCCGCCGCGTTTGGAGAGTTGCAGCGCCGAATTCACCGCCCGCCCGATCGACTCCATGTTGTCTTCGATACGGAGCAGGAAGCAGGAGACCAGTTCCCCACGCTGCTGTTTACCGCAATTTAAAAAAGTCGGGGTAGCGGGCTGAAAGCGACCAGAAAGCATTTCATCGGTCAGTTGGGTGGCCAGCGTTTCGTCACCCTGCGCCAGCGTCAACGCCACCATTGTCACCCGATCTTCAAAGTGTTCCAGATAACGTTTGCCGTCGAAGGTTTTCAGCGTGTAACTGGTATAGAACTTCCAGGCGCCAAGAAACGTCTGGAAGCGAAAGCCGCTGGCGTGGGCGTGCTCGAACAGGCGGAGGACGAAGGAGCGGTTGTAACGCGCGAGGACAGCGTCATCGTAATACCCTTCCCGAACCAGCGTCTCCAGACGTTCATGCTGGCTGGCAAACGTCACGGAATGCGGGCGGACGTGGGTGGCAAAGAAGGCGTCGATCGCCTGCTGGTCCTTGTCGAACTGAATATGGCCTGCTTTATCGTAAAGATTCAGCATCGCGTTCAGGGCGTGGTAATCCATGGTTTCCTGCATTACGCGCTCCGGGATAGTTGTTGCCAAAATTCATTTACTCCTTTTCGGACGTTATCGATGTCGCGTTGTGTGCCCATGAGCTCAAAGCGGTACAGCCAGGGGACGCCGCATTTTTGTGCTATCACATCGCCAGCGCATCCCCAGGCATCGCCGAAATTGCGATTACCGGAGGCGATAACGCCGCGAATGCGCGCCCGGTTGTGTTCATCATTTAAAAAGCGGATCACCTGTCGCGGCACCGCACCGGCCATCCCGCCGCCGCCGTATGACGGCACAACCAGAATGTACGGTTCGTCTACCTGAATTCGCTCCCGCTCATTGAGCGGAATACGCGTGGCGGGCAGCCCCAGACGCTGCATAAAACGGTGCGTATTTTCAGAGCTGCTGGAGAAGTAGACGAGCGCGCTCATGCGTTTGCCGCGTGGGGTGTCGGGTGCAGACGGTTAATCATGTCCGGACGGAAGCCAGACCAGCTCAAATCGCCCGCCATCACCACCGGTAATTGACGAAACCCTTGCGCCCGGAGCGTATCCGCTGCATCCGGCACCAGATCGACGTTCACCATCTCAAATTCAAATCCACGGCTTTCCATCGCCCGCTTTGTGGCGTGGCACTGAACACAGTTATTGCGAGTGTAAATAGTAATGCTCATGATTCGTATTTCCATTTAAAATGAGAAAACGGCGCGATGAAACGCGTCGGATTGTCGTGTGTTGATACACGAAATACTAGATGTAGTTGAATTAAGATTCAACCATACAAGATATGGGAATTTTCGATTGATTTTAACGTCGCTGATGAACGCAGCGGGGTAGGGGTGGCATGGCTAATTTTTGCCGGATGGTGGCATGAACGCCCGCTCCGGCCTGCAGGTTGACGCATAACAGAGTTGGCTGACATCAGCGCCATCCGGCAACAATGCGTCACATTCGCATACCGATCGCCAGACGGTTAAAGCAGTTCATTAAACCAATAGCGAAGGTCAGATCGCTGATTTCACGCGCGCTGAAATGATCGAGCAGCGGCAGGTAAACATTATCTTCGGCGTGGGTTTCAGCAATGTGCGTCACCGATTCCGCCCAGGCTAACGCCGCGCACTCTTGCTCGTTGAAATGGTGGCTTACCCGCCATCCTGCCAGCGCATCTAATTTAGCTTGATTCACGCCAGCCTTACGCAGCGCTTTACTGTGCATCTCCAGGCAAAATGCACAACCATTTATTTGCGAAACACGCAGGTAAATCAGCTCCATCAGAGTGGGGTCAATCGTGCTCTTTTCCAGCGCGTTTTTCGCCTGCACCAGAGCGCTGTAAACCTCCGGGCTCAGTTCATAATAGGGTTGGCGTAACGTCGTCATCATGTTTCTCCTCGTGTTGATGACGAGCACTGTAGCACTATAATGGTCTGTAAAAGAGAGCCATATTTTTACAGAAAAAGCAGACCATATGCCGCGCTATCAGCACATCGCTCGTCAGTTAAAAACGGCCATTGAGCAAGGAGAACTCGCGCCCGGAACGCGCTTGCCTTCCAGCCGGACGTGGGCGCAGGAACTGGGCGTTTCTCGCGCCACGGTGGAAAATGCCTATGGCGAGCTGGTGGCGCAGGGCTGGCTGGAGCGACGTGGTCAGGCAGGCACGTTTGTGAGCAACGCTCTACGGTTTGAGACGGCGCCGCCGATACCCGCTGTTTTTGCCGGAGAAAGTCCGGAACCGAAACCCTTTCAGATGGGGTTACCGGCGCTGGATCTCTTTCCACGCGAGAAGTGGGCGCGAGTGATGGGGCGTCGGTTGCGCACGCAGACGCGCTTCGATCTGGCATTAGGCGACGTCTGCGGCGAGGCGATTTTGCGCCAGGCGATAGTCGATTACCTGCGGGTTTCGCGTAGCATTGAATGCCTGCCGGAACAGGTATTTATTACCTCCGGATATGCGGATTCTATGTGGCTAATCCTGCGTACATTGTCTGTGCCGGGAGACAGCATGTGGGTGGAAGATCCCGGTTTTCCGTTAATTCGCCCGGTGATAACGCAGGAGGGGATTACGCTGGCGCCGATTCCGGTCGATGCGGATGGGCTGAATGTCGCGGCGGGGATGCGGGATTGCCCGCAGGGGCGCTTTGCATTGGTGACGCCCGCCCATCAAAGTCCGTTGGGGGTGGCGCTGTCGTTAACTCGCCGACGGCAACTTCTGGCATGGGCGGTGAATGTGCAGGCCTGGATTATTGAAGATGACTACGACAGCGAATTTCGTTATCACGGTAAACCGCTTCCGCCGCTCAAGAGTCTGGATGCCCCGCAGCGAGTGATTTACGCCGGAACGTTCAGTAAGTCGCTCTTTCCGGCATTACGTACCGCCTAGCTGGTGGTGCCGATAAAGCAGATTGAGCATTTCCGCCAGCAGGCGTCGCTGATGCCCTGTAGCGTACCGTTGTTATGGCAGCACACGCTGGCTGATTTTATCCGTGATGGCCATTTCTGGCGGCATCTGAAAAAGATGCGTCAACATTATGCTCAGCGACGGTTATGGATTGAAGAGGCGCTGGCAGAACAGGGATTTGTCGTGACATTACAGAAAGGCGGTATTCAACTGGTTATTGAGGTTGAAGGCGATGATAAAGCGCAGGTAGCGAAAGCGAATCAGGCCGGACTGGCGGTACAGGCGCTAAGCCGTTGGCGAGTGGTTTCGTCAGGAAAGGGGGGCATTTTACTGTCGTTTACCAATATTACTTCCGCCGCCATGGCGAAACAGGTCGCATGGCAGCTTCGACAGGCGATACAGTAACCGTTTCGCCGAATGGCGCGACCTGGGCCTGCGGCAATGATGCAGGCCCAATAAAGTATGTCGCCATCCGGCAGCGCACGTCGTTAGCGACGCAGGCTAAGCAACGCCCCGATAAAAATTCCTACCGCTGCGGCGGTTCCTACGCTACACTAGGGTTTTTCACGCACAAACGTATCCGCGCACCCCATCGCATCACAGGCGGCTTGTTTTACGCGAGTACGTCCATGCATCCGCGCCCGGGTCTCTTTCAGCAACGCCTGTGCTTTACGTCGCGCAGCCTCGGCTTCGTCTTTCGCATCGCTTCCCCAGGATTTAAGGACATCTTCCAGACTGTCGGCTAATCGATTGACATCATTCTGAATATCCTGAACACCATCATCGACGTCGTTTCGGTTCGGTTTGTTAAGCATATGATCCTCCATTGATTTCGATGTAGCTTTCAGTGTAGTTCATATTTTTACCTGCTGAGGCTTGTTACGGCGATATCATGCGTTTCTGGACTTTTCTGAAAGCGTTGATAACGCGCTATCGGGTAGGGTAAGCCCGCAGTAAAAGAGAATGAGGATAAAATATGTATTTACGACCTGACGAGGTGGCGCGGGTACTGGAAAAGGCAGGGTTTACCGTCGATGTGGTGACGAATAAGACGTATGGTTATCGACGCGGCGAGAATTATGTTTATGTTAACCGCGAGGCGCGTATGGGGCGTACCGCGCTGATCATTCACCCCAGATTAAAAGACCGTAGCTCATCACTGGCTGACCCGGCTTCGGATATTAAAACCTGCGATCACTATCAAAATTTTCCGCTCTATTTAGGCGGCGAGACCCACGAACATTACGGTATTCCCCACGGCTTTAGCTCCCGAATAGCGTTAGAACGTTATCTGAATGGGCTTTTTGGCGACGAAAAAACCGACTAAAAGCGCGACTGGCAATGCCAGTCGCGACGCTAACTTACGCCTTAGCCTGATGATAGCTGCTCACTTTAAACAGGCGGCGACAATAATCCAGGAAGTAGCCATAAACCGCGCCCATTAACATTGAAACAACAATGTTTGAACTTACGGCGGCCACTATCTGATGCCAGCCGGCACCGACGGTCAGCAAGATGATAATATAAACGGGTGACTGAAAGGTGACATAAGCCAATACATCCGCCAGGTTTTTGGCCCATCCCGCCGGGCTTGCCTTACGCGCGACGCGCATAATCAGATCGCGGTAAACGCCGTATGGCCATGCAATCAAAATGTTGACAGGTATCGCCACCAGCCTGGAAGAAAGCGACTGCTCAAAGCTCATTCCGGAGAGGAATATCTCGATCAACATGTTCACAACAGAACAGTAAACAACCATCGCAAACGTGTCTGCTACGGCATGACGCAAGCGTGACTGTGGAGAGAACATGTTAATGCTCCTTGTAGCGTATCGATCAGAATGAGGTGATGGTTGGTAGTGAAATCATAAAGCACTTTTGTCTTTGCATAGAGTATATCCCCATATAATAACTATCAACTAGTGTAATATTTTTATTTATAGGCTTTTTGTCGATAAAATACTCTGTGATTGTGTGTTTTTTGCTCGCGGCGAGATTTTCGTTGTTGTTAGTCATTAATTACTTTTAAATCAATGCATTATAATGCATTGTTTTTCTGGCGATTTTCAGCCACATTCCAAATGTTGTCAGATGCGATGTATTCTCGGCTAACGGCACGCGCTCTACTTTTCTCAGCATAATTATAGCTATTGCAGGCTGATTTTTAGCATAAAGCTCTGATGATGATTTTTGAATGGTTAATCTCTTATTGTGATGAAATATTCACTTCTGTATAAGGTCAGCCACCGTGAGGGTCGCCGTGGTTACTGAGATACGCAATACGCTATAAACAGCCGAACGGGAAACCTACAGATATACCGTAGGCAGAATAACCTGAAACACACAGGGGGTAATGAATATAACCTTCTGGTTAACAGATTAATATAATTAATCGAGTTATACTGAGTATATCTGTATGAACTTTAGGATCTGGAAATATAATCAATAATCGCATACAATACCGCCTGTAATAGTTTTTGTTTTCTGCGTTAAAAGGTTTTTATTGATATGAATTTGATGTTACAGAACTTAAATAATATCCGCACGCTGCGCGCTATGGCTCGCTAATTCTCCATTGACGTTCTTGAAGAAATGCTCGAAAAATTCAGGGTTGTCACTAAAGAAAGACGCGAAGAAGAAGAATTGCAGCAACGCCAGCTTGCCGAGAAGCAGGAGAAAATTAATGCCTTTCTGGAGCTGATGAAAGCAGACGGTATTAACCCGGAAGAGTTATTTGCCATGGATTCAGCAATGCCGCGTTCTGCTAAAAAGCGTCAGCCGCGTCCGGCAAAATATCGTTTTACTGATTTCAATGGCGAAGAAAAAACCTGGACCGGACAAGGCCGTACGCCTAAACCGATTGCCCAGGCGCTGGCGGCGGGGAAATCTCTGGATGATTTCTTAATCTAATCACGGATAACCTTTAACAGATGGCGCTGCGTTTCCTGTCTCTATTAACCGGGGCTCAGGGAACGTTGCGCCATGCTCATTCTGATAAATCAGCACACGCCAAAATCGCCCTCTTCGCAATAGGGGGTGACATCTGCCGCTTTGAGGATCAATTTTTCGCCCTGCTCATTACCGACCTGTACCGCGACAATATGATCCTCGTTGACTTCAATCACTTTCAGTTTCGGCCCACCCATTCGGGGCTGTACGATATCGCCTGGTGTGAACATCACGCTCTCCTGTTGAACAATGGTATAAACCCGCCTTCAGTCTACTACACACCTACCGACGCGCGGTGAAGGTACCGCTTAATGAGTACGGGTATTCCAGGGCATTTTTTCCAGTAGTCGCGCCATTCCGCAGAAGCCGGTCATGCCTGCCAGCATTAACCCGGCCCCGACAAAACCGCTAATGAGGAAAAAGCCGCCGTGGACCGTATAGCCCAGAATCACCCCAAGCAACGTCAACCCGCCGGCGGCGATTTGCACCTGACGCATCAGTGGCAACGGTTGCGATTTGTCTTCTGTGACGGGCAATCCTGCCGCTTTCCATCCGTCGATGCCGCCTTCCAGTAGACTGACCTGAGCAGGGGCGGCAATGGCCTGTAGTTTTGCTGCATTGCTGCTGGTTCGTTTACCTGACTGACAGTGAAAAATAATCTGTTCCGCTCGCAGGTTGGCGGGCAAATCGCCCTGTTCAAGCCGGGAAAGCGGCGTCAGTTGCGCATGTGGAATATGCTCGCGCAGATATTCGTCGGCGTCGCGTACATCAATCAGTTTCGCGCCTTGCGCTATCAGCGCTTGCGCCTCACGGGGGGAAACTATCCCAATGGACATCGTGCCTCCTTATGGACAATAGAGATTCTTTAACGTGGCGATAATCGTATTAACCGCCTCATTTTTAATGAAATAGTGAATGCGCTGGGCATCGCGTTGACTATCAATCAGCCCTTCTTCCCGCATCCGCGCCAGATGTTGCGACGTCGCGGAGGGGCTTAGCCCGGTAATGCGCGCCAGTTCGCCTGCGCTGGTTTTTGGCGAACCGCAAAGCATACATAAAATCAGTAATCTTTTTGGGTGGCTCATCGCTTTGAGCAGGGCCGCCGCCTGTTCTGCGCTGGCCTGAAGTTGTTCAAGCTCTGTCATAGTTATTTAAGTATTTTCTAAATTTAGTTAATTCTAAAATAAACATCAACCTGATGCCAGCGTAAAAAGCGTAAAGGAGGGTAAAAGCGCGGCGCGCGACTGGCAGGCTCAGGTAAACTGACTATGCTTAGAGATAAAATCTCTTTTTAAACAATGACTAATTTTGCTTGTATGGAGTGTATATGGGTTTCTGGAGAATTGTATTTACGATTATTTTGCCTCCGCTCGGCGTACTTTTAGGAAAAGGGTTCGGTTGGGCATTTATCCTTAATATCCTGCTGACATTACTCGGATATATTCCGGGGCTTATCCACGCATTTTGGGTTCAGATGCGTCATTAATTACCGGCCACCGGCGGCGCATAAGCGCCGCTTATCAGGATAACCTCATTCCCTCTGCTACACTTTTCTTTGTGTGTATTTTTGACAAGCGAGGTGAATATGGGACTTTTCAATTTTGTAAAAGATGCAGGTGAAAAACTCTGGGACGCGGTAACCGCTAATCATGATAAGGACGATCAGGCGAAAAAAGTCCAGGAACATTTAAATAAAACGGGAATACCCGACGCTGACAAAGTGAATGTGCAAATAGCTGATGGAAAAGCGACAGTGACGGGGGATGGGCTGAGTCAGGAGGCAAAAGAAAAAATTCTGGTTGCCGTGGGGAATATCGCCGGGATTAGCAGCGTTGACGATCAGGTTAAAACCACGACGCCAGCGGCTGAAAGTCAGTTTTATACCGTAAAATCAGGCGACACCCTGAGCGCTATTTCAAAGCAAGTGTATGGTAACGCCAATCTGTATAATAAAATCTTCGAGGCAAATAAACCGATGCTGAAAAGCCCGGAAAAAATATATCCGGGACAAGTGTTGCGTATTCCTGAAGAATAATGGCTATCAGGTCGCGCCAGGCTACATTTTCCCTGCCATCGCCTGGCGAATAATGGGAATCGGCGTCAGCAAATGCTGACGCATTAATTCGCCGGCGCGTGCCGCCTCGCGCGCCAGTATCGCTTCGGTTAGCGTGTGATGCTGGATATGTTTATCTTCCAGCATCTCGACGGACAGAACGGTTTCACGTAACCAAATAAAGCGGTAGCGGGCCGCCAGGTCAAATAAGCGTTCGCGCATCTGTAGCAGATAGTGGGAGCCGCACCCGGCGACAATGGCGGAATGGAACGCCTGGTGGCGCTGATCCCATTCATCGAGCATATGTTCACTGGCATCGCTGGCTTCCAGTTTACTGAGCATATGCGCTCGCGCCAGGATCTCCGCCTCCCACGCATCATCGCCGCGTTCAATCGCCAGGCGTACCAGCATCGCTTCCATATTGGCGCGCGCGTCAAAAATATCGAGGAGTTCCGCCTCTGACATGGATGCCACGCGATAGCCTTTTTGATTCACCACGGTGACCAGCCGTTCCGCCACCAGTTGCGACAGCGCCTCACGCAGCGGCCCTACGCCGAGCGCATAGCGGGCGGTTAATAAACTCATCCGCAGTTTCTCATCCGGCTGATAAGTGCCGCGAATAATGTCATTTTTAAGCCAGCGATAGCCATCTATGGCCGTCGGTTGGGAAAGGGCGGTCATCTTTTACTCCTGAGAAGCTTCCCGGCTGACGCCGGGAATAACTAACGTAGGTTTTGCAGGGGGGCTTTTTGCCACCTTATCAGTTTTTTCCAGCGAGACATAATGGGGACAGTACCTATTATGCCCAGCCCTAACAGCCCCGTTGAAATGACTTCTAGTTGCTGTGCCGGTCGAAATAGAATCACCACCAGAACAAAGCAGATAAAGCCGATAACCAGCCAGGTGAGCCACGGATAAAGCCACATTTTCAACTTAATTTCTCCGCCCTGCGCCAGCAGAATTTTACGCATCCGCAATTGCGAAATCGCAATCACCAGATAGACCAGCAGCGCGATGGCGCCGGAACTGTCGATAAGAAATTTAAACACTTTTGCCGGGGCGTAATAATTGACGATAACGGTTAAAAAGGCCGCGCCGGTAGAGAGGAGAACCGCCACCCAGGGCGTTTTGCTACGGTTAGTTTTTCCCATTATCGCAGGCGCATCGCCGCGGCGGCTAAGGGAATAGAGCATCCGGGAGGCGGTATATAATGCGGAGTTCAGACAACTGGTCACCGACAACAAAATCACGCAGTCCATAATGAATTTTGCGTGCGGAATATGAAGCAGCTCCAGTACCGAACGGTACGAACCTACGCTTTTCAGACCCGGCATATTCCACGGGATCAGCGCCACCACCACAAAAATGGAACACAGGTAAAAGATGGAAATTCGCCAGATAACAGAATTGGTGGCGCGTACGATATGTTTATCCGGCGTATCGGATTCCGCGGCAGCAATAGTGACGATTTCCGCGCCCATAAAAGAGAACATGGTGATCAACATGGCGCTTAACACCGCGCCGAAGCCGTTAGGCATAAAACCACCGTGATCCCATAGCCGGGAGATACCGCTTACCTCAGCATACGGATAAAAACCGCTAATCGCTGTCGCGCCCAGCGCGATAAACGCCAGAATGGCAATTACTTTACATAGCGCCAGCCAGAATTCGAACTCGCCGTAATTTTTGACGCTCAATAAATTGCTTCCGGTTAAGGCAAGCGTAATCACTAATGAAAATAGCCATACCGGAATACCCGGTATCCATGAATTCAGAATAATGGCGGCAATATTGGCCTCCAGCGGAATAACCAGCACCCAAAACCACCAGTATAACCAGCCGATGGTATACCCGGCCCAGGGGCCGATCGCTTTATCCGCATAGGTGGAAAAAGAACCGGTATCCGGTGTGGCGACGGCCATTTCAGCCAGCATTCGCATAATCATGACGACTAAAAGTCCTGCGAACAGATAGGCCAGCAGTACCGCAGGGCCGGCCTCCGCAATCGCCACGCTGGAACCGACAAACAGGCTGGCGCCGATGACGCCGGCGATCGATAACATGGTGACGTGGCGTGATTTCAGCCCGCCCCCTAATGCATGTGATTCTGACAATTGCCCCATCCTAAAACCTCTTTATTGTTATTGCGCTCGTTTACCGGATGGCGCCTGGCTTATTCGGCCTACAATCGAAACGGTTTTTGTAGGCCGGATAAGACAGTTACGTCGCCACCCGACGCTGCTTATTGGATATTACGCTTGTTTCGCCTCATCAAAGCACTGGGCGATAATCTCCAGGCCTTGCCGAATCTGCGAGGCCTCAATAGTGAGTGGAACGAGGATGCGCAAGATGTTGTAGTAAGGACCGCAGGAGAGCAGAATTAACCCTTTCTCGCGGGCGCGGGCCACAATGTCGGCGGTCAGAGCCGCGTTCGGTTTGCCGGGGTCGCCATTTTCGAACAACTCAATGGCGATCATGGCGCCCAGTCCGCGCACGTCACCAATCTCACGGTGCGTTTCCGCTATCTCCATCAGGCCATCGCGCAGCGTTTTGCCAAGCGTATTCGCCTTTTGCAGTAGATTTTCCTGCTCGAAAATGTCCAGTACCGCCAGCGCGGCGGCGCAGGCAATCGGGTTTCCGGCATAGGTGCCGCCCAGCCCGCCCGGCGCGATAGCGTCCATCACGTCTGCCCGGCCGGTAACGCCTGCCAGCGGAAAGCCGCCGGCGATCGATTTCGCAAACGTGGTAATATCTGCCGCAACGCCCATCTGTTCCATGGCGAACAGCGTACCGGTCCGGCCCGCGCCGCTTTGCACTTCGTCGGCAATCAACATAATGCCGTGTTAGTCGCATAGCGCGCGCAGTCGCTGCATAAACGCGGGAGAGGCGGCGTAAAATCCGCCTTCGCCCTGTACCGGCTCAATAATAATGGCGGCGATATCTTCCGGCGCGGCATCATTTTTAAAGATGCGTTCAATGCTGGCGATCGCGTCGTCGTCGCTGACGTTGTGTAGCGGGCAAGGATAAAGCGCGCGGTAGACATGGCCTGGCATCAATCCCATACCAGCAGAGTACGGGTGTACTTTCCCGGTCAGAGAGAGCGTGTAGTGGGTACGACCGTGGTAAGCGCCGCTAAACGCGATAGCGCCGCTGCGTTTTGTTGCCGCGCGGGCGATTTTCACGGCGTTTTCAACCGCTTCTGAACCGGTCGTGACCAGCAACGTTTTTTTGGCGAAATCGCCCGGTACCTTCTGGTTCATGCGTTCGCACAACGCCAGATACGGTTCATAGGCCAGCACCTGAAAACAGGTATGGGACAATTTCTTCAACTGCGCTTCGACCGCTGAAACAATGCCCGGATGTAAATGACCGGTGTTCAGGACGGCAATGCCGCCCGCGAAATCGAGATACTCACGGCCTTCGACATCCCAGACCCGACAATTTTCCGCCCGCTCGGCGAAAATTGGGTGAATCTGGCCCACGCCGCGAGGAACGGCGTTATGACGGCGCTGCATTAAAGCGTTATTGGTATTCATTAGCGACTCTCCTGTTAAAGGCCGATGCACATATATTTGATTTCTAAATAATCTTCGATGCCGTATTTGGAACCTTCACGGCCTAATCCGGAGGCCTTAATACCGCCGAAAGGCGCGACTTCGTTGGAGATAATGCCGGTATTAATACCGACGATGCCGTATTCCAGCGCTTCGCCGACGCGGAAAACGCGGCTTAAATCGCGTGCATAAAAATAGGCTGCCAGGCCGAACTCGGTATCGTTAGCCTGTCTGATGACATCCGCCTCGTCGCTGAAGCGGAACAGAGGCGCGAGCGGCCCGAATGTCTCTTCTTTGGCGACTTTCGCGTTATCAGGAACATCCGCCAGAATGGTCGGTTGAAAGAAGTTGCCGCCCAATTTGTGCGCTTCACCGCCCGTAATGACGCGGGCGCCTTTTTCCAGCGCGTCGGCGATATGCTCCTGGACTTTCGCCACGGCTTTTTCATCAATCAGCGGCCCGATAGCGACGTCGGCTTGCAGGCCGTCGCCGACCGCGAGCTTATTTACCGCCTGGTTGAGTTTTTCCGCAAAACGATCGTAAACGCCGTCCTGAACATACAATCTATTGGCGCAGACACAGGTCTGCCCGGCGTTGCGAAACTTCGAAGCCAGCGCGCCTTCGACGGCTTTATCCAGATCGGCATCGTCAAAGACGATAAACGGCGCATTGCCGCCCAATTCCAGCGACACTTTTTTAATGTCTTTGGCGCATTGTTCCATTAGCTGGCGGCCAATCTCCGTCGAGCCGGTAAACGACAGTTTGCGTACCAGCGGGTTGCTGGTCAGCTCGCCGCCGATATCGCCTGCCGAACCGGTAACTACGTTAAATACACCTGCGGGAATTCCGGCGCGCCGGGCCAGTTCCGCCAGCGCCAGCGCGGAAAACGGCGTCTGGCTGGCGGGTTTGAGTACCATCGTGCAGCCTGCGGCCAGCGCGGGGCCGGCTTTACGGGTGATCATTGCTGAGGGAAAGTTCCACGGGGTAATCGCGGCGGTGACGCCGATGGGCTGTTTAATCACCAGCAGCCGTTTATCGGCCTGATGACCTGGAATCGTGTCGCCATAGATACGCTTCCCCTCTTCGGCGAACCATTCAATAAACGAGGCGGCGTAGCTAATTTCGCCTTTCGCTTCCGCCAGCGGTTTACCCTGTTCCAGCGTCATCAGATGCGCCAAATCGTCCTGATGTTCCATCATCAGATTGAACCAGCGACGCAGGATATTGGCTCGCTCTTTGGCGGTGAGCGCGCGCCAGGCGGGCAGGGCGCGATTGGCGGCGTTGATGGCGTCGCGCGTCTCTTCCGCCCCCATTTGGGGCACATTGCCGAGCGGTTTCCCGTTGGCGGGGTTGCTCACGGGGATGACATCGCCGCCGCGCGCGTCGCGCCAGTCGCCATCGATAAAGGCCTGCTGGCGGAACAGGGTAGAGTCGTTAAGTTGCATAATTGCTTCCTGTCTGAAGGGTTAACGGGTAAATGCGGCGTGTAATGCGTCCACGCTGCGTGCCGCACGCAGCGTACGTCCGGGGTTGCTCTGGCTTGCGCGTAGCGCCTGAACTTTACTGACGATATGCGCGCCGATAGGTATCGCGGATGTCGCCGCCGGGGAGGGGGCGTTACAGGTGTGAATGGAACGCGGCGTCGTGACAAACAGAAAATCATCAATCAGTTTGCCGTCCGGTGAAACCGCCTGCGCCCGCACGCCTGCCGGCCAGGGCTGGAGATCGTTGACGGTCAGGCTGGGGCAATACTTTTGTACTCGCCGCAAATAGCCGCTTTTGCACAGCGAGTTTTTCATCTCGCCCAGCCCGGAAAGCAGATGGTTTTGCAGTACGCGGCGAATGCCGGCGGAGCGGAAAATCTCCAGGGTGTCGGTGAAGGAAACGTCGCGCTTACGGTAGCCTTCGCGTTTAAGCGCCAGCACCACATTCGGCCCGACCGTGACGCTGCCATCGATCATGCGGGTAAGATGGACGCCGAGAAACGGCATTGCCGGATCGGGTAGATCAAATGGTTAACGATCCGGTTGTGTCGCGGGGCCAGACGAAAGTACTCGCCGCGGAAAGGGCAGATAATAAAACCGGGCTCCACGCCCAGCATTTTGACCAGCCGATCCGCCATCAGCCCTGCACAGCCGATAAGCGTAGCGGTTTCTATTTCCCGACCTTGCGAGGTGCGAATAACAATGCCAGCGGCATGTTCTGTTAGCGCGCTGACCTCGGCATGGTAGATGATCTCGCCGCCTTTGGCCTGAAAGCGGTTCGCCATGGCCGTCGCGACATCGCGATAGCTGACAATCCCGCTGGAAGGGACAAAAATCCCGCCCAGGCCAATGATATTGGGTTCGCGTTCACGCAGCTCCGCCGCGCTTAACCACTCGCGCTCTAAGCCGTTGGCCGCCGTCCGCTCCCATAGCGCGCGCATCCGCGCCATTTCCAGCTCCGAGGTGGCGACCAACATTTTGCCGCAGGTGTCGTAGCGGATGTTGTTTTGATCGCAAAAGGTTTTGGTCGCCTGATTGCCCGCCAGACAAAACCGCGCTTTGAGGCTGCCGGGCGTGTAGTACACCCCGGCATGGATCACGCCGCTGTTATGCCCGGTCTGGTGGCAGGCTGGCGCGGACTCTTTTTCCAGCAATGCGATGCGCGCATCCGGGTAGACATCAATAAGTTGCATGGCGGTCGACATGCCGATAATGCCGCCGCCGATAATCACAAAATCATACATCCGCGTAATTCCTTCGCCGTGGCGCTTATTGGTGAGTTTGATAATGGCTGGCGGCGTAGGCGAAGTAACCGCGCTGGCGCATCAGTTCGCGACGCAAGTCAGGATGCGGCGTAAAACGATCGCGTCCATGTAGCCAGAACAGATTGTTAATCAGCAGGAATTTGCCGACCGGTACCGGCACGGAGAGGATGTTTTGACTGGTTTCCAGCGCGTCTGAAAGCTCGCTGAGCCAGACGCCTTCTTCAAAGTCTTTTGGCTGGACGAACTGGTCGATATAACGCATGACCGGGCGGCCTTGTTGGTCGACATCAAACACCGGGTGCCAGACGTCATGGCTAACATTTTTGCTTGGCGGTGCCGCCCAGCGCATGACGCGACGCGCCAGCGGATGGGTAAAAAACGACTCCAGATGTTCCCAGTCATCAAGGTGCAGCAGCAGCGAATTACCGCCTTCCATATTTTGTTCGTCGATTTTCATCATCAGCACGTAGTCGGTCACCTCCTCAACATAGGTGCCGTCATTGTGCAGTTCCATTACGCGGTGGGGCTGGCGCAGATAACTGTCGGAGTTGTCGACGTTTTTGACCACGAAACGCGCGTAATACTGGCCGCTCATCGCATCGTAGTTGGAGCGACCAATAAGATGCGCCACCGCCGTCGCCAGTTTGACCATCTCTTCTGCCTGTGCGACATCATCGAGCCCTTCGGCGCTGATCAACAGCGCGCCTTGTGCACGATTGAGTAGCGTTTTGATCAACAGCGGTTGTAGCTGATTGCCGCACAGATCGTCGAGGATCTTGCCGATTTTGAAACGTAAGAAAGATTTGTATTCCAGCGCCTGCACCGGCCACTGTGCAACCTGATGGAGAAATTGTCTTGTGGTATCCGCCGTAAACGTTAACGCCAGCAGACGCGGCGACTGCGCCGAAGGGGCAAGGGTGAAACCAGTATGGCGTTGGGCTAAATCATCTGTGTTCGCTTTTACGGCAGTCAGTGCATTCATCAGAATCATTCCTCTCGGTAAGATGGTCAGGGAGACATGGCGATGCTCATTTCGTAGCCATAAATTAAAAATATCGACATTTTCCAGGAACGCGTATGAAATAACCGCTTTTGTTTAATTATTGTGATCAAAAACAACAAATATTTAACAATACAAAGGGTGAGGTTAACGGCGCCACGAGCCTGACAACGGCAAGAAGGGGTGTAAAATGAGAGCGTTATAGGGAAAGTGATGCTGGCGGGGTTGCCCGGCCTGACACATGAGCGCGTAGGCCGGACAAGTACAACGTATTTCAGCAGTCAATTAACCGGCGTCAACCTGCGGTTTACGGCTGTGTTTACGGAGCAGACGTAACACTGGCGGTACGACAATGACCATGATCGCCATGATCAGCAGGGCTTTGGCAACGCCGCTTTGCCACAAAATCGCCATATTGCCGTTACTGATGGAGAGTGCGCGACGCAGGTTCTGCTCCAGCATTTCCCCCAGTACGAATCCCAGGATCAGCGGCGACATGGGGAAGTGCATTTTACGTAAAATGTACCCTAACACGCCGAGCGCGACCATCAGCACCAGATCGAAGGTGGTGCTGTGTACCGCATACACCCCTACCGCCGATACGGCAGCGATGGCGGGTACCAGGAACCACAGCGGAATGGTGAGCATACGGGTGAACAGACCGATCAACGGGATATTCATGATCAGCAGCATCACGTTCGCAATCAGCAGCGCAGCGATGAGTCCCCAGACGATATCCGGCTGTTCGGTGAACATCGCCGGGCCTGGCGTGATGTTGTACAGCGTCAGCGCCCCCATCATCACTGCCGTAGTACCGGAACCGGGAACGCCCATCGTCAGCATCGGGATGAAGGAGCCGCAGGCTGAGGCGTTGTTTGCCGCCTCCGGCGCCGCGACGCCGCGAATATCCCCTTTGCCGAAGCTATCGCTGTTGCCGCTGAGTTTTTTCTCGGTCATATAGGTAATGGCGCTGGCAATGGTCGCCCCGGCGCCGGGCAATACGCCGACAAAAAAGCCGATTACCGAAGAACGCAGGGTGGTGCCGATACACTGCGCGCCTTCTTTCAGGTTGAACAACATTCGACCCGTTTTGCGGACCATTGTTTGCCCGCTGCTGGTATGTTCCAGCATTAAAAGTATTTCTGATACCGAGAACAGGCCGATCACCACGACGATAAACTGTACGCCGTCGGAAAGATGAACGCTGTCAAAGGTAAAGCGATAAACCCCGGTGTTGGCGTCCACGCCGACGGTCGCAAGGCCAAGACCGATCAGCGCTGCCAGAAATGATTTAAGCGGGTTTTGCGCCATCATGCTGCCAAGACAGGCGATGGCAAAAACCATTAAGGCGAAATATTCCGCAGGACCAAAGGCCAGCGACCATTGCGCCAGTAAAGGGGCGAACAGAATGATGCCGCCGATAGCGATTAATGAACCGAAAAATGAGCTGACTGCGGAAATCGACAGCGCTACGCCGCCTTTCCCTTGCTGCGCCATTGGGTAACCGTCCAGCGCCGTCATGATCGCCGCCGCATCGCCGGGGACGTTGAGCAATATGGAGGAGATCCTGCCGCCATACTCACAGCCAATGTACACCGTCGCCAGCAGAATTAGCGCCGACTCCGCAGGCAGATGCAACGCAAAGGCCAGCGGCAGTAAGATTGCCACGCCGTTGATCGGTCCCAGGCCCGGCAGCAGACCGACGATCGTGCCCACGAAGCAGCCAATCAACGCGATAACCAGGTTTTCCGGCGTCATCGCCACCGCAAAGCCCTGAGAAAGATATATCCAGGTATCCATCGTTGCTCCGTTAACTCAGCCAGGCGCCGAGAGGTAAGGTGACATCAAGCAGCCGGTCAAAGGCATACCACAGCAGAATACCCAATACCGCGCCGGAGATACCCGCCGCCGGAATCGTGGCGCCGAACAGCATCCCGATAACCATGGTGAGAAGCGCGGTGGCGATGGGAAAACCCAGCCATTCGAATCCCCAGGCATACATCAGCAGGATGATGATCATGGTAATTAGCTTTTGCAGAACATGGCGGCGCGGCCAGCTCACCGTGTCGGGATGGCGCAATAACAGCGCCAGCGCGCAGAGCGCCATCAGGCCGATAATCCCCAGCGGAAAAGGGCGGGGGCCGACGGGTTCATAGCTGTATTCGCTTTGGATCTGCCAGGCGATGAATAGCCCGGCGATACAGAGCAACAGCCAGATACCCGCAAAGATACGATCGCTCATCATTGCCTCCGCGATTATTTCGCGAGTCCGAAGGCTTTCGCCTGCTCACGGTAATCAGTAACCTGTTTTTTCACGTAGTCATCGAGCTGCTGGCCGGTCATGTCGAACTCAAACAGGCCGCGCAGATCGCGCTGCTTTTTAAACTCGTCGGTTTGCTGGAGCTTCTTGAAGGTATCCACCCACCACTGGTAATCGGCATCGCTGACTTTGGGCCCGACGTAGAAGCCGCGAATAATCGGCCACACCAGGTCGTAGCCCTGTTCTTTAGCGGTAGGGACATTGGCAAGCTGGCCCGGCAGACGATTTTCTGAAAAGACGGCAAGCACGCGGATTTTGTCGCCGCCCAGATAAGGCACCATTTCACTGAGATCGCCGGAGACAACCTGAACATGGTTGCCCATTAATGCCGTCACCGGCTCGCCGCCGCCCTCAAAGGCAACGTAGCGCATCTTGTGCGGGTCGACGTTCGCCTTTTGCGCCAGCAACGCCGACTTCATCCAGTCCTGGCTGCCAATAGAGGCGCCAGCGCCAATGACCACGCTGTTGGGATCTTTTTCCATCGCCGTCATCAGATCTTTCAGCGTTTTCCACGGGGAATCCGCACGCACGGCGATCATGCCGTAATCAGTGCCCACGCTTGCCAGCCAGCGCACATCATCCACGCCGTAGCGACCAAATTTCCCCTGCGACAGGTTGAGCAGCGAACCGCCGGAAAAGGCGACCACAGTCCCGGGTTCACCAGGGCGTTGAGCGACTATCGCGTTATAGGCCACAGCGCCGACGCCGCCGGGCATATACGTTACCCGCATGGGTTTCTCGATAGCGCCAGTCTCCAGCAAACTCACCTGAATCAGCTTACAGGTGAGGTCGAAACCGCCGCCAGGTTTGGCTGGCGCGATACATTCCGTTCGCGACGGCGCCTCCTGCGCCAGAACAGAGGTACTCATTAATAAAATGCTTGCAGTAAGGGTACGAAGTAATTGTTTTTTCATTTTTTATCCTCACGCCGGACGTCCGGATTTTTCAGGTTCGGAAGAAGATTTTTGTGATTATGTGAGCCGACATGTAGCAGTTCGGTTGCGTGATTGTTAAAACAATAACCTTTCAATTCCCTTTCAATGCGGCAGAAACTTTACAGGATGTGATATGCGTCTCTTATTGGCGGAAGATAACCGTGAGCTGGCTCACTGGCTGGAGAAAGCGCTGGTGCAAAACGGCTTTGCCGTGGACTGCGTATTTGACGGCCTGGCGGCTGACCATCTTCTGCACAGTGAAATGTACGCGCTGGCGGTGCTGGATATCAATATGCCGGGAATGGATGGACTGGAGGTGGTGCAACGGCTGCGTAAACGCGGTCAGACCTTGCCCGTTTTGCTGCTCACGGCGCGAAGCGCGGTGGCGGATCGTGTAAAAGGTCTCAACGTCGGCGCCGATGACTATCTGCCGAAACCCTTTGAACTGGAAGAGCTGGATGCCCGTTTACGGGCCTTGCTGCGACGCAGCGCTGGGCAGGTTCATGAAGTTCAGCAACTGGGGGAATTGATCTTTCATGATGAAGGGTATTTTCTGTTACAGGGACAGCCGTTAGCGCTGACGCCGCGTGAGCAGGCGCTCTTAACCGTATTGATGTACCGACGAACGCGGCCGGTTTCGCGTCAGCAGCTTTTTGAACAGGTGTTCAGCCTGAACGATGAGGTAAGCCCTGAAAGCATCGAACTTTATATTCATCGACTGCGTAAAAAACTCCAGGGAAGCGATGTACGAATTACGACGCTGCGCGGCCTGGGTTATGTGCTGGAGCGCGGCGATGAAGTGGGTTAAGCCGCAATCGTTGTACCTGCAACTCTTACTGTTCCTGGGGTTGCCGCTGATTCTGCTATGGGGGCTGTCGGCGTTTAACAGCTATGTCAATGCGCTACAGGCCGCCACTCAGGCTTATGATCGTACGTTGCTCTCCTCGGCGCGAACGGTATCGGAACGGCTGGTGGTGCGCAATAACCATCTGGAAGTTAACGTGCCCTGGGTGGTGCTGGATAGCTTCGAGCTTAATATGAATGATCGACTCTATTACAAAGTCGTCGACCCTTCCGGAAAGGTCATTTCCGGTTATGACGATCTGCCCGTCATGCCGCCCGCTACGCCCCGTACCCGGCTTTATCCGGCGCTGGCGTGGTTCTATCATACCGAGTATCGCGGCGAGGCGATCCGCGTGGCGCGTTTGCTACAGCCGGTCAACGAAGGCGGCATTATCGGCATGGCGGAGATTTATGTCGCAGAGACGCTGCAGTCCCGTCGTTATCTGGCGGGCCAACTGCTGTTCTCTTCCTGGATCTCACAGGGGCTGCTGGTGTTGCTGACCCTGGTGCTGGTTGGCTGGTTATTACGCCGGATCCTGCGCCCTATGCGTCAACTTTCGTCATTAATGGTACGCCGCGAACCGGGTCTGTTAACGCCGCTGCCGGAACTGCTGCCGTGGTCGGAAACACGCTTGTTAATCGTGGCGTTTAATCGCTACATTGACAGGCTCCGCGGCATTCTCTCCCGGCAGGAACGCTTTAGTGCCGATGCTTCTCACCAGTTAAAAACGCCGCTGGCGGTGTTAAAAACGCAGGCGGCGGTGGCGTTAGCCAGCCAGCACCCTCATCATTGGTACGAAAGTCTGCAGGCGATGAGCGTAACGCTGGATAGTACCATTCAGCTCACGGAAAGATTGTTGCAACTTTCTGCGGTAAAGCATAAAGAGCAGGGCGAGCGGCGCTTTTCCCCGGTGAATCTGTACGATATCGTACAGAGCGGCTGCTTTACCCGCCTGGCGCAGGCGCGGAGTAAACATATCGACCTGGGCTACGAAGGCGAACAGGAAGCGATGTGGATCGAGGGGGATGAGGTACTGCTTAGCGAGCTATGCGGAAACTTGCTGGATAATGCGCTGAAATACACGCCTGAGCAAGGTATCGTCACCGCGCGGCTTGAACGGGATGGCGATGCCGTGACGCTGGTTGTCGAAGATAGCGGCCCCGGCATTGATGATGAACACATCCATCTGGCGCTACAGCCGTTCCACCGGCTCGATAACGTAGGAAATGTGGCCGGGGCGGGCATTGGTCTGGCTTTGGTCAATGATATTGCACGCCTGCACCGTACTCATCCCCATTTTTCCCGTAGTGAAGCGTTGGGAGGGTTATACGTTCGGATACGCTTTTTAAGCCTTGTTCCGCAGTAATGCGCACAAATGTGTCAGCGGTAAAGCACGTTTACAAAAAGTCGCATCTTGAGGTGTGACGTTTTAATCAAATAATCATACATTCCCCCTACAAACCGTAGCGTTAATTAAAAATATAGTGGGTGCAGGGGCATGAATAATCATACTAAACGACGGGGAATAGCATTAACCGTCTTTCTTGTCGGGGTTAACATCCTGGCCTGGATTTGGGCGTTCTGTGTTTTTCATCACCATGCAGTCATGCTAAGTGCAGCCATACTGGCGTATAGCTTTGGGCTGCGTCATGCGGTTGATGCCGATCATATCGCAGCCATCGATACCGTCACCCGTAAACTGATGCAGCAGGGTAAAACGCCTTTAGGCGTGGGGGCGTTTTTTTCATTGGGTCATTCGACCATTGTCGTTCTGGCATGTCTGGCGATTGTTGTGACGTCGATGGCATTTCGCGATCGTATTGATGTTTTGCATCAATATGGTTCGTTGATTGGTACGGCTGTTTCCGCTTTTTTTCTGCTGGCGATGGCCCTGCTTAACCTGTTTATTTTGTTCAACGTCTGGCGGCAATTTCGCTCGGTTACCCGCGGCGAGTCAGTGAGGGAGCATGACGAGGCCATACCTGGCGGGCTGATGACGCGTATATTTCAGCGTACGTTTCGTTTGGTCACTTCCAGTTGGCATATGTATTTTGTCGGTTTTCTGTTTGGTCTGGGATTTGATACCGCAACCGAGGTTGGGTTGCTGGGCATTTCCGCTTCAGCAGCCAACCAGGGGCTATCTCTCTGGTCAATGATGATTTTTCCTGTGCTGTTTACCGCCGGGATGGCGCTGGTAGATTCCCTGGATAACTTTGTCATGGTCGGCGCTTACGGTTGGGCTTTCTCGCATCCATTACGCAAGCTTTATTATAATATGACCATTACCGCCGCATCCGTCATTGTCGCGCTGGCGATTGGCGGGCTTGAGGCGCTGGGGTTGATTGATGATGCGTTACAGTTAAGCGGAACATTTTGGCAGACCGTCAGCACGCTTAACGATCATATGGGGAATGTGGGCTTCTGGGTAGTGGGTGCTTTTGTGCTATTCTGGCTGCTCTCGTTGTTGAATTATCGCTGGCGCGGCTATGATAAAATCACCCTCAATACCTGATTGATTTCTTTAAAAATAGCATTTCGGCAGTGGTGTCATATCATTGCCGAAGCATTTTATCTCCTGAGAGTATATTCTTCCCGGTAAGTGCGTTATTTTTCATGCTTGCCTTTCGTTATCAATTTAAGCAATCCGATATAACATACAATACCAAAAATAATAATAACAGTTGTATACCCAAGAATCAGCCAGTCTGCATGTGTCATAATATAATCCAGTTATCAGGTATCCCGTGTTAAGGCGATCTTTAAGCCTGTTGTCAGCAAGAACCACTGTACCCGTTCAGTGCTGTTGGCAATAACGTATTGTTTATGCACAAGAGCGTTGTTACAAATAACGTATACATTGAGCATAGACCTCACCCACATTTTTGTAATGCCATAAAGCAAGGCTACACCTTTAATCTACTGACGGTATGCCAGGCCAGAAGAGATAAAAGGGTAGTTGTCATCATCATCTGTTCCTGACGCCAGGTTAATGACACACACATATGAAAATGTATAACCGCTGCACGCTTTTTAGCACGTTATCTGTAACATACTGTGTTAATCAATTCCGTAAAACCGAGTGTAGTGTAAGTGAATTTCGAGTAATTGTCATTATGATTATATGGTGGTTAACTTATTTTTCAAATTATGATTAAACTTTCGTTTTTTATCAGTTCATCAGGACTTATGAAAAATCTGGACGTAAAAAACATATTTACGTCCAGGCTTTCTTTTTAGCAAATCGATTTTCCGGTAAAATAGGGGGTCGACCACATGCGCTTATATTCCCATTCAGGCTTTAGTATGCCGATGGAAAAAAGCAATTTTTTTTGTCTTTCCTGGCAGTAATGTCTGGCACGGTTAATATTTAGCCACATTAGTATGCTGCCGGGACTGAGTGGTCTGAACTCATTTTTAATTGCACCATTAGATACGTCAAAGTAGACGTTCATCTGGCTTTCAGATTTCAATACGATATCAAATGCACAGGGTATCCCTTCAATATAAAGAATATGCCCAAACAGAAGGTGATGCAGTTGACTAAAAAAGTTGGCAAGGTTATCAGCGGGATAGCAGGATGAAGTATTGCCGAAACGAGACCGAAATAACTCGATAAAAATATGAGTCAGTTCATCAGAAGAACAATCAGCAACGCTTTTTACACTTCCGCCTTTTTTAAGAAATCGCTGATATTCATTACGGCGTGTTTTTTCAAACTTAGAAGAGAACGTTTCTTTGACCAGACAATTTTGTTTCTTTCTGGCGAGTTTCCATATGGCATTGCGTATTTGTGGCTGATGCAACGCCGAAAGTCGGTTAGTACGATCGGGTAAGAAGCAGCGTAAATCTGGTGCCATTGGAATAAGTATCTCATCTGACGATAGCGGGAAGGTTCTGCGCGTCAGGATGCCAATATTCTGATCATTACAGATAAAGTAGGCGCCTTTAATCTTATCATCTTCTTTATAGTGGAAGAATTTAAAATGCCAGTTATGGCGCTTCATAAAATAATCAACAATATCTGGGTGCATATTGATACTACCGCCGTATTGCGTAAACACCTCCCGGTATAGGGTAAAGGAAGACGGCTGCCAGCGGGTTAATATACGCTTAACTTCTTGTATTTTCACCAAAACTCCTGACTTGGTTTACTGAAAATTCTATTTTGTATTATTTTTTTGCTTAACCAAATAAAAATGTGACAAATGTTTAGCTTGTATTTAATGGTTAACATGCTAATCGATGGCGTTATGGTGAAGGGAATAAGATTAAGATGTTGATCATAGCATGAGTGAAAGCGACGGTTAAATGCCGCGCTATTCACTCGCAAGCCATTCTGTATTTAACCATCCAGTAGCGATACAGATTTCAAAGAGATCCGCTGAACGGTAGCAGGATCTGCACATCCGCGTATGAAATAGTTCTACCGGGAGAGGCTGTTAACCTCTTGTATTATTGTATCCAGAATATGATAGCGTTTCCGATACTCTGCGCGTTTTTTGCTGGGGATACTTTCAGGCGCTTTACGCATCACCTGTGATGGCAGATGATATAAGGCACCTTTCTTAACGCCGTTTAGCGACTCCCAGAATTCACTATAGCTGGCCACAAAAGTTTTTTTCTTCTGGAATAAGTACCTGAGTTGACGATAAACATGGTTGTTTTCACTTACCGCATAAATCTCGTCGACATTACAGGCCTGCATCAATGTTGCAAAAGCTTCATACAGCATCCGTTTAGGAAAGAGACCGTAACAATCTTTGGTGGCGTTACGTATGACTTGTGGGCCGACATGTTTACTGGGCCCTTGTAACCCGGCAACCAGCGCTATTTGCTTCCCTTCATGGCGGATAAAGGAAAATGATAAACGTGCCAACGGCGTATCATTGAAACACAGCGTTAATGTCAGCTCACCTTCTCTGTCATAGCCACAGGGACCGCAGTAGATATCTACCAGAGCGTCGTTTTTTCCTTCCAGGTGAGCGAGCAAGATTTGTTCCTCGGACAGGAGGATCTTTTTAATTTTACTTTCCGGAAAGGACTGAACGAACTGGTAGTGTTCCAGAATAGCTTTTGCCCGGCAACGTATGCTAAGCCCGGTATACAAATAGGGCCGCTGGATTTTTGCCGGCAACAGTGGACGATGAATAATCAGCGTTCTGGGCTGAGACAGATGGCATAATTCATTGAAGTATTTAATTGTCGTTACGGGGTTAATAAGGCAACGTAATACAAATTTATAGCGAAACTTACGCTCTCCCCAGCGTTTATGGCGATAAGGCGTCTGCGCCATGACTTCTTTTAACATTAATAATGGATTATATCTTTCCATATCACTTTGCTGCATCGTCATACTACGTCCCTACTACTCGATAGACTTATAACCGAGACGGTAGCCTGATTGAGTTAAACGTAAAGGCAACGAAGAAGGTCTGTACAGACGATGTTGTTAAACAGTTTATCAATGGCGGTAATAAAACGCCTGAACACGCTTTTTAATAGGTTTTCTGCTAATGAGTGGGATGAGTCCTGAACGTAGTATTAAAACGAATGCCGTGTTTATTATTTTAAATGATGTTATATACTCTAAATAATTCGAGTTGCAGGAAGGCGGCAAGCGAGCGAATCCCCAGGAGCTTACTAAAGTAAGTGACTGGGGTGAGGGAACGTGGCCGCAGCACATGCAACTTGAAGTATGACGAGTATAAGCCAATATATTTATTTGGCTGCTATTGTGTAAGCCAGACAGCAACGCGTCGTGATACGTTATTATGTAACCAGACGTAAAGGGGGTATTCACCTTATCTCTAAATGCAAATCTATATGATAAATTTTATCATGCACTGTGTTGCTGTCTCTGGGAGAAAATATATGGAGCGTTCACTCGATAGTCTGGCTGGTATGGCTAAATCTGCTTTTGGCGCGGGGACTTCTGCTGCTATGCGGCAAGCTACCTCGCCCAAAACCATTCTGGAATATATCATTAACTTTTTTACCTGTGGTGGGATACATCGGAGAAATGAAACACAATATCAGGAATTGATAGAGACTATGGCTGAGACATTGAAAAGTACAATGCCTGACAGAGGTGCTCCGTTGCCAGAAAACATCATCCTGGATGATATGGATGGGTGTCGTGTCGAATTTAATCTTCCTGGTGAGAATAACGAAGCTGGACAAGTTATTGTACGAGTCAGTAAAGGCGACCATTCTGAGACAAGAGAAATTCCGCTTGCCTCTTTTGAAAAAATATGCCGAGCTTTACTATTCAGATGCGAATTTTCTCTCCCTCAGGATTCTGTAATATTAACTGCCCAGGGAGGCATGAATCTTAAAGGCGCTGTCCTTACCGGAGCAAATCTGACGTCAGAAAATTTATGTGACGCAGACTTAAGCGGCGCAAATTTAGAGGGGGCAGTGCTGTTTATGGCGGATTGTGAAGGTGCAAATTTTAAGGGCGCAAATCTATCGGGAACATCACTAGGCGACAGTAATTTCAAGAACGCCTGTCTGGAAGATCGCATTATGTGTGGCGCTACCCTCGATCACGCTAATCTTACTGGCGCCAATTTACAACACGCGAGTCTGTTAGGCTGTAGCATGATAGAATGTAATTGCTCCGGTGCAAATATGGATCACACTAATCTTTCAGGCGCAACCCTTATACGTGCTGATATGAGCGGTGCGACATTACAGGGTGCTACTATAATGGCTGCAATTATGGAAGACGCTGTCTTAACCCGGGCAAATCTGCGAAAGGCGAGTTTCATTTCTACGAACCTGGACGGGGCTGATTTGGCTGAGGCTAATTTAAACAATACCTGTTTTAAAGATTGTACACTAACCCATTTGCGTACCGAAGACGCCACAATGTCTACAAGTACACAAACACTCTTTAACGAATTTTATAGTGAAAATATTTAGCCCTTTTTGACGTAAACCTGAAATAAAAGCAATGTAAGAATAACAATCTGCTACTGAATAGTAGCTGAGAGTAAATTATTTACAGTATCTTTTATTATTACAGGAGTATGCGACGGTAAAAATATCTGAATAACCATTCCTATTTTCTCAAGTAGAACTTCCAACTAAAGCGAATTGTTTGAAAAGGAAAACGCTATGCCTGGATGTATAAGTGCCTGTTCGTGCGTTGTCAGCTCGACGCCTACCGATCCTAAGGCCCCCCTAAGCCTAAGTGGATAGAGTTAAAAGGTTATTGTGTTACATGTACTAGTCAGGAGGATATTCGTCCACCTAAAGAGGGTGAACCAAAGCAAAAAATGACACCCAAGGATTTAGTGCTGTTACGCGGTCTTTTAAAAGACCTGGGGGTAACACAAAATCCCTGGCAAGACCCGACAGTAAAATCCACTAACTGTGGGTTGTCATTTTTCCCGGTAGATGCTGGAGAACGAGAAACCGATGTTTGATGGTTTTCTGTCTGCAAAGCGCCTGATAAATATTACCAGGCGCTTTGTATTTTGGCGCCAACATCACTTTCATCGTCATATATCGAATGACTACAATCGTATCCGATCCCGCCATTACCCTGACGGAAAGCCTCTGGCAAACTGTAAGAACGGTTCGCCGTCGGCAGGGAAGCGCCGATGGACTCTGAACCGCGCTATACCATTTTTCCTGGTTGTTTCTTGTCATTAACGCTTTGAAAAAATAGTTTTATTTTATCTATTCCTGTTTTGTAAAACCTCCGCTCAGTAGGCGCATTCTGCCACCCTTCCCGGATTTATTGGCAAAGCGGAGCCCGGACAGAGAGTCATATTGCAAAATCCCGTTTCTGTTTTCTTATGACCAGATTTTTGCGGTCGAAAGATTGCCTTTTTCTTAATTGAATGATAATTATTATCATTATCATATGATAATAATTACTATATAGCCGTAACCTGGCAAGGATGTGAGCTTGAGGGCAACAGCGCTACTTTAGACATTATTTAGGGAATGGGTATGAAAGTTAATAAGTTCCTCTGGTTAATAACCGTGGTTTCTACAGGGGTTAATAGTCCATTATCAGCAGCAGAATCTACAGACGACAACGGCGAAACGATGGTGGTTGAATCCACTGCCGAGCAAGTATTAAAGCAACAGCCGGGCGTTTCGATTATTACTCGTGACGATATTCAGAAGAATCCTCCCGTTAACGATCTTGCCGATATTATTCGTAAGATGCCTGGGGTTAATCTTACCGGCAATAGCGCCTCGGGGACGCGCGGAAATAACCGACAAATTGATATTCGTGGTATGGGGCCGGAAAATACCTTAGTGCTGATTGACGGCGTGCCGGTGACGTCACGAAATTCGGTTCGCTATAGCTGGCGCGGAGAACGCGACACCCGTGGCGATACGAACTGGGTACCGCCGGAGATGGTAGAACGTATTGAAGTGATCCGTGGGCCCGCCGCCGCGCGCTATGGCTCCGGTGCCGCTGGCGGGGTGGTGAATATCATCACCAAACGTCCGACTAACGACTGGCATGGTTCGCTGTCGCTCTATACCAACCAGCCGGAAAGCAGCAAAGAAGGTGACACCCGGCGGGGTAACTTTAGCCTTAGCGGCCCGTTGGCTGGAGATACGTTGACGATGCGCCTGTACGGTAATCTCAACAGAACCGATGCCGACAGCTGGGATATTAACTCCTCCGCCGGTACCAAGAATGCTGCCGGACGGGAGGGGGTCACCAATAAAGATATTAATAGCGTCTTCTCATGGAAAATGACCCCGCAGCAAATCCTTGATTTTGAAGCGGGATACAGTCGGCAGGGGAATATCTATGCCGGCGATACGCAAAACAGTACTTCGAACGCGGTTACTAAAAGTCTGGCGCAGTCCGGGCGGGAGACCAATCGCCTGTACCGGCAGAATTACGGTCTAACTCATAACGGCATCTGGGACTGGGGGCAAAGCCGCCTGGGGTTCTACTATGAAAAAACCGATAATACCCGCATGAATGAGGGACTCTCCGGCGGCGGCGAGGGGCGCATTACCAACGACCAGACGTTCACCACTAACCGCCTGATCTCGTATCGCACCAGCGGCGAGGTGAATGTCCCGGTGATATGGCTATTTGAGCAAACGCTCACCGTCGGCGCGGAGTGGAACCGCGATGAGCTGAACGATCCTTCCTCTACCAGTCTGACGGTTAAGGATAGCAATATCGCCGGGATTCCCGGTTCGGCGGCTAACCGTAGCAGCAAAAATAAATCGGAAATCAGTGCGCTGTACGTTGAAGATAATATCGAACCCATGGCCGGTACCAATATTATTCCGGGTCTGCGTTTTGACTATTTGAGCGAATCCGGGAGTAATTTTAGTCCCAGTCTTAACCTTTCCCAGGAGTTAGGTGAATACGTCAAGGTGAAAGCCGGTATTGCCCGGGCCTTTAAGGCACCGAACTTGTATCAAACCAGTGAGGGGTATTTACTCTATTCGAAAGGCAACGGTTGTCCAAAAGATATTACGTCAGGCGGCTGTTACCTGGTCGGTAATAAGAACCTCGATCCTGAAATTAGTATCAATAAAGAGATTGGGCTGGAATTTACCGTAGACGATTATCACGCAAGCGTAACGTATTTCCGTAACGATTATCAGAATAAGATTGTCGCAGGTGATCAGATTATTGGCAGAAGCGCATCTGGCGCTTATGTATTGCAGTGGCAGAACGGCGGTAAAGCGCTGATTGAAGGTATTGAAGCCAGCATGGCTGTTCCGCTGATGCCGGACCGTCTGAACTGGAATACCAATGCGACTTATATGATCACTTCTGAGCAAAAAGATACCGGTAATCCCTTATCGATAATCCCGAAATATACGGTGAATACCTTCCTCGACTGGACTATCACCAGCGCGCTCTCCGCTAACGTCAACTGGACGTTATACGGCAAGCAAAAACCGCGAACACATGCGGAGTCGCGTAGTGAAGAGACCAAAGGATTGTCCGGGAAAGCGCTGGGGGCTTACTCACTGGTCGGCGCTAACGTTAACTACGATATCAATAAGAACCTGCGTCTTAATGTCGGTATCAGCAATATCTTCGATAAACAGATCTATCGCTCCGCCGAAGGGGCAAATACCTATAACGAACCGGGTCGGGCTTATTATGCCGGTGTGACGGCCTCGTTTTGATGGATTATGCCCGTCGCTGGCGGGCATATTCTGGCGGCGGGTTAATGACAGCGTGGTTTTTGGCTTGCCGGTTCGCGACTGATATCCAGCAATGCACTGCGAAAAGAGGCGTTAAACATGGGCCCGTGGCCCAGGCCCGGGTAATGCTGCAGGGCCGCGTTAACGCCGTTGTTCTCAAGCGTTCTCACGGTCTCCTGAACTTTTTGCAGGAGCTCGGCCATCTGGCGTTGCCTGCTATCCCCATTCGACGCTGAACCTTCCATTATGATGAGTTTTTTATGGCAGAACGGCGACGGCTTCACTGCCGTAAGGCGATTCAACAGAGCAAAGTTATCCCTGCTGAGTGACGGGCTGGCGCTGTAATAGATATGAAAGAAGGATGATGACAGCCAGGAGTCTAAAACGAACAGGCCGCCATAAGAATGTCCCCATACCCCGCGCCGTTCGGGGTTGATGGTTATTCCCTGTTCCACCTGCGGCGCGATATGTCTCTCCAGTAGCTGGCGGAACGCTGGCCCGCCGCCGGTCTTACGATGAAAACGCGGGTTATTTTCACTGCCTTCGATTCCCGGCGCCGGCGTATAGTCATAAGCTCTGCCGTTAAGATCAAACGGCAGGTTAGTCTGATAGCCAATCGCCACAATCACCGGCGGCGAGTGGTCTGCCAGCTGTTTGAGCAGCGTCTCCGGCAGTCTGTCCATCACTGCGTTGCCGTCCAGCATATATAAGACAGGATAACCCGACGGCGGGGCGGCTTTATTGGGAATAGCGGTCCATACCCGGTAATGTCTTGCGCCATCGGCAGATTGAAAGTCATTGACCCTAAAATGGTAATATCCCGAACCTTTATCAGCAATATTCGGTCCTAATGGCTGCATATCCGGCTGCGCATAACTCAGCGCGCTAAAACAAAAACTCACTAAAAATAGCGCCATGCGATAGCACTTGTTGTGGTACTGGCGACCATACATCGGATGTGATTCCTTTTTGGCAGGTGAAGTTTTATCGGGGCAGTAGACGTAATCCGTCAATCAGCGCGCCGCGCCACCAGGCATAATCGTGACCGCCGGTGTACACGCTGCAATGGCTTTCAACGCCGGCGGCGCGCAATTTTTCATGCAACTGTTTGACCTGCGGGACCGTCGAACCTTCCAGCGCTCCCACGCACAGATGCGTACGTACGGCTGGCGAGGGCGCGGATAACACATGTTCGCTGACCCATGAGCGCTCTTCTGCGCTGAAATGGGGCGGGCGATTGCGGTTGTCCGGCGTCCACCACATTGAGGGGGAGTGGCTCAGCACCAGGCCGAAGCTCTCTGGCGCGTGGCGGGCCGCCATCAGCGCGGTCACGCCGCCGAGGCTTTGCCCTGCCAGCACCGTTTGTGTACGGTCCGCCCACCGCCGTTCCGGGTAGTTGGCGCGAAGAGTTGGCAGCAGGCGTTCGGCAATGTCGAGCACCAGCTCGCGGCGACCGCCGAGGATTGCGACGCGTTCACGCGCGTTGATGTTATCAATGCCGAGTACGGCCACCGGCGCGATGCGTCCGCTGCGGATGGCGGCGTCAATGGCGGCGCTTACCCCAAGATGGTCGAACCAGATCTCGCCATCCGTGAGTACCAGCAAGCCCAGCGGTTGTACGACAGGAACGTCAGGAAGATACAGCCGCACACGGCGACATTGTCCGGCGAGCCGATGCTCTGAGGTGAAAAGCTGCCCGGCGTAAGCGCGACAGCCTGACCACTCCTCCTGTGCCGGGGCATGATCCAGCGCCAGAACGGACTCCTGCGCATTGCCCCGAACATTTATTCCCGGCGTGCTGTTCAGCGGGTCCGCCTTCCCGACAAGGGAGGCGAAACGGCTTCCAAGCTGCAACACCGTCTCGTCCGGGGTTTCCGGTGGTATTTCGACCATCGTATAGGAACCGCAGTAGGACGCCGGTAAGCGAAGCGTCAGATGCCAGATATCCGTTGTGGGCAGTTGCGTCATCATACCTTTCGCCACGTTATCTTTATCGGTGACACGGTTCAGGCGAACATAAACCCCCCGCAGAGGAGAGGCGGCACGCCACAGGAAGGTGACTTCCCGTTCATCGTCTGCGCCGTTAATGGCTGTCACCAGCGGCAGTGCGAGCGAGTTTGCTTCTCGCCAGAAGTGAGAAGCGTCAACCTGGCTTCCGGCGGCGAGTTGGCGGCGAAGGCGTGTAGCGGTCTGTATAGCGACAGGAGCGACGGGCGGGCTCAGTCTCATTCTTTGTATTCCATCTCATTTATATTTCGGTCAGTACTAATAGCTAAAGCGGCTGTTACAGGAACAGCCGCTTGCGGGCTTTCTTTTGCGTAAATCGTGGCGATAAAAACTATCCTATGACCTCTCCTTGCGTATCGCGTGTCTGGCCGATGCTGTCCCGCCACAGACGAGCATACAGGCCATGAGTCGCTATCAACTGCTCATGGCTGCCATATTCAGCGATACATCCTTTATCGATTACGACAATAACATCGCAACGGCGAGCGGTGGTCAGCCGGTGCGCGACGATAAGCGCGATGCGTTTCTCGGTATGCGTCACCCTGGTAAGCGAGGTCATTAAGCGCTCCTCGGCGCTACGGTCGATACGCGCTGTCGCCTCGTCGAGCAGCAGAATATGCGCCTGCGCCAGGTGGGCGCGGGCGAGGGCAATCAACTGACGCTGGCCCGCGGACAGATCCGTGCCGCCGTTATTGACCGGAGTACGGAACCCCAGCGGCAGATGTTGCACAGTTTCAAAGAGTCCCGCCTGTCGCGCCGCGATCTCCACCTCCGTGTCGCTGCTGTCTGGCAGCGAATAGCGGATATTTTCGGCAATATCGCCGCTAAATAATGCGACATCCTGAGTGACCAGCCCCGTCTGGCGACGATAATCACTAAGCGACGCGGCATCAATTAGGCGCTCACCGACACGGATTTGCCCGCTGCCGGGAGAGTAGAGCCCGGCCAGCAGCTTGATCAGCGTCGATTTGCCGGCGCCGCTACGTCCGACCACCGCGACTACCGTTCCTGGCGGAATGGTGAGCGAGAGATTATCAAGCACAGGTTGCGTTTTTTCGGGATAGCGGAATGTCAATGCCTCCAGACGTAGCGCGCCGCCAGTGCCAGGCGTTATGGAGGACGGTTCAATATTCTCCGTTTCCTCAGTCGCCAATAGCGCATTGATATGTTTGCCGCTGGCGGTCGCCTGCTGCCAGGAATCAACAATGCCTGACAACTGCTGTACCGGGCCATAAAATTGTCCCAGTAGCAGGAAGAACGCCGCCAGTATCCCGGGCGTCATTTCGCCTCCGGCGACCCGGGTAGCCCCGATTAAAAGCACGGCGGCATAGGCGGCCTCGGTGCAGAGGGTCAGGAACGGAAAATAGACAGCAAGGTATTTTTGCGCCCGCACGCGGGTGGCGCGGAAGTTGTCTGATAACGCCCGTAGCCTGGCGGCTTCCTGCTTCTGTTGACCGTGTGACTGCACTACCCGCATACCGGAGACCTTTTCCTGAAGCGTACTGTTCACCTTACCAATTTCCAGCCGTGCCTGGGCGTAGGCAGGCGAGCTCAAACGGCGGTAAATCCACGTCGCCAGTATCACTACAGGTACGGCGCTTAATGCCGTTAACGCAAGAATGGGGTCAAGCCAGAACATTGCCGCGGCGATAGCGACCATCGTCACGATGCTGGTGGCCGCGCTGGCAAGACCGTTTTGCAGAAATCGGGCGAGTGAATCAACGTCGACGGTCATGCGAGTAAGACGCGAGTCGATGTGCTTCTCGTGCCAGGGAAGACTCAGGCGTAGCAGGTGGCTGAAGCTGCGTAAGCGTACCGTATGCTGTACCGACTCTGCCGCGCGGGCGGCGAAGATCGTTTGCAGCGCATAGCAGCACCAACCGATCGCTACCAGGCACAGCGCGAGCAGAGCGCATATGCCAATAGTCGACATATCCCCTGCGGCAACGCCTGAGTCAATACCGCGCTGCAAAAGCACCAGCACGCCAACGCCTGCGGCGGAATCAAGCGCGATAAGCAGGGCGGCGATGACGAACATCCAGGCTACTGGCGTCAGCAGCGATGAGACTTGACGCCCGTGGCCTGCCAGCGCCATCTGTACGGCGCGCTCCGGAACGCGCGTCATCCGGTCGACAAAACCTTTTCCGGCGGGTGTCTGGCGCTCATGCGCGTCGTCGGATTTTGCCGCCTGCGCTGTTGGCCATAGCGTCCGTTGTTCTGCCGGGGCAAGGGCGAGAAAATCACCCTCGCCGCTCATCAGCGAGCGAAACGTCGGACACCTTGCATCCAGCTCCGCCTGGGTACCGATATCCACGACGCGGCCTTTATCCAGCACGACGATCCGATCGGCTAACTGCAGCGTTGAACGGCGGCGTGCAATCACCAGCAGCATATGCTCATTATCGGCATAACGACCAAGAGCCGTGTTAATTTCCGCTTCAGTACCGGCATCGACCGCCGAGGTTGTGTCATCGAGAATCAGCAGTTCCGGCGCGGTAATCAGTGCCCGGGCTAGCGCAATACGCTGGCGTTGGCCGCCGGAGAGGTTGCTTCCGCGTTCGGCCAGTCGGGTGTTGAACCCCTGCGGTAGCGCATTGATGAACCCGCTGGCGCCTGCGGCATCGGCGGCGCGTCGAATGTCGTCCTGAGTCGCTTGCGGGTGCCCATAGGCGATGTTTTCCGCCACCGTACCGGCAAACAGAAACGCGTCTTCAAACACTACGCCAACGCGACGACGAAGCGCCGTCAGTTTCAGGTCGCGAATATTCTGTTGACCCGTAGTGGTGTTGAGCCACACCCCGCCGGAGGTGGGATCGTAAAAGCGCGCCAGCAACATCAGCAACGTTGATTTCCCGGAGCCGGAGGCGCCAACCACTGCCACGGTTTCACCGGCGTGAATGGAAAACGAGATCTCATTGAGGATACGGTTACCGTTGTCGTAGTGGAAACTCATCTTCTCCACGTCCAGCCCGATAATCTGACCTTCAACCGACTCAGTACCGTCTTCCATGCGAGAACGCGTGTCGATAAGCGCGAAGACGCGCTCCACCGACGCCTGTGTGCGCTGTGCGATAACCAAAAACGATGCCAGTACGCGGGTAGGGCCGGTCAGCATAGCGAGAAAACTCGCGAACGCAACGAAGGTTCCCAGATCGATGCGCCCATTCATTACCGACCAGCCGCCATAGCACAGCAGGACGATTTGCCCTATCACCGGTAGCGCCAGCATGGTTGCGCCCGGCATCGCCTGCGAGATAGCGGCGCCGATGCGTACCCGCACCATCTGCCGCGACTGACCATCGAGCCAACGCATTTCGCGTAACTCCGCCACGCAGGACTTCACCACTGAGATCTGTTCCAATACTTCGCGCATATGTTCCGTCATGTGCGCCAGCCGGTCTGAGGCAAGCCCCGTTTGTGCGAAAACACGGCGACGGGCGCGCAGGGCGGTAATAGCAAGGGCGGCCAGTACGCAAATCACGATAAGCGTCATGGATGGCGACATCCATAGCATCACCGCGATACCGGCCACATAGTAAGTGAGCACCGCCAGCGGCACCGGACACATCTGTAGCAAGGTGTGTACCTGTTGAAGATCGCTGTTGGTACGCGAAATGACCTGCCCGGTACGCAAGGCGTCCTGGCCTGCGCCGTCCAGTTTTTGAATACTGTCGAACGCACGGCTACGTAACGTATGCTGAACCCACAGCGAGAGTTCCCCGGCATAGCCGCGGCGCACGTAATTCCCGATAAAATCAAAAAGGGCAATTAACAGCAGGCCGCAGGCAAGTAACGGCAGGTGGGTCGTATCGCCTGCTATCGCGTCATTGACGGCCTGACGCGTTATTAGCGGCGTCAGCGCAGCCAGTAAAATGGTCGATACTGATGCTACGATGACAATGATGCTCAGTGTTTTACGTTCCCAACACACGCGGGCAAGGCGAACTATCCAGGCACGAGCGGGCATGGGGGAATGAGTCGCGGGCATTAAGCCTCCTTATCGGTGAAAGATGAGATATGGCGACACACGCTGGGTTCAGCCGCCATATTGTCATTGCGCTGCCGCGGTTAGCCGTGTTGCAGCATGGCGATCAGTTTTTTTGCCACCTCGGTCGGGCAAGGCTGGGCCGCCATTTCCGCCGCGACCTCCTGCGACGCCTCGCGAAGCGCGCGATTACCGAGGAAGGTATTGATCATGCTGCTCGTAAGCCCGCTCTTACCGGGAATAATGCCGCATCCGCGCTCGACCACGGCGCGGGCATTGACGGGTCTGTCGGCACCCTGGCCAAAGACTATCTGCGGAATGCCAGCATGTAGCGCCGTCAGGGTGTTGCCTGCGCCGCCATGGTGGATAAAACCGTCGGCGCCGTTAAGGAAAACGCCCATCGGAAGCCAGTCGACCAGACGGACATTCGACGGCAGCGAACGTAAATCCGAGCGGGCGTTTGCCGGAAGATGCAGGATGATTTCGGCATCTACTTCGCCGGCAGAATCCATTGCCCAGGAAATCAGATCTAGGCCATCCACCATCGGTTTGACGGTGCCGAGGCTAACCAGAAGACGCTTGCGATCAGGTGTACGTTCCCACCATTCTTCCCAGACGGCGCCGCCGTTATACGGGACGTATTGCATGGAGATAACCGGCTCTCCGTCATTTTGCAGTATGCTCATGCTGGGCGGTGTGACGTCTATCCACGCCAGATCTCTTGGTGGCGCGCTGACCCCATGGCGGCGGTAGGCGTTAGAAAGTGATTTCGTCACGCCTTTGATGTGCCAGGGCGTATGACCGAAGCCGACGGTTTGCATCACTACCGGAATGTCATACTTAGCGGCAATCAGTGGTCCAACGACCCCAAGGGGAGGGTAGACGATGAGATCTGGTCGCCACTGCCCGACGAACGCGACCAGCGGGTCAGTCATCTCTTCGCTGAAGAATGAGAAGTTCCCCATTTTTGTTCCAATGTTATTTTCTTTTCGTAATGCCTCCTGACGGCGATAACCCGCTTCCGAATCGAAACCAGGCGCAGCGTCAAATACCACCAACCCAGCTTCGGCTGCTTTCTGTGCAAATTTTCCACCGCTTGCAATCAGCACTTCATGGCCATTAACACGAAACGCTTGCGCCAGGGACAGCACAGGGTATAGCAGTCCATACAGTGGTGGACCGACAAACAGAATACGCATGAGAAATCCTCTCTCTCCACGTCATAAATCGAACAAGTCATTAATGAGAATGATAATAATTACCAATATTATTTGAAAAATGCAATAACAAATACGACCCTTGATCATGTGATGATTTTTTTCATAAAAATCGGGGAAGGGGAGAGCGTTAAGCGGTGAAGTTTGGTTTCAGGCTTATTTACGCGCGTATGGTCGCACAGGCAAAGCGCCAGGATTGGGGAACTGGATTCGCATACCAGACGCCCGTGGATTATTAATGATAACTTCGCAAATAACCTTTCAGACAATGAGGTAAACGTACCGACAGCAAGGTAACGGGAAACGTAGGGAGTAGTATTGATAACACGTTGCGGGGCAATTTAATGGTGTCCGGCGGCAGATCGTGTTCTGTGCAGACTTTCCGTGCAGTGATGTGACGGACGCCTCTTCCTAAAGTAGTCAGTGCCATACTTTTAATGACTGCATTAATCCTGGCGTTAAATCCTTTAATTTGGTGGACGTAAAGTGGACATAGACAATAAATATCCTCCGGCATAGCCGGAGGTTTTTCTGATGCGCCTGTAAGGCTCTCTTACCAGCCGCGCCCTAACAGGCGCATACGATCTGACATTTGCATCAAACTTCGTTACTTACGGCCCGTAAACGGGCTGCCCGGATAAGGGATCGATAATTGCTCACCCATTTTATCCTCTTCAAGCTGGTGCTTTATGTAGTCCTGTATCTTCGCCGTGTTCTTACCCACCGTATCGACATAGTACCCTCTGCACCAGAACTCCCTGTTCCTGTATTTGAATTTTAGATCCCCAAACTGCTCGTAAAGCATCAGACTACTTTTACCCTTCAGATATCCCATGAAACTCGACACACTCATCTTCGGCGGGATCTCCAGAAGCATGTGAATATGATCTGCACAACATTCTGCTTCCAGAATTCGTACGTTTTTCCATTCACACAATTTTCTTAATATGCTGCCTACTGCCCTACGCTTCTCTCCATAGAACGCTTTGTAAGTATCCCGCATAATCGTGCCATTCACATTTAGAGATCATCCGGCATAATCAATCTGCCAACGAAGGAGATCGCTATGCGTAAAGCCCGTTTTACTGAGCATCAGATCATCACTGTGATTAAGTCGGTTGAAGCTGGACGAACCGTTAAAGATGTCTGCCGGGAGGCCGGTATCTCTGAGGCCACCTACTATAACTGGAAGTCCAGATACGGCGGCATGGAACCTTCTGATATTAAAAAGATAAAAGATCTTGAGGACGAGAACCGACGCCTCAAACAGATGTTTGCCGACCTGAGCCTTGAGAACCGGGCGCTGAAAGACGTTATCGAAAAAAAGCTTTAAAACCAGCCTTTAAGCGTGAGCTGGTCACTCATCTGATAACGGCATTCGGACTCAGTATCCGTCAGGCCTGCCGGAGCCTGAACCTGAGCAGAACGGTTTATCATTACCGTCCGGATAACACACGTGACGAACCCGTTATTACCGCACTGCAGGCGGCAGCTGAACGGTATCCACGATACGGTTTTCCGAAGCTTTTTCAGGTTCTGCGGCGGCAGGGATACATGTGGAATCACAAAAGGATCCACCGTATTTATTGTCTGCTGAAGCTGAGTTTTCGCCGTAAGGGCAAACAACGGCTGCCGGTGCGTAACCCTTCGCCACTGGCCACGCCGGAAGCGCTGAACCAGAGCTGGTCTGTTGATTTTATGCATGATGCCCTGGTCTGTGGGCGTCGTTTTCGCACGTTCAATGTCGTTGATGACTTTAACCGTGAGGCGTTGTCGATTGAAATAGATCGGAATCTGCCAGCCCCACGAGTGGTCCGGGTGCTTGACAGGATCGCGGCAAACCGTGGCTATCCGGCCATGCTTCGCATGGATAACGGCCCAGAATTTATCTCTCTGGCACTGACTGAATGGGCAGAGAAACATGCCGTAAAACTGGTGTTTATCCAGCCGGGTAAGCCGACACAAAATGCTTTCATTGAGCGTTTTAACAGGACATATCGCACAGAAATACTCGATTTTTATCTGTTCAGAACGCTGAATGAAGTACGTGAAATCACGGAAAAATGGTTATCAGAATATAACTGTGAACGTCCGTATGAATCGCTGAACAATATGACACCGGAGGAATACCGACAGCACCATTATTTGGCCGGGAACTCAAAAAATGTATGGAACTAAAACGGGTCTATTTACAGCTTGTCTTCGGTATTTGGGCGCGAAAACTATGTGATATTTACAGTTCCATCGGGTGTGCGCTAAGCTCTTTTCGTCCCCCATTGGGACCCCCTTTTGATTTCTTGTTGAACTTTTGCAGTTGCCAGACCGCAAGATGTTTTAACAAATCAAAAGGGGTTTTAATAACTGGCTTAAAGCTGAAAGCTTTCCGGAACCCCCAGCCTAGCTGGGGGTTTTCCATAGACAACAAAAAGGGGCTACGTTTTCACGTTGCCCCTTGTTTTATTTGCTGGCGTCCTTGTAATTGGTGGGGGAGGTGGTTGAGTTTGTTGGGGATTTTTATTTTTTGCGCGAAGGCGCAAAAGAGTGGCGATGGTGTTGATATGGAAGGGGTTTTGTATATTTTTTGATTTTTAAGTTGATTATTGAGAGGCGGGGTTTTGCGTGTTGACTAACTGTCCTGAATGGCAGTTAAAGTGTTGTCGCTTCCTTTTAGTCCGTCTTGTGGCAAGGCCAAGAGAGGACGTTTCACAACTCTACTTAGATAGCTAAAATTAGGGCACATTTATAGGTCAATAGTTTTTAGGTTGAGATAGATAAGATAGATAAGTTGTATCTTGTTAAATTATGATTTTCTTAAGGATTTGTTGAAGTCATATTGGTTACGGGGTATGCTACTTATAACGAGTTTAAGATTTTGGGGATCTAGAGGCGGCCCCCCGAAAGTTGATACCGCCTAGTTGGTAACTTCGTCGAATGACTGGGACTCCAACCGTGCCGGCTGAGAGGTCGGATCTACTATTTTCGTGTGTTGGGAAGGGCGTAAGTGAGCTTAACTTCTTGGGTGACAATATCCCTTGGTCCTTTTGACCTGTCGAAGAAAAACCAAATATTGAATTTACGTTCTGTTGGCCAAGTATCATGCATCAGTGAGTCCCATCCCAAGTAGGATGCAACATTGTTTGCGACGGCTAGCTTTGCCTCAGAAGTTGCTTTACCTTGATAAGCGCACATGACCGCACCTAGCAAAAAATCTGCTATCTGAATATGTTCTGACGCCTTTGAGTCTTTACTTACTACGCTTTTGATAATATCTTTGCGCCCAAACCTACGTGCCAAAGTGTGGTTGGTGATTACATGGAATTCCTCATCAGCTTTTTTGTAGCGGGATGGTAATGGATCTACTTCAACACGAAACTCACACTCTCTGTCGGGGTGGGCTTTGATGACATTGCCAATTTTAGTCTCTATTAGCTTGCCAAAATGCTTACGCATTGCAAGATCATAGTCGCCACCGTGGAAAGATTTTTCTACCTTCGACTTTTCCACGACTATGCAATGAAAAGCTAGCCAAGGGTGTTTGAAGAAGGTCTCGATTAAATCCTGATAGAATGCAGCGTTACGCTTGGAATGAGCTTTCTGCCATTTAATTTCATCGCTACAGTTATGTTTCTCACGAAGTTCGCGGACAATACGCGCAAAATCGCCACGCCTCTGGTATTTCATCCATAAGCTACCAAATCCATAAAATCGCTGACCATCTATCCCTGATTCATCGCAGGCGACATGCCAAATCAGCTTTCCAGGATCGTTCGATTCCATGTTTACCCTTCATGAATGGATATTAGACGTAAGGTTATGATTTAACCACATTCTTAACGGGTTGATAAGGATAAGATTTGATTTCCATTGAGGATGGAGCCGTGTTGAAAGTGCTGGTGGGGTTTTGGCTAGCCAGAAACGCAAATCCGTGCACGGGTTTGCATGAGCTCCCGTGGAGTGTTTCATCGTCCTAGCAAGTATTGATCCGGATCGCTACGATTGCTACAGGTGCATGAAATCCACCACATTAAGAGGGCTGACGTGGAAGGAATATGAAAAACAATCTTATCAACGGCTCGGAAATGTCTAGATTATCCGTGGCGATTCAGCCAGCAGGCTTTGCCTGAAGTCTAAATTTATTTGGCTCACTAGTTTGCATAGCGGGCAGCTATGCAAAGCTAGGAGTCTGTTGCTGTTGCGGCTGACTCTATCCTATTTAGGGCTTCAAAAATGAGTTCGTCTAACCGATAAAGGCAATGGCTATAAGGTAGTTCAGTTATTGGGTGAATCCAACCTTGTTGTCTAAGGTAATTGATGGCCGAATTCGTATCTGAGTAGCCCTTGTGGCCCCTTCGTAGCTCATAGACAAAATATTTATAGCGGGGGGCTATGAGGGGCCATGCCAGTATGAAATTTTCAATAAACTTTTCTTGGATTCTCTTGATTTCCTTGCTCTCAATCTCTTGTTTGCGGGCGAGTTCTTTTCTTAATTTCCTCCTTTCTATGAATTTTTCGAGCTTGAGATACATCCAAGCTACTAGTTCAAAGGTTAGAGTTTCCGCAATAAGTGAAAACAAAATCGTTAGAGCAAAATGCGCTGCATAGGAATACCCCGGCAAGTCTTGTTCAGTTAGAGGCGCAATGTCCTTAAGTATTGGGAGTATAAAGCGGATAGAAAGGACAATTGCTACAGAGAGGAATCCATACCTAACAGCCGTCTTTGTCGAAATGGGTGAAGCCAGAATTTTCCACAAACTTTCAGGTGTTGGCATTTTTTATCCCTATCTGGTCACCTGATCTTAGGTGGACGCTAAGTGGACACTGGACATTAAAAAGGGGCTACGTTTTCACGTAACCCCTTGTTATATTTGGTGGAGCTGGCGGGAGTTGAACCCGCGTCCGAAATTCCTACATCCTCGGTACTACATGCTTAGTCAGTCTTTACATTCGCCTGGCACCTGCGGACGGACACGCCACTACCAGACTAGCCTGATTCGTTTTAACGCTTCAACCCCAGGCAGGGCATCCACGCGATCTCTTTTGGGTTTGACCTCTCTTGATCCCCGTCCTAAGAGCGGAGGCTAGGGAGAGAGGGCTCTAAGCAGGTTATTAAGCTGCTAAAGCGTAGGTTTCGTCGTTTGCGACTATTTTTTTGCGGCTTTTTACGAGGCCAACCGCCCCTCGGCATGCACCTTGGGTTTCGCAAATCCCGTCGAATCCAGAATCAGCCCCAATGTGTAAGGTAAGTATAACAGACTTGTGACACGCGTGACCAGCCCCCGTATCTTCTTATCTTCAACGATTTACCGCTCGCGCAGCGCTTCTTTCGCGCGATTAAACGGTTTGATTAAATAGTCGACAATGGTTTTTTCACCGGTTTTGATATCCACCGTGGCGATCATGCTTGGAACAATCGAAAAACGGCGTCCTGATTTATTTTGTAGATAGTCCTGGTGGGTGCGGATAAACACGCGATAGTAGAAAATTTCCGGTTTCACTGTTCGCTTTTGATAACGCTTCGCGTGCCTGCACATAATATTGTGAGCGCAGATCGGTAATTTTTAAGCCTAAATCGCTTTTTTGTCGTTGCAGGCGCAGCACTTCAACATGACTGGCCGCGCCGCTTTTCTCCAGACGCTGGGTAATGGCCAGCTCTTTATTAACCGACGCCAGCGCATCCCGTAGCTCGGCTTCGGTATCGGCCAGCTGCGCGCGGCGGCTTTTATAGAGACGCGTCTCTGCGGCAATCAGATCCGGCCAGCCGTTCAGCTCAGCGGGGAAGGCGAGAGGTAAGTCGTTGACTTCCGCGGTTAACCGTGCGCTGGAGGCGAGTGAAGCGCGATATTTTGCCGCACTTTCACCCACATTGGACGCCAGACGCGTCGGATCAAGCCGGGCGACAATCTGGTTAGCCTGAACTCTGTCGCCTTCCCGCACCGTCAACTGCGCCAGAATGCCGCCATCCAGCGACTGCAGAACCTGTTCGCGTGAACTGGGGATCACTTTCCCGTTGCCGGTGGAAACCTCATCCAGTCGGCCAAACCACGCCCAGATGCCGAGAATGAGAAATAACAGTGAGCAGATCAGAACAATACGACCCGCGCCGGAAAACGCCCGCTCACGCTGAATATCGGGATCGTCCATCGCGGCATCATGCTGATTGATTTTCATTTTTCCACTCCCGACGGTGACTTTGTATCCGATCCGCGTTAAGCGCCTGCGCTTTTGGCGCATCCATCACCAGTTGTCCTTCTTTCAGGACAACGACACGCTCAACCAGCTCCAGTATTGGTACCCGGTGCGTCGCGACGACCAGGGTACGGTTGCCAAGCCACTGATGTAACCGCTGAATAAACTCTCGTTCCGTATGCTCGTCCAGCGAGGCGCTGGGTTCATCAAGTAGCACAATATTGGGGGAGCGCAGCAGCATTCTCGCCAGCAACAGGGACTGGCGCTGCCCACCGGACAGGCCGTTACCGCCCTCCATAATGGGATGATCCAACCCTTTTGCCAGCCGCCTGACGAAGACGGCGCCGCCGCTGACTTCGAGCGCGTCAAAAATCTGTTCATCGTTGGCGTGCGGCGCGCCGAGCGTCAGGTTCTCTCGTAGGGTGCCGAAGAAAAGCCGCGCGTTCTGGCTAAGAAAGCCGATGTTGCGGCGTAAATCCGCCATATCGATGTGCGACAAGCTGAGATTATCAAGCCGGGCATCTCCCTGAATCATCTCCAGGCCGCCCGCCATCGCCTGTAAAAGTGTGGATTTACCCGCGCCGTTACGCCCCAGTATCGCAATCCGCTCGCCTGGCATGATCTCCAGACGCACGAGGCGCAGCGGTATGCGTTGATCGTCGTTATGGTAACGAAACTGAGCATTTTCAAAGAGGTAATGCCCGTGGAGGATGTCGCGGTGTATCAGGCTATCGTCATGCTGTGTCTCGGTGGGCAGTTGCATAATGTTGTCGAGACCCATCTTCGCCGCTTTCACCTGCTGCCAGCGCGCCAGCACGCCGCACAGGTTAGCCATTGGCGCGATCATCCGTGAGCCGAGCATCGACGCGGCGACCACGGCGCCGGTAGTCATACTGCCTTCAATGACCATCGGCGCGCCGAACATAATCACTGCGGCATACACCAGACTTTGTACCGACATCCCCCAACTGATAAGCCCTTGCGTGAGTTTGCGGGTGCGTAGACCCGACTCGCCGGTAATACGGATATAGCTATTCCACTGCTGAAGAAAGCGGTTCTCCGCCTGCATCAGTTTAATATCCTCCAGCCCCTGAACGCTTTCGACCAAGACTGCATTGCGTAGCGTCGCTTCGTGGGCGGCCTGGTTGGCGAGGACAGCCAGTTTTTTTGCAGTGCGACGCCCGGCAGGATCATCAGCAGAGCCGCCACGGGCGCTATCCATGCCAGCGGTGGGGCAATAATCGCCAGGACTATCATAAACAGGAAAAAGAAAGGCAGATCGACAATGGTCGCCAGCGTTGAAGAGGTAATCATCTCGCGGATCTGCTCTAGTTCGCGTAACTGCGAGATAAAACTGCCGGTGGAACGGGGGATAGCGCTGTTGCGCAGCCTTAACGCATGACCGAATACCCGATCGGAAATGCGCATATCGGCGCGTTTACCGAGCACGTCCATAATGTGCGTACGCGCTTCACGCAGCAGAAAACCGAACAGCACCGCTACCAGCACGCCGAAGGAGAGCACGTACAGGGTAGGATATGACTGAGCGGGGATCACCCGATCGTAAACCTGCATAGAGAACACAATCCCGGCCAGCGACAGCACGTTAATCAGAAAGGCGGCGACCATTACCGGTAAATAAGGGCGAATATCCTGCAGAACCAGCTCGCGCATCCAGTCGGGTTTAAAGCGGGAGATATAGCGATCGACGCGGCTATCCTTGAGCGCCGATAGCGGGCGTAGCGCGGCAACATAGAGGATCTCCGGCAATAACTCGCTGAGCGTCAGGCGGTTACGCTGACCCTCTTCTTCAATCACAAAAACGTCTACCGCATCTTCGCCATTAACATGCTCGATGACCAATAACTGCCCGTCCCGGAGCTCGACAACCAACGGCAATCGCCACTGACTAAATGCCGTTTTGTCTATGTCCGGCGCATGAAAGGATAAACCCGCCTGCCGCGCGAGCTGCGTTAAGGCGGTCGTTCTGCTTTTACCCCTAAACCACGGGGCGTTGGCCTGAATTGAACCGGGAGAACAGGCAACGCGATAATGACCGGCGACATAGCTGATGGCCTGCGCCCATTGGCTTAGCGCGCGCTCACTGAGTACCTCTTCTACATCGGGGGCGGCGCGGGTCATGGCTGGATCTCCACGGATTGAATGCTGCGATGATTTAACGCGAACGCCTGACGAAGCGCGCCGGTGTTATACAGACAGTTCAGTTGCAACTGATGCAACTGGCTTTCCGTTTGCAGTTCGGCAAAACGCGCCTGGTAAACTTCCTGCTCCGCATTAAGCACGTCGAGCAGCGGGCGGGAACCGAGGTTAAGGTATTGCTGCTGATACAGTTCGCGCGTGCGTTCGCTAAGCTGCTGTTGCCGACGAAGGATTTGTAACGCGCTGGCAAGACTCATTGCCTGGCTGCGCGCCTCCATCAGTTTCTGGCGGACATCAAGCCGGGTGCGCTGAATGGTCGACTGAGCCGCGTCTACCGCATGGCTGGCGGCGTTGCGTCGGGCAGTCAGCCCTCCGCCCTGGTAAAGCGGCATCTCAACTTTCACCCAGGTGGAATACTGGGTTTTATCCAGCACTTCATGACTGGGATATTTATCATTAAGATAATGTTGTACAGAAGGTTCGAGCGAAATCGTCGGCGTCATTTGCGCGCTGGCATAGTCCAGATTCGCCCGCGCAACGTTAGCCTGCGCCCAGGCGGCCAGTACCGCGGGCACCAGTCGATCGTCGGGAGTCGCCGTCTCACAGCTGCGAGCAAGTTTCGCCGGGAAGTCATTATTGATGCCGTTAAGCGAATTCCAGCCCAGCCAGCTCATCAGTGAGGCTTTCGCACTGTCGAGATTGGCCTGATACTGCGCCAGTTGCGAGCGGGCGGATTCGATTCTGGCTTCGGTTTGCACCACGTCAGATAGCGACGTAGCGCCTTCATCGCTGCGCTGCCGGATAAGTTTACCGATGCTGTCCAGCGCGACGAGCTGTTCTTCCGCCGCGTCTACCATTTGCTGCCAGCTCTGCGTTTGTACAATGGCGTTGGCGGTTTCGTGCGCGACGGTATCAATACTGAGCAACACATTGGCCTGTTGCTGCGCTGCGCCTGCGGTTTCGGCGCGAACCTGGCTTGCCACTTTGCCGAAGTCATAAAGCATTTGCGATACCGACAGCACCAGCGAGGGGCTATACCCGTGATCGGTGTAGGTATTGCTGTACCCATTGTTCACGCCAGCGCTGACTTGCGGATAATATTTCGATTTGGCGACCTCTATTTGTTCATTCTGTGCGAGCAGTTTGCCGACGGCTTCGCGAATAGAAGGATGCCAGTTAACGGCGCGATTGACCGCGTCATTGAGCGTCAGGTTGCCCGGCGCGGCGGCGCTGAGCGGCAACTCAGCGGCGGAGCCATCCAGCGAAGGAAGCATCTGGTCCGTTGCTAATCCTTCGGATGTAATCATTGGCGGCGCTTCTGCGCCCCGGGGCTGGTGATGAAACAAAGCAAATGCCAGTACGATGGCGACAGGCGCGACTCTTCCCATAGTTTATCCCTTTTAAATATCACCGCTTGTTGCCCCGAACGTCGTGGCGTTCGGGGCTTTTTTATCAACCGCCGGTTATCAGGTGGTTGTTCTGCAACAGATCATTTAGCGTGAGCTGCACATTCTCCAGAGTGACAAGGTCAGTGGATTTAAACGCACTGCCGGCGCCGTCGCGATCGACGGATATCACCGTATTGGCGCCGCTGGTATGAACCTGCACAAAGTTACCCAGCGTCGCCGCCTGGTGATCCCAGCCGGTCAGCAGTTCGTGGATATCGATCTTGTCGCCCTGCGCGGTAGAGAAGTTTTGCCAGCGATCGACGCCGTTGCCGCCGGTCGCGTCCGCGCCGTTTAACAGATGGTAAATCAGCGTATCGCCATAGGCGGAGCCGATGAGAACATCTTTTTGGTTGGTACTGACGATTTGTGGCGCCATATCAATGGTCAATGTGGCGCTATCCGTATGACCCATCTTGTCATCCAGTTGATAGGTAAAGACCTCTTTACTGGTGATGGACGACATCGCGACGCCATTATTCAGGGTGTAGGTGTAAGCGCCATCGAGGTTAATTTGCAATGTGCCGTAATGTCCCTGAATCGTGGCGCTGGTGGTATTCGCCGCGGCGTCCAGCGTGGCGGCGCTGCCGTTATACCCGCTAATGCTCAGGCGGGTATTCACCGTATTAAGCTGATCCATCGCCCCCGCCGCGTCGCTGCCGTCAAAAATATTGCCGAGAACGGTATGCGTTCCGGACGTTTCAAAATTATCCAGATCGACGGTGGTGCCGATGACGCGTGGCGTGATCGTCGCCGCCCCGGCCAGGGTATTGGTGCCGGTAAAGTTAAGCGTGTACGCTCCGGCATCCAGCTCCAGACCGCTCAGGTTGACGGTCACCGTCGCGCTGCCCAGCGTGATATTCGCCACCGGAACGGTTCCGTTGCGTATGACGGTCCCGTTCTCCTGAATGGCCCAGCTAATATTCAGATTGCCCAGCGTAATGAGCGTGGAGACATCAAAGACCAGTGACGCGCCTTTAAGTACGGTGCCCGTTGCAACGTCAAAGGTGCCGCTCCCGCTGCCCGATTTGCCGAGTAGCCCCCAACTGGCGCTGCCGACGCTGGAGTCCAGCCAGGCAGCGGTATCCTGAAGCGTGGCGACGCTGAGGGTATCGCTGACATCATTAATCGCATCCAGCGCCCTGGCGGTTGGCGTGATATTGAGCGAGGCCGTATCGGTATCGCCGTTTGGCGCTTTGACCGTATAGATAAAGCTGTCCGGCGTTTTAATGCTGTCGGCGCCGACGCCGTTCTTCAGCGTGTAGGTATAGTTGCCTCTTGCGTCAATGATGAGCGAGCCATACAGCCCGTTTACCTCCGTTGTGCCGGTCGCCGCAATCGCCACGCCGTTTACTTCAGTGAGGAGGGCGTCCGTAGGGACGACATCATTGGTCAGTACGTTGCCGGTGGTGTTGGCGGTGATACTGTCAACGGCATAGGTGTGGTCCTGGGAAATCGCCAACGTATAGCCAGTGAGAACGCTAATGCCGCTGGCGGTATTCAGCACGAACAGGTATTCGCCGCCAGGCAACGTCAGGGTCAGCGGCTGGGACTGTCCGGCTAACAGCAGGGTGTTAATCCAGCCCTTTTCCACCCGGAACTGCTCATATTGCTGAATGGCATCGTTGAAGCGATAAACGTACAGATCGAACGTGGAAACCAGTGAGACGCCGCCGACGGTTCCCTGTAACGTCATGGTTCGCGTAGCGCCTTCTTCAACGTTAAAGATGATCGGATTAGTCATATCATCAAGCAGATTCGCGTTCAGTACATTACCAAGTCCGACGCTTAATACCGTGACGCCGCTTTGTGTCGAGGGACCGTTGTTGACGTAGCTAACGTGAGTATCAAAGACCAGCGAGGCGTTATTGTCTGTCGCTATCACGCTGCCCGGTACAGGCGCGGGACCCAGATTGATAACCAGTTGCGCGGCGCTGCTACCGACGCCATTCTGGGTAATGGTGTAGGTGAAGCTCTCTTTATGTCCGTATCCTGCCGTGGGCTTAGCCAGCGTGTAGGTGTAACTGCCGTCCTGATTAATGTGCAGCGTGCCGTATTGTCCCTGGATATCCACGCCGCCCGCGCCGACCGGCGTACTGACGCCGTTGGCGTTGGTGATGGCGGTGACCGTGGTGCCCGTCGGCGCGGTATCATCAGCCATGACGTTGCCGGTACTGATGGTTGGCCCGCTAATAATACCTGCGCTGGTCTGGTGTACATCGACATCCAGGCTGGTATATGACCCGGTGGCGAGCAGACTGGTGTTATAAGTGAGTACCCGGTACTGGCCTTCGCCCAGGCCGCTCAGGTTCAGGGTAACGCCGCTCCCGGTCAGGGTAAGCAAATTCGCGAAGTCGCCAACGGCGGTGTTGACGATCGTCGTCCAGGCGCCGAGGCTGGTGTCGTAGCGCTGTACCACAATCTCCTGAGTACTGAGCAGCGAAAGCACGATTTCCGTTGCGGCGGCATCGATGGTGACGTCGCCCGTACCACCTTCAGCAATGGTGAACTCAACCTGAGCGGTATCGTTACCCAAAACCGAGGCGACATTGCCAAGCGCGCCAACCAGCAGCAGGCCGTAATCCGAATAGCTTTGCGTGCTGGTGACGGCGGTAGAGGTCAGATCAAGGCTGGTGATGTTATCCCTTGCCGCCAGCGGCAGAACCGGCGCGGTAATGCCTAACGTGCCGGAGGCGTTACCCGCAGCGTCAGTGGCCGTCACGTTAATGAGCTGACCTTCAATTTGTTTTGTCGGCAAGGTGAGAGACCATGCGCCGTTGCTGCCAGCGGTGGTGGTGAGCGTCACGCCCCCCGTCAGCGTGACGGTTACGGTGCTGTTTGCCTCTGCCAGCCCGGAAAGTGAACCGCCATCGGCGCTGAGCGTACCTGACGGCGTACCGGGCGCCAGCGTATCGACAATCACCGTCGCGGCGGTGGAGACGCTGCCTGTACCGTTGGCGTTAGTCGCGGTGGCGGTGAAGGCGTGGCTGCCTTCGGTCAAATTGCCTGTCGGGGTAAAGCTCCAGTTTCCGCTGGCGTTCGCCGTGGTGGTGCCGAGCAGCGCCCCGTTGTTATAAATGCTCACCGTGGCGCCCGCCTGAGCGGTACCATTCAATGTGGGTTGTGCGTCATTAGTGACCTGGCCGTTGGCGATAGCGCCGGTATAAATACCCACATCATCTACTACGTTGGTGATGATCGGTGCTTCCGGCACACGCGTATCGGGCGCGGTAAATCCGGCGGCAATGCCTGTGTTGCCTGCTTTATCCTGGGCAAATGCCAGTAGCGGCTGACCATTGGTCTGCGCGGGCGTGAGTGTGGCGGTGAAGCTGCCTGTACCGTCGGCGGTGGCGGTTCCCAGTACCACACCAGTATCAGAGGTAATCGTCACTGTACTGCCTGCTTCCGCGGTGCCCGTCACCCGATTACCGGTAGCATTGATGACCAGGTTGCCGGGCGCGCCGGGCGCAATGGTATCCACGATAATCGTTATCGATGGCGAAGCGGCGCTAACGTTGCCAGCCGCATCGGCGGCGCTAACGCTATAGGCGTGACTTCCCTGGCCGAGCGCGGCGGTTGGCGTCCAGCTCCAGTTGCCGCTGGCATTGGCGTTCACGGTCGCGACCAGCGCGCTATTATCGAAGATGCTTACCGCGCTGTTGGCTTCCGCAGTACCGTTGAGCGTCGGCTGTGTGTCGTTGGTCGATTGTCCATTGCCAATGGCGCCGGTATTGTTCGGGACATCATCAACGATGCTGGTTATAAGCGGAACCGTTGGCGCAAGGGTATCGACCACGATAGTAAAACCGCTGGTGGCCGGGCTAACGTTGCCTGCCGGGTCGGTGGCGGTCACTGTTAATGTGCGCGTGCCGTCGTTTAACCCTGTCGTCGGCGTGAAGCTCCACGCGCCGCTCGCGTTAGCCGAGGTGACGCCAAGCAGAGTGTCGCCATCATAGATACTGACCACGCTGCCCGCTTCGGCAGTGCCGTTCAGCGTGGGGCGGTTATCATTGGTTATCTGACCATTAGCGAGATTTCCTGTGACCCCACCCGCGACGTCATCCACCACGGACGTCAGGATGGGCGTTTGCGGCGCGGTGGTATCGACCGTCAGGGTGAAAGCCGTACTGTTCGGGCTGCTGTTTCCTGCGGCATCGGTGGCGACGGCGGTGATGACGTGCGTTCCGCTTGCCAGCGTTGAGGTGGAGACGCTCCACGCGCCGTCAGGCTGAGCCGTTGTCGTGCCAATGACCGTACCATTTTCATAGAGCGTGATCGTGGCGCCGGCTTCTGCGGTGCCGCTGAAGGTTGGCGTAGGATCGTTGGTATTTTGGCCGTTCGCGATCGTGCCGAGGCCTGGCGCCTGATCGTCACTGACTGATGTGATTACCGGCGTCAGCGGCGGCGTAGTATCGACGACGAAATTAACGCTGTCCGAAACGGGGCTGGCGTTGCCTGCGGCATCAACGGCAATGACGGTAATTACATGGTTGCCCGTCGCCAGCGAGGCGTCGGGCGTGTAGCGCCAGCTACTGCTATTGTCGGCGGGAATTTCAGCCAGCAGCGTGCCGTTATCGTAGAGACGAATAGTTGTGTTGGCTTCACGGGTGCCGCTAATGACAGGGCGCGCCTCGTCTGTGATCTGTCCTGAACTCAGATTGCCGGTAATGGGGCCCGTACCGTCGTAGACCGTATCAATAACAGGCGCGGCGGGAGCCGTGGTATCAATAGTAAACGAGCGTATTTCGGACGCGGCGCTGGTATTGCCTGCCGCATCGGTTGCTGTCGCCGTCAGGTTCCAGACGCCCGCGCCCAGCGAGGTAGACGGTGTAAAGCTCCAGCTACCGTTGGCCTGAACTTGCGCCGTACCGACCAGCGCGCTGCCATTATAAATCGAGATGGTTGTACCCGCCTCACCGGTACCCGAGAGTGTTGGTCGGGTTTCGTTCGTCGAGCCGCCGTTGGGGACGATGCCCGTTACCGGCGCCGTATTATCTGCCACGCTGGCGATAACCGGCGCGGCGGGCGGTGTGGCGTCAATCGTCAGCACAAATCCGCTGGACACCGAGCTGCTATTACCCGCCGGATCGGTGGCGCTAAGGGTGAACGTGTGGCTACCGTTTGCAAGCGGCGTCTGCGGCGTGAAACTCCACGTGCCGTCGCTATTCACCGTCGTGGTACCGATGGACGCGGGATTACCGTCAAGATAGACATTAATCGTCGCGCCTGCCTCTCCGCGCCCGTTCAGGGTGGGCGTCGCATCGTTCGTTAGCTGCCCGCTAACCAGGTTGCCGGTAATTCCGGGCTGGTCATCCACGACGGAGGTGAGAACCGGGATCGCCGGAGGCGTAATATCGACCACGATCGTCCACGGCGCGGAGACCGCGCTGGTATTGCCCGCCGGATCGGTAGCGCTAACCGTCAGATTATGGCTTCCCTCTGACAAATTGCGGGGCACCGGGAAGGTCCAGCTACCGTTTTCGCCTACCTGAGCCGTGCCAAGCGGCGTACCGTTATCAAAAATGGTGATTGTCGCGCCAGGTTCGCCAGTTCCGTTCAGTATTGGCTGCCGATCGTCGGTGGATTGCCCCGGTAACACCGGAACGGTCGGTTGATTGTTATCGTCAATCACGGACGTGATAACCGGCACATCTGGCGCCTGCGCGTCAATGTTCAGCGTAAAGCCGTCCGAAGGCTGGCCGCTATTGCCAGCGGGATCGGTCGCCACGGCGGTAAAGATGTGCGCGTTGCTCTCTAGCGGCGCGTTCGGGGTGAAGCGCCAGTTGCCGCTTTGATCTACCGTGGCGGAACCGATTTCTACGCCGTTATCCAGAATGCGGATCGTGGCGCCAGCTTCTCCCGTTCCGTTGAGCGTCGGGCGTGAATCATTGGTGAGCGCGCCGTTATCCAGCGTACCGGTCATGCCGGGGACATCATCCGTTGCGCTGGTAATAACCGGTTGCGCCGGCGCGCTAAGATCGACAGTGATCCCGACCGGTGCGGACAGGCCGCCCGGGCCATTCGCATTGGTTGCCTGGACGGTGAAGTAATGTGTGCTTTCGCTTAATGGCGTCGCGATCTCAAAGATCCAGTTCCCGCTGGCGTCAACGGTGGCAAAGCCTGCCGAATCGCCATCAATGAAAACTTCAACGGTAGAGCCGATATCCGTGGTGCCGCGCAGCGTCGGCATGGTGTCGTCCGTGGCGCCGACCGCCGCAATATTCCCCTGTACGCTCCCGACATCATCTTCAATCGCCGTGATGGCCGGGACGGCGGGCAGACCGCTGTCGGAAGCGGGAAAATTCGTAGCCGGGCCGTTATTCCCCGCGCGATCGATAGCAATTGCCGTCAGCGTACCGCCATCGGTTTGCGCCGGACTGAGCGTAACGACGAATTCACCGGTGCCATTAGCGACAGCGCTGCCGACCAGGGGGCCATCGGCATGGTGAATTTCAACGGTAGCGTAAGGATCGGCAAGTCCGGCGACGCGCGTGCCATCGTCGTCCACCGTCTGGATCGTTGGCGCGGGCGGGGCAGTGATATCCACGGTAATAGTGATCGGCTGGGTTTGCGCCGTGGTATTTCCAGCATCGTCAGTCGCGCTGAAGGTTAGCGCATGGCTGGCTTCTGATAATTCGGGCGTATTGAATGTCCAGACCCCGTCGGTGACGAGCGCCGTCCCGATTGCCACGCCATTGTCGTAAATCGTGACGGTGCTGCCGTTTTCGCCGCTGCCGTTAATAGTCAGCGTCCGATCGTTAGTAAAGGCGCCATCGGTTAATGGCCCGGTCACTGGCGCAACATCGTCAAGGATTTCATTGACGACGGGCGGCTGCAACGGAACGGTGTCGACGGTGAAGGTAAAGCTGTTCGATACGCCGCTGCTGTTTCCGGCGGCATCGGCGGCAATGGCAGTCAGGGTGTAGACGCCATCCGGCAGCGCGCTGGTCACCGCTAGCGTCCAGGTGCCGGTCTCATCGACGGTGACTACGCCTAAAACGCTGCTGCCATTATAGAGCGTAATAATGCTGCCGATGTCGCCAGTGCCGTGAATGACCGGTGTATTGTCGTCAGTGGTTGCGCCGCTGACAATAGTATCCTGGACTTCGCCGACGTTATCTTCGGCAAAAGTGATAACCGGATTGGCGGGCGCAGTGGTGTCTAGCGTAAAAGTGACTGAGGCGGAAGGTGGACTGATATTGCCCGCTCTATCGGTTTCCGTGACGGTAATGGTATAGGTTTCTGGCGTCAGTGCCGCAGGCGTAAAGTTCCAGCTACCGTTATCGCCTACCGTTGTGCGACCAATTTCACTGCCATTATTGTAGAGAATTATCGTGCTGCCGATCTCTCCCGTGCCGCTGAAGGTCGGCGTGGTATCGTTCGTTGCGCCATTATTGCCGATGTTGCCAATAACCGGCGCGACGTTATCGCTGATTAGCGGCGCGTCAGGCTGCGCTGGAGGCTGGGTATCAAGGGTAACGGAGAAAACGCCGGAGGTCGGGCTACTATTGCCTGCGGCATCCGTGGCGGTGGCCGTCAGGATGTTTAACCCTTCGCTCAGATTACGGGTTAGCGGATAGGTCCAGCTACCCTGTGGATTGACCTGGACGGTAGCCAGTTCTACGCCGTTATTGTACAGGGTGATGATGGTGCCGGGTTCGCCGGTGCCGCTGAGGGTCGGCATACGCTGATTGGTAATACTGCCGTTTGCCAGTAGCACCTCGCCTTCTCCGCCGGTGATGGCGGCTGACACGATCTGCGGCGCATCCGGCGCCTGGGTATCGATGCGTAGGGTAAAGCTGATGGATTCGGGACTTTCGTTCCCCGCCGGATCGTTGGCGCGAGCGGTCAGATGGTGGTCGCCGTCGCCCAGCGCGGCAGGCGGCGTAAACTGCCAGCGCCCGTCCGTGCCGACCAGCGCCTGACCTATGGCATTGCCATTATCGTAAAGGATGATTGTGTCGCCTGCGGTGCCGCTACCGCTCAACCGGGGCTGGGATTCCTGGGTAATCTGATTGGTATCAATCGTATTTCCGTCGCCGTCAGCTACGCCGATAACGCCGGGGGCGGCAGGGGCCTGGGTATCAATGGTAATCGTAAAATCGGTCGAAAAAGGCGTGGTGTTGCCGTTACTGTCGCTGGCCGTCACGGTAAAGGTGTAGGTGTCGTCCGCCAGTGGCGAGGCCGTGGTGTAAGCGTAGCTCCAGACGCCGGAATTACCGACGATAATATCTGCTATCCGGGCGCCATTCTGATACAGGTGTACTGTGGAACCCGGTTCACCTGTACCATTAATCGTTGGCGTGCTGTCGTTAGTGAGCCCCAGATGCGCGACGCTACCGAGAATACCCGGCGCATCATCTGTAATGAAGGTGATTACCGGTTGCTGCGGCGATTGCGTATCGACCACCAGGTCGAATGACGCGGCCTGACTGGCATTGCCTTTAGCGTCGGTTGCGATTACGGTCAGTCGATGCGCGCCTTCACCTAAATTTTGCGACGGCGTAAACGTCCAGGCACCGTTGGGCTGTAGCGTGGCGAGTCCCAGTGAAACGCCGTTATCAAAGACTTCGACACGCGCGCCGGCCTCCGCCGTACCGCTAAGGGTGGGACGGTTGTCGTTGGTGGTTTGTCCGTTAACCAGCGGCCCGGTGAAGCTTTCAACATCGTCCAGTACCTGAGTGATAATGGGCTTATCCGGGGCGGTGATATCGGGCGCTTGCGCTGTGGTTGGCGGGCTGACGTTGTTGGCGCTGTCGGTGGCGGTGACGGTAACCTGTTCGCCGTTGGTCTGTGCGGGGACGAGGGGAAGGGTAAAATGACCTTCGCCATCTGCTTTGCCGCTGCCAAGCGGCTTGCCGTCCGGCGTGGCGATCGTGATGGCGCTACCCGGTTCGGCGGTGCCGCTGATACTGGTGCCATCCTCACTAATTACCACGTTTTTCGGCATTTCCGGCGCGGTACTGTCCGGCGCGATAACCGTCGCGGCGGCGCTTTCGTTTTTCGCGACATCGGTGGCGGTAGCGATAAGCGCCTGGCCGTTAGTCTGCGCCGTATTCAGCGGAACGATAAATTGTCCGTTGCCATTAGCGACGGCGCTGCCAAGTACGGTGTTGCTACTGTCGCGGATAGTGACCGTTGCCCCGGCTTCCGCCTGACCGCTTACGGACAGACCGTCGGTCGCCACGGTAAGACCGTCCGGTGCCGCAGGCGCAGTTTTATCCGGCGCGTTCAGCGTTTCTACCGGACCGCTATTCGCGGCTTTATCGGTAACGCTAATGCTTAATGTTTCGCCGTTAATTTTCGCCGGGCTAATACCTATTGAGAAGGTACCGTCGTCGCCTGCCGTTCCACTCCCGAGCGTATTTCCCAGGCTGTCTTTGATAACCACAGTACTGCCAGCTTCCGTAGTGCCGGTGAGTCTGTCGCCGACGTCGCTAACCGCCAGGCCTTCCAGCACCGGCGGCTGCGTGTCGATATCAATGGTAAAGGAGACGGACTGCCCGCTGGTGCCGCGATCGTTGGTCGCGGTAGCGGTAAAGACATGGTCGCCATCGGCAAGCGCCAGCGAGGGGGTAAAGCTCCATTTGCCGTCAGCGTCAGCGACAATGGGCGGAAAGGTCGCTACAGGAAAGCCATTATCGTTAATCGATATCGTACTGCCTGGTTCAGCAGTACCGCTGAGGGTTGGGCGGTTATCATCTGTGGCATCGCCATTTTTCAGCAGCCCGGTAACGGCGCCAGCGTCATCCGTCACGGTAAGGATAGTCGGCTGGGCAGGATACTGTGAGTCAGAAGCGGTAAACTCCGTGGCGGGGCCGATGTTACCGACGGCGTCCTGAATACGCGCTTCCAGACGCTCGCCGTGGGTCTGAGCCGGATTCAGCGTGATGCTGAAGTGGTTATTTTCTCCGGTAATCGTGGAGCCCAGGTAATTTCCCGCCGGGTCATAGATCGACACAGTACTGCCAGCTTCAGCGGTGCCGCTAACGGTTGTGCCGTCTTTCGCAACATTATCAATGATAGCGGCGTCAGGCGGCGTGGTGTCCACAATGATAGTAGGCGTTGTCGTCACGCGGCTCGTGTTTCCGGCTTTGTCGCTTTGTTCGACGGTAAAGGTATGTTCGCCATCGCTTAACGGCGTAGTCGGCGTAAAGGTCCAGCGTCCATTTTCGTCTACGGTAGCGCTGCCGATAACGGTTGAACCCTCTTTAATCGTGATGGTATTGCCTGCCTCTCCCTGCCCGGAAAATAGCGGTTTTGCCTCGTCAGTTCGGTCATTATTCTGTAGCGGCCCGGTGAGCAAACCGGTGTTATCGGCAATCAGTTCAACACGTGGGGCATCGGGGATGAGTGTGTCGATAGTCAGCGTAAAGCGGGCTGATTCGCTACTTTCGCCTTTCACGTTAGTCGCAATGGCGGTGAAATGATTTTCCCCATCCGCTAGCGCGCTGGTAATGGCAAAATGCCAGTTTCCGCTGGTATCAACCGTTGTTGAGCCTATTTCCTGACCATTGGCGTAAATATGGATGACTGTGCCTGCGCTGCCGGTGCCCTCCAGAGTGGGGGTATTGTCGTTCGTAAACTGGTTATTGCTCAGCGTGCTGGTGAGGGGAGCGGCATCATCGATAGCGGCGGTGATAGCTGGTGTATCGGGGAGAGGAATGTTGGGCGCATCGATGGTTGCGGATGGGCCGGTATTGCCGGCATCGTCAGTCGCGGTCACGGTAAGTTGTTCGCCGCTAATCTGTGGTGCTGTCAGATCAATACTAAATTTACCGTCGCTATCCGCTTTGCCCTCGCCAACGACGTTGCCTGAGGGATCTTTGATGGTAATGGTACTGCCCGCTTCGGCTTGCCCGCTTACCGTTTTTCCGTCCGCTGAAATCAATAATTCGCCGGGAGCGAGAGGCGGGGTAGTATCTACAGGATTACTGCTACCTGGAGTATTGCCGTTGGGGGTACTGCCGCCGGGATTGCTGTTATCAGGGGGATTACCGTCAGGATTGGTGTTATCGGGGGGCGGATTATCGCCATCCGAATGATGGTGGGAATCGCCGCCGCCGGAAGACGCGATAGCGGCAATGCCGCCAGCCGCCACCGCGCCAGCCAGTACCCACGGCCAAACGGCGCCGCCTGCTTCATGGGAAGCGCCGGAAGTGACCAGCAGTTCATTAATATCAGCGATTTGTTCAAAATGTAGCCCGGCTTGCGGATTTTCTACCCACCATAACGTGCCATCGTTTTCCGCCAGTACCAGCTGGCTTGCGCCCAGATCGTTGGTAACGTAAAAGTTTTTAATCGTGATCGTTTCGCCGGAATGGAGCGTCACCACCAGATCCTGATTAATGCGCGTAAGTTGACTAATTTCCTCCCGGGCCACTGATAATTTAACAATTGACGGGGCGTTAAGAGTGACCGCTGAGGATTCCACAGTGGTGGAGACGCCAGTCAATTTCGAAACCACGGCGAGTAGACGCATAAATTAGCTCCTGATGGATTTGCTCTGTGTATTAATTAACGGGCACGACGTTCAGGGCAAAATGCGTAGACGAGCCTTCCCGTTCATCATGAGAGATGAATTTCCGTAGCCATATTCTTTTTTATGAGCGTAGGTGAAGGTCTGGTTTTCTCGCCGAATAATCCTTTGTTTTTTGTGCCTGACTAGTGCTTTCGTATTAGATGATATAGTCAGAAAAAAATCTTTCTGCAAATTAAGATCTATTGATAAAGATGTTAGTGCGTCTGAAATATAACGGAGTTTGTGTTAAGGAGAGGTGGGGCAGGCTAACAACGCATGATAGTTTTTTATTTATCTTTATGTTTTATAATGAATTTTAATTTCTTCTTCTTTTTCTTTTTTAACATAAAAACAATACCTTTTGTGAAGGTATTCAGCAATATTAAATTTTATAAAAATCATTTGAAGTATTGTGTTATTAGGCTATAAAAATTTTTTAAACGAAGAATATATTCTTGTTGTGGTATTTATTGCTATTGATAAGCGTCAGACACAGAGAATATATTTTCGAGGCATGCATGAGATATGAACATTGACCAGCTTCATACTGAGAAGCTGGTCACAAAAAATGTCTATTATCGGCCTGCATTTTTCATAATGCGTGCTTTATCCAGTTGCCACTCACGTTCTTTAAGATCGGAACGTTTATCATGTTGTTTTTTACCTTTCGCCACGCCGATCTTCACTTTGCACCAGGCATTTTTCCAGTACAGAGAAAGCGCGACGACAGTATAACCTTCACGATTAATACGGCCATACAGTGAATCAAGCTCACGCTGATTTAACAACAGTTTGCGGGTTCGGGTTGGGTCGCATACGACATGTGTCGAGGCGACCGCCATCGGCGTAAAGTTTGCGCCAAACAGCCAGGCCTCGCCATCTTTGAGGATAACGTAACTGTCGCCGATATTGGCTTTTCCTGCGCGCAGAGATTTTACTTCCCAGCCTTGCAGGGCGAGACCAGCCTCGAACTCTTCTTCGATAAAGTATTCGTGCCGGGCGCGCTTATTCAGCGCGATGGTGGCTGAGCCCGGTTTATGTGCTTTTTTCTTCGTCATAAGTGTCGTGAATTCATAGGTAATCTGATATCGAAAACACCCCATTACGTCCTGATGAGGTGCAAAAATCTATCTTAGCATGAGTTGGGCTATGCACGCACAATTAAGGCATGACGGTTGGGGACAGCATTTTTTTTACTCGCTGATAAGTGGTATTATTTACACGATTTATGTTGATGGGAATTGCTATGCCTCAGATTAGTCGGACTGCTTTAGTCCCCTACAGTGCGGAACAGATGTATCAGTTAGTGAATGACGTGCAATCGTATCCCCAGTTTTTGCCTGGGTGTGTTGGTAGTCGCGTCCTGGAGTCATCGCCAGCACAGATGACGGCGGCTGTTGACGTGTCGAAGGCGGGTATCAGCAAGACGTTTACGACGCGTAATCAGCTAACGCGTAACCAGAGTATTCTGATGCATCTGGTGGATGGCCCCTTTAAAAAGCTGATCGGCGGCTGGAAATTTACCCCGCTCAGCCCCGAGGCGTGCCGCATTGAGTTTCAGCTTGATTTTGAGTTTACCAATAAACTCATTGAGCTGGCGTTTGGTCGTATATTCAAAGAGTTAGCGTCCAACATGGTGCAGGCGTTTACGGTTCGCGCCAAAGAGGTTTACCGTGCCGGATAAACTTGTGGTTGAAGTGGCTTATGCGCTGCCGGAAAAGCAGTATTTGCAGCGCGTAACGCTGGAGGAGGGCGCGACGGTCGAAGAGGCGATTCGCGCTTCCGGCTTGCTGGAATTGCGCACGGATATCGATCTGGCGAAAAATAAAGTAGGTATCTACAGTCGTCCGGTAAAACTCACCGATACGGTGCAGGATGGCGATCGGGTTGAAATTTACCGTCCCTTAATCGCCGATCCAAAAGCGTTACGCCGCCAGCGCGCCGAAAAATCGGCTGGCAGATAATTAGCCTCTTTTGCCGGATAACGGTGTGGAAGCCGTACCACACCTGAAGCACAGGCGTGCCTGTAAGCCAGATAAACGTAGCGCCATCAGGCAAATTCGTACCAAATGGCGGGGGAGAGGTTTGCAGGCCTGATGAACGTAACCTCATCAGGCGGTATCACAAAATTACTTCGTCAACGCCGGTTTGTTATCAATATTGGTTAACACGCCGCTGCTGTTAAAGGTGAGCGTCAGAGTCTGCTGCGTCACGTTCTCATGTCCTGGCTGCTGGCGGAAGACATAAAACCAGGTGTTCGTACCAAAAGGATCGGTCATCATCGGCGTGCCTAAAGCATACGCAACCTGTTGTTGCGTCATACCAACACGCACTTTGGCGACATCCGTAGGTGTAAGATAGTTCCCCTGATTGATGTCAGGTCGGTAAACCACTCGCTCCAGAGTGGAACAGCCTGCGGTCAACATCAGGAGTACTGCTGCGGCAGCAGTCAGCGTTTTACAGCGCATAGTGATTGGGTTCCTTTTCGGGCCTGAGCAGTACGTGGCTCATATTAATATGCCGATGATAATAGACCTTTCATCACTTTAAAACCTTTTGCTGTCGGGTCTTACGGCGTTTTTGTTGTGAACTCAGACCTTCGGGAGATAAAAAAGTTTACGCCGCCAGCAGTTCTTTTGCGTTTGCCAGCGTATTACGCGTAACTTCACTTCCTCCCAACAGGCGGGCCAGTTCCTGTAAACGCGCACGTTTATCCAACGGTTGCATATGGGTTTCGGTCATTGCCCCGTCTGTTTCTTTACTGACAAAGAAGTGCTGGTGACCGCACCCGGCTACCTGTGGCAGGTGAGTGACGCACATCACCTGAGTGGATTCGCCAAGCTGACGCAGGAGTTTACCGACCACGGCGGCGGTTGGGCCGCTGATGCCAACATCGACCTCGTCAAAAATTAGCGCCGGCGTTTCCATTTTGCGCGCGGTAATCACCTGAATAGCCAGCGCAATGCGCGACAGTTCACCGCCAGACGCGACTTTAGCGATAGGCTGCAGCGGCTGACCCGGGTTTGTCGTCACTTTAAACTCCACGCGATCGGCGCCGTCGTTGCTCAGATGATGCTCATCAAATTTCACGTCGATAGTAAACAGACCGTGCGGCATCGAAAGTAAATGCATACTTTCAGTGATCAACTGCCCCAGCTCCTGGGCGTAAAACTGACGCTGTTGATGCAGCGCTTGCGCCGTTTCCAGCGCTTGTTGGTGATGCTTATTAACCGCCAGCGTTAGCGTTTCCAGCGAATCGGCCTGATCGTCGAGCTGCTGCTGTTCTTCGAGCAGTGACTGATAAAGCTGCGGCAGCGCTTCCGGGCTGACGTGATGTTTTCGCGCCAGCGAAATTTGTTTAGCGATGCGCTGTTCAAGCTCAAACAGGCGATTGGGGTCTAAATCCAGACGCTCGCAATAGTGGCGTAATTCATCGCTGGCTTCGGTGAGTTGGATAGTGGCTTCTTCCAGCATATCCAGGATGCCGGAAAGCTTGCTGTCCATACCTACCAGCTCGCTAACCAGTTGTTTTGCGCTATATAACTGGCTTTGCAGGTTAACGTCTTCGCCGTCCGCGAGTAGCGCCAGAGCGTTCTGGCTGGTCGTAAGCAACTGCCCGCTGTTGGCCAGCCGTTTGTACTCTTCGTCAATTTGCTCGAATTCACCGGCCTGCGGATTAAAGTCGTTCAACTCTTTTAACTGATATTGCAGCAGTTCTGCGCGCGCGGCGCGTTCCTGGCTTTGTTGCTGGTGATGGGCAAGATCGCGGCAGCTTTGATGCCATAATTGGTAGCGGGCAGCCATCTGCTGCGCTAAAGCGGCTTCGTTGGCATAGCTATCCAGCAGCGATTTTTGCTGTTCGGGTTTGGTAAGCTGCTGGTGCGCATGTTGACCATGAATTTGAATCAGCAACTGACCGAGCTCGCGCAATTGAGACAGGGGCACAGCGGTGCCGTTAATAAAGCCCCGTGAGCGGCCATCGCTGCTGATAACGCGGCGAAGTAAGCATTCGCGACCTTCTTCAAGCTGGTTTTCTTCCAGCCAGCGCAATGCCGCAGGCGTGTCTTTCAGCGCAAAGCGGGCACACAAATCGGCGCGGGTCGCTCCGGTGCGGACCATATCGGCCTCAGCGCGACCGCCCAGACACAGACCCAGGGCATCAATCGCAATAGATTTACCCGCGCCGGTTTCACCAGTAATGACGGTCATTCCGCTCTGAAAATCGATCTCAAGCTCGCGAACGATAGCAAAATTGCTGATGGTCAGTTGCGCCAACATAGCTGTTTTCCTGTATGAAAAACCATAACTGTAATTAAATACAGTATAAACTGGTTTTTTATACAGTAAAGAGGCTAACGTAAAATTAGAATAATTTTTTTGACCAGCCGAGTTTTGTGCTTAATGTATTGAAATAGCTGTAGTCTTTGGGATGTATCAGGTTGAGATGGTAGTCGCAGCGGCGAATCAGCACATCTTCTCCTTCCTGAATAGGCAGGGCTATCTGGCTGTCGCAGCTAATTTCCAGATCGCTACGGCGATGCGAAAAACGCAAACGAATCGTGCTACTGCTGTTAATGACTAACGGGCGCGCCGACAAGGTATGCGGGAACATCGGCACCAGGGTGATGGCATCCAGTGAAGGGGTCAGAATAGGGCCGCCTGCGGAGAGCGAATAGGCGGTGGAGCCGGTCGGCGTAGAAATGATCAGACCATCAGATCGCTGTGAAAAAGCGAAGGTTTCATCAATATAAACCTCGAATTCGATCATATGCGCCACCTTTCCCGGATGCAGCACCACTTCATTAATGGCTGTGCTGATACGCTTCTGGCGGTCCTGTTGGCAGACCTGCGCTTCCAGCAGAAAACGTTTTTCGGAGATATAGCGTCCTTCCAGCACATCAGATAATTGTTGCAGGGCGTTGTCCGGATCGAGATCGGTCAGGAAGCCAAGATTACCGCGGTTAATGCCAATCACATTGATGTTATAACGCGCCAGCGTACGCGCTGCGCCAAGCATATTGCCGTCGCCGCCCACGACTACCGCCAGATCCGCCTGTTGACCAATTTCCGCCAGCGTGCCGGTTGGCACATTTTTTAGCTGTAATTCGTGGGCGATTTGTTGCTCCACAATGACCTCATAACCCTGAGCGCATAGCCAACGGTAGAGCATTTCATGTGTCGTGAGTGCGGTGGGATGACGCGGATGCCCCACAATGCCGATACACTTGAAATGATTATTCATTTTTCTGAGGTCCTTGTAGCGAAGATTGATGACAATGTGAGTACTTCCCTTGAAACCCTGAATCTGATCCCCATAATAAGCGAAGTTAGCGAGATGAATGCGAAAAAAAACGCGGAGAAATTCATGAGTAGTAAAGAACAGAAAACGCCTGAGGGGCAAGCCCCGGAAGAAATTATCATGGATCAGCACGAAGAGGTTGAGGCAGTTGAACCAAACGATTCTGCTGAGCAGGTGGATCCGCGCGATGAAAAAATTGCGAATCTGGAAGTTCAGCTTGCAGAAGCCCAGACTCGCGAACGCGACACCGTGTTGCGCATCAAAGCGGAAATGGAAAACCTGCGCCGTCGTACTGAACAGGATATCGAAAAAGCGCATAAATTCGCTCTCGAGAAGTTCGTCAACGAATTGCTGCCGGTCATCGATAGCCTGGATCGCGCGCTGGAAGTCGCAGACAAAGCCAATCCGGATATGGCGGCAATGGTCGAAGGGATTGAGCTGACGCTGAAGTCTATGCTGGATGTGGTGCGTAAGTTCGGCGTGGAAGTGATTGCTGAGACCAACGTGCCGCTGGACCCGAACGTGCATCAGGCGATTGCGATGGTGGAGTCGGAAGAGGTTCCGGCAGGCAATGTGCTGGGTATTATGCAGAAAGGCTATACGCTGAACGGTCGTACCATTCGCGCGGCGATGGTGACTGTAGCGAAGGCGAAGTAAAAGTCTGATGGCCGATGTAAAGTCGGCCATTTTTTTAGCTTAAAAAATCCTGCACTTCCAGCCACGGCGTGTTGAAGTCCTCTATTTTTTTATATTCGCTCATTGGCAGAACGACCACATTATAGGTGTCAGATCCTTCATTCAGATCAAAAATCTGGAAGCCCCTCTTATTGAGTTCGGTCTGGATGCGTTCAAAGATCTCGTCAAGGTAACGGTCTCCGGCTTCACAGACATCGGAGATTTCATCCTCTTGGGTTATTTCGACAAGAAGATTTCTTAATTCCTCAGAATTCGTCAGGTTTTTTGTGAGTTCATAAAAGCGATCTGCGGCAAAATTAGCCAGTTCGCCTTCTTCATCTTCACCTTTCCAGTCAACGAGGTGAATAAATCTTTCGCCGCGTAGAACTTGTAAAAATGCCTGTGCCAGCTCGTTATTTCCGAGATCGCCACCGCTACAATCCAGGACGTCCTGCAACCCATATTCGTCTTCATCTTCGTCTTCAAAGATTTCAGGTTGCGTCGAAAGTTGAGAGAAAATAGTGGGCCATAAGGTTGGGTTGTGTGATAAAAAAACGTTGGCGACGACGTTGAGGTCGTCTGCAAAATTCTTATCCCATTCAATTACATAATCTTCTGACATAACATCAATATCCTTTCTGAATGCCTGAAAAGACATTATTGCATTGTTAAGTAAATGGCAGGAATTGATGGAATCTTAAAAGACGGCGATAAAAAAGGCGAACCGGAGTTCGCCATTGTGTTACTCCGCCACACTCTCGCGCAGCGGCTTTACCGGTACAACCTTTACCTGCTTAATCATATTTTCCTGTACATCGAGAATATCGATATCGTACTGCTCAATGCGCACGCGCGTGCCAGCAACCGGAATTTCCTCCAGAGCCTCCAGAATCACCCCGTTGACGGTGCGCGCGTCGTCTTCCGGCAGGTGCCAGTTAAACGCTTTATTGATTTCCCGGACGTTGGCGGTACCGTCAATAATGACCGAACCGTCGTTTTGCGGCGTGACCTCTTCCGCCAGGGTCGGCGACATCGATGTGGTGAAGTCGCCAACGATCTCCTCGAGAATATCTTCCACGGTGACCAGCCCCTGGATATCGCCATATTCGTTGACGACCAGTCCGACTTTCTTTTTATTGCGCTGAAATTTAATCAGTTGTGTACTGAGCGGCGTACCTTCCGGGACGTAATAGATTTCATCGGCGGCGCGCAGCATCATCTCTTTGGTGAACTCTTTTTTCTCGGCCATTAACCGCCAGGCTTCACGCACGCGCAGCATACTGATGGCGTCATCCAGCGAATCGCGATAGAGCACAATGCGTCCGTGTGGCGAGTGGGTGAGCTGCCGCTCGATAGACTTCCAGTCGTCATTGATATCGATCCCGATAATTTCATTACGCGGCACCATGATGTCATCCACGCTGACCTTTTCCAGGTCGAGAACCGACAGCAGCATATCCTGATTGCGGCGAGAGATTTGCGAACGGGATTCATGCACGATAGTGCGTAATTCCTCTTTGCTTAACGACCCGCTAACCACGATGTCCGTTTTAATTCCCATCAGACGCATCAGCAGGCGGGTGATGGTGTTAAGTAACCACACCAGCGGCATCATCAGTATCTGTAACGGCGCCAGCAGGAAGCTGCTGGGATAGGCCACTTTTTCCGGATAGAGCGCGGCGATAGTTTTGGGCAGGACTTCGGCAAAAACTAACACGACAAACGTCAGTACCCCGGTGGCGATAGCCACGCCAGCGTCGCCGTAAAGCCGCATACCCACAATCGTGCCGAGCGCCGAGGCAAGAATGTTGACCAGGTTATTGCCGATCAGCACCAGGCTTATCAGTCGGTCGGGTTTACGCAGTAATTTTTCTACCCGTTTTGCCGAGCGATTACCTTGCTTCGCCATATGGCGTAAACGGTAACGGTTTAGCGTCATCATTCCAGTTTCGGAACCGGAAAAATAGGCCGAGATGACCACCATGATGATTAATATGATAATCAGCGTGGTGGTGGAGATGTGTTCCAGGGGAAACTCCTTTAAAAGCTTAGCTTACAAATTGCTGTAATATGCGGCTACCAAAATAGGCCAGCGTCAGAATACCCGCGCCTGCGACGTTAAACCACACGACCCGCCGACCCCGCCAGCCCTCATGGTAATGCCCCCACAGCAGAACGATATAGACAAACCATGCCACAATAGAGAGCACGGCTTTATCAATATTTTCAGTACTGAACAGGTTATGCATGTAAAACAGGCCGGTACACAGAGTAAGGGTCAGCAGTACGACGCCAATCTGCGTGATATGAAACATTTTGCGCTCAATGCTCATCAATGGCGGCATTTCATTACTAAACGCCAGCTTTTTGTTCTTCAACTGATAGTCGATCCACGCCAGTTGTAGCGCATACAGCGCGGCGATTATCAGCGTCGCGTAAGAGAAAAGCGACAGACCGATGTGCACCATCATGCCTGGGGTCGCTTCCAGATGCGTAATATATTCATTAGGCATGAACGTGGCGAAGGCCAGGTTAATCAGCGCAAAAGCATAGACAATGGGCAGAAGTAGCCAGCCGCGATTACGCGACGCGACAATGGTCATCACCGTGCAGATCATCAGACTGACCAGCGAACCGACATTCAGCAGGCTCAGGTTTTGTCCACTGTCGCCGCCGGGCAGAATACGCGATTCCAGCGCGACAGCATGGCACACCAGCGCGATGACCGCAGAAAGAATAGCCATACGCCGCCAGCCGCTGTTTTTTTGCAACAGTCCGGGAACGATCAGCGCGAGGCTGAAGGAGTAGGCGACAAGGGCAAGTAAAGCAAAAACGGGCATAGTTGTGTCGACAGTTGACCAGTGAGAAAGAGAAGCAGTATAGCGTTACGTGACCGCAGCTCCAACCGTTGCATAACAACAAAGACGGCTTCATGGTATACTGTGGCGAAATTATGTAACTGTGTCGCTGCGGCGACCAACCGTTTCCACCCCAGGCGAGAGACAATGTTTGATAATTTAACCGATCGTTTGTCGCGCACGCTGCGCAATATCAGTGGCCGTGGGCGCCTTACTGAAGACAACGTTAAAGAGACGCTGCGCGAAGTGCGCATGGCGCTGCTGGAGGCTGACGTTGCGCTGCCGGTAGTGCGTGAGTTCATCAATCGCGTAAAAGAGAAAGCGGTTGGTCATGAAGTTAACAAGAGCCTGACCCCAGGGCAGGAGTTCGTCAAGATTGTCCGTAGCGAACTGGTTGCGGCGATGGGCGAAGAGAACCAGACGCTGAATTTAGCTGCGCAGCCGCCAGCCGTAGTATTGATGGCGGGTCTGCAGGGGGCGGGTAAAACCACCAGCGTCGGTAAGTTGGGTAAATTCTTGCGCGAGAAGCACAAGAAGAAAGTGCTGGTCGTCTCTGCCGACGTCTATCGCCCGGCGGCGATCAAACAGCTCGAAACGCTGGCTGAACAGGTTGGCGTGGATTTCTTCCCGTCTGATGTCGGCCAGAAACCGGTTGATATCGTCAACGCCGCGCTGAAAGAAGCGAAGCTCAAATTCTACGACGTGCTGCTGGTGGATACCGCCGGTCGTCTGCACGTTGACGAAGCGATGATGGACGAAATCAAACAGGTCCACGCTTCTATCAAGCCAGTAGAAACGCTGTTTGTCGTCGATGCGATGACCGGTCAGGATGCGGCGAATACCGCAAAAGCCTTTAACGAAGCGCTGCCGTTAACCGGCGTGGTGCTGACCAAAGTTGATGGTGATGCTCGTGGCGGTGCGGCGCTCTCTATTCGTCATATCACCGGCAAGCCGATTAAATTCCTCGGTGTCGGCGAGAAAACCGACGCGCTGGAACCGTTCCACCCGGATCGTATCGCCTCGCGTATTCTCGGTATGGGCGACGTACTGTCTCTTATCGAAGATATCGAAAGCAAAGTTGACCGCGCACAGGCTGAAAAGCTGGCGACTAAACTGAAGAAAGGCGACGGTTTCGACCTGAACGACTTCCTGGAACAGCTCAAACAGATGAAAAACATGGGCGGTATGGCCAGTCTGATGGGCAAATTACCGGGCATGGGGCAGATTCCGGACAACGTTAAATCGCAGATGGATGACAAGGTGCTGGTGCGTATGGAAGCGATCATCAATTCGATGACGCTGAAAGAGCGCGCGAAGCCGGAAATCATCAAAGGTTCCCGCAAGCGTCGTATCGCGCAGGGCTGTGGGATGCAGGTGCAGGACGTTAACCGCCTTCTGAAACAGTTCGACGACATGCAGCGCATGATGAAGAAGATGAAGAAGGGCGGGATGGAGAAGATGATGCGCAGTATGAAGGGGATGATGCCGCCAGGCTTCCCGGGTCGCTAATTTCCCGGCCTGGCTCACTTGCTATTTCGGCACCGGGGTGTGCTCGCCATCCTCACGTACTGCGTGTACGCTGCGGTGGCTGCGCGCACGCCGGCACCGAACTCGCTGCGCCGCCGACGGCCTTCTACAGCAGAGTTATTAACTGTTGATTGCAATTCTCCCAGAAATCAGTAAAATTTTCGGGCTTTTAATATGACGCCGGGCTCCGTTCCTCGATGGGGCCCGGTTGTTTTATTCACACAAGAGGATGTTATGGTAACTATTCGTTTAGCTCGTCACGGCGCTAAAAAGCGTCCGTTCTACCAGGTTGTTGTCACCGACAGCCGTAATGCACGCAACGGTCGCTTCATTGAGCGCGTTGGTTTCTTCAACCCAATCGCTAGCGAAAAAGAAGAAGGCACCCGCCTGGATCTGGATCGCATCGCTCACTGGGTTGGCCAGGGCGCAACCATTTCCGATCGCGTTGCGGCGCTGATCAAAGAAGTAAAAAAAGCAGCTTAATCTGTCACGGTGGTCATGATGAGCAAGCAACTCGCCGCACAAGTACCCGCTGAACCGGTTGTACTGGGGAAAATGGGTTCTTCATACGGTATCCGTGGTTGGCTCAGAGTGTTTTCCTCCACTGAAGACGCCGAAAGCATTTTTGACTATCAGCCCTGGTTTATCCAGAAGGCGGGTCAGTGGCAGCAGGTACAGCTGGAAAGCTGGAAGCACCACAATCAGGATCTGATCATCAAGCTGAAAGGCGTTGACGATCGAGATGCCGCGAATCTTCTGACCAATTGCGAAATTGTCGTGGATTCCTCGCAACTTCCTGCGCTTGAGGAGGGAGACTATTACTGGAAAGACCTGATGGGTTGCCAGGTAGTCACCGCTGAAGGCTACGATCTCGGTAAAGTTATCGACATGATGGAAACCGGGTCGAATGACGTTCTCGTCATTAAGGCGAACCTGAAAGATGCATTTGGTATCAAGGAACGACTAGTACCGTTCCTCGATGGGCAGGTTATCAAGAAAGTCGATCTCGCTACTCGTACTATCGAAGTAGACTGGGATCCTGGTTTTTAAACCACCGAATAAACGGTAATAAATGGCGTTATGGGGATTGGCTTGTGTTTATTGGCATCGTTAGCCTGTTTCCTGAAATGTTCCGCGCAATTACCGATTACGGGGTAACTGGCCGGGCAGTAAAAAAAGGCCTGCTGAACATCCAAAGCTGGAGTCCTCGCGACTTCGCGCATGACCGGCACCGTACCGTGGACGACCGTCCTTACGGCGGCGGACCGGGGATGTTAATGATGGTGCAACCCTTGCGGGACGCCATTCACGCAGCAAAAGCCGCGGCAGGTGAAGGTGCTAAAGTGATTTATCTGTCGCCTCAGGGACGCAAGCTTGATCAAGCGGGCGTTAGCGAGCTGGCCACGAATCAGAAGCTTATTCTGGTGTGTGGTCGCTACGAAGGCGTAGATGAGCGCGTAATTCAGACCGAAATTGACGAAGAATGGTCAATTGGCGATTACGTTCTCAGCGGTGGCGAACTACCGGCAATGACTCTGATTGACTCCGTCGCCCGGTTTATACCGGGGGTTCTGGGGCATGAGGCATCAGCAATCGAAGATTCGTTTGCTGATGGGTTGCTGGATTGTCCGCACTATACGCGCCCTGAAGTGTTAGAGGGGATGGAAGTACCGCCAGTATTGCTGTCGGGAAACCATGCCGAGATACGTCGCTGGCGCTTGAAACAGTCGCTGGGCCGAACCTGGCTTAGAAGACCTGAACTTCTGGAAAACCTGGCTCTGACTGAAGAGCAAGCAAGGTTGCTGGCGGAGTTCAAAACAGAACACGCACAACAGCAGCATAAACATGATGGGATGGCATAGGCCCCCGAATATCAGTTTACCCAGGATAAGAGATTAAATTATGAGCAACATTATTAAGCAACTTGAACAAGAGCAGATGAAGCAGAACGTACCTTCCTTCCGTCCGGGCGATACCGTGGAAGTGAAAGTATGGGTTGTTGAAGGTACCAAGAAACGTCTGCAGGCATTCGAGGGCGTGGTTATCGCTATTCGTAACCGCGGTCTGCACTCTGCATTCACTGTTCGTAAAATTTCCAACGGCGAAGGCGTTGAGCGTGTCTTCCAGACTCACTCTCCGGTAGTTGACAGCATTGCTGTTAAACGTCGTGGTGCTGTTCGTAAAGCTAAACTGTACTACCTGCGTGAGCGTACTGGTAAAGCGGCTCGTATCAAAGAGCGTCTTAACTAAGAACGCGCTTTCGCAACATCCGAAAGCTTGTAGAAAAGAAGGGGCTGGCATTACGCTGGCCCCTTTTTTATGGGGTTGCTCCACGCCATGGACGGTTGCATGATTAGGCTGGGTCTGTGGTCTCAACGCTGAGTCAGAAACGGCCAGGCCCGTTCCTTAATTTAGCGAGCGTTCCGCACGCCGGTGTTTAGCCTGATACATATTTCGATCGGCCAGTTCTTGTAGTTTTTCGGCAGTGGCATGTTCCCATGTCAGCGCAAAGCCAATACTCAGGGTCATCGTTATCCGCTGGCCGTTATGCAGTTCAAAAGGTCGATTAAACGCCTGGGATAGCGCTGCGCAAATACGTTGTACTTCATACTCCGAATGTACATCGTAAAGCACCATCGCAAATTCATCGCCGCCGAGTCGGTAAGTTTGATAACGGCTACCGCCGAATTCCGCTAATCTTTTGGCAACCTCTATAAGTACGCGGTCGCCTGCCGCATGTCCCCAGGTATCATTAATATATTTAAAGTTATCGCCATCCAGAAATAACAATGCCGAACTGCTACGAGCGGAATTGTCCTTCATCAGCGCGTTAATACAGCTGCGAAATGCCGCGCGATTGGCAAGCCCCGTCAGCGGATCGTGCAGCGCGGTACGTAGTAACTGGGCATTTTTAGCCTGAAGCCGTAGCTGCCATTCTTCCATCTCATCCAGAAGGCTATTGAAATCCTGCGCAAACAGGTGAAATTCCGCAATACGCTCATCAGGTACCCGGCGTGAAAAATTTCGGTTAGTGCGAACGTCGTGTACAACTTCAGTAATATTTTGCAGCGCATCCACAACGCCATTGTGCAAATAACGCGTGAGCAGCAGGGCAATGCCGGATGCCAGCAGAATACATCCTGTCAGCACTGCCAGCGATAGCCAGATAAAATGACCAATAAGGCTGTCGCGGGCGACAAGCCGTACTTCGCCGATGGCCCTGCCGTTGTGCCAGATGGGTTGTGATACCGGCAATGGAAAAAGCCAGTGGCTAATTAAGCCGATGAGCTTATCGTCTGCGGCTCGCGCATCATAGCGCCATGAGGCGATAGTACGGCCATTTTTATCGCGGACCTCCGCCGCTGAAAATTGTCCCTGGCGTCCCAGTGTGGCGAGCGTTTCCGCTGCGGCCGCGTTATCGGAAAATACCAGTGCCGCTTCAAGGCTATGGGCCATTGTGGCGGCGGTCAAATCGAGATTTTTTTGCGCATACTGTTTGAGCGTAAGGACAGACGCAACGCAAATTAATAGCCAGATCAATGTCATTGTAAGCAGCACGCTGATTATACTAATCCGCCGTAGTGTGCGTTTAAATGTTGGTCTGGACAGAGAAAATTCCTTATTCATGCTTTTGATTCCGTGCAAGCATTAATACTTCTGGATTTACTCTCACGCCGCTATGCGAGAGGGAGTCCAGGTTGACGGAAAATTTGACTTCATCATTGTTAATGATCAGACAAAATGCGCTGCCAATAATACATTCGGTATTTTGCTCGGCAATTAATAACAAGGCATTAACTGGATAATGACGCGTTAACTCCACCTGATAAGCTGGCGATTCATTGCCAAAGTAAAAACCATCACAGCGGGCGCTCAGGGCTTCTTGTGTGGTACGGATGACAAGCGGTTGATAAGGGAAAGCCCAATCAGCCTCTTCGCTAAGTACCCTGACAAAACGCGCAGATGAAAATATGCATAGCCTTGGCGGCCCGGATAACGCTGGCCAGTGTGTATAACTGACGATACCGGAGACGATGGCGCGTACGGATTTCTCTTCTTCCGTGACGCGTTGAGCATACAGAGGCAAGCTTGCTAATAATAGCGATAACAGAAGGATAAATCGGTGAGAAAAACGCATTAACAAGTCCCCACCATCTTCAGTCGTAAAGCATTAAAATACATCCGTGATTGTTTGTAGCAAAATAACATTATTTTGCCATATCGTCATTATGTCTTATTGATAATATGAATAATTTAAGTGGCGTCCCTGATATTAAATTCTTGTGATAATGGTATTAATCAACCTATATCAGAAAGTAAAAATATGTGTGCGGAAAAAAATAATCAAAAAATAGCGAGCATCGCTCATTTTACCGTTTTTCTGAGGCTGGGAATAAAATAATTCACTTGTTGTGTAAAGTTTTTGATACGAAATGGAGGGGGTTAATCGACGATTGCGCATGATGTAAAGTTTATTTTACGTAATATGGATTGAAATCTTTACTTTTTGTGGTATGGTTTAAACATCCTCGTGGAGGATCAACTATCGCAAACAAGAAAAGACAGGATCGCCATCATGCAAAAAGACGCGCTGAATAACGTACGTATCACCGATGAACAGGTATTAATGACGCCGGAGCAGCTTAAAGCGGCCTTTCCGTTGAGCCTGGCGCAGGAAGCGCAGATAGCGCAGTCCCGGGGAATCATTTCTGACATTATTGCCGGGCGCGATCCGCGTCTGTTGGTGGTATGCGGTCCTTGTTCTATTCACGATCCTGAAACCGCTCTGGAATATGCCCGTCGATTTAAAGCCCTTGCCGCAGAGGTCAGCGATAGCCTCTATCTGGTAATGCGCGTCTATTTTGAAAAGCCGCGAACTACCGTCGGCTGGAAAGGGCTGATTAACGATCCTCACATGGATGGCTCATTTGATGTGGAAGCCGGGTTGAAAATAGCGCGTCAGCTACTGGTGGAACTGGTGAATATGGGGTTGCCATTGGCGACCGAAGCGTTGGATCCGAACAGCCCGCAATACCTGGGCGATCTGTTTAGCTGGTCGGCGATAGGCGCGCGCACAACCGAATCGCAAACCCACCGCGAAATGGCGTCTGGTCTTTCTATGCCGGTCGGCTTTAAAAACGGCACGGATGGCAGCCTGGCGACAGCGATTAACGCCATGCGCGCCGCTGCGCAACCTCATCGTTTTGTTGGCATTAACCAGGCCGGTCAGGTTGCGTTATTGCAAACCCAGGGAAATCCGCATGGCCATGTGATTTTGCGTGGCGGCAAAGCGCCAAACTATAGCCCGGCAGATGTCGCTCAGTGTGAAAAAGAGATGGAACAGGCGGGACTACGTCCTTCGCTGATGGTAGATTGCAGTCATGGTAACTCCAATAAAGATTATCGCCGCCAGCCAGCCGTCGCCGAATCTGTGGTTGCGCAGATTAAAGATGGCAATCGTTCAATCATTGGCTTAATGATTGAAAGTAATATTCATGAGGGTAATCAGTCTTCCGAACAGCCGCGCAGCGAAATGAAGTATGGCGTTTCCGTCACCGATGCTTGTATTAGCTGGGAGATGACCGATGCCCTGTTACGTGAAATTCATAAAGATTTGAGCGGCCAGCTGGCGGTGCGCGTCGCATAAGAGGTTGTTATGGTTGCTGAATTGACCGCGTTACGCGATCAAATAGATGATGTCGATAAAGCGTTGTTGAATTTACTGGCTAAGCGCCTGGAACTGGTTGCCAAAGTCGGCGAGGTGAAAAGCCGTTTTGGCCTGCCTATTTACGTGCCGGAGCGTGAGGCCTCTATGCTGGCTTCACGACGGGCGGAAGCAGAAGCGATCGGTGTCCCGCCCGATCTCATTGAAGATGTCCTGCGCCGGGTAATGCGTGAATCTTACTCCAGCGAAAATGATAAGGGGTTCAAAACGCTTTGTCCTTCTCTGCGTCCGGTCGTCATTGTGGGCGGCGGCGGACAGATGGGGCGTCTGTTTGAAAAAATGCTCACGCTGTCGGGCTATCAGGTCCGTATTCTGGAACAGCAGGACTGGCCGCGCGCCAGGGACATTGTCGCCGATGCCGGAATGGTGATCGTCAGCGTGCCGATTCATGTTACTGAACAGGTCATAGCGCAACTGCCGCCCCTGCCGTCCGACTGTATTCTGGTCGATCTGGCATCGGTGAAAAGCGATCCGTTACAGGCAATGTTGGCGGCCCATGATGGCCCCGTGTTGGGCTTGCATCCGATGTTTGGCCCGGACAGCGGGAGCCTGGCGAAGCAGGTGGTGGTCTGGTGTGACGGGCGTCAACCGGAAGCGTATCAGTGGTTCCTTGAGCAAATCCAGGTGTGGGGCGCTCGGTTGCACCGAATTAGCGCTGTCGAGCACGATCAGAACATGGCTTTTATCCAGGCGTTGCGCCATTTTGCTACCTTCGCTTATGGGCTGCATCTGGCGGAAGAGAACGTCCAGCTTGAGCAGCTTCTGGCGCTATCATCGCCGATTTATCGACTGGAGCTGGCGATGGTCGGGCGTCTGTTCGCCCAGGACCCGCAGCTGTATGCGGACATTATTATGTCGTCGGAGCGCAATCTGGCGCTTATCAAGCGTTACTATAAACGTTTTGGCGATGCGATCGGGTTACTGGAACAAGGTGATAAGCAGGCTTTTATCGACAGTTTTCGCAAAGTTGAACACTGGTTTGGCGATTATGCCAGACGCTTCCAGAATGAAAGCCGTGTGTTATTGCGTCAGGCGAATGACAGCCGACCATAATGATGACATCTATACTAAAAGCCAGCTTTGCTGGCTTTTTTCGTTTAAGGAACCGTTATGACTACGCCGCACGTTTTATTTGATTATGCCGGACATTTACCAGAATGCCCCACATGGAGCGAGGATGAAAGCGCGCTGTATTGGACCGATATCCTGGAACAGGAGATCCATCGTTACCATCCGGCGAGCGGGACGCATAGCGTGCTGGCGTTTCCGGAAGAGGTGGGCTGTTTTGCCTTGCGTGAGCAGGGCGGATTTATTGTGGCCATGCGTCATGCTATCTGGCTGGCCGATAAAAATGGATTATTGCAGCGTAAGGTTTGCGACAATCCCTCTAATACGAAACTGGCGCGTTTCAACGATGGCGGCACTGATGGCGATGGACGTTTTTATGCCGGAACGTTCTGGGCGCCAGGTGACTATAATGGCGCGTTGCTGATGCGGATCGATCATGACCTGACGGCAAAAGTGATCCAGTGCGATATCCAGGGACACAACGGCCTGGCGTTCAGCCCGGATAACCAGTGGATGTATACCTCCGATACGCCGAATGGCGTGATATACCGCACGTTACTTGATAAGCATGGCGATCCGGGCAAGCGTGAACTTTTTCGCCATTTTGGCGAAGGAGAAGGACTTCCCGACGGCGCGGCGATGGATAGCGAAGGGTGCTACTGGAGCGCGATGTTTGACGGCTGGCGCGTGGCGCTTTTCTCACCGCAAGGAGAGCAGCTGGAAGAGTACCGGTTGCCGGTACGTTGTCCGACGATGGTTTGCTTTGGCGGCGCAGATATGAAAACGCTGTTTATTACAACTACCAGAGAAAATATGTCTGCTCAGGAAGTGGCGGATTATCCGCTCTCCGGCGCCATCTTCACCCTGCAGGTAGCCGTCGCAGGGATGAAGAAAAGCCGTTTTATTGAACGTCAGGCAGGTTCTACCGGCACGACGTTTTCGCTGGGATAGCAGCCAAGCACTTTCATTGAGCGCGTGATCTCGCCCAGCTCTTTTAGCGCGCTTTGCATTACCTGCGACTCCAGGTTCGCCTGAATATCGAGATAAAACATCTCTTCCCACGGATTGCCGTGAATGGGGCGCGACTCCAGTTTCGTCATGATGAGATTGTGGTTACGCAGCACCAGCAGCGCTTCGACCAGCGCGCCAGCTTGCTGCCCGGTGGCGATTAACAGAGTGGTTTTTGCCGGAACCTGATCGGAAACGTTGATGGCTTTGCGCGCCAGTACCAGAAAGCGGGTGATATTCTGCGTCTGGTTTGCGGCAATGCGTTCCAGCACCTGTAAACCGTGCAACATGCCGCCTGCCTCGCTGCCGAGCGCCGCGACGCGCGGAGAGTTTGCCTGCGCGACTTTTTCCATCGCTGCCGACGTACTCTCGGTATAGTCGATTTTCCAGTGCGGATAGCGGCTCAAAAATTTACTGCACTGCTGAAACGGCTGCGGATGGCTGTACACCGTTTCGATGGTATTCAGATCTGTAGCGCCGGAAACCAGCACGCAGTGATCGATAGTGACAGTCATCTCACCGACAATCGACAGACTGGTGTGTTGCAATAAGTCGTACACATCGTTGATAGCGCCGGAGCTGGTGTTCTCTATCGGAACCACGGCGTAATCGGCCTGGCCGGTTTCGACCTGATGAAAAATATCGGCGAATTTTGCGCAGCCGCTCCCAATAAATTGCTCAAAATGGCGTGCAGCATACTGGCGCGCCGCGAGATGAGAATAGGAGCCTTTCGGCCCAAGAAACGCAATACGTGCCGAATGAGGGTGAGTATTATTCAGATGTTGTTGCAGCAGCGCCTGCTGAGTAAGCACGGAGTCTTCAATGATAAGCTGGAACAGACGGGTAATGTAGTGTGCGTCGAGATGGTGGGCTTTACCGAGATGGATGAGTCTGTCCAGCAGCGCGCGTTCACGATCGATATCCCGAACCGGACGATGCGACAGTAGTTTTGCTTGTCCCACTTCAATCGCCAGCGCGCGTCGTTTTGCCAGTAAGGCCAGTAACTCTTCGTCTAAAGCGCTGATTTTATCTCGCAGCGCCAGTAATGGGTTTTCCGATGTCATAGTGTTGCCTTTTTTGTTATCAATAAAAAAGGCCTCCCGGTGGGGGAGGCCTTCTTGTTCGTCTTCGCATTCTTTATCACATGACGAAACGCCTCCCGGTCAGGGGAAGATAAAAAAGAATGCGAAGAAAAACCGGGTTAGCTTCATAACTGTTTCCTTTGTGTACGTAAGTACAGTACCCGTACTGTTTTAATCCTGTCAACAAAAAACGCGCCCGAAGGCGCGTTGGCGATACACTCAATGTAAGGGACTACTCTTCTTCTGCTTCGACGAAGCTGGCATCTTTCACCGATGCGGTGGCACGACGGGCTTCGCCTTTATGCTGCACTTTATTGAGCTGCCGTTCCAGCTTGTTGATCAATTCATTAATAGCGGTGTACATATCTTCGTGTTTTGCGCTGGCGACCAGATGTCCGTTCGGTGTATTAATGGTGGCGTCAGCAATAAAGCCCTGTGGCTCTTTAGACAGAATGATATGAGGATTAATCAGGTGAGTTTGCCATTTTTCCAGTTTGGCGAGACGGTCTGCGACATGTTGGCGGATTGCCGGAGTAATTTCCATTTGTTTACTGGTAATGTTCATTGTCATAAATTTCACCTCTTGTCTTTCCCGTCTTGGTGATTCCAGCATACCGTTCTTAATGTCAAAATGTGTGATGTAAATCACATTATTTTGTCACTTTTTGTCAAGGCGAACTTTTTGTGAGGCATCGCAGGAAGAAGCGATCTTTTACTTGAGGAATGGCTGAAAGCAGGCCATATTTGACTGGATGCGTTGCAGTGAAATCATTTCTGTTGCATCAGATATCGAATAAAAAAACGGCAGCCGGAAGGCTGCCGTTTTGCTTGTTGGTATTGCTTCAGGTGTTTTTGCTGTTAGCGGCAATAATTTTCGCGACTTTGTCAGCCTGCGCATTCAGCTGCATCTGACGATAGGCGTTTTCCATCAGCGGCAACGCATCGCGCGTGGCCTGCGTATCAGGATAATTGCGTAGCATACCTTCTACCCGGTTTACGACCGCAACCCATGCGCCGCGCGCGGTATAGTACTCTGCGACGGAATATTCATATTTCGCCAGACGGTCTTTCAGGAATACCAGACGCTTAGTGGCGTCGGTGGTGTACTGGCTATTAGGATAGCTGCGTACCAGTTTCGAAAAGTCATTGAACGCCGCCCGCGCATGTTGCGGATCGCGATCGCTGCGATCGACGCCAAAGAAACCTTGCAGCGCGCTATCATCCAGCGCCATGTTCGTCAGGCCGCGCATGTACATGACATAGTCAATATTAGGGTGCGTTGGATTAAGACGCATAAAACGATCGATGGCGGCCTGCGCTAGCGGCAAATCGGCGTTTTTGTAATAGGCGTAGATAAGATCCAACTGCACCTGCTGAGAATACGGTCCGAATGGATAACGATTATCTAACGCTTCCAATTGCGTTATTGCCTGTTTCCAGTTACCGTCCTGCAGCTTTTGCTGAGCAGTCGCGTAGATTTCATTCGGCGGATTATCGGGCACCTCTTCCTTTGAACCCGAGCAACCCGCCAGAAACAGGCTCAACGTGGCTGCTGCCACCAGATATTTCATGCGCGTCATGACGTTTTGACTTTCCTCAAAATGTTTTACGGGAGATTCTCTGTTCCTGCTCCCGGTTAAGACCAGCTACAATAGCACACTATATTAAACGGCAAAGCCGTAAAACCCAACGTTAAACGAAGAAGCTGTATATGGCACAACGAGTACAACTCACCGCAACGGTCTCCGAAAACCAACTCGGTCAACGCTTAGATCAGGCTTTGGCCGAAATGTTCCCGGATTATTCACGTTCGCGTATAAAAGAATGGATTTTGAATCAGCGCGTGTTGGTCAATGGTCAACTTTGCGATAAGCCAAAAGAAAAAGTGTTAGGCGGCGAGCGGGTGGCTATTGATGCGGAGATCGACGAAGAGATTCGTTTTGAAGCGCAGGATATCCCGTTAGATATTGTTTATGAAGATGACGATATTCTGGTTATCAACAAACCACGCGATCTGGTGGTACATCCTGGCGCGGGTAACCCGGACGGTACGGTACTGAACGCGTTGCTACATTATTATCCGCCGATTGCGGATGTCCCGCGCGCGGGCATTGTGCATCGTCTGGATAAGGACACGACGGGGCTGATGGTGGTGGCCAAAACCGTTCCGGCGCAAACGCGCCTGGTGGAGTCTTTGCAGCTGCGCGAGATCACCCGCGAATATGAAGCGGTCGCGATCGGACATATGACGGCGGGAGGAACGGTGAATGAACCCATCAGTCGTCACCCGACCAAACGTACCCATATGTCGGTGCATCCCATGGGCAAACCGGCGGTGACCCACTACCGCATTATGGAACATTTCCGTGTGCACACGCGTCTTAGGTTGCGTCTGGAGACCGGGCGTACGCACCAGATCCGCGTGCATATGGCGCATATTACGCACCCGTTAGTGGGCGATCAGGTCTACGGTGGTCGTCCACGTCCACCGAAAGGCGCATCGGAAGAATTTATTTCCACGCTGCGTAAGTTTGACCGCCAGGCGCTGCATGCAACAATGCTGCGTCTCTACCATCCTGTATCGGGTATCGAAATGGAGTGGCACGCGCCGATTCCACAAGATATGGTGGACCTTATCGATGCGATGCGCGCCGATTTTGAAGATCATAAAGATGATGTGGACTGGTTATGAATGCACTGATTGTCCCGCAGTGGCAGTGGCCGCTGCCGAAAGGCGTCGCAGCCTGTAGTTCTACCCGTATTGGCGGGGTGAGTTTACCGCCTTACGACTCGCTGAATCTGGGCGCGCATTGCGGCGATAACCCGGAGCATGTTGAAGAGAACCGCAAGCGTCTGTTTGCGGCGGGCAATCTGCCTTCGAAACCTGTCTGGCTTGAACAGGTTCACGGTAAAAATGTGTTGAGGCTTACCGGAGAACCTTATGCCTCCAAACGTGCGGATGCGTCTTACAGCAATACGCCAGGAACCGTCTGCGCGGTAATGACGGCAGACTGCCTGCCTGTGCTATTCTGTAACCGTGAGGGAACAGAAGTGGCGGCGGCTCATGCGGGCTGGCGCGGATTATGTGAAGGCGTACTGGAGGAAACTGTCACCTGCTTTGCTGACAAACCAGAAAATATCATCGCCTGGTTAGGTCCGGCGATCGGCCCGACCGCGTTTGAAGTGGGGCCGGAAGTGCGTGACGCATTTTTAGCAAAAGATGCGCAAGCCGATAGCGCATTTTTGCCGCACGGGGAAAAATTTCTGGCGGATATTTATCAGCTTGCATGCCAACGTCTGGCGAATACCGGCGTTGAACATGTCTATGGCGGGGATCGCTGCACCTTTAGCGAAAGTGAGACTTTCTTCTCTTATCGTCGCGACAAGACGACAGGTCGTATGGCAAGTTTTATTTGGCTGATATAACCTAAAGAATCAAGACGATCCGGTACGGGTAACTTTCTTTTCGCATAATTCAGGTCATTCACCTTGAATAATTGAGGGATGACCTCATTTAATCTCCAGTAGCAATTTTGACCTGTTATGGGAGGAGTTATGCGTCTGGATCGTCTTACTAACAAATTCCAGCTTGCTCTTGCCGATGCCCAGTCGCTCGCGCTGGGGCACGACAACCAATTCATCGAACCTCTTCATTTAATGAGCGCCTTGCTGAACCAGGAAGGGGGATCGATACGTCCTTTATTAACCTCCGCCGGCATTAATGCTGGCCAGTTGCGCACCGCTATCGATCAGGCGCTGAGCCGTTTACCGCAGGTGGAAGGCACCGGCGGCGACGTACAGCCTTCTTCGGAACTGGTACGCGTACTGAACCTTTGCGACAAGCTGGCGCAAAAACGGGGAGACAATTTTATTTCGTCAGAGCTGTTTGTTCTGGCGGCGCTTGAGTCTCGCGGCACGTTAACCGATCTGCTGAAATCAGCCGGTGCGACCACGGCCAATATCACTCAGGCAATTGAACAGATGCGCGGAGGTGAAAGCGTGAACGATCAAGGGGCTGAAGACCAACGTCAGGCCTTGAAAAAATATACCGTCGATCTGACCGAGCGGGCTGAACAAGGCAAGCTTGACCCGGTAATTGGTCGTGATGAAGAAATTCGCCGTACCATTCAGGTACTGCAACGTCGTACCAAAAACAACCCGGTGTTAATCGGTGAGCCAGGGGTCGGTAAAACGGCAATTGTTGAAGGACTGGCGCAGCGCATTATTAACGGTGAAGTCCCTGAAGGCTTAAAAGGTCGCCGCGTACTGGCGCTGGATATGGGCGCGCTGGTGGCGGGGGCGAAATATCGCGGCGAATTTGAAGAGCGTCTGAAAGGCGTGCTGAACGATCTGGCGAAACAGGAAGGCAACGTCATCCTGTTTATTGACGAGCTGCACACGATGGTTGGCGCAGGTAAGGCTGATGGCGCCATGGACGCCGGGAATATGCTGAAACCGGCGCTGGCGCGTGGTGAACTGCACTGTGTGGGCGCCACCACGCTGGATGAATACCGTCAGTACATTGAAAAAGACGCGGCGCTGGAACGTCGTTTTCAAAAAGTGTTTGTCGCAGAACCTTCAGTGGAAGACACCATCGCTATTCTGCGTGGCCTGAAAGAACGTTACGAGCTGCACCACCATGTGCAGATCACTGACCCGGCGATTGTGGCGGCGGCAACATTATCTCACCGCTATATCGCCGACCGTCAGTTGCCGGATAAAGCTATCGACCTCATCGATGAAGCGGCATCCAGCATTCGTATGCAGATTGACTCTAAGCCGGAGGAGCTGGACAGACTCGACCGCCGGATTATTCAGCTCAAACTGGAACAGCAGGCGTTGATGAAAGAGTCTGACGAGGCGAGTAAAAAACGTCTCGATATGCTCAACGAAGAACTGGACGATAAAGAGCGTCAGTACTCTGAGCTGGAAGAAGAGTGGAAAGCGGAAAAAGCATCGCTTTCTGGGACGCAAACTATTAAAGCGGAGCTGGAGCAGGCGAAGATCGCCATCGAGCAGGCGCGTCGCGTTGGCGACCTGGCGCGAATGTCTGAACTGCAGTACGGCAAAATTCCGGAGCTGGAAAAACAGCTGGAAGCCGCGACCCAGTCGGAAGGTAAAACCATGCGTCTGTTACGTAACAAAGTAACGGATGCGGAAATTGCCGAAGTGCTGGCGCGCTGGACCGGTATTCCGGTTGCCAGAATGCTGGAAGGCGAACGTGAAAAACTGTTGCGTATGGAACAAGAGTTACACAGCCGTGTGATCGGGCAGAATGAAGCCGTTGAAGCAGTATCGAACGCCATACGTCGTAGCCGTGCTGGGCTGTCCGATCCGAACCGTCCGATTGGTTCCTTCCTGTTCCTGGGGCCGACGGGGGTCGGTAAAACCGAACTGTGTAAAGCGCTGGCTAACTTTATGTTCGACAGCGACGACGCGATGGTGCGTATCGATATGTCCGAGTTTATGGAGAAACACTCCGTGTCTCGTTTGGTCGGGGCGCCTCCGGGATATGTCGGCTATGAAGAAGGCGGTTATTTGACGGAAGCGGTACGCCGTCGTCCTTATTCCGTCATCTTGTTGGATGAAGTAGAAAAAGCGCATCCGGATGTATTCAACATTCTGTTGCAGGTGCTGGACGACGGTCGGCTGACTGACGGGCAGGGGAGAACGGTCGACTTCCGTAATACGGTGGTCATTATGACTTCTAACCTCGGTTCCGATCTCATTCAGGAGCGCTTTGGCGAACTGGATTACGGTCGAATGAAAGAGATGGTGCTGGGTGTGGTTAGCCAAAACTTCCGTCCGGAATTTATCAACCGTATTGATGAAGTTGTGGTATTCCATCCGTTAGGTGAGCAACACATCGCTTCTATTGCTCAGATCCAGCTGCAGCGTCTGTACAAACGTCTGGAAGAACGTGGTTATGAAATCCATATCTCCGACGAGGCGCTGAAACTGTTGAGCGCCAACGGTTACGATCCGGTCTACGGGGCGCGTCCGTTAAAACGTGCTATTCAACAGCAGATCGAAAACCCACTGGCGCAGCAAATCCTGTCTGGTGAACTGGTTCCTGGCAAAGTGATTCGCCTTGAAGCCAGTGATGATCGTATTGTGGCAGTGCAGTAAGTCACAAATTTGAATAAAACGGGCCCTGACGGGCTCGTTTTTGTTTAAAAACCAGGCGAAAATAGGCTTTTGGTTCAAATGTTGTTTGAAAAGTGAACGGTTGAGCTTTTTTTGCATTTAGGTCTTGTCAGGCTCTAATAACTCCCTATAATGCGCCACCACTGACACGGAACAACGGCATACAGGCCGCCGGGTCAGAAAGGCTTCGTTAAGAAGCCTGTGAGGAAAGCGAAAATAAAGGCTTGACTCAAAAAGAGGAAAGCGTAATATACGCCACCTCGCGACGGTGAGCTGTAAGCCGCGTCGCACCTGCTCTTTAACAATTTATCAGACAATCTGTGTGGGCACTCGAAGATACGGATTCTTGACGTCCTCGGACGAAAAATGAATACCAAGTCTCAAGAGTGAACACGTAATTCATTACGAAGTTTAATTCATTGAGCATCAAACTTTTAAATTGAAGAGTTTGATCATGGCTCAGATTGAACGCTGGCGGCAGGCCTAACACATGCAAGTCGAACGGTAACAGGAAGCAGCTTGCTGCTTTGCTGACGAGTGGCGGACGGGTGAGTAATGTCTGGGAAACTGCCTGATGGAGGGGGATAACTACTGGAAACGGTGGCTAATACCGCATAACGTCGCAAGACCAAAGAGGGGGACCTTCGGGCCTCTTGCCATCAGATGTGCCCAGATGGGATTAGCTTGTTGGTGAGGTAACGGCTCACCAAGGCGACGATCCCTAGCTGGTCTGAGAGGATGACCAGCCACACTGGAACTGAGACACGGTCCAGACTCCTACGGGAGGCAGCAGTGGGGAATATTGCACAATGGGCGCAAGCCTGATGCAGCCATGCCGCGTGTATGAAGAAGGCCTTCGGGTTGTAAAGTACTTTCAGCGGGGAGGAAGGTGTTGTGGTTAATAACCGCAGCAATTGACGTTACCCGCAGAAGAAGCACCGGCTAACTCCGTGCCAGCAGCCGCGGTAATACGGAGGGTGCAAGCGTTAATCGGAATTACTGGGCGTAAAGCGCACGCAGGCGGTCTGTCAAGTCGGATGTGAAATCCCCGGGCTCAACCTGGGAACTGCATTCGAAACTGGCAGGCTTGAGTCTTGTAGAGGGGGGTAGAATTCCAGGTGTAGCGGTGAAATGCGTAGAGATCTGGAGGAATACCGGTGGCGAAGGCGGCCCCCTGGACAAAGACTGACGCTCAGGTGCGAAAGCGTGGGGAGCAAACAGGATTAGATACCCTGGTAGTCCACGCCGTAAACGATGTCTACTTGGAGGTTGTGCCCTTGAGGCGTGGCTTCCGGAGCTAACGCGTTAAGTAGACCGCCTGGGGAGTACGGCCGCAAGGTTAAAACTCAAATGAATTGACGGGGGCCCGCACAAGCGGTGGAGCATGTGGTTTAATTCGATGCAACGCGAAGAACCTTACCTGGTCTTGACATCCACAGAAGAATCCAGAGATGGATTTGTGCCTTCGGGAACTGTGAGACAGGTGCTGCATGGCTGTCGTCAGCTCGTGTTGTGAAATGTTGGGTTAAGTCCCGCAACGAGCGCAACCCTTATCCTTTGTTGCCAGCGATTAGGTCGGGAACTCAAAGGAGACTGCCAGTGATAAACTGGAGGAAGGTGGGGATGACGTCAAGTCATCATGGCCCTTACGACCAGGGCTACACACGTGCTACAATGGCGCATACAAAGAGAAGCGACCTCGCGAGAGCAAGCGGACCTCATAAAGTGCGTCGTAGTCCGGATTGGAGTCTGCAACTCGACTCCATGAAGTCGGAATCGCTAGTAATCGTGGATCAGAATGCCACGGTGAATACGTTCCCGGGCCTTGTACACACCGCCCGTCACACCATGGGAGTGGGTTGCAAAAGAAGTAGGTAGCTTAACCTTCGGGAGGGCGCTTACCACTTTGTGATTCATGACTGGGGTGAAGTCGTAACAAGGTAACCGTAGGGGAACCTGCGGTTGGATCACCTCCTTACCTGAAAGAAGCGTACTTTGCAGTGCTCACACAGATTGTCTGATGAAAAGTAAATAGCAAGGCGTCTTGCGAAGCAGACTGATACGTCCCCTTCGTCTAGAGGCCCAGGACACCGCCCTTTCACGGCGGTAACAGGGGTTCGAATCCCCTAGGGGACGCCACTTGCTGGTTTGTGAGTGAAAGTCACCTGCCTTAATATCTCAAAACTGACTTACGAGTCACGTTTGAGATATTTGCTCTTTAAAAATCTGGATCAAGCTGAAAATTGAAACACAGAACAACGAAAGTTGTTCGTGAGTCTCTCAAATTTTCGCAACACGATGATGAATCGTAAGAAACATCTTCGGGTTGTGAGGTTAAGCGACTAAGCGTACACGGTGGATGCCCTGGCAGTCAGAGGCGATGAAGGGCGTGCTAATCTGCGATAAGCGCCGGTAAGGTGATATGAACCGTTATAACCGGCGATACCCGAATGGGGAAACCCAGTGTGATTCGTCACACTATCATTAACTGAATCCATAGGTTAATGAGGCGAACCGGGGGAACTGAAACATCTAAGTACCCCGAGGAAAAGAAATCAACCGAGATTCCCCCAGTAGCGGCGAGCGAACGGGGAGGAGCCCAGAGCCTGAATCAGCATGTGTGTTAGTGGAAGCGTCTGGAAAGGCGCGCGATACAGGGTGACAGCCCCGTACACAAAAGCGCATGTGCTGTGAGCTCGATGAGTAGGGCGGGACACGTGGTATCCTGTCTGAATATGGGGGGACCATCCTCCAAGGCTAAATACTCCTGACTGACCGATAGTGAACCAGTACCGTGAGGGAAAGGCGAAAAGAACCCCGGCGAGGGGAGTGAAAAAGAACCTGAAACCGTGTACGTACAAGCAGTGGGAGCACAGGTTTACCTGTGTGACTGCGTACCTTTTGTATAATGGGTCAGCGACTTATATTCTGTAGCAAGGTTAACCGAATAGGGGAGCCGGAGGGAAACCGAGTCTTAACCGGGCGTTAAGTTGCAGGGTATAGACCCGAAACCCGGTGATCTAGCCATGGGCAGGTTGAAGGTTGGGTAACACTAACTGGAGGACCGAACCGACTAATGTTGAAAAATTAGCGGATGACCTGTGGCTGGGGGTGAAAGGCCAATCAAACCGGGAGATAGCTGGTTCTCCCCGAAAGCTATTTAGGTAGCGCCTCGTGAATTCATCTCCGGGGGTAGAGCACTGTTTCGGCTAGGGGGCCATCCCGGCTTACCAACCCGATGCAAACTGCGAATACCGGAGAATGTTATCACGGGAGACACACGGCGGGTGCTAACGTCCGTCGTGAAGAGGGAAACAACCCAGACCGCCAGCTAAGGTCCCAAAGTCATGGTTAAGTGGGAAACGATGTGGGAAGGCCCAGACAGCCAGGATGTTGGCTTAGAAGCAGCCATCATTTAAAGAAAGCGTAATAGCTCACTGGTCGAGTCGGCCTGCGCGGAAGATGTAACGGGGCTAAACCATGCACCGAAGCTGCGGCAGCGAACGTATCACTTAAAGCGATTCAGCGGGTTACGATTGACGGAGCGAAGCGACGTCAAAGCGTATACAAAGTCGAGTCGGTTTAAGGATACGTTCGTTGGGTAGGGGAGCGTTCTGTAAGCCTGCGAAGGTGGCCTGTGAGGGTTGCTGGAGGTATCAGAAGTGCGAATGCTGACATAAGTAACGATAAAGCGGGTGAAAAGCCCGCTCGCCGGAAGACCAAGGGTTCCTGTCCAACGTTAATCGGGGCAGGGTGAGTCGACCCCTAAGGCGAGGCCGAAAGGCGTAGTCGATGGGAAACGGGTTAATATTCCCGTACTTGGTGTTACTGCGAAGGGGGGACGGAGAAGGCTATGTTGGCCGGGCGACGGTTGTCCCGGTTTAAGCGTGTAGGTGTGTGTTCCAGGTAAATCCGGTTCACTTTAACACTGAGGCGTGATGACGAGGCACTACGGTGCTGAAGTAACAAATGCCCTGCTTCCAGGAAAAGCCTCTAAGCATCAGGTAACATCAAATCGTACCCCAAACCGACACAGGTGGTCAGGTAGAGAATACCAAGGCGCTTGAGAGAACTCGGGTGAAGGAACTAGGCAAAATGGTGCCGTAACTTCGGGAGAAGGCACGCTGACACGTAGGTGAAGTGATTTACTCACGGAGCTGAAGTCAGTCGAAGATACCAGCTGGCTGCAACTGTTTATTAAAAACACAGCACTGTGCAAACACGAAAGTGGACGTATACGGTGTGACGCCTGCCCGGTGCCGGAAGGTTAATTGATGGGGTCAGCGCAAGCGAAGCTCCTGATCGAAGCCCCGGTAAACGGCGGCCGTAACTATAACGGTCCTAAGGTAGCGAAATTCCTTGTCGGGTAAGTTCCGACCTGCACGAATGGCGTAATGATGGCCAGGCTGTCTCCACCCGAGACTCAGTGAAATTGAACTCGCTGTGAAGATGCAGTGTACCCGCGGCAAGACGGAAAGACCCCGTGAACCTTTACTATAGCTTGACACTGAACATTGAGCCTTGATGTGTAGGATAGGTGGGAGGCTTTGAAGTGTGGACGCCAGTCTGCATGGAGCCGACCTTGAAATACCACCCTTTAATGTTTGATGTTCTAACGTGGACCCGTTACCCGGGTTACGGACAGTGTCTGGTGGGTAGTTTGACTGGGGCGGTCTCCTCCTAAAGAGTAACGGAGGAGCACGAAGGTTGGCTAATCCTGGTCGGACATCAGGAGGTTAGTGCAATGGCATAAGCCAGCTTGACTGCGAGCGTGACGGCGCGAGCAGGTGCGAAAGCAGGTCATAGTGATCCGGTGGTTCTGAATGGAAGGGCCATCGCTCAACGGATAAAAGGTACTCCGGGGATAACAGGCTGATACCGCCCAAGAGTTCATATCGACGGCGGTGTTTGGCACCTCGATGTCGGCTCATCACATCCTGGGGCTGAAGCAGGTCCCAAGGGTATGGCTGTTCGCCATTTAAAGTGGTACGCGAGCTGGGTTTAGAACGTCGTGAGACAGTTCGGTCCCTATCTGCCGTGGGCGCTGGAGAACTGAGGGGGGCTGCTCCTAGTACGAGAGGACCGGAGTGGACGCATCACTGGTGTTCGGGTTGTCATGCCAATGGCACTGCCCGGTAGCTAAATGCGGAAGAGATAAGTGCTGAAAGCATCTAAGCACGAAACTTGCCCCGAGATGAGTTCTCCCTGAGACTTAGAGTCTCCTGAAGGAACGTTGAAGACGACGACGTTGATAGGCCGGGTGTGTAAGCGCAGCGATGCGTTGAGCTAACCGGTACTAATGAACCGTGAGGCTTAACCTTACAACGCCGAAGATGTTTTGGCGGATGAGAGACGATTTTCAGCAGTGATTCAGAGTTGAGTACGCAATAATTTGCGCAGCAGCAAGGCGGCAAGCGAAGGAAAGGAAGGAGCATACAGAAGTATGTGACTGAGTTTACGAGCGCAGGCAACGCCGCTGATGCGATAAAGAATTGCGTACAGAGCACAAAGAATTTGCCTGGCGGCAGTAGCGCGGTGGTCCCACCTGACCCCATGCCGAACTCAGAAGTGAAACGCCGTAGCGCCGATGGTAGTGTGGGGTCTCCCCATGCGAGAGTAGGGAACTGCCAGGCATCAAATTAAGCAGTAAACTGATGTAAAAATCAGTGGTTGTAAAAGAATTCGGTGGAGCGGTAGTTCAGTTGGTTAGAATACCTGCCTGTCACGCAGGGGGTCGCGGGTTCGAGTCCCGTCCGTTCCGCCACTTATTAAGAGCCCTGAGCATTAGCTCAGGGCTTTTTCTTTGCCTGTCATTTAATTATTGCTCAATTCGCAAAAATCCTCTGCATTTCTCGCTCTTTTTCTGCAAAGCGCTGAAGGTCATAATCCCCTCAGTTAACGAACATAGTGATTAAAAAGAGGAATTCTATGACTATCCCTGCATTCGGTTTAGGTACTTTTCGCCTGAAAGACGACGTGGTTATCGCTTCTGTGAAAACGGCGCTTGAACTGGGCTACCGTGCTGTCGACACTGCGCAAATCTATGATAATGAAGCGGCTGTTGGACAGGCGATTGCTGAGAGCGGCGTACCACGTAGCGAGCTGTACATCACCACCAAGGTCTGGATTGAAAACCTTAGCAAAGACAAGCTAATCCCAAGCCTGAAAGAGAGCCTGAAAAAACTGCGTACCGATTATGTCGATCTGACGCTGATCCACTGGCCATCTCCGGGTGATGCCGTGTCTGTCGAAGAATTTATGCAGGCATTGCTGGAAGCTAAAAAACAAGGGCTGACTCGCGAAATTGGCATCTCAAACTTCACCATTCCGTTGATGGAAAAGGCTATTGCCGCGGTGGGCGCAGACAATATCGCCACCAACCAGATTGAGCTATCTCCGTATCTGCAGAATCGTAAGGTGGTTGACTGGGCGAAAGCGCACGGTATCCACATCACCTCTTATATGACGCTGGCATACGGTAAAGCGCTGAAAGATGAAGTGATTGCGCGCATTGCGGCTAAACATAATGCGACCCCGGCGCAGGTTATTCTGGCATGGGCAATGGGTGAAGGTTACTCCGTGATCCCTTCATCCACCAGGCGTGAAAACCTGGCAAGCAACCTGCTGGCGCAGGACCTGCATCTGGATGCCGAAGATAAAAATGCGATCGCGGCACTGGACTGCAACGATCGTCTGGTTAGCCCGGAAGGACTGGCTCCTGCCTGGGATTAATTACCCGATCCTTTGTACCTTTAACCCTCTTTCACAGCTCCTTCGGGAGCTGTTCTTATATATTCGCTCAAAAAGTCGATAAATGCCCGAATACGTGTGCTGACGGCGCGGTCGCTGTAGTAAACGGCGCTGAAAGGCATTTCTACCGGCAGACGTTTATCGGCCAGCAGTTCCACCAGTTCTCCCCGGGCGATCTCTTTATCAATCATATAATCTGAAAGACATGCAATGCCGTTACCGTTCAGGCAAAGCTGTTTTAACGTTTCCCCGCTATTGGAAGAAATCCCACATTCAACCTCATGGAGCTGCCCATCGCTACAGGCTATTGGCCAGGTATTGAGCGAAACAGGTTCTGAGAACCCCAGGCACAGATGCCGTTTTAACTGTTCAACGGTCTCTGGCTTGCCAAAACGGGCAATATAATCCGGTGAGGCGATAATCTTACGATAACTGGTAAATAACGGACGCGCGCGCAGACTTGAATCTGTCAACCTACCTGCGCGTATCGCAACATCCACTTTTCGTTCAATAAGATTGATGAACGTTTCTGAGGAGACAAGAGACAACGTTATTTCCGGATACCGTTCACGAAAAGGTTTAATCAGCGGCATCAGGAAATGCAGCATTACCGGCGTTGCCGCATCGATACGCAGTAAGCCGCGTGGGGTATTACGCGACTCCATGATTTCCGTTTCTGCGGCAGCCATTTCTTGCAGTATCTGCTGCACACGCCTGAAGTATCGCTCTCCTTCTTCAGTCAGGCTCAGCTGTCGGGTCGTACGATTAAGCAGACTGACGCCGAGCTTCATCTCCAGCTTTTTAACTGCCCGGCTGACAGCGGAATTGGCCTGTCCGAGCTGCTCTGCCGCCCGGCTGAAGCTGCCGCTTTCCACGACAGCGACAAAAATTGCAAGTTCTTCGGAGGTGGCTTTCATTTTTGCTCCTGAAGCAAAATTAAATTGATATTTTGGCTATTTTTGTCATTAAAACATCCAGGCATACTGCGTGTTATCTGATTACTGCTGTTATGGAGTTATGTATGCCTCTCGCTTTATTTGCACTGACAATAAGTGCATTCGCTATTGGCACGACTGAATTCGTGATTGTCGGCCTGGTGCCGACCATTGCACAACAACTGGCTGTCTCGTTACCTTCCGCCGGAATGCTGGTTTCAATCTATGCGCTGGGTGTGGCTATTGGCGCGCCGGTGCTAACCGCTCTGACCGGACGCCTGCCGCGTAAACAGTTACTGGTTGCGCTGATGGTCTTGTTTACGGCGGGGAATTTGCTGGCGTGGCAGGCGCTGGGCTATATGACATTAATCGTCGCCCGTCTGCTGACGGGCCTGGCGCACGGCGTGTTCTTCTCGATTGGCTCTACCATCGCGACAAGTCTGGTGCCGAAAGAGAAAGCGGCTTCTGCTATCGCTATTATGTTTGGTGGTTTAACGGTAGCGCTGGTAACAGGCGTTCCGCTGGGCACATTTATCGGTCAGCATTTTGGCTGGCGTGAGACCTTCCTTGCGGTATCACTGTTAGGCGTGATTGCGCTGATGAGTAGTCAATTGCTGATCCCTGCCAATATTCCCGGTCGGGCGGCCGCCAGCATTCGTGACCAAGTGAAAGTACTGACTCATCCTCGTCTGTTACTGATTTACGCCGTTACGGCGCTGGGCTACGGTGGAGTGTTCACTGCATTCACCTTCCTGGCGCCAATGATGCAGGATCTGGCGGGATTCTCCCCGGCAGCGGTAAGCTGGATCTTACTGGGGTATGGCGTATCAGTGGCTATCGGCAATATCTGGGGCGGTAAACTGGCGGATAAGCATGGTGCCGTGCCGGCGCTGAAATTCATTTTCGCCGCGCTGTTTGTTCTGCTGATGGTCTTCCAGGTGACGGCCTCCACGCAGTATGCCGCGCTGGCTACCATTCTGGTGATGGGGATCTTTGCCTTCGGTAACGTACCGGGGTTGCAGGTCTACGTGGTACAGAAAGCGGAACAATTCACGCCTAATGCGGTAGATGTGGCGTCAGGTCTGAACATTGCGGCGTTTAACATTGGTATTGCGCTGGGTTCCGTGATTGGCGGACAAACGGTGGCGCATTACGGTTTGGCGCAGACGCCGTGGATTGGCGCCCTCATTGTTCTGGTGGCTTTCCTGCTGATGAGTGTCAGCGGACGTCTTGATAAACCTGTACGCATTGCTCTGGAGTAAATTATTGATGTAAGCGCCTACTTACAAAACAAACTGCAATTGTTCGTTGAAAGTGAGTGCTAAAATCCCTATAACAGAAAGACCATTCCGTTTCCGGACTGGTTACGTTATAGAGGTTTGAAAGTCAAAAGTGCGAAAAAACACCTATGCGATGCGCTATGTTGCCGGACAGCCCGCCGAACGGATTTTGCCGCCAGGGTCGTTTGCGAGCATTGGCCAGGCATTGCCCGCCGGGGAACCGTTAAGCAGTGAAGAGCGGATCCGTATCCTCGTGTGGAATATATTCAAGCAGCAGCGAGCCGAATGGTTATCGGTGCTGAAGAACTACGGCAAAGATGCGCATCTGGTCCTGTTGCAGGAGGCCCAGACGACGCCTGAACTGGTACAGTTTGCCACCGCTAACTATCTTGCCGCCGATCAGGTTCCCGCTTTTGTATTACCTCAGCACCCGTCTGGCGTCATGACGCTGTCTGCCGCCCATCCTGTTTACTGCTGCCCTTTACGGGAAAGAGAACCAATTTTACGTTTGGCGAAATCAGCCCTGGTGACGGTATATCCCTTGCCGGATACCCGTTTATTAATGGTAGTAAATGTTCATGCGGTAAATTTTAGTCTGGGCGTGGACGTATACAGTAAGCAGCTACTTCCGATCGGCGACCAGATTGCGCACCATAGCGGCCCTGTCATTATGGCGGGTGATTTTAATGCCTGGAGCCGTCCACGTATGAATGCGTTGTACCGCTTTGCACGTGAGATGTCGCTGCGCCAGGTGCGTTTCACTGACGATCAACGCCGTCGTGCGTTTGGACGACCGCTGGATTTTGTTTTTTATCGTGGTTTAAACGTGAATGAAGCCTCCGTACTGGTGACGCGCGCTTCCGATCACAATCCGCTACTCGTTGAATTCAGTCCCGGCAAACCTGAGCAATAAAGGTGCGTCAGGTCTGCCGTGGGGCAGGCCTCTGCGGGTGCTGCCCTTTACTTTTCTCATAACAGAAGGGCACTACCATGACAACGCATTCCCACCATGACAATGTCGAAAAGCAGTTTGGTTCACAGGCGAACGCCTATTTACATAGCGCCGTTCACGCAGCGGGTCGTGACTTAGTGCGGCTGGCGCAAAGGCTGTCTGATTTTTCCCAGGCGAACGTACTGGATATGGGATGTGGAGCTGGACACGCGAGTTTTGTCGCTGCGCAACATGTCAACTCGGTCGTGGCATACGATTTATCCGCCAGCATGCTTGAGGTTGTCGCTGGAGCGGCGGAAGAAAGACATTTAAGTAATATTACTCTCCGGCAAGGTTATGCCGAAAAACTGCCCTTTGAAGATGCATCGTTTGAGGTGGTGATTAGCCGCTATTCCGCGCATCACTGGCACGACGTTGGTCAGGCATTGCGTGAAGTTAATCGTGTATTAAAACCCGGCGGCGTGCTGATTATCATGGATGTCATGTCGCCAGGACATCCTGTACGCGATATCTGGCTGCAAACGGTGGAGGCGTTACGCGACACGTCGCATGTCCGTAATTATTCCAGTGGTGAATGGCTGGCGATGGTCAATAATGCGATGCTGGTAACGAATACCGTGATAACCGATCGTTTATCGCTGGAGTTTCGCTCATGGGTAACGCGGATGCGTACGCCAGCGCCGTTGGTTGAGGCGATTCGATTATATCAGGCGAGTGCCCCGGTAGAGGTGAAGCGTTATTTTGAGTTGCAGGATGACGGTTCGTTTAGCAGCGATACTATCATGCTGGAAGCGCATAAAGCGGTATAGCAATTTAAAAGGCGCCGGGGGAAGCGGCGCCTTTTGGCTTTTTCGTCGGACAATATCAGGAGTCTGGCGTGCTATTGTCCTTCACAAACAACGTAAGCTGATCGCCCGGTTGTAGATTATCCGTATCATGGTTCCAACGCATCACATCTTTGATATTCACCCCGTGACGTCTGGCGATACTGGAAAGCGAATCGCCTTTACGGACACGATAGGTAATGCTATCGCTATTGTTTGCCAGTCGTTGTGCGCTGCTGCCAGCGCCCACGGTCAGGCTTTGCCCGATTTTCAGGCGCGAACCACGCAGGTTGTTCCACTGCTGCAAGTCCTTCGTGCTTACGCCAAGCCGCGAAGCAATACCGGAAAGCGTATCGCCAGAGCGCACCTTATAGCTACGGCTATTCAACGGCGTATTGTCGGCGATCAGTTGGGACTGAACGGCGTCAATCTCACCGGAAGCCAGCGACTCACGCAACTGCTCGGCATGCTTTTTGGGCACCATAACATATTGCGGACCGCTTACGCCTAAGGTAGACCCTTTTACACCGGCATTAAACGTCTTCAGCTTGCTGATAGACATGCCCGCCATATCCGCAACCTGGGCCATTTCAACTGGACTGTTTAAACGAACTCGTGCCAGCGCTCGGCTTTCATCTGTTGTTGGCAGACGTACGCCGTAGCGTTTGCTGTTTTTGAGAATTTCACTCAATGCCAGCATCTTAGGTACGTAGAGTTTCGTTTCCCTGGGCAAAGAAAGCGACCAGAAATCCGTCGGTTTTCCACGCGCTTTGTTTGCTTTAATTGCCCGCATAACACGGCCTTCGCCGCTGTTATACGCTGCAACGGTTAACAGCCAGTCGCCGTCAAACATTTTGTTCAGACGCTGCATCATGTCTAACGCGGCGGTCGTAGAGGCTACAACATCGCGACGCGCGTCATAATTACGGGTCTGCTTTAAACCATAATTGCGCCCTGTGCTCGGTATGATCTGCCAGATGCCTGCGGCATTGGCGCCAGACGTTGCGTGAGGATCAAAAGCGCTCTCCACTATGGGTAGTAGTACCAGCTCCATAGGCATGTTACGTTTCTTAACCTGCCCCGCTATCCAGTACATATACGGCTCTGCCCGTAAAGTTACATCGTGGAGATAGCTCTTATTGCGTAAATACTTCTGTTTCTGTTCGCGAATCCGGCTGTTTTCCGGAATTCCCATCTTTAGCTCGTCGCCAATGAAAGCCCACAAGTCCTGATCTGGCGCGATAGACGTTCCGTCGTCCATCCATCGTGCCTGACTCGTAAACTTTCCTGCTTCCCCTTGACCAGCTGCAGAAAGGCTCTGTGCGTGCTGTTGGACGTTGCCAGTGTTCTGAGACGTCTGGCACCCCACAAGCAGGACAGAGGCGAGTAATATCGCTTTTGCCTTCATGTGTGTGTCAATAGTTGCTTAAAAGACGACCGATCATAACGGCGAAGTTAGCGAATGACAAGTAAGAATTATCAGAACGTGTCTTTCTTTGACCTTAACCATGCAAAACGCGCTTCTGGTTGTTGCAATATTGTTTCTTTGTTTATTTCGTTAATTAAATCAATATCTTCAGTTCTTAAAAAAAGATTAATCTTACGCTCATTTTTAAGAATAACGGGTAATGTCATTTGTTTTTTTACACGTAACTCTTTAACTTTACGATAATATTCATTTATGAACGAATCGTGCGGAAGTATGCTCAATGCGAACTTAATGTTAGCTAAAGTGTATTCGTGAGCGCAGCAAATGAGCGTGTCGTCAGGCAGAGAGTTAATTTTCATAAGTGACTGATACATCTGTGATGGCGTGCCTTCAAACAGTCGACCACAGCCGCCAGAAAACAGCGTGTCGCCGCAGAATAAGTAAGGGTGGCTAAAGTAACAGACGTGTCCTAACGTGTGGCCCGGCGTGGCAAAAAGAGTAAATTTCTCGCCTAAAACGCGAATAGTATCGCCATCGCCAACAAGATGGGTTGCTCCCTTGTCTTTCGTTTCCGCCGGTCCATAAACCGTCATTTGCGGGAAGTGTTGCAACAGCTCTTTGACTCCGCCAACATGGTCGTGATGGTGATGCGTCAGAAAAATCGCCTCCGGCATCCACTTATGTTCAGCAATGGCCTTTAAGACGGGGGCCGCTTCGCCGGGATCAACAATCACACAGCGGCCTTCATCATTGGTCAGCACCCAGATGTAATTGTCCTGAAACGCGGGAATACTGTTAAGATTCATATATTACCTCTCAAATAATTAGCGGAAGGTTGCGATGAAACCGGCAAGGCTCTCTCAAACTGTCGTTGCGCCCGGATGTTGGGGTGAGTTGCCCTGGGGCAATTACTACCGTGAGGCGCTGGAACAGCAGCTAAATCCGTGGCTTGCAAAAATGTATGGTTTCCATTTGCTTAAAATCGGTAATTTAAGCGCAGAAATCAATTCCGAAGCGTGCGCGGTCTCCCATCAGGTGAATGTTTCATCGCAGGGCTCACCGATGCAGGTTCTGGCCGATCCGCTACACCTTCCTTTTGCGGATAAATCCGTCGATGTTTGTCTGCTGGCGCATACTTTGCCGTGGTGTACCGACCCGCACCGTTTATTGCGGGAAGCCGACCGCGTATTGATTGATGACGGTTGGCTGGTCATCAGTGGATTTAACCCGCTGAGTTTGATGGGGTTACGTAAACTAGTACCCGTTTTACGTAAAACACCGCCCTATAATAGTCGGATGTTTACCCTTATGCGGCAACTGGACTGGCTGTCTTTACTCAATTTTGAAGTGCTACATTATAGCCGTTTTCATGTCTTACCCTGGAAAAAGCAGGGGGGGCGGCTTTTAAATACGCATATCCCGGCGCTGGGCTGTTTACAGCTTATTGTGGCCCGTAAGCGGACCATCCCGCTTACGCTTAATCCGCTGCGACATAATAAAAGTAAAACCCCTATCCGCCAGACCGTTGGCGCCACCCGGCAATATCGCAAACCGGATGGCTAAGCCTCCGCCTGGTAGCCACTATCTTCCTGCGTGGGGTTCATTGCCGCGGCGCGCGCCAGTTCATCACAACGCTCGTTTTCGGGATGGCCTGCATGGCCTTTGACCCATACCCATTTGATCTGATGCTGACCTAACGCAGCATCGAGACGTTTCCACAGATCGACATTTTTTACGGGTTTCTTTTCCGCTGTTTTCCAGCCGCGTTTCTTCCAGTTATGAATCCATTGGGTAATTCCTTGCCGCACATATTGGCTGTCGGTGCTCAATGTCACTTCGCAATGTTCTTTTAACGCTTCAAGCGCGACGATCGCCGCCATCAGTTCCATACGGTTATTGGTGGTCAGCGTGTAACCTTCACTAAACGTTTTTTCATGACCGCGATAGCGTAAGATAGCGCCATAACCACCAGGCCCTGGATTCCCCAGGCAAGAGCCATCGGTGAAAATTTCTACCTGTTTAAGCATCTCTGGTAGACTTCCTGTAATTGAAATCGATAACAAAACGCAAGTCTGACATAAATGACCGATATGAGCACTGCAATTACACGACAGATTGTCCTCGATACCGAAACCACCGGTATGAACCAGATAGGCGCGCACTATGAAGGTCACAAGATTATTGAGATCGGTGCGGTTGAGGTGATAAACCGTCGTCTGACCGGCAACAATTTTCATGTTTACCTGAAGCCGGATCGGCTGGTGGATCCGGAGGCGTTTGGCGTACACGGTATTGCCGATGAGTTTCTGCTGGATAAGCCGGTTTTTGCTGATGTGGTCGATGAGTTTCTTGATTATATCCGCGGCGCGGAGCTGGTCATCCATAACGCATCGTTCGATATCGGCTTTATGGATTATGAGTTTGGTCTGCTTAAACGCGATATTCCTAAAACCAATACTTTCTGCAAAGTTACCGATAGCCTGGCGTTGGCGCGGAAAATGTTCCCCGGCAAGCGTAACAGCCTTGATGCGCTGTGTTCGCGTTATGAGATAGATAATAGCAAACGTACTTTGCACGGCGCATTGCTCGATGCCCAGATCCTTGCCGAAGTGTATCTGGCGATGACGGGCGGACAAACGTCCATGACGTTTGCGATGGAAGGAGAGACGCAACGGCAGCAAGGTGAAGCGACCATTCAGCGAATCGTTCGCCAGGCCAGCCGGTTACGGGTCGTTTTTGCCTCTGAGGAAGAGCTGGCTGCGCATGAATCGCGGCTTGATCTGGTGCAGAAAAAGGGCGGAAGTTGCCTTTGGCGGGCGTAATTTATTCCTTTTTAGGCTATAAAAATCATCCTTCGGGCGATTTTTGCAGCAACTGATTCAAAAGGTGAGAAAAAGCGTTGACGGGCGACACCGCAAACCGTAATATTCGCCTCGTTCCCAGCGGGAACATCACGGAGCGGTAGTTCAGTTGGTTAGAATACCTGCCTGTCACGCAGGGGGTCGCGGGTTCGAGTCCCGTCCGTTCCGCCACTATTCGAGGCCATGCTATTGATTAGCATGGCCTTTTTCTTTTCCTGTTTTTTCTGGTGTGCCATTCAGTATGCCATCAGCGTCCGGCTTGCATCGGTGTAAATCAGCCTGTACCGGACATCAGCGTGTCGATTGAGCCTCATCCTGCCGCCACTCTCCCCGGGTAGTGTCTGGCGATGATGTCGTTCAGTTTATCCACCAGTTCCGGTCGTTTGAAAGTAATATGGGCAGTTCCCTTCTGAAAATATTTGATTTTAAACATCTCGTCCTCGTAACTGTTACTCCCTCTGTTATCGTGAATGTGATCGCCTAGGCGTCGGGTCACATCAGCACGGTTATCAGGAGCGGGTTTCCCATCCAGCAGCATAAGCATACGTTCCAGGTCAGCGAGCCGATCACGCTGCCAGCCCCAGTCCAGTCCAAATCCCCATCTGTCGCATTTTACCAGACCGTTCACGATAATTTTTTTCCCGAATTTACACGGCGAATTTGACTTAAAATCCCAGCTAAGGCTTTTGAACACATTAATCACACCGCGTTCAAACACCTCGTCTTTGCTCTGGTGCAGTTGCTCAAAGGTACTGAGTATATTCGCTTCACTGATGGCTGGAATATCATCACCTTCAAGGTTTCTGTACCACTGGTCACGGGCCTGAGCGTCCATCAGACTCAGCATTCCGGACTTCTTCATCAGGTCCCGCCATATGCTGCGATCGAGATTACGGGTAATAGCTTTCATTGCCGCTTCTGGTTTCTCCATCAGCCAGCAGCCGCAGCGAAAATCCTGCTTCATGCCCCAGTCCAGGGCGGCTTTACCGCCGATGCTTCTGGTCAGCGCCGATATTTCTGCAATCCGCTCAGTCACGGTTCTGATCTGTTCAAGTGCAGCGTTGCGTCCGGTGACGATACGTTCAATGCTGGTGGAGCAAATCATATCGGTATGGTCAGTTAAGACTTCGGGGTCGGCATTAGTATGTTCTGACATTATTTTCTTTCCTTTATATAAGCACAAAACGCCGGTCTGTGAGGACCGGCGCTTATGCGAGTGTCAGTAAGGTGGTGTTACTGCGGAGAAAGTAAAAGCCGGAGGTAGTGTATCATCCGGACCTCGTTCAGGGCCTGTTCAACAGAGGGCAGGAGTGCTGCTGAACCGGTGAGAGTATCGTCGTTATCGAAGATGATCTCTGTACCACAGTCGATATTGTCCTGCAGCCAGCAGATCAGGATCTGCAGCCCTTCTTCAGTGGTTAATGGCATGTGTTTACCTCAGTGGGGAAGTGGGTTACCAGTCGAAGGTGGCAAAGCCTGGCAGGAGTTCGCCGAAAGCATCCAGGTGGAGAATACCAGCGGCGTAACGGCGTATCAGCGTCACCACTAACCGTCGACAGGCTTTCGACAGCCCCAGCCGTTTAAGCCGCAGAACCGGAAATGACCATGCCTCCAGGTGGAGTAAGTAGCCGGAGCCGGTATACAAAATCCACTCCGACTCGCCAAAGTCTTCATACTGGTGTGAAAGGGTAAACAGCAGAGCATTGTCTTTCTCCGTGATATGTGCGGTGCTGCACTGAATGCCGTTAACGCGGGCGACGGGCGGAAGCGGATCTTCAACAATCAGCTTTCCGGGCTCGTCAGCAACGCGAAGTGAATATCCGTTATCACAGACCACATCGATCAGGCTGGCGAGTTCAATACCGTCGATATCCACGACGATCCGGCCCCCATTAAGGGCCCGGACGTTGATTGTATCGGCTTCCACGGTCATGGACAGCTTCATCGTGCCCCCCCGCTGTATCTGCCGGTGGTGATGTCGGTAACGGCCCGGTAGCCACGACGTTTCATCAGGCCACAGGCTTTTCTGGCGCGGAGAATATCGATACGGGTAATGAACGGAGACTGCACTGCAATACTGAATCCCGGGCGGTCGGTCCGGACCAGGTCATATTTTTCAACAATACCGTTCAGCGCATCGCACAGGGAGATGCCGGCGTTGATATGCTGCTCAATGACGCCGTCGTTAGCAAACGGGGTGTCGTTCAGCATCAGACCGTAGTGTTGTTGCAGCAGATGCGACAGCAGGGTCTGCCAGATGCCGACAGGCGTGGGGTGTGACGAAGTCGCCCCGGGCGGGAGTGAGGGTAAAATCTGCATAATGTGTTCTCTGTTGGTGGAAGGTAAGAAATGAACCGGAAGGGAGTGACGAAAAAGTTTAACCGAAGCGCTGGCCGGTTTCGGTGAAGGTGTAACCGCCGGCGATAAGCGCCTCATCCACGGCCTCCGGTGAGGTCAGCCAGTCGTATTGCGTTTCAAGTTGCTGATATAACCAGCGGGCCAGATCGCGTAACGCGTCACCCAGGACACAGTCTGCGTCATCGGTGGCTTCCTGACCGGTGGGGGAGTCCCGCTCAACAGTAATGTGCATACTGTATTCATGGTAATAGCGCCCCTGATGCTGAATATCAGCCTGAAGCTGCCAGAGGTTACGCTGCTGGATTGCCTGCAGCTCATCAGCAATACGGTGAAGCGCTTCGTCCTGAGGCGCATGCTTTCTGATGTGTTGTGCGGCACCGGGTTGATAGTGGTACAGCCCCTCAAAGCAGGCTCCGTCCCCCTGACAGCAGAAACCGGAAAACCAGATACAGGCTTTTTCGTAGGATCTGCCGCCGGTGGTGGTGAAGATACGTGTTTTGAGTCTCACGCCCAGGATGTTGCAAATCAGGGTGAAATCCTCATAAACAGCGTCGTACCACTCATACTCCAGCCCCCCTTCGCAGTACCAGGCGCGGGCCTTCTTGCGGGCTGACTCTGAGAGTTCATCAGACAGATACACCGTGGTGGAAATGACCCGGCTCATCGTGCCATACCTCCGGTTTCAGGCGGTTCTCCGGGGTAAATGGCGAGATAAATGTAGCCGCACGACCCGAGTGAGTCGGCCTCGCATACCAGTCCCTTTGCGTACAGGGTGACGCAGTGCTGATGGCGGGGATTAAGCTCACCGGAAAGTAACATCAGCTCCAGTTGTTTCAGTAGTACCGGAAAGGCCTGGTCCAGGTGACGTAAATCCGCGTCGCTGAACTGTCCGGTAATGCCGGCGCGGTCAGCCAGGTAATGCAGGCGGTTGCCCTCCTGAACCAGCCGTGCGCCAAAACATGGTGACACATTGCGGCGGAGTCCCCACCAGGGAGACGTGAGGTCATGTACGGTGGTTGTGGTCTTCTTCATTTAAGGGTTCCTCTGACAAGGGGGATTCATCAGATTTCGGGTAAATCATCAGGCTGACAGCGCCCTGTGGACCGGGTTCTGATTCACAGGTCAGCCCGTTGTGGTGAAAGACATGCGGCGTCTGTGCCTCCGGTGAGCCGGGGGACGCCATCGTGACCATCTGCTGTAATATCAGCGGGAAGGCCTGCTCCAGCCAGCGGGCCTCCTCCTCCGTGAATGCCGCCCTGATATCGTCCCTGCTGGTCTGTAAACGGAACAGACAGCCGTCCTGCAGCAGACGGCCCCGGATGCAGGGGACTGAATGATTATCCGGTTGTTTGCGGTCGGGGTTATCTGACATCGGTTTTCCTCCGTGGGTTAATTCAGGGTGACGCACATCAGGCGGGTGTACGGGCCGTGGCGGTCCCGGCGTCGTTCAGCGTACACGGCCAGTACGCCACTGATATCCTGTACGTCCCGGTCGTACCAGTGACAGACGCTGCCGGACCACGGATATTTCCCGGTACAGAAGCGAAACAGACGGGACTGCGGGTGCCGGCGGTATATCGCCATTGCCCGGCGTTTGCTGATAATTTTCATACGGCAGTCCCGCCTGAGCTGGTGTTTTTCAGCAGGGCATCAACAATATCATTCCAGCACCACTCCTCATCCTCCGGGACAGGTAGCGTTATCTGTCTGAACGGTATCTTCAGGAGCCCGGCGAGGCGTGCTGCAATATCCGTGAGAGGTTTGTCGCCCTGCGCGATATCAGCACACTCCAGGAAGAGACCGTGTACATAAACCGCTTCATCCCCGTTCTCCAGACGAAGAACGGTCACGCTACTGAAAATATCAGCGGGTATAACCTGCGTTTCATCGTTTCTCATGGTGTCATTACCTTTTTAAAGCCAGCCGCGTTCAGCGAACGAGACAATCTCCATGCCGCCAACCACCAGGTGATCCAGCAGACGGATATCCACCAGGTCCAGGGCCTGTCTGAGCCGCTCTGTTATCTGACGGTCCGCCAGGCTGGGATCGGCAAGCCCCGACGGATGACAATGCGCCACAATGACAGCGGCGGCGTTATGTTTCAGACCGGATTTCACCACTTCGCGGGGATGGACCTGAGTATGGTTGATAGTGCCGCTGAAGAGCGTTTCGTGAGCAATAAGGCGATGCTGGTTATCGAGGAAGAGCGCAACAAATTCTTCCCGCTCTGGCGCGGAGAGTTGCAGGCGTAGCCAGTCCCGGACAGCATGGCTGGAGGTAAATGCCGCCCCGGGTTCGCGTAACTGGTTCTCCAGCAGGGTTAAGGCTTCCCGGATGATTTGTTGTGCGGATGCCGGTAATGTGGCGGCAAACAGCGGTAACTGTTGTCTCATGTCGGTATCCTCAGTCGGTGATATGCATGATGGCGCTGCATTCAGGATGGTTAAGGGTATAATCCCGCAGGTGGAGGTAATGCGCGGTCATCAGGTCGCTGCCGGTACGGCAGGCATGGTGGCTGTACTCCAGCAGGCAGGCGGTGATCCCGACCGCCTCAGGGCTCATGTCCGCGCTGTTGCCGTTCATGGCGTTGAACAGTGACCAGGTGTCGTCCCCGTCATTCGCCTCCGGGGCCATAAATGCGCCACCGTTGCTCAGCGTGTAAAACTGCCAGATACCGCCGCTGTAGTCCGCGCACAGGCGGTCCGTCCAGGCGAAGATACGGGGCTCCAGTAATATCCACTGCGGAACGCCCCGGAAGTGGCGGGGCCAGAAGTCAGGGCGGTCCTCATCCGGTACGGGCGTGGCGGTGATGAGGGTTTCATCAGGCGCAGGGATAAGTTCAGGGTTAATTGCTGTGGTCATTATGGTTTCCTTAACAGACTGAAATATAACCGGTTCGGGGATATCCGGAACCGGCTGAACTGAAGGGGATCTACGGGGACGTCACCACCAGGCGTGGAAACACAGGCGGTGGGTGCTGAAATCAAACGACGCCAGCTGTTGCTGTACAAACTGTTTCAGGTTTTCCACGTCAGACCAGTAACTGTCGTCGTACTCCTGCGAGCCGAAGAAGAACCCTTCGGTGGTCGGGAACAGGTCGTGGCAGTTTTCCGGCGTGAGGCGGTCAAGAGTGGCCCGGAGTTTTTCCAGGTCCTGGCGGGTCAGGGGGACATCAGTACAGTTCTCCACCTCCCCGGCGTTGGCATCAATCCAGTTGAGCAGAGCGTTGAACTTGCGGTAATACCCGACGGCCTCGTCCTGCTCCCGGCGGGTGGTGTCTGCCGTGGTTTCGGCCGGACGTTTAATGAAATATAAATCGAGTCCCATGGGGAACCTCCTGATTACGCTGAGATAAATGAAAAGGCCATGCACGGGAAGAGCATGGCCCGGAGTGTCTGTCGGTGAATAAGCGGAGTGGGGTGACTTTCGGATGTTGTTACTGGCAATATCGGGGGGGCAGGAGAACAAGCTTTTCGTCTTATTTGCCGGGGTGAGTATTCTGGTTCAGGTGGAATGCCGGGCAGGACTGTGCATAGCCGTCAGCGCCAGACCGTGCGGGCCAGGTACCATCAGTAATGAACAGCCGACACAGGCTGAGCTCACCGGGCCGGTAACAGAGGTGAGAACACCAGGCACAGAGGTCGTCGTCGGATATGGAACGGCAGCCTGGCTGGTTCGCCAGGGATACCGGATATATTCTGGCCTGACGGGCATCAGCAGGAACATGGCGCATCAACTCAGCGCCTGCTGCATCTGTTCCGCCATCACCCACAGGGCACGGTTTAGCCTGATGTCCCCGTCAATGCCGTTAACGGCTCGGGTATGGCTGCGTTTGCCCTTCGCAGTACGTCCCGGAAGCCCGCCTTTCAGCAAGTTCTCCTGGATACGCTGGTACGTTGTCCACAGGTCATCACTGCGGTCTTCATAACGTCGGGGTGTCAGTATCTGCGTTGCCGTCACCGGCTGATGCTCTTCACCAAAACGGTACGTCAGGGCAGCATTCGCCAGTGCATGCTGTGCCAGTGGCGGTAATAAAAGTGACTGCATGGCGTCGCGCTTCTCTTCCATCCGGTCAAAGACGCTGAGTACGTCGTAGGCTCCCTCAATGACCTTGTTAACGACATCGCCCCGGTGCGGAACTCTGATTTCGCCAAAGGACTGCCCGCAGACGAGCGAATTCGTGCATACGCTGCGGAAAATTCCCGGCAATAACTGAAAACTGGACTCACCACTGTGCGAATTCAGGATGATGATTTCCGGCACCTGCTGACCGTGTATCTGACCGGTGCGACGCAGGCGGAGCATGTGCTTCGTATATTCCCGACGAGCAGGGTCACGAACCCGTGACTGACAAGCGAAGAACGGCTGGAACCCTTCCCGTTGAAGGTTTTCCAGGATGGTGATGGTCGGTATGCAGGTGTAGCGTTCACTGCGGGACGCATGTTTGTCCTCACCAAAAACGCTGGGGACCACCTGTATTAATTCTTCACGGGTTAAGGGACGGTCGCGGCGTATCTGGTTAATCCGTCCAAAGCGGCTGGCTAAGCGCATTGTTAATTTCCTTCGTGGGTTGATTTAACTGCATAAACAAAAAGCCATGCTCCTGTGGGAACATGGCCTGTTGGCGTGGTTGCTGGTGGGGTGAGCAGCGGTGAGTCAGTGTCGGGGTATTCCGTGGCTGAGCAGATAGCGGTTCAGCCAGTACCAGGCACGGGCTTCAAAATTCCATGCCCACCAGAGCAACTGATTATAACTGTCGCGTATGACCAGCCGGAAATGTGTGCCCTGGTCATCTTCAATAAACACATTGCGGTAAGCTGTTGTGACGGCAATCGCCTGCGTGCGTGAGAAAGGGCCTTCGCCTTCAGGCAATAAAAGTGATGTACAGTCTGGCATATCTGTTACTTTATAGTAAAAAGCGCCTGTCATCATGGCAGGCGCTGTATTAATTACTAATATTAATAAATTAATAACACACAGATCAGGCGCATGATTTATTCCTTAGATTTTAATTTGGTCAAGTCCGACAACTTCGTGAATTGGGTTGTCGTAAAGTTTAACGCCCAGTTTACCGTTTTTCAGCGTAACGAAACTGGCTTTGATATCGCCTTCACAACTTTGATTGTCGTTGTATTTGATGGTCTGAGCTTTGCCGGTGTAAAAGTTAATCACGCCGTAGAAACCATCCCAACACGCCGTACCGCCCATAGCGTGTACCAGACCGTATTGCATGTCTTTGGATGTACCCAGGTATTTACATCTTCCATCAGTGGTATCGGTCCCCTGACACCAGAACTCCGTACCGTCAGTGACGTCAGTAAGGTTGTGCGGTAAAGGTACAACCGTGTTTGCAGATACATTACCGGTAAAGAAACTGATAACTGCAACCATTAAAATGGTGATAATATTTTTCATGATAAATACTCCAGTGTTTCTGATGTTAAATAAAAATATAAGCCCCCTGTTTCCGCAACACTTATAACTCCCCCCGAGAGGCCGAAATTAAAGTCCGGCCTGTTTATTAAACACATGCCCGAAGTATGCACTTCAACGGGGGAATATTTTATATTGTGACTTTGACTGTCCTCTGAATCAAATAAGACACAGCTGCTCCAAGGCGATTTACATCATTTACTTGTTAATTACACTAATGACCTGATTATTTAGTAAACTCTGTGATAAAGAATATCAGGCAGTTAATAACACCAGTATTAACATAACCAACCAGACCCAGAAATAAGCCGGTTTCTGACCGAGGGCTTTAGCCCTGCGCCACAGATAAAACGGAACCAGCCAGGCCAGCCAGCCAAAGGCAGCGGTATCAACGCCGGATTTACGGAGCCGTCGTTCATCCAGATACCCCAGCGCAATATTCAGTATCAGTGTGATAAACCAGTATTGCCCCTCCGTCACGGCGGCATACGCCTCTTCAAATTCCATTCCGCTCAGCCCGGCCGTCCACATCTCTAGGGCATACCCAATCAGGGGCGCAAAGGCCAGCGTCCAGACCACGCCTCCGGGGATACGATTGCCGGGCAGCGCGGGGGGAACCGCACATTGTTTCAGGACATCTGCCAGCGGCGTGGCTGACAGCGGCTGCCATTCCGTCATGCCCTGTTGCCATACCAGCGTTGAGGCATTCAGCTCCCCGCGCTGAATACGTTCGGTTATGTCGGCTTCGGTCACATTGTCGTGACGCACGCCATTTTTCTCATAATGCCAGTTCATTCTTTTCCTTTATTTTTAATGTGTTAAATGAATATGGGAGGCTTCTCCCTGAGGCAGGGAGTTCACTCTTCAATGTATTCGAAAGAACCGACTGGCTTGCCGTTGTAGTACATCACGACGTCGGCCAGTGATGTCCTGTTCTGTGGTTTGACAAAACCTGCACTGAATGCCTTGCTGCAGTACTGCTCCAGGGACATTTTCGCCGTCGGAATCAACTCCATGGCGTCACCATTAGAACGGTCAACCACACCCCAGATACCGTTGGGGCATTTCCAGTCGGTGGGGACCATTCTGACAATGGCAACGCGCCCGTTTTCCGATTGCGAAACCACTTCACACATCTTTCTCTCCAGTTTGTACTGGTTACACCAGAAGGGTTTGTTATGCTGCATATCGCGGGTGTAGGCCGGAATGCCGCCTTTGATGGCACCCTGAAAACCGCCATCAGCATGGGCCGGTGTCAGCAAATACAGACTCAGGACTGCAGCAGAGATAACACCTTTCAGCTTCTTCATGGATGGTTCTCCTGGTTATCCGGCAGATAGAGTTTCCCCATTTCCTTGCCATCGTGCGAATACACCACCGATTTTTCACCCATATAGCTGTCAGTCTCGATCCGGAAGCTCAGAGTAATATTGCCCGCGAGACACAGGGCGGCTATCAGCGGCTGCACCGTTTTCTGCTGCATATCAGCAATGTAGTAATAATTACCGGACTCACAGCCTTCCGGCGACTGGCGGGTTTTCATTACCGTGTATAGCGGTGTGCCGAAGGCATCCTTTTTTACCCATTCCTGCACGACATCGGATTTGTGAGACACCACGTCGCTGAACGGCGGCGGAGTCAGGTCCTTAAACCGGGCAATCGCCTTCACGCCAGCATCTTCCTTGCTGTCGCAGCCGGATGCCAGCAGAGTGCCGATAACCACCAGAAAGGTCGTCAGACGCGTATTGAATATATTCATGGTAAAACTCCCTGTTATGGTTGTTTTTCAGCGGGTTCAGCAGTTGCCTGTACGACGACATAATTCTGCCAGGCTCTGCTGCGCCACCCATTGCTGCAGTTTCCTGTCGGCTTCAGAGCTTCTGGCCGCCAGGGCCGCCTGTTGTTTTTTGTTGACGCAATTTTCCGGGAAGGCGGCCAGCACCTGATTGCTGTGAGGTTCTTCGGCCAGCTCCAGTTGATATTGCGTATCGATAATGGTGAAATAACAGCCTTTCCCCTGGTCTTCGCCCTGGTACACCGAAGTCAGGTCAGAGGTGTAGCCGCTGGCCGGTTTCAGATTTAGCCTGCGTACCGTGTGCGTTTTCTTGTCGGCAAGGTAATAGGCACCGCCGCCACGAATACGCAGCAGAAACTGTTTCGTCCAGGGATAATTGCCTATTACATCAGCCTGATAAAGGGCGTTATGCAGTGTGTTGTTATCCGTACCGTCGGCCGATTTCCAGCCGTCGGCCTGCATGTACTGCCAGGACCTGACGGAGCCCATGATGTCATCTGCGAGGACCGGAGGCACAGAGGTAATGCAGAGGCTGGCGGCCAGCGCCGCCGTGGTGAATAATTTCATACCTGTTCCTTATGGGTAAGTTGCCCGTAACTGTCGTCAGCGAGCAGTGAATGTAAAATATGAAAATGAGGTAACGCCTGTAAAAAGTCCGGGCGGGACAGAATGCGGGTGAAATGTCCGTCTGGTGTGAAGGTTTCCGGGTGAAACGTCACGGAGTGAACGGTGTGCAGCGCAAAAACGGTTATCCGGCCGAGATGTTCTCCCGCCAGAAAACACTCACCGGTGCTGAAAATCAGCCGATATGGGGCAAGGCTGTCACAACGACTCCCGTCAGTAAGCAGGGTTACCTTCTGGTGTTCTGATACCGCCCTGACCAGTCGTGTGAAGATGCCCGGTCGGGAAAGTGGTATGGTTGCCCCCTGATGCCAGATAAGGCATGGCGAGGAATCCTGGCTACTCAGCAACGAACTGACCAGATGGTGGTCCATATCAGGAAACAATGTGCCAGTGCCTGACTGACGGGCGAACTGCATTGCTGCCTCCTCCCGAATCTCCTGACGGCCCCCGGTCAGCAGACGGCAGCAGCCATCCTGATACTCGATGTCGAGGTAAATCAGACGCTCGCGGAAATCACGATGCAGGGTGCGAACCGACACGCCAAACTCAGCGGCCAGTTTGCGCATATTCAGCGTTTCACCCGCGAGCAGACGGCTGATAATCAGCGATAGCCGGACAGACAAGCGGTCATAACGACGCTCAGCCTGAGACATGCATTATCTCCGTGTTTAATAACTGGTTAATTAAGATGGTATTACTGTAAAGGATGGGACTGACGGGTTGTGTCCGTCATACGTAGCGAAACGCCTGGTGCAAGAAGACTGTGTGGATGCAACGTCGGCAGTGGTGACGCGCTTACGACTGGTGGTATCTTTTGCTGGTCAGGACAGGTTATGTCTGCCTGAAAATAATCATCTACCAGGCGGTGAATAAACAGAGTCATTCACTACAGTCCTGATGACCTTTTACTCATTCAGAAGAAAATCCAGTCCCAGACCGCGCGGGCCACGGACACCACCGCATCACGCACGGTACGTATCACAGTCTTCAGCGGCGCAGGCAGAAACGACGATGATTCTGCCGTATCGAACACCCGCCCCACGGACTCACCGAAGCTATCACGGGCCTGTGACCTGACCGGCCCGGTGCAGAGCCTCCCGTGCAGTTGTGTCGCCACCGGGCTGGTGGCATGGTCCGGCAGACAGCGCATCATGGTTGCCACCATCGCTTCCACGCCCCAACCGGTCAACGCTGACACCATGCAGACCGGATGACGGGGAGTGAATATCGTGGTAATGGCGGCCTGTTTCGCCTTCAAGTTAGTCTGCTGCTGTGGCGAGGGGGTACTGGTGCGGATATCCCATTCGTGGCAGGGTTCGATTTTGTCAGCCTGGTTCAGCACAAACAGCACCTGCTGCTGGTAAGGTTGCATCACCCCATGCCAGAACTGCTCGTCTACTGACAGCGCCCGGTCGTCGGCTTTAATGACCCACAGCACCAGGTCCAGCTCCGGCAGCATACGCCGGTACAGGGCACGGTATTCCTGGTCCCGCAGCCCGTTTTCTCCCACACCCGGTAAATCAACAATCATCAGACTGTGACGACCGCTGCGCAACCGGAAGCGCAGCACGTCACGGGTACAGGCGTTCACATCACTGATGGGGGAGACCTCACCCCGGAAGAGTTCATTACAGAGCGAAGACTTACCCGCACCGCTCTTGCCCATGATGCTAATCACCGGCTCGTAGTGGGTGAGGTTCTGAATACGTTCAAGAATAAGCTGACGAAGCGTATCGGGAAGCGCCGACAGCGGTTGTTCCAGGGCCTGAAGGCCGTGAGGTTTAGTCATACAGGGTTCTCAGCGTGAAAAAATAAAAATCCCCGCACTCCGGTTAAAGAGGCGGGGGATCCACTTTGATGATATCTATCTGAAATTATTTGGGATTGTCTGATGATACTGATCGAGGGAGTCGAGCTGCAAACATGCTGGTAATAACCTGTACTTTCCTGTTTTAGGATCGCTGAAGTCGTTGATTAGTGTTAATATTACCGCCAATTTTTCAGCGTTCTGATTCCGACAAAAAAATCAATACATTGAGCTCGCCTCAGAGAAAAACGTTCAGAACCTGCAATGCTCAGAATTGATAAGGAATAAGGAATATATGTCCAGGCTGACTGATTTAATAGCTAAAGCAAAGGCCAAAGACCCGCAACTAGGCGCTGATCTTGATCGAGAAATCAAGATCCTGTCGTCACGTCTTCCCTTTGTCGTAATCCACAGTACACAGGGCAGTCGTCACTGGGAATCGCTTATGTTGAAGCTGAACAGTACAAGATTGTTCGTCCCGATTTCCTGTTCTTTGCCGAACAGGATGGCAAAATAGTTGTGGACCTGGTAGATCCACATGGCCTACATCTAGCTGATGCTTTGTCCAAACTGAAAGGACTTGCTCTATATGCCGAACATCATTCTGATGCTTACAGGCGAATCGAATCTGTCGCCGAAGTAAAGGGTAAATTACGAGTGTTAGATTTGAAACGGCAGGATGTGCAGGATGCTGTTGCTACCGCTGAAAATGCAGAAACGTTATTTAGTAGCGGACTTGCTGATGACTACCGGTAATCTATAGAAAATTGCGTAACGAAACTGTGCATTTCAGTAATTGGTTGATGCAATACAAATATGGCCTTCTCAGTGAGAAGGCCATTGCCGACTTACAGATCATGTGCACAGTTTGATAAATCAAACAATGGCAAGGAATATGTTTATAACTATTAATATTTTTAAAATCAATAGGTTACATGTCATCATGTTGTGTGGTGAAAAATTCATCAATAATTGAATGCGGTATGTAGTACTGCTCCTGTTGAGTTAGTTCTGCATTTTGTCCTTGATTTCACGAGTTATCTGTCATTTTTTGTTTGCGTTTCCGTTAAGAGTCTTGCAAATCGTTAACATGACGGAACTCCTGATGAAAATATAAAAATGAAGATTGATATTCTAAGTAGTGACGGTATCCATGCCTCAGAAAAGGAAGCAATTAAGAGGATGGTAGAAGTTTTCAATGCATCTAGTTTTAGCCAAAAATAGCATGGCTATGCTGGTTTCATGATGATGGATACAACTTATAGAGATCGAGAGATTGATTTAGTTCTTCTGACGCATGATAGACTCCTAATCGTGGAGCTTAAAAAGTGGCGCGGAAAAATTGAACCAATGCATGATCATTGGTTACGTGATGGTGATGACATGGGACGTTCACCAGTTAAAGTCCTTGCCGATAAGTGGAAAATTTTATCATCAAAGATTAAAACTCGTCTAAGTGCGCCAGCAACAGAAGTATACATTGATTACAGAGTTGTCATGTGTGGGAGTGCTGACTTTTCTGAAATTCCAGAAGATGAAAAATCATTTGTATGTACACTTGAACAGTTTTTAAAAATTGCCAAATCTGGGGGGTACCAAGGCGAATTTGGTCCACAAAAAGCGCGTAAGCCTTGTGAATATTTGCAGGTGTTCACACCATTTTTTAGAGGTAAGGATTTCAAGCCTTCAAGTTTTTCATTCAATAATTTCCAAATTGTTGGAGAAGCAACTTTTCCTCATCCTGATGGATTGTACAAAGAATACAAATCTGTCAAAAAAGATGACCAACGACATGAAGCATTATTAAGGCGATGGGATTTCTCAGCATTATCTGGCATAGCCGATACTATTGATGAACGAGCCCGTATAGCATTGCGAGAGCATAAAGTTCTAGGTTTCATTCATGAGCAAAATGAACAACTTGATAGCGTAGTTTTGCAACCTCTATCGCATCCAACTCGAGATGATATAGATGCTGACTTCTGTGAACTATATAGACTACCGTCGAGACAATTAAGACTTAATGAATTCATTCAACGTTTTGGTGAAGATCTAGAGTTCTGTGAAAGGGTTAACTTTGTAAAGGTACTTTTATCCCACGCAGCCGATTTACATGACTTGGGCGTTGCTCATCGGGATATTAGCGATCATACTATTTGGTTAGAACGGCCATCTAAAATATCTATATCAGGTTTCCTGACCGCATATTTTCCTGAATTAGGAACAGTTGGTTCTCTTCGTGATCAGCTTCGTGCAAGCAAAACTATTTTACCTGAGGATTCCGAAATTGGACAAGGTGAAGCGAGCGATCCATTCCGTAGAGATGTTTATTTATTGGCTGTAGTTATACATCATATTTTATTTTTACAAGCCCCCAAGCAAGAAGACTCTTTATTTGTTTGGAATAGTCCAACTGATTTTGAAGTTGATCCACAACTTAGCACTTGGTTTGAAACTGCTTTGGATTTAATTCCCGCAGGTCGATTTTCAGATGCGCGAACGATGCTTAATTCGTTTAATACCTTATCTTTAGGATATCCGGAAAAAACAGGTATTGACTTACGTAGATTCGAGCCTTATCGAAGTGAGTTGATTCCAATGGTTATTTATCCTATTGAGGAAAATATAAAGCAGGGCATAAGTCATTTATATAAATCGACTTTTTCTGGTGAGAGTGTTTCGGTTAAAGTATGGTATGGGCGGAAACCAGATATAAAGCGACCGGAAGAGGCTTTACAACTTCAGAATTTTCTCGATAAAGCTCGCCTAATAAAATCCCAGCCCTGTTCTTCTCTTGCTGAAGTTATTGATTTTGGTATTTCAGATGCAGGAACCTATTTAGTCCAAAAATGGTTGAATGGGGAATTCCTAAATGACGCTGTCAAATCATGTCATGTTGGTCGTGAATTGATATTACTATGCAAAAAAATAGTTAGGGCAGTCTTACATTTACATGCTATGCAATTACAACATGGGGATCTGCACCCTAACAATATTCTAATAGAAGTGGGAGATGTTCGCTTCATTGATGCACTTGATATACCTTGTTCAGGTGTGAATATAATATTCACTCCTGCATATGTACCTACAGATTACGAATCTTTGCCTATGGAGGAACGTGATTGCTACGCTGTGGCCAAAGTGTGTAATGAGATTTTAGAACACGACGTTAACTGGGAAGGGATTGATCCATCAGCTTTACTTAATGAGATCAGAAGTTGTATGGGGCGGGATTTTAAAATTTATTCTCTTGACCGAATAAATGATGAAATAGAGATGTTAATCAACCCTCCACAAATAAATGAGGGAGTGAGGTTGTCAGTATTAATGAGGCAACTGACCTCCAGCCAGAAATTAATAAATGACAATGGTGTATACCATATCAGTATTAGTGAAGAACGAGTCCGTTCGCCAAAGCAGCAGCCTCATATTATCGTAGCTTTTGCCGGAGTACGTAAACAGTTACAAATCTATCTTAAAGCGACCCAATTAGATTTTGCATTTTTACGAACTAAAGATATAGCCCATAGCTTATTTGTACGAATGGCATCACAAGCCATTACACAACTCGAAGCTAATATACTATTCGAACCCTCATCCGCGGATGACCCTAGCAAGTTATTAGAACATGTAAAAAAATACCTGAGGTTATCTCTGCAATATCGAGAATTCAGAATAGAATTCTCGGTGGCGATTTTTCTTCTGATGAGGAAGAAATTGAGAACTCAGAAACTTTAACTGTTTCTCAAACAAGACCACATACAGCATCACTTTGGCGTGCAATTTTAGATGCAGAAGAAGATTCCTTACCTGAAATTGAAATCACCTCATCAGTTGTCAGGGATATGGATAAGCGTCATGAGAAATTGCGAATACCTTACAGAAAAGAGGGAGAGTCTTTAGACTATGAATCAGATGCAAAAGTTGAGGCATTACAAGAAATAAACGGTGAACTGATTCGTGTAGGGAATGTTGATATAAGAGAGACTACCCAATCTACTCTCGTACTTGAAAATCCAAAGATTCGCATTCAGACTAATATTGGCGACACTTTGAAATTACGAAGTCAACAAGATCTATCATCTTTTATTCGTAGGCGTCATGCAGTTACACGTATTTTAAATGCTGAATCGGCTATCCCCTCATTAATCAATTACTTTGAACCATTAACTTGCCCTCATCCACAATATCTACAACCAGAGCCAACTGATTCTGATCTTGATGCTTATAATCGATATGATAAAGATGGAGAGCTATCTTTTTCACTCAATCGACAGCAACGAGATGCCTTTTCTAAACTTTGGTCATACGGCCCATTGAGTCTTTTGCAAGGCCCTCCAGGCACTGGTAAAACTTCATTCATTGCTTCATTTATCCATTATGCTCTCTCACAAGGAGCCCAAAGTATACTTCTTGCAAGCCAGTCACATGAAGCAGTTAATAATGCTGCAGAAAAAGTAATTGAACTTTGTCAGCACAGCAATCTGCCCCTAGATGTTGTTAGGTTTGGTGCAGAAGGAATGGTCTCAGAAAAACTTCATCCATATCATTCATCTTCCATTTTGCAAAATTATCGAGACTTATTCCGCTCAGAAATGCGAGTTAGAATTTCAGCAATGAACCGAAATTTAGGTCTCCCTAACAAATTTGTAGAAAGATGGTTCGATATTGAATATCAACTTAAGCGTTTGAATCGTGAAATAGAAAGATTAACCACAAAACTAAATAAAAATGAAATATCAGAAGCTAATAATAATCCTCTGATAGCTCGAATAAATCAGCGACTTGAACGATTTAAAAAAATTGCATCTGAAAAGTTTGGTTATGCGGGGGAGGGAACTCCAGAGGAAGTGATTAATCAATTAAGCCGTGAGACAATGAATCAGTTTGGTGTAACTTCTTTAGATGCAGTGTCTAGACTGGAGCAAGTAATTGCAATGTCTCAAGAGTGGGTAGATCGCTTAGGCACTCTGAGAGGTAACTTTGAAGAATTTCTTGCGAAGACCCGATCACTTGTATGTGGGACTTGTGTGGGTCTAGGACGCTCACAATTTGGTGTAGCAAAAAATCGCTATGATTGGGTGATAGTCGACGAAGCTGCTCGTGCGACACCTGGCGAATTGGCTATAGCAATTCAGTCGGGTCGCAGGGTGTTACTGGTCGGCGATCATCGTCAATTGCCACCTTTGTATCCTGAACCAGTGGTGCGAAAAATATCGATAGAACTAAATTACTCTGATCGCGCGGTACTAACACGTAGTGATTTTGAACGTGCTTTCGAATCAGATTATGGTAAACAAGTCGGAGCAACATTACGTACTCAATATAGAATGGCCCCACCAATAGGTGAAATGGTTTCAGCTTGTTTTTATCCCAAACCGTTAGAACCTGGACGTGGAAATCCAGAACCTTGGTTTAATCAATTACCTAAAAGATTAAGTTCTATTATTACTTGGGTTGATACTTCCGATGCTGGGGGAGAATCTTATGAAAGAGCAAAACATCCTGGATTTGACAATCCTTATGAAGCTAGAGAAATTATTGATACGCTGCGTTCAATATGTACAGCAGAATCATTCATCAAATATTTAATTGATGAAACTTCAGATGAGGAAAAACCAATTGGTGTAATTTGCATGTATGCAAATCAAGAACGCCTATTGCAACGTTTACTTAGCGAACAAGATTGGGCTACTGGTTATAGACATCTTATTAAAATTGATACAGTTGATAGTTATCAAGGTAAGGAAAATCGGATCATTATCGTTGCAACGACGCGCAATAATAATCAGTGTATTCAAGGGTTCCTTAGCAGCTCGGAGCGAATAAATGTGGCGATTTCGCGTGCAATGGATAGATTAGTAATCATTGGGGCTGCTCGTATGTGGCGTGAGAGGCATCAAACTTCAGCGTTAGGCCGTGTATTAAACCACATTGAAACACATCGTGATGGGAGTAACTTCAATTTGGTTCAGGCATTAGCCATTGAGGAGGGACAGAAATGATTACATTGGAAGAAAAAAACTAAGAGAAATATTAGCTGTTGATGAAATTACTTTTGCAATTCCTGCACAAAGTTTCGCTATCGAATGCTCAATAAGTGCTGAGGAGGCATTGCCCGTTGTTACTGAGTTCGCGCTTCGCATCGCTTATGTTTGTGGTACATTGAGTCCTGTACAAATTCAGGATTTTTTTGGATTCACAAAAAAAGAAACTGATGCAATAATTCAGACATTACTTAACGAACGCCTCATTAAATGGAATGAAGATGAGCTGTTAGAGCTAACTTCTTATGCATTAACTCGTTTTCAAGATAGCTCAGATCATCTACCTCGGTTCTTTAAAGTCCAAGAATGGAGTTCTGAAGTTATTTTTGATCTAATAAGTTTTAGTCCAGCAGGACGCCCCAACAGATTGAAACGTGTAAATTCATTAGTGGAGTTAGCAGCACGAAATATTGAGAGGCAATCTAAAACAATTCAATATGCAGAGCAAGCCTTTCAAGAGCACTTTCATAGTATTTGTAAGAAGAATAAAGCAGAGATCTATAAGATTAGTGCGGTAGATGCTGGCGAGCATTTTAGCATTCCACTGCCGTGTATGTTTTATCTGGATTTTGATGGCCAAGTTAATATTCGACGTGATATAGATAATGAAGCTTTTAATAATAGACTTGAAATATCAGAGGCTATTACTGATGCACTTTCAAAACAAGAACGTCCGCAAAACAATAGTTTTATGGATTTTATTCATTATTTTGATTATTCGTTATTTGAACGTTATGTTTCGAATGATGCTTTTGATTTGCGTCGATATGTTCAAGATGTTCATTTAACACGTATTGTTTGTTATGATAATAGACGTGTCACCCCATTATTTGGAGCATTTTATCTACAACATAACGCCGATTTAATTATCACTAGGCTTGGAGATGAGATACTAAAACAGGAGGAAATGTTAGTTAATAAGGAGGTTAGTTTAAAATCTGGTGAGGATGGTGAAAAAATAGATACCCTCCCTGTTTCAGAAAAAACTATCGTTCAAAGCGGGTTGTGGCTTGCCCCCCAACTATCCCTTTGGGCTAGAACTCGCGGGGCAAGAGAGTTTGTTCAGAAGATTGACCGTCTGTTGGATTCTAGGAATAAAAAAAAGAGCAATCCTGTTGGTACTTATGTAATGATCTCTGGTCGGAATAATGCAGCTAAAGATCGTGCATTTAAATATAGAGATCAGTTTCAATATTTATTTAATCTAGATATATGTCTTATGGATGGGAAATTAGAGTTGTTACTTATACCTGGTTTAATTGTATGTGTTCTTTTTCATTTCCATTTGGAACATCAGCCGGTTAGCATCCCAATAGGGTTTATCTCGTCTGAGGTGGAACATTTGAAAATAGCAAGTTCATTGATATCTGAATCAACGAGATCAAAACAAATATTTTCATCTATGTATGATAGTGAAAACGTTCCTGTTGCCTATCAAGGATTACAAAATTTGCTTGACATAATATCTACGGAATAACTGTATTATTGGGTTAGCAATTATTTAGATTCATATTAGTTATATTTGGTTCTTATTAGAGATTGATGTCTGAGTTTACAGGGCCTATTCTTAATGGATAAGCCCTTTTTAATAAAAAGACATACATCCAGGCCAAGTATCGTCTCTGCTAGACGTTACCTATTACCAGTTAGTGCGATTATTGAGCACCTCGATCACCCATAAGCCTTGATTCACCTGCTTTTTCTGATCAGTAAAATGTTACTTTCAATGTAAGCCCCCGGCTACAGTGGCTACACGTAGCCACTGTAGCCGGGGGGATATGTAAAAATATGCAATTATTTTCCACCCCCCTGTGTTTTCCCAGTCTGTATTTTTCTTTCTTCCTCCAGAATCGTCAGGGCTCCATATATCAAATCCCACAATTTTTTATCAACTGAAAGAATCATATTCCTTATTTCCTCCCCAGGGCAGCGAAGATATTTTATCAGACTCTCGATGTCCCGTACGCACGCCAAAAGAGGACAGTTAACCAGTATGCCTATAAGGCTATCATTCAGTTCACCTCGGGTCAGAATTTTATTATTTTTCAGGATGCAGGATAAATCTTGACTGGAAGTAATTTTTTCAGAAAAGATAATGTTGAGTATCTTACCCAGGATAGTGTCAACTTTATCCAGAAGCCCGTAAACAGACTCAGGATAAATGCCTTCCAGCTCAAGGTCATTCCAGTCACTTATTCTCCTGACCATGTTATTATACATCCTTACCGAACGGATGATGGTCAGATTGTTGGCATCTGATAAAATGGATTCAGAAAGGAGAGTACTTTTTATAACAGAGTCGTCACTGTGGGTTTCTGTATAAGTCTGACTGACGGGGATATAGTCAGTGTAAATCCCCTGATTTTCCAGGATGGATGTTACAGATAATGAGAAAACACCATTTTTAACGTTTTTCCTCTCAAATTTTATACGTAATGCAATATGGATAACTAAAAAAGCGGATGCCAGATATCCTGCAGGTAAATCGTCCAGAGAAATAGTTTTGACTTTCTCAAATGCTTCCTCTGTTTCGCCTTTACTGATTAAATCTATAACCTTCCAGAGTTCAATATACGGTTGAATAAACTGTTTATGGGGTTCTTTTTTTAATTTTACAGCGATGTCAGTTAACTGTGCTTCGGAGATAATGGTTTTATCATTGAAGTTGAAAATGATGTTTTTTAATGCGCTGATACTCTGTAAACATTCCTCGTTTATATTCAGGGAGAACGGTTTTATTACTCTCTCATGATAATAATCCGCAATTGAGTTAATCATGGTATCATGATGGATAAAATCATGGGGTTCTGGCTCATACAGTAGTCTGCATAACATTGCTGATATATTCCCGGGTTTTATTCCATTGTCTACATAGTTTCTGTAGTACCGTGATATGATGTTAATGACAGGGAGTTTTCGTTCGACATTAAGGAGTACGGTCAGGGAGTAATGGGCTTTTTTTATATTATCAAGACTGACTCTGACGCTGTTAAGCGTATCATCGTCAACAATACCAGAATACGCCTTAATGCAGTCTATAATTGATGCTTCCAGCGTGCTTTTTTTCTGTGTATTACCTGGGCGGATATTTTCAATTACTTTGAAAAGAGGCGCCAGGTTTTCTGAATCTGTATGAGAGAACTTTTGTTTTCTTGCTAAACTTTTCAGATACTTCTGGACAGCAGATAAACCCCCTTTCTTTTTATCCTGCCAGCATGGGCAATAATCTTTCAGCAAGAACTGGTGTATATGGTGATAAAAACAGTTTTTGTTTTCGTCTTTGTACGTTTTATATATGTCAAGTGCGATTAATCTGGGGATTATATGCAGAGCATATCGCTTTTTTATTTGTTCCCGGCTCAGTTCAGTAAAGACGGGGCGAGCCATCAGGGCATTATAAAGTTGCTCGTATTTGTAAAAAATCTCCCTTCGTTGAGTTGTGCTGAACACCTGTTCTGCATCAAGAACCCCGATGATTTCATCATAGTGTTTCTGTTCCTGATGTCTTTCATCCTCACGATTACCGAAAAAGCGCTGATGGCTGGAAAAGGTCGCAGCCCCCCGTATAGCAGCCCGCCTGTTCCCTTTACTGAATAAGCCAAAAGACCGATAAACATCGTACATCAGGCTGGCAAAAGTGTGCATTGTCACTCCCTGCGGTTGGTTTTGTTTTTTTTACGGGGACAGTATTTCAGCTCCTGTGGAAAATTGCGACCACAGCCAGAGACATCCAACAGGAGAATCGAAAATGTCATCTGTTTACACCAGACAATCAGAGCCACAACAGCGCATTCTGCGCATGAGAGAACTGACGAAGATAGTCGGTCTGTCCCGGTCAACTATCTATGAAAAGCTAAATCCCGAATCCAGGTATTACGACGAAACGTTTCCAAAAACCGTGAGACTTGGTGCTGCTTCCGTTGGATGGCGTTCCACTTCCGTTGATGAGTGGATCGCCTCCAGAAGCGTTTAATTTTTTCTCAAAAGAGACTATGCAATGAAGCTTACCCATAAAAAAACTCAAAATCATCATGTTAATCTGAACACCAGAGCAATTTTGACGTTTTTTCAACAAATCATATCTTTCATATATGGCAAAACCAGCGCGGCGGTTGAGCTTATCTTTGCAACCCTCCAGGGGAGCATGGCTCTGGCCTGCCAGGATATGTATGATGTTGAAATTGATGATGATATTATCGTTCCTGTATCGCATTTTCACATAATACTGGCAAGGTCCGGAAGCAAAAAAACGACAGTATACAGGCTCATTATGGCGCAAATTCATCAGACTGAACGTGAGCTGGCAGAGGTGTTTTCAGTCAGACTGAAGGAGTATGAACGGCAACACGTGCTATGGGATGAAGAATGTAAGAGCCTTAAGAAATCGTTTCAGAAAGCTGTACGCCAGAAAGAGGGAGTGGAGACAGCCAGAAATGAACTGGATGAATGTCTCAGAAATGAACCGGTTAAGCCTGTAAGGGTGCATCTGACGGTAACGGATCCCACGCCGGAAGCCCTTCTGAAAGAGCTGGGGCAATACTCCAGTCTGGGTATCACCTCTGACGAGGGAAGTGCTCTGTATGAAAGCATCATGCGCCGTAAGATCGCAATTCATAATACGCTATGGTGTGGTGATGATTATCGGATCAGTCGTGCGTCAACGGGTATCACAGATATTAAAGATCCCCGGCTTGGTGTGCTGTTGATGACACAGCCGGAGCCACATGACTGCACACTGAAATCACTGGGTAACGCAATACGAGCTACGGGAATTTATGCGCGTACGTTAACCATGGATCTTACGTTACTCACCAGACAGATTGATATTGATGAGCTGGTTTCTGGCGATGAGTCCGATCTGGAAAAGTTTTATGCCATTCAGAAAAAACATTTACTTGCCGGGATTGAACGCAGAAAAAAAATCAACCCCGAATCTGTATGACTTTTGCTCCTGACGCAAAGAAGCGGTTGCGTTATGTTGGCAGGGACGTAAAGCGTCTGATGCAGCAGGGGGGAAAGCTGTACCATTATAACGACTGGGCTGCGCGGTACTGCGAACATACCGCTAGGAGTGCTGCTGTGATGCAGTTGTTTATCACCCCTGACTCAACCGTTATTACGCTGGAAACACTGGAAGCTGAGTTGTTAATATCGGAATGGCACCTTAATAATTTTATTGTAAAAATGGATGTGGTCAGGGGATCTTCCCATTCTGAAAGAGTACTCAGTTGGCTTGAAAACCATCTTGTTAAAAATGGGTCTTATGATTTTTTAAGGCGTGAAATGATGCAAGAGATACATCGTTCACTCAGAAAAAAAGCTGATCTTGAGCCTGTTCTGGAACAGCTTGCTGAGGAGGGTAAAATCCAGCTGTGGGAGGACGAAAGTGGGACGCATTACATCAAATACCTGGCTTCCGAAATGGCACCTTCAGAACTGGATACAGAACACAAGGCTTTGAAAGGTATACCAGAATATCATGGGGGAGGTAGTGCTATCAGTAGCGTCCCGCTGAAAGGATAACTTCAGAGTGATTTTCATTCAATATCAGATGGTTATATTCCACGCATTCCCTGGCGTGTAGCGGGTTTCGCTGTTGTGAGTGGAATTATTATCCGTATTGATTAGTCGGTATATGTACTATATTTATCGTGGGTAGGTACTCTTACACTAATACGATAAGTATCGGTATGTATGCGCTAACGTAATAATAAAATCTGTATGTCTGCAGAGGTAACACATTCCTGCAGGGGAACCTGTATGCCTAATTGCATGGGTAGCTGCTTGCTACCCATTATCTAATGAATTTCGATAAAAGAGATTATTATGAAGTCACCTTATGATTTAGCTGAGAGAGAGTTTAAATTTCTGCTGCAGGAAGCTGAAGATAAATATGATTCGAGAATATCACGCCATATGCTTCGTCGATCGCTTGCTGTAATATCTAATTATCTGGAAAACTATAACCGGATATTCGCTCTGCGCGCTGACCTGAGGTTTGCTCAGTCCCATGTGCCAGGAGAGCCGGACTTGCCGATATGCTTTCAGAAGGATGATGAGAAAGCCATTACTCGGGCTATGGAATCCCTTAAAAGCCAGTTAAGGGAAGAACACAAGCGTTCTGGCAGGCCTGGTGAGCCTGTGCCACTCGGCTATATCTGGGCCAGGGAACGGGTTACCGGGGAACATCCTCACTACCATCTGGTTCTGCTGTTTGACAGAGAGGCCTATGCCTATCTGGGAGATTATACAAAGCCTGACGCTGATAATATGGGGACCCGGATACAGAAAGCCTGGTGCAGCGCCATTGGTCTTGATTATCCTGAATATGCTTATCTCCCGCATTTTCCGAAGAATCACAGCGCGTGGTTCACTCGGGATGATGCGTTAACGTTAAGTGCTGATTATTATGACTTTCTGCTACGGGTATCGGGCATTGATTCCATCGCCAGCCAGTGCATTTCACCTTCACCGGTCGTGTCCAGCGTATCCAGAATGGCATCAATACCGGGCGCGCCTGCCACCATATCCTGTAACGTGTCGGTGTCGCCCTTTTTATCGTATAACGACGTCAAATCCTGGGTGACAGCGTCTTCATTTCGGGGAAACGGTTTAGCACGGAGGGGCTTTTCCTGCCCGGAGGGCCGCAATGCCTGCTGATATTCCTGGTAAAGCTGGTGTAGCGTGCTATCCGCTTCATGGCCAGTGTAAGAGGATGCGGTTTCCCGGACGGGAATAATATCGAACGGGTTCTGCGGATTGAGCTGTTGTTGTTTAAACCAGTCCAGATCCAGGTACTCAGCAACAGATTCAGATGACTGAACCAACTGAGGAAACGAAACATCGGGACGGGACTCATCATTGGTGCGGGCAAGGCACCAGGATGACAGACCCCATTCAATCGTATCTCCATCATTCAGCCGCATACGGTGATGAGGTTCCATCACCTGCTCATTGACGGCACAACACAGTTCATCAGAGTGATTAACAATCCACCACGCCTCTTCGTGGCGAACAAGACTGAGCGCGATATCGTCTTTCCCATGTTGCTCAAAAAGCGGAATGTAGGGGGCGGCGGCAGTAAATACGATGTATGTCCCTGCGGGATACTGTGCGTTATCCGTTATACCCTGCGACTGTATTTTCCGTAATTCCCACATGTCTTGTTTCATTATGTCCCTTAAATGTATTTATTTTTCTGGAGGAAACGTTTAGGGAGTTTTAATTCATAAATAATTTTAACTAAATTCATAGGGGGTCATTATTGATGACACCCTTTTTATTATTTTCGTCGTGAATGCATTGTTGTATGCATAGATGTCTTTTTTGAAATATTATTTCTTTTAATTCTTCAATTTCGATTTTTATCTTGCTGTTCATTGATTATTTAATATTAACGGCTTAGTTGCTAATTAGTCCCTGATCTGTATCATTGTTTTGTTTCGATATTTTTTCGAGGCCATCAATAAAGAATTGTTTATATATTTATGTGCATTGATGCATTATTTTTATGAATTTTTATGTCACAAGGCATAACACATGGAAACTCCTGTTTCACGCAGTGCGTTGTATGGAAAACTGGCCGGCCCACTATTCCGGTCGCTGGAATCGGCAACGGCATTTTGCAAACTACGCTCTAATCCCTGGGTTGAGCTGACTCACTGGCTGCACCAGTTAACACAGCAGCCCGATAACGATATTCTCCACGTTCTTCGGCATTACCAAATCCCTCTTTCTGATGTGGAGAAAGTGTTACTCCGGCAACTGGATATGCTGCCCGCCGGGGCCAGCGCCATCAGTGATTTTTCTCACCATATCGATCTCTGCGTTGAAAAGGCTTGGATGCTGGCGAGCGTCCGTTACGGCGATAACAAAATTCGCAGCGGCTGGTTGCTGCTGGCCTTGTTGACCACGCCAGAACTGCGTCGGGTACTGAGCAGTATCTGCGCGCCGCTGGCCACGCTTCCGGTTGATGAACTGACGGAAATTCTGCCCTCGTTGATCGAAACATCGCCGGAAGCGCAGGAGCGCCCTTACGACGGCTCCTGCCTGGCATCAGCCATTCCCGGCGAAAGCAGCCAGGCGATTCCCGGCGGCGGGCAGGACGGTAAATCCGCGCTGGCGAAATACTGTCAGGACATGACGGCACAGGCGCGCGACGGCAAAATCGCCCGGTGACGGGGCGTGAGCATGAAATCCGCACCATGACGGATATTCTGCTGCGCCGTCGCCAGAATAATCCCCTACTGACTGGTGAGGCGGGCGTCGGAAAGACGGCGGTCGTCGAAGGTTTTGCCCTCGCGATTGCGCAGGGGGAAGTGCCGCCCGCGCTGCGGGAAGTACGGCTGCTGGCGCTGGACGTTGGCGCTCTGTTGGCCGGAGCCAGCATGAAAGGCGAGTTTGAATCGCGTCAGAAAGGGTTACTGGAAGAGGCCGGGCGCTCGCCGCAGCCGGTTATTCTGTTTGTCGATGAAGTTCACACTCTGGTGGGCGCGGGCGGCGCATCCGGCACGGGCGATGCCGCTAACCTGCTGAAACCGGCGCTGGCGCGCGGCACCCTGCGGACTATCGGCGCCACCACCTGGAGCGAATACAAGCGCCATATTGAGAAAGATCCGGCGCTGACCCGTCGTTTTCAGGTGTTGCAGATTGCCGAACCGGAAGAGATCCCCGCAATGGAAATGGTGCGTGGTCTGGTGGATACGCTGGAAAAACACCATAACGTACTGATTCTGGATGAGGCGGTACGTGCGGCGGTACAGCTTTCTCACCGCTACATTCCCGCCCGGCAATTGCCGGATAAGGCCATCAGCCTGCTGGATACCGCCGCGGCCCGCGTGGCGCTGACGCTGCACACGCCGCCTGCCAGCGTACAGTTCCTGCGCCAGCAGCTAAAAGCGGCGGAAATGGAACGGTCGCTGTTGCAGAGGCAGGAAAAAATGGGGATTCAGTCAGATGAGCGGCGCGATGCGCTGACGGCACGAATTTTCTCGCTCAACAATGAACTGACTGCATCCGAATCCCGCTGGCAGCGGGAGCTGGAACTGGTACATACGTTGCAGGAACTGCGTCTCGCAGAGTCTGATGCTGATGACAAAACCACGCTGCAACAGGCCGAAACGGCGCTAAGGGAGTGGCAGGGTGACGCGCCGGTGGTGTTCCCGGAAGTCAGCGCGGCGGTTGTCGCGGCGATTGTCGCCGACTGGACCGGTATTCCTGCCGGGCGCATGGTGAAAGATGAGGCCAGCCAGGTGCTGGAACTGCCTGCCCGACTGGCGCAACGCGTTACCGGGCAAGACGGCGCGCTGGCGCAGATTGGTGAACGTATTCAGACCGCCAGGGCGGGACTGGGCGATCCACGCAAACCGGTGCCGGGCTGTGGTCGTGACCGTTACGGTTATAACGAGTGGGGCGAGCTGACCACGCGGCGCGACCAGCAACTGGAGTGGAGCGCGCAGGGGCAGCTGACGCGGGTCATCAGCGGCAACACGGAGACGCACCACGGCTACGATGCGCTGGGGAGGCGAACCCGCAAGGCGACGTACGGGCGGCACACGGGGCATACGGCGCGGAGCCGGACGGACTTTGTGTGGGAGGGGTTCAGGCTGTTGCAGGAGAACGTGCAGCAGCAGGGCTGGCGGACATATCTGTACGATGCGGAACAGCCGTACACGCCGGTGGCGAGCGTGACGGGAAAGGGAGAAAGTAGGCAGGTGTGGTATTACCACACGGATGTGACGGGCACGCCGCAGGAGGTGACGGCGGCGGACGGAACGCTGGTATGGGCGGGGTATATCAGGGGGTTTGGAGAAAATGCGGCGGACATCAGCAACAGCGGAGCGTACTTTCACCAGCCGCTGCGGCTGCCGGGGCAGTATTTTGACGACGAGACAGGGCTGCATTACAATCTGTTCAGATATTATGCACCGGAGTGTGGCAGGTTCGTCAGTCAGGATCCGATTGGGCTGAGGGGCGGGTTAAACCTTTATCAGTATGCGCCTAATTCACTGACCTGGATCGATCCACTTGGCCTTGACGTTATTCGTTTACGGCATTACACAAGTAATCAAGGTTTTGCGGCAATAAAAGAAAGTATGAAGATACTTGCAGGTGACCAAAATGCTGTATTTGCTGTTAGAGCAAAAGGGAAACCATTAAGTATGGCTGATGCGGCAGATAAATTTAAAATAAAACAAAATCACGCCAGAAATTATATTGACTTTGATATGGATACCAATCGAGTGGAGCTTAGGAAAAATGACTTAGGTGTTGAGGAATATAAGATAAAAGGTGACATTGAACTAGATGGGAAAACAACTGAATTTAATAAGAGATGCTAAAGCTATGAGAGAATATAACTCAGAAAATACAGACAATCTAAAAGATGTTTTGATATCTTTAGAAGAGATTGTTACTGTAATAGATAAGATTGGCTCTGGGTTTGATAAAAGTGGCAAAATGGCATTAGCGTTGTTGCTATTCTTTAATCAATGCAGTGTATTAGATAAACTATCCAAAACAAGAAAATACTTATATCAAGAGTTAGAAGCCAGATTAACTCCTGAAGAATATGATGAGTGGATAGAGAAAAATTTTCCTTTATGGAAACCGCCATATGATAAAACAGAGGAGGAAATGTTGAAAATGCTAAATTCTGCGATGCGAAAATAAATATTTTTGATATAGTATCAAATAGCTGATTAAAACCCGAAAGATCTCCCCCGGTTAAGCTGCACTGAGTCAGTCAGTCTCTTGACCGATATAGCTTACTGTGTCCCGTACCCAGTTCGCGCCGATATGAGGGATGTACCTGTATATCAATTGGACTATATTTAAATTACCCTTTGATTTATAGTACTTTTGTGCAGATGAAAATTATCACGTTATGGTGGTAGTGCATGAATTACGATGTAAAACCTTTGACTCATTACGACCTAAATTAGGCAGTACGATCCATAAACTGGACGCTTTGTGTAACTTGAGCCGATAGGGCTGGCGGGGGGCTAAATCTCTACAGTTATGCACCGAATCCATTAGGCTGGATCGATCCTCTTGGTTTAACCTGCAAGTTAACAAACCAGTAGTTTAAGAATAAGCTTAAATGAATTAGAAATCAGACCGCCGCAGGTGGTAATCGGGGAATTACTGGCGTTGTATCACAGAATGATGCTTTCAGATTAGGGGAAGCATTTGTAGGTCCTAATTATAGGTTATGTCCAGTGGTAAGGGACTTGTGCCAGAAGATGGTTTGAGAACATTCAGATTCCCTGCTGATAAAAGGGGATTTGATCGTGTTAACGGTCGTCCATGGTCGAAGACTGGAAAGCAAGTGAATTTTGAAACCAAAAATGGGGATGGTGATGTTATTGCCAATGTTCATTTAGACGTGGAGAATTTTCGGCCATGAAAAAAATAAACCACAACTTATTTTATACGATATGTCTTCAACAATGTTCGATCCACTTAGTGAGTGGGAGCCTGCTTCTCTTGAAGATACATATGTGGCTGTTGATTTATGCCTTGGGATGAATGATGGTGAAAAAGGAAGCAACTATTTCTATGTGAAAGTTGCCACTCCAGAAGCCTTGAGAAAGCGATCAAAGAATTTTCTCATATCTGATAACAGAGTTATTGTAATTGATTATTATATACTTAGGAAAGTAATCGAAAATATTCTAAAAAAATGTACAAGAGAAAATTGGGAAGAATCTTGTCTTGTATTACAACGCTATTTTTCATGGGAATATGAAGATTATCATTACGAAAAATAGATAGTTAATTTTGTGAGAGATTAGTAGTAATATAAAGCCGGGAAAGAAATTAACTTTTCCCGGTTTTTTTATTAACCCCCGTTCAGTCCACTAAACCAGCACATCCTTCACCCCCCTTAACCACCCGTTTAGCCTGATAAAGCTGTTCGCGCAGCTCCTGCACCTCGTTACCGTCCGCCATTAGCACAATACACCCGTCCGAAATCTTCACCGTCACGCCGCTCCCCGGTCTCAAATCCCGCTTCTTCCTGGCAGTCGCCGCTGGGGATTTGTGAGTAACAGGTGGTCATGCAGGTTTCGCTGTTGATGTGGCGGACGCTGGCGCCGGAGGTATTCATATTTGCTGACTAAATAAATTCTTAATTCTCCGCCGGATGCTGGCTGATTGTGGAGCTCAGGGTGAGTGAGTATGGGCGCGACATCCTGGCACCGCGCCCCCCTCTCCCCGGCCAGTGATGAGCAACCGGCTACCGGGGCCGTATTTTGACGATGAAACGGGCCTGCATTAAAATCTGTTCAGATATTATGCACCGGAGTGTGGCAGGTTCGTCAGTCAGGCCCGACAGGGCTGAAAGGGGGATTAAATCCTTACCACTATCCGTTGAATCCCGTCATAGATATAGATTCGCTGGGATTGTTTACATGTGAAATATGTAGTCGCATGATAGATGAGACTAATAATAGTCTGGATAGTCTTCCATTTAATCCGGCAAAAATGTTAACGGCTAGTTTAAATATAGCTAATTCTGCAAGATTGCACACAAGTGGGGTAGCCAAACTCGGGATAGGTATTGCTGCTGATGGATTTATTACATTGTCTCCAGTGGGCAATGTTTCTCTGGCAGGGGGGAATATCACATTAGCAACTGCTTCATATAACAGGGCAAATTTATGATTATCAGAATCACTTAATGAAACCGACAAGGATAGGTGCTGCAAAATTTATTAGGTGTATTGCCTTATAGTGAACAGTTTGACGATCCAGATGAGCCATCAATTAGCGATGTGTATAAAGAGAAATTCCATAACATGATGGATTCTCCAATGAATTTAATCAAAGAGATAGGGACATTGATGTTTGATGAATATGATTAATAAAATATCCATGTTGATATTTATTATTGGAAGTATAATCGCGATAATTTGGATATTATATGCCACTTTATCGAAAAGAGGGATGTTTAGAGATAATCTTAAAAAAATAATCAAGATAATATGTGATTTATTTTGGGGGATAGGCTGATAACTCTGAGTAAAGAATATCAGAGACTGTACATGAAATTATTAATCATTCGTTGAATAAAAGCTGGGAAATCATTATAGGCGGATAACCGCATCACGAAAGATATGTAGTAACTGTACCGGTATGACTGTTACGGGAGGCTGACGCCGGAGCAGATGGCGGGACAACTGGAGCCGGAGTACACACCCCAAAGGAAAGAGAGGTTTGTGCGTATTATTCATTGTGTGATCATAGCGGTACAGGTACTTCTGCTGGTTTGTTATTCACACTATCAACCCTGATGCTGATTTATCACCAGGAATATCAGAGTCTGGAGGGGATTCTTATGGGGCACTTCTTGCGGGAGTGGCTTATACAGATGCTCGTAATAAAAATGATAGTTATAAATATACAAAAGGTGTGAGTATGGGACCCGGATTTGGAGACTGGGGGGAACTCACATGCTCCCGGCATTCGAGGTGTCTATCGGAGATTTTCGATCTGATGGATAAGGAATATGATTGGTTATCAGGTGAATTCAAGTGAAAAGAAATAGATTTTTTCTATCGTTACTATTTATGGTGTTGATTGTGTTGTTCGTTATTCTATTTTTTACATGGTTAGGTAGAGAGAATATTAAAAATGATAGAGCTATTCGAGAAGTTGCGAAAGAAGAAGTTGATAAGCTTTTTTCTCTTTATAATAAAGGGGAGTATGCTGAGATATATGATTTGTCATGTGACTCTTTCAAAAATGCCACTGCGAGAAAAGATTTTTTAACAGTTATGGGAACTAAAATGAAAATACTCGGTGAATTTAAAGGGCGAAAACTTCAATATAGTAATGTCATTAATTCAAAATCCGTGGAGTTATATTATAGAGTGGACTATATTAACTATTCTTTAATTGAAGAGTTTAACTATATTAAAAATGATGGATAAAAAATATGCTTGCAAGCAATGTTTACGGATGATGCGGGGAAACATGGGGAGGTAATAAAATTACATTAACGTGTGATAACTCCAGTTAGAACCTATCCCAATGCGATGAAGAATTGGGGCTGTATTATAACTAGCACCGTTCTATAATCCGGGACTGGGAAGGTATATTACGCAGATCCAATAGGGCTGAAAGGGGGATGGAACCGATATCATTCTCCGCTGAATCCTATTACAGATAGTGATCCTCTTGGCCTTATTACTTGTGGTGCTGATAGAGGTGATTCTGGCAAGTTATTAAGATGAAAAATGGTTGAAAATAATTGCATTAGTGAATGCTTATTTACGTCTTTACCTACAAAAAGTAACGGATTTGCCTTCTGGAATTGTGTTAACGAATGCAAATAAAATCAAGGCTGTTGATGTTTTTACTACAGGAATAAGTATGGTTAACGATAAGGATACAGCTATATTAATTAGTGATTTAATGTTGAGATTCGGTAAGGAACTTGATGAATCTGTTGCTGTTGTTCAGTCCCGTTGTGATGAGGATGAATTTAAGGTATATCGAGAAGCGGTTGGTTTGATCATGGGTGAAATGCTTATTAAAATAATGAATCCATTATATGAAAAACATCCCGAAATAAAACCAAAAGGATTGAAATAAAACATCTGGAACCGGAGGAATAATGTGTAAAAGCCGGAGGGGTTATCTTTTTCCGGCTTTTTATTATCAATTACTCATTAACTCCTGTTCCGTTCTTTTACGTTTAATCACCGGAATATCTCCGGTATTGTTCAGCGCCCCGGAAATGTTTTTAACCATTGTTCTGCATTCCGTTTATTAATGCGGGTTACGCCCATCCCTTCAATACAGCCAAAGAGTCCGCGGGTATGCTGCGGCGTGATCACGATGCAATCCCTCATTACCCGCACCTTGACGGGCATCCCGTTAATAAACCCCGCCTGCGGCATCCATTCACCGTACAAACGAACTGAAAGTCTCTCAATGCGTGAGTATGTAAGTATCCCGCATAATCGAGCCATTCACATTTAGAGATCATCCGACATAATCAATCTGCCAACGCAGGAGATCGCTGTGCGTAAAGCCCGTTTTACTGCGCACCAGATCATCGCTGTGATTAGATCAGTCGAATCCGGACGGACTGTTAAAGATGTCTACCGGGAGGCCGGTATTTCTGAAGCCACCAGGGACAACTGGAAGTCTGGATACGGCGGCAGGGATACGCGTGGAATCACAAAAGGCTCCACCGTATATACTGTCTACTCAAGCTGAATTTTCGCCGTAAGGGTAAACAACGGCTGCTGGTACGCAATCCCTCGCCACTGGTCACGCCGGAAGCGCTGAACCAGAGCTGGTCTGTGGGCGTCGTTTTCGCACGTTCAATGTTGTTGATGACTGTAATCGTGAAGCGTTGTCGGTTGAAATCGATCTGAATCTGCCAGCTCTGCGAGTGGTTCGTGTACTCGACAGGATTACAGCAACCGCGGTTATCCGGCCATGCTGCGTATGGATAAGGGACCGGAATTTATCTCGCTGGCACTGGCTGAATGGGCAAAGAAACATGCAGTAAAGCTGGCGTTTATCCAGCCGGGTAAGCCGAAGAAAAACGTTTTCATCGCGCGCTTTAACCGGACATACCGTACAGAAATACTCAATTCTTATCTGTTCAGAACGCTGAATGAGGTGCGGGAAATTACGGATAAAGGGTTATCAGAATATAACTGCGAACGTTCACATGAATCGCGGAACAATATGATGCCGGAGGAATACCGCCAATAACGTTATCTGGCCGGAATCTTAAAAATGCATGGAGCTAAAACGGGTCTATTTACGGGGGCACCTGCGATGAATTTCGCTGCACTGAAAAGCGATACCGGATGAGAGCTGCTTCAAATTAATGTGCCATGTTCACGGGGAGGTGGTGCGACGTTTGCATAATCCAGCAAGAACTGAAAGGAAGGGGAGAGCTTTTTCATGCCTGTATAATCAGTCTGGCCTGTGTCAGTCAGCTCTTAGTGTTGAGACTCTCGTTGGAGCGTTATAATTGCTTTTCCGTTTCGGAAAACAAGATTTTCCATTAAAGATCTTCCCTGCGAGGAAAAGTTAACTAATAATCTTACCGTCGAGTTAGGAGATGTATGTTTAAATATAAACAATGTTGCAACGATGCCTGATAATTATCCTCTCTTCGAAGATAAGTTTCCCACACCCAGTGTGGTGGGTGTCATTGTAATGTTATCACTTGAATGTAAATGGAGGGTGTAATTACTTTTTGACTAGTGTTCTATTCCACCCTGACAACACGATATTAACATCAATATTGGTTATGTCGGCAACAACGTTGTTTTTCTTAGATTAGGATATGAGGTAAATCTCGGGTAGTAAAGGGGATTTTTTCAAATGAACAAGGCGAAGAAATTAATTATTGCAAGTGTATTGAGCATGATGACTGCTAGTTGTTATGCTGGCTCGCTCGTGCCGAATACAAGCACTGGCGTGTCGGCGGATGTAAACTTCAGCAATCCTGGACAACTACAAGTACAGCTTACTCCAGTGTCTGGCTTGGTGGCAGGGCCTCATAAGGGTGATGAGGCTATTGCTGTGCTTTCGGTAAGCGGTTCGAGCAAACAATACGTGGTAACGGGAGATTATTCTAAACCTGAAACAGTGGGCAACGACAGCGATGTGTGGACGGTAACTGGTAAAAATGGTAATACCATTAAAGTTACCTTTGGGGGGGTAGCCTGTGCCAATAAAGGTTCATTAGTGGATGGTGCTTCGCATAAGTGGTGGGTATATAACATGACAGATAAAATCGCTGTGAAATTGTCTGGATCACAAACGGTAAAGGCTGATACTTATCCAGTGACGCTACACATAGCGGAGTATCAAGCTTAATAGTAAACAACTTTTATTGCGCCTTATTAAGGCGCAATAAATATCAAGTCATACATTTTTTTATAAATTGTAATATGAAAATTATTAGTTTTGGTGTAATGGCGGCTGTTTTATTCGTCTCTAATTCTATAACTCCTCCAGTGTATGCCTCTGAGCAGAAATTAAATTTAAACACTAAATCATTCAGCGTGAAGCTGGGGGCTACACGGGTGATTTATCACGCTGGTACAGCTGGAGCCACGCTCTCGGTGAGCAACCCGCAGAATTACCCTATTTTGGTTCAGTCTTCAGTCAAAGCAGCAGACAAAAGTTCGCCTGCTCCCTTTTTGGTGATGCCGCCTCTATTTCGTTTAGAAGCGAACCAGCAGAGTCAACTGCGTATTGTCCGTACTGGTGGTGACATGCCAACGGATCGTGAGACTTTACAGTGGGTCTGTGTAAAGGCGGTACCACCCGAAAATGAACCGTCGGATACACAGGCTAAGGGCGCGACCCTTGACCTCAATTTGTCCATTAACGTCTGTGATAAGCTGATTTTCCGCCCGGATGCCGTGAAGGGGACGCCGGAAGATGTTGCAGGAAATTTAAGATGGGTGGAGACGGGCAACAAACTTAAGGTGGAGAACCCCACCCCGTTTTACATGAATTTAGCCTCCGTCACAGTAGGGGGAAAGCCCATTACAGGGCTTGAGTATATCCCCCCTTTTGCTGACAAAACACTAAATATGCCAGGTAGTGCCCATGGTGATATCGAGTGGAGAGTTATTACAGACTTTGGTGGTGAAAGTCATCCGTTCCACTACGTCCTTAAATAAATCCAGGGGCTTAGCGGCAGAATATGAAGTTCAAACAACCTGCCTTGCTACTGTTTATCGCGGGAGTGGTTCACTGCGCAAATGCGCACACTTACACATTCGATGCATCAATGTTGGGCGATGCAGCGAAAGGGGTTGATATGTCGCTCTTTAACCAGGGGGTACAACAGCCAGGGACTTATCGAGTGGACGTAATGGTGAATGGTAAACGTGTCGACACCCGTGATGTGGTGTTCAAATTAGAAAAGGATGGGCAAGGAACGCCTTTTCTGGCTTCTTGTTTGACGGTCAGTCAGCTTTCACGCTACGGCGTAAAAACGGAAGATTACCCTCAGTTGTGGAAAGCAGCAAAGACCCCAGATGAGTGTGCGGATCTGACCGCCATTCCACAGGCTAAAGCGGTAGTGGATATCAATAATCAGCAACTGCAACTGAGTATTCCGCAGTTGGCGTTGCGTCCGGAATTTAAGGGGATCGCTCCTGAAGATCTCTGGGATGATGGTATTCCGGCGTTTCTGATGAACTACAGTGCGAGGACAACGCAGACGGATTACAAAATGGATATGGAGAGGCGTGACAACTCTTCCTGGGTACAACTGCAACCGGGAATCAATATAGGTGCGTGGCGTGTCCGCAATGCGACCAGCTGGCAGCGGAGTAGTCAACTGTCGGGGAAGTGGCAGGCAGCATATACCTATGCTGAGCGTGGACTGTACTCACTAAAAAGTCGTCTGACTCTGGGGCAAAAGACTTCGCAGGGGGAGATATTTGATAGTGTGCCATTTACCGGTGTGATGTTGGCATCGGATGACAACATGGTGCCCTACAGTGAGCGGCAGTTTGCTCCGGTAGTGCGTGGGATTGCCCGCACGCAGGCTCGGGTGGAGGTCAAACAGAATGGTTACACCATTTACAACACCACCGTGGCGCCCGGACCGTTTGCACTGCGGGATCTGTCGGTAACAGACAGTAGTGGTGATCTGCATGTCACCGTGTGGGAGGCCGATGGCAGTACACAAATGTTTGTGGTGCCAGATCAGACCCCGGCGATAGCACTGCACCAGGGATATTTGAAGTACAGCCTGTTGGCGGGCCGATACCGATCGTCAGACTCTGCAACGGATAAGGCGCAGATCGCGCAGGCTACGTTGATGTATGGTCTGCCGTGGAATCTCACTGCATATGGCGGTATACAGAGTGCAACGCACTATCAAGCTGCATCGCTTGGTTTGGGGGTATCTCTCGGGCGGTGGGGGAGTTTATCTGTCGATGGAAGCGACACACACAGTCAGCGTCAGGGGGAAGCGGTACAGCAAGGAGCCTCCTGGCGACTGCGTTACAGCAACCAGCTGACTGCGACGGGAACAAATTTTTCTCTGACGAGATGGCAGTATGCCTCGCAGGGCTATAACACCCTATCCGATGTGCTCGACAGTTATCGACATGATGGCAACCGTCTATGGTCGTGGCGGGAAAATTTGCAGCCGAGCTCGCGTACCACCCTGATGTTGAGTCAGTCATGGGGGAGGCATTTGGGCAATCTGAGTTTAACCGGTTCCCGTACCGACTGGCGTAATCGCCCCGGTCATGATGACAGCTACGGACTGAGTTGGGGAACCTCTATTGGAGGGGGCTCGCTGTCATTGAACTGGAATCAAAACAGAACGCTGTGGCGCAATGGCGCGCACAGTAAAGAGAACATAACCAGCCTGTGGTTCAGTATGTCATTAAGCCGCTGGACGGGGAATAATGTAAGTGCCAGTTGGCAGATGACTTCACCATCACACGGTGGTCAGACGCAACAAGTGGGGGGCAACGGAGAGGCATTCAGTCAGCAACTGGATTGGGAGGTGCGTCAGAGTTACCGTGCCGATGCCCCGCCAGGTGGTGGTAATAACAGCGCATTGCACTTGGCATGGAATGGGGGTTACGGCCTGTTAGGTGGTGACTATAGCTACAGCCGGGCGATGCGCCAGATGGGAGTCAATATCGCGGGAGGTATAGTTATCCACCATCATGGTGTGACGCTGGGGCAACCTTTGCAAGGCTCAGTGGCGCTGGTTGAAGCGCCAGGGGCCTCGGGGGTGCCAGTTGGCGGCTGGCCTGGCGTTAAGACGGATTTTCGTGGCGACACCACAGTGGGCAACCTGAGCGTCTATCAGGAGAATACAGTCAGCCTCGATCCGTCGCGACTACCGGATGACGCAGAGGTCACACAAACCGATGTGCGCGTGGTGCCAACCGAAGGGGCGGTGGTGGAAGCGAAGTTTCACACTCGCATCGGGGCCAGGGCACTGATGACGCTGAAACGGGAAGATGGTAGCGCCATTCCTTTCGGGGCGCAGGTTATAGTCAATGGACAGGATGGCAGCGCTGATCTGGTGGATACTGATAGCCAGGTTTATCTCACTGGTCTGGCGGATAAGGGCGAACTGACGGTGAAATGGGGAGCACAGCAATGTCGGGTTAACTACCACCTACCTGCCCACAAGGGAATCGCGGGCTTGTATCAAATGAGCGGTCTCTGCAGATAGCCGATTCTGAAGGAGAGAATAATGTGGATGAAAATACAGCGAGTGAAAACGGTTATCTATAGCGTAAGCTTACTGGTCGCTGCCAGTAGCTTGGTGCCGATAGCGAACGCCGCAGAAAAACTTCAGACAACGCTACGTGTAGGTACTTACTTTCGGGCCGGGCATGTGCCAGATGGGATGGTGCTTGCGCAAGGCTGGGTGACTTATCACGGCAGTCACAGCGGGTTTCGGGTATGGAGCGATGAGCAAAAGGCGGGTAACACGCCTACCGTATTGCTGCTGAGCGGGCAACAGGATCCTCGCCATCACATTCAGGTTCGCCTGGAGGGCGAGGGGTGGCAACCAGATACGGTGAGTGGTCGTGGCGCCATTTTAAGAACCGCTGCAGATAACGCCAGTTTTAGTGTGGTCGTTGATGGCAATCAGGAAGTGCCTGCGGACACTTGGACGCTAGATTTTAAGGCCTGTGCATTGGCGCAGGAGGATACGTAGCCGTCTGTTCCACTCATACTTCCTGTATCAGTGAATAAGGCGAATACTGTATATCAGGTTCGAGGATGTATTGAAAATTTACTCAAGGCAAATATGGTTAGCAATCTTCATTGCAGAAAAATCAATTGCTGATTGATTTTAAAATCTGAAATTCATCTTTTTTTGTAGGGAGAGGAATATTATGTTTCGTAAAATAATTTAACGGACACTGATGCCTTTATTATTTTCTGTTTTGTGGATTTGTTTGATTCACTCTTTTGTGAGCGGGGCTTTATAAGCCCTTAGTATAAGGTTTGTTTATCTGTCAGGTATTCATATGTGATATTTAAGATTTTATGTTTAGGGGGCTTTTTCTTGTCCCCTCAGGCGTAAAAATAATTTATTTTTTACATAAAGGAATAAAGCATATGTCTTATGCACGACATTTACCGGTATTAATGTATCACCATGTCAGTGATAAACCCGGACAGATAACCTTATCTCCCTGTACGTTCCGGGCGCAGATGAAATGGCTGGCTGAATCTGGCTGGAAAACCGTTACCGCTGCAGAGGTGGAAGCTTTTTATCATGGTGCAAGATTGCCTCGTAAAAGCGTCATGCTGACCTTTGATGGCGGCTGGCTGGATAACTGGTTGCAGGTTTTTCCGGTGCTGCAGGAGTTTAATCTGCATGCGCATCTCTTTCTTGTGACCAGTTTGATCAGTGACGGACCGGTCCGTATTCCTGCAGGCGAACCGGTGTACTCTCATGATGAGCGTCAGAAGCTGGTTAAACAAGGCCGGGCTGATGAGGTCATGCTGCGCTGGTCAGAGGTCCGGGAGATGCACCTCAGTGGCCTTGTTGAGTTTCACTCGCACACGCACACCCACCGACGCTGGGACCAGAAACCTGTGTCCCGTAATCCGTCGGATTTGCTTCGTGTCGATATTCTTCTTAGTCGTAAGCGGATGAGGGAGATGCTGGGTTACTGCAGTCAGCATCTGTGCTGGCCTGAGGGCTGGTATTGTTCTGACTATATTCATGTGGCTGAAGAGCTGGGGTTCACATACCTGTATACCACAGAAAGGCGTATGAACAATCCAGTCATCGGTTCACAGCGTATTGGTCGTATCAACACAAAGGAGCGAAAGAATGTGGGCTGGCTGAAACGTCGTCTGTTTTATCACACCACGCCCGGATTTTCTTCGCTGCTGGCCCGGCATAAGGAGGCACGTCGGATAGCTGACTGAGCCGGAGACCAGGATGAAAGTGCTGCATACCGAATCCTCCCCCATCATCGGCGGGCAGGGGTTGTAGGCTATATCCCAAATGATGGTGCTGATTTTGAGCAGAAATAAGATAACACCGGAGGCCGTGATAGACCCGGTTGCGCAGAATCTGGAGGCAGCAGGTCACTGGCGCAGGGCTTCTACCCGCTGGCTTTTGGTCATGGGAGATTTTGAATGTACAGAGGCCTAGCGGGAGTGGTTGTTGTTGCGCCGGAATTATTGCCTTGCGCAGATATCTTCCCCTGGCGCCAGTAAAGCTGGATATCAGCGACGTGACGAAATGAGAGGAGCCTGCACATAGGTTTATGTTTTGAGTAAGCGTCTTATTTAAACCGTCTGTTCTGTTTCCTCCACTTTCACAAATAATGTCGAACCGGGTGGGGGGGACTTAAGTAAGAATAATCTGGCGATGTTTTGCTTGTTTCCACGGGATACTTTGTTAGGTGAACGATGCAATTAATGCGCTCCAGACTGCGTCACAGAAAAGGAGAATGCCTTTGCAGAACGGGCGCATGACAATGAACCACTTTATTATTGGTATCTGGTTCGGCGACAACCTTGACGATCACTTCTGAGATAGGGTATTTACACTGAGTGGTAAACAGGTTCAATTAGTAACCGGAGATGGATGCAAAATCATGATCGATTCAGATGCTATTTTGCGCCAATAGATTTTTTATTATGATGATATCAAGGACATTGAGGCACACAATGACGCATCAGTAAGTCGTTGATAGCTCCTTTAATATAAGAATTTCTTTTATCAACGGAAGATAATGATGGAACTGATCAATAATCGTGGTATGCGAGACTGGATGATATTTATTAAAGTGGCGGAAGTAGGGAGTCTTTCCCGGGCTGCGCGGGAATTAGATATTAGCATTTCTGCTGTCAGTAAATCGCTTAGCCGCCTTGAGAATTCTATTGAGGTTCCTTTACTTCGGCGCGATTCACATCACTTAGAACTGACTGGAGCTGGTCAGACAGCCTATGCAAGCATGAAAAGGATAACATCTTCCTTTCAGTCCTTGCTGGATGAATTGCGAAATCCGGATAAAATTATCAGAGGGAGTATAAAATTTTCGGCTCCGGCTATTGTCTGTGAGTTTCTTGCCAATAAGTGGATATGGGAATTTACAGCTAGCTATCCGGATACAAAAATCTACCTGGATTCACGAGAGCGTAGCGATTTTTTTAGTAAATCCCTGGAGTTTGATGAGCTGGTTTTTAAAAGTGGCATAATCGAAAGTGAGGATCTCGTGTATCGAAAGATAAGCCCTTTAAAGTTGGCTCTTTGTGCGAGTCCGAAATATATCAGAAAATATGGCAGGATCTCACATCCTGGCGATTTGGAAAATCACATTATTGTGGGTCTTCACAACCATGGTCTTTCCGGACCTCTTACTCTTTTCCGTCAGGATGAATCATACACTATTAGTGGCGCTGTTAATGTTCATTTATCTTCCAATAATCTTTTGAGTGTTCTTAATTTGGTTTTAGAAGGAAAGGGTATCAACCTCATGACTCCGGCCTGGCTTGCCACCAAATACTTAAAAAATAATGAACTTGAAATTATACTTCCTGAATGGAGGGTTCCAGATCTCCCCATTTATCTTGTATGGCGTCATCGTCAGTATTATTCTCCTTTATTTCAACGCTTTCTGTCTTTTATTGAAGATAAATGGAATAATCGCCCACAAATTGATTTTCTGAATGATGATTAACCCGTTTGGAATGGTTTTGATACGTTCCTGACTTAAACCCACATGATGACTGAATTGAGGCATCGAGATATGCGACTGGTCACCCAGTCGTCTTTTGACGATGCCCAATACAAAACATGATGCCGACTGACGGAAATGATAATACCCGGAAACAGGACGGGGCTGTTTTTGGGCAGCCGGAAGTTAAGCCCATACCAGAAACGTTGCAGTGTACTGAAAAATGGCGCCAGGTTGCACCTGTTCAACGATTTTCTGAAGGCGCAGGAGTATTCATTACTGATATCCTCCATTGCGCCTTCGGGAACCCACAGGACCAGCTATTTTACCGATAGTGTTTAAAAGGCGTAAGTAATGCCGAGCATGAAGTCATTGGAGGCAGCCTTTGTGTCTGCATCATAAGCGGTATGTTCATCACCAGCATAGTGATTTTTTGAAATGCTTACTTTGCCAGCATTAATGTATTTATAACTGGCGTCAATCATAATATTATCTGTTACAGCATATTTTGCACCGATACCTGCGCCCCAGGCAAAGTTATTTTTTGAAGCAGACAGAGTTTCATTAATACCAAAACCAACAGGAATGGTGTTATTACTTAGCTTCACATGAGCGAGGCCAACGCCTGCGCTGATATAGGGAGTAAATGCCGTACTATTGTGAAAATCATAATAGCCATTAACCATGTAAGTGGTCATTCGGACCTGATTTTTTACATTTATGTGTACTGGATCACCAAATGCAATAATATCCTGCCCGCCTTTAGCATCCGTCTCACCTCTGAAAGTGGTATCCAGTTCTAAACGTACTGGAAGCTGGAATGGATCATAAAAGTCATAACCGATAGCAACCCCGCCGCCAAAAACGCCTTTGGTACGGTCAGGTAACGTTGCATGACCATTAACTATCTCATCCTGGCTGAAGGTTGAGTTGATTCCATAGACATTGACTACGGATGTCCCCGCTTTCCCGGTGATATAGATCCCTTCTTTTGCTGATGCAGTAGCGGACCAGGCTACCACAAGGGGAATGATGCAGACTGCGAAAAAGTTTTTCATTTCAGAACCTGCCTTAATATTGGGCTAAAAGACAAGTTTCACGGTATTGGGTGTGATATAACGATTACATAAACGAAGCCCAAAAAACGGTCTATTGTAACGCTGGGTTTTCTGTAAGCGGGTAAAAAATGAGATGAAGATTTTAAATAACAATACGATAATCGTCGGTATGGAAATCCATCTCCTCGCCAAATTGCCCCACGTACGGTTTCACTTCTACGTTATGTAACGGGTAGTGTGAGATGGAGCGATGCTGTAAGAAAAAGATGAAGATGAATTTGTACCCGACCTGGATAAAGCCCGTTATCCCGGAATAACGGGCAAAAATATTTACTCAAGTGCCTGGGCGAGATCTTGTTGTACCTGTTGACGCTGTTCTGGTGTTAAGACTTTGCTTAAATCAAAATAATATTTAACCCGATAATAGCGAGCCTGTTGTTCTATGTTACTGAAGGCTGCAAGCTGCTGTTTTACGGCGGCGTCATCCCATTTACCGGATTTAATCACCTCTATCAGCGCACCGTCTTTAATTCCCTTCATAGAAATCTGACTGACGTCGGTTTCCAGTTGTTGGTGAAGTTTTTTGATCCGGGTAATCTGATCGTTTGTTAGCTTCAGATGCTGGACAATAGGATCTTGGGCGGGCAGGGGAGGATTGGGGACAGTGGTGGCGAAAGCGCCAAAAGAAACGCCCGCCAGAGTCGCTGCCAGTAAAGTTGTGCGTACAAAGTTTTTCATGAAGATATCCTGATAAGGGAGTGATTAACCGTTTTTATTACCCACGAATGGCGAGCAATTATCTTAGAGCCTATCCCATTAGGGCTATTTTACTTGCCATTTTGGACCTGGGCAGTGCTCGCCAAAACGCGTTAGCGTTTTGAACGCCGCTAGCGGCGGCCCGAAGGGCGAGCGTAGCGAGTCAAACCTCACGTACTACGTGTACGCTCCGGTTTTTGCGCGCTGTCCGTGTCCAAACTGGCTGCGCCAATAACGCCTGGTGGGATAGGCTCTTAGTCAGAATACGTTGCCTGCCACATTACGCCACGCGAATTTGTTTTACGGAGAGTTACGGAGTGAAACAATCCCGCCGCGGTTAGCGGCAGGTTGCTTACAAGGTGAATGGATCGGCATCGCGCCAGGCTGGAAATTTTTCGCGATAGTCCTGCAAGGCGACGAGAGAAAGATCGGCATCAATACGTGTCGCCTGGTGTGGTTCGGCGGTGGCGATAATATCACCCTGGGGATTAATGATCCGGCTATCGCCGCGATAATGTAACCCGTTGCCATCAGTGCCAACCCGGTTGCAGCCTGCGACATAAGCCTGATTTTCAATAGCGCGCGCCGTCAGTAATGTTTGCCAGTGTAGCGAGCGCGGCGCGGGCCAGTTCGCTACATACAGCGCCAGATCGTAATCATTGCGGTTGCGCGACCATATCGGAAAGCGCAGATCGTAACAGATCAGCGGCAGAATGCGCCAACCGCGCCACTGCACGATGATGCGTTTATCGCCTGCGGCATAATGTTGATGTTCATCCGCCATACGAAACAGATGGCGCTTATCATAGAGATGAACCTTGCCTTCCGGTTCAACCAGTAAGAAGCGATTTACGGCGCCGCGCTCAGTTTGTAGCGCCGCGCTGCCGGCAATCAGAGCGTCAGTTTGTCGGGCTTTGGCCTGCATCCACGTAATCACGCTATCTTGCGAAAGTGAGTTATTAGCGGCCTCCATCGCAAAGCCGGTGGTAAACATTTCAGGCAGAACAATCACATCCCGGCCAGATACGAGCTCTAGCTGTCTGTCAAAATGACGCAGGTTTGCCGGGCCGTCCATCCAGACTAAAGGTTGTTGCAACAGAGTAATTTTCAAACCAGACACGATCGGAGCTCCTCATTGAACAGCGTCTTTACACTGTAGCATGAGCAATAATAAAAAAGCGGCAAGAAAAAGCCCCGCGAAAGCGGGGCAGGAAAGACACGAGACTGATTATGCGGCTTCGACTTTACGCACTTTCTCCGGCAGCTTTACCGGTTTGGTCGCCAGCGCTTCAGGTTCAAAATCATCAACGTTGATACTGCGCAGGCGGCTCTCTTCCGCTTTCGCCAGGATGGCGGCTTCATCTTTATCTATAAGCCCTTTCGCCAGCGCATTGCGCGCCAGTTCATCCAGACGAGTAAACGGCAGATTTTTACCCAGTTCTTTGCAGATGCGCTGGTGGATAGGGTCGGCAGCGATGACATCACGCAGCGCTTCTTCCAGTAAACCGACCGGATTATGTTCGGCGGGCGTCAGATACTGACCGCGCCCAATGCGTGAACGTGTGGCGTTCGGCACCTGTAGGATCTTCGCCACGGCGTGATCCAGCTTATCAGACGGCGCCAGATAATGACGGCCAGTCGGGAAGATCATCGCGGTGAGCAATCCGGCCACGACGCGGTTCGGGAAGTTCTGCAGCAGATCGTCCATCGCTTGTTCAGCACGATACAGCGCATCCTGTACGCCCCAGTGCACCAGCGGCAGGTCGGCTTCGTGGCGACCTTCGTCGTCGTAACGCTTCAGTACGGCTGAGGCCAGATAAAGCTGACTCAACACATCGCCCAGACGCGCGGAGATACGCTCGCGGCGTTTCAGGCTGCCGCCCAGTACCGCCATTGACACGTCAGACAGCAGCGCCAGGTTTGCGCTCAGTCGGTTCAGATGCTGGTAATAACGCTTCGTGGCGTCGCCGGTTGGCGTATGGCTCGTTAATCCGCGGGTCAGGCCAAGCCAGAAACTGCGGACGGTATTGCTGCCGACATGGCCGATATGTTTAAACAACAGCTTATCAAAGGCATTCACATCATTATTCTGCGCTGCGGCCATCTCTTCCAGTACATAAGGATGGCAGCGAATGGCGCCCTGACCAAAGATCATCATGCTACGGGTCAGGATATTCGCGCCTTCCACGGTGATCGCGATAGGCGCGCCCTGGTAAGCACGCGCCAGGAAGTTGCTCTCGCCCAGCATAATGCCTTTACCCCCAGTGATATCCATCGCGTCGATAATGGACTGCTGGCCGCGGTGGGTGCAGTGGTACTTCACGATAGCCGACAGTACCGCCGGTTTTTCACCCAGCATAATGCCATAGGTGATTAACGATGCGGCGGCATCCATCACATAAGCGTTACCTGCAATACGCGCCAGCGGTTCCTCAATACCTTCCATCTTGCCGATAGATATTTTGAACTGACGACGAATGTGAGCATAGGCGCCGGTTGCCAGCGCGACGGATTTCACCCCGCCAGTGGAGTTGGACGGCAGGGTAATACCGCGTCCTACCGACAAACATTCCACCAGCATACGCCAGCCTTGTCCGGCCATTTTGGGGCCGCCGATAATATAATCAATAGGCACGAAAATATCGTTACCGCGGGTTGGACCATTCTGGAACGGAACGTTAAGCGGGAAGTGACGACGACCAATTTCCACACCCGGCGTTGAGGTGGGGATCAGGGCACAGGTAATACCCAGCTCTTCTTCTCCGCCTAACAATCTATCCGGATCGGAAAGCTTAAACGCCAGGCCCAACACGGTAGCTATCGGTGCCAGCGTAATGTAACGCTTGTTCCAGGTCAGGCGCATACCCAGCACCTGCTGGCCCTGCCATTCGCCCATGCAAACCACGCCGGTATCCGGAATGGCGCCTGCATCAGAACCTGCTTCCGGGCTGGTCAGCGCAAAGCAGGGGATCTCCTGGCCGCGCGCCAGTCGCGGCAGATAGTGATTCTTCTGCTCTTCCGTACCATAGTGCTGCAACAACTCGCCAGGGCCGAGTGAGTTTGGAACGCCGACGGTGATAGCCAGAATCCCGGAGACGCCGGACAGTTTTTGCAGTACACGGGACTGCGCATAAGCGGAGAACTCCAGTCCGCCGTACTCTTTTTTAATGATCATCGCAAAAAAACGATGCTCTTTCAGATAAGCCCACAGTTCCGGCGGCAGATCCGCCAGTTCATGGGTAATCTGGAAATCGTTCGCCATCCGGCACGCTTCTTCTACCGGGCCGTCGAGAAACGCTTGCTCTTCGGCAGTGAGTTGCGGTTGCGGATAGTTGTGCAGTTTTTTCCAGTCAGGCTTGCCCTGGAACAGATCGCCTTCCCACCAGGTTGTACCGGCATCAATCGCTTCTTTCTCAGTGCGCGACATCGGCGGCATGACCTTACGGAAGCCGCGGAACACCGGTGCGGAAATCATTGATTTTCGCATCGGTGTGAGGTTAAACGGCACGAGGATAATGGCCAGAGGAACCAACAGCCAGATGGACCACAGGCCAGCGACGCCAAGTGCGGCGGTCCAGGCGAGCAGAATCAGGCTGCTGAGAAATAAACTCACGCGGTGATAGAACAATGCGCCGAGCAGAACAACCGTAGCGATAATACTCAAAATCATCATAACGAAAAGCTCCCTTGCTTGTAGGAGGTCTGACCACTTGTGATGATTAGGTTGTAGTGGATGTAAAATCTTTTAGCAATGTGTTTACAAAATAATTACAACAAAGCTCACATTGTTGCCGTTTTTGGGGGCACGAAAAATCAAAAGCGTGAGGCGTTAATTCGGCTTATGCTTCTCGCCTGTACTGCTATCCGGTACACTGCATACTGTCATTTACATTCATGCTGAAGGATATCCTCATGTACCAGGATCTTATTCGTAACGAACTGAACGAAGCGGCGGAAACGCTGGCTAATTTTTTAAAAGATGACGCCAATATTCACGCCATTCAGCGCGCGGCGGTCCTGTTGGCTGACAGTTTTAAAGCGGGTGGTAAGGTACTTTCCTGCGGTAACGGCGGCTCCCATTGCGATGCGATGCACTTTGCTGAAGAGCTGACAGGTCGTTATCGTGAAAATCGTCCGGGCTACCCGGCAATTGCGATTTCTGATGTTAGCCATATATCCTGCGTCAGTAATGATTTTGGCTATGACTATATTTTCTCTCGTTACGTTGAGGCGGTAGGGCGCGAAGGCGATGTCCTGTTAGGGATCTCGACGTCGGGTAACTCTGGTAACGTGATTAAAGCGATTGCCGCGGCCCGTGAAAAAGGCATGAAAGTGATTACGTTGACCGGCAAAGACGGCGGCAAAATGGCGGGAACGGCGGATATTGAAATTCGCGTACCGCACTTCGGTTATGCCGATCGTATTCAGGAAATTCATATCAAAGTAATTCATATCCTGATTCAGTTGATCGAAAAAGAGATGGTTAAATAACTATACCCGTCATACTTCAAGCTGCAGGTGCGTTGGTTGCGCTCAGAAACCCCAGTCACATAGTTATCTATGTGACTGGGGTTTTCCTCCCTTACCGCCTTCCTGCAACTCGAATTATTTAGGGTATAGCATATTGTTTTCTTCGATATTTTGAGATTTGATTGGCTGTAAAAATTACGCCTTCCCGCTTAAGGCGTTTGTGGAGGTGATGTATGTGCGAACTGCTTGGGATGAGCGCCAATGTGCCGACGGATATCTGCTTTAGCTTCACCGGACTGGTGCAGCGTGGCGGCGGAACCGGGCCGCATAAAGACGGCTGGGGAATTACCTTTTACGAAGGAAAGGGCTGTCGCACGTTTAAAGATCCGCAACCGAGCTACCATTCGCCGATTGCGAAACTGGTACAGAATTACCCGATCAAGTCCTGCTCGGTTATCGCCCATATCCGTCAGGCTAATCGCGGTGAAGTGGCGCTGGAAAATACACACCCTTTTACCCGGGAATTATGGGGACGCAACTGGACTTATGCTCATAACGGTCAGCTCAACGGTTATAAGTCGCTGGAAACCGGTAATTTTCGTCCGGTGGGGGAAACCGACAGCGAAAAAGCGTTTTGCTGGCTATTGCATAAATTAACGCAGCGTTATCCCCGCACGCCGGGCAACATGACGGCGGTATTTAAATATATTGCGACACTGGCGACGGTATTACGTGAAAAAGGCGTTTTTAACATGCTGCTGTCAGATGGGCGATATGTGATGGCGTTTTGCTCAACCCATTTGCACTGGATCACTCGCCGGGCGCCGTTTGGCGTAGCCACGCTGGTGGATCAGGATATGGAAATTGATTTCAGTTCACAGACCACGCCAAATGACGTGGTTACCGTGATTGCTACCCAGCCGCTAACGGGGAATGAAACCTGGCAAAAGATTATGCCAGGCGAATGGGCGTTATTTTGCCTCGGAGAGCGTATAATTTGAGGCCAGCTGTGGCTGAACGACTTCGTGACTCAACGGTTTGCCCACGACGTAACGCCCATCAACGATAGAAACAGTTGGCGGCTTATGCGTTTGTTCAAAATAATCGTAGCCGGGTTTTAGCTGCGCCCAGAAATCTTTGTAATATGAATATTTATGACGCTGCATATTGGCGTCGGTCATCCGGAACGGATAAATACTCACCTGCACGCTCGGCTGACCAAAGACCAGCGCGGCGGTGACAAACTGGAAAATCTCATCAATGCCGCTGTCGGTCATGGCATAGCAGCCGACGGAAACACAGGCGCCGTGAATCATCAGATATTTACCATCATAGCCATGCGCGCGATCGTAGGCATTTGGAAAACCAATGTTGATGGCCTTATAAAAACGGCTGTCTGGCTTGAGTTGATTGCGCTGAACGCTGTAAAACCCTTCCGGACTTTTAAAATCGCCCTGACGGCGTTTCGGGCCTAACCCGCCGGAATAGTTGCAAATTTTGTAGCTATCAAGCAACTGGTATTGCTCACCCATTTTGACGTAGAGATCAAGGGTGCGCTCTTCTTTAAAAATCTGAATATAGACCGGTGAGCCCATTAACTGCTGCTTATACTCTTTACTGACCGGCGTGACGGGGCTGCTGCTGCTCAGCAAACCGGCAAATGAGACGCACGGCATCAGAAGCATCGCAAGAAAAAATGCGATTTTACGCATACTGCTTGTTCCTTGATAAAACGGTTACACACGCCAGAACGGCAAAAGAGTCCCCAAATCGGAGTAATCTGGATTTGGAGCGCTCACATTAGCACCACGGCAGTTTTTCGCAAGTCCCCGTGTGTACGTTTACAATTTTCCCGCCGCTTTCGTCGTCATACCTTCGAATATGTCGCATTTTTAACGCGAATGTCTCTTTGCGCGCAATAAAACATACTGTACACTTAAACAGTATTGTGGGGGCGAGCGATGCGCAAAATCATACATGTTGATATGGACTGTTTTTTTGCCGCGGTAGAGATGCGTGATAATCCGGCGTTACGCGATATTCCCATTGCCATTGGCGGGAGTCGTGAGCGAAGAGGCGTTATCAGTACCGCCAACTATCCTGCGCGCCAGTTTGGCGTACGTAGCGCGATGCCGACCGCCATGGCGCTAAAGCTGTGCCCCCATCTCACCCTATTGCCTGGCCGCTTTGACGCCTATAAAGAGGCTTCGCGGCATGTACGTGACATCTTTTCCCGCTACACTTCACTGATTGAACCGCTCTCGCTGGATGAAGCCTGGCTGGATGTGACTGACAGCCCGCACTGTTATGGATCGGCAACTCTGATCGCCAGGGAGATTCGTCAGACTATTTTCAATGAACTGCAACTCACCGCCTCCGCTGGCGTTGCACCAGTGAAATTTCTGGCGAAGATCGCCTCCGATCTCAATAAACCGAACGGACAATATGTTATTACGCCAGCCGATGTACCCGACTTTCTTAAAACGTTGCCGTTAGCCAAAACTCCAGGCGTGGGGAAAGTTTCCGCCGCCAAACTGGAAAATATGGGGTTAAGAACCTGCGGGGATATTCAACAGTGCGATCTGGCGATGCTTCTCAAACGCTTTGGTAAATTTGGCCGGGTATTATGGGAGCGTAGTCAGGGTATTGACGAGCGTGATGTTAACAGCGAAAGGCTGCGTAAATCGGTAGGCGTTGAGCGTACTCTGGCGGAGGATATTCATGAGTGGTCGGACTGCGAGGCCATTATTGAATATTTATATCCGGAACTGGAGCGTCGTCTGGCTATAGTAAAGCCCGATTTACTGATTGCCCGACAGGGCGTTAAATTAAAATTTAATGATTTTCAGCAAACCACTCAGGAACATGTCTGGCCGCAATTAAATAAAGAAGACTTAATTACCACCGCCCGTAAAACCTGGAACGAGCGTCGCGGCGAGCGCGGCGTACGGCTGGTGGGGTTACACGTAACGCTGCTCGACCCTCAACTGGAGCGACAGTTGGTGTTAGGGTTATAAGTCAGGCTATTAAGATTTTATCACTATTACGATTGCGCCATCTAAATTTCAGTATTACTATACCCACGTTTTCTCATTCTCAATAACTGCAAAGGAGGTTCATCATGACACTTTATTCTCTGAACGCACTTTGCAGACCTTTCCAGGATTAATTTTCTTTTATTGCCCTGGATTAGTCTGCCATTTCCTGATTTTTTAATTCATATATGGAATGGTATATGGGCAATTATATTCGTCCTTTATCAGATGTGGTATTTTCTATCGCATCAGATAACCTGTGGATCGAAGATTCCGCGATCCAACAATTATATACGACGGCTAAGTTAACCGGTATGAAACGCGTTATCGGGATGCCAGATCTGCATCCGGGGCGCGGCTACCCTATTGGCGCAGCTTTTTTCTCGCGTGGACGCTTTTATCCGGCGCTGGTCGGCAACGATATCGGCTGCGGCATGGCGTTATGGCAAACGGATATTTTAGGGCGTAAATATAACGCCGATAAACTGGAGAAGCGGCTGGCGTCGCTGACTGACGTGGCGGACGCGCAGTGGCTGGAGGAGAATGTCCCCGCCGCAATGCAGCATCATTCGTGGCGCTCTGCGCTGGGTTCCATTGGCGGCGGCAATCATTTTGCCGAGCTGCAGCAGGTCGATCGCATCGTCGATGCTGATTCGTTCGCTTTGTCGGGGTTGCAAAAAGCGCAGTTATTACTGTTGGTACACAGTGGTTCACGCGGTCTGGGGCAAGCTATCCTGCGTCGTCATGTGGAGGCGTTTTCGCATAACGGTTTGCCGGAAGATAGCGACGATGCGCGCCGCTACCTTGCAGAACATGACGATGCGCTGGCATTTGCCCGCAGTAATCGCGCGCTGATTGCCCGCCGGATACTGCAACAGCTCAGGGCTGAGGGCGAACCGCGGCTGGATGTGGCGCATAACTTCGTTGAACCCTGTACTGTCGCGGGTGAGGCGGGGTGGCTGCATCGTAAGGGCGCTACGCCAGATGGGCAGGGACTGGTGATTATCCCCGGCTCGCGCGGCGATTATAGCTGGCTGGTGAAACCCGTCGTCAGCGAGGAGAGCCTCTTCTCCCTGGCGCATGGCGCGGGGCGCAAATGGATGCGTACCGAGTGTAAAGACCGGTTATCGGCAAAATTTACCCCGCGACAGCTCTGCCGTACCGGGATGGGTAGCCGGGTGATTTGCCGCGATCGACAGCTCATTTATGAAGAAGCGCCGCAGGCGTATAAATCCATCGATAGCGTTGTGGATTGTCTGGCAGACGCCGGACTGATTACGCCGGTTGCCTGCCTGCGTCCGGTGCTGACGCTGAAAGCCTCAGGGGAGAAAAGCGCATGATCTTACTGCAACTTTCTTCCGCACAGGGACCGGACGAGTGTTGTCTGGCGGTAAAAAAAGCGCTGGATTGTCTGACGAAAGAAGCCTCCAGAGAAAAGGTATCGCTGACACGGCTTGAAACAGAGCCGGGACGATTACCAGACACGCTGCGTTCCGCGCTGGTCTCGCTGGACGGCGAAAAAGCCATGGCTTTCAGTGAACGTTGGTGCGGCACGTTACTGTGGATTTGTACCAGCCCGTATCGCCCGCACCATGGGCGAAAAAACTGGTACGTCGGCATTGGGCGCTTTTCCGCCGACGAACACATACAGTCTGATGAGATTCGTTTCGAGACTCTGCGCTCTTCCGGCCCGGGTGGGCAGCACGTTAATAAAACCGACTCGGCAGTGCGGGCCACGCACCTGGTGAGCGGGATTAGCGTGAAGGTTCAGTCGGAGCGCAGTCAACATGCGAATAAGCGTCTGACCCGGCTGCTGATTGCCTGGCGGCTGGAACAGCAACGGCAAAATGGGTGTGCGGCGTTGAAGTCTGAAAGGCGTCTGTTCCATCATCAGATTGAGCGCGGCAATCCGCTACGGATATTTAAAGGAATGGCGTTTACGCCACAATAATTCGGTGCTACCAGCGCTGTTATAGGGCTGTCTGGCTATTCGCGTGTAGCCGCAGCGCTATTCAGCGCATCCAGGAGAGCTTATCTGGCAATGGATACCCGATATTCCATATTGATAGCCCGTCCAGAAATGGGACGGGCATTTTAGCGCTTTCTTACTTCGCAGGAATCGCTTTCAGCAATTCGGTCAGCAGAGTCCAGTAGTGGCCGACGCTTTCGATATGTACCTGCTCATCCGGAGAGTGAGGTCCGGTAATGGTAGGCCCAATAGAAACCATGTCCATATCCGGATAGGGTTTCTTAAACAGACCGCATTCTAGGCCGGCGTGGATAATCTGGATGTTCGGTGTCTTGTTGAACAGACGCTGATAGGTTTCCCGCACCAGGTGCATGACCGGCGAGTTCGCATCGGGCTGCCAGCCAGGATAGCTGCCTTTTGCTTCGGTTTTCGCGCCAGCCAGCTTGCCCAGCGAATCCAGCATACTCACCACATAATCTTTACCGCTGTCGATAAGAGAGCGAATCAGGCAGTGAATTTCGACATTCGCATCGGACATTGTGACCACGCCAACGTTCAGCGATGTTTCCACTACGCCTTTCGCCACGTCTGAATTGCGGATCACGCCGTTCGGCGTTGCGTTCAGCAGGCGCACAAAGGTATCGCGTGACGGCGCGGTCAATGCGGCTTTATCACTGGCAACCTCATTGAGTTGCAGCGTCAGGTTTTTCTCTTTTTCCGCCAGTTCGTTTTTCAGAATATCCTGGTAAGCGTTCACTAATGTTTTCAGCGCGCCTACGTTGTCTGCGGCAACGGCGAGGGTAGCGAACGCTTCGCGCGGAATCGCGTTACGCAGCGTGCCGCCGTTGAAATCGATCAGACGCAGATCCAGTTCTTCTGCGTGCCCGGCCAGAAAACGCGCCAGCAATTTGTTGGCATTGCCAAGACCGAGGTGAATTTCACCACCGGAGTGGCCGCCTTTCAGGCCTTTCAGGGTTAGCTTAAAGCACGCAAATCCTGCGGGTACAGCTTCACGGGTCAACGGCAGATTAGAGGTAAAATCAATACCGCCTGCGCAGCCCATATAGATCTCACCTTCTTCTTCAGAGTCGGTGTTGATCAGGATGTCGGCCTGCAACCAGCCGGACTGGAGGCCGAACGCGCCATCCATGCCCGCTTCTTCGGTCATGGTCAGCAGCACTTCCAGCGGGCCATGGACGACATTATCATCAGCCAGTACCGCTAACGCAGAAGCCATTCCAATACCATTGTCGGCGCCGAGCGTAGTACCGCGCGCTTTAACCCATTCGCCATCAATATAAGGCTGGATAGGATCTGTAGTGAAGTCGTGAACGGTGTCGCTATTTTTTTGCGGCACCATATCCAGATGCGCCTGTAAAACGACCGGCTTGCGATTTTCCATACCTGCAGTGGCGGGCTTACGGATCAGAATATTACCGACCTGGTCGCGATCCACGTAAAGGCCTTTCTCTTTGGCCCAACTCACAATATGTTCCGCGAGTTGCTCTTCGTGATAGGACGGGTGAGGAATAGAACAGATTTTGGCAAAAATATCCCACAAAGGTTGTGGTGATAACTGAGACAGTTCAGACACGATAAGTCTCCTTGGCGGTGGTCTGAAAAACGTTCTTACAGGCCACAGGGTTAGCGGAATTGATAACTCTTACGAGATGCGACTGAGAATACCACTTTCTCCGCCTGCGGGTAGTATAAAGCATACAAAAAGAGGCGTGGATTCCGCTAAACACTGGTTTTTAGCGCGTCAGGTCTCTATAATCTCGCGCAACTATTTCCCCCTCGAACACTTTTTAAGCCGTAGATAAACAGGCTGGGACACTTCACATGAGCGAAAAATACGTCGTCACCTGGGACATGTTGCAGATTCACGCACGCAAACTGGCGAGCCGCCTCATGCCTTCAGAACAATGGAAAGGCATTATTGCCGTAAGTCGTGGCGGCCTTGTACCGGGCGCACTACTGGCGCGTGAATTGGGCATTCGTCATGTCGATACCGTATGCATCTCCAGCTACGATCACGATAACCAGCGCGAACTGAAAGTGCTGAAACGTGCAGAAGGCGACGGCGAAGGCTTTATCGTCATCGACGATCTGGTCGATACCGGCGGCACTGCCGTCGCGATTCGCGAAATGTACCCTAAAGCGCATTTCGTCACGATTTTCGCTAAACCGGCGGGCCGTCCGCTGGTTGATGATTATGTTATTGATATTCCTCAGAACACCTGGATTGAGCAGCCCTGGGATATGGGTGTGGTATTTGTACCGCCGATTTCAGGTCGTTAATCAGCAGCTTTTCAGAGCGCCCGGCAATGCCGGGCGCTGTTTTATTGGTTACAATAAGCCTCTATGAGTATCCAAGGAGGCTGCACGAATGACACAGGCTAACCTCAGCGAAACCCTGTTCAAACCCCGCTTTAAACATACTGAAACGTCTACCCTTGTCCGTCGGTTCAATCGTGGGTCGCAGCCGCCCATGCAATCCGCGCTGGACGGTAAGAACGTCCCGCACTGGTATCGCATGATAAACCGCCTGATGTGGATTTGGCGCGGCGTTGACCCACGAGAAATCCTTGATGTGCAGGCGCGCATTGTGATGAGCGACGCAGAGCGAACGGATGATGATTTATACGATACGGTCATCGGTTACCGCGGCGGCAACTGGATTTATGAATGGGCAAAGCAGGCGATGGACTGGCAGCAGAAAGCCTGTCAGGAACAGGACGCCATGCGCAGCGGACGCTACTGGCTTCATGCCTCAACGCTCTATAACATTGCCGCCTACCCGCATTTGAAGGGCGATGAGCTGGCGGAGCAGGCGCAGGCGCTGGCGAATCGCGCCTATGAAGAGGCCGCGCAGAGGTTGCCAGGCTCGTTACGTGAAATGGAGTTTGCCGTTCCTGGCGGTTCGCCTGTCACCGCGTTTTTACATATGCCGAAAGGGGATGGCCCGTTTCCGACGGTGCTCATGTGCGGCGGCCTGGACGCCATGCAAACCGACTATTACACCCTGTATGAACGCTATTTCGCGCCGCGCGGTATCGCGATGTTAACGCTTGATATGCCTTCGGTTGGATTTTCATCAAAGTGGAAATTAACCCAGGATTCCAGCTTGCTCCATCAGCATGTGTTAAAAGCGCTTCCTAATGTCCCCTGGGTGGATCATACCCGTGTTGCGGCGTTTGGTTTCCGTTTTGGCGCCAATGTTGCGGTGCGTCTGGCCTATCTGGAAGCGCCGCGTTTGAAGGCGGTGGCTTGCCTGGGGCCGGTGGTCCATGCGCTACTTAGCGATCCGCAACGACAGAGCACGGTGCCGGAGATGTATCTGGATGTGCTGGCCAGCCGTCTGGGTATGCATGATGCTTCGGATGAGGCGCTGCGTGTGGAGCTCAATCGCTATTCGTTGAAAGTACAGGGGCTACTGGGCAGACGTTGTCCTACGCCAATGCTTTCCGGCTTCTGGAAAAACGATCCTTTCAGCCCGGAAGAAGAGTCTCGCTTAATTACAACATCATCTTCAGACGGTAAGCTGATAGAGATCCCTTTTAACCCGGTGTACCGTAATTTTGACCACGCGCTGCAAGAAATTACCGACTGGATTAATCATAGATTGTGTTAATAGATTGATAAATTCTATTGATTTGGTAAAACAGTTGCTTCATTAAAGGAGATCGCAATGACGTTACCGAGTGGACACCCGAAAAGTAGATTGATCAAGAAATTTACCGCGCTTGGCCCTTATATCCGGGAAGGGCAGTGCGAAGACAATCGTTTTTTTTTCGATTGCCTGGCAGTTTGCGTCAACGTGAAGCCCGCGCCAGAGAAGCGTGAATTTTGGGGCTGGTGGATGGAGCTGGAAGCACAAGAGAAACGCTTCACTTATCGTTATCAGTTTGGTTTGTTTGATAAAGAGGGCAACTGGACCGCAGTGCCGATTAACGAAACCGAAGTGGTGGAGCGACTGGAATACACGCTACGCGAGTTTCATGAAAAGCTACGCGACCTGCTGATTTCTATGGAGCTGGCGCTGGAGCCGTCTGACGATTTCAACGACGAGCCGGTAAAACTGTCGGCATAACCCTGCTGCCATGCCTGATGGCGTAGCGCCATCAGGCACAATGCGACTTATCAGAACTGGTAGGTCAACCCTATTGCCACAATATCATCGTCATTAATGCCTAACGTGTTATCGCTATCAAGCTGATTGATTTTGTAATCTACAAACGCGGACATATTTTTGTTGAAATAATAGGTTGCGCCAACGTCAATGTAATTCACCAAATCCTCACTGCTGACGCCCTCAATATCTTTGCCTTTTGACAGCACATAGCCTAATGACGGACGCAGACCAAAATCAAACTGATACTGGATAACCGCTTCGAAGTTTTGGGTTTTATTGGCAAATCCGCCGGAAACTGGCGTCATGTTGCGGGTTTCTGAATAGAAGGTCGCAATATAAATATCATTAGCGTCATACTTAACACCCGTAGCCTAGGCTTCGGCTTTATCGCCCGTACCGCGGCGCTGCAGATTTTGCTCCCTGGTGCGATCGGAGAGAGTATAAGCGCCGCTGACGGCAAAATCGCTGCCGCCGAAATCATAGCTCACGGATGTGCCGAAGCCGTCGCCGTTTTGCTTTTTCACATCGCGATCTTCGTTTTTCCCCTGATACTGTAAGGTAAGATCCAGTCCATCAACGATGCCGAAGAAATCGGTATTGCGGTAAGTCGCCAGCCCGCTGGCGCGTTTAGTCATAAAATTATCGGTCTGGGCGGAAGAGTCGCCGCCGAATTCGGGAAACATATCCGTCCAGGCCTCAACATCGTACAGCGCGCCCAGGTTACGTCCATAGTCAAAAGAACCGATATCTTTTAATTTCAGGCCAGCAAAGGCCAGGCGGGTTTTTTGCTGGGACGAATCACTTTCGGCTTTATTACCGGCAAACTCAGCTTCCCAGCGCCCGTAGCCGGTCAATTGATCGTTAATTTGCGTTCCGCCTTTAAAACCAAAACGAACGTAGCTTTGATCGCCATCTTTGCTGTCATAATCGCTCATATAGTGCATGGCTTTAACTTTTCCATACACATCAAGCTTATTACCGTTTTTATTGTAAACCTCGGCGGCGTGAACAGATGCTGATGCGATGATACTCACCACTATTGCCAGAGTGCTCTTATTCATTTCCATTCCTGTTTTAATTACGCGCTATGATTTGTCGGGAGACCCGGTAAAAAACAGGAAGGTTTTTAACGTTCGGTAATGAAAGATTTATGACAAAGTGAGGATTTTTTTAAAAAAATATGTTTAATTGTTGCGGTAATAAAATGGTCAAATTCCGCCGCTACGCTTGCTGATCCTGCGCAACAAAATTTCACGCTACGCGTACAGGTTGTTGGCAACCGGAGCCAGTCCTGCTAAAACGTTCATTTGGTCTTTATTTCTTATTTTGAACGGCAGAGAATCATGAGTGACAGCCAGACGCTGGTCGTAAAACTCGGCATCAGCGTGCTAACAGGCGGATCGCGCCGCCTGAACCGTGCCCATATCGTAGAACTTGTCCGCCAGTGCGCGCAGCTACACGCCGCGGGACATCGTATTGTTATTGTTACCTCTGGCGCGATTGCCGCCGGACGTGAACATCTCGGCTACCCGGAACTGCCGGCAACGATCGCCTCTAAACAGCTTCTGGCGGCGGTAGGGCAAAGCCGCCTGATTCAACTGTGGGAGCAGTTGTTTTCAATTTACGGTATCCATATCGGGCAGATGCTGTTGACGCGTGCGGATATGGAAGACAGAGAGCGCTTTCTGAACGCCCGCGATACGCTACGTGCATTACTGGATAACCATATTGTGCCGGTTATCAATGAAAATGATGCCGTTGCGACAGCGGAAATTAAAGTGGGCGATAACGATAACCTCTCCGCGCTGGCGGCTATCCTGGCAGGCGCGGATAAACTGCTGCTGCTGACCGATCAGCAAGGATTATTTACCGCCGATCCGCGTAGCAATCCGCAGGCGGAGCTTATCAAAGATGTGTATGGCGTTGACGATGCGCTGCGCTCTATCGCGGGAGACAGCGTTTCCGGGCTGGGAACCGGTGGTATGAGCACTAAGCTTCAGGCGGCAGACGTGGCCTGTCGCGCGGGTATTGATACGATTATTGCCTCAGGCAGTAAACCGGGCGTGATCGGCGATGTGATGGAGGGGATTTCCGTCGGCACCCGTTTTCATGCGCAAGCCTCGCCGCTGGAGAACCGCAAACGTTGGATCTTCGGCGCGCCGCCGGCAGGTGAAATTACGGTTGATGAAGGCGCGACCGCGGCAATGCTGGAACGTGGCAGTTCACTTCTGCCAAAAGGCATCAAAAGCGTGACGGGCAATTTCTCGCGGGGGGAGGTCATCAGAATTTGTAACCTGCAAGGGCGTGATATTGCTCATGGCGTCAGCCGTTATAACAGTGATGCTCTGCGGCGGATAGCCGGTCACCACTCTCAACAAATCGATGCGATTCTGGGCTATGAATATGGCCCGGTCGCTGTTCATCGTGATGACATGATTACTCGATAAGGAACAGGCATATGCTGGAACAAATGGGCATTGCTGCTAAAGCGGCGTCGTATAAGCTGGCGCTGCTCTCCAGCGGCGAAAAAAATCGCGTGCTGGAAAAAATAGCCGATGAACTGGAAGCGCAAATGGAAAGTATCCTCAGCGCGAACGTACAAGATGTTGAGCAGGCGCGAGCCAATGGCCTGAGCGAAGCGATGCTGGACCGCCTGACGCTGACCCCTGCGCGTCTGAAAGCGATTGCTGACGATGTGCGCCAGGTCTGTAATCTCGCCGACCCGGTCGGGCAGGTGATCGACGGCGGTCTGCTGGACAGCGGGCTACGTATGGAACGCCGCCGCGTGCCGTTGGGCGTGGTTGGCGTTATCTATGAGGCGCGTCCGAATGTTACCGTTGATGTGGCTTCTTTGTGTCTGAAAACCGGTAATGCGGTGATTCTACGCGGTGGGAAGGAGACGTATCGCACGAATGCCGCAACCGTTCGTGTCATTCAGAAGGCGCTGAAAGCTTGCGGTTTACCGGAGGCGGCGGTTCAGGCGATTGATAATCCGGACCGTTCGCTGGTCAATGAAATGCTGCGTATGGATAAGTACATCGATATGCTGATCCCGCGCGGCGGCGCAGGCTTGCATAAACTGTGCCGCGAGCAATCCACCATTCCGGTGATTACCGGCGGGATTGGCGTGTGCCATATTTTTGTTGATAGCAGCGCAGACATCGCCCCGGCGCTGAAGATTATTGTTAACGCCAAAACCCAGCGCCCGAGCACCTGTAACACGGTGGAAACCTTGCTGGTGCATCAGGACATCGCAGAACGCTTTTTGCCTGCGCTGAGCAAGCAGATGGCGGAGAGCGGCGTGACGTTGCATGGGGATGAAACCGTCATGCAACTGCATGGCCCTGCCAAACTGGTGCCGCTGAAACCGGAAAAGCTGGATAACGAGTTTCTGTCTCTGGATCTGAACGTTGTGGTGGTCGAAAATATGGATGGCGCTATCGCTCACATTCGCGAACATGGTACTCAGCACTCCGATGCGATTTTGACGAGTGATATGCATAATGCTGCGCGTTTCGTGAACGAAGTGGATTCCGCTGCGGTTTATGTCAACGCCTCTACCCGTTTTACCGATGGCGGGCAGTTTGGGCTTGGCGCAGAAGTGGCGGTCAGCACGCAGAAATTACATGCCCGCGGTCCGATGGGGCTTGAAGCGCTTACCACCTATAAGTGGATCGGCTTTGGCGATGGTACGATTCGTGCGTAATTAATGTCGAGCGGTGCAAAAATAGCCGGTTGAGTAGCAAGGCTATTGACGCACCGCCCGGTTAGTTTTAACCTTCTACCCCGTGATTCACCCGCGTGAACACACCCTTCTCAGGGCCGATATAGCTCAGTTGGTAGAGCAGCGCATTCGTAATGCGAAGGTCGTAGGTTCGACTCCTATTATCGGCACCATCTCAAGTTCCTCAAACGTCCGTATTCATCCATAAATACACTGATTTATAACGACTTTATTGCTTTTTTGTCCATCACCGTCCGTAACCATCCAGTAGAATCCGACACTGAATGTGTATAGGATTGTGTATATGTTCCTGTTCGGTCTTGGATTCCTATCCACATGCCTTTAAACGATATGCAGATTCGCCGCGCTAAGCCTGAAACTAAAGCCTATACACTCGGAGATGGGCAAGGGTTGTCATTGCTAATTGAACCTAATGGAAGCAAGAGCTGGCGGTTCCGTTATCGTTTTGCCGGTAAGCCAAAAATGATCTCGCTGGGTGTGTATCCGACGATCACACTTGCAGATGCCAGTTCTCGTCGTGATGTCACCCACCCACTTCTGATTCGGGCCGCTGGTGTAAAAGTCCTGCTTCAGCCAATTCTCTGAGACTGGCAGATCATGTTTGCGGTAACTGACCGGACGGAACCGGCGTGAGGCTTTCGCCCGCCGCCCCTGCCGACGCAGGCTGGCCGCCACGGTTTTCACGTTGAACTGGTAACCCTGAGCACGAAGCTCATCCGTCAGGCGTGGCGCACCATAGCGTTGTTTTGCGTCACTGAATGCTTCCCGGACGACGTTATCACAGACAAGGCGGAACCGCTGACGCTGGTTTATCTGATGACGACGCTGATGCCAGACGTACCAGCCGCTACGGGCAATCTGAAGTACACGGCACATGGCTTTGATATTGAACTCAGCCTGATGTTTTTCGATGAAGACATACTTCATTTCAGGCGCTTCGCGAAGTATGTCGCGGCCTTCTGGAGAATGGCCAGTTCCTCATCCCGTTCTGCCAGTTGACGTTTCAGACGGGCGATCTCAGCGGACATCTCCTGCTCGCGTTCAGAAGAAGAGAGCTGATTTTGCTGTTTGCTTCGCCAGTTGTAGAGCTGTGATTCATACAGGTTAAGTTCGCGGGCGGCAGCGGCCACCCCAATGCGTTCAGCCAGTTTCAGGGCTTCCTGACGAAATTCAGGCGTGTGCTGCTTGCGTGGCTTTTTGGTGGTTGATGCTGGTTTTGTCATGTGAGTCACCTCTTACTTGTGAGTTTACTCACTTAGTCGCGTGTCCACTATTGCTGGGTAAGATCAATGGCCTCGCTGACCAGTCATGACATGAACGCCGTGCATATCCAGGATCTTCTTGCGGTGGATACGTTTATTCCCCGCGCGGTACAGGGTGGCATTGCCGGGGAATGTTCAATGGAAAACGCCGTTGGCATTGCGGCGATGGTGAAATCCGATCGCTTACAGATGCAGGCTATCGCCAGCGAGCTAAGCGCCCGGTTAAATACCCCAGTTGAAGTCGGTGGTGTGGAAGCCAACATGGCTGTGGCTGGCGCGTTAACGACGCATGGATGCGCCGTGCCGCTGGCGATCCTCGATTTAGGCGCAGGATCCACCGATGCCGCCATTATCAATAACGATGGCGCAGTACGGCGTTGTCGCCGGGCAGGGTAATATCCGTGGTACTGAAGGCCCGCGCAATGCGGTAGCGACCGGGCTGGTTTTAGCCGGAGAAGCCAAAAAATAGTGCAGAAAACAGCCGCGCAAGCGTTTAGCTGCGGGGTAAGTCAAAGAAAGGCGATGTTCTCTTTGATATCCCGGCGGAGTTGGGTACATAGTATCAAGGTGTCTCTCACGTGGTTAATTTTAAGGATAAGAGCATGCCAACAGCAATTGAAAAAGCCTTGGATTTTATTGGTGGTATGAATACTTCGGCGCCAGTGCCCCATTCAATGGATGAAAGCACCGCTAAGGGAATTCTAAAGTATTTGCATGACTTAGGTGTGCCAGCGAGTCCGGAAGTTGTGATGGCACGGGGTGAGCAGGAGGGATGGAATCCTGAGTTCACGAAAAAAGTGGCCGGATGGGCAGAGAAAGTCGCCTCCGGTAACCGCATCCTTATCAAAAACCCAGAGTATTTTTCGACCTATATGCAGGAGCAGCTCAAAGAACTCGTGTGAGCTGACTATCGAATAAAACGCTAACGGACGTTTCCATCTAAGGATGGCGGCGTTCAGAAGGGGTTGCCAGTGACAGTTTTGGACTGCCGATTCATTTCTTTTCGTCAAATTAATGTCTATATATTTATTGAATAAATATATAGTTCATAACTTACTACGTTGCCATTACCGCGTCATTCTTAGATGATCTACATTTCATAAAACACTTGATTCCATTTCGTCTCTATTAAGAAAAATAAAATGTGAACGCTGTCAATTCTGTAAACGTAAAAGATAAATATTGTATACACGGATGTTTGTTGGCAAACAGGCAGATGGCAATCAGGATCTTTTACGGAACATTGTGTATGAAAAATAATATTGAAGAGACAATAGGTAAGTACTTGCCTATTTTAATGATATTACCTCTGGCGGGTTTGGCAGAGTTAGCTTCTTTATATTCAATCCAGGCTTTATTACCAAAGTTAAGTGAGGTTTATAATATCCCATTGAATCAGGTAGGGATGATTTTGTCTGCTGAGGTGGGGTTTCTGGCATTAGCCATGTTATTTAGCGGCACGTTATCTGACCGTTTTGGGCGAAAGCCAATCATTTTTTATTCGTTGCTGGCAGGAGGTATTTTAACTCTATTGTGCGCAACTGCATCATCATGGCCGATGCTGGTGGTATACCGCGCTTTGCTCGGCATTGCAGTAAGTGGTATTACGGCGGCCGTTACAGTCTATATCAGTGAAGAAGTCTCTCCTGCTTTGGCAGGGATTGTTACTGGATATTTTATTTTTGGCAATTCGCTAGGGAGTATGTCTGGTCGTGTGTTTGCAACTTTGATGATGGAGCATGTATCTATAGATACGATTTTCTTTATCTTCGGTGGTGTTCTGATTGCTATGGCACTCGCGGTGAAGTTGTTTCTCCCGACATCCCGACAGTTTGTTCCTACACCTTCACTACAGCTTGGTGCAGTGTTGAAAGGCGGGTTGGAACATTTTAAGAATATCCGCGTATCATTATGTTTTGTCATTGGATTTATTCTTTTCGGCTCTTTTACGTCCATCTTTAATTTTCTGGCGTTTTACCTGCATCGACCGCCTTATGAGCTGAGCTACACCTGGATAGGTTTGATTCCAGTTAGCCTCTCATTAACTTTTTTTCTTGCGCCATATGCTGCCCGTGTCGCGTTGAATATTGGGTCGATGAATGCGCTCAGTATGCTGATCATCTGTATGATGGTCGGTGCATTTCTTACGCTAATCGCCCCTTCTCTGTGGGTTTTCATTTCAGGTATCGTTTTACTGTCAGTCGCATTTTTCTCTGCTCATTCCACCGTATTAGCCTGGGTCAGTTCACGGAGTCCAAACGCAAAAGGACAGGCGACATCGTTTTATCTGCTTTGCTACTACTCTGGCGGTGCAGTAATGGGGTATTTAAACGGGTATCTTTTCTCCTGGCAGGGATGGAATGCTATTGCGGCATCATGTCTGATGATGCTGGGGATAGGATTATTTATCTGCCGGTTTATTTTCGCAAAATATGAGAAACAACCGCAAATCAAAAAACAGTCAGTTCAGGAGAGTTTCTGATTATAGACACGAAGTGTGTTTTTATACTTTCCATAATGGAATCATCATTTTTTCATTAATGTGTCACTATAGCTAAAAGCTTAAATTGTGAATATTTGGCTACCCGGATATTCGTTGCTCTAGGAATATATATGTCTGCTAAAACGCTGTATGAAAAATTAGTTGAGTCACATACCATTCGTGAACTTGATAACGAAGGACATGTTTTACTTTATATTGATCGTTCAATACTGAATGAATATACCAGCCCGCAGGCATTTAGCGGGTTAAGAGAACGCGGCCGCACCGTTCGGCACCCCGACACGTTTTTATTGAATATTGACAATGTTAATCCCACGCGGTCGCAACGGGATGACTTAATGACCGATCCGGGAGGACAGCTACAGGTTGATTACTTTCGGGAAAATGCCGCTGACTTTGGCATCACATTATTTGATGTGCTGGATCCGCGTCAGGGGATTGAACACGTGGTTGCTCATGAACAAGGGCTAGTGATGCCTGGCATGGTGATCGCCGCCGGGGATAGTCACACGACAACCTACGGTGCATTTGGCGCGCTGGGCTTTGGTATCGGGACGTCGGAAATTGAACATCTGCTGGCCACGCAGACGCTGGTTTACCGCAAGCTCAAAACCATGCGCGTAAGTGTTCAGGGAGAGCTACCTTTCGCCTGTTCCGCAAAAGATATTGTTCTTGAATTGCTTGAACGTATTGGCGCTGATGGCGCGACCGGATATGCCATTGAATTTGTGGGTGAGGCCATCAGCGCGTTGAGCGTTGAAGGACGAATGACGCTCTGCAACATGGCGGTAGAAGCGGGGGCGCGTGGTGCCATTATTGCGCCGGATAAAAAGGTTTTTGACTATATCTACGGTAAACCGCAAATGCCTGTAGGTGAACTCTGGCAGCAGGCATTGCTGGAATGGTCACAGTTGAGCAGCGATGCTGATGCGGTATTTGATAAGACGGTGGCGATCAACTGCCATGATCTTGAGCCTAAAGTCACCTGGGGAATCAGTCCGGATCAAACAGGTTCCATCACCGGACGTGTTCCTTTCCCGGAACAGGAAACCAATCCGCTTAAGCGCCTGGCGCTTGAGAAGGCCCTTCATTACATGGGATTAACGGCTGGCATGTTGCTGAAAGATATTCGTATCTCTCACGCTTTTATTGGTTCATGCACAAATGGTCGCATTGAGGATTTGCGTGCCGTTGCGAAGGTGCTTGAAGGGCGCAAAATCGCCAGCCATGTTCGCGGGATCATTGTGCCTGGTTCAACAATGGTAAGACGCCAGGCGGAAGAAGAAGGACTGGCGAAAATCTTTATTGCTGCCGGTTTTGAATGGCGGCAGTCGGGTTGCTCAATGTGCCTTGCGATGAATGAAGATGTATTGTCGCCCGGCGATCGCTGTGCATCAGGTACGAATCGTAACTTCCCTGGACGACAGGGCGCTGGAGCAAGAACGCATTTGATGAGCCCGGCGATGGTTGCGGCGGCGGCGGTAGCGGGGCATCTGGTCGATGTTCGGTCATTACTTCAGGCAGGGGAATAAGATGGATACGTTTAAGCAAATCAGCGGGCGAATTGCGCCGATGCTGGAACCGAATATCGACACTGATGTGATTATGCCAAAACAGTTCCTGAAAGGGATCGATCGCTAGGGGCTGGATAAAGGGGTGTTTTTCGATCGTCGCTTTATGGCTGGCGGCCAACCAAATCCTGATTTTATTCTGAACATGCCGGGCTGGCAGAGCGCGACATTCCTGCTGGTTGGCCCCAATTTTGGCTGTGGATCGAGTCGTGAACACGCCGTATGGGGATTAAAACAACTGGGAATACGGGGGCTGATAGGTAGCACATTTGCAGGCATTTTCGATGATAACTGCCAACGCAACGGGATCCTCACGGTCTCATTAGATGAACCTGCTTTGGCGCGCCTGGCGCAGCTTGCCGCGAGTGCTGATACCAATTCTATCACTGTTTCACTCGATCGCTGCGAAATTACGACGGCAGAGGAAACGATCTCCTTTGTGATCAGTGAACTCAAACGGGCGATGCTGGCCGCAGGCGAAGATGCGATAGCCTGGACATTGCAATACTTGCCGGAGATTGAAAATTTTGAGGTTGCGCATTATTCACGGCGGCCGTGGTTAAAACGCCCTGCATCCCCGCGCGGTTAAGGAAGAAGACTGCAATGAAACTGGTTCAATATCTTGTGAACGGTGGCAAACGCTACGGCATTATGCAGGAAACCGGAATAATTGATCTCTCGCAGCGGCTTGGCGACAAATATCCCACTTTGAAATCTCTACTGTGCGCTAATGCGCTGACGGATGCGGCGTTATGGTGTGATGAGCCGGCGGATTATTACTACCAGGAAGTCACTTTTCTGCCGGTGATTGACGATCCGCAGAAGATCATCTGTGTCGGAATGAATTACGCCGATAAGCGTATTGAGTTTAATGAAACCAACCCGGCCCCAACCCTTTTTGTCCGTTTTGCGGATTCTCAGACCGGGCATAATGGCCTGCTGCTGAAGCCTGAAAATACCAATGAGTTCGACTACGAAGGTGAATTAGCCGTAGTGATTGGGCGGCCATGCTCCCGGGTCAGCGCTGAGGATGCTTTAGATTATGTCGCCGGATACAGCTGCTATATGGATGGTTCAGTGAGGGACTGGCAGCATAGCTGGTTTACGGCTGGAAAAAACTGGCCTTCGACAGGATCATTCGGTCCGTGTCTGGTGACCACAGACGACATTCCCGATCCCCAGATGCTACGTTTACTGACACGACTAAACGGGCGGGAGGTGCAGAACGAATCTACGGCAAATATGATCCATCCTATCGCTTCACTCATTGCTTATATAAGCACCTTTACTCTGCTTTCCCCTGGCGACACGATCCTCACAGGGTCGCCTGGTGGAGTGGGCAAAAAACGCGTTCCACCGCTGTTTTTACACGATGGTGATGTTATTGAAGTTGAGATTGAACATATTGGAACCCTGCGCAATGTCGTCCGGGATAGCCGTTATTTAACATCATCTGTTAGCTGGCATGACGGGAGAAAGTGATGAGTACACTGATTGAATGCGGCGCCTCTCCGTTTATTCCGGGGTTTGCGCTCAAGGATGTTCGTCTGGAAAATGGTCTGACGGTAAGAGTGGCTATCGGAGGCAGCGGTTCACCTTTGGTACTGCTACATGGGCATCCGCAGAATCATACAACATGGCGGAAAGTCGCACCGACATTGGCGCAAAATCATACAGTCATTTTGCCGGATTTGCGTGGCTATGGCGACAGCGATAAACCAACGAGCGATCCGGCGCACCGTACCTATTCAAAGCGCACCATGGCGCAGGATATCGTCATGTTAATGGATGCGCTCGGCTTTTCCCGTTTTGCCTTTGTAGGGCATGATCGTGGCGGACGCGTAGGACACAGGCTCGCGCTGGATTATCCGGATCGTGTGACCTGTTGTACTTTTATCGACATTGCTCCAACCGCGACGATGTACGCCTTGACCGATAAATCCTTTGCTACGCGTTACTTTTGGTGGTTTTTCCTGATTCAACCTTTCCCGTTACCCGAAACGATGATTGCGCACGATCCGGCATTTTTTCTGCGTAAGCATATTTCTGGCCAGCTAAAAATAGAGGGCGCGACCTCGCAGGAAGCATTCAATGAATACCTGCGCTGTTACCAGAACCCTGAGATGATCCACGCGATCTGTGAGGACTACCGGGCTGCTGCGACGATTGATTTGGACGATGATGCCGCAGATACGTCGGCGCGTATCCGGTGTCCGTTACAGTTGCTGTGGGGAGGGCTGGGAACGGTAGGGCAACTATATAATGTGGTTGGTACCTGGAAAGAAAAGGCGCTAAACGTTCAGGGGGAAGCATTGCCTTGCGGACACTCCCCGCAGGAAGAGTGTCCTGAGTACTTTATCCAGAAACTTCAGTCCTTTTTACATTCAGTGTTATAACTCGGTCATCCTTTGCAACTTCGCACTGATGCTATGAAAACGACACCTGTAGGAAAAAAACATCGCCAGCCCCTTGAGGGCTGGCCTTCTGTTGAAGATCTTTTCGTTTTTGTCACCGTTGCTCGCAACGGTGGATTTGCCCGGGCAGCGCTGGAGCTGGGGTTATCTCCCTCCTATATCAGCAAACGTATCGCTATCCTTGAAAAATGTCTCAACGCCCGGCTTTTTTTTCGAAATAACAGAGTGATGCGTCTCACACCGGAAGGCGAAAATGCGCTGGGTGGGGCTATGCAGGTCGTCAGTGAAATGGATGGTTTTGTCAGTCGTTTGGATAATCAACGTGGTGTGTTGGCTGGTAATATCACCATCAACTGCTCATTTGGTTTTGGGCATAAATATGTCGCAGAGGCGCTGTCGTCATTTATGATCGCCTATCCTGATATTACGGTAAAACTCACGCTAACGGATCGTGAAGTGGATCTGGTGGAAGAGGGGATCGATATTGAAATTCGCGTTGGGGATGATATCAACGAATTGTATATCGCACGGCAGTTAGCCACTAATCGACGGATCCTGTGTGCTTCCCCTGAATACCTCGAACGCCACGGCAAGCCAGAGTCTGTTAGTGCGCTTGTGCAGCACGATTGCCTAATGATTCAGGAAAAAAACTCGGCATTTGGCAATTGGATATTAACGGACGGTAAGCAGCAGACACATTGCCGACTAAACGGTTTTCATTCTTCCAACAGCGGCAGTGTGGTGCTTATTTGGGCCTTGAAAGGCCATGGCATTACATTGCGGTCGGAATGGGATGTTGCGCAGTATATTGAACGAGGTGAGCTGGTTCGCGTGTTGCCTCAGTGGTATCAGGAAGCGAATATCTGGGCTGTATATACCCGGCGTTCATCAAGTTCTGATCGTATCAAAATCTGCATCGATTTCCTCACGGAGCATCTTGCACAATGCTTGCCAGGCGGTAAAGAACCGGGCGTACTGTGATCAGTCGGCGCCAACTGTCGTGGCGCCAGATGCTCTGACTTACGTTTACTGTTAGGTGTTCTTTTTGCCAGCACCCAGTAGCTTTTAGGGCGTTGCGTTGGTGGCGCGGTTTTGTTTCCGCTATCGTGGCAAAGTTATCTTTTATCCCACCACGAGGCCCAACCTCCACATAGATACCTCCATTATTACCGGATTTCTCACTTGGTTTTAACGTCATATTTTATCTCCTGATTTTTGGGTGACGATTATCGGAGGTTGAGAATTCTATTGGTATCGGCTGGATGGCATTGTAAGTATCACACACTCACTCCATAACAATCAGATTGATTGAGCTACTACTTTAGCGCAATAGATATGTGTTCATCTTAAGCGTATTATCGCAGGTTGGTAATTAAAATTCTTTAAAAAACAATACCATCCATCAATTCAATATGCTGATTTTTCGAGGTTTTCTCAAATTTAGTTATGCTTATGTAATGCTACCTAACTGACTAACAGTAATGCTCTTTTCACACAAAAGCCTTAACAGAGGAAACGCAATATTACGTGACTTAATGCCTCTGCTCATTCTCATTAGTTATACCAATGTAATGTTTTCTCACAGCAAAAGAGAAGTAGCTACCTGTGCAGCATTATAGGCGGAAAATCCATTGGGGGTATTACCAAAGATGAAATAGAAAATTAATATTATTAATTAAATGAATATGAAATAGGTATTGTTCCTGTTATCGTTACAACCTTTTCTGTCATAACAATCTTCTCATTTTCTTTCTCGCATACTTGCTGAGCATGGTATAAATGTCTATGAGGACGTCAGCTCGGAAAGCATTCGTTCTGCATGGTATGCCTTTCGCTATTCTCAGGGGCGTGAAATGAAAGTTTTCTTTGATGGAGTCTATATAACTATATGAAATTGATAATAATCCTCCTTCTCGCGCTATTCCCGTTATGTTCATCTGCCAGCAATCATTATGCCCTTGTTTTTGAAAATAACACGATACTGCTTGTTTTAAATCTTAAATGTTCTCCCTGTGATTTAAACTGCGCAAATATTCAATACCAGATTTTCAATAAAGAGACGGAGTCTGTTATTTCAGGGGTTGCTAAGCCTGTGACAACGGGCATCGAAAATAATTTTCGTGGTTATATGATGCGTAATAATAATACGTTCTACACATTAATTGAATCAGATAATGAAAACGTATGGGATATGTCTGTTGAGGAGAAGGGAACTCAACAGAACAAAGATGCCGTGCAAAAAGTAAAATATCAGCTTAATGCTATTTTTGACAATGGTACATGCTGAGTCTGGCTTGCCTCAGGGATACGATCGTATCCCTGAATATTTCCCATCAAAACTCAGGAATAAAATCACTCTTACTAATATATTTTTCCAGTATGGCGGTATATTGTCGCCAGTTCCCGGAATCATTGATTACTGCATAATTTATCGATGCTCCCGGCGTTGGCGAGCGTGTTAGCGGCACATCAAGTGCTGTTTTCGGCGCAACCATGATATCGCCGATACTTTTCTTGTTATCCATCGTTAACGTTAAACTCATATACCACGAGGTGGGGTTAACTATCCGTATAGTATTTTCTTTAGCAATAAAGCGTAATTTTTTCTCCTCCGCTTCCGTGGGCGCTTTTAATCCGGTCGGGCGAATTAAAATTTTTAGCCGCAAACGAAGCGGTAATACCAGTTTTCGCGGGTGGTTTTTAATGTCCTGGGTGACTGGCGGTATCTGATAAATGTTTAGCCAGAAGAGACTCTCCCGGTCCGTTGCCAGCTGCTGGCGGGAACTCAGGAGCAGGCGAAGCGTTCTCAGTTCTCCTGGCTGCATTTTAAATACCGGCGGCAGCGCCACCAGCGGCGTTTTGCTATTATCCGGAGAGGCGTCAATGTTTCCGGCGTCGGTCCATACCTGTAACAGCATCGGCGTTGTATTATCGTTGGATAATGTCAACGATTGAGCGACATCATCTGAAGCAAAAATAATTCGGGTTCTGTCAATATTAACGGCAGCTTGTGCCGGGCCATACCATCCCGTCAACCCAAGTAGCGTTAATATGACTTTACTGAAAACTAACCACTGCCTGTAATTGCGCATTCACGCTTCCTACCGTTACTGTTTGTCCGCCGATCGCCTCAAGCGAGGCAGTAAAATCACCGCTATAGGTTTCTACTGAACCGGATGATACCCGTGTGGTTAAATCTTTATAGCCATACCAGCCTCGGGCGTTGCCAGTGCCTGTCTTGATCCGATCGGGTAACAGGTTAATCGGCGTACCGGCATCGTTATAGATGCGGATACCCACTCCGGAAGCTACGCCAGGTTCGCCATAATGGGTGTCCAGTAGCCACGACAGACCGCCTGCGGATGTGGTTAGCCCCAGGCGACGCGCCGCCGCCACGGCGGTGGGTTGATTAACGACAAACCCCATTGCGACATTAGCGGCGCTGGTGGACGGGAGGGCACTGGACACGGCACCGGACTCACATTCCAGGCTGACGTGGAAAGGCGCCTGACTATTGCCTCCGGCGGCTAATATGCCGACGGCGACAGGGGGAATTTTCACGATCGCAGGATAATCTGTGATTTTACATAACGCGCCGCGAACATAGGTGACGCTATTATATGTACTCCATGCCCCGGGCCAATAGCTGGGCCAGCCATAATAATCGCTGGCATGATCCAGTCCCGCTTTGATCCGCTCGGTAATCAAGCCTGGGCCTTTAAACGCGATATAACCCCGAGGCTGCGTCCAGGTATCTCGGTCCATTGGATTCTGGTAGGCAAAATATTTTCTTGAGTCAATTTTAAACATCTCATATAACACGTTGCTAAACGCGCTGGCAGGAATATAAATATATTTGTCATCCTGAAACCAACTGTCTGCGGTAAGTTGGCGTTCTTTCCAGAAGCGGCTGTAATATTCGCCGGTACTGAGGTTTGTCATACGGACAGCAACATTACGCTCCACATCATAATAAGCGCCTTCTACTTCGGGAGTAAAAAATGCCCCCGCAAAAGCGCTATCGCCATTTGTCGAATACATCTCATAGAGCTTCCCGGCATCGGCGGAATCGCAGCGGTAAAGTACCTGTTTACTGGAATAGGGCGTGCCGGTGGCGGCCGTCAGGAAGTTACCGATCCCACTGGCCAATAGTGTGCCGGAGGGTTGAAAAGTTTCACTATTACTGACGCTAATCACCGTTGGCAAACCGATATTACCGGTATTCGTGTCAGTTGCGCCGATCCAGTTTTGCGCCGTGTAGCCCGCTTTTATCGCCGCGTCAGAGAGCGCGCTCTTATCGGTGACTTTGATACATGACGACCATGTTCCGGCGCTGACGAACAGGCTGGTGATAAACAATAGCGTTCGGAAACTAAAAAGCATTGTGCTATTCCTTCTCGCAGATTTTGTTCAGATAGAGAAACGGTTCTTTGGTGTGAAGATCGAGTTGGTAGGCAACCCGGCAACGCTGGTTTGCCCCTGTTCCCCAGCGCACCAGTAGAGAACCCGACGGATGGGCGATACGGGCATAAATCTGCCCACTCTGGCCGACCATGCCGATGTTTGTGCCTTCACCGTTGAAAACATCAGCGCCCATTGGCGGTATGCCGCCATCCGGCATCTTCACGGAGATCAGCACTGCTTTGCCGCTGATAGTGGCGAAATTGACACGCGCGATGGCGCCGGCATAGGGCACAATCTGCTGACTTCCTCCCGTCAGTTAGGCATCGCTGCGCATCTTACGGGTATCGAGCGTAACGTTATTGACGCGGTAAGGAGATAACGAAGGCAGAATGGCGTAACCAAAGCGATCAACCACAGCGCCCTGGCCATTTTGTACGATCGCGCCCTGCGCGCCATCGGCATGAATAAGCGCAAAGGTATCGCTGGTATAGGGGCCAGCCGTCAGACCGCCAGGGTGAAGAACCAGGGTGCCGGACGCGCCCAGCCCTTCCTGACGATAGTTATCACCCTGGTCATAGTTGGCGCGAAGTGCGCCAAACCGGGTGTTCTGTTGTAGATTACCGCCAAACGTCGTTGGCGCGCTGCTATCGCTATTACTATTGCGATAACGCTCGTAGCCGCCATAAACCGACCATGACAGGTCGCTGTTTTCACCGCTACTGCCGGTCATGGATACGGTTGAGGAACGGCTTTGACTGGACTGGTTATAATTCATGGCGACAGACGTTCTGTTTTCGCCCCAATCCAGCGGTATAGAGACATTAAACGACATTGTGGTTTCGGTATATTTTTGTCGGCTACTCACGTCCAGTGGTTCGTTGACGCCGTGATAAAAGCGATCGTAATCCCAGGTGGTGCGCTGTCGTGCGATATTCACCCCGTAGCTTATATTCCGCCACTGGTTGCTATACCCCATTTGTAGCTGTGTTATACGCGATTGGTTATTGTAGTAGTCTGCGGTGCTGGCGCTGAGGTTAAGCGTGCCAAGCCGTCCTAACGGCTGGCTTACCGTCGCGGACAGGCGATTGCGCTGATGCAGCGTGTCGGAGTAGTAATCAATCCCCGTTTTTGCTTCCCGGCGTACGCCGAGCACGTCCTGAAGATCGCGAAAGCCGTTGGTTGAATAACGATAAGCCGCCAGTACCAGGTTAGTGCCGATGGTAAACGTTTTGCTGTAACTGAGTTCCGCGCGCCAGCCTTGCTGGCGATCGTTATGCTCTGCGCGCGCGTTCGACCAGGTGGCGTTAAGGCCGAACGCGCCCATACCGGTGGCCCAGACGCCGCCCGCCAGCCATGCCTGGTAACGCTGCGCAATTCGTGAACCGAGGTTGAGGGTAATGGTGTTATTAACGCCGTGCTGGAACGTTCCCTCAAAGAAACGATTTTCAATATCGTAGTACTGACGAACCCTGCCGAAGGCCAGCGAATAGTGCCAGTTACCGGGACGTACCGAATCCGGCACGGAAGAATAAGGCACGGTGAAACGTGAGGTTTTACCGCTGGCCTCGATAACCTCTACCTCCAGATCGCCTTGATAACGGGTGTTGTACAGATCGTCAATATAAAATGGGCCCGGCGGAACGTTGGTTTCATAAATCACTTTCCCCAGTTGTTTTACTACCACGTGCGCGCTACTGGCCGCTACGCCCCGAACTTCCGGCGCATAACCGCGTTTGCCCTGCGGGCGCATCCGCTCGTCGGTGACAAGTTTAGCTCCGTTAAAAGACAGACTGCCGAATAAGCTGGAGTCCGTATAGCTATCGCCCAGCGACAGAATACTGTTAATAGACGCGACAGGTCTTTGCACCCAGGTTCGAACGCTATTATAGCGCCAGGCGCTTCCGCTCTGGTTGCTATTGGCATAGCGCAGATTACTTTGATGACGGACCTGCCAAAGTCCGAGGTTAACGCCCATGTTTAAACTGCTCCATAAGTATTGGTAGCGATAATGGCTGTCGGTATTTTCGGTGTGGGTCCAGTTTGTGTTATGGCGTAAAAACAGCGCCAGCGCGCCGCTATCCCACTCTGAAGGGGAGATATAACCGCGCGGTTTGTGCGTAAGTTCGGTCATTGGAATCGTTAGCAACAGGCGAAGCGTGGCGCTATCAAATTGCCAACCGGCATGAGGCACCCACTCCCTGAGCGGGCGACACTCGGTCGCAGCGTCGGTCGCGGGGAGTGATTTTATCTGTGCTGCTTTCATCACCGATAAGGGCAGGCAGGGTTCAGTCTGTTGACCCTCTTTTACAGCATTAAATCGAATATTAGTGCTCGAGGTTACCAGCGTGCCATTAACGTAAACGTCGGCAAGATAGTCTCCGGAAGGCGTTTGCTGTTCATTAAAACGGGCAATATTTTGTCCGTAAGTGGCCCCCTGAAGTAGCGCAGGATCAAAATAATACTCTTCACCCTGCGCGGAGCCTGAGCAAACTATGGCGATCAATAGCGCAAGGCTTTTGCGGTTCCAATTAATGGTGGGGGACATCGTAGCTCTCGCTTATCCTTGCGCCCAGGTCGTTAACCAAAGTAACGGTGACTGTACCGGAGAAGGATTTGAGTGACCGTTTGCCAGGCAGCCACCAGGTTTGACTGGAGAAAGGGGCAATCATGTCAGCATCCAGGTTATACGAAGCGCCGTTCACTTTTACATTCAGGTTACTTAAAGAGGCAAACCAGGGCTGCGGATTAACAATACCGCTTTTTCCGGAACCCTTATTTACCGTTTTAATCTGTAATTTTTTCGCCAGATTATCAGGTTTACCTAGCCCGTCAGGACGATAGAAAAGTTTTATTCTTGAGCGCAGCATCACCAACATTTTATTTTGCCCACTGTCGCTGCCAATATTCGTTGGTGGTACCTGTAATACGTTAAACCAGAATACTGACTCACGATCCTGCGGCAATTTTTTCGTGTTGTTATAAATTACGCGTACCACCTGGCCTGCTTTGGGTTGAATACGAAATACCGGCGGCGTGGCAATGAACGGCATCGAGCTGCTATTTTCCGGGCTGGTATTCATATCGCCATCGTCAAACCAGGTTTGTACGATATAAGGTATTGCATCATTATTTTTTAACTGCACATCTACGGAGGAGGCTGTTGATGGGTAAATTATTCGGCTACCCAAAATAGTAACGCTCGCCCACGATGCTGTGGCGGGTAGGGCCAGCAATAGAAAAACTATTAAGTAATATAATGCGGAATGTCGGGTATCCATTTTCATCTCAACAACTCCCTGGCGATTGAAAATGGTCTGGCGTTTCAACGCCAGACCGTAGCGACGATTATTTATACGAAACGGCGTATTGTAGGGTGGCAGCGACTGTCCCAGCCTCTGCTTTCCCGGTAGAGTAATACCGCGCGGTATAAGTCGCGCTCGCTTCAGAAGCATTTGGTTCCAGCTGTAGGTCGCCGTCGCCAGTAAAGCCGCCGGTCAGATTGATTGGCTCCCCTGAGGTGTCGAGTAATTGGACTTCAACATTTTTCGCGCTGCCAGTATTACCCAGGTTACCGTTACTGGTGACCTGATTACCGACAAAGACAGTGGAAATTTTTGTTGTTTTGTCCTGAGAGCCGGTACATCCGGACAGCCCAATATCAAACGTTATTGGCCCCGCGGTTTTCCCTTGTTCTGATAAATCTTTAGTACTTACTGTTGGTAATAACACGACGGGTTTAGCCTGATTACCATTAATCACGACAGAGCACGTTTCATCAGAGACTTCCCCTTGAAAGGTGATGGTGTTATCAGAAACAGCCATCGCGCTGCTGGAGATAAGAAGCGAGCCTGTGATCATTGCTAAATATTTTTTCATAGACATATGATAATGTTCCTGTATTAATCTTTACTTTTTCAGAACGAGTGCAATTCGCCCGAATGTTTCGTGCTTATGGAGGAGTGGTAAAAATAACGATCATTAACTCTATTTTGGGATGTGAGCTATACCCTCCTGACTATTGATAATGCGATATAAAACAAACAGACTTATTTCTCTCATCATGAAATAGAGCGATAAGCGCTTTCGTCCATACATCTCATTAGTACAACTGATAGTGTTATCATTTAATTGAGTGTAATCCGATAACAATTCTCTCCGCGACTGAATAGATAGACTATGTTGCAATACAACCTGCACATTTTTGCTATGTAAAATCCGTATCAGTTAAACCTCCCGATGGATAATACGATGGTGAGATTAAGGTAAATTTTCTGAAATGTGCTTCTGAAACAGTATAATTAGTCTTACTTTTTTCTTACTTTTGGCCTTTCAGAAGTTTCCTGAGTTTGCGTTAAGGTAAAGAAAAGTGTTCAGATTTACCTATAACTGTTTGATTTGTAATGTGCAGGTAATACTTGTGTCAATTATTGTTTACTATAAGTGAGAGTTATAAGTTAAACTCAGGTTAATTAGGGGGCTGAATTCTTTTTTGAGCATGATAATATGTCGTCTGAATGATGGATGCAGTTACCTTTAGGATTGTCATGAATGAAAGCATATTTTTACTTGATAAGCGTGTTGTATTTGATAGTACGAAGATGACCTTATCGCATGGTAATGAGATAATCAGAATATCAGAAGCTGAGACCCATCTGCTTCTTGCTTTTTGGCATGGTCTTTACAAAAAAGAAGATATTATTCATTTTGTTTGGGAAAATCGCGGAGGCTGCGTCTCAGAATCAAGTTACTATAAACTCATTAATCAAATGAGAAATGATTTTAGTAGCATCGGTCTACAGCCATCTGACATCGTAACTCGCCCTCGGGTGGGGTGTCGCTGTCTGTTGCCATTGAACCTATAAAAAAATCACCTCCCTAAAGGTGAGTGATGAAAACGTTAAAGGCCCCTCGACTCGGGAGAAAATATTTTACAAAATTAAACGTCACAGCGTATTTGTGGTATTAACAGGAGCCATTCTTCTGGCATTGCTCTATGGTGTATTTACTATATATAAAGCGCCTGTTCGTAACAGCCCTGATAGTTTTTTTACATATCTTGGCGAATATAACGATTATGCAATCTATAAAACAAAAGAGGATAAGGTCACATTAAGTGAAGTAGTTTTTGCTTTTAACTCTCTAAAAATTAAAATTTACCGGCAAAATGGACGCCATCTTTATTATATCAGGGAGCCTAACATGAATATTTTTCTGCAATGCTTAAATCCTGTTGAAATGGCGGTGCCAAAATGTATTACAGTAAAAGAACGTTACTGATTATATTTGTAATATTTATCGCCATTGTCGCAATCGGATCGGTAATAGCGCTTGAATGGGTAAATCGTGACTCTTATAGAACCAATAATCTTATATGCACGACAAAATCAGAAGCGTATATTGAACCACGAAAATTGTACATGGATGGTGGACTTGTGCTGGATCTTAAATCCGGCAGGATTACCCTGCACTACGATGTTACTACCGATACGAAAGAGAAACGGCTTTTTTTTCGTGATATCTGCATCAGCAAACTGCGCAGAACGGGTATGAAAACATTTACTTTTAAAGTCAATTCAGTTAAGACTTTTGAGTCTGATACTGCTGGCGATTTGTTTTCCTGGTTGAGACTGTTACAGCCTGGTACGATTAATGAGTTAAAGATGGTCAAAATTGGGAAAAATACCTACATGTTTTCGCTTAATCGACATTTGTATAATGTGTGTACCACCAGTAGTAACGTTGAGTTGTAGCCAATAATCCCTGTATTGATGGGAATTCGTTCCGTGATTGTTATGCCTCATCAGGCAGCGAACCTGGCATCTGGCTAACATATTGAATTTAGATATCTGCTATCGCTTATTTTAACGATAGTATCCTGCACCTGTTGGGTATTGATATTTTCTTGTCTATTTTCGGCACAGGGAGTGCCATCTTGCTATCATTAAGAACGTATAACCTATCTCTCAATATTGCTTTTCTATATTAATGTTACTTTAGTTATCCTATAAAAGCGTACAGTGGCAAAAGGAAGGCCGGTAAGAGGGCAATGATTTGAAAGTAAGAAAGCTATTTCTGATGTTGTTTATTGCCGTTCCACTGATCGTAATGATATTGGTGGGGTTACTCGCGGGTATCTTCCAGCTAAAACGAGATATCGCCGTCAGCGCCAATACGCTGCTGCGGTTTAGCGCGGATATATCTGCCGCCTCCTGGCAAGTCGCTGGAAAAGCCGCCAGACTGGCTGAGAGTTCCTGCACTGATACGCTGAAAGAACTGTCCAGAACGCGGGCCTTCACTCCTTATGTACGTGACATTGGGTTTCTGGAAAATGGTGATATCACTTGCTCCTTTGTCACAGGAACCGAACGCTATCATTTTTCCCGGCTGGCAGGGCTTTCCTTACCTGCTTCTTATCCGGAACGGTGGTTGCGATCTATCGGTAGTATGGCCGAAGGACCCGATCGCCTTGTTGTGGTTTATGTGAAAAAAGTAGCAGCGAATAAAGCGGCCTTCGTCATTGTGGATTCGCAGTATGTCCAGGAGCTCATAGAGATATTGGCAGCAGAGAGAGCATCAGCCTTTAGCCTGACATTCGGCGCAGGGGAGGCGATTACCAGCGCTGCGACGTTGCGCGGTAAGGCGTTTTTAACGCAGCGGTTCACCTCAACCGATCACACTCTCCAGCTGATGGTGCGAACCCCCTTCTCAACGTTATCGGCATACTGGTTACAAAACCTTTTTATTTTTGTTCCGCTGTCATTGTGTCTTTCTGTAGGGATGATGTTGTTCTACAGGCGCTGGTATTTAAAACGTTTATCTCTGGCCCGGGAGATTGCCAGGGGAATAACGCACAATGAGTTTACGGTACATTATCAGCCTGTTTTTAATGTTAAACACGGTAGTTGCAGCGGCGTGGAGGCGCTAATGCGCTGGCCGCAACCGGATGGCCGTTTTATAACCCCGGATATTTTTATTACCGCCGCAGAAAATGAAGGCATGATTATTCCACTCTCTCGTCATCTGTTCGAACTGATTGCTCATGACGTAATAAACTGGACTGTACCGGATGATTTCTATATCAGCGTAAATATATCGCCTGCGCATCTTATGGATGACGGTTTTATACAAGATATAGAGGCGCTCAGGACTCGTTTGGGAACGATAACGCTTATGTTGGAGCTCACCGAACGTAGCCTGATTGTAGAACCTTCACAGGTCGCAGAAAAACTTTCAACGCTCCGTGAAAAAGGCGTGTTAATAGCGATTGATGATTTTGGGACCGGCTATTGCTCACTCTCCTATCTCCAGCAATTACCTGTAGACTCTCTTAAAATAGACAGAACGTTTATCGATACCATTGATACCAGCAGCGATGATGTTCCTGTCCTGGATACTATCATTACGCTGAGTCAGCGACTGGGGCTCAATGTGGTTGCCGAAGGGGTCAGTACCCAGCACCAATTGCGTTACATCTTAAGCCACGGGGTAGGATTCGTTCAGGGATTTCTTTATGCCAGGCCGATGGGGGCTAATGACTTTATGAGCTGGCTTGGCAAGTCGGCCCAGAGGCAAAATGGTTTGCTCAAGGGGGAAAACGAATCTGCGAGTGGCCTGGTGGCTGAATAATACAGGAGCTCGCTACGGAAAAAAATTCAATAGCGCGATATATCCTGGTAATATGTTTATGCCGTGAAGAAACGTGATAGCACTGGGGCGGATATTTTTATGAGTCAGAACAATTATCTGATTGACAAAAGAGTTATTCTTGATTGTGAACGAATGACGCTTTCCTGCGCCGGAGAGTCGATAACGATATCTGAATCGGAACGCAGTTTGCTTATCGCTTTTCATGAAGGCCTTTTTAAAAAAGATGATTTAATTAACTATGTCTGGGGGCGCAAAGGTGTCGTGGTCTCTGATGCCAGTTATTATAAATTGATTAACCAGCTACGAGGGTCATTTGATAAAATTGGTCTTAAGGGGGCGTCTGTTGTGACTCGCCCTCGCGTGGGTGTTTTACTCTCCGTTTCCATTGAACCGTTGAGTGATGAGGCGCAAAATACTCCGTTGCCTGCTGTTGCTGAAACAGAAGTATCGACGGTTGAAGTGCGGCACGATGACACTATTATTACCCCAATACCGGGCGCTGTGAATAAAAAAGATTGGCTCTACTTTTGCCTGGCCGCGCTTCTGATGTTTTTTATGATGTATAAAGTTAAGGGTGAAAATATTGATTATTTTACCCTCCAGGGTTCGTATGATGGATACACTTTTTATAGTGTCGGGCATGATAAAACCCATCTGACGGATATCGTTGAAGCGTACTCTGAGATGAGTAATGAAATACATAAACAAAACGGAAAAATCATTTATTACATTCGCGTTCCTAATACAAATATTTTTGTCCAGTGTCTTAACCAACTTGATATAGCGGAGCCGAAATGCATTTCCATAAAAGAACGTTATTAAGCGTGGCGACGCTTGGTATGCTGGCTGTTTCAGTCGTACTGATGGTAGTTTGGGTACGAAACAGTAACCATAGTTCTATTAATACTAATGAATTTTTATGTACGACAAGAACGGTAACGACGATACAACCTAAAGATATCCATGCCGATGGCAGTCTTGTTCTTGATTTTAAGATGAAGAGAATTACGCTTCAATATGAAATAAAAACAAAAGATAACGGTGTAAAAATATTATACCGGGACGTATATATGAAAAATTTACATCGAACAGCACCTGGTGTTTATACGTTCGAAGTATCCCGGGTAAAAGTCTTTGCCACGGACACGGCTGGCGATCTGTTATCATATTTACGGGTTCTGCATCCGGAAGCGGCTAATGAGATTCGAATATCTAAAGTGGGTGAGAAAACCTTTTTTTATTCTCTTAATCGGCAGCTTTATAACGTTTGTACCGCGCAGTAGATCTGAATGTTGTCTGAATGCGTCAGAAAGCGAGTTGCGAAATTGCCCTCCGCAAGGGTAAAGGTTAACTTGAATGTTAATTAAAATCTATATAAAACAGTTATTTATGAATTTTGACTCTTCGAAAAGGTGACTGATACTTGCTGATAACCTCTCGCAGTCCGCCTGACGGATGCGATGCCAGGATCGGTCTGAAGCAACTATGAATCCGCCATTAATAAAAAAGTAAGAACTCTGTAAGACTGATTTCATATCCATTATCGAATATATCAGGTTATATTACCTCCGCAGTTGGCATGACTGGTAATAAGCGCATTAGGTGTTCTTAATCTAAATGCTATTTGTGTGCCATAAGTTCCGGTACCGCCTTAATTATATATCAAAAATGGAGTGGTTTTAATGAAAAGACGGTATTCGTTCCTTGTTTTTTTAGGTTTATTATTAGCGTCACCTTTAGCTTTGGCTAACGATCAGCACACCGTATCGTTTGGTTATGCACAAACTCATCTCAGTTCATTGAAAAATAGCGATAGCAAAGATCTGCGAGGCTTTAATTTTAAATATCGTTACGAGTTCAATGAGACCTGGGGGATGTTAGGATCATTCACCGCGACGCGCAATGAAATGGAGAACTACACCTGGAAAGAGGGGAAATTGCATAAAAATGGTTCCGATTCTGTGGACTATGGTTCTTTGATGTTTGGACCAACATATCGTTTTAATGACTATGTGAGCCTGTACGGCAATGCGGGTATAGCGACGATGAAATTTAATAAACACTCAAAAGAAGAGTCCTTTGCCTACGGCGCTGGCGTAATATTTAATCCAGTTAAGAGTATATCTATCGATGCATCATGGGAAGCCAGTCGTTTCTTCGCTGTGGATACCAATACATTTGGTGTCAGCGTAGGTTATCGCTTCTGATATTAAAAGTATAAGCGTTACGTTTATGGCAAGGAATTAAAAATAATATGGCGCTGCTACAGAATAGGGATGGTTATGAGCGCTCAGGTAATCTTAAGAGGAAGATAAAACACTCACCGTAGCGTTATTCTATTGATGAAATTATGATAAATTCACTATCGGAACAACTTCCGTTAAAAACGATAGGTATAGTTTTAACGGATGATTATTATACTTATTTAGGCATCGCTTCACTCTTTGAGGATGGGAAGTGCTTTATGTTCCCACTCAATGGAGAATATAATTCGTGTCAGATATCAGCTAGCGAAGATATCATAATTATTATTGATGGACGAGTTTTGATTCAGGGGGTCTGGAAAGGTTTTAAGGCGCTCATGCAGCATTATCCACATGCTCGTCGAATCTGGCTCACGCGCAGAGATATTGGAAAACTTTATCCACATGGCTGCGATAGAGATCCTGATATCGATCCCGATTTGGCAAAGCCTGTTTTTATTGAGCATTTCATTAAATACGCTTGTGCAAACGAAGTAGCGGTCGGTGAACTTGCGCCGTTGACAAAAAAGGAGGAGGAGTTGTTATGGCACTTTTTATATAAAAAGTCGATGAGTCAGATCGCCAGTAGCTATGGCATGAGTCGTAAGACTTTGTACATTCATAGATTGCGTATCTGTCGTAAATATGGCTTCAAACGCTTTTTCCATTTGCTATTTATTTACCAAAGAAGTCGCCATATCTTCGCATCTAAAATTTGCCGTGTAGACAAAAACGCCGATCAGGCTTGAAGCAAACAAGATGAAAAAGTTAACGATGAGAGAGTGTGAAAGCATCAATCCTACTATGCTGCTTGCCATTAAGATACTTATCTCGGCGCTTGACGAAAAAACAAAAATAAGACTCAGAGAGCATATTGAAAAAACTGAACAAGAAATAGCCTCAAGCATACATGATAGCATCATGACAGAGACTTTTCTTCAGCAAATGAAAGACATTCGTTACATCTTAAATATAGTTCCTTGACGGCGTTCAGAAGCAAGAACGCGTTATTATTTAATGATTAATAGACCAGGTATTAGTATGAAAAAGATCTTAGTATGTTTCGCCGGCTTGGCTTTAACCGCATGTAGCGCTAATTCGTTGAATTATGGCGCTGAACAGGTACGGGTGATGACCAGCGAGCCAGGTAAGGAATGCAGCTACTTAGGGGATATCACGGGCAGCCAGGGGAATTTCTTTACCGGTGGCTGGACTTCCAACAGTAACCTGGAAACGGGTGCCCGTAACGATCTGAAAAACAAAGCTTATAAAATGGGCGGCAATACGGTAGTCCTGTTAACCCAGCGTGCAGGCCAGACAGGAAGTTCATGGCACGGTTCGGGCTCAAGCAAACAAACGAATGTCACGTTAAGCGGGAACGTTTATCGTTGCCCTCGTTAACCTTATTTTGCAGGCAATATATGCCTGTTTAGCGCGCGCGCCGCACTGGCGACGCGGGCGCTATTTGGGCTAACCTTGCTTTTTCTCGCTGTATTCCCGCCAACCGCCGCCTAATGCTTTATACAGATTAATGATATTCAGCTGTTGCATGAGCCGTGTGCGTACCAGGCGCTGTTGCGCGCCATAAAGCATACGATGGGTATCAAGCAGCGTAAGGTAGTCATCGACGCCTTCCTGAAAACGGAGTCCGGCCAGCTCATAGGCGATTTGGCTGGCTTCAACCGCGCGTTGTTCTGATTGCACCTGGTCATTCAGCGTACGCTGTCCCGCCAGACCATCCGCCACGTCGCGAAAGGCTTGCTGAATAACGTTTTCATACCTGGCGATTTCAATCTGTTTTTGGACATGCGCCCTATCCAGGTCAGCGCGTAATGCGCCGCCGTGAAAGAGAGGCAAGGTGATTTGCGGTAGAAAACGCCAGCTTCCCTATCCCGGTTCAAAGAGTCCGCTAAGAGACGCGCTGGCCGTTCCCGCCGTGCCTGTCAGGCTGATTGTCGGGAAGAAGGCGGCGCGCGCTGCGCCTATTCGGGCGTTTGCGCCACGCAGCCTGTACTCGGCGGCGCGAATATCCGGGCGGCGTACCAGCAGATCTGACGGTAATCCGCCTGGCAATGTGGTCGGGATCGCGACTTCCGTAAGCGTGACCGCCTCGTTTAGTCGACGCGACAGTTCAGGCGTGAGCGGCTGGCCCAACAGCAATTCCAGCGCGTTACGATCCCGCGCCAACTGTCGCGTATACGCCGCGCGATTGATTTCGGCAGAACGCAGCGCGATCTCCGCCATACGCAGATCGAGCTGTGTGGCGTTGCCTGTCCGGGCAAGCTGGGTTGTCAATGTGTATGAACTTTTTTGCGCGGCCGGCGTATCTTCGGTTAAGCGCAGCAGCTCCCGGTCAGCCCGTAGCGTCAGCCAGGCGCTGGCGACTTCGGAAACCAGGCTCATTCGCGCCGCAATGTACGTCTCATCAAGCGCCATATAGGCGGCTAATGCCTGGTCGCTAAGGCTTCGCACTCGCCCCCAGAGATCCAGTTCCCAGGCCGTCGTCGCCCCAGCCATCTCGTAGCGTCGGTTAATCTCAGGCTCGTCCGTGACGCTGAGATCGGCGGGAGTGCGACCGGCGTCCATGGCGGTGGCGATGCCGAGCGTCGGCAGCATCTCCGCGCGCTGAATACGGTATAACGCCCGGGCGGCTTCAACATTGAGCCCTGCCTTGCGTAAATCCCGATTATTGCGTAACGCGATCGCGATCAGTTCCTGTAGAAGCGGATCGTGGAAGAAATCACGCCAGCCAATGTCAGCGGCATCCGGCGCGCCAGAAACGGTTGACGTTGCGTAGGGATAGACCATCGCAGTCGGCGATGCGGGGCGTTCGTGCTTCGGCGCCATCGTACAGCCAGCAAGCGTGGTGACGAAAGCAAGCGTCGCCAGCGTGGCGGTCTGCCGATAGCCTGTAAAAGTGATCTTCATTATGCCATTCCCATCATTATGCTTGCTGATCATGTGAATCAACGCGGTTCTCACGCTTTAATGCCATCCTGCGAACCACCACGTAAAACACAGGCGTCAATAACAGGCCGAAGAGCGTGACGCCCAACATGCCGGCAAACACGGCGATGCCCATCGCATGTCGCATTTCCGCGCCGGCACCCGTCGCGAGTACCAGCGGTACTACGCCTGCGATAAAGGCGAATGAGGTCATCAGGATAGGACGCAGACGCAGGCGGGACGCTTCCAGTACGGCGGTCAGCGGGTCTGCGCCGTCGTGTTCTTTGGCGCGGGCAAACTCGACAATCAAAATGGCGTTCTTGGCCGCCAGGCCGACCAGCACCACGAAACCAATCTGCGTAAAGATATTGTTATCTCCGCCAGATACCCACACGCCGACAATGGCTGAGAGTAATGACATAGGCGCAATAAGCAGGACGGCGAAGGGCAGCGACCAACTGTTGTACTGCGCCGCCAGGATCAGGAAGGCCAACAGCACCGCCAGCGCAAAGATAGCAAGCGCAGAATTGCCGGCCTGTTTTTCCTGATAAACCAGATCGGTCCATTCGAAGACCATCCCTTCCGGTAACGTTTCACGCACGATCTTTTCAATCGCGTCCGTCGCCTGTCCGGAGGAGAAGCCCGGAGCCGGTCCACCGCTAATATCTACCGAGGGGAAGCCGTTGTAATGGATGATTCTGTCCGGCCCCGACTGGCGCATAATCGTGACGAAAGCGCTAAGCGGGATCATCTCGCCCTTCGCATTGCGGACTTTAAGCAGGCCGATATCCTCTTGTTGCATACGGAATGGCGCATCGGCCTGCGCCATCACCCGCCAGGTACGGCCAAATCGGTTGAAATCGTTGACGTAAAGCGAACCGAGGTTAATTTGCAACGTTTCAAAGATGTCGGTGAGCGATACCCCCATTGATTTCGCCTTTACCCGGTCGATATCCACCTGTAATTGCGGGGCGTTTGTCTGGAAACTGGCCAGCATATTGGCCAGTTCGGGCGTCTGCATCGCCTTAGACATAATCTCGCTTTGCACCTTTGTCATCGCTTCAAATCCCAGTTCCGCACGATCTTCAATCTGCAATTTAAAGCCGCCCGTCGCGCCAAGCCCTGGAACCGGCGGTGGCGGGAAGATGCCAATAAATCCGTCGGGAATGTGGCTAAATTTGTGCATTAGCTTTCCGGCGATAGCGTTAGCGGAAAGCGAAGGATCTTCACGCTCGTCAAAGGGTTTCAGCATGGCGAACATCAGCGCCGAATTTGGCACATTTACCGGGCCGTTAACCGACAGACCGGGGAAGACGACGACGCTTTCAACGCCGGGTTCCGCCAGCGCGATAGCGGACATCTGTTTCACGACCGCCTCTGTGCGATCCAACGATGCGCCGCTTGGGAGCTGGGCGATGCCGACGAGATAGTATTTATCCTGCGCAGGCACAAACCCGTTCGGCACCTGATGGAAGCCAAGCCAGGTCAGCCCCACAAAGCCAGCATAGAGCACCATCACAATGACGCTGCCGCGCACGGCCCGACGGACGGCGCTAACATAGCGGTTCGACGCGCTGTCGAAGAAACGGTTAAAGCGATGGAAAAAACCGCCAGTGACCGTGCCCATCAACCGCGTTAGCCAGTCAGCCTTCGCAGTATCGTGGTGCGGTCTTAGCAAAATGGCAGCCAGCGCAGGGGAGAGCGTCAGAGAGTTAATGGCCGAAAGGATGGTCGAAATAGCGATGGTCAACGCGAACTGACGATAAAACTCACCCTGCAGGCCCGCCAGGAATGCGGAAGGGATAAAGACCGCCGTTAGCACCGAGGTAATAGAAAGAATGGGACCAGTGACTTCATCCATCGCCTTCTTTGCCGCCTCTCCGGGGCTTTTGCCCTGCGAGATATGCCGTTCCACGTTTTCGACCACAACGATGGCGTCATCGACAACGATACCTATCGACAGGACCAAACCAAACAGCGAAAGCGTATTCAGCGAAAAGCCAAACAGGTGCATCAAGGCAAAGGTGCCGACCAGCGAAACGGGAACCGCCACCAGAGGAATAATGGACGCCCGCCAGGTTTGCAGGAACAGCACCACGACAAGGACGACCAGCACGAGGGCTTCCAGCAACGTAATCGCCACCGATTGTAGCGATGCGCGCACGAAGACCGTAGGATCATAGGCAATCCGGTATTCGATATCCTGCGGGAAGTTTTGCTGTAACTCATCCATTTTGCCGCGAATCGCGTTAGAAACGTCAATCGCATTGGCGCCCGGACTTTGAATAATCTGTAACGCTGGCGCCGCTTCGCCATTCAGTAAACTGCGCAGCGTATAGGCATCTGCGCCCAGCGTGACGCGGGCGACATCACGCAGACGCGTCACCTCGCCGTCAGCGCCGATTTTTACCACAATCTCGCCGAACTGTTCTTCGCTGGTCAGGCGGCCCAGCGTGTTTACCGTCATCTGAAAAGCTGCGGAGGCCTCCGGCTGTTGCCCGACGGAACCGGCGGCGACCTGTACGTTTTGTTCCCGCAACGCCGTAACGATATCACTGGCGGTAAGACCGCGGTTGGCGATTTTCGCCGGGTCCAGCCAGACGCGCATGGCGTACTCGCCCGCGCCCCAGACGAGAACATCGCCGACGCCGGGTAAACGGGCCAGCTCGTCGCGAACCTGCCGGATGGCGAAGTTAGACAGGTAAAGCGAGTCATAGCGTTTTTGCGGCGAGACAAGATGGACCACCATCAACATATCGGGGGACGTTTTCTCCGTTACAACGCCAATTCGCTGGACTTCTTCGGGCAGGCGAGGCAGCGCGCGGGATACCCGGTTTTGCACCTGAATTTGCGCCATATCAGGATCGGTTCCCTGTTCGAAGGCGATAGAGATAACCATGCGACCATCAATGGCCATCTGGGTATTCATATACAACATGCCGTCAACGCCGTTGATCACCTGTTCCAGCGGCGCGGCTACCGTATCGGCAATCACTTGCGGGTTAGCGCCGGGGTAGCTGGCGCTAACCTGTACCGTGGGCGGCGTAACGGCCGGATATTCACTCAGCGGCAGTTTTAAAAAGGCGATAGCGCCAGCCAGCAGCATTAACAGCGACAGGACGATGGCGAAGATGGGTCGTGCAATGAAAAAGTGGGTGAATTTCATTGGCGCACCGCCTTCGGCGCACTGTCGCCGTCCGCTTTAGTCAATGTCGCGGTCTGTTTGTCGGTCACATTCTGTCGCATCGGCACCAGACGCGGCGCAACGGTCATGCCAGGACGCACCAGCCCCTTGAGGATGATTTTTTCTCCCGGCTGTACTCCCTGTGTAACGACGCGGAGTCCATCGACCATTTGTCCCAGCTCAACCGGACGATACTCCACCTGATTCTCCTTGCCGACGATCAGCACATAATTTTTGCCCTGATCGGCGCTCACCGCCATATCGTCAATCAGCACGGTTTCCCGCGGCTCGCCGATGGGCAAACTGATTCGGGCAAACAGGCCGGGAGAAAGCATTCCGTTGGGGTCAGGAATCACGGTGCGCGCCCGGATAGTGCCGGTGCTGCGGTTCATCTGATTGCCCATAAAGTCGAGTACGCCCTGATAAGGCAGCCCGTTATCGGTGGTTAACCCCATGTTGACTACCGGTGAATTTTTGTCGGAGCGGGTATGCCGTAACGCCTTCAGCCAGGTGGCTTCGTCAATATCGAAATACACATACATGGGATTGTGAGACACGATAGTCGTCAAAAGCGTGGCGTTACCCGCTACGCCGCCGCTGACCAGATTGCCCCGGGTCACCAGTATGCGGTCAACGCGTCCGGCAATGGGCGCGGTAATACGGGTCCAGGAGAGTTCAAGGCGCGCTGCGGCGACGGCGGCTTTGGCCGATTGCATCTGCGCCTGTCGCGCATTACGCGTGGCGGTGACATCGTCAGCGTTTTTACGTGATACGGCGCCGCTGGCGACCAGTCGTTGAATGCGATCGAAATCCGCCTGCGCCTGGCGGGCCAGTACTTCAGCCTGACGTAATTGCGCGACGGCGGTGTCGAGGGCGACCTCGAACGGGCGCGGATCGATCTGGAACAGCAGTTGTCCGCGGCTTACCAGACGTCCTTCCAGAACGCTGACGGCGTCAAGGGTTCCTCCCACGCGCGAACGCAGCTCCACGGTCTCCGGCGCGGCCAGAAAACCGGTGAATTCCGCCGTAGGCGCGAGTGTACGGCTAAGGGCTTTAGCAACCGGTACCGACGGTGGAGGCGGCGCGCTGGCCGGGGGGCCGACGGCGTTGTCTTTATCCCATAGTGCTTCGCCGGCCATGTAAATCACGCCCCCGATGGCGGCGATGACGCCGGCTATCAACATAATTTTGAATGTTCTACGCATGTCGTTTCCCTCTTTACCGCAGCGTGTCGGCCATTCCGCAACGCTGCCGCAGAATTTTTGGCAAAGGCTAGGCGTTACAACGAAGGAAAGGTCAAGCGTTCCTGGCGGGTTTTTACGGGACGTAGGTCGGCATCGTGGCGTAAATGTCTCGCATCATCCTCTTTTATGAGCCATATCACATTCTCGCCGAACCGTGCAGCCTGAATACGCTTGACCTTCCCACAATGGCAAGCTTTAGGCTTTCTGATACCGAATAGTCAGGATGGGGAAGTCGTCATGAGTCAGTCAGAAAATCGTCACGACACGATAAGCTTGCTTATTGAAGGTATGACCTGCGCGTCGTGCGTCGCTCGCGTTGAAAAAGGTATTAAGGCTGTGCCTGGCGTAACGGACGCTACGGTGAATCTGGCGACGGAGCGCGCCACCGTCCGCGGGACGGCGTCGGCGGAGGCGGTGATCGCGGCGATTGAAAAAACGGGGTATGAGGCGCGACCGATAGAGACGGCGGGGCAGGGCGAAGACGACTCTGAAGAGAAAAAAGAGGCCGAGCGCGTCAGGCTGAAGCGCGATCTGATTCTCGCCAGCGTGCTGGCGCTCCCCGTTTTTGTGCTTGAAATGGGCTCGCACCTTATTCCTGGTATGCACGAGTGGGTGATAAAAACGATTGGCCTGCAACAAAGCTGGTACTGGCAATTTGCACTGACCCTGTTGGTGCTGACGATCCCCGGTCGCCGTTTTTACCTTAAAGGGTTCCCGGCGCTGGCGCGTCTGGCGCCGGACATGAACTCGCTGGTCGCTGTGGGAACCGCAGCGGCATTCGGCTACTCGCTGGTGGCGACCTTTACGCCCGACCTGTTGCCTGAAGGGACGGTAAACGTCTATTACGAGGCCGCCGCAGTGATTGTCGCGCTTATTCTGCTGGGGCGCTTTCTGGAGGCAAGGGCGAAGGGGCGGACTTCCGAAGCGATTAAACGTCTGGTGGGGCTACAGGCGCGGGTCGCGCATGTGTTACGCGAGGGCCGCATCGAGGATATCCCTGTCGACGAGGTTGTGCTGGGCGACTGTGTGGAGGTTCGGCCAGGCGAGCGGATACCGGTTGACGGCGAAGTGACCGAAGGCCGCAGCTTCGTTGACGAGTCGATGATTACCGGCGAACCGATACCGGTTGAGAAATCCGCAGGAAGCGCGGTGGTGGGCGGTACCGTAAACCAAAAAGGCGCGCTCACGCTGCGGGCGACCGCCGTCGGCGGACAGACCATGCTGGCGCAAATCATTCGTCTGGTGGAACAGGCGCAGGGTTCAAAACTGCCGATTCAGGCCGTCGTGGATAAAGTGACGCTGTGGTTTGTCCCGATGGTAATGCTTATTGCTGCGCTGACCTTTGTGGTATGGCTGGCGTTTGGGCCGTCGCCTGCGCTGACTTTCGCTCTGATCAATGGCGTTGCGGTTCTGATTATCGCCTGTCCTTGCGCGATGGGCCTGGCGACGCCGACCTCTATTATGGTGGGAACCGGTCGTGGGGCGGAAATGGGCGTGCTGTTCCGTAAGGGGGAGGCGTTACAGCTACTCAAAGACGCTAAGGTGGTGGCCGTAGACAAAACCGGGACGCTTACCGAAGGCCGCCCGGTACTGACCGATCTCGACGTGGCCAGCGGCTTTGAACGCCGTGAGGTGCTGGCGAAAGTCGCGGCGGTAGAATCGCGTTCAGAGCATCCGATTGCCCGTGCGATTGTCGTGTCGGCAGAAGAGGAAGGGATCGCGCTACCAGGCATGAACGGCTTCGAATCGGTGACCGGGATGGGCGTATACGCTACCGTTGACGGTACGCGTGTTGACGTGGGGGCTGATCGCTATATGCGCGAAATTGGCGTGGATATTAGCGGCTTCGCCACCACCGCCGAACGGTTAGGGCAGGAAGGGAAATCGCCGCTCTATGCGGCTATTGACGGTCAACTGGCGGCGATTATCGCCGTGGCCGATCCGATCAAACCCAGTACGCCCGCCGCAATTAACGCTTTACATCAGCTCGGCATTAAGGTCGCCATGATCACTGGCGATAATGCCCGCACGGCACAGGCTATCGCCAGACAGTTAGGAATTGATGATGTGGTTGCCGAGGTATTGCCAGAAGGGAAAGTCGAGGCGATACGGCGCCTGAAAGCGGCGTATGGGCAGGTGGCGTTTGTCGGCGATGGCATCAACGATGCGCCAGCGCTGGCGGAGTCCGACGTGGGGCTGGCGATTGGCACCGGCACCGATGTGGCGGTGGAATCCGCCGACGTCGTACTAATGTCCGGCAACCTGCAAGGCGTGCCGAATGCTATCGCGCTGTCTAAAGCGACCATCCGCAATATCCACCAGAATCTGTTCTGGGCCTTTGCTTACAATACGGCGCTGATTCCTGTCGCGGCAGGCGCGCTATTTCCGGTCTGGGGCATATTATTGTCACCGGTATTCGCCGCAGGGGCGATGGCGATGTCGAGCGTGCTCGTGCTGGGCAACGCTTTGCGGCTGCGCCGTTTCCGGGCGCCGATGGCAACCCCATCCGACACATCCACGACCCGAGGAGGAGCGTCATGAACATCGGTAAAGCAGCTAAAGCATCGAAAGTTTCGGCCAAAATGATTCGCTACTATGAACAGATTGGTCTGATTCCCGCGGCAAGTCGGACGGATTCCGGCTATCGGGCCTATACCCAGGCTGATGTTAATCAATTGCATTTTATACGCCGCGCGCGCGACCTCGGTTTTTCAGTTGCTGAAATCAGCGACTTACTGAATCTTTGGAATAACCAGTCGCGGCAAAGCGCTGACGTCAAACGCCTGGCGCAGACGCACATTGATGAACTGGACAGACGTATCCAGAACATGCAGCACATGGCGCAACCCCTCAAAGCGCTGATTCACTGCTGCGCCGGCGACGCGCTGCCAGATTGTCCCATTCTGCATACGCTTGGACAACCTGACGATAGCGAGCCGGAGGCGCGTACCGGAGCGGTATTGCGCCGTCCTCGTCGCCACGGACTGGCAAAGCGTCTGTAAGTCCTGAGATTACGCTTGACCTTCCAACACTGGCAAGGCCCAGACTGGCAACAGTTCCCACACAAAAGGAGTTCACCATGCAGTTCCATATTGATGACATGACCTGCGGCGGCTGCGCCAGTACGGTAAAAAAGACGATTCTGACTCTCGATGCCAATGCGACGGTGAGAACCGACCCGGCGACGCGTCTGGTTGACGTTGAAACGTCGCTATCCGCGGAGCAGATTGCCGCCGCCCTGCAAAAGGCCGGTTTCCCGCCGCGCGAGAGGTAATCGTCAATGGCGATCGGTCTGGCGACAGGCCGGTCGCGATACGCTAGCCACGCTTCGCTTTCCTTTGCATGAGATAATCCCCATAAAAAATGTGACAAATCATGTGCCAGTAAGCTTTGTTAATAATATGTAATGATTTGTCTATTTTTGCTAACATTTTACCTGCTATATACAAAAAGATAACAAATAAGTAGCGCAACGCTACCTTGTTACGTCGCTTTGACGACGGGAGCGCTCCAGCGTTTCGCCGCTTCAAAGCTTGATGTTATTTTTTGATGCAGGACACTACCTATGTACACCCCCCTGAACTGGACGACGACACAACGACATGTGGCGTTTGCCAGCTTTACCAGTTGGATGCTGGATGCGTTTGATTTCTTTATCCTTGTCTTTGTACTTAGCGATCTCGCCGAATGGTTTCACGCTTCCGTATCGGACGTTTCCATTGCGATTATGCTGACCCTGGCGGTACGTCCCATTGGCGCGCTGCTATTTGGCCGAATGGCGGAAAAGTACGGACGTCGACCGATACTGATGCTCAATATTCTGTTCTTTACGGTGTTTGAACTGCTTTCCGCCTGGTCGCCCACCTTCATGGCATTTCTGATTTTTAGGGTCATGTACGGCGTGGCGATGGGCGGGATATGGGGCGTCGCGTCATCACTGGCGATGGAAACCATTCCCGATCGTTCGCGTGGCCTGATGTCGGGCATTTTTCAGGCGGGCTATCCCTGCGGCTATCTGTTCGCCTCGGTTATTTTTGGCCTCTTCTACAGTATGGTAGGCTGGCGCGGTATGTTCCTGATTGGCGCCCTGCCTGTTGTCTTACTGCCTTATATCTGGTTTAAAGTGCCGGAATCCCCCGTCTGGCTGGCGGCCAGAGCGCGTAAAGGGAATACCGCGCTGCTTCCTGTTCTGCGCAAACAGTGGAAGTTGTGTCTGTATCTGGTGCTGGTCATGGCGTTCTTTAACTTTTTCAGTCACGGCACGCAGGATCTCTATCCTACCTTCCTGAAGATGCAGCATGGTTTTGATCCGCATCTGATCAGTATCATTGCGATTTTTTATAACATTGCCGCCATGCTCGGCGGTATTTTCTACGGTACGCTATCGGAACGTATTGGGCGTAAAAAAGCGATCATGATCGCCGCCTTTCTTGCGCTTCCGGTACTCCCGCTATGGGCATTTTCCAGCGGATCATTCACGATTGGCCTGGGCGCGTTCCTGATGCAGTTTATGGTGCAGGGCGCCTGGGGAGTCGTGCCGACCTGGCTGAACGAGCTGGTTCCGGCGAATGCGCGCGCCGTGCTGCCAGGGTTTGTTTACCAACTCGGTAATTTACTGGCGTCGGTTAATGCGACGTTACAGGCCCGCATCGCGGAAACGCATGGCGGAAATTACGGGTTGGCAATGGCGATCGTGGCTGGCGCGGTGGCTATTTTAATCTGTGTATTTGTGGCATTTGGTCGCGAGACCCGGGGAGTCGTCATCTCCGGTACAGATAGCGACGCCCTCCCGGAGTCGGCCATCGGTCATCGCACGTAAACACTACGCTCCTGGCGCATACTGTCGCCGGGAGCGCTCCTTCCTCCTGTGGTTTTTACGCCCTTTCAACGAACAACAAAGGTTAATGATGGCATCTGCCTTTCGTGACCATTACAATCATCGCTTACTTTTTTCTTTATAAGAAATTGATTGTTGGACCTTAAAATTGTCAACGGAGCGAAGATATCATGTTGAAAGATAAACAAAAACACAACGAGTCTGTTGCCCCGAATAGCGCCTTTCTGTCTGAGTTACAACGTGCATTACCGGAATTTTTTACCGCCGATCGCTATAACGAGCAGGGCGAACTGATCGCGAAAGGCGGATTTGATCTCGCCAGATTTGAGCGCGCGCTGAAAGCGCGTAATATTGATGAGCTGACTAGCGGTTATCAGATTGATTTTATTGGTAAAGATTACGCAAAAAAACAGGCGGGTGAAAAATCCGTTACCGTCGATATGATCTATATCGATCCCCCTTATAACACCGGATCGGACGGGTTTGTCTATCCCGATCATTTTGAATATAGCGATCGGGCGTTGCAGGATATGTTTGGTCTTAATGATACTGAACTGGCACGTTTAAAATCCATTCAGGGTAAATCGACGCACTCCGCGTGGTTATCTTTCATGTATCCGCGTCTTTTCCTGGCCAGGAAGCTCCTGAAAGATACCGGATTTATTTTTATCTCTATCGACGATAATGAGTACGCCAATCTTAAATTAATGATGGATGAGATTTTTGGCGAAGGCGGATTTGTCACCAATGTGATGTGGAAGCGCAAAAAAGAGATTTCTAACGACTCTGATAACGTTTCCATCCAGGGGGAATACATTCTTGTTTACGCCAAAACCGGTCAGGGCGCTTTACGTTTAGAACCGCTTTCTAAAGAGTATATTCAGAAATCCTATAAAGAACCGACCGAACAGTTTCCAGAAGGGAAATGGCGACCGGTGCCGTTAACGGTGTCAAAAGGGCTGAGCGGCGGCGGCTATACCTATAAAATTACCACGCCGAACGGTACGGTACACGAAAGACTATGGGCTTATCCTGAAGCCAGTTACCAAAAACTGGTGGCCGATAATCTGGTCTATTTTGGCAAAGATAACGGCGGTATTCCCCAGAGAGTCATGTACGCGCACCACAGTAAAGGGCAGCCAACGACCAATTACTGGGATAACGTAGCGTCGAATAAAGAGGGGAAAAAGGAGATTCTGGATCTCTTCGGCGACAACGTTTTTGATACGCCGAAACCGACCGCATTATTGAAGAAAATCATCAAGCTCGCTATCGATAAAGACGGCGTCGTTCTGGACTTTTTTGCCGGTTCCGGCACCACGGCCCATGCGGTGATGGCGCTGAATGAAGAAGATGGGGGGCAGCGCACGTTTATTCTGTGTACTATCGATCAGGCATTAAGCAATAACACTATCGCGAAAAAAGCAGGTTATAACACTATTGATGAAATCAGCCGCGAGCGAATTACACGCGTTGCGGCGAAGATCCGCGCCAACAATCCCGCGACCAATAGCGATCTCGGTTTTAAACATTATCGTTTTGCCACTCCGACACAGCAGACGCTGGACGATCTGGATAGCTTCGATATTGCTACCGGCCATTTTATCAATACCAGCGGTCAACTGGCCGCTTTCACCGAGTCAGGATTTACCGACATGATCAATCCTTTTTCCGCCAGAGGATTGGGCGTGCCGGGCGGCGCAAGCGGCGAAGAGACCTTATTAACGACATGGCTGGTCGCCGATGGTTATAAAATGGATATTGACGTACAGACCATTGATTTTTCCGGCTATTGCGCCAGGTATGTTGATAATACGCGCCTGTATCTGATTGATGAACGATGGGGAACAGAGCAGACCCGCGATCTTCTCAACCACATTGGTACGCACCAGCTTCCGGTTCAGACCATTGTCATTTACGGCTACTCTTTCGACCTTGAATCCATTCGTGAACTGGAAATCGGCTTAAAACAGCTTGATTAAAAAGTGAACCTGGTGAAGCGTTATTAAGAGGGGATGATGATGAATATTTTACTGGAAGAACTTCCCCATCAGGAACAGGCGTTAGCGGCGATTCTGGCGAGTTTCACCGGTATCGATCACGCGCAGGCCGATCATAATCACTATGCTAATCCGCTGATTAAGGAACGTTACGACGATAAGGCCAATATTGACGTTAAAATGGAGACCGGGACGGGCAAAACCTATGTCTATACCCGGTTGATGTATGAACTGCATCAGAAGTATGGCCTCTTCAAATTTGTGCTGGTGGTGCCGACGCCAGCCATTAAAGAAGGCGCGCGGAACTTTATCACCAGCGATTACGCCAGACAGCATTTTTCACAGTTCTACGAAAATACGCGGATGGAACTTTGCACCATCAACGCCGGTGATTTTAAAGTAAAGTCGGGGCGTAAAAATTTTCCGGCCCAGTTATTAAGTTTTACTGATGCCAGCCGTCGTGATAGCCATACGATTCAGGTTTTGCTGATCAATGCGCAAATGCTCAATTCCGCCAGTATGACGCGAGACGATTACGATCAAACGCTACTGGGCGGGCTGACGTCGCCTGTTAAAGGGCTGCAAATGACGCGACCGGTGGTCATTATTGATGAACCGCATCGTTTTGCGCGAGATAACAAATTTTATCGAGCGATTCAGGCCATTCAGCCGCAAATGATCGTCCGCTTTGGCGCTACCTTCCCGGATATTGTCGAAGGTAAGGGTAAAAATAAATGTGTACGTAAAGATTACTATCGCCGGCAACCGCAGTTTGATCTCAACGCGGTGGACAGTTTTAACGATGGTTTGGTGAAAGGTATTGATATTTATTACCCGAATCTCCCCGAAGAACAGGCCAACAATCGTTATATCGTTGACAGCGTCACGGCAAAGAAATTAATCCTCCGACGGGGGAGCAAAATTGCCGAGGTTGGCGTGGGCGAAAATCTCGCCGATGTCGATGCAGGATTTGAAGGCAGTATCGAATATGCCGGCAGTAAAATGTTGTCGAACGATCTGGAGCTGGAGGCAGGGATGGCGCTGGTGCCAGGAACCTTTGGCGCGAGCTACCAGAAAATAATGCCCCGCGTATTAAGACCTTAAGCCTTTTCTTTATTGACAGTATTAAAAGCTATCGTGATGACGAAGGCTGGTTGAAAGTCACTTTTGAGCGTTTGCTGAAAAAGAAACTGACGCAACTGATTGACGATTATCAGCGCAAGACCCTGCCGCGAGAAGTGGAGTATCTGTCGTTTCTGCAGGCCACGCTCGCCAGCCTGCACTCGGATAACCAAAACGTCCACGCTGGTTACTTTGGCGAAGACCGCGGAAGCGGCGATGAGGCGATCCAGGCTGAGGTAGATGATATTCTGAAAAATAAAGAGAAGTTGCTCAGTTTTTCAGACCATCACGGCAACTGGGAAACGCGCCGCTTTCTGTTTTCAAAATGGACGCTTCGCGAAGGCTGGGATAACCCGAATGTTTTTGTCATTGCTAAATTACGTTCTTCCGGTAGCGAGTCGAGCAAAATTCAGGAAGTGGGGCGCGGCCTGCGGCTACCGGTAGATGAAAACGGCCATCGCGTTCATCAGGAAGAGTGGCCGTCCCGACTGTCGTTTCTGATTGGTTATGATGAAAAAGCGTTTGCCAGTATGCTGGTTGATGAGATTAATCGCGACAGCAAAGTTCAGCTTAACGAGCAGAAACTGGATGAGGCGATGATCACACTCATCGTCACCGAGCGGCAAAAAGTCGATCCTGCGTTTACGGAGCTTCGTTTGCTGGAAGATCTGGATGATAAAAAACTGATCAACCGGAGTAATGAGTTTAAACCCAGCGTCACGCTTAACGGGGAAACCAAAAGTGGTTTTGCGTGGCTACTGGAGTTCTACCCTGAGCTGACGCAGGCGCGGGTGCGAGCGGATCGCATTCGTGACAATAAGCCCGCCTCCCGACTGCGAGTCAGGTTACGCAAAGAGAATTGGGAACAACTTAGCAGTATCTGGGAGCAGTTTTCCCGCCGTTATATGCTGCAATTCGAGCGTAGCGGCGCGTCTCTGGAACAGATTGCCGCCGAGGTGCTGCGCGATCCGGCGCTGTATATACGCCAGAAGCCAAGCCAGGTGCAACAACGGCTGGTATCGAATGAAGATAATGGCCGTTTTGAAGTGGCGCAGCGGGAAGGCGAATTAGCCGCCAGCGAATTTATGGTGGGCATGAAATATGGCCATTTTCTTAAGCAACTGGCGTTACGCACCAGTCTGCCGGTTAACGTCCTGCACCCGGTGTTAATGGCGATGCTGCGTGATGTTTTGCACGGAGATTCACGCTATTTAAGCGAGATCTCGTTGGACAATATGACCCGCGCATTACAGACGCGGATTAATGCGCATTTTGCGCAGCGCCACGATTATCTGCCTCTCGATTTTCAGGCTTCAACGTCGGTATTTGATTCCACGGCACGGCAGTTCAGAGAGGAGATTAGCGCTGAAATTGTGGGGAAAAATGTGGATGAGAATGCGATAGACGATCCCCGTTCTCTCTATCAAATACCGCCGTTGCGTTATGACAGCGTCGATCCAGAATTGCCGCTATTAAAATACGATTATCCGCAACAGGTTTCTGTGTTTGGCAAACTGCCTAAGCGGGCCATTCAGATCCCCAAATATACGGGGGGCTCTACTACGCCGGATTTTGTGTACCGTATTGAGCGTCAGGACGCCGACAGTGTTTATTTACTGGTTGAAACTAAAGCAGAAAATATGCGCGTAGGCGATCAGGTTATTCTTGATGCGCAACGTAAATTCTTCGATATGCTGCGTCGGCAAAATATCAATGTCGAGTTTGCGGAAGCGACCAGCGCGCCGGCGGTATTTTCTACGATCAATGGCTTGATTGAGGGGAAGGCAAACTAACGGGTTTGAATGGACCTTAACGGTTATCTTTTTGATAGACCATATAAAATGGCCGCCGCGCAGCGAGCGTTGCGGTCATTCTCCCTGTGCTAATCCCCCGTCCCGTAAACCGCGTTGACTTGAAGGTTATCGTTTTACGTCTATTCTTAACTTTCAGCTAAGCGTATTTTGCTGAAATTGCAAATAGTCTTGAGGACGCTGTTTTTTTGTTTTGCCGTTATTTTTATAACGGCCAGGTAGATATTGCCAAGTGAATGTAACTAAGGGAGACATGTTATGCTAAATAGATACTACCGTTTCGCTGTCGAAAAAGACGACCCCTCCGAAGCGCCAGAGTCGGGCGATAAGCCTGACAGCCAGCCGCAAAAAAAATCGTAATTTATCTGGATATTCCCCGACGTTTTTACGTTTGGGGAAAATAACCGTTTCGTTTCAACCTGGTTGCGAACAGTGAATATTTTACACGAAGTGACTATATATAAACGGGAGGGAACATGGAGTTTGATGCCTTCTTTTTAGCGAGACTCCAGTTTGCCTTTACCGTCTCTTTTCATATTATTTTCCCCGCGATTACGATTGGCTTAGCCAGTTACCTGGTGGTACTGGAAGGTTTATGGCTAAAAACGCGTAATCCTGTCTGGCGCTCGCTCTATCAGTTCTGGCTCAAAATTTTTGCCGTCAACTTCGGGATGGGCGTGGTCTCCGGTCTGGTCATGGCTTACCAGTTCGGAACGAACTGGAGCGGTTTCTCCCAGTTCGCCGGCAGTATCACCGGGCCTTTATTAACCTATGAAGTGCTCACCGCATTCTTCCTGGAAGCGGGATTCTTAGGCGTGATGCTTTTTGGCTGGAACAAAGTCGGGCCGGGCCTGCATTTCTTGTCTACCTGTATGGTGGCGTTGGGTACGTTAATGTCGACGTTCTGGATTCTGGCGTCTAATAGCTGGATGCATACCCCGCAGGGATTTGAAATTCACAACGGTCAGGTGGTCCCGGTGGACTGGTTCGCGGTGATTTTCAACCCGTCGTTCCCGTATCGCCTGTTGCATATGTCCGTTGCGGCGTTTTTAAGTAGCGCGATGTTTGTCGGCGCGTCCGCTGCCTGGCATTTACTGAAAGGTAACGATACGCCGGCTATCCGCCGTATGTTCTCGATGGCGTTATGGATGGCGGTCGTGGTGGCGCCCGTTCAGGCATTGATTGGCGATATGCACGGCCTTAACACCCTGAAGCATCAGCCGGTCAAAATCGCCGCGATTGAGGGGCACTGGGAAAATACGCCCGGCGAGCCAACGCCGCTTACGCTGGTAGGCTGGCCGGATATGGAGGCGGAACGGACCCGCTATGCGCTTGAGATCCCGGCGTTGGGCAGTCTGATCCTGACGCATAGCCTGGACAAACAGGTGCCTGCGCTAAAAGATTATCCCAAAGAGGATCGCCCCAACTCTACCGTGGTGTTCTGGTCTTTCCGTCTGATGGTGGGCATGGGCGTACTGATGATCTTCCTGGGGCTGGCCAGCCTGTGGCTACGCTACCGACGCCGACTGTATCATTCGCGGCCCTTTATGCACTTTGCGCTGTGGATGGGGCCGTCCGGGCTTATCGCCATCCTTGCCGGATGGGTGACGACTGAAGTAGGACGTCAGCCGTGGGTGGTCTATGGCCTGCTGCGAACGCGTGATGCGGTTTCCGCGCACAGCACCTTGCAGATGAGCATCAGTTTGCTGGCCTTCTTTGTGGTCTATTCCCTGGTCTTTGGGGTTGGCTATATTTATATGATTCGTCTTATCCAGAAAGGGCCGCAGCCGGCGGAGACACCGACCGCTGAAACCGATGGCAGACCCGCGCGTCCTATCTCTGCCGTGGGAGAATCGCTTGAGCAGGAGAAACGCGAATGACCATCGATCTTCCGGTTATCTGGTTTGCTATTATCGTGTTCGCCACGCTGATGTATATCGTAATGGATGGGTTCGATCTGGGCGTCGGTATCCTGTTTCCGTTTATTCGCGATAAACACGATCGCGATGTTATGGTGAACTCGGTCGCGCCGGTATGGGACGGGAACGAAACCTGGCTGGTGCTGGGCGGGGCCGGGCTTTTTGGCGCGTTCCCGTTGGCTTATGCCGTCATCACCGACGCGCTGACTATCCCGCTGGTGGTTATGCTGCTTGGTCTTATCTTTCGCGGCGTCGCTTTTGAATTCCGTTTTAAAGCCACCGAGTCGCATCGCGCGTTCTGGGATAAATCCTTTATCGTCGGGTCAATCCTGGCGACCTTTGCCCAGGGGGTTGTGGTGGGCGCGGTGGTGAGCGGTTTTCAGGTGGAAGGGCGAACCTTTAGCGGTTCGCAGCTTGACTGGCTGACGCCGTTTAATCTGTTCTGCGGTGTCGGTCTGGTTGTCACCTACGCGCTGCTGGGCGCTACCTGGCTGATTATGAAAAGCGAAGATCCGCTGCATAGCCGGATGTGCGCGCTGTCGCGCCCGTTGTTGATCGTCTTGTTGTTGGTGATGGGAGGCGTCAGCGTGTGGACGCCGCTCACCCACGACGACATCGCCGAGCGCTGGTTCACGCTGCCCAATTTATACTACTTCCTGCCGGTGCCTGTGCTGGTGTTGGCTTTTAGCATCTGGCTATGGCGCAGCGTGAAAAAACCAGAATCCCATGCGCGTCCATTTATTCTCACGCTAGGGCTGATTTTTCTGGGGTTCAGCGGGTTAGGCATCAGTATTTGGCCGAATATTATTCCACCGGATATTTCGCTGTATGCCGCCGCCGCGCCGCCGCAAAGTCAAAGCTTTATGCTGGTTGGGGCGCTGATAATCATCCCGATTATTCTGGCTTATACCTTCTGGAGCTACTACGTCTTCCGTGGAAAAGTGCGACATGGAGAGGGATATCACTGATGGTTAAAGTGAAAAAATGGTCGCGGCGAGTCGTATGGATGGTCGCGATATGGTGCGCCAGCGTGCTTCTGCTGGCGGGCGTCGGAATGTTATTCAGACTGCTCATGACCTCCGCAGGATTTCGCTCCTGACTGATACCCCCCGGACGCGCTTTCATCTCTCGCGAAAGCGCGTTTTTATCGACAGATCGGCGTTTATCGATCACCTTTGCTCGCCTTATCTCTCCCCTCAATAGCGGTTGATAATTATTCTCATCTTTATTGTCGTTCCCGGGCCGCAGTGATATGGTTACACAGTGGCTAACGCTCTGGTATAACGCAGATAAACGGTATTGATGATGTCTCCGATCTCCTGTCACTCTTCCGCCGCCCCGGCGATGAAAAAGATCTTTTCCGTCAGCGACTTCATCGCGTTTGGCGAGCGTTATGGCATTGATTACCGCTTCCCTGCGTTACCGCAGTATACGCAGAGTAGTCCCGTACTTCATGGCGATATCGAAGAGATAGCGCTTCCCGGCGGGATTTGCATTACACGCTCGGATGTTCACGTGTTACAACCTTATGAAACCACCTCTCGCCATAGCAGTCCGCTGTATATGCTGGTGGTGTTGGAAGGTAACGTCGCGCTGGCTGTCAATGAGCAGACCTTTTTGTTGAGCGCGGGGATGGCGTTTTGCTCGCAACTGAGTGAGCAGCAGACGATACGCGCCCATCACGGCGCAGACAGTAAATTGCGCACCTTATCGCTGGGAATGTACCCGGACGGCGGATGGCGGGAGCGTTTGCCTGTCTCGCTGGCAGACGAGTGGGAAAATAGCGCAACCTCGGCGAGGGTCTGGCAGGTGCCGGAGTTTCTGCTTTCGGGGCTACGTTATGCGCAGCAGCCCGGACCTCATGCGGCGTCACGCCAGTTAATGCTGGAAGGCATCATGCTGCAATTGCTGGGCTATGCGCTAAATCTATGTCAGCCCGCAACGCAAAAACGCGGGCTTCCCGTCACCGGTGAATATCAGCTGGCTGGAGCTCATTCGGCGTTTACTGGAGCAGACGCCGGAAAAAGCCTACACGCTGAACGAACTGGCGCGTCGGGCGGCAATGAGTCCAAGTAGCCTGCGGTGCAAGTTTCGCCATGCCTATGGGTGTACCGTGTTTGATTATCTGCGCGATTGCCGCCTGGCGCGCGCGCGTCGTTATCTGATGGAGGGATACAGCGTGCAGCAGGCCGCCTGGATGTCAGGCTATCAACATGCCACTAACTTTGCGACGGCATTTCGTCGGCGTTATGGCTGCTCGCCCGGCGAGCTGCGTGACGCGTCTCTGACGGCGTCCCGCCACTGTGCGTAACGCGCCCCGCCAGAACGGTAATATCCGCCGCTAACCCGGTTTTCTGCCGCTTTGGGTGATTTTTTATCATTGCGCATAGGCAATCTGGCGTTACGCATAGTGGTCCGTTATCTCTAAAAGGTAATAATTCTTATTTACAATAAAGATGCCTTTGGAGATGTTCATGTTTGCGACAACGCGTATGGCGCTATTGATAGGCGGAGCTATCGGCGGCGCGACTTTTCCTCTTTTTGCCCAGGAAACCACAAAAAATGATACCGTCATTGTCACCTCGCCCGTTCAGAGTGGCGCGACCAAGCTGGCGACGCCAGATATTGAAACGCCGCAGTCGGTATCCATTATTACCCGCCAGCAGTTTGAAGAGCAGGGCGCAACCAGCGTGCGTCAGGCGGTCAGCTACACCCCAGGCGTATACAGTAACCAGATAGGCGCCTCTAACCGCTTTGATTACATCGTATTGCGTGGTTTTTCGGACGGTAGTCTGGATAACGTCTATCTCGACGGGTTAAAAATGATGGGCGACACCAATTCGCACAGTTCGTTGGTGGTTGACCCCTGGTTTCTGGAAGATATCGAGGTGGTACGCGGCCCGGCGTCCGTTCTGTATGGTCGTTCATCGCCAGGCGGCATTGTCGCGTTGACGTCGCGAAAACCGGCGTTTGATGTCGGGGGAGAAGTGAAGCTGTTTGCCGGCAATCACAACCAGCGCGGGGCGGCTTTTGATGTGACCGGCCCACTGGATGACAATGAACGTGTGGCGGCGCGTCTTAGCGGTATGACACGTTACGCCGATTCGCAGTTTACCCCCTTGAAAGAGGAACGTTATGCGCTGATGCCGAGCCTGACCTGGCGAATTACCGATCGGACGCGTCTTGATCTTATGGCCTATCTGCACCGTGATCCGGAAGGCGGTAGCCACTCCGGACTGCCTTATCAAGGCACGGTTGTACCTTATAACGGCAGAAAAATTTCTAACACTTTCTTTGAAGGTGAAGATGACTACGACAAATACGATCGCCGTGAAAATATGGTGGGTTATAACATTGAGCATCTGTTCGATAACGGCTGGTCGGTACGGCAAAAATTGCGTTATTTGCATACCAAAGTGACGTTGAATCAGGTCTATGCCGCAGGTTGGTTGAATGAAACGGCGCTGAATCGCGGCTATTCCGGCTCCGGGGAGAAAATGTCGGCTATCGCGCTGGATAATCAGCTCGACGGCAGCGTGGATACCGGGGCGATTAATCATCGTCTGCTGGTGGGGATCGATTATCAGGATCGCAGTAATCATACTACTGGCTATTATGGCGCGTTTCCGCCGATTGACGCTTTCAACCCTGTTTATGGCGCTCAGCCGGATTACATTACGTTGTATAGCCGTGAAAAACATAAGCTGCGGCAGACCGGATACTATTTACAGGATCAGATGTCATGGGATCGCTGGCGCTTTACGTTGGGCGGTCGTTACGATCGGGTCAGCGTGTCTAACATCGACAAACTTCATGATTCACGCAGCGATCTCGATAAAAACAACGTCAGCACCCGTGCCGCGTTGCTTTATCTGTTCGACAATGGCGTCGCCCTCTATCTCAGTTATTCTACCGCGTTTACGCCGACCAGCTTCGCCGACGAAAACGGCAATGTGCTGGAACCGATGAAAGGCAAGCAGTGGGAGGCGGGGGTAAAATACGAACCGCTGGGGGGGAATAGCCAGTTTAGCGCCGCCGTGTATCGTATTAACCAGACAAATATCGCGACCAAAGAAGAACCTACCGATCCGTACCGCTCGATTGGTGAAATTGAGTCTAAAGGGGTGGAACTGGAGGCCATTAGCCATTTGTCGGATAGCGTCCGTTTGCAGGCGGCGTATACCTATACTGATATCCGTTATAAGAAAAGTAGCCCGCAAGAGCAGGGTAAGCGCGCGGTTTATGCTCCACGGAACCAGGCCAGCGCCTGGCTAAGCTACGATGTGAAAAGCGGTCTGTTAGAGGGGCTGACTTTGGGCTCCGGCATCCGGTACGTCAACGGCGTGACCAGCGATCGCCTGAATACCCACACGTTGCCGTCCTATACATTGGTCGATATGGTGGTAGGGTATGATTTATCCAGCATTGGGTTAAATGGCTTGAGCGCCCAGCTCAACGTAAATAACCTGACGGACAAACGCTATGTCGCTGCCTGTAATTCGCTCTCTTATTGTTATTTTGGCGCCGAGCGTAGCATTGTAGGCAGCGTGTCATGGGCGTTTTGATAACGCTTATCGTCCGGTAGCAAAGGCTACCGGGCAAACATTAGCGGTGCGTCACGCCTTCATAGAGAAGTCTGAGCGCAAACATCCCGATAATGGCGCCGATAACACGGCTGGCAATGCGCTGTATACGCCCATAAGCGCGGCGGACTGCGGGGAGCGAAAAGGCCTGGCTGAGAAAAATACGCCAGATAACGGATGACAGCACAATTCCGGCCCAGGCCATTAACCTTGCCCATGTGGGCGTTTCTGCGCTAAGCGTTACGGAAAAAATACTGATAAAAAACAGTACGGTTTGCGGATTGGATAAATCGGTCATTAATCCCCGGCGAAAGAAAATCGTCCACGGGGCGGCAATCGGCGTCTGGAGCGTGCTCATTTGCGGCGTCGCCTGGTGGCGAATACTGTTCCAGGCGAACCATAATAAATAGGCGCCGCCGACAATTTTGATAAGAGAAAATACCGCTTCGCATTGCGTAATGAGCGTCGCCAGACCGAAAAGCCCCAGCCCGGAATAAAAGGCGTCTCCCGTGGCGACGCCCAGGCCGGTGATGACTCCCGCCCGGCGTCCTGATGCGAGGCTGGTTTGCACCACCACAAACAGATTCGCGCCGGGATTAAAAAAGGTTAACACAAACAGACTGACGGTAAGCACAACGGCATGAAACGGCTCCATAGGCAACTCTTCTCTTAGCCTCAAGAAATAACGTTCATCTTATTAATAGTCAAACCAGATGATTGCGAGTGAGATCACAAAGCAGGGGCGTTTTAATCCGCGTCGTTATGCCGACTGAGCGGGGGCTGACTGGATTTTTCCAGCAATCTACACTACTTATTTAATCAGTCCGAACGGCCTTTTTGTTCTGATAAAGCGATGATGGTGTAATAATAAAACGAGGGTTTTGCTATGAAAACTGGCTACAAGGTTATGCTTGGCGCATTAGCGTTTGTCGTGACAAACGTTTATGCCGCAGAAATCATGAAAAAAACGGACTTTGATAAAGTCGCCTCCGAATACACGAAAATTGGCACGATTTCCACCACCGGGGAAATGTCGCCGCTGGACGCCAGAGAAGATTTAATCAAAAAGGCGGATGAAAAAGGGGCGGATGTGGTGGTGCTGACGTCCGGGCAGACAGAAAATAAAATTCATGGTACGGCTGATATTTATAAAAAGAAATAAAAGCGTTGCATCATAAAAATACCCGCCTGGGTTTCCGGCGGGTATTTTTATTCCTGGCAACCGTCATCCGTTTTGCCGGATGACGGCCTGCAGTAAACGTAGCGCCATCAGGCATTCAGGACGCTGTCATTTGTCTTAATTATCCGACTGGTCTTTGGCACCTGCTTTTAAACGACGCCACAGAGTGGTGCGGCTAATCCCCAGATAACGCGCCGCCGCGGTCTTATCGCCCTTAAAGCGCGCCAGTACATCCTGTAACGTGTGCGCATCCATGGTTGAAGGCGTCAGTTCTGCTGTGTTCACCATAAGCTCAGGTAATAACTGCCGCATAAATTGCCTGTCCAGCGTTGGCGCGGGATCGACGCTTAAAAAAAGCGCCAGGCGCTCCATCATATTACGCAGTTCGCGAATATTACCGGGCCAGCGCCAGGCCAGCAAAAGCGGCTGACACTGTGTCAATCCATGACGTATCGATTCGGTAAACGGAATTTCCATTGCCGCCAGCGACTGTTTTAAAAAGCTTTCCGCCAGCGGTAAAATATCAGCCTGCCGCTCGCGCAAAGGAGGAAGCGTCAGACGCAGAATACTCAGGCGATAAAAGAGATCGGGGCGAAAACGTCCTTGCATTATCTCCCGATCCAGATCGCAATGCGTAGCGCTGATCACCCGGACATCCACCGGGATCGGCTGGTGTCCGCCGACGCGAGTGACGGCTTTTTCCTCCAGTACGCGCAAAAGTCGGGTTTGTAACGGCAAGGGCATTTCGCCGATTTCATCCAGAAGCAGCGTGCCGCCGTGTGCGATTTCAAACAGCCCCGCCCGGCCTCCTCGTCGTGAACCGGTAAACGCACCCTCTTCATAACCAAACAGTTCCGCTTCCAGCAACGACTCGGTAATCGCGCCGCAATTGACGGCGACAAAGGGAGGGGATGGCTTATTCTGACGGTGAGGCTGGCGGTGAAAAAACGTCTGGTGAATCGCCTGCGCCGCCAGCTCTTTTCCGGTCCCTGTTTCCCCCTGAATCAGCACTGCCGCACGGGAGCGGGCATAGAGCGTAATCGTCTGGCGGAGCTGCTCCATTTGCGGCGACTGGCCGCGTATATCGCCCAGTTCATACCGGGTTTGTAATCCCTTGCCGGATGAGTAATCCACGCGCTGGCGCCGTGTCAGACGGGTCATATCCAGCGCATCATGAAAAGCCTGACGAACGGTCGCCGCGGAATAAATAAAGATGGCGGTCATTCCCGCTTCTTCCGCCAGATCGGTAATTAATCCCGCGCCGACGACGGCCTCAATACCGTTGGCCTTAAGTTCGTTAATTTGCCCGCGCGCGTCCTCTTCGGTGACATAGCTTCGCTGTTCAAGACGGAGGTGAAACGTTTTCTGAAAGGCAAGTAAAGCCGGAATGGTCTCCTGATAGGTCACGATACCGATAGACGAGGTGAGCTTTCCCGCTTTCGCCAGCGCCTGTAATACATCGAATCCGCTGGGCTTGATGAGGATCACCGGTATTGACAGGCGGCTTTTTAAATAGGCCCCATTCGAACCCGCCGCGATAATCGCGTCGCAGCGCTCGGTCGCCAGTTTTTTGCGAATGTAGGTCACCGCCTTTTCAAAGCCGAGTTGAATAGGCGTGATGGTCGCCAGATGATCGAATTCCAGACTGATATCCCGAAACAGTTCGAACAGACGCGTTACGGAGACCGTCCAGATCACCGGTTTATCGCTATTATCGCGCGGAGCGCTGTGAGCAGTCGTCATCGCAGTAGGCTCATCTTTAAGGGGCGATTTTTTGTTTTAAACGTGTTTCATAAATGTTGCAATGAAACGGGGTGATTCGTTTCATGAAACGTTAGCTGACACGTTTTTCTTTTCCCTTAATCGCGCTTATTCATAACAGGCATTACTGTAATTACCTGTTTTTAAATCTCATTGTATTTAATTTTCTCGCTGCCTCTTTGCCTGGCATAGCCTTTGCTTTGGTAAATACATCTTGAATAACAATTTACTAACATGAGGACGAGATATGTCTTTACATTCGCCGGGGCAGGCATTTCGCGCCGCGCTCTCTAAAGAGAATCCATTACAAATTGTCGGCGCGATCAATGCCAACCATGCTCTGTTGGCCCAACGGGCCGGGTATCAGGCTATCTATCTATCTTTCTGGCGGCGGCGTAGCGGCGGGCTCGCTCGGACTGCCGGATCTGGGGATTTCTACGCTGGATGATGTGTTAACCGATATCCGGCGCATCACGGATGTTTGCCCGCTGCCGCTGTTGGTGGATGCGGATATTGGCTTTGGCTCCTCCGCCTTTAATGTCGCGCGGACGGTAAAGTCCATAGCCAAAGCGGGCGCCGCCGCGCTGCATATTGAAGACCAGGTTGGCGCTAAGCGCTGTGGACACCGTCCAAACAAAGCGATCGTCTCGAAAGAGGAGATGGTAGACCGAATTCGGGCGGCAGTGGATGCGCGCACCGATCCGAACTTTGTGATCATGGCGCGTACCGATGCGCTGGCGGTGGAAGGGCTGGAGGCGGCTCTCGATCGTGCGCAGGCTTACGTGGACGCGGGGGCTGACATGCTGTTCCCGGAGGCGATCACCGAACTGTCGATGTACCGCCGGTTCGCCGACGTGGCGCAGGTGCCGATCCTCGCCAACATCACTGAGTTTGGCGCGACGCCGCTGTTTACGACCGACGAGTTGCGCAGCGCAAACGTGGCGATGGCGCTCTATCCGCTGTCGGCGTTTCGCGCCATGAACCGCGCCGCAGAAAAAGTCTATACCGTGCTGCGCCAGGAAGGGACGCAAAAGAACGTGATCGACATCATGCAGACCCGCAACGAGCTGTACGAAAGCATCAATTACTACCAGTTCGAAGAGAAGCTGGACGCGCTGTACAGGAATAAAAAATCGTAGCCTGTAGGCCTGATAAGGCGAAGCCGCCATCAGGCAATGCCGGATGGCACTACGTTTATCCCGCCTACGGTACGGCCTACACGCCTCAATACCCTACACGCCTCAATACCCTACACATTACAATAATGACGAGGACAATATGACAGACACTACGATCCTGCAAAACAACACGCATGTCATTAAGCCTAAAAAATCGGTCGCGCTTTCCGGCGTACCTGCCGGAAATACCGCTCTGTGTACCGTGGGAAAAAGCGGTAACGATCTGCACTATCGCGGTTACGACATTCTCGATCTGGCGGAGCACTGCGAATTTGAAGAAGTCGCGCATTTACTGATCCACGGAAAATTACCGACCCGCGACGAGCTGAACGCGTATAAAAGCAAGTTAAAAGCGCTGCGCGGATTACCCGCCAATGTCCGTACCGTTCTGGAAGCGTTACCGGCGGCCTCGCACCCGATGGATGTGATGCGTACCGGCGTTTCCGCGCTGGGCTGCACCCTGCCGGAAAAAGAGGGACATACCGTCTCCGGCGCGCGCGATATTGCCGATAAGCTGTTGGCCTCGCTCAGCTCTATCCTTCTTTACTGGTATCACTACAGCCACAACGGCGAACGTATTCAGCCGGAAACCGACGATGATTCCATCGGCGGCCATTTCCTGCATCTGCTGCACGGTGAAAAGCCAACCCAAAGCTGGGAAAAGGCGATGCATATTTCGCTGGTGCTGTATGCCGAGCATGAGTTCAACGCCTCGACGTTTACCAGCCGGGTGATTGCCGGGACCGGCTCGGATGTCTACTCCGCGATTATCGGCGCGATTGGCGCGCTGCGCGGCCCGAAACACGGCGGGGCGAATGAGGTGTCGCTGGAAATTCAACAGCGTTATGAAACGCCGGACGAGGCAGAGGCGGATATCCGTAAACGCGTGGAAAACAAAGAGGTGGTGATTGGCTTTGGACATCCGGTTTACACCATCGCCGACCCGCGCCATCAGGTGATCAAACGGGTGGCGAAACAGCTTTCAGAAGAAGGCGGCTCGCTGAAGATGTACCACATCGCCGACCGTCTGGAAACGGTGATGTGGGAGACCAAAAAGATGTTCCCGAATCTCGACTGGTTTTCGGCGGTCTCCTACAACATGATGGGCGTCCCTACCGAAATGTTCACCCCGCTGTTTGTCATCGCCCGCGTTACCGGCTGGGCGGCGCACATTATTGAACAGCGTCAGGACAACAAAATTATTCGTCCTTCCGCCAATTATACCGGCCCGGACGATCGCCAGTTTGTGCCGATCGAAAAGCGTTGCTAATTAAAACCTCTAAATATAAAAACAGGAGTTGTACCCTATGTCCGCACATATTTCGAACATCCGCCCAGACTTTGACCGTGAAATCGTTGATATCGTTGATTACGTGATGAATTACGAGATCACCTCAAAGGTGGCGTACGACACCGCGCATTATTGCCTGCTCGACACGCTCGGCTGTGGTCTGGAAGCGCTGGAATACCCGGCCTGTAAAAAATTGCTTGGGCCGATCGTGCCAGGCACGGTGGTGCCCAACGGCGCACGCGTGCCGGGCACCCAGTTCCAGCTCGATCCGGTACAGGCAGCCTTTAACATTGGCGCGATGATCCGCTGGCTCGATTTTAATGATACCTGGCTTGCCGCCGAGTGGGGCCATCCTTCTGATAACCTGGGCGGTATTCTGGCGATTGCGGATTGGCTGTCACGCAACGCCGTCGCCGCCGGCAAAGCGCCGCTGACCATGAAACAGGTATTGAGCGGGATGATCAAAGCCCATGAAATTCAGGGTTGCATCGCGCTGGAAAACGCCTTCAACCGTGTCGGACTTGACCATGTGTTGCTGGTGAAAGTGGCCTCGACGGCGGTGGTCGCTGAAATGCTGGGGCTGACGCGCGATGAGATCCTTAACGCGGTATCGCTGGCATGGGTGGATGGGCAGTCGTTGCGCACTTATCGTCATGCGCCGAATACCGGTACGCGCAAATCCTGGGCGGCGGGCGACGCTACCTCACGCGCGGTACGTCTGGCGCTGATGGCGAAAACCGGCGAGATGGGCTATCCCTCGGCGCTCACCGCCAAAACCTGGGGCTTCTACGACGTTTCATTCAAAGGTGAAACGTTCCGTTTCCAGCGCCCTTACGGCTCCTACGTGATGGAAAACGTGCTATTTAAAATTTCTTTCCCGGCAGAATTCCACTCGCAAACCGCCGTCGAAGCGGCGATGACGCTGTATGAGCAGATGCAGGCCGCGGGTAAAACGGCAGCGGATATCGAGAAAGTGACCATCCGTACCCACGAAGCCTGTCTTCGCATTATCGATAAAAAAGGCCCGCTCAATAACCCGGCGGACCGCGATCACTGTATCCAGTATATGGTCGCCGTGCCGCTGCTGTTCGGACGGTTAACCGCGGCGGATTATGAAGACGAGGTGGCGCAGGACAAGCGTATTGACGCCCTGCGCGAGAAAATCGTGTGTTATGAGGACCCGGCTTTTACCGCCGACTATCACGACCCGGAAAAACGAGCTATCGGCAATGCGATCACCGTGGAGTTTACTGATGGCTCACGCTTTGGCGAGGTTGTCGTGGAGTATCCGATTGGTCATGCGCGTCGCCGCGCCGACGGTATTCCGAAGCTTATCGAAAAATTTAAAATTAACCTGGCTCGTCAGTTCCCGACTCGCCAGCAGCAACGCATTCTGGATGTCTCCCTGGACAGAGCCCGCCTGGAGCAGATGCCGGTTAACGAATACCTCGATTTATATGTTATCTGAGCCAGCCAGCAGTAAGGCGTAAGTTCAACAGGAGAGCGTGATGTCTTTTAGCGAATTTTATCAGCGTTCCATTAACGAACCGGAGGCGTTCTGGGCCGAGCAGGCCCGACGTATCGACTGGCGACAGCCGTTTACGCAGACGCTGGATCATAGCCGTCCACCGTTTGCCCGCTGGTTTTGCGGCGGCACCACTAACTTATGTCATAACGCCGTTGACCGCTGGCTGGATAAACAGCCGGAGGCGCTGGCGCTGATTGCCGTCTCATCAGAGACCGATGAAGAGCGCACATTTACCTTCAGCCAGTTGCATGATGAAGTCAACGCTGTGGCCGCTATGCTGCTGTCGCTGGGCGTGCAGCGTGGCGATCGCGTATTGGTCTATATGCCGATGATTGCCGAAGCGCAGATAACCCTGCTGGCCTGTGCGCGCATTGGCGCGATCCATTCGGTGGTCTTTGGCGGTTTTGCCTCGCACAGCGTGGCGGCGCGGATTGACGATGCCAGACCGGCGCTGATTGTGTCGGCGGATGCCGGAGCGCGGGGCGGTAAAATCCTGCCGTATAAAAAGCTGCTTGATGACGCTATTGCGCAGGCGCAGCATCAGCCGAAACACGTTCTGCTGGTGGACAGAGGGCTGGCGAAAATGGCGTGGGTGGATGGGCGCGATCTGGATTTTGCCACGTTACGCCAGCAGCATCTCGGCGCGAGCGTGCCGGTGGCGTGGCTGGAATCCAATGAAACCTCGTGCATTCTTTACACCTCCGGCACTACCGGCAAACCGAAAGGCGTCCAGCGCGACGTCGGCGGTTATGCGGTGGCGCTGGCAACCTCGATGGACACCATTTTTGGCGGCAAGGCGGGCGGCGTATTCTTTTGCGCATCGGATATCGGCTGGGTCGTCGGCCACTCCTATATCGTTTACGCGCCGCTGCTGGCAGGCATGGCGACTATTGTTTACGAAGGACTGCCGACGTACCCGGACTGCGGGGTCTGGTGGAAAATTGTCGAGAAATACCAGGTTAACCGGATGTTTTCCGCCCCGACCGCGATTCGCGTGCTGAAAAAATTCCCGACGGCGCAAATCCGCAATCACGATCTCTCCTCGCTGGAGGCGCTTTATCTGGCCGGTGAGCCGCTGGACGAGCCGACGGCCAGTTGGGTGACGGAGACGCTGGGCGTACCGGTCATCGACAATTATTGGCAGACGGAGTCCGGCTGGCCGATCATGGCGCTGGCCCGCGCGCTGGACGACAGGCCGTCGCGTCTGGGAAGTCCCGGCGTGCCGATGTACGGTTATAACGTCCAGCTACTCAATGAAGTCACCGGCGAGCCCTGCGGCATAAATGAAAAAGGCATGCTGGTGATCGAAGGGCCGCTGCCGCCGGGCTGTATTCAGACTATTTGGGGCGACGATGCGCGTTTTGTGAAGACTTACTGGTCGCTGTTTACCCGTCAGGTTTATGCCACCTTCGACTGGGGAATCCGCGACGCCGAGGGGTATTACTTTATTCTGGGCCGTACCGATGATGTGATTAATATTGCGGGTCATCGGCTGGGGACGCGAGAAATAGAAGAAAGTATCTCCAGCTACCCGAACGTAGCGGAAGTGGCGGTAGTGGGGATAAAAGACGCTCTGAAAGGGCAGGTGGCGGTGGCGTTTGTCATTCCGAAGCAGAGCGATACGCTGGCGGATCGCGAGGCGGCGCGCGACGAGGAAAACGCGATTATGGCGCTGGTAGACAATCAGATTGGTCACTTTGGTCGTCCGGCGCATGTCTGGTTTGTCTCGCAGCTCCCCAAAACGCGTTCCGGAAAGATGCTTCGCCGCACGATCCAGGCGATCTGCGAAGGCCGCGATCCGGGCGATCTGACAACCATTGACGATCCCGCGTCGTCGCAGCAAATTCGCCAGGCGATCGAGGAATAGCCGTAAGCCGGATAAGCCGCGTCCGGCAACGGGTTAGCGTTTGCGACTGAATAGTGGGGTGTAAAGTCGGGAAAGGGCGGCAGCGCGCCGCCCTGTAACAGAATTAACGCAGAATATTTTTCTCAGCCAGATCCAGCGCGAAGTAGCTGAAAATCAAATCGGCGCCGGCGCGTTTAATCGAGCCCAGACTTTCCAGCACGACCTTTTCTTCATCGATGGCGCCAGCCATAGCAGCAAATTTAATCATGGCATATTCACCGCTCACCTGGTAAGCGCCAAGCGGCAACTCTGTGCGTTCGCGGATTTCACGCAGCACGTCCAGATACGCGCCGGCCGGTTTCACCATTAAGCAATCCGCGCCCTGGGCTTCGTCGAGCAGTGATTCGCGAATCGCTTCACGGCGGTTCATCGGATTCATTTGATACGTCTTGCGGTCGCCTTTTAACGCGGTACCCGCTGCTTCACGGAAGGGGCCGTAGAAAGAAGAGGCGAACTTAGTGGAGTAGGACATTATTGCCGTATCGGTAAAACCGGCGGCATCCAGCGCCTGGCGGATAGCCTGGACTTGTCCATCCATGGCTGCGGAGGGCGCAATAAAATCTGCTCCAGCCGCCGCCGCGATAACGGCCTGCTTGCCGAGGTTGGCCAGCGTCGCATCGTTATCCACTCCGTGTTCGCACAACACGCCGCAGTGGCCGTGCGAGGTGTATTCGCAGAAGCAGGTGTCGGACATGACGATCATCTCCGGCACGGTTTGCTTACAGATGCGGGACATTCTTGCCACCAGTCCGTCTTCTTTCCAGGTATCGCTGCCGGTGTCATCAGTATGGTGAGAAATGCCGAAGGTCATAACGGAACGAATGCCAGCATTTGCGATACGTTCAATCTCTCGCGCCAGTTGCTTTTCCGGGATACGCATTACGCCGGGCATGGCATCAATAGCTTTGTAATCGTCGAGTTCTTCTTCAACAAAGATCGGCAACACCAGGTCGTTCAGGCTAAGTGTTGTCTCTTCAAACATAGCGCGCAGCGCAGCGGATTTGCGCAGGCGGCGAGGGCGATGGATAAGGTCTGTCATGGTCTGCCTGATGTTTGTGGAATCGAAGGCCCAGTATACCTGAATCTGCAGGCAGATGTTTTACGAAAACGGTCCTTAACGTAGCAGGCGCAGCCCCAGCGGCAGCAGAACATGACGCTTCCTTTATATACCGAAGATTAATACCTCAGGCACTATATCATTTTAAATAAGAATTAGTTTTACGTTGTTTTTAGTTTTATTTCATCGTCATTTAAGTAAATGTGGGTTTCAACATTATTCATGTTTATTTTGTTTTTCTTTAATCCATATTTATCTTATATGTGTTTTGTTTTTTTTATTTTCTTGTAAGGCCATGAAAAAGAATGCTTTTCAATTATAAATTTTCCTTTTATTACGTCCTTTTAATTCATGTCCGAATCCGGACTGAGGATAAAGAATAATTGAACCTTTTAGCAATGACGCCGCATAATCCTTCTTGCTAAACATCTGTATGTTTTTATGCATTGATAATTGATGGATCAACTATATTACGTCCCTGAGGAGGGATGACAAATGCACTCCTGGAAAAAGAAACTTGTAGTCTCACAATTAGCATTGGCTTGCACTCTGGCAATCACTTCTCAGGCGAATGCTACTACTAATGATATTTCTGGTACCACTTACAATACGTTTCATCACTACAACGATGCGACCTACGCTGATGACGTTTATTATGATGGCTATGTAGGTTGGAACAACTACGCAACTGATAGTTACTATAACGGTGACATTTATCCTGTAATCAATAACGCGCGAGTTAATGGCGTTATTTCTACCTACTATCTGGATGATGGCGTTACTACCAATACTAATGCGAATAGCCTGACAATTAAAAACAGTACTATTCACGGTATGATTACCTCCGCGTGTCTTGAGGGTACCGATTGCGTAAATCGTGACACCGGGTATGTATATGATCGTCTGGCGTTGACCGTTGATAACTCTACTATTGATGACAACTACGAGCATTATACCTATAACGGTACCTATACCGATGGTACTGCGGATACACATGTTGTTGATGTTTATGGCATGGGTACCGCGATTACACTGGATCAGGAAGTTGATCTGTCTATTGTAAATAATTCTCATGTTGCTGGTATTACCCTGACTCAGGGCTACGAATGGGAAGATATCGACGATAACACCGTTAGCACTGGCGTAAACAGTAGTGAAGTATTTAATAACACAATCAATGTTGTTGATTCTACCGTAACCTCTGGTTCATTGTCTGATGAAGGTACTTCCGGCTGGTTTGGTAATACTAATAACGCTAGCGATTACAGTGGTTCTTATACTGCTGATGACATTGCGATTGCGGCAATTGCACACCCATATGCTGATAATGCAATGCAGACGACGGTCAACCTCAGCAACTCCACGCTGATGGGCGATGTTGTATTCTCCAGCAATTTCGATGAAAACTTCTTCCCGAATGGAGCGGATAGCTATCGTGATACTGATGCTGACCGCGACACGAACGGTTGGGATGGCACTGACCGTATGGATGTTACCCTGAATAATGGTAGCAAATGGGTTGGTGCAGCAATGTCTGTACATATGACAGACACTGGTACTGATGCCGATGGAGACGGTGTTTTTGAATATACTGTAGATACTAACGGCGACGGTATTCTTGATGCCACATCTCCGGATGGAGTTTACGATTCTTATGCTGTAGGTACCGAGGCAACTGCAACTCTGATCGATATCGCAGCTAATAGTCTGTGGCCATTATCAACTGTAGGTGTTGATAACATTTATACTGACTACAGTGAGTATAACCATATCGTTGGTAACGAAGTTTATCAGAGCGGCCTGTTTAACGTGACCCTGAATACCGGATCACAGTGGGACACTACTAAAACTTCTCTGATTGATACGCTGAGTATCAATAGTGGTTATGTTGTCAATGTTGCTGATTCTACTCTGGTTTCTGACACTATCGGCCTGACTGGTGGTTCTGCTCTGAACATCAATGAAGATGGTCATGTTGCAACTGATACCCTGTCTATCGATAACAGTACCGTTACGATTGCTGATGATGTTTCTGCTGGCTGGAGCGTAAATGATGCTGCCCTGTACGCAAACACTATCAACGTAACCAATAATGGTGTACTGGATGTTGGTAATAGCGCTTCTAATGCGCTGCAGGTTGATACTCTGAACCTGACCAGCTACACCGATGCTAACGGTTATGTGAACGCTGGTGTCTTCAACATCGAAAGTAACCGTTTCGTACTGGATGCTGACCTGACTAACGATCGTACTAACGACACGACTAAGTCTAACTACGGTTATGGCGTGATTGCGATGAACTCTGATGGTCATTTGACCATTAACGGTAACGGCGATACTTACGATACCGACCAGACGGGAGCAGGTCAGGATGAAGTTGATAACGTTGGTGACAATGTTGCAGCTGCCACCGGTAACTATAAAGTGCGTATCGACAACGCCACTGGCGCGGGTTCTGTTGCGGATTATAAAGGTAATGAGCTGATCTATGTTAACGATAAGAACAGCACCGCAACCTTCTCTGCAGCAAACAAAGCTGACCTGGGTGCTTACACCTATCAGGCTAAGCAGGAAGGCAACACTGTCGTGCTGGAACAGATGGAACTGACCGACTACGCTAACATGGCGCTGAGCATTCCTTCTGCGAACACCAATATCTGGAACCTGGAGCAAGACACCGTTGGTACTCGTCTGACCAATGCTCGTCATGGCCTGGAGGATAACGGCGGCGCATGGGTAAGCTACTTCGGCGGTAACTTCAACGGCGACAACGGCACCATTAACTACGATCAGGATGTTAATGGCATCATGGTCGGTGTTGATACCAAAGTTGACGGTAACAACGCTAAGTGGATCGTTGGTGCGGCAGCAGGCTTCGTGAAAGGCGATCTGAGCGATCGTACCGGTCAGGTGGATCAGGACAGCCAGTCTGCCTACATCTACTCTTCCGCTCGTTTCGCAAACAACATCTTTGTTGACGGTAACTTAAGCTACTCTCACTTCAACAACGATTTGTCTGCTAACATGAGCGACGGTACTTACGTTGACGGCAACACCTCTTCTGACGCCTGGGGCTTCGGCTTGAAACTGGGTTATGATCTGAAGCTGGGTGATGCAGGCTACGTAACGCCTTACGGCAGCGTATCCGGTCTGTTCCAGTCCGGCGACGACTACCAGCTGAGCAACGACATGAAAGTTGACGGTCAGTCTTACGACAGCATGCGTTATGAACTCGGTGTAGATGCAGGTTATACCTTCACTTACAGCGAAGATCAGGCGTTGACGCCGTACTTCAAACTGGCTTACGTTTACGACGACTCCAACAACGATGCTGACGTAAACGGCGACTCTATCGACAACGGCGTAGAAGGTTCTGCGGTACGTGTTGGTCTGGGTACTCAGTTCAGCTTCACGAAGAACTTCAGCGCCTACACCGATGCTAACTACCTCGGCGGCGGTGATGTTGATCAAGACTGGTCTGCAAACGTTGGTGTTAAATATACCTGGTAATCATTTTCTCTCAGGAGAAATAAAGGTAATTTAAACTGAAAAATGCCCGTCAAGGACTTGACGGGCATTATTGCAAGGAATGCATATGTTATCTTTAAGCAAGCCACTACAGGAATTCTACAGACTCGATAAATGCCTTTCTAAGCATGGTACGCGTTTCGAGTTTGTTAATGATAAAGAGATTATCTGTTCACCTGATGAAAGTAATACCCATACCTTTGTTATTTTAGAGGGGGTTGTTTCGTTAGTTCGCGGTGATAAAGTTCTTATTGGTATTGTGCAGGCCCCCTTTATTTTCGGTTTAGCCGATGGTGTGGCGAAAAAAGAGGCACAATATAAATTAATTGCGGAGAGCGGTTGCATTGGTTATCGCCTCTCATCATCACAAACTCTTGCCATCATTGAGCAAAACCAACTGTGGCGTGAAGCCTTCTGTTGGATAGTATGGAAAAGTCAGGTACTGGAACTTCGTGACAAGCAGCTCATTGGTAATAATTCTTACGACCAAATTCGTGCGACGTTAATGACAATGATTGAGTGGGATGAAGAACTTCGCTCACGTATTGGTGTTATGAATTATATTCATCAACGAACGCGCGTATCGCGATCGGTGGTGGCGGAAGTTCTCGCGGCCCTGCGTAAGGGTAATTACATTGAAATGAATAAAGGCAAACTGATCAGTATTAACCGTTTGCCCTCCGAATATTAACAAGAATGTTGCGCCTCGTCTGATATAGCGCGAGGCGCGACGACTCAGGATGCAGGAATAGCAATCGGTTTATTGCCGCTTAGCTCAGTAACCAAATCGTTAATCCCGTCGCTCATATTGGTAAAACGCGTGAGAGGGGAACGGGTTACGACCACAAAAGCGCCAATATTATATTGCGGGATCATCGCCATATAGGTAATAAAACCGCCGCCTCCTCCTGTTTTCTGGATAATGCCAGGACGTCCGTCTTTTGGCGCCATATAGACCCAACCCAGACCGAGCGCGTCGGCTTTACCCGGTACGTCCATCCCGATGATTTTCTTTAACTGTGTGCGCTGATAAATCAACGTTTGCATACGATCGGCCTGTTGGCTACGGTGATAGAAATCTGACGACAGATACTGTTGCATCCAGCGCATCATATCTCCTGGCGTAGAATAGACCCCACCGCTGCCAATGGCAGCCAGCGTATTATTACAGGGGCTTGCGCCTTTTTCTGCCACTATCAGACGCTTACACTGATCGGGAGAAGGGGTAAACGTGGTGTCTTTCATTCCCAGCGGGCGGGTAATCTTTTCTTCAAACAGTTGCGTATAAGGTTTGCCGGAGGCGGTCGCCAGCGCGTCGGCTAACAGGTCGAACGCCAGATTGGAATAGGCCGCCTGTGAACCGGGCGCGACTTTTAACGTTGCTGTGGAGAGCCAGTTCCAGCGTTGTTCGCGGGTTGGCCAGACAAATACCGGACGATGCGCCGCGCCGCCGGGCTGTTCTCGCGGAAGCGCGCTGGTGTGGGTCGCTAAGTTGACCAACGTAATCGGCGTGCCTTGATACGTCGGGACATGCGCGCCGGGAGGCGCATATTTGCTGAGAGGATCGTTTAATTTTACCGTTCCCTGATCGAGCAATTTTACCAACATTTCACTGGTCATGAGCTTGGTGAGAGAAGCGATACGAATGACCGAATCAAGCTGTGGACGAACATTATTGCCCGGTCTGGTGTCACCGAAACTACGAAACACGCGTTGATTGCCGTCGATCACCACCAGCGCCATGCCCGTGGCACCGCTACCATAAAAGATATGCTCGGCATAACGATCAACGATATCAGAGGCAAAAACCGGATCGGCAATCGGCTGAGCCGCCTGGACAGAAGTAAGTGATGCCGCAAACAGCATGGCAGTAAAAAGCAGACTACGTTTCAACGGTGATGTCCATAAGTGAAATAACGGTGGTTATGCGTATTTATACTACCCGGCGGCACATTGCAAAACGTTAAAGAGAAAAAAGTGGGTGAAAAAACGTAACGGCGGGTTTTCGTGATGGAGAATGTTTACTTTTGTGATAGATCGCTTGTGATAACCTGATAGCGTCAGCGTGCCTGCTGTGTATGAAACTCGTCGAAACAATTCTGTTGAGCAGAAATGCGAACTAAGCGTCACAACGTAGGTCACAATGCCTGGTTTAGCCCTTTCATTTGCGTGGGCATGGCGTGCTATTGCCGCCGTCACAGCAGCCGTAATAAAGATAAGAAGTTAGCAGGAGAGCATGATGTTTAAATCTTTTTTCCCAAAGCCAGGGCCGTTTTTCATGTCGGCGTTTGTTTGGGCGCTGATCGCCGTCATTTTCTGGCAGGCGGGAGGAGGAGATTGGGTGGCGCGACTTGTGGGGGCATCCGATGAAGTGCCTATCAGCGCAGCGCGCTTTTGGTCGCTGGACTATCTGATTTTTTATGCTTATTACCTGATTTGCGTGGGATTATTTGCAACGTTCTGGTTCATCTATAGCCCGCACCGCTGGCAGTACTGGTCGATACTTGGCACCTCGCTCATTATTTTTGTCACCTGGTTTTTGGTGGAGGTTGGCGTCGCGGTTAACGCCTGGTACGCGCCGTTCTATGATTTGATTCAAACGGCGCTCAGCTCGCCGCACAAGGTCACTCTTGGTCAATTTTATCATGAAGTGGGGGTGTTTCTCGGTATTGCGCTTATCGCCGTGGTGATCGGCGTGCTGAACAACTTCTTTGTCAGCCACTATGTATTTCGCTGGCGTACCGCAATGAATGAGCACTATATGGCGCACTGGCAGTACCTGCGCCATATCGAAGGGGCTGCCCAGCGTGTGCAGGAAGACACCATGCGTTTTGCCTCTACACTGGAGAACATGGGCGTGAGTTTTATCAATGCCATCATGACGCTTATCGCCTTTCTGCCGGTGTTAGTCACCCTGTCAGCGCATGTGCCGAATTTACCCATCGTAGGACATATCCCTTACGGCCTGGTCATTGCCGCCATAGTCTGGTCATTAATGGGGACGGGCCTGCTGGCGGTCGTCGGGATCAAATTGCCAGGGCTGGAATTTAAAAATCAGCGAGTGGAAGCCGCTTATCGTAAGGAGCTGGTCTACGGTGAAGATGACGCCAGCCGCGCCACGCCGCCCACCGTCCGTGAACTGTTTAGCGCGGTGCGCCATAACTACTTCCGTCTCTACTTTCACTATATGTATTTCAACATCGCGCGCATTCTCTATTTGCAGGTCGATAACGTTTTCGGTTTGTTCCTGCTGTTTCCTTCCATTGTTGCCGGTACGATTACGCTGGGGCTGATGACGCAAATCACCAACGTGTTTGGCCAGGTGCGCGGTTCGTTCCAGTATTTGATTAACTCCTGGACGACGCTGGTGGAGCTGATGTCTATTTATAAACGTTTACGTAGCTTTGAACGCCAGTTGGATGGTCAGCCAGTTCAGGAAGTGACCCACTCTTTTAGCTAACAGAAGGAAACGTTATGTCGGCGGCGTCCCGTCTTTATCCTCTGCCTTTTCTGGCGGTTGCCATATTGGCTGGCTGTAGTAGTCAATCCGGGCAGCCGGTGAGCAAGGGCGAGAAGCCTGTCGACGTGGCAAGCGTAGTACGTCAGAAAATGCCAGCCAGTGTCAAAGACAGAGAGGCCTGGGCGAAAGATATCGCGACAACGTTTAAGAGCCAGGGGCTGGCGCCGACGGTAGAAAATATCTGTTCGGTGCTGGCTGTCGCCCAGCAGGAGTCCGGTTATCAGGCGGCTCCTGTCGTGCCGGGGCTAAGTAAAATCGCCTGGCAGGAGATTGATCGCCGCGCTGAACGACTACACATTCCGCTGTTTCTGGTGCACACCGCGCTGAAAATTAACTCCCCCAACGGCAAGAGCTATAGCGAACGCCTGGACACGGTAAAAACCGAAAAACAGCTTAGCGCTATTTTTGATGATTTTATCAATATGGTTCCTATGGGGCAGACGCTATTTGGCTCATATAACCCGGTGCATACGGGCGGCCCGGTGCAGGTCAGCATTGCCTTTGCCGAACAGCACGCGAAAGGTTATCCGTGGAAGATGGCGGGTACGGTACGTCAGGAGGTCTTTACGCGCCGTGGCGGGTTGTGGTTTGGAACTTACCATTTGCTGAATTACCCGGCGAACTACAGCGCGCCTGTTTTCCGCTTCGCCGACTTCAACGCGGGATGGTACGCCAGCCGTAACGCTGCGTTCCAGAATGCCGTCAGTAAAGCCAGTGGGGTAAAACTGGCGCTGGATGGCGATCTGATTCGTTATAACAGCAAGGAACCGGGCAAAACAGAGTTAGCGGTACGCAAACTGGCAGGGCAGTTGGGAATGAGTGAGCGTGAAATTCGCAGCCAACTGGAGAAAGGCGATAGCCTGGCGTTTGAAAAAACGGCGCTCTACAAGAAAGTCTATAAACTGGCCGAGGCCAAAACGGGCAAGACGCTTGCGCGGGAAATGTTGCCCGGTATTCAACTGGAAAGTCCGAAGATCACGCGCAAGCTGACGACCGCCTGGTTTGCTAAACGAGTTGATGAGCGGCGGGCGCGGTGTATGGGGCGATAAATTTCGCGCTGGGATATTTTCTCCAGCGCGCTAAGGTTTATTGGTGACGGTGACGCCAGCGTAAAAACGCGGCGATAACGGCGAAAATGAGGCAGCCCGTGAGGAAGGGCACCAGGCCAAAAATCGTCCCGACGCCCAGCCCAATCTCTACCCGCGGTCGACCTGTATCCTGTACCTGCATCAGATGCTCATAGATGCCCGGCGCATGAACCAGCAGGTTTAAGAGTTGCGCTCCGGCCCAGAAGCAAAACAGTACAAATATGGCGTAAGCAATATTTCCGGGCGTAGAGGAGGTTTCTCGATGCTTCCCGCTGAACAGCGATTTTGAGAGAGTGAAATCAGCCATAAAGACCTCCAGGATGATCGGCTACGATCTGGCGTTATGCCATCGGCTTACTGTGAAGTCTGACAGGTCATTGTGTTTGTCAATATCAGAATCACGGTAATTTCACATACGGAATGTATCCATCGCGTAAATTTTTGTTAGTTGTCACAAAACGATCACTTTTATCAAAATTAATTAACATTTAAGAAATTCCGTATCCCCCACAGACTCGCCCGCCAGAAGTATGCAAAAATACGTTTTTGTTGCTGTTAATACGTCGGAGTCGTTATGCGTTTGCCTGTAAAAATTCGTCGTGACTGGCACTACTATGCCTTCTCTATTGGCCTTATCTTTATTTTGAATGGCGTCGTAGGATTGCTGGGATTTGAGGCGAAAGGATGGCAAACCTATGGTGTTGGGCTGGTAACGTGGATTATTAGCTTCTGGCTGGCGGGGTTCATTATTCGCCGGCGCGAAGATGATGAGGTAAAAGACGCCCGATAAACGTTGCGCTATCGGGCGTGCGGTATTACATCGTGGTTTTTAAGGCGTTATTCGCCGTATGGCGTTCCAGCGCCAGCTCAATCAGGCGGCTGATCAAATCGGTATAGCCCAATCCGCTCGCCTGCCAGAGTTTTGGATACATACTGATATTGGTAAAACCTGGCAGCGTATTAATCTCGTTAATCACGACCTCATTGTCTGCCGTTAAGAAGACATCGACACGCGCCATACCCGCGCATCCCAGCGTCTGATAAGCCTGGATCGCGATCGCGCGGATCTTGTCATTCACCCCGGAAGGAAGCTGCGCAGGCACGACAACTTGTGCGCCATTATCATCAATATACTTAGTATCGTAGGCGTAAAATTCGCTGTTCAGTACGATTTCGCCGCAGGTACTGGCCTGTGGGTTATCGTTACCTAATACGGCGCATTCGATCTCGCGCCCTTTGATCCCTTGCTCCACCACCACTTTATGATCGAATTCGAAAGCCAGCGCGACCGCCTGCTGATATTGCGCTTCGTTAGCGACTTTACTAACGCCGACCGAAGAGCCCTGATTGGCGGGCTTAACGAACAGCGGCAGTCCCAGACGGGATTCAACCTCGGCAAAACTAAACGCGTGACGATTCGTTCGGGTGAGTGTAATAAACGGGGCGATATTCAGTCCTGCATCGCGTAGCAGTCGTTTGGCGATGTCTTTATCCATGCAGGCTGCGGAGCTCAGCACGTCTGAACCGACAAACGGTAAGTTTGCGACGCGCAGCATCCCCTGCAATGAGCCGTCTTCGCCCAGCGTACCGTGGACGATAGGAAAAATAACATCTACCGTCGGTAGCGGCTGCCCGTTCTGGGCGTTAATCAATTGGTGTTGATGTTTGCCAGGCACCTGGGCCAGACTGATTGCCGAAGGACGTAGCGCGATATGTGCCGGATCGTCTGCATTCTGCAAATAATTTTCCGCATCGTTAACATGCCATTGTCCCGCCTTATCTATCCCTAACAGCACCACATCGAAGCGGGTTTTATCGATCGCATCAACGATATTTTTCGCTGATTGCAAAGACACTTCATGTTCCGCCGACTTACCGCCAAATACTATTCCTACCCGCAATTTCGCCATCTTAAAAACCCATTCCATCGAATGCAAAGCGTATACATTACCACGACAAAACGCGGGTTTCGCGGGGTTCTGCCATAATGTTTATGGGATGTGAGAACGGAGGCCGCGTGAGAGGTAAGGGTTTTCTGATTATTGTGCTGTTGGGCGGTATTGGCGGGCTGGGATATCGTTATCTTCCCTCTTATTATAATCCTTTTGCTCCGCTACAACTTGCCGATCCGCCAGGCTGGATCACTACCTTCAAACTACAGCGCCTGATGCCGTCGCAGTGCCGGGAGCTGTTGACGGCGGCCAATCAACAGGGATTAATTTCATCACAACCTGTTGCGGATAGCGCTGGTGAATGTCCCTTGTCCCATGTTGTGCGCGTCAGAGATTTTGGCCAGGTCGAACTGAGCAGCAGTTTTTTAGCCTCCTGCCCGTTGGCGCTGCGCTCCGCGCTGTTTGTCGAACAGCAGGCAAAACCTTTAACAGAAACGTGGATGAAGCGCCGCCTGACCCGCATCGAACATCTGGGTAGCTATGCCTGCCGTAATATTTATCACCGCCCGGATGCGCGTCGCAGTGAACATGCCAGCGCAGAAGCGCTGGATATCAGCGGGTTTCAGCTATCAGATGGCCGAAAAATCACTGTTCTGCGCGGCTGGGGGCGTCAGGAGACGGGGCCCTGGTTACGCGCTATGTTAAACGCCAGTTGCCATTATTATGGCAATGGGCTCGGGCCTGACTATAACGCTGCTCATGCTAACCATTTTCATCTTGGAATGCGGGGCTACGGCGTGTGTCGTTAAAGCATAAACGTCTGCCTTGCGCGGCTATATAATGTGACATGTTTCACAAAAATGATGAACGGGGAGACAAAATAGCAAAGTGTGACGTATCGCACCTCTGGAACCACCAGGAAAAAGAGAACTTGCTAAGCTAACGCGTATTTTCAGCTACTTACCGTTACGAGTCTTATGGAATCCTGGAAAGTTAATCTAATTTCCGTTTGGTTTGGATGTTTTTTTACCGGGCTGGCAATCAGCCAAATCCTGCCATTCTTACCCCTTTATATTTCCCAGCTTGGCGTCTCTTCCCATTAAGCGTTATCAATGTGGTCCGGGTTAACGTTTAGCATCACGTTTCTTATTTCCGCCATTGTGTCGCCGATGTGGGGCAGTCTCGCCGATCGCAAAGGGCGTAAACTGATGCTATTGCGCGCGTCGCTCGGGATGGCGATAGCTATTCTACTGCAGGCATTCGCGACCCATGTCTGGCAACTTTTCCTGCTGCGCGGAATCATGGGGTTAACGTCAGGTTATATCCCCAATGCTATGGCGCTGGTAGCCTCTCAGGTACCGCGCGAACGTAGCGGCTGGGCGCTCAGTACACTTTCTACCGCGCAGATCAGCGGCGTTATCGGCGGGCCGTTAATGGGCGGCTTTGTCGCGGATCATATCGGGCTGCGGGCGGTATTTCTGATTACTGCCATGCTGTTGGTGGTGAGCTTTCTGGTCACGCTATTTTTAATTAAAGAAGGCGTGCGTCCGGTCATCAGGAAAAGCGAACGCCTGAGCGGTAAAGCCGTTTTTGCGTCGTTACCTTATCCTGCGCTGGTGATCAGTTTGTTTTTTACCACGATGGTCATTCAACTCTGTAATGGTTCCATCAGTCCAATCCTGGCGCTGTTTATCAAATCAATGATGCCGGACAGTAATAACATCGCCTTTCTTAGCGGGGTAATCGCCTCGGTGCCCGGTATCTCTGCGCTTATCTCCGCGCCTCGCCTGGGAAAACTTGGCGACAGAATCGGCACGGAAAGAATTCTGATGGCCACGCTTATCTGCGCAGTGCTGCTTTTCTTCGCGATGTTCTGGGTCACCACGCCGTTCCAGCTGGGGCTGTTACGTTTCTTGTTAGGCTTTGCCGATGGCGCGATGTTACCCGCCGTACAAACGTTATTGGTGAAATACTCCAGCGATCAAATTACCGGACGTATTTTTGGCTACAACCAGTCATTTATGTACCTGGGCAACGTGGTTGGGCCGTTGATGGGCGCGACGGTATCGGCGATGGCCGGTTTCCGCTGGGTTTTTATCGCTACGGCGGCGATCGTGTTGATCAATATCGGGCAACTGACCCTGGCGTTACGTCGTCGGCGTAACGCGCAAAAAGCGAAAGGCCAATAGCGGTGCATCGTAACGGCACTTCTGCCGTTACGATATGGTTTAAATTAAAAGATATATTCTTTATCCGTGAAGTTTTTCTATAGATGGCATAACCTTAAATTATGATATAGCGTGATTATTGTTTTTTGATGGTTTATTATCGTCTCGTTTACGGCCTGAGAAACGTTTCGCTGCGTCGACAGTGATAATTATTTGTGTAAAGCTCTTCCTGTATCATAAAAATAGTACTTTCAGCCTCTAGGCAGTGGTTCTTCATAGTGATAACGTCACCCTGGAACTAATAAGGAAATATGGCCATGAAAAATCTCATAGCAGAGTTGTTGCTTAAGCTAGCCCAAAAAGAAGAAGAGTCGAAAGAACTGGTTGCTCAGGTAGAAGCGTTAGAGATTATCGTCACAGCAATGTTACGTAACATGGCGCAAAACGAGCAGGAGATGTTGATACGTCAGGTAGAGGGGGCACTTGAAGGCGTAAAGCCGGATGCCAGCGTTCCTGATCACGATACGGAATTGCTGCGCCAATATGTAAAAAAGTTGCTGAGACACCCCCGGCACTAATCGTATTTAAAACAACACAGTTGTTATAACGTTACTTTTATAAAATAGCCCTGGCCGCTTCGTTTTTATTTTGCTCTGTATTAACCAGAAGAAAATAAAAACGAAGCGGCTATGGTAATAACAGTGTAACGTTATGCGTTGTTCTTCTGCATCCTGCGTGACTGTGGATAATCGAGTTGCACATTAGCCTACGGTTTGTCAATCAATAAAACATATATTGCTAACGGTAAGTAATACTTTTACTGCCGGGTGGTATTTTTGCCAGTAACAGCCAGACTTATATAAAGTCCCTGGGATATTTCCCAAAGGGACAACGTGTAATGCGTACACTGACAAAAGGATGGTGCTATGAAAATAACATTACTGGTGACTTTACTTTTTGGCCTGGTCTTTTTAACCGCCGTCGGCGCAACCGAAAAACCGTTAACACCGCAACAGCAGCGCATGACGACCTGTAATCAGCAGGCGACAGCGCAAGCGTTGAAAGGCGATGCACGTAAAACTTACCTTAGCGACTGTCTAAAAAACAGCCAGTCAGGCCCTGGCGAGAAAAGCCTGACGCCGCAACAGCAGAAAATGCGTGAATGCAATGTTCAGGCGACGGAACAATCCCTGAAAGGCGATGACCGTAGCAAGTTTATGAGCGCCTGCCTGAAAAAAGCGGCGTAGTGCTATCGGGTGAGCCCTGAAAAACACTCACCCGAAATTTCATACTTCCTCCATGCGCTCTGTTTCTATAATTTGGGAAAATTGTTTCTAAATGTTCCCAAAAATAATGAATGATGAAAATTTTACCGAAAAGCGGTTGAACAGGCGGTAGCGCCGCCTGACCCTCCTGATGATCGTCAGCGCTCCGGGTTGCGCTCCGCCCGGCGCATCAGGCTACCGCGTGCGGTGGGGTTAGGGGGGATGTTTTTACCGGTGGCCGCCGTGTTAGTGTCGCAACCTGTCTTTGGCGGCTGGTGGCTATTGCTGGTCGGCTGGTCTTTTGTCTGGCCGCATCTGGCGTGGCAGTGGGCGGCGAAAGCCCTTGATCCGCTACGCCAGGAAATTTACAACCTGAAAGTGGATGCGATCCTCTCCGGCATGTGGATCGCGTTGATGGGCGTCAATATGTTGCCTGCCGCCGCGCTGTTTATGATGATGAGCATGAATCTGATGGGCGCTGGCGGGCGGCGGCTATTCACTGTCGGAATGGGCCTTTTGCTGGCGTCATGTCTGGTGACGTTGCAGCTTACCGGGCTACCTGTCGCGATGCGAAGCTCGTCGCTGGAAGTCACGCTCTCTTTGCCCGTCATTATGTTGTATCCGCTGCTGTTCGCCTGGGTAAGTTACCAAACGGCCATTAAATTAGCGGAACATAAGCGACGCTTGCAGGCGATGAGCTCGCGGGATGGCATGACCGGCGTCTATAACCGACGCCACTGGGAAATTTTATTACGTAATGAATTCGATCACAGCCGACGCCACCATCGGGAGGCGACATTGTTGATTATCGACATCGATCATTTTAAGAGCATTAACGACACCTGGGGACATGATGTTGGGGATGAGGCTATTATCGCCCTGACGCGTCAATTACAGATAACGCTACGCGGGAGTGATATTATCGGGCGCTTTGGCGGCGACGAATTTGCGGTGATTATGTGCGGAACGCCGGCAGACAGCGCGATTACCGCCATGTCGCGAGTGCATGAACGGCTAAATACCTTACGCTTGCCGGGCGCGCCGCAGGTCATGTTACGTATCAGCGTGGGCGTGGCGCCGTTAACGCCACAAATCGGTCATTATCGGGAATGGTTAAAGACTGCGGATATGGCGCTTTACAAAGCAAAGAATGCCGGACGTAACCGCACCGAAGTGGCGGCATGACGTCCAGCCGGGCTTCAGGATTTACTGATCGCCTCTGATTTTTCCATACACTTCGTCATCGCTTCTATTACCGCAGCGCGGAAGCCACGTTCTTCCAGAACGCGTACGGCTTCAATCGTCGTTCCGCCAGGCGAGCACACCATATCTTTCAGTTCGCCGGGATGCTTTCCGGTTTCGAGTACCATTTTCGCCGACCCCATGACGGCCTGCGCGGCGAATTTATGAGCCTGAGCGCGAGGCATACCGCCCAGAACGGCAGCGTCCGCCATCGCCTCGATAAACATAAACACATAGGCCGGCGAAGATCCGCTCACGCCAACCACCGGATGGATCATCGGCTCAGCAATCACCTCCGCCTCGCCAAAGCAGCGGAAAATATTCAGCACATCAGCCGTATCTTCCGGTGTGACCAGCGCGTTGGGTGTGACGGAAGTCATTCCTGCGTTGACCAGCGACGGCGTATTCGGCATAGCGCGAATGATTTTACGGTCGTGTCCCAGCGCGCGCGCAAGCTGATCAAGCGTTACGCCTGCGGCGATAGAGACCACCAGCGAGTCTTTGTTCAGGCTGGAGGAGATTTCACTGAGCACTTTCACCATAATGCCCGGTTTTACCGCGCCGAAAACGATATCCGCGACCTGAGCGACCTCCTGCGCGCTTTGCGCCGCATTAATGCCGTACTGGTCATGCAGGGCGGCAACTTTATCGGGGGAGGGGGTGTAGACCCAGATCTGGCCGGGAAGTACCTGACCGCTGGCAATCAGTCCGCCAAGAATAGCCTTGCCCATATTACCGCAGCCAATAAAACCGATTTTCTTCTCCATCTCGTCACTCCCTATGTTTGTGTGTTATGGGGAATGGTTAGCTTAACGCGGATTGAAAACGGGCAGAAGGAGAAACAGTACTTTGATGAAAGACAAAAGCGCGAGACAATAAAAGATTGTATACCGTACGGGAGACATTATGACCATCTGTGTGGATGCGGATGCGTGTCCGAATGTCATTAAAGAAATTTTGTACCGCGCCGCCGAGCGGATGCAGTTGCCGCTTATTCTGGTTGCCAATCAGGCCTTGCGCGTGCCGCCTTCGCGTTTTATCCGCACGCTCCGCGTGGCCGCCGGGTTTGACGTGGCGGACAATGAAATCGTGCGTCAATGCAAAGCGGGCGATCTGGTGATTACCGCGGATATTCCGCTGGCGGCTGAAGTGCTGGAAAAAGGCGCTGCGGCTCTTAATCCCCGGGGAGAACGCTATAGCGACGCCACGATTCGTGAACGTCTGACGATGCGTGACTTTATGGACACGCTACGCGCCAGCGGCGTACAAACGGGGGGGCCAAACACTCTCTCGCCGCGCGATCGTCAGCATTTTGCCGCCGAGCTGGATAAGTGGTGGCTGGAAAGCCAGCGTAAAAAATAAATCATGTAATGAAAAATTTACAGTTTATTCATTTCTGATTCTTGCTATAGTACTAATATTGTGACTTTAGTACCTTTGTGTAAATTATTATTTACATTTATGCGTTGTACTAGTTAGATGATATGATTATAACATTGCTGATATCAAATCCTGCGTATGCGCAGTTCCTGGGGGAGCGCCTGCTATGATGCAACCTCTTTATCTTGTTGGCCCGCGGGGCTGTGGGAAAACCACCATCGGTATGGCGCTGGCGCAGGCAACCGGTTTTCGGTTTGCAGATACCGACCGCTGGCTGCAATCGCACGTGCAGATGAGCGTCGCTGATATCGTTGAAAAAGAAGGCTGGGGAGGGTTCCGCGCCCGGGAAACCGCGGCCCTGGAGGCGGTAAGCGCGCCTTCGACTGTCGTGGCGACGGGAGGCGGTATTATTCTCACGGAGTATAACCGACGTTATATGCACCGTGTTGGCGTAGTGATTTATCTGTGCGCGCCGGTATCCACGCTGGTTAACCGGCTTGAGGCTGAACCTGAAGCGGATCTGCGCCCGACCCTCACCGGCAAGCCGTTGAGCGAAGAGGTTCGGGAAGTGCTTGAGCAGCGTGACGCGTTGTATCGCGAAACGGCGCATTACATTATTGACGCGACGAAAGCGCCGGCCCAGGTCGTTTCTGAAATTATTGCGGCGCTGCCGCCGTCGACGCAACGGTTACAGGGAGATGTCTATACTTAACGCTCACCCAGAATAAAGGAAACGCTATGCCAACCAGACCACCTTATCCGCGGGAAGCTTATATCGTCACCATTGAAAAAGGCACGCCGGGCCAGACGGTGACGTGGTATCAGCTACGGGCTGACCATCCGAAACCTGATTCGCTCATCAGCGAGCATCCGACCGCAGAAGAAGCGATGGATGCGAAAAAACGTTACGAAGATCCGAATAAATCATAGACGCATGAACCACTCGGAGGGGATTCTGAGTACCCCTAAATTGTATCTCCATCACATTCTTGAAACATTTATACTGGCAACTAAAACCGTAAATTAAGCGATAACAATACAATATTGGAGTTATTTGGAATCTTTACACAATACGTTGCTCATCTGCTGCTACGCTTTCTGAGATTTGTAGGGCAGGTAGCGCGGTGAGCGTGTGAATATTTGCCCGGGAATTACGACGAAGTAATAAGGTGGAATAAAAATGAGTGCGTCGTTGGCAATCCTCACAATCGGCGTTGTGCCAATGAGCGAAGTGTTACCGCTTCTGACGGAATACATCGACGAACAACACATCACCCATCATAGCCTGCTGGGAAAAATGAGCCGGGAAGACGTTATGGCGGATTACGCTGTAGAGCCTGGCGACGATCCGCTTTTGACGTTGCTGAATGATAACCAGATAGCCCATGTTTCCCGCCAGAAAGTGGAGCGAGATTTTCAGAGCGTTGTCGAGGTGCTGGATAATCAGGGTTACGATGTCATTATACTGATGAGCACCGCGGCGATTAAAAGTATGGCAGCCCGTAATTCTATTTTGCTTGAACCGCTGCGTATTATTCCACCGCTTGTCGCCTCTATTGTGGATGGACATCAGGTTGGCGTGATTGTGCCTGTTGCAGAACTTCTGGCGGCCCAGGAGAAAAAATGGCAGGTATTGCAAATGCCGCCGGTGTATTCGCTGGCGAATCCGGTTCACGGTTCTGAGCAACAGTTAATTGATGCCGGGCAGGCGCTACTGGATCAAGGCGCGGACGTCATTATGCTGGATTGTCTGGGTTTTCATCAGCGTCATCGGGATATTTTACAGCAGGCGCTGGATGTGCCGGTTTTACTCTCTAATGTTTTGATTGCGCGGTTAGCTTCAGAACTGCTTGTCTAATTTTACGTGACAGGCCGAACGTCAGGACTCTATATTGGGTGTTAATTTAATAATGAGACGGGGCCTGATTATGCTACAAAGCAATGAATACTTTTCCGGGAAAGTGAAGTCTATTGGATTTACCAGCAGTAGCACCGGCCGGGCCAGCGTTGGTGTGATGGCGGAAGGGGAGTATACATTTGGCACCGCCGAACCCGAAGAGATGACGGTTGTGAGCGGCGCGTTGAAGGTACTGTTGCCGGGAACTGTCGAATGGAAAGTGTATACAGCCGGTGAGGTGTTTAACGTGCCTGGCCACAGCGAGTTTCATCTCCAGGTTGCTGAGCCCACCTCGTATCTGTGCCGCTATTTGTAACGGTGAGTCCCCTCTCCGGCGGAGAGGGGCCCTCTGGTTAGCGCTGCGCTTCGCCGCCTAATCCTTCCACCAGGCTTTGAATCAGCGCCGCCAGCTCGCCGGTCATCAGGATAAAGTCCGCGTCAAAACGTTGGGCAAAATCTTCCCGGTCGATATCTTCGTTCTGGTCGCGCAGCTCATCGCAGAATTTCAGACGCTTAATGGAGCCGTCATCGCACATGACGAATTGAATGCGCTGCTGCCAGTCGAGCGCCAGCTTCGTGACCACTTTACCCGCTTCAATATGAACGGCGATCTCGTCGCTGACCAGATCCTGCTTTTTCGCGCGGATCACGCCGCCATCTTCCAGCATCGCTTTCAATTCGGCTTCGTCCAGCAACTGGAAACCCTGAGCGACCGTACCGGAGCGCACCCACTCGGTGAGCGTCAGCTCAATCGGATTTTCCAGCGCCAGCGGGACGACCGGCAGCGAGCCAAGACTTTTACGCAGTAGCGCCAAAGTATCTTCCGCTTTTTTCGCGCTGGCGCAGTCAACCATAATCAGGCCGTTAACGGTATCAATCCACATCATTGTCTGACTGAAGCGGCTAAACGCGCGCGGCAGCAACGAATGCAACACTTCATCCTTCAGGGAATCTTTTTCCGTCTTCTTCAGCTTGCGTCCCTGATCGGCTTCCAGTTTCTGGATTTTCGCCTCCAGAGCCTGTTTGATCACTGGCGATGGCAGGATTTTCTCTTCTTTGCGCGCGCAAATAATAATCTGGCCATTGGCGGTGTGCGTTAACGCATCGCTGTGAGAGCCCATCGGCGGAACCCAGCCCATTTTGGCCATATCCTGGCTACCGCATGGGGTAAACGTCATTGAGGCGAGCTGTTTCTCCATCTCTTCGGCGCGTAATGTAATATCGCGGCTAAGACGGTAAACCATTAAATTTTTGAACCACAGCATGATAATTTCCACGGCCTTGTCGTTAAATCCAGGCGGTATAGTAACGAATTGTCGGCAGGCTTGCATTGCCAATCAGAACGGTGAATTCTACCCTGTTGATATTCCCAAAAAATGAGGAGCGGTATGTGCGTATTGGTATCGATTTAGGCGGCACAAAAACGGAAGTCATTGCGCTTGATGATGCAGGAGAGCAGCGGTTTCGCCATCGTCTGCCTACGCCGCGGGAGGATTATCAGCAAACGATAGAAACCATCGCTACGCTGGTCGACATGGCGGAACAGGCGACCGGCCAGACCGGTAGCGTTGGCATTGGCATTCCCGGTTCTCTCTCGCCTTACACCGGCGTGGTGAAAAACGCTAACTCTACGTGGCTTAACGGCCAGCCGTTCGATAGCGATGTGAGCCGTCGTCTGAAGCGTGAAGTGCGGTTAGCCAACGATGCCAATTGCCTGGCGGTATCAGAGGCGGTAGATGGCGCGGCGGCGGGGGCGCAAACGGTATTTGCGGTGATTATCGGTACCGGGTGCGGCGCGGGCGTAGCGCTAAATGGCCGGGCGCACATCGGCGGCAACGGTACGGCAGGCGAATGGGGCCACAATCCGTTGCCGTGGATGGATGACGATGAGTTGCGTTACCGCGAAGAAATTCCCTGTTATTGCGGTAAACAAGGCTGTATCGAAACCTTTATTTCCGGTACGGGATTCGCCACGGATTACCAGCGTTTGAGCGGTAAAACGCTAAAAGGCGATGAGATTATTCGTCTGGTCGACGCGCAGGACGCCGTGGCGGAACTAGCGATAAGCCGTTATGAGCTACGGCTGGCGAAGGCATTATCTCATGTCGTGAATATTCTGGATCCGGAGGTCATTGTGCTGGGCGGCGGTATGAGCAATGTTGAGCGCCTGTACAAAACGGTTCCGTCGCTGATGAAATCGTTTGTTTTTGGCGGCGAGTGCGAGACGCCGGTACGTAAGGCGCGGCATGGCGATTCGAGCGGCGTGCGCGGCGCGGCCTGGCTGTGGCCGCTGGCGTAACGTTGTTAGCCGGATGGCGCGTCATCCGGCAACCGGCGTGACCGATGGCTGCTTGTGTTTTAGACGTCCGTATACCAGCAACGACGACATGGCGGAAAACGAGAGCAGGGCGGCGGGAAGCGCCACATAGTGGTACGCAAAACCTAGCGTCAGCATCAGCCCGCCGCACCAGGCGCCAATCGCGCTACCGAGATTAAACGCGATTTGCCCTCCCGCCGCGCCCAGCAGTTCGCCGCCTTTGGCGTTTTGCAGCAGCAGGATTTGCAGCGGCGCAGAGAGCGCAAACAGACCAGCACAGCAGATAAACGCGAAAGTCAGCGATGCCGTTTTGTATCCGCTGAAGAAAAAGAGCGCCATGAGAGAGAGCACGATAACGAGGTCAGTCACTACCGCGATGCGCAGCGGAGTATATCTGCCGGAGAGTTTGCCGCTTAACAGATTGCCTAACACCATCCCCAGCCCGACCAGCATCATAATAAACGTCATGCTCGTCTCCGAAAAACCGGAGATGTACATCATAAATGGCTTGATATAGCTGAACCAGGCAAAAACGCCCGCATTGCCGAACATCGTGGCGGCGAAAATGAGCCACGGCGCGGGGCTACGCAAGAAGTGAAACTGTTCGCGCAGGCTGCCTTGGGCTTTGTCACGGATATCCGGCACCCAGAAGAAAATTGCGGTGAGCACGGCGATGTTGAAAACCGCGATCAATAAAAAGGTGTAGCGCCAGCTAAATTCCTGGCTCAGGTAAGTGCCGAACGGAATGCCCACCAGATTCGCCACCGTCATCCCTGAAACCATACCCGCGACGGCGGCGGTGACTTTCCCGGGGCGGATAATCTTTGACAGGACAATGGCGCCGACGCCAAAAAAGGCGCCGTGCGGAAAGCCGGAAACCAGTCTGCCGACGGCGAGCATCAGATATGACGAGGAAAAGGTAAATATGGCATTGCCCATCACGCACAGCGTGACCAGAAACAGCAGTATATGTTTAAGCGAAAAGCGGCTGGAAAAGAGCGCCATAACAGGCGCGCCCAGCACGACGCCGAAGGCGTAAAACGAGATCATATGCCCGGCGGCGGGAATCGTTATTCCGACATCGCGTGCCAGCTCCGTCAGCACGCCCATAATGCCAAACTCGGCCATCCCCAGGCCGAACGTACCCAGCGCCAAAGAAAAAATAACTTTTTTCATACCACCTGCCGAAAATGAAGACGCATGTCGCGCGCTGCGGCTATGAATTGTCACAGCCAATCAACGTATAGCTTGCGGATAAGCGCGAGGTAATACCATTCTTTATTCGTCTTTGTGTATTCATTATTATGCTATGTCATGACGGTATGCTGTGTGCAGGATGACATTCGCGTTACTCCACGGCAAACGCTTTGTCCAGTTTGCTATAACCAAGCCCATTGATTTTTTTCACTTTTATCTGCACAGGGATACGTTCTTTCATGGCTTCCACGTGGCTAATCACACCGATGGTCTTCCCGCTGGCATTCAGCGCGTCGAGCGCATCCAGCGCGGCGTCCAGCGTTTCGCTATCAAGCGTGCCGAAGCCTTCGTCGAGGAACAAAGAATCAATGCGCGTTTTATGGCTGACCAAATCTGATAACGCCAGCGCCAGCGCCAGGCTGACCAGGAAACTTTCGCCGCCTGATAACGTTCGCGTATCGCGCACGGCGTCGGCCTGCCAGGTATCGACAACCTCCAGTTCCAGCGCGTCGCTGGCTTTGCGCTGCAATAAATAGCGGCCATGCAGGCGGGTGAGCTGATGATTCGCCAGCCAGACCAGATTATCCAGCGTCAGTCCCTGGGCGAATTTGCGGAACTTATCACCTTCTTTAGAGCCGATCAGCGCATTGAGATAGCCCCAGTCTTCCACTTGCTGAGAGGCTTGCTTCATTTCCGCCATCAGCGCGCGTTGGCGCTGCCGATTATCTGCATCCTGTTTAATTTGCTGGCGGATTTCCCCCTGGCGTGTCGTGTTTTCGCGCAGTTGTTGCGCCAACTGCGTCAGCCGCTGCGCGAGCTGCTCCGCCGTACACGTTGGGTCCAGACCAGCGGGCGGCTGTTGCTGATGGTCAGCCAGCGCCTGCGCGGACTGCGCGCTTAACGCCTTCGCTTGTTGTAGCTGACTTTCCAGCGTTTGTTGTTGTTTTTCCAGACGGGTCACGGTCTCTTCATCCAGCAACGCCGCCAGGAACGTTGCCTGGCTGTCAAACGGGCTATTTTTTAACGCCGCATCAAAGTGCGCTATCGCCTCGGCGGCGCGCTGCTGCTCCTGCGTCGTCTGTTCCTGCAGGGTTTGCAACTGGCTTTGTAATGACACGCACTCATCATGCGCCTGCCGCCAGTTATCCAGCGGCACGTCGTCGTCGGAATCCGCGGTATCCGTTTGCGGTAGCGTCTCCAGCAACGGGGCAAGCCTGTCGATCTGCATTTGCAAATCCGCGAACTCGGTCTGACGCTGTTGCCATATTTTCGCTTCGTCGGCGCGCTCATTCAGCCACGAAGCCTCGTCTTCTGGCGCTGGAAGGGAAAGCGTATACTGCGCCAAATCAGCCGTCAGCGACGCCTGACGCTGCGCAATCTGCGCGGTAAAGCGCGCTACCTGTTCAGTATGCGCCGCGATTTGCGTTTGTAGAGCATGACGCTGGCTGAGCTGATCCAACTGTTGCTCATGCTCTTCCGCGGCGGTCAGCCAGCCCGCGAGGTCTTCTTGCGGCTGGAGCTGAACGCCCAGCGTAGCGCACAGCGTTTGCCATTCCTCAGTAAGCGCTTGCTCCTCCTGCAACAACGACTGCGCCTCGCTTTCATCCCGCTGTAATTGTTGCGTTAAGGCATCTAACTGTCCTCGCAGCGCAGCGCCTTCTTCCGCCAGCGTTTTGACCTCTTTTTCCAGCGCGTCGCGGCGGGTTTGATTCGCGCTCAGCTCCAGCGCCTGATAGGCGGCGATGGCGGGGTGTGTCGTCGAGCCGCAAAGCGGGCACGGCTGGCCGGACTGTAAGTGCGCCCGCTGGCTTTCCAGATCTTTGATGCGCGCCTCCTGCTCGCAAATAGTGCGAACGTCCGCAAGCTCCTGCGCTTTAGTCTTATAACTCAGGCGCTTATCCGCCAGACGTTGGGTGTATTGCGCCTGCTCCTGATGATGACGCGCGATAGCTGCCTGTAGCTGCGCCTGACGCTTTTGTTTCGGGAGAATTTGCCCCTGAAGCGCGGCGAGACGATGGCGTAGCGGACGCTGCCGAGTATGCAATGCCCTGGCTTCCGCCAGCGCCTGTGGCGTGAGGTCGAGCGTGAGCGGCGGTAGCGCATCACGCTGACGCGTATCGCTCAGCAACTGCTGTTGCCATTGGCTCAGTTGCGCCCGATCGTGGGATTGTTGTGTTAATAATGCTCGCCACCCCGCCAGTTCGCTGCGCCAGATGCGGATGCCGTCGTGTTCCGCCAGCCATGTCTTCAACCGCTGCCCTGTGGCGTTCAGTTGCGTGAATTGTCGATGCGCGCAGGCGCGGATACGCCGGCGCAGGCGATACGCGCTTTGTAAGCGAGCATTCACTTCATCACTGTGCTGGCGAACACGCTCAACGGCGCGGGTTTGTTCCTGAATACGCTCCCAATGCGGGCGCAACTGGCGAGCGGGTTGCGCCAGAGTCAACGCCGCGAGCTGCGGCTGCGCTTTTTCTCGCGCCTCTTGTGCCGCGTACAGCGCCTGCTGCCGGGCGTGTAATTCAGTGTGGAGCTCGTTTTTTCGGGTCAGCCAGTGAAGGTGCTGCTGCTGTACCTGCTGGTCGGCCAGCAGGCGTTTCTCTTCGTCAGTAAGCGCCTGCAAACTAGCTTCCAGTTGCTGTAACTGTTCGTCCGCCAATAGGGCGACGCCGCTGGCCTGCGCTTGTAACTTTTCCAGTTCGAGACGGGCTGATTTATGTTTTTCAAATACCTGTGCGGAGATCTGCCCGTAAATCTCAGTGCCGGTGAGCTCCTCCAGAAGCTCTGCGCGCTCTTTCGCTTTGGCGTTAAGAAAGGCGGCGAACTGCCCCTGTGATAACAACATCGAACGGGTGAAGCGCCCGTAGTCCAGCCCGGTCAACGTGGCGATCATCTCCAGTTTATCCTTTACCTTATCGGCAAAGATCTTTCCGTCTGAACACCGCGCCAGCTCCACGCGTGGGGCCTGGAGATTGCCGTCAGGCTGATTTCGGGCTCGGTTCTGGCTCCAGAACGCGCGCCAGGCTTCGCCTTTTACCTCAAACTCCACTTCGGCCAGACATTCCGCCGTATCGCGCGTCATCAAATCGTTTTGCGATTGCGATACCGTATTCAGGCGCGGCGTTTCGTGGTACAACGCCAGGCAGATGGCGTCAAGCAAGGTGGTTTTTCCCGCGCCGGTCGGGCCGGTAATGGCGAATAACCCGTTACTGGCAAACGGTTCGGCGGTAAAATCGACCTTCCATTCTCCTTTCAGCGAGTTCAGGTTTTTCAGACGCAAACTGAGAATTTTCATGCCTCATGCTCCTCATTCAACGCGTAGAGCGTGCTGGAAAAGAGCTGATTCAGGCGCTCGCGCTGCGGGGTATCTAACGCTTCCAGCGCCAGACGCCGCGCAAAAACCTCTTCCACGCTAAGCTCGCTTAATGTTTCCCGCCGCTCGTTCGCCAGCGAGCGCTCGCGCTGTTCGCGGCTACGGCGCACCAGTAATACCTCTACGGGGAGTGACTCCGTTAATGTCTGTATTTTGCGTTGGATATCGTGCAGATAGTCATCGGTTGTGATTTCAATATCCAGCCAGACGGGGGGCGATTGCTCAACGCCGCGCCACTGCTCAAGCTGTTCGGTAATTGATGCCAGGTCGCCTTTTAAAACCGCCAACGGTTGAGTCACGGGGACAGCCAGACTTTCGGTGCTTTGCCATTTCCCCTGGTCGAAGGTCACCAGATGCACGCATTTGCTTTTGCCGCACTCATCAAAGCTGAGGGCGATGGGCGAGCCGCAATAGCGGATATGCTCCGTGCCGCCGACACATTGCGCGCGGTGAATGTGTCCTAATGCGATATAATCTGCGGGGGGGAAATGCTGCGCCGGAAAGGCATCCAGCGTACCGATATAAATGTCGCGAACCGCATCGCTTTTGCTGGCGCCGACGGTGGTTAAATGTCCCGTCGCGATAACCGGCAGCTTTCGTTCGCCGCGTAGCTGGCACGCTTCCTGATACTGCTGTTGATAATAATCGGCAATCGCATGAAGAAGTTGCTGCTGTTTCTCGCTGCCGGATAACCCCGCCTGACTGGTAATAATGTCGCGCGGGCGCAAAAAGGGAATGGGGCACAGTACGGCGCCCGGAGAACCGTCGCGACGATGAAGTAGCCGCGGCGCATAGCCCGCGCTGGCGATCACGGTTGTATTGAGAAACGCCAGAATGTCGCGCGACTCGTTTAGCGTGGCGACGGAATCATGATTACCGGCCAGCACCACCAGATGACAGCCCGTTTGCTGTAAATTAACGACGAAACGGTTATAAAGTTCTCGGGCATAGCTTGGCGGCGAACCGGTATCAAAAATATCGCCAGCGACAATAATGGCATCCACCTGATGGGCCTGCGCGGTCTCCAGCAGCCAGTCCAGAAAAGCCTGATGCTCCGCGGCGCGGCTTTTACTGTAGAAATTTTGTCCCAGATGCCAGTCAGAGGTGTGGAGGATGCGCATAATTGTTCCATGCAAAAAAAGCGTGAACGGGATTATACACGTCATCCCTTCCATTTTTGGGCGCAATTTACCGCCGGTACACGGTAATGCACGGTTTCACCGGTGTCATAAATCATCAACATGCTGTCAATGCCGCCTTTTTTTCATAAATCTGTCATAAATCTGACGCATAATGGCGCGGCATTGATAACTAACGACTAACAGGGCAAATTATGGCGAGACGTATTCTGGTCGTAGAAGATGAGGCGCCGATCCGTGAAATGGTGTGCTTCGTGCTCGAACAAAATGGCTTTCAGCCCGTAGAAGCCGAAGATTATGACAGTGCGGTGAATAAACTTAATGAACCCTGGCCGGATCTCATCCTTCTTGACTGGATGTTGCCCGGCGGGTCAGGGTTACAGTTTATTAAACATCTCAAACGTGAAGCCATGACCCGGGATATTCCTGTGGTTATGCTGACCGCAAGAGGTGAGGAAGAAGATCGTGTGCGCGGGCTGGAAACCGGCGCTGACGATTACATTACCAAGCCGTTTTCCCCCAAGGAGTTGGTGGCGCGCATTAAAGCCGTTATGCGGCGCATCTCGCCGATGGCGGTCGAAGAGGTGATCGAGATGCAGGGACTGAGCCTTGATCCCGGCTCTCACCGCGTGATGACCGGCGACAGCCCGCTGGATATGGGGCCGACCGAATTTAAATTACTCCATTTCTTTATGACGCACCCGGAACGGGTTTACAGTCGCGAGCAGCTACTCAATCATGTCTGGGGCACCAATGTGTACGTTGAAGACCGGACGGTCGACGTGCATATTCGCCGTTTGCGTAAGGCGCTGGAGCACAGCGGCCACGACCGGATGGTGCAAACGGTACGCGGGACAGGGTATCGTTTTTCGACCCGCTTTTAATGCCTTTTCCGCCAGTAGAACACAGGTTTCTGGCGGAGAAGGCTTTCCATTCTTGAGGGAGTATGACGCGTGCTGGAACGGCTGTCATGGAAAAGGCTGGTGCTGGAGCTGGTGCTCTGTTGCATCCCCGCGCTTATCCTTAGCGCTTTTTTTGGTTATCTGCCGTGGTTTTTACTGGCGGCGGTGACGGGACTGCTTGTCTGGCATTTCTGGAATTTGTTACGCCTCTCCTGGTGGCTTTGGGTCGACAGAAGTATGACGCCGCCGCCGGGACGGGGAAGTTGGGAACCGCTGTTATACGGTTTACACCAGATGCAGTTGCGAAATAAGAAGCGTCGCCGCGAGCTGGGGAACCTGATTAAACGTTTTCGCAGTGGCGCGGAGTCGCTGCCTGATTCCGTGGTACTGACCACAGAAGAGGGCGGCATTTTTTGGTGTAACGGTTTGGCGCAACAGATACTGGGGCTACGCTGGCCGGATGACAACGGGCAGAATATTCTCAATCTACTGCGTTATCCGGAGTTTACCCAGTATTTAAAAACGCGTGATTTCACCCGTCCGCTTCATTTGGTGCTCAATACCGGGCGGCACCTGGAGATCCGCGTCATGCCTTATACCGATAAACAACTCCTGATGGTGGCGCGCGATGTGACGCAAATGCATCAGCTTGAAGGCGCCAGACGTAACTTTTTCGCCAACGTTAGCCATGAGTTGCGTACGCCCTTGACGGTATTGCAAGGCTATCTGGAAATGATGCAGGAACAGGCGCTGGAAGGGGCGACGCGAGAGAAAGCGCTGCATACGATGCGCGAGCAAACGTATCGTATGGAAGGGCTGGTAAAACAACTGCTTACGCTGTCTAAAATTGAGGCGGCCCCGGCGCTGTTATTAAATGAAAAAGTGGATGTACCGATGATGCTGCGGGTCGTGGAGCGTGAAGCGCAGACGCTCAGCCAGCAGAAACATACCTTTACGTTTGAGGTCGACGATAGTCTTAGCGTTCTGGGCAACGAAGAGCAGCTACGTAGCGCGATCTCAAACCTGGTGTATAACGCGGTAAACCATACGCCGGCGGGAACGCATATTACGGTGAGCTGGCGACGTGTCGTGCATGGCGCTGAATTTTGCATTCAAGATAACGGTCCGGGGATTGCTGCCGAGCATATTCCTCGTCTGACCGAACGCTTCTACCGCGTCGATAAAGCGCGTTCGCGGCAAACGGGCGGCAGCGGCCTGGGATTGGCGATTGTGAAACATGCGTTGAATCACCATGAAAGCCGCCTTGAAATCGACAGTTCGCCTGGCAAAGGAACGCGATTTAGCTTTGTGCTGCCGGAACGTCTAATTGCCAAAAATAGCGATTAATTGCCTTTCGTAAGTATAACTTTCCATAAGCCAGCGGATGCTGGCTTATTTTCTTTGCAGTTAAGACGGGCTCGTTGAAACATTCAACGTTTGGTGATTTTTTGTTCGCATGATTAGCCATAACTTTTTCATGAGAATGGTGTTTTATTCTGGTTGTAAATTTCATATCGCTATATTCATCTGGTTTTTAGATCCCACCTTGCTTTAAAACGTTATAAGCGTTTAAATTGCGCTTCAGGTGCTGTCATTACGACTGCATTTGCGCGGTAAATCGAAAAACAATTCTTCGCCGCATCGGTCCGGGAGCTTTTCCCGCTGAAATTGATAAAAAACGCCGCTTTATAATCCTCCGGGAAAGGCAAAAATTTTAATGTTTACAACATCACCATCCACAGGCAGTAAGACTTTATGACCCATCAGTTAAAATCGCGCGATATCATCGCCCTGGGCTTTATGACATTTGCGCTGTTCGTTGGCGCAGGCAATATTATCTTTCCTCCTATGGTCGGTTTGCAGGCGGGTGAACACGTCTGGACAGCCGCTATTGGCTTTCTGATTACCGCCGTAGGGCTACCGGTTCTTACTGTTGTGGCGCTGGCGAAAGTCGGCGGCGGCGTAGACAGCCTCAGTACGCCGATTGGTAAAGTGGCGGGACTCCTGCTGGCGACCGTTTGCTATCTGGCCGTCGGGCCGTTATTTGCGACGCCGCGTACCGCGACGGTGTCGTTTGAGGTCGGTATCGCTCCGTTGACCGGCGATTCTGCAATGCCGTTGCTGATTTACAGCGTGGTCTATTTCGCTATTGTTATTCTGGTTTCCCTCTATCCGGGTAAGCTGCTGGATACGGTAGGGAATTTCCTGGCGCCGTTGAAAATTATTGCGCTGGTCATCCTTTCCGTCGCGGCTATCGTTTGGCCTGCCGGTCCAATCAGCAACGCCCTGGACGCTTATCAGAATGCGGCCTTTTCTAACGGATTTGTGAACGGCTATCTGACGATGGATACGCTGGGCGCGATGGTGTTTGGTATCGTTATTGTGAACGCGGCGCGTTCTCGCGGCGTGACCGAAGCGCGCCTGTTGACGCGTTACACGGTCTGGGCCGGCCTGATGGCGGGCGTGGGGCTGACGCTGCTTTACCTTGCCTTGTTCCGCTTAGGTTCTGATAGCGCGACGCTGGTCGATCAGTCAGCGAACGGCGCGGCGATTCTTCATGCCTACGTTCAGCATACCTTTGGCGGCGCGGGAAGCTTCCTGCTGGCGGCGCTGATCTTTATCGCGTGTCTGGTGACGTCGGTGGGGCTGACCTGCGCCTGCGCTGAGTTTTTCGCGCAGTATATTCCGCTGTCTTACCGCACGCTGGTCTTTATTCTCGGCGGCTTCTCTATGGTGGTGTCAAACCTCGGACTGAGCCATCTGATTCAAATTTCCATTCCGGTGCTGACGGCTATCTATCCGCCGTGTATCGCACTGGTTGTATTAAGTTTTACCCGCTCATGGTGGCATAATTCCACCCGCATCATCGCGCCGGCCATGTTTATCAGTCTGCTTTTTGGTATCCTTGACGGCATCAAAGCATCTGCCTTTGGCGATATGCTGCCAGCCTGGAGTCAGCGTTTGCCGCTGGCGGAACAGGGACTGGCGTGGTTGATGCCAACGGTGGTGATGGTGATCCTGGCGATTATCTGGGATCGCGCGGCGGGTCGGCAGGTGACCTCCAGCGCTCACTAAAATCGCTGACATATGTGTACACCACGGGGCTTAACGCCCCGTGGTTTTTTATTGTGTTGATAGGTCAGAAATTGATGGAAAGCAATAATAAGCTAAAGCGTGGGCTGAGCACCCGGCACATTCGCTTTATGGCATTAGGTTCGGCAATCGGCACCGGCCTGTTTTACGGCTCGGCGGACGCCATCAAAATGGCGGGGCCGAGCGTGCTGTTGGCCTATATTATTGGCGGGGTCGCGGCATATATCATTATGCGCGCATTGGGGGAAATGTCCGTTCACAACCCTGCCGCCAGCTCATTTTCGCGCTATGCGCAGGAAAACCTCGGCCCGCTTGCGGGCTACATTACCGGCTGGACCTACTGTTTTGAGATCCTGATCGTCGCCATTGCCGACGTGACCGCGTTCGGCATTTACATGGGAGTCTGGTTCCCCGCCGTGCCGCACTGGATTTGGGTACTTAGCGTGGTGCTGATCATTTGCGCCATCAACCTGATGAGCGTCAAGGTGTTCGGCGAGCTGGAGTTTTGGTTCTCCTTCTTCAAAGTCGCCACCATTATTATCATGATTGTCGCGGGTATCGGCATCATTGTGTGGGGAATTGGCAACGGCGGGCAGCCGACCGGCATTCATAACCTGTGGAGCAACGACGGCTTCTTCAGCAATGGCTGGCTGGGAATGATCATGTCGCTGCAAATGGTGATGTTCGCTTACGGCGGGATTGAGATTATCGGTATCACCGCCGGGGAAGCGAAAGACCCGGAGAAATCCATTCCGCGCGCCATTAACTCAGTACCGATGCGTATCCTGGTATTTTATGTCGGCACGCTGTTCGTCATTATGTCTATCTATCCGTGGAATCAGGTCGGCACAAACGGCAGCCCATTTGTGCTGACGTTCCAGCATATGGGGATTACCTTTGCCGCCAGCATTCTGAACTTTGTGGTATTGACCGCCTCGCTTTCCGCTATCAACTCCGATGTGTTTGGCGTAGGCCGTATGCTGCATGGTATGGCGGAGCAGGGGAGCGCGCCGAAAGTCTTTGCCAAAACGTCACGCCGTGGTATTCCGTGGGTTACTGTGCTGGTGATGACGATTGCGCTGCTGTTTGCGGTTTACCTGAACTACATCATGCCGGAAAACGTCTTCCTGGTGATTGCCTCGCTGGCGACGTTTGCGACGGTATGGGTATGGATCATGATCCTGCTGTCACAAATCGCCTTCCGCCGTCGTTTACCGCCGGAAGAGGTAAAAGCGCTGAAGTTTAAGGTGCCGGGCGGTGTCGTAACGACGATAGCGGGTCTGATTTTCCTGGTCTTCATTATTGCGCTTATCGGCTACCATCCGGATACCCGCATCTCACTGTATGTGGGCTTCGCCTGGATAGTTCTGCTGTTGATTGGCTGGATGTTTAAACGCCGTCGCGACCGTCAATTGGCGCAGGCGTAGTCGTTTTTCTCTGCCTTATCCGGTCTGCAGACAATGGTAGGCCGGATAAGCGGAGCCGTTTCTCCTCCTGGAGTCTCCTCCCCTAATAAACCCCTGGATGATGAGTTATCCTTTAAATCTCTGTGGCAAGGTGGCCCCATTTTCAGTGGAGGGGATACGAGATGTTGAATGCCTGGCACTTACCGGTTGCCCCATTTGTGAAGCAACATAACGATAAATTAACCATTACGCTGTGGCTGAGCGGAGAAAATCCGCCGTCTCGCGTGACGTTGCGCTCAGAATTCGATAATGAAGAAATCTCACTGGCGATGCGCAAACAGCGCCGCCAGCCGCAGCCGGGCGTGACGGCGTGGCGAGCGACGCTCAATATCGCGTTAGGGCAGCCCCGTCGCCGTTACAGCTTTAAATTGCTTTGGCACGACCGCCAGCTTTGGTTTACGCCGCAGGGATTTAGCTGCTTTCCGCCCGCGCGTCTGGAACAATTTGCGGTTGATGTGCCGGATAGCGGCCCGCAGTGGGTCGCCGATCAAATTTTTTATCAGATCTTCCCGGATCGTTTTGCCCGCAGCCAGTCTCGTGAAGCCGGGCAGGATAAGGTGTATTACCACCATGCTGCCGGTCACGACATCGTGCGTAAAGAGTGGGATGAACCGCTCACTCCCCAGGCGGGCGGTTCCACCTTTTACGGCGGCTGTCTGAATGGCATTTGTGAGAAGCTGCCGTATCTGAAAAAACTGGGTGTCACAGCGCTATATCTGAATCCGGTATTTACCGCGCCGAGCGTCCATAAGTACGACACGGAAGATTATCGCCATGTCGATCCGCAATTTGGCGGCGATCGGGCGCTGCTACTCCTGCGGCGTGAAACGCAAGCACAGGGCATGAGGCTGGTGCTGGATGGCGTGTTTAACCATAGCGGCGACTCGCATGCGTGGTTTGACAGGCATAACCGCAGCACTGGCGGCGCGTGCCATCACCCGGACTCGCCGTGGCGTGACTGGTACTCCTTTTCACCACAAGGCGTGGCGCTGGACTGGCTGGGTTATCCGAGCCTGCCGAAACTCGATTATCAATCAGAAACGCTGGTCGATGAGATCTATCGCGGTGAGGACAGTATCGTTCGTCACTGGCTAAAGGCTCCGTGGAATATGGACGGCTGGCGGCTGGATGTCGTACATATGCTGGGCGAGGCGGGCGGGGCGCGTCATAATTTGCAGCACGTCGCCGGTATTACCCGGGCGGCAAAAGAGGCGCAGCCCGAAGCCTATATTGTGGGGGAACATTTCGGCGATGCGCGGCAGTGGCTACAGGCCGATGCGGAAGATGCCGCCATGAATTATCGCGGCTTCACCTTCCCGCTATGGGGATTTCTCGCCAATACTGATATCGCTTACGAACCACAGCATATTGATGCCCGGACCTGTATCGCGTGGATGGATAACTACCGCGCCGGGCTGTCACATCAGCAACAACTGCGCATGTTTAATCAACTCGACAGCCATGATACTGCGCGCTTTAAAACCCTGCTGGGTAAAGACGCGGCGCGCCTGCCGCTGGCGGTGGTCTGGCTGTTTACCTGGCCCGGCGTGCCATGTATTTATTACGGCGATGAAGTCGGCGTGGACGGCGCAAATGACCCTATGTGCCGCAAACCATTCCCGTGGGATGAACGCAAGCAGGACGGCAACTTGCTGGCGCTGTACCAGCGTATGGCGAAACTGCGCCAGAGCAGTCTGGCGCTGCGTCGTGGCGGATGCCAGGCGCTGTATGCCGAAGGTGACGTAGTGGTATTCGTGCGAGTTTATCAGCAGCAGCGGGCGCTGGTGGCGATTAACCGGGGCGAGGCCTGTGAAGTGGCGCTGGAAGCGTTGCCGTTGCTGAACGTGGCCGGATGGCAATGTAAAACGGGAAGCGGTGACATCCGCGAGGGAAGACTTAGTTTACCCGCGATTTCCGCGACGGTATGGATGAATCGTTGAGGCGAGGTGGTTCATAATACCTCACGCATAAAAAAGGCTCGCATTCGCGAGCCTTTTATCAATGCACTGACTTACAGGCTGGAAATGTTCTCAGCCAGGTATTTAGCCACGCCGTCCGGAGAGGCGTTCATGCCTTCTTTGCCTTTTTCCCACTGCGCCGGGCAGACATCACCGTGCTCTTCGTGGAACTGCAGCGCGTCGACCATACGCAGCATTTCGTCGATATTACGACCCAGCGGCAGATCGTTTACGACCTGGTGGCGAACAATACCGTTAGCGTCAATCAGGAAAGAGCCGCGCAGCGCAACGCCTTCGTCCGGGTGTTCGATACCGTAAGCTTTCTGAATTTCACGCTTCACGTCGGCGACCATTGCGTATTTCACCGGGCCAATGCCGCCTTTATCGACAGGGGTGTTACGCCATGCGTTGTGAACGAACTCAGAGTCGAAAGAAACGCCGACCACTTCAACGCCGCGCTTCTGGAATTCTTCATAACGTTTATCAAAGGCGATCAGCTCAGACGGGCAAACAAAAGTGAAGTCCATCGGCCAGAAGAACAGAACGGTCGTTTTACCATTGGTGTGTTGTTTGAAGTTGAATTTATCAACAATCTCACCGCTACCCAGTACCGCCGCAGCGGTGAAATCCGGGGCCTGACGAGTAACCAGTACCATAATAATTCTCCTGCAATATTAAGGGTTTTAGAACGCAACGCGGGCAGTATAGGGAGGGCGAAGCGACAAAACAATGCGGTCTTGACAATCAATGAGACAGCTTTTGCCTATCGATCGGGTCATTATAAATCGTAATGATGACCCTTTTATGACAGCGAACGATCTTTCTGCCAACGGCGGATCTGACGCACGCCCTCGCTATCAGGCCGTCACAGCGCTTTGCGGGCGGCCTGTGCCATCATACGCGGATAAAAATGCCAGAAGCGCTCTTCTAACGCGTCGTAGTGCGCGTCCAGATCGTACCAGGAATCACGCAAGGCATCCAGCCGGGGACGGCGATTCGCCATGCCATTCAGCACGTTTTGAATGAAATCCATATCGCGATACCGCTCTAACCATTTTTCTGACCAAAGATAATCATTCAGGTTGACAAAGCGCGGCGGGGAGTCGGGCAGAATCGTCGCGACCTGCGCATGGGCGTAGCCGACAAACGCCTGAAGTGGAAAATCGGGAGAGATTTGCGTCCAGTGACGCGATAAAAAATGATCCCACATGACGTCCAGCGTAATGGGCGCCACGCGCCGCGTTTCATGGCGGAACCACTCTCGCGCCTCACGAACTTCCGGCAGGTTGTCGGTCATGACGTCAATACGCCGATGCATATAAATACCCTCTACCACGTCAGGAGGATAATGCGTTGCCGGGTTACCGCGGACAAAATCGGCCAGAAGATTACCGGAAAGCGAGCTGTCGGCAAGGTGCGCCAGATGCAGGTGAGCAAGAAAATTCATTATTGATTCTCTGTCCAAAAAGCGGGTAACGGTTGCAGCGGGAACGCCCCGGCACTAGACTACCCGCCTCTTATTTTAGTCTGAGTCAGAGTCATGCGCGTTACCGATTTTTCCTTTGAACTACCCGAATCCCTGATTGCCCACTACCCACAGCCGGAACGCAGTCGCTGCCGTTTGCTGTCATTAGAGGGGCCGACGGGCGCGCTGACGCACGGTACTTTCACCGATCTGCTCGATAAGCTCAACCCTGGCGATTTGCTGGTCTTCAATAATACCCGCGTGATCCCGGCGCGGCTCTTTGGCCGTAAAGCCAGCGGCGGCAAGATAGAAGTGCTGGTCGAACGTATGCTCGATGATAAACGCATCCTGGCGCATATTCGCGCTTCTAAAGCGCCAAAACCGGGCACGGAACTGCTACTGGGCGACGACGAAAGTATCCACGCGACCATGACCGCGCGTCACGGCGCTCTGTTTGAAGTTGAGTTTAATGACCCGCGTCCGGTGCTGGATATTCTTAACGCCATCGGCCATATGCCGTTGCCGCCGTACATCGACCGCCCGGACGAGGACGCCGACCGCGAACTGTACCAGACGGTCTACAGTGAAAAACCGGGCGCCGTCGCCGCGCCGACCGCGGGGCTGCACTTTGATGAGCCGCTGCTGGCGGCGCTTCGTGAGAAAGGTATCGAAATGGCGTTTGTTACGCTACACGTAGGCGCGGGCACTTTCCAGCCAGTGCGTGTCGATACCATTGAAGATCACATCATGCACTCCGAATATGCTGAGGTGCCGCAGGAGGTGGTCGACGCGGTGCTGGCGGCGAAAGCGCGTGGCAACCGGGTTATCGCTGTCGGCACCACCTCGGTACGCTCACTGGAGAGCGCGGCACAGGCGGCAAAAAACGATTTGATAGAGCCGCTCTTCGGCGATACGCAAATCTTTATTTATCCAGGTTATCAATACAAAGTGATTGATGCGCTGATCACCAACTTTCATCTGCCGGAATCGACGTTGATTATGCTGGTTTCCGCATTTGCCGGTTATCAACACACCATGAATGCCTATAAGACTGCGGTAGAACAAAAATATCGCTTTTTTAGCTACGGGGACGCGATGTTTATCACGTACAATCCGCAGGCTATTTCTGAGCGTCCGTAAGAAGGCTATCTCACTTGCCATTTTGACGCCGGGCAGTGCTCGCCATCCTCACGTACTGCGTGTACGCTCCGGTGGCTGTGCGCTGGTCGACCCCAAACTGGCTGCGCCGATGACGCCTTCGGGAATTTATTAGCTATGGAATCATTCCGTAGCGAGTCGTTAAACGTCGGACTGTTTTTCTGACGCAGGAGTGATAATGAAATTTGAGTTAGATACCACCGATGGTCGCGCGCGTCGCGGTCGTCTGGTGTTTGATCGTGGCATAGTGGAAACGCCTGCTTTTATGCCTGTGGGTACTTACGGTACCGTGAAAGGCATGACGCCGGAAGAAGTGGAAGCGACCGGCGCGCAGATTATTCTCGGCAACACTTTCCACCTGTGGCTGCGCCCGGGTCAGGAGATCATGAAGCTGCATGGCGATCTGCACGATTTTATGCAGTGGAAAGGGCCGATTCTCACCGATTCCGGCGGCTTCCAGGTCTTCAGCCTCGGCGATATTCGTAAGATTACCGAGCAAGGCGTGCACTTCCGTAACCCGATCAACGGTGATCCGATTTTCCTCGATCCGGAAAAGTCGATGGAGATCCAGTACGATCTCGGTTCCGATATCGTGATGATCTTTGATGAATGTACGCCGTACCCGGCAGACTGGGACTATGCGAAACGCTCGATGGAGATGTCGTTGCGTTGGGCGAAGCGTAGCCGCGACCGTTTTGATAGCCTTGGCAATAAGAATGCGCTTTTTGGCATCATTCAGGGCAGCGTTTACGAAGATTTACGCGATATCTCGGTGAAAGGTCTGGTAGAGATTGGCTTTGATGGCTACGCTGTCGGCGGTTTGGCTGTCGGTGAGCCGAAAGCAGATATGCACCGCATTCTGGAGCACGTTTGCCCGCAGATCCCGGCTGACAAACCGCGTTACCTGATGGGCGTGGGTAAACCGGAAGATCTGGTGGAAGGAGTGCGTCGCGGTATTGATATGTTTGACTGTGTCATGCCAACGCGAAATGCCCGTAATGGTCATCTGTTTGTGACCGACGGCGTGGTGAAGATTCGTAATGCAAAGCATAAAAGCGACACCAGCCCGCTTGACGCCGAGTGCGATTGCTACACCTGTCGCAATTATTCACGCGCTTACTTGCATCATCTCGACCGTTGCAACGAAATATTAGGTGCGCGTCTCAATACCATTCATAACTTGCGTTACTACCAGCGTTTGATGGCGGGTTTACGCAAGGCTATTGAAGAGGGTAAATTAGAGAGCTTCGTAACCGAGTTTTACCAACGTCAGGGGCGACCCGTTCCACCTTTGAACGTTGATTAATTTTAATAATGAGGGAATTTGAATGAGCTTTTTTATTTCTGATGCGGTAGCGGCAACAGGTGCTCCAGCGCAGGGCAGCCCGATGTCTCTGATTTTAATGCTGGTGGTGTTTGGTCTGATTTTCTATTTCATGATCCTGCGCCCGCAGCAGAAGCGCACCAAAGAGCACAAAAAGCTGATGGACTCCATTGCGAAAGGTGATGAAGTTCTGACGAATGGCGGTCTGGTCGGTCGAGTGACCAAAGTAGCGGAAGCCGGCTACATTGCCATCGCGCTGAATGACACCACGGAAGTGGTTATCAAACGTGACTTCGTAGCTGCCGTTCTGCCGAAAGGCACCATGAAGGCGCTGTAATATTTCGTTTTCCCAAAGGGAACTGCCGTGTTAAACCGTTATCCTTTGTGGAAGTACATCATGCTGGTCGTCGTGATTATCGTCGGCCTGCTTTACGCACTTCCCAACCTGTATGGTGAGGATCCGGCTGTTCAAATCACTGGCGTGCGCGGCGTCGCCGCCAGTGAGCAAACGCTGATCCAGGTCCAGAAAACGTTACAAGAAGAAAAAATTCCCGCTAAGTCTGTGGCACTGGAAGAGGGCGCTATTCTTGCGCGCTTCGACACCACCGATACCCAGCTACGCGCCCGTGAAGCGCTGATGAGCGTGCTGGGGGATAAATATGTCGTGGCGCTTAACCTTGCGCCGGCTACGCCGCGCTGGTTGGCGGCTATTCACGCCGATCCGATGAAGCTCGGTCTTGATCTGCGCGGCGGCGTTCACTTCCTGATGGAAGTGGATATGGATACCGCGTTAGGTAAACTCCAGGAACAAAATATCGATAGCCTGCGCAGCGATCTGCGTGAAAAAGGCATTCCTTATACCACCGTTCGTAAAGAAAATAATTATGGGTTGAGCATCACGTTCCGTGACAGCAAAGCGCGTGATGAGGCGATCGCCTATCTGACGCCGCGTCATCGTGACCTGGTGATTTCCAGCCAGAGCGGCAATCAACTTCGCGCGGTAATGACCGATGCGCGCCTGAGCGAAGCGCGTGAATACGCCGTTCAGCAGAACATTAATATTCTGCGTAACCGTGTTAACCAACTGGGCGTCGCGGAGCCTGTCGTACAACGCCAGGGCGCAGACCGTATTGTGGTTGAGCTGCCGGGTATCCAGGATACCGCTCGCGCGAAAGAAATTCTCGGCGCGACCGCGACGCTGGAATTCCGTCTGGTGAATACCAACGTTGACCAGGCCGCCGCTGCTGCCGGGCGCGTACCGGGTGATTCCGAAGTGAAACAGACCCGCGAAGGTCAGCCGGTGGTATTGTACAAACGCGTGATCCTCACCGGCGACCATATCACCGACTCGACGTCCAGCCAGGATGAATATAACCAACCGCAGGTTAACATCTCGCTGGATAGCGCAGGCGGCAATATCATGTCTAACTTCACTAAGGACAATATCGGCAAACCGATGGCGACCCTGTTTGTGGAGTATAAAGACAGCGGTAAGAAAGACGCTAACGGTCGCGCCGTACTGGTGAAACAGGAAGAAGTGATTAACATTGCCAACATCCAGTCCCGGCTGGGTAACAGCTTCCGTATTACTGGTATCAGCAACCCGAACGAAGCGCGTCAGCTCTCGTTGTTGTTGCGTGCGGGCGCCCTGATTGCGCCGATTCAGATCGTTGAAGAGCGCACCATTGGCCCGACTCTGGGTATGCAGAACATCAAGCAGGGCCTGGAAGCCTGTCTGGCCGGTCTGGTGGTCTCCATCCTGTTCATGATCTTCTTCTATAAGAAGTTTGGTCTGATTGCGACCAGCGCGTTAGTGGCTAACCTGGTGTTGATTGTCGGTATCATGTCGCTGTTGCCGGGGGCAACGCTCAGTATGCCGGGGATTGCGGGTATCGTGTTAACCCTTGCGGTGGCGGTCGACGCCAACGTTCTGATTAACGAACGTATCAAAGAAGAGTTGAGTAATGGCCGCACGGTACAGCAGGCGATAAACGAAGGCTATGCCGGCGCGTTCAGTTCCATCTTCGATGCGAACATCACGACGCTGATTAAAGTCATCATTCTGTATGCCGTTGGTACCGGGGCAATTAAAGGGTTCGCGATTACGACCGGTATCGGTGTGGCGACGTCGATGTTTACCGCGATTATCGGTACGCGTGCTATCGTAAACCTGCTATATGGCGGCAAGCGCGTCACTAAGCTGTCAATCTGAGGAGTGCGATGTGGCACAGGAATACACTGTTGAACAACTAAACCACGGCCGTAAAGTCTATGACTTTATGCGCTGGGACTTCTGGGCATTCGGCATCTCCGGGCTGTTGCTGATCGCGGCTATTGTCATTATGGGCGTACGCGGGTTTAACTGGGGGCTGGATTTCACCGGTGGTACGGTAATTGAAATCACGCTGGAAAAACCGGCTGAAATGGACGTGATGCGCGAAGCGCTGCAAAAAGCGGGCTATGAAGAGCCGCAGTTGCAGAACTTTGGCAGCAGTCACGACATTATGGTGCGTATGCCGCCAACCGAAGGTGAAACCGGCGGTCAGGTACTGGGTAGCAAAGTGGTGACGATCATTAATGAAGCCACCAACCAGAACGCGGCCGTGAAGCGTATTGAATTCGTGGGGCCAAGCGTGGGCGCCGATCTGGCGCAAACCGGCGCTATGGCGCTGCTGGTGGCGTTGATCTCTATCCTCGTTTATGTCGGTTTCCGCTTTGAGTGGCGACTGGCGGCAGGGGTGGTCATCGCGCTGGCGCACGACGTGATCATTACGCTGGGGATACTGTCGCTTTTCCATATCGAGATTGACCTGACCATTGTGGCATCGTTGATGTCGGTGATCGGTTACTCGCTGAACGACAGTATCGTGGTCTCCGACCGTATTCGTGAAAACTTCCGCAAAATCCGTCGCGGGACGCCTTACGAAATCTTTAACGTGTCGCTGACCCAGACGCTACACCGTACGTTGATTACCTCCGGTACGACGTTAGTGGTAATTCTGATGCTGTACCTCTTCGGCGGTCCGGTACTGGAAGGCTTCTCGCTGACGATGCTGATCGGTGTCTCTATTGGTACGGCATCTTCTATCTATGTCGCATCGGCGCTGGCGCTGAAACTCGGTATGAAGCGCGAGCATATGCTGCAGCAGAAAGTCGAAAAAGAAGGGGCGGATCAGCCGTCCATTCTGCCGTAAACACGTATTTAAGTGTTATCTGAATCCCGGTCATACGATCGGGATTTTTTTTATGTACCATGACGATAAACATTACTGACAGTATGCTGTCAGGAGCCCTGTCATACACTCCTCATGAATTAATCCACACACGCAGGAGGATGTATGAAAAACTTGATTAACTGGTTTGAAATTCCAGTTACTGATATGGCGCGTGCAATCGCCTTTTATGAGCAAGTGATGCAGATATCGTTACGTCGGGAAACCATGGATGGGGCGGACCTGGCCGTATTCCCGTATGCTGAACCCGGACCCGGCGGAGCGCTGATAAAGCAGGATGATGTCGCTCCAGTTGCGCAGGGAGTCGTTATTTATCTGCATACCGCCGATTTGTTAGCCTCGATTGAACGTGTCGTCCTTGCTGGTGGCAAGTGTGTTCTGGAACCCATGGTTCCCGGAGATGACATTGGAACCATCGCGTTGTTTATTGACAGCGAAGGTAACCGAATAGGTTTACATCAACCTGCGTGATATTTGCTAAATGTAGAGAGTCAATATGACCAGACGCGCTGACCGTTTGTTTCAGATCGTGCAAATTTTGCGGGGTAGACGACTGACGACGGCAGCGCTGTTGGCACAGCGGCTTGCGGTTTCTGAACGGACGATTTATCGCGATATTCGCGATCTGTCGTTATCCGGTGTGCCTGTCGAAGGTGAAGCGGGGAGCGGATACCGTTTAATGGCGGGTTTTGATCTGCCGCCCTTGATGCTTACCCATCGTGAATCGGAAGCACTGATGGTGGCTATACGGTTATTGAAAACCTGGGGCGGCGATTCGCTATCGCGCGAGCTTGAATCCGCCCAGGAAAAAGTGTTGGCTATTTTACCGGAAGAGAGCCGTCGTAAAGCGGAGCAGACACGGATTTACGCTCCGGATTTGGGTACATCTCCACATTCGCGCAGCGCGTTTGATCTTATCCATCAGGCCGTTTCGGCGCAGCAGGTGTTGGCGCTACATTATCGTGATGAAGCGGGGCATCTCTCTTCGCGGGATATACAACCTCTGGGATTGTTTTTCTGGGGAGAGCACTGGCTACTGGTTGCCTGGTGTGAGAGACGGGAAGACTATCGGTGTTTTCGCCTCGATCGCTGTTTACAAATTACTCCGCTTAACCGGCGATTTCGTGAAACAATCGACCGTTCTTTGCGTGATTTTTTGCGTAAAGTTGAGCACGAAAAAATGCCGTAAGATGTGATAGCGATAACTCCAACGCTTGTAAAACGGGTTGATTGGTCATCAGTTTGCCTGAAATAGCCTTCCTTACCTGGATATATAAGTTGCACAGAATCATTGCTAAAAGCCCGGCTTCGCGGGAAACTGCGCATAACCCTTTGTATTATTCAGGTACCTGTTGATTATGGCTATCATCCCCAAAAACTATGCGCGCCTGGAAAGCGGCTATCGTGAAAAAGCGCTGAAGCTGTTTCCGTGGGTATGCGGACGTTGTTCCCGTGAGTTTGTGTATTCAAATCTGCGTGAGCTGACGGTGCATCATATCGATCATGACCACACCAATAATCCGGAAGACGGCAGCAACTGGGAGCTATTGTGCCTCTACTGCCACGATCATGAGCATTCTAAATATACCGAAGCCGATCAGTACGGTTCGACGGTCATTGCCGGGGAAGATGCGCAAAAAGATGTCGGCGAGGCGACTTATAACCCGTTTGCCGATCTGAAAGCGATGATGAACAAAAAGAAATAAGCAGGCTGCTGACAAAGTTGTTGGTGCTGTTGAATGTTAGGTTACGCTTCGCTCCACCCAACGGAATCCGCAATATAAATGAACTATTGGTTTTCGTAGATCGGATGCAATCCGACATTTTTTCAGCCCCGGAGTTTGTCGCCAGCCCCAAACGTCCTGTAACGCATACATTGTCACTGGAATCCCGATCGCAAGGTTGGGATTTTTTTGTTTTTAAGTCCTGCCGATACTGGCGAGCAGAGTAGAATCAGCGGTAAGCCGGGGCAACCCGGTGAGGCGCAATGTTGCGGGGGCTTGATCCCCGGTGGCCTTGTCGCTGGAAAGAGAAAACCCCCGCACATTGTTCGGTATTCACCGGCAACATTACGGGGGCTAACTTGACCCTAGACAAGTTGAGGATAGCCGCGAACCGTTGCCATTGCAACAAAGGCGGCAATATGACGCTCACAGAGTTGAGCATTACTATCTGGCACGATCTGGCGGCACCAACGCTGGTCGGGATTGCGACAGGTCTGTTTTTAGGCTGGTGGCATCGCCGGAAGTAATGTGAAGTGGGCGCGACTCGCCGCCGCATGGCAGCATGCGCCCGAAACGGGCCAGAAGACGACCTCTGGCCTTTTTTTGCAGGTTTAGAAGTTGTAACCCACGACCAGGTAGCCGCCCCAGCCGGTAGATTTCGCGCTGAAATCGCCGTCGCCCCAGTTCAGTTTTGCGCCATTCTGCCACTGTCCGCCGTTATGGAAGTAACGCGCAACGACCGAGTAGTGCCAGTGATCGTAGTTCAGCGCCAGGATATGGCTGGAAGCGATGGAGTTGCTGGTACGGTTCGGATCGTCGCCTAAATCAGATCCCCAGTCAAAGTTGGTAAAGCCGATATAGCTCAGTTTACCGCCCCACAGATCGGTGATGGGGACGAAGTATTTCACTTTGAAACGGTAGCCGTCCCATTCGTTTTCATTGGACGCGCCGTAGTTTTGCCACTGATATTTCGCATACACGTTCAGCGACAGACCCATCGGCAGGCCTGTGTCGATATCGGTCCCCAGACCCATATACCATGTGCTCTGGCGGCTGGCTTTGTTATCGCCCATATCGTAGATGTAGTTGTTGGCGAAATACCACTCTTTAAACGGGCCGAAGCTCAGGTCTGCGCCGGTCAGCTTATCAATCGAGAAACGCGGTTCGATTTCCATGAACAGCGGAGAACCGTCGGACCAGATACCTTTATCGTTGCCGTTACCCCAATCAAAGGTTTTGGGAATATCGATATAGCCGTAGAAATCAAACCAGTCTTTTTTGGCAAATGCTTCATATTCCAGATAGACGTCGTTGTTCAATTTCGGCGAGAAACGGGTATGGTAGCTGCCTACCACGTTTACGCTCTGGTGCCACCAGTCGGACAAATACTGCGGCTGATCATTTTCTGCTGCGTTAGCAGTAAAAGATGAGGTGAGCGCCAGCGCTGCGCTGACTGCGAGTAAAGTTTTTTTCATATGTATGCCACTGTTTGAAATCCCTTGCGGGAGTGAAAAGAACGCAATTTGCGTTTCTAAATATTTCGTGTTTCTGCGGAGCCTATTATAAAAATCATTGCTCACAAAAATATGTCTTGTTTCACATATCTATCATTTACGTAATCGATTGCGTTCACGTTTGCGCATTTTAGACGCGGCGACAGTACTATCTTTCATGAATATTACCAATCCATGTCATAAATGACGGAAATGTCAGTAGGGCAACAAAAGTCGCGCGGGGGATGTTGCGGAACGCACAAAACGCTCCGCCAGAACGTTTATTGATTAACAGGCTGAATATCATGGATGCGAATGAAGCCTAACTGCGCCGGTGTGATCCCCTTCAACGGTAACGAAATATTGACATCACTGGGCGCCAGCAAGCTGGCAGGGGCATTTACCAGAAGGCTCTGTGCATTCACCTCCTGATAGTTCTCCGTAGTGCCCTGAAGTTGCCCGTACTCTACGGTAGCGCTGAATGCCGGCAGCGGATCGCGGGACTCGCCCTGAATGTGTAACGTTGCGTGAGCGCCGTCTGCGACAGGCGTAATTTCCAGCAATGTCATACGTAGCGTACCGATCTGGCTCTCCAGCCGGGCAGGCGTATTGGCGCCAGGCAACAAATAGACGCCGCGGGTTGACTCCGCATTCAGCTTATTTTGTTGGGTAATTTTTACCGTTTCCTGATTCAGTTGGGTCATCTCTTTATTCAGGGTGCTAATGCTTTGATGCATCTGGCGAACTTCGCTCTGCGGCGCGCAGGCGGTCAGGCTCAAGAGACTTCCCACCAGGAGAATTCTTAGGTAACGTCTTGTCATGTCGATGATTTCCTTCGTGGTCCGATAGCGTAATGGTAGTGCGCTATACGCACAAAGGCACCGATCCTTTATCTCAAAAGCGCTCCGCCTTTGTTGTCGCGCCAGTTCAGGGTAAAATAGTGTTTTCTAAATCATCTGGTCAGGACGCCGTATGCATTGCCCATTTTGTTTCGCCGTAGATACCAAAGTCATTGACTCTCGTCTTGTAGGCGAGGGCTCGTCCGTGCGCCGCCGTCGGCAGTGTCTGGTGTGTAATGAACGCTTTACGACCTTTGAAGTGGCTGAACTGGTCATGCCGCGCGTGATAAAAAGCAACGATGTGCGCGAACCCTTTAATGAGGATAAGCTGCGTAGCGGCATGTTGAGAGCGCTGGAAAAAAGACCCGTCAGCGCAGATGATGTTGAAATGGCATTGAACCATATTAAGTCACAATTACGTGCCACTGGGGAGCGTGAAGTTCCCAGCAAGATGATTGGCAACCTGGTCATGGAGCAGCTGAAAAAACTCGATAAAGTCGCGTATATTCGCTTTGCCTCCGTCTATCGCAGTTTCGAAGATATCAAAGACTTTGGCGAAGAAATCGCTCGCCTACAGGACTAAGCCATGCAGGATGAGTTTTACATGGCGCGAGCGCTCAAACTGGCGCAGCGTGGACGTTTCACCACTCACCCGAACCCTAATGTCGGCTGTGTCATTGTTAACAATGGCGACATCGTCGGCGAAGGTTATCACCAGCGCGCCGGAGAGCCGCACGCCGAGGTCCATGCGCTGCGGATGGCGGGCGCAAAAGCCAAAGGCGCAACCGCCTATGTCACGCTTGAACCCTGTAGCCATCATGGGCGAACGCCGCCATGTTGCGATGCGCTGATTGCGGCTGGCGTCGCGCGCGTGGTCGCCGCGATGCAGGACCCGAACCCACAGGTCGCCGGGCGCGGACTGTATCGCCTGCAACAGGCGGGTATTGCGGTCAGCCACGGGTTAATGATGAGTGAAGCGGAGGCGCTCAATAAAGGCTTCCTCAAACGGATGCGTACCGGATTCCCTTATCTTCAGCTTAAACTGGGCGCCTCCGTCGACGGACGGACGGCGATGGCCAGCGGCGAAAGCCAGTGGATCACCTCGCCGCAGGCCCGGCGCGACGTTCAGCGCTTGCGTGCGCAAAGTCACGCTATCTTAACCAGTAGCGCGACGGTATTGGCTGACGATCCGGCCTTGACGGTGCGTTGGGCGGAGTTAGACGCCTCTACGCAGGCGTCTTACCCGCAGGAAAATCTGCGCCAGCCGGTGCGAATTGTTATCGACAGCCAAAACCGGGTAACGCCTGCGCATCGTATTGTGCAGCAGCCTGGCGAAACGTGGATTGCGCGTACCCAGGAAGATAGCCGCGCGTGGCCCGATTCGGTTCGTACTATCAGCGTGCCGGCGCACAACGGACATTTGGATCTGGTTGTGCTGATGATGCAGTTAGGCAGGCAGCAGATTAATAGCATATGGGTTGAAGCCGGACCGGGACTGGCGGGCGCGTTGCTGCAAGCCGGGCTGGTGGATGAACTGATTGTCTATGTCGCGCCTAAATTGTTGGGAACCCAGGCGCGGGGATTATGCGAATTGCCGGGGCTTGAGAAGCTCGCCGACGCGCCGCAATTTACCTTCAGCGAAATACGTCATGTCGGCCCGGATGTTTGCCTGCATATGGTGAGCGCATGAGTTCTCCCGTCGAAAGGGGAGCAGCGCTCAAATTATTATGATAAAATCCGCCCCCCTGCGGGGCCAAATGAACCCTGGAAGAGAGAATATGAACATTATTAAAGCTAACGTTGCAGCCCCTGACGCTCGTGTCGCCATCACTATTGCGCGTTTCAATCAGTTTATCAACGACAGCCTGCTGGATGGCGCGGTTGATGCCCTGACGCGTATTGGTCAGGTAAAAGATGATAATATTACCGTAGTGTGGGTGCCTGGCGCCTATGAACTGCCGCTGGCGACCGAAGCGCTGGCGAAAAGCGGTAAATACGACGCCGTGGTTGCGCTGGGAACCGTGATTCGCGGGGGGACTGCGCACTTTGAATATGTGGCAGGCGGCGCCAGCAATGGCCTGGCAAGCGTTGCCCAGGACAGCGGCGTGCCGGTAGCCTTTGGTGTTCTGACCACCGAGAGTATTGAACAAGCCATCGAACGTGCTGGTACAAAAGCCGGTAATAAAGGCGCAGAAGCTGCGCTGACCGCGCTTGAAATGATTAATGTATTGAAAGCCATTAAGGCCTGATTTTTTGTAAGGGGAATTCCGTGAAACCTGCTGCTCGTCGCCGCGCCCGTGAGTGTGCCGTCCAGGCGCTTTACTCCTGGCAGTTGTCCCAGAACGACATCGCTGATGTTGAATACCAGTTCCTGGCGGAACAGGACGTAAAAGACGTCGACGTTCTCTATTTCTGTGAACTGCTATCCGGGGTGGCGACTAACAGCGCGTACCTGGATGGTTTAATGAAACCGTATCTGTCCCGCCTGCTTGAAGAGCTGGGACAGGTTGAAAAAGCCGTGCTGCGTATTGCGTTGTTTGAGCTGTCAAAACGCAGCGATGTGCCTTATAAAGTGGCCATCAACGAAGCGATTGAACTGGCGAAAACCTTTGGCGCTGAAGACAGCCACAAATTCGTCAACGGCGTACTGGATAAAGCAGCTCCGGTGATTCGTCCCAACAAAAAGTGATTCACAGGCCGGAAAGATAGCGGGCGATCGATACCCGCCGTCTCCGGCCTTTTCTTTTTTTCTGCTGAGGCATAACGTATGGCATGTGGCGAGTTTTCCCTGATTGCCCGTTATTTTGACCGTGTAAAAAGCTCTCGTCTTGATGTTGAAACCGGTATTGGCGACGATTGCGCGCTCCTGAATATTCCTGAAAAACAGACCCTGGCGATCAGTACCGATACGCTGGTGGCGGGCATCCATTTCTTACCCGATATCGATCCTGCCGATCTGGCGTATAAAGCGCTGGCGGTGAATTTAAGCGATCTGGCGGCGATGGGCGCCGATCCGGCATGGTTAACGCTGGCGCTCACGCTTCCTGACGTCGATGAGGCGTGGCTTGCCGCGTTCAGCGACAGCCTGTTTGAACAACTGGATTACTACGACATGCAGCTCATTGGCGGCGATACCACGTGCGGCCCGCTGTCGATGACGCTAGGTATTCATGGCCTTGTGCCAGTCGGTCGGGCGTTGAAACGTTCTGGCGCAAAACCGGGCGACTGGATTTATGTTACTGGCACGTTGGGCGATAGCGCTGCCGGGCTGGCGATTCTACGGGGTGATTTTCGCGTGGGAAGCTGGGGGGATGCCGACTATCTGGTCAAACGCCATCTGCGCCCGACGCCGCGTATTTTACAAGGGCAGGCGCTACGCGATCTCGCCAGTTCAGCGATCGATCTTTCCGACGGTTTGATCTCCGATCTTGGTCACATTCTGCAAGCCAGCAACTGCGGCGCGCGAATCGATTTGGAGGCGCTGCCTGACTCCGAAGAACTGTGGGGACATGCCAATGATCCCGAACAAAAGCTTCGCTGGATGTTATCCGGCGGCGAAGATTATGAACTGTGCTTTACCGTCCCGGAGCTGAACCGTGGCGCGCTGGATGTCGCGCTTGGTCATCTGGGCGTGCCGTTTACCTGTATCGGGCAAATGACGGCGGATATCGAAGGGATCGCCTTTGTGCGTGACGGAGAACCTGTCACTTTTGACTGGAAAGGATATGACCATTTTGCCACGCCATAAAGATGTTGCGAAAAGTCGCCTGAATTTGCGCAATCCGTGGCACCTGCTCGCTACCGGCTTTGGCAGCGGGCTGAGCCCCGTGGTGCCGGGCACGATGGGCTCGCTGGCGGCGATCCCCTTCTGGTATTTGATGACGTTTCTGCCGTGGCAGCTTTATTCGCTGGTCGTGATGTTTGGGATCTGCATTGGCGTTTATCTTTGCCATCAGACGGCGAAAGATATGGGCGTACACGACCACGGCAGTATTGTCTGGGATGAATTTATCGGTATGTGGATAACGCTGATGGCGTTGCCGACGACGGACTGGCAGTGGGTGGCTGCCGGGTTCGTTATTTTCCGCATTCTGGATATGTGGAAACCCTGGCCGATCCGTTGGTTTGATCGCAACGTGCACGGCGGCATGGGAATTATGATCGATGATATCGTCGCCGGCGTGATATCCGCCGGCATACTGTATTTTATCGGTCATCACTGGCCGCTCGGTATTATTTAAAGGGTTTGCCGGATGGCGGCGTAAACGCCTTATCCGGCCTATCCCCGAACAATATGTCGATTTCGCAGGCCCGATAAGCGCCGCGCCATCGGGCAATGGCAGATTATTTAAATCCCACCACCGGATGCTGTTTGTACGGCGTTTCGAGTTCAGCAATCTGCTCCGGTTTGAGCGTTAAATCAACGGCATTCAGCAACTCATCTAACTGCTCTTCACGCGAAGCGCCGATAATCGGCGCGGCGACGCCTCGTTTACTGAGTAGCCAGGCCAGCGCGACCTGCGCTCGCGTTGCGCCAAGCGCCTTGCTGACGCCAGCCAGCCGTTCCGCTATTTGCGCATCATTTTTATCGCTTTCAGCGTATAAATTTTTGCCCACGTCATCCGAGACCAGCCGGGCCGTGGTTTCTCCCCAGGGGCGAGTTAAGCGCCCGCGCGCCAGCGGACTCCACGGAATCACGGCGACGCCTTCCTGCCAGCACAGCGGTAGCATCTCACGCTCTTCCTCGCGGTAGATCAGGTTATAGTGATCCTGCATGGTGACAAACGGCGCCCAGCCGTGTTGTTTTTGTAGCGCCAGCGCTTGGGCAAATTGTGAGGCGTGCATTGAGGAAGCGCCGATATAGCGGGCTTTACCCGCCTTCACCACGTCGTTTAGCGCTTCCAGAGTCTCTTCTATCGGCGTGGTGTAATCCCAGCGGTGGATTTGCAGGATATCGACATACTCCATTCCCAGACGGGTGAGGCTATCGTCAATAGAGCGCAGGATTTGCGCGCGGGACAATCCTTCCGGCAGATCGCCGACGCGATGGAAGACTTTCGTCGCTACCACCACCTCGTCGCGCCGGGCGAAATCACGCAGCGCGCGGCCGACAATCTCTTCGCTGCTGCCGTCGGAGTAGCTGTTGGCGGTATCAAAAAAGTTAATGCCGCCCTCAAGGGCGCGCTTGATGATGGGACGGCTGCTCTCTTCGGGAAGCGTCCAGGCGTGATTGCCGCGACTCGGCTCGCCGAATGTCATACAGCCCAGACAAAGGCGGGACACCCGAAGATCGGTATTTCCTAACGTGTTGTATTGCATGACTCCGCTCCTGTTATACCCGTCACTCTTCAAGCATAGCAGGAGCAAAGAGGAGATTATGCCAGCCAGGCCTTGATTTTGGCTTCAATGCCTGCGGCGTCAAGCCCCAGTTCCGCGCGGGCTTCTTCCTGCGTTCCTTGCGGGATAAAGAAATCCGGAAGACCGATATTCAGCACAGGTACAGGTTTACGATGGGCCATTAGCACTTCGTTTACGCCGCTGCCAGCGCCGCCCATAATGGCGTTCTCTTCCAGCGTCACCAGCGCGTCATGCTGCGCGGCCATCTCCAGAATTAGCGTGTCGTCCAGCGGCTTAACAAAGCGCATGTCGACCAGCGTGGCGTTCAGCGCTTCGGCGACTTTCGCCGCCTCAGGCATTAAGGTGCCAAAGTTCAGAATCGCCAGTTTTTCGCCATGACGCTTCACAAGGCCTTTACCAATAGGCAGTTTTTCCAGCGGGGTTAGCGCCACGCCCTGCGCATTACCGCGTGGATAACGTACTGCCGTCGGGCCGTCGTTATAGTGATACCCGGTAAATAACATCTGGCGACATTCGTTTTCGTCGCTTGGCGTCATGATCACCATATCCGGGATGCAGCGCAGATAGGAGAGATCGAACGCGCCCTGGTGTGTTTGCCCATCCGCGCCAACGATACCGGCGCGATCGATGGCGAACATGACCGGCAGTTTCTGGATAGCGACGTCATGGATGACCTGATCGTAGGCGCGTTGCAGGAAAGTAGAGTAGATCGCCACGACGGGCTTATAGCCGCCAATCGCCAGACCTGCGGCGAAGGTGACGGCATGCTGCTCGGCGATGGCGACGTCAAAATAGCGATCCGGGAATTTACGTGAAAATTCCACCATGCCGGAACCTTCGCGCATTGCCGGGGTGATCGCCATCAGCTTGCTGTCTTTGGCGGCAGTTTCACACAGCCAGTCACCGAAGATTTTTGAATAGCCTGGCAGACCGCCGCTGCTTTTCGGCAAACATCCGCTGGAAGGATCAAATTTAGGCACCGCATGGAAAGTGATCGGATCTTTTTCCGCGGGCTCATAGCCGCGGCCTTTCTTGGTCATGATATGCAGGAACTGCGGGCCTTTCAGGTCGCGCATGTTCTTCAATGTGCTGATAAGCCCCATGACATCGTGACCATCGACCGGCCCGATGTAGTTAAAGCCCAGCTCTTCGAACAGTGTGCCCGGCACAACCATGCCTTTAATATGTTCTTCGGTACGCTTGAGCAGTTCTTTAATTGGCGGTACGCCGGAGAAGACCTTTTTTCCGCCTTCGCGCAGAGAAGAGTAAAGTTTACCGGAAAGTAGCTGCGCCAGATGGTTGTTGAGCGCGCCGACGTTTTCCGAAATCGACATTTCATTGTCGTTCAGAATGACCAGCATGTCGGGTCGGATATCGCCTGCGTGATTCATTGCTTCAAACGCCATACCGGCGGTGATGGCGCCGTCGCCAATCACACAGACGGTGCGGCGATCTTTGCCTTCTTTCTCCGCCGCCACGGCAATACCGATACCGGCGCTGATGGAGGTGGAGGAATGCCCAACGCTCAGCACATCGTATTCGCTTTCTCCGCGCCACGGGAACGGATGCAGACCGCCTTTCTGGCGAATGGTGCCGATTTTGTCGCGACGACCGGTAAGGATTTTATGTGGATAAGCCTGGTGACCAACATCCCAGATTAGCTGGTCAAACGGGGTGTTGTAGACATAATGCAGCGCCACGGTAAGTTCTACCGTGCCCAGCCCGGAAGCGAAGTGCCCGCTGGAACGGCTTACGCTGTCGAGTAAGTAGCGGCGTAGCTCGTCGCAGAGTTTCGGCAGACTCTCTTTCGGTAACAGTCGTAACTCCTGGGTGGAGTCGACCAATGCCAGGGTAGGGTATTTGGCTATATCAAAACTCATCGCAAGCTCATTGGATATGGGGTTTATTTATCACGCTGGATTATGTAGTTCGCTAGCGCTTCCAGTGCCGAGGTGTCCAGTGATTGCGCGGCCAGCTGATGTAACGACTGACGGGCGTCCTCTATCAGGTCCCGGGCTTTATTCCGGGCTTGCTCAAGACCCAGAAGTGCAGGGTAGGTACTTTTGCCAAGCTGCTGGTCTGCGCCCTGACGTTTACCTAACGTTGCAGTATCGCCCACCACATCCAGAATGTCATCCTGAACCTGGAAGGCAAGGCCGATACTCTCTGCATAGCGGTCAAGTATCGGCAGAGTATTCCGTCCTTTATCGCCCGCGCTCAACGCGCCAAGTCTAACGGCGGCGCGAATGAGCGCGCCGGTCTTATGGCGATGAATACGTTCCAGCGCGTCCAGAGTGATCCGCTGGCCTTCTGCCGCCAGATCCAATGCCTGACCGCCGCACATACCGGCGATGCCGCTGGCGTTCGCCAGTTCGGCGATCATCGCGATACGATCGCGATCGGTGACTTCCGGCATCGGCGCGTCGCTGAGAATGGCAAACGCCAGCGTTTGCAACGCGTCTCCCGCCAGGATTGCGTTGGCTTCGCCAAATTTAATATGGCAAGTCGGCAGGCCGCGACGCAAATCGTCATCGTCCATTGCTGGCAGGTCGTCATGGATCAGCGAATAGGCATGAATGCATTCGACCGCCGCAGCTGGCGCATCCAGCGTTGCCGTACTGACGCCAAACATTTGACCGGTGGCGTAAACCAGAAATGGCCGCAGGCGTTTACCGCCTAATAATGCGCCATACTGCATGGCTTCGACCACGGGAGTGTTCTGAAAGGGCAGTGGCGCGATAAAACGGCTCAGCGCCTGATTCGCTTGCGTTACGCAAGCCTGTAGCTGCTGCGTAAAGTCCATTTACTCATTATCCGCGATAAAAGGCTCAGGTGAAGCCTCTTCATTATCAGACAGCAAAATTTGCACGCGCTGTTCCGCCTGCTGCAGTTTTGCCTGCCCCTGACGCGCCAGTTGTACGCCGCGCTCGAATTCATTCAGCGCGTCTTCCAGCGGCAAATCGCCGCTTTCCAGGCGGGTAACAATATGTTCCAGCTCGCTCAGCGCAGTTTCAAAGCTGGCGGGCGCCTCATTTTTCTTCGGCATGATGACTGTTTGACTCTCTGTAATGGCAGCACAAGTCTATGGTAACGGACTCACACTGATAAGCAAATAACGCGCAATGGTAAGGGGAAATGCGCAAGATGTCCGTGATAGTGATATACTTCCGCGCCTGGATGCAGCCGTAGGTATGGGCTGCTATACTATTTCTCCACGACAAGCCTTAGATAGCTTGCTAAAGAACCATTGCCGCCATGAAGTTTATCATTAAATTGTTCCCGGAAATCACTATCAAAAGCCAATCTGTGCGTTTGCGCTTTATAAAAATTTTAACCGGGAACATCCGTAACGTTTTAAAGCACTACGATGAGACCCTCGCGGTTGTCCGTCACTGGGATAACATTGAAGTTCGCGCCAAAGATGAAAACCAGCGTCTGGCGATTCGCGACGCGCTGACCCGCATCCCGGGGATTCACCATATTCTTGAAGTCGAAGATGTGCCGTTCACCGATATGCACGACATTTTCGAGAAAGCGTTGGCGCAGTATCGCGAACAGCTTGAAGGCAAAACCTTCTGCGTGCGGGTAAAACGTCGCGGTAAGCATGAGTTTAGCTCCATTGAAGTGGAGCGCTATGTTGGCGGCGGATTAAATCAGCATATTGAATCGGCGCGCGTGAAGCTCACTAACCCGGATGTGACGGTGCATCTGGAAGTGGAAGATGATCGCCTGCTGCTGATCAAAGGGCGTTATGAAGGTATTGGTGGTTTCCCGATTGGCACCCAGGAAGATGTGCTGTCGCTGATCTCCGGCGGTTTTGACTCCGGCGTCTCCAGCTATATGCTGATGCGTCGCGGCTGTCGCGTACACTACTGCTTCTTTAACCTTGGCGGCGCGGCGCATGAAATCGGCGTTCGCCAGGTGGCGCATTACCTGTGGAACCGCTTTGGCAGCTCCCATCGCGTGCGTTTTGTGGCGATTAACTTCGAACCGGTGGTCGGCGAGATTCTGGAGAAAGTTGACGACGGCCAGATGGGCGTGGTGCTCAAACGTATGATGGTACGCGCGGCGTCGAAAGTGGCGGAACGTTACGGCGTACAGGCGCTGGTGACCGGCGAAGCGCTGGGCCAGGTATCCAGCCAGACGCTAACCAACTTGCGCTTGATCGATAACGTGTCTGACACGCTGATCCTGCGCCCGCTGATCTCTTACGATAAAGAGCACATTATCAACCTGGCGCGCCAGATTGGTACGGAAGATTTTGCCCGTACGATGCCGGAATACTGTGGCGTGATTTCAAAAAGTCCGACGGTGAAAGCCATTAAAGCGAAAATTGAAGCCGAAGAAGAAAATTTCGACTTCAGTATTCTCGATAAGGTGGTAGAAGAAGCGAACAACGTCGATATTCGTGAAATCGCCCAGCAGACCCAGCAGGAGGTGGTGGAAGTAGAAACCGTGAGCGGTTTCGGCCCGAACGACGTGATTCTGGATATCCGTTCTGTGGATGAGCAGGATGACAAGCCGCTGAAAGTGGAAGGTGTGGACGTCGTTTCGCTGCCGTTCTACAAGCTGAGCACTAAATTTGGCGACCTCGATCAGAGCAAAACCTGGCTGCTGTGGTGCGAGCGCGGGGTAATGAGCCGCCTGCAGGCTCTCTATCTGCGCGAGCAGGGCTTTGAAAACGTGAAAGCGTATCGTCCGTAATTCCTTTGCCGGGTGGCGGCTATGTCCTACCCGGCCTACCGTTTTATTTCTGCCCCAACCGTTTTGCAATGCGCTCCAGCTTCATCATCAGCAGCAGCGTAATGGCCACCAGCACAATAGTCAGCGCCGCGCCGTCGGCAATATTTCCACGGTCGGTCAGGCTAAAGATAGCTACCGGCAGCGTCGTCCAGCCCGGCGGATAAATCATCATCGTCGCGCCCAACTCCCCCATGGAGAGCGATAAACTCAGCGCCAGCGCTGACACCATCCACGGCATCAATAACGGCAACGTCACGTGACGCAGACGATACCAGGGCGATGCCCCCAGACTCGACGCGACGTTTTCAATATCGGCGGAAATGCGCGCCAGTCCGGTCGACACGTTACTGAAGGTAAAGGCGGAAATCAGCACAAAGTGCGCTGTCAGCACAATCCATAGGGTGCCGTTCATTTGCAATGGCACCTGGCTGAAAGCAACCAGAATGCCCAGACCCACGGACACTGACGGAATCGCACTCGGCAGATAGAACACCATACTTAACCATTTCTGCGTTTTCACCCCATATTGACGCAGCGCCAGCGCCGCCCAAACGCCGCAAAGCAGCGCAAACAGGCTGGCGCAAAAGCCAATCGTGAGGCTGGCAAGTAGGGCATCCCATGCCGCACCGTGCAGAGCGTTAACAAAGTGGTTCAGCGTGAAGCCACTCGGCAGAATACCGCTCCACTGCTGGCTAAGGCTGGACATTAGAATCACCGCCAGCGGCAGGAAAAAGAACACGATAAACAGTACGCTAGCCACAACGCCCGCCGCTGCGCGTCCTTTAGGTGACCAAATTAGCATGGCTGGCTCCTTACGCCGGTACGCGATGCCGCCAGGCGATAGAGGGAGAACAGCCCCAGCGACAAGACAATGTTAATCAACGCAATCATGCAGGCGACCGTATAGTCGGACTCCAGAATCGCTTTGCTGTAAACCATCATCGGCAGGGTGTTAACCCCTTTCGCGCCAATAAACAGTACGATGCCAAACTCGTTAGTGGTCAACAGCAGGCACAGGCTCAGCAGGCACAGGCTGCCACCAGCCATCAGCGCCGGTAGCGCCGCCGGGAAAATCACCTGCCCAATCACCCGTAACGGGGGCGCCCCCAGAATGCTGGCTGCCTCTAGCTGGCTTTTATCAATTTGCCGCAGCGCGGCCATCAGTGGCCGCATCACCAGCGGAGTGAACACCGTGATCTCCGCCAGAATGACGCCCTGCATCGAGTAGAGAAAATCCACCGGCGGTAGCTCAAAGGCAAACAGGCTCATCAGCGTACCGTTGAGCAGACCCGCTGACCCATAAATAAAGGTGAACGCCACCGTAATCAGGAAGGTCGGCAGCGCAATAAAAGTATCGACGACCCGACCAATCAACTCGCTGCCGGGGAAAGGAATAAACACCAGAATCAGCGACATCACGCTGCCCAGCAGCAGGCAACCGGCGGTGGCGAAAAAGGCGATTTGCAACGTGTTCAGCAACGCGCCGACAAAGCGTTTCGAGTCGACCACCTGGCGGAAGGTCTCGAGCCCGATCTCGCCATTAGCACCGCGTAGCGCCTGTTCAACGATGAGCGACAGAGGCCAGAAAAACAGCGTCGCCAGCACCAGCAACGGGAGCAGCAGCCACAGCAGTGGGCGTAGGTTAAGCGCCGGTTTTTCCAGAGGTAAAATGAGTGACATGGTTATACCTCAATCAGGACCGCATCATCCGGTTCGAACCACAGCGCCAGCTTGTCGCCCACGCGCGGCAGCGGATTGACATGCGTCAACACCATTCGCACCGTTTCGCCAGCAACGTCACACAGCAGATGGGTTAAATCGCCCTGCCAGTGCACCGATTGCAGTGTGGCGTTGAAGCGGTTGCTGTAGGCCGAACGCGGTGTCAGGCTGAGGTGCTGAGGACGAATGCACAGCAGTTTGTTGTAACCGTGGTGGCTGCCCCGGCTGAACGCGCGAATCACCGCACCGCCGCAGCTGACGTCCACCAGCCCCGGAGCCTCCGTTATCCCCAGCGCGATGGCGGAGAGAATATTGGCGCGACCTAAGAATTCGGCGGCAAAACGATTGGGCGGATGCTGATACAGCGCGCGGGTTTCGCCGTGAGCAATCAGCGAGCCATCCTTCATAATGCCGATTTTATCGGCCAGGGTGAGCGCTTCCGTTTGATCGTGGGTGACGTAGAGAATAGTGAGCTCCGGCAGCTCACGGTGAAGACAGGCGATTTCTTCCACCATATTATGACGAATCTGTGCGTCCAGCGCTGACAGTGGTTCATCCAGCAACAGCACGCGCGGGCGCACGGCAATCGCGCGGGCGATGGCCACGCGTTGCTGCTGGCCGCCGGAAAGTTGATGCGGATAACGGGCGGCGTAATCACTCATGCCAACCGTTTTCAGCGCCTGCGTTACACGCTCATTAATTAGCGCCTTTGGCTGCTTCTGCGCACGCAGGCCAAAAGCGACGTTGTCTTCCACTTTCAGATGCGGGAACAAGGCGTAGTTCTGCACCACCATCGCCAACCCGCGTTTATAGGGTGGCAGATGGGTGACGTCCGTATCGCCAATCAGAATACGACCGCCTGCAGGTTGCACAAAGCCCGCAACCGCACGCAGCACCGTCGTTTTTCCAGATCCTGATGGGCCAATCAGCGCCAGCACTTCGCCAGGTTCAATCGTCAAAGAGAGCGGTTTAAGCACCACGTTGCCGTGATACGCAACGCGCAGCGAGTCGAGGACTATCCCCGATGTCCCCTGCGATGCAGGGACGTGAACGGCAGTCGTTTTCATCAGCATCAGGCTTACTCGCTTTCGGTCACTTTGTGCCAACGGCTAATATCTGCCGACAGCGAAACGGCTACGTCATCCCAATTTGGCTGCCAGCTCTGCACGCCTTCTAACGCGGCAGTGGCGGCCTTGTAATGTTCGTCGCTAGGCGTCACGTCGCTGCGTACTGGCATTCCCCAGGAGAGTTCGCTGACGCGAGTCTGCGCTTCTTTACTCAGCAGGAAGTTAATCAGCTTTTTACCATTTTCACTCTGCGGCGCCCCCTGGACCAGGCCAATGACATAAGGGATGGCCAGCGCGCTGCGCTCGCCTTTGTCGTTGGCCGGCCAGAAGATTTTCACGTTCGGGTTACGTTCCATCTGCGCGAGGTTCATTTGCAGGTCGCCGTTAGCGACGTAGATTTCACCTTTATTAACCAGCGCGGTTAGCTTGCCGGTAGAGGCAGATGGCCCGACGTTATTGGCCTGCAGCTTGCCGAGATACGCAAAACCGGCATCTTTACTGCCGAAGCTGTGGAAAGCCTGCAGCATCACCGCCGTGCCGTCAGCGGCCTGACCTGGCGTGGAATACTGGAGTTTATTTTTGAATTTACCGTCAAGCAGATCCTGCCAGCTCGCCGGGGCAGTTTTCAGCAGCTTGCTGTTGTAGATAAAGCTCAGATAGTTCTTTACCAGCGGCGAATAAAGGTTGTTGGCATCGGGGATAGCCGATGCGGCGTCGGTGTTAAAGTTCGCCAGCAGCTTTTCGGCGGCGGCGCGCTGAATGAATGGCGGCGCGGTTACCAGCACGTCGGCCTGTGGATTCGTGCGCTCTTTTGCCAGACGTTCCACTACCACGCCACCACCGCCTTCAACATAGCGTACGGTAATGCCGGTCGCTTTGGTGAATGCGTCAAACTGCACCTGGTACCAGCTGTTATCGCCATCGTGCAGCCCGTCGATGGAGTACACCGTGACCACCGATTCCGCCCATGACGGGGCGCTGGCGAGAGCGAAGACAGACAGCAGAGCAAGTCGGGAAAGTTTCATCGTAATAGCCTCATAGCGTACGTTGCATTTTCTGGCCTATACCAGGTTTGCTTTTTACGCTAAACGGCTTATATGACAAAACGATGAAAGAGAAATAAATCAGTCCACGCCGGATGATGCTGCGTTTATCCGGATAGCCGTGAGACGATACGATTGGTAGGCCGGATAAGTCCCGCAGCCAACATCCGGCGCATCCGCTAGTGGGTATCTACCTCAATACGCAGGCTGTCGTGACGCCAGTATTCGATATCCAGATCCAGCACTCGCCCGTGTTGATCGTAGTTCAGGCGGCGCAGTAACAGCGCCGGGCGTCCTTCCATAACTCCCAGCGCCTGTGCGGCCTGCGCAGGCATGGCGGTGGGGTAGAATGACAGATGCATGCTGGTATAGACGAGATTGTAGTGCGACTCGTATACCTCGGTCAGGCTGCCGTTGAGATCGTACTGCAGCAGCTCAGGCACGCGGGCGGGCAAACAATGGTTTTCGCAGTAGCACACGGCGCGGCCATCGGCGTAACGCAGACGGGTCAGCAGATAGATTTGATCAAACGGCTGGAGCTGGAGGGGCTCCATGACCTCGACAGGCACGGTGGTTAACACGCCGCTCAGTAGCGCGGTTTTTGGCTCCCGCCCCTGCTCGCGGCAAAGCTTATGGAAGTTGGTGTTCTGGGTCGGATCCAGCCACAGGCGTTCCGGCGTAACGAACCAACCGCGACGATCGGCGCGCCAGATAAGCCCACTGGACTCCAGCTGTGCCAGACTTTCGCGAATAGTAATGCGCGTGGTGTTGAAGATCGCGCACAGTTCGCGTTCAGACGGCAGTTTATCACCGCTTTTCAACGCACCGCTCTGAATACGTGCCTGAAGCTGTGCCTTGATCAACAGGTACTGCGGGATATCGCCCGGGATAGATTTCATGCTTACTCGCTTCCGTTTTGCCTGCCGCCATTATACAAGCAGAGATGAATTTTTTGTTGCAGCGCGATTTTCTCTTTGACCCGTCGCGGCAAAGATCGTCATGATAAATGCAATCTGGTATAGACCAAAGGTAAATAACGTGACTTCGCGTAACTATCTGTTGCTGACTCCTGGCCCGCTCACCACCTCTCGTACCGTGAAAGAAGCGATGTTGTTCGATAGCTGTACCTGGGATGATGATTACAATATCGGCGTGGTGGAACAGATCCGCCAGCAGCTGACCGAACTGGCAACGGCCTCCGAAGGCTACACCTCCGTACTACTGCAAGGCAGCGGCAGCTATGCTGTGGAAGCCGTACTGGGCAGCGCATTGGGTCCGCAGGATAAGGTGCTGATCGTCAGCAACGGTGCATACGGCGCACGAATGGTCGAGATGGCCGGCCTTATGGGTACCGCCCATCACGCTTACGACTGCGGCGAAGTTGCGCGCCCGGACGTGCAGGCGATCGACGCGATCCTCAACGCCGACCCGACGATCAGCCATATCGCCATGGTGCATAGCGAAACGACCACCGGGATGCTCAACCCCATTGATGAGGTGGGCACTCTGGCGCATCGCTATGGCAAAACCTACATCGTTGACGCCATGAGTAGCTTCGGCGGCATCCCCATGGATATTGCAGCATTACACATCGACTATCTGATCAGCTCCGCCAATAAATGCATTCAGGGCGTGCCGGGTTTTGCCTTCGTGATTGCCCGCGAGCAAAAACTGGCCGCGTGCAAAGGGCGTTCCCGCTCGCTGTCGTTAGATCTCTACGCCCAGTGGCGTTGCATGGAGGATAACCACGGCAAATGGCGTTTTACTTCGCCCACACATACCGTCCTGGCGTTTGCACAGGAGCTGAAAGAGCTGGCGAAAGAAGGTGGCGTGGCGGCACGTCATCAACGCTATCAGCAAAATCAGCGCAGCCTGGTGGCCGGAATGCGGGCGCTGGGCTTTAACACGCTGCTGGATGACGAGCTTCATTCGCCCATTATCACCGCCTTTTATTCACCGGAAGACCCGCAGTATCGCTTTAGCGAATTTTATCGCCGCCTCAAAGAGCAGGGCTTTGTTATCTATCCTGGCAAAGTGTCGCAAAGCGACTGCTTCCGCATCGGCAACATTGGCGAAGTATATGCCGCCGATATCACTGCCCTGCTGACCGCCATTCGTACCGCCATGTACTGGACGAAATAAGGAACCATGATGAACCGTATTCACGCTGTTATTCTCGACTGGGCGGGCACCACCGTCGATTTTGGCTCCTTCGCGCCGACGCAAATTTTCGTCGAGGCGTTCCGTCAGGCATTTGATGTGGAGATCACCCTCGCCGAAGCACGCGTGCCAATGGGGCTGGGTAAATGGCAACACATTGAAGCTCTGGGAAAATTACCTGCTGTTGACGCGCGCTGGCAGGCAAAGTTTGGTCGCTCCATGAGCGCAGCAGATATTGATGCCATCTACGCCGCTTTCATGCCGTTACAGATTGCTAAAGTTGTCGATTTTTCTTCTCCTATTGCCGGAGTTATCGACACGATCGCGGCGCTACGAGCCGAGGGCATCAAGATAGGCTCCTGCTCCGGTTACCCACGAGCGGTGATGGAGCGCCTGGTTCCCGCCGCCGCCGAGCATGGCTATCGTCCGGATCATTGGGTAGCAACGGACGACCTGGCCGCGGGTGGTCGCCCGGGGCCGTGGATGGCGCTGCAAAACGTGATTGCGCTGGGCATTGATGCGGTCGCGCACTGCGTGAAGGTAGATGATGCCGCGCCGGGCATTAGCGAGGGGCTTAACGCGGGGATGTGGACGGTGGGGCTGGCGGTATCGGGTAACGAATTCGGCGCAACATGGGACGCCTATCAGACAATGTCGAAAGAGGACGTTGCGGTCCGCCGCGAGCACGCGGCCAGCAAGCTGTACGCCGCCGGGGCGCATTACGTGGTGGATTCACTGGCGGATTTATCTGGGGTGATTGCGCATATTAATGCGCGTCTGGCGCAGGGCGAACGCCCGTAAAATAACTGCCGGATGGCGCTGCCGCTTATTCGGCCTACAGACTGTACCGTTTTGTAGGCCGGATAAGGTGTTTACGCCGCCATCCGGCAATCATTCTTATTCGTAGTAGTTATAAATCCCCGCCGCCATCACCAGTTGCGAAGCCACTTCATGCGCTTTTTCACGACCAACCAACAGGTCGATGATTTTCAAGCCAAAATCGATAGCGGTACCCGGTCCCTGGCTGGTTAATAATTTTACCCGCGCATCCCACACCACACGCTTATCCTGCCACTGTTCGGCGGGGATCTTATCTTTCAGCGCCGGAAAACCGGTCATATTGCCGATAGGGAAGATATCGTGCGGCACGAGCACTGTAGCGGCTGCGGCGCAAATGGCTGCGACAATACGCCCGGAGCGGTGAAACTGTTTTACGGTTTCGACCAGCAGCGGGCTGTCGCGAAAGCACTCGGCGCCTTTAATTCCGCCGGGCAACACGATGATGTCATAATCGCCGTCGGCAACTTCAACCAGCGGCGCATCCGCCAGCAGCTTCACGCCGCGCGAGCAGACAATCGTCAGGTTGCCATCGCTGGCGACGCTGGCGGTAGTGATGTGGATTCCGCCGCGAACCAGCAGATCGATAGTGGTGACCGCTTCGGTCTCTTCACTACCAGGGGCGAGGCATACCAGTGCCTGAGCGCTCATACTCACTCTCCTTTCGCTTTACCATTTCAAACAGGCGGCTATTTTCCGGAACGGCGAGACCGTGCACGCGGGCGCGCTTGAGTAAATAACCGGTGATGTAGTCAATTTCGGTATGGCGCATGGCGCGCACGTCCTGCAACATGGATGAGATGTTTTCTGCCGTACTGTCAATCACTTGCTCAACATAATAGCGTAAATCGTCTGCCGATGTGTGGTAGCCTTCACGTTCAATCACGGCGGCGACCTCTTCGCAAATCGCGTTGATTTCATCAGTATGATGGCGCAGCTCGCCGTTCGGGCAGTTCCAAAGCGCGGTGAGCGGGTTGATAACACAGTTGACCGCCAGTTTGCGCCACATCTCTGCGCGGATATTGTTATGCCAGGCGACATCGGGCAGTACCCCCTGCAGGATCTCGGCGAGATAACTGTAATCGCCGTCTTGCTCGCGTGCCGGGCCAATATGCGTAGTACCGTTAGCGACATGAATAATGATATTACCGTCGCGGCGCGCAGCATGGGTGATAGTCCCCATCAACATCGGCTGTTGGATATTTTGCAGTTCTTCTATGGTTCCCATTCCATTATGAATGAGCAGAATAGGCGACGTCACCGGTAGGGTTGACGCCAGGGTTCGTACTGCGTCGGAAACCTGCCACGCTTTCAGCGTGACTAACAACAGTTCGCTCTTCGCCAAAAAATCCGGATCGTTTGCCGTCAGTGATTCGTTGAAAAAGGAACCATCGGTATCGATCAGATTTACGCTGCAATAAGGTTGTGGCACCCGTAGCCAGCCCTGTACGTCATGTCCATGTTTGCACAGTGCCGAAAGCCAAAGTTGTCCTAAGGCTCCGCATCCCAGTACAGTAATTTTCATTGTTCCTCCTCACCTGCAACAGCGCCAGGTGTTATGGCGCTAATTATAGCGTCATCAGCTAAGCTTCTCGTTAAGCCTCGTTGCAGGTATTATGCAACGCAACGAAAATGAAGGGAGAAGAAAAGATGCCATCTTTCGATATTGTTTCTGAAGTTGATCTGCAGGAAGCGCGTAACGGCGTGGATAACGCGGTTCGCGAGGTTGAGTCTCGTTTTGACTTTCGTGGCGTAGAGGCGACTATTGAACTGAACGATGCCAATAAAACCATCAAGGTGCTGAGCGAGTCCGATTTCCAGGTCAATCAGTTGCTCGATATTCTGCGCGCCAAGCTGCTTAAACGCGGTATTGAAGGCGCTTCGCTGGATGTACCGGACGAGTTCGTGCATAGCGGTAAAACCTGGTATGTGGAAGCGAAGCTGAAGCAGGGCATTGAAAGCGCCGTGCAGAAGAAAATCGTCAAGCTGATTAAAGACAGCAAACTGAAGGTGCAGGCGCAAATTCAGGGGGAAGAGATTCGCGTGACGGGCAAATCACGTGACGATCTGCAATCGGTAATGGCGCTGGTTCGCGGCGGTGATTTGGGCCAGCCGTTCCAGTTCAAAAACTTCCGCGATTAAGTTGTTATGCCGGATAGAGCCTCGCCGCCATCCGGCAATGCAGTATTTATCCTTTGCTGATAAGCTGTTCAACTTCAAAGCGATTGGTCACTTTGCTGTCGATTTTGACGTAAGCGGAATGCTCTTCCGCCACGATCAGCGCTTCGCTTACGCCTTTCATTTCCAACAGTCGCTGTTTTAGTCTGTCGTCAGCAACGATATCCGCTGGAATTTCCACACGCAGGCTGCTGACATAGGGCGGCTCTTTCATGGTACTTGCCACCGCCAGCCATACCATCGCCAGTACGGCCCCGGCAAGGAAAACGGTTTGCCCATCAAACGTGCCGTCTATCCAGCCGCCCAGCGAGCCGCCAAGCGCCACGCCAAGAAACTGACTGGTAGAATAGACGCCCATCGCCGTTCCTTTATACCCCGCGGGCGATTCTTTGCTAATAAGCGAAGGCAGCAGCGCCTCCATCAGATTAAAGGCGAGGAAAAAGAGTTGTACGCCAATCACCAGCTCCCAGAAATGTTGGCCCGCTCCCCACAACACGATTTCTGCGACGACAATGAGTCCCACGCAGAACAGGAATACCTGCTTCATCCGCCGTTTGACTTCAGCATAGATAATAAAAGGCACGACGGCGGCAAAGGCGATTACCATGGTTGCCAGATACACCTTCCAGTGTTCGGCGGCAGGGAAACCGGCATCGGCAAGCTGGCCGGGCAGGGCGACAAAGGTGGACATCAATAAAATATGCAGACACATAATGCCTAAATTGAGCTTGAGCAGCCTCGGCTCCGCCAGCACTTTACTGAAGCTGCCTTTGACCATCCCGGATTCGCGATTCAGCACATGGTTGGTACTGTTGGGAACCACCCAGATCGTCAAAATAATGCCCAGGGTGGCGAGGGCGGCGATCATCCAGAACAACGCGTTCAATCCCAGACTATGGGTAACGATCGGCCCTAATACCATCGCAATCGCGAAGGTGATACCAAAGCTGACGCCGATAAACGCCATCGCTTTGGTACGGTTTTGCTCGCGGGTGAGGTCAGACAGGAGCGCCATGACGGCGGCGGCAATAGCGCCGGACCCTTGTAGCGCTCGCCCCAGAATAATGCCCCAGATTGAGTGGGAGAGCGCGGCAATGACGCTGCCCGCGACAAATACCGCCAGTCCGCCGACAATCAGCGGTTTGCGGCCAATGCGGTCGGACAGCAGCCCAAAGGGAATTTGAAAGATAGCCTGCGCCAGCCCGTAAATGCCGATCGCAATGCCGATTAATGCTTCGCTGGCGCCCTGTAGCGCCATACCGTATGTGGTCAGTACTGGTAGAACCATAAACATGCCCAGCATACGCAACGAAAAGACGGTCCCTAAACCCCATGTGGCGCGCAGCTCCCCTGGCGTCATTTTATAATCGTTCATTGCCACCTCTGTATAAAAGCTGGGAGTAGTGTAGTGCGGGGAGTGTGCCGGGTAAATAGAGGGTTAATTAGCAAATATTATGTTTTTGAAACAGTTGAGCTAAAAAAGAGATAAATTGTTAACACGATAGGGGCGATCGGGAGAGTCAGCATAGCCTTGTGCTCATTCATATTCCGATCTCCTTGAGCTGTAGTGGCTATCTGAGCCATCTCAGTATAGTGTAGCGGTTAGCCACGGCCTTCAGGCTGTGTACGCTGTTGCTCCATGTAGCAATAGCAGACTCGTCAAGTCAGACTGTCAGCGAACCGCGCTGCTGGCCGGTGGGTGACTTTAAACTTTTGCTTTGCCATAGGAAGCCGATTCTGAAACGATGGCAATGATCAGAACCGTCCATCTCCTGAAAATTTGATTTATTCAACAACGCCGAGACTGATAGCAAACTTTCCGCGTGATGGCGCGCGTTTATCAGGCAGAAGGTTCGTCAGCAGTCGCATTTATTATATTATTCAAGGAGTGAATTCGTTATGGAAATTAAATTTTTATCATTATGTATTTTAGCGGGTGTTTTATTTGTTAGCCAGGTGAATGCTTCAGCGAACAACGGTAAAGATGATGTAAAATATGCTGTGCTTACCCAGAAGGATCTTGATGCTTTGCCTGTGGAAAAAAGAGCTTCGGTTCTGGATGAACTGGGGTTTATCCATGAATACGGCCTTAATGTACCGATGAATCGCGAACAGGCGTTGCAGTATTACAAGCAGGCCTGTGAGCTTGGCAGTAACTACGGCTGTTATAATGTGAAGTATGCTTATCAGTATGGCGACGGAGTGGCCAAAGATAGCGCTCAGGCCAATAAGTATGCTAAGAAAATGAATCTGGATAATTTATTGATTGAGCAAGAATATATTGATAAGTTTTCGCAAGAAATTTTCACGGCAAAAGTATTGGCCGATACGGATAAATCGCAGCGACCAGAATTTATTAATGCACTATTTAATTTTCTAAATAATAGGCCAGAGAGCGATGCGCTTTTTTTTAGTCGTATCGGATTTAATCAGGAAAAAACGTTCCGCCTTGCTACGCTATGGGTGCAGGACGGCGATCCACAAATGGATTATCAACTGGGGTTACTCACCCTTAATGATTTCTCTGGTCATTATGTGGATGAGCCTTATAAAGCCAGGCCGGCCTCGTTGAAATGGTTTCGCGCCGCCGCGGAAAAAGGCGTCGTTGAGGCCCAATCTCTCTTGGAGGGTATTTATTCGGGGGGAGAGGGCGATGAGTGGGGGATTAAGCCAGACATTCAGGAAGCACAAAAATGGTATGGACAGGCGGCTAAGCAGGGGGACAGCGATGCACAGATTGCGTTAGGTAAAATCTATTATTCTGGCGCAACAGGGCGCACTGATTACGCTAAAGCGCTGGCATTATTTACGCAGGTTGAAAATGATGGTACTAATTCGCGCTCAACGATGCCGTTGAGTTGGATGTATTATAACGGTTTAGGTACTGCACCTGATTGTGATAAAGCCTGGTCGTATTACAAGAAAGCATCTCGATATGTAGGTAAGAAAGTTGAGGAAAAAATATTTTTAAGTAAATGCGCAGCGGATATTCAGAGTCGAAAAAACAACGCGGATGCTTTACCTAAAGTAACCCTGAAAAAAGAGAGAATTTTCTCTCGCGGGATAACGGCTAAACCGAAAGAATGCGCACTAATTTTTCAGATTGGCACAGATAAAATTCGTAACATGGCGAATTTGCATATTACGCTTGAACTGAAGAATGCTGATGGAATGGCAACTGAGGAAACGTTGATGATTCCGCCATTCGGTTTGAATACTCTGGGGATAGATATGCAAAATCATGATGTTGATCCTCTCGTTACCCCATACGATCTCCCGCTGTATACGCAAGATTTTTGTCACGGGATTGACGATATCCATTTTACGCTGAAATCCGCTACGGCAACGATTAACGGTAAGAATGTCGATTTACTGAAAGCTGATAGTGTGCGCTTTTTAGATAAAGAATAAGGGAATGAAAAATGATAAAACGGAAATGGAGTATTTTGTTTCTGCTTGGGCTTTCTTTCGCATCGGTATGTCAGGCAGGTGGTGATATTGACGCGTTGTATAGCCGTATTGCGCAGAAAGATATTCAGGCGCTAAATGAGCTAAAAGCGTTAGCCAAAGATAATAATGCTCAAGCGCTGGCGGAGTTGGGGTTTATTTATGAGTACGGTGTTTCAGTGTCTGTGGATATTCCGCAAGCAATAAAGTACTACGAGCAGGCTTGTGATTTGGACGGTGATTATGGTTGCTTTAATGCAGCTTATTTCTATGAATATGGCATCGGTACCCAAAAGGACATTACGCAAGCGAAAACATTAGCAAAACAGCTTAGAGAAAAAATTAATCTATCCAATATCAATCTCGATAAAAAGGTGAGTGAACGTATAATTGGGAGTGTTTATAGTAATAAACTTGAGGCATATAGAGACCTTTCATTTCGTCCTCATTTTATTCAAGGCTTAAGTTTCTATTTTTATGCCCCGCAATCAGATGAGCGAAAACTGCTGAGTCGAATAGGTTTTGACTCATCACATCTTGCGCGGATAGCGATACTCTGGGCGAGAGAGGGTGATCCTGAGGTCGCGTATCAGACGGCAAAACTGGTCTCTACTTTGTATTTTAATAATGAAACGAAAACGATAGATATTGCTGAAGCGCTGAAATGGCTCCGAATTTCGGCCGAGAAGGGGGATGCCGACTCACAGACGCTGTTAGGTTTTCTTTATGAACACGCTGGATTGGGATTACAACCAGATGGAGAGAAAGCCAGGAAATGGTATGAAATGGCGGCGCAGCAAGGTAATGGAGAAGCATTGTATACGTTAGGTCGTATGTACTATTCTGGCGTAATGGTTAACGTTGATTACGATAAAGCGCTGTATTTTTTAAAAAAGCTTATGAGAAAGAATTACAGGCGGCCGCTGATTATTTAGCACAGATGTATTTTAATGGCCAGAGTGTAGATGTCGATTGCCAACAATCCTGGCACTATTACGATAACAGCTATATAAAAAAGATGACACAACGCGATTATCTTGATTATTGTGAAAAAGATCGAAAGCGCCGTAATGATTTTAGTCAGCAACTTCCTGAGCTGACATTAGAAAAATATGCGGGATTATTTGGCAGGATTGATAATATTCCTCTGTGTCAGATTGGATTTGTTGTCAATACGAATAAGTTAATTCATGTTGCGAACTTACGTGTGGAATTGATATTAAAAAATGATGCTGGAGTTAGTGACGAAAGAATAGTCGCTTTTCCTCCTTTGGGTCTCAATACTCTGGGTGCTGAACAGGGTATGGGGGATTCTTTTAAGTCGATGGGATATCTCTTGATGAAAAACGGTGACTTGTGTGATTACCATAAACTTACTTTCACCGTGAAGTCAGCGACGGCAACAATCAATGGTAAAAAAGTTGATTTACTGAAAACGGATAATTTACATATTATTCAGAATCGATAACTCGTGGGGCGTTACTGCCTGATGAAATGGATAAAAAAACCGCCGTTTGTGACACGGCGGTTTTTTCAATAGCAACGCTTGTTACCAGACGTAAGTCAGCAGATTCTGCGAATTCGGCACCATAAAATCAACGGACATCATGATACTCAGCGCGGTAATCGCAATGATAGAGAAGCCGAACAGCTTACGCGCCCAGACCTTATCATCTTCCACTTTGTAACCGCGTAGCGCCATGCCGAGCCACCAAACGCTGACCGCCGCGGCGACCACCAGGTATTTGTAACCGGCATAACCGCCCAACGTGAGCATTAGCGTTGCAACGGCAAACGCAATGATGTACAGCGTGATGTGGTTTTTAGCGACTGAGATTCCTTTTACCACCGGCAGAACCGGGATATTGGCCGCCTGATAGTCCTTAAAGCGGAAAATGGCGATGGCGTAAGAGTGCGGCATCTGCCAGAGGCTGAAAATAGCCAACAGAATCGCCGCGCCGCTGTCAAAGTCGCCCGTTACGGCGCAGTAGCCAATCACCGGCGGCGCTGCGCCGGAGAGAGAACCAATCAGCGTGCCGTAAACGGAGTGACGCTTCATGTACAAGCTGTACACGCCAACGTAGACCACGAAGCCCATCACCCCCAGCCAGCAGGCCAGAGGATTAGCGCCAAACCACAGCAGCATAAAGCCAGCAATACCCAGCAGGGTGGCGTATACCAGCGAGACGCCAGGAGAAATCAGGCCTTTGACCAGCACCCGATTCTTGGTCCTTTCCATCTTCCTGTCGATATCCCTGTCGATGTAGTTGTTAAATACACAACCCGACGCCACAACCAGTGACACCCCGACCAGCGTATAAATGAACAGGGGATAGTCAATGCTGCCCTTTGAGGCCAGCAGAAATCCCCCGATCACCGAGATCAGGTTGCCAAAGATGATGCCTGGTTTCGTTACTTGCAGGTATTGCTTAAACATCATACTCGCCGCTCTTAGTGCATCATCATGTTGTAGTTGAGGTTCCACATAATCCAGATGGAGCCCACAACCAGGATGGCGATGATCAGCACGGTAAAGATGAAGGCCGTCATGTTCCAGCCTTCATCAGATTTGGTGTTCATGTGCAGGAAACACACCAGATGCACCAAAATCTGCACCACTGCCATTGCCAGGATAGATCCCAGAATAACGGCCGGAGAGGCAGCGCCGGTCATCACCATCCAGAATGGAATAACCGTCAGGATGACCGACAGGATAAAGCCGGTCATGTACGTTTTTACGCTGCCGTGGGATGCGCCGCCGCTCTCGGTAGAATGACTCATTACATCGCCCCCATCAGATAAACAACAGTGAATACGCAAATCCAAATCACATCCAGGAAGTGCCAGAACAGGCTCAGGCACATGATGCGGGTACGGTTAGTGCTGGTCAGACCGCGACGGGCAACTTGCACCATCAGCACCGCCATCCAGATCAAACCGGAAGTGACGTGCAGACCGTGCGTGCCGACCAGCGCGAAGAACGCAGACAGGAAGCCGCTGCGATCCGGGCCCATACCGTTAACAATCAGGTGATGGAATTCATAGAGTTCCATCCCGATAAATCCGGCACCGAACAAGAAGGTCAACGCCAGCCAGGAGATAACCTGGCTCTTGTTGTTCTTGTGCATGGCGATCGCCGCCATGCCGTAGGTAATGGAGCTAAATAACAGCAGGAAGGTTTCAACCAGAACGAACGGCAGTTCGAAAATGTCCTTACCTGTCGGGCCGCCAGCGGTGCCGTTCACCAGAACGGCATAGGTAGCAAACAGAATAGAGAACAGAATGCAGTCGCTCATCAGGTAGACCCAAAATCCGAAGATTTTGTTCTGGCCTGCGTCATGGTGCCCGTGTTCGTGCGCGTGGGCAGTCGCGTGCGTTAAAGTATCAGTTGCCATTTTTCAGCCCTGCCTTAGTAATCTCATCGAAATGCTGGTTTTCCAGTTTTTCGACTTCCGGGACCGGCACGTAGTAATCCACATCTTCATCAAAGCTTTTTACAATCCAGCTGATGATCATGCCTGCGAAACCCACTATCGCCAGCCACCAGATATGCCAGATCATGGCGAAGCCAAATACCGTTGCGAAGGCGGCGATAACAATACCGGCACCGCTATTTTTCGGCATATGAATCTCTTCATATTGTCCAGGCTGTTGGTACGCTTCGCCTTTTTCTTTCATTTCCCAGAAGGCGTCACGTTCGTGAACGTGCGGCACAACGGCAAAGTTATAGAACGGCGGCGGAGACGAGGTTGACCACTCCAGCGTACGGCCACCCCATGGGTCGCCGGTCAGATCGCGGTTCTGATCGCGGTCGCGAATAGAAACGAAGATCTGAATCAGTTGACACAGGATACCCAGCGCAATCAGCGCGGCGCCGGCGGCGGCAACCATCAGCATCGTATGGAACTGCGGATCAATTTGCTGGCTGAGGCGACGGGTCATGCCCATGAAGCCCAGTACATACAGCGGCATAAAGGCTACAAAGAAACCGATAATCCAGAACCAGAAGGCGCGTTTACCCCAGGTTTCGTTCAGCTTGAAGCCAAACGCCTTCGGCCACCAGTAGGTCATACCCGCGAAGCAGCCAAACACTACGCCGCCGATGATCACGTTATGGAAGTGCGCAATCAGGAACAGACTGTTGTGCAGGACGAAGTCCGCGCCCGGTACCGCCAGCAGCACGCCGGTCATACCGCCGACCGAGAAGGTCACGATAAAGCCGATGGTCCACATCATTGCGGAATGGAAGACGATACGGCCCTGATACATGGTGAACAACCAGTTGAAGATCTTCACCCCGGTCGGGATGGCGATAATCATGGTGGTGATACCGAAGAAGGCGTTAACGTTCGCGCCTGCGCCCATCGTGAAGAAGTGGTGCAGCCAAACGATAAACGACAGTACGGTAATACAGACGGTCGCCCAAACCAGCGAGGTATAGCCGAACAGACGTTTACGCGAGAAGGTCGCTGCGATTTCGGAGAATACCCCGAAGACCGGCAGAATCAGAATGTACACTTCCGGATGGCCCCAGGCCCAAATCAGGTTGATGTACATCATCATGTTGCCGCCCATATCGTTGGTAAAGAAATGGGTGCCCAGATAGCGATCCAGGGTCAGCAACGCGACGGTAACCGTCAGAATCGGGAAAGAGGCGATGATCAGTACGTTGGCGCACAAAGAGGCCCAGGTAAAGACCGGCATCTTGAACATCGTCATACCCGGCGCACGCATCTTCAGGATCGTCACGAAGAAGTTGATACCGGTTAACGTCGTACCAATACCCGAGAGTTGCAACGCCCATATCCAGTAATCGACCCCGACGCTGGGACTGTACTCTATTCCCGATAGCGGCGGATAAGCCAGCCACCCTGTCTGCGCGAATTCACCCACGCCCAGCGAGAGGTTAACCAGGATAACGCCGACAACGGTGAACCAGAAGCTCAGGTTGTTCAGGAAAGGGAACGCAACGTCGCGCGCGCCGATCTGCAGCGGAACCACCAGGTTCATCAGACCGATAACGAAGGGCATCGCCACGAAGAAGATCATGATTACGCCGTGAGCGGTAAAGATCTGATCGTAGTGGTGCGGCGGTAGAAAACCCGCTTCGCCTGCGGAGGCAAGTGCCTGCTGGCTACGCATCATGATGGCATCGGCGAAACCACGTAACAGCATCACAATCGCGACGATGATATACATGATGCCGAGGCGTTTATGGTCAACTGACGTTAACCACTCTTTCCATAGGTAGGTCCACTTACCGAAGTAAGTAATCGCTGCCAGTATCGCCAGTCCCCCGACGATAATTGCAGCGATCGTTACCATGACGATAGGTTCATGGAACGGTACTGCATCCAGTGATAATTTTCCGAACATCTTATCTTCCTCAACCCTTGGAGTTGGCGGATTCCGCGTGGCTCATGTCCATACCTTCCATTCCTTCATGCGAGCTGTGCTCACCTTCAGGTTGGGTCATGTCCATGCTCTTACCGTGGTCCATGAATTTGTTAATAACGTCCTTGAACAAATCTGGTTTCACGCTGGAGAAATATTCCACCTTGTTGTACTCGCTTGGCATAGCCACTTTCTCGAACGCCGCCATATCATTCATGGTGTTCGGAGACTGCTTCGCTTTTGCGACCCATTGGTCGAATTCTGCGCGGTCTTTGGTGGCGATAGCTTTAAACTTCATACCAGAGAAGCCCGGGCCACTATAGCTGGCGGAGATGCCATCGTAGGTTCCGGGTTCGTTGGCGATCAGATGCAAACGTGTTTGCATACCGGCCATGGCATAAATCTGGCTACCCAGACGCGGGATAAAGAAGGAGTTCATCACGGAGTTGGAGGTCACTTTGAAATAAACCGGCGTGTTCGCCGGGAAGGCGATCTCGTTGACGGTGGCGATACCCTGCTCCGGATAGATGAAGAACCATTTCCAGTCCATGGAAACCACTTCGATGGTGATCGGTTTTTCGTCATGCGCCAGCGGCTTGCTTGGTTCAAGCGCGTGCGTGGTTTTCCAGGTCAGTACGGCAAGGAAAATGATGATTAAGATAGGCACCGTCCAGACCACGGCTTCCACTTTATTGGAGTGTGACCAGTTCGGGCTATACTTCGCATCCTTATTACTCGCACGATACTTCCAGGCGAAACCAACAGCCATCAAGATGGCGGGAATAACGACGATCAACATCAGGCCAAATGCCGTCAGTATCAGCGAACGTTGCTCCAGTCCAATCTGTCCTTTGGGATCCAGCAGCGCAGAATTACAGCCACTGAGTAATGCAGTGCCTGCAATTAATGACAACCATCCCAAACTTTTATTGTATTTCCTGAGTCTCATTTAACGACCTCAATTCCACGGGACCTGGTGGCGTTTAAAGTGTAGGGGCATTTTAAGGTAAGGTTACATTACTGTAAACATGATTGGTTCTGTATTACCAAGTTCTGCCGCGCATGTCACATATGTTGCCAAGTATGTCGAAATAACTTTAAGACACTGTTGAAACTTTGCGTTATAACGGATGAGGTCTGTAAGTGGGATGTTGAGGGATAATTGGTATAACCAATGTAAAAATAAAACAATTACTTAACAATTTATTATCAATAAAAGGACAATCAACGGCAGAAATTTAAATTTAATCGGCTGAATCGTGTAAAGAAAATAGGTAGCGTAGAAATTACCAATAATTTCCAAAATTCTGTTGCGCACAAAAAGACAAATATATTTTTTATCAATTGATGGTTATTTAGCCGTTATAATTCCGGGTCGTTATTACAACGGCAAATAATGTTTTAGAGCAGGCGTGTTTTTCGTAGTGCCAGGTAGTCCAGCAACCCGCCAAAGACAATGCCGCACACGGCAACCGCTACCGCAGTCTCAAGCAATCCGGACAGGAATGAGAAGTTAGTGTAATCCAACGCGTTCATGGTCAGCAGGAGTACCCATACCGCCAGCAAAGCGACGCCCGCGAGCAGGATTGAAAGCGCGAAATTGTAGGCGCCACGGTATTGCGTGCGGGGAATGAAACGCTCGTTCTGCCAGCTATATTCCAGCGTTTGCCGACAGACCAGCAACAGTAACAGCCCGGGAACGGCGGCAACAACCGAGAAGAGGTAGAATGTCGGCCAGCCGTACGCTTCAACGAACCAGCCCGCTACAGGACCAACATAAACGCGGCCTACTGCGGAGAGGGCCGACAGTAGGGCAAACTGTGTTGCGGAAAACGACTTATTACATAGCGTCATTAATAAGGCGACAAAGGCGGCAGTACCCATCCCGCCGCACAGATTTTCGAAAAAGACCGCCGCGCCCATGCTGAACATGTTTTTATCGGTAATGGAGAGCAACCAGTAACCGGCGTTGGACGCGCCTTGCAAAATGCCGAAAATCAGCAGCGCGCGAAACAGCGAAAGACGCTGCATTAATATGCCGCCGTATAACGCGCCGACGATCGTCGCCAGCAGGCCCAGCGTTTTATTGACCACGCCGACTTCGCCGGCGTCAAAGCCGACGCCGCGAATCAAAAAGGTGGTGGTCAGGCTCATAGCGAAGGCATCACCCAGTTTATAAAGCACAATGAGCAGTAAAATCAGCCAGGCGTTATTACGGCCAAAGAAATCGCGTAGCGGCGCGACGACGGCCTGTTCCAGCGATTTCGGGGACGGGATAGTATCGGTCGGTTCCGGCGCCAGTAAGGTGGCGATAATGCAGGGGATCAGCAATGCCGCCATCAGCCAGTACATGCCCTGCCAGCCGAGCCAGCGATCGGCCAGCCATAGCGCCAGTCCGCCGGAAACCAGCATTCCCAACCGGTAGCCAAGCACGCTGATTGCCGCGCCAGCGCCGCGTTCTTCTGCGGGTAAAACATCGGTTTTCCAGGCGTCGAACACGATATCCTGCGAGGCGGAGCAAAAAGCAATCACCACCGCCAGCGCCGCCATCCAGCGTAGCTGCGTGCCGGGTTCAAGAAAGCCCATCGCCGCAATCGCCGCCAGTAACAACAGTTGGGTGGCGAGTAACCAACCGCGACGACGACCTAAAAAAGGCGGCGTGTAGCGGTCCATCAGCGGGGACCAGAGAAACTTAAACACATAGGCCTGACCAACCAGCGAGAAGAAGCCAATCGTTTTAAGATCGATATTCTCGACGGTCATCCACGCCTGTAGCGTACCGGAAGTGAGCGCCAGCGGGAGACCGGAGGCAAAACCCAATATCAGCAGAATGGCTGAGCGCGGTTGCTGGAAAATACGTAAATATTGACTTGACATAGGCATCTACAGACCCGGCTTCTGCCGGGTCTTGTTGTTGCTATTAACGGGCGTTTTGCTTGATAAAATCGTGAATACTGGTGTCCTGAGACATATCAGCAATGGTATCGGTCAGAACGCTATTCACTGCGTCGGCAATATTCTGGTTAGAGGCCTGGAACGCCCCTTCAATAGAGTAGTTGGCGCGATAGTTTTTGGTCATCTTGCTGCCATTTGCCGCGGTCGCAATAATCGCGATATCCGCTTTGGTCGCGATGTTGTAGCGCACGCTGCCCCGGGAAACATCAGCATACAGTTGGTTAACAATAATCTGCAGATTAACCGCGCCGTTAGGCCCGATCATATAGCCCCGCGCCGTCATCTGTTTTTCCAGGACTTCTTGTAACAGGAAGCGTAAATCGCGGGAGGCGGTTAACGTTACCAGCTGGTTGTTACGCGTGACTTTCGCTAACGCTTGATCCTGGCGCTGGTCCGCGCCGGTAATGCTAACGGTGACGCCCATCAGGCTCGGGTCCTGCTGTGGCAAGGTGATCTTCGGCGCGACGTCAATGGTCGTCGGCGGTGTGGCGCATCCTGCCAGCATAAACAGAGCGACTAACGGAAAGAGAAGTTTTTTTAACATATTCAGGCTCTCAATGACGCTTAAAACGTGATAGGTAAAAATTCCCGCCATCATAACACCGCTAACGGCGAGGGGAAGTGGTCAACGCAGGTAAATTCGTCGTAATGTCCGATTTGGTATTGATAACGGCGCGAGCGGGGATTTTGAGCGCTAAAAGAATGATTAAGGCAGTAAACTTCATACGTTTGGCTGAAATAATCAGACGAAAGCTAAATTTTTGTTGTCATGCTGTAATGGAAACGGTAAAAGCGGCTAGTATTTAAAGGGATGGGTGACATCACAGCGTTGTCGGAGGAGATTTTCATGATGATACGTGAGCAAATAGAAGAAAAATTAAGGACAGCGTTCGACCCCGTGTTTCTCGAAGTTGTGGATGAAAGCTATCGTCACAATGTTCCTGCAGGATCGGAAAGCCATTTTAAGGTCGTGCTGGTGAGCGATCGCTTTACAGGCGAACGTTTTCTTAATCGTCATCGGATGATTTACGGTACGTTAACGGCGGAACTTTCCACAACCGTACATGCGCTGGCACTGCATACTTATACCCTCAAAGAGTGGGAAGGATTGCAGGATACTATCTTCGCGTCGCCTCCTTGTCGCGGCGCGGGAAGCATCGCGTAGCAAAACGGATTTGCAACTACCTCCGCTTTTCCAGTATGTTGCTACAGAATTATGTGAAAACGGCCTGCGGGCCGTTTTGTTTTGTCTGAATTTTGAGCGTGTCGTACAGTATTCAGACAAAAATTAGCCGAGAATTGTGAAAACCGCCGCAGCATCGCACAATCACCGTTCTCGACTCACAAAAGTGATGCCGCTATAATGCGCCGTCTTATATATGAACGTCTTCGGGATGATTCTGACGACAGGGAATGTGATTGATTATGAGAACATCCCGGTTCCGCGAAGCAAATAGCACGTGCTTGCGGAGTAGAGTTGACCGAGCACTGTGATTTTTTGAGGTAACAAGATGCAAGTTTCAGTTGAAACCACTCAGGGCCTTGGCCGCCGTGTAACGATTACAATCGCTGCTGACAGCATCGAGACCGCTGTAAAAAGCGAGCTGGTCAACGTAGCGAAAAAAGTACGTATTGACGGCTTCCGTAAAGGCAAAGTACCGATGAATATCGTCGCTCAGCGTTATGGCGCTTCTGTTCGCCAGGACGTGCTGGGCGATCTGATGAGCAGCAACTTCGTTGACGCGATCATCAAAGAAAAAATTAACCCGGCAGGCGCGCCGAACTATGTTCCGGGCGAATACAAAGTGGGTGAAGACTTCACTTACTCCGTCGAGTTTGAAGTCTATCCGGAAGTTGAACTGACCGGCCTCGAGTCCATCGAAGTTGAAAAACCGGTTGTTGAAGTCACCGACGCTGACGTTGATGTGATGCTGGACACCCTGCGTAAGCAGCAGGCGACCTGGAAAGAAAAAGACGGCGCTGCTGATGCGGAAGACCGTGTGACCATCGACCTCACCGGCTCTGTAGACGGCGAAGAGTTCGAAGGCGGCAAAGCGACCGATTTCGTTCTGGCGATGGGCCAGGGTCGTATGATTCCGGGCTTTGAAGACGGCGTTAAAGGCCACAAAGCTGGCGAAGAGTTCACTATCGATGTGACCTTCCCGGAAGAGTACCATGCTGAAAACCTGAAAGGTAAAGCGGCTAAGTTCGTTATCAACCTGAAGAAAGTTGAAGAACGCGAACTGCCGGAACTGACCGAAGAATTCATCAAACGTTTCGGCGTTGAAGATGGTTCCGTAGCCGGTCTGCGCGCTGAAGTACGTAAAAACATGGAACGCGAGCTGAAAGGCGCGGTGCGTAACCGCGTTAAGTCTCAGGCGATTGAAGGTCTGGTAAAAGCTAACGACATCGACGTACCGGCTGCGCTGATCGACAGCGAAATCGACGTTCTGCGTCGTCAGGCTGCGCAGCGTTTTGGTGGTAACGAGAAACAGGCTCTGGAGCTGCCGCGCGAACTGTTCGAAGAACAGGCTAAGCGTCGTGTAGTTGTCGGTCTGCTGCTCGGCGAAGTCATTCGTACCAACGAGCTGAAAGCGGACGAAGAACGCGTTAAAGGCCTGATCGAAGAGATGGCGTCTGCTTACGAAGATCCGAAAGAAGTAATTGAGTTCTACAGCAAAAATAAAGAGCTGATGGACAATATGCGTAACGTCGCTCTGGAAGAACAGGCTGTTGAAGCGGTTCTGGCAAAAGCGAAAGTGTCTGAAAAAGCCACTTCCTTCAATGAGCTGATGAACCAGCAGGCGTAATTTGTCGCGTTAAAAGCACGAAATTTGCACAAAAACCCGTCACCTTTCAGTGACGGGTTTTTTTTTGTCACGCATTTTGCATGGTAAGGGTGCGAAAACCGCGTTTCAGTGTTAGCGTTAGAGCAAAAGATTGTTATGCTTGAATTATGGCGATGCCGTACCCATTACAGAGGGACTGGCTGATAATCCGTCCATCAGGTTACAATCAGTACAGCAGGTTTTTTCAATTTTTATCCAGGAGACGGAAATGTCATACAGCGGAGAACGAGATAATTTGGCCCCTCATATGGCGCTGGTGCCGATGGTCATTGAACAGACCTCACGCGGTGAGCGCTCTTTTGATATCTATTCTCGTCTACTTAAGGAACGCGTCATATTTCTGACCGGCCAGGTCGAAGACCATATGGCTAACCTGATCGTGGCGCAGATGCTGTTCCTGGAAGCGGAAAACCCGGAAAAAGATATCTATCTGTACATTAATTCTCCTGGCGGCGTAATTACTGCGGGGATGTCCATCTATGACACCATGCAGTTTATTAAGCCAGACGTCAGCACCATTTGTATGGGACAGGCGGCCTCTATGGGGGCGTTTCTGCTGACTGCCGGGGCGAAAGGCAAACGTTTCTGCTTGCCGAACTCTCGCGTCATGATCCACCAGCCGCTGGGCGGCTACCAGGGCCAGGCGACGGATATTGAAATTCACGCCCGCGAAATTTTGAAAGTAAAAGGGCGCATGAATGAACTTATGGCGCATCATACGGGTCAATCTCTTGAGCAGATTGAACGTGATACTGAGCGCGATCGCTTCCTCTCCGCGCCTGAAGCGGTAGAGTACGGTTTGGTTGACTCAATTTTGACCCATCGTAATTGATGCCCTGGACGCAAGTGTGCCGCTATACACTTCATCCTTCACGCTACCTCGGTGTTGGCTGTTAGCGCGCCTCCCAGTGACTTACTTATGTAAGAGCCTGCGGAGTCGCCGAGTTGCCGCCTTGATGTAGCTCGAATGATTTTGTGTATATACTAATGAAGGGCGGCACAACGCTGATTAGCGGCTTGCGCCTGAGAATGGCATTTGCGTCGTCGTGTGCGGCACAAAGAACAAAGAAGAGGTTTTGACTCATGACAGATAAACGCAAAGATGGCTCGGGCAAATTGTTGTACTGCTCTTTTTGCGGCAAAAGCCAGCATGAAGTGCGCAAGCTGATTGCCGGTCCATCCGTGTATATCTGCGACGAATGCGTCGATTTATGTAACGACATTATGCGCGAAGAAATTAAAGAAGTTGCTCCGCACCGTGAACGTAGTGCGCTGCCGACGCCGCATGAAATTCGTACCCACCTGGACGATTACGTTATCGGCCAGGAGCAGGCGAAAAAAGTGCTGGCGGTGGCGGTCTATAACCACTACAAGCGTCTGCGTAACGGCGATACCAGCAATGGCGTCGAGTTAGGTAAAAGCAACATTCTGCTGATTGGACCGACCGGTTCCGGTAAAACGCTGCTGGCGGAAACGCTGGCGCGCTTGCTGGATGTGCCGTTCACTATGGCGGATGCGACCACGCTAACCGAAGCGGGTTACGTTGGTGAAGACGTCGAGAATATCATTCAGAAACTGTTGCAGAAATGCGACTACGACGTGCAAAAAGCGCAGCGTGGGATTGTCTACATTGATGAAATCGATAAGATTTCGCGTAAATCAGACAATCCGTCCATTACCCGCGATGTTTCCGGCGAAGGCGTACAGCAGGCGTTGCTGAAACTGATCGAAGGCACCGTCGCCGCGGTTCCACCGCAGGGCGGTCGCAAACATCCGCAGCAGGAGTTCTTACAGGTAGATACCTCTAAGATTCTGTTTATCTGCGGCGGCGCGTTTGCCGGTCTGGATAAAGTGATCGCTAACCGTGTTGAAACCGGCTCCGGCATTGGTTTTGGCGCGACGGTGAAAGCGAAGTCCGACAAAGCCAGCGAAGGCGAGCTGTGGTCGCAGGTTGAACCGGAAGATTTGATCAAATTTGGTCTGATTCCTGAGTTTATCGGTCGTCTGCCAGTGGTAGCGACGCTGAATGAACTCAGCGAAGAAGCGCTGATTCAAATCCTGAAAGAGCCGAAAAATGCGCTGACCAAGCAGTATCAGGCGCTGTTTAACCTGGAAGGCGTCGATCTGGAATTCCGTGACGAAGCGCTGGACGCTATCGCCAGGAAAGCAATGGCGCGTAAAACCGGCGCCCGTGGCCTGCGTTCTATCGTCGAAGCGGCGCTGCTGGATACCATGTACGATTTGCCATCTATGGAAGACGTCGAAAAAGTGGTGATCGACGAGTCCGTTATTGCCGGTCAGAGTAAGCCGTTGCTGATTTACGGCAAACCGGAAGCGCAGGCTTCTGGCGAATAATTAAACATTCATACAATCAGTTAGCCAAAAAAGGGGGGATTTTATCTCCCCTTTCGTTTTTCCTGTAAACACGCCGTTGAATGTGTGGGAAACATCCCCATATACTGACGTACATGTTATAGGTGGTATGGAGCACAGCTATACTATCTGATTACCTGGCGGACACTAAACTAAGAGAGAGCTCTATGAATCCTGAGCGTTCTGAACGCATTGAAATCCCCGTATTGCCCTTGCGCGATGTGGTGGTTTATCCGCACATGGTCATACCCTTATTTGTAGGGCGGGAGAAATCTATCCGTTGTCTGGAAGCGGCTATGGACCATGATAAAAAAATCATGCTGGTCGCCCAGAAGGAAGCATCGACGGATGAGCCGGGTGTAAACGATCTTTTCACCGTCGGGACCGTGGCCTCTATTTTGCAGATGCTGAAACTGCCTGACGGCACCGTAAAAGTGCTGGTCGAGGGGTTACAGCGCGCGCGTATTTCCGCGCTGTCTGACAACGGCGAACATTTCTCCGCGAAGGCGGAGTACCTTGATTCGCCAGCCATTGATGAGCGTGAACAAGAAGTGCTGGTGCGTACCGCTATCAGCCAGTTCGAAGGCTACATCAAGCTGAACAAAAAAATTCCGCCGGAAGTGCTGACGTCACTCAATAGCATTGACGACCCTGCACGTCTGGCTGACACCATCGCCGCGCATATGCCGCTGAAACTGGCGGATAAACAGTCCGTACTGGAGATGTCCGACGTTAACGAACGTCTGGAATATCTGATGGCGATGATGGAATCTGAAATCGATCTGCTGCAGGTTGAGAAACGCATTCGCAACCGCGTGAAAAAGCAGATGGAGAAATCCCAGCGCGAGTACTATCTGAACGAGCAAATGAAAGCGATTCAGAAAGAGCTTGGCGAGATGGACGACGCGCCGGACGAAAACGAAGCGCTGAAGCGTAAGATCGACGCGGCGAAAATGCCGAAAGAGGCGAAAGAGAAAGCGGAAGCGGAACTGCAGAAGCTGAAAATGATGTCTCCGATGTCGGCGGAAGCGACCGTGGTGCGCGGCTACATCGACTGGATGGTGCAGGTGCCGTGGAATGCGCGTAGCAAGGTCAAAAAAGACCTGCGTCAGGCGCAGGAAATCCTCGATACTGACCATTATGGTCTGGAGCGCGTGAAAGACCGCATCCTTGAGTATCTCGCGGTTCAAAGCCGTGTAAATAAAATCAAGGGGCCGATCCTGTGTCTGGTGGGGCCGCCGGGGGTAGGTAAAACCTCGTTGGGCCAGTCCATCGCTAAAGCAACAGGGCGTAAATACATCCGTATGGCGCTGGGCGGCGTGCGTGATGAAGCGGAAATCCGCGGTCATCGCCGGACTTACATTGGCTCTATGCCGGGTAAACTGATCCAAAAAATGGCCAAAGTGGGGGTTAAAAACCCACTGTTCCTGCTCGATGAGATCGACAAAATGTCTTCTGACATGCGCGGCGATCCGGCTTCCGCACTGCTGGAAGTGCTGGATCCGGAGCAGAACGTGGCGTTCAGCGATCATTACTTGGAAGTGGATTACGATCTCAGCGATGTGATGTTCGTCGCCACTTCCAACTCCATGAACATTCCGGCGCCGCTGCTGGATCGTATGGAAGTGATCCGTCTGTCCGGTTATACCGAAGACGAGAAGCTGAATATTGCTAAACGTCACCTGCTGCCGAAGCAGATCGAGCGTAACGCGCTGAAGAAAGGCGAACTGACGGTCGACGATAGCGCGATTATCGGTATTATCCGCTATTACACGCGTGAAGCGGGCGTTCGTAGTCTGGAGCGTGAAATCTCCAAACTGTGCCGCAAAGCGGTTAAACAACTGTTGCTCGATAAGTCGTTAAAACATATCGAAATTAACGGTGATAATCTGCACGACTACCTCGGTGTGCAGCGCTTTGACTATGGCCGCGCGGATAGCGAAAACCGCGTAGGTCAGGTGACGGGCCTGGCGTGGACGGAAGTGGGCGGCGATCTGTTGACCATCGAAACCGCCTGCGTCCCGGGCAAAGGCAAGTTGACCTACACCGGCTCGCTCGGTGAAGTGATGCAGGAATCCATTCAGGCGGCGCTGACCGTGGTGCGTGCGCGCGCGGAAAAACTGGGTATTAATCCGGACTTTTACGAAAAACGCGATATCCACGTTCACGTGCCGGAAGGCGCAACGCCGAAAGACGGTCCAAGCGCCGGTATCGCGATGTGTACCGCGCTGGTTTCCTGCCTGACCGGTAATCCGGTGCGCGCAGATGTGGCAATGACCGGTGAGATCACGCTGCGTGGTCAGGTGTTGCCGATCGGCGGCCTGAAAGAAAAACTGTTGGCGGCGCATCGCGGCGGGATTAAAACGGTCTTAATTCCGTTCGAAAATAAACGTGACCTGGAGGAAATTCCGGACAACGTGATTGCCGATCTGGATATTCATCCTGTGAAGCGCATTGAGGAAGTTCTGACGCTTGCTCTGCAAAACGAACCGTCTGGAATGCAGGTTGTAACCGCAAAATAGTGACCTCGCGCAAATAGCGCTAATAAAAACAGGGCTGGCAGGCTATTTCGGACTTGCCAGCCTTTTTTTGTATAGCTAATTTAGATGGTTGATTGGGTCTGCCACCATTAACGGGTGTTGTAAGGGCGTGGCAGGCCTGATATAACTGCTGCGCGGTCGTACTTCGAAGGATTCAGGTGCGATATAAATTATAAAGAGGAAGAGAAGAGTGAATAAATCTCAACTGATCGAAAAAATTGCTGCAGGGGCTGATATCTCTAAGGCTGCGGCTGGACGTGCGTTAGATGCGATTATTGCTTCTGTTACCGAATCTCTGAAAGAAGGGGATGACGTTGCACTGGTAGGCTTTGGTACTTTTGCTGTTAAAGAGCGTGCTGCCCGTACTGGTCGCAACCCGCAAACAGGTAAAGAGATCACCATCGCCGCTGCCAAAGTGCCGAGTTTCCGTGCAGGTAAAGCGCTGAAAGACGCGGTAAACTAAGCGTGATCCCCTCGGGGGATGTGACAAAGTACAAGGGCGCATCAACTGATGTGCCTTTTTTATTGGCGATTCGGGACTTTCTGTGCGTTGCGGGCTGACAATTGCCCTCGTTTCTTGTCACAATAGGCTTTTGTGCGCCGCGTTCAGAAAATGCGATGCGCGTGAAGTCTCTATACGCAAATCATTCAGGTTGCGTCGACGCGGCTACTGAGCGAATCACTCAGTAGCCAGCAGAGAAGCCGCCTGAAAGATAAAGTGTAAAGTCACCTACAGCGGAGTGTGGTTACACCATGATGGACAGCTTACGCACGGCTGCAAACAGTCTCGTGCTCAAGATTATTTTCGTTATCATTATCGTGTCGTTCATTTTGACCGGCGTTAGTGGTTACCTGATTGGCGGAAGCAATAACTACGCCGCAAAAGTGAATGGCCAGGAAATCAGCCGGGCACAGTTTGAGAATGCGTTTAACAACGAACGTAACCGTATGCAGCAGCAGTTGGGCGACAGGTATTCTGAACTGGCGGCCAACGAAGGTTATATGAAAAGCCTGCGCCAGCAGGTGCTGAATCGTCTGATAGATGAAGCGCTGTTGGATCAATATTCCCGCGAACTGAAACTGGGCATCAGCGATGAGCAGGTAAAACAGGCGATTTTCGCCACTCCCGCTTTTCAGGTGGACGGTAAGTTTGACAACAACCGCTATAACGCGATTGTGAATCAGATGGGAATGACCGCCGATCAGTACGCTCAGGCGCTGCGTAACCAGCTTACCACTCAGCAACTGATCAACGGCGTGGCCGGTACTGATTTTATGCTGAAAGGGGAAACCGACGAACTGGCGGCATTAGTCTCTCAACAGCGCGTGGTGCGTGAAGCCGTTATTGATGTCAACGCGCTGGCGGCGAAGCAGCAGGTGACCGATCAGGAAGTGTCCAGCTACTACGATCAGAATAAAGTCCGCTTTATGACGCCGGAACAGTTCCGCGTAAGCTATATCAAGCTGGATGCCGCGACGATGCAGGCACCGGTCAGCGATGCGGATATTCAGGCCTATTATGACCAGCATGTAGATCAGTTTACTCAGCCGGAGCGTATTCGTTACAGCATTATTCAGACCAAAACGGAAGATGATGCGAAAGCGGTACTGGATGCGCTGAACAAGGGCGAAGATTTCGCCACGCTGGCGAAAGAGAAATCTACCGATATCATCTCTGCGCGTAATGGCGGCGATATGGGCTGGCTGGAAGAGTCTGCCACGGTGCCGGAACTGAAAAACGCCGGATTAAAAGAAAAAGGCCAGATATCTGGCGTGATTAAGTCGTCTGTCGGTTTTCTGGTGGCGCGTCTGGATGATATTCAGCCTGCCAAAGTGAAACCGTTAAGCGAGGTTCGCGACGACATTGCCGCGAAAGTGAAACAGGAAAAAGCGCTGGATGCTTACTATGCGTTGCAGCAGAAAGTGAGCGATGCGGCAAGCAACGACAATGAGTCGTTAGCAGGCGCTGAACAGGTCGCTGGCGTAAAAGCCGTTGAAACCGGCTGGTTTAGCCGTGACACCTTACCGGAAGAGCTGAACTTCAAACCGGTAGCCGATGCTATCTTTAATGGCGGTCTGGTAGGCGAAAACGGTACGCCGGGGCCGAATTCAGACATTATCACCGTAGATGGCGACCGGGCTTTTGTTGTGCGCGTGAGCGAACATAAACCTGAAGCCGTGAAGCCGTTGGCAGAAGTGAAAGAACAGGTCACTGCCCTGGTGAAGCATAATAAAGCGGAACAACAGGCGAAGCTGGATGCGGAAAAACTGCTGGTCGAGCTGAAAGCGGGCAAAGGCGCGGAAGCGATGAAAGCGGCGGGGCTGAGTTTTGGCGAGCCTAAAACGTTAAGTCGTACCAGTCAGGATCCGGTGAGTCAGGCGGCCTTTGCGTTAAGCCTTCCGACGAAAGATAAGCCAGTTTATGGCGTGGCGAACGATATGCAGGGTAACGTCGTTCTGCTGGCGTTTGACGAGGTGAAAGCGGGCGCCATGCCGGAAGCGCAGAAAAAAGCGATGGTGCAGGGCATCACGCAGAACAATGCGCAAATTGTCTTTGAGGCGCTGATGAGCAATCTGCGTAAAGAGGCGAAAATCAAAATCGGCGACGCTCTGGAACAGCAGTAATCGTCGAGGCGCTTCGCAAAAAATTGCAAAACGTTGTATCCCACAAAGGCCGCTTTCGCGGCCTTTTCCATTTCTGAGAATTGCCGTTTGTTCGTTTTTCTCCGCCCCGCTATCGTGGCTGCACTGTTAACAAACAAGGAGAAAACAGTATGAAACACGGAATTAAAGCACTGCTTATTACACTTTCTTTAACCTGCGCGGGCATGGCCCATAGCGCACTGGCGGCGACGCCTGTCGCAAAAAATGCAGCGGTGGAAACAAAAGCGGATACGCCTTCTTCATCCTCCGCCAAAGCGGCATTACCTGCTAAAGCCAGCGATGATGAAGGTACCAGGGTGAGCATTAATACCGCGTCTGCGGAGGATCTGGCGCGGGTGATGAACGGCGTTGGGCTGAAAAAAGCGCAGGCTATTGTGAGCTATCGGGAGGAGTATGGTCCTTTTAAAACGGTGGATGATTTAAAGCAGGTGCCGGGAATGGGAAGCGCGCTGGTGGAGCGTAATCTGGCAGTTTTAACATTGTAATCACTTGCATAGTGGCCAAAATTTGCCAGACTGTAGAGGTCATACCAGTTATGACCTCTGTACTTGTCGTTTACTTATAACAACAACGTAAGGTTATTGCGCTATGCAAACACAAATCAAAGTTCGTGGATATCATCTTGATGTTTATCAACATGTTAATAATGCCCGCTATCTGGAGTTTCTGGAAGAGGCCCGTTGGGATGGTCTGGAAAACAGCGACAGCTTTCAGTGGATGACGGCCCGCAATATTGCCTTTGTGGTGGTAAACATCAATATAAATTACCGTCGCCCGGCGGTATTGAGCGATCTATTGACCGTGACCAGCCAGGTACAACAGCTTAACGGTAAAAGCGGCGTATTAAGCCAGACGATTACGCTGGAGCCAGAAGGGCAGGTGGTGGCCGATGCGCTCATCACGTTTGTTTGTATTGATTTAAAAACGCAAAAAGCGCTGCCGCTGGAAGGCGAATTGCGTGAAAAGCTGGAACAGATGGTGCAATAACGCTTCGCAGTCTGATGGCGTTGAACTTGTCCGGCCTGGCGATATTGACCATGGTGAATATCGCGAGGCCGGATAAGGTGCATGCGCCGCCATCCGGCAAAACAATCACCTTAACCCGGTTTTTTGCTTCATTGCCGCCATCACCGCCGCTTTATTCGACAGATAATGATTCAGGCCGTTAGCGCGCAGATTACAGGCCGCGCAATGACCACAGCCATCGCCTTTAATGCCGTTATAGCAGGTCAGCGTCTCTTCGCGAACCAAATCCAGTTGGCCCCAATAATCGGCCAGCGCCCAGGTTTCAGCTTTATCAATCCACATTAAGGGCGTTTCGAAACGGATATCTTTCGCCATGCCCAGATTCACCGCGTGATTCAGCGCTTTGACGAACTCATCGCGACAGTCTGGATAGCCGGAAAAATCGGTCTCGCAAACGCCAGTGATCACCGCTTCGGCTTTAACCTGATAAGCGTAAATCGCCGCCAGCGTCAGAAAGAGAATATTGCGTCCCGGTACGAAAGTATTGGGGATACCGTCAGCGTTCGGTTCATAGTCCGGCACCGGAATGCTATCCCGCGTCAGGCTGCTGACCGCCAGTTCGTTCAGCAAAGTGACATCCAGCACTTTATGCGCGCGTGCGCCAAGTTTTAACGCCAGCGCCCGCGCGACATCAATCTCTGCGCGGTGGCGCTGACCATAATCAAACGTGACACAATGCACTTCATCATACTGATGCCGCGCTTGCGCCAGACAAGTGGTGGAGTCCTGACCTCCACTAAATACAACAACGGCGCGTTTCATAGTTATCCTGATCAATGACGAAAGCCAATATGGTAACGCGTACGGATAATCCCGACCAGCTTCTTCACGGCGAAGGCGGCGGAAGCCAGGCTTCGCTAAATTCAAACCAGCCGCGAGGGGTGAGTCGAACGCCGTTAACGCCCGGTGGGGCGCTGATGCGATAGTGATAATTAAATAGTGGCGTAAGTGTGGCGTCATCCATCAGGTTAGCAAAAACTTGTTGTAGCGCGGCGCGGCGATCTTTTTCATTGGGCTGAATTTGCAGAGCGTCAAGCGTAGCCTGCAGATGGGAAAACGCAGGCGCGTCCAGGACATGTGACCAGATCTGATCGCAACGTAGCCACTGCTCCAGCGTATATTCCGGCGCTTCGCCGATCAGCCTGTCGCCCATCATCAGATCCGCTTGCGTCAACGCAGGGCAGTTATCCCAGTTTTTGGCATTATGAAAAATCAACGTTAACTCACAGCCGAGCGTCGCCAGGTAATGTCGAAGCTGTTCCGCCATCGTATGCAGCTCTACGGGAAGGTGATACGCCAGGGTAAGTTTTTTCGGCAATGGCGTTTCATCAACGTCCTGCCATTGCGGGATTGTCCAGCCGGGTAGCAGCCCCTGACTTGGCATAATCAAGTTCTCATCTACCGGTAAGGTTTTCAGCAGCGAAGTATGATGGATAATATGTATCAGACGCCGCGCCTGCTGTACGTTGAGCCGTGAGCCCTTTTTGAGGGTTAAATAACAAAAGCCAAGACTGATACCACTACTTACCTGACTCAGCGTCGCCAGCTCTTCCGGTTTGCCGATGGCAATCTGCACCGGATGGCGGCAACTGGTGCCCAGATCCTGGGCAAACAGTTGCGGGGTGATCCAGAATTCAATCGCTTTCAGCAGCGGATGGCTGAGGTGATAATGGTCATGACTTTCCAGACGCACCAGTTCCGGCGTGAACAACGCCAGGCGAAAAGGACCGGTGCCGATAAGCGGCAGGTCAGGATGCGCCAGACCGCTACAATAGCTCGCCAGACGATGCGCCAGCCAGTAATCAGGTCGGTGAAGGAGAAAGGTCAGGCACTGAGGATGCGTTACTTCGATCCGTGCGACGCTAATAAACAATTTGCTTAGCGCGGGTAGGGTAAGCAGCCTTTCCAGGCGTTCGTGTAGCTGCGCGGTATCCACCGCATCGCCATTATGCCAGTGCAGCGTGGAGCGAATATAAAAATCCCAGCGTAAACCGTCGGCGGAAACCTCCCAGTGATGCGCCAAATCCCCGCAAGGATATTGACTGTCGCGGTCGAAGCGCGTTAACCCGGAAAAAACTTGCCCTGCGAGATGCTGTTCCGCGCGGCCTGGCAGGAAACCCGGCTGCAGCGGATCAAGCGGACGATAGTAGGGAATACGCAATGTCGGCGTATCGTTTTGCCATTGGCCGCCCATAAAAGGCTGGAGCATCGCCCGTAACTCGCCCGGCGCCAGCTGCGCCAGTTCCAGTACGTTGAGCTGCTGCCCTTTTTCCAGCGCCTGTTCCATCATGGCGGTGCGGAGCGATTCCGGCGTGACCAGAAACTGGAGCCGTCCACGTTTCCCGCGCCCGGACTGCGCCTCCCATCTTAGCCAACCTGCCTGCTGGGCCTGACGCAGCAGCGTTCGCAGATGGCGCTCGCTACAAAAACAGCGTTCGGCCAGTTCGCTAACGGTGACATGTTGCGTTTCCCCGGCGGAAGGCTGCCAGAGGCGTTGATATTGATTAAGCCGATTCAGTAGCCTCATAGAAACCCGGAACACTTCCTTTTATCTGTTCACTATTACTTCCGTATATCTCAGGTAATACTGAACAACAAGTTAACCGCGTCACAGTGTGGAGAAAGAGATGGCCCGTCTGGCAGCATTTGATATGGATGGCACGTTATTAATGCCCGATCACCATTTGGGTAGAGAAACGATCGCCACGCTGGCGCGTCTGCGCGAACGCGATATCACCCTGACATTCGCTACGGGTCGTCATGTGCTGGAAATGCGGCATATTCTGGGGACGCTTTCACTGGATGCTTATCTTATTACCGGTAACGGGACGCGAATTCACTCGCTGGAAGGCGACGTGCTGCATCGTCAGGATCTCGATCCTCAGGTTGCCGATACGGTGATGCACCATGCCTGGGATACCCGAGCCAGTATGCATGTGTTTAATGACAACGGCTGGTTTACAGGCCAGGAGATCCCCGCGCTACTCCAGGCGCACGTCTACAGCGGCTTTCGTTATCAGGTTATCGATATAAAAAGTATTCCGGCCCATCAGGTGACGAAGATCTGTTTTTGCGGCGATCATGACGATCTGATCCGTTTGCGCATTCAGCTCAATGAGGCGCTGGAAGAACGCGCGCACCTCTGTTTCTCTGCCGTCGACTGCCTGGAAGTGCTACCGCTGGGGTGCAATAAAGGATCGGCGCTGGCGGTATTGAGCAACCATTTAGGGCTTTCACTGGCAGATTGCATGGCGTTTGGCGACGCGATGAACGATCGGGAAATGCTGGGCAGCGTCGGGCGGGGGCTCATTATGGGCAATGCCATGCCGCAGCTTATCGCCGCGCTGCCACACCTTTCGGTTATCGGACATTGTGGTAATCAAGCGGTATCACACTTTTTGACGCATTGGCTGGACAATCCGCATCTACCTTATTCCCCCGAATGAGAGATCTCTTCCAGCAAGCCAGACATTCAGTCTGGCTTTTTTTTGGTTTCTAGTCGCCGGTAAGTAATTTTGCGATGGCCGCTGACCACGGCGTCAAATCGCCGATATGGTCGCTAACCCAGGCCGGATGGTAATAGGTATCCAGATAGCGATCGCCGCTATCGCACAATAACGTCACGATAGCGCCGGTTTCTCCAGCCTCGCGCATCCGGGCCGCAAGCTGCAGCGCTCCCCACATATTCGTGCCGGTAGAGGCGCCGACTTTACGGCCTAGCTGCGTTTCCAGCCAGTGTGCGGTGGCAACGCTGGCGGCGTCCGGCACGCGCAGCATCTCATCCACGACATCCGGAATAAAAGAAGGCTCTACTCGCGGACGACCAATTCCTTCAATTTTACTGCCTACCGGGCTGCGTAATGAAGCGTCGCGATCCTGCCAGCAAGGTAAAAAGACGGAATTTTCCGGATCCACCACCATGAGCTGAGTATCATAGCCCTGGCAGCGAATATAGCGCCCAATCGTCGCAGAGGTTCCGCCCGTTCCGGCGCTCATGACGATAAATCGCGGTACCGGATGGGGTTCGTTGCGCATCTGGCGGAAAATACTGTCGGCAATATTATTGTTGCCCCGCCAGTCGGTAGCTCGTTCTGCGTAGGTAAACTGGTCCATATAGTGACCGTTCAGTTCATGCGCCAGCCGCTCGGAGGCGGCATAAATTTCGCAGGCGCTCTCCACAAAATGACAGTGGCCGCCGTAAAATTGAATCTGTTCGATTTTACGTTTTGCGGTACAGGCGGGCATGACGGCGATGAACGGCAGTCCCAGTAAACGCGCGAACCAGGCTTCGGAAATCGCCGTTGAGCCTGATGATGCTTCAATAATCGGAGTGCCTTCTTTAATCCAGCCATTGCACAACCCATAAAGGAACAGCGAGCGCGCCAGACGATGCTTGAGGCTACCGGTGGGATGCGTGCTTTCGTCTTTCAGGTAAAGCTGGATACCTGGAAATGCCGACAGGGGCAAACGAATAAGATGCGTATCCGCCGAGCGCTGGTGGTCAGCGTTAATTTCATTAATGGCATTTTTAACCCAATTGCTACTCATCATTAATATCCATTTATCATTTTGTGCCAAGGGTAGCGAAAAGTACGGAAAAAATTGTTGCTATTTGACCTTTAAATTACAATGTAAGGAGAAAAATATTCTCTATGGAGTGGGTATGTTAGATAAAATTGACCGTAAACTGCTTTGCTTATTGCAGCAGGACTGTACCCTCTCTTTGCAGGCGCTGGCGGATGCCGTTAATCTGACGACAACGCCTTGCTGGAAGCGGCTTAAACGCCTGGAAGATGACGGTATCCTGCTTGGCAGGGTCGCGCTGCTGGACCCGGAAAAACTGGGGCTGGGATTAACCGCTTTTGTGTTGATAAAAACGCAGCACCACAGCAGTGAATGGTACTGTCGGTTCGTGACCGTCGTCTCTGAGATGCCGGAAGTGCTTGGCTTCTGGCGGATGGCGGGGGAATACGACTATCTGATGCGAGTTCAGGTGGCCGACATGAAGCGGTATGACGACTTCTATAAACGTCTGGTCAATAGCGTCCCAGGACTGTCAGACGTCACCTCCAGTTTTGCGATGGAACAGATTAAGTACACCACCTCTCTGCCCATTGAATAATTCTCCCGGTATTGCCGGAAATCATATCAGGAAATAACGCGTGCGATTATTTGCTCAATTAAGCTGGTACTTTCGCCGGGAATGGCGTCGCTATCTTGGCGCGGTGGCCCTGCTTATGCTTATTGCGATGCTTCAGCTGATCCCGCCCAAAGTGGTGGGGATTGTCGTGGATGGCGTAACCGCACAGCATTTTACTCCAGGCCGAATAGCGATGTGGATTGGCACCATTGCCCTGATCGCCGTAGTGGTCTATTTGTTGCGCTATGTCTGGCGCGTGCTGCTGTTTGGCGCTTCTTATCAATTAGCCGTTGAACTGCGTGAAGATTATTATCGCCAGTTGAGTCGTCAGCATCCTGAATTTTATCAGCGCCATCGGACGGGCGATCTTATCGCGCGTGCGACGAATGATGTGGATCGCGTCGTATTTGCGGCGGGCGAGGGCGTTCTGACGCTGGTTGACTCGCTGGTAATGGGCTGCGCGGTACTGATTGTCATGTCGACGCAAATTAGCTGGCAGCTAACGCTATTAGCGCTGTTGCCGATGCCGATTATGGCGCTGATGATCAAACGTTACGGCGATCGGCTGCATGACTATTTCAAACTGGCGCAGGCCTCCTTCTCCGGCCTGAACGACCGCACGCAGGAGAGTCTGACCAGCATCCGTATGATCAAAGCGTTTGGTCTGGAGGACCGCCAGTCTTCGCTGTTTGCGGCGGATGCCGAAGATACCGGCAAGAAAAATATGCGCGTGGCGCGTATTGACGCGCGTTTTGATCCAACCATTTACATCGCCATTGGCATGGCGAACCTGCTCGCGATTAGCGGCGGAAGCTGGATGGTGGTTAACGGCAGCCTGACGCTGGGCGAACTCACCAGCTTTATGATGTATCTGGGGTTGATGATTTGGCCGATGCTGGCGCTGGCCTGGATGTTTAATATCGTGGAGCGGGGGAGCGCCGCTTACAGCCGCATCCGCGCCATGCTGGCGGAAGCGCCGGTAGTTAAGGATGGCGAAGAGCCGGTCCCGGCGGGGCGCGGCGAACTGACGGCGGCCATTCGTGAGTTTTGCTATCCGCAAACGACGCATCCGGCGCTGGAGAATGTGAACTTTCGTCTTAAACCGGGTCAGATGCTGGGGATATGCGGTCCGACCGGCGCGGGGAAAAGCACAATATTGTCGCTTATCCAGCGCCATTTTGATGTGACGCAGGGAGAGATCCGTTTCCATGACGTGCCGTTGACGCATCTGCAGCTGGATAGCTGGCGTAGCCGACTGGCGGTCGTCAGCCAGACGCCGTTTTTGTTCTCGGACTCTATTGCCAATAATATTGCGCTCGGACGCCCGGAGGCGACTCAGGAGGAGATTGAACAGGTGGCGCGTTTAGCCAGCGTACATGAGGATATTCTCCGTTTGCCTCAGGGCTACGACACGCAGGTAGGTGAACGTGGCGTCATGTTATCGGGAGGGCAAAAACAGCGTATCTCGATTGCCAGAGCGCTACTGTTAAATGCGGAAATTCTGCTTCTCGATGATGCGCTTTCTGCAGTAGATGGCCGCACGGAGCATCAGATTTTGCATAATTTGCGCCAGTGGGGCGAAGGGCGTACGGTCATCATCAGCGCGCATCGTTTATCCGCGCTGACCGACGCCAATGAAATTATCGTTATGCAACATGGTCATGTTGTTCAGCGCGGCGATCACGATCAACTGGCGCAGCAGATTGGCTGGTATCGCGATATGTATCGCTATCAGCAACTGGAGGCCGCTCTGGATGACGCGCCGGAACGCGGCGAGGAGGCGGTGAATGCGTAGTTTTGGACAGCTATGGCCGACGCTGAAACGGTTGCTGGCGTATGGCTCGCCATGGCGAAAACCGCTCTCTGTCGCGGTGATGATGCTGTGGATTGCGGCGGCGGCGGAGGTTAGCGGTCCGCTGCTGATCAGCTATTTCATTGATAACATGGTGGCCCGCCACCATTTACCGTTGGGCAAGGTCGCGGGGCTGGCGGCCGCCTATGTGGGGCTACAGTTTCTGGCGGCGGGTCTCCATTACGCCCAGTCTTTATTATTTAACCGGGCGGCCGTTGGCGTGGTTCAGTCCTTGCGCACGGACGTCATGGATGCCGCCTTGCGTCAGCCGCTAAGCGCCTTCGACACGCAGCCTGTCGGACAATTAATTTCACGCGTGACCAACGATACGGAAGTCATCCGCGATCTGTACGTCACGGTCGTCGCAACGGTATTACGTAGCGCGGCGTTGATCGGCGCCATGCTGGTCGCTATGTTCAGCCTTGACTGGCGGATGGCGCTGGTGGCGGTTTTGATTTTTCCGGCGGTGTTGACCGTGATGGTCATTTATCAGCGCTACAGCACGCCGATTGTACGCCGCGTGCGGGCATACCTGGCGGATATTAACGACGGCTTTAACGAAATCATCAATGGGATGAGCGTAATCCAGCAGTTTCGCCAGCAGGCGCGCTTCGGCGAACGCATGGGCGAGGCCAGCCGCTCGCACTACATGGCGCGGATGCAGACGCTGCGCTTGGACGGCTTTTTATTGCGTCCGCTGCTTAGCCTCTTTTCCGCGCTCATTTTATGCGGTTTGTTGATGCTTTTCAGCTTTACGTCTGTCGGCACGATTGAGGTCGGGGTGCTGTATGCGTTCATTAGCTATTTGTCACGTCTGAACGAGCCGCTCATTGAACTGACCACCCAGCAATCCATGCTACAGCAGGCGGTTGTGGCGGGAGAGCGTGTTTTTGAACTGATGGATCGCCCGCGCCAGCGCTATGGCAGCGACGACAGGCCGTTACAAAGCGGGGCGATTGATATTGATCATCTGTCGTTTGCTTACCGCGACGATAATCTTGTTTTACAGGACATTACGCTATCAGTACCGTCCCGTAGCTTTGTGGCGCTGGTGGGGCACACCGGCAGCGGGAAGAGCACGCTCGCCAGCTTATTAATGGGGTATTACCCCCTGACACAAGGCGAAATTCGGCTGGATGGGCGAGAAATCGCCTCTCTTAATCATCGCGTTTTACGCCAGGGCGTGGCGATGGTTCAACAGGACCCGGTAGTGATGGCGGATACCTTTCTGGCTAATGTGACGCTGGGGCGCGATGTCTCCGAGGCGCAGGTGTGGCAGGCGCTGGAAACGGTACAACTGGCAGATCTGGCGCGCGGCCTGAGCGACGGGCTGCATACGCATCTCGGCGAGCAGGGAAATACGCTGTCCGTCGGGCAAAAACAGCTATTGGCGCTGGCGCGCGTGCTGGTTGACGCCCCGCAAATATTAATTCTTGATGAAGCGACGGCCAGCATCGATTCCGGCACTGAGCAGGCGATACAGCAGGCGCTGGCGGCGATTCGCGAGCGCACCACGTTGGTGGTTATTGCCCATCGGCTATCGACAATCGTGGAGGCGGATACCATTCTGGTTCTCCATCGCGGCCAGGCGGTGGAGCGCGGGACGCATCAACAATTGCTGGCGGCGCAAGGGCGCTACTGGCAAATGTATCAATTACAGTTAGTTGGCGAGGAGTTAGCCGCCAGCGTACACGAAGAACCCGGCCCTGCGGCATAAGGTTTGGCACCACAGGGCAAAGCCTCGCCCATTATGCACCGTCGTGGTGCGTTTTTCTTTCCCTGCTTCGATTTTGGGGCGCGTCAATATAAAGACGCGCCGCTAACTGCGCTTTTCCTCGCTCGCCAGCTTCTGGCACATCCTTTGCAATATCCATTCTGAAGAGTCCATGCGCGGCGGCAGCCGTTACCTAATTCTGACTGGAGGGTTCTATGAAGCTGGTTACCGTGATTATCAAACCGTTCAAGCTGGAGGACGTGCGGGAGGCGCTTTCTTCCATTGGCATTCAGGGACTGACCGTCACCGAAGTGAAAGGGTTTGGCCGTCAGAAAGGACACGCCGAACTGTATCGCGGCGCGGAGTACAGCGTGAATTTCCTGCCGAAGGTCAAAATTGATGTGGCTATCGCCGACGACCAACTGGAAGAGGTGATCGATATCATCAGTAAAGCGGCTTACACCGGAAAAATTGGCGACGGCAAAATTTTCGTCGCGGAGCTCATGCGCGTTATTCGGATTCGTACCGGCGAAGCTGACGAAGCAGCGCTGTAAGACCCGCCACACAGCAACAGGAAATGAAAAAATGAAGATAGCGATGATAAAAACCACACTGGCTTCACTGGCGCTGCTGCCTGGGCTAACGATAGCCGCGCCGGCGGTTGCCGATAAAGCGGATAGTGCTTTTATGATGATTTGCACCGCGCTGGTGCTGTTCATGACGATACCGGGTATCGCGCTGTTTTACGGCGGATTAATTCGCGCCAAGAACGTGTTGTCAATGTTAACGCAAGTGACCGTCACCTTTGCGCTGGTCTGTATTTTATGGGTGGTGTACGGCTATTCGCTGGCTTTTGGCGAAGGGAATCATTTCTTCGGTAATACCGATGGGGCGATGTTGAAGAATATCGCGTTGACGGCGGTAACGGGGACGATTTATCAGTATATTCATGTCGCGTTTCAGGGATCTTTCGCCTGTATTACCGTCGGGCTGATTGTCGGCGCGCTGGCGGAGCGTATTCGTTTTTCGGCGGTGCTGATTTTTGTCGTGGTGTGGTTCACGCTCTCTTATATCCCGATTGCGCACATGGTGTGGGGCGGCGGCCTGCTGGCTGCTCACGGCGCGCTGGATTTTGCCGGTGGTACGGTGGTGCATATTAACGCCGCTATCGCCGGGCTGGTGGGGGCTTATTTAATTGGCAAACGCGTCGGCTTTGGGAAAGAATCATTTAAACCCCATAACCTGCCGATGGTCTTTACCGGTACTGCGATTCTGTATATCGGCTGGTTTGGGTTTAACGCGGGTTCTGCGGGTAGCGCAAACGAGATAGCAGCGCTGGCCTTTGTGAACACCGTGGTGGCGACCGCCGCCGCGATTCTGGGGTGGATTATCGGCGAGTGGACGCTACGCGGTAAGCCTTCCCTGCTGGGGGCGTGTTCCGGCGCGATTGCCGGTCTGGTCGGCGTGACGCCAGCCTGTGGCTATGTTGGCGTTGGCGGCGCGCTGGTTATCGGCGTTATTGCGGGTCTGGCGGGATTGTGGGGAGTCACCATGCTTAAACGTCTGTTACGGGTAGATGATCCGTGCGACGTATTTGGCGTTCACGGCGTTTGCGGAATAGTCGGCTGTATCCTGACCGGCGTTTTTGCCGCCAGTTCGCTGGGCGGCGTCGGCTTTGTCGACGGCGTTACGATGGGACATCAGGTGATGGTACAGCTGGAAAGTATTGCTATTACGGTCGTCTGGTCCGGCGTTGTCGCGTTTGTTGGTTACAAACTGGCGGATATCCTTGTTGGACTGCGTGTACCGGAAGAGCAGGAGCGCGAGGGGCTGGATGTGAACAGTCACGGCGAGAATGCGTATAACGCGTGATTGCGCAACATGCCTGATGGCGCTGCGCTTACCCAGTCTACCGTAGGCCGGATAAGCGCAGCGTCATCAGGCCATTAACGCCGCATAGCGGCACGTTTTTTAATTGTGATTGCACATTACCCCTTCCTGCACGGTTGAAGCGACCAGCGCGCCATCCTGAGTATAAAACTCGCCGCGAACAAAGCCCCGGGCGCTGGAGGCGGAAGTGTTCTCCACGCTATAAAGTAGCCATTCATTAAAATTGAACGGACGATGGAACCACATAGAGTGATCGATCGTGGCGATCTGAATGCCCTTTTCCAGAAAACCGATGCCGTGAGGCTGAAGCGCGACGGGAAGGAAATTCAGATCCGAGGCGTATCCCAGTAAATATTGATGGACGCGAATGTCATCCGGAACGGTGCCGTTGGCGCGAATCCATACCTGACGCACAGGCGCGGCGACGTGACCTTTCAACGGATTGTGAAATTCGACGGGACGAATTTCCAGCGGGCGATCGCAGAGAAACTTTTCTTTCAGAATCGGCGGCAGTAAATGCGCCAGCGATTGCGCGATTTCCGTTTCTGACGGTAGTCCTTCCGGCCCGACTGCTGTCGGCATGGTTTTTTGATGTTCAAAACCCGGTTCCGGCGCCTGGAATGAGGCGGTCATGTAAAAGATGGGTTTCCCGTTCTGAATTGCGGCAACGCGGCGGGCGCTGAAGCTATTCCCATCGCGCAGCACTTCTACGTCATAGATAATGGGTTTTTGGCTATCGCCTGGCCGCAGAAAATAACTGTGGAATGAATGCAGCAGTCGCGCTTCCGGCACCGTTTCTTTGGCGGCATAGAGCGCCTGGCCCACCACCTGACCGCCAAATACCTGGCGCAGCCCTAAGTCTTCACTTTGGCCCCGAAAGAGTCCTTCTTCAATTTTTTCCAGATTCAATAATGTCAGCAAATTATTCAGTGTCTGACTCATACATACTCTCCAGGTGACAACGATGCCGAAGCGAGGTAGGGCAGAGTATAACGCAATTTTGCAAGTGGTCCGATGGGTACAAAAGTCTGAATAACAGACCAATTCCAGGCAAAAATGAGTGACATGTGCCACACTTAATCACGTTATGTTTCTGTTAACCACTCTTCCGGCGGGGGGAAAGGCCTGCTGGTGCATTGATGATAAGGAGAATTGAATGAAACTCGTGCACATCGTAAGTGGTTTAGCGGTTGCGATATCTCTGGCGGCCTGCGCTGATAAAAGCGCTGATATCCAGACGCCTGCGCCAAACCCTAACATGTCGATTACAGCTAACCAGTCTACTATTCAGCAACCCAATGTTTCCGGTACCGTCTGGATCCGCCAGAAGGTCGCTCTGCCGCCAGATGCGGTGCTGACCGTGACGCTTTCAGATGCTTCGCTGGCTGATGCGCCGTCTAAGGTGCTGTCGCAAAAAGCGGTACGTACCGAAGGTAAACAGGCGCCTTTCAGTTTTGTGTTGCCGTTTAACCCATCAGATATTCAACCTAACGCGCGTATTCTCCTGAGCGCGGCCATCACCGTTGACAATAAGCTGGTATTTATTACCGATAGCGTGAAACCGGTGATTAACAATGGCGGCACTAAAGCGGATCTGACGCTGGTACCGGTACAGCAAACGGCGGTGCCTGTGCAGGCCAGCGGTGGTGCGACGACGACGGTTCCATCGACTTCGCCGACCCAGGTCAATCCGTCTTCTGCCGTTCCTGCGCCTACCCAGTATTAATCCTGCGCCAACCCTCTCCGTTACGGAGAGGGTTAATACACCCAGCGATAGCGTTGTAAATCGATTTGTCCGCTTCCCGACACCACTACGCCTTCCGCCAGTAATGCCTGACGTTGCCGCTGTAGATCCGGCCCGGTAAGTGATATTGCGCCCTGGCGGTTCACCACCCGATGCCATGGTAAAGTGCTGCCTTCCGGCAGACGTTTTAAAACTCCGCCGACCTGACGCGCTGCCCGAGGGGAACCGGCAAGCCGGGCGACATCGCCGTAGGTCGTGACAAACCCTTTCGGGATCGAAGCGACGATTTGCCAGACGCGTTGAGGAAATGTGTCCTGAATATCCATAATAGAATCCTGCGTTAATGCTTCAGGATAATCTGGAATAAGGGGGGAGGAAAGCCCGGATGCGCAAGAAACCAGCATCCGATGCCTGATGGGTTGCAATTGCACGATATAGCAGTGATAATGCGCCTGCGCGTTGGTTCACAACGCTCTCAATGGGGGCTCTGTTGGTTCTCCCGCAACGCTACTCTGTTTACCAGGTCAGGTCCGGAAGGAAGCAGCCAAGGCAGATGACGCGTGTGCCGGGATGTAGCTGGCAGGGCCCCCACCCATTTGTGCCTCTCCACACTGTTCTTTTCTGCTGTGCGACGTTATAGCCGCTGTTCCGCCCAAAGAATAAATGCCGTAGCGGGTAGGGGCTTACTGTATAACCAGCCCTGACCATAATGTACGCCATGCTGGCGTAGCCACTGTTCTTGCCTGGTCGTTTCGATGCCTTCTGCGACCATCTTAAGTTTGAGCGTTTTCGCCATTTCAATAATATGCGGCGTGACGTTTTATATTCCAGCGCATCGACAAAAGATTTATCAATTTTAAGGACATCCACATCCAGATTTTGTAAGTAGCTGAGGCTGGAATAGCCGGTGCCAAAGTCATCAATATAAATTGAATGTCCCGCGTTACGGTATCTGGCGACAATTGGCGCGCTGGTTTTCGGATCGGCGAACTCGCGTTCCGTTAACTCAAGCGCGATTTGCGACGGAGAAATTTGGCTACGGTTCAGCAGCGTGCTTAACAGCGTCGGCAACGTTTCCGACGCCAGATCGGATGCCTCAAGATTGATTGAAATATGTTGTTCGGGATGGGACTTTAACCAACTCCCCATGTCTTCAAAAACGGTGTCGATGATTAGCCGGGTTAGCGGCTCCGTGAGCCCGGTTTGTTCAGCCAGCGCGATAAAAATTTCCGGCGAAAGGAAAGTGCCGTCCGCCTGTTGCCAGCGAGCTAAGGCTTCGGCACCGACAATTTTTCCGCTGCTCAGGGAGACAATAGGCTGATAGTGTACGTTAATTTCGCGATTGTCTATCGCATCCTGGAGACGGTGGCGGGGCGACTGTAGCCGACGCAAAATACGCAGAATAAAGGCCGCGGCCAGCAGACCCGTTACGATGCCCGCCGGTAGCCAGATAAACGCCTGTCGATACCAGCTCCTTTCCAGCGGAGCGGTCGGTGCCCAGCTTACGATAGTAATGCCCATTTCCGGAAAGGGGTGGATAGCATACTGAATGCCTCGGTTTTCCAGCCGCAGGGGCGTCTCATGGTGAATGAGCGGAAGAATAGCGGGGTCAAGGTTACCGCTGCTGGCAACCACAGTATTGCGTTCCCGGCCAATAATAGCGACGTCAATCGGCCATGCGCCAAACGGAATCACATCGATAAAGGACGCCGGGTCGATCATCACGATATAGCTGTCGCTCCCGAGTGCCGCCATATAGCGTTTTATACCCAGATCGTTTTGCGCCGTAAACCAGGCGCGATAACCGTCGCGAGTGATTTTCATGGGCGGAGGGAAAGCGGGAATATGGCTCTCTTTTTCAAGTGAGGAGCAAACGGGAATCGAATTTTTAAGATACAGAACTTCCTGGACATACCGAAAGCTATAAGACACGCGGCGCATGGCGAGTAAATGGGCGCTGCTGCAGGGCTCGCCTTTAAAGGAGGCAATATGCGTTAACGCGGCTTTTGCCTGGTCACTGACCCTTTCTGTACGTAGCGCCACCCGGGACGAGAAGATATCCAGCTCTTCGTTAAACCTTTTTTCAACTTGACGGTGCGCCAGCCACAGGCTCAATCCTATCGGGAAAAGGACAGACAGGATAAGCACTCCCGTTACCAGGCTGACCAGATGTCGTGTTGTCACAGTGATGTCCTTATAAACACAGCGTAGAGAAAGTATATCCGATCGTAAATCGCGCCCTTGAATGATAAAGCTATTTTATCGATTTTACAGATACAGGGGCCAGACTAACGCGTTACGCCACGTTGCTTTTGCCGCCAGGAAGAGATCGTGAATGTTTACCGGTTGAAAAAGGAGCATTGATAGCGTATTTTATTGTTATGTTATAACATAATTGAGAGAGCGCAATGAAACCTGATATTCATCCTGTATACCGCACCGTCGTATTTCACGACACCAGCGCAAATGAATATGTGAAAGTGGGATCAACTATCAAAACTGAACGTGAAATCGAACTGGGCGGCGTGACATATCCGTATGTCACTATTGATGTGTCATCAAAATCGCATCCTTTTTATACCGGTAGACAGAAAACGTTTGATAGCGAAAGTAGCGCCGCACGCTTCCAGAAACGTTTTGGTCATTTTATCGGCGCTAAACGGGGGGGTAAATGAAATGCAGGTGTTAAACTCACTTCGCAATGCAAAACAACGGCATCCGGATTGCCAGATAGTCAAACGCAAAGGACGCTTATACGTGATTTGTAAAACAAATCCGCGTTTTAAGGCGGTTCAGGGGCGTAAAAAAAGACGTTAAAAAACCAACGGTTCAGGGAAAGCAGTGCGTACCAGGGAGGGGGCGCACTTTTTTATTACCGGCTGGCTTCTGCGCGGGCCAGCGTAAAAATATCGTAGAAGGAAAGTTCGCCCTTACGGGCAACCATTTTTTGCAGCTGGACTTTATGTTCATTATCCACCTGTGGAGACTGAAGAATCGTCTCAATGAGCGTGGGGGGAACAAAGCGGGTGTTGTACCATTCGCCGTTGTAACAGACCCGGAGGTCCAGCACATCGATGTCGTTATAGTGATAACGCGGGGCGATGTCGAAAAAGAAGAAGCCATTAAATGCGATAAATAACACCACTAACAGCCACACTGACCCCACCAGCGTTTCTGATTGCAGCATGACCGCCAGCGTCGCAAACCAGGCTGCATACATCGCGATAAATAACCCAGGATGCTTGCGGATAAAACTGATACTAAAACGCGGCCTGTTATCGCGTTTTTCACGGACGTTTAAGTCATCAATAGTTTCGCTAAGCAGGCGCTGTATCTCTGTCATCTTTTGCCTTCATGATTTCTGCGACATAGGGGGTAGTAACAGCCCATTTTAAAGGGAGGTGTAACGTGAAAAAAGTAACAGATTAACCACGAATTAGCATAACAGTTATCATTTGAACTACAATTTTTTAATGATTCGCGCCGGATTTCCGCCTACCACGACGTCTGGCGGTACGTTTTTTGTCACCACAGCGCCTGAAGCGACGACGACGTTATCGCCGATGGTTACGCCAGGATTAACGACGGCTCGTCCGCCTATCCAGACGTTATTTCCGATAGTGACGGGTTTACCTAATTCTCTGCCGCTGTTGCGTTCGACGGCGTCCAGCGGGTGCGTGGCGGTATAGATATGTACCCCTGGCGCGAGCATACAATTATCGCCAATATGAATAGGGCAAACATCAAGCATGACGCAGTCGAAGTTAGCGTAAAAGGAGTGACCAAGAAAAATATTATAGCCGTAGTCGCAACGGAAGGAAGGTTCAATATAGGCGTCTTCGCATCGACCCAACAGGTCGCGTAAAATCGCCTGACGCTTATTTATTTCATCAGGCGTAGTATAATTGTATTGATGGATGAGTTGACGCGCCCGCAGTCGATCCTGGCATAAAGTTTCATCGGTCGGGCAATACAGTGCCCCAGCGATCATTTTTTGTTTTTCGTCACTCATCGCGCGCTCCCCTTGGTGGATATTATCGCAATAGAAGCAATAATAAAGTATTAGAGGGAACGTTCCCTGCTATTGCTATGTGATTTATATCACTGTTCTATAATAGCCCGTTGTGTTATTAGCCAGAACGAGGAGGCAGATAACACCTGCGTGTTCTCTAAAAAGTAATGTAGCGTGATTAACGAATGAATTTCCATACTGAAGAGGGGATCTTGTCGTAGAGTTTGTTCATCGTCAATTCTGCAAGACGGTGATCCGCAGCTGAGTAAAATACAGCCAGCTCATTGTCGGACAATTCATATTTATTTTTCTCAATGACGCGCTCCAGAGTGTCAATTGTCTGACAGCGCCGTAAACGCATCAAATAATCAGTTTTAGTTAATGGTTTATCAGACATAAATTCTACCTATGATTGTAATAATTTTTAACAAGACAAACTAACAGGATTGGCCTTGGTGGCGTTGACGAAACAACGGAACAGGCGGTTGCCCGATTTACGCCATTTTTGCAAATCCTGCGTATTAATACCATAGCTGCTGAACAACATAAAGGTGTCGTCCAGGTATTCATCTATCTGCGCAATCAATTTATTGTCTTCATTGTACTTAATTTTATAATTAAGCGCGAAAGTTGCAATATGCTCTATCAGCTCATTGAGCTGCAGGTTGACTGCTGAGGTCGGGTCATTAACCCAGCCATGGTTGCTTTCTTCAAGGTTTGCAAGACAGTCATGATACAGGGTTTCGCAAAGAAATTTAAGCTGTGCTATATCATGTCTTTTGGGTGAGTATTCGTCCATAATGCATCCCCTTTTTAGTGGCTTAAACTAACCGAACACCTTCGGGATGGATACAACTAACTAACCTGGTACTTCCCACGTCACCTTATGATTTAACTATAATCTACTCTAAAAAACTTTTCATCGTCATATTACGAAAAATTACAATTGCGTGAAAGCCGCGTGTTGCCATACTTTTTCGAATTTTAACAGTGATCGTCGGTCGCCTAAAAAGGAACCAGTTTTATTGTTTGTGTAATCATTGGGTTAACGTTTTTTAGCTTTTCAGGCTAAAACAATAGACTCTGACAGGAGAAAATAGCCAGGAATATTCTTAATATTTCTTAATTAATGGCTGAATTAAGAAATGGCCAACTTTCCTAAGAAAAGCCTTTAACGCAGTAAGGATTATACCTTTTATTAATATGGCAAAAAATAATCAATCTAACAATAAGCGTATTTTATGATTTTTGCGTAAAAAAGGCCGCTTGCGCGGCCTTATCAACAGTGAGCAAATCAGCGATGTTCTGTCGAATGACTATGCTCAATATCTTCGCTTTTACGGCTAAAGCGGCGGCGTACCACCACGAAGAAGACCGGTACGAAGAAAATAGCCAGTACGGTTGCCGTTACCATCCCGCCCAGTACGCCAGTACCTACCGCATTCTGCGCGCCGGAACCCGCGCCGGAACTGATAACCAGCGGCATAACCCCCAGCATGAACGCTAACGAGGTCATCAGAATCGGGCGCAAACGCATCCGAACGGCCTCCAGCGTCGCTTCTACCAGACCTTTCCCTTCTTTATCCATTAAGTCTTTGGCGAATTCGACGATAAGTATCGCGTTCTTCGCCGACAACCCAATGGTTGTGAGCAGGCCCACCTGGAAGTAAACGTCGTTAGTCAGTCCGCGGAAGGTCGCAGCCAGCAGCGCGCCGATAACCCCAAGCGGAACAACCAGCATTACGGAGAACGGGATAGACCAGCTCTCATACAATGCCGCCAGACACAGGAAGACGACGATCAGCGAGATAGCATACAGGGCAGGGGCCTGGTTGCCGGACAACCGCTCCTGGTAGGACATCCCGGTCCAGTCATATCCAATGCCTGACGGCAGCTTGCTGGCCAGTTCCTCCATCATCGCCATCGCTTCACCAGTACTCTTGCCTGGCGCCGCCTGACCCAGAATTTCCATCGAAGGCAGACCGTTATAGCGTTCCAGACGCGGCGAACCATATTCCCAGCGGGAAGAGGAGAATGCGGAGAACGGCACCATCTGACCATCGCTACCACGAACGTACCAGTCGTTAATATCATCCGGCAACATGCGGTATTTCGCTTCGGACATCACGTAAACTTTCTTCACACGACCGCGATCGATAAAGTCGTTTACATAGCTGCCGCCCCATGCTGCGCCCAGTGTGGTATTAATGTCGCTAATAGACACGCCCAGCGCCTGAGCTTTTTCCTGGTCGATATCGATTTTAAACTGCGGCGTATCTTCCAGACCGTTAGGTCGAACGCCGACCAGCAGATCAGGATATTTCGCCACCTCGCCGAACAACTGATTACGTGCCTGGGTGAGTTTTTCATGACCAAGTCCCGCCTGGTCAATCAACTCGAAGTCAAACCCGGTTGCGGTGCCCAGTTCAACAATCGCCGGTAGGTTAAAGGCGAAGACCATCGCATCTTTAATTTGTGAAAACGCTGCGGTTGCCCGCTGGGTAATCGCTTCAACCTTGTTTTTTTCGCCTGGACGATCGGCCCAGTCTTTCAACGACACGAATGCAATACCGGTATTCTGACCGCGCCCTGCAAAACCGAAGCCGTTGACGGCGAATACCGATTCAACGTTGGCTTTCTCTTTGTTCAGATAGTAATCCGTGACCTCATCCAGCACTTTTTGCGTGCGCTCTTGCGTCGCGCCGGCGGGGAGCTGGACCATTGTCAGGAATACGCCCTGGTCTTCATCCGGCAAGAAAGAGCTTGGCAGACGAACGAACAGATAAGCCATACCGACGACGATAATGAGATAGAGCAGCAGATAACGCCCGGTGCTGCGCAGAATATTGCCTACGCTATCGGTGTAGTGATGCGTGCTCTTATCAAACAGGCGGTTAAACCAGCCGAAAAAGCCTTTTTTCCCTTCGCCATGATCGCCTTTGGCGACGGGTTTGAGCATCGTCGCGCACAGCGCAGGCGTCAGGATCAGCGCGACCAGCACCGACAGCGCCATCGCCGATACGATGGTGATAGAGAACTGACGATAAATTGCCCCGGTTGAGCCGCCAAAGAAGGCCATCGGAATAAATACCGCCGACAGTACCATCGCGATACCCACCAATGCGCCCTGAATCTGGCCCATGGATTTGCGCGTCGCTTCCTTCGGCGGAAGGCCTTCTTCCGTCATAACACGTTCGACGTTCTCGACCACCACGATGGCGTCATCCACCAGCAAGCCGATGGCGAGCACCATCCCGAACATCGTCAGCGTGTTTATCGAGAAACCGAATGCCGCAAGCACGGCAAAGGTTCCCAACAACACCACCGGAACCGCAATAGTCGGAATCAACGTCGCGCGGAAGTTCTGCAGGAACAGGTACATCACCAGGAACACGAGGATAATCGCTTCGACCAGCGTTTTTACCACTTCATGAATAGAGATCTTCACGAACGGCGTGGTGTCATACGGGTAGACGATTTTCATCCCTGGCGGGAAGAACGGTTCCATTTTTTTCAGTTCGGCGCGAATAGCGGTAGCGGTATCCAGCGCGTTGGCGCCGGTAGCCAGTTTGATGCCAAGACCTGACGCTGGCTGACCGTTAAATTTCGCGATGACGTCGTAGTTCTCGCCGCCAAGCTCAATTTTCGCTACATCCCGCAGACGAACCTGGGAGCCATCCTGATTCACTTTCAGCAGGATTTTGCCAAACTCATCCGTTGAGGTCAGACGCGTTTGGGCAATAATCGATGCGTTAAGCTGCTGGCCTTTTACCGGCGGCGTACCACCGAGCTGACCTGCCGCGACCTGGGCGTTCTGCGCTTTGATCGCGTTAATCACGTCGGCCGGCGTCAGTTGGTATTTGGTCAGCTCTGTCGGATTCATCCAGATACGCATCGCATACTGCGAACCAAACAGCTGAACGTCGCCCACCCCAGAGGTACGGCTGATCGGATCTTTCATATTGGCGGCAACGTAATCCGAAATATCCTCCTGGGTCATGGTGCCGTCGGTGTTAATGACGCCCACTACCATCAGGAAGCTACTTGAGGACTTCTCAACGCTCACGCCCTGTTGCTGTACTTCCTGGGGAAGTAAAGGCATTGCCAGTTGCAACTTGTTCTGAACCTGAACCTGCGCGATATCCGCATCGGTGCCGGATTCAAAGGTCAGCGTGATCTGCACGGTCCCCGTGGAGTCACTGTTGGAGGACATATACATCAGGTTATCGATACCGTTCATATTCTGTTCGATAACCTGCGTGACGGTATCCTGTACCGTTTTCGCATCAGCGCCAGGGTAGGTTGCGGAGATCGTCACTGCTGGTGGCGCAATCGTCGGATATTGCGCTACCGGCAATTTGAGGATCGCGAGCCCCCCTGCCAACATGATGATGATGGCGATCACCCACGCAAATATAGGGCGATCGATAAAGAAATTAGGCATGTCTTAACGGCTCCTGTTTAAGTTAAGACCTGGGCTGAGCAGGTTGATCACCGCTTGCGGCTTGCTGTTTGTTATCCGCGGTAATTTCCTGCACTTTAACCTGTGCGCCAGGACGTACTTTTTGCAGCCCGCTGACGACTACGCGGTCGCCCGCTTTCAACCCGTCAGTCACCAGCCACTTATCGCCGATCGCCTGGCTTGCGACGATTTGGCGGGTTTCCACTTTGTTATCAGCGCCAACCACCAGCACCGTGGCATCGCCGCGTGGAGTACGGGTAACGCCCTGTTGTGGAACTAGTAATGCCGTCGGTTTTGTCCCTTCCTGCAGACGTGCGCGAACGAACATTCCTGGCAATAAGATGTGATCCGGGTTAGGGAAGATGGCGCGCAAAGTAATAGACCCGGTGGTTTGGTCAACGGTCACGTCGGAGAACTCAAGCGTACCGGACTGCGGGAATTTGATACCGTCGCTGGTCACCAGATCGACCTTCGCTTTGCCGTTTTCCTGTTTCAGCGAACCATTTGCCAGCTCCTGCTTCAGGCGCAGGAAGTCATTGCTGGACTGGGTCACATCGACATAAATAGGGTCCAGCTGCTGCACTGTCGCCAGCGCCGACGCCTGACCGTTCTGTACCAGCGCGCCTTCCGTTACGGACGACTTACCAATACGACCGCTAATCGGCGAGGTGACTTTGGTATACGCCAGGTTGATACGTGCGGTTTCAACGGCGGCTTTTGCTGCGACAACGGCGGCAGTCGCTTGTTGCGCGTCAGCCAGCGCCTGATCGTATTCCTGCTTACTGATGTACTGCGTACCCAGCAGCTTTTGATAACGCTTCACCGTCAGTTCAGCGATATTCGCGGCGGCCTGCGCTTTTGCCAGATCGCCCTTAGCGCTGTCGTAAGTCGCCTGGTAGGTCGCAGGATCAATCTGATAGAGAGAGACTCCCGCTTCGATATCACTTCCCTCAACGAAATTACGCTTCAGGATAATGCCGCTTACCTGTGGGCGAACTTCGGCGATACGGTAAGCAACGGTACGACCCGGAAGTTCAGTTGTGATTTGCAGTGGTTCCGTTTTTAGTGTGACAACTCCAACTTCTGGCATCTGCTGGCCGCCTTGCTGGTCCTGTTTGTCGTCACATCCTGTTAGCGCTAAGCTGCCTGAGAGCATCAGAACGACCGCCAGAGGCGTTAACCCTCTGTTTTTGTTCATATGTAAACCTCGAGTGTCCGATTTCAAATTGGTCAATGGTCAAAGGTCCTTAAACCCATTGCTGCGTTTATATTATCGTCGTGCTATGGTACATACATCCATAAATGTATGTAAATCTAACGCCTGTAAATTCACCGACATATGGCACGAAAAACCAAACAACAAGCGCTGGAGACACGACAACACATCCTGGATGTGGCCCTGCGTTTGTTCTCGCAGCAAGGCGTATCAGCAACCTCGCTGGCGGAGATTGCGAACGCTGCTGGCGTGACGCGCGGCGCAATCTATTGGCATTTCAAAAATAAGTCGGATTTATTCAGTGAGATCTGGGAGCTATCAGAATCCAATATTGGTGAGCTTGAGATTGAGTATCAGGCAAAATTCCCCGACGATCCACTATCTGTATTAAGAGAAATTTTAGTTCATATTCTTGAAGCTACTGTAACAGAAGAACGACGCCGCTTATTGATGGAGATTATATTCCATAAATGTGAGTTTGTCGGAGAAATGGTTGTGGTTCAACAGGCGCAACGTAGCCTTTGTCTGGAAAGTTACGATCGGATTGAACAAACGTTAAAACATTGTATTAATGCTAAAATGCTGCCTGAAAATCTGCTGACTCGTCGTGCGGCGATACTGATGCGCTGCTTTATTTCAGGGCTCATGGAAAACTGGTTATTTGCTCCGCAATCGTTTGATTTAAAAAAAGAAGCTCGCGCCTACGTCACGATCCTGCTGGAGATGTATCAATTGTGTCCGACGCTGCGCGCGTCGACGTTCAACGGCTCCCCCTGATAATATTCCAGGAAAACTCCTGGACATTTTCTGTGTCGCTATTCTGTTTGTTACAGGCGTGATATTCTTGCGACTCAATTATTTCCGGTCTGCTTGCCGGTTCAGACACTTCATTCTCATGACTATGTTGCAGCTTTATAAACGTTCACAGCATTTTGTTTTTATTACAATTAGCGTCCTTATTATCCTGCTGTCCTGTCAGTCTCTGGCATTTGCCCGGGGGCAAACGAATGGCGACCTGCCGTCAAAAGCGGATGTGCAAAACCAGCTGGATACGCTGAATAAGCAAAAAGATCTCTCCGCCCAGGATAAGCTCGTCCAGCAGGACCTTATTGATACGTTAGCTACGCTGGAGAAAATCGAGCGGGTAAAAGAGGAGACCGTACAGCTACGGCAGAAGGTGGCGCAGGCGCCTGAAAAAATGCGTCAGGCGACGGCTGCGTTGAATGCGCTGAGCGACGTCGATAATGATGATGAAATGCGAAAAACGCTGAGTGCGCTTTCGTTACGTCAGCTTGAGCTGCGCGTGGCGCAGGTACTGGATGATTTGCAAAATTCGCAAAACGATCTTGCCGCTTATAACAGCCAGCTTGTTTCGCTACAGACCCAGCCTGAGCGCGTGCAAAACGCCATGTATACCGCCTCACAGCAAATACAGCAAATCCGTAACCGTCTGGACGGCAATAACGTCGGCGAAGCCGCGCTTCGCCCCAGCCAACAGGTGTTATTACAGGCACAACAGGCGCTGCTTAATGCGCAGATCGACCAGCAACGTAAGAGTCTTGAAGGAAATACCGTTTTGCAGGACACCCTGCAAAAACAGCGGGATTACGTGACGGCCAACAGTAATCGCCTTGAACATCAGCTTCAACTTTTACAGGAGGCGGTCAACAGTAAACGACTTACGCTAACGGAAAAAACGGCCCAGGAGGCCATTTCGCCGGACGAAACGGCGCGTATCCAGGCGAACCCGCTGGTAAAACAGGAACTGGATATTAACCATCAACTCAGCCAGCGTCTGATTGTCGCGACCGAAAACGGCAATATGTTGATGCAGCAAAACATTAAAGTAAAAAACTGGCTCGATCGCGCGCTGCAGTCGGAAAGAAATATCAAAGAACAGATTGCCGTCTTAAAAGGCAGCCTGTTGCTGTCGCGTATTCTTTATCAACAGCAGCAAACCCTGCCCTCCGCCGACGAACTCGAAGATATGACCAACCGCATTGCGGATTTGCGTCTGGAGCAGTTTGAAATCAACCAGCAGCGTGATGCCTTATTCCAAAGCGATGCCTTTGTCGACAAGCTGGAGGAGGGGCATACCAGCGAGGTGAATGATGAAGTTCATGATGCGTTGCTTCAGGTGGTGGAGATGCGCCGTGAGCTATTGGATCAGCTAAATAAACAGTTGGGTAACCAGCTGATGATGGCGATTAACCTGCAAGTTAACCAGCAGCAGTTGATGAGCGTCTCGAAAAATCTGAAAGCCATTCTGACGCAGCAGATTTTTTGGGTGAACAGTAACCGCCCTATGGACTGGGACTGGCTTAAAGCGTTCCCCCAAACGTTAAAAGAGCAATTCAGCGCCATGAAAATCACGGTGAACTGGCAAAAAGCCTGGCCCGCGGTATTTATTGCTTTTTTGGCCGGGTTGCCGCTCTTGCTCATCGCCGGTTTAATCCGCTGGCGTCTGAAATGGTTAAAAGCGTATCAACAGAAGCTGGCCGCCGCCGTGGGAGCGTTGCGTAACGATAGTCAGCTCAATACGCCAAAAGCTATTCTGATCGATCTGATCCGCGCGCTGCCGGTGTGCCTGATTATCCTCGCGCTTGGACTGATCCTGCTGACCATGCAGCTAAATATCAGCGATCTGCTCTGGGCCTTTAGTAAAAAGCTCGCAATGTTCTGGCTGGTCTTTGGGCTGTGCTGGAAGGTGCTGGAAAAAGAGGGCGTGGCAATACGCCATTTCGGTATGCCAGCGCAGTTGACCAGCCACTGGCGTCGCCAGATTGTACGCATTAGCCTCGCATTGCTGCCGCTGCACTTTTGGTCTGTGGTGGCGGAGTTGTCGCCGCTGAATCTGATGGATGACGTGCTGGGGCAGGCGGTTATTTTCCTCAATCTGCTGGTCATAACATTGCTGGTGTGGCCACTGTGCCGGGAAAGCTGGCGCGATAAAGAATCTCACGGCATTCGACTGGTGACCGTGACGATTCTTTCCATTATTCCGGTGGCGTTAATGGTATTAACGGCGACCGGCTATTTCTATACCGCCCTGCGCCTGGCGGGGCGCTGGATTGAAACCGTCTATCTGGTCATTATCTGGAACCTGCTTTATCAAACGGTGCTGCGCGGGTTAAGCGTAGCGGCGCGCCGGATTGCCTGGCGACGCGCGCTGGCTCGTCGTCAGAACCTGGTAAAAGAGGGAGCGGAAGGCGCGGAGCCACAGGAAGAACCCGCCATCGCGTTGGAGCAGATTAACCAGCAAACATTACGTATCACGATGCTGCTAATGCTTGCCCTGTTCGGCGTTATGTTCTGGGCGATTTGGTCCGATTTGATCACCGTATTCAGCTATCTTGATAGCATCACGCTGTGGCACTACAACGGCTCCGAAGCTGGCGCTGCGGTGGTGAAAAGCGTGACGATGGGCAGCTTGCTATTCGCCATTATTGCCGCGATGGTGGCCTGGGCGCTCATCCGCAACTTACCCGGCCTGTTGGAAGTGCTGGTGCTTTCACGTCTGAATATGCGCCAGGGGGCTTCGTATGCGATCACCACGATCCTTAACTACGTCATTATCGCTGTTGGCGCGATGACAGTATTCGGATCGCTCGGCGTCTCGTGGGATAAACTCCAGTGGCTGGCGGCGGCGTTGTCGGTGGGTCTCGGTTTTGGGCTACAGGAGATCTTCGGTAACTTTGTCTCGGGTTTAATCATCCTCTTCGAACGTCCGGTACGCATTGGCGATACGGTAACGATCGGCACCTATTCCGGCACGGTCAGTAAGATTCGTATTCGCGCCACCACTATTACCGATTTTGATCGTAAAGAAGTGATCATTCCGAACAAAGCATTCGTAACGGAGCGGCTGATTAACTGGTCCCTCTCCGATACCACGACACGTCTGGTGATCCGGCTTGGCGTGGCTTATGGCTCGGATCTGGAGAAAGTGAAAAGAGTCCTGCTACAGGCGGCGATGGAGCATCCGAAGGTGATGCACGATCCGGAACCTGCCGTATTCTTCACCACCTTTGGCGCCAGCACTCTGGATCATGAACTGCGTCTGTATGTGCGTGAATTGCGCGATCGTAGCCATACGGTGGATGAACTGAACCGCGCGATCGATCGACTGTGCCGTGAAAATGATATCAATATCGCCTTTAACCAGCTTGAGGTGCATCTGCATAACGCGAAGGGCGACGAAGTCACTGAAGTGAAGCGCGATCTCAACGGCGGCGATCTGGCGCCTACGGCAAGCTAAAAGGCGGTGGGCCGCGCGCTTTATGAGTGCGCGCGGCGCCGCTAATGCGACAGCGTAGAAAGCTCTTCCGGCGTAATGCCGGTGACGCTGGCGATGAGCCCGGGTTCCAGCCCGTTGGCAAGCATTTTGCGGGCAATAGCGCGCGCTTCGGCCTCTCGGCCTTGTGCTAACCCTTGCTCAAGGCCTTTTTGCAGGCCCTTTTGCAACCCTTCCGTTCGGCCTTTTTCTTCCAGCCATTCCGCTATTGTCATCAGTTGTTCCTTATACTGCGGCGCGCCCTGCGCCAGTTGACGAATTAGCGCCCCGGGTTCTGCGGCGTTTCCTGCTTTCAACATATAGTTGATCAACACACTGAGCTGCGTGTCCGTCAAATGATCCTGCGTTAAAAGCGTGATAAGGGGGTCGAGCAGTTCGCTTAAATCGCGTTGACGAATATGTTTTTGCAGGAGCTCTAACATCGCTATCCGCCGATGCTGCAAAAGCTGATTATCCGGCATTGTCGTCAGGTCGACCAGCGCAAATTCGCAGCTGTATAAGGCCTTCGCCATATCCGGTTTCACAAACATATTATGCCAGTTAAGGCTATAGGGCCACGGGCTTTCCGGACCGTGATAAAAGAGGATTGGTACCACCAGCGGCAAGGTATCATGACCGGCATCCAGATGACGCTGCATGGCGGCAATGGCGTACCGCATCAGGCGAAAAGCCATCAGCCGGTCTGATTTGCTCTGATGTTCAATGAGCGCGTAAACATACCCTGGGCCGTGTTGGGTATGCAGAGAGTAGAGAATATCTGAATAGCGGCTGCGTAAATTGTCTTCAACAAAACTCCCTGACTCCAGCTTCAGTGAATCCAGATCGCAGATTGCAAGAAAGGCTTCTGGCAAGTGGATAGCCAGAAAGTCGCGGGCGACCTCTTTTTGCATCAGCATTTGTCGAAATACCGCATCGTGCGGCGTGGTGGGTAGACGTTCCATGACCTGTCCCTTGTTGCCTGACTGTAGCGACCACTCTGTCAGCGACAACGAGGACAAACCAGAGGGCAATTACTCTGTTTGCGAGTCGTCTTCCGTACTTTTTAACTTGTTTTCATAATCTCGCATAACTATTTCCAGCGCGCGTAGCACCGTTCGTGCCGGTAAGCGATTCTCTTCAAGCAGCACAATTAAATCCACGGCCAGTTTGACTTCATCAGGGGCATTTTCAAGCGACATACTTTCTCCAGGGTTAGCGGGTTAAACGCGCCAGTACGTTTTCTATTTTCTCCAGCGCATGTCGGCAACGCGCCAGCCGTCCTTCATAGATCTCGACTTCCTTTTGCAGCGTTTGTTGTTCGACAAGGCCGGTCGCCTGCGCCAGACGAATTTTGCGCTCCTGTGTCATCGCCAGTAGTCGACGTTCAAACTCCTGATGCTGTATTCGTCTGCGCTGCCAACGGCCAAGCCCTGGCGCGGCGGCGTCCCACTGGCGCAGCGACCAGGCGGCGGTTTCACGCGATATCGCCTCCAGTTGCGAAGCCAGATGTTCTGCCAGCCAGGCGACTTGCGGCAGTTGCTCATGTTTTACCGCCTGACGCAACGCGGCGAGATTGGCGTCAGCCTCTTCCAGATATCCCTGCAACAGAGTACTGCGGGTACGGAAAAGATGTCGGTCAAAGCGCGCGCTTAACGTCGCATGTTGCGCCAGCGGCGCGCAGCGTTGGCGTAGCGTCGCCAGCCTCTCTTCCAGCGTCTGTAACAGCATAGCGGTTTTCAATTCAACACCCCGATGAAAATAAGACAGGCTGTGCTACAGTAGCCTTCTGTTTGATAACGATTCGCATTATGCAACGTACTATTTTAATCATCATTGGCTGGCTGGCGGTAGTATTAGGGACATTGGGCGTGGTTTTGCCTCTGTTGCCGACAACGCCGTTCATTTTACTGGCGGCCTGGTGTTTCGCCCGCTCGTCGCCTCGTTTCCATGCCTGGTTGTTATACCGCTCATGGTTTGGCGGTTATCTGCGCCACTGGCAGCGCTATCGGGCCATGCCGCCGGGAGCGAAACCGCGAGCGATCGCGTTGATATTGCTGACCTTTGGTATTTCGCTGTGGCTGGTGAATATGATGTGGGTGCGGGTGCTGCTGTTGGTTATTTTGGCCTGTCTGCTGATCTTTATGTGGCGGATACCGGTGATTGATGAAAAGCAACAAAAGCGCTGAAGCACACGAATCGCTGTTGCAATTGTCGTTCACAGCCAGTAAATTCGACCGTTTTCGAGCACAGGCGCAGGCGGTCAAAGAGTAACCGAGCGTTACCCCTGACCGAAAAGTATTGCGCCGTGAGTAACACCGTACTTAGCAGGCATATATCCATGACCGCGACTGCACAGCAGCTTGAGTTTCTCAAAAACAGCATCAAAAGCATTCAGGATTACCCGAAACCGGGCATTCTTTTCCGTGATGTCACCAGCTTACTGGAAGACCCGAAAGCCTACGCGCTCAGTATTGAACTGTTGGTTGAGCGTTATAAAAATGCGGGTATCACCAAAGTGGTCGGCACCGAAGCGCGTGGCTTCCTGTTTGGCGCGCCGGTTGCGCTTGGGCTGGGCGTTGGTTTTGTTCCGGTACGTAAACCGCGCAAATTACCGCGTGAAACTATTGCCGAGACCTATGAATTAGAGTACAGCACCGATCAGCTGGAAATTCATGTCGACGCGATTAAACCTGGCGACAACGTGCTGGTCGTGGACGATCTGCTGGCGACTGGCGGCACCATTGAGGCGACCGTGAAGCTGATCCGTCGTCTGGGCGGGAAAGTCACCGATGCGGCGTTCATCATCAATTTGTTCGATCTGGGCGGCGAGCAGCGTCTGGAAAAGCAGGGGATTACCTGTTATAGCCTGGTGCCGTTTCCGGGGCATTGATTCAGGCTATTCGCACTGCTATTTTAGCCAGAGAGACAACCTCGCTGTATCGGCGAGGTTGTGTTAGCATTACCCTTCTATGAATCCACCTTCCAGCGTTTCAGAGCCTGCCAATGAGTTATCAGGTCTTAGCCAGAAAATGGCGCCCACAAACCTTTGCTGACGTCGTCGGCCAGGAGCATGTGCTGACCGCACTGGCGAACGGCTTGTCGTTAGGGCGCATTCATCACGCATATCTTTTTTCCGGCACGCGCGGCGTCGGTAAAACCTCTATCGCCCGACTGCTGGCGAAGGGGCTGAACTGCGAAACCGGCATTACCGCGACGCCGTGCGGCGTTTGCGATAACTGTCGGGAAATTGAGCAAGGGCGTTTTGTCGATCTCATTGAGATTGACGCCGCATCGCGTACCAAAGTCGAAGACACCCGCGACCTGCTGGATAATGTCCAGTACGCGCCTGCGCGCGGTCGCTTTAAAGTCTATCTGATCGATGAAGTCCACATGCTGTCGCGCCACAGCTTTAATGCGCTACTTAAAACGCTTGAAGAGCCGCCAGCGCATGTGAAATTTTTACTGGCGACCACCGATCCGCAGAAGCTGCCGGTGACCATTTTGTCGCGCTGCCTACAGTTTCATCTCAAAGCGCTGGATGTTGAACAGATTCGCCATCAGCTTGAGCATATTCTCAATGAGGAACATATCGCTCACGAACCCCGCGCGTTGCAGTTGTTATCGCGTGCGGCTGACGGCAGCCTGCGCGATGCATTAAGTCTGACTGACCAGGCGATCGCCAGCGGCGACGGGCAGGTTTCGACGCAGGCGGTAAGCGCCATGCTCGGTACGCTGGACGACGACCAGGCTTTGTCATTAGTCGAGGCGGTGGTTGACGCTAACGGCGAACGCGTCATGTCGCTTATCAACGAGGCGGCGGCGCGCGGTATTGAATGGGAAGCGCTGCTGGTCGAAATGCTTAGCCTGCTGCACCGTATTGCGATGGTGCAACTTTCGCCTGCCGCGTTAGGCAGCGATATGGCGGCTATCGAGCAACGGATGCGCGAACTTGCCCGGACGGTGCCTCCCGGCGATCTTCAGCTCTATTATCAGACGTTGTTGATTGGTCGCAAAGAATTGCCCTGGGCGCCGGACCGGCGGATGGGCGTTGAAATGACGTTACTGCGTGCACTGGCGTTTCACCCGCGTATGCCCTTGCCGGAGCCTGAAACGCCGCGGCAGTCTTTTGCGCCCGTGGCCCCAACGGCGGTAATGACGCCGCCGCAGGTGCAGCAGTCGTCGGCGCCCGCGCCGCAGACATCGCCAGCGCCGCTGCCGGCGTCTACCAGTCAGGTGCTGGCGGCGCGCAATCAGCTACAGCGCGCGCAGGGAGTAACCAAAACAAAAAAGAGTGAACCGGCAGCCGCATCCCGCGCGCGGCCGGTGAATAACTCTGCGCTGGAGCGGCTGGCCTCGGTTTCGGAGCGCGTACAGGCGCGCCCGGCGCCGTCTGCGCTGGAAACGGCGCCAGTAAAGAAAGAGGCTTATCGCTGGAAGGCCACCACGCCGGTAGTACAAACCAAAGAAGTGGTGGCTACGCCAAAAGCGCTTAAGAAAGCTCTGGAGCATGAAAAAACGCCGGAGCTGGCGGCTAAACTGGCGGCGGAAGCGATTGAGCGCGATCCGTGGGCGGCGCAGGTAAGTCAGCTTTCTTTGCCTAAGCTGGTGGAGCAGGTGGCGCTTAATGCCTGGAAGGAACAGAACGGCAACGCGGTTTGTCTGCATCTGCGCTCGACGCAGCGGCACCTCAATTCCAGCGGCGCGCAGCAAAAGCTGGCGCAAGCGCTCAGCGATCTGACGGGAACGACGGTTGAACTGACCATCGTTGAAGATGATAATCCCGCGGTGCGTACGCCGCTGGAATGGCGTCAGGCCATTTATGAAGAGAAACTCGCGCAAGCGCGTGAGTCAATTATTGCGGATAATAACATTCAGACGCTGCGTCGATTCTTCGACGCCGAGCTGGATGAAGAGAGTATCCGCCCCATTTGATCGTAAGCCTGGCTTGCGATTGTGAACCATCAAGAGAGAGCTTATGTTTGGAAAAGGCGGTCTGGGCAATCTGATGAAGCAGGCCCAGCAGATGCAGGAAAAAATGCAGAAAATGCAGGAAGAGATTGCGCAGCTGGAAGTGACCGGCGAATCCGGCGCGGGTCTGGTGAAGGTTACCATCAACGGCGCGCATAACTGCCGCCGCGTGGAAATTGACCCAAGCCTGCTGGAAGATGACAAAGAGATGCTGGAAGATCTGGTCGCTGCGGCCTTCAACGATGCGGCGCGCCGCATTGAAGAGACTCAAAAAGAGAAGATGGCTTCCGTCTCTTCCGGTATGCAATTGCCGCCAGGCTTTAAGATGCCATTCTGATGCAAACCAGTCCGCTGTTAACTCAGCTTATGGAAGCGTTGCGCTGCCTTCCGGGCGTCGGCCCTAAGTCGGCGCAGCGGATGGCGTTTACCCTGTTGCAGCGCGATCGCAGCGGCGGAATGCGCCTGGCGCAGGCGCTGACCCGGGCGATGTCGGAAATCGGCCACTGCGCCGACTGCCGCACCTTTACCGAGCAGGATGTCTGTAATATCTGTTCGAACCCGCGGCGTCAGGAAAACGGCCAGATTTGCGTGGTGGAGAGTCCTGCGGATATCTACGCCATTGAGCAGACCGGGCAATTTTCCGGGCGGTATTTCGTGCTGATGGGCCACCTGTCGCCGCTGGACGGCATCGGGCCGGATGATATCGGTCTCGATCGTCTGGAACAGCGGCTGGCGTCAGAAAAAATCAGCGAGCTGATCCTCGCGACCAACCCGACGGTTGAAGGAGAGGCTACCGCAAACTATATTGCCGAGCTGTGCGCGGAGGCCGGCGTCGAAGCCAGTCGTATCGCCCACGGCGTGCCGGTTGGCGGCGAACTGGAGATGGTCGACGGTACGACGCTGTCCCACTCGCTGGCGGGACGCCATAAGATTATTTTCTGAACAAACGGAGGCGGCATTCGCGGCCTCCGCTTGAAATCACACCCGCTTGTCCCCATCTCACCCTCAACGTATTTTTACCATTAAAAATGGCATTGTTGAGGTCTATCCACATGAAAGGACAAGAAACGCGTGGTTTTCAGTCAGAAGTTAAACAGCTTCTGCACCTGATGATCCATTCTCTTTATTCCAATAAAGAAATCTTCCTGCGTGAACTCATCTCTAACGCCTCAGATGCGGCGGACAAGCTGCGTTTCCGCGCTCTGTCAAACCCGGACCTGTATGAAGGAGATGGCGAGCTGCGTGTGCGCGTCTCTTTCGATAAAGATAAGCGTACGTTGACCATTGCCGATAACGGCGTGGGGATGAATCGTGATGAGGTGATTGACCACTTAGGCACCATTGCCAAGTCCGGCACCAAATCTTTCCTCGAATCAATGGGGTCCGATCAGGCGAAAGATAGCCAGCTCATCGGTCAGTTTGGCGTAGGCTTCTACTCCGCGTTTATTGTGGCCGATAAAGTGACCGTACGTACCCGTGCAGCAGGCGACAAGCTGGAAAATGGCGTGTTCTGGGAATCGGCAGGCGAAGGCGAATACACCGTTGCCGATATCACCAAAAATGACCGTGGTACGGAAATCACCTTACACCTGCGTGAAGGCGAAGATGAATTCCTCGATGACTGGCGCGTACGCTCAATTATCAGTAAATATTCCGATCACATCGCATTGCCGGTAGAGATTGAAAAACGGGAAGAAAAAGACGGCGAAACCGTGATTTCCTGGGAGAAAATCAACAAGGCCCAGGCGTTGTGGACCCGTAACAAGTCGGAAATTAAAGACGACGAGTACAACGAGTTTTACAAGCACATCGCGCATGATTTCACCGATCCGCTGACCTGGAGCCACAACCGCGTGGAAGGTAAGCAGGAGTACACCAGCCTGCTGTATATCCCGTCGCAGGCGCCGTGGGATCTGTGGAACCGCGATCACAAACATGGTTTGAAGCTGTACGTACAGCGCGTGTTCATTATGGACGATGCCGAGCAGTTCATGCCGAACTATCTGCGTTTCGTGCGCGGCCTGATTGATTCTAATGACCTGCCGTTGAACGTCTCCCGTGAAATCCTGCAGGACAGCACGGTAACGCGTAATCTGCGCAGCGCCCTAACCAAACGCGTTCTGCAAATGCTGGAAAAACTGGCGAAAGACGACGCGGAAAAATACCAAACCTTCTGGAAACAGTTTGGTCTGGTGCTGAAAGAAGGCCCGGCGGAAGATCACGCCAACCAGGAAGCGATCGCTAAACTGTTGCGCTTTGCCTCCACTCATACCGACTCTTCCGCCCAGACCGTGTCGCTGGAAGATTACGTCTCCCGGATGAAAGAAGGGCAGGAAAAAATCTACTACATCACCGCAGACAGCTATGCGGCGGCGAAAAACAGCCCGCACCTGGAACTGCTGCGTAAGAAAGGCATCGAAGTGCTGCTGCTCTCCGATCGCATCGACGAGTGGATGATGAACTACCTGACCGAGTTTGACGGTAAAGCATTCCAGTCGGTCGCTAAAGCCGATGAGTCCATCGAAAAACTGGCGGATGAAGTCGACGAAAACGCGAAAGAAGCGGAAAAGGCGCTTGAGCCGTTCGTGGAGCGTGTCAAAACCCTGCTGGGCGATCGCGTGAAAGAGGTGCGTCTGACGCATCGTTTAACCGACACGCCGGCGATTGTCACCACCGATGCGGATGAAATGAGCACCCAGATGGCGAAACTGTTCGCCGCGGCCGGTCAGTCCGTGCCGGAAGTGAAATACATCTTTGAGCTCAACCCGGATCATGTGCTGGTTAAACGCACTGCCGATACCGAGGATGAAGCGCAGTTTAAAGAGTGGGTCGAGCTGCTGCTGGATCAGGCGCTGTTCGCTGAACGCGGTACGCTGGAAGATCCGAACCAGTTTATCCGCCGTATGAACCAGTTGCTGGTGTCCTGATAACGCTCATCTGATTGCCGGATAGCGACGCGAAGCATCTTATCCGGCCTACGGACGGGTACTGTTTTGTGACTGCCGGATGGCGACGTGAAACGTCTTATCCGGCCTACGGACGAGTACTGTTTTGTGACTGCCGGATGGCGACGCGAAGCATCTTATCCGGCCTACGGGCGAGTACTGTTTGTAGGCCGGATAAGCGCCAGCGCCATCCGGCATTTTTTATAATACCTTCTCTTTTCTCGATTTCTCTTCGTTAACCGTTTCAGCATCAGGCGGCTTCCTTGAGCGAAATGCGTGATGGTGGTATCGTTTAGCGCTTTTTAAAAAATATCAACAACCTTTGAGGGGATTTTCGTAATGCGTATTATTCTGCTTGGCGCTCCGGGCGCGGGTAAAGGAACTCAGGCTCAGTTCATCATGGAGAAATATGGTATTCCGCAAATCTCCACTGGCGATATGCTGCGCGCCGCAGTGAAATCAGGCTCCGAGTTGGGCAAACAGGCGAAAGATATCATGGACGCCGGTAAACTGGTGACCGATGAACTGGTGATTGCGCTGGTTAAAGAGCGTATCGCCCAGGAAGACTGCCGTAACGGTTTTCTGCTGGATGGTTTCCCGCGCACGATCCCGCAGGCTGACGCGATGAAAGAAGCGGGTATTGTCGTGGATTACGTGCTGGAATTCGACGTACCGGACGAACTGATCGTTGACCGCATTGTGGGCCGTCGCGTACACGCCGCCTCTGGCCGCGTTTACCACGTAAAGTTTAATCCGCCGAAAGTGGAAGGCAAAGATGACGTCACCGGCGAAGATCTGACGACCCGTAAAGACGATCAGGAAGAGACCGTTCGCAAACGTCTGGTGGAATATCATCAGATGACCGCGCCGCTGATTGGCTACTACCAGAAAGAAGCGGAAGCGGGCAACACCAAATACGCTAAAGTTGACGGTACGCAGGCCGTTGCCGACGTGCGCGCAGCGCTGGAAAAAATCCTCGGTTAATTTTTTCGCGTAGTGAACCGCTTATCAGGCCTGCCATTATCCCGCAAGCCTGATAAGCGTAGCGCCATCAGGCAATCGGTGCCGGATGGCGGCCTGAACGCCTTATCCGGCCTGCTGGTATCGTTAGCGCCATTCGGCGAATTCTCGTCTTACCTCTCGCAGCAATTAGTTCTTCTTTATCACTTTTCCGCTACAATTATCAACAATTTGAATAGATAAGAGGCGGCAATGCGTCAGACGAAAACCGGTATCCTGCTGGCTAACCTTGGCACGCCAGATGCCCCAACTCCCGAAGCGGTAAAGCGCTACCTGAAACAATTTTTAAGCGACAGACGCGTGGTGGATACTCCTCGTCTGCTGTGGTGGCCGCTGCTGCGTGGCGTTATTTTACCGCTGCGTTCGCCGCGCGTCGCGAAACTCTATCAATCTATCTGGATGGATGGCGGTTCGCCGCTCATGGTATATAGCCGCGAACAGCAACAGGCGCTGGCCGCGCGGTTGCCAGACACGCCCGTCGCGCTGGGGATGAGCTACGGTTCGCCCTCGCTGGAAAGCGCTGTCGATGAACTGTTAGCAAGCGACGTTGACCATATCGTCGTGCTGCCGTTGTACCCGCAATACTCTTGCTCAACGGTGGGCGCAGTCTGGGACGAACTGGGGCGGATACTGGCGCGTAAACGTCGTATTCCCGGTATCTCATTTATTCGCGATTACGCAGATGACAGCGCTTATATCGATGCGCTGGCGAAAAGCGCGCGTGAGTCGTTCGCCAGACACGGCGAGCCGGATGTGCTTCTGCTCTCCTATCACGGCATTCCACAACGTTATGCGGATGAAGGCGATGACTACCCGCAGCGCTGTCGCGATACCACGCGCGAACTGGTTTCCGCATTGGGACTGCCGCCGGAAAAGGTAATGATGACGTTCCAGTCGCGCTTTGGCCGTGAACCGTGGCTGACGCCGTACACCGATGAAACGCTAAAAATGTTGGGTGAAAAGGGGACTGGCCATATTCAGGTTATGTGTCCGGGATTTGCCGCGGATTGTCTGGAGACGCTGGAAGAGATAGCGGAACAGAACCGCGAGATTTTCCTTGAAGCGGGCGGTAAAAAATATGCGTACATTCCGGCGCTGAACGCGACGCCGGAACATATTGATATGATGCTGAAACTCACGGCGCCGTACCGTTAACGCGGTGTCTTCATCCTCGCCATAAAGAAGCGTGCGCCGTCCTGCAAGGCATCGTCGGCGATTGTCATCATTCGCGAATAGTGCAGGAAGGCGTGCAGTGTGCCGGGATACATTTTGTATTCGCAGGGCTGCTGGTGCGCCTGTAATGTCTTGTGCAGCAAGCGGCTGTCATCAATGAGCGGATCAAACTCCGCGCTGGCAATAAAGCAGGGCGGCACATCGCGCGTGAGATCGTTATTAAACAGACAATACCAGGGCGATTCCCGATCTTCATCGTTACGCAGATAGGCCTTTTCGTACATGTTCAGATCTTCACGCGTCAGGCCGTCCCACGCGCCGCCGAACAGACGGCGGCTTACCGAATCCTGCAACCCATACAGCCCATACCACAACAGAATCGCGATAACGTTACCGCAGCGAATGTGCTTATCACGTAGCCAGAGCGCGCTGGCAAGCGCCAGCATGGCGCCTGCGGAATCCCCGGCGAAACCGATTTTCTCCACGTTGAGCGAGTATTCATCGGCATGTTGAGAGAAGTAGCTGCATACCGCGACGGTTTCTTCAATGGCCTGCGGATAACGCGCTTGCGGCGACAGCGAATAATCAATACCGATCACGGTGCAGCCGGTATAACGCGCCAGCAGACGCATTATCCGGTCATGCGTATCCAGATTACCGAGGATAAATCCGCCGCCGTGCAGATAGTATAAGGTGGCCTAACTGGTCGGCTGCGGCGAGTAGAGCCGGGTTGTTACATCGCCATAAGGCGTAGGGACGGCGCAGGTGCGGGTGGTCATGGACGGCGCGTCGGCATTCCAGAAACGGCGCTCAAGAAGATAATACTGACGCTGGGTCTCAATATCGCCATCGGCAGGCCAGGGGGGAAGGCCTGGTTGCTGGAAGTTTACGACGGCTTTCATTTCGTCTGACAGTCGGGTGAGTACGGGAATTTTATTTTCCGGCTTCATAAAACGCTCCTTGTGAAAGTGAACCATTGTAAAAAACGCGGCTGGAGAAACTGCGATCTCGTCGTCCGATATTGAAACGCCATCGTCCGTCGCACGCAGCAGGGGGAATGTGCTACCATGCAGCGCTCCGTTATTCATCCGTAAGCACAATCATGAAATTTCCCGGTAAACGTAAATCCAAACACTATTTTCCCGTCAATGCGCGTGACCCGTTGTTGCAACAAATTCAGCCAGAACAGGAAACCAACGCCTCCTGGGTCGTCGGTATCGACCAGACGTTGGTGGATATTGAGGCGAAAGTGGATGACGATTTTATTACACGCTATGGATTAAGCGCCGGGCATTCTCTGGTGATAGAAGACGAGGTGGCGGAGAAGCTGTATCAGGAACTGACGCGGGAAAATCTGATCACCCATCAGTTTGCTGGCGGCACTATAGGCAATACGATGCACAATTACTCGGTACTGGCGGATGACCGTTCGGTGTTACTGGGCGTGATGTGCAGCAACATTGAGATTGGCAGCTACGCTTATCGCTACCTGTGTAATACTTCCAGCCGTACCGACCTGAATTATCTGCAAGCGGTAGATGGCCCGATTGGCCGCTGTTTCACGCTGATTGGCGAATCCGGCGAGCGTACCTTCGCTATCAGCCCCGGCCATATGAATCAGCTACGGGCGGAAAGTATTCCGGAAGCGGTGATCGCTGGCGCCTCCGCGTTGGTGTTGACCTCATATCTGGTGCGCTGTAAGCCTGGCGAACCGATGCCTGACGCGACGATGAAAGCGATCGAATACGCGAAAAAGCATAACGTGCCGGTTGTCATGACACTGGGCACCAAATTTGTGATCGCCGATAATCCGCAGTGGTGGCAGGCGTTTCTCAAAGAGAATGTCTCGATTCTGGCAATGAATGAAGAAGAAGCGGAAGCGCTGACCGGCGAAAACGACCCGCTGCTGGCGGCGGATAAGGCGCTGGACTGGGTCGACCTGGTGTTATGCACCGCCGGGCCGATAGGGTTATATATGGCGGGCTTCACCGAAGAGGAAGCAAAACGTAAAACCCAGCATCCGCTGCTACCGGGAGCTATTGCTGAATTTAACCAGTATGAATTTAGCCGGGCAATGCGCCATAAAGATTGTATTAATCCGCTGCGCGTTTATTCGCATATTGCGCCGTATATGGGCGGGCCGGAAAAAATCATGAACACCAACGGCGCGGGCGATGGCGCGCTGGCGGCGCTGCTGCACGATATTACGGCGAACAGTTACCATCGTAGCAACGTACCGAACTCCAGTAAGCACAAATTTACCTGGCTGACTTATTCGTCGCTGGCGCAGGTGTGTAAATATGCTAACCGTGTCAGTTATCAGGTACTGAACCAGCATTCTCCGCGTCTGACACGCGGGCTGCCGGAACGTGAGGACAGCCTGGAAGAGTCGTACTGGGATCGCTAATCTGGCTTGCCCGATGGCGCTGCGCGCATCGGGCCGTCCGACAAACTCTTAACTGGCGACGACTTCACCTGCGGGCGGCGTTTCAAGCAGTTCCAGCATCGCCCGGGCAATTTCTCGCTCGCCCATCACTACCTGATTGGCTCCCCGCTCGGTAATATATTTCACTTCATCATCATAGTGCGCGCGGGCGATTATCTCGATATCAGGACTTTTTTCCCGCGCTGAGGCGACAATCTCGCCGGCTTCGTACCCGTTGGGGATGGTCAATAATAGCCAGCGGGCGCAGTCCAGATGCGCCAGATTCATAATTTCTTCGTTAGCGGCGTTGCCCAGCACGGCGCGAATCCCGCGTTCGCGCAGTTCATCCACGCGGGTACGGGACGTTTCGATAACCACCAGCGGAATCCCCGCCGCCAGTAATTTTTCTCCCAGCAGACTGCCTACGCGGCCAAAACCCACCAGCAGGGCATGATTACAGATATCCACCGGAATTTGCTTCTCTTCTTCGATAGCCTCTTCCAGAGTTTGCTCTTCCAGCGTTTCGGTTTTCGCCAGATACTTCTCCAGCAGGGTAAACAGTACGGGATTAAGCATAATCGACAAAATAGCGCCTGCCAGCACCAGGTTCTGTCCCGCTTGCGGCAGCAGGTTGAGCGCCATGCCGAGTCCGGCGAGAATAAAGGCGAACTCGCCGATTTGCGCCAGGCTGGCGGCAATGGTCAGCGCGGTTCGCGGCGAGTGGCCGAACATACGCACCAGGAAAAACGCAGCGATCGATTTACCAAAGACGATAATGGCAAGCGTCGCCAACACCGCCAGCGGCTGTTGGATCAAGACTAACGGATCGAACAACATGCCGACGGAAACAAAAAACAGGACGGCAAAGGCGTCGCGCAGCGGCAACGTATCGTGCGCCGCCCGGTGACTCAGCTCCGACTCATTAAGCACCATTCCAGCGAAGAACGCGCCCAGCGCAAAAGAGACGTCAAACAGTTCTACCGCGCCAAACGCAATGCCTAACGCCAGCGCCAGTACGGAAAGGGTAAACAATTCGCGCGAGCCGGTGGCGGCGCTGCGAGCCATAATCCACGGCACCAGGCGGCGTCCGACCAGCATCATGATGGCGATAAACGCCACCACTTTACCAATGGTTATCCCCATATCGACTGCCAGCGAGGCTATGCCGACATCGCCTTTTTCCACCATGCCGGCAACGGCGGGCAGCAAGACCAGCGTCAGTACCATCACCAGATCTTCGACAATCAGCCAGCCGATGGCGATTTGCCCGCGCTGGCTATCAAGGAGTTGCCGCTCCTCAAGCGCGCGCAGCAGGACGACGGTACTGGCGGTAGACAGACAGAGCCCAAAAACGATGCCGGTCATTAATGACCATCTCAGCACGGCGGAAAGCGCCATACCCAGCAGCGTCGCCACCGCTATCTGAGCGACAGCGCCGGGAATGGCGATAGACTTTACCGCCATCAAATCCTTCAGCGAAAAATGCAGCCCGACGCCGAACATCAATAGAATCACGCCGAGCTCCGCCAGCTCCGGCGCCAGTTTGGTATCCGCAACAAAACCCGGGGTAAAAGGTCCCGCCAGAACGCCCGCTAACAGATATCCCACCAGTGGAGAAATACGCAATTTGTTGGCAATCATGCCGAGAATAAAAGCGAGCACAAGGCCGCCGACAATGGTGGTGATAAGCGGGGTAGCGTGATGCATTCCGTCTCCTTTGGTTGCTGGACTCCAAAACTCCGGGTAATAGTTTATGACAATTTCAATCAGGATGTTTATAAAAAATGGTTGTGTTTTATAAAAAGATACGATCTGAAGGCAAAAAGAGCACGGAACGTAAAAGTGATAAGTATGGGATGGACAAAGCAAGATGGCATCAGGATGTACAGGCGGTTAAAGCGTACCTTTAACCGCCATAAAATCACGATTTATGTCGATTATCAGGTAAGAATATGGTCAGTATCCCCAGAAGCGGCAGGAAAGCACAGATTTTATAAACTAAATAGATACTGGTATGGTCGGCAATCAGCCCCAGCACCGCTGCGCCCAGGCCTCCCATCCCGAAGGCAAACCCGAAAAACAGGCCGGAAACCATACCGATGCGTCCTGGCAGCAACTCCTGGGCATACACCAGAATGGCGGAAAACGCCGACGCTAGAATAAAGCCGATAATCACCGTTAAAATCCCCGTCCAGTACAGCGTGGCGTAGGGTAAAACAAGGGTAAACGGCGCGACACCGAGAATAGAGCCCCAAATCACATATTTCCTGCCGATTTTGTCGCCCACCGGCCCGCCGATAACCGTCCCGGCAGCCACCGCAAACAGGAAGGCAAACAGATGGAGCTGCGCGTTTTGTATTGATAATCCGAATTTTTGCATCAGATAAAAGGTGTAATAGCTACTGATGCTCGCCATATAGAAATATTTCGAGAAAATGAGTAGCAATAATACGCTGACCGCCAGCACGACTTTATTGCGCGGCAGCGGGTTAGCGATTATCGCTTTTGGCTTGCCTTTCGCTATCCGGTGCTGGGCTGCATACCAGCGGCTGATCTGCGCCAGCACCACGATCGCCAGCAGCGCGGCCAGCACAAACCAGGCGACATTCCCTTTGCCATAGGGCGCGATAATCACGGCGGCCAGCAGCGGCCCCAACGAACTGCCGAAGTTACCGCCGACCTGGAAGATAGACTGCGCCAGACCATGACGTCCTCCGGAGGCCATGCGCGCCACGCGGGATGATTCCGGGTGAAAAACGGACGAGCCGGTACCCACCAGCGCCGCAGCGAGCAATACGCCGCCAAAACTTCCCGCCATTGCCAGCAGTACCAGCCCGCTCAGGGTAAAACACATGCCGACAGGCAGCGACCACGGCATGGGATACTTATCCGTCCAGTAGCCGACGACCGGTTGCAGTAGCGATGAGGCGAGCTGGAACGTCAGGGTGATCAAACCTATCTGGACGAAAGTCAGCGAAAACTCCGCCTGCAACAGGGGATAAATGGCTAAGATTAGCGACTGGATCATATCGTTCAGCAGATGGGAAAGACTGATCGCGCCCAAAATACCAAACGAAGTACGTGCTTTAGCGGCCGCTGCGGGCGCGCCGGCTAACGGCTGGGTTGGTTCACTCATGGCCATAGAAAGTCACTTAAATTTTATGCGATGTTGGAGATAGTAGGATGTGTAATTATTACTTGCCTAACATACCTGTGAAATGTGTTTGAAGGAAGTCTCAATTCTGAAAACATATTTGTCTATTATTGCAAGGAAAGGTAATTTCTGCGGTTGATATTGAGTCAGGGAGAGAAAGATGAAATTTTTGAAACGGGGTGTGGCGCTGGCGTTACTGGCGGCGTTCGCGCTGACGACTCAGCCTGCACAGGCTTACGAAAAAGATAAAACCTATAAAATTACTATCCTGCATACCAACGATCACCACGGTCACTTCTGGCGCAGCGAATACGGCGAATATGGTCTGGCAGCGCAAAAAACGCTGGTGGACAGTATCCGTAAAGAGGTGGCGCAAGAGGGGGGAAGCGTCCTGTTGTTATCCGGCGGCGACATTAATACCGGGGTGCCGGAATCCGATCTCCAGGATGCGGAGCCCGATTTCCGCGGGATGAATCTGATTGGCTACGACGCTATGGCCGTCGGTAATCATGAATTTGATAACCCGCTCACCGTATTGCGCCAGCAGGAAAAGTGGGCGAAGTTTCCCTTTCTTTCCGCCAATATTTATCAAAAAAGTACCGGCGAGCGTCTGTTTAAGCCGTGGGCTATTTTTACACGCCAGGATATAAAAATCGCGGTAATCGGCTTAACCACCGATGACACGGCGAAAATAGGCAACCCGGAATATTTCACCGATATTGAGTTTCGTAAACCTGCTGAAGAAGCAAAGGTGGTGATTCAGGAACTTAATATGAATGAAAAACCGGACGTGATTATCGCGACCACGCATATGGGACATTATGACAACGGCGATCACGGTTCGAACGCGCCGGGCGACGTTGAGATGGCGCGTAGCCTGCCTGCCGGTTCGCTGGCGATGATTGTGGGCGGTCACTCACAAGACCCGGTATGCATGGCGTCGGAAAATAAAAAACAGGTGAATTACGTACCGGGAACGCCCTGCGCGCCGGATAAGCAAAATGGTATCTGGATAGTGCAGGCGCATGAGTGGGGTAAATATGTGGGCCGCGCGGATTTCGAATTCCGTAACGGCGAGATGAAAATGGTTAACTACCAGCTTATTCCGGTAAATCTCAAGAAAAAAGTGACCTGGGATAACGGGAAAAGCGAGCGTGTACTTTACACGCCGGAAATCGCCGAAAATCCGCAAATGCTCTTGTTATTAACGCCGTTCCAGAATAAAGGTAAAGTGCAACTGGAGGTGAAAATTGGTAGCGTGAATGGCCTTCTTGAAGGCGATCGCAGTAAGGTCAGATTTGTCCAGACCAATATGGGACGGGTGATTCTGGCTGCGCAGATCGCGCGCACCGGCGCCGATTTTGGCGTGATGAGCGGCGGCGGTATTCGCGACTCGATTGAGGCGGGAGATATTACCTATAAAAGCGTGCTCAAGGTACAGCCGTTCGGCAACATTGTGGTGTATGCCGATATGAGCGGCAAAGAGGTAGTTGATTATCTCACCGCCGTAGCACAGATGAAACCGGACTCCGGCGCCTATCCACAGTTCGCCAATGTGAGCTTTGTCGCCAAAGAGGGCAAGCTCACCGAGCTGAAAATCAAAGGCGAGCCTGTTGATCCGGCCAAAACCTACCGCATGGCGACGCTGAGTTTCAACGCCACGGGCGGCGATGGTTATCCGCGCATCGATAACAAACCGGGATACGTGAATACCGGGTTTATTGACGCGGAAGTGCTGAAAGAGTTTATTCAGCAAAATTCACCGCCGGATGCGGCGGCGTTTACGCCAAAAGGCGAGGTGAGCTGGCTGTAGCGGTACGGATAGCCATTTCTGCCTGATGGCGCGCAGCCTTAAGGCCTACGGATTATGTCTGCTGTAGGCCGGATAAGGCGTTTGCGCCGCTATCCGGCAATGTATTTTACGCAGGCTTAATCCCGACGCGCGATATCAGCGAATTTAGCACCCAGTATGGCGGCCAAATCGTCAGCCGCCAGTTCAATATCCAGCCCGCGTTTACCACCGGAAACATAAATAGTGGCAAACGTGCGGGCAGGCGCGTCAATCAGCGTGGGCAGCCGTTTCTTCTGTCCCAGCGGACTGATCCCGCCGACCAGATATCCCGTGGTGCGTTGCGCCACCATCGGGTCGGCCATATCGACCTTTTTCGCGCCCAGAGCTTTGGCGACTTTTTTCAAATCCAGCTGTCCGGCTACAGGCGTCACGGCGACGGCCAGTTGCTTCATATCGCCATTCACGGCGACCAAAAGCGTTTTATACACCTGATCGGCGTTTAGCCCGAGCTTACGCACCACTTCATCGCCAAAGTTAGTTTCATTCGGATCGTGATCGTAGGTGTGAATGTTAAACGGAATCTTGTTTTTTTCGAGTAACTTAACTGCGGGTGTCATAACGTTCCTTCTTACTACAGACGTGATTTGCCATCAGCATACGCCCGAAAGCGGACTAAAAAATAGTATAATCTTGTGCATTAGGTCTTGGCAGTTGCGGCAACTTTGAGCGACAATCTGAAGATCCGAAGCGAAAGCGTCGGGATAATAATAACGATGAAATTCCTCTTTGACGGGCCAATAGCGATATTGGCCATTTTTTTATTTCAATATTTGCGGTAGGTTGCCTTCGCCGTACAGATGTAGCGCCCCTACGGCTACCACGTAGCGTCCCGGCGGCAGTGCCAGCAGCGCGTCGCGCCAGGCTTCATTGCGTTTCACCATCAGTACATCATACAGCGGCTGGCTAAACGTTCTGGGGAGCGAAGCGCCGACGCTGGTCGGCGGCTGCTCAAGCCACCAGCCGATCATCACCTGCAAAAGCCGTGCGTTGGTGTGCCAGTGCGTCAGCGTGTCGTCGAGCAGCGCCATCCCGCCATCGGGCAGATCGCATAGTAGTTCGAGCTGGTGTTTCGCCCCTTCCAGCTCTTGCACCGGCAGCGACATTTCGCGGGCAGCCTGTAATAGCTGATAATCAATGCCATAGTCCGGACGCAATCCCAGCCGTTGCGCCTGCGTGGCCTGTAGCACCATAGCTATCTGCCATAAAGGTTGATTATCAAAATGGATCAGCGGCATACCCAACTCGCTGACCCGTTTTTCCAGTGCGCTTAACTGCCCGGCGCTGAGACGTTCGACCAACGGCGGGCATTTGGGGAGATTGCTGAATGGCGTTTCGTTACCAGAAATATCCGCTTCAACGACCAGCGCGTCGGCCTGGCGTAGCTTTTTCACCAGCTTTGCTGGAAGAGGAGCCATATCGCGCGTCCCCATATGAATACTGCCAACCAGATGCAGATGACGACCGCCGGGCAGGGAGAGATCGATAGCAGGCCAACTATTTGGGGTACCACGCAGCGCGCGCCATAAACGTTTAAGTTGATTTAATAGCTTCATACGCGCTCCCTTTGAAAAAGCTCATGCTAGCGCGTTGGAGAAAAGGGCGCAATGCGCCCTGACGGGACGTCAACGATCGGTCGGGTTATTCGCTGCCGTCGAGATAGGCCGTTCTGGCGATGGTCATTTCAAGCTGGCATTTATAAATACTGATGCGCTTTTCAGCGGGTATGGCCTCGGATTTTGCATCGCTAAGTTTGCCGCACTGCTGCTCTTTTTTGGTCACCCAGACTCGCTGTTCTTGTTTTAATGCCGTTCGGGCAGAGGCGGGTAGCGATTTCCAGACCTGATTAAGCTCGCGATCTCTACTCTCAAATTTCTTTGCTGCGATTTCAATCAGTGAGTTATTTTTTTTCTTTATAATGCTATCACCAGACACCGTCATTCTTGCCATTACATAAATAGACCGCGCCAATTTATCGGTTTTTGGCACAGGGGTGACAACAATATCTTTGTTGTTGTCTGCTAGCTGAATATTGTAGTTAACCTGTTTCCAGGTCACCGTATTGTTTATTACCTGTCCATCCCCTTGTGAAATATAGAATAGAGTGTTTGGTAAGTCTTTCATTAATTTAAATAATGGCTGAGGAATACCCATGGCGACGGTAGCCGAGCAAGTTCGTAAGTTGGCATTTTCTGCTTGAGGGTTCTGCGTGATTACATCACTGAATTGAACAGGAATAGCCCGGAGTTGTTGCTCGTATTGAGTCTGGGGGATATCGAAGAAAAGCGTGGAGGGCTCTTTAATATAGTCTTGCTGTAAACGACCTAATGCTTCATTGTAAATCCATTCTTTTGCCGCCGTGACTGCATTATCGTTGCCACATTTTAACTCTGGAGTGGAATCAAATAACCCTGCATAACTGACGGCGGGAGAAAGCAGGAAAAGAAGCGTAACTGCTTTTCTAAACATAAATAACACATCCTTATGATTCAAAAAAACATTATAAAATGTTGTTTTTTATTTTTCTACAGGATGTGCGGTTAAATTTTTATATATTGATACGGTAAATTACTGATGGCTTAATAATATATCAGGCAGCTGATGCTGCCTGATATAGCGTTTTTACGCTTTCGGTTTAAAACGCAATAGCCGGTTGGCATTGCTGACGACGGTAATGGAAGACAGCGCCATTGCCGCGCCTGCTACTACCGGGTTTAACAAGGTACCGGTAAACGGCCACAGAATACCGGCGGCCACCGGGATACCAATGCTGTTGTAGATAAATGCGCCAAGCAGGTTTTGTTTCATATTGCGCAACGTCGCGCGCGAAATGGCCAGCGCATCCGCCACGCCCATCAGACTATGGCGCATCAGCGTAATCGCCGCGGTTTCAATCGCCACATCGCTGCCGCCGCCCATCGCGATACCGACGTCCGCCTGCGCCAGCGCGGGCGCATCGTTGATACCATCGCCGACCATCGCAACCTGACGACCCTGGCTTTGCAGGCGTTTAATCGCATCGGCTTTGCCATCCGGCAGAACGCCCGCAATGACTTCGTCAATACCCGCTTCTTTGGCAATCGCGTTAGCCGTCGTTGTGTTATCCCCGGTGAGCATTACCAGACGGTATCCGGCGTTGTGCAGGCGTTCAAGCGCGGCAATACTATCGCTGCGCAATGGATCGCGTACCGCCAGTAACGCCGCCGCTTTACCGTCAATCGCCAGCAGGACCGGAGTCGAGCCTTGCGAGGCCTGCGCGGTGATTTCCGCCGTCATGTCATCCGTGGCGACGTGCTGTTCGTTCAGCAACGCCTGGTTCCCCAGAAGCAGTTGATGACCTTCCGCTTCACCGCTGACGCCCAGTCCGCGCAGCGTTCTGAAACCGTTCACCTGCGGCAGTTTATCATCGCCGGCTTTTTCCAGAATCGCATGGGCCAGCGGGTGGCTGGAGCCTTGTTCGAGCGCGGCAGCCAGACGTAATGCCTGAGCTTCCTCAACGCCGTTAAAGGTTTTTATCGCCACCACTTGCGGCTTGCCTTCCGTCAGCGTCCCGGTTTTATCAAAAACGAGGGTATCCAACGTACTGGCGCGTTGCAGGGCATCGGCGTCGCGTACCAGCACGCCGAATTCGGCAGCGCGGCCTACGCTGGAAATAATCGACATTGGCGTCGCTAGGCCTAATGCGCAAGGGCAGGCGATAATCAGTACGGTGGTGGCGATGACCAGCGTATAAACAATTTGCGGCGCCGGCCCGAAGAAATACCAGATAGCGGCGCTGAACAGCGCAATGGCCACGACGACGGGAACGAATACCGCGGAGATTTTATCGGCCAATTGGCCAATTTCCGGTTTACTGCTCTGCGCCTGGCGTACCATGCGAATAATGCGTGACAGCGTGGTATGACTGCCCACCGCGCTGGCGCGGAACAGGACGCTGCCGTCCTGGACGACGGTGCCGGCATGAACGCTGTCGCCTTCGCCTTTTTGCTGCGGAATGGGTTCGCCGGTCAGCATGGCTTCATCAAGCCACGCTTCGCCCTGGGTAATTTCGCCATCCACCGGCACGCGATCGCCGGTAGTGAGCCGCAGCAGCATCCCTGGCTGAACGTCCGCCAGCGGGACGCTTTTTTCGCCGTCTTCTGTCACGACGCGTGCGGTGGGCGGGGTGAGATCGAGTAATTTTTCCAGCGCTTTTGAGGAACGCTGACGGGCGCGCGCTTCCAGCATGTGTCCGAGATTAATCAGACCGATAATCATCGCGCTGGCTTCGTAATAGAGGTGCCGTGCTTCCATCGGGAACCACTGCGGCCACAGGTTGACGCTCATGGAGTAGAGCCAGGCGACCCCGGTGCCGAGCGCCACCAGCGTATCCATCGTCGCCGTGCCGTTCAGCAGGCTTTTCCACGCGTTACGGTAAAAGTGACCGCCCGCAAAGACCATCACCGCAAGCGTGATCAGGCCAATAGCCAGCCACAGGCTGCGGTTGTCGCCGGTCACCATCATGTTATCGCCGATCATCCCCCAGACCATGACCGGTATACCGACCGCCAGGGCAACGATGGCCTGCCAGCGAAAACGTTTCATGGTGGCGATGGCGGTTTCCTGCTGGCGCTCGCGGCGTTTGATGTCATCTTCAATCGCCTCTGCGCCGTAGCCGGCTTTTTCCACCGCCTGCACTAAATCAGCGGCGGACGCGCTGCCCATCACCAGCGCAGTGCGTTCCGCCAGGTTTACCCGTGCCTGCGTGACGCCCGGTACGCTTTGTAGCGCATGTTGTACGCGGGTGACACAACTGGCGCAGCTCATGCCGCTTAACAGCAACTGTTGGCTTTCTTCATCGGCCGTCGCTACCGGAAGCTCATGAGGAACCGCTGCCAGTGCTTCCGACGGGATTGATGACTCCGTCAGCGGTTTAGCCTTTGGGTGGCTTAACGTCGCGCCATACCCGGCTTGTTTGATGGTTTCAATTAACGCGTCCGCACTGGCGGTACCGGTAACGTGCGCTTCGGTTACGGTGACGTCCGCCAGCTCAACATCCGGACGTTGTTCAAGACTTTCTTTCACGCGTTTAACGCAATGACCGCAGGACAAACCGTCCAGGGTCAGGTCGATAGTTTGAGACATAGTAAAAACTCCTTTATGATTGGTCATCAATTCATTGACCTTAGTAATCGTAGTGACTCACTGTGATAAAGGTTAAACCTTCCAGCAAGGTTAAGGTCAAGGGGGAAATATGAATATTAGCGATGTGGCGAAAAAAACCGGTTTAACCAGCAAAGCCATTCGGTTTTATGAAGAGAAAGGGCTGGTGACGCCGCCATTACGTAGCGAAAATGGTTATCGCACCTACACGCAGAAGCATTTAAACGAGCTGACGTTGCTGCGACAGGCGAGGCAGGTGGGGTTTAATCTGGAAGAGTGTGGCGAACTGGTCAATCTGTTTAACGATCCGCGACGCCATAGCGCAGATGTGAAAAAGCGGACGCTGGAAAAGGTCGCGGAGATCGAGCGCCATATCAGCGAGCTGCAATCAATGCGCGATCAACTGCTGGCGCTGGCGGAGAGTTGTCCCGGCGATGACAGCGCCGACTGCCCGATTATTGATAATCTTTCCGGCTGCTGTCATCACAAGGCGCAAAAGCCACGTTGATTAAACGGCACGAATGCGTAAGGTGATGTCTTCCACGGCGATCACTTCGACATGCGTACCTGCGCGCAGGTCTTCGTCAGCGCATACCGGCCACGAGCTGTCGCCGACACGCATATGACCCCGTCCGTTAACTAACGCGGCATCAAGCATAAACCGGCGGCCTACCAGTTGTTGTCCGCGTTGGTTAAGGCGGCTGTCGGTCGGCTTCTGCTCCCGCACGCGACGCGCCAGCCAGCGCCACCAAAGCCAGGCCGCCAGTAACGTTAAGGCCGCAAACAGCACGCCCTGCCATTCCCAGCCGAGCGGTAAGAGCCAGACGGTTAAGCCGGTAATCACTGCCGCCACGCCGCTCCACAGCAAATAGCCGTTACCGCCGAGCATTTCCGCAGCCAACAACAGGCCGCCGAGGCTAAGCCAGAAGATATGCGGATGTACCAGAATCATCGCTATCATGCTTTTTTCCGTTCGCTGGCGCTGTCCTTAACCAGCTCGCTGATCCCGGCGATAGCGCCCATCAGACTGCTGGCATCCAGCGGCATCATGACCACTTTGCTGTTATTCGCCGAGCCGATTTGCTGTAACGCTTCGGTGTATTTCTGCGCCACGAAGTAGTTTATTGCCTGAATATCCCCGGCGGCGATGGCTTCAGACACCATCTGCGTAGCGCGGGCTTCCGCTTCGGCGGAACGTTCGCGCGCTTCCGCCTGCAGGAAAGCGGACTGACGTTCGCCTTCGGCTTTCAGAATCTGCGACTGTTTTTCCCCCTCGGCTTTCAGGATTTCCGCCTGACGCACCCCTTCGGCCTCAAGGATATAGGCGCGTTTGGTACGTTCCGCTTTCATCTGGGCGTTCATTGAGGAGATCAATTCCGCGGGCGGGCGGACATCGCGAATTTCGATACGGGTAACTTTAATTCCCCACGGATTGGTGGCTTCATCGACAATATGCAGCAGCCGCGTGTTGATGCTGTCGCGCTGGGAGAGCATTTCATCCAGCTCCATCGAACCGAGCACCGTACGGATATTGGTCATGGTCAGGTTAATGATCGCCAGTTCCAGATTACTGACTTCATAGGCGGCGCGCGGCGCATCGATAACCTGAATAAAACAGACCGCATCGATAGTGACGTTGGCGTTATCTTTTGAGATCACCTCCTGCGACGGAATATCCAGCACTTGTTCCATCATATTGATCTTGCGGCCAATTCTGTCCATAAACGGTACAACAAGGCTTAATCCCGGCTGCAGGGTTTTGGTGTAACGTCCAAAGCGCTCCACCGTCCACTGGTACCCCTGCGGAACGATTTTGACGCCCGCGCTGACGATCACCAGCGCGACGAAAATGAGAATAGGGATAAGAATGAGCATAGCTAAACCTCCTGTTGCGTTGTCCATAAACCGATTTTGCTGACGAATTAAGCGAATTATACCTGATTCAGTAAAGCATGTTCCCCCCCTTATTAATTACAGGGATACACTATCGCTATAAAAATATGAACAACGGATGCGCAATAAATGACAGAACGTAGCATGTTGCTTGAGTTAAAGCAGGTCGGTTACCGGACTGCGACGACAAAAATAGTGAATAACATCAGTTTTACGCTGCAACGCGGCGAATTTAAGTTAATTACCGGTCCTTCTGGCTGCGGAAAAAGTACGTTGTTGAAAATGGTGGCCTCGCTAATAAGCCCTGATATCGGCATGATTCTTTTTGAGGGGCAGGATATTACTACTCTGAGTCCGGAAGCCTATCGCCAGCAGGTTTCTTATTGCGCTCAGACGCCAGCGCTCTTTGGCGATACGGTTTACGATAACCTGATTTTTCCCTGGCAAATTCGCCATCAGCGCCCGCAGCCGACAGCCTTCGCAGACGATCTGGCGCGTTTTGAACTGCCGGATACGATTCTGCAAAAACCGATTGCCGCGCTTTCCGGCGGGGAAAAACAGCGTATTGCTCTAATTCGTAATCTACAGTTTCTGCCGAAAATACTGTTACTCGACGAAATAACCAGCGCGCTGGATGAACATAACAAACGGAATGTGAATGATATTATTCATCGCTATGTTCGCGATAAGCAGGTCGCTGTCTTGTGGGTAACGCATGATAAAGATGAAATTCAACACGCGGATAAGGTGATAACGTTAACGCCATCTGCCGGAGAGATGCAGGAGGCGCGTTATGAACGAGCATAATATTACCAATACCTCGCTGGCGTTATCGATGCTGCTGGTGGTGGTCGCGATGCTCATCAGTCACAAGGAAAAGCTGGCGCTGGAAAAAGATATTCTGTGGAGCGTATGCCGGGCGGTGATACAGCTCATTATTGTCGGCTATGTACTGAAATACATCTTTGGCGTTAATCATGCCGCCCTGACGCTACTGATGGTGCTGTTCATCTGTTTTAACGCCGCATGGAACGCGCAAAAGCGCAGTAAATATATCGATAAGGCATTTCTCTCCTCGTTTATCGCCATCACCGTCGGCGCCGGGCTAACGCTGACGGTACTGGTGCTTACCGGTTCGATTGAATTTGCGCCGATGCAGGTGATTCCCATCGCTGGCATGGTCGCCGGTAATGCGATGGTAGCGGTAGGGCTGTGCTACAACCAACTGGGGCTGCGTTTTCATAGCGAGCAGCAGCAAATCCAGGAAAAGTTAAGTTTGGGCGCAACGCCGAAAATGGCCTCCGCCGGGCTTATCCGCGATAGCATCCGCGCATCGCTTATCCCGACGATCGACTCGGCAAAGACCGTTGGGCTGGTGAGCCTGCCGGGGATGATGTCCGGGCTGATTTTTGCCGGGATCGATCCGGTAAAAGCGATTAAATATCAAATTATGGTAACGTTTATGCTGTTGTCGACAGCCAGCCTGTCTACCATCATTGCCTGCTATTTAACCTACCGGAAGTTCTATAATTCGCGTCATCAGTTGGTAGTAATGCCGCTCAAGAAATCATGATAGTTGCCGGATGATGGCGCAAGCGCCTTATCCGGCCTGAGGACGACAGGTAGGCCAGATAAGCGCGCCATCAGGCAAGAGAGGATTAATACAGTAGCGCGTACAACTGGCGGCGGTATTTCGACGCCAGCGCATCGCCGGTGCCGAGCGCGGCAAGGATCTCCTGGAAGGTTTTGCGCGTCTGTCCCTCGGCGGCGGCAAGATCTTTTCTCAGATGGCTGAACAGCAATTCCAGCGCTTCTTCATTACGTCCGACCTGGTGCAACTGCAACGCCAGTTGCGTTGCCAAAGCCGCATCCTGCGGATTCTCCGCGACTTGCTGCTGAAGTTGCTGAATTTCCGGCGTATCCGCCGCCTGTTTAAGCAGTTCGATCTGCGCAACCAGCCCCTGATAACGGGTATCCTGATCCTGTAGCGGTATAGTTTTTAACACCGCTTCGGCCTCTTCAGAGCGGTTCAGCGCAATTTGCGCTTCCGCCAGTAACAGGCCAATCTCACCGTTCTGCGAAGAGAGCTGCTAGGCGTCTTTGAGCAACGGCAGCGCGTCAATGTAGTTGCCCTCCTGCATTAACTGCATCGCTTGTTGCGCTTTTAGCTCTTCTTCACGCGGCAGTACTTTATCCAGCAGAGCGCGGATTGCCTCTTCCGGCTGCGGCCCCTGGAAACCATCGACCGGTTGGCCATTCTGGAACAGATAGACAGTCGGGATGGCGCGCAGACCAAACTGAGCGGCGATCATCTGTTCGGCGTCGCAGTCCAGCTTTGCCAGAATAAACTGACCGTGGTACTGGGCAGCCAGACTTTCCAGCACTGGCGTTAATTGCAGACAGTGTTGGCTGCGTTCAGACCAGAAATAGAACAGTACCGGCGTGGTCATGGACTGCTCTAAGGTCTGCTGCAGGTTGGATTCATTAATATTGACAATGTTCTGTACGGACATGGCGTCGCTCTCTTTTGTCTGTGTCACGTTTACATGGGGGCTGACGGGCGCGCTTCAACTCAGCTTTGTAAAATTTTATCCAGCATCCGGCCCGGCAATAGGCGTTTCAGCGCCATCACTGCCCAGGTGACCAGCGTAACGGGATAGCGCAGCCTGGGTTTATCGCTTGCAAAAGCATGACGTACTTTCGCTACTACCGCGTCAGGATCGCGGGTGAAACGTGCGGCGATGCCGGGATTTTCTACCGGTTTATCACGCTGCGTCTGGTTAACGTTATCCGTAAAACGGGTACGAATCGGCCCCGGTTCTATCAGGCTCACTTTAATGCCTGTGTGCCGTAGCTCCATACGTAGCGCGTCAGACCAGGCTTCGAGCGCGTATTTGCTGGCGGCATAAGCGCCGCGCCCTGGGGTGGAAATTAGCCCCATCACCGATGAGGTCATCACAATGCGTCCTTCGCCATGCGGCAACATGGCGGGAAGTAAGCGCATAGTAAGCTGATGCGCGCCGAAGAAATTACTGGAAAACTGTTGCTCCATCTGCTCACGGCTGATGGTGGAAAGGGGGCCATACACGCCGTAGCCGGCATTGTTAAAGATCCCATACAGACGATTATCGGTCAGGGCGATCACTTCATCGGCGGCACGATCCACGCTTTCAGGGGAGTCGAGATCGATTAACACGCCGGTAAATCCCATACTGTTCATCCGGGCGACATCATCAGGTTTGCGGCAGCCCGCCAGGATTTGAAAGCCCTGGCGTTTAAGTTCAAGCGCGCTGTCCAGACCGATTCCGCTGGAACATCCTGTTATTAAGACCGATTTTTGCATAACTTTACCTGTCAGGATCTCCGTTGATTTAAGAGTCGTGGTTAACTATATCCGTCATACTTCAAGTTGCCTGTGCGTTCGTTTACTCCAGTCACATAGGTATCTATGCTCCTGGACATTCTCTTACGTGCCGCCTTCATGCAACTCGAATTATTCAGGAGAGAAAAGGGGTCAACTGCTTCGCCATCCAGTCGGCAATAAACGGCTGGGCGTCGCGGTTGGGATGAATGCCGTCATCCTGCATCCACTGTGGTTTCAGATATATCTCTTCCATAAAAAACGGTAACAGAGGAATATCGAACTCTTTGGCGAGCTTAGGATAAATGGCGCTAAAGGATTCATTATAACGGCGACCGTAGTTAGCGGGCAGATGAATTTGCATCAGTAACGGTTGGGAATCGGCGGCTTTCACCGTCTGAATGATTTTACGTAGCGTCTGTTCGGTTTGCGCAGGCGCAAAACCGCGTAGGCCATCGTTGCCGCCAAGTTCCACCACTACCCAGCGCGGGTGATGCTGTTGCAACAGCGCCGGCAAACGCGCCAGTCCCTGCTGCGAGGTATCTCCGCTTATACTGGCATTAACGACCGACGTTTTGTTTTGCCATTTATCATTAAGGAGCGACGGCCATGCCGCGCTGGCGGCCATACGGTAACCGGCGCTGAGGCTATCGCCCAGAATTAATAAGGTGTCTGCGGCGGCGGCACGGAAAGTTAACAGGATCAAAAACAGGAAGGGCAAATGCCAGCGGAAAACAGTGTTGAAGTTCATCGTCTCAGGAAGTCCGTCGGTCAGGGTGAGCATGAGCTTTCCATCCTTACCGGAGTTGAACTGGTTGTCAAACGCGGCGAAACCATTGCGCTGATTGGCGAATCAGGATCGGGAAAATCTACGCTGCTGGCGATTCTCGCCGGACTGGATGACGGCAGTAGCGGAGAGGTCAGTCTGGTCGGGAAACCGCTTCACCAGATGGACGAAGAGGCGCGGGCGCAGCTTCGCGCTCAGCATGTCGGTTTTGTTTTTCAATCCTTCATGCTTATTCCTACGCTTAACGCGCTGGAAAACGTTGAACTACCGGCCCTGCTACGCGGTGAAAACAGCGGTCAGAGTAAGGCGGGGGCGAAAGCGCTGCTCGAACAACTGGGACTGGGAAAACGGCTTGACCACCTTCCGGCACAGCTTTCCGGCGGCGAACAGCAGCGCGTAGCGCTGGCGCGCGCGTTTAACGGGCGTCCTGATGTGCTGTTTGCCGATGAGCCGACGGGCAACCTTGACCATCAGACCGGAGATAAAATCGCCGACCTGCTATTTTCGCTTAACCGCGAGCACGGCACCACGCTGATTCTGGTGACGCACGACCCGGCGCTGGCGGCGCGCTGCGACCGGCGGCTGCGGTTGGTCAACGGTCAGTTACAGGAGGAGGCATGATAGCCCGCTGGTTCTGGCGCGAATGGCGCTCGCCGTCGCTGATTATTGTCTGGCTGGCGTTGAGTCTGGCGGTGGCCTGCGTACTGGCGCTCGGCAGTATCAGCGACCGGATGGAAAAAGGGTTAAGTCAGCAAAGCCGCGAGTTTATGGCAGGCGATCGGACGCTGCAAAGTTCGCGGGAGGTACCGAAAGCCTGGCTTGAAGAGGCGCGTAAACGCGGCCTTAACGTGGGCGAGCAGTTAACCTTTGCGACCATGACGTTTGCCGGCGATACGCCGCAACTGGCCAGCGTGAAGGCGGTAGATAGCGTTTATCCGATGTACGGCGAATTGCAAACCCGTCCAGGCGGAGTGAAACCGCAGCCGGGTAGCGTACTGCTGGCGCCGCGTCTGATGGCGCTGCTTAATTTGAAAACGGGCGATACCATTGATGTCGGCGACGTGACCTTGCGTATTGCCGGTGAAGTGGTGCAGGAACCGGATTCCGGATTTAACCCTTTTCAGATGGCGCCGCGTCTGATGATGAATATGGCCGATGTGGCAAAAACCGGTGCGATACAGCCGGGGAGCCGCGTGATGTGGCGGTATAAATTCGGCGGAACGCCGCAACAGCTTGCTGGCTATGAAAGCTGGCTGTTACCGCAGCTTAAACCGGAACATCGCTGGTACGGGCTGGGGCAGGATGACGGGGCATTGGGGAAATCGCTCGAACGTTCGCAGCAGTTTTTGCTGCTTTCGGCGTTATTAACGCTACTGCTGGCGGTAGCTGCCGTCGCGGTGGCGATGAGCCATTACTGCCGTAGCCGCTACGATCTGGTGGCGATTTTAAAAACGCTGGGCGCGGGCCGGGCCCAGTTGCGTAAACTTATTATCGGACAGTGGTTGATGGTGCTGGGGCTTTCCGCCGTCACGGGAGGCGCGATTGGGTTACTGTTTGAAAACATATTGCTGGTGCTGCTAAAACCGGTATTGCCCGCCGATTTGCCGCCCGCCAGCCTGTGGCCCTGGCTGTGGGCGCTGGGCGCGATGACGGTCATCTCTTTGCTGGTCGGTTTACGGCCTTATCGATTGTTGCTGGCGACCCAGCCGCTACGGGTGCTGCGCCGCGATGTTGTCGCTCGCGTCTGGCCGTTAAAAATTTATTTGCCTGTCGCCTGCGCCGTCGTGGTGGCGCTGCTCGCCGGATTGATGGGCGGAAGTATGCTGTTGTGGGCGGTTCTGGCGGGTGCAGTGATACTGGCGCTGCTGTGCGGTCTGGTGGGCTGGATGCTGCTTAACGTGCTGCGCGGCATGACGTTGACGTCGCTACCGCTGCGTCTGGCCGTCAGCCGACTTCTGCGTCAGCCGTGGTCAACGTTGAGTCAGCTTTCGGCGTTTTCGCTTTCGTTTATGCTGCTGGCGCTCTTGCTGGTGCTGCGCGGCGACCTCCTTGATCGCTGGCAACAGCAACTCCCGCCGGAAAGTCCGAACTATTTCCTTATCAATATTGCTTCAGAGCAGGTCGCGCCGCTGAAAGCCTTTTTGGCGGAACATCAGGTGATTCCGCAGACGTTTTATCCGATTGTGCGGGCGCGGTTAACCAGGATAAACGGTAATCCGACGGAAGGTCAGCAGGATGAGTCACTCAACCGTGAACTGAATTTGACCTGGCAGGATACGCGCCCGGCGCATAACCCGCTGGTCGCCGGTCACTGGCCGCCAAAACCGGGCGAAGTCTCCATGGAAGAGGGGCTGGCGAAGCGGCTGAACGTCAAACTCGGCGATAGCGTAACCTTTATGGGCGATACCCAGGCGTTTAGCGCTAAAGTTACCAGTCTGCGTCAAGTGGACTGGGAAAGCCTGCGGCCCAACTTTTTCTTCATTTTTCCTTCCGGGGCGCTGGACGGGCAACCACAAAGCTGGTTGACCAGTTTTCGCTGGGAGAATGGCAACGGCATGTTAACGCAGCTTAACCGCGAGTTTCCTACCGTCAGCCTGTTGGATATCGGGGCGATCCTGAAACAGGTGGGACAGGTGCTGGAGCAGGTCAGTCGGGCGCTGGAGGTGATGGTTGTGCTAGTCACCCTCTGCGGCATGTTGCTATTACTGGCCCAGGTACAGGTCGGGATGCGTCAGCGCCATCAGGAGCTGGTGGTGTGGCGCACGTTAGGAGCCGGAAAGAAACTGTTGCGTACCACACTCTGGTGCGAATTCGCCATGCTGGGATTAGTTGCCGGGTTGGTCGCCGCGATTGGCGCGGAAACGGCGCTGGCGATCTTACAAATCAACGTTTTTGATTTCCCCTGGGAGCCGGACTGGCGTTTATGGGGCGCACTGCTGTTTTGCGGCGCGCTGCTGCTTTCCGTATGCGGCGGCTGGCTTGGCGTTCGTTTGCTGAAAGGCAAAGCGCTATTCCGACAGTTTAGCGGATGATTCATGATGTGAATAATTTCGCGCCGGTTTTTAAAACGGCGCGTACTTTTTTAGTCGCACAAATTGCTAACTCCTTGATTTTTAGTAGCACAAATCATTAAAAAATACACAACACGTAAGGTTTTATAACAGTTATTATTTGCCTGCTAAATGATTTGGATTGGCTATCTATCAAGGAAAATATAATGACAATTAAAATAACAGCGTTGGCGGCATCGATCGGCGCGGCAGTGGCTTTCATGCCTTTCGCCACTCAGGCGGAAATCACCGTTTTAAAACAAGATCCCCAGGCGGGTAATCCACTCAGCCGACTCAATTTCACCGTTGGCGGGAGTATTCGTCCGCAGTTCCAGAATATGACCGGTAATGACGGCGCGAACGGTTATAAACGTAATGGTTTTGATGGCGGGACGCGTTTCCGCTTCGCCGCGGATTATTATCTGTTTGATGATATCAGTTGGATTAGCTATTACGAGCTGGGCGTCAATATCCCTGCGGTATTTGACTGGGATAACCATTATGCGAAGGGCGCGACTGATACCACTCGCCGTATGCTGTATACCGGCTTCAAGAGCGCGACGTGGGGAACGCTGACCTTCGGTCAACAGAACAGCATTTATTACGATGTGGTGGGCGTAAAAACCGATATCTGGGATTACGACATGATAGGTCAGGCGCCGGGCAACGGGATTAACGGCGACTACGATGGTTCTTATCGCACGCGTAAGTCATTGAAGTATAAGAAAAGTATTGGCAATGTCGATCTCTACGCATCTTATCTGTTCAGCGACGATTATAATGCCAATAACGGCCTGAATTACAAGCGTAAAGGCGGCGGTTCTTTAGGCGCGGATTACCATCTCACCGACGATCTGACCTGGGGGACGGCATGGAACTATACCCGTGCGGAGATGCGTGGCAACGGCAATAAAACTTACGATCAAAATATTGTCGGTACCGCATTAAGCTGGACGCCGGAAAACTGGACTATCGCCGCAGGCGGCGGTTGGTATCAGAACTTTATGACGACCAAAAAAGTGTCTGTGAATGATTACTTTGCCGGCGATGCGTGGGGTCTGGAATATTTTGTCGGTTACGCTTTCCCGATTGGTCAGTATGCCGTGAAAGCTATTCAACCGTACTTTATGGGCGACCGCATTGAATATGTGAATGGCCGCGACTATCTGCGCACCGATAACGGCGTGGGGATCACCTTCCAACTGGATTATGGTTTCCGCGTTGATTATGAACATGTTTTCACCTCCAGCACTGACAATCTGGGCGATATGAACCTGGTGCGTCTGCGTTACGATTTCTAAAGCGTTTTCCTGTGCCGGATGTTGGCGTTAAGACCTCTTATCCGGCATTTCCCTTTACGCCATTCCCGCCTGACACACGCCTGAGCGCCTGCCTCGTACATTTAACGACACACCAGGAAACATCATGAAATAATTTCAAGGGCAGCAGGCTGTGATCTGTGTCATGTTAAGAAATAGCCTTTCGTTTGGGCCAAAACAGACGATGCCGCATGAACGGCATCCGGCACAGCATCACACTATTTAAAATGGAGAAATTATGGGATTGCGTCAGAGTTTACGCATTGCGGCCAGCACGCTATTACTGGCCTGCGGATTACAGTTTGCCCATGCCGATAGTTCCCCGCAAACGATCGTATTTGGCGTCGCGCCAGGGCCGTATGGCGACATGGTGAAGCAGGCGATTGCGCCGACATTAAAAGAAAAAGGGTATAAGGTCGTGGTGCGCGAGTTTAGCGACTATGTCCAGCCCAATATGGCGTTAGCTAACGGCAGCATCGACGCCAACCTCTTTCAACATACCCTCTATTTTGACAAATTCACCGCTGACAAAGGGCTGAAGCTCAGCAAACTTATTGTGGTACCGACCGCTGGGATGGGCTTCTATTCACGTAAAATCAACAGTCTGGATGCGCTTAAAAAAGGGGACATTATTACTCTCTCCAACGATCCGACTAACCTGGCGCGCGGCCTTCGCTTCCTGCAATCGTTGGGGCTCATCACGATTAAGGACAATATCGATCCGACCAAAGCCTCTGAACGAGATATCGCCAGCAATCCAAAAGGACTGGTTTTCAAACCGCTGGAAGCCGCACAGCTACCGCGCACGCTGGATGGCGTGACCGGCGCGCTGGTTAACGGGAACTTTGCGGTGGCGGCAGGACTCGATCTCTCCAGCGCGATTAAGCAGGAACACCTGGATGAGAATCTGAAAAATATCATTGCGGTACGCAGTGAAGATGCCGATAAGCCGTTTGCCAAAGATATTGTCGAGGCGGTGAAATCGCCGGCTTATCGCGCGGTCATCGACGATCCAAAGAATATTTATAGCGCCTTCCAGAAACCGGAATGGATGACCGCGACACCCTGATCGCAGCGGTAGCCATCCCCAATTTCTGAGGTGAATATGATTGAAATAGAAAAAGTCTGCGTCGATTTTACCGCCGGTCGCGGTACCCTCACGCGCGCGGTGGATGATGTGAGCCTGCATATCGCCGCGGGCGAGATTTTTGGCATTGTCGGTACCAGCGGCGCAGGAAAAAGCACTCTGCTGCGTACCCTGAACGCCTTAACGCGTCCCAGCCAGGGGCGCGTCAACGTTAACGGCGTGGAAATTTCTGCGCTGGACGGAAAAGCGTTACGCCAGGCGCGGCAGCGTATTGGTATGATTTTCCAGCATTTTAACTTAATGCATACCCGGACAGTGGCGCAAAACGTGGCGTTTAGCCTGAAAGCGGCTGGCTGGGAACGCAGCAAAATCGCGCCACGGGTGGCGGAAATTTTAACGCTGGTGGGCCTTGCCGATAAAGCGAACCGTTTTCCGGTACAGCTCAGCGGCGGGCAAAAACAGCGGGTGGGGATAGCCCGCGCCATCGCTAACCATCCGGATGTTTTGCTGTGTGACGAACCGACTTCCGCTTTGGATCTGGAAACTTCCGCCACGATTCTGGCTCTGCTCAGACAGATCAACGCACAGCTCGGGATTACTATTGTGCTGATCACCCATGAAATGAACGTGATCAAATCTATTTGCGATCGCGTGGCGGTGATGTCGGGCGGTAAGGTTGTGGAATCGGGCGAGGTGTTTGATGTGTTTGCCCACCCGCAACACGCTTTCACACAGCAACTGGTGTCTCATACTCTTAATTTGACCCTGCCGGAACGTTTACGGGAACACCTGCCCGGGCAGTTGCTGAAAATTTTGTTTATCGGCGATTCGGCGGAGCAGCCGGTACTGTCGGAGGTGGCGATCAAGTTTGGCGTCGCGGTCAATATCCTGCATGGCAAGATTGAATATATCGGCGAACGCGCGTTGGGCATTCTGGTGGTGCAATTAACCGCGCCGCATAATCCAACGGCGGTGGCCGCCGCCGTGGAGCATATCCGTCAACGTACCGCACAGGTGGAGGTGATCCGTGGATGATTTATTGCCGGATTTAACGCTGGCGTTCAATGAAACTTTCCAGATGTTGAGTATTTCAACGGTGCTGGCGATTCTTGGCGGTCTACCGCTCGGTTTTCTGATTTTTGTCACCGATCGTCATCTGTTCTGGCAGAACCGTTTTATTTATCTCGCCGCCTCGGTTCTGGTGAATATTATCCGCTCGGTGCCATTTGTTATTTTACTGGTGCTGTTACTGCCGCTAACGCAGCTTTTGCTGGGCAATACGATAGGCCCGATTGCGGCCTCCGTCCCGCTGTCGGTGGCCGCAATCGCGTTTTATGCACGCCTGGTAGATAGCGCGCTCCGTGAAGTCGATAAAGGGATTATTGAGGCGGCGCTGGCATTCGGCGCTAGTCCGATGCGTATTATCTGTACCGTACTGTTGCCGGAAGCCAGCGCAGGGCTGCTGCGCGGCCTGACGATTACGTTGGTAAGCTTAATCGGCTACTCGGCGATGGCCGGGATTGTCGGCGGCGGCGGGGTAGGCGACCTGGCGATTCGCTATGGCTACTACCGTTACGAAACCGAAGTGATGGTTGTTACCGTGGTGGCGCTGATTGTGCTGGTTCAGGTCGTTCAGATGCTGGGCGACTGGCTGGCAAAACGTGCCGACAAGCGCGACAGACACTAAGCCGGCTTAATGTAGCGTCAGCCGGCAATAAAAATAAGCTATTGCGCTTTTAGCCAGTTGGCAACCTCTTGCCATGTGCCGCGAAAAACGATATTCGCGGCTTTTTTCTCCAGTTGATAGCGATACATTGGGTCGTAATATTCGTTAAGTAGCGGAACCAGCCATGCCATATGGCCGTCGGTGCTGCCGCTGGATAATTGCTCTGCCAGCGCCCTATCCAGCGTGTCCGTCAGTTCGGCAAAGCGTTGCAACCCCAGACGGCGGCGAATAGCGAACAGTCCATGATGAAGATATTCACTATACGCCTGCCAACCGGCTTCATCGCCGTAGGCGTGGGTGAAGTCGTGATGCATACGGATGAAATACTCTTCACGCAGTCGTTCCAGACGAAGCGCAAACGGATCTTCCACTACCGCAATGGGGGCCTGCGCCATTCTTTCGCGTAAACACTCAGGCAGATGGTTGGCGCCGATCGTTCGCCCTTCATCTTCCAGTACCCACCTTTTTAGCGTCTGACGCGCGTTAATTTTCAGCAATTCAACGGCAAGTTTGTTTTCAAAACTGGCCTGGCTGAGCTGGGGGTTCAGCGTGCGGCCAAAAGAGGAGCCGCGATGACGCGCGAGACCTTCCAGATCCACGCCGTTGGGCTGTTGTCGTACCAGTTGCGTTTTGCCGCTGCCCGTACAGCCGCCAATTAAAAGTATCGGTTTTTGCGCCAGTTGCCAGGTCGCCTGAATTGCTGTCTGGCGCAGCGCTTTATAGCCGCCTTCAATAAGCGGGCAGTCAATCCCTGTTTCTTGCAGCCAACGTTGTACGATATGTGACCGCTGACCGCCGCGCGCGCAGCACAGATACCCGTTGGGGAAACGTTGATACGCGGCTTTCCAGGCCTCAAGCCGCTGCTGGCGAATGTCGCCGCAAACCAGCCGATGCCCCAGCGCTAACGCCGCATCCGCGCCCTGACGTTTGTAGCAGGTGCCGACGGCGGCCCGCTCGTCGTCCATCATCAATGGCAGGTTGATAGCGCCCGGCATGGCGCCCTGTTCAAACTCAATCGGCGCGCGTACATCAATTAAAGGCGTATCGGCAAGGAGGAGCGCGCGATAGTCCTGTGCTTTTTGTCTGTCTTGCATAACGTAAAACGTAACCTTAAATCATCCTTTGCGCTATTTTACGCGCCAATTCGCAAAGTGGCTTGATTTTTAACAGCGTACCGTGTTGAAAATGGATAAAAAACCGGCTATTTCGGGTTGTCGTTGGGTAAATAATTTCACAATGTCTTCTACCGCTTTGCCTCCGCCAAATTTATGCCAGGCGAGGCTTAACGGTGAGGGCGGACGCATCGTCGGGATGGTACAGCTCACCAGTTCGTTTTTGTCGATCAGCGTTTGACAGAGCGGCTGCGGGACAAAACCGATACCGACGCCTGCCAGATGAGCGGCGATTTTGGTTTCCATATCAGGCACGATAATTTCCTTCTGCCCCGGAAGGCGCCAGGCTACCCGCTTGGTCAGCGTACGCGCGCTGTCTTCGATATTAATTGCCGGGAAACGGCGCAACTGCGCTTCTGTTAGAGGCCCGCTGACGTGAGCTAAAGGATGATCCGCAGACATCACAAAACGCCATTGTACGGAACCTAAAGGGTCGAGCATAAAGGTATTAGCCAACGGCTCGGTGCCAGTTACGCCAATCGCCAGCGAAAAACCTTCATACAGGAGCGAATCCCAGACGCCCATATAAATTTGCCGGGAAAAGTGAAACTGAGTGAAAGGGTAACGCGCATTAAGCCACGATAAGAGACTGGCGACCGCTTGCGGGCTATAGAGCAGGTTATTCACCACAATATTGACCTGACGCTCTACGCCGTCGTTAACCTGGCGTAGCTCGTCAGGCATGCTGTCCAACCACGCAAGCCAGTCTTTTGCCTGAGAGAGAAGGTGAGAGCCCGCCGCCGTCAACGAGACGCTTCGCGTTGTGCGAAAGAACAGCCCTACGCCGGTATTTTCCTCCAGCAGTTTGATGCGGTAGCTAATGGTTGCCGTGGTTTTACACAGGCGCTCCGCCGCTTTGGAGAAACTCCCCGTTTCGGCAACGCTGATAAAGGTACGCAGTGTTTCCGGGTCAAACATCGTCAGACGCCTCCTTACGATCCTGATAAAACCAGAATTGTTTTCCTATGATTTTTAAGTAGTTTTACATAATAGCCATGTTTGATTTGTGGTCTAAATCTACTTTTGGAAAAATATTCCAACTTTTATGTTGATGTTAAATCCCGAAGGTTTTAGATTGCATGGTATTGAAACCGGACAGAGTCCAAACCGCGGTTAAACGGAATCGAGCTACAAGGGAAAAATAATGAAACTTGAGGTATTACCGTTAGATCAGAAGACGTTCAGCGCTTATGGCGATGTTATTGAGACGCAGGAACGTGACTTTTTTCATATAAACAACGGGTTAGTTGAGCGATATCACGACCTGGCGAAGGTTGAAGTTCTGGAGCAGGATCGCACGCTGATCAGTATTAACAGGGCGCAACCGGCCGCGATGCCTATTGTGGTACATGAACTGGAACGTCATCCTTTAGGTACGCAGGCGTTTGTGCCGATGAACGGCGAGGCTTTTGTCGTTATTGTCGCGCTCGGCGATGATAAACCCGATCTCTCCACGCTGCGGGCGTTTATTAGCAATGGACGGCAGGGCGTCAATTATCACCGTAATGTATGGCATCACCCGCTGTTTGCGTGGCAGACGGTTACCGATTTTCTGACGGTGGATCGCGGCGGCAGCGATAACTGTGATGTTGAAAGTATCCCGACACATGAACTCTGTTTTACGTGACGCTATTGGCCTTCTTGCATAAGATGAACATATTGTTCATTGTTTATGCTCATATTTTGGGCCGGAGTTAACGTAAATATGACGGAAGTAAGACGACGCGGCAGGCCAGGACAGGCAGAGCCGACTGCGCAGAAAGGCGCTCAGGCGCTGGAGAGGGGCATAGCGATATTGCAATATCTCGAAAGAAGCGGCGGCAGTTCATCAGTTAGCGATATTTCCGGCAGCCTGGATTTACCGCTTTCTACGACGTTTCGCCTGTTAAAGGTACTGCAAGCGGCTGATTTTGTGTACCAGGATAGCCAGCTTGGCTGGTGGCATATTGGTTTAGGCGTATTTAATGTGGGCTCTGCGTATATTCATAATCGCGATGTCCTCTCGGTGGCCGGACCCTTTATGCACCGACTTATGCTGCTTTCTGGCGAGACGGTCAACGTAGCGATTCGCAACGGTAATGAAGCGGTGTTAATCGGTCAAAAGGAGTGCAAATCGATGGTCAGAATGTGCGCGCCCTTAGGGAGTCGTCTGCCGTTACATGCTTCCGGCGCCGGAAAAGCGCTGCTTTACCCGCTCACCGAAGAAGAGCTGGTGGGGATCGTCGTCAATACCGGTTTGCGGCGGTTTACGCCGACCACTCTGGTGGATTTACCTATCCTGCTTAAAAATCTGGAGCAGGCGCGTGAACAGGGCTACACCGTCGACCAGGAAGAACATGTTGTCGGGCTGAATTGTATCGCCTCCGCTATCTATGACGATGCGGGCAGCGTGGTCGCCGCTATCTCAATATCGGGACCGGCTTCCCGGCTGACGGAAGATCGCTTTATCAGCCAGGGTGAACTGGTACGGGATACCGCGAAAGACATCAGTACGGCGCTTGGGCTAAAACCCCCTGTAGCCTGAGCCGCATCCCGCTCGCTGGAGCGGGACTTTTTTAAAATTTTTAAAAGTTGAAAACTTTTTCCAATAAAAAGAGGTAGCAATAAAATGGCAAAAATGAGAGCCGTGGATGCGGCAATGTATGTGCTGGAAAAAGAAGGTATCACCACAGCATTCGGCGTTCCTGGGGCTGCAATCAACCCCTTCTATTCTGCAATGCGTAAGCATGGAGGCATTCGCCATATACTGGCGCGTCATGTGGAAGGCGCTTCGCATATGGCTGAGGGCTACACACGTGCGGCGGCAGGTAATATTGGGGTCTGCCTGGGCACTTCCGGCCCGGCGGGAACCGACATGATCACCGCGCTCTATTCCGCTTCTGCCGACTCTATCCCGATTTTATGCATTACTGGTCAGGCGCCACGAGCGCGTCTGCACAAGGAAGATTTCCAGGCAGTCGATATTGAAGCGATTGCAAAACCAGTCAGCAAGATGGCAGTGACGGTTCGTGAGGCGGCGCTGGTGCCGCGCGTATTACAGCAGGCTTTTCATCTGATGCGCTCAGGCCGCCCAGGTCCTGTGCTGGTTGATTTACCGTTTGATGTCCAGGTTGCGGAAATCGAATTCGATCCGGATATGTATGAGCCGCTGCCGGTATATAAGCCAGCCGCCAGCCGCGTACAGATTGAAAAGGCGCTGGAGATGCTGATTCAGTCCGAGCGTCCGGTAATTGTCGCGGGAGGCGGGGTTATTAACGCCGACGCCGCGCCACTGCTGCAGCAGTTTGCCGAACTGACCAATGTACCGGTGATCCCTACCCTGATGGGCTGGGGCTGTATCCCGGACGATCACCCCCTAATGGCGGGGATGGTCGGCCTGCAAACGGCGTACCGCTACGGCAACGCCACTCTGCTGGCATCCGATATGGTTTTTGGCATCGGTAACCGTTTCGCCAACCGTCATACGGGGTCCGTTGAGAAATATACTCAGGGGCGAAAAATCATCCATATCGATATTGAACCGACGCAAATTGGCCGCGTGTTGTGCCCGGATCTGGGCATCGTTTCGGACGCCAAAGCGGCGCTAACGTTGCTGATCGATGTCGCGCAGGAGATGCAAAAGGCGGGGCGTTTGCCATGCCGGAAGACCTGGGTGGACGAATGCCAGCAGCGTAAACGGACTTTGCTGCGTAAAACCCACTTTGACAACGTGCCAGTGAAGCCGCAGCGCGTCTATGAAGAGATGAACAAAGCCTTTGGTCGCGATGTGTGCTATGTCACCACCATTGGATTGTCGCAAATCGCGGCAGCGCAGATGCTGCATGTGTTTAAAGACAGACACTGGATCAACTGCGGCCAGGCGGGGCCTCTTGGCTGGACAATCCCGGCGGCATTAGGGGTTTGTGCTGCCGATCCGCAACGCAATGTGGTGGCGATTTCCGGCGATTTCGACTTCCAGTTCCTGATTGAAGAGTTAGCCGTCGGCGCGCAGTTTAACATCCCGTATATCCATGTGCTGGTTAACAACGCTTATCTTGGTCTGATTCGCCAGTCGCAACGCGCATTTGACATGGACTACTGCGTACAGCTCGCCTTTGAAAATATCAACTCCAGCGAAGTGAATGGCTATGGCGTTGACCATGTAAAAGTGGCAGAAGGGTTAGGCTGTAAAGCAATTCGTGTCTTTAAACCGGAAGATATTGCGCCTGCATTTGAACAAGCTAAAGCGCTGATGGCGCAATATCGCGTTCCGGTGGTGGTGGAAGTCATTCTGGAACGCGTAACCAATATTTCCATGGGCAGCGAACTGGATAACGTAACCGAGTTTGAAGAGGTTGCGGATAGTGCGAAAGATGCGCCAACAGAAACCTGTTTTATGAAATATGAGTAAGGGAGGTAATCGATGTTACGTTTCTCTGCCAATCTTTCTATGCTGTTTACGGAATATGATTTCCTGGAACGCTTTGATAAAGCGGCGTTGTCGGGATTTCGCGGCGTGGAATTCATGTTTCCCTACGATAACGACATCGAAGTGTTAAAACGTAAGCTCAGGGATAATAATCTGGAACATACGTTACATAATTTACCTGCTGGCGACTGGGCGGCTGGCGAACGTGGAATTGCCTGTATTCCTGGGCGCGAAGAAGAGTTTCGCGATGGCGTAGCGGCCGCAATCCGCTATGCACGTGCGTTAGGCAATAAGAAAATAAATTGTCTGGTGGGTAAAACGCCGTCAGGATTCTCCGCAACGGAGATCCACGACACGTTGGTCGAAAACCTGCGCTATGCGGCAAATATGCTGGCGAAAGAAGACATTTTATTACTTATCGAACCTATTAATCACTTTGATATGCCGGGATTCCATCTCACCGGCACTCAACAGGCGTTAGCATTAATTAAGGATATCGGCAGTGATAATATCAAAATTCAGTATGATATTTATCACATGCAACGCATGGAAGGGGCATTAACGCAAACCATGACGGCATGGGCCTATAAAATAGGCCATTTACAGATTGCTGATAACCCGCGTCGCGGCGAGCCGGGGACCGGGGAAATTAATTATGACTTTATTTTTAATGTCATTAAACAGTCTGGTTATGATGGCTGGGTTGGCTGTGAATATAAACCACTGACTACCACGGAAGCGGGATTATCGTGGATTAATCAGTACCGTTAAAACGCAGAATAATTCGGGCAGCGCTTTTTTTTCCACTGTGTTGGAAAGGGATTGTGTTGCCTGAATCTGGAAACACCGAAAGCAATAAAAGAGGTTGTATATGAAACTGGGATTTATTGGCCTGGGAATTATGGGCTCGCCAATGGCTATCAATTTGGCACGCGCCGGTCATCAATTACACGTTACGACTATTGGTCCGGTCGCGGACGAACTGCTCTCGCTGGGGGCGGTAAATGTTGAGACTGCACGTCAGGTAACTGAATTTGCAGACATTATCTTCATAATGGTGCCGGATACGCCGCAGGTTGAAGAGGTGTTATTTGGCGAACACGGTTGCGCCAAAACATCGCTTCAGGGAAAAACCATCGTCGATATGAGTTCTATTTCTCCTATCGAAACCAAACGTTTTGCCCAGCGCGTTAATGAAATGGGCGCTGATTACCTGGATGCCCCGGTTTCCGGGGGAGAAATCGGGGCGCGTGAAGGCACTCTGTCGATTATGGTCGGCGGCGAGCAGAAAGTCTTTGACCGCGTTAAACCGCTCTTTGACATCCTGGGAAAAAATATCACCCTGGTGGGCGGCAATGGGGATGGGCAAACCTGTAAGGTGGCTAACCAAATTATTGTTGCGCTGAATATTGAAGCGGTTTCTGAAGCCTTAGTGTTTGCTTCAAAAGCAGGCGCCGATCCGGTACGCGTGCGCCAGGCGTTAATGGGCTGGTTCGCCTCTTCACGCATTCTGGAAGTTCACGGCGAGCGGATGATCAACCGGACGTTCGAGCCTGGTTTCAAAATCGCGCTTCATCAGAAAGACCTTAATCTTGAATTGCAAAGCGCAAAAGCGCTGGCGCTGAATTTACCGAATACGGCGACCTGCCAGGAATTATTCAATACCTGTGCGGCAAATGGCGGGAGCCAGCTTGATCATTCGGCAATGGTACAGGCGCTGGAATTAATGGCCAATCATAAATTGTCCTAATTATGTGTATCGCTGCGGCTGCAGCGATACCTGTTCACAAGGAACACTCTGTAAAGGTGAAGAACATGAGTGAAACTAAAAAATCCGGGATTGATTACTGGAAACAAATTGTTGTCGTAATGAGCCTGGGCTGGGTAGCGATTTGGATCTATCGCACCGTGCTTACGCCAATTTATCCAGAAACTCAGGCATCTTTAGACAATGTAAGTAATGCAGAAATAGGCGCCATTGCAAGTTTTTACTTTTTTGCTTACTGCAGTATGCAAATCCCTTGCGGAATATTGGTCGATAAATTCGGTCAAAAAATCATGCTGATGGCCGGATTTACGCTTTTTATTATTGGTACACTCTGTATCGCGAAAGCCAATGGCCTGACCATGATCTATATAGGGTCGCTAATGGCAGGTGGCGGATGCGCTTCTTTCTTTAGCTCGGCTTATTCACTCTCTTCGGCAAACGTGCCGCAGGCCCGTCGGGCATTAGCCAACGCGATTATCAACAGCGGGTCGGCTATAGGGATGGGGATTGGCTTAATCGGTTCCAGCGTATTAGTAAAAAACATGAGCATGGCCTGGCAAAATGTACTGTATATCGTGGCCGCGATATTAGTAATCATGCTGTGCGTCTTTACGCTGATCATTCGCGGTAAAGCCAAAAGCGACTCTGCGCAAGCGGAAAAGCAAACCCAAACCGTTACGGAAGATGAGAAGCGTGCGCCTTTATTCTCTGGTTTATTGTGTAGCGTTTACTTCCTCTATTTCTGTACCTGCTACGGTTATTATTTGATAGTGACCTGGCTGCCCTCTTATCTACAGACTGAAAGAGGATTTGATGGCGGAGCTATCGGGCTGGCATCAGCGCTGGTGGCGGTGGTTGGCGTACCGGGGGCGTTATTTTTTAGCCATCTGTCAGATAAATTCCGTAACAGTAAAGTTAAGGTTATTCTCGGTCTGGAAATTGTGGCGGCAGCAATGTTGGCGTTTACGGTTTTGTCCCCGAATACCACGATGCTGATGGTCAGCCTGACGCTATACGGCTTGCTGGGGAAAATGGCGGTAGACCCGATCCTGATCTCCTTTGTATCTGAACAGGCTTCGGCAAAAAGTCTGGGAAGAGCTTTCAGCCTTTTTAATTTCTTTGGCATGAGCTCGGCGGTTGTCGCCCCAACGTTGACCGGATTTATTTCGGATGTAACGGGGTCGAAGGAGATCAGTTTTGTGATTTCAGCATGTTTAGTGGTCACCGGAACGCTGATCTTTGCTGTCGTCACTTTATATAAAAAGAAAGCAACGCAACGTATTGCTTCAGCTTAAAAATAATTATATCTACTAATTCTTTATTTTATATTTATTTGTTCCTCATAGCTAAACCCATAACAACGTTATCCGATGCGTGAAAAGAGGGATTTATGGAACATCAAAGAGAGCTATACCAGCAGCGCGGTTATAGCGAAGACTTATTACCTAAAACAGAAACCCAACGAAACTGGAAGGCATTTAACTATTTCACCTTATGGATGGGATCTGTACATAACGTGCCAAATTACGTTATGGTCGGCGGTTTTTTTATACTGGGCCTATCAACATTTAATATCATGTTGGCCATTATTATCAGCGCATTATTTATTGCGGCGGCGATGGTAATGAATGGCGCGGCAGGCAGCAAATATGGCGTTCCTTTTGCTATGATATTGCGAGGTTCTTACGGCGTCCGCGGCGCGCTATTCCCTGGATTATTGCGAGGGGGAATCGCGGCAATTATGTGGTTCGGCTTACAGTGTTACGCGGGATCGCTGGCATTTCTTATTTTGATTGGGAAGATCTGGCCAGGATTTCTGACATTAGGCGGAGATTTCAAGCTGCTGGGTCTTTCACTGCCAGGACTAATTACTTTTCTAATTTTTTGGATTATTAACGTTGGCATCGGTTTTGGCGGTGGTAAAGTATTAAATAAATTTACCGCTATCCTCAATCCATGTATTTACATTGTCTTTGGCGGCATGGCTATTTGGGCAATATCGCTGGTCGGCATTGGCCCGATTCTGGACTATCTGCCTTCAGGCGTGCAAAAAGCAGAGCACAGCGGCTTTCTGTTCCTGGTGGTGATTAACGCCGTAGTCGCCGTCTGGGCAGCGCCAGCGGTGAGCGCGTCCGATTTCACGCAAAACGCGCATTCATTTCGCGCTCAGGCATTGGGACAAACGCTGGGGCTTATCGTAGCGTATATATTATTCGCCGTAGCCAGCGTGTGCATTATTGCCGGAGCCAGTATTCATTATGGTATGGATACCTGGAACGTGCTGGATATTGTGCAGCGCTGGGACAGCCTGTTTGCTTCATTCTTTGCGGTGTTGGTGATTCTGATGACGACAATTTCAACCAACGCCACCGGTAATATTATACCTGCGGGGTATCAAATTGCGGCGCTTGCCCCGACAAAGCTTAACTATAAAAATGGCGTAATGATTGCCAGTATTATCAGTCTACTGATTTGTCCATGGAAATTAATGGAGAATCAGGACAGTATTTATCTGTTCCTTGATATTATCGGCGGTATGCTTGGCCCGGTAATCGGCGTAATGTTAGCTCATTATTTTGTGGTAATGCGTGGAAAAATTAATCTTGATGAGCTGTACACCGCCAGCGGTGATTACAAATATTATGATAATGGATTTAACCTGACTGCATTTTCAGTCACCCTGGTCGCAGTTATTCTGTCATTAGGCGGCAAGTTTATACCATTTTTGGAGCCTTTATCCCGCGTGTCCTGGTTTGTAGGCGTAATAGTTGCGTTCGTTACTTATGCGCTATTGAAGAAACGCACGGGTTTTGAAAATACAGGAGAGAAAAAACTCGCAGGTTAAATATTGAAAAAGCATTAAGCGTATTTAATGAAGTGTGCGCTATTTAAAAACTATCTGTATCCATACAAGGAGTTTGTTATGTCTTTTGATTTAATTATTAAGAACGGTACTGTCATCTTAGAAAACGAAGCGAGAGTTATCGATATCGCCGTCCAGGGCGGAAAAATCGCCGCGATTGGCGAGAACCTGGGGGAAGCGAAAAATGTGCTGGATGCGACGGGATTGATCGTTTCGCCGGGCATGGTTGACGCGCATACCCACATTTCTGAACCGGGCCGTACCCACTGGGAAGGCTATGAAACCGGTACCCGCGCGGCGGCGAAAGGCGGTATTACCACGATGATTGAGATGCCGCTCAATCAGCTGCCGGCGACGGTCGATCGTGAGACGATTGAACTCAAGTTTGACGCGGCAAAAGGTAAATTGACCATCGACGCCGCGCAGTTGGGCGGTTTGGTTTCTTATAACCTGGATCGGCTTCATGAGCTGGACGAAGTGGGCGTTGTCGGCTTCAAGTGCTTTGTCGCCACCTGCGGCGATCGTGGCATCGATAATGATTTTCGCGACGTTAATGACTGGCAGTTTTACAAAGGCGCGCAAAAATTGGGGGAAATGGACCAGACGGTACTGGTACATTGCGAAAATGCTCTGATTTGCGATGAGCTGGGCGAGGAAGCTAAACGCGAAGGTCGCGTAACGGCGCATGATTATGTCGCCTCACGTCCGGTATTTACTGAAGTGGAAGCCATTCGTCGCGTGCTGTATCTGGCGAAAGCGGCAGGTTGCCGTCTGCACGTTTGCCATATCAGCAGCCCGGAGGGGGTAGAGGAAGTAACGCGCGCGCGTCAGGAAGGCCAGGATGTCACCTGTGAATCGTGCCCGCACTATTTTGTCCTCGATACCGATCAGTTCGAAGAGATTGGCACCCTGGCAAAATGCTCTCCGCCAATTCGCGACCAGGAAAACCAGAAAGGGATGTGGGAAAAACTGTTTAACGGCGAAATCGACTGCCTGGTATCCGACCACTCTCCATGCCCTCCGGAAATGAAAGCAGGCAATATCATGCAAGCATGGGGCGGAATTGCCGGACTGCAAAACTGCATGGACGTCATGTTTGATGAAGCGGTGCAAAAACGCGGTATGTCGTTGCCGATGTTTGGCAAATTAATGGCGACCAACGCCGCCTATATTTTTGGTCTGAAACATAAAGGACGTATTGCCCCCGGCAAAGATGCTGACCTGGTCTTTATTCAGCCTGACAGCAGCTATGTTCTGAAAAATGAAGATCTGGAATATCGCCATAAAGTCAGTCCGTATGTTGGCCGTACTATTGGCGCGCGTATTACCAAAACGATTTTGCGCGGCGATGTTATTTATGACATCGAGCATGGCTTCCCTGTGCCGCCAAAAGGTCAGTTTATCCTTAAACATCAGCAGTAATCCGGTGTGATTTAATGCCCGTCGTCACGACGGGCATTCTCTATTTTAAGGTGTGGATATATTCCCTGTTATTAACCGCGAAAGTGTGTTGTCCGGCTTTCAGTGGTTTTTCTTTATTTTCTGTAACACGGTTGTGGTTCCCCCTACCTTGCTGTCCGCTTTTCATCTTCCCGCTGATAACTTGTTAATGCTCACACAATACGCTTTTTTGACCACCGCGTTGGCCTGCCTGGTTCAGGCATTTTGCGGCCATCGCCGTGCCATTATGGAAGGGCCGACAGGACTGTGGTGGGGCGCTATTCTTACGATTACGCTTGGCGAGGCGTCTCGCGGCACGCCGCTGAACGATATCGTCTCCAGCCTGTCGGTCGGGATCGCGATCTCCGCAATGGTGACGATATTTATCGGCATTAGCGGCTTAGGACACCGTCTGGCTCGCCTGTTTACGCCGGCGGTAATGGTTTTTTTCATGCTGCTTTTGGGCGCGCAGCTGACCTCAATATTTTTTAAAGGCATGCTGGGGCTGCCTTTTGGCATTGCCGATACCAGCGCCAGAATCAAATTGGCCCCCTTTGGGCTGGCGGTCGCGGTGATGTGTTTTATCCTCGCGATGATTATTTTCCTGCAGCAGCGTATCTCCCGTTACGCGTTACTGGTAGGGACCGTGGTCGGGTGGGGGCTATGGCGGTTATGCTTTCCTTCATCACACTTACCGCCGGGTGAATTAAGCTGGCGATGGTTTCCGCTGGGCAGCCACGGCACGCTGATGCCGGGTATTATTGTGACGGCGGTGATGACGGGGTTAGTCAACATCAGCAACACTTACGGCGCCATCCGCGGTACCGATATCTTTTATCTGCATCAAGGGTCGGGCAGTTCTCGTTATCGCCGAAGCTTTATGATTTCCGGACTGATGACGTTAGTGACGGGCCTTTCGCGGTCGTGCCTTTTTCGCCTTTTGTGTCTTCCATTGGTTTATTAACGCAAACCGGCGACAGTTCTCGCAAATCCTTTATCTGTGGTAGCGCGCTGTGTCTGCTGGTTGCCATTATAACGCCGTTAACCCGCTTATTTTGCGCTATTCCACTGGCGATCAGCAGCGCCGTTATGCTGGTCTCTTATTTACCTTTACTTTATTCCGGTTTGGTTTTTAGCCAGCAAATTACGTTTACCGCGCGGAATATTTATCGCCTGGCGTTACCGCTTTTTGTCGGCATTTTTTTGATGGGGCTTCCTCCGGTCTATTTACAGGATCTTCCACTGATGATTCGTCCTCTGCTTAGCAACGGATTACTGGTGGGAATCTTACTGGCAGTGCTTATGGAAAATCTTATTCCGTGGGAACGCATTAAATAACGTGAGAAAACAAGGAGACATGATGAAGATTGTAATTGCGCCAGATTCATTTAAAGAGAGCTTAAGCGCTGATAAATGCTGTCAGGCTATTAAAGCGGGATTTTCAACCGTATTTCCTGATGCGCGCTATGTTTGTTTACCGATCGCCGATGGCGGAGAAGGAACCGTGGACGCAATGGTGGCTGCGACCGGCGGGAAACGGGTTTCTGTGGACGTTAGCGGGCCGATGGGGGAAAAAGTAAACGGATTTTATGGCCTGACCGGCGACGGCAAAACGGCGATTATTGAAATGGCGGCGGCGAGCGGATTGATGCTGGTGGCGCCAGAGGCGCGTAATCCGCTGCTGGCATCCAGTTTCGGCACCGGCGAATTGATTCGTCACGCCCTGGACGCGGGGATTCGCCATATTATTCTGGGTATCGGCGGCAGCGCCACGGTGGATGGCGGAATGGGAGTAGCGCAGGCGCTCGGTGTGCGTTTTCTGGACGCGCAAGGAATGCTGCTTGGCGCCGGAGGGGGCAATTTATCGCGCCTGGCGAGCATTGACCTGCAGGGGGGCGATCCGCGTATTTCAGAGTGTCGTATTGAGGTCGCCTGTGATGTTGATAACCCGTTGGTGGGGCCACGCGGCGCGGCGGCGGTATTCGGTCCGCAGAAAGGGGCGACGCCTGAAATGGTCGAGACGCTGGAAAATGGATTACGTAATTATGCCCGTGTTTTACATGCCCTGACCGGACGCGACATGTCTCAAATACCGGGCGGTGGAGCGGCCGGAGGAATGGGGATTGCTGCTATCGTCTTCCTGGAAGCGGAAATGAAGCCCGGTATTGAGATTGTTATGCAGGCGGTGAAGTTGGAGGAGGCGGTAAAAGAGGCCTCGCTGGTGATTACCGGAGAAGGGCGAATCGACTCGCAAACGGCGGGAGGAAAAGCGCCGATAGGCGTTGCGTCAGTGGCGAAACGGCATCACGTCCCGGTTATCGGCATTGCCGGCGTACTGGGCGACGGCGTGGAAGTGGTCCATCGCCACGGTATTGATGCCGTATTCAGTATTTTGCCGCGGCTGGCGCCTTTGCCGGAGGTTCTGGCGAACGGTGAACAAAATCTCTACCACAGCGCCTGTAATATTGCCCGCGTCATCAAACTTGGCCAGGATATCGGGACTCGTTAAGCATAAAAAAAGCCACGGTTCTCACCGTGGCAAAATCCAACATAGCTAAATTAAAAATAATCAGGAGGGCTGTCCGCCGTTAAATCATAACGTCGCGGTTACAGTCTTTGGAGTAGATGTAGCTGAATGCTTCGCCACGACCTACACCGTATCCGGCCTGCAGGGAATAAGCGCCCATGAAGATGTAGTCGCCTTTTTTCACCGGCACCCAGTTGTTGTCGAGGTTATAAACCCCCTGGCCGGAAAGGATATAAGCGCCATGTTCCTGGACGTGGGTTTCAATATAGCCGTGGCTGGCGCCCGGTTCGAACGACAGAATATGCATATTCATATCGAAGCCCAGCTCTTTAGGCAGGAAATCCAGCAGAATAACATCTTCCATGCCTTCATAATGAATACGCTCCAGCTGGCTGGCATTGCCGGAAACCAACCACGGGGCATGCCCCTCGACAGGAGTATAGCGGCGTTTATATAAAAATAGCTGGCTGTCTTCCGTTTGAGCGTTGCTAAAGGTCATCATCTCGCCCGGTGGACAATAGAGGTATCCGCCCTGAGTTAAAGAGAATGTTTTTCCTTCTGCTTTAGCTTCAATATTTCCCGTAATGACATAGAGAAAAGTTTCAATCCCCTCGCCGCCAAAGCCCTGCTGGTTGCCGCCATTCTGATGTAAGGTGACCAGATAATCGACGAAAGAAGCACCCAGCTTCGGCGTCGAAAGGATTGTGACGTCACAGTTTTCAAAGCCAGGAATAATATTTTTCACCAGACCGTCCGGCGTTAAGAGCGCATAGTTACCGTGTTTCACAATGGCGCGGTTCGCCAGTAAATCATCGCGGTAACCCGTGACGTTATTCAGATATCCCATTGATGGCTCCTTATTTTTGCCAGGCAAGTTGATGCAGCATTAATGCCAGAGTTTTGACCCCTTCAGCAAAGTCATTAATGTTGGTACGTTCCGCCGGGTTATGGCTGATACCATTAATGCTGGGGACGAAAATCATACAGGTAGGGACGCGCGGCGCGAAAATTTGCGCGTCATGACCTGCGCCGCTATGCATTATGCGATAGTTCAGTTGTTCGGTTTCACACAGCCTGGTGAGGGCCGCGACCAGTTCGGCGTTCATCGGCACCGGCGCTTCGTCCATCCACAAATCGATATCGATGCTGATATCCATTTCATCGCAGATGGCGCGCATATCGTTTTCCAACTGTTCGGTAAATTCGCGAAGTACCGCGGCGTCCGTATGCCGGCAATCGATTGTAAATGTGGTTTTTCCAGGGACTACATTGACCGTATTCGGCTGCGGCTCAACTTTGCCGAACGTTAATACCAGGGGATCGCCATGCTGTTTGGCTTTTTCAATGGACTGACTGCAAATACGACTGAAGGCGTGCACCGTATCGCGACGATAGCCCATTGGCGTTGTGCCTGCATGGTTGGACTCGCCGTTGAGCGTCACCATGTAGCGACGTTGCCCGACGATGGCGTTGACGACGCCAATCGACTGTCCGTTGCTCTCCAGAACGCAGCCTTGCTCAATATGCAATTCAACAAAGGCGCGGATATCGGTTCGCGCAGCGAGTGGCGCGGCGGGAAGGGTAAATCCGCACGCCTGCATAGCGTCGACAAAGCCTGTGCCTTTGGCGTCCTGGATATGGCGTACCTCTTCAGGATTCGCCAGGCCAAAAATGTTCTTGCTGCCCCAAAAAACGTAAGGGAAACGGCTGCCTTCTTCCTCTGCCATTGACACTACCTCGACGGTGCGCAGCGGCGCGCCGTAGGTCGCTTTTAGCCAGTCGATCGCCAGCCAGGCGGCAAGCGCGCCGAATTGCCCGTCCAGATTGCCGCCGTTGACGACCGTATCAATATGCGAACCGCTTAAAATCACCTGCTCCGGAAATTGTGTGCCGCAAAGGCGGCCATATAAATTTCCGACGTCATCAAAGCGTGTCTCCAGACCGCTTTCTGCCATTCGCTTTTTAAACTGCTGCTGTGTTTCCAGCCACTCAGGCGAATAAAGTAAACGCGTCATTCCACCCGTAGGATCGGCTCCAATGGAAGAGAGCCAGGGCAATGTTTCTTCTATCGCGTGGCGAAAATGCTTTATCATAGAAAATTCCTGTTTCAATAATTATTGGGCAAAGGGATTTTTTGTTTCGTATGACTTGAGATAGAGGGCATCGGAAATCAGATATTGATAAATATCATCAACAATATCGATACCATTCATATCGGCATTTTTCTGTTTAATATCCTGATCCTGTCCAGGATAATAAACCTGTTTAAAACCGGGAGCGGGCTTCACGGAATTGAGTTCCTGCATAGTCTGACTAATATGTTTGCGGAATAATTCACAGGAAGAAAAGAACGCTGGATTAATGACCAGATGAAGTTGTCCTAAATTGCGTCCGGCGTGTAAATCTTCATACATCGAACTGACCTGGCGGCCAAACGGCAGCCCCAGCAGAATGCCGGACAAAATATCGATCATCATCATCAGGCCGTAACCTTTCGGGCCTGCGGCGGGTAATAACGCATTGACGGCAAAAGGATCATGTGTCGGCGCGCCGTTTTTATCGACGGCCCAACTCTCCGGAATGGACTCATTGCGAGACCGTGCATCGAGGACTTTTCCCCAGGCCTGCACGGTGGTGGCCATATCAAAGGTAATGATGTCATCGCCTTCGCCCGGCGCGGCAAAGGCCAGCGGATTAGTGCCATAGTAAATATCCGCCCCGCCAAACGGCACGACCATAGGATCGGACTGACAGATAGACAGACCAATCAGGCCTTCGCGAGCAGCCTGGCGGACGAAATAAGAGATGGCGCCGCTATGGCCCATTCTGCTAATGCCGACAACCGCGACGCCATTTTTTTTTGGCTATTTCAATAGCATGCTCCATTCCCATTTTGGCTGCGACCTGTCCGGCAGCATTATCGGCATGCAGTATCGCCGTACAGGGACCGGTATTCTCAATGCGGAACGTCGGCTCCCGGTTGGTGCCGCCTTTTGAAATTCGTTCGGCATAATATTCAACGCGTACGGCGCCATGTGAGTGAATACCTCTGGCATCTGCATAAACCATACGTCGGCGACGGTGGCGGCGTGCTCACGTTTTAGTCCGGCTTTATAAAGCTTATTTTCGATAAGCTGATGGAGTGTTTCCCGACTGATTTTCATCTGTCTTCCTTTTTAACGACGGTGTGAAGCATGACTGCGATTAACATACCGGGAAAATAAAATGATTATGTGATCCAGACAGGCAAAAAAATATAATTAGAATTTATTTGATAATCAGGCGGGTTTTATCTTTTTGCTTAAATAAAAAGCTTTTTTAGAAAATCATAACTAATCCTTTAGCCGTTGTTTGAATTCTTTTGTTAATAAATTTGATGTGACGTTAATCACTCTATTTACCCTCCCGGATATATACCGTGAAGCGCACATTAACACTGCTCGTGCAATTGCAATGGGTGCAATTATTAAGGAGTTGTTATGATCCACGCCTTTATTAAAAAAGGGTGTTTTCAGGACTCTGTCAGCTTAATGATTATTTCTCGAAAGCTGAGTGAGTCCGAAAATGTTGATGATGTATCGGTAATGATGGGAACGCCTGCGAATAAGTCGCTGCTGGAAACTACCGGTTTCTGGCATGACGATTTTCATGGCGCTACGCCCAATGACATTTGCGTGGCGATTCGTACCGAAGCGGTAGATGACGGCATTACGCAGGTGATTGTGCAACAGCTCGAAGAAGCATTGCAGCAGTTGGCGCAGGGAAGCAGCGGCAGCCAGTCGTTAATCCAGGTCAGACGCTGGGAAAGCGCCTGTCAGAAACTGCCAGAGGCGAATCTGGCGCTGGTATCGGTGGCCGGCGAATATGCGGCGGAACTGGCAGAGCAGGCGCTGGATCGTTCGTTGAACGTGATGATCTTCTCCGATAATGTCACGCTGGACGATGAAATCAGACTAAAACGCCGGGCGCGTGATAAAGGACTGCTGGTCATGGGGCCGGATTGCGGCACCGCTATGATCGCCAATACGCCGCTGGCTTTCGCTAACGTCATGCCAGAGGGCAACATCGGGGTGATTGGCGCTTCCGGCACCGGTATTCAGGAGCTCTGTTCACAGATTGCGCTGGCGGGGGAAGGGATTACCCATGCCATCGGGCTTGGCGGACGCGATTTGAGCGCCGAGGTCGGCGGGATCAGCGCGCTAACGGCACTGGAGATACTCAGCGCGGATGAAAAGAGCCAGGTGCTGGCCTTTGTCTCCAAACCGCCTGCCGATGCGGTTCGTCAGCATATTATCGCGGCGATGAAAGCCACCGGGAAACCCGTTGTAGCGCTGTTCTTAGGGTTTTCCTCTCCCGTTGCGCGTGAGGGAAACGTCTGGTTTGCCTCGACGCTGGATGAAGCCGCCCGCCTGGCATGTTTATTGTCTCGCGTGACGTCGCAGCGTAAAGAAATGGTTTCAACAGGCGGCGTGATTCGTGGCCTCTATACCGGCGGAACGCTGGCGGCGGAAGCGGCGGGGCTGCTGGCCGGCTATCTGGGCGTCGCGGCGGATACGGAACATCACCATGGCATGATGCTTGACGCTGACGGCCACCAGATTATCGATCTGGGCGATGACTTTTATACCGTTGGGCGACCACATCCGATGATCGACCCGGCGTTACGTAATCAGCTTATCGCCGGGCTTGGCGCGCAGCCGCAGGTACGCGTGTTATTAGTGGACGTCGTTATTGGTTTTGGCGCGACCGCCGATCCCGCCGCATCGCTGATTCAGGCCTGGCAGAAGGCATGCGCCGCACGCGCCAGCGATCAGCCGCTGTTCGCCATCGCAACCGTCACCGGAACGGAACGCGATCCTCAGTGCCGCTCGCAACAAATCGCCGCGCTCGAAGATGCCGGCATCACGGTAGTGGATTCTCTTCCCGAAGCCACTCTGTTGGCCGCGGAACTGATTCGACCCACTCTCTCTTCCACTCATCCATCAGCTCCCCGGTTACTGGAATCGGTAGCGGTGATTAATGCCGGGTTACGTAGCTTCGCGCTGGATTTACAGGCTGCCGGTATGCCCGTGGTGCACTACCAGTGGGCGCCTGTCGCTGGCGGTAATAAAAAACTGGCTCGTCTGTTAGAACGTTTGCAATAAGGGGTTCCCATGTTTACATCAGTGGCGCAAGCCAACGCTGCAGTCATCGAACAAATTCGTCGCGCACGTCCGCACTGGCTGGATGTGAAGCCAGCTTCTTCATTAATTAGCGTGCTCAATCAAGGGAAAACGCTTCTTCATGCCGGCCCGCCGATGCGCTGGCAAGAGATGACCGGCCCGATGAAAGGCGCCTGTATCGGCGCATGCCTGTTTGAAGGATGGGCCAAAGATGAAATGAGCGCGCTCGCGCTGTTAGAGCAGGGAAAGGTCAACTTTATTCCCTGCCATCACGTTAACGCCGTGGGGCCGATGGGCGGTATTACCTCAGCCAGTATGCCGATGCTGGTCGTGGAAAATATCACCGACGGCAATCGCGCGTACTGCAATCTCAACGAAGGGATCGGCAAAGTGATGCGTTTCGGCGCCTATGGCGAGGATGTTCAGCAACGTTTGCGCTGGATGCGTGATATGCTGATGCCGGTATTAAGCGCGGCGCTGGGACGTCTGGAGCGGGGGCTCGACCTGACCGCAATGATGGCGCAGGGCATTACGATGGGAGATGAATTCCACCAGCGCAATATCGCCTCTTCCGCATTGCTGATGCGCACGTTGGCGCCGCATATCGCCCGTCTGGAACACGATAAGCAGCAGATAGCGGAAGTGATGGATTTTCTGAGCGTCACCGATCAATTCTTCCTTAATCTGGCGATGGCCTACTGTAAAGCCGCCATGGACGCGGGCGCGCAGATTCGCGCCGGCAGTATTGTGACGGCGATGACCCGTAATGGCGATATGTTTGGCATTCGGGTTAGCGGTCTGGGCGACCGTTGGTTCACCGCGCCTGTTAATACGCCGCAGGGGCTATTTTTTACCGGTTTTTCGCAGGATCAGGCCAACCCGGACATGGGCGACAGCGCCATTACTGAAACGTTTGGTATTGGCGGCGCTGCGATGATTGCCGCGCCTGGCGTAACGCGTTTTGTCGGTGCCGGGGGAATGGAAGCGGCGAAATCTGTTTCTGAAGAGATGGCTGAAATTTATCTCGAACGCAACATGCAGCTACAAATCCCCGGCTGGGATTTTCAGGGGGCCTGTCTGGGACTGGATATCCGCCGCGTGGTCGAGACCGGAATTACGCCGCTGATTAACACGGGTATCGCGCATAAAGAGGCGGGGATTGGACAGATTGGCGCGGGAACCGTCCGTGCGCCGCTGGCCTGTTTCGAGCAGGCGCTGGAAGCGCTGGCGGAAAGCATGGGCGTAAGTTAAGAGAGCGTCTCATGAAACGTATCCATCCTCTTATGGCAAGCCGACAATCGGCGGATTATCGGCAACCCTGGCAGATGTCAGGGGTATGGCGTCGCTCTATTAATTTTGTGGCGAAAAGCGGTGAGTTATTAACGCTTCACCGTCGGGGGAGCGGCTTCAGTCCGGGAGGGTGGATACTGCGCGGCGGCGATTTTGACGCCTTGCGCGATGTGCTCACCGATGGCGAAAAACCGCAGTCAACCGCTGCCGGTATTCAGATTGGCGAGTTTCTTTTATGCGAGCCGGAGAGGCGCTGTTCGCTGCGGGTTCCGCGCTATCTTGCGTCGCCGCGTCTTAACGCGACGTACATGCAGCGTAGTGAGGAGACGGGACTGTTTGGGCCGTTAACCGTCGCAGCAGCCCAGCCTCTATGTCCGGAACTTCGCCAGTTTTGTCACTGCTTTCAGTCGGCGCTTGCAGGTGCTGCGACTGACTGGCGGCTATGGCTGGGTAAAGGGCCGGGCTTAACGCCCAGTCATGACGACACGCTGACGGGAATGTTGCTGGCGGCCTGGTATTTTGGCGCCATAGATGAACGCGTCGGGCGTAATTTTTTTGCCCAATCCGGCAGCCTTGATCGGGCGACGACGCTCGTGAGCGTCAGCTATTTACGCTATGCGGCTATGGGTTATTTCGCGTCGCCTTTACTCCACTTTATTCATGCGCTGCGACGAGATGCTCGCACAGAAACGGCGATTGACGGACTGCTGGCGCTGGGGCACACCTCTGGCGCGGATACGCTGCTGGGGTTCTGGCTTGGACAACAAATAGTAAAAGGATAGGGAATGAAAACGTTGGTAGTTGCTCTTGGCGGCAACGCATTATTGCAGCGCGGAGAAGCGCTAACGGCAGAGAATCAATATCGCAATATTGCTGACGCGGTGCCCGCGCTGGCGCGACTTGCCCGCTCGTATCGGCTGGCGATAGTACATGGCAACGGCCCTCAGGTCGGCCTGTTGGCTTTACAGAACCTTGCCTGGAAAGCCGTTGAGCCTTATCCGCTGGATGTGCTGGTAGCGGAAAGTCAGGGCATGATCGGCTATATGCTGGCGCAGCGTCTGGCGCTTGAACCCGATATGCCGCCGGTGACTACGGTATTAACGCGGATAAAGGTATCGGCGGACGATCCTGCTTTTCTTGAGCCGGAAAAGTTTATCGGTCCCGTTTATTCGCCAGAAGAGCAAATGGCGCTGGAAGCGACTTATGGCTGGCATATGAAACGTGATGGAAAATATCTGCGCCGTGTCGTCGCTTCCCCGGCGCCGCGTCAGATTATCGAAAGCGCCGCTATTGAGTTATTGCTAAAAGAGGGCCATGTGGTGATTTGCAGCGGCGGTGGCGGGGTACCTGTTGCCGGCGAAGGCGAAGGGGTCGAGGCGGTGATAGATAAAGACCTGGCGGCGGCATTGCTGGCGGAGCAGATAGCGGCCGATGGTCTGATCATTTTGACGGATGCGGATGCGGTGTATGAACATTGGGGAACGCCGCAGCAGCGCGCTATTCGTCAGGCTTCGCCCGATGAGCTGGCGCCGTTTGCCAAAGCCGATGGCGCGATGGGGCCGAAGGTGACCGCGGTAAGCGGGTATGTGAAGCGGTGCGGAAAGCCGGCATGGATTGGCGCATTATCGCGTATTGACGATACCCTGGCGGGCAGGGCGGGAACCTGCATCCGTCTGTGATCGCGACGGGCGGCGACAGAGAATGCGCCGCCCACGCTGTTTATTTAAGCTTACTTTGCGCCCAGATAATGCCGCTGGCGTATTCGCCCGGCAGGAGCGGAGAGAGCGCTTCCAGGGTGGCGCTAAGACGTGACGTATCGCTGTCGGTCAGATTCAGATGGCCGACTTTTCGCCCCGGACGTACCGCTTTATCATACCAGTGCAGATGTACCAGCGGCAGCTTCAGCCAGTCGTAATTCAGCTCGCTGCCGATCAGATTGATCATCACCGACGGGGCGTTAATCACCGGCGCGGGCAACGGCAGGCCGGTAATCGCGCGCAAATGCAATTCAAACTGACTGATGCTGGCGCCATTTTGCGTCCAGTGTCCGCTGTTATGCACGCGCGGCGCCAGTTCATTGATTAACAGGCCTTCCGGCGTGATAAAACATTCCATCGCCATTACGCCGACGTAGTTCAACGCCTGCATAATTGCTGACAGCATCGATTCCGCCTGCTCCTGCTGTTCGGCGTTCGCCTGTGGGAACGCGACGCTGGTCCGCAAGATACCGTCCTGATGCAAATTGTGCGTTAGCGGGTAAAACACGGTACTGCCGTCATGAGCGCGCGCGCCGACTAACGACACTTCGCCGGAAAAATGGATACCGCGCTCAACAATACATTCGCCATAGCAGTCATCCGGCAGTTGCCCGGTTTCGTCCGCGCGTAGACGCCACTGCCCGCGACCGTCGTAGCCGCCAACGCGACGCTTAATAATCGCCAGTTCGCCCAGACGGTCAAAGATGCCGGACCACTCGTCGGTGCTGGTCAGCAGCTGCCACGGCGCGGTCGCGAGTCCCAGTTTATCGAAAAGCTGTTTTTGTGTCAGACGGTCGGCGATGATCGGAAATACATCGCGATTGACGAAGGCCGGGTGGCGCGCCAGCTCGCGGGTAAGCGCGGTTTCCGGCCAGCGCTCAATCTCTGCGGTAATGACGCTCTGCTGTACCGGCACGGCGGTAGGCTCTGCATCCAGACCAACCGGCCAGACGGCGATACCCAGCGGTTCGCCCGCCTGGCGCAGCATTCGGCCCAGTTGTCCGTTGCCGAGAACGCAAACTTGCTTCATAGCGTCCCCCGCGGATCGGGATTTTCCAGTACTTCATCGGTTTGCGCTTTGCGCCAGTCGGCAATGCGCTGATGCAGTTCCGCGTCGTGTTGCGCCAGAATCTGCGCGGCGAGCAGGGCGGCGTTAGCGGCACCGGCTTTACCGATCGCCAGCGTACCCACCGGAATGCCGCGCGGCATCTGCACAATGGAGTAGAGGCTGTCCACGCCGCTTAGCGCAGCGCTTTGTACCGGCACGCCGAGTACCGGGACCAGCGTTTTTGCCGCAATCATTCCCGGCAGGTGCGCCGCGCCGCCCGCGCCGGCAATAATCACTTGATATCCGTTCTCTTCCGCCGTTTCGGCGAAGCTGAACAGTTTATCGGGGGTGCGATGGGCGGAAACCACTTCTACATGGTGCGGGACATCCAGAATTTCAAAAATTTCGGCGGCGAATTGCATGGTAGCCCAGTCGCTTTTGGACCCCATCACGATGGCGACACGCGCCGGATTATTGCGGGAAGACATGCGTCTTAAAACTCCTGTGGTGCGGGACACGCTGCTTTTGAGGTGTCAGAGAATAGCATGATAATCAGGCAAGGAAAACGGTTGCGTGCGCGCCGTAACGGACGATTCGACGAACATTTACAGGGGGAAGGCGATTAACTCAACGTTGTCCGGCGTGACTTTTACCATTGAACCTTCATGATGCCATGCGCCTAACACCACGCGGAACGCGGGCTGGTCGTTGGCGGAAAGTTCATGCACCGCCGGGCGGTGGGTGTGACCGTGAATCAGCCACTGTACGCGGTGTTTTTCCATTTCGGCGACGACGGTCTGCGCATTGACGTCCATAATATCCAGCGATTTGCTGCTGTTGGCGGCTTTACTGCCGGCGCGCATTCTGGCGGCGATACGGCGGCGGATAAACAGCGGCAGGGTAAGGAACAGCCGTTGAACCCACGGATTATGGACTTTGGCGCGAAACGCCTGATATCCGGCATCATCGGTACAGAGCGTATCGCCGTGCATAATCAACACATTGCGGCCATACAGGTCGAGCACTTTTTCCTGCGGCAGTAGCGTCATGCCGCTTTCGCGGGCAAAGCGTTTGCCAATCAGGAAGTCGCGATTACCATGAATAAAGAAGCAGGGGACGCCGGAATCAACCAGCGATTTAATGGCAACGGCCATTTCACGATGTAGCGGGTTGGGGTCGTCGTCGCCAATCCAGGCCTCGAAGAGATCGCCAAGAATATACAGCGCGTCGGCCTGGCGGGCTTCTACGGCTAAAAAACGCAGAAAACCGGCGACGATCGCCGGTTCTTCCGTTTGCAGATGCAAGTCTGCAATAAACAGTGTCGCCACGATTACTCGCTGACGGTCACGTTTTCAATGATGACGTCTTCTTTTGGTACGTCCTGGTGCATACCGCTACGGCCAGTGGCGACGCCTTTGATTTTATCTACCACGTCCATACCTTCTACAACTTCCGCAAAGACGCAGTAGCCCCAGCCCTGCAGACTTTCGCCGGAGAAGTTCAGGAAGTCGTTGTCTGCCACGTTGATGAAGAATTGCGCGGTAGCCGAATGTGGCGCCTGAGTACGTGCCATTGCCAACGTACCACGGGTATTTTTCAGACCATTGTTGGCTTCGTTTTTGATCGCCTCTTTGGTGGCTTTCTGTTTCATGCCCGGCTCAAAGCCGCCGCCCTGAATCATAAAACCGTTAATCACACGGTGGAAAATGGTGTTGTTGTAAAAACCTTCGCGGCAGTAGTCCAGGAAGTTTTTAACTGTTTCAGGCGCTTTATCATCAAAGGTTTTGATTACGATATCGCCGTGATTAGTGTGGAAAGTAACCATTTTTGCATCCTGTTCCAAGAGAGTGGTGCTTTAGCCCGCAATGGGGCACATATAGGGGCTTGTTATAGCATAACCGTAAGCTGCGATCACCTTGCAAAGTGTGCTGCTTCGATTACGAATAATATGTATCATACAGAGATTATTACCCACACACGTCTATACGGAATCTTCGATGTTAAAAATTTTTAATACACTGACGCGCCAAAAAGAGGAATTCAAACCCATTCATGCCGGGGAAGTCGGCATGTACGTGTGTGGTATCACCGTTTACGATCTCTGCCACATTGGCCACGGACGCACGTTTGTCGCTTTTGACGTTGTCGCGCGCTATTTGCGTTTTCTCGGTTATAAGCTGAAGTATGTGCGTAACATTACCGATATCGACGATAAAATTATTAAACGCGCCAATGAAAACGGCGAAAGTTTTGTCGCGCTGGTCGACAGAATGATTGCGGAAATGCATCAGGACTTCGACGCGCTGAATATTCTGCGTCCGGACAGCGAGCCGCGTGCGACGCACCATATTCAGGAAATTATCGAGCTCACCCGCACCTTAATCGAGAAAGGACACGCCTATGTGGCGGATAACGGCGATGTGATGTTCGATGTACCGACCGATCCGACTTATGGGCAGCTTTCCCGTCAGGATCTTGAGCAGCTTCAGGCGGGCGCGCGCGTAGATGTCGTTGACGTGAAGCGTAACCCGATGGACTTCGTGCTGTGGAAAATGTCGAAAGAGGGCGAGCCGAGCTGGCCGTCGCCGTGGGGCGAAGGGCGTCCGGGCTGGCACATTGAATGTTCGGCGATGAACTGCAAGCAGTTGGGCAACCATTTTGATATTCACGGCGGCGGTTCCGATCTGATGTTCCCGCACCATGAAAACGAGATTGCCCAGTCTACCTGCGCGCATGACGGCGAATACGTCAACTACTGGATGCACTCCGGTATGGTGATGGTGGATCGCGAGAAGATGTCCAAATCGCTGGGCAACTTCTTTACCGTGCGCGACGTGCTGAAATACTACGATGCGGAAACCGTGCGCTACTTCCTGATGTCCGGGCATTACCGTAGCCAACTGAACTACAGCGAAGAGAACCTCAAGCAGGCGCGCGCTTCGCTGGAGCGGCTATACACCGCATTGCGTGGAACGGATAAATCAGCGGCCCCGGCGGGCGGCGAGGCGTTTGAAGCGCGTTTCGTGGAGGCGATGAATGACGATTTCAATACGCCGGAAGCCTACTCCGTCCTGTTTGACATGGCGCGTGAAGTCAACCGTCTGAAGGGCGAGGATATGACCGCCTCGAATGCGATGGCGTCTCATCTGCGGAAGATTTCCGGCGTGCTGGGACTGCTGGAGCAGGAGCCGGATGTTTTCCTGCAAAGCGGCGCGCAGGCGGATGACGGTGAAGTTGCGGAAATTGAAGCCTTGATTCAACAGCGTCTGGATGCCCGTAAAGCGAAAGACTGGGCGGCGGCGGACGCGGCGCGCGATCGTCTCGCTGAAATGGGTATTATTCTGGAAGATGGCCCGCAGGGCACCACCTGGCGGCGTAAGTAAGCGCTTTTACAGGCCGCTCTATTTGCATAGAACGGCCTGTTTTTTATTTTTTCGCACCGGGCGAAAGATAAACACACACCGACTCCCCCAGATTCTGATGTTCACACCCGGGCATTGCCCGGCTGTAATGGGCAATAAAGCGGATGACGCTGTCGCCGCTGTTTAGCCCCACATTTCCTTTTCGCAGCAATTCTGCTGGCTGATCGTCGGTGAAAACGTTAGGGGTGAACAGTTTTGCGCCTAATCGTTCAAAAGTGCCAGCACTAACGATAGAGGGTTGATAACCCTGAAGCTGCAACCAGCGGCGGGCATCATTACGTGACCAAATCTGCGCATCGTTTGCTCGCGCAAACACTTCGAGAAGCCAGCCATTCGAATTCTGATAAGGGCCGGAAAAAGGCCACGCAATCAGGTTATAGCGGGGACTGTGGAAGAGATTGAGTTTGATAGCGCTATGTAAGAGCGTTTGTAATGCCGTCGCGATATCTGAACGCGGGCGCAAAACGGCAATGCTCTGATTCACCAGGTCATCAGCCAGAAACTCATACAGACCTTGTATATAGAGCGCTGATTCAGCGGTTCCGCAAGTATTCAGATTATGGTAAACCCGCCAGTCTCCGTTTGGCTGGCGCATGGCATAGCCAGCATGTGACCAGGTTAAATGTCGGCTCGACATATCTTGCCCCTGGCGAACCAGAATGACGACCGGATCGGATTGACTGTTAAGCTGTTGTTTGAGCTGTAGCGCCTGATCCATTGTCGCTGCGATGCTCTCCGGCGTGTTTGCTTTTTGGTGACAGTTAGCACTGTCTGCATAAGCGTTGAGCGAGATTGCGCTGAGCCACAGGGCAAACGCGAACCGCTTCATTTGGCCGGTACCGTCTGGTTGCTGGAAAGTCCTGCGTCGTCCTGATTTACCATATGGGCAAGGACCTTGCCCTCTTTTTTCAAATAAGCGCCGGTGCCTTCCTGCGTTTTTTCCAGAGTGACTTTATCACCTGCTTTGAGGTTGCCTTCTTTGACGACATTTAGAGGAACTTGCATTTTAATGTCTTTGTTATCGGGGGACTTAGTGGTTAACAGCGCGGTTTTTTGCTTTTTATTTTCGACAACAGATCCAATGCTCAGGTTGAGCGGCAGCAGTACGGGGGAGAGTATAATTCCGCTAACCAGTGCGGAACTGCCCACGCTGACAACCGCAGACGATGCCGCATACCAGCCAGTGGCAGACATTTCTTCGCTATAGCTGGCGTGGGAAAATGAGAAACAGATGACCGCGGCGGCGAATGTCATTTTATTCATATTGATTCCTTTTAATATGCGTTTTAAGTACCCATAGAAATAACACTAAAATACTTCCCGGCAACCACACCCACAGCAATTCTGAGAGAATGACCTGGTGTCCATACGGCGTGATGTAGCTTGAAAGCGCAAACGGCGCGACTTTAATCACCTGCCAGGGCGCAAAGAAACGTTCATCCGACCACGGCCACAGCCAGCCGACGCCTTTCCCACCCGTGGTTATCGAATCCAGCAGGCTGTGCGACAGCAATGAAACGGTTAAAAACAGCCAGCAGCGCACCTGCCCCGCTCGAAACCATCGTCGTCCCGCGAGTACGCACAACAGGGGGAGGACGAATGCGAAAAGTAAAGAATGGGTAAATCCACGATGGCCGAACACGTTGCCGTAGGCGACGCCAAATTTAAAGGCCAGCACGTCGGCATCGGGGAGCATCGCCAGCACAACACCGGCAAACAGCAGGCGAGGAGGGATAACTTTCAGGCCTAAGCCTGCGCCAAGACACAGAGGAACGGCGGCGTGGGTGATAACGGTAGGCATAGCGATGGTTCACAGGGAAATAGCCATGCTAGCAGTTGGAACGCAGAGGATTAAGTGGATGATTATCTGAAAAGACAGCGTAATCAGGCCACGACGTTCACACTTTGGCCTTCAAAGCTAACGGTTTGCCCGGCGACAATTTTGCAGCGTTTACGCGTTTCAACCACGCCATCAACCTTCACCAACCCGTCGGCAATGGCGATTTTCGCCTGCGCGCCGCTTTCGCTCCAGCCTTCCAGCTTGAGCAGATCGCACAGCTCGACGTGCGGGTGCTTGCCTAAAGAGAATGTCGCCATGTTATTTTCCTTGTGGATCGTGATATTCAATGCACGCCTGCAGCGTGTTTTCGATAAGCGTGGCGACCGTCATCGGGCCGACGCCGCCCGGTACTGGCGTGATGTATGACGCGCGCGCCGCGGCTTCGTCAAACACGACGTCGCCAACGACCTTGCCATTTTCCAGACGGTTAATACCGACATCAATCACAATTGCGCCTTCTTTAATCCATTCGCCGGGAATAAAGCCCGGTTTACCTACGGCGACAATGAGCAAATCAGCATGCTCGACATGGTGACGCAGATCTTTGGTAAAGCGGTGCGTAACGGTAGTCGTACAGCCAGCCAGCAGCAGCTCCATGCTCATCGGGCGTCCAACGATATTGGACGCGCCAATGACCACCGCATTCAGGCCGTAGGTATCAATATTGTAACGCTCAAGCAGCGTCACAATACCGCGGGGCGTACAGGGACGCAGGCGTGGCGCACGCTGACACAGACGACCGACATTATAAGGATGGAAACCGTCTACGTCTTTATCTGGCGCGATACGCTCCAGCACTTTAACGTTGTCGATACCTGCCGGTAAAGGCAACTGCACCAGAATACCGTCAATCGTGTTATCTGCATTCAGAGTATCGATAAGCGCCAGCAGTTCGGCTTCGCTGGTGGTTTCTGGCAGGTCATAGGAGCGGGAGACGAACCCCACTTCGTCGCACGCTTTACGTTTGCTTGCGACATAAATCTGTGAGGCCGGATTGCTGCCGACCAACACCACAGCCAGGCCGGGAGCGCGAAGTCCTGCTGCGACGCGTGCCTGAACTTTTTGAGCAACCTCAGATCGCACCTGCTGCGCAATCGTTTTACCGTCAATAATCTTTGCTGCCATCAGAGAGAAGATTCCATCTGTTACTTCAAGTCAAAGGGGATGACGCTATTTTGTCAGAGGCGGGCCTCGCTGTCAGTTAACGTTTGTGTTTCCGATGCAAACGCGACGTCTCCCCCGTTCGTTGCCGATGCTGAGACGTGACCCATAAGCGCGCCATGATTAACCAAAAAGAAACAATTCATCACCCTGGCTATGGTTACCGTAATCCCTCGTCGTTAATAGCATCGGGCGGCATAATGCGACATTTTATACAAATAAGATTAGACCCTTCTTATATCCCAATAAGAATTAGCTTAGGTCATTAAAAGAGTTTGCGGCTATTTTTTATTTAGCGAAATGTTTAATTTATTACCATGCTGAATAGTATAAAATTAGGCTTTATTGTTCTTCTCACGTTATTTACTTCGCTGAACGTACAGGCGGCGGGGGGGATTGCATTAGGCGCCACGCGAGTTATTTATCCCTCGGCGGCGAAGCAGACTTCTCTGGCAATCAGTAATAGCGATACTCAAGAACGTTACCTCGTCAATTCATGGATCGAAAATAGCGCCGGGCAGAAAGAAAAAACGTTTATCGTTACGCCGCCTTTATTCGTCAGCGAGCCCAAAAGCGAAAACACGCTGCGTATTATCTACGCCGGGCAACCGCTACCCGGGGATCGGGAGTCGTTATTCTGGATGAACGTGAAAGCCATCCCGTCGGTCGATAAAAGTCATATTGAAGGAAAAAACGTTCTGCAACTGGCGATTCTGTCGCGCATCAAACTGTTCGTGCGTCCGGCGAATTTGCCGCAGACGCCGGAAGACGCGCCGACCTTGCTGAAATTTTCCCGTGTCGGCAACCATCTCAAGATAACCAACCCATCTGCTTATTACCTCACGCTGGTCAATATCAGCGTGGGCGCGAAAAAGATTGATAACGTGATGATCGCGCCAAAAAGCGACATGCAAATTCCTTTACCGACTGGCGCGCAGGGCAGCGTGACATTTCAGACCGTCAATGATTACGGCGCATTGACGTCGGCGACAACGGCCAGTCTCGGTTAAGCAGAGAGCGTGAAGCCACACGAGAACACGATGAAGAAGACAACCTGGTTTGCAGGGCGATTTCCCGGCTATGTATCACCGTTAAGCGGCGTGGCGCTGTCGGTGCTGGCGGCGCTGTGTCCGCTGACGAGCCGCGGCGAAAGTTATTTCAACCCTGCGTTTTTGTCGGCGGATACCGCGTCCGTGGCGGATTTATCTCGCTTTGAAAAAGGTAATCATCAGCCGCCTGGTATTTACCGGGTGGATATCTGGCGTAACGACGAATTCGTAGCGACGCAGGATATTCGTTTTGAGGCGGGCGCCGTGGGCGCCGGCGATAAATCCGGCGGCCTGATGCCTTGTTTTACACCGGAGTGGATTAAACGGCTGGGCGTGAATACCGCGGTGTTCCCTGTCTCAGATAAAGGCGTCGATACCACGTGTATTCACCTTCCTGAGAAAATCCCGGGCGCGGAGGTCGCGTTCGATTTCGCGTCGATGCGCTTAAACATTAGCTTGCCGCAGGCGTCATTGCTCAACAGCGCGCGTGGCTATATCCCGCCGGAAGAGTGGGATGAAGGGATACCCGCCGCACTCATTAATTACAGTTTTACCGGTAGCCGCGGAACAGACAGCGATAGCTATTTTTTGAGTCTGCTGAGCGGGTTGAACTATGGCCCCTGGCGGCTGCGTAATAACGGAGCCTGGAGCTATTCGAAAGGGGACGGCTATCATTCGCAACGCTGGAACAACATTGGCACCTGGGTACAGCGCGCCATCATTCCGCTAAAAAGCGAACTGGTCATGGGGGACAGCAATACCGGGAACGATGTTTTCGACAGCGTCGGCTTTCGCGGAGCGCGGCTGTACTCTTCTGACAATATGTATCCCGATAGCCTGCAGGGCTACGCCCCCACGGTCAGAGGGATCGCCCGGACGGCGGCAAAGCTGACGATACGACAGAACGGGTATGTTATCTACCAAAGCTATGTGTCGCCGGGCGCGTTTGCGATTACCGATCTTAATCCTACCTCTTCCAGCGGCGACCTTGAGGTGACGGTAGATGAAAAAGACGGTAGCCAACAACGTTACACGGTGCCTTACTCTACCGTTCCGCTATTGCAGCGTGAGGGTAGGGTGAAGTATGACCTGGTGGCCGGGGATTTTCGCAGCGGCAATAGTCAGCAGTCTTCGCCATTCTTTTTCCAGGGAACGGTGATTGCCGGCCTGCCTGCGGGGCTGACGGCTTACGGCGGTACGCAACTTGCCGATCGTTACCGTGCCGTGGTGGTCGGGGCGGGGCGAAATTTGGGCGACTGGGGAGCCGTGTCGGTCGATGTCACACATGCGCGTAGCCAACTGGCAGATGACAGCACCCATCAGGGGCAATCGTTGCGTTTTCTGTACGCCAAATCGCTGAATAATTACGGGACTAATTTTCAATTGCTGGGTTACCGCTATTCCACGCGCGGATTTTACACCCTGGATGATGTGGCATACCGCAGTATGGAAGGGTACGACTACGAATACGATAGCGACGGACGCCGCCATAAAGTGCCGGTGGCGCAGAGCTACCACAATCTCCGCTACAGCAAAAAAGGCCGCTTTCAGGTCAATATTTCGCAAAACCTGGGGGATTACGGGTCACTGTATCTTTCCGGCAGTCAACAAAATTACTGGAATACGGCGGATACCAATACCTGGTATCAACTGGGATACGCCAGTGGATGGCAAGGCATAAGTTATTCGCTGTCATGGTCGTGGAACGAGTCGGTGGGGATCTCAGGCGCCGATCGCATTCTGGCATTCAATATGTCCGTTCCGTTTAGCGTTCTGACCGGACGGCGCTATGCGCGCGACACTATTCTTGATCGTACTTATGCCACGTTTAACGCCAACCGCAACCGCGACGGCGACAATAGCTGGCAGACCGGCGTGGGCGGCACGCTTCTGGAAGGACGTAATCTGAGCTACAGCGTGACGCAAGGGCGTAGCAGTAGCAATGGTTATAGCGGCAGCGCCAGAGCTAGCTGGCAGGCGACGTATGGCACGCTGGGCGTGGGATATAACTACGATCGCGATCAGCATGACTATAACTGGCAACTTTCCGGCGGCGTGGTCGGTCATGCGGATGGTATTACGTTTAGCCAACCGTTGGGCGATACCAATGTCTTGATTAAAGCGCCGGGAGCGAAAGGCGTGCGCATCGAAAACCAGACCGGCGTGAAAACGGACTGGCGGGGTTATGCGGTAATGCCCTACGCCACGGTATATCGCTATAACCGCGTCGCGTTAGATACCAACACGATGGACAACCATACCGATGTCGAAAATAACGTCAGCAGCGTAGTGCCGACAGAGGGCGCTCTGGTGCGGGCCGCTTTTGATACGCGGATAGGCGTAAGGGCAATCATTACCGCGAGGCTTGGCGGACGTCCGTTACCGTTTGGCGCGATAGTACGAGAAACCGCCAGCGGTATTACCAGTATGGTCGGCGATGACGGGCAAATTTATCTGAGCGGCTTGCCGCTAAAAGGTGAACTGTTCATCCAGTGGGGAGAGGGGAAAAACGCGCGTTGTATCGCCCCTTACGCCCTGGCGGAGGATAGCCTGAAGCAGGCGATTACGATAGCCAGCGCGACCTGTATCCGTCCGTCGTCATAAAAGGAAAAATAGAGATGAAAATATACTCAGCGCTATTGCTGGCGGGGACCACGCTCTTTTTCACCCATCCCGCGCTGGCGACGGTTTGCCGTAATTCAAACGGGACGGCGACCGATATCTTTTACGACCTGTCAGATGTTTTCACCAGTGGCAATAATCAGCCGGGACAGGTGGTTACGCTGCCGGAAAAATCTGGTTGGGTCGGCGTAAACGCGACGTGCCCGGCGGGGACAACGGTAAATTATATCTACCGAAGCTATGTATCAGAATTACCGGTACAAAGCACCGAAGGAAATTTTAAATACCTCAAGCTGAATGACTACCTTCTGGGCGCGATGAGCATCACCGATAGTGTCGCTGGCGTATTTTATCCGCCCCGTAACTATATTCGCATGGGCGTCGACTCTAACGTGTCGCAGCAAATGCCGTTTGGCGTGCAGGACTCAAAGCTGGTTTTTAAATTAAAAGTGATACGGCCTTTTATTAATATGGTGACGATCCCTCGCCAGACAATGTTTACTGTCTATGTGACGACCTCTACCGGCGACGCGTTGAGCACGCCGGTATATACCATTAGCTACAGCGGCAAAGTGGAAGTGCCGCAAAACTGCGAAGTGAATGCCGGACAGGTCGTGGAGTTTGATTTCGGCGATATCGGCGCGTCGTTATTTAGTCAGGCGGGGGCGGGTAATCGTCCGCAAGGCGTCACGCCGCAAACGAAAACTATCGCTATTAAATGTACCAACGTCGCGGCGCAGGCCTATTTATCTATGCGGCTTGAAGCCGAAAAGGCCTCAGGGCAGGCGATGGTGTCCGATAATCCGGATTTAGGCTTTGTGGTTGCTAATAGCAACGGTACGCCGCTCACACCCAATAATTTGTCGAGTAAAATTCCGTTTCATCTTGATGATAACGCCGCCGCTCGCGTAGGTATTCGCGCCTGGCCGATCAGCGTGACGGGGAATAAACCGGCGGAAGGGCCGTTTACTGCGCGCGGCTATCTACGAGTCGATTATGATTAAGGAGGCATAATGATCTTTCGGCGCGTTTTCATCGCTATCGGTTGTGTTTTGTTCAGCCCGCTGAGTCAGGCCAACTCATCTCTGGGCGAAGTGAATATTGAACTGCGCGGTAACGTGGTGGATTTTACCTGCGCCGTGGTGGCGGGCGACAGTAACAAATCGGTTAACCTCGGCACCTGGCCGACAAAACAGCTTCACGCCGCCGGTGACGCCACGCAACCGGTAGCCTTTAGCCTAAAACTTGAAGGCTGCCCGCCGGGGTCGGCGTCTATAACGTTTTCCGGGACGCCAGCGCCCGGCACGGCATTACTGGCGCTTGCTGATACGGCAATGGCGCAAAAACTGGCGATTGAAATTCGCGATGGCGATCAACGTCGATTGCCACTTGAACAGGCCAGCAAGGCCGTCGATATTGACAACAACGGCAATGCTACCCTGAAATTCTATGCGAACTATATCGCCTTAGCCGATGGCGTGCAGCCCGGACTTGCTAACGCGGATGCGACCTTCCTGATCAATTACAATTAGTGTCCGTTATTGTGGCTCCCGAACGATAATTCGCCGGGAGTACATTTACAATAATTCGTGTGATTTGGCGTAATCGATAAGCTCAACGATAGAGTGAAGGCCAAGTTTAGAAAATATATTGGCCTTATGCGCGCTGATAGTCTTGTTACTCAATAAAAGTTGCTCGGCAATTTCTTTGTTAGACATTCCATTGGCCAGATAGCGCAGCACGGTAACTTCGCGGTTAGATAGTGGCATATCATGGTGCCCGCCTTTGGGGGTACGGGTATTACTGATGAAATTAAGCGTCTCAGATGGGAAAAAAGAATAGCCGGATAAAATCATTTTTACCGCATTATAAATATCATTGAGGTCTTTGCGTTTACTTACAAATCCGTTTGCGCCCGCTCTTATTGCTCTTCCGGCATAAAAAGCCTCTGATTTCGACGATAAAAAAAGTATCCGGGTATGTTCCTGGATAGATTTGATTCGTTTAAGTAAGGTAAAGCCGTCGGTGCCCGGTAATTCAATATCCAGAATGACAAGGTCAACAGGATAAGTGCGCAGATACTCTATCGCTGTTCGGCTATCATCCGTTTTCAGGACAACCTGAATATTGCTATTTTTACCGAGTAAAACTTCGATCGACATTCTTACAATAGGGTGTTCGTCCATAATGATAACAGATGCAGGTTTCATTGTTGTATGCCTCAGACTGTTATGCGTCCTTCGTTTTAGAATAAGCGTCAGACACCTTAAAGATTGTGAAATAGCCAGATCTACACACCACACAGTGGAGCAATAATAAAGAATGAGACCTCCCTGTTGACTGGCTATTTTGCGTAAGAGTAATAAATATGTGGAATATCCATTTCGCACCAACAAAAAAGAAATTTCTGATTAAGTAAAAACAATATGGATTATACCTGGTCTGATTTCTCGGAAAAGTCTTGCGAAATGCGAATTATGGATAGCGGGTAGGATGTTCTGTGGCGTTATAGAAAATTTGTTCGTGGTGGAGCTATTTTCTTTAGAGTTGACATTGAGTAGTTTAAACTGTTGTTTTTAAGTATAAAAATAATATGAAAGACTAATTGTTTAGTATTTGTTATGTAATAACAGAAAGATGTTGACGCTGGAGACCTCAAAAAACGAGGAGGGACAGGGGGCGATGTAAGAAAAAAATTTTTATCGCTTACCAGGACGAGTTGTAAATATTAATTTTATGTGAAATATTTACATTTAATGGAAGTGAAAATAAGTAATTTCTTAAAAAATCTTATTCACCAAAACGTTAGTTCGTTAAAAAATGTCGTGGAAAGTAACGTTTAACTGCTGGATCAGCCGAAGAAAGCTTTGTCTGTGGGGAAGGTTAAGGAGGGTGATAAGTTGTTTAAGCCGGTAAACTACACGATGATAAGGTACGCTTTGCTGACGTGCTATTTCTTTTAAAGAGGCACCTTGCGCTAAAGTTTCAATCATCAACCAGTCAGTACGGCTAAAGCTTTCCGATAAGCGAGGTTTGGCGGCTGATAACAAGGCTTCGCGTACAGAGGCCAGATTTTGTCGTCGCGACAGAACAAAAAAACGCCCAGCCATACGGATAAACTGTGTTATAGCGGGGGTTTTATCTGATACCAGCAGGTAAATCTGGATATCGCTTTGTTGCCAACTGAGCGCGCGTAGCTGGTTAAGCGCCTCAATACAGGAGACAGGTAGCTCCTCCATATCTACAATCAGTTGTCTGAGCGACCCCTTTTCAATCCACAAAGAAATGTCATCTAATGAGCGGAATGCAGCGGTACGTTTTCCGGAAAATAAGTAGTGACTCAATGAATAGCCGAGGTAGTTATCAGTTGTAATTATTGCCTGGGAAATGATACCAACCGGCAAGGCATAATTAAGCTGTTGGTCCAGTAACTCAAGGCGATCAAATATCTGCGGCGTTGGAGAGTGATAACGGCAGGCGCAGTCTTTGGCATTTCTTAAACGGCGGTGTCTTTCCCTGCGTGGTACGCTGCGCATCCTGCTTTTTCCATTGCTCTAATATATATCTGGTAATATGGCTGGCCATAAATAACCTTGTCCCATCGTTGCACCAGCGTAAAAAGCAATGCTTCGTTGCTCTGATGTTTCAATGCCTTCCATCAGCATTAACTGCTGAAAAAAAACTTCGCTATCATGTTTTGACGGAAGTTGCGTCAGGACCTCATAGCCGATTAATTGCGCAGTTGAGAGATTAACGATTGGCTCAGATTTTAACAATCCGCTGTTGAGATATGAATGGCGTGTTGGCGAAGACGCCAGGTGTGGGGGATTTATCCTTTCCTTTAATAAAGTACCCTGTGCCACCAAACACTCCTCCAGGCATTTATGATGCAGCCATATATTTTTGACCCCTGAATCTATCAGGATATTATGGGCATCATTGTGGCAGCGTTAAAAAAATGCCTGTAGGTATCGTTACTTAATTATTGGTGAGATATTTCGTAAGCCTTGTAAAAAGTTAAGTGAGTTTACTTACTGAGTAAGAAATGAAGGTTAACTCTAATATACTTTAAAAACTGCTGCTCCGTTTTAACATGTAATTTGCGCATAATGCTCCGGCGGAGTGACTTTGTCTGCTCTTCAGAAAGTGAAAGTAAAGCACCCGTTTCGCTTAAATGATAACCGCTGGCGATCAGTTTTAACAGGTGACGTTCTGTTACTGAAAAATGACGAGTCGTGCAGTAGTGGCAAATGCCAGAAGGGACGCTATGTCGAAGCGCTCGCTTATGTAAGATCAATATCATTTTCCGGGTAATTTCTTCAACATCATCTTTCCGATAAATATGCGGCAGCATATACAGACATGGTCTGAACATGAGCTTTTCTTTATCGCATTTATTACAAATAATCACCCGTAGCTGATGTTGGGTATGCATAGGTATCTGGTAACAGCCTGCGCTGAACCAATCATCATCCAGGGCCAGGAAAGCGATATCGGCATTATCTATCTCTTCTGGCGGCAGAAAGTCAATTTTCTGCTGCCATTGATTCGCCAGACGCGTCATGATGATTTTCAAACCATGCTCAAAGTGACTGTTTTGTTCCTTAATAGCGATACGCAGCATAAAAAATATCCTACACGGCAGGTGAATCATGGTGAAATATTAAAGAAACTGATTGATTTTCTAAATACTGGCGGCCTTAATTCCCACTTTATGCGTGCTGAGATGTGTCCAGGCGATTTCCTGGAACCTGGCATTGCGCCAGAAAAGACGATATTCGTACACTTAGTCAGCAACCAGAACAAAAGCCATTGACTCAGGAGTGCCTGACCGTATAATTCTCGCGTTTCGTCTACACGAAGTCTTCACTTCACAAGGCGCCCTTAGCTCAGTTGGATAGAGCAACGGCCTTCTAAGCCGTGGGTCGCAGGTTCGAATCCTGCAGGGCGCGCCACTTATATATCAACTGGTTACGCCTCTTTAATTCTCATATGGGACATCATCACCAAAAATGTCGTCTATTTTCCTCGCGTGTTCCGTTAAATGATTAGGCGCAAGGTGAGCATATCTGTGAATCACCACGGATAACCTGGACACTTCTGAGTCGTTGATGATATAGGTTTTCATATTCAGCCGGTGGCATCTGCTCGCTCGAACCATGCCGGCGTCTACTGTTATAAAACATTTCTATGTAATCAAAAATATCGCTTCTGGCTTCGTCTCTCGTTCCGTAGATCTTTTCCTTTATCCGTTCACGCTTCAGTAGCTGGAAAAAGCTTTCTGCAACCGCATTGTCATGACAGTTGCCACGACGGCTCATTCTGCTCTCCAGTCCGTGCGATTTCAGGATCGACTGCCATTCATAGCGGGTGATTACGTCGCCACACGGCCATCAGAAGCGCATTCAGGACTCTATCTTTTGTCATTCATGGTTGCAGTGACCAATTGAATCTATTGCGGCTTTTTTTAATATGTCCCGTTCGTCAGTAACCCGCTTCAACTCTTTCGGGAGTCGGCGGATTTCGGTCTGATCATCTGACTGCTCTTTATTTCTTTATTGGTGGAGGAGTTCGACCCGTACTTCTTTATCCTGGCGTAAAGACTGTGGGTAGTAATATCGAGATGTGTTGCGACGCTGGAAACAGAATGGCCACGCTCAACAACCTGTCTTACCGCTTCAATTTTAAACTCTTCGGGATAACGTTTACCGCTCATAGGCACCTCTCTTTAAGTCATCTTAAATGGCTCTGAGGTGTCTGTTAAATCCGTGGCGATTCACATTGACCGCAGATTGTCAGGTTCCTTTACCCGGTAGTGAAACCAGTAGGGGGCAGTTTATCCGCACTAAAAGACGGTGTTCCTGCATCTGTGGTGGAGTTGAACCGGATGGGCTTTGGGCACATGCGTATCCTTGCGTGTATTGGTCAGTTGCCGGAGTCTGGATTAATGCACTATGGCTCCGTTGGGTTCTTTTTTGGGACTGATGGTGCATTGCGACTTCTTGCTAAGAAACCTGATGGGGCATTTGTGACATACGATATGTAGGAATCCCCGCCGCCCGTTACCCATTGGTGGCGGGGAACATTAATTATACATGAATGTTATTTAATTATTTCCGTAATATTCTCATTTGTCCTCGCCCCTGTTCTAACGTCCCATGTCCCAGATGTAATTGATTCTAATTCATTTGAATCTATGTCGTTAATCGCCCGCCCGGAAAGCCATCTTCCGTCTATTTGGAATGTCTTCTTGTCGACATCTGCATTTATAATTTTTCCATCCTTTGTTTTAAAGCTAATGAACATCGCTGTCTTCTCATCAAGAGAATCAGCAGGATTCTTATTAAACTCAAATATTACAAAGGTTTTAATGTCCATTTGCTGTTTATATATCCATAATGATTTTATATAAACGTTGTTACATATTTTTGCGTTAATATTAAGAGGCTTGAAATTAAAGGCTCGTGAATAGTCGAAAAATCCTGGAGCAGTTATTTTCAAATCAATCCCGTAGTATCTAGACATTGCTTCACTGTTAAACGTATCAAGACTTGGGCCTGCATGCAGTACCGGTGGAAAGTAATAATCAGGAATTATCGCTTGATCTTGTTTGTTATGTTTCGCCCTGTCTATTATTTCTTCCCTAATCTCCGTTTGTTTGCTTATTGATTTAATTGATGAGTAATAGAGGATGTATGATGGAATGAAATATAAAAAAGCCATTGCATATGTAGTAACAGATAAATAAATGGAAGCCTTGTTAAATTTCGTAAATGCAGAATGAGCAACAAAGGAAATCGAAAGAATCATAAAGCAGAGTGCTCCATTGAGAGCCCTGCTGGGCATTGCAGGAGATGCAAGGAACGCAACATTTGCAGCAATTGCACCCAGTATGAATAAAAAGCTTCCAAACATAAGTTTGCTGCTACTATTCCTTGATAACACTACAGAGATTAGTAGTATTATAAATGCAATATAGACCTGCCAATATGCCCCCATTGCTGATGGCAGCCTTTCTGAAAAGTGCTCAAGAACCCTCCATGCAAGTGGTTGATTGTACCAGTCTTGTATTGTAGACGCACGGGATAGGTTTCCCGGAGCCAGCAGGAGAACCCCCGCGCCTATTGCAGATCCGAATACGCCAATCAGTAAATATTTATTTCTATTCATTATAAAGAAATATGCTACAGAAATTAATACAACTACAAGAGATGTATTTTCATTTGAGCAACCTGCAAATATCGATGATATGGCATATACAAAGAGTATTAAATTGGATTTTTTACCATTGCTTAAATATATAGAAATTAGTATATAAATGGCAATGAACATGTTGGTCCATAAGTAATTTGCTGACCCAACAAGCCAGAAGTTAGTTTGACCGAGGGCTGGATTTGCAATGAAGTATAAGAAAAATAAGAAAATCATCACATATGGGGACGGTGACGACTTTGTTAATGTAGCTGGGATCATTGTCCAGCACAACACCATTAATGTTAGCGCTGCTGAGTTTATTGCATTGTAAATATGCGGGGAGAAAAACTTTAATAGAGATGTGCTGATCGTATCTGACACAACCCTTCCGCTCCATCCCAAATAGTGCATTTTTACGCTAGAAAGCGAAAGCTCTCTTAGGGCATAAGTATAGTCATCAGAGTTCATTGGTGTGATAAATCCTATTGAATACACCAACGAGAAAACTATAAGGATAGCAATTACCATTTTTAATCTATTGTTAACCATTTTTCTTCTCATTCTTAATTATGTACTTAGGTCTTTTTTTGGTTTCTATGTAAATTCTACCAATATATTCTCCAAGAATACCTATTCCTATCAATTGAACGCCACCCAGGAAAAGTACAGAAACAAGAAGTGACGGGTAGCCAGGAACATTATTTCCAAATATTAATTTATCAATAATCATCCATGCACCGTAAAGGAATGACATACCTGCAATAAACAATCCAATATAAGTCCATATGCGGAGCGGAAATGTTGAGAAAGAAGTTATTCCTTCCAGCGCCAGATTCCATAATTTCCAGCCATTGAATTTTGAATCGCCGGCAACACGTTCAGCGCGGGCGTATTCAACTATATCAGTCTTGCCGCCCACCCATGACAGAACGCCTTTCATAAACAGATTACGTTCTGGCATCTGTTTAATATTTTCGACAACCTCACGACTCATTAACCGAAAGTCGCCAACGTTCTCTTCAATTTTCGGATTGCTGATTTTATTATGCAGCTTATAAAACCATTCAGCTGTCTTACGCTTCATGCGCCCGTCAGTTGAGCGGTCTGAGCGCTTAGCCAGCACCATATCCGCGCCAGCCTGCCACTTCTCAATGAGATGGGGGATAACTTCTATCGGATCCTGTAAATCGACATCAATAGGAATGACCGTATCCCCGGTTGCATGGTCGAGACCCGCGAAAAGAGCAGGTTCTTTACCGAAGTTTCGCGTAAACGAAAGCGGAATAACGAGCGGATCAGATGCAGCTATTTTGTTAATTATTGATTCAGTCGCATCTTTGCTTCCGTCGTTGATGAAAACAATCTCAACTTCATACGGTTTTAGCTCTTCAAACTCGCGAACCGTTTTATAGAAAATAGGTATCGTGGCTTCTTCATTGAAGACCGGAACGACTAACGAGATTTTCATTTCGCATCCCTAAAGACAATGAACTTTGAATAAATGAATCCGCATATCAGGCTGATAGCTGAAAAGGTGACAAGAGTAAGGAGTGGCGGCAGGGAACATTTGTCAGCCATCCAGCCAACAACGGCGCTCAGTGTTCCCATAAATCCCACGTACATCATGTAGCGAAGCGTGGTGGTGCTGGCGTTAAAGGTGAAGCGCGCATTGGCATAGAAGCTGAACGATACGGCGATAACAAAACCGGAAAAGTTCGCCAACGCCTGATGCGTATGCATCCCATACACACAAAAAGCAAATACGCCCCAATGAATAAGCGTGTTAAGAACACCGATCGATGTGTACTTAGCGAATAACTTCAACATTATGAAAATCAGCGGATTCGGAAAGGTCTGGAGTGTAGCACTACAAATTGCTTTGATCGATATAAACGATCAATAATGTGGTATTCAATAGCTTAAAGTTATTGTTATCTTATTAATTGATCGTTGTTACCGATCAATTGGGGCTACTGATTGCTAAGTAGTTTGGGACAAAAACGGGACACACAAAGCTTTGCATCGGCTTGCAAGTCTTTGCATGTTTTTCGAGGATGGGGCGAGTGAGCGCCGTAGTAATGGAATAACTTGTTGTTAGCTCAGGTAGTTCCAGGAACATCTAAGCCGTGGGTCGCAGGTTCGAATCCTGCAGGGCGCGCCATTTAACCTCTCAAAATTATGTTAATCCGTAAGCTTCTGCGGCGGCGACGTTGCGCCATCCGCAGTACGTGACGCTAATATGCAAATAACTAATTGCGTTTAATCTGTTTATGGTGCTCCTCAGCCTGGATCTCGTGGGAGAAAGAATGGGCATTATTCATCGATTGATGGATGACCATTGCTTTTTCATAGCCGTCCATTTCAGAAAAGGATGTCGCATTTTCCACAGTAGCCGGGGCGCTGGTTTTCTGTGTCTGAGCCATTTGCTGATGCGCGAAGGCGTCACCGTTATTCATCATCTCATGCGCCGTGGCGGATAATTGGCGAGATTCCATTTTCTCTGCGGCTTTTACGCCAGCTGAAATAAAAAAACGACAGCTAAAAGGGATGTAAACTTATTCATCTTATTTCTCCGGTGTGGGTTAATAAGAGAAATAATAAAACAGTCGTTGGGGCTGGCGCGTGACAGGATAATGACGATTATATCAGATTATTTTGCTGGCTAGTGATAGCGCCTTTCACTATCGCTACAGTTCAACGGAGGTATTTGGGTAATGTCAAAATAAAACGAGTAGCGCGCGTATCGGAGGTGACAGAAACTTTTCCCTGATGCGCAGTGACGATGGATTTTACAATTGCCAGGCCTATACCGCGGCCTTCCCCTTTACGCTGGCGGGAGGGAGTAACGTGATAAAAACGATCGAAAAGGCGCGGCAAATGTTCCGGCGCGATTGGCGTACCGGGGTTTTCAACAATAATATGTATCTGGTCGTCCGCTTCTTTTATCCGAAGAGTAATGGTTTTACCCGGCGGCGTATAGCGCATCGTATTAGAGAGTAAATTACTGATCGCTCTGCGTAGCATGATGGGATCGCCGGTGATTCAGCAGGCGCGGCCTTCAAAGCGCAAGCTCCCAACACCTTTTCGGCAGAAAAACTCGATGAGGCGCTTTACCACGGGGCGGTGCTCCGGGTGCGGCCAAAAGCCATGACGGTAGCGGTGATTATCGCCGGTCTGCTACCTGTTTTATGGGGGACCGGCGCGGGTTCTGAGGTGATGAGCCGTATTACCGCGCCGTTGCTGTCGCTGTTCATCATTCCGGCAGCCTACAAGCTGATGTGGCTGCGCAGGCATCGTCGCCTTGCGGCATAACGTGTGTCGCCCGCCTGCGGCGTCAAACTGTAGGCGGGTTCAGTATACGTTTATCGTCCGAGCGCGCTGACCCGTTTGCGGTACTCGCCTGGTGTACAACCGAATTCACGGACAAAAGCTTTGTGAAAAGAAGATTCGCTCGCATAACCTACCGACTCGGCAATCACCATCACCGGCAGCGCTTCACGCGACAGGGTCTGGGCGGCGATTTGCAGGCGCAGCGTTGTTAACACGGCTAAGGGCGTCGTAGCGGACACGTCGCGAAATAGCTGGGCGAAGCTCGCCCGCGACATGTGTACCCGTTGCGCCAGCGTTTCGACCGTCCAGGGATGCGCCGGTGTTTCCAGCATGTGAAGGATCACGCGGCCCAGCCGGGGATGCAGCAATAAATTGAGCACACTTTTCGCGGTGCCGGCCTGCGATAGCCAGTCGCGAACGGCGAGGGTAAACAGCGTGGCGCACTGCTGACTGTATAAGACGTCAGCGCCAGGTAAATGGCGTTCTGACTCCTGCTGTAACAGCAAAATGGCGGCGTTAAGCCAGATACTGGCGGGGCTATGCAGCGGCGGGGCAAGACATAACACTTCCGGCAACGCGGTAAGGAAATAACGTGACGTCGTGTGCAGACGTAGACTACCGCACACGATATGTGTCGGTGCTTCGCCAGACTGGCGCAAACGGTGGGCGGAGTTTTGCGGCAGAATCACCACCTTTCCCGGCGTAAGCGTCATGGCGTCGCCGGTAGGCATTTCCAGTTGCGCTTCGCCCTGCGTAACGGTATGCCAGCGAATCACCGATAGCTCGCCAGCGGCGTGCGGTAACTGCCAGTCGCCGCCTAACGGGCAATTCTTGTCGATTGAGCCCTGAGGGGCGTTAAGCGTCAATAGCCGACTAAGCGCATCCATATAGACTCCAGAACAGATTTATTTTCAAAAATAGGGATCACCATTTCTGTCTTTGATCACTATATTTCGGACTCAATGTCATTTCTACCCTTGTTTTTGCTAACCGCCAATTTAGACGATAAGACAAAAAATGACGCGTTGCGGATAACCCTGTCTTTTTTGACGTTATTTATACTTGTCCTGACAAACAGATGGTGATTTGGCGGAGAAAGAAGATGACACAGTATCAGGCGCTCATTATTGGTTTTGGCAAGGCAGGAAAAACGTTGGCGGCAACTCTGGCGAAGACGGGATGGCGCGTGGCGATTATCGAACAGTCCGCCAGTATGTTCGGCGGAACCTGCATCAACATTGGCTGCATTCCAACGAAAACGCTGGTTCATGACGCGGAACGTGAGGGCGATTTTTCTGTCGCCATGCAACGCAAAGCGGCGGTCGTAAATTTTTTACGCGACAAAAATTTTCATAATCTTGCCGACCTGGACAATGTCGATGTGATTGAGGGAAGGGCGGAGTTTATTGATAACCATACCTTACGGGTATTTCAGGCGGACGGCGAGCGGGTGTTACGGGGAGAAAAGATCTTCATTAATACTGGCGCAGAGTCGGTGATCCCGGCTATTACGGGCTTAACAACGACGGCAGGGGTGTTCGATAGCACCGGGCTACTCAGCCTGAGCCAGCGTCCGGCGCGGCTGGGGATTTTAGGCGGCGGTTATATTGGCCTTGAATTTGCCTCAATGTTCGCCAACTTCGGTACGAAGGTCACTATCTTTGAAGCAGCGCCGCAATTCCTGCCTCGTGAAGATCAGGATATCGCGCAGGCAATTACCCACATTTTACAGGAAAAGGGCGTCGAGCTGATTTTAAACGCCAACGTACAGGCCGTATCCTCAAAGGAGGGCGTGGTACAAGTTGAAACGCCGGAAGGCGCGCATCTTGTGGATGCCCTGCTGGTGGCGTCGGGGCGAAAACCGGCGACGGCTGGCTTACAGTTGCAGAACGCCGGCGTGGCGGTGAACGAACGCGGCGGGATCATCGTGGATGATTACCTGCGTACCACGGCGGACAATATCTGGGCGATGGGCGATGGGCGATGGGCGATGTTACCGGAGGGTTGCAGTTTACCTATATTTCACTGGATGATTTTCGTATTGTACGCGACGGGTTATTGGGAGATGGCAAACGCAGTACCCGCGATCGCCAGAACGTCCCGTATTCCGTCTTTATGACGCCGCCGCTCTCTCGTGTCGGGCTGACGGAAGAACAAGCGCGGGCAAGCGGCGCAACGGTGCAGGTGGTGACATTACCGGTGGCGGCGATCCCTCGCGCCCGTGTTATGAACGATACCCGTGGCGTACTAAAAGCGGTAGTGGACGTGAATACGCAGCGTATTGTAGGGGTGTCATTGTTATGCGTCGATTCTCATGAAATGATTAATATCGTTAAAACCGTTATGGATGCAGATTTACCTTATACGGTGTTACGCGACCAGATATTTACCCATCCTACAATGAGTGAGTCTTTAAACGATCTCTTCTCTCTCATTAAGTAAAATATAAATAATGTAGCCCTGTTAATCAGGGCTTTTTTTTGCCTGTCAGACCATAAAAATACGCCAGGACAAATATGCTGGCGTCTGAAAGAAAAGGCTTTAGTCAGGCGTAACGTATTATAACACCATTAAAATAACCCACGACTGGAAATCTCGATGTTAAAAGTTACCACACTTATTGCTTCATTATTGGCTGCGCCGCTGGCGTTTTCCGTCTCCGCCCAGCCGCTAACTGACGTTGAATATATCAGCGTTTCTGCGGTGTCAGCAACGCCGTCAATGCTTGAAGACGCTATTGCCAGACTGGCGCAAAGTAAACAGGCGTCGTCATGGAAAATTACGTCAATGCGTATTGATAATACGGGTTACGCCACTGCGATATTATATAAATAAGGAGAGCCTGAGATGGATAAATATCTTCGTCTGTTAAGTCAGGGGGATCGGCTTGGATTAACATTAATTCGCCTGAGTATCGCCATCGTTTTTATCTGGATTGGACTACTAAAATTTGTGCCCTATGAGGCAGACAGTATTACCCCGTTTGTGGCGAACAGCCCGTTTATGTCTTTTTTCTATGAACATCCTGAAGAATATCGTCAGCATCTGACGCATGAGGGCGAACTAAAACCGGAGGAACGCGCCTGGCAAACGGCCAATAATACGTATGCGTTTTCGGATGGTCTGGGCGTGGTGGAATTGATTATCGCGGTGCTGGTACTGGCTAACCCTGTCAGCCGCTGGTTAGGGCTGGCGGGCGGCGTGCTGGCATTCCTGACGCCATTTGTCACGCTGTCGTTTTTAATCACCACGCCGGAGGCCTGGGTTATGCCGCTGGGCGATGCGCATTATGGTTTCCCGTATTTATCGGGCGCTGGGCGGCTGGTATTAAAAGATACGTTAATGCTGGCAGGGGCGGTGATGATCATGGCGGACTCCGCCCGTTCGTTACTTTTACAGCGACAGTAGCGACCCTCTTACCCTCTTTATGCCGCGATTCGTCGGGTGGCGCTTGCGCCATCCGACAATGTGTTGATGAATGATGGACTACCCTGACAGAAGTTCCTGTTCCACCTGTTGAACCTGCGCCTCCAGCGTATTGCGAATTTCGGTTAGCGCCCGTTCCTGCTCGGAGAAATAGGCTTCCTTATCCGCAACGGAAGAGGCGAGCCGCCAGGCGTTTTCCGTTTCCAGCTGCGTTATCTCTTTCAACAGCGCGTCGATTTGCGTGCGGAGCTGGCGTATTTTATGGCGCAGATGTTCCAGGTTATTGAGCCTGTCGCTTGCCATCATCGGTTCCAGACCGCTTTGCAGCTGCGTCAATAACGCGCGAATTGCCGCCAGATCGGCATTCTGCCGCGCCTGATTAAGTTGTACCATCATCTGGTGCGCTTTTTCTTTTAATTCATCGGCGACCACATCCGGGTGACACAGGCGGCTGGCCTGACGCCACAAACGTTTTAATTCATTGCGTTCGTCAGCCGACAAACGTTGATCGCGAGCGTAGCGGAATTGCGCTTCCTGCTGCTGCTCCCGGTACTGGTGATAGTCCTGTTCCGCATTTTCCTGCGCCTGGCGGAATGCGCTGTCGTCCTGATGGGAAAAATCCGCTTCCAGCTCGCGAATTTCCGCCAGCAACGCGGTAATTAATTCCGTCTGCTGCTGGATTCGCTGACGGATGCCCACCGCTTCGCGCGAGGCGGCATTCAATCCTGTCCACTGCTGTTTTAGCGTTGCCAGTTGATCCACGGCCTGGGAAATAAATTGCAGGCAGGATTGATAATCCTTTTCCCGGCGTTTTATTTCGGCTTCTTGCTTACGCTGCATACTCACCGCGAGCTGTTTACGCAACTCCAGAATACGGCTCATCAACGGCCCGAGACGCAGATGATAGAGGTCGTTGAAATCGTCGAGGATTTGTACCCGCGCATTTCGTTTGTCAATCAGATCGCGAAGTTGGGCTTCAAGCGCTTTCAGCTCCAGTTTACTGGCGGCAATAGAGGGATCTTGCCACGTCGAGAGCGCCCGTTGAGCCTGTAGCCAGGCGGCGATCTCTTGCATGGCGTCACTGAATCGACGAGCTTCAATCGCCTGGGCAATCGCGCTGATTACGGCATCCTGCGGCTCATTTTTCAGGTAGATGAGCTGCTGACGGATAATCTCTTCGTCCTCAAGTTCGATGGCGCTTTTGATGATCTCTAAACGTTTGATGATCTTATTCATGACGTTGATGCCTGGCGTGGCTCAAAAACGGATAACAGATACCAGGTCTGATTCACCTTTTTGAAAATACTGAAAAAATACTAAATGTATTCTGTAGGGTGTCGTACTTTTCGTCCAGAGTTATTCACATATTTTATACTCGGCGTCTGTCACCCGTAACGTTCTATATCGGCGCGCACTCTTTTCTTTTTACTCCCCGCGACATCTTTTTTTACACGATAACGTTAACGTCCGGAGTTGAGCCTTGACAAACGATTGCGCCTTGCGGTAGCGAGAGCGAAATGTTAAAAGGTGCCCCTCAATAAAAACGATACAGGGGTAGGACGTGAAAAACGCGTCAACTGCATCCGGCGCCAGCGTGTCGGATGCCGCGTCGAAGAATGAACCGACGCTTCAGCGGGGGTTGCAAAACCGCCATATTCAGCTAATTGCGCTGGGCGGCGCCATTGGCACCGGACTGTTTCTGGGCATCGGCCCGGCGATTCAAATGGAGGGGCCGGCTGTTTTGTTGGGCTATGGCGTTGCCGGGATTATCGCTTTTCTCATTATGCGCCAGTTGGGTGAAATGGTCGTGGAAGAGCCGGTTTCCGGATCGTTTGCCCACTTCGCCTGGAAATATTGGGGGCCGTTTGCGGGCTTTTTGTCGGGCTGGAACTATTGGGTCATGTTTGTGCTGGTCGGGATGGCGGAGTTGACCGCGGCGGGCATCTATATGCAGTACTGGCTGCCTGACGTACCAACATGGGTATGGGCGGCGGCGTTTTTTATTATCATTAATGCCGTGAATCTGGTGAACGTTCGTCTGTATGGCGAAACGGAATTCTGGTTCGCGCTGATTAAAGTGCTGGCGATTATCGGCATGATAGGTTTTGGTCTGTGGCTGCTGTTCTCCGGCCACGGCGGCGAACATGCCAGCATTGATAACCTCTGGCGTTATAACGGTTTCTTCGCTACCGGTTGGCATGGTTTGCTTCTGTCGCTGGCGGTGATTATGTTTTCTTTTGGCGGACTGGAGCTGATCGGCATTACTGCGGCGGAAGCGCGCGATCCGCAAAAAAGCATCCCGAAAGCGGTGAATCAGGTGGTATACCGTATTTTGCTGTTCTACATCGGTTCGCTGGTGGTGTTGCTGGCGCTCTATCCGTGGGTAGAGGTGAAATCCAATAGCAGCCCTTTTGTGATGATCTTCCATAACCTGGACAGTAATGTGGTGGCTTCGGCGCTGAATTTCGTTATTCTGGTCGCGTCGCTTTCGGTATATAACAGCGGCGTTTATTCGAATAGCCGAATGCTGTTCGGCCTGTCCGTACAAGGCAACGCGCCGAAATTTTTAACCCGCGTCAGCCATCGCGGCGTACCGGTGAACTCGCTGATACTTTCCGGAGCGATTACCTCGCTGGTGGTGCTGATCAACTATCTGTTGCCGCAAAAAGCGTTTAGCCTGTTGATGGCGCTGGTTGTCGCGACGCTATTGCTAAACTGGATAATGATCTGTCTCGCGCATTTACGTTTTCGCGCGGCGATGCGTCGTAAAGGGCGCGAGACGCAATTTAAGGCGCTGTTCTATCCCGCCGGAAACTATTTGTGCATTGCGTTTCTGGCGCTGATTCTGGTGTTAATGTGTACGATGGACGATATGCGATTGTCGGCGATTTTGCTGCCGGTATGGATTGTATTCCTGTTTATCGCGTTTACAGTTTTGCGCCGTAAGGCTCATTAACTTTTTTGCCCGATCCCATGCTCATGCGATCGGGCAATCCATTAATGCCGCAATGTCCCTGACAGCGCACGAATATCGCTGCCGGTCGGCGTCTGATGAATACGCAAGCCGAACTCTTCCACCACGGCAAAAATATGGTCGAAAATATCGGCCTGGATGCTCTCATATTCCAGCCACACGACGGTATTGGTAAAGGCGTAGATCTCTATCGGCAAACCATGATCGTCAGGCGCCAGTTGGCGTACCATCAGCGTCATGTCTTTACGGATGCGCGGATGGTGGCGTAAATATTCGTTCAGATAGGCGCGAAATGTCCCGATATTGGTCATTCGGCGGTGATTTAAGGCTGATTCCGGCGCATCCAGTTGTTTATTCCATTCATCGATTTCCTGATGACGGCTGGTAAGGTACGGCTTTAACAGTTGCGCGGTTAATAGCCGCTGTTTTTCATCATCATCCAGAAAATGGATACTGGTCGCGTCAATATTAATGCTGCGTTTAATCCGGCGTCCGCCGGACGCAGACATGCCGCTCCAGTTTTTGAACGAGTCGGAAACCAGCGACCAGGTGGGAATGGTGGTGATGGTATTATCCCAGTTGCGTACTTTTACCGTGGTTAAACCAATATCAATGACCGCGCCATCTGCGCCATATTTTGGCATCTCCAGCCAGTCGCCCAGTTTGAGCATATCGTTGGCGGAAAGCTGTATACCAGCAACCAGGCCAAGAATCGGGTCTTTAAAGACCAGCATTAATACCGCGGCCATCGCGCCAAGCCCGCTGATTAAAATTGCTGGTGACTGGCCAATCAGCAGTGAGATCATCAGAATGCCGACGATAATTGCGCCGATGAGCTTAATGCCCTGAAATATTCCTTTTAGCGGTAACTGAGAGGCGGCGGGCCATTTTTGCGATAGATTGAAAATCACGTCCAGCAGAGAAAATAACGACAGCAGGGCGTAGGTCATAATCCATAACTGCGCGCAGGTCGTCAGGATATCCGCAGCCTCACTGCCTTTTTGTAGCCAGAGCGCGGCCTGAATATTGACAATGATGCCTTGTAGCGTAAAAGCCAGACGATGGAATAATTTATTCTGGGTAATAATTTGCAGCCACAGGCGGGAACTGGCGCTGGCGCGTTTTTCGAAAGCGCGCAGTACTATCCAGTGCAAAATAATATGCACGACAACTGCTGTCAGAAAAATAATACCAAATATCACCACCAGCGACGTGGTGTGATTCATTTCAATTCCCGCTAAATCTTCTACCTGGGATATCAATTCCTGCATAATCTCTCCTTTATAAACAGCAGCCTATGATGACTGCTGAATGGCATTTATGCAAATCAGGACGCCTGCGCTTCAGGCATAATCAGCAACAGACGGGTAAAAGCGCCTCTGGGGTTATCCATACGCTATATTTTATCCAGCGCCCTGTAAACGTCGTCATTTTACGCGGTTCCCTCTTTTTGAACAGGCGCCAGTCCGTCAACAATGAATGAAAACTTTTTAACCAGAATGTTTAAAACGATTGCAATATCTCTGTCGGATAATGATTAGCACCGTCGTATCTATCAACAATAACATTAAGGAACATCGGATGACCCAAAAGCGTACCCTGCTAAAATACGGCATACTCTCGCTGGCGCTGGCCGCGCCATTATCTGCCTGTGCGTTTGACTCTCTTACGGTAATTGGCGATAGCCTTAGCGATACCGGAAATAACGGTCGCTGGACCTGGGATAGTGGTCAAAATAAGCTCTACGACGAACAGTTGGCCGAACTATATGGGCTGGCATTAAGCCCTTCCAGCAATGGCGGTTCTAATTATGCCGCCGGCGGCGCGACGGCGACCCCGGAATTAAACCCGCAGGATAATACCGCAGATCAGGTACGGCAGTGGCTTGCCAAAACGGGGGAAAAAGCCGACCACAACGGTTTGTATATTCACTGGGTCGGCGGAAACGATCTGGCGGCGGCCATCGCGCGACCTGCCATGGCACAGCAAATAGCCGGTAATAGCGCCACTAGCGCGGCGGCGCAGGTAGGGCTGTTACTGGATGCCGGCGCCGGGCTGGTCGTGGTGCCAAACGTACCGGATATTAGTGCGACGCCAATGCTTCTGGAGGCGGTAATCACCGCCGGGCTGGGCGCAGCGGCTCCCCCGGCGCTAAAAGCGGCGTTAGAGGCGCTGGCGGAGGGAGCTACGCCCGATTTCGCCAGTCGGCAACAGGCGATCCGCAAGGCGTTGCTGGCGGCGGCTGCAACGGTAAGCAGCAATCCGTTTATTCAGCAACTGCTCGTTGAGCAACTGCTGGCGGGCTATGAAGCGGCGGCAGGGCAGGCGTCAGCTCTGACCGATGATTATAATCGGATGGAAGAGAAGGGGCTGGAGCAACACGGCGGCAATATAGCCCGTGCCGATATCAACGGCCTCTTTAAGGAAATTCTTGCCCACCCGCAGGCGTTTGGTCTGACAAATACCGTAGGTATGGCCTGCCCGCCGGGCGTATCCGCTTCGGCGTGCTCCTCGGCAATGCCTGGATTTAATGCGTCGCAGGACTATCTGTTTGCCGATCATTTACATCCCGGTCCGCAGGTCCATACCATTATTGCGCAATATATCCAGTCGATCATTGCCGCGCCGGTACAGGCGACATATCTGAACCAAAGCGTTCAGTCGATGGCGCAAGGTAGTCGTACCACGCTTGACAGCCGTTATCAGCAGCTTCGCCAGGGGGAAAACCCTGTCGGTTCGCTGGGCATGTTCGGCGGATACAGCGGGGGATATCAACATTATGATAATAATGAGGCCGACGGGAACGGTAATCATAATAATCTGACGGTTGGCGTCGATTATCAGCTTAACGAGCAGGTACTGCTGGGAGGGCTGATAGCTGGTTCTCTGGATAAGCAACATCCTGACGATAATTATCGTTATGACGCCCGTGGTTTTCAGGCCACCGTATTCAGCCATTTGCGCGCCGGTCAGGCGTGGCTGGATGGCGATTTACACTATCTGTCCGCTAAATTCAGTAACATTCAGCGCAGTATCACGCTCGGTGCGCTAAGACGGGTGGAAGAGGGCGAAACCAACGGTCGGCTGTGGGGCGCGAGGTTAACCAGTGGTTATGATTTTGTCATGATGCCGTGGTTAACGACCGGACCGATGCTGCAATATGCATGGGATTACAGCCACGTTAATGGCTATAGCGAGAGGCTCAATACCAGTACATCAATGCGTTTTGGCGACCAAAACGCCCATTCGCAGGTGGGTAGCGCTGGCTGGCGTCTGGATCTCCGCCACAGCATCATTCACTCCTGGGCGCAGATTAATTATCGCCGTCAGTTTGGCGATGATACGTATGTGGCGAATGGCGGCCTTAAATCGACCGCGCTGACGTTTAGCCGCGACGGAAAAGCGCAGGATAAAAACTGGGTTGATATCGCGATTGGCGCAGATTTTCCGCTGTCGGCAACGGTGTCCGCTTTCGCCGGGCTGGCGCAAACGGCAGGGTTAAGCGATGGCAATCAAACCCGTTATAACGTTGGGTTTAGCGCCCGATTTTGATGATACGCCAGGGAGGGCCAACTCCGTGGTGACAATATCGCCATCGTAGGCGCAAACCGGTGTCACGCCGTTTTCTCCTTCATCCAGATGGGGGGTATCCAGATATGGCAAACGGCGTGCCAGTTTTAAATATTATTTATTTTCAATAGTTTGAAAGAGAAAGTTAACACTGGCGATGTAAAACCTGGCACTTCGCGCCATTGATCATTGGGGAACCTGGCAGAAAGGTGAAAAAAGCCGGACGGGCGTCCGGCTTAGGCAGGGGATTAAACTTCCGTCAGTGTGGTTTCAAGCGGCAGACGTGATTTCGGCAGCCCGGCGTTGAAATCCTCGACGCTATGATGGCCGACCGGCACCACGACCAGACTGGTATAGCCTTTTTCTTTCAGACCAAATTCAGCGTCGAGCACCTCGGCGTCGAAACCTTCAATGGGGACGGCGTCGAGACCCATCGCGGCGACGCCCAGCAGAAAGTTGCCGACGTTCAGATAAACCTGCTTCGCCATCCACTGGTGGTCATCTTTCAGCGAGACGCGGTGCATATCGGCGAAAAAGCGGCGACCTTTATCATTTGCCGCTTTAGCTTCCGGCGTAGCGAAACGGCCATCAGCATCTTCCTGATCGACGACGCGCTCAAGCCATGCGTTATCCATTGCGGTTTTGGCGCAGAAGACCACCACATGGGAGGCGTCCAGCATTTTGCGTTCGTTGAACGTGTAGTTTCCGGCAGCGGATTTTGCTACGCGCGCTTTGCCTTCTTCCGTACTGGCGACAATAAAGTGCCACGGCTGGGAATTGGTGCTGGAGGGGCTGTACTGTAGTAGTGTTTTTATTTTATCCGCTTCTTCGGCGGTCAGTTTTTTGCTGGGATCGAACGCCTTAGTGGAGTAGCGCTGTAAGGCGACAGAAACGATATCCATAAATGCTCCTGGTTGGTTTAGTACCCTTTTGTATCAGCAGGGTACCGGGTTATCGGTAAAAAGATAAGGGAGGAAAATGCGGAAACGGTTATTGCATCAGCGCGGTCGCAGGCGCAGTTGCTCTCTTTTAGGCAGCCCGTCTACGACCAGATTCCATGAGTCATTTATCAAATCGTTGAGTAGCGAGACGGTAATATCCTCGCCCGCATAGACTGAAATCCAGTGTTTCTTATTCATGTGATAGCCTGGCGCAATGCTGGGGTAAATTTGTTGATTTACCAGGGATTTTTGGGGATCCGACTTCAGGTTTACCACTGGGCGACAGTGATGTTCAGTGAACAGCATGAATATTTTGCCGCCGACTTTAAACACATCGTACTGTGGGCCGAAAGGCCAGCAGTGTTCGGTAAAAGGCAGTTCCAGCGCAAAGCGTTTTGCACAGGCGTGCAGTGTTTGACCGTCCATTATTGCTCCTCGCGAGTCAGCGCGCGCCACATCGCTTCGAATCCCAGCGCAATATATTCGCCAGCGCGAGCGGGATCGCGCGCGGCGAAATCCATTGTTGTTTCAGCCAGCGCCAGAAAAAGGCCGTCGCCGAAGGCGCGGTACTCATCCGACATAAACACCATCAAAACGGAACGATGACATAAATCGCGCAATTCGGGGAACATATCGTCGGCCCGTTGTTCCGTCTCTTTGGTGAGCTTTTCGCTGACGGCCAGTTGACGGATCGCCCGGTGGCGCGCGGGATGGTTCAGACCCCAACTGATGTAACTGTTCCAGATAAAGCGGGTCATCGTTTTGGCATCGGTAATGGATCGATCCAGCTCCATTATCATTGACTGGCAGAGATCCTGCTTTAAATGCAAATACAACGTGTTAATCAGCTCATCTTTGGTCGCGAAATAGCGAAACAATGTTCCTTCTGCAACACCTGCGTTACGCGCAATCACCGCCGTTGAGGCGGCGATACCGGATTGCGCTATCGCCTGGGTTGCCGCTTCCAGTAATGCTTGTTTTTTGTCTTCACTCTTCGGACGAGCCACTACACGTTACCCTTATGTCTGGAAAAACATGATTGAATCATGCCCGTTGTCGCGTCGCAACGGTGAATGTCAACCTTTGAAAAGTACCTTGACGGCGTATCTTTGCTTTCTATAATGAGTGCTTACTCACTCATAATCAAGGGCTGCCGCATGAAGTGGTAGAAAAGCCTATTGCAGGCCATGCGATAAGCTATCTCACAATTTGTGTGGTTATTACTATGCTTATTGCTGTTGCCGTAAATGTGCGGTGCGGGAGCCGCTGACGAGTTTGATAGAGGGGAGAGCACGATGACCATTTCCGCTCAGGTTATCGACACGATTGTCGAGTGGATTGATGATAATTTGAATCAGCCGTTACGTATTGATGATATTGCCCGTCATGCGGGGTATTCCAAGTGGCACCTGCAGCGCCTTTTTATGCAGTACAAAGGGGAGAGTCTGGGGCGCTACGTGCGTGAACGGAAGCTAAAACTGGCGGCGCGCGACCTGCGCGACACCGACCAGAAGGTGTATGATATTTGTCTCAAGTATGGTTTTGATTCGCAGCAAACCTTTACGCGCATTTTTACCCGCACGTTCAACCTGCCGCCAGGCGCTTATCGTAAAGAAAAGCATGGTCGTACGCATTGAAATGTTTAATCGGCCAGCGAAAACCAGCGCCGCCAGATAAAGCGAATGACATAATATTCCAGCGCGCCGAGCAACAGAAACCATAAACAAAACAACAAAGTATAAAGCTGGTTGAGATCCATAAGATGAAAGATCCCGACCAGTTTTTGCGCCAGCGCAAGGCCGAGCGAAGGGGCGGGCAGCAGCAGGCTGGAGAGCAACGCCATCAGCAAAATACCGGCAGCGGTCATCAATGATTCAAGCGGGTGTTTCATGGCTTTGTTAAACGTAAGTTAAAACGCCATTGTCCGGGATATCGCCTGGTAAGGCAAATATGCTGTCTATTGTCCCGCCCAGATTTCACAATGTTTTTGTACCAGACCTATCAGCGATCCGCCGTCGGCAATAAACTCCCGCATATATTGCGCTTCGTTACCGCCTTTTTTCACCTGCAGACGTAGCGCGTCAATGGCGCTGTCGGCGCCCAGCTTGCGCGCAGAGGGGGTAACGTTGTCCAGCAGACGCAGCGTATCATCTGCCAGGCGACGGCGGTCGCCGGTATAGGCATCGGTTATCACGCCCTCCAGACCATAGCGGCAAGCCTGAAAACGGTTGAATTTATATAACAGATAGTCTTGTTCCTGCGGTTTAAAGGGACGCTCGGTCAGCAGCCAGTGCGCGGTCGCCTGAATCAACCCTGCCATATTGATGGCACGATCAAGGGTGAGCGGCGTATCCATCACCCGAACTTCTACCGTGCCAAAGGCCGGGTTGGGGCGGATATCCCAGTGCAAATCTTTGATGCTGTCGATCATCGTGGTGTAAGACAGACGGCGAAATAGTCCGGCAAACTCTTGCCAGTTACTGACCCACGGCATGGGACCGTTATCGGGAAAAGCGGAAAAAATATTCAGGCGCGCGCAGGCAAAACGGGTGTCAGATCCTTGCATATAGGGAGACGCGGCGGAGAGCGCAATAAAGTGCGGCACAAAATGCGACAGCCCGTGTAAAAGATAAATCGCATCGTCGCCATTCGCGCAGCCGACGTGGACATGCTGGCCGAAAACCGTCGCCTGTTGAATTAAGTAGCCGAAATTTTCCAGCGTGCGTTGATAGCGCTCATTATCACAGACCTCCTGACGCTGCCATTTTTGAAAAGGGTGCGTACCGCCGCCGCAAATGCCGAGATGGTGTTCCGACGCCGCCTGTAAAATAACGTGCTGCATGGCAGAAAGTTGGGCCGCCGCCTGGTCAATATCGCGGCAGACGCCCGTGGCCATCTCCAGCATACTTTCGGTGATATCGTGCTTAATTTCTCCCGCAGTAAGTTGGGGCTTAACGGCGTCGATCAGCGTAGAAGAGTCCTGACTTAAATCGTAGCTAGGTGGATTGATCACCTGCATCTCCAGCTCAATACCAAGCGTATTAAGGTTCAGAAACGTGAAAATCATTCAGCGCCATAGCGATCTCATTTATCGGGGGATTGCGCTAAGTATAGAAGCGGGAGCGCTCCTGTCGTGGGGAAAGCGCGTTATTGCAGAAACAAGAGTAATAACGCTATTGCTACGTTGAAACCATTCTGTACGGACGGTACGTTCAGCCATCATGGCGGCAAAGGCTGGCAGCAGATGTAACGAGATGTGCGTGGCGGTAAGCGAGGTAACTTTTGCGCTATCGAATCCCGGGAGCGTGACGCGGTCTGAAAAGGCTTTATAAACGCTCTCTTTGGCGGAGAAAGCCAGCGTCAGGGCAAGCGGAAAAGGGAGCGAGCTCGCCTGGAGAATTTGGCGCTCATCGCTATCAATAATGGACGGCGCCAGCTCTGTCGCCGTGTGTTGACTCATGATTTTTTCTATATCAATGCCGATACGCTGTTGGGATATGACGGCCAGCGCCGTTGTCGCACAGTGGCTGATGCTGCCAAATAGGCCGTCCGGCCATAGCGGCTGTCGCTTGTCGCCCATACCGGGCACTGTCCTGACGCCCACCTCGCGTAGCGCATGAACGGCGGCAATGCGGCCTGCCAGATGTTCAGCTTTACGCTTGCGTCCGGCAGACCGGAGCCGATCGTGATGAGGTAGCCATAGCAGGTCGTGTTCGCGAAAGCTGCTCGCATCAAAGTCGACGATATGCAGCCTGTGTCCGGCAAAGGGAAGGGGAAAATGAGATGTCAGCATCGTTTTTGCCAATTCCCTCCCCGAATGAGGGAGGGAAGGTTGCCATCAGAAATGGGTATTAATGCTCATATACCACGTACGTCCTGGTTCGTTATAGGTGTACGCGCCAGCGCCCGCCATATAAGCGCCAGTTTGAGTATCCCTGACGGTTTGCGCGTTACCTTCACGCCACAGACGTTTGTCAAAGAGGCTATCCACGCCACCGGTCAGGCTGACATTTTTGGTCACGTCCCAGGTCGCGCTCAGGCCAACAATACTGTATGGGCTGACCGCTTGCTTATCTGTTCCGGTAACGGGGTTACCCTGATAATCATATTTCTTCGGCTCTTGTTTGCCGTACCAGGTGAAGGTTGATTGCAGAGAAACGTCCTGACGTACCTGCCAGCTCAGGGTTGAGTTAAGCGTGTACTGTGGAATAATCGACAGGCGTTCGCCGGTCTCTTTGTTTTTACTCTGCAGCATATACGTAACGTTATTCGTCCAGTTGACGGTGTCGCTAACCGGTACGTTTAACGTGCCTTCCAGACCTTCAACGACCGCTTTCGGCACGTTCTCCCACTGATAAACATCCGTTTTGCCGTTGTTGATACGCTGCAACGGCACCGTACCCGCTTCAATCTTATTGCGGTAATCATTGCGGAACCAGGTGATGCCGGCCAGCCAGCCATCGCGTTTAAATTCCAGACCGATCTCTTTATTGATGCTGGTTTCGGCTTTCAGATCATCGTTACCCATCATATAGCAGCCGATGCCGGTACCCGCGCCAGTCGCGTAGCAACCCTGACCTTTACTGTACAAAATATAGTTTGGGTTAGTCTGGTACAGACTCGGGGCTTTATAAGCGCGGGCGATCCCCATTTTCAGAGTAAAGTCATCCCCCAGACCTTGCGACAGGTTCAGCGACGGGCTCCAGTTATCCCCCACAATACTGTGATGATCGAAACGTAGCCCCGGCGTCAGCATAGTGCTGTCGGTCAGTTCCATGTTGTTTTCAGCAAACAGAGAGAAAATTTCCGCTTTTGAATAGGGGCTACGATTGGTACTGCTGTAACCCGGGATATTTCCCCCCATAAAGGTTTGCGAGTTGGAGAGCTCGTCTTTCATACGCTGTTGGGCCCATTCGGTACCCAGCGTCAGGTTTTGATTTACCAGCAGATCGAAAGGAAGGCTCACTTCGCTGTGTAGGGTGACGTCATTCAAATCGGCATCGGCATATTTTTGCGATGCTTTGGGATCGAAAATTCCTTCGGTGCCGCCTGCCAGGCCTTCCGGCATCCGGGAGTTACGGGTATGTTCGTATTGCACCCAGTTACTGGTGGTTACGCCATTATTCCAGCCGCCGTTCCAGGTCAGAGAGTAGTTCTGCCGATAGAGGCGGTTTGTCTCTTTTCCGTAATTATCTTTCACCAGTTGGTTCGTATTGGTGTTCTGAGTATCGCCGGCATAGAGGTTGCCCTGGCGACTGTAACCGGCCTCCAGCTCCAGAGACTGAAGCGGAGCAAAATCCCAACGAACCACGCCGTTGATATCTTTGTTAATGACCCCCTCGCGTCCGGCTGGTAACGTGTCGGCGTAACTCCCGGTACGTTCAGACTGATTCCCCTGGTTAATATTACGCGCATCCGCCTGCGTTTTGTCGAGGTTGCCATACAGACGGAAGCTGAAATCCCCGCCCAGCGGGCCGTTCAGGCTAAAGTTAGTGCGTTTGGTCGCGCCTTCGTCTTTATGTTCCGGCGCGTTGAAATAGGTATTCCAGGAGCCGTGCCACTCGCTACCGCCTTTTTTGGTAATGATATTGACCACGCCACCCGCCGCGCCGTTACCGTAGCGTGCAGCGGCAGGGCCACGCAGCACTTCAATGCGTTCGATCATCTCCGGCGGCACCCACGCGGTATCGCCACGGGTATCGCGTTCGCCGCGCCAGCCCAGGCGCACCGAGTTACGGCTGGTGACGGGTTTACCGTCCATCAGGATAAGGGTGTTTTCCGGCCCCATGCCGCGAATATCGATTTGGCGGTTATTCCCGCGCTGACCGCTGGTGGAGTTGCCGGTCAGGTTCACGCCCGGCATGGTGCGGATGATTTCTGACACGTCGCGCGCGGGCGGATTTTTGCGGATCTCATCGGCGGTGATGGTGGATACGCCTGGCGCCTGTAGGTTTTGCTGGGCAGCGGTCACCACGATGGTGTCTTCATTGGTGAGCGCAGCGCTATCGGTTTTGTCTTCCGCCATCACGGGCAGAGCGGCCCCGTAAATCCCTAAATTGACCAGTAAGGTCAGGGAATGAATCTTCTTGTTCATTGTATATCCTGCTTTTCTTTAGCCACATAAGCCAAAGCGCCCGTCAAAGGCATTGGCCGGGTGGTGAAATTGTGTTCGCGCGTCCCATAGCGCGACAATACGCTATTGCAAATGCAAATAGTTATCAATAATATTATCAATATATTTCACCTTTTATATACAAAATTCATAATAAACACAGAGTTATAATGAAAGAGGCGCTGGCAACGGGAAGTAAGGCCTGGTGGAGGACGAAAACCGGGCCGGAATGGATACGGGAAAAAGACGGAAATTATCGGGTCACTTTTTGGTGGCGCGACCCGCAGGGAAACGAAACACACTCCCCGATACGGCGTGTCTGGGTCTACATCACTGGCGTAACCGATCATCATCAAAACGCGCAGCCTCAGACGATGGCGCGTATTGCCGGAACGGATGTCTGGCGCTGGAGTACGGCGCTTAGCGCTAACTGGCGCGGCAGCTACTGTTTTATTCCTACCGAACGCGATGACGTTTTTGCCGCTTTTGCGCCGGGCGAAACGCCCGATCGGAACGCACTGCGTGAAGGCTGGCGACAGCTATTACCGCAGGCGATTGCCGACCCGCTTAATTCGCAAAGCTGGCGGGGAGGACGTGGTCATGCGGTTTCAGCGCTGGAAATGCCGGATGCGCCCCTTCAGCCGGGATGGGATCGTCCTGAAACGCCGTACTCGCCGCCTTTGATGATGCAGTGGCATAGCGCACGTCTGGGTAACTCCCGCCGCGTATGGATATTGACGACCGGAGACGAGGCGCCGGAGGAAAGACCGTTGGCTATTCTGCTGGACGGTCAATTCTGGGCGGAAAATATGCCCGTCTGGCCCGCGCTTGCCTCGCTGACTCATCAACGCCTGCTTCCCGGTGCCGTCTATCTGCTGATTGACGCGATTGATACTCACCACCGCAGCCAGGAGTTGACCTGCAATGCCGACTTCTGGCTGGCAGTGCAGCAGGAACTGTTGCCGCAAGTCAGAGCCGTGACGCCTTTTAGCGATGATGCCGGGCGAACGGTGGTCGCCGGACAGAGCTTTGGCGGCCTGTCGGCGCTGTATGCCGGCCTGAACTGGCCGACGCGTTTTGGCTGTGTACTAAGCCAGTCAGGATCGTTCTGGTGGCCTCATCGCATCACCCCGCCGGAGGGGGAAGTCATTACCCGGCTGAAAACCGGCGCATTATGTGCGCGCGGACTGCGTATCGTACTGGAAGCCGGCGTGCGTGAGCAGATCGTGTTTCAGGCGAATCAGGCGCTTTATGCCCAACTGAATACTTCGCAGCAGTCCATTTTCTGGCGTCAGGTTGACGGCGGACACGATGCGCTTTGCTGGCGCGGCGGGCTAACGCAAGGGCTGATGCTGCTTTGGCAGACGCTTATCGACACGCTTTAACCGGGCACATGTCCATGACAGGAGTTGAGTATGGAATTCAGTAATCCCTTCGATAATCCGCAGGGACAGTTTTACATCCTGCAAAATGCGCAGCGTCAATTCAGCCTTTGGCCAGCGGCGTGCACGCTTCCCGCAGGCTGGGACGTGGTATGCGAACCGCAATCGCAGGACGCGTGCCAGCAGTGGCTTAATACGCGCTGGACAACACTGAATCCGGCGCATTATGCCGATAAGCAGGAGGCGAAATGACGCAGCGTTTACCGTTAGTCGCCGCTCAGCCGGGGATCTGGATGGCGGAAAAACTCTCTGATTTACCCTCCGCCTGGAGCGTGGCGCACTATGTGGAACTGAATGGCGAGCTGGATGCCGCCTTGCTGGCAAAAGCGGTAGCGGTAGGGATGCAACAGGCGGATACGCTACGGATGCGTTTTACCGAAGAGAACGGCGAGGTCTGGCAATGGATAGATCCTGAGCACACCTTCGGCGAGCCCCCGATTGCCGATTTACGCGACCATCCCGATCCGCATCACGCGGCGCTGGCGTTAATGCAGGCGGATTTACGGCAAAACCTGCGCGCAGATAGCGGTAAGCCGCTGGCGTTTCACCAGTTAATCCGCATTGATGATACCCGCTGGTATTGGTATCAGCGCTATCACCATTTGCTGGTGGATGGCTTTAGCTTCCTGGCGATAACTCGCCAGATTGCGGCGATTTATCGCGCCTGGCAGAGCGACGCTCCTACGCCGGAGTCGCCTTTTACCCCCTTTGCGGATGTGGTCGAGGAATATCAGCGCTATCGCCAGAGCGAGGCCTGGCAGCGTGACGGCGCCTTCTGGGCGCAGCAGCGCCGCGAGCTGCCGCCGCCGGCGTCAATGTCTGCCGCGCCGTTGCCGGGGCGGTCGGCGAGCGCGGATATTCTACGTATGAAATTGAACGCGCCGGCGGGGGCGTTTCGCCAACTGGCGGCGCACATGCCTGAGATACCGCGAGCGGATCTTGCCCTGGCGCTGGTGACGTTGTGGCTGGGACGATTATGCGGGCGTATGGATTATGCCGCCGGATTTATCTTTATGCGGCGGATGGGTTCGGCGGCGTTAACGGCGACCGGGCCTGTCCTTAACGTGTTGCCGCTGGCGATTAACCTTCATGCGACGGAAGATCTGCCAACGCTGGCGAAGCGTCTTGCGGCGCAGTTAAAGAAGATGCGCCGCCACCAGCGTTACGACGCCGAACAGATTGTACGCGATAGCGGGCGAGCCGCAGGGGAGACGCCGCTATTTGGCCCGGTGCTCAATATAAAAGTGTTTGATTATCATCTGGATCTTCCTGGCATACAGGCGCAAACCCATACCCTGGCGACGGGGCCGGTTAACGATCTTGAACTGGCGCTTTTTCCGGATGAAAACGGCGGTCTGGATATTGAATTGCTGGCGAATGCACAGCGTTACGATGATGCCACGCTCTCCCGCCATGCCTTACGATTGATGGCGCTTATCACGCAGTTTGCGGATAACCCGGCGCTGCGCTGCGGCGATGCGCAAATGCTGCTGGCGGAAGAACAAACGCAATTAGCACACCTTAATAATACGGCGGTAACGATTCCCGCCGCCACGCTTAGCGATTTGGTGGCGCAGCAGGCGCAAAAAACGCCAGAGGCTTCCGCGTTGGCAGATGCGCATTATCACTTTACCTACCGTGAAATGCGCGAACAGGTTGTGGCGCTGGCGTACGCGCTGCGGGAACGCGGCGTTCAGCCTGGCGATAGCGTGGCGGTGGCGTTACCGCGGTCGGTTTTCCTGACCTTAGCGCTGCATGGCATTGTCGAGGCGGGCGCCGCCTGGCTGCCGCTGGATACCGGTTATCCTGACGATCGGCTGCGAATGATGCTGGAAGATGCGCAGCCGAAACTATTAATTACGACTCAGGCGCAGCTGGCGCGCTTTCACGATATTCCGGGGATGGAATATTTGTGTTATAGCCAACCGCTACCGGTCAGTGACGCCACTCCGCTGGTGCTGTCGTTACCGCATCATACCGCTTACATCATTTTCACCTCTGGCTCGACGGGCAGGCCGAAAGGGGTGATGGTGGGACAAACGGCGATAGTCAACCGGCTGCTGTGGATGCAGGCTCACTATCCGTTGACGGCGGATGATGTAGTAGCGCAAAAAACGCCGTGCAGTTTTGACGTCTCAGTATGGGAGTTTTTCTGGCCGTTTATCGCCGGGGCGAAACTGGTGATGGCCGAGCCGGAAGCGCACCGCGACCCGCTCGCGATGCAGCGGTTCTTTGCGCAATACGGCGTCACGACCACTCATTTTGTGCCGTCGATGCTGGCGGCCTTTATTGCCTCGCTCACGCCAGCGTCGGCGGGGAAAAGCTGCGCTTCCTTAACGCGCGTTTTCTGTAGCGGCGAGGCCCTGCCGACGGCGCTGTGCCGCGAATGGGAGACGTTAACCAACGCGCCGCTACACAATCTGTACGGGCCAACGGAGGCCGCGGTGGATGTGAGCTGGTATCCGGCCTGTGGCGATGAGCTGGCGGCTGTTGACGGCAACAGCATCCCGATTGGTTATCCCGTCTGGAATACCGGTTTACGTATTCTCGATGCGCATATGCAGCCGGTGCCGCCGGGCGTGGCTGGCGATCTCTATCTTACCGGTATCCAACTGGCGCAGGGCTATCTGGGGCGTCCGGATCTTACCGCCAGCCGTTTTATCGCCGATCCTTTTGCGCCAGGCGAACGGATGTACCGTACCGGAGATGTGGCGCGCTGGCTGGATTCCGGCGCGGTGGAGTACCTGGGGCGCAGCGACGATCAGCTCAAAATTCGGGGGCAACGTATTGAACTGGGCGAGATTGACCGCGTCATGCAAACGCTGCCGGATGTTGAACAGGCGGTAGCACATGCCTGCGTCTTTAATCAGGCGGCGGCGACGGGCGGGGATGCCCGGCAACTGGTCGGCTATCTGGTGTCGCACTCCGGTTTGCCGCTGGATTTACCGGCGCTGCAGGAAAAATTACGCCAAAAACTTCCCGCGCATATGGTGCCGGTTGTGTTGTTGCAACTTGCCGGTTTGCCGCTTAGCGCTAATGGCAAGCTGGATCGCAAAGCCCTGCCGCTGCCGGACCTGACGCCGCGCGTGAAAGGGCGTGCGCCGCAGTCCGCAACGGAGATTGCTGTCGCCGCGGCGTTTTCCCGCCTGCTGGGCTGTGAGATTAACGACGTTGAAAGTGATTTCTTTGCGCTGGGCGGACACTCGCTGCTGGCGATGAAACTGGCCGCGCAGCTAAGCCAGACGTTTAACCGCCAGGTGACGCCGGGGCAGGTGATGGTGGCGTCTGACGTGGCGCAGTTAAGTAAGCTGCTCGATACTGACGATGACGAACGCTCGCGCAATCTGGGGTTCGGGCCGCTGTTGCCGCTGCGTGAAAGCGATGGTCCAACGTTATTTTGTTTCCATCCGGCGTCGGGGTTCGCCTGGCAATTTAGCGTATTATCACGCTATCTCAGCCCGTCGTGGTCGATTATGGGGATTCAGTCGCCGCGCCCCGCTGGCCCTATGCAAACCGCAACCACCCTTGATGAGGTATGTGAACATCATCTGGCGACTTTGCTCGCCCGGCAGCCGCATGGCCCTTATTATTTATTAGGCTATTCGCTGGGCGGGACGCTGGCGCAAGGGATCGCCGCCCGGTTGTGCGCGCGCGGCGAAACCGTGGCGTTTTTGGGGTTACTGGACACCTGGCCGCCGGAAACGCAAAACTGGCGGGAAAAAGAGGCGAATGGCCTCAATCCGGACGTATTGGCGGAAATTGAACGTGAACGCGCTGCGTTTGTCGCCGCGCAGCAGGGAAATGCCTCCGACGCCTTATTTACCGCCATTGAAGGCAATTATGCGGATGCCGTCCGTTTGCTGACGACGGCGCATAGCGTACCGTTTGATGGACATGCTACGCTCTTTGTGGCGGATAAAACGGTGCCGGAAGGCGTATCGCCTGAACAGAGCTGGTCGCCGTGGATAGCGTCGTTGGCTATTTATCGCCAGCCGTGCGCGCATGTAGATATTATTTCTCCCTCCGCTTTTGAAACTATCGGGCCCATCATCAGCGAACTTATTAATAAATAACGGGCGTTGTTTCTGTCTTTAACAAATTAAATCCTGAAACCCATAATAATTACTAATTATTATGGGTTTTTTATTGCAACTATTAATTCTTTTAACATAAGTGATACATGCTACAGGCAAGTTTAATTCCGAATATTTAGCTTTTCGGGCACTGGCGCGTAAAGATTGTTTCGGATAATTCTGACTTGCTGTTAGAATCTCTGACAGGAATGTGTTCTTTCATTGGATAAAGTTTTCAGGTCATACGGCATGCCATCTCTTAATGTAAAACAAGAAAAAAATCAGTCACTTGTAGGTTATTCACTGCCGCCCACCAACAGTCATGAAATCGATTTGTTTAGCCTTATAGAGGTGTTATGGCAGGCGAAACGTCGTATTCTTGCTACCGTTTTCGCCTTTGCGTGCGTGGGGTTGCTTCTGTCCTTTCTGCTGCCGCAAAAATGGACTAGCCAGGCGATTGTCACACCGGCGGAGTCGGTACAGTGGCAGGGGCTGGAGAGAACGTTGACCGCGCTGCGCGTGTTGGATATGGAGGTAAGCGTTGATCGGGGCAGCGTATTTAATCTGTTTATTAAAAAGTTTAGCTCGCCCTCGCTGCTGGAAGAATATCTTCGTTCTTCTCCGTATGTCATGGATCAATTAAAAGGCGCGCAAATAGACGAGCAGGATCTTCACCGGGCGATTGTCCTGCTGAGCGAAAAAATGAAAGCGGTGGACAGTAATGTCGGCAAGAAAAATGAAACGTCGTTATTCACGTCGTGGACGCTGAGTTTTACCGCGCCGACGCGGGAAGAAGCGCAAAAAGTGCTGGCTGGCTATATTCAGTACATCTCCGATATCGTCGTGAAAGAGACGCTGGAAAATATTCGTAACCAGCTGGAAATCAAAACCCGCTATGAGCAGGAAAAGCTGGCGATGGATCGGGTGCGTCTCAAAAATCAGCTTGATGCCAATATTCAACGTCTTCATTATTCGCTGGAAATCGCCAACGCCGCCGGTATTAAGAGACCGGTTTACAGCAATGGTCAGGCGGTAAAAGATGATCCGGATTTTTCTATTTCTCTCGGCGCGGATGGTATTTCCCGCAAACTGGAAATTGAGAAAGGGGTAACGGACGTGGCTGAGATCGACGGTGATTTGCGTAACCGTCAATACCATGTTGAACAACTGGCGGCAATGAATGTGAGTGACGTGAAGTTTACCCCGTTTAAATATCAACTGTCGCCGTCTCTGCCAGTGAAAAAAGATGGCCCGGGTAAAGCGGTCATTATTATCCTGGCGGCGTTGATTGGCGGTATGATGGCCTGCGGCGGCGTATTACTGCGTCACGCGATGGTCTCACGTAAAATGGAAAACGCGCTGGCGATAGATGAACGGTTAGTCTGATTTACCCGAAAAGCCGGATAGCGATATCCGGCTTTGTCATCTGTGTGGGCGACTATCGCCGCCCCAACGGTACCACCAGCGGCGTACCGGCAACCGGATCGTCGATAATCATACAGCGCAGCCCATAGATTTTTTCGATAAGCTCTGCGGTAACAATCTCTTTCGGCGCGCCCTGTGCGACAATATTACCTTCGCGTAATGCAATCAAATGCGTGGCGTATCGGCAGGCCTGATTCAGGTCGTGCAGGACGGCGGCGAGCGTATAACCTTTTTCGCGGTTGAGATCGCTTAACAACTCCAGCAAATCAATTTGATGGCTAATATCCAGCCACGTTGTCGGCTCATCCAGCAGCATGATGGATGTTTCCTGCGCCAGCACCATGGCTATCCACGCCCGCTGACGTTGGCCGCCGGACAGAGTGTCTACACTTTGCGCCGCTAGTGAGGTGATACCTGTTGCACGCATGGCACTGGCGACGGCATCGGCATCTTCCTTACGCCAGCGGGTAAATAACGGCTGATGCGGATACCGCCCTCTGGCGACCAGCTCTTGTACGGTGATATCGCCCGGCGTGGTAGCGTTTTGCGCCAGCAATCCGATGCGCCGCGCCACCTCTTTACTGGCGTAACGCTGTATTTGTTCGCCATCCAGCCAGACATGGCCGTCAACAGGCGTCATCAGACGGCTTAGCGTGCGTAGCAACGTTGACTTGCCGCAGCCGTTAGGGCCGATGATGGCGGTAAAATGGCCGTCCGGAATCGAAACATTAAGGTTTTTTGCGACGGTATAGCTGCCATAACCCAGCGTTAACTGGTCGCCGCGCAAACGGGCTACGGATTCGGTCATTTTTTGCGGGACTCCTGAATTAACAAGACGATAAGGTAAATACCGCCGAGGCTGACGGTGACCACGCCCACTGGAAGCTGATAAGGCATAAACAGTTGCTGCGCGCACGCATCGGCGGCCAGTAGTAATAATGCGCCGCACAGCGCCGACTGGGTTAATCCCCAGTGCGCTGTGCCGCTAAGACGGCGGGCGATGTGCGGCGCGACAAGGGCAATAAACGAGATGGGGCCTGCCAGTGCCGTTGCCGCAGCGGTGAGCGACACCGCCACCAGCATCAGCATCAGGCGTGACCGCTCCACGCTAACACCCAGCGCGCAGGCGCTGTCATCGCCCATCTCCAGCAGCCGCATACGACGCACCAGTAGCGCGGCGCCTGTCAGCATTACAATAATCAGCGGCGCTGAAGGCCAGGTTTTTGCCCATGTCAGACCGTTGAGCGACCCGGCGTTCCATAAGCCGGCGGTGAGCGCCGTTTCCAGCGACGCCTGCAACAGAAGCCAGGTATTAAAGGCGACTAACATCGCGCGGATGCCGATACCGATGATAATCAGCCGGAAAGTTTCAATCCCGTTACGCCAGGCGAGCAGCCAGACAATCAATGACGTGACGATACCGCCCGCCATTGCCGCCAGCGCGATCGCGGTAAGATGCTGGCCAAACAGGACCATTGCGACCAGTACGCCGCTCCAGGCGCCGGTATTAAAGCCCATCACATCAGGGCTGCCTAGCGGGTTACGCATCAACGACTGAAAAATCGCGCCACTGACGCCAAGCGCAGCGCCAATCAGCAGCGCCATTAATACGCGCGGTAGTCGCCATTCGGTTACGACAAGGGTGATGTTACGCGGCGCGTCGCCCAGCAGCGCGGCAATAATCTGCCCGGTCTCAAGAGGCACGGCGCCGCTTTGCAGACTCCATAAGCCAATGGCGAAGCAGCCAGCCGCCAGAAGCAGGCAACTTACGATAAGCCGACGAGAAAGAAACATCACAGGCCGCCTCCGTTCGATTTACGGCGTACCAGAAAGATAAGTACCGGCGCGCCGATAAACGCACTGACGACCGATACCCGGAGTTCGCCCGGCACCAACAGACGACCAATAATATCGGCAAAAAGCAGCAGAGCAGGGGTGGCCAGTAGCGTCACTGGCAGCGACCAGCGGTGGTCTGCGCCCACCAGCCAACGCGCCATATGCGGCATCATCAGACCAATAAAGGCGATAGGGCCGACCAGCGCCGTTGCGCTGCCGCACAAGACGGTAATCGCCAGTAAACCGATAAGTTGGGTGCGCGCCACTTTACTCCCCAGCGCCGTCGCGGTATCGCTGCCGAGGCTCAGGCTGTTCAGCGCTCGGCTCAGAAATAGCGCCACGATCCCAGCGATAACCACGGGCGCGAGCGCGACTTTCAACGTTTGCAGGCTACGAATGTCCAGCGATCCCGCCTGCCAGAAGCGAAGCTGATCATAGACCTCTGGATTTAACAGCGCGATGCCGCTGGTCAATCCTTCCAGTACCGCGCCAAGCGCCACGCCCGCCAGTGTCAGGCGGACCGGGCTTAACTGGCCGCCGCCCTGACTACCGGTGAAGGCGACAATCAGCGATGCGATAAGCGCGCCGCTAAATGCCATGAAAAGCTGCTCCAGCGGCGTGGAGAAACCAAACAGCGCCGCGCCCAGTACAATGGCGAAGCTGGCGCCGTTGTTAACGCCCAGAATCCCCGGGTCGGCGAGCGGGTTGCGAGTAAGTGTTTGCATGAGCGCCCCGGCGAGGCCCAACGCGCCGCCTGCCAGTAATCCGGCCAGCGTACGCGGCAAACGCGCATCCAGGACGATGGTGCAATCGGCGCTTTGGCACACGCCGGTGAACGCCTCCAGCACGACGGCGGCGGGCAGCGGTTTCGCGCCAATGACCAGGCTTAAAACCGCGGCGAGACTCAGTAATAACAACAATCCGGGCACGGCAAACGCGCGCGTCACGGAAAACGAGCATGACATAGTAACTTCCCTGATAATGATAGTAATTATCGTTATCTATCTTATTTGGTTATGTTAGCATGTGCAGCCATTGAATGGATATTTAAAAAAACTCGCATTAAGGCGTTGTAATGAATCGACAATCCTGGCTGCTCAATCTCAGCCTGTTGAAGACGCACCCTGAATTTCGCGCAGTATTTCTGGCCCGTTTTATCTCTATTGTCTCGCTGGGGCTGCTTGGCGTGGCGGTTCCGGTACAGATCCAAATGATGACGCACTCCACCTGGCAGGTAGGGCTGTCGGTAACGTTAACCGGCGGCGCCATGTTTATTGGCTTAATGGTGGGCGGTGTGCTGGCCGATCGCTACGAACGCAAAAAGGTGACTCTGCTGGCGCGCGGTACTTGCGGTATTGGCTTTATTGGCCTGTGCGTGAACGCGCTGTTGCCGGAACCGTCATTGCTGGCGATATATCTCCTTGGCCTGTGGGACGGCTTTTTCGCGTCTCTGGGCATGACCGCGTTACTGGCGGCGACGCCAGCGCTGGTCGGAAGAGAAAATCTGATGCAGGCCGGCGCGATTACCATGCTGACGGTACGTCTGGGATCGGTTATTTCCCCGATGTTGGGGGGCATATTGCTTGCCAGCGGCGGCGTAGCCTGGAACTATGGGCTGGCGGCCGCCGGGACGTTTATTACGCTATTGCCGTTACTGACGCTGCCGCGACTGCCTGTTCCTCCGCAGCCGCGGGAAAATCCTTTTATCGCGTTACTGGCGGCATTTCGTTTTTTGCTCGCCAGTCCGCTTATCGGCGGTATTGCGCTGCTTGGCGGTCTGGTGACGATGGCAAGCGCGGTACGCGTCCTCTATCCGGCGCTGGCGATGAGCTGGCAGATGTCGGCGGCGCAAATCGGTTTGCTGTATGCGGCAATTCCGCTGGGGGCGGCCATTGGCGCGCTGACCAGCGGACAACTGGCGCATAGCGTTCGTCCGGGGCTCATTATGCTGGTTTCGACAGTCGGTTCTTTTCTGGCGGTGGGGCTGTTCGCCATCATGCCGGTCTGGATCGCAGGTGTTATCTGTCTGGCGCTGTTTGGCTGGCTTAGCGCCATCAGTTCGTTATTACAATACACCCTGCTGCAAACCCAGACGCCGGAAAATATGCTGGGGCGAATGAATGGCCTGTGGACCGCGCAAAACGTCACGGGAGACGCTATCGGCGCGGCGCTGTTAGGCGGTCTTGGCGCAATGATGACGCCGGTCGCTTCCGCGAGCGTGAGTGGATTCGGGCTGGTGATTATCGGTTTGCTGCTGCTGTTAGTGCTGGGCGAGCTACGCCGTTTTCGCCAGACGCCGCCGGTTAGCGATGCTGGCTGATGAAGGGGCGTTTATCCGACTGACAAAATCGGTCTGGTCAGTCGGATAAGACTCCGATAAGGCTAAAACAGGGCGGCAAGCCGGTTAAGCAACAATGTTGCGCTGTAATAATCCAGACGGAACGTCTCCGTACCCAGGGCATAGACGCGCTTATTTTGCACCGCTGGCAGGTGCGCCAGCAGCGGATTGGCGTAAAGGGCCGCAACATCGTTGTTGTCGCCGGCAAACAGGAAAAGAGATTCACCGTTTAACCCGGCGGCCAGATTTTCACCGCCAAGCTGAATGATATCGTGGCGCTTACCCTGGCTTTTGCTGGTTTGCAGCCCTCGGGGCAATGTCGCCAGCGTAAAGCCTAACTGTGTCAATAGCTTGCCTTGTGCTGATTCTGGCGTCCACAGATTGGCGCTATGCGCGGCAGGGGTATACACCAGCGCGCTAACCGGCTGCGGCGGCAGGGCGATTCGCTGTTTAACCGTCGTCAGTTGCGCCTCAAATTCCGCTATTCGCGCGGCGGCCTGTTTCTCCTGACCGGTGATCTCGCCAAGTTGCGTGAGCAAACTCTGCCAGCTTTTATCGTCATAATTGATGACGAGTGTCGGCGCGATAGCGGAGAGCTGATCGTAAAGCGCCAGCGCGGAGTCGCCGCCGGTGGCGCTAATCAAAATGAGATCCGGCATTTGCGCGGCGACCGTTTCGGCATTCGGTTCGCCGATGTACAGCCGGGCGACATGGCGAGCCTTTGCTACGTCGCTCCACTGGCGCATAAACCCTTGATCGTCGGCAAAGCGGTTATTCGGCGTAGTGGCTCCGCTGGCGACGACGGGCGCATCAATCGCCAGCAGCGAGCCTGTCAACGTCACGCTGGTAGAGACGATACGCGCGGGTTTGTGGTCCAGAGTATGAACGCCGCGGCTGTCCTGGATTTGCCGGGGCCAACCGGCGTCCTGGGCTAAGGATATTCCTGAAATTGATATACCAACCACTAAAAGCAGCCAACGATAAAAGGCGGGGAGTCTCACAATAGCGTCCTGTTATTAATAAAGTTAATGCTTCTCATTTTCATGTCAGCGGCAGCGAGATGCAAGCCTTAGTGCCATTTAACTCATGACCAGAGTTGACAGAGCGACGTTTTACTCTTAGGTTAGCGCACTAAAAATAGAAATAATAATCATTATTATACACAAAATCATTCAAGAAGCATCGCAACGGCAAGGGAAGAAATCCCAGCGGGCATAGATAACTGTGTGACCGGGGTTTCTGAGCGCAGCCAACAAAGAGGCAGCTTGAAAGATGAAGTGTATATAAGCCTTTATCATTGGAGGATGATATGGATATGTCACTGGCCGAGGACGCTCAGGAGACAATGGCAACGCTTGCTCCCGATCGCTTTTTCTTCATGTCGCCGTATCGCAGTTTTACCACTTCCGGGTGCTTCGCCCGTTATACCGAGCCTGCGGTTGCCGGAGATTCGCCGGATAGCCCTTTCCAGCAGAAATTGCGCCAGCAGTTTGCCGAGGCCAAATCGCAGGGCATCGCCAACCCTATCCTGGTGGGGGCGATTCCCTTTGATACCCGCCAGCCGTCGTCGCTATTTATCCCGATGGCGTGGCAGTCCTTTTCCCGCCAGCAAAAGCAGCGCACGGCGCGTTATTTTACTGACCATCAGTCGCTGACGGTGACGGCGCGAAAGGCGATTCCGGAGCAGGATGCTTTTGAAGCGATGGTCGCACGCGCGGCTATGCTGACCGCCACGCCAGACGTCGATAAAGTGGTGCTTTCCCGGCTGGTAGATATCACCACTGATGTAGCGGTGGATAGCGGAGCATTGCTGGAGCGGCTGGTTGCGCAGAATCCAGTTAGTTACAACTTCCATGTGCCACTGGCGGATGGCGGCGTTCTGCTGGGCGCCAGCCCCGAATTGCTGATACGCAAAGAGGGCGAGCGGTTTAGTTCGCTGCCGTTAGCAGGCTCGGCACGCCGACAGCCCGATGACGTTCTGGATCGCGAGGCGGGAAACCGACTGCTGGCTTCACAAAAAGATCGCCATGAACATGAGCTGGTGACGCAGGCGATGAAGCAGATCCTGCGCGATCGCAGCACGGAACTGCAATTACCTTCCTCTCCGCAGTTGATCACCACGCCGACGCTATGGCATCTCGGTACGCCGTTTGAGGGCAAGGCCAACGCCGGAGAAAACGCGCTGACGCTGGCCTGTCTGCTGCATCCAACGCCTGCGTTAAGCGGTTTCCCTCATCAGGTCGCGAAAAAGCTGATTGCTGAACTGGAACCGTTCGATCGTGAACTGTTTGGCGGCATTGTCGGCTGGTGCGATGCCGAAGGAAACGGCGAGTGGGTAGTGACGATTCGTTGTGCGAAATTGCACGGTAATCAGGTGCGCCTGTTCGCCGGCGCCGGGATTGTCCCTGCCTCTTCGCCAGTCGGCGAGTGGCGGGAAACCGGCGTCAAGCTCTCTACGATGTTGAACGTTTTTGGACTGCATTAAGGAACGATGATGCGTATACCTTTCACCCGTTGGCCGGATGAATTTGCCCGCCGTTATCGTGAAAAAGGCTACTGGCAAGACGTGCCGTTGACCGATATTCTGACCCGCCACGCTGGCAGCGACAAGACGGCGGTCATTGAAGGCGAGCGCGCATTCAGCTATCGCCAGCTCAACCAGGCCGCAGATAATCTGGCCTGCAGTTTACGCCGTCAGGGCATCAAACCTGGCGAAACCGCTCTGGTACAACTGGGGAATGTACCGGAACTGTATATCACCTTTTTCGCCCTGTTGAAGCTTGGCGTAGCGCCCGTTCTGGCGCTGTTTAGCCATCAACGTACCGAACTTAACGCCTATGCGATGCAGATCGCGCCGACGCTGGTGATTGCCGATCGCCAACATACGCTGTTCGCCGGGGAGGACTTTCTCAACACGTTTGTGGCTGAACACCGCTCTGTGCGGGTGGTGTTATTGCGCAACGACGACGGCGATCACAGCCTGGACGCGGCGATGCGGCAGGCGGCGGAAGATTTCACCGCCACGCCATCACCTGCTGACGAAGTGGCCTACTTTCAGCTTTCCGGCGGTACTACCGGCACGCCAAAGCTTATTCCCCGTACCCATAACGACTATTACTACAGCGTGCGCCGTAGCAATGAGATTTGCGGTTTTAACGAGGAGACGCGTTTTCTGTGCGCGATTCCCGCCGCGCATAACTACGCCATGAGTTCGCCGGGCGCGCTGGGCGTCTTTCTTGCCAAAGGAACGGTAGTGCTGGCGACCGATCCCAGCGCCACGCTCTGTTTCCCGCTGATCGAAAAACACCAGATTAATGCCACGGCGCTGGTGCCTCCCGCGGTCAGTCTATGGCTACAGGCTATCCAGGAGTGGGGCGGTAATGCGCCGCTGGCGTCATTAAGGTTATTGCAGGTTGGCGGCGCGCGGCTTTCTGCGACGCTGGCCGCCCGTATTCCGGCTGAAATTGGCTGTCAGTTGCAGCAGGTCTTCGGCATGGCGGAAGGGTTAGTGAACTATACCCGGCTGGACGATAGTCCGGAACGGATTATCAATACTCAGGGAAGACCCATGTGTCCGGACGACGAAGTGTGGGTGGCGGATGCCGACGGGAATCCACTGCCGCCGGGCGAGATTGGTCGTCTGATGACGCGCGGCCCCTATACTTTTCGCGGCTATTTCAACAGTCCGCTACACAATGCCAGCGCCTTTGACGCCAACGGTTTTTACTGTTCCGGCGATCTGATCTCCATTGATCAAGACGGTTACATCACCGTTCACGGGCGTGAAAAAGATCAGATCAATCGGGGCGGCGAGAAGATAGCCGCCGAAGAGATAGAAAACCTGTTACTGCGCCACCCAGCGGTGATCCATGTGGCGCTGGTCAGCATGGAAGATGAACTGCTGGGAGAAAAAAGTTGCGCATATCTGGTGGTAAAAGAGCCGCTGCGAGCGGTACAGGTACGCCGTTTCCTGCGAGAGCAGGGCGTGGCGGAATTTAAATTACCGGATCGCGTAGAGTGCGTTGCGTCACTGCCGCTGACGCCGGTTGGTAAAGTCGATAAAAAACAATTACGCTAGCGGTTGGCGTCACGTTCACCGCTCTGAAGGAGAAAGAGAGATGGCAATCCCGAAACTACAGTCTTACGCGCTGCCCACCGCACTGGATATCCCGACCAACAAAGTGAACTGGGCATTTGAGCCGGAGCGCGCTGCGCTGCTCATCCACGATATGCAGGATTACTTTGTCAGCTTTTGGGGCCGCAACTGCCCAATGATGGACCAGGTGATTGCTAATATCGCCGCCCTGCGCCAGTACTGTAAGGAACATCATATCCCGGTCTATTACACCGCTCAGCCGAAAGAGCAAAGCGATGAAGATCGCGCGTTACTCAATGATATGTGGGGGCCGGGACTGACGCGCTCTCCGGAACAGCAGAAGGTGGTAGAAGCCTTAACGCCGGATGAGGCGGATACGGTGCTGGTGAAGTGGCGCTATAGCGCGTTTCACCGCTCGCCGCTGGAACAGATGTTAAAAGATACCGGACGCAATCAGCTCATCATTACCGGCGTGTATGCGCATATTGGCTGTATGACCACCGCTACCGATGCGTTTATGCGCGACATTAAGCCGTTTATGGTGGCGGATGCGCTGGCGGATTTCAGCCGGGAAGAGCATCTGATGGCGCTGAACTATGTGGCGGGGCGTTCCGGTCGCGTCGTCATGACCGAGTCGCTGCTGCCGACGCCGGTTCCTGCCAGTAAAGCGGCGCTGCGGGCGTTGATTCTGCCGTTGCTGGATGAGACCGACGAGCCGCTGGATGATGAAAACCTGATTGATTATGGCCTGGATTCAGTACGCATGATGGGGCTGGCAGCGCGCTGGCGTAAAGTACACGGCGATATCGACTTCGTGATGCTGGCGAAAAACCCGACCATTGACGCCTGGTGGGCGCTGCTTTCTCGCGGGGTAGAGTAATGGCCTGTATTGATTTTTCAGACAAAACGGTATGGGTGACCGGGGCGGGGAAAGGGATCGGTTACGCGACGGCGCTGGCGTTTGTCGACGCCGGGGCGCGGGTGATCGGCTTCGATCGCGAATTTACGCAAGAGAATTATCCCTTTGCTACCGAAGTCATGGATGTGGCGGATGCCGCACAGGTTGCGCAGGTGTGCCAGCGTGTGTTGCAAAAAACGCCGCGGCTGGATGTGCTGGTCAACGCCGCCGGTATTTTGCGTATGGGAGCGACCGACGCGCTTAGCGTCGACGACTGGCAGCAGACATTTGCGGTCAATGTGGGCGGGGCATTTAACCTGTTTTCGCAGACGATGGCGCAGTTTCGCCGTCAGCAGGGAGGAGCGATTGTCACCGTAGCCTCAGATGCGGCGCATACGCCGCGTATCGGTATGAGCGCTTACGGCGCCTCTAAAGCGGCGCTGAAAAGCCTGGCGCTAACCGTAGGGCTGGAGCTGGCGGGCTGCGGGGTGCGCTGTAATGTGGTGTCGCCTGGTTCGACTGACACCGATATGCAGCGCACGTTATGGGTGAGCGAAGATGCCGAACAGCAGCGTATTCGCGGTTTCGGCGAACAGTTTAAGCTCGGCATACCGCTCGGTAAAATCGCCCGTCCGCAGGAGATAGCCAATACCATTTTGTTTCTTGCCTCCGATCTGGCCAGCCACATTACCTTGCAGGATATCGTGGTGGACGGCGGTTCAACATTGGGAGCCTGACGATGATCTGGAAACGGCATTTAACGCTGGATGAATTGAACGCTACCAGTCAGAACACGCTGGTGGCGCATCTGGGCATTGTTTACACCCGTCTGGGCGATGAAGTGCTGGAGGCGGAAATGCCCGTCGATGCCCGCACTCATCAACCGTTTGGTCTGCTACACGGCGGCGCATCGGCAGCGCTGGCGGAGACGTTAGGATCAATGGCGGGTTATCTGATGACCCGCGACGGGCAGTGCGTGGTCGGGACCGAGTTAAACGCCACCCACCACCGCGCCGTCTCGCAGGGGAAAGTACGCGGCGTTTGCCTGCCGCTGCATCTGGGGCGGCAGAATCAAAGCTGGGAAATTACGCTCTTTGACGAGCAGGGGAGGCGCTGCTGCACCTGTCGCCTGGGAACGGCGGTAATGGGATAGTTCTGGCAAAGTAAAATGCAATTGCAGCATTAACGAAGAAAGGAAGTGATCTGGTTAACACTGTAATGTAAAAAATGGGTAACAATCCGGTTTTATCATGTTGTTGTGTTGTTAATTACGGTAAAGGTGTTATAGAAACAAAATGTAACATCTCTCTGGAACACCCAAACGGACAACAACTATGAATAAATCAGGGAAATACCTCGTCTGGACAGCGCTCTCAGTATTGGGTGCGTTTGCCCTGGGCTATATTGCGTTAAATCGTGGGGAACAGATCAACGCGCTATGGATCGTGGTGGCGTCGGTCTGTGTCTATCTTATTGCGTATCGTTTTTATGGGCTCTATATCGCCAAAAAAGTGCTGGCGGTTGACCCAACGCGTATGACGCCCGCGGTACGTCATAATGATGGTCTGGATTATGTCCCGACCGATAAAAAAGTGCTGTTCGGTCACCATTTTGCGGCCATTGCTGGCGCAGGTCCGCTGGTCGGGCCGGTACTGGCGGCGCAGATGGGCTATCTGCCGGGGATGATCTGGCTGCTGGCGGGCGTCGTGCTGGCGGGAGCGGTGCAGGACTTTATGGTGCTGTTCGTCTCGACCCGGCGCGATGGGCGTTCGCTTGGCGAGCTGGTTAAAGAGGAGATGGGCGCGACGGCAGGGGTGATCGCGCTGGTGGCCTGCTTTATGATCATGGTGATCATTCTGGCCGTCCTGGCGATGATCGTGGTGAAAGCGCTGACCCATAGCCCGTGGGGAACGTACACTGTCGCGTTCACTATTCCACTGGCGATTTTTATGGGCATCTACTTGCGTTATTTGCGTCCGGGGCGCATCGGCGAGGTGTCGGTCATTGGGCTGGTATTTCTTATTTTCGCTATTATTTCCGGCGGATGGGTGGCGGCAAGCCCAACCTGGGCGCCGTACTTTGATTTTACTGGCGTGCAGCTTACCTGGATGCTGGTGGGTTATGGTTTTGTCGCGGCGGTACTGCCGGTCTGGCTGCTGCTCGCGCCGCGTGATTACCTCTCTACCTTCCTGAAAATTGGTACGATTGTCGGTCTGGCGGTCGGGATTCTGATTATGCGTCCGACGCTGACTATGCCGGCGCTGACCAAATTTGTTGATGGTACCGGACCGGTCTGGACGGGCGACCTGTTCCCGTTCCTGTTTATTACCATCGCCTGCGGCGCGGTCTCCGGTTTCCATGCGCTCATCTCCTCCGGCACGACGCCGAAGATGTTGGCCAACGAAGGCCAGGCCTGCTTTATCGGCTACGGCGGGATGTTAATGGAATCTTTCGTCGCCATTATGGCGCTGGTCTCCGCCTGTATTATCGATCCGGGTGTTTACTTTGCGATGAATAGCCCGATGGCGGTACTGGCGCCAGCGGGGACAGCGGATGTCGTAGCTTCTGCCGCGCAGGTGGTCAGTAGTTGGGGTTTCGCTATCACGCCGGATACGTTACACCAGATTGCCAATGAAGTCGGCGAACAATCCATTATCTCCCGCGCAGGCGGAGCGCCAACGCTGGCGGTAGGGATGGCCTACATTTTACATGGCGCGTTGGGCGGCATGATGGATGTGGCGTTCTGGTATCACTTCGCCATTCTGTTTGAAGCGCTGTTTATTCTGACGGCGGTGGATGCGGGCACCCGTGCGGCGCGCTTTATGTTGCAGGATTTGTTGGGCGTAGTGTCGCCAGAGCTGAAACGTACCGATTCGTTGCCAGCGAACCTGCTTGCTACGGCATTGTGCGTGCTGGCGTGGGGGTATTTCCTCCATCAGGGCGTGGTCGATCCGTTGGGCGGTATTAACACCCTGTGGCCGCTGTTTGGCATCGCTAACCAGATGCTGGCGGGTATGGCGCTGATGCTTTGCGCCGTGGTACTGTTCAAAATGAAGCGTCAGCGTTATGCGTGGGTCGCGCTGGTGCCGACGGCCTGGCTGCTGATTTGTACGCTGACGGCGGGCTGGCAGAAAGCGTTTAGTCCGGATGCGAAAATCGGCTTCCTGGCCATTGCCAATAAGTTCCAGGCGATGATCGACAGCGGCAATATTCCGCCGCAGTACACCGAATCGCAACTCGCGCAGTTGGTATTCAATAACCGTCTGGATGCCGGGCTAACCATCTTCTTTATGGTGGTGGTCGTGGTGCTGGCGGTCTTCTCTATTAAGACGGCGCTGGCCGCTCTGAAGATTGATAAACCGACGGCGAATGAAACGCCGTATGAGCCGATGCCGGAAAATGTGGATGAGATCGTGACGCAGGCGAAAGGCGCGCACTAATCTTTTTACATCAATAGCCCTCTCCAGAATAAGGAGAGGGCATTTGAATGACAGGTGACAACGATGTTCGATACGCTTTCGAAAGCCGGAAAATATCTGGGACAGGCCGCAAAAATGATGATTGGCGTGCCAGACTACGACAACTATGTTGAGCATATGCGCATAACGCATCCGGATCAGACGCCGATGACCTATGAAGAATTTTTCCGCGAGCGGCAGGATGCGCGCTATGGTGGAAAAGGCGGCGCGCGTTGCTGCTGAGGGTTGCCAGGCCTGATAAACGCAACGTCACCAGGCTATATTCTGAAAAATTCAACTTTTTCAAACGCCGCACGCAGGGTGTCTGGCGTTAACGTCACCGGTAAATAGTGGATGGATTCGACCGGGCGCAGGGTATGCGCGATGACCCTATCGATCTCGGCGGTGTTATGAATATCCACGTCCAGTTCGCTAAGCCGGGCCGGCAGATGAAATCGCCGGTACGCTGTAATCAATTGCGCCAGCACGTCATCTTGTCCCAGTAGCGCGCTTTGCACCAGAATGCCATAAGCCACTTTCGTTCCGTGCAGGAATTTTTCCGTTTGCGGCAGAACGGTCAGACCGTTGTGTACCGCATGGGCGGCGGCGACACGGGTATAGCGTTCCCCGAGGCCGCCGACCATACCGCCGCCAGCGATAATCGCATCCACCACGTCGCAAAATGCCTGGGTCAGCCGACGCTGCTGTTTATCCGCTAATGCTTGTTCGCTGCTGGTCAGCAGGAGATCGCGAATAGCGCACGCGCTGTTAATGCCCAGTCTTACGGTCAATGGCAACGTTTCAGGCTGCGGCGCAAGCACAACGGCTTCATACCATTTCGCCAGCGTATCGCCAATGCCAGCTAACAGATAGTCATCGGGCGCCTGCAGAATAATGCGCGGTTCGACCAGCACCAGAAAATTGGCATCATCAAAAATTTCGAACTGTAACGCCTGTCCCGCGTCGTTATACCAGACGGAAAGCGGTGTCCAGGCGGCGCAGGTTGCCGCGATTGTCGGGATAGCGACAAACGGCAGCGCCAGACGGCGGGCGAGCGCTTTGGCGGTATCGAGCAGCGCGCCGCCGCCGACGCCTATCACCACCTGACGATCGTCGTTGCAGGCGTGCGCCAGTTGGGCAACATGGCGTTCGCTACAATGGCCGGTAAACGGCAGATGCTTTGCGCCAGCACGTTCAAACGCTTCCGGCAGGTAAGGCCGGGCGGCGGCAATCGCGCGTTCGCCGTACACCCAAACGGCGTGGGAAAGCTGTTCCGGCGTGAAAAAGTCGGTCAGTCTTTCGAGGCTTCCTGCATGGGAAAAATAATTCGCCGGGCCGGTAACGACGCGGATCTCAGTGTGGTTCATGTTGTGTTATCCTTAGGGTCTTCTCACCGTTGTTATTATATTTAGACATCTAAACGTCTTGATTGCCAAATACTAACACCCTGTGATAGTGTGTCAACAACCACATCACTGGCGGGTATGAAGATAATGAGAAATAACCCACTGATTCCAAAAAGCAAATTGCCAAATCTTGGTACCACGATTTTTACGCAAATGAGCGCGCTGGCGCAGAAACATCAGGCAATAAATTTATCGCAAGGCTTCCCTGATTTTGATGGTCCTCGTTATTTGCACGAGCGGTTGGCTTATCATGTCGCGCAGGGCGCGAATCAATATGCGCCGATGACGGGGGCGCAGGCGCTGCGGGAGGCCATTGCCGATAAAACGGCGGAAATATATGGTTATCGACCCGATGACGTCAGTGATATCACCGTCACAGCGGGCGCGACAGAAGCGCTGTATGCGGCGATTACCGCGCTGGTGCGGGCAGGGGATGAGGTTATCTGTTTCGATCCCAGTTACGACAGCTATGCCCCGGCCGTGGCGCTCTCCGGCGGAGTGTTAAAACGCATAGCGCTTACGCCGCCGCATTTTCGCGTCGACTGGCAGGCGTTTTCGGCGTTGCTTAGCGAGCGCACGCGACTGGTGATCCTCAATACGCCGCATAATCCCACCGCTACCGTCTGGCGCCAGGCGGATATCGAGGCGCTGTGGCAGGCTATCGGCGAGCGGGAAATTTATGTATTAAGCGATGAAGTGTACGAACATATTTGTTTTGCCGCCGAAGGTCATGCCAGCGTACTGGCGCACCCTCAGTTACGAGAGCGGGCGGTTGCCGTTTCATCGTTTGGTAAAACCTTTCATATGACAGGATGGAAGATTGGTTACTGCGTTGCGCCTGCGGCCATTAGCGCCGAAATACGCAAAGTTCATCAGTACCTGACGTTTTGCGTCAATACGCCGGCGCAACTGGCGCTGGCGGATATGCTGCGCGCCGCGCCGGAACACTATCGCGCGTTACCCGATTTTTACCGGAAAAAACGCGATGTGTTGGTTAACGCGCTGGCGCAAAGCCGATTAAAAGTGCTGCCCTGTGAAGGTACCTATTTTCTGTTAATCGATTACAGCGCAGTGTCGACGCTAAATGACGTTGAGTTTTGTCAGTGGCTAACCGAAGAAGTCGGTGTCGCCGCTATTCCGCTCTCTGTCTTTTGCGCCGCCCCTTTCCCGCATCAGCTTATACGTTTATGTTTCGCTAAACAGGAATCAACGCTGCTGGCCGCCGCAGAGCGCCTGTGTAAACTGTAGTTATTTAACCGTCCACGCTCTGGAGAATCGACGGTCTGCAAAAAGCTCCTGCAGGCCGTTGATCTGTTTCAGGCGCAGGACTTCATCGGCGTCCATACCTAACTCCTGGCCGATTTTGCTCTCGTCCCAGCCTAGCAGAGAAAGTTCGCGCACGATTTCTGACATGGCGTGGATCTGGTGGCGCCCGCGCGCGCGGTTATGCCGAATGGTTGCCGCCATGCGTTCGTGACGTTCTCTGTCCAGACACGTTATCGGCAGGTAGCCTTTCAGACGCCTTTTCAGGGCCGCTTTTCCTTTGCCCAGCTCATGACGGTGAAAACTGTCTACAATCTCGTACTCCTCCGTATTGGCCTTTACCACCACGATCGGCTGAGTAAACCCATCTTGTTCAATCGATTTAAGCAGCAGTTTTTTCTCCGGCGGCGCAACGTTATTCGGGTTGTAGTCATTAGGTGAAATATGATCGTTTTTCACCCACAGGACACAATCGACAGGCTCATCGCGAAAAGGACTAACGCTATGTATCGCCATTCTAAATTCATTAATGGCGGCGATCCTCTCCTCTTCAGGCAGTTCAGAGAGAAAGTGAGTTATTTCGGTTGTGAGTCGGTGTTGCATAAGATCCCCCATTCCTGGCGTTTAGCTTTCATACGTTCGTTATAACGCTGGTAATTCTTAGGTTTTGTCGGACTGAATGACAGCGCCCGGCACCAGTAATCATTGTTCAGTAATACTTTGCAGATCCGTCGCCACGACGGAATATCGCGCGATCCGATATCGCCATGCTGCGTTTGTGGAATGGTGTGCATGCCTTTTTTCTTATACCACTGCAAATAAACGGCGATTTTATTACGGTAATGTTCGGCAGTGACTTCAGGCATACTGTGTAGCAAGAGCAGCGCGTACTCTTCCCAGTTAAGGTGATCGGGTTTTAAAATTTTCCGGTGGCCGTAAAAATGGCTGTCTTGTCCGGCGTATATTCCTCCGCTGAGTGCGCCGCTGACTCTGGCGCACATGGCCGCCCAGCGCTCAGGTTCGATAACATGATACAGCCATAACCCCTGTCGTTGTTCCGGGCCGAACGGTTCGCAAATACGCATGTAACGGGGCGGTACTCCAGCCTGATACATCAAATTATACAAAGGGTTACATGGTTTACCTGTTTTGGCGAACCAGGTCCAGATATCTGCGGTTTTCCAGTCATAGATGGGATAGATATACCAGGTGTGCCCTTTAGGGGCTAACGTGGTCCAGGGCTTATCGTCGGCAAAGCGCAGCTTATGCGAGTTAGCGATAGCGGCAAATCGGTTATAGGATTCGTCGGAACGAATACCGACCAGCATAGCGGCAGGACGTTTTTCTGAAAACCAGTCGGCAAAATCGCGAACGAACTGTTCAAAGGTCATGCCGTGTTGATAAAAGGAAAAAAAGCCGGATCGGTAATCGCATCTTCTGGCGGTTGTCGTACCCAGTCGGTACCCGGCTGCCAACACTGCCACTCCGGCTGGTATTGTGAAAGGGAATTTTGTGTGGTTAAGGGTAATGCGACCCAATAAAAACGCTCAATAACGTCCGCGTAGTATTCACGTAACGATTCAATATAGGCGATGGTACAGGAGAATTGCGCTTCCCAGTCAATGAAGAGAACATGGATCTTTTTATTCATTTTGCGCGCCAACGTTGCCGTCAGGTGCAACATAAGTCCTGAATCTTTACCACCAGAAAATGAGACGCAGACCCGGGGTAAGGTTTCCAGGGTCCACATTATACGCTCTTGAGCCGCTTCCAGAACATTTTGCTCGAGCGGAACTTTATAAACCGACATCTCTGGATAGTCTCCGATGTGTTAACTACAGTATATTCGAAATAATTAACATAAAGGATAAGCAGATTAGATGAACTTGCAATGCTTTATTATATTTGTAAAATAAATATATTCCATAAACATATACATTAAATTTATATTAATATCCGTTATCTGACCTTCTTATTAATGTTTTTTTGTGATGTGCTCAATGAGCTCAGCAAATCCGCTATTATTCAGCGAAGCCCTATTATACATAAGATAGAATTGTATGGGAGCAATGGTAAAAGGTATGGTGACTTTTTTAAGTTTGATAGAGGAAGAGTAATAGTCAAAAAATGTTTGTGGTAAAAAAACAATAAGCTCCGTGGAGCTGATAGAGTTGGCGATGGTCATCAGCGATTTGCTTCTGAAACCAATTATTCTTTCCCCCAGCACATCATCCATAAGTGAATGATATTCTTTCATACCGGTTGCCCGGGAGACGAGTTGCGTAAATGACTCTTGTAGAATTTCGTCGATAGTGGCGGTGTCGCCTAGTCGGGGATGGTTTTCACTGCAAACCAAGATGCATTCTAGCCTATTAAAGTGAGTACAAACAATAGAACGATTATTCAGTGGGGCCATTGAAACCACAATATCTGCTTTGCGGTAGGCAAGCAGATCTTCAGGCAGTTCGTCAGTGGTCAAAATGTCGTGATGTTCAATTTCAACCTGTGGATCTTTGCGGATATATTTAACTAATTTCATCACATATTGGGTGATCAACAGCTGTGGGCTGTAGATAATAAATTTTTTCTTCAGGCTGGACTGATTCATTATATTAATAGTTTGTTCCAGGCTGTTAAGATTATTTTCTAAATGATAATGTAAATTAATGCCTGTTACGGTAGGCGTAATTCCTTTGCCTGAACGAATAAATAGAGGGTCGTTGAATTGCGTGTGCAGGCGTTGCAATGACTGGCTTACGGCAGAAGGTGTAATATTGAGTGTTTCTGCTGCTTTGCTAATGCTTAAATGTTGATAGATACATTCAAATATAACCAACAGGTTAAGATCGAATTTTTTAAGGTCGTAAAGGTTAGCCATAGTATGTTCCCGGCATTATCATGGTATCTTCCATGATTATGACTTAATCTCAATAATTTACCAGAGTTATGTTTATTAAACTTAATGTAGAGTTTATTTAAACTAAAATACCACAGTTATGAATATTTTAGCGAGTAAATAATTACAGTAAAGGCGGACATAACGTACACTTTTATAACCACGCCGTTAGTCTAAAAAGGCTGTGTCGGATGACATGCTGGTCTGGCGTCGCGTTAATGCCAGTCAGAGGTTGGCCCGACAAACGTAGCGCTATCGGGCGTGGTACGGTTAAGCTCCAGCTTTGCTAATTTCTGCGTTAAGGCTGCCCCATCATGGCGTCCAGTTGCGCTTTTTCCGGTAAACCCACAACCTGTTGCAAAATCTTATCTTTATTCATGTAATAAATTGCTGGCGTCGCGTTAGCGTCAAGATCGTCCATTAGCTGCTGATTCTGATTAATGACTTTCATCTGCGCCGGGGGGATGGACGCCGGAACCTCCAGCTTCATCTTTCCTGCGGAGGCTTCATAGTCATGCCAGGTTTTCGCCGGGTCTTTCGCGGCTAAAATCGCTGCGGCTGTGGCCGGGCTTTCCGGTTTAATCACGCCGACCAGTAATGTGCGTAATTGTACCTTGCCGGATTCGACCCACGGACGAGCTTGTTGCCAAAACTGCTTACAATAGGGGCAGAAAGGGTCGGCGAAGACATACAGCACCACCGGCGCGTCTTTTTTACCGTCGAGTATCCATGACGCTTTTTCCATTTTCTGCCACATTTCACGTCCGGCCGGTGCATAGATCTCTTTTTCTATCAGGGCGTTGCTAAGATTTTCGCCTTTTTCATTATACATATAGCCGGAAATCGCGTGTTTACCGTCCGGCGTCAGGTAAATCGTGACGCCCATATCCTGATACTTTCCGAGATAGCCCTTCATGCCCCCCGGCGCCTCGAAGGATTTCAGGATAGTTATACCCTGTTTTTCAATGGCTTTAACCGGCGCAGGCAGTTCTTCCGCGTGGGCGAGAATGGGCAGCATAGCAAGCAGCAATGTACGTTTAATCATATTTTTTCCTTTTAATATCAAAGCGAAAAGAGTATTAATGATGATGCCTATCACAGACATAGGTAAGAGCTGGCGTGCCAGGATTGCCCTTTCTGTGCTGGGGTGATGTAATCCTTTTCGCTGTTACAGCCTTTGTTAAGGTAATGTAGAGCGCAACACTTAGCCAGCATATACGCTATGGATTTCGAGTTGCAGACAATACGTCTGTAATTTGCAAGACGAGTCGTACTGGCTCTGAAGTTACCTACGGGTAGTTCAGGTAATGGGGCCGCCTGTCAGGCGGCCTTTTTACTTTAGATGGCTGACAGGGCGCAGTGTTCACAATGTCGCCCGAAACGGGTTGTTAGTTAACGCTTATTGATTTGATAATGGAAACGCATTAGCCGAATCAGCAAAATTTCGTTAACTTACTCCTCAACGAAAACACGGAGGAAGTATAGATGTCCTTAATTAACACCAAAATCAAACCTTTCAAAAACCAGGCGTTCAAAAACGGTGAATTCATTGAAGTCACCGAGAAAGATACCGAAGGCCGCTGGAGCGTCTTCTTCTTCTACCCGGCCGATTTTACCTTTGTTTGCCCGACTGAACTGGGTGACGTTGCCGACCATTACGAAGAACTGCAGAAGCTGGGCGTAGACGTTTATTCCGTCTCAACCGATACTCACTTCACGCACAAAGCATGGCACAGCAGCTCTGAAACTATCGCAAAAATCAAATATGCGATGATCGGCGACCCGACTGGCGCCCTGACCCGTAACTTCGACAACATGCGTGAAGACGAAGGTTTGGCAGACCGTGCAACCTTTGTTGTTGACCCGCAGGGTATCATCCAGGCGATCGAAGTTACCGCTGAAGGTATCGGCCGTGACGCGTCTGACCTGCTGCGTAAAATTAAAGCAGCACAGTACGTTGCCGCTCACCCAGGCGAAGTATGCCCGGCGAAATGGAAAGAAGGCGAAGCGACTCTGGCTCCATCTTTAGACCTGGTCGGTAAAATCTAAATTTCCGTCGTCTTTCACGCCATAGCTGCGTTGGCGTCGCCTGCTCACCCCGGTCACTTACTTCAGTAAGCTCCCGGGGATTCTCAGGCTAGCCGCCTTACTCTGACGTGAAATACTTTGGAAATTGTTTCAGTCATGGGCGCACCCGCGCCCATTTCATTTCAGCACCATGACGCAAGTTGCATTAATGCAGTCCCGCGAAGTCGGCTTGCATGATGATGTTTTCAGAGAGGGAAGAAGAATGCTCGACACAAATATGAAAACCCAGCTCAGGGCTTACCTTGAGAAACTGACCAAACCTGTTGAGCTGATTGCCACGCTGGATGACAGCGCTAAATCGGCGGAAATCAAGGAACTGCTGGCTGAAATCGCCGAGCTGTCCGACAAAGTCACGTTTAAAGAAGACAATACTCTGCCGGTGCGCAAGCCGTCTTTCCTGATTACGAATCCAGGTTCTCAGCAAGGGCCGCGCTTTGCCGGTTCTCCGCTGGGCCACGAATTTACCTCGCTGGTTTTGGCGCTGCTGTGGACCGGCGGTCATCCGTCAAAAGAAGCGCAGTCGCTGCTGGAGCAGATTCGCGATATTGACGGCGATTTTGAATTCGAAACTTATTATTCACTTTCCTGCCATAACTGCCCGGACGTAGTGCAGGCGCTGAACCTGATGGCGGTGCTGAACCCGCGTATTAAACATACGGCAATTGATGGCGGCACCTTCCAGAACGAAATCACCGAGCGTAACGTGATGGGCGTTCCGGCGGTGTTTGTCAACGGTAAAGAGTTCGGCCAGGGACGTATGACTCTGACCGAGATTGTCGCTAAAGTGGATACTGGCGCAGAAAAACGTGCGGCGGAAGCGCTGAACAAACGCGATGCGTATGACGTGCTGATTGTCGGTTCCGGCCCGGCGGGCGCGGCGGCGGCGGTCTACTCGGCGCGCAAAGGCATCCGTACCGGTCTGATGGGCGAGCGCTTCGGCGGTCAGGTGCTGGATACCGTGGATATCGAAAACTATATCTCGGTGCCGAAAACCGAAGGCCAGAAACTGGCGGGCGCGCTGAAAGCGCATGTCAGCGATTACGACGTTGACGTTATCGACAGCCAGAGCGCAAGTAAACTGGTTCCGGCAGCGGCAGAAGGCGGCCTGCATCAGATTGAAACGGCGTCCGGCGCAGTCTTGAAAGCGCGCAGTATCATCATCGCCACCGGCGCGAAATGGCGCAATATGAATGTGCCGGGCGAGGATCAGTATCGCACCAAAGGCGTCACCTATTGTCCGCACTGCGACGGTCCGTTATTTAAAGGGAAGCGTGTGGCGGTCATCGGCGGCGGCAACTCTGGCGTTGAAGCGGCTATCGATCTGGCAGGTATTGTAGAACACGTTACGTTGCTGGAGTTCGCGCCGGAGATGAAGGCGGATCAGGTGCTACAGGACAAAGTGCGTAGCCTGAAAAATGTCGATATCATTTTGAATGCGCAAACGACAGAAGTGAAGGGCGACGGTTCGAAAGTGGTGGGGCTGGAGTATCGTGACCGTGTCAGCGGCGATATTCATAGCGTCGCGCTGGCAGGGATTTTTGTGCAGATTGGTCTGTTGCCGAATACCCACTGGCTGGAAGGCGCGCTTGAGCGTAACCGCATGGGCGAGATCATTATTGACGCCAAATGTGAAACCAGCGTTAAGGGCGTCTTCGCTGCAGGCGATTGCACCACCGTTCCTTACAAACAGATTATCATCGCCACAGGCGAAGGGGCGAAAGCCTCGTTGAGCGCCTTTGATTATCTGATTCGTACCAAAATCGCATAAAAAGAAGTAAGCACACCTGCAAGGCCAGTTAACTGGCCATCGTAAATGGCCCGATAGTGTAAGCTATTCGGGCCTGCGGTGTTTATGCCTGGGGAACGCCACTGGGTAAAACACCTTCTTCATTATCAATACTCTGAAACCGTCTGTTAATAACAGACGGTTTTTTATTTCAACGGTCTTCTGTTTTTAAACTTTGAAACAATAAAAAAGCCTTCTACGGATTTAACTGGAATTTTTCTGTTTTTTTATCAAAGAAAGATTAAGCGCTTCCGCTAACATGCCCATTCTTTTTTCTTGATTTATATTGCATTTGTATGTGAGGTTATTTATTCATGGATTCAATCTATGAATCACTGACGGAATTAGAAAAAACAGGGCTTACATTGCGTGATTTTTTTAATTCTCATGATAGTCATTCACTGAAATCTGCCTACGTGAGATTAAATCCCTCTGCTGCGGTAAACCTTACCGACCGGGCGTGGCTGGAAGCGGAGTATGACTTTAATGCGCTATTCGTCGGTCCTGGCAAGCTGCTGGCTGCGCCTTTCGCTTCAGTGTATCTGGAGGACGATGCGCTGGTGATGGGAAAGGCGACGCTGGAGATACGGGAGTTTATGGCAGCGTTGGGATTATCGGTTAATCAGGAGAGCAATATTCCTGACGATCATATTTCCTGCGTGCTGGAGTTGACCACACTATTACTGGCTAATACCCGGCAAACGTCACCATACCGATCTACTCTCACTCAATATATCAATAACTATTTAACAAAGTGGGTGCCATTATATATCGAAAAAATAAAAACTCATGCACAAACGACCACGTTATATACGGTGGCGGACATCTTATTTTATTGGCTTGATGAATTAAAACGAGAGTATCAATATGAGTAATGAGACAGGACATCTGAACAGACGTTCTTTTTTAAAGGGGATAGTGGCACTGGGCGCCGTTGCGGCTTTACCCGGAGGATTACTGACCTCCCGATGCGCGCTTGCGCAGCCGCCTGTTCCCTTTAACCCTAAAACGTACAAAATTTATCGTAACGCGTGTCCGCGTAACTGCTATGACACCTGTAGCCTCAAGACATGGGTAAAGGACGGGGTCATTACTTTCGTGGAAGGCGCGCCGGAATCAACATTTACTCACGGTACCCCTTGCGTCAAAGGGTTAAGCTATCCGCGCCGGGTTTATAGCCCCGATCGTATTAAATATCCCATGGCGCAGGACGTTCGCGGTAGCGGCAACTGGCGTCGCATCTCATGGGAAGAGGCGATGCAGCGCATTGCCGCCAAAATGCTGGAGATTAAGAAAAAAGACGGTTCTATGCTCGGTCTGGCGCTGACCAAATACTCCGGTAAGTTTGGCGTGCTGAACTATGCCGTTGAAGGGATGATGTCCTCGCTTGGCTACACCACCCGTTTTGCCGGTACGCCGTGCTGGCCTGCCGGTATCGACGCGCAAAACTACGACATGGGCGACATGTGGTGTAACGACCCGGAAGATATGGTGAAAGCGAAATACATCATTATCTGGGGCGCCAACCCGGCCTGGTGCTCAATGCACAGCATGAAGTACATCTATCAGGCGCGCGAGAAAGGGGCGAAGGTCGTGGTTATCGACCCGCTGCTGTCGCAGACTGCCGCCAAAGCCGATCTCTACCTGCGCGTACGGCCTGGCTCAGACGGCGCTCTGGCGCTGGGGATGGCGCGTCATCTGGTGGATAAAGGCCTGGTGGATCAGGACTTTGTCAACAACGATGCTCATGGCTATCCGGAATTTGAAGCCTATCTGCGTAATAACGTCACCGTGGAGTGGGCGGCAGAAATCTGCGGCCTGTCTGCGGATGTCATTCGCCAACTGGCGGAAGAGTTTACGGCGGTTAAGCCGGCCACGGTCTGGATTGGTTACGGGATGCAGCGTCATGTCAACGGCGGCGCCAACGTTCGCGCTATCGATGCCTTTGTCACTATGTCCGGCAACATCGGTGTCGAAGGCGGCGGCGCGCGTTATGGCCATCTGCATACCTGGGGCTTTAACTATAACGCCATGCTGCAGAAGCCGCCGGTGGGCGCTATTGGCATACCGGGAGCGGCGGGCACCACCAGTGAATTCGGGGCTGCCGCTGGCAGCGACGCCGTGCAGTACTCCGATCGCTCTCTGAATATCAACCAGACGGCGCAGGGGATTCTGGAGGCCAACGATCCGCCGGTTCGTATGCTGTGGGTCGCCTGTAAAAACCCGTTTGCCCAGGATTTCGATCGCAGCAAGATGAAAAAAGCGTTTGAAAAACTGGAAATGGTGGTCTGCGCCGATCAGTTCTTCAACGAAACGGTGCAACACGCTGATATCGTGCTGCCCGTTACCACCGCGTTTGAAGAGTGGAACGTGGATGCTTCTTACTGGCACTACTGGCTTTCCATTAATCAGCCGGCGATTAAGCCGATGTATGAAGCAAAATGCGACCTTGAAATCGCTACCATGCTGTCGCGCACCATTAATAAGATGGCGCCGGGTTCCTGTACCTTCCCGCAAGAGTTCGATCACAAGCGCTGGCTGGATCAGGAGTTCAACGACGGTATGGCGAAAATGTTTGGCATCTCTTCCTGGGACGATCTGCTGGACGGGCCGAAAAAAGCGATCCTGCCAAGTTCTGCCGCCTGGTACGACCGCAAGTTCAAAACGCCGTCAGGCAAGTATGAATTTAAATCTGAACTGGCGGAGAAAAACGGCCATACCGCGCTGCCGGAATACAAACCGGAAGCCGAGAGCAAACTGCCTTTCCATCTGTTTACGCCGCACGTGCAGTTTGGCCTGCACTCGCAGTTTATCAACCTGGACTGGATGCAGGTGTTCTACCCGGAACCGTTCGTTTATATCCATCCTTCTTCCGCACAGAAAAAAGGCATCAGCGAGAACGATCTGGTCAAAGTTTTCAATGGCACCGGTGAAGTTGAGCTGCGGGCAAAAGTCACCACCAACGTGCCGGAAGATTTTCTGGTGATGTATGAAGCGTGGTTCCCGAAACGGCAGTACAACGTGCAAAACGTCGTGGCCGATACGCCTGCTGATATGGGGCTGATGAAAACTGGCGCGCCGGGCGCCGCTATCCACAGTCAGTTTGCTGACGTTGTATTGATCGGTAAAGGGGAGTCCGTAGCATGAGACGTGCGTTTTTAGTGAATAGCGATAAGTGCATCGGCTGCCGTGGCTGTGCTATGGCGTGTAAAAGCTTTAACCAACTGGAGCCGGATCGCTTCTGGCGCTACGTTTATCCGTTGGATAAAGACATCTATCCACATGAAGAGCGGGCGTTTTACTCGCTGGCCTGTAACCACTGCGAACATCCGGCCTGCGTCGCCGCCTGTCCGGTCGAAGCCTATACCAAACGTGAAGATGGCGTGGTGGTGCATAACCCTGAGCGCTGCATTGGCTGCAAAAACTGTATTCGTAACTGTCCTTATGGCGCGCCGCGTTTTAATGAAGAGACGCGTAAAGCGGAAAAATGCAGTATGTGCTACGAGCGTCTTGATATCGGTATGAATCCGGCGTGCGTAAACGCCTGCCCGGTGGGCGCCTTGTCGATTATCGATTTGGATTCCGATCCTGTGCCCGATAATGCGGTGCAGTATCCGCCAGGGTTCCCGCATATGCCACAGCTCAATCCAGGAACGCGCTTTATTCTGGCGCGCCAGCCTAAGCAGCCGGAGGACAAGTAATGGAAAAATATGAACTGCCGCTGGTGTTTTTTACGGTATTAAGCCAGATGTCTGTCGGGATGGCTTTGGTACTGACATGGCGTACGCTGCGTGGTGAAGTGGAAGGCCAGCGTTTCTATTGGTTGGCCACCGGGCTGGTGCTGGCATTGGCGTCTATTGCCGCGATTCTGCATCTGGCGCATCCCGATCGCGCTTATGATGCGCTGATTAACCTGCGACATGCCTGGTTAAGTCGGGAAATCCTTGGCGCCACGTTGTTTGGCGCAGCGGTCGGCGTAACTTTCCTGGCAAAGGGACATAAAGCGATGGCTCTTATCGCCTCCGTGTTCGGCGTGTTACTGGTGGCGGTGCAGGGGATGACCTACGCCGCGCCAGCGATGGTAGCTATCGCTAATGGATTTACCATGCTGTTATTTTTTATTACGGTATGGGTCATGGGTTGCGCGGCGATTCCGCTGTTAAGACTCAGGCCTGCCGTTCCTGCGTTACGCCAGGGAATTGTGGTGTGTACCGCGGTACTTATCGCGGCGCCGCTGGTGTGGTTAAGCGGGGGAACGGTCATGCAGATGACGGCGCGTTCATGGCTGGCTTCCCCGTTTTATCTGGCAAGCCTGGTTTGCCTTGCGCTCGCTTTTGTCGCCAGCCGTCACGGTGATTCGCGCCCGAAACTCCTGTTCGTCTTGTTATTCGTTGGCGTATTTCTGAGCCGGCTGGTCTTTTTTGGCGACACGGTGAGTACTATTGTGAATATCGGGCATTTGTATTAACGATGATGCAGTAAAAAGCCCTGCCAGGCGTGACCTGGCAGGGCGTGTCAGTTTTTAGCCACCAGGGTTAACGCACAACCAATACCGGCAGCGTCGCATGGCGCACCACGCTTGAGGCGTTAGATCCCAACAGGTGTGTCGTGATAGACGGATTACGCGAACCGATTACCACGACATCCGCATCCAGTTCTTCGCCCATCTCATTGACGACATCGCGCACGCTACCAAAGCGAACATGCGTTTTAATTCGTGAAGGATCGATACTGAAGTGTCCCACCATCGTTTGCAGACGCGTTTCCGCCTCATGCTGTAAATGTTCTTCAAAGCGACGCACGTCGGCGGCAAAGCGATGCAGACTCATGCTCGCGGACCCAGGCAGTACATGCAACAGATGAATGACGCCATCCTGTTGCGCCAGAAACTCAGCGTGGCGAATGGCTTTATCGCTAAGTTCCATTTCAAAAACATCAACCGGCATAATGATTGTCTTATACATACCCGTTACTCCCTGTTAATCAATACTGAATTTATTCAAGCATATAATAATGTTTCTTTCTGCTATTCGTCTGGCAATTTTAAATATTACGGCAACCTGACGTTAAAAAAGTCGTGTATTTTCCAGGAAAAATCCTAAAGCCGCCTGTTTTGCCGGCAGTCTCTCCGGGATAGCTACCCTTTTATAGTCGAACGCAACATTCACCGTTACCCCGGAGGCTGCATGAAAGCATTGACGTATCACGGTCCACATCACGTAAAGGTTGAAAACGTACCCGATCCCGGCATTGAGCAGCCTGACGATATCATTTTGCGTGTTACCGCCACCGCGATTTGCGGATCTGATTTGCATCTCTATCGCGGCAAGATCCCACAGGTAAAACATGGCGATATTTTCGGCCATGAGTTTATGGGCGAGGTGGTGGAAACCGGACATGATGTGAAGAATATTCGAAAAGGGGATCGGGTCGTTATCCCGTTTGTCATTGCCTGTGGTGACTGCTTTTTCTGTCGGCTACAGCAATATTCAGCGTGTGAAAACACTAACGACGGACACGGCGCGACGATGAATAAAAAACAGATCCCACCGCCGGCGGCGCTGTTTGGGTATAGCCATCTGTATGGCGGCGTTCCCGGCGGACAGGCCGAATATGTTCGCGTGCCAAAAGGTAATGTCGGTCCATTTAAGGTGCCGCCGCTGTTATCTGACGATAAAGCGCTGTTTCTTTCTGATATTTTGCCTACCGCCTGGCAGGCGGCAAAAAATGCCCAGATTCAGCAAGGTTCCAGCGTGGCGGTTTTTGGCGCAGGGCCGGTAGGATTACTGACTATCGCCTGTGCGCGACTGCTGGGCGCGGAGCAGATCTTCGTCGTTGATCACCACGCCTGGCGCCTGCGTTTCGCCGAAGAACGTTACGGCGCGATACCGATCAACTTCGATGATGAGAACGATCCGGCGGAAAAAATCATCGAGCAGACGGCAGGACACCGCGGCGTGGACGCGGTAATTGATGCCGTAGGCTTTGAAGCGAAAGGCAGCTTGACGGAGACGGTTCTGACGAACCTTAAACTGGAAGGCAGCAGCGGCAAAGCGCTGCGACAATGTATCGCGGCGGTCAGACGCGGCGGCGTGGTCAGCGTGCCCGGCGTGTATGCCGGTTTTATTCACGGCTTTTTATTCGGCGACGCCTTTGATAAGGGGCTAACTTTTAAAATGGGTCAAACCCATGTTCACGCGTGGCTGGGGGAATTATTACCGCTTATTGAAAAAGGGTTGCTGAAGCCGGAGGAGATTGTCACGCACTATATGCCGTTTGAAGAGGCGGCGCGCGGCTACGAAATTTTCGAAAAACGCGAAGAAGAGTGCCGAAAGGTTATCCTGGTGCCGGGAGCGACGTCGGCACAAGCGGCGCAGAAACAGGCGACGGGAGTAATCAACCCGATGCCAGGCGGCGTTGTCTGAAACAGGCAGAAATGAAAGGGCTAACGGAAAGAGGATGCGCAGGCATCCTCTGTGTAAACGCATTAACGCTTATGCAGATGGTTTAACGCAGGAAGTCGCCCGCGGCTTCAGGCTGATATTCGAGTTCCAGCACTTCGAGATGGGTGGAGGCGCCGCCCGGCAGTTCCCAGTGAATGGTGTCGCCGACGCGCAGTCCCAGCAACGCCGCGCCGACGGGCGCCATTACCGAAAGCTGGGTACTGCTATCCGTCATATTGGCGGGGTACACCAGCGTCCGCACGCGTGTTTCACCATCGCTCAAATTGCGGAATTTAACGCGGCTGTTCATGGTGACGACATCGTTCGGCATCTCTTGTGGCGAACACATTTGCGCGCGATCCAGTTCGGCGTTGAGCGCGTCGGCAATCGGCAGATCCGCATACGCAGGCTGTTCCAGAAGACGATCAATACGTTCGGCGTCAAGGTCGTTAATGATAATAGTGGGTCTGGACATTTCTTACTCCATGTCATCGATACTGCGAGTAGTGCAGGTAAATGGTCCCAAAAGAAAACCCTCACCGTCTGGCGGCGAGGGTTTAACTCTCATGATGATACTGAGACTTACCCCGTCTTTGAAGTGATTTAGTTCACATTCGGGTAAATCCTCAAACGTCATAGCCCTGAGTGAATTTTAGTCTACATTCGGGCGTGTTCTCAAATGTGGCTACGGTTTTAAACCTCTGCTTCGTCAATAACCGGCTTTATCGATAATAAACTGTTTCCCGCAGTTGCCGGGATGCGGCTGCGGCTGGAATGAGGCAGAGGAGAGCGGGGCGTTAATCATCGACGCCTTTAATGAAAACTGAATCTCTGTTAAATAGGCGGGATTGCCATGGCAGTTTACTTTAACGGCTTTGACATTATCCTGGCCCCACATTTGTGCGACGACGCTATCAAACTCAGCGCGGCTAACGGTTTTGCCGTAATTATCCGTCAGAAACTGCCCCAGCGCGCTGTCTTTTATCGCCTTATCCAGCCGTATCATGGTGCCGAAATAGGCATTGGGATCAAACCCGAAACAGGCGCCATGTTTGGCATATTCGTAGCGCTCCAGACAGGAATTCCCCCCCGCGCCGGGCATCACTTCCTTAAGCGCTGTCGCGATGTCAGGCGAAAGTCCGGGGGTGGGGGCTGAGCATTTCCGGCTGGCCTTGACTTCAGGCAGATTCGGGATTGGCCGCGTCGCACAACCAAAGCGCTGCCAGCGTCTCTGGTCAACACCGCGTGCGGCGATAGATTTGGGTAATCCTGGCCACAGGCCGTGGACGGTCAGAAAGTCTGCTTTGTTGGCTGGCTCTTTTTGCAGACGGCACTCATCGGGCTCCCGATGGCGGCGTTCATGCTGGCTTTGACAAAAACCGGTTTGCCAGGAAAGCGCCAGCACATAGTCAGTGAAATCACCGTACTGTTGCGCCTGAAGTTCGTCGGCGTTGGCGGCAAAAATCGGGGTTAAGAGGGCAGCCAGCAGCGGACTGTAATGCCATATTGTGTTCATGATGAATTCGATAATTTATACACATTATGAATGTTACCCATTTAATCATAAAAAATGCCGCTCAGGTGAACCTGAACGGCATCATTTTTAACCTGCGTTGGCGTAATGTTTAATTCCACATTGCCAGAATCGGCCAGCCCACCAGCAACAGCATCGCGATATAGATAACGCCAAAGATTGCGCCAAGCCGCCAGTAGTCTCTGGATTTCACGTAACCGCAGCCGTAGATAATCACACCAGGGCCGGTGGCATACGGCGTCAGACAGCCCATGATACCGATAGACAGCACCAGCAGAATACACAGTTGTTCCATCGGAACGCCCGGAATGCCTTTACCCACTGCCAGAATGACCGGCAGCATGGTCGCGGTGTGAGCGGAAAGACTGGCGAACAGATAGTGCGCGAAATAGAACACCAGTACCAGTACAATCACGGTTGCATCCGGCGAGAAACCTTCCAGATGCGTACTCATGGTATTGGCGAACCAGTCAATAAAGCCGGAGCGGGTTAAGCCATTGGCCATGACCACCAGCGTAGCGAGGTTCACCAGGGTGTTCCAGGCGCTGTTGTAGCGCGTAATATCTTTCCACGGCACAACATGCAACGCCAGCATCAGCGAGACGGCCAGCAGACCCACGGCAGTGGCGTTGATGATTTTTCCACCAAAAACCCACAATCCTAAGCTAAGCAGCACCAGGCCAATCAGCGTCCACTCTTTGCGGGACAGACGCCCCATGTTTTTTAACTCGCCGCCAGCCCAGGCCGCGACTTCCGCACTGTGGGTCACTTCAGGTTTATAAAGTACATAGGAGAGCCACGGCGCAACGATCAGTAAAATAATCCCTACCGGCAGAAAGCTGAGAAACCACTGCAGCCAGCTAATCTGGACGCCAGCGATCTTGCTGACGAACTCCAGACCTAATACGTTCGGGGCCGCGCCAGTGACAAACATCGAAGAGCTCAGGCTGGTACTGATCACCATCATCCACATCAAATAACCGCCGATGCGGCGTGCGGAAGGATCGTTTGGAAACGATTTAAACAGCGGCGGCAGGTTCTTGATGACCGGGAAGACAGTCCCGCCGGTACGAGCCGTATTGGAGGGAGTAAACGGCGCCAGCAAAATATCGATAATGACAATCGCATAGCCGAGCGTCAGCGTGCGTTTACCCATGAATTTTACCAGAAACAGCGCAATGCGGCGCCCCAGCCCGGTCACTTCGTAGCCCAGCGCGAAAATAAACGCGCCGAAAACCAGCCAGACCGTGGTGCTGGAGAAACCGGCAAGCCCCCATTTCAGCGCCTGTTTACTGGCGTTAAACGCCGGATCGGCCAGTTCCGAAGCGTCAAATAGCAGGTAATTGCTGCCGATAACGCAAATGGTTACGGCGATAAAACTGATCGCTGTCGCCGGGATCGGCTCCAGGATCATACCGACAATCATCGCGACGAAAACCGCAAAATAGTGCCAGTCCTGCGGCGGCATACCATCTGGAACAGGAATTAGCAACATGACGCCCATCACCACTAATGGGGCCAACAACTTCCATATATTATCTTTGGATAAAGACATAAATGACTCTCCGGAAAGGATATTTTCTATAATTGTGTTAATGATTAACTTGCGAAATTTGCGCTAAAAACCAGGTCACGATCAGCAGATCGGCGCTACCGCCTGGGCTGAGATTGCGTTCAATGCATTGCTGATCGAACCGGTGGAGATAAACGAGATCGTCAGGCGTCCGTATGCCGCCCTGATGTAATAAGACCGCCGCCTGCTGCTGTAACCAGCGCAGACCGTCCGCCCCGCCGCGCGACGCGACGTTGGTATCGCCGTTAAGCGACATCAGCAGCAGTAAGGTATCAAGCAGCGCCAGTTCCGGATCGCGCCCCTGCGCCAGCAATGCGCGGTAGTGCGGTAACGCGTGGCGGATGACCAGCGGATAGCCCGCCTCCGCTTCGCCGCGCGCGCCAGTTAATCCCAGTTGCTGATACAGCCGCTGACCTGCGGTGAGCTGTAGGTTGTTCTGGCGCAGTTCGCGCGTGGTCAGGCCGCGGCAAAAATCGGCGGCGGTAGCGCAGAGTGTTTCTGCAGCGATCGGCTGGCGTAGCTGATACAGGCGGCCAATGGCGGCGCACAGTAACCCCAGCGAGAAAATGCTGCCTTTATGGGTATTGACGCCCGCCGTTGCGCGAAACATCGCTGCTTCACAGGCCATCCCCAATGGACGCAGGCCCGCCAGAACTGACTCTGGCGGCAGGCGCGTGCAGCTGGCGCCATATTCCATAAAGCGCGGCAGCCAGTGTCGAATCGCCTCTGCGCTGCGGTGAAAATCCGCCAGCGCCATATCTTTGTGCGCGCCGCAGTTTAGTCGGTCTACCAGACCGGGTTTTGGCGATAAATTTACCTCGGTCAGCATGGCGCGCCAGGCCAAATCGGCCCAGGCGTCATACAGCGACTGAGGCTGAATGGAGGCGTTAGTCGGGTTGGCGGGAATCGGCATCATGCAGCAGCGCCTCCATATGAATCAGTAAATCAGTCAGCGCGTGGGTTTTACCCCGCGCGCATTCAGCCGCGCTTTGCCCGCACAGCAGACAGCGGCGGGCGGGAAGCGCGAAATGGCGGCGGGAGAGTATTTCGCCTTCCGCCGTCAGGACATCGATATCCCACAGGCGCCCCAGTGGATAACGCTGTTCAAGTGCGATGGTCGCCTGTTTGAGCGCCTGAGCGGGCGCGTCAATCGCTAGCAGCCCTTCCGGCCCGCTGGCGGAAGCCAGTGCAGCCTGCTCCCGGATAGTCCAGCCATACTCTTCTGCCAGCGTGTGCAGGGCAGTCACGCCGTGATTAAAGATCCGGCGGGTTAACGCGCTGTCTTTTATCGGGCCTGGCGCCACCACGGTAAAGGAGACCAGTGGAGTGGCGTGGCGCGTTAGCCAGGCGCGCTGTCTTGCTTGTCTCTCATCCCGGCTGGCGAGCAGCTCAGGAATAGAAACGTCGTGACAGGTGGCGAGTTCAGGAAACAGGCGCATGGCTTATTCCTTCACCTGATGCACCACATCGATCACTGAACCGTCGCGATAACGCACGACAGCAATCACGCGGTCGGTGAATTCGATAGGGCGGGGCTGACCGGTAAGCAGTTGCGCGCGTTCGCGCAGCCACTCAATCGATACCACTTTCATTCCCGCTGCTTGCAGTCGTTCAGCCAGCTCCGGACGCGCCGGGTTGACGGCGATACCGTGATCGGTGACCAGAATGTCGACGCTGGAGCCTGGTGTGACGCAGGTGGTGACGTTATCAACCAGCGTTGGGATGCGACCGCGCACCAGCGGCGCGACGATGATGGACAGCGCCGCCGCGACGGCGGTATCGCAGTGGCCGCCGGACGCGCCGCGTAGAACGCCGTCGGAGCCGGTCAGCACGTTAACATTGAAGTGGGTGTCTACTTCCAGCGCGCTCAGCACCACCACGTCCAGACGGTCGACGGAAGCACCTTTAGAGCCCCAGTTGGCGTACTGGTTAGCGCTGATTTCGATATGGTTCGGGTTGCGGGCCAAAGATTGCGCAGCGTTACGATCGAAGCTCTGCACGTCAAGCAGTTTGCGGATTAAGCCCTTTTCATGCAGGTCGACCATGGTGGCGGTGATACCGCCCAGCGCGAAATTAGCCACAATGTTGCGGCTACGCATTTTGTCTTCCAGGAAGCGGGTGACCGCCAGCGATGCGCCGCCGGTGCCGGTTTGCAGGGAGAAACCTTCGTTGAAGTAGCCGGAGTGAGCAATGACTTCCGCCGCGCTGCGGGCGATCAGCAGTTCACGCGGATTAGTGGTCATGCGGGTCGCGCCAGCGCCGATTTTGTTTGCATCACCGACTTCTTCGATTTGCACGATCAGATCAACCTGATCCTGAGAGATGCTTGCCGGGTTATGCGGATACGGCAGCAGTTGCTCCGTCAGCATCACGACCTGCTTCGCGCTGTCGGCATCCACCATCGCGTAGCCCAGTGAACCGCAACAGGCCTTGCCGGTATAACCATTAGCATTACCGAATTCATCGCAGGAGGGCACGCCAAGAAACGCAACATCAATGTTGAGTTCGCCGCTTTGTACCAGATGTACACGACCGCCGTGGGAGTGAATCTGAACCGGCTCAGCCAGCAGGCCGCGAGAAATTTCTTCCGCCAGCGGGCCGCGCAGGCCTGACGTGTAGATGCGGCTGACCACCCCGTTACGAATGTGTTCAACCAGCGGCGCGTGGCAGTCGCTCAGCGAGCTGGAGGCCAGGGTCAGATTTTTGAAGCCCATCTTCGCGATGGTTTCCATCACCAGGTTAATCGTCAGATCGCCGCCGCGAAACGCGTGGTGAAAAGAGAGCGTCATGCCGTCGCGTAAACCGGAACGGCGGATGGCCTCTTCCAGGCTGGCGCACAGTTTGTGGTCGCGCGGTTTTTGCGCTTGTAGATCCAATTTTGCCGCACTTTGGTAAGCGCTCAGTTCGCTTTCAGCGTGACGGCTCCAGGCTGCTACGCGATCCTGGCGTTGAGATTCATTTTTCTGCGTCATTTTTTTGCCTTATTCTTCGCGAATACCGGAAAGTTCTGCACGGGAGAGCACCAGACGGGCGCGTTCAATCACCGGGCTGTCGACCATCTTGCCGTTAAGGGAAACGACGCCGAGACCTTCGCGGGCGGCGGCTTCTGCGGCTTCAACGACCAGACGCGCATGGGCGACCTCTTTACGCGTCGGCGCATAAAGGTTGTGCAGCAGTTCGATCTGGCGGGGGTTGATCAGTGACTTACCGTCAAAGCCCAACTGTTTAATGTGGGCGGCTTCTTGCAGGAAACCGGCTTCGTTGTTGGCGTCGGAATAGACGGTATCGAAGGCCTGAATGCCGGCGGAACGCGCGGCCTGCAAAATGGCGCAGCGGGCGAACAGCAGTTCGGTGCCTTCCGGAGAGCGTTCGGTGCGCAGGTTGCGAACATAGTCTTCCGCGCCCAGCGCAATCCCGATCAACCGTTCAGAGGCGTGGGCGATTTCTACCGCGCGGGTAATACCCAGCGGCGATTCCACGGCAGCTAACAGGCCGGTACTGCCCGGTTCGCGACCGCAGGCGTTTTCAATGCGCAGAATTTCGTTTTCGATATCAATGACGTCCTGCGCGGTGTCGGTTTTCGGTAAACGCACCACGTCCGCGCCGCCGCGCACGACCGCTTCCAGATCGTTGACGCCCCATTCGGAATCCAGCGCATTCACGCGGACAATGGTTTCGACGTCACGGTAAAGCGGGTGTTGCAGCGCGTGATATACCAGACGGCGCGCCGCATCTTTTTCGCGTAATGCAACGGAGTCTTCCAGGTCGAACATCAGCGCGTCGGCCGGGTAGATAAACGAATTGCTCACCATCGCCGCGTTGGCGCCCGGTACGAATAACATACTGCGGCGGGTGCGGGTTTTACGTTGTTGCAGAGAGGCGGAAATCATTGGCGATCCTCCCAGGGCAGAGCGGCAATACCGCTGGCGCGCGCCAGTAGCGTTTCCAGTCGGGCGCGCAAAATGCAGTCCAGAGCGCCTTTATCATCGACGTTCAGTTGTACGCCGCGCACGTCGTAGCGAGAAAGCACCTCCAGGATGGTGGCGCGAATGGCCTCGCCAAACTGTTTTTCAACGCTACTGTTGATTTGCAGGTCAATATCCTGCGTATCGAGCGGCGCAATGCGTATCATCACATCGCCGGACTCAAGCGTGCCTGCGACGGCTAGCTGGTTTATTTTCATTTTTCACCTGTTGCTAAGACGGGGGACTTTTGACGGGCTGCCGCGCTGCCCGGATGGCGTTCGACCATGCCCTGCAAATAGCGCAGGGTGGCGTCGGGAACCAGCGGCGCGATAGCCGTGAGATCGTGTTTAACCAGCAGCTTGCGTACCCAGGAGGCGGATATCGGCGTCTCCTGGAAGCAAAGCCGCTCTATTTCCACCAGCGTAATGGGTGGGGCGGGAAGCGTTGGCGTCTCCAGCCAGAAACGCATATCAAGGTTGTACTGGGCGGTAACGGTGCAAAACGGTTCCGTACCGACAAAGCGGTGTGTGATGCCAAGCGCGGGCGCCAGATACTGGCGAAAAATCTTCAGGTCGATTTCGGTATAACAGTGATTAATGACGCTCTGCTCTTTAATGAAATAGCAGGGGAACGTCGCCCGAGAAATAATGTATTCGGAGCCGCGGTGAACGGTTAAGCGCGGGATATCGGTGGTCCCTTTAAGAACCAGATCGAGTCGGTCTTCATAGGGAAAGCGTGATGTATCTTCTTTGACCAGGAACAGATGCAGCCAGTCGCACTGTGCCGCCGCCTGTTGGATCAGATAGCGATGGCCGTGCGTGAAAGGATTGGCGTTCATCACGATACAGCCAATTTTCTTTCCCTCATGACGCAATGTCGCCAGCGATTCCGCATACCGTTTCAACCGGGTCGCGCTATTTTCCATTAAGACCATTACGCCAGGGACGCTGGCTATCGTCGAAAAGCTGCACTGTTTAAACAGCGCTTCGTATTCCGTTTTGGTATAAATAAAAAGATGGGTGCAGTGCCGCTCCCAGGCGAGATTAATCAATTCCGTCGCCAGCGTTAACGCTAAGCCTTCGCCGCGTACTGATTCGCTAATGGCCACGCATTTAATGATATTTCCGGCAATACCGCCGCAGGCAATAAGACGGTCATCACGGCTGACGGTAATAAACACTTCTACAGTGGTATCGACGCTTAAATCATTCTCTTTGAGAAAGTGAGCGATCTCCGCCATTTTTTTATTTTCAGAGCGTTTTACCCGAGTGAATACATTATTGCCAAACATAGTAAGAAATATCCTGGTGATATGCTTGTTGCCACTTTTCTGTATATGTTGCGCTGTGTTGCAACTTGATAACTTTTTCTTTTCAGTCAGAGTGGGAGTTTTTTTATGACGAGTTATTTATTTTTCTCTCTGACGTATACATCGTAAGGAGTATTTTGGCGGTAAATTTTGATTTATTTCACAAAGCGTTAGATGGTTTTTAAGTGTTTTATGGTTTTAAGTTTTTTAATTAATTTAATCGCCATTCCGGCGGTGGGTTTTAGTTGTTTAATTGATTTAATGTGGGGAATCTGTAACGATTGGTTTTTATATGCATCAAGATGCTGAAAACATTTTTATTACATTTGCGATAAATCTGAAGAAAAATGCCCATAAGGAACCTTAATGTCCTATCAGAAAAATAAAAAGCTGTTTCCTTTTTTTCGGCAACTCGCGTTTCCGTTACGTATTTTTCTGCTCATTCTGGTGGTTTCTGTTTTCATCGTGGCAGCGTTAGCACAATATTTGTCTGCCAGTTTCGAAGATTATCTGGCGTCCCATGTTCGTGATATGGCGATGAATCAGGCAAAAATTATTGCTTCTAACGACAGCATTATCGCTGCCGTAAAAAACCGGGACTATAAACGCCTGGCGATAATTGCGAATAAACTGCAGCGCGGGACGGATTTTGACTATGTGGTGATAGGCGATCGCCACTCGATCCGGCTTTACCATCCGAATCCGGAAAAAATCGGCTATCCCATGCAGTTTACGAAACCCGGCGCGCTGGAAAGAGGAGAAAGTTATTTCATTACCGGTAAGGGCTCAATAGGGATGGCGATGCGCGCCAAAACGCCTATCTTTGACAACAAAGGCAACGTGATCGGCGTTGTTTCAATTGGCTATCTGGTCAGTAAAATCGACTCCTGGCGGCTGGACTTCTTATTACCGATGGCGGGGGTTTTTGTCCTGTTGCTGGTGGTATTAATGCTGCTTTCCTGGTTTTTCGCCGCGCATATCCGCCGACAAATGCTGGGCATGGAGCCGAAACAGATTGCGCGCGTGGTACGCCAGCAGGAGGCGTTGTTTAGCTCGGTTTATGAAGGGCTGATCGCCGTTGATCCGGAGGGACATATTACCGCGATTAACCGCAGTGCGAGAAAAATGTTGGGGCTGCCGTCGCCGGGGCGTCAGTGGCTGGGCAAGCTGATCGCGGAAGTCGTCAATCCGGCAGACTTTTTTACCTGCCAGATCGCAGAAAGACGCCAGGACGTGATGGCCAACTTCAATGGCCTGAGCGTCATCGCCAATCGTGAGGCTATCCGTTCCGGCGAGGAGCTGCTGGGCGCTATTATTAGTTTTCGCAGCAAAGATGAAATCGCGACGTTGAACGCGCAGCTAACCCAGATTAAACAGTATGTTGAGAGCCTGCGCACGCTACGCCATGAGCACCTGAACTGGATGTCGACTCTGAACGGCCTGCTGCAAATGAAAGAGTATGATCGGGTCAGAGAGATGGTGCAGGGCGAATCGCAGGCGCAGCAGCAACTTATTGATAGTTTACTCGGCGCCTTCGCCGATCGTCAGGTGGCCGGTTTGCTGTTTGGCAAAGTTCAGCGCGCGCGTGAACTGGGGCTCAAGATGGTGATTGTTCCCGGCAGCCAGCTACATCAACTGCCGGAGGGGCTGGATAGCACGGAGTTCGCCGCCATCGTCGGGAATCTGCTGGATAACGCGTTTGAGGCGAGTTTGCGTACACAGGAAGGCGACAATACCATCGAACTTTTCCTGAGCGACGAGGGCGACGAGGTGGTGATAGAGGTCGCCGACCAGGGCTGCGGCGTTCCTGAAGCGCTGCGGGAAAAAATTTTTGAACAGGGCGTAAGTACCCGAACCGACGAACCCGGTGAGCATGGTATCGGGTTATATCTGATTGCAAGTTATGTGGGGCGCTGTGGCGGGGTCATTACGCTGGAAGACAATGATCCTTGTGGCACCTTATTTTCTTTATTCCTTCCGAAAGTGAAAAAAAACGATGACAGAACCATTAACCCTATTGATCGTTGAGGATGAAACGCTGCTGGCGGAGATGCACGCAGAATATATCCGCCATATTCCTGGCTTTAACCAGATATGGCTGGCGGGCAATCTGGCGCAGGCGAGAATGATGATTGACCGGTTCAAACCTGGATTAATTCTGTTAGATAATTATCTGCCGGATGGGAAGGGGATTACGCTGCTGCATGAATTAATGCAGTCGCGCTATCCCGGCGGCGTCGTGTTTACGACCGCCGCCAGTGACATGGAGACGGTAGCGGAAGCGGTACGTAGCGGTGCGTTTGATTATCTGGTCAAACCTATTGCTTATGAGCGTTTGGGGCAGACGCTGACCCGCTATCAACAGCGCAGACGTATGCTGGCGAGCGCGGATAGCGCAAGTCAGAAGCAGATAGATGAAATGTTCAACGCCTATGCGCGCGGCGAACCGAAAGGGGATTTGCCGACCGGTATTGATGCCTTAACCCTTAATGCGGTGATGAAGCTGTTTGCCGATCCAACCGTACGCCATACGGCTGAAACGGTCGCGCAGGCCTTAACGATAAGCCGCACCACATCCCGACGCTACCTGGAATATTGCGCGAGTCGGCACCTGATTGTCGCAGAGATTATTCATGGCAAAGTGGGCAGGCCGCAGCGTATTTACCACGGCGGCTAAGCCTGGTTTAAGATGCCGGGGCGATGTTTTCCCTCGCCCCGGCTTACGGTCTATCAGCCGCCAGTAACGGCGGAAGAGGCGCCTGGCACCATAATTTCCGTGGCGATAATGACGATCAACAGACCGACGATGACCGGAACGGACGTGCGCTTCACCACTTCAAACGGTGATATTTTAGCCATCCCGGCGACAGCGACCACGACGCCGGAGACCGGCGAAATCGTGCGCCCCAGGTTTGAGGCTTGCAGCATTGGGATAGATAAATAGGCTGGGTTGATGCCGGAGGAGTGCGCCAGTTTAGGGATCATCTCAACAAAGGCGTAAAAAGGCGCATTGCCTGAACCGGTGGTCATCGCGGCCAGCATGGTTAAAATCACTAATACCAGCATCAGAATAATGCTGGCGGAACCAAAAGAAGTGGCAATCGAGATCAGGCTTTGGATAAAGCCAATGGTGCTCAGCCCCTGGGCGAAAACGCCCGCCGCGACCAGCAGCATCACGACGCCGGCAAACGCATCCGCCATGCCGCGATAAGCCACTTCCAGGCCGGAAAACACATTTTGCGTGTTGAAGCCGCGCACGAATTCCAGCACGGCGGCCAGCAGCATACAGATCACCAGAATGGTAATAATGTGCAACTGCGGCCCCCATTTACCGTCAAAAATCAGTACGCCGATAATGGGCGTGAACGGCAAAAGGGCATAAAACGCCGGGGCCGTGGTGGTAATCTCCGCCACGTCCAGCATCTCATGTGAAATGTTCTCTTTTTTATCCAGATAGCGTTGCCAGAAAAAATGCGCAATCGCCATACCGATAATGGCGGCGATGGAAATCGGCAGCGTGGTTTTGAACGCGAAATCGATTAATGGCATCTCCGCCGCTTTTGCGGCTAAAACCACATCGCCAGACGTTGGCGAGAGGATGATGGCGGCCGGAGAGGCGCAAATAGCCGCCGCCGCGCCGCGGCTAATGCCGACGTTGACCATCACCGGGAAGAGAGTAGCCATGAGCAGTACGCCAAGCCCCGTCGCGGAAGAGACGGCCAGCGACATCAGGCAGGCGACAAAATAGGCGGCAATCATCAACAGGTAGGGCGAGTTTATATACTGTAAAGGTTTCGACGCCAGCTTCACGACCATATCATTCGCGCCGATATGCGTCATATAGGCGGCAAAGCCGCATAGCATCATGATCATCATGCCAAGATCGCCGCCGCGACTCATAAGCAAAATTTTGATGTATTCAACAATATCTGTTGCGGTATAGCCGGTACTGGTTTCGCTGGCAGGTAATACCTTATGCCCCATCAGCGCGCTGATAATAAGCAGAACCAGACCGCCGACAAATAAAACGCCAGTGGCGGAATATCCCTTAATGATGTAGCGTGCTACACCCACAATAACGACGACTCCGATAAGGAGCTCTATAACTGTTAGCATTGTTTCCCCTGTCTTATCGACACCCAGAGTAAAAATAAGAACCACAAAAGTGGTATAAAAATGTACCGAATAAAGGATGGCGCCTTACTGATTAAAATCACGGCGCGGTTATTTTTTCATGTCATCACTAAAGATGAAATATGTTTATACGAATTTTCTGTAGTGCTATAAGTATTAATTTATTGTTATTTTATTGTTTTATTTGTTGTGCTTTGTTTTGTGTTTTTTGTGAAAGCTTATTAAGGAGCGCGTGACGGTTCTGAGTGCTAAATCAAACGCCGTTAACCCGATACTCTCTCAGATTATTCTCTGTTTATAGTTTGTTAAGATTTTATTCAGGTTAATGTTGTTATTATCACAGTCGAATTTTTGAACGGTATGTATGTTGCGATGATCATCAGAAAGTATTTTCTTATTATTGCTCTCCTTGTTATGCCATGGCTGGCTATTCCTTCAGTCTCTGCGGCGGATAAAGGGTGGTTTAACACGTTTACCGATAACGTCGCAGAAACGTGGCGACAGCCTGAGCATTATGATTTGTATGTCCCCGCCATTACCTGGCATGCGCGCTTTGCCTACGATAAAGAGAAAACGGATCGCTATAACGAGCGGCCGTGGGGCGTTGGTTTTGGTCAGTCGCGCTGGGACGATAAAGGCAACTGGCATGGCCTCTATATGATGGCCTTTAAAGATTCATTTAACAAATGGGAACCCATAGGCGGTTATGGCTGGGAAAAAACCTGGCGACCGCTGGAAGACGATAATTTTCGTCTGGGACTGGGCTTTACCGCAGGCGTTACCGCGCGCGACAACTGGAATTATATTCCCATCCCTGTGCTGTTGCCTTTAGCATCGATAGGCTATGGTCCCGCTACCTTTCAGATGACCTACATTCCGGGTTCGTATAACAACGGAAACGTCTATTTTGCCTGGATGCGTTTCCAGTTTTGACGGAGAAGGGCATTGTTCTGTTGTGAATTAAAAAGCCTTAAAAAACAATAAGTAGATAGGGTTAGTTAAAAATTAACGCGATATTTATCACTTTTTCGCAAAGTTCGACTGGACAAAATGCATCACAATTGTTGTACTGGTATCCGACACAGCATTTGTGTCTATTTTTCATGTAAAGGTAATTTTGATGTCTAAGATTAAAGGTAACGTTAAGTGGTTTAATGAATCCAAAGGATTCGGTTTCATTACTCCGGAAGATGGCAGCAAAGACGTGTTCGTACACTTCTCTGCAATCCAGACCAATGGTTTTAAAACTCTGGCTGAAGGTCAGCGCGTAGAGTTCGAAATCACTAACGGTGCCAAAGGCCCTTCCGCTGCAAACGTAACTGCTCTGTAAGCATACGTCCGACAGCAAGATTTCAAAACCCGCCCTTTCGGCGGGTTTTTTTTGCGCTTAACGCGCCGCTGCGGCGGAAAATAGCCAGAATGCCAGCGCCGTCATGGCAAACGAACCCAACAGGTTAATCAGCACATTCAGCAGCGCCCAGCCAAAGCGCCCCTCTTGCAGCAAGAATACCACTTCGGCAGAAAAAGTAGAAAAGGTCGTCAGGCCGCCGCAAAAGCCGGTCGTAATGAGCACTTTCCACATCGGATCGATATGTGTCATGCGGTTAAACCAGGCGAACCCCATGCCGATAATAAACGCGCCAAGCAAATTTGCTGTTAGCGTACCGATGGGAATCGCCTGATGAAGCGGATTAAAACGCATACTGAGCATCCACCGGGCTACGCTCCCCGTTCCACCGCCAATAAAAACTGCTAAAAGAAGCTGTAACACTGCCGAATCCTTTATTTAATTGCTATACAAGAGGAGTGTAACGCCGAACACGCATAATTGGCGAGTCCTGACAGAGGTGTGGGAGGGGATATGTTCGTTGCAGCCGGGCAGTTTGTGGTGAGTTCTGTATGGGAAGAGAATGCGCAAGTTTGCGTTTCGTTAATGGCTCAGGCGGCGGGCCGCGGCGTATCGCTTCTGGTGTTGCCTGAGGGGATATTAGCGCGAAATGACATCGACCTTGACCTGCCGATTCGCGCCGCGCAGCCGCTGGATGGCGAGTTTATGACGCGGCTTCTGGAAGAAAGCGCTCATAATAATATGACGACGATATTCACTATCCTTGTCCCGTCAACGCCTGGACGGGCGGTTAATATGCTGGTGGCGCTACGGGCGGGTCACATTGTCGCGCGTTACGCGAAGCTGCATCTCTATGATGCGTTTTCGATGCAAGAATCCCAAAGTATTGATGCCGGAACCGTTATCGCGCCTGTGCTGGACGTGGAGGGGGTTAAGGTGGGGCTTATGACCTGTTATGACCTGCGCTTTCCTGACATGGCGTTAGCGCTGGCTTTACAGGGGGCTGACGTATTGGCGCTGCCGACGGGCTGGGTTCGCGGCCCGTTGAAAGAGCAGCAGTGGTCGACGCTGCTGGCGGCGAGAGCGCTGGATACCACCTGCTATATGATTGCGGCCGGGGAGTGTGGTAATCGTAATATTGGTCAAAGTCGTATTATCGATCCGTTGGGGGTAACGATAGCCGCGGCAGCCGATCGTCCGGCGCTGATCGTCGCGGAAATATTCAGAGAACGAATAGATCAGGTGCGGGAGCAACTTCCTCTTTTGCAGCAACGACGATTTGCGCCACCGCAATTATTATGATGTTTTTTTACGCAAAGCTTGATTCACCTTGTTACAGATTGCTATTGTGTGCGCGCGTCGAAAGACCGTTAATATTCTCAGGTTAATCCGGCGCGTTACGCAGCCTGTTTTTAGTGAAGAAGGTATCTATGGGTGAGATTAGTATTACCAAACTGCTGGTGGTTGCCGCACTGGTTGTTCTGCTGTTTGGTACCAAGAAGTTACGTACGCTGGGCGGAGACCTGGGCACGGCGATTAAAGGATTCAAGAAAGCAATGAACGATGAAGACGCGGGCGTTAAGAAAGACGTCGACGGTAGCGTTCAGGCTGAAAAACTCTCGCACAAAGAGTAATAGCGCGATGCGCTTGCTCCGCAGAGTAAAAAAACCGGCGAGTTGCCGGTTTTTTTTGCCTGAAATGTAAGCGTCTATTACACGATCATTTCACTTCCATGCCTTTGGCCTGGAGATCAGCATGGTACGAAGAACGTACAAAGGGGCCACAGGCGGCATGGGTAAAGCCCATCGCCAGAGCTTCCGCTTTCATCTCGTCAAACTCTTCCGGGCTGACATAACGCTGTACCGGCAGGTGATGGCGGCTTGGCTGTAGATACTGACCAAGCGTCAGCATGGTAACGCCGTGACGGCGTAAGTCGCGCATAACCTCAATGATTTCCGCATTGGTTTCGCCTAAGCCCACCATCAGACCCGATTTTGTCGGAATTTCCGGGTGCGCTTCTTTGAAGCGTTCCAGTAATTTCAGCGACCAGTTGTAATCGGCGCCCGGACGAACCTGGCGGTAAATACGCGGCACGTTTTCCAGGTTGTGGTTAAACACATCCGGCGGCGTCGCGTTAAGGATATCCAGCGCGCGATCCATACGTCCACGGAAGTCTGGCACCAGCGTCTCTATTTTTATCTCCGGGCTTTTGGCACGGATGGCAGTGATGCAGTCAGCAAAATGCTGGGCACCGCCGTCACGCAGATCGTCACGGTCGACAGAGGTGATGACCACATAGCGTAGCGCCATGTCGGCGATCGTTTGCGCCAGTTTCTGCGGCTCTTCCGCATCCGGCGCAACGGGGCGGCCATGGGCGACATCACAGAACGGACAGCGGCGAGTGCAAATGGCGCCAAGGATCATAAACGTAGCGGTACCGTGGTTGAAACATTCAGCCAGGTTTGGGCAAGACGCTTCCTCGCAGACAGAATGCAGGCCATTTTTGCGCATTGCGGCTTTGATGCCCTGGATACGGGTAGAATCCGCCGGAAGTTTTATTTTCATCCATTCCGGTTTACGTAGTAGAGCGTCGCGCTCTGTGACCACATTTTTAACCGGGATAAGAGCCATCTTATCGGCATCGCGGTATTTTACACCGCGTTCCATCACAATGGGTTTACTCATAGCGTGCGTGTTCCAGTTGCGAATAACGAAGGAAAGCGTTTCAATTCAAGGGAAAGTTGTATTTATCAACTATTTTTGAATTTGTGACACGCAGTATATCATTGATAAGGGCCATAAAGCAGCCTGACAGCCCGGCAAAATGTAAAATAGTTGTTGTTTTGTGCTGTTTGCCCATATCTTCCGTGACCTGAATGCAACATTTTTGTCAGAACGCCTCACGGATGATATCAATGACGTTCTCCAGCACCGGATCGCGCAGACTCAGTTTATTGTAATGCAGCGAGAACTCGACCTGTTCACTATTCACCGGCGCGTAGGGAAGGCTTTCAAGCGGCCAGCAACGGCTAAATAAGTCGTAGAAGCGGGTGGGCATCAGTCCCAGCAGATCGCTGCTGGCGATCAGCGAGGCAATGGTAAAAATATTGTAGCTGCTAAAACTGATTTGCTGATCGGGAAATGTCTCCTGCAGTCGCTGGCGCAGCAGGGAAAGATGTTGTCCCTCCAGCATCAGAAAGGTGTGATCCGCGCTGTTCAGTCTCTCTTCAGTAATGGCGTTCGCCAGACACGGGTGATGCTGGCGGCAGACAATCTCAAGCGTATCGCTAAACAGGACGTGATGCTGGATGCTCCGGTTGTTATAGCTATGGGTATTGATAATGAGATCGGTCTGAAACTGACTAAGCTGGCTTTCGGCATCGTCTACCGGAATGTTGCGCAGCAAAAGCTGAGGATAACGCGGCCTGATGGCCTGGTAAATAATCGGCATCACTAGCGCGCCGACCGAAGGCGTCGTGCCAATTGTAATGGTGCGTTGCTTATCATAGCTGCCCGTAAGATCCAGGGCGCCAAGAATAGATTCCAGCCCCTGGCTGATGTATTCGTGCAGATGCGTAGCATACGTCGTGGGCGTTACGCCCTGGCCTTTGCGAATAAACAGCGGATCGGGAAATATAGTCCGTAATTTTTGAATGGACTGGCTGATGGCTGACGGCGTCAGGTTAAGAATTTTCGCTGCATTGACGATCCCTTTATGGACATATACGGCCTCGAAAATCGTCAACAGATTGAGGTCAATATTTCTCAGTGTTCTGAAAATTTGCGGTTTGTCTTGTAGGTGTTGATCGGCCGGTTGTCTTTCTGCCTGATTATTATCACTCACGCTCTGGCTCCGAATTCATTCGTATTATGAATAATAGATGAAATAGTATATTTTGCATTTATGAGTTGGTTTTAAAATTACTCTTATGAATATATTTTTAGTCATTTCAATAAGATAAGTAACAGCAAGGCCGGGATTTTGTTCACGGAAAATTCCTCATCATGAGGACTGAAGAGGCCATGCCGCCTGGCGGCTACAGCAGGGATATAACGAAAATATAGAAAGCGGGGGGAGAAGTAAAGCATTCAAATCATATATGATTAATGACCCATAAATTTCTTGGGCCATTATATTTTACGCATTAAGCAGCAATATATTCATACGGTGGATTATTTAGCAGAGCTAAAATATTCGCCAGCAAGCGGGGCGCAATATTATCCGTGGTAGCGTCTTCCTTCCACTGCGTTATTTTAGCCATTTCCATGCCGGCATAACCACACGGGTTGATACGCAGGAAAGGAGAAAGATCCATGTTAACGTTTAGCGCTAAACCGTGGAATGAGCAGCCGCGACGGATACGTAAACCCAGCGAGCAGATTTTCTTTTCACCCACGTAGACGCCCGGCGCATCGGCGCGCGGATGCGCCTCAATACCAATTTCAGCCAGCGTATTCACCACGGTCTGTTCAAGTAGGGTGACTAAATCACGCACGCCCAGTTTACGTCGTTTCAGGTTAAGTAAAACGTACATTACCTGTTGGCCCGGACCATGATAGGTCACCTGTCCTCCACGATCGCTCTGCACAACGGGAATATCGCCAGGCATCAATATATGTTCCGCTTTACCGGCCTGGCCCTGGGTAAACACCGGGTAATGCTCAACCAACCAGATTTCATCATGGCTGTTTTCATCGCGCATATCGGTAAAGTTATGCATGGCCTGAGAGATAGCTTCATAGGGCTGAAGGCCGAGCTGGCGGACAAGGATTTTATCCTGATACAAAACGGCATCTCCGTAGAGAATGAAAAAAGAGAGGAAAGTATATCACAGCGGGGGAGGCGGGGAGTTACCCGGATAAGACCGGGTAACCGTCTGGATGTATTACAATACCATTCGCACGATATCAATATTGCCCAGTTCTTCGTACAGCGTTTCAACCTGTTCAATATGGGTGGCATTAATGGTGATAGAGACCGAGTGGTAGTTGCCTTTGCTGCTCGGTTTTACCGTCGGAGAGTAATCACCAGGCGCATGGCGCTGTACCACTTCAACCACCTGATCAACCAGCTCAGGTAACGCCTGCCCCATTACTTTGTAAGTAAATGGCGTAGGGAATTCAAGCAGTTCGTTAAGTTTGGTTTTCATGTCAGCTCCGGCATTACGTAAAAAAATAACAACTCCCGCCACAGGGCGGGAGTTTTACTGATGCATAGTATATGGGGACGAAAATCACACTTTCAAGCGTTCAATTTTTATCCAAACCAGTGATGGAACATTAATTTAATGTAATCAATGATTTTACCGAGGAAGTTCCCTTCCGGGATCTCTTGCAGTACGACCAGCGGACGCTGCTCGATGGTTTTACCGTCCAGCTGGAAGTTGATAGTGCCAACCACCTGGTTTTTCTGCAGCGGCGCGTGCAGTTCTGCGGTATTCAGTACATAGCTCGCTTTCAAATCTTTCATGCGACCGCGAGGGATCGTCAGGTAAACGTCTTTATCAACGCCCAGCGAGGCGCGATCGGTATTACCAAACCAGGCGGGTTCAGAGGCGAACTCTTTACCAGCCTTCAGCGGATTAACGGTTTCAAAGAAACGGAAGCCCCACGTCAGCAGTTTTTTGCTTTCTGTTTCACGGCCTTTATAGGTCCGTCCGCCCATCACGGCGGAAATCAATCGCATCTGACCTTCGGTTGCGGAAGCGACCAGATTATAGCCCGCTTTGCTGGTATGGCCGGTTTTGATGCCGTCCACATTCAGGCTGTTATCCCACAGCAGACCGTTACGGTTTAGCTGGCGAATGCCGTTAAAGGTGAACTCTTTTTCTTTATAAACGGCATATTCGTTCGGCACATCGCGAATTAACGCCTGACCAATCAGCGCCATATCGCGAGCTGAACTGTATTGTCCGTCGGCGTCCAGGCCGTGTACGGTCTGGAAGTGGGTATTTTTCAGCCCCAACGCGTTCACATAGCTGTTCATCAGCCCGACGAAAGCATCCTGGCTACCGGCGGCGAAATCAGCCATCGCCACACAGGCGTCATTGCCGGATTGCAGATTGATGCCGCGTATCAACTGAGAGACCGGTACCTGCATTCCCGGCTTGAGGAACATCAGCGAGGAACCTTTAAATACCGGATTGCCGGTGGCCCAGGCGTCATTACCGACGGTAACCAGGTCGGTTTCTTTAAATTTACCCGCTTTCATTGCCTGTCCGATGACGTAACTGGTCATCATCTTCGTCAGACTAGCCGGGTCGCGACGTTCGTCGGCGTTTTGTTCCGCCAGAACTTTGCCGGAGTTGTAGTCGATCAGGATGTAGGATTCCGCATCGATCTGCGGAACGCCCGGGATCATAGTTTTGATATTCAGGTCATCGGCATGTGCGGTTGAGATAAACGCGGCACAAAGCGCCGTGGTGAGCGCCATGCGCTGCATAAAACGAGCGGAAAAAGTGGTCTTCATGGTCTGAACTACGACGTCCGTGATGAAATTAAAAAAAGAGCCCTACTATAGCAAAAGCATAACTGGCAGGCATCTGACTTTCCGCGTGACTTTGTTAATGTCATTTACAGAAATTGACAGTACAGATACCTGCGATCGGTTACTGCGCGCTGGCGATAAAGGACTGTAATTGTGCTTCTGTTTGCAAACGTTGCTGTAACGCGCTGGCTTCGGCTTTACTGGCAAAAGGCCCCAGTTGAATACGCCAGACCGCGCCGTTTTGTATTACGCGCCCTGGTACGCTGAACTGCTGGCTTAAACGCTGTTGGTACTGCTGCGCGCGCGTTTGATCGCTGACGGCGCCGACCTGGACGACGAAACGACCGCTCGCCGCGGCGGCTGGCGCACTCACCGGGGCAGATACCGGGGCCGCGGCAGCAGGCGCGCTTACCGGCGTCGCAGTCGCTGGAGCCGTCACCGGCGCGGAAACCGGCGCTGTCTGTGGTGTCGGCGTCGGTTCATTACTCTCCAGCACGCCAGGCGCCAGCGTAGTCGGCGCGCCGAGGAAGCCGCTACTGCTCACCGGCGCACCGGTGGTATCGTCACTTTTCAACGTGGAATTACTGACCGGAAGAACGTCGCCTTGCGGTTGCGCAGGCGCTGAAGAGGCGCTTCCCATTCCGCCGCTTAAATCAGGGCGCGGGGGCAGAGCGTAGGTCTGTTTCGCCACCGTCGTACAGGCCATCCCCGGGCCGGAGAGCGAACCATCCGGCGCCACGATAATAGGGTCAATCCGTACTTTAGTATTATTCGAGGTATTCAGACGATCCGCCGCCGCGCGGGACAGGGAGATGACCCGATCGGTGCCATAGGGGCCGCGATCGTTAATACGCACGACGATCATGCGACCGTTGGCCAGGTTGGTGATTCGCGCATAGCTGGGGATAGGCAGTGTCGGATGGGCGGCGGTAAGCTGCATCGGATCGAACATCTCCCCGGAGGCGGTTAAATTACTGCCGGGTTCCGCATCATAAATAGCGGCCAGGCCAGCCTGGCTAAAGCGGGACGGGTCCTGAGCGATTTTATAACTTTTACCGTCACGTTGATAATCCTGGTTTGCGGTCGGATTCAGAGGTTCATAACGCGGTTCCGCTCCGCTGATTTCCACAGTCGGACCATTACATACCGCAGGTTGCGGCGCGACGGTGGTTTGCTGCTGACCGCCGTCATTAGTACATGCCGCGAGTAGTACTATCCCTGCCGCGACGCAGATTACAGGCAACTGCTTACGCATTGCGCACCCCTTATACGCTTTTCGACAACATTTTTCTGTGGGTGTGGATCGACATCACAATCCCGAACCCGGCCATCAGCACAATCAGTGCGGAGCCCCCGTAGCTGACTAGGGGTAAAGGTACTCCAACCACAGGCAGAATACCGCTCACCATACCAATATTTACGAAGACATAAACGAATAATATTAACATTAATCCGCCAGCCATCACGCGACCAAATGTAGTTTGCGCTCTGGCGGCAATCCACAGACCGCGCATTATTAGCAAAATATAGAGCGCGAGCAGAATCAGGATGCCCACCAGACCGAGCTCTTCCGCCAGTACCGCGAAAATAAAGTCGGTATGGCGTTCGGGTAAAAACTCCAGCTGCGACTGGGTGCCGTGGAGCCAGCCTTTACCGCGCAGGCCGCCTGAGCCAATGGCGATTTTAGACTGAATAATATGATAGCCCGCGCCCAGCGGATCGGTCTCCGGATCAAGGAGCATCATGACGCGCTGGCGTTGGTAATCGTGCATCAGGAAAAACCACAAAATAGGAATAAACGCAGCGATCAATACAATGGCGACCCCAATTAAGCGCCAGCTCAGGCCAGACAAAAATAGGACAAAGAGACCGGAAAGGGCGACCAGAATAGACGTCCCCAGGTCCGGCTGGGCGGCGACCAGCAGGGTAGGCATAAAGATTAATACCAGGGCGATGGCGGTATTTTTCAGCGAGGGCGGGCAGACGTCACGGTTAATAAAGCGGGCGACCATCAGCGGCACGGCGATTTTGGCTATTTCCGAAGGCTGAAAGCGAACGATTCCCAGATCGAGCCAGCGCTGCGCGCCTTTGGATATTGCGCCGAAGGCATCAACGGCGACCAGCAAAATGATACAAATGATATAAAGATAGGGCGCCCAGCCTTCATACACGCGCGGCGGGATCTGCGCCATCACCACCATGACCACCAGCCCCATCGCAATCTGACCGATTTTACGCTCCATCATGCCGATGTCCTGGCCGCTGGCGCTCCAGATGACCAACGCGCTGTAAACCAGTAACGCCAGCAGAATGAGTAGCATCGTGGGATCGATATGAATTTTATCCCAGAAGGTTTTTTTGTTCGGATTATCCGTCATGATTATTGGTCCTCCGCCGCTGCAACCACCGGGTTTTCCGCAGGCAAATGGGTGTTGTTGTCGCCCAGCATGATGTGATCAAGGATTTGGCGCATGATTGTGCCTACTGCCGGGCCTGCACCGCCGTTTTCAAGGATGATCGCGACGGCGACCTGGGGATTGTTATACGGCGCAAAGGCGGTCATTAATTTATGGTCGCGCAGGCGCTCGGCGATTTTATGCGCATTGTACGTTTCGTTGGCCTTCAGGCCAAAGACCTGCGCGGTGCCCGACTTCGCCGCGATTTTATAGGGCGCGCTGGCAAAATATTTATGCGCTGTGCCGTTAGGGCGGTTGGCGACGCCATACATGCCATCTTTCGCAATTTCCCAGTAGCCGGAGTGAATATCGCCCACCGGCGGCTCATGCGGCTGTACCCACGGCACCTGTTTACCGTTTTCCGCGGTGCTCATTAACAGGTGCGGGACTTTAACTACACCGTCGTTAATAAGGATCATCAGCGCCTTACTCATCTGAATCGGCGTCGCTGTCCAGTAACCCTGGCCGATGCCCACCGGAATCGTATCGCCCTGATACCACGGTTTTTTAAAGCGTTTCTGTTTCCACTCGCGGGTCGGCATATTACCAGAGCGCTCTTCTGCGAGATCAATTCCGGTGTAGTGACCATAGCCGAACTTACCCATCCATTCTGACAGGCGATCGATCCCCATATCATAGGCAACCTGATAGAAGAAGGTATCCGCCGACTCTTCAAGGGATTTGGTGATATTCAGATGCCCGTGGCCCCATTTTTTCCAGTCGCGATAACGTTTCTCAGACCCCGGCAACTGCCACCAGCCAGGGTCGAAAAGACTGGTGTTACGGGTGATGACGCCAGCGCTTAACGCCGATACGGCGACGTAAGGCTTAACGGTAGAAGCAGGTGGGTAGACACCCTGAGTCGCGCGGTTCACTAATGGCGTGTTCGGGTCGTTAAGCAGCCCGGAATAATCTTTGCTGGAGATGCCATCCACGAAAAGGTTAGGGTCGTAACTTGGCATGGAGACCAGCGATAGCACGCCGCCGGTACGCGGATCGGTGACAATCACCGCCGCGCGACTGCCTGCCAGCAGCGTTTCAATATACTGCTGGAGCTTGAGATCCAGCGTCAGGTAGATATCGTGTCCGGCCTGCGGCGGCACCTCTTTGAGTTGGCGAATAACGCGACCGCGGTTGTTGACTTCAACCTCTTCATAACCGGTTTGCCCATGCAGAATATCTTCATAGTAGCGCTCAATGCCCAGCTTGCCGATGTCATGGGTGGCGGCGTAGTTCGCCAGTTTGTTTTCTCTGTCGAGACGCTCGACGTCTTTATCATTGATTTTCGATACGTAGCCGATAACGTGGGTCAGCGCCGATCCGTATGGATAATAGCGGCGTTTATAGCCTTTGACTTCGACGCCCGGAAAACGGTACTGGTTGACGGCAAAGCGCGCGACCTGAACTTCCGTCAGGTTTGTTTTCACCGGAATAGAAGTAAAGCGATGGGATCGGGCGCGCTCTTTTTTAAAGGCGGCGATATCGTCGTCGTTTAAATCGACCACACTGCGTAGCGCATCCAGCGTTTGCTGAACGTTATCCACCTTTTCCGGCATCATTTCAATCTGATAGATAGTGCGGTTCAGCGCAAGGGGAATGCCGTTACGGTCGTAGATTATCCCGCGGCTTGGCGCAATTGGCACCAGCTTGATACGGTTTTCGTTCGAGCGGGTCTGGTAATCGGTAAAACGAAGGATTTGCAGATTATACAAATTGGCGATCAGTACGCCGGTCAGCAGCAAAATACCCAAAAAGGCGACCAGCGCCCGACGCACAAACAGTGCGGACTCAGCCGTATAGTCACGAAAAGAATTTTGTCGTTTCATCCGCTGCTTAATCTTCTCAAGACTTCACGATCACTCACGGTGATAAGGGTGGTTGGTTGTGATGCTCCACGCCCGGTACAAACTCTCCGCAACCAGAACTCGAACCAGCGGGTGAGGGAGCGTTAACGCCGAGAGCGACCAGCTCTGTTCCGCTGCCGCTTTGCAGGCGGGAGATAATCCTTCCGGGCCGCCAATCAGCAAACTGACGTCGCGCCCGTCCTGTTTCCAGCGCTCCAGCTCATTGGCTAACTGCGGCGTATCCCACGGCTTGCCTGGAATATCCAGGGTAACAATGCGATTCTTACCGGCGGCGGCCAGCATCTGCTCGCCCTCTTTGTCGAGAATGCGTTTGATATCCGCGTTCTTGCCGCGTTTGCCCGCAGGGATTTCGATCAGCTCAAAGGGCATATCTTTCGGAAAACGACGCAGATATTCCGTAAATCCCGTTTGAACCCAGTCGGGCATCTTCGTGCCGACAGCGACAAGTTGCAGCTTCACGCATTAACTCCAGAGTTTTTCCAGTTCATACAGGCGGCGACTTTCTTCCTGCATGACATGCACAATCACATCGCCCAAATCGACGACAATCCAGTCAGCCGCATTTTCGCCTTCGACGCCCAATGGCAGCATACCGGCCGCGCGCGACGACTGCACCACGTGGTCGGCAATAGACATAACGTGACGGCTGGAGGTGCCGGTACAAATAATCATACAGTCGGTGATACTGGATTTACCCTGAACATCTAAGGCGATGATGTCCTGACCTTTCAGGTCATCAATTTTGTCGATAACAAAATCCTGGAGTGCTTTACCCTGCAAGTTTTCCCCCTGGGTGAATAATTGCGTTATAACGATAGAAAAAAGGCCAACAGGCTGGACCGGTAAGGCGTTGCGAGTTAACGCTAACCTTCCGGCGGGACGCCGTGTAGTATACCTGAATCAGCGGCGATACCGGGACTTATGTCGCCGGATCGGCGTTTAAAACCAGATTATCATCCCATCCCACGTCACAGAAAGCATCGCCATTTTTGTAAAACAATTTCTGCAAAGCTCTGCAAGGTGAAAAAAGCCTGGCTGCGGAGAATAACAGCCTGTCGGGGGCTGTCAATGGGCGAAACCGCTGCGGCGAGAAAAAACGGAAAATTCATCACTCAGGCCGCCAGACGGCACGACTATTTAATACTTTCAGGGTGGCGAACCCTTCGCATATGTCGATTGCGCTCCAGCATCCCTGTTCTACCCGGAAATGCCATAGCGAGGCGGCGGGCATTGCGAGCAGACGGGCAATCAACAGGCTGAGTACGCCCTGATGGCTGACGATCAGCAGGTTCTGGCAATCGCTAAACGCGTCGAGTCGCGAGATAAAGCGCTCTACGCGCCGGGTAAAAGCCTGAAAACCCTCGCCATTGGTCGGAACCGCATTCTGCCAGTCCGTACACCAGGCGGCATAGCTTTCGGCATCTTCATGGGTGAGGTCGCGGTGATGGCGCATTTCCCAGTCGCCAAAGTACATCTCATTAAGCTCAGGTAAGATGTGTTGCGGCACATCCCGGCCCTCCAGTACGAGCCGGGCGGTATGGCGCGCGCGCTCCAGCTCGCTGCATAACACCCGGTCAAATGGCGCGTGGCGCAATAAAGTATGTAGCGTTTTCGCCTGGCCAATCCCTTTTTCCGTTAACGGCGTGGGAGCATGTCCGCTATACAACCCGGCGACATTGGCCTCGGTTTCGCCATGACGCACCAGCCACAATCGCATGGTATTCCTCATGAGGTTAAATGCGCAAAACATGATAATGCCCCTGATTGCGCAACGTTTTTTTCACTAAAATAGCGTTTTTTGGCCGGAGGCATAATGGCGTTATTCAACAGCGCGCATGGCGGTAATATTCGGGAAGCCGCGACGGTGTTGGGCATCTCGCCTGACCAGTTACTGGATTTTAGCGCAAACATTAATCCGCTGGGTATGCCTGTCAGCGTGAAACGCGCGCTTATCGACAATCTGGACTGCATTGAGCGCTACCCGGACGCCGATTATTTTCATTTGCACCAGGCGCTGGCGCGTCATCATCAGGTGCCGGCATCGTGGATACTGGCGGGAAATGGCGAGACGGAGTCAATCTTTACCGTGGCGAGCGGTCTTAAACCGCGTCGTGCAATGATTGTCACGCCAGGTTTCGCGGAGTATGGCCGGGCGCTGGCGCAAAGTGGCTGTGAAATTCGTCGCTGGTCTCTACGCGAAGCGGATGGCTGGCAGCTTACCGATGCCATTCTTGAGGCGTTGACGCCCGATCTGGACTGCCTGTTTCTGTGTACGCCCAATAATCCTACCGGCCTGCTGCCGGAGCGGCAGTTATTACAGGCCATTGCCGATCGCTGCAAATCGCTGAACATTAACCTGATCCTGGATGAAGCGTTTATCGATTTTATTCCGCATGAGGCGGGCTTTATTCCTGCTCTTAAAGATAATCCGCATATCTGGGTGCTGCGTTCGCTGACCAAATTTTATGCCATTCCCGGCCTGCGGTTGGGATATCTCGTCAATAGCGATGACGCGGCGGTAGCGCGGATGCGTCGCCAACAAATGCCGTGGTCGATTAACGCGCTGGCGGCGCTTGCCGGTGAGGTAGCGTTACAGGATAGCGCCTGGCAACAGGCGACCTGGCATTGGTTACGGGAGGAGGGCGCCCGGTTTTATCAGGCGCTTTGTCAGCTCCCCCTGCTGACGGTTTATCCCGGGCGGGCAAACTATCTGTTGTTACGCTGTGAGCGAGAGGATATTGATCTGCAGCGACGGTTGCTGACGCAGCGGATTTTAATCCGTAGCTGCGCTAACTACCCGGGGCTGGACAGCCGCTATTATCGTGTGGCGATACGCAGCGCTGCGCAAAACGAGCGTCTGCTGGCGGCGCTGCGCAATGTGCTTACCGGTATAGCCCCTGCTGATTGATGTAGTTCAGCACGTTTTCCGGCAACAGATCGTCGCAGGATTCGCCTTTTTCCAGCCGTTCGCGGATGAGGGTTGCGGAGATATTAAGCCAGGGCGTTTCCGCCAGGTAAATTTTACCGGCTGGCAACTGGTGCAGATCGTCCGGCGTATGGGTCAGATGCTGTTCCAGCCACTGCTGGTGTTGCGCCTGCGTCATTTCAAGGGGATAGCCCGGACGACGACAAACGATCAGGTGAGTGTTATCAAGGATGGTGTCGTAATCATGCCAGGTGGGGAAGTTAAGTAGCGAGTCCTGGCCGATAATAAACGCCAGCGGCGCTTCGGGCCCCTGTTCTTCGCGCCATGCTTTCAGCGTTTGCGCAGTGTAAGAGGGCGCGTTTCGCTGTAGCTCGCGTTCATCCAGCGTAAAAAGCGGCTTATCGTCGATAGCCAGCTCCAGCATATATTTACGCTGCGCGCTGGAGGCTTCCGGCTGGGGGCGATGCGGCGGCACATTGTTAGGCATAATAATCACCCGCGATAAGCCGATCAGATTCGCCAGCGTTTCAACAGGTTTAAGATGTCCATAATGCACCGGATCAAAGGTGCCGCCGAATAAAGCCTGTAACGATTTCATATCACCCATCAATAAATACGTCTGCCAGCGCCTTATGGCAGAGCAGGAGCGACAGCCCTTCAAGGTCTGCCCATACCGACTGACCATAATCCTGTTTGAGCGTAATTTCTGTACGCGTCAGTAACTGCACGGCCTGGCGAAGCTGTGCAGGATGGAGACGCAGCAACGCGTTGCCGATCATGGGGCGACGGTTTTGCCAGACCCGGTGTTTATCAAACAGCGCGCGTAACGGCGTATGCGCGGACTGACGTTTGAGATTTACCAGTAGCAGCAGCTCTCGCTGGAGGGTGCGCAGCAGAATAACCGGTTCGCTGCCTTCAAGGCGTAGCTGTTGCAGGATATGCAGCGCGCGTTTGCTTTTCCCCATCAGTAACGCATCCACCCAGTGGAAAGGGGTAAAGTGGGCGGCGTCATTGACGGCCTGCTCCACGCGAGGAAGCGTTAACTTACCGTCAGGCCAAAGCAGCGACAGCCGTTCCAGCGCCTGCGCCAGCGCCAACAGATTGCCCTCATAGCAATAGCACAGCAGTTGGTTCGCGGCGTCATCCAGTTGCAAATTCTGTGCTTTCGCTCTGGCGGCCACCCAGCGGGGAAGCTGCGCCTGCTCCGGCGTCTGACAACTGACCTGAACGCTACGGTCTGCCAGCGCGGTATACCAGGCGGCGTTTTCCTGCGCTTTGGTGAGCTTGTTTCCGCGTACTATTAATAACAGGTCGTCATGCAGCAGCTCGCTCAGGGTGGCGAGTTGCTCATTCATTGCCGCGTTAGGCCCGTTTTCCGGCAGTTGCAGCACCAGCGTTTGACGGCTGGCGAACAGGCTCATCGCCTGGCAGAGTGAGAAAAGCGATCCCCAGTCGGTACTGGGATCGAGAGTAAAAGCGTGGTGCTCTTCGAAGCCTTGCGACGCAGCCGCCAGACGAATAGCGTCCTGACTTTCCTGCAGCAGCAGCGGATCGTTGCCCAATAGCAGATATGCCGCGCGCAGCCCTTCGTTGAGCTGCGCGCGGAGTTGTTCGGGATACAACCTGATCATTAGTTACTCAGCGTAGTGGAGACGCGTGCTGGCGTAGAGGCGGGCGCCGCCGTCTCATTGTCGGCGGTAGCCTCCTCTTTCGTCGCCTGAATATCCGCCGCGCGGACGCTGGTCAGCTTACGAATCAGCTGTTCAGCGGCTTTGTCGTACATCTCCTGAACGATCATGGCCTGCTCGTTATCCTTCGCCAACGCCATCTGCGGGTTATCGAAGAACGAACGGTACACTTTCGTGCTGATAGGATAGATGTCATGGCCCGGAATCAATACCGAGGCATTGACGGTCATCACCATCTGATATTCCGCCGTCTGGCCGTCCTGGAACACTGACGCCGTATCCTGCGAAATAGTCACCGTTCCAAGCCGCAGAGACGGAACGTCTTTGCGCGTTGTGTCTTTATCAAGCAGGTTTACGTTATTCAGCCGTAACTGATTACGTACCGCACGACTTAGCGGACCGTTCGGATCGCCGGAATCGAGGATCATCGTTTTCATTGAAGCCGGAACCTGCGTAGTGCTACGCAGATGCCAGCCGCATCCGGCGGTGACCAGCACAGCCAGAGATAACAACAGTGTTACCAGATATCGCACGCTTCCTCCCGCGCTTAGCCAACAACCAGATTGAGGAGTTTACCCGGAACGTAAATCACTTTACGCACGGTAACGCCATCAAGATATTTTGCCACCAGATGTTCCTGGCCTGCACGTTCACGCACCTGTTCTTCGGTGGCATCCACCGCAACGGTGATCTTACCGCGAACTTTACCGTTAACCTGCACGACAACCAGCGTGGTGTTTTCCACCATTGCCTGCTCGTCGGCAACCGGCCACGGCGCGTTGTCGATATCACCTTCGCCGCCCAGTTCCTGCCACAAGGTAAAGCAGACGTGCGGGGTGAACGGGTTAAGCATACGCACGACGGCCTGCAGCGCTTCCTGAAGCAGTGCGCGGTCTTGTTCGCCTTCCTGCGGGGCTTTCGCCAGTTTGTTCATCAACTCCATGATCGCCGCAATGGCGGTGTTGAACGTCTGACGGCGGCCGACATCATCGGTCACTTTGGCAATGGTTTTATGCACATCGCGACGCAGCGCTTTTTGATCTTCGCTCAGCGCATCGACGTTCAGCGCCGCGACAGGACCTTTAGCGGTGTGTTCGTAAACCAGCTTCCAGACGCGTTTAATAAAGCGGTTTGCGCCTTCTACGCCGGACTCCTGCCATTCCAGAGTCATATCCGCCGGAGAAGCGAACATCATAAACAGGCGTACCGTGTCCGCGCCATAACGTTCAACCATTACCTGCGGGTCGATACCGTTATTTTTCGACTTGGACATTTTACTCATGCCAGTGTAGACCAGCTCATGACCCGCTGCGTCTTTTGCTTTGACGATGCGGCCTTTTTCATCGCGCTCGACGATAGCGTCAACTGGCGAAACCCAGTTACGTTCGCCGTTCTCGCCGACATAATAGAACGCATCCGCCAGCACCATGCCCTGACACAGCAACTTCTTAGCCGGCTCGTCAGAGGTGACCATGCCCGCATCGCGCATCAGCTTATGGAAGAAGCGGAAGTAGAGCAGGTGCATGATGGCATGTTCAATACCGCCGATGTAGATGTCGACTGGCAGCCAGTAGTTTGCCGCTTTCGAATCCAGCATTCCTTCCTGATACTGCGGGCAGGTGTAACGCGCGTAGTACCATGACGATTCCATAAAGGTGTCGAAGGTGTCGGTTTCACGCAGCGCCGGCATCCCGTTAACGGTGGTTTTCGCCCACTCAGGATCGGCCTTGATCGGGCTGGTGATGCCGTCCATGACGACGTCTTCCGGCAAAATAACCGGCAGTTGATCTTCCGGCGTCGGCAGCACGGTGCCGTCTTCCAGGGTGACCATCGGGATCGGCGCGCCCCAGTAACGCTGACGGGAAACGCCCCAGTCACGCAGACGATAGTTCACTTTACGTTCGCCGACGCCTTTTTCCGCCAGTTTATCGGCAATGGCGTTAAACGCCGCTTCAAAGGCCAGACCGTCGAACTCGCCGGAGTTAAACAGCACGCCTTTTTCGGTCAGCGCCTGTTCGGAAAGATCCGGCTCGGAACCGTCGGCGGCCAGAATCACCGGCTTGATGGTCAAACCGTATTTGGAGGCAAATTCGTAGTCGCGCTGATCGTGACCCGGAACGGCCATCACCGCGCCAGTGCCGTACTCCATCAGGACAAAGTTTGCCGCCCAGACCGGGATCTCTTCGCCAGTTAACGGATGAGTCGCTTTAAAGCCGGTGTCGACGCCTTTTTTCTCCATGGTCGCCATTTCGGCTTCGGCCACTTTGGTGTTACGGCATTCGTCGATGAACGCCGCCAGCTCGGCGTTGTTCGCCGCCGCTTTTTGCGCCAGCGGATGACCGGCGGCCACCGCCAGGTAAGTGGCGCCCATAAAGGTATCCGGACGGGTGGTATAGACGGTCAGCGTGTTATCGTAACCCTTCACATCGAAGGTGATTTCCACGCCTTCAGAGCGGCCAATCCAGTTGCGCTGCATCGTTTTTACGGTATCAGGCCAGTGGTCCAGCTTATCCAGATCGCGCAACAGTTCGTCTGCGTAAGCGGTGATTTTGATAAACCACTGTGGGATCTCTTTACGCTCAACTTTGGTGTCGCAGCGCCAGCAGCAGCCGTCGATCACCTGTTCGTTGGCGAGAACGGTCTGATCGTTCGGGCACCAGTTAACGGCAGAAGTCTTCTTGTACACCAGGCCTTTTTTATACAGCTCGGTGAAGAATTTCTGTTCCCAGCGGTAGTATTCCGGGGTGCAGGTCGCGATTTCACGGCTCCAGTCATAGCCAAAACCCAGCGTTTTGAGCTGGTTTTTCATGTACGCGATGTTGTCGTACGTCCACGGCGCCGGCGCGGTGTTGTTCTTCACCGCCGCGCCTTCTGCCGGCAGGCCGAAGGCGTCCCAGCCGATTGGCTGCAGCACGTTTTTGCCCAGCATACGCTGGTAGCGGGCAACCACGTCGCCGATGGTGTAGTTACGTACGTGGCCCATGTGTAGTCGGCCAGAAGGATAGGGAAGCATCGACAGGCAGTAATACTTCTCTTTGCTCTCGTCTTCGGTCACTTCAAATGTGCGCTTCTCATCCCAGTGAAGCTGTACTTTGGATTCTATCTCTTCCGGGCGGTATTGCTCTTGCATGGCAGCCAGTAGTCCTGTTTTCGATACAGCTACAAATGTAGCTTTAGAGGTGGTGTTTAGATCCGCATAGCATAGCCCAAACACGCACGTCAAAACAGGGGGTAGAACATTTGTCGCGCCAGGCGTCCGTGAGGAGGTGACGCAAAATGCGACACGACTGAGGCAAATTACCGCAGTTCCTGTCACCGCCAGATCGGCTCATGAAAATAAAGTTATATAAATGAAGCAGTTAAAAAATGGCACGCCTTTTGATTAGGGAAGACAGGACTAAAGCAAAGGAGTTAATCGTGAAAAAAATGCAGTGGTGATTCACCCTCAGGATTGCGTCGCGACGGCTATTACGGCGCTCAAGGCCGGCGAAACCGCCACAATGTTCATTGGCGAACGCGAGATAAGCGTTGTGTTACATCAGGATGTGCCATTTGGCCACAAATTCGCCATCTGCGATGTGCCTTTTCATGGCGAAGTTTATAAATATGGCGAATCCATTGGCCGTGCCACTCAGGAAATAAAAAGTGGCGACTATGTGCACGTCCACAATGTGGAAAGCGAACGCGGACGTGGTGACTGGAAATAATATAAAACAAGGGAAAATGATTATGAGCAATGAGACTTTTTTGGGGTTCCGCCGCCCTGACGGCCGTTTTGGCATCCGTAATTATGTACTGATTTTACCTACCAGCGTTTGTGCGAATAAAGTTGCCCAGGATATTGCCCGGCAGGTAAAAGGCGCGACATGGGTGAATAACGATTTTGGCTGCTGCCAGGTGGCAGGCGATGCGCGTCTGACGGAAAAGACATTGATTAATGTGGCGAATAATCCCAACGTCGGCGCTATTGTGGTTGTGGGCTTAGGCTGTGAAGGCGCGGAGCCGCTGCGCATCGCAGAAGAGATTACCGCATTTGGCAAACCGACCTCCTGCATTACCATTCAGGAAGAGGGCGGCACGCTTAAATGTCAGGCTCGGGGGATTTCGCTGGCCCGCGACTATGCGCAACAACTCTCCATGCAAAAACCGCAGCAAGCACCGGTTAGCGAGCTGCTGCTGGCGATGGAGTGCGGCGGGTCAGATACGACATCGGGGCTGGCGTCTAACCCTTCCTGCGGGGTCGCCTCGGATAAGCTGATACGCTGCGGCGGAAGCTCAATTCTTTCTGAAACGACGGAATTTATTGGCGCCGAGCATGTGATGGCGAAACGCGCGGTGACGCCGGAGGTTGGTCAACAGCTTATTGATTTAGTGGTCGGCTGCGAGGCGCGAGCAAAAGCGCTGGGCGAGGATATTCGCGGGGGACAGCCGACGCCGGGCAATATTAAAGGCGGGTTGACTACCATTGAAGAAAAATCGTTAGGCTGTATGCATAAAGCAGGTCATGCGCCGTTACAGGGCGTCCTGGAATATGCCGATAGTCCAACGCATCCGGGCCTGTGGATTATGGATACCCCGGGGCAGGATATTGAATCTATTTCCGGCATGGTGGCGGGTGGAGCGCAGATCGTTATTTTTACTACCGGTCGCGGAACGCCTGCCGGTAACCCAATAGCGCCGGTAATAAAAATTACGGGTAATAAAGCAACGTGGGAAATGATGCAGGACAATATTGATATTGATGTGTCCGCCATTATGTCTGGCGAGGCTTCTATTACGCAAATGGGCGAGGAAATTTATCAGGAAATTTTACGCGTCGCGAATGGGAAAACGACTAAATCAGAAGATTTAGGTCATAACGAATTCTCTATTTATAAGATCGCGCCGACGTTCTGATACCAAATCGGGCAGCACAAGCTGTCCGGTTATCTCCTGGGAATAAGCTATGAAAATTAAAAAAACACTGGAACGTTTTCCTGGTGGTATGATGGTTGTACCGCTAATCATCGGCGCATTGTTTAAAACTTTTGCGCCGGAGGCGCTGGAAATAGGCGGTTTTGTCACCTCTATTTCGCATGGCGCAATGGCGATTTTAGGCATGTTTTTAGTCTGTATGGGCGCGGATATCCAGTTTAAAGCCGCGCCGAAAGCGTTGAAAAAAGGCGCTGCGATCACCTTTGCGAAATTTGCCAGCGGCGTGATTATTGGCATTCTGGTCGGGAAATTTTGCGGCCCGGATGGGTTATTAGGTCTGTCGGCTTTAGCGATTATTTCGGCGATGACCAACTCGAACAGTGGGTTATATGCCGCGTTGGTGGGGGAGTACGGCGATGAAACCGACGGCGGCGCGATTGCGGTAATATCGTTGAACGATGGTCCCTTTTTCACCATGCTGGCGTTAGGGTCGGCAGGCATGGTGTCGATACCCTTTATGAATCTGGTGGCGGTTATTATTCCCATTATCATTGGCATGATTTTGGGTAATCTGGATGAGGACATGCGCAAGTTTCTTAAACAGGGCAGCGTGGTAACGATTCCCTTTTTTGCCTTTGGGTTAGGATACGGTATTGATTTCGCAAGACTTATCACGGCAGGTTCTTCAGGCATTTTACTGGGACTCATGACGGTGGCGATTGGCGGATTTTTTAATATTTTCGCCGATCGTGTGACGGGAGGCAGTGGCGTGGCAGGCGCGGCGGTATCCACCACCTCTGGCAACGCCGTCGCGACGCCAGCGGCAATCGCGCTGCTCGATCCGCATTTTACCGACCTGGCGTCGACGGCGGCGGCACAGGTGGCGGCCTCGACGATTATTACCGCTCTGTGCGCCCCCTTCCTGACCGTATGGATAAAAAAACGCTACGATCGTAAACTGAACCCAGCCGCCGCAGGCGGTTAGCGTTTCGGCGGAAAATAAATCACGACGGGCGGTCTCGCCCGTTCATAAACCAACAGGATGGTGAGTGATGAATAAGACGAAAGATATAGCCGCATCTCCTCTCTGTTTTGTCTCTCCTTACCCGCAACTGGCAAAGGCTGCCGAGGCGCTGGTCGCGCAGTTGGATTACGCCGTCACTATTCATCAAACGACGCTTAATCGTATCCTGGATGAGCTACCTTTATTAGAGTCCCGTGGGCACCAGGTACTGATTAGTCGTGGCGGATGTGCGGAAATATTAAAAAAGCACAGTAAATTACCGGTAGTCGAAATTAAAATGTCCGGCTACGACATTCTTGATGCGCTTATCCCTTTTAAAGGACAAAAAGGCACTGTCGGTATTGTCGGCTTTTCCAGTGTGATCAAAGGATGCGCGCGCGTAGCGGAGCAGTTAAATATTAACTATAAAATTTTTACCTTACAGGGAAATGATAAAGAAACGATTTCTTGCCTGAAGCGGCAATTAGCGTCCACGCCATTAGATTGCATTGTTGGCGATACCGTTTGTCAGGATTATTTTTCACCGCTGGGCTCGCAATTCCGTTTACTTGATTCCAGCCCCGCCTCAATAACCGAAGCTCTGGAAGAAGCCCGCTCATTATATCTGGCTTTTCGCAGCCAATTACTCGAGCGTCATCATCTGCAGCTGATTCTCGATCAGTTTGATAAAGCTGTTATCACGCTTGATGATACCGGCGCGTTACTGCATTACAATAAATATGCGAGCCAACTTTTTAAAATTAACGCCTCCGGTGAGATTTATGACGCATCTTTCCTGAAACAGGTATTGCACCAGGAGCGGCATACATTACGTGAGGGAAAAACCGTCAGCGCGAAAGTCGTCGATACGCCGCAAGGCGCGATGGTGGTTAATCTGTATCCGGTATTTGCGGCCAGACAGTTAAGCCGGGTAGTGTTGACTATGCAAACCGTCTCCAGTTTACAGGGGGCAGAACATCATGTTCGCCGCCAGGAACTGTCTCGCCGCGGCTTGAGCGCCCGCTATCATTTCGACGATCTGCTTACCGAAAACCCGGAAATGCTGCGTCGTCTGGCGATCATTAAAAATTATGCCGGTACGGACGCGACTATCTTAATTAATGGCGAAAGCGGGACGGGGAAAGAGGTGCTGGCGCAAAGTATTCATAATGCCAGCCAACGCGTCAACGGCCCGTTTGTCGCCATTAACTGCGGCGCGATGGCCCCTCAGATTCTGGAGAGCGAACTCTTTGGCTATGTCGCCGGCGCATTTACCGGCGCGTCGCCGAAAGGCAAAATAGGCCTGTTTGAATTAGCGCACCACGGTACCATTTTTCTGGATGAGATTAGAGAGCTGGATAAACCGCTACAGACGCGCTTATTACGGGTATTGCAGGAGCGGCAGATTATGCGGCTGGGCTCAGACCAGATGATACCTGTTGATATTCGCGTGATTGCGGCGACCAATCAGACGTTAACGAAGCTCATTGCGGACGGGACATTTCGCGAAGATCTTTACTATCGGCTTAACGTATTAAAAGTGACCACCATCCCGCTACGCAAACGTCCGGAGGATATCAAAGCCATCGGCCTGTCGCTGCTTACTAGTTTCAGCCAGCATTATAAACGCCCGGCACTAACGTTAACCCCGGCGCTGTGGCAAGAGCTTCAGCGCTTCGCCTGGCCCGGAAACGTCAGGCAGTTAAGCAATATTATCGAACGGCTGGTACTCTCTATTGATCACTCCCCGGCAACGCTGGATGAGGGTCGCCTCTTGCTGGACGATCTGGAAGAGGGGAGCCGACGCGAGCCAACTACCTGCCACGACTGCCAGATGCTGGCTGGCGATTATAAAACGATTCGCCTGCGTATTTTGAGAAAATTATTAGAGGCGGAAAGGGATAATAAATCGTTAGTGGCGAAACGGTTAAATGTCGATCGTACCTCGCTGACGCGCTGGATACGTGAGTCGGCCTGACAAGAATTTACAGACTCTGTGGGCAGCCTTGCAAAGCGTAACGCAAATAACGTCTATTATTATAGGCAGTTAACGATCCAAGAGGTGAAGTGATGAACAAGGTTGCTCAATATTACCGTGAACTGGTGGCCTCATTAAGCGAGCGTTTACGCAATGGCGAGCGCGACATTGATGCGCTGGTGGAGCAGGCGCGCCAGCGCGTGATGCAAACAGGGGAGTTAACGCGAACCGAGGTGGACGAACTGACGCGCGCTGTCAGACGCGATCTGGAAGAGTTCGCCATGAGCTACGAAGAGAGCCAGGACGATAGCGTCTTCTTGCGGGTGATTAAAGAGAGTCTCTGGCAGGAACTGGCGGACATTACCGACAAAACCCAGCTGGAATGGCGCGAGGTATTCCAGGATTTGAATCACCACGGCGTGTATCACAGTGGCGAAGTGGTGGGATTGGGGAATCTGGTGTGCGAGAAATGCCACTATCATCTGGCGGTTTACACGCCGGATGTGTTGCCGCTCTGCCCGAAGTGTGGCCACGATCAGTTCCAGCGCAGGCCGTTTGAGCCGTAAGGTTCATTATCGTGAGCGGACGGTTGCCGTCCGCCATGTTAAGCGTGCAGTTGGGCTTCCAGTTTGCGGATCTCTTCATCGACGTTCCATTTGCCCGTGGGCTGTGCTTTTTTGAACCAGTAGAGCGCTTGTTGTAGGTCTTGTGCGGTACCGTGTCCATCTCTGTACATGCATCCGAGGTTGTACCAGCCCGATGAATTGTTACATTCTGCTGATTTGTGGAACCATTCCAGTGCTAGCGAATAATTTTGCTCGACGCCATGACCGCATTTGTACATCCAGCCGATACTGTTATAGGCATCATTGTCACCCTGGTCTGCCGCTTTTCGAAACCAGTATATTGCCTGCTGGTAATCTTGTTTGATACCTTTTCCGATGTAATAACAATAGCCCATCTGATATTGCGAGTAGCTGCTCTCTTGTAGCGCGCTCTTCTTGTACCAAAGGGCGGCAAGGGATAAATTTTTCCGACATCCTTTCCCATTGCCATACATATACGCCAGTCTTTCCTGGCTGGCGCAATGGCCTTGTAATGCTGCCTGTTTAAACCAGTAGAGTGCCTGTGTATCATTTTGCTCTACGCCAGTTCCTGAATGATACATTCTCCCGAGATTATATTGCGCAAGGTTGTGGCTCTGTTCTGCTCCTTTGCGATACCAGGCAACGGCCTGGGCATAATCTGGCGCCATCCCGGTTTCTCCTTCCTGAACCCAGCCTAATGTGTTGAAAGCGTGGCGGTGTCCTTGCTGTGCGGCTTTTTCTGACCAGAATAAAGCCAGCGTATTATCTTTCATGTCGGTAGGCGTGTCTTTGTATCGTAAGCCGAGCCAATATTGTGCCTCGCAGTGTCCTTGTTCAGCTGCCTGCTGCAACCAATAAAAAGAGAGCTTATCCTCTTCGCTGCCATCTATACATTCGTCATTATATAAACGGCCTAATATATATTGAGCTTCACTATTTCCTGACTGCGCCAGTTCGGTTTATTGTGCTAAAGATACGTTGTCGCAGGGATGACTGGTTATGGAATGATTCATTTTTTAATTTATCCCGCCATTGTTTTTTAGATTAATAATATATTGCGATTTGGCTTTGTTGTACTCTATTTTAGTTTTCAATTGCGTTTTTATTTGTGGTGTGAATATATTTTGGCGATTTATTATGGATAAAGAATCACAATATTTACTCTTTGCACTTTCCTCGCCGATGGAAGTATTGAACGAGGACTGTTTACCTTCACATTCGTCACCGAAAATGTATTTAGGTGTAAAACGTTTCGATCTTGAATCGTCGTGGGGTATTGAAAATCGCGATGAACTGCTTCAGACCATTTCCCGCATGACGGATGACGGTCATGCCACGCAACTGGAATGGCTATATCGCCGCTGGTTTAGGTATGCGCCGCAGGAGTGGCAGGAGTATACCGACGCGCTGGACGAGGGAGATCGCATTTATGCCCGATTCGTCGCTGATACCGCCGTGTGTTGCGGCGAAGGTGGTATTCGCAGTTGGGATTATGTGCGGATGGGATTTCTCTGCCGCATGGGCGTGCTCAATGAATGGCTGACGGAAGAGGAGAGCCTGTGGCTGCAGTCGCGGATACAGCTTCGCGCGCTCAGCTATTATTCCGGCTGGTTGCCGTATTTCAGCGCTTATTACACCGGGCGTTTGTACTGGCAGTTACGGAATGGCGATAACCTACCGTTGCTACGCGAGACATTCGCCCGTAAGGAGTTTGATGACGCGGGGCGACGTATGATGAATAAGCTGATCGCAGGGAAGGACAGTTTTTACGCCACGCTGCCGTGGCGCTACCTGCCCCATTACCCTGAATGCCCGGACACGCTTCAGGAGGTGAGCGATCTATGAAAACCTGTTGGCAAGTCCTTGGCATTGAGGCCACCACGGATACCGACGCCATTCGTCAGGCTTATCTGGAGCTGCTTCCGTCATTTCATCCGGAAACCGATCCGCAGGGTTTTAAGCAATTGCGAGAAGCCTATGAGAATGCATTGCAGGGGACAACATCGCCCGCCATTACGGTGGTTGATGAGGATCCCGATACCCCGTGGGTGAATTATCTCAGGGAGATATTCGGTGATTTGCTGGCGGATGGCGAACGGCGCTTTCAGCCGCAGGCATGGCAGGAGTTTATCCAACAGATCAATAAATTATCGATTTTACAGGTCGAAAAATCGCGCTGGTGGCTGTGCGCTATCGCGATGAAGACCTTTCCTATTTCTTACTCGTGTCTGAAACTGCTGTCAGATCGCCTGGCTTGGGAACAGGGGAGTGATAATCGAGATGTCGATGCCGAGGAGGTGGAGGATCTTTTGTTTGAAATCCGCCGTGGCGACCTGTTTGATTATTCGCTATTGCTGCATTTGCCAGTGGCGGTACAAAACCAGACCATTGCTTTTTATGATGCCCTGGACAACACCTTTTTCGAGCATCCTCTCTATTTCGCCCAACTTATGGCCCAGCACGGCCCGTGGATTATCCCGGACAATCTACGCTTTCAACGACGTCTGTTACGCTGGTTCAGCACCTTGCACTGGGGTATTGCGGAGCTGCTGCCTGTCGCCCTGGCATGGCAGGAAGCCGAACCCGATAACGCAACGCCGGGTTATTACTACTTAGCCCAGCGCGTATTTTGCGGTGAAGGCGATAGCCTGCTGCCAGAACTTTACGCGCAGTGGTGGGCGCATCCTTCTACCCAGCTTGACGATCTGTTGCTGCGCTGGTGCCGTCAGCATCGACCGGACTTTTTCCCGCTGCTGGTGATGGCGGTTGAGGGGCGTGAGCAGGTGGATATTAACGCTGAACAGCTGCTGTATATTCCCGGCTCAAGCGCTCGTTCCTGCTTGCTGTGGGCCGAGGCGCTGCACAGCGGCGCATTATCGCCGCTAAGCGAAAGTTTTATTGCGCGGCGTTTGAATTATGGCGCGCCAGCGGTGAGTGAGGCGCATAGCCAGCATCCATACTGGCTGTTGTATCAGGTGGCGGATAGCCTGGCGTGCGCCGAGGAGCCGTCAGCGGCATTGTTACAGAGTCTGGTAACGAAGCTTGATGCGCCGGATATCTGCCCGTTGGAAGCGCTGGTTATTCGCGGGTTGCTGGGGCGGGCTGCGGCTGTCGCCACACCGTGTGAAGCTGTAGTCGCAGATGAAGAACCGGTGACGACGGTGACTTCGCCGAGTACGGAGGAATCTGGCGGCGGCTTTGGCCTCTGGCAGGTGATTAAAATCATTTTATTTATTGGCGTTGTCGGCCATGTATTACGCCAGTTTATGCATTAGGGATATCGAATATGGACAAGGAAGAACAATATTTACTTTTTGCGCTCTCCACGCCGATGGAGGTGCTATATATCGGCAATGAGCCTTCGCATACCTCTCCAGCAATGTATACCGGAATTCCTGCTGTCGATCTCTCCGATTCATGGGGGATTGATAACCGTGAAGATCTTATTCAAACCATCTATCGGATGACGGACGATGGTCATGCGGCAGATTTGGCTCCCTTTTATATCCGCTGGTTTACGCTATCTCCTCGTCAATGGCGCGAATTTACCGCGCAGTTTGGCGAGCAGGGCCAGATTTATGCGCGATTTGTTGCCGAAACCGCACTATGCTGCGGGCGCGGAGGCATTAAAGCCTGGGACTATGTGCGTATGGGGTTTTTATGCCGGATGGGGGTGTTGAATCAATGGCTGACGGAAGAGGAAAGCCTGTGGCTGCAATCGCGTATCTATGCGCGGGCGTACTATTTTTACGACGGTTGGACGCAATATTTTGCCGCCTATTCGTTGGGTCGGCTGTACTGGCAGGCTAAAGGGGACACCATACAGGCATATTTCGCTCACCTAAAGTACGACGCTTCAGGCGCGCGGATGTTTAATGAACTGGCCTCTACGACAGAGAGTTATTATGCGCAGCTACCGTGGCGTCCGCTCAACGAACAACCGACATGCCCGGAAACGCTTAAAGGAGTGAGCGATTTATGAATATCTGTTGGGAAATCTTGGGCATTGAACCTACCACCGATCTGGAATGTATCCGTCAGGCTTATCTTGCCCTGTTGCCCTCATTCCACCCTGAGAGCGATCCGCAGGGTTTTAAGCGATTGCGCCAGGCCTATGAAGAAGCGCAGCACTGGGCCGCCTCGCCTGCGGAGGACGCAAAAACGGAAGAGGTGGGCGACGAACATGAAATACTGGTGGCGTTCAGGGAATTGCTGGCATCAGAGCGCGATCGCTTTCAGCCCTCGGCATGGCAGAAATTTATTCAGCAATTGAACCAGTGTTCAATGGATGAGATAGATAAGCTGCGCTGGCAGTTGTGCGACATCGCCATGAAAACAGAAACGATCTCGCTGTCTTGCCTGGCATTGTTGGCGCAGCGTCTGAACTGGCAGCCGCAGGAAGCAGAAGATGATGCTGATGGAGAAGAGCTGGAAGCATTTCTGGAGACCGTAAAGCGGGGCGATGCGTTTGATCTGCTAAGTCTGGCCAAATTGCCTCTTGTTGTTCAAGACCAAACTGACGCCTACTTTTTTAAGCTTGAGCGTATCTGGCGCTTTTATCCCGAACATTTTGCCGACGCTCTGCAGGTTCAGGGAGCCTGGATAATTCCCGATGATAAACAGCTGCATCGTAAACTATTACACTGGTTTAGCGCCGAGCAGTGGGGCATGGCGGAACTGGTCGATATTGCTCGTCGCTGGCAGGCCGCGGAGCCGGATAACGAAGATGCGCACTATTACCTGTGCAAACAGCGTTTGCTCTGCGGTGAAGGGGAAAGCCTGTTGGCCGACCTTTGCGATTTCTGGCAGCGTTATCCCTCCACTCAGGCGGACGACCTGTTGCTGGGCTGGTGCCGCCAGCATCGGCCTGATTTCTTCCCGCTGGCGGTGATGGCGGTCGAAGCGCGCTGTATGGCGGATGCCGAATATGTCCCCGGTGAAAGCGCGCGCACGCGTTTACTGTGGGCCGACATTTTGCACAGCGGTAGGTTATCACCGCTGGGGCGTTCATTTGTTGACTCCCTGTTTTATAAGCGAAAAGCGATGGCGTGGGCAAATTCACGGCTGAGTACCCAGGGGGAACCCGAAACGCCGCTGTTGGATCTGTACCGGACGGCGGAGCAGGTGGTGCTGGAAGCGTTTCCCAAAGAAAAGCCCTTTTTTCGCCTGCTGATCCGGCTGGAGGAGGGGCAATCCTGTCCGCTGGAGGCGCTGATAACGCAGGCATTGTCATCTAAAATCGCCATGAAGCCAGGCGATATTCGTGACAAAAAGGAGCTGGCGGAAGAGCTCAGGCTGGCGGCTGAGAAAGAAGAGACAAAATTGTCTTCTGAAGCGAAAACCGAAGCACCCCGTCAGGCGGAATCTGGCGGGGTGATGAAAATCATGAAGATTGTCGGTTTGATCGCGTTGATTGTCTGCGCGTTAAATCGATTCTTCCATTTTTTCTGAACAGGGGTAGTGAAAGCGCCGTTACGGCGCTTTCGGCTCGTCAATACCCAGATATTCACAGGCGCGACGGCGTACGTCATCGACACGCTGCATATCATTAGACAGCAGGGCCGCGTCGAAATCGGTAATAATCTCCCCCAGCATTTCGCACTCATCGCCTAACGCGCGTGACCACTGCTCCTCTAACTGTGCTTTAAACGTCCGGTTAATCAGCATATCGCGGGGATAAATTTTCAGCGCCAGCAGCCGCTCGCGGCTGGCGTCGATTTGCTGCGTCGTCAGTGAGGTGGCATTGTGACTGATGATTCTGGATTCACTCTTGCCGTCTTCCAGCAGCACGTCAACTTCCAGCAGACCATTAATATCGTAGCTAAAACGAATATCAATGGCCTGAATGTGCCCGTTCGGCTTCAGCATGACGTCAAAAGAATCAATCAGGATATTATTTTTCACCTTATGGCTTTCGCCCTGGTATACCCTGACGCAAATAGAGTCCTGCTCAGGGTGCATGGTGGAGTACGTTTCCACTTTTGACACCGGAACGGTGGTATTGCGTTCAATGATGGGCGAGAAAATACCAGGCACTCCCTGTCGGTTGACTTCCACGCCCAGCGAGTAGGGGCAGATATCCGTGAGGATCACCTCTTCAACGTCTTCATGGCGCAGGCGACAGGCGGCCTGAGTTGCGGCGCCAAGCGCCACGATGGTGCTGGGATCGTAACTTTGATAGGGCAATTTACCGAATAAGCGCACCGCGATGCGTTGCACCAGCGGCATCTGTGACGCGCCGCCGACCAGCACCAGGCTGTCAATTTGCTCCGGTTTGAGTTGGGAGTCGCGCAGCGCCTGCTCAATGGGCGTGCGCAGCCGGTTGAGCAACGGTAGCCACAGGGCTTCCAGCTCATCGTCATAAAACGTGCTTTCCAGAACGCTCTCCTGATAAAGCCAGCTCATGCGCAGCGGGGAGCTGCTGGCGCATTTTGCGGCTTCAACACAGGCATACAGCGCAGCCAGATCGCTATCCGTCAGCGCTGATTTATCGAGGTTCCAGCGTTTCAGCACTTCATCAAGCAACAAATGCGTGAAATCTTCGCCGCCGAGGTAGTTATCGCCAGCGGAGGCGTGAACTTCGATAATCGGCGTAGCGTATTCCAGAACGGTCACATCAAAGGTTCCGCCCCCCAGATCGAAAACCAGCGAACGGCTATTTTGCTGCGTATGCAGGCCATAAGCCATTGCCGCCGCCGTGGGTTCATTGATCAAGCGCACGGCGTTTAACCCCGCAAGCTCAGCGGCAAGGCGTGTATGCTTACGCTGCTCATCGCTGAAATAAGCCGGAACCGAGATCACGACATCCTTGATTGGCTGCTGAAGGTAGTCTTCCGCATCTTCTTTCAGCGAGCGTAAAACCAGCGAAGATAATTCCGGCGCATTAAACGACTCTTCACCCAAATGCCAGTGAGTATTACTGCCCATTGCGCGTTTAAATAAGGCAGCGGTTTTATCTGGATGAGATGTTTTACGAGCTGCGGCAGGTTTTCCCACCAGAATTTGCTTATTTTCATCCATACTAATTATGGATGGTGTTAAATATTCACCAAATTTATTAGGTATTAATTGTGCGGCTCCGTCTTGCCAGACGGCGATTAAACTATTAGTGGTGCCGAGATCGATACCAATCGCTAACGTTGCATTATCCATTGCGTTTAATTTATCGGGAAAGAGAGTTTATAGAATAAAGAACACCACCCTCTGGCGTGGTGATCTTTATCAATGTCACGCCTGGCGAAAGTATTCATCCATAATGTTCGTCAACTCCGGGCGCTCGCCGTCATCATTGATGGCGAAATCGAGGAAAAAAGCATCGGCCTGTGGCGTGCGTTTCTGGGCCAGTAAACGAAACGCCAGCGGGTAGTGGCAAGCATAATCGGGGGTGCGAGTCAGAAAACGGACAAAATCAATCAACAAGGGGGAATGGGTATAAAACAGCGCGCGTAACAATACGGCGGGAAATCCCTCTTCGGTGATCCCTTGCGCCATGATTTTGTTGAGGCCGGCCTCGCTCAGATCGCCTGCGGCAATAATGTCTGTGCAGGCCGCAAGATTGGGATAATTCGCCGCGCAGTTAGCCAATGCGTTCGGCCAGTTGACGCGGGTATAACGTTCGTCATGGCGAGTAAAGTAATCCTCCCAAAGGGATGGCGGTAGTTTTTCGTACTGTATTTTCAGGGGGATGCGGCGCTGAAACTGGGCTTCTTCCAGGCGCTCGCCGTCATAAAATCGCAGGTATTGCTGTCGCGTCTCGTAGCATGTCATCGCCACCGGCTGGCTGATGACCCAGGTCTTCACGGGCCGGCCTTCCAGCGCGGCGGCGGTGGCTTTATGGTGACCATCAAGCAGGACGCAAAGCCAGGCGTCATTCATATACCAGGCCAGCGCGTGGCTCTCTGGCTTATCGCGGTAATACCCGGCGCGTTGTGGGTTAAATCGCGATAGGGGCTGGCCTGGCAGTAAAAAACAGGGTTCGCCGGACTGATAGTGATAGTCCACGTCAGCAATCCACTGCCCTGTGGTCGCGGGATTCGGTTGTTTTTCGTTACCCACCGCCCAGAAAACATGCCCGTTGCCGTCCGTCGGATAAAGTTCGCGTTCTTCCAGCCGGTAATAGCCATCGGCAAAGAGTGAAAACAGCGGCGTCAGGGCGGTAAATGCTTCGTTCAACCCGACTCCTGTCTGATTCCACTCGGCAAGTGAGGATAAAAACTGCGCGGCGCCTTCATCATCATTGCTAAAACCGGCATAAACAAATTCTGCGCAGGTTGGGCACCAGGCTTCAGTGTAAAAACGAATCAGCGGCGAGCCATGCCAGGAGAGCGTATGAATACCGGCGTCAGAGTCGGGAGCGTGGATAACGCAGGGACGAAGCAATGCTTTTCCGTTACGTACTGAAAACGTTATATGGGCTACATCGTGCTGTAGCAGGCTGATTTCAGGTCTATTGTTACGCCAAAACATCGCTGTTCATCCCTGGATTCTACTTTGCGCTTTATGCGTAGTATTGCAGCCGCTCCGCCAGCAAATCGACAAATCCCTGGCTGTCTACATCCACCATCACCGTCGCATTCGGCTTATTCCCCGTCAGGAAATAATAATCCACCACCGTCATCCCCTGGGTGTATTTCCCCTTGGTTTCCACGCCGACCCAACGCTCAACGGTGGTGAAAATCTCGGGCTTGAGCAGCCAGGCGATGGTGCACGGGTCGTGCAGCGGTGCGCCGACAAATCCCCATTTTTCGTCTTTGTGGTACTCCATAAAGAAGTCCAGCAGTTCGGCGACGATGGCGGAAATCGGGTTACCGATGGCGCGAAAGCGTTCGATATCGGCGGCGTGAATCTGTGCCTTATGAGTGACGTCCAGCCCGGCCATCACCACCGGAATGCCTGACTGGAAGACAATTTCTGCCGCTTCCGGGTCGACGTAAATATTAAATTCCGCAGCGGGCGTCCAGTTACCCAGCGCCATCGCGCCGCCCATGATCACAATGCGGGCGATTTTCGTATGCAGTTCCGGATGGCTATTCAGCAGCAGCGCCACGTTGGTCTGTGGGCCAGTGGAGACGATGGTGACCGGTTGTGCGCTCTCGCGCAGCGTTTTTGCCATCAGCTCAACGGCAGTGCCGCTTTGCGGGGCGAATGACGGCTCGGGCAGCGCCGGGCCGTTGAGGCCGCTTTCGCCGTGAACGTTATCGGCGATAATCAGTTCGCGCATGAGAGGTTTCACCGCGCCGCCCGCCACCGGAATATCCGGGCGTTTGAGCAGTGTCAGCATCCGCAGCACGTTGCGCAGGGTCTTCTCCGGCGTCTGGTTACCGGCGGAAGAGGTGATCGCTTTCACTTCCAGTTCAGGGGAGGCGAGGGCGAGAACGAGGGCGATCGCGTCATCATGACCCGGATCGCAATCAATAATAATGGGCAGTGCCATTGTGGCTCCTTGTAAGCGGTACTTTGTGACAAGGTTAACGCCCGGCTGGATACGTTTCGAGAAGCGAAGCGGTAAAGCGTGAGATAGCGCGCACTCTGACGTGCGCGCCGGGAAGATTAGTGCAGGATTTTCGCAAGGAAGTCTTTTGCGCGATCGGAACTGGGGTTAGCGAAGAACTCCTCTTTTGGCGAATCTTCGACGATTTTACCTTCATCCATAAAGATCACCCGGTTAGCCACTTTACGGGCAAAGCCCATTTCGTGCGTCACCACCATCATGGTCATCCCTTCGTTCGCCAGCTCGACCATCACGTCCAGTACCTCGTTGATCATTTCCGGATCGAGCGCGGAAGTCGGTTCATCGAATAACATGGCAATGGGGTCCATACATAGCGCGCGGGCGATCGCCACGCGCTGCTGCTGACCGCCGGAAAGCTGCGCCGGGAACTTGTTGGCATGCGCAGACAGGCCAACGCGCTCCAGCAGCTTCAGGCCTTTATCGCGGGCGGCGGCCTTATCGCGTTTCAGCACTTTCACCTGCGCCAGCGTCAGGTTTTCGATGATCGACAGGTGGGGAAACAGCTCGAAATGCTGGAATACCATGCCCACGCGGGAACGCAGTTTCGCCAGATCGGTTTTTTTGTCGTTCACAATAATGCCGTTAACGGTAATTTCGCCTTTTTGCACCGGTTCCAGACCGTTGACGGTCTTAATTAGCGTGGATTTACCGGAACCCGATGGCCCGCAGACTACCACCACCTCACCTTTTTTCACTTCTGTTGAACAATCGGTCAGCACCTGAAAGTGACCATACCATTTTGAAACATTTTTCAGGGTAATTATTAAACTGTCCTTTTCTTCAAATAGTTGACCAGCAACGACGCGCTCAGGCTGATAACAAAATAAACGGCGCCGGCGAACAGAATCATTTCGACCTGAGTACCGTCACGCTCGCCGATAGTCGACGCGGTGCGGAAGAAGTCCGCCAGGCTGAGTACATAAACTAAAGAGGTGTCCTGAAATAGCACGATGCCCTGCGTAAGCAACAGCGGCACCATCGCCCGAAACGCCTGCGGCAGAATAATGAGCTTCATCGACTGCCAGTGGGTCATCCCCAGCGCCAGCGCGGCGCTGGACTGCCCGCGGGAAATACTTTGAATACCGGCGCGAATAATCTCGGAATAGTAGGCCGCTTCAAATATGGAGAATGCCACCATCGCGGAGATCAGGCGGATATCGGTTTTCGGCGATAGTCCCAGCACGTTTTGCAGAAAGCCGGGTACAATCAGATAGAACCACAGCAAGACCATGACCAACGGGATGGAACGGAAAACGTTAACATACGCTTTAGCAAACCAGGCGATAGGAGCAAAGCTTGAGAGGCGCATGACGGCCAGAATGGTTCCCCAGACTATCCCCACGACAACGGCGGTGACGGTGATCTTCAGCGTGATGACCAACCCGGCCAGCAGGTAAGGCAGTGAGGGGATAATCGAACTCCAGTCAAATTCGTACATTATTTGCTCCCCACGTTGCCCGGCAGGCGGACTTTGCGTTCAACCAGGCTCATGACCAGCATGATAACGGCGTTAATCAGCACATAGGCCAGCGTAATGGCGGTGAAGGATTCCCAGGCGTGCGCCGAGTAATCCAACAGTTTGCCTGCCTGCGCCGCCATATCCACCAGGCCGATGGTTGAGGCAATAGCCGAGTTTTTCACCAGGTTCATCATCTCTGACGTCATTGGCGGCACGATAACGCGATAGGCATTCGGGAGCAGGACATAGCGATAAGCCTGCGGCAGCGTTAGCCCCATCGCCAACGCCGCGTTCTTCTGCCCGCGAGGCAGAGACTGAATCGCGGCGCGCACCTGTTCGCAAACGCGGGCGGCGGTAAACAGTCCCAGACAGATCATTGAGGAGAGGAAAAACTGAATATTGGGATCGAGTTCCGCCTTAAACCACATGCCAAGATCTTCCGGCAACAGTTCAGGCACCACCAGGTACCAGGTGAAGAATTGCACGATCAGCGGCACGTTACGGAACAGTTCTACGTACAACGTGCCCAGTCCGGAGAGGAAACGGTCGGGAACGGTACGTAAAATGCCGAAAATAGATCCTACCAGGAAAGCGATAATCCAGGCGGTAATCGAAAGGGCTACGGTGACCTGAAAACCACTCCATAGCCAGCCGAGATAGGTGGTATTGCCGAAGGGGGCTTCCTGTAAAAAAATACCCCAGTTCCAGTCTATTGACATACATCTACTCCGAAAAAAAAGGGTAGCAGCGCTACCCTCGAAGATTGTTGCCCGGCGATTTGCGGCTTCAGGCCCGATGGGGAACGACCATCAGGCTTATAGTCTGTCCGTGCTGAGCGACAATCGAGAGGACAGGAGTCCCGTCCCATTTAGTTTTAGTTAGTTAAGCGCTTTATCATTCGGTGCTTTGAACAGGGCTTTCATCTCGTCAGACAACTCGAAATTCATGTTCAGGTTTTTCGGTGGGATCGGATTTTTAAACCACTTATCAAACCACTTTTCCGCTTCGCCGGAGGTTTGCGCCTGAGCGATGGTATCGTCCATCAGCTTTTTAAACTCAGGGTCGTTTTTACGCAGCATACAGCCGTAGGCTTCCTGGGACTGCGGTTTACCGACAATCTCCCAGTTATCCGGTTTCTTGGCTTTGGCGCGCTCGCCGGCCAGCAGCGCGTCATCCATCATAAAGGCGACGGCGCGACCGCTTTCCAGGGTGCGGAACGAGTCACCGTGGTCTTTCGCGCTAATAATACGCATCCCCATCTTTTGCTCTTCGTTAAGCTTATGCAGCAGAATTTCAGAGGTCGTCCCGGAGGTGACGACGACCGCTTTGCCTTTCAGATCCGGGAAATCTTTAATATCGCCGCCTTTTTTAGTCAGCAGTCGCGTCCCGACGACGAAAATCGTATCGGAGAAAGCGGCCTGTTTCTGGCGCTCAAGGTTGTTAGTCGTTGAACCACATTCAAAATCGAAGGTTCCGTTTTGCAACAGCGGAATACGGTTTTGCGAGGTGATCGGGATCAGCTTCACCTGCAGATCGGGCTTGTTAAGTTTCTTTTTTACCGCTTCCACAATGGCGTTGGAGTAGTCCTGGGAATAGCCGACCACTTTCTGCTGGTTGTCGTAATAAGAAAAGGGCACAGAAGATTCGCGATGCCCGACGACGATCACGCCATTTTTAGCGATCTTGTCCAGGGTGCTACCAGCGGCAGGCGCGCCATCTTCTGCGTGCGCAAGGCCCGCAGACAGTCCCATGACCAGCATTGCTGTGGTTAGCTTACGTAATTGCATATCCAACTCCTTTATCATCTGCGCCGTCGACGCATTGATAGCTATTGTGATGTTGTTATTGCCTGCAACTTGCGCGTGCAGTGTTATGTGTGTTTGTTAACATTTAGTGTGGCTTGTTGTAAATATTTTGCTGCGATATTGTTTATTTTTGCGAAGTGCGCCGCACCGTTCAGAGGCAAAAATCCTACATTGCACCGTTCAGGTGCTACCGATGATCGATTTTGGTGCGACCAGGTTGCACAAGCAGCCAGAACAGGTTTGCCATGTTTAACAAAGCAATAGACGTGCCAGAATGGGGGAAAAAGGAGGATTTTCAGGCCGGATAAATGAAGCGCTATCCGGCCTGGGGAGAGATTATTTCCGTCGTTGTCGCAGACTCATCACTACCGCGCCAAAAGCAAACAGCGCGGTCAGTACCCATAGCGGCCAGTTGCCGGTACGGGCATAGGGAGTTAACCCCGTGGTTGGCGTGACATTGGTGGTCAGTACCTGGCGTGTGAACTGCGGGATCATCGCCTGAATCTCGCCCTGAGGGCCAATCACCGCCGTAATACCGTTATTAGTACTGCGCAGCAACGGACGCGCCAGCTCCAGCGAACGCATCCGCGCCATCTGGAAATGTTGCCACGGGCCAATGGACTTACCAAACCAGGCGTCGTTAGAAATCGTCAGCAGATAGTCGGTGTCCGGGCGGAAGTTATCCCGCACCTGTTCGCCAAGAATAATTTCATAACAGATTGCCGCCGTCAGCTTATAGTCGTGCGCATGTAACTGCGGCTGGATATAAGGGCCGCGGCTAAAGGAGGACATGGGCAGATCGAAGAACGGCGCCAGCGGACGCAGGATAGACTCCAGCGGAACGAACTCGCCAAAGGGTACAAGGTGATTTTTATTGTAGCGATTGGGCGAGTCATAACTGTATGGATTATCCTTGCCCAACGTAATAATCGTATTGTAGGTGTCGTATCGATTCTGTTTATTGAGACGCGCATCGACAATACCGGTGATCAGCGTGCTATTTTTTTCGCGTAACATCTCGTCCAGCGAACGAAGGAAGGGCTGCTGATTGATTTCGAGATCCGGAATCGCCGACTCAGGCCAGATAATAATCTGTGATTTGCCTAACTCTGGGCGGGTTTCGTTGAGATAAATTTTTAGCGTATTCAGTAGCTGGTTTTCGGCCCACTTCAGCGACTGCGGAATATCGCCCTGCACCAGCGATACCTGGGTCGCTTTGGCCGGTTCCAGCGTAAACCACTGGATATAACGTAGCGGAAAGGGCAAAGCAAACAGAATCACGGCGACAGCCAGCGGACGCCAGTTCCGCGTCGCCAGTGCCAGCGCTAACAGGCCGCTGACCATCATCAGCAGGAAGTTGATCGCTTCGACGCCCATTACCGGCGCCAGGCCTTTTAGCGGGCCGTCGACCTGACTATAGCCAAATTGCAGCCAGGGGAAGCCGGTCAGCACCCAGCCGCGTAAAAATTCGGTGATTTGCCATATTGCAGGCGCGGCGATAGCGACGCGCAGCCAGTTGGTTTTTGGCCACAGGCGCGACAAAATCCCGGCAAACAGTCCGGTATACAGCGAGAGATAAGCTGCAAGCAGCACCACCAGAAAAACGTTAACCGGGCCCGGCATGCCGCCAAACTGCGCGATACTGACATAAACCCAGTTAATCCCGCTACCGAAAAGTCCGAGTCCCCAGCAATAGCCGATGGCGGCAGACTGGAGCGGGCGGCGATTAAACGTTAAGGCCTGCAGCCCGATAAGCGACACTATCGCTGCGGGCCAGACGTCATACGGAGAGAAAGCCAGTGTTCCGCAGGCGCCGAATAATAACGCCAGCAGCAGGCGAATACGCTGGCGTTCAATTAACGAGGCAAATGCCATTTTTAGTCCACTATTGCTGTTATTCGTCCAGTTTTGGCTGGGGCGAGTCATCCGGGATCCTGACATGCACCTGAATAATACGACGACTATCGGCCATCGCCACTTTGAACTGGTAACCATCAATGTCAATGGTTTCGCCGCGGGCCGGTAAATGGCCGAACGCCTGCATCACCAGCCCGCCGATGGTATCGACCTCTTCATCGCTGAAGTGGGTGCCGAAAGCGTCATTGAAGTCTTCAATCGACGCCAGCGCGCGAATCGTCCAGGTATGGCGGCTAAGCTGACGGAAGTCGATATCGTCTTCTTCGTCATACTCATCTTCAATTTCACCGACAATCAGTTCGAGGATGTCTTCGATAGTCACAAGGCCGGAAACGCCGCCAAACTCATCGATAACGATGGCCATATGGTAGCGCTGGGAGCGGAATTCCTTGAGCATACGGTCAACCCGTTTGCTTTCCGGTACGACAACCGCGGTGCGTAACACTTTGTCCATGCTGAAGGCTTCGGCATCGCTGCGCATAAACGGCAGCAAATCTTTGGCCATCAGAATCCCTTCAATGTGATCTTTATCTTCGCTGATCACCGGAAAACGCGAGTGGGCGGACTCGATGATAACATCGAGACATTCGTCCAGCGTCTGGTTGCGTTTCAGGGTAATCATCTGGGAGCGCGGGATCATAATATCGCGAACGCGCTGGTCGGCGATGTCCATTACGCCTTCGAGCATATCGCGCGTATCTTCATCGATAAGCTCGTTCTGCCCGGAATCACGGATCAGCGCCAGCAACTCATCACGGTTTTTAGGTTCACCGTGGAAAAGCTGGCTGAGTAGCAGGGAAAAAAATCCCTTTTTACTGTTTACTGTGTCACTACTGTGTGAATTGTCGTCGCTCATGGCGTCGTATGGGTTCTCATGTTAGTTAATACAAAGCTCGTCATGCGTATACTCAGCTGTGACGGCATGTTTTGCCTGATGGCGCTACGCTTATCAGGGCTACAAAAGGCATGAATGTAGGCCGGATAAGGCGCAAGCGCCGCCATCCGGCAAGCTACTATTCTGCAATCTTCTCGGCAATGTACGGATCCTCATAGCCCATAGCAAGCATAATCTCCGTTTCGAGAGACTCCATCTCTTCCGCTTCGTCATCGTCGATATGATCGTAACCCAGCAAATGCAGGCTACCGTGCACGACCATGTGCGCCCAGTGCGCTTCCAGCGGCTTGCTCTGTTCCTGCGCTTCCTGCTCCACGACCTGACGGCAAATAATCAGATCGCCCAGTAGCGGCATTTCAATACCGGGGGGCGCTTCAAACGGGAAGGAGAGAACATTAGTGGGTTTATCTTTCCCGCGGTACGTCAGATTAAGGTCGTGGCTTTCGGTCTCATCCACCAGACGGATTGTGACTTCCGCCTCTTCCTGAAACTGCGGAATAACGCCGTCCAGCCAGCGTTGAAACTGAGCTTCATCCGGCAGGCCCGCGTGGTTTTCACAGGCCAACTGTAAATCGAGGATCACCTGGCTCATTTCTGTTCCTGCTCCTGGGCTTCACGCTTACGCTCCGCCGCCAACGCCGCTTTGCGTTTTTGTTCTGCCTCTTCCCAGGCTTCATAGGCGTTCACAATGCGGGCAACGACCGGATGGCGCACCACGTCTTCGCTGTGGAAGAAGTTAAAGCTGATTTCATCGACTTCCGCCAGCACTTCAATAGCATGACGCAAGCCGGATTTGGTGTTGCGTGGCAGGTCAATCTGCGTCACGTCGCCGGTGATCACCGCTTTCGAGTTAAAGCCGATACGTGTCAGGAACATCTTCATCTGTTCGATAGTGGTGTTCTGGCTTTCATCCAGAATGATAAAGGCGTCGTTTAATGTGCGTCCGCGCATATAGGCCAGCGGCGCGACTTCAATCACATTGCGTTCAATCAGCTTCTCGACTTTTTCAAAGCCGAGCATTTCGAACAGCGCGTCATACAGCGGACGCAGGTACGGGTCCACCTTCTGACTTAAATCGCCTGGCAGAAAGCCGAGTTTTTCGCCCGCTTCCACCGCCGGACGGGTCAGTAGAATACGGCGAATCTCCTGGCGCTCCAGGGCGTCTACCGCAGCGGCGACCGCAAGATACGTTTTACCGGTACCCGCCGGGCCGACGCCAAAGGTAATATCATGATCGAGAATATTGGCGATGTACTGCGCCTGGTTCGGGGTACGCGGTTTAATCACGCCGCGCTTGGTTTTGATATTGATCGCTTTGCCATAGTCAGGCACGCTTTCCGCGCTCTGTTCCAGCACCCGCGCTTCTTTGATCGCCAGATGAATTTGTTCCGGTTCGATATCCTGAGTCTGGCCGCGCATCGGTGCGGTATCGACATACAGACTTCGCAAAATATCTGTCGCCGCGGTCACGCAAATCGGACGACCGGTCAGTTTAAAGTGATTGTCACGGCGGTTGATTTCAATACCGAGACGACGTTCGAGCTGTTTAATATTGTCATCAAACGGCCCGCAAAGGCTCAACAGACGGGCGTTGTCTGCGGGCTCAAGGGTAATTTCGCGAGTGTCTATATTCAAACTGTTCCTCTTGTGTCTGTATCGCCGGACGCTGAACATTTACCGGCATCTAAGGAAATTATTCACGCCATAGGGAAAAGGCGCAAGCATTGCAATGAAGATGGGGATGAAGAGGGAAAATTGCAAGGCCCGTCGGGCGACAGGCCATGACCAGGAAGCCCGACAGGCGTAGCGCCATCGGGCATTATTGCCTTTCCTGCAGGATTAAGGCTGGTAGAATCCTACGCCCAGCTCATTTTCTTTACGGGTACGGGCAATGACGGACTCCGGCGTTTCGGCGACGCGCAGACCCATTTCATCTTCGGTACGCACCACTTTTCCGCGCAGGGAGTTCGGATAGACGTCAGTAATTTCCACATCGACAAACTTACCAATCATCTCCGGCGTGCCTTCAAAGTTCACCACCCGATTGTTTTCGGTACGGCCAGACAGTTCCATAATGTTTTTACGTGACGTGCCTTCCACCAGAATGCGCTGTGTCGTGCCGAGCATACGGCGGCTCCATGCCATCGCCTGCTGATTGATACGCTCTTGCAGAATATACAGACGCTGCTTCTTCTCTTCTTCCGGTACGTCATCAACCATATCGGCAGCCGGCGTTCCCGGACGCGCAGAGAAGATAAAGCTGTAGCTCATATCAAAGTTGACGTCAGCGATAAGCTTCATGGTTTTTTCGAAATCATCGTTAGTTTCGCCAGGGAAACCGACGATAAAGTCAGAGCTTATCTGAATGTCCGGCCGAGCCGCGCGCAGTTTACGGATGATTGCTTTATATTCCAGCGCAGTGTGGGTGCGCCCCATCAGATTCAACACGCGATCGGAACCGCTCTGTACCGGCAGATGCAGGAAACTGACCAGCTCCGGCGTATCGCGGTACACCTCGATAATATCGTCGGTGAACTCAATCGGATGGCTGGTGGTAAAGCGAATACGGTCAATGCCGTCGATGGCGGCAACCAGACGCAGCAGATCGGCAAAGGTACCGGTGGTGCCGTCGTAGTTTTCTCCGCGCCAGGCGTTAACGTTCTGGCCCAGCAGGTTGACCTCACGCACGCCCTGCGCCGCTAACTGGGCGATTTCGAACAGGATATCGTCTGAGGGACGGCTGACTTCTTCACCGCGGGTATACGGTACCACACAGTAAGTACAATATTTATTGCAGCCTTCCATGATAGAAACGAAAGCGGTCGGGCCTTCTGCGCGCGGTTCCGGCAAACGGTCGAACTTCTCGATTTCCGGGAAGCTGATATCGACCACCGGGCTGCGGTCGCCACGCACGGAGTTAATCATCTCCGGCAGGCGGTGTAAGGTTTGCGGGCCAAAAATAATGTCCACGTAATGGGCGCGTTGACGAATGTGCTCGCCTTCCTGGGAAGCCACGCAGCCGCCGACGCCAATAATCAGATCGGGATTTTTCTCTTTTAACAGTCTCCAGCGACCTAATTGATGGAAGACTTTTTCCTGAGCTTTCTCGCGGATTGAGCAGGTATTCAACAGCAGCACATCCGCCTCTTCCGCCACGTCGGTCAGTTGATAGCCGTGGGTGGCGTCCAGCAGATCGGCCATCTTCGATGAATCGTACTCGTTCATCTGACAGCCCCAGGTTTTAATATGGAGTTTTTTAGTCATCGACTTGCTCTTGCGAAATAGTGGCTGAAAAGCAGGGCGCATAGTGTAATGCTTTGGCGCGGTTGTGACCAGTATGACTGACGTCAGCCCTAATGGGTAAAAAATCCTGTAAACTTGTCTAAAACGTAACAGGATGAATGACCATGACAAATCAACCAACGGAAATTGCCATTGTCGGCGGGGGAATGGTCGGCGGCGCGCTGGCGCTGGGTCTGGCGCAGCAAGGGTTTACGGTGATGGTAATAGAACATGCCGCGCCTGCGCCGTTTGTGGCTGACAGCCAGCCTGACGTGCGGATTTCGGCCATTAGCGCGGCATCCGTGGCGCTGCTCAAGGGGCTGGGCGTTTGGGAGGCGGTGCAGGGAATGCGTAGCCATCCTTATCGGCGACTGGAGACCTGGGAGTGGGAAAACGCCCATGTGGTGTTCGACGCCGCTGAACTCAAGCTGCCGCTGTTAGGCTATATGGTAGAGAACAACGTCCTGCAACAGGCGCTGTGGCAGGCGCTGGAAGCGCACCCCGGCGTGACGCTGCGCGTTCCGGCTTCACTGGCGGCATTGCACCGCCGCCACGATGGTTATGCGCTGGAGCTGGCCGACGGCGAATGGGTAACGCCGAAGTTAGTGATTGGCGCCGACGGCGCGAATTCGCAGGTTCGGCAAATGGCGGGAATTGGCATTCATGCCTGGCAATATGCGCAGTCGTGTATGCTTATCACCGTCAAGTGTGAAAATGCGCCAGGCGACAGCACCTGGCAGCAGTTTACGCCAACGGGGCCGCGCGCTTTTTTGCCGCTGTTCGACGATTGGGCGTCGCTGGTGTGGTATGACGCTCCGGCACGTATTCGCCAGCTACAGAGTTTATCGATGACGCAATTGCAGGTGGAAATTAACCAGCACTTTCCGGCGCGTCTGGGGGCGGTGATGCCTGTCGCGGCGGGCGCGTTTCCGCTAACCCGTCGTCACGCGTTGCAGTATGCGCAACCGGGGCTGGCGCTGGTAGGCGACGCGGCGCATACCATTCATCCGCTGGCCGGGCAGGGCGTCAACCTGGGGTATCGGGATGTTGATGCGTTGATTGATGTGCTGGCGAGTGCCCGTAGCTATGGCGAGTCCTGGGCCAGCCATTCGGTGTTGAAACGCTATCAGACGCGGCGCATGGCAGATAATTTTATGATGCAAAGTGGAATGGATCTGTTTTATGCCGGGTTCAGCAATGAACTGCCGCCACTGCGTATTTTACGCAATATGGGGCTGATGGCGGCGCAGCGCGCAGGCGTGCTAAAACGTCAGGCGCTGAAGTATGCGTTGGGATTGTAACCCGCTGAATGCCTTACCCGGTTTGTAAAAACGCTCAATTGCAGGTCGGGTAAGCGTATTGACATCTTACTTTACTGCAAATAAAGCACATAAACCTAATTTCCCTTTGAAATCAATTTCATACCAAGGTGATGCCATTTCAATTGTGCATACGTTGTATTGGCAACGTACTACTTTATGTAGCATCAGTAATGTGGAACTCATTGATTTTACCAGAATCGCCAGGGTGATTAATGCGGCGAGAATCCGATACCACGTCAGTGTTGCATGTTGGACATCAAACCACAGAATATAAAAAGTGATGATGTGAAGAATGACTTTGCTGGACAGAGCGCGAATATAGAATCCACGCAGCGCCCTTTTCGAGGAAAACGCGACATTAATCAGCGCGCTTTGTTTTTCTTGCACAGGGATCCCTGGCAGATACACTATCCATTCCGCACTATTCTGGCGTAGCATGACCGCCTTTTTCTGGTGCAGTATATGTAGCCTCATTGACACTGCCACGGGGTAAACCAGACCCAAAATAATCAACCAGGCGGCGCTGGCCGTGATATCAATGAAGGTGAAAGCGCAGAGCAAGACGACCATAAAAAATGTTAATGGCCGCAAAAAGAGATACCAACAAAACTGGTAATTCATTGTGAGGTTACCGAACGCTCCCTGTAAGGCTTTATCATAGCGTTTTACTGATAGCAGGGCATTAAGGGGGAAACCTCTTTCGGAATTTATAAACGCAGAAAAGCAAAAAGCTCGCCGAAGCGAGCTTTTTAAAGGTGGCTGGGGTACGAGGATTCGAACCTCGGAATGCCGGAATCAGAATCCGGTGCCTTACCGCTTGGCGATACCCCAATTGTCGTACTTCTTGCGCTCGTTAGCAGAGCGTCTTTAAAACTGGCTGGGGTACGAGGATTCGAACCTCGGAATGCCGGAATCAGAATCCGGTGCCTTACCGCTTGGCGATACCCCAACAAATTATTTTCGAACCGGTCGAATATCTCGACGCGTTCTGAATATGGTGGCTACGACGGGATTCGAACCTGTGACCCCATCATTATGAGTGATGTGCTCTAACCAACTGAGCTACGTAGCCAGATGATTTCTTCGATGGCTGGGGTACCTGGATTCGAACCAGGGAATGCCGGTATCAAAAACCGGTGCCTTACCGCTTGGCGATACCCCATCCGTACAACGCTTATCGGTGAATGGTGCGGGAGGCGAGACTTGAACTCGCACACCTTGCGGCGCCAGAACCTAAATCTGGTGCGTCTACCAATTTCGCCACTCCCGCAAAAAAGATGGTGGCTACGACGGGATTCGAACCTGTGACCCCATCATTATGAGTGATGTGCTCTAACCAACTGAGCTACGTAGCCATCTTTTTTCGCGTTACCTTATCGGCGTTGCGGGGCGCATTATGCGTATTGAGCCTTGAAGCGTCAACCTCTTTTTCATCGAAAAACGTCGGAAAGTGTCTGTTTGGTTAGGTTGCGAACAGCGTGGCGCGATATTCGGCAATTATTGGTTATTAATCGTTTTTCCGAAAGTGGTTTGCTATAAAAAAAGAGCCCCTAAGGGCTCTTTCGTCATCGTTAATTTACTGGTACGCCGACTGATGCACGCCGACCGCGCGGCCTGACGGGTCATCCATCGTTTTGAATGCTTCATCCCACTCAATGGCTTTGGCGGAAGAACAGGCCACGGACGGGCCGCCGGGTACGCATTCCGCCGCGCTCGGCACCGGGAACAATTCTTCAAAAATTTCCCGGTACAAGTACGCCTCTTTAGACGACGGCGTGTTGTATGGAAAGCGGAAGCGGGCGGTTTCCAGTTGTTGATCGGAAATCTGTTTCGCCGTCACTTCTTTCAGCGTATCGATCCAGCTGTAGCCTACGCCGTCAGAGAACTGCTCTTTCTGACGCCACGCGACGCTTGCTGGCAGATAAGACTCGAAGCACTCGCGCAGCACGTGTTTTTCCATCTTGCCGTTGCCGCACATTTTATCCTGTGGGTTGATACGCATCGCCACGTCGAGGAATTTTTTATCCAGGAACGGTACGCGCGCTTCCACGCCCCAGGCGGACATCGCTTTGTTGGCGCGGGCGCAGTCATACATATGCAGCGCCTGTAGCTTACGGACCGTCTCTTCATGTAACTCTTTGGCGTTCGGCGCTTTATGGAAGTACAGGTAGCCGCCAAACACCTCATCGGAACCTTCGCCGGAGAGCACCATTTTGATGCCCATCGCTTTGATCTTACGCGACATCAGATACATCGGCGTTGAGGCGCGGATAGTGGTCACGTCATAGGTTTCAATGTGATAGATAACATCACGAATGGCATCAAGGCCTTCCTGCACGGTGAAGTGAATTTCATGGTGCACGGTGCCGAGGTGGTTAGCCACTTCCTGGGCCGCCTTCAGGTCAGGCGAACCTTCCAGACCGACCGCAAAAGAGTGCAACTGTGGCCACCAGGCTTCGGAGCGCTCCTGATCTTCGACGCGACGGGCGGCGAATTTTTTGGTGATTGCCGAAATAACCGACGAGTCCAGACCGCCGGAGAGCAGCACGCCATAGGGCACGTCGGACATCAGGTGGCTTTTCACGGATTCTTCCAGCGACTGGCGCAGCGCGTTTTTGTCGGTGACGTTGTCTTTTACCGCATCGTAATCGAACCAGTCGCGCTGATAGTACTGACGAATTTCGCCGTCTTTGCTCCACAGGTAGCTGCCCGCCGGGAACTCTTTAATGGTGCGGCAGACCGGGGTCAGCGCTTTCATTTCTGACGCTACGTAGAAGTTGCCGAATTCGTCATAGCCCATATAGAGCGGAATAATACCGATATGGTCACGACCAATCAGATAAGCGTCTTTTTCGCTGTCATACAGGGCGAAGGCGAACATCCCCTGTAAATCGTCAAGGAAATCCGGCCCTTTTTCCTGATACAGCGCGAGAATAACTTCGCAGTCGGAGCCTGTCTGGAACGCGTAACGATCGCCATACTCCGCGCGTAACGTCTGATGGTTATAAATTTCACCGTTCACCGCCAGTACGTGGGTTTTTCTGGCGTTATACAGGGGCTGGGCGCCAGCGTTAACATCAACAATCGACAAGCGTTCATGTGCGAGAATCGCGTTATCGCAAGCGTAGATGCCGGACCAGTCCGGGCCGCGATGGCGCATCAGGCGTGACAGTTCAAGGGCTTTTTTACGCAGTTCCGCTGCATCTGTTTTGATATCGAATACGCCGAAAATAGAACACATAGCCTTCTCCGTTAATCTGTTGCGTCGTACTTTTTGTATTTGCTTGACTAAAAAATGCCGCAAAGGCGTGGAAGGCGCAAGGGGATTACGGTCTGAAAAATGAAAAATGCAATCGTCATTGTTGATTAGTGAAAAATGATTACGTATTGCGCGGATTTATTGATGGATCTTCAGTTTTATCGTGGTTTAATTGAATTATGTTTTTCCTGATGACGTTTCGCTTATCAGGCCTACAATGTTGTTCGAACCGTAGGCCTGAAAGCGGCGCGTCATCGGGCAGGGGACAGGTTTAGATAACGTCTATCTCGGCGACGGAAGGGTAAATCCAGCTTGGGCGGAACGGCATACTGTCAATATCATTGATTGTTGATACGCCTGAAAGCACCAGAATGGTCTCCAGACCGGCCTGGAACCCCGCCAGAATGTCGGTGCGCAGGTTGTCGCCGACGATAACGGTCTCTTCCGAGTGCGCCTGCATTTTGTTTAACGCCGCGCGGATGATCCACGGGCTGGGTTTGCCGACATAAAACGGCTTCCGGCCGGAAATTTTTTCAATGCCTGCGCACAGCGCGCCGCAGGCCGGATAAAAGCCGCGACCGTGAGTATCCGGGTTGGTAGCGATAAAGCGCGCGCCATTGGCGACGAAAAATGCTGCTTTATGCATCATGTCCCAGTTGTAGGAGCGGGTTTCTCCAACGATGACAAAATCAGGGTTCACATCGGTAATGGTAAAACCCGCTTTATAGAGCTCGTGAATAAGCGCGCCTTCGCCCACGACATACGCTTTTTTACCTTCCTGACGGCGCAGAAAATCGGCTGTCGCCATTGCTGACGTATAAAACACGCTGTCCGGCACGTTAACGCCAGCGGTAGCAAAACGGTTCGCCAGATCCTGGCCGGTTTGCGACGGGTAATTGGTCAGCAGCACCAGCGGCAGACCTTTTTCCAGAATCCCCGTCAGAAATTCCGCCGCACCGGGTACGGCTACGTTGTCGTGCATCAGCACGCCGTCGATATCGCAGATTACATTCTTGATGGTCATGAACTACCCAGGGAATTTGTGAATAATCCGATACTATAAGAGCGCATCAACTTTCCAGCAAACGTTGCAGCAATGTTCCGTTGAGCATGGCGCGTTTAACTAAGGCAAATGCGCCGATAGCAGAACGGTGATCCAGCGTGGAGCGTACCACCGGCAAATTTTTGCGAAATGCCTTTAACGCCTGCGTATTGATACAGCTTTCGATAGCGGGCAACAGGACTTTATCGGCTTCAATGATCTCGCCGGCAATGACGATTTTTTGCGGGTTAAACAGGTTGATAGCAATGGCGATCGTTTTGCCCAAATGGCGACCAACATGCTCAATGACTTCCGAGGCCAGGCTGTCGCCCCGGTTTGCCGCCTTACAGATGGTTTTAATCGTGCAGTCGTCAAGCGGAACACGGCTTTGATACCCTTGTTTAAGCAAATTCAGCACCCGTTGTTCAATCGCCGCATTGGCGGCAATGGTTTCCAGACAGCCGAAATTACCGCAGTGGCAGCGCTCGCCCAGCGGCTCCACCTGAATATGCCCAATTTCACCGACGTTGCCGTTACGGCCAATGAAGATGCGTCCGTTGGAGATAATCCCGGCGCCTGTACCACGATGAACGCGCACCAGAATCGAGTCCTCGCAATCCTGACTGGCGCCGAAGTAGTGTTCCGCCAGCGCCAGGCTACGGATATCGTGTCCCACGAAACAGGTAACGTGAAACCGTTTTTCCAGCGCTTCGACCAGTCCCCAGTTTTCAACCTGAATGTGCGGCATGTAACGAATCACGCCGCTTTCCGGATCGACAAGCCCTGGCAGGATCACCGAGATAGCGATCAATTCACGAATTTTACGCTGACAGCTATCAATAAAGACGGCGATGGTGTTGAGCAGCGCATGTTCCAGCGTCTCCTGGGTGCGCTCCGGTAGCGGATAATGCTCCTCAGCGACCACTTTACTGCTCAGATCGTAGAGCGTTAAAGTGGTGTCATGACGGCCCAGGCGAACGCCAATGGCGTGGAAGTTACGGGTTTCCGTGACGATAGAGATAGCGCGGCGGCCTCCGGTAGAGGCCTGCTGATCGACTTCTTTGATCAGCCCGCGTTCAATGAGTTGACGCGTAATTTTCGTTACGCTGGCGGGAGCAAGCTGGCTTTGCTCGGCAATTTGTATGCGCGAGATAGGACCATGCTGGTCAATCAGGCGGTAAACGGCCGCGCTGTTAAGCTGTTTTACGAGATCAACGTTACCTATCTGAGCTTGTCCGCCTGGTGTCATATTCTCACTTACTCAAGTCAACGACCTCGTCACCATTAACGATGGTCTTGATAATTTTAAAATCGTGGGTGAACGCGGTCAGGTTGGCGACTTTACCCGGCGCAATGCTACCGAGATGCTTATCAACGCCGATAGCGCGTGCCGGATAGAGCGTTGCCATGCGCAGCACTTCATCCAGCGCGATGCCGCAATGCGCGACCAGGTTGCGTACGCCTTCAATCATGGTTAAGGACGAACCGCTCAACGTACCGTTTTCATCCACACACAGTCCATTGCGGTAGTATATTGTTTTACCTGCGAAAATGAACTGCTCAATATTGGCCCCCGCCGGTGCGGTGGCGTCTGTCACCAGACAAAGTTTGTCGCCTTTAAGGCGTTTGGCATTGCGAATGTTGGCGTAGTCGACATGCAGACCATCGGCGATAACGCCGCAATAAATATCCGCTTCGTCCAGAACAGCGCCAGCAAGGCCCGGCTCACGCCCTGTAATGTACGGCATCGCGTTAAACAGGTGAGTCGCAAAAGTAATCCCGGCGCGGAAGCCTGCTTTCGCCTCTTTTAACGTCGCGTTGGAGTGACCTGCGGAAACCACAATGCCCGCATTCGCCAGTTTAGCGATTACGTCAGCAGGCACCATTTCCGGCGCGAGAGTGACTTTGGTGATGACGTCGGCATTATCGCATAAGAAATCGACCAGCGCAGCGTCTGGTTTACGCACGAAATCAGGATTATGGGTGCCTTTTTTTACCAGATTAAGCCAGGGGCCTTCCAGGTGGAGACCCAGCGCCTGGTGCGGATGTTTTTCCAGGTATTCGCGCATGACGCGAATGCCCTGTTTCATCAACTCGTCGCTGGTAGTGATAAGCGTTGGCAGAAAGTTAGTACAGCCCGATTTTTCATTGGCTTTCTGCATAATTTCCAGCGTTTCAACGCTGACGGCTTCTGCGGTATCGTTAAACTGCACGCCGCCGCAGCCGTTTAGCTGCACATCAATAAAACCGGGGGAGAGAATGGCCCCATTCAATGAGCGTTGTTCTATTCCCGGCGGCAGTTCGGCCATCGGACAAACGCGGTCAATCAGGCCATTAGCGACAACAAGCGCATGGTCATCAAGAATTTCGTGACCGGTAAAGATCCGGCCCTGGGTTAAAGCATACATTCCGACCCCGATATCAAAAATTTACCGCCCCGCATTGACTGGCGGGGCGGAGACAACATTACAGACCTTTAATATTTTCTGCTTCTAATTCATTGAAATATTTCAATGTTTTAACTTTAAGTTCCATTGTGGACGGCTCATCGCATACCACAACCGCTTTCGGATGGAGTTGCAGGCAGCTAATGGTCCACATGTGGTTGACGTTGCCTTCAACCGCCGCCTGCAGCGCCTGGGCTTTCTGATGGCCCAGCACCAGAATCATCACTTCTTCCGCATCCAGCAGCGTGCCTACGCCTACCGTCAGCGCGTATTTCGGCACCTGGTTTACGTCACCGTCAAAGAAGCGGGAGTTCGCTACGCGAGTATCATGGGTTAACGTTTTGATACGGGTACGGGAAGCCAGGGAAGACGCCGGTTCGTTAAAGGCGATGTGACCGTCGTTGCCGACGCCGCCCATAAACAGATGGATTTTACCGTAAGAACGAATTTTTTCTTCATATTGACGGCATTCCGCATCGATATCCGGTGCGTTACCGTTGAGAAGATTGATGTTTTCTGCTGGAATATCAACGTGATCGAAAAAGTTACGATGCATAAAGCTGTGGTAGCTTTCCGGGTGCTCTTTCGGCAGGCCAACATATTCGTCCATATTAAAGGTGACCACATGCTTAAAGCTGACCTCGCCCGCTTTGTGCATCTCAACCAGCGCTTTGTACGCCGTTAGCGGCGTGCCGCCGGTAGGCAGTCCAAGGACAAACGGACGATCGGCGGTCGGTTTGAACGCATTAATACGGTTAACGATATGGCGAGCGGCCCATTTGCCAACCTGTTCTGCGGTACTCAGGGGGATCAGTCTCATTCTTCACCTCGATAATCAATGTCAAAATTTGGCGGATCGTATTAAGCGTAACCTGGATATCCAGGGTTCGTGTTCAATCCGTCCTGATTTTTTGAATCATAAAATAAGTTTTCCGTGTTAGCCAGTGGATGGTGGGGGTGATTACGATATTTAGTGATTATAATCACAAAAAACACCCGTTTAATTTGCGAGGCGAATTAATTTTCCACACACTCTGCAGAAGATGATCTCACCGTTCGATTACAGAACATCACGTTTTTAACGTTTGCAGCACAATAAAAAACGGCTTCAAAGAAGCCATATCGGCGTCTCGTAGGGGGAATAAGATGAATATTTTAGGTTTTTTCCAGCGGCTGGGTAGGGCGTTGCAGCTCCCTATCGCCGTGTTGCCGGTGGCAGCGTTGTTGCTGCGATTCGGCCAACCAGATTTGCTGAATATGCCGTTTATCGCGCAAGCGGGCGGGTCTATTTTCGATAACCTGGCGCTGGTTTTCGCTATCGGCGTGGCCTCCAGTTGGTCTAAAGATAGCGCGGGCGCGGCAGCACTGGCGGGAGCCGTGGGTTACTTCGTCATGACCAAAGCGATGGTGACGATTAACCCGGAAATCAACATGGGCGTGCTGGCGGGGATTATTACCGGTCTGGTCGGCGGCGCGGTTTATAATCGTTGGTCTGGTATCAAACTGCCTGATTTTCTCAGTTTCTTCGGTGGAAAACGTTTTGTGCCGATCGCAACGGGCTTTTTCTGTCTGGTGCTGGCCGCTATTTTCGGTTACGTCTGGCCGCCGGTACAGCATGGCATCCATGCGGGCGGTGAATGGATCGTTTCCGCAGGCGCGCTGGGTTCCGGTATCTTTGGCTTCATCAACCGTCTGCTGATCCCCACCGGTCTGCATCAGGTACTGAACACCATCGCCTGGTTCCAGATTGGCGAATTCACCAATGCCGCAGGCACTGTATTCCACGGCGACATCAACCGCTTCTATGCTGGCGACGGCACGGCGGGGATGTTTATGTCCGGCTTCTTCCCGATCATGATGTTTGGTCTGCCGGGCGCCGCTCTGGCGATGTATTTCGCCGTGCCGAAAGAACGTCGTCCGATGGTGGGCGGTATGCTGCTGTCTGTCGCGATCACCGCGTTTCTGACCGGCGTAACCGAGCCGCTGGAATTCCTGTTTATGTTCCTGGCGCCGCTGCTGTACCTCCTGCACGCCATTTTGACTGGTATCAGCCTGTTCGTCGCGACGTTGCTGGGTATCCATGCGGGCTTCTCTTTCTCGGCAGGTGCGATCGACTATGTTCTGATGTATAACCTGCCAGCGGCCAGCAATAACGTCTGGATGTTGCTGGTGATGGGCGTTGTATTCTTTATCATCTACTTCCTGCTGTTCAGCGCGGTTATTCGTATGTTTAACCTGAAAACGCCGGGCCGCGAAGATAAAGTTGATGAGATGGTAACGGAAGAAGCCAACAGCAACACCGAAGAAGGGTTAACGCAACTGGCGACCAGCTATATTGCTGCGGTTGGCGGTACGGACAACCTGAAAGCGATCGATGCGTGTATTACCCGTCTGCGCCTGACCGTGAATGACTCTGCTCGCGTTAACGATGCGGCCTGCAAACGCCTCGGCGCTTCCGGGGTGGTTAAACTGAACAAACAGACCATTCAGGTTATTGTCGGCGCGAAAGCAGAATCGATTGGCGATGAAATGAAGAAAGTGGTGGCGCGGGGGCCGGTCGCGGCAGCGTCTGCTGATGCGGCTCACGTTGCAACACCTGCTCCGGCGGCCAAACCCCAGGCGGTGCCGAATGCGGTGACTATCGCTGAACTGGTCTCTCCGATTACCGGTGAGGTAGTGGCGCTGGATCAGGTACCGGATGAAGCTTTCGCCAGCAAAGCGGTCGGCGACGGCGTGGCGGTGAAACCCACCGATAAAACCGTGGTTTCTCCGGCGGCGGGTACTATCGTGAAAATCTTCAACACTAACCACGCGTTCTGTCTGGAAACCGAAAAAGGCGCGGAGATCGTTGTCCATATGGGTATCGATACCGTCGCGCTGAACGGTCAGGGCTTTAAGCGTCTGGTAGAAGAGGGTGCGGAAGTCACGGCGGGTCAGCCGGTGCTGGAACTGGATCTGGACTTCCTGAATGCCAATGCGCGTTCCATGATAAGCCCGGTTGTTTGCAGCAACAGCGATGACTTCAGCGCTCTGGTCATCAAAGCGGATGGTCACGTGGTGGCGGGTCAAACGCCACTGTACGAGATCAAGAGCAAATAATCGCTTCCTGGCCGGATAAGGCGTAAGACGCCATCCGGCGATATCACAGAAAACATAAGCGGCAGAGGGGAACCTTCGCCGCTTTTTTTTACCGCAATTAGCCCCAATATTTTCTGCAAAGCCACTTTTTAAGTAACTAAAGGTTGTCAGTCTGTCCGGCTTATAAGATCATATGCCGTTATACGTTGTTTACGCTTTGAGGAATCCACGATGAGTGAGGCTGAAGCCCGCCCGACTAACTTTATTCGTCAGATTATTGATGAAGATCTGGCGAGTGGTAAACATACCACTGTCCATACCCGTTTTCCGCCGGAGCCGAATGGCTATCTGCACATCGGCCACGCGAAATCTATCTGCCTGAACTTTGGCATCGCGCAAGATTATCAGGGCCAGTGCAACCTGCGTTTCGATGACACCAACCCGGTAAAAGAAGATATCGAGTACGTTGATTCGATCAAAAACGACGTCGAGTGGTTAGGCTTTCACTGGTCTGGCGATATTCGCTACTCCTCCGATTACTTTGACCAACTGCACGCCTATGCGGTCGAGCTAATCAATAAAGGCCTGGCCTACGTTGATGAGCTGACGCCGGAGCAGATCCGTGAATACCGCGGTACGCTGACCGCGCCGGGTAAAAACAGCCCGTTCCGCGATCGCAGCGTGGAAGAGAACCTCGCGCTATTTGAAAAAATGCGTACCGGCGGTTTTGAAGAGGGTAAAGCCTGTCTGCGCGCTAAAATCGACATGGCGTCGCCGTTTATCGTGATGCGCGATCCGGTGCTGTACCGCATTAAATTTGCTGAACACCACCAGACCGGCAACAAGTGGTGCATCTACCCGATGTACGACTTTACTCACTGCATCAGCGATGCGCTGGAAGGCATTACTCATTCTCTGTGTACGCTGGAGTTCCAGGATAACCGTCGTCTGTACGACTGGGTGCTGGACAACATCACCATTCCGGTTCACCCGCGCCAGTACGAATTCTCGCGCCTGAATCTGGAATACACCGTGATGTCCAAGCGTAAGCTGAACCTGCTGGTGACCGACAAACACGTCGAAGGTTGGGACGATCCGCGTATGCCGACTATTTCCGGTCTGCGCCGTCGCGGCTATACCGCAGCTTCTATTCGTGAGTTCTGCAAACGCATCGGCGTCACCAAGCAGGACAACACCATTGAGATGGCGTCGCTGGAATCCTGCATTCGCGAAGATCTGAACGAAAACGCGCCGCGCGCGATGGCGGTAATCGATCCGGTAAAACTGGTTATCGAAAACTACCCGCAGGGCGAGAGCGAAATGGTTACCATGCCTAACCATCCGAATAAACCGGAGATGGGCAGCCGTGAAGTGCCGTTTAGCGGTGAGATCTGGATCGATCGCGCAGATTTCCGCGAAGAAGCGAACAAGCAGTACAAGCGTCTGGTGATGGGCAAAGAAGTGCGTCTGCGTAATGCCTACGTCATTAAAGCGGAGCGCGTAGAGAAGGATGCCGAAGGGAATATCACCACCATCTTCTGTACCTATGATGCCGATACGCTGAGTAAAGATCCGGCTGACGGGCGTAAAGTGAAAGGCGTAATCCACTGGGTTAGCGCAGCACATGCGTTGCCGATTGAAATTCGTCTCTACGACCGTCTGTTCAGCGTGCCGAATCCAGGCGCCGCGGAGGACTTCCTGTCTGTTATCAACCCCGAATCATTAGTGATTAAGCAGGGTTATGGTGAGCCGTCGCTGAAAGCGGCGGTAGCAGGAAAAGCTTTCCAGTTTGAACGTGAAGGCTACTTCTGCCTCGACAGCCGCTATGCAACGGCCGATAAGCTGGTCTTTAACCGCACCGTGGGCCTGCGTGATACCTGGGCGAAAGCGGGCGAGTAAGCACTGCGCCAACAGACGAATGCTGTAAAAATACCTTGTCAACGCCGCGTTTTGCGGCGTTTTTTCTCTGCATTTCCAAGAGCCTATCCCATTAGGGCTATTTTACTTGCCATTTTGGACCTGGGCAGTGCTCGCCAAAACGCGTTAGCGTTTTGAACGCCGCTAGCGGCGGCCCGAAGGGCGAGCGTAGCGAGTCAAACCTCACGTACTACGTGTACGCTCCGGTTTTTGCGCGCTGTCCGTGTCCAAACTGGCTGCGCCAATAACGCCTGGTGGGATAGGCTCTTAGTCGATTCTCTTTTTTGCGAGGCGAATTAATTATTCTCTGAAAATTATTGATCTGATAAATGATTATTAATCTAAATGTTATAAGCGTCAGGTCAACAGGAGACAATTATTTTCATGCCTATGGAAAACAAGTCAATTTTCTTTCTGGCGGTCTGCTTCCCCCACCAGCAGTCGAATATAACAGAAAGCAATTAAATATGTGCGGTTGCTCATATTATTACATACTGGTTACAGAAAGAGATTGATAATTCGCATCGCGAAAAATAGTCTATTTAACGTAGTAAATGAGGTTTCTCAGCGCTACTTTTTATTTTTATTTTTTCGCTGTTCGCTTTTGTCGGCAGCAATTTATACGTCAAAGAGGATTAACTTATGCGTACGTTTAGTGGCAAACGTAGTACGCTGGCTCTGGCTATCGCCGGTATCACAGCAATGTCGGGGTGGATCGTTGTTCCGCAGGCGCAAGCCTCCGGCTTTTTCGACGACTCCACGTTAACGGGCGGCATCTATTATTGGCAGCGTGAACGCGATCGCAAAGATGTGACCGACGGCGACAAATATAAAACTAACCTTTCTCATGCGACCTGGAACGCTAACTTGGATTTTCAGTCTGGTTACGCTGCGGATATGTTCGGTCTGGATATCGCGGCGTTTACCGCGATTGAAATGGCAGAAAACGGCGACAGCGGTCATCCAAACGAAATTGCCTTCTCGAAAAAGAATAAAGGCTACGACGAAGACTATTCCGGCGATAAGAGCGGTATCAGTCTTTATAAAGCCGCCGCGAAATTTAAATATGGCCCGGTCTGGGCGCGCGCCGGTTATATTCAGCCTACCGGTCAGACGCTGTTAGCGCCGCACTGGAGTTTTATGCCGGGTACTTATCAGGGTGCGGAAGCCGGCGCCAGTTTTGACTATGGCGATGCGGGCGCGTTAAGTTTTTCCTACATGTGGACTAACGAATATAAAGCGCCGTGGCATACCGAAATGGATAAGTTTTATCAGGCGGATAAAAAAACTAATGTGGACTACCTCCACTCCATCGGCGCGAAGTACGACTTCAAAAATGATCTGGTGCTGGAAGCGGCGTTTGGTCAGTCCGAAGGCTATGTCGATCAATATTTCGCAAAGGCCAGCTATAAATTTGATTTAGGCGGCAATCCGTTCACCACCAGTTACCAGTTCTACGGCGCGCGCGACAAAGTAGACGATCGCAGCGTGAATGATATTTACGACGGTACGGCCTGGCTGCAGGCGTTGACCTTCGGCTACAAAGTCGCGGAAGTGGTTGACCTGCGTCTGGAAGGCACCTGGGTGAAAGCGGACGGTCAGCAGGGCTATTTTCTGCAACGTATGACGCCAACCTACGCCTCTTCAAACGGTCGTCTGGATATCTGGTGGGATAACCGCTCCGACTTTAACGCTAACGGTGAAAAGGCGGTTTTCTTCGGCGCGATGTATGACCTGAAAAACTGGAATCTGCCGGGCTGGGCTGTGGGCGCGTCTTACGTTTACGCTTGGGATGCTAAACCGGCAACCTGGCAAAGTAACCCGGATGCTTACTACGACAAAAACCGCACTATCGAAGAGTCCTCATACAGTCTGGATGCGGTCTATACCCTGCAGGAGGGGCGTGCCAAAGGCACCATGTTCAAACTGCACTTCACCGAATATGACAACCACTCCAATATTCCAAGCTGGGGCGGTGGTTACGGCAACATCTTCCAGGATGAACGTGACGTGAAATTTATCGTTATTGCGCCATTCACTATTTTCTGATGTCAGATGCGGCAGGCTGCCGGTCTGCCGCGCTGTTGAGGAACGACCTATGAAAAAAATTTTACTCATCGCCAGCATGACCGCCGGTTTGACGGCCTGCGCGTCATCACCCGCGCCGGAAGAAGATAGCCGGCTGAAAGAGGCGTACAGCGCCTGTATCAATACCGCACAGGGCTCGCCTGAGAAGATAGAGGCCTGCCAAAGCGTACTGAATGTCCTTAAAAAAGACCGCAAACATCAGCAATTTGCTAACGAAGAAAGCGTGCGGGTACTGGACTATCAGCAGTGCATTCAGGCGACGCGCACGGGTAACGATCAGGCGGTCAAGGCTGACTGCGACAAGGTCTGGCAGGAAATTCGCAGTCATAATAACGTGCAATAAAAACCTGCCTTGCCACCCACGGGCGAATGTTTTCCGCCCGTGGTTTTTTCAGGCTTTATTTTCTGCCGCGATATAGCCGCGACTCAGACGTACAAACAGCATCGCCGTCGCGGCAAGTCCACATAATGCCGCGCACATCAGCCACCAGCCGGGCGAGCTTTTGTCGCCGGTTAACTTTACCAGCGCGGTAGAGATGGCCGGCGTCAGGCCGCCAAAAATCGCCGTCGCCAGGCTAAAGGCCAGCGAGAAACCAACGGTACGCACATAGACTGGCATCACTTCGGTTAACGCCGCGACCATTGCGCCGTTATACATGCCAAAAAAGAAAGAGAACCACAGCAGTACCAGCGTCATGCGGGTAAAGTCGGGCGCGGCGGTCAGCCATTGCATGACGGGCCAGGTGGTGATCAGCGCCAGCAACGTAATGCCCATTAATACGGCGCGACGGCCAATCCGGTCGGAAATCGCGCCGCCAATGGGTAACCAGATAAAATTGGACACCCCCACCAACATGGTGACGATCAAACTGTCCCGCGCGCTGAGATTAAGCACGGTTCTGCCATAGGTCGGCGTATAAACGGTGATAAAATAAAACGTTGTGGTGGTCATCGCCACCAGCAGCGTTCCGGCCGTAATAATGCGCCAGTTTTTGGCGATAGTTGCAAAAATTTCCCTGGTGTCGGGGCGATGCTTGCGTTGTAAAAACGCCTCTGTTTCTTGTAATGAACGACGTAAAACAAAAATCAGCGGAATGATCATACAGCCGATAAAGAACGGAATTCGCCAGCCCCACTCCGATATCGCGTCGTGTCCCAGCGTGATATTCAGGCTATAACCAATCAACGCGGCAACAACGATCGCGACCTGCTGACTGGCGGATTGCCAGCTGGTATAAAACCCTTTATTGCCTGGCGTTGCGATTTCGGACATATAGACCGAGACGCCGCCTAACTCAACGCCCGCAGAAAATCCTTGTAATAACCGGCCCAACAGCACCAACGCAGGCGCTGCCAGGCCGATCGTTTGGTAGCCGGGGACGAGGGCGATGAGCAACGTACCGCAGCCCATAATCGCCAGTGTCACCATCAGCCCTTTACGGCGTCCGATTCTGTCAATATAGGCGCCAAGCACAATCGCGCCGACGGGGCGCATTAAAAAACCGGAGCCAAAGACGGCAAAGGTCAACATTAATGAGGCAAATTCGCTTTCCGCCGGAAAAAACGTTCTGGCGATATAGGTGGCGTAAAATCCGAACAAGAAAAAATCAAACTGTTCAAGAAAATTGCCGCTTGTCACGCGCAGTATTGCGCCGAACGTGCCGGCGCGCGATGTTGCAGGTGTGTGTTGTGCCATAGGGTTTGCTCTCCACTGTCTTTATTGTTTTATGGGTAAGATGTTGCGGGTCAGTTGCCTGTATCCCCCGCATGTTTTCCGCGTCGCTTCTCAACTGCCCATTTGAGTAAGGCCGCGCAGCGGAAAAATCCGTGGGCGAATTTTCCGTAGGGAAGGGTGAGAAAGAGCGCCATCACCACGCCTAAATGGAGCGCCAGCAGTATGCCCATTCCGCTGGTGTCTCTGCCTGCCAGCAGCGCCAGCCCGGTCAGACTGGTTAAGAGCAGCAGCAGAATAAAGCCGCGATCCATGGGTTTCTGGCGCGCATCGCCATGTAACGGCGACCGCCGCAGATTGAGCCACAGTAGCCCGGCCGGGCCGATAAGCAGACCGATACCGCCCAGCGTGCCGAGCATGACCGGCAGGCTAAAAAACGGGTAGGGCGCTTCCCAACCGGCGACGTAGTGATAGCCCGTCGCCACGACCGTGGCGGCAAAACAGAGCATAAAACCGTAAAAGGTAAAGTGATGAAAGCGACGGCGCAGCAGCGTGAACGCATCGTCCGCTTCGTTACAGCCTTTGCCGTGACCGCCGTCGAGATATTTCAGCGTTAACGCATTGTGCGACGCTTCCGCAATCTCTGCCGAACGCGGTACGCCCGGCGAGATCTCACGCCAGAAGCGAATTACGCCCGCCATAAGCAAACCGATTGCCAGCACAAAAACTGAGCCAAACATCCATGCCAGCAGGCTATGCGGAAAAATTTGATAGAAGTCACCGGCCAGCGGCGGATGAATCAGCGACCCTTTCAGCACCATCGCCAGTAATAAAAAGAGCGTCAGACCGACTATCAGCGCCAGCGCGACGGTGATCCCCGCCCGGCGGTATAACGCGCCAAAAGCGGCGGGCTGGGCATACTGTTGATACGTCTCCAGGCGGGCTTGCGCCATCGCTTTCGGCACGTTAATGGCAAATTCATGGGGCGGCGCATACTGGCATGCGTGCAGGCAGGCGCCGCAGTTATGACATAAATTCGCCAGATAATGAATATCGGCTTTACCGAATTCGAGCCGCTGGGTCATCGCCGGAAATACCGCGCAAAAACCTTCGCAGTAGCGACACGCGTTACACACTTGCATGACGCGTTCGACCTCGGCTTCCGGTTCGGTAAGCACGGTGGCCTCAATGATTAATTTTTCAAGCTGTTTCATGCTGCGCCTCCTTGTGCGCCGCGCGGGCGGCTTCTATTCCCGCAATGCGGCCAAAGGTTGTGCCGATAGACATGCCTACGCCTGCGGTATACCCCTTGCCCAGTACATTTCCTGCCATCATCTCGCCGGCAACAAACAGGTTGCGGCTTGGATGACCGGCAAAATGCACCGCGGCACGTTCATTGACTTTCAGACCCAGGTAGGTAAACGTGATGCCGGGTCGCAGCGCATAACCGTAGTAGGGCGGCGCATCAAGCGGGCGCGCCCAGTGGGTTTTCGCCGGCGTCAGGTTTTTAGTGGCGCAGTCATCAAGCAAGGTATGATCAAAATGACCGGGCTGGCAGGCCTGGTTATACTGCGTGACGGTATGGGTAAATTTTTCCGCGTCCAGCCCCAACTGGCAGGCCAGCTCAGCCAGCGTATTGGCCTGCGCGCCAGGAAAAACCGGCGGCATAAAGTGGCCGATGGCTTTGCTGTCAATAATCGAATAGCCAATTTGTCCTGGCTGTTGAGCCACCAGCCGCCCCCAAATGGCGTAACGCTTCGGCCAGAAATCTTCGCCTTCATCATAAAAACGTTCGGCGTCGCGATTCACGACAATACCCAGCGATACGCAATCCACGCGAGTACAAATACCGCCGTCGTACAGCGGCGCCCTGGCATCAATCGCTACGCAGTGCGACTGGGACGGATCGCCAATGATATCCGCGCCGGCATCCATCATAAATTTGAGTAATACGCCCTGGTTAAAACGCGTGCCGCGAATCAGGAAATTATCCGCGGGCCATTCGCCGCGGGCGTTTTCTCCCCAGGCCTCCCGCAGCCATTCACGGTTTGATTCGAAACCGCCAGCCGCTAATACGCAGGCTTTGGCGGTAATCCGTTCGCTACCCGCCAGCGCCGCCACGAATTCGCCGTCATGAAGTTCAAGCGCGTGAACCGGCGTGTTATAGCGAACCTGTACGCCCAGCCGTTCGGCGCTACGGTAATAGGCATTGACGAGCGCTTTCCCGCCGCCCATAAAAAACGCATTGGTGCGCGCAACGTGGAGCGCACCTGATAGCGGCGGTTGAAAGTTAACGCCATGTTTGCGCATCCAGTCGCGGCATTGCGAAGAGGTGCGAATGACCAGCCGCGCCAGCGCCTCGTTGGTGTTGCCGTCGGTGACTCGCCACAGATCCTGCCAGAATTCCTCTTCAGGATAGCTTTCTACCAGCACATCCTGCGGCGCATCATGCATACAGCGCAGGTTTCGTGTGTGCTGAGAATTTCCGCCGCGCCATTCCCGCGGGGCAGCCTCAAGCAGCAGAACCGATGCGCCCGCTTCCCGTGCGGTCAGGGCGGCGCATAATGCGGCATTGCCTCCGCCTATCACCAGTACATCAACCATCTTATACTCCCGTACCATTTAACTATTTGTTAAATTTGTAATTGAAATGTATACGGATAAATAAGCGGCGCGCTATCAGGTAGCGCTAAACAGGGGTTTAGTAAGCGTAAAGGGTTGCGCCTGGCCATTCACCGGCGTCGACTAACTGACGCATAACTTTGGTAAGGACTACTCTGGCGGCAAGGCCGGCGGGCGTCAGTTCATCATCCGACAGGCTGACTAAAAAATTGGGGCGGCTGAGTACCGGATTATGGACGCCGATCACGCGTAGCGCGTCGTTATCCAGATGAGAAATCGCCGCGCCGGGCTGCAACGTGGCGCCAAGACCGTCGCGCACGGCGCGCATCAACAACGCCAGACCGTCAATTTCCGCGACGATCTCAACGTTAAGCGCATGTTCCTGGCAGACAGCGTCCAGCCTGCCGCGCAGCCCATGTCTCTGGCTTGGCATAATGAGCGGAATGCCTGCCAGTTGTTCAGGTGTGATCGGGTTATCAGGAAGCGCCGCCAGCAGGGCATGGGAGCCAATCAGAAAAAGCTGTTCTTCAAGGATCGGTCTGGCGCTCCAGCGCAGGATTTTATCTTTTTGAAAGACAACGGCTAAATCAATCTGGCGGGTATTGATCATTCTTTCCAGATTACCGGACAAGCTTTCCACCACATGCAGTCGAACATCGGCATAGTTTTCCTGCATGGCATGGATAAACGGTATACCCAGTATGGAGGCGGTACTGGGGGCCATTCCTACGCTCACATGACCGGAAAGGCGCGCTTCTCTGGCGGCGAGAATTGCGTCGTCGGCATGACGCAGGGCGAGTTGCGCCTGCGAATAAAAGGCCAGCCCGGCGTTGGTTGGCGTTACGCCGCGCGAAGTGCGCTGCAGCAGACGGATGGCAAGCTCGTTTTCCAGACGGGACATCTGTTGACTTAATGCTGAAACGCCAATATCAAGATCCTGTGCGGCGCTGCCCATACTGCCGGTTTCAATAATACGCACGAAATAGCGTAACTGGCGAAGCTCCATTCCTGCTCTCCTGAGATGCGATAGCGTTTTTTACATTAAATCAACATCAAGCGGCAGGAAAGAGGAGGATATAAAAAAGCCAACCGGGCGGTTGGCTCTTCGAAAGATTTACACTTATTTAGTCACGTCATCGTGCGCGTGCTCGTCTTCGCGGCAGTCGCCTTCAGCGCAGTGGCCGTAAAGATAGAGGCTGTGATTAGTTAAACGAATACCGTGTTTCGCCGCAATTTCACGCTGGCGCGCTTCAATAGAGTCATCACTAAATTCAATCACTTTTCCGCAGTCAAGGCAGATAAGATGGTCGTGATGATGCTGTTGCGTCAGTTCAAAAACGGATTTACCGCCTTCAAAATTATGGCGGGTCACGATACCGGCATCGTCAAACTGGTTCAGCACACGGTATACGGTTGCCAGACCGATTTCTTCACCCATGTCGATCAGGCGTTTGTATAAATCTTCCGCACTGACGTGATGGTTATCTGGTTCCTGAAGAACTTCCAGAATTTTTAAACGAGGAAGCGTTACTTTCAGGCCAGCCTTCTTTAATGCGGTATTGTTGTCAGTCATACGGAATCTGTCCTGTTGCTAAACGATTCACTTCATTAGAGAAGTGACAGAAATTGCACTCAAGATAATGCGTATCATTATAGGACTGCCATGCCGAAATGAAAACCGCAAGTCTCTCGCAGATGTTAATAAAACTGTGGTTTTGCCTGCAAATTCTGGCGCCACCTGATTACACCCGGACATTGTACAGGGATGGGTGCGAAAGTTACAAATTTGTAGCAATTATTTTGATTGGTCTTGTCTATTGATGCGGCGCAGATATAACGCTGCGCCGCATAAGATTAGGCGTTGAGGATGTCGTCGAGGTGCAATTCAGCCGAAACTTGCTTAACCCATTTTTCAACACGCTCGGCGGTCAGTTCAGGCTGACGGTCTTCGTCAATCGCCAGACCGACAAAATGATCGTCGTCAGCCAGACCTTTAGAGGCTTCAAAATGATAGCCTGCAGTTGGCCAGTGACCCACAATCGTGGCGCCGCGCGGCTCAATAATGTCGCGAATCGTGCCCAGCGCATCACAGAAGTATTCCGCGTAGTCTTCCTGATCGCCACAGCCAAACAGCGCCACCAGCTTACCGTTAAAGTCAATCTCTTCGAGAGTCGGGAAGAAGTCATCCCAGTCACATTGCGCTTCGCCATAGTACCAGGTTGGGATGCCCAGCAGCAGAATGTCATACCCTTCCAGGTCTTCTTTACTGCTTTTTGCAATGTCATGCACATCGGCAACGTCTTTACCAAGCTGTTTTTGAATCATTTTTGCGATATTTTCGGTATTACCGGTGTCGCTGCCGAAAAAGATGCCAGTGATTGCCATGAGTAAAATAACCTCTTGAAACTTATTGAAATGGTGGTGGCGAATTGCCCACGGATAAGGGCAATCATAGCAGAACAGGCAGATATGCGGAAACAGCAATCACGCGGGACTGCACGCTCTGCTACACGAAATATGAAACAAAACTTATTTTCAGACTAAACCCTGGCCGCGCAGCGCCATAAGCTGCTTCATTAATATTTCTTCAATGAGCTCGCTGCGGCTAATGTTGCGCGCTTCGGCCAGCTCATTCAGCGCGTCAACCGCTTGTGCGTTGAGTTTTAATTCGACACGCTTGAGGCCACGAACTTTGTCGCGTTTTAACTGGTTGCGCTTGTTGATGCGTAACTGTTCATCGCGCGAAAGCGGATTCGTTTTAGGTCGTCCCGGGCGACGCTCGTGCGCGAACAGATCTAATGTCGTACGGTCCGTTTGTTCTTTGGCCATGATTTTGGTGACTTCGGGGGAAACAATCAGCCAGGCTTATGCCCGGATGGATAGCGCGCCATCATACATCAGCGAGGAAGCGACGCCAACGCCCGCGCGCGTAATCGCGCACAGGCGATGAGTTTTTAATCAGTTAGCGTTTATCGTGCAGATAACGGCGGATGGCGCGCAGAACCGCCTCTGGTTTTTCGGCATGTACCCAGTGGCCCGCGCCGGCGATCACATGCGCGCGCGCCAAAGGGAATTGCGCCAGCAGCGCGTCGCGGTACGCTTCGGTCACGTACGGCGAGTTACCGCCTGGAATAAACAGCGCCGGATGTTCCCAGGGCGGAATGGTTTCCCAGCCGACGATATGCGGATACTGCTCCCATAATACCGGAACATTAAAACGCCATTCGCCTTCAGCCCAGGATTTTAACAGAAACTGGATCACGCCTTCTTCGTTGAGGTGTTGGCGCATAATCCCTGCCGCCTGTTGGCGGGATGTCGCGTCGGATTCGCTGACGGCATTAATGGCCGCGAAAATGCGATCGTGGCGGCGAACGTGATAATCCACGGGGGCGATATCAATCGCGACCAGACGATCGATGCGATCGGGCGCCAGCGCCGTCAGCGCCATTACCGCTTTTCCGCCCATGGAATGACCAATAAACGTCGCTTTTTCAATCTGCTGCGCGTCAAGCGTATCCAGAAGATCCTGGGCCATTGCCGGATAATCCATGACCGGATCGCGCGGCGATAAACCATGATTGCGCATATCGACCTGAATAATGTCGTGATCGGTCACCAGATCGCGCGCCAGTACGCCGAGGTTGTCCAGGCTGCCAAACAGACCATGAACGAGAACGATGGGGGAATTATTGTGCAGGTTTTGTGCAGATTGCGCTCGGATGTTTAATTTCATGGCAAAGTTCTTTTTTTCGCTCTGTCGGGTTAGGGTATTATGTTGACCATTCTGCCACTGGGCTGCAACCTCTAAGGTTTACTCCGAGTTTTTTTGTCAGCCGGGCTTAACGCTATCCGCTGTTGGGATTTGTTCCTATAATCCCAATGACTTGTATTCAGCAAAGACATCGCACTGGATTAAGATGAAAACGATTGAAGTTGATGATGAACTCTATAGCTATATTGCCAGCCACACCAAGCATATCGGCGAGAGCGCATCCGACATTTTACGGCGTATGTTGAAGTTTTCCGCCACGACACAGCCAACGGCTTCAGCGGTGAAGGGGACGCCTGCGGCGCAACCCGTTGCCGAAGCGAAACCGGTTAACCCGGTAAAAGACAAAGTTCGCGCGATGCGTGAGCTGTTGTTGTCTGACGAATATGCCGAGCAGAAAAAAGCGGTCAACCGCTTTATGCTGATTCTGACTACACTCTATTCACTGGATCACCACGCGTTTGCGGAGGCGACGGAGTCGTTGCATGGCCGCACGCGCGTCTATTTTGCGGCGGATGAACAAACGCTGCTGAAAAATGGGAATCAAACTAAACCTAAGCACGTTCCCGGCACGCCGTACTGGGTGATCACCAACACCAACACCGGCCGTAAATGCAGCATGATCGAACACATCATGCAGTCAATGCAATTCCCGGCGGAATTGATTGAAAAGGTTTGCGGAACAATTTAATCCTTGCATTAGAAGGACCAGGCAATGGCAATCCACAACCGCGCAGGACAACCCGCGCAACAGAGTGATTTGATTAACGTCGCCCAACTGACGGCGCAGTATTATGTACTGAAACCGGAGGCAGGGAATGCAGAACATGCCGTGAAATTTGGCACTTCCGGCCATCGCGGTAGCGCAGGTCGTCACAGTTTCAACGAACCGCATATTCTGGCGATCGCCCAGGCGATTGCTGAAGAGCGGGCGAAAAATGGCATTACCGGCCCCTGCTATGTGGGGAAAGACACCCATGCGCTCTCGGAACCGGCCTTCATTTCCGTGCTGGAAGTGCTGGCGGCAAACGGCGTAGACGTTATCGTGCAGGAAAATAATGGCTTTACGCCAACGCCTGCCGTGTCAAATGCTATCCTGGTCCATAACAAAAAAGGCGGCCCGCTGGCTGATGGTATTGTCATTACGCCGTCGCACAACCCGCCGGAAGATGGCGGTATTAAATATAATCCGCCCAATGGCGGCCCGGCGGATACCAACGTCACTAAAGTGGTAGAAGATCGTGCCAATGCGCTGCTGGCGGGCGGCCTGCAAGGCGTTAAGCGCATCTCTCTGGATGCGGCAATGGCCTCGGGCCACGTTAAAGCGGTAGATCTGGTACAGCCGTTTGTCGAAGGGCTGGCGGATATCGTTGATATGGCGGCGATTCAGAAAGCCGGTCTGACGCTGGGTATCGATCCGCTGGGCGGCTCCGGTATTGAATACTGGAAACGTATCGCTGAGCATTACAAACTTAACCTGACGTTAGTTAACGATCAGGTTGATCAAACCTTCCGCTTTATGCACCTTGATAAAGATGGCGCGATCCGTATGGATTGCTCCTCCGAATGTGCGATGGCGGGTTTGCTGGCGCTGCGTGACAAGTTTGACCTGGCCTTCGCCAACGACCCGGACTACGACCGTCATGGCATCGTGACGCCTGCAGGGCTGATGAACCCGAACCATTATCTGGCGGTCGCCATTAACTATCTGTTCCAGCATCGTCCGCTGTGGGGCAAAGACGTGGCTGTCGGTAAAACGCTGGTCTCTTCCGCGATGATTGACCGCGTGGTGAATGATTTGGGACGCAAGCTGGTAGAAGTGCCGGTTGGCTTCAAATGGTTTGTTGACGGTTTGTTCGACGGCAGCTTTGGTTTCGGCGGGGAAGAGAGCGCGGGCGCTTCGTTCCTGCGTTTCGACGGTACGCCGTGGTCTACCGATAAAGACGGGATCATCATGTGCCTGCTGGCGGCGGAAATCACCGCCGTTACCGGGAAAAACCCGCAAGAGCATTACAATGAACTGGCAGCGCGTTTTGGCGCGCCGAGCTATAACCGTCTGCAGGCGGCAGCGACCTCGGCCCAGAAAGCGGCATTGTCTAAACTGTCTCCGGAAATGGTGAGCGCCAGCACGCTGGCAGGCGACCCGATTACCGCGCGTCTTACCGCAGCGCCGGGTAATGGCGCATCGATTGGCGGCCTGAAGGTAATGACCGACAACGGCTGGTTCGCCGCGCGTCCATCCGGTACGGAAGACGCTTACAAGATCTATTGCGAAAGCTTCCTGGGGGAAGAACATCGCAAGCAGATTGAGAAAGAAGCCGTTGAAATCGTTAGCGAAGTATTGAAAAACGCCTGATGGGCGATATGGAAGAAAAAGGAGCCTTACGGCTCCTTTTTTGTATTAACGGCGCTGCGCTTATCAGGCCTGTAAACCGCCTCCAGGCCGGATAAGGCGCTTGTGATATCTGACTTATTCGCTCTGAGTCGCCAGATGTCGGCGGCAGGTGAGGGCGTCGCATTCAATACGCACCACGCAAACCGCTTTCATCATATTTTCCCGATAACTGAAGGTTTTTCCCGGATCGGTCTGACGCATAATGACGTCCAGGCCGTAGCGCATCTCCTCGCGTGTTTGCAATATCGATGCCAGTCCGGTGGCGAAAACGCTGGTGTAGGCGTAGCTATAATCACAGGGGTCATCGGCACGTAGTAATGCATGGTCGCCGTCCATTTCAATGCATACTGCCGGGTTCTTACGTAACAGACGCATCTTTTTCCCGGTGCGTGCGCCGTGAAAATAAAATATCCAGCGTCCGTTCTGATACTCGTAGCCAAAATTTACGGGGACAACATACGGACAGAGATTGTCGTTAAACCCTATCCGACACACTTCGTGTTTACTGAGAATAGCCAGTATTTCTGCTATATCAGTGACTTCCCGCTCTGGATTACTCATTTCTATTATCTTATTCAAAGAGTGAAAATGCCCGGACTACCGTTACCGCAGCCCGGGCGCGCCATCAGCCGTGTTTATTTTTCAATTCAAAACGCGGTGAGACCAGGCCGTATAACGTCCAGCCGAGGAAGGTCACAATTGAGCCGTACAGCATGGCTTCTTCACCGGAGGAATAGAGCGCGTAGAAGCTATACATGGCGCCAACGAAGGCCACGAAGTTAGCGACTTTCGCTTTTGATGACGGCACATTCGCCATTTTCTGAATGATAACCAGCGCGGCCATCGACAGAATATACGGAATAATGTTCGTCACCACCGCCAGGTTAACCAGGACGTTAAACTGACTATTCAGCGACGGGCTAATGGTCATCAGCGACAGGCCAGTCTGAATAATCACAATAATCAGCATCCCCTGTACTGGCGCGTCGACTTTCGTTACACGAGAGAAGACTTTCGGGAAATAGCCTTCGTCAGCGGAGGATTTAAATACCTGGGCGATAGTGAACTGCCAGCCCAGCAGCGAGCCGCAGCAGGACATTACCATCAGCGCCATGATCACTTTACCTACCGCAGGCGTGAACATCTGTGCAAACGCCAGACCAAACGGCGCCGTGGAGTTCGCCAGATCCATGTTCGGCACAATCCCGGCAATCACGTTAGTCGAAACGATATAGATGACCGCCGCGCCCAGCGTACCGCCCAGTACCGCGATGGGGACGTTCTTTTCCGGATTCTCGACCACGTCTGCGTTGGCGCAGGCGGATTCCAGTCCAAGAAATGCCCATAACGTCATGGCGATGGAAGAACCGACCGCGCTAAAGAACGGAACATGGTGCGGGTTCCATGACGCTACGTACATGCTGGGGCTAAACCAGAACCAGCCAATGATGCACAGGCCGACAACCGGAATGATGACGCCCCAAACGGTAACGCTACTGATCTGTCCGGTAATACGCGCGCCGCCAAAGTTTGCGATGGTACAAACCCACAATACGGCGATAGTCGCCAGACCGATCTGGAGCGGCGTCAGCGCGGCGCCGAACAGTTCGGTACCATAGCCGACAGCGGAGATGGCGATAGCCACGTTGGCGATCAGCAGCGAGACGCCGTAGGTATAGTTCGCCATAAAGTTGCCGGATTTACCGAAGGCATATTCGGCGTAACCGCCCATGCCGCCGGATTTACGGCTAAACATACCGCATTTCGCAAACGCCCAGGCCAGTGCCATCGAGCCGACGGCGGTGACCAGCCAGGAGATAATGGATATCGTGCCGACTTCAGACAGTTTGGTCGGTAGCATGATGATCCCGGAGCCCATCATGTTGACCATAGTCAGAATTGTGAGCTGCACGACACCCATTTTATTGGATTTAGGTTTACTCATAATTTTTCCTCCTTCAGCAGGGAGCGCTGCGCGTCACGAGGTTTAATGACGTAGCACCAGACCTGCTTACGGCCGTCGTGTTCTTCGATATAAACGCCCTGCAGTTCAGGCGCAAAGCCCGGCAGCAGGTTGATCCCTTCTTCCAGGGCGCTGAAGTAACGCAGGACAGAACCGCCCCAGATTTCACCCGGAACTACACACAGCACTCCCGGCGGGTAAGGCAGAGCGCCTTCAGCCGCGATACGACCTTCCGCTTCCGGCAGGCGAACCAGTTCGACCTCGCCGCGCAGATAGGCATAGTTGGCCTCTTGCGGATTCATACTGACTTTCGGGAAATGCGATTTACGGAACATCTCTTTTTGCAGCTGTTTCACGTTGTGCCGCGCATAGAGATCGTGCATCTCCTGGCAAAGCTGACGCAGGGTATAGCCGGCATAACGCGCTTCATGCTGTTTGTAGATGGACGGTAATACTTCCGCTAACGGCGCATCAGCTTCCAGCAGTTTTTCGAAACGAGCCAGCAGGGCGACAAGCTGTTGTAACTTCGCCATGTCTTCTGCCGGCGTCAGCAGGAACAGAATGGAGTTGAGGTCGCATTTTTCCGGCACAACGCCGTTCTCGCGCAGGAAGTTGGCGAGGATCGTGGCAGGAACGCCAAAGTCTTCATATTCGCCGCTCGCTGCATTAATGCCCGGTGTGGTGAGCAGCAGTTTGCAAGGGTCGACAAAGTACTGATGTTCGGCATAGCCTTCAAACGCATGCCAGTGTTCTCCCGGAACGAAGTGGAAGAAGCGCAGATCGCTGGCGATCTCTGACGTCGGGTATGACTGCCACGGCTTACCATCAATCAGTTCCGGTACGAACGGACGGATGTGATGACAGTTTTCGAGGATCAATTTACGGGCATCGATGCCGTTAACCACGCAATCCATCCACATATTGCGACCGCTGACGCCTTCGTGCATTTTGGCGTTAACGTCCAGCGCAGCGAACAGCGGATAGAACGGGCTGGTGGAGGCGTGCATCATAAAGGCGTTGTTCATGCGCTTATGCGGAACGTAGCGCGATTGCCCTTTGATATGGCTATCTTTTTTATGGATCTGCGAGGTCTGGGAGAAACCGGCTTGTTGTTTGTGAACGGACTGCGTCACCAGAATACCCGGATCGTTTTCGTTCAGTTCCAGCAGCAGCGGCGAACAATCGGCCATCATCGGAATAAATTGTTCATAGCCGACCCAGGCGGAGTCAAACAGGATGTAGTCGCACAGATGACCAATTTTATCGACGACCTGACGGGCGTTATAAATGGTACCGTCGTAGGTGCCTAACTGGATGACGGCCAGACGGAATGGACGTGCTTCGCGGGCACGCTGCGGCGCGACTTCGCTAATCAGCTCGCGCAGGTAATCTTCTTCGAAGCAGTGAGCGTCGATCCCGCCGATAAAACCATACGGGTTACGCGCGGTTTCCAGATAAACTGGCGTTGCGCCCGCCTGCAATAATGCGCCGTGGTGGTTAGATTTGTGGTTGTTACGGTCAAACAGTACCAGATCGCCCGGCGTTAACAGCGCGTTGAGTACGACTTTGTTAGAGGAGGAGGTCCCGTTCAGCACAAAGTAGGTCTTATCGGCGTTAAAGACTTTCGCCGCATGTTGCTGCGCAATGCAAGGCGCGCCTTCGTGAATCAGCAGATCGCCCATCGCCACGTCCGCGTTGCATAGGTCGGAGCGGAAGAGCGTTTCGCCAAAGTATTCCACGAACTGATTACCGGCAGGATGACGGCGGAAGAATTCGCCGCCCTGATGTCCCGGGCAGTCAAATGCGCTGTTGCCCTGGTTGACATAATCCACCAGCGCGCGGAAAAACGGCGGACGTAACTGCGTTTCGTAGTGGCTTGCTGCGGTTTCCAACTGGCGACCATAGAAGGCAGTACGGGATTCATTATATTCGAATACACCAGAGATACGCGGCAAATACTCAGGCGGTACGCGCCCTTCGTCATGAGTCGCGACAAACACGGGAATACCGTAACCCGTTGCGTCGATTTCATCGAGTTTTCCGTGTTCAATGTCGTCGATGGATAACACGATGGCAGCCACGTCGATGAAACGACTCTCATCAACATTTACAATATTACGGTGTGTAGAAAAACAATCCGGGCAATGACGGCTAACGGCAATTTTTAATTCTGACATTTTTCATCTCTTTATTTCAGGTAATAGCAGGCCCTCAATTTCTCGCATGAGAAACTGATTCTTCCGGAAAAAATCAAAGCTATCCCGCTGATAAAAAAATCAGTAAATTAGCTTTATTTTAGATGTAATAAATCCCAACCCGTCCGGTTGCAGGAAATTCAGGATTTAAGGAGTTGAGTACTACGATATACAGGCAGAAACCGCGATAACTAAAATTGCGCTGAGTCGGAATTTCTTCTGTCAAACTATATAGTTAGCTGGCTTGGTGTAAAAGAATTACCGTACTGTCGCTTTTAGCAATTCGAGTTATTTAGGCAATAGACCTGAATGACATAAGGGTCGGAAAGACCTGTATGCTGAAGTACCCGTAGCAGAAAAACTACCGGGCATTAAAGAAATGAAAGTCGAAACTATTACGGTGGGCAAACATCATAATATGCGTTGTCCGCCTTATATGGGGCATAAAACGATTATTATTTTCCATTTTGAGGTCCTTTCATTGATTTATTGAAAGCATGGATATTTTATCCAGGAAGCGCCAGCAATCTGTGAACCAGATCAACAAAAAACGATCATTTGAAAAATAATTAGTCGGCGATTATGCATATCGTGCTGTGAAATAACGGATTGTTTCTTAAATGTTAATTATATGTTTTTTATATCCTCTATAAAATATAATATCGCCGCGAAAATAATTATTCGCGACGCCGAAAATAAATGATATAAAAATTAGAAGTTATTTAAAAATAATGAATAGCTATTCACGGCATAAAGCGATAGCCAATTCCGGTTTCGGTAATAAAATGGCGTGGGCGGGTGGGATCTTGTTCCAGTTTCTGGCGTAAATGTCCCATATAGATGCGCAAATAGTGGCTATGCTCCACGGCGTTAGGCCCCCAGACCTGGTTTAATAACTGCCGTTGGGTTAATACTTTGCCGGTATTATTGAGTAATACCGCCAGCAGGCGGAACTCAATCGGCGTCAGATGGATTTCTTCGTCGCCACGGTGGATCAACCGTGCGGCGAGATCGACCGTCACGCCGGAAAAACGGACGATCGGATCGGCGCTAGGGCTGGCGGCGTGCCGTCGCAGCGCGACACGCAAACGCGCCTGCAACTCGCCAATGCCGAATGGCTTGCTCAGGTAATCATCAGCTCCGGCGTCAAGCGCGGCAATCTTATCGCTTTCTTCGCTGCGGGCGGAAAGGACAATCACCGGTATTGCGCTCCACTGACGCAGGTCGCGAATGAAATCGATTCCGTCGCCGTCCGGCAGGCCGAGATCGAGAATAATCAGATCGGGCTTTCGCGTGGCGGCTTCCAGTAAACCACGTTGTAATGTTTCAGCTTCATACACGCGCAGGCCGTCGCCTTCCAGCGCGGCGCGCAGAAAGCGGCGGATGGCCTGTTCATCTTCAACAATCAGAACGTTTGTCACATATCCTCATGAAAATCGTCAAGTTCAGGTGGTTTTCCTTGCGGCAGCGTAACACGGAAACAGGCGCCGCCCTGCGGTCGATTATAGGCGGTAAGCGTGCCGCCGTGTACCTCTACGATAGCATGGCAAATCGCCAGCCCCAGCCCCACGCCGGGGACGGCGGACTCTTTGTTGCCGCGGGCGAACTTATCGAAAATCTTCTGTTCTTGCCCCGCAGGAATACCCGGCCCGTTATCCCAGACATCCAGTTGTAAACGATCGTCCTTAACCGCAGCATCAATGCCGATACTGGCCTGCGGCCCGGCGTACTTAACGGCGTTTTCCAGCAAGTTGATCAGGACGCTCTCAAATAAGGGGCCATCGACATGGATAAGCGTTAACTGTTGCGGCAGCGACAATGTAATCGGATGCAATAAACCCGGCTCTAACATCTGTAACGCGCTCCCGACGACCTCTTCCAGCGTCAGCCACTCTTTTTTAAGATTAAACCCGCCGGACTGAATACGCGCCATATCCAGCAAATTATTCACCAGCCGGGTGGTGTTGAGAATATGCTGGCGGATTTCACTGGCCTGACGCGCGTGGGGCGATCCTGCGCTGGCTAAATCCAGCGTCAAAATTTCCGCCTGGCCGAACAATACCGTCAGCGGCGTGCGTAAATCATGCGACAGTGCCGCCAGCAGAGCGTTGCGAATACTTTCGCGCTCGCTGGCGAGACGCGCCTGTTCTTCGCTGGCGGTCAGCGTCAGTCGTTCCAGCGCGTTGGCGACAAGCAGAGTAAATGTTTCCAGCAGGCGTTGCTGCTCCGGCACCATTAACTGACGCAAATTACCCGGTTCGACGATAGCCAGACCGTACGTTTTATCGGCGCTTTTCAGCGGCAGGATTTGATAAGGCACGCCAGGGAGGGTATCGGTGCCTGCGCCGGCAGGCTGGCCTTTATCAAAACTCCAGCGCGCAATTGCGTCGTCCCACGGCGTCATGCCTTGCTGGTGGGTGAGAGGCAGCAACTTACCGTTAGCATCAGGTAATAAAATTTGGCTGCGCGCCTGAAACGTCGAGGCGATAAACCGCTCGCTGGTCGCGGCGATATCATGTTCACTACGCCCGACGGCCAGCGCTTTAGACATTTCATATAAATGACGGGTACGCTGTTCCCGATAACGGGCGACGCGCGCCTGATAGCGCACTCCGGCAGTAAGATTGCCAATCACCAGACCAACCGTCAGCATCACGGCAAAAGTCAGCAGATACTGCACGTCCGAAACGGCGAGCGTACCGCGTGGCGCGATAAAAAAGAGATCGAAACTCGCCACGTTAATCACCGTCGCCACCACCGACGGCCAGCGCCCGTAAAGCAGCGCAATCACCACTACGCCCAGCAAATAGAGCATCACCAGATTGGCGGCGTCGAAGGTGACAAGCCACTGCATAGCGATAAGCGTGGTGATGGCGCAAAGCGCCACGGCGACCAGACAGCCCTGAATCTGCCCACGCCATTTCTCTTTAAAAGGACGGTTATCAGGCGTTTGCGCCAATGCGCGGGCTGGCGGCTCTTCCAGCGCGACGATCACCTGATCGAGATCCGGCGCGCGCCTGGCAAGACGGTCGGCGAAAGCGTCACGTCGCCACCAGCGTCGCGACGCCGGGCGGCCCATGACGATTTTCCCCAGATTATGCTCGCGGGCATAGCGCACGACCGCTTTCTCTTCGGCGGGATCGGACAGGGTGGCGGTTTCCGCGCCAAGCTCCTGCGCCAGGCGCAGCGCGCTTAAAATAGCCCGCCGTTGTTTTTCCGGTAAGCGGTGTAACGTTGGCGTTTCGACATAGACGGCGTGCCAGACGCTGCCGAGCCGGGAGGCCAGACGCGCCGCGGTACGCACCAGTTTTTCGCTGCCGGTGTTATGCCCGATACACAGTAAAATCGCATCGCGGGTGTGCCATACTTTTTCTTCGCCCGGATGCGCGCGCCAGGCGCGCATCTGATCGTCCACGCGATCGGCTGTCCGGCGTAGCGCCAGCTCGCGGAGGGCGATCAGATTGCCCTTGCGGAAAAAATGTTCAATAGCGCGTTCCGCCTGACCGGCGATATACACTTTACCTTCGTTGAGCCGTTGGCGCAGATCGTCGGGCGGCAGATCGACCAGTACGACTTCATCAGCGGCATCAAAAAAGGGATCGGGGACGGTTTCGCGCACCTGAATCCCCGTGACGCCGCTCACCACATCGTTCAGACTTTCCAGATGTTGTACGTTCACGGTGGTGAAAACGTCGATTCCCGCTTCCAGCAGCTCTTCAATATCCTGCCAGCGCTTAGGATGGCGTGAGCCAGGCGCGTTACTGTGCGCCAGCTCATCCATTAAAATCAGCGCCGGACGCCGGGCGAGGGCGGCATCCAGGTCAAATTCGCGAATTTGCCGCCCCCGGTGCGAGTGACGTTTTGGCGGCAGAATGGTCAGCCCGTCAAGTAGTGCGGCGGTCTCTTCACGGCCGTGCGTCTCTACCACGCCGATCACCACATCCAGCCCCTGCGCTCGCAGCCGCTGCGCTTGCGCCAGCATCGCCCAGGTTTTTCCGACGCCTGCGCAGGCGCCGAAGAAAATTTTCAACTTCCCCCGGTGGGGCGGGGGCGTTTGTTCCAACAAGCGATCCGGATCAGGACGCAAGGGTTCGTCGTTCATTTCGCTCTGTGTCCCTGTAGCGCATCCAGCGCCAGATTAAGCTCAACAATATTCACCACCGGTTGCCCAAGAAAGCGCGCCAGCGGCCTGTGCGTATATTCTGCAACCAGTTGCGCGACCTGTTCAACGGGAAGCTGGCGAGCCGCCGCCACGCGGGGGATTTGCCATGCCGCGGCGCCGGGCGTCAGATTATTATCCAGCCCGCTTGCCGAGGCCGTCGCCAGCTCAACCGGAACCGCGGAACTCGCCTGGGGGTTAGCGGCGCGTAGCGCGGCGACGCGGGACTGTATTTGCGCATCCAGTTCGGGATTGCTGGCGGCCAGGTTGCTTCCGCCCGACGCCAGTGGATTATAAGGCGTATCGGCGGTGGCGGAGGGCCGGCTATGAAAATAACCCGCGGCGGTAAACGATTGTCCGATAAGCGCTGAGCCGCGTATCACATTGTCTTTATGAATCAGCGAGCCATTAGCCTGCCAGGGAAACCACCACTGCCCCAGCGCCGTGGTCAGAAGCGGATACACGCCGCCGGTCAATAACAGCAGAAATAACATTGTCGAAAAAGCAGGACGTAAACCGATCATCATACACCTCACGCCAGACCCAGCAGGGTCAGCAGCACATCAATCACTTTGATACCAATAAACGGCACCACCAGACCACCCAGACCATAGATCCATAAATTACGGCGCAGCATGGCCGATGCGGAAAGCGGCTTATAACTCACGCCTTTTAATGCCAGCGGGATCAGAAAAATAATAATCAGGGCGTTAAAGATCACCGCGCTCAGAATGGCGGAGTTCGGCGAATGCAGCCCCATCACGTTGAGCGCGTTTAGCTGCGGATAGGTAGCGGCAAACGCGGCGGGAATAATGGCGAAATATTTCGCTACATCATTCGCGATACTGAAGGTGGTGAGCGAGCCGCGCGTCATCAGCATCTGCTTACCAATATGCACCACTTCAATCAACTTGGTTGGGTTAGAGTCCAGATCCACCATATTACCGGCTTCTTTCGCCGCCTGGGTGCCGGAGTTCATCGCCACCGCGACGTCAGCCTGCGCCAGCGCCGGGGCATCGTTAGTGCCGTCGCCGGTCATGGCGACCAGCCGTCCTTCCGCCTGATATTGACGGATCAGCGCCAGCTTGGCTTCCGGCGTGGCTTCGGCAAGAAAATCGTCCACACCGGCTTCGGCGGCAATCGCTGCCGCCGTCAGGCGGTTATCGCCAGTGATCATCACCGTTTTAATACCCATCTTTCGCAGCTGGGCGAAACGTTCTTTAATACCGCCTTTAACGATATCCTTGAGGGCGATAACACCCAGTACGCGCGCGCCCTCCACGACCACCAGCGGCGTCGCGCCCAGGTGCGCCACGTTCTCGACGTTTTGCTCGACATCGGCGGGAAAATGGCCGCCATTGCTCTCGACATGACGCTGAATCGCGTCCACCGAGCCTTTACGGATCATCCGGTTATCGATATTAATCCCGCTCATGCGGCTTTGTGCGGTAAACGGAACAAAGGTGGCATGAAGCGACTGCACATCGCGTTCACGCAGGTTAAAGCGCTGTTTGGCGAGGATCACAATGCTGCGACCTTCCGGCGTTTCGTCGGCCAGCGAAGCGAGCTGCGCGGCGTCAGCCAGCGTGCGTTCGTCCACCCCTCGGGCGGGTATAAAATCGGACGCCTGGCGGTTGCCGAGCGTGATAGTGCCGGTTTTATCCAGCAGCAGCACGTCGACATCGCCCGCGGCTTCTACGGCGCGGCCGCTGGTGGCGATGACGTTCGCGCCCAACATTCGGCTCATTCCGGCTACGCCAATGGCGGAGAGTAGCCCGCCGATGGTGGTGGGGATCAGGCACACCAGCAACGCCACCAACACGGTGACGCTGACCGCATTACCGCCCCAGGCGGAGAAGGGCCACAGGGTGGCGGTCGCCAGTAAAAAGACAATGGTCAGGGCGATGAGCAAAATCGTCAGGGCAATCTCGTTAGGCGTTTTCCGCCGCTGCGCGCCTTCCACCATCGCGATCATCCGGTCAAGAAAGGTTTCGCCAGGATTGACGCTACAGGCAATCACCAGCCAGTCGGAAAGAATTCGCGTGCCGCCGGTGACAGAGGCGAAATCGCCGCCGGACTCGCGGATCACCGGGGCGGATTCGCCGGTAATCGCACTTTCATCCACCGACGCGCCGCCTTCGATGACCTCGCCGTCGCAGGGAATAATATCGCCCGCTTTGACCAGGACAATGTCGCCTTTTCGCAGTTCAGCGGCGGGCACGTTATCGGCCTGCGCATCATGGCGCGGGGCGCGCAGCCGACGAGCGAACGCGGTCTTTTTCACCCCTTTCAGACTGTTTGCCTGGGCTTTGCTGCGGCCTTCCGCCAGCGCTTCGGCAAAATTGGCGAACAGTACGGTGAACCATAACCACAGGCTGATAATCCCTGTAAACAAGGCGCTTCCCGCTATTTGTCCTGTTACCATAGCGAGCGTTAACAGAGTGGTTAGCACGCTGCCGGCCCAGACCACAAACATCACCGGGTTACGCCACTGGGCGCGTGGGCTTAATTTTTTTACGGCATCCGTTAGCGCCTGTACGAGTAAAACAGGTTCAAACAGCGCCAGTTGCTTGCGACTCATATCAATGTACTCCGCATCGCTCAAGGTAAAGAGAAATGTTCCGCTACCGGGCCAAGCGCCAGGGCAGGAATAAACGTCAGCGCGCCGACCAGCAGTACCGTGCCGATGAGCAGCCCAATAAATAGCGCGCCGTGGGTCGCCAGCGTTCCCTGACTGGCCGGCTGTACTTTTTTACTGACCAGCGATCCGGCGATGGCCATGACAGGAATAATCACGCCGAAACGGCCGACGAACATGCAGAACGCCAGCAAACAGTTCCAGAAAGGCGAGTTAGCGCTCAGACCCGCAAAGGCGCTACCGTTGTTGTTGGCGGCAGAGGAGACGGCATATAGCACTTCGCTAAAACCGTGCGGGCCAGGGTTCAGCATTGCGCTGCGTCCGGCATCCGTCATCATCGCCAGCGCCGAACCCAACAAGACCAACATCGGCGTGACCAGAATCGCCAGCGCGGTCATTTTCATTTCGCGCACGTCGATTTTTTTCCCCAGATATTCCGGCGTGCGACCGATCATCAGCCCCGCGATAAACACCGCCAGCAGGACAAACAGCAACATGCCATACAGGCCTGAACCGACGCCGCCAAAGACCACTTCGCCAATTTGCATCAGCCACATCGGCACCATACCGCCCAGAGCGGTAAACGAGTCGTGCATGGCATTTACCGCCCCGCAGGACGCCGCGGTCGTGACGACGGCAAACAGGCTGCTGGCCAGCACGCCAAAGCGCGTTTCTTTACCCTCCATGTTGACGCTACTGTCCGCGCCCGCCGCCAACAGATGTGGATTTCCCTGAACTTCCGCCCACATCACTACCGCTACGCAGACCACAAAAATGAATGACATTGCCCACAGTAGCGCGCGTCCCTGACGGCGATCGCCCGCCGCTTCGCCAAAGGCGAAACAGAGCGCGGCTGGAATCAAAAATATCGCCAGCATCTGCGCCAGATTAGTGAGCGCGGTAGGGTTTTCGAACGGATGCGAAGAGTTGGCGTTAAAGAAACCGCCGCCGTTGGTGCCAAGCATTTTGATCGCCTCCTGCGAAGCAACCGGACCCATCGGCAAAAGTTGTTTAGCGCCTTCAAGGGTGGTGATGGGCTGATAAGCCGACAGATTTTGCGGTACGCCTTGTTGGATAAAAAACAGCGCGATAATTAACGCGACAGGAAATAATATCCATAGCGTAATGCGTACCAGATCCTGCCAGGCATTACCCAGCGTGTGCACATTCTGGCGCGTAAAGGCGCGGATAAGCGCAAAAACCACCGCAATCCCGGTCGCCGCCGACAGGAAATTTTGCACCGTCAGCCCGGCCATCTGGCTAAAGTAGCTCAGCGTGCTTTCGCCGCTGTAGGCTTGCCAGTTGGTATTGGTGACAAAGCTGACGGCGGTATTCAGCGCCAGATCCCAGGACAGCCCCGGTAGCCGCTGCGGATTTAAGGGCAGCCACTCCTGCCAGAACAGCAGGCAAAACAGGATGCCCAGTCCCAGCAGATTGAGCGTCAGTAGCGCCAGTAAATACTGACGCCAGTTCATTTCGTGGTCGGTAATGCCAAGAGTCCGCCAGAGGATACGCTCAACGCCAGCCACGCCCGGCAACGGAACGGCGGCGATGAGCCTTGCCAGGCCCGAACCCAACGGTTTCGCCAGTACCAATAAAATCAGTAAAAAACTGGCGATCAGTAAAAATCCTTGCGCGGCCATCAGAACGCCTCCGCATTAATCAGGGCATAGACCAGATAACCTAAAAGTAAGAAAACCAGCACGATGCCGGTTATCACGCCTGCACTCACAGAGCACCTCCAGTGGCATTGTTTTACTCCTGAGAAAGGTAATTTTTTGGCTGCAAAGATTTCGCAAAAATTGGCGGGCAGAGTGTAAAAAAAGTATAAAAATGGCAAAGACCATTATTTAACTAATGATTAGTATTAATTTAACCTTTTTGTAACTAATTTACGCTTTGAATGTAAATCTGCTGGCAAAGCGTGAAAATAAGTGATCGGATGAGTAGTAAAATTACACCGAAAGCGGTACTATTTTAATCAGGTAACGAGGTTCAATTTTTCGGTGCTATTCACCGATTCAATCTATACCGGGGCGGATAGCGTCGGTATAAAGGGGGGAAACGTATGGAACACTATAAAGACTATCCAGCGCATGTCATTTTTGCACGTCGTGCTTTCGCGGTGACCGCAGGCGTGCTGGCGTTGCCGGTGATGCTCTTCTGGAAAGACCGCGCGCGTTTTTATAGTTATCTGCACCGTGTCTGGTCGAAAACCAGTGATAAACCGGTATGGATGGCGCAGGCTGAAAAAGCCACCTGCGACTTTTATTAATCGCGACCAGCCTGAAAAAACCGTCAGCCGCCACGCTGGCGGTTTTTTTATGCGCCAGGGTCTACACTGTTTAACGCTATTCGCCGTGACGTTTTATCTTTCAGGAGTTGTATGCCCACCCATTTAGTCTGGTTCAGGCGCGATCTGCGTTTACAGGATAACCTTGCGCTGGCCGCCGCCTGCCGCGATGCATCCGCGCGGGTGCTGGCGCTTTATATTTCCACCCCCGCGCAGTGGCAGGCCCATGATATGGCGCCGCGGCAGGCGGCATTCATCAGCGCGCAGCTCAATGCGCTACAGACGGCCCTTGCAGAGAAAGGCATTCCGTTGCTGTTTCATGAAGTGGCGGATTTTAACGCCAGTATTGAAACGGTCAAAAACGTTTGCCGACAGCATGACGTCAGCCATCTGTTTTATAACTATCAGTATGAGTTTAACGAGCGTCAGCGTGATGCGGCGGTGGAAAAAACGCTGCCCTCTGTCATCTGCGAAGGCTTTGACGATAGCGTGATTCTGGCGCCCGGCGCGGTGATGACCGGCAATCATGAAATGTATAAAGTTTTTACGCCGTTTAAAAATGCCTGGTTGAAACGGCTAAAAGAAGATATCCCGCCGTGCGTTCCGGCCCCGAAGATCCGGGTGAGCGGCGCGCTTTCTACACCCTTAACGCCAGTCTCGCTTAACTACCCGCAACAGGCGTTTGACGCCGCGCTTTTCCCGGTGGAAGAAAACGCGGTCATCGCGCAGCTACGTCAGTTTTGCGCGCAGGGCGCAGACGAGTACGCGTTACGGCGCGATTTCCCTGCGGTTGACGGCACCAGTCGGCTTTCCGCCAGCCTGGCGACGGGCGGCCTGTCGCCGCGACAGTGCCTGCACCGATTACTGGCGGAGCAGCCGCAGGCGCTGGACGGCGGGCCGGGAAGCGTCTGGTTGAATGAGCTCATCTGGCGGGAATTTTACCGTCATTTAATGACCTGGTATCCGGCATTATGCAAACACCAGCCGTTTATCCGCTGGACAAAACGCGTCGCGTGGCAGGAAAACCCTCACTATTTTCAGGCATGGCAGAAAGGCGAAACCGGTTATCCCATTGTCGATGCGGCGATGCGCCAGCTTAACGCGACGGGCTGGATGCATAACCGTTTACGCATGATTACCGCCAGCTTTCTGGTAAAAGATCTGTTGATTGACTGGCGGTTGGGGGAGCGCTATTTCATGTCGCAGCTTATTGACGGCGATCTTGCCGCCAATAATGGCGGCTGGCAGTGGGCCGCTTCAACCGGTACCGATGCCGCGCCTTATTTTCGTATTTTTAATCCCACGACTCAGGGAGAGAGGTTCGATCGCGACGGCGAATTTATCCGCCAGTGGCTACCGGCATTACGCGATATCCCTGGAAAAGCGATTCACGAGCCGTGGCGGTGGGCGGAAAAAGCGGGAGTCGTGCTTGATTATCCTCGGCCTATTGTGGAGCACAAACAGGCGAGAATCTCAACGCTTTCCGCCTATGAGGCGGCGAGAAAAGGGGCGTGATACAGGCCCGGTAGCGCAAACTACCGGGCATTCTGCTATCAGGATTCGACGGCCAGCGCGCGGCTTTTGAATTTGAAGGACTGATACAGCCAAATCAGCAGGACAACCCCTACGCAGGCTAACGCGCCCCAGGTGATCTGTTCAAAAACATCCACATAGGCGTTGATGGCGTAATTAACCGCGCCGCTGGCGTCGAAGGCGCTTTGCGAGGTCTGGTCAGCGATGACGCCTGCCAGATAGTTAGCTATCGCGCCGGACAGCAGCATATAAATTCCGGTTAATACGCCGGTGACGCCGGGGATATCAATGCGCGTAATTTGCGACATGGCGACCGGGTCGATAAATAGCTCGGCAAAGCCCATCACCGCCAGTCCCAGCACCATTAGCGGCATTGAAGAGTGTCCGTAAGCGGCGGACCAGCGTGCGCTCAGGGTCAGAATACAGAATCCGGCGCTCATCAGACCGAGACCCAGCGCGAATTTGCCCCAGATACGCACGGTGCGATTACCGCTTACGCTCTCTTTAACCAGCCAGGCCAGGACGACCCCACACAGCATCACGGCAAAGGCGTTCACCGACTGGAACATGGCGGTAGGAACGGAATAGCCCAGAATATCGCGGTTCACAAAGCGGTCGATATACAGGCTGATAGAACTGCCGCCCTGCTGGGCAAACGCCCAGAACAGCATACTGAACAGGGTCAGGGTGACAATCAGCCCCAGTTCTTTGCGCTGTTTGGCCGTTTGCGCCTGGTGATAAATTTTTGCCAGCACGACCAGGCCGATCGCGGTCGCCACGATTAAGGCATAGACAGACCATTCTTTCCAGAACAGAACGGTAATCAGCAACGGCGCCGCTACCAGCAAAATTAACAGCCAGCCCCAGTTCGGCAGCAGGTAGTTTCTGGCGCACAACACGGCTTTATTCACGCCGGTGGTGTGGGTGAAATGACGATTTCCACACAGGAAGATCACTAACCCCGCAAGCATACCAATGGCGGCGAGCGCAAAGCCCATCGCCCAACTGTACTCCTCTTGCACATAGCCGCAGGCGATAGGCGCCACGATCGAACCAATATTGCCCGCTGCGTAAAGCAGCGAGAACCCGCCGTCGCGGCGCGGATCTTCCGGCTGGTACAGTTCGTCCAGCAGGCAGCTAATATTCGATTTAAACAGGCCGTAGCCGCAGACAATGATCGCCAGCGACAGATAAAGGAATGTCGGCGCGATCTCACTGGCGCCCAGCACTAAATGACCTATAGCCATTAAAAATGCGCCCAGCATGACTGCCATTCGGTTGCCAAGCACCTTATCCGCCAGATAGCCGCCAAGAATCGGCGTTACGTAGACCAGCGAACAATAAGCGCTGAATAACTCATAGGCGTGGTTATCGTCGTATTTTAGCTGATTGGTGAGATAAAGAATCAGTAGGGCGCGCATACCATAAAAGCTGAAGTACTCCCAAATTTGCAGGGCGACAACGTAGTAAATAGCGCGGGGTTGAGATGCTTGTTTATTCATCGTATTTCCGGGATAGAGACGCTGCGGCAAGAAAGCGGGCATCTCAGATAATGCCTTTCTTAGTGGGCTTATTAAGCCTGCCGCATCGCCGTGTTTCCTTAAAGTTACCAACATGATACAGAACTGATTTTTTCTGAAATATGCGTTCTGATTGCATAAATATACATGAAACCGATCGTGTTTTGCTAAGTAATTTGCGCCAAACCCGGGGGTGATTGTTTCTTGATGTGTCAAACAAATGTTTATCGACGAACGGCTAACAGGAGGCTATGTTAACGGAGGCTGAACCCGTAACGGGAAAGTAGAACGTGGGTTAAAGGGAGCGATGATGAAAAACACCGAGCTGGAACAACTGATTAACGACAAGCTGAACAGTGCGGCAATAAGCGATTATGCGCCGAATGGTTTACAGGTCGAAGGAAAAGAGACGGTACAGAAAATCGTTACCGGCGTGACCGCAAGTCAGGCGCTGCTCGATGAGGCGGTGCGTTTGCAGGCCGATGCGGTCATTGTTCATCATGGTTACTTCTGGAAAGGCGAGTCTCCGGTTATTCGCGGTATGAAACGCCGTCGCTTAAAAACGTTACTGGCAAATGATATTAACCTTTACGGTTGGCATCTGCCGCTGGATGCGCACCCTGAGCTGGGCAACAATGCGCAGTTGGCGGCGCTATTAGGCATTACCGTGAAAGGAGAAATTGAGCCGCTGGTGCCGTGGGGAGAGCTCTCAATGCCGGTGCCGGGGCTGGAACTGGCCTCATGGATTGAAGCGCGTCTGGGGCGTAAACCGCTATGGTGCGGCGATACCGGGCCAGAGAATGTGCAGCGTGTCGCCTGGTGTACCGGCGGCGGGCAAAGTTTTATTGATAGCGCCGCCCGCTTCGGCGTGGATGCTTTTATTACCGGCGAGGTGTCTGAACAGACCATTCATTCCGCGCGCGAACAGGGGCTGCATTTTTATGCCGCCGGGCACCATGCCACTGAACGCGGCGGTATTCGCGCCCTGAGCGAATGGTTGAACGAAAACACGGCGTTGGATGTGACGTTTATTGATATCCCTAACCCGGCATAACTGAGAGGTAATAAAGTGCAGCGAGCGCGTTGTTATCTGTTAGGCGAAACGGCGGTCGTTCTGGAACTTGAACCGCCGATTACGCTGGCGAGCCAGAAACGCATCTGGCGTCTGACGCAGCGTCTGGTCGATATGCCGAACGTGGTGGAAGCCATTCCCGGGATGAACAATATCACCGTGATCTTGCGGGAACCGCAAACCCTGGCGCTGGATGCGATTGAGCGTCTGCAGCGCTGGTGGGAAGAGAGCGAGGCGCTGGAGCCGGACTCGCGTTCGGTTGAGATCCCGGTGATCTATGGCGGCGCAGGCGGGCCGGATCTGGCGGCGGTGGCACGGCACAGCGGTTTGAGTGAAAAGCAGGTCGTGGAGCTACATGCCTCCGTTGAGTATGTCGTCTGGTTTTTAGGCTTTCAGCCTGGCTTTCCCTATCTTGGGAATTTACCAGAACCGCTCCATATGCCCAGACGCGCGGAGCCGCGCCTGCAGGTTCCGGCCGGTTCTGTCGGCATCGGCGGCGCGCAGACGGGGATTTATCCATTATCCACGCCGGGCGGCTGGCAGCTGATCGGCTTCACGCCGTTGAAGTTATTCGATCCGATGCGGGAGCCCCCGGTTCTGCTACGCCCTGGCGATAGCGTACGCTTTGTGCCGCAAAAGGAGGGAATATGCTGAATATTATTCGCGCGGGGATTTACACCTCCGTGCAGGATAGCGGGCGTCACGGCTTTCGTCAGTCGGGGCTGAGTCACTGCGGTGCGCTGGATAAACCCGCCTTTCAGACCGCTAATCTCCTGGTCGGGAACGATGCGAATGCCCCGGCGCTGGAAATCACTCTCGGTCAACTGGTTGTCGAATTTGAAAATGAGACCTGGTTCGCTCTTACCGGCGCAGGCTGCGAGGCGCAGTTGGATGATCAACCGGTCTGGACAGGCTGGCGATTGCCGGTAAAAGCGGGTCAACGTCTTACGCTGCATCGACCGCTTCACGGGATGCGTAGCTATCTGGCGGTGGCGGGCGGTATTGCTGTGCCGGAGGTAATGGGATCGTGTAGTACCGATCTGAAGTCCGGTATCGGTGGGCTGGAAGGACGGTTGCTAAAAGATGGCGATCGGTTGGCGATGGGTAAACCATCGCGACAGTTTAGCGGGCCGCAGGGCGTGAAGCAGTTACTGTGGGGGAATCGCATCCGTGCGCTGCCGGGGCCGGAATACCGTGAATTCGATCGCGCCTCGCAAGAAGCGTTCTGGCGTTCGCCGTGGCAACTCAGTCCGCAAAGTAATCGCATGGGCTATCGTTTGCAGGGTCAATCGTTAACGCGGACAACGGATCGCGAACTGCTGTCGCACGGTTTGCTGCCCGGTGTCGTGCAGGTGCCTTACAACGGCCAACCTATTGTGCTAATGAATGATGCCCAGACAACTGGCGGCTATCCGCGCATTGCCTGCATCATCGAGGCAGATATGTACCATCTGGCGCAGATCCCGCTAGGGCAACCGATCCATTTTGTGCAATGTTCGCTGGAAGAGGCGCTCAACGCGCGCCGCGAGCGTCAGCGCTATCTGGAACAGCTTACCTGGCGGCTTCAGCATGAACATTGATTTAAATGCGGATGTGGGCGAAGGCTGCGCCAGCGACAGCGAATTATTAACGCTGGTCTCCTCCGCCAATATCGCCTGTGGTTTTCACGCCGGTGATGCGCAAACCATGCTGACCAGCGTGCGCGAGGCGCTGAAAAACGGCGTGGCGATCGGCGCGCATCCCAGCTTTCCGGATCGGGATAATTTTGGGCGGACGGCGATGGCTTTGCCGCCGGAAACGGTATACGCCCAGACGCTGTACCAAATCGGCGCGCTGGGGGCGATTGTTCAGGCGCAAGGCAGCGTGATGCGCCATGTCAAACCGCACGGTATGCTCTATAACCAGGCGGCGAAAGATCCCCATCTGGCACAGGCGATTGCGAAAGCGGTACACGACTATGATCCGTCACTGATACTGGTTGGACTGGCGGGAAGTGAGCTGATCCGGGCCGGTGAGCGCCATCGCCTGGTGACGCGGCAGGAGGTGTTTGCCGATCGCGGCTATCAGGCCGACGGTAGCCTGGTGCCGCGCATGCAACCTGGCGCGCTGATTCACGACGAAGAGCAGGCGCTGGCGCAAACGGTGTGCATTCATGGCGACGGCGAGTATGCGCTTGCATTCGCTCGCAGGTTACGCGCCGCGTTCAATGCGCGTAATATACACGTTATTGCCTGAGAGCCCGACGATTGAAGCTATTATATTACGGCTGTGGATATTCATTATGGCGTTCGATGTGCATTCCCGATAGTCAGAGGCGGTGTAGTCCATTAATCAACTGTTAACAAAGGATATTATTATGCCTGAAGGCCCGGAAATTCGTCGTGCGGCGGATAATCTGGAGGCGGCAATCAAAGGCAAACCCTTAACCGATGTCTGGTTTGCCTTTGCACAGTTAAAACCGTATGAATCGCAGCTTACCGGTCAACTTGTTACCCGGATAGAGACGCGGGGAAAAGCGTTATTGACCCACTTTTCAAATGGCCTGACGCTCTACAGCCACAACCAACTCTATGGCGTATGGCGGGTGATCGATACTGGTGAAATACCGCAGACCACGCGTATATTGCGCGTCAGGCTACAAACGGCGGATAAAACTATTCTGCTTTATAGCGCGTCTGATATCGAAATGCTGACAGCAGAGCAGCTCACGACGCACCCTTTTTTACAGCGGGTCGGTCCGGATGTGCTGGACGCGCGTCTCACTCCGGAAGAGGTTAAAGCTCGATTGCTGTCGCCGCGTTTTCGCAACCGACAATTTTCTGGGCTGTTGCTGGATCAGGCCTTTCTGGCGGGATTGGGGAATTATCTGCGCGTTGAAATCCTCTGGCAGGTAGGGTTAACCGGACAGCATAAAGCGAAAGATCTCAACGAGGCGCAACTGAATGCGCTTTCTCACGCGCTGTTGGATATTCCGCGCCTGTCCTACACGACTCGCGGTCAGTCGGATGAAAACAAGCATCATGGCGCACTGTTTCGCTTTAAGGTTTTCCATCGTGACGGCGAAGCGTGCGAGCGGTGCGGCGGCATTATTGAAAAGACAACACTGTCCTCACGCCCGTTTTACTGGTGCCCGCATTGCCAGAAATAGCCGGAACCGCCATCGGCGAGCGGCTATTGCCTGATGGCGCGACGCTTATCAGCCCTACAAAGGTTGTCTGGGCGCATAGGTTGATATAAAACGGGCCACTGCTGGCCCAGTTAACAGAATGCTGAACAGCCGTAGGGTTTGCATTGCCATGATGAGCGCCATATCGGCACTGCTTCCTGCCGCGATCGCGGCAACCGTATCCAGACCACCGGGACTGGTGGCGAGATAAGCCGTCATAAAATCAATCTGCATGTAGTAAGCCATTCCCCACGCCATCGCGGCGCAAATCGCCATCAGCGCGAAAATTGACAATAAGATTTGCGGCAATGGCCGCAGCGCCATAAAAAACACCTGTCTGTCAAAACCCAGCCCAATACGCCAGCCTATCGCCATATACGCCACGGCCAGCAGCCATTCGGGTAATTCAATTTCAATGATGCCTTGCGAATGGAGAATCGCGCCTGCCAACATGGGGAGCAGCATCGTGCCGGAAGGGATACGCAACAGGCGACCGGCAATGCCCGCCACGATCGCTAATAGCAGCGTCGTCAATAAATTACCGCTAAGCGGTGGAAACCAGATCACCTGTTGGCTGACCGCTGCCGCGCTGTCGCCGAGTATCAGGCGTGTCACCAGCACCGCCGCGCCAGCCACAAACAGTACCCGTAGATACTGCATAAACGTCACCAGGCGGATATCCGCCCCGTAATCTTGCGCCATCGCTACCATTGCCGCCGCGCCGCCCGGCGAAGACCCCCATGCGCCGGTGTTGCCGGGCAGCGAGCTGTAGCGTACCAGCAGCCAGCCGACTATCGCGCTGGAAAGCAGCGTCACCAGCAACACTAAAAGCACGACCGGCCAGTAGAGGGCGAGGGTGGTCAATATCGAACCGGTTAGATTTTGGGCGATCATACAGCCGAGAATCGCCTGCGCGGCGAGAAAAATACCGCGCGGAAGTTGTAGCGTACTACCTCGCAAACTCAACACGATACCCGCAATCATTGGACCGAGCAGCATCGCCGCCGGAAGGTGCAGCCAGAGAAAAATAAGGGAAATGAGCAGCGATAACAGGAACAACAAAAACCACTGCAGAATCGGCATTCCATGCTCCCTGAATGATATTTAGCGAAACCTTAATTAATCATAGAGAGTAACGGGGTAAGAATAAAATAATGAGGATAAGAAAAAAGGGAAAATGTACCGGATGGCGAGGGTTGCGTCGCCATCCGGTTGTCAATTAACGCTTCAGCGCCGATTTAAAATCGCGTTTATCGTAGCCGGTATACAGCTGACGAGGACGGGCGATTTTCATGCCGTCAGTGTGCATTTCATTCCAGTGTGCAATCCAGCCAACGGTACGCGCCATGGAGAAGATCACGGTGAACATGGAGGACGGAATGCCCATCGCTTTCAGAATGATGCCGGAGTAGAAGTCTACGTTCGGGTACAGTTTCTTCTCGATGAAGTACGGGTCGTTGAGCGCAATGTGCTCAAGCTCCATCGCCACTTCCAGCAGATCATCTTTGGTGCCCAGCTCTTTCAGCACTTCATGGCAGGTTTCACGCATCACGGTGGCGCGCGGATCGTAGTTTTTGTAAACACGGTGACCGAAGCCCATCAGGCGGAAAGAATCATTCTTGTCTTTCGCACGGCGAACAAATTCCGGAATGTGTTTAACAGAGCTGATTTCTTCCAGCATTTTCAGCGCGGCTTCGTTGGCGCCGCCGTGCGCGGGTCCCCACAGGGAGGCGATCCCGGCGGCAATGCAGGCGAATGGGTTGGCGCCGCTTGAACCTGCGGTACGTACCGTTGACGTTGAGGCGTTCTGCTCATGGTCAGCGTGCAGGATCAGAATACGGTCCATCGCGCGCTCCAGTACCGGATTCACTTCATAGGTTTCACACGGCGTGGAGAACATCATGTTCAGGAAGTTACCGGCGTAGGAAAGGTCGTTGCGCGGATAAACAAACGGCTGACCGATGGAATATTTGTAACACATCGCCGCCATGGTCGGCATTTTGGACAGCAGGCGGAACGCCGCGATTTCACGGTGGCGCGGATTGTTCACATCCAGCGAGTCGTGGTAGAACGCCGCCAGCGCGCCAGTGATCCCGCACATTACCGCCATCGGATGTGAGTCGCGACGGAAAGCATGGAACAGGCGAGTGATTTGCTCATGGATCATCGTATGGCGGGTGACTGTCGTTCTGAACTCGTCATACTCTTCCTGCGTCGGTTTTTCGCCGTACAGCAGGATGTAACAGACTTCCAGATAGTTGGAATCGGTAGCAAGCTGGTCAATCGGGAAACCGCGATGCAACAAAATGCCTTCGTCGCCGTCGATGAAGGTGATTTTAGATTCGCAGGATGCGGTAGAGGTGAAACCAGGGTCAAAAGTAAAAACTCCTTTTGAACCGAGACTACGAATATCAATAACATCTTGACCGAGTGTACCTTTTAGCACATCCAGTTCAATAGCAGTGTCACCAGTAAGGGTGATTTTTGCCTTTGTATCAGCCATTTACGGTCTCCTTAGCGCCTTATTGCTTAAGACTGCCGGAACTCAGACTTGCCTTCTCCACGTCATCTTCCTCGTCGTTAGTGCAGGGAAGATTCTGTGTATGCATCAATCAACCGTTACCAGTTTGTTATTTGGCTCGCCGCTCTGTGAAAGAGGGGATGACCTGGGTACAGAGCAATGGGCGCTTGCAGGTAACGGCTTGATTAATTTCGAATTAGCAGCAAATCAGGAACGTAGCAATCCGAGTAATGTAACCTGTCTATCACTAATAACTGTCCTGAAAGAATGGGTCAATATCATTGTACTGTTACATAACTTATTAACAGGTGAAAGAGTGACCCCATAACTTTTACGCATTATATGCTTTTTCTGGTGTCGTTTGTAACAATTTTGTTTAATGTTTGTCAAATCAGATGATTGAAAATTAAAAAAATGTTGTTATCGTGACCTGTGTCACTGTTCAGGATAAAACCCGACAAACTATATGTAGGTTAATTGTAATGATTTTGTGAACGTCCTATACTGCCGCCAGGTCTCCGGAATACCCTGCAATCCCGAGCCACCCAGCGTTGTAACGTGTCGTTTTAGCTACTGGAAGCAGTGTTTTACATGACGCGCAGTTATAGAAAGGACGCTGTCTGACCCGCACGCAGACCGGAGGAAGGAAATCCCGTCGTCTTTCTGGCTACAGGTAGATTCACCTCTGTAACCGAAGTCTTAAGGGAATAATAAGAACAGCATGTGGGCGTTATTCATGATAAGAAATGTGAAAAAACAAAGACCTGTCAATCTGGATCTACAAACGATTCGGTTCCCCATCACAGCGATAGCGTCCATTCTCCATCGCGTATCCGGTGTGATTACTTTCATCGCCGTCGGCATACTACTGTGGCTACTGGGCACCAGCCTCTCTTCTCCGGAAGGATTCCAGCAGGCCGCCGATATCATGGACGGCTTCATCGTTAAATTTATCATGTGGGGCATCCTTACCGCGCTGGCGTATCACGTCATCGTGGGAATTCGTCACATGTTAATGGATTTTGGCTATCTGGAAGAAACATTCGAAGCGGGTCAACGCTCTGCCAAAATCTCTTTTGTTATCACTGTCGTGCTTTCACTTCTCGCAGGAGTCCTCGTATGGTAAGCAACGCCTCCGCATTAGGACGCAATGGCGTACATGACTTCATCCTGGTCCGTGCTACCGCTATCGTTCTGACGTTATACATCATCTACATGGTGGGTTTTTTCGCCACGAGTGGCGAACTGACCTTTGAAGCCTGGACCGGTTTCTTCTCATCGGCCTTCACCAAAGTCTTCACCCTGCTGGCGCTTTTTTCCATCTTGATTCATGCCTGGATCGGCATGTGGCAGGTGTTAACCGACTACGTTAAACCACTGGCAGTGCGTCTGATACTGCAACTCGTTATTGTTGTTGCGCTGGTGGTTTACGTCATCTATGGATTTGTTGTGGTGTGGGGTGTGTAATGAAACTGCCAGTCAGAGAATTTGATGCTGTTGTGATTGGTGCCGGTGGCGCAGGTATGCGCGCGGCGCTGCAAATTTCCCAGAGCGGCCAAACCTGTGCGCTGCTCTCGAAAGTCTTCCCGACCCGTTCCCATACCGTTTCCGCGCAGGGCGGTATCACCGTGGCGCTCGGCAATACCCATGAAGATAACTGGGAATGGCACATGTACGATACCGTAAAAGGGTCGGACTACATTGGTGACCAGGATGCTATCGAATATATGTGTAAGACCGGACCGGAAGCGATTCTGGAACTGGAGCACATGGGGCTACCGTTCTCCCGTCTTGATGATGGACGTATCTATCAGCGCCCGTTCGGCGGCCAGTCGAAAAACTTTGGCGGCGAGCAGGCGGCACGTACCGCGGCGGCGGCTGACCGTACCGGTCACGCCTTGCTGCACACGTTGTATCAACAGAATTTGAAAAACCACACCACGATTTTCTCCGAATGGTATGCGCTGGATCTGGTGAAAAACCAGGATGGCGCGGTGGTGGGGTGTACCGCACTGTGCATCGAAACCGGTGAAGTGGTGTACTTCAAAGCCCGCGCGACGGTGCTGGCGACCGGCGGCGCAGGCCGTATCTACCAGTCCACCACCAACGCTCACATCAACACCGGTGACGGTGTCGGTATGGCGCTGCGTGCCGGTGTCCCGGTGCAGGACATGGAAATGTGGCAGTTCCACCCGACCGGCATCGCCGGGGCGGGCGTGCTGGTGACAGAAGGCTGCCGCGGCGAAGGCGGTTACCTGCTGAACAAACACGGCGAGCGCTTTATGGAGCGTTATGCGCCGAATGCCAAAGACCTGGCGGGTCGTGACGTGGTGGCGCGTTCCATCATGATCGAAATCCGTGAAGGCCGCGGCTGTGATGGTCCGTGGGGGCCGCACGCTAAACTGAAACTGGATCACCTGGGTAAAGAGGTGCTGGAATCTCGCCTGCCGGGTATCCTGGAGCTGTCCCGTACTTTCGCCCACGTTGACCCGGTGAAAGAGCCGATTCCGGTTATCCCGACCTGCCACTACATGATGGGCGGTATTCCGACTAAAGTGACCGGTCAGGCGCTGACCGTGAACGAGCAGGGCGAAGACGTGGTCATTCCGGGGCTGTTTGCGGTAGGCGAAATCGCCTGTGTATCGGTTCACGGCGCCAACCGTCTGGGCGGTAACTCACTGCTGGATCTGGTGGTCTTTGGCCGCGCGGCGGGGCTGCATTTACAGGAATCCATCGCCGAGCAGGGCGTGCTGCGCGACGCCAGCGAGTCTGACGTTGAAGGTTCTCTGGAGCGCCTGAATCGCTGGAACAATAACCGCAATGGCGAAGATCCGGTGGCTATCCGCAAAGCGTTGCAGGAGTGTATGCAGCATAACTTCTCCGTATTCCGTGAAGGCGACGCGATGGCGAAAGGGCTTGAGCAGTTGAAAGTGATCCGCGAGCGTCTGAAAAACGCCCGTCTGGATGACACGTCCAGCGAGTTTAATACCCAGCGTGTTGAGTGTCTGGAGCTGGATAACCTGATGGAAACCGCCTACGCCACTGCCGTATCAGCCAACTTCCGAACGGAAAGCCGCGGCGCGCATAGCCGCTTCGATTTCCCGGAGCGTGATGATGCCAACTGGTTGTGTCATACCCTGTATCAGCCGCAAACGGAATCCATGACGCGCCGAAGCGTCAATATGGAGCCGAAACTGCGTCCGGCGTTCCCGCCGAAGATTCGTACTTATTAATTGCGGAGACAGGATGATGAAACTCGAATTTTCGATTTATCGTTATAACCCGGATGTCGATAACGCTCCGCGTATGCAGGATTACACCCTGGAAGGCGAAGAAGGGCGCGACATGATGCTGCTGGATGCGTTAATCCAGCTTAAAGAAAAAGATCCCAGCCTTTCTTTCCGTCGTTCCTGCCGCGAAGGTGTGTGCGGTTCTGATGGTTTGAATATGAACGGTAAGAATGGTCTGGCCTGTATTACCCCTATTTCGGCGCTGACTCAGCCGGGTAAGAAGATTGTGATTCGCCCGCTGCCCGGTTTGCCGGTGATCCGCGATTTGGTGGTAGACATGGGGCAATTCTACGCACAATATGAGAAGATTAAGCCTTACTTATTGAATAATGGGCAAAATCCACCGGCTCGTGAGCATCTGCAGATGCCGGAGCAGCGTGAAAAACTCGATGGGCTGTATGAATGTATTCTTTGCGCCTGTTGCTCAACATCCTGCCCGTCATTCTGGTGGAACCCGGATAAGTTTATCGGTCCGGCGGGGCTGCTCGCGGCGTATCGATTCCTGATCGATAGTCGTGATACCGAGACCGACAGTCGTCTGGAAGGGATGAGCGATGCATTCAGCGTATTCCGCTGTCACAGCATTATGAACTGCGTCAGTGTATGTCCTAAGGGACTAAACCCGACGCGCGCTATCGGCCATATTAAGTCGATGCTGTTGCAGCGTAGCGCATAAGTAGTTGTAGTGGTTGCCGGATGGCGATGTACCGTCTTATCAGGCCTACAGGCGCAACCCCGTAGGCCTGATAAGCGCAGCGCCATCAGGCAATAGAAGTGCAGGAAACCTCTAAAAACTGCCATATGATTAGTAATAATCGAGATGTTCAGAGCGAGACAAGGCGCGGTCTGAACGAATCTTCGGGAGCATAGTTAACTATGTGACCGGAGTGAGCGAAGGCCGCAACGCAGTCGTAGCCTGAACAGCGAAGATTATTAGACAGTTTTTAAAGGTTCCTTAGCGGACGCAGATGACACGACAGTCCGCAACAAGTGAACCCCGGCACGCATACAGCGTATGCGTGGTTAGTATCCACGGCGAAATACTCGTCATAGTTCACGTTGCATGTGCGTTGGCTGCACTTGCTCACCCCGGTCACTTACTGGATGTAAGCTCCCAGGGATTTGCAAGCTTGCCGCCTTCCTGAAACGTGACCTATTTAGAGTATTAAATAAGCAGAAAAGATGCTTAAGGGATCACGATGCAGAACAGCGCTTTGAAAGCCTGGTTGGACTCTTCTTACCTCTCTGGTTCGAATCAGAGCTGGATAGAACAGCTCTATGAAGACTTTTTAACCGATCCTGACTCGGTAGACGCTAACTGGCGTTTGACGTTCCAGCAGTTACCTGGTACCGGAGTCAAACCGGATCAACTCCATTCAAAAACACGTGAATATTTCCGGCGGCAGGCGTTGGCTGGCTCACGTCACTCTTCTACGATTTCCGACCCTGACACCAATGTGAAGCAGGTTAAAGTCCTGCAGCTTATTAACGCTTATCGTTTCCGTGGCCATCAGCATGCAAACCTCGATCCGCTGGGTCTGTGGAAACAAGAACGCGTGGCGGATCTGGACCCTTCTTTCCATGATTTGACCGAGGCCGATTTCCAGGAAACCTTCAATGTCGGCTCCTTTGCCAGCGGCAAAGAGACGATGAAGCTGGGCGAGCTGCTCGACGCGCTCAAACAGACCTACTGCGGCCCGATTGGCGCTGAGTATATGCACATCACCAGCACCGAAGAGAAACGCTGGATCCAACAGCGCATCGAATCCGGTCGTGCGGCCTTTAGCGCTGACGAGAAAAAACGCTTCCTGAACGAACTGACCGCCGCTGAAGGGCTAGAACGTTATCTGGGTGCCAAATTCCCGGGTGCGAAACGTTTCTCGCTCGAGGGGGGAGATGCGCTGATACCCATGCTGAAAGAGATGGTTCGCCATGCGGGTAACAGCGGCACTCGCGAAGTGGTGCTGGGGATGGCGCACCGCGGTCGCCTGAACGTGCTGATCAACGTACTGGGTAAAAAACCGCAGGATCTGTTCGACGAATTTGCCGGTAAGCATAAAGAACATCTGGGTACCGGCGACGTGAAGTATCACATGGGCTTCTCGTCAGATATCGAAACCGAAGGCGGTCTGGTTCACCTGGCGCTGGCGTTTAACCCATCGCATCTGGAAATTGTGAGCCCGGTGGTGATGGGCTCCGTGCGCGCCCGTCTGGACAGACTGGACGAACCGAGCAGCAACAAAGTGTTGCCGATCACTATTCACGGCGACGCCGCGGTGACCGGCCAGGGCGTGGTTCAGGAAACCCTGAACATGTCGAAAGCGCGCGGTTACGAAGTGGGCGGTACGGTACGTATCGTTATCAACAACCAGGTGGGCTTCACCACCTCTAACCCACTGGATGCGCGTTCAACGCCTTACTGCACCGATATCGGTAAAATGGTCCAGGCGCCGATTTTCCACGTCAATGCGGACGATCCGGAAGCCGTCGCTTTTGTGACCCGTCTGGCGCTGGACTTCCGTAACACCTTTAAACGCGATGTGTTCATCGATCTGGTGTGCTACCGCCGTCACGGCCACAACGAAGCCGACGAGCCAAGCGCAACCCAGCCGCTGATGTACCAGAAAATCAAAAAGCATCCGACGCCGCGTAAAATCTACGCCGACAAGCTGGAAGCGGACAAAGTCGCGACGCTGGAAGATGCCACCGAAATGGTTAACCTCTATCGCGATGCGCTGGATGCAGGCGAATGCGTGGTGAAAGAGTGGCGTCCGATGAATATGCACTCGTTCACCTGGTCGCCGTATCTAAACCACGAATGGGATGAAGCATACCCGAACAAGGTAGAAATGAAGCGTCTGCAGGAGCTGGCAAAACGTATCAGCACCGTGCCGGAAGCCATTGAAATGCAGTCTCGCGTGGCGAAAATTTATGGCGACCGTCAGGCAATGGCGGCAGGCGAGAAATTGTTTGACTGGGGCGGTGCGGAAAATCTGGCTTACGCCACGCTGGTCGATGAAGGCATTCCGGTGCGCCTGTCCGGGGAAGACTCCGGTCGCGGCACCTTCTTCCATCGTCATGCGGTGATCCACAACCAGACGAACGGCTCAACGTATACGCCGTTGCAGCATATTCACAGCGGTCAGGGACAGTTTAAAGTCTGGGACTCCGTGCTGTCTGAAGAAGCGGTACTGGCTTTTGAATACGGTTATGCCACGGCGGAACCACGTACCCTGACTATCTGGGAAGCGCAGTTTGGCGATTTTGCCAACGGCGCGCAGGTAGTGATTGACCAGTTCATCTCCTCCGGCGAGCAGAAATGGGGCCGGATGTGCGGTCTGGTGATGCTGTTGCCGCATGGCTATGAAGGGCAGGGCCCGGAGCACTCTTCCGCGCGTCTGGAACGTTATCTGCAACTTTGCGCCGAGCAGAATATGCAGGTTTGCGTGCCGTCCACCCCGGCGCAGGTCTACCATATGCTGCGCCGTCAGGCGCTGCGCGGGATGCGTCGTCCGCTGGTGGTGATGTCGCCGAAATCGCTGCTGCGTCACCCGCTGGCGGTTTCCACGCTTGATGAACTGGCGAACGGTTCCTTCCAGCCGGCCATTAGCGAAATTGACGAGCTGGACCCTAAAGCCGTAAAACGCGTGGTAATGTGTTCTGGTAAGGTTTATTACGACCTGCTGGAACAACGTCGCAAAAACGACCAGAAAGATGTCGCTATCGTGCGCATCGAACAGCTCTATCCGTTCCCGCATAAAGCGGTGCAGGAAGCGCTGCAACCATACGCTCACGTCCATGATTTTGTCTGGTGCCAGGAAGAGCCGCTCAACCAGGGCGCATGGTACTGCAGTCAGCATCATTTCCGTGAAGTGATTCCGTTTGGGGCCGCTCTGCGTTATGCAGGTCGCCCGGCCTCCGCCTCTCCGGCGGTAGGGTATATGTCCGTTCACCAGAAACAGCAACAAGATCTGGTTAATGACGCGCTGAACGTCGATTAAATAAAGGATAAATAATGAGTAGCGTAGATATTCTTGTTCCCGACCTGCCTGAGTCCGTAGCGGACGCGACCGTCGCCACCTGGCATAAAAAACCGGGTGATGCGGTTGTTCGTGACGAAGTGCTGGTAGAAATCGAAACTGACAAAGTGGTACTGGAAGTACCGGCATCAGCGGACGGCATTCTGGATGCGGTTCTGGAAGAGGAGGGGACGACTGTCACCTCTCGCCAGATCCTGGGTCGCCTGCGTGAAGGCAACAGCGCGGGTAAAGAGACCAGCGCCAAATCTGAAGAGAAAGCGTCTACGCCGGCACAGCGCCAGCAGGCGTCGCTGGAAGAACAAAACAACGATGCGCTCAGCCCGGCGATCCGTCGCCTGCTGGCTGAACACAATCTGGAAGCCAGCGCCATTAAAGGCACTGGTGTGGGTGGGCGTCTGACCCGTGAAGATGTGGAAAAACATCTGGCGAAAGGCGAGTCTAAAGCACCCGCTGTTGAACCTGCAGCACAACCCGCTCTGGGCGCGCGCGGCGAAAAACGCGTGCCAATGACCCGCCTGCGCAAGCGCGTGGCCGAGCGTCTGCTGGAAGCGAAAAATTCTACCGCCATGCTGACGACCTTCAATGAAGTCAACATGAAGCCGATTATGGATTTGCGTAAGCAGTATGGCGAAGTGTTTGAAAAACGTCATGGTATCCGCCTGGGCTTTATGTCCTTCTACGTGAAAGCGGTAGTGGAAGCGCTGAAGCGTTATCCGGAAGTGAACGCCTCTATCGACGGCGATGACGTGGTGTACCACAACTACTTTGATGTGAGCATGGCGGTGTCTACGCCGCGCGGCCTGGTCACGCCGGTCCTGCGTGACGTGGATACGCTGGGCATGGCTGACATTGAGAAAAAAATTAAAGAACTGGCTGTCAAAGGCCGCGACGGCAAGCTGACCGTAGAAGACCTGACCGGCGGTAACTTTACCATTACCAACGGCGGCGTATTCGGTTCGCTGATGTCTACCCCGATCATCAACCCGCCGCAGAGCGCGATTCTGGGAATGCATGCTATTAAAGACAGGCCGATGGCGGTGGATGGCAAGGTGGAAATCCTGCCGATGATGTACCTGGCGCTCTCTTACGATCATCGCCTGATCGATGGTCGCGAATCCGTGGGCTTCCTGGTCACCATCAAAGAGTTGCTGGAAGATCCGACCCGTCTGCTGTTGGACGTGTAGTCAGCAAGAGCATCACCTGCTACCTGTAGGCCGGATAAGGCGTTCACGCCGCCATCCGGCGATGGTGTAATGCCTGATGGCGCGCAGCTTTCAGGCCTACAGGTCTAAAGATAACGATTACCTGAAGGATGGACAGAACACATGAACTTACATGAATATCAGGCAAAACAACTTTTTGCCCGCTATGGCTTACCGGCGCCGGTGGGTTATGCCTGTACTACTCCGCGTGAAGCCGAAGAAGCCGCGTCTAAAATCGGTGCCGGCCCGTGGGTAGTGAAATGTCAGGTTCACGCTGGCGGCCGCGGCAAAGCGGGCGGTGTGAAGGTAGTAAAAAGTAAAGAAGAGATTCGCGCCTTTGCGGAAAACTGGCTGGGCAAACGTCTGGTGACCTATCAAACAGACGCTAATGGCCAACCGGTAAACCAGATTCTGGTTGAAGCGGCGACCGACATCGGCAAAGAACTGTACCTCGGCGCGGTGGTTGACCGTAGTTCTCGTCGCGTGGTCTTTATGGCATCTACCGAAGGCGGCGTAGAGATCGAAAAAGTCGCGGAGGAAACCCCGCATCTGATCCATAAAGTCGCGCTCGATCCGCTGACCGGCCCGATGCCGTATCAGGGACGGGAACTGGCGTTCAAATTGGGTCTGGAAGGTAAACTGGTGCAGCAGTTCACCAAAATCTTTATGGGCCTGGCAACCATTTTCCTTGAGCGCGACCTGGCGCTAATCGAAATTAATCCGCTGGTGATCACTAAGCAGGGCGATCTGATTTGCCTCGACGGCAAGCTGGGCGCTGACGGCAACGCGCTGTTCCGCCAGCCGGATCTGCGTGAAATGCGTGACCAGTCTCAGGAAGACCCGCGTGAAGCGCAGGCGGCGCAGTGGGAACTGAACTACGTCGCGCTGGACGGCAACATCGGTTGCATGGTGAACGGCGCGGGCCTGGCGATGGGCACCATGGACATCGTTAAGCTGCATGGCGGCGAACCGGCTAACTTCCTTGACGTGGGCGGCGGCGCAACCAAAGAGCGCGTCACCGAAGCGTTTAAAATCATCCTCTCGGATGACAACGTGAAAGCGGTTCTGGTTAACATCTTCGGCGGTATCGTCCGTTGTGACCTGATTGCCGACGGTATCATCGGCGCGGTGGAAGAAGTGGGCGTGAACGTTCCGGTGGTGGTGCGTCTGGAAGGCAACAACGCCGAACTCGGCGCGAAGAAACTGGCTGACAGTGGCCTGAATATTATTGCAGCGAAAAGTCTGACGGATGCAGCTCAGCAGGTTGTTGCCGCAGTGGAGGGGAAATAATGTCCGTTTTAATTAATAAAGATACCAAGGTTATCTGCCAGGGCTTCACCGGTAGCCAGGGGACTTTCCACTCCGAACAGGCGATTGCTTACGGTACGCAAATGGTCGGCGGCGTAACGCCGGGCAAAGGCGGCACCACGCATCTGGGTCTGCCGGTGTTCAACACCGTGCGCGAAGCGGTAGAAGCCACCGGTGCGACCGCATCCGCTATCTACGTGCCGGCGCCGTTCTGCAAAGACTCCATTCTGGAAGCGATCGACGCAGGCATCAAACTGATTATCACCATCACCGAAGGTATTCCGACGCTGGATATGCTGACCGTGAAAGTGAAGCTGGACGAAGCGGGCGTACGCATGATCGGCCCGAACTGCCCAGGTGTGATCACCCCGGGCGAATGCAAAATCGGCATCATGCCGGGTCACATTCATAAGCCGGGTAAAGTGGGTATCGTTTCCCGTTCCGGCACGCTGACCTATGAAGCGGTTAAGCAGACCACCGACTACGGTTTCGGCCAGTCCACCTGCGTGGGTATCGGCGGCGACCCGATTCCGGGCTCTAACTTCATCGACATCCTGAAACTGTTCCAGGAAGATCCGCAGACTGAAGCGATCGTGATGATCGGCGAGATCGGCGGTAGCGCAGAAGAAGAAGCGGCTGCTTATATTAAAGAACACGTGACCAAGCCGGTTGTTGGCTATATCGCGGGTGTTACCGCGCCGAAAGGCAAACGTATGGGCCACGCTGGCGCCATCATTGCCGGTGGTAAAGGCACTGCGGATGAAAAATTCGCCGCACTGGAAGCCGCAGGCGTGAAAACCGTTCGCAGCCTGGCCGATATCGGCGAAGCGCTGAAAGCAATTATAAAATAAAACTCGCTGTTCTTGCGGGAACAGATAAATGTCCGTTTTCGACATGGTTGGCCACCTTTACGGTGGCCTTTTTTATGGCTTTATTGTTTGTGGCAAAGTACGGGTGAAGCATCCGGGATATAAAATTATTGGCTTTGTAAATATTGAGCTATAGGAAAATGATGCCTCATTAAAAAAACATGGTGGAGTCTAAAAATAATTGATAATAACCGTCTGGCAGCGGCAGTAAATTTACTCAGTTTGCCGGTTAACTCTTTTGCAGCAAATACAGATGCTGTCTTAGTGAAAGACCTGCCGACCTCATCGGAGACGGATTATGCGCTTTCCGCCATGAAAAAAGCGCATCGCAGCATTACACTATGTTGACGCTAACCTCTATAGTAAATTGACGCTTGACTCTGTGGCCGCGCATGTTTGCCTGAGCGCGAACTACATGTCTCCTCAGATGTATCGCGCTTACACAGACTGCTTGTTTAATGGCAGAATAAAACAGCTATTTTAATCATAAGAGTACCGACATTATTTCCATGAAGTATTAAAGGTATCGTTTAATAAATCATATGAACTTTTGCTGGTTAAAAGAGGTTAACTTTAAAAATTATTAAGAACTTATTGGCACTATTCGTTCGTGATTAATTATGTCTAAAGGGTATTTATGGCTGCGAATAAACAGAATTATCACTATGAGTGACGTAGAAATTGAGGGTAAATCTGTGAAGGTGATAACAGAATCTTCGCTATAATAATTATGGAGAGGTAAATACGGTGTTGTTGAAATAAAGAAAAATTAGCGAATAAAATGTTTGATCCTGGCTATCTGGAAGGCTTATTAGCGATAATTAAGGCGATAACCTGGCAAGATGATCCTGGCCGTTAGTCGTCGGGAAAGGGAAGTTGGGGCAGGGTAATCCCGGTGGGATGATGGCGCGTGTGCAATGAGATAGTTTCTTTGCGGTGTTAATTATAAGTAAAATAAAAATAGACTAAATGTATAAAATAATAAGTGTTGATAACCTGCAGAAAAAATCTGTGAGCTATTTAGCAATAATTGAACATCAATGTGGAATGTTTTTTACTGGATGCGGGGCAGTAAAAAACGCACAAAATGTTTAGCCTTATCGAATAAGCATCTTTTTACAGGGGGTTGGAAATTACTCTTTGCAAAAACAAAAAGTTAACAAAAAATTCACCATGCATTCAATGAATAAACATTATTAACATTAACTTCAAAAATTGATTTTAATCAATATTTAAATGTTGGAAAAGAGCATCAAAACTGGTTAAATTGTCCGTGATCAAATTCCCTGAAAAGCGATAGATTAGCCATAAATTGATCGCTGTCGAAAAAAGCAAATCTGACCCACTAAAAACCTGTTTATTGTAAGGGTTTTACGGCGTAATATATTTGCGGGATCAATTTGGGTTTTTTATTAACATGTTTGTAACCTTTCATCATTACTGTTTCCTTCCCGAGGGGATAGTACGATGAGAGGCCGCAAATAAATTTGTATTGGGGCATGCGTGTGACCCTTTCTAACGGGGTTCACTCTCGGAGTCTTCATGCGATGAGCAAGGAGTCATGATGTTAGATATAGTCGAACTGTCGCGCTTACAGTTTGCCTTGACCGCGATGTACCACTTCCTGTTTGTGCCGCTAACGCTCGGTATGGCGTTCCTGCTGGCCATTATGGAAACGGTATACGTCCTTTCCGGCAAACAGATTTATAAAGATATGACCAAGTTCTGGGGCAAGTTGTTTGGTATCAACTTTGCTCTGGGTGTGGCTACCGGTTTGACCATGGAGTTCCAGTTCGGGACAAACTGGTCGTACTACTCCCACTATGTTGGGGACATCTTCGGTGCGCCGCTGGCCATCGAAGGTTTGATGGCCTTCTTCCTCGAATCCACCTTTGTAGGTCTGTTCTTCTTCGGCTGGGATCGTCTGAGTAAAGTTCAGCATATGTGCGTCACCTGGCTGGTGGCTCTGGGGTCCAACCTCTCCGCGTTGTGGATTCTGGTAGCGAACGGCTGGATGCAAAACCCAATCGCTGCGGATTTCAATTTCGAAACCATGCGTATGGAAATGGTGAGCTTCTCTGAACTGGTGCTGAACCCGGTAGCACAGGTGAAATTTGTTCATACTGTGGCGTCCGGCTATGTCACCGGCGCGATGTTCATCCTCGGTATCAGCGCTTACTACATGCTGAAAGGTCGTGACTTCGCCTTTGCTAAACGCTCCTTTGCTATTGCCGCCAGCTTCGGTATGGCTGCCGTACTGTCCGTTATCGTACTCGGCGACGAATCCGGTTACGAAATGGGCGACGTGCAGAAAACCAAGCTCGCTGCGATTGAAGCTGAATGGGAAACGCAACTTGCTCCGGCCTCCTTTACCTTGTTCGGTATTCCTGACCAGGACAAACAGGAAAACCATCTGGCGATTCAGATCCCTTATGCGCTCGGTATTATCGCTACGCGTTCCGTGGACACGCCGGTTATTGGCCTGAAAGATCTCATGGTTCAGCATGAAGAGCGTATCCGTAACGGGATGAAAGCCTATGAACTGCTGGAGCAGCTGCGCGCCGGTTCTACCGACCAGGCCGTTCGCGACCAGTTCAACAGCATGAAGAAAGATCTCGGTTACGGCCTGCTGCTGAAACGCTATACGCCTAATGTGACTGACGCGACCGAAGCGCAGATCCAGCAAGCGACGAAAGATTCCATTCCTCGCGTTGCGCCGCTGTACTTCGCTTTCCGTATCATGGTGGCGTGCGGCTTCCTGCTGCTGGCGATCATCGCACTTTCCTTCTGGAGCGTGATTCGTAACCGCATCGGTGAGAAAAAATGGCTGTTGCGCGCGGCGCTATACGGTATTCCACTGCCGTGGATTGCGGTTGAAGCAGGTTGGTTCGTCGCCGAGTATGGTCGTCAGCCGTGGGCGATCGGCGAAGTGTTGCCGACAGCCGTGGCGAACTCATCGCTGACCGTAGGCGATCTGCTGTTCTCCATGCTCCTGATTTGCGGCCTGTATACCCTGTTCCTGGTGGCAGAATTGTTCCTGATGTTCAAATTTGCACGCCTTGGCCCAAGCAGCCTGAAAACCGGTCGCTATCACTTTGAGCAGTCCACCGTGACTTCTCAGCCGGCACGCTAAGACAGGAGTCGTCAAATGATCGATTATGAAGTACTACGTTTTATCTGGTGGCTGCTGGTTGGCATTTTGCTAATTGGTTTCGCTGTCACCGATGGGTTCGACATGGGGGTGGGGATGCTCACCCGTTTCCTCGGTCGTAACGACACCGAACGTCGAATTATGATTAACTCTATCGCCCCGCACTGGGACGGTAACCAGGTGTGGTTGATCACCGCGGGCGGTGCGTTGTTTGCTGCCTGGCCGATGGTTTACGCCGCGGCGTTCTCCGGTTTCTATGTAGCGATGATCCTGGTGCTGGCGTCTTTGTTCTTCCGTCCGGTCGGTTTTGATTACCGTTCCAAGATTGAAGACCCGCGCTGGCGCAACATGTGGGACTGGGGCGTGTTCATCGGTAGCTTTGTGCCGCCGCTGGTGATTGGCGTGGCCTTTGGCAACCTGTTGCAGGGCGTACCGTTCCACGTGGATGAGTATCTGCGTCTGTACTACACCGGTAACTTCTTCCAGTTGCTGAACCCGTTTGGTCTGCTGGCGGGTATCGTAAGCGTAGGGATGATCATCACGCAGGGGGCGACTTACCTGCAAATGCGCACCGTTGGCGAACTGCACCTGCGCGCGCGCGCCACCTCGCAGATTGCGGCGCTGGTGACATTAGTGTGCTTTGCGCTGGCGGGCGTTTGGGTAATGTATGGTATTGATGGTTATGTCGTGACATCCGCGATTGACCATCATGCCGCCTCTAACCCGCTGACTAAAGAAGTGGCGCGTGAAGCTGGCGCCTGGCTGGTGAACTTTAATAATGCTCCGATCCTGTGGTTGGTTCCGGCTCTGGGCGTGGTTCTGCCGCTGCTGACTATCCTGACTTCCCGTATGGAGAAAGGCGCGTGGGCATTCCTGTTCTCTTCGCTGACCCTGGCCTGCATTATTCTGACGGCGGGTATCGCTATGTTCCCATTTGTGATGCCGTCCAGCACGATGATGAATGCCAGCCTGACCATGTGGGATGCGACATCCAGCCAGATGACACTGAACCTGATGACCTGGGTTGCGGCGGTGTTCGTACCGATCATTCTGATCTACACCAGCTGGTGTTACTGGAAAATGTTCGGTCGTATCACTAAAGAACATATTGAAAGCAACACCCACTCTCTGTACTAAGTAAGGAGCTTAAAATGTGGTATTTCGCATGGATTCTGGGAACGCTTCTTGCCTGTGCATTCGGGATCATTACCGCCCTGGCGCTTGAGCACGTTGAAGCGGGTAAAACCGGTCAAGAAGAAAGCTAATGACCCATATTATCGCAAAACTGTATGCGGTAATGGACAAGCGCCCGTTAAGGGCGCTTTCCTTTGTGATGGCGATAGTGCTGGCAGGATGTATGTTCTGGGACCCGTCACGGTTTGCCGCCAGGACCAGCACGCTTGAAATCTGGCACGGATTATTGCTGATGTGGGCGGTTTGCGCAGGCATAATCCACGGCGTGGGTTTTCGCCCTGAATCCGTACACTGGCAAGGGATTTTTTGTCCGCTCCTTGCGGATATCGTCCTTATCGTCGGCCTGATTTTCTTCTTCTTGTGAATAAGAAACCTCCTTAAAAATATAGGGGCTTGCATAAGCCCATATATTTTTACTCTCCCTTAACTTCCCCCATTCCCAAGCCTCATTCCCACGCGTATAGTAGCAACGTTTAAAAGCTCTACTTTTGTTGCATTACCGGGATATAAAGTGAATACAAGGCGATATACAACGGCATTCTTGAGGCATTACGGCGGCAAGCGGATGACGCCAATAAAGAGGCTGCAGGGATGAATAAGTATATGTTTCGATGGCCAATTCGAGTTTATTACGAAGACACGGACGCCGGCGGTGTGGTTTATCACGCCAGCTATGTCGCTTTTTATGAAAGAGCGCGCACGGAGATGCTGCGTCACCATCACTTCAGCCAACAGGTGCTGCTGGCGGAGCGGGTCGCCTTTGTGGTGCGCAAGATGACTCTGGAATACTATGCGCCTGCGCGGCTCGACGATATGCTTGAAGTTCAAACAGAAATTACGTCAATGCGTGGCACCGCTTTGGTTTTCACGCAACGCATTGTCAACGCAGAGAACACGCTGCTAAATGAAGCAGAGGTTCTGATTTTTTGCGTTGATCCACTCAAAATGAAGCCTTGTGCGCTTCCTAAGTCTATTGTCGCGGAGTTTAAGCAGTGACTGACATGAATATCCTTGATTTGTTCCTGAAGGCAAGCCTTCTGGTTAAACTTATCATGTTGATTTTGATTGGTTTTTCAATAGCATCCTGGGCCATCATTATCCAGCGAACGCGTATTCTGAACGCCGCTGCGCGTGAGGCGGAAGCGTTTGAAGATAAATTCTGGTCCGGAATCGAACTATCACGTCTGTACCAGGAAAGCCAGGGGAGGCGCGATAGTCTGTCGGGCTCGGAACAAATCTTTTATAGCGGGCTCAAAGAGTTTGTCCGGCTCCATCGCGCCAACAGCCATGCGCCGGAGGCAGTGGTAGAGGGGGCGTCGCGTGCGATGCGCATCTCCATGAACCGAGAGCTGGAAACGCTGGAAACGCATATCCCGTTTCTTGGCACGGTAGGCTCAATCAGTCCTTATATCGGTCTGTTTGGCACCGTATGGGGGATTATGCATGCGTTTATCGCCCTGGGCGCGGTGAAACAGGCGACTCTGCAAATGGTTGCGCCGGGTATTGCCGAAGCATTGATTGCCACGGCGATTGGTCTGTTTGCCGCCATCCCTGCGGTTATGGCTTACAACCGACTGAATCAGCGCGTGAACAAGCTGGAACTGAATTACGACAACTTTATGGAAGAGTTCACCGCGATTCTGCACCGCCAGGCGTTTACCGTAAGCGAAAGCAACAAGGGGTAAGCCATGGCCAGAACGCGTGGACGAGGTCGTCGCGAACTTAAGTCCGAAATCAATATTGTACCGCTACTCGACGTACTGTTGGTGTTGCTGCTGATCTTTATGGCAACCGCGCCGATCATTACCCAGAGCGTGGAGGTCGACTTGCCGGAGGCGAATCAGTCGCAGGCGGTCAGTAGTAACGACGATCCACCGGTCATTATTGAGGTTTCCGGAGTAGGGCAATACAGCGTAGTGGTTGATAAAGATCGAATGGATCAACTGCCGTCTGAACAGGTGATCGCAGAAGTAAAGCGTCATCTGCAGGCTAATCCGAAAACAGTCTTTTTAATCGGCGGCGCGAAAGAGGTGCCGTACGATGAAATAATTAAAGCGCTGAACTTGTTACACAGCGCGGGCGTAAAATCGGTTGGCTTAATGACGCAGCCAATCTGAAGTCTGCGTCCCGTTGGCTTGAAAGACGGCGAGTAACAGGCGAACAGTTTTTTGGGAACCGAGAGTGTCAAAGGCAACCGAACAAAACGACAAGCTCAAACGGGCGATAATTATTTCAGCCGTGCTGCATATCATCTTATTTGCAGTGCTGATCTGGAGTTCGTTTGATGAGCATATAGAGGCTTCTGCCGGCGGCGGCGGTGGTTCCGCTATCGACGCGGTGATGGTCGATCCTGGCGCCGTTGTGCAGCAGTACAACCGTCAGCAGGATCAACAGGCCAGCGCCAGACGCGCGGAAGAAGAGCGTAAAAAGCTGCAACAGCAGCAAGCAGAGGAGCTGCAGCAGAAGCAGGCTGCCGAACAGGAGCGGTTGAAACAACTTGAGAAAGAACGTTTAGCGGCTCAGGAGCAGCAAAAGCAGGCTGAAGAAGCGGCAAAACTGGCGCAACAGCAGCAGCAACAGGTCGAAGAAGCGGCGAAAGCGGCGGCGGACGCGAAGAAAAAAGCGGAGGCCGAAGCGGCGAAAGCGGCGGCGGACGCGAAGAAGAAAGCGGAAGCCGAGGCGGCGAAAGCGGCGGCGGACGCGAAGAAGAAAGCGGAAGCCGAGGCGGTAAAAGCGGCAGCGGACGCGAAGAAGAAAGCGGAAGCCGAAGCGGCGAAAGCGGCGGCGGAGGCGAAGAAGAAAGCGGAAGCCGAAGCGGCGAAAGCGGCGGCGGAGGCGAAGAAGAAAGCGGATGCCGAGGCGGCGAAAGCGGCGGCGGAGGCGAAGAAGAAAGCGGATGCCGCGGCGGCGAAAGCAGCGGCGGACGCTAAGAAGAAAGCGGCTGCCGAAAAAGCGGCCGCCGCAGAAGGCGTCGACGATCTGCTTGGCGATCTCAGCTCGGGTAAGAATGCGCCGAAAACCGGCGGCGGCGCGAAAGGGAATGGTCAGCCATCGAAAGATAGCGGTACATCGGGCGCTAACGGTGGGGCGACAGGCGCTGATATCAGCGCCTACGCGAAACAGATTCAGGTCGCCATTCAGAGCCGTCTGTATGATGCGAGCCTGTATCAGGGCAAACAATGTGTCTTGCATATTAGCCTGGCGCCGGATGGCTCATTAAAAAGCATTACGTCTGAGGGCGGCGATCCGGCGCTTTGTCAGGCGGCGTTAATGGCGGCAAAAACCGCGAAAATTCCTAAACCGCCAAGCCAGGCTGTTTATGAGAAAATAAAGGATGCCAAACTAGACTTTAAACTGTAGATACTTTTCTTTATGGAAGTTGGAGCGGTTGAGTTGTTACTGGTCCTGGTGGTTTTGTGTATTTGAGTTTGTTAACATTCTGCTAAATTATCGTGGGTCGCAGGCCCAGGTATGGGAGATATGATGAAGCAGGCATTACGAGTAGCATTTGGTTTTCTGATGCTGTGGGCGGCGGTGCTGCACGCAGAAGTCCGTATCGAGATCACCCAGGGGGTGGACTCGGCGCGACCGATTGGCGTTGTGCCTTTTAAATGGGCCGGGCCGGGCGCTGCGCCTGAAGATATCGGCGGCATCGTGGCGGCAGATTTACGTAATAGCGGTAAATTTAATCCGTTAGACCGGTCCCGACTGCCGCAGCAGCCAGCCACCGCTCAGGAAGTTCAGCCTACCGCATGGTCTGCGCTGGGTATTGATGCCGTCGTCGTTGGGCAGGTAACGCCGAATCCGGACGGTTCCTACAATGTTGCTTATCAGCTGGTTGACACTGGCGGCGCGCCGGGGACTGTACTGGCGCAAAATTCTTATAAAGTGAACAAGCAGTGGCTGCGTTATGCAGGTCATACCGCCAGTGACGAAGTCTTTGAAAAACTGACGGGCATTAAGGGCGCGTTCCGTACTCGTATCGCCTATGTGGTACAGACTAATGGCGGTCAGTTCCCGTATGAACTGCGTGTGTCGGATTACGATGGTTACAATCAGTTTGTGGTGCACCGTTCTCCGCAGCCGTTGATGTCTCCGGCGTGGTCTCCGGACGGCTCAAAACTGGCTTACGTGACATTTGAAAGCGGTCGCTCCGCGCTGGTTATCCAGACGCTGGCAAACGGCGCAGTGCGTCAGGTTGCGTCCTTCCCGCGTCACAACGGCGCGCCGGCCTTCTCGCCGGATGGGACGAAACTGGCGTTCGCGTTATCGAAAACCGGAAGTCTGAACCTGTACGTTATGGATCTTGCTTCCGGCCAGATTCGTCAGATAACGGACGGGCGTAGCAACAATACGGAGCCGACCTGGTTCCCGGACAGCCAGACTCTGGCCTTTACCTCTGACCAGGCTGGACGTCCGCAAGTGTATAAAATGAACATTAACGGCGGTGCGGCGCAGCGTATTACCTGGGAAGGTTCGCAAAACCAGGATGCGGATGTCAGCAGCGACGGTAAATTTATGGTAATGGTAAGCTCAAATAACGGGCAGCAGCACATTGCCAAACAAGATCTGGTGACGGGTGGCGTACAGGTTCTGTCGTCAACGTTCCTGGATGAAACGCCAAGTCTGGCACCTAACGGCACGATGGTAATCTACAGCTCTTCTCAGGGGATGGGATCTGTGCTGAATTTGGTTTCTACAGATGGGCGTTTCAAAGCGCGTCTTCCGGCAACTGATGGTCAGGTGAAATCGCCTGCCTGGTCGCCGTATCTGTGATAATAATTAATTGATTACTAAAGGAATTAAAGAAATGCAACTGAACAAAGTGCTGAAGGGCCTGATGATTGCCCTGCCTGTTATGGCAATCGCGGCATGTTCTTCCAACAAGAACGCCAGCAATGACGGTAGCGAAGGCGGCATGCTGAACGGCGCCGGCACTGGTATGGACGCTAACGGCAACGGCAACATGTCATCTGAAGAGCAAGCGCGTCTGCAGATGCAGCAGCTGCAGCAGAACAACATCGTTTACTTCGATCTCGACAAGTACGATATCCGTTCTGACTTCGCGGCAATGCTGGATGCGCACGCTAACTTCCTGCGTAGCAACCCGTCCTACAAAGTCACCGTAGAAGGTCACGCGGACGAACGCGGTACTCCGGAGTACAACATCTCCCTGGGCGAACGTCGTGCTAACGCCGTTAAAATGTACCTGCAGGGTAAAGGCGTTTCCGCTGACCAGATCTCCATCGTTTCTTACGGTAAAGAAAAACCTGCCGTACTGGGCCACGACGAAGCGGCTTACGCTAAGAACCGTCGCGCTGTACTGGTTTACTAAGAGAATTGCATGAGCAGTAACTTCAGACATCACCTGTTGAGTCTGTCGTTACTGGTTGGCATAGCGGCCCCCTGGGCCGCTTTTTCTCAGGCGCCAATCAGTAGTGTCGGCTCAGGCTCGGTCGAAGACCGCGTCACTCAACTTGAGCGTATCTCTAACGCTCACAGCCAGCTTTTAACCCAACTTCAGCAGCAGCTCTCCGATAATCAGTCCGATATCGATTCTTTGCGCGGCCAAATCCAGGAAAATCAGTATCAACTGAATCAGGTGATGGAGCGCCAGAAGCAAATTATGCTGCAGCTGGGGAGCTTGAATAATGGCGGCGCAGCGCAGCCAGCAGCTGGTGACCAGAGCGGGACGGCAACCACTGCGACCCCCGCCCCGGATGCCGGTACGGCAACCTCAGGGGCGCCGGTACAAAGTGGCGATGCGAATACCGATTACAATGCGGCAATTGCGCTGGTGCAGGATAAGTCTCGCCAGGATGATGCGATTGTGGCGTTTCAGAACTTCATCAAGAAATACCCTGATTCTACTTATCAGCCGAACGCCAATTATTGGCTGGGCCAGTTGAATTACAACAAGGGTAAAAAAGATGACGCCGCCTATTATTTCGCCTCGGTAGTAAAAAACTATCCTAAGTCGCCGAAGGCTGCGGACGCGATGTACAAAGTTGGCGTTATCATGCAGGACAAAGGTGATACGGCAAAAGCGAAAGCGGTTTATCAGCAGGTGATTAACAAATATCCTGGCACTGATGGCGCGAAACAGGCGCAGAAGCGTCTTAACGCGATGTAATGCGTACCATGCGACCAGAAAACGCCTTTTTTCTGGTCGCGTCGTGCGATTCCTAAGCAGTTGAGCCCTCTGCGTCGAAATTTTTGTTGCGCTCAAATCTGAAATCAGTAATATATGCCGCCGTTGCCACGGGATATTAAACAACTCGAAAGCAACGCAAAAGTGGGTCGTTAGCTCAGTTGGTAGAGCAGTTGACTTTTAATCAATTGGTCGCAGGTTCGAATCCTGCACGACCCACCAATCGTTCGGTGGAAACGAGAATAAAACGTGAAGGATAACGTTGCGTCAGCAACGGCCCGTAGGGCGAGGCGAAGCCGAGTCATCCTGCACGACCCACCATCCTGAATGATTGAAGCAGTAACCCTTATCCAAGGGGTCGTTAGCTCAGTTGGTAGAGCAGTTGACTTTTAATCAATTGGTCGCAGGTTCGAATCCTGCACGACCCACCAATGTAAAAAAGCGCCCTAAAGGCGCTTTTTTGCTATCTGCGATATGGAAGATTCGAACCTGCCGCAGGTCCGGGTCTCACGTAGTGAGACAACGGAGCCGCTTGCGGCGACGGCCCGAAGGGCGAGCAAAGCGAGTCATCCTGCACGACCCACCAATGTAAAAAAGCGCCCTAAAGGCGCTTTTTTGCTATCTGCGATATGGAAGATTCGAACCTGCCGCAGGTTCGGGACTCACGCAGTGAGACAACGGAGCCGCTTGCGGCGACGGCCCGAAGGGCGAGCGAAGCGAGTCATCCTGCACGACCCACCAATGTAAAAGAGGGCGCTGGCGGCGCCTTTTTGCTATCTGCAATATGGAAGATTCGAACCTGCCGCAGGTTTGGGTCTTGCCTGATGCGCTGCGCTTATCAGGCCTACAGACGGCACCGCTCACGTAGGCCAGATAAGACGTTACGCCGCCATCAGATATGGGGCTACGTAATTATTGTGACTTTCCTTATTGAATCAGCTATCTTGTTTAGCATATAAAACAAATTAACCGATTGTGGCGTTTGTTACGCTTTCATTCGGTTATTTCGTTAAGTCAGTAAAACGAGAAACCACGATGAGCGTAATGTTTGACCCACAAGCCGCAATCTACCCGTTCCCGCCGAAACCAACGCCGTTGAACGACGATGAAAAGCAATTTTATCGTGAGAAAATCAAGCGTTTGCTCAAAGAGCGCAATGCCGTCATGGTGGCGCACTACTACACCGATCCGGAAATTCAACAGTTAGCAGAAGAAACCGGCGGCTGTATTTCCGACTCGCTGGAAATGGCCCGTTTCGGCGCGAAGCACGCCGCATCCACGTTACTGGTAGCGGGCGTACGGTTTATGGGGGAAACCGCCAAAATCCTCAGCCCGGAAAAAAACATTCTTATGCCTACGCTGGCGGCGGAATGTTCGCTGGATTTAGGCTGCCCAATAGACGAATTTAGCGCTTTTTGTGATGCGCACCCTGACAGAACCGTAGTGGTCTATGCTAACACCTCGGCTGCTGTTAAAGCGCGTGCGGACTGGGTTGTGACCTCCAGTATCGCCGTAGAACTGATTGAGCATCTGGATAGTTTGGGGGAAAAAATTATCTGGGCGCCGGACAGACACCTGGGGAGTTACGTGCAAAAACAGACCGGGGCCGATGTACTGTGTTGGCAAGGGGCGTGTATCGTGCATGACGAGTTTAAAACCCAGGCGTTGACCCGTTTAAAAAAAATCTATCCCTATGCCGCTCTTCTGGTTCACCCTGAATCGCCGCAGTCCATTGTCGAGATGGCCGATGCGGTGGGCTCCACCAGTCAGCTTATTAAGGCGGCAAAAACGCTGCCGCACAGACAGCTTATCGTGGCGACCGATCGCGGCATCTTCTACAAAATGCAGCAGGCGGTGCCTGAAAAAGAACTGCTTGAAGCGCCCACGGCTGGCGAGGGGGCGACCTGCCGTAGCTGCGCGCACTGTCCGTGGATGGCGATGAATGGCCTGAAAGCCATTGCTGAAGGGCTGGAGCAGGGAGGCGCGGCGCATGAAATACAGGTTGATGCGGCGCTACGCGAGGGCGCATTACTGCCGCTCAACCGGATGCTGGATTTTGCGGCTACACTTCGGGCGTAAAGACGGAAATCTTTGGGGGAGAGAATGGATTTTTTTAGTACGCACAACATACTGATTCATATTCCGATTGGCGCTGGCGGGTACGATCTCTCGTGGATCGAAGCGGTAGGAACCATCGCCGGCCTGCTCTGTATTTGGCTTGCCAGTCTGGAGAAGATCAGCAACTACTTTTTTGGACTGGTTAACGTCACCCTGTTTGCGATTATTTTCTTTCAGATCCAGCTTTATGCCAGCCTGTTGCTGCAACTCTTTTTCTTTGCCGCCAATATTTATGGCTGGTATGCGTGGTCGCGGCAAACAAAGGATAATGAAGCCGAGCTTAAAATCCGCTGGCTGCCGTTGCCAAAAGCAATGGCATGGCTGGCGATATGTGTGATAGCTATCGGTTTGATGACGCGATATATCGATCCCGTATTCGCCGTCCTGACGCGCGTGGCCGTCGCCATTATGCAGATGCTGGGGTTACAGGTGACAATGCCTGTACTGCAACCGGACGCTTTCCCGTTCTGGGACTCTTGCATGATGGTGCTGTCTATCGTGGCGATGATTTTGATGACACGCAAATATGTCGAAAACTGGCTCCTGTGGGTGATAATCAACGTAATCAGTGTGGTGATTTTTGCTTTGCAGGGCGTCTATGCGATGTCGCTGGAATATCTGATCCTGACATTTATCGCCGTGAACGGTAGTCGCCTGTGGATAAACAGCGCGCGGGAGCGAGGATCGCGCGCGCTTTCCCGTTAATGGTGATGAACATGCCCGGATGGCGTCTGATTCAGATGACAGTCCGGGCCGTGACACACTTGATACTCCATCTGAATCGTAGCGTGCGCAATATGGTATTCGTGCATCAGGAAATCCTGGATACGTTCCAGCAGCGCATCATGGTCGTGTGGCGGAATGACCTGAGCGTGCAATGTCATGACCGGTTTTTCGCCGACCATCCAGACATGCACATGGTGTACGTTGCGGACTTCGGGGATTTCCCGGCTTAAATGGCGCTGTAAGGCATTAATATCCAGTGAAACCGGCGCGCCTTCCAGCAATTCGTTGACGCTATCTTTTAACAAACGCCAGGCGCTGCGTAGTACCAGTACCGAAACCAGAATAGAGAGAATCGGGTCCGCTGGCGTCCAGCCCGTCCAGATAATGATCAACGCGGCGACTATTGCGCCGACGGAACCCAGCAAATCGCCCATCACATGTAGCGCGGCAGCGCGCACGTTCAGGTTTTTTTCATCGCTTCCCCGATGGAGTATCCAGAACGCAAACAGGTTCGCCAGCAGACCCGCAACCGCAATTACCATCATCAGATTGCCCGCCACCGGACGTGGCGTGTAAAAGCGCTCTATCGCTTCCCAGACAATGAGAAGGGTAATGACCACCAACGCAATGGCATTCACAAAAGCCGCCAGTGTGGTGAGTCTTAGCCAGCCAAAAGTGTGGCGAACAGTCGGGGGACGACGGGAAAATTGAACCGCCAGCAGCGCAAAAAGAAGGGCCGCCGCGTCGGTGAGCATATGTCCCGCATCCGCCAACAACGCCAGAGAGCCGGAGAGTATCCCGCCCACCACCTCAAGGAGCATAAATCCGGCAGTGACGATAAAGGCGAAAAGCAGGCGACGAGCATTATTATCTTTCGGCAGGTGTGAATCGGCATGAGAGTGTGAGTGCGCCATAACGTCATTCCTTTGTTATTCTCATCAATACTGTAGACATCATACTGATTTTTCGCTGACAAAATAAAAAGGAGAGCGAAAGCTCTCCCGTTATCAGACTTTTTTCTGCATTACTGTGTGGTACCGTCGGTTTTGGTATTCACGTCATTATTGACGCCATTACCGGTTTCCACTTTTTTATTAATATCCGGGCAGCGACCGTCTTTACACATGGTATTTTTATGCTCTTCATCCTTGGTCATTCCGTCATGATTCATGGTTGAACCGTCTGGATGCTGCATCGTGCTGTTAGTATTGCCGTTGGTATTGATGTCGTTGTTATTCACATCATTCGGCGCCACATTCTGGCGGGCGTCCGGGGCAACCTGACCGGCATTTGCCGCCGAGTTCGCCTGGCCATTACTGGATTGCGCGTTAGATTCAGCAGCTAACGCTGTGCCGCTGGCAAGGCCGAGGGTAGCGGTGAGTAAAAGCGTAGTCAGTTTTGTCATTTTCATAAGATGCTCCTGTTATGGTGGATATGTCGGATAACCTCTTCCAACAGTGCACGTGTCAGTCAAATCCTCAAATAAGGGATAAAAAACGTTCGCCGCCGCGGGTTAACGCAGCAGAGAATCTTGCAATAATTCATAAACAGAGTGGTTACAGTTAAAAAGTGTAGGTTAGATCCCATTTTTCGCTACATTTGTGCGTTTTTTTCCTGAATTCCAGGATTATTCCGTTCAAAGTGTAAAAGCCCGTTTACACTATTTAATTGAAGAGATAGATTGGAGGGATTGCATTCATTGGGATAAGTACGGCAACACTGGAATAAACATGAATTATCAGAACGACGATTTACGCATTAAAGAAATCAACGAGTTATTACCTCCGGTCGCGCTGCTGGAAAAGTTTCCCGCCACGGAAAATGCAGCAAATACCGTTGCTCACGCGCGCAAAGCCATCCATAAAATTCTCAAAGGCAATGACGATCGTCTGCTGGTGGTGATCGGTCCTTGTTCAATTCATGATCCGGCAGCGGCGAAAGAGTATGCCGCCCGTTTGCTGGCGCTACGTGATGAGCTTCAAGGCGAGCTTGAAATTGTCATGCGCGTCTATTTTGAGAAACCGCGTACCACCGTCGGCTGGAAAGGGCTGATTAACGATCCGCACATGGATAACAGCTTCCAGATTAACGACGGTCTGCGTATTGCGCGCAAACTGCTGCTGGATATTAACGACAGCGGCCTGCCTGCCGCCGGCGAATTCCTCGATATGATCACGCCGCAATATCTGGCCGATCTGATGAGCTGGGGCGCCATTGGCGCGCGGACTACTGAATCCCAGGTTCATCGCGAACTGGCGTCTGGCCTCTCTTGTCCGGTCGGTTTTAAAAATGGTACTGATGGCACGATTAAAGTTGCCATTGACGCCATCAACGCCGCCGGCGCGCCGCATTGCTTCCTCTCCGTCACTAAATGGGGTCATTCGGCGATTGTGAATACCAGCGGCAACGGCGACTGCCATATCATTCTGCGCGGAGGTAAAGCGCCAAACTATAGCGCGCAACATGTTGCTGAGGTGAAAGAAGGCCTCATCAAAGCGGGACTGACGCCGCAGGTCATGATCGATTTCAGCCATGCCAACTCCTGTAAGCAATTTCAAAAGCAGATGGAGGTTTGCGCCGATGTCTGTCAGCAGATAGCGGGCGGTGAAAAAGCGATTATTGGCGTGATGGTAGAGAGTCATCTGGTAGAAGGAAACCAGAGTCTGGAAAGCGGTCAGCCGCTGACCTACGGTAAAAGCATTACTGACGCCTGTATTGGCTGGGAAGATACCGATGCGCTGCTTCGTCAGTTGTCGGCAGCGGTAAAAGCCCGTCGCGGCTAAGTTTAGTTTCTATCCTGTGGTGAAGTGCAGGATAGAAAACATATCGGTCCGGTAACAGCCTACCGGACCGATATTGCCAATATTAATGTATTATTATTTGGCGTACTTGGGTACTTCCTGCTTCTGGAGAGTATTTCCTTCCGAATCAATTCCTACAATGACTCTATAGCGGTCAAAATATAACTTCTTAATGGATTCTGTTCCTAATTCTTCGTAGGCAACAATTTCTACTGATTTAACATGTTTTGTATTAATTGCAGACGCTCCTCCAATCCCGAGTAGCGAAACCCCACCGTATTTTTTACAAAGCTCAGCGACATAATCAGCACGATCGCCTTTGCCAAGAAACGCAGTTGCTCCTTGTTGAAACATCATTTCTACAAATGGGTCCATACGCGCGGCCGTTGTAGGACCGTTGGAGCCAATAGGTAAACCAGGTCTGGCAGGGCAGGGGCCAGCATAGTAAATCGTTTGGTTTTGAAAATCGACCGGTGATTTTTCTCCGTTACTAAGCGCTACTTCGATTTTTTTATGCGCGGCGTCACGGCAGGTGTAAGCAAATCCAGTGAGAAATAATATATCGCCGACCTTAAGAGTTTTCGCTTTCTCTTTAGTCAATGGTAATGTTAATTCCATCATAGCCTCTCCAGGTATTAAATGATTTCACTAGCGTGGCGGCTTGCATTACATTGGAAATTGATTGCGACTGGCAGTGCAGTGATATGGCAAGGATAGTAATCGACATGCACGCCTAACGCCGTAATACGCCCGCCCATACCTAAAGGGCCGATCCCTGTATTATTCACGGCCTCTAATAATTCAGCTTCGAGCTGGGCATAAAGTGGTTTAGCATTGAACTCACCAAGAGGGCGTAATAATGCTTTCTTAGCCATCCACGAACAGTGATCCATTGTACCGCCAACGCCGATACCAATAATATAAGGAGGGCATGGATTGCCTCCTACACGACGGACAGTTTCCAGAACAAAATCTTTTATACCATCAATACCATCGCCGGGAAGCAATGTTTTAAAAGTTCCCATATTTTCGCTACCGCCGCCCTTTGGCATAACGGTAATTGTCACTCGGTCACCATCAACAATTTCAGTATGTAAAATTGCAGGAGTATTATCATTAGTATTAATACGTTCTAATGGATCTGCAACCATGGATTTTCTTAAGTATCCATTTTCATAGCCCTGGCGAACACCCTGGTTCACCTGATCTTTAAGCGGCTTACCTTCCCAGCATACATGTTGTCCAATTTCCATTATAACGATACAAGTGCCGGTATCATGGCAGCATGCAAGTTGTTCTTTTTTTGCATACTCTCCATTATCAATTAATATCTTAATGGTTTCCTTGCCGATCTTTGACTCTTCTTTATCATATGCTTTACGAAAAGAACACATGAGATTATCATCCAGTTCATAACAAGCTTTTTTTACAAGTTTTTCGATAACCGAAATGATAATTTCTGTATTTAATATACGACTCATACTCCCTCCAGTGCTATGTTGCATTGTTTTATCCATTGATCACATTTTCATGATATTCGTATTCATTGTAGGAAGGAAATATGTTATTTTTATTAAATGATAAATTTTATTTATAGTAGTGGAAAATAGATGGAAATTAGACAATTAGAATATTTTGTAAGCGCTTCTTTGTTAGGTAACTTAACCAGAGTTGCTGAGCGGCATTTTGTTTCTCAACCTAATATCACCATTGCTATTAAGAAGTTAGAGACTGAATTAGGGGTGACATTATTTGATAGAAAGAAAAATAAACTTGTCCTTACTGAGGAGGGCATGTTTTTCTTACAAAAAATTGAACCTATCCTTATTGCGTTAAAAAATAGCGTAGCGGAAATGAAAGATTATCGTAATGAAAATGGTGGCATAGTAACTTTGGGGATCCCACCGATGATAAGTTTGTTTCTTTTTTCACCGCTCTTCAAGCATTTCCGAGAGATTTATCCAGAGATGGAACTCTCTCTTGTTGAAGAGGGGACTTTTGGTTTACATGATAAACTTTCTGCTGGAGAGCTGGATCTTGCTATTGTTATTATTAATGACTGTCCAAAAGAATTAGTTACGGTACCATTAATGACTCAGCAACACGTGGTATGTATGTCAGATAAACATCCCCTGGCAAAAAAGGATAGTATCGATTGGGAAGATCTACAATATGAGCCATTGATACTAATGAAAAAAGATTCCTGGCATAGAAAAACGATTATTGAAGAATGTACAAAGCGAGGAATTCATACACATATTTTTCTATCATCAAACAGGGTTCAAACCAACATAGATCTGGTTGCTAAAAATGAAGGAATTTCTTTCATTTTGGACGCTGTCGATCTTAAAGCCGAAAAAGTAATAACCAAGGCCATGACTGAGCCGACTTATGTTACGATTGGTTTGGCCTGGAAGAAAGATAAATATTTATCATATGCAACCAGAGCGTTAATTAAATTTATTGAGGATTATATTAAAGAACATTTTACAATTAAATAATTATATTTGTTCTTCAACAAAAATTTCCCATAGCTCTTCGGCATCTGGAGGCATTCTCTTGGCTGGTCTATAAAGTCTTATTTCTATGGGTACCCATAAATTGCTTTCTTTTTCCGCTGCAGTAACAATAGTTTTAGCCTCTATATCTTGCCTGGCAAGGCTTTGAGGTATCCAGGCAACACCATCGCCAGATCTGACCATTGCCAATAGTGTTGCTGCCAGATCGGCCACAAAGGCAACATTTATATTATGGGTAATTCTGTTAATAGACGCTGTATTTGCTATTATTCTTCCCAGACCTGATTGTGATGAAAAAGAAAGGTAAGGGAATTGAATCTTATTATTTATATTCCACAACGGTTTTAACGTTTCTGAGTCTGGTTTACTGAATGGAATTAATGTATCAAACCCAAGACGAATGCTCATAAAGTTATTTTTATTTAAATTTAGATGCATATGTGGGTGATGGTGACACAGCAAAAATTGTGAATCTCCCTGCCGCATCATTTTTTCGCACGCATTCAATGAGTCAGATAAAAGACGAAATGAACCAAATTTTGCAATTTTATCACTTTGCTTTAACAAGTGCGGTACAAAAGAGAAAGACAAAGCATGCGTTGCTGAAAAAACAAGACTAGGTTGTTTATTACCTGCAGCCTCAAGGGTATCACTTTTCAATGTGTACAAGGAGTGGATCAGTTCGGGAAGCTGGTCTGTAAATACTTCTCCGGCCTTGGTAAGGGTGACTCCCCGTTTACTTCTTTCAAAAAGGGGCGTACCCACCCATTCTTCGAGAGATTGTATCCGACGACTAAATGCGGGTTGAGTCACATATCTTGAGGCAGACGCTTTTGAGAAATTCAACGTTTCTTTTAGAGCCAGACAGTCTTCGAGCCATGTTAGTTCGAGGTGATGCCGATATTGCATAAGCTGCAACCTTATTAGCATTGGATGAGTTTCATTTATATAAGTAGCATTATACACAGACAGATTTTAAGAGGAAATTATTTGATTAAACAGAAACAAAAGCAGTAAGAATATGTTATTCCTTTGTCGGGTAAGTGTTGTTATTTATGTGAGTGTATTCTTTCTCAATAGAAATTAATTAGATGTAATTTTAGTATAACATGTGATTTATGCTTGTTGCAGTTGTATTCATGACTGTAATGAGTTGTTTTTGTACCCTAATAATATAAGGACGTATACATGTCACCAGCGATTATTACTTTGTTGGTTTTAGTGGTTGCAATAATTATCTTTGTTAGCGATCGTCTTCCTATGGGATTAGTTGCATTTATGGTCCCAATGGCACTTTATTTTACCGGTGTTATCGATGCTAAGGATATTTTTGCTTCAATCGTAAATGCGAATGTTATTCTTATCGTCGCCATGTGTGTACTCGGTGCGGCATTTTTTAAAACAGGTTTGGCATGGCAATCAAGTAAAATTTTACTAAAATATGCTAAAACAGAAAGAAGCCTTAGTGTATTGATTTTTCTTATTGGTGGAGTTATGTCTGCCTTTGTTTCTAATAGCGGAACAGTTGCTGTGCTAATTCCTATTGTTTTAGGTATTGCCGCCAGTAGTCAGATTAAGCCTATTAAACTTCTTATGCCTCTGGTTTTTGGGGCAACAATCGGTGCTGATATTTCTATTATCGGTTCGCCAGGAAATCTGATTGCTAAAAATACTATTGAAACTTTTAGTAAGGGAAGTCTGTCGGTGCCATTTTTCGAATACGCTAAAATTGGTATTCCTTTGCTGATTGCATGCTCTATATTTCTCTATTTCTTCGGTTCAAAACTCATCGCAGATCGTGATGGAAATACACAATCTGATTCTCAAATGGATTATAGCCAAATTCCGGCCTGGCATAGAAATTTAACTTTAGCCGTTTTTATTCTGTCTATCGCTGGAATGGTGGCAACTGATTATATTAAGTTTCTGCCTCCAATGCATATTATTGCGTGTTGTGCGGCTATTGTTCTTGTATTTGCTGGCGTTTTGACACAAAAGGAAACTTTTAATTCTTTTGAAACACTAACTGTTTTCATGCTTGCGTTTATGATGCCTTTAGGAGCCGCGCTGAATTCTACTGGTGCTGGAGAAATGATTGCTAATGCCGTTATTTCAGTAACCGGAGATTCTGGCGTTATGATTATTATGGCGTCATTGTGGATACTTACATGGGCTTTGACTCAAGTTATGAGTAACACTGCAGCATGTACGTTGTTATGCCCGGTAGGATGGACTATCGCACAGTCTATTGGCGCAGACCCTCGTGCAGTTGTTATTGCTGTTTTTATTGCGAGTAGTGTTGCTGTTTGTACCCCAATGGCTATTCCAGCAAACTCAATGATTATTGGCCCGGGGAATGTTAAATTTAAAGATTTTTTAAAACCCGGATTGGCGATTGGTTTGGTTTGTTTTATCGTTAGTATGATTTTACTACCGATATTTTATCCCTTCTATTAATGCCTGATATTACTTTTCTATTTTAGATTATTAAATTTGAGACTTTATTATGAATAGTTCGGTGCTATTAGGTGAAGGCTTCACCCTGATGTTCCTCGGCATGGGGTTCGTGCTGGCGTTTCTGTTCCTGCTGATTTTCGCCATCCGCGGCATGTCCGCCGCCGTCAACCGCTTCTTCCCTGAACCGGCTCCGGCGCCAAAACTGGCACCTGCCGCCGCCGCGCCCGCGGACGACTTTGCCCGCCTCAAGCCGGTGATTGCCGCCGCTATCCACCACCATCGCCGCCTTAACCCTTAATTCCCGGAGGGATCCATGACCATTGCCATTACCGACGTCGTCCTGCGTGACGCCCACCAGTCTCTGTTCGCCACCCGCCTGCGCCTTGATGACATGCTGCCGATTGCCGCCGCGCTCGATGACGTGGGCTACGGGTCGCTGGAGTGCTGGGGCGGCGCCACCTTTGACGCCTGTATCCGCTTTCTCGGCGAAGACCCGTGGCTGCGCCTGCGCGAACTGAAAAAAGCCATGCCCAAAACCCCACTGCAGATGCTGCTGCGCGGCCAGAACCTGCTCGGTTATCGCCATTACGCCGATGACGTGGTGGAACGCTTCGTCGAACGCGCGGTGAAAAACGGCATGGACGTGTTCCGCGTCTTCGATGCCATGAACGACCCGCGCAATATGAAAGCCGCCCTGCAGGCGGTGCGCAGCCACGGCGCGCACGCCCAGGGCACGCTGAGCTATACCACCAGCCCGGCGCACACCCTGCAGACCTGGCTGGATTTAACCGAACAGTTGTTAGAGACCGGCGTCGATTCCATCGCCATCAAGGATATGTCCGGCATTCTCACGCCGATGGCGGCGTATGAGCTGGTGAGCGAAATCAAAAAACGCTATGACGTGCGCCTGCACCTGCACTGTCACGCCACCACCGGGATGGCGGAGATGGCCCTGCTGAAGGCTATCGAGGCGGGTGTTGACGGCGTGGACACGGCGATTTCCTCCATGAGCGCCACCTACGGCCGCCCGGCCACCGAAGCGCTGGTGGCGACGTTGGCAGGTACTGAGCACGACACCGGGCTGGATATCCTGAAGCTGGAAAATATCGCCGCGTACTTCCGCGAGGTGCGCAAAAAGTATCACGCCTTTGAAGGCCAGCTGAAGGGCTACGACAGCCGTATTCTGGTGGCCCAGGTACCGGGCGGAATGCTCACCAACCTCGAAAGCCAGCTGAAGCAGCAGAACGCGGCGGACAAACTCGACCAGGTGCTGGCGGAAATCCCCCGCGTGCGCGAGGACCTCGGCTTTATCCCGCTGGTGACCCCGACCTCGCAGATTGTCGGCACCCAGGCGGTGCTCAATGTCCTGACCGGCGAGCGCTACAAAACCATTGCCAAAGAAACGGCGGGCATTCTGAAAGGCGAATACGGCCACACCCCGGTGCCGGTGAACGCCGCGTTACAGGCCCGCGTGCTGGAAGGAGGCGCTCCGGTGACCTGCCGCCCGGCAGACCTGCTGAAGCCGGAACTGGCTGAACTGGAAGCGGACGTCAGGCGCCAGGCGCAGGAGAAGGGGATTACTCTGGCGGGAAACGCCATCGACGACGTGCTCACCGTGGCGCTGTTCCCGCAAATCGGCCTCAAATTCCTTGAGAACCGCCATAATCCGGCGGCGTTTGAGCCACTGCCGCAGGCGGAAGCCGCGCAGCCTGCCGCTGCCCCGGCAAAAGCCGCAGCTTCCGGTATCTACACCGTGGAAGTGGAAGGCAAAGCCTTTGTGGTGAAAGTCAGCGACGGCGGCGATATCAGCCAGCTCACTGCGGCTGCACCTGCTGCCTCTTCTGCTCCTGCCACCGCCCCGGCAGGCGCCGGCACCCCGGTCACCGCGCCGCTGGCGGGGAATATCTGGAAGGTGATTGCCACCGAGGGCCAGACGGTGGCCGAAGGCGACGTGCTGCTGATTCTGGAAGCCATGAAAATGGAAACCGAAATCCGCGCCGCGCAGGCCGGAACCGTGCGCGGCATCGCAGTGAAGTCCGGGGACGCCGTCTCCGTGGGCGACACCCTGATGACGCTGGCGTAAGGAACTGGAACCATGGAAAGTCTGAACGCCCTGCTTCAGGGCATGGGGCTGATGCACCTTGGCGCAGGCCAGGCCATCATGCTGCTGGTCAGCCTGCTGCTGCTGTGGCTGGCGATTGCGAAAAAGTTCGAACCGTTACTGCTGCTGCCGATTGGCTTCGGCGGGCTGCTGTCGAACATTCCGGAAGCGGGCATGGCGCTGACCGCGCTGGAAAGCCTGCTGGCGCACCACGACGCCGGGCAGCTGGCGGTGATTGCCGCGAAGCTTAACTGCGCGCCGGACGTGCACGCCATTAAAGAGGCATTAGCGCTGGCGCTGCCGTCGGTGCAGAGCCAGATGGAGAACCTGGCGGTGGACATGGGCTATACACCGGGGGTGCTGGCGTTGTTCTACAAAGTGGCGATTGGCTCCGGTGTCGCGCCGCTGGTCATCTTTATGGGCGTCGGCGCGATGACCGACTTCGGCCCGCTGCTGGCCAACCCGCGCACCCTGCTGCTCGGCGCGGCGGCGCAGTTCGGCATCTTCGCCACCGTGCTGGGGGCGCTGACGCTGAACTACTTCGGCCTGATTTCCTTCACCCTGCCGCAGGCGGCGGCAATCGGCATCATCGGCGGCGCGGACGGCCCGACGGCGATTTATCTGTCGGGCAAGCTGGCGCCGGAGCTGCTGGGGGCCATCGCGGTGGCGGCGTACTCGTATATGGCGCTGGTGCCGTTAATCCAGCCGCCGATTATGCGCGCGCTGACCAGCGAGAAAGAGCGCAAAATCCGCATGGTGCAGCTGCGCACGGTGAGTAAGCGGGAAAAAATCCTCTTCCCGGTGGTGCTGTTACTACTGGTGGCCCTGCTGCTGCCGGACGCCGCGCCGCTGCTGGGGATGTTCTGCTTTGGCAACCTGATGCGTGAAAGCGGCGTGGTGGAGCGTCTGAGCGACACGGTACAGAACGGGCTGATTAATATCGTGACCATCTTCCTCGGGCTGTCGGTGGGCGCGAAGCTGGTGGCGGATAAGTTTTTGCAGCCGCAGACGCTGGGCATTCTGCTGCTGGGTGTGATTGCGTTCGGGATTGGGACGGCGGCCGGGGTGCTGATGGCGAAGCTGATGAACCTGTGCAGTAAGAACAAAATCAACCCGCTTATCGGTTCGGCGGGGGTGTCGGCGGTGCCGATGGCGGCCCGCGTATCGAACAAAGTGGGGCTGGAATCAGACCCGCAGAACTTCCTGCTGATGCACGCGATGGGCCCGAACGTGGCCGGGGTGATTGGCTCGGCGATAGCCGCCGGGGTGATGCTGAAGTACGTGCTGGCGATGTAAATCTGTTCCTTTCCCGGAGGCGGCGCGTTGCGCCTGTCCGGGCTACCGGATTGCATGGATCTGTAGCCCGGACAGATGCGCAGCATCGTCTCCGGGAATGTCCCATAAGGAGACTTTGATGAATGAAACCATAGCATTTCGTCCGGAAGGCCGGGCATCGATAAAAGATGTGGTTGTCAATTATACGCTGGCATCACTGGACGAGCTTGAACAACTGCACCCGGCGCTGAATCTGCTGGCGCACCCGTCAATTGTCCGTGGCAGCCATGATTTCTTTGTCTGTTGTTATAACGCGGGCGTACAGCATGCGCAGGCCGGGGCGGCTGAAACGGTAGCGGTTTTGCCTGATTCGCTGCCACAAGAACGGCAAAGGAGCGGGCTGCTGTGTGCCGCAGCAGGTCGTCTGGATGCCCTGCGCCAGCCGCTGACGCACAATCGTTTATGTGACCTGGCCAGTCAGTTCTGTGCTGGCATGGCAGATGTTGACAGCGAAACCCGCAGCGGTTTTTATACCGTGCGCAGCATATCGCTGCCGGTTTACCGGCGGCTGTTGCGGGATCAACATTCTCACGGTGTCTGCCTGCAGCAGGCTCTACTGCACCTGCTGGCCTGGAAGAGCGATTCCCCCTGGGCGCGGCAGCAGGCGCAGCGGCTGCTCTGGCAGGGCGGCGTGCTGGGCGATAAAGGTGAGTTTGCGCTTATGACGCTGGATGATGAACTGCGGGAGCGCCAGATTGAGTGGCCCGGGCTGTGGTCGCTGCTGGCCGTCACCGGGTTTCTGGCGAAATTCCCTGCCGGACCGATATTTGCTGACTGAAAAATGAGGACTGCTGACAATTATCTGTTGTGTTGGCATTTCTGCGAGAGGCAGCTAGCGCTTTGCCTGACTTACGAAACGAGAATATCAACAGATTACGTACTTTTTGTAGGTCCGTGGTTGGAACATTGCCACCTGGTTACATTTTGTCAACAGCCTCAAGCGTGGATGGCTCCACGCTTTTTTTGTCTATGGAAAACCCCCAGCCAGGCCCTGTGTCTTGATCAGGAGATCTGATCAAGACACAGGGCTATGCCGGAGGATATTTATTGGAAACCGGTGAGATAGGCCACCGTGTCATTAATCGAAATATAAATAAATATATAACGAAATAATTCGGCGCTATAATTCTCCTCTGATTAATAACGTAGCCCGAACCATGACCTGTCAGGACAAATCACTTTTAGCCCCCGCTCTCGCTTCCACGCCCGTCATTCCGCGCTATCGCCAGATCATACGCAAACGGGCTGTGCTCATGTTAGCTATTGCGTTGGCGATGATGACTTCACTGATGGTGGATGTAACCTGTGGGTCTTCTGGTTTACCGCTCAGTGCGCTATGGCAGGCGCTTTTTCAACCGGAAAAGGTGAATGCGGGCATACACGTTATTGTCTGGGATATTCGTTTACCCTATGCCCTGATGGCCCTACTGGTGGGCATGGCGTTAGGGTTAGCGGGCGCCGAAATGCAAACCATTTTAAATAATCCGCTGGCGACGCCGTTTACCCTCGGCGTATCGTCCGCGGCGGCTTTTGGCGCTGCGCTGGCGATTGTGTTGGGGATCGGTATTCCCGGTATTCCTGCCGCCTGGTTTATCCCGGCCAATGCGTTCATCTTTGCGCTTTTATCCGCGTTACTCCTGGACGGTATTACCCGTTGGACAGGCGTCGCCGCATCCGGAGTGGTGTTGTTCGGTATTGCACTGGTATTCACCTTTAACGCGTTGGTCGCCATTATGCAGTTTGTGGCTGATGAAGATACGCTGCAGGGGCTGGTATTCTGGACGATGGGGAGCCTGGTCCGCGCGTCGTGGGAAAAATTGGGCGTACTGGCCGTGGTGTTTATTGCTGTGCTTTTTTGCGCGTTACGAAGCGCCTGGCAACTCACGGCATTACGTCTGGGCGAAGAGAGGGCGATGAGCTTTGGGATTCATGTCCGCCGTTTACGCCTGCTGTCATTGTTGCGTATCAGCTTGTTATCAGCGCTGGCGGTAGCTTTCGTCGGGCCGATTGGTTTTATTGGTCTCGTTGCACCGCACATTGCACGAATACTTTTGGGGGAAGATCACCGTTTCTACCTTCCGGGCAGCGTGCTGATAGGCGGGCTGGTGTTATCGCTGGCCTCTATTGCGGCGAAAAATAGTATTCCGGGCGTCATGGTGCCGGTGGGGATTGTCACCTCGCTGGTCGGGGTTCCGTTCTTTTTAAGCATTGTATTGCGACATCGGGGGAGTCTCTGATGCGCGGGTTAATGCTCCGCTCATTTAGCGCCGGCTATTCCACTCAGCCGGTTATTGCAGATCTCAACGTTCCCTTACTGTCGCGCGGGAAAATTACCATTTTGCTGGGGCCGAACGGCTGTGGTAAATCGACGTTACTACGTTCGCTGGCCGGGCTGAATAACGCCGACGGCGAGGCGCTGCTTGATGGCGAAGATCTCATGTCGTTATCGTTTGCCGAGCGGGCGCAGAAAGTTGTGTTTTTGCCGCAGTCATTACCGCAGGGCGTACATCTGCATGTACTGGAGTCGATTATCGTGGTACTGCGGGCATCAGGCGGCAGAGACAATGCGCAGGGCAGAGCGCAGATACTGGCTATCCTTGAGCAATTGGGCATAACGCATCTGGCGTTGCAGTATCTCGACCAGCTTTCCGGCGGTCAGCGGCAGTTAGTGGGTCTGGCGCAATCGCTGATTCGTCGCCCTGAACTTCTGTTGCTGGATGAGCCGCTCAGCGCGCTGGATTTAAACTATCAGTTTCACGTAATGGATCTCGTGCGTCGGGATACCCAGGCGCAAAATAGGGTAACGATAGTCGTGGCGCATGACATTAATATTGCACTGCGTCATGGTGACCATGTCCTGATGCTAAAAGACGGCAGGCTGGTCGCCAGCGGCGCGCCGGAGACGGTGATTACTGCGGAGCGTCTGGCTGAAGTGTACCGGGTACGAGGACGCGTGGAGCGCTGTTCGCAGGGGAAATTGCAGGTGGTGCTGGACGGCGTGATCGCTGTTTAAGACATATTGCCTGATGGCGCTGCGCTTATCCGGCCTACCCATTGCTCGTAGGCCGGATAAGGCAGTTATACCGCCATCCGGCAAAGGTGATTACTTCGCTTTACCCTGATTCGCCACGGCAGCCGCTTTCGCGGCGATTTCGTCAGCGTTGCCCAGATAGTAATGTTTGAGCGGCTTGAAGTTTTCGTCGAACTCATACACCAGCGGCACGCCGGTCGGGATGTTTAACTCAAGGATCTCATCTTCACTCATGTTATCCAGGTATTTCACCAGCGCACGCAATGAGTTACCGTGAGCGGCGATGATCACGCGCTCACCGCTCTTCATACGCGGCAGGATGGTGTCGTTCCAGTAAGGAATAACGCGGTCGATGGTCAGCGCCAGACTTTCGGTCAACGGCAGCTCTTTCTCGCTCAGTTTGGCATAACGTGGATCGTGACCCGGATAACGCTCATCATCTTTGGTCAGTTCCGGCGGCGTCACGGCAAAACCGCGGCGCCACTGTTTAACCTGCTCGTCACCATATTTTTCTGCCGTTTCCGCTTTGTTCAGCCCCTGCAACGCGCCATAGTGACGTTCATTGAGTTTCCAGGATTTTTCCACCGGCAGCCACGCTTGATCCAGTTCATCCAGTACGTTCCACAGCGTATGGATAGCGCGTTTCAGTACGGAAGTGTAGGCAAAATCAAAGCTGAAACCTTCTTCTTTTAGCAGTTTACCCGCTGCTTTTGCTTCGCTTACGCCTTTTTCAGACAGGTCAACATCATACCAGCCGGTGAAACGGTTCTCTTTGTTCCATTGACTTTCACCGTGACGTACCAGAACCAGCTTAGTTACAGCCATACTCTCACTCCTATAAATCATATGTAATGATAATAATTCTCATTATATTGCCGCGAGGTGTTGGCGGCAATGCTTACGCATAACCATAGCGAAAATAGTGGCGCAGTGTAAGGTTCTTGTGAACTCAGAGTTGCGATTTTGTCTTTAAGTGGTGGAGGTTTGAGCAGGGCAATGGCGCGTAGGCCCGATAAGCTTGCGTCATCGGGCATGTAGCGGCATATCGTTAGAACGGAATAAACTGATACTCGGTCAGGCTGGCGTACTCCTCGCCAGGGCGAAGGATACAGTCAGGCTGCGGCCATTCAGGATGATTCGGACTGTCCGGCAGCAGTTCGCTTTCCAGCGCCAGCCCTTGCCAGTCGGCATAAGGTTCCGGCCCGAGGGAAGGTGTACCCGCCAGATAATTGCCGGAATAAAACTGCAACGCCGGGGCGGTGGTGTAAACCATCATTTGTAGCTTTCCATCCTGTGACCACAGACGGGCCGCCGGCTTTTTGCCATCACCCTGCGTCTGTAGCAGGAAAGCATGATCGTAGCCTTTAACCTTGCGCTGATCGTCATCGGCGAGAAATTCACTGGCAATGACTTTTGGCATCCGGAAGTCAAACGAGGTATTGGCTACCGATTTTAGCCCCTGGCGTGGAATACCGGATTCATCTACCGGCAGATACTCATCCGCCAGAATTTGCAGCTTATGTTGGCGCACGTCGGTCCGATCGCCGTCCAGATTAAAATAGACGTGGTTGGTCAAATTCACCGGACAGGGTTTATCGACCGTCGCCCGGTAGGTGATGGATATTCTATTGTCATCGGTCAGACGATATTGCGCCGTGGCGCAAAGATGTCCAGGAAAGCCCTGGTCGCCGTCATCAGAGGTGAGCGCGAATAATACCTGGCGATCGTTCTGGTTCACAATTTGCCAGCGGCGCTTGTCAAAGCCTTCCGGTCCGCCGTGTAGCTGGTTCTCGCCCTGACTTGGGCTTAACTGTACGGTTTCGCCGGCAAACGTATAGCGGCTATTGGCGATACGGTTCGCGTAACGGCCAATAGAGGCGCCGAGGAATGACGTCTGTTCAGGGTAGTGTTCCGGGCTGGCGCAGCCCAGCAATGCTTCCCGAACGCTGCCGTCAGACAGCGGAATACGGGCGGAAAGAAGAGTGGCTCCCCAGTCCATCAGCGTTACCACCATCCCTGCGCTGTTGCGCAGGGTTAGCAGGCGGTACGGTTGACCATCGGGGGCCAGTGCGGGCGTTTCATTTAGCACTGTCCTGCTCCTTGTGACGGTTTGCATACATAAAAGGTTTCTTTGATTCCGGTTTTCGCTTCGTACTGTTGCGCAACGGCCTGCTGCACAGCGGGAACCAGATCTTCCGGGATCAGCGCGACAACACACCCGCCGAAGCCGCCGCCGGTCATGCGCACGCCGCCTTGATCGCCGATGGTCGCTTTGACGATGTCTACCAGTGTGTCTATCTGCGGGACGGTAATTTCGAAATCATCGCGCATTGAGGCATGGGACTCCGCCATCAGTTGGCCCATACGTTGCAAATCACCTTTCTCCAGCGCGCTTGCCGCTTCAACGGTGCGCGCATTTTCGCTCAATACATGGCGAACGCGTTTTGCGACTACCGGGTCCAGTTCGCTGGCAACGGCATTGAACGCCTCAAGGCTGACATCGCGCAGGGCCGGCTGCTGGAAGAGACGGGCGCCGGTTTCGCACTGTTCACGGCGGGTATTATACTCGCTGCCCACCAGCGTGCGCTTAAAGTTACTATTGATGATCACCACGGCGACACCTTTCGGCATGGAAACCGCTTTGGCGCCGAGCGTACGGCAATCAATCAGCAACGCATGATCTTTTTTGCCGAGCGCAGAGATGAGCTGATCCATAATGCCGCAGTTACAGCCGACAAACTGGTTCTCGGCCTCTTGTCCGTTGAGCGCAATTTGCGCGCCGTCCAGCGGTAGGTGATAAAGCTGCTGGAAGACGGTGCCCACCGCCACTTCCAGCGAGGCGGAGGAGCTTAACCCGGCGCCCTGCGGCACATTGCCGCTGATGACCATATCCACGCCGCCAAACGCGTTGTTACGCTGTTGCAGGTGTTTCACTACGCCGCGCACATAGTTAGACCACTGCTGGCTATCGTGGGTCACGATCGGCGCATCCAGTGAAAATTCGTCCACCTGATTGTCGTAATCGGCGGCAATCACCCGTACGGTACGATCGTCGCGCGGCGCACAGCTAATTACGGTCTGGTAATCGATAGCGCAGGGCAGAACAAAACCATCATTGTAATCAGTGTGCTCGCCGATCAGATTGACGCGGCCTGGCGCCTGAATCGTGTGGGTAGCAGGGTAGCCGAAAATTTCAGCAAACAGCGCGCGCGTTTTCTCTTTCAGATTCATTTTTATACTCCGGATTCGCGAAAATGGATGTCGCTGACCGCGCGCAGGCGTTCAGCCGCTTGTTCTGCGGTTAAATCACGCTGGGTTTCCGCCAGCATTTCATAGCCGACCATAAATTTACGGACGGTCGCAGAGCGCAGCAGCGGCGGATAAAAGTGCGCGTGCAACTGCCAGTGCGCGTTTTCTTCACCGTTAAACGGCGCGCCGTGCCAGCCCATTGAGTAGGGGAAGGAACACTGAAACAGGTTGTCATAACGACTGGTCAGCTTTTTCAACGCCAGCGCCAGAGAGTCGCGCTGCTCGTCGCTTAAATCGGTAATGCGCAGGACATGCGTTTTGGGTAACAGTAGCGTTTCGAACGGCCACGCCGCCCAGTAAGGCACCACCGCCAGCCAGTGTTCGGTTTCGACCACGGTGCGGCTGCCGTCCGCCAGTTCCCGCTGGACATAATCCACCAGCATTGGCGAGCGCTGCTCGGCGAAATAGGCTTTTTGTAAACGATCTTCGCGTTCGGCCTCATTCGGCAGGAAGCTGTTGGCCCAGACCTGTCCATGCGGATGCGGGTTCGAACAGCCCATCGCCGCGCCTTTGTTTTCAAAGACCTGCACCCACGGATAGGTTTTGCCTAACTCGGCGGTCTGCGTCTGCCAGGTTCTGACGATTTCCGTCAGCGCGGGCAGGCTCAACTCCGGCAGCGTTTTACTGTGATCGGGAGAAAAGCAGATCACGCGGCTGGTGCCGCGCGCGCTCTGACAGCGCATCAGCGGATCGTGGCTGTCCGGCGCATCCGGCGTGTCGGCCATCAGCGCCGCGAAATCGTTAGTAAAGACGTAAGTCCCTTTGTAATCGGGATTTTTATCGCCGGTGACACGCGTATTGCCCGCACACAGGAAGCAGTCCGGATCATGGGCCGGCAGCATTTGCTGAGACGGCGTTTCCTGCGCCCCCTGCCAGGGGCGTTTTGCGCGATGCGGCGAAACCAGAACCCACTGGCCGGTAAGCGGGTTATAACGGCGATGCGGATGATCGATGGGATTAAATGGGGTCATAACAACGTCCTTAATCTGGGTATCCCTGCGGATGGCGTGACTGCCAGTGCCAGGTGTCCTGCGCCATTTCGTCAAGCGTGCGGGTGACGCGCCAGTTCAGCTCGCGATCGGCTTTGCTGGCATCCGCCCAATACGCCGGGAGATCGCCGTCGCGACGCGGCGCGAAGTGGTAATTAATGGGTTTACCGCAGGCTTTACTAAAGGCGTTGACCACATCCAGGACGCTACTGCCGACACCCGCGCCGAGGTTATAAATATGTACGCCGGATTTGTCCGCCAGTTTTTCCATCGCCACGACGTGCCCGTCGGCTAAGTCCATAACGTGAATGTAATCGCGTACGCCGGTGCCATCCTCGGTCGGGTAATCATTGCCGAAAACGGCGAGCGATTCGCGACGACCCACGGCGACCTGGGCGATATAGGGCATCAGGTTATTCGGAATACCTTGCGGATCTTCTCCCATGTCGCCCGACGGGTGCGCGCCGACCGGGTTGAAATAACGCAGCAGCGCAATACTCCACTCCGGCTGGGCTTTTTGCAGATCGGTGAGGATCTGTTCTACCATCAATTTACTTTTGCCGTAGGGGCTTTGCGGCGTGCCGGTAGGAAAACTTTCGACGTAAGGAATTTTGGGCTGATCGCCATAAACGGTGGCGGAGGAGCTAAAAATAAGGTTTTTAACGTTGGCCGCACGCATGGCGCTGACCAACCGCAGCGTACCGTTGACGTTGTTGTCATAGTACTCCAGCGGCCTGGCGACCGATTCGCCGACGGCTTTCAGGCCGGCAAAGTGAATCACGGTATCAATCGCGTGATCGTGCAGAATTTCGGTTATAAGCGCTTCGTTGCGAATATCACCTTCGACAAAGGTCGGGTGCTTACCGCCCAGACGTTCAATCACGGGCAGCACGCTGCGCTTGCTGTTGCAGAGGTTATCGAGGATGACGACGTCATGACCATTTTGCAGCAACTGTACGCAGGTATGACTTCCAATGTAACCGCTACCACCTGTAACCAATACTCTCATAATTCGCTCCGTTAAGCCTATGGTATGGAATAACCATAGCATAACAAAGATGCGAAAAGTGTGACATGTAATAAATTAGTGGAATCGTTTACACACTGGTGATTTTACGCATTTGTATCGATTAAATGATTACAAATCATCTGGCTTGAGAATGCTTCTGTTTTTTATCCGAAAAAAAGGCGCGTTACGCGCCTGGGAATGAAACGGACGGGGCAAGAGCTGTCAGTCTTTTTTACGCGAGAGTAGCTTCCTGGCGAGCGCCCCGACAGCGACGACGCCGATGGCGGTCACTTTCCAGAATTTAAGCAACGCGATACCGAGCATAGCAAGCAGTCCTACTTTCTTGGCCGCGATACCGCCAATCAGCGCGGCGAGCCCATACTCCGCTATTTTGTCCGTTGATTCGTTGAAGTCAGCGTAGCGTTGTCCAGCGTTGAACTTGACGGAACTGAGAATTCTTTTCGCCAGAGGGATTTCGTGGTCAACAGAGCCTCTGTCGGTCACCAGATTTAAAGAAAAATAGCCTTCACGTCCCAGCAGATAGGTGTTGTAGTTCACGCCTTGTTCATTCAGTGGTTCGTTGGTGCCGATATCATGGATGGCGGCGGACCAGATCAGACGATGATTGGTTGCATCGTAGGTAGGCTTCTCGATCCAGCCAATAATTTCTATCGGCTCAATGCCTTTTGCAATACGATCTTTATTCGCTTCTTTTGTGCCTTTGCGCAGGTTATCCATTAATTCATCGGCATCCCAGTTTTTTGCATCATCATCTTTTACATAACCAGAATCATCATATTCGATAGAAATAAATCCATTCATTTCCTTTTTAAATACGAGGCCGTAAAAATATTCATCGTCAACATAGTTACCAATTTCACGCATAAATACCGCCGCTTCTTTTGCGGGTATCCAGGTAAATCCTTCCGGCAGATTAAGCGTGGCTTTATCACCTAAACTAATCTTTGTCGGACCCGCAACGGCGGCGCGACTCATGCCTTCAACAGCGACCTCAACGGCGGTTTTACGCGCTTCCTGCGCAGCGGTCGGCTTTTGCTCAGCATAACTGCTGGGGCAAAATAACATGGCTGCCAGTAAAAATAGTATTATTTGTGGAAAACGAAAAGCCATAATGGATCCCTTATATTCACATACGACATCATTGTCGAAAATTTCAGGATTATTATGACAATGAGGCGGTCAGCGATTCAAGAGATAGTAAGCTTATCGACCGTTATTATTATTCTTAATAAAAGGAGAGTGGTTCCAGAATGGCGCGCGGCGCCATTCTGATAATACATTTAATTATTGCATCGTCCGGAAACGTACTTATAACGTTCGCCATCTGGTACAAATTCCAGCCGGTGGGTAATACAGGCAGGCGCATCCTCTGCATGATGGGAAACGAACAGCAGTTGGGTCTCTCCCTGGCGAATTAATACATCTACAAAACGGCGTACCAGTTGGCGGTTCAGCGGGTCCAACCCTTGCAGCGGCTCATCCAGAATCAACACTGTCGGATGCTTAACCAGAGCGCGCACGATCAGCGCCAGCCGCTGCTGTCCCCAGGAGAGACTGTGGAAGGGGGCATCCGCCGTACGCTTATCGATTCCCAGAATATCCAGCCACTGTTGCGCCAGTTTTCGTTGCCTGTCTGAAACGGCCTGGTAAATGCCGATAGAATCGAAATAGCCGGAGAGAATGACATTGCGCACCGTGGTACTGACGCGGTAATCCAGATGTAAACTGCTGCTGACGTAGCCGATATGTTTTTTGATATCCCAGATTGTTTCGCCGCTTCCTCGCCGCCGCCCGAACAGCGTAAGATCGTTGCTGTAGCCTTGCGGATGATCGCCAGTAATAAGGCTAAGCAACGTAGACTTACCCGCTCCGTTAGGACCGACGATCTGCCAGTGTTCGCCCGGATTGACTCGCCAGCTTAGGTGGTGGAGGATAGGGCGATCGTTATACGAGACTACGCCATCGTTAAGTACGATCCGTGGTTCGCCATCGGGTAACGCATGGCGGGCGGAAGGTTCGTCCGGTTCGGGTAATTGTACGTCGGTCAGACGCTCGCTGTGCGCGAGTTGAGCAACCAACGCCCGTTGCAGCAACTCCGCCGTCGTTCCGGTCTCCGCCAGCGTACAGTCGGCAAGCACGCCGGCAAACTGCACGAAGTCCGGGATCTCATCAAAACGGTTGAGTACCAGCGCCAGGGTCATACCCGCCTGGTTCAACGCCGTCAGGCGTTGCGCCAGTTGTTGACGGGCGGTCACGTCAAGCCCGTCGAACGGTTCATCAAGGATTAATAACTCCGGCTCAGACATCAGCGCCTGACACAGCAGCGCTTTTCGCGTCTCGCCGGTAGAAAGGTATTTAAAACGCCTGTTGAGTAAAGTGGAAATGCCGAACTGCTGCGCCAGCATCGCACAGCGGGCAGGATGGTGAACTTCATCCTGAATAATTTCCGCGGTAGTGCGCCCGGTATCGTCTTCGCCAGGACTGAGCATATCGGTGTTATTACGTTGCCACTCATCGCTGACCAGCTTTTGCAATTGTTCAAAGGACAGACGAGTAATGCGGGTAAACCGACACTGGCGCTCGCCAGTTAATAACGGCAGTTCGCCCGCCAGCGCGCGGGCGAGCGCCGACTTCCCGCTCCCGTTAGCCCCAACGAATGCCCAGCTATCGCCCGCATTGAGCGTCAGCGAATCCAGATGAAGTGTTTTTGTATCGCTCAGACGAAACGTGCCTTGCGAAATTTGCAACGATGACATTTTGCATCCCATTTTTTGCAGCGATGAATGACAGGGATACGTCTTTCGGCAACGGATGTCAATGTGCTTAGCACAACGTTGCAATAATCACTCTGTCCGCATTAAACCAGGCAATCACGTCATCGCCTTCCTTTAACGTGGCGGCATCTGAAGTCGGTATCGTGGCGCACAGCGTCTGGCCGTCCGGCAGCGCCATCAACACTTCACACTGTTCCGCGCCGCGCTCGATATGGCTGATCGTTCCCGACAACTGATTGTCAGCGGCGCGCGCAACGGCTGCATCCCGGGTAATGCCAACCCACGGTGCTTTTAGCAGGATCAGCACTTCTTTACCTTCCTCCAGGCCGAGACGCTCGCCGCTTTGCGCCGTCAGCGCGACTTTAAGCCGCGTTTTGCCGTCGGCCAGCAGCACATCGACATGCTGTTGCACCTGATCGCGATCGCGGGCGGTAATGGTGCCGAACCACTGATTTCGGGCGCTGGTTTGCAGTGAAAAGCGGGAAATAGCGGCCAGCAGACTGTCAAGCGGCAGGGCGTCATCGTCACTTAACACATCGAACGCTTTTTGCTGAATTTGGCCCAGCAAATCGTAAAGCTGGATCAGACGCTGACCATAGCGGGTTAATACCGCGCCGCCGCCGCCTTTGCCGCCCGTTGCGCGCTCAACCAGCATATGTTCGCTAAGCTGGTTCATGTCGTTTATCGCATCCCAGGCGCTCTTATAGCTGATTCCCGCGTCTTTCGCGCCCTGACTAATAGAGCCGGAAAGCGCAATGTGTTTCAGCAGAGAGATACGTCGGGGATCGGCAAAAAGCTTTTGCTGAAGTTTCAGGGTAAGAAGGATTTCGGCCTGCATAACCAGCTCCTGGTAAAAAGACTATTGTGACTGAAAAGCGCGTCAGCGCAAAGCCGACCGCACAAAAGGGGAGTGCTTTTCTGTGTGATGCGGTTAAAATACAAAAAGGACTATATCTGGAGTTGCCCATGTTAGAGTTATTAAAAAGTCTGGTATTCGCCGTCATCATGGTACCGGTAGTGATGGCCATCATCCTCGGTCTGATTTACGGTCTGGGTGAGGTGTTCAACATTTTTTCCGGTATCGGTCAGAAAGACCAGTCCAGACAGAACCGCTGATTTCCCCAAACGCCCGCTCAGTCGGGCGTTTTTGTTACTCAAGATCCTGCTTTTCCTGCCGATATTTTCTGTGTTTAATCGTTAATGGGTATGAATAACCGCTGGGAAACCCCTGAGATTATCGTTATATTGTCGCTTACATAACGAAACACACAAGGAGTTACAGATGGCGCATTCCTGGTTACGCCTGGTCGCAGGGGCAACATTATCTTTCGTCATCGCCGGTCATGCGCTGGCGGATGAAGGCAAGATCACCGTATTTGCCGCCGCGTCGCTAACGAACGCGATGCAAGACATTGCGGCAGAATATAAAAAAGAGAAAAATGTGGATGTGGTCTCCTCATTCGCCTCCTCTTCAACGCTGGCGCGCCAGATAGAAGCGGGCGCGCCGGCGGACCTGTTCATCTCTGCTGATCAGAAATGGATGGATTACGCAGCCGATAAAAAAGCGGTGGATACCACGACGCGCGAAACATTGCTTGGCAATAGCCTGGTGGTGGTGGCGCCGAAAGCCAGCGAGCAGAAACCGTTTACCATCGACAACAAAACGGACTGGATTCGTCTGTTGAACGGCGGGCGTCTGGCAGTGGGCGATCCGCAACACGTACCGGCGGGAATTTATGCCAAAGAAGCGCTGCAAAAGCTGGGCGCATGGCAAACGCTTGAACCGAAACTGGCGCCGGGCGAGGATGTGCGCGGCGCGTTGGCGCTGGTCGAACGTAACGAAGCGCCTTTGGGCATTGTATATGGTTCTGATGCGGTTGCCAGCAAGGGGGTCAACGTGGTGGCGACGTTCCCGGAAGATTCACATAAAAAAGTGGAATACCCCATCGCTATCGTGGAGGGGCATAAAAATGCGACCGTCAGCGCGTTCTATGATTACCTGAAAGGACCGCAGGCCTCGGCAATCTTTAAACGTTATGGATTTACGACGAAGTAATGATACTGACCGATCCAGAATGGCAGGCTGTCCTTCTTAGCCTGAAAGTGTCTTCCCTGGCCGTGCTGTTTAGCCTGCCGTTTGGGATCTTTTTTGCCTGGTTACTGGTACGATGCCGGTTTCCGGGCAAAGCCTTACTTGATAGCGTCCTGCATCTGCCGCTGGTGCTGCCGCCGGTGGTGGTCGGCTATCTGCTGCTGGTGTCGATGGGGCGACGCGGGTTTATTGGCCAGTGGCTGTATGACTGGTTCGGTCTCACGTTTGCCTTTAGCTGGCGCGGCGCCGTGCTGGCGGCGGCGGTGATGTCCTTCCCGCTGATGGTGCGGGCCATTCGGCTGGCGCTGGAGGGGGTGGATATCAAGCTTGAACAGGCCGCCAGAACGCTGGGCGCCGGGCGCTGGCGCGTTTTTCTGACTATCACCTTACCGCTTACCCTGCCGGGCATTATTGTCGGTACGGTGCTGGCGTTTGCCCGTTCGCTTGGCGAATTTGGCGCGACCATTACCTTTGTTTCTAATATTCCGGGCGAAACCCGCACCATACCTTCCGCCATGTATACCTTGATCCAGACGCCGGGCGGGGAGAGCGCGGCGGCGAGGCTGTGCGTGATTTCGATTGTATTAGCGCTGATTTCGCTGTTGATTTCTGAATGGCTGGCGCGGATTAGCCGTGAACGGACGGGGCGCTAACCATGCTGGAGCTTAATTTTTCCCAGACGCTGGGAACGCACTGTTTAACCCTCAACGAAACGCTGCCAGCCAGTGGGATCACGGCTATCTTTGGCGTCTCCGGCGCGGGAAAAACCTCGCTGATTAATGCCATCAGCGGTTTGACTCGCCCGCAAAAAGGACGCATCGCGCTGAATGGCCGGGTGTTGCATGACGCGGAAAACGGTATCTGTTTAACGCCGGAAAAGCGCCGCATCGGTTATGTTTTCCAGGATGCGCGCCTGTTCCCCCATTACAAAGTACGCGGCAATTTGCGCTACGGCATGGCGAAAAGCATGACCGGTCAGTTTGATAAGCTGGTGTCGCTGCCGGGAATTGAAGCGTTGCTTGATCGCCTGCCGGGGAGCTTGTCCGGCGGAGAAAAACAGCGCGTAGCGATAGGCCGGGCATTGCTCACCGCCCCGGAGTTGCTGCTGTTGGACGAACCGTTGGCCTCGCTGGATATCCCGCGTAAACGCGAATTACTGCCGTACCTGCAACGGCTGGCGCGGGAAATCAATATTCCCATGCTGTATGTCAGCCATTCTCTCGATGAAATTCTCCACCTGGCGGATAAAGTCATGGTGCTGGAGGATGGACAGGTTAAAGCGTTTGGCCCGCTGGAAGAAGTCTGGGGAAGCAGCGTTATGCACCCGTGGCTGCCGAAAGAGCAACAGAGCAGTATTCTGAAAGTTAGCGTGCTGGAGCATCACCCACATTATGCCATGACCGCCCTGGCGCTTGGCGACCAGCACCTGTGGGTAAATAAACTCAATCAGCCGCTGCAATCCACACTGCGTATTCGTATACAGGCGTCGGATGTCTCGCTGGTACTACAGCCGCCGCAGCAGACCAGTATCCGCAACGTATTGCGGGCAAAAGTGGCGAATTGTTATGACGATAACGGACAGGTGGAAATCCAGCTTGAGATAGGCGGCAGAACGCTGTGGGCGCGAATAAGCCCGTGGGCCAGGGATGAGCTGAATATCAAGCCTGGCCTGTGGCTTTACGCGCAGGTGAAAAGCGTTTCTATCACCGCCTGACTATAGTAGGTGGGTGTAAATAAATTTGGCGATGCTATCGGTAGTGTTATCGCCGATCACAACGTCAGCGCGCGCTTTCACCGCCTCATCGGCGTTGCCCATCGCAACGCCGGTGCCTGCCGCCTCCAGCATACTGATGTCGTTGTAGTTATCGCCGAAAGCGATCACATTTTTCATTGACCCTCCCTGCGCTTCTATCCACTGGGTAAGGCGCTTGCCTTTACTGTTGCCTTTGCGCGCGATATCCACCTGATCGTGCCATGACCATTCGCACTCCAGGCCAAGCGCCTGTTCAACATGCTGACCGAACCGCTGTAGCCTGGGAATATCTTCATCGGTAAGCGCAAACTTCCACACGGCATTCACGTCGCGCGCCGCCTGCGCCAACGAAGAGACCTGTGTAAAGGTCGGACGTTGCTCCGGCGGCAAGGTCTGCGCCCACCGGGAGGTACGCACGACGTGACCGGTTGGGTGTTCGTAAAGCATAGCGTCATCAACATACATCAGGCCGTGAATCTGATGCTCATCCAGTAAATCAATCAACTGCAACGCCTTATCCACGGGCATAGGATCGGCATCCAGGACAGTTTTAGCTTGATAATCATACAAATAGGTGCCGTTGCAGCAAATAGCAGGTGTTTCCAGCGCCAGCGCCTGATAAAAAGGATGAATAGCAACGTGATGGCGACCCGTGACAATGATAAGTTGAAAGCCCGCCTCTTTGGCGCGTGATAGCGCTTCAAGCGAGGAGGGGAGTAAGGTTTTATGCGGGGTTAATAATGTTCCGTCTAAATCGAGGGCAATCACGCGTGCAGTCATAATTTTTTCCAGATTAAGAGTAATAATTCCGTCTGTCGGCATGGTACACCGGGACGGTAAGCAGACAAAATTCTGCGTCTGAATTCAGCATTCGCCGTCAAAAGCGACTACGTTAAGCTGTGTCCTGTTATTGCAGCTACATGCCATATGCAAAGGAGTATTCATGAAACAAACAGTCTATACCGCCAGCCCTGAGAGTCAGCAAATTCACGTCTGGAGCCTGAACCACGAAGGGACTCTGACGCTGGTGCAGGTCGTGGATGTGCCCGGTCAGGTTCAGCCGATGGTGGTCAGTCCGGATAAACGCTACCTCTATGTCGGCGTGCGCCCGGAGTTTCGTGTCCTGGCGTATCGTATTGCGCCGGATGATGGCGCGCTGACGTTTGCCGCCGAATCCGCCCTGCCGGGTAGCCCGACCCATATTTCTACCGATCATCATGGTCGTTTTGTCTTTGTCGGATCGTATAACGCCGGTAATGTCAGCGTGACGCGCTTACAGGATGGCCTGCCGGTTGAGTTGGTGGATGTGGTGGAGGGGCTGGACGGCTGCCACTCGGCAAATATTACGCCTGATAACCGTACCCTGTGGGTGCCTGCGCTAAAACAGGATCGCATTTGTCTGTTTACGCTAAGCGATGACGGCCATCTGGTGGCCCAGGAGCCGGCGGAAGTAAATACAGTTGAAGGGGCAGGCTCGCGTCATATGGTCTTCCACCCGAATCGACAATATGCGTATTGCGTCAATGAACTGAACAGTTCGGTGGATGTCTGGCAGCTTAAAAATCCGCATGGCGAGATAGAGTGCGTGCAAACGCTGGATATGATGCCCGCCGATTTTTCCGATACCCGCTGGGCGGCGGATATTCATATTACGCCGGATGGACGGCATCTGTATGCCTGTGACCGCACCGCCAGTCTGATTACCGTCTTTAGTGTCTCCGAAGATGGCAGCGTACTGAGCGTTGAAGGCTTCCAGCCGACGGAAGCCCAACCGCGCGGCTTTAATATCGACAATAGCGGAAAATACCTGATTGCTGCGGGTCAAAAATCACATCATATCGCGGTCTATGAAATTACGGGCACTCAGGGGTTGCTGACGGAAAAAGGCCGTTATGCCGTCGGCCAGGGGCCAATGTGGGTTGTGGTGAACGCGTACTAAAGCGCTGTGTGCCGGATGGAGGCGGGCTGGAACTCATCAAGGCGGGATGCCTGATTAATTTCAATAAACATTGCTTGCAGTAAAACCACGGGCCGCCACATCTGCTGCGGCGGCCCGTTTATAAGCCTGAACCGGAACGGTGATTACTGCTTAGGTTCCGCCACTACTTTACTGCCTACACCGCGGTTGTTGTATTCCCACATGCGGTTGTAGTTAGTGTCGTTCAGATTACGCTGCACCTCGTCTTTGTCATCCACGGTCCCCGTATTTCCAGCAAACGGACGTTTCGAGATGACCGCGTCGGCCCACGGTTTGGCAACGTTGAAGCCCTCGTTAATCACGCTGTCGCGGATCACGACCTGACCGTTGGTGTTGGCGTCGACATCCAGCGAGCGGCCAAGCTGCGCAACGCCATCGCCGGAGGCGTTAAAGCGGCTGTTGATCGCCAAAAAGCCATAGTAAATATTGGACAGCGTCGCCGGGGCGAAGACGTAGGCTTCCTGCTGTGTGCGGGAGTTGACGACCTGGAAGTTGGTGTTATAGAACACCACGGCGCCGCGTCCGGAAACCATATCCACATCGCCTTCAATATAGCTGTTCGTCACCAGCGTACGCGGCTGGCGATCGGTTTGCAGACGGTTCTGCACGCCGCTGTTGGTCACAAAGAAGGTGTTCTGGCGGCCAAGGATATTGACCTTGTTAATCTGGACTTTGTCGCCATCGGTACGCAACGCCACCGCCGGATGGTTTCCGGCATCGACGCTGTCGCCTAGCGTGTTCTCGATGGTCAGATTTTGTAGCTGCAGACCGTTATTCTGCGACCAGAACGCGGCAGAACACATCACACCGATCGTCGCGGCGTGTTTGCTTTGGCAGTTATCGAACATATACCAGGCGGGTTTACCAGGCATATATTTCCCGCCGGGATTCACCGCGCGGCGCCAGTCAGCGACGCTCATTTCACCATCAATCGCCATCCCAATTTTCACATCGATCGGTTTTTCACCGGTCCCGTACAGGGTCAGACTTCCCGGCGCGGCGGGAACATACACGGTCCCCTGATAGTCGCCCGGCATAATAGCAATGTACTGGCGTTTGTTCGTGCGTTTAACCATTGCCGCATCGACCGCGGCCTGAATCGAGGTGTGCGTAACGCCTGGCGTACCTGCCGGCCCCACCACAAAGTCAGGCTGTGCGGGCAGGGTAATCGGCGACGGCGACCACGGGGCGGTATTCGGCGTCAGGGAGGCAAAATAGCGCGCCGCAACGAAGTTTTTCGCTTCATTTGCCGACAGAATTGGGCGCGAGGCGGTGCCAGGCGCGGTTTGATCGGAAGGGATCTGATCGGGTGGCGTAGAGCTACAGGCGCTCAGCGTCACGCCAAAAGCCAGTGCCAGCGCCAGACGGGAAACCGATAATGTATTCACAGGTTGCTCCGGGCTTGAAAAAGTTAAATGACATCCATTGAAGCCTGCTTTTTTATACTAAGTTGAACGAAACGGGAAGGCGAAAAGGTAAAAAGTTCCTTTTCAGGCCGGAAACACCTGTAGCATCAGATAGTTTTATCACAATTAAGCAACAACTTTCGCGCTTTGAGTTGACAATCCGGAGCAGAAAGAAAATAAATGTCTATACAACTCATGACAGGCAAGAGAGCGACAGGAATGCGGCAACTTTTACCGGGCGATACTGTCTGGCGAAACATCAGGCTGGCGACAATGGACCCGCAGCGGCAAGCCCCGTACGGGCTGGTGGATAACCAGGCGCTGATTGTACGCGAAGGGCATATTTGCGATATCGTGCCAGAGACGCAGCTTCCTGTCAGTGGGGACAATATCCATGATATGCAGGGACGACTGGTAACCCCGGGACTTATCGATTGCCACACGCATCTGGTGTTTGCCGGTAACCGCGCCGCAGAGTGGGAGCAGCGGCTTAACGGCGCGTCATACCAGCATATTAGCGCTCAGGGCGGCGGCATTAACGCGACGGTATCAGCAACCCGCGCCTGTGCGGAGGAGACGCTCTACCTGCTGGCGCGCGAACGCATGATGCGCCTTGCCAGCGAAGGCGTTACGCTGCTGGAGATTAAATCCGGCTATGGCCTGGAGCTGGCGACAGAAGAAAAGCTGTTGCGCGTTGCTGCAAAACTTGCCGCCGAAAACGCTATCGACATTAGCCCCACGCTATTGGCCGCTCATGCTACGCCAGCGGAGTATCGTGACGACCCGGACGGCTACATCACTCTGGTCTGCGAGACGATGATTCCGCAGCTCTGGCAAAAAGGGTTATTTGATGCGGTAGACCTCTTTTGCGAGAGCGTCGGCTTTAATGTGGCGCAGAGTGAGCGCGTATTGCAGACGGCGAAGGCGTTAGGTATTCCCGTTAAAGGCCATGTTGAGCAGCTTTCGCTGTTGGGCGGCGCGCAGCTGGTGAGTCGCTATCAGGGTTTATCGGCGGATCATATCGAATATCTTGATGAAGCGGGCGTCGCGGCGATGCGTGACGGCGGTACTGTCGGCGTGTTGTTGCCTGGCGCGTTTTATTTTCTGCGCGAGACGCAGCGCCCGCCGGTGGAACTGCTGCGCCGCTATCAGGTGCCTGTCGCCGTCGCCAGCGATTTCAATCCCGGCACCAGCCCGTTTTGCAGTTTGCATCTGGCGATGAATATGGCCTGCGTACAGTTTGGTCTGACGTCGGAAGAGGCATGGGCGGGCGTTACGCGCCATGCCGCTCGTGCGCTGGGAAGACAGGCGACGCATGGGCAGCTCAGGGCCGACTACCGGGCGGATTTTGTGGTGTGGGATGCTGAACAGCCGGTAGAGGTTGTGTATGAGCCGGGGCGTAATCCTTTATATCAGCGGGTATACAGAGGACAAATCTCATGACGCAATGGTATCCGGCTTCTCCGGCGCTCTGGCAGGGGCGCGATGACAGTATAGAAGCGCCGGATGCGCGGCGTCTGTTTCAGACCGTCACGCGCAGCGAGACCTTTTCCCCCGAAAACTGGCAGCAAAAGATCGCGTTAATGGGATTTGCCTGCGACGAGGGGGTAAAACGCAATGCAGGGCGTCCCGGCGCGGCAGGCGCCCCGGATGCGTTGCGTAAAGCGCTGGCGAATATGGCCAGCCACCAGGGACATGAACGGCTAGTGGATTTAGGCAATTGGGTTGCGCCTACGCCCGATCTGGAAGGCGCGCAGCAGGCCTTGCGCGATGCGGTAAGCCGCTGTCCGCGGGCCGGGATGCGCACGCTGGTGCTGGGCGGTGGGCATGAAACCGCGTTTGGACACGGCGCGGGGGTGCTGGACGCGTTTGCGCAGGAAAGCGTAGGTATCATTAATCTTGATGCGCATCTGGATCTCCGTCAGACCGACCGGGCAACATCCGGGACGCCGTTTCGTCAACTGGCGCAGCTATGCGACGCGCAGAGCCGCGCGTTTCATTATGCCTGTTTCGGCGTGAGCCGTGCGGCGAATACGCAGGCGTTGTGGCGGGAAGCGCAGTGGCGGAATGTTACCGTGGTGGAGGATCTTGACTGCCATGACGCGCTGGCGCAGATGACGCAGTTTATCGACAAGGTGGATAAAATTTATCTGACTATCGATCTCGACGTATTGCCTGTCTGGGAAATGCCGGCCGTCTCCGCTCCCGCAGCGCTGGGCGTGCCGCTGATACAGGTTCTGCGTTTAATTGAGCCGGTTTGCCGCAGCGGAAAATTACAGGCGGCGGATCTGGTTGAGTTTAATCCACGCTTTGATGAAGATGGCGCAGCGGCGCGCGTGGCGGCGCGGCTTGGCTGGCAAATCGCGCACTGGTGGCGTTAATCTGTCATCCGGAAAACACTCTCCGCATAAGGAAGGCTTCACGCATGTATTCATCCCGCTCCCGTTCTGCACCTGCGCCTTTTTACGAAACGGTGAAACAGGACATCTGTAAAAAAATAGCCGGCGGCGTCTGGCAGCCGCACGATCGCATTCCGTCGGAAGCTGAACTGGTCGCTCAGTATGGCTTTAGCCGAATGACCATCAACCGGGCGCTGCGTGAGCTGACGGATGAAGGGTGGCTGGTGCGTTTACAGGGCGTGGGGACGTTTGTCGCCGAACCGAAAGGCCAGTCCGCGCTGTTTGAAGTCCGCAGTATCGCCGAGGAGATTGCCGCCCGCCGTCATCAGCATCGTTGTGAGGTGCTCACGCTGGAGCGCGTGCGGGCAAACGCCATCCAGGCCAGCGCTCTCAACGTCAATGAGAGCGATGTCATTTTCCATTCCATCATGGTGCATTATGAAAACGATCTGCCGGTACAAATTGAAGATCGCTGCGTGAATGCGGATATTGCCGTGGATTACCTGACGCAGGATTACCGTCAGACCACGCCGCACGCTTATTTGTCGCGGATCGTGCCGCTAACGGAAGGGGAACATATTGTGGAGGCGGTGCGCGCCACGGCGCAAGAGTGCGCGTGGTTAACTATCAAAGAGCATGAGCCTTGTCTGCTCATTCGTCGTACAACCTGGTCCGCGTCGCGGATTGTTTCTCACGCCCGCTTACTTTTCCCCGGGTCGCGCTATCGGCTACAGGGACGATTTATCTCCTGAGCGGGCCGCTGCCGGAAAACGTGATTGCTGACACAATATAACAAAATTGTATCATTTTTGTTAATTCTATTCTTGTGCTTACTTGTATAGACAAGTATATGTCTGATTCTTATCTGTGGGTCTGCGGCGGTGCCTGATAGTGGCGTTTTAGCGTTATTTGGCGATGGCAGACCGATAATAATGAGGAGTCATTGCTATGCCTGAAAGCAAGTATCGTCAGCAGACTATCCGCGCGCCCCGAGGCACGGTATTAACGGCGAAAAGCTGGCTGACAGAAGCCCCGCTGCGGATGTTAATGAATAATCTCGATCCTGACGTGGCGGAAAATCCGCATGAGTTGGTGGTCTACGGCGGGATTGGTCGCGCCGCGCGCAACTGGGAATGCTATGACGCTATTGTTGATGCGCTCACCCGGCTGGAGGCGGACGAAACGTTGCTTATTCAGTCTGGCAAACCGGTCGGCGTATTTAAAACGCACGACAACGCGCCGCGGGTATTAATCGCCAACTCCAACCTGGTTCCCCACTGGGCGACATGGGAACACTTTAACGAACTGGATGCGAAAGGGCTGGCGATGTACGGTCAAATGACGGCCGGAAGCTGGATCTATATCGGCAGTCAGGGAATCGTGCAGGGAACATACGAAACCTTTGTCGAGGCGGGGTGTCAGCACTATAACGGCACGCTGGCGGGACGCTGGGTGCTGACCGCCGGACTGGGCGGCATGGGCGGCGCGCAACCGCTAGCCGCGACGCTGGCCGGAGCGTGTTCGCTGACGATTGAATGCCAGCAAAGCCGTATCGATTTTCGTCTGCGTACTCGTTACGTGGATGAGCAGGCCGCCACGCTGGATGACGCGCTGGCCCGCATTACGCGCTACACCCGCGAGGGGAAAGCCGTGTCCGTCGCCCTGTGCGCGAACGCGGCGGATATCCTGCCGGAACTGGTTAATCGCGGCGTGCGCCCGGACCTGGTGACCGATCAGACCAGCGCCCACGATCCGCTACATGGCTATTTACCCTCCGGCTGGCGCTGGGAGGAGTATCAGAAAAACGCGCAATCCGATCCCCACGGGACGATGCAGGCAGCAAAACGTTCCATGGCGGCGCATGTTCGGGCGATGCTGGCGTTCAGTAAAATGGGCGTGCCGACCTTTGACTATGGCAACAATATTCGTCAGATGGCGAAAGAGATGGGGGTGGAAAACGCCTTTGATTTTCCGGGATTTGTGCCAGCCTATATTCGTCCGCTGTTCTGTCGTGGTATCGGGCCGTTTCGCTGGGTGGCGCTGTCCGGCGATCCGCAGGATATCTATAAAACCGATGCCAAAGTCAAAGAGATAGTGGCTGAGGATAAACATCTGCATCACTGGCTGGATATGGCGCGCGAGCGCATTCATTTTCAGGGGTTACCGGCGCGTATCTGCTGGGTAGGCCTGGAGTGGCGGCAAAAACTGGGGCTGGCGTTCAACGAAATGGTGCGTTGCGGCGAGGTATCCGCGCCCATTGTGATTGGCCGCGATCACCTGGATTCCGGCTCTGTCGCCAGCCCTAACCGTGAAACCGAAGCGATGCGCGACGGTTCCGACGCGGTTTCCGACTGGCCGCTGTTAAATGCGTTGCTGAATACCGCCAGCGGGGCGACATGGGTATCGCTCCATCATGGCGGCGGGGTGGGAATGGGGTTTTCGCAACACGCCGGTATGGTGATTGTCTGTGATGGCACTGACGAGGCCGCCGCGCGTATTCGCCGCGTGTTACACAACGATCCGGCGACGGGCGTCATGCGCCATGCCGATGCCGGATATGATCTCGCGGTGGAATGCGCTGTTGAGCAAGGTCTGAATTTACCGATGGTTGCGGCGACGCAGGGGAAAGGCTGATATGAACACCATGACACTCACTCCGGGGCAGTTAAGCCTCTCTCAACTGTACGATGTCTGGCGTCATCCGGTACAGCTTCGGCTGGACGCCAGCGCCATTGACGGCATTAACGCCAGCGTCGCGTGCGTCAATGATATCGTTGCCGAAGGGCGTACCGCCTACGGCATCAACACCGGTTTCGGCCTGCTGGCGCAGACGCGCATCGCTGATGAAGACTTGCAAAATCTACAGCGATCGTTGGTGCTGTCTCACGCCGCGGGCGTAGGCGACCCACTGGATGACGCGATGGTGCGTCTGATCATGGTATTGAAAATCAATAGCCTGGCGCGCGGGTTTTCCGGAATTCGGTTGAGCGTGATAGAAGCGCTCATCGCTCTGGTGAATGCCGGCGTGTATCCGCTGATTCCGGCAAAAGGCTCGGTTGGCGCGTCGGGCGACTTAGCGCCGCTGGCGCATCTGTCGCTGACGCTGCTTGGCGAAGGAAAAGCGCGCTGGCAGGGCGAATGGCTTCCGGCGCAGACGGCGCTAAAAAAGGCCGGACTGGAGCCTGTCGCGCTGGCGGCCAAAGAGGGGCTGGCGCTGCTTAATGGCACCCAGGCATCAACGGCCTTCGCGCTGCGCGGTTTGTTTGAGGCACAGGAGTTATTTGCCTCCGCCGTTGTCTGCGGCGCGCTGACTACCGAAGCCGTACTGGGATCGCGCCGTCCTTTTGATGCGCGCATTCATGCCGCGCGCGGACAACAGGGGCAAATTGACGTCGCGCGGTTGTTCCGGCACCTGCTGACCGATACCAGTGCCATTGCTGAATCACATCACCACTGTCATAAAGTTCAGGACCCGTATTCCCTTCGCTGCCAGCCGCAGGTAATGGGCGCTTGTCTGACCCAGTTACGTCAGACGAAAGAGGTACTGCTGGCTGAGGCCAACGCGGTATCCGATAATCCGCTGGTCTTTGCCGATGCGGGGGAGGTGATCTCCGGCGGTAACTTCCATGCTGAACCGGTTGCCATGGCGGCGGATAATCTGGCGCTGGCGATAGCGGAAATCGGCGCGCTATCGGAGCGGCGCATCGCGCTGATGATGGATAAACATATGTCGCAGTTACCGCCGTTCCTGGTGAAAAATGGCGGCGTTAATTCCGGTTTTATGATTGCCCAGGTCACCGCCGCGGCGCTCGCCAGCGAGAATAAAGCGCTGGCGCACCCGCACAGCGTGGATAGCCTGCCGACCTCGGCGAATCAGGAAGATCATGTCTCAATGGCCCCGGCGGCAGGGCGGCGACTCTGGGAAATGGCGGCGAATACCCGCGGCATCATTGCCGTGGAGTGGCTGGCGGCCTGTCAGGGGATAGATTTACGGGAAGGGTTAACCTCCAGCCCGTTACTGGAACAGGCGCGGCAGACACTGCGCGAGCAGGTGGCGCACTATACGCAGGATCGTTTTTTCGCGCCCGATATTGAGTGTGCGACGGCGCTGCTGGCGCAAGGCGCGTTACAGCGTCTGGTGCCGGACTTTATGTGAATGCTGCCGGATGGCGCGGCGCGTATTCGGCTTACCCAACCCGTTGGCAGGGTAAGACGTTTACGCCGCCATCCGGCACAGCGTTTAACTGAACATCGCCGTGATCGAGGCGCTGGCGAGCGAATGGAAATGCACATTAAAGCCGACCATCGCGCCGCTGGCGTCTTCATCAACGTCAAGACGCTCGACGTCCAGCGCGTGAACCGTAAAGATATAGCGGTGCGTTTCCCCTTTAGGCGGCGCCGCGCCGCCGTAGCCCGCTTTACCGAAATCGGTACGCGTCTGAATGACGCCGTCTGGTACGGCCACCAGGCCTGAGCCGAACCCCTGGGTCAGTACGCGCGTATCCGCCGGGAGGTTCACCACCACCCAGTGCCACCAGCCGGAGCCGGTCGGCGCGTCGGGATCGTAACAGGTCACGACAAAACTTTTGGTGCCCATCGGCACGTCGTCCCAGGCCAGATGCGGCGAAATATTATCGCCATCATAGCCCATACCGTTAAAAACGTGGCGATGAGGAAGTTTATCTCCATCGCGCAAATCGTTGCTGATAAGTTTCATGCGCTCTCCTTTTGACTCACCAGAAGTGTAGCCAGAAGCAGCATCGCTTACCGCTGATTAATGGCTAAAAAATGTTTCATTGTGTACCGCGTCATTGACCGCCTGGGTCAAACGGCGCAGTTGATCCGGACGAATAATGTAGGGCGGCATCAGGTAGATTAGCTTGCCGAACGGCCTGATCCAGACGCCTTGCCCGACGAAGAAGCGTTGAAGCGCCGCCATATTGACCGTGTGCGTGGTTTCAACCACCCCAATCGCGCCCAACACCCGCACATCCGCCACCCAGGGCGAACTTTGCGCGGGGGCTAACTCAGCGCGTAACTGAGACTCGATAGACGCCACCTGCTGACGCCATTCGCCGCTTTCCAGCAGCGTCAGGCTGGCGCAAGCGACGGCGCAGGCCAGCGGATTCCCCATAAACGTCGGGCCATGCATAAAACACCCCGCCTCGCCGTTGCTAATAGTCTCTGCAACCTGGCGTGTCGTGAGCGTTGCCGAGAGGGTCATGGTGCCGCCGGTTAAGGCTTTGCCGAGACACAGAATATCCGGCGCGATCCCGGCGTGCTCGCAGGCGAACAGTTTGCCGGTACGGCCAAACCCGGTGGCTATTTCATCGGCAATCAGCAGAATGCCTTCGCGATCGCACATGTTACGAATACGCCTGAGCCATTGTGGATGATATATGCGCATCCCGCCCGCGCCCTGAACGATAGGTTCCAGAATCACGGCGGCTATTTCATGGCGATGCGCGGCCATCAGGCGGGCAAATGGCGCGATGTCGCTTTCATCCCATTCGCCATCCATCCGGCTTTGCGGCGCCGGCGCGAACAGGTTTTCCGGCAGATAGCCTTTCCACAAGCTGTGCATGGAGTTATCCGGATCGCACACCGACATCGCGCCGAACGTGTCGCCATGATAACCGTGGCGAAACGTCAGAAAACGCTGACGCGATTCGCCGCGCGCCTGCCAGTATTGCAGCGCCATCTTCATGGCCACTTCTACCGACACCGAACCAGAGTCGGCCAGAAAGACACACTCCAGCGGCTCAGGCGTTATCGCGACCAGCTTACGGCACAGATTCACCGCAGGTGTATGGGTTATGCCGCCGAACATGACATGCGACATGGCGTCAATTTGCGCTTTCATCGCCGCATTCAATTGCGGGTGGTTATAACCATGAATGGCCGCCCACCAGGAGGACATCCCCTCAATCAGGCGTTCGCCCGAGGCGAGAACCAGCTCGCAGCCTTCGGCCCGCTCAACGGGATATACCGGCAGCGGCGAGGTCATGGAAGTGTAAGGATGCCAAATATGGCGTTTATCGAAGGCCAGATCGTCCGTTGTCATAATCGACTTGTAAACCAAATTAAAAAGATTTAGGTTTACGAGTCTACACCATATCAAAAACAAACAACATATTTTGGAGAAGCCCGATGGCTCGCCACCCACGCTGGACACTGTCGCAAGTAACCGAATTATTTGAAAAACCACTGCTGGAATTGCTGTTTGAAGCGCAGCAAATTCATCGCCAGCATTTCGATCCGCAGCAGGTACAGGTTAGTACGCTGCTGTCGATCAAAACCGGCGCCTGCCCGGAGGATTGTAAATACTGCCCGCAGAGCTCGCGCTATAAAACCGGGTTGGAAGCCGAGCGTTTAATGGAGGTAGAGCAGGTACTGGACTCCGCCCGTAAAGCGAAAAACGCCGGTTCGACCCGCTTCTGTATGGGAGCGGCCTGGAAGAATCCGCATGAACGCGATATGCCTTATCTGGAGCAGATTGTACAGGGCGTCAAAGCGATGGGGCTGGAAACCTGTATGACGCTCGGCATGTTGAACGAGAGCCAGGCGCAGCGTCTGGCTAACGCCGGGCTGGATTACTACAACCACAACCTCGATACCTCGCCGGAGTTTTACGGCAATATCATCACTACCCGTACCTATCAGGAGCGCCTCGACACGCTGGAAAAAGTCCGTGAAGCAGGGATTAAAGTGTGCTCCGGCGGCATTGTGGGTCTGGGCGAAACGGTTACCGATCGCGCCGGACTGTTGTTGCAGTTGGCGAACCTGCCGACGCCGCCGGAAAGCGTGCCAATCAACATGCTGGTGAAGGTGAAAGGCACACCGCTTGCGGATAACGATGACGTGGATGCGTTTGATTTTATTCGTACTATCGCCGTGGCGCGCATCATGATGCCGACCTCATACGTGCGTCTTTCCGCAGGGCGTGAACAGATGAACGAGCAGACCCAGGCGATGTGCTTTATGGCCGGGGCGAACTCGATTTTCTATGGCTGCAAATTGTTAACTACGCCAAATCCGGCAGAGGACAAGGATCTGCAGTTATTCCGTAAGCTGGGACTGAATCCGCAGCAGACCAGGGTGCTGGCGGGCGATAACGAGCAGCAGCAACGTCTGGAGCAGACGCTGATGACGCCTGACACCGATGATTATTACAACGCGGCAGCCTTATGAGTTGGCAACAACGCGTCGACGATGCGCTGACGGCGCGTCGGGCGACGGATACGTTGCGCCGCCGCTATGTGGTGTCGCAGGGCGCCGGACGCTGGCTGGTAGCGAACGGGCGACAGTATCTTAACTTTTCCAGCAATGATTACCTCGGCTTAAGTCAACATCCGCAGATTATTCGCGCCTGGCAACAGGCAGCGACGCGTTTTGGCGTCGGCAGCGGCGGGTCGGGTCATATCAGCGGTTATTCCGTGGCGCACCAGGCGTTAGAGGAGGAACTGGCGCAATGGTTAGGATATCCACGCGCGCTGCTGTTTATCTCTGGCTTTGCGGCGAATCAGGCGGTCATTACCGCCTTAATGAAAAAAAATGACCGGATTGTGGCCGACAGGTTGAGTCATGCTTCCCTGCTGGAAGCCGCTAATCTGAGTCCGGCGCAGCTTCGCCGCTTTATCCATAACGATACGCAGCATCTGTCGCGTTTACTGCAATCGCCCTGCGTGGGTCAGCAACTGGTGGTGACAGAAGGTGTATACAGCATGGACGGCGACAGCGCGCCGCTGGCGGAAATCCAGCACATTGCCCGCAGGCATCATGCCTGGCTGTTGGTTGATGATGCGCACGGCATCGGCGTGACTGGCGATGAGGGGCGGGGCACCTGCTGGCAGCGGGGGGTGAAGCCTGAGTTGCTGGTGGTGACTTTCGGTAAGGGGTTTGGCGTCAGCGGCGCAGCGGTGCTCTGCTCGGAAAGCGTCGCAGATTATCTGCTGCAATTCGCCCGTCATCTGGTTTACAGCACCAGTATGCCGCCCGCCCAGGCGCAGGCGTTAAGCGCCTCGCTGGCGGTGATCCGTAGCGATGAAGGTCGTGAACGGCGCGAAAAACTCGCCGCTCTGGTTCAGCGCTTTCGGGCCGGCGTTAACGCGTCCCGATTTACGCTACTGAATGCCCATAGCGCCATCCAGCCGTTAATCGTGGGCGATAACAGCCGTGCATTGCGCCTGGCGGAGGCGCTGCGTCAACAAGGATGCTGGGCGACGGCGATTCGTCCGCCGACGGTGCCTGTCGGTACGGCGCGCCTGCGCTTAACGTTAACGCAGGCGCATGAAGCGTGCGATATAGACCGTCTGCTGGAGGTGCTGCATGGCGCAGGTGAATAAGCAGGCTATTGCGGCGGCGTTTGGCCGGGCCGCATCGCAATACGAACAGCACGCCTCTTTACAGCAACACAGCGCGGATGCGCTGCTGACGCTGTTGACAGGCCGCCAGTTTGCCAGTGTGTTGGACGCAGGCTGCGGCCCCGGACGTATGAGTCGTTACTGGCGAGAGCGGGGGAGCGAAGTGACCGCCCTGGATCTTTCGCTGCCGATGCTGCAACAGGCTCGCGATCGTCAGGCGGCGCATCACTATTTGCTGGCGGATATCGAAGCGATTCCCCATGACGCCGGCGTTTTTGACCTGGCCTGGAGCAACCTGGCGGTCCAGTGGTGCGGCGATTTACGCGATGCGTTGAGCGAGTTGTATCGGGTTGTACGGCCCGGCGGCGTGGTGGCGTTTACCACCTTGTGCCAGGGGTCGTTGCCGGAGCTGCGTCAGGCATGGCAGGCCGTCGATAATCGCGCTCACGCGAATAGCTTTTTGCCGGAAGAGGCCATTGACCACGCGCTACGCGGCTGGCGGGCGTCTCGTCATACTCAGGCGATGACATTGTGGTTTGAGGATGCCCTGAGCGCGATGCGTTCGCTCAAAGGCATTGGCGCCACCCATCTTCATGAAGGGCGGGAGACGGATGTATTAACCCGCGCCCGGCTTAGACAGATTCAACTGGCATGGCCGCAGCGGCAGGGGAAATATCCGCTGACGTACCACCTTTTTATGGGAGTGATTGAACGTGACTAAACGCTATTTTGTGACCGGTACTGATACTGAAGTCGGTAAAACGGTCGCCAGTTGCGCCTTATTGCAGGCCGCAACGCAGTTAGGTTATCAAACCGTAGGCTATAAGCCCGTCGCTTCCGGCAGCGAAATGACAACCGACGGGCTACGCAATAGCGATGCCCTGGCCTTGCAGCGTAACAGCAGCCTGCCGCAACCTTATTCCGCTATCAATCCTTATACTTTTGCCGAGCCTACTTCTCCCCACATCGCTAGCGCCGACGAAGGCCGGGCGATAGACGCGGCGGTGTTATCACGCGGATTACGAACGCTGGAGGCGCAGGCAGACTGGGTGTTGACAGAAGGGGCGGGCGGCTGGTTTACACCGCTCTCTGCCACGCTGACGTTTGCCGACTGGGTACAGACGGAGCAGCTGCCGGTGATTCTGGTTGTTGGCGTCAAGCTGGGCTGTATTAATCACGCCATGCTGACGGCGCTGGCGGTAGAACAGGCCGGATTACCGCTTGTCGGATGGATAGCCAACGACATGCAGCCGCCAGGCGCGCGTCATGGTGAATATCTCGCGACGCTTCGCCGCGTCATACCGGCCCCGCTGTTAGGGGAAATCCCGTGGCTGGGCGTTTCTCCATCGCAGGCGGCGACAGGACAGTATCTGGACCTTAGCCCCCTGGAACGCGCCTGACCGCGCTTAAAAACCGCCTTCTTGCAGGATCAGACGATCCTGCTGTTCTTTCGCCAGACCCTCCTGACGTCGCCATGCTAAAAATGTGCAAAATGTGAGCGTCTACGCCTCAATTTTTGCCTTCTCGTTAGCCAATAATCTGCCAAAAATAGCGATAATTTTTTTTTATCGCCCGGCGAAAACGTCAGGGGCTGATTTTGCCAGGCGGCAGGGGATACGGGCTGGAAGCAGTTATCCACTATTCCTGTGGATAACCTTGTGTATTAGAGTTAGAAAACACAACGTAAGCGAGAGGCGACGCGGCCTGCGACTAAATTGGCGCGAAAGACGGCTTGAGAAAATATCCCTTTTCAGACAGCAAGTTATATAAAATCAATTGTTGTAAAGGAAGGAGGATACGTTGACATAAAACTTTCATCATCCGACTTGACAAATGTTAAAAAAGACTCTGGTCTGGGGATAACCAGCACACTGCTGGAATTTTACCCCGCGACTGTCTATGTTTTACCTCTAAATAGCGTGGGGTATCTACCGATAGCCATTATACACTGGAGTGTTACTGTTTTTTCATCCAGTATTTTTTATTGGCAATATTCACCGTCGAGAGTAAAATTACATCCCTGCCCGCTCACTCCTTCAGGTAGCCGCTCATGAGTAAACCGTTCAAACTGAATTCCGCTTTTAAACCTTCTGGCGATCAGCCGGACGCTATACGTCGTCTGGAAGAGGGGCTGGAGGACGGGCTGGCGCATCAGACGTTATTGGGCGTGACCGGCTCCGGGAAGACATTCACCATTGCCAACGTCATTGCGGACTTGCAGCGGCCAACGATGGTGCTTGCGCCCAATAAAACCCTGGCGGCGCAGCTCTACGGCGAAATGAAAGAGTTTTTCCCGGAAAACGCGGTGGAGTATTTCGTCTCCTACTATGACTACTATCAGCCGGAAGCGTATGTGCCAAGTTCGGATACGTTTATCGAAAAAGACGCTTCGGTAAACGAACATATTGAGCAAATGCGGTTGTCGGCAACGAAAGCGTTGCTTGAGCGACGCGATGTCGTGGTGGTGGCTTCCGTGTCCGCGATTTACGGTCTGGGCGATCCGGATCTCTACCTGAAAATGATGCTGCATCTGACGGTGGGAATGCTGATTGACCAGCGCGCGATTTTGCGTCGGCTGGCGGAATTGCAATACACCCGTAACGATCAAGCTTTTCAGCGTGGTACCTTTCGCGTGCGCGGCGAAGTGATCGACATCTTCCCGGCTGAATCTGACGACATCGCGCTACGCGTTGAGCTGTTTGATGAAGAAGTGGAACGCCTGTCGCTGTTCGACCCGTTAACCGGGCAGGTAGAGTCAACGGTGCCACGTTATACTATCTATCCCAAAACGCACTACGTGACGCCGCGCGAGCGTATTCTGCAGGCGATGGAAGAGATAAAAGATGAGCTGGCGGACAGGCGTAAGGTCTTGCTGGCGAATAATAAGCTGCTTGAAGAGCAGCGATTAAGCCAGCGCACGCAGTTCGATTTAGAGATGATGAACGAGCTGGGCTACTGCTCAGGCATTGAAAACTATTCCCGCTTTCTGTCGGGCCGCGGGCCGGGCGAACCGCCGCCAACCTTGTTCGATTATCTGCCCGCCGACGGACTGCTGGTGGTGGATGAGTCTCATGTCACCATCCCGCAGATAGGCGGCATGTACCGCGGCGACCGGGCGCGCAAAGAGACGCTGGTCGAGTATGGCTTCCGTCTGCCTTCGGCGCTGGATAACCGTCCGCTGAAGTTTGAGGAGTTTGAAGCCTTAGCGCCGCAAACTATCTATGTTTCCGCCACGCCCGGCAACTATGAGCTGGAAAAATCTGGTGATGAGGTGGTGGATCAGGTCGTGCGACCGACCGGGCTGCTGGACCCGATTATTGAAGTGCGTCCGGTGGCGACCCAGGTGGACGATCTGCTGTCCGAAATTCGTCAGCGTGCGGCCATTAATGAGCGTGTCCTTGTCACTACGCTTACCAAACGGATGGCGGAAGATTTGACCGAATATCTGGAAGAGCACGGCGAGCGCGTGCGTTACCTGCACTCAGATATTGATACCGTGGAGCGCATGGAAATCATCCGCGATTTGCGTCTGGGCGAGTTTGACGTTCTGGTGGGGATTAACCTGCTGCGCGAAGGGCTGGATATGCCGGAAGTCTCGCTGGTGGCGATTCTGGACGCCGATAAAGAGGGCTTCCTGCGCTCCGAGCGCTCCCTGATTCAGACCATAGGGCGCGCGGCGCGTAACGTTAACGGTAAAGCGATTCTGTATGGCGATAAAATCACGCCGTCGATGGCGAAGGCGATTGGCGAAACCGAGCGACGTCGCGAGAAGCAGCAGAAGTACAACGAAGAGCACGGTATCACTCCGCAGGGGCTGAACAAAAAAGTGGTCGACATCCTGGCGCTGGGGCAGAACATTGCGAAAACCAAAGCGAAGGGGAAAGGCAAGGGCAGTTCTACGGCAAAAGCCGGAATTGTCGAACTGGATATGACGCCGAAAGCGTTGCAGCAGAAAATTCATGAACTGGAAGGGCAAATGATGCAGCACGCGCAAAATCTGGAGTTTGAAGAAGCCGCGCAAATTCGCGACCAGTTGCACCAGTTACGCGAGTTGTTTATCGCGGCGTCCTGACAATGTGTCGATCGCCAGCGAGTCATCGTTACCATGGCTCGCTTTTGAGAATTTCAGTTCAATAGTAAGGGCTAAGTCAGTCAGGAATGAAAAACAGTGACAGGCTTTGACTAACGAGATTGTCGAAAAACTCAAAACATCAATGGGGTAGCTAGTTTAATCACAACTGAAGAAAATTAGCGTTGAGGCTGAACCCAACGCTAATTTTCCCTCTCTCCTCGGCTATGAAAAAAAACGCCCCGTATTATCGGTATAGCTATCCTCATGATCGTCATTTTAATCTTATGTGAGTTCGTTGAAAGCGTGTCATGGCAGCAGATTACATCATTCTACTTAAAAAAGAGGTGATGGAAGCGCGAGCATTTATAAGTCAAGCGCTGCAAATACTGAATGATTTGTCCGAAATAATGACGACTGTGACCTCTTATTTAAAGTTGAGAATATCCTTATCTGTTACTTTAGGTTACGTTCAGATCAGGTAGGGAAAATATGTTTAATATTACTAATATACAATCTACGGCAAGGCATCAAAGTATTAGCAATGAGGCCTCAACAGAGGTGCCTTTAAAAGAAGAGATATGGAATAAAATAAGTGCCTTTTTCTCTTCAGAACATCAGGTTGAAGCACAAAGCTGCATCGCTTATCTTTGTCATCCACCTGAAACCGCCTCGCCAGAAGAGATCAAAAGCAAGTTTGAATGTTTAAGGATGTTAGCTTTCCCGGCGTATGCGGATAATATTCAGTATAGTAGAGGAGGGGCAGACCAATACTGTATTTTGAGTGAAAATAGTCAGGAAATTCTGTCTATAGTTTTTAATACAGAGGGCTATACCGTTGAGGGAGGGGGAAAGTCAGTCACCTATACCCGTGTGACAGAAAGCGAGCAGGCGAGTAGCGCTTCCGGCATCCAAAGATGCTGTGAATTATGAGTTAATCTGGTCTGAGTGGGTAAAAGAGGCGCCAGCGAAAGAGGCAGCAAATCGTGAAGAAGCCGTACAACGGATGCGTGACTGCCTGAAAAATAATAAGACGGAACTTCGTCTGAAAATATTAGGACTTACCACTATACCTGCCTATATTCCTGAGCAGATAACTACTCTGATACTCGATAACAATGAACTGAAAAGTTTGCCGGAAAATTTACAGGGAAATATAAAGACCCTGTATGCCAACAGTAATCAGCTAACCAGTATCCCTGCCACGTTACCGGATACCATACAGGAAATGGAGCTGAGCATTAACCGTATTACTGAATTGCCGGAACGTTTGCCTTCAGCGCTTCAATCGCTGGATCTTTTCCATAATAAAATTAGTTGCTTACCTGAAAATCTACCTGAGGAACTTCGGTACCTGAGCGTTTATGATAACAGCATAAGGACACTGCCAGCACATCTTCCGTCAGGGATTACCCATTTGAATGTGCAGAGTAATTCGTTAACCGCTTTGCCTGAAACATTGCCGCCGGGCCTGAAGACTCTGGAGGCCGGCGAAAATGCCTTAACCAGTCTGCCCGCATCGTTACCACCAGAATTACAGGTCCTGGATGTAAGTAAAAATCAGATTACGGTTCTGCCTGAAACACTACCTCCCACGATAACAACGCTGGATGTTTCCCGTAACGCATTGACTAATCTACCGGAAAACCTCCCGGCGGCATTACAAATAATGCAGGCCTCTCGCAATAACCTGGTCCGTCTCCCGGAGTCGTTACCCCATTTTCGTGGTGAAGGACCTCAACCTACAAGAATAATCGTAGAATATAATCCTTTTTCAGAACGAACAATACAGAATATGCAGCGGCTAATGTCCTCTGTAGATTATCAGGGACCCCGGGTATTGTTTGCCATGGGCGACTTTTCAATTGTTCGGGTAACTCGACCACTGCATCAAGCTGTCCAGGGGTGGCTAACCAATCTCGAGGAGGAAGACGTCAACCAATGGCGGGCGTTTGAGACGGAAGTAAACGCGGCAGCCTTCAGCATGTTTCTGGATCGTCTTAGCGATACGCAGAACACCCGACACCCGGATTTTAAGGAACAAGTCTCCGCCTGGCTAATGCGCCTGGCTGAAGATAGCGCACTAAGAGAAACCGCATTTATTATAGCGATGGGTGCAACGATAAGCTGTGAAGATCGGGTCACACTGGCATACCACCAAATGCAGGAAGCGACGTTGGTTCATGATGCTGAAAGAGGCGCCTTTGATAGCCACTTAGCGGAACTGATTATGGCGGGGCGTGAAATCTTTCGGCTGGAGCAAATAGAATCGCTCGCCAGAGAAAAGGTAAAACGGCTGTTTTTTATTGACGAAGTCGAAGTATTTCTGGGTTTTCAGAATCAGTTACGAGAGTCGCTGTCGCTGACAACAATGACCCAGGATATGCGATTTTATAACGTTTCGGGTATCACTGAGTCTGACCTGGACGAGGCGGAAATAAGGATAAAAATTGCTGAAAATAGGGATTTTCACAAATGGTTTGCGCTGTGGGGGCCGTGGCATAAAGTGCTGGAGCGTATAGCGCCAGAAGAGTGGCGTGAAATGATGGCCAAAAGGGCTGAGTGTATTGAAACGGATGAGTATCAGAGCCGGGTCAATGCTGAACTGGAAGCGTTAGGAATAGCAGGTGATCCTGACGCAGAGCGCATGGCTGGAATGCGGATAATGGAAGAGATCAATCAGACCCTCTTTACTGAGATCATGGAGAATATATTGCTGAAAAAAGAGGTGAGCTCGCTCATGAGCGCCTACTGGCGATAGCTGAACGCAGTTTATCAGAAGAGGGAGAGAGCCTGTTTACCCTTCGGTGTAAACAGGCTTCTGATAAGCGCAGCGTCGTCGGTAAACGGGCTTAACCCAACGCCTGTAGCGCTTTTTCCAGCGCATTATGTAATAACTGACGATCGTGGCGATAGGGGATATCGCTGGCCTCCAGCACTTCCTGAATCACCAGCCGATCGTTCACCGCACTGACGTCAACTCGCGGCCCAACCACTACTGCGTCAATGACTTTTTTGCCAATATATTGCTCCATCATTGCCAGCTTATCGACCAGCGTTAAACTGGCGGCGGGCAGACTCAGTTCGCGACCCAGATTGCCGATATACACCATTGGCGCTGGGGTGCGCCGCAGCGCCTGCGCCAGTTCATCCAGCAGCAGGCAAGGCATCAGGCTAGTATAAAAACTGCCAGGGCCAATCAGAATCAGATCCGCGTCATTAATGGCCTGTACCGCTTCCCGCGTCGCCGGAACGTTCGGCGTTAACATGATCTCCTGCGGCGGCGTCGCTAACTGATCGATATTCACCTCGCCGTAAATCTCATGCCCCTGTTCGTCAATCGCCATCAGATCTACCGGTAGCTCCGACATCGGGATCAGCTGCGCGTCCACTTTAAGCAGATTACGAATTAAATTAATCGCTTCCAGAGGCCGCACGCTCAGGTGATCTAACGCCTTTAACATCAAATTTCCGAGGTTATGACCAGAAAGTTCGCCATTACCGCCAAAACGATACTCAAACATAGCGGACGCGACGCTAGGTTCGGTAATTAACTGATTCAGACAGTTGCGCATATCGCCCCAGGCGATCCCGCCTTCCGAGCGGCGAATACGGCCAGTTGACCCCCCGTTATCTGTGGTAGTCACAATGCCGGTCAGGCGCGAACCTAATGAAGAAAGCGAGGAGAGGACGCGTCCTAATCCATGCCCTCCGCCGAGGGCAACGACACGATCAAGGTCAGCCAGCGTACGATTGCGCATAAAAATTCCTGAAGTCAAATAAGCAGCGCTACAGTAGCGCAAGTCGCGGGTTTTCAGCAATTAGCCGACCGGCTAAAAGACAATTAATTATTCCCGACTACCCCTTTATAGCGAGGGCGTTACCACGGCTAAATGATATATATCAATGTAAAAGTGTGATTTTCACGTATTCTGTCGCTAAATAGCACGATCATATCGCTATGCATATGTTTATATAGCGAAAGCGTGATGGCGAAATTGTCATTTACACGCTAGTATCGGCGTAACCACAGTAAACACTCTAGCCTCTGCACCTGGGTCATTTTTGATACGGTGCTTTGGCCGTGACAACGTTTAACGTTTGCCACCAGGGCGCAGGAAGAAATGACTCCGCCTCCCGTATTTGGAAAGGTGTACATGGCTTCACAACTTACCGATGCTTTCGCGCGTAAGTTTTACTACTTGCGTTTGTCGATTACCGATGTGTGTAACTTTCGTTGCACCTACTGTCTGCCGGATGGCTACAAACCTGGCGGCGTCACTAACAACGGTTTCCTTACCGTCGATGAAATTCGTCGCGTTACGCGCGCTTTTGCCAGTCTTGGCACGGAGAAGGTGCGTCTTACCGGCGGCGAGCCTTCATTACGCCGCGATTTTACCGACATCATTGCCGCCGTGGGTGAAAATGATGCTATTCGCCAGATCGCGGTGACCACTAACGGTTATCGACTGGCGCGCGATGCCGCGAACTGGCGCGAAGCGGGGCTGACGGGCGTCAATGTTAGCGTGGATAGTCTGGATGCGCGTCAGTTCCATGCGATTACCGGTCAGGACAAATTCCGCCAGGTGATGGCGGGCATCGATGCCGCCTTTGACGCCGGTTTCGAAAAGGTGAAAGTCAACACCGTGCTGATGCGCGACGTGAATCACCATCAGTTGGATACCTTCCTTGCCTGGATTCAGCCTCGCCCCATTCAGCTACGCTTCATTGAACTTATGGAGACGGGCGAGGGGAGCGATCTCTTCCGCAAACATCATATTTCGGGTCAGGTATTACGCGACGAGCTGATTAAGCGCGGTTGGATCCACCAGCTCCGCCAGCGCAGCGATGGCCCGGCGCAGGTTTTTTGTCATCCCGATTACGCCGGTGAGATCGGCCTCATTATGCCGTATGAAAAAGATTTCTGCGCCACCTGTAACCGCCTGCGTGTTTCGTCCGTCGGTAAGCTGCATTTATGTCTGTTTGGCGACGGCGGCGTGAGTTTACGCGACCTGTTACAGGATGACGCGCAGCAATACGCGCTTGAGAAACGTATTTCCGACGCGTTGCGGGAGAAAAAGCAGACCCATTTCCTTCACCAGAGCAATACTGGTATTACGCAAAATTTATCTTACATTGGCGGTTAATCCTTAATAAGGAGATTTCAGATGAGTCAGGTCAGCGCTGAATTTATCCCGACCCGCATCGCTATTCTTACTGTTTCCAGCCGACGCGGCGAAGAAGACGACACCTCCGGTCATTATCTGCGTGATTCGGCGCAGGAGGCCGGGCATGAAGTGGTGGCGAAAGCCATCGTTAAAGAGAACCGTTACGCGATTCGCGCCCAGGTTTCCGCCTGGATCGCCAGTGATGAGGTGCAGGTCGTATTGATAACTGGCGGGACCGGTTTGACCGAAGGCGATCAGGCGCCGGAAGCGCTGTTGCCGCTGTTCGATCGTGAAGTGGAAGGATTTGGCGAAGTGTTTCGCATGCTCTCGTTTGAAGAGATCGGCACCGCAACTCTGCAGTCGCGCGCGGTAGCTGGCGTGGCGAATAACACCTTGATTTTCGCCATGCCGGGCTCCACAAAAGCGTGCAGAACCGCATGGGAGAATATCATTGCGCCGCAGCTGGATGCCCGTACACGCCCATGTAATTTTCACCCTCATTTAAAGAAATAACGATGTCGCAATTAACCCATATAAACGCCGCAGGCGAAGCGCACATGGTGGACGTTTCCGCGAAAGCGGAAACCGTTCGTGAAGCGCGTGCGGAAGCATTCGTTACCATGCGTAGTGAAACGCTGGCGATGATTGTTGATGGCAAACACCACAAGGGCGATGTTTTCGCCACCGCCCGAATTGCCGGTATTCAGGCCGCCAAACGCACCTGGGAGCTGATCCCGCTGTGCCACCCGCTACTGCTAAGTAAAGTGGAGATTCAGCTTCAGGCCGAGCCGGAGTATAACCGCGTGCGTATTGAGTCTCTGTGCCGTCTGACCGGTAAAACCGGCGTCGAAATGGAAGCGTTAACCGCGGCGTCCGTCGCGGCGTTAACCATCTACGACATGTGCAAAGCGGTACAAAAAGATATGGTAATTGGTCCGGTGCGCCTGCTGGCGAAAAGCGGCGGCAAATCGGGGGATTTTAAGGTGGATGCGCATGATTAAGGTGCTTTTCTTCGCCCTGGTTCGCGAGCTTACAGGAACTGATGCGCTGGATCTTCTAGCAGATTTTTCCACCGTTGAGTCGCTGCGACAGCATCTGGCGACAAAGAGCGATCGTTGGGCGCTGGCGCTGGAAGACGGTAAGCTGTTGGCGGCGGTCAACCAGACGCTGGTAAGTTTTGACCATCCGCTGACGGCGGGCGATGAAGTGGCGTTTTTCCCGCCAGTCACGGGGGGCTAACATGCGTGAAACGCGAATTGTAGTCGGCCCTGCGCCGTTTAGCGTCGGGGAGGAATATTCCTGGCTGGCGGCGCGCGACGAAGACGGCGCGGTCGTCACCTTTACCGGAAAAGTGCGCAATCATAACCTGGGCGATAGCGTTAAGGCGCTGACGCTGGAGCATTATCCCGGCATGACTGAGAAAGCTCTGGCGGAGATCGTCGTTGAGGCACGTTCCCGCTGGCCGCTGGGGCGGGTCACGGTGATTCATCGCGTTGGCGAATTATGGCCGGGCGATGAGATTGTGTTTGTCGGCGTCACCAGCGCGCACCGCAGTAGCGCGTTCGACGCCGGTCAGTTCATTATGGATTATCTGAAAACCCGTGCGCCGTTCTGGAAGCGTGAAGCCACGCCGGAAGGCGATCGCTGGGTCGAAGCGCGCGACAGCGACCAGCAGTTGGCGAAACGTTGGTAGCAGAATGTGATACGCTTTAGGGTATCATTTCCACACAGGAGTTCATCATGGACAGATTTCCACGATCTGATTCAATAGTGCAGGCGCGGTCCGGCCTGCAGACCTATATGGCGCAAGTGTATGGCTGGATGACGGTCGGACTGTTACTGACCGCGTTTATCGCGTGGTATGCGGCTAATACGCCAGCCGTCATGATGTTTGTCTTTTCCAGTAAGATCACTTTCTTTGGCTTAATTATTGCCCAGCTTGCGCTGGTGTTTGTTCTGTCGGGACTGGTGCATAAACTTAGCGCCGGAATGGCGACGACGCTGTTTATGCTCTATTCGGCGCTAACCGGATTGACGTTATCCAGTATTTTTATCGTTTACACCTACTCCTCTATCGCCAGCACGTTTGTGGTGACGGGGGGAATGTTTGGCGCCATGAGCCTGTACGGGTACACCACTAAACGCGATCTTAGCGGTTTCGGCAATATGCTGTTTATGGCGCTTATTGGTATCGTTCTGGCGTCGCTGGTCAATTTCTGGCTGAAGAGTGAAGCGCTGATGTGGGCGGTAACCTATATCGGGGTGGTGGTGTTTGTCGGTCTGACAGCCTATGACACGCAGAAACTGAAAAATATCGGCGAGCAAATAGATACCCGCGATAGCGCTAATCTGCGTAAATATTCGATTCTCGGCGCGTTAACGCTGTACCTGGACTTTATCAACCTGTTCCTGATGTTACTGCGTATTTTTGGTAATCGCCGCTAATTATAGCGATCTCTTAAAATCCTGGCCTTGCGCCAGGATTTTTTTAGGACTATATTTAGGGCGAAACAGCATAAATATCTTAGAAATGTTTTCCTGCGCTTGCCATTCTTATCACGTGATCATGTGAAGAGTGATAAATGACAAGTGGGACCTCTGGCTGCAATACGTATACGGCAAATAGCATTTATTCCCGCGACAATGTTATCCCTTACCTATTGGTATACTGCGTTGGGACTATGGTGTACCGCCGGCATTATATGGTTAACGTTGTATACTCATTTTTTGATAACCCACGTTCAACCTGTTGTTGTTTTGTGGATATCAGCACTTTTGCTTGGTCTGGGGTATGGGGCCGTTACCTGTCTTTCCCGCTTTGGCACTGTTGTCGCAACGTTGATATATATTGCCATCATTACGCTTACCGGCGTGTCATTAGCTTACCTTTTCTCAAGTGGCGCGACCATTTTCGTGATTGTTGGAATCATGTTTAGTCTTAATGCCTTATTTATTTTCTACCTGAATATCAGTTCTGGTCTATTCAGGCTGTTAATCTTCATGGCGGTAAGCGGGATCATCGCTGCGATAGTTGTCAATAGCCTGGTGGCCAGCAGCACTATGGTCTGGATAGTCAGTATGCTGACGGTATTGGTATGGACATTGATTACAGCACTAGAAAAATCGACACTTCATGGTTATGCCCGCATGTTATATCACAGCAAGTTTTCATCCCTGTCTCGTTGCACTTTATTTGGCGCGCTGACGCTTTACCTTGGCATTATTAATGCTGTGGTTACGCTGTGTCGTTATATCATTTTGATGATTCTGGAAATACTATTATCTTTCAGGCCGTAGGCGTTGCAGGTTTTTTATTCAGGTTGGTGATGATGGGTATAATGAGTAAATTATGTGGCAAACAATTTTGGTTAGCGTTTTGTGAAGCTAAAGACGTCACTCGCGCCATTAAAAATGGCGGCGAGGATTTTAATAAGAAATGCCCGCCAGCGCTGATTTCTCATTTCATTACCGGATTTTCATGGGAACATTCATTACCTAATCCTGCGCCTGTTTGCGCGTTTAGTTTTATGCTTCTTGTGGGAGGTGTGTGCAGTGCGCATTTTGTTTTTGATAAGTTTATCCTGTATTGGCCACTAAATATAATTATTTATTTTGGCAGTGCTATAGGTATGATGCTATGTGTTATGGCTGAGGTATGGCTTATTGCCAAAGGTTTTATCCTGGGGTTGCGCCTCTGCGTTTTACTGTTTTTATTAAATATTATGCTCTGTGGTACTGGATTATTTGACGTGTTGTGCCATCAAAATAGCGAACTAAAGAGTGATCTGGTTATCGCGATTATTATGGTTGTGCTTTGCCGCTGGGTGATGAATGGCGAAACGTTTACGATGATGATTCGTTTCTGCCTGGGGCGTCGATTAGTGCGAGTCGCATTACAAAAATATCTCACCTCACAGACAAGGAAATGATAAGCCCATGAACCTGATGACGTGGCTAACAGGAAAAACACTGGCGGAGCTGGTGAAAAAAGGGCAGTTGATCCCGCCAGAAATTAAGTTACCTGTGTATCCGGCCAGCCACTACAAAAAAAACTGGTATGAACAAGGTATTCCTCACGGAGGCGTTATTGGGCTTACGGCGATTATGATGACCATGACATGGATCGTCAGTATAAACATGGTTATTGCGCAGTTTGAGCTGCACAATAAAAAGCATCTGGAGCTGGTCTTCTTCCTGGCCGTGGGCTATATCGCTTTTCTTACCCCGTCAAATCAGCTCCTGCTTAAAGGAAGAATGAGCGGGGTCATTATTTACCGCTATGCGCTATTACTGGCCATTATTTCCGTTACGTTGGCAACGTTCTGTACCCTGTCATCAGTATTCATGGGTGAGTTTAACGAAGTGCTCCTGCTGCTGTTTAGCTGGTCATTGCTGCTTTTTTCCCGCTTACAGATGAATACGTCTTTTTTCTCAGCATATGTTTATTTTTACCGGATAAAACGCGTTGTGCTGGAAAGCGAAAACGCGTCTGCTTAAATTCATTTCGCCATCGCCCGCTCGTTTTTCGCCCGCAGCTTCTTCGCCCGGCTCTCCAGGATCAGATAGCACACCAGCGCCAGCAACAGGGGAATAAAATAGTAAAGCACACGGTACGCGAGCAGGGCGGCGATAATCGTGCCTTGCGACGTATGTTCGCCCGCCAGCAACGCGAGGAATACGGCCTCCAGCACGCCGATGCCTGCCGGAATATGCACGATGACGCCCGCGATACTGCTCACCAGCAGTACGCCCAGCACAAAGAAATAGTTCACATCCTGACCCATCAGCAGCCAGATGATGGCGCCCATCGCCATCCAGTTCGCGCTGGAGATCGCCATCTGCGCCAGCGCGAATTTCCATGACGGCAGCACCAGTTTCTGTCCTTTAATCGTCATATGCCGCCGCTTCGCAAAGGCGCAAAACCACAGATAGACCGCGATAATCAACAATAAAACGATACCGAGAATTCGTAGCGTGCCTTCATCGATATACCAGTGGTCGGGAAGCTGGACAATGCCGAAGGTAAAAATGATGCCGCCAAGCAGAATATAGCCCAGCCAGTTAGTGGTAATGCTGAGTGAGAAAATACGCGTGATAGTACTGCCGGGCAACCCGAGGCGAGAGTACAGTCGGTAACGCATCCCGATCCCGCCGACCCAGGTGCTGAGCGTCAGGTTAAAGGCATAGCAGACGAACGATACCAACATCACCTGTCGCTTCGCCAGTTTATGGCCGCAATAAAGCCGTCCAAGCAGGTCGTAGCAGCCGTACAGAAGATAGCTAACGATCACCAGTCCTACAGCGCTTAAAAGCGCCGTGCGGTTATAGTCGCGGATGACGGTCCAGACATCGCCCCAGTCGACCTTTTTAGCATAAACCACCAGCAGAACGACGACCGCAATAAAAAACAGCCAAGTCAGCACTTTTTTAGCCAGCCGCCAGCGCGGATGCGATTTAGCCATTAGGGCTTCACTCCTGTATTTTCTGGATCAACGCGATCCTGGGTTTCCATTTCCGGCTGGGCAGGCGGGGGAACCTGCGCCAGATGCGGGGTATGCGCAGGTAGTCAGCCGACCAGCGCCGGGAAATGACGTAAAAAGTGGAACGCCAGCACGCTTTTGGTCAGGTTCCACCAGGTGCGTTTCGGCAGCATAGACTCATCGACCTGCTTACAATCATTCACGATGATGCCTTGTAAATTATCGCGCAGGGTCTGGTTAAAGGTACGATCGTGAATGATCAGGTTAGCTTCAAGGTTAAGCGACAGGCTGAGCGGATCGAGATTACTCGACCCTACCGTGGCCCAGTGATCGTCCATCAGCGCCACTTTGCCATGCAGCGGACGGCGTCGGTATTCATAAACCTGCACACCGCCCTTCACCAGATAGTTATAGAGCAACCGCGCGCCGACTTTGACTATCGGCATGTCTGGTTCCCCCTGGACAATCAGTTTTACGCTCACGCCACGGCGGGCGGCTTTACGCATTGCGTGGAGCAAGCGATAGCCGGGGAAAAAATAGGCGTTAGCGATAATCACCTCACGCTTTGCCTGGGTCAGCATTTTCAGATAATGACGTTCGATATCGTCGCGGTGCTCTTCGTTATCTCGCCAGACAAACAGCGCCTGCGCTTCGCCGGGGTGGCGGTTTTCTTCGGCCTGATGATGGCGCTTCCACCAGCGGCGCGCGGGGCTTTGCCCCGGCAGATTCTCGACTTCGAATTGCAGGATATCGGCCACTACAGGCCCTTCGACCCGTACCGCGTAGTCTTGTTTCGCCTGCGGGCCGTAATCCGACATATGTTCGGCGGAGTAGTTAATGCCGCCGACAAAGGCAATACGATCATCAATCACCACAATTTTGCGGTGCATTCGGCGGAAGATATTGGTTCGCAACCCCAGTAGACGCGGGCGGGGGTCGTAATAGCGAAAAATCACGCCCGCTGAGGTCAATTCGCCGACAAACGCGTCGCTGAGATCGGGAGAGCCGTAGCCGTCGAGTAATACTTCGGCTTTTACGCCGCGCTGTGCGGCTTTTAGCAGAGCGGCATGGAGCTTTTTACCCACCTCATCTTCAAACAAGATAAAGGTTTCCAGAATGATTTTTTGCTGTGCCTGAGCGATAGCCTCAAACACGGCAGGATAGAACTGGTCGCCGTTTTCCAGTAGCTGAATTTGATTACCTTCACGCCAGCCGCATTTCATAGATGGATCTCCGCGCTAAGGGGGGCATGGTCTGATAAATGTCGCCAGTTCCGCAGCGGTAGCGCCGTAGGAGAACTGGCGTTCGCATTCTTGACGTAAATACGATCGAGTCGCAGCAGCGGCATACTCACCGGGAATGTGCGCGCCGGTCGGCCATGGGTACGGGTGAATATCTCCTCCAGCCCGGCCGCGTTTAACGGCGGGCCGGCCTTTTGCCGCCAGTCATTAAAGTCTCCGGCCACCAGCACCGGTTCTGATTCCGGCAAGGCATTCACCCATCCCGCCAGCATGGTTAACTGCGCCTGGCGGTGGCTCTCCCGCAGGCCGAGATGTACGCACATGACGTGGATAGGGCGGTTGAGCATGGGCGGCGTAATGCGGCAATAGAGCACGCCGCGTTTTTCGCTACCGCCGACCGAGACGTCGCGATTTTCATAATGTTCAATGGGATAGCGAGAAAGAACCGCGTTACCGTGGTGGCCTTCCGGATAGACCGCATTGCGGCCATAGGCGAAATCGCTCCACATGGTGTCGGCCAAAAATTCATAGTGGGTAGTGTCCGGCCAGTTTTCGATATGCAGCGGATGTACTTCATGCGCGCCCATTACTTCTTGCAGACAGACGATATCGGCGCCGACCGTTCTGACGGCGTCGCGTAGCTCCGGCAGGATGAAGCGTTTATTAAAGGCGGTAAAACCTTTGTGCGTATTAATTGTGAGCACTTTGAATGAAAAATTTCGCGTGTGTTGAGTCATTTTCTTCCTGTCCGCGTCACTATCCTGATTGAAATAGTGTAGTCGTCGTCACAAAAAGATGCGGTCTTACGGAATTTTCCGTAAAGTTCGGTACTCTGAATAATGAGAGAAAAATGCTTCAGGAGAAAAGCCATGAAGTGGCAACAACGCGTTCGTGTCGCAACCGGCCTCGGTTGTTGGCAGATTATGTTGCATTTACTGGTAGTGGCGATGCTGGTAATAGGCTGGATGAGCGGCACATTAGTGCGCGTCGGCCTGGGATTATGCGTGCTTTATGGCGTGACGGTACTGCTGATGCTGGCGTTGCAGCGCCATCATGAGCAACGCTGGCGCGATGTGGCGGATGTGCTGGAAGAGCTGACTACCACCTGGTACTTCGGCACCGCGCTGATTGTCCTCTGGCTGCTATCCCGCGTATTGCAAAACAATGTCTTGCTGGCGCTGGCGGGGCTGGCTATCCTGGCCGGGCCCGCCGTGGTCTCGCTACTGGCGAAAGATAAAAAGCTACATCACTTTGCGTCTAAACATCGCATACGCCGCTGAACCCGTGGTGGCCGCTATCACCAGTAGCGGCCACAAACTTCCCCAGACAATCCCCAGACTCGCATCCTTAAGATAAATTTGCTTGGTAATATCAGTAAAGTGGCGGATAGGATTTATCCACGTCAGGTTTTGCAGCCAGACTGGCATATTTTCCACCGGCGAGACATAACCCGAGAGCAAAATCGCCGGCATCATAAAGACAAAGACGCCGATAAACGCCTGCTGTTGCGTGGCGCAAAGCGATGATATCAGCAAGCCAAAGCCTACCAGCGACAGCCCGTAAATCACCATCGTGAAATAAAACAGCGCTAACGAACCGGCGAAGGGAATTTGGTATGCCCAAATGCCGATAGCCAGCACGATCGTGGCCTGGAAGGTCGCGACAATCAGCGCCGGCACCGCTTTACCAACGAAAATCTGCCAGGTGGTGAGCGGAGAGACCAGCAGCTGATCCAGAGTGCCTTGTTCACGCTCGCGGGCGACGGACAGCGAAGTGACGATCATCACGCCGATAGTGGTGATCATGGCGATCAGCGAGGGCACCACAAACCACTTGTAGTCCAGATTCGGGTTATACCAGTTGCGTACCACCAGTTCGCTATTGTTGGGCTTTGGCTTGCCGTCCATCAATGTCTGCTGATACTCCTTGACGATCTGTTGCAGATAATTGGCGGCGATTTGCGCGCTATTGGAGTTACGTCCATCAAGAATGAGTTGCATCGGCGCAGGCTGGAAGGTATCCAGATTCCGCGAGAAATCCGCCGGGAAGCGCACCAGCAGCAGCGCTTTTTGCGTATCAATAGTCGGCTGGATCTCCTGCGGACTGTTCAGCAATAGCACATGGGTAAACGCTTTCGCGCGGGCAAAGCGCTGGGTAAGTTCTACCGAATGTTTGCCATTATCTTCGTTATAGATGGCGATAGTCGCGTTAGTGACTTCAAGCGTCGCGGCGAACGGAAACAGGATGACCTGAATCAGCACCGGCAGAATCAGGATCGCGCGCGTTTGCGGTTCGCGTAAAAGCGATTGCAGTTCTTTGCGAATTAACGTCCATAAGCGATGAAACATGTCCGTCCTCTCAGTCCAGTTTGTAGGCCTGATAAGCAAAGCGCATCAGGCATAATGCCGGATGGCGGCGTGAACGCCTTATCCGGCCTACGACGACAATTATCCATACACATATTTAATCCAGTCGTCGTTTGGTTTTTAGCCACGTCAGGCCAATAAACATCACCGCCGAGGCGATTAAAAACAGTACGTTAACGCCTAACACGACCGGAATATTGCCGGCCAGAAACAGACTTTGCAGGGTGCTGACAAAATAGCGCGCCGGAATAATATAGGTCACCGCGCGGATCACCGCAGGCATACTGTCTATCTGGAAGATAAATCCGGACAGCATAATCGAGGGCAAAAAGGCGGCGTTCAGCGCCACCTGCGCGGCGTTAAACTGGTTGCGAGTGATGGTGGAAATCAACAGCCCCATCCCCAGCGTACTCAGTAAAAACAGACTGGTGATGATAAACAGAATCACCAGCGAACCGCGATACGGCACGCCGAGAATAAACACCGATACCAGCATACAGAGCAGCATCGCCAGCATACCGAGAAAGTAATAGGGAATAAGCTTACACAGCAGCAGTTCAACACGCGTCACTTCGGTTGAGAGCAGCGCCTCCATCGTGCCGCGCTCCCATTCGCGGGCAACGACCAGCGAGGTGAGGATTGCGCCAATTACCGTCATGATAATGGTCACCGCCCCGGGAATGATAAAATGCTGACTGATCGCCGCCGGGTTAAACCAGTAGCGCGTCTGGACGTCGATGAGCGGTTCAAAGGTGTCGCCGCGATCTTCCGCCCGCTGCTGTTGCCAGATTTGCCAGATGCCTTCCACATAACCCTGAACGAAGTTGGCGGTGTTTGGCTCGCTGCCGTCGGTAATCACCTGAATTGGCGCGCTGTCACCGTCGCGCGCCATTTGCTGCGCGAAATCCACCGGAATCACCACCAGTCCGCGAATGCGTCCGGCCTGCATTTTTTCAATTAATTCATGGCGGTTATCGCTAATGGTCGCGTCGATATAGGGTGAACCGGTCATCGCATGAGTGAAATCCAGCGCCTCCTGGCTTTGTTGTTCAAGCAGAATCCCCACCCGCAGCTTGCTGGAGTCGAGGTTAATACCGTAACCAAAAATAAACAGCAACAGCAGCGGGATCACCACCGCAATCAGCCAGCTACTGGGATCGCGCACGATCTGGCGCGTCTCTTTGACGCACAACGCACGCACGCGGCGCCAGGAGAGAGACTTACTCATGCGTATGCTCCTTATCCCAGTCATTGATGAGAGTGATAAAGGCCTGCTCCATCGTCGGATCGGCCTGTTGCTCATCGGCGGCCTGCGCTTTGAGATCGTCCGGCGTACCGCTGGCGATAAGCTTCCCGCGATAAACCAGTCCGATGCGATCGCAATATTCCGCCTCATCCATAAAGTGGGTCGTCACCATTACCGTGACCCCTTTTTCCACCATGCTATTAATATGCAGCCAAAATTCACGGCGGGTGAGGGGATCAACCCCGGACGTTGGTTCATCAAGGAATAAAATATCCGGTTCGTGCATCAGCGAGCAGGCCAGCGCCAGTCGCTGTTTAAAGCCCAGCGGCAGCGCATCGGTGGGATGCGACGCGATGCTTTTCAGACCAAACGCTTCACTCATGCGCTGAATTTTTTCATTTTGCGCGCGGCCCCGCAAACCGTAGACGCCGGAGAAAAAACGCAGGTTCTGCTCAACCGTCAGGTTGCCGTAAAGCGAAAATTTTTGCGCCATATAGCCCAGATGCTGACGGGCTTTGCCGGAGCTGACTTTCAGGTCCATATCCAGCACCAGCGCCTTGCCGGACGTCGGCACCAGCAGGCCGCACATCATTTTAAAGGTGGTTGATTTACCCGCGCCGTTCGGGCCGAGCAGGCCAAAAATCTCGCCGCGTTGTACGACGAAATTAACATGGTCCGTGACCGCGAAATCGCCAAATTTTTTCGTCAGTTCCTGCGCTTCAATCACCGTTTCGCCGGCAGTGCCTTCAACCGTATGCAGGATTGAACCCAGCGGAGACTCCGAGGTTCCCGCTCCGCCAAGCAGATCGATAAACGCATCTTCGAAGCGCGGCGCGGTCTCATTGAGGGTGATTTCCGGCATTCCTTCGGCCTGACGAATATCTGCTGCGGTCGCCTCTTTTTTCAGGATCAGGCGTACCGAACGCCCCTGAATCATGCCGTCGCTCACCTGCGGCAGTCTGAGCGCTCTCTGTAGTAACTTACGGTTGTTTTCCTGTGGACTGCTCATCAGAAAGCTACGACCGGCCATCGTTTGCGTCAGCGCTTTAGGTTCGCCCTGATAGAGCAGCTCGCCTTCATTCATCAGCAGCACATCGCGGCACTGTTCGGCTTCATCCAGATAGGAGGTGCTCCATAAAATCAGCATCCCGTCGCCCGCCAGTTCGTGGACCATTTGCCACAACTCGCGCCGTGAAATCGGGTCAACGCCAACGCCCGGTTCATCCAACAGCAGCACTTTCGGTTCGCCGACCAGCGTACAGGCCAGCCCCAGTTTTTGCTTCATCCCGCCGGACAATTTTCCTGCCAGACGGCCAGTGAAAGGGCCGAGGGCGGTAAACTCCAACAAACGGGCAAAGGTCTTTTCCCGTATCTCGCCGGTAACGCTGCGTAAATCGGCATAGAGATTAAGGTTCTCCATGACGGTAAGATCTTCATACAGACCGAATTTCTGCGGCATATAGCCCAGAACCGCGTGCAGCTCGCTGTCGTTTTGTATCGGGTCGAAGCCCAATACTGACGCGTTGCCGCCATCGGCTTTGAGCAGGCCCGCCAGCATACGCATCAGCGTGGTTTTTCCTGCGCCGTCCGGCCCTACCAGCCCGGTGACATAACCGGAATGAATGGTACAGTCGAGCGGCGCGACGGCGGGTTTATCCATTCCCGCAAAGCGCTTCGTCAGACCGTGCAGCGTAATAACGGCCTCACTCATGCCGTGCCTCGTCATTAAATTTCACCGTGACTGGCATCCCCTGGCGTAACGCATCGTCCGCATCGGTGACGATAATGCGCAGGCGATAGACGAGATCGGTACGCAGATCCGGCGTTTCGACGGTTTTCGGCGTAAATTCCGCGGTGGGCGAAACGAAACCAATCTTGCCGTGGTAAGGTTTGTCAGGACGACCGTCGGTATACAACAGAATGTCGCGCCCCGGTTGCGTCTGACTGAGGTTGCGTTCATCGACATAGGCGCGCACCCAGACGGGGCGGGTCAGCGAGAGCGTTAATACCGTGCTGCCGGCGCTCAGCATACTGCCAGGCTCGACCGCGCGGGTGAGCAAGGTTCCGTTGGCAGGCGCGATAAGCGTGGTGTCCTGCAAATCAAGCTGCGCCTGCGCCAGTTGGGCCTTTGCCTGTTCTAGGCTGGCTTTCGCCTGGGCGATATCCTGTTCACGATTACCGGTACGGTACTGGCTCAGTTTATCCTGCGCGGACTTCAGCGTCGCCTGCGCCTGATCGCGCGATGAGCGGGCGTTTTCCAGATCGTTAGCGGAAATGGTGCGGCTTTTCCACAAACCTTGCTGACGGTTATAAAAGTTTTGCGCGTAGTCATAGGCGGCTTGCGCCTGTCTGACGGCGGCGGCGGCCTGGGCTATCTCTTCATCGCGATAGCCTGCCAGCATCAAATCATATTGCGCCTGCGCGACCGACACGCCAGCTTTCGCCTGCATTAGCGCGTTTTCGTATGGCGCGTGATCCAGTTCGCCGAGCACCTGTCCGGCTTTGATAGTATCGCCTTCATCAACATTCAGCGACGCCAGCCTGCCGCCGACGCGAAAGCTGATATTGACGGTACGGATATCGACATTACCGTATAGCGTCAGCCCATCGTCCTGCCGACTTTGATACCACCAGGTTCCACCGGCAATCACAGCGACGATCGCTGCGATTGCCAGTCCGATAACGACAGGTTTTTTCATCAGTCCAGACTCCTTTGCGTTAAACCGTGCAGAATAAGATCGATGTGGCAGGTTACCGTCTGGTAAATCAGCTCCGCTTTTTCTTCATCAAACTGCGGCCAGCCGGTACGTAACAGAATAGTTTCTTTGCCGAGACGAAACGCCAGTACTTCTCCCAGTAAGGCATGGGTATGCAAAATCATGCGCGTATCATTGGCGTCGCAGCCGGTATAAGCGGCAACCAATCTTGTCAGATGGGTGTGCAACGGATCGATAACCTGTTCATGGACCAATTGATAGGCCGACGTGGGAGAGAGCTGCTCGCGTGAAATAAATTTGCTCAGGTTAACGGTGTCTTCCTGCGTCAGCAGCATAATCATGTTCTTGCAGGCGAGCAGAATGAGCTCGCGTATGGCGTCCCGGTCAGGGGCAGGCTGGCTAAACAGACGCTCCGCTTTTTCAGCATGGGGGCGAAATTTTTCGCCAAGAAAATCGGCAATCCACTGGGCGCAGGCGAGGTATAAATCCTCTTTTGAGCCGAAATAGTAAGTAATGGCGGCAATATTTTGCCCCGCCAGCGCAGCGATATCGCGCGTGGTAGCATGGAGGCCATACTCGCCAAACTGCGCCAGCGCGGCGGCAATGAGCTGACTTTTCGCCTGCTCGCCCTTGGTGGTCGTAGTGGGAATATTCATCACACGCCCTAAGTCTTAATCAATCGATTGATTAAGACTATGACTCATAATGGTACTTGTCCAGTGTGGTCGATTAATTTGTCTTTGCTACCTTCCGGGATAATTTATGCGCCGCATCACAAAAACTGCTACACTCCGCCCCTTCATGACATTGTGGTTTTTGTCATTCCAAATTTGAGCATCTCCCTGAAAACTACACCGGCAACGGTCGGGGCGGTCCGGAGTAGTTATGTCTTTTGATTCCCTGGGATTAAACCCTGATATCCTGCGCGCCATTGCCGAGCAGGGTTACCGTGAACCTACCCCTATTCAGCAACAGGCGATTCCCGCCGTGCTGGAAGGCCGCGATCTGATGGCCAGCGCCCAGACCGGAACCGGTAAAACGGCGGGTTTTACCCTGCCATTATTGCAGCATCTGATTACCCATCAGCCGCACGCTAAAGGTCGTCGCCCGGTGCGCGCGTTGATCCTCACGCCAACCCGCGAGCTGGCGGCGCAAATTGGCGAAAACGTCAGAGATTACAGTAAATATCTCAACATTCGCTCGCTGGTGGTATTTGGCGGCGTAAGCATCAATCCGCAGATGATGAAACTGCGCGGCGGCGTGGATGTGCTGGTGGCGACGCCGGGACGTCTGCTCGACCTGGAACATCAAAATGCCGTGAAGCTGGATCAGATTGAGATTCTGGTACTGGATGAAGCCGACCGTATGCTGGATATGGGCTTCATTCACGACATTCGTCGCGTGCTGGCGAAACTGCCGGCGAAGCGTCAGAATCTGCTGTTCTCCGCCACGTTCTCTGACGACATCAAAGCGCTCGCCGAAAAGCTGTTGCGCAACCCGCTGGAAATCGAAGTGGCGCGCCGCAACACGGCCTCAGAGCAGGTAACGCAGCACGTGCACTTTGTCGATAAAAAACGCAAACGTGAACTGTTGTCGCAGATGATTGGCCAGGGCAACTGGCAGCAGGTGTTGGTCTTCACCCGCACCAAGCATGGCGCGAACCATCTGGCGGAACAGCTTAATAAAGACGGTATTCGCAGCGCGGCGATCCACGGTAATAAATCGCAGGGCGCACGTACCCGCGCGCTGGCCGATTTTAAATCCGGCGATATTCGCGTGCTGGTGGCGACGGATATTGCGGCGCGTGGTCTGGATATTGAAGAACTGCCGCACGTGGTCAACTATGAACTGCCGAACGTACCGGAAGATTATGTACACCGTATTGGCCGTACCGGTCGCGCGGCGGCAACTGGCGAGGCGCTGTCGCTGGTCTGTGTTGACGAGCATAAATTGTTGCGTGATATCGAAAAGTTGCTGAAAAAAGAGATCCCACGCATTACGACGCCGGGCTATGAGCCGGACCCGTCGATTAAAGCGGAGCCGATTCAGAACGGTCGTCAGCAGCGCGGCGGCGGCGGTCGTGGACGCGGACAAAATCAGGGGGGAGCGGGGCGCAGTCAGCAGCCGCGACGCCAGGATAGCGGGGCGGCGAAGGCGAAACCAAAACCGCGCACAGGCGAGGGGAAACCCGAGGGCGACAAAGCACGTCCGCCGCGTCGCCCGCGCAGAATCACGCCTGCCCAGTAAATTTTATCCGGCAACATGCCCGGTAGTGCGACGCTTACCGGGCCTACGGACTATGCAAATACGTAGGCCGGGTAAGGTGCTTGCACCGTCATCCGGCAAAATACACATCGCGTTGCGAGCCGCCTTCCAGAACCGGCAAAAAAGGTACTTCCCGCCCCTGAAATGTGCCACAATAGTGGCTGTTTATACAGTACTTCAGGTTTTCTCATGGCATTGACCGCTGCGCTGAAAGCGCAAATCGCCGCCTGGTATAAGGCGCTTCAGGACCAGATTCCCGACTTTATTCCCCGTGCGCCGCAGCGGCAGATGATTGCTGACGTCGCCAGAACGCTGGCCGGGGAAGAAGGGTGACATCTGGCTATTGAAGCGCCGACCGGCGTCGGGAAAACCCTCTCCTATCTTATTCCCGGTATCGCCATTGCCCGGGAAGAGCAAAAAACACTGGTGGTCAGTACCGCTAACGTGGCGTTACAGGATCAGATCTTTAGCAAAGATTTGCCGCTGCTACGAAAAATCATCCCCGATCTGCGCTTTACCGCCGCCTTTGGCCGCGGGCGTTACGTGTGTCCGCGAAACCTGGCGGCGCTCGCCAGTAGCGAGCCTACGCAGCAGGATCTGCTCGCCTTTCTTGATGACGAACTGACGCCTAACAACCAGGAAGAGCAAAAGCGCTGCGCCAGGCTGAAAGGGGATCTTGACGGTTACAAATGGGATGGTCTGCGGGATCATACCGACATTGCTATTGACGACGATCTGTGGCGGCGATTAAGTACCGATAAAGCCAGTTGTCTGAACCGCAACTGTCACTATTACCGCGAGTGTCCATTCTTTGTCGCCCGACGTGAAATACAGGAAGCGGAAGTCGTGGTGGCGAATCACGCGCTGGTAATGGCGGCGATGGAAAGTGAAGCCGTACTGCCGGAACCAAAGCATCTGCTGTTGGTACTGGATGAAGGTCATCATCTGCCCGATGTCGCTCGCGATGCGCTGGAGATGAGCGCGGAAATTACCGCCTCCTGGTATCGCTTGCAACTGGATCTGTTCAGCAAACTGGTGGCGACCTGCATGGAGCAGTTTCGCCCTAAAACCACGCCGCCGTTAGCGAACCCTGAGCGACTTAACGCCCATTGCGAGGAGGTGTACGAACTGATCGCCTCGCTCAATGCCATTCTTAATCTGTATATGCCCGCAGCGCAGGAGGCGGAGCACTGTTTTGCAATGGGCGAGTTGCCTGATGAGGTCATGGAAATCTGCCAGCGACTGGCGAAGCTGACCGAGACGCTGCGTGGGCTGGCGGAGTCCTTTCTCAACGATCTCAGCGAAAAAACCGGGTCGCACGATATTGTGCGTTTGCATCGGGTGATTTTACAGATGAACCGGGCGCTGGGAATGTTCGAGGCGCAAAGTAAATTATGGCGGCTGGCTTCGATGGCGCAGTCTTCAGGCGCGCCGGTGTCCAAATGGGCGACGCGTGAAATACGCGAAGGGCAACTCCACGTCTGGTTCCATTGTGTCGGTATCCGCGTCAGCGAGCAGCTGGAAAGATTGTTATGGCGCAGCGTACCGCACATTATTGTCACCTCGGCGACACTGCGCTCGCTCAATAGCTTTTCGCGCCTGCAGGAAATGAGCGGCTTAAAAGAAAAAGCCGGCGACCGCTTTGTGGCGCTGGATTCGCCGTTTAATCATGTGGAACAGGGGAAACTGGTGATTCCTCAAATGCGCTACGAACCCACCATTGATAACGAAGAGCAGCATATTGCCGAAATGGCGGCCTATTTTCGTGAGCAACTGGAGAGCAAAAAACATCATGGTATGCTGGTACTGTTCGCCAGCGGGCGGGCGATGCAGCGTTTTCTGGAGCATGTCGCTGATGTGCGCTTACTCCTCCTGGTCCAGGGCGACCAGCCGCGTTACCGGCTGGTGGAGCTACACCGTAAACGGGTGGAGAGCGGCGAACGCAGCGTGCTGGTTGGGCTTCAGTCTTTTGCCGAAGGGCTGGATCTTAAAGGCGAGCTGCTGACGCAGGTCCATATCCATAAAATTGCCTTCCCGCCGATCGACAGCCCGGTCGTGATCACCGAAGGCGAATGGCTAAAAAGCCTGAATCGTTATCCGTTTGAGGTACAAAGTTTACCAAGCGCGTCTTTTAATTTAATTCAGCAGGTAGGGCGATTGATCCGTAGCCATGCCTGTCGGGGAGAAGTGGTCATTTATGATAAGCGTTTGTTGACCAAAAACTACGGACAGCGTTTACTGAATGCCTTACCTGTTTTTCCGATAGAGCAGCCTGCCGTGCCAGACGTTATAGTAAAACCAAAAGCAAAACCTGCACGCCGCCGACGGCGTTAATGCTGTGAGCACACTTCAAGGAGCTTTCAATGGATTATCGCAAGATCATCAAAGAGATCGGGCGAGGTAAAAATCACGCCCGCGATCTGGATCTGGATACCGCGCGCGGTTTGTATACCCGAATGCTGAATGGCGACATCCCCGACCTGGAAATGGGCAGTATATTGATGGCGCTGCGTATTAAAGGCGAAGGCGAAGCCGAAATGCTGGGCTTTTATGAGGCCATGCAGAATCATACCATCAAACTGACACCGCCCGCAGATAGGCCGTTGCCGGTCGTTATTCCCAGCTATAACGGCGCGCGTAAACAGGCGAATTTAACGCCGCTGCTGGCTATCCTGCTGCATAAATTGGGCTTCCCAGTCGTAGTACACGGCGTCAGTGAAGATCCGACCCGCGTACTGACGGAAACTATATTTGAGCTGATGGGGATTATCCCCACCCTACACGGTGGACAAGCGCAGGCCAAACTGGACGGGCGCCAGCCGGTGTTTATCCCGGTGAGAGCGCTCTGCCCGCCGCTGGAAAAACAGCTGGCGATGCGCTGGCGGATGGGCGTGCGTAACAGCGCGCATTCACTGGCCAAGCTGGCGACGCCATTTGCTGAGGATGCCGCGCTGCGTTTATCAAGCGTTTCTCATCCTGAATATGTTCCGCGTGTGGCGACCTTTTTTAGCCGCATTGGCGGGCGGGCTTTGCTGATGCATGGTACCGAAGGCGAAGTCTATGCCAACCCGCAACGCTGTCCGCAAATCAGCCTGATTGATAGCCGCGGCGTGCAGGTACTGCATGAGCGTCAGAGCGACACGCACGACGAGCCGCTTTCACTGCCTGCGACCAAAGATCCTGAAATCACCGCGCGCTGGATTGAGCGCTGCCTTGCCGGCCATGAGCCGGTGCCGCAATCATTAAAAACGCAAATGGCCTGTTGTCTGGTTGCGACGAGAGAGGCGGCGACGTTAGAAGACGGGCTTGCGCGCGTCGAACAGGCTTTTAGCGAATAAAAAAAGCCCGTCCAGTGACGGACGGGCAAATAAGGGTAACAAACAGGGTTAATGAGGGTTGGAGCAGTGGGTCTGTTGGCAAACAGACGAGGGTAATACCCGTCAGAATTCAAACAACAGCGATGTTACAGCCTGAAATCTGGCGGGCAGGTAAATTATTTATAAATCACCGCAGTGCCGCTCATTTTATCATTACCCACGGCGGAGGTGATGTTATAAGCGCTTGCGCCAGCAGCGGCGGCTTTTTCAGCCAGTTTAGCTTCCAGGCCATCCAGCGTGGTGGCGCCATTGGCAGACACTACGCCGATTTTATGCAGGTTTTGCGTCTGAGACGCGCTAACCGGTTCTGCGGCAAAAGCGCCAAAAGAAAGGGTGGAAAGCGCGATGGCTGCAACAGCATATTTAATGGTTTTCATGATTAATCTCTCGCAGGTTATTCTGTTTATGGGACGATGTTCCGTCGATGTGATGAGTATCACGGTTTTTTGCGAAAGATAAAATCGAATAGAATTGACGGCCTTGCTCAAAATTTTTGAATGACAAATAACCTATTGATTATTAATTAATTCAACGGTGGAATTTACCGTTCTTGTCATCTGGCTTTACAGAGTCGAGGTTAACGGCACATTCTGCGACGCAAAACGCTAAAAAGCATGAGCGTAAAGGAATGGATGATACTGGCGGTTTCGGTAAAGAAAAGTCAGCGTAACTGGCTGTCTTTTGAACCTCTGCGATTATATCCTGAAAATGTTGCGTTATGTAAATCTTTCTCCTGCTGGCAGGATATGCATAACCGAACGCCCGGTACGGCTTTACGCCGCGCTTCAGGGATAGGGTCGCCGCACGATTCGCATTCATCGCGACTTTCGCCGTGGGGAAGTTCGCCGCGAGCGCGGGCAACGGCATCTTCAATGGTATTGTTGATTTGTTCATTCACTGCGTCGTCATTTGCCCAGCCGGATGCCATCACGCTCTCCTGATTTTAGGGTACCTGAGGTTAAGTGTAGCGCCGTCAGGTGAAAAAATCGCATCGCGCGATCTTTTCAGACCATGAGCAGAACCAATGTCATTCAGATATCCGATCAAACGAGCGAGGCAGGGAATTCGCGGTGGTATATTTACCCCGTGGCGTTATACGGGTATCTTACGCCGCTGCTAAAAGGAGAATGCCATGTCCGCCCAGAAACCGGGGTTACACCCGCGCAACCGCCACCAACACCGTTATGATCTCGCCGCACTGTGTCAGACCACGCCGGAATTGACGTCCTTTCTTATCCGCACGCCCGCCGGTGAACAGAGCGTTGATTTTGCTAATCCGCAAGCGGTAAAAGCGCTCAATAAGGCGTTGCTGGCGCATTTTTATGCCGTTACACACTGGGACATTCCGCCAGGGTTTTTATGTCCGCCGGTGCCTGGTCGTGCGGATTATATCCATCATCTGGCGGATCTGCTTGGCGAAACGACAGGGAGTATTCCGGCGCAGGCAACTATTCTGGACGTGGGGGTGGGCGCCAATTGTATTTATCCGCTTATCGGCGTACATGAATATGGCTGGCGATTTACCGGTAGTGAAGTCAGCGACGCAGCGATGTCCAGCGCGCAGGCTATCATTCAGGCTAATACGGGGTTAAGCCGCGCCATTCGTCTGCGTCGGCAAAAAGATCCGGCGGCCATTTTTACCGGTATTATTCATAAAAATGAATTTTATGACGCAACGCTTTGTAACCCGCCTTTTCACGACTCCGCCGCCGCAGCCCGCGCGGGCAGCGAGCGTAAGCGCCGCAATTTGGGGCAGAATAAAGATGATGCGCTGAACTTTGGCGGTCAACAGCAGGAGCTATGGTGTGAAGGCGGCGAAGTCGCCTTTATTAAAAAAATGATTGCTGAAAGCCAATCCTTCCGCCGTCAGGTGTTGTGGTTTACGACGTTGGTGTCGCGCGGCGAGAATTTACCACCGCTTTACCGGGCGTTGACGGAGGCTGGCGCGGTGAAAGTGGTGAAAAAAGAGATGGCCCAGGGGCAAAAGCAAAGCCGCTTTATCGCCTGGACCTTTATGGATGACGACCAGCGTCGCCGTTTTATCACCCGTAAACGCTAAATCGTCGGTTCGCGCGGCGGCAGTGAATCAGGCGGCGGGCCGCCGGCGGGGGCGGGCAGAACCTGATACGTTTGCACCGGCGCGCGCACATTAGCCAGATCAAAATGCTTTTTCACCTGGCTATCAAGGGCAAAACGCACCGTCCACTGCTTGAGCGGTAGGGTGGTGAACGATACGCGTAAAGTAAACGCCGTGTTCGTTAAACCGACAATACCGGCGAACGTGGGTTCGCCGATAATCAGCCCGCGAATATCCTCCGTCTCCATCAGCGCCGTTACCGCGTCTTTCAGCGCCTGATTCGCTTTATCCGCATCCTCATGGCGATCCACGTCATAGTTGGCGACAACTGAGCCGATACCGCGCACAAAGTTGGCGAAAGTGGTGATCGAGGACCACGGGATAATATGGTATGCCCCGGTATCCTGCCGCACGCCGACGGAACGAATCGACATTCTTTCGACCGTCCCCGTCAGCGGGCCTATGGTGACTAAGTCGCCGGTATTCATCCCGTTTTCAAACTGAATAAAGACGCCGGTAATAATATCTTTCACCAAGGTTTGCGAACCGAAAGAGATAGCCAGACCTAACGCCCCCGCGCCAGCCAGCAATGGCGCGATATTGACGCCGATTTCCGATAACACGATCATGATGGTTATGGTACTGATAATCACTGCCAGCGCATTGCGGAACAGCGTCAGCAGCGTGCGCGTGCGGGCGCTGGGTAGCGGGCGGCCATGAATATCGGAGGCCAGACGATTCTCAATCAGACTGGCGAGGATCGTCCATCCCACGGCGGAGAAGAATAAGATTAACGCGATACGGATAAGGATATCGACCATCTTTTCCCCCGCGCCATAATGTAGCCAGTGCCAGAAATCGAATAGCCCCCAGGCGTTGAGCAACAGCATAACGGCGACGCAGACGGTCAAAAAGCGTGCGACTTTTAGCGCTGAGGAGAGCCAGCCGTTAAGCCGCTTTTGTAATTCCGGGTAGTTGCGCTGCGTATGGGGCGACAGGGTGATGGTTTTCGCTATCCAGCGGGTAAACATACCGGAGATAAACGCGGCGATGCCAATAATCGCCAGACTGCGCACGGTCGCGCCCATCATAAACTTCAGGCTATTGCCTGGGTCGAATAACGAGAAGAAAAACAGCACGATAAAGTAAGCGCTGGCCAGCCAGTGCCACACCAGCGCAAAGGCGCGGATAAACAGGCTAAAAAAGGCTAATGATCGTTCCGCCAGACTTAATAAATGTTGCGTAATCTCCGCTTTGTTTTTAAAGATCAGGTACAGCGCCCAGATGGTGATGCAGAGCATGATCGCCACATTAGCCATCGAGCCAACCTGAACATTCACCTGGTTGGAAATAATCGGAACGGCAACAATCAGCCCGTAGCCAATCAAGCTGCTAAGGGAACTCATACGGCGATTCCAGTAACGCGCTGTCGCATCCTGAATCGCGAATGGGCGTAACTCCGGTACATTAGGGCAAAAAATAAGCCGCAGAATCGCTTTAAAGAACTCTATTAGCGCGAAGGCATTCAGGAACAGGCTTTGCTGAAAAGCGATAGTTCGACTTCCCGCATGGAAATTATCACTGAGCATCTGACCGATAAATAAGGTGAGCGCCAGTAGCAGGAGGTCGATAATAAACGCGCCGACGATCATCGCCGGGAGCTGTAACCAGTTGCTGCGTTCACGGTTTTTCTTGCGTGCCCACAGGCCCATTTTTCGATATAACGGCAGGGCGCAAAGCCGTATCACGCTATAAAAACCAAATACCGCGACGGCCAGAAATAAAAAGTGGGTTAACGCGTTGGTGAAGGTTTGCGAGTTAAACGGCTTGTGCGGCGCATCGGTGATGTTGCGATAAAGCTGGGCGAAACGGGTAGCGAAAGCATCGCCGTACTGACGGGTAACGGTGGTGACGTTCTCCAGTACCGTTTTCTCATCTTTGGCCGCAGGCGGCGCAAGCGCTGGCGCTGGCTCGGTCGGCGGCGTGGTTGAGGCTTCGCGGAGTTGCGCTATCAATTCGTTACGTGAAGCCTCGTTCTCCAGTACGTCAGCCAGGGCCGCATAGGCCGCTTTTTTTTGTTCAGGACTGGGCTCTGGCGCTGCTTGCTGGCTGGTTGATGTCCCCGTGGTCACGCCGGGTATGGCGACCGCATGGGCAGGTGCGCCCAGTAGACAAAAAAGGATGAACAGGGTCCACCGCATGACTCCTCCAGTGAGAAAAGAGACGCAAAACACTAAGTATAGATGGCGCAGGGGAGGGAAAATGAAATGGGACTATTCCATGATGCCCTTCCTGCCGCAGGGCTGGAAGGGCGATATCTCAGGAGACGTGCTGTAAAAATTCCTGTAAACGTGGGCTTGGCGGGTTTTCGATCAACGCCTGCGGACTGCCATCTTCGGCAATACGGCCTTTATCGATGAAAATCAGCCGTGAGGCGACTTTTTCGGCAAAGCCGATTTCGTGAGTGACAATGACCATGGTCATGCCTTCTTCCGCCAGATCCTGCATGACTTTCAGCACTTCATGGCGCAGTTCAGGGTCCAGAGCGGAGGTTGGCTCGTCAAAGAGCATCATTTTCGGCTTCACTGCCAGCGCTCGGGCAATGGCGACGCGCTGTTGTTGACCGCCGGAAAGCTCGGAGGGGTAGTGATGCGCCCGTTCCGCCAGTCCAACTTTCGCTAACAGAGCTTTCGCCTGTTTTTCCGCTTCTTCTTTCTTTACGCCGCGCACGCGCAGAGGACCGAACATTACGTTTTCGAGCGCGGTCAGATGCGGGAACAGATAAAACTGTTGAAACACCATGCCGGCTTCCTGGCGAATCAGCCGTTCGTCTACTTTAGGATCGTTGACTTTCAGACCATCGACAATCAGATCACCGGAGGTGATCTCTTCCAGTTTATTGATACAGCGTAATAACGTGGATTTACCCGAACCGGAAGGGCCGATAATCACAACCACTTCGCCCTGACGGATGTTTAAATCAATGTTATGTAGCACCTGGGTGGGGCCAAAGTGCTTGGAGACGTTTTTAAATTCAATCACAGGATTTTCATCCTTCTTTCAAGACGACGCAAAATAAAGCTCAGCACCAGCGTAATGATCAAATAGAAGACGGCCACGGCGCTCCAGATTTCCAGGGCGCGAAAGTTACCGGCAATAATTTCCTGGCCCTGACGGGTCAGCTCGGCTACGCCGATAACAATAAACAACGAGGTGTCTTTGATGCTAATGATCCACTGATTGCCCAGCGGCGGCAGCATACGGCGCAGAGCAAGCGGTAAAATAACATGGCGGATGGTTTCCCGGCGAGAAAGGCCCAGCGCCAGACCCGCTTCGCGAAAACCTTTGTGAATGGATAGTACTGCGCCACGAGTAATTTCCGCGATATAAGCGCCGGAGTTAATCATAATTGTCACGACCGCTGCGCTGAACGGATCAATACGCAAATCATTAAATGCCATCGGCAGGGCAAAGTAGATAAACATGACCTGTACAACGATGGGCGTGCCGCGAATAATTTCAATGAAAACCAGGGCGATGTGGTTGGCGAACCAGCCGCCAAACGTACGGGCAAAACCTGCCGCCAGTCCAATAACCAGGCCGCCAGCCAGACCGAGGACCGAGATCCACAGGGTCATTTTAGCGCCCTCAAGCAAAAGCGGAATGGCGGGCCAGATGGCGCTCCAGTCAAACTGCATATGTCGTTCCTGTTACCGTGGTGTAAATAGTCAAATGCTCTATCCGGCGCAGAAATGGCGGAAAGTGTCTTATCCGTCACGGAAAGAGCTGTAGGCCCGGTGAGCGTCCTCACTACCGGGCCACAAGCCAACATCAGGTCGTTTTATTTAGGTTCTGTACCGAACCATTTTTTGTAGATTTCGTTATAGGTGCCATTCTCACGCAGCGTTTTCAGCGCGCCGTTGACTTTCTCGCGCAGTTCATCGCTGCCTTTCGGGAAGGCAACTCCGTATTGCTGTGCTTCCAGCGATTCGCCTACCGCCTTGAACTGGCCGTTGCCTGCGGTTTTGATAAAGTACAGGATGTTCGGCGTATCGTGCAGAACGGCGTCTGCGCGGTTGGTGCCTAATTCCATGTACGCGTTATCAATGTTCGGGAACTGACGCAGGTCTTTGGTTTTGATATTCGCTTTCGCGTAATCCACCGACCCGGTTCCGCTCTTCACGGCAACGACTTTGCCATCGAGGTCTTTAACGCTTTTAATATCGTTATTGTTGGCTTTCACCATCACGAGCAGACCGCTTTTGTAATAGCCATCGGAAAAGTCGATCGCTTTTTTACGCTCGTCCGTAATCGTAATACCCGCCAGCGCCAGATCGATATTTTTGGTTTGTAATGCCGGAATAATGCCGCTGAAATCCATCGGTTTCAGGGTGTAGTCCAGCTTCAGTTCTTTCGCGATAGCGTCCCACAGATCAACATCAAAACCGACGTATTTGTCGCCCTGTTTAAATTCAAACGGAACGAACGCCGTATCGGTTGCCACAACGAGTTTCTTATCCGCGGCGTGCGAAGACACCGCAAAAGCCAGGGTAAGTGCAGCCAGTGAAACTTTTAATAGAGACTTCATAGCATTTCCTTTTCTATCCACGGGGCGATCCCCTGCGAGAACATGTAGCGTAATGAAAAAATCATGCCAATTATGTAACTCATTGTTTTAACAGAAGCGTGAAACATTCCTGTGCACAATAAGTCGGGCAAAACCAGTATGCCGCACCGTTTTGGGGCACTGATTTAGTGCATGAATAACAAAGTAGAGATACAGGGTCTATTTAGCGTAAAAATCGTTGTTAAAACAATCTTTAATTAACGATTGTGTGATGTAATTATTACAAATAATTCACTTTTGTCGGAGGGGAGTACAAGACGTGTGCACTATTTAAGTGCAAAACCCCTGTGCCAGGCAGGGGTATAGGGATGACTTATATACCTGTGTACATCAAGTTGCAGGTGCGTTCGCTTCAGTGACCGACGGAAGTCAGGCTTCTGCGGATTCGCTGCGTTTGTACCTTCCTGCAACTCGAAGTATTCAGGGTAGAGATAGATTTATTCGATGTTGGATTCGATAAACCACAGGAATTTATCGAGGTCGCGTGATGCGGCGGTAAAGATATCGGCAGTGTCTTCATCTTTGGCTTCACCAATAGCTTTGCGAACATCATTAGCGACAACAGCGTAGCGATCGGCCAGTTCTTTTAAGTGATCCTGCACGTTATGGATGTCGAGCGGATAGCTTTTCAGTGGAGTTTTGCTGTTGATAACTTGCGTGGTGCCTAACGCCACACCGCCAAGCTGTACGGCACGCTCGGCCATAGTATCCAGATGATCGGTCAGTGCGGTACGGAAGCCATCCAGCATCTCATGAACGGCAATAAAGTTAGCACCGCGCATGTTCCAGTGGGCCTGTTTCGTGATCAGCGACAGGTCAATGAACTGGATCACCTGACGATTAAGCAACTCAACCGTCGCTTTTTTATCGCTCTCTGATACATCGTTACGGGTATAAAGCAGATTAGACGCTTTTGTTTTTACCAGTTTAGCGGTACTCATAATCTCATATCCTCTTGATGTTTGTGTCCCAGGTAATTAACGAAAATAAGTATAGCACCGGTTTTTAACTTTGCTTTTTTGAATTTACCTATCACTTTAATAGTACAGACAAGATTTAATATTTATTATGATTAAAAATCAATTAGTTAGATGAGTTTGCTGTTTGGTGGGTAATAATTCTCATTTTAATGTAAAAAATGAGAAAAAATATGACAAAAAATGACGAAGTAATAGCGCAATAATAAAAGGTGAATAACGAGGTGATATTCTGCATGATTATGCACATCATGCAGAATAAGAAACTATTTTACGTCAACTTGTTTAATTTGCGGTTCGCGTCGAATCGTTAGGGTAGAACCCATTGAGGCGGCAATGATGGCGCACAGGGCCAGGATTTGTATGCCCGTAAGCGTTTCGCCCAGAAAAATCATCCCGGAAACGGCGGCCAGCGCGGGTTCCATGCTCATCAGCGTACCGAAGGTGCGGGTTGGCAGGCGCGTCAGTGCAATCATTTCCAGTGAATAAGGCAGCGCCGTAGAAAGCACAGCGACCGCTAACCCTAAGGGAAGAATCGACCAGTGCCATAGCGCGTCGCCAGCCTGAACTGCGCCAATCGGCACGAAAATGATGGCGGCAATCAGCGAGCCTACCGCCACCGTGGCCGGACCATGTTCCGCGCCTGCTCGCTGGCCGGTAAGAATATAGACAGCCCAACAGGCGCCAGCGCCGAGCGCCAACGCGGCCCCGGTAAGATCGACGTGAGACATATCTTGCCCTAATGGCAGCAGGAACCAGAGCCCAAGCACAGCCAGTACGACCCAAATAAAATCTACCGGCCGCCGGGATGAAAACAGCGCGACCGCCAGAGGACCGGTAAATTCCAGCGCGACCGCAATACCCAACGGCACCGTCTGAATCGACAGATAGAATAGATAGTTCATCCCGCCCAGCGACAGACCATAAAACAGTAAAGGCAGCCGCTGCTCTTTGGCAAAACGCAAACGCCAGGGTTTGAAAAAGGCGATAAGGATAAGCGTTCCCAACGCCAGACGAAGCGCCGTTACGCCCGGCGCGCCGACAAGAGGAAATAACGATTTTGCCAGTGAAGCGCCACTCTGAATAGAGGACATGGCAATGAGCAAAACCAAAATGGGCAACCAGACTGGTAGTTTACGTGTTGACCCCGGCATCCTTTCTCCTGTCAAAAAATGTCAGTACGAGTAAAGGTGGCAGTGTAATGGAAATTCCCCGGAGCGGTTGAGGATTCGTTGAAAAAAAATCTCCAGGATTCCATAAAATGAACTTAAATTGATGGATAAATAGACTGTTAGTTTAGGAATAATCTGGATGAATGTATCGCGCCACACGCGCATTATTGGTGCAATCAGCCGGAAAAGTGATGTTAATTGAATAAGATAGCGCGATATGGAAACGTTCTGTTACATGAAAGGCGCCCTTAGACACCGTGAATCGCAAAGAGTTTCCCATTAATTTTTGATATATTTAAAACTTAGGACTTACTTGAAGCACATTTGAGGTGGTTATGAAAAAAATTGCATGTCTTTCAGCACTGGCCGCTGTTCTGGCTTTTTCCGCAGGTACTGCAGTAGCTGCTACTTCTACCGTTACCGGTGGTTACGCTCAGAGCGACGCGCAGGGCGTAGCGAATAAAATGAGCGGTTTCAACCTGAAGTATCGTTACGAGCAGGACGACAACCCGCTGGGCGTAATCGGTTCCTTCACCTACACCGAAAAAGATCGTACTAACGGTGCGGGCGATTACAACAAAGGTCAGTACTACGGCATCACTGCCGGCCCGGCTTACCGTCTGAACGATTGGGCGAGCATCTACGGTGTAGTCGGTGTGGGTTACGGTAAATTCCAGACGACCGATTACCCAACCTACAAACATGACACCAGCGATTATGGCTTCTCCTATGGCGCTGGTCTGCAATTCAACCCGATGGAAAATGTTGCTCTGGACTTCTCTTACGAGCAGAGCCGTATTCGTAGCGTTGACGTTGGCACCTGGATTGCTGGCGTAGGTTACCGCTTCTAATCACGTCGGTGAAAATGAAAAATCCGCCTTTCGGGGCGGATTTTTTTTGCCTGAAACGTGCATTATTTTAGTGAAAAAATATCGCTGCCCAGATGGTTATAGTCCACTTTCTGTAATTTGAAATTGGTGATATAAACGGGCCCGGCTTTCTGTTCCGAAATAAATCGATAGCGATTTTTGATCTCTTTAGCGCTAATTCCTGTCCATTGCGAGAAAAAACTCAGGAAATCGTTCGCGGAACGGCGAGCTTTAATGATCCGATGCGCTTTACTGTCGCTGGATAGCACCATAAACGGCACCTGGAAGTTTTGCTGGAATTTGTCGTCATGCGCCAGGTACTGTACCGCTTTGCCGCGTTCTTTAAACGCCAGCCCGTGATCGGAGAAATAGACGAGCGAAAAACTGTCGCCGCTATGACGAAGCTGAGTATAGAGCTGACGGAGCAAATTGTCGGTTTGCGTCATGGTGTATAAATAACAAGACGTCTCTTTCGACTGGACAAACGTCGCGTATTTTCCCTGAGTACGGTCGCAGGCCTGGGGATGCGATCCCATTAAATGCAACACAATCAACTGCGGTTGCGTGCGTTCTGTCGCCAATACCTGCGCCGTCATGGTTAACAGCGCGTCGTCGCGAGTATTTTTATCCGCTTCAAAATCGCCGTTTTTCAGGAAATGCGCTTCATCGGCGCGTTTGGCGATACTGGCGATGGCCGTGTCGTATTCGCCGATTTGCCCCTGATTGGAAAACCACCATGTCTGAAAACCGGCGCGGTTAGCCAGCGTGACGAAATTATCCTGATACTGCGGTTTGTTAACCACCACGCGATTGAGCGTTAAACCGAGCGATTTTTGCGTTGAGCCGCTGGCGGCGATGTAATCCATAAAGAAGTCGCCATTCACATGGCTGGCGAAGGGGGTATTATCCCAGTGGCCGCCGAAAGCGCCCATGGCATCCCGTCGCGCGCTTTCACCAATCACCACGACATAGATGTGATATCTGGGTTTCACCGCAGTAACCGTCCAGCTATCTTTTATGCCGGATAGCTGCGCCATACGGTGCTGCTCTTCAATGACTTCGTTGTTATTGACGATAACGTCTTTGGCGAAGCGAAAAACCGGATAGCCGGTATCAATAACCTTAAAAACGCCGCCCCAGGACAGATTTTGTATCGGCGCGACGAAAAATGCCGCGACGCTGATCAGCAGGCACAGGCTGTCGAGGCTATTCCAGCGCGGCCTGACCTCTTCTTTTCGGCGGCGAAGCGCAATAATACCCAGCGCAAAAATAAAAAGTCCGGTCAGGTAGCTATACCACGGGAAGATGGTCAGGATTTCGCTCGACTCTTCCATATTGGTGGAGTGCAGCGCCAGCAGCGTATTAAAGTTCGGCGCGCCGTAAGCCTGGCCAAAGGGAAAATAGCAAGCGGCTACCAGCGAACAGATGCCGAGCAGCGCTTTTTGTCCGCGGGGCAGGTAGCGCCAGAGTAACAGCAACAGGCAGGTAAACGCCGCGGTATAAAGCAGGCTAAAGGGGTAGCCGAGCGCGAGGTTAATCAGCAGCGACTGTAAAAAGTAGAGGCCCGCCCACGGGCTTACAGCCCGACGACGGGCCAGAAGTGAATCGATAAGGGTTGAATTCATATGCCACTATTGCAAAAACGCCATGTGCTAACCCTGGCGCGAAGGGTCATTACCTGCCTGATTATGCGTAAAAAAGGTATTGGGTTCGCAACGGCGAGTCGCAAAATATTCAGGGCTGCCAGAAGATAGAGCGTGCGGGTAAGAAGGTCAACCGCCGGAAAGAAAATGTTTTGCGAAGAGAATAGCAAAACCACAAAAAAACAGGGGAAATGGGCGCCATTTCCGTTGAGGATGCAAAATAAAGCGGCGTACCGCACCGCCGCGTTATTTCGTGGAAGGGTTATCCTGCTCCGGTTTGCCGTTGAGCATATCGCACAACATAGAGAGCAGCATTAACCGGACTTTAAAGGGAGAGTGACTGAACACGCGTATACACCTCTTAAATTCGTTCATATAAACCTCCTGATGTTTCTATCCCATCGATCCGTGAGGGATGTCTGCATTACATACAGATATAGCACAGGCTATGTTTTATAGCTATTGCTAAAACGTTAATTTTTTGTGCCCGGACAACTCTGGTTTACAATGAGCGCTCTGTCAGCTGACGCGTTAACGCGTCACAGAAACGAGGAAGCAAAATGGGTCGTCGCGCAGGTACGCCAACAACAAAAAAAGTGACGCAATTGGTGAACGTAGAAGAACACGTTGAAGGATTTCGTCAGGTCAGAGAGGCGCATCGCCGTGAGTTGATAGACGATTACGTTGAGCTGATTTCCGATTTAATTATTGAGGTAGGGGAAGCGCGTCAGGTGGATATGGCGGCTCGGCTCGGCGTCTCCCAGCCAACTGTGGCCAAAATGCTTAAGCGCCTGGCATCGTTAGGATTTATTCAAATGATCCCCTGGCGCGGCGTTTTTCTGACGCCGGAAGGGGAGAAGCTGGCGCAGGAAAGCCGCGAGCGGCACCAAATTGTCGAAAATTTTTTACTGGTGTTAGGCGTAAGTCCGGAGATCGCGCGTCGTGATGCGGAAGGGATGGAACACCATGTCAGCCAGGAGACATTGGATGCCTTTTTGGCCTTCACGCAACAGCATGGAACATCTGCAGAATGAATCTGGCCTTTTTACGGGCGCTGCGGCGTGACCGTTTTTTTCAGTTGTTGATCATTGTGGGGATGGCGTTAAGCCTGTTTGTTCCTTTTGCGCCCCGCGCCTGGCCTGGCGCGATTGACTGGCACACCATTATTACCCTCAGTGGGTTAATGTTGCTCACTAAAGGCGTTGAGCTGAGCGGCTATTTTGATGTGCTGGGACGCAAGATGACGCGCCGATTTCATACCGAGCGGCAACTGGCGATGTTCCTGGTGCTGGCTGCGGCGGCGCTGTCGACCTTTCTGACAAACGATGTCGCGCTGTTTATCGTTGTGCCGCTGACGATAACGTTAAAAAAACTGTGCGCGATTCCGGTCAACCGATTGATTATTTTTGAAGCGTTGGCGGTGAACGCCGGTTCGCTGCTGACGCCTGTCGGTAATCCGCAAAATATTCTGTTGTGGGGACGCTCCGGCTTAACCTTTGCTGAATTTAGCGGGCAAATGGCGCCGCTTGCCGTCATGATGATGCTGACGTTACTGCTCCTGTGCTGGTTTTGTTTTCCGGGTAGGGCGTTACAGTATCATACCGGTACGCGTTCGCCGCAGTGGCAGCCCCGTCTGGTGTGGAGTTGCCTGGCATTATATGTCGTTTTTCTTACCGCGCTGGAGCTCAGGCAAGAGTTATGGGGACTGGTGTTGGTGGCGGCTGGGTTTATTGTGCTGGCGCGCAGGGTGATAGCCAGCGTGGACTGGACGCTGCTGCTGGTATTTATGGCGATGTTTATTGATGTCCATCTGCTAACGCAATTGCCGGCGTTGCAGGGCGTTTTCAACCAGGTTGGCGCACTGTCTCACCTGGGGCTTTGGCTAACCGCTATCGGCCTGTCGCAGGTTATCAGTAATGTGCCCAGTACCATTCTCCTGCTGAACTATGTACCGGCCTCGACGTTGCTGGCGTGGGCGGTGAATATCGGCGGGTTTGGTCTGCTGCCGGGATCGCTGGCAAATCTTATTGCTTTACGGATGGCGAACGATCGCCGAATCTGGTGGCGATTTCATTTCTATTCGCTGCCGATGCTGGCATGGGCGGCGCTGGTGGGATATGGATTATTGCAACTGATGCCGTAAGAGAAGCCCGATAGTGTCTATCGGGCTTCGCAGGCAGAGTCTGTCAGTTCAGACGAACCGGCATCCCGGAACGATCCTGAACTGCCTGTTGTACGACGGTCTGATCAACGTCAGGCTCGTTGGTGACGGCCAGGATACTCTTATTAAGCGTGATCGGCACCGCTTCCTTACCTTCAAACTGCGCTTCCGTCGTTGACAGCGGGTTATGCACCTCAATGTAACGGCTACCGTCCGGCTCGGTGGTGGCTTTTACCGGTTCATCGATAAACTGCACGCGGGTACCGACCGGCACATTTTCAAACAGGAATTTGATATCGTCGTTGCGCAGACGTACGCAGCCGTGGCTCACGCGAAGCCCGATGCCGAAGTTGGCGTTGGTGCCGTGAATAGCATACAGGCGACCGATGTACAGCGCGTACAGGCCCATCGGGTTATCCGGGCCCGCAGGTACGACGGCAGGCAGCGGCTCGCCGGCGGCGCGATATTCAGCGTGCATTTTTGCCGTAGGCGTCCAGGTCGGACCGGCTTTTTTACGTTCAACTTTGGTCGTCCAGTTGATAGGCGTGTCTTTACCTAACTGACCGATCCCAATCGGCAGGACGATAACGGTGTTTGTGCCTTTCGGGTAGTAATAGAGGCGCATTTCCGCGCTATTGATGATAATGCCTTCGTGTACGGTATCCGGCAGGATCAGCTGCTGCGGAATATTCAGCACGGTACCGCCCTTCGGCAGGAAGGTATCCACGCCCGGGTTGGCTTCCAGCATGTTGGACAGCCCCATCTGATACTCCGCGGCAAAATACTCCAGCGGCTGGGTATTGCCCTCAGGAACGGTGATGACCTGATTTTGCCCAATTAAACGGCTACCATCGGTAGGCAGCGGGTAAGTGACTGCTGAGGCTGTTTTACAAAAACCAACTACAGCGAAAGCCGCCGCGAAAAGCGTTGTTAATTTCATATTCATGTTATGCGAGATTCTGTGCCAAGCAGGCTAGTAGGTTGAGAATTCTGTCATGTTGGGAGCGCATTATAGGTGCATTCCAGTAAACAGGGAATTCAGATGTGTACGAAATCACGTTTTTTTCCCTTACGGTTCAGTGTAGCCCTTTGTACAGGGCGCGATCTTATTTCAGACTTGTGGCATAATAAGCGGTTTGTCACATCTTTTTTCAGGATAAGCCTGTGTTAGTTTCCAGCAACGTTACCATGCAGTTCGGCAGTAAGCCGCTGTTCGAAAACATTTCCGTCAAATTTGGCGGCGGCAACCGTTACGGCCTGATCGGCGCCAACGGTAGCGGAAAGTCCACTTTTATGAAAATCCTCGGCGGCGACCTGGAGCCGACGCTGGGCAATGTTTCCCTCGATCCGAATGAGCGCATCGGTAAGCTGCGTCAGGACCAGTTCGCTTTTGAAACATTCACCGTACTTGATACTGTCATTATGGGGCATGGCGAACTGTGGGAAGTCAAGCAGGAGCGCGACCGTATCTACGCCTTGCCGGAAATGAGCGAAGAAGACGGCTATAAAGTCGCCGATCTGGAAGTAAAATACGGCGAGATGGACGGTTATTCCGCTGAGGCGCGCGCGGGCGAACTGCTGTTGGGGGTGGGCATCCCGCTGGAGCAGCATTACGGTCTGATGAGTGAAGTCGCGCCAGGCTGGAAATTACGTGTGCTGCTGGCGCAGGCGTTATTCTCTAATCCGGACATCCTGTTGCTCGACGAACCGACCAACAACCTGGATATTGATACTATCCGTTGGCTGGAGCAGGTGCTGAACGAGCGCGACAGCACGATGATCATCATTTCGCACGACCGTCACTTCCTGAACATGGTTTGTACGCATATGGCGGATCTGGATTATGGCGACTTGCGCGTCTATCCGGGTAACTATGATGAGTATATGACGGCGGCGACCCAGGCGCGTGAACGTCTGTTGGCCGATAATGCGAAGAAAAAAGCGCAAATTGCCGAGCTGCAATCTTTTGTTAGCCGTTTTAGCGCCAATGCCTCTAAATCGCGTCAGGCAACGTCGCGCGCGCGGCAGATTGATAAAATCAAGCTGGAAGAGGTGAAAGCCTCCAGCCGTCAGAACCCGTTCATCCGTTTTGAGCAGGATAAAAAACTGTTCCGTAACGCTCTGGAAGTGGAAGCGTTGACGAAAGGTTTTGATAACGGTCCGCTGTTTAAAAATGTCAATTTGCTGCTCGAAGTCGGGGAGAAGCTGGCGGTACTCGGCACCAATGGCGTGGGTAAATCTACGCTGCTGAAGACGCTGGTTGGCGATCTGGACGCCGATCACGGCACCGTTAAATGGTCGGAAAACGCGCGTATTGGTTACTACGCGCAGGACCACGAATATGAATTCGAAAATGACCTGACGGTGTTTGAATGGATGAGTCAGTGGAAGCAGGAAGGCGACGACGAGCAGGCAGTGCGCAGTATTCTGGGCCGCCTGTTATTTAGCCAGGATGATATCAAAAAGCCTGCGAAAGTCCTCTCCGGTGGCGAGAAGGGCCGTATGCTGTTCGGCAAACTGATGATGCAAAAGCCGAATATCCTGATCATGGACGAACCGACTAACCACCTGGATATGGAGTCGATCGAATCGCTGAATATGGCGCTGGAGCTGTATCAGGGCACGCTGATCTTTGTTTCGCACGACCGTGAGTTCGTCAGCTCGCTGGCAACCCGCGTCATTGAAATTACGCCGGAGCGCGTGGTGGACTTCAGCGGCAACTACGACGATTATTTGCGTAGTAAAGGGATTGAAAGCTAAACACTGACGCCCGGTGGCGCTGTGCTTACCGGGCCTACGTATCCTGGCGCGTAGGTTCGGTAAGACGGGTGCGCCCAGGCAAAGGGCACACCGCAGGTGAGCGGGAAGGGCGGTACGACCGTCAAACGTCCATACCTAATGCCCGCTTGCCGTGAATATTCAGATCGCGCAGCGTGAAGCGCCCTTCCCAGGTGGTTTCATAGTCCTCGCGCGGGAAATCGCCCGGTGATGCGCCTGTCTCCAGCGCCGCTTTCACCTTACGCGCATAGGCCAGATTTTTCTCACACATTGGCGCGGCAGGAATGTACATCACATTGCCCCAGCCCTGCTGATTTTCGACGGAGGCGACGGAGTGGATGACATCGCAATGCCACCACACGGAATCCCCGGCTTCCAGCGGCGGAATGCTGGTTAACGCCGCCATCAGTAAAGGATGCCACTGTTCAGAAATCGGCAGCACCCGGCCCGGCGCGACGCCGCATAATTCATCTTCCGGGACATCATCCAGCAGCGGGCGCAGCAGAATATACGCCATCGCCTCCGGGATAGGGACGACATGAAGCAACCCCTGACCGGGCAGCATATCGGAGAGCGCGGTCCAGCCCTGGAAGGTGCGAAATACCGAGCATTTGGTGGTGTTATCCACCGTATACTCTTCAACTTCGGTACGGTGTGCCGCATTCCACGGATCGTACTGCTCGACGTTGCCGTTAAACACGCTGGCGAATACCCGCTGATAGGCTGGCAGCAGCCAGCGCTCCAGCGCACCGGAGTCGGTATGCGCCCCCAGTCCTTTGGATGTGGTGCCCGGCGGGCGGCGGCGGATGCGATCCGGGTAAATGATGCTGATATCCGGATTAAACCATCGCTTGCCGTCGTGCTCTACCTGCCATAGACGGTTGAGGAACGACTGCGCCAGCGCCATCTCTTCACTTTGGCGGGCCTGCATTTGCGCCTGCGACCAGTAGACAGGATAGATTTCAGGCCGGGAGGCGCTCAGCGTACCGAAAAAATTATCCCCCGGTCCTTTATACACCTCGTCAAAATGGTTCTTGTCCAGATAGTCGAGCATCGACTGGTCCCATGCCAGCGCCTGTTCGCGTGGAAAATGACCTTTAATCACCGCGCACCCGCGGCGCTTAACCTCGGCGCGGGTGGCATCGCTAATGTTGCCCATCGCCAGTTCGCTAAAAGGGATAATTGGCCATACCGGCTGCCCCTGCGCCTTCAGATCGTTAATTTCCGCCACCCGGGCTGCTATGGTGGCGCTCAAACGGTCGAACACCGCCTGTACGTCGCCGATTTGCGCGCGTAGCTCCTGCTTCATCTGACGAATGGCCGCTTTTGGGTCGGCGGGTAGCGTTTCGTGGGTAAAAGGAGTCGTCATATCAACCTCATCATCTTTCGCTCGAAAGTAAAATTAGTTACATCTGATACTTTAAGTTAAAATAAGGTTAATGCAAGTTTAAAATATTGCAGGAGCGCACAAGGAGAGAAGCGAGAGAAAAACGTAAGGTGGCCAGGACGCCTTAATGTCTTATGCGGCTATTCCTTTCGTTCAGCCACTTTTCATTCGAAATAAATTTGTGGTTCTGCTCACATTGTTATTAAAATGTTTCTGGTCGCAGTTACAGCCAGGAGCTTAAGTATGACCGTTAACGTTGTCGTTACCGATATGGACGGCACTTTTCTCGACGATGCCAAGCAGTACGATCGTGTACGCTTCATGGCGCAATACCAGGAACTGAAAAAACGTAATATCGAATTTGTAGTCGCCAGCGGTAATCAGTACTACCAGTTGATCTCCTTCTTCCCCGAGCTGAAAGACGAAATTTCCTTTGTCGCAGAAAATGGCGCGCTGGTGTATGAACATGGCAAGCAGTTGTTTCACAGGGAGCTAACCCAACATGAATCGCGTATTGTGATTGGCGAACTGCTGAAGGATAAGCAACTTAATTTTGTCGCCTGCGGTCTGAAAAGCGCTTATGTCAGCAAAAACGCTCCCGAGACTTTCGTGGCGCTGATGGCCAAACATTATCACCGCCTGCAGCCGGTAAACGATTATCACGACATTGACGATATCCTGTTTAAGTTCTCCCTGAATTTGCCCGATGAACAAATTCCGCTGGTTATCGACAAACTGCACGTATCTCTGGATGGCATCATGAAGCCCGTCACCAGCGGCTTCGGTTTTATCGACCTGATTATCCCGGGACTGCATAAAGCGAATGGCATCAGTCGTCTGTTAAAGCGCTGGAACAGGTCGCCACAGAATGTCGTCGCCATTGGCGACAGCGGTAATGATGCGGAAATGTTGAAAATGACGCATTACTCTTTTGCCATGGGCAATGCCGCAGACAATATCAAAGCGCTTTCACGTTATCACACTGATGATAATAACCATCAAGGCGCGCTCAACGTCATTCAGGCCGTGCTTGACGGCACCGATCCCTTCTGATTAACAGGACTGCGTAGGCCTATTAAACGTAGCGCCATCAGGCAGTTCGGACATATTGCCGATGGCGCCAGGGTAAATTACAGCATATGTTCGGTACGGGCGATGATATCGTCCTGCGCATCCGGCGACAGCGCGGTGAAGAAGGCGGAGTAGCCTGCCACACGCACGACCAGATCGCGGTACTGGTCTGGATGTTTTTTCGCATCCAACAGCGTTTCGCGTGACACGATGTTGTACTGAATATGCCAGCCTTTATGCACCTCAAAGAACGTCCGTAGCAGAACCATCAGTTTCTGTTTGTCGGATTCGTTTTCCAGCGTCGTTGGGTTCAGTTTCTGGTTGAGCAGCACGCCGCCGAGAATGGAACCGGTAGGTAATTTGCCTACGGAACCAATCACCGCCGTCGGGCCGAGATGATCCGTACCTGATGCAGGGCTTGCGCCTTCCGCCAGCGGTGTATGCGCTTTGCGACCATCCGGGGTAGCCATAGTCGCGGCGCCAAATGGCACGTTTGCTGAGATAGAGGACGTACCGGCGTAATAGTTGCCGCCCACAGGGCCACGACCGTAGCGCGGGTTATGGTATTGCTTCAGCTCATCAATATAGGTCTGATAAGCGCGCGCCAGCAGGGTATCGACACTGTCATCGTCGTTACCGTACTTCGGCGCGCCGTTAATCAGACGCTGGCGCAGCTGCTCATGGGTCAGCCCGTCAAAGTCATCGGCCAGCGCGGCGGCAAGCTGCTGTTGACCGATAACGCCCTGTTCGAAGACCAGTTTTTTCACGGCGGCGAGGCTGTTGCCCAGGTTGGCGATACCGACCTGGAGACCGGATACCCAGTCATATTTAGCGCCGCCTTGCTTGATACTCTTCGCGCGTTCAATACAGTCATCTACCAGCGCTGAGCACAGAATATCGTGGACGTTCTCTTCCAGCATGGTGTCGACCACATACTCAATTTCGATCGATTTGCGCGTGTAGTAGCGAATTTGGGTATCCCAGGCGGCCATCACTTCGTCAAAATTGTTAAAGTTGCCTGCGGAGAGCGCCTTTTCCTGCGGCAGAAATACCTTGCCGCTGGTGGCGTCGCGACCGCCTTCCAGCGCCGCCAGCATGACGCGGGCGAAGTTAATAAAGCTCATGCCGGTGCAGCGATAACCCCATTTCCCGCCGACGGCGGTTTCGATACAGCCGATCGCCGCGTAATCGTAAGCGTCCTGTGGTTCGATCCCCAACTTGATAAATTCCGGGATGACGATTTCATCATTGTTAAACGCCGGCATCCCAAAGCCGCAGCGGATGACCTGGACGCAGGCGTCAAGGAAATCGTTACTCATTCCGGCGTGATAACGCACACTGAGGTTGGGCTGGGTAGAACGCAGACGTCCACAGGACTCCAGAATGGCGTAAGACAGCGGATTCACTGCGTCCATTGGCTGACCGTTGATGAGATTCTGACCGCCAATGGTGACGTTTTGATACAGCGGGCTGCCTGCGGAAGCTTTAGAGTGCGAACCGGAGCGGATCTTGTTTACTTCCAGCAGTTTCAGCCAGCAGCTGTGCAGCAGTTCAATGGCGTGCTCACGATCCAGCGTCTGGTTTAGTTCTACATCGCGACGATAATAGGGGTAAAGATACTGGTCCATACGACCAAATGACACCGAGTGACCGTTAGACTCAATTTGTAGAATCAGCTGGATGAAGTAGCACAATTGCAGTGCTTGCCAGAAGGTCTGCGGCGGTTGGTGGGCGATCACCTCGCAGTTTTCGGCGATGGTAAGTAGCTCTTTACGACGGCTTTCACGGGACTCTTCGCCCGCCATCTGGCGCGCCAGCGCGGCAAAGCGCGTGATGTGCTGGCTTACCGCGTCGAGCACAATATCAATCGCCTTCAGGAACTGCTCGCCATGCAGATCTTCCAGCACGGTCAGGTTGATGCGTGAGCGGCGCTCGGCGACTTTATCGCGCAGGCCATCAAGCCCTTTTTCCAGCAGCAGCGGGAAGTTCACCGCCAGGTGCGCGTCACCGGAGGTCATATTGCCTTCGGCTTTGATAATGCCAGTCGCCAGAAGCCCTTTTTGTTCATCGGTAAACATGCCGTAGCAGCGATCCTGGACGGTTTGACCGCGCCACCACGGACAGACGTCGTGCAGAATACGTTTGTTTTCTTCACTTACGGAAAAACCTGCGCCGGGCCGGTCTGCCAGGTCGTCGATCTCTTTTTCAATCCACGAGACGGTATATTCCGGGAAAATCGGCGCGGCGCGGACTTCACTTGCCTGGTTGCCGACGATCAGTTCATCGTGTTTTATCCAGATAGTGCGTTCCGCCAGGTGATGGGCCAGCGCCAGCGCGCGGCGTACCGGAATCGGTTTATCCAGATGTTGCTGATACATTTCGGTATAATGTTGCGCGCGCTCGGTACAGACCGGCGGTTTCACGATATGTACCAGCGCGGTTTTGTGCGCCTTAATGCGGTCACTGAGCGTGTCCAGTTTCAGTTGGGTCATGATAATTATCCTCGTAGGGTCGCGGTTAAACCTTTTTGGCAGGCGTACTTCTGGGCAAAATCAAGTAACGCCGGCGCATCCAGTGGTTTATCCGGGGCATGATAGGGCTGACTGAGTAAGTGGTATTTATTAATGCCCAGCGTGTGGTAGGGCAGAAAATGAATTTCCCCGACGTGCAGTTCGTCGGCGGCAAAGTCGGTAATGGCTTTAATGGCCTCCTCATCGGCATTAAATCCCTGAATCAGCGGGACGCGAATCACCATTTTTTTGCCCGCGGCGGCGAGTTTCCTGAGATTTTCCAACACCCGCGAGGCGCTGCCATCGGTCCACTGCTTAAACGGCCCGTCGGCGACATGTTTCAAATCAGCCAGAAACAGATCGATATAAGGCAGTGAGGGCGCAATGTATTTCCATGGAACATGCAGACAGGTCTCAACCGCCGTATGAATACCGGCGTCATGGCTGGCTTTAAACAGCTCTGCCGCCAGCTCCGGCTGCATAAACGGTTCGCCGCCGGAAAGCGTCAGACCGCCGCCGCTGCGATCGTAAAAAGGTTTATCGCGCAGTACCGTCGCCATGATCTCATCCACGCTTTTTATTTCGCCGCACACGGTTAACGCCTGTGTGGGGCAGCAATGCGCCAGGACTGAAAAATGGGCGTCGGTCAGTTTCTCGCGATGGATGAGCAGGCCGTTTAGCGCGCGCTCAATGACGTCCGGCGCGGCTTGCGCGCACAGGTCGCATCCTTCGAGACACAGCCGCGCGTCGTATAACAGATCCTGAGCGCGGGCGCGGCTTTCCGGGTTCTGGCACCAGCGACAGCCCAACGAACAGCCTTTGAGAAATACTACGGTACGGATACCGGGGCCATCGTGGGTAGAATAGCGCTGAATATTGAAGATCATAAACGGCCTCTCTTATTTCATATAAAGATTAAATTACTTTCGAATGAAAGTTATCTTGATGTGCGTCAACGAATGGAGAGGTTCTGACAAAGAGGCGTTAAATGAGGTACAACATCACGGTTTGAGGCTGTGATATGGCGTTTAAGATGATGCCGCGCTGCTTGAGCCGATCGTCAGTCGGAGCTTGGGTAAGCTGGCTTTTCGTCTGATGGCAGTAATTATCTGTTGATACAGCACGGCCATAAACCGTGCTTTGGTATGTTTATCCGTAAAGTGGCTACTGTCCGCAGACTTCACAGCCGGGGTTGCGCATTAACTTCATTTCGCGGAACTGACAGGTCATCGCATCGTACATGACGATTTTTCCGCTAGCGGGCTGACCGTAATGCGCCAGCAGCTTAATGGCCTCCATTGCCTGTAGCGAACCGATCACGCCAATCAGTGGCGCCATCACCCCTGCCTCTACGCAGGTCAGAGCGTTTTCGCCAAACAGACGGCTCAGGCAGCGGTAACAGGGTTCGTTTTCCCGATACGTAAAGACGGTAACTTGTCCTTCCATACGAATTGCCGCGCCGGAGATTAGCGGCACTTTCGCGGTATAGCACCCGGCGTTAAGTTGATTACGTACGCTAACGTTATCAGTACAGTCCAGTACCAGCGAATGCCCGGCAATCAGGCTGGTCATAGCGTCGTCGTCCAGCCGCGCGTTAACGGGCGTAATGGTAATATGCGGGTTGATTCGCGCCAGCGCGTCGCGGGCGGACTCAACCTTTGGCTGCCCGACCGTGGCGTCGCTGTGCAAGGTTTGACGCTGGAGATTGGAAACGGAAACGGTATCAAAATCGAGTAGCGTCAGTTGCCCGACGCCAGCGCCGGCCAGATACTGCGTTGCCGCGCAGCCGAGTCCGCCCAGCCCGACCACTAATACCCGCGCATCTTTTAACGTTTCCTGCCCTTCAAAATCGAAGCCGCGCAGAATAATTTGTCGGTTATAGCGCAGCATCTCCTGGTCGCTAAGTTCCGCCATTACAGGCCTCCGAACAGAGCATTAAACGGCTCGACTTCCACCCATTCTCCCGGCTCAACATTGCCGCGTTCACGCTCCAGCACAATAAAGCAGTTGCCCAGACTAAACGAGCTGAAAATATGTGAACCCTGGTGTCCGGTGGTCGTGACCTCCAGTTCGCCGTTGGCGCTACGTTGCAGAATGCCGCGCTGGAAATCGAGACGCCCCGGCGTTTTCTTCAGGCGAGATGCTGTGCGTACACGCTGGCGCGGCGGCACTGCGCTTGCCGTGTTGCCGCCAAGCTTCGCCAGTAAGGGCTGAACCAGTTGATAAAAAGTGAGCGCCGCAGAGACTGGATTCCCCGGCAGGCCACAGAACCAGCTATTACTGAGCTTGCCGAAGGCAAACGGTTTGCCTGGCTTGATAGCCAGCTTCCAGAAGGCGATTTCGCCCAGCTCCTCAAGGATGGTTTTGGTATAGTCCGCTTCACCAACCGAGACGCCGCCGGAGCTTATCACTACATCGGCCTGGCTGTCGGCGTCGACAAACGCGGCGCGAAGCTTACCGGGATCGTCAGGAATAATGCCTAAATTGATCACTTCGCAGCCAAGCTGTTGCAGCATCAAATGTATAGTTAGACGGTTAGTGTCATAAATTTGTCCCGCCTCCAGCGGCTGGCCCGGAAGCTGGAGCTCGTCGCCGGTCGAGAACAGCGCTACGCGCACTTTACGTACAACCTGTGCATCGGCAATTCCCAGCGACGCCAGCACTGGCAGTTCGGCAGTAGTCAGGCGCGTACCGGCCGGAAAGACCACCGCATCCTGGCGAATATCCTCGCCGCGGCGGCGGATGTTTTGTCCGCAACGAACATCGGCGGTAAAACGCACGCCGTCATCGGTTTGTTCCGTCTGCTCTTGCATAACTACCGCCTCGCAACCTGTCGGCACCGGGGCGCCGGTCATAATGCGAATGCAGGTGCCCGCAGGCCACTCTCCCTGGTAAGGCTGACCGGCAAATGCTTTGCCGGCGACGGGCAGCGGCTTATCGGCGGACAAATCCGCCATACGTACCGCATAACCATCCATAGCTGAATTATCAAAGCCGGGAACATCGAGGGGAGAAACGATATCGGTCGCCAGGATGCGGCCAAAGCAGTTCACCAGCGGCAACGTTTCTACGGCGGTGAGCGGGGTAATACGTGAAAGCATCTGTGTCAGCGCCGTTTCAAGCGGCATCAATCCGGCGGAAAATTCCATGAACATACTCCTGCGAGGCAAAATCGAATCCGGCTATTATGTCAGAAAACAGTGGCGGGCAGTATGCTACCTCGGCCTTAGAGACGGCCTTGCGCCTTTACATACCTTACGCATCTTTCTATATTCAAAAATCGAATGAATAACTCACAACAATTCTGATAGTTATAGTAAAAGTTGTGTGCCACCGTAATGGACCCTAAAAATGAATAAAGCAGTGATTGCGATTCACGGCGGCGCAGGCGCGATTGCTCGCGCGCAAATGAGCCATGAGCAGGAGCTACGCTATATCCAGGCGTTGTCAGAGATTGTTGAAAGCGGGCAAAAGATGCTGGAAGCGGGTGACAGCGCGCTTGATGTAGTGACGGAAGCGGTGCGTCTGCTGGAAGCGTGTCCGCTCTTCAATGCGGGTATCGGCGCGGTCTATACCCGAGACGGGACTCATGAACTGGATGCCTGCGTGATGGACGGCAATACCCTGAAAGCCGGAGCCGTCGCGGGCGTGAGTCATGTTCGCCATCCTGTGCTCGCCGCCAGGCTGGTGATGGAGCGCAGCCCGCATGTACTCATGGTGGGGGAAGGGGCGGAAAACTTTGCCTTTTCACAGGGGATGGCGCGCGTTTCGCCGGATATCTTTTCCACCCCGGCGCGTTACGAGCAATTGCTGGCGGCGCGTGCGGCGGGCGAAATGGCGCTCGATCACAGCGGCGCGCCGCTGGACGAAACGAAAAAAATGGGTACAGTCGGCGCGGTGGCGCGGGATAAATTCGGCAATCTGGCGGCGGCAGCGTCTACCGGCGGGATGACCAATAAATTGCCCGGGCGCGTCGGCGACAGCCCGCTGGTCGGCGCCGGGTGTTATGCCAACAACGCCAGCGTCGCCGTTTCCTGTACCGGAACGGGAGAGGTCTTTATTCGCACGCTCGCGGCTTACGATATCGCCGCATTGATGGAATATGGCGGACTCAGCCTTGCCGACGCCTGTGAGCGCGTGGTGATGGAAAAATTACCGGCGCTGGGCGGCAGCGGTGGATTAATCGCCGTTGATCACGAAGGTAATGTCGCGTTGCCGTTTAACAGCGAAGGGATGTATCGCGCCTGGGGATATGCCGGGGATACGCCTACCACAGGAATTTACCGGGAATAAGGAGCCGCAGGTGCCGCACAGCGATGAACTGGATAGCCGCGATGTTCTGTCCGTCAGTGGCCTGAATATCGCGTTTCACCACGAAGGGCAACAGGTAGACGCCGTGCGTAATGTGTCATTACGCCTGAAGCGTGGAGAGACTCTGGCGATTGTCGGCGAGTCGGGCTCGGGAAAATCGGTGACGGCGCTGGCGTTAATGCGGCTGATTGAGCAGTCGGGCGCGAACGTGCGCTGCGGCGAAATGCTGTTGCGTCGGCGTAATCGCCAGGTGATTGAGCTGTCTGAGCAGAGTGACGCGCAGATGCGGCGTGTGCGCGGCGCGGATATCGCCATGATTTTCCAGGAGCCAATGACCTCGCTCAACCCGGTATTTACCGTTGGCGAGCAAATTGCCGAATCTATTCGTTTGCATCAGGGCGCCAGCCACGAAGAGGCGCTGGCGGAAGCGAAACGTATGCTCGATCAGGTACGGATCCCGGAGTCGCAGGCGATTTTATCGCGTTATCCGCATCAGCTTTCCGGCGGGATGCGCCAGCGAGTCATGATCGCGATGGCGCTATCCTGCCGTCCGGCGGTATTGATTGCCGATGAACCCACCACGGCGCTGGATGTCACTATCCAGGCGCAAATTCTGCAACTTATCAAAGTGTTGCAGCAAGAGATGTCGATGGGCGTGATTTTTATCACCCACGACATGGGCGTCGTGGCGGATATCGCCGATCGCGTACTGGTGATGTATCAGGGCGAGGCCGTGGAAACCGGCAGCGTAGAGCAGATTTTCCATGCGCCGACGCATCCTTATACCCAAACGTTACTGGCCGCCGTCCCTCAGCTTGGCGCGATGCGCGGCCACTCGCTGCCACGCCGTTTCCCGTTGATTTCCGCTGACGAACCGGCCCTTTATGAATCGCAGATTGAGCAAGACACGGTGGTGGAAGGCGAGCCTATTCTCCAGGCTCGGGGGCTGGTGACGCGATTCCCGCTGCGTAGCGGTCTCTTTAACCGCGTTACGCGTGAAGTTCATGCCGTTGAGAATATCAGTTTCGATCTCTGGCCCGGCGAAACGCTATCGCTGGTGGGCGAGTCCGGTAGCGGAAAATCGACGACCGGACGCGCGCTGCTGCGGTTGGTTGAATCCCGGCAGGGGGAGATTATCTTTAACGGCCAGAGCATTGACACGCTGTCTGCGGGTAAACTCCAGCCGTTGCGCCGCGATATTCAGTGTATTTTCCAGGACCCTTACGCCTCGCTCGACCCGCGCCAGACCGTGGGGTATTCCATTATGGAACCTTTACGGATTCATGGTCTGGGGCAGGGGGACGCTGCGGCAAAGCGCGTGGCCTGGTTGCTTGAGCGTGTCGGATTACGTCCTGAACATGCCTGGCGTTATCCGCATGAGTTTTCCGGAGGTCAACGTCAGCGCATCTGCATTGCTCGCGCGTTGGCATTGAATCCTAAAGTGATTATTGCCGATGAGGCGGTCTCCGCGCTGGATGTTTCCGTTCGCGGGCAGATCATTAATTTACTGCTCGATTTACAACGGGAAATGGGGATCGCCTACCTGTTTATTTCGCATGATATGGCGGTCGTGGAGCGAATTAGCCATCGCGTGGCGGTGATGTATCTTGGTCAAATTGTTGAGATGGGGCCGCGGCGCGCCGTTTTTGAAAATCCGCAGCATCCTTATACGCGTAAATTGATGGCGGCGGTGCCGGTTGCCTATCCCTCCAGACACCGGCCGCGGCGCGTTCTGCTATCAGATGATATACCCAGCAATATTCATAACCGTGGCGAAGAGACGCCCGCCGTTTCATTACAGTTGGTCGGGCCGGGACATTATGTTGCGCGACCTCAGCAGGATAATGCGCTCTCGCGCTTATAACATTCAGACTGGCAGGGTTTCAGGAGAACAACATGACGCAATTTATTACGCATAAATGGCTGGCGGCGCTGGGACTGGCCTCATCCATTGCGGCTTTTCCGGCCCTGGCGGCCAAAGATGTGGTGGTGGCGGTAGGGTCTAATTTCACCACGCTCGATCCGTATGACGCCAACGATACGCTCTCGCAGGCGGTGGCGAAGTCATTTTATCAGGGGCTGTTTGGCCTGGATAAAGACATGAAGGTAAAAAACGTCCTGGCGGAAGGCTATACCGTTTCTGATGACGGTCTGACCTACACCATTACCCTACGGCAGGGGGTGAAATTTCAGGACGGCGCGGATTTTGATGCGGCGGCGGTGAAAGCGAATCTCGATCGCGCCAGCAATCCGGATAACCACCTCAAGCGTTATAACCTGTATAAAAATATCGCAAAAACGGAGGTCGTCGATCCGGCAACGGTAAAAATTACCCTGAAACAGCCGTTCTCCGCTTTCATTAATATTCTGGCGCACCCGGCGACGGCGATGATCTCGCCGCAAGCGCTGGAAAAATATGGCAAGGATATTGGTTTTCATCCGGTCGGTACCGATCCATACCAGCTTGAAACCTGGAATCAGACCGACTTTGTCAAAGTGAAAAAGTTCGCCGGTTACTGGCAGCAGGGCTTACCCAAGCTGGATTCTATTACCTGGCGTCCGGTTACTGACAACAATACCCGCGCGGCGATGCTGCAAACCGGCGAAGCGCAATTTGCTTTTCCTATCCCTTATGAGCAGGCCGCGTTACTGGCGAAAAATAAAAACCTCGAACTGGTCGCCAGCCCGTCCATTATGCAGCGTTATATCAGTATGAATGTGACGCAGAAGCCGTTTGATAATCCTAAGGTGCGTGAGGCGTTGAATTACGCTATCAATCGTCAGGCGCTGGTTAAAGTGGCGTTTGCCGGATACGCCACGCCGGCGACGGGCGTGGTGCCGCCGTCGATAGCCTATGCGCAAAGCTATCAGCCGTGGCCCTATGATCCGGCTAAAGCGCGCGAACTGCTGAAAGAGGCGGGGTATCCAGACGGTTTCAGTACCACGCTGTGGTCATCGCATAACCATAGCACCGCGCAAAAAGTGTTGCAGTTTACCCAACAGCAACTGGCGCAGATTGGCATTAAAGCCCGGATAACCGCGATGGACGCCGGCCAGCGCGCTGCGGAAGTCGAGGGCAAAGGGCAAAAAGAGAGCGGCGTGCGAATGTTCTATACCGGCTGGTCGGCGTCGACGGGCGAAGCTGACTGGGCGTTATCGCCGCTCTTCGCCTCACAAAACTGGCCGCCGACGCAGTTTAATACCGCTTTTTACAGCAACAAGCAGGTCGACAGCGATTTGGCGGCGGCCTTAAAGACCAACGATCCGCAGGAGAAAACACGATTGTACAAAGAGGCGCAGGATATTATCTGGAAAGAGTCGCCCTGGATACCGTTGGTGGTGGAGAAATTGGTTTCTGCGCACAGTAAAAATTTGACCGGTTTCTGGATTATGCCGGATACCGGTTTCAGCTTTGACGATGCGGATTTGAAGTAAGTAATGCGATGGGGCTGGATGGCGCGCGCGTTGTCCTCCATCCGGTAAAAGGTTCGTGTGATGCTTAACTATGTTCTCAAGCGCCTGCTGGGATTAATTCCTACTCTGTTGATTGTGGCAGTGCTGGTGTTTTTATTTGTTCATTTGTTGCCCGGCGACCCGGCGCGGCTGATAGCCGGACCGGAAGCCGACGCGCAAGTGATCGCGCTGGTTCGTCAGCAGCTGGGGCTTGATCAGCCGCTTCATGTCCAGTTTTGGCGTTACATCACCCATGTTTTACAAGGCGATTTCGGGACGTCAATGGTTTCCCGCCGCCCGGTTTCTGAGGAGATCGCCAGCCGCTTTTTGCCGACGCTGTGGCTGACGATAACCAGTATGATATGGGCGGTTCTGTTTGGCATGGCGATCGGCATCGCCGCCGCCGTGTGGCGTAATCGCTGGCCTGACCGGTTAGGAATGACGCTTGCCGTGACCGGCATTTCTTTCCCGGCTTTTGCGCTGGGAATGTTGTTAATGCAGATTTTTTCCGTGGATCTGGGCTGGCTACCGACCGTGGGGGCGGATAGCTGGCAACATTATATTTTACCCTTCCTGACGCTTGGCGCGGCGGTGGCATCAGTCATGGCGCGTTTTACGCGCTCCTCGTTTGTCGATGTCCTGAGCGAGGATTACATGAGGACCGCGCGGGCGAAAGGCGTCAGTGAAACGTGGGTGGTGTTAAAACATGGCCTGCGCAATGCGATGATCCCGGTCGTCACCATGATGGGACTGCAATTTGGCTTCCTGCTTGGCGGATCGATCGTCGTTGAAAAAGTGTTTAACTGGCCGGGGCTTGGGCGATTACTGGTCGACTCCGTCGACATGCGCGACTACCCCGTGATTCAGGCGGAAGTGCTGCTGTTTTCTCTGGAATTTATTCTTATCAACTTAGTGGTGGATGTCCTCTATGCCGCCATTAATCCGGCTATCAGGTATAAGTAAGGATGCGATTATTTAACTGGCGCCGTCAGGCGATTTTACATGCTATGCCGGTGGTAAAACCCGACCAGATACGCACGCCGTGGCGGGAGTTCTGGCGTCGTTTTCGCCGCCAGCATGTCGCGTTGGTCGCCGGGGGATTCGTACTGGCGTTAATTCTGGTGGCGATTTTTGCCCGTTGGCTGACGCCCTACGATGCGGAAAACTATTTTGACTACGATAGCCTGAACAATGGCCCCTCTTTGCAGCACTGGTTTGGCGTTGACTCGCTGGGAAGAGACATCTTTAGCCGGGTTCTCGTTGGGGCGCAGATCTCACTGGCGGCGGGCGTGTTCGCGGTATTTATCGGCGCGATAATCGGTACGGTGTTGGGATTGCTGGCGGGATATTATGAAGGCTGGTGGGATCGTTTTATTATGCGCATTTGCGATGTGCTGTTCGCCTTCCCCGGCATTTTGCTGGCGATTGCCGTTGTGGCGGTGTTAGGCAGCGGTATTGCTAATGTGATCGTTGCGGTGGCGATTTTCCTGACAGTGCTGGCGTTTAACCTGTTAGGCGACGGGTTGCGCGATGCGCTGGACCCGAAGATTAAGGGGTAAGCCAGCCCGGTGGCGTTGACGCCTGGAGGGCCTGGAACGGGCTCGTCAGGCGGGATAACACATCCGGCACCCGCGCCGGGGGAGGTGGCGTTAAACCCGACTGCCCCACAAATCATATTCGTCGGCGTTTTCCACTTTCACGCGCACGATATCGCCCGGCTTGACGTTGGTTTCGCCGTTCAAATAGACCGCGCCGTCAATTTCCGGCGCATCCGCCATGCTACGCCCGATAGCGCCTTCTTCGTCAACCTCATCGACGATCACCAGAATTTCGCGGCCCACTTTTTCCTGCAAGCGCTCAGCGGAGATTTGCTGTTGCAGTTGCATAAAGCGGTTCCAGCGCTCTTCTTTCACCTCTTCCGGCACCTGATCCGGCAGCTCATTCGCGCCTGCGCCTTCCACCGGGCTGTACTTGAAGCAGCCTACACGATCGAGGCGCGCCTCTTTCAGGAAGTCGAGCAGCATCTGGAAGTCTTCTTCCGTTTCGCCGGGGAAGCCGACAATAAAGGTGGAGCGTAGGGTCAGTTCCGGGCAGATTTCGCGCCACTGCTTAATGCGCGCCAGCTGGCGGTCAACGGAACCGGGACGTTTCATCAGTTTAAGAATCCGCGGGCTGGCATGTTGCAGCGGAATGTCCAGATAAGGCAGGATTTTGCCTTCCGCCATTAGCGGAATCACATCATCAACGTGTGGGTAGGGGTAGACGTAGTGCAGACGTGTCCAGACGCCCAGTTTTGATAACTGCTCGCACAGGCTCACCATACTGGTTTTCACCGGTTCGCCATTATGGAATCCGGTGCGGTGCTTCACATCTACGCCGTAGGCGGAGGTATCTTGCGAAATCACCAGAATCTCTTTGACCCCGGCATCAACCAGACGTTTCGCTTCGCTTAATACGTCGCCAATCGGACGGCTGACCAGATCCCCGCGCATCGACGGGATGATGCAGAACGTGCAGCGGTGATTACAGCCTTCAGAAATTTTCAGATACGCATAATGGCGCGGCGTCAGTTTTACACCCTGTTCTGGTACGAGGCTTAAAAATGGATTGTGCTTCGGCTTCGGTACGTAATGATGTACGTGCTGCAGAACTTGCTCATAGCTATACGGCCCGGTGATTTCCAGTACTTTCGGATGCACTTCGCGGATCTGATCTTCTTTTGCGCCCAGGCAGCCGGTGACGATTACCTTACCGTTTTCGTTCAGCGCTTCGCCAATGGCTTCCAGCGACTCTTGTACCGCGCTGTCAATAAAGCCACAGGTATTAACGATAACCATATCCGCATCGTCATAGCGTGGCACAACGTCATAGCCTTCGGTACGCAGCTCAGTCAGGATGCGTTCCGAATCAACGAGGTTTTTCGGACAGCCCAGGGAAACGAAGCCGATCTTTGGCTGGTGGGTTACATTACTCATAGCTTAAAAAGTGTTCATTTATTGGAATGGTCAGGGCAGGGATTCTACAGATATCCGAACAAAAATTGTATCGCAATCTCATCGAGAGCGGCGGCATCAACCGTTGTGGTTATCAGCAAAAGGTGAAAAAGGGCACTTCTAAGAAAATTCTTGATCTCTGACACCCCTTTGTCTAAAAAACGACCATACTATTAAGTTGAACCCTGGTAGAAAAGAGGAGGAAAAAAGGTATGGTCGTTGACAGACTGAGAACCGATCTTCTCAACAAGCTGATAAACGCGCGTATCGATCTTGCCGCTTATCTGCAATTGCGAAAAGCGAAGGGGTATATGTCAGTCAGCGAAAGTGACACTCTGCGTGACAATTTTTTTGAACTGAATCGCGAGCTCCACGATCACGCTTTACGGCAGGGACTGCATCTCGATCAGGAAGAGTGGAACGCGCTGCGCCGTGCCGAAGGCGCGCTTGCAGCCGCCGCCGTTTGTTTAATGAGCGGACACCATGATTGTCCGACCTTTATTGCCGTCAACGCAGATAAACTTGAAAACTGTCTGACAACTTTGACGCTGAGTATTCAGAGTCTGAAAGCACATTCACCGCTTACACAGGTCTGAACAAGGGGAGGCGACTCCTGAGGAATCCCCAGCAAACCAAGACAGGCATAGTGTTATGTGATCTAATTGATTGCGCTAACACTTTCAAGGAAATCATCACTATGCCTGCTCGTTCATTATGCCAAAAATCCTTTAAAAATATACTGGAGCCTTTGCACCTTTACCGCCGTCAATCTCTGATTGAGGCTACCAGTGTAGTGATTAACAGTGCATCTCTTACACCTATTCAGTATTGGGCGTGATTTGTCAGGAGTAGCATCGGTCAGGCACAAGACAAAACGTATCGATCGACTTCGGGGAAAGTCTCACTTGCAGAATGAAGTTTCAGATACTTTTTCAGCGTGTTACTAAAAAATCACGGAGGGAATGACCCGGGTTGTCATGCTCTCCTATATGCCAGCCTGTTTTCCGCCAAAGGTGACTAAATTCGGTTCACCAGACAATCGTTGATGTTCTTAGGGAACGGTATAGTCGAATTCACTCCTGAAACAGGTACGGAATGTCGGCCGTTTACTATTCTGAAACGTTATTTATATCAAATAATTAAATTTTATTTTTATCTTTGTTATTGTAACAATAAATTACATGTTTCTTTCTGTTATCAGCGAACCTGAACCAATTTTAATGGGGGGTTAGATAAAAGCTAATTCAAAAAATTATGTTTTTAAGATATATTGAATTATCAGATGCTCCATTCAAGTGAGAGACGAGAATGCAAACGTTAGAACGGTTTTTTCTTTTCGTTACGGGGGACCAACCTGAACGATTTGAAAAAGCAAATAGCAGTTGTGCTGATAGCGTAATCCTTGATTTAGAAAATGCGGTGTCATCTGAGAAAAAAATAATTGCCAGAGAAAATGCTCTGAATTTCATGAGTAATGATGAAAAAGTACTGATTGCTGTACGTGCAAAAATTGTAATAACTTCACGCCTGGCTGGATCATATCCTTCTGTTGACGGTATCACAACTGAATTTATGAAAAACGAGTTGACAATACAAAATGCTATTCACTCCTGTAAAATGGGGTTCAGTGGCAAGGTATGTATTCACCCTCCACAAATTTCACATGTAAACAGAGCATTCAGCTATTTAAAACAAGAAATCGAGTGGGTTCCCCAGATTATGCGACTGGCTCAATATCCCCATGGAGCGTTCAGTCATGAAGGGCAAATGGTGGATAAACCGTTACTGGAAAAAGCAAAAAGGATTTTGGCTCATAGCATTTAGTAAATATATGAAGGAGTCACCAATGAAAGCTTTAGTTTGTGTAAAACAAGTTGTCGATCATAACGTTAGAATTAGAATAAAGCGAGATCATTCTGATGTTGATATTTCTGATTCAAAACTCAGTATCAATCCATTTGATGAAATTGCAGTTGAAGAAGCAGTACGTTTAAAAGAACGGGGATTAATCAGTGAGGTTGTTGTAGTGTCTATAGGAAACACAGGTGTAGGGGATGTATTGCGTACAGCACTGGCAGCAGGGGCAGACAGGGCAATACACATATTAACAAAAAACTCTCTTACACCACTAATTGTGGCCAAAACTATCACCGCTATTACCCGGAATGAAAAACCCGATATTATATTATTAGGCAAGCAAGCTATTGACGATGATTGTAATCAGGTAGGCCAAATGCTGGCAGCATTACTCGATCTTCCCCAAGCCACTAATGTTAGTGAAATTACTATTTCTGATAATTCATTAACTGCTGTTCGTGAGGTTGATGGAGGATTAGAAACGTTAAATTTATCCCTGCCTGCAGTACTCACTACAGATCTACGTCTGAATACACCGAGGAATATCAGCTTGCCGAATGTTATTAAAGCCAAAAAGAAACCTGTTAAGGAGATAGATTTCGATTCACTTGGTATTAACCCGTCATCCAGATTGACTATTATTAAAGTTGATGAGCCAGCAAGAAGGAAAGCAGGCATAATCGTTCCAGATATTAACACGCTGCTAGATAAATTAAAAAACGAAGAAAAAGTAATTTAAGGAGGAAAATATGGCTTCTTTAGTTATTGCTGAACATAACGGCAATACTCTTTTACCTTCAACACTCAGTACTATCACTGCGGCAAAAGCCATTAATAGTGATATAGATATACTTATGTTAGGATATGGTATAGAAAGTATTGCAGTTAAAGCCAGTCATATTCAGGGGATATCCACTGTATTTGTTGCTGACAGCCCACTATTCGAACACCTTCTGGCAGAGAATGTGGAAAAACAGATCAGCTATTTTTTGAATAGTGGGAAAAATCATTATCAGTCCATTCTTTTTCCTGCAAGCTCTTTTGGAAAAAACTGTGCGCCACGCTTAGCAGCAAAACTTGATGTATCTCAGATTAGTGATATTACGCGTGTCATTGATCAACATACCTTTGAACGTCCAATCTATGCGGGTAACGCTATTGCCACAGTACACAGTGATGATGAATATAAAGTGATAACTGTTCGTCCTACCTCATTTGCGGCTGCGGCTGCGGTTGCGGAAGATGAGGGAAAAGCCCCCATTGAATTTACAGAGGTTGTTCTTGGTTCAGATCAGGTAAAATTTATTAGCCAACATGTTAATAAAAGTAACCGCCCAGACTTACAATCCGCCAGAGTTGTAGTATCAGGTGGACGAGGAGTAGGAAGTGCACAGGCATTCAAAGAACTTGTTGATAACCTGGCAGATAAATTAGGCGCTGCCGTGGGGGCAAGCCGGGCTGCTGTAGATGCTGGTTATGCACCAAATGATTATCAGATTGGCCAGACCGGAAAAATCGTTGCGCCTCAACTTTATATTGCTCTGGGAATTTCTGGCGCCATACAACATCTTGCCGGGATGAAAGAGTCAGGCGTCATTGTCGCTATTAATAAAGATCCTGACGCTCCTATCTTTTCTATTGCGGATTATGGTTTGGTAGCTGATATTTTCAAAGCTGTACCTGAACTTATCGATAAATTATAAATCATATTCTTTCCTCCTTAAAGGTAACTTTTATGCAATATACTGATATTCAAATTTGGCAGCCTGGCATTCTGCGCAACACCGATTATCTTAACCCCGGTCCCGCTAAGCTGCTGGCCGCCACTCTGGATAAAGACATCAAAATCTTTAAAGAGGGGGGCGTTCTGCCAGAATTATGGCACTGGCTCTATTTTCTTCCTGTCGACCGCCAGTCAGATCTATCTGCTGATGGTCATCCGATAAAAGGTCATTTTATACCCCCTGTTGGCGCTGGTTTATTGAGGAAAAAATTATGAAAAGTATTGAAAGGGATAAATATCAGGATATTCGTGATGCGGTTCGTTCATTATGTAGTGAATTTGATGATAAATATCACCGTAAGATAGATGAAGCAAAAGCCTATCCTGAAGAGTTTGTTAATAAACTAACCAAAGCTGGTTGGCTGGCTGCGCTCATCCCGGAGGAATTTGGAGGGTCAGGGCTTGGTTTAACTGAAGCATCTATTATCATGGAAGAGATCAATAGATCGGGTGGAAACTCTGGAGCCTGCCATGGTCAGATGTATAACATGAATACGTTGTTACGTCATGGATCCGATAAACAGAAAGAATTCTGGCTGCCACGGATAGCTACTGGTGAATGGCGCCTGCAGTCGATGGGCGTCACAGAACCCACAGCAGGTACAGATACCACCAGAATTAAAACTACAGCTGTAAAAAGAGAAGACCGGTATGTGATAAACGGACAAAAAGTCTGGATTTCACGTGTTCAACATTCAGACTGGATGATTCTTCTGGTTCGAACTACTCCGCTTGCAAATGTAAAACGTAAATCCGAAGGGATGTCTATTTTCATGGTTGATATTAAAGAAGCTATGAAAAATGGAATGACAGTACGACCTATTCCCAATATGGTCAATCATGAAACCAACGAGCTCTTTTTTGACAACCTGGAAATTCCCGAAGAAAATCTTATTGGTGAAGAGGGTATGGGTTTTCATTACATACTTGATGGTTTAAATGCAGAGCGTACCTTGATTGCGGCAGAATGTATAGGCGATGGATATTGGTTTATGGATCGTGTTACCCGCTATACCTGCGAGCGTGAGGTTTTTGGTCGTCCCATTGGTCAGAACCAGGGGGTGCAGTTTCCTATTGCAGAAGCATTTATTGCAGTGGAAGCGGCTAATCTGATGCGTTTTAAAGCGTGCGAGCTTTTTGATCAGCATCTTGATTGTGGAGCACAGGCTAATATGGCGAAATACCTTGCTGCGAAAGCCAGCTGGGAAGCAGCCAATGCCTGCCTGCAATTTCATGGTGGATATGGTTTTGCCTGTGAGTATGATATCGAACGAAAGTTTAGAGAAACACGTTTATATCAGGTTGCTCCCATATCTACCAACCTGATCCTGAGCTATATCGCTGAGCATGTGCTGGAGATGCCACGTTCATTCTGATGTCAAATCAATTGGAAAAATATTATGAAACAGTTACCTCTGTCCGGAGTCATTATAGTCTCGATTGAACATGTCATTGCCACTCCCTTCTGTACCCGACAGTTTGCTGATTATTTCTCGCGGGTAACTATAATAGAATGCCAAGAAAACAGGGACTTTTCCTGCAATTATGATGAACGGCTTAAAAATGATTTGTGTATATTCTTTTTCATCTGAGGGAGAAAGCTAAATATAAATGTTATGGAATGCTTCATCATCACCGACATTTTTTTAATAGTTGATAACTGGCTATATAGTCTTATAGGCACCTTTTTCTAAGGTTGAACATTCCTATACCATTTCATCTGTTTTATCACTATGATATTTATTTCATTGGTTACAATATGAATGCAATTTTATTTACATAATATAGCTGTTCCTACGGTGCTGAAAAATTAAGGAGTTAATAATGAACGATACACTTTCTAATACCCAGCAATCACGTGAGACAATAGAATGTGATGTTCTTATTGTGGGAGCAGGACCCGCCGGATTATCTGCAGCTCTTAAACTTAAATTACAGGCAAATGATGCAGGAAAAGAACTGTCCATTATCGTCCTTGATAAAGGAGCTGAGCCTGGTTCTCATATTCTCAGTGGGGCAGTCATGGATCCCCGAGCGCTGAATGAACTAATTCCTGATTGGCAGGAAAGAGGCGCACCCATTAAACAGCCTGTTACTCAGGATAAATTACTGTTACTGACGAATGAAAAATGTATTAATTTGCCGGATGCATTGATTCCTGATAATTTTCGCAACCATGGAAACTTTATCGTAAGCCTCGGTAGTCTCATTAAATGGCTCGCCGGTCAGGCAGAAACGTCAGGCGTGGATATTTATGCAGGCTTTTCGGCAACTGAGATACTGTATGATCAGGATACTAACATTATCGGTGTAGTAACTGGTGATATGGGACGTCATCGGGATGGCAGCAAGAAAGAGGGGTTCCAGAGTGGAATAGAAATTCTGGCAAAATATACAATTTTTGCCGAAGGGGCCCGCGGTAGTCTGGCTAAAGAACTGATCAAAAAATTTCATCTTGATACAGGCAAAGCACCCCAGAGTTTTAGCATAGGCATAAAAGAGTTGTGGGAGGTTCCATCAGACCAGTCCCATCCGGGGCTTGTAATTCACACCACAGGTTGGCCTCTGGATAAAGAGTCGTTCGGGGGTGGGTTTCTCTATCATCTTAATGATAATAAAATTGCACTAGGTTTGGTTGTGGGACTTGATTATTCAAATCCCTGGTTAAGCCCTTTTCAGGAAATGCAGCGCCTGAAAACACACCCTTCTATACGCAAATACATTGACCGGGGTAAGCGTATTGGTTATGGCGCAAGAGCAATCAATAACGGCGGGATTGCGTCTATGCCTGATCCCTGTTTACCTGGTGGTCTGCTGATTGGTTGTAATGCCGGTACGCTCAATGCAAGTAGAATCAAGGGCATCCATACAGCTATCAAAAGTGGCATGATAGCGGCTGACGCTATATTTAATGCTTTGCTGGACAACAGGAAAAACGACATACTGACAGAATATCAAACATTACTGCGACAGAGCTGGCTTTGGCAGGAGCTGGAAAATGGTAGTAATTTCAAACCCTGGTTTAAAAAAGGGCGTGTGATAGGTTTTATCATGACTGGCATTGAGCATTGGCTGCTTCCCCGAATGGGTATAAAAAAAATCCCCTGGCGTGTAAAAAATAACCGACCGGACAATATCACTCTGCAACCGGCCAACAAAAGCCAGAAAAAACTGTACGACAAACCTGACGGTAAACTGACGTTTGATATTTTGTCATCCGTCTATCTCAGTAACACCTGGCATGATGACGACCAGCCAGTACATTTGAAAATCAGTGATCAGAATATCCCTATATCCATTAATCTGGATATTTATGGTGGCCCCGAAGAACGATATTGCCCTGCCGGAGTATATGAATTTTTACAGGATAGTGAAACACAAAACATGCGTCTGCAAATAAATTCACAGAACTGTATTCACTGTAAAGTTTGTGACATTAAAGATCCTAAACAAAATATAACCTGGACTACGCCTGAAGGTGGCAACGGACCAAATTATACAGGGATGTAACGCTATCACTCAGTCTGAGCTGTGAGCATAGTAACCAGTTTTTGTGTGAAGCCGGGTAATTTGTCAAAGCTTCTGGCGCAGATTTGTAATTTTCTTAATGACCAAAATTCATCAAGATCAATAATCGAAAATTCATGCAACTGACGCAAACGGGATGCAGCAGAGTGAGGCATTATACCAATGCCCACTTTTGCTTCAACCATACGGCAAAATGTTTCAAAGTCGCCGACCTGTATTCTAATTTTCAGTTTAGATGGTACTAGTTCTGCCTTTTTTCGGATAAATTCAAACATTCCTGTCCCTTCAGGCAGACTGATTTGTTCATATTGAATTAATTCATGAAAGGTCACGCTTTTTCTGTCAGCAAAGGGATGGTCTGTCGCGGTGATAAGCACTAGCCTATCAGTACGGAACGGCAGTATTTCAAGATTATCTGTTGTAATATTACCAGCAACAATTCCGAGATCAGTTTTCCCCTCAATAACAGAACGTACAATTTCCGGACTTGGATACTCCCTGAGATCAATATTCACATCGTTATATAGTGTAAGGAAATGGCTCAACAATGGGGGGAGATACTCTGCAATAGCAGTTATACTGGAAAATATTCTGACATGTCCTTTGATGCCTTTAACATGCTCCTGCATATCGCTACGTAACATTTCCATCTGATTCACAATAAGGCTGGCGTGGTGTTTAAATATTTCACCAGCAGAGGATAACGTTATCCCCTTGCTACTACGATACAGCAATCTCAGATTGATACTCTGTTCAAGATTACGTATACGCACGCTACCAGATGCGGCAGACATGTAAGTTTTTTCCGCTCCACGTGTTAAGCTCCCTTCTTCACTGATAGCAAGGAATAATTTTAAATCTTTTATATCAAAGTGCATCGTTGTGGCTCATAATTAACGTATAATACAGTGTGCTGCTTTTTTATAGACTCAGTCAGACTGAGTATTTCGGCCTATCCGAATTCCTGTCACGTCGAGATAACTACAAAATGTAGGCTGACGGTGTCACCGCCCTACCATGATCCGGGGATCTGGTAGGACGCTGGTGACCGCTGACAGGGGGTCAGGTCAGACATATTGTCGGAACCGTTGTAACGTAGATGCTAATACCTGCTCCCCGTGGTCATCAGGTTAACCCGTTTACAGCGGTTTTTTCAGCCCCGGCAGATTTATCATAAACTGATCACCGTAAATATGTGGAATCAGCCAAGTAAAGAACAGATTGGCAAACGCCACCGCAAACAATGATACGCCTCCATAGGTCAATAAAGCGCATACAAGAATAATCATCGGCATGGCTTTGTTCTGGCCCACCATACAGGTCACAGCACTGACAATTGAGTAGTAAAAACCAGCAAATTCAATCAGCTTGCCAAATACTGCGCCCAGCAGAAAGACAGGAAAATAAAGTTTTACAAAACCGATCAACTTATCCATAAATATATCACTGAAAACCGGGGCGACCGTCACTGGACGGGTGAACAGAACTGCGCCAAGTGCTACCAGCGGAGCAAAAAGGATCACACTGTAACCACGATAAGCGACCAGCATCAGTAATGAATACATTCATTGTCTTATCTCGCTAGCATGACTACCCATTTTATCCATGTTATGCAACAGCTTGTGTCATATTTTTCTGATCTCCATTTTAGATCAGACAGGCTATTACTCAGGGATTCCGGCGCGAAGAATGGAACATACTCTAAAAAGTACTCGGCGGATTCAAGTCGGTATCACTCCGTTAATAATCTTTATTCTCGACCCGCTGCATGTTGATTTTACGGTTAAACGCCGTTCTCTTATTCATCGCAGGAGTAAACCATCATGACATGCAGTGAAATCCCCAGAAAACGATCATGTATTCAATCGTTGATTATCGTTTCGAATACCGACTTTTATCGCAGGATTTATGATGGCTAAAGTCGATGTGAAATGCCCGTTTTGCGCGCAAACGGCATCTGTTAAAAAGTATGGTCCGGGGAGTGCAGGGCACCAGCATTACCGCTGTCAGGCATGTTGCCGCAGCTTTCAGGTCGACTATGAATACCGCGCCTGTCAGCCCGGCATGAAAGGGCAGGTTGTTGATCTTGCCATGTACAATGCCGGTATTCGTAATCCGCAGGGGCTGGCCATCAATCCCTGGAGCGGCGCGCTATGGCTGCATGAACACGGTCCGCGCGGCGGCGATGAAATTAACATCACGGAAAAAGGCAAAAATTATGGCTGGCCGCTGGCTACATGGGGCGTTAACTATAGCGGTCTGAAAGTGTCGGAAGCCAAAGGTAAAATTGTCGCGGGGGCGGAGCAGCCGGTTTATTACTGGAAAGATTCTCCGGCAATTAGCGGGATGGCCTTTATATCAGCGACGTTTTTGTGCCGTGACGGCACAAACTGTTTATCGGCGCGCTAAAAGATAAAGAGGTCATTGTGATGCGCGTCGATGGCAATACGGTGACGGAAGAAGGCCGTATTCTGGGTGACAGAAAGCAGCGTATTCGGGATGTGCGTGTCGGACCTGACGGCTACTTATATGTGTTAACCGATGAGTCCGACGGGCAGTTACTCAAGGTAAGTCCTGCAGCCACGCGTTAGGTCACCGGGATCATCACCACTTTGCGAAAAGCAGGGCGCTCGGTAAGCTGCTGATACCAGCGCTCCAGATTCGGGCGCGGCGTCCATTTCAGACCCACGTTCAGCAGGTTATAGACGAAAGGCGCAATAGCGATATCGCCGGTGCCAAAGTTATCTCCGGAGAACCACGGCTGGCGGGCCAGAGCATCATCAAGAAGCGCAAACAGGCCATCACACTTTTCGATACCAGCTTCAATTGCCGCCTGGTCGCGTTTTTCCGGCGGGGTTCTGACCAGTCCCATCAGGATCACGCGGTGCGCCGGGCTTAACGTTTGATTCGCCCAGTCCATCCATTTTTCGCCCTCCGCACGCCGCGCCGGATTATCAACCCATAGCCGGTTCTGGCCGTATTGCGCCGCCAGATAGCGGACAATGGCATTGGATTCCCACAATAACAGGTCGGTTTCATCATCTTTAAGCAGCGGCACCAGCCCATTAGGATTCATCGCCAGATAGTCGGCATCCTGGTTAACGCCGAATTTTCCGCCTGCCAGAATTTGATCGTATGGCAGTTCCAGCTCTTCAAGCGTCCACAACACTTTTTTAACATTAGTCGAGTTGTTCCGGCCCCACAGCGTAATCATATTAACCCCTTCCGTTTTATCAGGATGATGACAGTAATCGGCCTACCGTGAGATAAACCTAACATTTACACAATGGTCTGTAAAAAAATCGTTATGAAGGAAGCGTAACGGGATGTTATTGCATAAACTTTAAAAACTTTACCAAGTTACGGTTTCTTTAACGTCGTGAGTGCGTTATTACTCACCGCACTTATTACACGGTGGTGTGACGTGTGTTTTTGGAATGGATACTCGGGTGGTACTATGACGCAATACGCTTCTTCCCTTCGTAGCCTCGCGGCAGGTTCGGTTCTCTTATTCCTTTTCGCTTCGCCTGTAAAGGCAGAGGAACAAACGATCGCGCCGCCGGGCGTTGATGCGCGAGCCTGGATCTTAATGGATTACGCCAGCGGTAAAGTACTGGCGGAAGGCAACGCCGATGAGAAACTCGACCCTGCCAGTTTGACAAAAATTATGACCAGCTACGTGGTGGGCCAGGCGCTGAAGGCAGGGAAAATCAAGCTGACCGATATGGTGACGGTGGGCAAAGATGCCTGGGCGACGGGGAACCCGGCGCTACGTGGGTCGTCGGTGATGTTTCTGAAGCCAGGCGATCAGGTGTCGGTTGCGGATCTTAATAAAGGCATCATCATTCAGTCAGGTAATGATGCCTGTATCGCGCTTGCCGACTACGTCGCCGGAAGCCAGGAGTCCTTTATCGGCCTGATGAACGCCTATGCGAAACGACTGGGGTTAACCAATACAACCTTCCAGACGGTACACGGTCTTGATGCGCCAGGGCAGTTCAGTACCGCTCGCGATATGGCGCTGCTCGGCAAGGCCTTGATTCACGATGTGCCTGACGAATACGCCATTCATAAAGAGAAAGAATTTACTTTTAATAATATTCGTCAACCGAACCGCAACCGCCTGTTGTGGAGCACCAATCTGCATGTCGACGGCATGAAAACGGGGACAACGGCTGGCGCTGGGTATAACCTTGTCGCCTCCGCCACCCAGGGCGATATGCGCCTGATCTCTGTCGTGCTGGGGGCGAAAACGGACCGTATTCGTTTTAATGAGTCAGAAAAACTGCTGACCTGGGGTTTCCGCTTCTTTGAAACGGTCACGCCGATTAAACCTGACGCGACATTCGTGACGCAACGGGTCTGGTTTGGCGATAAGCGTGAGGTCAATTTGGGGGCGGGCGATGCGGGGTCTGTGACGATTCCGCGTGGGCAGCTTAAAAACCTGAAGGCCAGCTTTACGTTGAACGAACCACAGCTCACGGCGCCGTTGAAGAAAGGGCAGGTTGTCGGCACCATCGATTTCCAGCTTAACGGAAAATCCATTGAGCAACGCCCGTTAATGGTGATGGAAAACGTCGAGGAGGGGGGATTTTTCAGCCGGATGTGGGATTTTGTGCTGATGAAACTCCATCAGTGGTTTGGCAGTTGGTTCTCGTAAAATAACTCCGTTGCCGGGTGCGCGTCGCATCCGGCTACGGGCGGTTAATACATCAGAGTAATTTGTTGCGCTTTAGCGTAGGCCACAAAGGCCTCATCGGGACGGCGGTCGCTGATAATCGTATCAAAGCGTGATAATTCCCCCATCCGCGCCGGACGTACCTTGCCGAATTTACTGTGATCCACCACCAGTACATGGCACTGTGCCATTGTCATTGCCCAATGTTTTACCGGCAGCTCTTCCAGATTAAAGCAGGTAGCGCCTTTACTGGTATGAACGCCAGCGGCGGAATAAAACGCGATATCCGGACAAATATTGTTTAACGTTTCATGGAAATCAAGCGGTTTGAAAATGGCGTTGCTGGCGTGAAACTCCCCGCCGCTGAGGATGGCGCGGCAATGGGGTTTGTCCTGCAGCGCCAGAAAGGTATTAAGTGAATAGCACACCGCCGTAAAGGGAAGGTCATTATCAATGGCTTCAATGATCCACGGCGTGGTGGTGCCACAGTCAATAAATACCGTCTGATGGGCTTGTACCAGGCCCGCAGCCAACTGAGCGGCTCGGCGTTTTTCTTCCACCAGACGAGATTTTTGATCGCTTAACAGATAATGGCTGGCGCTGCGGGGCTCCAGTACGATATAGCCGCCCAGCAACACGACAGGCGCGCTTTTATGGTTCAGGTCGCGACGAATGGTCATTTCAGAGACGCCCAACAGGGTCGCGGCTTCTTTAAGATGAAGTTTATCGCTGCGTTTTAAGGCCTGCAGCAATTGACCAATACGCTCGTCGCGTCGCGTTTCCATAGTTCCCCTGGAGAGTTAAATAAGCGCTCCGCACCATACAGAGCGCTTAATATTACTCTTTTTTTCGCTATTTAGTCACGTACCCAGCCTTTTCGAATGGGCAATGCGAAACAGAAACGGTAACAACGTTGCAGCGCCTGGTAGAGCGGCGCGCCGTACCATTGCCAGATCAGCTGTGCGCTCAGGCAGCCAAGCATCGCTACCAGCAGCGCGCCAATCATATCTAACGGCCAGTGTACGCCGAGATAGACGCGCGACCAGGCGATGGTTATGGCTATCGCCATCATCACGATGCCTGACCAGAGGCGGTGCCAGAACAAAAACGCCAGCGCAAAGGTAAAAATCACCGTACCGTGATCGCTGGGGAACGAGTCATCGGCGGCATGATGCAGGAAGTTATAGCCGATATGATCGACAAACGGACGGTCGTGCGGGAAAAGGTGTCCCATTGTCCAGGAGACCGCCAGACTGATAATCAGCGCGATGCCTATTTTAACGATCAGCTGGCGCTGGGCGCAGACCCGATCGCGGGGCCCCCACAGCCAGAGTACCACGGCTAAGAGCGGGACGATGTTGATGACATCTTTGGCGATAAAGATAGCGAGCGAAATTATCCACTGCGCGGAATCAGGCGTGGCGTTAATAAAATAAAACAGCGAGTTGTTAAGGTTTTCCAGCATAACATCCAGGCTCGGAGCAATGAAATCAAAAGGGATAGCCAGCTCATCCCCGTGCAAACTGAGCATAAATGCAGCGTAACAGGGAGGAAAAGCAGTATTGTCTTATTTGGCGGCAACATGAAGAGATTTAAGACAATGGCATAAAATAACGTTGATGATAACGGCACAAACTTAAATTAACCTTAAAGTACGCAAGCGCTAAGCGGCTTTCTGTAAAAATGTGCGCTATTTCCCTTGCAGCCTCATAATTCGCTATCTCAGTTCCCCGACTTTCATTACACTCTGCGCGGTTTTTATTGGCGAAGAGATGGTATGCAGAATCGTTTACAATCAGGCGGCAGGCTGGGACGTCAGGCGCTGCTTTTTCCTCTCTGTCTGGTGCTGTACGAATTTTCTACTTATATTGGCAACGACATGATCCAGCCGGGTATGCTGGCGGTGGTTGAGCAGTATCAGGCGTGCCTGGACTGGGTTCCGACGTCCATGACCGCTTATCTGGCGGGCGGTATGTTCTTACAGTGGCTGCTTGGCCCGTTGTCTGACCGGATTGGCCGTCGTCCCGTGATGCTGGCGGGCGTCGTGTGGTTTATTGTCACCTGCCTGGCGACGTTACTGGCGAAAAACATCGAACAATTTACCTTCCTGCGTTTTTTGCAAGGGATTAGCCTGTGTTTTATCGGCGCTGTAGGGTATGCCGCGATTCAGGAGTCCTTTGAGGAGGCGGTGTGTATAAAAATTACCGCGCTGATGGCGAACGTGGCGTTAATCGCGCCGCTACTGGGACCACTGGTTGGGGCGGCATGGGTGCATGTTCTGCCGTGGGAGGGGATGTTTATTTTATTTGCCGCACTGGCCGCTATCGCCTTTTTCGGGCTACAGCGCGCAATGCCGGAGACCGCCACGCGGCGGGGCGAAACGCTGTCATTTAAGGCGCTGGGCCGGGATTATCGGTTGGTGATAAAAAACCGGCGGTTCGTCGCAGGGGCGTTAGCGCTGGGATTTGTCAGCCTGCCGTTGTTGGCCTGGATTGCGCAGTCGCCGATTATCATCATTAGCGGCGAACAGCTCAGCAGCTATGAATATGGTCTGCTGCAGGTGCCCGTTTTTGGCGCGCTCATTGCCGGTAATCTGGTGTTGGCGCGTTTAACCTCCCGACGTACGGTTCGCTCGCTGATCGTGATGGGCGGCTGGCCTATCGTCGCGGGGCTGATCATCGCCGCGGCGGCGACGGTGGTTTCATCCCATGCTTATTTATGGATGACGGCGGGATTAAGCGTATACGCTTTTGGCATTGGGCTGGCGAATGCCGGACTGGTGCGTCTGACGCTCTTCTCCAGCGATATGAGTAAAGGAACGGTCTCGGCGGCGATGGGAATGCTACAAATGCTGATTTTTACCGTTGGCATTGAAGTCAGTAAACACGCCTGGTTAAGCGGCGGCAATGGGCTATTTAGCCTGTTTAATCTGGCAAACGGTATTCTTTGGCTACTGCTGATGCTGGTCTTCTTAAAAGATAAGCGGACGGGGAATTCGCAAACAGTCTGAGAGAGCGGCTACGCCTGATAAGCTTTCTGTTATCAGGCGTAGAGAGGCATCCGCTAGACGTTGAACGGCGGCTCGTTGTTTAATACGCTGTCGATGATATCCAGCACGCCTTCCTGATTGTTCGATCCGGCGCGGTATTTCGCCGCCGCCGCGACCGCTTCGCTGGCGTGCGACATGGCAAAACTAAACCCGGCCTGACGCAGCATCTCAATATCGTTGCCGCCGTCGCCGAATACCACCACTTCACTATCATGAATGCCCCAGCGCTGCTGTAACAGACGCAGGCCGTTGGCTTTATGCACGCCGGGAATTATTAAATCAATACTGCCATAGCCGGTATGAACGGGGACCATGATATCGCCAATAGCGTCGTGCAGCGCCGCCTGTACTTCCGGTATCCGTTCATCGGTAATATTAAGGCCGAATTTGAAAAAGACATCGTTGATGTTATTAAAATTATCCACAAACTCCAGACGATGATAATACATTGCCGCAACGGCTTTTAACGCATCGTTGTACCGTTTCAGCGTGTAGGCGCTGTTTTTTCCACAGGCGATAATCTCCACATCGGCGCGTGTGAGCAGGTGTTCGACAACCGTCTGGAAGTCGGCTTTTGTCAGCTCGCCGTTAAAAATATCCTCTCCTTCGCTGACCACCCAGCCGCCGTTTTCCGCGACAAAAGCGATTTCGTGCGCAATTTCCGGAAAGAACGAGATTAACTGGTAATACTGGTTGCCGCTGGCCACGACAAAGCGAATGCCTTGCCGCTTCATTTGTTGGTACTGCGCCATAAACCGGTCACGGTTATAGGTTTTTTGATCGCTCAGAAACGTGCCGTCCATGTCGACGGCGATTAATTTAATACTCATGCGTTATGCTCCATCACCGGTTGCGGAGTCGATACAGGTTTGGCGACGGCCTTCGCCACCAGCGCCGCCAGAATAACCAGCGCCAGCACAACCATCATGGCGCTGCGTAATCCATAGTGCTCTCCCAGATAGCCCAACAGCGGCGGCCCGACCAAAAACGCCAGATAGCCGGTCGTGGCGACAACGCTCACACGCGTCGGCGCGTCGGGACCGGTATCGCTGGCGGCGGAAATGGTCAGCGGGAAGCCGAGCGAAGCGCCCAAGCCCCAAAGAATGACCGAGACGCCGGCAACCCAGTCGCTATCGACAAAAATAATCAGGCCAATGCCCAACGCTCCCATCAACGCGCTGGCGCGAACAACCGTCACCCGGCTATAGCGGTCAATAAACCAGCCGCCGGTAAAGCGGCCAACGGTCATACCAAGCGTGAAACCGGCGTAGATCAGAGAGCCGGAGGTTGGGCTAAAACCGTGTCCGTCTACCATCAGTAGCGGTAGCCAGTCATTCGCAGATCCTTCGGCGAATGCCATTGCCAGCACCACCACGCCAATAAGCAAAAGCTGGATGTCCCGATAAAAAAGTAATCCTTTTTCCTGAAGGTGAGCATCTTCCGATGCGTTTTTACCCGTACCGTCAGGGATCGCCCGAATGGCGATGAAAATGGGCGCGATCGCCACGGCAGCCGCGAGGATGATATGGATGTTAGGCGGGACGCTTAATGCGGTTAACGCCATGCCGACACCAGCGCCCGCCAGCGTGCCGAAACTGTAAAAACCATGCATCATCGGCAGAACGGTTTTATTCAGCTCGCGTTCGACCGCCGCGCCTTCGACATTAATCGCCACTTCGGCGGCGCCAAAACTGGCGCCGAAAACGGATAATCCAAGGGCAAAAATCAGCGGCGAGGCGCACCACAGCGCGACGCTAAGAATAACCATCCCGCCTACTGCGCAGGTCATCGTCGTGCGAATAACCTTCCGGGTGCCAAATCGTTTCACCAGCCAGGCGGAACAAAGAATACCGCTCATTGAACCGATAGAAAGCCCGAATAAGACCGCCCCCATTTCCGCGGTAGAGACGGAAAGAATATCCCGAATAGCAGGCGTTCGGGTTGCCCAGGAGGCCATCAGCAGTCCGGGTAAAAAGAAGAACATAAACAGCGCCCAGGTACGGCGTTTTAAGGCGTTACGTGAGGAGAGGACGGTCATAGCGTCAGGCCAGAAAATAGAAGCGAGAGGTAAACATTAGCAAGCTTGTGTACATTTGTACATATCGTCGTCATACTTCGTTGTGCAGACAGTTTTTGCTGTCTGTTTTTTCAGCGTAAGCGGCAGGCTACTATCGCCTGCATCCTGAATGAGATGTGGAACTCATCATGAAAGAAAATGCCGTAAGACGCGCCAATGATCCTAAGCGACGGGAAAAAATAATTCAGGCTACACTGGAAGCGGTAAAGACCTATGGCGTTCATGCCGTGACGCACCGGAAAATCGCCGCTATCGCTCAGGTGCCGCTTGGCTCGATGACCTACTATTTTGCCGGTATGGATGCGTTATTGAGTGAAGCCTTTACACTTTTCACCGAGAACATGTCGCGTCAATACCAGGACTTTTTTGCGCAGGTGACGGATGCGGAGGGGGCGTGCCAGGCGATAACGGAAATGATTTACGGCTCGCAGGTTACGACGCCGGATAATATGGCGTTAATGTATCAGTTATATGCCTATGCCAGCGATAAGCCAGCGTTAAAAATAGTCATGCAAAACTGGATGCAGCGTAGCCAGAATACGCTGGCGCAGTGGTTTTACGCACAGACCGCCCGCGCGCTGGATGCGTTTATCGAGGGGATGACGCTGCATTTTGTAACGGATCGAACGCCGCTGGCGCGTGAAGCGATTTTACAGATGGTAAAGCGAATCGCCGGAGAGTCAATGTCGTGTCACTCTGCGTCAGGCAACAAAAAACCCACCAACCTTGAACCGAAATGGCGGGGTTGATGGGCTCCACAAAATGGGGACATCAAAGAAAAGCAGTGGCAATAGGTATGACTGATGCTTTAACGAAAAGTTCGACCTATTGGCAAAATTTTTTCACTTAAAGGCAAACTTCAGTTTTATCCTAACCCCGGCCAGATGATGACAATAAGCGTCCCCGCCAGCGTTAGCAGAACGTTGGCGATGGCGTAAGTCCCCGCATAACCCAGCGCTGGAATATTACTGCGCGCCGTATCGCTAATGATTTCCATCGCCGGGGCGCAGGTACGCGCGCCCATCATGGCACCGAACAGCAGCGCCCGGTTCATGCGCAGCACATAAGCGCCAAACAAGAAGCAGATCACCACCGGTACCAGGCTGACGACAAGCCCGGCGATCAGCATTTGTCCGCCGACCGCGCCCAGACCGTTGCTGATACCGCTGCCGGCGCTTAAACCAACGCCTGCCATAAACACCATCAAGCCGAATTCTTTCACCATATTAAGCGCGCCCTGCGGAATATAACCAAAGGTAGGATGGTTAGCGCGCAGGAAACCGAGCATGATCCCGGCGAACAACAATCCGGCCGCGTTGCCGATGCCGAAACTAAAATTGCTGAACTGGAAGGTAATCATCCCGATCATTAACCCGATGATAAAAAAAGCGCAGAAGGCGAGCAGGTCCGTCACCTGACTATGGATCGAAATAAAACCAATGCGATCGGCGATGGTTTTTACGCGTCTGGCGTCGCCGCTCACCTGTAACACGTCGCCTTTATTCAGCACGACGTTATCGTCGATAGGCATTTCGATCTGGCTGCGGATGACGCGGTTAAGGAAGCAGCCATGATCGGTCAGCTTGAGCTGAGCGAGGCGGCGACCGACCGCATTGTGGTTTTTCACCACAATTTCTTCCGTCACGATGCGCATATCAAGCAGATCGCGATCAAACACTTCCTTACCATTACGGAAGCTGGGATCGAGCCTGGCGTGCGCGTCCGGATAGCCGACCAGCGCAATCTCATCGCCCATTTGCAGCACCGCATCGCCATCCGGGTTCGCCAGAATACCGTTACGACGAATACGTTCGATATAGCAGCCTGTCTGGCGGTAAATACCCAGCTCGCGCAGGTTTTTGCCGTCAGTCCAGGCCACCAGTTCCGGGCCAACCCGATAGGCGCGGATAACCGGCAAATAAACCTTGCGATTAGCATCGGTATCCAGACCGCGCTCGCGAGCAATTTGCTGGGCGCTGGTTTGCAAATCCTGATGCTGTAGTTTAGGCAAGTAGCGCGCGCCCACGATCAGACTGACCAACCCAATCAGATAGGTCAGGGCATAGCCCAGGCTCAGATTATCAAGAGCGGAGGAGAGTTGGGTGCTGGCGATGCCGGAATGTCGCAGGGTATCGCCTGCGCCAACCAGCACGGGCGTGGAGGTCATTGAGCCAGCCAGCATACCGGCCGTCAGGCCGATATCCCAGCCGAATAGCTTACCAAGGCCTAAGGCGATTAGCAGAGCGCTACCGACCATGACCAGGGCAAGCATCAGATAATTTTTACCGTCGCGAAAAAAAATCGAAAAAAAGTTGGGGCCAGCCTCGACGCCGACACAAAAAATAAACAGCATAAATCCCAGATTTAGCGCGTCGGTGTTAATACTAAAGTGTTGCTGCCCTAATAATAGAGAGACCACTAAAACGCCAATGGAATTACCAAGTTGGACTGAACCCAGACGTAACTTGCCAAGACACAGGCCAAGAGCCAGGACCACAAATAATAACAGGATGTAATTCCCATTTAACAAATCTGCGACGTTTATATTCACGGAGACTAACTTCTTGTTTACGAGTAAGCTGTTGAAAGAAATGGTAATTTACGCTACTGTTTTTATCATGAATTAAGGGTGCAATCGTATTGCATACAGCATCCAAATAAAAACAACACAACAATATATCCTGCTAGTTTAATCTTATTGCGTACTAACGGCTATAAGAATCGTGCAGGTATGTTTTTGGCATGGAATGCCACATGACTTTATCTGACTGGATGCCTCACGGCGGAAAGCGTGTTCGATAGAGAGTGTCAGGAGGAACGATTGAAACATAAACACGGGTGGGCAAGCGTTGTCTGCTGCTTTGTACTCTTTATTGTGGTGTGTCTTTCATTAACTATGCATGTACAAGGCGCTTTTCGCGCGGCAGGGCATCCTGAGATTGGACTGTTATTTTTTACGTTGCCTGGTGCGGTGGCCAGTTTTTGTTCTCACCGACGCGAGGTGATCCGACCGCTGATCGGGGCGATGCTGGCGGCGCCGTTTTGCCTGGTGTTAATGCGCGTGGTATTTATGCCTACCCGATCGTTTTGGCAAGAACTGGCGTGGTTATTTAGCGCCGTATTCTGGTGTGCGTTAGGCGCGCTCTGTTATTTGTTTATTAGCAGCCTGTTTAGCCACCGGCGAAAAAAACGCCAATAGCGCCCTCCGGTAGAGGGCGTTGCCAGAGCAATCAGGCGAAAAGATTCAGATTTTCTTTTGCCCATGCTTCAAAATCCGTACAGCCGCCGATATGTTTTTGATCGACAAAAATCTGCGGTACGGTTTCTACAGGTTTACCTACGGTTTTTTCCAAATCCGCTTTAGTAATGCCTTCAGCATGGATATCAATATAGCGGTAGTTAAAATCGTCGCGTTCTTTGCTCAGTTTTTCCGCCAACTCTTTTGCACGCACGCAATAAGGGCACCCTGGGCGGCCAAAAATAACAGTAAACATATCTCTCCTCGAACATAAAGCCAGACGGCGAACAGGTGTTATCATGCCGCGATTTACGGCAGATGAAAAGCAGGTTACGCCTGTTCCTTTGATAACCCAGGGCTATATCTGTTAAGCACGCCGGACCAGAACGTTCTACACTGTGCGTCAGTTAACCGGGAGGCTTGATATGCGCACGATTGGCGTGTTACCCAAAAGCGTACTGATACTGGAATGCCTCGGTATGATTTTGCTGGCGCTTGCTCTGCTATCGCTTAATCATTACCTTACGCTGCCCGCGCCGTTCAATACGCCGCTGGCTGGCGTATTGATGGTTTTCCTCGGCGTCGTGTTGATCCTCCCCGCCGCGGTGGCGATGATGTGGCGTATTGCGCAGTTACTGGCGCCGCAGTTGATGAAACGTCCACCCGACATTTCTTCCCGTTCAGATAGAGAAAAGCATAATGAGTCCGACCATTGAACTTCTTTGTGGCTATCGTTCTATTCGCCATTTCACCGATGAACCCGTGACTGACGCGCAGCGAGAGGCCATTATTGCCGCCGCGCGCAGCACGTCCAGTTCCAGTTTTTTACAGTGCAGCTCTATTATCCGTATTACCGATCGGGCGCTGCGTGAGGCGTTAGTGCCCCTGACGGGCGGGCAAAAGCATGTGGCGCAGGCCGCTGAGTTCTGGGTATTTTGCGCCGATTTTAATCGTCATTTGCAGATCTGTCCTGACGCGCAGCTGGGGCTTGCCGAACAACTGTTGCTCGGTGTCGTCGATACGGCGATGATGGGGCAAAACGCGCTGACGGCGGCGGAATCACTGGGGTTAGGCGGCGTGTATATCGGCGGCATCCGTAACAATATTGAGTCTGTTACCGAACTATTAAAATTGCCGAAGCATGTATTGCCGCTCTTTGGCCTGTGTTTGGGATGGCCTGCGGATAATCCGGATCTGAAACCGCGCCTGCCTGCCGAGCTTGTGGTTCATGAGAACCAGTATCAACCGCTTGATGAAAAGCTGCTGGCGCGCTATGACGAGCAGTTGGCTGAGTATTATCTGACCCGCGGCAGTAATACGCGACGCGATACCTGGAGCGATCATATCCGTCGCACCCTGATTAAAGAAAATCGCCCATTTATCCTTGAATATTTGCATAAACAGGGCTGGGCGACGCGCTAAAACCTGCGGGCCAGTGTATGATACGCGGGCTTTTCAGGGTTTTCAGCGAGGTGCAGGGTGAAAATTGCCATATTGTCCAGGGATGGAACGCTCTATTCTTGCAAACGTCTGCGCGAAGCGGCGATGCGGCGCGGCCATCTGGTCGAGATACTCGATCCTCTTTCCTGCTATATGAATATTAATCCGGCAGCGTCGTCGATCCATTACAAGGGGCGTCGTCTGCCCCATTTTGACGCCGTTATTCCCCGTATTGGTTCGGCCATTACCTTTTATGGTACCGCTGCGCTACGTCAGTTTGAGCTATTGGGTAGCTATCCGCTGAATGAATCCGTCGCCATTACCCGCGCGCGCGATAAGCTGCGATCGCTACAACTTCTGGCGCGCCAGGGGATCGATCTTCCCATTACCGGGATCGCCCATTCGCCGGATGATACCAGCGATCTTATTAAGATGGTTGGCGGGGCGCCGCTGGTCGTGAAGCTGGTAGAAGGCACGCAAGGGATCGGCGTGGTATTGGCAGAGACGCGTCAGGCTGCTGAAAGTGTTATTGATGCGTTTCGGGGGCTGAATGCCCATATCCTGGTTCAGGAATACATTGCCGAAGCTAAAGGATGCGATATTCGTTGTCTGGTCGTCGGCAATGAGGTTGTGGCAGCGATTGAGCGGTGCGCGAAAGCCAGTGATTTTCGCTCCAATCTTCATCGCGGCGGGGTGGCCAGCATCGCGACGATCACGCCCCGTGAACGGGATATCGCCATCAAAGCCGCACAGACGCTGGGGCTGGATGTGGCGGGCGTCGATATTTTACGCGCCGCGCGCGGGCCGCTGGTGATGGAGGTGAATGCCTCGCCGGGACTGGAAGGTATCGAAAAGACTACGGGCGTGGATATCGCGGGGCGAATGATTCAGTGGATAGAACGTCACGCTACGCCTGAATTTTGCCTTAAAATCGGCGGCTAATCGCAATCATGGATTCCGCCGTAGTACGAAGCACGCTTTTTGCGTAAGCTGTGCCGGTAATTTTTTCATCGTCATCGTAAGAGGTAGCACATTATTATGATATCACTGGTCGTTCCCACTCTGGATACGTTGCGTCAATGGCTCGACGACCTGGGCATGAATTTCTTCGAGTGTGATACCTGCCAGGCGCTGCATTTGCCGCATATGCAGAATTTTGACGGCGTCTACGATGCTAAAATCGATTTGGTGGACAACACCATTCTTTTTTCCGCGATGGCGGAGGTCAGGCCTTCCGCGTTGCTGCCGCTGGCGGCCGATCTCTCTGCTATCAACGCCAGTTCGTTGACGGTAAAAGCCTTTCTCGATATGCAGGATGATAATCTACCAAAACTGGTTGTGTGCCAGTCTTTATCCGTTATGCAAGGCGTCACCTACGAACAGTTCGAATGGTTTGTTCGCCAAAGTGAAGAGCAGATTTCTATGGTGATCCTTGAGGCCGGGGCGCATCAGCTTCTGTTTAACGCGGAAGAAGACGCGCAAAAAACCAGCGCAGTTGACCATTTTCTTCACTAATCCCTTCCGATAATCAGGCAGTCGCTGCCAGCGCAGCTGCTGTTTACGTTTTTTTATGCTGCTATTAACCTTTATTTAAAGAATTATTCACCTCCTTTCTGACCATTTCGCTCTATCACATAGACAAAACCTGCATAAAAAATTGATAAAAGGCGTTTTTTAATCTGGGCTATAGCCTCAAACCTTAGCTAAAGTTATTCTTGCGAAGCTTCTATAGCGAGCTTGATGGCAGGGAGGGCGACCTCTCTTCTTCATTTGTATCAAATGAAAAGGTATGCACATTTCAGGCATGTTTTAAACCACGCCTAATGGGTTCATTTGTTAACGGATTTCAGAAGGAAAGCGATGATGACCGCCTTAAAGAAAAAATGGCTATCGGGTCTGGTTGCGGGTGCTCTGATGGTCGTCTCTGTCGGCACGCTCGCTGCCGAACAAAAAACGCTGCACATTTATAACTGGTCAGATTATATCGCGCCGGACACGGTGGCGAACTTTGAAAAAGAGACCGGGATTAACGTTATCTATGATGTCTTTGACTCTAACGAAGTGCTGGAAGGCAAGTTAATGGCAGGCAGCACCGGGTTCGATCTGGTGGTGCCATCGGCCAGTTTTCTTGAGCGCCAGCTCACCGCGGGCGTTTTTCAGCCGCTGGATAAAAGCAAACTTCCCGGCTGGAAAAACCTCGCTCCTGAACTGCTGAAACTGGTAGCGAAGCACGATCCTGACAACAAATACGCCATGCCCTACATGTGGGCCACGACGGGCATTGGCTATAACGTTGATAAAGTGAAAGCGGTGCTGGGGGATGATGCGCCAGTGAATAGCTGGGATTTAGTCCTCAAGCCGGAAAATCTGGAGAAGCTAAAAAGCTGCGGCGTCTCTTTCCTTGATGCGCCTGAAGAAATTTTTGCCACTGTGCTGAACTATCTGGGTAAAGATCCGAATAGCAGCAAAGCGGATGACTACACCGGCCCGGCAACCGATCTGTTGTTGAGGCTACGGCCAAACATTCGCTATTTTCACTCCTCGCAATACATTAACGATCTGGCTAATGGCGATACCTGTGTGGCCATCGGCTGGGCGGGCGATGTCTGGCAGGCCGCTAACCGGGCGAAAGAGGCGAAAAATGGCGTCAATATCTCTTTCTCGATCCCCAAAGAGGGGGCAATGGCGTTTTTTGATGTGTTTGCCATGCCGGCTGACGCCAAAAATAAAGACGAGGCCTACCAGTTCCTTAATTATCTGCTGCGCCCTGATGTGATTGCCCATATTTCCGATCACGTTTTCTACGCCAATGCGAATAAAGAGGCGACGGCGCTGGTCAGCCAGCAGGTGCGCGATAACCCGGGAATTTATCCGCCGGCGGATGTGCGGGCCAAGTTGTTTACCCTGAAAGTGCAGGAGCCGAAGATTGATCGCGTCCGCACCCGCGCATGGACGAAGGTGAAAAGCGGTAAGTAATTGATTAACGGTATGGCCTGATAAGCGTGCGCTATCGGGCATTCCACCGTTTGTATCGTTTGATTGTGTTATGCCGGAGAGCGCCTTGTGAATGATGTCCCCCACCGCCCGCAGGTGAAAACCCGTAAAGCGCTGACGCCGCTTCTGGAAATTCGCAACCTGACGAAGTCATTCGACGGGCAACATGCTGTCGATGATGTCAGTCTGACTATCTATAAAGGCGAGATTTTTGCCCTGCTGGGCGCGTCAGGTTGTGGAAAATCGACTCTGCTACGGATGCTGGCAGGTTTTGAACCGCCGAGCAGCGGGCAAATTATGCTCGACGGCATCGATCTGGCGCATGTTCCGCCGTATCAGCGTCCGATTAATATGATGTTTCAGTCCTATGCGTTGTTTCCGCATATGACGGTAGAGCAGAACATCGCTTTTGGTCTGAAGCAGGACAAACTGCCGAAGGCGGAGATTACCAGCCGCGTCAATGAGATGCTGGGTCTGGTGCACATGCAGGAGTTTGCGAAACGTAAGCCGCATCAGCTTTCCGGCGGTCAGCGTCAGCGCGTGGCCCTGGCGCGCAGCCTGGCGAAACGTCCTAAGCTGCTCTTGTTGGATGAACCGATGGGCGCGCTGGATAAAAAATTACGCGACCGGATGCAGCTTGAAGTGGTGGATATCCTTGAGCGCGTCGGCGTGACCTGCGTCATGGTGACGCACGATCAGGAAGAAGCGATGACGATGGCGGGGCGCATTGCCATCATGAACCGTGGAAAATTTGTGCAAATTGGCGAACCGGAGGAGATTTACGAGCATCCGACGACCCGCTACAGCGCCGAATTTATCGGATCGGTAAATGTTTTTGAGGGCTTACTGAAAGCGCGTGAAGAGGACGGTCTGGTCATTGACGCGCCCGGTTTGGTTCATCCGTTAAAAGTCGATGCAGATGCCTCTGTCGTTGATAATGTGCCGGTATATGTGGCGCTACGTCCGGAAAAAATCATGCTCTGTGAGTCGCCGCCTGCCGATGGCTATAATTTCGCCGTCGGCGAAGTGGCGCATATTGCGTATCTCGGCGATCTGTCTATTTATCATGTGCGGCTAAAAAGCGGGCAGATGATCAGCGCTCAACTGCAGAATGCGCACCGTTACCGGAAAGGGTTACCGACATGGGGCGATGAAGTGCGTTTGTGCTGGGAAGCGGATAGCTGCGTGGTCCTGACGGTATAAGGGGGAAACATGAGCACACTTGAACCTCCGGCACGCATCAGTAAACCTGGCGGCGCGGCGCTATGGTTGGCGCGAATGCAAATGAAACATGGGAGTAAGCTGGTTATTGCTTTGCCTTATATCTGGCTCATTCTGCTGTTTTTACTGCCGTTTCTTATCGTCTTTAAGATAAGTCTGGCGGAAATGGCGAGGGCGATCCCGCCGTATACCGATCTGCTGGAATGGGCTGACGGTCAGTTGTCGATTACGCTCAATCTCGGTAATTTTTTGCAACTGACCGACGATCCGCTTTATTTCGAAGCCTATCTGCAATCGTTACAAATTGCCGGTATTTCCACAATCTGCTGCCTGCTGCTGGGCTACCCGCTGGCGTGGGCGGTGGCGCACAGCAAGCCCTCCACGCGCAATATCCTGCTGCTGTTGGTGATCCTGCCCTCGTGGACGTCTTTTTTAATACGCGTCTATGCCTGGATGGGCATTTTGAAAAACAACGGTGTGCTGAACAATGTGTTGCTGTGGCTAGGGGTTATCGATCAGCCGCTGACGATCCTGCACACTAACCTGGCCGTCTATATCGGCATTGTTTATGCGTATCTGCCGTTTATGGTTCTGCCCATTTATACCGCATTAACACGTATTGATTATTCGCTGGTGGAAGCGTCGCTGGATCTCGGCGCCCGACCGCTGAAAACATTTTTTAGCATCATTGTCCCGCTCACCAAAGGCGGAATCATCGCCGGCTCGATGCTGGTTTTTATCCCGGCGGTGGGCGAGTTTGTGATCCCGGAACTGCTTGGCGGGCCGGACAGTATCATGATTGGTCGCGTCCTGTGGCAGGAGTTTTTCAATAACCGCGACTGGCCGGTTGCTTCTGCGGTCGCCATTATTATGTTGCTGCTGCTGATAGTACCGATCATGTGGTTCCATAAACATCAGCAAAAAAGTGTGGGGGAGCATGGATGAATAACTTACCGGTTGTTCGCTCGCCCTGGCGCATTCTGATTCTGGTGCTGGGGTTTACTTTTCTCTATGCGCCGATGTTAATGTTGGTGATTTACTCGTTTAACAGTTCGAAGCTGGTGACGGTGTGGGCGGGATGGTCGACGCGCTGGTATGGCGAGCTCTTTCGGGATACCGCCATGATGAGCGCAGTGGGACTAAGCCTGACAATTGCCGCCTGCGCGGCGACGATGGCGGTGGTGCTCGGTACTATCGCCGCGGTGGTGATGGTGCGATTTGGACGATTTCGCGGCGCAAACGGCTTTGCGTTTATGATCACCGCGCCGCTGGTGATGCCGGATGTGATTACCGGGCTGTCGCTGCTGCTGCTGTTTGTCGCGCTTGGTCATGCTATCGGCTGGCCCTCCGATCGCGGGATGCTGACCATCTGGTTGGCGCACGTCACTTTCTGTACCGCCTATGTGGCAGTGGTGATCGCTTCGCGATTACGCGAACTGGATCGTTCGATTGAAGAGGCGGCGATGGATCTTGGCGCGGCGCCGTTGAAGGTCTTTTTCGTCATTACGTTACCGATGATCATGCCAGCGGTGATCTCGGGCTGGCTGTTGGCCTTTACGCTCTCCCTTGACGATCTGGTGATTGCCAGCTTCGTTTCCGGTCCCGGCGCCACCACCACCACGCTACCGATGCTGGTTTTCTCCAGCGTGCGCATGGGCGTGAACCCGGAAATCAACGCGCTGGCGACGTTAATCCTCGGCGTGGTAGGAATCGTCGGATTTATTGCCTGGTACCTGATGGCGCGAGCGGAAAAACAGCGGATTCGCGATATCCAGCGTGCAAGACGCGGCTGAAGCCACTAAAATTTTCCACTATGGCAATGCGTTGCCGCGCGGGTCGCGGCATCATTTTCAGGGAAGACATTCATTGGGATTTATAAAGCAATCAACCTCATCACATGCCCGTTTAAATGTGCCTACGCTGGTGCAGGTTGCGGCTATGGCGATTATTTTGATTCGCGGTCTCGATGTGCTGATGATTATGAATACCCTCGGCATACGCGGGATGGGCGAGTTTATTCATCGCAGCGTGCAGACGTGGAGCTTAACCCTGGTCTTTCTGGCCAGTTTAGTGCTGGTCTTTGTTGAAATTTATTGTGCGTTTTCGCTGGTGAAAGGCCGTAGCTGGGCGCGCTGGGTGTACCTGGCGACACAAATTATTGTGAGCGGATATCTGTGGGCGGCGTCGTTAGGCTACGGATATCCGGAGTTGTTTAGCATCGCGGGAGAATCGAAGCGTGATATCCTGCATTCCCTGGTCATGCAAAAACTCCCCGATCTTTTAATTCTGTTTCTGCTGTTTATTCCCGCTCCCAGCCGTCGGTTCTTCCGGCTGCAATAATGTGTATAATCGTCGCCCCGGATAATATGAAGGTTTTTTGGTATGCAGTGCGCACTCTATGACGCGGGTCGCTGCCGTTCCTGTCAATGGATTACGCAGTCGGTTAACGAACAACTTTCCGCAAAAACAGCCGATTTACATCGTTTGCTCGCCGGGCTGCCTGTTGAACAGTGGTGCGCGCCGATTGGCGGCCCGGAACAGCATTTCCGCAACAAAGCGAAAATGGTCGTGAGCGGTAGTGTAGAAAAACCGCTCTTCGGGATGCTGCATCGCGACGGTACGCCGGTCGATCTTTGCGGCTGCCCGCTGTATCCCGCCTCCTTTGCCCCCGTATTCAGCGCGCTAAAACCTTTTATTGCCCGTGCCGGACTCACGCCTTATAACGTGGCGCGAAAACGTGGCGAACTGAAATACCTGTTGCTGACGGAAAGTCAGTTCGATGGCGGCATGATGCTACGCTTCGTGTTGCGTTCAGAAACCAAACTTACGCAACTGCGCGCGGCGTTACCGTGGCTGCGCGCGCAACTGCCGCAGCTCAGAGTGATCACCGCAAATATCCAGCCGGTACATATGGCGATTATGGAAGGGGAGACGGAAATCTACCTGACGGATCAGCAGGCGCTGGCGGAACGTTTTAACGATGTGCCGCTGTGGATTCGCCCGCAAAGTTTCTTTCAGACCAACCCTACGGTCGCCAGCCGATTATATGCGACGGCGCGCGACTGGGTAGGGCAACTGCCGGTACGCCATATGTGGGATCTTTTTTGCGGAGTGGGCGGATTCGGCCTGCACTGCGCGACGCCGCAGATGCAATTAACCGGTATTGAGATCGCGCCGGAGGCGATTGCCTGCGCGAAGCAATCCGCTGCCGAGCTGGGATTGACCCGCCTTCATTTCCAGGCGTTGGATTCCACCCAATTCGCCACCGCACAAGGTGAAACGCCCGACCTGGTGTTGGTGAATCCTCCCCGCCGCGGCATTGGCAAGCCGTTGTGCGATTACCTTGCACAAATGGCGCCGCGTTTTATTATTTATTCAAGCTGTAACGCGCAGACGATGGCGCAGGATATTCGTCATCTGCCGAACTACCGTATTCAACGTGTTCAGCTTTTCGATATGTTCCCGCATACCGCGCATTATGAGGTTTTAGCGTTACTGCGCAGGCTGTAGCGCCAAAAGCCAGACATACAAAATATCTATATTAACTATCTAATTATCCATAAATAATAATAACCATGATCGATCGATAAAAAACTCCGATCGATCGTGGTTATATATTACCCTATTTTTGCAAATCAAATCACAAATAATCACTTTAAATCTTTTAATGACTAATTTTGATTATTACAGTGCGTGTAAGGCAAAATTAGACAAGGTGGTTTATCGGGTAACTTTCAATAGCATCAGCGAAGCAATACGTAACGTCAGTAAAGGGGTCAATCATGACAACGAATAGGCACGCTTATGGAGGGCGTTCAGACGATGTTTGCCAAATTTATAGATGTTATTCAAACGTTTTTAACTGAACCGGCAATATTAATTGGGATATTAGTCGGTGTTGGCTATGCGCTGGATAAAAAGACGCCTATAAAAATTATCACCGGTATGATCAGCGCGATGGTCGGTTTGATGATGGTGTTATTTGGCGGCTTTCAATTTTCAGCCACTTTTAAACCGGTTGCAGAGGCAGTCAGCAAGGCTTATGGCGTGCATGGATACTTAATGGATTCATATGCCATGAAAGCCGCGACGCAAATAGCGCTGGGCGATAATTTCGGCTATGTAGGATACGTTTTTGTACTGGCGTTTTTTACTAACCTGTTATTAGTTTTATTTGGCCGTTATACCGGCGCAAAAGGTATATTTCTTACCGGTAATACCGGGGTCTCTCATTCACAGGCAGTACTGTGGTTAATCGTCTTCTGGCTGGGGTTCGGTTGGGTACAATCCATTGTGATTGCCGGGGTATTGACCGGGGTCTTTTGGGCGTTTTCAACTACGCTTATTGTTAAACCCATCGCCAAAGTGACCAATAACGCCGGTTTTACCATTGCGCATAACCAGATGCTGGGACTGTGGTTTTTCTCGAAATTCGCGCATAAATTCGGCGATCCGGAAAAGCATGACGCCGAAAACCTGAAACTTCCCGGTTGGTTAGCCATTTTTAACCACAACGTGACGGCAATCGCCATTGTGATGACGCTCTTCGTTGGCGGTTTTCTATTGGCGACAGGGATCGATAACGTACAGTTAATGGCGAAAGGAAAACCCTGGTATATTTATATCATCAATCTGGGCCTGCAATTCTCTATGTATATGGTCATCTTGCTGCAGGGCGTGCGGATGATGGTAGGCGAAATTAACGGTTCGTTTAAAGGATGGCAGGATCGCTTTATTCCTAACGCTATACCGGCTGTGGATGTTGCTGCTTTATTACCTTTTTCGCCGAACGCGGCCACGCTGGGATTCGTCTTTTGTACTTTCGGCACGATTTTTTCCATGGGCATCCTGCTGCTCATCCATAGCCCTATTATGGTATTGCCTGGTTTTGTTCCGCTCTTCTTTTCCGGCGGTCCCATCGGCGTATTAGCCAACCGAATGGGGGGATATCGTTCCGTTATTATTTGTACTTTCCTGTTAGGGATTATTCAGACTTTCGGTACGGTATGGGCCATTCCTTTAACCGGGCTGGCAAAAGAAGGCGTGGGCTGGACGGGAATATTTGACTGGGCGACTCTGTGGCCTGCGATTTGTGAATTACTGAAATTTATTGCTTCAACGTTCCATCTTGGTCCTTATTCCATTTAATTGATTCGGTTTATATAAAGGATTTTATTATGAAAGATTCTGTAAATATTTTATTCGTATGCGGTTATGGTGTAGGCAGTAGCGTAATGTTACAGACTGTTGTTAAAAAAGCGTTAGCAAAATATGACTTCTCTTTTGATATGGAGCATACGGCAGCGGGAGAGGTCGGTGGATTTACCGACTGGGCAGATATTTATGCGATTTCGAAAAAATTGCTTGATGTCGTTAGCCTTGACCCTAAACACGGACAATATCTTATTCCCATTGAAAATATCATGGATGGCGAATCAATAGGTAAACAGATTTACGATGTGGTAGAGAAAAATTTTCCGCACCTGCTCAACAAATGAGGGTGAGTCATGAAAGCGATTATTCTGCTGTTTGACAGTCTGAATAAAAACTATTTGCCGCCCTATGGCGATTTGCTAACGAAAGTGCCTAACTTTCAACGCCTGGCGGCACATGCCGCCACCTTTGACAATAGTTATGTCGGCAGTATGCCCTGTATGCCAGCCCGTCGGGAACTGCACACCGGGCGCTATAATTTCCTGCATCGTGAGTGGGGGCCGCTGGAACCCTTTGATGATTCCATGCCGGAATTATTGAAAAAAGCGGGGATCTACACCCATCTTATCAGCGATCATCTGCATTACTGGGAAGACGGCGGCGGTAACTACCATAACCGCTATAGCTCCTGGGACGTAGTACGCGGTCAGGAGGGCGATCACTGGAAGGCAAGTGTTGGCGAGCCGCCCATTCCGGAAGTACTGCGCGTTCCACAAAAACAAACCGGAGGCGGCGTTTCCGGGCTATGGCGTCATGACTGGGCGAACCGCGAATACATCCAGCAGGAAGCCGATTTTCCCCAGACGAAAGTTTTTGACGCCGGGTGCGATTTTATCCATAAAAATCATGCCGAAGATAACTGGTTATTGCAGGTTGAGACGTTTGATCCGCATGAGCCGTTTTATACCACCGAGGAATATTTATCGCTCTATGACGATGAGTGGCAAGGCCCGCATTATGACTGGCCGCGCGGCAAAGTCAGTGAAAGCGAGGAGGCGATAGCGCATATTCGCTGTCGTTATCGGGCCTTGGTTTCCATGTGCGACCGCAATCTGGGACGTATCCTTGATCTGATGGATGAACACGATCTCTGGCGCGATACGATGCTGATTGTCGGTACCGATCACGGCTTCTTGCTGGGGGAGCACGGTTGGTGGGCTAAAAATCAGATGCCCTATTATAACGAGGTGGCGAATAACCCGCTGTTTATCTGGGACCCGCGCAGCGCGGTATGCGGAGCGCGACGGCAGTCGCTGGTGCAGATGATTGACTGGGCGCCAACGCTACTGGATTATTTTCAGCAACCTATTCCCGCAGATATGCAGGGCCAACCGCTGGCGAAAGTCATTGCCAGTGATGAACCCGTCAGGGAAGGCGCGCTGTTTGGCGTGTTTAGCGGACATGTTAATGTTACCGACGGACTCTATGTTTATATGCGGGCCGCGCAGCCGGGGCGTGAGCATGACATTGCGAACTACACGTTAATGCCGATCAAGATGAATGCGCGTTATGACGTGGATGAACTGGGAAAATTATCTCTGGCACCTCCGTTTAACTTTACTAAAGGGCTTCAGGTATTACGTATTCCGGCCAGGGAAAAATATAAAGGTGTGAATAGCTTTGGTCATCTCTTGTTTGATCTCAGAGACGATCCGCAGCAGCAACATCCTATTCATGATGAGGCCATCGAAGCAAGGATGATCAACTTACTTATCCGTTTGATGAAAGAAAATGATGCTCCGGCGGAGCAGTATCGCCGTCTGGGTCTGGATGTTGTCTAAAAACGTAACAATGTTGTAAGCCGGGTGCGCGTTAGCGTCACCCGGCAAGTATTAGTCCGAATCGCCTGTTGATGCAGGCGTTTGAGACTGATGACAAACTGTAGAATGCCCAATGGCGCTACGCTTATCAGGCTAGGATAGTTTCCGATGGCGACCCGTGGGCTGAATAAGGTATTTATACTGCCATTTCGCAATACAGTGGGGTAATAATATACGTCTTACTGCGGGAACCACTGATCGCTGATTTTCTGATAAGTGCCGTCCGCTTTAATGGCGGCCAGCGCATTATTCAGTTTTTCCAGCAACGCCTTATTGTCCGGGCGCACCGCGATGCCAAGTCCGGTACCGAAGTATTGCGGATCGGTCACTTTCTCTGTTGCCGGACCCAGTTGCGGATTCGTTTTCAGCCACTCATTGACCACTGCGGTATCGCCAAAGACACCGTCAATACGGCCATTTTTCAGGTCGATAATCGCATTCTGGTAGCTGTCGTAGGCCACGGTTTTGACCTCCGGATGTTTATCCTGGAGATATTTTTGATGCGTGGTGCCATTTTCCATACCGATACGCTTACCTTTTAGATCGGTAAAGGTCTTATAGGTGTCTTTTTTGGCAATCACCAGCGCAGAGTTCGCATAATAGGGATTGCTAAAGGCGACCTGCTTACTGCGCTCCGGGGTAATGTCCATTCCGGAAATGACGGCATCATATTTTCTGAATTTCAGCGCCGGGATAAGACTATCGAAAGCATGATTGGTAAAAGTACATTCTGCCTGCATTTGCTTGCATAATGCGGTTGCCAGATCGATATCGAAGCCCACAATTTTATTACTCGCATCCAGGGATTCAAACGGGGGGTAGGTGGCGGAAACCCCGAAATTGATTTTTTCAGCGGCGATGCTGCCAGTGGCGAAAGAGGCGAGTAATGCAGCCAGAACTAACTTTTTCATGATGTCACTCCCGTAATCTTATGATTATGCGCCGTGTCTGCGGCATAGATTTACAATGCCATCAATTGAATTTGTATGCAATAAAAATGATTAAATATTTTGAAATGGATAAAAAAAGACGGACAAGTTAACCACTTGTCCGTCGGGTTTATTCAATATTATGCATCGTAGGCTTGATAAGCGCAGCGCCATCTGACCATTGTCGAACGGCGGCGAGAATGCCTTATCCTGCCTGGTTAATTGCGCCGCTCAAACGCCAGGGCTTTACGCTCAATCAAACGCATCATCAGCGTCAATAGACCGTTGACGACCAGGTAAATTACGCCTGCCGCGCCAAATACCACCACATCGTAGGTACGACCATAGAGCAACTGACTGTACCCCATGACTTCCATCAAGGTGATGGTATAGGCCAGCGAGGTACTTTTGAAGACCAGTACCACCTCATTAGAATAGGAGGAGAGGGCGCGTTTAAACGCATAGGGCAACAAAATCGCCAGCGTATCTTTCTTACTCATCCCCAGCGCGCCGCAGGACTGCCACTGACCTTCCGGAATCGCGCGAATCGCGCCATAAAATAGCTGCGTGGTATAAGCGGCGCTGTTTAGCGACAACGCGATCAGTGCGCACAGCCACGGTTCAGACAGTAGATGCCAGAGTAGCGGATACTCTTGCAGTGTCGGGAATTGACCGGGTCCGTAGTAGATCAGGAAAATTTGCACCAACAACGGCGTACCGGTAAACAACGTGATATAGCCGCGCACCAGCCACACCACGAACGGCGTTTTTAGCGTCAGGATGATGGTAAAAACTAACGCCAGCACCAAAGCGACGGCAATAGAAGCCACGGTCAGCGTCAGGCTGGTGTGTAGCCCTTTTAGCAGTTCAGGTAAGTACTCAAGCATTAGTCTGGCCTCCGCTCAAAACGTGTTGCGCGCAGGTCTATGCGTTTGAGAATGTACTGACTGATCAGCGTAATGACCAGGTAAATAGCCGCCGCAATAATGTACCAGTTAAACGGTTCCTGGGTGCGTGTGGCAATACTTTTGGTCTGCAACATCAGATCGTTAACGCTGATAAGGCTGACCAGAGCCGTATCTTTTAGCAACACCAGCCACTGATTACCCAGCCCTGGCAGGGCGTGACGCCACATCTGCGGCATCACCAGACGGAAAAAAATCGCCGTCTTTGATAATCCCAGTGCCTGACCCGACTCCCACTGACCAGACGGAACGGCTTTCAGCGCGCCACGTAGCGTCTGCGACGCATAGGCCGCATACAGCAGGGACAACGCAATCACGCCGCACAGGAACGGACTGACGTCAAAGTTCTCAATCTCCATTTGCACCGGGATCTGCGTAAAGCCGAGATGGAGGGTAAACCCGTCAGACAGCGTAAGCAGGAGTTGCGAGGAGCCGAAATAGATAAACAGCACCACCAGAATTTCCGGCAGGCCGCGCAAAATAGTGACCAGCGCGGAGCCTATCCAGGCAATCGGGCGCCATTTTACGGACTCCCAGACGGCAAAGAACATGGCTAACGCGAGGCCAATGATCAGCGCGCAGACGGCAAGGCCGACGGTCATCCCGGCGGCGCTTGCTAAAGGAAAAAATTCGTTCATCAAAGATTACTTCTGGAACCATTTGTTATAGATGGTCTCGTAAGTCCCATCTTTCTTCACTTTTTCCAGCGCAGTATTGAATTTCTGCTGCAGCTCGGTGTTGCCCTGACGTACCGCGATACCCAGGCCGGTGCCGAAATAATCTTTATCGGTGACTTTATCGCCGACCGGCGCCAGCTTAGGATTGGCTTTCAGCCATTCGGTCACGACCGCCGTGTCGCCGAAAACAGCGTCGATACGGCCATTTTGTAGATCCAGCTTCGCGTTCTGATAGCTGTCATACGGTACGGTGGTGATTTCCGGATGCTTATCCATGATGAATTTCTGGTGCGTCGTACCGTTCTGTACGCCGACTTTCTTGCCTTTCAGTTGATCAACGCTGGTGTATTTGCCCTGCTGACCCACGAACAGCGCGGAGTTGTCGTAATATGGCGTGGTAAACAGCACCTGCTTTTCACGTTCCGGCGTGATATCCATTCCCGCCATTACAGCGTCGAAGCGGCGGAATTTCAGGCTGGGGATCAGGCTGTCGAACGCCTGATTGGTAAAGGTACAGGAGGCGTCGATCTCTTTACATAGCGCGTTGGCCAGGTCGACGTCAAAGCCGACAATCTTGTTATTAGCATCCATCGATTCGAACGGCGGATAGGACGCTTCGGTCGCAAAACGAATGGTCTGGGCTGCTGTAGCGGAAAGGCTAAAGCCTGCAATTAGCGCGGCAATCAGAACTTTTTTCATTGTCATTGTCCCGAATCTTAGTGAGAGAGATAGTTTTTGAACGCTTCGGTCTGAGGGTGGGCAAAGCAACCCGCATCACCGTGCTCGACGATGTGACCATTTTCCATATAAATCACACGACTGGCGGTCTTACGCGCCACTTCGACTTCATGCGTAACGATCACCTGAGTAATGTTCGTTTCCGCCAGCTCATGAATAATGCTGACGATTTGAGCGGTAATTTCCGGGTCCAGCGCGGCGGTCGGTTCATCAAACAGCAGCACCTGCGGCTCCATCATCAGCGCGCGGGCAATCGCGACGCGCTGCTGCTGACCGCCGGAAAGGTGCAACGGATAACGATCGCTATATGGCTTCAGACGTAAACGCTCCAGCAGCTTTTCTGCGCGCGCCAGCGCCTGATCTTTTGTCAGACCCAGTACGCGGCAGGGCGCTTCAATCAGATTCTGCACAACGGTGAGATGCGGCCAAAGATTATATTGCTGAAAGACCATTCCGACATTTTGACGTAGCTCACGAATCGCCTTATCGGACGGCGTTTTCGTAAAGTCAAAATGGTTCCCGGCGATAGTCAAAGTGCCGGAGCGCGGCATCTCAAGCAGATTGAGTACACGCAGCAGCGAACTTTTACCCGCCCCGCTTGGGCCAAGCAACACCAGCGTTTCGCCTTCGGGGCAATCCAGCGTGATATCGAACAGCGCCTGATGCGCGCCGTAAAAGCAATTAATGCCGTTTAATTGAATACTCATTGACACTCGTATACAGGCAGTCTGATAGCTATTGAAGCCGCAGATAGTACCTTTCGCAGAATAGTTATGCAATATTTATGCGTTAAAAGTTAAATATATCCCACATTCTTCCCTAAACATAGCACAAAATAGCAGGAGGAATAGTAGGTAAGAAGAATTGTCGGCATCCCGGGCAGAATGCCAGACAATTTACGGGGTTATGGGTGCAAAAGCGGGGGAATACTGTCTGTTAACGGTTTTCTATTGACTGGCGCAGCGTACCGGCAGGGGCATGGACATCTCCGCCCAGATAGCGAACGTCGTCAATCACCCAGCATGAGCCTTCGTGAATCATAAGCACTTCATCCTGCCAGCTTTGATCGCCCTGTTTTAACGCCACCCGCAGAGGAATGTTGCGCGCATCTCGGTTCGGAATGGTTGATGCGCTGGCGACGTTGGCGCTATCCGGCAGCGTAGCGCGGCTGGAGAACAGATCGCCGCTCATCAACTGGCGGTGCTCCGTATCGCGGCTGGCGTCGGTCAACAATTTCGCCAGGTTATCACTCAAGTAGGGGCGAAGCGCGGCGATATCATTGCTGTGGTGTTGAATACGGTAGTCGTAAAATTGTTGAGCCACGCTGTCCGGGCCGCCTTCCACACACGCGCCGATACGCGGGCCATTATCTTTGTAGGCGGGAGTGACGGTCGTACAGGCGCTAAGCAGAAGCGCGCACGGGATGAGCAAAGAGAGTTTAGAATAGCGCATGATGATTTCCTTATAGGCGATCGAGCAAAAACCGATCTACGATAATCAATTATATCCTTTCAATGATAGCGTATCAGCTTGATAATGCGTTTGAGATCGTGTGCTTAGCTAACCCGGGAGATTCACTATGCAGTTTTCAACAACCCCAACGCTGGAAGGACAAAGCATCGTGGAGTATTGCGGTGTGGTAACGGGCGAAGCCATTTTAGGCGCCAATATTTTCCGCGATTTTTTCGCCGGCATTCGGGATATCGTCGGCGGACGTTCCGGCGCGTATGAGAAAGAGCTGCGTAAAGCGCGTGAAATCGGCTTTTCAGGAACTTGGCGAGCAGGCTAAAGCGTTGGGTGCCGATGCGGTGGTAGGCATCGATATTGATTACGAAACTGTCGGCAAGGATGGCAGTATGCTAATGGTCAGCGTCAGCGGAACGGCGGTGAAAACGCGCCGATGAAAGCGCTACTGTGGCTGGTGGGTCTCGCGTTGCTGTTAACAGGCTGCGCGAGCGAAAAAGGAATTATCGATAAAGAGGGATATCAGCTTGATACCCGACATCGGGCGCAGGCGGCCTATCCGCGCATTAAAGTCCTGGTGATTCACTATACGGCGGAAAACTTTGACGTTTCGCTGGCGACGTTAACGGGCCGCAACGTCAGTTCGCATTACCTGATTCCCGCAACCCCGCCATTATATGGCGGTAAACCGCGCATCTGGCAACTGGTGCCGGAACAGGATCAGGCCTGGCATGCGGGCGTCAGTTTCTGGCGAGGCGCCACGCGTCTCAATGATACGTCTATTGGCATTGAGCTGGAAAATCGCGGCTGGCGAATGTCCGGCGGGGTGAAATCTTTCGCGCCGTTTGAATCCGCGCAAATTCAGGCATTGATTCCGTTAGCGAAGGACATTATCGCGCGCTATGACATCAAACCGCAGAATGTGGTGGCCCATGCGGATATCGCGCCGCAGCGTAAAGACGATCCCGGCCCGCGCTTCCCGTGGCGCGAGCTGGCGGCGCAGGGGATTGGCGCCTGGCCTGACGCCCAGCATGTGGCGTTTTATCTGGCTGGACGCGCGCCGTATACGCCAGTCGATACCGCAACGGTGCTTGCGTTACTCTCGCGCTATGGCTATGAAGTCAAAGCCGATATGACGGCGCGCGGGCAGTAGCGGGTGATTATGGCGTTCCAGATGCACTTCCGTCCGGCGCAATGGAACGGTATCGCAGATGCCGAAACGCAGGCGATTGCCGAAGCATTACTGGAGAAGTACGGCCAGGATTAACGCGGTAAATTTCCGTGATCGCGCAGCCAAGCGGCGGTGCGCTCAATGCCTTCGTCCAGCGTGATGATGGGCTGGTAGCCCAGCTCTTCCTGCGCGCGAGTCGTATCGAGCGTAAAATCAAAATTCAGTTTTGACACGCCGTAATGCGTTAGCGGGGGCTCTTTGGCGGATTTTTTGCCGAAGCGCTCCATACTGCGGGCGATCATATCCAGCATCGGGTAAGGCACAGAGCGAATGCGGCAATCGATAGTCAATTCATCAATTAACTTTTGTACGATGCTGCGTAAGGTACGGTTTTCGCCGTTAGTGATGTTATAAGCGCGGCCAGAAGGCAGATGATCGCAGCCCGGCTGGCTGGCCAGCCACATGGCGTGGATCGCATTTTCATAGTAGGTCATATCGACCAGCGCGCTGCCCCCGTGCGGTAATAAGACGCTACCGTAATGGTGCATCATATGCGCCAGACGTGGGATAAATACTTTATCGTGCGGGCCAAACAGGCTTTGTGGACGCAATACCGTAAAACGTGTTTGCGGATTGGCCTGCGCCAACAGATTAATCACCTCTTCGCCGGCGGCTTTACTGCGGGCGAACTCATTGGCAAACCGATGCGGGCGGAAATCTTCTTTGATATCACGGTGATGGTGGTAATCAAAATAGAGCGAGGGAGAGGAGATATGAATAAAATTGCGCACGCCCCAGGCGACCGCCCATTCTCCCAGACGGCGGGTGGCGCGAACATTCGCCAGATCGAAAGCCTGTTGGGTTCCCCAGGGCGAGGTAAAGCTGGAGCAGTGCCACAACGTGTCGATCCCGGCAAGCATCACTTTAGCCTGCGAGGAGACCAGTTCGGTTAAATCCGCATGGACGAATTCCGCGCCCATTTTTTCAAGCAGCTTGCCCATCGCTTCATTGCGACCCGTCGCTCTGACGCTGATGCCTTTATTGCGCAAAAATTCAACCGCGTTTCGACCTAAGCCGCTGGTGGCGCCGGTAACCAGTACCTTCATATCAATCCACTGTGTTTAATAAACCGTCGTGCGCATTCTTCCGTGAATTACATCGGTATGCAATGGGAAACACGAAAGAATACAGCAACTTTTTCTCATTTTTCTGTGATTTGTTCTGCAAATCGGGCAATACGCCTTGCCATTCCCCGGAAAATAAACAGGTGCGCCGGGATCATCAGTAGCCAGTAAATCAGGCCCGGCATTCCGTGGGGATGCCACCAGGCGCGCACGTCAATTTCGCGGTAGCGACCTTTATCGTGCAGCGTGAAGCTAAGCCGCCCCAGACCCGGCGCTTTCATGCCAAACAAGAGCGTGAGCTGTTTTTCTGGTTCGACAATGATCACTTTCCAGCTATCTACCGTATCGCCAGGCTTGAGCAAGGTATGCGACGGGCGGCCTTTCGCCAGTTTATGCCCCACCAGACGGTCCATCGCGGCGCGCGTCTGCCACAAAATATTGCCGAAAAAATAGCCCTCTTTGCCACCCAGCCGATTTACGACCTGCCATAGCGCCGATAGGCTGGCCGGGGTCTGCGCGGTAAAGCCCGCCTGCTTTGGAAAATAGCCGTATTCGGGACGCCAGCGGGCGAAGGCCAGCGCGTCGTAGCCCCAGTCGCTGGAGTTCACCAGTTTTTCTTCTTCTTTTAGCGTGCGGCGAACGGCGTCATCAAAGGTGATAAGCGTTTGGGGGATCAACTTTTTTAACGCGGCGTCATCGGCCAGCAAATCGTGCCTTAACCCCTGGATTAAGGCTTTTGCGGTAGTCGGCGGCACGGAGGTAATGACGTTTAAAAACCAGACCGAAATCCAGCGGGTCGGAAAAGGCACCGGGATCAGCGGACGCCGTTTACCGCTGACGGCCATAAAACGTTCAAACTGCTGCTGATAGCTTAATACCTGCGGCCCGGCGGCTTCCAGAATACGATGCTCGTGCGCAGGGTGGTCCAGCAAGCCGACCAGGTAGTAGAGTAAATTTTCCAGAGCGATGGGCGTGGTGCGCGAACGCACCCAGCGCGGCGGCGTGAGTATTGGCAGGTTGTAAACCATGTCACGCATGACTTCGAAGGCGGCGGAGCCTGCGCCGACGATGATCCCGGCGCGTAATTCCGTCACCGGCACGCCTGCGTCGCGCAGCGTGTCAGCCGTAAGCTGGCGGGCGCGCAGGTGATCGGATTGCTCATGCTCTGGCGCCTGCAATGAACTGAGGAAAATAAGTTGTTTAACCGGCGTCTGGCGCAGCGCGTCTCGCACGTTGAGCGCCGCCTGACGCTCATGGGCGATAAAATCGCCGCCTTCGCCCATGCCGTGTACCAGATAGTAAACGGTATCAATGTCGCGAAGCAGCGCGGGTAAATTTTCCGGCCAGTGCAGATCGACCTTATGACAACTGACGTTGGCGAGGCGCTGTTTTTCCAGACGTTCGACGCGCCGCGCCGCCGCCCGCACCTGATGTCCTTGCTGACTTAGCGCAAAGACCAGGTGCTGGCCGATATAGCCGCTGGCGCCGAGAACCAGAATGCGTTGCGCCACGTTGCTCTCCTTAGCGGGCTAAAAAGGCGCGCCAGTGGGCGACGACGTCGGCAAGCTGTTCGCGAGAAACATCCAGATGCGTCACCAGACGCACACTCGGCGCGGCGTTAATCAGGATATTCCGTTCCCGCAAATAGTCGCCAAGCGCGGCGGCCTGTGCTTCGCCAACGCGAACAAACAGCATATTCGTTTCGTGGCGCATGACCTCCGCGCCCGCTTCGCGAAGCTGCTGCGCCAGCCAGGCGGCGTTATCATGGTCCTCTTGCAGACGCGCCACGTTATGCTTCAGCGCATACAGTCCGGCCGCTGCCAGAATCCCGGCCTGACGCATTCCGCCGCCGACCATTTTACGCCAGCGCGTCGCGCGTTTAATGTAATCGCGGTTGCCGACCAGCAGCGAACCGACCGGCGTTCCGAGACCTTTTGACAGGCAGATGGTAAAAGAGTCGCAATACTGCGTAATCTCTTTTAACTCACAACCGTAGGCAACCACCGCGTTAAAAATTCGGGCGCCGTCAACGTGCAGCGCCAGTCCACGTTCGCGGGTAAATGTCCAGGCGTCTTTCAGATACGCGCGCGGCAGCACTTTCCCGTTATGCGTATTTTCCAGACTGAGCAAGCGCGTGCGCGCGAAGTGGATGTCATCCGCTTTAATCTTCGCCGCCACGTTCTCCAGCGGCAGCGTACCGTCCGCGGCGGCGTCGATGGGCTGCGGCTGAATGCTGCCGAGCACCGCCGCGCCGCCAGCTTCATAAAGATAATTATGCGCGCCCTGACCGACGATATACTCTTCGCCGCGTTCACAATGGCTAAGCAGCGCGACCAGATTGGCCTGGGTGCCGGTGGGTAAAAAAAGCGCCGCTTCTTTACCGGAAAGGTCGGCGGCGTAGCGCTGAAGGGCGTTAACAGTAGGGTCATCGCCGTATACGTCGTCCCCGACCGGGGCGGTCATCATCGCCTCGAGCATGGCGCGGCCCGGTCGGGTAACGGTATCACTGCGTAAATCAATCATGGCACATCCCTGGATTTTAAAAGGTGATGTGCACTGTTTTACCTTAGCCAGTTCGTTTTCGCCAGTTCGATCACTTCATCGCCGCGGCCGCTAATAATGGCGCGCAGCATGTACAGGCTAAATCCTTTAGCTTGTTCCAGTTTGATCTGCGGCGGGATCGCCAGTTCTTCTTTTGCCACGACCACGTCAACCAGTACCGGGCCGTCAATGGAAAACGCGCGCTGTAGCGCTCCGTCCACGTCTGCGGCTTTTTCCACGCGAATACCGGTAATGCCGCAGGCTTCGGCGATACGCGCGAAATTGGTGTCGTGCAGTTCGGTACCGTCGGTAAGGTAGCCGCCAGCTTTCATTTCCATCGCCACAAAGCCCAGCACGCTGTTATTAAAGACGACGATTTTTATCGGCAGCTTCATCTGTACCACCGAGAGAAAATCGCCCATCAGCATACTGAAGCCGCCATCACCGCACATCGCGATAACCTGACGACCCGGCGCGGTAGCCTGAGCGCCGAGCGCCTGCGGCATAGCGTTGGCCATTGACCCGTGGTTAAACGAGCCCAGCAGGCGGCGCTTGCCGTTCATTTTTAGATAGCGGGCCGCCCAGACGGTCGGCGTGCCGACATCGCAGGTAAAAATAGCGTCGTCAGCGGCGAAATGACTAATTTGTTGCGCCAGATATTGTGGGTGGATGGCTTTATCGCTGAGTTTGGCTAAGTCATCAAGCCCTTTACGGGCGTCCCGATAGTGCTCCAGAGCTTTATCGAGGAATTTACGATTGCTTTTTTCTTCCACCAGCGGCAGCAGGGCGCGAAGCGTGGCTTTAATATCGCCCACCAGCGCCATGTCGACTTTGCTGTGCGCGCCAATACTGCCCGGGTTGATGTCAATCTGAATGATTTTGGCATCGCTCGGATAAAAGGCGCGGTAGGGGAACTGGGTGCCGAGCAGGATCAGCGTATCGGCGTTCATCATGGTGTGGAAGCCAGAAGAGAAGCCAATCAGGCCGGTCATTCCCACATCATAAGGGTTATCGTACTCAACGTGCTCTTTGCCGCGCAGGGCATGAACGATTGGCGCTTTTAGTTTTGCCGCCAACGCGACCAACTCCTCATGCGCGCCCGCGCAGCCGCTACCGCACATTAATGCGATATTGCTGGAGTAGCGCAGCAGTTGCGCCAGTTTTTTCAGCTCTTCCTCCGCCGGCGTAACGACGGGGTGCGGGGCATGGTACCAATGGGTGACGGCGTTTTCAGGCGCGGGTTTCAGCGCCACGTCACCCGGAAGTACGACCACGGAGACGCCGCGATTTAGCACCGCTTTGCGCATGGCGATGGCGAGTACCTGCGGGATCTGCTCCGGGCTGGAAACCAACTCGCAATAGTGGCTGCATTCACGGAACAACTCCTGCGGGTGGGTCTCCTGGAAATAACCGCTGCCGATTTCACTGGACGGAATATGGGCGGCGATCGCCAGAACAGGGACGTGGTTACGGTGGCAATCAAACAGGCCATTGATCAGGTGCAGGTTGCCCGGTCCGCATGAACCGGCGCACACTGCCAGCTCGCCGGTAAGCTGCGCTTGTGCGCCGGCAGCGAAAGCGGCGACCTCTTCGTGGCGGGTTGGCATCCATTCAATGGTTCCCATACGATTAAGACTATCGCTCAGGCCGTTCAGGGAGTCGCCAGTGACGCCCCAGATTTGTTTTACGCCAGCCTGTTCCAGCGTTTTGGCAATAAAAGCGGCAACGGTTTGTTTCATGGTTCTCCATCTCCTTAAATGTGATAACGGTTACAAGTTTAGTTGAAGATGACGATGACGTTTTTCTTTGGCGAAGAGAGGGGCGAAAGGATGAAGCGAGCGGCAAATCGCCCGGTAGCGCTGACGCTTACCGGGCCTATGATGGAACGTTTACCGATTATGCGAGAACAAGATCGCTCTGCGGATGGCAGGAGCAGGCCAGTACGTAACCTTCGGCAATCTCCGCCTCGCTCAGCGTCATGGTGCTGCTCACCGTATAGTCGCCGGAAACGACTTTGGTTTTACAGCAGCCGCAAACACCTGCCCGACAGGCAGCGGCAACCGGTACTTTATTACTCTCCAGCGCCTCCAGCAGCGTCGTACCGATCGGGGCATAAAATTCCTGCGCTGGCTGTAGTTTGGTGAATTTCAGGCCGCTGGTTGCCGTTTCCGCCACCGGCGTGAAGAACTTCTCTTTAAAGAAGCGCGTTACGCCAAGCGCTTTCACTCCCTGTTCGACGAAATCCATATAGGGCGCCGGGCCGCAGGTCATGATGGTGCGCGATGCCAAATCCGGTACGCGCTGTAATAATTCCGTGGTCAGACGGCCCGCGACAAAACCTTCCGTGGCATGATTTTCCGCCACTAGCGTGACCGGATACTGTCGCCACTCGTCGGCAAAAATCACATCATCCGGCGAACGGACGTTAAAGATGACCTGCACATCGGCCTGTGGGCGGTATTTTGCCAGCCAGCGACGCATCGACATGATTGGCGTTACGCCACAACCGGCGGCGAGCAGCAGAAACTTATCTTCTGTTTTATCGTCACAGGTAAAATCGCCCATTGCATCAGACAGCCAGATGTAATCGCCGCGCTTGATGTCATGGGTCAACCACTGTGAACCCGTGCCATCGTCAATCCGACGAACGGTCAGCGTGATATATTCACTGACGCCCGGCGTAGACGAAAGGGTGTAGGCGCGCAGCGTTTCCGCTGAATTACGCACGCTCACCAGCGCATACTGCCCGGCGCGGTAAGGGTAGTAATCATGGCATAATAGCGCAATTGTCCATACATCCGGCGTCTCCTGACGGATGTGATGCACCTGCATTCGCCAGGGACACTGTGAGGTTGGCATCGTCATCATTGACCTCCTTACGCGCTCAGCAATTGCTTCATGTCTTCTTCAACGGTGGTCACGGAACGCAGACCGAACTTCTCGTTGAGCACAGCCAGCAGATCCGGCGTGAAGAAGCCCGGCGCGGTCGGCCCGGTGACAATATTTTTCACGCCTAATGACAGCAGCGTCAGCAGAATCACGATCGCTTTCTGCTCAAACCAGGAGAGCACCAGCGATAGCGGCAGATCGTTGACGCCGCAGCCCAGTTTTTCCGCCAGCGTAACGGCGAGGATGATGGCAGAGTAAGCATCGTTACACTGACCGGCATCGACCAGACGCGGCAGACCTTCGATATCGCCAAACTCCAGTTTGTTGAAACGGTATTTACCACACGCCAGAGTCAGGATCAGGCAGTCATCCGGCACGCTGGTGGCGAAATCGGTAAAGTAGTTACGCTCGCCGCGCGCGCCGTCACAGCCGCCGACCAGGAAGATGTGGCGCAGTTTTTCACGACTGACCAGATCGATGAGCGTATCGGCAGCGCCGAGCAGGGTCTGACGGCCAAAACCGACGGTGATGAGATGCGGAATTTCGCTATACGGGAAGCCCGCCATTTGCTGCGCCTGGGCAATGACCGGCCCGAAGTCATCGCCTTCAAGATGGCTAACGCCCGGCCAGCCGACGATGCTACGGGTCCAGATACGGTCGTCATAGCTGCCCACGGTCGGGTCGATAATGCAGTTAGAGGTCATCACGATTGGGCCAGGGAAGCGGGCGAATTCGACCTGCTGATTCTGCCAGCCGCTGCCGTAGTTACCGACCAGATGCTTGAATTTACGCAGTTCCGGATAGCCATGTGCGGGCAGCATTTCACCGTGAGTATAGACGTTAACGCCGGTGCCTTCGGTCTGTTCCAGCAGGTTGTAGAGATCTTTCAGATCGTGACCGGAGATCAGAATGCACTTGCCTTCAGTCGCTTTGACGTTGACCTGAGTCGGCGTTGGGTGACCGTATTTGGTGGTTTCACCGGCGTCCAGAATGCTCATCACTTTGAAGTTCATCTGGCCGATTTCCATTGCGCACTCCAGCAGCGCGTTCATGTCAGCAGGCCAGGTGCCCAGCCAGGCCATGATTTTGTGGTACTGCGCGTAAATGTCGTTGTCGTATTGACCGAGAACGTGCGCGTGTTCCATATACGCCGCCGCGCCTTTCAGACCGTACAGGCACAGCAGACGCAGGCCGAGGATGTTCTCGCCAATGGCGGCTTTGTCTTTATTCGGGGTAAATTCCGCCGCCTGACGTTGCAGTTCGCCCAGATCGTCGCTGACCAGTTGCAGATCGGCCATCGGATTGTCGCAATGCGCATTAGCATCCACGCTCAGGCACTGCGCTTTCAACGCTTCACGCAAGGCAATCGCTTCACGGGCGTAGCCGACGATACGCGGAGAGTCGAAGTTAACGTTGGTCAGCGTGGAGAAAAACGAGCGCGGCGCAAAGTTATCAACGTCGTGATTAATGATGCCATATTCACGGGCCTTCACCGCCCAGGCAGACAAACCTTGCAAAGCCGCAATCAGCAGATCCTGCAGATCGGACGTTTCAGCTGTTTTACCGCACATTCCCTGCGCGTAGGAGCAGCCGTTTCCGGCTGGTGTACGGATGGTTTGTTCACATTGCACACAAAACATGGTCACACCTTTTAAAGTTATATTTAATATACATGTTTAAGGTTATGCCTGTGGACAAAGGGATAAAAGGGATTTCTGCCATAATGTGCAAGGAGATTGATTTAGCGCAATTTTGGCGGCAGATGCCTACCACCAAAGAGGTATCAGGCCGAGAAGAACGCCATTAAGAGGGGGACCAGCAGGCTGAGGATAAAGCCATGTACGATAGCCGCCGGAACAATCTCTACGCCGCCGGAGCGCTGTAATACCGGCAACGTAAAGTCCATTGAAGTCGCTCCGCACAGGCCCAACGCCGTTGAACGGCTGCGGCGAACCAGACCGGGAATAAGCATAATGGCTAAGAGCTCGCGGGCCAGATCGTTAAAAAATGCCGCGCTGCCGATAACCGGTCCAAACGACTCCGTCAGCAAAATACCGGAAAGAGAGTACCAGCCGAAACCTGACGCCATCGCCAGGGCGGTTTTTAGCGGTAAGTCCAGGATAAACGCATTAATCACGCCGCCCAGTAATGAGCTTGCCACGACAACGACCGCGACCATCATTCCCCGGCGGTTAAGCACAATTTGCTTTAAGGTCATGCCGCTATTTCGTAGCTGAATCCCCACCAGGAACAATAAAAAGATCAGCGTATATTCACTGGCTTCGGTGGCGTGCTGTAAAACAGAGAGTCCGCTCAGGCCGATAACAAACCCCAATACCACTACGCCGCACAGTTGCAGCGACTCCAGCGCCATGGCAATACGCGAAGGCAGTTTTTCCTGCTGATGATGGTGACGCCACGGGAGGATACGTTCCAGCCACAATAAGGCGGCGATATTACACAATAAAATAATCGTAATACTGACGGCGGAATAATGAAAAATCGCCACCAGATTACTGGCGAGGTTATCCAAAAACGCCAGGCTTATTCCCATAAAAAAGAGAATAAGATACACGATCCAGCTCAGTAGCCGGTTAATGAGTTGTAATGCGGCTTTATGTCGCAGTGGAATGAGATAGCCTACAATCAGTGGAACCAGAATGATTAAAAGTCCTGAAAACATGAACAGCCGGGCCCTTTTTTATTGTTTGAATAGCGTACATGACACTACCGAATTCCAGACTATCAGTAAAGCGACACCGTCAGCCGTACATTTATCAGACATTTGCCCCAGGCAAAGGGGGGGAATATCACGCCTGGCGGACGCATTTGCCGTTATACTGCGGTGAATTTTATGGAGTGATGACGTTTTTCTGGAGGAAGCATGATTCTCGAACGCGTTGAAATAGTAGGATTTCGCGGTATCAACCGACTGTCGTTGATGCTGGAGCAAAACAACGTGCTGATTGGGGAAAACGCCTGGGGAAAATCCAGCCTGCTGGATGCGCTGACTCTGTTATTGTCGCCGGAACTCGATCTCTACCATTTTGTCCGTGAGGATTTCTGGTTTCCGCCTGGCGACATAAAAGGACGCGAGCATCACCTGCATATTATTCTGACTTTTCGCGAAACGCAGCCAGGGCGGCATCGGGTACGTCGTTATAGAGCGCTGGAAGTATGCTGGTCGCTTTGCGAGGATGATTTTCACCGTATTTTTTATCGGCTAGAGGGCGAATGCGGCGCCGATGGCAGCGTGATGACGCTGCGCAGTTTTCTCAATAGCGATGGGCAGCCATTACTGGTGGAAAATATTAACGATCAGGTGCGCCACCTGGTTCGTCTGATGCCAGTGCTACGTTTGCGCGATGCGCGCTTTATGCGACGTATTCGCAACGGTACGGTGCCCAATGTGCCGGATGTTGAAGTCACGGCCCGACAGCTGGATTTTCTGGCGCGTGAGCTGGCGACCCGGCCGCAAAATTTAACCGACGGGCAGATTCGTCAGGGACTGTCCGCGATGGTGCAACTGCTTGAACACTATTTCTCAGAGCAGGGCGCAGGACAGGCGCGTCACCGACTCATGCGCCGGCGTTCGCAAAATGAGCAGCGTAGCTGGCGCTATCTGGATATTATTAATCGGATGATCGACAAACCGGGCAGCCGGTCGCATCGGGTGATCCTGCTGGGGCTTTTCTCCACGCTGTTACAGGCGAAAGGGACGCTGCGGTTACATAAAGACGCTCGACCATTACTGCTGGTGGAAGATCCGGAAACCCGTTTACATCCCATTATGCTTTCAGTCGCCTGGCAATTGCTCAATCTGTTACCGCTACAGCGGATAGCGACAACCAACTCAGGCGAACTGCTCTCGCTAACGCCGGTGGAGCATGTCGTACGGCTGGTGCGCGAATCTTCCCGCGTCGCCGCCTGGCGTCTGGGCCCGGGCGGGTTAAGCGCGGAAGATGGACGGCGTATCGCCTTTCATATCCGCTTTAATCGCGCGTCGTCGCTGTTTGCGCGTTGCTGGCTACTGGTGGAAGGCGAGACGGAAACCTGGGTTATTAATGAGCTGGCGCGTCAGTGTGGACATCATTTTGATGCGGAGGGCATTAAAGTCATTGAGTTTGCTCAGTCCGGCCTGAAACCGCTGGTGAAGTTCGCTCGCCGTATGGGAATCGAGTGGCATGTCCTGGTGGATGGCGACGAAGCGGGGAAAAAATATGCCGCGACGGTCCGCAGTCTGCTTAATAACGATCGGGAAGAAGAACGCGAACATCTCACGGCGCTGCCTGCGCTGGATATGGAACATTTTATGTATCGTCAGGGCTTTGCCGATGTTTTTCACCGGGTTGCGCAACTTCCGCCTAATGTGCCGATGAATACCCGGAAAATTATCACTAAAGCTATCCACCGCTCGTCAAAGCCGGATTTGGCGATTGAAGTCGCGATGGAAGCCGGGCGGCGGGGAATTGACGCCGTGCCGCCGCTGTTCAGAAAGATGTTCTCGCGCGTGGTTTGGCTGGCGCGGGGCCGGGCGGATTAACGTTTGAATGTGACCGGAACCTGTTCGACGACGCTATCGAGTAACGCATAGCGGCGGCGATACTCGGCCCGTTTCTTACTGGCGATCTCCGATTCGCTTTTTCGGGCGATCGCCAGCGGTAGCGCATAGTAATTTCCTTTAATTCTTTCACCGCCTAACGATTCCCAAAACGCGTCATAGTCGGCATGCATTTGCGTCTTTTTATCCATGTATCGCCAGCTACGGTAAACGTGCGCATCGTTACTCACGGCTATAATCTGCTCCGCCTGAAAGACTTGCGCAAACTGACAGAGAGCCTCCATCACGATGCGTTTGGGAAAAAGACCATGGCAGGCTTTGGTCGCCTGCTGGATAATTTCGTGAGGGACGTCGTTTGCCGCGCCCTGTAATCCGCCGATAAATAGTGTACGTTGTTGGTTAAAGCGACACAGGGTAAATGTGATCTCTGCCAGAATACGTAACTGTGCGTCGCGAACAACAATAGTGCTTTCACCTTCTTTATCCAGTGAGACCAGACTGACTAAATCAAGTTGAAACAACTCGCCGGTTTTAGTTTCAAATTTAGCAAGATTCAGGCCATACTGACTTAAATAGCTAACTTGTTGTTCCCGCGATAAAAGTTGGCGCATCTGTTGATAATGAAAACACAGCGCATCTAAGGCGAAATCGCGTTTAATATTTACAGCCATATAAGGACGATGTAGCCGAATAGGCAAACGCGGCTGACGAGCAAGTAACGTATTTAACTCCGGCCATTGGGTGAGATTGGTCAGTAATTGGCTGGTCGCACGCGGCATGACTAATGAGCGGATTAAAAACTTGCGACGAAAGCTGGCTTTACGCCAGAATTTTCCTGGCTGTAATTGCCCGCGCGTCAGACGAATAAATAATTGTAAAGGAGAGATGTAATCTGAAGTGTACCAGGTATTATCTGTAAGCTGTGTCATGATCGTAATCCGCGACATAAGATTGTCGAGATTGAACCACAGGAAACATTAATAAATCGTCAACACAGCCGGCGCTATCTTTATTGTGTCAGGTTTTTTTAGATACGGTTTACTTTCTGGTTAAAATTTTGCCGTCAGGGTTTCTATGCGTGCTAAGGGAAAGAAATTTAAAAAGCGTTATCTGGTCATTATTTTAATTCTTTTAGTGGGGGGGATGGCTGGCTGGCGAATGATAAATGCCCCGCTGCCAACTTATCAGACATTAATCGTGCGGCCAGGCGATCTTGAACAGAGTGTACTGGCGACTGGAAAACTGGACGCGTTGCGTAAAGTGGATGTCGGCGCGCAGGTGAGCGGCCAGTTGAAAACGCTGCTGGTCTCCATTGGCGATAACGTTAAAAAAGATCAGCTACTCGGCGTGATTGACCCAGATCAGGCGGAGAACCAGATAAAAGAGGTCGAGGCCACCTTGATGGAGCTGAACGCGGAGCGTCAGCAGGCAGCCGCTGAGTTAAAGCTGGCGCGGGTTACGCTGGCGCGCCAGCAGCAGTTAGCTAAGACTCAGGCGGTATCGCAACAGGATCTGGATACCGCGGCGACGGAGATGGCGGTTAAACAGGCGCGTATTGGCACCATAGATGCCCAGATCAAACGTAATCGGGCCTCGTTGGACACCGCGAAAACCAACCTGGAATATACCCGTATTGTCGCCCCCATGGCGGGGGAAGTGACGCAAATCACTACCCTGCAAGGACAAACGGTGATTGCAGCTCAGCAGGCGCCCAATATTCTGACGCTGGCGGATATGAGCACCATGCTGGTAAAAGCGCAGGTCTCGGAAGCGGACGTGATCCATCTTCGGGCGGGGCAGAAAGCATGGTTCACCATTGCAGGCGATCCGCAAACGCGCTATGAAGGCGTTTTAAAAGATATTCTGCCGACGCCGGAAAAGATCAACGACGCTATTTTTTATTACGCCCGGTTTGAAGTGCCGAATCCCAAAAGAATCTTGCGTCTTGATATGACCGCACAGGTTTATATTCAACTCATGGATGTCAAAAATGTGCTGATTATTCCTCTCGCCGCGCTTGGCGAACCGGTGGGCGGCAATCGTTATAAAGTGGCGCTGTTGCGTAACGGCGAAAAACGTGAGCGCGAAGTGGTCATTGGCGAGCGTAACGATACAGACGTGGAAGTGGTTAAAGGTCTGGAAGCGGGCGATGAGGTGATCATCGGCGAAAGCAGGCCAGGAGCGACGCCATGACGGCATTGCTTGAACTGTGCAATGTGAGTCGTAGCTACCCCTCCGGAGAAGAGCAGGTGGCGGTGTTGAAAGATATCTCCCTGCAAATCCACGCCGGGGAGATGGTGGCGATCGTCGGCGTTTCCGGTTCTGGAAAATCAACGCTGATGAATATCCTCGGGTGCCTGGATAAACCGACCAGCGGCACTTATCGGGTGGCGGGGCGGGACGTCTCGACGCTGGACCCGGACGCGCTGGCGCAGCTGCGGCGTGAGCATTTTGGCTTTATCTTTCAGCGCTACCATCTGTTGTCGCATTTAACGGCAGCGCAAAATGTTGAAATCCCCGCCGTCTACGCCGGCATTGAACGCAAAAAACGCCAGGCGCGCGCCAGAGAGTTGCTTTTGCGGCTGGGATTAAGCGATCGCGTCGATTACCCACCTTCACAGCTTTCTGGCGGACAGCAGCAGCGTGTCAGTATTGCCCGCGCTCTGATGAACGGTGGACAGGTGATTCTGGCAGATGAGCCGACCGGCGCGCTGGATAGCCATTCCGGCGAAGAGGTGATGGCGATTTTGCGCCAACTGCGCGATCGCGGACATACGGTGATCATTGTGACGCACGATCCGCTGATTGCCGCCCAGGCGGAGCGGATTATTGAAATTCACGATGGCAAGATTGTCCATAATCCGCCCGCGGAGGAAAAGAAACGCGAACAGGGCGTTGACGCTGCCGTAGTTAATACGGCTCCCGGCTGGCGGCAATTTGCCAGCAGCTTTCGCGAAGCGCTGTCAATGGCGTGGTTAGCGATGGCCGCTAACAAAATGCGTACTTTACTGACCATGCTGGGAATTATTATCGGTATTGCGTCGGTGGTGTCGATTGTGGTGGTCGGCGACGCCGCAAAACAGATGGTACTGGCGGATATCCGCGCTATGGGCACTAACACGATTGATATTCATCCAGGCAAAGATTTTGGCGACGACAATCCGCAGTATCGACAGGCGCTGAAATATGACGATCTGGTCGCTATTCAGAAACAGCCGTGGGTTAACTCTGCGACGCCCAGCGTTTCAAAGAGCTTACGTCTTCGCTATGGCAATATTGATATTGCCGTAAATGCTAATGGCGTCAGTGGCGATTATTTTAACGTTTACGGCATGTCCTTTAGGGAGGGGAACACCTTCAATGCTGTACAGCAACAGGATCGCGCGCAGGTGGTGGTGCTGGATGCCAACACGCGACGACAGCTATTTCCAAATAAAGCGAATGTCGTAGGGGAAGTGGTGCTGGTGGGTAATATGCCGGTTATTGTTATTGGCGTGGCGGAAGAGAAACCGTCCATGTACGGCAATAGCAATCTGTTGCAAGTTTGGTTGCCCTATAGCACGATGTCAGATCGCATAATGGGTCAGTCATGGCTTAACTCGATCACCGTTCGTGTGAAAGATGGCGTTGATAGCGATCAGGCTGAACAGCAGCTTACCCGCCTGCTCACCTTACGCCACGGTAAAAAAGACTTCTTCACCTGGAATATGGACAGCGTTCTGAAAACGGCTGAAAAAACCACCTATACTCTTCAGTTATTTCTGACGCTGGTGGCCGTCATTTCGCTGGTTGTCGGCGGCATTGGCGTTATGAATATTATGCTGGTTTCCGTCACCGAGCGAACGCGTGAAATCGGCATCCGTATGGCGGTAGGCGCGCGCGCCAGCGATGTGCTACAGCAGTTTCTTATTGAAGCGGTGCTGGTTTGCCTGGTTGGGGGAGCGCTGGGGATTAGCTTGTCGATGTTCATCGCATTTATGCTACAGCTTTTCCTGCCCGGCTGGGAGATCGGTTTTTCACTGACTGCGCTGGCGAGCGCGTTTTTATGTTCGACGTTTACCGGGATACTGTTTGGCTGGCTACCGGCGAGAAACGCGGCGCGACTGGACCCGGTGGATGCGCTGGCAAGGGAGTAATCTCGCTGACGTCATTTGTCGGCCTGATAAGATGCAACAGTGTCGCTATCAGGCACTGGCGTTAAATAAAAATGCCAGCCGATCGGGCTGGCATTTTGCCTCCTGGATGTACACAATGAGACAGAGGAGCTATGCAACGGCCTCTGCTTCGATGGGCACGATGACGCTGGCGTGATTGCCTTTTGGCCCCTGGTGGACATCAAACCGGACAGACTGTCCGGCTTTAAGCGTTCTGTAACCATCCATTTGAATGGTGGAATAATGGGCGAAAATATCCTCGCCGCCGCCTTCAGGGCAGATGAAACCAAACCCTTTGGCATTGTTGAACCACTTTACAGTACCCGTTTCCATGCTTCGACATCCTTCGTAAATCTTATATAAGTAAGATGGAATGAACCGGTGACGGAGTGGGGGCTGTTCAAAACCTAACCAACTCTCGACATTACAATTTAGAGAAATCAGGCGAGGCGTCAAGCATCAGGCAGGGGGGATCGGGTAAAAATGAATCAAAAATTTGAAGCAGTTAACGCTATTGCCGGGAATGTGACAGATGTCGCGGATGGTACTGATAGATGTTAGTTATCTATCAATTGAGGTAGATTGATTGTGTGCATAGACTCTGGTCAGCGGCAGATTTTCCTGCCGACAACCGTAACCGATAATGACGACTGACAATGGGTAAGACGAACGATTGGCTGGATTTTGACCAGTTGGTGGAAGATAGCGTGCGCGACGCGCTAAAACCGCCATCTATGTATAAAGTGATATTAGTCAATGATGATTACACTCCGATGGAGTTTGTTATTGACGTGTTACAAAAATTCTTTTCTTATGATGTAGAACGTGCAACGCAATTGATGCTTGCAGTTCACTATCAAGGCAAAGCCATCTGCGGCGTGTTCACCGCCGAGGTGGCGGAAACCAAAGTGGCGATGGTGAACAAGTATGCAAGGGAGAACGAGCATCCGTTGCTGTGTACGCTGGAAAAAGCCTGAATGCAGGTATAAAAATTGGGGGAGGTGCCTATGCTCAATCAAGAACTGGAACTCAGTTTAAACATGGCTTTCGCCAGAGCGCGCGAGCACCGTCATGAGTTTATGACCGTCGAGCATCTGTTGCTGGCGCTGCTCAGCAACCCATCGGCTCGCGAAGCGCTGGAAGCATGCTCCGTGGATCTGGTGGCGCTCCGTCAGGAACTCGAAGCCTTCATTGAACAAACCACACCCGTACTGCCTGCCAGTGAAGAAGAGCGTGATACGCAGCCGACGTTAAGTTTCCAGCGTGTCCTGCAGCGTGCCGTCTTCCATGTTCAGTCTTCCGGGCGTAGTGAAGTGACTGGCGCGAATGTGCTGGTGGCTATCTTTAGCGAACAGGAATCACAGGCGGCTTATCTGCTGCGCAAGCATGAAGTGAGCCGTCTGGATATCGTGAACTTTATTTCTCACGGGACGCGAAAAGACGAACCGAGCCAATCTTCCGATCTCGGCAATCAGCCAACTGGCGACGAACAAGCTGGCGGGGAGGAACGTATGGAAAACTTCACGACGAATCTTAACCAACTTGCTCGCGTGGGCGGCATCGATCCGCTGATTGGTCGTGAAAAAGAACTTGAACGCGCGATCCAGGTCTTGTGTCGTCGCCGTAAAAATAACCCGTTGCTGGTAGGGGAATCCGGCGTCGGCAAAACGGCGATTGCCGAAGGGCTGGCCTGGCGTATCGTGCAGGGCGATGTGCCGGAAGTGATGGCCGATTGCACCATTTACTCTCTGGATATCGGTTCGCTGCTGGCGGGCACCAAATACCGCGGTGATTTTGAAAAACGGTTTAAGGCGTTGCTGAAACAGCTTGAGCAGGATACCAACAGCATCCTGTTTATCGATGAAATCCATACCATTATCGGCGCTGGCGCGGCGTCGGGCGGACAGGTGGATGCGGCAAATCTGATTAAACCGCTGCTTTCCAGCGGCAAGATCCAGGTGATCGGCTCAACGATCTATCAGGAATTCAGCAATATTTTTGAGAAAGACCGTGCATTAGCGCGCCGTTTCCAGAAAATTGATATTACCGAGCCTTCGGTGGAAGAGACGGTGCAAATTATCAACGGCTTGAAACCTAAGTACGAAGCGCACCACGACGTGCGTTATACCGCGAAAGCGGTGCGTGCGGCGGTCGAGTTGGCGGTAAAATATATCAATGACCGCCATCTGCCGGATAAAGCCATTGACGTGATTGACGAAGCGGGCGCTCGGGCGCGTCTGATGCCGGTGAGCAAACGTAAGAAAACGGTCAACGTGGCGGATATTGAGTCCGTAGTGGCGCGAATTGCGCGAATTCCTGAAAAGAGCGTCTCGCAGAGCGATCGCGATACGCTGAAGAACCTGGGCGATCGTCTGAAAATGCTGGTCTTCGGCCAGGATAACGCGATTGAGGCGCTGACCGAAGCTATTAAGATGAGTCGTGCCGGTCTGGGCCATGAGCATAAACCTGTCGGCTCATTCTTGTTCGCCGGGCCAACTGGCGTAGGGAAAACTGAAGTTACGGTACAGCTTTCAAAAGCGCTGGGTATTGAGCTGTTGCGCTTCGATATGTCCGAATATATGGAGCGTCATACGGTGAGCCGTTTGATCGGCGCGCCTCCGGGATACGTCGGTTTCGACCAGGGCGGGCTGCTGACGGATGCGGTGATTAAGCATCCTCATGCGGTGCTGTTGCTGGATGAGATCGAAAAAGCGCACCCGGATGTCTTTAACCTGCTGCTGCAGGTGATGGATAACGGTACGCTGACCGATAGCAATGGCCGTAAGGCGGATTTCCGCAACGTGGTGCTGGTGATGACCACCAACGCCGGCGTGCGAGAAACCGAACGTAAATCTATTGGTCTTATTCATCAGGACAACAGTACCGATGCGATGGGCGAGATCAAGAAAGTGTTTACGCCGGAGTTCCGTAACCGTCTCGACAACATTATTTGGTTCGATCATCTGTCTGGCGAGGTGATTCATCAGGTTGTCGATAAGTTTATCGTCGAGTTGCAGGCTCAGTTGGATCAGAAAGGCGTCTCTCTGGAAGTCAGTCAGGAAGCGCGCGACTGGCTGGCGGAAAAGGGCTATGACCGGGCGATGGGCGCACGACCGATGGCGCGTGTGATTCAGGATAACCTGAAAAAACCGCTGGCCAATGAGTTGCTGTTTGGATCGCTGGTTGATGGCGGACAGGTCACCGTCGCGCTGGATAAAGAGAAAAATGCGTTGACGTATGGCTTCCAGAGTGCGCAAAAGCACAAGCCGGAAGCCGCGCATTAATCTTCGTTTCACTGCCGTACAAACCGGGCCTTAGCGCCCGGTTTTTTTACGCCGGCTAATAGTTAGCCTGATGGCGTTGTGCTCGCGGTAGGCGGACAAGGCGCTTGTAAATTGCGTCATCATCCGGTAATCGACGGGTCAAATGCGAAAAAAAAGCCCGACCCGCTGCGTGAAAAGGGATGCTGAAGCCGCTGTTACCAATGCCAAAAAAACTAATCCTCTTCTCTGAAAAGAGTAGTCTTACACTTAGCACAAAGAATTCTTCTGTGATTATCCCATACCTGTATCAAACCAACATCGCTGAATTTCTCGTGACCACAACTGTAGCAGGATATTTTGCTCATATTGTGTTTTTTAATATATTCATCTTTGGTGGGAAGTTGCTTCCAGTAGCCTATCAGTCCGGGCATAACCTCTCCTCGAGTGGGTTATGTAATTTGCAAATTATGATAATAATCATATAAGAAATAGTTTAGTATGAAATTATTACTTATCACATTTTCGAAAGCGAATGCTATTAGCATCACACTTTCTACGTTGTTATCAACGATAATGCTTTCGTATAGGTAGCTTAGCTGTTGGCAGTGCTATACCCCGTCCAATCATCCATCAACGCCACCCGTTTAGGCCATAACGTCCCACGCTGATACGCTGCTTCAGCCTTATCTGCCAACTGGTGCGCCAACGCATGTTCAATAACCTCACGTTGATAATCCGTTGCTTCACCAGCCCACTCACGGAAAGTAGAACGGAAGCCATGTTGCGTTAAGTCGATATATCCCATTCGTTTCAATACAGCCAATAACGACATATCAGAAAGTGTTTCAGCGCGAGGGGCAGGGAATACATGATTGTTATCTTTTAATCGTGGTAAATCTTTTAACAAATCAACAGCAGCATCAGACAGAGGAACTCGGTGCTTTTTTACTACCGAGAGATACTTATGCAAACTTTTCTAAAGCGTTTCAGGTAGGGAAGTAGGGCTGTTTTACACAATCTATAGTAAGTTTGGTGTAGCAACCAAAGGTCCAAAAACAAACCTTTCATCAGGAAAATCACAGTAAAAACAAGAAGTTTAGATACAAAAGCCCGTACTTTCGTACGAGCTCTTTCTTGAATATGGCGGTGAGGGGGGGATTTACTCGCTTTGCTCGCCCCTTCGGGCAGTCTCCTCGCAGGCTCGTCGTCTGTCCAACTGGCTGCGCCGCTACTCAGCCCATCCCTGGGCCTCGCCCCTTCGGGGCCAGAGCAAGCTCTGTTCAAAAACGCTCCCGGCGTTTTTGTGTCGAACCCCGGTCGGTGGTTCTCATCCCCCCTTAGTTTGGGGGATATATATAAGCAAAAAGCCCGTACTTCTGTACAGGCTCTCAACTTGAATATGGCGGTGAGGGGGGGATTCGAACCCCCGATACGTTGCCGTATACACACTTTCCAGGCGTGCTCCTTCAGCCACTCGGACACCTCACCATATTGTATTGCTGCCTGACCGCTTGGGGGGCAACGGGGCGCTACTATAGGGAGTTGCGCTAAAACGGTCAAGCAGAATTTACATATTCACTGTCGTTTGCTCATGCAATAGACATAATCCCCGCCCAAACTGGCGCGGGGAGGCAAATTAGCGCTGTGAATCCAACATTTCGTTGTTTTTCACCACATCCTGCGCTTTGCTGTAGCTTTCTATCAGCAGTTGATAGGCCGGGAATACCTGAGTATAAACGTCGGCCCACGCGGCGGCGTCTTCACGGTTCCAGGTGCCTTGCAGCTCAGAGGCGACTGCGGCAGTATCCATCGGTACGACGCCAGCCTGTACGATACGCGCCAGGGTGATCTCCTGCGCCATCTTACTGTAGGTACCGGATGCGTCGATCACGGCAAATACCTTATAACCTTCCGCTACCGCGCTAATGGCCGGGAATGCCATGCACACGCTGGTAATCGTCCCGGCAATGATCAGCGTCTTACGACCCGTCGCTTTTACCGCCTTAACGAAATCTTCGTTATCCCAGGCGTTAATTTCACCTTTACGCGCAATGTACTGCGCATGTGGCGCATTAGCGTGGATCTCCGGGATCAGCGGGCCGTTCGGACCTTGCGGTACGGATGCCGTGGTAATGACCGGCATTTTCGCTAACGTCGCCATCTTCGCCAACGCCGCGGCGCGAGCGCGTAATTCCGGCATTGGCATATCGCCTACGGTCTGGAAAAGACCGCTTTGATGATCGATTAAAAGCATCACGGAATCGTTAACATCAATTACCGGGCGCAAACCATTAAAATTAGCAGGACTTGACATCGTGTTCTCCTTCATGTTTTCAGATTTGGCCAAAACGGCCGGAGTTGAAATCGCGGACTGCTTCTGCGATCTCTTGTTTCGTGTTCATAACAAATGGGCCGTAACCCACAATCGGTTCATTCAGCGGCTCGCCTGATAACAGCAATACGCTGGCGTCGCTGCTGGCCTCAAGGTGCAGCGTTTTCCCTTGCTGGCTCAATACCACCAGTTGCGCTTCGTTGACCGGCGTCGTGCCGTTCACCGTGATATTGCCTTTCAGTACCACCAGCGCGGTGCTCCATCCTTCCGGCTGTGCCAATGTAAGCTGGCGATTGCGTTGCAGGCGCATATCCCAGACATTGAGCGGCGAGAAAGTGTGCGCCGGGCCTTTTGTCTCTTCATAACGCCCTGCAATGACCCGCACGACTCCGGCGTCATCCGGTAACGTAACGGTCGGGATAACATCGTGGGTAATGCTTTGATAACCCGGGGTGGTCATTTTGTCCTTCATTGGAAGGTTAACCCACAACTGCACCATTTCCAGTTCGCCGCCCCGACGGGTAAACGCGTCGGAATGGAACTCTTCATGCAAAATGCCTGCGCCTGCGGTCATCCACTGAACGTCGCCCGGGCCGATAACGCCGCCGCGACCGGTAGAGTCCCGATGCTCGACTTCGCCACTATAAACAATCGTCACGGTCTCGAAACCGCGGTGTGGATGCTCCCCAGCGCCGCGTTTTTCATTACCCGGCGTAAATGTGTGCGGCCCGGCATAATCCAGCAGCAGGAAGGGACTCAACTGCTGCGCATGTGACTGATAAGAAAAGAGTGAACGAACCGGAAATCCATCGCCAACCCAGTGCGGGCGAGGTGCGGTATAGACGCCTGTAATCTGTTTCATGGTGTTCTCCTCAGTGGCGTTGTCTTGATGTGAATAAGCTTATATTCATGACAAAAGCTTCGGTAGTGGCTAAAATGGCTCATACCGTTCCATTAATAGGACAATGTAATGATAAAAACGGATCTCAATGATTTTGCGTGGTTTGTGCATGTGGTCGAAGAGGGTGGGTTTGCCGCGGCGGGGCGTGCGCTTGATGAACCAAAATCAAAACTGAGCCGGCGTATTGCGCAACTGGAGGAACGGCTGGGCGTGCGATTGATTCAGCGAACCACCCGGCAGTTTAACGTTACCGAAGTGGGACAAACATTCTATGAGCACTGTAAAGCGATGCTGGTGGAAGCTCAGGCGGCGCAGGATGCCATTGCCGCATTGCAGGTAGAGCCTCGCGGTATCGTGAAGCTGACCTGCCCGGTGACGCTGCTGCATGTACACATCGGCCCAATGCTGGCGAAGTTTATGGCGCGTTATCCTGATGTTTCGCTACAGCTTGAAGCGACCAATCGTCGGGTGGACGTCGTAGGGGAGGGGGTGGATGTGGCGATTCGCGTCAGGCCGCGCCCGTTTGAAGATAGCGACCTGGTGATGCACGTCCTGGCTGACAGAGGGCATCGCCTGTTTGCCAGCCCGGATCTTATCGCACGGATGGGAATCCCTTCCGCGCCGGCGGAGTTGAGCCATTGGCCAGGGCTAAGTCTTGCATCCGGCAAGCATATTCACCGCTGGGAACTTTATGGCCCGCAGGGCGCACGTGCGGAAGTCCATTTTACCCCGCGTATGATTACCACCGACATGTTGGCGCTACGCGAGGCGGCGATGGCGGGCGTGGGGCTTGTGCAGCTATCTGTCTTAATGGTGAAAGAACAACTGGCCGCCGGTGAACTGGTTGCGGTGCTGGAAGAGTGGGAGCCCCGGCGGGAGGTTATTCATGCTGTGTTCCCATCCCGGCGAGGGCTATTACCTTCCGTACGTGCGTTGGTCGATTTTTTGACGGAAGAGTATGCGCGGATGGTGGAAGAGTAACCTGCTCGTCATTCATCGACTTAATGGACGCAAAAAAGCCGGTTAAACCGACCTTTTATCCAGCCGCCCTTCAGGGCGTGAGGAGACAATTAGCGACTACGGAAGACAATGCGGCCTTTGCTCAGGTCGTACGGGGTCAGCTCAACGGTCACTTTGTCGCCCGTCAGGATGCGGATGTAGTTCTTACGCATTTTACCGGAGATGTGTGCAGTAACCACGTGACCGTTTTCTAACTCTACGCGGAACATGGTATTAGGTAACGTTTCGAGAACGGTACCTTGCATTTCAATATTGTCTTCTTTGGCCATCTAATCCTCTGGGGTATCACTACCATAATTTGAACCGGCAAGATAATGCCGAACTTCTTTTGATAAGTAAAGATTTGTGCGTTTAAAACACAGCAAACAAAGTTTAGCACATGATTCCGCGACACACGACAACGCCGCGTTATACACCTTTTCCCTGATACTACCGCCTGATGAATCGACATAAGCGCAACATATAAGGGAGCGGTGAAATAAACGATGGGCGTTACCTGACAACGGGCTGCGGGATAATGAGCTAAACCAATTCTGCGGCAGCAATTATAACACCCCAATAAAAAATGTGCCGAAAACATTCACTTCCGGGGCAAAAATAATGTCCGCGGCACCCAAAAACGGGAGGCCAGCGGCTGTTGGCGTAAGGCCGCGAGGTGATCGAGGTAGTCACGACGTGGAATTTCAATGGCACCGAGCGAGGCGGTATGACTATTAAGTACCTGACAATCAATAAGTTTACCGCCGTGACGGATAAATTCAGCGCAAAAAACCAGCAGTGCGGTTTTAGAGGCATTCTCCTGGCGGCTAAACATCGATTCGCCGCAAAACAGCGCCCCCTGCGAGACGCCATACATCCCGCCGACCAGTTCCCGATCGCGCCACACTTCAATGGAGTGCGCGTGGCCCAATTCATGTAATCGGCGATAGGCTTCCTCAATACCACGCGTTATCCAGGTGCCTTCGTCACGGTGATTGGCGCATCCATCAATGACCCGATCGAAAGCGTAATTGAGCGTCACGCGGTAAGGGGATGCGTTGTGAAAGCGCTTCATGCTGCGACTGAGGTGAAACTTTTCAGGCCACAGCACGGCGCGCGGATCGGGCGACCACCACAGAATCGGGTCGCCCGGCGAAAACCACGGGAAAATCCCGTGCTGGTAGGCCATTAACAACCGGGCAGGGCTGAGATCGCCGCCCAGCGCCAGTAAACCGTTAGGCTCGCGTAAAGCGCCTTCCGGCGAAGGGAAGGCGATAGAATGTCGGGAAAGCTGAACCAGACGCATGACGGCGAAACTCCAGTACGCAAGTCGGATCGTTCAATAATAGCTTACAGACGTTGTTTAAACTGATAATAGCGCCCTTGTCCGGCTAACAATTCTGCATGAGTGCCTCGCTCAATGATGCGCCCGTCGTCCATTACGATGATTTGATCAAAACGGGCCAGGCCGCGCAAACGGTGCGTCACCATCAGGACGGTTTTCTCGCGCATCACATCGGCAAGTAATTCCAGCATTTCGCTCTCGGTGGTCGCATCCAGCCCCTCAGTGGGCTCATCCAACAGCATTAACGGAGCATCATGCAACAGCGCGCGGGCGATGGCCAGACGACGAAGTTCGCCGCCGGATAGCAGACGACCGCCTTCGCCGAGCCAGCTATTAAGCCCACTATCTTCGAGCAGATTTTCGAGGCCGACGTGACGCAGCATATCGGAAAGGGCTTCGTCGCTGGCATTGGGCGCCGCCAGTAATAAATTATCACGCAGCGTGGCGCTGAACAGGTGGACACGCTGCGGCACCACGCTGATAGTCCGGCGTAAGGCGGATTCGCTCAACGAGGATAGCGGAAGATCGTTGAGCAGAATTTCGCCTTGTTGCGGGTCCCAGGCGCGGGTGAGTAGCTGCAACAGCGTTGATTTTCCGCAGCCGGTACGCCCCAGAATAGCGACATGCTCGCCAGGATTAGCCTGTAATGAGAGGGCATTGAGCGCATTAATCGGCTGGCCGGGATAACGAAACGAAACGTCCCGCAGGGTGAGTGTGACCTTTTCCGGCGCGGGAGTTTCTGATTGCGGAAAGGTCACCTCCGGTTTTTGCTCCGTTAATTCAGTGATACGAAGCGCAGAGGCGATAACCTGCCCCAGATGCTGGAATGCGCCGGTAACGGGCGCAAGCGCCTCGAAAGCCGCCAGCGCGCAGAAGACAAACAGCGCGATGAGCGCGCCGGGCTGCGTATTGCCGCCAACGCCGCCGGAGGCCATCCACAACATTAACATCACCGCCAGCGCACCAATCAGCAGCATTAACGCCTGCGATAAGGCGGTGAGTTCAGACTGTCGGCGTTGGGCCTCATGCCATTGTAATTCGGTGGCTTCCATTTGCGCCCGATAGCGTTTGCTGGCGCCAAAAATGGTGAGTTCCGCCTGGCCCTGTAACCATGACGTGAGCTGCTGGCGATACTGACCGCGTAGATGCGTCAGATTTTGGCCGGTATTTTTGCCGGCGCGATAAAACACCGGCGGCATAATAAACAGCGTCAACAGCATAATGCCGCCCAGCGTGATCGCCAGCGTCACGTCGAGAACGCTAAGCCCCAGGGTGACAATCATAATCACTACAAAAGCGCCGACCAGCGGGGAGATGACGCGCAAATAGAGATGATCCAGCGTGTCAACGTCGGCAACGATGCGGTTCAGCAGTTCACCTTGCTGATATCGCGCCAGACCCGCGGGGGAGAGCGGTAAAAGTTTGCTAAAGGTATAAATACGCAGATGTTGCAGCACGCGGAACGTGGCGTCATGACTTACCAGACGTTCAAAATAACGACCAGCGGTACGGGTAATGGCCGCGCCGCGCACGCCGGCTGCCGGGAGCATATAGTTAAAACTGTAAATTCCCGCGAAGCCTGCGATAGCGGACGCGGACAGGAACCAGCCGGAAAGCGTCAGCAGCCCGATACTGGCAAGCAGGGTCAGGATTGCCAGCGCAATTCCCAGCGTTAGCATCCATTTATGGCGTTTATAAAGCGTCAGATAAGGGAGTAGCGCGCGCATTTAAATATCCTCCTGACGATGAGCCAATAACGTCGCAAAAGCGCCGTTGGCGGCGCTGAGTTCGGCATAACTGCCTTGTTCGACAATCGCGCCATCTTGCATAACCCAGATAGCGTCCCAGTCGGCGAGATCTTCCAACTGATGCGTCACCATTAATGTGGTCTGGCGTTTTGACGCCGCTTTTAACGCCTGCATGACGCGTTGCTCGCTGTGAGCGTCCAGGCTTGCCGCCGGTTCATCCAGCAGTAGCAGTTGACAGGGATTAAGTAGCGCACGGGCGACCGCTACACGCTGTGCCTGGCCGACGGAAAGTCTGCTGGCATGATTGCCGAGCGGGGTGTCTACTCCCTGCGGCAGCAGCGGTAAAAACTCGCTTACCCATGCGGCGTCAAGCGCGGCATAAAGTTCCTGCTCGCTGGCGTCCGGGCGCGCCAGTAATACATTTTCGCGTAGCGTCGCCGCAGGTAATTGCGGGTTTTGCCCAACCCAGGAGAGATGCTGGCGCCAGGATTCCGGCGAGAGATCGCGAAGCTCGACACCGTTAATACGCAAAGATCCCTGATAGGAGAGAAAACCGGATAATACATTCAACAGAGAGCTTTTACCGGAACCGCTGCGTCCTACCAGGACGGCGCGTTCTCCTGCCGCTAATGAGAAATTCAGCGGCCCGGCAAGCGTTTTGCCTTCTGGCGAGGTGATAATAAGATTGACTGCGTCAATGGTTACAGGTTCGTTTTCCGCCAGCTCAACTTCGCCGCGCGCCGGGTGGGCGAGGGGTGTTTCCAGAAACGTCTTCAGACTATCCGCCGCGCCAACCGCCTGCGCCTTAGCATGATAAAACGTGCCGAGGTCGCGTAATGGCTGGAAAAACTCCGGCGCGAGGATCAAGGCGAGGAACCCGGCGGCGAGCGTCACGCCGGTACCGTAATGACCAAAGTTCAGCTCGCCCAGGTAAGAGAAGCCAAAATAAACGGCGACCAGCGCAATAGAAAGCGAGGTGAAAAATTCCAGCACGCCGGAAGATAAAAAGGCGAGGCGCAGTACTTCCATCGTGCGCTGACGAAAATCCTGCGATGCTGCGCGAATGCTCTCGGTTTCCGCTTCTCCACGACCGAAAATTCGCAGCGTTTCCATCCCGCGCAGACGGTCAAGAAAATGGCCGCTTAGCCGGGCAAGCGCCAGGAAATTGCGGCGGTTGGCGTCAGCCGCGCCCATCCCCACCATCGCCATAAATAGGGGAATTAGCGGGGCGGTGCCCAGCAGAATCAGCGCTGCCGCCCAGTTTGACGGGAAAATCGCCGCCACGATTAAGAGCGGTACGCAAACGGCAAGCGCCATTTGCGGCAGATAGCGCGCATAATAGTCATGCATATCGTCAATCTGCTCCAACACCAGCGTCGCCCAGCTACCGGCTGGCTTGCCCTGAATCCTGGCTGGGCCGGCTTGCTGCAGACGATCCAACACCTGACGGCGGATCTCAAAGCGAATATGTTGTCCGGCATGAAAACCGACGCGCTCGCGCAACCACACCACCCAGGCGCGGAGGACAAAGACCAGTATCAGCAGGATAAAAGGGAGCAACAGCGCTTCCCGTGGAATGTTCTCCATGATCATATGTTGCAGGATACGCGCCATGATCCAGGCCTGAGCGACAATTAATACGCCACTCATGAACCCCAACAGGCGGGAAATATTCAACCACCGTTGGGAGATTACGCTTTGCTGTTTTAACCAGCGGGTCAGCTCTTTTTGACGGGTTTTATTCATTGCACGCTTAGCAGGTGAGTTATTGGAATTTCAGGCAGGGCAATGTTACAACGACGCAAAAATAAAGGCGACTTATAGTCGCCTTTTTTACTTTTGTTACTGATTTGTAAAAACTATTTGCTCGCGTCGGCCAGACCATCGAGATAGCGTTCAGCATCCAGCGCCGCCATACAGCCCGTACCTGCAGAGGTGATCGCCTGACGGTAAATATGATCCATGACGTCACCCGCCGCGAATACGCCAGGGATGCTGGTTTGTGTGGCGTTGCCATGGGTGCCGGACTGAACTTTGATATAACCATTTTCCAGCTCAAGCTGGCCTTCGAAGAGCGCCGTGTTTGGGCTATGACCGATGGCTACGAAAAGTCCGGCGATGTCCAGCGTCTCGATATTATCGCTCTGCTGCGTGTCGCGAAGACGCAGACCGGTGACGCCCATCTGATCGCCGGTCACTTCTTCCAGCGTCCGGTTGGTGTGCAGAATGATATTGCCATTTTCGACTTTATCCATCAGGCGCTTAATGAGGATTTTTTCAGCGCGGAAACCGTCACGGCGATGGATAAGGTGCACTTCCGAAGCGATGTTGGACAGATAAAGCGCTTCTTCAACCGCGGTGTTGCCGCCGCCGATCACCGCTACTTTCTGATTGCGGTAGAAGAAACCGTCGCAGGTTGCGCAGGCGGAAACGCCGCGCCCTTTAAAGGCTTCTTCCGATGGCAGCCCCAGATAGCGCGCGGAAGCGCCGGTCGCAATGATCAACGCATCACAAGTGTACTCTGCGCTGTCACCTGTCAGACGGAACGGACGATTTTGCAGATCCACGTTGTTGATGTGATCAAAAATTATCTCGGTTTCAAATTTTGCCGCATGTTCATGCATGCGTTCCATCAGCAGCGGGCCGGTCAAATCGTTTGGATCGCCGGGCCAGTTTTCCACTTCCGTCGTGGTAGTCAGTTGACCGCCTTTTTCCATACCGGTAATAAGTACCGGCTGTAAATTTGCGCGCGCGGCATACACCGCCGCGGTATATCCCGCCGGTCCTGAGCCCAGAATAAGCAGCTTACTGTGTTTGGTCGTGCCCATGAGATCCCCATAGTTGTTGGCAGACAATGAGCAGAATTGTAGGGAATTTACAGACGTAAAAAAAGAGCATAACGATTTTGTTAACAATATGTGTAATAGCATGAACCGATGAACGGCCGCGACAGCGACGTTATCATCACAAACTTTAATTAAAATCGGTAACTTATAAGGTGACGAAATGACAGTTTACCGCCCTCTCTAATGAATAACTGGCATGTTGTACTAAAAATCGATGTTTTGCTTTGACAATCACCTGCTGTTTTGCGAAAACATTCGAGGAAGAAAAAACTGTGTTATGTATGTGCTGCATAATCATGCATGTAAATACCATGTTTACCGGGCTAGTGAAATCTACGCATGGCGTGGACAGACGCCATTCGTGATGTCGATAGCTGCCGCGAGGCAACGGTCTTCTCACCATAGACCAGGCATTGCGCGCCGTTAATCCCTCTGGGTTTCGGTCTATCGTGATGGGCAGCGACTCTGAACAGTGATGTGAGTAGAGTCAGGCAGGAGTAGGGAAGGAATACAGAGAGACAATAATAATGGTAGATAGCAAGAAGCGCCCTGGCAAAGATCTCGACCGTATCGATCGTAACATTCTTAATGAACTGCAAAAGGATGGGCGTATTTCCAACGTCGAGCTTTCTAAACGAGTAGGACTTTCGCCGACACCTTGCCTTGAGCGTGTGCGTCGGCTGGAGCGACAGGGGTTTATCCAGGGCTATACGGCGCTGTTGAACCCGCATTATCTGGATGCGTCACTTCTGGTATTCGTTGAGATTACCTTAAATCGCGGCGCGCCGGATGTGTTTGAACAGTTTAATGCCGCCGTGCAAAAGCTTGAAGAGATTCAGGAGTGTCATTTGGTTTCCGGCGATTTCGACTACCTGTTGAAAACCCGTGTACCGGATATGTCAGCGTATCGAAAACTATTGGGAGAGACGTTGCTGCGCTTGCCAGGTGTGAACGACACCCGAACTTACGTAGTGATGGAAGAGGTAAAACAGAGTAATCGTCTGGTTATTAAGACACGCTAACACGGAACAGGTGCAAAATCGCTGTAGTTTGATTACACTCCTATTAATCCATACAGCAACAGTGCCGGGGTAACCCGGTGCTGTTGTCCGTTTTAGCATCGGGCGGGAAAAGCCTGGAACCTGGAGAGCCTTTTTTGAGCCAGGAATATACTGAAGACAAAGACGTCACATTGACGAAGTTAAGCAGCGGGCGCCGACTTCTGGAAGCGTTGTTGATACTTATTGCCCTTTTTGCCGTCTGGTTGATGGCGGCCTTGTTGAGCTTTAACCCTTCGGACCCCAGTTGGTCGCAAACCGCCTGGCATGAACCCATCCATAATTTAGGCGGCGCGCCGGGCGCGTGGCTGGCCGATACACTGTTCTTTATTTTTGGCGTAATGGCCTACACCATCCCTGTCATTATTGTCGGCGGGTGTTGGTTTGCGTGGCGTCATCAGTCTACGGATGATTACATCGACTATTTTGCTGTGTCGCTACGCCTTATCGGCGTGCTGGCGCTGATTCTCACTTCCTGCGGTCTGGCGGCCATTAATGCCGACGATATCTGGTATTTCGCCTCTGGCGGCGTAATTGGCAGCCTGTTAAGCACCACGCTGCAGCCGTTGTTGCATAGTAGCGGCGGAACGATAATGCTTCTCTGTATTTGGGCTGCCGGGCTGACGCTCTTTACCGGCTGGTCCTGGGTCAGTATCGCCGAAAAATTAGGCGGCTGGCTGCTTAATATACTGACCTTCGCCAGCAACCGTACCCGGCGTGATGATACGTGGGTTGACGACGAAGAGTATGATGACGAATACGATGAAGAAACCGACGGCGTGCAGCGTGAATCTCGCCGGGCGCGTATTTTGCGCGGCGCGTTGGCGCGTCGTAAGCGACTGGCTGAAAAATTCAGCAATCCACGGGGCCGTCAGACCGATGCCGCGCTCTTTTCCGGCAAACGGATGGATGATGACGAGGACATTCAGTATAGCGCGCGCGGCGTCGCTGCCGATCCCGACGACGTTCTGTTTTCGGGCAACCGTGCGACGCAGCCGGAATATGATGAATATGATCCGCTGTTAAACGGCCATTCTGTCACCGAACCGGTCGCCGCCGCTGCGGCTGCAACTGCCGTCACCCAGACGTGGGCAGCGTCCGCCGATCCCATAATGCAAACGCCGCCCATGCCTGGGGCTGAGCCGGTTGTCGCGCAACCGACCGTGGAGTGGCAGCCCGTACCGGGGCCGCAAACCGGCGAACCGGTTATCGCGCCTGCGCCGGAGGGGTATCAGCCGCATCCGCAATATGCTCAACCGCAAGAGGCGCAAAGTGCGCCGTGGCAGCAACCTGTGCCTGTCGCTTCCGCGCCGCAATACGCCGCGACGCCAGCGACCGCAGCAGAATATGACTCTCTTGCGCCGCAGGAAACACAGCCGCAATGGCAGGCGCCGGATGCCGAACAACACTGGCAGCCGGAGCCGACCCATCAGCCGGAGCCGGTTTATCAGCCGGAGCCGATAGCGGCTGAACCTTCCCACATGCCGCCGCCGGTTATCGAACAGCCGGTTGCCACCGAGCCTGAACCTGACACAGAAGAGACCAGACCCGCCCGTCCTCCGCTTTACTATTTTGAAGAGGTGGAAGAGAAACGCGCCCGTGAGCGCGAACAACTGGCGGCATGGTATCAACCGATTCCGGAGCCGGTAAAAGAGAACGTGCCGGTCAAACCTACGGTATCTGTCGCGCCGTCCATACCGCCAGTGGAAGCGGTAGCCGCCGCCGCGTCGCTTGACGCAGGTATTAAGAGTGGCGCCCTGGCAGCAGGCGCCGCGGCCGCTGCGCCTGCATTTAGTCTGGCTACCGGCGGCGCGCCGCGTCCGCAGGTGAAAGAGGGGATTGGTCCGCAACTGCCGCGTCCGAACCGCGTTCGCGTGCCGACCCGACGGGAACTGGCATCGTACGGTATTAAGCTGCCGTCACAGAGGATTGCAGAAGAAAAAGCCCGCGAGGCGGAGCGCAATCAGTACGAGACGGGCGCGCAGCTAACCGATGAAGAAATAGATGCAATGCATCAGGACGAGTTAGCCCGTCAGTTTGCGCAGTCGCAGCAGCATCGTTATGGTGAAACGTATCAGCATGATACTCAACAGGCAGAAGATGACGATACCGCTGCGGAAGCTGAATTAGCCCGCCAGTTTGCCGCTTCGCAACAGCAGCGCTATTCCGGCGAGCAACCCGCTGGCGCGCAGCCGTTCTCACTGGACGATCTGGATTTCTCGCCAATGAAAGTATTGGTTGATGAAGGTCCGCACGAACCGCTGTTCACGCCGGGTGTCATGCCCGAGTCAACGCCTGTTCAGCAACCTGTAGCGCCGCAGCCGCAGTATCAGCAGCCGCAGCAACCGGTAGCGCCGCAGCCTCAGCCGCAGTATCAGCAGCCGCAGCAACCGGTAGCGCCGCAGCCTCAGCCACAGTACCAGCAGCCGCAACAGCCGGTAGCGCCGCAACCGCAGTATCAGCAGCCGCAGCAGCCGGTAGCGCCTCAGCCGCAGTATCAGCAGCCGCAACAGCCGGTAGCGCCGCAGCCGCAGTATCAGCAGCCGCAGCAGCCGGTAGCGCCGCAGCCGCAGTATCAGCAGCCGCAGCAGCCGGTAGCGCCGCAGCCACAGTATCAGCAGCCGCAACAGCCGACAGCGCCGCAAGACAGCTTGATCCACCCGCTGTTGATGCGTAACGGCGACAGTCGTCCATTACAGCGTCCGACGACTCCGCTGCCTTCGTTAGATCTTCTGACGCCGCCGCCGAGCGAAGTTGAACCGGTAGATACCTTTGCGCTGGAACAAATGGCGCGTCTGGTTGAAGCGCGTCTGGCGGATTTCCGCATTAAAGCTGATGTGGTGAACTATTCGCCAGGCCCGGTCATTACTCGCTTTGAACTGAATCTGGCCCCGGGCGTTAAAGCGGCGCGTATCTCCAACCTTTCCCGGGATCTGGCGCGCTCATTGTCAACGGTAGCCGTACGCGTTGTGGAAGTCATTCCAGGCAAACCTTACGTAGGGTTGGAATTGCCGAACAAGAAACGGCAAACCGTTTATCTGCGCGAAGTGTTGGATAACGCCAAATTCCGCGAGAATCCGTCGCCGCTTACCGTGGTGTTAGGTAAGGATATCGCGGGCGATCCGGTAGTGGCGGATCTGGCGAAAATGCCTCACCTGCTGGTGGCCGGTACGACCGGTTCCGGTAAGTCGGTCGGGGTTAACGCCATGATCCTCAGTATGCTGTATAAAGCGCAGCCGGAAGACGTTCGCTTTATCATGATCGACCCGAAAATGTTAGAACTCTCGGTCTATGAAGGTATACCGCATCTACTGACAGAAGTTGTTACCGACATGAAAGACGCGGCTAACGCGTTACGCTGGAGCGTCAATGAGATGGAGCGTCGCTATAAGCTGATGTCCGCGCTCGGCGTGCGTAATCTGGCTGGTTATAACGAGAAAATCGCCGAAGCGGCCCGCATGGGACGCCCGATTCCGGACCCGTACTGGAAGCCGGGCGACAGTATGGATGTTCAGCATCCGGTTCTGGAAAAACTGCCGTATATCGTGGTACTGGTTGATGAATTTGCCGACCTGATGATGACCGTCGGTAAAAAAGTTGAAGAGTTGATCGCGCGTCTGGCGCAGAAAGCGCGCGCCGCGGGGATTCACCTGGTACTGGCGACGCAGCGTCCGTCGGTCGATGTGATTACTGGTTTAATTAAAGCCAACATTCCAACCCGTATCGCTTTTACCGTATCCAGCAAGATCGACTCCCGCACCATTCTTGATCAGGGTGGCGCTGAGTCGTTATTGGGAATGGGGGACATGCTCTATTCCGGACCAAACTCCACCATGCCGGTACGTGTCCATGGGGCGTTTGTGCGTGACCAGGAAGTCCATGCGGTGGTGCAGGACTGGAAAGCGCGCGGTCGTCCGCAATATGTGGATGGCATTACCTCCGACAGCGAAAGCGAAGGTGGCGGTGGCGGTTTTGACGGCGGCGAAGAATTAGATGCGCTATTCGATCAGGCCGTTAATTTCGTCACCCAGAAGCGTAAAGCGTCCATTTCCGGCGTTCAGCGTCAGTTCCGCATCGGCTATAACCGTGCGGCGCGTATTATCGAACAGATGGAAGCGCAGGGTATTGTCAGCGCTCAGGGGCATAACGGTAATCGTGAAGTGCTGGCTCCGCCGCCTTTTGAGTAAACCTGTAAGCCGGATGGCGCTGTGCAGGCTGCCATCCGGCAACAAAATTCAGTATTTTCTTCTTTCCTCATGCTGATTTTTGGCCTGGAATAGAAAGCAAAAGGAGCTCCTGGTCGGGAGTGTCGAAACCTGAGGAATAATGATGAAAAAAATGGCAATCGCCTGTGCATTACTTTCAAGCGTTGTAGCCAGCAGCGTATGGGCTGACGCCGCCAGCTCTCTGAAAAGCCGTCTGGATAAAGTGAGCAGCTTTCATGCCACCTTTACTCAAAAAGTCACCGATGGCAGCGGTGCCGCGGTGCAGGAGGGACAGGGTGATTTATGGGTTAAGCGGCCAAATCTATTCAACTGGCATATGACGCAACCTGACGAGAGTATTCTGGTTTCTGACGGCAAAACGTTATGGTTCTATAACCCGTTTGTAGAACAGGCTACCGCCACGTGGTTGAAAGATGCCACTGGAAATACACCGTTTATGCTGATTGCCCGCAACCAGGCCAGCGACTGGCAGCAGTATAATATTAAGCAGGATGGCGATAATTTTGTGCTGACGCCGAAAGCCAGCAACGGCAATCTGAAACAGTTCACCATCAATGTGGGACGCGACGGGACTATCCACCAGTTTAGCGCCGTAGAACAAGACGATCAGCGTAGCGCCTATCAGCTAAAATCCCAGCAAAACGGCGCTGTTGATCCGTCAAAATTTACGTTTACTCCGCCGCAAGGGGTAACGATAGACGACCAACGTAAGTAGAGGCGATGAGTGAGCAATCTGTCGCTCGATTTTTCTGATAATACGTTTCAACCGCTGGCCGCGCGAATGCGGCCGGAAAATTTAGCGCAGTATATCGGCCAGCAGCATTTGCTGGCCGCAGGTAAGCCGTTGCCTCGCGCTATTGAGGCCGGGCATCTGCACTCCATGATTTTATGGGGGCCGCCAGGGACGGGGAAAACCACGCTCGCTGAAGTGATCGCCCGCTACGCCAGCGCCGATGTCGAGCGTATTTCCGCCGTCACTTCTGGGGTAAAAGAGATTCGTGAAGCTATCGAGCGCGCCCGCCAGAATCGTAATGCTGGTCGCCGTACCATCCTGTTTGTCGATGAAGTGCATCGCTTTAACAAAAGCCAGCAGGACGCCTTTTTACCGCATATCGAAGATGGCACTATCACCTTTATCGGCGCGACCACGGAAAATCCCTCTTTTGAGCTGAACTCGGCGCTATTGTCGCGAGCGCGGGTCTATCTGCTGAAATCGTTGACCACTGACGATATCGAGCAAGTACTGGACCAGGCGATGCAGGACAAAACGCGTGGTTACGGCGATCAGGATATCGTGTTACCGAATGAGACACGGCGAGCGATTGCTGAGCTGGTCAATGGCGACGCGCGGCGCGCCTTAAATACGCTGGAAATGATGGCTGATATGGCGGAGGCGGATGACAGCGGCAAACGCGTTTTATTGCCCGCCTTGTTGACCGAGATCGCCGGCGAGCGCAGCGCGCGTTTTGATAACAAAGGCGATCGCTTCTACGATCTTATTTCCGCCTTACATAAATCAGTGCGCGGCAGCGCGCCGGATGCCGCCCTCTATTGGTATGCCCGTATCATTACTGCGGGAGGCGATCCGCTGTACGTGGCGCGTCGCTGCCTGGCGATTGCCTCGGAAGATGTGGGTAATGCCGATCCGCGCGCGATGCAGGTCGCCATTGCCGCGTGGGATTGTTTCACCCGCGTTGGCCCGGCTGAAGGCGAAAGGGCGATCGCGCAGGCTATCGTTTATCTCGCCTGCGCACCGAAGAGCAACGCCGTCTATACCGCCTTTAAGGCTGCGCTGGCCGACGCGCGCGAACGTCCTGATTATGACGTTCCTGTCCATCTGCGTAATGCGCCAACCAAACTGATGAAAGAGATGGGCTATGGCCAGGAGTACCGCTATGCCCACGATGAGCCCAATGCCTATGCTGCGGGTGAAGTGTACTTCCCGCCGGAAATCGCGCAAACGCGCTATTATCATCCGACAAATCGTGGTCTGGAAGGCAAGATTGGCGAAAAGCTCGCCTGGCTGGCTGAACAGGATCAAAATAGCCCCACAAAACGCTACCGCTAGTGTAAACGTTGCGGTAAGGTTATCTCTAAATATGATGCTCCAGGTATCATGGCGTTGATGATGAATCTCGTTATGCCTGATAGCACGTTGCTTATGAGGTCCGCGGGTATAGCGCAATGGATGCGTTGTTGCTGTCGTCGGTCTGGTAAGGCGAAAACGTCGCTATTACGTAAACGCGGTTTACGTTCATCAATACAATCAGAGGCGATCATCAATTGATCGCGTTTCCTTTTATTATTCGATAAGCACAGGATAAGCATGCTCGATCCCAATCTGCTGCGTAATGAGCCAGACGCAGTCGCTGAAAAACTGGCACGCCGGGGCTTTAAGCTGGATGTAGATAAGCTGCGCGCTCTTGAAGAGCGTCGTAAAGTTTTGCAGGTCAACACGGAAAACCTGCAGGCGGAGCGTAATTCTCGATCGAAATCCATCGGCCAGGCGAAAGCGCGCGGGGAAGATATCGAGCCTTTACGCCTGGAAGTGAATAAACTGGGCGAAGAGCTGGATGCGGCGAAAGCCGAGCTGGATACCTTGCTGGCGGAGATCCGCGATATCGCACTGACCATCCCAAACCTGCCTGCGGATGAAGTGCCGGTAGGTAAAGATGAAAACGACAACGTTGAAGTCAGCCGCTGGGGTACCCCGCGTGAGTTTGATTTTGAAATCCGCGATCACGTCACCTTAGGGGAAATGCACTCCGGCCTCGACTTTGCCGCCGCGGTTAAGCTGACCGGCTCCCGTTTTGTGGTGATGAAAGGACAGATTGCGCGTATGCATCGCGCATTGTCGCAGTTCATGTTGGATCTGCATACGGAACAGCACGGCTATAGCGAAAACTACGTGCCGTATCTGGTTAACCACGACACGCTGTATGGCACCGGTCAACTGCCGAAATTCGCAGGCGACTTGTTCCATACCCGTCCGCTGGAAGAAGAAGCAGACAGCAGCAACTATGCTTTGATCCCGACGGCGGAGGTTCCGCTGACCAATCTGGTACGCGATGAAATCATCGACGAAGATCAACTGCCGATTAAAATGACGGCGCATACGCCTTGTTTCCGTTCTGAAGCAGGTTCTTATGGTCGTGATACCCGTGGCCTGATTCGTATGCATCAGTTTGACAAAGTTGAGATGGTGCAGATCGTTCGCCCGGAAGATTCTATGGCTGCGTTGGAAGAGATGACCGGTCACGCGGAAAAAGTGCTCCAGCTACTGGGACTGCCGTACCGTAAAATCATTCTGTGCACTGGCGATATGGGCTTCGGCGCCTGCAAAACCTATGACCTCGAAGTCTGGGTTCCGGCGCAGAATACCTACCGCGAGATCTCTTCCTGCTCTAACGTCTGGGACTTCCAGGCGCGTCGTATGCAGGCACGTTGTCGCAGCAAGTCCGACAAAAAGACCCGTCTGGTCCATACCCTGAATGGTTCTGGTCTGGCGGTAGGTCGTACCCTGGTGGCTGTGATGGAAAACTATCAGCAGGCTGATGGCCGCATTGAAGTGCCGGAAGTATTACGTCCGTACATGAACGGACTGGAATATATCGGCTAATCCTCGCTTTCTCCTCTTCTAAAAAGCGCCTTCGGGCGCTTTTTTTATGCCAGTTTGATACCGGACAATAATCCCTACCCTATTAGGGGTAATACTGATTTCGAATGAAGTTCAGTTTTTAACACTATTTTTATATTTTTTCGATATATATCAGACTTTATAGCGAAGTTATCGCTATATAAAATTCTATACATCGTTTTATTGCTTTTTTATTGTGAGCAGCAGAGTGAGCCCTTATGAAAACTAAGATCCCTGATGCCGTGCTGGCAGCCGAGGTGAGCCGTCGTGGTTTAGTCAAAACCACCGCGATAGGCGGCCTGGCGATGGCCAGTAGCGCATTTACCCTGCCATTTACCCGCATCGCTAACGCCGCAGAGGCGATAAGCCCGACGAAAACCGACGAGAAAGTCGTCTGGAGCGCCTGTACGGTAAACTGTGGCAGCCGTTGTCCGCTACGTATGCATGTTGTGGATGGCGAAATCAAATATGTTGAAACGGATAATACCGGAAACGATGATTACGATGGCCTGCACCAGGTTCGCGCCTGCCTGCGCGGTCGTTCTATGCGTCGTCGCGTCTATAACCCGGATCGGCTCAAGTATCCGATGAAGCGCGTCGGCGCGCGCGGCGAAGGTAAATTTGAGCGTATTAGCTGGGACGAAGCCTACGATATCATTGCCACCAATATGCAGCGTCTTATCAAAGAGTATGGCAACGAGTCCATTTATCTGAACTATGGCACGGGAACGCTGGGCGGCACTTTGACACGTTCATGGCCGCCAGGAAAAACGCTGGTCGCTCGTCTGATGAACTGCTGCGGCGGTTATCTTAATCACTACGGTGATTACTCTTCCGCGCAAATCGCAGCGGGTCTGAACTACACCTATGGCGGCTGGGCGGATGGCAATAGTCCGTCCGACATTGAAAACAGTAAGCTGGTGGTATTGTTTGGCAATAACCCTGGCGAAACCCGCATGAGCGGGGGCGGTGTAACGTATTATCTTGAACAGGCGCGGCAGAAATCAAACGCGCGGATGATCATTATCGATCCTCGTTACACCGACACCGGCGCCGGTCGCGAAGATGAGTGGATTCCGATTCGTCCAGGTACCGATGCGGCGCTGGTCAATGGTCTGGCATATGTCTTAATCACCGAGAACATGGTCGATCAGCCGTTCCTGGATAAATATTGCGTTGGTTATGACGAAAAAACCTTGCCTGCCAGCGCGCCGAAAAACGGTCACTACAAAGCCTATATTCTGGGCTAGGGTAAAGACGGTATCGCGAAGACGCCGGAGTGGGCGGCGCAAATTACCGGTATCCCGGCGGATCGCATTATTAAGCTGGCGCGAGAAATCGGCAGCGCTAAACCCGCCTATATTTGCCAGGGATGGGGACCACAACGTCATGCTAATGGAGAAATCGCCACGCGCGCCATCTCGATGCTGGCGATCCTGACGGGTAATGTTGGGATTAACGGAGGTAACAGCGGCGCGCGCGAAGGGTCTTATGCCCTGCCATTTGAACGTATGCCCACGTTAGAAAACCCGGTTGAAACCAGCATCTCCATGTTTATGTGGACCGATGCCATTGAACGCGGCCCGGAAATGACGGCGCTGCGTGATGGCGTGCGGGGGAAAGATAAGCTGGACGTGCCGATTAAAATGATCTGGAACTATGCTGGCAACTGTTTGATTAACCAGCACTCTGAGATTAACCGCACCCACGAAATCCTGCAGGATGACAAGAAATGCGAAATGATCGTCGTTATCGACTGTCATATGACCTCGTCGGCAAAATACGCCGATATTCTGTTGCCGGATTGCACTGCTTCTGAGCAGATGGACTTTGCGCTGGATGCCTCCTGCGGGAACATGTCTTACGTTATCTTCACTGACCAGGCAATTAAACCGCGCTTCGAGTGTAAGACGATTTATGAGATGACCAGCGAACTGGCGAAACGTCTTGGCGTGGAACAACAGTTTACCGAAGGACGGACGCAAGAAGAGTGGATGCGTCATCTGTACGAACAGTCGCGTAAATCCATTCCGAATCTGCCCACCTTTGAGGAGTTCCGTAAGCAAGGCATCTTCAAACAGCGCGACCCCGAAGGCCACCATGTCGCCTATAAAGACTTCCGCGAAGATCCGCAAGCGAATCCACTTACAACGCCATCGGGCAAGATTGAAATCTATTCACAGGCGTTGGCGGATATCGCCGCTACCTGGGAGCTGCCGGAAGGCGACGTGATCGATCCATTACCGATCTACACGCCAGGTTTTGAAAACTATAACGATCCGCTAACGGATAAATTCCCGCTGCAGTTGACGGGTTTCCACTATAAAGCGCGTGTGCATTCCACTTATGGCAACGTAGACGTACTGAAAGCCGCCTGTCGCCAGGAAATGTGGATTAACCCAATGGATGCGCAGAAACGCGGTATCAACAATGGCGATAAAGTCCGCATCTTCAACGATCGCGGCGAAGTTCATATCGAGGCTAAAGTGACGCCGCGCATGATGCCGGGCGTGGTCGCTCTGGGAGAAGGCGCATGGTATGACCCGGATGCAAAACGCGTGGATCAGGGCGGATGTATTAACGTACTGACGACCCAACGTCCTTCTCCGCTGGCGAAGGGGAACCCGTCACATACGAACCTCGTTCAGGTTGAAAAGGCGTAAGGAGTAACCGATGACAACCCAGTATGGATTTTTTATTGATTCCAGCCGTTGCACCGGTTGCAAAACCTGCGAACTGGCCTGCAAGGACTACAAAGATTTGACCCCGGATGTCAGCTTCCGTCGCATTTATGAGTATGCAGGTGGCGACTGGCAGGAGGATAACGGCGTCTGGCACCAGAACGTCTTTGCCTACTATCTCTCTATCTCCTGTAACCACTGCGAAGACCCGGCCTGCACCAAAGTCTGCCCGAGCGGCGCGATGCACAAGCGCGATGACGGTTTTGTGGTGGTGAACGAAGAGGTCTGTATCGGTTGCCGCTACTGCCACATGGCCTGCCCGTACGGCGCGCCGCAGTACAACGCGGCCAAAGGTCATATGACCAAGTGCGATGGCTGTTATGACCGGGTGGCGGAAGGTAAGAAACCGATCTGCGTCGAATCCTGTCCGCTGCGGGCGCTGGATTTCGGCCCGATAGACGAACTGCGCAAAAAACACGGTGAGCTGGCTGCCGTCGCGCCGTTACCGCGCGCGCATTTCACGAAGCCGAATATTGTGATTAAACCCAACGCCAACAGCCGCCCGACCGGGGACACTACCGGTTATCTGGCCAATCCGAAGGAGGTATAAGATGGGAAGTGGATGGCATGAATGGCCGTTGATGATCTTCACGGTCTTTGGTCAGTGCGTGGCCGGTGGTTTTATTGTTCTGGCTTTGGCGCTGATGAAGGGCGACCTGCGCGCGGAAACGCAGCAGCGGGTGATCGCCTGTATGTTTGGTCTGTGGGTGCTGATGGGGATTGGCTTTATCGCCTCGATGCTGCATCTGGGCTCGCCGATGCGCGCGTTTAACTCGCTTAACCGCGTGGGTGCTTCCGCACTGAGCAATGAAATTGCCAGCGGCTCGGTGTTTTTTGCGGTCGGCGGGATTGGCTGGCTGCTGGCGGTACTGAAAAAGCTGCCGCCGGCACTGCGCACACTCTGGCTGATTATCACGATGGTACTGGGCGTCGTCTTCGTCTGGATGATGGTACGCGTCTATAACAGCATCGATACAGTACCGACCTGGTATAGCGTCTGGACGCCGCTGGGCTTCTTCCTGACGCTCTTTATAGGGGGCCCGCTACTGGGTTATCTGCTGCTGCGCATCGCAGGCGTGAACGGTTGGGCGATGCGTTTGTTGCCTGCGGTGTCGGTGCTGGCGCTGGTGGTTATTGCCATTATGGTGGCCATGCAGGGCGCGGAACTGGCGACGATTCACAGTTCCATTCAGCAGGCGTCTGCTCTGGTGCCGGATTATGGTTCGCTGATGGCCTGGCGTATGGTGCTGCTTGCGGCGGCGTTGTGCTGCTGGATTGTGCCACAGTTAAAAGGGTATCAACCTGCGGTACCGTTGCTCTCTGTCGCCTTCATTCTGATGCTGGCGGGGGAATTGATTGGCCGCGGCGTATTCTATGGGCTGCATATGACCGTGGGCATGGCGGTAGCCAGCTAACGCGTTGACGCGCATTCGGCCTGCAGAACGTGCAGGCCGAATTCGCCTTTAGCCGCCATCAATCTAAGGAATATAACCGGGGCGGAGAAGGCGCATATAAATCCATAGAGAAGAAAACGAAGCTAAAGGAACCATGAAATTTTTCGACTGAACAAAACGCCGATTTTGCGGGTTAGATCAATAAAAACAAGGGGATGAATTTTTAGCCTTTCAATATATTCACGTGCAGAATAAGTAAATCAAATCGATAGTCTCAAAACTTGAGAATCGCCCATGCGGAGCCGATTGACAATGTTTTTGGCGATGGCATGATGCGCATGAAATTTGAACTTCCTCACGGTTTTTATTCATGTCCACCTATACCCGTCCCGTCATGCTTTTGCTGTGCGGGCTACTTTTGTTGACCCTGGCCATTGCGGTACTGAATACGCTTGTGCCGCTGTGGCTTGCTCAGGCAAACCTTCCTACCTGGCAGGTGGGGATGGTCAGCTCGTCTTATTTTACCGGCAATCTGGTCGGGACGTTATTTACCGGGTATTTAATTAAACGCATTGGGTTTAACCGTAGCTATTATCTTGCCTCGCTGATCTTCGCCGCGGGTTGTGTCGGGTTGGGGGTGATGGTGGGGTTCTGGAGCTGGATGAGCTGGCGTTTTATTGCCGGTATCGGCTGCGCCATGATTTGGGTGGTTGTCGAAAGTGCGTTGATGTGCAGCGGAACCTCGCATAATCGCGGGCGCCTGCTGGCTGCCTATATGATGGCCTATTACATGGGGACCTTCCTTGGACAATTATTGGTCAGTAAAGTATCTGGTGAATTGCTGCACGTCCTTCCCTGGGTGACCGGAATGATTCTGGCGGGAATTCTGCCGCTACTCTTTACCCGAATTGTAAATCAGCAAACGCAGGCACGTCATTCCTCTTCTATTAGCGCCATGCTGAAGCTACGCCAGGCGCGTCTTGGCGTGAATGGTTGTATTATTTCCGGCATTGTTCTTGGTTCATTATATGGCCTGATGCCGTTATATCTGAAGCATCAGGGGATGGCTAACGCCAGCATCGGTTTCTGGATGGCGGTGCTGGTGAGCGCCGGCATTTTGGGGCAATGGCCAATGGGACGTCTGGCGGACAAATTTGGTCGCTTGCTGGTGTTACGCGTACAGGTATTCGTTGTCATACTCGGTAGTATTGCCATGTTAACCCAGGCGGCGATGGCGCCAGCTCTGTTTATTCTGGGGGCGGCGGGTTTTACGCTTTATCCCGTCGCAATGGCCTGGGCCTGTGAAAAAGTCGAACATCACCAGCTTGTGGCAATGAACCAGGCGCTGTTGTTAAGTTATACGGTAGGGAGCCTGTTGGGGCCGTCTTTTGCTGCGATGTTAATGCAGAATTATTCAGATAATCTGCTGTTTATTATGATCGCCAGCGTATCGTTTATTTATCTGCTGATGCTGTTACGTAACGCCGGCCAGACGCCTAATCCTGTCGCCCACATCTGACTGTTCTCTGAATCGTATGCAGGACGTGAGTCTTGCATACTATTTGTTTATGTTTTACGTAAAATAATTGACCTGCATAATTTTCTTGCTTTGCTGAAAAATAAAATGTGCCGAAGGTTATAATTTTGCGCTCCTCTATTTTCTCTCTTCGTCTTTACCGCGCATAATCCCCCGCTTCATTTATAGTAATAGCATTGTGTTCACGAAGGATCGCGTTATGCCGAATGTGCAGGAAAAACAGTTGCGATGGTACAACATCGCCCTGATGTCGTTTATTACCGTTTGGGGATTCGGCAATGTTGTCAATAACTATGCTAACCAGGGGTTAGTGGTTGTCTTCTCCTGGGTGTTTATTTTTGCGCTCTATTTCATTCCTTATGCCTTAATCGTGGGGCAACTGGGCTCAACCTTCAAAGAGGGAAAAGGGGGCGTCAGTACCTGGATTAAGCATACGATGGGGCCGGGGTTGGCTTACCTTGCGGCATGGACCTATTGGGTCGTGCATATTCCCTACCTGGCGCAAAAGCCGCAGGCGATACTCATTGCATTGGGATGGGCTTTAAAAGGCGACGGCTCGTTGATAAAAGAATATACCGTCGTTGCCTTGCAGGGGCTGACGCTGGCATTGTTTGTTTTCTTTATGTGGGTTGCTTCCCGGGGGATGAAATCGCTAAAGGTTGTTGGGTCTGTGGCCGGGATTGCCATGTTTATCATGTCAATTTTATATGTTGTGATGGCAGTGACCGCGCCAGCAATTACAAACGTTGAAATTGCGACCACTAACATCACCTGGCAGTCATTTATTCCTCATATCGATTTTACCTATATCACCACCATCTCTATGTTGGTCTTTGCGGTTGGTGGGGCAGAGAAGATCTCGCCTTATGTCAACCAGACGCGGAATCCAGGAAAAGAATTTCCGAAGGGGATGCTCTTTTTAGCCGTCATGGTTGCGGTCTGCGCTATCCTCGGTTCGTTGGCGATGGGAATGATGTTTGATTCGCGGCATATACCTGACGATTTAATGACTAATGGGCAATATTATGCATTCCAGAAATTGGGTGAGTATTACCATATGGGTAATTCATTAATGGTGATTTATGCCATTGCCAATACTCTGGGGCAAATCGCCGCGCTGGTGTTTTCTATTGATGCGCCACTGAAAGTTTTACTGGGTGATGCGGACACTAAATATATCCCGCAGCGCTTATGTCGTACTAACGCTTCAGGTACGCCTGTTAACGGTTATTTGCTGACATTAGTGTTGGTCGCTATCTTGATTATGTTGCCAACGCTTGGCATCGGCGATATGAACAACCTGTACAAATGGCTGCTTAATCTCAATTCAGTCGTTATGCCGCTGCGCTATCTGTGGGTATTTGTCGCCTTTATTGCCGTCATTCGACTGGCGCAAAAGTACAAACCCGAATATGTGTTTATTCGCAACCGGGCGTTGGCGTTAACTGTGGGAATATGGTGTTTTGCCTTCACCGCGTTTGCCTGCCTTACCGGTATTTTCCCCAAAATGGAGGCGTTCACGCCGGAGTGGACATTCCAGCTGACGTTGAACATCGTGACGCCTTTTGTCCTGGTCGGGTTGGGATTAATTTTCCCACTGCTGGCGCGTAGAAACACATAACGACGCTCTTTTCCACGGCGCTCTTGTCAGGCGAGCGCCTTTTAAGGTTACAGGTGCCTGGGTTCCAGGCGGAGACCACGGTATTAACAGGCGCCGGGGGCAGCAATAGTTGTCAGACCTTCAACCCAGCAGCAGATAAGCGACTCTGTATTTAATACCTGGTTAGCGCAATATTGTTAACCATGCCTGTCTGATGGCGGGGTCGGGTATTTTAGCGGTAAGAGCGTTATCCAGACAGCAAAACGGCTACCGTCATGGGTAGCCGTTTAAAAGCGGGTAAGATAGCAGGCGATTAATACATCACTTTATGACCATACTGCTCAAGAATACCCTTTACACGCTCCATGGTCTCTTTTTTAGGCGGCTTCACGCCATCCAGTTTATATTCTTCGCCCATTGCCACCCATTTATGTTTGCCCAGCTCATGATAGGGCAACAGTTCGATTTTTTCGACATTACCCATATCGCGGGTAAACTCGCCCAGGCGATGCGCGGAATCATCGTCGTCAGACCAGCCGGGAACGACAACGTAACGGATCCAGACCTTCACATTTTTCTTTGATAAATACTGCGTGAATTCCAGCGTCCGGTGATTAGAGACACCGACCAGATTCTGGTGGATCTCATCATTCATCTGCTTGAGATCGAGCATCACCAGATCGGTAACGTCCAACAGTTCATCAATCACCGGGTCATAACGGCGCACAAAGCCGTTGGTGTCGAGACAGGTGTGGATACCTTCTTTTTTACAGGCGCGAAACCAGTCGCGTACAAATTCTGCCTGCAAAATGGCCTCGCCGCCGGATGCCGTCACGCCGCCGCCAGAAGCATTCATAAAATGCCGATAGGTCACCACCTCTTTCATTAAGTCTTCAACGGTGATTTCTTTACCGCCATGCGTATCCCATGTGTCGCGGTTATGGCAATACAGGCAGCGCATCAGGCAGCCCTGAAAAAAGGTAATAAAGCGGATGCCTGGGCCATCAACGGTGCCACAGGACTCAAAGGAGTGAATGCGACCAATAACCGGCTTTTTATCAGCAGTTACTGCAACACTTTCATTTGTAATACAATTGGTTAAGTTACTCATATCGCTTCGGCTAGCTCTAAATAACATGGGGTTTATGGACACATTCCGGGCATGTTGAGCACCCTGGTAAGGGGGTTGCATCCTGTAAAAAAGCGGTACTGCGAGCGTAAATTTTGGACTACAGAATGTGTGGCTGTTCCAGAATGTGCTGCAATGGAGCTATTTTACCTCTATTCAGTATAAAATATACGGCAAATCTATGCTGCATAACTCGCACCGCCAGAAATTCTGGCTCATTCATCAGCTCGTAACGCCTCAACCGCAATACATACTGTAAGTGTATCATCCATAGCGTCCTGGTTTTGCTGTTTATGATCCGCCTCTTTTTTCGAATGGTTGGCGCCGTTTTGTTGTGGTCAGAACGAAAATAATTCTCAACATAATTCAGATGTGTCCAAAGAACGTTATGCGCTGTCCAGCGCCTGGCGTCGCATTCAACGCGCAATCAGGTGTAAATCTGATGTCATTTCTAAACCCAGGCTGATTCAATCTCTTAAATAGAGTGTGGTTTTAATCAAAAAATGAGAGCAACGGATTGGATCTTGCTTTCGCGGTAAATAATCAAGGGAGTTATTATGCCAGTTACGTTAAGTTTTGGTAATCGTCATAACTATGAAATTAATAATTCACGGCTAGCCCGTTTGATGAGTCCTGATAAAGAAGAAGCGCTATACATGGGGGTATGGGATAGATTTAAGGACTGCTTCAGAACACACAAAAAACAAGAGGTGCTGGAGGTATTATATACACTCATCCATGGATGTAAACGTGAAAATCAAGCTGAACTTAATGTTGATATAACCGGCATGGAGAAGATACATGCCTTTACACAATTAAAACAATATGCTAATCCATCTCAACAAGACCGCTTTGTTATGCGTTTTGATATGAATCAGACACAAGTTTTATTTGAGATTGATGGCAAGGTTATTGATAAATGTAATTTGCATCGTCTCCTCAATGTTTCAGAAAACTGTATTTTTAAAGTGATGGAAGAAGATGAAGAAGAGTTGTTTTTTAAAGTATGTATTAAGTATGGAGAAAAAATTGCCCGCTATCCAGAATTATTAGAAGGATTTGCTAATAAACTTAAAGATGCAGTTAATGAGGATGATGACGTTAAGGATGAAGTTTATAAGCTTATGCGATCTGGAGAAGATCGAAAAATGGAATGTGTTGAATGGAATGGTACTCTTACTGAAGAGGAGAAGAATAAACTACGCTGTCTTCAAATGGGGTCTTTTAATATTACTACCCAATTTTTTAAAATAGGTTACTGGGAATTAGAGGGGGAAGTCCTGTTTGATATGGTTCATCCAACACTTAGCTATCTGCTACAAGCATATAAACCGTCATTGTCATCTGATTTAATAGAAACTAACACCATGCTGTTTTCTGATGTATTAAATAAGGATTATGATGATTATCAAAATAATAAAAGAGAAATTGATGCTATTCTAAGAAGAATATATAGATCACATAATAACACTTTATTTATAAGTGAAAAGTCGAGTTGTCGCAATATGCTTATATAAAAAGTCATTAAAAAGGCCCCACTGATATGAAGCCTTTTTTGTACGCTTTTTATGGCGTAATTTCAGTCAAACCCATTACATGGTCTGCGTGAAGGTACGAGTAATAACGTCCTGCTGCTGTTCTTTCGTCAGGGAGTTAAAACGTACTGCGTAACCAGATACACGGATGGTCAGCTGCGGATATTTTTCCGGATGTTCCATCGCGTCCAGCAGCATTTCACGGTTCATGACGTTGACGTTCAGGTGCTGACCGCCTTCGATGGACGCTTCGTGGTGGAAGTAACCATCCATCAGACCTGCCAGGTTAGTCTTACGAACTTCGTCGTCTTTACCCAGTGCGTTCGGAACGATAGAGAAGGTATAAGAAATACCATCTTTCGCGTAAGCAAACGGCAGTTTAGCAACGGAGGTCAGAGAAGCGACAGCGCCTTTCTGGTCACGACCGTGCATCGGGTTAGCACCTGGTCCGAACGGCGCGCCAGCGCGACGACCATCCGGGGTGTTACCGGTTTTCTTACCATACACAACGTTAGAAGTGATGGTCAGAACAGACTGCGTCGGGATAGCGCCACGGTAGGTGGTCAGTTTCTGAATTTTCTTCATGAAACGTTCTACCAGGTCAACCGCCATGTCATCTACACGAGCGTCGTTGTTACCAAACTGCGGGTATTCGCCTTCGATTTCGAAGTCGATAGCCAGACCATCTTCGTCACGAATCGGTTTAACTTTCGCATATTTGATGGCAGACAGGGAGTCAGCAGCAACGGACAGACCTGCGATACCACACGCCATGGTGCGGATAACGTCACGGTCGTGCAGCGCCATCAGAGAGGCTTCGTAGCTGTACTTGTCGTGCATGTAGTGGATAACGTTCAGCGCGGTGACATACTGTTTAGCCAGCCAGTCCATGAAGTGATCCATGCGATCCATCACTTCGTCGAAGTTCAGAACATCGCCTTTGATCGGTTCGGATTTCGGACCAACCTGCATTTTCAGTTTTTCATCAACGCCGCCGTTGATAGCGTACAGCATGGTTTTCGCCAGGTTTGCACGCGCGCCGAAGAACTGCATTTGTTTACCAACGATCATCGGGCTTACGCAGCATGCGATAGCGTAGTCATCGTTGTTGAAGTCCGGACGCATCAGGTCATCGTTCTCGTACTGCAGAGAAGAGGTGTCGATGGAGACTTTAGCGGCGAATTTCTTGAAGTTCAGCGGCAGTTTTTCAGACCACAGAACGGTGATGTTCGGCTCCGGAGACGGCCCCATGGTGTACAGGGTGTTCAGGAAACGGAAGCTGTTTTTGGTGACCAGAGTACGGCCATCAACGCCCATACCGCCGATAGATTCGGTTGCCCAAATCGGGTCGCCGGAGAACAGTTCATCATATTCAGGAGTACGCAGGAAGCGAACCATACGCAGTTTCATGACCAGGTGGTCAATCATTTCCTGTGCGTCTTGCTCGGTGATTTTGCCTGCTTTCAGGTCACGTTCGATGTACGCATCCAGGAAGGTGGATACACGACCGAAGGACATTGCTGCGCCGTTCTGAGATTTAACCGCAGCCAGGTAACCGAAGTAAGTCCACTGGATTGCTTCCTGAGCGTTAGTCGCCGGACCAGAGATATCGCAGCCGTATTTAGCTGCCATTTCTTTGATCTGACCCAGAGCGCGGTGCTGTTCAGCGATTTCTTCACGCAGACGGATAGTCGCTTCCAGATTTACGCCGTTTTCCAGATCGGATTGCAGAGACGTAAACTGTGCGAATTTGTCTTTCATCAGGTAGTCGATACCGTACAGCGCTACGCGACGGTAGTCACCGATGATACGGCCACGGCCATACGCATCCGGCAGACCGGTCAGAACGCCGGATTTACGGCAACGCAGGATGTCCGGAGTATAAACGTCGAACACGCCCTGGTTGTGAGTCTTACGGTATTCGGTGAAGATTTTTTTGATCATTGGGTCCAGCTCGCGATTGTACGCTTTGCAGGAACCTTCAACCATTTTGATGCCGCCGAACGGGATAATCGCACGCTTCAGCGGAGCTTCAGTCTGCAGACCAACAATTTTCTCAAGCGCTTTGTTGATGTAGCCAGCGTCGTGAGAAGTGATGGTGGAAGCAACGGAGGTGTCAAAGTCAACAGGCGCGTGAGTGCGGTTTTCCTGTTTAACGCCTTCCATTACGCTGTCCCACAGCTTGGTGGTCGCGTCAGTAGCGCCAGCCAGGAAGGACTCGTCACCCTCATACGGAGTGTAGTTTTTCTGAATGAAGTCACGGACGTTTACTTCATTCTGCCAGTCACCTTTGGTAAAACCTTCCCAGGCTGTGGCTAACTTTTCATTAAGCTCGGACATGTAACACCTACCTTCTTAAGTGGATTTTTTATTTACTGCATGTAATGGGCATCAACAGATTAATGATGCTCGTTACCACGCAGGTAAATGACCCAGTATGTCAACCCGACCAACAAACCGCCGCCGATAATATTACCGATCGTGACCGGAATCAGGTTATCAGTGATGAAGCTCATCACGGTCAGGTGAGAAAAACTTTCCGGAGACGAACCAACCGCGGTCCAAAACTCCGGTGTAGCAAAATCGCGTATTACAATACCCATAGGAATCATAAACATGTTTGCGATACTGTGCTCAAAACCGCTGGCGACAAACATGGCGACGGGCAGTACCATGATGAACGCTTTGTCCATCAGGCTACGACCTGAGTAGCTCATCCACACGGCCAGACAAACCATCAGGTTCGCCAGAATACCGAGGCAGACAGCTTCAATAAAAGTGTGGTGCATTTTGTGGTCGGCGGTTTGCAGGACGTTAAGTCCCCATTGACCGTTGGCAGTCATATACTCGCCGGAAAGCCACATCAGTAACACGAAAAGCAGAGCGCCAATCAGGTTACCAAAATAGACGTTTAGCCAGTTTTTAGCCAGTTGCCCCCAGGTGATGCGACCGCTAGCTTTAGCTACAACGATCAGAACAGTAGAGGTGAAGAGATCAGCGCCGCAAATAACACAGAGAATCAGTCCCAAAGAGAAACAGATACCCCCGATAAGTTTCGCCATGCCATAAGGCATCGCGCCAGTACCGGTTGTCACAGTAATATAAAAAACAAAGGCAATTGAAATGAATACGCCGGCGGTAATCGCCAGATAGAAAGTCTTAAGCGGATGTTTCGTTGCTTTATAGACGCCTGCTTCTTCAGCCACTTTGGCCATTGCTGCAGGGAGTAAAAGGTCAAAAGGGTTGTCAGCTTTCACACTAACTCTCTCTTTATTAAGTCGGCGACGAGATACTAACAAAGCATTATAGATGAGAATTTGATATAGATCATATCTCGCCTGGCTTATAGGCCCGTAAGTCGCATGGCTTTTATGCAATTACGGTGTAACTTTTTGATTATCCTAATAAAAATAAATTTTAAAAATTATAAATAGAGTTGAATTTTTTCCTGACTCCTCCTGCTGCACGGTTAATTAATATGGAGTAATCAACAAATAAAGTAACATCACTATGTCAATTAATTTAATATCAACAACCAATATTTAACCTTGTTATTACATTTTTCGCCGTTTAGCGAAAATAAATAAAACGGGGCCGCAAAGGCGCCCCGTAATATAACGCAGCCGAGAGGGTAAACCTACCCTAAGTCACTCATATGGCCTTATTTTGACCAGTATGCCGCTTTCGCGCGCTGTAATTTATCATACGCTTTTAACAAGGACTGATGCGCCGGGAACGCTTGTAGATCGTGGTCGACAGCCGGTAGTCCATAAAAAGCCGCTTCACCGCTAAGCGCGGCGCTGGCGGCCTCTACAGCCTCTGCGCCATACATTTTTATAAAAGCATTGAGATATTGCAGTGGCTGACGCGCATCTTCTTGCGACAGGAGCAGCAGAGTTTGCAGGCAACGGTAATAGTTTGCGCGTGTCGGACTAAAGACCGACGAATTGAACTCCATCGTCCATTCTGTCCAGATTAGCGCCTGCTCCAAATCGCCGCCCGCTAACGCTAACATTGCTTTTAATTCGCCGACGCGCAGTGTATACCAACCATTGTCCGCTCCGGTCGCCAGACCCAACAGTTCACGCACGCGGGTGAAATCGTCAAAACCTTCTTCATCCAATTGTTCAATCAGATTGAGATAATCTTCTTTATTCCAGGCGCTACCGGGCAGCGAAAGCAGAGTCTCACGAAGATGGCTACCCATATTGTTGTTGGCCAGCCACAGATCTTCGGCAGGATAAATATCAGACATTCCCGGTACGATAATACGACATGCGTATACGCCGAGATGCTCGTAATCGGCAATGTAAACTTCTTTATCTTCAGCAGCAAAGATGGCCATCAGCGTGGCGAATTCTTCTTCGGTAGTGCCGGAAAAACTCCAGTCCGTGAACGGATAATCGGCGTCCTGTTTGAACAGATCCCAGGAAATCAGGCCGCTGGAGTCGATGAAGTGGGTCTCCAGATTAGTGTGCTCCGCGACTTCTTCATCATCGAACGTTGGTGGCGTGAAGACATCAAGATCTTTCAGACCGCGTCCCTGGAGTAGCTCGGTCACTGTACGCTCCAGCGCAACGCCAAAGTCAGGATGGGCGCCAAAAGAAGCAAAGCAGGTACCGTTAGCCGGGTTGAACAGCACGACGCAGATAACCGGATACTTACCGCCCAGCGAGCCGTCATAGGCGAAAATCGGGAAACCCTCGGCTTCCAGCGTGGCGATTGACTCCATTACCGCCGGATAACGCGCCATCACCTCTGCGGGAATCTCCGGCAGACTGATACTTTCCGCAATGATGCGATTTTTCACATAACGCTCGAAGACTTCCGACAGTCCCTGAACGCGGGCTTCATTACGCGTATTGCCGGCGGACATTCCGTTAGAGACGTACAGGTTGCCGATGATATTCATCGGAATATACACGGTCTGGTTATCGGACTGACGGGTAAATGGCAGGCCGCAGACGCCGCGAGCTTCATTGCCGGACTGAAGATCAATTAACTGGCTTCCGGTGAGTTCATTTTCCGGATCGTAAAACGCGCGCAGACGGGCATCAAGCAAGCCTTCCGGTACGTCGTCATTTTCAGTCAGCGGGAACCACTTTTCGTTCGGGTAATGCACGAATGGCCCATTGGCGACCGTTTCGCCAAGCCAGAAATCAGCAAAGAAGTAGTTGGTTGACAGACGCTCGAAGTATTCGCCCAGCGCCGAGGCCAGCGCCGCTTTTTTGGTCGCGCCTTTTCCGTTGGTAAAGCATAACGCGCACTCTTTATCGCGAATATGCACTGACCAGACGTTTGGCACCGGGTTCAGCCAGGAGGCCTCTTCGATGTGAAAGCCGAGGTCGAGTAACTTTTGCTGGAAGCGGGCGATGGAGTCTTCCAGCGCGGCGTCTTTGCCGGGAATAAATGTTTGCGTCATGAAAATCACTTTTGTCGTACGGAAAGCGCGCAATGATACGGGTTTTATGTGACGGGCGCTATCTCGCCGGGACATCGGCGGAAATAAAAGTATTGGCTATGCTTTTACACTGGCATTCACAGGAAGAGCATAAAAAATGAAAGCATTTGATTTGCAACGAATGGCGCTGGATAACGTGCCGGTAGCGTTTTTGGGGGAAGTGGCGCTGCGTAGCTTTTACACCTTTGTTCTGGTGTTTCTTTTCTTAAAGGTGACAGGACGACGCGGCGTACGGCAAATGTCGCTTTTTGAAGTGCTGATCATTTTGACATTGGGATCGGCGGCAGGCGACGTCGCGTTTTATGATGACGTTCCGATGCTCCCTGTTCTGGTGGTATTCATCACCCTGGCGCTGCTCTATCGCCTGGTCATGTGGCTGATGGCGCATAGTGAAAAGTTGGAAGATCTGCTGGAAGGCAAGTCGGTGGTCATTGTTGAAGACGGCGAACTGGCGTGGGAAAAACTGCAGCGCTCGAACATGACGGAGTTTGAGTTTTTTATGGAGCTTCGCTTGAATGGCGTTGAGCAACTGGGGCAGGTCAGACTGGCCATCCTGGAGACAAACGGACAAATCAGCGTCTATTTCTTTGAAAATAAAGACGTTAAGCCGGGGTTAAGCATTCTTCCTGAGCACTGTACGCCACGCTTTATCGTGGCGCCGGAGGCTGGCGACTATGCCTGCGTACGTTGCAGTGAAGTGATACGCATGAATATCGGGGAAAAGCAATTATGTCCGCGCTGCGCAAATCCAGAATGGACGAAGGCAAGCCGGGCTAAACGCGTTGTTTAACAGCGAAAATATCGGATTTATACGGTTAAACCGGAAGATTCTGTTGTGTGACGCATGCCGCATTTTCTCCTCGCATTGTTTTACCCATTGCGGCGCGTGTCACTGAATGATAAAACCGATATTCACATGAATAACGTTTGCCTGATGTCTGTCAGGCAGGAAACAATGCAGCGTGGTGAGGGGAAATGGCTCAGGTCTTTAATTTTAGTTCAGGTCCGGCGATGCTACCGGCGGAAGTACTTAAACTGGCGCAACAGGAACTGCGTGACTGGCACGGTCTTGGTACGTCGGTAATGGAAATTAGCCATCGAGGCAAAGAGTTTATCCAGGTCGCTGAAGAGGCGGAGCAGGATTTTCGCGATCTCCTTAATATCCCCTCCAACTATAAAGTTTTATTTTGTCACGGCGGCGGTCGCGGGCAGTTTGCTGGCGTGCCGCTCAATCTGCTGGGCGATAAAACCACGGCGGATTATGTCGATGCTGGTTACTGGGCGGCGAGCGCCATCAAAGAAGCCAAAAAATACTGTGCGCCGCAGATTATCGACGCCAAAATCACCGTTGACGGCAAACGTGCCGTAAAACCGATGCGCGAGTGGCAGCTTTCCGATAACGCCGCTTATTTACACTATTGCCCGAATGAGACCATTGACGGCATCGCCATCGATGAAACGCCGGATTTTGGCCCGGAAGTGGTCGTCACGGCGGATTTTTCTTCTACCATCCTGTCTGCGCCGCTGGACGTCTCTCGCTATGGCGTAATTTATGCTGGCGCGCAGAAGAATATCGGTCCGGCAGGACTGACGCTGGTTATCGTCCGGGAGGATCTGTTAGGCAAGGCGCATGAGAGCTGCCCGTCCATCCTCGACTACACCGTCCTGAATGATAACGACTCGATGTTTAATACGCCGCCGACTTTCGCCTGGTATCTTTCCGGTCTGGTGTTCAAATGGTTGAAAGCGCAGGGCGGCGTGGCGGCGATGCACAAAATCAATCAGCAAAAAGCGGAGTTGCTGTACGGTGTGATTGATAACAGCGATTTCTACCGTAACGATGTCGCACAGGCCAACCGTTCGCGGATGAATGTTCCGTTCCAGTTAGCGGACAATGCGCTGGACAAGGTCTTTCTGGAAGAGTCTTTCGCCGCCGGTCTGCACGCCTTAAAAGGGCACCGTGTTGTTGGCGGGATGCGCGCCTCTATCTATAACGCCATGCCGATTGAAGGGGTAAAAGCGCTAACCGATTTCATGATCGATTTTGAGCGTCGCCACGGCTAATTCGTTTCTTTTTTCATCCCCACGGCCAGTCTGTGGGGTTTTTATTTCTGTTTTTTGAGAGTTGAGTTTCATGGAATCCCTGACGTTACAACCCATCGTGCGGGTCGATGGCGCCATTAATTTACCTGGCTCCAAAAGTGTTTCAAACCGTGCTTTGCTCCTGGCGGCTTTAGCTTGTGGTAAAACCGTTCTGACGAATCTGCTGGATAGCGATGACGTCCGCCATATGCTCAATGCCCTGAGCGCGTTGGGGATCAATTACACCCTTTCTGCCGATCGCACCCGCTGTGATATCACGGGTAATGGCGGCCCATTACGTGCGCCAGGCGCTCTGGAACTGTTTCTCGGTAATGCCGGAACCGCGATGCGTCCGTTAGCGGCAGCGCTATGTCTGGGGCAAAATGAGATAGTGTTAACCGGCGAACCGCGTATGAAAGAGCGTCCGATAGGCCATCTGGTTGATTCGCTGCGTCAGGGCGGGGCGAATATTGATTACCTGGAGCAGGAAAATTATCCGCCCCTGCGTCTGCGCGGCGGTTTTATCGGCGGCGACATTGAGGTTGATGGTAGCGTTTCCAGCCAGTTCCTGACCGCTCTGCTGATGACGGCGCCGCTGGCCCCTAAAGACACAATTATTCGCGTTAAAGGCGGACTGGTATCAAAACCTTACATCGATATCACGCTAAATTTAATGAAAACCTTTGGCGTGGAGATAGCGAACCACCACTACCAACAATTTGTCGTGAAGGGAGGTCAACAGTATCACTCTCCAGGTCGCTATCTGGTCGAGGGCGATGCCTCGTCAGCGTCCTATTTTCTCGCCGCCGGGGCGATAAAAGGCGGCACGGTAAAAGTGACCGGAATTGGCCGCAAAAGTATGCAGGGCGATATTCGTTTTGCCGATGTGCTGGAGAAAATGGGCGCGACCATTACCTGGGGCGATGATTTTATTGCCTGCACGCGCGGTGAATTGCACGCCATAGATATGGATATGAACCATATTCCGGATGCGGCGATGACGATTGCCACCACGGCGCTGTTTGCGAAAGGAACCACGACGTTGCGCAATATTTATAACTGGCGAGTGAAAGAAACCGATCGCCTGCTCGCGATGGCGACCGAGCTACGTAAAGTGGGCGCTGAAGTCGAAGAAGGGCACGACTATATTCGTATCACGCCGCCGGCGAAGCTCCAACACGCGGATATTGGCACGTACAACGACCACCGTATGGCGATGTGCTTCTCACTGGTCGCACTGTCCGATACGCCAGTTACGATCCTGGACCCTAAATGTACCGCAAAAACGTTCCCTGATTATTTCGAACAACTGGCGCGAATGAGTACGCCTGCCTAAGTCTTCTGTTGCGCCAGTCGACGGGCTGGCGCGCCGAGTCCGTATTCGCACTATTTTTATAATTATGACTAATGCTAATTTGTTGATGATTTAACACATTGATTTATGTGTTTTTTATAATAGTTATCAACGGAAGATTAGTATGAAAAATAAATCATTACTACTGGCGGTGGCGATTTCCGCCACGCTACTGGCAGGATGTAAAAATGGCGTGAATGGCAATTTAATCGCCAGTTCAGGCATGTCAGCCTACAAAGCCGCCACACTGTCCGATGCGGATGTTAAGGCATTATCTAATAATGCCTGTAAACAAATGGACAGCGAGAATCAACTGGCAGGTTCGAAAAGCAAATACACCAAACGTCTGAGCAAAATCGCCAAAGCGCTGGGTAACAACATTGACGGTACGCCGGTTAGCTATAAAGTCTATATGACCAGCGATATCAACGCATGGGCGATGGCGAACGGTTGCGTTCGCGTATACTCCGGCCTGATGGATCTGATGACCGATAATGAAATTGAAGGCGTACTGGGCCATGAACTGGGCCATGTCTCTTTAGGGCACTCTCGCAAGGCAATGCAGACCGCTTATGCCACGCTGGCGGCTCGCGATGCGATTTCCGCCACCAGCGGCGTCGCAGCGCAGCTTTCCCAGTCTCAATTGGGCGATCTGGCGGAAGGCGTCATCAATTCGGCGTTTTCTCGCAGTCAGGAGTCGGATGCGGATGACTTCTCTTACGATCTGCTGAAAAAACGCGGGATTAACACCCAGGGCTTAGTCACGGCATTCGATAAATTCGCCACAATGGACGCAGGTCATGCAAAATCATTGATGGACTCCCACCCGGCTTCAGCCGATCGCGCGCAGCATATGCGCGACAGAATTGCCGAAGATAAAAAGTAAATCATTGTCATCTTTCGGGCTGGTTTCTCGCCGGCCCGCTATAATTGCGCAATTATTCCGCATCTGATTACAGACAAAACTGGTTTTTGCACGCAACGTTAACGGTCGCGAGCGTTGGCGCGTATAATGCGCGGCGTTTACGTTAACGGTACGCCTGTTTAAGGAGATAAAGATGACGGCAATTGCCCCGGTAATAACCATTGATGGCCCAAGCGGTGCAGGTAAAGGCACCTTGTGCAAAGCAATGGCGGAAGCATTGCAATGGCATCTGCTGGATTCCGGCGCGATATACCGCGTACTGGCGCTGGCGGCATTGCATCACCATGTCGATCTCGCCTCTGAAGATGCGCTGGTGCCGCTGGCGTCCCATCTGGACGTGCGTTTCGTCTCAACGGACGGCAACCTGGAAGTTATCCTGGAAGGCGAGGACGTTAGCGGCGAAATCCGTACGCAGGAAGTCGCGAACGCGGCATCCCAGGTGGCAGCATTCCCACGCGTGCGTGAAGCGCTTCTTCGCCGCCAACGCGCATTCCGCGAAGCGCCTGGTTTAATCGCCGATGGACGCGATATGGGGACCGTGGTCTTCCCGGATGCGCCGGTAAAAATTTTCCTTGACGCCTCCTCGGAGGAACGTGCGCATCGACGTATGCTACAGTTGCAGGAGAATGGCTTTAGTGTTAACTTTGAACGCCTTTTGGCCGAGATCAAGGAGCGCGACGATCGCGATCGTAATCGCGCTGTAGCGCCGTTAGTTCCTGCTGCTGATGCATTAGTTTTGGATTCTACCCGATTAAGCATTGAGCAAGTGATTGAAAAAGCGTTACAATATGCGCGCCAAAAATTGGCTCTCGCTTAAATGCGACCGAATTTGTAGTACCCCCGTTGCAAAGGATTGACAGCGGGTATGTTAAACAACCCCATCCGGCACGGAGCCAGGTGGACGTTAAATATGAAACCTGAAGATTAAACATGACTGAATCTTTTGCTCAACTCTTTGAAGAATCCTTAAAAGAAATCGAAACCCGCCCGGGTTCCATCGTTCGTGGTGTTGTTGTTGCTATCGACAAAGACGTAGTACTGGTTGACGCCGGTCTGAAATCTGAGTCTGCCATTCCGGCTGAGCAGTTCAAAAACGCCCAGGGCGAACTGGAAATCCAGGTTGGTGACGAAGTTGACGTTGCTCTGGATGCAGTAGAAGACGGCTTCGGTGAAACTCTGCTCTCTCGTGAGAAAGCTAAACGTCACGAAGCATGGATCACGCTGGAAAAAGCTTACGAAGATGCTGAAACTGTTACCGGTGTTATCAACGGCAAAGTTAAGGGTGGCTTCACTGTTGAGCTGAACGGTATTCGCGCGTTCCTGCCAGGTTCTCTGGTAGACGTTCGTCCGGTGCGTGACACTCTGCACCTGGAAGGCAAAGAGCTTGAATTCAAAGTAATCAAGCTGGACCAGAAACGTAACAACGTTGTGGTTTCTCGTCGTGCCGTTATCGAATCCGAAAACAGCGCAGAACGCGATCAGCTGCTGGAAAACCTGCAGGAAGGCATGGAAGTTAAAGGTATCGTTAAGAACCTCACTGACTACGGTGCATTCGTTGATCTGGGCGGCGTTGACGGCCTGCTGCACATCACTGATATGGCCTGGAAACGCGTTAAGCATCCGAGCGAAATCGTGAACGTTGGCGACGAAATCAACGTGAAAGTGCTGAAATTCGACCGCGAGCGTACCCGTGTATCCCTGGGCCTGAAACAGCTGGGCGAAGATCCGTGGGTTGCTATCGCTAAACGTTATCCGGAAGGTACCAAACTGACCGGTCGCGTGACCAACCTGACCGACTACGGCTGCTTCGTTGAAATCGAAGAAGGCGTTGAAGGCCTGGTTCACGTTTCCGAAATGGACTGGACCAACAAAAACATCCACCCGTCCAAAGTGGTTAACGTTGGCGACGTAGTGGAAGTGATGGTTCTGGATATCGACGAAGAACGTCGTCGTATCTCCCTGGGTCTGAAGCAGTGCAAATCTAACCCGTGGCAGCAGTTCGCAGAAACCCACAACAAGGGCGACCGCGTTGAAGGTAAAATCAAGTCTATCACTGACTTCGGTATCTTCATCGGCCTGGACGGCGGCATCGACGGCCTGGTTCACCTGTCTGACATCTCCTGGAACGTTGCAGGCGAAGAAGCAGTTCGTGAATACAAAAAAGGCGACGAAATCGCTGCAGTTGTTCTGCAGGTTGACGCAGAACGTGAACGTATCTCCCTGGGCGTTAAACAGCTCGCAGAAGATCCGTTCAACAACTGGGTTGCTCTGAACAAGAAAGGCGCTATCGTAACCGGTAAAGTCACTGCAGTTGACGCGAAAGGCGCAACCGTAGAACTGGCTGACGGCGTTGAAGGTTACCTGCGTGCTTCTGAAGCATCCCGTGACCGCGTTGAAGATGCGACTCTGGTTCTGAGCGTTGGCGACGACGTTGAAGCTAAATTCACCGGCGTTGATCGTAAAAACCGCGCAATCAGCCTGTCTGTTCGTGCGAAAGACGAAGCTGACGAGAAAGATGCCATCGCAACTGTTAACAAACAGGAAGATGCAAACTTCTCTAACAACGCAATGGCTGAAGCATTCAAAGCAGCTAAAGGCGAGTAATCCTCTGAAACTTCGGGTCTTTTAGTCCGAAGTATAACGAGATTACTTGACAGATTGCAGGTTTCGGCCTGTAATCAAGCACTAAGGGCGGCTACGGCCGCCCTTAATCAATCTCACGGCTGCAGCCAATTTGCCTTTAAGGAACCGGAGGAATTATGACCAAGTCAGAATTGATTGAAAGACTTGCAACCCAGCAATCTCACATTCCCGCTAAGGCGGTTGAAGACGCGGTAAAAGAGATGCTGGAGCATATGGCCTCGACTCTTGCGCAGGGCGAGCGTATTGAAATCCGCGGTTTCGGCAGTTTTTCTTTGCATTACCGCGCGCCTCGTACCGGACGTAACCCCAAGACCGGCGATAAAGTGGAACTGGAAGGAAAATACGTTCCTCACTTTAAACCGGGTAAAGAACTGCGCGATCGCGCCAATATTTACGGTTAAGTTTTAACGCAAAACTTGAACCCGAAAAAAGCACCGTCCAGGGTGCTTTTTTCATTTATACGCCGTCAGGCGCAAACGCTATTCGACCGAAAACTGGAAAACGTTTCGCATTTTTTGCTGCGTCTTACATTTATCAGGTAAAAAACCTGGAATCCGCGCCGTATAGCACAAAATCCCCTCCAGACAATGGCGTCCTGAACCTGCACACTTTCCCGCACAGGGAGGTGTCTATGAAGATAACGACGGTCAGCGTATGCGTAGTATGCGGCATACTTCCGCTCATGATATTGCCAGTATTACCTGATACGTGGATTCTCGCGGTGCTGTTTTGTCTGGCATGTTTGCTTTGCCTCATACCCCATCACTATGCGCGCTACGCGGCATTAACCTTGCTCTTTTTCATGTGGGGGATATTTGCCGCCAGGCAGGCCATCTGGGCGGGAAACGTCCTGCCCGCTGCGACGCAGGAGGCGACAGTCGTCATTACTGCCACCGATCATATGACCACTCATTATGGGCGAATTACCCATTTGCATGGAAAGCCACTCTTTCCTGCTGTAGGGATTGTCCTGCATGGCCAGTACTTACCCACGGAAGTGTGTGCCGGACAGCAGTGGGCGATGACGCTGAAGGTCAGAGCGGTACACGGACAGCTTAACGAAGGCGGTTTTGATAGCCAGCGTTACGCGCTGGCGCAGCACCAACCGTTGACCGGGCGTTTTCTACAGGCTAAAGCGATTAACCCTGAGTGTAGCTTGCGTGGGCGCTATCTTGCTTCGCTTCGCGCTACGCTTGCGCCTTATCCGTGGCAGCAGGTTATTCTGGCGTTGGGAATGGGGGAGCGGGGAGCGGTGTCGCAGGAGGTGAAGGCCGTTATGCGCGATACGGGGACTGCCCATTTGATGGCGATTTCCGGCCTGCATATCGCTTTTGCTGCGTTATTGGCTGCCGGATTAATCCGTGGCGGACAATTCTTTTTGCCGGTCAGATGGATTCGTTGGCAGACGCCATTGCTGGGCGGCATTCTTTGCGCGATATGTTATGCCTGGCTTACCGGCTTACAACCGCCTGCGCTGCGCACGGTGGCGGCGCTGAGCGTCTGGGGAGGATTAAAATTAAGCGGACGACAGTGGAGCGGCTGGCAAGTCTGGTGCTGCTGTCTGGCCGCGATTATTTTCGCCGATCCTGTGGCGGTTATATCACAAAGTCTTTGGCTGTCAGCATTTGCGGTTGCCGGCCTGTTATTCTGGTATCAGTGGTTTCCTGCGCCAAACGGAAATTTTCCACGGGGCTTACGTTGGTTGCTTAACCTGCTTCACCTACAGGCAGGCATTACACTTCTGCTTTTGCCTCTCCAGGTGGCGCTTTTTCATGGCATAAGCGTTACCGCAATGCTGGCGAATCTTTTTGCCGTACCCTGGGTCACATTTGTGACGGTTCCGCTCATCCTGGCGGGAATGATTCTGCATTTAACCGGGCCGTTTTTTCTTGAAGAGTGGGTATGGTACCTGACCGATCGCGCGTTAGCCGCGCTATTTTACCTGTTGAATGCTTTACCGCAGGGCTGGGTCAATATTGATAACCGTTGGCAGTGGCTGACGCTTTTACCCTGGCTAACGCTTATCGCGTGGCGATTAAACGTCTGGCATACCTGTCCGGCGGTCTGTTTATGCGGGTTATTGTTGATGAGCTGGCCACTCTGGCGGCCGATAAACGCCAGCGGATGGCAGGTGCATATGCTGGATGTCGGTCAGGGGCTGGCGATAGCGATCGTCAGGGGCGATAAAGTAATACTCTACGATACCGGTCGGGCATGGCCGGAGGGCGACAGCGGGCAACAGGTTATTATTCCTTGGTTGCGCTGGCATAATCTGACGCCGGAGGGCGTTATTTTGAGTCATGAGCATCTGGATCATCGGGGCGGGCTGCGTTCGCTACAGCAGGTCTGGCCGTCAATGTGGATTCGCAGCCCGTTAGGCTGGCAGGGACATTTGCCCTGTTTTCGCGGTGAGCAGTGGCAATGGCAGGGGCTAACGTTTCAGGCGCACTGGCCGTTACGCGAAAGTGCCGATCGAGGAAATAACCGCTCCTGTGTGGTCAAAGTGGATGACGGCGTACATAGCATCCTGCTCACGGGCGATATTGAAGCGGGCGCTGAACAAAAAATGCTAAGTCGTTACTGGCGACATCTTGCGGCGACGTTTATCCAGGTGCCGCATCATGGTAGTAATACGTCGTCGTCGCTACCATTTATTCAGCGCGTACATGGTGAAGCGGCGCTGGCGTCCGCATCGCGCTATAACGCATGGCGGCTGCCGTCCCGCAAGGTAAAACAGCGCTACCGACAGCAGGCGTATCAGTGGTTTGATACACCCCACCAGGGGCAAATTTCGCTGCTGTTTTCTCCGCAGGGCTGGCGCATACAAGGCTTACGGGATCAAATTTTACCTCGCTGGTATCATCAGTGGTTTGGCGTGTCCGAGGATAACGGGTAGAATATGCGGCTATTTCAACAAATGCTGGTTTTTTGAATGCATAACGATAAAGATCTCTCTACGTGGCAGACCTTCCGCCGACTGTGGCCAACCATAGCGCCTTTTAAAGCAGGTCTGATCGTGGCGGGCATAGCGTTAATTCTCAACGCAGCCAGCGATACCTTCATGCTATCGCTCCTCAAGCCATTACTGGATGATGGTTTCGGTAAAACGGATCGCTCAGTGTTGCTGTGGATGCCGCTGGTGGTTATTGGGCTGATGATATTACGAGGCATCACTAGCTATATCTCCAGCTACTGTATTTCATGGGTGTCAGGCAAGGTGGTAATGACCATGCGCCGTCGCCTGTTTGGCCATATGATGGGAATGCCCGTCGCCTTCTTTGATAAACAGTCTACCGGTACGCTGCTGTCGCGTATTACTTACGATTCAGAACAGGTTGCCTCTTCTTCATCTGGCGCACTGATTACCGTGGTGCGTGAAGGGGCATCGATCATCGGATTGTTTATCATGATGTTCTATTACAGCTGGCAGTTGTCGATCATCCTGGTTGTTTTAGCACCGATTGTGTCGATTGCGATTCGCGTTGTCTCAAAGCGGTTCCGCAGCATCAGTAAAAATATGCAGAACACGATGGGACAAGTGACTACCAGCGCTGAACAAATGCTGAAAGGACACAAAGAGGTACTGATTTTTGGCGGTCAGGAAGTCGAAACTAAACGCTTTGATAAAGTCAGCAATAAGATGCGACTGCAAGGCATGAAAATGGTCTCTGCCTCGTCAATTTCCGATCCTATCATTCAGCTCATTGCCTCGCTGGCGCTGGCGTTTGTCCTCTATGCTGCGAGCTTCCCAAGCGTAATGGATAGCCTGACGGCAGGGACCATCACCGTGGTGTTCTCCTCCATGATCGCGCTGATGCGTCCATTAAAATCGCTGACAAACGTTAACGCGCAGTTCCAGCGTGGGATGGCGGCTTGTCAAACGTTGTTTGCGATTCTGGATAGCGAACAGGAGAAAGATGAAGGTAAACGTGTCATTGACCGCGCGACCGGCGATCTCGAATTCCGCAATGTGACGTTTACTTACCCGGGCCGTGAAGTGCCGGCATTGCGTAACATCAATTTGAAAATTCCTGCCGGGAAAACCGTGGCGCTGGTGGGGCGTTCCGGATCGGGTAAATCAACTATCGCCAGTCTGATCACCCGTTTCTACGATATTGATGAAGGGCACATCCTGATGGATGGTCACGATCTACGCGAATACACTCTGGCCTCTCTACGTAATCAGGTGGCGCTGGTTTCGCAAAACGTGCATCTGTTTAACGACACGGTCGCCAATAACATTGCTTATGCCCGGACGGAAGAATACAGCCGCGAGCAGATTGAAGAGGCGGCGCGCATGGCCTATGCCATGGACTTTATCAATAAGATGGATAATGGCCTGGATACCATCATCGGCGAAAACGGCGTACTGCTTTCCGGCGGTCAGCGCCAGCGTATCGCGATCGCCCGCGCCTTACTGCGCGACAGCCCGATTCTGATCCTTGATGAAGCTACGTCCGCGCTGGATACCGAATCTGAACGTGCGATTCAGGCAGCGTTGGATGAGCTGCAGAAAAACCGTACCTCTCTGGTGATTGCGCACCGTCTCTCCACCATCGAACAGGCGGATGAGATCGTTGTAGTCGAAGACGGTATTATCGTTGAGCGCGGCACTCATAGCGAGCTGCTGGCGCAACACGGCGTTTACGCCCAGCTACATAAGATGCAATTTGGCCAATGATTGCGCGTATCTGGTCGGGTGAATCCCCGCTATGGCGGTTACTACTGCCGCTCTCCTGGCTGTATGGCCTGGTGAGCGGGGCGATTCGTCTGAGCTATAAGCTTGGTTTTAAACGCGCCTGGCGAGCGCCGGTACCGGTGGTTGTGGTAGGGAATCTTACGGCTGGCGGTAACGGTAAAACCCCCGTAGTCATTTGGCTGGTGGAAAAGCTGCAACAGCGTGGCGTGCGCGTGGGGGTCGTTTCCCGCGGCTACGGCGGGAAAGCTGCCGCTTATCCGCTGCTCCTGACGCCTGAGACGACAACCGCAGAAGCGGGAGATGAACCGGTATTGATTTATCAGCGGACCGGCGCGCCTGTCGCGGTGGCGCCTGAACGCGCCGCGGCGGTGAAAGCGATTCTGGCGGCGCATAATCTGCAGATTATTATCACCGACGATGGGTTGCAGCATTACCGACTCGCGCGAGATATTGAAATTGTGGTGATTGACGGGGTGCGCCGTTTTGGCAACGGCTGGTGGCTTCCTGCCGGCCCTATGCGCGAACGCGCCAGTCGCCTGAAAACCGTGGACGCCGCTATCGTCAATGGCGGCGTCGCCCGGGCAGGCGAAATACCCATGCAGCTAGCGCCTGGACTGGCGGTGAACTTACGTACGGGAGCGCGTTGCGATGTAGCGCAGCTGAGCAATATTGTGGCGATGGCGGGCATCGGTCATCCGCCGCGCTTTTTCGCCACGCTGGAAGCCTGTGGCGCGCATCCGCAAAAGTGTGTCCCGCTGGCGGATCATCAAACGCTCGCCCCTGCTGACGTTCAGGCGTTGGTCGGTGAAGGACAGACCCTGGTAATGACGGAAAAAGACGCGGTGAAATGCCGTGCTTTTGCCGAAGATAACTGGTGGTTCTTACCGGTTGATGCGCGTTTGTCCGGTGAGCAGCCTGATAAGTTGCTTGAACATATCACCTCGCTGGTTCGCTAGCGTCCCCCAATGCAGCGGCAGTGATGAATTTATGGAGTCATGAATGTCATTGCCGTACCTTTCCTTTCCCAGGCCCGGTGTCTTCACCTTGCTGCGCAGGGGCTATTGAAAAAGCCACGCCGTAACGTGCTGCCTGGCGATGTTCTTGCCGCCATCTCACGCATGGCGTTGCTGCAAATTGATACCATCAATGTTGTCGCACGTAGCCCCTATCTGGTGCTGTTTAGCCGTCTCGGTTCGTACCCGCAGGCCTGGCTGGATGAGGCGCTGCGACGCGGAGAGTTAATGGAATACTGGGCGCATGAGGCCTGTTTCTTACCACGCCGCGACTTTAAACTTATCCGCCATCGTATGCTGTCGCCGGAAAAGATGGGCTGGAAATATCGCGCGGCATGGATGCATGAGCACGCGGAAGAAATAGAACAGCTAGTGCGGCATATTCAGGAGCACGGTCCGGTGCGTTCTGCCGATTTTGAACATGCGCGGAAAGGCGTCATCGGCTGGTGGGAATGGAAACCACATAAACGCCACCTGAGGGTTTATTTACCGCCGGAAAAGTCATGGTTGTTGAGCGGCGTAATTTTCAACGTGTATATGATTTAACGCCCCGTGTGATGCTGCACTGGGATGATGAACGCGATGGACTGTCACAGTCGCAGGCGGAAAACCTGATGCTGGATAATAGCGCGCGCAGTCTGGGGATTTTCCGTGAACAGTGGCTGGCGGATTACTACCGCCTGAAACGTCCTGACCTGAAGGGATGGCGGGAGAGCCGGGCGGAACAGCAGCAGATTATTCCGGTCGAGGTGGAAACGTTGGGGCGGATGTGGCTTCATGCCGATCTTCTTTCGCAGCTGGAACCAGCGCTGAATAACGTCTTAAAGGCGACCCATAGCGCAGTGCTGTCGCCTTTCGATCCTGTGGTATGGGATCGCAAGCGGGCAGCGCAGCTCTTCGGATTTAACTATCGGCTGGAATGTTATACGCCTGCGGCGAAGCACCAGTACGGTTATTTTGTGCTGCCGCTATTATACCAGGGCCGTTTAGTCGGGCGAATGGATGCCAAAATGCACCGTAAAACGGGGGTGCTTGAGGTTATCTCGCTGTATCTGGAGGACGATATTCGCCCTGGCGTTAGTCTGCAAAAAGGAATCTGGCAGGCGATTAGCGCGTTTGCTGCCTGGCAACGGGCATCGCGCGTGACGCTGGGACAATGTCCGCCAGGCCTGTTTAGCGCCATGCGTCATGGCTGGGAAATAGACCCTGCACCATAACCGATTATGTTAATATTGAAGGATTCACAATCCGGTCCATCTGGAGGAACTATGGATCATCGTCTGCTTGAAATCATCGCCTGCCCGGTATGTAACGGCAAACTCTGGTATAACCAGGAACAGCAAGAATTAATTTGCAAACTGGATAATCTCGCTTTCCCGTTACGCGACGGCATTCCTGTATTGCTGGAAAATGAAGCTCGCGCCCTGACATCTGATGAGAGTAAATCATGAGTTTCGTCGTCATCATTCCGGCCCGTTTTTCATCTACCCGACTGCCAGGAAAACCATTAGTGGATATTAATGGTAAGCCCATGATTGTTCATGTCCTGGAGCGGGCGCGCGAATCTGGCGCGGAACGCATTATTGTTGCCACCGATCATGAAGACGTGGCTCGTGCGGTAGAAGCGGCTGGCGGCGAAGTGTGCATGACGCGCGCCGATCACCAGTCCGGCACCGAACGGTTGGCGGAAGTGGTAGAGAAGTGCGGATTCAGCGACGATACCGTTATTGTGAACGTTCAGGGCGATGAGCCGATGATCCCGGCGGTTATTATTCGCCAGGTCGCGGAAAATCTGGCGCAGCACCAGGTTGGCATGGCGACGTTGGCGGTGCCGATTCACAGCGCCGAAGAAGCGTTTAACCCGAATGCGGTAAAAGTCGTGCTGGATGCTGAAGGCTATGCGCTTTACTTTTCCCGGGCGACGATTCCCTGGGATCGCGACCGCTTTGCAAAAAGTCTGGAAACGGTAGGAGATACTTGCCTTCGTCACCTGGGCATTTATGGCTATCGCGCGGGTTTTATCCGCCGTTACGTGAGCTGGCAACCCAGCCCGCTGGAACATATTGAAATGCTGGAGCAACTCCGTGTGCTGTGGTACGGCGAAAAAATTCATGTCGCCGTCGCCAAAGCGGTGCCCGGCACGGGCGTAGACACCGCCGACGACCTGGAGCGCGTGCGCGCTGAAATGCGTTAACATGATCCTGTTCATGATCGTCTTAGACGGTCATGAACAGCGCGGTATGATAGCGCAAAGATGAATACTCACGTCTGCTCACTAGTGGCAGCTTTCTCGTACCGTTACGATTTTCCTCATTTTTCTTTTCTTCCCTTGATCTGATACGGGTGACATCTGTCCATACGACGCTCATTATTAAAGCAGTAGCACTAATGGGGGTAATCTGGAATGGAACAGTTGCGGGCCGAACTCAGTCATTTGTTGGGTGAAAAACTTAGCCGTATAGAGTGCGTGAATGAGAAAGCGGATTCCGCATTGTGGTCATTATATGACAGCCAGGGCATCCCGATGCCGCTGATGGCGCGAAGTTTTACCACTCCCGGCGTTGCGCAGCAACTGGCCTGGAAAACCTCAATGCTGGCGCGTAGCGGTACGGTGAGGATGCCGGTAATCTATGGCGTATTGACGCATGAAGAGCATCTTGGTCCGGATGTGCTGCTGCTGGAACGACTGCGCGGTGTACCGGTAGAGGCGCCGGCGCGCACTCCGGAACGCTGGGAACAGCTAAAAGATCAGATTGTCGAAGGGCTGTTAGCCTGGCATCGGCAGGATAGCCGCGGTTGCGTTGGCGCCGTAGACCATACTCAGGAGAATATCTGGCCTTCCTGGTATCGTCAGCGGGTGGAGGTGCTGTGGACGACGCTAAATCAGTTCAGCAATACCGGCCTGACGATGCAGGACAGACGCATTCTGTTTCGTACCAGAGAATGTCTTCCTTCGTTATTTGAAGGGTTTAACGACAACTGCGTACTGGTGCATGGCAACTTCTGCCTGCGCAGTATGCTTAAAGACGCCCGTAGCGATCAGCTTCTGGCGATGGTCGGCCCCGGGCTGATGCTGTGGGCGCCGAGAGAGTTCGAACTGTTTCGCCTGATGGATAATCCATTGGCGGAGGGATTGCTTTGGCATTATCTGCAACGCGCGCCAGTGGCGGAGTCCTTCATCTGGCGGCGTTGGCTCTATGTGCTGTGGGACGAGGTTGCGCAATTGGTCAATACCGGACGTTTTAACCGTACCAATTTTGATCTGGCGGCGAAATCATTACTCCCCTGGCTTGCCTGATATGCCTTTCAGCCATTGCCAAAGTCGCCCTAATGTTTCATACCCAGCGCGATCGCTGTGCATCAGCCAGACCGGGGACGGAATTGCCCGCTCCCAGGGATTGAGCGGCGAATCGATCGCCAACTGATTCGCCGGCGCGGGAAGCGGATTCAGCCCGGCATGCTGAAAGAAAATCATCGCACGCGGCAAATGCGAGGCGGAGGTTACCAACAGGAAAGGGGCGTCGCCGATGGCCTGCTTAACGGCGGCGGCTTCTTCTTCCGTATCTTTTGGCTTATCCAGCGTAATAATATCGCTACGCGGTACGCCCAGCGACTGCGCCACCCGCGCACCGACTTCCGCCGTGCTTACCGTATTGGTTTTTGCTATGCCGCCGGTAAAAATCAGCCTGGCTCCCGGATTCGCGCGCCACAGCCGAATGCCTTCCGCCAGCCGCGGCAAGCTGTTGTTAATTAAATTAGAGCTCGGCGCCCACTGCGGGTTCCAGGTATAGCCGCCGCCGAGAACCACAATATATTCCACCTTTTGCGGACCCTGCCAGGTAGGGTAGCGGTTTTCTATCGGACGCAGCAAATGGTCAGAGACGGGTTGCAGGCTTAATAGCAATAGCGCCAGCCAACCTACGCTGATAAATACTTTTCCGGTCTTCTGAAAGCGGCTAAACCAGAGCAGCGCCAGGCCGACGCCAATGATCAGCAACATCAGCGGAAGCGGCAATAACATACCGCCAATCACTTTCTTTAGCGTAAAAAGCATCCTTTTTGGTTCCTTTTTTAACCATATAGCGGAGGATTAACGGTGATATTACACCAGACAGGTTCATTCTGGCCGCGGCTGTGACAAAATAGCGGTTTTATCAGATAACGCCTGAGCCAGCCTGTGGAGAGTCCGATGCAGGATCGCAATTTTGATGACATTGCTGAAAAGTTTTCCCGTAACATTTACGGCACGACCAAAGGACAACTGCGGCAAGCCATTCTGTGGCAAGACCTGGATCGCGTGCTGGAGGAGATTGGCGGGCGGAAACTGCGGGTGCTGGATGCCGGCTGCGGCGAAGGGCAAACGGCGATTAAGATGGCGGAACGCGGCCATCAGGTGACGTTATGCGATCTGTCTGGCGAAATGATCGCCCGCGCGCGGCAGGCGGCCGAGGCAAAAGGTGTGAGCAAAGACATGCATTTTATACAATGCCCGGCTCAGGACGTCGCTTCGCATTTGGAAAGCCCGGTTGATCTGATATTGTTTCATGCTGTGCTGGAGTGGGTAGCCGATCCTGTCGGCGTATTAGAAACGCTCTGGTCAGTATTGCGCCCTGGCGGCGCGCTGTCGTTGATGTTCTATAACGCTAACGGTTTGCTGATGCACAATATGGTGGCGGGTAATTTTGACTACGTGCAGGCGGGGATGCCTAAACGCAAGAAGCGCACGCTGTCGCCTGACTACCCGCGCGACCCCGCGCAGGTGTACCAGTGGCTGGAGGCGATTGGTTGGCAGATTACCGGTAAAACCGGCGTGCGTGTGTTTCATGATTATCTGCGTGAAAAACACCAGCAGCGTGACTGTTATGAGACCCTGGTCGAACTGGAAACGCGTTATTGCCGCCAGGAGCCGTATATTAGCCTTGGGCGCTACATTCATGTCACCGCGATTAAAAGCCCGGCGCTAGCCGCAGATGCAAGGATAACCTATGAGTGAATTTTCCCAGACAGTCCCCGAACTGGTTGCCTGGGCCAGAAAAAACGACTTTTCCATCTCGCTGCCGGTAGACAGACTTTCCTTTCTGCTGGCGGTCGCCACGTTGAACGGCGAACGCCTTGACGGTGAGATGAGTGAAGGCGAGCTGGTGGATGCATTCCGCCATGTGAGTGATGCGTTTGAGCAAACCAGCGAAACCATCGGCGTGCGCGCGAACAACGCGATTAACGATATGGTGCGTCAACGTCTGCTGAACCGCTTTACCAGCGAGCAGGCGGAAGGCAATGCGATTTACCGATTAACCCCGCTCGGGATTGGCATCACCGATTACTACATTCGTCAACGCGAATTCTCTACGCTGCGTCTTTCTATGCAGTTGTCGATTGTGGCCGGCGAATTGAAGCGCGCGGCGGATGCGGCAGCGGAGGGGGGCGATGAGTTCCACTGGCATCGCAACGTTTACGCGCCATTGAAATATTCGGTGGCGGAGATTTTCGACAGTATCGATCTCACCCAGCGCATCATGGATGAACAGCAGCAGCAGGTGAAAGACGATATCGCACAACTGCTGAATAAAGACTGGCGGGCGGCGATTTCCAGCTGTGAGCTGCTGCTTTCCGAAACGTCCGGTACGCTGCGCGAGTTGCAGGATACGCTGGAGGCGGCGGGCGATAAGCTGCAGGCTAACCTGCTGCGCATTCAGGATGCCACGATGACGCACGACGATCTGCATGTTGTCGACAGGCTGGTGTTTGACTTACAAAGTAAACTCGACCGCATTATCAGTTGGGGTCAGCAGTCTATTGATTTATGGATCGGCTACGATCGTCACGTGCATAAATTTATCCGTACCGCGATCGATATGGATAAAAACCGTGTCTTCGCCCAGCGGTTGCGCCAGTCCGTGCAGACTTATTTTGACGATCCCTGGGCGCTAACCTACGCGAATGCCGATCGTCTGCTGGATATGCGCGATGAAGAGATGGCGTTGCGTGACGATGAAGTCACCGGGGAGTTTCCGCCGGATCTGGAATATGAAGAGTTTAACGAGATCCGCGAGCAGTTAGCGGCCATCATTGAAGAACAGCTGGCTATCTACAAAACCAGACAAACGCCACTGGATCTTGGGCTGGTGGTGCGCGAGTATCTGGCGCAATACCCGCGCGCGCGTCATTTCGACGTGGCGCGTATTGTTATCGATCAAGCGGTACGTCTTGGCGTAGCGCAAGCAGATTTCACCGGACTGCCAGCCAAATGGCAGCCGATTAATGATTACGGAGCCAAGGTACAGGCGCATGTCATTGACAAATATTGAACAAGTGATGCCGGTTAAGCTGGCGCAGGCGCTGGCGAATCCGTTATTTCCGGCGCTGGATAGCGCATTACGTTCGGGCCGCCACATCGGGCTGGACGAACTGGATAATCATGCCTTTCTGATGGATTTTCAGGAATACCTGGAAGAGTTTTACGCGCGTTATAACGTGGAACTGATTCGCGCGCCGGAGGGGTTCTTCTACCTGCGTCCGCGTTCTACCACGCTTATCCCGCGCTCGGTGTTATCCGAACTGGATATGATGGTCGGTAAAATTCTCTGCTACCTCTATCTTAGCCCGGAGCGTCTGGCCAACGAAGGGATCTTTACTCAGCAAGAATTGTACGACGAGCTGCTTACCCTTGCGGACGAAGCCAAACTGCTAAAGCTGGTTAATAACCGCTCGACGGGATCTGACGTTGATCGTCAGAAACTGCAGGAAAAGGTGCGTTCTTCTTTAAACCGCCTGCGTCGTTTGGGCATGGTATGGTTTATGGGCCACGACAGCAGCAAATTCCGCATTACCGAATCGGTCTTCCGCTTTGGCGCGGATGTCCGCGCCGGCGACGATCCTCGCGAGGCGCAGCGTCGTCTCATCCGCGACGGGGAAGCGATGCCCATTGAAAACCATCTGCAACTTAATGATGAGACCGAAGAGAGTCAGCCGGACAGTGGAGAGGAAGAATAATGATTGAACGCGGTAAATTTCGCTCGCTAACGCTGATTAACTGGAACGGTTTTTTTGCCCGTACTTTTGACCTGGATGAACTGGTCACGACGTTATCCGGGGGCAACGGTGCCGGGAAATCCACGACGATGGCGGCGTTCGTCACGGCGCTGATCCCGGATCTTACATTACTGCACTTTCGTAACACCACGGAAGCCGGCGCCACCAGCGGTTCGCGCGATAAAGGTCTGCACGGTAAGCTGAAGGCGGGCGTCTGTTACTCCATGCTCGACACCATTAATTCCCGCCATCAGCGGGTGGTGGTCGGCGTGCGTCTGCAGCAGGTCGCTGGGCGCGATCGCAAAGTGGACATCAAACCGTTCGCTATCCAGGGGCTGCCGATGTCGGTACAGCCGACACAACTGGTGACGGAGACATTAAACGAACGTCAGGCGCGCGTACTGTCGCTTGCTGAGCTGAAAGACAAGCTTGACGAGATGGAAGGCGTGCAGTTTAAGCAGTTTAACTCCATCACCGATTATCATTCGCTGATGTTTGACTTAGGGATTATCGCCCGTCGTCTGCGCTCCGCTTCCGATCGTAGTAAATTCTATCGTTTGATAGAGGCCTCGCTGTACGGCGGGATCTCCAGCGCCATTACCCGATCGCTACGCGATTATTTATTGCCGGAAAACAGCGGCGTGCGCAAGGCGTTCCAGGATATGGAAGCGGCGCTGCGCGAGAACCGACTCACGCTGGAAGCGATTCGTGTTACCCAATCCGATCGCGATCTGTTTAAGCATTTGATCAGCGAAGCCACCGATTATGTGGCGGCGGATTATATGCGCCACGCCAATGAGCGTCGGGTTCACCTTGATCAGGCGTTGGCGTTTCGACGCGAACTGTACACATCGCGCAAACAACTGGCGGCTGAGCAGTACAAGCACGTCGATATGGCCCGTGAGTTGGGCGAACATAACGGCGCCGAAGGTTCTCTTGAGGCGGATTACCAGGCGGCGAGCGATCACCTGAATCTGGTGCAAACCGCGCTGCGTCAGCAGGAAAAAATTGAACGCTACGAAGCGGATCTTGAAGAGCTGCAGATTCGACTCGAAGAGCAAAACGAAGTGGTGGCGGAAGCCGCCGAAATGCAGGACGAAAATGAAGCGCGTGCCGAAGCCGCCGAGCTGGAAGTCGATGAACTCAAAAGCCAGCTTGCGGATTACCAGCAGGCGCTGGATGTACAGCAAACGCGCGCGATTCAGTATAACCAGGCGATATCAGCGCTTGCCCGCGCTAAAGAACTTTGTCATCTGCCGGATCTAACGCCGGAAAGCGCCGCCGAATGGCTGGATACTTTCCAGGCAAAAGAGCAGGAAGCTACGGAAAAACTGCTGTCGTTGGAACAAAAAATGAGCGTGGCGCAAACCGCGCACAGCCAGTTTGAGCAGGCTTACCAGCTAGTAGCGGCGATCAACGGCCCGCTGGCGCGTAGCGAAGCCTGGGACGTGGCGCGCGAGCTGTTACGGGACGGCGTGAACCAGCGTCATCTGGCGGAACAGGTACAGCCGCTGCGGATGCGCCTGAGCGAACTGGAACAGCGGCTGCGCGAGCAGCAAGAGGCGGAACGTCTGCTGGCTGAGTTCTGTAAGCGACAGGGCAAAAATTTTGATATTGACGAACTGGAAGCGCTGCATCAGGAGCTGGAAGCCCGCATCGCGTCCTTGTCTGAGAGCGTGTCGTCAGCCAGCGAACAGCGTATGGCCTTGCGTCAGGAACAGGAACAGCTGCAATCCCGTATCCAGCATCTGATGCAACGCGCTCCTGTCTGGCTGGCGGCGCAGAATAGCCTGAACCAGCTTAGCGAACAGTGCGGCGAGGAGTTTACGTCCAGCCAGGAAGTGACCGAATACCTGCAACAGCTACTGGAGCGTGAGCGCGAAGCCATTGTCGAACGCGACGAAGTGGGCGCGCGTAAAAATGCGGTTGATGAAGAGATCGAGCGTTTAAGCCAGCCGGGCGGCGCGGAAGATCAGCGTTTGAATGCGCTGGCGGAGCGTTTTGGCGGGGTACTGCTGTCGGAAATCTACGATGATGTCAGTCTTGAAGATGCGCCGTACTTTTCCGCACTGTATGGCCCGTCGCGCCATGCGATCGTCGTACCGGATTTATCGCAAATAGCCGAACAGCTTGAAGGTCTGACCGACTGCCCGGAAGATCTGTACCTGATCGAAGGCGATCCGCAGTCTTTTGATGACAGCGTATTCAGCGTTGACGAGCTGGAAAAGGCGGTGGTCGTGAAAATTGCCGACCGTCAGTGGCGTTATTCGCGTTTTCCGTCGCTGCCTATTTTTGGCCGTGCGGCGCGCGAGAACCGTATTGAAAGTCTCCATGCGGAACGGGAAGTGCTTTCCGAGCGCTTTGCCACGCTCTCGTTTGACGTGCAGAAAACCCAGCGTTTGCACCAGGCGTTCAGCCGTTTTATCGGTAGCCACCTTTCTGTTGCCTTTGAGGACGATCCGGAAGCGGAAATTCGCCGACTGAACGGGCGTCGCGTCGAGCTGGAGCGCGCGCTGGCGACGCATGAAAGCGACAACCAGCAGCAGCGCCTTCAGTTTGAGCAGGCCAAAGAGGGCGTTTCCGCGCTTAACCGTTTGCTGCCGCGGCTGAATTTATTGGCCGATGAAACGCTGGCCGATCGGGTCGATGAAATTCAGGAACGGTTGGATGAGGCGCAAGAAGCGGCGCGATTTGTGCAGCAATATGGCAACCAGTTAGCCAAACTGGAGCCGGTGGTTTCCGTTCTGCAAAGCGATCCGGAACAGTTTGAGCAGTTAAAAGAAGACTATGCATGGTCGCAGCAAATGCAGCGCGACGCGCGCCAGCAGGCTTTTGCTCTGGCTGAAGTTGTCGAACGTCGGGCGCATTTCAGCTATTCCGACTCGGCGGAAATGCTGAGCGGCAACAGCGATCTCAACGAAAAGCTGCGCCAGCGGCTGGAGCAGGCGGAAGCCGAGCGTACCCGCGCCCGCGAAGCGCTGCGCAGCCATGCCGCGCAGTTAAGTCAGTACAGCCAGGTCCTGGCCTCGCTAAAAAGCTCTTACGGCACGAAAAAAGAGCTGCTTAACGATTTGCAGCGCGAATTACAGGATATTGGCGTTCGCGCCGACAGCGGGGCGGAAGAGCGTGCCCGCCAGCGTCGCGATGAACTGCACGCCCAGTTGAGCAATAACCGTTCGCGTCGCAATCAGCTTGAGAAAGCGCTCACCTTCTGCGAAGCGGAGATGGAGAACCTGACCCGTAAGCTGCGCAAGCTGGAGCGTGATTATCATGAAATGCGCGAGCAGGTCGTGACCGCGAAAGCCGGCTGGTGCGCAGTCATGCGGATGGTGAAAGACAATGGCGTGGAACGCCGTCTGCACCGTCGTGAGCTGGCTTATCTGTCGGCGGATGAACTGCGCTCCATGTCGGATAAGGCGTTGGGCGCGCTGCGCCTGGCCGTCGCGGATAACGAACATCTGCGCGACGTATTGCGTCTGTCGGAAGATCCGAAACGCCCGGAACGTAAAATCCAGTTCTTTGTGGCCGTTTACCAGCATCTGCGCGAACGTATTCGTCAGGATATTATTCGTACCGACGATCCGGTTGAAGCCATTGAACAAATGGAGATTGAGCTGAGTCGTCTGACGGAAGAGCTGACATCGCGTGAGAAAAAGCTGGCGATCAGTTCCCGCAGCGTGGCAAACATTATCCGCAAGACTATCCAGCGTGAGCAGAACCGTATTCGCATGCTGAACCAGGGGTTGCAAAGCGTCTCGTTTGGCCAGGTGAATAGCGTGCGGTTAAACGTCAACGTGCGTGAAACGCATGCCACCTTGCTGGATGTGCTTTCAGAACAGCAGGAGCAGCATCAGGATCTGTTTAACAGCAATCGTCTGACCTTCTCCGAAGCGCTGGCGAAACTGTACCAGCGCCTGAATCCGCAGATCGATATGGGGCAACGCACGCCGCAGACCATCGGCGAGGAGCTGCTGGACTACCGTAACTATCTGGAAATGGAAGTTGAAGTTAACCGTGGGTCCGACGGCTGGCTGCGTGCGGAATCCGGCGCGCTATCAACGGGGGAAGCTATCGGGACCGGGATGTCAATTCTGGTGATGGTTGTGCAAAGCTGGGAAGACGAAGCGCGCAGACTGCGCGGGAAAGATATTTCGCCATGTCGCCTGCTGTTCCTCGATGAAGCGGCGCGTCTGGATGCGCGCTCTATCGCCACGCTGTTTGAACTATGCGAACGTTTGCAGATGCAGCTCATCATCGCCGCGCCGGAAAACATCAGTCCGGAGAAGGGCACGACCTATAAACTGGTGCGTAAAGTGTTTCAGAATACTGAGCATGTTCATGTTGTCGGGCTGCGTGGCTTTGCGCCGCAGCTTCCGGAAACGCTTCCCGGTACGCAAACGGAAGATACGCCTTCAGAAGCGAGTTAAATACGGCAGAAACGATGACGTGCCTGATGGCGCCTCGTTTATCAGGCAAGGCCGGATAAGTCGGTTACGCCGCCATCCGGCACAACAAGTTCTGCTTTATCATTAGCCTGGGGCGGCGAAAGCCGCCTTTTTCTTTATCTGAAAAATCTCTCCGGGTAGTGCATTTTCTTTAAACTTCTTTACATTAGGTTAGGCAAAAACGTAACGAACTTTATATACTGGAGTTAAGCCTGACGAGTGAGCAGGCTGACTCGTCATACTAAACAAAAGCATTGGTTGCGGTTGACCCGCGCTGCGGGCAGCACAGTCATGCGGAGTATGATAACGAAAACAGGGGGCAAGGGATGTTGCTTAACAAGATGTGTGGTCGTTGTCTGTCGGCAATCAGTTTATGCCTGGCCGTAACATTCGCTCCACTGTTCAATGCGCAGGCCGATGAGCCTGAAATGATACCTGGCGATAGCGCCGTTGCCGCGCCGGATCTAGCTGGGCCGCAGAAGCAATCAGCCGCGACGGCGATTATGGCCGGGATTCAGCCGCTGCCGGAGGGCGTTTCAGCCGAGAAAGTCCGGGCTGATTTACAGTCGCAGCTTCCTTCCGGCTATACGCCGGTCTATATGAGCCAGCTGACATTGCTGTATGCCGCGCGCGACATGAAGCCCATGTGGGATAATCGCGATGCGGTGAAAGTCTTCCAGCAACAGTTGGCGGAGGTGGCGATTGCCGGATTCCAGCCGCAGTTTACCGCCTGGGTGGCATTGTTGACCGATCCCGCCGTAAACGGTATGGCGCGCGATGTTGTGTTGTCAGACGCTATGATGGGCTATCTCCATTTCATTGCGAATATCCCCGTCAAAGGCCAGCGCTGGTTATATAGCAACAAACCTTACGCATTGGCGACGCCGCCAGTCTCGGTGATTAACCAGTGGCAAATCGCGCTGGAAGAGGGGCAGTTGCCGATGTTTGTCGCCAGCCTGGCGCCGCAGCATCCACAGTATGCGCCCATGCATGACGCGCTGCTGAAGCTGGTGGCGGACTCTCGCCCGTGGCCGCAGTTGGCCAATACCGCAACGCTGCGCCCGGGGCAATGGAGTAACGATGTGCCTGCGCTGCGCGAAATATTACAGCGTACGGGGATGCTGGATGGCGGTCCAAAGATAGCCTTACCCGGCGATAACACTGCTGATAGCGCCGTCGTCAGCCCCTCCGCCGTGGTCGACGAAACATCGGTGGCGCAGCCGGTCGACGAACAAACGGCCCGCCGTAGTAAGCCGGCTCCGGCGGTACGCGCCGCCTACGATAATGAACTGGTCGAGGCGGTAAAGCGTTTTCAGGCATGGCAAGGGCTGGGGGCGGATGGCGTTATTGGCCCGGCGACGCGTAACTGGCTTAATATGACCCCCGCGCAACGCGCAGGCGTACTGGCACTGAATATCCAACGTTTACGCCTGCTGCCGGCGGAACTCTCTACCGGTATTATGGTAAACATTCCCGCTTATTCGCTGGTCTACTATCAGAATGGCAACCAGGTGCTGGCTTCGAGGGTGATCGTCGGGCGTCCCGATCGTAAAACGCCGATGATGAGCAGCGCGCTGAATAATGTGGTGGTGAACCCGCCGTGGAACGTTCCGCCCACGCTTGCGCGTAAAGACATTTTACCGAAGGTGTGGAATGACCCAGGCTATCTGGAGCGCCATGGCTACACCGTGATGCGCGGCTGGAACAGCAAAGAAGCGATCGATCCGTGGCAGGTTGACTGGACCACCATTACGCCATCGAATCTTCCGTTCCGTTTCCAGCAGGCGCCAGGCGCGCACAATTCGCTGGGGCGTTATAAATTTAATATGCCGAGCTCTGATGCGATCTATCTGCACGATACGCCTAACCATACTCTCTTTCAGCGTGACGCCAGGGCGTTAAGTTCCGGCTGCGTGCGGGTCAATAAGGCCTCTGAACTGGCGAATATGCTCTTGCAGGATGCTGGCTGGAACGATGCGCGGATCTCAGGCGCCCTGAAGCAAGGCGACACGCGGTATGTCAATATCCGGCAGAACATTCCAGTAAATCTTTACTATCTGACCGCGTTTGTCGGCGCAGATGGACGTATGCAATATCGTACAGATATTTACAATTACGATCTCACAGCGCGATCCAGCGCACAAATTGTGCCAAAGGTTGAACAATTAATCAGGTAAATGAAGAAGTTCTGGTAAATATGTTGTCCTAATGTTTGGCTTCAACGGGGCGTTTCGCTGTAGACCCCCGTTGTGGCTGGGGGAGGGCCATCTTGACGCGGGCTTTATCGGCAGTTAAGGTGCCTTTCGTGCGCCAGAAGTGCATATACAACAACCTTTAAGTCGACCGGGCCGTTCAGAAGTCTGTGCCAGCCGGTATCATGTCTGCTTAAAGGTAGAAGTGTATTAACGATAACATTGACCTGTAGACCTGATTATCATGGACAAATTTGACGCTAATCGCCGCAAGCTGCTGGCGCTTGGTGGTGTCGCTCTCGGCGCCGCCATCCTGCCCGCGCCAGCGTTTGCCACACTCTCGACCCCACGCCCGCGCATTTTGACGTTAAACAATCTCCATACCGGAGAGTCAATCAAGGCGGAGTTTTTCGATGGAAGAGCCTACATTCAGGATGAATTAGCAAAGTTAAACCATTTTTTCCGTGACTATCGCGCGAATAAAGTCCGATCAATCGATCCCCGCCTGTTTGACCAACTTTACCGACTTCAGGGGCTGTTAGGGACGCGTAAACCTGTGCAGCTCATCTCAGGCTACCGTTCTCTTGATACCAATAATGAATTACGCGCCCGTAGCAGCGGCGTAGCGAAAAAAAGCTACCATACAAAAGGGCAGGCGATGGATTTTCATATTGAAGGCGTGGCGCTGAGCAATATTCGCAAAGCGGCGTTATCTATGCGCGCAGGTGGTGTAGGATATTACCCACGTAGTAACTTTGTGCATATTGATACCGGGCCGGCGCGGCACTGGTAATCAGCGAGGCTTAATCAAAGGAGCAGTATGAACTATCGTATTATTCCGGTCACCGCGTTCTCCCAGAACTGTTCATTAATCTGGTGCGAACAAACCCGGCTGGCGGCGCTGGTCGATCCGGGCGGCGACGCGGAAAAAATTAAACAGGAAGTGGACGCCAGCGGCGTGACGTTGATGCAAATTTTACTCACGCATGGGCATCTCGATCATGTCGGCGCGGCGAGTGAACTGGCGCAGCATTACGGCGTTCCTGTTATCGGTCCGGAAAAAGAAGATGAGTTCTGGCTGCAAGGACTGCCGGCGCAAAGCCGCATGTTTGGTCTGGATGAGTGTCAGCCGCTGACGCCTGATCGCTGGCTGAACGACGGCGATCGCGTCAGCGTAGGGAATGTGACGTTACAGGTGTTACATTGTCCGGGACACACGCCGGGACACGTGGTTTTCTTTGATGAACAGTCGCAACTGCTGATCTCCGGCGATGTGATTTTCAAAGGTGGCGTCGGGCGCAGCGATTTTCCTCGCGGCGATCACACCCAGTTGATTGACGCCATTAAGCGTAAATTATTGCCGCTTGGCGATGATGTGACCTTTATTCCTGGCCACGGCCCGCTCTCTACGCTCGGATACGAGCGTCTGCATAATCCCTTCCTGCAAGATGAGATGCCGGTCTGGTAAGCAGAATGAAAAAGCCTGCAATGTGCAGGCTTTTTTATCGGTCACGCCAGTCGACAGCTTTTTATAGTACCGCGACAATGGCTTCGCACAGCGGCTCCATATTATCCGGGGTCATGCCCGCCACGTTCACGCGACCAGAAGCCACGGCATAAACGCCAAACTCTTCACGCAGACGTAGCACCTGATCTTTGGTCAGACCGCTGAATGAGAACATCCCGTTCTGCTTGATAATAAAGCTGAAGTCACGGTTCGCGCCTTTTTCCTGCAAGGTATTCACGAACAGTTGACGCATACGCTGAATACGCTGGCGCATGTCCGTCAGTTCCTGTTCCCAGATAGCGCGCAGGGCGTCATTACTCAGGATAGTCGCGACGATGGACGCGCCGTGCGCTGGCGGGTTGGAGTAGTTAGCGCGAATGGCGGATTTCATCTGGCTAAAAGCGCGATCCACGGTTTCCGCATCGGCAGCCACGAGGGTGCAGGCGCCGACGCGCTCATTATATAAGCCGAAGTTTTTGGAGTAGGAGCTGGCGACAATAAGCTCTTTATGCAGCGCGGCAAAGGCGCGCAGACCTTCCGCATCTTCTTCCTGGCCGCGGGCAAAGCCCTGGTAAGCGAAATCGAATAGCGGCAGCCACCCTTTTTCAACGGAAAGCTCAGCCAGAACCTGCCACTGTTCCAGAGTAGGGTCAATGCCGGTTGGGTTATGACAGCAACCGTGGAACAGAACCACATCGCCGGCCTGTGCTTCGCTCAGGCTGGCTTGTAGCGCTTCAAAATCCAGCGTGTGATTTTCCGCATCGTAGTAAGCGTACTCCCGAACTTCCAGGCCGGCAGCGTTAAACACGCTTTTGTGGTTCGGCCAGCTGGGGTTGCTCACCCACACCCGTTTTACCGGAGTATTTTTTGCCAAAAAGTCGGCGGCAATGCGTAACGCGCCGGTACCGCCCGGCGTTTGCGCCGTGCGTGCGCGCTTGTCGTTAATCAGCGCGCTGCCTTTGCCGAACAGCAGTTCCTGAGTGCAGCGAGCAAATTCCGGAATCCCGTCAATGCCGAGATAGTTTTTCGTCGTTTCATTTTCCAGTAAATACTGCTCGGCTTTTTTAACGCTGGTGAGCACCGGTGTTTTGCCGGTTTCATCTTTATATACGCCAATGCCAAGGTTAATTTTCCCTGGACGGTCATCGGCGCGAAACAGATCGGCCAGGCCCAAAATCGGGTCGGCAGGAGCGGCGGTTATGTTCTCAAACATGACGAGGTTCCATTATAGTTACAGAAGGGAAATCCGCTATCAGGTTAACGGCAGATTTACAAAATGCCAACCGTTAGCGCTAAAAAGCCCGCCTGTTTTTGAAAGACGCACATTTTCTCTAAGAGAGATAAAAAAACAGGACCGAAGTCCTGTTTTTGAGGCATAAAACAAAGGGGTCTGCTGATCAGAACTGGTAAGTAATACCGACAGCCGCCTGATCGTCGGTGCCAACGTAGCTGGAGCTGTAGTCGTTTTCGTCCAGCAGGTTGAAACGGTAGTCAACCCATACGTTCATGTTTTTGTTGAAGTAGTAAGTCGCGCCCGCCTGAATATATTTCGCCAGATCGGCCGAGCCGTCGGCGCCGTTCAACTGCTTACCTTTACTCTGCACATACGAGATTGCCGGACGCAGGCCGAAGTCAAACTGGTACTGAGCGACCACTTCCAGGTTCTGCGTTTTGTTTGCCATTTCCACGGTATCGGTAACCGTATTTTCAACAATGCTCATATTGCGGGTTTCAGCATATACGGCAGCCAGGTAGACGTTGTTTGCATCATATTTCGCGCCAACGGCCCATGATTCTGCGCGATCGCCATTACCATCGCGATCCTGCTGATCGTTAGTACGCTTGCTGTTGCTGTACGCTGCGGTGACGCCAAAGCCGTCGAACTCATATGCCATGGTGTAACCTACGCCATCGCCATTCTGAGAGTTAATGCTGTGGTTGTCCTGATTTTTACCCTGATACTGGATACCGAAAGAGAGACCGTCCACCAGACCAAAGAAGTCAGAGTTACGGTAGGTCAACAAACCGCCAGCACGGCTGGTCATGTAGTTATCAGTATAGGCGCCGCCCCAGGTTTCGCCGGAGAAGTAGGGGGCCATATCGGTATAGGATTCAACATCGTAAACGATACCGTAGTTACGACCATAATCGATTGACCCCACTTCCGCGTATTTCAAACCCGCGAAGGCCAGACGGACCAGATTCGAGTTCTGCTGTTCGCCTTCAGCGCGGTCTGCTTTAGTACGGTATTCCCACTGACCGAAACCGGTCAGATCGGTGTTAATCTGCGTTTCCCCTTTAAAACCAATCTGGGCATAAGTCTGGTCGGCATTTTTGCTATCGCCGGTCGTTGTCCATACGTGACGACCCACGGCTTTACCGTACAGATCCAGCTTATTACCATCTTTATTATAAATTTCTGCTGCGTTTGCGGTTGCAGCAGCCAGCAGGGCAGGGATCACCGCTGCCAGGATTTTGCGCTTCATCATTATTTATTACCCTCATTGGTTTTTTTATATGACACCTGCCACTGCCGTCAATAAAACTTTACAGAAATATTGATGAGAGTTTGGTGTCTTTATGTGTCTGACAGGCATCTTTCCATTCAAACTAACGTTTCGCTACCGTGAAAATGCTACAAATATAAAGATTTAGTTTCAAAAGGAAAAAATATGTAAACAAATGTTATTTTCGCGGAACTTTGTGAACAACGTCAAACTTCCCCTGAGTTCTCGCTTTGATTTGATCGTTTTTCTTTTATCACTATGATTTTATTGTAATTATTGGCTTGTAGAACCGTTGTGCCTGAAAAAGCAGCAGAAGAGCTATTTCATAAAAATAGCCATTTAGAAGTCTTGATGTCTGAAATTGTGGTGAAAAATTGTGCTATTAGAACAGAAAAATCTAATCCGCAATAAAATTAAGGATTAATTTTTATGTGTAAATATTTTCGTGAAATATATAGTAACAAGATGTGGTAACTCAGAGGGTTGTAATTAAATTTATTTACTTATTGATAATAAAGCTGACATTCAGGCGAAAAAAAAGCCAGCATAGCTGGCCTTGAGTGTGACGTAAAAATCAGAAGCTGGCGTTGCGTGGGGTCCGTGGGAACGGAATAACATCGCGCACGTTTTGCACACCCGTGACGTAAGCGATAAGGCGTTCAAAGCCCAGGCCAAAGCCGGAATGCGGTACAGTACCGTAGCGACGCAAGTCGCGATACCACCAGTAATCCTCTTTATTCAGCCCCATTTCGGCCATACGGGCATCCAGCACATCCAGACGCTCTTCACGCTGGGAACCACCGATGATTTCGCCGATTCCCGGCGCCAGCACATCCATGGCCGCCACGGTTTTGCCATCTTCGTTAAGGCGCATGTAAAATGCTTTAATTTCCTTCGGATAGTTTTTCACCACTACCGGCGCTTTGAAATGCTCTTCCGCCAGATAACGTTCGTGTTCGGAAGAGAGGTCGACGCCCCAGAACACCGGGTTTTCAAATGTCTTACCACAGCGTTCCAGAATGGCGACCGCATCGGTGTAATCCACCTGAGCGAAGTCGGTAGAGACAAAACGCTCCAGACGAGCGATAGCGTCTTTATCTACGCGTTCGGCAAAGAACTTCATATCATCCGCACGCTCTTCCAGAACCGCCTTGAAGACATATTTCAGCATGGCTTCCGCCAGACGGGCGTTGTCTTCCAGATCGGCGAACGCCACTTCCGGCTCCAGCATCCAGAACTCCGCCAGGTGGCGGCTGGTGTTGGAATTTTCCGCGCGGAAGGTCGGCCCAAAAGTATAGATTTTGGACAGCGCACAGGCATACGTTTCACCGTTGAGCTGGCCGGAGACGGTCAGGAATGATTCTTTGCCAAAAAAGTCTTTGTCAAAATCTACTCTGCCCTGGTCGTTACGCGGCAGGTTTTCCAGATCCAACGTTGAGACGCGGAACATTTCACCAGCGCCTTCGGTATCGGAAGCGGTAATCAGCGGGGTGGAGACCCAAAAGAAACCCTGCTCATCGAAGAAGCGATGCAGCGCCTGCGCCAGAGTATGGCGAACGCGCGCTACCGCGCCAATCAGGTTGGTGCGCGGGCGCAGATGCGCGACCTCACGCAGATACTCAATGCTATGGCGTTTTGCCGCCATCGGGTAGGTATCCGGATCTTCCACCCAGCCTGCGACCTCTACTTTCGTAGCCTGGATTTCGAAACTTTGCCCCTGTCCCGGCGACGCGACAACCTTACCTGTTACTACCACGGAGCAGCCTGTCGTCAGGTGTAATACTTCTTCATTATAATTGGGCAGAGAATTATTAATGACAGCCTGTACAGGATCAAAGCAGGAGCCGTCATAAACGGCGAGGAAGGAGATGCCAGCTTTTGAATCTCGGCGGGTACGCACCCATCCGCGCACGGTGACTTCTTGGTCAACGGCTACGCGGCCCTGGAGTACGTCGGCTACAGGCACAACGCTCATAATATTCTCTCTAGTTAATAGTCGGAAAAAATAAACACTTGTCCACCCGAAATGGGGGTATTCCTATGTTACCTGGCATCTGCAATCAGACAAGCAGAAATCGCATCTGGAAGCAGGTTTTCAGAAAGAAACCTGTAAAAAGTTCGCACCTGCTCGCGAACCATTGAGAATTTAGGCTGGTTTTGCAAGCTTTGCGCACGTTACTCGATCAGGACGCGCATCTCTTGCTTGGCGTTTTGCATCACGACAATCGTTTTAAAAGACTTAATATTGCCTGAGGAAAAGAAAAGCTCACGGGTAAGCGCTTCATATTCCGCCATGTCACGAACATTGAGCACCAGTAAAAAGTCGAAATCGCCCGTTACGTAGTAGACCTGCTGCACCTGCGGGCAACTGACAAACCGTTGACGAGCCTCTTCCAGTAAATTGAATCGCTCGTTTTCGATCACCACCTGCACCACAATCGTGACCGGGCGTCCCACTTTGCCAGCATCAATAAGGCTGACATTGCCTTTAATTATGCCCGCCTCCTCCAGTGCCGCGATACGACGATTCACTGCCGAAGGTGAAAGATTGACCTGTTCGGCGATTTCCCGCTGAGAAAGACGATTATCGCGCTGCAATAATGTCAGAATGTTTTTATCCCAGGCGTCAAGCTTCATATCGCAAATAACCTCTTTAATGTGATGACTATCACTGTGCGCAATTTTGCCGCGTCCAGGTCGTTAAAAAAAGGTGAAAATTGCACGACGATGGGCATTTTCGCGCCATTTAACAGCAATAAGCATAGTACTATCATAATCAGTGGAATAAAGAAAAGGACGTAATAGATATTGTGCGGCTCTTTTATCAGTACGGTTTATTAAAGTGAGGATAACCACTACTACAGCCACAAAACGCGAGTTCTTTACTTGTTTCTACTCAATAATTGCCAAAAACATATTATTTCAATAAATAAACTTTAACAAAAGGTATCATTATGCATGAGCTTATTAAATACCAGTTTAATACACGTCGGAAAAAATATGGTACAGGAGCGGCTTTAAGTTTGCTTAACGGAAATGTTGGGCGTGAGGTGTTAGCATTTCATAAAAAATTACCCAATTATGCCGTTACGCCGTTACATAATCTGGCGCATCTAAGCCGGCGGCTTGGACTAGGGTCCATCCATATTAAAGATGAGTCCTGGCGTTTTGGTCTGAATGCTTTTAAAGGTCTGGGCGGCTCTTATGCTGTAGGAAAATATCTCGCTGATAAATTGCAATGTGATATTAACTCGTTAAGTTTTGCTGCCCTTAACACTCCTGAGATTAAAGAAAAAATTAAGGATTGTGTTTTTGTTACCGCGACGGATGGCAATCATGGCCGTGGTGTGGCGTGGGCGGCGGAGCAATTAGGTCTAAAAGCCGTCGTTTATATGCCTAAAGGATCATCGTTAATCCGGGCAGAGAATATTCGCCATCATGGAGCTGAATGCACCATCACCGATCTGAACTACGATGATGCAGTGCGACTGGCCCATAGAATGGCGCAAACAAAAGGCTGGGTGCTTTTGCAGGATACAGCTTGGACAGGGTATGAAGAGATCCCAACGTGGATTATGCAAGGCTATATGACACTAGCGGTTGAAGCTTATGATCAGCTCGCAGAAACAAACAGTCCGTTGCCAACCCACCTTATTTTACAAGCGGGGGTGGGATCATTTGCTGGCAGTGTTATGGGTTATTTTGTTGAAAAAATGCAGGAAAGTATCCCTAATATTATTGTGGTTGAACCGCATCAGGCCAACTGTCTTTATCAATCCGCAGTTATGAATGATGGTCAACCTCACTGCGTCACTGGCGATATGGCGACGATAATGGCCGGGCTTGCGTGTGGGGAGCCGAATATTATCAGTTGGCCTATTATTCGGGACAACACCAGTTGTTTTATTTCCGCTGATGATTGTCTGGCGGCTAAGGGTATGCGCATTTCTGCCGCGCCGCGTCCAGGTACGGATACGCCTTTTATTTCCGGCGAGTCCGGAGCTATTGGCGTAGGGTTACTTTATGAGTTGATGAACAATATGCATTATCAGGATCTTGCTAATCGCTTACAGCTTGATGCCAATGCTCATGTTCTGCTTATTAGCACAGAAGGCGATACGTCCCCAGATATTTATGAAGATATAGTCTGGAACGGACGCAGTGCTTAAACATTACGACTAAAAAATTAGATAATAAAGGCAGCATGTAAAAAACGCGTTTTTTATACGCATAATAAACCTAATGCAGGAAGCAAAACTTCATAACAATATACCATTAAAACGGCATTTAGTGAGTAAGGGATGCTCCTACCCGCTGACTTTCCAGTTTAGTGTTGTTGGCAAAATTCAGGATTACGCTGAACTGGAAAGATTATTTCTGAGACTGAACGAATTAATTTAAATCCGAGGTCATTATGTTAGAGCAACTTTCACAACTCTTTGAATTTCTATGGGGTGGCCCATTATTTTTGTGTGTTATCGGCATTGGCTTTTATTTCACAGTACGCCTCAAATTTTTCCAGATTATCAATTTAAAAGAAATTTACCGTAATACAATTGGTACACTTGCCGGAAAAAATAAACAAAACACTACTGGCGAGGCAGCGTCTAAAAAATCCTTAAAATCAATAGAGGTGGCTGCCACTGTGCTATCCGGCTCATTAGGCGCGGGAACGATCGCAGGTGTTGCTGCGGCTATTGCGGTTGGCGGACCTGGGGCAATTTTCTGGATGTGGATCATTGCGGTCGTGGGTATGATGACCAAAATGGTTGAAGTGACGCTGGCGGTGAAATACCGAAGTAAAGGTGAGAATGGCGAATATTATGGCGGCCCAATGCATTATATTAAGAAAGGGCTCAATAAAAAATGGCATCCCCTGGCAGGATTATATGCGTTTGCATTAATGATTCTGGTTATTACGGATGTCTGTTTTGTGCAAACTAATACGATGGCGGCGGTCATTCACTATACGTTTGAAATCCCAACAAGCGTCATCGGGGGATTTATTGTCATCGTAGGCGCGTTGGTTATTTTAAAAGGACTCTCCAGTCTTGGTAAATTCTGTACGATTGCACTTCCACCGATCACCATTGCCTATTTCATTGGTGCCGCTGGTGTAGTGGTATTGAATATCGAGGCTATCCCACAGGTTATAAAAAGTATTTTCTATTATGCCTTTGCCCCTGCGCCAGCAGTCGGTGGCTTTGTCGGGTCAACCATCATGATGGCCATCAGTAAAGGAGCCAGTCGCGGAATATTCACTAACAAAGCCGGCATGGGTACCTCGGCCACAGTACATGCTACTGCCAACGTGGATTATGCTTTCCGTCAGGGAATGTGGGGGGCAGTGGAAGTATTTTTTGTCTCAATGATTACCTGTAACTTTACCGCATTTGCTGTACTTGCTTCTGGTATGTGGACAGATGCCAGTTATCAAGGTATTCAGATTATCTTTGCCGCCTTAAAAGAAACATGGCATCCGATTATTGTTCAGGTTCTCTGTCTCGGTGTGGCGTTGATTCTGTTTACTTCTTATCTTGGTTCATATATTAAATTTCGCACTTCGATAAACTATATCTTTGGCGATAAGCTAGAACGCATCATTAAATGGCTATATTTTTTGCCGCCACTGATTGCCGTTAATATGGAAATCCCGGTAATCTGGTTAATGGCTGATATTGCTGTCGGTTTTCTGGTTATCCCCAACGTAATTGCTCTGTTCTTGCTGCGTAAAGAATTTATTAGCGAATTCAATTTATTCAGAACGCGTACACAGCGGGACACTCATTCTGAAAAAACAACGCAAATTACGCACGTAAATATGTCGAAGAGTGAAGGGAAAGAGGAGTAACCATCGCGGCCAGAACAGGTAAGATGGTCAGAAGAGTAACAAAGCGCCCACTTTCCGGGCGCTTCGCACAGGCATGGTTAACTTGCTTTACGCACCTGCGGGAGATCGAACGCTTTACGCAGCGCGCGCACAAACGCTTTATCATGACAGATCGTTTTACCGGGGCTGTCGGAAAGTTTAGCCACCGGCTTTCCGTTACATTCCACGAGCTTAATCACGATATTGAGCGGTTTTACCTGAGGGATATCGCAGGTCAGGCGGGTACCGATGCCGAAGCTTAACTGCACGCGAGAGGCGAAATGGCGATAGAGCTCGACCGCCTTTGGCAGATCAAGGTTATCTGAAAAGACCAGCGTTTTTGTCAGCGGATCAATCCCCAGCTTTTCATAATGGGCAATCGCCTTTTCGCCCCATGCGACAGGGTCTCCTGAGTCGTGGCGTAACCCCTGATAACGGCTGGCGAATTCAATGCCGAAATCGCGTAAAAACGCATCCATTGTAATGCAATCTGTCAAGGCGATACCAAGCTGGTCCGGATATTCGTTAAGCCAGGCGGCCAACGCGGCACGCTGGCTGGTCGCCAGGTCCGGACTGATTTGTTGATGCGCCTGGAACCATTCGTGCGCCTGAGTGCCCATCGGCGTCAGCGCCAGGCGACGCGCGAGATCATAGTTGCTGGTGCCGACGAACCATGACTCCTGCTGGAGACGTTTAACTATCGCCTGCTGCACTTCACGAGAGAAACGGCGGCGGGTGCCGAAGTCCATCAGGTGGAAGCGGGACATATCGAGATTGGCGGTTAACGCAGTGAAATCAACCAGCTTACTTTCCAGCGCGTCGAGCGCCTGATCAACGCCCGCGTTTGGCGAGCGGTAGTGATGAACCAGCTCACTGATCACGGCCAGCAGCGGCACTTCCCACATAATGACTTCACGCCACGGGCCGGTTAAGCGAATATTCAGCTTGCCGTTATCGTTGGTGACACAGACTTGAGCTGGGTTATAGCGAAACTCGCGTAACCAGTTCAGATAATCCGGTTTAAAAAAGGGCAGGCCGGAGAGCCACTGGAACTCGTCCTCCTGGAGGCGCAGGTGCTGCATCGCGTCCACCTGCTCGCGAATAGCATCGGCATAAATACCCAGCAGGTCGTCGCCACGGCAACGAAACTCAGCCGCTACCTGCACATCATAGTAGTGGTGAAAAACGGCTTGCTGCATATGCAACTTATAAGCATCTGTATCCAGCAACGAGTGCAGAACAGGAGAAGCGAATTGTGTCATAGGTGCGCTGTTGCGTCCTCTCACGGGAGCGTTTAGTACAATAAACAACTAAGAAAACCGCTGGAGTATACCTTGTTTAGCGATTTATTGAACCCCGATCACACCATAAGCTGTCTTTAGGGTCGAGCGCATTTCGTGCCCCATGTTATAAAAATGTAGCAAATAGGCCGTTTGTGCCTGAAAAGATGAACATTCTGCGTAGCGCGATTTGCGCAACAGGAATAGACTGGAGTCGACACTCTACACAAAGATGCGAAAGGTTTTTTATGACACAACAGCCACAAGCCAAATACCGCCATGACTATCGCGCGCCGGATTACCAGATTACTGATATTGACTTGACCTTTGACCTCGATGCCGAAAAAACCGTGGTCACCGCAATAAGCCAGGCTGTTCGTCATAGCGCGCCTGATGCGCCTCTTCGCCTTGATGGGGAAGATTTAACGCTGGTATCTATCCACGTCAACGATGCGCCGTGGACAGCATATAAGGAAGAAGAGGGCGCGCTTATCATCAGCGACCTGCCAGAGCGTTTTACGTTACGCATTGTCAACGAGATAAGTCCGGCGGCGAATACGGCGCTGGAAGGATTGTACCAGTCCGGCTATGCGCTCTGTACCCAGTGTGAAGCGGAGGGCTTCCGCCATATTACCTGGTATCTTGACCGCCCGGACGTACTGGCGCGATTTACCACCAAAATTATTGCCGATAAAAGCAAATATCCGTTCCTGCTCTCCAATGGCAACCGTGTTGCACAGGGCGAGCTGGAGAATGGCCGTCACTGGGTTCAGTGGCAAGATCCGTTCCCGAAACCGTGTTATCTGTTTGCGCTGGTGGCCGGTGATTTTGACGTGCTGCGCGATACCTTTACCACCCGCTCCGGGCGTGACGTCGCATTAGAACTGTACGTTGACCGTGGCAATCTGGATCGCGCGCCGTGGGCAATGACCTCGCTGAAAAATTCCATGAAATGGGATGAAGCGCGTTTTGGGCTCGAATATGACCTCGACATCTATATGATTGTCGCGGTGGATTTCTTTAATATGGGCGCGATGGAGAATAAAGGTCTCAATATCTTTAACTCCAAATACGTGCTGGCGCGAACCGATACCGCGACGGATAAAGATTATCTCGATATTGAGCGCGTGATAGGCCATGAGTATTTCCACAACTGGACCGGCAACCGCGTCACCTGCCGCGACTGGTTCCAGTTGAGCCTTAAAGAGGGGCTAACCGTGTTCCGCGATCAGGAGTTTAGCTCTGATTTGGGGTCACGCGCGGTGAACCGCATCAGTAACGTGCGTACCATGCGCGGTTTACAATTCGCGGAAGACGCCAGCCCGATGGCGCATCCTATCCGCCCGGATAAAGTAATCGAAATGAATAACTTCTACACCCTCACCGTTTATGAAAAGGGCGCGGAAGTCATTCGCATGATCCACACGTTGCTGGGTGAGGAAAATTTCCAGAAGGGGATGCAGCTTTATTTTGAGCGCCATGACGGCAGCGCCGCGACGTGTGATGACTTCGTACAGGCGATGGAAGATGCTTCTAATGTCGATTTGTCCCATTTCCGCCGCTGGTACAGTCAGTCCGGCACGCCGATTGTAACGGTAAAAGATGATTATAATCCGGAAACCGAGCAGTACACGTTGACCATCAGCCAGCGCACTCCGGCGACGGCGGATCAGGCGGAGAAGCAGCCGCTGCATATTCCATTCGCCATCGAACTGTACGATAACGAAGGCAACGTCATTCCGTTGCAAAAAGGCGGTCACCCGGTCAACGCCGTGCTGAACGTCACGCAGGCGGAGCAGACATTTACCTTCGATAATGTTTACTTCCAGCCTGTTCCGGCCTTGCTGTGCGAGTTTTCAGCGCCGGTGAAACTGGAATATAAATGGAGCGATCAGCAGTTGACGTTCCTGATGCGCCATGCGCGCAATGATTTCTCCCGTTGGGATGCGGCGCAAAGCCTGCTGGCCACATACATTAAACTGAATGTGGCGCGTCATCAGCAGGGGCAACCGCTATCGCTTCCGGTGCATGTCGCTGATGCGTTCCGTGCAGTACTGTTGGATGAGAAAATCGATCCGGCGTTGGCCGCAGAAATTTTAACGCTGCCTTCGGCCAATGAAATTGCGGAGCTGTTTGAGGTCATTGACCCGATCGCCATTGCGCAAGTTCGTGAAGCGCTAACGCGTACGCTGGCGGCAGAACTGGCGGATGAGTTCCTGGCTATCTATAACGCCAATCATCTGGATGAGTATCGTGTTGATCACGGCGATATCGGTAAGCGCACGCTGCGCAATGCTTGCCTGCGCTTCCTGGCGTTCGGCGAGACGGAGCTGGCTAATACGCTGGTCAGCAAACAGTATCGCGACGCCAATAATATGACCGATGCGCTGGCGGCCCTGTCTGCTGCGGTGGCGGCGCAGTTGCCGTGCCGCGATACGCTGATGCAGGAGTATGACGATAAGTGGCATCAGGACGGCCTGGTGATGGATAAATGGTTTATCCTGCAATCCACAAGCCCGGCGGAAAATGTACTGGAAACCGTACGCGGCCTGCTCAAACACCGTTCTTTCAGTATGAGCAACCCGAACCGCGTCCGTTCATTAATTGGCGCGTTTGCTGGCAGCAACCCGGCGGCGTTCCATGCGCAAGACGGTAGCGGATACCAGTTCCTGGTCGAGATGCTGACCGATCTGAATAGCCGTAACCCGCAGGTAGCATCTCGCCTCATTGAACCGCTGATTCGTCTGAAACGTTACGATGAAAAGCGTCAGGAGAAAATGCGTGCGGCGCTGGAGCAGTTAAAAGGACTGGAGAATCTTTCCGGCGATCTGTACGAGAAGATAACTAAAGCGTTAGCCTGACAGTATCCGTTATAAAGAGGTAAGACATGCCCGGTAAGCGTTAGCGCTGCCGGGCATTTTTTTGCCGGACGATGACGCTCGCTGGCGAAACGTGAAGTGAGAATGAAGGAAAACGATTGCTATTTATTGCCGTAGGTCAATTCCCTTTTGCCTTGTTATCGCCCATAATACGCCCCCGGTTTGCACACCGGGAATCCAGGAGAGTTCATGTACTATCCCTTCGTTCGTAAAGCCCTTTTCCAGCTCGATCCAGAGCGCGCTCATGAATTTACATTTCAACAATTACGCCGCATTACAGGTACGCCGCTGGAAGCGCTGGTGCGCCAGAAAGTACCGACAAAGCCGGTTACCTGCATGGGACTTACCTTTAAAAATCCACTGGGGCTGGCTGCCGGTCTGGATAAAGACGGGGAGTGCATCGACGCGTTAGGCGCGATGGGGTTTGGCTCCCTGGAAATCGGCACCGTGACGCCGCGCCCACAGCCGGGTAACGATAAGCCGCGTCTTTTTCGTCTGGTGGATGCTGAAGGTCTGATCAATCGGATGGGCTTTAATAATCTGGGCGTCGATAACCTGGTCGAGAATGTTAAAAAAGCCCATTTTGATGGTATTCTGGGAATTAACATCGGTAAAAATAAAGATACGCCTGTCGAAAATGGCAAAGATGACTACCTGATTTGTATGGAAAAAGTCTATGCTTATGCGGGTTATATCGCCATTAATATTTCTTCGCCGAATACGCCAGGGCTACGTACGCTCCAGTATGGCGATGCGCTGGACGATCTGTTAACTGCCATTAAAAATAAGCAAAACGATCTTCAGGCGATCCACCATAAATATGTGCCGGTGGCAGTAAAGATCGCGCCGGATCTTTGTGAAGAAGAATTGATCCAGGTTGCCGATAGCCTGCTTCGTCATAATATTGATGGGGTGATTGCGACAAATACCACCCTCGATCGTTCTCTGGTACAAGGAATGAAAAATTGCCAGCAAACGGGGGGATTAAGTGGCCGGCCATTACAATTAAAAAGCACAGAAATTATTCGCCGTTTATCCCAGGAGTTAAAGGGACAATTGCCTATTATCGGCGTCGGCGGCATTGACTCAGTTATCGCCGCGCGCGAGAAGATAGCGGCAGGAGCTACGCTGGTACAAATTTATTCCGGCTTTATTTTTAAAGGCCCGCCATTGATTAAAGAAATCGTAACGCACATCTAAACTTTAGCCTTTATCAGACAACCAGGGCTTTATTTCCGGCGCTGGTTGTTTTATATTTCTCCACTGTTGCTTATTTAGACATTTTAGGCTTTTATTATTGGGGTAATAAACGAAGCGGCAAAAGGACAATGCTGTTACGAGTTGCTTAAAAGCGGGAGAGAGGTAATGCGAATTAAACCTGACGATAACTGGCGCTGGTATTATGATGAAGAGCACGATCGTATGATGCTCGATCTCGCCAATGGTATACTTTTTCGCTCGCGCTTCTCTCGTAAAATGCTTACGCCGGACGCGTTTTGCCCGACCGGTTTTTGTGTGGATGATGCCGCGCTCTATTTTTCCTTTGAAGAAAAATGCCGGGATTTCGAATTAACCAAAGAGCAACGCGCGGAGCTGGTGTTGAATGCGCTGGTGGCGATTCGCTATCTCAAACCGCAGATGCCAAAAAGCTGGCATTTTGTAGCGCATGGCGAAATGTGGACCCCAGGAACGGGCGATGCCGCAAGCGTCTGGTTAAGCGATACGGCGGAACAGGTTAATTTGCTGGTCGTTGAGCCGGGAGAAAATGCCGCGTTGTGTCTGCTGGCCCAGCCGGGCGTGGTGATAGCAGGCCGAACCATGCAGCTTGGCGATGCGATTAAAATTATGAACGACAGGCTGAAACCGCAGGTTCACTGTCACAGTTTCAGCCTTGAACAAGCGGTTTAATTCTCCAGTCGTAACGCGGTCTTAGGCACGCAGCTACAGCTCAGAATCGTACCATCGTCACCCATAGCCGATTTTTTCAGCGGACTTACTTCGCCTTCCAGCAAACGTATCCGGCAGCAACCACAGATACCAGCCCGGCAAGAATACGGAATACGAATCCCCTGATTCTCCAACTGTTCCAGTAGTACCTGTTGATTATTCCCGCAGAAGGTTTGCCCCTGCCAGTCGATGGTTACACTCGCGTCCGGGTGTTTATCTGGCGTAACGCTGTCGTCGACCGTTGTGGCGCCATAAGCTTTTGCCGGAGCTGTCGCCAGAATCTCCACTTCATCGCCGACGCGAACGACGCCGCTATTGCGGGCAATCAGATTCTGACCGAAATCCACATCGCCATTGTCCTGGGCGGTACGAAAAGCTTGCAGTGTCGCCAGCGGTTCTCCGGAAGGATGTTTTTGCCCCTTTTCAGGGCTGACGGTTGTAAAAATACAGCGGCTACAGGGCTTCACGACGTCAAAAATCACATCGCCAATGCGAAGCACTTTCCAGCTATCTTCCTCCCAGGCCGCTACGCCGGAAACCACTAAGTTTGGGCGAAATTGTTCCATTTGTACGCCTGCCGGACAACGCTGTTGCAGATCGCGCAGCGAGGCTTCGTTGGTCAATAAATACGGGTAGCCATCGGCAAATCCCAGCGGCACCGCGTTATGTCGTTTGACCCGGCGCGTCAACTGCGGCCCAACCCAGCGCAACTGGACATCGCGGGAGAAAAAGCCGCTCAACCATTGATTAATCGCCGTCGGGGCGACGCGAGCGGTAAAATGGTTTCCCCAGACCTCGGTCGGCGCATCCTGCGGGGTGAAATCCGTAAAGCGAACCAGCGCTCTACTGCCGTCTGGCGCGGTCAAATGGAGGCCGTCGTGTAAGGGAGAAGGGGTAAAACGTACCATTTGTGGAAACTGGCGGGCGGTAATAAATGTGCCGTCAGGCTCGGTCACCATGAAGATGCGATCAAAAGCCAGGCCGCTGATATCTGCCAGCGCATGAGTCAGGCCAATGCCGCGCATGGATTTGACCGGATGAATAAAGAGCCGTGATAATGTCGCCACCGTACAGTCCCTCAAATGAAAATAAGCCTTCAACTTTATGACATGGGCGTGAGATTAGCTATAATGCGCAACAATTTTCTTAGCGTAAAAGTGACAATATGAATTCTCTGTTTGCCAGTACGGCCCGCGGGCTGGAAGAGCTGTTAAAAACTGAACTGGAAAAACTGGGCGCCGTAGGGTGTCAGGTTGTTCAGGGTGGGGTCCATTTTCAGGGCGACACGCGGCTTATTTACCAGAGCCTGATGTGGAGCCGCCTGGCCTCGCGTATTATCCTGCCGATGGGTGAGTGCAAGGTCTACAGCGATCTCGATCTTTACCTCGGCGTTCAGGCGATAAACTGGACAGAGATTTTTAATCCTGGCGCGACGTTTGCGGTGCATTTCAGCGGCCTGAACGACACCATCCGTAATAGTCAGTATGGCGCGATGAAAGTTAAAGACGCGATTGTCGATGCGTTTACGCGGAAAAATCTTCCGCGTCCAAATGTGGACCGCGAATCGCCGGACCTCCGTATTAACGTCTGGCTGAATAAAGAAACTGCCAGCATTGCGCTGGATCTCAGTGGTGATGGCCTGCACCTGCGCGGTTATCGCGATCGCACCGGGCTGGCGCCAATTAAAGAGACGCTGGCGGCAGCGATTGTTATGCGTTCCGGCTGGCAACCAGGTACGCCGCTGCTCGACCCTATGTGTGGTTCGGGGACACTGTTGATTGAGGCCGCGATGTGGGCGACCGATCGCGCGCCGGGACTGCACCGTGGTCACTGGGGATTTAGCGGCTGGGCGCAGCATGACGAAACTATCTGGCAGGAAGTGAAAGCCGAAGCGCAGACCCGGGCGCGTAAGGGGCTGGCGGAGTATTCCTCTCATTTCTACGGTTCCGACAGCGATGCGCGCGTCATTGAGCGGGCGCGCAGCAACGCCCGTCGCGCCGGTATCGGGGAGCTTATCACCTTTGAAGTGAAAGATGTGGCGCAACTGAGTAATCCATTGCCGAAAGGCCCGTATGGTACGGTGATCAGTAACCCGCCTTACGGCGAACGTCTGGACAGCGAACCGGCGCTGATTGCGTTGCACAGTCTGCTGGGCCGTACCATGAAAAATCAGTTTGGCGGCTGGAACCTGTCGCTGTCCAGCGCTTCGCCCGATTTGCTGGGCAGCCTGCAATTACGTGCCGACAAACAGTTTAAAGCCAAGAATGGCCCGCTGGACTGCGTGCAGAAAAACTATCATATTGCGGAAACCACGGCGGACAGTAAACCGGCGACGGTGGCGGAAGATTACGCTAACCGCCTGCGTAAAAATCTTAAAAAGCTGGAGAAATGGGCGCGCCAGGAAGGGATTGAATGCTATCGCTTGTATGATGCCGACCTGCCGGAATATAACGTGGCGGTAGACCGTTACGGCGACTGGGCGGTGATTCAGGAATATGCGCCGCCGAAAACGGTGGATGCGCAAAAAGCGCGGCAGCGCCTGTTCGATATTATTGCGGCAACCTTGTCAGTGCTCGGTATTCCGCCGAATAAACTGGTGTTAAAAACCCGTGAACGGCAAAAAGGAAAAAACCAGTATCAGAAAATGAGCGAGAAGGGCGAGTTCCTTGACGTCAGCGAATATAATGCGCGCTTATGGGTAAATCTGACGGATTATCTCGACACCGGTCTGTTCCTCGATCACCGTATTGCCCGCAGGATGCTGGGAGAAATGAGCAAAGGCAAAGATTTCCTGAATCTCTTTTCTTATACCGGCAGCGCCAGCGTACATGCGGGTCTGGGCGGCGCGCGCAGCACCACAACGGTGGATATGTCCCGCACCTATCTGGAGTGGGCCGAACGTAATTTGCGTCTGAACGGACTGAGCGGCCGCGCGCATCGCCTGATTCAGGCCGACTGCCTGGGCTGGCTGCGCGAGGCGAATGAACAGTTCGATTTGATCTTTATCGATCCGCCGACGTTCTCTAACTCAAAACGTATGGAAGAGTCGTTTGATGTTCAGCGCGATCATGTCGCGTTAATGAAAGATTTAAAACGTCTGCTGCGTAAAGGCGGCACCATCATGTTCTCAAATAATAAGCGCGGATTCCGTATGGATCTGGAAGGGCTGGCTGAGCTGGGGCTTACCGCACAAGAAATTACGCAAAAAACGCTTTCCCCGGATTTTGCCCGTAACCGTCAGATCCATAACTGCTGGCTGATCCGCGCCGCCTGAAAGGAAAAGTAAATGTCATTAATCAGTATGCATGGCGCATGGCTGTCGTTCAGCGACGCGCCGCTTCTCGATAACGCAGAGTTGCATATCGAAGATAACGAACGCGTCTGTCTGGTGGGGCGTAACGGCGCCGGGAAATCCACCTTGATGAAGATCCTCAACCGCGAACAGGGTCTGGACGATGGGCGTATTATTTATGAGCAGGATCTGATCGTCGCGCGTCTGCAACAGGACCCGCCCCGTAATATTGCGGGCAGCGTCTATGACTTTGTCGCCGAAGGTATCGAAGAACAAGCGGAATACCTCAAGCGCTATCATGAGATTTCCCGTCTGGTGATGACCGATCCCAGCGAGAAAAACCTCAATGAAATGGCGCGCGTACAGGAACAGCTCGATCATCATAATCTGTGGCAGCTGGAAAACCGTATTAATGAAGTGCTGGCGCAGCTTGGACTCGATCCTAACGCCGCGCTGTCGTCGCTCTCCGGCGGCTGGCTGCGTAAAGCCGCGCTGGGTCGGGCGATGGTCAGCAATCCGCGCGTATTGTTACTGGATGAACCGACTAACCATCTGGATATCGAAACTATCGACTGGCTGGAAGGGTTTCTGAAAACCTTTAACGGAACGATTATTTTTATCTCTCACGATCGTTCGTTTATTCGCAATATGGCGACCCGCATTGTCGATCTCGATCGTGGCAAACTGGTCACCTATCCGGGAAATTACGATCAATACCTGCTGGAGAAAGAAGAAGCGCTGCGCGTAGAAGAGTTACAAAACGCGGAATTTGATCGCAAACTGGCGCAGGAAGAAGTCTGGATTCGCCAGGGGATCAAGGCGCGCCGCACCCGTAATGAAGGGCGCGTGCGGGCGTTAAAAGCGATGCGTCGTGAACGCAGCGAGCGCCGGGAAGTGATGGGCACGGCGAAGATGCAGGTCGAAGAGGCGACGCGCTCCGGTAAAATCGTTTTTGAGATGGAAAACGTCGATTACCAGGTAGAAGGAAAACAACTGGTAAAAGATTTCTCCGCTCAGGTACAGCGCGGTGACAAGATTGCGTTAATTGGCCCGAACGGCTGCGGTAAAACCACGCTACTGAAACTGATGCTGGGACAGCTTCAGGCTGACAGCGGGCGCATCCACGTAGGAACGAAGCTGGAAGTCGCCTACTTCGATCAGCATCGCGCCGAACTGGACCCGGAAAAAACCGTGATGGATAACCTGGCGGAAGGCAAGCAGGAGGTGATGGTAAACGGTAAGCCGCGCCATGTACTGGGCTATTTGCAGGACTTCCTGTTTCACCCCAAACGGGCGATGACGCCCGTCCGCGCGCTTTCCGGCGGCGAACGTAACCGTCTGCTGCTGGCGCGACTGTTCCTCAAGCCGAGCAATCTTTTAATTCTCGATGAACCAACGAACGATCTTGACGTCGAAACGCTGGAACTATTAGAAGAATTAATTGATGGCTATCAGGGCACGGTACTACTGGTCAGCCACGATCGGCAATTTGTCGATAATACCGTGACGGAATGCTGGATTTTCGAGGGCGGCGGCAAAATCGGACGTTATATCGGCGGCTACCATGATGCGCGTGCGCAGCAAGAGCAGCATCTGGCGACGAAACAGCCGATGGCGAAAAAAAATGAGGAAGTTATTGCCCCTAAAGCAGAAATTGTAAAACGTGGCAGTAGCAAACTAAGCTATAAACTGCAGCGCGAGCTGGAGCAGTTACCCGGTCAGCTTGAAGACCTGGAAGCGAAGCTGGAAGCGCTACAGGCGCAGGTTGCGGATGCGGCCTTTTTTAGCCAACCCCATGAGCAAACGCAAAAAGTTCTGGCCGATTTAAGTCAGGCGGAGCAAGAACTTGAGCAAGCCTTCGAACGTTGGGAGTATCTTGAAGGCCTGAAAAACGGGGCATAACGAAAGGAGCGCCTATGTGTGAACATCACCATGCTGCGAAGCACATATTGTGCCCGCAATGTGACATGCTGGTGGCTTTACCCCGCCTCTCGCATGGGCAAAAAGCAGCATGTCCACGATGCGGCGCAACGTTAACGACCGAGTGGGACGCGCCCCGGCAGCGTCCTACCGCCTATGCGTTAGCGGCACTATTTATGTTGCTGCTTTCTAACCTTTTTCCCTTCGTGAATATGAATGTCGCGGGCGTCACCAGCGAAGTCACGCTTCTGGAAATCCCCGGCGTCATGTTTTCTGAAGATTACGCCAGCCTCGGCACGTTCTTTTTATTATTTGTCCAACTGGTGCCGGCATTTTGCCTGGTGACTATTCTATTACTTGTCAACCGCGCCAGTCTGCCGTTGTCGGTAAAAAAAACGCTGGCAAGGATCTTTTTCCTCCTCAAATCGTGGGGAATGGCGGAAATATTTCTCGCCGGGGTGTTGGTCAGTTTTGTTAAGCTGATGGCCTACGGCGATATCGGCATCGGCAGCAGCTTTATTCCCTGGTGCTTATTTTGTCTCGTTCAACTGCGGGCGTTCCAGTGTGTCGATCGCCGCTGGTTGTGGGATGATATCGCCCCGCAGCCTGCACTGGCGCAGCCGTTAACGCCGGGGATTACCGGTATCCGGCAGTCTTTGCGTTCTTGCGCCTGCTGTACGGCGATCCTGCCTGCGGAGAGTCTCGTCTGTCCGCGTTGCCATACGAAAGGCTATGTCCGGCGTAAAAACAGTTTGCAGTGGACGCTGGCGTTATTATTTACCTCGATCATGCTTTATCTGCCCGCCAATATTTTGCCGATTATGATTACCGACTTACTGGGCTCGAAAATGCCGTCGACCATTCTGGCTGGCGTGATTTTGCTGTGGAGCGAGGGGTCTTATCCGGTGGCGGCGGTTATCTTTCTCGCCAGTATTATGGTGCCGACGCTAAAAATGATCGCCATTGCTTGGCTTTGTTGGGATGCGAAAGGCCACGGTAAGCGCGACAGTGAACGGATGCATTTTATTTATGAAGTAGTGGAGTTTGTGGGGCGCTGGTCAATGATTGATGTCTTTGTCATTGCCGTACTCTCTGCGCTGGTGCGTATGGGAGGGTTAATGAATATTTATCCTGCGATGGGTGCGTTGATGTTTGCTTTAGTCGTCATAATGACAATGTTTTCTGCGATGACCTTTGATCCGCGTCTGTCGTGGGATCGTGAGTACGAACCAGGCCATGAGGAGTCCTGATAGCATGGAACCTAAAAAAGGGGAAGCCAAAGTACAAAAGGTGAAAAATTGGTCGCCTGTCTGGATATTCCCGATTGTTACTGCGCTTATCGGAGCCTGGATTCTGTTTTATCACTACAGCCACCAGGGACCGGAAGTTACCTTAATCACCACCAATGCGGAAGGCATTGAAGGCGGAAAAACGACGATCAAAAGTCGCAGCGTGGATGTTGGCGTGGTTGAAAGCGCGACGCTGACTGACGATCTGACCCACGTACAAATCAAAGCGCGGCTCCATTCCGGTATGGAAAAGTTGCTGCATAAAGACTCGGTATTTTGGGTGGTAAAACCGCAGGTGGGGCGTGAAGGCATCAGCGGGCTTGGGACGCTGCTATCAGGTGCGTATATTGAACTACAACCAGGAAGTAAGGGCAGTCAGCCGGAAAGCTATCAGCTTCTTGACTCACCGCCGTTGGCGCCGCCCGATGCCAAAGGTATTCGTGTGATTCTGGACAGCAAAAAGGCCGGTCAGCTCAGTCCTGGCGATCCCGTTCTGTTCCGGGGCTATCGGGTAGGGTCCGTTGAAACCAGCTCTTTCGATCCGCAAAAACGGACAATGAGTTATCAGTTGTTCATTAAGGCGCCAAACGATCGGTTGGTCACCAGTAATGTCCGATTCTGGAAAGATAGCGGTATCGCTGTGGATCTGACATCGGCGGGAATGCGCGTGGAAATGGGATCGTTGACGACGTTGTTTGGCGGCGGCGTGAGTTTTGATGTGCCGGAAGGACTTGAGCAGGGGCAACCCGTCGCCGAAAAAACGGCGTTTAATCTCTACGACGATCAAAAAAGTATTCAGGATTCGCTGTATACCGATCATATCGATTACCTGATGTTCTTTAAAGATTCTGTGCGCGGATTACAACCCGGCGCGCCGCTGGAGTTCCGCGGTATTCGTCTGGGGACGGTAAGCAAAGTGCCTTTCTTTGCGTCTAAAATGCGCCAGGTATTTAACGACGATTACCGTATTCCTGTGCTGGTGCGCATTGAACCGGAGCGTCTGAAAGCGCAATTGGGAGAAAATGCGGATGTTGGCGCGCATTTGACGGAACTGCTTAAGCGCGGTTTACGCGCTTCGCTTAAAACCGGTAACCTGGTGACCGGGGCGCTGTATGTCGATCTGGACTTTTATCCTAAGGAGCCGCCGATTACCGGGCTACGCGAATTTGATGGTTATGAAATTATTCCCACCGTCAGCAGCGGCCTGGCGCAAATTCAACAGCGACTGGTGGAAACGTTGGATAAGATCAACAACCTGCCGCTGAATCCGATGATTGAACAAGCGACCAATACGCTGTCTGAAAGCCAGCGTACTATGCGTCGGCTGCAAACCACGCTGGATAATATGAACAAGATTACCTCCAGTCAGTCGATGCAGCAGCTTCCGGCGGATATGCAAACGACGTTACGCGAACTTAACCGCAGTATGCAGGGCTTCCAGCCTGGATCGGCGGCGTATAACAAAATGGTGGCGGATATGCAGCGTCTCGATCAGGTGCTTCGTGAGTTACAACCGGTGTTGAAAACTCTGAACGAGAAGAGCAACGCGCTGGTATTTGAAGCGAAGGATAAAAAAGATCCTGAGCCTAAGAGGGCGAAACAATGAAAAAATGGCTAGTCGTGATAATGGCGTTCTGGCTGGCGTCATGTAGCTCCGGCGGAGAGAATAAAAGCTATTATCAGCTCCCGATAGCGCAAAGCGGTGTGCAAAGCACCGCAAGCCAGGGCAACCGTCTCTTATGGGTAGAGCAGGTTTCCGTACCTGACTATCTGGCAGGTAACGGCGTGGTGTATCAAACCAGTGATGTTCAGTATGTGATTGCCAATAACAATCTGTGGGCCAGCCCGCTGGACCAGCAATTACGTAACACGCTGGTGGCGAATCTTAGCGCCCGGCTTCCTGGCTGGGTCGTCGCTTCCCAGCCGTTGGGAACCACCCAGGATACGTTAAACGTTACCGTAACCGGATTCCATGGACGCTACGATGGTAAGGTTATCGTCAGCGGGGAGTGGTTATTAAACCACAATGGACAGCTGATTAAGCGGCCTTTCCATATCGAAGCCAGTCAGCAGAAAGATGGCTATGATGAGATGGTCAAAGTACTGGCAAGCGCATGGAGTCAGGAAGCAGCCGCTATCGCAGATGAGATAAAGCGCCTTCCCTGAGATAAAAGTAATGTAAATTTAACCGCTTCAGGTCGTGCGCCTGAGGCGGTTTTTTTATTTTTGACGCCGGAAAAATAGTTGTTATGGCTCACATTTTTTGTACAAATGATTTACCGTATAGCTCACAAATATGACATTGGTGTGAATTTTGCGCATTGACGGGCGATCCATTTAGAGGTATTCGTGTAGTGTGATTGCACATTTTGTAATCACTGTTTTCTTTTCCACCAGATACAAATATGAGGGAAGCGAGGCATGAAGAGACAAAAACGAGATCGCCTGGAACGGGCACATCAACGTGGATATCAGGCCGGCATCGCCGGACGATCAAAAGAAATGTGTCCCTATCAGACGCTGAATCAACGGTCATACTGGTTGGGAGGTTGGCGACAAGCCATGGAGGACAGGGCGGTAATGGCCTGATTCTGTCTCTTTAGAAAAAGAAACCTCCGCAGTGCGGAGGTTTCGCCTTTATGGGCTTTGCAAGCATGATACCGATAGCGCGGAATATCAATTCAACACTTAGAACGCGGAAGTATCCTGGAACAAACCGACTTTCAAATCGTGTGCGGTATAGATCAGACGACCATCCACCAGAACCTCACCGTCCGCCAGGCCCATGATCAGGCGACGGTTTACGATACGTTTGAAATGAATACGATAGGTGACTTTCCTGGCTGTCGGCAGAACTTGGCCGGTAAATTTCACTTCGCCCACGCCCAGAGCGCGGCCTTTGCCTTCGCCGCCCAGCCAGCCCAGGTAGAATCCCACCAATTGCCACATAGCATCCAGACCCAGACAACCGGGCATCACCGGATCGCCGATAAAGTGGCATCCGAAGAACCATAGATCCGGATTGATATCCAGCTCGGCTTCGACATAGCCTTTGTCGAAATTGCCGCCCGTTTCGGTCATCTTAACGACGCGGTCCATCATCAGCATGTTCGGCGCAGGGAGTTGCGGCCCTTTAGCGCCAAACAGTTCACCACGACCAGAGGCAAGAAGGTCTTCTTTTGTATAGGATTCGCGTTTATCTACCATGTTTTATGTAAACCTTATTTTATTGAAGCACGCAGGATAGCTAACACGTGTACGCTGAACAAGTCCGATCAGTTCGGAATAAAAGCGTTCAGCCAACGTAATGGCCACGGGAAACGATGACGGCCTTCCTGTTGCGTCGCCTGCGCGATACGCTCCTGGATAGTCTGCATCAACGTCGTTTGACCTTCGCCATCCCACACCAGATTTAACAGTAGCGGTAAGGCGTCGGTCACGTCGTCTACCGCCCAGATAGTGAACTTCTCTTCTTTAACCGCTTGCAGCAGTTCAGATTTAAGACTGAGATGGCGGACATTGGCTGCAGGGATAATCACGCCCTGTTTACCGTTTAATTCCCGCTGCTCGCAGATGGCGAAGAAACCTTCAATTTTTTCGTTTAGCCCACCCACCGGTTGCGCGCGACCAAACTGATCGACCGAGCCGGTAATCGCAATGTTTTGATTCACCGGCACATTGGCCAGCGCGCTGATGAGCGCACATAATTCCGCCATTGAGGCGCTATCGCCATCCACTTCGCTGTAGGACTGCTCAAAGGTTAACGAGGCAGAGAAGGGAATTTGTTGCTCCAGCTGCAACTCCGACATCAGGAAGGCCTGCATAATCATCATTCCCTTAGCGTGGATATTCCCGCCAAGTTCGGCCTTGCGCTCAATATCGTTAAATTCGCCATCGCCGATATGCACAACACAGCTAATTCGCGACGGTTCGCCAAAGGCGCGCGGATGCCCGGGAAACTCAATGACGGAAAGCGCATTGATTTGTCCAACGCGTTCGCCTTCGGTTTCAATCAGGATCTGCTCTTGCAGAATCTCATCCTGCATCCGCTCCGCCAGAAAGCCTTCTCGCCATTCGCGTCGGGCAAGCATCAGGCTGAGCGCTTCTGCGCCGCAGGTATCGCCTTCGCATAAAGGCGACGCCTCCTTAAACTGGCGGGCTATCCACAGTGGGCAAAGAGGCAGCGTATCCTGTTCGCCGGTATAGCGCACAGCCTCGCGTATCAGGACGGGCCAGGCGTCCGGTGCCGGAGGGGGCAAATTATCGCGTAAAGCGATACGCGTCACCCATTGACACCACAGGGTCATAGCTTCTGCGTCCGCTATCTGTAAATTGTCTTCAAATTCACTGTAGATAGCCTGTTCCGCGAGCTCCGGTTCCATCTCCTGAAAATCAGCCAGTGATTCACGTTCGCCAACCAGAATCACCTTCAGTTTGAGCGGCATTGATGGCACGGAGACCGGTAATGGACGCGACTCGTCAAAGGCCACCCAGTCAAAACGCTCGCGGCTAACGATGGCTTTCAGACGCATCCACAGTAACGGCTGCGCCAGAAGGGTTCGTAAGGAAATAATCAGCACGCCGCCGTTCGCCTGATGAACCAGTCCCGGCTGCAGGATAATGTCGCCGTTATACTGCCGCAGGCAACCAAAGAGCTGTTCGGCTTCGACCCAGTCCGCGCTGACGACTTGTGTGACGGTGGCAAAGTTGTCTTGCGCATTCTGCGCGGCGCGGTAATGAACAGTATGCCCGGAAACGTCATAATGTCCGCCGGTTAATTGTCCGGCATCGGTTTGCAGAGCGCGGACGGCATCTGAAAGTAAAGTGAGATACTCTTGCTCTTCAGGCGCTTTAGTCAGCATAAAAGAGGATGATGCCCACGGCTGTATAAGTTGCTCAAGCGCAAATTGCAGTCGTGGCTGAGTATCACTGAGTAAGGTGTCGTTTTCGTCAGTCGCGTGTGGCTGTGCAAATATCTCCTGATAGCTTTCGCTATCCGGAACCAGATCACGCCATGCAAGTTTCGTAATGGTCAAAGTTGAGGTTTTTTAGTCTGTTGTAAAAGGGGGGATTATAGCCTAACCCGTCACGCTGCACACGCGGAAAGCGAATGCAAAGTAATATGAAGACGTGTAACCATTCACAGGTTCGAGATTCTTTTCTTCAGATGGCTAAAAAACTGATATTCTGATAACAGTTACACGGTAACGTTGGGATCGCAATGAAATATCAACAACTTGAAAATCTTGAAAGCGGTTGGAAATGGAAATATCTGGTGAAAAAGCACCGCGAAGGGGAGTTGATCACCCGCTACGTGGAAGCCAGTGCTGCCCAGGAAGCCGTCAATTTGTTGTTGGCCCTCGAAAATGAACCGGTGCGGGTAAATGTCTGGATAGACAGGCATATGAATCCTGCCTTGCTTAATCGGATGAAACAAACCATTCGGGCAAGACGCAAACGACACTTCAATGCGGAACATCAGCATACGCGCAAAAAATCTATCGATTTAGAGTTTATGGTCTGGCAGCGTCTGGCGGGCCTTGCGCAGCGACGCGGTAAAACATTATCCGAAACGATAGTGCAACTGATAGAAGACGCGGAGCATAAAGAGAAATATGCCACGCAAATGACCACGTTAAAGCAGGATTTACAGGCGTTATTAGGCAAGAAGTAACGCTGAAAGGCGTTGTCACCCAGACCAGAGCAAAAAACCCCGCGACGCGGGGTTTTTTATCAGACGGAAACTTAAGCCTGCGGCTGAGTTACCACGTCTTTAACGCCTTTAACTTCGATCTCTACGCGACGATCCGGAGCCAGGCAATCGATCAGGGCAGCGCGAGGTTTCACGTTGTCACAGGTGTTGCCGGTAACCGGGTTAGATTCGCCCATACCACGTGCGGAGATTTTGTCAGACGGAATACCTTTGGAGATCAGGTAATCAACAACAGACTGAGCACGTTTCTCGGACAGACCCTGGTTGTAAGCGTCAGAACCGATACGGTCAGTGAAGCCCAGAACGACAACGGAACCGTCTTTCGGATCCAGGTTGCTCAGCTGGCTGTACAGCTGATCCAGAGCCTGCTGGCCTTCCGGCTTCAGGGTAGATTTGTTGAAGTTGAACAGTACGTCAGACTTCAGAGTGAAGTGCTTGGTCTGTACTTCCGGAGCCGGAGCCGGTGCCGGAGCTACTACCGGAGCAGCTTCTTGCTGGCCGAAACGGTAGGAAACACCTACGCTCAGCAGGCCGTTGTCCGGACGGGTGCCGATGGTGTTGGCATCACCGATGTTGTTAGTCCACTGGTATTCCAGACGGGTTGCGATTTCAGGGGTGATGGCATACTCGATACCGCCCGCGAATACCGGGGAAACGCCGGTGTCGTGGTCTTTAGTAGACGGGCCGCCAGGGACGTTAGACTTGGTGTCTGCACGCCATACCATACCACCCAGACGGGTATAAACGTCCAGATCGTCAGTGATTGGATAACCCAGTTTAGCGGTCAACTGAACGCCCTGAGCTTTATAAGCGCCATTGATGTTGTCGCCTTTGTACGGCATACGGCCTAACCAGTCGTAGCCCATTTCAAAGCCAACATACGGGTTAACCTGGTAACCACCAAAAGCACCTGCGCCCAGTTGGTTTTCATGAGTCGGGCCATCATTGTGAATGAAGCCGGTGTCATGGTACTGAGACCAGCCCAGTTTAGCACCAGCGTACCAGGTGTTATCTTTCGGAGCGGCCTGCGCTACGGTAGCGAAACCAGCCAGTGCCACTGCAATCGCGATAGCTGTCTTTTTCATTTTTTGCGCCTCGTTATCATCCAAAATACGCCATGAATATCTCCAACGAGATAACACGGTTAAATCCTTCACCGGGGGATCTGCTCAATAGTTACTCTACCGATATCTACGGCTTATGCTGAGCACCCCTGGCGATGTAAAGTCTACAACGTAGTTGGAAACTTACAAGTGTGAACTCCGTCAGACATGTGAAAAAAACATGACGGATATACACATCATTTAACAGTTTCAGATGATAAATCGTACAGCAAAAATTGCGGAAACCGCTTCTGACAAGCGTTCTCGCAAAAAAAAACGTTAGCACTCAAAGGAGATACGTTCGCGTAAAAAAAAGTCCAGGATAAATCCTAATTTTACTTAATGATACAAATTAGAGTGAATTTTTAGCCCGGAATGCTGTCTCCTGGATAAAGCGTGCGCACGTACAGGGCGCATGATAAACCCTACCGCATTACCTACCTTCGCTGCTTCAACCAGGCTGGCATGTTCTTCTTCTGTCAGTTCTTCAGTCATCCAACCAATTACCACGCTGTAATTTCCTGTACGCAAAGCGCGGATCATCGACTCCAGCGTATGACGAGGCGCAAGCTGGCTAATTTGCATCACTTTCGTTAATGGCAAACCTGAAGACTGTACCCATTCACGGCTGAGCTTTTGCTGCGGCGTGAGCCAGAGCTGCCAGCGTGATTGTTGGCCTAACTGACGGAGTAAAGGCAAAAGCAGGAGTTGCGCCATCATGGGCTGGTCTTCGTGGTAGACAACTTCACTGACCAGTCCTGCCGCGGCATTTTCCGTAGCGGTGCGCGCAGCGTTGTGGGTAGTGGTAGGAAATGACGAAGAACGATTTGCATAACCTGAAGTGTACATAATCAATCCAGCCCTGTGAGTTACTGTGTATTCATACAGTACCCCTGTGGCGATGAAAGATCAACTCTATTTTCGGAAACTGTCTCGCAATTTTTATTCTTAGTGGCGTCAAAAATAAAAATCATCTTGCTCGCGGAGTATAAGTTGCCTATTTTCGTCATTAACGGATCCGTTACTGCAAATCATTCTTTTACTTTATGATTTAAAAGGAATTTTATGAGAGCACTCTCTTATGACAGGATCTATAAATCGCAAGAATATTTGGCCTCTTTGGGGACGATCCAGTATCGATCTTTATTCGGTAGCTATAGTCTGACCGTGGAGGATACCGTCTTTGCGATGGTGGCTAATGGCGAGCTTTATCTCCGCGCCTGTGAAGAAAGCGTACCCTACTGTGTGAAGCATCCCCCCGCCTGGCTCATGTTTATGAAATGTGGACGTCCCGTTATGCTCAACTATTACCGGGTGGATGAAAGCCTGTGGCGCGATCAGCAGCAGCTGGTACGTTTATCGAAGTATTCTCTTGACGCGGCAATGAAGGAAAAACACAGCCGTATTTTACAGCACAGACTCAAAGATCTTCCCAATATGACCTTCCATCTGGAAACATTGCTCAATGAGTCAGGGATAAAGGACGAAAATATGTTACGCATACTGGGCGCGAAAATGTGCTGGCTAAGGTTGCGACAAAGCAATCCCTTGCTGACGGTGAAAGTTTTGTATGCCCTGGAAGGCGCAATTGTCGGCGTACATGAAGCGGCGCTCCCGGCGAGTCGTCGCCAGGAGCTTGCCGACTGGGCTCATTCGCTTACGGCTGGGTAATTAATGTAGAAGTCGGCGGTGAAATTTGCCGTTGCAAGCGTCCAATCTCGGGCAGTAAGGCAATGAGCAAACCAATTTGTTGAACAACCAGAGGTTCTTTGCTGTCCGGACGTGTTTCCAGTGACTGAACTCGCTGCTTTAAACCCTCCAGCGCCTGGTGTACGCGCTGTTCGTCTTCAGGTTGATGATGAAGCGCATCATCAACGTAGCAGACCGCGTCATCCAGAAGCCCCAACACGTCCGGATTACTGAGCTTTTCGCGGTGCGCGCCGAGGGCGGAGATATAGCTGGTAAAAGTGTGATTGAGGCAAAGCAGCCTGAACGCCGCCTCCCGGGTTTCAGCCGTGACGTCGGGTTCGCTCGACATATTAGAAACCACGGATGCCAGTTCTGCATCGCGGTTGTGCGCGTCGCGTCTGGCAATGCGATAGGCCAGGCGGTTATCCCGTCCCTGGTGATATTGCTCAAGGATCGCATCAAGGTAGCGGCAATTAGCATCGGTGGCGCGCTGGAGTACCCGGGGAAGGTTGCGAAAGCGCCAGTCCGGCCAAATAAAGCTGACCGCAGCCCAGGCGATAGCGCAGCCAATTAACGTGTCGACGACGCGCGGTAACGCTACCTCGAAGCCTTCGCCCAGGAGGTTAAAGCAGAGTAATACCAGCAGGGTGATGAACATCGTTGCATGGGCATACTGCACATTACGGAATGCGAAGAAAAGCACGCCGGTAATCACCAGCAGAACTAACTGTCCTTCAAGCGAAGGAACAAACCATAAAATCGGCAGGCCGATAGCAACGCCTACCAACGTGCCGATAATCCTGAGCGCAAGGCGATGGCGGGTCGCGTTATAGTTAGGCTGGCAAACAAACAGGCTGGTGAGCAATATCCAGTACCCGTGGCGCATCCCGGTAATTTGGATGAGAGCATAACCGATGCACAATACCAGCGACATGCGTACCGCATGGCGAAAGAGAGCGGACTCCGGGGTAAAATTACGGCTCAGACGCAGCCAGATGTCGCTAAACCCGTGCAGGCTATCATCAGCCAACTGGTTTTCTGACTCATTGCGCGGCATTGCCTGGGCCTGCTCCGACTCGATCGTCGCCAGTTGCGCATCAATGGCGCGTAGGTTGGTTAATAAGAATCCAAGCGTATTCAGCAGCTCTAAAGAAGCGCCGCTGGCGCGCATACGTTCAAGCGCGGCGTCAATGTGGGTAAAGACGCGTTCAAAACGCGGATCATGCTGGTACGGCGTACGCAGTAAGATACAGCGCGCCAGCTGCGTACAGGCCTGCGCCTGCATCGACATCAGACGCTGAAAGCGGAACATGACGTCGCTATGGCGAAAATAATCGCGCAGTGTCTGGTATTGAATATGCGAAGAACTGGCGCGTTCATGAATATCCTGCGCCACAAAATAGTAATGGAGGGTGCGGCGCGTACCGCGTTGACCGCGATCGCCGCGCAGGCGACTCAATAACGACACTTTCGTTTGGTTCAGCGTCGCCATTAACTGCCCGTTCGCTAACGCTAAATCATAGAGCGGCGCCTGGCTTTCATCTTCAATATCAGGATCAAACAGACGTGATTTCAGTTCCAGATAGTGCGCTAACTGTTCGTAACTGCGTGCCAGATTATCCTGCAACGGACGGATCGGAAATAGCAGATGCCCGGTTAGCGTCAGTAGGTTATACCATACTGCGCCTGCCAGCAGGAGCAGTGGTTGCTGATACCAGTGATCGTATAAAGAGGTACCCAGCATCGTATAGATGGCAATGAGTAGCGCGCCGAACGCGATGGTGGCATAGCGTTGCCCCAGTCCTCCCAACAGAATAAACCCGCTGGTGGATAACGTTAAGCCCAACGCAAATAGCCACGGCCAGGGAAAGAGCAGCTCCACAGAAGCCGACGCGATAAAAAAGCAAATTAAGGTAATGATTAAATTACGCAAGCGTCCGGCAAGGCGATCGTCGAGATCGGTTAGCGCCGCGGCAACCATACCGAGCGTGAGCGGGATGGTCAGTTTGACGTCGCCCAGCCACCAGGGCAGGGCGGTGGTGCCGCACAGAGCGATAAAAATGCGGATGTAATACAGCCAGGTACTGTTCCAGGTATAACGGCGAATCAACGGACTTAACATAAAGGCTATTTGTCCCGATCATTCAAAACGGCGGCGCGCGTTAGCTTCTCGCGCGGCGCGAGCGGTTTCTACAGAGACGACGCGGCGACCGACAGGCCAAAGCGCAATCGCGGCAATTTTAAAGTTCGCAATACCGACAGGTATCCCGATGATAGTGACACACTGAGCGATACCGGAGGCAATGTGCATCAGGCATAGCCACCAGCCGAAAAAAAGTAACCAGAAAATATTCAGCAAGGTACCGCCAGTATTCATTAATACGCTTTTCGCCGCCGGATTAAGTTCGTCAACGTGAATGGCTTCATTACCGTAAGGGAACAGGGACAGTTTGGTTATCTCCCAGCAGGAGCGGGTCAACGGCAGGGTAAAAATAAGCACAATACTGACAAGCGTCGCCAGCAGCCAGGCCAGCGTAGTGGCAAAGCCGCCCAGTACAAAGTTTAAAATATTCAGAACGGTACGCATAAACCCTCAGTTCATTCCGGTTTTCTATCACTGCGGGCAATTGTAACGTTTTTTTAGACTGGAGCACGTTTTCTCTGGCGGTTACACTGATAAGCACATCTTTACGTCTGGATTCGCTGAGTCATGGAACTGAAAGCAACTTCTCTTGGAAAACGTCTGGCGCAACACCCGTATGATCGTGCCGAGATCCTCAACGCTGGGGTGAAAGTGTCTGGCGACAGGCATGAATATCTTATTCCATTCAATCAGTTATTGGCGATTCACTGTAAGCGTGGGCTGGTATGGGGCGAGCTGGAGTTTGTCCTGCCGGAGGATAAAGTCGTGCGTTTGCACGGTACCGAGTGGTCGGAAACCCAGCAATTCCATCGCTATCTGGACGCGCACTGGCGTCGCTGGAGCCAGGAGATGAGTGATGTCGCCGCGCAGGCATTACAGGAGCAATGGGCGCGTATTAGTGAGCGAACGGGCGGAAACCAATGGCTTACCCGTGAACGCGTTCGGGGGCTGGAACACGAAATTCGCCAGACGTTTGCCGCCTTGCCGCTGCCGGTCTCACGTCTGGAGGAGTTTGCTCACTGTCGCGAGATATGGCGTAAGTGTCTGGCATGGTTACAGGATAGCGAGGGAAGTCGGCAGCAGCATAATCAGGCGTATGCTGATGCCATGCTGGAAGCGCATGCCGACTTTTTTACGCAGATAGAATCCTCTCCGCTTAATCCTTCCCAGGCCAGGGCGGTGGTTAACGGCGAATCATCGTTACTGGTACTGGCGGGCGCGGGAAGCGGTAAGACCTCGGTGCTGGTGGCGCGCGCGGGTTGGCTGTTGGCGCGCGGACAAGCCGATGCGGGGCAAATTCTTTTACTGGCGTTTGGTCGCAAGGCGGCAGAAGAGATGGATGAGCGTATCCGCGAGCGCTTACATACGGAAGAGATTACTGCCCGTACGTTCCATTCGCTGGCGCTGTATATTATTCAGCAAGGCAGTAAAAAAGCGCCGGTTGTCAGTAAGCTGGAAAGTGACGCCACCGCGCGGCATCAGCTATTTCTGCGCACCTGGCGTCAGCAGTGTAGCGAGAAAAAAGCGCAGGCCAAAGGCTGGCGTCAGTGGCTGGAAGAGGAGATGCAGTGGGTAGTGCCGGAAGGTAATTTCTGGGACGATGAGACATTGCAGCGGCGTCTGGCCCCTCGCCTGGATCGTTGGGTCAGTTTGATGCGTATGCACGGCGGCGCGCAGGCAGAAATGATCGCTGGCGCGCCAGAGGAGTGCCGCGAGCTGTTTGGCAAACGCATTAAGCTGATGGCGCCGCTGCTAAAGGCCTGGAAAAGCGCGTTGAAAGCGGAAAATGCCGTTGATTTCTCCGGGCTGATCCATCAGGCAATGGTGATCCTCGAAAAAGGGCGTTTTATCAGCCCGTGGAAGCATATTCTGGTCGATGAATTTCAGGATATTTCCCCGCAACGGGCGGCGCTGTTAGAGGCGCTGCGCAAGCAGAATAGCCAGACTACGCTGTTTGCCGTTGGCGATGACTGGCAGGCGATTTACCGTTTTAGCGGGGCGCAGCTCTCCTTAACGACGGCGTTTCATCAGACGTTCGGCGAGGGCGAGCATTGCCACCTGGACACCACGTACCGCTTTAACAGTCGGATTGGCGATATTGCCAATCGCTTTGTACAGCAGAATCCGCACCAGCTTAAAAAACCGTTAAATAGTCTGACCCCAGGCGATAAAAAAGCGGTGACGTTATTGGATGAAAGCCAGTTGGACGCGTTACTGGATAAATTATCCGGCTATGCGAAGGAAGATGAACGTATCCTGGTGCTGGCGCGCTATCACCATCTGAAACCCGCGAGTCTACAAAAAGCGGCGACTCGCTGGCCGAAGTTACAGATAGACTTCATGACTATCCATGCCAGCAAAGGCCAACAGGCCGATTACGTGATTCTTGTCGGATTGCAGGAGGGTAACGACGGTTTCCCCGCCCCGGCGCGAGAATCCATTATGGAAAGTGCGCTTCTTCCTCAGGTTGAGGATTTTCCGGACGCTGAAGAGCGGCGTTTGTTATATGTGGCGTTGACGCGCGCGCGTGCGCGGGTCTGGCTGCTTTTTAATAAAGATAATCCCTCGCGCTTTGTGGAGGCGCTTAAACAGCTGGATGTGCCGGTGGCGAGGAAGCCCTAAAGCGCGGGCGGTACAGCATCCCGCCCGCGTAGCGGTTATTTCAGGCGCTCGGCGCATAATCCGGAATAAGAATATCTACAGCGTCATTAAAATGCGGGGACTGGATGATAAAGTCCGCCGTTGAGACGTTAGTGGCGACAGGGATATTCCATACGGTGGCCAGACGCAGTAGCGCTTTGACATCGGGGTCGTGCGGTACCGCGTTAAGCGGGTCCCAGAAGAAAATCAACACGTCGATTTTCCCTTCTGAAATGAGTGCGCCAACCTGCTGGTCGCCGCCCATCGGGCCGCTCAGCATCGCATTAACGTCCATACCGGTTGCGCGCTGGATCAGATTCCCCGTGGTGCCGGTTGCATAAAGAACGTGTTTTTCCAGCAACGGCTGATGGCGTTCCACCCAGTTCATTAACATCTGTTTGCAGTGGTCGTGAGCAACCAACGCGATATGTTTGCGCGTCGGCAAGGTGCGAGTCGTCAGTTCCATAATTCGATTCCGTAGTTAACCTGTCTACAGATTACTGGAAGCGCTTGATGCTGCAAGAGAAAGAGAAAAAAATTGCGCGCTGGGACAACTCATATCAAGAGGGCGGCTGTTTTTCCGCCCATTGCAGAAAATGATGGCGTGTCTGCGGGTCGGCCAGTCGGAACCAATATTTCAGCCGCTGTTCTGTCAGAGTTTGTGATTGCGGCGGTACGGTATCAAGCTCTGAGACGTCGGAAAGTAATGTGCTGTCGTCTGCCATCATCGTGGCGAACTGAGGAAGCGAGGCGCGTTTCGCCGATTTATTATAACGCTCGGTCTCTATTTCATAATCGACCACTTTAGCCGTAGAAGTAATGGCCAGAATATCGAGTTTTACCGGAATGGGCATGGCGTCGCCGTCCAAAAGCGCCAGACGCGGCGCCGCGTTAAAATGCGAGGCTTCGCGCTCGTTTTCCAGCCGCGGGAGCTGGAAATTGACCTGACTTATCAGTTGGGTATCGAAACTTATCACCAGCGGCGGAGAAATATAAAGCCGCTCTTCATTACCGGGCAGGCGGATGGTTTTTTCCACCCGGAAAACGAGTTGATGCGGCCCGTTTTCCAGTTCAATGCTCTCTGCGCCGCGTAATAAAGAGCTGGACACCTTTTTGCCGTCCAGCACCAGCAGATCAACCTCATTAGACAAACGGAGCGTTGTGGCAAAAACAGTCACCGGCAAACAGAGAGCAAGGAAGGTGGCTAGCGCGCCGGTTTTCATAAGGTTCTCCTGTCCAAAGGCCGTCTGGCTAATAATGTATCGAAATTTTTCTTAGATCATGTTTACTAACATATAGACATATTTTGGCGTTTTGCTCTCATACATCGGTATGGGATGAATGGTTGCTATGTCAGGTTTGTCGTACACTTTGCAAAACAGCCAGGAGAAAGATGATGAAAGAGACCGATATTGCTGATGTTTTGACGTCCACTCGCACTATCGCGCTGGTAGGTGCGAGCGATAAACCCGATCGTCCAAGTTATCGGGTAATGAAATACCTGCTTGAACAGGGCTACCATGTGATTCCGGTTGCGCCAAAAGTCGCGGGTAAGGCATTGCTGGGGCAACAGGGGTATGACACGCTGGCGGACATTCCCGAAAAAGTCGATATGGTGGATGTTTTTCGCAACTCTGAAGCTGCATGGGGCGTCGCGCAGGAAGCTATCGCCATCGGCGCAAAAACGCTATGGCTACAGCTTGGCGTGATCAACGAACAGGCGGCGGTGCTGGCGCGGGATGCAGGCATGACCGTGGTGATGGATCGCTGCCCGGCGATTGAGATCCCTCGCCTGGGGCTGGCGAAATAAAAGTTTAAATGGCCGGATATCGCTCTCCGGCCTTTTACATACAATCAGTTACGTAGTCGCGGCGCCTGAAGCTGCTTGCGAATGGTACGCGCCAGTTCATCCATCGATGGCTGTTCTGGATGCTCGTCCCGCATTTCGCTTCGCAACTGGGCCTCGGCCAGATAAGTATGCACTGGCTGACCATCATCATCTTCCATTACCACGTGGTACCACGGAGCGGCGCGAAGTTCGTCGTTAACCGCCAGCTCATCAGGCGACGGCTCATCAAGCGAATATTCCGGGTCGATATCGACGACCACTCCGAGGTAACCTAACAGGGAATGGCGGACCTGTTGGCCGATACCGAATTTGCTGGCTATCATAGTCACCTCCCGGGGAAATAGATACCCTTTATATGAGGATACTATTCCACTTTTCAAGTTACATGACGCGACAGGCAAACCCTTTCAGATACAGCCCTTCCGGGTAGGTGGCGATCACCGGGTGATCGGCGGCCTGACGGAACTGCTCTATAAATTGTACATCACGACCGGCATCTATTGCGGCATCGGCAATGATTTTCTGAAATAAATCGCTGGTCATCAGTCCGGAGCAAGAGAATGTCAGCAGTATGCCGCCCGGATTGAGCAGTTGAATCGCTAACATGTTAATGTCTTTATAGCCCCGGCAGGCGCCCATTAACTGGCTTTTATTTTCAACGAATTTGGGCGGGTCCATGATGATGACGTCGAATTTTTCGCCGTGTTCACGGTAAGCGCGCAGCAACTTAAACACGTCGTCGCGCACGAATTCGGCTTTGCTCAAGTCCAGTTGGTTCAGTTCAACGTTTTGCCTGGCGATATCCAGCGCATCCTGTGAGGTATCCACGCTGACAACCTGGCGACAACCGCCCATTAACGCCGACACGGCAAAACCGCCGGTATAAGAGAAGCAGTTCAGTACCCGCTGATTTTCCACGTAGCGGCGCGTCGCCAGACGACTGTCGCGCTGATCAAGATAATAACCGGTTTTGTGGCCGCCCTGGATATCGACCAGCAATTTCATACCGTGTTCTTCAATTGGCAAAAGCGCAGGCGGCAGTTCGCCAGTGACCGGACCTTGCGTCAGCGCCATCCCTTCTTTTTTCCGCACGGCGACGTCGCTGCGATCGTAAATAGCGCAATCCGGATCGCATGTTTGCAGCGCACTAATTAATGCGGCGCGTTGATATTCGGCCCCGGCGCTGAGCAGTTGCAGCACCAAAAAATGACCAAAACGATCGATAGTGACGCCAGGCAGGCCATCGGACTCACCGGCGATCAGACGATAGCTATCCAGGCCGTCTTTTTTCGCCAGCCAGTCGCGCCACTGCTGCGCCTGGCGCAGGCGGCGGGTGAAAAACGCAATATCAATGGATTCTGCTTTATCAAATGTCCAGACGCGCGCGCGGATCTGGGAGGCTGGTGACCAGGCGCCGCGTGTTAACCACTTTCCCTGATGGTCGACGATATCGATAGTTTCACCGAGGTTGGCTTTGCCTTCCAGACGGGATACGGCGCCGGAAAAGACCCATGGGTGGCGGCGGAGTAAAGATTTTTCTCGCCCTTTGCTGAGGACTAAACGGGGATATTGCGGAAATGTAGATTCAGTCATGCGGAGTAACCTCTCACAAACAGTGACGCGGGCCGGATGATAGTTCCAGCCTGGGACCGTGAAAACGAAATGGCGCGTAGGGTAGCACAGATGAGAGGGGCAATCACCAGCGTATGGTGGTGAGCGTTTCTGCACAAAATAGAATCGTAAAGGCACAGTTTCTTCAGCGGACGCTTTTTATAGTGTTATTTCTTTACATGAAGAAGGAAATACAATGAAAACAGTCTTCTCTTTGACCGCAGCCGCAATGATGGCATTGAGTGGCGGCGTATCTGCCGCGTCGGCGTTTAGCCTCAGTAGCGCGGATATTCCGGCGGATTTTCGTTTAACGCAACAGCACGTCTTTAAAGGATTTGGTTGTAGCGGAGAAAATATTTCGCCGCAGCTGAGCTGGCGCAATCCGCCTGCCGGAACCAAAAGCTACGCTATTACCGTCTTCGATCCTGATGCGCCCACCGGAAGCGGCTGGTGGCACTGGACGATGGTGAATATTCCTGCGCAGATTCACGACCTGCCGACGGGGGCTGATAAAAAAACGTTACCCACTGGAGTGGTGCAGGGACGGAATGATTTCGGTTATGCTGGTTTTGGCGGCGCCTGTCCGCCGCCGGGCGATAAGCCTCATCGCTATCAGTTTACTGTGTGGGCGCTGAATACGGCAACACTGCCGCTCGACAGTGAGTCGAGTGGCGCGTTGGTAGGGTTTATGCTTAACGCGCATGTGATTGCGAAAGCAAAATTCACGGCCACATACGGAAGATAAAACAGAGGACGGCACGGTGCAGGAGATGCATATTCGACATCAGGATCTTACGACGGCAGAGGTGCGTTCCAGTCATCTGCACCGTTTGCATCGTGTTACGCTTTTTTCCGCCGCTATCTGCCATATTACGCAGGGCAGTAAAGTCATCATTCAGTATGATAGCCGCCTTGTCGCCGGGCCGGGCGAGTTGATTATTATTCCGGCGAACACGCCGCTGGAGATTATTAATCAGCCTGCGCAGAACGGTTTTCGCTCCGACCTGTTGTTACTTTCACCGGAGATTATTGCTCGCTTTAAAACGATGTACGTTCAGGATTATCCACCGGCAAACCTGACATCGCTGTGTACCCCGATGAGCCGTAGCCTGACATTTATGTGGGAGAACGTGTTGGATGCTGTGCGCCAGGGCTTACCTGTCGGGCTACAGGAACATCAGGCGATGGGGTTACTGTTAGCGCTTTTGCATGATGGCGCGGCGGGACCGCTGCTTATTGAACGGCGTTACACCCTCACGGAGCAGGTGCGGCAACTGATTATGCTCTCACCTGCTAAGCTATGGACAGCCCAGGAGATAGCCCGCCGTCTTGCTATGGGAACATCGACGCTGCGTCGGCGTTTGCAGCGCGAATCGCAGAGTTATCGGCAAATTATTGAAGAGGTACGCATGTCCTGCGCGCTTTCTCAACTGCAATCGACGACGCTGCCGATCGGCGAAATAGCGCTACGGTGCGGCTACCTGTCGGGGTCGCGATTTACGGCCAGATTCCGCCAACATTATGGGTGTCTGCCTAGTCAGGTACGTTAAGTATGTCCTGTATGCGTCTTCACCGTTGATTATGAAAGGAGAACCATCATGTCGAACGTCTGCATTATCGCCTGGGTTTATGGTCGCGTTCAGGGCGTCGGGTTTCGCTATACCACGCAGCATGAGGCGCAGCGGCTGGGGTTAACCGGCTATGCGAAGAATATGGATGACGGAAGCGTAGAAGTGGTGGCCTGTGGCGACGCGGCGCAGGTAGAAAAGCTCATCAAGTGGCTGAAAGAGGGCGGGCCGCGCTCTGCTCGTGTGGACAAAATCCTCACTGAACCGCACAGCCCTCGCGAGACGTTAACAGGCTTCAGTATTCGGTATTAGATACATTTTACCGGCTTGGGCAGACCGGCGATTTTGGTCGCTTGCTTTGCCGGGCCTTTCGGGAACAGACGATACAGATAGCGGCTGTTGCCTTTTTCTTCGCCGAACTTATTCGCCATCGCTTTTACCAGCATTCGGATGGCGGGAGAGGTATTAAACTCCAGGTAAAATTCGCGCACGAAGCGCACGACTTCCCAGTGTTCCGCAGAGAGCTCAATGCCTTCATTGGCGGCGATAGCGACTGCCAGCGTTTCACTCCACTGCGTCGTCTCTTTCAGATAGCCTTCGCTATCAGTACTGATTTCTTTACCTTCAAAGATCAACATAACGTTTCACTGCGTAATCAACACGGACGGCAGTGTAGCAAAAAATAAAGCCCTGCATAAGCAGGGCTGGAAGAGGGGAATGTCGATTAGTCGCGGCTGGCGAAGCCCAGAATGCTGAGCAGGCTGACAAAGATGTTGTACAGCGAAACGTACAGACTGACGGTCGCACGAATATAGTTGGTTTCACCGCCGTGAATGATGTTACTGGTTTCATACAGGATAGCGCCCGAGGAAATCAGGATAAACACCGCGCTAATCGCCAGGTGCAATGCAGGCAGTTGCAGGAAAATATTCGCCACCATACCAATCAGCACGACGACGATCCCGGCCATTAACATACCGCCCAGGAAAGACATATCCTTACGGGTGGTCAGAACGTAAGTGGAGCAGCAGAAAAATACTAACGCGGTACCACCCAGCGCCAGGCCAATGACATCGCCCATGCCTGCTGACAGATAGGCGTTAAGAATCGGGCCCAGGATATACCCGAGGAAGCCGGTAAACGCAAAAGCAGACAGGATACCGACCGGCTTATTGGCGGTTTTATAGGTCAGGAACATCAGCCCATACATACCGACCAGCGTCAGAATCAGGCCGGGGGAGGGCAGCATCAGTACCGTACTGGCTGTCGCGGTAATTGCGGAGAAAGCCAGCGTCAGGCTCAACAGAAAATAGGTGTTGCGCAGTACTTTGTGCGTACTCAGTAGCGAGCTACGATCACGCGATGATGTAATGATACGATCCATTAGTCACTCTCTTATGACAGATGTAATTAATAAAGGAGAATAATAAAAACAGTCACTGTCACCCAGTGGTTTTACCCATCTTTACGCATTCGTTTACGTTTAGTTTCCTTTAGAGATTTCAGGTGATTACCGTCGTTAAAACGGTCTGCTCATGCCTGGCGCTACGCCATAAAACAGGCGGCTGCGCCAGCCACGCGTTACCGATAAAAAATTGATAATCACAGCGGTAAAACAGTGGGGACGATCAACACGTATTAAGCCCGTTTTTGTGTTGAAGAAATGGTCAATGTGCCGCTATTTCAGGCAATTAACGAAAATTTGCCTGTTTTTCACGCAAACGAACACATTCGGTCTTTACATGACGCACCGGGATGTTTATAGTGCGCCTCATTCCGGAAGTGTGGCCGAGCGGTTGAAGGCACCGGTCTTGAAAACCGGCGACCCGAAAGGGTTCCAGAGTTCGAATCTCTGCGCTTCCGCCAGATTAAACAAGGGGTTACCGAAAGGCAACCCCTTTGTTTTTTGGGTGCTTAGAATATAGTTAGAAAATACTGCTAGAACATTTCCCGAAAAAACGGACTACGTGGGTTTTTAGTTTCTTTTCGTTTCCTGATGTGTCTATTTATTGAAGATGTAGACCATTCTGGGAGGTGAAGGATGCCCCATCTCTTTCAGAATAATGTTGGTATATTCGACAACAGGGCCTCTTGGATGATTTTCTTCTTTATCCTGAAGATGGGTCAGTGCATGTACAACTTCATGAATAAATGAACGTTTTGTGTCAAAAAGTTGTCTTCCTTCGTTACTTTCATAATGTTCGGTATATGAATCATCAGAATCGTCCAGATTGAGACAAATAACTTTCCTGCCTTCTGAAAGTTTGAAGTGTTCCTGAGCCACGGTAGTTTCAAAGGCTTCGCCTGCCCCCAGTAGCCAGCGCTGCTCCACATCATGTAGTTCTTTTTCATATGCGTAACTCATCAGTCTGCGGAATGTTTCGCTTTGGGTATACGCATTTTGAAGTACGGAGGATAGTTCATCGTAGCATTCGTCATAAGTGTCGTCATCAATTTCTGTATCAGGGTCTATTCCACCCGCGCCTGAGATAAGGTACTCCACCACACACTCTGGCTCCAGACGGAATTCACTGTTTATGGCAAGGCTGTCATGAGCAAGGCGTAGCCGTGAGGGGTTTGGTGCATGTTCGGGAATATCGGGGAAAACAGGTGTATCTGCGGTATTTAATCCATATGTGGATACTCCGCTTTGAGGTATTAATCTGTAGGTGACCGGAAGCATAACTTCTTATTTCCTGACTACAATTATGAATTATTTAAATTAAACAATAATAGTGTTTTTAGTTAATGTGCCACATACAGATAATGCTATGATTCAGACAAAGTCAACAAGTAATACGCTGAAAATGTTATTTATAATGAAACTTAGGAGCGGGGTTATTTAATAAAACAAGGGGCTTCTGTTTGAATACTTCTTGTTTATAAAATCCCTTTATCTCGACTAAAATATCGGATGGGGGAAAAGAGTTATATCATTGTAATCCGGGAGTGGAGTAGGGGTATGTTGACTACCTGTCAGATCGGCTCCTGTTAATGATTTCGCTAAAGTTAGAGCTATCTTATCTAATTTCGCACCATTTAGTTTGGTGTCAGTTAAGTCTGAGCCGAATAGAATTGCAGCGGTTAAGTTTACACCGGACATGTTAGCGCAAGTCAGGTTTGCGTGAGTCAGGTTTGCTTTAGTCATGTTTGAACCCATTAGATTTACAGCGTGTAGATTTGCACAACACAAATTTGCACCGACTAAATTTACATTAGATAGAGTTGTTTCACGGAAATCTGCATCAGAAGCATCTATGTCTGACAAATCTTCCCCCTGGAAATCTTTATGAGCCAGATTTACTCCGCGCAGGTTCAGAAAACCATCCTCGGTTATAAGTGAATCAGGCTGTTGTATATTATGTTTACTCATCAGCTTTAACATTCGGCATACATTCCAAAATCTCTCACTATCAACTTTATCCGTTACAGTTTTTCCATTTTTGTTCACTTCAATAATGACCATGGGAGCCGTATTTTCGGATGCTGCTCCACATGACAGACATATAGTACACCCGTTGACATCCTCCAGAAATATTTTATTACCATCGAAGAAAGCATCTTTATTTACATATAATAATGATGTGGTCAGTTTTCCAATTACCTCCTGAAAGCATCTTTCATTGCTTCTTCTTACTCCACCACAGGTAAAAAAATTGACAAACCATTCCAGTATACCGCGTGGTGAAGTTGCACTTTTCATTGCTTCTTTCGTACCGGTACCGGCCGCATGCAAATATCTTAATATATTTTCTGGGGACGCGTTAGTTATTGGCATTTTGATTCCTTCTTATGGAAGTGAGTCGATTCCTTATAGGTGTGAGTCAAGTCACATTTATACAAGAAATAATAAAAAAAGATATAAGGTGATTTTTGTATTTAGAGCTTTGGTTGAGTATGAGTAGGTGTCTGGCATCTGACAAGAGGCGATGATATCTGCCATAACGGTGAAGCAGAAGTAATATCACCCGTGAATAATAAGATTATCCTTGCTATTGACTTCCTTCATTTCCAGTATAGCTTACGCTTCATCATCATTGAATAAACAATTAAGTTTGTTGAGCGAAAATTTACCTAAAGAAAAAATAATAAGCTTTAATATTTTTTGCAGCATTTCAACTTATAGCAGAATAAATGTGCGTAGATGGCGTAAAAACCTGATGAGCAGGAATACTTACACACTAAAAATGCTCCCGCAAACAGAGCAAAATGAGAGAGATGAACGTTTGCCCCTTACATTTCCACCAAAGATTCTGGTCTTGTCTCTTGTAAAGGGCATACGTATCGCGTTTTATCTCATTAAGAAAGTATGTTGACGTATTAAATTATGCATAATGCTCTTTCAATTGCTTCACGTTTGAAATGAATAATTCAAAACCAGTGAGCGCCTCTTCTTCGGTACTGGTTTGTGGCAAGCGATAAAGCGCCACTAAAGCAGTATTGTCTGCGTCAGCGCCGATAGTGACGGCGCTGGTGTAGTTCAGACGTAAAAAATGCTGCAAAGTCAGGATGTCGTCAGGCAATGGCATAAAGGGACAGCACATTTCCAGTGTATGATCGGATTCATTAAAATAAACCTGTATCCCATCATCAATGATAAGCAGTGGCTCATCTTCTGGCGCATCCAGGCCTAACGCGTCATATAAACGATTTAATAGACTTTCCATATAGTTACCTCAAGACTCAAGATGTGATTAATGAAGAAATGCCTTTTACTGACTGCCAAATATTTTCATCCCCAACTCGTTTTTGATAGGAAAGATTGAGCACCTCTGGCGATAAATTTTTCATTACTTTGTTTCCCGCCCCGCCCGTATTTTGTTTCTGAATCTCCAGGTTACCGCTATTCAGTAATACTTTTTGGAAAATTTTCTGTCCACCGCTATCCGGAAGACTACCAGGCGCACTTAACATATGGGTCTGATGTAAAGAAATGTGCTCTCGCTTGATTTCTGAATCCATCATTCCTGTACGATCTTTGCCGCTTTTACAATTCCAGGCGGGTACCGCGTCAATTTCATGGGCTAACATGGCAAGGCGTTGTGCGAGTTTATAGGGTTCGCCGCCATCTTTATGATGTTGGTTATTTTTCCATATATCCTTAATCTGGCGCGCTAATGTATTGACGACCTCATAATTATCCGGGTATTGCGCCAGCCATTCGCCAACCCAGCCACCTGGTCTGGCTTCAGGGCGTAAATCATTGCCTAATAACTGATGTAGCGCCTCGGCATTATAGCTATCCGATGCCTTAAGGCCAAAGCCGAGCTTGAGCGCCAGCTCATTAACACCCACATTAAATGCGGCGACGTCCGGTTTTATTTTTACCGTCTGTAGATCGCCATCTTTATTGCGGATTTTTAAATGAATCATTTTTCCCGGCTGGGTCAACGATTGCCATGCGCGCATTTGGTCCTCGACCATCGTTCCCTCTTTGCCGAAAATATTCGACGCGGTGAGTAACCCGACGGATACCAGTTTCAGGCTTACCGCCTCGCCCGCTAAGGCTTTGTTAAGCAACTCAGGTTTACTAAAAAGTGCCGCAGTTAATACTTCTTTGGCTTTGTTTTCAGCGCCGACGTGACGCAGAAGCGGATCTTTTTCATGATAGGGGGAAAGCACGCCATGACGTATCCCGCAAAAAAGCGTTTTATCTTTACCGTCCTCATGCACACTCACCGTGGACATCCACAAATTATTGGCGTGATGAATATTCTTGGTATCCCAACTGCATACGCCCTTTCCCTCATAAGCACTGGGAAAGATATCTTTTGCGCCGATTTTCATCTCTGCTGCAGGGAGCTGCGTGTTGGTATAGTGATGCCCGTTATGCGTGAGTGTATTTTTTATGGTTTGCCAGGGCTGGTTATTAAGCTGCTTGACCTGAGCATCTCTAAACGCTACTGCCGCAAAGCGATGAGCTTCTTTTGCAGGTAAGCCATCCTGCTGCTGAGTGCGTGCTGCAATAAGTTCGATAAGATTTTTCTTCAATGCTTTTGCCGCGGCTTCTTCTTGCTTTGTTGCTGGCCGGTCCGCTTTAACTTTGGCTAACTCCATTTGGTTTGCCATTGACGTTAGAACCGGGTCTTGTTTACCCAGAACGGTTGCCGCGACGGTAAGAAGATCGCGCTGTAAGTTATAGAGGTTATGCAGCGAGTGGTTAGACGTCTTCTGATGCTGTAGATAATTCCCCCATGTCGCGCCAGGTTCTCGCAGGACAATAATTTCCGGGCGAGCGTCGGGCGCTTTAGCCGGCGCTTTGCCCTGGCCTGAGAGAATCTGCATTCCGTTGTATAAGGTTTTTTGTAGGCTTTTAAAAGCCTCCTGGGTTTTTAGTGAAGCTGAGTGATAGAAGCTCTGTATTTGCATAGCGTTTTTAATATTCCTGAATAGGGGAGTGGGAACATTCAACAGGGTTAACAACCCTTTAAAAGGATGTGACTTTTATGCACCAGGAACTTTAAAAAAATGTCCTTTTTAATGAGGAAACGCTTCTGATCAGGCGGGGAGGCATCCTGACGTCCATACGTAGTGGCGATCATGGGGGAGATCGGTACATCAAATGTTCATAAAATCTACAAACTTCACAATTTATGGCACAACTTTTATTGAAAACCCACCTTCTTGACTCAGATCAAATTCACCGATTTACTCCTGCGTAAAGTAACGGCGTTACATCAAATGTTATACAGGTGTGTGTATGCCAGCAAAGCCCCGGACAAGTAAGACCGTGACGAAGAATATTCGTTTTTCCTATTCCATGCTTGAACAGATAGAATTCGCGTTGAAATCTGAAAAGACGCGGAATTTTTCAGCATGGGTAAAAGAGGCCTGTCGGGAAAAGTTATGTAACACGGGACATAAGCTGTAGTTATCGTCTTATGTAAGAGGGGGCGGCCATTTTGAAAAGAACAACGTGCTTATATACCTCCTGGGTTTTTGCCGCTTTTGTCTCTCTGCTGATATTTGCCTGGAGTGTCATAAACTATCCTCTCTATGAATCCATAATAATTATTGTCTTTTATATCTGGCTAATTCTGGTACCGCTTTATCTTATTGTGTATGAGTGGCTAATAGATTGTCATTAAATTTATGGTTGCGTACTTGAAAAGTGATATTTCATATCTGTACGGTAAGTCATTGTCGTAATAATATTATTGGTCAGGCGACGGGCGAGCGTCTGCGCATTTTGCATCGTTTTATCTTCAAAATTTTGCAGTAAGCGTTGCGCTTCTTTCGGATGCGACGCATATAATCTCAGATAGCTCTGCTCCATCTTATACTGCTGCTTAGCTGTTTGCTGTTCAAATGTTTTCCAGGCGTGTTGCACATCTGGCGCAAACGCATTGTAGTCCTGCATAACCAGCGTTTGCAGCGTGCGGAATGTCCAGTAGGTAGAGTCGTTGCTCGCCCGATCGGTTCCTTTATCATCTCCGGGTTGATAATGACGCATCCCCTGATAATAGGGGAGATAGACGCTAAGAGATGGCATTCCATAGGCGATGTATTCTACGTTGCCGATAGCCTGCGGTAATTTCGGTCTGACCTGTAAAATATGCGACTCCTGGGTACGAAAAACGGATATGGGTCGCCATGGTTCTTGTGGATTATGACTGGCATAAGGGTCGTGCGACGTTCCCTGATAGTTATTTCGTAACGCGTTTTTTACTGCCGCCACGCTAATTTTTGTTATTGGCGTTAAAAAAACAGGAAATGTTTCCACTTCGCTAACGGCCGTATCCAGATGCGGATTAAACTGGTGTTGTAGCGTCCAGACGCGCGGATAATTATAGGTGGTATCGTTTTTGTTATCCTGCGAATAGGCTTGATGAAAGTCGAATTCGCCGCGGGCCGGATCATATAATCCCTGCTTTTTCGCAAAGCTTACTAACGTTGGTGACGCCATATAATTCGCGTTATCATTCGGATCGTAATGGCGTAAACGTCCCTGATTGGCGGAAACGAAATAGCTATCTGCCGGAAGTCGTACTGCCAGCCATTGATGACCGCTTCCCGTCTCCAGATACCATATCTCTTTGCTATCAATAAACGCGACGCCGAAACCTTCGCCAGCGCCTTTTTGTTCAATAATGTCTCCCAGTAATTTGGCGCCCTGACGCGCCGATTGCGCCACTGGCAGGATCACGGACTCAATGGCGTCTTCCGTGATTCCTGTTTTTGTCACGTAAGGATCGGCAGCCAGCGCCGCTCTGCCGTTATAAATGGTTTCCGTTGCGCTCATTCCGACGCCCGCCGAATTGAAACCGGCTTCACCCATGGCGTTATCGTTAGTATCAAAGTCATGAATCGCCGTATAGCGCATCGCTGTCTCCGGAAGCGGCCAGCTAAAATTGTTGCGATGTGCTTTATACTCGCCTTGTTGATGAAACGCGACGGGATGAATAACCTTATGCTTGGCGTTATTTGCCGAGCCATCTTCGTTGCGCGCGATAATGAAGGAGCCGTCAGCCGAAGCCTGATTGCCTACCAAAAGGGTAGTACAGGCGATGACTTTACCCATACCCAGCAGCGTAACGGCGAATGCAAGATACTTTTTCATAAAGGTTCCCACTGAATAACGCGTTATGGGATGAATTGACCCTGGATTGGAAACCGAGAAAGTGATCGAGCCAGCAATATTCTTTGCCGGCATCCTTTATTTTCTCTTTATTGAGGTTGTATTGATAACCACAGCCCTGTGGCAGGGAAGGGGAACAGAACCTGTACTGACCTTAGCTATCACCGCTATCGGGCAGACGAACCGAAAAGATATTATGTTCATCGGCATAGCGGTAAGATGCCGAACCACCGTGTAATAGAGCAATCGCGTTAACTAACGATAACCCCAGGCCGAAACCGGCAGTGTGGCGGGCATTATCTCCTCGCCAAAAACGCCGGAAAAGCTTATCCGCATCGGCTGGGTGGCTGCCCGGATTAGCGACCCGAATTTCTGCAACGTTATCATCATAAGCGCTTTCAATACGTATCACGGCGTTTTCATCAGAATAACGGATGGCATTCGTCAGCAGGTTTGAGAGCACTCTTTGTAATAATATTTCGTCAGCCCATACCGTTCCCTGACATTGATTTATAAAACAGATGCGCTTCTCCTCGGCAAGGGGGCTAAGATAATCCAGCATATTTTCGACCAGCGCATTGAGCGAAACAGGCTGTTTTTTTACCGCTATATTCTGGTGCTCCGCGCGTGCCAGAAAGAGAATATTTTCTGTCAGTCGCGACAGTCCCTCCAGCTCTTCAATATTATCGACAAGGGCTTGTTGATACTCTTCGGCGCTGCGTTCCTGACTCAGCATCACCTGATTCTTCCCCAGTAAAATATTAACCGGCGTGCGCAGCTCATGCGCCAGATCGTCGGCAAATTGGTTCAGGCGTTCAAAATCGTCGGAAAGCTTCTGGCGCATGGTATTTAGCGCTTGTCCAAGCGGCCTGAGCTCAACGGGTAACGCCTGTTCCGCCAACGGCTGGCGAAGTGTGCCGCTATCTGTCGCCGCGGTGAGTCGGCTGAGCGACGTAATGGCCCGCAGCCCGTTTCTGATGACTAATGGACTGAGCGCCGAACAGACGAGGATCGCGATAAGGCTCATCAGCAAACTGTTGCGGCGATATTGCGTCAGCATTTGCCGCCTTTCCGTCGCCAGCCTGGCAATAGTAAGGGTCAGCGGGTCATCGCCGCTTCTGGCGTTTACTCGTACCGCGGTAAGTTCCGTGCCTTGTACCGCCTGGCGAAATAAGGTTTCGCGGGTGATGTTTTTAGCCAGCGGAATCTCGTTAAAGCGTTGGTCGGGGATGCCGCTATGATTAATCGCAACATTGTGGCCTGTTGCTGAATGGATCAATAAGATATCCTGCTTCGTATCCACCATCCGATTGAAATAGAGCGGCAGATTTTCCGGCCTGGCGCCATCCAGTAACAGTTGCTGCATTTGCGCCGCCCGATTTATTAGCGTCATATCATCACGATACGTTAATTCTTTGCTCAGCGCGTTATAGAGCGTCCAGCTAATGCCGGTACAGGCGAGGATAAGGATGGCGATAAAAGAAATTGTCAGGCGCAGCGTCATTGATAACTTAACCATTCTGCGACGTTTCCGCCTGTAATCGATAACCCATCCCCCGGACGGTCATAATGAGCTTCTTTTCAAATGGATCGTCTACTTTGGCGCGCAGCCGACGAATCGCGACATCAACGGTGTTGGTTTCACTATCAAAGTTAATTCCCCAAACTTCGCTGGCGATCGCGGTTCGGGGCACGATTTCTCCTGCCCGGGACGCCAGTAACCAGAGGAGCAGGAATTCTTTGCGGGTCAGGGAAATCGGTTTGCCATTTCGTGACACCGATTGCTTTGTGGCATCCATGTCCAGACCATTGATCGTCAGTCGGGTAAAGACAGGGACATGCTGTCTGAGTTGAGCTCTCACCCGGGCCAGCAGTTCGGCGAAGGAAAAAGGCTTAACAAGGTAATCATTAGCGCCCGCCTCAAGACCTTTGACGCGATCCTCAACCGAGCCGCGCGCCGTCAGGCAAATAACAGGGGACTGATGCGCAGTGCGTAACGCGCGTAAAACCTGCCATCCATCAAGCCCCGGCAGCATAATATCAAGAATAATCAATGAATAATGTTCCTGAAGGGCCAGGTGTAATCCGTCTCGTCCATCACAGGCATAATCAACCACATAGCCTGCTTCCGTGAGTCCCTGACGTACCCACTCAATGGTTTTCTGGTTATCTTCAATCAATAAAATCTTCATCAACGCAGTATGCCATAGGCTTGTTAGCGAATCCGTAAATCTCCAACAAGATGACATAATTGTCATGTCCGTGTAAGGTTAATCCTGGACGCGCCAGATATATTTTCCTGCATCAATACCGTAAAGGAGTGAAGCATGAAACGACATATACTGGCTACCGTGATAGCATCTCTTGTTGCAGCCCCGGCAATGGCGCTGGCCGCTGGCAACAATATTCTCAGCGTACATATTCTCGATCAGCAAACAGGCAAACCGGCGCCCGGCGTGGAGGTGGTACTGGAGCAGAAAAAGGATAACGGATGGACGCAATTAAACACCGGGCATACCGACCAGGATGGACGTATTAAAGCACTGTGGCCCGAAAAAGCTGCCGCGCCGGGGGATTATCGCGTTATTTTTAAAACCGGCCAGTATTTTGAAAGTAAAAAACTGGATACGTTTTTCCCGGAGATTCCCGTCGAGTTTCATATCAGCAAAACGAATGAGCACTATCATGTGCCGCTGTTATTAAGTCAGTATGGTTATTCAACCTATCGCGGGAGCTAATTTAGAGCCTATCCCATTAGGGCTATTTTACTTGCCATTTTGGACCTGGGCAGTGCTCGCCAAAACGCGTTAGCGTTTTGAACGCCGCTAGCGGCGGCCCGAAGGGCGAGCGTAGCGAGTCAAACCTCACGTACTACGTGTACGCTCCGGTTTTTGCGCGCTGTCCGTGTCCAAACTGGCTGCGCCAATAACGCCTGGTGGGATAGGCTCTTAGATTGTATTAATCGCCGCGATTTATGGCGAGCAAACATCGCGGCGGGAATAAAAATCTTCAGCGTATCGACTCTTCTCCCACAAGCGGTGGTTATCCCGCTTGTGGGCATGAGTGACGGTTAAACAGGCGCTTCCATCTCAAGTCTGACCGGATGAAAACGGCGTTTGAAATAAATCAGGCCATGCCCATCCTGGCTAAGAATAATATTTTTGATCGCCACCAGATACACCAGATGCGTGCCAATGGTTTGTACCTCGCTGATCTCGCCTTCAAGACCGGCCAGCGCGCCGTTAAGTACCGGCTGGCCCAGCGGCCCGTTTTGCCAACATGGCTGGTGAAAACGCTCTTCCATCGCCATCCCCGTCATACCGGCAAAGTGGCGCGCCATCAGCTCCTGCTCATGGTTAAGTACATTAATGCACAGCTTGCCGTTGCCCTGAAAGACGGGGTTCATGGCGCTATTGGCATTAATACATACCATCACGGAGGGCGGCGTATCGGTGACGGAACAGACCGCTGTTGCGGTGATACCGCAGCGTCCGGCGTGACCCGCCGTGGTTACGATGTTGACCGCTGCCGCCAGACTTGCCATCGCATCGCGAAAACGCAGACGTTGTTCATCTACTTGCATGAGAACCTCCTGCCGCGTTATTTCAGCAGCTTATCCAGTTGATTGATGTCGTCGTTATTGTGCAAATGCGAAACCGTCCAGCCATTCTGATCGTATTCGGAGAGGCAGCGATCAACCATTGCCATCATCTTATCCATATTGCCGGAGCTCTGGGCCTGACGCAGGCACTGCAGACGAATTTCATCCTGGCTGCCCGAGTAGTTAATCTCGTACAGCTCATGGCGACCGCCAAACTCGCTGCCGATGGCATCCCACATCAATTTAAGAATTTTGATACGTTCAACATGGTCCATTCCGTTAGAGCTGCGTACGTATTTCGCCAGGTACTGGTCGATTTGCGGATTATTCAGATCGCGGGCGCTGGAAGGCAGGTAAATCAGGCCGCTGGTAACGTTACGTTCAATAATATTTTTAATTTTCGCGTAGGCCATTGGGGCCATGACACGATAGGTTTGCAGCGCGGCGTGGTCCGGTAGCCAGGCGCCGTTTACCCACGGGGTTGCTTCAGAACACATAGAATCGCTCAATGCCCAGAACATATTGCGCCACGCCACGACTTCTCCGAGATCGGCCTGCACGCCCCGGAACTCTACGGTACCCGTACATTCGAGCGATTTTTTCAGCAGCGCGGTAATGAAATCAAGTTTAACCGCCAGACGAACACAGGCTTGCAGTGGATACATACGGGCAAAGCCGCCTTCCATCGTCCAGCGACGGCAACGATCGAAATCACGGTAAATCAACACGTTTTCCCACGGGATCAACACCTTGTCCATCACCAGAATGGCATCGTTTTCATCAAAGCGGCTGGAGAGTGGATAATCAAACGGCGAGCCCGTCGCGCCCGCGACCATTTCATACGAGGCGCGCGAAATAAGTTTTACGCCTTCGGCATCCATTGGCGCGACAAACATCAGAGCGAAATCCGGGTTTTCGCCCATCACCTGGGCTGAGCCGAAACCAATCATGTTGTAGTGAGTCAGGGCGGAGTTAGTGGCGACGACTTTCGCCCCGCTGACAATAATCCCGGCGTCCGTCTCTTTCTCCAGCTTGATATAGACGTCTTTCACTTCGTCGGCAGGTTTGTGGCGGTCAATGGGCGGGTTGACGATTGCATGGTTAAAGTACAGGCCGGTCTCCTGAATACGGGTGTACCAGTTGCGGGCGTTCTGCTCAAACTGGCCGTAGAAGGCTGGGTTAGCGCCCAGGGCGCAACCAAAGGCGGCTTTGTAATCCGGTGTGCGTCCCATCCAGCCGTAACTCAGGCGTGACCACTCGGCGATAGCATCACGATGTTGGCGCAGATCGTCTGCGCTTTTCGCAACGCGGAAAAATTTATGCGTATAACCGCCGCTGCCGGTATCGGTATTCCAGCATAGGGTATCTTGCATCGACGGTTTATGTAATGCGTCATACAGTTGTGCGACAGAGGCTGCGGCATTGCGGAATGCCGGATGTGTCGTAACATCTTTAACGCGTTCGCCGTAAATATAAATTTCCCGCCCGTCCTGCAGGCTTTTTAAATACTCTTCGCCCGTTAACGGACGCTTGTTATCAGTACGAAAATCTTCAGGTTTCATTGCGGCCTCTTCCTCATTAATCGGAATGTTTTGTTAATAATATGTTTCTTATTTGTTGTTTAATTGAATAGGCAGAAGCGTAAACTGTGAAGAGACTTTCAGGACAACGGCGGGTACTTTTCAGATGAACGTCGAAGAAGAAGAGTAAAATGCGATCTCCGTCAACGTTGTAAGCGGGAGGGGATTCCCGTGTCGGCGGCGTGGGAAGGTAAGAATACTATGCTTCCGCTTCGCTATCAGGATGCTGGCGTCCCAGGGCAATAAGATCGTCCAGCAGCAGCATCAATTGCTGTGTTTTTTCGGGCGTGAAATCGGCCTCAATTTTTCGATAAGCCTCTTCTACCTGGCTTCGGGCACGGGCGTACAACGTTTGTCCCTGCTCCGTCAACATGACATATAACTTACGCTGATCGTTAACCGGCTTGAGTCGCAACACCAGTCCGTCTCGCTCCATGCGCGTCAATATTCCGGTCAGACTTGGACGCAAAATGCAGGTACGAAAGGCCAGCTCGTGAAAATCCATAGAGGGGCTATCGGCCAGGATTCGCACAATGCGCCATTGCTGGTCGGTCAGATTGTGGCTTTTAACGATGGGGCGGAAATAGGTCATTGCCGCTTCGCGCGCCTGAAGCAAGGCGATGGTTAATGAATCATGCATAAGCGTTTCTCTTTTGCAGAATTATTAATACCTGAATAATCGTGTTTACCGATGTGAGCTATGACATCTGTTTTATGTCCAAAGTTTAACAGAAACAAGGGGTTTTATTTAACTCTTTGATATGTATGTATTTAATAATAAATTTGTGAAAATATTGTTAATCACATCACAAATACTTTACTTCAGCTTGCTAAATGTACAGCGAAAGCATAAATCTAATCATTAATATATTAATGAAATCACAGCCCGTTGAATCGGCCTGAGGAGTTTATGTATGAAGGGTACTGTTTTCGCCGTTGCGTTAAACCATCGCAGTCAGCTTGATGCCTGGCAAGAGGCTTTCTCTCAGCCTCCCTATAATGCGCCGCCTAAAATCGCAGTGTGGTTCATCAAACCGCGTAATACGGTGATTCGTCACGGCGAACCCATTCCTTATCCGCAGGGAGAAAAGGTACTGAGCGGCGCGACAGTGGCGCTCATTGTGGGGAAAACCGCCAGCCGGATACGCCCTGAAGCGGCGGCGGACTATATCGCCGGGTATGCGCTGGCTAACGAGGTCAGCCTGCCGGAAGAGAGCTTTTATCGCCCGGCGATTAAAGCGAAATGTCGCGATGGCTTTTGCCCGCTGGGTGAAATGGCACCGCTGAGTGATGTGGATAACCTCACCATTATCACGGAAATCAACGGACGAGAAGCGGACCACTGGAATACTGCCGATTTACAGCGTAGCGCCGCACAACTACTTAGCGCGTTAAGTGAGTTCGCTACGTTTAACCCTGGCGATGCGATCTTACTCGGTACGCCGCAGAATCGCGTTGCGCTGCGTCCCGGCGATCGGGTGCGTATTCTGGCGAAAGGTTTACCCGCGCTGGAAAATCCGGTTGTCGCAGAAGATGAATTCGCCCGCCACCAGACGTTTACGTGGCCGCTGTCAGCGACGGGTACGTTATTTGCGCTGGGGTTGAACTACGCCGATCACGCCAGCGAGCTGGCATTTACGCCGCCGAAAGAGCCGCTGGTATTTATCAAAGCGCCAAACACCTTTACCGAACATCACCAAACGTCGGTGCGCCCGAACAACGTCGAATATATGCACTACGAAGCCGAGTTGGTCGTGGTGATTGGCAAAACGGCGCGTAAGGTGAGCGAAGCCGAAGCCATGGAGTATGTGGCCGGTTACACCGTCTGTAACGACTACGCGATCCGCGACTATCTGGAAAACTACTACCGTCCGAATCTGCGGGTAAAAAGCCGCGACGGCCTGACGCCGATAGGCCCGTGGATTGTGGATAAAGAGGCGGTTTCTGATCCGCACAACTTGACGTTACGCACCTTTGTTAACGGTGAGCTGCGCCAGGAAGGGACGACCGCCGATCTGATCTTCAGCATCCCGTTCCTGATTTCTTATCTGAGCGAATTTATGACGTTGCAACCGGGCGACATGATTGCCACCGGTACGCCGAAAGGGCTTTCCGATGTGGTGCCGGGGGATGAAGTTGTCGTGGAAGTAGAAGGCGTGGGCCGCCTGGTTAACCGAATCGTCAGTGAGGAGAGCGCAAAATGAAGAAAATAAATCATTGGATTAACGGCAAAAACGTTGCAGGTAATGACTACTTCCAGACCACTAACCCGGCGACCGGTGACGTGCTGGCGGAAGTAGCCTCCGGCGGTGAAGCAGAAGTGAACCAGGCTGTCGCGGCGGCAAAAGAGGCGTTCCCGAAATGGGCCAACCTACCGATGAAAGAGCGCGCGCGCCTGATGCGCCGCCTTGGCGACCTGATTGACCAGAACGTACCGGAAATCGCGGCGATGGAAACCGCCGACACCGGTCTGCCTATTCACCAGACTAAAAACGTGCTGATCCCGCGCGCCTCGCATAACTTCGAATTCTTCGCCGAAGTGTGCCAGCAGATGAACGGCAAGACCTATCCGGTTGACGATAAAATGCTCAATTATACGCTGGTGCAGCCCGTCGGCGTCTGCGCGCTGGTGTCGCCGTGGAACGTGCCGTTTATGACCGCGACCTGGAAAGTCGCGCCGTGCCTGGCGCTGGGCAACACCGCGGTGCTCAAAATGTCCGAGCTGTCGCCGTTGACTGCCGACAGGTTGGGCGAGTTGGCGCTGGAGGCAGGAATTCCGGCAGGCGTGCTGAACGTGGTGCAGGGCTACGGCGCGACGGCGGGCGATGCGCTGGTACGCCACCATGACGTGCGTGCGGTGTCGTTTACCGGCGGTACCGCCACCGGTCGCAATATCATGAAAAATGCCGGCCTGAAAAAATACTCGATGGAGCTGGGCGGCAAATCGCCGGTGCTGATTTTTGAAGATGCCGACATTGAGCGCGCGCTGGACGCCGCGCTGTTCACCATCTTCTCGATCAACGGCGAACGCTGCACCGCCGGGTCGCGCATCTTTATCCAGCAGAGCATTTACCCTGAGTTCGTGAAGCGCTTTGCCGAACGCGCGAATCGCCTGCGTGTCGGCGATCCGACCGACCCGAACACTCAGGTCGGCGCGCTGATTAGCCAACAGCACTGGGAAAAAGTCTCTGGCTATATTCGCCTCGGCATTGAAGAGGGCGCAACGCTGCTGGCGGGCGGTGCGGAAAAACCCACTGACCTGCCTGCGCATCTGAAAGGCGGTAACTTCCTGCGCCCAACCGTGCTGGCCGATGTCGACAACCGTATGCGCGTCGCGCAGGAAGAGATCTTTGGGCCCGTTGCCTGTCTGCTGCCATTCAAAGACGAAGCGGAAGGGTTACGCCTGGCGAACGACGTCGAATACGGTCTGGCCTCTTATATCTGGACCCAGGACGTGAGCAAAGTATTGCGCCTGGCGCGTGGGATTGAAGCCGGCATGGTCTTCGTCAACACCCAGAACGTCCGCGACCTGCGCCAGCCGTTCGGCGGCGTGAAAGCCTCCGGTACCGGGCGCGAAGGCGGCGAATATAGCTTCGAAGTGTTTGCGGAAATGAAAAACGTCTGCATCTCAATGGGCGACCATCCTATCCCAAAATGGGGAGTTTGATATGGGCAAGTTAGCGTTAGCAGCAAAAATTACCCACGTGCCGTCGATGTATCTTTCTGAACTGCCGGGAAAAAATCACGGTTGTCGTCAGGCAGCCATTGATGGGCATATTGAAATTGGCAAGCGTTGCCGCGAAATGGGCGTTGACACCATTATCGTATTCGACACCCACTGGCTGGTGAATAGCGCTTACCACATTAATTGTGCCGACCATTTCCAGGGCGTCTATACCAGCAACGAATTGCCACACTTTATTCGCGACATGACCTATGACTATGACGGCAATCCGGAGCTCGGCCACCTGATCGCCGACGAGGCAGTCAAACTGGGCGTGCGCGCTAAAGCGCATAACATCCCGAGCCTGAAGCTGGAGTATGGCACGCTGGTACCGATGCGCTACATGAACAGCGACAAGCACTTCAAAGTGGTCTCCATCTCGGCGTTCTGCACTGTGCATGATTTTGCCGACAGCCGCAGACTGGGCGAAGCCATTCTCAAGGCGATTGAGAAATATGACGGTACCGTAGCGGTATTCGCCAGTGGTTCTCTGTCGCACCGTTTTATTGACGACCAACGGGCGGAAGAGGGGATGAACAGCTACACCCGCGAGTTCGATCATCAAATGGACGAGCGTGTGGTCAAGCTGTGGCGCGAAGGAAAATTCAAGGAGTTTTGCACCATGTTGCCGGAGTACGCCGACTACTGCTACGGCGAAGGCAACATGCACGACACGGTCATGCTGCTGGGAATGCTGGGTTGGGACAAATACGACGGCAAGGTGGAGTTCATCACCGACCTGTTCGCCAGCTCCGGTACCGGCCAGGTAAACGCTGTTTTCCCGCTGCCTGCGTAAGGGGTGTTTATGCCGCACTTTATTGCTGAATGTACTGAAAATATTCGCGAGCAGGCTGATTTACCCGGCCTGTTCAGCAAGGTAAACGAGGCGCTGGCCGCCAGCGGGATTTTCCCTATCGGCGGTATCCGCAGTCGCGCCCACTGGCTGGATACCTGGCAGATGGCTGACGGTAAGCATGATTACGCGTTTGTGCATATGACGCTGAAAATCGGTACCGGGCGCAGCCTGGAGAGCCGTCAGGAAGTCGGCGAAATGCTGTTTGGGCTGATTAAAGCCCACTTCGCCGACCTGATGGAGAACCGCTATCTGGCGCTGTCGTTTGAGATTGCCGAGCTACATCCGACGCTCAATTACAAACAAAACAACGTACACGCGTTATTTAAATAGCACACTCTTTCGCCCGGTGGCGCTGCGCTGACCGGGCCTACAAAAAAACGATGCACGAAGCAATACCGAACCGTAGGCCGGGTAAGACGCACCCGCGTCGCCACCCGGCACAGCAGCACCGAATGACGTAACAGGAAACACTATGCTCGATAAACAGACCCATACCCTGATCGCCCAGCGACTTAATCAGGCTGAAAAACAGCGTGAACAAATTCGCGCAGTGTCGCTGGATTATCCCAACATCACTATTGAAGATGCCTATGCCGTACAGCGTGAATGGGTCAATATCAAGATCGCCGAAGGGCGCACGCTCAAAGGCCACAAAATCGGCCTGACCTCAAAAGCGATGCAGGCCAGCTCGCAAATCAGCGAACCGGATTACGGCGTGCTGCTTGACGATATGTTCTTCCATGACGGCGGCGATATCCCCACCGACCGTTTTATCGTCCCGCGTATTGAAGTGGAGCTGGCGTTCGTGCTGGCGAAACCGCTGCGCGGCCCTCACTGCACGCTGTTCGACGTCTACAACGCCACGGATTATGTGATTCCGGCGCTGGAACTGATTGACGCCCGCAGCCACAACATCGACCCGGAAACCCAGCGCCCGCGCAAAGTGTTCGACACCATTTCCGACAACGCCGCCAACGCCGGGGTGATCCTCGGTGGTCGCCCCATCAAACCAGACGAGCTGGATCTGCGCTGGATCTCCGCGCTGCTCTATCGCAACGGCGTGATCGAAGAAACCGGCGTCGCCGCAGGCGTGCTGAATCATCCGGCCAACGGCGTGGCGTGGCTGGCGAACAAGCTTGCCCCCTACGATGTCCAGCTTGAAGCCGGGCAGATCATCCTCGGCGGCTCGTTCACCCGCCCGGTGCCGGCGAGCAAGGGCGACACCTTCCATGTCGATTACGGCAACATGGGCGCGATCAGTTGCCGGTTTGTGTAAGGAAGAAACGATGAAAAATGCTTTCAAAGACGCGTTAAAAGCGGGGCGCCCGCAAATCGGTTTGTGGCTGGGGCTTGCCAACAGTTACAGCGCTGAACTGTTAGCGGGCGCCGGCTTCGACTGGCTACTGATCGACGGTGAACACGCGCCAAACAACGTGCAGACGGTGTTGACCCAGTTGCAGGCGATTGCGCCTTATCCCAGCCAGCCGGTGGTGCGTCCGTCATGGAACGATCCGGTACAGATTAAGCAACTGCTCGACGTCGGCACGCAAACGCTGCTGATACCGATGGTGCAGAATGCCGATGAAGCGCGAAACGCCGTAGCGGCTACGCGTTATCCGCCTGCCGGCATTCGCGGCGTGGGCAGCGCGCTGGCGCGGGCATCGCGCTGGAACCGCATTCCGGACTATCTCCACCAGGCCAACGACGCCATGTGTGTACTGGTGCAGATTGAAACGCGTGAGGCGATGAGCAATCTGGCGTCAATTCTCGACGTGGATGGCATTGACGGCGTGTTTATTGGTCCGGCGGATCTCAGCGCCGATATGGGCTTTGCCGGCAATCCGCAGCACCCGGAAGTGCAGGCGGCGATTGAGAACGCCATCGTGCAGATACGCGCGGCGGGGAAAGCGCCGGGGATTCTGATGGCCAATGAAGCACTGGCGAAACGTTATCTGGAACTGGGGGCGCTATTTGTCGCCGTCGGCGTTGACACCACGCTGCTGGCGCGCGGAGCGGAGGCGCTGGCGGCGCGCTTTGGCGCAGAAAAAAAACTGTCCGGTGCGTCCGGCGTCTATTAAGCCTGGCCCGGTAAGCGCAGCGCTACCGGGCAACCGTAGTACCCTACAAAATTCCCATCAGAGGAAAAAAAATGAGCGACACATCATCTGCACTTCCGGAAAGCCCCGAGTCTGTCCGTTCGCACAACGCGCTCAGCACGGGTCAACAAACCGTCATAAATAAACTGTTCCGCCAACTGATCGTATTTTTATTCGTGTTGTTTATCTTCTCGTTTTTAGACCGTATCAACATCGGTTTTGCCGGGTTGACGATGGGGCAGGATCTGGGGTTAAGCGCCACCATGTTTGGCCTTGCCACGACGCTGTTTTACGCCACCTACGTCATTTTCGGCATTCCCAGCAACGTGATGTTGAGCATTGTCGGCGCCCGCCGCTGGATTGCGACCATTATGGTGCTATGGGGCATTGCATCTACCGCCACGATGTTCGCGGTGGGACCGAAAAGCCTGTATGTGCTGCGAATGCTGGTGGGCATTACCGAAGCGGGCTTTTTGCCAGGAATACTGCTCTATTTAACCTACTGGTTCCCGGCATTTTTCCGCGCCCGCGCCAACGCATTATTTATGATTGCCATGCCGGCCACTACCGCGTTGGGGTCGATTGTCTCCGGCTATATTTTATCGCTGGACGGCATATTCAATCTGCATGGATGGCAGTGGTTATTCCTGTTGGAAGGATTTCCGTCAGTTTTGTTAGGCATTATGGTCTGGTTTTACCTGGATGATACCCCGGCAAAAGCCAAATGGCTGACGGCAGAGGATAAAAAATGTTTGCAGGAGATGATGGATAATGACCGCCTGACGCTGGTTCAGCCGGAGGGGGCCATCAGCCATAACGCCATGCAGCAGCGTAGTCTGTGGCGCGAAGTATTCACGCCAATTGTACTGATGTATACGTTGGCCTATTTTTGCCTTACCAATACGCTTAGCGCCATTAGTATCTGGACGCCGCAAATCCTGAAAAGTTTTAATGAAGGCAGCAGCAATATCACCATCGGCCTGCTGGCGGCGATCCCGCAGATTTGTACTATTCTGGGCATGATTTACTGGAGCCGCCATTCGGACAAACATCAGGAACGTAAACATCACACGGCGTTGCCGTTCCTGTTTGCCGCCGCGGGCTGGCTGCTGGCGTCGGCGACCGACCATAACCTGATCCAGCTCCTGGGGATCGTGATGGCATCCACGGGTTCCTTTAGCGCGATGGCGATCTTCTGGACCACGCCGGATCAGTCGATCAGTTTACGCGCCAGGGCGATAGGCATTGCGGTCATCAATGCCACCGGCAATATTGGCTCCGCGCTCAGCCCGTTTATGATTGGCTGGCTAAAAGATATCACCGGTAGCTTCAATAGCGGCCTCTGGTTTGTCGCTTCTCTGTTAGTCGTCGGCGCCGCCATTATCTGGCTTATTCCCATGAAAGCATCGCGTCCGCGCGCCACCCCTTGAGGAGAAACTATGTGCCAACGTGCGATCGCCAATATTGATATCAGCAAAGAGTATGACGAAAGCATGGGCAGTAACGATGTGCATTATCAGTCGTTTGCTCGTATGGCGGATTTCTTTGGTCGTGATATGCAGGCGCATCGCCACGACCAGTTTTTTCAAATGCACTTTCTTGATACCGGGCAGATTGAGCTACAGCTCGACGATCATCGCTATTCGGTGCAGGCGCCGCTATTTGTGCTAACGCCGCCCTCGGTGCCGCATGCTTTTATTACCGAATCGGATAGCGATGGTCATGTTCTGACGGTACGCGAAGAGCTGGTTTGGCCGCTGCTGGAAGTGCTTTATCCCGGCACCAGAGAGGCCTTCGGCCTGCCGGGAATCTGTCTGTCGCTGGCGGATAAACCCAACGAGCTGGCGGCGCTCAAACATTACTGGCAGCTAATTGAGCGGGAGTCCACGGAACAACTGGCTGGCTGCGAACATACCCTGGTGCTACTGGCGCAGGCGGTATTTACCTTGCTGTTGCGTAATGCGAAGCTGGACGATCACGCCGCAACCGGGATGCGCGGTGAACTGAAACTTTTTCAGCGCTTTACCCTGTTAATTGACAACCACTTCCATCAGCACTGGACTGTGCCCGATTATGCCTGTGAGTTGCATATTACCGAATCTCGTTTGACCGATATTTGCCGCCGTTTTGCTAATCGCCCGCCTAAACGCCTGATTTTTGATCGGCAATTACGCGAGGCGAAACGACTGCTGCTTTTTTCCGACAATGCTGTCAACGAGATCGCCTGGCAATTAGGTTTTAAAGATCCGGCTTATTTCGCCCGTTTCTTTAATCGCCTTGCTGGCTGTTCTCCTTCGCAGTTTCGCCAACGTGAAGTTCCCTCTTTTCTCAACTAAGAAGAGTAAAAACATGATGAAAAAAAAGCGTCGCTATGCTGGCGGTTTGTATGCTGGCGCAAAGCCACCTTGCTATTGCTGCCAGTGCTCCTGCGCCTCAAGAGATCAACATTGTTTTACTGGGCACCAAAGGCGGGCCTTCTTTGCTCAATACAGCCAGACTACCGCAAGCGACAGCGCTCACTATCGGCGATAAAATATGGCTGATAGATGCCGGCTACGGCGCCAGTCTGCAACTGGTGAAAAACGGCATTCCACTGCGCAACATCAATACTATTTTGCTCACCCATCTGCACAGCGACCACATACTGGATTATCCTTCCTTGCTGATGAATGCCTGGGCAAGTGGCCTGAAAGACCATACCATACAGGTGTATGGCCCGCCGGGAACCCAGGCGATGACGAAGGCTAGCTGGAAGGTCTTTGACAGGGATATCACGCTACGCATGGAAGAAGAGGGGAAACCCGATCCGCGCAACCTGGTTAAGGCGACCGATATTGGTCAGGGCGTCATCTATAAAGATGAACTGGTTACAATAAGCGCGCTGAAAGTGCCTCATTCCCCTTTCCCGGACGGTGAAGCGTTTGCTTACCGTTTTGATACCCAGGGTAAGCGAATCGTCTTCTCTGGCGATACGTCCTGGTTTCCGCCGCTTGCAACGTTTGCCCAAGGGGCGGATATCCTGGTACATGAGGCGGTACATGTCCCCTCGGTAGCAAAACTGGCTAATAGTATTGGCAACGGAAAAACGCTGGCTGAAGCGATTGCGTCGCATCACACCACGATTGAAGATGTCGGTAAGATTGCTCGCGAGGCCCACGTGAAAAAACTGGTGTTAAGTCATCTGGTGCCTGCGACGGTTGCGGATGACGTCTGGCAACAGGAAGCCATGAAAAATTACCCGGGCCCTGTCATTGTCGGTCATGACAATATGACGATAAGCGTACCGTAAGTATCAGAGCAGGGATAAACCCACGGGCTGACATGATGTCAGCCCGTTATGCTTTTGGCGATCAGCATGACGCGCAGAGCTTTTGTCTAAAACATTATTTTTTCTAAACACTACTTGCTGATTTTTATGCACAATAAAGGTAAGATGATTACTCTGGTGAAATATCACTAAATAAGAATGTCACGGATGGAATTTATACAGTGTTAAAAGCAATGCGTTTCTTTGTCTGCCGGCCATCAGTAATATCCTCTGTACCGGCTCCTCGTTGCCAAAGTGAAGGTTAGATTAAACGAATCAAAAAATATCCGAACTGTACAATTTTTATATCAAACATATTTAACTGCAAAATACTGCAAACGTGCGCGAATACACTTAATCAGTAGTATGGCTAATGCATACTTTATTTCCTAAACTTTCTTATTATCTATTTGAATATTTCTGGTTAAACCAAATGGACAAACGGATACCAGACACTCGAAAGGATAACTGCAGGCTTCTGGTTTAGGATTGCAGTTACCAGGATAGTGGCTATTTTCTTTAAGCGATTTCCATAGAACAGGATTAAACCTGGTAACGTTGTAAACAGTAACGGGATAAAGTTTATCGTTTATTAAGACCCCCTTATTAAAGGGGATGATAATGCTACCTGGAGGCATGTAAACATCTGCCTGATACCATAAGGTCAATCTAAGATTTTTTAGGCTATGTATGCATGAGAACGACACTCCGGTAGAGGGACTTATAACTGTATCAACGACCTTCCATTCCATTACAGAAACCTTTTAAGTGAAATAGTCAATGGTGTAAATTACATTTTCCGTAAGCCTATTCAGGATAGATGAAAATCTGAGAAACATAACTCGTTGAAAACGATCGTTTTTTATTGACCACTCTATTTATATTGATTTTTTAATAAGTTATTTATTTTATGCTCTTATTTTGTTTACATTCTATTACATTTTTGTATTTTAGACGTGGTGTAAATATTGGGCGGTAGTGGATGTTATAACGCTCAATTATTAAACTGTAAGTGACTGTTGTATTTCTTATTTATAAATACCGCAACCTGTAAGCGCAGCGGTACATTTTACCCGGCATTGACAGGGAGAAGGTACGTATCAACCAGAGAGTACAAAACAGTGAAAGAATATATTCTTCAGGCAATAAATGATCGCTAACGTGTAAAAATAACCGACGTATCTAAAAAATGTGAACGTGCGGCTGGTCTTTATTTAAACGATGATCTTCGCAATGGCGCATTAATGGCTGACATTGGCGGTTCGTTGATCGGGTTGTGCGCGGTGAAAGGCTATATTTCTTCCGTTGGGGGAAGTATGTCAGAGGCATTCTGGTATTATACCGGGTGCATGTAAATCCGGGGTGGGCAGAAAGCCCACCCTCGGTTTATTGCCTTTATCGTGGATTAGGGATGCGAGATAAAGCGAGAAAGGCGTTGCAGTAGTAACCGGTTTTCTTCGCGCAGCCGTGAATTCTCTTCCAGCAGCGTTAACGCGACCGCGATCCCAGGCCAGTCGAGCGCCAGCTCCTCACGTAAGCGTAGCGCGCGTTGTACCACGCTCGCTGCGCGATCGTCGAATTGCCAGTCGGCGTTATCGTCTTCGTAAGGCTCAATTACGCCAAGTCCGACGATTTCGTTTAGCTCCTCTTCCGTCACGCCGGTGTGCAAACAAAATTCGGTGATGGTAAAGGTGACAGTGATGTTAGCCATTATGCTTTCCCCCATTGCTGGCGTGGGTCAAAGGACGACTGCGCGTCCGCCAGTTGTTGCCACAGGGCAGCTGTTTTCTCGTCAGGTTTCGGCGGCATAACGATTTTGATGATGGCATAGAGATCGCCAGTGTGCTTTTTACTGGCTAATCCTTTTCCTTTGATACGCAGCCGCTGACCTGCCTGGCTACCGGGGGGAATGGTCAGCAAAATACGCTCTTTAAGCGTTGGCACAGACACCTTAGCGCCGAGCGCCGCCTCCCATGGGGCAAGCGGAAGGACGACTTCCAGATCCTGATTGACAATATCAAAGAGCGGATGCGGGGCAATATGGATAACGAGCCATAAATCGCCATTAGGTCCGCCGTTTTCCCCCGGCGTGCCCTGGCCTTTCAGTCTGATTCGTTGCCCGTTGCTGACGCCAGCCGGGATTTTCACATTCAATGTCTTGGGAATTTCCCGCTCCACCAGGCCGAACGCGTTATAAACGGGGACGGAATAGCTAATCGTACGCTGGTGCTCTTCCAGCGTTTCTTCCAGGAATACCGCCACTTCAATTTCGATATCATGACCGCGTGCGGCGTGGCGGTGATGCGAATGGCGACCGTGCTGACCAAAAATAGACGAGAAAATATCATCAAAATCTTCAGCGTTATACGGCTGGCCTTCGTGTTGCTGGAACTGGCGATTAAATTGTGGATCGTTACGGTGTTGCCATAACTGGTCATACTCGGCGCGCCGTTGCTCATCACTCAGCACTTCCCATGCTTCAGCAACCTCGTTGAAACGGGCTTCGGCATCGGGTTCTTTGCTGACATCTGGATGGTACTTGCGGGCCAGTCGGCGATAGGCGGTCTTAATCGTCTTGAGATCGTCCGTCGGTTTCACGCCCATAATGGCGTAATAATCCTTAAGTTCCATAGCATCATCTCGCTAAATCAATACATACAGAAGGGACCCCAAAAAGGTTTCTCCACTAAGTGTAGGGTAAACCTGAAAAGTGCGTATGAAAACACCAGTTATATCATTAGTAAGAATAAATTACGTTGTTCGACTATCAGAAGGTTGCGCAGCGCGCCGACATAACTTTACAGGGGAAAGGTTGCCAAAACCGCGCCAGTGGCTAAGATAACTCGCGTTAAACAGTGAGGGCGCAATGGCGAAACAACAACGGATGGGCTGGTGGTTTCTTTGCCTTGCATGTGTCGTGGTAATGGTTTGTACCGCGCAACGCATGGCGGGCCTGCACGCCTTGCAGATGCAGGCGACGGCCTCTGCTGCGGTGATCAGCGCTCCCTCCTCGACAGATGACGGCTCGCCGGTCACCCCCTGCGAATTAAGCGCCAAGTCGCTGCTGGCGGCGCCTCCGGTACTCTTTGAAGGCGCTATCCTTGCGCTTTGTCTACTGCTTTCCTTACTGGCGCCTGTCCGGGTCATGCGCCTGCCGTTTTCGCCTCCACGGGCTATTTCGCCGCCCACATTACGGGTACATCTACGATTTTGTGTCTTCCGTGAATGACAGACCGGTTATTGCTAACGGTTAATTACTCATTCACGGAGAAAAAATATGATGATTTTATTCAGGCGGATACTGTTCTGCCTGTTATGGCTTTGGCTGCCCGTCTCCTGGGCGGCGGAAAGCGGCTGGCTGCGTTCGCCCGATAACGACCATGCCAGCATACGGCTACGTGCCGATACGTCCGCTAACGGTGAGACCCGGCTGTTGCTTGACGTCAAACTGGAAAACGGCTGGAAAACCTACTGGCGCGCGCCGGGGGAAGGGGGCGTGGCGCCCTCTATCGCCTGGAAAGGTGACATGCCTGAGGTAAGCTGGTTCTGGCCAACCCCCTCGCGCTTTGATGTGGCGAATATCACCACCCAGGGATATCACGACGAGGTGACCTTTCCGATGATCGTGCGCGGTACGCCGCCCGCGACCTTGAGCGGCGTGTTGACGTTATCAACCTGCAGCAATGTTTGTCTGTTGACCGATTACCCCTTTTCCGTGACGGCCACTGTGCAGAATGCCGATTTTGCCCATGACTATGCGCGGGCGATGGGTAAAGTTCCGCTCCGCAGTGGACTAACGGACTCGCTTGACGTCGGCTATCGCCCGGGAGAACTGGTGGTCACTGCTACGCGAGCGGCGGGCTGGTCATCGCCCGGGCTCTATCTTGACACCATAGATGACGTCGATTTTGCGAAGCCTCGCCTGCGCGTAGAGGGCGACAGGTTACAGGCGACGGTGCCGGTGACGGACAGTTGGGGCGAAAAGGCGCCCGATTTGCGCAACAAATCGCTGACCCTCGTGTTAGCCGATGGCGCTATCGCCCAGGAGAGCACGCAAACCATTGGCGCTGCGCCAGCGCAAACGCCGGACAATGCGGCGCTACCTTTCTGGCAAGTTGTAATGATGGCGCTGATCGGCGGACTGATTCTTAATTTAATGCCCTGCGTACTGCCGGTTCTGGGCATGAAACTTGGCTCTATTTTATTGGTAGAGGAAAAAAGCCGCTCTCACATCAGGCGACAATTTTTGGCTTCGGTCGCCGGTATCATTGCGTCATTTATGGCGCTGGCGGCGTTTATGACCCTCCTTCGCCTGTCAAACCATGCGCTGGCTTGGGGAGTCCAGTTCCAGAATGTATGGTTTATTGGTTTTATGGCGCTGGTGATGTTGTTGTTTAGCGCCAGCCTGTTCGGGCTTTTTGAGTTCAGGCTTCCCTCATCTATGAGCACGAAACTGGCCACTTACGGCGGTAACGGTATGTCGGGACATTTCTGGCAGGGGGCATTCTCCACGCTGCTGGCGACGCCTTGTAGCGCGCCGTTTCTGGGCACGGCGGTCGCGGTGGCGCTCACGGCGTCGTTGCCGACGCTGTGGGGGCTGTTCCTTGCGCTAGGCCTGGGGATGAGCGCGCCGTGGCTACTGGTCGCGATACGACCAGGGCTTGCGCTACGTTTACCGCGCCCCGGGCGTTGGATGAATGTCCTGCGTAGGATCCTCGGTCTGATGATGCTGGGGTCGGCTATCTGGCTGGCGACGTTACTCCTGCCGCATTTCGGCTTCACTGCGTCAAAGAGCGCGCAAGACACGGTTCAGTGGCAACCGTTGAGTGAACAGGCAATCCAGTCGGCGCTGGCGCAGCATAAGCGGGTATTTGTCGATGTCACTGCGGACTGGTGTATTACCTGTAAAGTGAATAAATACAACGTCCTGCAAAAAGAAGATGTGCAGGCCGCCTTGCAACAACCGGATGTTGTGGCGCTGCGGGGAGACTGGACGCTGCCGTCCGATGCCATTACAGATTTTCTGAAAACGCGTGGCCAGGTCGCCGTGCCGTTTAATCAGGTATATGGCCCCGGCTTGCCGGAAGGGGAGGCACTGCCCACTTTGCTGACCCGCGATGCGGTATTACAAACGTTGAAAAAAGCGAAAGGAATAACCCAATGAAATACATGATTGTTTTACTGCTGGCGCTGTTTTCAACGCTGAGCATCGCGCAAGAAACCGCTCCTTTTACGCCCGATCAGGAAAAGCAGATTGAAAATCTGATCCATGCGGCGTTGTTTAACGATCCTGCCAGCCCGCGGATAGGCGCTAAACACCCTAAGCTGACGCTGGTGAACTTTACGGATTACAACTGCCCGTACTGCAAACAGCTCGATCCGATGCTGGAAAAGATTGTGCAGAAATATCCTGACGTTGCGGTCATTATTAAACCGCTGCCATTCAAAGGAGAGAGTTCCGTACTGGCGGCGCGTATTGCGCTGACCACCTGGCGCGAGCATCCGCAACAGTTCCTCGCGCTACATGAAAAACTCATGCAAAAGCGCGGTTACCATACGGATGACAGTATTAAACAGTCCCAGCAGAAAGCAGGGGCTACGCCAGTGACTCTGGATGAAAAAAGCATGGAAACGATACGCACTAATTTGCAGTTGGCAAGGCTGGTCGGCGTGCAAGGAACGCCAGCGACGATCATTGGCGACGAGCTGATTCCGGGCGCGGTGCCCTGGGATACGCTGGAAGCGGTGGTGAAAGAAAAACTGGCGGCTGCCAATGGCGGCTAAACTGCGGCGTTGGCTGCGTGAAGCCGCGGTTTTTCTGGCGCTCCTCATCGCGATAATGGTGGTCATGGACGTCTGGCGCGCGCCGCAGGCGCCTCCGGCGTTTGCCGCGACACCGTTACATACGCTGACGGGAGAGTCGACAACTCTGGCGACCTTGAGCGAAGAACGCCCCGTACTGCTCTATTTTTGGGCCAGCTGGTGCGGGGTATGCCGCTTTACTACGCCTGCGGTCGCTCGCCTGGCGGCTGAAGGGGAAAACGTCATGACCGTTGCGCTCCGCTCCGGCGATGACGCTGAGGTTGCCCGCTGGCTGGCGCGCAAGGGCGTTGACTTCCCGGTCGTCAATGATGCTAAAGGCGCCTTATCCGCTGGCTGGGAAATCAGCGTGACACCAACGCTGGTGGTGGTTTCACAAGGTCGGGTTGTGTTCACCACCAGCGGCTGGACCAGCTATTGGGGCATGAAGCTTCGGCTGTGGTGGGCAAAAACGTTCTGAATATGCGCCGGGGTTTCCCGGCGCTAACGCGTTTACTGTAAGAAAAACCCCCGTTTTGCGAAATCGTTCCCGGAAAAATGATCCATTTCTGTCACACTCAGAACGATTTGATAACAACAAGAGGTCATAGGGATGAAAAAATCATTACTCGCTGTTGCTGTGGCAGGGGCTGTTTTGTTGTCATCCGCCGTACAGGCGCAGACAACGCCGGAGGGTTATCAATTACAACAGGTGCTGATGATGAGCCGCCATAATCTGCGGGCGCCGCTGGCGAATAATGGCAGCGTACTGGCGCAGTCGACGCCGAACGCCTGGCCGGCGTGGGACGTTCCCGGCGGGCAACTGACGACGAAAGGCGGCGTGCTGGAAGTCTATATGGGACATTACACACGTGAATGGCTGGTCGCGCAGGGGCTGATACCGTCGGGAGAATGTCCGGCGCCCGACACGGTATATGCCTATGCGAATAGTTTGCAGCGCACCGTCGCCACCGCGCAATTTTTCATTACCGGCGCTTTCCCCGGCTGTGATATTCCTGTTCATCATCAGGAAAAAATGGGCACTATGGACCCTACCTTCAATCCGGTGATTACCGATGATTCCGCCGCGTTCCGGCAACAGGCCGTACAGGCGATGGAAAAGGCGCGTAGTCAGCTACATCTTGATGAGAGTTATAAACTGCTTGAGCAGATAACGCATTATCAGGACTCGCCGTCCTGCAAAGAGAAGCATCAGTGTTCGCTAATCGACGCGAAAGATACCTTCAGTGCGAACTATCAGCAAGAGCCTGGCGTGCAGGGGCCGCTGAAAGTGGGGAACTCGCTGGTGGATGCGTTTACCCTGCAATATTACGAAGGGTTTCCGATGGATCAGGTCGCCTGGGGCGGGATCCACACCGATCGGCAGTGGAAGGTGCTGTCAAAACTGAAAAACGGCTACCAGGACAGCCTGTTTACCTCACCCACGGTGGCACGCAATGTCGCTGCGCCGCTGGTGAAATATATCGATAAGGTGCTGGTTGCCGATCGCGTTAGCGCGCCGAAGGTTACCGTGCTGGTGGGGCATGATTCCAATATCGCGTCGCTGCTGACGGCGCTGGATTTTAAACCCTATCAGCTCCATGACCAGTATGAGAGAACGCCGATTGGCGGTCAGCTTGTCTTCCAACGCTGGCATGACGGCAACGCTAACCGGGATTTGATGAAAATCGAGTATGTCTACCAGAGCGCCCGGCAGTTACGCAATGCGGAAGCGTTAACGCTCAAATCGCCCGCGCAAAGGGTAACCCTGGAACTGAAAGGATGTCCGGTGGATGCGAACGGCTTCTGTCCGCTGGATAAGTTCGATAATGTCATGAACACTGCTGCAAAATAGCCATATGCCCCCGCGCAGGCGGGGGCGTTTGTGTTATACGTTTTTACGTTCGATGATTTGTTCGCCCCAGAAGAGCGAGTCTTTGTCCGTTTTCTCAAAGGCTTTGATCAGCACCTCATCGCTACCTTCTTCCCATATTTTTTCTGCCAGTTTCTCGTCATAGTGAGCGACTTCAAAAATGGCTTCGGCAATTTCCGGCGACGTATTACGCAGGCTTGCCCATTCGCCGACGCGGTGCGCTTTTGCTTCTTGAGTTGGCATTCGAATCCTCCTGTTGAAGATTAGCCGTTGAGTTTGACTGCCAGACCGGCGACGTATTCCCCCTGATAGCGAGCGATAGAGAGTTCCTCCTGGCTTGGTTGACGTGAACCGTCGCCTCCGGCGATAGTCGTTGCGCCGTAAGGCGTGCCGCCGCGAACCTGGGAGACGTCAAACAGTTCCTGTGCGGCATAGCCTATCGGGACAATCACCATCCCATGATGGGCAAGCGTAGTCCAGGTCGAGGTGATGGTCTGCTCCTGGCCACCGCCCGTTCCGGTAGAACTGAACACGCTGCCGAGCTTGCCGTATAGCGCGCCGGATGCCCACAGTCCACCGGTTTGATCCAGGAAGGTACGCATCTGGCCTGACATATTGCCAAACCGGGTTGGCGTACCAAAAATAATGGCATCGTAATCCGCCAGCTCCTGTGGGGTGGCAACCGGTGCGTTTTGCGTTTTACCGCCAGCTTTTGCGAAGATTTCAGGCGGCATTGTTTCTGGCACACGCTTTATAATGACCTCTGCGCCGTCGACTTTCTTTGCCCCTTCCGCCACCGCGTGCGCCATGGTTTCAATGTGTCCGTACATGGAATAATAGAGCACCAGAATCTTTGCCATTTGTACTACTCCTCAGATTAATCAGGTGTGTAGCGATTCGCTACGTCTATTTAAAGATATGCCCTCCTGTGAAGAGTGCAAATTTCAGCGCCATTTCTTTGATTTATAACAATAATTAATTTGGCGACCTTTGTTGCAAAATGATACATTTTTAAGCGCTTTGATTTTTCCAAGTATAAGAATAACTTATTTATTTCTCATTGTTATTATTCTGCATATTCGGCTTCTGATGTTGCAGAATATTTCGGTAAGCGGCCTACCACGGCGTTTTTCACTATGCTTAATTTTACGCGGCGTTACTGATGATATCGTTCATACGCGGCGTTACTGATGATATCGTTCATACGCGGCGCGAGGAGATACTCCTCATTACCTATGCAATATGATGTCTAATCTATGACGGAGGTCAGTAATGGCAAACCATCGTGGCGGTTCCGGTAATTTTGCGGAAGACCGCGAAAGAGCATCAGAAGCAGGTCGTAAAGGTGGTCAGCACAGCGGGGGCAATTTTAAGAATGACCCGCAGCGTGCATCCGAAGCAGGCAAAAAAGGGGGCAAAAGCAGTAACCGTAATAGCTAGCCTGCGTCACAACAGCAAGACGCTGAGCGTTTCGCGCTAAAAAGCGTCATGCGCCACCGCCGCCGGATTTCCGGCGGTTTTTTTGTTTATAAGCCGGATTTGGTATGCTTGCGTCCTGACAAAAAGGAGAGGGCGCATGTCGCAACGCACAGAGAAAAAAATCGGGAAACGCTCGCAGGCCACCGGTGCAAAACGGCAGCTTATCTTAACTGCCGCGCTTGCTGTTTTTTCCCAGTATGGCATTCATGGCGCGCGTCTTGAGCAGGTCGCCGAGCGGGCAGGCGTCTCCAAAACCAATCTGCTTTATTATTATCCCTCGAAAGAGGCGCTGTATGTCGCGGTAATGCGACAGATTCTGGATGTCTGGTTGGCGCCGCTCAAGGCGTTTCGCGCAGAATTTTCCCCTCTGGAGGCCATCAAAGAGTATATCCGTCTCAAGCTGGAGGTTTCGCGTGATTATCCGCAGGCGTCGCGGCTCTTCTGCATGGAGATGCTGGCGGGCGCGCCGCTCTTAATGGAGGAACTGACCGGCGATCTAAAAGCGTTGATAGATGAAAAATCCGCGCTGATTGCCGGATGGGTGCACAGCGGGAAACTGGCGCCCGTCTCCCCGCACCATTTGATCTTCATGATTTGGGCCGCCACGCAACATTACGCCGATTTTGCCCCTCAGGTTGAGGCGGTAACCGGCGCGACGCTTCGCGATGAAGCCTTTTTCAACCAAACGGTCGAAAGCGTTCAGCGCATTATTATTGAAGGGATTCGCGTGCGTTAACCGGCTGGCGGCAGTGGGCAGCTCAAATCACCCTCTTCACATTGCAGCAGCGAGGCTAAAAACGCTTCGCGTTCGTTCGTTTTATCGGTCAGGCACTGGCTGGCGATCATGGGTTGCACGCTGCCGCCCTCCGTACCTGAGCGAATCAGAGCGCAATCGGCGTCCCGCAGTGCAATCCATGCCACCTGCGCTTTTTGCAACAGCTCGCGCTGCGGCGGTTGCGCACGCTTAATCGCGCTTTGATAGGTTTCGTTCAGCTTTTTATCTGCCGCCTGGTATTGCGCGGCGGCGCAGCGATTCATTTCCAGCTGCGTACTGGAGCTGGCACACTCATCGGCCAACGCCTGACTGCTGAACCACAACGCCGCGCAGGTAAGGAAAATTCGTTTCATACGGTCCTCTGACGCGAGTAAAAAGGCTCCATTGACGGAGCCTTAATTAACCACAGTATTAGCCAATTGTCATCAGGCTGGCATTACCGCCAGCGGCGGCAGTGTTTACGCTCAGCGAACGTTCAATATAGAGCCGTTCCAGCAGTATATTGCTTTCGCCGCGGGCGAACCCCTGTACCGACACTATCGCGCCTTCGCGGGCGGCGACGGCTTCGCGGGCGGCGACGGCTTCGCACACGGTTCGCAGCTTGTCGGAGTCGCCGTGGAAAATCACCGCGTCAAACGGCTGCGCCATCAGCGTTTCCGCTTTCGCAAACTGGACACGCGCCGCAACGGCGGCGGGGAGACGTTTCGCCAGATCGCGGTGGAAGGCGTCGTCTGACCATAGCGCCTGACTGCCGACGGCGAGAACGGCGGCAAGCTGCGTCAACGCGTCCTGTTCGTCATCAGCCAGGCATAATACCCGTTCACGCGGCAACAGCGTCCAGGTATTGCGCTCGCCGGTCGGTCCCGGTAGCAGGCGCTGCGTGCCGGCCTGCGCCAGATCGGCGAATTGTCGGCAGAGCGTCTGTAGCGCCGGGCGATCCGCCGCCCATTGCGTCAGAGCGGTCAACGGCGCGAGTAGCGTGGTTTTAAGCTGCGCATCCACCGGGTAACGCGCATCCTGACGAGTCAGCGTCGTATTGAGCGCATTGGGCGGGCGGTGTGCCAGCAGGCGGTAGAGATAGAGCGGTCCTCCCGCTTTTGGCCCGGTGCCGGACAGGCCTTCGCCGCCAAACGGCTGGACGCCGACGACCGCGCCCACCATATTACGGTTAACGTACAGGTTGCCGACATGGGCGGAACCGGTGACTTGCGCAATGGTTTCATCAATACGGGTATGTACGCCCAGCGTTAGCCCGTAGCCGGAAGCGTTAATCTGTTCGATAAGCTCCGCCAGTTGGTTACGGTTATAACGCACGACGTGCAGCACGGGCCCGAAGACCTCTTTTTCCAGTTCTGCGAAGTTTTCCAGCTCAATAAGCGTGGGCATAACAAACGTACCGGTCTGCCATTCCTGCGCATCATCGCTGTTTTCACGTGCGGCCTGGAAAACCGGGCGGCCTTTGGCGCGCATCGTCTGGATGTGACGTTCAATGTTGGCTTTGGCCTCGCTATCGATCACCGGCCCGATATCGGTCGTCAGACGGCCTGGATTCCCCATCCGACACTCCGCCATCGCGCCGCGTAACATTTTCAGCGTATGTTCGGCGATATCGTCCTGCAAACACAGCACGCGGAGCGCGGAACAGCGTTGTCCGGCGCTGTCGAAAGAGGAAGCCAGCACATCCACGACCACCTGCTCGGTGAGCGCGGAAGAGTCGACAATCATAGCGTTCATACCGCCGGTTTCCGCAATCAACGGAATAGGGCGGCCCTGGGCGTCAAGACGCGTGGCGATGTTGCGCTGCAACAACGTCGCGACCTCCGTGGAACCGGTAAACATCACGCCGCGTACACGCGCATCGGCGGTAAGCTGGGCGCCGACGGTTTCTCCCCGTCCCGGCAACAGTTGCACGACGCCCGGCGGTACGCCCGCTTCCAGCAAAATGGCAATGCCCTGGGCGGCAATCAGCGATGTCTGCTCTGCCGGTTTCGCCAGAACGCTGTTACCTGCCGCCAGCGCGGCGGCGATTTGGCCGGTGAAAATGGCCAGCGGGAAGTTCCACGGACTGATGCAGACTACCGGCCCTAACGGGCGATGCGTTTCGTTATCGAAATCGTCACGCACTTGACCGGCATAATAATGGAGGAAGTCTACCGCTTCGCGCACTTCGGTAATGGCGTTGCTGAACGTTTTCCCCGCTTCACGCACCAACAGGCCAATCAACTGCTGCATTTGGTCTTCCATTAATACCGCCGCCCGCTGCAAAATGGCGGCGCGTTCTTGCGGCGGCGTCGCAAACCAAACCGGCGCCTGATTGACCGCGTTTTGCAATGCCTGTTCAACCTCGCTTTCTGTCGCTTCGCGTCCCCAGCCGACAATATCTTTCGGTTCCGCCGGGTTGATAACCGGCGTCATCTCACCGTCGGCCACCGGTTGTTCCAGCACAGGTTTGGCCTGCCATTTCTGCATGGCGTTGCTTAACAGGGCAGAAGAAAGCGAGGCGAGGCGATGTTCATTCGCTAAATCAAGTCCGGCGGAGTTTATCCGACCTTCGCCGTACAGATCGCGCGGCAGCGGAATTTTCGGATGCGGTATGCCAGCCTGACCTTCCTGCTGCGCCAGTTTTTCCACGGCCTCGACCGGGTCCGCCACCAGTTCATCGAGCGGTAGGGTGGCATCGGCGATACGGTTGACAAAAGAGGTGTTGGCGCCGTTTTCCAGCAGGCGTCGTACCAGATAGGCCAGCAGGGTTTCGTGTGTTCCCACCGGCGCGTAAATACGGCAGGGACGGTTAAGTTTTCCGTCCGCCACTTTACCGGTGACCTGTTCATACAGCGGTTCGCCCATGCCGTGCAGGCACTGGAATTCGTACTGACCCGGATAGTAATTTTGCCCGGCCAGATGATAAATCGCCGCCAGTGTGTGAGCGTTATGGGTCGCGAACTGCGGGTAGATCAGATTAGGGACGGCGAGCAGTTTTTTCGCGCAGGCCAGATAAGAGACATCGGTATACACTTTGCGAGTATAAACCGGATAGCCCTCCAGCCCTTCCATTTGCGCGCGTTTGATTTCGCTATCCCAGTAGGCGCCTTTCACCAGACGAATCATCAGCCGCCGGCGGCTACGGGAGGCCAGATCGACTAAATAATCAATGACCAGCGGGCAGCGTTTCTGGTAAGCCTGGATCACAAAGCCAATGCCGTTCCAGCCCGCCAGTTCGGGTTCGAAGCAGAGTTTTTCCAGCAGATCGAGCGAGATCTCCAGACGATCCGCCTCTTCGGCGTCGATATTGAGACCGATATCATACTGGCGCGCCAGCAGCGTCAGTGATTTCAGGCGCGGATAAAGCTCCTCCATTACCCGATCGTATTGCGCGCGACTATAGCGTGGATGCAGGGCGGACAGCTTAATCGAGATGCCTGGCCCTTCGTAAATACCGCGACCGTTAGACGCTTTGCCGATGGCATGAATCGCTTGCTGGTAAGAGACCATATAGGCCTGCGCATCGGCGGCGGTTAACGCGGCTTCGCCCAGCATATCGTAAGAATAGCGGAACCCTTTCTCTTCCAGTTTTCGGGCATTCGCCAGCGCCTGAGCAATGGTTTCGCCAGTCACGAACTGCTCGCCCATTAAACGCATCGCCATGTCGACGCCTTTGCGGATTAACGGTTCGCCGCTCTTGCCGATAATGCGGTTCAGCGAGCGCGAAAGATTGGCTTCGTTATGCGTTGAGACCAGTCGGCCGGTAAAGAGCAGCCCCCAAGTGGCGGCGTTTACAAACAGCGACGGGCTACGGCCAATATGCGACTGCCAGTTGCCATTACTGATTTTGTCGCGAATTAACGCATCGCGCGTAGCTTTGTCGGGAATACGCAGCAGCGCTTCCGCCAGACACATCAGCGCAACGCCTTCTTGCGAAGAGAGGGAAAACTCCTGCAACAGCCCTTGCACCATACCCGCGCGACCGCTGGCGGATTTTTGATTGCGCAATTTCTCCGCCAGTTGATACGCCAGTTTATGCGTCTGCTCAGCGACAGGCGGCGACAGGCGCGCCTGTTCCATTAGCATTGACACCGCATCGGTTTCCGGGCGGCGCCAGGCGGCGGTGATGGCGGCGCGAGAGACGGATTGGGGAAGAATCTGTTCGGCAAACTCCAGAAAGGGCTGATGCGGCTCATCCTGCGGCGCGACCGGCTCCTCGCTTTCATTTGCCGCGCCGGCAAACAGCGCAGGTAGCTCCGGTAGCGTATCGCTATTTTCCAGCTTGTCCAGATAGCTAAAGATTGCCTGTTTTATTAACCAGTGCGGCGTGCGATCGATACGCGACGCGGCCATTTTGATCCGTTCGCGCGTGGCGTCGTCCAGCTTAACCCCCATCGTGGTGGTTCCCATACCCTCTACTCCTGTTATTCGCTCTATCTGCTAACCAATAGTTAGCGGAAAATATCCACTATGTTGCAACTTTGTGCAACCGCGTTAAATGTGACCTGCGTTGCAAGCTTAAAAATGAATAAATTGTTAAAAAAAGAAAGAGGGAGTCTGACGGGGAAAACCATCTGGATTTATTTTCTCTGCGGTAGTTAACACTTTTAAAAGGTGCAACCGCAAAAAATGTGAGAGAGTGCAACCTGGAGAAAAATAGTATCCCTCTGCAATCAAATTTGATGTAAATGGTGTGTTAAATCGATTGTGAATAACCACCGCTTCCGGCAGGATACGGTCGCCCTGGTAAACATAACACCCTTGCCACGTTCCGGCAGGGTACAAAACGGCACGCTACGGTAGTGCCAATAAATAAATTTGGAGAACCTTGATGGCTATTAGCACACCGATGTTGGTGACATTCTGTGTCTATATTTTTGGCATGATATTGATTGGGTTTATCGCCTGGCGCTCAACCAAAAACTTTGATGACTATATTCTTGGCGGTCGCAGCCTGGGGCCGTTTGTTACGGCTTTATCAGCCGGCGCGTCGGATATGAGCGGCTGGCTGTTAATGGGGCTGCCTGGCGCTATCTTTCTGTCGGGGATCTCTGAAAGCTGGATCGCCATTGGCCTGACGTTAGGCGCATGGATTAACTGGAAGCTGGTGGCCGGGCGCCTGCGCGTGCATACCGAATTTAACAATAACGCGCTCACGCTACCGGACTATTTTACCGGTCGGTTTGAAGATAAGAGCCGAGTCCTGCGTATTATTTCCGCGCTGGTCATTCTGCTGTTTTTCACTATCTATTGCGCATCAGGTATTGTCGCTGGGGCACGACTGTTCGAAAGCACCTTCGGTATGAGCTATGAAACCGCACTGTGGGCGGGGGCCGCGGCAACCATTATTTATACCTTTATCGGCGGGTTTCTTGCCGTTAGCTGGACGGATACCGTTCAGGCCAGCCTGATGATTTTTGCGTTAATCCTGACGCCGGTGATGGTTATTGTCGGCGTAGGCGGTTTTAGCGAGTCGCTGGAGGTGATCAAGCAAAAGAGCATCGAGAATGTCGACATGCTCAAGGGGCTGAATTTTGTCGCTATTATTTCTCTGATGGGCTGGGGACTGGGTTACTTCGGTCAGCCGCATATCCTGGCGCGCTTTATGGCGGCGGATTCCCATCACAGTATTGTTCATGCGCGTCGTATCAGTATGACCTGGATGATTCTGTGTCTGGCGGGCGCGGTGGCGGTGGGCTTCTTTGGCATTGCGTACTTTAACAATAACCCCGCACTGGCCGGGGCGGTGAACCAAAACTCAGAACGCGTATTTATTGAACTGGCGCAGATCCTGTTTAACCCGTGGATTGCCGGTGTTCTGCTGTCTGCTATCCTGGCGGCGGTGATGTCGACGTTGAGCTGTCAGTTGCTGGTATGCTCCAGCGCGATTACAGAAGATTTATATAAGGCTTTTCTGCGTAAAAGCGCCAGCCAGCAAGAGCTGGTATGGGTAGGGCGAGTGATGGTGCTGGTGGTAGCGCTGATCGCCATTGCGCTGGCGGCGAACCCCGATAACCGTGTGCTGGGGCTGGTGAGCTACGCCTGGGCTGGATTCGGCGCGGCATTTGGGCCTGTTGTCCTGTTTTCTGTGATGTGGTCGCGTATGACACGTAACGGCGCGCTGGCGGGAATGATTATTGGCGCGGTGACGGTTATCGTCTGGAAACAATATGGCTGGCTGGATCTGTATGAGATTATCCCTGGCTTCATTTTCGGCAGCCTGGGGATCGTAATCTTTAGCCTGCTTGGCAAAGCGCCGACAGCAGCGATGCAGGAACGCTTTGCAAAAGCGGACGCGCATTATCATTCCGCGCCGCCGTCGAAGCTACAGGCGGAATAACCGACATGTCCGATAGCATTATCGCCATCGGACATATTTTACCAGGCGGCGTTATACGCCTGCCTGGTCCTCTGATAAGTCCCGTACCGATTGACTGAAGATGTTCAGGTAAATGAGGACGCTCTCTCAAACTATTTTTAGCCCTTGAGCGCCGTTAACGCGGGCGTAATACGTCTCGAGTAATCACTAACTGGCCATATATGAAATCGCCTGTTAATGGTACCAATAGCCTTGACGCAATAGAGTAATGACAAAAATTAAAACGAGTCAGCGTTACCGGCGTAAGTATGCCGCACAAAATTTTGCATAAATAATGCCGTTTTAGCGATGGGAGAGAGGACACGTTAATTACTCCGTTTTAACCTTTTATATGTTGAATATTCAATGGGTTATGGGTGGTTTTACCATTAATACCCATAGTAGCTAATGATTATCTTTTTTAGTCTCCTGCCAATGAAATAATTGTGTAATCTTTCTGTAAGAGACTGACAATGACGCAATAATGTTTGGTTAATGTTTGGTGAATATATTGTTGCATTATTGATGTTTTGTGTTGTACTTAGTAGTAATAGCGGTAGTTCCCCGGCAGTGATGGTCACTCACTATGGAGATCGCGAATGGTAATGTCCGCACCAGGACACATTGTTTACAGTAGTTACAACACCCTGTACGGACATTCTCTCTCCGGTGGTGGTCTTGTCATCTTAAAAGCTCTCATCATTTCTCTTACTGTCCATACCCATGACGTCATATGTGGTGCGCGTAGCCGTGTGTGGCGTCGTTTCAAAAAGCAAGCTAAGGCTTACAAGGAAGCCAACCCTCAGATGTGTGTGCGCATAATCGCGTTCAAGAGAACGCGGGTGATGTATACCTACAACTCAAGGTGCTATCCATGGGAAGACAAAAAGCAGTGATCAAAGCTCGTCGTGAAGCAAAGCGTGTGTTGAGACGAGATTCGTGTAGTCATAAGCAACGTGAAGAAGAATCGGTCACGTCACTGGTACAGATGGGCGGAGTAGAAGCCATTGGCATGGCGCGCGATAGTCGCGATACCTCGCCTGTTAAGGCGCGAAATGAAGCACAGGCGCATTATCTGAACGCTATCGACAGTAAACAGCTTATTTTTGCGACCGGCGAAGCCGGCTGTGGAAAAACATGGATCAGTGCGGCAAAGGCGGCAGAAGCATTGATTCATAAGGACGTCGAGAGGATCATTGTGACGCGTCCGGTATTGCAGGCTGATGAAGATCTTGGTTTTTTGCCCGGTGATATCGCTGAAAAATTTGCGCCTTATTTTCGTCCCGTCTACGATGTCCTGCTTAAACGGTTGGGCACGTCCTTTATGCAATATTGTTTGCGCCCGGAAATCGGTAAGGTAGAAATTGCCCCGTTCGCCTATATGCGTGGGCGTACTTTTGAAAATGCGGTCGTGATCCTCGACGAGGCGCAAAATGTGACTGCGGCGCAAATGAAAATGTTTTTGACGCGACTAGGCGAAAATGTCACGGTCATTGTCAATGGCGATATTACGCAATGCGACCTGCCGCGCGGCGTGCGTTCCGGATTGAGCGATGCGTTGGAACGCTTTGAAGAAGATGAAATGGTAGGGATTGTGCATTTCAACAAAGACGACTGCGTGCGCTCGGCGCTTTGTCAGCGAACGCTCCACGCATACAGCTAATATAGCATTGACTTTCAGAGCCCGGGAGACCGGGCTTTGTTGTCTATAAAGCGTCCAGCAGACTCATGGACAAAAAAGGAAAATGACGCCTGTACGTGAAGGGAATTATTTTGTCATGTCCAGGGCATTCATTGTCCGTAATTTGCTTTCTCGGGCCTGTTCCGGCGAGGACTGTACAAGAAGGGTATAGAGCAGGTCAAAGACGAAAAGCTGCGCGGCTTTCGTACCGATCGAGTCACCCTGCAACATTCCTTGCCGATTACCATTGATCAGGCAAAAATCGGCCTCTTCACATAATGGAGAACCCAGATTATGGGTAATGGCGACTGTGGTGGCGCCAGCCTGTCGGGCCAATCGGAGTGAATGCACTGTTTCTGGCGATGTGCCCGAGTGACTGACACCCATCGCGACATCGCCTGCTTTTAATAGCGTAGCCTGCATGTACATAAAATGGTTATTGCTTACCGCATCGCCCCGTAAACCAATACGCATTAGCTTGTGTTTCATATCCAGCGCCGTGATCCCCGATGAGCCCACACCAAAGATATAAACTGAGTGACAGTGACGTAGGGCGTCCACGACACCGAGAACCTGTTGCATATCAAGCAGATTTAGCGTTTCAGACAATACATTACTAATGGTGTTCTGCAATTTTAAACCAATGGCGTGGGCATCGTCGGATTCGCTAACTTCGGCATCCAGTAGAGGACTACTGTCATCAGACTCGGTAGTGGCAAGTTCAATGGCCAGGTCCATTTTAAAATCCTGAAAACCTTTATAGCCCAGGGTGCGACAAAAGCGAATAACCGTGGCTTCTCCGGCCTGTGTGTCGCGCGACAAATCGGCAATAGATGACTGTGTCACCTGTCTGGGGAAGGCTAAAATATATTGCGCAATACGCTGGGAGGCACGTGTCAGGCTTTTTTGCATAGCACCCAGAGTGTCAAGGATTTTTCCGGGTTTAAGACGTGGGGGTTGAGGCTCCATATAGTTCCTGCTCTTGAGGGCTGATTGCGGCACAAAGCCTGCAATATCGAACAGAGCAGAGCCTATCAAGTCTGCGGCATGAAAAAAAGCGCGATGTAAGTAAAGGAGGGGGAATATTTACATCGCGTTGCCAACTTATGACAGAACATCACTGGAGAGTAATCTGTTTGCTCTTACGGTGTTTATAGCGCGCCATCTGACGGATGGTTTATATCTGGCCCGGTATTGTCGCCCCGCGCGTTGGCGTCACCGTGTGCTGTGTCGGTATAGCGTGGTATCATGAAATCATAATGTCACCTTTGGCTCAGGTTTTTCATCCAGCGTCAATGGCGGTGCCGGGGCAAATAACGGGGCGAAAATAACGCCGCTGATCACCACGCTTAGCGAGCCAATGACCCCATAAAAGAAGAAGTTAAGGTCAGTGGCATAGCGTGCGCCCAGCACGGTAATGACGCTGATAATAATTCCTAAAACCGCACTCCCGGCATTTGCTCGTTTAAAGAAAATGCCCAGCATGAACAGACCGGTCATTGGCCCTCCCATCAGACCTATCAGACTATTAAATGCATCCCAGATTTCTGATTCATCGGCCATGACCAGCCATACTGAGGCCGCGCTACTTATCAGGCCCGCGACCAGAATAACTAACTTAGCTATTTTCATACGGTTTTCAGGCGTTCTTTTTTTATGACTCAAACGCTGATAGATATCGGAATTAAAACAACTGGAAATGCTGTTTAAGCTGCTGGAGATACTGGACTGCGCAGCAGCGAAAATAGCGGCGATTATCAACCCTGCAATGCCGACTGGCATTTCGGTGACCACGAATAAGGGCAAAATGCCGCCAGTGTTGAATCCCGCCGGTAATAATTGTGGATGTTGCTGATAGTAGACAAACAATGCCGAGCCGATAGCAAAAAAGAAAACAGGGATCACAGCAACCAGTTTGGCATTTGTAAGTAATGTTTTCTTCGTTTCCTCTATGGAGTCAGTCACGATATAGCGTTGGACCACATCCTGACTGGCAGTAAATTGCTGAATATTGGCAAACAGAAAACCAATCATCAATACAGGTACTGTGCTTTCCGTCCAGCTCCAGTGGAACTGCGTAGCCGGAAAGAATTTATCCGCCTGCTGCGTCACCGTAAAAATTTCACCAATGCCGCCCTGGACTTTGAGACATATCACTATAAAAATCAGTATCGCGCTGCCAGAAAGTAAGAGGCCTTGAATAACATCAGTCCATATTACTCCTTCAATTCCACCCATCCAAGTATAAATGATACACATCACGCTAATCAACAGTACCAAAATCACCGGGTCTATAGCGATGAAGGGGCGCAAGGCCAGCACGGTGAGGAAAGTGATAATGGCGATACGTCCGATATGAAACAACATAAATGACATGCTGGCGAATAGACGGCAGCGCACATCGAACCGTGCTTCGAGATATTCATAGGCTGATGTGACTTTCAATTTCCGAAAAAACGGAATATAGAAATAAAAAACCAGCGGTAAAATTGCGATAGCCAGATACTGACCAATGATAAACGTCCAGTCGGAAGTAAACGCTTTGGCAGGAATTGACATAAATGTAATTGAGCTTAACGTAGTAGCAAATACACTGACCCCAGCCGCCCAACCAGGAACCCGGCCACCACCGCGAAAATAATCGTCTGCTGTTTTTTGCCGTCTGGAAAAATAGACACCGACTAACATCATGGCCAGGAGGTAGCCAAATAATACAAGATAGTTAACGATGCCGAAAGAATGTGTAATCATAGTTCTTTCCTGCTTATGGTTTTGAGTAGAGTTGCGGTCATCGTCTGTGTATTTTTATCTTCCCATCATTCAGACGATACGATATTCAGATCAAGTAATAGTTTTTGTTACTCTCAATGACGGTAATCATGAGATGTAAAAGGCAGAGCATTTATGCTCCACCAATGGTGATGCCCAGACGTATGTCCTGCCGGATACCTGAAATAGCAGATATCCGATATTGCGTTCAAACAGGCTTCAGGCCTGGGGATCGTATTTGCCGATAGCATTATTAACGTCGGATTATTCTCTGAGACATACATATCAATAGTAAGCGTGTTCATTTTCTTTTCCTGTTCAGCGTTTTACTGCGTGACTGAACCACTGACAGATATGCTCGATACGGGTGATAGCGGAACCAACGGTAACTGCCCAGGCACCATGCTCAATAGCATTGGCCGCCAGTGCAGGCGTGTTATAGCGCCCCTCGGCAATAACACGACAACCTGCATGGCTCAGTTGTGTCACCATTGCCAAATCTGGCTCAACCGGCGTGATGGGGCCGGTATAGCCAGACAGTGTTGTACCAATGAATTCGATTCCTTTCTGATGGCAACTTATGCCTTCATTCACGGTTGAACAGTCTGCCATCGCCAGTAATCCATGCAGGCGAATACGTGTCAGTAAACTATCAATATCAACCGGGCGAGAGCGGAATGAGGCATCAAAAGCGATAATATCGGCACCTGCCTGCGCCAGGGCGTCAACATCCTGTAAATAGGGAGTGATACGGACTGGCGACCCTGTAAGGTCACGTTTAATTATCCCAATAATAGGAACAGAAAGATGGGGACGAACAGCCCGCAGATTCTCAATGCCTTCAATGCGCACAGCGACCGCACCCGCCGAAGCCGCTGCCTGTGCCATTGCAGCCACAATTTCAGGTTTATCCATAGGGCTGCCTGGTACCGGTTGGCATGAGACAATCAGCCCACCGTTTTCGTGTACACTTTGTTCCAGCCTGGCTAATAGTGACATCCAGTTCCGCCTTATATATTTTGAAGTTTTGCTCCGTTTTATATTATGTTGTGGAGTGTTGCTGCATCAAGCAAAAAGATAGAAAAATGTGAACACAGTCATAAGGTATGTTTGTTATTCAATTACTGCGCCAGCGGATTTGAGGCTATAACCTGAAGCTACAAGACAAATACAATTCACTCTGACGGCAGCATGCTGTATTTTATTAGCTGCTTCCGGCATAAAGATAAAATGCTCAGAAGGAGCTTATACGCCACGGGATAGCCAGTATGAAATGCATCACATAATTCTTGTTGTATTTATTCGAATGCTATCACTAATGAGTTTGACCATAACAGGTCACCCATAATCACTTCTAACATCACCATGGTGTGCTTTTACCTCGCACATGATAACCTCATGTAATTATTTTTAGCGCTTGGTCACATTTTGTCATTATCATTGTTGAAATTGTGCACCATAAGATCACTAATGATGAAGCTTTACTCCAATTGTATTTCTTCGCATGGGGATGCAGATGAAAAATTTTAAGAAAATGATGACGCTAATGGCGCTATGTTTATCAGTCGCTATCACCACATCAGGATATGCAACGACGCTTCCTGATATACCAGAACCACTGAAAAATGGTACTGGCGCTATTGATAATAATGGCGTGATTTATGTCGGCTTAGGTACCGCAGGGACATCCTGGTATAAAATTGATCTTAAAAAGCAACATAAAGACTGGGAGCGTATAAAGTCGTTTCCTGGTGGAGCTCGTGAGCAATCAGTGTCGGTATTTTTAAATGATGAGCTTTATGTTTTTGGTGGCGTAGGGAAAAAAAACAGTGAATCACCGTTGCAGGTTTATAGCGATGTGTACAAATACTCACCGGTGAAAAATACATGGCAAAAAGTTGACACTATATCTCCAGTTGGATTAACAGGGCATACGGGAGTAAAATTAAACGAAACGATGGTACTTATTACCGGAGGGGTTAATGAGCATATCTTTGATAAGTATTTTATTGATATAGAAGCTGCGGATGAAAGTGAAAAAAATAAAGTCATCTATAATTATTTTAATAAACCTGCCAAAGATTATTTTTTTAATAAAATCGTATTTATCTACAATGCTAAAGAGAACACATGGAAGAATGCCGGTGAGCTGCCAGGCGCGGGGACGGCAGGATCGTCATCGGTAATGGAAAATAATTTCCTGATGCTGATTAATGGTGAGCTCAAACCGGGTTTACGTACCGATGTGATTTACCGCGCCATGTGGGATAACGATAAGCTAACATGGTTGAAGAACAGCCAGTTACCGCCATCGCCTGGAGAACAACAGCAAGAAGGGTTGGCCGGAGCATTTTCGGGCTATAGTCACGGTGTCCTGCTTGTCGGTGGTGGCGCGAATTTTCCGGGAGCAAAACAAAATTATACCAATGGAAAGTTTTATTCCCACGAAGGAATAAATAAAAAATGGCGAGATGAAGTCTATGGTTTGGTTAATGGCCATTGGCAATATATGGGTAAAATGAAACAACCTCTCGGCTATGGTGTATCAGTAAGTTATGGTGATGAAGTTTTCCTTATTGGTGGTGAAAATGCTAAAGGGAAACCTGTTTCGTCTGTAACCTCCTTTACCATGCGTGATGGTAATTTATTAATAAAATAATTTTTTAAATACAAAAATAAAGTTAATTGATGAGCGGAGTATTTTATGAAAATCAACAAATATCTTCTGGGTATGGTTTCGTTTATAGCATTTTCATCATATCTACAAGCGGCAACCCTTGATTATCGGCATGAATATGCTGATAGAACCAGAATTAATAAAGACCGTATTGCTATAATTGAAAAGCTTCCTAACGGCATTGGTTTTTATGTCGATGCCAGCGTTAAATCGGGAGGAGTAGATGGTGAGCAGGATAAGCATTTAAGCGATCTCGTCGCAAACGCTATAGAACTGGGCGTAAGTTATAATTATAAAGTTACGGACAATTTTGCTTTGCAGCCTGGATTTATATTTGAAAGCGGTCCAGACACTTCAATTTATAAGCCTTATTTAAGGGGGCAATATAATTTTGATTCTGGTGTTTATATGGCTGGTCGTTACCGTTATGACTATGCAAGGAAGACAGCTAACTATAGTGATGATGAGAAAACGAATAGATTTGATACTTATATAGGTTATGTTTTTGATGAGTTGAAATTAGAATATAACTTTACCTGGATGGATAGCGATCAAATTAAATTTGATAACAAAAAAACAAACTATGAACATAATGTGGCTTTAGCCTGGAAACTGAATAAGTCATTTACACCATACGTTGAGGTCGGAAATGTAGCGGTGAGAAATAATACCGATGAGAGACAGACCCGTTATCGCGTTGGATTACAATACCACTTTTGAGAAAGGTTAAAGAGTTACTGTACTAATCTTTGCTTAGTATTCATATCGATAATCTTATAGCCCGTAGCTACGTTACAGAACGTTAGACTTTGTCTTGAGTATTCACGTCCTTAACGTAGCTACGAATAAGGATGATAAACAATGAATATACGCCTTACATAGCTACGATCTCAGGCGGTTGTCGGAAAGTGCCGATTGATAGTGTCTTATTCGGCAATTGATATGACTTAAAAATTAATTCCGTAAGCATTTCAGACGGTAACAGCAAATAAGGGTTTTATTGTGATAGCAAAATTCTTCCCGTGGTATAGCGAGATAACACGTCCACAAAAAAATGCTTTATTTTCAGCATGGCTGGGTTACGTTTTTGATGGCTTCGACTTTATGCTGATTTTCTACATTATGTATCTGATCAAGGCTGACTTAGGATTGACAGATATGGAGGGCGCATTCCTTGCCACAGCGGCCTTTATTGGGCGACCATTTGGCGGGGCGCTATTTGGTCTGCTGGCAGACAAATTTGGCCGTAAGCCGTTAATGATGTGGTCGATAGTTGCCTATTCTGTAGGTACAGGGTTAAGTGGCCTGGCTTCCGGTGTAATTATGCTGACGCTTAGTCGCTTCATTGTCGGTATGGGGATGGCGGGGGAGTATGCTTGCGCTTCTACTTATGCCGTGGAAAGTTGGCCAAAGCATTTAAAATCTAAAGCGAGCGCATTTCTGGTTTCAGGTTTCGGTATTGGTAACATCATAGCAGCCTATTTTATGCCGTCATTTGCCGAAGCGTATGGTTGGCGTGCTGCTTTTTTTGTCGGTTTGCTACCCGTTCTTTTAGTAATCTACATCCGGGCCAGGGCTCCTGAATCTAAAGAGTGGGAAGAAGCTAAACTCAGTGGTCCCGGAAAGCATTCACAAAGTGCCTGGTCAGTTTTCTCTTTGTCAATGAAAGGGCTATTTAATCGAGCTCAATTTCCACTGACATTATGTGTATTTATTGTTCTGTTCTCTATTTTCGGCGCAAACTGGCCGATCTTTGGTCTACTGCCTACATATTTGGCGGGAGAGGGCTTTGATACGGGCGTGGTCTCTAATTTAATGACGGCGGCGGCATTCGGCACTGTATTGGGAAATATCGTTTGGGGTCTGTGCGCAGATAGAATTGGTTTGAAGAAAACGTTCAGCATTGGTCTTCTCATGTCCTTTTTATTCATTTTCCCGTTATTCAGAATTCCGCAAGATAATTATTTACTGCTGGGCGCATGTTTATTCGGTTTAATGGCGACTAACGTAGGTGTTGGCGGGTTGGTTCCCAAATTTCTCTACGACTACTTTCCTCTTGAGGTTCGTGGTTTGGGTACCGGGCTGATTTATAATCTTGCTGCGACATCAGGCACATTCAATTCAATGGCGGCGACCTGGCTTGGAATAACAATGGGGCTAGGAGCTGCGCTAACGTTCATTGTTGCTTTCTGGACCGCAACAATTCTACTCATTATTGGCCTATCCATTCCGGATAGACTAAAAGCACGTCGTGAAAGTTTTCAATCAACAAAAGAATTTTAATAGAGGATAAATGATGACGAAATACGGTGTTGTAGGTACAGGTTATTTTGGCGCTGAACTGGCGCGATTTATGTCTAAGGTTGAAGGGGCGAAAATCACTGCGATTTACGATCCGGTAAATGCGGCTCCGATAGCGAAAGAGTTGAACTGTGTCGCCACTGCAACGATGGAGGCGCTTTGTTCCCATCCTGATGTGGATTGCGTAATTATTGCTTCACCAAATTACTTACATAAAGCGCCAGTCATTGCGGCGGCTAAAGCGGGTAAACACGTGTTTTGTGAAAAACCTATCGCCTTAAATTACCAGGATTGTAAGGATATGGTTGATGCCTGCAAAGAAGCTGGTGTTACCTTTATGGCGGGTCACGTTATGAACTTTTTTCACGGGGTTCGCCACGCTAAAGCGCTCATCAAAGCTGGTGAAATTGGTGAAGTTACACAAGTTCACACTAAACGTAATGGTTTTGAAGACGTGCAGGATGAGATCTCATGGAAGAAGATTCGCGCAAAGTCAGGTGGGCATCTGTACCATCACATTCACGAGCTAGATTGTACACTGTTCATCATGGATGAAACCCCATCCCTGGTTTCAATGGCGGCGGGGAATGTTGCGCACAAAGGTGAAAAATTTGGTGATGAAGATGATGTTGTCCTAATCACCCTTGAGTTTGAAAGCGGTCGTTTCGCGACACTTCAGTGGGGATCATCGTTCCACTACCCTGAGCACTATGTATTAATTGAGGGCACGACAGGTGCAATTCTCATTGATATGCAAAACACGGCTGGTTATCTAATAAAAGCGGGCAAAAAAACACACTTTCTTGTGCATGAAAGCCAGGCGGAGGATGATGATCGTCGCAACGGTAACATATCCAGCGAGATGGATGGCGCAATCGCTTATGGTAAACCCGGTAAACGTACGCCGATGTGGCTCTCATCAATTATGAAACTGGAGATGCAGTACTTGCATGATGTGATAAACGGTCTGGAGCCAAGCGAGGAGTTTGCTAAATTGCTAACGGGAGAAGCGGCGACAAATGCTATTGCTACCGCTGATGCTGCGACGCTTTCCTCAAACGAGGGGCGCAAAGTTAAACTCACTGAAATTCTTGGCTAAAATTGAAAGCCGGATGGTGGTGTTATTGGCCGGTGGCGCTGCGCTTATGTAGACCGGATAAGGCGCCCGTGAACTGTGCCGCCATCCGGCAATGGACGGGTCACATATATGAAAAAAGCCCGTTGTTCTGGTGTGAACTCCGACTGTCGGGCTTTGTTGTTTTTGGTTATAAGACCGCTTTTAATTCCGTGACCATCATTGTGGGTTCAAAAGGAATCAAATCGACTTTAGCTACGCCAGACAAGCGAAAAGGATCTTGTGCCAGATAGTTTTGCAGTACATCCGCGTCATCATAGTTTGCAAGTATTACGCCTCCTGTGCGCGGAATTTTTCGCCCGGAAGCCAGAAAAAGTCCATCGGCATAACCTTTTTTTAGCCATTCCACATGTGCAGGGATTTGCGCATCAATTTCATGCAATGGTTTTACGTAGGTTAAGACAACCACACAAAGCACACTCATTTTGTTGTCCATAAATATAAAGGGGATATTATGCTAGCACTCTATGCAGAGACGCGAAAAATTTTAATGTCTGGAATTATGGAAACGACCTTCATTAGTGGGCCGTTCTTCTATGCGCCAGGAGACGCCGCCAGTAATCTTGATGAACTTTATGTGAGGTTGGCTGAATTGCAATATGCGAAAAAAGCCGAGCTTGATGACAAACCTGTTGTGCGGTTACACATTATCCGACGTGGCAACGTTGGGTGAGGCGAAACCGAAACCCAACATTGCGGTATTGGGTATGAATGTTGGGTTACGCGCCGTTCCACCCAACCTCCGGGAACGATGGTTTTGGCAGTTGGAAAAGCGAAGCGCATTTCGGCATCAAGGTTTGTCAGTCGTCTGATACTTTCGTACAGGCTCTTTTTTGAAGATGCCGGTAAGGGGGAATTGACTCGCTTCGCTCGCCCTTCGGGCAGTCTCCTCGCAGGCTCGTCGTCTGTCCAGCTGGCTGCGCCGCTACTCAGCCCATCCCTGGGCCTCGCCCCTTCGGGGCCAGAGCAAGCTCTGTTCAAAAACGCTCCCGGCGTTTTTGTGTCGAACCCCGGTCGGTGGTTCTCATCCCCCCTTGGTTTGGGGGATATATAAGCAAAAAGCCCGTACTTCTGTACGAGCTCTTTCTTGAATATGGCGGCGAGGGGGGGGCCATATTTACGTTCATTATCAGTTGACGAACTTCTTTTGGGATTTTAGAAGATAAATAATAATACTCGTCTGGGGTATATGTTTTTGAATATTCTGGCTCCTCGCGTGAATATGATGAGTTGCACACAAAAAGTAAAAAGCATAACAGTAAACGGGTCATGATTATTTCGTATCCTCTGTATAATTAGGAATATCAGCATGCATCAATTGTTCGGCTCTTTGTTTGTTTAGTTCAGCCATACAGAAATATATGCGAGTAAAACTCCCCACACCATTTCCCCATGATTCTGCAAACGAGCACTGAGCAAGACGATAACGAATAAACTCTTGATTAGATTTATCCAGTCTGTAGAGTGCAATCGGGATAGCATCATCCAGTGCTGCATTTTTGACTTCAGACCATTTGTTTATACGTAATCTGATATTTTCTTCGGCCTTTCTCAGCGTTATAGTGCTTTCAATTACTTCATTTCTCAGGCAGTCGACAAGTTCCGCCTCTTCTCCTGATTCACAGTTGTTCTTACTGGGATAATAAACATTATTTGCATATGTACTATGGATTGAGGAAAAGCTAAATATCAACGTGGCTAATATTATAAAAATCCGTGCAATACTAATCATTGATTTTTATTTCCTGTTGCAGAGGTAAATAATGCATATACATAAGGCAATTTTTCTGCATACTTAGAATCTCCTCCGCCATTATAACTACATCCACTAGCTCATTAAATGATAGTCGCAAAATCACTCATTACTTTCATTTTTTATTTGCGTCTTTTTATACTCGTCATATATTATGATGGTATCATCATAGACCGTTAGTCTTGCTGAATAATCTTTATTATTCTTGTATTTGTTTTTCATCGAGAGTAATTTATTTTCAATGTTTGAGCAGTCTCTTTTAATCGAATCCTCTACAAACTGATAAGTCAATTTTTCTTGACGAACATCAAAATCCCTTATCCATCCTTCACAGGAATCAGCGGTTTCAAAAAAATCCCGTAAGTCTTGCGGCATATCATAAATAACGATATGGTTAACATTTTCTGCAAATAAATAGTTACAGTAAAAAAATGCCATAATGAAATTAATTATAATAAGGAACTTCTTGCGCATAATAACCTCTATATATAATCGTTAAGCCATTTTATTTGTGAAATATTCATCTCGGTTTTACAATATAATGAAGATATTGGAACCCTATAACCGGAAAGCGATCCAATACTAAGTGATGCATAGCCGCATTGTTTTTCCCTGTAAATGATAAAATAACGATGAAGTTCGGGGAAGGTTATTCTTGCAAGGTGAATGTTAGAATCGTATGCAAGAGTCCCATCTTCATTAAGGCCTCTTTCCTTTCCTTCATTTTTATCGAATCTTTCCAGCCTTTTTTGTGCATTAATTTCTTCTTTTTTTAAAGCGATAACACTTTGTTGGTATTTATCCATAAGGCACCAATAGACGTCATCCTGTTGTATCTCATTATTGCATTTCGCAGGATCGATGTTATGCGCATTGGCTGCACCACATATAAGAAAAAGACATAGAATTTTTTTATGTTCATTGATTATTCCTTGTAAACGTTATTTACTCTCATCTGCGACAATGAGAGCGTATGTGAATCTGATTTTATCCGCATAGGTGTGATCCCCTCTATGACCAGGTTGTGCTTTTGTTGGGTCTATATTATATTGTTTTTGAATGTTTTCAGGTGTAAATAAAAGCCATCCTGGTATATACTGTTCCAGATGCGCTTTCTTATACTTAAGTTTATCTCCGGGGTGAATGACTTTAACGCCATTCAGTTTAGTAAGAACACTCTGTGTTGTACCTATTTTCTTGGCTATGGAGCTATAACCACGATCACCCTCAACAACTTCATAGGTATCTTCATTTTCATTGTCATAAACAATTTTATCTTTTTCTGTTTCTGACATTTTTATCATTAAAAGAGCAATGCCCGCCCGGATGTTATATTCTGGATTGCTCCTTATAAGATCTGTCTTATTGATTAAATATGTGTTCCATGTTTTCGGAATTATGATGTTGTACTTTCTAGGGCGAGCAGGAATAACCACTTCTTTGATCCCCTCATCTCCTGTGTTTCCTATCTGTATTGGTCTCGTTTTCCACTCCGCTACCGCCGCACCTGTTTCAGTCCATATCATTGCCTTAATCAATTTCCAGTCCAGCGGCTTATATTTTTCGATGTTTTTAGATGTTGATAAATGCCGATTAATCTCAGATACAAGTTTCCTGATTGTATTATCATAAATATACCAGTCAGGATTGCCAATCGCTTTTTCCCGGCCAGCCTTCCACTCATCAAGAGGACTGAGTTTTTTGGGAGGGTGTCCAGACCCTTTCCCTGTTGTCCGGGTATTTACCTGGGGTCTTTCCCTCGGATTTTCTGTTGTTGGGATGCCTTTGTGTGCCGATGCTGTGCGATTTACCATGTGCAACCCTCCATTCATTTGTAAAATTTTTACTAAAACACCCTCTCATCCCATAAACTGAATGCACTGGTCCCGGCAATACAGTGTTCCCAGTTTATGGATTCATATATAAAAGAAATACTTTCCTGAGGTTGTGCTTCACTGTCAATGACTACATGCGCAATCGAGAAATTAATATCACTAATTCGGGCGTTTTTTAATTCCAGTTTGTAATATTTTTCATTAATACCAAATCGATTTGTTCGATAAAAATCAAAAGTGCAGGTCAATATTTCATTATCGTTAATTGCTTTTCCCAGTAAAGGAGATGATTTATCGACAGGTTTTTTTATCGTAACTGAATGATGATTGACATTTTGATCCCGACTTAACCCATGTGTCAGTTCATATACCATAATATGATCAAGGTGCAGTAACTGTGCTTTATTACCGATAGAGTCAAGGGAACAACAACCTGCTGAAATCAATCCTTGCTTTTCACCGTTCAGTGTTAAATAAATTAAATTGGCCATGTTAATCTCCTTGATTTAACTATTATTTTCGGGGGGGGGGGGGGCTTTAGTTGCCGTTTCCGGCACTACATTGTTTTTCAGCAACAGCCAGCGGCTTAACACCCCATCCAGCCGTTCATTAATTTGTTTTTCCAGCACCTCCGCATTCCGTCCCTGAGCGCGGGCATCTTGGTACTGCGTCAGCAGGGACTCCAGCGGCGTTTCCTGGTTCAGCAGGCGTTCCGCCTGCCAGGTCACCGTTTTAATATAGGAGAGGGTAAAGCCCTGCTTCTCCGTTTCCCGCTGCATCATCAGGTCAGCAAAGTCACGCAGATTCTGGCGCGCCTGCTGCCAGCCGCGCATTTGTGGGCTGCTTTGCGCGCGGGTTTTCAGGATTTCATTCCACTGCGCTGTTGCCTGCTGCTGTTGCAGACTCTCCGGCCAGCGGCTGTCTGCGGTATGCATCATCTGCATCCCCGCCTCCAGCAGTTGCAGCGGCGAGGCGTCGGGAAGCTGTTGTAACCGCTGCCCGTAGCTGTCCAGTTCAGGCGAGGCCAGCCAGAGCATTGCCGCGCCCTGCGCCGTGTCCCTTACCTGCGCCAGTTGCTGTTGCATCGGGTACACCTGCCACCACCAGAGTGCGGCTGCGACAGCCGCAGCGCAGACGACACCGGCCATAAAGCCTTTTATAGTCCGGCCTGACGTGGCCCTGGCGACAGGCTCTGGATCCTCCACCGCGCCGTGGTGGACTTCCACCTTCATTTCCGGCAACTCAGGCAGGGGCGGAAGGTTTTCCGCCGTGAGGGGCTGCGTGCTCTCCGGGGCGTAGATCAACGTTCTGACGGTGGTCTGCGGCGGAATGTCCACGCTGCTTTTCGGCGGCGGCTCAAGCCGCTTACGTGTGTTCTGCACAAAATAAAGCAGGTTCTCCACATGCGGCTGGCGTTTCAGTTCCACCTGCTGGAGTTTGTCGCAAATCAACTGTAACGCCCGTTCGGTGCGGTACAGCAACGGCAGGTCCGCGCCGGAGAAGGACAGCTGCTGGCGCAGAATATTGCCGGTGCGCGAATTAAGCCAGTCAAGCATCCCGGTGCGGGCTGACTCATCCTGCGGCCAGAATTTGTCCCAGTCGTGGCTTATCATGGCCGCCAGTAGCTCCACCCCTTCGCAAAATCCGGCCAGGCCGTGCGTGCGGGTGCGCGCCAGGGTGTAATAAGTGGCCGTGTGCAGATCCACGCCATGGGCTTTAAAAATGGCCAGCGCCAGCGATTCCACCAGTTTCCAGTTCAGCTCCGGCTGCGACGGGTGAGACGATTTGTTGATCTCTTCCCGCAGGGCGCTGAACTCCGGCAGGCCGCGCGGATCCTGGCCGGTAACAATAATGTGCGTGAGTGCGTCCTGACTCATTTCAGCTTCCTCAGTACAGGGTATCCGGCAGCCGGAACTGACTGAACAGCCCGCCGGTGAAGGGGTTATCTTCCGTATCGGTATGTACCCGGTACACCATCGCTCCGCCGTCCACGTTAAAGCGCACGCTGAATGTCCCCTCCTGAACGCCGGTAAGTTGCCCGGCGCCGAACAGCCTGAACTGCGCCCACGGCCCGCTGAAACTGATGCTGCGCGGCGCGCCGCCACTGACGCCTATCAGCGTCAGCTTACTTTCATTGCCTTCACGCATGTTGTTCGGCCAGACCAGATGGGCGGTGTAATTGCGGCCCTGGCTGTAGTCCACTAACTGCCCGTCCAGATTCAGCACGCTGCGCCGTTTGTTGCCGGAAAGCGACACAGTTTCCACGGCAAACTGCGCGCCCAGGCCGTTCTGTCTGCTGAAAAACGCCTCGCGGATTTCCTGTGCGGTATCCAGTTGCTCCCGGACATCCTCACGAATAATCACGTTGTTATCCCCGTCCTCCAGACTCAGATCGTTTTCCATAAACAGACGCAGGTTCTGCTGATAAAAGGTATCCAGTACGCCATTCGGTTTAAAGAAGCGTTCAAACGCATCCAGCGACGCATCTGACTGTGAGCGTGGGTTAAACGGATAATTGTCGGCAAGTTGTTCATTAAAGGGTTTGACCACGTTGTCGCGCCAGTCCACTTCCATATAGTGAACTGCCTCCACCATCACCACATGCCAGGCCTGATCCGCCAGCTTGCCCACCCAGCGGTTGAGCGGGGCAGGCAGGGTTTTCGCCATCTGGCGGGTGGCGAAAATAGGATCGCTGCTGTTCTGATCCAGCCGTAGCTGCACCGCTTTCAGCGCTGATTTTCCCGGCACCGGCGCGTTCTGAATAGCCAGCAGGTAACGGTGCAGCTCCGTCAGTTGCTGATAGACCGCCTGGAGAGTGTTTTCTTTGTCTTTCTGTACCGCCAGCGTGCTGTTTTCCGGGGCAAATTCATGCCCCAGGCGGGTCAGCAACTGGTAATCCGGCTCCGCCATCGCCTCCTGAAGCGCCTTGTCATCCAGTTTTTCAGAGAGAACGGCAGGCTGCGTGTTGTCGCGCAGTGCCGTCAGCGCCCGCTGGAGCGGCTGATCGCCGCTGATGATCTGCTCCAGCGCCCCGGTCAGTTGCGCAATGGATTCGTAATTGCGCACGTTAAGGTTGTCCATTCCGGCGCTCCAGGTGGCGGTGTAGTCGCTGAGATACTGTTCAGTGAGCTGGCGCTGGATTTCCGCCCGGTCGGCGTCGCTGTATTTCACGCTGCGGGTCAGGTTCAGCACCCAGGAATCCATCGCCGTCAGTTCGATCAGCGCGTCGCGCTGTTTGACAAAATAACTTTGCAGACCGTAACGGGTGAGGAACTGCGGAACAATGAGCTTATTATCATCCCCGGAGGTAAAGACCTGATCAAACGTGGCGCCCACCTGGTCACGCAGGTTCAGATCAGCGGGCAGCACGCCCATCGCCCGCGTTTTCAGACTCTGGTAAACGCGCTGGTAGACGGGCAGTTTGCTGAGCTCTTTCTGCGCCGCCACGACCGGATTGTCATACGGCGTCCAGCGGCTGATGGCGTCGCCGTCGCCTGCCTGACGCTCCGCGTGCCAGTCGGTGTGTTTCAGCGCGTAGTCCAGATGAGACATTAGCTGTGCCTGAATATCGCGCTGGCCGTGAAATTTATCGCTCCAGCGTTTCGCCATATACTGCTTCACCACCTCGTCGCTGCGTCCGCTTTTATCTTCCAGCATTCTGATAACGCGCAATACCGCGAGCTTCTCCTCGCTCTCCGCAGGCGCGGCATTCATCTCTTTGACCAGGCCGTTAAACAGGGCGGGCAGGTAACGCTGCTCCAGCAGTTGCAGGTAGGTCTGCTCCACATATGGGCCGACACGCCTGCCCTGATATAATCCCATATCGGCCAGACGACTGCGATCGCCCCAGTCGCCGTAGGCCAGCGTGGCGTCACGCACCGGGTTAAGTAACGGTAGTTGCAGGTTGCCATAATCGTCCATACCCTGCGGTGGCGGAACCGACATAAAAGCTTTGGCCTGCTCCAGTACGGTGATGCCGGAACGCCAGTTGTTATTGTAATAGTGATGCCAGCCGATAATCAGCAGCAGGGCGGCGATGCCGCCAGTGGCGGAAAACACGGACAACCGGCGGCGGGACTGCATCAGCCAGACGCGGCTTTCACTGGCGAGGTTCGGCTCAGCCAGTAAGGTCTGCGGAAACAGATTACGGGTGAAATACGGTAACGTGTCCACCAGCGGCCAGGCGGTCAGCGGACTGCTGCCCAGCCGGAACTGACGGGCGGCGGACTGCATAAAAATATCGTCTATCTGGCCGCGTTGCAGGGAGGAGGTGAGGTACACGCCGCGCAGCATCACATCCATATTTTCCCCGTCCAGCAGCCCGTTCAGCAGGGCGATCAGCGGCTCGCGGCCCCCCTGGATCTGGCGGACAAAGCTGAACAGGGAACTGCGGGAGCCGGGGGCTAACATCCGCTCCGGCAGGACGTTATTCAACTGTTCGCCCCATGTCTGCCAGAAGGCATTCAGTTCTGTACGCCAGTCGTCATTTTCATGGGCATGACGGGTAAAGGTGACGCCAAGAATGGCGTCGCGATCGTTGCGGTCCAGTGACTGAAACAGGGCGGCGAAACCGTGCAGTAGATCCAGCCGGGTCAGCACCACATAGACGGGGAGCTGGCAGTGAAGATGCTGGCGTATATCCTGCAAACGTCCGCGCAGGATCTGCAACAGGTGCTCACGGCGTGGCTTGTCGGCGGTCAGAAGATCGGGCAGATCCAGCGTCAGTATCAGGCCGTTCAGCGGCTGCCGGGCGCGTTTTTGCGCCAGCCAGTCCAGCATATGGGTCCACAGGCGGCGATGCAGTATATCCGCATCCTGTTGCTCAAAGAGGAGGCCGTCAGCGTCAAAAATCACCGCCTGTTTTCCCACATGCGGGATAACATACCGGCGCTGCTCCACGCCCCGCAGCTCCTCCGGGGCATAAATAATGTCGGACGGATACCCTTCGCGCAGCAGCGTGGTTTTACCGCTTCCCGCCGGGCCAGTGACCATATACCACGGTAGCTGCCACAGATAGCGGCGGCTGTCGAGATGGCGTTGCAGACGCAGTAACCAGTGATCGAGATAGCGTTGCTGGGTGTTCAGTTCCACGCTGAGCGGATCCTGCGCCTCGTCCCGTTGCTGGCGCTGCTGTTTTTCCAGCAGTTGCAGGCGCTTCATGACCCGGACGGTCAGCCACGTCAGCGCAATCAACCCCCAGGCGGCGGTGGCCAGCCAGCGGTTCGCCAGCGGGGCCAGCCAGCGCTGCTCGTAGAGCGTCCATGACGGACCTTTCCACCAGATCCATACCAGCAGCAAAATCCACGCCAGCGCCAGCAGCCAGGCGGCAGAAACCTTAAACCGGGGCATTGCCGGTCTGAGTGCCGATCTCAGTGTGCTGAATAATCGGGGGGTCGGTAATCTGAACACAAAAACTCCTGTTGTCTCTTACTGTTCTGCCGTGAGTTTGTTTTCCAGTTGTTCCAGCAGGGACGGCTCCCATTCAGCCAGCGTCATGCGCAGCCCTGCTTTAAACAACATCCGGTACTGTTGCTGTGCCAGTTGCGCCATCCCGGCTTCTTCTAACAGTTGCGCGCCAAGATACTGCCGGTGGAACCGATCGCGCGGATCGCCTTCCGGCAGGGTTTCCAGGTATCGCAGCGTGGCCTCCAGCCCCTGCTCGCTGAAACACTGGCGGACGGCCTCGGTGTCTTCACTGGTCCGCACCATCGGGGCTGTCTGACTGCCCGGAGACGCCGCCAGCCACTGTTTTGTCTGTTCGCTGATAAACGGTGTGCGGTCATTAAACAGCAGGGTGGCAAGTTGCGGCAGGCGGGCGAGAAAGCGAACCACCTCATCCCGGATGGCTTCTGCCGCGCTGGTGTAGCCCAGGCGTTGTGCGGCCTGCGCTGAAAGGTAATGACCATCGAGCCAGTACGGGGCCAGCAGCAGGCTTTTTTCCACCTGTTGCCAGAGCGCCAGATCGGCGTTGTTCAGCCGCGCCTGGTAATCGGCGGTCATGTCGGCAGGCACCGCCGCCAGCGGTGTGCGCCCGTCGCTTTCGGCCTGGGGGACGGATGTAATGGCCTGCCATAACGCATGGCGGCGCAGGCGGTAGCCCTGCGGTGAATCCGGCTGGCGCTCACAGAGAATGGCGGCCACTTTCAGCAGCGTGTCGCGCCAGGCTTTGTCGTCATGGCTGTCGATATCCACCGGTGGCGCCGTCGTCGCCGCAGGCGCAGACGGGGATACCGGGGCGGACGGCGTGGCCGAAACCGGAGCCGGAGGCGTGGACGGGCCAGCCGCTGGCGGCACCGGGGCGGCCCCGCGAAATGCCCGGCGATACTGCGACGAGAGGTCATCGACGGCCTGTGCCAGCGCCGGGATATTCTGCTCCTGCCAGCGCTGCGCCAGTTTCGCCAGTTCAGCCAGCAGGCTGTCGCGCTGCGCGGTACGGGCTGTCTCTGCGAAACTCTCCACGCCGGTTTCAAAGCGTTTCAGCACCTGGGTGGCGAAACGCTGTTTATGTGCCGCATTTTGTGGTGCCGCCACCGTCCAGTAATGCTCCACGTACAGCGCCAGCAGACGCAGCGCCAGCAGCGGATCGCCGGCATGTTGCAGGGTGCGCAGCAGATGGGCCAGCAGGCGAAAATCCTTGCTTTCCGAGGCCAGAATCACCAGCCCCCGGCGCTGAATTTCCGGGATATCCAGCTGACTGTGCGCCAGCGAGCCGAGTTTAAGCATTTCGCCGTCGATATATTCCCAGTCAGGATCATCGTCTTTCAGCGCGCAGGCCAGTTTGTCATCCGGCAGATTTTCCAGCAGGTGCGAAATCTAGGTATTCGGGTCGCGTAAGTCCATATTATTCTCCCGCCCAGTGACAGGCTTCACGCAGCGGCGCGATGGTTTTTGCCAGTCCATCAATGTTAAACGTCAGTTTTCCGGCTGCGCTGTCGGTGCCGGTATCAATGGTCAGCGTTTTTGCGCCGAAAAGTTGTTTTATTTCGTCGATGCCGGATAAGCCCCGGCTGGACTCCAGCAGGGTGCCGTTTTCGCGGATAAACCAGCGCGACCGAATCTGTCGGGTATCGGCGGTCAGCGTCACGTCGATGCTGTCCGGCGTCATGGCGTGGGTCAGCGCCACCTGCATCCGGGTGATGTTGTCCACGCAGCTGAACATCAGCACCGGGCGCGGCGGTACGTTGCCGATGGCGGGCGTGGTGATAATCACCGTTGGCCGCTCGCCGCCGCTCTGCGTCATTATCAGCGCGGTGGAGTTGTCCGGGCGCTGTTTTTCCTGGGCGAAGGCGCGTTTCCAGGCTTCCCCTTCGTATTTTGCCTTCACCAGCGCGCTGGCAAAACCGGGCTGCTCCGGGGTGAGGATTTTGTCGTAGCAGTCCAGACGCTCCAGCGCCGCAGGCTCCCGGCGACAGGCCGTCATGGCGCTGAGTGTCGCCTGTGCGTCTGTTTCCGGGACGCCCGGCACCACAATTCCCGGCAGCGCGGCAGCCGTCTGTTTGGCCGCGGTTTCCGCCTGTACTGCGCCGGGGAGTAATCCCGGCAGTAGCGCCATGATCAGGAGCGTCTGCATTCTGCTCATAGAACGGCTTCGTCCTCTGCTTCCGCTACGGGCTGAGTATCCTCATCCGGCACATCCTCCACATCCGCGGTAAACGCGCCGTTTGCCACGCCCAGCGTGATACGGGCAATGGCGATATTCGCCGCCATTTTCTGCAACAGCAGCAGGGAGAGCGGCGGCAGCATCTCGCCGTCGATGACCGACTCCAGCATCCGCGCGCCGTTTTCGGCGCGGGTGACGCGCTGCATGATTTCGTCGGTCACCTCCGGCTCAATCACCACCTCCGCGCCGAAGCGGGCGCGCAGTACGTTGTCCAGCCGCGCCAGCAGCGCCGGTTTAAAGAAGTCCGCCAGTACCGGGTACAGCGCTTCCTGCATGGCTTCCGGGTTGTCGGCATGTTCGACAATCACCTGATAGCCGAGGTTGGAGGTGAGGAAGAACACCACATTTTTACAGTCGATAAGACGCCCTTCGCCATCGGCCATCTCGCCCTTGTCGAACGCCTGGTAGAACAGGTTGAGCACGTCCGGGTGGGCTTTCTCCACCTCGTCGAGCAGCACCACGGAGTACGGTTTCTGACGAATCGCTTCGGTCAGCACGCCGCCCTCGCCGTAGCCGACATAGCCCGGCGGCGAACCAATCAGGCGTGAAACGGTGTGTTTCTCCTGAAACTCCGACATATTGATGGTGGTCAGGTACTGGCGACCGCCGTAGAGCAGTTCGGCCAGTTGCAGCACGGTTTCGGTTTTGCCGACACCGCTGGGACCGGCCAGCAGGAACGCGCCGAGCGGGCGTCCCGGACGGCGCAGATCGGCGCGGGCGGTCAGCAGGTGTTTGTGCAGGTGCTTAATCGCCAGCGCCTGGCCTTTAATGGTGTCGCCCAGCCACTGCGGCAGGTCGGTGATGACCGACATTTCGTTTTGTGACAGGCGGTTAAGCGGCACGCCGGTCCATTCGGCAATCACGCTGGCTATCTGTTTTTTATCGACGTGTGGGGAGACCAGCAGCTGCGTGTGGTGCAGGGCGTCCAGTTCGGCGGTGAGCTGCGCGAGGCGGGCGGCTGGCGAAATTTCCGGTTCCGCTTCCGGCGGCGCTGTGACGGATTCATCGTCACTGCCCACCGCCTCTGTTTCAGGCGTTGCGGTTTCGTCGTTGCCGGTAGCGTCCGTTTCGTCCAGCAGCCCCTTACGCAGCGCGATAATCTCCTGCACCAGCGTCTGCTGCTGGCGCCACGCGGCCTCCAGCGCATCCAGTTCGCTCAGCGTTTCGTCATACTGCGCCAGAACCTCGTTTAGCCGTGAGGTGTCCGACCGCAGGCCAATACGGATCTCACGCTCAAGCTGGCGGATTTCCGCTTCACACTGCTGGCGCAGGGTGGTCAGCGCCGAGATTTGTCTCGGCGGCGAGGAGAGGTTAATCGCCACGCGGGCGCAGGCGGTATCCAGCACATCAATGGCCTTATCCGGCAACTGGCGGCCTGACAGGTAGCGCTCGCTCAACGTCGCAGCGGCCTGTAAGGCTTCATCGTCAATCAGCACGCCGTGGGACTGCTCATACACCGCCGACAGGCCGGAGTCTTTCTCGAAGTATTTTTTGTATTCGCTCCAGGTGGTGGCGGCGATGGTTTTCAGCTCGCCGCGCGCCAGTGCCGGTTTGAGCAGGTTGGAGATATCCAGCCCGCCCTGCTGGTTGCCCGCGCCAATCAGCGTGTGGGCTTCGTCGATAAACAGGATGACGGGTTTCGGCGACTGAATGACTTCCGCCATCAGCCCCTTAAAGCGCTTCTCAAATTCACCTTTCACCGACGCGCCCGCCTGTAATGCGCCGAGATCCAGCGTCATAATATCGGTATCGCGCAGTTTGTCCGGCACCTGACCGGCAATAATGCGCAGCGCCAGCCCTTCAATCAGCGCGCTTTTGCCCACGCCCGCTTCGCCCACCACCACCGGATTATTTTTACGGCGGCGGCAGAGGATATCGATCATCAGGTCAATTTCGTTATCGCGGCACAGCACCGGATCAAGCCGCCCCTGCCGGGCATCGTCGGTCATGTTTTTGGCATAGCGGGCCAGCAGGGTGTCGCCGGTATCGGCTATGGCGCTGGCGGTCTGTCCGTCCGCATTCAGGATCACCGATTCGGCGGACTCCTTCGTCCACCCGGCAAAATCCTGCCGGAGCAGGTCGCGGTTGATGGCGGTCAGCAACCGGGCGGCGGCGGGCGGCAGGTAGCGCAACGGCGAATGCAGCAGGGCGAGCAGCAGCACGCCGCCGCGCAGTTCGGTCTGCTGCATTTCCGCGGAGGCCAGCAGCCAGGCCTCTTTCAGCCATTCAACCAGCATCGGGGAAAACGACGGGTAGCTGTCGGATGAACGGGCGGTGGCGTAATTTTCCACCGTCAGCGCCTGGCGTAAATCATCGGCGCCGATCTCCGCACGTTCGGCAATCACCCGAAAGTCGCTGCGCGGGGTCGCCAGCATCTGTAGCAGCACATGCGCGACGGTAATTTCTGCCGCCTGCTGGCTCATACACTCCGACGCCGCCGCTTCCAGCGCCTGTTTCGCGAAGGGAGCAAGCCGTTTTACCAGGGTGGCTAAGTCAATCTGGATCATGGGATGAAATCCTTACCTGGCAAGCAGCCGGTTTAACTGATGAAGAATGTCCTGCGTCTGACTGTCCAGACGCAGCAGATAAAACAGATAAAACAGCGCCAGTACGACGATGCCGCCGCACAGAACATGCCGGATGGTCAGCCGTTTAATCAGCTGATAGCGCCCGCCCTGGGTTTTTTTATCCTGGTGCAGCAGCGGAAAGGGCGCATCGCCGCGCAGCTTATGCAGGACGTGATACAGGCGGCGGTATATCTGCTCAAACTCCCCCTGGTCCTGGACGGCGCGCCCGCGAAAGCCCAGCGAAAAGCAGATGTACAAAAATTCCAGCAGATCCTGGTAGCGTTTGGGTTCGCTCATCAGGCGCTCCAGCAGGATAAAAACCTTTTCACCGCCCCAGGCTTCGTTATGGAAATGCACCAGCAGCGACTGCTTGATCCACTCGTTTTTGTTCGACCAGCCATTCCCCAGCGCCGCCTCGTCAATAAAGGTACACAGGATGTAACGAAACGAGATAATCACCCCAGGCTCATAGCCCTGCTCCTGGAGTAACTGCTCCACCGCCTGCACATCCGTCACCACCTGGGTGAACAGGTGTTCAGGCATGGCATGGCTGTTCATGCCCGAAACGCGCATCACCATCCCCAGCAGCGGGGTGGCGGCATCGATCATCGGGTTCAGGCTGTTGCCGCGCAGCGCCAGCTGATACTGGCGCTGGCCTTCTCTCTCGTATCCGGGTAAAGGGGGCAGTGACAGCTCATCCATCGCCTTATCCTCTTATGGCCCACAGTTGCATGTTCAGATCCGGGAACGTACCGGAAACATGCAGGGCGACAGCGCCGGTGGCCGCCACATCCGCCCAGGCGGCCCCGCTCTTGTCCAGTTCGAAATAGCTGAAACCGGCATGGTACGGAAGCTGGCGGGGCGCCACCATCAGCGTATGCAGCGGGATGCCGGGGATTTGCACGCTGACCATATTGCGGATTTTTTCCGGCGAGGAAATTTTTGACTGCTGGATAAACTGGCGCTGGAGTTGCAGCGTCTCCATTTTCGCCGCCACCGCCAGCACGAAGGTGGCCGACTGCAACAGCCTGGAGTCATGTACGTCAGCCTGCCAGATGCCATCGCGCAGATGCAGCGGCAGGTTAACCGCCCTGGGCGACAGGACGGTATGTAATGCCCGTTTCACTTCCGGCAACAGCGTTTTGAAGGTGTCCGTCAGGTTACGGTGATCGTAGACATCCAGCGGACAGGGCAGGCGGGATGGCTCGGTAAATGTCATCAGCTCGCCCAGCAGTCCGGCCAGATCGAGATAAAAATCTTCCGGATGGAGGTGCGGCCTGCGGGCGCGGTGGGTGAACCGCGTCTGGTTACGGTTGAGCAGTTGCAGCATCATAAATTCCGCAACGTCGGCAATACCGCTTTGCGCCGGAGAGCCAATGCGGTTAGCCAGGTCATTGGCCCGGCCGCCAACCGCTTCCTGGACTTCCCGGAGAAATTCACGCAGCCGTGCGCTGACATAAACGTTCTGGCAGGTAGGGATAAAGTTTTCATCCAGCATCAGGGAGCCGTCCGCACGCCTGTCTTTGATACGGCACAGCGGCAACGTGACATACGCGCTCATATCGTCCGCTCCGCTCATAATGCGGGGGGTCAACTGGCCCAGCGTCAGCGTCCGGGCATCGCCATTCTCGGAGTGCAGATCCCGGACACTGGCATCGCTCAGCCGGTAACGCCCAACCTGCTGCCCGTAACTGACTTCGCCTCTCACATCGCTGGCAACGGGTAAAGCCAGATAGACATTGCGGCTTTCTTCATCAGGAAAACTGTCCGGATGCAGCGGATCGGGGAGCGCATCCTGGTCCGGAAGGGAAAACACGGTGCCGTCCGGCAGGGTGCCCGACGCGCTGTCGATCATAATTTTGCCCTGTCCCAGCAGCTCATCATTGAGGGAAAGCTCGGTAAATCCCCAGGACAAATCATGAATGGCCCGGAAACGCAGATTATTCACATAATCGTTATAACGTTGTTGCTGCTGGAGATGGTGCGGACGCATCAGCGTTCCTTCCCGCCACATCACCTTGTTTCGCGTGGTTGCCATCGTTAATCATCCTCTTTTTTCATTTCAATACTGCTCTGCCGGATATGCACCAGCAGGCGGTAGTTGTGTCCTGTCCCTTCTACCGGTTCGATTTGCTTCCATTCCGTAGTCTGGTCGTCGGAAAAATAGGCAATCACGCCGATAAACTGCGTTTTCTCATCCAGCTTCACCGGCGGCAGGGTTTTCATGGTGTCGGGCAGCAGGCTGAAATCCTGGTGATCGATATAGTTTTTCCCCAGCGCGTCGGGTAGTGCGGTGGTGGCTATCTGGTCGTAGTCGGCCGCCTGAAATTTTGAGTCATCGCTCAGATAAACCAGCTGCACGTCCACCGCAGCCGCTTCACCGTCCGCGTTGATATTGGCATCCGGCTCCGTCAGCAGCGTAATCGTCACCTGCGAAGACTGGTCTGCCAGCTTACCGACCTGAATATCCGGGTTTTTAATCACCTCGCCGATTTTTTTTACCGTTTCACAACCGCATAAGGCGAGGGTGAACAACGCCACCATCGCCCAGGCGAGGAAACCACGGCCTGTCATGCTTCCGGCTCCCGCTGCTTTTCACGCAACACCCGGTCATACACCTGGGCATACACTTCGTTAAACAGCATCTCAAAACCCTGCTGGCGGCTGGAGGCCAGCTCATCGTAATAATCGCAGTACATCTGCCACGCACCGGCATCATCCAGCGGTTTACGCAGTTCGTGGCTGCGGCGGTACTGCACAAAACGGCGCATCAGACTCTGTGGCGAGAAGGCGTCCAGCAGCACGCGCAGCGATTCCACAATCGCGGCGCGGTTGGCTTCTTCGTGATGACGAATATTGCGCAGGCTCTCGCTGACGGCGGCGGGCGCGGCCAGATGTACCGGGCTTTTCCCTTCGGCAAACAGCACGTCCAGCGCCGTGGCGTAGTCCATATTCAGGCGCAGCGGGTTATCTTCCAGCGGGCGCAGATGCTTGTCTGACAGGCTGTTGCGGCGCTGCTGTAGCTCAAGCAACCCCTGAATCGCCGCCTGCAATGTCCTTCCGGCCTCCTCCAGAAAATCATCGGCGTCCTGGGTGTTATGCACGGCAAGCGATCCCCCCAGCCCGCGCAGTAACGGCGTGACGGCGAGGTGGCGCTGCGCCGCGTCTGCCGGTGACATGCCCTCTTCATTATCATGCGGATCGGCATACATGGACGGCAGATCCATAAACGGCGTGTTGATCCCGCCGTTTATCGCCGGATCGGATAACGGGGCGGAGGGCCGGGCCGGGGTGATACCCGCAAGCGGATTGTCCCTGGTGGTCAGACTTTCAGCCTGGAGCACCTGCAACGGATCGGTGGAAAAGCCATTAACAACGGTATCCGCGAGCTGATGGCGGGACGGCATTCCCGGATATTCCGGCGCGCCGTCCGTGGACAGTAGCGTGTCCGACAGGAGGTCGTGGTTAGAAACGATGGTTTCAGGCGTCGCCATCTCCTCATCGTAATGCCGCATCCCGCCCTGGTTCAGATAAACCCGGAGTATCAGATGCCCGGTCTGGATCTCATCGCCCTGACGTAACTGCACCTGGTCTGAGGCCGCCGTGACTTTAGCCTGGTTCAGCCATAATGGCGATGCCAGCGGATGCAGGCAGAATGCGCCATCATGCAGGCTGATGCTGAACGCCTTCGCCGGAACGTTCTGGTGCCGGTCCTGAACAGGCCAGTGGCATTCGCTGCCGTGGCCCACATCGCCGTCTCCGGTGAACAGACACCGTGCGGTACGTCCGCTCTCCAGCTCGTTACCGTTAACGACATGCAGTGAAAGCGTCTGTTGCCGCGCTTTTTCTTCCGCCATATTCTGCTCCATGATAGTAATATTTTACTCCCTGACCCTGATGGTGACTGAGGGATGCTCTCCCGGCTCGCCGAGAAATGACGTCCAGCCCAGCAGCGCGCTCTTGTTATCGCCCAGCCGCATAATCCCCACCTGATCCGGGGCCAGCCCCAGGTGTAAATCCCAGGCAAGCTGATCGCGCAGGACGAAGGAGACAAACATCGCCAGCGGCAGAAAATTTTCTCCTGACGGCAGGAACGAGAGAAACTGCTTGCGGCTCAGGTGGTTAATACTTAACTGAAATTTACCGCTGAGATCGGGAACCCGCGTACCGAGGACAAAATTACCCAGCACCGATCGCCCGGCCAGTTTTTCGCCATTTTTAATCGTGTAACATCCAAGACTGTTCTGCTGATCCGGCTCGATATCCACCATCCGCCGCTGCCAGTTTTGCAGCGTCACGTCCGATAAATTTAAATCGAAACAGTGCGCAACCAGCGTACAGACGATCTCCGGCGAACGTCCCGGATTTGCCAGTATCCCGGCATAGGCCAGCATTTTGCTGTGGTTAACGGGCAGACTGTCGCGAAGCTGCCGGTGGCCCAGCCCCACCAGGGAGTACATCCGCTGCGAGAACGCATCCACGCCGCCGTTACGGAAAGCGACGTGGTAACGGTACTTACGCCAGATATGCCAGACAAACTGCGTCAGGCGATGGCTGAACATATCCAGAAAATCGCTGACCGGACTCTGCTCGTGCGCGGATTTCCAGGCCAGGTGATCAAGGTAATAGCCGGGGAGGGGCGACTGGCTGCCCTGCAATCCCATAAAGGTGGTGGTCATCCGGAACAACCCGGAAGCATCCTGCTCCAGCGCGCTGACATCGCTTACCGGAAATCCCAGGCTGGCGTCCGCCTGGAAACGAATGGTTTCCTGCGCCGGAGGGGTATCCAGGGATAACACTGGCGTTTCGCCGCCTTCTGATGCCAGCCGGTGCAGCAGCTCAGAGAGCGCGAAAAAATTGCAGGCGCAGGCGTCCTGAAACAACGGCTCCCGCAGCGTGCGTTGTTCATCCTGCGCCGGAGCATCGTCCGGACTCAGATGAGCGGGTGTTGCCCGGTTCTTTCCGCCCATTTCCATGACTCCTAGCTTTCCGTGTTAACGACGGTCAGCATGTGGAACGAATTGACGATGGCGTACAGCGACAGAAAATGCGACAGCACCGCGCCCAGCAGGTACATTTCACCCTCGCAGACAAACGGCTCCGTATGAATGGACAGGGTGGACGCCAGCCCGCGCACCGGTATGCCGGTAAACAGGCGATCAACCGGGGTTGTTTCCAGCCGTTCAATGGCGTCCAGCTTCTGCTGTGACAGACGGGCCATCTGCGGATGATGGATGGCGTGGCGATCAAAATTGGCGATCACCTGTTTGAGCGCATCAGCATCCAGCAACGACAGATAATTCAGGTTCATGGCAGACAGCAACGACCAGTGCAGGCTGCCGTCAATCACCGGCCAGAGCGGTCTGGTGGGGCGGGTGATATTGCGAAATGACGCCACCGACGCGTTTTTACCTGTCGTACCGGTGATATCGCCGGGCCGTAGCTGTACCGGCAGCTCCCGGTTGGTGCAGGTCAGCGATACAGAAACCACTTCATTATTAAGCAGTGAGGCATCCGGGAGGCTGCCATCGGCATGAATAAAAGCCAGGGTATGATCAAAGCCCCGGTGAAACAGCGAGGTCCTGGTCCGGTGCTGCCAGTAGACCACTTCCCGCTTACGGCTGTACTCCATCTGGTGGCGGAAACTCTCAAAAGCAGGCCAGTGGCGCGCGGCCTCTGTGATCACCGGCCGTCCAAGATCCGCTTTTCTCTGCTTCCCCTGCGTCTGACTCACCACGCTGTTAACCGAAAAAATGTCGTAATGATCCGGAAAATGACGGCTGGGAACCAGAGCGTAATCCTGCCGCTGATGATCCAGCGTGATGGCTTCGGCATGGTGGGAAAACAGATTAATGGCGGGCGCACAATATAAGCGCAGGGAATCATCCCGCAGCCGGATATCTGCCGGTAAGGGGCGAGAAAACCGCAGCCGCAGAGTGAAACGGTTCTCCTTTAACCTGTCTGGCAATGCCGGAATGCCACAGGCATCGAAAAACAGAAAACTGTCGGCGTAGCAGAAAAACTCCTGGAGAATGCGGTAGCCGCTGTGGACATTGCCGGGCCAGGGCAGCATGGCGTCCTCTGACTCAAAACCCACCGCTTTCAGCATAAATTCAGGCATCGGGATCGACTGCCCGCCCGCCATCAACTCTGCGCCCTGTAAATATTCACAAAACCACAGATAAAGCTGATAGCGGGTATAGTTATCATCGTTGCCCAGCCAGAAGCGCAGCCTGTTCAGATCCAGCGTGGCAAAATCAGTGCCCGGTGCGACGGCAAACGTAATATCAATAATGCCGTGGCGGGGCGTACTGCGATTTTCAACCTGATCCAGTTGAACGGGTAACAGCCAGATATCCCGGCACAGGGTGAACGTACAGGGCGGGGCTACATCGTGCTCATTGCCGGAATACGCAGACAATACCGGGTTTCCCTGAGTCCCCTTCGCCCCGGTTGTGAACTGCTCATTACGGGGGATCAGTACCGGCACGGAAGTTTTATCCATATCCGGCGTATATTCAATCAGCGTCATCGACGGCACCGGGCGCAGATAATTGGGCCACAGCATCCGGATCAGTCCGTGCGTCAGCTCCGGAAACTCATCCTCGATTTTCTGGCGCAGATTGCCGGTCAGAAAGGCCACGCCCTCCAGCAGACGCTCGATATCCGGATCGGCCTCTTTTTCTGCCAGAAACCGGGCCAGATGCGGCTTTTCGGTCGCCAGCAGCTTGCTCAACTGCCGCAGGTGATCCAACTCCTGCCTGTAATAGCGTTCTTCGAATTCCATTCTGCTACTCCACCCGATAATGCTGACTACCGTCCGGTGCCATATCAAACTCCAGCACATCGTCGATATCGTTAAATGTCACCCAGGCGGTGATACGAAAAATTATCTCCTGTGGGCTGGCGGCCTGTGGCAGGATTGCCCGGACCTCCGCGTGCGAAATCCGGGGTTCATAACGCTCAATACACTGCACGATGGCCTGGCTCATGGCGCTGCGGTAATTATCCGACCCTTCCGGCTCTTCAATACCCAGCCCCGGTGTTCCCCGACAACTGCCGGAGCGGGTGTTCAGGATATTGCGCAGACTATGGCGAATGGACTGCCTGAACGCCTCTATATTACTGCCCTCCCGCCAGTTTCTGGCAGGAGGGTTTTCCAGACGCTCAAACAGCGATCCGGCAGGCTTTTCGCGCGCCGGTATCACTTATCTAACCGTCCGACTAAAGACAATTCAAACGACGCGCCCATATATTTAAAGTGCGGCCTTGCGGAAATCGCCACCTGATACCAGCCCGGCTCGCCGTCCACATCCAGCACCTCCACTTTAGCGCCACGCAGCGGCTTACGGCTGCGGACATCAGCAGGCGGATTCTCCTGATCGGCGACATACTGGCGCACCCAAATATTCAGCTCCCGCTCCAGATCGCTTCTCTCTTTCCACGACCCAAGCTGCTCGCGTTGCAGCACCTTAATGTAGTGCGCGAGGCGGTTAATAATGAACAGATAAGGCAACTGCGTACCCAGCTTGTAGTTGGTCTCGGCGTCTTTGCCCGGAAAATGCTTGGGTTTCTGAACGCTGTTAGCCGAGAAAAACGCCGCATTATCGCTGTTTTTACGCATGGTCAGGGTGATGAACCCCTCTTCGGCCAGCTCGAACTCACGGCGGTCGGTGATCAACACCTCCGTCGGGATCTTGGCCTGAATCTGCCCCATTGACTCATATAAATGTACCGGCAGATCTTTTACTGCGCCGCCGCTCTGCGGCCCGATAATATTGGGCGCCCACCGGTATTTCGCGAACGAATCGGCTATATTACTGGCCAGCATCCAGGCGGTATTGCCCCACAAATAATGCTCGTGGCTGTGGCTCACATCTTCGGCGTAGTTGAAGCTTTTAATCGGGTTTTCGGTCGCGGAATAGGGCTGGCGAAGCAGAAAACGCGGCGCGGTCAGTCCCAGGTAGCGGGAATCTTCGGAATCACGCAGGGCGCGCCATTTTGTGTAGGCCGGACCTTCAAAAATGGCGTAGAGATCCTTGATATTGGGCAGCTCGGTCCATGATTTCAGGCCCATAAACTCCGGCGACACGGAAGAAAGGAACGGCGCGTGAGCCATTGCGCCGACGGCGCTGACATAGTTCAGCAGCTTCATATCCGGCGTGGTATTTTTGAACTCATATGCGCCCAGCACAGCCGCAATCGGTTCGCCGCCAAACTGCCCAAGCCCGCTGGAATAAACATGCTTATAGAAGCCGGACTGGGTAATCTCCGGCGCGAACTCGAAATCTTCCAGCAATTCCGCTTTGGTGACATGGAGGACATGCACCTTAATATTCTCACGAAAATCAACGCGATCGACCAGCGCTTTCATTGAACGCCAGAACGACTCCAGTTGCTGAAACTGAGGGGCGTGAATAATAGCATCCATCTGACGGCTGATACGGGCGTCGATGTCCGCAATCATGCTGTCCACGGCCAGTTTGTTTACGGGTTCGGCAGGTGAAGTGGATTGCAGGAGGCTGGCAATAAAAGCCGTTACGCCCTGACGGGCAATATCATAACCGTCAGCGCCGGGCTGGATACGGGTTTGTGCCATGATTTCATCAAGCAACGACGGGGCATGGCTTCCCTGTTCAGTGCGGGTGGAAACAAGTTCTTCTTCCTGTAAAGACATACTGAAAATCCTTGTGTTGATCTGTATTTCTGGAACCAGGTTTCACTGTCAGTGGAACACCTTTCGCCAGTGTGGCTTCATCTGCTGGTACCCGTTGATATGGATGATTTCATCCATCAGACATCCGATCCTCTGGTCAAGCGCCGCGACCAATACCTCCAGTGTTTCTGTGTTGATGTCGCCTGTCTGACTGATAAATAACCGGATCACTGCCTGCGTTATTGCGTCATCGGTTCTGGAGGTCTCTTCCCGCAAGCCCATACCAGGATAATCTCCCTGAAAAACAGAGGTTACTGGTTTTCTGCCTGGCTGATCTCCCGCAGTAACTGTTCGCGGGATTCTTCATTTTCCAGCAATGCCTGAAGCTGGGCGCGAAATGCAGGCAGATTACCGAGCGGGCCTTTTAATGCTGTCAGCGCTTCGCGTAGTTCCAGCAATTTGTTCAACTCCGGTACCTGTTTTGCCACGCTGTCCGGAGAAAAATCGTTCAGGGATTTGATTTCCAGCGAGATATTCATCTCATCGCCATCTTTTGCGTTGTCCTTCAATGATGCCGGAACTGCAAAATTCAGGCTAATGGACGCTTCTGCCATCACTGAATTGAATGAATGTTTGTCGATAGAAACCATCTGGCGTTCATCAAGTGGCGCTGTTTCCTGTGAGTTTCCGGTATCCCCCACTATCAACATATTAAGGGGTAATTCCACCTCAGAAGGCTCACCGTCCGTTTTTGGAATGTAAGAAATATTAATGCGTTCTTTGGGTGCCACGCTGCCGTTATAATCTTTGCTCATAGAGATCATCCATCAGGTTACGTTATGTTTTTTTGCATCTCCGTACAGACTATGGAATGCCGTGTAATAAAAAGCTTGGTAATCATTTTACGCGCAGAAAATTTTTTGAGAAGCACTTTTTCAAAATGGAATACAGGAGTATTCTTCTTTTGTGGTTATTTCAGGATGACGTTGTTTTTATAAGGAATATCTTAAAAGATATTTTAATGAATGGTGTTTTGTTTTTTTAGTTGATTGATATATATGTATTTTTTATTTAACCATGTATTGGGTAAATGCTATCTATATTTATTTGTACACTTTTTGTTCATCATTAATAAAATAGCATGGTGAATGAGGTTTACGAAGATGGTGATGGTGAAAAAAGAATGGATATAATATTTATTCATGAGTAAGTATCGTCTTTATTTTATAAAAATAAATGCTGATATATTATCATGTGAATATGTTGGCATGTAATTTAGTCATCATGTGAATGCTTTTTAGTCTCAGATTGTACGATTCAGCTTGCTATATGAAGAGAGCTTAAGCTACAGGATTTTTAATGTAATCCACATATTTTTATCTGTCGGATATCTTTCTGCAGATGTATGTAAGTGTCATTAATCGTTAACAAGGAGTTTATAAATGCCAACACCGTGTTACATCTCAATTACGGGGCAAACCCAGGGCAATATCACCGCTGGTGCATTCACCGCAGATTCTGTCGGCAATATCTACGTGCAGGGTCACGAGGATGAAATGCTGGTACAGGAATTCCTGCATAACGTGACCGTACCCACTGATCCACAGTCCGGGCAGCCGAGCGGCCAGCGTTCGCACAAGCCGTTCATTTTTACCGTGGCGCTGAACAAAGCCGTACCGCTGCTGTACAACGCGCTGGCGTCCGGTGAAATGCTGCCGAAAACCGAACTGCACTGGTGGCGTACTTCCGTTGAAGGCAAGCAGGAGCATTACTTCACCACCCGCCTGACGGACTCAACGATTGTGGATATGAAACTGCATATGCCGCACTGTCAGGACCCGGCAAAGCGCGAATTCACGCAGTTGCTCGAAGTCTCGCTGGCCTACCGCAAAATCGAGTGGGAACACGTCAAATCCGGCACCTCTGGCGCGGATGACTGGCGCGCGCCGCTGGAAGCGTAAACGGAATCAACAGCATCCCGCCCTGACGGGCAGGGTGCTGTTTTTGCCTGGAGACGGAGGTAAAAAAGTAGTGCCAGTAAGGGGTTACGTTTTTATTACGGGAGATGGCGGACGCCGGATACTTCGGCGGTAGCGTGCCCGGAGGCAGGCGTAACACTGTACTGTCATTCGCCGCAGTCCGGCAGGCGGTTTATTTTCCCCGTTAATTCATGAGGTTATTCATGTCAACAGGATTACGTTTCACACTGGAGGTGGACGGCCTGCCACCGGATGCGCTGGTCGTGGAGTCCTTTCACCTGAGCCAGTCCCTTTCCACGTTATTTTCCCTCGATATCTCGCTGGTCAGTCAGCAACTTCACAACATTGAGTTTGCCCAGGTACTGGAAAAACCGGCGCACCTGAAAATCTGGCAGGGCACGGAGATACAGCGCCGGGTGAACGGCATAGTGACCTGGTTTGAGCAGGGGGAAAACGACGGACACCAGATGCTGTACAGCATGAAAGTTCGTCCGCCGGTGTGGCGCGCCGCGCTGCGGCAGAACTCGCGTATTTTCCAGAATGAAGACATAAAAAGCATTCTCGGGACGATACTGCAGGAAAACGGCGTGACGGACTGGAGCCCGCTGTTCAGTGAGGCGCATCCGGCGCGGGAGTTCTGCGTGCAGTACAGCGAAACGGATTACGACTTTCTGGCGCGGATGGCGGCGGAGGAAGGTATTTTCTTTTACGAGGAACATGCGCAGACCAGCGACGACCAGAGCTTGGTGCTGTGCGACACGGTACGTTTTCTGCCGGAAGCCTTTGAAATCCCCTGGAACCCGAACACCCGTACCGAGGTGAGCACGCCGTGCGTCAGCCAGTTCCGCCACAGCGCGCAAATCCGCCCCTCTTCCGTCATCGGCAAGGACTACACCTTCAAACGCCCCGGCTGGGCGGGCCGCTTTGAGCACCAGGGCGAACATCAGGATTACCAGCGCACGCAGTATGAGGTCTTTGATTATCCGGGGCGCTTCAAGGACGGCCACGGTCAGAACTTCGCCCGCTGGCAGATGGAAGGCTGGCGTAATAATGCCGAAGTGGCGCAGGGGAAAAGCCGTTCGCCGGCGATATGGCCGGGACGGCGTATTCAGCTGACGGAACACCCGCAGGCGAGCCTGAACCGGGAATGGCAGGTGGTGAGCAGCGATTTACACGGCAGCCAGCCGCAGGCGGCGGGGCGCTCAGGTTCAGGGACAACGCTGGACAATCATTTTACGGTCATCCCGGCAGACAGAACATGGCGGCCACGCCCGCTGCCCAAACCATCAGTGGACGGCCCGCAGTCGGCGGTGGTCACCGGCCCGGAAGGGGAAGAAATCTTCTGCGACGAACATGGCCGTGTACGGGTGAAATTTAACTGGGACCGGTATAACCCGGCGAACCAGGACAGCTCGTGCTGGATACGGGTGGTACAGGCGTGGGCGGGGCCGGGGTTCGGCAACCTGGCGATACCGCGCGTGGGGCAGGAAGTGATAGTGGACTTCCTCAACGGCGACCCGGACCAGCCCATCATCATGGGGCACACCTACCACCAGGAAAACCGCTCACCGGGCAGCCTGCCGGGCACCAAAACGCAGATGACCATCCGCTCGAAAACCTATAAAGGCAGCGGGTTTAACGAACTCATGTTTGATGATGCGACAGGGAAGGAGCGCGTGTATATCCACGCGCAGAAGAATATGAATACCGAGGTGCTGCACAACCGCACCACCGATGTGACGAATAATCATGCTGAAACCATTGGTAATAACCAGGTGATTGCCGTTACCAATAACCAAATCCAGACCATCGGCGTCAACCAGGTGGAGAAGGTGGGCAGTAACCAGGTGATCAAGGTGGGTGCCAATCAGGTGGAAACGGTGGGGATTGTCCGCGCCCTGAATGTGGGGCTGGCATACCAGACTACCGTGGGCGGCATCATGAATACCTCGGTGGCGCTGATGCAGTCTTCTGAGGTCGGGATCTTCAAATCACTGAATGTGGGAATGAAATACAACGTCAATGTCGGGCGTAATGCCAGCGTTAACGTGGGCAACAGTAAAACCGAAAGTACCGGTAAAACGGCGGTGTATTCCGCAGGCGAGCATCTGGAGCTGGTGTGTGGTGAAGCCCGTCTGGTGCTGACGAGCGACGGCGGTATTTTTCTGAACGGCAAACATATTGAGTTGCAGGGCGTGGACAGCTTAAACGGGGATTCAAAGCTGATCAGCTGGAACTGTGGGGTGAGCAAGAAGCCACCTGAAGCATCTGAACAGCAGGATGACCCCGATCCATCGGATCTGATCATGTACTGAATAACATAATGAATACCGGGCTACAGCAGGAGCCACCGGGAGTGTCTTTCGCGTTTTTCCGGTACGGCATGACTCTGAGGGATATTAAGGAAGAAATAAAGATGAGCGGAAAACCAGCGGCGCGTCAGGGCGACATGACCCAGGTGGGCGGCCCGATAGTTCAGGGTTCAGCGGGGGTACTGATAGGCGCACCGACGGGGGTGGCGTGCTCGGTGTGCCCAACCGGAGAGGCCAGTCCGAAGTACGGCAATCCGGTGAACCCGCTGCTGGGGGCGAAGGTCCTGCCCGGCGAGACCGATATTGCGCTGCCCGGCCCGCTGCCGTTCGTGCTTTCCCGCGCCTACAGCAGTTACCGGACGAAGACGCCCGCGCCGGTGGGGCTGTGCGGGCCGGGCTGGAAGCTGCCGTCAGACCTGTGGTTACAGCTGCGCGGCGACGGGCTGATACTGAACGATAACGGGGGCAGGAGCGTGCATTTTGAGCCTCTGGCGCCGGGGGAGATACAGTACAGCCGCAGAGAGTCATTCTGGCTGGCGCGGGGCGGGGCGGCATCGCAGCACAACAGCCACCCGCTGTCGGTCATGTGGGGCATGCTGCCGGAGGCGGTGCGGCTGTGCCCGCATATTTGCCTGGCGACGAACAGCCCGCAGGGGCCGTGGTGGGTGCTGGGATGGGCTGAACGGGTGCCGGGGGCGGATGAGGCGCTGCCCGCGCCGCTGCCGCCGTACCGGGTGCTGACGGGAGTGGTGGACGGTTATGGCCGCCGTCTGACGTACCATCGCGACGGTGCATACGGCGGCGCGGTGACGGCGGTGACGGACAGCACCGGGCGGCGCTACCGGCTGGTGCTGACCACGCAGGCGCAGCGCGCGGCGCAGGCGGCGTCAGCGTCTTCTTCGTCATTATCTCCCGCCCCGTCGTCGTTCCCTTCATTTTCTTCCCCACCCTCTCCCCGCTCACCGTCCTCCTGGTCGGAGACGCTGCCTGTAACCGCCTGCGGTGAGGACAGCGGCATCAGGCTGTCGGCGGTGTGGCTGGTGGAAGACCCGGCCTGTCCGGATGCGCTGCCGTCGCAGCCGCTGGTGCGTTACGGGTACACGGCGCGCGGTGAGCTGGAGGCGGTGTATGACCGCAGCGGTGCGGAGGTAAGGCGCTTTGAGTATGACGCCGGGCAGCCGGGGAGGATGACGGCGCACCGTTACGCGGGAAGACCGGCGAGCCGCTACCGGTATGATGACGCGGGGCGGGTGACGGAGCAGGTCAACCCGGAAGGGCTGGGTTATGCGTTCGCGTATGAGAAGAACAAAATAACGGTAACGGACAGCTTGGGGCGGCGTGAAGTGCTGCACACGGAAGGCGAGGGTGGCCTGAAACGGGTGGTGATGAAGGAGCAGGCGGACGGGAGCGTTATCCGCAGCGGGTATGACGGTTCAGGGCGGCTGGAATGGAGGACGGACGCGGCGGGGAGAAAGACGACATACAACCCGGACGTGGCGACAGGGAAGCTGACGGCGGTGACGGGGCCGGACGGGAGGAAGACGAAGTACAGTTATAACGACCGGCAGCAGCTGACAGCCACCGTCCACCCGGACGGACGGCGCAGCACGCGGGAGTATGACCGTCAGGGCCGTCTGGTGAAAACGGTGTTGCGTGAGGGGAAGGTCACAGAGTATGCGTATGGCAGCGCCCATGACAGCCAGCCGTCGGTGGTGAAGGACAGCTCCGGCAGCCGCCGGATAAGGCGGGGACGTAACGGGGAGGTGGTGTCGCGGACGGACTGCTCGGGTTATGAGACGCGGTATGAGTATAACCGCTACGGGCAGCAGACGGCGGTGCATTATGAGGAAGGCCTCAGCGTTTACCGGGGTTACGACCGCCGGGGCAGGCTGTCGTCAGTGAAGGACAGCCAGGGTCGTGAGACGACATACGAATACAGCGACGCGGGCGACCTGACGGCGGTGACCCGCCCGGACGGCCAGCGGCGGGAGGCGGAGTATGACGCGCGCGGGCGGCTCATCAGCGTGACGGAAGGGGGGCTGACGCGGCGGGTGGAGTACGATGCGGCAGGGCGCGTGGTGCGGCTGGAAAACGAGAACGGCGCGGAGATGCGCTTCACGTATGATGCGCTGAACCGGGTAACGGAACAGCGGGGCTTTGACGGCAGGACGCAGCGGTATGGCTATGACCGGAGCGGACGGCTGGCGCGCAGTGAGGACGAGGACCTTGTCACGCACTGGCACTACGATAACGCCGACCGGTTAACGCAGCGCACCGTCAACGGTCAGGAAGCGGAACGGTGGCAGTATGACGAACGCGGGTGGCTGACGGCGCTGAGCCATATCAGCGAAGGGCAGCGTGTGACGGTGCATTACGGCTACGATAATAAAGGCCGTCTCACCAGCGAGCGGCAGACGGTCCATAACCCGGAGACGGAAGAACCGCTGTGGGCGCACAGCGTGCGGCACGGTTATAACGACCGGGGGCAGGCGGTACGGGAAGCGTATGACGGCCTGCCGGTGGCGGAGTGGCTGACGTACGGCAGCGGGCACCTGGCGGGGCTGAAACTGGGAAGCCAGCCGCTGGTGGAGTACACGCGCGACAGGCTGCACCGTGAGACGGAGCGGCAGTTCGGTGCGTGGCGGATGGAGACGGGCTACACGGCGGGGGGTGAGGTGGCATACCGGCACCTGCCGGAGGCGGCGCTGAGCCGGGAATACCGGCATGACGTACCGGGGTTCCTGACGGGCATCGACGGCGCGGGTGAAAGCTGGCGTTACGGTTATGACGGGGCGGGAAGGCTGTCGGCGGTGGGCCTGACGACCAGAGAAATGAGCGTGGACATCCCGTATGAGACGGACGGAGCGGGAAACCGGGTGGAAGCGGGGGCGGAACGCCGGGAGGCGAACGGACTGCCGGGCGTCTTCGCGGACAACCGGGTAACGGAGGACGGGCGGTACGTGTACCGTTACGACCGGTACGGCAACCTGGTGGAGAAGGGAGAGCGCGTCCCGGCGGGCGCGATACGCAGCGGCGATGAGCGGACGCACCATTACCGTTATGACCGTCATCACCGGCTGGTGAGCTACCGGTGTACGGAGGGTTACGGAAGCCGGAGCATCACGGAGAGCCGGTACGTATACGATGCGACCGGCCGGCGGGTGTGTAAAAAGGTATGGCGGCGTGAGCGGTATGCGACAGGACGCTGTCATGACTACACGGCGCTGCCGGAGACCCCGGAAGTGACGTGGTACGGGTGGAGCGGGGACAGGCTGGTGACGGCGCAGACGGAACGGAGCCGCATCCAGACGGTGTACGAGGGAGGCGGGTTCACGCCGCTGGTCAGGGTGGAGACGGCGACAGCGGCCCTGACAACGGTCCGTAGCCGGAGGAGCCTGGCGGAGAAGCTCCAGGCGGAAGGGAGCGAGGACGGGGCGGGGGTGGTGTTCCCGGCAGGGCTGGTGAGGCGGCTGGACAGCCTGGAGGCAGAGCTGCGGGCGGGGAGAGTGAGCAGTGAGAGCCGTGCATGGCTGGCGCAGTGCGGACTGACGGCGGAGCAGATGGCGGGGCAACTGGAAGAGCGCGCTGAACCGGAAAGGAAAATCCATCTTTACCACTGCGACCACCGTGGTCTGCCGGTGGCGCTGATAAACAGCGAGGGGGCGCGGGAATGGAGCGCGGAGTATGATGTGTGGGGAAACCGGCAGAAGGAGGAGAACCCGCAACAGCTTGAGCAGTTACTGAGACTGCCGGGCCAGCAGTATGATGAGGAAACGGGGCTGTATTATAACCGTTACCGTTACTATAATCCGGAACAGGGAAGGTACATCACGCAGGACCCGATTGGGTTGCGGGGGGGATGGAACCTGTATGCGTATCCGCTGAACCCGGTGAGCGGGACTGACCCGCTGGGGCTGGTTGTGGATGCGATTCCCTGGGGAGCGGCGACACCCACGGCGGTGCCCTCACTGGTTGCAGGAACCGTGATAGGGGGGGCGGTGCTGGATGCGGCACTGGCCGGATTTGAAGCGGATGTGGCCGTTCCGGAGCCAACAGATGGCGCCTGGCCGAAGTGGGCTGGGTGGGCAGTCGTTATTGCTGCTGCGGCTGCTTTTACATACCTGACCTGTGCGTCCGGTGATGATTCAACAGAGGATTCAGAGGACAGTGATGCTGGCTATGGTGAGAAGGGGGACTCCACGGATTCAGGGCATGGAGTATCTGGTGCGGAAGACAATGAGAGTGGCAGCGATTCGGATGCCACGACTGTTGACGATTTAATTGCAACGTCATCTAAAGGTGAGCAGACTACAGGGAGGTCCCGGCTTTATGAACGGCCTGGGGGGATTGATGAGGCTAACAAGGATTTTGATAACTTATCCCCTAGCGATGTTAAGGACATCGACAATAATTATGTTACGGGACGAGTGGGTACTTTGCCGGATGGTCGCACAGTGATTGTGCGTGATGGCAGTTCTGATGGTAGACCTACACTTGAGGTCCAATCCGGGAAAAATAAAATTAAATTTAGGTATGATTAGTGAGGAATATATGATTGAAAAATTGGTTGATATTACCCCCCAAAATATATCTTTAAAAGGTAGTCAGATAATTGATTTTCATTATAGGGCAGGGAGTCTTGAGATTATAGTTACTCTTGATGGAGTGAATTCGGATTTTCGATTTTTTTTTGATTGGACTCATTCATTTCGTGTCACTGATGAAGGTGATCTGTTGAAAATGTTGGGTGAGCAAAAAGGAAAAATGCGAGTAGGTATTTATAAGGTTGAGGACTCATCTTATCTGGAATGGTTTAATGACCAGAGTTTTAATATACATGAAAAAGAGAAAATTATTCATTATTTGATTGTGACAGTAAATGATATCATTGATGTTTTGTCCTCAGAGTCTCCAGTGATATCTAACTGTTCTAAATAACTCTTTGAGTGGTGGGGCATCTATGCTGTCGATATGATATGAGGTTAAGGCAGGTCATTACTGGCAGAATTGTACTCAATCAGAAAAGGGACTAATAAGTTTAAACCTGATGCGAATGACCATGCCAGAATAATGTGAGAAAATGACGCATCTTATAGGCATGTTCAAAACTCATCAACGTATATAAACAACTCCTTTATTTTTCCTTCATTTTAGGGTGGAGGCGACTGTTGAAAAAAACCAGCGGCGCGTCAGGGCGACATGACCCAGGTGGGCGGACGACCGATAGTTCAGGGTTCAGCGGGGGTACTGATAGGCGCACCGACAGGGGTGGCGTGCTCGGTGTGCCCAACCGGAGAGGCCAGTCCGAAGTACGGCAATCCGGTGAACCCGCTGCTGGGGGCGAAGGTCCTGCCCGGCGAGACCGATATTGCGCTGCCCGGCCCGCTGCCGTTCGTGCTTTCCCGCGCCTACAGCAGTTACCGGACGAAGACGCCCGCGCCGGTGGGGCTGTGCGGGCCGGGCTGGAAGCTGCCGTCAGACCTGTGGTTACAGCTGCGCGGCGACGGGCTGATACTGAACGATAACGGGGCAGGAGCGTGCATTTTGAGCCTCTGGCGCCGGGGGAGATACAGTACAGCCGCAGAGAGTCATTCTGGCTGGCGCGGGGCGGGGCGGCATCGCAGCACAACAGCCACCCGCTGTCGGTCATGTGGGGCATGCTGCCGGAGGCGGTGCGGCTGTGCCCGCATATTTGCCTGGCGACGAACAGCCCGCAGGGGCCGTGGTGGGTGCTGGGATGGGCTGAACGGGTGCCGGGGGCGGATGAGGCGCTGCCCGCGCCGCTGCCGCCGTACCGGGTGCTGACGGGAGTGGTGGACGGTTATGGCCGCCGTCTGACGTACCATCGCGACGGTGCATACGGCGGCGCGGTGACGGCGGTGACGGACAGCACCGGGCGGCGCTACCGGCTGGTGCTGACCACGCAGGCGCAGCGCGCGGCGCAGGCGGCGTCAGCGTCTTCTTCGTCATTATCTCCCGCCCCGTCGTCGTTCCCTTCATTTTCTTCCCCACCCTCTCCCCGCTCACCGTCCTCCTGGTCGGAGACGCTGCCTGTAACCGCCTGCGGTGAGGACAGCGGCATCAGGCTGTCGGCGGTGTGGCTGGTGGAAGACCCGGCCTGTCCGGATGCGCTGCCGTCGCAGCCGCTGGTGCGTTACGGGTACACGGCGCGCGGTGAGCTGGAGGCGGTGTATGACCGCAGCGGTGCGGAGGTAAGGCGCTTTGAGTATGACGCCGGGCAGCCGGGGAGGATGACGGCGCACCGTTACGCGGGAAGACCGGCGAGCCGCTACCGGTATGATGACGCGGGGCGGGTGACGGAGCAGGTCAACCCGGAAGGGCTGGGTTATGCGTTCGCGTATGAGAAGAACAAAATAACGGTAACGGACAGCTTGGGGCGGCGTGAAGTGCTGCACACGGAAGGCGAGGGTGGCCTGAAACGGGTGGTGATGAAGGAGCAGGCGGACGGGAGCGTTATCCGCAGCGGGTATGACGGTTCAGGGCGGCTGGAATGGAGGACGGACGCGGCGGGGAGAAAGACGACATACAACCCGGACGTGGCGACAGGGAAGCTGACGGCGGTGACGGGGCCGGACGGGAGGAAGACGAAGTACAGTTATAACGACCGGCAGCAGCTGACAGCCACCGTCCACCCGGACGGACGGCGCAGCACGCGGGAGTATGACCGTCAGGGCCGTCTGGTGAAAACGGTGTTGCGTGAGGGGAAGGTCACAGAGTATGCGTATGGCAGCGCCCATGACAGCCAGCCGTCGGTGGTGAAGGACAGCTCCGGCAGCCGCCGGATAAGGCGGGGACGTAACGGGGAGGTGGTGTCGCGGACGGACTGCTCGGGTTATGAGACGCGGTATGAGTATAACCGCTACGGGCAGCAGACGGCGGTGCATTATGAGGAAGGCCTCAGCGTTTACCGGGGTTACGACCGCCGGGGCAGGCTGTCGTCAGTGAAGGACAGCCAGGGTCGTGAGACGACATACGAATACAGCGACGCGGGCGACCTGACGGCGGTGACCCGCCCGGACGGCCAGCGGCGGGAGGCGGAGTATGACGCGCGCGGGCGGCTCATCAGCGTGACGGAAGGGGGGCTGACGCGGCGGGTGGAGTACGATGCGGCAGGGCGCGTGGTGCGGCTGGAAAACGAGAACGGCGCGGAGATGCGCTTCACGTATGATGCGCTGAACCGGGTAACGGAACAGCGGGGCTTTGACGGCAGGACGCAGCGGTATGGCTATGACCGGAGCGGACGGCTGGCGCGCAGTGAGGACGAGGACCTTGTCACGCACTGGCACTACGATAACGCCGACCGGTTAACGCAGCGCACCGTCAACGGTCAGGAAGCGGAACGGTGGCAGTATGACGAACGCGGGTGGCTGACGGCGCTGAGCCATATCAGCGAAGGGCAGCGTGTGACGGTGCATTACGGCTACGATAATAAAGGCCGTCTCACCAGCGAGCGGCAGACGGTCCATAACCCGGAGACGGAAGAACCGCTGTGGGCGCACAGCGTGCGGCACGGTTATAACGACCGGGGGCAGGCGGTACGGGAAGCGTATGACGGCCTGCCGGTGGCGGAGTGGCTGACGTACGGCAGCGGGCACCTGGCGGGGCTGAAACTGGGAAGCCAGCCGCTGGTGGAGTACACGCGCGACAGGCTGCACCGTGAGACGGAGCGGCAGTTCGGTGCGTGGCGGATGGAGACGGGCTACACGGCGGGGGGTGAGGTGGCATACCGGCACCTGCCGGAGGCGGCGCTGAGCCGGGAATACCGGCATGACGTACCGGGGTTCCTGACGGGCATCGACGGCGCGGGTGAAAGCTGGCGTTACGGTTATGACGGGGCGGGAAGGCTGTCGGCGGTGGGCCTGACGACCAGAGAAATGAGCGTGGACATCCCGTATGAGACGGACGGAGCGGGAAACCGGGTGGAAGCGGGGGCGGAACGCCGGGAGGCGAACGGACTGCCGGGCGTCTTCGCGGACAACCGGGTAACGGAGGACGGGCGGTACGTGTACCGTTACGACCGGTACGGCAACCTGGTGGAGAAGGGAGAGCGCGTCCCGGCGGGCGCGATACGCAGCGGCGATGAGCGGACGCACCATTACCGTTATGACCGTCATCACCGGCTGGTGAGCTACCGGTGTACGGAGGGTTACGGAAGCCGGAGCATCACGGAGAGCCGGTACGTATACGATGCGACCGGCCGGCGGGTGTGTAAAAAGGTATGGCGGCGTGAGCGGTATGCGACAGGACGCTGTCATGACTACACGGCGCTGCCGGAGACCCCGGAAGTGACGTGGTACGGGTGGAGCGGGGACAGGCTGGTGACGGCGCAGACGGAACGGAGCCGCATCCAGACGGTGTACGAGGGAGGCGGGTTCACGCCGCTGGTCAGGGTGGAGACGGCGACAGCGGCCCTGACAACGGTCCGTAGCCGGAGGAGCCTGGCGGAGAAGCTCCAGGCGGAAGGGAGCGAGGACGGGGCGGGGGTGGTGTTCCCGGCAGGGCTGGTGAGGCGGCTGGACAGCCTGGAGGCAGAGCTGCGGGCGGGGAGAGTGAGCAGTGAGAGCCGTGCATGGCTGGCGCAGTGCGGACTGACGGCGGAGCAGATGGCGGGGCAACTGGAAGAGCGCGCTGAACCGGAAAGGAAAATCCATCTTTACCACTGCGACCACCGTGGTCTGCCGGTGGCGCTGATAAACAGCGAGGGGGCGCGGGAATGGAGCGCGGAGTATGATGTGTGGGGAAACCGGCAGAAGGAGGAGAACCCGCAACAGCTTGAGCAGTTACTGAGACTGCCGGGCCAGCAGTATGATGAGGAAACGGGGCTGTATTATAACCGTTACCGTTACTATAATCCGGAACAGGGAAGGTACATCACGCAGGACCCGATTGGGTTGCGGGGGGGATGGAACCTGTATGCGTATCCGCTGAACCCGGTGAGCGGGACTGACCCGCTGGGGCTGGTTGTGGATGCGATTCCCTGGGGAGCGGCGACACCCACGGCGGTGCCCTCACTGGTTGCAGGAACCGTGATAGGGGGGGCGGTGCTGGATGCGGCACTGGCCGGATTTGAAGCGGATGTGGCCGTTCCGGAGCCAACAGATGGCGCCTGGCCGAAGTGGGCTGGGTGGGCAGTCGTTATTGCTGCTGCGGCTGCTTTTACATACCTGACCTGTGCGTCCGGTGATGATTCAACAGAGGATTCAGAGGACAGTGATGCTGGCTATGGTGAGAAGGGGGACTCCACGGATTCAGGGCATGGAGTATCTGGTGCGGAAGACAATGAGAGTGGCAGCGATTCGGATGCCACGACTGTTGACGATTTAATTGCAACGTCATCTAAAGGTGAGCAGACTACAGGGAGGTCCCGGCTTTATGAACGGCCTGGGGGGATTGATGAGGCTAACAAGGATTTTGATAACTTATCCCCTAGCGATGTTAAGGACATCGACAATAATTATGTTACGGGACGAGTGGGTACTTTGCCGGATGGTCGCACAGTGATTGTGCGTGATGGCAGTTCTGATGGTAGACCTACACTTGAGGTCCAATCCGGGAAAAATAAAATTAAATTTAGGTATGATTAGTGAGGAATATATGATTGAAAAATTGGTTGATATTACCCCCCAAAATATATCTTTAAAAGGTAGTCAGATAATTGATTTTCATTATAGGGCAGGGAGTCTTGAGATTATAGTTACTCTTGATGGAGTGAATTCGGATTTTCGATTTTTTTTTGATTGGACTCATTCATTTCGTGTCACTGATGAAGGTGATCTGTTGAAAATGTTGGGTGAGCAAAAAGGAAAAATGCGAGTAGGTATTTATAAGGTTGAGGACTCATCTTATCTGGAATGGTTTAATGACCAGAGTTTTAATATACATGAAAAAGAGAAAATTATTCATTATTTGATTGTGACAGTAAATGATATCATTGATGTTTTGTCCTCAGAGTCTCCAGTGATATCTAACTGTTCTAAATAACTCTTTGAGTGGTGGGGCATCTATGCTGTCGATATGATATGAGGTTAAGGCAGGTCATTACTGGCAGAATTGTACTCAATCAGAAAAGGGACTAATAAGTTTAAACCTGATGCGAATGACCATGCCAGAATAATGTGAGAAAATGACGCATCTTATAGGCATGTTCAAAACTCATCAACGTATATAAACAACTCCTTTATTTTTCCTTCATTTTAGGGTGGAGGCGACTGTTTTATTATGTGTAGGGCATATGATTAATGCATTTCTTAGATGCTGCTGTATCTGGAGCATTGTTTAAAAATGAAGGTCTGGTGTCTGGTTATGAAAAATTAACCTGATACGAATTATATAATGAATTTATTAACGTCGACCGGCTGAATAACTGAACAATAAAAAAGAACAAAAAGGAGATATAGATATGGGCGGAAAACCAGCGGCGCGTCAGGACGACATGACCATGAAGGGCGGGAAAATCGTCCAGGGTTCGGCGGGGGTGCTGATAGGCGCGCCGACAGGCGTGGCATGTTCGGTATGTCCGGGCGGAATGACGTCCGGCGAGCCGGTGAACCCGCTGCTGGGGGCGAAGGTACTGCCCGGTGAGACGGATTTCGCGCTGCCCGGCCCGCTGCCGTTCATACTTAGCCGCGCTTACAGCAGCTACCGGACGAAAACGCCCGCGCCATCGGGGTTGTTCGGTCCTGGCTGGAAGATGGCTGCCGATATGCGCTTACAGATTCGTGAGCGGGCGCTGATACTGAACGACAGCGGAGGCCGAAGTATCCATTTTGAACCGCTGTCGCCGGGCGAATGGGCATACAGCCGCAGCGAGTCGTTCTGGCTGGCGCGTTGTGGCGCGCTGAAGCTACATGCGAGTTGCCCGTTGCATGAACTCTGGCAGCAGCTTCCGGAAGAGTTACGGTTAAGCCAGCATATTTATCTGGCGACGAACAGCCCGCAGGGGCCGTGGTGGGTGCTGGGGTGGGCGGAGCGGGTACCGGGCGCGGATGAGGCATTGCCCGCGCCGCTGCCGCCGTACCGTGTGCTGACGGGGCTGGCGGACGGCTACGGACGGACGCTGACGTATCACCGCGCCGCAGAGGGTGAACTGTCCGGGAATGTCACCGGGGTGACGGACGGTGCGGGACGGCGCTTTCATCTGGTGCTGACCACGCAGGCGCAGCGTGCGGAGGCGGCACGTGGGGCGGGTTTACCCGCCGCACCGGCATACCCTGAGACGCTGCCCGCCACGGAGTACGGCACGGATAACGGTATTCGCCTCTCGCAGGTATGGCTGACGCATGAGCCGGACGCTGAGGGCGACCAGGAGCCGGCAATGCTGTCGCGCTATGAGTACACGCCGGGCGGAGAGCTTGCCGCCGTGTATGATCGTGGGGGTGTGGAGGTGCGCCGCTTCCTGTATGACGCGGACCATCCGGGGCGGATGACGGGCCACCGGTATGCAGGCAGGCCGCAGATGCGCTACCGTTATGATGAGACAGGGCGTGTCACGGAGCAGCTTAACCCGGAGGGCTTAAGCTACCGCTACGATTATGAGAAGAGTTGTGTCACCATCACGGACAGCCTGGGACGGCGTGAAGTGCTGCACACGGAAGGCGAGGGTGGCCTGAAACGGGTGGTGATGAAGGCGTCAGCCGACGGGAGCGTGACGCGCAGTAGATATGATGCGTCGGGAAGGCCAGAGTGGCAGACGGATGCGACGGGGAGGAAGACGACATACAGCCCGGACGTGGCGACAGGGAAGCTGACGGCGGTGACGGGGCCGGACGGGAGAAAGACGAAGTACAGTTATAACGATCGGCAGCAACTGACGACGACGGTGTACCCGGACGGGCTGCGAAGCACGCGGGAGTATGATGAGCGTGGCAGGCTGACGGCGGAGACATCGCGTACCGGTGAGACGACGCGGTACAGCTATGATAATCCGCAGAGTGAATTACCGTCCGGGATACATGACGCCACCGGCAGCAGTAAGACGATGCGCTGGAACCGCTACGGGCAGATGGTGGCGTTCACGGACTGTTCGGGGTATGAGACGAAGTATGAATATGACCGGTTCGGCCAGATGACGGCGGTACACCGGGAGGAAGGGCAGAGCATCTACCGCAGCTATAACCGCCTGGGACAGTTAACTGCCGTCAGGGACAGCCAGGGCCGTGAAACCCGCTACGATTATAACGATGCAGGCGACCTTATCACTGTGACCGGCCCGGACGGAAACCGCACTGAAACGCAGTACGACGGGTGGGGCAAGGCGCTCAGTACCACACAGGGCGGGCTGACGCGGCGGATGGAATATGATGCTGCTGGCCGTGTGACGCAACTGACCAACGAGAACGGCAGCCACAGCGCATTTACCTGGGATACGCTGGACCGCCTGACACAACAGACGGGCTTTGACGGACGGGTGCAGCGGTACGGTTACGACCTGACGGGAAAACTCACACAGAGTGAAGATGAGGACCTGGTCACGCACTGGCACTACGATGCGTCAGACCGGCTGACGCACCGTACCGTCAACGGCCTGGAGGCCGAACGCTGGCAGTATGACGAACACGGGTGGCTGACAGAGCTGAGTCACCTCAGCGAAGAGCAGCGTGTGGCGGTGTATTACGGCTACGATAATAAAGGCCGCCTTATCCGCGAACGCCAGACGGTGAGTGACCCGCAGACGAATGAACTGTTATGGCAGCATGAGACACTACAGGGGTACAGTGAGCAGGGGCTGGCAAACCGGTTTAAGCCGGATAACCTGCCGCCGGTGGAGTGGCTGACGTACGGGAGTGGTTATCTGGCGGGAATGAAGCTGGGGGATATGCCGCTGCTGGAATACACGCGTGACAGGCTGCACCGTGAGGTGTTGCGGCGGTTCGGTTCAGACACCCTCCCGGAGAGTTATGAACTGACGACCACATACACACCGGGCGGTCAGCTTCATGGTCAGCATCTGACACTGCCGCAGCTAAACCGGGAGTACGGTTACGATGAGGGCGGCAGGCTGGTACGCATCAGCGGGCCGCAGCAGACGAGGGAATACCGCTACAGTGATACAGGACGCTTAACTAGTGTCCATACCACCAGTACCACTCTGGACATCACCCTTCCGTATGCCACGGACCCGGCGGGGAACCGGCTGCCGGACCCGGAGTTTTACCCCGACAGCGCCAGTACGGTATGGGCGGATAACCGCATCACGGAAGATATGCAGTACCTGTACCGCTACGACAAATACGGCAGGCTGACGGAGAAAACGGACCGCATCCCGGAAGGGGTGGTGATACGGATGAACGACGAACGTACACACCGGTACGAATACGATAACCAGCACCGGCTGGTACATTATGTGCGCACACAGCACGGAGAAACGCAGGCGGAAGGGCGGTATCTCTATGACCCGCTGGGCCGCCGTGTGGGTAAACGGGTATGGAAGCGGGAACGGGTTCACTGGAGCGACACGAGGATGGAGCTGTCGCGCAGGCCGTATGTGACGTGGTACGGCTGGGAGGGTGACAGGCTGACGACCATCCAGACCGGACAGAGCCGCGTCCAGACGTTATATGCGCCGGGGAGTTTCACGCCGCTGGTGCGCATCGAAACAGATGCGGCTGAACAGGCGAAGGCACAGCACCGCAGCCTGGCGGAGAAGCTGTCACAGGAGGGAAGTGAGGACGGCCAGGAGGTACAGCTTCCGGCGGCGCTGACGGCGATGCTGGACAGACTGGAGGGCGAACTGAGGCGTAACGCGGTGAGTGAGGAGAGCCGGGCATGGCTGGCGGGATGCGGGCTGACGCCGGAGCAGATGGCGGAACAACTGGAGCCGGAGTACACACCCCAAAGGAAAATCCATCTTTACCACTGCGACCAGCGTGGACTGCCGCTGGCGCTGGTTACCCCGGACAACACGGTGGCGTGGCGCGGGGAGTATGATGAATGGGGAAACCTGTCGGGTGAGGAAAATCCTGAGCACCTGGAGCTGGTGATACGGCTGCCGGGGCAGCAATATGATGAGGAATCGGGGCTGTATTATAACCGGCACCGTTATTATAATCCGGGACAGGGGAGGTATATTACACAGGATCCGATAGGGCTGAAAGGGGGATGGAACCTGTACCAGTATCCGCTGAACCCTGTCACAGGTACAGATCCATTGGGATTAAAGGTGACTTTTAAGGGTGACGAAGAACAGCAAAAGGCTATGAAAGAGGCATACGAATCTGTAAGGAAGACAAAACATGGTCAGGAAATGATAGAAAAAATGGAGTTATCTGATCATGATTATATATTTAGAGGACCGAGGAAAGGTATGGAACATACATGCTACGATCCCTCCGAATATACTTTCTATATTGAAATAGATTCTGACCATGCCGCATGCCAATATCAAGGAAAAGGTAAAGCATGCAAACTGACACCTACGCCATTAAGTGTAGTTATCGCCCACGAAATGGGGCATGCAATGGGTGAAAATGACGACGGACCAGGACATATGAATAATGTCAAAAAACATGAGAACCCTGTCCGCAAAGAAATGGGAATCCCACCAAGGATGAAATACTGATGATAAAGATAAGCCCTCCCTGCTTAATGAAATTTTATGTATTTTCTTTGCATCTTCAAAAAATCATTAAAAATACATTATTGTTGCTTGTCTGTATTTTACCATTTTTTTGCGATGCGAAAATGCTATTTTTCCGTATTCCTTTTCGTATTCAAACCTATACACCAATAACAAGGGGGGAAATTAAAAGACTTGCAGTGAAAGGAGGGGTGCAAGAATTGCTGCAACGAAATCATGGAAAAGTATTAGCATTACTAAGCCCACATGGGAATAAATGTTATCTATTCTATGATGAAAACATTAGAATATATATATGAAGATAATCACGAATATTTCATAGATAACAAAGGTGTAGTGTTATTCAAGAATAAAAAAAACTATAAATGCTCAAAAAATAAAATTAATGAGAATGAAATCGTTATGTTATTGAACGATGGAAATGTAGATACATGGGAGAAAGATGAATAATAATGAGAGGAATCGCATAATTCCTGTAGTGGGCCAGGAAAATATATTAAAAATAAAACGATAGTACGATGCAGAAACCAACCGGATCTATATCACCAACACTATGATTTGTTGCAAAGAAAGTATATCACCAAAGATCCGATAGGGCTGGAAGGAGGGCTGAACCTGTATCAGTATCCGCTGAATCCGATTTTGAATATAGATCCTTTAGGATTATCAGGTTGGGATTCTCTTGGATATGGAGGATTTAGGGAAATATGCCAGCAAGCTGGTTCGGCAGTACATTATCTAACACCACAAGAAGCAGCAGGAGTGATACATAATATGGAAACTATGCATAACGTATACAATCCGTTATCTAAATATGTTTTCGGGATATCAGTAGGTTCAACTATAACTGGTATAGCTGGTACGAGTTTCGGAGTGGCAACTGTTGCAGAAAAAGGTTCTGCATGTATTAAAGATGTAGTTAAGTCCATGATAAAAGACGGAGAAAGAGATCCAACAAATTTGGCATTAACTTGCGGAAAAAGCTTTATAAATGAAGGAGATTCCAGTTTTCAGGGTAAGGTATCCGATTACCTTATTGACGCTCTTTTTTCCTATAAGGCGAAACAGTAATCACTGTTATGGATAACGTAACAGTAAGAAATCCATCTATTTTAACAATAGTAAGCTGAAGGATAACATGAAGAAAAACATATTAATGATGGTTTTTACAGTAATTGTTTTATTTGGAGGAGTTATTGCTTGGCTTTATCATTCAAATGATAGTTTGGAAAATGTGAGTGCGAATAGTGATATAGCACATCTAACCAAGTTAGCAGAACAGGGGGATATGAAAGCACAAACAGATCTGGGGCTTGCTTATGGGAGTGGTAACAGTATCCCACAGGATTACACAAAAGCAATGTATTGGTATAATCAGGCTGCAAAACAAGGTTACGCACCAGCACAATTTAATCTCGGTCTTTTCTATGAAAATGGTTGGGGTGGAAGCAGAGATCTTCAATTAGCAAAAGAATTTTACCGTAAGGCGGCAAATCAAGGCTTTACCAATGCTCAAATAAATTTAGGCATTCTATTCATGGATGGCAAAGGGGGGGATTGATTATGTTCAAGCCAGAAAATTATTTATAAAGGCTGCTGAATCCAATAATCCAGTTGCTATTTATAATCTGGGACACATCTATAATTATGGATTGGGCATTCCAAGAGATGATGTTCAGGCTGCAACATGGTATAGCAAAGCGGAAGATCTTGGTTCAATGAGCGCAAGAAATTCACTTGCTCTATTTTATGCAAAAGGATTGGGTAATCTGCCTGTTGACAGAAATAAGGCATTAAAATTATTGAATATTTCTGCTTGTCAGGGATATGCGGTAGCTCAAAATAATCTTGGAATATTATATTCTGATGGTACAGATGAATTATCTAAAGATTATCAGCAATCCTACGCCTGGTTCTCAGTGGCATTTTATAATGGTTTTAAAGAGGCTGATACCTCACGAAACGTAATCATGGGAAAATTAGAAACTAAAGAAATTGAAAAAGCTAAAGCACTTTCCACTGAATATATTGAAAAATACCATACTAATCTCAATGGAGATGACACAGATAGAGATAAAGAGAGTAAGCATTTATACCCGTGATTATTGAAGATGCTTGATTTTTCAGCGACAGAAGATCATTCTACTCGCTAAGAAAATGTTCATTACTGACCAAGAAAAAGTTGAACTTGAACGCCTTCACAATTCCAGTCGTGACGGGCGAGGCAGAGTGATCTTACCCAGAATAGTGGACACGCGACTAAGTGAGTAAACTCTCAAGTAAGAGGTGACTCACATGACAAAACCAGCATCAACCACCAAAAAGCCACGCAAGCAGCACACGCCTGAATTTCGTCAGGAAGCTCTGAAACTGGCTGAACGCATTGGGGTGGCCGCTGCCGCCCGCGAACTTAACCTGTATGAATCACAGCTCTACAACTGGCGAAGCAAACAGCAAAATCAGCTCTCTTCTTCTGAACGCGAGCAGGAGATGTCCGCTGAGATCGCCCGTCTGAAACGTCAACTGGCAGAACGGGATGAGGAACTGGCCATTATCCAGAAGGCCGCGACATACTTCGCGAAGCGCCTGAAATGAAGTATGTCTTCATCGAAAACCATCAGGCTGAGTTCAATATCAAAGCCATGTGCCGTGTACTTCAGATTGCCCGTAGCGGCTGGTACGTCTGGCATCAGCGTCGTCATCAGATAAACCGGCGTCAGCGGTTCCGCCTTGTCTGTGATAACGTCGTCCGGGAAGCATTCAGTGACGCAAAACAACGCTATGGTGCGTCACGCCTGACGGATGAGCTTCGTGCTCAGGATTACCAGTTCAACGTGAAAACCGTGGCGGCCAGCCTGCGTCGGCAGGGGCTGCGGGCGAAAGCCTCGCGCCGGTTCCGTCCGGTCAGTTACCGCAAACATGGTCTGCCAGTCTCAGAGAATCTGCTGAAGCAGGACTTTTACGCCAGCGGCCCGAATCAGAAGTGGGTGGGTGACATCACGTATCTTCGCACTGGTATCTGGCCGTGGTTATCGATCTGTGGTCGCGGTCAGTCATTGGCTGGTCGATGTCTTCGCGGATGACGGCACAGCTTGCCTGCGATGCGTTACAGATGGCGCTGTGGCGGCGTAAATGTCCGGAAAATGTCATCGTGCATACAGACAGAGGCGGTCAGTACTGTTCTACGGATTACCAGAGCTTACTGAAACGCCATAATCTGCGGGGAAGTATGAGCGCCAGAGGTTGTTGTTACGACAATGCCTGTGCGGAAAGCTTCTTCCATACGCTGAAGGTGGAATGTATCCACGGAGAGGACTTTGTCAGCCGGGAAATAATGCGGACAGCAGTGTTTAATTATATTGAGTGTGATTACAATCGGTGGCGTCGTCACAGTGCCTGTGGCGGTCTCAGTCCGGAACAATTTGAAAACCAGAACCTCGCTTAGGGTTGTGCCCATATTACGCGGGTAGGATCAGAAACCCCGCTGACAGTGTTGAATCCAAAGACTTAAAAAGCGGAGCGACAGCTCCTCTGGATTTATGTCAGCGGAGAGTCCACCGGCTCCGTATTTGGCACTGTTCGTTTACTGGTAGCGGTTCACCAGATCTTTCACCATTGACGCATAGGTTCTTTGCCTGAGCTGCGAAATCTGCTGTTCTGTAGTTGCCTCTGCGGAATCTTTTTTCCCCGGCTGTGGTGGAAGTACTGTATTCTCATAGTTGAGTGGCGACCAGGTGGCCCATTCGCCCGTAGCCACGTTCACTAAGGTGAAACGCACCAGATAACGTAACGATACGCTGTCGGTCAGTTTTTCATTTTTAAAATCTGACCAGACGGTGTTTTTTGTCATGGCGTCATATTTGCCAGACTGCAACGTATCCTGATAAACGATAATGGCTTTCTGATGTCCTTTCGCGGCAACATAGCGCAGCGCCTGCATCCAGCTCATATTTTCGGCAGTAGCAATGTCCTGATTTCCGTCTTTAATTTTGTCTTTACTGCAGGTCACAGTCTTTTGTCTGTCCGGGATGCCAGAGAACGTCGCAACAGTATAATACTTGCTCATTTCCTGCTGCATAATAGCTTCCGGTGCGCGATTACCAGACTGAACCAGAATGACGGCAGAATTCAGCGGTACGCTGAATTTCTCACCTTCCAGTGCGGCCTGGATATCTTCTTCTGAAACGGCAAGTGTGGTCTCGTTACCAAAGATATCTTTATCTGTTAACTGACTGGCCATATTTTTACTGATACTACTTTCCGTTCTGGGGACGTCCTTTTTCTTTGCGTCAATGGGGGAACGCACACAGGCGCTCAATAAAAATATTGTTGTGCATAAATAAATCATTGAACAGATTTTCATATGTTTTCCTGAAGTGTGTATTGGATGGCGATGTAATTAAAAGACTCTAGTTATTGTTTTTATTATATCCTGTTATTGATAATTTCAGGAGAATTGTTTTGTATTCATAAATCAAATGAAATGTTCTATTTTGATATTCCCTGATTATTGTTAATGTGTCTGGTATCAATTTTAGTATTTGATTTTTATTTGCCAGTGGTGTTTCTGTTTGTAATAACTGACGATGATATTGAGTCCCTCTGGAAGATAAATAAAGGAGGATGTGATATGAGTTCGGTTCCTTATCACAGTAACAATTCTGTCATGCCGGTCCGGGTAACGATTTATGAAGCCGTTAATATTATAAAAAAGCAAGCTAATGAAGAGATTACAGCCAGTGAAATATGGCGTTATGCGCTCTATGGGCACCCTACGCTATCCATCTATTTTCAGTCTCCGGTGATCTTTCGGCGGATTAAAACCAGAAAAAATAAAATATTTTTAATGAAGGGAAAGGATGATCCAGTTAATCGACTCTGTTACCTGAACAGTGATATCATTTTATGAGCAATAGCTGGAGGGTGAAAACTGAAGGTGATTACATCTCTCCACCCAGTCATATAATGGATACACCATTACTGGGCTATGAATATGTTATGCTGCAACGATTACTGGCGCATTCACTGAATCTACCGCTACCAGAGAGCGGGCAGTGTAATATCTATTGTGGCGTTCTTGTCAGTGATGGAAGTAATATTTTTCAGATTTTTGAATATCAGTCTCTGGAGCAAAGGATTTTTCAGCAGTTACAATTAATTCCGGTAGATAAAGCAAGCCTTTGCCATGACGAAATCAATAAAATACAGTTCGACAGAACAAAGAAAGATTACTTTCCTGTCTATCATTTTCCAGGAGATGCCTGTTTCGTTGTAAAAATGTAGCATCTTGAGTCATTCATCAGCCGGTTTTATTCCTCTCAGACTAAGCCATCAACACAGATTTCAACGCCGCTGTCGCGGTTATTATGGCTTGCCTGTAAACATAATGAACACACTAATTCTCTGCTTGACCACCCTTATAAACTGGTCGCACAAGATCACAGGAACCTCTCACGATGAGGCGCATGTATCCTGGTTTACGATATCAGGAAATGTGGCGCGTTTATTGCCAGGTAGGCGTTATGAGACGTCACTTATTTACGCCAGGTTTCAGCCGTAGCGACGGGCATGGATAAAAAGAGTATGGCAATCAGCGTGATAATACTAAAAAACAATTAATATTTTTTTAACAAAACTAAAGCTTGCTATGTGCAGTTAACCATGCGTTAATGGTTGTGCGGTTTGATACAAACTTATCTGAAGTAGTGATTGTAATATTTCTCATCATTTGTTCCTCTTGAGATCTCCTTTAGGTTTTTTCTCTCTGATAATTTTCTTCAGGCCATTTTGCCCAAGGGCTCATTCAAAAGGTAACAATATTATGACGACGAAAATCACTGGTTTAGTAAAATGGTTTAACCCTGAAAAGGGCTTTGGTTTCATTACGCCTAAAGATGGCAGCAAAGATGTGTTTGTGCATTTTTCCGCCATTCAAAGTAATGAATTCCGCACTCTGAATGAAAATCAGGAAGTGGAGTTTTCAGTAGAACAGGGACCAAAAGGTCCATCAGCGGTCAACGTTGTGGCGCTTTAAGGCAACTAATATTACTAATAAAATTCACTTCCGGTGTCCATGTTGCCATGGTTCACAATACAGAACATCGACATTCGATGTTACTGAGCAAAACCCGTTTGGCGCGAAATGTATTTTTTGTAAGTCAACCATGATCACTTTTGATAATGTTGGATTATACATTCGCTCAGGACAGGTTCCGCCAGATTTTAGAAAATAATTCATATTAGCTCCGTACAGGAGCTTTTTTATGCCCGGATGATTATCATCTATAGACGCTGACATCCATCATCTATAGTGGCTTACCTTTCCCCAAAGGTGTTATTTCTCTTGCAGACAGCGCCTGAAAAAAGCGACGTTGTCTTCATCTATCCGATGAAACCAGGTCAACCTGTCTTTGTGCCCTTATCCGTTATTTAATTCTTGCCCTATAATAACAAGCCCGCGCTAAGCACGGGCTTGAATAACATAAAGCGTCTTAGAACTGGTAGACCAGACCAACACCTACGATATCATCGGTTGCAATACCGTTGTTTGCGTAGAAGTCATCATCTTCGTCCAGCAGGTTGATTGTATAATCAACGTAGGTGGACATATTTTTGTTGAAGTAGTAAGTCATACCAACGTCAACATATTTAACCAGATCTTTGTCGGTGTAACGATAGTTACCACGGCTATCTTTATCCTGGCCGCCTAAATCTTTGCCCTTAGACTGCAAGTAGGCGATGGACGGACGCAGACCGAAATCGAACTGATACTGCGCAACCACTTCAAAGTTCTGGGTTTTGTTAGCGATACCGCCATTACCGCCATCGCCGCCGCCATAATAGGTCATGTTGCGGGTTTCAGCGTACATCGCCGCCAGGTAAACATTGTAGGCGTCATATTTGGCACCTACGGTCCAGGCTTCGGCAGTTTCACCGCCGGCATAGCTATTGGCATAGTAATGATGGCCATCACCATACCCACGAGTAACCTGATTGTCCGTACGGTCAGAGGAAGAGTAGGCCGCACCCAAGCTTAACCCGAAGTCAAAGTCGTAGGAGGTAGACATACCGAAACCGTCGCCGTTTTCACGGGCCAGTTTGCGAGAACCACTACCTGCATCGCTGCCGTTGGTTGTTCCTTCGCCTGCGCCAGGATCTTCGTTATTGCCCTGGTACTGCAACGCGAAGTTCAGGCCTTCCACCAGACCGAAGAAGTCGGTATTACGGTAGGTGGCAACGCCGTTGGTTCTGCCCAGCATATAGACATCGGTCTGGGTATAAGTATCACCGCCGAATTCCGGCAGCGCATCGGTCCAGGCTTCAATGTCGTAGATAACACCATAGTTACGGCCATAATCGAAAGAGCCGTACTCGCCGAATTTCAGACCGGCAAAGCCCAGACGAGTCCAGGAGTTTGCACCTTCGCCTTCGGTGGTGTTCACCTTAATGTTGTATTCCCACTGACCATAGCCGGTCAGCATATCGTTGATCTGCGTTTCGCCTTTAAAGCCAATACGGGCGTAGGACTGGTCGCCATCGTCGCCTGCATTGTCAGAGAAGTAACGCAGACCATCAACTTTGCCGTACAGGTCGAGTTTGTTGCCATTTTTATTATAGATTTCAGCCGCATTTGCTGCGCCTGCCACTAATAACGCCGGGACAAGCAGTGCCAGAACTTTTCTGTTCATTATGTATTCCCTTATGATAATAATTTATATGAATATGTAGCCACTTCAACAAAACTACAAATTGATACTATTCTATGAAGTTCATGGAATTTAAAAAATAACATGTAACAAAGGTATTTAAAATATTTCAATTTGTTTCTATTTGGTTTTTTATAATACAGGCTATATAAGTGACTAAGAATATATAGTCTATAATTATAATTTTTTATCAATAAGTTATGTGTTTTGATTTGATGGCTGTTGGCGTGAATATAATTTGTTTTTTATATGTATTTGATGCTTTGATTATGAAAAAGCATAAAAAAACCGGCATAAATGCCGGTAATGTGGGTAATGATAAAATAAATGATAAAAGGCTAATAACCGAATCATTCTGACATTTAATGCTAATAAAATAAAACGCTATCGCGGTGCGTAAAAATAAGTTGTTCTGGTTATAGGTTATTCTGCATCAGAGTGCGATTCAATCACCATTCCCTTATTTAACAGCAGGTTCAGCGCCAGACGTAACATTAACTGAGAATAAACTATTTGTGGAATGAATAGCCAGAACAGGTGGATGAGGTATTCCATGGTCGAAATGTGATTAATATCACATTATAATGTAATTAATGTCATATGACTTACATCACAAAAGCGGAGTAAAGTTTGAGTACCAGGGAGGACAACGCCACCCGTAGCATGGGCGGTAAATTAGCGTTATGGGTTTTTTATACCTTTTGCGGCTACTTCATCTGGGCGATGGCGCGTTGCGTGTGGCTGATGTCCGCCATACAAACCGAGCCGGTTCTCGGCCCAATCAGCACTCCTGGCAGCGCAACGGAAAAATGGCTTAACGCGCTTTCGCTGGGCGTCGTCTGGCTTATTCTGGGGAGTATTGCCTGGTACACCCGGCCTCGCAAAAACAGGGGGTATCCCGCCGACACTCAGCCAGAAACGCGCAAGCACGCAAGGATGTAAAGTGGTGGCGGATATGTCAGGATAGCGAACCCTGTGCTCAGGCATGTAATAAAAATGGTCTGCTATAAAGAGAGGGCGTATGGACTCAGGATATTGGCAATCGCAGTTTGAAGACTGGCTACGTCACCACCACCAGGAACAGGATGCCGCCCATGACATCTTCCATTTTCGTCGTGTTTGGGCAACCGCGCAAACGCTCGGGGAAAACAGTCCTGTCGACTGGCTGGTGGTGCTATCGGCATGTTATTTCCATGACATCGTCAGCCTGGCGAAAAATCATCCGCAGCGGCATCGCTCTTCCATTCTGGCGGCGGCAGAAACCCGGCGTATTTTTCTGCGGGATTTTCCTGACTTTCCGGCAGAAAAACTGGCGGGCATTTGTCATGCTATCGAAGCGCATAGCTTCAGCGCAAAAATTGCGCCTACCACGCCAGAGGCAAAAATCGTGCAGGATGCAGACAGGCTGGAGGCGTTGGGCGCCATTGGTCTGGCGCGGGTCTTCGCGGTCTCCGGCGCGCTGGGCGTCGCGCTGTTTGATGCCGACGATCCCTTTGCCGACAGACGGCCTCTTAACGATAAGCAATTCGCGCTCGACCATTTTCAAACCAAACTGCTGAAACTGCCGCTGACGATGCAGACCGAACGGGGCAAGTACCTGGCGAAACTGAGCGCTGAGCTGAAAGGCGACTATGAAACACGGGATGAGGCGGTCATCCAGATGTTTGCTACGCATCAGTAACCCCTGCCGCTGAAACGTAAACCGCGTCATTTTATGTTAGTCTGTCGGCAATTATTTTTGGCCGGTTAAATGTATGCAGGAAAATATTTCAGTAACACACGCCCGGAACCTCATCGCCGACGACGCCGGAAGCGAGATCCAGGCGATGCTGAGTCAATTGCTGGAAATCTACGATGTTAAAACGCTGGTGGCGCACCTTAACGGCCTGGGCGAACAGCACTGGAGCCCGGCCATCTTAAAGCGCGTAATGATGAACGCGGCATGGCATCGTTTGAGCGACAATGAACTCACCTGTCTTAAAACAGGGTTGCCGACGCCGCCAGCGCATCATCCGCATTACGCCTTTCGTTTTATCGATCTCTTCGCGGGCATCGGCGGCATTCGCCGCGGATTTGAAGCGATAGGCGGACAGTGCGTGTTTACCAGCGAATGGAATAAGCACGCGGTACGGACATATAAAGCGAACTATTTTTGCGATCCGCTGCAACATCGCTTTAATGAAGATATCCGCGATATCACGTTGAGCCACCGGGAAGGGGTCAGCGATGATGAGGCGGCGGAACACATTCGCCAGCATATTCCGCAACATGATGTCCTGCTGGCGGGCTTTCCCTGTCAGCCATTTTCTCTGGCGGGCGTTTCCAAGAAAAATGCGCTGGGCCGCGCCCACGGCTTTGCCTGCGAGACTCAGGGGACGTTATTTTTTGATGTCGTAAGAATTATCGACGCTCGCCGCCCCGCGCTGTTTGTGCTGGAAAACGTGAAAAACCTTAAAAGTCACGACCAGGGCAACACTTTCCGCATTATTATGCAAACGCTCGATGAACTGGGATATGACGTGGCGGATGCCGCTGACAATGGCCCGGACGATCCGAAAATTATCGACGGGCAGCACTTTCTTCCTCAGCATCGGGAACGTATTGTGTTGGTGGGATTCCGTCGCGATTTAAACCTGAAAACCGATTTTACGTTACGCAATATCGCCCGTTGTTATCCACCGCGCCGTCCGACGCTGGCAGAACTGCTGGAGCCCGTCGTCGAAGCCAAATATATCCTGACGCCGGTGCTGTGGAAATATTTATATCGCTACGCGAAAAAGCACCAGGCGCGGGGAAACGGTTTTGGCTATGGCATGGTTTATCCTGACAATCCGGAAAGTGTGGCGCGCACGTTATCTGCTCGCTACTACAAAGATGGTGCCGAAATTCTGATCGATCGTGGTTGGGATATGGCGAAAGGCGAAGTGAATTTCGACGATGCTGGCAACCAACAACATCGTCCCCGCCGACTCACGCCGAGAGAGTGCGCGCGTTTAATGGGATTTGAGACGCCGCAAACGTACCAGTTCAGGATACCTGTCTCGGATACGCAGGCCTATCGCCAGTTTGGCAACTCCGTGGTGGTGCCGGTATTTGCTGCGGTAGCAAAGCTGTTGGAACCCAAAATTCACCAGGCGGTGACGTTGCGTCAGAGAGAGACGGTAGATGGCGGACGTTCACGATAAAGCCACGCGCAGTAAAAATATGCGCGCGATAGCGACCCGCGATACGGCTATTGAAAAACGTCTTGCTGGCCTGTTAAGCGCGCAGGGGATTACGTTTCATACTCAGGACGCGACATTACCGGGCAAGCCGGACTTTGTGGTGAATGATTATGATTGTGTGATTTTTACTCACGGCTGCTTTTGGCATCATCACCACTGTTATCTGTTCAAAGTGCCGGCCACGCGAACGGCTTTCTGGCTGGAAAAAATCGGTAAGAACGTTGAGCGCGATGAGCGCGATATTCAGCGTTTACAGGCGCTTGGCTGGCGGGTACTGATCGTCTGGGAGTGCGCCTTGCGCGGGCGAGCGAAATTGAGCGACGCGGCGTTGGCGGAGCGCCTGGAAGAGTGGATCTGCGGCGGCGGCGCCAGCGCGCAGATCGACACCCAGGGGATTCATCTACTGGCGTGAATCTTCCGTTTTACACGGCGTGACCACCGCCCTGGCGGGAAACAGGTACTTACCCAGAGTCACCAGCACTACGGCAAACACAATCACACCCAGCGCGGCCCATTCAACGGGCGATAACCTCTCGCCGCCCAGGCCAGTGCCAAGCAACACGGCGACAACCGGATTCACATAGGCGTAGCTGGTCGCCAGCGCCGGACTGACGTTGCGAATCAGGTACATATAGGCATTAATGGCGATAATAGAACCGAACAACGCCAGGTAGCCGACGGCCATAAACCCCGATAAGCCAGGCAGCGTGGCGAGCTTTTCGCCGGAAAGAAACGCCGCGCAAAGCAATACCACGCCCGCCGCCAGCATTTCAATCGCACCCGCCATCATGCCCACAGGGAGGGCGATGCGCGAGCCGTAAACGGAACCAAATGCCCAGCTCATCGAACCTATCAGGATCAAAATCGCGCCCCACGGATTGCCGCTTAAATTGCCGCCGCTGTTCAGCAGAATAATCCCGGCAAGTCCAATGGCAATCCCTACCCATTCTAATTTGCGCGCTTTAATACCAAAAAAGTAGCTAAAGCACAGCGTAAATAGCGGGACAGTGGCGACCACGACGGCAGCAATGCCCGATGGCACGTTTTGATGCTCCGCCACCGTCACCAGACCGTTACCCACCGCCAGCAGCAGTAGACCAATCAGCGCGGCGTTGATGGTCTGGCGCAGCGGCGGAAGTTTTTCGCCGCGCAGCAGCAAAAACGCCATGAGCAACATCCCCGCCGAGAGAAAACGTACGCCTGCCATCATCAGCGGCGGCCAGCTTTCAACGCCTATGCGGATAACAAAATAGGTAGACCCCCAAATGATATACAAGGCAAAAAGCGCGCCAAAAAGAGGTAATAACTGCCGGAAACGCATAATCACTCACGGTGAAATAAAAAGGGTGAATATAGTAAACGTCAAAATTATTATGCTGGCGAGCATTATAATTGTCCTTTTGGAATAAAAAGGCGTTGACCCGCGCCGCCGGTTTCGGCATTGCGCGTTTTGCTACATACTTAATGTCTTAGAAGAAAAGACCGAGGAAATCATTTTGGCAGGAAGTAGCTTACTGACATTACTCGACGATATCGCCACGCTGCTGGACGATATTTCGGTAATGGGCAAATTGGCCGCGAAAAAAACCGCGGGCGTACTGGGGGACGACCTGTCGCTCAATGCGCAGCAGGTGACCGGCGTTCGCGCTAATCGCGAGCTACCAGTGGTATGGAGCGTGGCGAAAGGATCATTAATCAACAAGGTTATTCTGGTGCCGTTGGCGCTGCTGATAAGCGCATTTATCCCGTGGGCCATCACGCCTTTATTAATGTTAGGCGGCGCGTTTCTCTGCTTTGAAGGGGTAGAAAAAGTCCTGCATACCTTTGAGGCGCGAAAACACAAAGAAGACCCGGCGGAGCGGCAAAAACGTCTTGAAGCGCTGGCTGCGCAAGATCCTTTGGCCTTTGAAAAAGATAAAGTAAAAGGGGCGGTCCGTACCGATTTCATTCTTTCCGCTGAAATTGTGGCCATTACCCTGGGGATTGTCGCGCAGGCGCCGCTGCTTAATCAGGTGTTGGTGCTGGCGGGGATTGCGTTGGTTGTGACCATTGGCGTGTATGGCCTGGTGGGTATTATTGTCAAACTGGATGATATGGGGTACTGGCTGGCGGAAAAGCGTAGCGTGCTGGCGCAGGGCGTCGGTAAAGGATTACTGATTATCGCGCCCTGGTTAATGAAAGCATTATCCATTGTTGGTACGCTGGCTATGTTTCTGGTCGGCGGCGGGATTGTCGTACACGGTATTGCGCCGCTACACCATGCCATTGAACATTTTGCGCAGCAGCAGGGGGCTTTCATGGCGCATACGATCCCTGCGGGGCTGAATCTGGTGCTCGGCTTTATTATCGGCGCCATTGTGGTGGAGCTGGTGAAAGGTGTGGCGAAAATTCGCGGTGTTTCGCACTGATTTTCTACAATGAATTATGCAAAATTGCCCATCCTCGTCTAAGGTGAAAACGTTTCATCTGATACAGGAGGCAGGTATGGTCTTTTCTGTCAGTGAGGAAGTTACCGTGAAAGAGGGTGGGCCCCGGATGATCGTCACCGGTTATTCCAGCGGAATGGTAGAGTGTCGCTGGTATGATGGTTTTGGCGTAAAGCGGGAGGCATTCCATGAGAATGAGCTCGTGCCAGGCAAGGAAAGGCGCGGGCGGGACGAAGCCCGATGACAAAACGCCCGGTTAATGCCGGGCGTTTTGCTGTGGAGAAAAAGAGTCGTCGCGCTGCGACATGCTGCTACCTGGTTATGCTAGGATTGAGTGGTATCCCTTGATGAGGTCTGGCTACCGTAAGCCATCAGGGGGAGTTGTATCAATAACCAGGAGTTACCAGGGTGCCGCACGAAACACTGTTAGACAATCAAGGCTGGTTTAAAAAGCTGGCGCGGCGTTTTGGTCCCGGTCATGTCGTCAACACCTGTTTTCTGATCGTGATGCTGTTCTCGACGCTACTTACCTGGCGGGAAGTGATGATACTGAAAGACGCGTATGTCGCCAGTCAGCGCAATCATCTGGGGAGCGTCGCGAATGTCCTTGACCGCCAACTGCAATTCAACATGGACAGGTTGATCTTTTTACGCAACGGTATGCATGAAGCGCTGGTGGCGCCGCTGGCTTTTTCCGCATTGCAAAGCGCGGTGACGCAGTTTGAGCAACGACGCGTCAGACATTTCTGGCAACTGGAGCTGGATAAGCGGCGGACATTGCCGTTGTATGGCGTTTCCGATCAATTTGTCGCCCGGACGACGCTTCTTTCGCGGGAGAGTCGTGACCTGGCAAATGAATTAACCGCCACGCTGGAGTTAGGGTATCTGGCGCGTCTGGCGCGCTCATCCGCCATGCTGACGCTGGAGACGATGTATGTTTCTCGCTCAGGGTTTTACCTCTCAACTCTCCCTACGGCGTACGGTAGCGATATTGTCTCCCGTTACTATCAGTATGTGACTCAGCCCTGGTTTATCGAGCAAAGCCAACGGCGTAACCCACAGCGCGGCGTGCGGTGGTTTACCTCCGCACAGCCCTATGTTGCTGACGAGCAGAAAAAAGTGACAGCCAGTCTACCGCTGGATCACGATAATTACTGGTATGGCGTACTGGCAATGGATATTCCCGTCGCGTCATTACAGCGGTTCCTGCGCGATGCGGCCGAAAAGGATATTGAAGGGGAATATCAGCTATACGATAACCATCTCCGTTTGTTGACGGACTCCGCGCCGGAACAACAAACCGCGAATACGTTAAATGACCGTGAGCGCGCCTTACTGGCGCGTGAAATAGAAAAAGATACCCTGGGCGGGCTGCGTTTAGGAACGCATTATGTAAGCTGGGAGCGGCTGGATCATTTTGATGGCATCCTGCTGCGCGTGCATACATTACGTGAAGGCATACAAGGGAATTTTGGCAGCATTAGTATCGCGCTGACGCTGTTATGGGTGCTTTTTACGGCGATGCTGTTGATCTCCTGGGGCGTTATTCGACATATGGTCAAAAACATGTTTGTTCTGCAAAATTCGCTGCAATGGCAGGCATGGCACGATCCGCTGACCCGGCTATATAACCGTGGCGCGCTGTTTGAAAAAGCGTCCAGGCTGGCAAAGCGCTACCGGGAAGCCCGCCAGCCATTTTCTGTGATACAGCTGGATTTAGATTATTTTAAAAGCGTTAACGATCGCTTTGGTCATCAGGCAGGCGATCGCGTGTTGTCCCATGCCGCTGGGCTCATTGGCAGCACCATTCGAGCGCACGACATCGCCGGACGGGTAGGGGGCGAAGAGTTTTGTATCGTGCTGCCCGGCGCGACGAAAGCGCAGGCGCTGCAGATTGCCGAACGCATACGCCAGCGCATTAATGACAAAGAGATTCTGGTGACGAAAAGCACGACGCTTCGTATCAGCGCGTCAATGGGGATCAGTAGCGCGGAGGAATACGGCGACTATGATTTTGAGCAGTTGCAGTCGCTGGCCGACAAACGGCTTTATTACGCCAAACAGTCCGGACGTAACCGTATTTGCGCCAGCGACGCGACTCAGGAGCGGGAAAAGAAATAGTCCATTCCTTCGCGCCAGCCATCCGGCCCTTCGTTCTGGCTACGGTAGACGCGCTGAGGATCGTCGTTACGCAAATGTACGCCCTCCCGGTTTAGCCCTTTGACGACAACCGCATAATCCATCACATCCAGTAAAGGTGCATCATTGGGGCCGTCTCCTAGTCCCAACGTCAGAGGACGCGCGCGCCACTGCCGACGATATGCTTCAATCAGCCACTTGGCAGCCTGATCTTTACCGGCGGAGGCGTCCAGCACATGCCAGAAACGGGCGCCATGGACAAATTGCAGTCCCAGGTCATTTAAATGGGCGACAAACTGCGCCATGCGTTCATCGCTATCGCGCCAGATCAGCGACACCGACGCTTCATGCAGACGGGTTAGGGCAGACTGTGCCCGGTTTAGGCCCGTCCATTCGCTTATCACCTGATCGTCAACGTCATCAAACGTGGTGAACTTAAACTGTTCCTTTTCACGCAATTTATGCAGGACGAGGCGGATTTCGTTGTGAGAAATACCGGCTATCAGGCGGGGATAGTTGGGATGGTCTTCCCAATGAACGTCCAGTTGGATCACCGCGCCGTTTTCCGCAATCAGCGGCAGTCCCTGTAGATTTAACGTCGTCTGGAGCTGGAGCATTTCAGCCGCGGTTTTACTGCTACAGAGGATCACGGGCACGCCGCTTTCATGCAGGCGTGTAAGCCAGGGAGCCGCGGGCTGCCACTCAAACGTGTGGCTGTTCAGCAATGTGCCGTCCAGATCGGTAAAAATCAGCAAGGGGTCATGGATTGAGAGCATTTTTTCCTCATTTTCCGTTGCAACGGCGGGCTTATTTCCAGGAAAAGTCCTAAAGCACACCCGAAAGAAGTCGAACGCTAACTGGAACCGATCCCGTCGCTTCCAGGCAGCACATGCGTTGTCACACTTTTGCTACCGAACTATTAGCGCGCTTAATCATTCATGTAAAAAATATTTACTTGTCATGCAAAAAAATTGCAGATAAGGTAAATCTCACATCAGATTTCCTGGTGTAACGAATTTTCAAGTGCTTCTTGCATAAGCAAGTTTGATCCCGACCCGTAGGGCCGGGATTTTTTCGGCCATTTTTAACGGTTTACTTCTGTTACACTAAAATCATGAATATCCAGCTCGAATGCTTCAGCTAATTCATGCCATGTATGATATTCCCGTCCGTCTACGCTCACCCGCTCAGGATCTTCCTGGCTACGGTGAACCTCGCTTTCGCTGATTTCATTGATGGCCGCCAGTAGCGCATCTACATCGACGTTCACTTCGCGCTTGGCCGTATCACTGTACTCTTTTGCCGTTTTCATCTTCACTACCTCACGGGTTCCTGACAGCCTAAGTATAGACCGTTGAGAAAACCAGCAAACACGCCGGCAAGGCGCTGTCAGACGCAGAAAATTGTTCTACACTGGCACAAAGCGACAGGAGGAAAACGATGAAGGTGAATGATCGGGTAACCGTTAAAACGGACGGCGGTCCCCGCCGACCGGGCGTGGTACTGGCAGTGGAAGAATTTAGTGAAGGCACAATGTACCTGGTTTCGCTGGAGGATTACCCGCTTGGCATCTGGTTCTTCAATGAGTCAGGTCACCAGGATGGTGTTTTTGTCGAGAAGGCGGAGCAGGACTAATTGAGCCGGACTGGAGGTACATTGCCAGTCCGGATGTCTCAGCGCATGTTAACAAAAATGCCGTTAGTGACGTTATCTGTCAGCCGCACTACGTGATAGATCACTTGTTTATTATGCGTTTTTATCTTTCTTTTTATATTCCCCTTATGGGAGGATACTGTTTTTGCTTTAATATTCATTCTGTCAGAAATCTGAATGGTTCCCTGACCTTCCATCCACATTCGCAACATGCTGGATTCAGTTCGACTTAACGACAATGTTGGTAAATTTATGGTTCCTGAAATACCCGACTCTTTTTTCAGAATATCGCCAAGAATGGTATCCAGCGAGTCAGGTTTAATCGATTTCGAGCTAATCAATAAGTTTTTTCTTACTAATAAATATTCATCAAAATGCACATTAGCAATTGCCATAAAAACAATAAATAACGTGTCAGGATGTTGATTAATGATTTGCTTTATTTGTTGACTGTCTGAAGGCGTATGAATGAAACAGTCCTCATTAATAAACACCACCGAAGGCTGATGCGCGCCACAAGCGATAGCGAGTTCGTCAACGGTTTCGATGTCGTTGATTTCCCTTTTTTTCACCCCTCTGCTGACCAGATACCCGCTTAACCCTAGCCGGGTGTAACTGCATAAATCCATAATAATCGTTGACATGGCATACCCTCACTCAATGCGTAACGATAATTCCCCTTACCTGAATAACTCACCATAATCAGACGGAACACGAATAGTCACCTTAGACAACGCTTACGCGGTTTTTCAGGCGAACTTACTATCCCGTAAAGTTACATATAATTTGCCAGGAATCATCTTAAAGTAAAGTGAATGTTGCGTTATGTGAGTGAAGTAAAAACAAATAAGGGGCAGCGGATATATCCTGGTGAATGTTTTTTAAAATTTATTTTCGGATAAACCTTAGTAAAACAGGATAAAAATTATGGGTTATTATTTATCGGCATCTCGCTAACAATATCAGCAAGCAAATTGAAAATTTCGCTGAATAAATGTTCGCAAAACGGCGCAATTAATGGCATTAGAGCGGCCATCAGCATAATGCCGACGGTGAGGGTAAGCGGGAAACCGATAACAAATATCGAGAGCTGCGGCGCCATGCGGTTTAATAGCCCCAGCGCCAGGTTGAGCGTAAGCAGGAGGGTAATGACCGGCAATTCCAGCATCAGTCCGTTTAAGAAAATGAGCCCTCCGGCCCTGGCGAGCGCCATAAATGCATTACTGTTCACCGGGTTACTACCGATGGGCAGAGTGTGGAAGGTATCGACCAGCAGCGAAATAAGCCACAAATGGCCATTAAAGGTGAGAAACAGTAGCATGGCGAGCATATCCATAATACGCGCCAGAACCGGCATATTCAGGTGGCTGCCCGGGTCGACGAAGGTGGCAAAGGAAAGCCCCATTTGCAGACCGATAAACTCACCTGCGGTACGCACCGCCGCAAAGGCAAATTGCATGGTAAATCCCAGCGCAATACCGATCAGAATTTGTTGCATCGCCAGCCATAAGGCGGCAATAGAAAAAAGCGGCGTATCGTTTGCCGGTAGCGACGGCGCGATAACGAGGGTAATCATTATTCCCAACCCCAGTTTTACCCGCTTGGGAATAGCGCGCTCGCTGAGAATGGGTGCCGTTGAAATCAGCGCCAGTACGCGCAGCAAAGGCCAGAAATAGAGATGCAGCCAGTATAGCCATTGCTCGCTTGTAACCTGTATCATCGTTCTGTTTATCCGATGATATAAGGTAAATTGCTGAACAGAGTGCGTACGTAGTCCAGCAGCAGGTTGAGCATCCACGGGCCGGCAACGATAATTGCGATGAATACCGCGACGATTTTAGGGATAAACGACAGCGTCATTTCATTAATCTGAGTCGCGGCCTGCAAGATGCTGATAATGAGGCCGGTAATCAGCGCGACGAGTAACAGCGGCGCAGCCAGGGCGAGAGCGACTTTCATCGCCTCGGTGCCCATCATCATGACGGATTCAGGAGTCATTTTGCGCCTCTAACTGTAAAAGCTTTGGGCCAGCGACCCCACAAGCAATTGCCAACCATCGACCAGCACAAACAGCATCAGCTTAAACGGTAGGGCGATTGTCGCTGGCGGCACCATCATCATCCCTAACGCCATCAATACGCTGGCGATCACCAGGTCGATAATCAAAAAAGGGATAAAAATCGTAAAACCGATCTGAAATGCCGTCTTTAATTCGCTGGTGACATAAGCGGGCAGGAGGATACGCATCGGTACTGCTTCCGGTCCCTGTAACGGACCGCTATTGGCCAGACGGGCAAACAGCGCCAGATCGGCTTCGCGGGTTTGGCGCAACATGAACGCGCGTAACGGTTGCGCGCCTTTATCCAGCGCTTCCTGCATAGAAATTTTCTGCTCGCTAAACGGCTGGTAAGCATCCACGTAAATCTTGTCAATGACGGGCGACATAATAAAAAAGGTCAAAAACAACGCCAGCCCGAGTAACACCTGATTTGGCGGTGCCGAGGGCGTGCCCAGCGCGTTACGCAACAGGCCAAAAACAATGATGATACGCGTGAAGCTCGTCATCATCAGTAAAATCGCCGGCAGAAACGTCAGCGAGGTGATGAAAACCAGCGTCTGGACGGATAATGACCAGCTTTGGCCTCCGCCCGCTAATGGTTGGCTGATAAGCCCCGGCAGTTGCGCAGCAGCGGCGGGACTAAAAAGCCACAGACCCGCCAGAGAAAGGAATAACAAACGGCGCATCAGGATCTCCCGGAACGCTTGAGTAAGCTCTTCATCATGTTCTGGAAATCCGCCGGTGGGGCAACGGGTGCTTCCGTGTCATTCTCCGCGGGCGGGAGGGTGTGCAGCAGGTTGATCTGCGAGGCGGTCACGCCCAGTACCAGACGCGCATTTTCGACCTCGACAATCACCACGCGTTCGCGCGGGCCAAGCGAGGCGCTGGCTGACACCTTGAGTCCCCGGACGCTATTTCCTTTTGGCGCGAATCCCATACGCTTAATCACCCAGGCCGCCGCCAGAATGAGCGCAATAATGCCGATTAATGCGCCGCTCACCTGCATGAGCGGCGATCCGGCTGGCGCGGTGGGCTGAGAAACCGTGGCCTCTGTCTTCATCATTAACGACTCAAACGACGCATACGCTCGGATGGCGTAATAATATCGGTGATACGTACGCCGTATTTATCCGCCACGACGACCACTTCACCCTGGGCAATCAGGTAGCCATTAATCAGGATATCCAGCGGCTCGCCCGCCAGCCCGTCCAGCGCGACGACCGACCCCTGCGTCAGACGCAGCAGTTCTTTAATGGTCATTCGCGTGCGGCCCAGCTCTACGGTCAGTTTGACCGGGATATCCATAATCAGATCGATATCCTGCATAGCACCGCTGACATCGCCGCCGCCAAGCTGTTGGAAAACCGCGTCGGCGGCGCTTTTAGTGGTGGTCGCTTTTTGCTCGTTTAACGCGTCAGCCCACAGATCATCCAATGCGCCAGTATTCTCATCGGACGGATTATTCATGTCACTCATTTGGGCTGTTCCTCATTCAGCGAATTCAAAATTGGGTTGATCAAATGTTCTACGCGTAGCGCATACTGTCCGTTTACGGTGCCATATTGGCTGGTGAGTACCGGAACGCCGTCCACATGAGCAATAATGCGGTCGGGTTTTTCAATCGGCAGTACATCGCCGGGTTTCAGCTTCAAAATCTGGGAAAGACGTAACGGAATATCGGCAAAATTGGCTACCAGCTCCAGTTCAGAGTGCTGAACCTGGCGGACCAGGTTATCACGCCAGTTCTGATCTTCATGGCGCGAGTTTTCCAGCGGCGGATTCACCAGCAGCTCACGCAGCGGCTCGATCATGCTAAATGGCAGACAGATGTTAAATTCACCGGTCAGATTGCCGATCTCCACATGAAACGGCGTATTAACGACGATATCGTTCGGCGAGGTGGTGATATTGGTAAATTTCACCTGCATTTCGGAACGCACATACTCCACTTCCAGCGGATTAATGGCTTTCCATGCGTCGCTATAGCCTTCCAGCGCCAGTTTCAGCATACGGTTGATGACACGCTGTTCCGTATGGGTAAACTCGCGGCCCTCGACTTTGGTCGGAAAACGACCGTCGCCGCCGAACAGGTTATCGACGGCAATAAACACCAGACTCGGCGAGAACACCACCAGCCCGGTGCCGCGTAGCGGCTTCAGGTGGATCAGGTTCAGGTTAGTCGGTACCGGCAGGTTACGCGCAAATTCGTGATACGGCTGAATACGTATGGCGCCCACGGTAATATCCGGGCTGCGGCGCAGCAGGTTAAATAATCCCATCCGGAACTGGCGTGCGAAACGCTCGTTAATAATCTCCAGCGCCTGCAAGCGTTCACGCACGACGCGACGCTGGGTATTGGGATCGTAAGGGCGAATATCGCTATCGCTTGCGATACCGGGAGTGGGTTCGTCTTTGGTGTCGCTGTCGCCGTTCAACAGCGCATCGATTTCAGCCTGAGAAAGAATACTATCGCCCATATCGTTACCGCAGAATAAAAGCTGTATAAAGCACGTCAGTGACGACCTGTTTTGGTTGTCCGGCAACGAGCGGCGCGGCCAGAGTCTCTTTAATGGCGGCAATCAGTTTTTGTTTGCCAGCTTCTGTTGAGAGCTCGGCGGCATTCTGACGGGAAAACAACAACAGCAGACGGCTGCGCACTTCCGGCAGATATTCATTTAATCGCGCGCGCGTCGCTTCGTCTTTCAGACGCAGGGTCACGCCGATATACAACACGCGATCCGCATCGCCCAGATTGACGGTAAACGTATCCAGCGCAAAAAATACCGGCGCGGGCGGCGGAGCCGGTTCCGCTTTAGCGTTCGTGGTCGGTTGCTGCTGCATACGCCAGTAGCTATAACCGGCGGTCGCGCAGGCGGCGAGGGTAATCAACACCAGCAAAGGTATCCAAATCGAGCGTTTGCTCTTTTTGTTAATCGCGGAGTCAGTCATCTGATACGGGCTTCCTGTTTCGGTACTGCTTATTGGCTGATTATCCCGTGTCCTGTCCACGACAAAGCGTGGAAAAGACGCGGATAATCATGCTACCTCTGGCGTTAGGCGAAGATATCCACTGCGCCATTGCCGCGCGCGGCGGCCTGAAGCGAGGCCGGCGCCGCTAACGCTATGTCATCTTCAGCGCCAAACGCGTCCGTGTGTTGGGCGCGGCCAGACTGTTGTTGCGATGAAGACTGCTGCTGTCCGGCAAAGCTTTCGCTACTGATACTGCTTTGTCCCAACTGAATGCCGCTTTCCGCCAACTGGGTGCGCAACATGGGCAGGGCGGCTTCCAGCGCGGCGCGGACATGGCTGTGCGGCGATACCATCTGGAGCTGCGCCTGATTGTCATCCAGCTTGAGAGAAATATGCACCTGACCTAACTCTTCCGGATGCAATCGAAGCTGCGCGCTTTGCTGTCCCTGACGCGTAAATAACATGACCTGCTGACTGAACGTTTGCTGCCATTCATGGCTGCCTAACGGCGCGCTGAGTACCGGGGCTGAGGCGACAGGTAGCGGTTGCGCCGTGGCGCTGCTGAGCGTCGGCATTGCCGCGCCATGCGTTACTGGCGCGGGCGGGCTATCCACCTCCACTTTCGCGCTGGTCGCGGCGGCAGCGACCACCAGCGGCGTCAGTGATGGCCCCGTGGCGCGATCGTCGCTGGCGCGCGCAAGCGACGCCTCGGTTTTCCCTTTTTCATGCTCGCTAAAAGAGAGCGTATGTGTCTCTTCCTGCGGCGCCGATGGCATGTCGCCGCGCAACAGTGACGGCAAGGCGATGTGATTTTCAGCCGGCGTCTCTCCGGCGACAGGCGTCGCGACAGGTTGTCCGGGCAGCATGGCGAATAAGGCGCTCAGACTGGCAAGATCCTCATCGCTCAGCGCGGGCGTTTTCTCATCATGCTGCGCCGTTTTACTCAATGCGGCCAGAGCGCTGGTTTTCAACGATGGCGTTAGCGTAGACAGTAGATGCTGCGCTTGTGTCAGATCGGTAAGCGTTTCATCCGTCGCATTCGCTTTTTGCGCCAGCAGGTCGGCAAGCTTCACCGCCTGGCCCGGCTCGCCATGTTGGGTCAGTAGCTCTTTCGATAACTTGCCGCCTGCCGCCTGTAAATCGGCCAGCGTGATGCGGGCGTCTTTGCCCTGTGCGCCGTCTGCGCCTAACGCGCCCGCCAGGAGCGCCAGAAAGTCCTCGGCTGAACCGGTGGTTTTTCCTGACGTCAGACCCGCGGTCATGTCGGTATCGGTGGTGATCAGTTGGGGCAGGGTGATCATTCGGGTTTCCTCATTGCTGCACGCTGAGCAAATTCATCCATCTTTTTCTGATCCATGCGGTTTTCAGCTAACAGCGCTGCCGCGGTTTGTCGGTCCTGTAAGGTTTGCCAGGCCTGAAGTCGCTGCTTTTTCTCACGCCAGCTCTTCAGCGCCAGGTCGACTTTTTGCGTCCACTGCGTAAGCTGGAGGCGATGCTGCTCTATCGCCTTTTCCAGTGTCTGAATAAACTGCTGATAGTTGATCCAGCGATTACTGGCGATGCCGTTGCCCATATCGGTGTTCAAATTACTGCGATACTCATTCTGATAATCGATCAGCATTTTGAGCTGTTCTTCCGCCTGTTGGCAGCCGCGACGCATTTCGCCCAGTAAACGCGCCGCGTCATCTACCTCTTTTTCGGCCAGATCTTTGAGTATTTCCAGAGCGCCATGTTGTGCCATGATCGTCGCCCTCCTGCTTTATCACACCGTCGGGAAAATTAAATCGAGCGCCTGCAGAGAGTCTTCCCAGTCGGCCCGTTCAAAAATGCCTTGCTGTAAAAACGCTTCCAGTTGCGGCCATAAGGTAATGGCTTTATCGAGCATCGGATCGCTGCCTTTGGCATAGGCGCCGACGCTGACCAGATCGCGGTTACGCTGGAAACTGGAAAGCAACTGTTTAAATAGCCGTACCCGCGCATAGTGCTGCTCGGTAATGAGCGCGGTCATCGCCCGGCTGATTGACGCCTCGATATCAATGGCCGGATAGTGCCCGGCCTCCGCCAGACGGCGGGACAAGACAATGTGCCCGTCGAGGATTGCGCGTGCCGAGTCGGCAATGGGATCTTGTTGGTCGTCCCCCTCGGTCAACACGGTATAAAACGCGGTGATAGAGCCGCCGCCGTGGATGCCATTACCGGCACGCTCGACCAGCGCCGGCAGCTTTGCGAACACCGAGGGCGGATAACCTTTGGTGGCTGGCGGTTCGCCGATTGCCAGCGCAATTTCACGCTGCGCCATCGCATAGCGCGTCAGCGAATCCATAATCAGCAACACATGCTGTCCGCGATCGCGAAAATCTTCGGCGATGCGGGTGGCATAGGCGGCGCCCTGCATTCGCAGCAGCGGTGAAACATCCGCCGGGGCGGCAATCACCACCGAACGCGCGCGACCGTCGGGGCCGAGAATATTTTCGATAAAATCTTTAACTTCGCGGCCACGTTCGCCGATAAGTCCCACGACAATCACGTCCGCCCGCGTGTAGCGCGCCATCATGCCAAGCAGAACCGATTTACCGACGCCGGAACCGGCAAAGAGTCCCATACGCTGACCGCGCCCTACGGTTAACAACGCGTTGATAGCGCGTACGCCGGTATCCAACACATGTTCGATTGGCGTTCGCTGTAGCGGGTTAAACGGCGGCGTGATTAACGCGCCGGTTTCCAGCGTATCCGGCGCAGGCAGTCCGTCGAGCGGTTTACCGCCGCCATCCAGCACCCGACCAAGCAGGGCCGGGCCGAGCGGTAACTGTTTGCCGCTTTGCAGACCGTCGCCATGCCCGTTACGGGCGTAAACGCGGGCACCGGGCAGAATGCCTTCAACCTCTTCCAGCGGCATTAAAAACAGACGCTGGCCGTTAAAACCGACGACTTCCGATTCCACCTCTTTGGTTTCAGGGCCGTCCTGGCGCTCAATAATGCAGGTGGCGCCCAGCGGAAGCTGGAGACCGGTGGCCTCCAGTACCAGTCCAGTGGCGCGGGTTAAACGTCCATAACGACGCACCGCCGGCAATAACGCCATTTTTGCTTCAAAGTTGTCGAGCGCGGTAAGCCAGCGGGTCAAACGCGTGGTCATCAGAGCACTCCCGGCGCCGCCAGGCGACACAACTCTTGCCAGCGAGTAGCGACGCTGGCGTCCAGATCGCCCTCATCGGCAGAGACTTTACACCCGCCGTGATGCAACGTTGGATCGCCGCGCAACCGCCATCCGTGAAGACTGAGCGTGGCGCCCAGCATCTCTTCCACCCGCTGTAAGTCGTCCGGATGCACGCGCAACTGCGGCTTGCCGCTAAAGAGCGGCTCTTGCTGCAACAGTTGTTGGATCTGTTTAATCAGCGCTGAGTTGTCCACCGCCGGCGTTTGGCCGATGACCTGACGCGCAGCCTCCAGGGCCATTTGCATCAGCCGTGAGGCGATAACGCTATCGAGCGCGTCAAGCGTGTTCTGAAACTCGCTCACTAACTGCTGCATACGGGCATGAATCGGCGCCTGCTGCGTCTGCGCCTGAGCTTGTCCTTGCTCCAGCCCCTGCGCTAACCCTTCCTGGTATCCCTGCGCGTGTCCTTTTTGCCGTCCCTCCGCCAGCCCGGCGTTATAACCTTGTTCATGGGCCTGTATTTTTAGCTGCGCCAGCTCCTGCTCCAGCTGCTGTTCGGCAGTGAGTTCGGGCTCCGGCGTATCGTCTGTCAAGGTCACGTTATCAGCCTCAACCGGCACAAACGTCTCCGGCGGCGGGGCGAGATCGTCGGGGGTCCAGACTTGCCAAGGCAATTCATTAGACATAGGTATCCTCGCCGCTGCCAATCACCATTTCGCCGGTTTCCGCCAGACGACACACAATAAGCAGAATCGCTTTCTGCTCGTTTTCCACCTGAGACAGACGAACCGGGCCACGGTTGGCAAGGTCGTCGCGCAGGATATCGGCGGCGCGCTGGGACATATTGCGCAGGAACTTCTCGCGTAATGGCGGTTCGGCGCCTTTCAGAGCGATCAGCAGCGATTCGGAATCCACTTCCTGCAGCAGACGCTGGATACTGCGATCGTCCACATCCACCAGATTTTCGAACAGGAACATCTCGTCGATGATTTTCTGCGCCAGTTCGCCGTCGAATTCGCGCACAGCGGTAATAACCGCTTCTTCCTGCTGCGTTTTCATCAGGTTGATAATTTCCGCCGCGGTTCTTACGCCGCCCATTTTGCTGCGTTTCAGGTTCTGACCGTCGAGCAGGCCATTCAGCACTTCGGTCAACTCCGCCAGCGCCGCCGGTTGTACGCCGCCAAATGTCGCGATACGCAGCATCACATCATGACGCAGTCGTTCGTCAAACAGCGCCAGAATATCGGCGGCCTGACTGCGTTTAAGGTGGACCAGAATGGTGGCGATAATCTGCGGGTGTTCGTCGCGAATCAGGTCGGCGGCGCTCTGCGGTTCCATAAAGTTGAGCGTTTCGATACCGCTGGTGGTATCGCGCGTTTCCAGAATATCTTCCAGCAGGCTGGAGGCGCGTTCTTCGCCCAGCGCTTTAACCAGTACGGAGCGCAGGTATTCGTTGGCGTTGATATTCAGCGCGGCGAACTGCTCCGCTTCTTGCTCAAACTCTGATAGTACGTCCGTCAGTTGTTTGTTGGAGATCTGACGCACGTTAGCCATCGCCGTACTTAACGCCTGTACTTCGCGGGTTGAGAGGTGTTTAAACACCTCTGCCGCCCGGTCTTCGCCAATGGTCATCAACAAAATGACGCTTTTATCGGTACCGCTAAGATTACTCATGATCGTTACTCATCCACTGGCGAATGACCAGCGCCACAACGCGCGGATCGTTGTCTGACATTTCGCGAATACGCTGGCTCATCACCTCAGCGCCCAGACGCTGGTTAGCCCGGCGTTGCTGGAGCTGCTCGTCTTTGCTAAGGCGTACTTCCACGGCTTCTTCGGTTTCCTGGCGAACCTGTGCCTGTTCCTGCGCCGCTTTCGCTTCTTCAACGCGGCGTGTCAACTGCGGACGTACCGCTTTGCGCCACAGAATCCAGGCCACCACCAGCACCAGTAACCAGCGACCTGCCGCGAGCAACTGATCGATAAAGGACTGCTGTTGCCAGAAGGGCAGTTCGCCGCCGGTGTTATCCACTGCGCTAAACGGTGAATTCACCACGTTTAGCGTATCGCCGCGTTTATCAGAAAAACCCATCGCTTCACGGGTTAAATCCTCGATCTGTTTCATCTGATCGGCGGTCAATGGCAGCGGTTTGCCATCCGCCAGCGTTTTGTAATTCACCACGACGGCCACGGAGAGACGCTCAATATCGCCCACATTCATTTTGGTGTGACGAATGGTGCGGTCCACTTCGTAGTTACTGGTTTCATTACGCTGCGTATTGCGCGGGCCAGCACTGTTACTGTTGGTACTGGTGCTGGTTTGTGGCGTATTCTGCGCGTTTTGTTGATTGGTCGGCGGCGTGGCGATCGGCGCCTCGTTAGGCGGCGCTGGTTGGTTCGACAGCGCGCCAGGCACGCCGCCGGGATAGCCCGCGCCTACCTGTTCGCTAATATTCAACTGACGTGAACGCAGGGTGGCCTTCGACGCATCGCCGTTCGGGCTGTAGTGCTCTTCCGTCTGCTCTTTATTGGCAAAATCCAACTGGGCGGTTACCTGAGCGTGAACATTACCGTTCCCGACGATAGGCGACAGAATGGCTTCGATACGGCGTTGGATGCGGCTTTCCACATCATTAGCAAATTTTAATTGCGCGTCATTAAGGTCGCGACCGCTGGTATTGGATTGCGTGAGCAGATGACCGGATTGATCGACCAGAGTGACGTTTCCTGGCGGCAAACCGGCGACAGCGCTGGAAACCAGATGTACCACGGCGCTAATTTGTCCTTCATCCAGCGCCCGACCCGGTTCCAGTGTGACGGTGACGGAGGCGGAAGGGGATTTTTGTTCCCGCACAAATAGCGACGGCTTTGGCATCGCCAGGTGAACGCGGGCGCTTTTTACCGGACCCAGCGTCTCGATCGTCCGGGCCAGTTCACCTTCCAGTGCGCGCTGATAATTCACCTGCTCGCTGAACTGACTGATACCGAATTTTTCCTGATCAAGCAGTTCAAAGCCTACCGCGCCGCCTTTAGGCAGCCCCTGCTGCGCCAGACGCAGACGCAGTTCATGCACTTTGTCGGCGGGCACTTCAATCGCGCCGCTGCCATTGGCAAAGCGATAGGGGATATTCATCTGGGTCAACTGCGCGACGATCGCGCCGCCGTCCTGATCGGAAAGGTTGCTAAATAGCGTGCGGTAATCGGGCGTTTTGGCCCACAGCACCATCGCAACGACGATCGCCACGGCAGCGGAACCCGCCACAATTAACGGAATTCGGGGATTCGCGCGTAGGCGATTAAGCCACTCGAGAGGTTTAGGTTGGGTTGCAGTCGATGCAGTCGCACTCATCTCGCACCTCGTGACTGATCGTGGACGGCGTTTTTTGCAAAGTGGAACAAGACTCACTCCCGGGTCAGCAAACTCGAAAAATTGACGGTCTCATTATTTGTGGTTTCGAATTTTTCTATGCGCTAAAAACCGAGGTTTTTTATCGTTATTTAACGCCTTTATCTTATTGACAAACTGGTAATCTCTGCTGCGTAAAAAATCATCCAGGGGAATAGCATGGCAGCAATACAGGGGATTGAAGGGGTTATTAGCCAGTTACAGGCGACGGCGATGGCCGCGCGCGGGCAAGACACGCACTCGCAGTCGACGGCGAGTTTTGCCGGCCAGCTACATGCTGCGCTGGATCGTATTAGCGACAGACAGACAGACGGCGGCGCGCGTTCAGGCGGAAAAATTCACTCTGGGTGAGCCGGGCATTGCGCTTAATGACGTGATGGCCGATATGCAAAAAGCGTCCGTCTCCATGCAAATGGGGATTCAGGTGCGCAACAAGCTGGTCGCCGCGTATCAGGAAGTGATGTCTATGCAGGTTTAAGCCAGGGCTGACAACACATCCACAGCGAACTCCCGGGCGCTTACCTACGTCAGCGACGGGGACGCGACGCCCATGCAACCAGTGCGTGATTATGTGGGCTTGTTTTTTGCGAGGCGCGCTCATTTTATTGATAAGCGGGTTGCACATTGTTGCAGGGACTTATTAAAAATAGGGTACGCCTGTTTACTGACGCCGTTCATTCCTACTATTCGTTCTGACGCTATTGTCATTGAGTTTGCAATCCAGAATGTTCCTGCAATATATGCGCCGTTGCGATAATACACGGTAAATTCTTTATTAATGCCTGGAATATCTGTTTCATGGAGATCCAGTATATACCCATACGGGGACAGATTATCAGCGAGACAGCGGGCAATGGCGCTCGGATGTGCATTGACCACTGTGACGGGTGAATAACGGGCAGCGGCAAGACAGACGACTCCAGTAATGGAGATGAAAATAATTTTTATCATTTTTTTGGCTTCTGCTGTGCATAAATAAATCATCACCTGATGATGTCAGTGAGTAAAAATATAAATACCTGATAGTCTTTTATGGCGTAGAGGGAAAATAATAATTATTTTATGTTTTGCTTAAAATAGTCATGGGTTTTTCATCGGCTCAAACAAAATTAAAACGGTATACGTTATATAATAGATTTATGCCACGGCGCACAAGACGACCTTGTCTGATTTCTTTTATGCGTTTTAGATTTTTGCCGGTTATGCCGTAAAAGGTCTACCGCCGTAACGTACAGCGGGAGTATGCGCTTATTTTTGAATCAGATAACGAATTGTCGGGCCATCCTGTTGGATATCCAGCACCGTATAACCGTGATTGCGCGCATCCAGTGGAATATTATTAATGGATTGCGGACAGTCGCTCACCACTTCCAGGATCTCACCTTTTTTTAGCTGCGGCATCGCTTCCAGAGTGGCGACCGCCGGGTACGGGCAAGGTTCGCCAACCATATCCAGACGGTAATCAGGGACGATATTTTTCATACAGATTCCTTAGCAGGCGTCAGCCCCGCACGGCGGAAAAAACGTTTTTCCCAGCCGATAATTAACATCAGCGCGGCAAATAATAACAGGTAGGTGACCAGCAGACCCCCCAGCGGACCAAAGGTATTCAGCAGGTTAACTTTATCCCAACTGGTCGCCAGCGCGGGCGCGAAATCATCCCAGTAGTAAGCCAGGATGGTTGAACCGATGACATTGCCGAGGCCCACCCACCAATAATGCACCTGGCCTTCTACGGCGCGGTACATCCAGCCGGTTTCGCAGCCGCCCGCCAGCACGATGCCAAAACCGAACAGCAGTCCGCCAATGACCGCATTCGGGCCAGCCCACATAATTTTAGGTGCAACGCCCAACTGCACGTAGCTGAAAATACCAATGGCGCTGACCGCCATGCCGAAAATAATCGCTTTCGCCATATGGGCGCGTCCGGAGATCCACAGATCGCGAAAGGCCGAAGTAAAGCAGATTTGCGCGCGCTCGATCAGCAGCCCAAACCCGACGCCGAACAGCATCGCCAGCCCCAGTTTCGGCTGATGCATTGCCGTTAATAACGCCCAGCCAATCATGCCGATAAAGACCAGCATACCGAGCCTGAAACGCCGTCTTGCCTGATCCGGTTTCTGCGTCAGTGGCGAAGCCGCGGAGACCTTCTGCATTTTCACCGGTATGCGAAATATCGGCAGCAACGTAAAGCGGGCGCCGAACCAGGAGCCGATAGCGGTCGCTAGCGCAAAGAACCACGCGTGTAGGGAGAACTGCGGGATCCCGGTAAAAAAGGCGGCCAGGTTACACCCCATCGCCAGACGCGCGCCGAAGCCAGCGATCATGCCTCCGACCACCGCCTGTACGATACGGATTCGGCTGCGCGGCATACGCAGTTTTACGTTGTTGGCCCACAGCGCCGCGGCGAAACAGCCGCCGAACATGCCGAGGATCATCATGCCGTCGATACGCGTCAGCGGCGTACCTTCCAGATGAATCAGCTTGTAGTAGCCCCACTGTTCGGCATGAACGCCAAAAAGCTGCAAAATTTGCCCGCCCCAGCGGGTAAATTCGCCCGTCACGGCCCAAAACGTGCCGGTGATGCCAAAATAGTAGGTAGAGAGAATACCGGCTGCGATCACCGCAGGGGCCGGCGCCCAGAATTTAATTAACCAGGTTTGCTTGAAGTGTTGCCATGACATGTGTTTAGCCTCTGAACTCAGAAGGTGTGAAACAAGAAGTGCGCATACTACACCGATCACAGAATTTGCCTACACCTAATAAGCGGTAATACCGACTGGATCAAATTGCGGCCAGCGCCTGGAAAGGCTGGCGGCGTCAGGGCTTTAATGCCACAATTCCTCTTTCTTCTGATGCAGGATGAATGATGAAAAAAGTAGCGATCGTTGGCGCATTGCTGGTTCTGGCCGGATGCGCCGAGGTGGAAAACTATAATGATGTGGTGAAAACGCCCGCGCCGGCCGGTCTGGAAGGGTACTGGCAGTCAAAAGGCCCGCAACGTAAGCTGGTGAGCCCTGAAGCTATCGCCAGCCTGGTGGTGACTAAAGAAGGCGATACGCTGGACTGCCGCCAGTGGCAGCGCGTTATTGCTCTGCCGGGCAAGCTGACCATGCTCTCCGATGACTTAACCAATGTTACGGTTAAGCGTGAGCTCTATGAGATTGAGCGCGACGGGAATACCCTGGAATATGATGGCATGACGCTGCAGCGGGTCGCTCGTCCGACGCCGGAGTGCGCCGCCGCGTTAGAAAAAACGCCGCTGCCGTAATTTCGCTTCCCGGCAGCGCTCTGCCGCCGGGAACGCTCATCACACGTCCTCAATGACCCACACGCTGACGCTGCCTGCGTTGCAGAAGAACGTCGCTTCGCCTTGATCATTAGTTACAACATGCTGACTGCGGTTTCCCAGAAAATCACGCCAGGTCTTGTTAGCGTAATTGTCGCCGAGCAGGAGGGTTTTTTCACCGTCGTCGCCATTGGAAAGTACAACCACACAGCCTGGATTCTCTTCAGTACCGCTGCGACTAAAGGCGATACAGTTAGGATGATCGAAAAAGAGTGTTTGTATACCGTGCGCAAAACGCTGACGAGCGAGGATCAGCCGATCCAGTTGGTTAATCACCGGCATGTCGACCCGACAGGTCTCGCCATTTTCGCCATTATCCTCATAGCTGGCGCCGTATAAATCGGGATAAAACACCGACGGTACGCCGTTTTCACGAAGCAGGATCAGCGCATAGGCCAATGGTTTGAACCAGGGTTCTACCGGCGCTTCCAGCGCCTGTAACGGTTGTGTATCGTGGTTAGCGACCAGCGTCACCGCATGAAAAGGGTCGGCTTCTACCAGCGTGCCGGTGAAAATGTGGCGCATGTCATACTCCGCGCCCTGGCGCGAGGCTTCATGAAATTTCATCTGCAACGGCGCGTCGAACAGCATGGTTTTCCCGTCGACCTGATCGATGTACGTTTGCAGTTTATCCACTTCATGCGACCAGTATTCTGCGACAATAAACAGCGGTTTTGGCGCAACCGCCTGTACATGCTCAATCCATTCTTTATAAAACCAGGCGGGTATATGTTTTACCGCGTCCAGGCGAAAGCCGTCACAGTGGGTTTGTTCCATGACCCAACGAGCCCAATATTTAATCTCTTCCGTAACCGCGTGATTGCGAAAATCGATATTTTCCCCCATCAGATAGTCGAAATTACCCAGCTCATCATCAACCTGATCGTTCCAGCCATCGCCGGTATAGTCATTGACGATCTTAAAAATGCCGTCTTCGTCGGGATTCTCGATGTGATCAATGCCGCTGAAACAGTGATAGTCCCAAATAAAGTTGGAATACTGGCCCGCGCGGGCAGGGAAGGTGTAGCGCGTCCAGCCTTCGCATTCAATGATGTTGTCATCGATTTGCGTGCGGTCATCCTGATTCACGCGCTGAACGCGAATACGTTCTTTTTCGTCTGCGCCCATTTTGTGGTTCACGACGACGTCGAGCAGCACCGCAATATTATTTTTTTTGAGCGCGTCTATCGCCGTCAGTAACTGGCGTTTATCGCCGTACTTTGTCGCGATAGTTCCTTTTTGGTCAAATTCGCCGAGGTCAAACAAGTCGTAGGTATCATAGCCTACGGAATAGCCGCCGGAGGCGCCTTTACAGGCGGGCGGTAGCCAGACCATATTGATACCGATATCATTCAGCCCATCAGCACGTTCCGCCAGCTCAGACCAGAGTTTACCGCCGTCGGGATAATACCAGTGGAAGTACTGCAATAACGTGGGGTTTTTCATCTTCCGTGCTCCAGAAGTCGTTTAGCCGACCTCTGGAGTATGGAAGAATTTTCATACGAGACGGGAAAATATTATGAGGCGCCAGGCGCGTCTGGCACGAGTAACATACCGGAAAGACGGCCATAAGCGTAGTTGAGTGATTTTTGGCGGGTGGATTGTCCGATCAAACTACTGAGTTCATCCAGTCGCTGTTGCAGCAGCCCTTTCAGGAGCTGCTCATTATCCAGCGTTTGTTTGATGTATCCGGCGACCATATCCTGAATACTTCGCGTAATGCCCGGTGGAGTTTGCTTTTCCATCACCGTTTCAATACTTTGCAGATAGGAGACCTCTTGTTGCAGTAAGAGATCCCATTCACCTCGCTGCGCAAGTTCAAGCAGCGATTGACTGAGCAGCGCAATACGCTGCCAACGGTTGATAAACTCCACGGTTGAGGTCATTAACGAGACTCCTGGAAAGATGCTTTCGGTGAAATCTGCTTCCAGGCTTCTGCAATATTGCTGAGTAACCCTTCCACTTCTTCGATGGCCTGAGCGTCGTTACGCAAATTAGCCTGCAGTAAACGGCGAATCATATAGTCGTATAGCTCGGAAAGATTCGTCGCAATCTCACCGCCTTTTTCCTGATCGAGGCCGGCTTTCAGCCCGTTATCGATAATATTGATGGCTTTGCTTAACGCTTCACCTTTCGCGACAACATCGCCTTGTTCTAAAAACAGGCGAGCGCGCACCAGAGCGCTATTCGCGCCATCAAACAACATTTCAATCAACTGATGCGGGCTGGCGCTCATCACGGCGCTTTCCACGCTGACTTGCGCATAAGCTTTGATACCGCTCGCGGTGTACATGGTAACCTCTGTTATCAGGACTTGTTCATAGCATTAAATTGCTGGGTCAAATAAGTACTGGTGTTATTCAGCTTACTCATCATGGTATCCAGTTGGGTAAACTGGGCCTTGTAACGGGCAACGGTGTCGTCAATGCTACTGCTGACGGTCAGATATTGCTTAGTCAGCTTTTTCAGCGTGGCGTTAATACTGTCCTGGGCGCTGTCAATAATGCCGTCATCGGCCAGATAACTTTTCACTTCGGTGGCAATTTTGGTGGTGATCCCCGTTTCTTTACCATCACCTACCAGCAGCTCACGTACAGAAGCGGTATTTTCATCCAGCGCTTTTTTAAGCTTGGTATCATCAATTTTTAGTTTTCCGGTGGTACCATCAGAAGTAATACCAATTTCATTCAGGGTCTTAAATGTACCTGTACTTGCACCATTAGCGAACTGAGCGCGGATTCCAGTTTGAATCGTTCGCACCACGGTATCTCCAAGTAGTGCACCGTTGTTTTTGTCCTGTTCTTCAGCCCCTGGATCAACCTCTGTATATTTTGTTAATGAACTAAAGGTATCAAGCAGTGAGTTGTAGGCATCAACCCAACCTTTGACGGCTTCGGTCGCCTTTTCATTATCTTTTGTGACGGTAATACGGGCATCTTTTACTTCTTTGGTTAGTTCAAGCGTCACGCCTTGTGGAGCGTCAGTGATTTTATTACTCGGTCGCTCAATAGCAATGCCGTTAACGGTTAACAAAGCATTATCTGCAGCAACCAGTTGCTTCATTTTGCCCGTGCCAGTACTACTATCATAGGACAACAGATCGCTGAGTTTGCTATCGCCTTCCACAGAGATAGTCATTTGATTATCCGTGCCACTATCTGCGGTCAGTACAAGCTGATAATCGCCTTCTTTAACTTTAACGATACTGGCGGAAATACCACTGTCAGCATCATTAATGGCGTCACGGATACCCTCTAAAGAGGTTTGATCTTTAGTGAGCTTGATTTCAAGTGGTTCTTTACGGCCTTTCTGTTCAATTTTTATGGTACGGCTGTCAGATGTGGTATCTCCCAGCACTTCTTTGGTAGATGTAATTTTGGTTGCTGTACTCAAAGATTGTGCTTGTGCTAACTGAGTTACGCTAACCACATAAGTTCCAGGTGCGGCCCCAGCTTCCGTCGAGACTTTCAGGTCTTCTGTACTGCTGGTGACATTCGTACTTTTAAACAGATCGGCTTTATTTAACGCCGTGTTTGCTGTTTGAAACTTCTCCAGTGCACTTTTTAAAGTACCGTATGCCGTTAGACGGGCCGTATTAGCACTCTGCTGCTGTGTGATCGGCGTTAAGCGTCCTTTTTCAGCGTTGGTCAGTTTAGTCAGCAGTGAATCCAGAGGTAAGTTTGACCCTACACCTAATGATGAAATTGAAGCCATGCCATCTTCCTTTCGATTGCAAACAGTAGTTAAACGCGTTATCGGCAATCTGGAAGCAAAGTTTAATGATAATTTTGCAAAAATAATGCGTGGAATAATGATGCATAAAGCGGCTATTTCGCAGGCTAAGAAAAAGATCGGGGGAAGTGAAAAATTTTCTAAAGTTCGAAATTCAGGTGCCGATACAAGGGTTACGGTGAGAAACCGTGGGCAACAGCCCAATAACATCAAGTTGTAATTGATAAGGAAAAGATCATGGCACAAGTCATTAATACAAACAGCCTGTCGCTGTTGACCCAGAATAACCTGAACAAATCTCAGTCCTCACTGAGTTCCGCTATTGAGCGTCTGTCCTCTGGTCTGCGTATCAACAGCGCGAAAGACGATGCGGCAGGCCAGGCGATTGCTAACCGCTTCACTTCTAATATCAAAGGTCTGACTCAGGCTTCCCGTAACGCTAACGACGGCATTTCTATTGCGCAGACCACTGAAGGTGCGCTGAATGAAATCAACAACAACCTGCAGAGTGTGCGTGAGTTGTCTGTTCAGGCCACTAACGGGACTAACTCTGATTCCGATCTGAAATCTATCCAGGATGAAATTCAGCAACGTCTGGAAGAAATCGATCGCGTTTCTAATCAGACTCAATTTAACGGTGTTAAAGTCCTGTCTCAGGACAACCAGATGAAAATCCAGGTTGGTGCTAACGATGGTGAAACCATTACCATCGATCTGCAAAAAATTGATGTGAAAAGCCTTGGCCTTGATGGGTTCAATGTTAATGGGCCAAAAGAAGCGACAGTGGGTGATCTGAAATCCAGCTTCAAGAATGTTACGGGTTACGACACCTATGCAGCGGGTGCCGATAAATATCGTGTAGATATTAATTCCGGTGCTGTAGTGACTGATGCAGCAGCACCGGATAAAGTATATGTAAATGCAGCAAACGGTCAGTTAACAACTGACGATGCGGAAAATAACACTGCGGTTGATCTCTTTAAGACCACTAAATCTACTGCTGGTACCGCTGAAGCCAAAGCGATAGCTGGTGCCATTAAAGGTGGTAAGGAAGGAGATACCTTTGATTATAAAGGCGTGACTTTTACTATTGATACAAAAACTGGTGATGACGGTAATGGTAAGGTTTCTACTACCATCAATGGTGAAAAAGTTACGTTAACTGTCGCTGATATTGCCACTGGAGCGACGGATGTTAATGCTGCTACCTTACAATCAAGCAAAAATGTTTATACATCTGTAGTGAACGGTAAGTTTACTTTTGATGATAAAACCAAAAACGAGAGTGCGAAACTTTCTGATTTGGAAGCAAACAATGCTGTTAAGGGCGAAAGTAAAATTACAGTAAATGGGGCTGAATATACTGCTAACGCCACGGGTGATAAGATCACCTTAGCTGGCAAAACCATGTTTATTGATAAAACAGCTTCTGGCGTAAGTACATTAATCAATGAAGACGCTGCCGCAGCCAAGAAAAGTACCGCTAACCCACTGGCTTCAATTGATTCTGCATTGTCAAAAGTGGACGCAGTTCGTTCTTCTCTGGGGGCAATTCAAAACCGTTTTGATTCAGCCATTACCAACCTTGGCAATACGGTAACCAATCTGAACTCCGCGCGTAGCCGTATCGAAGATGCTGACTATGCAACGGAAGTTTCTAATATGTCTAAAGCGCAGATTCTGCAGCAGGCTGGTACTTCCGTTCTGGCGCAGGCTAACCAGGTTCCGCAAAACGTCCTCTCTTTACTGCGTTAATCCGGCGATTGATTCACCGACACGTGGTACACAATCAAGGCAGCGAAAGCTGCCTTTTTTAATTCCGGAGCCTGTGTAATGAAAGAAATCACCGTCACTGAACCTGCCTTTGTCACCCGCTTTTCCTGTTCTGGCTCGGCCTGCCGCGATCACTGTTGTAAGGGCTGGAAAATCACGCTGGATAAGACGACGGTCAAAAAGTACCTTACCAGCAAGGATGTAACCATCAGAGAGATTGCCAAAAATAGTATTATTCTTTTAAAGAAAGACCCAAATAACTGGGGGGAGATTAAATTACCATCTGGGACAGGAAGCTGCCCTTATCTGGATGACGATCGTCTGTGCAAGGTACAAAAAACACTGGGAGCTAAAGCATTAAGTTATACCTGCACTACGTTTCCGCGGGTGTTCCATACTTATAAAAACGAGGTACGACATTCTCTAAGCCTTGCCTGCCCGGAAGTGACTGCGCATATTTTAAACGATACTGATGCGGTAACACTCAATGAAAAGGCGATCATTCAGCAGAAGTACAATACCGCGCCGCTATTCTCCCCACAGCAAAAACTACTTAACTTGTTTTGCCTGAGTTTGATTAACCATGCTGCCAGCAATCCGGATGCGGCATTATACGCGTTGATCAAGTTTGTAATGTACGTGCAGAAGTTTCCCCGGATTGATGACGCTGCATTAGGGGAGATTGAGCAAGTGTATGGCACGTTAGTTTCCCAGTTGCAGTCCGGTTCGTTAACTCAGGAACTCGCTAATATTACGCCGGATAAGAAATTCAAAACATCCCTGGTACTGTTGATGCAGGATTATTTCAGGGCTCTCCCACCGAGCAGAGGAAGCTATGTCCTCGATCACTATATCCAGTGTCTTCTGCGGGTGCTGACGGCGGAAGAGGGCGTTTCAATGGAGCAGAAGGTTAGCGATATTGAGTCCTCATTAGCGCGCTGTTTACAGGCGGATGAGCAGCAGAAGAACTGGGCCTTTAGAAATTTAATTCTCTATAAAATTTGGGAAAATAATTTCCCCAACCAGCCGAATGTCGACCCGTTACGCGCGCTGTATATTATCGTGGCGGAATATGCCTTTATTAATCTATTAACGGCAGCCAGCGTGCATGAGCGCGGGCGGCTTGAGTGGGATGACGTTACCAATATTGTGTATAGCTTTCACTCCCGCAGCCAGCATAACAGCGAGGTGGCGGCGAATTTTCATCGCCATATAGAAACGGTGCGTACTGGCGACGATCTGTCGATGATTCATCTTCTGACATAGTTTTGTTCGGGGTGGGCTTTTGCGCATCCCGTTTATCCTATCTGGCTGATTTTATTCTGCTCTTTGAACCGCTAAAAAGGCGCTACAGGTTACATAAGTGAAATAACCCTTCTTTTATAGCCTTATTCCTTCGATAGAACCCTCTGTAGAAACGGATAATCATGCCGATAACTCATTTAACGCAGGGCTGTTTATCGTGAATTCACTGTATACCGCTGAAGGTGTAATGGATAAACACTCGCTGTGGCAGCGTTATGTACCGCTGGTGCGTCACGAAGCATTGCGCCTGCAGGTGCGATTGCCGGCGAGCGTGGAACTGGACGATCTGCTACAAGCGGGCGGCATCGGGTTATTAAATGCGGTCGACCGATATGACGCTTTGCAAGGAACGGCATTTACCACTTACGCAGTGCAGCGTATTCGTGGGGCGATGCTGGATGAATTACGCAGCCGCGATTGGGTGCCGCGTAGCGTCCGGCGTAATGCCCGCGAAGTGGCGCAGGCGATGGGACAACTGGAGCAGGAACTGGGGCGTAATGCGACGGAAACCGAAGTGGCGGAACGTCTTGGCATCCCTGTTGCGGAGTATCGTCAGATGTTGCTCGATACCAACAACAGCCAACTTTTCTCTTACGATGAGTGGCGGGAAGAGCATGGCGATAGCATCGAACTGGTGACTGAAGAACATCAACAGGAAAACCCGTTACATCAACTGCTGGAGGGCGACCTGCGACAGCGGGTAATGGACGCGATTGAATCGCTGCCGGAACGCGAGCAACTGGTGTTAACGCTGTATTACCAGGAAGAGCTCAACCTCAAAGAGATTGGCGCGGTACTGGAAGTTGGCGAATCGCGGGTCAGCCAGTTGCATAGTCAGGCCATCAAACGATTACGCACCAAACTGGGTAAGTTATAGGTCGCGCATGGTCGCACCCGAAAAGTGCCGCACAACGTATAGACTACCAGGAGTTCTCATGACGGTGCAGCAACCTAAAAGGCGGCCCTTGAGCCGCTATCTTAAAGACTTTAAACACAGCCAGACGCATTGCGCGCATTGTCACAAACTGCTCGACCGCATTACGCTGGTTCGCCGTGGCAAGATCGTTAATAAAATCGCTATTTCACAGCTGGATATGCTACTTGACGACGCTGCCTGGCAGCGGGAGCAGAAGGAGTGGGTGGCGCTGTGTCGCTTTTGCGGCGATTTGCACTGCAAAAAGCAGAGTGATTTTTTCGATATTATCGGTTTCAAGCAGTATTTGTTTGAACAAACCGAGATGAGCCATGGCACGGTGCGGGAATATGTCGTGCGTTTACGACGTCTTGGCAACTACCTCAGCGAGCAAAACATTTCCCACGATCTGCTGCAGGACGGTTTTCTCGATGAAAGCCTGGCACCATGGTTGCCGGAAACCAGCACCAATAATTATCGTATCGCACTGCGTAAATACCAGCAATATAAAGCGCATCAGCAGATTGCGCCCAGACAGAAATCCCCCTTTACCGCCAGTTCTGATATATATTAAAAAAGCATAAGATGTAGCAGAGTCGTGTTGGTGAAACGTGGCAAACCTTCTACATTAGGCTGAGTCCCCCAAAGGCTCGCGAGACGTGACGATGCGCCATGGCGGGACATAGTCTATGGTCATTAACGGCAATATTCGGGGTTACTATGAAATTAGCACTGCTGGGACGTCAGGCACTGATGGGAGTAATGGCTGTAGCGCTGGTGGCGGGAATGAGCGCGAAGAGCTTTGCCGATGAGGGTTTGCTGAACAAAGTTAAAGAACGCGGCACGCTGCTGGTAGGGCTGGAAGGTACCTATCCGCCGTTTAGCTTTCAGGGCGACGACGGCAAATTAACCGGTTTTGAAGTCGATTTCGCCGAGGCGTTGGCAAAACATCTGGGCGTTAAAGTGTCGTTGAAGCCGACCAAATGGGACGGAATGCTGGCGTCACTGGACTCTAAACGCATTGATGTAGTGATAAACCAGGTCACGATTTCAGACGTCCGCAAGAAAAAATATGATTTCTCTACGCCTTATACTGTCTCCGGCGTTCAGGCGCTGGTGAAAAAAGGCAATGAAGGCACGATCAAAACGGCGGCTGATCTGCAGGGCAAAAAAGTCGGCGTTGGGCTGGGGACTAACTATGAAGAATGGCTACGTCAACATGTTCAGGGCGTGGATATCCGTACTTATGACGATGATCCTACAAAATATCAGGATCTGCGCGTAGGCCGTATTGACGCGATTTTAGTCGATCGTCTGGCGGCGCTGGATCTGGTGAAAAAAACCAAAGGTACGCTGGCCGTCACCGGTGATGCGTTTTCGCGTCAGGAGTCCGGCGTTGCGTTACGTAAAGGCAACGAAGACTTGTTGAAGGCGGTAGATAACGCCATTGCGGAAATGCAAAAAGATGGCACCTTAAAAGCGCTTTCCGAAAAATGGTTTGGCGCTGACGTGACCCAATAATGCTCTACGTTGCCCGGCAGGCAGTGCGCCGCCGGGCAATATCAACCTCATACTATGTCAGCAAACGGAGGCGCGTGAATCGGCGCCTTTTTTATTTCCGTTAGATCAACGTGCATAATAAAAAGAACACACCACAACGTTACCGGAGGCTCAATGCCACTACATCACTTAACGCGCTTTCCTCGCCTGGAGCTTATTGGCGCGCCGACCCCGCTCGAATACCTGCCGCGATTGTCTGATTATCTTGGCCGTGAGATTTACATTAAGCGCGATGACGTTACGCCCATTGCAATGGGCGGCAATAAACTGCGTAAGCTGGAGTTTCTGGTGGCCGACGCGCTGCGAGAAGGGGCGGATACGCTGATAACCGCAGGGGCGATTCAGTCGAACCATGTCCGTCAGACGGCGGCGGTCGCGGCCAAATTGGGGCTGCATTGCGTCGCTTTGCTGGAAAATCCAATCGGTACCACCGCGGAAAATTACCTGACGAATGGTAATCGCCTGTTACTGGATTTATTTAATACGCAAATTGAGATGTGCGATGCGCTAACCGATCCGGATGCGCAGCTGCAAACGCTGGCGACGCGCATTGAAGCGCAAGGGTTCAGGCCCTATGTGATTCCGGTCGGCGGCTCCAGCGCGCTGGGGGCAATGGGATACGTAGAGAGCGCCCTGGAAATCGCCCAGCAGTGTGAAGAAGTTGTCGGGCTCTCTTCGGTGGTGGTGGCCTCCGGCAGCGCCGGAACGCACGCCGGGTTAGCTGTCGGGCTGGAACATCTGATGCCTGACGTCGAACTGATTGGCGTGACCGTTTCACGTTCTGTCGCCGAGCAGAAACCCAAAGTGATTGCCTTGCAGCAGGCTATTGCCGGTCAGCTGGCGCTGACGGCGACGGCGGATATTCATTTATGGGATGACTATTTTGCCCCGGGTTACGGCGTGCCAAATGACGCGGGGATGGAGGCGGTGAAACTGCTGGCGAGCCTGGAGGGGGTGTTGCTGGATCCGGTATATACCGGCAAAGCGATGGCGGGTCTGATAGACGGCATCAGCCAGAAACGCTTTAACGATGACGGGCCGATTCTCTTTATTCACACCGGTGGGGCGCCTGCGCTGTTTGCCTACCATCCTCATGTATAACCTCCAGGTAATCAACGCGAATGCAAGAAAGTATCCAACTGGTTATTGAATCGCTGCCGTATTTGCTTAAAGGCGCCGTCTTTACCCTGCAACTGAGTATTGGCGGTATGTTTTTTGGTCTGCTGCTGGGATTTGTGCTGGCGCTGATGCGGATGTCTCCGCTATGGCTGGTTCGCTGGCTGGCGCGCTTTTATATCTCGATTTTTCGCGGTACGCCGCTTATCGCCCAGTTATTTATGATCTATTACGGCCTGCCGCAATTTGGGATTGAGCTGGACCCTATCCCGGCGGCGATGATTGGTTTATCGCTCAATACCGCGGCTTACACGTCCGAGACGCTGCGCGCGGCGATCTCGGCTATCGACAAGGGGCAATGGGAAGCGGCGGCGAGCATTGGCATGACGCCGTGGCAAACGCTACGTCGCGCTATTTTGCCGCAGGCGGCTCGCGTTGCGCTTCCGCCGTTGAGCAACAGCTTTATCAGCCTGGTGAAAGATACGTCGCTCGCCGCGACGATTCAGGTGCCGGAGTTGTTCCGCCAGGCGCAGTTAATTACCTCGCGAACGCTGGAGGTGTTTACCATGTATCTGGCCGCGTCGTTAATCTACTGGGTAATGGCGACCGTCTTATCGGCACTGCAAAACTATTTTGAAAACCAGCTTAACCGCCAGGAGAGAGAGCCAAAATGAGTGCGATCGAAGTCACCAACCTGGTCAAAAAATTTCATGGTCAAACGGTGCTGCACGGTATCGACCTTGAGGTAAAGCCCGGAGAAGTCGTCGCCATTATCGGCCCGAGCGGCTCAGGGAAGACAACGTTATTACGCTGCATTAACCTGCTGGAACAACCGGAAGCGGGCACCATTAAAGTGGGCGATATTATCATCGATACCGCCCGCCCATTCAGCCAGCAAAAAGGGTTGATTCGCCAGCTACGTCAGCATGTCGGCTTTGTCTTTCAGAGTTTTAACCTGTTCCCGCATCGTACCGTGCTGGAAAATATCATTGAAGGTCCGGTGATTGTAAAGGGAGAGCCGAAAGCCGAGGCGACGGCGCTGGCGCGGGAACTGTTAGCCAAAGTCGGGTTGGCCGGTAAAGAGACCCGTTATCCGCGCCGCCTGTCGGGCGGGCAACAGCAGCGCGTAGCGATTGCGCGCGCGCTGGCGATGCGCCCGGAAGTGATTCTGTTTGATGAGCCCACGTCGGCGCTTGATCCTGAATTAGTCGGCGAGGTGCTTAATACGATTCGCCAGCTGGCGCAGGAAAAGCGCACGATGGTGATCGTTACTCACGAAATGGGCTTTGCGCGTGACGTGGCTGACCGGGCAATATTTATGGATCAGGGGCAAATCGTCGAGCAGGGGCCGGCGAAAACCTTGTTCGCCGAGCCTCAGCATCCGCGTACCCGCCAGTTCCTTGAGAAATTTTTAGTGAAATAATACCTTTTCAACGCTCGCCCGAATTAGCCGCGCCTCGGGCGAGCGCAATGAATAATTATGAAGTCATTCTGCCAGATTATTAACCTCGCTCTCTGGCGGAAGCCAAAAAACTGTAATGCCGCTCAAGTATTCTACGTTTCGTCCGATATTTCTTATATATAAATACTATTTATGTGTTAATTTAAGCTATTCATAATAATGATTATCAATATCAAAGGCGTGACCATAAAATATGCAGGAAAATGATTTCTTCACCTGGCGACGCGCAATGTTGTTACGCTTTCAGGAGATGGCGGCAGCAGAGGATGTTTATACTGAATTGCAATATCAGACACAGCGGCTGGAATTTGATTATTATGCCCTGTGTGTTCGTCATCCCGTCCCCTTTACCCGGCCTAAAATATCGCTTCGTACCACTTATCCTCCGGCGTGGGTAACGCATTACCAGTCCGAAAACTATTTTGCGATCGATCCGGTATTAAAGCCGGAAAATTTCAGGCAGGGTCATTTACATTGGGATGACGTGCTATTTCATGAAGCGCAGGCGATGTGGGATGCCGCCCAGCGTTTCGGATTACGCAGAGGCGTAACCCAGTGTGTGATGTTGCCGAACCGGGCGCTGGGCTTTTTATCTTTCTCCCGTAGCAGTTTACGCTGCTCCTCGTTTACCTACGATGAAGTGGAGCTGAGGTTGCAACTGCTGGCGCGGGAGAGTCTTTCGGCGCTGACAAGATTTGAAGACGACATGGTGATGGCGCCTGAGATGCGTTTCAGTAAACGTGAGAAAGAGATTCTGAAGTGGACGGCGGAAGGGAAGACCTCATCGGAGATCGCCATTATTCTGTCGATTTCTGAAAATACCGTTAACTTCCATCAGAAAAACATGCAGAAGAAATTCAATGCGCCAAATAAAACACAGATTGCCTGCTACGCTGCGGCGACAGGTCTGATATGACGTGCTGACGATGCTTCACGCCAGACGCGAAACCGGCTGAAAGCGATGCTAACAGCCGGTTTTTTACTACTGGCGGTAAGCCTGTTTAATTTGCTTAACCGTACTGGAAAATACCGCCGCTTGTGCTTCATCATCCATCTGCGCGATCTGTTTTTCCATTTTAAGAATCACGCGCCCTGCATCGGCCTGGCCCATCGCCTGCAGCATCAGTGTTAACATGGCTTTCAGGCAGTTGACTTCAGTAGCCAGTTCTTGATTATTCTCAGCGGTGGAAAAATCAGGCGTACTCATTTATTTTCCTCGTTATGTTTCAGTGAAAATGTGCGATAGCAGATGTTAAGGCGGCGGAGTATACCATAAGCTACGCTAAAAATAGCAGTGGTTGTTTTTTGATCAAAAAGCGGAGGGGTTACCCACAAAATAAACGTTTCCGCGTGATGCATATATTTTCTTCATTCTTTGTTTATTACGCGTATTTTACTCGTTAATTATTGTTACAAAGTTGATTCCCTAATTAGTGTTTAGACAGCGGAACGTGAAATTTTTGTCACCATTATGAAATAGCAGCCTGGAACAGAGCCGTCAGAAGGGGCTACAACGTTGGCAGTTGCCACATGACGTACAACATAATTTCCAAAAACGAGAGCAAAATCTAATACCCGGTGTTTTTTTACGTTTCAAAGTTGAGATAAAACCAGCTAATATAAGGACGATTAACTATCAGTAGCGTTATCCCTATTCTGGAGATATTCCTTTGATCAACGTTCTTCTTGTTGATGACCACGAACTGGTGCGCGCAGGGATACGACGCATTCTTGAAGATATAAAGGGCATTAAAGTTGTCGGTGAAGCGTGCTGCGGAGAGGATGCGGTAAAATGGTGCCGTACTAACGCCGTTGACGTCGTGCTGATGGATATGAACATGCCCGGTATTGGCGGCCTTGAGGCGACGCGTAAAATTGCCCGATCGACAGCGGATATCAAAGTGATCATGCTGACCGTCCATACGGAGAACCCGTTGCCCGCCAAAGTGATGCAGGCTGGCGCAGCTGGCTATCTCAGCAAAGGCGCTGCGCCTCAGGAGGTGGTGAGCGCTATTCGTTCGGTGTATTCCGGACAACGTTATATCGCCTCCGATATCGCTCAGCAGATGGCGCTCAGTCAGATTGAGCCTGCAAAAACGGAAACGCCGTTCGCCAGTTTGTCTGAACGCGAGTTGCAGATTATGCTGATGATCACCAAGGGTCAGAAGGTCAATGAGATTTCAGAACAGCTGAATCTCAGTCCTAAAACGGTGAACAGCTATCGCTATCGTATGTTCAGTAAATTAAACATTCATGGTGATGTTGAGCTGACTCACCTGGCAATCCGCCATGGCCTGTGTAATGCGGAGACGTTAACAAGCCAGTGAGTGAAATATTTGACGCAAAGGCGTTTTTGAAAACCGTTACCAGCCAACCCGGTGTCTATCGTATGTATGACGCCGGCGGTACGGTTATTTATGTCGGTAAAGCAAAAGACCTGAAAAAGCGTCTTTCCAGCTACTTTCGCAGCAACCTGGCTTCGCGTAAAACCGAAGCGCTAGTTGCGCAAATTCAACACATTGATGTCACGGTAACGCATACCGAAACGGAAGCGCTGCTGCTTGAGCATAATTACATCAAGTTGTATCAACCGCGTTACAACGTGTTGTTGCGTGATGATAAATCCTATCCTTTTATTTTTCTGAGCGGCGATACCCATCCGCGTCTGGCGATGCACCGTGGCGCCAAACATGCGAAAGGCGAGTACTTCGGCCCATTTCCTAATGGCTATGCCGTGCGGGAAACGCTGGCGCTGTTACAGAAAATTTCCCCTATCCGCCAGTGCGAAAACAGCGTATATCGCAACCGCTCGCGTCCTTGCCTGCAATATCAGATTGGCCGCTGTTTAGGCCCCTGCGTTGCAGGACTGGTCAGCGAGGAGGAGTATGCGCAACAGGTGGAGTATGTCCGGTTGTTTTTGTCCGGTAAGGACGACCAGGTCTTAACACAGCTGATTGCCCGGATGGAAAAGGCCAGCCAGGATCTGGCATTTGAAGAGGCGGCGCGTATTCGCGATCAGATCCAGGCGGTACGCCGGGTCACGGAAAAACAGTTTGTCTCCAATGCGGGCGACGATCTCGACGTTATCGGCGTGGCTTTTGATGCGGGTATGGCCTGTGTGCATGTGCTGTTTATTCGCCAGGGTAAGGTGCTGGGCAGCCGCAGCTATTTTCCAAAAGTACCTGGCGGTACGGAACTGGGCGAAGTGGTGGAAACCTTTGTCGGGCAGTTTTACCTGCAGGGTAGCCAGATGCGCACGCTACCGGGCGAGATACTGCTCGATTTTAATCTGAGTGATAAAACGCTGCTGGCCGATTCGTTGTCGGAACTTGCCGGACGGCGTATTCATGTCCAGACAAAACCGCGCGGCGATCGCGCCCGTTATCTCAAGCTGGCGCGGACCAACGCGGCAACGGCCTTAATCACTAAACTCTCGCAGCAGTCCACCATCACGCAGCGTTTGACCGCGCTGGCGGCGGTATTAAAACTTCCTGCGATCAAGCGGATGGAGTGTTTTGACATCAGCCATACCATGGGGGAGCAAACGGTCGCATCCTGTGTGGTATTTGACGCTAACGGGCCGTTACGCGCCGAGTATCGTCGTTATAATATCGCGGGCATCACGCCGGGTGATGACTACGCGGCGATGAATCAGGTGCTACGTCGGCGTTATGGCAAGGCCATAGAAGAAAGTAAGATTCCGGATGTTATTCTGATCGACGGCGGAAAAGGGCAGCTCGCCCAGGCGAAAGCCGTTTTCGCTGAGCTGGATGTCCCCTGGGATAAGCATCGTCCTTTGCTGCTTGGCGTCGCCAAAGGCGCGGACAGAAAGGCCGGTCTGGAAATACTCTTTTTTGAACCGGAAGGCGAGGGGTTTAGCCTGCCGCCGGACTCGCCGGCGCTGCATGTTATTCAGCATATTCGCGATGAGTCGCACGATCACGCGATCGGCGGGCACCGTAAAAAACGCGCGAAGGTTAAAAATACCAGTACGCTGGAAACTATTGAAGGCGTTGGGCCTAAACGTCGCCAGATGCTGCTGAAATATATGGGCGGTTTGCAAGGACTACGTAACGCCAGCGTAGAAGAAATTGCAAAAGTGCCGGGTATTTCGCAAGGTCTGGCAGAAAAGATCTTCTGGTCGTTGAAACATTGAGGCCACTGTAGCAACATAGGGGTAATTTCACTGACAACAGATAGTTACCCGTCACTATGCAATTTAATATCCCTACGTTGCTCACGCTGTTTCGCGTCATCCTGATTCCATTCTTTGTCGTGGTGTTTTATTTGCCGTTCGCCTGGGCGCCGATGGTCAGCGCGCTGATTTTCTGTATTGCTGCGATTACCGACTGGTTTGACGGCTTTCTGGCGCGACGCTGGAACCAGAGTACGCGTTTCGGTGCTTTCCTCGACCCCGTCGCCGACAAGGTGCTGGTGGCGATCGCCATGGTGCTGGTCACCGAGCATTATCATAGCTGGTGGGTGACGTTACCTGCGGCGACGATGATAGCCCGCGAAATTATTATCTCTGCTCTGCGTGAATGGATGGCGGAGCTGGGCAAACGCAGTAGTGTAGCGGTCTCCTGGATCGGTAAAGTCAAAACTACCGCGCAGATGGTGGCGCTGGCGTGGCTCTTGTGGCGTCCGAATATCTGGGTAGAGTATGCCGGGATCGCGCTTTTCTTTGTCGCAGCGGTGCTAACATTGTGGTCCATGTTGCAATATTTGAGCGCTGCACGTGGAGATTTGCTTGATCAGTGATCGTTTCGCCGCAAATTTCAGCAAACGATCGTGAGTGACGAAAAATATCGTTGACTCAGTGCGTCAGGTAAGTAGAATGCAACGCATCGAACGGCAGCACTGATTGCCAGACGATAACAAAATCAAGTGATTAACAAAGTTGCTTGATACTGCGGGAATAGCTCAGTTGGTAGAGCACGACCTTGCCAAGGTCGGGGTCGCGAGTTCGAGTCTCGTTTCCCGCTCCAGTTTAAAAGCATTGGCGTAAAGCGGATGCTGGCTGAAAAGCCAAAAAATTTGGCGCGTTAACAAAGCGGTTATGTAGCGGATTGCAAATCCGTCTAGTCCGGTTCGACTCCGGAACGCGCCTCCAATTTTTCCCGAGCCCGGATGGTGGAATCGGTAGACACAAGGGATTTAAAATCCCTCGGCGTTCGCGCTGTGCGGGTTCAAGTCCCGCTCCGGGTACCATGGGAAAGACAAGAATAATCAAAGCAATAAGCAGTGTCGTGAAACCACCTACGGGTGGTTTTTTTGTGCCTTCAATTTGTATGCCGACCGCGAGCGTGAACTCTCCAGTGCGATACACAGTAAAAAACACCGGTAGCGGCATTTCTGCCAGTACAACAGTTATGTGCTACCGACCCGCAAGAACTTATGCCCGGTAAATACTAAACGTCGGGTAAATCAGCCGATAAAATCCATTAATCTGTATAAAAATGCTGATATGTTTCATGCCTGCTTTATTAAAGAGAGTAGGTCTGCCAGTGAAATATACCGATAATGCAAAATTATTTATTAGCTTCATTAATATTGGGATTGTAGGTTGCGCTTTTTTACTTTTTTTATTTTGTATGAGCCTGAGAGTGCAATCGTAATCTACTCTCTTCCAGGAGAGCCTTCCTCTTCAACATGTGATGCGCGTAATTTTATTGGCTACGTCGATGAAAACGACTTTGCAGAGTATATAAAAAAAGTAGAACTGACGCGCTACAGTATGTATTGTCTGAAAAAAACAGGGGCGGGTCAGTGGAGTATTTATGCAAATTAAACGAATATATAACTGTTCAGGGGTGTTTTCTGCACAATTTAATTAAAGGTAGATAGCGAACTAATATTCATCATAAGGTAATGTGATCCGCATCATGCTTTAATCACGTTTTGCAATATTGTCTTAATAACAGGTCAACTACAGATAATTTCGGGTTTTCGTGAATGGCGGTTTTGGTTAGTCTCTATATTATGCTTTCCCCGCTTTACGGAGATGATGATGCAAAAGAAAACCTGGGCCGTTTTATTGATACCATTGTGCCTCACCGCTTGCCACCAGACGACCTACCGATCAACAGCCAAAGATGAAATTCTCACAGGGAGCTATATTGACCCGACCAAAACACGCTTTCCGTTAGCGGATTATTCACAGTCGGTTGATAAATGGATACCTCCGGACTCGGCTGATTACACTATTCCGGTTATTGATAGTGCTACCCAACAACGCTACTTTAACGCACTAAAATCTCATTATTTCGGAATGGACAGTGAAGCGCACTCGCCGTGGAATGGTTTTTATATTACCGCATTGCTGAAAAAAAACGCAGCACAGGCCCGGGATGCCAGTATTAAGCAGTTTCTTAGCGACGGCAGTGCTTATTGGGGGGAAAACTTCAGACTTTATACCTCTCGCTGGAAAGAGGAGGTTAGAGGGAATACGGATACGCAGATTGACAATATCTATAATGCCTCCCGGCGAGGCATTATGGTCAGAGAAAGTTTAGTCAGAGCGCTGCCAACGGACGACCCGCTCTTTAACGATCCCCGTCAGGCGGGCGAGGGGTATCCGTTTGATAATTTACAAATGTCTTCGCTGCGTCCCGGTACGCCGGTCTATACGCTGACGAAGAGCAAAGACCAACGCTGGCAATATGTCGTTTCACCAGCGGTAACTGGCTGGGTTCATAGTGAAGATATTGCCAGTACGGATCAGAAATTTATAACACAGTGGGTTTTGCTCGCTCACAAGCAACTGGGGGCATTTATCAACGCGCCGGTTTCTGTCCATGCCGCAGGCGTCTATTATTTCACCGGGCGGCCGGGCACTATTTTACCGTTCCGGCATCAACGGGCGGGCCAGTTCCTCATTGCGGCGCCAGTTCGCGACAGCAACGGTCGCGCGTTTATCCATTGGGTCTGGCTAAGCGGTAACGAGTTTACGGCTATGCCGTGGAAAATGACGCCGGAAAATATCGCCGTGCTAATGAAAGCAATGCACGGCGCCCCCTACGGTTGGGGAAATTTTAACTTTTATAATGATTGTTCAGCCGAAGTCCGCAGCCTGTTAATGCCGTTTGGCATATTCCTGCCCAGACATTCATCCGCGCAGGTAGAGGCGGCTGGACGGGTGGTCGATCTTAGTCATAAAAATCCCCAAATGCGGATCGATTATCTCACCAGATACGGAAAGCCGTTTACTACGCTGGTCTATATTCCAGGGCATATTATGCTGTATATCGGTAACACAACCATGAATGGGCAGGTTGTGCCGATGACTTATCAGAATATCTGGGGATTGCGCCCAAACCATGCTAATAGCCGGAGCATTATCGGTGAGGCAGTATTTTTGCCGTTACTGCGTTTTTATCCTGAAAATCCTGAGCTGATATCGCTGGCTGGTAAGGTTCTGTTTAAGCTTGGTTATATAGAATAGGTTGACAAACTGTGTTATCGCGGAAGATATGATTAAGGCAACCGTGCGCGTGGATATAAAGAGAGTATCCCTGTAAACTGTGTCTGAAAAAAGTATGCGCTATAGTGCGGGCTGTTTATTTGAAATACTATCTGGAGCTGATTCTGGATGTGATTATGTGCCTCACACATTGAAGTGAGAGTTATTGCTGGTGGTATCTGGCTGGAGGCTGGGTGGTAAAAAGACGTAATTTATTGCATTTTAATAACGGTGCCCGATCAGAGCGCGATCTTGGGGATCTGGTCACTAAAGTTTTTGAGAAAGCGGCGAAAAAAGAACCGCAACCGCTATACACATTTAGCCTGCCGTTGCTGAGTGTGCAGGATGAGATCCGTGTTTACTGTAAGAAAAAAAATATCAAAATAGGGTACGATACGCTGTTTATGGAAATAACCTTTTCTGCTGACAGAGAAGCGGTAGACGAACTCATTAAACACTTTTTTACTGAAAATAAGCTCTATTTGAGAGGGCGGTTTTATCTGTCCGCGGCGGTGGTATAAGTTAGCATGAGTATAATATAGCGAGAAACCCATCTCTCGCTTTTGTGTGGGGCGAGCGTTTCCTGGCGGAAAATCTGCGCCCTGATCCTCCTTTTGTGCGTTAACTTCCGGAATCCTCCTCATTTCGTGTTAATCTGGCCCCTGATGGTTGCCATCCAAACTGCCTGCAAAAAAATTATTTTTATCCGCTGCAATGTAAGAGGCCTACAGGCGGAAGTCATCACTGAGGAAAAGCGTTATGAAAATGGAACCATTAAACGAGAACGAGCTGGAATGGCTGGATGATGTGCTGACGAAATACAATACCGATCAGGCCATTTTGGATGTCGCGGAGCTGGACGGTCTGATTACTGCGGTACTAAGTTCTCCGCGTCCCATCGAGCCGGAACAGTGGCTGGTCGCGATATGGGGGGGACCCGCGTACGTACCGCGCTGGACATCTGAAAAAGAAATGACGCGATTTATGGATCTGGTGTTCCAGCACATGGCGGACACAGCCGCCCGGCTTGAAGATTATCCAGAACAGTTCGAGCCGCTGTTTGGCCTGCGAGAAGTTGATGGCCATGAATTAACGATTGTTGAAGAATGGTGCTTTGGTTACATGCGCGGAGTGTCGCTGTCCGACTGGTCTGACTTGCCGGATACGCTAAAACCGGCGCTGGAAGCGATTGCCTTACACGGCACTGAAGAAAACTTTGCGCTGTTGGATAAAATGAGCCCGGAAGCGTTCGATAAAAGCGTTGACGCTATCCGTATCGCGGCACTTGAGCTTCATGCCTGGTGGATGGCGCATCCGCACACGACGCCGCTACAGATGCCGATAAAAGCAGAGGTGAAAGTGGGGCGTAACGATCCTTGTCCATGCGGGAGCGGCAAAAAATTTAAGCAGTGCTGCCTGCATTAATGGCTCGTAAACGGCCATAGCGTGACGATTATCGAGCCTGGACGGCGTCCAGGCCCGGTAATCTTTGCCTGGCATTAACCTGGATCGGGCAGAAACCCCAGTGCGATCGAAAACTGGACGCCAATCACGACAATGCCGCAGATAAACACCAGCGCCAGCGCTGGCGTGCCGCCTGCCACACGATATCCCGCCTGAGGGCTCTGTTTACGGCACTGCCAGACCAGCATAGCAGGGATGAGCAGTGCCAGCACTGCCAGCGCTACGCCGGCATAGCCTAATGCCATCACAAATCCACGTGGGTAGAAAAGTGCAAACGCCAGCGGCGGCAGAAAGGTAATCAGCCCGGTTTGCAGACGTCCGGACACCGTACTGCGGCGCTGGAATAGATCGGCCAGGTAATCAAATAATCCTAGCGCTACGCCCAGAAAAGAGGTCGCCAACGCCAGATCGGCGAACAGGTGGACCGCCAGTTCGACATGTGGCGAAGCGACCACTTCTCTGAGCGCCTGCAGCAGGCCATTTAACCCGGCATGGCTGGCCAGTAGCCCTCTGAATGTCGGCGAGTCGATACTTCCCAGCGTGGCGAGCTGCCAAAAAATATAGGCCACTAGCGGAATGGCGCTACCCGTCATAAAGACCCAACGCAGCCGGCGAATGTTGCCGTTCATATAACTCACAATACTCGGTACGCTTCCGTGAAAACCAAACGAGGTGAAAATGACCGGTATGGCGGATAACGCCAGCCCCTGCTGTAAAGGAAGCGTAAGAAGATTTACTTTATGAATATGTGGCGTGAGCAACGCAAGCATGATGACCAGAAAAATGATCTTTGCGCTAAACAGGAAGCGGTTAAAAAGGTCGACCAGCGAGGTGCCCACACACACCACCCCACCGGCAACAAAGGTGAACAGCAGCACCCCGGCAGCGGGCGAGAGCGTGGCGCCAAGCCAGTTATTAATACTGGATGCCAGTAATTCTCCGGCTCCGGAAATGTAGGCGGCGGTGAGCGCATACATTAAGAACATCATACTGAATCCCGTAAGCCACTGTCCGTAACGTCCAAGATAGCGTTTTGCCAACGAGCCCAGTCCGGTATCCGCCGGAACGTGTTGATATACCTCCAGTAATAGTAGCGCGGTATAACACATCAGCGCCCACAGGCCAATCAACAATCCCAGCGTGACGCTGAAACCAACGCCAGCCGCTGCCAGCGGCATTGCCAGCATCCCGGCGCCGATAGTGGTGCCTGCCACGATAAAAATACTGCCCAGAGTTCTGTTTTTCACGCTTTCTACTACCCCGGTAACAAAGAACGGTGATATCCGCGGCGCAGGGTAAGGCATTACGCTATTTTCGTCAAATGGTCGTTACAATGGGTGTACTGTAAAATTTACAGTTCCGGGCATAAAAGCGAATATGGGAGGAGACGCGGGCAACCGCCGCAAACCTGCGCTAGCGCAAAGTCGCTCGCACACGGACACATTAGGCTACGAGTTTTATTCAGGGGGGGTTATGGATTCCATTCACGGTCACGAAGTACTCAACATGATGATTGAGTCTGGCGAGCAGTACACGCATACCTCGCTGGAGGCGGCAATAAAAGCGCGCTTTGGCGAGCGGGCACGATTTCACACCTGTTCAGCGTCAGATATGACGGCGGCGGAACTGGTCGCGTTTCTGGCGGCGAAAGGAAAGTTTATTGCGGTGGAGGACGGTTTTTCAACGCATGAGAGTAAAATCTGCCGCCATTAATACGCCACGGTGAGAGCGCGTCTCACCGTGTAAGGACGTGCTGGATTAATTTTGCGTATCCAGGGTGGAGAGTTCTTTATCAATGAAATAAAGCCCTTCGCCGCTTTTTCCCGCCAGCGTTAATTTATCAATAATAGATTTGAACAGTTTTTCTTCTTCATGCTGTTCTGCCACATACCACTGCAAGAAATTAAATGTCGGATAATCCTGGCTGGTCATTGCGGCATGAGCCAGTTCATTAATTTTTTGCGTAATAAGCTGCTCATGCTCATAGGTCGCGCGGAACAGCTCATCCAGCGAGGCGTACTCAGCGAAGGGCGAAGAAACGGTATGAATGCGCGGCAGGCTTCCGGTATCGGTAAGGTAGTCAAACAGGAGCTGCATATGCGTCATCTCTTCTTGCGCATGGCGACGAAGAAATGCGGCCGCGCCTTCAAAACTGTGATAGCTACACCACGCGCTCATTTGTTGATAGAGCAGGGAGGAGTACAACTCCAGATTCATTTGCTCATTCAGTTTGTCGATCATTTCTGTTTTCAGCATGGTTCCGCTCCACAAATAGCAAAAGATATACGGTAATGTGGCGCCACTATAATTTGTTATTTTATTATTTGCAAAAGGTAAAATATTAAATTTAATTATTAAAAATACGAATGGGAATAAAACGCATTAACGCCAGTGTATAGCGTATAAAAATAAAGAAAAGCCAGCACCTTCATGCTGGCAATAGCGACCCTGCACTCTCCTCCATTGTACATGGTGTCGGCGTTAAGCCAGCCGCCTTAATGATAAAGCGGCATGATTTGCGGGACGGCAAGGCCCCGGCACTGCCAGGAGAGGGTAAATCGGGTGTTCAGACACAACGAGCCCGCATAAATGCTACAGGTTCCTACCGGCTGACCAAACGAAACGGCATCGGCATAGCCCATCTGCTGGCATTCGCGTGTTGCGGTCCCGTGAGATACATAGTCATCTGTCCGTGAAGTAAAATATAGCGGCTGGTTATACGTCAGGCGCACGATGCCGCTTATCGGGCTGGCTTCGCTGACCTGCGCTTGTCGAGTAATGGTGCATCCCGTCAGGGCTAGCAGTGAAAGAGTAAAAATAAGAGGCTTCATAAAATCGCTCCGACAGTTCGGTATCAGACCATGCTACCTCGTGTCTTGCACCGTCAATGGCTGGAATAACTTACGGATTCGCCTTGATTAAAGGTAACGGCAGGGGATTTACAGCGGGAACAGAAAATGTGTGAGCGTCTTTTCATTTAATGAAGCTTCGTTTCATTAAATTTGAATGTGTGTTCGCAAATGTGTAATGTGGGCAAAACGTCATGATTTACGCAGGCGCGACCGTCTGCATTCAGGAGGAACACGATGAAAATTGCACTGATGATGGAAAATAGCCAGGCCAGCAAAAATGCCATCATTTATAACGAACTTAGCGCCGTCGCCAATGAAAAGGGATTTCCCGTTTTTAACGTCGGCATGTGCGACGAAAATGACCATCACCTGACGTACATTCATTTAGGCATCATGGCGAGTATTCTGCTTAATGCAAACGCGGTTGATTTTGTGGTTACTGGCTGTGGCACTGGTCAGGGCGCGCTGATGTCGTTAAATATTCATCCAGGTGTCATTTGTGGCTATTGCATCGATCCGGCAGATGCTTTTCTGTTTGCGCAGATCAACAACGGCAATGCGTTGTCCCTGCCATTTGCGAAAGGCTTTGGCTGGGGCGCTGAGCTGAACGTGCGTTTCATCTTTGAAAAAGCGTTTACCGGGCGTAAAGGTGAGGGGTATCCGCCTGAGCGCAAAGCGCCGCAGGTACGCAATGCGGGCATTTTGAATCAGGTTAAGGCCGCGGTCGTCAAAGAGAATTATCTGGATACACTGCGGGCTATCGATCCTGAACTGGTTAAAACGGAGGTTTCAGGGCCGCGTTTCCAGCAATGTTTGTTTGAAAACGGCCAGAATAAAGAAATAGAAGCGTTTGTACGTGAGATGCTGGGGTAATGCCCGGACAAGACAGAGACGTTTAGCGCCTGTCGGCTGGCATGATGTGCCGATAATACGCCAGTAGCGACAGGCGCCACCTCTGGCAAACAGACCAGAAACGGTGTAGGCCGGATAAGCTGCTTCGCGTTGCTATCCGGCTAATAACGTCTCAATATTGTCGCTCGGGGAGCCGCTATCAGTGATGCTGATAGGTCACGACGTTAAGGAGATGCTGATCGGTTTGCGCCAGACATAACCCTGCTCGTTTAGCGCTGCGAACTTCTTCGAGAATAGTTTGTAAAAGTACGCCATCCTGCTGCTGCTCTTTTTCCAGGGTATGGAGAAAATCGAGCGTTGAGGCATCATTCAGCGCTTTCGCTTCATCTGCCAGACGCGACAGCGTGCTGGCGCGTTGCTGATAATCCTCCAGGGTTTTCTGGAACAATTCTTCCAGAGAGCAGAGCTCTTCACCCGGAACGTCAATGGCTTTAACGATAGGGGTGGCGCCGGCGTTTTTCATAAAATTAAACATGCGCATCATTTGCGTCACGTTGCCTTGCGCCTGGGTACGAAGAAAGGTGGCGGTGCCTGTTAAACTGTGTTCAGAACACCATTCGCTTAGATGGAGGTAAAGATTTGATGCGTAAAACTCAAGGTTCATTGGCGTGTTGAGCTTTTGAACCATTCCTACAGCTGCCATAACAATATCCTTATTTCCAGAAAGTGTTGATGTGCATGACAGACGAGAATGCAACGGGCCGTTGTCACATTCTTACCTCTATGCACAATAAATACTCTTAGCAGAAGAACTCCGTTCCGCCAGTCCCTTATGCGATCTCATTTCCTGTTTATCGATCGGTAATGAGAATAGCGCGTCAATAAAAATAAGAAAATCCTTAAATGCAATTGTTTATCTTTTTTTACATTTTCAGCGGTGTGATTTTTTCAGGTGTAATGATTTTTGGTATGTCATTCTTGTAACTATTTGAAAGATAAAAGATATTCTATTTTTTCTGTTTTATGAAAGATTGTTTCAGATCATGGGTTAAGCCTTTTAAGTATGTTAATTTCAATAAAATAAACATTAGTCAGTCTGGATATCACACGCATAAACGGTTGAGAGCAAATATGCCTGTTTTTATAAACTAGCCGATTTTGCGGTAGATCATTTTTAATGTCATTAATCATACGAGCACGTTATTCGGTTAAGCGCAGTTTTGCTGGGTGACTCGTTAACAAGGAGCAGTCAATGAAAAAGGTCGCGGTGCTGTTGGCGCCAGGATTTGAAGAAGCAGAGGCCATTGTTACTCTTGATATTCTGCGACGTTTGCATATCGACGTCGAAACGCTGGCGTGTGCTGAATCACGGGCGGTGGTGAGTTACCATGATATTCCTATGGTTGCGGACAGCACGCTGAGTGAACGCCAGCAGGCGCTTTTTGATGCGGTAGTGCTGCCGGGCGGTCCGCAGGGGAGCGCTAATCTGGCGGCTAATCCGGCGGTGATCGCTTTCGTTGCGCGTCATGATGCGGCAGGCAAATTTATTTGTCCTATCTGTTCCGCGGCGGCAAGGGTGCTGGGTGCTCACGGATTGCTGAAGGTGCGTCGTTATGTCTGTTCCGGCGACCTGTGGAAAGCGGTTCCGGAAGGTGTCTATGTGGATGCGCCCGTTGTTGAAGATGGTAATTTAATTAGCGGCAAAGGCTTGGGTCATGTCTTTGATTTCGCGCTAACCCTTTCCGCCAGACTGCTGGGAGACGATGCGCCGGTTCGCGAACAGGCTGAACATATCTATTATCCCTGGTAATCGTTATTCACCCAGGGCCATAAGGATTAGCTGGCTGATGTTATGGATTAATGGGCTGGCTTTCCTGCCTTTTGGCTGATGAATTCGCTCTGGGTTATGTCATTTTCCGCTAAAACTATTCCCGCCATCAGCATTTATCTAATGAATGAAAGACAGTGCACCGTTTTACGTCTTCTCTAACAAAAATCGTTTGATTTTACCCTACATAAAAAACGCTAAAGCAGGTCAATGACTTCCCTGGGTTATGAGTTAATCGTTATTTCTGCGTGCGTATTAGGGGGCGTTTTCCTGAGAGGCGGCCTCGGAAAAATCTCATATGTGGTGGCGAGCGTACTGATATCAGGAACGGTGGAGAACGCGATGAACCTGCTCAACATTTCACCTTTTGCACAGTACGTGGTTCGCGGCTGAATCCTTCTGGCAGCAGTTATCTTCGACCATTATAAGCAAAAAGCGAAGCGTACGATTTGATGAATTAACACTCAACTAAACAGTATAGCTTCACGTCATCGCCAGCCGCTACCCCGGCTGGCGATGGTCTTTCTAAATGGCGAGCAGCGTCACACTGTCTATACTTACATGACTAATGAGACCGTTTGTGAGTCTCAATATGATGATAAGGAGGAGACCAGGGTGGCAGAACCGTTAACCGTATCCCCCGAACTCACTGCGAACTATGCGTATTTTTTTGACCTTGATGGCACATTGGCAGAGATAAAGCCTCATCCCGATCAGGTAGTGGTACCGCATAAAATCCTTCAGTTGTTAGACCGTCTCGCGGCGCACAACGCAGGGGCACTGGCATTGATTTCAGGGCGTTCAATGACTGAGCTGGATGCTTTGGCGAAGCCTTTTCGCTTTCCGCTCGCTGGCGTTCACGGGGCAGAGCGTCGTGACATCAATGGTAAAACCCATATCGTGCGCCTTCCTGAAGCGGTAGTCCGTGAGGTGGAGGCGTTATTACGTTCGACGCTTGTAGCGCTGCCCGGAACGGAGCTGGAGACGAAGGGGATGGCGTTTGCGCTGCACTACCGTCAGGCTCCGGAGCATGAAGCGGCGCTGTTGGCACTTGCGCAACACGTTACGCAGCACTGGCCGCAACTGGCGTTGCAGCCTGGTAAATGTGTTGTGGAAATCAAACCTAAGGGAACCAATAAAGGCGAAGCCATTGCTGCCTTTATGCAGGAGGCGCCCTTTGCGGGACGGATTCCCGTTTTTGTGGGCGACGATTTGACCGATGAGGCTGGCTTTGGCGTGGTGAATCACGCTGGCGGAATTTCCGTAAAAGTGGGCGTCGGGGCAACCCAGGCGGCATGGCGGCTGGAAAGCGTACCCGATGTCTGGCGCTGGCTGGAACAAATCAATTATCCACAACAAGAACAACAAGTAATGAATAACAGGAGAGATGGCTATGAGTCGTTTAGTCGTAGTATCTAATCGAATTGCCCCCCCGGATAATAAAGGCGGCGCCGGCGGCCTCGCCGTTGGCGTGCTTGGCGCGCTAAAAGCGGCTGGCGGGTTGTGGTTCGGCTGGAGTGGCGAGACAGGTAACGAGGATGAGCCATTAAAAAAGGTGACAAAAGGTAATATTACCTGGGCATCGTTTAACCTGAGCGAACAAGATTACGAAGATTATTACTGTCAATTTTCCAATGCGGTTCTCTGGCCTGCGTTCCACTATCGTCTGGACCTGGTACAGTTTCAGCGTCCTGCATGGGAAGGCTATATGCGGGTGAATGCGCTATTAGCGGATAAGTTATTGCCCCTCATTAAAGAGAACGACATCATTTGGGTGCATGACTACCACCTGTTACCGTTTGCCAGCGAGCTGCGTAAACGCGGCGTGAACAACCGAATTGGTTTTTTCCTGCATATTCCATTCCCGACTCCGGAGATTTTTAACGCTTTACCGCCGCATGATGAACTGCTGGAGCAGTTGTGTGACTTTGATCTGCTAGGGTTCCAGACCGAAAATGATCGCCTGGCTTTTCTGGATAGCCTTTCGAGTCAAACGCGAGTCACGACTCGCAGCGGCAAGCAGCATATCGCGTGGGGTAAAGACTTCCAGACAGAAGTGTATCCTATCGGTATTGAGCCCGATGAGATTGCTCTGCAGGCTGCCGGGCCGTTGCCGCCTAAACTGGCGCAGCTCAAGGCGGAACTGAAAAATGTGAAGAATATTTTTTCCGTCGAGCGGCTGGATTATTCGAAAGGGCTGCCGGAACGTTTTCTGGCGTATGAAGCGCTACTGGAAAACTACCCGCAGCATCGGGGAAAAATTCGTTATACCCAAATTGCGCCTACGTCACGCGGCGAAGTACAGGCATATCAGGATATTCGCCACCAGCTTGAGACGGAAGCAGGCCGGATTAATGGGAAATATGGACAATTGGGCTGGACGCCGCTCTATTATCTGAATCAGCATTTCGACCGTAAACTGTTAATGAAGATATTCCGTTATTCAGACGTCGGGCTCGTCACCCCGTTGCGTGACGGGATGAGCCTGGTGGCGAAAGAGTTTGTCGCCGCGCAGGACCCCGCTAATCCTGGCGTACTGGTACTGTCACAGTTTGCCGGCGCAGCGAATGAACTGACGTCGGCGTTAATCGTCAATCCTTACGATCGGGATGACGTGGCGGCGGCGCTCAATCGTGCGTTAACGATGCCCCTTGCCGAGCGTATTTCGCGCCATGCGGAAATGCTGGACGTGATCGTTAAAAATGACATTAACCGCTGGCAGGAGCGTTTTATTCATGACCTAAAGGAGGTCACGCCGCGTAGCCCTGAGCGCCAGCAGCAGAACAACGTGGCGACGTTCCCTAAGCTGGCCTGAAATATCGCGAGCGGCGACTAGTCGCCCGCTAACGGTACCAGCAACACATCTACCTGGCTGGCGCTGACGACACTTTTTGCCGAGCAGGATGCGCGCGAAAAGAAACTATGGTTATGGTTGCCGCAAATGACCAGATCAACATGGTGTTTGCGGCACACAGCCAAAATATGCTGGCTTAACTCACCTGATGCGATGAAAGTTTGTTCAATCGGATAATCCGCCTTTTCCCCCAGCATCTTAAGAAAATTCTCGGTCTCCTCATGCATAACCGCGCGTAAATCCTCCATCATGGGCGCGGCGAACTGGTTATACAGTTCAGGATCGGAAGCGAGAGTAATCAGGCTTACTTTCGCCTGGACAGGGCGGGCGATAGAGACAGCTTTAGCCAGTAGCTGGTGACTTTCCGGGGTGACGGCAACGGCGACAAGAATATGGGTGTAGCTCATAACTCGCTCCTTGATTGCAAGAATATGAGATCGTGCTTTAGCTTTACTCTGTTTATCGCATTTCTGCAATGCGCTAATGCCACATTAATGTGAAGGACATCATAATTAATCATTAATTATTCTTATGTAAAGAATCGTGGCATAAGACACTTTTTACACACCACCAGGATGCTTCATTTAAATGGGTGAACAATGAAAGCTAAAAGTTAAATCAAATGAGCTTATTTTTAACAGCGGAGGGCGTATGCTGTGACGAGATTAATTAATAACGTTTAATATTTAAGCTACTGTTTACTAAAGGTAAAATAAAAGCGTTTCTAAAATAGAAATAATAGCCTGTTATCTATTATCCTAGCGTTATTTTAACAGAGAGAAACAAAAAAGAATTTGGTGTTGACGTACCCCTATTCAGCAGTGTGGAATAGAAAAAGTGAACATTAGGTTATTAATTAAACAAAGTAAAAGCCATGCTGATGGTTTTATCGTAAGTATTCCGGTAGATTATGTGATCTGCATCACATATTTTCTAAAATCGCCGTCCCGCTCCGTTGTATGTCACGAAGCTGACGAGTAGAGTTGCGTCGAATTAGGAAAAATCTTAGGCATTTGTAAAAATTGATGTAAACGTGTAAGGCGAATCTCAGTGGGAGGCTGCGTTATACGTCACAATGTCCATAATGTCTGAGCGCTGCTATGCATTTGACCTTTTTGCTTCTTTTACCGGGCCTTCCCGGCGACATCACGGGGTGCGGCTACGTCGCACAAAAATAAAGTTGGTTATTCTGGATGGGAACAATGCATACATCCGAGTTGCTAAAACACATTTATGACATCAATTTGTCATATTTACTCCTTGCACAGCGTTTGATCGTCCAGGACAAAGCATCTGCGATGTTCCGCCTCGGTATCAACGAAGAGATGGCAAACACACTGGGCGCGTTGACCCTGCCGCAGATGGTCAAACTGGCGGAGACGAACCAGTTAGTTTGTCATTTCCGGTTTGACGATCATCAGACGATCACCCGTTTGACTCAGGATTCGCGCGTCGATGATTTACAGCAGATTCACACAGGTATCATGCTTTCAACGCGTTTGCTCAATGAAGTGGACGATACGGCGCGTAAGAAAAGGGCATGATAATGAGTGAAAAAAGCATTGTTCAGGAAGCTCGCGATATCCAGTTGGCGATGGAGTTGATTAATCTTGGCGCTCGTCTACAAATGCTGGAAAGCGAAACACAGCTCAGCCGTGGTCGCCTCATCAGGCTGTACAAAGAATTACGCGGTGGCCCGCCGCCTAAAGGGATGCTGCCATTTTCGACAGACTGGTTTATGACCTGGGAGCAAAATATTCATGCCTCCATGTTCTGCAACGCCTGGCCATTTTTACTGAAAACCGGCTTATGCAGCGGTGTGGATGCGGTGATTAAAGCTTATCGGCTTTATCTTGAGCAGTGTCCGCAACCGCCTGAAGGGCCGTTGTTGGCGCTGACTCGCGCATGGACGTTGGTGCGTTTTGTTGAAAGTGGGTTGCTTGAATTGTCGAGCTGTAACTGCTGCGGTGGGAACTTTATTACCCATGCGCATCAGCCCGTAGGCAGCTTTGCGTGTAGTTTATGCCAGCCGCCATCCCGCGCAGTAAAAAGACGTAAACTTTCCCGAGATGCTGCCGATATTATTCCACAACTGCTGGATGAACAGATCGAACAGGCTGTTTAACCGAAACGGTGTGGACAAACACTCCAGCAGCGGTAAGTCATTACCGCTGCTTTTTTTTGCCTTGCCTTCGCGTTAATCGCCCGACTGCGCATCCTGTCATAGTCAACAGCGGAAGGATGATGTCGTGCTTATCTTATTAGGTTACCTGGTGGTTATCGGTACAGTTTTCGGCGGTTATGTCATGACCGGCGGACACCTTGGGGCACTTTATCAACCTGCTGAACTGGTCATCATTGGCGGCGCGGGGATAGGGGCGTTCATTGTCGGCAACAACGGGAAGGCCATCAAAGGCACGATGAAAGCGATCCCGTTGTTATTTCGTCGTTCGAAATACACAAAATCTATGTACATGGATTTGCTGGCGTTGCTCTATCGCCTGATGGCCAAATCACGCCAGCAGGGGATGTTCTCCCTTGAACGCGATATTGAAAATCCGAAAGAGAGTGAAATCTTCGCTAGTTATCCGCGTATTCTGGCCGATGCGGTAATGCTTGATTTTATTGTCGATTATCTGCGCCTGATCATCAGCGGCAACATGAATACGTTCGAAATTGAAGCGTTGATGGATGAAGAGATTGAAACCCATGAAAGCGAGGCGGAAGTCCCGGCCAACAGCCTGGCGATGGTGGGGGATTCGCTGCCTGCCTTTGGTATTGTCGCGGCGGTAATGGGGGTGGTTCACGCTCTGGCTTCAGCCGATCGTCCGGCAGCGGAGTTGGGGGCGCTGATTGCCCATGCCATGGTAGGTACGTTCCTCGGTATTTTACTGGCTTATGGATTCATTTCACCGTTAGCGACCGTTTTGCGCCAGAAGAGCGCCGAAACCACCAAGATGATGCAGTGCGTAAAAATTACACTGCTGTCTAATCTGAACGGCTATGCGCCGCCGATTGCCGTGGAATTTGGTCGTAAAACGCTTTATTCCAGTGAGCGTCCATCGTTTATTGAGTTGGAAGAACACGTTCGTGCAGTAAGAAACCCAAACCAGCAGCAGACGACTGAGGAAGCATGAAAAATCAGGCTCATCCCATTGTCGTCGTAAAACGCCGCAGGCACAAACCGCACGGCGGCGGGGCGCACGGTTCCTGGAAAATTGCCTACGCCGATTTTATGACGGCGATGATGGCTTTTTTTCTGGTGATGTGGCTGATTTCCATCTCCAGCCCTAAAGAATTAATTCAGATTGCCGAATATTTTCGTACGCCGTTGGCCACCGCGGTAACGGGGGGGAATCGGATTGCCAATAGCGAGAGCCCGATACCAGGCGGAGGCGATGATTACACCCAACAGCAGGGTGAAGTGGAAAAGCAGCCGAATATCGACGAGCTGAAAAAACGGATGGAGCAGAGTCGCTTAAACAAACTGCGCGGCGATCTAGATCAACTGATCGAATCCGATCCCAAACTGCGCGCGTTACGTCCGCATCTGAAAATTGATTTAGTTCAGGAGGGGTTGCGCATCCAGATTATCGACAGCCAGAACCGCCCGATGTTTAAAACCGGCAGCGCCGAAGTTGAGCCGTATATGCGCGATATCCTGCGTGCGATTGCGCCAGTGTTAAACGGTATACCTAATCGCATTAGCCTGGCCGGCCATACCGATGACTTTCCCTACGCGAACGGCGAAAAAGGCTATAGCAACTGGGAATTATCCGCCGATCGCGCCAATGCCTCGCGTCGCGAACTGGTCGCTGGGGGGCTGGATAACGGGAAAGTATTACGGGTGGTTGGCATGGCCGCCACGATGCGGCTGAGCGATCGCGGTCCTGATGACGCCATCAACCGCCGTATAAGCCTGCTGGTGTTAAACAAACAGGCGGAACAGGCCATTTTGCATGAAAACGCTGAAAGCCAGAATGAGCCGGTAAGTGTATTACAACAGCCTGCGGCAGCCCCGCCGGCAAGCGTACCCACATCGCCAAAAGCGGAACCGAGGTGATAGCGTGAGCATGGATATTAGCGATTTTTATCAGACATTTTTTGATGAAGCTGACGAGCTGTTGGCTGATATGGAGCAGCATCTGCTGGATTTGGTGCCGGAATCCCCGGACGCTGAACAACTGAACGCCATTTTTCGCGCGGCGCACTCCATTAAAGGCGGCGCGGGCACATTCGGCTTCACTATTCTGCAGGAAACCACGCATTTAATGGAAAACCTGCTGGATGAAGCCCGACGCGGTGAAATGCAGCTCAATACCGACATTATCAACCTGTTTTTGGAAACGAAAGATATTATGCAGGAACAGCTCGACGCCTATAAAAACTCCGAAGAGCCGGATGCCGCAAGCTTCGAATATATCTGCAATGCGCTACGCCAGTTGGCGCTGGAGGCGAAAGGCGAAACCACGCCGGCGGTCGTAGAAACCGCGGCACTAAGCGCGGCGATCCAGGAAGAGAGCGTAGCCGAAACCGAATCGCCTCGTGACGAGAGTAAACTGCGCATTGTACTTTCACGGTTGAAAGCCAGTGAGGTCGATCTGCTTGAAGAAGAGTTGAGTAATCTGGCTACTCTGACGGATGTCGTTAAGGGGGCAGATTCACTGTCGGCAACTCTGGATGGCAGCGTCGCGGAAGATGACATTGTCGCGGTGATCTGTTTTGTCATCGAGGCCGATCAGATCGCTTTTGAAAAAGTGGTCGCCGCGCCCGTGGAAAAAGCGCAAGAGAAAACCGAGGTAGCGCCGGTAGCGCCTCCGGCAGTCGTTGCGCCAGCCGCCAAAAGCGCGGCCCATGAACATCATGCGGGGCGTGAAAAACCTGCGCGTGAACGCGAGTCCACCAGCATTCGCGTGGCGGTAGAGAAAGTGGATCAGCTCATAAACCTGGTCGGCGAGTTAGTGATTACCCAGTCAATGTTGGCCCAGCGTTCTAACGAGCTGGACCCGGTAAACCACGGCGATCTCATTACCAGTATGGGGCAGTTACAACGTAACGCCCGCGACTTACAAGAGTCGGTGATGTCGATTCGTATGATGCCTATGGAGTACGTCTTCAGCCGTTTCCCGCGTCTGGTACGCGATTTAGCGGGCAAACTGGGCAAGCAGGTAGAGCTGACGCTGGTGGGGAGCTCCACTGAACTTGATAAAAGCCTGATCGAACGCATTATCGACCCGCTGACGCACCTGGTGCGCAACAGTCTCGACCACGGGATTGAAATGCCGGAAAAACGCCTTGAGGCGGGGAAAAATGTTGTCGGCAATCTGATTCTTTCCGCAGAACATCAGGGCGGGAATATTTGTATTGAAGTGACCGATGACGGCGCGGGGCTTAACCGTGAGCGTATCCTGGCGAAGGCCATGTCGCAGGGGATGGCGGTGAATGAAAACATGACCGACGATGAAGTAGGCATGTTGATCTTCGCGCCGGGATTCTCAACTGCGGAACAGGTCACGGATGTCTCCGGTCGCGGCGTTGGCATGGATGTGGTGAAACGTAACATTCAGGAGATGGGCGGTCACGTTGAGATCCAGTCAAAACAAGGCTCCGGCACCACGATTCGTATTCTGCTGCCGCTGACGCTGGCCATCCTCGATGGGATGTCGGTTCGCGTGGCGGGGGAAGTTTTTATCCTGCCGTTAAATGCGGTGATGGAGTCGCTGCAACCTCGTGAAGAGGATCTTCATCCGCTGGCGGGCGGCGAACGGGTTCTGGAAGTTCGCGGCGAGTATTTGCCGCTGGTCGAATTGTGGAAAGTGTTTGACGTGGACGGGGCGAAAACCGAAGCCACGCAGGGCATTGTTGTGATCCTGCAAAGCGCGGGACGCCGTTACGCGCTGCTGGTCGATCAGCTCATCGGTCAGCACCAGGTGGTGGTCAAAAATCTGGAAAGCAATTATCGCAAGGTACCGGGGATTTCCGCCGCGACGATCCTGGGCGACGGCAGCGTCGCGCTGATTGTTGATGTTTCCGCATTGCAGGGTTTAAACCGCGAACAACGTATGGCGATCACAGCCGCCTGATTGAGTGAGAAGGGAATAATATGACCGGTATGAGTAATGTAAGCAAACTGGCCGGCGAGCCGTCAGGTCAGGAATTCCTGGTGTTTACACTGGGAAATGAAGAGTACGGCATCGATATCCTGAAAGTGCAGGAGATCCGTGGCTATGACCAGGTGACGCGCATCGCCAATACACCGGCCTTTATAAAAGGGGTGACTAACCTGCGCGGCGTGATTGTCCCCATTGTCGATCTGCGCGTGAAATTCTGCGAAGGCGACGTTGAGTATGATGACAATACGGTAGTGATCGTACTGAATCTGGGGCAACGTGTCGTCGGGATAGTGGTAGACGGCGTGTCTGACGTACTGTCGTTAACGGCGGAACAGATCCGTCCGGCGCCAGAATTTGCCGTGACCTTGTCAACAGAATATTTGACGGGATTGGGCGCGCTCGGCGAGCGTATGCTGATTCTGGTGAATATCGAAAAACTGCTTAACAGCGAAGAGATGGCGCTGCTGGATATCGCAGCATCACACGTCGCGTAATAACGTTGCCGGATGGCGTCGCGCCATCCGGCAATATTCACCGTTATGCTTCCGCCAGCGGTGAGAGTTCCTCTTCATCGCCCGCGCCCAGCCCCTGCATTTTGTGCCGACATCGCCGCTGCGACGCTGTTATTGTCAATATCGTCTTCCGGAACAACGTATTTCCTTTTTGCAAAAGTAAAGTTATCACCGCAGGTGCCGATAACGTTGATAACTCGTTATCAGGAAGGTGCCTTATGTTTAACCGTATCCGCGTTGTCACAATGCTGATGATGGTGCTGGGGGTTTTCGCACTGCTACAGCTTGTTTCCGGTGGTTTGCTGTTTTCTTCATTGCAGCATAACCAGCAAGGTTTTGTTATTTCTAACGAATTACGCCAGCAACAAAGCGAACTCACGTCGACATGGGACTTAATGCTGCAAACGCGCATTAACCTGATCCGCTCCGCCGCACGCATGATGATGGACGCTTCTAACCAGCAGAGCAGCGCCAAAACGGATTTACTCCAGAATGCAAAAACGACCCTCGCACAGGCGGCGGCGCACTACGCCAATTTCAAAAACATGACGCCATTGCCAGCGATGGCGGAGGCCAGCGCGAACGTCGATGAAAAATATCAGCGCTATCAGGCCGCATTAGCCGAACTTATTCAGTTTCTGGACAATGGCAATATGGATGCCTACTTCGCCCAGCCAACCCAGGGAATGCAAAACGCGTTGGGCGAGGCGCTGGGCAATTACGCCCGGGTGAGCGAAAACCTGTACCGCCAGACATTTGATCAAAGCGCTCATGACTACCGTTTTGCGCAATGGCAACTGGGGGGGCTTGCGGTCGTGCTGGTGCTGATTTTGATGGTGGTTTGGTTCGGCATTCGTCATGCCCTGCTTAACCCATTAGCGCGAGTGATTACTCATATCCGTGAAATTGCCAGCGGCGATCTGACGAAAACGCTCACCGTCTCAGGACGTAATGAAATTGGCGAACTGGCGGGAACGGTTGAACATATGCAACGCTCGCTGATTGACACCGTGACGCAGGTTCGTGAAGGTTCGGATGCGATTTATTCCGGCACCAGTGAAATTGCCGCCGGTAATACCGACCTCTCTTCCCGTACCGAACAACAAGCCTCCGCTCTGGAGGAGACGGCGGCCAGCATGGAGCAACTGACGGCCACCGTGAAGCAAAACGCCGATAACGCCCGTCAGGCTTCGCAACTGGCGCAAAGCGCCTCCGAGACCGCGCGTCATGGCGGCAAAGTGGTCGACGGCGTGGTAAACACCATGCACGAAATTGCCGACAGTTCGAAAAAAATCGCTGACCTTATCAGCGTTATCGACGGTATTGCCTTCCAGACTAACATTCTGGCGCTGAACGCGGCGGTAGAAGCGGCGCGCGCGGGAGAGCAGGGGCGCGGTTTTGCGGTCGTGGCAGGCGAGGTGCGTAATCTGGCCAGCCGCAGCGCCCAGGCGGCGAAAGAAATAAAAGCGTTGATTGAAGATTCCGTCTCGCGTGTCGATACCGGTTCTGTGCTGGTGGAAAGCGCCGGGGAAACCATGACTGACATCGTCAATGCCGTTACGCGCGTCACGGATATCATGGGCGAAATCGCCTCCGCCTCGGATGAGCAAAGCCGGGGTATCGATCAGGTCGCTTTGGCCGTTTCCGAAATGGATCGCGTAACGCAACAGAACGCCTCGCTGGTTCAGGAATCCGCAGCGGCCGCCGCCGCGCTGGAAGAGCAGGCCAGCCGTCTGACCCAGGCGGTATCTGCTTTCCGCCTGGCATCGCGACCGCTGGTGGCAAATAAACCTGAGATGCGTTTGTCAGTGGACGCTCAGTCCGGCAATACGCCGCGGTCAGTAGCCGCCGGGGATGATGCGAACTGGGAAACCTTCTGATCGACGTGCGCTGTCGGTTCTCGATTAATTTGCGAACCCGCCGATACATTTCGTCTGGTTCGCATAGATAAAAGCAAAAAATGTGTAATACGGGAAGCATGGCGCTGCCGCAGGGCGCGCCCGTTGTACTTTGAATGTGATTAAGAAGGCGCTATGACATCATCTCTGCCCTCCGGGCAAACGTCAGTATTGTTACAGATGACACAGCGCCTCGCGCTGTCCGACGCGCATTTTCGTCGGATATGTCAATTAATCTACCAGCGCGCAGGGATCGTGCTGGCCGACCATAAGCGGGATATGGTTTATAACCGCCTGGTCCGTCGGCTGCGTGCCCTGGGACTGGATGATTTTGGCCGTTATCTCAGTATGCTGGAGGCTAATCAAAACAGCGCTGAGTGGCAGGCTTTTATCAACGCTCTGACTACCAACCTGACCGCTTTTTTTCGCGAGGCGCACCATTTTCCCATCCTTGCGGAACATGCGCGTCGCCGCCACGGCGAGTACCGCGTCTGGAGTGCGGAGGCATCGACAGGAGAAGAACCTTACAGTATCGCCATTACGCTGGCGGATGCGTTAGGGATGGCCCTCGGTCGCTGGAAAGTATTCGCCAGCGATATTGATACTGAAGTGCTGGAAAAAGCGAGAAGCGGTATTTATCGCCTCAGCGAACTGAAAACGTTATCGCCGCAGCAGCTACAACGTTACTTCATGCGCGGTACGGGGCCGCATGAAGGACTGGTGCGCGTGCGTCAGGAACTGGCCAATTATGTTGAATTTTCCTCCGTTAATTTATTGGAAAAGCAGTACAACGTACCCGGTCCCTTTGACGCGATTTTTTGCCGTAACGTCATGATCTATTTTGATAAAACGACTCAGGAGGACATTCTGCGCCGTTTTGTTCCACTCCTTAAACCTGACGGACTGTTGTTTGCCGGTCACTCAGAAAACTTTAGCAACCTCGTGCGCGAGTTTAGCCTGCGCGGACAGACGGTGTATGCGCTAAGTAAGGATAAAGCATGAGTAAAATCAGGGTATTGTCAGTTGATGATTCCGCGCTAATGCGCCAAATCATGACTGAAATTATTAATAGCCATAGCGATATGGAGATGGTGGCGACTGCGCCGGACCCGTTGGTCGCCAGGGATCTCATCAAAAAATTTAATCCGGACGTATTGACCCTGGACGTTGAGATGCCGCGTATGGACGGCCTCGATTTTCTGGAAAAACTGATGCGCCTGCGACCGATGCCGGTGGTGATGGTCTCTTCGCTGACCGGGAAAGGTTCTGAAGTGACGCTACGGGCGCTGGAGTTGGGGGCCATCGATTTTGTCACCAAACCGCAGCTTGGCATTCGTGAAGGTATGCTGGCGTATAGCGAGATGATCGCCGAAAAAGTGCGTACCGCCGCGCGGGCCCGCATCGCCGCACATAAACCGATGGCGGCCCCGGCAACCTTAAAAGCCGGTCCGCTGCTCAGTTCCGAAAAACTGATTGCTATCGGCGCTTCAACGGGCGGTACTGAAGCTATCCGACATGTGCTGCAACCGCTGCCGCTTTCCAGTCCGGCAGTGATTATTACGCAGCATATGCCGCCTGGCTTTACCCGCTCGTTTGCCGAGCGTCTGAATAAACTCTGTCAAATCAGCGTGAAGGAGGCGGAGGACGGCGAACGCGTATTGCCAGGTCATGCCTACATTGCGCCCGGCGACAAGCATATGGAGCTGGCGCGTAGCGGGGCGAATTATCAAATCAAAATTCATGATGGCCCGCCGGTAAACCGGCATCGGCCTTCCGTGGATGTGCTGTTTCATTCGGTGGCGAAACACGCGGGGCGCAACGCCGTAGGCGTCATTCTTACGGGGATGGGCAACGATGGCGCCGCTGGAATGTTAGCGATGTACCAGGCTGGCGCCTGGACCATTGCGCAAAACGAAGCAAGTTGTGTGGTGTTCGGCATGCCGCGCGAGGCCATCAATATGGGTGGCGTAAGCGAAGTGGTCGATCTTAGCCAGGTAAGCCAGCAGATGCTGGCGAAAATCAGTGCCGGACAGGCGATACGTATTTGAACCAGGAGTAGTATTTTATGGCGGATAAAGAGCTTAAATTTTTGGTTGTGGATGACTTTTCGACCATGCGTCGTATCGTGCGCAACCTCTTAAAAGAGCTTGGATTTAACAATGTGGAAGAGGCCGAAGACGGCGTCGATGCGCTGAACAAGCTCCAGGCGGGCGGCTTTGGTTTTATTATCTCCGACTGGAACATGCCGAACATGGATGGCCTGGAGCTGCTGAAAACCATTCGCGCCGATAGCGCCATGTCGGCGTTACCCGTGTTGATGGTCACGGCGAAAGCCAAAAAAGAGAATATTATCGCCGCCGCACAGGCTGGCGCCAGCGGTTATGTCGTAAAACCGTTCACCGCAGCGACTCTGGAAGAGAAGCTCAACAAAATCTTTGAGAAACTGGGCATGTGAGGATGCGATGATGATGCAACCATCTATCAAGCCTGCTGATGAAGGTTCAGCAGGAGACATCATTGCGCGCATCGGTAGTCTGACCCGAATGCTGCGCGACAGCCTGCGTGAGCTGGGGCTGGACCAGGCGATTGCCGAAGCGGCGGAGGCGATCCCTGATGCGCGCGACCGTCTGGATTACGTCGTCCAGATGACGGCGCAGGCGGCGGAACGCGCGCTAAACAGTGTCGAAGCCTCGCAGCCGCATCAGGATGCGATGGAGAAAGAGGCGAAAGCGCTAACCCAACGTTGGGACGAGTGGTTTGACAATCCGATCGAGCTTGCCGACGCCCATGAACTGGTGACGGATACGCGCCAGTTTCTCAGGGATGTCCCGGGCCATACCAGCTTTACTAACGCGCAACTGCTGGACATCATGATGGCGCAGGATTTCCAGGATCTGACGGGTCAGGTGATCAAACGCATGATGGACGTGATTCAGGAGATTGAGCGCCAGTTATTAATGGTACTGCTGGAAAACATCCCGGAACAGAGCGCACGACCAAAACGCGAGAACGAAAGCTTACTCAACGGCCCGCAGGTGGATACCTCGAAAGCTGGCGTCGTCGCCAGTCAGGATCAGGTGGACGACCTGCTGGACAGTCTTGGGTTTTAAGCTTTTTTGACCTGATGGCGCTGCGCTTATCGGGTTCGAATCCGTCAACCCGGCCGGATACGAGACTTTCTTATCGTATCCGGCTATCTCTATTAACGCCATAAACCCCGCCTTTTTTACCGCTTACTCTGCCCATTGGCGTAAAGCGGTTCTGGCATCATTCTCGCTTATCAATCTATCCAGGGTTTGCTGCGTGGCAGAAGAGAGCGACGACGACAAAACAGAAGCCCCCACACCCCACCGACTTGAAAAAGCGCGGGAAGAAGGGCAGATCCCCCGTTCCAGAGAACTGACCTCACTGCTGATATTGCTGGTGGGCGTTTGTATTATTTGGTTCGGCGGCGAGTCGTTAGCGCGGCAACTGGCGGGAATGCTCTCAGCAGGCCTGCACTTCGATCACCGTATGGTGAACGATCCTAACCTGATCCTGGGGCAGATAATTTTGCTGATTAAAGCGGCGATGATGGCACTGCTACCGCTCATCGCGGGCGTGGTACTGGTGGCGCTTATCTCGCCGGTTATGCTTGGCGGCCTGATTTTTAGCGGTAAGTCGCTACAGCCAAAATTTTCTAAATTAAACCCGCTGCCGGGAATTAAGCGCATGTTTTCGGCGCAGACCGGCGCGGAACTGCTAAAAGCGGTGTTGAAATCCACGCTGGTCGGCTGCGTTACCGGCTTTTATCTCTGGTATCACTGGCCACAAATGATGCGCCTGATGGCGGAGTCGCCGATCGTCGCAATGGGGAATGCGCTGGATCTGGTTGGACTCTGCGCGTTACTGGTGGTACTGGGCGTGATTCCGATGGTGGGATTTGACGTGTTTTTCCAGATCTTTAGCCACCTGAAAAAATTACGCATGTCGCGGCAGGACATTCGCGACGAATTTAAAGAGAGCGAAGGCGATCCGCATGTTAAGGGCAAAATTCGCCAGATGCAACGCGCCGCCGCTGGCGCGGGCATTATATCGCCACGCCGAAATCGGTCAGCAAATTCCCGGGCAGTTATATGCTGCCGTTGCGGAAGTGTTGGCCTGGGTCTGGCAGCTTAAACGCTGGCGGCTTGCGGGCGGGCAACGTCCTCCACAACCTGAGAACCTTCCGGTGCCAGAAGCGCTGGATTTTATGAACGAGAAGAATACTGATGGCTAATCTGGTCGCGATGCTGCGCCTACCCAGCAACCTGAAATCGACGCAATGGCAAATTCTTGCCGGGCCGATCCTCATTCTGCTGATTTTGTCGATGATGGTGCTGCCGCTGCCTGCTTTTATCCTCGACTTATTGTTTACCTTTAATATTGCGCTATCGATCATGGTGCTGCTGGTGGCGATGTTTACCCAGAGTACTCTGGATTTTGCCGCGTTTCCGACCATCCTGCTGTTTACCACGCTACTGCGTCTGGCGCTTAACGTAGCCTCAACGCGCATTATTTTGATGGAAGGGCATACCGGCGCGGCGGCGGCGGGAAAGGTAGTGGAGGCGTTCGGTCATTTCCTGGTCGGCGGTAACTTCGCGATCGGGATTGTGGTTTTTATCATCCTCGTCATTATCAACTTCATGGTCATCACCAAAGGCGCCGGACGTATTGCCGAAGTCGGCGCGCGCTTTGTGCTGGATGGTATGCCCGGTAAGCAAATGGCGATTGACGCCGATCTTAATGCCGGTCTGATTGGTGAAGACGAGGCCAAAAAACGGCGTTCGGAAGTCACTCAGGAAGCCGACTTCTACGGCTCGATGGACGGGGCAAGTAAATTTGTACGCGGCGACGCCATCGCCGGTATTCTCATCATGGTCATTAACGTGGTCGGCGGGCTGCTGGTCGGCGTATTGCAGCACGGAATGAGCATAGGCAGCGCGGCGGAAAGCTACACCCTGCTGACCATTGGCGACGGCCTGGTCGCCCAGATCCCGGCGCTGGTTATCTCCACGGCGGCGGGCGTCATTGTGACCCGCGTTAGTACCGATCAGGATGTTGGCGAGCAGATGGTTGGCCAACTGTCCAGTAATCCAAGGGTGATGCTGCTGGCGGCGGCGGTGCTGGGGCTGCTTGGCATGGTGCCTGGAATGCCTAACATGGTATTTTTACTCTTTACCGCCGCTTTGCTCGGCCTGGCATGGTGGCTGCGCGGGCGCGAAGAAAAAGCGCCGGAGGAGCCGCAGCCGGTAAAAATGCCGGAAAATAACTCGGTGGTCGAAGCTACCTGGAATGACGTACAGCTTGAGGATTCACTGGGAATGGAAGTGGGCTACCGCCTGATCCCGATGGTGGATTTTCAACAGGATGGCGAATTGCTCGGACGTATTCGCAGCATTCGTAAAAAATTCGCGCAGGATATGGGGTTCCTGCCGCCGGTTGTCCACATTCGCGACAATATGGATTTACAGCCTGCGCGCTACCGTATTTTGATGAAAGGGGTAGAGATCGGCAGCGGGGACGCCTATCCGGGACGCTGGCTGGCTATTAACCCCGGCACGGCGGCGGGAACGCTACCGGGCGAGAAAACCGTCGATCCAGCTTTTGGCCTTGATGCCATCTGGATTGAAAGCGCCCTGAAAGAGCAGGCGCAAATTCAGGGCTTTACCGTCGTGGAAGCCAGTACCGTTGTGGCGACGCACCTTAACCACTTGATTGGCCAATTCTCCGCCGAACTGTTTGGCCGCCAGGAAGCGCAGCAACTGTTGGGTCGTGTCTCTCAGGAGATGCCTAAACTCACGGAAGATCTGGTCCCCGGCGTCGTGACCCTCACAACTTTACACAAAGTCCTGCAAAACTTACTGGCGGAAAAAGTCCCGATTCGCGATATGCGCACCATTCTGGAAACGCTGGCGGAACATGCGCCGTTACAAAGCGATCCGCATGAATTAACCGCCGTGGTACGCGTGGCATTAGGACGAGCGATTACGCAACAGTGGTTCCCCGGTAATGAAGAAGTGCAGGTGATTGGCCTGGATACCGCGCTGGAGCGTTTGCTGCTTCAGGCATTGCAGGGCGGCGGCGGTCTTGAGCCTGGGTTGGCGGATCGCCTGCTGGCGCAGACGCAAGAGGCGCTTTCTCGCCAGGAAATGCTTGGTGCGCCGCCGGTATTACTGGTTAACCATGCGCTACGTCCATTATTGTCCCGCTTTTTGCGGCGCAGTTTACCGCAGCTGGTGGTGTTGTCGAACCTTGAGCTTTCCGATAACCGTCATATCCGCATGACGGCGACCATTGGAGGAAAATAATGCGTAAATGGCTGGCGTTGTTGCTCTTTCCCCTGACGGTTCAGGCCGCAGGCGAAGGCGCGTGGCAGGATAGCGGTATGGGTGTAACCTTAAATTACCGGGGTGTTTCCGCATCGTCTTCGCCATTGTCGGCGCGCCAGCCGGTTTCCGGTGTGATGACGCTGGTCGCCTGGCGTTATGAACTGAATGGCCCGACTCCCGCGGGCTTACGGGTACGTTTATGTTCCCAGTCCCGTTGCGTAGAACTTGATGGTCAGAGTGGCACGACCCACGGTTTTGCTCATGTTCCCGCAGTCGAGCCGCTCCGCTTTGTCTGGGAAGTCCCCGGCGGCGGCCGACTTATCCCGGCGTTAAAAGTGCGGAGCAATCAGGTGATTGTAAACTACCGCTAACCGCCCCTTTCTTTGCCAGGTGGCAGACCTGACTCTCTTTTTGAATAAATAGAAACGCTGTTTTATAAAATGGTGAGGTAGGTTGCCGGACTCTTTGCGTTTTTGCCATTTACGCTCTGGCAATGGCAGAAACAAAAAGGTTTCCGCCCAGCTTAGCTTTTACTGTAGCGAATCGACTGCGTCGGCGGTAAAACTGCACGCAGCACTGAATTCGACATTACACAGAGGTTAAGCAAATGATGGTTTATCCAGTCAAACACAGTCCGCTATTGCGTCAGCCTGAGCATTTTATCGCCAGAGATGAACTAAAAGCCCTGGTGCAAAAGGTGACGCATAACCTGGTCAATATTAAAGATGAGACAGGCGAATTTTTATTGCGACTGGACGATGGACGCGTGATCGATACTAAAGGCTGGGCCGGATGGGAGTGGACGCACGGCGTGGGCCTGTACGGAATGTATCACTATTACCAACAGACCGGCGACCAGACGATGCGTAAGATCATTGATGACTGGTTTGCCGATCGTTTTGCGGAAGGCGCGACGACGAAAAACGTTAATACGATGGCGCCATTTTTAACGCTGGCGTATCGCTATGAAGAGACGCGTAATCCAGCGTATTTACCGTGGCTGGAAACGTGGGCCGAATGGGCGATGAATGAAATGCCCCGTACCGATCACGGCGGAATGCAGCACATCACGCTGGCGGAGGAAAATCATCAGCAGATGTGGGACGACACGCTAATGATGACGGTGCTGCCGCTGGCGAAAATCGGTAAACTGTTGAACCGGCCGGAATATGTGGAAGAGGCAACCTATCAGTTCCTGCTGCACGTGCAGAATTTGATGGATAAAGAGACGGGGCTGTGGTTCCACGGCTGGAGCTATGACGGTCATCATAACTTCGCTAACGCTCGCTGGGCGCGCGGCAACAGTTGGCTGACCATTGTGATCCCGGATTTTCTTGAACTGCTGGACTTGCCGGAAAATAATGCCGTGCGCCGTTACCTGGTCCAGGTACTGAATGCGCAGATCGCCGCGCTGGCGAAATGTCAGGATGAAAGTGGTTTGTGGCATACGCTGCTTGACGATCCGCACTCTTATCTTGAGGCGTCGGCGACGGCGGGTTTTGCCTACGGTATTCTTAAAGCGGTGCGCAAACGCTATGTCGGGCGGCACTATGCACAGGTGGCGGAAAAAGCCATTCGGGGGATAGTGAAACATATCTCGCCGGAAGGCGAACTGCTGCAAACGTCATTTGGCACTGGCATGGGCCACGATCTCGATTTTTACCGTCATATTCCGTTGACCTCTATGCCTTACGGGCAGGCGATGGCAATGCTGTGTTTGACGGAATATCTGCGTAACTATTTCTGATGTATGCAGATATTCCGGCCGTATCCTTGTCTGATGGCGCTTTGCTTATTTGACTATGGCGCCTGACCCGACTGTGTGGTATCAGCCTGTGGATCAAACAGGTGGTCAAGGATTTTTCGCATGATGGGCGCGGCGGTAACGCCGTCGCTTCCGCCGTTTTCCAGAATCAAGGCAATAGCGACCTTAGGGTTTTTATACGGTGCAAAAGCGGTATAAAACACATGATCGCGCAGGCGAATGGGGATCATTTTCGCGTTGTAGGTCTGATTTTCTTTCAGGCTAAACACCTGCGACGTGCCGCTTTTGGCCGCAATGCCGTAGGGCGCTGTGTGAAAGAACTTATAGCCCGTTCCGTTGGGTGCATTCGCCATGCCATACATCGCCTGACGCACCAGTCCCCAGTATGGCGACGCCGGATCGGCTATCTGTGCCGGTGTTCCTGAAGGGCGATACGGAACCACCGTTTTGCCGCTCTCTTCATTGAGTAACAGGTGAGGGGCAATCACCTTACCGTTGTTGATGAGCGCCACCATCGCTTTTACCATCTGGATGGGGGTGGCAATCCAGTAACCCTGGCCGATGCCGACAGAAATGGTATCGCCCTGATACCAGGCTTTTTTATGGACCCGCTGTTTCCATGCGCGGCTGGGAAGCAGCCCGTCATACTCTTCATTAAGGTCGATGCCCGTCGGTTTGCCATAGCCGAACTGAGACAACATCGTGTCGATACGGTCAATACCCATCATATAAGCGACCTGATAGAAAAAGGTATCCGCAGATTCCTCAATCGCTTTAGTGACATCCAGCATACCGTGTCCGGTTTTTTTCCAGTCCCGGTAATGCCGCTGCGTGCCGGGAAGCGTCCAGGTTGGCGCGCCAAAGAAGGTGGTTTGCGGCGTAATAATCCCGCATAACAGCGCGGACATTGCCATATAGGGTTTAACCGTTGACGCCGGAGGATAAAGCCCTTGCGTCACGCGGTTGATCAGCGGCAGATTTTTATCGTGCAGCAGTTTGCCGTAATCCTGATAGCTAATGCCTTTTACAAAGGGGTTCGGGTCGTAGCTGGGCATAGATACCATCGCCAGCACTGAACCATCGTGCGGATCTTCAACCAGTACGGCAGCACGCTGCCCGGCCAGCAAACTTTCAATGTACTCTTGTAAATGGAGATCCAGCGTCAGGTGAATGTTCTTACCCGCGATGGGAGGAACGTCTTTCAGCAGGCGGACAATACGCCCGTGATTATCCACCTCGACCTCCTGATAACCGGTTTTGCCATGAAGATCGTTTTCGTAGTAACGCTCAATCCCCTGTTTACCGATGTTATGGTCCGCCGCGTAATTCTCTGCCAGCCCTTTTTTATCCAGCGCTTTAAGGTCGTTATCGTTTATCTTTGACACGTAACCGAGAACATGCGCCAGCTCCGCGCCGTAAGGATACTGCCGATCCTGATAGCTATTGATCGTGACGCCGTTGAAATGAAACTGATTGACCGCAAAGCGTGCGATTTCAACATCCGTTAGCGCGTTTTTGAGCACCACCGGACGATAGCGGCTACTGGATTTTAGCGCGCGGCGAAAGTCGGCGATATCATCGGGGGAGAGATCAACAATAGGGGTGAGCTGTTTTAGCAGCGCATCCATATCGGCAATTTTATAGGGCGTAACCGCGATATCATACCAGGTTACGTTACGCACCAGCGGAATGCCGTTGCGATCGTAAATGATGCCGCGCGTGGGCGCGACGGGTAGCATCTTGATATCGTTCTCATTCGAACGGGTGGTGTAGTAGTGGTGCTGACGGATTTGCAAGTTATAGAGGTTGAAGATCAGGATACCAAAGCAGACAACCACTACACCAAACGCCACAATCACACGTCTCAGGAAGAGTTTCTCTTCCGCATCAAAGTCTTTAAAAGTCATTACCTGTACCTGAACAATCCGCCGCCTAATGATACGGGGCGGTCAGCGCCAGCACAGGTAAAAGATGTTCCATCTCTCTATAGAAATGTGTCATTCCTTGTGATTTGTTACAGATATACCGCTGTGGCAATAAAAAGGCCTGAGTCCGTTATCCGGAGTCAGGCCTGATGATGTTAACGACGGCGCGTTTACATGCGTTCTACGGTTTCGATACCCAACGTATCCAGACCCAGTTTCAGCGTCTTCGCCGTCAGTTGCGCCAGTTTTAGGCGGCTATTGCGAACCGCGTCATTCTCGGCGCTGAGAATAGGGCAGTGCTCGTAGAAGCCGGAGAACAGCCCGGCGACGTCATACAGATACGCGCACATGACGTGCGGCGTACCTTCACGCGCGACCACCGTCAGGGTTTCTTCAAACTGCAGCAGACGGGCAGCGAGTTGCGCTTCGCGATCTTCGCTAATGATAACCGGCGCGCTCGCCAGCGCCTGCTCGTCGATGTCCGCTTTACGGAAAACAGACAGCACACGCGTATAGGCATACTGCATATAAGGAGCGGTATTGCCTTCGAAAGCCAACATATTATCCCAGTCGAAGATATAGTCAGTGGTGCGGTTTTTTGACAGATCGGCGTATTTCACCGCGCCAATACCGACGGCGTTAGCCAGTTTTTCCAGCTCGTCAGCCGACATATCCGGGTTCTTCTCCGCCACCAGACGACGCGCGCGCTCCAGCGCCTCATCCAGCAGGTCCGCCAGTTTCACCGTACCGCCCGCGCGAGTTTTAAACGGTTTACCGTCTTTACCCAACATCATGCCGAACATGTGGTGTTCCAGCGGAACGGAATCCGGCACATAACCGGCTTTACGCACAATGGTCCAGGCCTGCATCAGGTGCTGGTGCTGACGGGAGTCAATGTAGTAGAGCACGCGGTCGGCGTGCAGCGTTTCGTAACGGTATTTGGCGCAGGCGATATCGGTAGTGGTATACAGATAACCGCCATCTTTCTTCTGAATAATGACGCCCATCGGGTCGCCTTCCTTGTTTTTAAACTCATCAAGGAAAACCACCGTTGCGCCTTCGCTTTCAACCGCCAGGCCTTTGGCTTTCAGATCGGCGACGATGCCCGGCAGCATCGGATTATACAGACTTTCGCCCATCACATCGTCACGCGTCAGAGTGACGTTCAGACGATCATAGGTGATCTGGTTTTGCGTCATCGTGATATCAACCAGCTTACGCCACATCTCACGGAAATAGGTATCACCGCTCTGCAATTTGACGACGTAGTTACGCGCGCGCTCGGCAAACGCTTCATCTTCGTCATAATGCTTTTTCGCATCGCGGTAGAATCCTTCGAGATCCGCCAGCGCCATGTCGCCCGCGTTTTCCTGCTGCTGTTTTTCCAGCCAGGCGATAAGCATACCGAACTGGGTGCCCCAGTCGCCGACGTGGTTAGCGCGAATAACATGATGGCCCAGAAACTCCAGCGTGCGCACTGCCGCATCGCCGATAATCGTGGAGCGTAGATGACCGACGTGCATCTCTTTCGCGACGTTGGGCGCGGAGTAGTCGACGACAATCGTCTGACGAGTCGGCTGAGAAACGCCCAGACGATCGGAGGTCAGCGCCTGTTGCACCTGTTCAGAGAGAAAAGCCGGTTCGAGGAAAATATTGATAAAGCCAGGGCCGGCGATTTCAACCTTGCTGGCGATGCCGCTGAGATCCAGATGAGTCAGCACCTGCTCTGCAAGTTGTCGGGGGGCCATACCCAGTTTTTTCGCAACTGCCATCATGCCGTTGGCCTGATAGTCGCCGAACTGAACTTTGGCTGACTGACGAACCTGGGGCTCGCAATCTGCAGGCGCGCCTGCAGCAATCATGGCCTGACTAACTTTTTCTGAGAGAAGAGCCTGAATATTCACCGGAATACCTTACGTTTATGAAGCGGACTGTATTGCCCGCGCCAGTTTAAGAATTAGGGCGGGAGTATACTGCAAATGCCCGTTGGCGTCAGCATTGCGCGCGCGGCGCGTCGCCTGAAATATACGCAACAATAATCTGCATAAGCATTCAATAAACGCCCAATCAAATCAAAGGTTGGTTGCCGGGGCGCAACAGCGTAAATTAGCGGTTTTCACAGCAAGAAGAGCGTCCTGATATGGCGAACTGGCAACACATTGATGAACTGCATGATATTTCCGTAGATTTACCGCGATTCACTCTGGCGTTCAGAGAACTTTCCACTCGCCTTGGTCTGCAGATTAGCGCCCTTGAGGCCGATCACATTTCATTGCGCTGTCACCAGAATACGACGGCGGAGCGTTGGCGTCGCGGTTTTGAACAATGCGGTGAGCTACTGTCGGAAAATATCATCAACGGCAGGCCGATTTGTCTGTTTAAACTGCATGAACCGGTATGTGTGGAACACTGGCGGTTTTCTGTTATCGAATTACCGTGGCCGGGAGAAAAACGCTATCCACACGAGGGGTGGGAGCATATTGAAATCATGCTGCCCGGCGAGCCGGAGACCTTGAACGCGAGGGCGCTGGCGTTGTTGTCGGATGAGGGGCTTAGTCAGCCGGGGATAGTGGTTAAAACCAGTTCGCCACAGGGCGAGCATGAACGTTTGCCAAACCCTACGCTGGCCGTGACCGATGGCCGCATCACGGTAAAATTTCATCCATGGTCGATTGAAGCGATTGTCGCCAGCGAACAGGCGGCCCATTAACCTGCTGAGCGGAGTGAATATGGCGTTACTTGAGATCTGTTGTTACAGCATGGAATGCGCGCTCACCGCGCAGCGAAACGGCGCGGATCGTATCGAACTGTGCGCCGCGCCGAAAGAAGGCGGGCTTACGCCTTCGCTGGGCGTCTTACGCAGCGTGCGCGAGCATATTACGATTCCCGTACATCCGATTATTCGTCCTCGCGGCGGGGATTTTTACTACACTGACGGCGAATTTGCCGCCATGCTGGAAGATATTCGCCTCGTCAGAGAGTTGGGTTTTCCCGGGCTGGTGACTGGCGTGTTGACCGTTGATGGGGATGTCGATATGTCGCGAATGGAAAAAATAATGGCGGCGGCCGGACCGCTGGCGGTGACATTCCACCGCGCCTTCGATATGTGTGCTAATCCCTTCAATGCGCTAAAGAATCTGGCTGACGCAGGCGTAGCAAGAGTACTGACTTCCGGACAAAAAGCCGATGCGGCGCAAGGTTTATCAATAATTATGGAACTTATTGCCCAAGGGGATGCTCCAACCATTATGGCTGGTGCGGGGGTTCGTGCAAATAACCTGCAGAATTTCCTCGATGCCGGAGTACGGGAAGTACACAGTTCCGCCGGAGTCTTACTGCCTTCGCCGATGCGCTATCGCAATCAGGGGTTATCGATGTCTGCCGATATACAGGCGGACGAGTATTCTCGCTATAGGGTAGAGGGTGCGGCGGTCGCTGAAATGAAAGGAATCATTGTTCGCCATCAGGCCAAATGATTTTTACCGTTGCATCATGTCGCCCAATATGATGCTTGCTCGTACCAGGCCCCTGCCAATTCAACAGGGGCCTTTTTTTCTCCTTCATATTTCAAGCCGCAGCAGCGTTGGCCGCCTCGCGCACCCCGGTCACGTAGCTACCTACGTTCCCGGGGATTTGCTGCGTTGCCGCCTTGCTGCAACTTGAACTATTTTGGAGAAACGGTGCTATACGTAACGGTCATTCGGCAATCCATCACGGTTTACGCGCAATCAGCACCGCGCGCTGCGGGGCGGGGTAGCCTTCCACCGTCTTGCTGCGATCGTTCGGGTCAAGAAAATCGGCCAGCGACTCGGTAACCATCCATTCGGTACGGCGCTGCTCTTCGGTGGTGGTGACGCAAACGTCAGCGATACGCACATCAATAAAGCCGCATTTTTCCAGCCATTTTTTTAATGCCGGCGCGGAAGGAATAAAATAGACGTTACGCATCTGCGCGTAGCGGTCACCCGGCACCAGTACGGTATTTTCGTCGCCGTCGACGACCAGCGTTTCCAGTACCAGTTCACCCTCGTTGACCAACTGATCTTTTAACTGCCACAGATGCTCCAGCGGCGAGCGACGGTGATAAAGCACCCCCATCGAGAAGACTGTATCAAATGCTTTCAGCGCCGGGAGTTGTTCAATGCCCAACGGCAGCAGATGCGCGCGCTGATCGTTACCCAACAGTTTACGCACCGCCTCAAACTGGCAGAGGAAAAGCTGTGTAGGATCGATGCCGACCGCCAGATGTGCGCCCGCGCCAATCATCCGCCACAGGTGATAGCCGCTGCCGCAGCCGACATCAAGGATCGTCCGGCCGGTTAAATCTGACAGATGCGGCAGTACGCGATCCCACTTCCAGTCGGAGCGCCATTCGGTATCAATATCTACGCCATAAAGCGAGAACGGGCCTTTACGCCACGGCATCAGATTACGCAGCAATGTATCAATACGCTTTAGCTGACCTTCGCTGAGCGGCGTTTCGCTTTCAGCCGTGACGCTGTGCAGTAAATCCAGCCGCCAGGGCGTCATTTCCGGTAAAAATTCTACCGCGTTCGACCACTGTTTAAACAAGCCATGCTGCTGCTCGCGTTGCCAGGCGGCAATCTGCGCGGGCAATGTTTCCAGCCAGTGGGAGAGATGATTTTTAGCAATGAGCTGATAAAAGTTACCAAACTCGATCATGCGGCAACTCCGGCTTTTAACGCGACAAGCGACCCGAAGTTAAAGCACTGGAACCACAGTTCACTATGTTCGAAACCCGCCTTACGCAGGCGCGCTTTATGTGTTTCCACCGAGTCGGTGAGCATCACGTTTTCCAGCATACTGCGCTTCTGGCTGATCTCCAGTTCGCTGTACCCATTCGCGCGTTTAAAATCGTGGTGCATGTTGAATAACAGCTCGCCCACTTTCGCGTCTTCAAAGCTAAATTTTTCCGACAGTACCAGCGCGCCGCCGGGATTCAACCCCAGGTAAATCTTATCCAGCAATGCCTGGCGTTCGGCAGGTTCAAGGAATTGCAGGGTAAAATTCAGCACCACCATCGAGGCGTTTTCAATAGTGATATCGCGGATATCGCCTTCAACGACTTCAACCGGCGTAGGCGCTTTATACGCATCAATATGGCGGCGGCAGCGTTCAATCATGGCCGGGGAGTTATCGACGGCGATAATGCGACAATGCTCATGGCGGATATTACGCCGAACAGACAGCGTCGCGGCGCCCAGCGAGCAGCCCAGATCGTAGACCTGCGTGTTCGGCTGCACAAAGCGTTCAGCTAACATGCCGATCATGGAGATGATGTTGGAGTAGCCTGGTACCGAACGCTGAATCATGTCGGGGAAAACTTCGGCTACTCGTTCATCAAAAGTCCAGTCGCCGAGACGGGCGATAGGCGCAGAAAAAAGCGTGTCGCGGTGAGACATAACGTATACATCCGGGAAAAATAAAGGCGCATATTGTGCGCTAATACAGGGAGAAAACCAACTCCCAGGGCATATACCACAGGTTTGCCAGCACCATCAGCAACAATGCGCACCAGGTAGCGCTCATCCCCGCCCGCCGCCAGCGGAACAGGCGGTGGTGAAAACCGTAATAATGCATCAGCCGACCGGCGATTAAAATGATGCCGCAGATATGCACCATCCACGTTTCGGCGCCGTTCATTTCCATAAACAGCAGCAGCACCAGCGCGACAGGAATATATTCCACCGCGTTGCCATGAATACGGATGGCGCTTTGTAATTCGCTAAAACCGCCGTCGCCATAGGCGACACGGTACTGCATTCGCAAGCGAACGACATTAAAAGAGAACTTCATTAATAATAACGCACCCAAAACGGCATACAGCGCGCTTACCATACAAACTCCCTTTTAAAATGGCTGATGGCACTGTCTATGATAGGGGGCATTTTCAGAAAAGAGAAGATTGCTGTGGAATGGACGGAGCAGTGCCGATTTCCGGTAAGACGCTGCGTAAATCATGCCAAAGTGTATTCACCAGTTCCGGCGCCTGCGCGATATCCGGAGTATGTAAAAACAGAAAAGGCGTGGTGGTCTGCCGCCACTGCGGGAGTTTCTGCAACCAGGCGGCGAAAAACTCACGGTTTTGCGCCATATTATCGCTACCGATAAAACGCACCATCGGATGGCTAGCCGTCACGACAGCATGTACCGGAACTTTGGGTTTTTTTCGCTGCGCGTCGCGGACGGCCTCGCTGTGGGGATGGGCGGCATGTACCGGACGACTATCCAGGATCACGCGGTTTACGCCGCGCGCGTGTAACCCGCGATTGAGCCGCTGTTCATCCTCACCTTTGTCAAAAAAACACGGATGACGAACTTCTACGCCATAGGTAAACGTGGCGGGGAGCGCATCAAGAAACTGCCATAAGGCGGGGAGATCGCGCGGTCCAAAGGCGGCGGGCAACTGCAGCCAGTATTGGCCAATACGCGTTTCCAGCGGCGCCAGGCGGGTAAAAAACGCCTGTACCAGATCGTCGCAATGGCGCAGCGCGGCCTGGTGAGAAATGGTCGCGGGAAATTTAAAGCAAAAACGGAAATCGTCCGTAGTTTGCGCATACCAGCGATCGACAATTTCCGCTTTCGGCAGCGCGTAAAGCGTGGTGTTGCCCTCCACGCAGTTAAAGTGGCGGGCATACTCTTCCAGACTGGTGATGCCGAGCCGCGCCCATTTCGGGTGCGACCATTGCGGCAAGCCAATGTAGATCATAAGGCGTTTAAAATATCCTCTACGCTGCGTACCCGGCCAATGCGCGGGAAAATATGCGTCATACTGCTCTGATGCTGCTCACTGCTGGCGGCGCTACAGGCATCTTCGGCAATAATAAGGTTAAATCCCAACTCCCAGGCGTTACGCGCTGTGGATTCGACGCCGATATTGGTTGAGATCCCGCACAATATGATGGTGTCGATACCCCGGCGGCGAAGCTGTAATTCCAGATCGGTGCCGTAAAACGCGCCCCACTGGCGTTTAGTCACTTCCAGATCGCTGTCCTTTATTACCCAATGCCGTAGGCCAGGTCCACCAGTTTTCCGGCAACGCGTGCGCAGGCGTTGCGGCATCCACGGGTTGTTTTAACGCTTCGGCATAATCATCAGACCATCCGACGCGTACCATAACCACGGGCGAGCCGTTGGCACGACACTTTTCCGCCAGCCGCGCGGCGCGGGCGACCACCTCATTTGCCGTATACGGGCCGCCGGCAAACGGAAGAATTCCTTCCTGTAAATCAATAACCACCAGGGAGGTTGTGGTCGCGTTGAGTTTCAGCATGATAATCACTCTCCTAAAAATAGCGTATTTCACTACACCTTAAGCGCGATTAAAGAGGAAAGCGGTGACAAATATTGTTAATTTTTGTGAGCATACGCAATACCCGCGTGAAAAACCCGGGTACAGTCAGTATGAACCAAGTGTCGATACCGCATGAAACGGGCAAGTTATCGCTCCCATGCTGGATTGACTCTTATCGTGCGGCAGAATTTCCAGTATAATAGCCGCCTTTTTTCATCCAGTTGTGACATACAGCTAAAGCTGCGACTTCGTCGCCTGCATGGCAGGCAACAATCCGCCTGCGGCTAAGTTAAGGGATATCTCATGCGTACAGAATATTGCGGACAGCTACGTCTGTCCCACGTGGGGCAGCAGGTGACTCTGTGTGGTTGGGTCAACCGTCGTCGTGATCTTGGCAGCCTGATCTTTATCGATATGCGCGACCGCGAAGGTATTGTGCAGGTGTTCTTCGATCCGGATCGTGCGGACGCGTTAAAGCTGGCCTCTGAACTGCGTAATGAGTTCTGCATTCAAGTTACGGGCACCGTGCGTGCGCGTGACGCGAAAAACGTCAATGCGGATATGGCGACCGGCGAAATTGAAGTGCTGGCGTCCTCTCTCACTATCATCAACCGCGCAGACTCACTGCCGCTTGACGCTAACCACGTTAATACCGAAGAGGCGCGTCTCAAGTACCGCTATCTGGATTTGCGTCGTCCGGAAATGGCGCAGCGCCTGAAAACTCGCGCCAAAATTACCAGCCTGGTGCGTCGTTTTATGGACGATCACGGTTTCCTTGATATTGAAACGCCGATGCTGACCAAAGCCACGCCGGAAGGCGCGCGCGACTATCTGGTGCCTTCGCGCGTGCACAAAGGTAAATTCTACGCGCTGCCGCAGTCGCCGCAGCTGTTCAAACAGCTCCTGATGATGTCCGGTTTCGACCGTTACTATCAGATAGTCAAATGCTTCCGTGATGAAGACTTACGTGCTGACCGTCAGCCGGAGTTTACTCAGATCGACGTCGAGACCTCCTTCATGACCGCGCCACAGGTGCGCGAAGTGATGGAAGCGCTGGTGCGCCATTTATGGCTGGAAGTGAAAGGCGTGGATCTGGGGGATTTCCCGGTCATGACGTTTGCCGAAGCGGAACGTCGTTACGGTTCCGACAAACCAGACCTGCGTAACCCGATGGAACTGGTAGATGTCGCTGACCTGCTGAAATCGGTAGAGTTCGCGGTCTTCGCGGGCCCGGCTAACGATCCGAAAGGCCGCGTGGCAGCGCTGCGTGTGCCTGGCGGGGCGCAGCTTAGCCGTAAGCAGATCGACGATTACGGTAACTTTGTTAAGATCTACGGCGCGAAAGGCCTGGCGTATATCAAAGTTAACGAGCGCGCGAAAGGTCTGGACGGGATTAACAGTCCGGTGGCCAAGTTCCTGACCGCCGACATCGTCGACGCTATCCTTGAACGTACCGGCGCGCAGGACGGCGACATGATCTTCTTCGGCGCAGATAACAAAAAAGTGGTTGCCGATGCGCTGGGCGCGCTGCGTCTGAAACTGGGCAAAGACCTGAGCCTGACCGACGAAGACAAATGGGCGCCGCTGTGGGTGATTGACTTCCCGATGTTTGAAGACGACGGCGAAGGCGGTCTGACCGCGATGCACCATCCGTTCACCGCCCCGCGTGACATGACGGCGTCTGAACTGAAAACTGCGCCGGAAGAAGCCGTCGCTAACGCTTACGATATGGTGATTAACGGCTATGAAGTGGGCGGCGGTTCGGTGCGTATTCACAACGGTGAAATGCAGCAAACCGTATTTGGTATTCTCGGTATCAATGAGCAGGAGCAGCGCGAGAAGTTCGGCTTCCTGTTGGATGCGTTGAAATACGGTACGCCGCCGCATGCGGGCCTGGCGTTTGGTCTGGACCGTCTGACCATGCTGTTGACCGGCACCGACAATATTCGTGATGTTATCGCCTTCCCGAAAACGACCGCCGCCGCGTGTCTGATGACCGAAGCGCCGAGTTTCGCCAACCAGGCAGCGTTGACGGAGTTGGGGATTCAGGTTGTGAAGAAAGCCGAGAATAACTGATATGAACAATGTACACGACATCATTCGCGTGATATCGCGGCGGCCCGCAAGGGCGAGTCTCATCAATGCACGGCGTCACTCAACAGCCAACAACGAGGTCGCGTGAAGGATAAAGTGTACAAGCGCCCCGTTTCGGTCCTGGTGGTTATTTTCGCGCAGGATACGAAACGGGTGCTAATGTTGCAGCGACGCGACGACCCGGATTTTTGGCAGTCAGTGACTGGCAGCATAGAAGAAGGGGAGACCGCGTTGCAGGCCGCCGTGCGTGAAGTCAAAGAGGAGGTCACGATTGATGTTGCGGCAGAGCAACTGACCTTAATCGACTGCCAACGTACGGTGGAGTTTGAAATTTTTTCACATTTACGTCATCGCTATGCGCCGGGCGTTATGCACAATACAGAATTCTGGTTCTGCCTTGCGTTACCGCATGAGCGGCAGGTGATATTCACTGAACATCTGACGTACCAGTGGCTTGATGCGCCTGACGCGGCGGCGCTTACCAAGTCCTGGAGTAACCGGCAAGCGATTGAAGAGTTTGTCATTAACGTCGCCTGAAAAGGCGCGCTTTTTTTGAGGAAATATTTATGGCAGGTCATAGTAAATGGGCCAACACCAGACATCGTAAAGCTGCGCAGGATGCCAAGCGCGGTAAAATCTTCACTAAAATTATTCGTGAACTGGTAACGGCAGCTAAATTGGGCGGCGGCGATCCGGATGCCAACCCGCGTCTGCGCGCGGCCGTAGATAAAGCGCTGGCCAACAACATGACCCGCGACACTCTGAACCGTGCCATCGCTCGCGGTGTGGGTGGTGATGAAGACTCGAACATGGAAACCATCATCTATGAAGGTTATGGTCCTGGCGGCACGGCCATTATGATTGAGTGTCTGAGTGACAACCGTAACCGTACCGTAGCGGAAGTGCGTCATGCTTTCAGCAAGTGCGGCGGTAATCTGGGTACCGATGGCTCAGTGGCGTACCTGTTCAGTAAGAAAGGGGTCATCTCCTTTGAGAAAGGCGATGAAGACACCATCATGGAAGCCGCTCTGGAAGCTGGCGCGGAAGATGTTGTGACCTATGATGATGGCGCGATTGATGTTTACACTGCCTGGGAAGAGATGGGCAAAGTGCGTGACGCGCTGGAAGCGGCGGGTCTGAAAGCGGACAGCGCCGAAGTGTCCATGATCCCGTCAACCAAAGCGGATATGGATGCGGAAACCGCGCCGAAACTGCTACGTCTGATCGATATGCTGGAAGACTGTGACGATGTCCAGGAAGTCTACCATAACGGTGAGATCTCTGATGAGGTGGCGGCGACCCTGTAATGGTGCTGTTAAACGCCGGCGGGCAGGGGGGATAGCGTGTCGATTATTCTCGGTATTGACCCCGGCTCGCGCATTACCGGTTATGGCGTTATCCGCCAGGTAGGCAGACAACTGACCTATCTGGGCAGCGGATGTATTCGCACCAAAGTCGATGATTTGCCGTCTCGTTTGAAGCTCATATACGCAGGCGTGACGGAAATCATCACGCAGTTCCAGCCGGACTATTTTGCTATCGAACAGGTGTTTATGGAGAAGAACGCCGATTCAGCCCTCAAGCTGGGACAGGCGCGCGGCGTCGCGATTGTCGCCGCGGTCAATCAGGAACTGCCCGTGTTTGAATACGCGGCGCGTCAGGTGAAGCAAACCGTCGTCGGTATTGGTAGCGCGGAAAAAAGCCAGGTACAGCATATGGTGCGCACGTTGCTCAAACTGCCCGCTAACCCGCAGGCAGACGCCGCAGATGCGCTGGCTATCGCCATTACGCATTGCCATGTTAGCCAGAACGCGATGCAAATGAGCGAGAGCCGACTCAATCTGGCGCGGGGAAGGTTGCGCTAAATCATTCTCCCTCAGCCTCGCGTTGAGGGGTTTCAATTCCACAGGCGCTAATTAATTCTAAATTGGGATGATGCCACAGGCTGGCGGGCGTCACCGTCTTACGATCCCACGGGATTGAACCTAAAAACCAGAATTTCCAGAAGGTGAGTTTCGCATCAGGATTGCTGTGAAGTAATTCTTCGAATGTCTCAATATCGCCTACCGGAATACACAATGCTTCTTTATAGATATCAAACACAAATTTCGAGCAGAACTGGCGCGATGACTCGTATTTAAACCCCGTGTGATAAAACTTATTCAGCCGGGCGGGAACCTGCTCCATGATGGCGAGTTTCTGCTCGACCGTCAGGCCGCCGCGCAGACGGCGAACGGCGTAACGTTGTCCGGCTGAACGTTGTATAAACAGTGACAGCGTGGTGACGGTTGAGAGGGGGACGCGACTTTCCGCCACCAGATAGTCATCACCATTATGACCAATAATAATCCCAACATGGTTGCTCCAGCACTGTGAAGCGGTGGATATCTGGCCGAAAAGCGCGGCACCTATACAGGTAAAGACGATATCCCCGGTTTCATATTGGACAGAATAATGTTTTTTCATCTCTGCATTCCATTATTTGAAATAAATTCCTTTTATTTATTCTACAGGGTAGTTAGCATTATACCAGATAAATGACAAGCCTTAGTGTCATCGAAATATGTATGGTGAATATTTCATTTATTGGAATTAATGTCGCAAATATATTTGGGGGGGATTAAGGTGGTAAATTTCTCATCATCTGATCTCTCACATTGACAGGGAGTATGACGTGGTTGATGATAAACCAATGAGAATAGGTTGGGTATTTTATTTTTCTTATATTTTTGTTGCTATTATCTTTCATCTGTTTATTAGTTTTTGTTATTGTTTGAGTATTGATATGGCAGAGGCTAATACTGTTGTTTTTTTATTAAAGCCAGGGACGATTTCATTATTATTTTTGCTTCTCCCTGCCAGGCGGTTCAGGACCAGACTGTTGGCAACATTGAGTTCAGTTTTCATTACCTTAGTATTTAACCAGTGGCATTTGGTTGCCGGGAATAAAGAACTGGTTTTGTGCCTGCAGGCAGCGTGCTTTATGGCTTTCCTGGCTATGACATCGGTAAAAAAATCCGGGTGGATGATTAGCGCATCATTATTTTTGGTTTGTGCGGCCGGAACGATTCGCCAGTGCTGGCTGGAACAGCTGTTTAACGCTGCCGATATATATATTGTTGATGATGGGCGGAGCAGTGGCGCCAGCGGCCACTGCTTCCAGTATATTGCAGCAAAAGGCCGTGGGTTAGCAGCAAAACGACAGGCACTTTTTAGTAGCGAAGAGTATGTGAATATTTATTATAGTTATTCAGAAGGGATGCCAGCCGTGAATTTCGATGGCATGAAAAATGAGTTTGTACAATATTTATTGTGTCATGGCGAATTAAAATCTGTTGCGCGCGACGATAAAACAACATGCGATTAAATTCAGCGCTAGTGGTTAATATTATTAAATCTATTCTCGGGTCTGTTTTTTTGGAGGCCCGATGTTCCGCTGTTGGCATTCGTACTGGATACATTATTAGTGTTATCAGGATACTCATTATTGAAGACTACCGAACGTGCGCCACGGCATGTTGGCAAAAAGTTGTTCGCGTAGGACGCAAAAAGTTGTCAATGAGTGTACGACTTATTTTGTACGCAGCGGGGAGCGTACCCGTCGTTAACCATCGCGGGTTGTCGGAGTAGAGAAATATCGGGATACGTGTTTTTCATCTGGATAAACATCCAGTCTTTTTTTATGATAGTGCATTATCTTTTCAGCCCTTTACGCAGGAGCGTCATGTGATAGGCAGACTCAGAGGCATTATTCTCGAAAAACAACCCCCGATCGTGCTGCTGGAGACAGGGGGAGTAGGCTATGAAGTACATATGCCTATGACCTGCTTTTACGAGCTGCCGGAGGCCGGGCAGGAGGCAATCGTCTTCACCCACTTCGTGGTGCGTGAAGATGCGCAGTTGCTGTACGGATTTAACAATAAGCAAGAGCGCACGCTATTTAAAGAGCTAATTAAAACGAATGGCGTCGGGCCTAAGCTGGCGCTGGCGATCCTCTCCGGCATGTCGGCGCAACAGTTCGTCAATGCGGTTGAGCGCGAAGAGCTGGGTGCGCTGGTGAAGCTGCCGGGTATCGGCAAGAAAACCGCCGAAAGGCTGATTGTCGAAATGAAAGACCGCTTTAAAGGGCTACATGGCGATCTCTTTACGCCAGCGGTCGATCTGGTATTGACGTCGCCGGCCAGCCCAACCTCGGAAGATGCAGAACAAGAAGCAGTTGCTGCGCTGGTGGCGCTGGGTTATAAACCGCAAGAAGCCAGTCGGATGGTAAGCAAGATCGCCCGTCCGGATGCAAGCAGTGAAACACTGATTCGCGACGCGTTACGCGCCGCGTTATGAGGTAAAGGATGATAGAAGCAGATCGCCTGATTTCAGCAGGCGCCACGATCGCAGAAGACGTCGCCGATCGCGCCATTCGCCCGAAGTTATTGGCGGAATATGTCGGCCAACCGCAGGTGCGCTCCCAGATGGAGATCTTTATTCAGGCGGCAAAACGGCGTGGCGACGCATTAGATCACTTGCTGATTTTCGGCCCGCCAGGGTTAGGTAAGACGACTCTGGCGAATATCGTTGCCAATGAAATGGGCGTCAATCTCCGAACCACGTCCGGCCCGGTGCTGGAAAAAGCAGGCGATCTGGCGGCTATGCTCACCAATCTTGAACCGCATGATGTGCTGTTTATTGATGAGATTCACCGGCTTTCACCGGTGGTGGAAGAGGTACTCTATCCGGCGATGGAAGATTACCAGTTGGATATTATGATTGGCGAAGGGCCTGCCGCACGTTCAATTAAGATCGATCTGCCGCCGTTTACGCTCATTGGCGCGACGACGCGCGCCGGGTCGTTAACGTCCCCGCTACGTGACCGTTTTGGTATTGTGCAGCGCCTGGAGTTTTACCAGGTGCCCGATCTGCAGCACATCGTCGGGCGCAGCGCAAGGCACATGGGGCTTGAGATGAGCGATGACGGCGCGCTGGAAGTGGCGCGTCGGGCGCGCGGTACGCCGCGTATAGCCAACCGTCTGCTCAGACGTGTGCGTGATTTCGCCGAGGTGAAGCATGACGGGGCTATTTCAGCGGAAATTGCCGCGCAGGCGCTGGATATGCTGAACGTCGATGCGGAAGGGTTTGATTATATGGATCGCAAGCTACTGCTGGCGGTTATTGATAAATTCTTCGGTGGTCCGGTGGGACTGGATAACCTGGCGGCGGCGATTGGCGAAGAGCGTGAAACCATTGAGGATGTGCTGGAGCCGTATCTGATTCAGCAAGGCTTTTTGCAGCGCACGCCGCGTGGGCGTATGGCAACGGTGCGCGCCTGGAACCATTTCGGGATCACGCCGCCAGAGATGCCTTAGCGCCTGAAGTCGCTGCGCTCATCAGACCTGGGCGATTTTGTAGGCCCGGTAAGCGCAGCGCCACCGGGCAACACACGCTTAGCTTGCCTGCTTTTTCATCATACTGAAGATAAACAGCAGCGCGGCACACAGCACTACGGATGGCCCTGCCGGGGTATCATAAAAGGCTGAGAAGGTCAGTCCACCTGTAACCGCTATCATACCTACACCAACGGCGACGCCCGCCATCTGCTCCGGCGTACGGGCAAAGCGACGCGCGGTTGCGGCGGGGATAATCAGCAGCGACGTAATGATCAGCGCTCCGACAAACTTCATCGCCACGCCAATAGTTAACGCCGTTACCAGCATCAATAGCAGCTTCACGCGCTGTAACTTCACGCCATCGACAAAGGCAAGATCCGGACTGATAGTCATTGACAGCAAGTTGCGCCACTGCCAGAAGAGAATGGCCAGCACAATAACGACCCCAATAGCGATCGAGATAAGATCTTCCGGCGTGACGGCCAGCAAATCGCCAAACAGATAAGCCATTAAATCAACGCGGACGTTGGACATCAGGCTGACCACGACCAGTCCTAAAGATAAGGCGCTGTGCGCCATAATGCCCAGTAAGGTATCAATCGCGAGGTGAGGGCGTTTCTCCAGCCATACCAGACCGGCGGCCAGCAGCAGCGTAACGGCGATTACCGCATAAAAGGGGTTAACGTCCAGCAACAGGCCAAACGCCACGCCCAGAAGCGACGCGTGAGCCAGCGTATCGCCAAAATAGGACATCCGACGCCAGACCACAAATGAGCCCAATGGACCAGCGGCGCAGGCCAGCATCATCCCGGCCAGCCAGCCGGGCAGTAATAATTCAATCATGAGTGACCATTTCCCCGGCGCAGTACAATACGGCCCTGTAAATCGTGGCGATGATTATGATGATGGCGATAAATCCCTAATTGCTCCGCGCCTCGCGGGCCAAACATAGAGATAAATTCCGGATGCATAGACACCACTTCCGGCGCGCCGGAACAGCAAATATGATGGTTCAGGCATAACACTTCATCCGTCTTTGCCATGACCAGATGTAGATCATGCGACACCATCAGCACGGCGCAATCGAGTTCACGGCGCAGCTGATCGATAAGGTCGTATAACGCGACCTGGCCGTTGACATCCACGCCTTGCGTCGGCTCATCAAGTACCAGCAACTGAGGCCTGTTAAGCAGAGCACGCGCCAGCAGTACACGCTGTGTCTCACCGCCAGAGAGTTTTTGCATGGGCGCGTCAATCAAATGTCCGGCCTGAACGCGTTTAAGCGCCGGGAGAATATCCGTTTTTTGTGTGCCGGGACGTAAACGTAAAAATCGGTTTACCGTCAGCGGAAGCGTGGTATCGAGATAGAGCTTTTGCGGGACATAGCCGATACGGAGTTGCCCGTTGCGCTTGATCACCCCTTCATCAGGGGCTACCAGTCCTAAAACCACGCGTACAAGCGTTGACTTCCCCGCGCCGTTAGGGCCGAGAAGCGTTAAAATTTTTCCGGGGCTCAATTCAAGCGACACGTCAGAGAGGACGCGGCGTTGACCAAATGAGACCGAGACGTTTTCCAGTGAAACTAAACTTGTCATGTTAATTTTAGGCTTGCAGAAGTGATAGAATGTTATAATATCACATTTCAAACATTCATTACGATGATTAGTCGCATTATGTTACAGAAAAATACGCTTCTTTTCGCAGCATTATCCGCCGCGCTTTGGGGGAGTGCAACCCAGGCTGCCGACGCCGCCGTTGTCGCTTCGCTTAAACCGCTTGGGTTTATCGCTTCCGCCATTGCTGATGGCGTTACGGATACACAAGTATTACTTCCGGATGGGGCTTCCGAGCATGATTATTCATTGCGTCCATCAGACGTAAAACGCTTACAGGGCGCGGACTTAGTCGTCTGGGTTGGCCCGGAAATGGAAGCCTTTATGGAGAAGTCGGTCAGGAATATTCCTGATAATAAGCAGGTTACCATTGCGCAACTTGCCGATGTAAAACCGTTACTCATGAAGGGCGCGGATGATGATGAGGATGAACATGCGCATACGGGCGCCGATGAGGAAAAAGGTGACGTACATCACCATCACGGCGAATATAACATGCATCTTTGGCTCTCCCCAGAGATAGCGCGGGCTACAGCGGTTGCAATCCATGAAAAATTAGTGGAACTTATGCCGCAAAGTCGAGCCAAACTCGACGCCAACCTGAAGGATTTTGAGGCACAATTAGCCGCAACCGATAAACAGGTCGGTAACGAGCTCGCGCCGCTCAAGGGGAAAGGGTATTTCGTTTTTCATGACGCCTACGGTTACTACGAAAAACACTACGGACTCACCCCGCTCGGTCACTTTACCGTGAACCCTGAGATACAACCTGGCGCGCAGCGTTTACATGAAATAAGAACACAGTTGGTTGAGCAAAAAGCAACCTGCGTTTTTGCTGAGCCACAATTCAGGCCAGCGGTCGTGGAAGCCGTGGCGAGAGGGACATCCGTTCGAATGGGAACACTGGACCCCCTCGGGACGAACATTAAACTGGGTAAAACAAGCTATTCAGCGTTTTTAAGCCAATTAGCCAACCAGTATGCGAGCTGCCTGAAAGGAGATTAACGAGGAAGTGAATACGTGCAACAGATAGCCCGCTCTGTCGCCCTGGCATTTAATAATCTGCCCCGACCCCACCGCGTTATGCTGGGGTCACTTACCGTTCTGACACTGGCCGTCGCCGTATGGCGGCCCTATGTTTACCACCCAGAATCCGCACCAATCGTTAAAACTATTGAACTGGAGAAAAGCGAGATTCGTTCCCTCTTACCGGAGGCCAGCGAACCCATCGATCAGGCCGCGCAGGAAGATGAAGCTATTCCTCAGGATGAGCTGGACGATAAAACCGCAGGCGAAGTCGGCGTCCATGAATACGTCGTCTCCACAGGCGATACGTTAAGCAGCATTCTGAATCAGTACGGCATCGATATGAGCGATATTAGCCGACTTGCCGCTTCTGATAAGGAGCTGCGCAATCTGAAAATTGGCCAACAGCTTTCCTGGACACTGACTGCCGATGGCGATTTACAGCGTCTGACATGGGAAGTCTCCCGCCGTGAAACGCGTACCTACGATCGCACTGCCAACGGTTTTAAAATGAGCAGTGAAATGCAGCAGGGGGACTGGGTTAACAGTCTGCTGAAAGGCACGGTAGGGGGGAGCTTTGTCGCCAGCGCGAAAGAGGCAGGTTTAACCAGCAGCGAAATCAGCGCAGTGATAAAAGCCATGCAGTGGCAGATGGATTTTCGCAAGCTGAAAAAGGGCGATGAATTTTCGGTTCTGATGTCGCGCGAGATGCTGGATGGCAAGCGTGAACAGAGTCAGTTGTTGGGCGTGCGGATGCGTTCCGATGGTAAAGATTACTACGCCATTCGCGCCGCTGACGGTAAATTCTATGACCGTAACGGTGTTGGCCTGGCGAAAGGCTTTTTACGCTTCCCGACCGCCAAACAGTTCCGCATCTCCTCCAATTTCAATCCGCGCCGTCTGAACCCGGTTACTGGACGCGTTGCGCCGCATCGTGGCGTTGACTTTGCGATGCCGCAGGGTACGCCGGTGCTGTCGGTGGGGGATGGCGAGGTCGTGGTCGCTAAACGTAGCGGCGCTGCCGGTTACTACATTGCGATTCGTCATGGACGCACCTACACCACACGTTATATGCACTTGCGTAAGCTGCTGGTGAAACCGGGGCAAAAAGTGAAACGTGGCGATCGTATTGCGCTTTCTGGTAACACCGGGCGCTCCACAGGGCCGCATCTGCATTATGAGGTATGGATCAACCAGCAAGCCGTTAACCCTCTAACAGCAAAATTGCCGCGCACGGAAGGTCTGACGGGGTCAGATCGTCGTGAATACCTGGCACAGGTGAAAGAGGTTCTGCCACAACTGCGCTTCGATTAACAAATGCGCTGACAGAGCCGGTACGCGATGTGTGCCGGCTTTTTTGTTTTGTGTGCGGCGCAGACGTCGCTACACTATTCACAATTCCTTTTCGCGTCAGCAGACCCTGGAAAAGCATGGAAACCAAAAAAAATAATAGTGAGTATATCCCTGAATTCGAAAAATCCTTTCGCTATCCGCAGTATTGGGGCGCCTGGTTGGGCGCGGCGGCAATGGCGGGGATTGCATTAACACCGGCATCATTCCGTGACCCTTTGCTGGCGACGCTGGGGCGCTTTGCCGGACGGCTGGGGAAGAGTTCTCGTCGCCGGGCGCTAATTAATCTGTCTTTGTGCTTTCCGCAGCGTAGCGAAGCTGAGCGCGAAGCGATTGTCGATGAGATGTTCGCCACCGCGCCACAGGCAATGGCGATGATGGCTGAGTTGGCGATGCGCGGTCCGAAAAAAATTCAACAGCGTGTTGACTGGGAAGGTCTGGAAATCATTGAGGAGATGCGTCGTAACGACGAAAAAGTCATTTTTCTCGTACCGCATGGCTGGGGCGTCGACATTCCAGCTATGCTGATGGCCTCTCAGGGGCAAAAAATGGCGGCGATGTTTCATAATCAGGGTAATCCGGTTTTTGACTATATCTGGAACACCGTGCGTCGGCGTTTTGGCGGACGTTTGCATGCGCGCAATGACGGGATTAAACCCTTTATTCAGTCTGTTCGTCAGGGCTACTGGGGTTACTACCTGCCGGACCAGGATCATGGCCCGGAGCATAGTGAATTCGTTGATTTCTTTGCGACATACAAAGCGACGCTGCCCGCGATTGGTCGGCTGATGAAAGTGTGCCGCGCACGCGTGATACCGCTTTTCCCGGTGTATAATGGTAAAACGCATCGCCTGACTATCCAGATTCGCCCGCCAATGGACGATCTGCTCACGGCTGACGACCACACTATCGCCAGACGGATGAACGAAGAGGTCGAAATTTTTGTCGGCCCGCATCCGGAACAGTACACCTGGATCCTGAAGCTGCTCAAAACCCGCAAGCCAGGCGAGATTCAGCCGTATAAGCGTAAAGATCTTTATCCCATCAAATAAATAAAGCCTCTCGTAAGAGAGGCTTTATGCTGACAAACCCTGTACTACCTGATGAACAGGCGTGGGGGAGTTTTACTCCACGGTCAAGATACGCGTGGTATTGGTTGAACCGACGGTGCTCATGACATCGCCCTGGGTCACGATAACCAGGTCGCCGGAAACCAGATACCCTTTATCGCGCAGCAGATTAACAGCTTCATGTGCCGCGACAACGCCATCAGCCGCGCTGTCAAAATGCACCGGCGTTACTCCGCGGTAGAGCGCGGTCAGGTTCAGCGTGCGTTCATGGCGCGACATGGCGAAAATCGGCAGGCCGGAGCTGATACGGGAAGTCATTAGCGCGGTACGACCGGATTCCGTCATGGTGATGATCGCGGTAACGCCTTTCAGATGGTTTGCCGCATACATCGCAGACATGGCAATAGCTTCTTCAACGTTGTCGAACTGCACGTCGAGACGGTGTTTAGACACATTGATGCTGGGGATTTTTTCTGCGCCCAGGCAGACGCGCGCCATTGCGGCAACGGTTTCAGAAGGATACTGACCGGCTGCGGTTTCGGCAGACAGCATAACTGCATCCGTGCCATCCAGGACGGCGTTCGCCACGTCCATCACTTCCGCGCGGGTCGGCATCGGGTTGGTGATCATCGACTCCATCATCTGCGTTGCGGTGATGACTGCACGGTTTAGCTGACGCGCACGGCGAATCAGCGCCTTCTGGATACCAACCAGCTCCGGATCGCCGATTTCAACGCCCAGGTCGCCACGTGCGACCATCACAACGTCAGAGGCCAGAATGATATCGTCCATGGCGTTTTGGTCGCATACCGCTTCGGCGCGTTCGACTTTAGCCACAATTTTCGCGTCGCAGCCGGCGTCGCGTGCCAGGCGGCGTGCGTAGTTCAGATCTTCGCCGCAGCGCGGGAAGGAGACGGCCAGATAGTCAACGCCTATCAGCGCAGCGGTTTGAATATCGGCTTTGTCTTTTTCGGTCAGCGCTTCAGCAGAAAGCCCGCCGCCGAGCTTGTTAATGCCTTTATTGTTAGACAGCGGGCCGCCGACGGTGACCTCGGTAAAGACTTTCATGCCCTGGACTTCAAGCACTTTCAACTGCACTCGACCATCGTCAAGCAGCAGGATATCGCCAGGAACGACGTCTGCCGGCAACCCTTTGTAATCAATGCCGACTTTTTCTTTGTCGCCTTCGCCTTTACCCAGGTTAGCGTCTAACAGAAATTTGTCCCCGATGTTGAGGAACACTTTGCCTTCTTTAAAAGTGGAAACGCGAATTTTTGGCCCTTGCAGGTCGCCTAAAATAGCCACATGACGCCCCAGTTTGGCGGCAATCTCACGGACTTTATCAGCACGCATTTTATGATCTTCCGGCGAGCCGTGAGAGAAGTTCATACGTACTACGTTTGCGCCCGCGGCGATAACCTTCTCAAGGTTGTTATCGCGGTCAGTTGCCGGGCCTAACGTGGTAACGATTTTGGTTCTGCGAAGCCTTCTGGACATGTAATACTCCGTTGACTAAAACAACTTGGTGTTGCGTGAACATTGATCCGGTCGTTCTGAAACCTTAACGGTATAAAATGAACGTCCCCGGATGACGAAAAGGGTAGAGCATTGTTATTGCTTTTAGCGGTCATCACTCTTGATGAGTAATTCTTTATCAAAACGCGATTCCTTGAGCGCTTCCTTGACACGCTTCAAGTTATCTCTGAATTTTGCCCCGCGACGCAAAGTAAATCCCGTTGCCAGCACATCTATCACGGTCAGCTGAGCAAGTCGAGAGACCATGGGCATATAAATGTCTGTATCTTCCGGTACGTCGAGGGTAATGGCCAGCGTGGCTTCGCGCGCCAGCGGCGTTCCAGCGGAGGTCAGGGCGATCACCATCGCATCGTTTTCCCGCGCCAACTGCGCCAGTTCCACCAGGCTCTTGGTTCTGCCAGTATGCGAAATGAGCACGACGACGTCATCATCGCTACAATTCATACAGCTCATCCGTTGTAGCACGATATCGTCGGAGTAAATCACCGGCACATTGAAGCGAAAAAACTTATTCATGGCGTCATGCGCGACCGCGGCGGAGGAACCAAGACCAAAAAAGGCGATTTTTTTTGCCTGGGTCAGTAAATCGACCGCGCGGTTGACGGCCGATTTATCCAGCGACTGGCGAACATGGTCGAGACTGGCCATAGCGGACTCGAAGATTTTTCCTGTATAGGCCTCGACGCTGTCATCTTCATCCACATTGCGATTAACATAGGGGGTGCCATTTGCCAGACTTTGCGCCAGATGCAGTTTAAAATCAGGAAAGCCGCGGGTATTCATGCTGCGACAGAAACGGTTCACCGTTGGCTCGCTAACGTTAGCTTCCTGGGCCAGCATGGCAATGCTTAAGTGAATCGATCTGCCTGGGGCGGCCAGAATAACATCGGCGACTTTTCGTTCAGATTTGCTTAAATGTTCCAGTTGAGACTGGACTTTTTCCAGCATATTCATGATTAGCAAGGCTCATGGGTATTAGCGATTTCAATGATGCGCGAAACCGAGCGCGTTTTGTTAGATATTACTCCTGGCGGCTGTCAAAGGGGGCAAAATGGCTAAAAAAGGTGTCGTTTTTTTTCATTACATGACCGACGTCGGATTTTAAGTTCCAGCTTGTGTGGAAAAGCGACAATTTTATTAGGCGTTTTGCCGATTATATTGCCAATCAAACGCCGGTTCACCCATGAAAAGGCGTTTACGGTTTCCGTAATCTCGTAAAAGCAGTACAGTGCTGTGTAATAAAATTACAACGATATCCTGGCTAAAGTACCAGGAGATTAACTGAGGAGAATGACATGGCGGTAACGCAAACAGCCCAGGCATGTGACCTGGTCATTTTCGGCGCGAAAGGCGACCTGGCGCGCCGGAAACTGCTGCCTTCCCTGTATCAGCTTGAGAAAGCCGGCCAGATCCATCCGGATACCCGTATCATTGGGGTGGGGCGCGCGGACTGGGATAAAGAAGCTTATACCCACGTCGTGCGTGAGGCGCTGGAAACCTTCATGAAGGAAAAAATTGATGAAGGCTTGTGGGATACGCTGAGCGGCCGTCTGGATTTTTGTAATCTTGACGTTAACGATACGCCTGCGTTTAGTCGCCTGGGCGATATGCTGGATCAAAAAAACCGCACCACCATTAACTATTTTGCGATGCCGCCCAGCACCTTTGGCGCTATTTGCAAAGGGTTAGGAGAGGCTAAACTCAACGCCAAACCGGCGCGCGTCGTGATGGAAAAACCGTTGGGTACTTCGCTGGCGACCTCGCGTGAGATTAACGATCGGGTCGGCGAATACTTTGAAGAGTGCCAGGTGTATCGTATCGACCACTATCTGGGCAAAGAAACGGTTCTCAACCTGCTGGCGCTGCGTTTTGCCAACTCGTTATTCGTTAATAACTGGGATAACCGCACTATCGATCACGTTGAGATTACCGTAGCGGAAGAGGTGGGGATTGAAGGGCGCTGGGGATATTTTGACCAGGCCGGTCAGATGCGCGATATGATCCAGAACCACTTGCTGCAAATTCTCTGCATGATTGCCATGTCACCGCCGTCTGACCTGAGCGCCGACAGTATTCGCGATGAAAAAGTCAAAGTGTTGAAATCGTTGCGCCGTATTGATCGCTCCAACGTGCGTGAAAAAACGGTTCGTGGTCAATACACCGCGGGCTTTGCGCAGGGTCAAAAGGTGCCGGGCTATCTGGAAGAAGAGGGCGCGAATAAAAGCAGCAACACCGAAACTTTCGTCGCGATCCGCGTCGACATCGATAACTGGCGTTGGGCGGGCGTGCCATTCTATCTGCGCACCGGCAAGCGTCTGCCAACCAAGTGCTCTGAAGTCGTGGTTTATTTCAAGACGCCTGAACTGAATCTCTTTAAAGAGTCCTGGCAAGACCTGCCGCAGAACAAATTGACGATTCGCCTGCAGCCGGATGAAGGCGTAGATATTCAGGTGCTTAACAAAGTACCGGGGCTGGATCATAAGCATAATCTGCAGATCACGAAGCTTGATCTGAGCTACTCCGAGACCTTTAATCAGACGCACCTGGCGGATGCATATGAGCGCCTGCTGCTGGAAACGATGCGTGGCATTCAGGCGCTGTTTGTCCGCCGTGACGAAGTGGAAGAAGCCTGGAAGTGGGTGGACTCCATTACCGAAGCATGGGCGATGGACAACGACGCGCCGAAGCCGTATCAGGCGGGCACCTGGGGACCGGTAGCGTCCGTGGCGATGATTACCCGTGACGGTCGTTCGTGGAATGAGTTTGAGTAAATTTGCCACTCACTCTTAGGTGGTATTTTACCGGTAACATGATCTAACACAGATTGTAGAATCATTTTTGCACTTTTAAGCCTCGTGTGGATTCACCTGCGAGGCTTTTTTTATTACACTGCCCGAAACGATTTTGCCCCATTATCCCCGGACATCATGTATTTCACTGTCTTTCCACATTGATGAAACGCATGGTAAACCCGGTAGCCGGACAGATAAATTTCAGGAGCCTCTATGAATCCTAATTTGTTACGCGTAACACAGCGTATTGTCGAACGCTCGCAGCAGACCCGAGAAGCCTATCTTGCCCGCATTGAGCAGGCGAAAACCGCCACGGTCCACCGATCTCAACTGGCCTGCGGCAACCTGGCGCATGGCTTCGCCGCCTGTCAGCCAGAGGACAAAGCCTCGCTGAAAAGTATGTTGCGCAATAATATCGCCATTATTACCTCCTACAATGACATGCTCTCTGCGCATCAACCGTATGAACATTATCCGCAGATTATTCGTCAGGCCCTGCATTCCGTGAATGCGGTAGGTCAGGTCGCAGGCGGCGTACCGGCAATGTGCGATGGCGTTACGCAAGGGCAGGATGGCATGGAGTTGTCATTACTCAGCCGCGAAGTGATAGCGATGTCGGCAGCAGTAGGCCTCTCTCACAATATGTTTGACGGCGCGTTATTCCTCGGCGTATGCGACAAAATCGTTCCGGGGCTGGCGATGGCCGCGCTCTCTTTTGGTCATTTACCCGCGATTTTTGTTCCGTCAGGCCCGATGGCGAGCGGCCTGCCGAATAAAGAAAAAGTCCGTATTCGTCAGCTATATGCGGAAGGAAAAGTAGACAGAATGGCGCTGCTGGAGTCGGAAGCCGCCTCTTACCATGCGCCGGGCACCTGTACATTTTACGGCACCGCCAACACCAACCAGATGGTGGTGGAGTTTATGGGAATGCAGTTGCCGGGTTCTTCGTTTGTGCATCCGGATGCGCCGCTGCGCGAGGCATTGACTGCCGCTGCCGCACGTCAGGTAACACGTCTTACCGGCAACGGCAATACGTGGATGCCGCTCGGTAAAATGATCGACGAAAAAGTCGTGGTGAACGGCATTGTCGCGCTGCTGGCTACCGGCGGCTCCACCAACCACACCATGCATCTGGTTGCAATGGCGCGCGCGGCGGGCATTCTGATCAACTGGGATGACTTCTCGGATTTGTCGGAAGTGGTTCCGTTGATGGCGCGTCTGTACCCGAACGGTCCGGCGGACATTAACCACTTCCAGGCGGCGGGCGGCGTACCGGTATTGATGCGTGAGCTGCTCAATGCCGGATTGCTGCACGAAGACGTTAACACTGTCGCAGGCTTCGGCCTGAAACGCTATACGCTGGAGCCCTGGCTCAACAACAGCGAGCTGGACTGGCGTGAAGGCGCGGAAAGGTCACTGGATAACGATGTCATTGCCTCTTTTGATAAGCCGTTCTCTCCTCACGGCGGCACTAAGGTGCTAAGCGGTAATCTGGGGCGCGCAGTAATGAAGACGTCTGCGGTACCGGTTGAAAACCAGATCATTGAAGCGCCTGCCATGGTATTTGAAAGTCAGCATGATGTGCTGCCTGCGTTTGACGCGGGTCTGCTTGATCGGGATTGTGTCGTTGTCGTGCGTCATCAGGGACCAAAAGCGAATGGAATGCCAGAATTACATAAACTCATGCCGCCACTTGGTGTATTATTGGACCGCCGTTTCAAAATCGCGTTAGTTACTGATGGACGACTTTCAGGCGCTTCGGGTAAAGTGCCTTCAGCTATCCACGTAACGCCGGAAGCCTACGATGGCGGCTTACTGGCAAAAGTGCGCGATGGCGACATCATTCGCGTGAATGGGCAGACAGGTGAGTTAACTCTGCTGGTCGACGAGGCGGAACTTGCCGCTCGTCAGCCTCATATTCCGGACCTGAGCGCGTCGCGCGTCGGAACGGGGCGTGAGTTGTTTGGCGCGCTGCGCGAAAAGCTGTCGGGTGCGGAGCAGGGCGCAACCTGTATCACTTTTTAAGATGACACACTAGTAATCAGGCGAGAGAAGAATTCCGATGAAAAACTGGAAAACAAGTGCAGAAGCAATCCTGACCACCGGCCCGGTTGTCCCGGTCATTGTAGTCAATAAACTGGAGCACGCGGTGCCGATGGCTAAAGCGCTGGTGGCCGGGGGCGTTCGCGTTCTGGAAGTGACTTTACGTACGGCCTGCGCGATGGATGCTATTCGCGCTATCGCTAAAGACGTGCCGGAAGCGATTGTCGGCGCCGGAACCGTTCTCAATCCGCAGCAGTTGGCGGAGGTGACGGAAGCGGGCGCGCAGTTTGCGATTAGCCCGGGACTGACTGAGCCACTGCTGAAAGCCGCGACGGCAGGCACTATCCCATTGATTCCCGGTATTAGCACCGTTTCTGAACTGATGTTGGGCATGGACTATGGTCTGAAAGAGTTCAAATTCTTCCCGGCGGAAGCGAATGGCGGCACTAAAGCGTTGCAGGCGATTGCCGGTCCGTTCTCTCAGGTACGTTTCTGCCCAACCGGCGGCATCTCTCCGGCAAACTATCGTGACTATCTGGCGCTGAAAAGCGTGTTGTGCATCGGCGGTTCCTGGCTGGTGCCGGCCGACGCGCTGGAAGCGGGTGATTACGATCGCATCACCAAACTGGCGCGCGAAGCGGTAGAAGGCGCGAAACAGTAAGCCGTTAAATGCCCGATGGCGCTTGCTTATCGGGCTTACGAGTGGCGATCAGGCAGGTCTGATAAAAATGCGCTAACGTCGCCATCAGGCGATGGCGCATTAGCCTTTTACCGTCACGCGGCTGGCGGCCTTTTTCGCTCTTATCACCGCTTCTTCAACGTTTTCACCTGTCGCTAACGCTACACCAAGACGACGGCTGCCGTCGATCTCAGGCTTACCAAACAGCCGTACCTGCACTCCGGCCCCTACCGCCGTGTGTACATTATCAAACGTCACATTTTGACTGGTAAGCTGCGGCAGAATCACGGCCGAGGCAGCGGGACCATACTGGCGAATATCGCCTATGGGCATTCCCAGAAAGGCGCGCACATGCAGCGCAAACTCAGAAAGATCCTGAGAAATCAACGTCACCATTCCGGTATCGTGCGGGCGAGGGGAGACTTCGCTGAAAATGACTTCATCGCCACAGACGAAGAGTTCAACGCCGAACAGGCCATGCCCGCCTAACGCCAGTACCACATGACGCGCAATCTCTTGCGCCCGCTTCAGCGCCAGTTCGCTCATCTGCTGTGGCTGCCAGGATTCGCGATAGTCGCCATCTTGCTGACGATGACCGACTGGCGCGCAGAAATGCACGCCATCGACGGCGCTAACGGTGAGCAGCGTAATTTCAAAATCAAATTTAACCACGCCTTCCACAATCACGCGACCCGCGCCAGCGCGTCCGCCCTGTTGAGCATACTCCCATGCCTGCGTGAGCTGTTCGGCCGAGCGGATAAAGCTCTGGCCTTTGCCGGAAGAGCTCATGACCGGTTTGACGATGCAAGGAAAACCCACTGCGGCTACCGCATCATGAAAACTGGCCTCACTGTCGGCAAAGCGATACGTCGATGTCGGCAGACCTAATTCTTCTGCGGCCAGGCGACGGATCCCTTCGCGGTTCATCGTGAGCTGCGTTGTACGGGCGCAAGGCACGACATTCAGCCCTTCGTCCTCCAGCTCACGCAGCGTATCGGTGGCGATCGCTTCTATTTCCGGCACGATATAATGCGGTTTTTCCTCTGTAATCACATGACGTAGCGCCTCGCCGTCCAGCATATTAATGACGTGTGAACGGTGAGCCACATGCATGGCGGGAGCATCAGGATAGCGATCGACGGCGATAACCTCGATCCCCAGGCGTTGGCATTCAATCGCCACTTCTTTTCCCAATTCACCTGCCCCTAATAACATCACCCGCGTTGCTGCCGGACGCAGCGCAGTGCCTAATAGCGTCATATTTCTGTCCCCTTATTTACCTGCGCGCAGTATATACGAAAACGTTTGCGTATGTCTTTTCGAATAGATTGCTTTTCTTGCTGTCTTGCAATATACTGTATATAAACACAGGTAAATAAGGGGCTGCAAAATGGCGGTTGAAGTTAAATACGTAGTCATTCGCGAGGGTGAGGAGAAGATGTCATTTACCAGTAAAAAGGAAGCCGACGCCTGGGACAAAATGCTCGATACTGCCGATCTTCTTGATACCTGGCTTGAGCAGTCGCCAGTCGTGCTGGAAGATGGGCAGCGCGAAGCGTTGTCGCTGTGGCTGGCGGAACATAAAGAGGTGTTAAGCACTATCCTCAAAACCGGTAAGTTGCCTTCTCCGCAGGCGGTTGAAAAGGACGCCGCGAGTAAAACGAAAAAGCAAGCCGCCTGAACCCGTACTTGCGCTCCCGGCGTTTTGTACCATGCTTTTCCTGAATCATTGTGCTAAGGAGAAAAGTATGAATAAAAGAGGAGCGTTGTTGAGCCTGCTGCTGTTATCCGCCAGCGTATCGGCATTTGCGGCATCCACCGAGAGTAAATCGGTTAAGTTTCCGCAGTGTGAAGGGCTGGATGCCGCCGGGATTGCGGCAAGCGTGAAGCGCGACTACCAGCAAAATCGTATCGTGCGGTGGGCCGACGACCAAAAAAAGGTCGGGCAGGCTGACCCGGTCGCGTGGGTTAATGTGCAGGACGTTGTAGGTCAAAATGATAAATGGACAGTTCCGCTAACTGTTCGCGGTAAAAGTGCCGATATTCATTATCAGGTCATCGTTGATTGCAAAGCCGGCAAGGCGGAATATAAGCCCCGCTAGCAGCGTAATTTGCGCTTCTTTTGCCGGAACAGACAATTCCTGACATCCCCTCAGGTACGCTTGACCATTATTGGTCTGTATTTGAGGGGTACTATGGCTAACTGGTTGAACCAATTACAATCACTTCTTGGGCAAAAAGGCGCTTCCGCATCGTCTTCCGGTGAACAGGGGTTAAATAAACTGCTGGTTCCCGGCGCGCTGGGCGGTCTGGCTGGACTGTTGGTCGCCAATAAGTCTTCGCGCAAATTATTAACTAAATACGGTACTGGCGCTTTGCTGGTGGGCGGCGGCGCGGTGGCGGGTTCCGTATTGTGGAATAAGTACAAAGATAAAGTACGCGCTGCGCATCAGGGGGAGCCGCAATTCGGCAGCCAAAGTACGCCGCTGGATGTTCGCACTGAGCGACTGATCCTGGCGCTGGTTTTTGCTGCAAAAAGCGATGGGCATATTGATGCCAAAGAACGCGCGGCGATTGAGCACCAACTGCGAGAATCAGGTGTGGAAGAGCAAGGGCGTGTGTTTATCGAGAAAGCTATTGAGCAGCCGCTTGATCCACAACGTCTGGCACAGGGCGTTCGTAATGAAGAAGAAGCCCTGGAAATCTACTTCCTGAGCTGCGCCGCCATTGATATTGACCACTTTATGGAACGTAGCTATCTGAATGCGTTAGGAGACGCACTAAAAATTCCTCAGGAGGTTCGGGACGGTATCGAGCAGGACTTGCAGCAGCAAAAACAGGCGCTTCCAGGCTGATAACCTGCCATTAAGTAACATGTTTCGCTTGCATCATGCGTGTCTTTTGCCACCCTTATAGGATGGATAGTTTACGTCATTCATGTTGCAAGATAGCGGCGAAGCAGTGACATCTCAGGCGCTTACCGAGGTGAGCGACCGGGACTACCATGCTACGCCGCTGTGTTTGCCGCGTGATATATAACAAATATTAACGCAAAAGAAAAAACGACATGTTGCCAAAAGCCAATCGAATTCCCTATGCCATGACCGTACATGGCGATACGCGCATTGATAATTATTACTGGCTGCGAGATGACACTCGCTCGCAGCCGGAAGTCCTTGATTACCTGCATCAGGAAAATGAGTATGGCCGGAAGGTCATGTCCTCTCAGCAGGCGTTACAGGACCGCATTCTAAAAGAAATTATCGATCGCATCCCGCCCAGAGAAGTTTCCGCTCCGTATGTGAAAAATGGCTATCGCTACCGTTATATCTATGAACCCGGCTGCGAATATGCCATCTATCAACGACAATCGGCGTTAAGCGAAGAGTGGGATGTGTGGGAAACCTTGCTCGATGCGAACCAGCGGGCCGCGCACAGCGAATTTTATACGCTCGGCGGGCTTGCCATTACGCCGGATAATACCATCATGGCGCTGGCAGAAGATTATTTATCCCGTCGTCAGTATGGGTTGCGTTTTCGTAACCTCGAAAGCGGTAACTGGTATCCGGAACTGCTGGATAACGTTGCGCCTGAGTTTGTCTGGGCCAATGATTCCCTGACCCTTTACTATGTGCGTAAGCATAAGAAGACGCTGCTGCCCTATCAGGTTTGGCGGCACACGATTGGCACTCCGTCATCGCAAGATGAACTGGTATATGAAGAAAAAGACGATACCTTTTATGTCAGCCTGCATAAAACCACTTCGCAGCATTATGTGGTGATTCATCTTGCCAGCGCCACCACTAGCGAAGTGCTATTACTTGACGCGGAACTGGCCGATGCCGAGCCGTTTTCATTCTTACCGCGTCGCAAAGACCATGAATATAGTCTCGATCACTATCAACATAAGTTTTACCTGCGTTCTAACCGGAACGGTAAAAACTTTGGGTTGTACCGTACCCGCGTGCGCAATGAAAACGCCTGGGAAGAGCTGATCCCTCCGCGCGAGCATATTATGCTGGAAGGGTTTACCCTGTTTACCGACTGGTTAGTGGTCGAAGAGCGTCAACGGGGGCTTACCAGCCTGCGGCAAATTAACCGTAAAACCCGTGAAGTGATAGGCATCGCCTTTGACGATCCGGCTTACGTGACGTGGCTTGCCTATAATCCCGAACCTGAGACCTCCCGGCTGCGTTACGGCTATTCTTCAATGACGACGCCAGATACCTTGTTTGAACTGGATATGGATACCGGAGAACGACGGGTACTTAAACAGACGGAAGTGCCTGGGTTTGATTCTGGCTGTTATCAGAGCGAACACCTGTGGATCACCGCGCGCGACGGCGTCGAAGTGCCGGTATCGCTGGTTTATCATCAGAAGTATTTTCGTAAAGGGCAAAATCCGCTTCTGGTTTACGGCTACGGATCTTACGGTTCCAGTATTGACGCCGACTTCAGCAGCAGCCGACTGAGCTTGCTGGATCGTGGCTTTGTTTACGCAATCGTACACGTTCGCGGCGGCGGTGAGCTGGGGCAGCAGTGGTATGAAGATGGCAAATTCCTCAAAAAGCGGAATACTTTTAATGACTATCTTGATGCCTGCGATGCCTTATTAAAACTGGGTTACGGTTCGCCGTCGCTGTGTTACGGGATGGGCGGGAGCGCGGGCGGAATGCTAATGGGCGTCGCTATCAACGAACGCCCCGAGCTTTTCCACGGCGTTATTGCCCAGGTACCCTTTGTTGATGTATTAACCACGATGCTGGATGAGTCGATCCCACTAACGACAGGAGAGTTTGAAGAGTGGGGGAACCCGCAGGATATTGAGTATTATGACTATATGAAAAGCTATAGTCCTTATGACAATGTCAAAGCGCAGGACTATCCGCACCTGCTGGTGACGACAGGATTGCACGATTCCCAGGTGCAATACTGGGAACCGGCGAAGTGGGTGGCAAAATTACGCGAGCTAAAAACGGACCAACGTCTGCTGCTATGTACGGATATGGACTCCGGGCACGGTGGTAAGTCGGGGCGGTTTAAATCCTACGAAGGCGTCGCGCTGGAGTTCGCCTTTTTAATCGGCCTGGCGCAGGGAACCTTACATAGCGCATAGACGCGCGCGCCCGCAACGGCTTGTGAGCGTCGCGGGTTATTGTGGTGTTCCATTGCTGCGTTGCTCGCCAGCCTGAACATCTTCCAGGTAGTGTTTAAGCGTCAGGCGAAGTTCCGGGCTCATATTATCAAGGTTATTAAAAAGCCAGCGTAAATAGCCCGGATCGCGTTTTGCGACTTCAGATACCGCCTTACCGCGGTATTTACCGAACGGGAAAGTGGTTAACAGCGCAGGACGGCCCGTGATATTGACCATTTCTTCCGCGGTCCAGCCGGTGGTTCGCATAATATCAATCAGCAAGGCGGCGGTGATATAGCAATCATAAAGCGCCCGGTGATGATGCAGCCCCGGTGGCGTTTGTACGCTTAGTTTGCGCGATTTATAGAGCGACATATTGCTGTATTTTATTCCCGGCCACAGGCGTCGCGACAACTTCATGGTACAGATCCACTCACCCGGCAATTCAGGTAATACGCGTCTGTCGAAACTGGCATTGTGAGCGACATACCACTCACTACCGTAATAAAGCGGTATGACATCTTCAATCCACGGCTTATCGGCGACCATGGCTTCGGTAATACGGTGTATCGCCATCGCCTGCGGCGTAATAGGGCGATCGGGGCGTATCAGGTGACTCATGGGATTGACAATGTTGCCATCAATGACATCAACAGAGGCTATCTCTACGATCCCGCCCTGCAGCCCGCAGGTTTCCGTGTCTATAATCCGCAACATGATTCATTCCTCACCGAAAGACCTTAGCGTAATGGAATGATATCGCCTTGCCAACCCTCCGTTGTGCGCAGGCCCGTCAGTAATAGCGAACCGCAATCGGCACGAACAATAAGTTGCCCGCTTTCATCCCACAGCGCGCTACTTCCACAGGCATTGGCCATCAGTACGGCCAGCGCATATTTATGCGAAAAACGTTGTAAGCGTGAGGTAGAAGCATGGAGTTCAGGTTCGTTAAGACATTGACTGGTTGTGAATAACGTAAATGAGGGATCTATATCACCACCTTCTGGCTGCTCATCCACCACGTTGATAGCGCTTCGCTGCCTGGCAATACAGGCGCCATGACTTTTGTGAAACATGAGCGGCGACGTTAGCCATGGGGCAAAAATAGCGATGCCTTTTACGAAGCGGCAGTTATGCTCAACAGGCATACCCACAATGATAGTCATATGGTGGGTATCGGCCGCATGAGTGAGCGGCTGTAAAAGCGCCTCGTCAGGCGGGGCGGGCAACGATTTATTCCTTTCGTCGCAGCCTAATAGCGACAGTGACGGAAAGACCAGCAGTTCGCACTGTTGACGAGCCGCAAGCTCAATATATTCCAGATGATGGGCGACATGCTCCGCCGGCGAGGCGTTCAGGGGCGCATACTGCGCAGCAGCAATTTTCCAGGAGGACATAATGACTTCCTTTTCATAGTCTCTACAGCCATTCTAAAAAGCATAGGTTAAGAATCACCTTATAATGTAGTCGTCTGCATGTAAGGAAGTGTAACGTTATATAATTTTTATTTAACTTTGGGTTCGTAAGGGAGTCGGGATAGTGATACGGAAGCCAGACGATGGGCAATCAGCCGCTCGCGAAACCAGGCGCGTAGGTGCTCTGGCTGCTCACGTTCGACCGCCTCCGCGACAACTGGCATATTGTAGCGCTCTTTAAATGCCACCCCGGCTGCCGCCAGGTCCACATTGACTTTATCCATTTCCGCTTGTTCAAGCTGAGCCAGATTCGTTTTCATACGCGTCTCCTTTTTTGTTGCCGCCAGAAGGTACTAAGAGTCCGCGGTAATGGCAAGATGGAAATGATGATCCTCGACTCATTGATTGTTGAAGGTTATTCTTTGTAACGTAGGTATAACAAAAAGGAATAGTGAATATGGCTTCTTCTGCACCATCGCGACGTTTAGCTTTACTGCTGCTGGCATCGACATTTGCGACGCCAGCGGCCTGGGCACATGCGCACCTGACGCATCAGTATCCAGCGGCGAATGCTGCCGTTACGGCCTCGCCACAGGCGCTGACCCTGAACTTTTCTGAAGGGATTGAGCCAGGGTTCAGCGGCGCAACCATTACTGGCCCTCAGCAAGAGCTCATCAAAACGCGCCCGGCAAAGCGAAATGAACAGGATAAAACGCAGTTGATTATCCCGCTTGAGCAGCCGTTAAAATCTGGCGCTTACACGGTAGACTGGCACGTTGTGTCGGTGGATGGACATAAAACAAAAGGGAAATACACCTTCAGCGTGAAATAAATGATGCTGACATTCGTCTGGATAACTCTCCGATTTATTCATTTTGCTAGTTTGATGCTGGTCTACGGCTGCGCGCTTTACGGCGCCTGGCTGGCACCCGCATCAATTCGTCGTTTAATGACGCGTCGATTTTTACATCTGCAACGACATGCCGCCGCCTGGAGCGTTATCAGCGCGGCTTTTATGCTGGCGATTCAGGGCGGACTGATGGGCGGCGGCTGGCCCGATGTTTTTTCCGTCTCGGTGTGGGGCGCGGTACTGCAAACCCGCTTTGGCGCGGTCTGGATATGGCAAATTATCCTCGCGCTGGTCACGCTGGCGGTGGTAGTCATTGCGCCGGTAAAAATGCAACGACGGCTTCTTATTCTCACCGTTGCTCAGTTTATCCTGCTGGCAGGCGTTGGACATGCGACGATGCGCGACGGTGTAGTGGGAACATTACAGCAGATTAACCATGCTCTGCATTTACTCTGTGCCGCAGCCTGGTTTGGTGGGCTGTTGCCAGTGGTTTATTGTATGCGCATGGCTCAGGGACGCTGGCGTCAACATGCTATTAGCGCCATGATGCGTTTTTCTCGTTATGGTCACTTTTTTGTGGCGGGCGTATTGCTCACAGGCATTGGCAACACGCTATTTATCACGGGATTTACCGCTATCTGGCAGACCACCTATGGACAGTTGCTTTTGTTAAAATGTGCGCTGGTCGTGCTTATGGTAGCAATTGCGCTGACGAATCGGTATGTTCTCGTACCACGTATGCGACAGGAAAATCCCCGGACTGACCTATGGTTTGTCAGGATGACGCAAATTGAATGGGGAGTTGGAGGCATAGTTCTGGCGATCGTCAGCCTGTTTGCAACCCTCGAACCTTTTTGATGGACTGGCATAACGAATGAAAAAAATACTCCTTCCGGCGCTTCTGCTGGCCACTTCGGGCGTAGCGTTGGCGGCGCCGCAGGTGATTACCGTAAGTCGTTTTGAAGTAGGAAAAGACAAGTGGGCGTTTAATCGGGAAGAGGTCATGTTGACCTGTCGGCCTGGCCAGGCGCTCTATGTGATCAACCCCAGTACGCTGGTGCAGTATCCCTTGAATGCCATTGCCGAACAGCAAGTAGCGGAGGGTAAAACGCGTGCTCAGCCTATTGCCGTCATTCGAATCGATAACCCGGCGAAGCCCGGTGAGAAAATGAGTCTGGCGCCGTTTATCGAACGTGCGCAAAAGCTTTGTGATCCATCCAATAGCTGACTGATTTTTAATAAAAAACCGTAAACCTTCACGAAAAGGCTTACGGTTTTTTTATCTCTGATAACAGACAAAACGCCAGGTTTTTTCAATCACCTTCGTCGCAAACTGGAAAACCTGGCGTCGTCATCTATTCTTAAAGGGCAAGGCGATTTAGCCTGCATTAATGCCAACTTTTAGCGCACGGCTCTCTCCCAAGAGCCATTTCCCTGGACCGAATACAGGAATCGTATTCGGTCTCTTTTTATTTTTCTTATAAAACAGTTACTTATGATAAATGATCCGAAATTTTCCGAAATTTTTCCGAATTTCTGTATTCCGGTCTTTTTGGTTATATCACAATCAAATTAAATTTAACATTTATTTCACAACGAAAATTGGAGTATTAGAGCATCATATAAGCTTTATCATCACGCTCATCGAGATAGAGTTTCGTGGTGTTCGCTGATGTGTGGCCCAGGAGTTTTTGGGCGAACACCTCGCCGTGCTCGTTTTTGTACAGCCGCCCGGCCAGACTTCGGATCTCGTGAAATGTCGGTGGATTATTGCTGAAGTTAACACCGGAGGCTTTTCTTGCTTTTACAAATGTCTTTGTCAATCCATCCGGATGAATATTCCCGGTTGGGCTATTTTTCCTGATTCCGGCACTGATCATGAAATCAGTGCGGCTTACCAGTCGGCAGCGATCGATTACCGTTCCCAGACGTAACCCCGTCGCCCGAAGTGTCAGGGAGAGGGGAATGGCTATTTTCATTCCGGTTTTAATCTGAGTTACGTATAAGCGGTTGTCAAAAACATCACTAAATTTCATATTTACGATATCCTCCCTACGTTGACCAGTAACGAGCGCTAAATCCATCGCGAGAGGGAACCATGCAGGCATATGCTCTGCTGCCGCTCGTGTGGCGTTATACGTTTCCAGTTGCAGGCGTTCCCTGGCCACCTTAATCTCTGGTATCCGGGTTGCTTCCACCGGGTTTTTCACAATATGCCCTTCGACAATAGCCTCTCTGAACATGTCAGATAGAACTGATCTCATTGCTCCCGCCATAGTGTTTTTTCCCTCGGTTATCCACGACTCAAGAAACTTGGCAATGTGCCTGGTTGTTACTTCTGCCAGTATTATTTCCCCCATTTTTTCGCGTACGGTCGCTAATTGATTACCGCGAATCTTGTAGGTATTAACCGACAGACTCCGGCGCTGTAATAAAACCTCATAGCGATCAATCCATGCGGACACAGTGAATGAGTCAGTTCCTTTTAGCTTTTCAATAAGCGCCACTGGTGTGTGGTTTTGCGCTATGAAGTTGTTTGCCTCTATGGCCTGTGTGATAGCGTCCCTGCGGGCGATCTGACCGAGCGGAAATTCCTTGTCAGTTAGCGGGTTACGCCAGAAAAAAGATTTACTGGCCTTACGGTAGGTGAGGTTCCTCGGAAGGTTAGCATCGTACTTTTTTCGACTCACTGATCAACTTCTCCAGCAATGCACTCGGTTTTCCGGTGCGCCCGTTTGGGTGGTGCTGTTCAAGCACAAGTCCCACTTTATTCGGCTTGATATAAAACGCGTCCGGATCAACCCGATACGTCCTGCCATGTAATACTGGAGTCGGGTAAATATTTCCGTTTCGCGCCCATCGTCTTAGTGTTGTGAGAGGTGGTGGATCATCGGGATAATTTAATTCACCCCAGGTTTCAAGTCTCACAAAGCTCATAGTCATGTCTCTTTACTTCATGACCGCCGCCAACTATACGGTGTGGCGGTCGGTCAGGGTTGAACATCAATGATCAGGGTAAAATTTAAAGGACTGCTGACCGCCGCCTGGTAAAACTTTTACATCTCCGGCGCGCCGTCCTGTAAATCCTGCCCAATGCGCGGCGCGTATCCTGTCAGCCTGCTCTTCAGTCAGGCAGGGTTGCGGCAGGGCGGAGTTTTTCCGGTAGTCTGCAACGCGTATGAATTCGCCGGCTTCGTGTAACTTCTGGCACTGGGGGCAAAGGTCGCGTGTATCCATCATCCGGATCTTCCCATCGAAAAATATGTTGCCATGCCATGTAGCGCAGTTCCGGCACACGGGCGCATCGCAGGTGAACATGGCTCGACATTTTGTCATGTGCCCGTGTTCATCCTCATCGGCATCCCAGCCGATGATCCCGTCACAAAGCAGGGTGGCCGGGGCGCCGCAGAACATACAGACAGGCTTCTTCATGCTGCAATTACCTCCCTCATTCAGTCTGTACGAATCCCGCCGCGTGAGAGGTGTTTAAAAGCATTTTTACGGTTAATTAATTATTCAGCAGGCGATCTTTATTCCTTAATACATTTAAACTCTTCCAGCGTGACTTTCTCTTCGCGTGATTTCCCGGCTTCAGTTCTGCCGGCCAGCATTTTTTCACACTCGGCTTTATTCATTTTTTTGTCAGAAAAACGAACCCAGTTTGTCGGGGAATTACCTGGCTTTTTGACGATGGCGGTTATTCTATATTTGTACATTAATAAAGCACCTTCACTTCAGGCGGTCAGCGACCGCCAGTCTCCGTTATGCGGTCACGTTCTCTTCCACGCCAGCGCTTTCGACGACGCTGTACTCACCTGTGATGACAGATGCATCAGCCGGATCGATAGTCAGCGTTTCCTTTTCGTCCATTGATACCGCGCGCTGGATCTCAATGGATACAGGCAGGTATTTGAACAGGCGGCGTATGGCGGTTTTTTTTGCCATTTCCTCCCAGTGAGTAACCCACGGGCCGTTGTTACCGGCTTTGCTCTGTGCCCGTACCAGCTCTATCTGTTTACGGGTCATTACCTCAAACTGTGTGCCACCATCTTTAAGGCGGGCAACGGCATAGACATGAGTAACTGGTGCATCTTCGTTCTCACCCGGACGGTGTACCAGCTTTTCTTCCAGACCAAACTCGAAGCTGAAATCGTCACCTTCGCGGACGACGCGCGCGGAAAGACTTGCAATCTGTCCGGAACGGCGGGCAAGGTCGATCATTCCCCGGTATCCAATAATTAACTGAACGTTTTTTTTGCCTGACTTTTCGTTTTTGTTTCCGAACGGCAGCAGATAGGCATGACCGAGCGCGCCGCCGGGCTCCAGCCCAAGCTGGGAACACTGAACGATGGCGCTGACAAAACTCATGGTGTCACAGTCACCCAGCGCCGGAACTTTTCGGATTTCCGTTGTGGCTATCCGGATCATGCGTTCCGCTGTCATGTGGCGGGGCAGGGCCGCCGCCAGTTGTTCTTTCATGGAAGGCTGGTTGATAAAGCTGATCACATCGTTGTTATTTTTCACTGCCGTCGGGGTGCGTGCTCCCTGTGTTTTTTGCAGGTCGGCTTTTGCAATAGGTGGCTGTTTAGGCATTTGCATTCTCCTTCGCCCAGCGGGGCAGTGATAAAGTTTTAATGGCAGGCCATTCATCGTTACTAAGGCATTCGGCCAGGGTTTGCAGATTGCGACGATATTCCCGCTGACCTGCCAGTTTTGCGTCTTCACCCATCATGAAAATCTCAACCGGGTAACGCCCACATTCGGCGGTTGTACTGGCAACAAGGAAGACGAAGGTGGGTATCTCACCGAACTGCGCCCGATAACCGTCGCTGTAGAAAGCGTCCTGTACGTGGTAGCGATAATCGTAATAAGCTGTCCTGAACCGCTGGATATCAGCAGTGGTTTTCACATCCATGATCCAGTGAAATTCAGGGATGATTTTGTCCGGACGGCACCGACACAAAATTCCTGTTTCCGGATCTTCCCAGTAGACTGATGATTCAGCATATCCGGCGCTTTCAACCAGCCACTGCCCCAGCGGTAACGCCATCACACTCTGGTACATAAGTTCGATTTTCCGGCCTTCTTCTGCCGTAAGCACGGTTCTTCCTGTCCGGGCGCACTCTTCCAGAAAGGTTTTCTCTTCTTCTTTTCCTGCGCTGGTACGGCGGTTAAATTCCGGAGCGATGATGAAGCGTTTACTGAACTCCTCTGGTTCCAGTATCCGGCAGTGAAAAGCCGTTCCTGTATCGAGAGTCTTTGTTTTCTCCGTGTCCACGGGGGCATTTTTACGCCACAGATAAATTGCTGGTGTGTCTGCGATATCGTCAAGCTGTGATTTACTGACGCCGGGGCCAGCGTGATACGCCTCGTTAGGGATGTCATAGTAAATACCTGGCTGTATATCATCAGGGACAGTGAAATTTCCGTTTTCTACGGGATCTGCCGCTTCGCCAGCTTCATCACCGCCAGTACCTGATCCACCGTCCGTTGTAATTTCCTGCCCTGTATCGCCAGCCGTTTCCTGCTGGTTGCTCTCTTTCGGCGTTTCTCCATCTCTTTCTGTTCTGGCTTCCATTTTTTCGGTCTGATTTGAGGGAGCACTGAACAGCGCTGAAACGTCGAAAGTCCCGTCTGCGTTTCTGGTGACAGCCTCCGGCTCTGCTGCTGGTTGTTTTTCCTCCGGCACCACTTCTTCTTTTTCACCCTGATTTGAGGCGCTGTAATTGTTATAAACCCACTTCGGATCGTTCGGGGCGCTGATGCCTTCGACATATTCACCGCGCGCGGCTGCCAGTTGTTTACCAACATCAACCGGGTTTTTGGGTGGAATGTTTTTACGTGCTTCGTGCAGTTCTGCCCGTATTTTCTGGTAGCCTGCTTCTGTCTGGCTTACAGGTGGCTCATTCTCCAGCGGCTGCGGGTCCGGATGATGTTCAGTTGTGTCCTGTTCCACTGCTTCAGGCGTTGCTGGTTCATCTGCCAGTTCGCCTGTCGGTTGCGGTTTTTCTTCATCACACTGAAATCTCCCTGTCTCAATATCCCGCAGACATTTGCCCGCCTGACGAAGCCTTGCTGCATTTTCTTCATGGGTTGTTGGGGTGTTATCAGGCACATATTCGTACCAGTCCGGATCGCGAACACCATGAACGGCAAGAAAGCTTTCGCACCACGTCCGGCGAAGATCAGGATTACCGTTATGTACGGCCTTTGGCGCTTTGCGTACCAGGTTAATAATGGTCTGTCGGTCGTAGCCTTTGATGTCGGGAATAATGCCCACTGTCATCGACATTTGTTTCCAGTCTTCCCGGTCTTCGGCGATGATAAGTTTTGCAAAATCCATTGCAGGACGCAGGTTATTCAGATCCAGCTCCTCACAGAAACCACAGGCGAGCTCATAGTTAATCGTTCTGTGTGTCGGTTTTTCGCTACGGCGTGGACGTTCTGGCTTATTTACGTCGTCGACAATTATTTTATGTGGCCCGGTTTTTTTAACGGGTGCAGGTTTATTCTTCAGGCGTTCAGCCCATTCCTTAATCAGCAGGCCGCGGTTAATGTGTTCAGCACTGAACCATTCCTTAAAAAACTTAATAGTGGTGCATAACTCAGGCACTTTTCCATCGACAGGAAATACCTGTTTATACGCATTCACTGCTTTGTGAATATCGTGCTCGATAGCTTTTTTGAACGGCTCTACATTTTCTGCTGCGAGTATCAGGTTCTGGACAGTGGTATTCTGAGTATCCATCTCCAGACACGCGATTTCTTTTTTCTGGTCTGTATCGACGTGATAAAGATATTCTCCATCGCCAATATACTGTGCCAGAACGCGATGGCGGAACGGCAGTGTCGCAACCACGGTCAATTGAGGGTTTGCTGGCGGGTTATGAGATTCCTGTATCCCGTTTTCTCCGGCAGGAGTGCCAGCACCGTCGGCGCGTTCTGTTTCATCTGATTTAACAGCAGAAGCTGCGCCGGGGATAAGTGTCAGGGTTTTGCCGTCTTCGCCACCGGGTTCGCGGTTTTCACAAAATTTAGTATCAAAGGCCCCCTCGGGCGGAATGTCATTTTCTACCGGAAAATGTACGCGTACAGGTCTGGCAAAATCAGCTTCATCAAATCCGGCAGCATCCATAGCCAGTTCGCCACGGGAGAGGGCGAGTGACTGCTTTTTAGCTGTACACCAGAAAAAACCGGCTTTAAAGCCGAGGCGTTTCCTGGCACTTTCATTTTTAACCTTGTAATAAAATGAATATTCTTCCTGCTTAATGCTCATTGTTTTTTAACCTCAGTTAAGATTAAAATCGTTTTGCCAGTGAAAATCCTCTCCGGGTGCTCACTGGTCATGTCTCTGGTGGTGGGTCTGGTCGCTCACCTCAGCATCCCCGGGATGTAAAGCCGGGGAAGCGCCTGCATTTAATGCAGGCTTTTTTCCTTTGAGGCCTCAGACATCGCCCGCGCAAAATCACTTGCAACAGACAAGCTCTTCAATGCACCAATAACCTCCCTGGGGACGTCTTTCACTTTGAGCAACATGGCTGCTGCGGCTATAGTGGAGTCCCATGCTCCTGTTTTTTCATCTGCATATGCAGTTATTGATTTATTTATTGAATAGCCATCTTCGTTTCTGTTTAACTCGTATGAATAGCCAATAACTACCGGCATATTGTTTTGCTCGCATATCTTAAATATACGGCTGGTGAGCTCTTTTAGTTCCTGTAATACTGCTGCATCAGGCGTTGTATTTTTCATTTTTATTTCCTTTTTCAGGTTGAGTGAATCCCTGCCATTGCTGGCATGATTTAAAAAATGGTATTGTTAAATTAATCAGTTTGTCAGTGGTTCGCCTTTACCATCAAGATAAATTTCTATAACTAAATCCCGGATGGTAATATTTTCACGAATATTTGTTAACGTCAGTTTTCCTCTGGTATTAGCCGTGGCTTTATAAATCCGGTCATTATATTTAACCATTGTTCCGGGAACCGCACATTGCCGTATGACCTCCATTGTACCGTAGTGCTGGTGTTTCATTTTTCAGTCCTCCTGTTGTAATTCACTGACCCTTATTTCAAGCCAGTCAGCCACATCGCGGTGGTCGAAGTAATCAAGAAAGCTGTCGAGTTTATTTCTGGTGGAAATCCAGCGGGCTATATTTTTTTCGCCGATGACATCAAGAAGTTCCGGGGTGTCATCAACCGATTCAACCAGTTCAGATAATGAAATACCTTCAATTTCAACACCGACACGATGAATGTTTACGGGTTTAATTGTGGCGTCGGCTCCCTCCAGATAAATACCGATAGTGCTCATGGTCATATCTCCGGTTTAAAAAGGGCGGATACCAGAAAGGAATGAACTGGTACCGCCAAAGACTACACACAGCAATGTCACGGGTTCCACTCGCAACCGGAAGCGCGCTCAACCAGGATCGGTGGATTTAACGACAACCTTAGTTAAGTAGCGAACGCGCTTTCGTGTTGTGTGCTCCGTATCGTGGAGCTGACGCCCGTCTTTATCCACATCGGGGCGGTGGTATACTGGAGTTCTCACACAACCAGTAAGGACATAAAAATGACACCCCGTCCAATTAGTGTTTTTTGGTTCAAAAATCTCGATCAGTACGAATCATGCAAAGGATTCGTGGGTGCTACCTGACGATTATCGGGACTGGCTTATCCGCTTCAATCAGATGATTGATCGTTATGAACGCAGTGGTATCGAGGTGATCAAAGTAGAGATAGAGCCCAACGAGTTCTCCATCTGGTGCCTCGCCAACGGATGTGAGATAAGCACCAAGAGCTGCAACGACTTCGCTGTTTTCCATGGCAGTAGCAAGGCGCTCCGCGATAGAGATACTGATTGGGGATATGAGTAAACAAACTCGTCCTTCAATTCTGAATATTTCTATTTTCATGACAGTACCTCTACAAATTCTGCGAAGCTTAGCGCCCCCTTACCTTCGATAAGGCTTTGAAAGTATTCCTGGTAAGCCTTTTCCATGGGGGTATTGAAATCCATGCTGACCTCATTCCCGCTTAACGCCCGGCGGCGGAACGTTTTATCTACTGCGCTTGTTACTTAACAACAACTGCCGTCATGTTCGTATGCCTCAGGCTGGCTACTTAGCCCGACTCAGCAGCGGGATAACTCTTGGTATTGTCCGGCTGTTATCTGGTCTGGCGTTGTCTTGATATATCAAATGCTCACATATCGTGAGTAATTTGTCAATATGAATTGTGAGCATTATTTTCTTGGTGGGATATGGATAAGCAAAAAAATCCCGCATTTGCGGGATTACTAAGAGGGGAGGTTAGCTCAAGAGGATGGAGTATCTTTTTTATGCTGTCTGCTTCTAAGGTATTGTTCTACATACTCATCAATTTCTTTTAATCTGATTTCAAACAGATCAAGCATACGTGTTTGCTCTGATGCTGGCAGTTGATTAAACAATTCGAGTAGCTTTTGTTGGTTATCACTCAGCCATGAGTTGGCATTTTCCTGCTTACCGAACATTAGTTCTGCGGGGGAAATGCCAAGCACTTGACCAAGCGTAATGGCATCCTCAGCTCCAATACTCCGCGTTCCAGCCTCGTAATTTGCAATGCGTGACGACCCCGACCAGCCACATAGCTTAGCCAGTCGTCCCATGCTTAATCCTCTGTTTTGGCGGATAGTTTTAAGACGCTCGCCAATTTGTTCTGCAATCGTTTTCATGTTTGGAATTTTATCACGCTACGTGAAACTGATGATACTCACGTATGTGTAGTTGACTGTGCTCACGAATTGTGAATAATAAAATTCGGAGGTTTTAAATGAACAAAATTTCAACATACAGAAAGCAACTGGGGCTATCTCAACGGCAGCTTGCTACTCACCTGGGATGGATACAGAGCCGTCTGGCGAACTACGAAGCAAATTTTCGCACACCCGGACTGGAGGAGTGCCGAAAAATTGTTGCCACACTTAACCATCTGGGATCTCGCTGTGTTCTTGATGATGTTTTCCCGCCTCATGTGAACGATAGCAGAACCATATTAACGAAGGTGAACAACCATGATCACCCCTGAAACAGCCAGTCAGGCGTTATCGTCATGGCTGGCATATCTACAGATAACCCAGGAAACCGCCACGCAGCTGATTACCCGCGCATTCCTGGAGCAGCCGGCGCGACCGGAAATAGCGGTTCACCGTATCGAGCGTGACGACGGAACGGTGGATTACGACGCATGGCGCCGTAACCGGATAAACATTTTTCAGCGCTGGCGGAAACGGGAAACGGCGGAGCACTGCGAGAAATTCTCTGCACTGACCCCCGCTATTCTGGAGGCGATCCGCAAAAGTGCGCCGGAACTGCATAAACGAATAACGGCAGGGCAGAGCATTGAATACCTGCTTTCACAGCTTTTAAAAAAACCGCAGTGGCAAGCGCGGTACTTCTTGGCGCGCCGCTGGCGGATTTTGAGCGGGAGTGTGACGAGGCCATATATGCGTTACAGGCGTTACGTAGCGGTTATCGCCAGCAGTACCAGAGACATGACCAGTGAGTAATTTTTTATGTTTTCAGATCGCCCGGAAAAGAGCGTAGAGAGGCTTTATGGCCGCACTTCCATACATGCAGCTTTACATCGCTGATTATCTGGCGGACACCATGCACCTTTCTGCCGAGGAGCATGGAGCCTATTTGTTGTTGATGTTCAATTACTGGCAGACCGGAAGAGCTATCCCGAAAAACAGGCTGGCAAAAATTGCTCGGATTAGCAGTGAACGATGGGGGGCTGTGGAAGAGTCCCTGAGAGAATTTTTCATTGATAACGGCACTGAATGGACTCATGAGCGTATCGAAAATGATCTCGCTGCGGTCAGGGATGTTCTGGCGAAAAAGTCGGCAGCAGGGAAAGCATCTGTTCAGTCCAGAAGGAACAGGAAGAAAACGCAGGCCGCCAGTGGAAGTAACACATGTTCAACAGGTGTTGGTTCGGTGTTTAAACAGGAAGCCAACAAAAAGGGAACTAATAAAGATATAGATCTAAAAGAATTAAACCCCACACATAACGCGTGCGCGCGCGCGAGTGCTCCGGTTAGTCAGCCTGGAATTATGCAACAGCCTGTCGTGACTGAACCGGAATACCTGAACGAGCCGATCGGGAAATTCTCAATGATGGATGACTGGCATCCCTCGCTGGATTTCCGACAACGGGCCGCCCATTGGGGCGTTGCGTTACCAGAGCCGGAGTATTTACCTACGGAGCTTGTCGCGTTCAGGGATTACTGGACGTCGGAGGGAAAGGTGTTCACACAAATCCAGTGGGAACAAAAATTCGCCCGTCACGTAAACCACGTCAGGGCAAAGGCGAAACCAGCCAGCAGGGGAGAAAGCCATGCAGAAATCCAGCCAGACAGCACCGCATCGCGGGCAGTACAGCAAATCAGGGCAGCCCGCGTGCAGTGGGAACGCGAAAACGGGATCGCCAGCGACGGAGACGGCCTGGCGACTCTGGGAAGTCATGGGGGAAATTTATTCGAACCGATGGACGCAGAAGAACGGCGCGGCACCTTCGAAGCTGTGGGTGGCCCAGATTGGGGCGATGACTGAGCGCCAAATCCGGCTGATTTGTCAGCAGTGTATGGAGCGATGCCGGGCGGCTGAGACATGGCCGCCGGACCTGGCTGAGTTTATTGCGCTGGTTTCTGAAAGCGGAGCTAATGCGTTTGGTCTCACAGCCGATGCGGTGCTGGCGGAATATCGTCACTGGCGTAACGAGTCCTGGCGCTACTCCGGCAGTGATAAATATCCGTGGCCTCAGCCGGTTCTGTATCACATCTGCACCGAGATGCGCAGAACGGGCGTTGAGCACCAGATGACGGAAGGCGAACTGAAACGACTTGCAGAACGGTTACTGGCGAAGTGGACAAAACACGTCGGTAATGGTTTCAGCATACCGCCGGTACGCCGTCAACTTGCAGCGCCGCGCCATCCGGCAGGGCCAACCCCGGCACAACTGATGATGGAAGAATTCAGACGGCGTAAGGCGGCGGGAAGGCTTTAACAGGGGGGACTTATGAGCAGAAATTACACACCGGCGCAGAAAGCTGAAATACAGAAGCGCCTGACGGAACTGGTACGAACACATGGTCGGATGACGTTTGGAGAGCTGCGGAAGATAACAGGGTTAACCATTTTTACAGCCCGCCACTACCTGGAAAAGGCGGAAAGTTGTGGGGATCTGTATCAGGCCGGGAGAAGCGGTATTTTTCCTTCGGAACAGGCTTTCCTGCTTTGGAAGCAGAAACGTGAAGATGCCAGGATTACCCGCTTTCTGAAAACGCCGGAAGGTGTCGTGAGTTCCTACGACCGGACCAGAAACGTTATCTGTACGGAGTGCCGGAACAGCGTGACGATGCAAAGGGTACTGGCATTTTATCGGGGACATTACCGGGAGGCGAAATCTGCATGAAAATCGAATAATATAACTTTGCAGAGGTAGCGAATATCGTAATCACCCGTTCGGCATTTGAATTCCGTGAGCACAGTCGTGTTGTGAATGTCGCCTTGTTCACAACACCAGGAATATTCCACTGTCAACTGGTTGTCTGCGGCTGGACATAATTTTATCTGATATTCAGGCTGTACCAGCGCAAAGGTTCCGTGAGTCCGACTGTCTTTTTTGCTTCCAAATATTCAGTTTTAATTATCTGAGTATGGCAAGGTGATCATCTGTATCAAACACCGGGCAACTGGTTTTACTTTACCCAACGATTACGTCCCTGTTGTTTAGCCCGATAAAGGGCCTCGTCCGCTCTGGCAATAATGCCGGTAACAGTGTCACCGGCTGTGGAAAGGGTGATGCCCATACTGACGGTGACCGTTTCGCTAACCGCAGATGCTGCATGCGGCATTGCGGTGTCACGCAGGTTTGTCTGAATACGTTCAGCAACCAGTGCAGCTTCATTCAGCGACGACGAAGGCAGCACAACGACAAACTCCTCGCCCCCGTAACGTGCCACCAGGTCTGCCGGAGTACGAACCGACCTCTTCATTACCCCGGCCACCTTTGCCAGACAGGCATCGCCAGCCTGGTGACCATAATGGTCGTTATAGTTTTTGAAATAGTCCACATCGAGCATGATCAGTGCAAACGGCTCCGTCTGGCGGAGAGCATCCCCAAGAAAACTTTCCATTGAACGTCGATTAGCGGTCCCGGTCAGTGCATCCTGGTGAGCCATAACGTCGAGACGCGCGATAAGCATCCGGTTTTCCTGGTAACGCAACCAGGCTTCATCAAACCAGCGCTGCAGGATAAAGCGACCATAAATGAGTATGGTGGTAAGAGTAAGCCAGACTAATAAAAACCGGATATTCACATACTGGTTAAGCTGCACACTGGCCAGCAGGGCGGTCAGCCATAACGGGACGATGAAAAATAGCAACGCTGGCAGATGATAATAAAGCGCAGCCAGCGCGGTAAGCATAAGGATGACACTGAGAGGCCAGGCAAAAGGCAGTTGCCACCAGACAATAAAAAAGTAGCTACAATAGCTCCACATCAGACTGAGAATCAGCAGCATCACCAGACAAAGAGGAGTAAATCTGGCCGGAAGGCGGTAAATGAAAAGGAGTATCAGGAACGAAAAAACAATAATACTGCCCATAATATCGTCTATTAAAGGCAGTATTCCAGTCTGTGCACTGATCGACTTGTCAAAGTCACTGATGAGTATGTGGCGAAATAAAATGATAAGCGCAAAACTGATATTCACAAATGTGAACCACGGAATACTTACACGTAGCGCTTGCGTGACCATATCTTTATGATCCTGCCATATCCTTCCAGCACTGGAAGTACGGCGCCTGTCGTCCGAATCCTGCCCCATCCTTAACCGCCTCATATAATGAATAATTACTATCCAGTGTAGTGCGCAGATACCTCACAGTGAAAAATGGAAAAGCTATCAGGCCAGGCAGCATTTTTGGCTGATGAGATGATTTTTGTTCCACAGTGACGAACTTATAGTCAAAGCTTCTGTAGTAGGGGGAATAATTATAGTTGTCTCCCGGAAACGGGAAGCGAGCTTACCCCACTTACTAAAAGAGGATGGAACTGGCTGACGTAAAACACGATTTATTTGTATCCATAAATAGCGAAATGTAACGTTTTGGTTATATTTAAAAGAGAGAAAATGGTCAGCAATAACTTTAATTGTTTGAATTAACAGATAATTAATCTACCAGACTGAGTGATACAGAATATTTTTACATGAGGGGTACAAATGAGACTTAAGTTGATCGTTAAAAGTTTTGCGCTGGCGGGGCTACTCTCTTCCACTGCGCTGACACCTTTATTTGCACAGGAAGCCCCAAAAGGTGCCACTGCTTCAACCAAGCAAGCTAACGATGCGCTTTATAACCAACTTCCTTTCTCTGATAACACCGATTTCACGAATGCCCATAAAGGCTTTATCGCTGGTTTACCTGAAGAGGTGATTAAGGGAGAGCAAGGGAATGTCATCTGGAATCCACAGCAGTACGCTTTCATAAAAGAAGGGGAAAAATCTCCTGACACTGTTAACCCTAGTCTGTGGCGTCAGTCCCAGCTAATCAATATCAGTGGCTTGTTTGAAGTCACAGACGGCGTCTACCAGATTCGTAACCTTGATTTATCCAACATGACGATTATCGAAGGTAAAGAGGGGATTACGGTTGTCGATCCGCTGGTTTCTGCGGAAACAGCCAAAGCCGGTATGGATTTGTATTTCAAAAACCGTGGCAATAAGCCTGTTGTCGCCATCATTTATACTCATAGCCATGTTGACCACTATGGCGGTGTGCGTGGCGTTGTCGATGAAGCGGACGTGAAATCCGGCAAGGTGAAAGTGTATGCGCCTGCTGGCTTTATGGAGGCAGCAGTAGCCGAGAATATTATGGCCGGCAACGTGATGAGCCGCCGTGCCAGCTATATGTATGGCAACCTCCTGAAACCAGATGCCTCCGGCCAGGTTGGCGCCGGACTGGGGACGACCACCTCTGCGGGGACGGTGACACTGATTGCGCCCACTAATATCATCGATAAAGACGGCCAGAAAGAAGTGATTGATGGCCTGACTTACGACTTTATGCTGGCCCCTGGTTCGGAAGCCCCTTCGGAAATGCTGTGGTTCATCGAAGAGAAGAAACTCATCGAAGCCGCAGAGGACGTCACTCACACCCTGCATAACACTTACTCGCTACGTGGCGCAAAAATTCGTGAGCCGTTGCCGTGGTCGAAATATATCAACGAAGCTATAGTGCGTTGGGGTGACAAAGCTGAAATTATTATGGCCCAGCACCACTGGCCGACCTGGGGTAACGAGAATGTTGTTGGTCTGCTGAAAAGCCAGCGAGACCTGTATCGTTATATCAATGACCAGACTCTGCGCATGGCCAATGAAGGTCTGACTCGCGACGAAATAGCGGCCAACTTTAAACTACCGGATAGCCTGGCAAAAACCTGGGCCAACCGCGGCTATTACGGCTCTATCAGCCATGACGTAAAAGCAACGTATGTGCTGTATCTCGGTTGGTTCGATGGCAATCCGGCAACCCTTGATGAGCTGCCACCCGAAGAAGCGGCCAAGAAATTTGTTGAATACATGGGCGGTGCCGATGCGATTCTTCAGAAAGCTAAAGCAGACTTTGACCAGGGGAACTACCGTTGGGTTGCTCAGGTGGTGAGTAAGGTCGTGTTTGCCGATCCAAATAACCAGAATGCACGTAACCTTGAAGCCGATGCGCTGGAGCAATTGGGGTATCAGGCTGAATCTGGTCCATGGCGTAACTTCTACCTGACCGGTGCGCAGGAGCTGCGTAACGGTGTGGTTAAAGGTCCGACGCCAAATACAGCAAGTCCGGATACCGTTCGGGCGATGACCCCTGAAATGTTCTTCGACTTTCTGGCTGTACATATCAACGGTGAAAAAGCGGGTAATGCCCGGGCGGTATTTAATATTGACCTTGGCAGCGACGGCGGAAAGTACAAGCTTGAGCTGGAAAATGGCGTGCTGAACCACACGGCTAATGCTGAAGCGAAAGATGCTGATGCCACGATTACTCTGAACCGTGACACGCTGAATAAAATTATCCTGAAGGAAGAAACTCTGAAGCAGGCTCAAGATAAAGGAGAAGTCAACGTTACCGGTAATGCTGCGAAACTGGATGAGATGCTGGGCTATATGGACAAGTTTGAGTTCTGGTTCAATATAGTTACACCATAAATAGATTCCCTGCGGCGTCAATGCTGCAGGGAAGTTACTTCAGACAATTCTGTACGTTTTTTATACTCTATTTTCCCTTCATTCTTTATATCTTGCTTCATCTTATGTATTTGCTGCTGAAGAACATGGCCCTGATACCAGTCAGTTCTGATTCTGTTATGCACAGCCTTTTTCATCAGATGACAGTAACTGGTTGTTGCGTGATTCAATGGCCTGCGAGTCTGGCCAACATGCTTTTCGATGCCGGTTGGCCATGATGCCAGTATGGTTAACTGGCATCATGGCAGCATAATTTTGCCGGATAAGTCAACCGCAGCGATGTTAATCGTCCTGATTATCATCTGCATCACTGTCACAGTGACTGCACCAGTAACGAGGAGAGACTGCGATCGAACCGGCCAGACAGAGAGAAGGTAGTTGTCTTCATTGCTAAGTAAGAGACCTTGGGGGATGAATCTCCATCACCTGTGATGTGTCAGACAACCTCAATGTACCCGCACTTAATACCTGCGCCGGCGGTTTTTTTAATGTCCGGGAAATGAGCATGTCAAAAAATAACCAGTTATAAGATTATAAATAGAACACAGAGAAAATGTCATTGCATATGGTCAAAAAATAGACATATTTATTGATGATGATAATTAATAGTCTCCTATGTATTAATGTTGAGAATGAAGATGCTTTAAAAATGCTCAAGTTCGTTATCTATGGAGACACCGTGAAAAATTTAAATAAAACATTCACTTGTAAATATGCTGTTATTCGCCGTGATGACATGACAGTAATTGCTGAAATGGATTTTTTTCCTGACTGCAACAGGTCATTGATGTATCGGGATGGCCGCTATGTCCGGTTTCTGCCGTTGTTGCAAAATGACATCATGGGGAGCGATACCCTGATTAATGAGCTGACTATCAGGGCCGGTTATCATGAATAATCATCCTTTGTTATACTCGTCTGCGGGCTGAACTCCCAATCTACTGCGCCAACGGAGAGAACGATGGCGCATTTACAACTGGTCAAGCAAACCTCATCAGGGCTTCTGCTCCCGGCGACGCCGGAGAGTGGGGATTTCCTGCGCTCAGTAAAAATCGGTGAGTGGATACACGCCGATTTTAAACGTGTCCGCAACTACGCCTTTCATAAACGATTTTTTAAACTCCTTCAGCTTGGTTTCGACTACTGGATGCCAACGGGCGGCACGGTCACATCGCGGGAACAGAAACTTATCTCCGGGTTCGTTAATTTTCTTTGCGACTCCGCAGGCCAGGAGTATACCCCGGCCCTTAACGAGGCGGCGGAACAGTACCTCCATAACGTAGCTACCCTGCGAACCGGGGACGTCGCCCTTCTTAAGTCTTTCGATGCCTTCCGGGAATGGGTAACCGTTCAGGCCGGGTTTTATACCGAGCATTTTTATCCGGATGGCAGTCGCGGGCGCCGGGCGAAATCCATAGCATTCGCCAGTATGGACGAAACCGAGTTTCAACAGGTCTATAAAGCTGTGCTGAACGTCCTGTGGAACTGGATTCTGTTTCGTAAATTTTCCTCTCTGGAAGAAGTTGAAAATGTGGCCGCGCATCTGCTGGAGTTCGCATGAAAATGACATGGTTTCAGCATCCGGTGTGTACCACCGAAGAGGCGGATGAGCTGGTGGCGGGATACCGGCGCCGTGGCGTGAAGGTTGAGCGTTACGGTGAGGCGGAGGTGCTGGAACTTGAGAGCAATAATACTCCGCAACGTTGGACGGTTGAGGAGCTGAAAGAAATCAGGATCGCTGCACTAGCGGATCTGCGTGCGCTAAAAAAGCTGGAGGCGGCATGACATTCGAATCCTACTTTGCCGATCATCTCCGTGCTCGCTGGTAGCAGTTGTGCTTATACCATTTCCGGGTTCCATCCTGATCGATTACCGGATTTTGAAAAACTACGTGAAGATAACGGGCGGTACCGTATGAATACACAATATCTGGAATATGTGCGACAGCAGCTCATCGTGGCGACTGCAGATCTGAGTGGCGCCACGAAAGGTCAGTTGCAGGCATGGCTGGAGAACGCCCAGCTCTATACGAAAAACTATCCCCGAAAAAAACAGCGTATCAGGGATGAAGTGACCGGAAAAATGATAACGCTGAATAATCCACCGATTGCTGGTAAGCAATCACTGGCGAAAGGAAGCGCAATTCCGCTTGTGCAGCCCGTAGAATACTCCACTTCCTCATGGCGCCGTGCGCTTTTGTCACTCGAAGAACATAATAAGGCCTGGCTATTGTGGAATTACAGTGAAAACACCTGCTGGGAATATCAGGTCACTGTAACTCGATGGGCTTGGGAAAAATTCAGCCAGCAGTTGGAAGGGAAGCGAGTTGCGAAGAAGACTTTAGCACGGTTGCGCCAGCTCATCTGGCTTGCTGCGCAGGATGTGAAGGCGGAACTGGCCAGACGTGAGACGTATGAGTACCAAACGTTGGCGGAACTGATGGGCGTGGCAAAATCTACCTGGACAGAGACGTACATGTCTCATTGGTTAGTAATGCGTAACAGCTTTAAACGGCTTGATAGTGATGCGCTTATCTCCGTAACACGATCGCGTTCACAACAAAAGGCGACAAATTTGGATATAAGTCTTGCAAAACCGAACTGAAATACATATATTTCATGTAAATTTGATATCATGCCTAAAATATGCAAGCCTGCTGAGGAACGGGATTTTTGTATTAATCAGCAATAGGAGTTGATGATGTTTTATCGTGATTTATTTCAAGTTTTTGGTCCCGACCCGTTGTATAAGGAAGAAGAAGGAATTGCCATCCTTCGTGAGCAATATGGGATCGAAGCTCCAGAACAAATTTTTAAGCAAATTTATTGTGGGTTATCTAATAATTCTGAATTTCAAACCTTGTATGGGCATCTAAATCTTAAATCACTGAAGTGGGATTTGGTCAGATTGAAAACAGCAGAGTTTACAAAGTTTGGCAGAAATGCCACATATCCTGATTACATGCTCGAGATTTCAGAAGACTTTAATGCCTGCGGCAGCAAGTTTTGCATTGATGCCCGTGAAGAGGTTGCAAACCATTGGCTTAAATTCGGTACATGGGCTGAACCACCGATGTTTATTGAGCGTTCGCTTATTATTCCTGGAGAGAGCGGCTTACACCTTATGGAGGGTCATACAAGATTAGGTACTTTATTGGGGGCTATTAAGTACAAATTTGTGCAGTTAGCTGATACTCATGAACTTTATATAGCCTCGCAGAAATAGTTTAGAGAGGATTGCTCAACACCCTCGGTAAGAATTGCCACACATCAAACTAATGTTAGGGTATCTTCGTCCACAGAGTCGAAATGGCCTTATTTACATCTTCCTGGCTTTTCGCCGGTTTTTTTATTCAGCCCTCGGAAATCATCATCTACACGCTTCGTTGTTAAAACCCCGCCCGAGGGCCTCTCACCCTTACAAATACAGCGCCATCCAAGCTATCGGGGGCGAGGCTTATGAAAATGCACAACGATCCCCATTCAATGGACTCACAATCTATTTTTGCGCTGATTGCGAGTCTGACTTTTTTCGATTGTGAGTCGTTACAGATAGCCGCCGGGCCAGACACCACAACGGTACCAGGTGGCGTTATGTGCTAGAAACCGAAATTCTTGAACATCTCATTACTACTCATATCGTTGGCTGGCGCACGGTTCATCGACTCCATCTGCTTGATCAACCCTATGCTAGCACCAACAGGCCCCCCGACGCTGAAACCGACGCTGCTGGAGCGGGTTTTGCTGGTGCTACTGCTGTGGGTTTGACTACGGGTGTTACAGTTGCTTTGGTGTGTCCGTGTGAGACTATTTTCGCTGAGCTGGCTATCTTCACTTTGGGTGCAGTTTCCCTGTGACTGGCTGTGACTGTCTCCTGTGGTGTGGTTGCGGCTATCCGTGTGCCACTCGCTATAGCCTCCCGCTGGCGCAATGATTCCGACCGATGTACCGTGGGTGGCATAGGGAGGCATGACCATGCCACTACAGCCACCGAGCAGTAACGCGGTGCCGACGATAAAAATGAACTTACCCAGAGCGGTGTTTTTCATTAGTTCCTACCTATTTCTTCTCGTTGGTTATTTCTATGCCCTGCCTTGGCAGGGCTCGCTATTATTCATTCTTCAACTGTGAGATCAAGTTATTTTAATTAAATCGGTATTATTCTTAATTGTGTTCTTTATGAATAAATATCCTCCGGCTATGCCGGAGGATATTTATTATTTCCCCTCATAACTGAGAGGCCCCACACAACTAGAGGGGGATGAATGTCCGAATCGATTTCTGGTACTGGGTTAGCAGGTGGCATCCTGACAGGAGCCAGTGTCTATGGACTGCTGACCTGTATTAGCTCAGACCTGAACTGGTTACTGTGTTGTAGCATCGTGGGATTTTGCATTTTTTGATGAGTGTCAATTACTAAATTCGTAGGCGATTCTTGGTGGTGATGTGTGACCCATCTCTTTTAAAATGATATTGGTATACTCGACTACCGGGCCTCTTGGATTACTGTCTTCTTTGTCCTGAAGGTGAGTCAACGCGTGTACAACTTCGTGAATAAATGAGCGTGTTGTATCAAATTGTTGTGGGCCATCATTACTTTCATAGTACTCTGGTATTGAATCATCGTCTGTATCATCCAGGTTGAGGGCAATCACTTTTCTGCCTTCTGAACTCTCCAGGTCCTCATCAGTTACGGTAGTACCAAAGTTTTCTCCGGCTCCCAGCAACCAGCGTTGTTCTACATCACGCAATTCCTGATCGTAGGCATAATTCATCAGTCTGCGGAATGTCCCGCTTTGAGTGTATGCATCTTCAAGTATGCGTGATAGCACCTCACGGCATTCATCATAGGTATCATCATCAATTTCGATATCAGGATCCATTCCTCCTGGTCCAGAGATAAGGTATTCAGCAAGACACATTGGTTCCAGCCTGGCTTTATCATCGGTAGCAAGACCATCATGTTGGAGGCGTAATTGCGAAGGATTATCTTGGTGTTCTGGAAGGTCTGGAAATACCTTGCTGTCATGAGGATGGGATAATCCATATGTTGACATCATATTATTGATAAATATTGGTTTAATTCCCGTTGGCATGATGAGTTACACATCCTTTTTATTACATGGAATTAACATTCTATAAATAGCATGTTTTTGTCAAACAGAATTCACTCAGCACGCAATCAATTAAACTAAAAGCTAAATTTGCAGTATTTGTGCCTCACCTCCATTAAAATTGTACTCTGCGTGATTTTACTTTCAGATTCTGCAACCACAGGCAATCCTGTTTTACAAGATATTAAACCCTGCAACCCAACCATTTCACTCACTCTAGTTACCATCCGAAATCATCGGAGGTGAGGCTTATGAAAATGAATGACAAGACTCCTGAATTCTGGGCTGCGGTTTTGACCGGACTCAAAAATGCGTGGCCCCAGATACTTGGGGCGTTAATGGCCGGACTCATTGCCTACGGCCGACTGATATACGACGGCGCCACCCGTAAAAATAAATGGCTTGAGGGCGTCCTGTGTGGCGCTCTTTCCTTATGTGTCACCAGTGCGCTTGATGTGGTAGGCCTGCCGGTTTCCATTTCGCCTTTCGTTGGCGGAATTATTGGCTTTGTCGGTGTGGACAAGCTGCGCGAAATCGCAATTAGCGCACTCAAAAAACGTGCAGGGGTTAATGATGAGAATCAGTGAAAAAGGCATTACCCTAATCAAAGAGTTTGAAGGTTGTAGCCTGACAGCTTATCCGGACCCGGGAACGGGGGGAGATCCCTGGACGATTGGTTATGGCTGGACCCACTCTGTTGACGGTAAGCCAGTTAAGCCCGGAATGATGATTGACGAGGCTACTGCCGAGCGCTTGCTTAACACTGGTTTAGTCGGTTATGAAAATGATGTGTCCAGACTGGTTAAGGTCAAGTTGACGCAAGGCCAGTTTGATGCGCTGGTGTCGTTCGCGTACAACCTCGGCGCCCGGACATTATCCTCATCAACTCTGCTGCGGAAGCTAAACGCTGGTGATTACGCTGGCGCCGCTGATGAGTTCCTGCGCTGGAATAAGGCTGGTGGCAAAGTACTGAACGGGCTTACCCGTCGGCGTGAGGCGGAGCGTGCTCTGTTCCTGTCATGATGTTCAACTGGAAAACGATGTTTGTTGGCCTGTTGCTTGTCTCGCTAATTGTTGCCGGTCGGCTGGCAAATCACTACCGAAATAACGCCATCACCTACAAAGAGCAGCGCGATACCGTTACTCATAGGCTGACGCTGGCGAACGCGACAATTACCGATATGACTAAGCGCCAGCGTGACGTTGCCGCCCTCGATGAAAAATACACGAAGGAATTAGCCGATGCGAAAGCTGAGAATGATGCTTTGCGCGATGATGTTGCCGCTGGCCGCCGTCGCCTGTACGTCAACGCAACATGCCCCGCAGTGCCGACAGGTAAATCCACCTCCACCGCCCGCATGGATAATGCAGCCAGCCCCAGACTGGCAGACTCCGCTCAACGGGATTATTTCGCCCTCAAAGAGCGAGTGAAGACGATGCAAAAGCAACTGGAAGGGGCGCAGGCGTACATTCGCACCCAATGCCACGGTAATGCAGGAAAAACTAGTAACCAATGGTGACTGTATTAAAAAGGTACTCCCGGGCAGGGGGCGCCACGGGTGGCTTCGGGCTCGCGGGAATCGGCTGATTTTTGATTTTTTAGTCTCTGTCAGCACTGAAAAATAACCTTAAAAATCAATACATTTACTGTTTTCAGTGTCGAGGTGGTACGTTTTTTGTTCGACACTGAACGCCATTTTCACCGTATACAGGAAAAGAGCACGACTGTGGATCAGGAAATTAAAAGCCTCGAATTAAACATCACACAGCTTTCGGCCATCACTGGTGCACACCGACAGACCATCGCCAGCAGGCTGAAGGGCGTAAAAACCTCAGGTGGGAACGGTAGTAACCTGAAAATCTACCGGCTGGTGGATATTCTGACCGCCATGATGACGATGCCGGCTGTTACCGGGGAGAATGACCCCAATAAGATGAAACCCTCAGATCGACGGGCATGGTTTCAGTCGGAAATGACGCGTATTGAGCTGGAAAAGGAGATGAGAACTCTGATCCCGGCCAGCGAGGTGCTGAGCGTTTATGCTGTCATGGCAAAAACGGTCGTCAAGACACTGGAGATACTGCCGGACTTACTGGAAAGGGATGCGGCATTGCCGCCTGATGCGCTGGAAATGACGCAAAAAATTATTGATCAACTCAGGGAAGATCTGGCCAGCATGACATACCAGGCCTGCGCGGATGCTATAAACGGAGATGATGATGACAACGGTGACGAAGGGCAAGAGGAAGAGCAGGAATAGTTTAGCCTCTGCCGTTGTTGCCGGATGTGATATCTCATCGATGTTCAGGCCGCCGCGCAGGATGAAAATATCGGATGCGGTCAGAAAATATATGCGCGTACCACGCGATGCGGGAAATTCTGTGGCATGGGAATCCACCCTGACCCCCTATGTGGTGGAAGCCATGAACTGCCTGTCATCACGCAGCTACGATGCCGTGGTATTTGTCGCCCCGGCAAGAACCGGTAAGACGCTGGGGCTGATTGACGGCTGGATTTCCTACAATATTGTCTGCGATCCGTCTGACATGCTGGTGGTTCAGATGACTCAGGACAAGGCGCAGGAGCACTCAAAGCGGCGTCTGGCAAAGATGTTTCGCCACAGTCCGGCGATAGCAAGAAGACTCAGCCCTCACCGTAACGATAATAATGTGCATGATAAAACGTTTCGTGATGGCTCGTTTCTGAAAATTGGCTGGCCATCAATCAATGTTTTTTCGTCTTCGGATTTTAAATGTGTGGCGCTGACTGACTACGATCGGTTCCCCGAAGATGTTGATGGTGAGGGGGATGCATTCTCGCTGGCGTCGAAGCGTACCACAACGTTTATGTCGCTGGGTATGACACTGGTGGAGAGCTCGCCGGGGCGGGAAATTACCGATACCAGATGGAAACCGTCATCACCGCACGAAGCACCGCCGACCACAGGAATACTTTCCCTGTACAACCGTGGCGATCGTCGTCGCTGGTACTGGCCGTGTCCGCATTGTGGCGAATATTTTCAGCCATCAATGGCGAATATGACCGGCTATCGCCATATTGCCGACCCTATGGAGGCCAGTGAAGCAGCGCGGATTCAGTGCCCACACTGCCATAAGTTGACTGAACCACAGCAGAAGCGTGAGCTGAATAATCGTGGCGTCTGGTTGCGGGAAGGTCAGCACATTGACCGCGACGGCAATATTACCGGCGAAGCCCGCCGCTCACGTATCGCCAGTTTCTGGATGGAGGGACCGGCGGCGGCTTATCAGACCTGGGCGCAACTGGTTTACAAGCTGCTGACCGCCGAAGAGGAATACGAACGAACCGGCAGCGAGGAAACCCTGAAAGCCGTCATCAATACGGACTGGGGATTACCCTATCAGTCCCGTCGCTCGCTGGAGGCACGCAGCGGTGACGCGCTGATGGCACGCGCTGAGGACGTATCAAAACGTACCGTTTCTGACGGGGTGCGTTTTATTGTGGCAACCGTTGACGTACAGGGCGGTAAAAAGCGGCGCTTTGTGGTCCAGGTAGTGGGCTATGGCGCATATGGTGAACGCTGGATCATTGACCGCTACAACATCCGTTATTCCCTGAGAGTGAATGAGGATGGCGAAAGCCAGCCTGTCAATCCGGCTGCAAGACCGGAAGACTGGGATTTGCTGAAAACGGATGTGCTGGAAAAGACGTATCCGCTGGCGGCAGATCCTGAACAGTTTATGCCGGTACTGGCAATGGCGGTGGACTCAGGTGGTGAAGACGGTGTTACCGATAATGCCTACGCGTTCTGGCGAAGGTGTAAGCGAAAAGGCGTTGCCGGGCGCGTTTATCTGTTCAAGGGAGACAGTACCCGACGCGAGAAGCTGATCACCAAAACCTATCCCGATAACACCGAACGCTCAGAACGTCGGGCAAAAGCCAGGGGGGATGTGCCGTTGTATCTGTTACAGACCAATGCCCTGAAAGACAGGGTAGCTGCCGCACTGGAGCGTGAGGAGCCGGGGGCGAATTACATTCATTTTCCTGACTGGCTGGGGCCGTGGTTCTACGAGGAACTGACCTATGAAGAGCGCAGCGCAGACGGAAAGTGGAAAAAACCGGGACGCGGTAATAACGAGGCGCTCGATCTGATGTGTTACGCCCACGCGCTGGCTATTCTCCGTGGCTATGAGCGAATCAACTGGGAAAAACCACCAGGATGGGCTCGTTTACCGGAAAAAGACGCCGCAAAAACCACGCAGCCTGTTGAGGTTCGCCAGCAGGAACAACACGAAGGAGGAGAGAAAGCCGTGAAAGCCAGGAAGAAAAAAATTTTACCCGCCTGGGGCGGTGGTTCCGGAGGAGGGTGGTTATGACCAGGGCAGGGCTACAGGAGTTGTACAACGCCTATCTGGAGGCAGAGCTTGCTGTACTGAAAGGCAAGTCCATCATGCTTAACGGTCAGTCAATGACAATGGAAAGCCTGGAGGAAATCAGGAAGGGGCGCCGCGAGATTGAAGACAGGTTACAGCGGTTAAATAATCCGCGACGGCTTTTCACCCGGGCGAGGTTGTCATGAATTTTATCGATAAAGCTATCAGCATGATGTCGCCGGGATGGGCTGTATCAAGACTCCGATCGCGGGCAGTAATAAAAGCTTACGAGGCTGCAATACCCACCCGGACACATAAAATTAAGCGTGAAAACCGCAACGCCAATCAACTAAACCAGATTGCCGGAAAGTCCCTGCGGGAGCAGGCCCGCTGGTTCGATAACAATCACGATCTGGTGGTGGGGGCGCTCGATAAGATGGAAGAGCGCGTTATCGGGGCTAAGGGGATCATCGTTGAGCCACAACCACTGACGGTGGCCGGAACGCTGAATAACGCGCTGGCGGAACAAATCCGCGCCAGATGGGCAGAGTGGTCCGTGTCGCCGGACGTGACCGGACAATATACGCGCCCGGTACTGGAGCGCCTTTTGTTACGCACATGGTTGCGGGACGGGGAGGTGCTCTCCCAGATGGTGGCGGGAAAAATGCCGGGGCTTGAGCCGGTGGCGGGCGTACCGTTATGGCTTGAGGCGATGGAACCGGATTATGTCCCGATGGAACAGACGGACAGTACAAATAATCTGATTCAGGGGATCTATTTTAACGACTGGCAAAGGCCAAAAAGTTACATCGTCTGTAAATCCTGGCCGGGATTTGCCACCGCTATGGTGGCCACCAAGCTTATCGATGCAGAAAATATGCTGCATCTTAAATTCACCCGTCGCCTGAATCAGGCGCGGGGCGTCACGCTGCTGGCGCCGGTTATTATCCGGCTGCTGGATCTGAAGGAGTATGAGGACAGTGAAAGGCTGGCCGCGCGTATTTCGGCGGCTTTTGCCATGTTTATCCGGCGCAGTGACGCAATGGTACAGGATGGTGACGCGCCAGATTATGCGGATAAAGACCGCGATCTGGATATTGAACCCGGCACCATTCTGAAAGACCTGTTGCCGGGAGAGGATATCGGCACCATCAAATCTGACAGGCCAAATGCCAACCTGGAGTCTTTCCGTATGGGGCAACTGCGGGCGGTTGCCGCAGGTGTACGCGGAAGTTTTTCTTCTATTGCTAGAAACTACGACGGCACCTACAGCGCCCAGCGTCAGGAGCTGGTGGAGGCTCAGGAGGGATACGCCATTCTACAGGATAATTTTATTGCTGCCGTCAGTCGCCCGGTTTACCGGCGATGGCTGGCGACGGCGATTACGGCGGGTGTGATAGATGTGGCGACGGACACGGACATGGCGACCCTGTTTAATGCCGTGTATTCCGGTCCGGTTATGCCGTGGATAGATCCGCTGAAAGAGGCGAATGCCTGGAGGATACTGATACGCGGCGGGGCGGCAACAGAGAGTGACTGGGTGCGTGCCCGTGGCGGCGCACCTGCTGAAGTGAAACGCCGCCGTAAGGCGGAAATTGACGAAAACCGTAAGCTGGGACTGGTATTTGATACTGATCCGGCACATGACCCGGGGGAACAGGATAATGCCGGAAGTGAAGACAACAGTGGCGGCGATAAAAATGCCGCCGGTGATGACAGCAGGGAACGGACGCGGGGAGGGAAGCAGTAATAGCTGGTATTCCATCAGGGCTGCAGCCAATAACACGGCGGAAGTCCGCATTTATGACGAGATTGGTGGATGGGGAATTTCGGCTCGCTGGTTTGCAGAAGAACTGGCTGCACTGGGACAGATTAACCGGATAAATCTGCATATTCATTCACCTGGCGGAGCAGTACTGGACGGAATAGCCATTTATAACCTCCTGAAAAATCATCCGGCGCAAAAAACGGTGTATATCGATGGAATGGCCTGCTCAATGGCATCCGCTATTGCGATGGTAGGTAATCCCATCATTATGCCGGAAAACGCCATGATGATGATTCATAAGCCGCGCGGAGTGGCGGGGGGTGAGGCGGAGGATATCCGGGAATATGCTGACCTGCTTGACAAGATCGAAAGCGTCATTATCCCCATCTATACCGAAAAAACTGGAAAAACGCCTGAAGATATTGCTGCCATGCTGGCAAAGGAGACCTGGATGAGCGGCGCGGAGTGCGTCAGTGAAGGGTTTGCCGACAAACTGATACAGCCTGTAAAAGCAATGGCCTGTATTCATTCAAAACGTGTTGAGGAGTTTGAGCATATGCCACAGAGCATTAAAGGTATGATTATCGCCCCGCAGGGCAATGCAGGCGCGCAACCGCAGCCACAGGCAAAAGCCCCTGAGTCACAGATTCAGTCGCAGGCTCAGTCGCTGGTGACTGTAGATGAAAATGCCATTCGCGCACGCCTGCAGGAAGAACAGCGTAACCGTATCACCGGCATTCAGAATGTGTTTTCACTTTCCGGCGATCGTTATGCCTCGCTGATGGCAAAGTGCATTGCTGATGTGGATTGCTCTCTGGAAATGGCGAAGGACAGACTGTTGGCCGAGATGGCGAAAGGTATTACGCCGACTAACCAGCTGAACGGTCCGCAGAATCGCGCAGAGTTTCATGCCGGGATGTATACCGGAAACGGTAATATTACCGGCGACGCCGTTCGCGCTGCCGTGATGGCCCGCGCAGGCTATGAAGAAGCGCAGAAGGATAACCCGTACAACTGTATGACCCTGCGTGAACTGGCGCGAATTTCGCTGGTGGCGAGGGGTACAGGCGTGTCCAGCATGAATCCCATGCAGATGATCGGCATGGCATTTACGCACAGCACCTCCGATTTCGGTAACATTCTGCTGGATGTTGCAAACAAGTCCATTCTGCAGGGCTGGCAGGAAGCGCCGGAAACCTTCGATGCCTGGACCAAAAAAGGACAGTTGTCTGATTTCAGGATTGCGCACCGTGTGGGTATGGGGGGATTCAGTTCACTGCGTCAGGTTCGTGAAGGAGCGGAATACAAATACGTCACCACAGGGGATAAACAGGCGACCATTGCGCTCGCTACCTATGGGGAGCTGTTCAGCATTACCCGCCAGGCCATCATCAATGATGATATGAATATGCTGACGGATGTCCCGATGAAGCTGGGACGTGCGGCAAAAGCCACCATTGCCGATCTGGTTTATGACGTTCTCATCAGTAACCAGAAACTGTCCAGTGATAATGTGGCGCTGTTTGACAAGACGAAACACGCAAACGTCCTTGAAAAAGCCGTTATGGATGTGGCGTCCCTGGATAAAGCGCGCCAGCTAATGCGGATGCAGAAAGAGGGCGATCGCCACCTCAATATCCGTCCGGCATTTGTACTGGTGCCGACGGCGATGGAGTCTGTTTCAAATCAGGTGATTAAATCTGTCAGTGTCAAGGGGGCGGATATTAACGCCGGGATCATTAACCCGGTGAAAGATTTCGCCACGGTGATCGCGGAGCCTCGTCTTGATGACGCCAGTCAGTCCACTTTCTATCTTACTGCAGCAAAAGGCAGCGATACCGTTGAGGTGGCTTACCTTAACGGCGTGGATGAGCCGTATATCGACCAGCAGGAAGGATTCACGGTGGATGGCGTAACCACGAAAGTTCGTATTGATGCGGGCGTTGCGCCGGTGGATTATCGCGGCATGGTGAAATGCACCGTATAACCCACTAAAAGCAGACATTAAGCGATACGGCCCTGACGGGCTTTTTTTATACCTGAAATCCGGCACGGCGTGCCGGAAAGGAGAATAACCGTGGCTAAGAATTACGTGGAAGACGGCAAAACGATTGAAATTGTGGCGACCACGTCACTAAAGAGCGGAGATCTGGTACAGGTCGGCGATATGTTCGCTGTGGCTGTTACCGATATTGCCGCCGGGAGCGCCGGAACCGGCATCGCAGAAGGGGTATTCAGCATACCAAAACTGACAACAGAGGATATTGCCGTCGGGAAAAAAGTGTATCTGAAGGATAACGTGGTTCAGACGGATGCAACCGGCAGCCTGCCATATGTCGGGGTGGTATGGGCGCCAGCGGCAAACGGTGATGAAACCGTTCCGGTAAAAATTAATGGCTGACCTTTTTGACGGGATGAAAAGGCGCATGGATGCACTTATCGCAGAACGCTTCGGCATGAAGGTCAACATCAACGGGACTGACTGCATAGTGGTGGAGTCTGATTTTCTGGCTGAACTGGGGCCTGTTGAAGGAAACGGAAAAAACGTAGTGGTGTTTTCAGGCAACGTTATCCCGCGCCGGGGAGACAGGGTGGTACTGCGGGGCAGTGAGTTTACCGTGACCCGTATCCGGCGTTTTAACGGTAAGCCACAACTGACTCTGGAGGAGAACAATGGAGGTAAAGGGGCTTAAAGAGGCCATTTCAGTACTTAAAGAAATTGATCGTGGATATGTGACCCGGGCAAAAATTCGGGCCATTAACCGGGTGGCAAAACGGGTGGTCAGCGTGTCAGTTCGCAGTGCTGCTGCTTTGGTGGTGGCCGGAGACAACCGACGGCAGGGTATTCCCGTCAGAACGGTAAGACGTCGCGCCAGAGTCAGGCTGGCCAGAGCGGACAAGCCTTTTGCCAACATTTATGTGAACTGTGATCCGCTGACTGCCATCAGGTTACTGAGTTCGCCACCATCAACCCCGATGAGGGGGAGAAAAGGTAAGCCACTACGTATAGGAAAATACCGTTTTGACCGGGGGTTTATTGCGCAGGCTCCGAACGGATGGTGGCAGGTATTTGAGCGTTCCGGTGCCGGAAGATACCCACTTAATGTGGTGAAAATCCCGGTTGCTGATGCATTGCGCCATGCGTTCAACACGCAGGTTGTTTTACAGATGAAAACGGAGATGCCCAAAGAGCTGAAGCATGAAATCAGTTATGAACTGAGGAGATTCACTAAAAAATGACCCGACACAGTGCAGTACGGCAGGCCATGATTGCCGCATTAAAAAAGACCGATGATGGCTCCACCACGTTTTTTGACGGTCGTCCGGTCGTGGTGGAGGAGGATGAGTTACCTGCGGTGGCGGTGTACCTGAGTGATGCTCAGTATACCGGTACTGAGGTGGACGGTGATATCTGGAGCGCGGTGCTACATGTGGAAGTATTTCTGAAAGCCACTGCACCGGACAGCGCCCTGGATGAACAGATGGAGAACAGGGTGTATCCGGCACTGGGGAGCGTGGCGGGACTGGGTGACATCATCCGGACAATGTCGGCGCAGGGGTATAACTATCAGCGAGACGATGAAATGGCGATGTGGGGGTCAGCCGATCTGAGTTACGACATCACCTATTCCATGTAGAGGAAAAGAGAATGACAGACACGACAATTCCTAATCCACTTGCGCCGGTAAAAGGCGCAAATACCACATTCTGGATGTACAACAGCGAGGGTGATCCGTTCGCCAGCCCGCTAAGTGATAATAACTGGCTGAGGCTGGCAAGCGTAAAAGACCTGCAGCCGGGAGAACTGACGGCAGATGCAGAAGATAATAACTATCTTGATGACGAGAACGCTGACTGGAAAAGTACCACACAGGGACAGAAGTCTGCCGGGGATACTTCTGTGACGCTGGCGTGGAAGCCAGGTGAGGACGTACAGAAAAAGCTTATTCAACTGCTCACGACCGAGCAGAAGCGCGGACTCCGGATCAAGTATCCGAACGGCACTGTTGATGTGTTCAGAGGCTGGGTGAGCTCGCTGGGGAAAACGGTGCAGAGTAAGGATGAGATCGCCCGTACAGTAAAAATTACCAGTGTGGGCCGTCCGTACATGGCTGAAGAGGATGCACCGGAAGTGGTTAGTGTTACCGGACTGACAGTGGAACCGACAAATGCCACCGTGAAGGTCGGCGCCACAACAGCGGTTACGTTCACGGTGAAACCGGATAACGTGACAGATAAATCACTGCGTATCGCAACGTCAGATCCGACTACAGCCACCGTCACGCAGGCGGAAAATATTGCCACTGTAAAAGGTGTTAAGGTAGGTACAGTGAAAATTATTGGCATGACAACAGACGGTAATTTTACCGCTATTGCGGATATTACTGTTCAGGCATAACCCACCTCTCGTCCTGTTTTGGGGCATTTTTTTCAGGAATAAATCATGTTTTTAAAGAAAGAGACGTTTACCCGGGGGGATGCGTCGGTGGCATTGTTCGAGTTATCCGGCCTGCAACGTATTGAGTACCTGGAGTTCATCCAGAAACGTACTGCGAAATATGACACGGATATAGATGGTGCGACGGAAGCGGATAAGCGCGTGGCTTATATGCAAATGGCACTGGAAATTAATGCCTGGCTGGTATCCCGCTCGCTTCTGAATGGTGATTCTTCTCAGGATGCAGACACGCTTTATCAGTCAGTACAGGCGAAGTGGTCGTATGAGGCGCTGGACGCAGGCGCAGAAAGTGTTCTGATGCTCAGCGGGCTGTCTGCGGATAAGAAAGATAACGCCAGTGATTCAGGTAATGAATCAGAGGACATGACGCCGGAAAAGTCCTGAATAATGAGCTTCATTTTGTCCGGCAACTGGCCCGGGAGTTCCGGCGGCCTGACTGGCGCCGGATGCTGGACGAAATGAGTTCAACTGAACTTAGTGAGTGGGCTGATTTCTTTCGGGAAAACAGTTTCAGTGATGCCCTGCTGGATGCGGAGTTTTCCACGCTGAAAGCGCAGGTGTTCATGCTGGTGACGGGGAAAGAAATCGATGCAGCGGACTTCAGTTTGCTGACATTACCCGGAGCGGTACAGAGCATGACGGAGCAGGATCTGCTTGAAGTGGCAGTCGGTATTCCGGGAGGAGTGAGATTTGAGCCAGAAAGTCGGTGATATCGTCATCAACATGGATGTTGATACAGCTAAAGTTGCCGCCGGTCTTCAGACTGCCAGTAACGGGCTGGGGAAGCTGGTGGACAGCAGTGATCTCGTTGAAAAACGCATCAAGCGATGTATGGAGTCCAGCGCCAGAAGTGTGGCGGCATCGGCAAAAAGTATCAGTGCCGCTATGGCGCAATCACAGGTTGCCACACGCACACAGAGTGACGCTATGGCACAACTGGCGCGTGAGGCGAACGAGGCCAGAGAAAGGGCTGTCGACCTGAATCAGAAGTTAAGGGCGGAAGCTGCGCAGGCAGCGGTGGTTGCACAGGCTCAGGATGCAGCCGCAGCGGCATTTTACCGTCAGATTGACAGTGTAAAACAGTTAAGCGGTGGTCTGCAGGAGTTACAGCGTATCCAGGCGCAGGTACGACAGGCGAAAGGACGCGGAGATATTTCACAGGGCGATTATCTGGCGCTGGTGTCTGAAGCTGCTGCAAAGACACGCGAACTTACCGATGCGGAGGCGCTGGCCACGCAGAAAAAAGCACAGTTTATACGTCGACTGAAAGAGCAGACGGCGGTACAGGGCCTCTCCCGTACTGAGTTGCTGCGGGTGAAGGCGGCTGAACTGGGGGTTAGCAGTGCCGCCGATGTCTATATCCGCAAACTGGATACCGCAACAAAATCCACTCATGCACTGGGACTGAAATCAGCAATGGCGCGCCGCGAGATAGGCGTACTGATTGGTGAACTGGCACGGGGAAATTTGGGCGCCCTTCGCGGTTCCGGTATCACGCTGGCCAACCGGGCCGGGTGGATTGAGCAACTGATGTCGCCGAAGGGCATGATGCTCGGCGGGCTGGTTGGCGGTGTGGCTGCGGCGGTTTACGGACTGGGTAAGGCGTACTATGAGGGGGCGAAAGAAAGTGAGGAGTTCAATAAACAGCTTATTCTGACCGGAAGTTACGCCGGAAAAACCACAGGCAAGCTTAATGAAATGGCGAAGTCGCTCGCCGGAAATGGCGTCACGCAGCACGACGCGGCAGGAGTACTGACCCAGGTGGTCGGTAGCGGAGCGTTTACCGGGCAGGCAGTGGCAATGGTATCCCGTACCGCGGCCAGAATGCAGGAAAACGTGGGGCAGTCAGTAGATGAAACCATCCGCCAGTTTAAATGGCTGCAGGATGATCCGGTGAACGCGGCGAAAGAACTGGACAGGGCACTGCATTTTCTGACTGCCACCCAGCTTGAACAAATCAGGGTGCTCGGTGAACAGGGAAGAACGGCTGATGCTGCGAAAATTGCCATGTCCGCGTATTCGGAAGAGATGAATAAACGGGCGGGTGACGTACATGATAATCTGGGCTGGATCGAGAAGGCATGGAATGCCGTGGGTGATGCGGCGAAGTGGGCGTGGGATCGGATGCTGGATATCGGGCGGGAAGATACGCTCGATGAAAAAATCGCGACACTGCAGGAAAAAATCGCGCGCGCCAGAAAAACGCCATGGACAGTGTCTTCCTCCCAGACTGAATATGATCAGCAGCAACTGAACGAACTTCAGGAACAGAAACGCCAGAAGGACCTGCTGGATGCGAAGGCGCAGGCAGAGCGTAATTATCAGAAGACTCAGAAGCGCCGGAACGAGCAGAACGCCGCGCTGAACCGGGATAATGAAACTGAATCCCTGCGGCATCAACGGGAGGTGGCGCGCATTACCGCCATGCAGTATGCCGATGCAGCGGTACGCAATGCCGCGCTGGAGCGTGAAAACGAACGCCATAAAAAAGCAATGGCACGGCAGAAGGAAAAGCCAAAGGCTTACCACAACGACGAGGCCGGGCGACTGCTTTTGCAGTACAGCCAGCAACAGGCGCAGACTGAAGGGCTGATTGCCGCCGCGAAGCTTTCCACGACCGAAAAAATGACGGAAGCGCATAAGCAGCTTTTGTCATTTCAGCAGCGCATCGCTGATTTGTCCGGTAAAAAACTGACGGCGGATGAACAAAGCGTACTGGCACATAAGGATGAAATAGCGCTTGCGCTACAGAAGCTGGATATCTCACAACAGGATTTGCAACACCAGAATGCCTTTAATGAACTGAAGAAAAAGACGCTCACATTAACCAGCCAGCTCGCTGACGAAGAATCCCGCGTCAGGCAGCAGCACGCACTGGCGCTGGCCACAATGGGTATGGGCGATCAGCAACGTGGCCGGTACGAAGAGCATCTGAAAATTCAACAGCACTACCAGGAACAACTGGAGCAGCTTAAGCGCGACAGCAAGGCAAAAGGGACATACGGTTCTGACGAATACCGTCAGGCGGAGCAGGAACTTCAGGCCAGTCTCGATCGCCGACTGGCTGAGTGGGCGGATTATAACGCGAAAGTGGATGCTGCGCAGGGAGACTGGACGCAGGGCGCGTCGCGGGCGCTGGATAACTTTCTGGCGCAGGGGGGCAACGTGGCAGGCATGACGGAGAACGTTTTCACAAACGCATTTAACGGCATGGCGGACAGTATCGCGAATTTTTCCGTGACCGGAAAGGGCAGTTTCCGGAGCCTGACGGTCTCCATCCTGGCTGACCTGGCAAAAATGGAGGCACGTATTGCGGCTTCTAAACTGTTGGGTTCAGTACTGGGTATGTTCGGCTTTGGCGCATCAGCAGGCGGAAGTACACCATCCGGGGCATACAGTTCAGCGGCGCTGTCGGTCATTCCAAATGCGGACGGCGGCGTGTACCGCTCAGCAGGACTCAGTCAGTACAGCGGCAGTATTGTTAACAGACCGACGTTCTTTGCATTTGCCAGAGGGGCGGCAGTAATGGGAGAGGCCGGTCCGGAGGCTATACTGCCGCTTCGTCGCGGTACTGACGGTAAGCTGGGGGTTGTGGCAGCAGGTTCCGGAGGGATGGCGATGTTTGCACCGCAGTATCATATTGCAATCAGCAACACGGGGCCGGAACTGACGCCGCAGGCGCTGAAGGCGGTTTATGATCTGGGTAAAAAGGCGGCGGCTGATTTCGTGCAGCAGCAGGGGCGTGACGGCGGCAGGCTGAGCGGGGCATATCGATGATGAAAACCTTTCACTGGAAAGTTGACCCGGACATGGGGGTGGATTCGGAACCACAGGTGTCGGTGGTGAGGTTCGGTGATGGCTACGAGCAGCGGCGTGCATCCGGGATCAATAATGACCTGAAAAAATACAGTGTGACTATCCGCGTTGACCGGGAGGATGGTCCGGCACTGGAGGGCTTTTTGTCACAGCATAACGGTGTGAAGGCGTTTTTGTGGACTCCGCCTTACGGATACCGGCAGATTAAGGTTGTCTGCCGGAAATGGAGTGTGAAAGCGGGATTGCTGAAAACAACATTCACCGCGACATTTGAGCAGGTTATTTCTTAGTATTTTTGATCGAAACGATCGATAAATATGATTGAACTTTCTAACCTGCTGCTGTTTCACTGAGCCCGCACAGTCAATAATCAAAAAAAGGAAATGTTATGAAAAAGATTGTCGTGGCGGTTTTAGTTGGTCTGGCGTTAGGTAGCATCGGCGTGGCTAACGCAGCAGGGTATAAAAATACCGTTTCAATTGGATATGCCTACACAGATTTAAGCGGCTGGCTTTCCGGTAATGCGAACGGTGCCAACATCAAATATAACTGGGAAGATCTGGACAGTGGATTCGGGGCGATGGGTTCAGTTACATACACCTCGGCTGATGTTAATAACTATGGGTATAAGGTAGGTGATGCTGATTATACCTCCCTTCTTGTTGGTCCTTCATACCGTTTTAACGACTATCTGAATGCTTACGTGATGATTGGTGCAGCAAACGGACATATTAAGGATAACTGGGGAAATTCTGACAATAAAACCGCCTTTGCTTATGGGGCAGGTATTCAGCTTAACCCGGTTGAAAATATTGCCGTTAATGCGTCTTATGAGCATACAAGTTTTTCCACTGATGCTGACAGTGACGTCAAAGCTGGAACCTAGGTGCTTGGCGTAGGTTACAGCTTCTGACCTTTAACATCGATACAGATTTAATGCCCTCCAGTGAGAGGGCTTTTTTATGGGTAAAACGAAATTATGACGATATGGCTATGTTGCTGTTATTTCTCAATGACACCACAGGCAAAACGTGCACCGCCACCACCCAGTGGAGCAGGTTTATCGGAGTAATTGTCACCGCCTTTATGGATCATCAATGAGTGACCTTTCAGTTCTGACAGTGATTTAAGGCGTGGTGCCAGTAACGGATACGTGGCTGTACCATCTGCATTGACAACCAGTCCAGGCAGATCCCCCAAATGCCCTTTGTCATTATATGGGCCAAGATGTTTCCCGGTTTTTTCGGGGTCAAGATGTCCTCCGGCCATGAGCGCCGGAACCTCTTTACCGTCTTTCATTCCCGGCATACAACTTGGGTTTGTGTGGACATGGAAGCCGTGAATTCCTGGCGTAAGACCATTTAGGTGAGGAGTGAAAAGCAGACCGTAAGGTGTCTCTGAAACTGTGATTTCACCTATGTTTTCTCCTGTTCCGCTGGACAGGGCATCGTTCATCTTTACAGTCAGGGTATTCTCTGCCATTGCTGAACAACTGATGAGCGCACCAGCTACCAGCGACAATATTGTGTATTTCATTAGTTACCTCGTTTTTTGGTTGTATCGTAAATACCATTAATAAAAGCAGGTATATTTTTGCAAGATAAATAATAAAGGATCTCTCATATATGCAGGATATACCACAGGAAACCTTGAGCGAGACCACCAAAGCGGAGCAGTCCGCGAAGGTGGATTTGTGGGAATTTGATTTAACCGCGATTGGCGGTGAGCGCTTTTTCTTCTGTAACGAACCGAACGAAAAAGGCGAGCCGTTAACCTGGCAGGGGAGGCAGTACGAACCGTACCCGATACAGGTACAGGATTTTGAGATGAACGGGAAAGGCGCATCTCCCCGCCCGAACCTCGTTGTTGCCAATCTCTTTGGTCTGGTCACGGGGATGGCGGAGGATTTGCAAAGTCTCGTCGGCGCGTCAGTGGTAAGGCATCAGGTTTACAGCAAGTTTCTTGATGCGGTGAATTTCAGTAACGGCAATCCGGGCGCTGACCCGGAGCAGGAGGCGGTAGCGCGCTATAACGTGGAGCAGTTGTCAGAACTGGATTCATCAACTGCTACCATTATTCTGGCATCACCGGCAGAAACCGACGGTTCTGTGGTGCCGGGGCGTACCATGCTGGCGGACTCCTGTCCGTGGGATTACCGGGATGAAAACTGCGGATACGACGGCCCGCCCGTGGCCGATGAGTTCGATAAGCCCACCTCAGACCCGAAAAAGGATAAATGCAGCCACTGCATGAAAGGCTGTGAAATGCGTAACAATCTGGTGAATGCCGGATTTTTCGCTTCCATCAACAAACTGTCTTAACAGGTTCCCATGATTAACGATGACATTCTGGCACATGCCCGACAGTGTGCGCCTGCGGAATCGTGCGGTTATGTAGTCAGAACAGCACAGGGAGAGCGGTATTTTCCGTGTGAAAATCTGTCTGCTGAACCCACGATGTATTTTCGTATATCCCCGGAGGATTACCTGAATGCCCGGAACCGCGGCGACATCGTGGCGCTGGTACACAGCCATCCTGACGGTAAGCCCTGTCTCAGCAGTGCGGATCGTACCCTCCAGATACAAAGCGGGCTGGACTGGTGGCTGGTCTGTGATAACAGGATACATAAATTCCGCTGCGTGCCACACCTGACCGGGCGGCAGTTTGAGCATGGCGTGACGGACTGCTACACGCTGTTTCGTGATGCCTACCATCTGGCCCGGATTGATATGCCGGATTTCGATAGGGAAGATGACTGGTGGAGTCAGGGTAAAAGCCTCTATCTGGATCACCTGGAGGCGGCGGGATTTTACCGGGTGAATCCGGAGGATGCGCAGCCCGGCGACGTGCTGATTTGCTGTTTTGGTTCACCGACGCCCAATCATGCGGCGATTTACTGCGGCAACGGTGAACTGTTGCACCATATTCCGGAGCAGTTGAGTAAACGAGAGGGGTATAACGACAAATGGCAACGACGGACACACTCAATATGGCGGCACCGGCAATGGTGCGAATCTGCCTTTACGGGGATTTACAACGATTTGGAAAGCGCATCAGCCTAAGCATAAAGACAGCGGCGGAAGGCATACATGCGCTGGCGATACAACTCCCCGGATTCCGGCAGCGAATGAATGAGGGCTGGTATCAGGTCCGGATTGCCGGGAGCGATATGGCGCCGGATACCCTTACTGCCAGACTGAACGAATCGTTACCGCCGGGGGCAGTGGTTCATATTGTACCGCGTATGGCGGGAGCGAAAAACGGTATCTGGCAGGTGGTAGCCGGGGCAGCGCTGATTGGCGCGTCATTTATTCCCGGTCTGAATGCTGTAGCGGCGGCAGTATTGTTTTCCGCAGGAACCAGTATGGCGCTGGGTGGTGTGGCGCAGATGCTGACACCTGTACCCAAAACACCGACGGTGGGTCAGACAGATAACGGGAAACAGAACACGTACTTTTCTTCCCTGGAAAATATGGTGGCCCAGGGGAACCCGGTGCCGGTGTTGTACGGTGAAATGAAAATCGGGTCACGGGTGATATCGCAGATGATGAGTACCCGGGATGAGAGCACGTCGGGAAAAGTTGTGGTGATCGGCTCCCCGTTACAGGCAAACACCACGTCGCGGCAGGACGGCGGGATTACCAGACCGTCTGTCGTCATCCGGCAGTGATAATCATGACAACATGAGCTGATACACATGACCGCCATTACGGCGGTTTTGTTATTTATGGAGCCAGGAGAATGAGCAAAGGTGGAGGGAAGGGGCATACACCACGTGAGGCGAAGGACGATCTGAAGTCCACACAACAACTGAGCGTGATTGATGCCCTCAGTGAGGGACCGATAGTCGGCCCGGTGAACGGTCTGCAGAGCGTGCTGATTAATAACACGCCGGTGGTGGACGCGGACGGTAACAGTAATATTCACGGCGTGACCGTGGTATATCAGGTGGGGGAGACACCACAGGCACCGCTGGAAGGTTTTGAGGCTTCCGGCGCGGAAACGGTGCTGGGTGTGGAAGTGAAACACGATAATCCCGTTACCCGTACTGTTGTCTCAGAGAGTGTCGACCGGCTACGCTTCACCTTTGGTGTACAGATGCTGCAGGAGACCATGGACAAGGGGGACCGTAACCCGTCCTCTGTGAATCTGCTGATACAGTTTCAGCGTAGCGGGATCTGGAACACAGAATTTGATATCACTATTAACGGCAAGATCACAACACAATATCTGGCATCGGTAGTGGCTGATAATTTACCGCCGCGCCCGTTCAGTGTCCGCATGGTCAGGGTGACACCGGACAGCACCACCGACAGGCTTCAGAACAAAACGCTGTGGTCGTCGTATACGGAAATCATCGATATCCGGCAGGGTTATCCTGGCACAGCGGTTGCCGGTCTGCTGGTGGATGCGGAACAGTTCGGCAGCCAGCAGGTCACGCGTAACTACCACCTGCGCGGACGTATTTTTCAGGTCCTCTCAAACTATGACCCGGATACCCGCACATATACCGGCCTGTGGGACGGGGCGTTTAAACCGGCGTACACGAATAACCCGGCGTGGTGCACGATGGATAAACTGACCCACCCCCGTTACGGGCTGGGCAGGCGTATCGGGGGGGCGGATGTGGATAAATGGGCGCTGTACGCCATCGCGCAGTACTGCGATCAACCGGTGCCGGACGGATTTGGCGGCACGGAACCCCGCATGACGCTTAATGCGTATATTACCACCCAGCGTAAGGCGTATGACGTTCTGGCGGATTTCTGCTCGGTGATGCGTTGTATGCCGGTATGGAATGGCCGCAAAATGACCTTCATCCAGGACCGCCCCTCCGATAAAGCATGGACCTACACCAACGGTAACGTGGTGGGCGGGCGCTTTAAATACAGCTTCAGTGCCCTGAAAGACCGCCATAACGCGATAGAAGTGAGATACACCGATCCGCTGAATGGCTGGCAAACCTCCACGGAGCTGGTGGAAGACCATGCCTCACAGGCCCGTTATGGACGCAATCTGCTGAAAATGGACGCGTTCGGCTGTACCTCACGTGGACAGGCGCACCGGACGGGGTTGTGGGTGATGATGACGGAGCTGCTGGAAACGCAGACCGTGGATTTTTCTGTCGGTGCGGAAGGTCTGCGTCATACACCGGGCGATATTATTGAGGTCTGCGACAACGATTACGCCGGGGCGTCGGTCGGTGGGCGTATCACTGACCTGGATATTTCCACCCGCACGCTGACGCTTGACCGGGAAATAACACTACCGGAAAGCGGCGCCACCACGCTGAATATTGTCGGGCCTGACGGTAAGCCGTTCAGTACGGAGATTCAGTCGCAGCCCGCACCGGATCGGGTGGTAACGAAAGTCCTGCCGGAAACCGTGCAGCCATACAGTATCTGGGGGCTGAAACTGCCCTCCCTGAAGCGCCGCCTTTTCCGTTGCGTGCGTATTAAGGAGAATGACGACGGCACATACGCCATCACTGCCTTGCAGCACGTTCCGGAAAAAGAGTCCATCGTGGACAACGGGGCGCACTTTGACCCGTTACCGGGGACCACCAACAGCATTATTCCGCCCGCTGTGCAGCATCTGACAGTCAGCACGGATAACGACAGTACCCTGTATCAGGCCAAAGCGAAGTGGGGCACGCCGCGGGTGGTAAAAGATGTGCGTTTTGTGGTGAGGCTGACCACAGGCAGTGGGAACGAGGGCGATCCGGTTCGTCTGGTGACAACGGCGACGACCAGCGAAACGGAGTACGCCTTCCACGAATTGCCACTGGGTGACTACACGCTGACAGTCAGGGCAATAAACGGTTACGGGCAGCAGGGTGAACCGGCGTCCGTGGCATTCAGTATTCAGGCACCGGAAGCGCCATCCACGATTGAGATGACGCCGGGTTATTTTCAGATAACGGTGACGCCGCACCAGACTGTCTACGATGCCAGTGTGCAGTATGAGTTCTGGTACTCCGCCACGCAACTGGCGACTGCCGCCGATATTCAGTCAAAAGCACAGTATCTGGGCGTCGGGTCATTCTGGATAAAGGATGGACTGAAACCACTGCATGATGCTTGGTTTTACGTGCGCAGTGTAAATCTGGCTGGAAAATCAGTATTTGCGGAAGCATCCGGACGTCCGGGGGATGACGCGAAAGGGTATCTGGATTTTTTTAAGGGACTGATTACGGAGACGTATCTTGGTACGGAGTTGCTGAAAAAAAATTGACCTGACGGAGGATAACGCCAGCAAACTGCAACAATTTTCGAAGGAGTGGCAGGACGCTAACGATAAATGGAGCGCCACGTGGGGCGTCAAAATAGAGCAGACCAAAGACGGCAAATATTATGTGGCCGGACTTGGACTGAGCATGGAAGACACGCCTGACGGGAAGATAAGCCAGTTCCTGGTGGCGGCGGATCGCATTGCTTATATTAACCCGGCAAACGGAAACGAGACGCCCGGATTCGTCATGCAGGGCGACCAGATAATCATGAATGAGGCGTTCCTGAAATACCTGAGCGCGCCGACCATTACCAGTGGCGGGAATCCTCCGGCATTTTCCCTGACGCCGGATGGAAAGCTGACTGCGAAAAATGCGGATATCAGCGGCCATATCAACGCTGTATCTGGCTCGTTTACGGGAGAAATCAATGCCACCTCCGGTAAGTTTTCTGGCGTGATAGAAGCAAGAGAGTTTGTCGGTGATATCTGCGGCTCAAAAGTCATGCAGGGCGTGAGCATCAGGGCGACGAACGACGAACGCAGCACCTCAACACGGTATACCGACAGCGCCACCTATCAGATAGGGAAAACCATCACGGTGATGGCTAACTGTGAGCGTAACGGTGGCACCGGTGCCATCACCGTCACGATAAATATTAACGGCCAGGTGAAAACGGCGGAGGTTATGCCGTATACCGCAGGGATTCCGGCCATGTATCAGACCGTCGTCTTTTCGGTCTACACCACTTCACCTGTCGTGGATATCAGCGTCTCTCTGAGGGTCCGTGGGCAGTACACCACGTCTGCTTCCGTCTGGCCGCTGGTGATGGTTTCCCGGTCGGGGAGCAACTTCACAAACTGACCGGATTTCCGGTCCCTTTCGTTTAATGAGGAACAAATATGACTATGTCGCGCGTAATTTCTCTGGCGGCAGGGCTTTCCCTGTCCGTTTTATTTTCCACTTCTGCCGTTGCCGATAACGGAAGAGGAAGCGGCAACAGCAATATTGAAAACCAGACCCGGATTTATACCGGCACCGACCGTGGGCAGAAACAGCACCGCGAGGCAAAGGGAAAAAAAATCACGCGGAGCGTCCAGTGTTCTCTGCCGGCATATTTACGTGACCCGGATAATCAGTGCTGAGATGTGAATGAATCTGAAGCCTGGCTGCGGGCGGGCTTTTTTATGGAGGCAATATGCCAGTACTTATTTCCGGCGTACTGAAAGATGGTACGGGAACGCCGGTACAGAACTGCACCATTCAGCTGAAGGCCTGCCGGACCAGTACGACGGTGGTCGTGAATACGGTGGCATCAGAAAATCCGGATGACGCCGGGCGCTACAGCATGGATGTGGAGCAGGGGCAGTACACTGTCACGCTCCTGGTGGACGGGTATCCCCCGTCACATGCCGGAGTTATTACGGTTTACGATGATTCAAAGCCGGGCACCCTGAATGATTTTCTGGGGGCCATGACGGAAGACGACGTCCGCCCGGAGGCGCTGCGGCGTTTTGAGGCGATGGTGGAAGAAGTTGCCCGCCAGGCATCGGAGGCATCGCGGAATGCCACCGCCGCAGGGCAGGCATCTGAACAGGCGCAGACATCAGCAGGTCAGGCATCGGAAAGCGCCACGGCAGCAGTGAATGCAGCCGGAGCGGCAGAAGCATCAGCCACACAGGCAGCCTCATCCGCAGCATCTGCGGAGAGCAGCGCAGGTACGGCGACTACAAAAGCCGGGAAGGCATCAGCCAGCGCGGCGTCGGCTGACACAGCCAGAGCGGCGGCAGCCGCATCGGCAGCCGCAGCGAAAACATCTGAGACAAATGCAGCAACGTCAGCAAGTACAGCAGCGGCCAGCGCAACAGCCTCCTCGTCATCAGAATCGGAGGCATCCACTCACGCCGCCGCATCTGATACCAGCGCATCACTGGCGGCGCAAAGCAGTACTGCTGCCGGAGCAGCAGCCACCAGAGCAGAAGATGCCGCAAAACGGGCAGAAGATATCGCGGACGTGATTTCCCTGGAAGATGCCAGCCTGACGAAAAAAGGTATCGTTAAGTTAAGCAGCGCCACGGACAGTGACAGCGAAGCGCTGGCAGCCACGCCAAAGGCGGTAAAAACCGTTATGGGTGAGGTGCAGGCTAAAGCCCCGCTGGACAGTCCGGCACTGACTGGTACGCCAACAGCACCAACTCCGGAAACCACAGCTGCAGGTATTGAAATTGCCACGGCAGCGTTTGTGGCTGCGAAAGTAGCACAGTTGGTTGGTTCTGCGCCGGAAACGCTGAAAGAACTGGCTGACGCGCTGGGTAACGATCCGAACTTTGCCACCACTGTACTGAATAAACTGGCGGGCAAGCAGCCGCTGGACGATACACTGACGGCGCTGTCAGGAAAAAGCGTTGACGGTCTTATCGAATACGTTGGTTTACGGGAAACCATAAATCACGCCGCCGATGCATTACTAAAATCACAGAACGGTGGCGATATTCCGGAAAAGCCGCTGTTTGTACAAAATATCGGAGCGCTCCCTGCATCAGGTACGGCTGTTGCAGCGAACAGACTGGCATCACGCGGCGCGCTTCCGGCACTGACTGGTACGACAAGAGGCAGCGATAGCGGCCTGATAATGGGCGAGGTTTACAACAATGGCTATCCGACGCAATACGGAAATATTTTACGTCTGACCGGAACCGGTGATGGGGAAATCCTCATTGGCTGGAGCGGGACAAATGGTGCGCCAGCGCCCGCATATATTCGCAGCCATCGAGATACCGCCGATGCTGAGTGGTCCGAATGGGCAATGCTTTACACCACACTAAACCCACCTCCGGATTCGCATCCAGTAGGGGCGGCGATTGCATGGCCATCTGATGCTACTCCGGCAGGTTACGCTCTGATGCAGGGGCAGTCCTTCGATAAATCTGCTTACCCGTTACTGGCTATAGCGTATCCGTCCGGCGTTATCCCTGACATGAGAGGCTGGACAATAAAGGGTAAGCCCATCAGTGGACGTGCCGTATTGTCGCAAGAAATGGACGGCAATAAATCGCACTCGCACACCGCGCGGGCGCAGGATACTGACTTAGGGACAAAATCTACCTCATCCTTTGATTACGGCACGAAATCGACCAATACCACGGGCAATCATACTCACCAGTTCGGCGGTTATATCAATTCATACTGGGGAGATTCCAATCACACCTCATTTCAGCCTGGAGGTGGTGCATGGACACAGGCCGCTGGCGACCATGCACATACAGTTTATATCGGAGGACATGAGCACACCATGTATATCGGTCCACACGGACACGTCGTTATTGTGGACGCAGACGGTAATGCGGAAACCACGGTTAAAAATATTGCATTTAACTACATAGTGAGGCTGGCATAATGACTTTTAAAATGAGCGAACAGGCGCAGACAATTAAAATTTTTAATCTTCGTTCAGATACAAACGAATTTATTGGCGCAGGTGATGCATATATCCCGCCGCACACTGGATTACCGGCAAACTGTACTGATATCGCCCCTCCTGATATTCCCTCCAGTCATATTGCTGTATTTGACGCTGAAACCCAAACATGGAGTCTGCAGGAGGATCACCGCGGCGAGACGGTTTACGACACAACAACCGGCAATCAGGTTTATATCTCCGAACTCGGCCCGTTGCCCGAAAACGTCACATCAGTTTCACCAGACGGTGAATACCAGAAATGGGATGGTAAGGCGTGGGTGAAGGATGAAGCGGCTGAAAAAGCAGCGCAGCTTCGTCAGGCGGAAGAAACCAAAAGCAGGCTCCTGCAAATGGCATCTGAAAAAATCGCGCCGCTTCAGGATGCGGTTGATCTTGGACTCGCAACAGATGATGAGAAAGCGCAGCTCGACGAATGGAAAAAATACAGGGTGCTGGTAAACCGGGTGGATACCTTAAATCCTGACTGGCCGGAGAAACCATCTTAGTTATAAAAATATAGCTATGTAGTAGAGATTGCTGCTATATGTTATATAGCAGCAATGGCTATTATTTTGATGGTTGAGAGTATAATTTTAGCACTGGTAAATGACGGTTTAGCTCCAGAGTTAGTTCCTGGGAAAAATTATGGATACTATTGGTTCATATTAATCAGGAAGAGGCTCGCATATTTTTTGGTGTTTCTGTGTTCAGGGAGTGTTTGGGATATATTTATTAGCAATGTTTTCTAGTATTTGTTGGAATTGCTGTGGAGTCGGCATAGCACACTCATTAAACAGCGGTACAACTTCTGTCATAATGATCTTCTCCGCATAGATGTTAAAGGATGCCTTCTGATGTTGACTGGTAAACATATGTGGATACTTACTGTATGCTGATGTAATCAACGGAGTTATAAAAGGATTGGCTCCTGCGCCGCTTGGCGTAAAAACGTCATTCTTGGTTGCTCCGGGCAGACCTGCATTTTGCGCAGCCTCGCCAATTTCCTTAAGAAAAGGCGCTATGTCGATTCCTTTGCTGATGAGCAAGTTACAATACTGATCTTTATACTTGCTGTAAACTGCCGATAGTATAGCTTCACGGGTCTGGCTGGCGTATGCGGGGTCTTTACTCGCGCTACCTCTAATATCTATATCATGGAGCGTTTGAAGCATAAAGTTTTTAACGACTTTATTTGTCAACACTGCCCGGCCCTCAGATGCGCTTCCTCGGTGAAAGTGTGTTGCAGAAGATTCAGTGTTCTTATGCGAAATAAAACGTTCCGATAATTTTGAATTTAATTTGATGAAGTGATTTTTTACTGCGAGAATACTTTTTGCTAAAGAATTTTTCTCGGTTGATTTTTCTTTTAGTGGTGTGGTTTCCTGTTTTTGGATTCTAAAGTTATGGGGAAATAAAGTTATTTTTGTCACGGTAATGCTCCTTTTATATGTACATAACTCATTTATATATAGATAGCAGGAATACTTTTATTTTTTATAGCAAATGCTATGTCCATCTGATTGATGAATTAGAAAAAATCGGCTGATTAGATTAATGCTCAAATAGTACTATTTTTATTTTCCAGAAACTTTCAAAAAATGTCCTTTTCGCTCAGGAGGAGCCTTGCTGTTCTGGCATTGAAATGGAGCGTGAGATGATCGTTGAGCGTACCAGCGCCGGGCTGGCAGCGGCAAGGGAGCAGGGGCAAATTGGTGGCCGACGGCCGAAACTAACAACGGAACAATGGGCGCAGCCGGGCGCCTCATTAGGGCCGGAGTACCGTGACAGCAGGTAGCGATTATTTATGATGTTGGCGTTTCGACGTTGTACAGAAAATTTCCGGCGAGTAACATGCCTTTGATGCCATTCATGGGAAAATAACACTCCTTTAATCAGCCATAAGAGTTAATTATATAAACTTAAATGGATTTGTTAATTGAATTTCATCAAGATTAACTCTATATAAAAGATTTATTGTCTTTGTTATGGCGTCTATATATTCTGCGCTATTCATTATAGCAGTGTATTTATCGTATGCTTCGAAGCAATGATTTTCATTGATATATTCACTGCTATTGTTTTTATAAATTTCATATGACTCTTCCTTTTTGAAAATGCGCGCATCCAGCCAAGGGTCAAGTATATATTCCGATATTCCTTTTGAATCAGTAAAAGTCAAAAAAACGACCACATGATTCCCTCCTGACGCGCTATTATACATAAGGGATGTGCTTATTCTGGCATCAAATACATTATTTTTCGAAAATCCTATTCCGGTTAGTCTTTGTGGTATATATTTTGCAATAATCGCACCTAAAATTAGCGACATATCAGCACAGTTCCCTGTGTTATATTTTATTGAATCAATGGAAGAATATATTAGACTCAGAGATATTGGGTTTTCTGGTCTTTCAGCCATAGCTCTGTCAAAAGAGTTTGCTTTTATAGTTTGCAGAAATTTCTTGTGATGTTCTCTTTGTAAATTAAGAGCGTCGTATTTTTCCTGCGTATCAATTTTAAGCCTGTCAATTTGCATAGCATCATAACTGTCCGATTTCTTTATTATTGTTCTGACAAAAACGGTACATTCTGAAGCAGCATTAATAATACAGGAGGATAAATCAACTGAAGTACTCTGTTGGTTGTTACAGGCGCTCACTCCAGTTGTGTCGAATTTTTCTGTAGCTACATGTCCAACATTTATAATCAATTACATTTCCCTGTATTCAAAATTAAGCGATATTCTTATGTCACGACAACCTAACAGGGACTGACTACAAAGATCTTTAAAGAAACGTTCATTATTGTATCTATTGATGAACTCCCTTCAGATTTAGAGGTTGTGCCCATGGTCGAAAAGCTCCTCTACGCTCATATACTTAACTTATCGGGGACATGGTAGGTTAGGATGTGAAAACACAGGGACAGTTACTGTCACTGCGAAGGCAGCAATAAGGAGGCCTATCCTGTACGAACTGTGGAAAACTATATCTTGTTCACGATCACCTGCATCGTTGACGATGCGCGATCCTGGAGGTTTGACGACTGCCCGGTATGATCGGTGCCGCAGCCACGTCGTATGCAGGAACGGCCTGCGGCAAACTGGCGATCGTTCGATAGTGCGAATATTGAATGGTTGCCAGTCGCGGCGGATTCTACTGGTTAAGAATGGCTAATCAATGTGTTTAATCTGAAACCAGGCATCTGTTCAACTTTTCGTGATCGCTTTTGTTGGCATCACTATTAAGCCTTCGTCTACATGGGCATTTGGCATCGGGAGGCCACCAGTGGAAGAGGTCGAGTGATATATTGGGCAGTGAGTTTGATTGGTCGGGGGATTTATACGCAAAATGGTTCGAAATATGTCAGAATTAAAACGTAAAAAGTGATAACTAATTGAATCTATTAGAATCAAAAATAACGTATTCTAATCGTTAAAATCACTTAATTAATATGTAACATTGTGAATTTAAAGAGAAAGATCAATTGTTGCCGTAAACAGGAATCGTATTCGGTCTCTTTTTATTTGGATTATAAATCAATGGGTTATGTGTTTCCCCTCGAAATTCCTCGAAATTTCCTCGAATTTCTGTATTCCGGTCTTTTTGGTTATATCACATCCAAATCCAGTTTAACATTTCTTTTACAACAAAATCAGAGCATCACGTAAGCTTTATTATCGCGTTCATCGAGATAGAGTTTCGTGGTGTTCTCTGAGGTGTGGCCCAGGAGTTTTTGAGCGAATTCCTCGCCGCGTTCGTCTTTGTACAACCGCCCGAGCAGGCTACGGATCTCGTGAAATGTCGGTGGGTTATCACTACATTTAACGTCTGAAATTTTTCTGGCTTTTACAAATTTCTTTGTCAGCCCATCCGGGTGAATATTCCCGGTCGGGCTATTTTTCCTGATTCCGGCACTGATCATGAAATCGGTTCTGCTTACCAGTCGGCAGCGATCGATAACCGTCCCGGACGTAACCCTGGCGCCTGAAGGGTCAGGGATAGGGGGAATGCTATCTTCATTCCTGTCTTTATCTGGGTTACGTGTAGGCGACCATCAACGATATCACTAAACTTCATGTTAACTATATCCTCACGGCGTTGGCCAGTAACCAGCGCGAGATCCATCGCAAGAGGAAACCACACAGGCAGATATTCTGCCGCCGTCCGCGTGGCGTTATATGTTTCCAGTTGCAGGCGTTCCCTGGCAACCTTAATTTCAGGTGCTCGGGTTGGCTCAACCGGATTCGTTGTTATTCTTCCTTCCACAATTGCCTCACGAAACATGTCAGATAGTACAGACCTCATCGCCCCCGCCATCGTGTTTTTACCTTCCGCGATCCATGACTCCAGAAACTCAGCAATATGCCGCGTGGTCACCTCTGCCAGTATCATTTCCCCCATTTTTTCGCGTACGGTCGCTAATTGATTACTGCGAATCTTGTAGGTATTAACCGACAGACTCCGGCGCTGTAATAAAACCTCATAGCGATCAATCCATGCGGACACAGTGAATGAGTCCGTTCCTTTTAGTTTTTCAATAAGCGCCACTGGCGTGTGGTTTTGCGCTATGAAGTTGTACCTGATCCACCGTCCGTTGTAATTTCCTGTCCTGTATCGCCAGCCGTTTCCTGCTGGTTGCTCTCTTTCGGCGTTTCTCCATCTCTTTCTGTTCTGGCTTCCGTTTTTTCGGTCTGGTTTGAGGGGGGCGGGAATAGCGCTGATACATCGAAAGTCCCGTCCGCGTTTCTGGTGACAGCCTCCGGCTCTGCTGCTGGTTGTTTTTCCTCCTGCACCACTTCTTCTTTTTCACCCTGATTTGAGGCGCTGTAATTGTTATGAACCCACTTCGGATCGTTCGGGTCGCTGATGCCTTCGACATATTCACCGCGCGCGGCTGCCAGTTGTTTACCAACATCAACCGGGTTTTTGGGTAGAATGTTTTTACGTGCTTCGTGCAGTTCTGCCCGTATTTTCTGGTAGCCTGCTTCTGTCTGGCTTACAGGTGGTTCATTCTCCAGCGGCTGTGGGTCCGGATGATGTTCAGTTGTGTCCTGTTCCACTGCTTCAGGCGTTGCTGGTTCATCTGCCAGTTCGCCTGTCGGTTGCGGTTTTTCTTCATCACACTGAAATCTCCCTGCCTCAATATCCCGCAGACATTTGCCCGCCTGACGAAGCCTTGCTGCATTTTCTTCATGGGTTGTTGGGGTGTTATCAGGCACATATTCGTACCAGTCCGGATCGCGAACGCCATGAACGGCAAGAAAGCTTTCGCACCACGTTCGGCGAAGATCAGGATTACCGGGCTGGAGAATTACACCAGATGTGGCGTTGCACTGAAACTGGATCTAGTGGCGAATCCAGGACAGCTTGAGCTAGAACGTCATGCCGCCCGATCCGCAGCGTGGCTTTTTGTGACTAAAGGGTGTCTGAAATATTCCGGCGACCTGGTACGTGTTACGCAGATCATCAACGGAGGGTAGAACGGCATCGGTGATCGGCGGGAGCGCTTTGAGAAAGCAAAATCGGTGCTGGTATGAATCTGTTATCTGCTCTTCTGAAAAGATACTGGTTGCAGCTGGTGTTTATTTTGCTGATGGCTGGTGCGTTTATCGCCGGTAATGTCTGGAGTGACAGGGGCTGGCAAAAAAATGGGCAGATCGCGACAGCGCTGAATCCTCTCAGGAAGTCAACGCCCAGACCGCCGCCCGTATTATTGAACAGGGCCGCGTTATTGCCCGTGATGAGGCTGTGAAAGATGCACAAGCGCAAGCCGCTAAATCTGCTGCCACTGCTGCTGGCCTGTCTGCCACTGTTAGCCAGCTGCGTACCGAAGCAAAAAAACTTGCCACCCGCCTGGACGCCGCAAAGCACACCGCAAATCTTGCCGCTGCCGTCAGAAGCAAAACAACCAACGCCGACGCCAGAATGCTTGCCAACATGCTCGGAGATATTGCAGAAGAAGCTAAACATTATGCTGGAATCGCTGACGAGCGCTACCGGGCAGGAATGACGTGTGAACGAGTATATGATTCGGTGAGAGAGTCAAATAATTACAGGAGGCATTGAAACTCCCCCTGTAATATTGCTGTAAAAAAGTGACTACATATCATCAGATGGAACCAGATGAATAAGAACAGGTTTTTCACCAGATGAAACTGATAAGTACTCACTCAGTTTTGATATAGCTGAAATCTGTCTGAATAACCTGTCGGGGTGCTGGAATAACAACTTTCCGGAAATTCTTCTGCAATGGATTTTACTTTTAGTGACCATTCGCCTCCTTATCTGTAGAGGTGGGTAACGAATTTAAAAAGCATTCTGCTTACTTAGGGGGAACATCCTGATGACTGCCTGCAATATTGCAAATTCCATTTTCATTGTATGAACCACCTGAATCAAGGCACTCATCTTCCATCAGGAATTTCTGCGACCACATACCTGCATAAAAAACGATAATAATGGCTACGATAATAGTGATGATGTTTTTCATTTATGTTCTCTGTGTGTTGTTATTGAAAATGATAATCAATATCGAAAAATGAAATAAATAATCATTAAGTGGTAGTTGTTGATAATTGTTCGTATTTTAAAAAGGTACTCCCGGCGGGGCGGTCTGCCACGGGGCGGCAGCGGCGCGGGATTTGGCGCATTTTTGATTTTTCATGCATCATCATCATGTTGTAACTCTCTGTTTTAATGTCATTTATTTTTAAAAGATGATGGTTTGTATGTTTTTTGTTCATTATATTTTGTTTTTCCGGGGGAAGGCGCGCTAAGAAACAGCCCCAGAGGTAAAAATGGACGGCGAACTGAAGAACCTCAAATGCAATATCTGTCAGCTTGCCGCTATTACAGGGTTACATCGACAGACGGTTGTCAGTCGCCTCTCGGGCGTTCCCCTGGCACCGGGAAGCAATGAAAAAAACAAGCTGTATCTCCTGACGGATGTGATCCGCGTACTGATGGAAACGCCCGTTTCCCAGGCTGCTGAACATCAGGACCCGAATAAAATGACTCCAAAAGAGCGTAAGAACTGGTTTGACTCCGAAAAGGGGCGTTTCTGGCTGGAAAAAGAGATGAAGCAGGTCGTCCCGTTGCCGGAAGTCCGTCAACAAATGGCGGCGATAGTCAAGGCCATTACGCAGGTACTTGAAGTCTGGTCGGATAAACTGGAAAGGGATAAGGGATGGTCTGCGGATCTGCTAAACGAGGCCCAGGATGTGGTGGATGAGGCCAGAATACTGTTAGTTAAGGCAATACAGGAGACCGCAGACGATGACGGGGAATAAATATGGCTCCGCAGCGGCAGTACGCCGGGAGGTTGCTGAATATCTCAGGCCTCCACGCAGAATGCCGGTAGCGGAAGGAATAAAACAATTTATGTTTGTTCCCCGCGGTGCCAATACGGCGGTTCCTTGGGATGACACGTTAGCGTCTCAGTCCTTCCCGAAATGACAACAACGTCCACGATAAAATGTTTCGTGATGGTTCATTCCTGCAAATTGGCTGGCCGTCCATAACCGTTTTTTCTTCGTCGGATTACAAGCGGGTGGCGCTGACCGACTATGACCGTTTCCCTGAAGATATCGATGGCGAGGGAGATGGTTTTTCCCTGGCATCCAAACGTACCACCACCTTTATGTCTGCGGGGATGACACCGGCAGAGAGTTCGCCTGGTCGGGAAATCACCGATGTGAAATGGCGGCGTTCTTCGCCGCACGAGGCCCCACCCACGACAGGCATTCTTTCTCTTTATAACCGGGGCGATCGCCGTCGGTGGTACTGGCCCTGTCCACACTGCGGCGACTGGTTCCAGTCCGCGATGGAAAACATGGTGGGGTATGGGTGAGGTACAGACCAAAGCCCCGCTGGACAGTCTGGCACTGACCGGTACGCCAACGGCACCAATGCCGGAAACCACAGCTGCAGGTATTGAAATTGCCACGGCAGCGTTTATGGCTGCGAAAGTGGCGCAGTTGGTTGGTTCTGCGCCGGAAGCGCTGGACACCCTGCAGGAACTGGCTGACGCGTTGGGAAACGATCCGAACTTTGCCATCACGGTACTGAATAAACTGGCGGGCAAGCAGCCGCTGGACGAAACCCTGACGGCGCTGTCAGGAAAAAGCGCTGATGGTTTTATCGAATACGTTGGTTTACGGGAAACGATAAATCACGCCGCCGATGCGTTACATAAATCACAGAACGGTGGCGATATTCCGGAAAAGCCGCTGTTTGTACAAAATATCGGAGCGCTCCCTGCATCAGGTACGGCTGTTGCAGCGAACAGACTGGCATCACGCGGCGGGCTTCCGGCACTGACTGGTACGACAAGAGGCAGTGATAGCGGCCTGATAATGGGCGAGGTTTACAATAACGGTTACCCAACGCAATACGGGAGTATTTTGCGTCTGACCGGAACCGGTGATGGAGAGTATTAATCGGATGGAGTGGGGTTAATGGTGCTCCTGCACCTGCATATATTCGCAGCCATCGAGATACCGCCGACGCTGAGTGGTCAGAATGGGCGATGTTCTACACCTCACTAAATCCGCCACCGGATTCGTATCCAGTAGGTGCGGCGATAGCATGGCCGTCTGATGCTACTCCGGCAGGTTACGCTCTGATGCAGGGGCAATCGTTTGATAAATCTGCTTACCCGTTACTGGCTATAGCGTATCCGTCCGGCATTATCCCTGACATGTGAGGCTGGACAATCAAAGGTAAACCCGCCAGTGGGCGAGCTGTACTTTCTCAGGAGATGGACGGCAACAAATCGCACTCGTACACCGCGCGGGCGCAGGATATCGACTTAGGGACAAAAACTACCTCATCCTTTGATTACGGCACGAAATCGACCAATACCACGGGCAATCATACTAACCAGTTCGGCGGTTATATCAACTCATACTGGGGAGATTCCAATCACACTTCATTTCAGCTAGGAGGTGGTGCGTGGACACAGGCCGCTGGCGACCATGCGCATACAGTTTATATCGGAGGACACGAGCACACCATGTATATCGGTCCACACGGACACGTCGTTATTGTGGTCGCAGACGGTAATGCGGAAACCTTTGGTCTTATGGACGGCGGTGTGGATGCTGCTATTACGGCATATTTCGGGTCGCAATTACAGGAACGGGTACAGCAAAATATCATCCGTGAATACCTGGGGGAACAGCCCGTCGGCACCGCCTTTGTTATTGAAACGGGTAACAGTAAACATCCGTGGCTGGTTCACGCCCCGACGATGCGCGTTCCGCTGATTATTGACGGCACCGACGCGGTTTATAATGCAACACGGGCTGCGTTACTGGCAATTTTTCAGCACAATAAAAGCGCCGGAGAAGACCGGAAAATTACATCTGTTGCATTACCTGCAATGGAGGCCGGATGTGGTCAGGTCCCCCCGGACAGCGTCGCCCGGCAAATTGTACTGATATAGCCCCTCCTGATATTCCCTCCAGTCATATTGCTGTTTTTGACGCTGAAACCCAAACGTGGAGTCTGCAGGAGGATCACCGCGGCGAGACGGTTTACGACACAACAACCGGCAATCAGGTTTATATCTCCGATCTTGGTCCGCTACCTGAAAACGTCACATCAGTTTCACCAGGTGGTGGATACAAAAAATGGGATAGTAAGGCTCAGGTCTGGATGAATGATGAAGCTGCGGAGGCCGCAGCCAGACTTCGTGAAGCTGAAGGAACGAAAAACAGACTCCTGCAAATAACGTCTGAAAAAATCGCGCCGTTACAGGATGCAGTGGATCTGGACGAAGCAACCAATAAAGAAAAAGCTTCTCTTCTGGCATGGAGAAAGTACCGGGTACAGGTAAACCGTGTTGATACTTTAAAGCCTGTCTGGCCGGAGAAACCAGCCAGTAGTTTATAATTTGTCAGGAAAGCTCAGGCCTTATTTATAGCAAATATGAAGAAGGCCTGTCTGTCATAACTGATATGGTTACTGGTTAGTATATTAAATTTATACTCAATAACCTCTACACATTTTAAACCAATCTTCAGGGAAGGGTATGCCAGCAGGCCAAAGAGTACACCACTTTTGAGGAATTGTCTTAATTGTTTCTTCTTTTTTATGATCTTGAGAGTCTGCCGCTATTGTAAGAGCAGAATATAGTGAAGATGGTAATATTAAAACCATTGCTAAAAATACGCTCTTAACGTGTTTCATAATATGTTACCTGTTAAATTGTGGCACACTATCCTTACGGTTACAGCATCCTTTACTATAGATATTAAACGTTATTCATTACCATCAGGTGAGTAAATAAAAACCATTTATAAAATATTTAACTTAAATAAAAATGATAAGCACTATTATATTTTATTTTCAATGTAAATTAATTCATGTGAAAGTGATTTCATGTGCTTTTCAAATCATGGCTGGCTCGCCCCCCCGGAGGAACAGGCCAGTTAACATTATCAGGAGTGTTTGTTATATCAATCAACTTCACTTCATTCTTGTAAGCCAGCCACACTAACAGTTTTGATCCTGTCCGCGTATTGTGGATACAGCCTTAAGCGAGGTTCTGGTTTTCAAATTGTTCCGGACTGAGATCGCCGCAGACCCTGACGGCGCAGGCTGGACGCTATCGTTTTTACATTGTACCTCAGGCCCTAGGTTCACTTCCTCAGCAAGCCGGGGAGCACCGTAGCGCTGTTTTGCCTGGCTGAAGGCCTCTCTTACGACATTGTCGCAGTCCTGCCGGAACTGCTGGTGGGTATTAACGACTGTGCGCCTTGTTTGCCAATGCCGATTCCGAACTCATTCTGACGCCGATCATCATTGCCGTGTTGCTCGCGCCTGGTTTCAGCAAAAGCACCACGCTGGCTATACTGCATTTCTTTTTCCGCAGGGAGAAGTGAGTAAATGAGTATGGAAATGGAGCTTTCCCTATAATGGCGGCTGAAGCTAATCATGTGTCATGTATTGCAAATGTCAAAGTGATAAATAAAGTTTCAACAGTCTGTGTTTTTTGTGAAAACGACTCGCTATGGTGCTAACCCTATATGAGGGACTGATTGAACACCAGATATATCCCGGCTTATTTAATACTGCTTACTATGAGGGTAATAATATGTTTTCTCTTATTAAATCACGTAAAGTTTTATTCATAACAACTCTTCTGCTGTTGTCGTCTGCTGCCCAGCCAGCGTTCGCTCTGGGGTGCTTAGGGGACGGTGGTAGCACTAAAGAATGTGCAGAGGTTTGTTCCCTGGCGGCAGGTTTAGGCCCCCTTGGTTTTCTCATTTGCTTTTAATGTCTGAGAAGTGGTTATCCTGAGCCTTTCCTGTTCATGTAGTGAAGGCCCATCCAGAACATCATATTTAAACTATCGTAATGGAACAAAGAGTTACTTTAAAGAGCTCTTTGTTCCTTTAACCTTGATGAAGATGCTCAACGTCTGGTTTTACAAATCCGATACAGACAGGATAGCTGCTATGTTTGTTATCCATCTGGAAGGTTATCTGGCTGATAGCATCAAGCGCCAGTTGTGGCCATTGCTTCAGTACCCAGTGTGCCACTACAGTGCCACTACATTGGTGGCCGTAGGCCAAAACTGACGCCGGAGCAATGGGCGCAGGCAGGGTGCCTTATTAGGGCAGGAGTACCGCGACAGCAGGTAGCGATTATTTATGATGCGGGGCTGTCGACGCTGTACAGAAAATTCCCTGTGTTAGGGTAATGCAGTATTTCCACGGTGCGTGCCACCCAAATATGTGCTGTGGATGCTTTATAGGGTGTGCCATTTTTGTGTCAAACATGGTGAAGCATCATTCTATTTCTAACATCATGTGCCATTGAGTTGAGCAATGTGAATGCGGAAATGTGTATTTGAAACAGTTAGTTAAATGTGATTCTACTAATTCGTAATGCGAAGGTTGTAAGTTTGATTCCTGTTATTGCAACATTTCAATGTTACTGTAACTTCCGTGTTAGCCCATAACCATTCCAATTTCTACAAGACAGGTGCTTGCTATATATTTACCAATCAGTCATTTTAAAAGTGCGTCATAACCGGAGAACTGCCCTCGTCAGGAGGCCTGTTTTCAGAAAGGCAATATCCTGTTTCGACAGTAGCTTATATGTGACCGGGTTAGCAGCACATTCCCCTCCGCCACATTCCAGTACAGTTGAAATAAGGTTGGCAGTAATCAGTAACAGAAATACCCAACCGACAATACTGAACAGGTCCGGATTAATATTCAATGAACGAAATGCAACATTCATGCTACTGATTGCCAGAACCACCGCAACAGCAATAATAATCAGAATTGACGTAATCAGAGTCCAGGTATAAAAGTGTAATCCAAAAAATGCAGAACCATATCCTGTGTCACCGGGCATGATATGCAAACATATTTGCCGGGATGCCATAACTCCGGTCAGGATACTGCCAATAATTACCATCCCGTAATGTATACCTCGTAGACCAAAGCAGAGGTTAAATAAAAAGCCAAAACCGGCGATGATGAGGCCAGCCCGCTGTAATAAGCAAATTGGACAAGGCAGCTCATGCCTGACGAGTTGATAATAAAAGGCTACAACCAGAGCAACGCATATCCCAAGGAGTCCCACCTGATTAATCAGATGAACAAGTGTTGTTGGATGATGATGCGTTTTCATACACACTCCTTAAAATGACAAAGTCAGCGAATTGGTCATATGATGAATGAATGATAAAATAGTGACGATGAGTAAAACGGCCCACAGAATGTAGCTGACTTTATCCTTTCTGTTTATGGCCCCCATTGCCACGCTCAGTGCAAGCAAGAATGGCAGAAACATGAACATAAAAAACTCCTTTATTACATTGCTTGTTAATATAATCGCTGTGTATTACCGGGTCTGTATTCCAGCTTATCCACCCCGCATTAGCCGGAGCTCAGTAAGGCATCAGGAATTATTTGCGTTACTATAAATCGATTATTTCTGTGATGAGTTATCCCGGCATCTGCTGGTTACAGGGATATTTCTGGCGACAAGAGTAAGAAATATCCCGATAACTAATGGTATAATAAGCAGCATTGAGTGTGTTGAAATAGCATATCCATAAATATAGTCTTCCAGACTTACCGCAATCAGCGGAAAGATAAGAAATACAAGCGAAGCCTGGAAGGCATTAGCCTTTTGCTGAAGCGCAAAGTAGCACAGGATACCAAAAACTCCGGCAAAAGCCCCGAGATACAGGGTAGCTAATATTGAGTGTACTGAGAAGGTTGATACTTGTGGTCTTTCAAAAAACCATCCTGTCGCAGAAAGTATCAACCCAGCTAAAAGGCACGGGAGCGCATTAAATGTGATAACAGAGACAGTACAACTTCTTTTCTTACATTGTGTATATATTATGGCATGGATTAACACAGCAGAAATAAGCGCAGTGATACCCTGCCAGTGACTCTCTGTACTTGTATTCGTTTCTTCAAGAAGTATCCCCGTCAATGCAGTGATTGCGATAGTTAAGCCCGCGATCTGCATTAGTTTCGCTTTTTCATTTAGAAACAAAACCGATGCTATCAAAACGGCCACAGGCATATTCGCAAAGATAATGGCGGCAAGCCCAGAGTTGACATAGGTTTCACCATAAATCATTAGTGAGAAAGGAATGCAAAAATAAAAGATGCATATCACAAACTGGAATAATCGTTGTCCGGGAGGAAACAACAGTGTTTTTTTTCTTAACCATGCAATGATGATTAAAAAAGGTGCTGCAAACATAAACCTCATTCCGGTTGCAAACACTGGAGGGATAGTTTCAACGGCAATTCGCATGGCCAACCATGTAGTCCCCCAAGTCAGTGAAACTAGCATGAATAATATAGATATCGACACCTTGCGCATAAGATCCTCTCCGTAAAAAAATTATTTTAGCTTTTTAGCTAGAAAAAAGTAGCGTTTTCTTCACTGTGTTTTTTATATGTTTAGATAAAAATTTCTCTATCAGAAGACGCAGTTATGCTGAATGAGAAAAATAATAAATGACTCAGGCTGTTACCACACGATTGTCCACTGCGCCTGTAAGACCTGGCAGCAGTTGTCGATTTAATGTCTATTCTTGCTGGAAGGCATAAAACGCCTTGAAGATGAAGAGCTCATCATTAGTCGGGTCCCTTGTTGAGCCAGGACAAGTTTAACTTATCGCTTTCAACCCTTACGATGATAAATGATCTTATCCACCCATAATGGACATACGGCTAAATGAGTAAATTCTCAAGTAAGAGGCAGGATCTGTATCAACCAGTAAGAAGCCCCGGAAACAGCACCGGCGGAATTCCGTCAGGAAGCTCTGAAACTCGCTGAATGTACGTTGCCCGCCAACGATTGTTAATCAGCGCCATAGCAAGAATAATTGTTTGTTTCACAAGGAGATAGAAAAAACTATAGCTTTGCGCCGGGGCGGAGGCAGGAGGAGATAACTCGTTGTAATAGAATGTTTTTATATGGCGACCTTAAGAGAAATGCTTTCGCCTCGGTATACCACCCGCTATGAAGACCTGCTTCAGGTTAAGTGGCAGGTTTATCCCGATTTTCACATTCCTGATGTGATGGAACCGCAGCCACATCGTATGCAAGAACGGGCTGCGGCAAGCTGGCGATCGTTCGATAGTGCGAGTATTGAATGGTTGCCAGTTGCGGCGGATTTTACTTGTTCAGGATGACTAACCAATGTGTTTAATCTGAAACTAGCCACCTGTTCAACTTTTCGCGATCGCTTTTGTTGGCATCACTATTAAGCCTTCGTCTACATGGGTATTTGGCATCGGGAGTCCCCCAATGGAAGAGGGGAGTGATGTATTGGGCAGTTAATTTGTTTGGTCGGGGGATTTATACGCAAAATGGCCCGAAATATGTCCGAATTAAAACGTAAAAAGTGATAACTAATTGAATCTATTAGAATCAAAAATAACGTGTTCTAATCGTTAAAATCACTTAATTAATATGTAACATTATGAATTTAAAGAGAAAGATCAATTGTTGCCGTAAACAGGAATCGTATTCTGTCCCTTTTTTCCTTATAAATCAGTTGCTTATGATCAATAATCCAAAATTTCCGAAATTTTCCAGAATTTCTGTATTCCGGGCTTTTTCGTTATATCAGATCCAAATCCAGTTTAACATTTCTTTTACAGCAAAAGCAGAGCATCACGTAAGCTTTATTATCGCGTTCATCGAGATAGAGTTTCGTGGTGTTCTCGGAAGTATGTCCCAGGAGTTTCTGAGCAAACCCTTCCCCGTAAGCATCTTTATATAGTCGTCCGGATAAGCTGCGGATCTCGTGAAATGTCGGTGGGTTATCACTAAATTTATTCCGGTAAATTTTCGTGCCGCAACAAATTTTTTAGTCAGGCTGTCAGGATGAATACTCCCATTCGGGCGGTTTTTGCGTATGCCAGCGCTGATAAGGTATTCGCTACGGCTTACCAGGCGGCAACGATCAATCACCGTACTGAGGCGTAAACCCATGGAAGGAGGGGTGAGCGAAAGTGGCAGAGCGATTTTCATCTCGGTCTTGATTTGCTTAACGTACAGTCGCTCATCAATAATGTGGCTGAACTGAGACTGTAATTAAAATTGTGTAATTGCCTGTTTTTGATATGTTCACTCCAGTAACGGAGACAGGCAATTATGGACGAAAAGAAACTCAAAGCCCTTGTGGTTGAACTGGCTAAAGGCCTTAATACCGAAGCCGACCTCAATCCGTTTTCCCGTATGCTGACGAAATTAACCGTCTAAACGGCGCTCAATGCGGAGCTGGCTGACCACCCCGGGTATGAGAAAAATGCGCCCAAAACAGGCTCAAACACCCGCAATGGCTACTCGTCCAAAACGGTGTTGTGCGATGACGGCGAGATAGAACTGAACACGCCGCGTGACCGTGAAAATACCTTCGAACCGCAGCTGATTAAGAAGCACCAGACGCGCATTACGCAGATGGACAGCCAAATTTTATCCCTCTACGCCAAAGGCATGACTACCCGCGAAATCGTCGCCACCTTCAAAGAGATGTACGACGCCAATGTGTCACCCTCGCTGATATCTAAAGTCACCGACGCCGTAAAAGAGCAGGTCACTGAGAGGCAAAACCGGCAACCGGATGCGCTGTACCCCATTGTTTATATGGACTGCATTGTCGTCAAAGTCCGTCAGAATGGCAGCGTAATCAACAAAGCCGTCTTCCTGGCACTGGGTATCAACACCGAAGGCCAGAAAGAGTTACTGGGTATGTGGCTGGCCGAAAATGAAGGCGAAAAGTTCTGGCTAAGCGTGCTGACGGAGCTGAAAACCCGGGGCGTTCAGGACATCCTGATTGCCTGTGTGGATGGTCTGAAGGGCTTCCCGGATGCGATAAACAGCGTCTTCCCGCAAACCCATATCCAGCTGTGCATTATCCATATGGTGCGTAACAGCCTGAAATACGTAGCCTGGAAAGACTACAAAGCCGTCACCAGCGGCCGGAAGATGGTCTATCAGGCCCCGACCGAAGAGGCGGCACTGATGGCGATGGATGCGTTCGCGAAAGCCCGGGACGATAAATATCCGCAAATCAGCAAAAGCTGGCGTGCGCACTGGGAAAACCTCAATACGCTCTTCAGTTATCCGCCGGATATCCGCAAGGCCATCTACACGACAAACACAATCGAACCCTTGAACAGCGTGATCCGTGCCGCGATTAAGAAACGCAAGGTGTTCCCGACGGATGACTCAGTACGAAAAGTTATTTATCTGGCAATCAAGGATGCGTCAAAAAATGGAGTATGCCGATCCAGAACTGGTGGCTGGCGATGAGCCGTTTTATTATCGAGTTCGGTGACCGCCTGAGCGATCACCTTTAATAACTGGGCAGTTACACAGAATTACTGACAGGCTCATTCTTTTGTGTTGCGCATCTCTGTTTCTATTGTTTTAGATAGCCATGAGAGCTCTGTTGCTGAGAGTTTTAGTCGTGGGGTTCTTTCTTCTGTACCGGGTGGTCGCATTTCAAAACTGCAGGAACATCTGCTGAATACTGTATACTCCTGTATTTTGCATGTTGTTGAGATCAGTGTGCAATTCCTCGGTACTGGCTTGTTCTGTATAGGTCTGGAGATTTCTGGGTAGTGTCCTTGTGGACCTGAACATATGTTTTTGATTGAAAATGGCATCGTGTTTTATCCTTTACGCTGTGAAATGTTGTTTTGTGCTCTTCTGTTGTGATTGGTGATGTGACGGGATCATCCATGCACCCTTCCTTTTATTGACGGCGTATCAGTCCATTGATGCCATGCTCGCTTAATTTGTCCAGCATCAGCAAGCCGTCGTTTTCTTTCTGCTGCAATTCAAGCAACTTAAACCGTATTTCGTTAAGTAAAGGTTTAATAACTCCGCGCTTGCGAACCACCTTTCTGATAACGTCTTTTTCGAAGTATAAACGGCAGAAGTGATTTTCATAATTCGCCTACACTCTTCACCCTGCGCTGGCAAATCTTCAACGCTGAAAGGCTGGGGAGAAGGGCGTCCAGTTGCTGAACGGAGAGCGAACCATACGCCCTGATTCCACGTGTTATCAAACTTCATACCGTGGTTATCATCCAGACAAGGCGCTTGAGGTTGCTCATGTCTTTTGGGGAAAGAGGTTCGGTGGTGGGTACTGGATATCCTGGATCGGGAAGTGGGTTCCACTGGTGCCAAATACAGGGGGCTGGTAAACCGGGTGGATACCTCAAATCCTGACAGGCCAGAGCACCAGCCTGATAAAATCGTATTACTGATTTCTAACCAGTGGCACATTAATTGTACCGGCTCAGACTCCAGCTGACAGTCTGCTTTAAGCTGTGAGTAGCGGACGTGGCCTGCCCCCAGGAGTAAAAACAAACTTTCTATTGATACATTTAATTAACTTATTTATAACGTTATATTCCAAATGCAAACTTGTTCAATTGGATATGTATGAACATTCAAATCACACATCAAATTACTGAATTTGATAAAGAAGAACTATTAGCCGGATTAAGAAGCTACAATGCTCAGTTCGTCGATTTTAGTAAAAATGGGCAGCTTGGGGTCTACTGCAGAAACGAAAGCGGCGAAATGGTAGGCGGATTAATTGCTGACAGAAAAGGTCCGTGGCTCTGCATCGACTATCTTTGGGTAAGTGAATCTGCAAGGAATTGCGGTCTGGGGAGCAAACTTATGGCGATGGCCGAAAAAGAAGGTTTGCGGAAAGGCTGTGTTCATGGACTTGTAGATACCTTTAGCTTCCAGGCTCTCCCTTTTTATGAAAAACAGGGTTATATACTTCAAATGTCGCTACCGGACTTTCCTAAAGTAGGTTCGCAAAGGCATTATTTAATTAAGCTCGGTTTATAGCTTTGCTGCATTTGAATACCCATAGCTTTATGAAAGCTGTAATCAGGTAGCTTTAAAATATATCGTACCGTTGGCCTGTACACACCATGATCAGCGTCCGCTTCTGGCACAGGGCGGACAGTCAGATTAGGTTTGGCTGTCAGCTCACATTTGAGCTAATACCCCCTGGCACGGCTAGAGATACTCAGACAGCCGCTTGTAGGCGGCATGGTACGGATACAAAAACATATTGCGCTGTTATATAAACTGTAAACTGGGCTGTGCGTATAATACGAATCTTTCACTCAGAGAAACCTGCTGACAGCGTTAGTACTCCATTAATTAATTTTGTACTAAATCTCTGTGGTATGGCACAGGCGTTTAGAAGACAGGTCAATTGCGATCTGCTAGCTGGGATTTCGTCGCGCCGCTCAAAAATGCACAGAGTTTTTCACCCGCCGTCAATGGCTCAATGGGAGTTTTTCCGAGGGCGGTCTCAGTCATGACGATGGCAGGACCAATAAGCATGGACCATACTTCACTCGCGTCTTGCTCAAGCGATGTGAAGGCAAGGAACAGTGTTTTATCTGAAGGAAAGCGGTGCTGAGTATTAAAAAGTTTCAGCCAGGCGCGGGACTGCCGGTCGGCCTGTGCTGATCGCGTGCCGAAGCGGAGTACTCTTTTTAGTATGGCGATACCCACAATGCCTGGCCCCAGAATAAAGGGACTCCCGACGTTTATGGTGACGCCGACCCCGAGAAAAACGAGGGCGAATGACAGCACGTTATCTACTCTTCTGGCAAGAGTACTGTATAGCTTTTCCAGAGAGTACCGGTAAAGAATTTGATAACTGATTTCATCCTTGCTCATACATCTCCAGATGTTTTTTCGATTACGCTCCGGTATGCTCCCGGAATCCTGACAGATTCTGCAATTATGCCACACTTTCTGGAGGGTATTAATTAGATAGAATATAAATAGAAGGCAAATATTTTGAGCTTTTAGTCGATATCGCTTTGAATATCATTTCTCCTGCACCAGGAGATGCTGTTGTCGAGAATCGTGTCAAACGTTGCTGCGTCGGTCGGACTGCACAGGGTAACTCTCGCAGTCAGACTCTCATTATGGTCTCTAAATTGGATAACCCGCAGTCGTAACACGCCGGATGTCACGACTGACGCTATTATTACCCTGGCTTGTTAAAGCGGCATGACCACATTTTCTATATATAATAATTGGTTGTCTTTCGACCAGTATTGTCGAGTTTTTTGGTTTAATTCAACAATCCATTTAAAAACGCCTGCCGTTGCCAGATCAGTACAGTATTTTTCATAGGAATGCTCCCCCGAAAAGTGTTTAGCTGAAATCAATTTTATTAATTGCGTATTCGGTGTTGAATTGACTTTAATCAGCTTTCTATTGCTTTTAATAGAAATGAAGTGGCCTGCATGAGTGATAATTTTCACATTGCCGGTAGCAACAAAATAGATGTAATAAGCGATATTATTATATTCCAGATCGATTAGAAATGCGTTGAAATTTGCATCCTTTCTGACGCGCTCGAAAAAGTGGTTAAGCATAAGCTGTAATTCCATTTGTTAACCTATTGTAAGTTATAATGTTATATGTTGTGTTAGAGTATTGTTGCTTAAAAGCAGCCATACAGATATGTTACCTAAAAGCAATAATAATCACCTGGTATCATATAGTTTACGTTATGATTGGAATAGTGTTGCAATTGTTACTGATTATTTCTCGTAGCGCGTTTTTTTGACCACTAATAGATGCGTCAATCCATTTCATTTGTAGTTTTTCTGAACGTCATGAAAAGTCATAATATATAAAAATCAGTTAATTAATTGATGTTTAGATAAGGATTACAGTGACGGAGAGATTTGGCGTGGCGACTTTATAGGTTTTGAAAAAGCGGCTAACTCACTGGCAGGATAATTGGTAGCCAGCCTGCGAATGGGGGCAAAATCGTAACAACATCAGCATAAATAATAATATTCATGAATGTTTTATGTGACGCAGTAGTTGAATTGAAGTGATGTTTTACCTGTTCAGGATTGTCCCGATAAAAATGTTCCTCGATAAAAGTCGATCACCTTGCGCCGAAAAAAAACAGGCTAAGTGACAGAAGAACAAAATCCATCAGGAAAATAAAATTTATAAATATCAATGAGTAAAAATGGTTGTGGAGAAGGTGGCTATTTTTTGAAAGCAAGAAATATAAACAAAGTGTAGCTATGCATAGTTATCTAAAAGGAGAACTACCGTGACTAACATAACACTATCCACCCAGCACTACAGAATCCATAGAAGTGACGTTGAACCAGTAAAAGAAAAAACAACGGAGAAGGACATTTTTGCAAAAAGTATTACTGCCGTTAGAAATAGCTTTATCAGCCTGTCGACGAGTCTGTCAGATCGTTTTAGCCTGCATCAACAAACAGACATACCGACTACCCATTTTCATCGTGGGAACGCTTCTGAGGGTAGGGCGGTATTAACCAGTAAAACTGTTAAAGATTTTATGCTGCAAAAGCTCAATAGTCTGGATATCAAAGGTAATGCGAGTAAAGATCCGGCCTATGCTCGTCAGACATGCGAAGCCATATTATCAGCCGTGTACAGTAATAATAAAGATCAATGTTGTAAATTACTCATCAGTAAAGGGGTCAGTATTACCCCCTTTTTGAAAGAGATAGGAGAGGCTGCGCAGAATGCGGGGCTACCTGGGGAGATAAAAAATGGCGTATTTACTCCAGGTGGGGCAGGGGCGAATCCTTTTGTCGTCCCCCTCATTGCTTCCGCGAGTATTAAATATCCGCATATGTTTATAAATCATAATCAGCAGGTATCTTTTAAAGCGTATGCTGAGAAAATCGTTATGAAAGAGGTTACGCCGCTGTTTAATAAGGGGACGATGCCAACGCCACAACAATTTCAGTTAACTATAGAAAATATTGCGAATAAGTATCTTCAGAATGCCTCCTGATGGTAGTAAATACAATACTGCTATTAACCATATGAATTAATAGCAGATTTTCTGAAACTATATATTCGTTTTTATGGCGACGCTTTTAACAAAACGTCGTCATCTTTATTTTAATATAAAAAATCAAATGGATAACCTTAAAACTTAAAATAATTGTTATTACTCTAAATACCTGCACAACCAGACAGCTTTTTTCGTAACGCTGCGTGTTGTTAAGTCTATGATACCCGCGCACGGATGATGTCTCGATAAGGATTAATGGTCTGTTAACTGTCAGGAGAGGTTATGCCGCCTTTAAAAAAAATTGTGCTGCGCCTGTTTGTGGGGGCGATGGTCGCCACGGTAACGACACCTGCATTGGCGCTGGTTTGCCTTGAGGATCACTCCGCTAAAGAGTGTGCTATATCGTGTGCTGAGGCGATGTGGTTTATGTTTCCGATATGTTTTTAAGGAGGAAGAGTATTGAAGGTGAACAGGCGATAGTGAGTAGCTCGCTGCGCCAGGGGATAACCCTCCCCTGGCGCAGCCAGTTATATTTTATTGCGATGATAACAAAGCATTTACTCGCTAATGGTGAAATTCGCTATTTACAACAGCGCACGCTTACTAAGCAAAAAAATCTGCACACGCTATCTTTTTATATCTGTCCTGGATAATGAACGACAGGAAAAACATGATGCGGCCTGAAGAGATTTATCAGCGAATAGAGGCAAAGAATTGGCGGCATGTCTGGGTGGTTGGCGATATTCACGGCTGTTTTTCAATGTTAATGAAAAGGTTACGTGAGTGTCGATTTGATCCGCAACAAGACTTGTTAGTTTCTGTGGGCGATCTCATTGATAGAGGCCCGGACAGCTTGGGTTGCCTGGCTTTACTGCGTGAGTCCTGGATGATGGCGGTTCGCGGCAATCATGAACAAATGGCGCTGGATGCGCGGGCCTCATTGCAGTCGACGCTGTGGTTGATGAATGGTGGCGACTGGTTTACCCGCCTGACCGCTGAACACGCTGCGCAAGCTGAAGCGCTTTTTATCCTTTGTCAGCGGCTGCCCTGGATACTGGAAGTTCACTGCCGCCATAGCACGCATGTGATCGCTCATGCTGATTACCCCGCGTCAACCTATCAATGGCAAAGAAAAGTCGATTTACATCAGGTTCTCTGGAGTCGCGAACGGCTCATAAATAAGCGCGGCGGGATTAGCGGAGCCGATCATTTTTGGTTTGGCCATACGCCGTTGCGCCGGCGCATGGATTTTGCCAACGTACACTATATTGATACGGGCGCGGTATTTGGCGGGCAATTGACGTTAGCGCGGATACAATAGCGGTATCAGCGCCCAGGGTTAAAAATCGCTATATTGCTGCGCAGGCCGCCAGAAGCCATCGATAAAATCCTCTACCGGAAAACAGCCGCCATGGCGAATCCGTTGATCGTCCATCGAATAAAGACATTGCTGCTCGGTATCGTAGATGTCCACGACAATATCCTCGCATCCTCCATCCAGGTAACATACAAAAAGTACCAGCGCGAACATTACATCCTCAATGTTAACTACTTTACACGATAGTGTAGGAGAGGTTAGCGCAGGGGGGAAATGAGAAAAGGAAGAATAAATAACCCGCCTGGCGACGGGTTCTTTTTGAGTCAGGCAAGACGCATGACCCAGGCATCAGATTTAGGATCGTAATGAGTACGGAACAAAACGGAATGTTCCCCGTTGAGAATGGCGGGAACGCTGGTTTCGGCATCCCAGGCGTCCAGTTGCATACATAAATCCGGATCGGATTTACAGGGGATTGTTAACGTTCGCTCCCCCGGCGATTCGCCATGTAATTCGGCATCGTCGATTTCAAAAGCGCCAATGCGCACACTGGTTTTCATCATCGTGCTCTCCGTTAATACGCTAATTGTGGTACGACCAGTTTAGCCGTCCATTTTTCAGCGTAGTCAACGTACGCAAAAGCGCCAGTCAAAAAGTGCGGTTTTTTTGTGCGCCTTTTAACTATTACCAGTAAAGAGTTTGCCATCACGTACCAGTTCACGCGGGTAACTGTTCTTTATTCTGGCGCCGATACGTTTTGCCAGACCAAGTGGCTGATGCTGGAACGTCACCAGGACATCATCAGCGGCAGGGGGTGTTTGCGGATAAATATCCCGACCGCGATACCACTCCTCCGCCTCTTGCACAGAAAGTTCGAACGCGTGAGCATGAGTCGGGCAGGCAAGGGCTATCGTCGCCTCATGTTGCCAGCGATAGCCTTTATTATGACTTTCGGCCAGCTTAATGCCGAGCCGGGAAAAACGGACTTTTCCGATCAGTGATTCAATTTCTGCCGGGAACAGCCAGACCTCTTTTTCACGCTGCCAAAGATGGAGATTTTCATCCCATAACAGTCCGACGGCGTTGGCCGCCTGGGTAACGTGTAATGCTTCGCGGCCTTTGAGGGGGGTAAAAGGAAACGCCCCCACTTTATACCCCGGCGCGGGCATGGCTGGAAGGGATGACATTTTACGCAGACGTGCGACGAAGAGTCCTTCGCAGTCGTAAATTTGCGGGAAGACGTGCAGGAAGCCTTCCGGGGTGAGGGCACGGTCAGCGTCAGGAAACAGATCACCCAGCGGCAAAAATTCAACGGCGTCGGCGTAGGTCTCTTTCAGCCAGAGGCAGACCTCTTCGTTTTCCTGGCGATTTAACGTGCAGGTGGAGTAGACCAGCGTGCCGCCGGGTCGTAAAGCATGAAAAGCGCTGTTGAGCAGTTCCCGCTGTGTCGCCGCGATATCCAGATTGCTTTCTGGCGACCAGTTTTTTAGCGCATCAGGATCTTTACGTACTACGCCTTCGCCAGAGCAGGGCGCATCCAGCAGGATAGCGTCAAACATCTCCGGTAACGCAGCGCCAAATACGCGGCCATCGAAATGCGTCAGTGCGGTATTGGCGATTCCACATCGGCTGATATTAGCGTGCAGAACTTTGACGCGGCTGGCCGAAAATTCGTTGGCCAGAATGGCGCCGCGGTTCCCCATGCGGGCAGCGATCTGCGTGGTTTTGGAGCCAGGCGCCGCTGCCATATCCATGACCCGCTGCGGATGATTATCATCGGCGAACAGGGCCGCGACCGGCAGCATCGAACTGGCCTCCTGAATGTAAAACAGGCCGCTTAAATGCTCAGCGGTACTGCCAAGCGGCAATGCCTCTTCATCATCGCGCTCGATCCAGAATCCTTCATGACACCACGGAATTGGCGTGAGCGACCAGCCGTAGGGCGCGATTAGGGCAAGGAAATCAGCCACGGATATTTTAAGCGTATTGATGCGTATACTGCGGCGCAACGGGCGTTGGCAGGCCGAAATAAATTCATCAAAAGAGAGCGTGGAAGGCATTGCTTCACGCATTTGCGTCAGAAAAGCGTCAGGAAAATAGACAGCGTGTTGAGCCACAGGTGTATCGCCGGCAAAAAAACAGGCGCGCAGTGTAGCATAAAACGCTCCGGCGCGAGTACGCCGGAGCCGGGTGTTTAACGTGGCAGAGCGGTACCCCATTCACGCCACTCTTTCGGTTCGCTCTCTTGTAACAGGAAATGCTTACCGGCTTGCGCTTTTGGCGCCAGCGGCGTACCTGGTGGAGTAGCGAAGGCGATACCGCCACGGATGAACTGATTAAATGTCCCCGTTTTCACCACGCCGCCTGTCAGACCAAAGTCGAGACTATAGCCGGAGGCAAGCCAGAATACGGAGTTATTACGCACCAGATATTGGTAACGCTTACTGATGCGCAAGGTGATCATCACGCGATCGGAGAGCGACCCCAGGGACATTCCGGTGACGGTTCCCACTTCGATACCGCGAAACAGGACGGGGGTACCAATATTAAGCGAGACTGCTTCTGGCGCCTCCACGACGATGCTTAACCCATCCAGATAGCGTGAGTCAGTAATCGTGGCTTCCTGCAGTTCAAAGTCGCGCCGTGCCGCGCCGCGTCCTGGCTCAACGTTAATATAGGGCTGGAGAATCGTATCCAGATGCTCGACGCCCGCCGCGGAAATTTGTGGCGTGATAACGGAAAAACGTGTCCCGGCGCGGGCAAATGTCTGTACATACTCCGGATAAAGTACGGCTTTTGCCTGCACTTCATTACGTGCGGTGATCAATTCCAGCGTCTGGATCTGGCCGATATCAATACCGAGGTAACGAATGGGCATCCCTTCCGCCAATTTTCCAGCGTCGAACGCGTGCAGCGTAATTTGTCCGCCTACCGCGCGGGCGGAAGTTTCTGAAGCATAAAGAATGCGTTTATCGCCTTTGCGCCGACTGGCGCTGGCGCCGCTCAGGTTATCAAAACTAATGGCCCCTTTCAGCGCGCGGGAGAGTGGCGAGGCCTGTACCGTTAGGCCGCTGCCGTTAAGTTGCACCTTCGCGCCGCCTTCCGCCCAGAACACGCTATTGCTGGTTAACAGGTGGCGATATTCCGGCTTAATATGCAGGTCGATGTCAAAGGTATTGGCGCGTGGGCGAACGGTGATGACTTCGCCTACTTCAAATTTTCGATACAGCACGACGGAACCTGCCTGGACATCCGGCAACGTTTCGGCTGTCAGCGTCAGGGTGGTAGTCGGTAAGTCACTGAGACTATTTTCCAGCGCTTTTTCCAGGTTAGCATAGAGCGGGTAGGTGGATTTCATCTTCCCGCTCGTACCGGGTAAAATACGAATTCCGCCGTCAATCCACTCGCTGGCGCTGGCGCCGAGGAACTCTACGCCGTCAAGGCCGACTTTGACATCCACCCGGCTGTTGACCACGAATTTACTGTCGCCCTGTACCAAATCCCGGTGCTGCGGTTCAATCGCGACGGTGAATGACACGCCTTTACTGGATAAGTTGCGCTCAATGACCTGGCCAATTTTTACGCCATGTAAAATTAACGGCTGGCCCGGTTCGATGCCGTAACTTTCCGGGGCCGTCAGCGTCAGGGTTAAGGCATTCGCCTCATGCAGCAGGGCCTTTTCACCCGGCACCACCACAAATTCACTGCGCGGTTCGCCGTCGCCCGGCACCAGCTCGAAGGTTTTTCCGGTTAACAACGAACTGATATTCGCGTCGCTCAGCGACAGTTTGGGATTGCGTAACTCAATACGCGTATTTTCCCGCATCAGCGGAACAACGCTGGGATCGACGGTCATCTCTCCGGTGACTTTACCGCCAGGGTTGAGCGTCAGTTTAGAAAGCTCACCCACCTCCAGTCCCTGGTACATGAGCGGCGTAGATTCCGCTTTCAGACCGTCTCCGCTGGGCAGCTCAAGTTTAACGATTACCCCTCGTTGGCTGTGGGCTAAATCTTTATATAAGCCGAACGTGTCATCCTGGGCGGCGGGTTTGGAATTGTCCGGTGAGTCAAACGCAATCGCGCCATTGACCAGGGCCGCGAGGCTCTCCAGTTTCACCTTCGCGCCGCTCAGGCTTAGATCGGCGTCAATGCCGGAGACATTCCAAAAACGGCTGCCTTTTTTCACCAGATCGGTAAACCGTCGCTCAATCAGAACGTCAATCGTCACGCCCTGTTTGTTAGGGTTAATCGAATAGTCATACACCCGTCCGACAGGGATTTTACGGAAATAGACCAGTGAACCGCTATTAAGCGAACCGAGATCCGGCGCATTGAGATGAATCATCAGATCGCCGTTGCTAAGCCGGTATTTAGGCTGTGTATCCAGGGCGACGAAATGATCTCTGGGCTTGCCTTTACCTGGCATCATACCGATGTAATTCCCGCCGACCAACGCATCCAGGCCGGAAACGCCCGCCAGCGAGGCTTTGGGCGTCACCAGCCAGAATTGCGTCTCTTCGCGCAACGCATCTTCCATATCTGATTTGATACTGACGCGAACTTCAATTTTGCGCAGATCTTTGCTCAGACTGACATCTTCCACGGTGCCGACTTCTACTCCCTGATAACGCACGGGAGTACGGCCCGGTACGATACCGTCCGCCGACATAAAATCGATAGTCACGCTATTGCCGCGATCCTGGTAGCTATCCCATACCAGCCACCCCGCGATCATTAGCGCGATAAGCGGTAGCAGCCAGAAAGGTGAAATACGGCGTTTGGTTTTAATTTGCGCTTCAGTCTTCGAAGCGGGCGTTTCCTGACTCATGTGCATCCCAAAGTAAGCGGCTATCCAGCCATTCCACTGCAAGAATAGTCAAAATTACCGCTGCGCCGAAATAAAACGCAGCCGGTCCCATAGTAAAAGCCAGAATCTGATCGCGATTAATCAGAGACATGGTTAACGAGATAACGAAAAGATCCAGCATCGACCAACGGCCTATCCATGTCACCAGACGCAGCAACAGAATTCGCGTCCGCAGTCCCTGTTGGCATTTAAAATGGATACTCAACAGTAGCGTAAACATCACGATGACTTTGGTAAACGGCACCAAAATACTGGCGATAAAAACGACGGCGGCGACGGCGATATTGCTGCTGGCAAGCGACATAATGCCCGACAGGATAGTATCTTCCTGACGCCCGCCATTAATGTAGATTACCGAGATAGGCAGCAGGTTTGCCGGCAGCAAAAAGACAATAGACGCCAGCAAGGCCGCCCAACACTTCTGTATGCTCTGTTTTCTGCGTAACCGTAGCGGAATATGACAACGCGGGCAGCGTCCTTTCGCATCCGGATAGCCGCTAAAGTGGCAGCCAAGACAGACGCGCAATCTTTCGTCCGCACGTTGAGCAGGGCGCTGCGGATAAAATCGTTCCCATAGTTGCTCCACATTCAGATGAATCATAGTCAGAATGCTAAGAACCACCAACGAGACGAACGCTAAAAGCCCGATGCCCGGCTGCAGAAAGGCATAGTCCTGCACTTTGATAGAGGCAACGCCAATACCGACCAGATAGATGTCCAGCATCACCCACTCTTTCAGTTTTTCCAGCATCAGCAGGACTGGACGCAGATTCATGCCGAGGAGGCTGCCAAACCACAGGTAAGCAATTGAAAAAACCAGAATAAGCGGCGCGCCCACCACGCAAAAGAGCACCATTGCGGCGGTTAACGGATCGCCCTGCTGCGTCATTTGCCAGATGCCGTGCATCACATTGGCATCAATGCGTACGCCCAACAGGTAGATATGGAGTAACGGTTCGCTCCAGGCAAACGGCATCAATAGCAGCATGGTTACCGCCATCGCGGTCAGCCGCGTCAGCGACCAGTCGCGCCCATCGCGAATTTTGGCCTGGCAACGAGGACAATAAGCGCTTTGATGAGCGCTCATCTCCGGCAAGCTGAACAGCATGTCGCATTCAGGGCAGCGCTGGTAGTGGCTGCGCGGCAGCGCTTCGCTAATTGACCTGATCGTTAGCTTTTTTGTTGGCGTGACGTGTGAGGTGTTCAGAGCCATGTATCGTGAATCAAAGTGTTAGAATAATGTAATCTTAACTCATGACAGGAATAATCTTGAGCAAGAACGCATTTAATGCTTATTTTAATAGCCTGTGTTTAGGAGTAAGACCACGAAGTGATTATATAATGAGCAAAACAGAACTATACGCGGCGTTAAACCGCGATTTTCAGTCGTTAATGGCAGGTGAAACCAGTTTTCTGGCCACGCTGGCGAATACCAGCGCGCTACTGTTCGAACGCCTTACCGAGGTGAACTGGGCGGGATTTTATCTCCTCGAAGGCGATACGCTGGTGTTGGGGCCGTTTCAGGGGCGAATCGCCTGTGTGCGGATTCCGGTTGGTCGCGGCGTGTGTGGCGCAGCGGTAGCGCAGAATAAGGTTCAACGTATTGATGATGTTCATGCGTTTGACGGCCATATTGCCTGTGATGCCGCCAGCAGCGCCGAAATTGTGCTGCCTGTCACGGTTGGCGAACGGATTATCGGCGTGCTGGATATAGATAGCACAGCGTTTGGCCGTTTTACCGAAGAAGATGAACACGGCCTGCGTACGCTGGTCGCACAGCTTGAAACCGTGCTTGCAACGACGGATTACAAAAAATTCTTTGCGAGCGTTGCAGGATAATAAACGGATAACGTAGCAATTACTGATGGCGTCATTATAATGACGCCTGTTCATGCCTGCTGCTTGTTGGCTACGTCCGTTGTAATCAGGAAATTTCATGGAAAATCAACCTAAGTTGAATAGCAGTAAAGAAGTTATCGCGTTTCTGGCCGAGCGTTTTCCTCACTGTTTTAGTGCGGAAGGCGAAGCTCGCCCGCTGAAAATTGGTATTTTTCAGGATCTGGTAGAGCGAGTTGGGGGCGAAATGAACCTCAGCAAAACGCAACTTCGTTCCGCTTTACGTCTTTATACTTCAAGCTGGCGTTACCTGTACGGCGTTAAGCCGGGCGCAACGCGCGTCGACCTTGATGGCAATCCGTGCGGCGAGCTGGAAGAACAGCATGTCGAACATGCGCGTAAGCAGCTTGAAGAAGCCAAAGCCCGTGTTCAGGCGCAGCGCGCAGAGCAGCAAGCGAAAAAACGCGAAGCTGCCGCGGCGGCTGGCGAAAAAGAAGACGCGCCGCGACGCGAGCGTAAACCTCGCCCGGTAGCGCGTCGTAAAGAAGGCGCTGAACGTAAACCTCGCGCTGATAAACCGACGACGAAAGCGCCGCGTGCGCCTCGCGAAGAGAAGCACACGCCGGTTTCTGATATTTCAGTATTGACCGTAGGGCAGTCCCTCAAGGTGAAAGCGGGTAATAATGCGATGGATGCCACCGTATTAGAAATCACCAAAGATGGTGTCCGTGTACAGCTGAATTCGGGTATGTCTTTGATTGTACGCGCAGAACACCTGGTGTTCTGAAACGGAGGCCAGGCCTGGCATGAACACTTTTTTTAGGCTTACCGCGTTAGCTGGCCTGCTTGCATTAGCAGGCCAGTCCTTCGCCGTGGAAGATATTACGCGTGCCGATCAAATTCCCGTACTAAAGGAAGAGACGCAACATGCGACGGTGAGCGAGCGCGTAACGTCGCGTTTTACCCGCTCCCACTATCGCCAGTTCGATCTGGATGAGGCATTTTCGGCAAAGATCTTTGATCGCTATCTGAATCTTCTCGACTATAGCCACAACGTTTTGTTGGCGAGCGATGTCGAGCAGTTTGCGAAAAAGAAAACCGTGTTGGGCGATGAGCTGCGCACGGGTAAGCTGGATGTTTTTTACGATCTTTATAACCTGGCGCAAAAGCGCCGGTTTGAACGTTACCAGTACGCGCTAAAAGTGCTGGAACGGCCAATGGATTTCACCGGAAACGATACGTTTAACCTGGACCGCAGTAAAGCGCCCTGGCCGAAAGATGAGGCTGAGCTAAATGCGCTGTGGGATGGTAAAGTGAAATTCGATGAGCTCAGTCTGAAACTCACCGGCAAGAGCGACAAAGAAATTCGCGAAACGCTGACGCGTCGCTACAAATTCGCTATTCGCCGCCTGGCGCAGACCAACAGTGAAGATGTGTTCTCGCTGGCGATGACCGCTTTTGCGCGTGAAATCGACCCGCATACGAATTATCTTTCTCCCCGCAATACCGAGCAGTTTAATACCGAAATGAGCCTGTCTCTGGAAGGTATCGGCGCGGTGCTGCAAATGGATGACGATTACACTGTCATTAACTCATTGGTCGCCGGCGGCCCAGCAGCGAAGAGCAAGTCGATTAGCGTCGGCGATCGTATCGTCGGCGTAGGGCAGGCCGGAAAACCGATGGTCGACGTCATTGGCTGGCGTCTTGACGATGTGGTGGCGCTGATCAAAGGGCCAAAAGGCAGCAAGGTCCGACTGGAAATACTGCCGGCTGGTAAAGGGACGAAAACGCGTATCATCACGCTGACGCGTGAACGGATTCGTCTTGAAGATCGCGCGGTTAAAATGTCGGTGAAAACCGTCGGCAAGGAAAAAGTTGGCGTACTGGATATTCCAGGCTTCTATGTTGGCTTGACCGATGATGTCAAAGTTCAGCTTCAGAAGCTGGAAAAACAGAATGTTAACAGCATCGTTATCGATCTGCGTTCAAACGGCGGTGGGGCGCTGACGGAAGCCGTTTCGCTTTCCGGTCTGTTTATCCCTTCTGGTCCGATAGTTCAGGTGCGCGACAATAACGGCAAAGTGCGTGAGGATAGCGACACCGACGGCGTGGTCTACTACAAAGGCCCGCTGGTGGTGCTGGTCGATCGTTTCAGTGCCTCGGCATCGGAAATCTTCGCTGCCGCGATGCAGGATTATGGTCGCGCGCTGATTGTCGGTGAGCCGACCTTCGGTAAAGGGACGGTACAGCAATATCGTTCGCTAAACCGAATTTACGATCAGATGCTTCGCCCGGAATGGCCTGCGCTGGGTTCGGTGCAGTACACCATTCAGAAGTTTTACCGTGTCAACGGCGGTAGTACGCAGCGTAAAGGGGTCACGCCGGATATCATCATGCCGACTGGCAATGAAGAGACGGAAACCGGAGAAAAATTTGAAGATAACGCCTTGCCGTGGGATAGCATTGATGCGGCGAAATACGTGAAATCGGACGATTTGGCCCCGTTTGGCCCGGAATTATTGAAAGAACACAACGCGCGTATCGCCAAAGATCCTGAGTTTCAGTACATCATGAAGGATATTGCACGTTTCAATGCCATGAAGGATAAGCGCAACATCGTCTCTCTGAATTATGCGCAGCGTGAGAAAGAGAACAATGAAGAAGACGCTCTGCGTCTGGCGCGTATTAACGATCGGTTTAAACGTGAGGGTAAACCGTTGCTGAAGAAACTGGACGATCTGCCAAAGGATTACCAGGAGCCGGACCCGTACCTTGATGAAACGGTGAAGATTGCTCTGGACCTGGCGCATCTTGAAAAAGAAAAACCAGCGGAGCAGGCGGCAGCCAATAAGTAACGCTAAACAGGCACAAAAAATTGTGCCTGTTTTTTTTAACAAGCGCAGAAGTCGTCAGGATAATGCTACAAAATGTAAAGTTGTGTTTTTCTCGTGACTTACCGCCTGGTGATGCTTGAAAATAGCCATAAGACCCATACGATGTGGGTAATCGCATAGTGCGCTTTGTTAAATTGAGGTTAAAAGAAAATTATGATGCGAATCGCGCTCTTCCTGCTGACGAACCTGGCCGTGATGGTCGTTTTCGGGCTGGTTCTGAGCCTGACAGGGATACAGTCGAGCAGCGTGCAAGGCTTGCTGATCATGGCGCTGCTGTTTGGTTTTGGCGGTTCTTTTATTTCATTGCTGATGTCCAAATGGATGGCGTTAAAATCCGTAGGAGGGGAAGTTATTGAACAGCCTCGCAATGAAAGAGAACGCTGGTTGATGAACACCGTAGCAACGCAAGCGCGCCAGGCCGGTATCGCCATGCCGCAGGTTGCTATCTACCATGCGCCGGACATTAACGCGTTTGCGACGGGCGCACGCCGTGACGCCTCATTGGTCGCTGTGAGCACCGGTTTGTTGCAAAACATGAGCCCTGACGAAGCGGAAGCCGTCATTGCGCATGAAATCAGCCATATTGCCAATGGCGATATGGTGACGATGACGTTGATTCAGGGGGTGGTTAACACCTTCGTTATCTTTATTTCGCGCATTATCGCGCAAATTGCTGCTGGTTTTCTGGGCGGCAACCGCGATGAAGGCGAAGGAAGTAACGGTAATCCGCTAATCTATTTCGCCGTTGCGACGGTGCTGGAACTGGTCTTCGGTATTCTGGCGAGCATCATCACCATGTGGTTCTCCCGTTACCGTGAGTTTCATGCCGATGCGGGATCGGCGAAGCTGGTTGGCCGTGAAAAAATGATTGCCGCGTTGCAGCGCCTGAAAACCAGCTACGAGCCGCAAGAAGCGACCAGCATGATGGCGTTTTGTATTAACGGTAAATCGAAATCGTTAAGCGAGCTGTTTATGACGCACCCACCGCTGGATAAACGCATTGAAGCGCTGCGTAGCGGTGAGTACCTGAAATAATAAGCCCACTGGCAAGTATGAAAAGCGCGTCGAATGACGCGCTTTTTTTACGCCTGAACGCGTGGTTGCGTAATACGTAAACCGCTCACCACCGCCGCGAGAGTCGCCAGGATCGCCGCTGCGAGCAGAGAAAGATGCGTACCGCTATCGCCAAACTGGTTCAACATCAGCGCTACCAGCGCGGCGCCAGTACTTTGGCCTAACAGTCGCGCCGTGCCCAGCATCCCGCTGGCGCCACCGCTGCGCTCACGCGGCGCGGAAGTGATAATGGTGTGATTATTCGGCGACTGGAACAGGCCAAACCCTGCGCCACAAAGGATCATCGGCCAGATAATATTCAGATCGGAGGGGGAGGCTGGCAACATGACCAGCGCAAACAACCCGGCTGCCATTATCACCATTCCCAGCGCCCCCAGCAAACCGGCATGAAGACGTTCTATCAGGTATCCCGCCAGCGGCGCCATTACCAGCGTTGCCAGCGGCCAGGGCGTCAATAACAGGCCGGTTTCTACTTCGCTACGGCCCAGCACGGTTTGCAGATAAAAAGGTAGCGAGACCATGGCTAACATTTGCGCGCAGAACGAGCAAATTGACGTGCCGATCGAGAGTGAAAAAAGCGGAATGCGTAACAAGTCGATGGGTAACAAAGGGACGGGCAAAGAAAGCTGGCGGCGCACGAAGAAAAACCCGACCACGACCAGAACGAGCAGCTCTGCGCCAATCAACGTTAGCGACTGTCCCTGGGCAAATCCGCTCAATGCGGTAATCAGCAGGCCAAATGTGAGCGCATTCATTACCGCGCTCGGTAAGTCAAAGCGCGGCTTAGTGTCATGGGCGATGTTTGCTGGTAAAAAGCGTATGGCCAGAATTAACGCGATGATACCTAACGGGACATTAATCAGAAACAGCCATTTCCATGATGAGATGGACAAAATCGCTGCGGCGATCGTCGGACCCGCGGCGGAAGAGACTGCGACGATAAAAGAGTTAATTCCCATGCCTCGTCCCAGATGACGCTGGGGGTAGATAAGACGAATCAGCGCCGTGTTTACGCTCATTAGCGCCGCGCCGCCAAATCCCTGCGCGATGCGCGCCAGCGTCAGCATCTGCAGCGAGTCTGAAAGCGCGCAAAACAATGATGAAAGCAGAAATACCACTAAACCACATTTGTAGATCCGGCGATAACCAAACATGTCGCCTAAAAAAGACAGGGAAAGCAGTGAGACGACAATGGCGATTTGGTATGCATTGACAATCCAGATAGAGCTGGCAGGGGAGGCATGTAAATCAGTCGCAATGGTTGGCAGCGCGACATTAGCGATTGCGCCATCCAGAACCGCCATCGAAATACCGATAATAATCGTCAGGATAGCGCCGTATCTCTGCGGGAGGGGCAGGCCATCGGCCCGTGTTTTTTCCATAAGTATTTTGTAATAAGGGGAATTATGGGCTGAATAATAATGTTAGCATTAATACTGAGTTGTTATGTCGCAGATTTGTAACGAAGTAAGCAAAGATGGATTGCGGGCGACCTGGCGTGAAATTATAATAAAAACTCGTTCTGAATTTTATAAAACGCTCGTAATGAGGTGATAAATGGCAAACGCAGATCTGGATAAGCAGCCTGATTCTGTATCTTCTGTGCTGAAAGTTTTCGGCATTCTGCAGGCGCTGGGTGAAGAGCGTGAAATAGGGATTACCGAGCTATCGCAGCGCGTCATGATGTCGAAAAGCACCGTTTATCGCTTTTTGCAAACCATGAAAACGCTGGGCTACGTGGCTCAGGAGGGGGAGTCTGAAAAATACTCTCTGACGCTAAAGCTGTTTGAGCTGGGCGCGCGAGCTTTGCAAAATGTTGATCTCATCCGCAGTGCGGACATTCAGATGCGCGAACTGTCTCGTCTGACAAAAGAAACTATCCATCTTGGCGCGCTGGATGAAGACAGCATTGTCTATATCCATAAAATTGACTCTATGTACAATCTGCGGATGTACTCACGTATTGGGCGTCGTAATCCGCTGTACAGTACGGCCATCGGTAAAGTGCTTCTGGCCTGGCGCGACCGTGATGAGGTTAAGCAGATTCTCGACGGCGTAGAGTATAAGCAAAGCACGGGACGCACGATTACCAGCACTGAAGCGTTGCTGCCGCTGTTGGATGAAGTGCGTGCGCAAGGATACGGTGAAGATAACGAAGAACAGGAAGAAGGATTACGTTGTATCGGCGTACCGGTATTTGACCGTTTTGGCGTAGTCATCGCAGGGTTAAGCATTTCGTTCCCGACGCTGCGTTTTTCAGAAGAACGCCTACAGGAATATGTGGCTATGTTACACGCCGCCGCGCGTAAAATTTCTGAACAAATGGGTTACAACGATTATCCCTTCTAAGCAACGTTATTAGCATGACGTTAAAAAAAAGCAGCTACGAAAAATGTAGCTGCTTTTTTTATAACATCGGGTGGGATGAAATCGTAAAAGTAGATAATATCTGTCGGCTTATTTAACGGTTATTAAAATATTATTTAACAGTACTTATGAACAACAGCCAATATAGGGGAATTATTGGTGATAGTTTCACTGTGAAATTATTTATTGCCGCTTAGCCATTATCCACCACGGTGGCGATTTTTCTGAAAATGGGACAGTCGGAAAAGCCAATAATGCCGCTGTTGGTATGGAGATATTGCGCCGTGCTGGTGCCGCGTGCGGTCAGGTAATGGCACTGTAAACCCAGCCCCGCAGCGTTCACTTTACTTCCCACCAGGATGCCATAGCCGCTCATCAGCAGGCCTATCCACACCAGGGCAAACAATACAATTGCGCGAATGATCAAACGCATTACTACCTCTTTTCTTTTTTAGTTAGAATAAGAGTAGCGTGTACATTGATTGAAACAAGTGAATCATTCCTAAAAACATATAATGCCGCTACAGTTACTCCTGGTTTAAGTAACTCATGATAATTTAGCGACATAAGATGTAAGATCGGAGAGTGGAGTGAAAAAATTTCGATGGGTCGTTCTCGGCATCGTGGTGGTAGTATGCCTGTTGCTGTGGGCGCAGGTGTTTAATATCATGTGCAATCAGGATGTACAATTTTTCAGCGGTATTTGCGCCATCAATAAATTTATTCCCTGGTAAACGTTTTACACCAGAGATTTCCTTCCCGTGTAGCAGTGGTAGAATGACGTCTCTACATTGAGGTGGTGAAATGAACGACGTTTTAAACTCTGGTGCGTTTTCTCTTGCATCTTTAATAGTATCAATGGTGGTTCTGGTGGTGGGGCTGGCGCTCTGGTTCTTTGTCAACCGGGCAAGTTCCCGTGCCAACGAGCAGATAGAACTGCTCGAAGCGTTGTTGGATCAACAGAAGCGGCAAAACGCGTTGTTACGCCGCCTTTGCGAAGCAAACGAACCAGAAAAAGAAGCGGAACCCGCAACAGCGGCAAGCGAACCGAAAGAGGATGAGGACATCATTGTCTGGTTGCTGAACGATAATGCTTACCGGGGCGCAAATGGCGCCAGTGCCATACGCCCCATTTCCCCGTCGGATCTCTCCGCGTTGCCGTTTGCAACTGATACTACAGCATCAACACCTTACCTAATATATGGCTTTATATGCAACATAGTTTTATATGTATAACAAATGGACATATGGCATTTTTGTGATACCGCTCATTCTCTATTAAAAGCGAAACGTTTCTCTCTCTTTATGGATTGTCATTGTTTGTTCATTATTTTAAGGCATTCTGTAAAGACGCAGAACATCACAAAAAGCGGTGTCGAAAATCGCTTTTCTTTTCTATTATTTTGATTAAAAGGTGTTTTTTATCATTGTGACAATTTATGCATAACTCAGCATAAAAAGTGATATGAAAAATACAGCTTTTAAATGTGATTTGATGCACTGGAAGAAGCGAAGTTATTGAGCTATGGTAGAAAAATGGCTTTTCAGCAATGACGTTGTCAGGAGTCCGTCAGCGCGTGAGGATATATCTTTCGCAATTTTGTTGCATAAACGTGCTGTCAATTTGTGAAGGTTCTCGTAATTTGTGCGACGGATCGAGACACGTTTAAAAATGGCTTGCCATAATTAACGTTGTATGTGATAACAGGCTTTGGGTTAAACGAGGTACAGTTCTGTTTATGTGTGGCATTTTCAGTAAAGAAGTCCTGAGTAAACACGTTGACGTTGAATACCGCTTCTCTGCCGAACCTTATATTAGTGCCTCAAGCAGTAATGTCTCAGTTTTATCTATGTTATGCCTACGGGCAAAGAAAACACTCTAAGGAATTTTGCAAATGGCAAAGATTAAAGGTCAAGTTAAGTGGTTCAACGAATCCAAAGGTTTTGGCTTCATTACTCCGGCTGACGGCAGCAAAGATGTGTTCGTACACTTCTCCGCTATCCAGGGCAATGGTTTCAAAACTCTGGCTGAAGGCCAGAACGTTGAGTTCGAAATTCAGGACGGCCAGAAAGGTCCGGCTGCTGTTAACGTAACAGCTATCTGATCGACACCACTGATTTGATGCGTTTGTCGCGTCAGCCTCAGATATAAAGCCTCGCTAAAAGCGGGGCTTTTTAATTCAATATCCTTCAAAATGTGTCTGGATGCGCTCTCGTTAGCGATTTGTTGCAAAGGCGCGATGTTATTAGCATTGTTTTTTCTGGTTTTTCCGGCCGTTTCCCGTTAAATCAATCACCTGAAAAATGATTCGGCTGGAGATCAGGTGAAAAAGAAAAGCGACGGCGATACCCGTAATTTTACGCCCATACGTTTTGCACTACTTTGCACTGCCATTCTGCTCAGTATGGCATTGTTGTTAGGGCGGGTGGCATGGCTGCAAATTGTTACGCCGTCGAAACTGGTGAAACAAGAAGATATGCGCTCGCTTCGTGAAGTGACCACGGCCTCTCTACGCGGCATGATCACCGACAGAGAAGGGCGGCCCTTAGCGGTGAGCGTTCCGGTTAATGCTGTCTGGGCCGATCCGAAGACTATCATAAGCAAAGGCGGCGTTGGCTACAATGAGCGCTGGCAGGCGCTGGCCAGCGCCCTGCATCTGTCGCTCAGTACGCTTGCGGAACGGGTAAACAGTAACCCGGCAGGTCGTTTTATCTACCTCGCGCGCCAGGTTTCACCCCAGCAAGCCGAATGGATAGATAAACTGAATCTACCGGGTATTAACCTGCGGGAAGAGTCGCGCCGTTTTTACCCTGCCGGACACGTAGCGGCCAATTTGATCGGCTTTACCAATATCGACGGGCAGGGAATAGAAGGTATTGAAAAGAGCTTTAACGCGCAACTGACGGGAAAACCGGGCTCCCGACTGGTGCGTAAAGATAAATTTGGTCACGTTATTGAGAACATTACGGAAGTGAATCCGGTTCCTGCTCATGAACTTCAGCTTAGCATTGATGAACGTCTGCAAACGGTTACCGAAGATGCGCTGGATAACGCCGTCATCTGGAACAAAGCGGAATCCGGCGCTGCCGTATTGATTAACATCCCAACGGGTGAAATTCTCTCGATGGCGAGCTACCCGGATTTCAACCCGAACAACCGTGAAGGCGCGCAGTTGGACGATTTTCGTAACCGCGCGATTAGCGATACTTTCGAACCCGGTTCTACTGTGAAGCCATTGGTCATTATGACTGCGTTACAGCAGGGCATCGTGCAGCCGGACAGCGTTATCGATACCCATCCTTTTACTCTCGATGGACACCGTATCCGCGACGTCGGTTACTATCCGGAACTGACATTAACCGGCATTTTGCAAAAATCCAGCGATACCGGCGTTTCTCACCTTTCTCTGGCGATGCCGGTGCAGAAATTAATGGATACTTATAAAAGCTTTGGTTTCGGCGTGCCTACCGGACTGGGTCTCACCGGAGAGAGCAGCGGGTTATTACCGAAACGCCGTTACTGGAGTGATTTAGATCGCGCTACCTTCGCTTTTGGCTATGGATTAATGGTGACGCCGCTGCAACTGGCGCATGTTTATGCCACGATTGGCAGCTTTGGTATCTACCGTCCGTTATCGATCACCAAAGTTGATCCGCCCGTGATCGGCACGCGGGTAATGCCGGAAGAACTGGTGCACGAGGTGGAACATATGATGGAGAGCGTCGCGTTGCCTGGCGGCGGCGGAACAAAAGCCGCAGTAAGAGACTACCGTATTGCGGTCAAAACCGGGACGGCGAAAAAAATTGGCGATGATGGTAAATACGTCGATAAATATGTGGCATATACCGCAGGCGTCGCGCCGGCAAGTAACCCCAGATTTGCGCTGGTGGTGGTGATTAATAATCCGCAAAACGGGGCTTATTATGGCGGCGCGGTATCTGCGCCCGTATTCAGCCAGATCATGGGCGATGTGCTGCGGCTGGAAAATGTTGAGCCAGACGGTATGCCAGCCGATTCAGATCACCTTCTGGTGATGCATGGCAGCCACGTTGCGGTTCCGGGCTCGTAAAGGATTTTCCCGGGGCGCAATTCGCGTTACACTTGCGCCCTTTAGCGCCCCAGTCCGGAGTTGTCATGTCGTTTACCTGTCCGCTTTGCCATCAGCCGCTTACGCAGATTAATAACAGCGTTATATGTCCACAGCGCCATCAGTTTGATGTGGCGAAAGAGGGCTACATCAATCTGCTGCCGGTACAGCATAAACGTTCGTGCGATCCGGGCGACAGCGCCGAAATGATGCAGGCGAGGAGAGCGTTTCTTGATGCGGGCCATTATCAGCCGCTGCGCGATGCGGTGATTAACCTGTTGCGCGAGCGGCTGGATCAGTCGGCCACGGCGATTCTGGATATCGGCTGCGGCGAGGGGTATTACACTCATGCTTTTGCCGAGGCGTTGCCGGGAGTCACCACGTTTGGACTGGACGTTGCTAAAACGGCGATCAAAGCGGCGGCGAAGCGCTATTCGCAGGTGAAGTTTTGTGTGGCGTCAAGCCATCGACTGCCCTTTGCAGATGCGTCAATGGATGCGGTGATCAGAATCTACGCCCCGTGTAAGGCGCAGGAATTGGCGCGTGTGGTGAAACCTGGTGGTTGGGTCGTTACCGCCACGCCAGGGCCGCATCATCTGATGGAACTAAAAGGGCTCATTTATGATGAGGTGCGTTTACATGCTCCGTATACCGAGCAGCTCGACGGATTCACATTGCAGCAGAGTACCCGCCTTGCTTATCACATGCAGCTCACCGCCGAAGCGGCTGTAGCACTGTTGCAAATGACGCCATTTGCCTGGCGCGCCAGGCCAGACGTGTGGGAACAACTGGCCGCCAGCGCCGGACTTAGCTGCCAGACGGATTTCAACCTTCATCTCTGGCAGCGTAACCGTTAACCGTGAAAATGCGTCCAGAGGATCTGGACGCCAATTCCTATCAGTACGACCCCGCCGAGAATTTCAGCACGCTTACCCAGCATTGGGCCGATAAAGCGACCGATCATCATTCCGAGAGTGGACATGATAAGCGTGGCGCAACCGATAGCTAATGCGGTAGCGATGATGTTTACCTGCAAAAACGCCAGACCGACGCCAACCGCCATCGCATCGAGGCTGGTCGCGATAGCCGTCGTGACTAATAGCCAAAAGCTGTGGCGGCGTAACGGTGTTTCATCTTCATCACTACCGCCGCGGATACCTTCGATGATCATGCGTCCGCCCAGAAAGATCAGCAGAACAAAGGCTATCCAGTGGTTCCATTCCAGAACGAATTTACTCGCCAATATCCCCAGCCCCCAGCCGATTAACGGGGTCAGCGTTTCAACCGCGCCAAAGATAAGGCCGGTACGCAACGCTTCTGAGAATTTGGGTTTATGTAGGGTGGCGCCTTTGCCAATTGATGCCGCGAAAGCATCCATCGACATACCGAAAGCGAGAAGAACAGTAGCAGTAAAGTGCATGACAACGTCCTGACCGGGGTATCCATTAAACACATCACTGCCCCCAGCAAACATGCATGTCGCCATTCTGTGACGAAATACACAGCAGTTGATGCGCCTATGGTCTCGCCTGACCAGCGGCGGCTGGTCCGTACGCGCCACGTTTTGCAACGAGTATGTTGACGCGTACATTTCCGGAGTCTGGAAATCGGCTACTCCCCAATTGACGGCGCAACATTAACATATTTTTAGAATATAAAACAACAGCGATAAAATATTATTTGCCTTCTAATTGAAAACGATTTTCATTTAGATTTATTCATCAATAAAACGTTAAATTAAATAACAATTGGTCAATAGAAAATATAGCCTTAGCTATATTATGATTCGAAATAAAATTCGAAAAACATAGTTGAGGCTATATCTTAAGCTATTGATTTTCAATAAGAATTTTATATATTTTTTCCAGATTGTCGATATTGCGTACACGGATAAGCAAGCGTCGTTGTTCTAATTGCATCACCAGTACGCCGTCTTCCGATAAATTCATCTCTTTAATACGGTTATATTCTATCCAGACATTGGCGAAGAAAAAGCCACGTTATTTAAAGATGATCCGTGGCGTGCGGATCCAGAATATATAAAACCCCATTAACGCCAGCGCGCTTAATAACCATGTGGTCATCTGCGCTCCGTGGCTGGTTACGTTGTTATAAATAAGGATGGCGACCAGCCCAACGAAGATAACGCTGTCTACGCGACCGCGGCGGAGCAGGGCTATAGAAAGCAGAGTGGGGCCATTGCGACGGGGCATGATGAACTGATCGTAGAGAGCGTAAGCCAATAATGCGGCAATAAAGAGAATCAGCACCAGGTCCGTGATAGTCATTTATCCTCCAGAGAAATAAAAAAACGGGGCCGTTTGGCCCCGGTAGTGTACAACAGCCTTACTGACCCAGCAGTCCTACGGAGTAGCCGGCGATACCGATGACGAAGAAGCCCACGATAATCCACAGCGGGTTAACTTTCTTACGCAGCAGCCACATACAGGCAAAGGTCAACAGTAGCGGAACCAGACCCGGCATCAGCTGGTCGAGAATGGTTTGCACGGTGGTAACGCGTGTCTGACCATCCTGACCGGTGATGGTGGAGACCACCAGCGGGATATTCACATGCGTCCACTTGTTAACCAATGCCCCCATGACAAACAGGCCGAGGATTGACGCCCCCTCAGTCAGTTTTTGCAGGAAGCCGCCGCCCATATCTTTAACGATATCGACGCCTTTGCGGTAGCCATAAGCCACGCCATAATAACGGGTCGCCAGACGCACCAGGTTAAACAGGATGAAAAACAGCAGCGGACCAAGCAGGCTGCCGCTCATTGCAATACCTGCGCCCAGCGCCGCGAATACTGGACGGACGGTACCCCAGAAGATAGGGTCGCCGACGCCTGCCAGCGGTCCCATCAGACCGACTTTGATACCGTTGATAGCGCCATCGTCAATCTCTGCGCCATTCGCACGCTTTTCTTCCATTGCCAGCGTTACGCCCAGTACCGGCGCCGCAACGTAAGGATGGGTGTTAAAGAACTCCAGGTGACGTTTAATCGCCTGTTTACGCGCGTCATTATTCTCCGGATACAGGCGACGAATCGCTGGCACCATAGAGAAGCAGAAGCCCAGCGCTTGCATACGTTCGAAGTTCCATGACCCCTGGAACAGGTTAGAACGAAGAAATACGCCGCGAATATCGCTCGGAGTGAGTTTTTTCTCGGTGGTAGTTTTAGTCATATCAACCATTTCGCTCACCTGTTAGTCCAGTTCGTTGTCGAGATCGTTATTGCCAGCAGCCGTTGCAGGCGCGCCCGCTACACGGTTGTATTTCGGGCTCAGCTGGATGTAAAGAATAGCCATCACTGCGCCGATGACACCCAGTGCGACCAGGTTGAAGTTTGTGAAAGCCGCGGTGACGAAACCGAGGTAGAAGAACGGCATCAGGTAGCCTGCGCGCATCATGTTGATAACCATCGCATAACCAACCACGACGATCATGCCGCCGGCGATGTTCAGACCGCCCGTGACGACTTCAGGAATCGCATTCAGCATTCCCTGTACTTCGCTGGTGCCTACGGAGATGGCAACGATAACCGCCGGGATAGCGATACGCATTGCCTGCAGGAACAGAGAAGAAACGTGCAGCCAGGAGAGCGCCGTCAGGTTGCCGTTTTCAGCCGCCTTGTCCGCCGCGTGCTGGAATGCCACGGTGATGGTACGAACGATAATGGTCAGTACCTGGCCTGCCGCCGCCAGCGGAATCGCCAGCGCGATACCGGCGCCAATGCTTTGATGCCCGGCGATGACCAGAACGGTAGAGATGATGGACGCCAGTGCGGCATCAGGCGCAACGGCAGCACCGATGTTCATCCAGCCCAGAGCGATCATTTCCAGAGTACCGCCGATGATAATACCGGTTTTCATGTCCCCCAGAACGGCGCCGATTAAGGTACAGGCGATCAGCGGACGGTGGAACTGAAATTCATCAAGTACCGACTCCATACCCGCGATACATGCGACGATGAACACCAGCACAATCTGAAGAGTGGTAATCTCCATTGTACTTCTCCTATTGCTATCTTAAGTGTGAAAGCTAATTAAATGCCGGCGGTTATTTCGCTACTTTGGCAATTAAATCCATCATTTTCAGTTTCGGATCGGTGGAAACTTTACGCACCTCAAGCTCGATGCCGCGCTCGTTGAGCTTTTTAAAGGCTTCGATATCCTTTTCATCGACGGAAACGGCGTTGTTCACCTGCGTTTTACCTTGACGATAGGCCATACCGCCAATGTTCACGGAGGTGACTTTCACGCCGCCCTCAACGATGCGCTCGACGTCGGTAGGATTGGTAAACAGAAGCATCACGCGTTCGCCGGCGTATTTCGGGTTATTGTAGACGCGAATCATCTTCGCGACGTCAACCACATGCGCCGTAACGCCCGGCGGCGCAACTTGCGTCAGCAGCGTTTTACGTACGGTATCCGCCGCGACTTCATCGCTCACAACAATAATACGGCTGACATTGGTCTCTTTGGTCCAGCGGGTAGCGACCTGACCGTGAATGAGACGGTCATCAATACGGGCAAGCCCGATAACCATATAATCATTCGGGCCCATCGGTTTTGCCGGCGTGGCCGCTTTTGGCGCGGCGGCGACTGGCGCTGGCGCGGCTTTTTCTACCGGTTTCGCTTTCAGCGCTTTTACGCCTTCACGACCAGTTTCTACCGCCAGTGCGACCAGCTCGTCAAAGCTTGGATCGTCGTCACGAGCCATAAACGTTTCGACCAGCATCGGGATGTTGACGCCGGCAATAACTTCATAGCGCTCTTTATCGACGACAATGCGGCTGGCAGCATTAAACGGACTGCCTCCCCATGTATCAACGAGAAATAGCACGCCTTTACTGGTATCGAGTTTAGCCAACTGAGCGTTGTACTTTTCGATCAGCGTTTCGGCATTTTCGCCTGGAACGAAATCGATCCAGCCGACGTTTTCCTGCTCGCCTAACAGCATTTCGGCTGTTTTAAGTAACTGCTCTGCAGCCCAACCATGTGTGCCTATAACAATAGCAATGGTCACTTGCTACCTCCTTTATTATTGTCAACACATCAACTTGACAGATGTATTTTTTGAATCGCCGTCCGCAAGCGAATCGATTCAGATGAGGGTTACAACGAAAAACGCATGATTTTCGTGAATTATTTTAGATATCGAAAAAAATATTTTGTGTGATGGAGATCCGTAATTTTGTTTTCGATAATGAGAAATTTCGAAGTGTAAAATATCCCGGTTACATCTCTTTGCAAAGGAAGGTAAATCTTTGCCAAAAACCAGTTGTCTCTGTTATGTTTAGTTTCCGTTTAATTAGAATGGGGTATAGGGCAGCAGCCCGTTGTATGGATCGTCACCGACGTCATTTCACTCTTTGGCCGTTTTGCGCCTGTCAATCTGGCATATCTTGCCATAGCCTTACTTTGTTTATTGCGTTACCGCCTGCATCCTTTGAGATGTTGTGGGCGCCGTTTAGTCATTCCTTAAGCAGGAGCTTGTCATGGAATTATTAATGGATCCCTCAATTTGGGTGGGTTTACTCACGCTCGTCGTCCTGGAAATTGTTCTGGGTATCGATAACCTGGTCTTTATCGCGATCCTCGCCGATAAATTGCCGCCAAAGCAGCGTGACAAAGCGCGTCTTATCGGGCTCTCGCTGGCGCTGATTATGCGTCTGGCGCTGCTGTCCATTATTTCGTGGCTGGTGACCTTAACAAAGCCGCTCTTTACCGTCTGGGATTTTACCTTCTCCGGCCGCGATTTAATTATGCTGCTGGGCGGTATATTCCTGCTGTTTAAAGCGACCACCGAGCTGCATGAACGTCTGGAAAACCGCGAGCATGACACCGGACACGGTAAAGGCTATGCGAGCTTCTGGGTGGTAGTCACGCAGATTGTCATCCTGGATGCGGTCTTCTCTCTGGACGCCGTGATTACGGCGGTAGGTATGGTAAACCATCTGCCGGTTATGATGGCGGCGGTGGTGATTGCGATGGCGGTGATGCTACTGGCGTCAAAACCGCTGACCCGTTTTGTCAACCAGCATCCGACGGTGGTGGTGCTCTGTCTGAGTTTCCTGCTGATGATCGGCTTGAGCCTGGTGGCGGAAGGGTTCGGTTTCCATATTCCGAAAGGCTACCTGTACGCGGCAATTGGTTTCTCGATCGTTATCGAGGTGTTTAACCAGATTGCGCGCCGCAACTTTATTCGTCATCAGTCCACGTTGCCGCTGCGCGCGCGTACTGCGGACGCTATCCTGCGTCTGATGGGCGGTAAACGCCAGGCGAGTACGCAACATGAAACGGATAGCCCGGCCGCGATATCGGTGTCGGAAGGCGCCTTCGCCGAAGAAGAACGCTACATGATTAACGGCGTACTGACTCTGGCGTCGCGCTCCCTGCGCGGCATTATGACGCCGCGAGGCGAAATTAGTTGGGTGGATGCGAATCTCAGCGTAGCTGAAATCCGTCAGCAGTTACTCTCTTCTCCGCATAGCCTGTTCCCGGTATGTCGGGGCGAGCTGGATGAAATTATCGGTATCGTTCGGGCGAAAGAGTTGCTGGTGGCGCTGGAAGAGGGCGCGGACGTTGCGGCTATCGCCGCGTCTTCCCCGGCGATAGTGGTGCCGGAAACGCTTGATCCTATCAATCTGTTAGGCGTTTTGCGCCGCGCGCGGCAGTTTCGTTATCGTCACTAACGAGTTCGGCGTGGTGCAGGGGCTGGTTACGCCGCTGGATGTGCTGGAAGCGATTGCCGGTGAGTTCCCGGATGCCGATGAAACGCCGGAAATCGTTGCCGATGCCGAGGGCTGGATAGTGAAGGGCGGCACTGATCTCCATGCGCTACAGCAGGCGCTGGAAGTTGATCATCTGGTGAACGAAGAGGGCGATATTGCGACGGTCGCGGGGTTAGTGATCGCCGCTAATGGCCATATTCCTCGTGTAGGCGATGTCATTGATGTTCCGCCCCTGCGGATCACCATTGTCGAGGCCAACGACTATCGTGTCGATCTGGTTCGAATTGTTAAAGAACAGCCTGCCCACGACGAAGAGGAATGACGTCACACGCAGGAATCAAGTCTATAGATGCGGCATCGCGGACATAATCTGTCCGTTATGCCGGGCGGGCGGCGGCGCGCTGCCCGCCAGCCACTGTGGAAATTCGCTAATGGGCATCGGCTTCGCATAGAGATAGCCCTGTAACATTTGCACGCCATGCTGGCGCAAATGCTGTGCCTGCGTCTGGTTTTCGACCCCTTCCGCCACCAGTTCAATATTCAGTCTTTGCCCCAGAGCGATAATAATATCGGTCACCGTTGAATTGACCGCATCGGTACCGATGGCGGCGGTGAAGGATTTATCGATTTTCAAAATATCCGGCCGCAGTTTTTCCAGCCAGGAGAGCGAGCTGTTTCCTGTGCCAAAATCATCGATGGCTAACTTCACGCCTTTACGATGCAGCTCGCGCATCAGGCGGTAATCAACGTCAAGCAACGCGTCGCGTTCCGTGAGCTCCAGCACCAGTTGCTGAACAGGTTCCGCACTAAACCAGTACTGATTAAGATCCTTGAGAAGCACGCCGTGTCGGAAATGGCTTGCCGCCACATTGATGCCGATATGAAACTGATGGTTGATGGGGAAGTAGTGCCGCTGCCGAATGGTTTCCGCAATCACATAGCGGGTCAGCGGCGCTATCAGGTTATGTTCCTCGGCGATAGGAATAAAAACATCCGGTGAGATCCAGCCCTGGCGCGGGTTGTTCCAGCGTAACAGGATCTCAACGCCGGTACACTGCTGCGTGCGGGCATTAAGCAACGGCTGACAAAATAGCTCAAACTCCCGTTCGGCAAGGGCCAGATTAATTTCCCAGGAAAAGCTCATTCTGCTGGCCGTTGCCAGCCAGGCGATATAACCGATCAACAGGCTAAGCAATACGGCCAGCGGTAACTGCGTCGGGAGATGTTTGAACGCCAGTACGCCTGCCGACGGCCCGCTGACGCTGATAGTAAAAGGGAAATGTCGCGATGAAAGCTGGTAACGCTCTTCATCTTTTTTTAATTCCGGAAGAGTATCGACCACGCCCCGACCATATAACAGGTGCCGTTTGCCGACCGTCAGGCTGGCGCTGGTAATTTGCGGCTGCTGCGGCTCAAGTAGCATAGTCGTCAGCAAGTCAATATTCACAATTTCCATCACGCCATCCTGGCCATCGGCAGAGGCGGGATACCACTGAATGAGGATCGGGCTTCCCTTGAGTAACGATTGGTCTGTGGAAAGTAGCAGCAGATCGCCGACTGCGGGAAGATCGGGCTGAAGCTGGCGTATGGGAGTATTACGGGCGCCAAAAATGCTTGAGCAATAGAGAATTCCCTCTTTCACCAGCCCGATAGAACGAACGGTTTGCAGACGGGCGGCTTGCTTACGCAACGGCAGATGCGCGGTCGCGCACGGAAGCTCAAGCAAGGGGAGCAGTACGTTTCGTCCGACCTGGAGAGGATGCAAAACATTGTCCAGCGCATCAACGGCATGATTCGCGAATGCAACCGTGCGATGGTGATTTAAGTTCCGCTCCGAAATAAATCGGATGCTCAGCGTAAGAATGAGCGTGACCAGTGCACAAATCGTGCAAACAATGAAACGATTACGGCGATAATGATTGATGATCCGTTGTGCTGTTTGCATGCGGGCCGCCCAATAAGCGTTGGCGACAAAAGCCAACCGCGACACAGCAAGTGTAGTGGGGAAACGTGGAGTCGACGAGGAAGAGATAAAAATTTCGCCCATCCGTAGCAGATGGGCGAAGGGAGGGGAAACGGCGTTTAATCACACTGGACTTTAATAGCCAGCCCGCCGCGCGACGTTTCGCGGTATTTTGCGTTCATGTCTTTTCCGGTCTCGTACATCGTTTCGATGACTTTATCCAACGAGACGCGCGGCGCGCTGGTTCGACGCATGGCCATACGCGCAGCGTTGATCGCTTTAACCGAAGCAATGGCGTTACGCTCGATACACGGCACCTGCACCTGACCGGCAACCGGGTCGCAGGTCAGCCCCAGGTTATGCTCCATGCCGATTTCAGCGGCAACGCAAACCTGCTCCGGGCTGGCGCCCAACAGTTCAGCAAGGCCTGCCGCCGCCATCGAACAGGCGACCCCGACTTCGCCCTGACAGCCGACTTCCGCGCCGGAAATAGACGCGTTCATCTTATACAGCGCGCCAATAGCGCCTGCCGCCAGGAAGTAGCGGGTGTAAATATCCGGGCTGACTGATTCAATAAAATGGTCGTAGTAAGCCAGTACCGCAGGAACGATACCGCACGCGCCGTTGGTTGGCGCCGTCACGACGCGGCCGCCTGCGGCGTTCTCTTCGTTCACCGCCAGAGCAAACATGTTCACCCAGTCAATGACGTTCATCGGATCGTTGGAAAGCTTATCGCTGGAAACCAGCATACGACGCAGCGCAGAGGCGCGACGCGGTACGCGCAGCGGCCCCGGCAGCACGCCTTCGGTATTCATACCACGATCAATACAGGCCTGCATGGTCTGCCAGACGTGACCGAAATACTCTTCAATCTCTTTCTTGCTATGCAGCGCCAGTTCGTTTTGCATCACCATGCCGGAGAGTGAAAGGCCGGTACTGTTGCAATACTCCAGCATTTCTTTCGCCGATTTAAACGGATAAGGTACAGTAACCTCATTCGTCGCTTCCTGGCCGAAATGCGCTTCATCAACGATAAAGCCGCCGCCGATGGAATAGTACGTCTTGCTATAAATGACTGTGTCGTCATGCCAGGCGTGGATCTGCATCCCGTTTTCATGCAGCGGCAAATTGCCGTTGTGAAAACGCATTCCGTCATCTTTCGGGAAGTCGACTTCGTGACGTCCCTGGGCCAGTAACAGACGCTCGCGCGTTTCGACGTCGCGAATAAAACCGGGGATACTATCAATATCCACGGTAGCGGGTTCATTACCCGCCAGACCCATAATAATGGCGATATCGGTATGGTGACCTTTCCCCGTCAGCGACAGCGAGCCGTAGACATCGACAGCGACGCGGGTAACGTTATCCAGTAATCCTTTTTCGACCAGGTCATCGACGAACTGTTTACCGGCCTTCATCGGGCCAACAGTGTGGGAAGAGGAGGGACCAATCCCTACCTTAAACATGTCGAATAGGCTAATCACGATAATACTCCTGACAGGGCAACCGGGGCTTCCGGTTACGATGTTATAACTGCGCATAGTGTAAGAGGGAACGCTGGCATCAGCTTAACTATTCACATGAATTAAACTAATGAATAACCGCGTTTTTACTAATATTGCGACAGTAATCTCAAGTCGTGTCTTGCGCGCGTAAAGTTAAGTATATACACGTTGCCCTTCAGGCTGCCTCTTTGGGGGAGGCGATTGTTACCACCTTGAGGCAACGTGAATGGCGTTGTGTACAGTCAGGGCTTTACGCCGATTTGCAGCGCCAGCTCACGAAGAATGTTTGCGGTCATGCCCCAGACGAAATAATGCTCATACCAGGAGAGCCATACGCGGTGCGAATTGCCGCGACGGTAAACATCAAGCGGGTGATATCGACCCAGTTGCAACGCTTGCGCCAGCGGCATTTCAAACACCGCAGACACTTCATCTTCACTGGCGCGCCAGGGGAGATTTGGCGGAATAATGCCGACCACCGGGGTGACCTGAAAACCGGTCACGCTGTCTACCGGCGGTAAAACGCCAATCACTTCCACGGCTTGCGGCGGGATGGCGACTTCCTCCTGCGCTTCGCGAAGCGCTGCGGCGATAAGCGAAGCATCGGTACTGTCCACGGCCCCGCCGGGAAAGGCGACCTGTCCGGCGTGTTTGCGCAAATGAATAGCCCGCTGGGTCAACAGCAGCCCCGGCTGGGGGCGGCGAACCACAGGGATCAGTACGGCGGCCTGACGTTGATTTAACGTTTCATGAGTCATCTGCGGGCGCAAAAGCTGAAAGCGCGATAAGAAATGATCGAGCGTCAGACGGCTGGTATCCACGTATTAGTTCTCCAGTGGGTGCAGGATACGATTAACTTTATCAAAAGTTTCCTGATATTCCGCTTCTTCCTTGCTATCGGCCACGATACCGCCGCCGGCTGAGCAATAGAGTTGGCCCTGCGTTGCCGTGACGGTGCGGATAGTAATACTGGTATCCATCTTGCCGCAGAAACTCAGATAACCGATGCTACCGCACCAGGCGTTGCGTCGCTGCGGCTCCAGTTCGTCGATAATTTCCATCGCCCGCACTTTAGGCGCGCCGGTAATGGAGCCGCCGGGGAAAGCCGCGCGCAGCAGGTCGGTAGCATGAAGTGAGTCCGGTAAACGGGCGGTAATGGTGCTAACCAGATGGTGAACGGCAGGAAATGGTTCGACGACGAACAGTTCCGGCACTTTCACCGAACCCGGCACGGCGACCCGGCCAATGTCGTTACGCATCAAATCGACGATCATCAAATTTTCAGCGCGATCTTTCATTGAGTTGGCCAGTTTCTGCGCCTGCTGACGATCCGCCTGCGGATCGTTAAGCCGTGGGAGCGTACCTTTGATCGGGCGCGTCTGAATATGACCATTCTCCAGTTGGATAAAACGCTCGGGAGAAAGGCTCAATATGGCGCCGTCATGTAAACGAAGAAAGGCGCTGAACGGGGCGCGATTGGCGCGGTTAAGGTGTTCGAAAGCCTGCCACTCATCACCCTCGTAGCTCGCCTGAAAACGCTGGGAAAGATTGACCTGATAGCAGTCCCCGCTGTGCAGCCAGGCCTGCACCTGACGAAACTTTTCGCCATACTCGCAACGCGTCATATTGGATTGCCAGGCCGAGGTAAGCCTGAAGGGCGTGCGGGTCGGCGCGTGCTGGCTGGTGAGCCAGCGATATCGGGCGTCTGCATCGTGATAGCTTATCAGCGACACCACCTGTTTTTGGTGATCGACAATCAGCGCCCAGTCGTAAAGGCCAATCGCCATATCGGGTAAAGCGATATCGCGCGCAGCAGTATCGGGCAGAATTTCGAAACGCCGCCCTAAATCATAACCAAACAGACCCAGCGCGCCGCCCTGAAAGGGTAAGTCAGGGTCAGGCTGAGGATGAAAAGGCAGCGCCTCCAGTTGAGTCTGCAAAACGTGTAACGGATCGTCGAAAGTGACGGTAGTCGTGCGCGCAGTACATACCGTGGTTTCCTGTGCGCGCGTGGTCAGTGTGGTGACAGGATCGGCGACCAGAATATCAAAACGGTTATAGGGATGAATAGCATCACCTGAATGCAGCAGCATCGCCCAGGGCAAATGATTTACGGGCGCAAAATAGTGTTCAGCGGCGTCCGGACGCCAGGGTAAGGTGATAACAGTGGGAGATAACGTCTTCATCATTCCTGACTCGTTACAACACTACTGGCTTACCGCCGGGTAGCGTGAAATAATTAGCGCTAACAATTTAGCAGGAGTTAATCATGTTTGCAGGTTTACCTTCACTCAGTCATGAACAACAGCAAAAAGCCGTAGAACGTATCCAGGAATTGATGTCGCAAGGTATGAGCAGCGGAGAAGCGATTGCCCAGGTGGCGGGCGAACTTCGCGCCAACCATACCGGCGAACGGATAGTGGCGCGTTTTGAGGATGAAGACGAATAACCGGCTTATACTGCCGCGACAATCTTAATCTCAACTTTATATTTCGGGTTCATCAACCCGGCCTGTACGGTACAGCGTACCGGCGCATGGCCTGCGACGACCCACGCATCCCACGCCTTATTCATGGCGGCAAAATCCGCTTTATCGCTCAGGAAAATAGTGGCATCCAGAATACGTGACTTACTGGAGCCCTGTTTTTCCAGCACCGCATCAATTTGCGCCAGAGTATTCGCCGTTTGCTCAAAAGCATCGGCGTCCAGGTTTTCCGGCACGCCGGTATACCACAGCGTATTATTGTAGATCACCACGTCTGACCAACGATCTTCGGCATCAATACGCACGATAGACATTACTTATTCCTCATTTGCTTTTCATTTGAATGGTTCAAGACTGCCACAATGTGGCGTCGCCGTCACCTCTGTAACTGGCGTAAGCCTTTCTACCCTGACATAATCCCTGTGCAAATTAACAGGGGGCAGTGTGACGGACGATTTTGCAGCAGATGGCCAACTGGCCAAAGCGATAACCGGCTTTAAACCGCGCGAACCACAGCGACAAATGGCGGTTGCCGTAACACAAGCGATTGAAAATGCGCAGCCTTTGGTTGTTGAAGCCGGCACCGGAACCGGGAAGACCTATGCTTACCTCGCTCCGGCGTTGCGCGCCGGGAAAAAAGTCATTATTTCGACCGGGTCGAAAGCGTTGCAGGATCAACTCTACAGCCGCGATCTGCCGACGGTAGCAAAAGCGTTGGCGTTTACCGGTAAGACGGCCCTGTTGAAAGGACGTTCAAACTACCTCTGCCTGGAGCGTCTGGAACAACAAGCGCTGGCGGGCGGCGATTTACCGGTACAAACGTTAAGCGACGTGATATTGCTGCGCTCCTGGTCAAATCAGACGCGGGATGGCGATATCAGCACCTGCGTCAGCGTGGCGGAGGATTCCCAGGCCTGGCCGCTGGTCACCAGTACCAACGACAACTGCCTTGGCAGCGATTGCCCGCTCTACAAAGAGTGCTTTGTGGTGAAAGCGCGTAAAAAGGCGATGGACGCGGATGTGGTGATTGTAAACCACCACCTTTTTATTGCGGATATGGTGGTTAAAGAGAGCGGGTTTGGCGAACTTATCCCTCAGGCTGAAGTAATGATCTTCGATGAAGCCCACCAACTGCCTGACATCGCCAGCCAGTATTTCGGACAATCGCTCTCCAGCCGTCAGTTACTGGATTTAGCAAAAGACATCACCATCGCCTACCGGACGGAACTGAAAGACACTCAACAGTTGCAAAAATGCGCCGATCGCCTTGCCCAGAGCGTCCAGGATTTTCGTCTGCAACTGGGGGAGCCCGGCTACCGGGGAAATTTGCGTGAACTGTTAGCCGACTCGCGTATCCAACGGGCATTTTTACTGCTGGATGATACGCTGGAGCTTTGTTACGACGTGGCGAAGCTGTCGCTGGGCCGTTCGGCGCTGCTGGATGCGGCTTTTGAACGCGCCACGCTATACCGTTCACGGCTGAAACGCTTAAAAGAGATCAATCAGCCGGGATACAGCTACTGGTATGAGTGCACCTCGCGCCATTTCACCCTGGCGCTGACGCCGCTCACCGTGGCGGACAAATTCAAAGAGGTGATGGAACAGAAACCCGGTAGCTGGATTTTTACCTCAGCCACGTTATCGGTAAATGATGATCTTCACCACTTTACCGCCCGTCTGGGAATTGAACAGGCAGAATCCATGCTGCTGCCCAGCCCATTCGACTATACGCGCCAGGCGTTACTCTGCGTACCGCGTAACCTACCGCAAACCAACCAGCCCGGCGCGGCGCGACAGTTGGCGGCTATGCTCAGGCCGATTATTGAAGCCAATAACGGGCGATGTTTTATGCTGTGCACCTCACACGCCATGATGCGCGATCTGGCGGAGCAGTTTCGCGCCACCATGACGCTGCCGGTATTGTTGCAAGGGGAAACCAGTAAAGGCCAACTGTTACAGCAATTTGTTAGCGCCGGCAACGCGCTGCTCGTCGCCACCAGCAGCTTCTGGGAAGGGGTGGACGTGTGCGGCGATACGTTATCTTTGGTGATTATCGACAAATTGCCGTTTACTTCCCCGGACGACCCGTTGTTAAAAGCGCGAATGGAAGACTGTCGTTTGCGCGGTGGCGATCCGTTTGATGAGGTTCAACTGCCCGATGCGGTGATTACGCTGAAGCAGGGGGTGGGGCGGCTAATTCGCGATGCGGACGATCGCGGGGTGTTAGTGATTTGTGATAACCGGCTGGTGATGCGGCCCTATGGCGCCACGTTTCTCGCCAGCCTGCCTCCTGCGCCGCGCACGCGTGATATCGCCCGTGCCGTTCGCTTTCTTGCGATTCCATCCGCCGAGTAATTTGTTACGGAGTATGGTAAGATGCGCGCTATTTTATTGATCTAAGCACGAAACCTCATGCGAATTCTGGCTATCGATACCGCTACAGAGGCCTGTTCTGTCGCCCTGTGGAACAACGGTACTATCAATGCTCACTTTGAGCTTTGTCCACGAGAACACACTCAACGTATCCTGCCCATGGTGCAGGAGATTCTGGCCGCCAGCGGCGTCTCGCTCAATGAGATAGATGCGCTGGCGTTTGGGCGCGGTCCGGGCAGCTTTACCGGCGTGCGTATCGGCATTGGGATTGCGCAAGGGCTGGCGTTAGGGGCAAATCTGCCGATGATCGGTGTTTCGACGCTTGCCACGATGGCGCAGGGCGCGTGGCGTAAAACCGGCGCGACCCGCGTACTCGCCGCGATTGACGCGCGGATGGGCGAAGTGTACTGGGCGGAATACCAGCGTGATGCGCAGGGCGTCTGGCAGGGCGAAGAGACGGAAGCGGTGCTGAAACCGGAACGGGTCGGTGAGCGGTTGAAACAGCTTTCCGGCGAGTGGGCGACGGTAGGAACGGGTTGGTCCGCATGGCCCGATCTGGCGAAGGAGTGCGGCCTGACGCTTCATGATGGGGAGGTGTCGCTCCCGGCAGCGGAAGATATGTTGCCCATCGCCAGTCAAAAGCTGGCGGCAGGAGAGACCGTTGCCGTGGAACATGCCGAGCCGGTTTATTTGCGTAACGAAGTGGCGTGGAAGAAACTTCCCGGCAAAGAATGACTCTCACTACTATTACCCCCCATACTTTATGCTGTGGGGTGGAATAGAGGTCGAGAAAAAGGAGTCGCATCATGGCGGTTCAAAAACGGTTAATAAAAGGGGCGCTGGCGTGCGCTTTTGCGCTTATGCTGAGCGGTTGCGTGACTATCCCGGATGCCATTAAAGGTTCGAGTCCGACGCCGCAGCAGGATTTGGTGCGGGTGATGAATGCGCCGCAGCTCTATATCGGGCAAGAGGCGCGTTTTGGCGGCAAAGTTGTGGCGGTACAAAATCAGCAGGGAAAAACCCGGCTTGAAATCGCGACCGTACCGCTCGACAGCGGCGCGCGTCCTGTTCTGGGCGAAGCCTCGCGCGGCAGAATTTTTGCCGATGTGAACGGTTTTCTGGACCCGGTGGACTTCCGTGGCCAGTTAGTTACCGTTGTCGGCCCGATAACCGGCACGGTTGACGGTAAAATCGGCAATACGCCGTATAAATTTATGCTGATGCAGGCTACCGGCTATAAACGCTGGCATCTTGTTCAGCAGGTCGTCATGCCTCCACAGCCGATCGATCCGTGGTTTTACGGCGGACGCGCCTGGCCTTATGGCTATGGCGGTTGGGGATGGTATAACCCTGGACCCGCAGAGGTTCAGACGATAGTAACAGAGTAACCCTTTGTTTTATCAATAAAAGAAACAGCGGCTGGTCCGCTGTTTCTGCATTCATAGAGACATAATAAAAATAAATAGTGACGCGCTTCGCAACCTTTCAGTTGCGTAATTAATAAACTGGTACGCTGAGTTAATATAATGTTAACGACTTGTTTATTAACTGGGGTTGTGATGACGACGAACACTCATTTTAGAGGTGATGCATTGAAGAAGGTTTGGCTTAACCGTTATCCTGCTGATGTTCCGGCGGAGATCAACCCTGACCGTTATCAATCCCTGGTTGAGCTGTTTGAACATGCGGCGACGCGCTATGCCGATCAGCCTGCGTTCGTCAATATGGGGGAGGTAATGACCTTCCGTAAATTAGAAGAACGTAGTCGGGCATTTGCGGCTTATTTACAACAAGGGCTGGGACTCAAAAAAGGCGACCGTGTGGCGCTGATGATGCCAAACCTGTTGCAGTATCCTGTCGCGCTATTTGGTATTTTACGCGCTGGCATGATTGTGGTGAACGTTAACCCGCTGTACACGCCGCGCGAACTTGAGCATCAGCTTAACGATAGCGGCGCGGCGGCAATCATTATTGTTTCTAACTTTGCCCATACGCTGGAAAAAGTAGTCGAGAAAACGTCGGTACAGCACGTTATTCTGACGCGGATGGGCGACCAGCTTTCTACCGCCAAAGGTACGGTTGTTAACTTTGTCGTGAAATACATCAAGCGTCTGGTGCCAAAATACCACTTGCCAGATGCGATCTCGTTTCGCAGCGCGCTACAGCATGGCTACCGTATGCAGTATGTCAAACCCGAGGTTGTCGCTGAAGATCTGGCTTTCCTGCAATATACCGGCGGTACGACGGGCGTGGCGAAAGGCGCGATGTTGACCCACCGCAATATGCTGGCGAATCTGGAGCAGGTGAAAGCGACCTATGGGCCGCTGCTGCACCCGGGGAAAGAGCTGGTAGTGACCGCGCTGCCGCTGTATCACATTTTTGCCTTAACCATGAACTGTCTGCTTTTTATCGAGCTGGGTGGGCAAAACCTGCTGATTACCAATCCGCGTGATATCCCCGGCCTGGTCAAGGAGCTGGCGAAATATCCATTTACGGCGATGACTGGCGTTAATACGCTATTCAACGCCCTGCTCAATAATAAAGAGTTTCAACAGCTGGATTTTTCTTCGCTGCATCTGTCAGCCGGCGGCGGGATGCCGGTGCAAAACGTCGTTGCGGAACGTTGGGTAAAGCTGACCGGGCAATACCTGCTGGAAGGCTACGGGCTGACCGAGTGCGCCCCGCTGGTGAGCGTCAACCCGCATGATATTGATTATCACAGCGGCAGTATCGGCCTGCCTGTACCGTCAACAGAAGCCAAACTGGTGGATGACGATGATAACGAAGTCGCGCCGGGTGAGGCCGGAGAGCTTTGCGTGAAAGGCCCTCAGGTTATGCTGGGATACTGGCAGCGTCCTGACGCGACGGATGAAATCATTAAAGATGGTTGGCTGCATACGGGCGATATTGCGGTTATGGATGAAGATGGCTTTCTGCGGATTGTCGATCGTAAGAAAGATATGATTCTGGTTTCTGGTTTCAACGTTTATCCAAACGAAATTGAAGATGTGGTGATGCAGCATTCTGGCGTGCAGGAAGTCGCGGCGGTTGGCGTGCCTTCCGGTAGTAGCGGCGAAGCGGTGAAGCTTTTTGTGGTTAAGAAAGATCCGGCATTGACTGACGATGTGTTGATCACCTTCTGCCGTCGCCATCTGACCGGATATAAGGTGCCCAAACAGGTAGAGTTTCGCGAGGAATTACCAAAATCTAACGTTGGGAAAATTTTACGACGAGAACTGCGTGACGAAGCCCGTGGCAAAGTAGACAATAAAGCCTGAGCGTTAAGTCAGCTAACGAGAGACGCCGGTTAAGCCGGCGTTTTTTTGGCGCGAACCAAAGAGAACACGATTTGAATTACCAAATGATTGAAACGGACGATGCGCTGGCGAGCCTGTGTGAGGCTGTCCGCGCATGTCCGGCTATTGCTTTAGATACGGAATTTGTCCGTACCCGCACCTATTACCCGCAGTTAGGATTGATCCAGTTATTTGACGGGGCAAATGTCGCCCTGATCGATCCGCTCGGCATCAGCGACTGGTCGCCGTTAAAAGCGGTGTTGCGCGATACGGGAATCACCAAATTTCTGCACGCGGGTAGCGAAGATCTGGAAGTATTTCTGAATGCGTTTGGCGAACTGCCGGAGCCCCTGATTGATACGCAAATTCTGGCGGCGTTTTGCGGGCGTCCGCTGTCGTGGGGGTTTGCGGCGATGGTAGAAGAGTATACGGGCGTGGCGCTGGATAAAAGCGAGTCTCGTACCGACTGGTTAGCCCGGCCTTTAAGCGAACGTCAGTGTGAATACGCGGCGGCGGATGTCTGGTATCTGTTACCGATCGCCAAAAAGCTGATGATTGAAACTGAAGCCGCAGGATGGCTGCCTGCCGCGCTTGATGAATGCCGATTGATGCAGCAGCGTCGTCAGGAGATTCAGGCGCCGGAAGAAGCATGGCGGGATATCACCAATGCCTGGCAACTGCGTACTCGCCAGTTAGCCTGTCTGCAACTTTTAGCTGACTGGCGGATACGTAAGGCGCGTGAGCGCGATATGGCGGTGAACTTTGTTGTGCGTGAAGAAAACCTGTGGGCGGTCGCGCGTTATATGCCGGGCAGTCTCGGTGAGCTGGATAGCCTGGGGCTTTCCGGCAGCGAGATTCGTTTTCACGGCAAGACGTTGATATCGCTGGTGGCGAAAGCACAGGCGTTACCGGAAGAGGCATTGCCGGAACCCCTGTTGAATCTGATGGACATGCCGGGCTATCGCAAAGCGTTTAAGGCCATCAAAGCGCTGGTGGCGGAGGTGAGCGCGTCGCATCACGTCAGCGGCGAGCTACTGGCATCGCGTCGGCAGATTAATCAGTTGCTTAACTGGCACTGGAAATTAAAACCGCAAAATGGGCAACCGGAATTGATTTCCGGCTGGCGCGCCGAACTGATGGCGGAGAAGTTAACTCTTCTGTTGCAGGAGTATCCGCGTTAACGGCGGTAATTGCCGGGAAAACGGCCAGTGAAATAAATGTCCGTATTCGGAATAATGTAAAAAAATAAAAAAGGCAGATTCTTCTGCCTTTTTTAATCCAGGAATTTTCCCATAAAAGAGCTTATTTTGACTCTTCGGCTTCCGGCAGCGTTACGTTAAGTTCAAGGATGGAGATATCACCATCTTTTTGCTCAAGCTGGACGGTAACCATTTCCGGATCGATTTGTACGTATTTACAAATGACCTCAAGAATATCTTTACGTAACTGCGGTAAATAATGCGGTTCGGCATCGCTACGGCGACGTTCCGCGACAATGATTTGCAACCGCTCTTTTGCAATATTAGCGGTACTCTTTTTCCGCGAGAGAAAAAAATCCAGTAATGCCATAATTTATCCTCCGAACAGGCGTTTGAGGAAACCTTTCTTCTCTTCTTCAATGAAGCGGAAAGGACGCTCTTCTCCCAACAGACGATCTACGGTATCTGCATAGGCTTTACCCGCATCCGCAGTGGCGTCAAGAATCACCGGTTCACCCTGGTTAGATGCGCGCAGTACGGATTGATCTTCCGGGATCACCCCGACGAGTTTAATACGCAGAATCTCCAGTACATCTTCCATGCTGAGCATGTCGCCTTTATTGACGCGGCCTGGATTGTAGCGCGTCAACAGGAGATGTTCTTTAATCGGTTCTTCGCCATTTTCTGCGCGACGAGATTTCGATGCCAGAATACCCAGAATACGGTCCGAGTCACGGACAGAAGAGACTTCCGGGTTAGTCGTGATGATCGCTTCATCGGCAAAATAGAGCGCCATCAGCGCCCCGGTTTCGATACCCGCCGGCGAGTCGCAAACGATGAACTCAAAGTCCATCGCTTTCAGTGAGTCCAGTACCTTAGCGACGCCTTCGCGCGTTAGCGCGTCTTTATCCCGGGTCTGCGACGCCGGAAGAATGAAGAGATTTTCAGTACGCTTATCTTTGATCAGCGCCTGATTCAGTGTCGCATCGCCCTGAATGACGTTTACAAAATCGTAAACGACACGACGTTCGCACCCCATAATCAGATCGAGGTTACGCAGTCCGATATCAAAATCAATGACGACAGTTTTCTTTCCCTTCTGGGCCAAACCTGTAGCGATGGCCGCGCTGGAGGTGGTCTTGCCAACGCCCCCTTTACCCGAAGTAACAACAATAATGCGTGCCATAAAAATTCCTTGTTAAAAAGGGATCAATTCAACGGTTGAACTGTCAAAGCGTTGTCTGCTAAACGCAGGCGCGCCGCTTTGCCATAAAATTCTGCCGGGATTTTATCACTCAGCCAGTAAACACCTGCGATAGAGACCAGTTCTGCCGTCAGATGGGTACAAAAAATTTGCGCTTCCCGATCGCCGCTCGCTCCTGCCAGCGCGCGACCTCTCATCATGCCATAGACATGGATATTGCCGTCAGCGATAAGCTCTGCGCCAGCGCTGACGTGACTTGTAACAATCAGATCACATTGTGGAGCATAAATGCGCTGACCGGAACGAACCGGAACATCAATTAATCGCGTTTTTGTGATGGGATTGGCGTTTTGCGGCGGTTCGCTGGGCGTTGCCGGCTCAACGGGCGCAGGCCGAACCGCTTTCTCTTTACCTTCAGTCAGTAAAGGAAGACCCATCCGATCGATTTCTACTTTCAGGCTGGCGTCTTTACAGCCGCTCACGCCGATAATGCGTAAGCCGGTTGAGGTCACGATCTTATGCAGTTCCGGCCAGTTTACCGGGCTTTCAAGACCGCTAACGTTAATAACGACAGGGGCGTGTTTTAAAAACGCAGGAGCCTGCGCTATTTTGTCTTCTAACGCCTGACGAATAACCTCTGGTTCCGCTTCATGCAAATGAACCACTGATAAGGTGAAGCTACTGCCTTTAAGCTCGATTGGCGTGTTTGACATCCTGGCCTTACTCAATTTGCTATTTATCATCTCCGATACGGAGTGATATTCCGAAGTCCAGAAGGCATGTTATAGTCAGTATTATATTGAGGCAAGTCACCATCCCGTTAATTCAGAGTAAAAGTATGTTTTGTGTGATCTATAGAAGTAGCAAGCGCGATCAAACCTATTTGTATGTCGAAAAAAAGACGATTTTTCGCGGGTGCCTGAAGCATTGATGAAAGGATTCGGTCAGCCGCAGTTAGCGATGATGCTGCCGCTTGATGGACGTAAAAAATTAGTCAATGCCGAGCTCGAAAAAGTAAAACAGGCGTTAAGCGAGCAGGGCTATTATTTACAATTGCCGCCGCCGCCGGAAGATTTGCTGAAACAACATCTTTCTTCGGTAGGACAAAATACGTCGCCCGCTGACCGTTAAACGGTATTCGGCGCCGCGCCTGAATTCCATCATGATCTTAGGGGAAAATATGTATCAACATCGTAACTGGCAAGGCGCCTTGCTTGATTACCCGGTAAGTAAAGTGGTCTGCGTGGGCAGTAATTACGCAAATCACATCAAGGAGATGGGCAGCGCGACGCCGGAAGAACCCGTGCTTTTTATCAAGCCGGAAACCGCATTGTGTGATATTCGCCAGCCGCTGGCGATTCCGGCGGATATGGGGGCTGTTCATCATGAAGTTGAGCTTGCTGTGCTGATTGGCGCAACGCTCCGCCAGGCGACCGAAGATCATGTACGTAAAGCGATAGCCGGTTATGGCGTGGCGCTTGATTTAACCCTGCGCGATATTCAAGGGAAAATGAAAAAGGCCGGACAGCCCTGGGAAAAAGCCAAAGGTTTTGATAACGCATGTCCGATTTCAGGCTTCATCCCTGTCGCGGCCTTCTGCGGCGATCCGCAAAATACGGTTATCGGACTTAACGTTAATGGCGAGGTTCGCCAGCAAGGGTCGACCGCGGATATGATTCATCCTATTGTGCCCCTTATCGCCTATATGAGCCGCTATTTTACGCTCAAAGCCGGGGACGTGGTGCTAACCGGCACGCCGGCAGGCGTGGGGCCATTATTAAGCGGCGATGAGCTGGACATTCGTTTTAATGGCGAAACGTTGTCTACCCGCGTTCTGTAAAATCTGCTTGCCGCCTTCAGCGGCGGTAAAACTTGCATCTGCAGGCCAGACTGGTTATAAGGTGCAGCTTTAGTGCAATGGCGGATACTTTAATGAGCGATACACCTTTCTGGCAACGTAAAACCCTGGATGAAATGACCGATGCCGAGTGGGAGTCGCTGTGCGATGGCTGCGGTCAATGCTGCCTGCATAAGCTGATGGATGAAGATACAGATGAAATCTACTTCACCAACGTGGCGTGCAGGCAATTAAATATCAAAACGTGCCAGTGCCGTCATTATGAGCGCCGTTTTGAATTTGAACCCGACTGTATCAAACTCACTCGCGAAAACTTGCCAGACTTTGAATGGTTGCCGATGACCTGCGCCTACCGTTTGTTGGCGGAAGGTAAGCCCTTGCCGACGTGGCATCCGCTGCTGACTGGATCGAAAGCTGCTATGCATGGCGAGCGAATTTCTGTCCGTCATATCGCGGTTAAAGAATCTGAAGTACGGGACTGGCAGGATCATATTTTAAATAAACCGTCGTGGGCAGAATAAGTCTTCGGCAAAACGGCTGATTGTTTACAATTCTTTAATTTACGCTGGGCGGCCCCTGAAGCCAGGAATTGCGTGCAAATTCCGTCACCTGGCGTTATCACTGCCTTCTCTTCTTCCCTGACGCGCCTTGTCGCTGCGCTCGCGCACGTATGGCGGCGACTCTATACTTTCAAAGCAGTATATCGCTGCCTATCCTGAGGAGTTACCCCATGAATAACCAACCGTTGCGCGTTTCAAAGGATCAGCCCAGGAAGCCTGATAAGACACCCGAAGACGAAGGAAAAAATCCAAAGAAAAACCAAAAGTAGTGCTGTAGGGTATCTTTAATAACTATGGTTCGTTGGAGGCTTTATGTCTGAACGTCCTGATTTAGTCGATCCATTACCAGAGGATGAGCCGCTTCTTGGTGAAAATATTCCGGATACACCAGAGGGAGACGATCCTCTCGACCCGGATACCCAGAATGAGGTTGAAGATCCTCGTAGATAGCGTCTTGTGCTATTAACCAACCGCCTGATGCACCGTCTGTGCCAGGCGGTTTTTTACATCTTCTAAAGCGAAACATCCTGATAATCCTCAGAAAGATAGCCTATAATTTTTTGTACGTTAAAATAGTAGCGCGTCCATGACGACACTGTCTTATTGCGCTTAGCCGTTTGCGAGTTCAAAGGAGGAAATCAATGAACAGCGAAGAGTTGACACATAAAGCAGAAGAGGAAATCGCGGCACTCATTAGCAAAAAGGTCGCCGAACTACGGAAGAAAACCGGGCAAGAGGTTTCCGAAATAGAGTTCGCGCCGCGAGAAACGATGAAAGGGCTTGAGGGATACCACGTTAAAATTAAACTACTCTAGCGTTTAATTAGCGCCATTAATCACCTGGCTACTGGGCGGGACGCCGCCCAGTGGTGACTGGTTTACCGATGTCAGGCTTTTTTCTGTTGATACATTTCCTCGCCCTGATGGTCTTCCTCTACCCAAAAATGAATGTTGAACCGCGCATCATCGCTCAGCTCTACCCGATGCCAGTATTGCGGCGGACTGGTGGCGAATTGCCCGGCATTAATCACCACTTTCACTTCGGGTTCTGTCGCGGTTTCATTCGCAAAGCCATAGTAGGTCACGGTGCCTTCCATCACGCAGAGTTGTCCGAAAACGCCTGCCGATGTGTTGTGATGAGAGAGCAGTGCCGCCGGAACATTCTCTTTGGTGAAAAAGGGGGTAGAGCGTTTAACTTTCCAGTTTGCCGGGATGCGTAAGAGGGACATAAGACATCTCCCTGATGTGGTGATTAAAAGATGTATTTAATATACACCTTTTAATTACTGGCAAACAACGCTTCGGGCAAAAAAAACGCTCCCGAAGGAGCGTGTGTATCAACGACCGAACAGGTCGCGTTTTTTAGGCTTAAATGCCTGGGCTATGACGACGGCTATCGCCACCACAAGGTAAGCGGCAAAGATCCCCAACAGCCATTGCGGCATCTCCAGCGTTAAAAACGACCACTGGCGTTCGGCGCAATTACCGGATGCCACAAACACCTGCGGCAGCCATTTACCCAACGGCAACCAGTCTGGAAAGCGCGCCATAAAGTCACAGGTCATGAACGGCGAGGGATGCAACTGAATCATCGTATGTTCATACGCCAGTTGTAGACCCCGCCATGCGCTGTAAATCCAGATAACCATGGCCACGTATCGCAGCGGTGTTTTCGGCGCTATAGCGCCGACCAGACCCGCGCCCATCACGCCAAACAGGGCGCAACGTTCGTAAATACATAGCACGCAAGGTTTAAGTAACATGACGTGCTGGAACCACAGCGCCACCATTTCCAGCGCCAGGGCGGTAAACGCCATCAGTAACCATGCGCCCCGACCCCGTGAGCACTGGTTTAAAAATCGCAACATAATAATTTCCCTGCAACATGCGTAGAGACCGCAGTGTAAACCAATTCAATTCGTGCGCCACTAGCGGGAAATGAAATAATGTGTAATTGGATAATTATCAGGCAAAAATCGGAGCCGGGCGGTGTATTGCCCGGCCAAACGTTACGAAAGCGTTGCTAACCATCCTGCCTGAGTCATCCATTCGGTGGCCGGCGCAAGAGTGAATTCGACGCACAGTAGCCCTATCAGGGTCAGTACGATAGTGTACGGTAACGCCATCCAGACCATACGGCCATAGGAGAGACGGATTAACGGCGCCAGCGCGGAGGTCAGCAGGAATAAGAATGCCGCCTGACCATTTGGCGTCGCTACCGATGGCAGGTTAGTACCGGTATTGATGGCCACGGCTAGCAGCTCAAACTGTTTTAAGCTGATTGCGCCGTTTTCCATTGCCGCCTTCGCTTCGTTGATATAAATGGTGCCGACAAAGACGTTATCTGAGATGGAAGACAACAGGCCGTTAAAGAGATAGAACAGCGTTAGCTGCGCGTGTTCAGAGGCTTGCAAGACGAACTGAATAATCGGCGCGAAAAGATGTTGATCGATAATAACCGCCACAATGGAGAAGAAAACGGTTAACAGCGCAGTAAACGGCAGCGACTCGGTAAACGCTTTGCCGATGGCGTGTTCATCGGTTACACCCGTTAACGCGGTGGCCAGAATAATGACCGACAGACCAATCAGTCCCACCTCCGCGAGATGGAGGGCGAGGGCAGTAACCAGCCAGACGCCAATAACCGCCTGGACTATTAGTTTAATTTTATCCTGGCGGGTGCGCTTCTTACGGCTTTGATCGTCGAATTGCTGTAAAACATCGCGGACTTTTTCGGGCAACGTTTCGCCATAGCCAAACCAGCGCATTTTCTCGACCAGCATACAGGTTAACAGTCCACATACCAGTACCGGGACGGTGACAGGCGACATCCGCAAAAAGAAGTCGCCGAAATGCCAGCCAGCCGCTTTAGCGATGATCAGGTTTTGCGGCTCCCCGACCATGGTCATGACGCCGCCCAGCGCCGTCCCCACGCCTGCATGCATCATCAGACTACGCAAGAATCCGCGGAATTGCTCCAGCACCGTTTTGTAATGCGGATCGATATGGCTGTCGTCCAGCATATCGTTCTCTTCGCCGCGCGATGAGGCCACACGATGGTAAATCCCGTAAAAACCGACGGCGACGCTGATCACCACCGCAACGACGGTAAGCGCGTCAAGGAAAGCCGACAAGAACGCGGCGGCGACGCAAAAGGCCAGCGACAGAACCATCTTCGAGCGGATACTGAGTAACAGACGGGTAAAAATAAACAGCAATAACTGCTTCATAAAGTAGATGCCTGCCACCATAAACATCAGCAGCAGCAAGACTTCCAGGTTGGCGGCAACCTCTTCACGTACATGGGCGGCGCTGGTCATACCGATGATAACGGCTTCAATGGCCAGTAACCCGCCGGGCAGCAGGGGGTAACACTTTAACGCCATCGCCAGAGTGAAGATAAACTCTGCCACCAGCAGCCAACCGGCAATAAAGGGATTAGCTAAGAAAATGAATGGGTTAACAATTAAAAAGACAAGTAGTGCCAGTTTGTACCAGTCGGGCGACTGGCCTAAAAAGTTGCGCCACATGGCGCGACCCCATGAGATCTCCATGAAATTTTTCCTTACCTAGAAAAATGAAATAGCGTTTTTATGTTTAAACACAGAGAGTAGCGAGCGCGACGAATGCAAGCAAGTCCTTAACGATATTGGCAGGCGATATCAGAAATGGTGCCTTGATCCCCTTTTTCTTCATTGCGTCCGCTATCAGGTGTTACGCCCGTCTGGTATGATGAGTGCAACTATGTTTTGCTGTGTAATGGAAATCTCACTATGGTCATTAAGGCGCAGAGCCCGGCGGGTTTCGCGGAAGAGTATATTATTGAAAGTATCTGGAATAACCGCTTTCCTCCTGGCACGATCTTACCGGCAGAACGAGAACTCTCCGAACTGATCGGCGTGACGCGCACGACATTACGCGAGGTGTTACAGCGGCTGGCGCGAGATGGCTGGCTGACCATTCAGCATGGCAAACCGACAAAGGTTAATAATTTTTGGGAAACGTCAGGGCTGAATATCCTTGAAACGCTGGCCCGCCTTGATCATGAAAGCGTTCCGCAACTGATCGACAATTTGTTGTCGGTGCGTACCAATATTTCTACTATCTTTATTCGTACCGCGTTGCGTCAACACCCGGATAAGGCGCAGGAAGTGCTGGCCACTGCCCACGAAGTGGCCGACCATGCCGATGCATTCGCCGATCTGGACTATAACATCTTTCGTGGTCTGGCATTCGCCTCCGGCAATCCTATTTACGGCTTGATCCTGAACGGCATGAAAGGGTTATACACCCGCATTGGTCGCCACTATTTCGCCAATCCGGAAGCGCGCAGTCTGGCACTGGGTTTCTATCATAAATTATCGTCGTTATGCGAGCAGGGCGCGCACGACCAGGTGTATGAAACGGTGCGACGTTACGGGCATGACAGCGGCGAGATTTGGCATCGGATGCAGAAAAATCTGCCCGGCGATTTAGCGATTCAGGGACGATAATCCCGCGATGCCCGGTAGGCGCAAACACTACCGGGCAGCATCTCGATTACAGCGTGTTCATGCGCGGCGGACAACGCTCCAGCAGTTCTACGCTGCCATCCTCATTTTGTTGCTCCAGCATCACATCAAAGCCCCATAACCGATGCACATGTTTCAGCACCTCTTTGCGGCCTTTATCCAGCGGTGCGCGGTTATGCGGGATATAACGCAACGTCAGCGATCTGTCGCCGCGTAAATCCACATTCCAGACCTGAATATTCGGCTCCAGGTTGCTCAGGTTATACTGTGACGACAGTTTTGATCGAATCTCCCGATAACCTTCTTCGTTATGAATGGCGGAGATCTCCAGATAATTATGCCTGTCATCATCAAGTACCGTGAAGAAACGGAAATCACGCATCACTTTTGGCGGCAGGAACTGGCTGATAAAGCTTTCATCTTTAAAATCGCGCATGGCGAAGTGCAGCGTTTCCAGCCAGTCGGAACCGGCAATATCCGGAAACCAGTATTTATCTTCATCCGTGGGCGACTGACAAATACGTTTGATATCCTGGAACATGGCAAAGCCGAGCGCATAGGGGTTAATTCCGCTATACCAGGGGCTATTATAGGGCGGCTGAAATACGACATTGGTATGGCTGTGTAAAAACTCCAGCATAAAGCGTTCCGTCACTTTGCCTTCATCATACAGATGGTTCAGGATGGTGTAGTGCCAGAAGGTCGCCCAGCCCTCGTTCATGACCTGCGTCTGTTTCTGCGGATAAAAATACTGGCTGACTTTACGCACGATGCGCAGAATTTCGCGCTGCCACGGCTCGAGCAACGGGGCGTTTTTCTCCATAAAATAGAGCAGGTTTTCCTGCGGTTCAGCGGGAAAGCGGCGTGCTTCGGCGACAGTTTTTTCTTCCTCGCGTTTTGGCAGCGTGCGCCACAGCATATTCACCTGGCTTTGTAGATACTCTTCCCGGCTTTTTTGTCGCGCTTTCTCTTCCTGCAACGAGATTTTCTGCGGGCGCTTATAGCGATCGACGCCGTAATTCATCAGCGCGTGGCAGGAGTCGAGCAGTTTTTCTACTTCATCCACTCCGTAGCGTTCTTCACAGCGGGTAATGTAATTCCGGGCGAAAATCAGGTAGTCGACGATAGAGCTGGCATCCGTCCAGCTCCGGAAGAGATAATTATTTTTAAAAAAGGAGTTGTGGCCGTAACAGGCGTGCGCCATGACCAGCGCTTGCATGGTGATGGTGTTCTCTTCCATCAGGTAGGCAATGCAGGGATTAGAGTTGATCACAATTTCATAAGCCAGTCCTTGTTGACCATGCTTATACAGACGTTCCGTCTCAATGAACTTTTTGCCAAACGACCAGTGCGGATAGTTGATCGGCATCCCGACGCTGGAGTAGGCGTCCATCATCTGTTCGGAAGTGATGACTTCAATTTGGTGCGGGTAAGTATCCAGTTGGTAGAGCTTCGCCACGCGGTCTATCTCTGCCAGATAGACATCCAGCAGATCAAATGTCCAGTTGGGTCCATCGCTCAAACGTGTGGTGTCCTTGTTCATGGAATCAATCATTGCCATTCGCGCACCCTCATTGTTGGCGACGCTCTCTGTATGGAGCGCCTCCTTTCAAGCATAGAACACCATGTTAAAAAACGACTTGATCGTGAAAACTTTTCTTTGCGATTTCCTCCACATTGAACGGCAAAAAATCGGGTATTGGCATCATTTTATGCTGTATAGCCATGCCGCGTAGCAGGAGATCCCAAACCAGTGGGATCGCTTGTCTTTAGGGTATATGTGAAGCACGTCACCATAAAAAAGTCATATGTTGAATAATATTTTCATCTGGGTTATCAAGATGTAATCAGAAGATTGTTCTTTTACTATTAACGGAGTGGCTATGCGAGTTGTCATCCTGGGGAGTGGCGTAGTTGGCGTGACCAGCGCCTGGTACTTGAGTCAGGCGGGGCATGATGTCACCGTCATCGATCGCGAATCCGGCCCGGCGCAAGAAACCAGCGCGGCGAATGCCGGACAAATTTCACCGGGATATGCGGCGCCCTGGGCGGCCCCTGGCGTACCGCTGAAGGCGATAAAATGGATGTTCCAGCGCCATGCGCCGCTGGCGGTGCGTCTGGATGGCACCCCATTTCAACTGAAGTGGATGTGGCAAATGCTGCGTAACTGCGATACCCGGCATTATATGGAAAATAAAGGCCGCATGGTGCGCCTGGCGGAATATAGTCGCGACTGTCTGAAAACGCTACGCGCCGCGACCGGTATCGAATATGAAGGCCGCCAGGGGGGAACGCTACAACTCTTCCGCACCGCGCAACAGTATGAGAACGCCACCCGTGATATCGCCGTGCTGGAAGATGCCGGGGTGCCGTATCAGCTCCTGGAATCCAGCCGACTGGCGGAAGTTGAACCCGCTCTGGCTGAGGTTGCGCATAAATTAACCGGCGGACTGCGCTTACCGAATGATGAAACCGGGGACTGTCAGCTCTTTACCCAGCGTCTGGCGCGCATGGCGGAGCAGGCGGGCGTAACCTTTCGCTTTAATACTCCCGTGGAAAAATTACTGTACGAAAATGATCAGATTTACGGCGTGAAATGCGCCGATGAGATCATTAAAGCAGATGCGTATGTTATGGCGTTTGGATCGTATTCGACGGCGATGCTTAAAGGCATTGTTGATATCCCGGTATATCCGCTGAAAGGCTATTCATTAACCATCCCAATCGTCGAGCCAGACGGCGCGCCGGTATCGACGATTCTTGATGAAACCTACAAAATCGCTATTACGCGTTTTGATAAGCGTATTCGCGTGGGGGGAATGGCGGAAATCGTGGGCTTTAATACCGACTTACTGCAACCGCGCCGCGAGACGCTGGAGATGGTTGTGCGCGATCTCTTTCCGCGCGGCGGTCATATTGAGCAGGCCACATTCTGGACCGGCCTGCGCCCCATGACGCCGGACGGCACGCCGGTAGTAGGACGCACCCGTTATAAAAATCTGTGGCTTAATACTGGACACGGCACCTTAGGCTGGACGATGGCCTGCGGTTCAGGCCAGTTGTTAAGCGATATCTTGTCGGGTCGCACGCCAGCGATACCCTACGACGATCTGAGCGTGGCGCGATACCGTTCCGATTTTACGCCCACCCCCCGCAACGTTTGCATAGCGCGCATAACTGATAAAGGAAGTGAAATGACCCGCCCTATACAGGCCAGCCTTGATTTACAGGTAATGAAACAAAATTTGGCTATTGTGCGCCGGGCGGCCCCAGAGGCGCGCGTCTGGTCGGTAGTGAAAGCCAACGCCTACGGCCACGGTATTGAACGCGTCTGGAGCGCGCTGGGCGCCACAGATGGTTTCGCTATGCTCAACCTTGAAGAGGCGATTACCCTGCGTGAGCGCGGGTGGAAAGGGCCGATATTGATGCTGGAGGGGTTTTTCCATGCGCAAGACCTGGAGGCGTATGACACTTATCGGCTGACCACCTGCATCCACAGTAACTGGCAGTTGAAAGCGCTGCAAAATGCGCGGCTTAACGCGCCGCTGGATATCTATGTCAAAGTCAACAGCGGCATGAACCGACTCGGTTTTCAGCCTGAGCGGGCGCAGACCGTCTGGCAGCAATTGCGGGCAATGCGCAATGTCGGTGAAATGACCCTGATGTCACATTTTGCTCAGGCCGATCATCCGGAAGGTATCGGGGAGGCGATGAGGCGTATTGCGCTGGCGACAGAAGGCCTTCAATGTTCATACTCGTTATCAAATTCGGCAGCGACGCTGTGGCATCCCTGGGCGCATTATGACTGGGTCAGGCCGGGCATTATTTTGTACGGCGCGTCGCCGTCAGGACAGTGGCGGGATATTGCCGATACCGGACTAAAACCCGTGATGACGCTGAGTAGCGAAATTATTGGCGTGCAGACGCTGAACGCGGGTGAAAGGGTAGGCTATGGCGGAGGGTATTCTGTGACTCAGGAACAACGCATTGGCATCGTCGCGGCGGGTTATGCCGATGGCTATCCACGCCATGCGCCGACCGGGACGCCTGTGCTGGTGGACGGTATCCGTACCAGAACAGTAGGCACCGTTTCAATGGATATGCTGGCGGTGGATTTGACGCCGTGTCCGCAGGCGGGAATCGGCACGCCGGTTGAATTATGGGGCAAAGAAATTAAGGTCGATGATGTCGCCTCTGCGGCAGGCACGCTGGGCTATGAGCTACTGTGCGCCGTAGCGCCGCGCGTGCCATTTGTGACAACGTAACCTAACTCAGACTAAGGCGTCGACCGGTCCACCTGGGGGCGGGTCGACGTTGCCAGGCGACCTTATTCTGCTTCGTCTTCGGCGACGCGTACCCCAATCTTGCGTACCACGTTATCTTCTTTTTCAGCTACCGTCCAAATCATGCCGCCAAACTCCACCTGATCGCCGACGACCGGCGCAGCGCCCAGCAGCTGCTGTATGATTTCACCCAGAGTTTGTTGTTTATCCCGGTATTCCGTTCCTTCTTCCAGCCCGTAGATAAGCGCCACGTCGGCGAATTTCGCATTCGCTTCGAGGATAAAATCGCCAAAGAAACGCTGATCTAACGAAACCGGCGGCGACTGGCTAAACAATTTGCCCAGCGCTGGCAGATCGCGCTCCCGGCCAATCACGCAGAGTACGTCGCCTTCCTGCAGGCGAGTGCTACCCGTGGGGTGAAACAGTTCATTATTGCGAAATAGCGCGGCAATGCGGGTTTCGTTCGGCATATGCAGGTCGCGCAACGCCGCGCCGACGCACCATTTGTCGGCGCTCAACTGATAAATGAATTGCTCCCACGGATTATCAGGATGGATGTCAAGCCCCACGCGCGATACTGGCCAGCCAACCGGAGGCACGACCACTTTAGCTCTCTTCGCCGCCCATGACAGCGATGTTCCCTGCAGGAGCAGCGACACCAGTACCACAAAGAAAGCGACATTAAAGAACAGGCGAGCGTTTTCAAGCCCGGCCATCATCGGGAAAACGGCGAGAATAATCGGCACCGCGCCGCGCAGTCCGACCCAACTGATGAAAATGCGCTCCCGAAGATTGAAGCCGCGAAATGGCAGCAGGCCGGTAAACACCGACAGTGGGCGGGCGAAGAAAATCATCCAGATGGAGAGAATAAGCGCAGGGACGGCAATCGGCCACAGATCGGAAGGCGTCACCAACAGCCCCAGGACCAGGAACATCGCGATCTGCGCCAGCCAGGCCAGTCCGTCAAAGTTTTGCAGGATGCCGTAACGGTTGCGAATCGGGCGGTTTCCTAACAGGAATCCGCACAAATAGACCGCGAGAATGCCGCTGCCTTCAAGCGCGGTCGTCAAAGCAAAAATCAGAATACCGCCGCTGAGCGCCAGCATCGGATACAAGCCGCTGGGCAGAGAAATACGGTTGATCATCTGCTGTAGCAGGTAACCGCCGCCCAGGCCAAAAACAATACCGAGACCGAACTGTTGGATAATATGGACGGCAAACATCCAGTCCAGGCCGGTTTCATGCTTCTGGATCATCTCAATTAATGTAATGGTCAGAAAAACGGCCATCGGGTCGTTACTTCCCGATTCGATCTCCAGCGTGGAGCCTACACGTTCGTTTAGCCCTTTGCCGCCAAGCAGAGAAAAGACCGCTGCGGCGTCAGTGGAACCGACTATCGCGCCGATAAGCAGACCTTCGATAAGATCCAGATGAAACAGCCAGGCGGCCATCATACCTGTTAACCCCGACGTGATTAGTACGCCGAGCGTCGCCAGCGACAGCGCGGGGCCCAGCGCTACCCGGAAAGAGCTGGCCTGGGTGCGCATGCCGCCATCGAGTAAAATAATCGCCAGCGCTAGGTTACTGACCATATAAGCGAAAGGATAATTATCGAAAGGAATACCGCCAATGCCATCCACACCCGCTAACATCCCAATGGCGAGAAAAATGACCAGAATCGGGATACCCAGTCGCGATGAGAATGAACTTAACAGGATACTGCTGGTTACAAGGATGGAACCTAAAATAAATAGACTAATAATTGTTGCAGCATCCAACGTTTTATATCTCCTGACTCACACGACTTCGTATTATTTAACATTAACATAATAACGGCCAGGGCAGCGTTTTACTTAGCCTGTCGGGGACTTTTTTTACAATTGCAGCGTAGGATGACCAGATAAAGTGAGTTGAGTCCCCTGGCGCGTATTTTTAAGCGTCGCGTTTGCCCCGATAGGGAGCGTTACCGTACGCTGTTCATGCCCGAAGTCGAGACCGGTAATCAGCGGAACGGACAGACGGGAACGTAAAAACGCGTAGACGCTCTCCAGAGAATAGCCGGCGTCATACTCGTTGGGCGCCGCGCCGCTAAAGCTGCCGAGAACGATGGCGCTCTGGCGGTTTAAAATTCCGGCGTACTCCAGTTGCAAAAGCATACGCTCCACCCGGAAAGGATGCTCATTGACATCTTCCAGCACTAAAATTCCTTTATCGATAGTCGGCATCCAGGGCGTACCGATAAGGGAAATCAACATCGCCAGATTTCCGCCCCATAAGGTGCCCTGTACGTCGCACTGAGGGCCGTCGCCTTGCCACTCTACGGTAAATTGCGCCTTGCGTAGCGCCAGCCAGAAATGTTGCTCGGTGAACGTATTCAGCGTTTCGGCGCCAAAATTTGCCGCCAGCATAGGACCGCTAAAGGTGATGACATTGGCCTGCGCCAGGAGTCCAGCCTGAATCGCCGTAAAATCGCTATGACCGCAAATCAGTAAGGGATCGCGCTGTTGCCGGGAGGCGAGCGCCTGCCAGTCGATACGATCCAACAAGCGGCTGGCGCCATAGCCGCCGCGAACCGGCATGACGATTGTATCCGGCGACGTTAGCGAGGCCAGCGAATTAACATCGGCCAGCCGTTCCGCGTCCGTACCGGCAAAACGCTGAAAGCGGCGACGAATCACCTCGTCATTCTCCACCTGATGACCCGCGTCAGTCAGGCGCTGAACGCCGCGTAACGCGGCCTGTTGGTTAATACAGTAGCCCGACGGGGCGATTAAATGAAACAGAGACATGGTAATTCCTTGCTGACAATAGAATGCAAATGTATATCATGCCGCATATATTAGGCGATGTCCCTCGTTGTGCGACGTTTCTGGATGCGCACCAGGGAGGCAACCTAAGTGCCTGGCCGGGGCGGTATGACCTCTTCGGCAGATAAGTTACGGCTATAAGGATAGATGACGTGAAATTAAGATGGTTTGCTTTTTTGGTAGTAATACTCGCTGGCTGTAGCTCAAAACAGGATTACAGGAATCCGCCGTGGAATGCCGAAGTGCCTGTAAAGCGTGCGATGCAGTGGATGCCCATCAGTGAAAAAGCCGGGGCGGCATGGGGGGTTGATCCGCATTTAATCACCGCGATTATCGCCATTGAATCCGGCGGCAACCCTAACGCGGTTAGTAAGTCCAATGCGATTGGCCTGATGCAGTTAAAGGCGTCGACCTCCGGGCGCGACGTTTACCGTCGTATGGGCTGGCGTGGCGAACCGACCACCAGCGAGCTGAAAAACCCTGAGCGTAACATCTCAATGGGCGCGGCGTATCTGAGCATTCTGGAAAATGGGCCGCTGGCCGGCATCAAAGATCCGCAGGTGATGCAATATGCGCTGGTCGTCTCTTATGCTAACGGCTCAGGCGCGTTATTGCGTACTTTTTCATCCGACAGGAAGAAGGCGATAGAAAAAATTAACGATCTGGATGCGGACGAGTTTTTTGAACATGTTGTTGATAATCATCCCGCGCCGCAGGCGCCGCGCTATATCTGGAAGCTTCAGCAGGCGCTGGACGCCATGTAGTTTAGCGTGAAGATTATTCTCGCACTTTATTCGCTCTTTCTCGGGCCTCGCGCTCAAGCGAAAAAATAATCCGCTGCAACTCCCGCTCTACCGCCGGGCTGACGTTAAGGAAACGAAAGCTCAGGCGGGGAGTGGTGATCGTTTCATTTTTCCCATCAATCACCTTACGCTCGCTGATGGCGATAAGCTGGGCGTCAACGTGAAAAATACCCCATGGCCCCATGTTCAGTTCAACCTGCGAAAAGCGCGCGCCTTCGATTAGTCCGTCGGGGATGGCGGATTCCAGTAGCGCGCCCATGCCGCCCAGGGAAAGATCAAACAGGCGAAAACGTAACGTACGGGTGTCCGGTAGCGTGGTGACGCCGTAATAAGGCGGATACAGCGGTGCGCCAATACGAAAATACTCCCGGCGCTGGACAAACCACAGTGACGACGGCAGGGGCGTGATAAAGGCCGGCAGCCGCTGATATTCGCCTGTAACGAGTTGCGGCAACGTGAACTCGACTTTTGCGCCCTGTGTTTCTGCGATAATGGCTACCTGCCCGGCACGTAATACGGCGCTATTTTCATATTCCTGGCTGCCGTAATCCACGATGAGTTTTTCCGGGTCTACCGCCAAAATTTTACTAATGAATTGACCATGCGCCCATGAAATACGCAGTGGAACCTGATTTTTATTTAAATCCCGTAGCACGCCTAATATCGCTAATGGATTTTTTTTCAGGAACTGCTCATTGTAACCACTCACACGAAATAACCCCTGATACGCAGACTATCGTTGGGTTATCGGCATCGGTAGAAAGAACTTAATAGCGATAAATAAATTTTTATGTCCGCGAGATAAATCAGTGTTCAGAAATGCGACGCTCGACTTTGCCTATACTTAAAACGTTTTTACTGGAAAGAGGGTTCGCAAATGGGAATTATCGCCTGGATTGTTTTTGGTTTGATTGCCGGCGTTATCGCCAAATTGCTTATGCCGGGGCGCGATGGCGGGGGATTTATCCTGACCTGTATTCTCGGTATTGTCGGGGCGGTCGTTGGCGGATGGCTGGCGACGATGTTTGGTATTGGCGGCAGTATCAGCGGCTTTAATCTGCACAGTTTCCTGGTCGCCGTGGTGGGCGCGATTATGGTGCTGGTGATTTTCCGCCTTCTGCGACGCGGCTAACCGCTGCAGAACGTGTAAGCGTTGACCCGGTCAGCGCCGGGTCAACCTACTATAAACACGCGTTACTGCGTCGCTGCAGACGGCGTTTTTGTCGGCGTTGCGCTTAACGATGCCGGACGAGTAGACGGTACGCTATCGCACGGTTTTTCCTGCGGACAAATCAGATCGAGCATTTTCAGCGTCACGCCGTTGGTCCAGCCAAAGCCGTCCTGAAGTGGATATTCGCCGCCGCCACCGCCGGTTCCGGTGCTGCTGACGTCATATTTTTCGACCAGTTTTTTCTCGCGATCGTAGGTGTGCTGCACATTGGTTAAAAAGCGCCAGGTGACTTCCATTGCCACGTCATCCTGCCCATAATTTTGCAATCCTTCGGCAGCGACCCATTGTAACGGCGCCCAGCCGTTTGGCGCATCCCATTGCTGTCCGCTTTTAACCGAGGTGGTAGCCAGCCCGCCAGGCTGTAGCAGATGCGCCTGGGCCGCCGCCGCCACTTTCGCGGCGCGATCTTTCGCGGCGGCGTTTACATAGAGCGGGAACAGCGCGGCAGCGGTGAGTTGGTCACGGATTTTATTGTTCTTCAGATCGTAGTCGGCATACCAACCCTCTTTGTTATTCCACAGATGCATTTCAATGGCTTTTTGCCGCGCGTTGGCCAGCGCGTCATAGTGCGAGGCTTTGGCCCGATCGCCCGCCGCAGCGCTGGCGCGGGCGAGGGTTTTCTCCAGCTGATACAGCAGAGCGTTAAGATCGACAGGGACAATAGTGGTGGTACGAATGGTACTGAGCTGCTGCGGATTATCCATCCAGCGGGAGCTGAAATCCCAGCCGGAGGCGGCAGCAGAACGGAGGTCCCGATAGATCTCCGTTGCCGGGCGGTTGGGGTTGCTTTTGACGGTAGCGATATCTTCAACCCAGGATTCAGGGCGGGGCGTATCCCGATCGTCCCAGTAGCGGTTGAGAACGCTACCGTCTTCCAGTTTGACGACGCGTTGGTTTTGTTGCCCTGGCTGCAATGTCTCAACGCCCTCCATCCAGTAGGCGTACTCTTTTTGCAGTTGCGGCAGGTATTCTTTCAGCGCATCGTCACCTTCATGTTGCGCCAGTAACTCAACCATAAACGCAAAGAAAGGCGGCTGCGAACGACTCAGGTAGTAGGTACGGTTGCCGTTAGGAATATGCCCCCAGGCGTCAATTTCGTAACCAAAGTTCGCTACCATATCCGCCACCTTATCCCAGTGCCCGCTTTCCGCCAGCCCCAGCATCGTAAAATAGCTGTCCCAGTAGTAAATCTCTCTGAATCGCCCACCCGGTACGACATAGGATTCAGGCAACGGCAAGAGCGAGTCCCACTTTTCGACGTTTTTAGTTGAACGGGTCAGCACCGGCCACAGGCCATCAATATGTTCACGCAATGACTGCCCGGCAGGCGGGACATATTTTTCACCCGCTTTCGGCAGGGTGAAGTTAACATCAACAAAATGACGCAAATCGAAGCCGGACTGGTTCCGCTGCATACGATAATCCGCAAGAATCATGAGCGGATCGCTATTAGGTATGGCGTCAGCAAAGGTTTTCTGATCGGGGAAGAGTTTTGCATTCTGGACATCATTAAAGAGCGGGCCAAGCAAAATATCCGGCGGCTGCGGAGTTTCAGTGTCGGAAGACGGGTCTGCGGCAGTCGCCGAAAACGATGCAAACGTCAGCAGCGTCCCTGCCAGCGCCAGTTTTATGGCTTTCTGTAGTAGAACAGAACGGCGAATCTCTGGGGGTATCATCAAGTTATCTCCTTAGCGGTGAGCCAAAGCCAACGGCATTTACCATGACAAAACCTTAGTCTACGATGACCAGATACGCGTGATTGAACCGCTATTTTGCGAACAAACAGACATTTTATTGAGACAGAATTTATCGGCGCGCGCGTGGAAAACGGGGGATACAGACAAAAAATCCACGCCGGGACGTGGATTTTAGCGCAATAACTTGTAGCCTTAACCCGGATAGATACCGCGATCTTTACGGGCCAACAGAATGCGCTCACAGGCGACAATATAGGCTGCGGTGCGCAGAGAACAGGATTTCTCAGCCGCTTTCTCCCAGACATGGACGATCGCGTCGGTCATGATTTTGTCCATGCGCGCGTTGATCTCTTCTTCGCTCCAGAAGAAGCTGGCCATATCTTGTACCCATTCGAAGTAGCTGACGGTTACGCCGCCTGCGTTACAGACCACGTCAGGCACCACAAGGATACCACGGCTGGCCAGAACATCATCAGCATCCGGATAGGTCGGGCCGTTAGCCCCTTCCAGCACCAGCTTACACGTCAGGGCTTCCGCGCGCTGACGAGTTATCTGACCTTCAAGCGCCGCCGGGATCAGAATATCCATCTCCAGACGCCAGAACGCATCGCTGGCGATAGTTTCCGCGCCCGGGAAACCGGCTATCTGTTTGTGTTCTGTCTGCCATGCCGTGAGCGCCTTCATGTCAATACCGGTGGCGTTAAACAGGGTCGCGGTATGATCCTGAATCGCCACGACACGGGCGCCAGCGCCTGCAAACAGACGCGCGGCTTCGCTGCCGACGTTACCAAAACCCTGAACCGCAACGCGAGCGCCTTCAACAGCAATATTCGCCCGACGTGCGGCTTCCAGCCCGCTGACAAAAACGCCGCGCCCCGTCGCTTTTTCACGGCCCAGCGAACCGCCAAGATGGATAGGCTTACCGGTGACGACGCCAGTGACCGTCGTGCCATGATTCATGGAATACGTATCCATCATCCAGGCCATCACTTTACCGTTGGTGCCGACATCCGGCGCAGGAATATCTTTCTGCGGCCCGATGATAATGCCGATCTCGCTGGTATAGCGGCGGGTCAAACGCTCCAGTTCACCTTCCGACAGCGAGAACGGATCGACGCGGATACCGCCTTTAGCGCCGCCGTATGGCAGGTTCAGCGCGGCACATTTGATGGTCATCCATGCTGACAGGGCCATCACTTCATTGAGATCAACGTCAGGATGGTAGCGAACACCGCCTTTACCCGGACCTCGGGAGAGGTTGTGCTGCACGCGATATCCTTCGAAATGACGAATAGTGCCATCATCCATTTGTACCGGAATATCGACGATCAGAGCGCGTTTTGGGTGGCGCAGAGTATCCACCCAGGGGGATAACTCGCCCAGATAAGGGGCCACACGCTCGATTTGTTGCAGGTAGGTATTCCAGGCAGATGTGCTGCTATCTGAAGCGTAAGATAACTTATCCATGATAAACCTTAGTGATAAAAGTAATATGTTCTTTAATTGACCGTGGTACATAGTAGATCACACCATGTAGCGATAAATTTAACACTTTTTTAAACAATTAACTCAGATCAAAAATGGCAGGCAGTTGGATTTTCGTTATGATTTTGGATGGGAAGTGGTTAACTATCCGCTATAAGAGGTGATATATTGCTAATTATGCAATTAATTGCTTAAATATGCGAAATATGTGCAAGGTGGCTATTTGTCATAATTATGACGCACCTCTAAAAGTAAACATTATGATAACGACATGTATCAATGTTATGTCGTCCTGTCGGCGGGGAAACGTCTTCGCCAGGCGCGTATAAAGATAAAAATAACCGGAGTCAGACGGCGCTGGCCCCGGTTTACCTCTTTATTGTTGACGCGACTCAAGCCATACCAGCGCCAGTGTCGACAGTGAGCACATCAGCAGAATGCCGACAAACCACAGTAAATACCACATCGCTCCCGCTCCCTAATAAAGTTCATGATCGTTGCGGCGGAGGGTCTCCAGGTTGATACGCCCCAACATTTTGTAATAGCTCCACAGCGTATAGAGCAGTACGATTGGCAGAAAAATCAGCACAATCACCAGCATGATTTCGAGCGTCATCTGGCTGGAGGTGCTGTCCCACACCGTCAGGCTGGAGAGAGGACTAACACTCGACGGCATCACAAAAGGAAATAGCGTTATGCCGGCGGTAAAGATGACGCAGGCCTGGGTCAGGGAAGCGAACAGAAATCCACGAATAGTCTGACCGCGAAGGCAGGCATAGAAAGCCAGAATCGGCAGGATCATACCGAGCAACGGGATGATGAGCAGTAGCGGCGAGCGTATAAAGTGGTTCATCCATGCGCCAGGGAGTATCGCCACGCCTTTTAAGAGCGGATTGGAAGGGCCGTTGGCATCCTGCGTGAGCAAGACAAAGCCATCAACGCCGGCCCACAGCCAGTAACCGGCCAGCAGGAAGCAGATCACGATCAGCAGCGCGCTGTGGCGGGTGGCCGACAGAGCCCGTTGACGAATAACGCCCTCCGTTTTCAACTGTAACCAGACGCCTCCTTGCATAATCACCAACGACAGGCTCAATAATCCACACAGTAGGGCAAAGGGCGAGAGTAACTGCCAGAAGGTGCCAAAATAGTCAACATGAAGCTGCGGCGTGAAGGCAAACGGCACGCCTAAAAACAGGTTGCCGAACGCGATGCCGAATACGACTGGGGGAACCAGGCTGCCGATAACCAGACCGGTATCCCACAGCGCGCGCCAGCGGGCATTGGCGATTTTACCCCGATAATCAAAGGCCAGCGGGCGAAAGAGGAGGGCACACAGCACCAGGATCATCGCCACATAAAAACCGGAAAACGCGGCGGCATAGACCCGTGGCCAGGCGGCGAATAATGCCCCGCCCGCGAGAATCAACCATACCTGGTTTCCTTCCCAGTGGGCGCCCACGCTATTGATCAATACCCGGCGTTCGTCATCGTTGCGCGCTATCAGCGGGAGCAGGCAACCGACACCCATATCAAACCCGTCAGTTACCATAAATGCCACCAGGATGACGCCGATCAGCAGCCACCAAATGAACCGCAACGTTTCATAATCCAACATGATTGTCTCCTTTATCCCTGTTGTTGCGCTTGTTGTTGATGTTGCATGGCGCTCGGCCCAAGACGCGCGTACTTCTGCATCAGATAGACTTCCGCGATTAAAAACAGGGTGTAAAGTCCGAGGATAAGCCCCATTGAGAAGGCCAACTGGCCCGGCGTCAGCGCGGAGTGAGCGTACCAGGTCGGCAGAATGTCCTGAATCGCCCAGGGCTGACGGCCAAACTCCGTCATAAACCAACCGGCTTCAATGGCAATCCACGGTAACGGCAGGCTCCACAGCGTCATACGCAATACCCAGCGATGCTGGTCGATACGCATTCGCAGCGTCTGTATCAACGCAATCAACATCACCACTAACAGCAGCGAACCGCAGCCGACCATAATACGGAAACTCCAGAACACCGGCGCCACCTGAGGAATAGCGCCACGCTGGGCCGCACGATACTGCTCCGGCGTCACATGGTTCATATCCGGGGCATATTTCGCCAGCAGAATGCCGTACCCCAGATCGCCCTCAACGGCGTGAAACGCATTCAGTACCTGTGGCGAGCGATTGCCTTGCGCTATATCCTGCATGAGCAGCCAGGCCTCCCGGCCACGCTTCAGGCGCGGCAGAGCGTCGTCCATCAGGTTTTTTAACCCCGGAACTGGCGTATCCAGCGAATGGGTGGCCAGAATACCCAGCAGAGCAGGGATCTTCACGGCAAATGCATTACGCTCCTGTTCCTGCTGCGGCCAGGCAATCAGATGAAACGGCGCGGGCGCGGGTTCGGTTTGCCATTCGCCTTCCATCGCCGCCAGTTTCACCGGCTGAATTTGGGCGACCTCGTAGGCCGAACTGTCGCCCAGTTGCAGGGTTCCCAGAATGGCCAGGGTGCCGAATACTGAGCCGATAGCAAACGAGCGCAAGGCCACCTCACGCTCGCGGCCACGTAGCAGATACCAGGCGCTGATAGACATAATAAACATGGCGCCGGTGACATAACCGGACATGACGGTATGGACGAATTTCACCTGGCTCACCGGGTTAAAGACCAGATCGCTGAAGCTGCTCATTTCCATCCGTAACGTATCGATGTTGAAATGAGCGCCGGTAGGATACTGCATCCAGCCATTGGCATTCAGAATCCATAATGCTGAAATATTGGAGCCGAAGGCCACCAGCCAGGTGACCAGCAGGTGTTGGTATTTATTCAGCCGCTGCCAGCCGAAAAAGAACAGGCCGACAAAAGTGGATTCGAGAAAGAAGGCCAGTAACGCTTCCATCGCCAGCGGCGCGCCGAAAATATCGCCCACATAGTTCGAATAGAGCGACCAGTTAGTCCCGAACTGAAACTCCATGGTCAGGCCGGTAGCCACACCGAGAGCAAAATTGATCCCGAAGAGCTTGCCCCAGAAACGCGTCATATCGCGGTAGACGGTTTTCCCCGTCATCACATAGATCGTCTCCATGACGGCCAGCAAAAAAATCAGCCCAAGCGTAAGAGGAACAAATAAAAAGTGATACAGCGCGGTCAGCGCAAACTGCCAGCGCGATAAGTCAATGACATCCCACATGCTAACTCCTGTAGGCAGAAAGAGAGTAAAAAGCTAATCAGTACCGGACACCGGTGACGTTCCTGTTGAGAGCGTTAGCGCGTCTCCAGCCATCGGCAGACTTCATCCAGGCGCTGGCGCGAATCGGCCAGATCTTCCGGGGCCGCCAGTACCAGCTCCGGCAAAAGACAAATCTCATAGCTATCGAGCAATGGCCCTTTAAGGGCGTCCAGACAGCGCACATGCCAGAGATGGCGCAATGCTGTGGCGTTGATTTGGCTTTCGCCATACCCGGAGATGCGAATCTGGATGTTCCCGTGTCCGCATAAACGCGCCAGAAAAAGGCGATCGGCCTCGCTGAGCGGCAGTTGGGTCAAATTGATGCTGTGAGGTTGCAACGCCGGATCGCGTACGTGCGCCAATAATTCATGGGCCAGCGGCAGTCCATTCATCAGGCCAGCGACAGGCGGAGGCAGTAGAGAGTCGTCAGGCAGCGTATCGGCGGTAGCCGCTTGCCATAATGTCAGGGGCGCGCTACCCGCTTCCAGACGATCCGTCAGCAGACGTCGGTTATGCAGATGGCGTACCCGCCACAGGCCGCAGAAGATGGTCTCCTGGATCTCGCTTTCACTCCCGTCCGGATGCTGAATGCGTACCGAGACTTCGCCTTCGCCCAATAGCGTATTGAGGAATGAGAGATCATCGGCATTCAGGGGAGATAACTCCCATCCCAGCACGTCGCCGACTTCCGGGATGCGCCGGGCAAGCTGACCTCGCAGATCGGTCAACAATGCCATCACCGCCGGGCTGTGAGCGCAGCGCTCCAGCGCCGCCATACTTGGGTCGCCATTGACCTGACAGGTGAGCGGTAAGGGATTCATCGAGAAACTAGCGTCATCAGGCTGCGTACCTGGCCCCAGCAGATGAAAAAAGGCGTTGCTCATTGTACTGTCTCCTGCGCTGCGGGAGTGTCAACCATCGAACGCATCAGCGTGAGCAGTTCAGCCCAGGGATGAATGCCGCTGAGCGCGCCGCGTAGCTCGCCGTCTGTAAAAACCAACGTCGCCGGAAACCGACGTACATTAAAGCGATCGCCGATAGCTTCGCTTTGTTCAAGGTCGGCCACCGCCACCTGCCAGTCAAACTGCGGGAACTCACGCAGGAGTTCGGCAATCATCACCGGGTTATCGCTGACTTCCGGCGTACGCCGCGGATCGCTACTTAACAGGATGACGCCATCTCCAACCCGTTTGATCCAGTCGTCTACCGTAGAAGCCTCTACCGGTTGCCATCCACGGGTTAACAGGCGTTGCCATAGCGCAGAGAACGGGGTGTCATTCGCCACTTCTTTTGCCCTCCAGACGTGTCTGATACTGACGTATGCGCACTCCCTCATAATTTTCCATCGACAGGCATTTATAGTTCAGGCAGCGTGCGACCTCGTTTGCCTGCGGTACGATCCCCCAGGCGGCCAGTTGCGCCAGGGCGGCCTGTTCCGCCGCCGGTAGCTGGCCGCGAGCTATTTCGCTCAGGCTACCGCCGTAGTCGTCCAGGTGCGCCGGTTGCAGACCGACCAGCGCAATGTGACAGGGCAGATGCCCGCGGATGTCGGCCAGCGCCAGAACTTCGGAAAAACTGTTTTGATGCAGGCTCATTTTTTTGGCGCTGAGATACGCGGGGATTTTCTCGCCGGCATAGGTTCGCAGGCTGCCCGGCGCCAGGCCGTAATCGATCGCGTCAAGGAGCAGGAGATGGCTGGCTTGCTCAACATAACCTAACAGGTTTAGCCCTTGCGTACCGCCGTCCACAATTTCTACCTCTTCAGGCCAGTGATATCGGGCATACAAACGCTCCGCGCCCCGGATACCGAATCCTTCATCGGCCCACAGCAGGTTTCCTAACCCCATCACCACTACGCGTTGCGCATTCATGAGGGCTCCTTGTCGTGCGGTTTGGGGAATTTGTGGCTGCGATAGCCATTGATCATGGTGGAGATCACCGTATCGTCGGACATAATGTCTTCCCGGATAGCGAGGTAAACGTGCCCGACGATGAAGGCGGCGATCAGCCACATACCCAGTCGGTGCCAGCTGTGAATATCGATGGAGTTGCCGCCGGTCCAGTAGAAAAATTCAACCACATAGCGGAACGGCGCAAAGATGGCGTACTGGCTATGCTCGCCAAACAGAGCGAAACCGGTGAGGATCATAAATACCGACAACAGGAAATAGCCGAACATCGCGGCCTGCGCGACAGGGTTATGTCCGATGTCGCTCCCCGGTTTTTTCTCCAGAAACAGATACCAGCGGACCACGGAGAAAGCGCCTTGCCACCAACTGCGACGCCAGACCGGGACGATAAACAGCTCTCGCGAATAGCGGTTGCCGACACAGGCCCAATAAATTCGCCCCAGCAGTAACACGGTAAAGATCATCGCGGCGGCAAAGTGGATCAGCCGGATATAGCCCATGTAAAACAGATAGGTCGCCTCGCCACTCACCGACGGCAAGGGCCGGCCAATGAAGTAGCCTGTTACCATCAGTACCAACATGCAGGCCACCGTTAGCCAGTGCCACAGGCGTACCGGCGCTTCAAACACATAGTGGTTGACGGCAGTATCACGCGCCTCCCCGACGCGTGGAGATAGCTTTCCAGTCATCGTTCTTTTCCTTAACGCTTAGCGTACCTGGACGGCAATCAGTTCGCTGCCGTCGTCGCCGAGCACGTGGGTTGAACAGGCGAGGCAGGGGGCGAAGCTGTGCAGCGTCCTCAGGATTTCTAACGGTTGGTCGGGAATCGCCATTTGCGTTCCCATCAATGCCGCTTCATAGGCGCCGATCTGTTTTTTAGGATCGCGCGGGCTGGCGTTCCAGGTGGTGGGGACCACGCACTGATAGAGTTCAATCTTCTGATCGCGTATTGACGCCCAGTGTCCCAACGCTCCACGAGGCGCTTCGGTAAAACCGATGCCGCGGCAGTGCTGCGGCCAACTGGCCGGTTCCCATTTCTCGGTATTGGCGGTGGCCAGGTCGCCGTTTTTCAGGTTGGTCATAAGCCTGTCGAAAAAATACTGCAGCTTACCGACGGCCCATTGCGCTTCGTGCGCGCGGCATAAAATACGGCCAAGCGTAGACTGGATACCGGAGAGCGGCAGTTTAAGGGCAGACATCATGCGATCTACCGACTCTATGGTGGCGGCATCCCCTTTGTGGTACGCGATAAGCGTTCGGGCAAGCGGGCCGACTTCCATGGCATGACCCCGCCAGCGCGGCGCTTTAATCCAGGAGTAACGTTCCTGCTCGTTGAGCTGCTGGATATGCGTATCGCTGCCTTTGACATCACCCGGGTTGTACCAGGGATCGGTAATGCCGTCAAAAGGATGACGCCCCAGCCGATCGTCCGGATAGCGGTACCAGGCGTGATCCACAAACTCCTGTATCTGCTGCGGATCGGCCAAATCTACCGGCATGACATTTTTAAAATCGCCATTGACCACCGCGCCGCCCGGCATTAACAGGCTTTGCTGGCTGAAGTCGTTGGCAATGTCCGGAAATGCGCCGTAGCTCAGCACGCATTTATCCGACAGACCGGTGCCAATTTGACTCCATGCTTTATTGAACTGGCCGATAGCCAGCGCGTCCGGAACCATCACGTTGTTAATGAAGTCGGCGGTGCGGGTGATGATCGACTGCACCAGGTTGAGGCGCTCCATATTGATAGCCCCGACCGCGCCGCTTTGATCGAGATTGATCGCGCACGGCATTCCGCCGACGATCCAGTTAGGATGGGGGTTCTTACCGCCAAATATGGTATGGATTTTGACGATCTCGCGCTGGAAGTCGAGGGCTTCAAGATAGTGGGCAAAGCCCATCAGATTAGCCTCTGGCGACAGTTTGTACTGTGGATGTCCCCAATAGCCGTTACGGAATATCCCAAGCTGGCCGCCATCGACAAATTTCTTTAATCGATTTTGTACGTCAAAGAAGTAGCCCGGCGATGACATCGGCCAGGCGGAAAGGCTTTGCGCCAACTGCGAGGTGGCGCGCGGATCGGCTTTCAGCGCATTCAGAACATCAATCCAGTCCATACCGGCTAACTGATAAAAATGGACCAGATGATCGTGACACCACAACGTAGCCAGCATGATGTTACGTATAATATTGGCGTTATCCGGCACCTGGATACCAATCGCATCTTCGATAGCGTACACCGATGCCAGAGCATGTACCCCGGTACATACACCACAAATACGTTCAACAAACGCCCAGGCGTCACGCGGGTCACGGCCTTGCAGAATGATCTCCAGCCCGCGGAACATTGTGCCGCAGGAAACGGCATTGGTAATGACGTTTTGCTCATCAATGTTCACTTCGCAGCGCATATGCCCTTCGATGCGGGTAATCGGGTCCACGATCAGACGACGGCCGGCGTCGTTAACGGTATAACCCTGGGTTTGATACTGGTTACTCATGCTTGTTTATCCTCATTGTCCGGCTGTTGTTCGGCTTGCGCTAACTGTTGTTTGTGGCGTTTACGTTGGTTGAGCGCGCTGGCGACAGCGTGACCGCCAACGCCCGCCGCGACCACGCCCAGCGCGGTCAGCCCCACCGTATCGGCGGTTGAATGGGTACCCATCTGGGGAATATCCACCACGCGGCTATAAAACGAGCCGCGATCCCAGAAACTATTTTCTGAACATCCCAGACATCCGTGACCGGACTGGATAGGAAAGGAGACGCCGTCATTCCAGCGTGTGGAGGAGCAGGCGTTATAGGTGGTTGGCCCTTTACAGCCCATCTTGTACAGACAGTATCCCTTGCGGGCGGCGGCGTCATCCCAGCTCTCGACAAATTCACCGGCGTCAAAATGGGCGCGGCGGTAGCATTTATCGTGGATACGCTGACCGTAGAACATCAGTGGACGGCCCATGCGATCGAGTTCCGGCAGACGATCAAACGTCACCATATAGGTGATAATGGCGCTCATGACATCCGGGATTGGCGGACATCCAGGGACTTTCACGATCGGCTTGTCGGTGATCACTTTATCGATAGGCGTTGCCTGGGTCGGATTGGGGCGGGCGGCCTGGACGCAACCCCAGGAGGCGCAGTTTCCCCAGGCGATAATAGCGCTGGCGCCCGCGGCGGCTTTCTTCAGTTTTTCAATAAACGGGCGGCCGCCGCTGATACAGAACATTCCTTGCTCTCCTAACGGCGGATTGCCTTCCACCGCCAGAATGTATTTCCCGGCGTAGCGAGTGGTAATATCGTCAAAGACTTCTTCGGCCTGTGCGCCGGCGGCTGCCATCAGGGTGTCGTCATAATCGAGGGAAATCAGCGAGAGGATCACATCTTTGGCTAGCGGGTGCGAGGAACGGATAAAGGATTCGGTACAGCAGGTGCATTCCAGTCCATGAATCCAGACCACCGGAATCCGCGGTTTATTCTCCAGCGCCCAGGCGATCTTTGGCGTCATTCCGGCGCCCAGCCCCAGCGATGTGGCAGCAAGGCTACAGAATTTGAGAAAGCTGCGTCGGGTCACTCCCTTACGACGCATGGCTTGATAAAAGGTCTCCTCGTTATTCATAACGCGTATTTTTTCTCCTTTTTGCACCACGCTCCGTCAGGGGCATAAGGCGCTTTTGCGGGTCCGTTGACGTTCCGCCAGCAAGGTAAATCATTGGGTTACGCGCGAGCGCGGAAACGAGCCCGATTCACTTTGCACCGGCGTATATCGCCAGAAATAATGTAAAAAAAGCGTATCGGATTAACGATAAGAAACAATGTGAAGTGTGTGGGTATAGCTTATAGCGGTATATTTATACCCATTATCGGTTTTTCGGCGAAAGGGCCGCGGCGGGGAAGGACGGTTGAGCTTGTTCCGGGATGAGGTTTTTAGCGAGTGACCCTGGCCTAATATCAGAGCCAGGCTTAAGAGTTTGCGGGTATGTTGCGTGATCACGATGCAGTCACGCATCCCCCGGATCTTGACGGGCGTAAAGTGAATAAACCTGGCCTGTTGTCAGTTTTACGTTCTTCGTGGTGTGCTCTGACGATAATGTAGTCCACCGACCATATAAATTCTCCTCGCTCACCGCCTGGCCCGATCTCTGACGAAAACTCTGAATCTTCGATGTTTCCAATTATGAATTTCTACACCAGTCTTTAAGCATCAATGCATTGTACCTAGTGCGCTGCTATAACTGTGTAAGAGGGATTGACGCTTAGAGCCTATCCCATTAGGGCTATTTTACTTGCCATTTTGGTCCTGGGCAGTGCTCGCCAAAACGCGTTAGCGTTTTGAACGCCGCTAGCGGCGGCCCGAAGGGCGAGCGTAGCGAGTCAAACCTCACGTACAACGTGTACGCTCCGGTTTTTGCGCGCTGTCCGTGTCCAAACAGGCTGCGCCAATAACGCCTGGTGGGATAGGCTCTTAGTGTTAATGTACACCAAAGGTCGATGTGTTTACCGCACTTGTGGCTTGGTATGCAGTATGTATAATTATTGCGTGAATGTTTTCATAAATTGATTTGTCTCTTCTTTGGCCTTTTCTATTGATTTATGTTTATATATTTTTGATTGGTATGTGTATTTTTCTAACGCAGGTAAGTACTTAGAGACGTCGTTACCTTTTTTGAAATCTATAGGCATATGAATACTCGCATATAATATATTTATCCTCTGCGATGGCGTTAGCTCAGAATAATTTATACCTTGTTCATAATAAGAAAGCATCACATCATTGCAGATCCTGTCTTTATACGACTGCCCTATGTATGCGATGATAAGTCCATATATAAGTAGCAATCCAAAAGCGACACCTGCTTTGTGGCTATGAAGAAAATTATATTGTAGCCCAACAAAAAACACTTTTCTAATTAAAACAAGAATAAATGGTAAGGAAAATAAAAAACAACCGAAGTACATAATCACTTCGCCTGAATTCTGAAACATTTTATACCTTCCTGATAAATACTGGGTTAATTATCTGGTTAATATTCGTTGTCTATTATTTCTTTTATAAAAATAGACGATTCATTGAAATTTTTTTTGAAACTGGAGTAATTGCTAAGTGTTTTCGGTATGCAAAAGATGACTCGCCCATTTTTTACTATGGCATAATATCTTGGATACATTAGTGCTTCTTCTTTTGTGTTTGAAACACCGTCATAGTCTATTTTTTCATCAATAGAGTCAAGTTGGCTAAATAAAAAGACTCTTTTCCTTAGCAAAGTATTATGAACAATAGCATTTTCATATATATCAAGTGACATTGTAAGACTCAATGCAGCAAATGAAAGTAATGCTATGATGGAAATTGTTAATATTGCTAATGACAAGCCTTCCTGGCAATATAAAACAAGAAAAAAGAGTGGGATTGCAGGGAGGTAAGTGACCAACGGGTAAAAACGATCGATTTTTAAATGTGATATGATATTCTGAGGAGATGTGACATGGTCCTGAACGCCCTTGTTAAAGATAATGCTGTAAAGCGTCAAACTATTGTCAATTTTATCTATTGCTTTAGCTTTTATCCTTTGTATGAATATAAAAAACGTTATCAAAAAGGCAATAAATAAGAAAATGATTAAATTATAAATAAAACTATCCACGGCATCATCCTGTATATTTACCGAAATTTCTATGGTCACTATTCTACTATTATTAATGAATGTCAATCTAAAATTGATGATGGTGCGTCCAGCCGGTTGGATTTGATCTAAAATAAAACTTTCGGTATTTCTCTATAGTCACAGAGCAAACAGGGTTGATTCTTTGTTAAAAAAACATCTCAATATTTTAATATGAATTCCTTCACGCGATTCTGGAGTATTACAGTCTACGATTTTAATGATTTTTTATTCATTCATTATGCGTATTAAATTAATGGCAGTGCAATCGCAAATTATAATTAGTTTCAGAATTGCAAAATGATTATAATTTTGTAGTTCATGCCGTTGCCCTAAGAGCCCCGGTGGTGAGTGTAGGGGGGAACACCTGAACAAGATCTGAGGCTATGTACGATACTGTGATATGAGTTAACCCAAACAGGCTATACGGTATCTATACCTTTCTAAAAAGCTTTTCGCTGGTATAGAGTCAAAACCTTAGACGAAACAACATTCACACTATGGCCCTGGCAGTGCGGCATTGCGTATCGGTGAGCATAACGGGGCCTTGTTTATTTATTATACCGTTCTTGTACTTACTTAAAATGAAGATGGAAGAATGTTGTACTCATTTTTGACAGCATTGTTACGAGATGAGTTGAGACATTATGAAATGAAAAATCCACGCCATTGCGTGGATTTTATAGAGTTTTACCGCTGTCATGAGGTTCAATGAAACCTCATAAGACAACAAATGTTATTTAGACGTTGAACAGGAAGTTCATTATATCGCCATCTTTAACGATGTAATCTTTGCCTTCCGCTCGCATCTTACCGGCTTCTTTCGCGCCTTGTTCACCTTTATAGGTAATAAAGTCGTCAAAGGCGATAGTTTGGGCGCGGATAAAGCCTTTTTCGAAGTCGGTATGGATTTTACCTGCTGCCTGCGGCGCGGTTGCGCCAACCGGAATGGTCCATGCGCGAACTTCTTTCACTCCGGCGGTAAAGTAGGTCTGGAGGTTCAGCAGGCGATAACCTGCGCGAATAACGCGGTTCAGCCCCGGCTCTTCCAGACCCAGTTCAGCCATAAATTCGTCGCGCTCGTCATCATCCAGCTCAGCAATATCAGCTTCGACGGCGGCACACACCGGAACCACGACCGAACCTTCTTTCGCGGCGATTTCGCGAACCTGGTCCAGATACGGGTTATTTTCAAAACCGTCTTCATTGACGTTAGCGATATACATTGTCGGCTTCAGCGTCAGGAAGCTTAAATAACGGATAGCCGCTTTATCTTCGTCCGTCAGGTCCAGCGAACGCAGCATCCCCGCTTCGGCCAGGTGCGGCAGGCATTTTTCCAGCGCGGCCAGTTCCGCTTTGGCGTCTTTATCGCCGCCTTTGGCTTTCTTCTGTACGCGATGGATAGCGCGCTCGCAGGTATCGAGGTCAGCCAGCGCCAGTTCGGTATTGATAACATCAATATCTTCTGCCGGGTTTACTTTACCCGCCACATGGATGATATTGTCGTTCTCAAAGCAGCGAACCACGTGACCGATAGCTTCAGTTTCACGGATATTGGTCAGGAACTGGTTACCCAACCCTTCGCCTTTGGACGCGCCTTTTACCAGACCGGCGATATCCACGAACTCCATCGTGGTTGGTAGAATGCGTTGCGGTTTAACAATCTCAGCCAACTGGTCCAGACGCGGATCGGGCATCGGCACGACACCGGTATTCGGTTCGATAGTGCAGAACGGAAAGTTTGCCGCTTCAATACCGGCTTTTGTCAGCGCGTTGAACAGGGTGGATTTCCCGACGTTGGGCAGACCGACGATACCGCATTTGAATCCCATGATTTAACTCACCTTAATATCTTAATAATCAACCTGTTATAGAAAACAGATTGCAGAAATGGAAATAACTTCGCCTATTATACACGGCGTGCGGCAAAAATGCCGCACATCACTGGTTATTGCGCCTTAAAGGTATGCAAACGGCTTGTTGCTTTGGCCAGACCCTCTTTGAACCACAATTCCGTACAGCGTGCCGCTTCGTCAATGGCCTCATCAATTAATTTTTGTTCAGAAACAGGGGGTTTACCCAGCACGAAACCAACAACTTTATTTTTATCGCCTGGATGACCAATTCCAACGCGTAAGCGGTGAAAGTTGGGATTATTGCCCAGCTTGCTGATGATGTCTTTCAGACCATTGTGGCCGCCGTGGCCGCCGCCAAGTTTAAATTTCGCGACGCCCGGCGGGAGATCCAGCTCGTCGTGAGCGACCAGAATTTCGTCCGGCTGAATACGGTAAAAACTGGCCATTGCGCCAACTGCTTTACCACTGAGGTTCATGAACGTGGTGGGTACCAGCAGGCGAACATCTTCCCCTTCCAGCGTGATGCGTGAGGTATAGCCAAAGAATTTAGGCTCTTCACGCAACGGCGCGCGCAGGCGCTCCGCCAGTAAATCGACGTACCATGCGCCTGCATTGTGTCGCGTCGCAGCATATTCCGCGCCGGGATTCGCCAGACCAACAATCAATTTAATTGCCACGTTTTTTGTCCTGAGTAGATCCATAACTGGCGCGTAGTTTACTGTCTGTCTGCCCGCTTGACAAAACACAGCGGCACTCTGAAGTAAATTAAATAATTGCCAGCATTGATTATTAAAAATGTAAACTGTTCAGAGTGTTATTTGTAAAGTTTTGTTAAATGAAACTTTACATTTGTGATCGCACCCGCACTTACAAACGAAAGTGTTGTCTATACTTTACACATAAAGTTTAGGGGGATTTCCTAAAAACAACCCAAAAGTTCCGGAGGTGACATATGAAACGCAAAAACGCTTCGTTATTCGGTAACGTGCTGATGGGGTTGGGGCTGGTCGTGATGGTTGTCGGCGTGGGTTACTCTATTTTAAACCAACTGCCGCAGTTTAATTTGCCGCAATTTTTTGCGCATGGCGCAATACTGAGTATTTTTGTCGGGGCGGTTCTTTGGCTGGCAGGGGCTCGTGTAGGGGGGCATGAGCAGGTGAGCGACAAATATTGGTGGGTACGTCACTATGACAAACGTTGCCGCCGTAACGACAATCGTCGTCATAGCTAACCGGTTCAGGCCCGGTAAGCGTTATCGCCACCGGGCATTGTCCATTAACTTAGTAAATCCGCTAACGCCTCCGTCCTGTTTGGGAAGAAGGTCAGACGCCCAGGAATAGGTTTGATACCGGCACGCGCCATTGTGCGCAGCGGTTGGAACTCCAGATTACTGATACGCAATTCGCGACCCTCCGGCAGACGCTTCACAAAACGCTGAAAAGCATCAAGCCCGCCTGCATCCAGCACTGGTACTGCGTCCCATTTCAGAACGACGATACGTTTGCCCTTAATACGTGACTCAAGGTCGGTAAACAGCCCTTCCGCCGCGGCGAAAAAGAGCGGACCGATAACACGCAGCACCAGCACATCTTCAGGTACATCAACATTGACCGGCGCAAGTCGAGTCATTCGCGCAATACGGCGCATAAACAGCAGGGAAGCAAGGACAATCCCCACGCTGATGGCGATGACCATATCAAACAGAACCGTTAATGACATGCACAGCAGCATAACGATAATGTCGTCTTTCGGCGCATGGCGTAACAGATCCACCACTTTATGGGCTTCACTCATATTCCATGCCACCATCAGCAGTAGCGCCGCCATCGCGGAAAGCGGCAGCCAGGAGAGTAGCGGGGCCAAGACCAGTAGCGCCAGAATGACCAGGATAGCGTGAATTACCGCCGAGATGGGAGAGGTCGCGCCAGCGCGGACGTTGGCGGCAGAGCGGGCAATCGCGGCGGTGGCGGTGATGCCGCCAAAGAACGGCGCGACCATATTCCCCAGCCCCTGGCCGATAAGTTCGCTGTTAGCTTTATGTTTGGTGCCGGTCATGCCGTCCAGCACGACGGCGCAGAGCAATGATTCGATTGCCCCCAGCATTGCCATCGAGAAGGCCGCTGGCAGCAGCGCGCGCAGTGAATCCCAGCTTAGCGTGAAATCGGAGCCAGGAAGACTCCACGGCAGCATCAGTTGCGGCAGGAGCTGCGGGATGCCGTTGCCCTGAGTGCCGTCAGCCAGAACGTAATGGAACTGTGAGCCGATAGTCGCCACATTGCCGCCCAGCAGATTAACAATCCCCATTACGGCGCAACCGGCCAGCAGCGCGGGAAGATGTCCTGGCAGACGAATACCGAGACGCGGCCAGAAAATCAACGTTCCCAGCGTTACCACGCCAATGGCGGCATCGCCAATATTGACGGTGGGCAACGCCATAAACAGCGCGCCGACTTTCTGCAAATAGTGCTCTGGCACATGGGCCATCTGCAGACCAAGAAAATCTTTAATCTGCATGGTACCGATGGTAATACCAATCCCTGAGGTAAAACCCAACGTGACCGACACCGGGATATATTCAATCAATCGCCCCAGTCTCGCCAGGCCGAAAAGGATCAGGAAGAAGCCCGACATCAGCGTGGCGACCAGTAGGCCCGCCAGACCAAACTGTTGCGATACCGGATACAAAATCACCACAAACGCGGCGGTAGGGCCGGAAACGCTAAAGCGCGAGCCGCCGGTTAGCGCGATCACGATCCCGGCGACAGCGGAGGTATAGAGGCCATACTGCGGCGCAACGCCACTGCCAATTGCCAGCGCCATCGCCAGCGGGATAGCAATAATCCCGACGGTGATCCCGGCTATCACATCGCGGGTGAACCGGGAGGCGGTATATTTTTCTTTCCAGCAAGCATCGATGAGAGCGCGGAAAGGCATCACATGTGAGGAAAATAATTTGTTCACAATAATGTTTCATCCATGAGCGCATCATCTGTCAACTAAATGGCAGGTGAAGGAGGCATAAGTCATACAAAAGGGTGTTACAGACAAAAAAACCCGCCGCAGCGGGTTTCAGATCCGGGTTCGATCAATGCTCGAACATGGCGGAAATCGATTCTTCGTTGCTGATACGGCGAATCGCTTCGGCCAGCATACCTGACAGGGTCAAGGTACGCACGTTCGGCAGCGCTTTGATTTCGTCGGTCAGCGGAATGGTGTCGCAGACAACGACTTCATCAATGACGGAGTTGCGCAGGTTGTTTGCCGCATTGCCTGAGAAGATCGGGTGCGTCGCGTAGGCAAACACGCGTTTAGCGCCACGTTCTTTCAATGCTTCTGCTGCTTTGCACAGAGTACCGCCGGTATCGATCATATCATCAACCAGCACGCAGTCACGGCCAGCGACGTCGCCGATGATGTGCATCACCTGAGAAACGTTCGCGCGCGGACGACGTTTATCAATGATAGCCATATCGGTATCGTTCAGCAGCTTAGCGATAGCGCGGGCACGAACCACGCCGCCAATATCCGGGGAAACCACGATCGGGTTATCCAGATTCAGTTGCAGCATATCTTCGAGCAGGATTGGGCTACCGAACACGTTATCAACCGGAACGTCAAAGAAGCCCTGGATCTGTTCAGCATGCAGATCTACGGTGAGAACGCGGTCAACGCCGACGCTGGACAGGAAGTCAGCGACAACTTTTGCGGTAATCGGCACACGGGCGGAACGTACGCGACGGTCCTGACGTGCATAGCCAAAGTAGGGGATAACGGCGGTGATACGACCTGCGGAAGCACGACGCAGGGCATCAACCATAACGACCAATTCCATCAGGTTGTCGTTGGTTGGGGCACAAGTGGACTGGATGATGAAAATATCACCACCGCGTACATTTTCGTTGATTTGTACGCTGACTTCGCCGTCGCTAAAGCGACCTACGGCGGCGTCGCCGAGAGAAGTGTACAGGCGGTTGGCAATACGTTGTGCTAGTTCCGGGGTGGCGTTACCAGCAAAAAGCTTCATATCAGGCACGAGAAGAACCTCAGGCATGCGTCCATTGGTGGAAAGAATCTGCCGAAAACTGTGCGGGCCAGGCAAAATCCTATCCAGGCGGTGTATTAAAGAGCGCGATGCAACGTCTGGAACAAGGTGACGTTGTCACCGAAGCTCAGCTTGCCCGGCTTACTCGTCTTCATTCACGTTTCATGTGCGCTGGTATCAATGCCTCACACCGGTCAAATACGGCATATATGACCGGCGACTCGTCATTTCGCCATCTTCCTGAAACCCGAATGCGTTAGAGTAACTCTCGATGCAATGGGGAAAGGTTGACACCCTTCGCCACAAAAGCATTGAGCCATTCCGGGGCTTGCTCAAGCACCTGGCGAGCACAAGACTCTGTATCGAATTCAGCAAAGACACAGGCCCCTGTCCCAGTCAGGCGCGACGGCGCGTATTCTAACAGCCAGGAAAGCGCCGCATCAACCTCGCGAAAACGTTTTCTTGCGATAACCTCGCAATCATTGCTGAATTCACATTTTAGTAACGTATCTATTGACCTTTTTGGCGTATTACGCGGCAATTGAGGATCTTTAAAGATAACCGGCGTCGGAATGCTTACGCCAGGGTGCGCGACCAGATACCATTTTTCCGGCGGATTCACCGGCGTTAATATTTCGCCTACGCCTTCGGCAAACGCGGCGTGGCCACGAACAAAGACCGGGACGTCGGCGCCGAGCGTCAGGCCGAGCGTCGCCAGTTCATCAATGGAAAGCCCGCATTGCCAAAGATGATTGAGCGCCACCAGAACGGTCGCGGCGTTAGACGAGCCGCCGCCCAGACCGCCGCCCATGGGAAGGCGCTTCTCAATGCTGATATCCGCGCCGCTTCCGGCGGGCAGGCGTCCACTCTCCGAGGCGACTTTCATCAACAGCCGCGCGGCGCGGACGATCAGGTTGTCTTCATTTTCAACGCCGGTTACCGGCGTTAATAAATGGATTTCGCCATCGCGACGCGGTTCGATGTGGAGTGTGTCGCCATAATCCAGAAACTGAAACAGCGTCTGCAGCGTGTGGTAGCCGTCTGCACGCTGTCCGGTGATATATAAAAACAGATTTAATTTTGCCGGAGAAGGCCAATGGGTCATCATTTCACAATCCAGTTATCCATTTTCAGCTTAATGCGCTGACTGCCGTCGGAAAGCTCCATATTGGCAGGCATGGCAGGCTGCGTTTTGCTGTCATAGCCACCGTAAACCACTTTCCAGTTTTTACCATCCTGGCGATAGTTCACTTCGCTCAGGCGGTACTGGTCGTCCAGTTTGTAGTCAGTGGCATCGCCAGGCAGACCGAGGATCCACTGCCGCAGGCTGTTTAACGGAATCGGCATCCCGGTGAGTTTGCCGATCATCTCTTCGGCGTCATCGGCGGTATAACGCTGGCCTTTGTTATCCACCAACTGGACGTTGCCCGGCTGGGCGTTAAGCTCCAGCTCGGTGCTGCCCAGCGGGTTGGTAAGCAGCAGGCGGTAGCGATCCTGTCCGGTCTGTTGCCAGAAGAAGCGCGCATAGACTTTCTGATCATCTGAGATGTAAGCAAAGGCGCCGCGCGTCTGGTATTGATTCAGATGACGCACCTCTTGCTGATGCTGGCGCCACTGAGGGGAATCCGGGCTCTTGCCCGGGCCTTTATGCCCAGGAAGCGTACAGGCGGTGAGAACCAGGCTTGCTAACGGCAGTAGACGAATCAGGCGAAAGTCGGGCAGGGTCATAGTGATGACGAATCCTTGTGATACGGTGCAATAATTGCCTGATGGCGTTACGCTTATCAGGCCTGAAAACTGAACCTGCAGGCTGTAAAAACGTTCGCGCCGCGATTCGGCAAATTTTTGCTATCGGTTACAGTTATAGCCTTTAATGCTAGCGCCGCCTGGTGACATCGTCTACTTTCAAGTTGTCTTAAATCATCAAATTAGCGAGCGCTGCCAATTACTCCAAAAGGGGGCTCTCTCTTTTATTGACCACGCGCATCCTGTATGATGCAAGCAGACTAACCATATCAACGCTGGTACTACTCCCGCAGACATGACCCTTTTAGCGCTCGGTATTAACCATAAAACGGCACCTGTATCGCTGCGAGAACGCGTAACGTTTTCGCCGGACACGCTTGATCAGGCGCTGGACAGCCTGCTTGCGCAGCCAATGGTGCAGGGCGGGGTCGTGCTGTCAACCTGTAACCGTACAGAGCTGTATCTGAGCGTGGAAGAGCAGGATAACCTGCAAGAAGCGCTGATCCGCTGGTTATGCGATTACCATAACCTGAACGAGGACGATCTGCGCAACAGTCTGTACTGGCATCAGGACAATGACGCCGTCAGCCACCTGATGCGCGTCGCCAGCGGTCTGGATTCACTGGTGCTGGGCGAACCGCAAATCCTCGGTCAGGTGAAAAAAGCGTTTGCGGATTCGCAAAAAGGCCACCTTAACGCCAGCGCGCTGGAGCGAATGTTTCAGAAGTCTTTTTCCGTCGCCAAGCGAGTGCGGACTGAAACCGATATCGGCGCCAGCGCCGTCTCCGTCGCGTTTGCCGCCTGTACGCTCGCCCGACAAATCTTTGAATCGCTGTCGACGGTCACCGTACTGTTAGTTGGCGCGGGCGAAACCATTGAACTGGTGGCGCGTCACCTGCGCGAGCATAAAGTACAAAAGATGATTATCGCCAACCGAACCCGCGAGCGCGCGCAAGCCCTGGCGGATGAGGTAGGCGCTGAGGTTATCTCGCTCAGCGATATCGACGCCCGCTTGCAGGATGCCGATATTATCATCAGTTCGACCGCCAGCCCGCTGCCGATTATCGGTAAAGGCATGGTGGAGCGCGCATTAAAAAGCCGTCGCAACCAGCCGATGCTGCTGGTGGATATCGCCGTACCGCGCGACGTTGAGCCGGAAGTCGGCAAACTGGCGAACGCTTATCTTTATAGCGTCGATGATTTACAGAGCATCATTTCGCATAATCTGGCGCAGCGTCAGGCTGCGGCGGTGGAAGCGGAAACGATTGTTGAGCAGGAAGCCAGCGAGTTTATGGCCTGGCTACGCGCCCAAGGGGCCAGCGAGACCATTCGGGAATACCGTAGTCAGTCGGAGCAGATTCGTGACGAACTGACTACCAAAGCGCTGTCGGCCCTTCAACAGGGCGGTGATGCGCAAGCTATCTTGCAGGATCTGGCATGGAAACTGACCAACCGCCTGATTCATGCGCCAACGAAATCACTTCAACAGGCTGCCCGTGACGGGGATGACGAACGCCTGAATATTCTGCGCGACAGCCTCGGGCTGGAGTAGCAGCACACACCACACTTTTTTACAGGGTGAATTTACGCCTATGAAGCCTTCTATCGTTGCCAAACTGGAAGCCCTGCACGAACGCCATGAGGAAGTTCAGGCGTTGCTGGGCGATGCGGGAATTATTGCCGACCAGGACCGCTTTCGCGCATTGTCGCGCGAATATGCGCAATTAAGCGACGTTTCTCGCTGTTTTACGGACTGGCAACAGGTTCAGGACGATATCGAGACGGCTCAGATGATGCTCGACGATCCTGAAATGCGAGAAATGGCGCAGGAAGAACTGCGCGAAGCGAAAGAAAAAAGCGAACAACTGGAGCAACAGTTACAGGTACTGCTGCTGCCGAAAGATCCGGACGATGAACGAAACGCGTTCCTTGAGGTTCGCGCCGGTACCGGCGGCGACGAAGCCGCGCTGTTTGCCGGCGATCTGTTCCGCATGTACAGCCGTTATGCCGAAGCGCGCCGCTGGCGCGTGGAGATCATGAGCATGAGCGAAGGCGAGCATGGCGGTTATAAAGAGATCATCGCCAAAATCAGCGGCGACGGGGTGTATGGCCGACTGAAGTTTGAGTCCGGCGGACACCGCGTACAGCGTGTTCCGGCGACCGAGTCGCAGGGGCGTATCCATACCTCCGCCTGTACCGTCGCCGTGATGCCGGAGCTGCCGGAAGCCGAGCTGCCGGATATTAACCCGGCGGATCTGCGCATTGATACGTTTCGTTCTTCCGGCGCGGGCGGTCAGCACGTTAACACCACCGACTCCGCTATCCGTATTACCCACTTGCCGACCGGCATCGTGGTGGAATGCCAGGACGAGCGTTCGCAGCATAAAAACAAAGCGAAAGCGCTCTCGGTGCTAGGGGCGCGCATTCACGCCGCCGAAACGGCAAAACGCCAGCAGGCCGAGGCGTCAACGCGCCGCAACCTGCTTGGCAGCGGCGATCGCAGCGATCGTAACCGGACCTATAATTTCCCGCAGGGGCGCGTGACCGATCATCGTATTAATCTGACGTTATATCGCCTTGATGAAACGATGGAGGGTAAGCTGGATATGCTGATTGAGCCGATTGTTCAGGAACACCAGGCTGACCTGTTAGCCGCCTTATCCGAGCAGGAATAATGGATTTTCAGCACTGGCTGCATGAGGCGGTAAACCAGCTCCGGGACAGCGACAGCCCCCGGCGCGACGCCGAGATCCTGCTAGAGTACGTTACGGGCAAGGGGCGGACGTATATCATGGCCTTTGGCGAAACGCCGCTTACCGACGTCCAGCAACAACAGCTCGCGGACCTGCTGCAGCGGCGTAAACAGGGCGAACCTATTGCGTACCTGACGGGCTTACGCGAATTCTGGTCGCTGCCGCTCTTCGTTTCTCCCGCCACGCTAATCCCGCGCCCGGATACCGAATGTCTGGTTGAACAGGCGTTGGCGCGATTGCCGGTAAAAACCTGTCGTATTCTGGATTTAGGCACCGGAACCGGCGCGATTGCGCTGGCGCTGGCCTGCGAGCGACCGGATTGCGAGGTGACTGCGGTCGATCGTATGCCTGATGCGGTTGCGCTGGCGATACGCAACGCGGAACATTTGGCTATCCGGAGTGTGCGTATACTGCAAAGTTGTTGGTTCAGCGCGCTATCGGGGCAGCAGTTCGACATGATTGTCAGCAATCCGCCCTACATTGACGCGCAGGACCCGCACCTTAGCGAAGGCGATGTACGCTTTGAACCGCGCTCGGCGTTGGTGGCGGACGAAAACGGTATGGCGGATCTTACGCATATTATCGATAACGCCCGCCAGATGTTAACGCCCAGCGGCTTCCTGCTGCTGGAACACGGTTGGCAGCAGGGCGAAGCGGTAAGAGCGGTTTTCAGGCGGTCTGGTTACTCGGATGTAGAAACGTGTCGTGATTATGGCGGTAATGAACGCGTGACCTGCGGACGTTTTACGCCATGACAATTGCAATGTTGCTCACGCTTCATCTTATCTGTGTTGCGCTCTCCGTCAGTTTGTTTGTCGCTCGTTACTGGTGGCGCTATTGCGGCCATGCGTTGGCCGCCGCGCGCTGGACACGAATCGTGCCTCCCGTCATAGATACCCTGTTACTGCTTAGCGGTATTGGGTTAATCGTTAAAACGCACATCCTGCCATTCACGGAGTCGGGCTCATGGCTGACTGAAAAACTGTTTGGCGTTATCATCTACATCGTTTTGGGTTTTATTGCGCTTGATTATCGTCAGGCGCGCAGCCAGCAGGCGCGTTTTATCGCTTTCCCGCTGGCGCTGGTGGTGCTGTACATCATCATTAAACTCGCCACCACAAAAATACCGTTACTGGGGTAAGTCATGAGGTCGTTAGCTGATTTCGAATTTAACAATGCGCCGCTGTGTGATGGCATGATCCTGGCATCAGAGATGATTCGCCTGGATTTTCCCACGCAGTTTGTCTACGACGAACTGGAACGTCTGGTCAGTCTGGCGCAGGAAGAAATTAGCCAGCTCCTGTCTCAGGATGAGCAACTGGAAAAATTGCTGGCACTTTTTTACGGCGAGTGGGGGTTCACGGACTCCCGCGGCGTCTACCGTCTTTCTGATGCTTTATGGCTCGATAAAGTCCTGAAAAAACGCCAGGGTAGCGCGGTATCGTTGGGCGCTATTTTATTATGGATAGCAAACCGTCTTGATTTGCCGTTGGTGCCCGTTATCTTCCCAACGCAGTTGATTTTGCGTATTGAATCGCTGGAAGGGGAAATGTGGCTGATTAACCCGTTCAACGGTGAAACGCTTGATGAACATACCCTCGAAGTCTGGTTAAAAGGCAATATTAGTCCGGTCGCCGAGTTGTTTAACGAAGATTTGGACGAGGCGGATAACGCCGAAGTGATTCGTAAGCTACTGGATACGCTGAAATCCTCGCTGATGGAGGAACGGCAAATGGAGCTGGCGCTACGCGTTAGCGAAGCATTGTTGCAATTTAACCCGGAAGATCCTTACGAAATCCGTGACCGCGGGTTGATCTACGCGCAGCTTGAGTGTGAACACGTTGCGCTGACTGATTTAAGCTACTTCGTTGAACAGTGTCCGGAAGACCCGATCAGCGAAATGATTCGTGCGCAGATCAACACCATTGCGCACAAGCAAATTGTTCTACATTAATTAACCGACATTTTACCTATAAGTGTAAGGCGATCCTATGAAACAAAAAGTGGTTAACATTGGTGACATTAAGGTGGCAAATGACCTGCCGTTTGTGCTGTTTGGCGGTATGAACGTGCTGGAGTCACGCGATCTGGCAATGCGCATTTGTGAGCACTACGTAACCGTTACCCAGAAGCTGGGTATTCCTTACGTGTTCAAGGCCTCTTTTGATAAAGCCAACCGTTCCTCTATTCACTCTTACCGTGGGCCGGGCCTGGAAGAAGGGATGAAAATCTTCCAGGAACTCAAACAGACATTTGGCGTAAAAGTGATCACTGACGTCCATGAAGCCAGCCAGGCGCAGCCTGTGGCTGATGTGGTTGACGTGATTCAGCTCCCGGCGTTTCTGGCGCGCCAGACCGACCTGGTGGAAGCGATGGCGAAAACCGGCGCTGTGATTAACGTGAAAAAGCCGCAGTTCGTAAGCCCGGGTCAGATGGGCAATATCGTGGATAAGTTCCATGAGGGCGGTAACGATAAGGTGATTCTGTGCGACCGCGGCGCGAACTTCGGTTATGACAACCTGGTGGTGGATATGCTGGGCTTTAGCGTGATGAAAAAGGTCTCCGGCAACTCGCCGGTGATTTTCGACGTTACCCATGCGCTGCAATGCCGCGACCCATTTGGCGCTGCCTCGGGCGGTCGTCGTGGTCAGGTGACCGAGCTGGCGCGCGCCGGTATGGCTGTCGGTCTGGCGGGCCTGTTCCTGGAGTCGCATCCGGACCCGGCTAACGCGAAGTGCGACGGTCCTTCCGCGCTGCCGCTGGCGAAACTGGAGCAGTTCCTGACCCAGATAAAAGCGATTGATGATTTGGTGAAAAGCTTCGACGAGCTGGATACCGAGAACTGATTGCGGTTTTTAGCTTGTGTAGGCCGGATAAGATACTATCCGGCTTTTTTATATCAGGCAAAAATCGTCATCAGATAGGCGGCAAATAAAGCCAGATGCGCCGCGCCGTTTAGCACGTTGGTGCGTCCGGTAGAGAACGAAATATGGCACAGCACTAACGAGGCCACCATCACTACCATTTCCGGCGCGCCTAAACCAAACACCAGATCATTACCTGTCGCCCAGGCGATGAGCGTGACGACCGGCACGGTTAATGAAATCGTCGCCAACACCGATCCGAAGAACAGATTCATTGCCCGCTGAACCTGATTATTCAGTACCGCCTTCAGCGCGCCCAGTCCTTCCGGCGAGAGAATTAACAGCGCGACCAGGAAACCGGTAAAGGCGACCGGGGCGTTCATGCTGGTCAGCAACGCCTCCAGGGGCTGGCATTCATTTTGGTAACGGCAATGACCGCAATTAAATGAATGAGTAACCAGACCGTATGCCAGCCGCTACTGTGCGCGGAGGGTTTACCGTGGTGTGGATTGTCATCATCGCCTTCATCTTCATGTTCATAGATAAATAAGCTCTGGTGCGTTTTGGTTTGAATCAACAAAAATACGCCGTACATCGCGGCGGAAATTAACGCGACCAATAATGCCTGACTGGTAGAGAAATTGGCTTGCGGCAATGCCATGGGAAAAACCAGCACAATAATCGCCAGCGGAAATAGCGCAATAAGATACTGCTTAATCCCAAATAAATTCATATATTGCGTTGCGAATTTACGCCCGCCCAACAACAACGAGAAACCGACCAGTCCCCCGGTGACAATCATAATAATAGAGTAGAGCGTATCGCGCATAAGCGTTGGCGCAGCATCGCCGGTAGCCATCAGCGCGGAAATTAAACTCACCTCAAGAATAACGACGGACAAGCTTAAAATAAGCGATCCATAGGGTTCGCCGAGTCGGTGCGCTAATACATCGGCATGACGGACCACGCTAAATGCGCTGCTTAAAATACCAATAAGTGCAAGGATATTGATGCCAATAACCACTGGTAGTGACTGGCTGCTTCCCCAAAGGAACAGCACTACCAGCGCAAGAACCGGGAAAATAAGCGAAGTCTCCTTATGGCGGGTTTTCACCGCCTCACAGGCATGTGTCATGAGGGTCTCCCTTGTGCAGGTGTTAATATTTTGGAAAGAGTAAAGAAGGTAAAAATAGCAGAAATTTGTATTTTTTTAGTGGTTTTTTACGTAGTTTTACGGCGTAGACGATTTTTTTCTTTCAAGGTCAGTAAAACAACGATCTTGTTTTAACAGTGTTTAAATAACAAAAAGTTAATTTCCGTAAAAAGCAAAAATCCTCCTCGACTGGCGTAATAACGCATTGTTTACCACACTTAATGTTTTCCCTGAAGACGGAGGCGCTGATGCCGTATAAAGCCAAAAGTGATTTACCCGATAATGTGCGGAATGTTCTTCCAACCCATGCCCAGGACATTTACAAAGAAGCCTTTAATAGCGCCTGGGAGCAATATAAAGATAAAGCCGATCGTCGTGATGACGCCAGCCGCGAGGAAACCGCACACAAAGTCGCCTGGGCGGCGGTTAAAAACGATTATGAAAAAGGCGAGAATGATAAATGGCATAAGAAAAAATAAACGCGGTATTACTCACGTGTTAGCCTGATTTTCTTGCCGGAAGTCTATCCTGACGCGGGAGCTTTTCCCGCGTACAGATTCAAAATGTCAGCACTTTGTCCGCCGCCAGCGTCCATTGCGCCAGCTCGACCAGCGTTCCGATTTCCACACCGTCAATCAGCGGCAGGGGAGTGATACCACGTCCGTCCGCACAGGTTTTGCATAATTTTACCGGTACGTTTTGCGCGGTCAGAATTTCCAGCATTTGCTGAATATTGTAGCCTTCGGCTGGTTTTTGACCGCGTAACCCTGCGGTTACGGCATCTGACATCAAAAACAGGCGTAAATCGAGATGGCTTTCCTGCTCGCGCAGCGCAATGGCCAGACGCAGGCTATTAAATAATGATTCGCTGCCGTAGGCGGCGCCGTTAGCGACAATGACGATATTTTGCATGGATAACCCTTCTCCTTGAGAAATTTTGTCGGCAATGGCGTTATGTTACCTCGGGAACCGGGTACCGCCAAATGCGTGGATAAAATCCCGGGACGCTCTGCGGAAAAAATAAGGATATTCCTGGAAGCACGAGAAAAGGCTGCAAAACCTGTCCGGACACGTTATGGTTTACTCTGATGCCATTCCTCTTATCTTTTGTTGTAGAAGTTGCCGACACGTTGAGCCGTATTGTTTTTCGTTCATTCTCACTCTCGCTTCTCTTGCTGGCTGCCAGCGGTACGATCCGTGCGCAGGCGCAAGACCCTTTCACGCAAAACCGTCTGCCGGATTTAGGCATGATGCCGGAATCCCACGAAGGGGAAAAGCATTTTGCCGAGATGGCCAAAGCGTTTGGCGAAGCCAGCATGAAAAATAACGATCTGGATACTGGTGAACAGGCGCGGCAATTCGCTTTCGGACAGGTACGCGATGTGGTCAGCGAGCAGGTTAACCAGCAGCTTGAAAGCTGGCTATCAGCCTGGGGCAGCGCCAGCGTGGATATTAACGTCGATAACGAAGGTCATTTTAACGGCAGTCACGGAAGCTGGTTTATCCCTTTACAGGATAAACAGCGCTATCTGACCTGGAGCCAGCTTGGTCTTACGCAACAGACTGATGGACTGGTAAGCAACGTTGGCATAGGACAGCGCTGGGCGCAGGATGGCTGGCTTCTTGGCTATAATACCTTTTACGATAATCTGCTGGATGAAAATCTGCAGCGCGCCGGCTTTGGCGCGGAGGCGTGGGGAGAATATTTGCGTTTATCCGCCAACTATTATCAGCCTTTTGCCGACTGGCAGACGCATACGGCGACCTTAGAACAGCGAATGGCGCGCGGGTATGATATCAACGCGCAAATGCGGCTGCCGTTTTACCAGCATATCAATACCAGCGTTAGTCTGGAGCAGTACTTTGGCGATAGCGTGGATCTGTTTGACTCCGGAACGGGGTATCACAATCCTGTCGCGTTAAAACTGGGTCTCAACTATACGCCAGTACCTTTGCTTACCATGACCGCCCAGCACAAACAGGGCGAGAGCGGGGTCAGTCAAAATAACCTGGGGCTGACGCTTAACTACCGCTTCGGCGTGCCGCTCAAAAAGCAGCTTGCCGCCAGTGAAGTGGCGCAAAGCCAGTCATTACGCGGTAGCCGCTATGATACGCCGCAACGTAACTCGCTGCCGACAATGGAGTATCGGCAGCGTAAAACGTTAACGGTTTTTCTGGCGACGCCGCCCTGGGATCTTACGCCTGGTGAGACGGTTGCGTTAAAATTGCAGGTGCGCAGCGTGCACGGTATTCGTCATTTGAGCTGGCAGGGCGATACACAGGCATTAAGTTTGACGGCAGGAACGGACACCCGCAGTACCGAGGGCTGGACAATCATTATGCCGGCCTGGGATCACCGCGAAGGCGCGGCAAATCGCTGGCGTTTATCGGTGGTGGTTGAGGATGAAAAAGATCAGCGTGTCTCTTCCAATGAGATCACGCTCGCGCTGACTGAACCGTTTATCACGATGCCGGACGATAATCCGCATTGGCAACCGTTCCAGGAGCAATAATTAAAAGATGCGTTCCTGATGTACCCAGACGGCGGCCTCCACGCGCGATTTCAGCTTCATTTTCTTGAGCATATGTTTCACGTGCACTTTGACCGTACTTTCGGTGATATCCAGACGCCGGGCAATCATCTTATTCGGCAATCCCTGCGCGATGAGCTTCAGAATATCGCGCTCACGCGGGGTGAGTTGCGTTACATCGCGATCGGTGGTGGCGCGGTTGGCCCGCAGGCTGGCCGCCAGTACCGGCGTTAACGCTTCACTTAATACCATTTCGCCGGCGGCGGCCTGTTGTAACGCTTTGAGCAAGTCCTCCGGCTCCATGTCTTTCAACAGGTAACCGTCCGCGCCGCGCTTTAGCGCCGTGACGACATCTTCTTCATGGTTGGATACGCTGAAAACGACAATACGTCCTGACAGCGCTTTTTCGCGTAATTTATCCAGCGTTTCGAGGCCATTCATTCCCGGCATATTCAAATCAAGGAGGATCAGATCGGGATCGAGCGATTCCGCCAGGTCAATACCCTGCTCACCGTTGCTGGCTTCTCCGACCACGCTGATATCGGGCGCCATACTCACAAGCTGCTTTACACCCGTGCGTAGCATCGGATGGTCGTCGATTAACAGGATGGTTGCCGGTTCCTGATTATTCATGGGTATCTCCCTGGGTTTCTGTGAAGTTTGTTTCTGGAATAAAAGTAACAGTGACCTCTGTTCCGCCAGTCTCGCGTCGGCGTACCTGGCAATCGCCGCGCAAACTTTGCGCCCGATCGCGCATGATAATCATGCCGTAGTGATTACTGCGTTCGGCGTTTTCCGGGACGCCGCAGCCATTATCCTGTACTTTTAGTTTGACCTGTTTGCCACATTGCGTCACTGTCACCACCACATCGTCGGCATGAGAGTGTTTAAGGGCGTTGCTGAGGGCTTCCCTGGCAATTTGCAACAGGTGTATCGCCTGGTGTGAAGGCACCAGGCGGGGGGGAAGCTGATAATCCAGTTTTACCGTAAAGCCAAACCGGGCGCTGAACTCCTGGCAGCTTGCTTCCAGCGCCGGACGTAGCCCGGGTTCCGTCAACTGTAAGCGGAAAGTGGTTAACAGTTCGCGCAGTTGCGCCCAGGAGCAGTTCAGCTCATTGCGAATTTGGCTGAGTAACTCACGGCTGCTTTCCGGTAACACGTCGCCCTGCATTTGCAGGCAGCTCACCTGCATCTTCATACAAGAGAGCGACTGGGCAATAGAATCATGCAGTTCGCGGGCAATGGTGGCACGCTCTTCCATGACAATCAACTGCTGCTGGCGCTCCTGATGCCTGTCGAGCGCCAGAGTCGCGGTAAGCTGTTCAACCAGCGTGTCCACCAACTGTTGCTGATCGTGGCTGAGATGGCGTCCATAGGGCAGCGTCGCCAGCAAAATACCGTATTGGGTGTGAGAGTCGGTGAGCCGCCATTTTAAGGTGGTGCCGCCGTTAATCATCGGCAGGGCGCTACGTGGGCAAAGGTGGCAGCCTTTATCATCGCAACTGATGTCCGACTGACAGGTAAATTCCTGGTGATTATCTTCATCTTCCAGGTCATAGACTCGCAGCTCAATATCATGCAACTGGGTTAAATTTTGCAGGCCATTCAGTACCGGAGAAAGACGCTCACATAGCGGAGCCTGTGAATGCAGTCGGCGGTTGGCTTGCCACAAAAACGAGAGAATCTGGTTTTTATGTTCCAGACCGGCTGTTTTTTCCTGTACGCGCTGTTCCAGTACCGCATAACTTTCGGCCAGTTCTTCAGACATATTATTGAGCGCAGAACCCAACGCGGCCATCTCATTGCGTCCACTGATATTGGCACGTTGGGTAAAGTCGCGCTGACTGACGGCGCGCGCCATTGATAACAACTGTTTCCAGGGCTGCAAAAGGCGAACACGTAGCCAGATAATCGTAAATACCAGCAATAGCGCCATAAAGATCGCCATTACCCGGTGAACTAATACCACGCGTTCGATACGCAATTCAGTAGTATGGTCGAACGACGTCACCAGGCGATCCAGGCCCGCCACAAAGCGCGTGACATCTTCTGCGACCGCGTGCGCGTTTTGCGCGTGCTGTAGCCCTGGCGAGAGTTCGTTATGCTAGTAATCCTGCAACGCTTTAAGCTGCTTTTGCTGCCCGTCTCGCTCAGCGGCGCGGGTCAGTTCCGGGCTGAATGCCGTTTGCTCCATCTCATCCAGCAGCTTTTGATCTTTAGCATCCAGCGGGACAGCGGCCAGTAGTCGATAGCTTTGCATACGCAATGAGCCCGCTTTATTAATAGCATGAGCGCTACCCTGCACGCCCTGAACCAGCCAGCCGGAAACCGCCATCCCCGCCACGCCGATAGCGGTAGAGAGCATGACAATCAGCGCCAGTTGGTTAACCAGCGTAAGAGGAGAGAAACACCGTTTAAACATGTTACCTTCTTTCTTCGGGGTAATGTCGCCGAAAAAACGTAGCAAAAAAGAGGGGCGTCAATCGGCTGTGCCGCTATTCTCAACGATACAGCGGAGTATACCCATACCTATAACGAGTTACTCCTTAATTGCCGCCGTAGAGAGGTATCTGCGACGGGAAGGAGTAGACAGACACAGCATGGTGAAAAACCACAGCTTTTTTACCAAAATAGCCTACTCATTAAGGGTAATAACGCTTTTTAGTCGCCGGTGATGACGACTTTTCCTTTGATTTATATCAACTTACCTTCGGCAGTAAGCCCTAATGTGGCAGACATCAAATCAAGAATCAGAGGTGTCTATGGGTCACTCATCCGCCCCGGAAAGGGCAACTGGCGCTGTTATCACGGAATGGCGTCCGGAAGATCCGGCATTCTGGCAGCAGCACGGCCATCGTGTCGCCAGCCGTAATTTGTGGATTTCTGTCCCGTGTTTACTGCTGGCGTTTTGCGTCTGGATGCTATTCAGCGCAGTGGCGGTGAACCTGCCGAAAGTGGGATTTAATTTTACGACCGATCAGCTCTTTATGTTGACTGCGCTGCCATCTGTTTCCGGCGCGCTGCTACGGGTGCCTTACTCCTTTATGGTGCCGCTATTTGGCGGACGTCGCTGGACAGCGTTCAGTACCGGTATCCTCATCGTGCCCTGCGTATGGTTAGGCTTTGCCGTTCAGGATACCAGTACGCCATTTAGCACTTTCATTATTATTTCCTTGCTGTGTGGTTTTGCCGGCGCGAACTTTGCCTCCAGTATGGCGAACATCAGCTTTTTCTTTCCTAAACAAAAGCAGGGCGGCGCGCTGGGTCTGAACGGTGGTCTGGGCAATATGGGCGTGAGTGTGATGCAGCTGGTTGCGCCGCTGGTGGTTTCGCTCTCTATCTTTGCCGCCTTTGGCAGCCACGGTGTAGAGCAGCCGGACGGTTCTCAGCTCTATCTGGCGAACGCAGCCTGGATTTGGGTGCCTTTCCTGGCCATTTTTACGCTGGCGGCGTGGTTCGGCATGAACGAACTGGCGACGTCTAAGGCCTCGCTAAAAGAGCAACTGCCGGTGCTCAAACGTGGTCATCTGTGGATCATGAGTCTGCTGTATCTGGCGACCTTCGGATCGTTTATCGGTTTCTCCGCGGGGTTCGCTATGCTGTCTAAAACACAATTCCCGGATGTGCAGATCCTGCATTATGCGTTTTTCGGTCCGTTTATCGGCGCGCTGGCGCGTTCGGCAGGCGGCGCAATTTCTGACCGTCTGGGGGGGACTCGCGTCACGCTTATCAACTTTGTCCTGATGGCGATTTTCAGCGGTCTGCTGTTCCTGACATTACCTACTGGCGGCGTTGGAGGTAGCTTTATCGCGTTCTACGGGGTATTTCTGGCGCTATTTCTGACGGCGGGGTTGGGGAGTGGTTCTACCTTCCAGATGATCTCCGTTATCTTCCGTAAACTGACGATGGACCGGGTTAAAGCGGAAGGCGGGTCGGACGAAAGAGCCATGCGTGAAGCGGCGACCGATACGGCGGCGGCGCTGGGCTTTATTTCCGCGATTGGCGCGATTGGCGGCTTTTTTATTCCGAAAGCGTTTGGTTCATCTTTAGCATTAACTGGTTCTCCAGTCGGCGCGATGAAAGTCTTTCTTATTTTCTATATCGCCTGCGTCGTTATTACCTGGGCGGTATATGGACGTCATTCTAAAAATAAAAAGTAATTTTTGATTATCCTTTGCGCGGCGTTAGACCGCGCTTTTTTTTACCTGTATTTAGTTACAACATACTTATAGTCAAGAAGAGAGGCGCGACAGGGCTGACCACGCACATTTTTATCGGTCATCCAGGGGGATACCCCTTAATACCCACTTGTTGAAAATTTAACATTCAATTTGTGCGTAAATTTAATTTTATGTAATTAAATCAGTAATATATATAAATAAAACTCCTCCTCCAAAAGGAGTATGCAGGAGGTTTGCGCGCCATTTGCATCCCTGTCCGCCTTGATCGTTATCAATTCTCACGCCCATTCAGCGCGTTACCTTCGCCCTTAGTTAAGCAATGTCGATTTATCAGAGAGCCGTAAGGTTCCACACAGGAGAAACCCGATGAGTAAATTCCTGGACCGGTTTCGCTACTTCAAGCAGAAGGGCGAAACCTTTGCCGATGGGCACGGCCAGCTTCTCGAAACAAACCGGGACTGGGAGGACGGATACCGCCAACGTTGGCAGCATGACAAAATTGTGCGCTCAACCCATGGGGTGAACTGCACCGGTTCTTGTAGCTGGAAAATTTATGTCAAAAATGGTCTGGTGACCTGGGAAACACAGCAAACCGATTACCCACGCACCCGTCCCGATATGCCAAACCATGAACCTCGCGGCTGCCCGCGCGGCGCAAGCTACTCCTGGTATCTCTACAGCGCTAACCGACTGAAATATCCGCTGATGCGCAAACGTCTGATGAAGATGTGGCGCGAGGCGAAAAAACTGCATCGCGATCCGGTAGAGGCATGGGCCTCCATCATTGAAGATGCCGATAAAGCCAAAAGCTTCAAACAGGCGCGTGGTCGTGGCGGCTTTGTTCGCTCCTCATGGCAGGAAGTGAACGAACTGATCGCCGCTTCCAACGTGTACACCGTGAAAACCTATGGCCCTGACCGCGTCGCGGGCTTCTCACCCATCCCGGCGATGTCGATGGTTTCCTACGCTTCCGGCGCACGTTATCTTTCACTGATTGGCGGTACCTGCCTGAGCTTCTACGACTGGTACTGCGATCTGCCGCCAGCCTCCCCGCAAACCTGGGGCGAGCAGACCGACGTGCCGGAATCCGCTGACTGGTACAACTCCAGCTATATTATCGCCTGGGGCTCTAACGTGCCGCAAACCCGTACGCCGGATGCCCACTTCTTTACCGAAGTACGTTACAAAGGCACTAAAACCGTCGCGGTGACGCCGGACTATGCTGAAATCGCCAAACTGTGCGATCTGTGGCTGGCGCCGAAGCAGGGGACCGATGCGGCGATGGCGCTGGCGATGGGCCACGTCATGCTGCGCGAGTTCCACCTCGACAACCCGCGCCAGTACTTCACCGATTATGTCCGTCGCTATACCGACATGCCAATGCTGGTGATGCTTGAAGAGCGTGATGGTTATTATGCCGCAGGTCGTATGCTGCGCGCTGCCGATCTCGTTGATTCGCTGGGGCAGGAAAATAACCCGGAATGGAAAACCGTCGCTATCAACAGCAACGGTGAAATGGTGGCGCCAAACGGTTCAATTGGTTTCCGCTGGGGCGAAAAAGGCAAATGGAACCTCGAACAGCGCGACGGGACTACCGGTGCAGAAACTGAATTGCAGCTCAGCTTGCTGGGCAGCCAGGATGAGATTGCTGACGTGGGCTTCCCGTATTTCGGCGGCGAGGGTTCAGAGTACTTTAATCATGTGGCGCTGGATAACGTCCTGCTGCATAAACTGCCGGCAAAACGTCTGCAACTGGCCGATGGTTCTTCAGCGTTAGTCACCACCGTGTATGACCTGACCATGGCGAACTATGGTCTGGAACGCGGCCTGAACGATGAAAATTGTGCCGCCAGTTATGATGATACCAAAGCGTATACGCCAGCATGGGCCGAGCAGATCACCGGCGTGCCGCGGGCGCAGATCATCCGTATCGCACGGGAGTTCGCCGATAACGCGGACAAAACGCACGGGCGTTCAATGATTATCGTTGGCGCCGGTCTGAACCACTGGTATCACCTCGATATGAACTATCGCGGGCTGATCAATATGTTGGTGTTCTGTGGTTGCGTTGGTCAGAGCGGCGGCGGTTGGGCGCACTACGTCGGCCAGGAAAAACTGCGTCCGCAGACCGGCTGGCAGCCGCTGGCGTTTGCCCTTGACTGGCAGCGTCCGGCGCGTCACATGAATAGCACCTCTTACTTCTATAACCACTCCAGCCAGTGGCGCTACGAGACGGTGACCGCCGAGGAATTACTGTCGCCGATGGCGGACAAATCCCGCTATAGCGGCCATCTGATTGACTTCAATGTGCGCGCCGAGCGTATGGGCTGGTTGCCGTCGGCACCGCAGTTAGGTACCAACCCGCTGTATATTGCGCGTGAAGCGGAAAAAGCCGGTATGACGCCGGTAGATTATACCGTCAAATCCCTGAAAGAGGGTTCGATTCGCTTTGCCGCCGAGCAGCCGGAAAACGGTAAAAACCACCCGCGTAACCTGTTCATCTGGCGTTCAAACCTGCTTGGGTCTTCCGGTAAAGGTCACGAGTATATGCTGAAATATCTGCTGGGTACTGAGCATGGTATTCAGGGGCTGGATCTGGGTAAACAGGGCGGTGTGAAGCCGGAAGAAGTGGAGTGGCGTGACAATGGCCTGGACGGCAAACTGGATCTGGTGGTGACGCTGGACTTCCGCCTGTCGAGCACCTGCCTGTACTCCGATATCGTACTGCCGACCGCCACCTGGTATGAAAAAGACGATATGAATACCTCGGATATGCATCCGTTTATTCATCCGCTGTCTGCCGCCGTAGATCCGGCCTGGGAATCGAAAAGCGACTGGGAAATCTACAAAGGCATTGCGAAGAAATTCTCCGAAGTCTGTGTAGGTCACCTGGGTAAAGAGACTGACGTCGTGACGCTGCCGATCCAGCACGATTCTGCCGCTGAACTGGCGCAGCCGCTGGACGTGAAAGACTGGAAAAAAGGCGAATGCGATCTGATTCCAGGGAAAACCGCGCCGCACATCATGACCGTTGAGCGCGATTACCCGGCGACTTACGAACGCTTTACCTCTATCGGCCCGCTGATGGAGAAAATCGGCAACGGCGGGAAAGGGATTGCCTGGAACACGCAGAGCGAAATGGACTTGCTGCGTAAGCTCAATTACACCAAAGCGGACGGTCCGGCGAAAGGCCAGCCGATGCTCAACACGGCGATTGACGCGGCAGAGATGATCCTGACGTTAGCGCCGGAAACCAACGGTCAGGTGGCGGTGAAAGCCTGGGCGGCGCTGAGCGAGTTTACCGGTCGCGACCATACGCATCTGGCAACCAATAAAGAAGAAGAGAAAATCCGCTTCCGCGATATTCAGGCCCAGCCGCGCAAAATTATCTCCAGCCCGACCTGGTCTGGTCTGGAAGATGAGCATGTTTCTTATAACGCCGGTTATACCAACGTTCACGAGCTGATCCCGTGGCGTACGCTGTCTGGTCGTCAACAGTTGTATCAGGATCACCAGTGGATGCGCGACTTCGGCGAAAGTCTGCTGGTGTATCGCCCACCGATCGACACCCGCTCGGTGAAAGCGGTGATGGGGCGTAAATCCAACGGTAATCCGGAGAAGGCGCTCAACTTCCTGACGCCGCACCAGAAATGGGGTATCCACTCGACCTACAGCGATAACCTGTTGATGCTGACCTTGTCGCGTGGCGGCCCGATTGTATGGATGAGCGAAACCGACGCCAAAGATCTGGGCATTGAAGATAACGACTGGATCGAAGTCTTCAACAGCAACGGCGCATTGACCGCACGCGCAGTGGTCAGCCAGCGTGTACCGACGGGCATGACCATGATGTACCACGCGCAGGAACGTATCGTAAACCTGCCGGGGTCGGAAATTACCCAGCAGCGCGGCGGTATTCATAACTCGGTGACGCGCATTACGCCGAAACCGACCCATATGATCGGCGGCTATGCGCAGTTAGCCTACGGCTTTAACTACTACGGTACCGTCGGCTCCAACCGCGATGAGTTTGTGGTGGTACGTAAGATGAAGAACATTAACTGGTTGGATGGCGAAGGCAATGACCAGGTACAGGAGAGCGTAAAATGAAAATTCGTTCACAAGTCGGCATGGTGCTGAATCTCGATAAGTGCATCGGCTGTCATACCTGTTCAGTCACCTGTAAAAACGTCTGGACCAGTCGCGAAGGTATGGAATACGCGTGGTTCAACAACGTAGAAAGTAAGCCTGGCGTTGGTTTTCCGAATGACTGGGAAAATCAGGAAAAATGGAAAGGCGGCTGGATCCGCAAAATCAACGGCAAACTACAGCCGCGCATGGGCAACCGGGCGCTGCTGCTGGGTAAAATCTTCGCTAACCCGCATCTGCCGGGCATCGACGACTACTACGAGCCGTTTGATTACGACTACCAGAACCTGCATACCGCGCCGGAAGGCAGCAAACATCAGCCGATCGCGCGTCCGCGCTCGCTGATTACCGGCCAGCGGATGGACAAAATTACCAGCGGGCCAAACTGGGAAGAGATTCTGGGCGGCGAGTTCGAAAAACGCGCCAAAGACCAGAACTTCGAAAACATGCAGAAGGCGATGTACGGCCAGTTCGAAAACACCTTCATGATGTACTTGCCGCGCCTGTGCGAGCACTGCCTCAATCCGGCGTGCGTGGCGACCTGCCCAAGCGGTGCCATCTACAAGCGTGAAGAAGACGGCATTGTGCTGATCGACCAGGACAAGTGCCGCGGCTGGCGGATGTGTATTACCGGCTGCCCGTACAAGAAGATCTACTTCAACTGGAAGAGCGGCAAATCTGAAAAATGCATCTTCTGCTATCCGCGTATTGAAGCGGGTCAGCCGACTGTTTGCTCGGAAACCTGCGTGGGCCGTATCCGTTATCTTGGCGTACTGCTGTATGACGCCGATGCCATTGAAAGCGCCGCCAGTACGGAAAACGAAAAAGATCTGTACCAGCGTCAACTGGACGTGTTCCTCGATCCGAACGATCCGGCTGTCATTGAGCAGGCGTTGAAGGACGGCGTGCCGCAGAGCGTGATCGATGCGGCGCAGCAATCGCCAGTATACAAAATGGCGATGGACTGGAAGCTGGCGCTGCCGCTGCATCCGGAATACCGCACGCTGCCGATGGTCTGGTACGTGCCGCCTTTGTCACCGATTCAGTCTGCCGCCGACGCGGGTGAACTGGGCAGCAACGGTATTCTGCCGGATGTAGACAGTCTGCGTATCCCGGTGCAGTACCTGGCGAATTTGTTGACCGCTGGCGACACTCAGCCGGTACTGTTGGCGCTGAAACGGATGCTGGCGATGCGTCACTACAAACGTGCGGAAACCGTAGACGGTAAAGTGGATACCCGCGCGCTGGAAGAGGTGGGTTTAAGCGAAGCCCAGGCGCAGGAAATGTATCGTTACCTGGCAATTGCTAATTATGAAGATCGCTTTGTGGTGCCGAGCAGCCATCGTGAACTGGCGCGTGACGCATTCCCGGAGAAAAGCGGTTGTGGCTTTACCTTCGGCGATGGTTGCCACGGGTCTGATACCAAATTCAATCTGTTCAACAGCCGCCGCATCGACGCTGTTGATGTGACCAGCAAAACGGAGCCGCACGCATGATTGAACTCGTCATTGTTTCGCGTCTGCTCGAGTACCCGGATGCTGCCCTGTGGCAGCATCAGCAGGAGTTGTTCGATGCGCTCGCGTCATCTGAGAACCTGGAGAAAGAGGATGCCCAGACTCTGGGCGTTTTCCTGCGCGATTTAACCGCGCAGGACCTGCTGGATGTACAGGCCGCTTATAGCGAACTGTTTGACCGTGGTCGCGCCACATCGCTGCTGCTGTTTGAACATGTACACGGGGAATCCCGCGATCGCGGTCAGGCGATGGTTGACCTGATGGCACAGTATGAGCAGCACGGTTTGCAGCTCGACAGTCGCGAACTTCCCGATCATCTGCCGCTGTATCTGGAATACCTTGCGCAATTGCCGAAAAGCGAAGCGTTAGGGGGTTTACAGGATATCGCGCCGATTCTGGCGCTGCTCAGCGCACGTTTGCAACAGCGTGACAGCCGTTATGCGGTGCTGTTCGATCTGCTGTTAAAACTGGCGAATACCGTTATCGACAGCGATAAAGTGGCTGAAAAAATTGCGAATGAAGCACGTGATGATACCCCGCAGGCGTTGGATGCGGTCTGGGAAGAAGAGCAGGTGAAATTCTTCGCCGATCAAGGGTGTGGTGAGTCGGAAATCTCCGCTCACCAGCGTCGTTTTGCCGGGGCCGTGGCACCGCAATATCTGAATATCACCACCGGAGGACAGCACTAATGCACTTCCTGAATATGTTCTTCTTTGATATCTACCCGTACATTGCCGGATCGGTATTTCTGATCGGTAGCTGGTTACGTTACGACTACGGCCAGTACACCTGGCGGGCGGCTTCCAGTCAGATGCTGGATCGCAAAGGAATGAACCTGGCGTCAAACCTGTTCCACATTGGGATTCTGGGTATTTTCGCCGGTCACTTCCTGGGCATGTTAACGCCGCACTGGATGTATGAAGCTTTTCTGCCGGTCGACGTGAAGCAGAAGATGGCGATGATTGCCGGCGGCGCCTGCGGCGTGCTGACACTGGTTGGCGGTATTTTACTGCTCAAGCGTCGTCTGTTTAGCCCACGTGTCCGCGCCACCACTACCGGCGCAGATATTTTGATTCTCTCGCTGCTGGTGATTCAGTGCGCGCTGGGCCTGCTGACCATTCCGTTTTCCGCCCAGCATATGGACGGGAGTGAAATGATGAAGCTGGTCGGGTGGGCGCAGTCAGTTGTGACCTTCCACGGTGGCGCATCCGCACATCTGGACGGTGTGGCCTTTATCTTCCGTATGCACCTGGTACTGGGGATGACGCTGTTCCTGTTATTCCCATTCTCGCGCCTGGTGCATATCTGGAGCGTGCCGGTCGAGTACCTGACCCGCAAATACCAGATTGTTCGTGCACGTCACTGATTTTCTCTCGATGCCCTAAACTCCGCTTCGGCGGAGTTTTTTTATGGCTGTTTGCCGGAGTGCGGCATAAATGCCTTATCGACCGCCGCCTTGTTTCGTTTACAGCGGATCTGCCATGTCTGGCATCTGAATCCGGACTCTTTGTTTCTGAGTTTATTCAGCATCTGTGCGAGTTTTTTGTAAGCAGAAAAAGGATGATGCAGCATATAATCACGCCATAAACGACAATAAGGATAGTTGTATGCGTTTTTCATCAATTTTCAAAATAATAATATTAAATATATTTATTTCAAAAATGGCTCACTCTGCTGTCTGCGAGGAGCGCTATCCCCCCGACTCAGAAGAATGCCAGTACGTTCAGGAATTAGAGCAAAAAGCGGAACAAGGAGATGAAAGCGCGCAGTTCGCGCTTGGAAGCTGGTATGCGGAGGGGCGATATGTTAAGCCTGATTATAAACTAGCCATAAAATGGCTGGAGAAAGCGGGTAAACAAGGTTCTGATTTTTCCTATTTCATCCTTGGCTATCATTACAACTATGGTGAAAATTTTCCACTTAGTCGACAAAAAGCGCTGGAGTGGTATCGCAAGGCGGCAGAGCTAGGGGATAGTAGTGCAAGAAATCCTCGGTGACGCCTATATGTATGGCGATGGGTTTCCCCAAAATACCCAGCTAGCGCTGGAGTGGTATCGAAAAGCCGCCTCTCCAACCAATGATGCGGGCGTTGTCCGCGGCCAGGGTTCAGATTCGTCAGCACAATTTAAGCTTGGAGTAATGTACGCCCACGGTCAGGGCGTCCCTCAGGATTATCAGCAAACGGCGATCTTGATGCGTAAAGCGGCGGAAAATATGTACTACCCCGCGCAACTTTATCTCGGTGTTGCCTATTTTTATGGTGAAGGCGTGCCTCAGGATTATCGTCAGGCAGTTTACTGGCTTAATGAAGGTATACCAAGCAGCTATACGCCAGGCCACATTCCGCTGAATGCGCTCTATGATAAAGCGCATCCCGCTGACCAGGTTCACTCTCAGACGTGGTATCGAAAAACAGCGCAACGCGTGATGGCAAAGGTACAGTACAATTTTGGCGTATGGTATTACAACGGTTATCACTTATTGAAAGATCACAACCTGGCGCTGGAGTGGTATCGCAGAGCCGCAGCGCAAGGATTGGCCGAGGCGCAGGATGCGATCGGCGTGATGTTTATGCAGGGTGAGGGCGTATCTCAGGACTACCAACAGGCGCTGGCGTGGTATCGCAAAGCCGCACGCCAGGGACTGCCTGCTGCGCAAACGCATCTGGGCATCATGTCTGCTTTTGGTCGCGGCGTCGCGCAAAGCGACAGACAGGCTATCGCATGGTATCGAAAAGCAGCAAAACAGGATTTTGCGAAAGCGCAATATCAGCTTGGCGTAGCATATAGCACGGGAAGAGGCGTGCCTGAAAATAGCCGGAATGCGCTGAAGTGGTACCTTAAAGCGGCAGAGCAGGGGTTTACTCCGGCACAATTAGCGCTTGGGGAAATTTATGCTCATGGGCGCCAGGGGGTGCCTAAAGATAATAAGCAGGCCTATATTTGGTATTACATGGCAAGTATATATACGGAAAAATCTAAGGATGATTGTTCAGCGCTCATTGCCGAAAGAAACCGACTCAAGGGAACGCTTACCCCAGATCAACTTAGCGAGACATATGCCGCCTTTGATCTCATCAGGCGAAAAATCAACCAGTCAAAGGAGGCGAAAAAGATTGCCAGGAAGAAGTATTGATAAGATAGCCAATAAGCTATGGCGCCATGGTGTGAAGTCTGCCTGTGGGGTAAGGATACGGGGCAGTGCTGATTGATTTGAAATTGGTGCCTTATGAAGTCATGGTGGTGGGGGAAGGATGACTCAGCGCTGCGCGTTTCGCCCTTCGGGTCGTTGCCTGCGGCAACGCTTTCTCGCTTTCGCTCGAATCGAACCTTAGTCGAAGCTTCTCATCCTTCCCGTACAGAGAGATATGAGACACTATGCTTAACGGGGATAAGATACGCGACGGGAGTGATGGTGGTGGGGGAAGGATGACTCAGCGCTGCGCGCTTCGCCCTTCGGGTCGTTGCCTGCGGCAACGCTTTCTCGCTGCGCTCGAATCGAACCTTAATCGAAGCTTCTCATCCTTCCCGTACGGAGAGATATGAGACACTGTGCTTAACGGGGATAAGATACGCGACGGAAGTGATGGTGGTGGGGGAAGGATGACTCAGCGCTGCGCGCTTCGCCCTTCGGGTCGTTGCCGTTGGCAACGTTCTCTCGCTTTCGCTCGAGTCGAACCTTAATCGAGGGTTCTCACCCTTCCCCGACAAGTGCAGACTTCTGCATTGCTCATCGAGTTAACTACATCGCTGTAGTGAATAATGGTGGTGGGGGAAGGATTCGAACCTTCGAAGTCGATGACGGCAGATTTACAGTCTGCTCCCTTTGGCCGCTCGGGAACCCCACCACGGGATAAATTCATTATGCTGCTTGCATTCTATAGCGGGAAGGATTATTCGGAGCTAAAGCTCCTCACCCTTCGGGCCGTTGCCTGCGGCAACGTTCTCTCACTATTGCTCGAGTCGAACCTTGAAGTCGATGACGGCAGATTTGCAGTCAGCTCCCTTATGATCGCTCGGGAACCCCACCACGGGGTAATGCTTAATACTGGCCCGCTTCCTTTTGGGAAGCGGGGCGCATCATATCAAATGACACGCCGCTGTAAAGCATTCCTTTGCCTGAAATGAACTGTTTGCGTACTTTTCATCCGTAACGGATTAAAGCTAATCAATTCATATTACTGACGATTAAAGAATAATCGTCCGATTGCCGTAAACAAAGACTCGCTGTGCCAGAACCTGATACAGCGCGCGGCTTAATACGTTTTTCTCAACGTCGCGCCCGGCACGCATCATATCTTCTGCGGTGTAGGTGTGATCGACGTGAATCACGTCCTGCATAATGATTGGGCCTTCATCCAGATTATCATTCACATAGTGCGCGGTAGCGCCGATGATTTTCACGCCGCGCTCATAGGCCTGATGATAAGGACGCGCGCCGATAAACGCCGGCAGGAATGAGTGGTGGATATTGATAATTTTGTTCGGGAAGCGCGCCACAAAACCTGGCGTCAAAACACGCATATACTTGGCCAGCACTACATAGTCCGGTTGATGGGCATCAATGGCGTCCGCCATCTTCGTGTCATGCTCTTCACGCGTTAATCCCTCATGGCTGACCAGTTCGAAAGGGATCTCAAAACGTTCAACCAGCGAGCGTAACGTTTCATGGTTGCCAATGACCGCGGCGATTTCAACATCCAGCCCGCCATAGTTGGCTTTCATCAGCAGGTCGCCCAGACAATGCGCCTCTTTGGTAACCAGAATCACTACCCGACGGCGTCCGGCGGGATTGAGTTCACGAACAGAGCCTTCCGGTAAGGCGCTATCCAGATCGGCCAGGAGAGTGGAATCATTGAAGATGCCTTCCAGCTCGGTCCGCATAAAAAAGCGTCCGGTGCGATGGTCCACAAATTCATTGTTTTGCACAATATTAAGCTCGTGCTTATAGCAAATGTTGGTAATCCGCGCGATAAGGCCTTTTTGATCGGGACAAATAGTACGCAGAACTTTACGTTGTAGTGATTGCATTGCCGGAAAAATCCTGTTGAGAGTGTTTGCTGTATCGATACTGTCAGGCGTCACTGGCCGCAGCACTTTTTAAATTTTTTGCCTGAACCGCACGGGCAGGGATCATTTCGACCCAACTGCGGGCGGGTACCGTCAATATAATACCACTGACCGTTTTCTTTGATAAAACGAGAACGTTCGATAATCGCCCCGGTTTTCCCTTGTTCGGAAAAACGCGCGATAAAACTAACATACCCTGTATTTTCTGCTTCTGACCAGGTATGTTCAAAAATAGTCAGGCCGAGCCACCTGGTATTGGCAAATCCGGCGATGATATCATCACGAAACGCGGCCGCATTGCAGGTTGGATGCCAGCTCTTAATTAAGTAATCTGCGTCTTTCATCACAAAAGCGCAGTAACGAGAGCGCATGAGATGTGACGGATCGGGTGCTACTCGTTCTCCGGACACAATACGACCACAACATAGGCTATACTCGTCAGCGCTACCACAGGGACAAGGCTGAGACACAATAATCTCCCTGAATATAAAAAACGGCGTTGAACGCCAGGGTGGCATTATGTTAACTGAGCAGTGGCGATGTTGCTACGTCTTGAAGCCAGGGGAAGTCGTTAAGTACGATGAGAAAAATGAAAATAGGGCTGGCGCTGGGATCTGGCGCAGCGAGAGGATGGTCTCATATTGGGGTCATCAAAGCCCTCAAGCAAACAGGCATTGATATTGATATCGTTGCAGGATGCTCAATAGGTTCGCTGGTCGGCGCCGCGTATGCCTGTAATAAATTATCGGCGCTTGAACAGTGGGTATGTTCATTCCGCTACTGGGATGTTTTACGCCTGATGGATGTATCCTGGGGCAGAGGAGGGTTGCTTCGCGGCGAACGCGTATTTAATCACTATCGGGATATTATGCCCGTCACGGATTTTGACCACTGTTCAAGACGTTTTGGCGCGGTCGCGACGAATCTTAGCACGGGACGAGAGCTATGGTTTACTGAAGGCGATCTACACCTTGCTGTATGCGCGTCGTGCAGTATGCCAGGGCTGATGTCTCCGGTTGAGCATAACGGTTACTGGCTGGTAGATGGCGCAGTCGTTAATCCGGTACCTGTTTCGTTAACCAGGGCGCTGGGGGCTGATATCGTTATTGCGGTAGACCTGCAACATGATGCCCACCTCATGCAGCAAGATTTGCTCTCTGTAAATGTCGGGAATATCAATGAAGAGAGCGATGATGCGCTGCCCTGGCATAAGCGTTTAAAAGAACGTTTCAGTAGCCTGACTTCACGCCGTGGCGTGAGTTCGCCTGGGGCAATGGAAATCATGACAACCTCCATCTAGGTGTTGGAAAATCGTCTTAAACGTAACCGTATGGCTGGCGATCCGCCTGATATTCTCATTCAACCATTCTGTCCGCAAATCTCAACGCTGGATTTTCATCGCGCCCATGCCGCTATTGCGGCGGGTCAGTTAGCCGTAGAGAAAAAGATGGACGAACTTATACCCTTGGTGCGTACCGACGTTTAATGTACCTTTTACGATCACTTAAGCAAATTCTGACAGGCGCAAGCGGCAATACCATGCCACTATTGATTAAAGCCAGTCAGGGGAGAGAACATGACGCAGCCATTGGTCGGAAAACAGATTCTTATTGTTGAAGACGAGCCTGTATTTCGCTCGCTTCTGGATTCGTGGTTTTCCTCTTTGGGAGCGACAACGGCATTGGCAGGCGACGGGGTAGATGCCCTGGAGTTGATGGGGCGTTTTACCCCTGATCTCATGATATGTGATATCGCTATGCCGAGAATGAACGGTCTCAAACTGGTAGAAAACTTACGTAATCGCGGAGACCAGACGCCTATTCTGGTTATTTCCGCAACAGAAAATATGGCGGATATCGCCAAAGCGTTACGCCTTGGGGTTGAAGATGTCTTGCTGAAGCCGGTAAAAGATCTCAACCGCTTGCGGGAAACCGTATTCGCTTGCTTGTACCCTAATATGTTTAACTCGCGGGTTGAAGAAGAAGAACGCCTGTTTCGTGACTGGGATGCAATGGTGAGTAATCCGACCGCCGCAGCGCAATTGTTGCAGGAATTGCAGCCCCCGGTACAGCAGGTGATTTCTCATTGCCGCATTAATTACCGGCAGCTCGTCTCCGCCGATCAGCCTGGACTGGTGCTGGATATTGCGCCGCTATCTGATAACGAACTGGCATTTTATTGCCTGGATGTCACCCGGGCGGGCGATAACGGCGTGTTAGCCGCATTGTTGCTGCGGGCGCTATTTAACGGCTTATTGCAGGATCAGCTCGGCCAACAAAAGCACCGTTTACCGGAGTTAGGCGCGCTATTAAAACAGGTAAATCATCTGCTCAGACAAGCCAATTTACCTGGGCAATTCCCGCTATTTGTCGGCTACTATCACAGTGAGCTCAAAAATTTGATTCTCGTCTCCGCCGGATTGAACGCCACCTTAAATACGGGCGCTCATCAGGTTCAAATTAGCAGCGGCGTGCCGCTAGGAACATTGGGTAACGCCTACCTTAACCAATTAAGCCAGCGTTGCGACTCGTGGCAGTGTCAAATATGGGGCGCAGGAGGGCGTCTGCGATTGATGTTGTCTGCGGAATGACCAAACGGAAGAGTGAGCGGAAATTGCTTTACCGGCCTTTCCCGACGAGTGTTACTATCTGCGGCAGATTTATAAGTATTTGTCTTAATTATACCAATATAAGTCCTTTTTGGACCTGAGGCTTGTTCTGGTACTGATATACTGGAACACGATACAGATTAATGAACACGTTCAATACATGAACAGTCCAGGAGAATTTTAAATGGCTGCCCTTAATTCGAAAGTCAAAAAAGCCGTTATCCCGGTCGCGGGATTGGGAACCAGGATGCTGCCAGCGACCAAAGCTATCCCGAAAGAGATGCTGCCGCTGGTTGATAAGCCATTAATTCAGTACGTCGTGAACGAATGTATCGCTGCTGGCATTACTGAAATCGTGCTTGTTACGCACTCGTCTAAAAACTCTATTGAAAACCACTTTGATACCAGTTTTGAGCTGGAAGCGATGCTGGAAAAACGCGTTAAGCGTCAGCTTCTGGAGGAGGTTCAGTCTATTTGCCCTCCGCATGTCACTATTATGCAGGTACGTCAAGGGCTGGCAAAAGGCCTGGGCCATGCCGTATTGTGCGCGCATCCCGTTGTCGGAAACGAACCTGTCGCTGTTATTCTGCCAGACGTTATTCTTGACGAATATGAGTCCGACCTGTCTCAGGATAACCTGGCTGAAATGATCCGCCGTTTCGATGAAACCGGCAATAGCCAGATTATGGTTGAGCCAGTAGAAGATGTGACTGCATACGGCGTGGTCGATTGTAAAGGCGTTGAGCTGGCACCGGGCGAAAGTGTGCCGATGGTTGGCGTGGTTGAAAAACCAAAAGCGGATGTCGCGCCGTCTAACCTTGCGATTGTCGGGCGTTATGTGTTGAGCGCGGATATCTGGGCGTTGCTGGCGAAAACCCCTCCGGGCGCCGGGGATGAAATTCAGTTGACCGATGCTATCGATATGCTGATCGAAAAAGAAACGGTTGAAGCCTACCACATGAAGGGTAAAAGCCATGACTGTGGTAATAAGTTAGGATATATGCAGGCATTCGTTGAATATGGCATCCGTCATAATTCGCTGGGTGCTGAATTTAAAGCCTGGCTTGAAGAAGAAATGGGTATTAAGAAGTAACGATACGTTATAAATTTTTTAACAGAAGCGCTGGTAAATCCGGCGCTTTTTTTATGCCTGGGGTCGTCAGCGGAGAACTCAGGCAAAAAAAATCCCGCCAGCGGCGGGATTTTAAGCATCCAGGAAGTAAATTATTCCTTGATCAGGAAATCTTCCAGTTGCTTACCTTGTTCTTCCATTGCTTTTTTGATTACAGCCGGTGTACGACCCTGGCCAGTCCAGGTTTTAGTTTCACCGTTTTCGTCAACATAGCTATATTTAGCCGGACGAGCTGCGCGTTTAGCTTTGGTACCGGATTTAGCGGCAGCCATGCTATTCAGCAGTTCATTCGGGTCAATGCCGTCGGCAATTAACATTTCACGATACTGTTGCAGTTTACGAGTGCGTTCTTCCACTTCAGCAGCAGCAGCGCTTTCTTCTTCACGACGCTCATTAACGACAACTTCTAATTTTTCCAGCATTTCTTCAAGCGTTTCCAGAGTACATTCTCTTGCCTGCGCACGAAGAGTACGGATGTTGTTCAGAATTTTAAGTGCTTCGCTCATTGTAGTAATCTCAAACTTATATTGGGGTGGTTTGTTGAGCTAATAATAGAGCGATAAATTCAGTTGTGCAATAGCCAGGAATGTAAGGAATTCAAAATTACGCTTTATTAAGCACACGTTTTAATTATCTCAACTTAAATTTTCCTTGAGGCGCCGCACAAAAAAGAGCTTATTGGCAGGGGGGATACTCACCGTCTGTCGCTAAAAATTTAGGAGTCAGGTCACATTTTATCATGATGAAATACGATCTCATTGCTGAGATATCAATCTCTTGTATTAGATTTCCTTACAAGAAAACCCTATTACTTTGCACCGGGTATGAGTAACGGTAACAATAAGTACAAGGTTTTCATATTGGCGGGTGATGATAAGCATTGTTGATGAATTTTAACGGCATAATTTGTGAAGGAATGTGTATATACCCTTCATACTTCAAGTTGCTTATGCGTTGGCTACGCTCGCTCACTCCAGTCACATAGTTATCTATGCTCCTAGGGACTCACTCCCTTGCCGCCTTTAAGCAACGCGAATTATTTTGGGTATAGTGAGCGATGTTTGTACAATTCTTAATACTCACCGGAGCGCGAGCCGCGCCGTCGCGTCGGTAAATTATGGTACAATCCCGCCAATCTTTATTTCACTCAGGTGAGGTCCTGCGACCAATGGCACAGCTATATTTCTACTATTCGGCAATGAATGCGGGTAAGTCGACTGCACTGCTGCAATCTTCATACAATTATCAGGAACGCGGGATGCGTACCGTCGTATATACGGCGGAAATCGACGATCGTTTCGGCGCAGGCAAAGTCAGCTCTCGTATCGGTTTGTCGTCGCCGGCAAAATTGTTTAACCAAAATACATCCTTGTTTGAAGAGATTCGTGCCGAGAGCGCGCGGCAGACAATACATTGCGTGTTAGTCGACGAAAGCCAGTTTTTGACTCGCCAGCAGGTTTATCAATTATCCGAGGTTGTCGACAAATTAGATATTCCAGTACTTTGCTATGGGCTACGAACAGACTTTCGTGGGGAGCTCTTTGTCGGCAGCCAATACTTGCTGGCATGGTCAGATAAGCTGGTGGAATTAAAAACTATCTGTTTCTGCGGTCGTAAAGCCAGTATGGTTCTGCGCCTTGATCAGGACGGCAGGCCTTATAACGAAGGCGAACAGGTGGTTATTGGCGGGAATGAACGCTACGTTTCAGTTTGCCGTAAGCATTATAAGGACGCGCTGGAGGAGGACTCACTGACGGCGATTCAGGAGCGTCATCGGCACATATGATACCTGAGGTAAAGATCGGCTTATAAAACGCCCTGTAGCGCTTTGGAGGTCATTATTCAGGCCTCCTGACGAAGGGCGTGCCGTGAGCACGTAGGCCAGATGATCAGCATAGCGCCTTCAGGCATCAGATAAACAGGTAAAACAAAAAAACGGCCTCAATTGAGGCCGTTATTGTCATGCTAAAACAGATAACGAATTAAGCGGATTTTTTCGCTTTTTTCTCTGCTTTCGGTGCGGCAACGACGTCTTTCTTCGCTGCAACTTCACCTTCGGTGAAATCACGACCGTAGTAGGTATCCAGCAGAATCTGTTTCAGTTCGGAGATCAGTGGATAACGCGGGTTAGCGCCGGTGCACTGGTCATCGAAGGCATCTTCAGACAGTTTGTCAACGTGTGCCAGGAAGTCAGCTTCCTGCACGCCTGCTTCACGGATAGACTTAGGAATACCCAGCTCAGCTTTAATGCTTTCCAGCCATGCCAGCAGTTTTTCAATCTTAGCGGCGGTACGGTCGCCCGGCGCGCTCAGGCCCAGGTGGTCAGCAATTTCAGCGTAACGACGGCGTGCCTGCGGACGATCGTACTGGCTGAAAGCGGTCTGCTTGGTCGGGTTGTCATTCGCGTTGTAGCGGATAACGTTACAAATCAGCAGGGCGTTCGCCAGACCGTGCGGAATGTGGAACTGAGAGCCCAGTTTGTGCGCCATGGAGTGACATACACCGAGGAAGGCGTTGGCAAACGCGATACCGGCGATAGTCGCTGCACTGTGAACACGTTCACGCGCAACCGGGTTTTTAGACCCTTCGTGGTAAGACGCCGGCAGGTTTTCTTTCAGCAGTTTCAGAGCCTGAAGAGCCTGACCGTCAGAGAACTCAGAAGCCAGTACGGAAACGTAAGCTTCCAGGGCGTGAGTTACCGCATCCAGACCACCGAACGCACACAGGGACTTCGGCATATCCATCACCAGGTTGGCGTCGACAATCGCCATATCCGGGGTCAGGGCGTAGTCAGCCAGCGGATATTTCTGACCGGTTGCATCGTCGGTCACAACCGCAAACGGTGTGACTTCAGAACCGGTACCGGAAGTGGTGGTGACGGCGATCATTTTCGCTTTCACGCCCATTTTCGGGAACTTGTAGATACGTTTACGGATGTCCATAAAGCGCAGCGCCAGCTCTTCGAAGTGAGTTTCCGGATGTTCGTACATGACCCACATGATTTTCGCGGCGTCCATCGGGGAACCGCCGCCCAGCGCGATGATCACGTCTGGTTTGAAGGAGTTCGCCAGCTCAGCGCCTTTGCGCACAACGCTCAGAGTCGGGTCGGCTTCAACTTCGAAGAAGACTTCGGTTTCAACGCCAGCCGCTTTCAGCACAGAGGTGATCTGGTCTGCATAGCCGTTGTTGAACAGGAAGCGGTCAGTCACGATGAGCGCACGTTTGTGGCCATCAGTAATCACTTCATCCAGCGCGATGGGCAGAGAGCCACGGCGGAAGTAGATAGATTTCGGAAGTTTGTGCCACAACATGTTTTCAGCTCGCTTAGCAACGGTTTTCTTGTTGATCAGGTGTTTCGGACCAACGTTTTCAGAGATGGAGTTACCACCCCAGGAACCACAACCCAACGTCAGGGAAGGTGCGAGTTTGAAGTTGTACAGGTCACCGATACCACCCTGAGAGGCCGGAGTGTTGATCAGGATACGCGCGGTTTTCATCATCTGACCGAAGTAAGCAACGCGTTCTGGCTGGTTATCCTGGTCAGTGTACAGGCAGGAGGTGTGACCGATACCGCCCATAGCGACCAGTTTTTCTGCTTTTTCTACCGCTTCTTCGAAATCTTTCGCACGGTACATCGCCAGAGTCGGAGACAGTTTTTCGTGTGCGAACGGTTCGCTTTCATCAACGACCGTAACTTCACCGATCAGAGTCTTGGTGGTTTCTGGTACGGAGAAGCCTGCCAGTTCAGCAATTTTGTAGGCTGGCTGACCGACGATAGCGGCGTTCAGAGCGCCATTTTTCAGGATAACGTTTTGAACCGCTTTCAGCTCCTGGCCCTGCAGCATGTAGCCGCCGTGGCTGGCGAAACGTTCGCGAACGGCATCATAGACGGAATCAACAACGACAACAGACTGTTCAGAAGCACAGATTACGCCGTTATCAAAGGTTTTAGACATCAGAACAGACGCCACAGCGCGTTTGATATCCGCAGTTTCATCAATGACAACCGGAGTGTTGCCTGCGCCTACGCCGATAGCCGGTTTACCGGAGCTGTATGCAGCTTTAACCATGCCTGGACCGCCAGTGGCGAGGATCAGGTTAATATCCGGGTGGTGCATCAACGCGTTAGACAGTTCTACGGAAGGTTGATCGATCCAGCCAATCAGATCTTTCGGCGCGCCGGCAGCGATAGCCGCTTGCAGAACGATGTCTGCCGCTTTGTTGGTTGCTTCTTTAGCACGCGGATGCGGAGAAAAGATGATGGCGTTACGGGTCTTCAGGCTAATCAGCGATTTGAAGATCGCGGTAGAGGTCGGGTTAGTGGTTGGAACGATACCGCAAATAATGCCGATAGGTTCGGCAATGGTGATGGTCCCGAAGGTGTCGTCTTCAGACAGCACACCGCAGGTTTTTTCATCTTTATAAGCATTGTAAATATATTCAGAAGCGAAGTGGTTTTTAATCACTTTGTCTTCCACGATGCCCATACCGGATTCGGCGACGGCCATTTTGGCCAGCGGAATGCGGGCATCAGCGGCTGCCAGAGCGGCGGCGCGGAAGATTTTGTCGACCTGTTCTTGAGTGAAACTGGCATATTCACGCTGGGCTTTTTTTACACGCTCTACGAGTGCGTTAAGTTCAGCGACATTAGTAACAGCCATAATGCTCTCCTGATAATGTTAAACTTTTTTAGTAAATCATCTGCGCGATACGTGAGTATAGACAGATCGACGATACTTTGTATAAATGCCTGAAATTCAGGTGGTTACTTAACGTCCGTTTCGCTCTGATTTACTAAAAGAGCTTCTGCGTTAGTATCATTTAACTCTAACGCGTTACGTCCAGGTGGCGTAAGCAAGATTACTCACTTCTGAGTAGCGATTGTGTGATCTAAATCAAGATTACGCAAAGCTGACACCTTTCAGCAGGCCATTTTAGCCTTTTATGTAAATTGTTAAGAAATCGTTGTCATGAAGAGTAAGTGGATTAGCATAACGAGTACATATAAATAACAGCGATGAATGGATGAAATTAGGTGTAGATAAGAGGTGAACTATGCGAATAAAAGGCGTATCTTCTGCGCGTTTTGATCATTAACGAACATTGACTTCATCCGGCTAACGCTTCGGAGCTAACCGTGATTCAACCGCTTTTTGATTTTCCTGTTTACTTTAAGTTCTTTATCGGGCTCTTTGCGCTGGTTAACCCGGTGGGGATTATCCCCGTTTTCATCAGCATGACCAGCTACCAGACGGCCACGGCGCGTAATAAAACTAACCTCACCGCGAATCTGTCGGTTGCGATTATCTTGTGGAGTTCCTTATTCCTCGGCGATGGCATCCTGCAGCTGTTTGGTATTTCTATTGACTCGTTCAGAATTGCGGGCGGTATCCTGGTTGTCACCATTGCAATGTCGATGATCAGCGGGAAGCTGGGGGAAGATAAACAAAACAAGCAAGAAAAGTCAGAGACGGCCATACGCGAGAGCATTGGCGTTGTGCCGTTAGCGCTGCCGTTAATGGCGGGGCCAGGGGCGATCAGCTCCACTATCGTCTGGGGGACGCGTTATCACAGCATCGCGCATTTGCTTGGTTTTTCAGTTGCCATTGCGCTTTTTGCGCTTTGCTGCTGGGGCGTGTTCCGTATGGCGCCGTGGCTGGTTCGTTTGCTGGGGCAAACCGGTATCAACGTTATTACCCGAATCATGGGGTTGTTGTTAATGGCGCTCGGCATCGAATTTATTGTCACAGGAGTAAAAGGCATTTTCCCCGGCTTGCTCAACTAAACTCCCACCTGCTGATTTACAGGCGGCGCCCTAAGGGGCCGCCTTGTGACATTCCCACGTAACACTTCTTACTTTGATAAGCATTCAGCGTTTAAATGATAAAAATACTAATATAATCTAACGCTATTTATTTTTATTAATCAAACTATTATCAACATTACTGAGACCGTGAGAAGCGGTAGGTCTGTTATTTTATTCACACCATACTCTGGGGCTTGATGAAGGATTATTGAAATGTTATTAGTTGTTTCAGCTCCATCGTAGATGAATGTGCTAAATAATGAGCATTTGTTAAATTTGTGTGTGTTTTCTGGCGCAGGCATAACCTACGATGCGACAGAGAGATATTTTTCTTTCAACTTATTGATTATAAAGAATAAATAAAATATTTTTAACATTGTTTAACTGTTTTTTTGGGCAGGGATTTTTCCATAAAAGAGAATTGGTTAACAAAATTGTAAAATGAATTGGCGGTTCAGAAACGCATTTGATACTTTTCGGCCAAACATTTTTGTAGAAGATTTCACATTGTTGATAACTATTTTCATTTAGATGGTTGTCAGAAATAACGTGCGACGTGGGCAGGTACGTCGTATACCGAATCGACGAAAGGCGATCGAACGAATCGTCAGAATAAATAAAGTCGGTGATAGCAAAAGCAGTGACAGACCTGGCAGTACACCACCAGTGCTGTACAGGAACCCTGACGGGATTAAACAGGCTGGTAAAAACCAGTAATTATAATGAGTGGAGTACAAACACAATGTCTAACATCACGAAAAAAAGTTTAATTGCAGTGGGAATACTCACTGCGCTCATCGCCGCCAGCGCCGCGACTGCGGCAGACGTGCCCGCCGGTGTTCAGTTAGCCGACAAGCAAACGTTGGTACGTAATAATGGATCAGAAGTGCAGTCTCTCGACCCGCATAAAATTGAAGGCGTGCCGGAATCGAACGTTAGCCGTGATCTCTTTGAAGGCTTATTAATTAGTGATGTCGAGGGGCATCCTTCACCGGGCGTCGCGGAAAAATGGGAGAATAAAGATTTTAAAGTCTGGACATTCCATCTACGTGAAAATGCGAAATGGTCAGATGGTACGCCCGTCACTGCCCATGATTTCGTTTATAGCTGGCAACGCCTGGCCGATCCTAATACGGCATCGCCGTACGCCAGCTATCTGCAATACGGTCATATCGCTAATATCGATGACATTATCGCCGGTAAAAAACCCGCCACCGATCTGGGGGTAAAAGCGCTTGATGATCACACCTTTGAAGTGACCTTAAGTGAGCCGGTGCCTTATTTCTACAAATTGTTGGTCCACCCTTCAGTGTCTCCTGTACCGAAATCAGCGGTCGAAAAATTTGGCGATAAGTGGACACAACCGGCCAATATTGTCACTAACGGCGCTTATAAGTTAAAAAACTGGGTGGTGAACGAACGTATCGTGCTGGAGCGTAACCCGCAATACTGGGATAACGACAAAACCGTCATCAATCAGGTAACTTATTTGCCTATCTCTTCGGAGGTGACGGATGTCAACCGCTACCGCAGCGGCGAGATCGATATGACTTATAACAATATGCCGATCGAATTATTCCAGAAACTGAAAAAAGAGATCCCGAATGAAGTCCGCGTAGACCCTTATTTGTGTACCTATTATTACGAAATTAATAATCAAAAAGCGCCGTTTAACGATGTCCGCGTGCGTACCGCGCTGAAACTGGCGTTAGATCGCGACATTATTGTTAATAAGGTTAAAAATCAGGGCGATTTACCCGCTTATAGCTACACGCCGCCGTATACCGATGGCGCAAAACTGGTAGAGCCTGAGTGGTTCAAATGGTCCCAGCAAAAGCGTAATGAAGAAGCGAAGAAATTGTTGGCTGAAGCCGGCTTTACGGCGGATAAGCCCTTAACATTCGACCTGCTGTATAACACCTCCGATCTGCATAAAAAACTGGCCATTGCCGTGGCGTCTATCTGGAAGAAAAATCTGGGCGTCAATGTGAGTCTGGAGAATCAGGAATGGAAAACCTTCCTGGATACCCGTCATCAGGGCACCTTTGATGTTGCCAGAGCCGGGTGGTGCGCAGATTATAATGAACCGACCTCATTCCTGAATACTATGTTGTCCGACAGTTCAAATAACACCGCGCATTATAATAGCCCGGCGTTTGATAAGCTGATTGCTGACACGCTGAAAGTGGCGGACGATACGCAGCGCAGCGAACTCTACGCTAAAGCGGAGCAGCAGTTAGATAAAGACTCGGCTATTGTGCCGGTGTATTACTACGTTAACGCGCGCCTGGTGAAACCTTGGGTGGGCGGGTATACCGGTAAAGACCCGCTGGATAATATTTATGTGAAAAACTTATATATTATCAAACATTAATGGCAAGACATGGGACAACTGCGGTTGTCCCATGGTGTCTTTTTTCATCGCACTATAACTTTCCCTGGCGGATCTTTTGTCACGTCCGGGAAGTAAAGGCACAGGCCAGAAGGTACGGGCAATGTTGAAATTTATTTTACGCCGCTGTCTGGAAGCGATTCCGACGCTGTTTATTCTTATTACCATCTCTTTCTTTATGATGCGCCTCGCGCCGGGTAGCCCTTTTACTGGCGAGCGCGCATTGCCGCCGGAAGTGCTGGCCAATATTGAAGCAAAATATCATCTGAACGATCCCATCATGACGCAGTACTTCAGCTACCTGAAGCAGCTGGCGCATGGCGATTTTGGACCATCGTTTAAATACAAAGATTACACGGTCAACGATCTGGTTGCCGCCAGCTTCCCCGTTTCGGCGAAACTTGGCGCTGCCGCTTTTTTGCTGGCGGTCATTATTGGTGTCAGTGCTGGCGTGATTGCCGCGCTAAAGCAAAATACGCGATGGGATTATACGGTGATGGGATTTGCCATGACCGGCGTCGTTATCCCCAGTTTTGTGGTAGCGCCGCTACTGGTGATGGTCTTTGCAATAACCTTGCAATGGCTGCCTGGCGGCGGCTGGAACGGCGGGGCGTTAAAATTTATGATCCTGCCGATGGTCGCGCTTTCACTGGCCTATATTGCCAGCATCGCTCGTATTACGCGCGGCTCAATGATTGAAGTTCTGCATTCGAACTTTATTCGTACCGCGCGGGCAAAAGGATTACCGATGCGCAGAATCATCTTCCGCCATGCGTTAAAACCTGCGCTGCTGCCGGTTTTATCCTATATGGGGCCAGCCTTTGTCGGCATTATTACCGGCTCAATGGTGATTGAAACTATTTATGGCTTACCGGGCATTGGGCAGCTTTTCGTTAATGGCGCGCTCAACCGCGATTACTCGCTGGTGTTAAGTTTGACCATTCTGGTCGGGGCGCTGACCATATTATTTAACGCCATTGTCGATGTGCTCTATGCCGTTATCGACCCGAAAATTCGCTATTGATACTGGAGCTCGCGATGATGTTAAGTAAGAAAAACAGCGAGACGCTGGAAAATTTCAGTGAAAAGCTGGAGGTGGAAGGTCGCAGCCTTTGGCAAGATGCCCGTCGGCGCTTTATGCATAACCGTGCGGCGGTGGCCAGTCTTATTGTCCTGTTTCTGATAGCCCTGTTCGTGACAGTGGCGCCTATGCTGTCGCAATTTACCTATTTCGATACCGACTGGGGCATGATGTCCAGTGCGCCGGATATGGCGTCCGGTCACTATTTCGGCACTGACTCTTCCGGGCGCGATCTGTTGGTGCGCGTTGCCATCGGCGGGCGTATCTCATTAATGGTCGGGATTGCCGCCGCGCTGGTGGCGGTCATTGTCGGAACGCTGTATGGCTCGCTGTCCGGCTATCTGGGCGGCAAAATTGATTCTGTGATGATGCGTTTGTTGGAGATCCTCAACTCGTTCCCGTTTATGTTCTTTGTGATTTTGCTGGTGACGTTTTTTGGGCAGAACATTCTGTTGATTTTCGTCGCCATCGGCATGGTCTCCTGGCTTGATATGGCGCGTATCGTGCGTGGCCAAACCCTAAGTCTTAAACGTAAAGAATTCATCGAAGCCGCGCAGGTGGGTGGTGTGTCGACTGCCAGCATTGTGATCCGCCATATTGTGCCTAACGTCCTGGGCGTAGTGGTAGTGTATGCATCGTTGCTGGTGCCCAGCATGATTCTGTTTGAGTCTTTCCTCAGTTTCCTGGGGCTTGGGACGCAGGAACCGTTAAGCAGTTGGGGAGCGTTATTGAGCGATGGCGCAAAGTCAATGGAAGTCTCACCGTGGCTGCTGCTGTTTCCGGCTGGCTTTCTCGTGGTGACGTTATTCTGTTTTAACTTTATTGGCGATGGCCTGCGTGATGCCCTCGACCCGAAAGATCGTTAAGGAGTACAGCCATGAGCTTATCAGAAACCGCAACTCAGGCGCCGCAACCGGCGAATGTACTGCTGGAGGTAAACGATCTTCGTGTTACGTTCGCTACGCCTGATGGCGATGTGACGGCGGTCAACGATCTGAACTTTACGCTTCGCGCTGGAGAAACGTTAGGTATTGTTGGCGAGTCTGGATCGGGGAAATCGCAAACGGCGTTCGCATTAATGGGACTGCTGGCGACGAATGGTCGAATCGGCGGTTCTGCGACCTTCAACGGACGTGAAATTCTTAATCTACCTGAGCGCGAACTGAATACGCTGCGCGCAGAACAGATTTCGATGATTTTTCAGGACCCGATGACCTCGCTAAATCCTTATATGCGCGTTGGGGAGCAGTTAATGGAAGTCCTGATGCTGCATAAAGGGATGAGCAAAGCGGAAGCTTTTGAAGAGTCCGTCAGAATGCTGGATGCCGTAAAAATGCCGGAAGCGCGCAAATGGATGAAAATGTACCCGCACGAATTTTCCGGCGGAATGCGTCAACGTGTGATGATTGCGATGGCGCTGTTGTGCAGGCCGAAACTGCTTATTGCCGATGAGCCTACCACCGCGCTTGATGTTACCGTGCAGGCGCAGATTATGACCTTGCTTAATGAGCTAAAGCGCGAATTTAATACCGCCATTATCATGATTACCCACGATCTGGGCGTGGTCGCGGGTATTTGCGATAAGGTCCTGGTAATGTATGCCGGGCGTACCATGGAATACGGTAAGGCGCGCGATGTCTTTTATCAGCCCGTTCATCCGTATTCGATAGGCTTGCTTAATGCGGTGCCGCGTCTGGATAGCGAGGGGGCGGAAATGTTGACGATTCCGGGCAATCCTCCCAATTTATTGCGTTTGCCTAAAGGTTGTCCGTTCCAGCCGCGTTGTCCTCATGCGATGGAGATCTGCAATAATGCGCCGCCACTTGAAGCGTTTAGTCCTGGTCGCTTGCGCGCCTGTTTTAAACCGGTGGAGGAACTGCTATGAATGCTGTGATTGAACAACGTAAAGTTCTCCTCGAAATCGCCGATCTGAAAGTACATTTTGATATCAAAGAAGGGAAGCAGTGGTTCTGGCAACCGCCGAAAACTCTGAAAGCGGTGGACGGCGTTACGCTACGCCTGTATGAAGGCGAAACGCTTGGCGTGGTGGGTGAATCCGGCTGCGGCAAGTCGACGTTTGCGCGCGCCATTATTGGTCTGGTGAAGGCGACAGACGGTAAAGTCGCCTGGCTGGGAAAAGATCTGTTGGGCATGAAAGCGGATGAGTGGCGCGAAGTGCGCAGCGATATCCAGATGATTTTCCAGGACCCGCTGGCGTCACTCAACCCGCGAATGACGATTGGCGAAATTATCGCGGAACCGCTGCGCACTTATCATCCTAAACTTTCGCGCCAGGACGTGCGTGACCGCGTGAAAGCCATGATGCTGAAAGTGGGGCTGCTGCCGAATCTCATCAACCGTTATCCTCATGAATTTTCCGGGGGGCAGTGCCAGCGCATCGGTATCGCCCGGGCGTTGATCCTGGAACCTAAGCTCATTATTTGCGATGAGCCGGTGTCGGCGCTGGACGTTTCTATTCAGGCGCAGGTGGTGAATTTGCTCCAGCAGTTACAGCGAGAGATGGGGCTGTCGTTGATTTTTATTGCGCACGACCTGGCGGTCGTAAAGCACATATCCGATCGTGTCCTGGTGATGTATCTCGGTCATGCAGTAGAATTGGGCACCTATGATGAGGTGTACCATAATCCACTGCATCCTTATACCAAAGCGCTGATGTCGGCGGTACCGATTCCCGATCCCGATCTGGAGCGAAATAAGAAGATACAATTGCTGGAGGGCGAATTACCTTCGCCCATTAACCCGCCTTCCGGCTGCGTGTTCCGTACACGCTGTCCGCTAGCCGGGCCAGAATGCGCGCAAACGCGACCGGTGCTGGAAGGAAGTTTTCGCCATGCCGTTTCCTGCCTTAAAGTAGACCCGTTATAATCGCAAGGGCTGACAATTCGTCAGCCCTTCTTTTAGGTGAGGTTACCGTGTCACTTTCTTTGTCGTCGGTTCGCCGTCGTCTTTATCATAATCTGTTCGATTTGACTACGCGCTCAGGTCGCCGTTTTGAAGGGTTATGCGCGCTGTTTGCGCTGCTTAGCGTACTGGTCATTTTTGTTGAATCAGGCGTAGGAACGGAATATCACCTGACATTTGATGAATGGCATATTTTTGTCTGGCTGGAGCTCTGCGTTACCCTGATATTTACCGGTGAATACTTGCTCAGACTGTTTAGCTGGCCCGAACCGGCAAAATACGTTTTTAGTTTCTGGGGATTTATTGATCTGGTGACGATTTTGCCGCTGTACGTCATGTGGCTGTGGCCGGAAATTAGCCTGAACTATATGTTTTCCTGGCGTGCTATGCGAGCGATTCGCGTGCTGCGTATTCTTAAACTGCTACGCTTTATGCCATCCCTGCGCGTATTCTGGAGCGCCATTATTAGCGCGCGTCATCAGCTTATTCTGTTCTATTCATTTATTGCGATCGTGATGATTATTTTCGGTGCCCTGATGTATCTTATTGAAGGACCGAAATATGGCTTCACGACGCTTAATGCCTCGGTGTATTGGGCGATAGTGACAGTCACAACCGTGGGGTATGGTGATATTACGCCGCATACGCCGCTGGGACGTATTGTCGCGTCGGTGCTTATTTTGATTGGTTATTCGGTGATTGCGATTCCTACAGGACTGATTACCACGCACATGAGCAGCGCGTTTCAAAAACGTCACTGGCAGCGAAAATGTCCGCAGTGCCAGCAAAGCCAGCATGAACATAGCGCGCAATATTGTAACCGATGCGGCAGTAAGCTACCGGATTAAACAGGCTTGCCGGAGGGCGCAATCAGACGCCATCCGGCCTGAACCGCTTATTCGCGCCAGAGAATATGGCACAGCTTGTGGTCCTTTTCCCGGCACAGCAGAACGCGGGCGAAAATGTCGTTAATTTCGCCGTCTTCGGTATCCGCTAGGCCAATCACTACCTCGGCAAAAAAGTCTGGATTCAGGTCAAAATCGACGTGCTCTTGCCAGTCTTCAGCGGGATCAAACAACTCCGCGCTGCCGCGCTCCTCGAATTGCAAATTGAACAGAATGATATCAGCCGGATCAAGATTATCCGCCGCCAGCTCAAGAAAAATATCGTAAGCCTGCTCAAGCGTTTCGTCTTCAGTCAGGCGATTGTTCAGATCCATTTCCATAGTGACTACCTGTTTACTCATGTTGGTCACGTTTTACAGCAATGGACTAAAGAAGTAAAACAATCGCTCGGTAATACGCTGCCATAACGGACGTTTTACCCACAAACGCGCATCTAAGAGACGGGAGCGCGAAATATAATCGTCCTGTACCGCAGCCAGATCGGCGCCGAAACCCGTATCATCAATGACCAGCGTAATCTCGAAATTAAGCCACAGGCTACGCATGTCGAGATTCACGGTACCGACCAGGCTCAGTTCGCCATCGACCAGCACGCTTTTAGTATGCAACAGCCCGCCTTCGAACTGATAGATTTTCACGCCCGCCGCCAGTAACTCGCTGAAAAAGGCGCGACTGGCCCAGCCGACGAGCAGTGAATCATTTTTACGGGGCAGGATAATACTGACATCCACGCCGCGCTGCGCAGCGGTACAAATGGCGTGCAGCAGATCGTCGCTGGGGACGAAATATGGCGTGGTCATAATTAAATATTCGCGCGCAGCATAGGTGGCGGTTAATAGTGCCTGGTGAATGAGATCTTCCGGAAAACCAGGACCGGAAGCAATGGTATGAATGGTATGCCCGCTGGCCTGCTCAAACGGCATAATATTCACATCCGGCGGGGGAGGCAGAATGCGTTTACCCGTCTCGATTTCCCAATCGCAGGAGTAAACAATCCCCATTGCTGTCGCCACGGGGCCTTCCATCCGCGCCATCAAATCGACCCATTGTCCAACGCCGGCATCCTGTTTGAAAAAACGCGGGTCCACCATATTCATACTGCCGGTATAGGCGATGTAATTGTCAATCATCACCATTTTACGGTGCTGGCGAAGATCCATACGGCGTAAAAAGACGCGCATCAGATTCACCTTCAGCGCCTCTACGACTTCAATGCCAGCGTTACGCATCATGGCCGCCCAGGGGCTGCGGAAGAAAGCGACGCTACCCGCGGAATCCAGCATAAGCCGGCAATGGATGCCGCGGCGGGCGGCGGCCATTAGCGATTCAGCGACCTGATCCGCCATGCCGCCTGGCTGCCAGATGTAAAACACCATTTCGATATTATGCCGCGCCAGTTGGATATCGCGAATAAGCGCCTGCATGACATCATCGGAGTCGGTAAGTAATTGCAACTGGTTGCCTTTGACGCCCGCAATCCCCTGACGTCGTTCGCACAGCTTAAACAAGGACGATGCGACGCTACTGTTTTCTTGCGCGAAAATGTGTTTGCAGGCTTTGAGGTCATTCAACCATTTGGCAGTAGATGGCCACATGGCGCGGGCACGCTCGGCGCGACGTTTGCCTAAATGCAATTCGCCCACGGACAAATAGGCGATGATCCCGACCAGCGGAAGGATATAGATGATTAACAACCAGGCCATTGCGGAGGGAACTGCGCGCCGTTTCATTAGAATACGTAATGTGACGCCGGCAATGAGAACCCAGTATCCCAAAATGACCAGCCAACTCACCACGGTGTAGAGGGTTGTCATAACTTTAAAAATCCTTTAGAAAGCGTGTTGTTAAGAGTTTACGCGTCAGGATTCACATGGCAAATAAAAACACGGGAAAAGCGCTGGTCTGCATCCGGCGAGGGGGTATAATGGCGCTTCTGTTACAGTGAGAGTCGTAAACATGAAGCGTAGTAGAACGGAAGTGGGGCTCTGGCGAATGCTACGTCAGGCGAGCCGCCGTAAAGCGCGTTGGCTTGAAGGGCAATCACGCCGTAATATGCGTATCCATACTATCAGGAAATGCATCTTTAATCGTCAGCGTAATTCATTACTCTTTGCGATTCACGGTGTGTGAGCCAGAAAGGGCACCGTATGCGGTGCCCAACAGGCCATCCTTTTCAAAAGATCTTCTTATACGGTTTGACCGAAACCTGCGCATAGACGCCCGCTGCGACGTAGGGATCCGCATCAGCCCAGGATTGCGCTGCTTCTAAAGATTCAAATTCAGCAATCACCGTTGACCCGGTAAATCCGGCTACCCCAGGATCGTTACTGTCCACTGCGGGCATCGGCCCGGCAGTTAATAATCGCCCTTCATCATGCAGAAGTTGCAGGCGCGCCAGATGCGCGGGCCGTACCGAGAGGCGTTTTTCAAGCGAGTTGGCATTATCCTGAGCGTAAATAACATACAGCGCGGGTAGAGCTCCTTAATCGGTAAAAGTTGCTGATTACGTTATTGGAAAGGGCATTTAACTGCAATGTAAAGATACCGACTTTGTTAAACATGCACATTTTGTGTGGTGTTTTTGCGCGATATCATCTTTTAAATGCCGCTATCGGCAATGCCTTATTGAATATGATTGCTATTTGCATTTAAAATTCAGCTCTGGTTTTTCAACTGAAACGATTATGACTTCAATGACCCTTGATTTACCTCGTCGCTTTCCCTGGCCGACACTCCTTTCCGTAGGCATTCATGGTGCTGTAGTGGCAGGTTTGCTCTATACCTCGGTACATCAGGTTATTGAATTGCCTGCGCCAGCGCAGCCTATCACGGTGACAATGGTTTCACCCGCTGACCTGGAGCCTCCCCAGGCGGTTCAGCCGCCGCCGGAGCCAGTGGTTGAACCCGAACCGGAGCCAGAGCCGATCCCTGAACCGCCTAAAGAAGCGCCCGTGGTGATTGAGAAACCCAAACCTAAGCCAAAACCCAAGCCAAAACCGAAACCGGAACCGGTGAAAAAGGTTGAAGAGCAGCCGAAGCGCGAAGTCAAACCAGCCGCGCCTCGTCCTGCCTCACCGTTTGAAAATAGCGCCCCGGCGCGGCCAACAAGCAGCACCGCCTCGGCGACCAGCAAGCCGGCGGTGAGCGTACCCACTGGACCTCGCGCTCTGAGCCGTAACCAGCCGCAGTATCCGGCGCGAGCACAGGCGTTACGTATTGAAGGCCGCGTAAAGGTTAAGTTTGATGTGACCTCTGCTGGGCGAGTGGAAAATGTACAGATTCTGTCCGCGCAGCCAGCCAATATGTTTGAGCGTGAAGTTAAGAATGCGATGCGTAAATGGCGCTATGAAGCAGGCAAGCCGGGTTCCGGGCTGGTGGTCAATATTATCTTCCGTCTGAACGGTACGGCGCAGATTGAGTAATCTCTGGCGCCGCCAGTAGGAATATACCATCACCTGCTGGCGGCGTAAGCGGGCATACTTAACCCTGAACCGGGAGCGGGCGAGGTTTACCGTCCGGATCGACGGCAACATAAATAAACAGCGCCTCGGTGGCCTTGTAGCGCTGTCCAATCGGTTCTGACGCGACTTTTTTCACCCAGACTTCAATATTGATGCTAATAGACGTCGTACCGCGTTTAACGCAGCGCGCGTAGCAGCATACGACATCGCCAACCGCGACGGGGCGCAGAAATGTCATTCCTTCCACGCGTACGGTTACAACCCGACCGTGCGCGATCTCTTTGGCCAGTATCGCGCCGCCAATATCCATTTGCGACATCAGCCAGCCGCCAAAAATATCGCCGTTCGCATTGGTATCGGCAGGCATGGCCAATGTACGTAAAACCAGCTCGCCCTGAGGAGTATTATCCATTGTTGTCATTGTAAAACCGACTATCAGAAAAAATTACAGCCGCTATGCTACTATGAATTTTGTGTGGAGAATAGTGGGAATAAAGGTACTGACGGGAAAGCGCAGGGCGTAAAGGCGAAGAAAATATCGCCAGGCGTTCGCAGTCTGGCGATGATAAGTCACGGGAGGGTTATGATTTATCTTCCTGTGGCAGATGCCGGTAGATATAGACGCCGCTCAGCAGGGTAAAAATGAGCGTCAGCGCCGTGAGTCCAAAGACCTTAAAGTTGACCCAGATATTTTGCGGCAACCAGAAGGCGATATAAATGTTAGCCAGACCGCACGCAATAAAAAACAGCGCCCACGCCAGGTTCAGCTTTGACCAGACCTGCTGCGGCAACGCCAGTTCTTTACCTAACATACGTTGGATTAACGGTTTTTTCATCACCCACTGGCTTATTAACAGCGCGCCGGCGAACAGCGCATAAATAACCGTCACCTTCCATTTAATAAATTCATCGTTATGGAAGAAGAGCGTCAGACCGCCGAAGACGGCAACCAGAACAAAGGTAATCAGCGCCATCTTCTCTATTTTCCGATAGCGCACCCAGCTATAAATCAGCACGATTGCCGTCGCGACAATCAGTGCGGAGGTCGCCGCATAGATGTCATAAAGTTTATAAAACGCAAAAAAGACAACCAGCGGTAAAAAATCCAGAAACTGCTTCATTCTTCGATTCCATCATCAACGAGCGTCGAATGCGCCGCGTAACGGCGCATTGCGGATTATTGGCGAATCAACATATACAGGCGGAATAAGTAGATAAGCAATACTGCGGAAATCAGATTGCTCAACGTATTCGCCAGTACAGCGCCTACATTTGGGGTCAGTACAGCGAAGCTGGGCGCGAACAGCAATAGCAATGTTTTAGCCAGTAACCAGCCTATCACCGCAGGCGCGACCAGTCTCATGTTAGCCCAGGCTAAACGCATACTGCTGCGCATTGCGGCAAACACGCCCATTTTCTCTTCAACCAACATCACTGGCGCAAGCGCCAGCACAATGGCCATAATAATCCCCGGAACGACAATCAGCATTATACCGATTTGCACTAACAGGGTAGTCAGAAAAATGAGAATAAACAGTTTAGGCAATGCAGGGGCGCTGGCGCCGATAGCGCGCAGCGCGCTAACCCGATGTCCCGCTGAAACTAACTGAATCATCAGGATGATACCGCCGGCCAGAATAGCGTTGCCGATAAGCCCGGAAAACGTCGAGGCGGCAGAGGCGCGCAACAGGATCTGCTGCTGCTCCGGCGTCATATTTTGTACCAGCTCAAACAGGCCAGCGCTGCCTGCCAGATGTTCTCCTTCACTGAGTTGCGCGATTTGCGCATCGCTGGGTGAAAAGGCATGACCTAAGACCACCGTGATAAATGCGCACAGCAACGAAACCAGCAAGATAGTAATAAATTGATTTCGGAAAAAATTTCCGGCGTCACGGTAAACGGACTTCGCCGTGATAGACATGCACTCTCCTTGAGTTTTGCAGGTGTTAATTTGCGGGCAATTGTACCCTGGATAACTCTACAGTGGCAGCATCAGCAGTTGTATGGAAAAGCATATCTTTGTAAAGCGGCGGTAATCCGTATCGCGCGCGGGCGCGATTACACGCCTCATTCACTTCGCCTCCTTCGCCCGATATCGAAAATTCGCGACAGGTTGAAGGGCGGTTTTCATAAATAGCGCAACTGACGTTTTCACCCGGCGTGCCAATTAGCGCTTTACAGTGCGGCTGTTTTTGGTTGGTACCGGCCATACAACGTAAAAAAGGGGTAACAGGCTCGGTTAATGACGCCGGAACGCGTCCGCTGGCATCGTCGCCTTCAGCCCAATAAAAGGAGACACGAAAATAGGCACAACAGGCACCGCATGTCATGCATGGGTTAAGAACGCTCATGATTCACCTGCAAAAAACTCACGTATCAATAGATTACAACGGAAATTAATCTGTCCCGCAGTGTTCGCGAATCTTACCGCCACGCGCCATTGCGGGACATTGATTACCTTAGCCAGCCTTTATCGCCAGGGCAACAGGAGCAGACAAATATTTGCATAGCGTGAATATGTCAAAATTGATCTGAACTCCTATAACCAGGATTTTCAATACAAGTTCTGAATTAATCTGGATCAATAAATGTTAAATTATAAGAACAAATGTGATCTGTGTTAGATCACTTATTACTTCATTGTGGGTATATTCATCACGCTTTTATAACCATAACGATGGAGCGGGTATGAAAAAATTTACAGTGGCGGCACTGGCGTTAACAACTCTTCTCTCAGGCAGCGCTTTCGCGCACGAAGCCGGAGAATTCTTTATGCGTGCAGGTCCGGCAACCGTCAGACCTACAGAAGGGGCGGGTGGTACGCTGGGGCATTTAAACGGGTTTGATGTGAGTAATAACACGCAACTCGGCCTGACATTCACTTACATGGCGACGGACAATATCGGGGTTGAATTGCTGGCGGCCACGCCGTTCCGCCATAAGGTGGGTACGGGCGCGACGGGAGATATCGCCACGGTTCACCTGTTACCGCCAACGTTAATGGCGCAGTGGTACTTCGGCGATTCCAGCAGCAAAGTGCGTCCTTATGTCGGCGTGGGGGTGAACTACACCACCTTCTTCGATAACGACTTTAACGATAATGGTAAAAATGCCGGGCTGTCCGATCTGAGCTTTAAGGATTCCTGGGGCGCGGCAGGGCAAGTTGGGGTAGATTACCTGATTAACCGCGACTGGTTAATTGGCGCCTCTGTCTGGTACATGGATATTGATACTACCGCCAATTATAAAATGGGCGGCGTTCAGCATCATGACAGCGTGCGTCTGGACCCATGGGTATTTATGTTCTCGGCAGGCTATCGTTTCTAATCGCGTGATGTTGTGACGAAAAAAGACCCCGCCAGGCGGGGTCAAAAAAGGACATGACACACGGATTTTACTTGTCGGAACTCACTTGTCTTCTTTCGGTTCGCCGCAGCCTAGTTCTGCGCCAGTGAGAGGATCAACGGTGGGGTCCGATTTCGTTCTTTCTGCCATCGCTTTGAGCAGCGCCATCTGCTCGCGCGGCAATTTCACTGTCGCCAGGCCATCGCCGCCATCAACAGCAGGCATCGGTTCTGCGACATAGTTGAAGTTCTCATCGCTATTCCAGCTACCTCGCGGATCGTCGCCTTGCGACATGTTGTAGTACACGTCGGTATACTGTTCTACCGGCGGTAATTTACCCGGCGGGAAGTTGTTACGAATCGAATACAGCGCCTTTTCAAAAGAGAGCTGGTGCGCGACTTCACGGGTCATTAAGAAACTGAGCGTGTCTTTTACGCCGGGATCGTCGGTCAGATTAATCAGGCGTTCATAAATGATCTTCGCTCGCGCCTCTGCCGCGATGTTTGAGCGTAGATCGGCTGTGACTTCGCCGATAGTATCAATATAAGCCGCGGTCCACGGTACGCCGCCGGAGTTCGTCAACGCCGGGCCGCCGCCATACAGCAGAGAGGTGATATGGCTGTCATTACCATTCTGCGTCAGCGAGCGATAAAGTTCCGCTTCGTTTTCGGTACCTTCCGCCAGCTCGCCTTTAGCGCCTTTATTAAGCATTCCTACCAGTGAGCCGATAATTTCCAGATGACTCAGCTCCTCGGTGGCGATGTCCATTAACATTTCTCTACGACCGGCATCATCATCGCTTAAACCTTGCGTGAAGTAGCGGCAGGCGGCCGCCAGTTCGCCCTGCGGGCCGCCAAACTGTTCCAGCAGCAGGTTCGCTAATCCAGGATTAGGTTCGCTCACTCGCACAGTATATTGAAGTTGTTTTACGTGTCGAAACATATTGCCTCCTGCTTATTATTTATTTTTTGGCTTCAACGCCATCTGCTTCAGATCGCAGTAAAAATTGTTCCGTTGTCTGCGGAATATGTTTGATCAGCCAGTCAGCCATTTGCATTTCTTCTTTCAGAATGGCTTCAATCGTCGGAATTGAGGCAGTGTCGCCAGCTTTTTTTGCCGCCGCCAGCAGGGAGGTATAACAAGCAATTTCGAACTGCTCGAAAACATAACCGCTAATTGAGCCTTTGACAATTTCATCGGAAGGGAACATGCCACCGATAGATTGCCCCATTGCTGCCATTTTACTCATGGAGTCTTTCAACACCGAACGAGAAATGCCATTACGGTCCAATACTTCTTCGAGCATGGTAATTTGATGTTTGGTTTCACTAATATGTTGTTCAATTCTGGCTTTTATATCAGGATAATTTTCAATACGGCTGGCCATAGATTCAAGCATCGATTCTGCCTGTTTTTCCATGGCATGGGCGTCACGAAGCCAGTCATGATAATGTTCAGTATAATTCATTTTACATTCCTCAATGCGTGATAATCTGCTCCGATAATAAAATCGGAATCATGCAAGCTGATAATTAAAAATATTATTTCGATTTGCGTTCAGCACTTTTATTAACATTGCTGACTGCTAAATCGGTAAGTTTTAAATCAGTTTGTTTTTCCTCGTCGAGGGTTTCTTTGAGCAGTTTTAATGCCTTGCTATAGCCGAGCTGCTCGGCCAGGGTGGCTAGCGTGCCGTAGCTGGCGATTTCGTAATGCTCGACTTTTTGCGCCGCGGCGATAAGCGCTGCATCGCGTACTTCGTTTTTCTCCGTACTTTCGATGACTTCATTGGCTTCTTCGATCAGCCCTTCCATAGCGACGCATTTCATTCTTTTCAGTTTAATGCCAGATTCAGATTCGACGATCTGATCAATACGTTCAATCTGACCCTGGGTTTCTTCAAGATGAGATTGAAAGGCCTGGCTTAATTTTTCATTGGACGTGGCTCTGGCTAGTTTAGAAAGAGCCTTGGTTAATTGTTTTTCTGCACTATAGGTATCTGAAAGTAGATGGATAAAAAGGTCTTCAACGGTTTTGATATTCATAAATCTAATTCTCCTGGGCAAAATACTGCGAGCCAGAAGACTCGCAGATTGCTTGATAAAAGCATGTGTTGTATTTACATTACAGTAAATCAGGAATTATCGGATTTACGTCCGCCGTGACTATTCTGACCACCTTTTTTACCGGCTTCAGAAGCTCGTTGCGGATCGTTTTTGAAATTCCCGCCGCTATGCTGACCGCCTTTGCGGCCCGCTTCAGATGCTTTTTCACGATTCTCGGCGAAATTTCCTGAACCACCACGATGTTCGGCCATATTATTTCTCCTGTCTCGTTGCTTGCTGAAAAAATCGGTTTTAACCGTGTCGACACCCTATTAAAATTAGTTGGTTAAACCGATTAGTCAAATTGACGGAAATAGTTGTGATTTACCGCGTAAATAACGCACAAAAAATGGTTTAGAGATAATATATTCTATATTTTCTTTTAGAATAAGCGATTTAACAGAAAATGCTTTGCATTGTTATTAATAACAAGCGTCACTATCTGCAGCCATAGAAACGTTAATGCATTGTTTGTTGACATTTCTTTACATAAAGGCGGGGGAAATTGACGTGAAAACGCTAAATTTTTCGGCGTGATTAGGAGTTTTCTTAGCAAAAATTGACTTCAGACTTTTTGAAAGCTGGACGGGGAATAACACCAAAAAGATTGATGATGTACATCTGAATCGTGATTCTGGTTCGGCGCCAGCCACTCATTAAGCCGCCAGCGTTATGCTGACGGCTTAACTCGTTATGCGCGGCTGGCGGCTTTCATGGCTGAGACAAAGGACCTGAGCTCCGCCAACATCTGTTCGGGAGACGCGAGGTTTTTCTCGATAATCTTGACAATGGCTGAGCCGGAGATAGCGCCAGCCGCCCCGGCACGCACGGCCGCAGACACCTGTTCCGGCGAGGAGATACCGAAGCCCTGTAACGCAGGCGCGGCATGGTACTCTTTAAGCTTCTCAATGAGATGATGCAACGGCAATGCGCCACGGTTTTCCGCGCCGGTGACGCCCGAACGCGAAAGCAGGTAGGTGTAACCGCGGCCGTAAGATGCGACCTGGCGCAGAAGATCGTCATCCGCATTTGGCGGGCAGATGAAGATCGGCGCGATATTATGCCGTAACGCCGCCTGGCGGAAGGGGGCCGACTCTTCAACCGGGACATCTGCGACCAGCACGGAATCTACGCCAACCTGTTCACAACGGGCATAGAACGCATCTATGCCGTTATTGAACACCAGATTCGCGTACATTAGCAGGCCAATCGGAATGGTCGGGTGTTTTTCACGAATCAGCGCCAGCATTTCAAAACACTGAGCCGGCGTGACGCCAGCGGCGAAGGCGCGTAAGTTCGCATTCTGGATGGTAGGGCCATCGGCCAGCGGATCGGAGAAGGGAACTCCCAGTTCCAGAGCGTCGGCGCCAGCGTCAATCAGTGTGTCGATAATTTTCAGTGACTGTTCAATGCCAGGGTCGCCCAGGGTCACGAAGGGGACAAAAGCGCCTTCCCGGCGATCGTTGAGCTGTGCAAATAAATTTTCGTAGCGTTCCATCAGATTTCCCCTCGCGCTTTCAGGATATCGTGTACGGTAAAGATGTCTTTATCTCCGCGGCCAGAGAGATTGACCACCAGCAGTTGCTCTTTTTCCGGCTGCTCGCGCATCATTTTCAGAGCGTGCGCCAACGCGTGGGAGGATTCCAGCGCCGGGATAATTCCCTCATGGCGGCACAACGTTTTGAAGGCTTCCAGCGCCTCATCATCGGTAATGGAGACATAATCCGCGCGTCCGATGCTGTTCAGGTACGCATGTTGCGGCCCAACGGATGGGAAATCGAGCCCGGCGGAAATGGAATAGGACTCTTCAATTTGCCCGTCCGCTGTTTGCATCATCGGCGCTTTCATCCCGAAATAGATGCCAACGCGACCATGTTTAAGCGGCGCGCCATGCTCGCCGGTTTCAATACCGTGACCGCCAGGTTCAACGCCTATTAGCCCGACGCTGGTATCATTAATAAAATCCGCAAACATCCCGATAGCGTTTGAGCCGCCGCCGACGCAAGCGATAACGGCATCTGGCAGACGGCCCTCTTTGTCGAGGATTTGCGCTTTCGTCTCTTCGCCAATCATGCGTTGGAACTCGCGAACGATGGTGGGATAGGGATGCGGTCCTGCCGCCGTGCCGAGCATATAGTGCGCGGTTTCGTAACTACCGGACCAGTCGCGCAGCGCCTCGTTACAGGCATCTTTTAGCGTAGCGGAGCCGCTATGAACCGGGATAACCTCAGCGCCCATCAGACGCATACGGAAGACGTTCGGCGACTGGCGCTCAACGTCTTTGGCACCCATATAGATACGGCATTTCAGACCCAGCAGGGCGCTGGCGAGCGCAGAGGCGACGCCGTGCTGACCGGCGCCGGTTTCAGCGATAATCTCGCTTTTACCCATCCGTTTGGCCAGCAGCGCCTGACCCAGTACCTGATTGGTTTTGTGTGCGCCGCCGTGCAGTAAATCTTCGCGCTTTAAATACAACGTGGTACGCGTACCGGCGGTAATGTTCTGGCATTTCGTCAGCGCGGTGGGGCGTCCCGCGTAGTTTTTTAGCAGATCGGCGAATTGCGCCTGAAATTCAGGATCTTTTTGCGCGCTGACGAAGGCCTCTTCAAGCTGGTTCAGCGCAGGCATCAGGATCTGCGGCACATACATGCCGCCGAATTCACCAAAGTAGGGGTTGAGAAGTGTTGTCATGTTTTTTCCTTAATATGCGCGCAGTGTCTGAAAAACCGAGGCCAGAAGACGAGCATCTTTGATGCCCGGCTGTGACTCTACACCTGAATTAAAATCGAGACCGGCACAGCCGACTTGCGCCGCCTGGACGCAGTTATCGGCCGCCAGCCCGCCCGCCAGTAACACATCATCCAGCGGTTGCCCCTGTAGCAGTGACCAGTCGAAGCGCTGCCCGCTGCCGCCTTGCCCATTGTCGAAAATGTATTTATCGACATGGTGATAATCGCGTGCGGGAAGGGCATTGCTAACGCTCAGCGCCTTCCAGATTTGCACATTGCGCGGCAACGCCTCGCGCAGCGCGTTGACATACGCCTGGTCTTCGCTGCCATGTAGCTGTACGGCAGAAAGCGACAGGACGGCGGCTTTCTGGCAAACATCGGCGATATCAGCGTTCTGGAAAACGCCGACATACTGCAATGGCGCGCCGCTTATCACTTCTCGCGCCTGCTCAACGCTCACCGCGCGTGGAGATGAGGGCACAAAAATCAACCCGCCATATATTGCGCCAGCGTCACAGGCCGCTTTAGCGTCCTGGGCGCGGGTCAGGCCGCAGACTTTATTTTCGCCAAGCAGCACGCGACGGACGGCGGCGTTAAGATCGTCATGCGCCATTAACGCCGAGCCAATTAAAAAACCGTTGGCGAAGTGGCTCAGTTCGCGTACCTGACCATAGGTGTTAATCCCGGACTCGCTGATGACAGTCACGCCGTGGCCCAGTTTTGGCGCCAGCTGGCGGGTGCGATTCAAATCAATCGACAGATCGCGCAGATCGCGATTGTTGATACCTACCACTTTTGCGCCTAACGCTATCGCGCGCTCCCGTTCTTCGTCATTACTGACTTCCGTGAGCACGCCCATTTTCAGACTGTGCGCGACGGCGGAGAGTTGGCGATACTGTTCGTCATCCAGAACCGAGAGCATCAGTAAACAGGCATCGGCCTGATAGTAACGGGCAAGATAGATCTGATAGGGATCGATAATAAAATCCTTACACAGAATCGGCTGCGGTGCGCTTTGGCTAACGACCGGCAGAAAATCGAAGCTACCCTGAAAATATTTTTCGTCGGTGAGCACCGAGATTGCCGAGGCGTAATGTTGATAAATATTGGCAATACGCGCCGGATCGAAATCATCGCGAATCACGCCTTTTGATGGCGATGCTTTCTTACACTCCAGAATAAAGGCGGTACGCGCGCCCTGGAGCGCATCATAAAAATGGCGTGTACTTGGCTGGATCTCATTTTGAAAGCTGGCCAGCGGCTGTTGCTGTTTGCGGGCTTCTACCCAAATCGCCTTGTCTGCGACGATTTTCGCTAAAACGGTTTGCATTATTTACCCTCTTGCCGCCAGTGCGGTGACTCTGTCATATGCGGTGCCGTTGCGCAGAACATCAAGCACGGTTTGCGCGTTGGCTTTGAGATCTTCCTGACCATGCAGACGCATCAGCATCGCCACGTTGGCGGCGACGGCGGCCTCATGCGCGGCATCGCCTTTACCTTGTAATAACCGCGTCAGAATGTCACGGTTTTCTTCCGGCGTGCCGCCAGCCAACTGATCCTGATGGTAAGGCGTCAGGCCAAAATCCTCCGCCGTAAGTTGATAGCTTTTAATTTCGCCGTCATGCAGCTCCGCGACAATCGTCGGCGCATGGAGCGAAACCTCATCCATGCCGCCGCTATGTACCACCGCCGCGCGCTGATAGCCCAGTACCCGTAAGGTTTCCGCAATCGGCAGCACCAGTTCCGGGCTATAGACGCCAATCAATGCCAGCGGCGGATGCGCCGGGTTGATCAGCGGGCCGAGTACGTTGAACAGGGTTCGCGTTTTTAACTGTTGGCGAACCGGCATCGCGTGACGGAATCCGGCGTGATATTTCGGCGCGAACAGGAAACAGACGCCCAGTTCATCTAACGCCTGACGTGATTTATCGGCGTTCATATCCAGATTAATACCGAACGCCGCCAGCAGATCGGATGACCCCGATTTGCTGGACACGCTACGGTTGCCGTGTTTCGCCACTTTCAGTCCACAGGCCGCTGCGACAAAGGCGCTGGCGGTAGAGATATTGATACTGTTACTGCCATCGCCGCCGGTACCAACGATATCCGCAAACAGGTAGTCCGGGCGCGGGAACGGGGCGGCATTTTCCAGCAACGCAGTGGCGGCGCCGGCAATTTCATTGGGATGCTCGCCGCGAATTTTCATGCTCACCAGCGCGGCGGCGAGCTGTTCAGGTTTAAGTTCGCCGCGGACGACCGCCGAAAACAACTGATGGCTCTCTTGTTGCGTCAGAGTTTGCGCCTGATAGAGTTTCTCCAGAATTGGCTGTAGGGTGTTGGTCGGTTCCAGCTTTTGCTGCGCCCAGGCTAATGTTTGCTCCAGTAGACGCGCACCCTGTGTCGTCAGGATGGACTCAGGATGAAATTGAAAACCGCAAACGCGATCCGCATCATGACGTACCGCCATCACCATGCCGTTGAAATGGGCGTTAATGGTTAGCCCGGCAGGAACATTACTGCCGACCAGCGAATGATAACGCGCGACCGGTAGCGGATTCGCCAGCCCGGCGAACATCGCCTGACCGTCATGCTCAATGCTGGAGGCTTTGCCATGCAGGATTTCTCCCGCCTGACCGACATAACCGCCGTAAGCTTCGACAATCGCCTGATGCCCCAGACAAATGCCGATGATCGGTAACTTGCCGCGTAGTCGGGTCAGCAGCTCCGGCATACAGCCTGCCTCGCTGGGAACGCCCGGACCGGGGGAGAGCATTAGCACCGGATTTTTCATTGTTGCCAGGCGATCGATAAGCGTCTGCGCCGGAATATGGTTACGGTAAATCACCACGTTATGACCGTTGGTCCGTAGCTGATCTGCCAGGTTCCAGGTAAACGAGTCGATGTTATCGAGCAGCAGAATATCAGCCATCAGAAGGTCTCCTGTGCATGATGCGCGGTGGCGATAGCACGCAATACGGCGCGCGCTTTATTACGGGTTTCATCGGCTTCAGACTGCGGAACAGAGTCCAGCACTATTCCGGCGCCCGCCTGTACGGTGGCGATACCGTTCTCCACCAGCGCGGAGCGGATAACAATACAGGTGTCCAGATCGCCGTGGGCGGTGAAGTAACCGACCGCGCCGCCATAGCTGCCGCGGCGCTGTCCTTCCGCATCGGCAATCAACTGCATGGCGCGTACTTTCGGCGCGCCGCTCAGGGTGCCCATGTTCATGCAGGCGCGATAGGCGTGCAGCGCGTCGAGATCGTGACGCAGTTCGCCCACTACCCGGGAAACCAGATGCATCACGTACGAATAGCGGTCAACTTTGGTCAGATCGGCAACGTAGCGACTGCCCGGCGTACAGATGCGCGCCAGGTCATTGCGCGCCAGATCGACCAGCATCAGATGTTCGGAAAGCTCTTTATGGTCGGTACGCATGTCCAGCTCAATACGGCTGTCGAGATCTCTGTCCAGCGTACCATCGGCGCGGCGACCGCGTGGACGGGTACCCGCGATGGGGTAAATCTCAATCTGACGACTGGCGGCGTCATATTTCAGCGAGCTTTCCGGCGACGCGCCGAAAAGCGTGAAATCATTATCCTGCATAAAGAACATATACGGGCTGGGGTTGCTCTTTTTCAGCACGTAGTAGGCAGCCAACGGCGACGGGCAGGGCAGTGAAAAGCGGCGCGACGGCACCACCTGAAATATCTCCCCCGCGCGGATGGCTTTTTGCAACTGGCGTACCACCGCGCCGAACGCGTCATCGCTCTGATTGCATTCGCAGCGCATGTCCGGCACCGGCGTGACCGGCAACGGCGGCGCAGGCTGGGTTAACTGTTGGCTAAGGTAAGCTAGGCGGGCGTTCAGGCGCTGTTTTTCCCGGTCGCTTGCGGTGAACAGACTGGCCTGAATACGGGTGCTTTTTTTCTGATGATCTATGACCATCAGCGTTTCCGCTAAATAAAAGCAGTAGTCCGGGCAGTTATTGCCAGCCTCAAGGTGTGGCAGCGCTTCAAAGCCAGCGACCAGGTCGTAGGCAAACAGACCGCCGAAAAACATAGCCTCCCGCTCTTGCGTCGGTATGTTCACCACTCCCTGTAACAGACGGAGCGCATCAAATACCGACAGAGAGCATAAACGGGCGTCTTCATCTAATAATGGGCTGACGGGCGGGAAGCGTAGAACGCGACCGGCAGGCAGGACTTCGTTCTCCACGCCAGCGGGCAGGGCGGTATCCAGTAGCGGCAATAACGAGGCGCCATTATCAGATAACGCCTGAATGGTGACAGTGTCACCTAAAGCGGTAATGCGCAGCGCGCTATCTACCAGCAGCAGGCTTTTTAAATCATCTTTACTGTCGATATCCGCGGATTCCAGCAGCAGCGTTGCCGGGCGATCGCCGCAGACCTGGTGAAAAAGCGCCGTTGGGTTTTCCCGATAGGCGGCATCGCAGGTCAACAGTTCGAGCGTGGGTTTTGGTGTTTGCATGGTTATTCTCATTATTTTGTTCAAAAAAAAGCCCGCTTAACAGGCGGGCCGGGTATCGTTTGGCTGATTACAGCTGTTCATACACCGCCCGCTATCAGGAAGTGCGCCACCAACCGTGTAATGCAAATGTCGCTGCCATTTTAGATACCCTCTTCATGTGAACTTTCGTACTAGTTAACTAGTTCGATGGAATAATGTCAACACCTATTTCAGTATATTTGCCGGAACCGTTATGATGTACATGACATAACTTTATCTCTATGGGAGCCGCCTTGAGCGACACGAATTACGCAGTGATTTACGATCTGCACAGTCATACCACGGCGTCCGATGGACTGTTGACGCCAGAAACATTAGTACACCGTGCGGTAGAGATGCGAGTCGGCACGCTGGCGATTACCGATCATGACACCACAGCCGCGATTCCTGCGGCAAGAGAAGAAATTTCACGTTCCGGGCTGGCCCTGAATCTTATTCCCGGCGTGGAGATTTCAACGGTCTGGGAGAATCATGAGATTCACATTGTGGGTCTGAATATTGATATTGCGCATCCGGCAATGCGCGATTTTCTGGCGCAGCAGACACAGCGGCGTCAGGCGCGTGGTCGGCTCATTGCGGAGCGTCTGGAAAAAGCCCATATTCCCGGCGCGTGGGAAGGGGCATTGAGACTGGCCAATGGCGGCGCGGTGACGCGCGGCCACTTCGCCCGCTTTCTGGTGGAGTGCGGCAAAGCAGCGACCATGGCGGATGTTTTTAAAAAATATCTCGCGCGTGGGAAAACCGGTTACGTTCCGCTGCAGTGGTGTACAATAGAACAAGCTATTGATGTCATTCATCATTCTGGCGGTAAGGCGGTGTTGGCCCACCCGGGACGCTACGACCTTAGCGCTAAGTGGCTGAAAAGATTAGTGGCGCATTTTGCCGACCATCACGGCGACGCGATGGAAGTGGCGCAGTGCCAACAATCACCCAATGAACGCACCCAACTGGCGACGCTTGCGTGTCAGCATCATTTATGGGCATCGCTTGGATCTGATTTCCATCAGCCCTGCCCGTGGATTGAGTTGGGGCGTAAACTCTGGCTGCCCGCTGGCGTTGAAGGCGTATGGCAGGCATGGGAACAGCCGCAAATATCACAGTGAGGGAAGTATGAGCCAGTTTTTTTATATCCATCCGGATAACCCACAGCAACGGCTGATTAATCAGGCCGTCGACATTGTGCGTAAAGGCGGTGTTATTGTTTATCCAACCGATTCCGGCTATGCCCTTGGTTGTAAAATTGAAGACAAAGGCGCAATGGAGCGCATTTGCCGCATCCGTCATCTGCCGGACGGCCACAACTTCACGCTGATGTGCCGCGATTTGTCCGAGTTGTCGACCTACTCCTACGTCGACAACGTGGCATTTCGTCTGATGAAAAACAATACGCCGGGTAATTACACCTTTATCCTGAAGGGGACAAAAGAGGTGCCGCGCCGTCTGTTGCAGGAAAAGCGTAAAACTATCGGCCTGCGCGTACCGTCAAACCCGATTGCGCTGGCGTTATTGGATACGCTGGGCGAACCGATGCTCTCGACGTCGTTGATGCTGCCTGGCAGCGATTTTACCGAGTCGGACCCGGAGGAGATTAAAGATCGGCTGGAGAAGCAGGTGGATCTGATCATCCACGGTGGTTACCTCGGTCAACAGCCTACCACGGTAATCGATTTGACCAATGACTCCCCGGTGGTGCTGCGCGAAGGCGTCGGCGACGTTACACCTTTCTTATAAGGGCGTAAGCCTGTATACTACGCGGCCTTAAAATGGCGCGGCAACGCGCCGTTCATTCTCCTGTTCGACGCCTGTGAAGGCGACACCTGAAGGAAGCTCTATGAGCGAAAAGTTACAAAAAGTGCTGGCGCGCGCTGGCCACGGCTCTCGCCGTGAAATCGAATCCATTATTGAAGCGGGACGTGTCAGCGTTGACGGTAAAATCGCCACGCTTGGCGATCGTGTTGAAGTCACTCCCGGTTTGAAAATCCGTATCGACGGTCACCTGATTTCGGTGAAAGAGTCGGCGGAACAAATTTGCCGCGTTCTGGCCTATTACAAACCAGAAGGTGAACTGTGTACCCGCAATGACCCTGAAGGGCGGCCAACCGTTTTTGATCGCTTACCGAAATTGCGCGGCGCGCGGTGGATTGCGGTAGGACGTCTGGATGTCAACACCTGCGGGCTATTGTTGTTTACCACCGACGGTGAACTGGCGAACCGCCTGATGCACCCTAGTCGTGAAGTTGAACGTGAATATGCCGTGCGCGTGTTCGGTCAGGTGGATGAATCGAAACTGCGTGATTTAAGCCGTGGCGTACAGTTGGAAGATGGTCCGGCGGCATTTAAGACCATTAAATTCAGCGGCGGCGAAGGCATTAACCAGTGGTACAACGTGACGCTGACGGAAGGGCGCAACCGCGAAGTTCGCCGACTGTGGGAAGCGGTAGGCGTTCAGGTCAGCCGTCTGATCCGCGTTCGTTACGGCGATATCCCGCTGCCGAAAGGCCTGCCGCGCGGCGGCTGGACTGAGCTCGACCTCGCGCAAACGAACTATCTGCGTGGTCTGGTAGAGCTCCCGCCGGAAACCTCGTCGAAGGTTGCCGTCGAAAAAGACCGCCGTCGTATGAAAGCGAACCAGATCCGTCGGGCGGTAAAACGCCACAGCCAGATCGCTGGCGGACGCCGCTCCGGTGGGCGTAATAACAACGGGTAATCTCTACCGCGGTCTATAGGCCGAGAATCATCAGACAAGAGGGTTTGTGCCGGATGGCGGCGCAAACGCCTTAATCCGGCCTACGGTTAATAATCAATTCCCATCTGGGCTTTTACGCCCGTGTCAAAAGCATGTTTAACCGGACGCAGTTCGCTGACGGTATCCGCAAGATCAAGAATATCCCGGTGACAGCCGCGACCTGTAATAATCACCGTCTGGTGACCAGGGCGCGCGTTTAGCGCGCTTATGACCTCTTCCAGCGGCAAATAGTCATACGCCACCATATAGGTCAGCTCATCCAGGACCACCATATCAAGCAGCGGATCGGCCAGCATCCGTTTCCCATGCTGCCAAACGGCCATACATGCTGCGGTGTCTGCCTCGCGATTTTGCGTCTCCCAGGTAAATCCCGTTGCCATCACCTGAAATTCGACGCCATGCGGTTCCAGCAGATTACGCTCGCCGTTGGGCCAGGTGCCTTTAATAAATTGCACCACGCCTACGTTTTTACCGTGTCCTACGGCGCGGGCGGCAGTTCCGAAAGCCGCCGTGGTTTTGCCCTTACCATTGCCAGTAAACACGATAATAATACCGCGCTCTTCCTGTGCCTGGGCGACACGGGCGTCAACCCGATCTTTTACCTTCTGCTGGCGCTGCTGATAACGTTCATCACTCATTGGGCGATTCCTGGTTTACGGCCCGGTTGGGCGTCAAAGGTCATACCGGTTTTACGGCGACTGTCGTCGCCCATAAGCCACAGGTAAAGCGGCATAATATCGGCAGGCGTTTTTAATTTCTGTGGATCTTCCGTCGGAAAGGCGCTGGCGCGCATACTGGTGCGCGTGCCGCCCGGGTTAATGCAGTTAACACGCAGAGAACGATTCTGGTATTCGTCCGCCAGCACCTGCATCATTCCTTCAGTAGCAAACTTCGAGGTGGCATAGGCGCCCCAGTTGGCGCGTCCCTGACGGCCAACGCTTGATGACGTAAAGACCAGCGAGCCGGCATCGGACTTCAGCAATAACGGTAACAGCGCCTGGGTGAGCATAAAGGTGGCGTTAACGTTTACCTGCATGACATCCTGCCAGATCTGCGGATCTTGTTCGCTCATTGGACCGATTTCCCCCAGTAACCCGGCATTGTGCAGGACGCCATCCAGGCGGGGATAGTGCGCGGCGATGCGGTCGGCCACTTGCCGGCACTCTTCAGCGGTGCAGGTCAGCAGATCGAGCGTAAACCACTGTGGTTGAACATGTTGCTCGTCAGCAATGTGCTGCGCGACCCGACGCAGTTTCTCTTCGTTGCGTCCCAGCAGAATCACCGTTGCGCCGTAACGCGCATACGTAAGCGCGGCTTCCCGCCCAATGCCATCGCTGGCGCCAGTGACCAGAATAATGCGGTTTTGCAATAGATCTTGTTTCGGTTGGTAATGCATGGCTACTCCTCAACGGTGTGGTGCACCGTCCTGCCAGGTTGTCTTATCTTCGCGTTAACTTTTCGGGTTTATGCCTGAAAGCGCCTTTTTTTTCAATCAGACAGGGGCGATAACGCCGTAAAATGAACGTCTTGTCATACTTTTTCTTCCTCAACAGGCATACGGATGAAGAGAGACTGACTTCGATGCCTGTTGTACACTGAGCGCAAGTCGCGTTATTTAATCAAGGTGGGAGTCGTGGAATTGTTGTCTGAATATGGCTTATTTTTGGCAAAAATCGTCACCGTTGTGGTGGCCATTGCCGTCATTGTGCTGCTGATCGTGAATGCTACGCAACGCAAACGTCAGCGCGGCGAGCTGCGCGTGACCAATTTGAGCGAGCAGTATCAGGAGATGAAGGATGACCTTGCTGCGGCGTTGATGGATGGCCATCAGCAAAAACTGTGGCATAAAGCGCAGAAAAAAAAGCATAAGCAGGAGGCGAAAGCCGCCAAAGCGAAAGCGAAGCTGGGGGACATTGCGACATCGGACAAACCGCGCGTATGGGTGATAGATTTCAAAGGCAGTATGGACGCTCACGAAGTTAATGCGTTACGCGAAGAGGTCACGGCGGTGCTGGCAGTGGCGAAACCCGGCGATCGGGCGGTTGTGCGTCTGGAAAGCCCCGGTGGCGTTGTGCACGGCTATGGCCTGGCGGCATCGCAATTGCAGCGCCTGCGCGATAAAAATATTCCGCTGACCGTGACGGTGGATAAAGTCGCGGCAAGCGGAGGCTACATGATGGCCTGCGTGGCGGAAAAAATTATCGCGGCGCCGTTCGCTATTGTGGGGTCAATTGGTGTTGTCGCGCAAATCCCGAACTTTAACCGCTTTCTCAAAAGTAAAGACATTGATATTGAACTGCATACCGCAGGGCAGTACAAACGTACCCTGACTTTGTTAGGCGAGAATACGGAAGAAGGGCGTCAGAAGTTTCGTGAAGATCTCAACGAAACGCACCATCTGTTCAAAGAGTTTGTGCAGCGGATGCGTCCGGCTCTGGACATTGAACAGGTCGCCACGGGCGAACACTGGTACGGTCAGCAGGCGCTGGAGAAGGGACTGGTTGATGAGATTAACACCAGCGATGAGGTTATCCTCGGCCTGATGGAAGGGCGCGAGGTGCTGAATGTGCGCTATATGCAGCGTAAAAAACTGATCGATCGTGTTACCGGCAGCGCGGCGGAAAGCGCGGCTCGGCTGCTGCTGCGCTGGTGGCAGCGTGGACAAAAGCCGTTGATGTAAACCGCTATTGCCGGATGGCATTCAGCGCCATCCGGCATGGATTAATCAACCAGGTGATACTTCTCAGACAGCACATGCGCCAGGTGTTTAAACATGTTAAACACCGCGGTGCTTTTAGGGGTCGGTAACCCTTGCTCGTCTAAAAAGTAATCGCCGCTGAAAACCAGCACGCCATTTCTCTGCGTTACGCCGGTGGCGACAATACCTGCCATCGTGTCTTCATGTTCCCGAATAATTTTGTTGGCTTCAAGCAACAGTGTTTCGCGATCGATAGGTTGCGTCTCTTTATGCATTTTTTACTCCTTAAACAAGGAGATTAGTCTACGCTGAGCACTTCTGATGGGCAAATATTCTCACAGGAAATTGATGGATTTGTCATGTTGCGTTCACTGGCAAGATTTGTTTTTGCATGCTAATAAAGTTGCGTATCGAATTTTATCAGGTACAGTGTGACGCTTTCGTCAATCTGGCAACAGAATTGCTTGACATTCGACCAAAATTCCGTCGTGCTATAGCGCGTGTGTGCAAAAAAGCCTGTTAACTCAGTCACCTGAGGGTTACATTTCGTACACAAAGCCAGTACAAGGGGTTGATATCCGCAGACGCAGAGACCATATATCGTTGTCTCGTCGCCAGTGGAAGGTGAATCAACGTGCGACGCATTCCTGGAAGAATCAACTTAGGTAAAGGTGAATATGGGTAAAGCTCTTGTCATCGTTGAGTCCCCGGCAAAAGCCAAAACGATCAACAAGTATCTGGGTAATGACTACGTGGTGAAATCCAGCGTGGGTCATATCCGTGATTTGCCGACCAGTGGCTCAGCAGCTAAAAAGAGCGCCGACTCTACCTCCACCAAAACGGCTAAAAAGCCCAAAAAGGATGAACGTGGCGCTCTCGTCAACCGTATGGGGGTTGACCCGTGGCACAACTGGGATGCGCACTATGAAGTGCTGCCCGGTAAAGAGAAGGTCGTCTCTGAACTGAAACAGTTGGCGGAAAAAGCCGACCACATCTATCTCGCAACCGACCTTGACCGCGAAGGGGAAGCCATTGCATGGCACCTGCGGGAAGTGATCGGCGGCGATGACGCGCGCTACAGTCGCGTAGTCTTTAACGAAATAACCAAAAATGCCATTCGCCAGGCGTTTGAACAGCCGGGCGAGCTGAACATTAACAGGGTCAACGCCCAGCAAGCGCGCCGCTTTATGGATCGCGTGGTAGGCTATATGGTCTCGCCGCTGCTGTGGAAAAAGATCGCCCGTGGTTTGTCGGCAGGTCGCGTTCAGTCTGTCGCGGTCCGTCTGGTCGTTGAACGCGAGCGCGAGATTAAAGCGTTTGTTCCGGAAGAGTTCTGGGAAATTGACGCTAATACGACGACGCCGTCTGGCGAGGCGCTACCGCTACAGGTCACGCATCAGAACGACAAGCCATTCCGGCCGGTAAATCGCGAGCAGACGCTTGCTGCGGTGAGCCTGCTGGAAAAAGCCAGCTATAGCGTGCTGGAGCGAGAAGACAAGCCGACCAGCAGCAAGCCAGGCGCGCCGTTTATCACCTCCACGCTACAACAGGCGGCCAGCACCCGGCTGGGCTTTGGCGTGAAGAAAACCATGATGATGGCGCAGCGTCTGTATGAGGCGGGCTACATCACCTATATGCGTACAGACTCCACCAACCTGAGTCAGGATGCGGTCAACATGGTGCGCGGCTATATTGGCGATAATTTCGGCAAGAAATACCTGCCGGATAACCCGAACCAGTACGCCAGCAAAGAAAACTCTCAGGAAGCGCACGAAGCGATCCGTCCTTCCGACGTTGCGGTCATGGCGGAGTCGCTGAAAGACATGGAGGCTGACGCGCAGAAGTTGTATCAGCTAATTTGGCGTCAGTTTGTCGCCTGTCAGATGACGCCAGCACAATATGACTCCACTACGCTTACCGTTGGTGCAGGCGAGTTCCGTCTGAAAGCGCGTGGGCGTATTTTGCGCTTTGACGGCTGGACAAAAGTGATGCCGGCGCTGCGTAAAGGCGATGAAGATCGCACATTGCCTGCCGTGAATAAGGGCGATGCGCTGACGCTACTTGAATTGACGCCTGCTCAGCACTTTACTAAACCGCCAGCCCGTTTCAGCGAGGCTTCTCTGGTTAAAGAGCTTGAGAAGCGCGGTATTGGTCGTCCGTCTACCTATGCGTCGATTATCTCGACCATTCAGGATCGCGGCTATGTTCGCGTTGAAAACCGTCGCTTCTATGCGGAAAAAATGGGTGAAATCGTCACCGATCGGCTGGAAGAAAACTTCCGCGAATTGATGAACTACGATTTTACTGCGCAGATGGAAGATAGTCTGGATCAGGTTGCGAATCACCAGGCCGAGTGGAAAGCGGTACTGGATAACTTCTTCAGCGATTTTACTCAGCAGCTCGATAAAGCCGAGAAAGATCCGGAAGAAGGGGGGATGCGTCCTAACCAGATGGTGCTGACCAGCATCGACTGTCCAACCTGTGGCCGTAAAATGGGAATTCGTACTGCCAGTACGGGCGTTTTCCTTGGATGTTCAGGTTATGCGCTTTCGCCGAAAGAGCGTTGTAAAACGACCATTAACCTGGTGCCGGAAAATGAAGTTCTGAACGTGCTGGAAGGCGACGACGCCGAAACCAACGCCCTGCGCGCCAAGCGTCGCTGCCAGAAGTGCGGTACGGCGATGGACAGCTATCTGATCGATCCGAAGCGTAAATTGCATGTGTGTGGTAATAACCCGACCTGTGACGGCTACGAGATTGAAGAAGGCGAGTTCCGCATCAAAGGGTATGACGGCCCGATCGTTGAGTGTGAGAAATGTGGTTCCGAAATGCACCTTAAAATGGGGCGTTTTGGTAAGTACATGGCCTGTACTAACGACGAATGTAAAAATACCCGTAAGATCTTGCGTAACGGCGAAGTTGCGCCGCCGAAGGAAGATCCTGTTCCATTACCGGAACTGCCGTGTGAAAAATCGGACGCGTACTTTGTGCTGCGCGATGGCGCCGCAGGGATATTCCTGGCGGCCAATACGTTCCCGAAATCACGCGAAACGCGCGCGCCATTAGTCGAGGAGCTTTACCGGTTCCGCGATCGCCTGCCGGAAAAACTGCGGTATCTGGCGGATGCGCCGCAGCAGGATCCGGAAGGTAATAAAACCGTTGTTCGCTTTAGCCGCAAAACAAAACAGCAGTACGTTGCGGCGGAAAAAGACGGGAAGGCGACGGGATGGTCAGCGTTCTTCGTCGACGGCAAGTGGGTTGAAGGTAAGAAATAACCCCGGCCTGTCGCCACTGTAGTCAAGCGGGCCGCGTAAGCGGCCCTTTTTTATATCCCCTTCATACTTCAAGTGGCTTATGTGTTGGCTACGGATTACTCGGCCCATCTATGGCCTCGCCCTGACGGGCCGTCGCACGCGACGTTCAAATCTGCTCCCGGCAGATTTGTCGCTCACCCCAGTCATATAGTTATCTATGCTCCTGGGAACTCACTCCCTTGCCGCCTTTAAGCAACTCGAATTATTTTAGGTATAGCGGTCTTATTATTTTATCGCGCTGGCTATACAGTTCAGATATAAATGATATAGTGGTTATAGTTAACACCTTTTTTATTATTAAATCGTATTAGCAGCCCGATTAAGTCTGCAGATAAACGATGGCCTGATGGCGCTAATCTGGATGATGTATTATGAAATTGCAGCAGCTTCGTTACATTGTTGAAGTGGTTAATCATAACCTTAACGTCTCCTCTACCGCTGAGGGGTTGTATACTTCCCAGCCGGGGATCAGCAAGCAGGTTAGGATGCTGGAAGATGAGCTTGGCATCCAGATTTTCGCCCGCAGTGGTAAGCATCTGACTCAGGTGACGCCCGCAGGTCAGGAGATTATTCGTATTGCGCGTGAGGTGCTTTCCAAAGTCGATGCCATTAAGTCGGTCGCCGGCGAGCACACCTGGCCGGATAAAGGCTCGCTCTATATTGCCACTACCCATACTCAGGCGCGTTACGCATTGCCAGGCGTGATTAAAGGCTTCATCGAGCGTTACCCGCGCGTTTCGCTGCATATGCACCAGGGGTCGCCAACGCAGATTGCGGAAGCGGTATCGAAAGGGAACGCCGATTTCGCGATTGCCACGGAAGCGCTGCATTTATATGACGATCTGGTGATGTTGCCATGCTATCACTGGAACCGTTCGATAGTGGTGACGCCGGATCATCCATTGGCGGCAACGTCTTCCGTAACGATCGAAGCGCTGGCGCAGTATCCGCTGGTGACGTATACCTTCGGCTTTACCGGGCGTTCCGAACTGGATACCGCTTTTAATCGCGCAGGATTAACGCCGCGGATCGTCTTTACTGCAACCGATGCGGATGTGATTAAAACGTATGTCAGGTTGGGACTGGGCGTTGGCGTCATTGCTAGCATGGCGGTCGATCCGCTTGCCGATCCTGATTTAGTGCGGATTGACGCGCACGATATTTTTAGCCACAGCACCACAAAAATTGGTTTTCGCCGTAGTACTTTTTTACGCAGCTATATGTATGATTTTATCCAGCGTTTTGCGCCACATCTGACGCGTGATGTGGTGGATACGGCGGTGGCGTTGCGTTCTAATGAAGAAATTGAAGCGATGTTTCAGGATATAAAGCTGCCTGAAAAGTAATATCACCGTCGGTTTGTGTCGTAGTGGCATGGCAGACAAAGCCGCCTTTTGCAATATCCCTCGAAGTATTACGGGTAATGATCAGCAAAATAGTGTTGAATTACCCGTCCCGCCAGTTTCTTTTTCCAAATAGTTATCTTGAGTCAAAAGATTGATTTATTCACTGGCAACGATTCGTAAATTGACTGGATTTTTGACTAAAGTTTATTTAGGATTTGTCTCATCTGATGATTAATTGTACCGATTGTTTGGTGCTGAAATGATAAGTGATACCGATAGCATGAGGTTAGTAATGCCTTCTGAAAACCAGGAACCGCGCCGCGACCCTGAGCTCAAACGTAAAGCATGGCTGGCGGTTTTTGTGAGTTCTGCGTTGTTCTGGGTAGTGGTAGCGCTTGTTATCTGGCATTGGTGGGGCTAAGTGAGCATTACGTCGGAACGCGAGCGCGTGGTCGCGCCCCCGATTCAATCTGGTGACGATGATAACACCCCGGATACGACCGTTTTTCGGTCTGTTCCGCAACACTGGACGCTCACACCGCAGCAGCGGGCATTTATTGATGCTTTTGCTGACGAGGTGTCACAAAAATAATATTCGTCTTTTTATTGGCGTTACTGTTTTATTAACGCTGTCTTATTACACCGCAGCAACCGTGTGCTGAGCGCTTCTCAGTATTGATTAAACACAGTTGGTGTCGCCTATGTTAACGTCAAATATAAAGTATTGGTCATGGACTGGCGCGTTTATATTATCGCTACTGTTCTGGGCCGAGTTAATCTGGATTGCCGTCTAATCTCGTCAAAGCCCGATAATGCGTTATTTATCGGGCTTTTTCATCTTCGTTCCTCGCCTGTTAGGTTTCTCCTCTTTTAGCAATTTGGGTTGTTATCAAAACGTTACATTTTGTTTGTGTTATCTTTAATAAAACCCTGTGGAGAATCAGGGTAACGCAACCCTGTCATTTAAGGAGGAGCTATGTCGTCAACCCTACGAGAAGCCAGTAAGGATACATTGCAGGCCAAAGATAAAACGTATTATTACTACAGTCTGCCGCTGGCTGCCAAATCCCTGGGCGATATCGCCCGTTTGCCCAAATCACTTAAAGTGTTACTGGAAAACCTGTTGCGCTGGCAGGACGGCGAATCTGTGACTGATGAAGATATTCAGGCGCTGGCCGGTTGGCTTAAAAATGCCCATGCCGATCGTGAAATTGCCTGGCGGCCCGCCCGTGTCCTGATGCAGGACTTTACCGGCGTGCCTGCCGTTGTCGACCTGGCGGCGATGCGTGAAGCCGTTAAACGCCTCGGCGGCGATACGTCGAAAGTGAACCCGTTATCGCCGGTTGATCTGGTTATTGACCACTCTGTGACGGTCGATCATTTCGGCGATGACGATGCGTTTGAAGAAAACGTGCGGCTGGAAATGGAACGTAACCATGAGCGTTATATGTTCCTGAAATGGGGAAAGCAGGCATTCAGCCGTTTCAGCGTGGTGCCGCCCGGCACCGGTATTTGCCATCAGGTTAACCTGGAATACTTGGGTAAAGCCGTCTGGAGCGAATTACAGGACGGGGAGTGGATTGCTTACCCGGACTCGCTGGTGGGGACTGACTCCCATACGACCATGATTAATGGTCTGGGCGTATTGGGGTGGGGCGTGGGCGGTATCGAAGCGGAAGCGGCGATGCTTGGTCAGCCCGTGTCGATGCTTATCCCGGATGTTGTCGGCTTTAAGTTAACCGGTAAGCTTCGGGAGGGGATCACCGCTACTGACCTGGTGCTAACCGTCACGCAAATGCTGCGTAAGCATGGCGTCGTGGGTAAATTTGTTGAATTTTATGGTGATGGTCTGGATTCGCTGCCGTTGGCGGATCGCGCGACCATCGCTAATATGTCGCCGGAATATGGCGCCACCTGTGGTTTCTTCCCTATTGACGCCATCACCCTGGAATATATGCGATTAAGCGGACGTAGCGACGATCTGGTCGAGCTGGTTGAAGCCTACGCGAAGGCGCAGGGAATGTGGCGTAATCCCGGAGACGAACCGGTATTTACCAGTACGCTGGAACTGGATATGGGCGATGTCGAGGCCAGCCTGGCCGGGCCGAAACGCCCGCAGGATCGCGTGGCGTTAGGCGATGTGCCGAAAGCCTTTGCCGCCAGCGCCGAGCTGGAGCTGAATACCGCGCAAAGAGATCGCCAGCCGGTTGACTATACGATGAACGGACAGCCATATCAGCTTCCGGATGGCGCTGTCGTCATTGCCGCCATCACCTCCTGCACGAATACCTCGAATCCCAGCGTGCTGATGGCGGCGGGATTACTGGCGAAAAAAGCAGTAACGCTGGGGTTGAAGCGTCAACCGTGGGTCAAGGCTTCTCTGGCGCCGGGGTCAAAAGTGGTATCTGACTATCTGGCGCAGGCCAAACTTACGCCTTATCTGGATGAGCTCGGTTTTAACCTGGTCGGTTATGGCTGTACGACCTGTATCGGGAACTCTGGTCCGTTGCCGGAGCCTATTGAGACCGCGATTAAAAAAGGCGATCTGACGGTAGGGGCCGTGCTTTCCGGTAACCGAAATTTTGAAGGGCGTATCCATCCGCTGGTGAAAACGAACTGGCTGGCGTCGCCGCCGCTGGTGGTCGCGTATGCGTTGGCCGGAAACATGAATATTAACCTCGCGACAGACCCGCTGGGGTACGATCGTAAAGGCGATCCGGTATACCTGAAGGATATCTGGCCTTCGGCGCAGGAAATTGCCCGCGCCGTTGAACTGGTATCATCAGATATGTTCCGTAAAGAGTATGCGGAAGTGTTTGAGGGCACGGAAGAATGGAAATCGATTCAGGTTGAATCGTCCGATACCTACGGCTGGCAGTTGGATTCAACCTATATTCGCCTGTCGCCTTTCTTTGATGAAATGCAGGCCCAGCCTGCGCCAGTCAAAGATATCCACGGCGCGCGTATCCTGGCGATGCTGGGGGATTCGGTAACGACCGACCATATTTCTCCGGCCGGCAGTATCAAGCCGGACAGTCCCGCCGGACGCTATCTGCAAAACCACGGCGTTGAGCGGAAGGATTTTAACTCCTATGGATCACGGCGCGGCAACCATGAAGTGATGATGCGCGGTACGTTCGCCAATATTCGTATTCGCAACGAAATGCTGCCCGGCGTCGAAGGTGGGATGACGCGGCATTTGCCGGGTACGGAAGCGATGTCGATTTATGATGCTGCGATGCTCTACCAGCAGGAAAAAACGCCGCTGGCGGTAATTGCCGGGAAAGAGTATGGGTCGGGATCGAGCCGTGACTGGGCGGCAAAAGGTCCGCGGCTGTTAGGTATCCGCGTGGTGATCGCCGAGTCGTTCGAACGTATCCACCGCTCAAACCTGATTGGGATGGGGATCCTGCCGCTGGAGTTTCCACAGGGCGTAACGCGTAAAACGCTGGGACTGACCGGGGAAGAGGTGATTGATATCGCGGATCTGCAAAACCTGCGCCCTGGCGCGACCATTCCGGTGACGTTAACGAGATCGGACGGCAGCAAAGAAACGGTGCCTTGCCGCTGTCGCATTGATACCGCCACCGAGCTGACTTACTACCAGAATGACGGCATATTGCACTATGTCATTAGAAATATGCTGAACTAAAGCCGTTTATCGGGCCTGCCGTAAACAGGCAGGCCCGCGCTTTAATACCGGTGGCTTACTTGCTTAGTAGGTGGCCCATTTTGGCCGCTTTAGTATCGAGATAATGCTCATTATTTGGATTACGACCCACAATGAGCGGAACGCGTTCGACGATATTAATTCCCGCCTCGGTCAGTATTTCGACTTTCTTCGGATTATTGGTCAGCAGGCGAACTTCATCTACGCCCAGTAATTTGAACATATCCGCGCACAGGGTGAAATCACGCTCATCGGCGGCAAAGCCGAGCTGATGATTGGCCTCCACCGTGTCATAGCCTTGATCCTGTAACGCATAAGCGCGAATTTTATTAAGCAGGCCGATATTGCGGCCTTCCTGACGGTGGTAAATCAGAATACCGCGTCCTTCTTCCGCAATATGCGTCAGCGCGGCTTCCAGTTGAAAACCACAATCACAGCGCAGACTAAAAAGCGCGTCCCCGGTAAGACATTCGGAATGAACGCGAGCCAAGACCGGCGTTTTACCTGAAATATCGCCAAAAACCAGCGCGGCATGGTCGTGTCCGGTTGCCAGTTCTTCAAATCCCACCATCAGAAAGTCACCCAATGGGGTTGGCAGTTTGGCTTCTGCCACACGTTTAAGCTGCATGTATTTCTCCAGATTATGCTGACGCCTGCGGTGTCGTCGCCTGTTGGATTGTATCCCGCTATTTTGCCATAAGGCGGCGGTCATCACCTAATCACTACCACGTAATTGCTCAGGAATGGCACAAATTTGTCAATTTTCCAGTCCGGCGAGAATTTTCAGTTATGATTGTGATACTTACTTATAAAAGGAGCATCCATGCTTTCAATTGCGAGGCGCACCGCGGCAGGCGCCACCCTGTTGCTTATCATGCCGCTTGCCGTATGGGTATCAGGCTGGCAGTGGCAGCCAGGACATCAGGTCTGGTGGCTAAAAACGCTATTCTGGATAACGGAAACCGTGACCAAACCCTGGGGCGTTATCACGCATGTGATTCTTTGTGGATGGTTCTTATGGTGCCTGCGATTTCGCCTGTGCGCCGCCATTATGCTGTTTGCGATCCTCGGCGGGGCGATTATCGTCGGGCAGGGTGTGAAGTCATGGGTAAAGGAGCGCGTACAGGAGCCGCGGCCATTTGTGGTCTGGCTTGAAAAAACGCACCATATTCCCGTCGATGAGTTCTACACTTTAAAGCGTACAGAACGCGGACATTTAGTGAAAGAGCAGTTGGCCGGGCAACAGAACATCCCCGTTTTCCTGCGTCAGCACTGGCAAAAAGAGACGGGCTTTGCGTTTCCCTCCGGACACACCATGTTTGCAGCGAGCTGGGCGCTTTTGGCCGTGGGTCTGTTATGGCCGCGCAGACGGACTTTCACCATCGCGTTTTTGTTAGTCTGGGCGACCGGCGTAATGGGCAGCCGTTTGCTTCTGGGAATGCACTGGCCGCGAGATTTAGTGGTCGCCACGCTCATCTCCTGGCTATTAGTTACCCTGGCGACCTGGCTGGCGCAGCGAATTTGCGGGCCGCTTATGCCGCCTCGCGAAGAAGCGCAAGAAATTGCTGAACGCGAGCAGGAAAGCTGACAACGGTTGATTTTCTGACTATTGCCCTTAAATCATCTGATGGTGGGCGCATTTCCATTTCGCGCGAGGCGGGAAAATGGTAATTTAGAAGGCTGGATGCGGTAAGTTGGACACGATTTATTCGCGCAAACCACATAACGGGAAGTAATGTGAAATATTTACTCATTTTCTTACTGGTATTGGCGATTTTTGTTATTTCGGTGACGCTGGGCGCGCAGAATGATCAACAGGTGACGTTTAACTACCTGCTGGCGCAAGGGGAGTATCGTATCTCCACGTTGCTTGCTGTGTTGTTCGCCGTCGGTTTTGCGATTGGCTGGCTGATTTGCGGCCTGTTCTGGCTGCGGGTCCGCGTTTCCCTTGCCCGTGCTGAACGTAAAATTAAACGACTGGAAAACAAGCTCTCGCCAGCAACCGACGTTGCGGTCCCTGCCGACTCGTCGGTTGTAAAGGAATAATCATTTATGTTGGAGTTGTTATTTCTGCTGTTGCCTGTAGCCGCTGCCTATGGGTGGTATATGGGTCGCAGAAGTGCGCAACAAACAAAACAGGATGAAGCTAACCGCCTGTCGCGCGATTATGTCGCAGGGGTTAACTTCCTGCTGAGTAACCAACAAGATAAAGCGGTGGATCTGTTCCTCGATATGCTTAAAGAGGATACGGGCACCGTTGAGGCTCATCTCACTCTCGGTAATCTGTTTCGCTCTCGCGGCGAAGTCGATCGCGCCATTCGTATTCATCAAACGCTCATGGAAAGCGCTTCATTGACCTATGAACAGCGTTTACTGGCTGTTCAGCAACTGGGGCGCGACTATATGGCCGCCGGTTTATATGACCGCGCGGAAGATATGTTTAACCAACTTACCGACGAAACGGAATTTCGCGTAGGCGCGTTACAGCAGCTCTTGCAAATCTATCAGCTAACCAGCGACTGGCAAAAGGCGATCGAAGTAGCAGAACGGCTGGTGAAGCTGGGCAAAGATAAACAACGTATCGAAATCGCCCATTTTTACTGTGAGTTAGCGTTACAGCAGATGGGCAACGACGACATGGATCGCGCGATGGCGTTGCTGAAAAAAGGTGCCGCCGCAGATAAAAATAGCGCCCGGGTGTCTATCATGATGGGGCGCGTTTATATGGCGAGAGGGGATTACGCCAAAGCGGTCGAAAGCCTGCAACGTGTGATCGTTCAGGATAAAGAGCTGGTCAGCGAAACGCTGGAGATGCTGCAAACTTGTTATCAACAGCTCGGTAAAAATGCCGAGTGGGCGGAGTTTTTACGTCGCGCCGTTGAGGAGAATACCGGTGCTGGCGCTGAGTTAATGCTTGCCGATATTCTGGAAGCGCGTGAAGGTAGTGACGCAGCTCAAGTCTATATCACGCGTCAGCTACAGCGACATCCTACCATGCGGGTGTTCCATAAGCTGATGGATTACCATCTCAACGAGGCGGAAGAAGGGCGAGCGAAAGAAAGCCTGATGGTACTGCGTGATATGGTTGGCGAGCAGGTGCGCAGTAAACCGCGGTATCGTTGTCAGAAATGCGGTTTTACCGCCTATACCTTGTACTGGCACTGTCCGTCCTGCCGGGCATGGTCGACCATTAAACCTATTCGCGGACTTGATGGGCAGTAGTATATAAAAAAAGCCTCAATTTAGTTACAACATACTTGATGACGTAAAGCTAGAAACGACGCTGGCATCGGCGGCCAGGGCTTATCAGGTTGTCAATCGAACCTGTTAATTTCCCTGCGCCGCAGGTAGAATGCACGCCGTTTATCCAATTTGCGCCACTTCCGGTGCCCATCATCAAGAAGGTCTGGTCATGACGTTTACTGCTTCATCTTCTTCCTGCGCTATTACTGAATCGCCTGTCGTTGTGGCGTTGGATTACCATGAACGCGATAAAGCCCTGGCGTTTGTCGACAAAATCGATCCTCGCGATTGTCGCTTAAAAGTGGGCAAAGAGATGTTCACGCTGTTTGGTCCACAACTCGTTCGGGATCTCCAGCAACGTGGGTTTGATGTCTTTCTTGATCTAAAATTTCATGATATTCCCAACACCACGGCCCGGGCAGTCGCCGCAGCGGCAGACCTGGGCGTCTGGATGGTAAACGTTCACGCGTCTGGTGGGGCGAGAATGATGGCCGCAGCGCGCGACGCGCTGGCGCCATTCGGTAAAGATGCGCCGTTGCTCATTGCCGTGACCGTGTTGACCAGTATGGAAACCAGCGATCTACACGATCTGGGCGTGACGTTGTCACCGGCGGAACATGCGGAGCGGCTGGCGCGCCTGACGCAGCAATGCGGGCTGGATGGCGTGGTCTGTTCCGCTCAGGAAGCTGTCAGATTTAAACAGGCCTTTGGCGCTGCATTTAAGCTGGTGACGCCGGGCATTCGGCCCGCAGGCAGCGAGGCAGGCGACCAGCGACGCATTATGACGCCCGAACAGGCATTATCCGCTGGCGTCGACTATATGGTGATTGGCCGCCCGGTTACGCAATCGGTAGATCCGGCGCAAACGCTGAAGGATATTAACGCGTCACTGAAACGGGAGGCATAATGAGCGATTCCAATAGTCGTCTGGTTTATTCAACACAGACGGGGCGCATTGAAGAACCTAAAACGGCGCCGGTTCGTCCCAAAGGGGATGGTATCGTTCGCATTCAGCGTCAAACCAGTGGCCGTAAGGGTAAAGGCGTATGTTTGATTACCGGTATCGAGATGAATGATGCGGAATTAACCAAACTGGCGGCTGAACTGAAGAAAAAATGCGGCTGTGGCGGGGCAGTAAAAGAAGGGATTATTGAAATTCAGGGTGATAAACGCGACTTGATAAAATCATTGCTGGAAGCTAAAGGAATGAAAGTAAAATTAGCTGGCGGCTAATGAAAACGCCACGGTTGTAAATTACCGTGGCGTAAAAGTCAACTTTGTCTATTTTTGTAATCCAGACCTGAAAAGAATAAACGTATTATTTTGAGCCGTTCAATATTTAAACGTCTGGATTATTTTCCAACCTGGTGACCAATCACGCCGCCGACCGCCGCGCCGCCCAGGGTGCCTAATGTACTGCCGTCCGTTAACACTGCGCCGCCTAACGCCCCCGCACCTGCGCCAATAGCCGTGTTGCGATCGCGCTTGGACCAGTTTGAGCAGGCGCTCAGAGACATTGCTACGGTGATTGCCAGCACAGCAGCGGCCATTTTTTTGCTCGTCATAAACATAATACTCTCTCCTGAATTAACGATTCACGGAATTAAGCTCACTATAACTATAGTTAAAATAAAACCTGTTAAGAGATTTTCCGTAAAACCTTATTGCGCAGGGGTATATCACGCAGGTGATAGTCACTTCCTGTTATTTCGCTAATATTAATTTTACGACGTTACGCTCGTTACAACAGGTAAATAGTCTTAATTGGGATGTCAGAAAAGTCTTAGAGAGAGGATGATTTGCCATAGGGCAAACCATCGGGAAATATTTTAAACGGATGAGCCAATAACATTGACTAGCAGCCCCGCATGTTCTAACTGCATTTGATCGCTGGCGGAAATTTTGGAATCCGTAATGACACGATGGAAGCGAGAGAGCGGGCCCAGGGGATAGGGATGCACACAGCCAAATTTGGAGCTGTCGGTGAGGACAATCGCTTCTGAGCCTTTTTCCAGAACAGCGTTAACTACATCCGATCGCATCATGTCGCGTCCGGTAAAACCGGTATCAGCCTGCCAGCCATCAATACCGATAAATGCTTTGCTGAAATGCACTTGATGGATAAACTGTCGCGTCAACGGCCCTACCATGCTTTCACTTTTTTTCTGATAGATTCCACCGAGGAGAATGACTTCGCAAGGGGTCTCTTTGAGCAGGTGCGCGATATAACTGCTCACGGTGATGATCGTGACATCTTTTTGTTCCGCCAGCGTCCGGGCCAATAGCGCATTGCTGCTGCCATTTTCAATAAAAACGGATTCCCCTGGACTGACCAGCGAGGCGGCGAACTCCGCCAGTCGGCGTTTTAGCGTGTAGTTCGTCATCATGCGAGTCTCTACGTCATCGCTCTCAAGCGAAACGGCGAAACCGTGCGCACGGCGTAAATAGCTCTGCTTTTCCAGGGTATTCAGATCCTGACGAATCGTGACTTCAGATACGCCGGTAATTTTCGCCAGTTCAGCAACGCTCATCTGGCCTTTATCAACCACCATTTGCAAAATTGATTGTTGTCGGGAGTTCATAGTATTAATTTTATTCGTTAAGAGGAGTCAACAGACAGTCAGAGAGCCGGGAAGGGCTAACGGCCATCCCGGACAAATAATCGCTATCAGATTTCCCTGGGCGACCCGGGAGCCTGGGATGGCGAGATACCGTCTTTAACCTGATCTAACAGCTCTGCTCTCAATATTTCAAGGTTATTGATGGCCGAGTGGTAATCGCCAGCAACAAGGATATCCAGCACGGTATCAATGCGTGCGGCAATTCGTTGTGCTTCGATATCAGACATGTTTGTCATCCTTAATGTCAGAAAAGGTTTCAATTCATGATGCAGAAATTAATCTGAAAAGAGAAGGGAAAAATAGGGAGAACAGCCTGTCTGCACAGGCTGTTCTCCCTATTATCGCCGCCATTAACGCATTTTTTTCGTCTGATAACGTTTGTACCAGCGTTCAAAAGAAACGGCGGGCATAGGTTTGGCGAATAAAAAGCCCTGTCGTTCATTGACGCCGTTTTTTGTCAGGAAGGCATCTTCTTTAGCATTTTCTACGCCTTCGGCAATCACTTGTAAATTTAGCGCCTGAGCCACCGCGACAATCGCCCGAACCAGAGATTGCGACAGCGGTTGCTTATGGATATCTCTGACGAAAGCCTGATCCAGTTTAACGGCATCAATAGGGAACCGGGCGAGTTGAGAAAGCGAAGAATACCCGGTGCCAAAATCATCCAGATGAATCTGGGCGCCGAGCTGACTAAATTGCTGGATAACCGATAGCGCCAGCGTGTCGTTTTCGATCAGGCAGCTTTCCGTTAGCTCGACATCGATCGGGCAATACTCAAAATTCAGATCGTACAAAGCCTGTTTAAGCGCAGTAAAAAGCGTCTGGTCGGCCAGTTGTCGCGCCGAAAAGTTAACGGCTACGCGCAAGTTAATCCCCTTATCGCGCCATCTCGCAATCTGGCGAACCACATCCAGAATCACCCAGCGGCCCAGCGGGACGATGAGTCCTGACTCTTCGGCGTATGAGATGAACTCCAGCGGCGGAATTAATCCGCGTTCCGGCGATTGCCAGCGTACCAGCGCTTCCAGGCTACGTACTTCGCCGCGCCAGGTAATTTTGGGCTGATAGTGAATAAGTAACTGGTCGTTTTCCAGCGCTTTTCGCAGGTTTGTATCCAGCCAGTGATAGTCAAATACGCGCTGATTCATTTCCGGCGAAAAAACGCAGAACTGACCGCGGCCGCCTTCTTTGGCGTTATACATTGCGGTGTCGGCAGTGCGAATGAGACTGTCGCTGTCCTGTCCGTGCCGGGGGGCCAACGAAATGCCAATGGCGCATCCCGTGTAAACTTCAATGAGTCCAATACGAAACGGTTGCCGCAGACGGGTAAGGATTCGTGAGGCTACTGCTTCCAGCGCGGCCTGAGACGTATGGGCAGCGAGGACAATGAATTCATCTCCCCCCAGTCTGGCCAGCAATTGATCTTCCTCCAGACAACTCAACAGCGCCAGCGAAACGGCCTGTAAGAGCTGATCGCCAAACATATGCCCATAGGCGTCATTAATTTTCTTGAAGTTATCCAGATCGAGATAAACGATACCCACTTGCGACTCGCCAGCCGAGGCAATAGCATGATTAATAAATTCATGGATAGCATTGCGATTGGGCAGGCCGGTGACGGTGTCTGTATTCGCCAGTATGCGTAAACGCTCCTGAGCCCGCCTTTCTTCGGTGATATCCGTGCCTGCGCAGATCAGGAAAATTTCGTTTTTTCCGCTACCGTTATGGACAAATTTATTACGAAATAAGAACAGGCGTTGGCCTTTACGGGTCTTTATCCAGCGTTCGATTTCATAGGCATTGCCATTGCGAAAAAAATTCTCAATGTAGTGCCGGGAGGCAACCGCCTCCCGGCGACTCATAAATAATTTAAAGACGCTTTGACCAATTACATCTCGCTCTTTTAAGCCCGTGTACTCTTCGCATAACCGATTAAATCGACAGATTTTTCCCCGACTATCCAGTATCGCAATGACTGAGTTGGCTTCTGATACGATTTGCTCGGCAAAAGAGAGCTCCTGCGCCTGCGTTGGCGTGACGGCAGGCGTATCAGGCCAGGTTGCCAGGCTGCCAGCCCATTCACGGTTATTAATCTTACGGCCTACCAGGTGCACAGCGGTAACCTGTTTTTCTATCAACAACGTTATCAGCAGACTGGACGTAATCGCCGTTATTTCCCGGATACGCCCGGCTTGCTCCGGCGATAGCTCGACCGTTTTTTCTGTATCCGTTTCACCTGTCGGGGAGAGATACAGCACGTTGCGGTCATCAGCCAGACGCCAGTGAGAGTGAAGGGGATTTAGCGCCGTTTGTTCCTGAATCTGTTTCATCATGCGTACCATCCCATTTAAGCGCCAGGTGCCCGAAAAGAAAGGTTAGCCATGTTATACATAAGGGTAATTATGGCTGAACGTATTGTTTTATCTATGTATTCATATGTAATCCAGATTCTGGAAAAAGCATAGTCGCCAGCTAAAAATAACAAGAAATGGGGCGCTTGAATAAGATTAAACTTAGAGCATGACGGAAGGGAGAAGAAGAAAAGAAACGGCCTTTGCCTTCTCAGCAAAGGCCGTTGAGCGAGCTAAGCGTGGTTACGCTGCCGGTCGGGCAATAATGCTGCGGGTTTCCATGCGAACTTCCGCAATAGTGACATCAATGACATCCGTCACTTTATAAACCGTCTCACCTTTAATCTGTACCGTACCGTTTTCCTGGCTGCATACCAGTTCATCGTGAACGGCGTGCAGGAACGGGGCAGGGATAAAGGCGATAGCGCCGTTATCGACCAGTCGCACACGCATACCACCGCGGCTGACGTCAATAATTTCTGCCGCGAAACGGGTATTTGTCCCCGCCTTATCGTTAAGGAAGCGTGCATATAACCAGTCGCCGACATCGCGCTCCGCCATGCGGTTCAGGCGACGGCGTTCCGCCATTTGCTGGGTGATATCTTCCTGCGGACGCGCAATAGCCTCCCCCTTGATGACCGCTTTCAGCAGGCGATGGTTAATCATATCGCCATACTTACGGATAGGAGAGGTCCAGGTGGCGTAAGCCTCAAGACCAAGACCGAAATGCGGCCCCGGCTCGGTGCTGATTTCCGCAAAAGACTGGAAGCGACGAATGCGGCTGTCAAGGAAACCGGAGGGCTGCGCATCCAGTTCGCGACGCAGTTTACAGAAGCCTTCCAGCGTCAGCACCTCTTCGGCATCGACATGCAGACCATGCGTTTTCAGCAGCGCGGCCAGCGCGTCGGCATTCGCGGGATCGAAGCCCGTATGTACGTTGTAAATACCGAAACCGAGCTTATCGCGCAGTACGCGCGCGGCGCAAAGGTTAGCGGCGATCATCGACTCTTCTACGATACGGTTAGCGATACGGCGCGGTTCCGCCACAATATCCAGTACTTCGCCTTTTTCGCCAAGCACAAAGCGGTAATCCGGGCGGTCTTTAAAGACTAACGCATGATGATGACGCCACTCACTGCGGCTTAGGCAAATACGGTGCAACAGACGAATCTGCTGGGCAATGCCTTCGTTATCCGGCTGCCAGGTGCCGTTATTTTCCAGCCAGTCGGAGACATTGTCGTACGCCAGCTTGGCCTTCGATTCGATGGTGGCCGCAAAAAAGGCGATATCATCGTCAATGGTGCCGTCCGCGGAGATTATCATGCGACAGGCGAGCGCCGGACGCACTTCGTTGGCGCGCAGTGAGCACAGATCGTCAGACAGCTCACGTGGCAGCATAGGAATATTGAAGCCCGGCAGGTAGTTGGTGAAGGCGCGAATTTTCGCGGCGTTATCCAGCTTACTGCCTTCGGCAATCCAGGCGGTAGGATCGGCGATAGCCACCGTAAGCTGGAGTCTGCCGTCCGCTAATTCCTCAGCATATAGCGCGTCATCCATATCTTCAGTGCTGGCGCTATCGATAGTGACGAAATTCAGCGCGGTCAGATCCTGACGCTCCAGCCCTTCGTCCAGCATCTCCGTCGCTACGCCGTTCGGCGCTTCTTTTTCCAGGTTATGGCGGGCAAGCGTAACCCACCAGGGAACAAAGTGATCGTCGGCAAAGGTGATGTACTGCGTTAAATCGGCGTAAAACGAACGGTCGCCTTTAAGCGGATGGCGGCGCATTTCGGCAACCGCCCAGTCACCTTCTTTGAACTCATGCTGAACGCCGCGCGCGGCGCGGCAGGGAATCGCGTCTTTCAGCAACGGATGATCCGGCACGATGGACAGGCGGTCATTTTTACCCTGAACTTTTCCCACAAAACGCGTCAGGAACGGTTCGATCAGTTCTTCCGGCTCGGCAGACTCACGTTCTTTTTCCGTGTGGATGACCGCGACGATACGATCGCCATGCATCACTTTTTTCATCTGCGGCGGAGGAATGAAATAGCTTTTTTGCGCGTCAACCTCAAGGAAGCCAAAGCCTTTTTCCGTGGCTTTTACGACCCCTTCAGCGCGCGGCGTCTGGGAATGCAGTTGCTGTTTAAGCTGCGCTAGCAGCGGGTTGTCCTGAAACATATTCGTCTATTTTCGTAGCCAAAAGAGCGGCTGACAGTTTTACGCGATTCTGCCTGGCGCAGCAAGCGCTCTTTCAGTAATGGATGAGTTAATAGGTTTCGCCCAACGCGATTTTTAAACGATTTAACCATCCGCACACGCCGCACCAGCCTAACATATTAATGGCCTGCTCCGATGAAACTCCCCTGGTGAGTAGCGGGAAAAAATGCGCGGCGCTAAAGCGATCGGGCGCTCTGGTGAGCCATTGTATCGCCTGTGTCAGCGCAGGCTCAAGTTCCCAACGAGCGATGTCGTCGTCTTCCTGGCGTAACGTGATGACAGCGCGACGCCACGCGCCAGGTTGGGTTGCCTGTTCGTTAAAGCAGGCGGCGCTGCCGTTGATACGTGATGGATGTGAGGAGCGTGATAAGTGGAAGTAAAGAAGGGGGCGATGCAGTGTGTAATGTGCTGGTCAGTATGCGTTCGAGTAACGCGAATGAAGACGGATCGCGCATGAGTACCGGCGCCATCATTTGGCATTGTGAAGACGAATATTGCCGCCGAACTTTGGTATGGGCTGGAGGATATTCTACCAGACTGGCGGCGGGCCGCCATATCGTCTGGGGGTTTTGAAACCGCGCGGCCCTGGCAAAGCGCTGCATCTCCTGGCCGGGCAGTTCGCGCACGGGCAGACGGCAAAACGCCTGAAATATCGCCGCTACCCGCGCCTGAAAACCGATAAACCCAATGATCTGATTGATGAGTACGGTATCCCGGGCGGTTAATCCCACCTCTGCAAGCTGTTCGCGGGCTCGCGTATTGATAACGGAGGGGGAGCCGGCAAGCTGACGAGCGTATTGCGTAATTTGCGCCAGCCGTTGATTGCTCTCTCTTGAGGCATCAGGGCCAGGTAGCGGCGCCAGACGCGCGGCATAATAGCGGCACAAACGCTGAACCCCAAATACCTGAGCGGCGGTCAGCGCGGTGCTCATACGTTCATAGGTGCTAAACGTATGAAGCCGGTCGTTGAGAACCGTGCGGGGAAATAAGACATCCGCCAACTGGTGAGCGGGCTTTAACCATGACTCAAAAGGCGTCAACGCGGTTTCTGATACCGTTAAATCCAGTAAAAAACGATCGTTAACATACGCGGCTTCCGGCATCAGCGAAAGCGGGGGTTGTGACGACATAGTGGATTGTGTTTCATGATACCAGTGGCTTTTACCCGCTTTTCGGCATTGTTCCATAGGGTTTCCCGAGGATGAAATGGCGATCGATAATGATTCGGCGTCGGATCGTTTATGCTGGATTATCCTGGCGTATGCGGGAAAGGGATGAAAGATTGTTAGGTGATAACAAATATCAGAACGCTATATAACGAGATGAGCGGTGAGTGAGGGGAATGGGGCAGCACAGCCGTGCCGCCCGCTAATAAACTTAATGTGCTTACTTCAGTTCCAGTTCATTCATTGCCGCAATGCTGAACCCGCCGTCAACATGGACGACTTCGCCAGAAATGCCTGCCGAGAGATCGGAACACAGAAACGCCGCTGAGTTACCCACATCTTCAATGGTCACGGTGCGACGAATTGGCGTAACGGCTTCACAATGCGCCAGCATTTTACGGAAGTCTTTAATACCGGACGCCGCCAGCGTGCGGATTGGACCCGCAGAGATGGCGTTGACGCGAACGCCTTCCGGCCCCATTGCATTTGCCATATAACGCACGTTGGCTTCCAGAGAGGCTTTCGCCAGACCCATGACATTGTAGTTCGGGATGGCGCGCTCCGCTCCCAGATAAGACAAGGTCAACAGCGCAGAACCCGGATTCAGCATGGTGCGGCAGGCTTTCGCCATGGCAACAAAGCTGTAAGAGCTAATATCGTGAGCGATTTTAAAGCCTTCGCGGGTAACCGCATTAACATAATCGCCGTCCAGCTGATCGCCAGGCGCGAAACCGATCGAGTGTACAAAACCGTCAAATTTCGGCCAAACGTTACCCAGCTCCGCAAACATAGCGTCAATGCTGGCATCTTCAGCGACATCACACGGTAAAACGATGCTGGAACCCAGCTGGGCAGCAAATTCTTCTACGCGGCCTTTCAGTTTGTCGTTCTGGTAGGTGAACGCCAGTTCAGCTCCTTCGCGGTGCATCGCCTGTGCGATACCGTAGGCGATGGACAGTTTACTGGCCACGCCAGTGACCAGAATGCGCTTACCGGAAAGAAAACCCATAGCTTTAATCCTTATAGTCATTGCTTATTTTTTGCTTTTACGAACAATGGTTAACAGCAACTTTTCAACATTATTCGAAATTAGTCTGAAATTATATCCCACTCCTGGCCCCGTGTGTCACGCTATTTTTCCGCCGCTATCTCCGGCAGGTGACGTTCTAAAACCACACGGTAACGAAGCCCCTGAGGATTTTGAGCACTCCCAGGGCCAAACTGGCAAATCAAAGAGTCTAATGGGACAGGCCCTAGGGTGCAGTATACCAGCTGGTGTAAGGTTCGCCTCATCCAACCAGAGACACCGGGACGGATAGCAAGTACGATAGCGATGCGCTTTCCACCAGACAAATAAAGGTTCTGTAGGAAGCCTGAATATTCATCCAAATGGTTTACCTCACCTATTAGCGGTGTTATGGACATGTAATTTTAACCAGCAAATGCTTAACAAAAATAATTTCTTTTTTAAGCGCTGAAGGTTTTCTCTATTTATTGATGCAGAGTAATACTGAATATGAAAAATTTTGGAAATCAGGTGATTACAGTAGTTACAAACCAGGTTTTTATATGTTTGCATGTGTATTATAATAAATTTTCAGAGGATGAGACATATGCCGTTTACATTTCATATCGGAAATCATAGTTGCCAGATATCAGAAAGGTATTTAAGAGATATCATCGATAATAAAAGAGAACATGTTTTTTCAACGTGTGAGAAATTTATAGATTTTTTCAGGAATATATTTACCAGGCGAAGTTTAATTTCTGATTATAGAGAAATCTATAATCTACTGTGCCAAAAAAAGAGCATCCCGATATTAAAGGGCCTTTCTCTCCAGGACCATTTTCGAAGCGAGATGAAGACTGTACACGATGGCGCCCCCTTCTTGGATATATTAAACTTATTGATGCCTCCAGACCTGAAACAATAGATAAATACACTGTAGAGGTATTAGCACATCAAGAAAATATGTTACTACTACAGATGTTTTACGATGGAGTATTAGTGACCGAGACGGAGTGTTCTGAACGTTGCGTCGATTTTTTAAAAGAAACGATGTTTAATTATAATAACGGGGAAATTACGCTTGCCGCTTTGGGTAATGATAATCTACCGCCGAGCGAGGCAGGTAGTAATGGAATCTATGAGGCTTTTGAGCAACGTTTGATAGGCTTCCTGACCACGCCCGCCACGGCGTCTGGTGATGAGAGCGGCGCTATTGATCAGACGGATGCATCACAACCAGCGGCAATAGAGGCGTTTATTAACTCGCCGGAGTTTCAGAAAAATATTCGCATGCGTGATATTGAAAAAAATAAAATAGGTAGCGGAAGTTATGGGACAGTCTATCGGTTACATGATGACTTTGTTGTTAAGATTCCAATTAATGAGCGGGGAATAAAAGTGGATGTTAACTCTCAGGAACATCGTAATTGTCATCCTGAGCGTGTCAGTAAGTATTTGAATATGGCCAATGGCGACAAGAATTTTTCTCGTTCGGCCATCATGAATATTAATGGTAAAGACGTTACGGTTTTAGTTTCAAAATATATTCAAGGTCAGGAGTTCGATGTTGAAGATGAAGATAACTATCGAATAGCGGAGGCGCTTCTTAAATCCCGGGGGGTTTATATGCATGATATAAATATCTTAGGTAATATTCTGGTTAAAGAGGGGTTCTTTTCTTTGTGGATGGCGATCAAATCGTGTTATCACAAGAATCACGGCAACAGCGAAGCGTTTCTCTTGCAACAAGGCAACTGGAAGAGCAAATTAAGGCCCATCACATGATAAAATTAAAGCGGGCCGAGACCGAAGGAAATACTGAAGATGTTGAATATTATAAGTCACTTATTACGGATCTTGATGCGTTAATCGGAGAGGAAGAACAGACACCTGCGCCAGGAAGACGTTTTAAACTAGCCGCGCCGGAGGAAGGGACTCTTGTGGCTAAGGTATTAAAGGATGAATTAAAAAAATAGCATTTAGTTCCGTTCTTTTCTGCGAATCGCCGGGGGCACATTCGCTACAGATTTACCGATCAATTATTGAGAGTTGCTATTCGCTTAAAGGTCGTTCGGGGGATCTGGACAGCCTGTAGCGGAGATGCAACTCGCCACTAGGGTTGGCGATGCCGCGCTGCCATAGTGGGTGAAATGCCTCGCAATGGTGTAACAACATTAACTCGCCTTGATTTTTCCCCTCTGCCTGACAAGAAAAACCTGGCTTTACGGATGGTCTCATGCCGTCGTATTAGCGTTGTTCGGCGTAGTATGTAAATTTCCTTATAGCAATAGAAGAACATTCTCAAAACATAAAATTAGCAAGTTATCATGAAGTTAACATATATTGTTTTTTTCGATCATTTTTTATATATTGATCGTTTTTATTGATTGATTTGCGTTAAAAGCGCATTATCAGGGAGTTAAGATCAAGTGGAGTGGTCACATGCGCTATTTTTTTATGGCAGAGCCGATAAGGGCAATGGAGGGGGATTTACTGGGTGTCGAAATCACTACCCATTTTGCATCGTCGCCCGCTCGTCCGCTACACCCTGAGTTTGTTATCTCGTCATGGGACAATTCGCAGAAGCGCCGTTTTCTGCTTGATCTGTTGCGGACAATCGCGGCCAAACATGGCTGGTTTCTACGCCACGGCCTATTCTGTATCGTAAATATTGATCGGGGTATGGCGCAGCTTGTCCTTCAGGATAAAGATATTCGCGCATTACTACACGCCATGCTATTTGTGGAGCTGCAGGTCGCTGAACATTTTTCATGTCAAGATAACGCCTTAATCGATCCTTTAATACACGCGCTTCATAAGCAACCTAATCCATTATGGCTGGGCGACCTGGGCGTAGGGAATGCAACTGCTGCGCCATTAGTTTGCGGGTGTTTTAGCGGCGTAAAACTTGATCGCAGCTTTTTTGTCTCACAAATTGAAAAAATGACGTTTCCGCTGCTTGTCAAACATATCCGGCGTTATTGTGACAAGATCGTGGTGGGGGGCCAGGAAAACACACGCTATTTGCCGGTGTTAAAAACGGCAGGCATTTGGGCAACCCAGGGCACGTTATTTCCTTCCGTTGCGTTAGAAGAGGTTGAAACATTGCTGTTGGGCAGTCGCATGAACACCCTCAGAGAATCGAACTGAGGGTATTTGTTTCGCTTAGCGATCCTTTCGCCATGCGTCAGCGGTCAGCGCCTCGCCAAAATGGCCTGCGATTAAACGGCGGGTAAGCTCATGTAGCGGAGAGGCGAGCACATCGGCGGTGCTGCCGCGTTCAACCACTTCCCCCTGATGCATCACTAATACCTGATCGCTAATATGCTTCATCATGCCGATATGCTGCGTGACATAGATATAGGAGATGCCTTGCTTTTCCTGCAATTCAAGCATCAGATTGATGAGCTGCGAGCGCATGGACATATCAAGCGAAGCCAGCGCTTCGTCCGCGATAATGACTTTAGGGCGTAAAATCAGCGCGCGGGCCAGGCCCAGACGCTGTTTCTGCCCCGGCGCCAGCATATGCGGGTAGTAGCTCACGTGATCGGGCAATAGCCCCACCATACGCATCGTCTCGACAATCTGTTTGCGCCGCTGTTCCGGCTCCAGATCGGTATTAAGGCGCAGGGGGAAGTCAAGGATCTGCGAAATACGTTGACGTGGATTCAGTGACGTTGAGGGGGCCTGAAAAATCATTCGAATACGTTGGCTTCGAAACGAATAGTCGCCGTAATGCAGGGGATGATCGTCAATAAGAAGCTCGCCGCTGGTGGGTTCAATCATGCCGGCCAGCATCTTTGCCAGCGTGGATTTGCCGGAACCGTTTTCGCCGATAATGGCCAGGGTCTGACGCTCACGAAGCGTAAAGCTTAATGGTTTCACGGCGTCGACGGTCTGGCGGCGAAACCATCCTGTCCGGTAGCGAAAGGTTTTACTCAGGTTGCGCACTTCAAGCAGAGTTTCCACCATATCACTCTCTCTCCATATTCAGCGGAAAATGACAGGCATAGAGATGATTTTTCGCGCCGGTTAAGCGTGGCGTGATAATGCATTCTCGTTGCGCGTAAGGGCAGCGCGGCCCCAGACGACAACCTATCGGTAACTGCTCCAGTAGCGGGATCGCGCCCGGCAGCGTATTGAGACGGCTTTTATGCGGCATCGCGCTGCCAAAATCCGGAATCGCACGGATAAGCGCCTGCGTATAAGGATGATGTGGCGTCGTCACCAGATCTTTACTTGGCGCGGTTTCTACCGTCTGGCCGCAGTATAAAACGTTGATTTTGTCAGCCCACTGACTCAGCATTTGCAGGTCGTGGCTAATCAACAGAATGGTGGTATTACTGTTTTGATTCAGTCGCGTCAACAGGCGAAAAATTTGCGCCTGCGTCGTCGGTTCCATTGAGTTGGTGGGTTCATCAGCGATCAGGAGTCGCGGTTGATTCGCCAGCGCGATAGCGATCATAACTTTCTGACACTCGCCATCGGTCAGTTCATAGGGAAAACTGCGCATCGCGTCTTTATGATCTTTAATTCCCACCCGGTGCAGTAATTCAATTGCACGCCGTTTACGCCAGCCTAAACGCTGCCACCAGCGGCCTTTATAGGTCCAGGCGGGAATATTTTGCATTAACTGGCGGCCGACGCGTTCGGAAGGATCAAGGCACGACTGCGGCTCCTGGAAGATCATCGACACATTATGTCCGACCAGCTTACGCCGTTCACGTGAGGAGAGGCGCAGCAGATCGATATCATCAAAACGCATACGGTCGGCAGTGACTCGCCAGTTGTCTTTCGCGACGCCGCAAATAGCTTTAGCAATCAAGCTCTTTCCGGAACCCGATTCACCTACCAGGCCGCGAATTTCACCTTCGCTTAATGTCATACTGACGCGATCGACCGCTTTTACCCAACCTTCGCTGGTTTTAAATTCAATGGTGAGATTGCGGATATCCAGTAACGGCATTATTCCACCCCCGCAATAATCGCACGACGAATCCCATCTCCGAGCAGGTTTACCAGTAAAACACTGAGCGTTATCGCCGCGCCGGGTAGCATAACGGTCCACGGCGCGACATAGATTAGCTCCAGCGCATCCCCCAACATGGCGCCCCATTCAGGAGAGGGAAGCTGCGCGCCGAGATCTAAAAATCCCAGCGCGGCGATGTCCAGAATCGCCATCGACAGCGCCCGGGTAATTTCGGTGACCAGACCGGCGGTAATATTCGGTAAAATGGCGAACCACAGAATATTCAGCGTTGTCGCGCCATCCAGACGGGCGGCAATGACGTACTCTTTTTCCAGTTCATCATGCACCATGCTGTAGACGGAACGTACCATTCGCGGCAACAGGGCCAGCCAGACGGCAAACATCGCGTGTGACAGATGTGGGCCGGCAAATGCCACGACGATAATCGCCAGCAAGAGCGAAGGGATGGAAAGCAGCGTGTCCAGAATATGGTTCAGCACGGCAGAGCGTAAACCGTGCGTCGCGCCTGCCACTACGCCGAGGACTAATCCACATAGCGTAGCCGCCAGCGTTACGATAAACGCGCCGCCGACCGTGGGCGCCGCGCCGCTTAACAGGCGGCTCAGCACATCGCGCCCCAGATCGTCAGTCCCCAGAAAAAAGGAGACTTCGCCATAGCGTGACCAGGAGGGTGGCAGTAGCTGATAGCCCAGAAATTGCTGATCGATACCATAGGGCGCGATCCAGCCGCCAAAAATACACAGCAACGCCAGACCGGCGCATCCATACAGACCCACCATCGCAGGCGCGTCGCTATAAAATTTACGCCAGGCAGTGCGCAGGGTGCCTGGCGGGCGCTTTTCGCTGTATACGCTATCGTAAGGCATACCATTCCTTATGTTTCAGAGGGTTAGCCATAGCACCCAAAATATCGGAAATCACATTGACCACAATAACCAGCGACCCAATGACCATCACGCCAGCGGAAATAGCGGCATAGTCCTGCTGACGAATGGCGTGAATTAACCATCGTCCCAGCCCAGGCCAGCTGAAAACCATTTCGGTAATCATCGCCAGCGTTAACATGGTTGAAAACTGCAGACCAAGACGGGGAATGACCGGCGGCAGCGCATTATGCAACACGTGACGGCGTAAAATCGTAAAGCGCGATAAGCCGCGCGTGGCCGCCGCTTTAACGTAGTTCTGATCGTAGACCTCAATAGTGCTGATTCGCATCAGGCGGATCACTTCTGTGGTCGGCGCGACGGAGAGCGTGAGCACCGGTAAAACCATATGCCGTATGGCGCTCATCACCATTTCATCACGCCATGGCGAATCTGAAATCCAGGCGTCAATGATGGCGAAACCGGTAACCGGTTTAACTTCATAAAGCAGGTCAAATCGCCCGGATACCGGCAGCCACCCCAGCGTGAGCGAAAAGAACAGTGTGAGCAGAAGCGCCAGCCAGAAAACCGGAATTGAGAAACCTAATAGCGCCAGCGCGCTGATAAAACGATCCGGCCATTTGCTACGCGTCACGCCAGCCAGCATCCCGACCGGGATGCCGACCATCAGCGCAAAACCAAAGGCGAGAATGCACAGCTCCATCGTGGCGGGAAACACCTCTTTAAGCTGTTCGGAGATCAGCTGGCCGTTAATGCTGGACACGCCAAAGTCCCAGTGCAGCAGACCGTTGAACCAGAAAACCCAGGCATTCCATAATGATGCGCCTTGTAGCGGCGCGTGCGGCGTAAAATAGCTCAGGCTAAAGCCGATAAAGGTCAGGAAGAATAGCGTCACCAGCAACAGCAATAACCGACGCAGGGTGAAGATAATCATGGTTTTTTCACCTCTTCGTGTTTTTCGCGGGAGACGCCGGCAAAAGACGCATTGCCGAACGGGCTTAACACCAGCCCTTTAATATCGTAGCGGTAAGCCTGCAGGCGTAGTGATGATGCCAGCGGCAGTATCGGCAGCTCTTTTTCCAGGATATTCTGCGCTTCCTCATATGCTTCTATGCGCGAAGCCAACTGCTGCGACGACAGTGCTTTACGCAGCACGCTGTCAAATTCAGGGTTACACCAGTGGGCGAAATTGGTTTGCGAATTGATGGCCGCACAGCTTAACAGTGGTCTGAAAAAGCTATCCGGATCGTTGCTGTCCGTGGCCCAGCCGGATAAGGTCAGATCGTGATTCATATCCATCAGGCGCGCCTTCTGAAAACGACCTTCAACCGGCACAATGACCACTTTTACGCCAACCTGCGCCATATCCGCCTGAATAAGCTCCGCCGTTTTTAGCGGACTTGGGTTCCAGGCCTGAGAACTGGTCGGCACCCAGAGATGCAGCGTAAGATTCTCAATGCCCAGCGCTTTTAGCTGTTCGCGCGATTTTTCCGGATTGTACTCCGTAATTTTGGCATCGTTATCGTAAGCCCATGAGGCTCTCGGTAAAATGGAGGCTGCGGTTTCCGCCGTGCCGTAATAAATCGACTGCATCAGACGCTGGTTGTTGATCGATAAGGCCAGCGCATGGCGCACTGCGGGATTATTCAACGGCGGCTTATCGGTGTTAAAGGCCAGATAGGCGATATTCATCCCCGGGCGCAACGTCAGACGTAAACGCGGATCGTCGCGTAAAATAGTTAGCTGGCTGGCGGCGGGCCAGGCCAGAACATCGCATTCACCGGTCAGTAATTTCGATAAACGCCCGGTACCGCCGGAGCCTAAATCCACTACCACTTGCGGCATCAGCGGTTTGCCGCGCCAAAACCCATCGTGGCGCTGGAGACGAATAAACTGTCCGGCACGGTACTCCGAAAGCTGGAAAGGCCCGGTGCCGACCGGTTGGCGGTCTAGCAGTTCCTGACGATCTTTTCGGCTAAGCTGCGCGGCGTACTCAGCGGACATGACGGAAGCGTAGTGTGTAGCCAGATGCCATAAAAAGGAGGCGTCTGGCTGCGTCAGGCGAAACTCAACGGTGTTATTGTCCAGCTTACGCACGCTTTTTACATTGTCGGCGAACTGTAGGCTATCAAAGTAGGGGAAGCTACTGCCGTTGATGTTATGCCACGGATGCCGACGATCAAAAATCCGCTGAAAGGTAAAGACGACATCATCAGCATTGAGTTTTCGGGTCGGCGTAAACCAGGCGGTTTTTTGAAAGGAAACGTCGCGGCGCAGGTGAAAACGGTACGTTGCCCCGTTATCCAGCACTTCCCAGCTTTCTGCCAGCTCTGGGACTAAACGATAAGTATAGGGATCGACATCCAACAGGCGGTCATATAACTGGGCTGCCAGGGTATCGACGATGAGGCCGCTGCTCGCTTTTTGCGGATTAAAGGTGTTGACCTGCCCGCTGACACAATACACAAAGCCGCTATCGCGAATATCTGCACTCGCAGTTTGTTCGGGCGCAGCCGCAGCCGTAGCCTGACTACTCAGTAGACCCGCTATCACGATCAGAGACGATAAAACCAGGCGCATAATAGTTAAGTTTTTGAAGTTCAATTTGCAAAGTGTATCGCACTTCGGCCCGCCACGTAAAAATGTCGGTGGATAACTGGCGTAAATGTCGTCAATTAGCCGGAGAAATAGCTAAAGCTGATGCTTTTTAAGCAAGGCGCGAAACTGGTGGTAGGTGAGTGCCAGCAAATCGGCGGCTCGTTTCTGGTTAAATTTCGCCTGTTGTAAGCTACGTTGCAGCAGCGCTTTTTCCTGTTGCAGTTGAAACTCCCGCAACTTGAGCGGCAGGTCAGGCGTGGCGGATGCCGCTGGCAGGGCGGGCGTGGGCGGTTCGGCGGAATGGCGTTGAAAAGGATCGATAACAATTTCATCCAAAGGATGTTCACTGCTGCCGTGGCGATACACTGAACGTTCGACTACGTTTTTCAGCTCGCGGACATTACCCGGCCAGGCGTAATGCAACAACGTTTCTTTTGCCCGATCGGTAAAACCGGGAAATAAGGGCAGACGTAGCTCACGACACATCTGAATAGCAAAATGCTCGGCCATCAGCATAATATCGCTTTGACGTTCGCGCAGCGGCGGCAGTTGTACAACGTCAAAAGCCAGCCTGTCGAGCAGATCGGCACGAAATGTTCCTTCCTTTACCATGGCGGGTAAATCGGCATTGGTGGCGCATACTAATCGCACATTAACCTGTAACGGCTGGCTGCCGCCGACGCGCTCTAGCTCGCCATATTCAATCACCCGCAGTAGCTTTTCCTGTACCAGCATTGGCGCTGTCGCCAGTTCATCCAAAAACAGCGTGCCGCCATCGGCGCGTTCAAAGCGACCGGGATGGCGTTTTTGCGCCCCGGTAAAAGCACCCGCTTCATGACCAAACAGTTCGGAGTCCAGCAGATTTTCGTTAAGCGCTGCGCAGTTAAGCGAGATAAGCGGCCCCTGCCAGCGTGAAGAGAGATAGTGCAGGCGATTGGCGATAAGTTCTTTACCCGTACCGCGTTCGCCAATAATCAGCACTGGCTTATCCAGCGGCGCGAGCCGGGAGACTTGTTCCAGTACTTCAAGAAAACGGTTTGCCTCGCCGAGCAGGTTATCTTTAAATTCAGCCATGATGAAAATCGCCACTTGTTAGTGTTTTTCACCACTTTATCCTTTTTTGCTGGCGAGGTAAAACGAAATAATTCCTTTACTATCAGTGGTATAAAAAGTTGGCACGCAAATTGTATTAACCATGTAGCAGGGCATCGCCCGTTATCAGAACATTATGTGAGGATTGAATTATGGGTATTTTTTCTCGTTTTGCCGACATCGTGAACGCCAATATCAATGCGTTGTTGGAAAAAGCGGAAGATCCGCAGAAGCTGGTGCGCCTGATGATTCAGGAGATGGAAGATACGCTGGTGGAGGTTCGCTCGAACTCCGCGCGTGCTTTAGCGGAAAAGAAACAGTTATCCCGTCGCATTGAACAGGCTACGGTTCAGCAGACCGAGTGGCAGGAAAAAGCGGAACTGGCTCTGCGCAAAGATAAAGACGATCTGGCGCGCGCCGCATTGATTGAAAAACAAAAGCTGACCGATTTAATTGCTACGCTTGAACAGGAAGTCACGCTGGTGGATGACACGCTGGCGCGCATGAAGAAAGAGATTGGCGAGCTGGAAAACAAACTCAGCGAAACACGCGCTCGCCAGCAGGCGCTGATGCTGCGTCATCAGGCGGCGAGTTCTTCCCGCGATGTCCGTCGTCAGCTTGACAGCGGCAAACTGGATGAAGCCATGGCGCGGTTTGAATCCTTTGAACGTCGTATCGATCAAATGGAAGCGGAAGCGGAAAGCCATCGTTTTGGTAAGCAGCAATCGCTGGACCAACAGTTTGCCAACCTGAAAGCCGATGATGAAATCAGCGAGCAGCTGGCGCAGTTGAAAGCCAAAATGAAGCAAGATAATCAATAATGACAATGGCGGCGCCGATACGCGCCGTCGCTCATCAGCTTTAGGTGTAAGGAGAACGCATGAGCGCGCTATTTTTGGCCATCCCGTTAACCATTTTTGTGTTGTTTGTGTTACCGATTTGGCTGTGGCTGCATTACAGCAACCGCGCCGGTCGGGGAGAACTGTCGCAAAGCGAGCAGCAACGCTTACTGCAACTCACAGACGATGCGCAACGTATGCGCGAGCGCATTCAGGCGCTGGAAGACATTCTTGATGCAGAGCATCCGAACTGGAGAGAGCGCTAATGGGTGGAATCAATCTGAATAAAAAACTATGGCGTATGCCGCAAAAGGGCATGGTGCGTGGCGTTTGCGCCGGGATCGCCGACTACCTTGATGTACCGGTAAAACTGGTGCGTATTCTGGTCGTGCTGTCGATTTTCTTTGGGCTGGCGTTTTTTACCGTAGTGGCCTATATCGTTCTGTCTTTTGTACTGGACCCTATGCCGGATAATCTGGCCGCAGGCAAATCGCAGCCGACCAGCGGCGAACTGCTGGATACCGTAGACAGAGAGCTTGCCGCAGGCGAAAAGCGTTTGCGAGAAATGGAACGCTACGTCACGTCAGATACGTTCACACTGCGTAGTCGTTTCCGTCAACTTTAAGTGTTATATCGGGAAGGTGAAGATGAATACTCGCTGGCAACGCGTCGGGCAGAAGGTGAAGCCCGGCTTCAAAATAGCAGGTAAGCTGGTTCTGTTGACCGCGTTACGCTACGGGCCTGCCGGCGTGGCGGGATGGGCGGTAAAATCCGTCGCCCGTCGTCCGCTAAAAATGTTGCTGGCGTTTGCGCTGGAGCCAGTACTTCGTAAGGCGGCGAATAAAATTTCGCAGCGTTACAAATAGCGAGTCTGGTCATAATATTTCGTTAAGCTCTGGCGTATAGTGTGTGCGAAATACATTACGTGTCAGGACGGAAGTATGTTGAAAAAAGGAATATTTGCGTTAGCGTTATTCGTAGCCATGCCGCTTTATGCCGCAGAATACTGGATAGATGTCCGCATTCCGGAACAATATCAGCGTGAGCATATTCAGGGCGCGATTAATATCCCATTGAAGGAGATTAAATCTCATATCGAAACGGTAGTTCCAGACAGGAACGATACGGTAAAGTTATATTGCAACTCCGGACGACAGTCGGGCATGGCAAAACAAATGTTGCTTGATATGGGGTATACGCACGCGATGAATATGGGCGGCATCAGTCGTCTTGATATGCCGAAAGTAAAAAAATAGATAATCTATTGCTCAATACTCATACTAACCGCGGCGCTTAATGCGCCGTTGTTGATCTCTCCGGGTAGTTGATAATAACGTTTTTGCACATATCTATAACGCAGGCTCGTTATTATTTTTTCTTCTCTTCAGGCTCAACAGAATGTCAATGAAGCGACTTAAAACTGAACTCAACGCGCTGGTCAATCGTGGGGTAGACAGGCATTTGCGTCTTGCCGTAACCGGGTTGAGCCGCAGCGGTAAAACAGCGTTTATCACGGCGATGGTTAACCAGTTGCTTAATGTCCACGCGGGCGCGCGCTTACCGTTGCTCAGCGCGGTACGCGAAGAACGCCTGCTTGGCGTAAAGCGCGTGCCTCAACGTGATTTTGGTATTCCCCGTTTTACCTACGATGAGGGGATACTTCAGCTTTATGGCAATCCTCCCGCATGGCCCACACCGACGCGCGGCGTCAGTGAGATTCGGCTGGCGTTGCGCTATCGCTCCAACGACTCGCTGCTGCGCCATTTTAAAGATACCTCGACATTGTATCTGGAGATTGTGGACTATCCAGGGGAATGGTTACTCGATCTGCCCATGCTGGCTCAGGATTATTTAAGCTGGTCCCGTCAGATGAACGGCTTGTTACAAGGACAACGCGCTGAGTGGGCCGCAAAATGGCGGCAACTTTGCGACGGGCTCGATCCGCTGGCACCCGCCGATGAAAACCGGCTGGCGGAGATTGCCGCCGCCTGGACGGATTATTTGCATCAGTGTAAATCGCAGGGATTGCATTTTATTCAACCTGGACGGTTTGTTTTGCCGGGCGATATGGCGGGTGCGCCAGCGTTGCAGTTTTTCCCGTGGCCGGATGTGGACGCCTTCGGCGAGTCAAAACTGGCGCAGGCGGATAAACAGACCAACGCTGGAATGCTGCGCGAACGCTTTAACTACTATTGCGAAAAAGTGGTCAAAGGGTTCTATAAAAATCATTTTCTACGCTTTGATCGCCAGATTGTACTGGTCGACTGTCTGCAACCGCTTAATAGCGGGCCGCAGGCGTTTAATGATATGCGTCTCGCCTTAACGCAGTTGATGCAAAGTTTTCACTATGGCCAGCGGACTCTGTTTCGCCGCTTGTTTTCGCCGGTGATTGATAAATTGCTGTTCGCCGCGACGAAAGCCGACCATGTCACCCTCGACCAACATGCCAATATGGTGGCCTTGCTCCAGCAGCTTATTCAGGATGCCTGGCAAAATGCCGCGTTTGAAGGCATTAGTATGGATTGCCTGGGGCTGGCGTCGGTACAGGCGACCACCAGCGGCGTGATTGAGGTCAACGGTGAAAAAATCCCGGCTTTACGTGGAAACCGTTTGAGTGACGGCGCGCCGTTAACCGTGTACCCCGGCGAAGTGCCTTCGCGTTTGCCGGGACAAGCGTTTTGGGATAGTCAGGGTTTTCAGTTCGAAGCCTTTCGTCCGCAGGTGATGGATGTTGATAAACCGTTACCACATATTCGTCTGGACGCTGCGCTGGAGTTTTTAATAGGAGATAAGCTGCGATGAGCGAACCGTTAAAACCGCGTATTGATTTTGCAGAACCGCTAAAGGAGGAACCTACGTCGGCCTTCAAAGCGCAGCAAACTTTTAGCGAAGCGGAGTCGCGTACATTTGCGCCTGCAGCTATCGATGAGCGCCCGGAAGACGAAGGCGTGGCAGAAGCGGCGGTCGATGCCGCGCTGCGCCCCAAACGCAGTCTGTGGCGTAAAATGGTGATGGGAGGGCTGGCGCTGTTTGGCGCGAGCGTGGTCGAGCAAGGCGTACAGTGGACAATGAATGCCTGGCAAACTCAGGACTGGGTCGCTTTAGGCGGCTGTGCCGCAGGCGCGCTGATCATTGGCGCTGGCGTGGGATCGGTGGTCACGGAGTGGCGGCGATTATGGCGCTTGCGCCAGCGGGCGCATGAGCGCGATGAGGCGCGTGAACTGTTACATAGCCATAGCGTCGGGAAAGGTCGCGCATTTTGCGAAAAACTGGCGCAGCAGGCGGGGATTGATCAATCACATCCGGCATTACAACGTTGGTATGCCGCTATTCACGAAACGCAAAACGACAGGGAAATCGTCGGCTTGTATGCGCATCTGGTACAGCCGGTACTTGACGCGCAGGCGCGACGTGAGATTAGCCGTTTCGCCGCGGAATCGACTCTGATGATCGCCGTCAGCTCGTTAGCGTTGGTGGATATGGCGTTTATTGCCTGGCGTAATTTACGCCTGATTAACCGCATCGCAACGCTGTATGGCATTGAACTTGGTTATTACAGCCGCCTTCGTCTGTTCCGTCTGGTGTTGCTGAATATCGCGTTCGCGGGGGCCAGTGAGCTGGTGCGTGAAGTCGGTATGGACTGGATGTCTCAGGATCTGGCCGCACGCCTGTCTACGCGCGCGGCGCAGGGGATTGGCGCAGGTCTCCTTACCGCTCGACTGGGAATAAAAGCGATGGAGCTATGTCGACCATTGCCGTGGATCGATAACGATAAACCACGTCTCGGTGATTTTCGTTGTCAGCTTATCGGTCAGCTAAAAGAGACGCTGCAAAAGAGTAAGTCGTCGCCTGAGAAATGACCTTCCACAGGGCGCTGATTGCCTGGCTTTACGCCGCAGCGCCCGTTTTTCCGTCATGCTGTCAATATTTGTTGACAGAATCCTTCCTGCCAGCCGAATAGTGGCTTATCATCTATTTAATGGTTCATTATTCAGGTGAAGGTTCCCATGCGTCTGGAAGTCTTTTGTGAAGACCGACTTGGTCTGACCCGCGAATTACTTGATTTACTGGTGTTACGTAGCATTGATTTACGCGGAATCGAGATTGATCCCATTGGGCGAATTTATCTTAATTTTGCTGAGCTGGAATTCACCGACTTCAGCAGCCTGATGGCAGAAATCCGCCGTATTTCCGGCGTAACGGATGTCCGTACCGTTCCCTGGATGCCGTCCGAACGTGAACATCTGGCCCTGAGCGCGCTGCTTGAGGCGTTGCCGGAGCCGGTGCTCTCATTGGATATGAAGAGTAAAGTGGAGATGGCGAACCCGGCGAGTTGTCAACTTTTTGCCCAGAGCCAGGAGCGAATGCGGCACCATACCGCCGCACAATTAATCAACGGCTTCAATTTTCAGCGCTGGCTGGACGGTAACCCGCAAAGCTCCCATAACGAACATGTCGTGATCAACGGGCAAAACTTCCTGATGGAGATTACGCCGGTACATTTACAAAACGAAAATGACGAATACGTGTTGACCGGGGCGGTCGTGATGTTGCGTTCCACGATTCGTATGGGACAGCAGCTACAGAATTTGTCCACGCAGGATCTGAGCGCGTTTAGTCAGATTATTGCCGTGAGCGCAAAGATGAAGCACGTCGTTGAGCAGGCGCGCAAACTGGCGATGCTCAGCGCGCCGCTGCTGATTACCGGCGATACGGGAACCGGCAAAGATCTTTTCGCCTATGCCTGTCACCAGGCAAGCCCTCGTTCAGCGAAACCGTATCTGGCGCTCAACTGCGCTTCAATCCCGGAAGATGCGGTAGAAAGCGAACTATTTGGCCATGCGCCGGAAGGTAAAAAAGGTTTCTTTGAACAGGCGAATGGCGGTTCGGTGCTGCTGGATGAAATTGGCGAAATGTCGCCGCGTATGCAGGCGAAGCTGCTGCGTTTTCTCAACGATGGTACGTTCCGTCGCGTCGGCGAAGATCACGAAATTCATGTTGATGTCCGCGTTATCTGCGCCACGCAGAAAAATCTGGTGGAGCTGGTGCAAAAAGGACTGTTCCGCGAAGATCTCTATTATCGACTTAACGTTCTGACGCTTAATTTGCCGCCGTTGCGCGATTGTCCGCAGGATATTATGCCGTTGACCGAACTGTTCGTGGCGCGTTTTGCCGACGAACAGGGCGTTCCGCGACCGAAACTGTCTGCCGATCTGAGTACGGTCCTCACTCGTTACGGCTGGCCGGGTAACGTTCGCCAGCTTAAAAATGCGATTTACCGGGCGCTGACGCAACTGGAAGGGTATGAGCTGCGTCCGCAGGATATCCTGCTGCCTGACTACGATGCCGCGACGGTGGCAGTCGGCGAGGATGCGATGGAAGGCTCGCTGGATGACATTACCAGTCGTTTTGAACGTTCTGTCCTGACCCAGCTTTATCGTAGCTATCCGAGTACGCGTAAACTGGCGAAACGGTTGGGGGTATCGCATACCGCGATTGCCAATAAGCTGCGTGAATATGGTCTGAGCCAGAAGAAGGGTGAAGAGTAGAAAAAAAGAAGGCCTCCGGATAGAGGCCTTCTTGTGACAAAAGAGCACCGCCTGTAGTACTGACAAACGTAGCGCCAGCAGGCGCTGGCTTATGCCTTCAGGACATTAAGCGCGGCGTCGTAATCCGGCTCGTGGGTGATTTCATCCACCAACTGGCTGAAAATAACGTTGTCGTTTTCGTCAAGCACGATGACTGCGCGCGCCGCCAAACCTTTCAGCGGGCCGTCAACGATTTCGACGCCGTAGTTTTTCAGAAACTCGTTATTACGCAGAGTGGAAAGCGTAATAACGTTGCTCAGGCCTTCCGCGCCGCAAAAACGCGACTGTGCAAAAGGCAGGTCAGCAGAAACGCACAATACGACGGTATTCTCCACTTCTGTGGCCAGTTGATTAAACTTACGAACTGATGCGGCGCATACGCCAGTATCAATGCTTGGGAAAATATTCAGCACTTTGCGTTTGCCTGCATATTGGCTGAGGGAAACGTCAGACAAATCTTTTGCGACAAGAGTAAAAGCCTGTGCTTTGCTACCAGCCTGCGGAATAACGTTGGCAACGGTGACCGGGTTACCCTGGAAATGTACAGTCTGTGACATAATTATGTTCCTATTTACTTATAGTTAACGTCGAAATCCAGTTTAAGTCATTATTCATTAACACGGCAAATACTATTTGTAGCAAGCCGCGTCCGGCGCTATCAGAGGGGAAGAGATGAGATCTGTTAAGGTATATGAGGAAACCTGGCCGTTACATACGCCTTTTGTTATTGCGCGTGGTAGCCGAAGCGAAGCGCATGTTGTCGTTGTCGAACTGGAAGAAGAGGACGTAAAAGGCATCGGGGAATGTACGCCATATCCACGTTATGGTGAAAGTGATGCCTCGGTCATGGCGCAAATCATGAGTATTGTGCCTCAGTTGGAAAACGGGCTGACTCGCGAAGCATTGCAGAAACTGTTGCCGGCAGGCGCGGCGCGCAACGCGGTGGATAGCGCCTTATGGGATTTGCAGGCCCGCCAGCGGCAGCAAAGCCTTGCCGGGCTGCTCGGCGTGACGCTGTCCCCGGTTTTTACTACCGCGCAAACGGTAGTGATAGGTACGCCGGAACAGATGGCAGCCAGTGCGGCGGCACTATGGGAAAAAGGGGCGACGTTGCTGAAAATTAAACTCGATGCTCGTCTGATTAGCGAACGTATGGTGGCGATCCGCTCGGCGGTGCCGGAGGCGACGCTCATTGTGGACGCCAATGAATCGTGGCGTCCGGAGGGGCTGGCGGCGCGTTGCCAGTTACTGGCGGATCTGAATGTCGCGATGCTGGAGCAACCGCTGCCCACGCAGGATGACGCCGCCCTGGAAAATTTTATTCATCCGTTGCCCATCTGTGCAGATGAGAGCTGCCATACTCGCAGTAGTCTGAAAGCCCTGACGGGGCGCTACGATATGATCAACATTAAGCTGGATAAAACCGGCGGTCTGACTGGGGCGCTGGCGCTGGCAACGGAGGCGCGGGAGCAAGGATTCGGCCTGATGCTGGGCTGTATGCTCTGTACATCAAGAGCGATTAGCGCCGCGCTGCCGCTTATGCCGCAGGTGAGCTTCGCCGATCTTGATGGCCCAACATGGCTGGCGGTTGATGTTGAGCCCGCGCTACGCTTTACGACGGGTCAACTCCATCTTTAGGATGCCAGCGGAGCAGATTCGACATAGCCAGCAAGTATTTTTCGCTGGCTTCATCGGCAGAAACAGGGGGAAACTCGGCGGTAATGCAGTGCAGGTTGAGGTCGGCGCACCAGCTGCCAAACGAACCGGGCGTTTCGTAACCTACGCTGGTCACCAGCGGCAACGCAAACGCATCGGCCAGCCACTCGCCTAGCTCGCTGCGACGTGGATCTTCAATGCAGGCTAGCGGATCGTGAAAAGAGACGACCCAGGCGGGTTGGAGTCGATGAATTAACTGGCAAAGCGCCTGGGTTTCCGGTTCTGAGCCGGGATGGTCGCCGGTTAGCAGCACGACATCACGCTCTTGCGCGCGGCTATTCCAGCGATAAACTGTCTCACCCGCTTTCCAGTTGGCGGCGGGAAAGTTACGGTTTAGATCAACGCCATTCGCATTTGCCCTTAACCCCAGTTGACAGCCATCAGGATTAACGGCAAGTACGACATGATGACGGCGAAGGGTTGGATTTAAGGTGCGTAACGCACAGGAGAGCGTCACCACGGATGAGGTTTCATCCCCGTGGGTGCCAGCCAGTATCAGACCGCTTTCGCGATTGGCTGCAGGTGCCGGAAACCAGATTAGCGGCGCGCCTAGTAGCGAACGTCCATAATGTTCAGTGCCTGGCGGAAATGCGCCGCGCTCGGCACGGGGGCGGGTGACAGTCATACGCGTTTCCCGAAGCTGAGACCAGTAGGGTAATCATCGTAGTGTTGTGTAAAACCCGCCGATTATCAAATGGTTTCTATTTACCCTCTTGTATGGCGCGATATCAACTTTCTGGCGGAAGATAATTGCATTTCTTTTTGCTGAAACAAATAATTACGTTGTCATTTAACTCATCTTTGAGGAACTTCTATGAGACATTCTGTTTCAGTAACCTGTTGTGCGCTGTTGGTTAGCAGCTTTTCCCTGGCATATGCTGCGGATGTTCCCGGCGGAGCGGTACTGGCAGAAAAACAAGAACTGGTGCGTCATATCAAAGGTGAGCCCGCTTCGTTAGATCCAGCGAAAGCCGTTGGGCTGCCTGAAATTCAGGTGATCCGCGATCTGTTTGAAGGGCTGGTTAACCAGAACGAAAAGGGTGAAATTATCCCTGGCGTCGCCAGCCAGTGGAAGAGCAATGATAATCGTATCTGGACGTTTACGTTGCGGGATAATGCGCAATGGGCCGATGGAACGCCGGTGACCGCCCAGGATTTTGTCTATAGCTGGCAACGTCTCGTTGATCCCAAAACGCTTTCCCCCTTCGCCTGGTTTGCCGCGCTGGCTGGCATCACTAATGCGCAAGCCATTATCGACGGTAAAGTCACGCCGGATCAGCTTGGCGTCAGTGCAGTGGACGCGCACACTTTGCGTGTTCAGCTTGACAAGCCGTTGCCCTGGTTTGCCAGTCTGACCGCCAGTTTTGCCTTTTATCCGGTCCAAAAAGCGAATGTCGAAAGCGGCAAAGACTGGATGAAGCCGGGAAAACTGATTGGCAATGGCGCGTATGTGCTTAAAGAGCGCGTGGTAAATGAAAAACTGGTGGTCGTGCCTAATACGCATTACTGGGATAACGCGAAAACGGTACTGCAAAAAGTAACATTTTTACCCATTAACCAAGAATCGGCTGCGACGAAACGTTACCTTGCCGGTGATATTGATATCACCGAATCTTTCCCTAAAAATATGTACCAGAAATTATTGAAGGATATTCCTGGGCAAGTTTATACGCCGCCGCGATTAGGGACTTATTATTATGCGTTTAATACGCAGAAAGGGCCGACGGCGGATTCCCGCGTTCGTCTGGCGCTAAGTATGACCATTGATCGCCGTTTGATGGCGGAAAAAGTCTTAGGTACCGGTGAAAAACCGGCCTGGCATTTTACACCGGATGTCACGGCAGGATTTAAGCCCGATCCTTCACCGTTTGAACAAATGAGCCAGGAAGAACTTAACGCCCAGGCGAAAACATTGCTGCGTGCAGCAGGCTACGGATCGCAGAAGCCGCTTAAATTAACTCTGCTTTACAATACCTCAGAAAACCATCAGAAAATCGCGATTGCGGTGGCGTCAATGTGGAAGAAAAATCTGGGGGTGGATGTGAAATTGCAAAACCAGGAGTGGAAAACGTATATCGACAGCCGGAATACAGGTAATTTTGATGTTATTCGCGCCTCCTGGGTGGGTGATTACAACGAACCGTCGACTTTCTTATCCTTATTAACGTCCACGCATACGGGGAATATTTCACGCTTTACTAATCCGACTTATGACAAAATCCTGACGCAAGCGACGATGGAAAATACCGCCGAAGCGCGTAACGCGGATTACAATGCAGCGGAGAAAATTTTAATGGAACAAGCGCCTATAGCGCCTATTTATCAGTATACCAATGGCCGGTTAATTAAACCGTGGGTAAAGGGATACCCCATTACTAACCCGGAAGATGTGGCCTATAGCCGTACAATGTATATCGTGAAGCACTGATGCGTACTGGTTTCTTGTTAACTCAAGGTAGCCAAGCCCGCCGCCTGATGCTGGCAGAAGGCATGGGGATTAAGCGAGCGCCTGATGCCGCCGTTCTCATTGCTGTGTTTTCAGCCAGGCGGCAATATCCTGTGTCGGCAGATGATGTTGTGCATTCCAGGTGTCACTCATCGGCCACCACATACCGTCACCACGCGCGAAGGCGACGCGATAGCGCAGCATTGGGTCATGCGGATGTAAACGGAGCTGCTCCTGTAAGTCAGGTAGCGTCAATACGCCTCACGCCTCGGGTAAAAGTTTGCTGCGTCACGCGTTCGACCGTTTCCGCCAGTTTTGCATAAGAGGTCGTTTCCCCCGCGACAAAGACGACTTCGTTAGTGATACGCGGCTGATGCAGATAAATTTCAGTGGTCAGGCGACCAATATCCGTAGGCGACGTGACGGTGACCTGCATTTCCCATCCGCCGAGGGCATTGATGGTTTTTTGGGCTAAGTTGACCACACCAAAGGCCGGTTCGAAGAGAAAAGAGGTAAATATACCGGTTGAAACAATCACCCACTCCGTGACGTTTTGCTCGCGCAAAAGCGTCCTGACGTCATACTGTTCGTCCCACACCGGCTGGCCACTACCTTTGCCGACCACATCGTAATTCACGCCAAACTGCCAGGGGAAATAGCGCTTAACGCCCGCCTCCAGTACCGCGCGGGTGATTTTTATCTGGGTACCCGCACCGGCGACAAACCCCATACAATTGATGATCGTATCAAAACCGTGGAATTGATCTTTTAACGCTGCAACCGAACTGCCTGCGATGTCGACCGGGATAAACCGCGCACCGGCATCCGCCAGTTGTTGATGAATGCTGGAACGTCGTTTGCTCTGTTTATCCCTGGATCGCCCTGACACAATAACGCAAACGGAACCATTACGCTGTGTGACCGCCGGAACCAACGACGCCAGCACTGACGCCCCCAGTTGTCCCGCGCCCAGCACCAATACTTTTTCACCCACCTGATTATTGGATTGTTTCATTTGCACCTCTCTGTGTTGATTCACCTGTAGATAGAGATTACGTCAGGGATCTGCGTTCGATAAGACGCCGAAGACGGGTTAGACTGTTCTGATAAATGGGATAATTGGCGGGGGGAAAATGGACAAGCTGGAGGCGATGCAGGTCTATGTTTGCGTAGTGGATACCCATAGTTTTATCAGAGCCGCCGAAGTGCTTGGCGTGCCGCGCTCAACGGTATCGCGAGTGGTTAAAGAACTGGAATCCTGGCTTAAGATTCAACTTTTGCAACGTACAACCCGCAAACTTAGCGTGACCGCAGAGGGGCGGCGTTACTACGAAGAGTGCAAAAGAGTGCTGGCAGATATCGCGGCCATGGAGTCGTCATTTCCCGGCCGGGCGGCACAACCCAAAGGGCGTTTTAAAGTGGGGATGCCGCAATCTCTCGCCCGGCATTGCATTATTCCTACGCTCCCGGCCTTTTTGTGCCAGTATCCGGAGCTGGAGCTGGTACTTTGTTCCAGCGATAGCGTGGAGGATATTATCCTTCAAGGGTATGACTGCGTGATTCGGGCCGGCAGAATCGATGATTCCACCACGCTGGTTGCCCGTCCACTTGCCAGCTTTAACTGGGTGATAGCAGCATCGCCCACTTACATTGAGCGTTACGGTAGCCCTGAAAATTTAGATGATCTGCAAAAACACCATGCGGTCGGCTACCTGAACCACCGCACCGGGCGTACCACCGACTGGTTTTTTACGCGTGAGGGGGAGGATTACGCGATGCGGGTGCAGGAGACGCTGGTTGTCGATGATACGGACGCTTATATTCAGGCCGGAATACAGGGGCTGGGGTTAATTCGCGTCGCCAGCTATCTGGTTGCGCCGTATCTGCACAGCGGGGCGCTGGTGGCCTGCATGGACAACCATTTTTATGATTTGCCGCTTGCGCTGGTCTATCCGCAAAACAGGTTTCTGCCGCCTGCGGTACGCGCTTTTTATGACTGGTGCAAAACGGCGCTGAGCCAGCCGGAGCCTCTTCGCTAAAAATATTATTCCGGATATCGCATTGCCTGTTCAGAAAACTTTTTCACAGACGGTCAAAATGACGGTACTGGTTTTTGACGCATAAGTAAAAGGCATTATCAAACAGGTGCTACACGGCGAGGATATAGCAAGCACGGAACGTTTGGATGCAATAAAAAATCTGTACAACTGTTATTAATGAACTTTTTGTATAAATATAATCGGATTTAACAATACTCATTGTACCTGTATTTTGCTCTTATCATGGAGTCTTTACGACGAAAGGGTGCTTTAGCGTGGAATATTCAATATTAAGTAACAACCTTAAAATGCCTATGGTGGGTTTTGGCGTTTTTAAGGTAACCGACAAAGAAGAATGTCAGCAGTCAGTGTTAAGCGCTATTCGCAGCGGTTATCGTCTTATCGATACCGCTGCGGTATACGGCAATGAAGATGCCGTTGGTGACGCTGTTCGTAAAGCTATCGCGACAGGTCTGTGTACCCGTGAGGAGTTATTTATTACTTCTAAACTGTGGGTGCAAGATATGGCTAACTACGATCTGGCCAAAGCAGGTATTGAAGCGTCGCTGAAAAAATCCGGGTTAGATTATTTTGATCTCTATTTATTGCATCAGGCAATGGGCGATTATTTTAGTGCGTGGCGCGCGCTGGAAGACGCTTATGAAGCCGGTAAACTAAAAGCCATTGGCGTGTCCAACTTCTATGCGCATGTGTTAGCCAACTTCTGTGAAACCGTCAGAATTACGCCAATGGTAAACCAGGTCGAATTGCATCCATACTTTGCACAACCCGCCGCGCTGGAAACCATGAAGCATTATAACGTTCAGCCTGAAGCGTGGGCGCCGTTAGGCGGCGGGAGACATAAACCGTATGAAAATGTCATGCTTCAAAGGATTGCCGATGCCCATCAAAAAACCATCGCGCAGGTTGTCCTGCGTTGGAACGTGCAGCGTGGCGTCACGGTTATTCCTAAATCCACTCGACAGGAACGCATTGAAGAGAACTTTGCCATCTGGGATTTCTCACTAACGGATAATGAAATGGCTCAAATCAACGCCCTTGATTTAGGCTACGTTGGCGAAGCGGTGAAGCATTTTAATCCTGAATTTGTTCGCGGTTGTCTTGGCGTTAAAATCTACGATTGATCCCGGCGCTTGCGGATGTTTTCTCGCATGAACAGCTTCTAACCGGCTATCTTTTATTTTGTCGCAGGCGCGGCCTCCGGGTCATCGATATAGAGCGTCTGGCTTGGGAAGGCGAAGTCAGCGCCGTTTTCCTGGACAATCGCAATAATTTTCAGGTAAACATCCTGCTGTACGGCAAGCCATTCCTGCCATACTGTTGTTTTGGTAAAGCAATACACCATAATATTCAGCGAAGAGTCGGCGAATTCATTAAAATAGACCAACAGCGTCTGTTTCTGATCGATATCTCTGTGCGCCTGCAGCATGTTTCTGATAGCGTCAACAATGAGGCCAATTTTGTCGGCATCTTCGTAACGTAATCCAATAACCGTTTTTATTCGACGGTTGGTCATCCGTCCCGGATTCTCAACGCTAATGGATGAAAAGACGGAATTAGGCACGTACAACGGGCGGTGGTCGAATGTGTTAATTCGCGTAATTCGCCAGCCGATTTCGGCGACCGTACCTTCGATATTTCTGTCAGGAGAACGAATCCAGTCTCCGATACTGAAGGGGCGATCGAAATAGAGCATAATACCGGAGAAAAAATTGCTCAGGACATCTTTGCCCGCCATACCAACAGCGATACCGCCGATACCGCCAAAGGTCAGCAGACCGGACAGACTCATGCCAAAATGTTCGCCATACAGTAAGACAATCGCGACAATAATGGTTATTTTTATGACCCGTGCCAGAATACGGGTACTGGTGACATCTCTACCTTTATTGACCTGTGCTTTTTCAAATTGGTTAATAATCAGGAAAAGTTTTATCGTCAGAATAAGCGCAATGAGCGAGGTGCAGATAAAATCAATGACCCCGGAAGAGATAAAACGCAAATTATAATCTTCAATAGCATTATTCAGGATGCTCCCGATGGTTCCAATAATAATCGCGTAAATAAAAAACTGTGCCGCATGGAACGTGAATCCTTTCTTCCACTGTACGTTACGGCTGAGCCAAAATCTCACGACCAGCAACGCCATACCGCAACTGAAAAGTATCGCCAGATTAAATGCGTTTTTGAGAAAAAATTCAGTGAACATTATTGTTTTCCGCTCCTTCCTACGATAACAGCTCAGAATGACCTGATTAACAGGTATTTTACCCAGGATAAACGCGTAGATCATCGATAAGTAAAAAGAAGAAATAGTGCTATCAGCTTTAATCTCAGCGGTTTACTTTTTATGTAAATACAATGTCACGTTTTATGGAGCAGACATCGCGTGATTGTCATGGTATTGTTGCTATCAGGTAACAAAGTCATCTGTAAAGGACAATACTATGATCATGATGAAGCTGAAATCGGCGAAGGGGAAAAAATTTCTGTTATGCCTGCTGGCAGTGTTTATCGTTGCGGCATCGGTGGTAACGCGCGCGACTATCGGCGGTGTGATTGAGCAGTATCATATTCCACTGTCCGAGTGGACAAGCTCTATGTATGCCATTCAGTCGGCAATGATTTTCGTTTACAGTCTGGTGTTCACTATTCTGCTGGCGATTCCTTTGGGGATCTATTTCCTCGGCGGAGATGAGTAACAGGGATGAGGTGTTGGCCGGATGGCAGCGCCATCCGGCAGGACGCAAGAGGGATTAATCGTCCTCGTCGTCCAGTTCAACCGGTGTCTGATACTCATCAGGCTTAATGACTAACAGGTCGCAGCGCAGATGGTCAATGACCTGTTCGGCCGTGTTCCCCAAAAACGCGGCCGAGAGTCCGGTACGTCCAACAGTGCCAAGCACAACGATCCCCGCCTGGAGATGTTCAGCAAGATCCGGGATAACTTCTTCCGGCAAGCCTTTTTCTACATGCGTAACTTTTTCATCGATGCTGAATTTCTGGCGCAGCGCTTTCATCGCCAGTAAATGCTGGCCTCTGATGGCGTCGTTATACACGCTGGGATCAAATTCCGGCAGCTCAATGGCGATATTGATTGGCGTAACGGGGTAGGCGCCGACCAGGTGCACTTCGGTATGATTAACCTGCTCCGCCAATTGTAAGGTCTCTTTTACCAGCTTTTCGTTGAGAGCATTGTGATAAGGCTCTTCGCTTGCCAGGTTCACGGCGACCAGGGCTTTGCCGCCCTCTGGCCACGGCTGATCCTTGACCATCCACACGGGGCTTGGGCATTTACGCAGCAAATGCCAGTCGGTAGGGGTAAAAATGACCGCTTCCAGTCGATCGTGCTGATGCGCCATTTTCAACACCAGCTCGTGACTGCCGGCGATAACCTCCTGGATGATGGCCTCAAAGGGACGATTGTGCCAGACCACTTTAATTTCAATGGGGACACCGGCTTCAAGATAATATTTCGCCTGCTCACGTATCCAGGCTGTGCGTTGGCTTATTACGCCCTGACGCATTGCGGTGCGTTCGTCAGGAGAAAGCAGGGTGGTCATCTCATACGAGAAATCGTAAATAGGCAGGAAAGCTTTAATTTTGCCGCCAATCCGTTGATGCAAATAAACTGCTCGCCGTAATGCGGGTTGGTCGTCCTGATTGGGATCGATGACCACCAGCATATTTTGATACATAGCCATACAGGGTCTCCTTACAACTGTCATCGCAGTTTGTAACTAAAGAGTAACTCAAATATGGTGAATGAAACAGAGGAAGCGCTTCTGCCAGATCAATAAATGAGAAAAATTTAACGATATGGCAGAAGATAACATCAATGGTTTAGCTGACGTTTAAGCGACGTTGCGGGTATGACCGGCGAGGGCCGCCAGCGCATCGCTGTTTTCAATAGTAATATACTTACCTTTCACCGCCAGCATGCCGCTTTTCTGGAAACGCCCCAGCAGACGGCTAATGGTTTCGACCGTTAAGCCCAGATAGTTGCCGATATCGCCACGGGTCATCGTCAGGCGGAATTCACGCGGTGAAAAACCACGCTGCGCAAAGCGGCGGGACAGGTTGTAAATAAACGCAGCCAGACGTTCTTCGGCGTTTTTCTTCGACAATAACAGAATCATATCCTGATCGCCTTTAATTTCACCGCTCATCAGACGCATCATTTGCTGACGCAGGTTAGGCATTTTGCCGGACAGGTCATCCAGTGTCTCAAAGGGTATTTCACATACCATTGAGGTTTCCAGCGCCTGTGCAAAGCTCGGATGATGACCGCTGCCAATGGCGTCAAAACCCACCAGGTCGCCTGCTAAATGGAATCCAGTAATCTGCTCATCGCCTTGCTCGGTAATGGTGTAGCTCTTAATCGTTCCGGAGCGGATAGCATAGAGCGATTTCAATTCATCACCTGCTTTAAACAGAGTTTGCCCTTTCTGAATGGGCTTTTTGCGCTCGATGATATTATCAAGCTGATCAAGCTCATGCTCGTTAAGTGTGAACGGGATGCAAAGCTGGCTGATACTGCAATCCTGGCAATGGATAGCACAACCGCCAGACTGAATGCGCCGTATAATTCGCTTTTCCGGGATCATAGGTCTGCTCAAGCCGTAATTGATATTTGTCAATTTTAACATCTTTTTGGTGAGCGCGTAAGTCTGAGCTATCCCGGAGAAGGAATAATTCAAGTATAAGTTTGATGAATACTTTTATCTATTTGAAAATACGTAATTTATTTGTTGTTGCTTTACATAAAAGTGTGACCGGTAAGGCACTTTTTGCCTGTATATTCATAATAAAAGATAGCCTTCATGGCGTAATAGCCACTCTTTTCGCTGCACGCCACCGGCGTATCCGGTCAGAGTGCCGTTACGCCCAATGACGTGATGGCAGGGAACAACAATACTGATGGGGTTAGCGCCATTCGCAGCACCGACTGCGCGTGCGGCGCCCGGTCGTCCCAATTGCGCCGCCAGCTGACCATAGTGCATCACCTGCCCGCAGGGGATAGCGCGCAACGCCTGCCATACTTCCCGTTGAAAAGGTGTGCCCCCCGTGGCGGTTTCCAGGGTATCAATTACGGCGAGATTGCCTGCAAAATAATCTGTAAGCTTATCGCTGAGTCCACCGGGATTAGTTGCAGAAACGCGTTCATAGCCTTCGTGACGGTAGTGGATATTTAGCAGTTGTTCCATACGATCGCGGTACTGTTCCCACTCAATGGCCCGCAGTCGAAACTGCTCATCGCAAACCACCCATAACGGACCTAATGGCGTGGCTATCTTCTCTTCAAGTAATCTCAGCATCCGTTCTCTCACATCGTCTTAATCTAACGTAAGAGACAAGATATCATGCCAGGAATACCCGCAACCATACTCCTTAAAAGATAGTCAGGGATAACACATTTAGCGCCAGTAATATCGTAGGCGGAGAAAAAGAGAGCCTGGCGAGGCGGTTAATTGCCTGACATTGTCGCTGTTATTGGAAATAACTGTAAACCGTTGTCGGTATAACAGGGCACGGTTATGATAACGGCAGTCGCAAAAACGCTGGAGGATGAACCATGAACCTTGACGATAAAGCGCTGTTTCTTGACGCCATGGAGGATGTCCAGCCGCTGAAACGCCATACTGATGTACACTGGCAGCCAACGCGTAATCTTAAAACGCCCCAGCGTATCGACACGCTTCAGCTTGATAATTTCCTGACGACGGGCTTTCTGGATATTCTGCCGCTGAATGAACCGCTGGAATTTCGTCGGGAAGGATTGCAGCAGGGTGTCATCGACAAGTTACGCAGTGGGAAATACCCTCAGCAGGCCAGCCTCAATTTGTTACGCCAGCCGGTCGAAACGTGCCGAAAAATGCTATTTCGTTTTATCCTGGAGGCGCAGAAAGAGGGGTTGCGTAATGTCCTGATCATTCATGGTAAAGGGCGAGAGGCGAAGTCGCATGCCAATATCGTCCGAAGCTATGTGGCCCGCTGGTTGACAGAGTTTGAGGATGTACAGGCTTATTGTTCGGCGCTGCCGCATCATGGCGGCGGCGGGGCATGTTATGTCGCGTTACGTAAAACGGTGCAGGCTAAACAGGATAACTGGGAGCGCCATGCGAAGCGTAGTCGGTAAATCGTTGCCGCTGGCGGACAGGACCGCCAGCGCAAGCTCGCGCGAACCCGATTTTATGCCTGATATAACGCCTTATCCAAACGCTCAGGATTCTGCAAGAGAACGGGCGATAACGCTGTCCACAGTAATAACACGGAGAAACAGTCATTCGCTTATTTAAGCGTCTATTAAAATATACTGGCTTTCGACTTAACTATTAAGCAGAAAATGGTGATAAGTACATCACTTGTCAATATGGATGGATGAATATCCTGGCATAGCGAATATAGGTGATTTTATCTGTTGCACTAAGGGAAATGGCGATGGTCTGGTATTGAATATGGAGAATGTCAAAGAAACGAATGGCAATAGGTATCTGAAATGCTATAAAAATAAAACCTGTCTCCTATCCTGGTTGTAGGCCGTCAAAAATGTTGAGAAATATCAGCGTCAGAACATGCATTATTCTATTCATGGTATGTACGTTTCTTTTGGTGGATACTTTACAAATAACCTTTCTGCACGATCTCCCTATTTTAATTACGTGTAATATCATTTATCTGATCTCGACATTACTGCTTTGGTGGTATATGACCTGCTATCTGGTAGTGCCGATTAATACCGTGAAGAAAAGTATTGAAGAGGTCGCAGCAGGAAACTTGTCTATTCATATCTCCGAATTTGGCAATAATTGCGCCGGGCGACTCATCCCCGGAATTAATAGCCTGTCGGAGAATATTTCCGCGCTGGTACGCGAAATCAGATCCTCTTCGCAAACGGCAATGACCCTTTCCGAACAACTGGCGGCGCGCAGTATGTCGCTATCCGTAAAGACGGAACAGCAGTCGGCCTCGTTAATTCAAACTGCCGCCAGTATGGATGAAATGGCGGCGAGTACCAAAAACAATGCGGATAATACCCGAATGGCGAGCATACAGGCGGATTGTGCAACCCAATGCGCCCGTAAAGGCGGTGAATTAATGGTGCGGGTTACAGAAAATATGCGTTCTATTACCGACTGTGCCTCGCAGATGACGGAGATTATTTCATTGATTGACGGTATCGCATTCCAGACTAATATTCTGGCGCTTAACGCGGCGGTAGAGGCTGCGCGGGCGGGCGATCATGGAAAAGGTTTCTCCGTGGTGGCCGGGGAAGTGCGTAACCTGGCGCATCGTAGCGCCGAGGCGGCAAAAAGTATCAAGGCGCTGATCGACGTTACGCATGAGAATGTGCGGCAGGGGGCCGCCATAGTGCAGGAGGCTGAAAAAAATATGCAGGAGATTGTTGGCGGCTCCGGGCAATTAAACGTGCTGATGAGTGAAATTTCCACCACCACGCGGGAGCAGGAAAAAGGCATTAACCAGATAACACTGGCGTTGAGCGATCTGGAAAGCGCAACCCATAGCAATGTTTTAATGGTTGAAGCGTTATCTGCTTCTTCGGATGTTTTAAAGGCGCAGGTGATCGAGTTACAGACTAAAACCGACAAATTTCGTTTAAGCCAGCCGGGTTACAGTGAACATGCGCTGTCGCGCTCTCATGTATCACCTCTTTCGACCATCACCAGGCGCGGCCAGGCCTGATAATACATGTTTGGTAAGCGCCTGTTGCTAAGGCGCTTTTTTCGCACGTTCCCGTAATTCTTTTTGCGCAATGAGAAAATGAGAGATTGCTTAACCTTTCCCGAAAGCTAGACTAACGGCATCAGAGTTGTAACGTGGAGGCGCTGTGGAAGCCATTAAGGGATCGGATGTGAACGTTCCGGATGCCGTTTTCGCATGGCTACTGGATGGTCGTGGTGGAGTAAAACCGCTCGAAGATAATGATGTGATCGATAGTCAGCATCCCTGTTGGCTACATCTTAATTATACCCACCCGGACAGCGCCCGCTGGTTGGCTTCAACGCCTTTACTCCCCAATAACGTGCGTGATGCGCTGGCTGGTGAAAGCTCGCGCCCGCGCGTAAGTCGTATGGGGGAAGGGACGCTCATTACGCTGCGCTGTATTAATGGCAGTACTGACGAACGCCCGGATCAATTAGTGGCAATGCGTTTATATATGGACGAGCGATTCATTGTGTCTACCCGTCAGCGAAAGGTTCTGGCGCTGGACGATGTGGTCAGTGATTTGCAGGAGGGCACCGGGCCCGTAGATTGCGGCAGCTGGTTAGTAGATGTGTGCGATGCGTTAACCGATCACGCCAGTGAATTTATTGAAGAGCTACACGATAAAATTATCGATCTGGAAGATAATCTTCTCGACCAGCAAATCCCACCACGCGGTTTCCTCGCATTGCTACGTAAACAGCTAATTGTTATGCGCCGCTATATGGCGCCGCAGCGCGACGTCTATGCCCGGCTTGCGAGTGAACGGCTGCCGTGGATGAGCGACGATCACCGGCGCAGAATGCAGGATATCGCCGACAGGCTGGGAAGGGGGTTGGATGAAATTGACGCTTGTATCGCGCGTACTGGCATCATGGCGGATGAAATTGCCCAGGTGATGCAGGAGTCTCTGGCGCGCAGAACTTATACCATGTCGCTTATGGCGATGGTTTTTCTGCCCAGCACCTTCTTAACAGGATTATTTGGCGTTAACCTGGGCGGTATTCCTGGCGGCGGATGGCGGTTCGGCTTTTCTCTGTTTTGTATTCTGTTAGTTGTCCTGATCGGTGGTGTTACTTTATGGTTGCATCGCAGTAAATGGTTGTAACAAAAGCGCTTTTCAGACCATTTCGTATGAAAAAACGCCGAGAAATTTGAGCGAAGTCAATAAAACATCTACCTATTCGGGGCAATATCTCTCTCGCAGGTGAATGCAACGTCAAGCGATGGGCGTTGCGCTCCATATTGTCTTACTTCCTTTTTTGAATTACTGCATAGCACAATTGATTCGTACGACGCCGGCTTAGATTAGTCGGCTTTTTTTTGCCTGTAGAATATCAGCGTCTACCCTTTAAGAGTCTGAATGACATTCTGGAGGGTAATATGAGCTGTCTTTTGACCTTATTATATCTACACTCGTCCTTGTCGGACCCGATTCCCACTGACCCTGTTCCCATTCCTGAGCCGCTTCCCCGTCCTCAGCCGATGCCCGACCCGCCGCCGGACGAAGAACCGATTAAAATGTCGCATCAAACGCCCGGATCTGCGAGGATACGCGCCTGCTGACTATGAGTCGTTACCGCGAGAGTAAATTGTGACCGCTTTTTCAACCCTGAATGTTTTGCCCGCCGCCCAGCTCAATAACCTTACTGAGCTGGGCTATCTTGAGATGACGCCTGTTCAGGCCGCAGCATTACCCGTCATTCTGGCGGGTAATGATGTGCGTGTGCAGGCCAGGACCGGTAGCGGCAAAACGGCGGCGTTTGGTCTTGGGCTCTTGCATCGAATTGACGTCACTCTGTTCCAGACACAGGCATTAGTGCTGTGCCCGACGCGGGAGCTGGCGGATCAGGTTGCCGGAGAGTTACGTCGCCTGGCCCGTTTTCTGCCAAATACCAAAATTCTGACCTTGTGTGGCGGGCAACCCTTTGGCGCACAGCGCGACTCGCTTCAGCACGCTCCGCATATCATTGTCGCGACGCCGGGGCGCCTGCTGGATCATTTACAAAAAGAAACCGTATCGCTGGATGCGCTGCATATTCTGGTAATGGATGAAGCAGACCGAATGCTGGACATGGGATTCAGTGACGCCATTGATGAGGTGATCCGCTTTGCGCCTGCGACGCGCCAGACGTTATTGTTTTCAGCAACCTGGCCTGAGGCCATCGCGGCGATTAGCGGTCGTGTACAGCAGCAGCCAATACGTATTGAAATCGATACGGTAGATGCGCTACTGGCTATCGAACAACAGTTCTTCGAAACGTCTGCGCATGAAAAAATTTCGCTGCTACAAACGTTGCTTAGCCAGCATCAGCCAGCGTCCTGCGTGGTATTTTGCAATACCAAAAAAGATTGTCAGGCCGTTTGTGATGCGCTTAATGCGGTAGGACAAAGCGCGTTGGCGCTCCACGGCGATCTGGAACAACGCGACCGCGACCAGACGTTGGTGCGTTTTGCAAACGGTAGCGCGCGCATTCTGGTTGCCACCGACGTTGCCGCGCGAGGATTAGACATTAAATCGCTCGAACTGGTGGTTAACTATGAACTGGCCTGGGACCCGGAGGTGCATGTCCATCGTATTGGCCGTACGGCGCGCGCGGGAAGCAGCGGCCTGGCGATCAGTTTCTGCGCGCCGGAAGAGGCGCAGCGGGCGAATATTCTTTCAGAAATGCTGCAACTCAAGCTGAACTGGCTGAATGCGCCCGCCCGGCAGCCGTCACTCCCTCTGGCCGCAGAGATGGCTACCCTATGCATTGACGGCGGCAAAAAAGCGAAAATGCGTCCGGGAGATATTTTGGGCGCGCTGACCGGCGATATTGGATTAGACGGGGCGGATATTGGCAAAATTAACGTGCATCCAATGCACGTTTACGTCGCCGTACGTCAAGCAGTAGCGCAAAAAGCCTGGAAGCAGTTGCAAAACGGGAAGATCAAAGGCAAGTCATGCCGGGTACGGCTATTAAAATGATCGATAGCATGGCGTCTCAGCGGAGTGCTGAGACGCCTGCAGATTATTTCACTTCGATAACATCAAGCCGCAACGCCTCTAAGGCGGTGTCATCTTCTTCCGGCTGCCAGCCAGCGGGCTGCAAGGGAATCTCTTCACGATCGAACGCTAAATCGCCGCCGTCGACGACCTCGGAACCGTGAGTGATTCCTTTGAAATCGAACAGGTTAGTGTCACAAAGGTGAGACGGCACGACATTCTGCATGGCGCTAAACATCGTCTCGATCCGTCCAGGATAGCGCTTATCCCAGTCGCGTAGCATGTCGGCAATCACCTGGCGTTGCAGGTTTGGTTGCGAACCGCACAGATTACAAGGAATGATAGGGAAGGCTTTGGCCTCAGCAAAACGGACAATATCTTTCTCGCGGCAGTAAGCCAGCGGGCGGATCACGATATGTTTGCCGTCATCGCTCATCAGTTTCGGCGGCATCCCTTTCATTTTTCCGCCATAGAACATATTCAGAAACAGGGTTTGCAGAATATCGTCGCGATGGTGGCCCAGGGCGATTTTGGTCGCGCCCAGTTCAGTCGCCGTACGATACAGGATACCCCGACGCAAACGCGAGCACAGCGAGCAGGTGGTTTTTCCTTCCGGAATCTTTTCTTTCACAATGCCGTAGGTGTTTTCTTCGACGATTTTATATTCTACGCCCAGCTGCTCAAGGTAGGCTGGCAGGATATGTTCCGGAAAACCTGGCTGCTTTTGATCGAGGTTGACGGCGACCAGTGAAAAATTGATCGGGGCGCTTTGCTGCAAATTACGTAAAATTTCCAGCATCGTATAGCTATCTTTGCCGCCAGAAAGGCAAACCATAATGCGATCGCCTTCTTCAATCATATTAAAATCGGCAATCGCTTCGCCAACGTTACGGCGCAGGCGCTTTTGCAACTTGTTGAGGTTGTATTGCTCTTTCTTTGTATTCTTTTGAATTTCTTGCATTATTTCAGTTCTCTGGTACTAAATGGGGCAAATTGGGGGCAAACTTTGCAATTACGATAACCGCGCATTCAACATCGCTACTTGTTCGTCGTTCATGTCATCAATCCACATACCGTAAATTTCATACACCATCTGCGCAGTTTCATGCCCCATTTGGCTGGCGATAAATGCCGGGTTCGCTCCTGCCGTCAACAGCCAGCAGGCAAAAGCATGTCGCGTATGGTACGGATTACGGCGACGAATGCCAGCACGTTTTTATGGCAAGATACGCAATGGTTCAAAAGCGTCTTTATTCTGTCATCCGTATTACTTAAGATATCATCACGACCCGAAAAATATTGGAACGAAGAGATGTATGACTAAAGAAGCTGTAATCTTTCTATTTATCGCCATCGTGGTAGAAGTTATCGCCACGATCTCATTAAAATTATCAGATAGTTTTACGCGTCTGGTACCGAGCCTCGTTACTATCATCGGATATTGTATTGCGTTCTGGTGTCTTACCATCCCAATGCGAACCATCCCTGCGGGTATCATTTATGCTATTTGGTCTGGGGTAGGGATTGTTCTTATTGGATTGATAGGATGGTTATTTCTCGGCCAAAAACTGGATATGCCGGCTATTATTGGCATGTTGCTTATCATCTGCGGCGTAATCGTAATCAATCTGTTTTCAAAAAGTGTCAGTCACTAGGCGATGATGATTGATTTGAGCCCGCACTCTCTTATGCGGGCTCGGGTATTTAGCGTACCACCAGTACGGAGCATTCCGCATGACGCACAACGGCTGCGGCGTTGGAACCCAACAGATAGGTAGTAATATCCGGGCGATGCGAGGCGATAATCACCATATCGGCCGGTAATTTTTTTGCCATTTCCAGAATCTTATCTTTAGGAGAGCCTTCTGCAACGTGAGCCTGCACGCGGTCCGCAGGAAGGTTGAATTTCTTGATAATCGCTTCCAGTTGAGATTTGGCTTCGGCTTTCAAATCGTCCATTGCGGGAAGCTCTGCTGAATAAGCCAGTCCCAGTGAGGCGTAATAGGGCAAAGACGGGATTACAGTCAAAAAGTGCACTTTAGCGTCGTCAATCTTTGCTTCAGCTTCAACATGCGAAATTACGCGTTGAGTTAATTCTGAATCTGAAATATCGATGGGTACAAGAATCGTTCTGTTCATAAAACCTCCTGTTTAAGTATCCACTGAAATTCTACTCCCTAAAGGCACTTTATGTACAATGACATACGTCACATTTTAGGTGCTGCTCCACGATACTCTGCGGGGACTGCCTACAGGGGAGGGCGACGTAATATTACGCGTATTCCACGTAAATAATCAGCGAGTTGACGTTAAAACGTTATTTCTGCCTTGTCAGGAAAGACCTAAAAAGAGATGTTACCGTTTAATTCAATAATTAATGAAATAATTCGCAGTGAAATAGATATAATTTATACGAATGCTTTTGGGGTATTATACGAAATAAAAATTATACAATATCATTCGGTTACGATATTCTACGCCTGTTATATGCCTTTATTGTCACATATTCATTTTGTCGCTGGGCCATTGCGTTAACCTTTGCTTTCCAGCGTATAAATTGACAAGCCCGAACGGATGTTCGGGCTTTTTTTGTTTCCAGGTTAATCCTTAGAATATTTTTTAATCTGCGCCGGGTTTTTCCGCTTTTCCTGCCAGCAAGGCAAGAAAGTCATAGCGTTTTTGCAAATCCAATGCGGCATCTCGCCATAATTGTTCAGCTACTTCAGGCTGTTGCGCATTCAGGCGACGGAAACGCTGTTCATTAAGCAACGTTTCCGCCAGGGCATCAGACGGTGGCCGAGAGTCCAGAGCCAGCGGCGGCTTGCCTTCATCCGCACGGCGGGGATCAAAGCGGTATAACGGCCAGAAACCGGTCGCCGTTAACTGGCGCATCTGGTCATGGCTTAGCGCCAGATCGTAACCATGTTCCTCACAGGGGCTATAGGCAATGATCAGCGACGGTCCTGGCCAGGCTTCGGCCTCCTGGATGGCTTTCACCGTCTGGTTTAACTGCGCGCCCAGCGAAATTTGCGCGACATAAACATGACCATACATCATCATGCTGACGCCAAGATCTTTACGGGCTTTACGCTTGCCATGTTCGCCAAACTTAGTGACGGCGCCAAGCGGCGTCGCCTTCGACGCCTGGCCGCCAGTATTGGAATAACACTGCGTATCCAGAACCAGAATATTGACATTCTCCGTCATGCTTAACACATGGTCTAAACCGCCAAAGCCGATGTCGTATGCCCAACCATCGCCGCCAATCAGCCAGATTGATTTTTCTACCAGCGCATCAGCATCCTTTAACAGTTCCTCTGCGCCCGCAACCGATTTCAGATGTTGGCGTAATGCGGCGACCTGTTCACGCCGAACGTCAGGCGTTGCTTCGGCATGCAGCGCATCGTTTAATTCCGCCGGAATGCGATCGGCGAATTGCGCCAGTAAACGCATGACGCGCGCCCGGTGCTGATCCACACTCAGACGGAAACCGAGGCCAAATTCCGCGTTATCTTCAAATAGCGAATTCGCCCACGCCGGGCCGCGTCCGTTGGCATCGGTGGTATAAGGCGTAGAGGGTAAGTTACCGCCGTAAATAGAGGAACACCCCGTGGCGTTAGCGATTAACATTCTGTCGCCATATAACTGAGTCAGCAGTTTAATATACGGCGTTTCACCGCAGCCGGAACAGGCGCCGGAATATTCAAACAGCGGCGTAATAAGCTGCGATGTGCGGATATCAATTCGTTCCAGTTTGCTGCGATCGATTTCCGGTAAGTCGAGGAAAAAGTCATAATTCACTTTCTCTTCTTCCACATGCTCCAGGCGCGACATCATGTTAATAGCCTTGATCTGTGGATTTTGCCGATCTTTAGCCGGGCAGACCTCTACGCATAAATTACAGCCAGTACAGTCTTCCGGCGCGACCTGCAGCACATATTTCTGGCCGCGCATATCGCGGGACTTCACGTCCAGCGAATGCAGACTGGCTGGCGCGTTCTCCATCGCCTGCGGGGAAACGACTTTTGCACGAATCGCCGAGTGAGGGCAGGCGGCGACGCAGTGATTACATTGTGTACACAGTTCCTCTTTCCAGACAGGAATCTCTTCGGCGATATTGCGTTTTTCCCAGCGGGTGGTGCCCATTGGCCATGTTCCGTCCGGCGGCAGGGCGGAAACAGGCAGTGCGTCGCCGAGGCCCGCCAGCATGGCGGCGGTAACGGTTTTCACGAAATCCGGCGCGGCGTCGGAGACGACCGGCGGGCGATGCGCGCTATGCGGATTAACCGCCTGCAACGGCACTTCCGCCAGCGATTCCTGCGCCAGAGCCAATGCCTGCCAGTTACGCTCAACCAGATCCTGTCCTTTGCTGCTATAGCTTTTGGCAATCGCGCCCTGCAGCTCAACCAGGGCGCTATCGCCCGGAAGAATATGCGTCAGGTGGAAGAAAGCCATTTGCATGACGGTATTGATGCGGGCGCCAAGTCCACATTCGCGGGCGATTTTCGCCGCGTTAACCACGTAAAAATGCGCCTTTTTCTGATTCAACACCGCCTGAACTTCTTGCGGCAGACGCGACCAGACCTCGTCGGCGCTGTACGGCGTATTAAGCAGAAAGATACCGCCGGGCTTCAGACGCTCCGCCATCTGATATTTATCGATAAACTGTAATTGATAGCAGTCGACAAAATCCGCCTGAGCAATTAAGTAAGCGGAACGAATGGGTTTTTCGCTGACGCGCAGGTGCGATACCGTGAGCCCGCCAGCTTTTTTAGAGTCATAAACGAAATAACCTTGCGCATACCACGGCGTAGAATTACCGATAATTTTAATATTATTTTTCGTGGCGGATACGCTGCCGTCGCTTCCCAGACCGTAAAATAACGCTTCAAGTTTAGCGCTGCCGGGCAGGGTATTTTCCGGTAATGGCAGCGAGAGGTTAGTAACGTCATCATAAATGCCCACCGTAAACCGTGGCTTGGGTTTCGCACGGCTGAGTTCATTAAAGACCGCCAGTACGCACGCCGGGCCGAACTCTTTGGATGATAGCCCATAACGGCCGCCAATGGTGCGCGGCAACGTTTCGCGCTCGCCATTATTAAAGGCCTCCGCCAGTGCGGTCATCACGTCCAGATAAAGCGGCTCGGCCTGGGCGCCAGGCTCTTTGGTGCGATCCAGCACGGCGATAGCGCGAACGGTTTCCGGTAATGCCTGTAACAAATGTTTGGCGGAGAAGGGGCGGAACAGACGGACTTTCAGAACGCCGACCTTTTCTCCGCGTATCAGTAGCTCGTCCACGACCTCTTCGCAGGTGCCGAGGGCGGAGCCCATCATTATGATGACGCGTTCAGCCTGGGGATGGCCATAATATTCAAATGGCTGGTACTGACGGCCCGTAGCGTCGCCAAATGCCTTCATCGCCTCTTCAACATGATCATAAACGGCGTTGTACCACGGGTTGGTCGCTTCGCGAGACTGGAAGTAGGTGTCCGGATTCGCTGAAGTTCCACGAATCACCGGATGTTCCGGATTCAGCGCGCGGGCGCGGTGAGCGTCGATCTCCGCCTGCGGCATCAGGTTCAGAATGGTTTCATTCGTTAGCGGTATAATTTTGTTGATTTCATGCGATGTACGGAAGCCATCAAAAAAATGAATAAACGGAACGCGGCTTTTCAGCGTAGCCCTGTGTGCGATCAGCGCAAAATCCTGCGCTTCCTGAACGCTGGCGGCGCATAACATCGCGCAGCCTGTCTGGCGGACCGCCATCACATCGGAATGGTCGCCAAAAATAGAAAGCGCGTGTGTGGCGACAGTGCGCGCGGCAACGTGCAGTACAAACGGCGTGAGCTGCCCCGCCAGTTTATACAGCGTTGGAATCATCAGCAGCAGCCCCTGCGATGATGTAAATGACGTAGAAAGCGAACCGGTTTGTAACGCACCGTGAACGGCGGCGATCGCGCCGCCTTCCGACTGCATCTCTACCACACGCGGCGTATCGCCCCAGACATTTTTAAGCCCATTGCCGGCCCAGGCATCCGCTTGTTCAGCCATTGTTGAACTGGGCGTAATCGGGTAAATGGCGATAACCTCGCTGGTACGGAACGCCACCGACGCTACTGCGCCATTACCGTCAATTGTTTGCATATGACACCCTTACATTGCGCAAAAAAGAGGGACACGCATAATCGTGAGCGCATCCTGTAGTTATCCTTTTATTTTAGCAAAGCCCTTCAAGCCCCATTTTCGCTTTTGTGTCCCTGGCGGGAGGAGAATGGCGATTTCTTGCCGAAAAGACGTAAAAAATTGCCAATAAATGTTAATGAAGCGCATAAATGCGCGCTTTGCCTCTCGACGCGTCAGTTTCTGCTGCCTATTATTTAGGGCGGTGTCGTTTGGATGAATAAACAGAGGGGAGAGAAATGCGCGCAGCGTTTTGGGTGGGATGTGCCGCGTTATTATTGTCGGCTTGCAGTAGCGAACCTGTTCAGCAGGCAACCGCGGCACATGTTTCGCCAGGGATGAAAGCGGCTATGTCCAGCGCCGGCGAAGCGAATTGCGCTATGATTGGCGGTTCGCTTTCAGCGGCCCGGCAGCTTGATGGTTCAGTAATTGGTATGTGCGCGCTACCCAACGGCAAACGTTGTAGCGAACAGTCGCTTGCCGCCGGAAGCTGCGGGAGTTATTAAGCGCGGCGTTTCGCCTGACGCGTATAACTTTTCACTTAATGGCTTAGTGCGCTAAATCCGCCAGTTTATACATTAGCGTTGTTTCTGCCGTCGCCAGCGTTAATTGGTTCGCGGTTAAATCGACCTGTGCGCCCTTGCTGAAGAGCTCGCTGAGGGTGCCGTCCAGCGCGTTAAGCTGTGGATCGGCGCACATCATTCGGGTCATCGCTAAATTTTTCACTTTTAATTCGCCGTCCGACAGTTTTCCTTCGCCGGTGAATTGATTGCACATTTTGCCGGATACCGTCATGTCCTCGCCAAAGCTGAGCTCCGGGCCGGTGACCGTTTTACCGTTTACGCTTTCCAGAACAAAGCGGTGGTGCTCCAGTTGCTCGCGTTTGACGGACACTTTTCCACTGCTCACACACCCTGTCATTATGATGCTCAGGGCGACCAGCGTGACGCTTTTCTTCATTGATATTCTCTGTAATCTGATAGTTAACACTGACTATAGTAATGATATGACCGGATAGATCTTCAGGGGTTATCCGAAAATGCTCCCCTGAGCGCAGGGGAGCGACAGGATTAGAACAGCGCGTTCGGGCAGGCTTCGCCCTTCTCAAGCTGGCTTAAGTTTTGTAACGTGGTTTCAGAGATGCTGATCAGCGCTTCTGCGGTCAGGAATGCCTGGTGCCCCGTAAACAGTACGTTATGGCAGGCCGACAGACGGCGGAAAACATCATCCTGGATAACATCGTTTGACTTATCTTCAAAGAACAGGTCGCGTTCGTTTTCATACACATCCATCCCCAGCGAGCCGATTTTCTGATTCTTCAGAGCTTCGATAGCCGCCTGGGAATCAATCAGCGCGCCACGACTGGTATTAATGACCATAACGCCATTTTTCATTTGGTCGAATGCCGCATGGTTCAGTAAATGGTAGTTTTCCGGCGTGAGCGGGCAGTGCAGGGAAATGACATCCGATTCGGCAAACAACGTTTGCAGATCCACATACTCGACGCCGAGATCAAGCGCGGCGGTGCTGGGATAGGGATCAAACGCCAGTAAACGCATTCCAAAGCCTTTCAGGATACGCAGCGCGGCGACGCCGATTTTACCGGTACCAATGACGCCAGCGGTTTTTCCGTGCATGGTAAAGCCGGTCAGTCCCTCAAGGGAAAAGTTAGCGTCGCGGGTGCGTTGATAAGCGCGGTGAATACGGCGGTTCAATGTCATCATCATGCCAATCGCATGTTCAGCGACGGCTTCCGGAGAATAAGCCGGTACGCGCACCACCTGCAAACCGAGCTCTTTTGCGGCATCCAGGTCGACATTATTAAATCCGGCGCAACGCAGCGCGATGTATTTCACGCCGTGTTTTTTCAGCTCTTCCAGTACCGGTCGGCTCCCGTCGTCATTCACGAAGATACAAACTGCTTCACATCCATTGGCGGTTTTCGCCGTTTTCTCGGTTAGCAGAAAATCAAAAAACTCCAGTTCAAAACCGAACGCTTCGTTCACTTGCTGTAGATATTTCTTGTCATACTGTTTGGTACTATAGACGGCGAGTTTCATATGACCTTCTCCAGTGATGTTTGAATCACACAAATATGCTTAAAATTATCTTACAAAAAATCAAAAATAATTGATAGTCATACATATAATGAATAATTTTAGGTTATCATTCTCCACAACGCCTCAAATAGCCGGAGGGCGCCCCTGCAACATGAACTATTAGGCTATGTACGGGCAATCATGCCAAAATAAAGAGATAGCCGACTGAATTTTTCGTTAAATCAGGAAATTAATGGCCCATGAAGGGTAAATATAAAGCCGCCCTTGCGCTACTGTTACTGCTGATTCTTATCCCTCTGACGCTACTGATGACCCTCGGGCTGTGGGTTCCCACTCTGGCGGGAATTTGGCTACCCGTCGGTACCCGTATCGCTCTGGAACAAAGTCCACGCCTGACACGTCATGGGTTAGTGATTCCCGATCTTCGCTATCTGGTCAATGATTGTTCGTTAGCGCATATTACCCAGGCGGAACTGACGCATCCCAGCCGTTGGTTGCTGAATATTAAAAGCCTTAAACTGGATGCCGCATGCCTGGCGAAACTGCCCGCTACGGAAGCTTCTCCCGCCGCGCCGCGTACGCTGGCGCAGTGGCAGTCAATGCTGCCCAATACCTGGATTAACATCGATAATGTCATTCTCGCGCCCTGGCCGGAATGGCAGGGCAAGCTGGCGATCTCCATGACGCCGGTCATTCAGCAGATACGTTATCAGGGCGAAAAAGTAAAATTTCAAGGGCAGCTACGCGGTCAGGCATTGACGGTGAGCCAACTGGAGATCGCCGCGCTGGCCAACCAGCCTCCCGTTAGCCTGGCGGGGGAATTTGTGTTGCCGCTGGTACCGGATGGCCTGCCGGTCAGCGGTCATGCGGCAGCGACCTTGCGTCTGCCGCAGGAACCGTCGCTGGTGGATGCGGAACTGGAGTGGCGTGATAACGCCGGACAGCTCATCGTGATGGCGCGAGGTAATCCTGACCCGATTCTCGATCTCCCCTGGGCGGTAACGCGTCAGCGGCTTACCATCAGCGATGGCCGCTGGAACTGGCCATATCAGGGATTCCCCTTGAGCGGACGTCTGGCTTTTAATATCGATAACTGGCAAGCCGGGCTGGATAATGCGCAAGTCAGCGGACGCCTGAATATTCTGACCCAGGGCGATGCCGGTAAAGCGAACGCTGTACTGACTATCGGCCCGGGAAAACTCAGCATGGATAGCAGTGAGATGCCTCTACAGCTTACCGGCGAGGCTAAACAGAAGGATTTAATCTTTTATGCCGTATTGCCCGCTATGTTCCGCGGCAGTCTGGCCGATCCGCAGCTCACCTTTGCACCTGGCGCATTGCTACGCTCGCGCGGGCGGGTGATTGATGCGTTAGATATTGATGAAATTCGTTGGCCGCTGGCGGGCGTTAAGGTGACGCCGCGCGGCGTTGATGGCCGATTACAGGCTATTTTACGGGCGCACGAAAATGAGATGGGCGATTTCGTTCTTCATCTTGATGGCCTGGCCAATGATTTTCTCCCTGATGCTGGTCGCTGGCGGTGGCGCTATTGGGGGCAAGGAAGCTTTACGCCAATGCGCGCCCACTGGGATATTGCCGGACAGGGCGAATGGCATGATAACACCATCAGGTTGACCAGTTTGTCCACCGGTTTTGATCAGTTGCACTATGGCGCAATGACTGTCACATCGCCAAGACTGGCGCTGAATAAACCTATTGTCTGGGTTCGCGACGCCACAACGCCGTCGCTACAGGGCGCGCTGTCTCTGGTGGCGGGGAAAACCGTATTTACCAGTGGGAGCGTGCTGCCGCCTTCTACCCTTAATTTTAGCGTTGAAGGGCGAGAGCCAACCCTGTTCCAGTTTAAAGGCGACCTTCGGGCGGGGGCGATAGGGCCGGTACGGCTGAATGGGCGCTGGGATGGCGAACGCCTTCGTGGACAGGCCTGGTGGCCGAAGCAGTCGCTTATCGTTTTCCAGCCGTTGCTTCCACCGGACTGGAAAATGACGCTGCGCGAAGGCTCACTGTATGCGCAGGTGGCTTTTTCCGCCGCACAGGGGCAGGGGTTTGAAGCAGGTGGACACGGCGTGTTAAAAGGCGGCAGCGCCTGGATGCCGGATAACAAAATCAACGGCGTCGATTTCATTCTGCCATTTCGCTTCCACAACGGCGCGTGGCAATTGGGGACGCGCGGGCCCATCTCGCTGCGTATCGCCGGGATAGTTAACCAGGTCACGGCGAAAAATATCACCGCTGATTTACAGGGCGGTTATCCCTGGAGCGAGTCGAATCCATTACTGCTAAGCGATGTCAGCGTAGACGTGCTGGGCGGTCAAATCATTATGAAACAGTTGCGAATGCCGCAGCACGACCCGGCGCTTTTGCGGGTGCAAAATATTTCATCCAGCGAATTGATTAGCGCCATAAATCCAAAGCAATTCGCCATGTCTGGTCCGGTCAGCGGCGCGCTGCCGCTGTGGCTGAACAATGAAAAATGGATAATCAAAGATGGCTGGCTTACGAATCCTGGGCCAATGACGTTGCGTATCGATAAAGATACTGCGGATGCGGTGGTGAAGGATAATGTCACGGCAGGCTCGGCGATCAACTGGCTACGTTATATGGAGATTACGCATTCGTGGACGAAAATTAACGTTGATAACCTGGGCGTACTAACGATGCAGGCGGCTATTACCGGCAAAAGCCGGGTAGATGGTAAAACCGCGATCGTTAACTTGAACTATACCCATGAAGAAAATGTGTTTACGCTGTGGCGCAGTTTGCGTTTTGGCGACAATTTACAGGCATGGCTTGAACAAAATACAGCGTTGCCGCAACCTCCTTGCCGGAAAGACAAGGACTGTGAGGATAAATAATGAAAATGAGTATTGCCATGCTGTCAGCGCTTGCGTCATTTATCGTGGTGGGCTGCACGCCACGTATTGAAGTCGCCGCGCCGGAACAGCCGATTACCATCAACATGAATGTAAAGATCGAGCATGAAATACATATCAAAGTCGATAAAGATGTTGAAGAACTCCTGAAATCACGCAGCGATCTATTCTGAGGCCATAATGAAAAAGTATTTAATGCTATGGGTGCTGACGCTGAGCTTGCTCACACCTTCTGTGTGGGCCTTAACCCTGGACGAAGCGCGCACGCAGGGCCGGGTCGGGGAAACGCTGAATGGCTATCTGGTGGCCTTAAAGAATGATGCCGAAACCCAGAAACTGGTGCTTGATATTAATCATGCCCGCCGCGCCAGTTATCAGCAGTTAGCGGATAGCAATCATCTTCCCGTGGACGAGGTGGCGAAGATGGCAGGGCAAAAACTGGTTGAGCGCGCCAGGCCGGGAGAATATGTCCAGGGAATTAATGGCAAATGGATGCGTAAATAACCGCTTCCCGACAATTTTTTTACCGCAAAATGCATTTTTATATTGGTAATTTTTGAATACGGAGGTCGTATTTACATTAGGCGAACCGGAAGGCTATTTCTATACTGTCGACTGGTATCACTATTCGCGAGAGTAACCAGGTATGACGTCTGAAAAATTATCTGCTGCTTGCCATTGTGGCAGCGTCGTGTTTACCGTTCAACTTAGCGATGGCTTTCATACCGCCAGGCGCTGCAACTGTTCGTTTTGCCGGATGCGCGGAGCGGTGGCAGTGTCTGCGCCGCTATCGGGTATTAAAGTGCTAAAAGGGCAGGATAAGCTTACCGAATATCGCTTCAATACGGGCAAGGCGGTGCATTTTTTCTGTTCGGTATGCGGGATATATACTTTTCATCAGCGCCGATCCAATCCCGATCAATATGGGGTCAATGTGGCGTGCATCGAAAATGTGTCGCCTTTTGATTTCGCCTGCGTTGAAGTCAATGATGGGGTAACGCATCCCAGCGATGGCGGCAGTAGCGGCGTGGTAGGATATTTGCGCTACGAACCGGAGACGTTGCCTCCCGTCGAAACGGGAGGCAAAAATATTTAAGCGGCCACGACGCTGTCAATCGCGGCTTTTGCATCGGCCTGAGCTTTAGCCGCCACTTCCGGCCCGTAGGCGATGCCTTCGGCAAAGACAAAATTCACGTCGGTGATACCGATAAAACCAAGGAACACTTTCAGGTAAGGCGCAATCAAATCCGTCGGGGTGTCTTTATGGATACCGCCGCGGCTGGAGAGAACCACCGCGCGTTTACCGGTTACCAGACCTTCCGGGCCTTTTTCGGTATAGCGGAAAGTGATACCGGCGCGGGCAATCAGATCAAAGTAGTTTTTCAGCTGCGTCGGGATATTGAAATTGTACATCGGCGCCGCAATAACGATGACGTCGTGGGCTTTCAGTTCAGCAATGAGTTCATCAGACAGCGCCAGAGCGTCCTGCTGACGTGGCGTTAAAGGCGCATCGCCCGGACGCATCGCGCCCACCAGCTCGCCATCCAGCACCGGAACAGGGTTGGCCGCCAGATCGCGGACAGTAATTTCATCTGCGACGTGTTTTTCGCGCCATTGTTCAATAAAATAGTCAGTCAACTGACCAGACTGAGAGTACCCTGCCAGAATACTGGATTTAAGAACTAATACCTTGCTCATGGGTGTTTCCTTTTATGTGTTTGAAGGGGCGTGCCCCGTTGCTTGTTGACACTTTATTCACAAATATGTCGCAGGGATAGCGCAATATATCGAACCCTTTGTTCGAAATTATTGAACAACACAAAAAAAGCCCCAATGTGGTACTCTATACCTATCATTTAAAACGATTTTAAACAGGCAGAATGCTGCCCAAGAGCTTTATGACTGAACAATCTACGTTGACGCTTCAGGTGTTACAGCAGCGGCTGGATGCACTGATGCTGCGCGACAAACAGCGCTTTGCGCGCCGCCTGCATGGCGTAAAGAAAGTAAAAAATCCTGATGCGCAACAGGCCATTTTCCAGACGATGGCGAAAGAAATTGAACAGGCTGTGGCGCAAGTCGCCCTCCGTGAAGCGGCGCGCCCCTCAATCACTTATCCGCAAAATCTGCCTGTTAGCCAGAAGAAACAGGACATTCTGGAAGCGGTCCGCGATCATCAGGTAGTGATCGTAGCAGGGGAAACCGGTTCCGGTAAAACCACCCAGTTGCCGAAAATTTGTATGGAACTGGGACGTGGAATTAAAGGACTTATTGGTCATACTCAGCCGCGTCGCCTGGCGGCGCGCACCGTCGCTAACCGCATTGCCGAAGAGTTGCAAACGGAGCCAGGCGGCTGCATCGGCTATAAAGTTCGTTTCAGCGATCATGTCAGTAGCAACACCATGGTCAAACTGATGACGGACGGTATCCTGCTGGCGGAAATCCAGCAGGACAGACTATTGATGCAGTATGACACCATCATTATTGATGAAGCGCATGAACGCAGCCTGAATATTGACTTCTTGCTCGGCTATCTGAAAGAGCTTCTGCCGCGTCGCCCCGATCTGAAAGTGATTATTACCTCTGCGACCATCGACCCGGAACGCTTCTCGCGCCACTTTAATAACGCGCCGATTATCGAAGTCTCTGGCCGAACGTATCCCGTAGAAGTTCGTTATCGCCCCATCGTGGAAGAGGCTGACGACACTGAACGCGATCAGCTACAGGCAATTTTCGACGCTGTTGATGAACTGGGGCGTGAAAGTCCCGGCGATATCCTGATTTTTATGAGCGGAGAGCGGGAAATCCGCGATACCGCCGATGCCCTGAACAAGCTGAACTTACGGCATACCGAAGTGTTGCCGCTGTATGCACGCTTGTCGAACAGCGAACAGAACCGCGTTTTCCAGTCGCACAGCGGACGCCGTATCGTGCTGGCGACTAACGTGGCGGAAACCTCGCTGACGGTGCCGGGTATCAAGTATGTGATCGATCCTGGCACTGCGCGCATCAGCCGCTACAGCTACCGCACTAAAGTGCAGCGCCTGCCGATTGAACCGATCTCACAGGCTTCCGCCAATCAGCGTAAAGGGCGTTGCGGACGCGTATCGGAAGGGATTTGCATTCGTCTGTATTCGGAAGATGACTTTTTGTCACGTCCGGAATTTACCGACCCGGAAATTCTACGTACCAACCTGGCGTCGGTTATTTTGCAGATGACCGCACTGGGGCTGGGTGACATCGCCGCCTTCCCGTTTGTTGAAGCGCCGGATAAGCGCAATATTCAGGATGGCGTGCGTTTGTTGGAAGAGCTGGGGGCGATTACCGCCGACGAACAGCAAACGGCATATAAGCTGACGCCGCTGGGCCGACAATTATCCCAGTTGCCGGTCGACCCGCGCCTGGCGCGTATGGTTCTGGAAGCGCAAAAGCATGGCTGTGTGCGCGAAGCGATGATCATTACTTCCGCACTCTCTATTCAGGATCCGCGCGAGCGCCCAGTGGATAAGCAGCAGGCTTCCGATGAGAAACACCGGCGCTTTCATGATAAGGAATCCGATTTTCTGGCGTTTGTTAACCTGTGGAATTACCTCGGCGAGCAACAAAAGGCCCTGTCGTCGAATCAATTCCGCCGTCTGTGTCGCACCGACTATCTGAACTATTTACGCGTGCGTGAGTGGCAGGATATCTATACCCAACTGCGTCAGGTGGTAAAAGAGCTGGGGATTCCGGTAAACAGCGAACCCGCAGAGTACCGGGAAATTCACGTTGCGTTGTTAACGGGGCTGTTGTCGCATATCGGGATGAAAGATGCCGATAAACAAGAGTACACCGGCGCGCGTAACGCCCGATTCTCTATTTTCCCCGGATCCGGTTTATTCAAAAAACCGCCGAAATGGACAATGGTCGCAGAACTGGTGGAGACCAGCCGTTTGTGGGGGCGCATCGCTGCCCGCATTGAGCCAGAATGGGTGGAACCGGTAGCCCAGCACCTGATTAAACGTTCATATAGCGAACCGCACTGGGAGCGGGCGCAAGGCGCGGTGATGGCGACGGAAAAGGTTACTGTCTACGGTCTGCCGATTGTCGCCGCGCGCAAGGTGAATTACAGCCAGATTGACCCGGCGTTGTGTCGTGAGTTGTTTATCCGCCATGCGCTGGTGGAGGGGGACTGGCAAACCCGTCATGCCTTCTTCCGTGAGAATCTGAAATTGCGTGCGGAAGTCGAGGAACTTGAGCACAAATCTCGCCGCCGCGATATCCTGGTGGATGACGATACCCTGTTTGAGTTTTATGACCAGCGTATTAGCCATGACGTTATTTCCGCCCGCCACTTTGATAGTTGGTGGAAAAAAATCAGCCGCGAGACGCCGGATCTGCTCAACTTTGAAAAAAGTATGCTGATTAAAGAAGGCGCGGAAAAAATCAGCAAACTGGATTACCCGAATTTCTGGCACCAGGGCAATCTCAAGCTGCGTTTGAGCTATCAGTTTGAACCGGGCGCGGATGCTGACGGCGTGACCGTCCATATTCCGTTGCCGCTACTTAACCAGGTTGACGAGAGCGGTTTTGAATGGCAGATCCCGGGGCTGCGCCGTGAATTAGTGATTGCGCTGATTAAATCGTTGCCAAAACCGGTACGTCGCAACTTTGTTCCGGCGCCAAACTATGCTGAAGCGTTTTTGGGTCGCGTAACGCCGCTGGAGCTGCCGCTGCTGGACGCTCTGGAGCGTGAACTGCGCCGGATGACCGGCGTCACGGTCGACCGGGAAGACTGGCATTGGGATCAGGTGCCCGGGCATCTGAAAATCACGTTTCGCGTGGTGAATGACAAAAACAAGAAACTGCAGGAAGGGCGTTCGCTCGCCGAGCTTAAAAATGCGCTGAAAGGCAAAGTGCAGGAGACGCTCTCGGCGGTGGCGGATGACGGCATCGAGCAGAGCGGGCTGCATATCTGGAGTTTCGGCGAGCTGCCGGAAAGCTACGAACAGAAACGCGGTAATTATAAAGTGAAGGCGTGGCCAGCGTTAGTGGATGAGCGTGACAGCGTCGCTATCAAATTGTTTGATAATCCGCTGGAACAACAACAGGCGATGTGGTGCGGTTTACGCCGTCTGCTGTTGCTCAATATTCCTTCACCGATTAAGTATCTGCATGAGAAATTGCCGAATAAAGCCAAGCTGGGGCTGTACTTTAACCCGTACGGCAAAGTACTGGAGTTGATTGATGACTGTATCGCCTGCGGGGTAGATAAGCTGATAGATGCCAACGGCGGGCCGGTTTGGAGCGAAGCAGGTTTCACCGCGCTGCACGAAAAGGTACGCGCCGAGCTGAATGATACTGTGGTGGATATCGCGAAGCAGGTTGAGCGGATCCTGACGACCGTATTCAATATCAATAAGCGTCTGAAAGGGCGGGTGGATATGAGCATGGCGTTGGGGCTTTCCGATATCAAGGCGCAGATGAGCGGTCTGGTATACCGTGGTTTTGTGACTGGCAACGGCTTTAAACGTCTCGGCGATACGCTGCGTTATCTGCAGGCAATTGAAAAGCGGCTGGAGAAACTGGCTGTCGATCCGCACCGCGATCGGGCGCAAATGCTGAAAGTCGAAAGCGTCCAGCAGGCGTGGCAACAATGGATAAATAAATTGCCTCCAGCGCGTCGCGAAGATGATGATGTTAAAGAGATCCGTTGGATGATTGAAGAACTGCGTGTCAGTTATTTCGCCCAACAGCTCGGTACGCCTTATCCTATTTCCGATAAGCGTATTTTACAGGCCATGGATCAGATTACGGCCTAAAAAGCCAGGCGACGACGTCTTTCAAAGCGATCCGGTACAAGTTCGGAACAAAAAGGAGGAATTATGAATACAACGCCATTTCCGGCGCTCTCTGCGGAAACATTGCTGGCGGTGAATACCGTCGGACAGTGGCTGGCGCAAAATGATTTTTCCGGCGAACAACCTTATTCGTCGGATTGCGTCGTCCTGGCGGGCAATGCGGTGATCCCCACTATCGACGCGGCCTGTCGCATCGCCAAAGCGCAAGGCGTTCCTTTACTGATTAGCGGCGGTATAGGTCATTCGACGCCGTTTTTGTACGCCGTGATTGCCCGGCATCCGCGCTACCACACTATTCGCACAACCAGACGCGCTGAAGCCGCGATCCTCGCGGATATCGCGAACCAGTTCTGGCATATTCCGGCTGAGAAAATTTGGCTGGAAGATCGGTCAACTAATTGCGGCGAAAATGCCCGTTTCTCTTGCGCACTGATCCGTCAGGCGAAAGAAAACATTAACACGGCTATCGTTGTGCAAGACCCCACCATGCAGCGGCGCACTATCGCGGCATTCCGGCGCGTGACAAACGACGACACCGATGCGCCGCGCTGGCTGAGTTTTCCTGGTTTTGTTCCGGTACTGCGCCACCTTAACGGCGGTACACGTTTTGCCAACGTTGAAGAGGGCATCTGGACGGTGGAGCGTTATCTGTCTCTGATTGCCGGCGAGCTGCCACGTTTGCGTGACGATGAAACAGGGTATGGACCGCGTGGTAAAGATTTTATCATTCACGTTGATATCCCACGCGATATTGAAAACGCATGGCAGGTATTGCAGGCAGATACGACGCTGCGCAGTGCGTTAGAACAGAGAGCGTTACGCTAAAAATCGCCCGTTTGCGAGGGTGAACGGGCAAGTGCGACCACCATCTCATAAATTTGATGAATTATTTATAAAAGCTGGTTATGTTGTCGCTTTACGGTTTTCATTCAGGACGCGCTATGGGCAATAAGTATTCCGGCCTGCAAATTGGTATTCACTGGTTAGTCTTTTTTCTGGTTATTGTGGCTTACGCCGCGATGGAACTGCGCGGTTTTGCGCCGCGTAGTTATCGGCCCTGGTTTAATATGACGCATGTTTCATGTGGTATCACTATTTTGCTTTTAATGGTGGCGCGCTTGATTATTCGGCTGAAATATCCCACGCCGCCCATTGTTCCTCGTCCAAAACCGATGATGACCGGAATGGCGCATTTAGGACATCTGGTGATTTACCTGTTATTTATCGTGCTGCCTGTTATTGGTCTGGTCATGATGTATAACCGCGGCAATCCCTGGGTCGCATTTGGCATTACTATGCCGCATGCCGCCGAAGCTAACTTTGAACGCGTAGATATGCTGAAATCCTGGCACGTCACGCTGGCGAATCTGGGCTATTTTGTTATTGGACTTCATGCCATCGCTGCTTTGATGCATCACTATTTCTGGAAAGACAATACGCTGTTACGGATGATGCCGCGTAAGCGTAACTGACCGTCCTGTATGACGTTTGCTACAGGCGGGGTTAACTGCTTCAGGCAAACAAGGCATCTATCAGAGGGGATGGCGTATTCCATACAGAAAACGCCTGCGTCTAACCAGGACCCGTGACGCAGGCGAAGGAGGACGGGTCTACATCGGAAGCGGGTATTATACTTATTTGTATGACAAATAAAATAAACAATTACTATTCCGTAATCCAATGTTTAATCAACGGGTTAAACCCACATGATCGCGCTGCCGACCGCCCGGAAGTGCCTACACTTACAATGAACGTGGCATAGTGGCGGAAAATAGCGCAACGGCGCCATGTTGCTCCAAAGTCACCTTAGCGAAATGTTCGTCCAACACGCTGCGTAACGTATCGGCTGAATCATTGGTATTACTGAATATTCCTTTCTTGTTATAAACAGCCATTAATTTCTTACCAAAAGCATTGTGAGGAACCTCTTTGCCCAGAATCGTGGCGCCAAAAAGTGTGCCGCCGGGTTTAAGCGCCATACCGGCATTTTTAATTGCCTTCGCTTTTGTTGTCATCTCACCGGGTAAGCAGTGCAGAAGATAGTACATCGAAACGGAATCGAAGCGCCCGTGCCAGTCCGCCGGGAACGTGTCGAAAACATCGTGTTGTAGTGTGGCGCGGATTTTCGTATTACCCACTCGGCTGGCGGCTATTTTCAGGCTATCCGGATTTAAATCCATCAGCGAAATGGCATGAGTCGCAGGTGCATGTTTCAGGTAATAACCTGTACCTACGCCAATATCCAGGTGAGTCTCGCCCATGTGATGCAGGAAGAAAGGAAGTAGTCGCGTATCAGTAGGACGCTTCCATGCATATTTGTTTGAGATATTGAGTACCCACCAGTCATATAAGCTAAGCGTGAATGGGTTATAGACTTTTGCGCCTGATTGTTGTGTATGCTTCATTGTTCTCTCACTAAATAATTTCGCGCTGGAATTAAAACAACGAAGCAATCGTTAGGCAAAGCATTAATCAGGCGAGTGAGTAATTTAATGCGATGAATAAAGGAGATATTATGAATTAAGCGGCTATCTTAAAGAATATAGAGGATAATAATAGCTGATAAATGAATTGAACAGTCATATTATTATAAGCTGATAATTAATAATCGTTGATGTACGCGTATTAAGCCCTTTGATAATAACAATGCAATTAAATGCAGGAAGAACAATATTTATTTAAACACATAAAGCGATTATTGCACATTAATTGATATTTTAAATGTTACGCTGAGATAGCCATCTTTATTTAATATCACCTACCTGGAGGCGATATGATTGAGGTTTTTGAAGCGTTTGGCTGGACCTTACTTTTAGGCGGTCTGGCAGTGGCAGTACTGTTTATCACTGCACTGGATAAAAAACGGTAATCATTGCATTTGACGCGCCTGTTGAGTCGGTATTACAAATAACTGTACCTGAAATCTACCACTTCTGAAGTTTGCGATATTTTGCCATTCTGACGGCAAGGGATAATCCTGACTAAAGTTACCGCCGCTTACCAACCAGACACGATGGTAACTTTTTGAAAGCGTTGTCAGAGTATCAATATATGTCTGATCGGCTTGCGCATAAAACAGTGAACCAAAGCCATAGGCATTCGGTCTGCCTGATGTTCCATGAGCGTTAGGCGGTGTATAAAGAAACGTACGATAATCTCGCTTATTATAATACACATAACTTAAATAATCGAACATTTTACTGACTACCACGGCATCATTAGGCTGGTGACGGGTATTAATATAGTTTACCAGTGGTTTAAACTCGTCTATGTGCTCAGGGTTATTATGATATGAACCATAGCCGAATAATAAGGTGAATAAGATAAACCAGAAGCCACAAACCGCTTTTTTTGCGCGGGTAAGTAATACCGCGAGCAGGGGAGGAATGCTCAGCGATGAGAAGAAGAAATAACGATCGATAAATAACGGCATCCACCAGGAAATGATGAAGACCAGCATTACAGGGATGACCAGATTACAAAATAATATCAGCTGATATCTTTCATATTCTCCGTTGCATAAAGATATTCGCCCCACAGTACCGATAAAACCTCCCACAGCCAGCCACAGAATGAACGACGGAAAACCCTGTCCGTTGTTTCTGGTAAAAAAATGCAAATACATCGCAGGCAGGTCACGCCATGTTACGGGGGGAATCCAACCGATATCATTACCGGCTCTCAACTGCGCCAGATGAGTCAGTAAATTAAACAATACGGGCAACCAGGGGAGATAAGCGACAGCAATCGCCAGGTTAGCAAACCACCAGCCAGGAAGTTTAAGGTAGCAGGCCGTTTTATGGCTTTGGCAGGATAATATTGTTACTGCGATCCAGTGGGCAATAAGTGTAAATAGGGTGAAATAATGGGTGTAAAAGCTGAACGTCATAAGTAAAGCATACGCGATAAGATAGCGATTATGGGTGGGTGTTTTTATCCACATCATCAATGCTAACGCGGCAGCGAGCGTTAGCATTCCCATTAACGCGTACATGCGCGTTTCTTGACTGTAATGAACTGCCATCGGCATCAGGGCGGCGAACCATCCCGCCAATAAGGCTGTACGTTCATTTGCCAGCCATCGCGTAAGCGCGATAACCAGCACAACTGTCAGGATCCCAAAGAGTAGACTGAGAGAGCGTACCGCTGCAATGCTATCACCCAATAATATGATCCAGTCATGCAGTAACAGATAATAAAGCGGGGGATGCACGTCAAAAGCGGTATGGAATAGCAGATTATCTACGCTATGTCGACTAATCAGCACGCTGGACGCTTCGTCACACCAAAGGTAGCGGTCAGTTAAAAACAGCAACCGTATAAGGACGGAGAATATGACAATGAGACAAACATGATATTTATACTTTATTTTTCTTAACCCATCGCCGGGCTGCCATATTGATAGTTGTGGTAGCGCCATAATATCCTCAATGGAGTAAGACTTAGACCAGAATGGACACCTAACGCAATAATGAAGGTTAAAATCTTAACCAACACTAAATAAAAATAACTTTGATAATGTCAGTGGTGAATTAATCAGAATAGTGCAGTGCAACTCAGTAACCCTGACCGTAATGGCGAAGCAGTCTATGCTCTAAAAACCGGGTCAAACCGACGATAAAGGTAACGCCAATAAGATACACTATGGCGGCAAAAAGGTAAGCATGGAAGAATTTAAAGCTGGTTGCAGCAACCTCCTGAATTCGCGCGAAAAACTCAGTATATTGGATAAGAAAAACGATGGTGCTGTCTTTAAGGTTATTAATCACCTGATTCGTTAAGGCTGGAATGGAAGACAGCAATACCTGAGGCAGTATAATCCACAAAAAGACCTGCCGTTTGTTCAACCCCTGAACGACTGCTGCCTCCGTTTCATACTTATTCAATGCGTTATAGGCCGTTGTCATGTACGCGGCATTATATGCGCCGACATTCAAGGTAAAACCTGTAACCGCCACGGTAAAAGAGGACAGGTGAATGCCAGATTGAGGTAAACCATAATAGATAACAAATAGAATAAGAATGAGTGGCGTACCGATAAAGAAATCCATGTACAGTCGAGTTATGGCTTTTACCACGGGGCGATGGCTCAGGCTCAGAAAGAAAATAATAATTCCCCACAAAAAACCGGTGATGGAAACAATCAGCGCAAGTTTACAGGTTTCTTTAATACCGTCCACAACAAGTGGCAGTTGTTCAGTCAGGTCATTAAAGAAGAGAGACCAGCCAGCGATCATCGTTGTGCCTCGCTAAAAAAACAGTGGATATCTGGATCCGTTTCTCGTAAGGCAAGATCGGTAAAAGCGCCTTCTGCACGAATCTTGCCATGATTAAGAAACGTTACGTTATCGCTTAGTAATCTGGCGAGGCGAATATCATGAGTGACGCATAATATAGTGACGCCATTGTCGTGAAGTTGCTTGATCAACATTCCGACTTCACGAGTCATGAGCGGATCAAGCGCAGACGTCGGCTCATCAAAAATAATGAGTTCTGGGTCGGTGACCATTGTACGGGCCAGGGCGACGCGCTGTTGCTGGCCGCCCGATAATTGCGAAGGGTATTTCGCGCTATGCGAGGCCATATCAAGTTTTTGTAGCTCATGTAAGGCTTTCTCCCGGGCTAGTTGTCCCGGCATGCCAAACACTTTACATAGGGCAAGGGTAATATTATCCATGACGTTAAGATGGCGATACAAAGCGTAATTCTGGAAGACACAACTAACTTTTTTTCTGAACTCAAGAATAGTAAATTCTTTGTCGTAAATATTTTTCCCGTGAAAATAAATATTGCCATAATCAGGTTCTTCTAATCGAAGCAGACAGCGTAAAAGCGTCGTTTTTCCACAACCTGATGGCCCCATGACTACTTTCATGTCTCCCGATTGAATTTTCAGACTAACCGTATCAAGAACCTTTTTTCCTGAATATTCCTTACTTATCTCTTTTAGTTTCAGTAAAGCCATGAGTATCACCTCTATTTTTATGGTTCAACTGATGCGATATTTTTTCTCAAACACTCCGGCCAGAAGAGTAAAAACTTTATAAATAATGAAATATAATACCCCGGCAAGAGTATAGATCTGTAACCCGTTCAGCGTGATGGCTGTCAGTGACATTGCCTGCTTCGTTATTTCAGCGATACCTACAGTATAAGCAAAGGGCGTCGCTTTTAATACAGAAGAAAACTCATTGATAATACCGGGCACAGAAAATCGCAACATCTGTGGCAGTTCAATATTTATTATAACCTGTAATTGACGCATTCCTGCTACTTTCGCTACCGTAATTTCGTATGGCTCAACTAATTTAAGCGCCCCTCTGAACACCTCGGCAAGATAGCTCCCACTGATTAAGCCGACGCTGAGGTTCATGGCCACCAGAGGTGAAACATATATGCCAATCGATGGCAATCCAAAATAAACAAGAAAAACAGCAATAAGTATTGGAATTCCCCGAAGAATAAAGACCAGTACGTCGAGTATCTTCTGTAGTGGAAGGGGGGATAGTCGCCGTAATACGGCGACTGTAAGCCTAAACAAAAACGCTGAGAGAAAACAGGTAAATGTTACAAGCAGCGTATTACCAATCCCTTCCAATAGGAAATAAAAGATAGCCAGCATATTACCTGATGACATAGCTTACTATTTCATCCAGCTATCGACAATGCCAGATATTTTTTGTGGCCCTTGCTCTTTAAGCCATAAGTTGAAATCATCGCGCACGGGAGAGCCTTTCTTAAAGGCAATGCCAAGCTGATCAACATTCTTGAAAACATAACGGCTTTCTATCGGCATCTTTTTCTTATTTTTGAAGGTAAAATAAACCGGCTCTTCTATAAAAGCCAGATCAAGATTGCCATTTTTTAGATCAGCCATCGTCTCATTATAGGTTGGATACAATTTTACTTTACTTAACGAGTAGTATCCTTTGGGCTCCAGATCGTTTTTGATAAGGTCGGAGTAAGCCATTCCTCGAGGGTATCCAATAGAATATTGATTTAATTCATTGAGGTTATTGAGCGTTATTTTATGATTGGCCATACTGACCAGATAAAAAGAGTTGATGTAATAAGGTTCAGAGAAATCAATAACTTTCTTACGTTTATCTGTGATTGAAATTCCCGAAAATGCTACATCTGCCTGACCACTCGCCACTGCGCCAAGCATTCCATCCCAGGCATATTCGGTGATGTTTAGCTTACAATGCCGTGACTGACAGTAAGACGAAAAAAGCTCCAGATCTATCCCCTGCAATTTGCCATCAGCACTTTTAAATAACATAGGGGGAGAGGCTGGTGATACTGCGACATTGAGTGTTCTCCCTTCAACGATGCTATCAGCAAACGCTGAAGACGACATTATTCCCAACACTATCATCGATAAGCCAAATTTTTTGGATAACATGCTATCTATTTCCTGTAGTAAGGTAATGCGTATTATAAATTAAGCATTAGGGCGTGAGCCTGACATTTGCAGGCGTAAAGTACTTAACGTTATGTATTCCATCGCTGTTAAGTAATTTAATCAGGAGGTTTGACAGGAATCATCAAAGGGAATGGATTGAATATACCATAAGATATCAACTGGATATGAGTGCAGCGACACCATGAAAGGTGAAAATGTAAAGATACCATAGACATTAGTATACTGGACATAGTTTATGCTCCATTTACGCATACATATTTACATGATAAGCAGATAAATGCTTCAGTGACGGTGCCTTTCATGTCTCTAATTATCATCTTACCACTCTATCCAGGGCCAATATAAAGACTTATCTTTTCTTGTCAAATACATTTTTTGAGCTAAGTTGATTTGCGTGCTATCTATATTTACAAGCATATAAATTATTTGTCTCATGAACAAACGACAACAAGTCAGGATTTTTGACGATGTTGTTATGTTTATCAAAACGTTAACTTGTTTTAATCGATGATAATCTTAATTCAGAAATATCTGAATATATACGGTTGTTGAGATAAAATTCTCAAATTAACATCGTACATCTTATGTAATAAATATAAATACGATTAATAAATCCAAAACTGAGACTGACAACCGGATAACAAACAGCAATAAAGAGGGTTCTTCATTAAGTTATCCTGGCAACGATTAAGGTGATAACATTTTCGGTGGCTTTACCCATTTTAATCGTGTTCACAGCCGTTAATTACCTTATGATTACCATGGTAATTAAAAATGAATCCTTAATGACTCGTTGGCTGAGTGAAAAAAAATTCTACATCACATAGGCGCATGTATCGCGTATAATGGGCTCCGATACCCCTAATTATTGCTATGACATAATGATATGTATCTTAACCGCTTTTGTTATTTACTCCTGATCTTCGCTGCGGTCGGAAGCATTTTTACATCGCATCCCGTCGCGATGTGGTTCCTGCTCGCCAATGTGCTAACGCTGGCGATCTACGGTATAGACAAAACGGCGGCACGTAAAACCTGGCGCAGAGTGCCGGAATCCACTTTGTTGGTGTTTGGGGTTGTCGGTGAGTGGCCTGGGGCGATTGTTGGTCAACAACTCTTCCGTCATAAAACGCAAAAGCAGCCATTCAAAACATACTTTATTGTCAGTGTGATAGTGAGTATTTTAGTTACGGTGGCGATTTATCGACCCTATCCATTTTTGTCTTACTGAACATAGACTATGTATCACTTATTGACCAATCGGCAGCAAAGATAGCATCATATTTTCATACCACCGGCACTATGATATTGAGCTGTGTTTTGCTCAAGGCGTACCGCAGCCGATGGAACTTTATTCAGTGGAATAATGATGAGCTATAAAACTTTCTAACATTATGGCAAAACAATGATGGACTTCCTGGGTTGGATGGACAAGGTCGTTGAAGACGTATTGCGGACATATATCTAGCTGAGGGTCTTTAGCCCCGGGAACATGTACATAGCCGTGGTGAGTATAAGGGTTTTCCGTATTATAACCAATATTACTGGCCGCCTCCATTATCACCTTAAATGCATCGGCAGTCTCGTAATAGCATATTTTATGCTGGGGGTATTTTTCTTTTAATTCTTCAACATTAGTTTTTAACAGGGCATTGTGAGCGATGCTTTCATCCTTAAGCTTTCTTTTTTCATCAGAATGTTTGCCATAAGGTGTTAAAGACAAATCGGGAATCCCCATGACCAGAACATTATTAACTCCACCGGAAATTATTTTTTCAATATCATCAATTTGTTGCTCAACGACCATTATTACATTATCTTTGTGTAGTGTCATATAGTCATTAGCCCCCAATAAAAATATCGCCAGGTCCTGGTGAGAAGGGGTGTAAGATGCGACTTGTCTATCCGTATTTGATACAAAGTCACCGATGCAATTAAAGCAGGAATAGCTTGCCGATGTACTTCCCCCTTCAGCAAAATTAAGCATCTCTTTACCTAAGAAGTGTGGAGATGATAAAAACTCAGTCCAGGTAAATCCATTAGTAAACCTTCCGCCAAAGTATTGACCATAGGAGGGTAAGATATGATGTGTTTTTTCAAACATACGCCCTAAGGAGTCAGACAAGCTGTCGCCAAAAAATACCAGTCTGGTAATATCACCCAAAGAAATATTTTTGGGCTTGGGATGTGATTTATTGATTTCTTTGGCAAGACCAAAAGCTTCCGGATGACATTCAACCTCAATAGATAAAATATTGTCACCATTATCATCTTTAATAATCAACTTATCGGCGTGTTCCTGTGATTCTATAATAAACTGTTCTTTACATCCCTGAGACGCTAAGGCTCGAAGTTTGATGTAGGCTCCGCGAACCTGTACCGGTGTTAGATTCAGTTCCTGATGGTGGTAAAGATTAAAGATACATTCGAGCGCCTCTGCATGGTGGGTGGTAAAGAAATATGCTTTGATTTTCTCCCATAAACTTAATTCCGGAAGGCGTGCGCTTTCTTTTATCGCATTAAATTTTTCAGAACTGATAGATGATGTGAAATAACCCTGTCCAACACTCAATGGCATAGTGTCCTCCTTACTTTATTAAACACGCTTTAGCAAATAATTAATTAGCAAATATTAGCAAGAAAAGTAATCAGGTAAATGGTGTATATGGAATTACGCTTCTTTAACAGTTTTTCGTCGCCAATAAAATACATACAATGTTTATTGTTTTTCAACGAAGTAAATATATCATCAACAACGTGAGGTTAATACCTGGTACATATTATCTGACTGCTATCATTATTGAGTGTGCGCCTGGCTAAGGCAAAGATCTAAAAAAGAAGCCACTCCTGATTTTAGTATGCTGGCGTGAGTATGAGCTGGCTTGATACTCAGGAAAAACAGACAAACTTATCATCCGACTATTATTGCTAAAGTGCTAGTGTTTTATGTGACATTTTGATTTCTATTTTCATATTAAATATTTCTTAAGTGAGTTAACTATAATGAATGATGATTCAATTATTAAAAACTCTTCGATGCTTTTGGCCTATTTAGGTGGTTTGGGATGGGGAAGCGCCTATTTTTATGGCTGGGGCGTCTCCGCGTACTATGGTTTCCCGTGGTGGTATGTAGGCGTCGGCCCTGACAACATTGCCCGAAGTCTATTCCATGCGATTAGCCTGATGGCTATATTCATAATAGCGTGGGGAGTGGGTATTCTATTATTTTTTCTAGTAAAGCAAAAAGTACGTATCCACGACCTTAGCTTTTTACGTCTTTTTTTGGCAGCGGTTTTGTTCTTTATTCCAATTGTTATCGAGTTTTCTCTCTTAACAGAATCGTTTTTGTGGGAGCTTTTTTTTATCATTTTACTGGTGGCTTTATGCTTATCGGTGGGGATGCGTTTTTATAGTAAATTGATGCCGGTGATTTGTTTTACGCAACTCAGTTGGGTGCGAAGGCATTGTTTCACTATAGTTATGCTTGGTTTTATTATATATTTTTTTATATTTTCTTTTTTTGTTGGGATCTATAAACCACAATTAAAGAAAGAATACGAAATGATATTGTATGATGGAGGCTGGTACTACGTCCTGGCCAGATATCATGATAGTTTTATTTTGTCGAAATCCTTTACTAAAAATAACAATAGATTTATTATTTTTAGACCAGAAGATGGGCACTCTTATGAAATTACTCTGGTAAAAGTCAGGCTTTAATAAAATGCTGGTTGGCAAGAGCGTGAAATGACGGCAGAACTTCCCATAGCAACGATTGAGGAAAGAACTGAGCGCCCATATCTGTAGGATGTGGAATAGCAATGCCGGGAAGGACATGGCATGACACTTTATCTGACATTACCATTTGAGTGACAGGTTAGCAGATGTTTCAGGCCAAACCCAAGTTGAACTGGAGCGCTCAGAAGCCGATTACCTACATAACAAATATTGGCCGCAAGCTTATGCTGTGGGCGGAATATACGACCGCTATTATCCAGACTGGCTGTTAACTTATTTATTTTCCCATAGTAACCTATAACAGGCCTCCCTGAGGCATTGGCTAGCATCTGTGCATTGGAAAAACAGGCTCCATTTGCACTATAGCAACTTATAAATTTTATTTCCTCATGAGAGTTGCTAATATGGCGGATTGATTTTGAAAGTGATGATGACTGACTTGCACCGGAACCGTACCGATTTTCATGTTGAACAACAAAAGGAGCACCATGTTTACAAATCGAAATAGGCATGGATTATTACCTGAGATTGGTTTCAAATTAACAATAATGATGACGCTTTTGGGTATTAAAAATCTTTCAAATAACGCTCATTTGATTTTTTGTCCACATTGACTAAGCCTGGAAAGACACAGGGTTAAGATATTTTCGCTACCCGTCGGCGGTGTATCGCAGTTGTGATGTTACGTTCTTACAAGACTGACATCTGCATATCATAACCTTTATTCATTACCACCTGGTGAGTAAATAAAAACTATTAAGCAAATATTTACTTCTGGGTAATGGGACTGGATTTACCGGCATTACCTCTGTGCCCCAGTCGGGCAGAACATTGCAGCTTAGAAAGAAAGCTTTGGTGTTTATTGTCTGTGGCCTGAAAAAGTTCCCATGAGCTGAATATGCTGAATGTGAACTGATTCTTGATGGTCTATGCCGGAAATCTATAAGCTATTGATTTTTATATTGTGTGTAATTTTACAATTACATAAACATAAAATTCTGATAGTATACCCCCCTATAGTATATGGAGGTCGAATGCCGCATTCACCTGAAGATAAAAAACGTATCCTTACCCGTGTTCGTCGCATACGCGGGCAGGTCGAAGCGCTGGAGCGGGCGCTTGAGTCTGGCGAACCTTGTCTGGCGATTCTGCAACAGATTGCCGCCGTGCGCGGCGCGTCTAATGGCCTGATGAGTGAAATGGTTGAAATCCATCTGAAAGATGAGCTGGTCAGCGGGGAGACTACGCCAGATCAGCGCGCGGTTCGGATGGCGGAAATCGGCCATCTTCTTCGCGCTTATCTAAAATAACAATTTCCCTCACCGTAACAGGAAGAGATATATGAAATCACGTGCAGCAGTTGCTTTTGGTCCCGGTCAGCCGTTAAAAATTGTCGAGATTGACGTTGCGCCGCCGAAAAAAGGCGAAGTTCTGGTCAAAATCACTCATACCGGCGTTTGCCATACCGATGCTTTTACCCTTTCCGGCGATGATCCGGAAGGCGTATTCCCGGCAGTCCTGGGTCACGAAGGCGGCGGCGTGGTAGTCGAGGTCGGCGAGGGGGTCACCAGCCTGAAACCCGGCGATCATGTTATTCCACTGTATACGGCGGAATGCGGCGAGTGTAAGTTCTGTAAGTCCGGTAAAACTAACCTTTGTCAGGCCGTACGCGCCACTCAGGGAAAAGGGCTGATGCCGGATGGCACTACCCGCTTTTCTTATAACGGCGAACCCGTTTATCACTATATGGGAACCAGCACGTTCAGCGAATATACCGTTTGCGCGGAAATTTCTCTGGCGAAAGTGAACCCGCAGGCGCCGCTGGATAAAGTGTGTCTGTTGGGCTGCGGCGTGACGACTGGTATTGGCGCCGTCCATAACACCGCTAAAGTGAAAGCGGGCGACACCGTTGCCGTTTTTGGTTTAGGCGGTATTGGGCTGGCGGTTATTCAGGGCGCGGTTCAGGCTAAAGCCGGGCGTATTTTAGCTGTCGACACGAATCCGGAAAAATTTACGCTGGCGGGCGAAATGGGGGCCACGGACTTTATTAATCCGAATGATTACGACAAACCGATCCAGGACGTTATTGTTGAGCTTACTGATGGCGGCGTAGATTTCAGTTTTGAATGTATCGGCAACGTTAACGTGATGCGAGCAGCGCTGGAATGTTGTCATAAAGGCTGGGGCGAAAGCATTATTATTGGCGTAGCGGGGGCAGGGCAGGAAATCAAAACCCGTCCCTTCCAGCTAGTGACCGGTCGCGTCTGGCGTGGCTCCGCCTTTGGCGGCGTGAAAGGGCGCACGCAGCTGCCAGGGATGGTCGAAGATGCGATGAACGGTAAAATCCGTTTAGATCCTTTTATTACTCACCGCCTGCCGCTGGAGCAGATTAACGATGCCTTTGAACTGATGCATCAGGGTAAATCCATCCGTACTGTTATCCACTTTGGCGATAACTGATTCATCCGCCAGCGGATTTTCCGCTGGCACTTTTCTGAATTTTCTGGAATGAATGTTGTGAAAATGTGACGAAGGCGATGCTTTTCGCGATAAGCAAACGTCACGAAGTGCCGATGACTATCTAACGGGCGTGTTTTACGCATAAAACCTACAAGAGAGTCGACGGTCATGGGCAACACATTCTCGATGCAAGCCTCGCATAAACTGGGCTTCCTGCATCATATTCGGCTGGTTCCGCTGTTTTCCTCCATTCTCGGTGGCATCCTTCTTCTTTTTGCTTTGAGCGCCGGGCTGGCAGGCTATTTTCTGTTACAAGCCGATCGCGATCAGCGTGATGTCACGGACGAGATTCAGGTACGGATGGGATTATCCAACAGCGCTAACCACTTACGTACCGCACGTATCAATATGATCCACGCTGGCGCGGCGAGCCGGATTGCTGAAATGGATGAAATGAAAGCCAATATTGCCGCTGCGGAAACGCGGATCAAGCAGTCTCAGGACGGCTTTAACGCTTATATGTCCAGAGCGGTGAAAACACCCGCCGATGACGCGTTAGATAACGAGTTAAACGCCCGCTACACCGCCTATATCAACGGCCTGCAACCGATGCTGAAATTTGCCAAAAATGGCATGTTCGAAGCGATCATTAATCATGAAAACGAGCAGGCAAAACAACTGGATGCAGCATATAACCATGTCCTGTTGAAAGCGATTGAACTGCGCACCGAGCGGGCAAGACTACTTAGCGAGCAGGCTTACCAACGTACCCGACTCGGTATGATGTTTATGATTGGCGCATTTACGTTGGCGCTGGTATTGACGTTAATGACCTTCATGGTGCTGCGTCGCACGGTGATACAACCCTTGCAGCAGTCTGCGTCACGTATCGAACGCATTGCGGCCGGCGATCTGACCATGGCTGACGAGCCCACAGGACGCAGTGAAATTGGTCGCCTGAGTCATCATCTTCAGCAGATGCAGCATGCGTTGCAACAAACGGTAGGGGCGGTGCGTCAGGGGGCGGAGGAAATTTATCGAGGCACCAGCGAAATTACCGCTGGTAATACGGATTTATCTTCTCGTACTGAACAGCAGGCTGCCGCCATTGAACAAACCGCGGCCAGTATGGAACAGTTGACGGCAACCGTTAAGCAGAATGCGGATAATGCGCATCACGCCAGCAAACTGGCGGAAGATGCTTCCGGTAAAGCCAGCCGCGGAGGCCAGATGGTTTCCGGGGTCGTACAAACGATGGGGAATATTTCCACCAGCTCGAAAAAAATCTCGGAAATTACCGTCGTCATTAACAGTATCGCTTTCCAGACCAACATCCTGGCGCTGAACGCGGCGGTCGAGGCGGCACGCGCCGGGGAACAAGGACGCGGTTTTGCGGTGGTCGCCAGTGAGGTTCGTACCCTCGCCAGTCGCAGCGCGCAGGCGGCAAAAGAGATTGAAGGCTTGATCGGCGCATCGGTCAGCCTGATTGAACAAGGATCTGAAGAGGTTATCGCTGCGGGGAGCACCATGAATGAGATTGTGGATGCCGTCAAACGCGTCACCGATATTATGCTCGATATCGCGGCAGCCTCTGATGAGCAAAGTCGCGGTATTGTTCAGGTCAGTCAGGCGATTTCTGAGATGGACAAGGTTACGCAACAAAACGCGTCGCTGGTCGAAGAGGCGTCCGCGGCGGCGGCTTCGCTTGAAGAACAGGCCGCCCGCTTGACGCAAGCCGTTGATGCGTTTCATTTACAGGATACTGGCGCGACGATGCGATCATCCTTCCTTTAGTAAGCGTCGCGCCAGCGGGCTATTTTAGCCGCGGGCGCGTTTATTCTCCGACAGCCGCTATCACAGCGGCATCGATTTACGGATCGCCGCAATCAGCATTTGCGCCCCGGTTGAGAGCGGGATATCAACTCGCGTAAGAATACCTATCGGCTCGCCCGCGCTCTGGGTCGGCACGGGTAATGAGACCAGCGTCGCCTGGCGAAGATCTTCTTTAACCGCGCCAGAGGGGACGAACCAGACGTAATCGTAATCTACGGTCAGTTGTCGTGATAACGATGCGGATAGCGTTTCGATACATCCGGCAGGCATTTTACACCCCTGGCTTTGCAACAGGGCTTCCGCATTCTGGCGCGGTACCGTGCCTTTTGGCGAGACGACTACCGGCCATTCCATAACCCGGCTGAGCGTGATCGTCTCCTGTAACAGGGGATGACCGGGGCGTACCACTAATTTAAGCGATTCTAAAAACAGCAGTTCGTAATTTAAACCGCCCATTAATTCCGGGTCTGACATGCGGCCAATACCCAGATCGATCTCGCCTGATTTCAGACCCGCAAGCAACATCGTATTGTTCATGGTCGCGACCTGTAACGAGGTCGATTTTTGCTGTTGATGGAACCGCCCAATAGCCGCCGGGAGTATACCCAGCGCAGCGGTGGGGAGCGCGCCAACACGCACCACATCGGCGCTGGCGTCCTCTTTGCGATTCAGCGCCTGCCCGGCGGTATTCAATGCATCTAATACTTTTACCGCATGAGTCAAAAATTGTTCGCCAGGAACCGTTAATTGCGCGCCCAGTCGCCCGCGTTCAAACAGACGGGTTCCGGTGAGTTGTTCCAGTTCGTTCAGCGTTTTAGAAAGCGCTGGCTGGCTCAGGTTAAGAGTTTCAGCCGCGCGCCCCAGAGTTCCCTGTTGCGCAACGGCTACAAATGTATGAAGGTGGCGCAACCGAATGCGCTGACTAAACAGACCATTTTTTTCCATAAGCGATGTTAAAAACAGAGCCGTGCGGGTGACAAGTAAAGTTGTTTGTTTTTGATAACCTGATAGCAAAATATTATTAACATTTTACCATTTCAAGTTACAACTGTTTTATTTTACTGATGATTCAACTGCCGTTAAGCGTGTTAAGCCGCGATCTGGTCGGGGATATGCCAGCTCATGTCAATCCGTTCTGCATAATGAATTCAGGTCGGAACACACTTTATAAATTCTTCTCCCCGGAATGGATGAGGTTTTCTACACTCCAGGTAACATTCACTGGAGGCATGACATTATGGCGAACACCATCACGGCAGATGAGATTCGGGAACACTTTTCGCAGGCAATGTCGGCAATGTACCAGCAGGAAGTTCCGCAGTACGGTACGTTACTGGAACTTGTGGCTGACGTGAATCTGGCGGTGCTGGAAAATAATCCCAAACTGCATGAGCAGTTGGCTAATGCCGATGAACTGGCGCGATTGAACGTGGAACGGCATGGCGCCATTCGTGTTGGCACCGCAGAAGAACTTTCTACCTTGCGTCGGATATTCGCCATCATGGGGATGTACCCAGTAAGTTATTACGATCTCTCTCAGGCGGGCGTGCCTGTGCACTCCACGGCATTTCGTCCCATTGACGAGGCTTCGCTCTCGCGTAATCCCTTTCGCATGTTCACTTCGCTATTACGCCTGGAGCTCATTGAAAACGCGGCATTACGCCAGCGGGCGGCGGAAATCTTATCGCAGCGGGATATTTTTACATCGCGCTGCCGACAATTGCTGGATGAGTACGACGAGCAGGGCGGTTTTAGTGCTGCTCAGGCCGAAGAATTTGTCCGTGAAACGCTGGAGACTTTTCGCTGGCATCGTCAGGCTACCGTTGATGAAGAAACGTACCGCAGCCTGCATCGTGAGCATCGTTTAATTGCCGACGTGGTCTGTTTTCCGGGATGTCACATTAACCATCTGACGCCGCGTACTCTGGATATCGACCGGGTACAGGCCATGATGCCGGAGTGCGGCATTACGCCTAAAACTCTTATCGAAGGTCCGCCTCGCCGCGAAGTGCCTATTCTGTTGCGGCAAACCAGTTTCAAAGCCCTGGAAGAGCAGGTGCTCTTCGTTGATGAAAAGCAGGGTACGCACACGGCGCGCTTCGGCGAAATTGAGCAACGTGGCGTCGCGCTGACGCCAAAAGGTCGTCGATTATATGACGAGCTGTTGCACAAGGCGGGAACGGGTAAGGATAACTTCACGCATCAACTCCATTTGCGGGAGGTCTTTAACGCCTTTCCGGATAGCGAATTTCTGCTTCGCCAGCAGGGGCTTGCCTGGTTCCGCTATCGCTTAACGCCTTCCGGTGAGGCGCATCGTCAGGCGATCCATCCTGGCGACGATCCGCAGCCGCTTATTGAGCGCGGTTGGGTAATCGCGCAGCCGATTACCTATGAAGATTTTCTTCCGGTCAGCGCAGCCGGCATTTTTCAGTCGAATTTGGGAAATGAAACGCTGGCCAGAAGCCACGGCAATGCCAGCCGCGACGCCTTTGAACAGGCGCTGGGATGTGCTGTACGGGATGAATTTTCGTTATATCAGGAAGCGGAAGAACGCAGTAAACGCCGTTGCGGTCTGCTTTAAAAGCGGTAAGCTTCACAGGCTGTGAGGATACTGTAAAAGGAAGGCGTTATGTTGAATCCCTCCATCCCGCTGGTGGCGACGCGTCACGGTAAAATCGTGGGCGTCGTACAGGAAGAAACCCATATCTGGCGCGGTATACCTTATGCCGCGCCGCCAACAGGGGAGCTACGCTGGCGTGCGCCGCAGCCTGTTACGCCCTGGCAGGATGTGCGCCAGGCGGATTGTTTCTCCTGCGCCAGTTGGCAGGATATTACCTGGTGTCGCGAACTCGGCGGCGGCGATCCGGGAAATTTTTCCGAAGACTGTCTCTATCTGAACGTCTGGGCTCCCGCCGTGCGTCATGAACCGTTGCCGGTCATGGTCTGGCTACACGGCGGCGGTTACACCATTGGCGCGGGGAGTTTGCCGCCCTATGACGGTCAGGCGCTGGCGAAGCGCGGCGCAATCGTGGTGACGGTCAATTATCGGCTTGGCCATCTGGGCTTTTTCGCGCATCCGGCGCTGGAAGGCGAAGGGGCGGAGTGTATTCATAATTTCGCTTTACTCGATCAAATCGCTGCGCTGCGTTGGGTGCAGGACAATATTGCCGCATTTGGCGGCGATACGCAGAATGTGACGTTATTTGGCGAATCCGCCGGCGCCCGCAGCGTGCTGTCGTTGATGGCTTCGCCGTTGGCGAAGGGGCTTTTTCATAAAGCGATTATTCAGAGTGGTTATACGCTGCCGGATACGCCCCGCGAGGTGGCGCTAAAAAAAGGCGTTGCGCTGGCGGAACATCTTGGTTTAGCCCATGCCACTGCCGAACAGCTACGCGCTTTACCGGCAGAGACGTTTTGGCCGCTGGACGCGCCTTTTAAAATTGCGCCGACGCCGATTTCCGGCGACGTCGTGCTGCCGCATCCGATGCTGGAAACCTTCTTTGCGGCGAAACAGCATCCAATACCGGTGATGATCGGCTCGAATAGCGATGAAGCCAGCGTATTGGCTGTTTTTGGCGTCGATATTGCCGGTCAAATTCAAAAAATGCGCCGTGAGCGGCGTGTTGGCCTGGGGTTAATCCGGCTGCTTTATCCTGGAGTGAAAGGCGACGAAGCGCTAGGGCGGCAGGTCTGTCGGGATATGGTATTTACCACGTTGGGTTATGTCGTCATGCAAGCGCAGCAGCGGATCGGCGAACCGTGCTGGCGTTACTGGTTTGATTATGTCGCCGAGGCGGAGCATAACACCTACGCGAATGGCGCCTGTCATGGCAATGAAATACCGTATGTATTCGATACGTTAACGCGGGCTGAGCCCACATGCCATTATGTGAATGAGAATGACCTGGCCTTTGCCTCGCAGGTGGCGGATTACTGGGTGAATTTCGCTCGTCATGCCAGCCGCACGCGCGACGTGCTGCACGGCCCGGTTCGCTGGCCCGCCAGCATTCGGGGGCGAGATCGTCTGTTGCGGATTGGGCTGAACAAACTTGCCGGTTTTAAAGTGGAAAACCGCTTTATGCGTGCGCGTCTGGCGCTGTTTAAACGAGTCATGAAACATCACGTTAGTCTGGAATAAACTTTTCATAACCTGAAGAATGCTGCGTGAGGTTTACATCCGATTCGGTCGGTTCTTATCGACATAAAATATTTACGCTTTTGCACAGTTTCCAGGCGACCAACAATTGGATTATTAATGAATTTTGTCTAGAGTGAGCGGTCAGAAACGGGCACATTCTTGCTGCTGAAAAAACCAGCGCGGGACCATTCACAAGACCAGAAGGACTCATTTTCAGGTATGAATCGTAGACGATTTATTAAAGGTTCAATGGCAATGGCCGCCGTGTGCGGTTCCAGCGGTATTGCTTCACTCTTTTCTCAGGCGGTGTTTGCCGCGGAATCCGATATTGCGGATGGTAAAATTGTCCGTTTTGATTTTGCTGGTCTGCAATCAATGGCCCAGGCGTTAGCGAAAAAGCCCTGGGGCGGCGCGCCGGGACCCTTGCCGGATACGCTCGCCAATCTGACGCCGCAGGCCTATAACAGCATTCAGTATGACGCGGCGCATTCACTCTGGAACGGTGTTGCCAACCGGCAGCTCGATATTCAGTTTTTCCACGTAGGGATGGGCTTTCGTCGTCGCGTACGCATGTTTTCCGTTGATACGACGACGCATCTTGCTCGCGAGATTCATTTTCGCCCGGAACTGTTTAAATACAACGATGCCGGCGTCGATACGACGCAACTGGAAGGGCAGAGCGATCTCGGTTTCGCCGGTTTCCGTGTCTTTAAAGCGCCGGAACTGGCGCGGCGCGATGTCGTCTCCTTCCTGGGCGCCAGTTATTTCCGGGCGGTAGATGATACTTATCAGTATGGCCTGTCGGCTCGCGGGCTGGCGATAGATACCTATACTGACGGTCAGGAAGAGTTCCCTGACTTCACCGCATTCTGGTTTGACACCGCGAAGCCGGGCGATACTACGTTTACCGTTTACGCTCTGCTGGACAGCGCTAGCGTGACGGGCGCGTATAAATTTGTGATTCATTGCGAAAAATCGCAGGTGATCATGGATGTAGAAAACCATCTCTACGCCCGTAAAGATATAAAGCAACTTGGCATTGCGCCGATGACCAGTATGTTTAGCTGTGGGAATAATGAACGTCGGGTATGCGACACCATTCACCCGCAAATTCACGACTCCGATCGGCTGGCGATGTGGCGGGGTAACGGCGAGTGGATTTGCCGCCCGCTGAATAATCCGCAGAAATTGCAGTTCAATGCATATATGGACGATAACCCAAAAGGGTTCGGCCTGCTGCAACTCGATCGCGATTTCTCGCATTATCAGGATGTGATGGGCTGGTACAACAAACGTCCGAGCCTGTGGGTGGAGCCGCGTAGTAAGTGGGGGAAAGGCGCAGTTAGCCTGATGGAGATCCCAACCACTGGCGAAACTCTGGATAATGTGGTCTGTTTCTGGCAGCCGGAAAAAGCGATCAAAGCCGGGGATACGCTGGCGTTTAATTATCGTTTGTACTGGAGCGCGCAGCCGCCGGTACAATCTCCGCTTGCGCGGGTCATGGCGACCCGTACAGGGATGGGCGGCTTTCCCGAAGGTTGGGCGCCGGGCGAACATTACCCGGATAAATGGGCGCGCCGTTTTGCTATTGATTTTGTCGGCGGCGATCTGAAAGCGGCCGCGCCAAAAGGCATTGAGCCGGTGATTACGCTTTCCAGTGGCGAGGCGAAGCAGATTGAGATCCTCTACGTCGAGCCTTTCGACGGTTATCGTATCCAGTTTGACTGGTATCCGACCTCGGATTCTACGGCACCGGTGGATATGCGTATGTTCCTGCGCTGCCAGGGGGAAGCTATCAGCGAAACCTGGCTGTATCAGTATTTCCCGCCCGCGCCGGATAAGCGCCGTTATGTCGACGATCGTATCATGCGTTAGTCAGTTTGCCTTCTGTACCGCCACAAAGGCGGTACAGGTTCCGGAAATAGCCCTGACATAAACTCATTCGTGAGCCGCTGTTTTTGTGACACGGCCTTTCCATCGTTCTATTTTTGCAACAGTCCTTCCTGTTTATCCCTCTCGATCCTGCGGACAGGGAACATTAAGATAGCTTCACCTTATTTAAGATATAAAGTGAATATAATGAAAAAGAGCTTTCTTGGTGTTGTCCTGTCTCTGGGTTTATTAAGTGCTGCTCATGCAGATGTATATAAATTTGATAATACGCATACCAATGCGGTATTTAATATCGATCATTTCCAGACCTCAACCAATCATGGCGGGTTTTATGCTATTAGCGGCGAACTGAAATATCAGCCGGAAAAGCAAGATGCAGAGATGCGCGTGACGATTCCCGTGAGCGCCTTAAATACCGGGGTGGATGCGTTTGATAACCATATTCGCAGTAGCGATATTCTGGATGCGGAAAAATATCCAGAAATGGTATTTAAATCAACAAAATGGCATTTTGAAGATAATAAACTGGTTTCTATTGACGGTTTGCTAACAATGAAGGGAGTAACGAAGCCCGTCACCTTAACCACCACCAAGTTTGGCTGTTATATGAGCCCGATATTCAAGGCGCAGGTTTGCGGTGGTGATTTTGTCACGCAAATAGATCGCACCCAGTGGGGGGTAGATTATCTGGTCGATATGGGGATGACGAAAGTTGTCGATATAAAAATTCAGGCAGAAGCGGTTAAGCAATAAAGGGAATGATGATGAAAATTATTGTATGTTAAGGGGGCTTGGCTATTTGAAGCTTCGCTGATTTCAGGCCGCACTGCCACGATTTTAAAGTGGGACTATGTCACTAAATAGTTGATGGCAACTATTTCGGATTCAGATATGTTAAATTGCTCTACTACTTGAGCTTGTAACCAACGGTTATTTTGTCCCTGATGTCTCTGTAGATTTGATTTTTTCGATCGCAATAATATTGCCTGACATCGCTTCATTGAGCACTTCGACGGCCGTGCTGGCATCGCGATTCTTTATCGACATGTAGACCTTGATATGGGCTTCCACACTTTCAAGGGTAATACCCAGCGCACGGTTAAGCTCTTCAAGATAGTAGTAATAGATGTCTTTAATCGAGCTCATCACGTTGTAGAACACGCTGTTGTGCGATGCCCTGACAATCGCCAGATGGAACTCGTAGTCCGCTTCCGAGTATTTTTTATAATCACCTTTGTGGATCAGCATGTTGTTCAATGCTTCCTCGAGCTGGCGAATGTCATCATCGGTGGCGTGTGTGACGGCGAGCTCCACGCATTTGAACTCCACGGTCTGACGAAAAATCATCATATCGTGAAACTCTTCGCGGCTAAGGTGCATGATTGGGCGGGGATCGTTACTCAACATCTGCGGGGTGAAGTTTTCGCTCACGTAGCTGCCGCTGCCCTGACGCGTCACCACAATCCCCAGGTCACGAAAACGCTGTACTGCGCTGCGAACGCTGACCCGGCTGACGTTAAATGAGGCGGTCAGTTCCACTTCTGAGGGCAAACGGCTACCCGGCGCCCAACTGCCGTCCAGCAGTTTGCTACTTATCTGATCATAAATTTCATTTACAACATTCTGTTTTTGAATGGATTTTATGCTCAAGATGGGTATCCGTTAAGATGTCGCTGAAGTGCTTTATTATATAACAATTCTCTTTTAAGAACAAAGCGCCCGGCCGGGCGCTTTTCACCGTTAATCGAAACGAATGAGTACCTTAGCAGAGACATTTTTGTCTGTGGCGGTAATCAGCGCGTCTTCAATTTGCTGGGGCGGGAACTCGGCGCTGATAAGCGGGCGAGGATCGACGCGCCCATCTTCCAGCCAGCGTACCGCGGTGATGAACTCACCGATAAAACGGAATGAGCCGACCCAGTTGAGTTCTTTAACCAGCATCGTTGACACCGGCCAGCTTACCGGGCTGGCGCCCATCCCCACCTGAACGATGGTGCCGGCAGGGCGGGTGAAGTCGACGGTGGATGCCACGGCAATCGGCGCGCCGGAGGCCTCAAACACGACATCAAAGTAGCCTTTATGCTGCTGATAATGGGCAACCTGTTCTTCATCGCGCGGATCCATCACCGCTGTGGCCCCCATTTGGCGTGCCAGTTCCAGACAGCGTGGGCTGAGATCGGATGCTACCAGTTCAGATGCTCCGGCACTGCGCGCCGCCGCGAGGATCAGACAACCAATGGGGCCTGCGCCAATCACCAGTACGCGTTTGCCGGTCAACTGGCCTGCCTTTTTTACTGCATGAATGGCGACCGCCAGCGGCTCCGAAAAGGCCATCACGTTTGCGGGCACGCGCCTGTCGTAAGGAATGCATTGCTCCGGTTTTACCACCACGTATTCAGAAAAACCGCCATTCACATGCGGATTGAACTGCGCGCTGCCCATAAAGCGCATGGAGCCGCACAGATTTTGATGGCCGGAAAGGCACATCTCGCACTGATTGCATGGGCTGGACGGGTTCACCGCAACCGTCTGGCCCACTTTCAGGTCGCTGCCTGCTGGCACTTTGCTGATCACGCCAACAAACTCATGGCCAATCACCATCGGATGCTTGAGGACAGACATCCCCGCGCGGCCATGCTGATAGTAGTGAATATCAGAGCCACAGATGCCGCCGCAGGCGACCTTCACGACGACGTCATGTTCACTGTGCTCTATTTCACGTGATTCAAAGCGTACGTCTTTTTCCGCATGGGCCAGACAAGAGTTACAGGTTATTTTTTCCATTTTGATAATGACCTCATTATTTGTTGGCAGTTGCCGGGTTAATGGCATTCTTATCCACAGTGTCGGCATTCTTTTTTCCAGGCAGGATCACTTCAATTTTGCCCACCAGGAATATGTAGGCTAATAAGCCCAGTCCGGCGACGCCTGCGATATACCACATGGCATACTGGAAGTTTTGCGTGCGCTGGAGAATAACCCCAATAACAATTGGGCTAACGATCCCCGAAAGGTTGCCGCAAATATTTAAAAAGCCACCCATAGTCCCGAGAAAATTACGGGGAATTACATCGCTCCAGACCACCCAGCCCAGGTTTGAAAAGGCGTTGGCAAAGAACGCAACAGACAGAATGACAATCGCAATAACTGGCTGGTTTTCAAAGAAATTGACCAGGCCAATAATCATGGTGACGCACAGGCCAGCCATAACGGGTAATTTTCGTGCCAGCGTTCGGGATTTTCCTTTTTTCAGCAGCATGTCGCTTAGCGTACCGCCACAGAGCACCCCAAGCATCGCCATAATATAGGGCAGCATGGCGCCTATCCCGGCTTTGGAAATAGAGAGATGCAGTCCTTTTTCCAGGTAAACAATAAACCAGGTCAGGAAAAAATAGAGCGTAGACGAGCAGGCAAACTGGGTGATGAACAAACCCCAAATCGTTTTTTTGCTGAGGAAGAATTTAATATTTTGCCAGCTGATTTTTGCACTCACGGAGGATTGGTTCTCCGAGCCATAGCCGCCGCCTGCTTTGATATAATCCAGTTCGGCCTGGTTCACAGCAGTGCTGTGCTGTGGAGCGCGGTAATACATAAGCCAGTAGATGCCAAACAGAATACCGGCGCCACCGGACAGATAAAACGACATTTCCCAACCGTAGTTAGCCACAATAAAGGCGAGGGCAGGCGTCAGCAGCGCGAGACCGATATATTGTGCACTGGAATAAATCGCGGTCGCACGGGCACGTTCATGGTCCGGGAACCAGGTGGCGATTATTTTTGTGTTAGACGGGAAGGATGGCGCTTCGGCAACACCAATTAATGCGCGGCAGGCCAGAAGCATTGCAAATGAAGCGGTTGCCGTCGCGAATAAATGGTGTGAGGCGAACCCCATCATAAAGGTAAAAATACTCCACAGAATAATCGCACCACCATAAAGAATACGTGAGCCAATGCGATCAAGAACATAGCCGACAGGAATTTGACTGGCAGCGTAGGCCCAGGTAAACATGGAGAAAAGCAAACCCAGTTGTGTTGGCGTCAGACTGAAATCATTCTGGATATTCGAACCAGCGACGGCAAGATTGGCGCGATCCATATAATTAATTGCAGTCACAATAAACAGCAATGTGAGAATAAAGAGTCGTTGTCTTGAAGCCTTCATAATAATACCTGTGTTATATCGGCATGCATCGGGGTAAACACATGCCATCAATTTTAAAGGCGAGTAGGTAGAGTGCGGGCGACTTATAAAACTGCGAGCCAGCCACCATCGACGTAAATAATCTGCCCGTTGATATAATCTGATGCTTTGGATGATAAGAAGATGGCGGTGCCGATGAGCTCTTCCGGACGACCCCAACGTTGAGAAGGGGTGCTGCTTTTCACCCAGCTATCGAACTGCTTGTCTTCAATAAGCGCGGTGTTCATGTCGGTCAGAATGTAGCCAGGTCCAATGGCGTTAGTCTGGATATTAAACTGCGCCCATTCAGCAGCCATCGAGCAGGTGAGCATTTTGATGCCGCCTTTTGCTGCCGTGTACGGGGCAACAGTCGGGCGGGCCGCCTGGCTGGTAAGCGAGCCGATATTAATAATTTTGCCGCCGCTGTTGCGGGCGATCATCCGTTTTGCCGCCGAGCGGGAGACTAAAAATGCGCTGGTCAGGTTAGTGTCGATCACCTTCTGCCAGTTTTCCAGCTCCAGCTCGACCATTGGTTTGCGGTACTGAATACCGGCGTTATTGATCAGGATATCAACATGGATCCCTTCTGCATCAAGTTTGCTAAAAGCTGCCTCAATCGCCAGTTCATCGGTGACGTCAAAAGCCACGCCATGCGCGTCGTAGCCTTTTCTGGTCAGCGTATCCACTGATTCGGCCAACAGCGTGGCGCGAATATCATTCAGGATAACCCGTGCACCCGCAGCGGCAAGACCCTCTGCGTAGGCAAAGCCCAGTCCTCGTGCAGAACCCGTTACCAGCGCCGTTTTCCCAGTTAAATCAAATAAAGCGGTCATGTTGTTTCCTCACTTGTTTAATTTGTATGACGACTATCCTTTTTTAGGTTGAATTTTCGCCCTGATAAAATCAACAGTTCACCCATGAATTTGCAACAAGGATCACAAACAGCTCCACATGCCGACCGCGTAATTAATATTAATTAATTGAATTATATGTATATATTTGGTTTAAATTTAACGCAGTTTGATCGCTGTCACAGAATGGCACTCGCAGCGATCCGCTGTAAAAGAAGCGTGATATAACAGCATAAAGTTGTAGGACAACTTACGTATATCTGTTGTATCATCCACAACGGTATGACATGCGGTAAATTCGCTGAGTTAAGGAGTGAAAGTGAGTAACCTGAAAATTACCAACGTGAAAACGATTCTGACGGCGCCGGGCGGCATTGATTTGGCAGTCGTTAAGATAGAAACCAACGAGCCAGGGCTATATGGGCTGGGATGTGCGACATTTACCCAGCGTATCTTCGCGGTAAAAAGCGCGATCGATGAGTACATGGCGCCTTTTCTGGTTGGCAAAGATCCGACCCGTATTGAGGACATCTGGCAGTCAGGCGTGGTGAGCGGCTACTGGCGCAATGGCCCGATCATGAACAATGCATTGTCCGGCGTGGACATGGCACTGTGGGATATCAAAGGTAAGCTAGCGGGGATGCCAGTTTATGATCTGCTGGGCGGCAAATGTCGTGATGGGATCCCACTGTACTGCCACACCGATGGTGGTGATGAAGTTGAAGTGGAAGATAACATCCGAGCCAGAATGGAAGAGGGTTACCAGTACGTTCGCTGCCAGATGGGAATGTATGGCGGTGCGGGGACCGATGACCTTAAACTGATCGCCACGCAGCTGGCACGTGCGAAGAACATTCAGCCGAAACGTTCACCGCGCAGCAAAACGCCCGGCATCTACTTTGACCCGGACGCCTACGCCAAAAGCGTTCCGCGTCTGTTCGACCACCTGCGTAACAAGCTCGGTTTTGGCATCGAATTTATTCATGATGTACATGAGCGCGTGACCCCGGTGACTGCCATTAATCTGGCCAAAACGCTTGAACAGTATCAACTATTTTATCTTGAGGATCCGGTGGCACCGGAAAACATCGACTGGCTGAAAATGCTGCGCCAGCAGTCTTCCACTCCGATATCCATGGGTGAGCTGTTTGTGAATGTGAATGAGTGGAAGCCGCTCATCGACAACAGGCTCATCGACTACATTCGCTGCCACGTGAGTACCATCGGCGGCATTACGCCGGCGAGGAAACTTGCTGTCTACAGCGAACTGAACGGTGTGCGCACCGCATGGCACGGGCCGGGCGACATTTCTCCAGTTGGGGTTTGCGCCAATATGCATTTGGATTTGAGTTCACCGAACTTTGGCATTCAGGAATACACGCCAATGAACGACGCGCTGCGTGATGTCTTCCCGGGCTGCCCTGAGATTGACCACGGTTATGCCTATCTGAACGATAAGCCGGGTCTGGGTATTGACATTGATGAAGCCAAAGCGGCGAAATATCCGTGCGAGGGGGGAATCCCATCCTGGACAATGGCGCGCACACCAGACGGTACGGCCTCAAGACCGTAAGCAATGAAGGCCCGGCTTGCATCTGCCGGGTCTTATTCCCGACGTCCTGATGGACTCCGTTTTAGAAACAGGAATTATTGTATATTGAGGCTGCTTTTTAATCAGTGACCACTTCTCTATAAGGAGCCTGAATATTTCCCTCAACAACGCTTCCGGTAGAAAATGACGCGCTCTGTTTCCTCAAATCCTAATGCCAGGTGAACTTTCTGGGAAATTGTATTTTCCGGCGTGGTATCAGAGGCCATTTCCCGACACCCTTTATTCGTTCCCCATCGTTGCACCACTGCAATCAATTGTTTCGCTACGCCGCGTTGACGGAACGAGGGGAGAACAAAAATACCTTCAAGAAAAGCCACGGGCGAACTGTCACAGCCATTGACATAATCGTGGCGGATTGAGGCATCCGCAAAGCCAATCGCCACCCCGTCTGCCATCGCAACAAATGATGCCAAATGATCGGCTTGCAGGATTTCTTCGCCGTCTGCCAGATGGGCGTCATCCGGGTGACCGGGCCAGAGCTGTTTTCGCAATCCGCGCCAGTGCTCCAGATGGGTTTTGTTCATTTGCCTGATGTCCATTAACGCACTCCTGATGAGGGGTCTGGCATGATGAGACGGCACCCCGCCTGCTGATAACGTCGGGCGATAGCAGACGGGAGCGCGCTGTCGCTAAGAATGGTAGTAATACAGGACAGCGTCGCCACCGCATGGGGTTCTACAGTATCAAACTTTGAGTGATCGGCCATCAATATGACCTCGCGTGAGCGCTGAATAATGCGCGTTTTAACGCCCACTTCAAACATGGTAGCGTTGGTGATGCCCGTTTCAATCGACAGCGCATCGCAGGAGATAAAGGCGCGTTCAACGGCAAAGGCGTTAATCATCTCCAGCGCCAGACTCTCGCCCACCGAAAAGTAACCGGGGCGAATCAGTCCGCCGATAATGTAACTCTCTACGTGTGGGAAGCCACCCAGTTCATTAGCGATTTTGATGTCATTGCAAATGACTTTTACTTTGGCGTCGACCAGACATTTTGCCAGTTCCAGACAGGTGGAGCCGGAGTCGAGAAAAAAGCAGTCTCCATCCTTGATGAACGTGCGGGCGAGGGCAGCGATTTCGCGTTTCGCCTCGCTTTGTAACGTCCGCTTAACGTCGAAAACATATTCTTTATCTTCCGTACTGTCGTCGAAGTCAATACAACCATGGCCGCGAACCATACCGGGATAACGGCTGGCAATATAGTGAAAATCCCGGCGCACGGTTGCCTCTGCATAGCCAAAAAGCTCAATAGCTTGCTGTGTTGAGAGGTGCCTGTGTTGCCAAAGGTAATGCAACATCTGTTTGATACGGTCGGGGCGCTGTTGGCTCATCAGCATATGACTCCTTTATAGCGCGGTGAATTGTGACAACGTCACATCATAGTTCGCCGTCGTGAATAACGCCCGGCCAATCACCAGATGCTGTGCGCCTGCGGCGGCAAGCAGCCGTGCGGCGCGAAGTGTAATACCGCCGTCCGCCCAGCATTCCGCAGCAGGGAAATGCTCTCTGCCCTGGCTCACTTTTTCACACATCGCGGCGATAAATTGCTGTCCGCGTCCGTCGGGTTCGCTGGTCATGATCATCAGCGCATCCAGTTGCAATGCCAGATAACGATAAGGCAATAGCGGCGTTGCCGGGTTAAGCGCCAGTCCTGCTTTCGCCCCGATAGCGCGAATATCCGCCAGAATCTCCGGGGGGTTTTGCACGCTTTCGGCATGAATGAAAATCCAGCCGGGGCGGATAGCTGCAAGCCAGGGTAGCCAGCGTTGCGGTGATGAGACCATCAGGTGAAATGAGAGCGGATGGCGGGTGTGTTGTGCGACTGCCTGAATGGTTTTCATACCGAAGGTAATATTGTTGATGAAACTGGTATCTTCGATATCCAGATGCAACGAGCCGAGGGGCGCATCGTGTAAAGCGGTCAACGCCTCGGCATAGCGCAGCGGATCGGCGGAGGCCAGTGAAGGGTGCAGGATCATCGAAACCTCCATCAGCGCAATGCGGTTAATTGCGCGAAAAGCGCGGCGTCATTTGGCGCATCTTGCAGCATCGCGACGCTTTCCGGCGAGTCTAGCCACTGGCTGATGCGTTGAATGGTGCGAATATGTGCTTCGGCATCCGTGGCGCTGGCGCAAAGCAACAGCCAGATGGGATCGCAATCCGCATTGCCGAAAGCGACCGGCGTTGCTAACGTAGTGACGCTGATTTGATTATGGTTGGCGCCTTGCTCTGGTCTGGCATGGGGCAACGCAATCCCCGGCGCGATAAGATAATATGGCCCCCATTTAAGGGTGTTCTCAATAATACCGTCCAGGTAGCAGGGGGCCGCCGCGCCGAAGGTAATCAGCGGACGAACGGCGATATCCAGCGCGTGTCGCCAGTCGCTGGCATGGCGTTGCGCCTGAACCCACTTAACATCATTAATCATCGATCGTTGACTCCTTGCCGGTTCGGGTTACTCTGAAACCGATCCCCGGCGTGTCTTTTGGCGAAGGCGACGGAGATCGGCAGAAGAGTTATCGCTCTCTGCAGGGGATAAGCGTTTTGCTTATCCCCATTTTATTGTCGGATATGGCGTACTTTCTCCATAAACTTCGCCACGCGCGCCTGGTCGACAAAGTTGGCGAAGACGCCGTCTTTTTTAAACGTGGTTGCCGTTACGCATCCGTCGGCAATGCAGAGCTGCTCCTCGACGTTTTCCAGACACACCCCGGTATTCGCCAGCACGACCGTGTCGGGGACGGTCTCTTTTACCCGCTTCAGTATGGCGCTATCCGTGCGAGCGCCCGCCGTCAGCCCCGAGACGCACAGGGCATCGGGGTTATTGTTAAATACGGTCGATTTCGCAATTGAACAGACATCCCGGTTTCCCAGATACACCGCCGCTTCCGGCACGATGTTAAACAGCGTTTTCACGTGGCCTGCGCCGATGCGATGCTGATGGCGAATGGTTTCGCCGACATTCGTATCCCAGACGCCAAAATCGCTGGCGTAAACGCCGGTGAAAATTTCGCGAATAAATTTTGCGTCGGTCGCCATCGCCAAATCAAACGAGGCCACAGGGTCCCACAACACGTTTACCCCAAACGGTACGCGGATTTCACTCATTAACTGACCGATGATTCTTGCCATCGCGGCGGTCGTTTCCGGTCTGACTTTCGTTAAATAAGGCAGACTAAATTCGTTGGAGAACATCACCGCATCCACGCCGCCATTTTGTAGCGCCATTAAATCGTCATGGGCGCGGTCAATTACCCAATTCATGCCTTTCCTGGTATCGAACCCGGGATCGCCCGGCAGCGCCCGTAAATGGCACATGGCGATAACGGCTTTTTCCGTTCCTATTACCTCTTTTAGCCAACTCATTCTGGGTTGCTCCTTATTCCGGTAGTTCACGTTTACGTAAGACAAGTATGATGCTGGCGACAATGCCGACCACAATAACCACACCAATCATGCCCAGCGACATCAATTCAGATATTGACCAGCCAAACATATTTCCCACCGACAGCGCGGTAATTTGCGCGTTTTCAGCGGCGAAGCTAAAGCCGCCTTTGAGCGCCATATCGGTAAAGTACGGCGCGAACTGGGTGGCGATCAGCAAAACGGTAATCATGACAATGATGCCGCTGAGCAGAGTACGAATCAGATCGCCGCGATGAATAACCGTGGCCATGCAGATAAAAAACGGCGCAACCGGTAAATCAGCCAGCGGCAGGACTTTATTGCCCGGCAGTATGCTCGCCAGAATTAACATGATGGGAATTAACAGCAGTCCAACCGCGATGGTGGTCGGGTGGCCTAACGTCACTGCGGTATCCAGACCGATAAAGACTTCGCGCCCTTTAAAGTGTTTCTGGAAGAACTTACGCGCGCCGTCGGAAATGGGCATTAATCCCTCAACGATAAGGCGAATCATGCGCGGAAACAGCACCATAATCGCCGCCACGGTAATCATTAAGGTTGCGCACCCTTTAAAGCCTTCGCCTGCGGCAAGTCCGAAGATCAGCCCGAGAACAACGCCAATGATCACCGGGTCGCCAACCATCCCATACCGTTTTTGGATCTCCTGAGCATCAATATTGCGTCCTTTCATAAACGGTATTTTTTCGTATATCGCATCCAGCAATACGAACAACGGCACGGAACTGGAGCCATACCCTTGCGGAATAGAAATCCCTTCCAGACCCACAATGTTCTGTACTCGTTTCGCCGTCCAGTCGGCCATTTTCAACGACAAGGCGGCGTGGCAAATCGCGCCCAGTACGCCATAAATCAGACTGCCGGTCATCAACTGGACGACCGTTCCGGTAATGGCGTAGTGCCAGTAGTTATAAATATCAACGTTCATGGTTTTGGTCAGACGAGTCACCAGCATACCGACGTTGAGCAGAAAGATAACGGGAATGATCATCGCGCCGATGGCCGTCGCATAGCCGACGCCGGATGCGGGCCCGGCGCCGACGTCAAACATATGCAGCGTCAGGCCAAAACGCTCAATCATCACTTTAATCGGCGGACTGAGACTGTCGATCGCCATGACGATCACCAGCCCCATGCCGACAAAACCGATGCCGACCGTCACCCCGGCTTTCACCGCCTGCAGCCAGGGAATACGAAAGATTAAGCCGATGATAATCATAATGATGGGCACAAAAACGGTGCCGCCGAGAGACAGGATGTAATCAAACATAATGCCCCCTTTATTGTGTTAACAGCGCCTTGATTTCTTGTTTTAATGCGTCGTCGTTGATGCCTGTCAGCAGGGCGGCGCCGTTGAGCGTCGGGATGCCATAGTCACTGTGCGTACGCATGGACGTTACGATGAGATCCATACCGTTACAATTCAACGGGATCTCATTCAGACAACATTTCGCCGTGGTTGCCGCAATGCCTTGCTCCGCAAGAAAGTCCTGCAGTTTTTGTGCAATCATGGTTGATGTCGACATGCCGGTACCACATGCCACAAGGATCTTTTTCATCATGGTCGTGCCTCTTGTGTAGCGCCTGTTTCAGGCTCAATGGGAAACTGTTCTGGCGACATGTTAGCCAGCGCAGTCAGTAAACGGATACAATCAACCAGGTCGCGCAGGCTGGCGACTTCGGCTGGCGAGTGGGTATAGCGGCAGGGAATAGAAAGACTGGCGCAGGGAATACCGTCCAGTTCAACCTGAATGTAGCCGGTTTCGGTGATGACGCCTGGCGCGACTTCTCGCTGTACGGGAATATTATTTTCGTGCGCGGTGGTCTCCAGCATCCGCAGCAAACGCGGCGGCGTAATCAGTCCCGCCAACGTACCGCGTCCGTGATAGTTCAGACAGGTGATGCCGACGCCGTGGTTGACCCGCACATCAGAGTAATCCTGCAGGTCAGGCGTGTCGCAGGAGGGGGTGATATCAATACCAATCGCCAGGTCGGGGCGCACGCGTCGTAAAACGGGAACAATACCGCGAATATTGAACTCTTCCTGTACCGACGCGACCAGGAATACCGCGATATCGAGCGGTGTGGAGGCGAGGGCCTCGGCGACGCCCAGTAGCGCCGTACACCCCAGCCTGTCATCCAGCGCCTTACTGCACACCAGGTCGTTGCCCAGACAGTGCGGCGGGTTGTAAAGGGTTACTGGCGTCCCCACCTGAATACCCATTCGTTTGGCATCCGCTTTATCTTTTGCGCCGATATCAATCCAGAGTTTATCGAGCGCGGGAGGCTGGGTGCGCTCGTCACCCTTCGCGAAGTGATATGCTTTAATACCGATACAGCCCATGATATCGCCTGAACGTCCGGCAAGCGTCACGACCGAACCGGGCATAGTAATTTGCGCCGGGCCGCCCACGCGTTCAAAACGTAAAAAGCCGGAGGGTTCGATCTTGCGTACCATAAAACCGACTTCATCCATATGCGCAAAAATCATCAGGCGAAGCGCGTCGGATTTGTCGCTGCCATAACGGGCGACGACATTGCCTAAGCGATCCCGCCAGACGTCTTTGGCCTGCTGTTCAAACGCGTGCTGCATAACGTTTGCAATACTGCTTTCATGTCCTGAAATCCCGTTTAGCCGCAGTAAAGAAAAAAGCGTTTCCTGCACAGAAAAGGTCATTGGCGTCTCCGTGGTGATAAAACAATCAGTCGTTGAGCGTTTTATAGGCGGAGAATGGTTGGATAAGTGTGAAATGTGTCACGCGGAAATACGCTAAATATGGCCAATAAAAAATAATGTGATGGCGATACAATAAAAACGCTCATATCACCTGCGGGTTATCGGTAAACCAGGCTATTTATGTGATCACGACCAACAACGAAGAAGGGCAACGCGATGGTGGAAATTATTCCTGTTAGCACGACGCTGGAACTGCGAGCGGCAGATGAAAGTCATGTTCCGGCGCTGCACGAACTGGTACTCAAAAACAAAGCGTGGCTACAACAGTCGCTCGACTGGCCGCAATATGTCACGTCGCAGGAGGAAACGCGTAAGCATGTGCAGGGTAATATACTGTTGCACCAGCGTGGTTACGCCAAAATGTACCTGATTTTCTGCCAGAATGAGATGGCGGGCGTACTCTCATTTAATGCCATTGAACCGGTAAACAAAGCCGCCTATATCGGTTACTGGCTGGATGAGTCCCTCCAGGGACAAGGGATAATGTCGCAATCATTACAGACGCTGATGACACATTATGCCCGGCGCGGCGATATTCGGCGCTTCGTCATTAAATGCCGCGTTGATAATCAGGCCAGTAACGCGGTCGCACGGCGCAACCATTTTACGCTGGAAGGCTGTATGAAACAGGCAGAGTATCTTAACGGCGACTATCACGACGTTAATATGTATGCCCGCATTATTGATGCGGATTAAAGGGAACCGACTAAGGGGGTACGCGTAATACGATCCTCGCCATTGATCACTTTTGGGCCGCGCAGGTGAATAGTATTGCCGTCAAAGGCTATCACCGCCGCCCGTCCGCTAATCTCGACCTGGTGCTCAATCAGAATTTCGCCCTGTATACAGGCATGGCCTTCAATCAGCACGCGGTCGTCCAGTAAAATCGGGCCTCCGCGTACCTCAGCATGTCCGCCTACCAGCACATGATGTTTTAACACACAGTTGCCTTCGATTAACGCATGTTCCGCTACCTGCGAGCTGTAGCGAAGGGTAGGGATCGCATCTTCCTCTGTACCGGCGATAACCCGCGCATGGCCATAGACTTTGGCGCAGTCACAGATCCAGACATTATTGTCTTTGTTGCCTTCGATGAGCGCGAAATCAAAGACCTCCGCCCGGTGCTCAATAAAAGCGTGTGTGATAGTGGCGTCGCCATAAAGCTGTACCTGATGGACAATCCGCGAATGGTTCACGGTGGCGCGATCGTAAATTTGTAAAATCTGCGCATGTTCATGCGTTAGTCCCTGAACGGCGAGAATTTCTGACTGGTTTAACACGCGGGCATCGCCATAAATCGCACACTCTCCGCGCACGGAAGAGGACTGAATGGTGACGTTGTCACTTATCCGTGCGCCATCGCTGATATCAGCGCGATCAACCCAGACGTTATCGCCTATTCGCACGTTATTGTAGAGCGTGCACGGCAGCGTGATACGCGCGTTACCCGTAATTTCCGTGCCCGCAAAGGCCATCGCGTTTTCATCATAAATCCAGCAATCCCCCTGTTGTGACAGCACATTATCGGCATCAACCCAGCCGCCGGAGGTTCCGGCTTTAACATCGTTAAAATCCGTTACGGCAATAACTTGTCGTAATAAGACGCTTTTCTTCTCACCGTCTACCTGATAAGTAAAAGCACGAGGTTCTTCACTCAGTCGATATTTGATCATAGGGAAATTCCGTGTGAACGATTAAGATAACCGTAGCAAAGGTACTGGCGGAACAACCAGAAATTCCATAAAATGCATTTCAAATATACTTTATAAATTAAACAAAATGCGTAATCACAAGCAGAGCGATCGCGTGCTCAATCTGCCTGCGGGCTATTTTGGCATCGTCCTTGGCACTATCGGTATGGGATTCGCCTGGCGTTATGCCAGCCAGATATGGGGAATAAGCCACTGGCCCGGCGACATCATGGTGATCCTGGCGATGATTATTTGGGCACTCTTGACCCTGGCGTTCCTTAGCCGTCTGGTGCGCTTTCCCCATAGCGTGATGGCTGAAGTGCGACATCCGGTAATGAGCAGTTTTGTCAGCCTGTTTCCCGCCACCACGATGCTGGTCGCGATCGGTTTCGTTCCCTGGTATCGCCCGTTGGCCGTTGCGCTATTCAGCGTGGGGGTCGTCATACAACTGGCGTATGCCGCCTGGCAGACGGCGGGACTTTGGCGCGGAGCGCATCCGGAAGAAGCGACAACCCCGGGGCTTTATCTGCCCACGGTAGCGAATAATTTTATCAGCGCTATGGCCTGTGGAGCGCTCGGTTACAATGATGCCGGACTGGTGTTTTTAGGCGCAGGCGTCTTTTCGTGGTTAAGTCTGGAGCCGGTTATTTTGCAGCGACTGCGTAGCTGCGGCGAATTACCGGCGGTGCTGCGTACGTCGCTGGGTATCCAACTGGCGCCCGCGCTGGTCGCCTGTAGCGCCTGGCTGAGCGTCAATGGCGGGGAGGGCGACACGCTGGCGAAAATGCTATTCGGCTACGGTCTGTTACAGCTTTTATTTATGCTGCGATTAATGCCCTGGTATTTATCACAACCGTTTAATGCTTCCTTCTGGAGTTTTTCGTTCGGCGTTTCCGCGCTGGCGACCACGGGGTTACATCTTGGTCACGGTAGTGAATCAGGGCTTTTCCATATTCTGGCCGTCCCGCTGTTTATTTTCACTAACGCTATTATCGCTTTATTGCTGGTTCGTACATTTCTATTGCTGGTGCAGGGGACGTTGCTTATTCGCACTGAGCGCGCTGCACTGTTGAAAACGGAGGAAAAAAATGACCGTTCGTGACGAAAATTACTTTACTGAGAAATACGGTTTAACCCGCACGCATTCGGATGTGCTGGCGGCGGCAAAGGTTGTCGCGCCAGGCCGAACGCTGGATTTGGGATGTGGCAATGGCCGTAATAGTCTGTATCTGGCCGCGAACGGTTATGACGTTACCGCGTGGGATAAAAATCCGGCCAGTATGGCTAATCTTGAGCGTATTAAAGCGGCAGAAGGGCTGGATAATCTGCAAACCGACCTTGTCGATCTGAATACATTGACCTTTGACGGTGAGTACGACTTTATTCTCTCGACGGTGGTTATGATGTTTCTTGAGGCGCAAACCATTCCCAGTTTAATTGCCAATATGCAACGCTGCACAAAACCCGGCGGGTATAATTTGATTGTTGCGGCAATGGATACGCCGGACTTTCCCTGTACGGTGGGATTCCCGTTTGCTTTTAAAGAAGGCGAATTACGCCGCTATTACGAAGGATGGGACATGCTGAAATACAACGAAGATGTCGGCGAGCTTCACCGCACGGACGAAAACGGCAACCGTATCAAACTGCGCTTTGCTACGATGCTGGCGAGAAAAACGGCCTGAGCGATGCAAGTTCTGTAAGTCTCGCTGCGTTCGGCATTTTTTTGTCGGGCGCTGCGTTCAAATTGTGCTGTCGTTACCATTTTTAGTGCATCCAGAATGATTTCGTTTTGCTATTATTTCCTTTGCATCATTGCGAAGACTAAAGGGATCGTTTCATGCGTACTCATACTTTATTTAAAGTTGCAGTGCTTACTGGCTTGCTGGCGTTATCCGGCTGTGCGTCTAAAGTCACACAGCCGGATAAGTATTCTGGATTCTTAAAAAATTATTCGGACCTGCAGGAAACTACCTCCGCCACGGGGAAACCGGTGTTGCGCTGGGTAGATCCACATTTCAATGACTCTAACTATGACAGTATTGTTTACAATCCGATAACATACTATCCCGTCCCCAAACCAACGACCCAGGTCGGGCAGCAAGTTCTTGATAAACTGCTGGCTTATACGAACACTAAAGTAAAATCAGCAATTGAACAGCGCAAACCGCTGGTCACGACGCCAGGGCCGCGCAGTTTGATTTTCCGCGGGGCGATTACGGGCGTGGATACCAGTAAAGAAGGGCTGCAATTCTATGAGGTGATCCCTGTAGCGCTGATTGTGGCGGGCACGCAAATGGCGACGGGCCACCGGACCATGGATACCCACCTCTATTTTGAAGGTGAGCTGATAGATGCCGCGACCAACAAGCCGGTCGTCAAGGTAGTACGCCAGGGTAAAGGTAAAGACCTGAGTAACTCCAGTACGCCAATGGCGTTTGAGACGTTGAAACAGGTCGTGGATGATATGGCGACGGATACCTCTATGTTTGACGTTAACAAAAAATAATTCTGCGGCGCCATCGCAAGATGGCGCAAACCCCGGCAGATTAGCGGTCACCATCAGCCAGACAACGATGGGCGGCGCGTTCTCGTTAATACTGCATAGCCTATCCCGCCAGCGATCAACCCCCAGAATGCCGATCCGATGCCCATCAGCGTTAGCCCGCTGGCGGTGACGAGAAATGCGATAACTGCCGCGTCACGCTCACTTTCGTGAGTAAGCGCCTGATACAGGCTACCGCTAATCGTACTTAACAGTGCCAGACCAGCCAGCATTTGCACCCAGCTAACCGGCAGGGCGACCATCAGCCCGGTTATCGAACCGCCAAACCACCCGGCAAGTAAATAAAAAACGCCTGCGGCGGCGGCCGCTAACCAGCGACGCGTTGGATCGGGGTGCGCGTCCGGGCTTTGACAAATGGCGGCTGTAATGGCGGCAATGCAGATAGAATAAACGCCAAATGGCGAAAGCAGCAGCGCCAGCAATCCGGTAAAAATCATTAACGGAGAGACAGGAAGCTGATAGCCAGACGCCTTCATTGTGGCGACGCCGGGGGCGTTTTGCGATGCCATCGTCACCAGGAAGAGCGGTACCGCGACGCTCAGGCTTTGAGCGAATGAAAAGTGGGGGGGAACGAAGGTGGGCCACACCGGCGCGAAATGAATACCGCTCATCGCCACCTTACCCTGGATGAGCGCCACCGTTATTCCCATCACCATGGCAGCAATAACGGCATAGCGGGGCGCGAATACTTTAAAGAGTAGCCACGCCAATAGCATACCGCCGCACATGACAAACTCTCCGTTGAGCGTCCCGAACGCCTGCAGGCCGAAGCGTAGCAGTATTCCCGCCAGCATTGCAGCGGCAAGAGAATGGGGGATTATCCGCATCAAACATTGTGCGTTATAGCGTACAAGTGATACGCTATGGCCTTACTGGGGGGGGAAAATGGATAACCTGACACACTATCTGGCGACCACGTTAAGAATGTTACGCCATCAGCGAGGCTGGAGTTTATCGCGTCTGGCGGAGATCTCCGGCGTCTCAAAAGCCATGTTGGGGCAGATAGAGCGTAATGAATCCAGCCCGACAGTCGCAACGCTGTGGAAAATTGCGACGGGCCTGAACGTTCCATTCTCAGTGTTTATTTCGCCGCCGCAGGCCGAATTTCCTCCGACCTTCGATCCCCAGCAGCAAGCGATGGTAATCACACCGTTGTTTCCATGGGATCCTGAACTCTGTTTTGACTATTTTTCCCTATTGCTGGCGCCTGGCGCGGTCAGCGAATCAACGCCGCATAAAGCCGGCGTTGTCGAACATGTGGTGGTGATTCAGGGTCGGCTGGACATGTGTACTGGTGGGGTATGGCAAACCATAGACGCCGGTAAAGGATTGCGTTTTGCCGGTGATATGGCGCATACCTATCGCAATAGCAGTGACCAGACGGTTCATTTTCACTCGCTGATCCATTACCCGCGTGGTTAAGCGGGAAAACTATTTCGTTAGTTTGCGCTTCTGACTACAATAGCCGCCATTTCGCTGCTATTGGATAAGAAAGACTGTATGCGCCAGCAACCTCACTATCTCGAATTATTAAGTCCGGCCCGTGACGCCGCAATTGCTCGCGAAGCGATTTTGCATGGCGCAGATGCCGTCTACATCGGCGGACCCGGTTTTGGCGCACGTCATAACGCCAGTAACAGTCTGCGCGATATCGCCGATCTGGTTCCGTTTGCTCACCGTTATGGCGCCAGGATTTTTGTCACGCTGAATACTATCCTGCATGATGATGAGCTGGAGCCCGCGCAGCGGTTAATCACCGATTTGTACGACACCGGGGTGGATGCGCTGATTGTGCAGGATATGGGCATTCTGGAACTGGATATCCCGCCGATTGAGCTTCACGCCAGTACACAGTGTGATATTCGCAGCGTGGAAAAAGCGAAGTTTCTTGCCGATGTCGGTTTTTCACAGATTGTACTGGCGCGCGAGCTTAATTTGAGTCAGATAGCGGCTATTCATCAGGCTACTGACGCCACGATTGAGTTCTTCATTCATGGCGCGCTGTGTGTCGCTTATTCTGGGCAGTGTTATATCTCTCATGCGCAAACCGGGCGCAGCGCCAATCGGGGCGACTGTTCGCAAGCCTGTCGCTTACCGTATACGTTAAAAGACGATCAGGGGCGGGTGGTCTCTTACGAAAAACATTTGCTATCGATGAAAGATAACGACCAAACGGCTAACCTCGGCGCGTTGATCGATGCAGGCGTACGTTCCTTCAAGATTGAAGGGCGCTATAAAGACATGAGCTATGTCAAAAACATCACCGCGCATTATCGTCAGATGCTGGACGCGATTATCGAGCAACGTGGCGATCTGGCGCGTGCGTCGGTTGGTCGGACCGAACACTTTTTTGTTCCCTCCACGGAGAAAACTTTCCATCGCGGCAGCACCGACTATTTTGTTAACGCGCGTAAAGGTGATATTGGCGCATTTGATTCACCAAAATTTATTGGCTTGCCGGTAGGTGAGGTGCTGAATGTGGCGAAGGATTATCTCGACGTAGAAGCTACGGAGCCGTTGGCGAATGGCGATGGTCTGAACGTGTTGATTAAGCGTGAAGTGGTAGGTTTTCGCGCCAATACGGTGGAGAAAACCGGTCATAACCGCTACCGCGTTTGGCCAAATGATATGCCTGCCGACCTGCATAAAGTCCGTCCGCATCATCCGTTGAATCGTAATCTGGATCATAACTGGCAGCAAGCGCTGACAAAAACCTCCAGTGAGCGCCGTGTGGCGGTTGATATCATGCTGGGCGGCTGGCAGGAACAGCTTATTCTGACGCTGACCAGTGAAGACGGTGTCTGCATCACGCATACGCTTGACGGGGTATTTGAGGAAGCCAACAACTCTGAAAAAGCGTTGAATAACCTAAAAGCCGGACTGGCGAAGCTGGGACAGACGCCTTACTACGCGCGTGATATGCAGGTGACATTACCGGCGGCGTTGTTCGTGCCAAATAGCCTGCTCAATCAGTTCCGTCGGGAGGCGATTGATATGCTTGACGCGGCGCGGCTGGCCCATTATCAACGAGGTCGTCGTAAACCCGTGGCGCAGCCTGCGCCGGTCTATCCGCAAACGCATCTCAGCTTTCTCGCTAATGTCTACAACCACAAAGCACGGGAATTTTATCACCGTTACGGCGTACAATTGATTGATGCGGCCTATGAGGCGCATCAGGAGAAGGGCGAGGTACCGGTCATGATCACCAAACACTGCCTGCGTTTTGCGTTCAACCTTTGTCCAAAGCAGGCGAAAGGAAATATTAAGAGCTGGAAAGCCACGCCGATGCAGTTGGTGCATGGCGATGAGGTACTGACGCTAAAATTCGACTGCCGCCCTTGCGAAATGCATGTCATTGGCAAAATTAAAAACCACATCTTAAAAATGCCCCAGCCCGGCAGCGTTGTCGCTTCAGTGAGCCCTGAAGCGCTGATGAAAACGCTGCCGAAGCGCAGGGGCGTTTAATTAACGAAAATAGTTTTCTGGTTTGCGCGATTTCTGCCAGTTGTGGTGCTCGCGCAAGCCTTCCGCGGATTCTTCCGCTGCCGCCCGTAATTCATCGCTGTCGGCTTCGTGTCTAAGCTGGTGCCCTCCCGTCGCAAACCATACGAACGCGTGGTCTTGCTGTTTCGCCAGTAACTGGCCTGAAAACAGCGCACAGGTCAGTAAAACTACTGATAACGTTTTTGTAAGCATCATGCCACCTTCTAGTTACGTCGTGAGGCTATGATGCCAATAATTTCTTTGAGTTATTATTCCACACTTCAAATTAGCGAAAACGGTTTGTCAATAAGTGCGATAAGTTGTATGAGAAAATATACTTATACTCAGTATATCAATTATAAAAATAACGAGCCAATTCGTTCCATAGTAAATCCATTATTCCCTGGGAGTATATATTTAAAGTTATTGTATTAGATGGTTTTGGTATTGCCAGGGGATTGTAAATCCATACTATTTATGGTGTGATCAACTCTGGTGATGAGCCTCATTTTTTGTTGTTTCAACGAGTGAAGATAAATCTTCAGAAAAAAGGCTGTTATGAACTTGTAGCGCTACATATTCAGTAAGCTCGTTTAAACATAGCAGGCCATGAGAGGAACTTTCTTCCAGCATATTCATTAGTATCTCATTCTTAAACAAACATGAATAAACAATTTGAGTAACTGAGCTTTGTGCATAATTTGGTTCAAACGCTGCATTCTTTAAGTTAGTATTCTCAATAACCTTTGCGGCTATTTTGTTTTTGATAGCGTCGTCAATAGGTGGTACATCTGCCTGGGCAATGCCCAGATTAATCCTGGAGGAGATGGCGGCTTTTCTTTCCTGTTCCTTCCAGTCACATAAATTACCCTTTTCTGCCATGGCGATAAGCGTCTCTTTTATATTTTTTAGGTCAACGGGAAATGTTATACCGCCGGATAGCGAGAGTAGTAACCGCTCAGGGAACAAGCAACATAGCTCTTCACAAACATAAGTGCTAGCTTTTATAGTAATATCAGAATATCTTTTCAGGTGGGCAGGCTGAGTATCAACACAGAGCACTGTTCTATTCATTATATCATAATAGTAGTGATCCTGACGTATCACAATGCATAACGGAATATCTTCGCCATCTTTAATAAAGAGATTTGTATATTGACACTCAGCATCTTTATAGTGCTGAAAATGGAAATTTCCTCTGCATGACGGAGATGATAATTCATATAACGCGCAAAATAAATCAAATAAACGTTGCGCGTCAGGCGGAGAGGCAACATCACATAATTCCTTTATATATTGATCGGCAGTGGATCTTTGCGTGTCACAAAAAAATCTTTAATCCTTTCCCATAGTAACGTAAAGAAGGAGCGTTGAGAGATAGCTCTTTGAGAAAACATCTCACTCTTTAAAAATCCTCTCCCGATAGTAATTGGCATAATGTAGACCACAAGTGATTATATGATACTTCATTACTGGAATAGGTGGTATTTGAAATATTATCCCATGTTGCCCATCGGTTTGCCTATCGGTGAAACACCTGATTTTTGCTTTGTCCTGAACCGTCAACATTATTGTTCAATTGTTCAAATCGACCCGTAGCTTTAGTCATGCCCACGCCTCCTGGCCATGAAATATGTCAGATAAAACGAATGAAAGTAAAACGGTTTTCTTAATTCTCACATCATCATGTACTATGAGTAATGATTAATTACGCACTATATTATTTTTAGAGAAAGTAAATAGTTGCTCAACCGTGTAGAAATTGTCTTATAAGAAGTTAAACTAAAAGTATTATTAGGCTAACAACAATGAGATGTTCAGCGGTAGGGCAGAAGGCCAATACTGATAGTGCTTATGATATAAATACCTTACTCTTTAGTTTTTGTCTTAATTATATTTGTTGTAACGATTAGCTGACGGCTTTATTTCCAGTTGGGCGATAAAATTATAAAAACCTGCGAGGAGGCTCAAAATGAAGAAATCAGATGGTGAAATTCACGAAAAGACAGCATCCTGGGGCATTTTGCAGTCAGAATGGCTAAGAAAATGTGGACGGCTATTATTGCTGTTACTTTACCGTTTCGTTATCGGATGGGCTTTTTTTCAATTACTTGCCATGATCGTGGCAGGGATATTTTTGTTAGGCGTCTTATTATTTCATCCCATAATATTTGTACAGACTATCGCAATCACTGAGAAGTTAAATCATGCTTCGCTTGATTTATGGCATATCCTTAAGTTATGCCTATGGCATTACGGTATCATCGCAGGGTTTATTTTTATGGCGGAGTGTACGTTAAGTAAAAGTATACGGCAGGTTCAGCGCTTGTCCAAAAAATTTGGGGCACAGGATTTTTCTTCACGCCCGTGATCCGCCGCTGCAACCTGCGGTCTTACTGAATAATGGCTATGACCAGCAGACCGAATTATCTCGGTTCGAGGGGGATTCTATGTGTTTGCACAACTGCAGTGAATCGTAATTTCAGTGCATTATCGCCGACAATCGACGTGTTCCTCACTAATTGCCTTCCTGACTATATAGTGGTCTTATCTTTGGCGAAACAATGTTATTTAGTTATGGAAGGCGACAACAACTGTACTACTGATTATCAAATGACCTTTCTGGTCAGGTAGACTCGCCTTTGTGAAAACACATCGTTATCTGTGCTCCTGAGACTCACTCCCTTGCCGCCTTTACGCAACTCGAATTATTTTGGGTATAGAACAGGAGGCGCAGTGGTCGTATAAGCAAAATATAAACTCTCCGTTTGTGATAAGGCACAGATTACAGGGGGAATGATGTTTATTTTAACCATCTGTTTAAGCGGTGTCCGCTAATCTTTACCTGCTCAAATACATAATCACCCCTGTGACTCTCGCGAGGTGTAACATATGGTAAAATGCGTATCTTCTTTCCTCCTGTTCAGCCTGTTGTCCGTTCAGGCAATGTCAGCTGAAAACCATATTGATCTCCACCAGCCAAAAGACTTTGTCGATATTACTACGGTCGCCCCCGACGTACAGGTAGACATGCGATACTTCAGTTCCCATAACTTTATTGGTCGCCCCATTAAAGGCTATAACGCGCCTGTTTGCCTGTTAACACGACCAGCCGCGAACGCAGTGAAGCAGGTCGCCGATCGTTTACGCCCCTTCGGACTTACCTTAAAAATATATGATTGCTACCGTCCGCAAAGCGCAGTGAACGACTTTATCGCGTGGGCCAAAGATCCTTCTCAAAACCAAATGAAAAACGAATTTTATCCGCAGGTAGAGAAAAATCGTCTGTTTGAGGAAGGTTATCTTGCCGCCAGATCCGGCCACAGTCGGGGAAGTACGCTTGATCTAACGATTGTTCCACTTGACAGTAAAATACCAATATACGATCCCGGACGACCACTGGTGAATTGTACTGCGTCCGCGGCGCAACGCTCGCCAGATAATAGTCTGGATTTTGGTACCGGCTTTGACTGTTTTAGTCCGTTATCCCATCCCGATAATGTCATGCTTACCGCTCAGCAACGCGCAAATAGGTTGTTATTACAAACATTGATGCGTGATGCGGGTTTTACGCCACTGGATACTGAATGGTGGCACTTCTCTCTTACTCATGAACCATACCCGAACACTTGGTTTGACTTTCCCGTTAAGCAGAGACCCTGAAACGGCGTTTTGTTGCGAAATCTAATCATTACGCCTGTTGGAAAGCACCATAACAGTTAGCAAATCATTGTTAATTTTAAAAACTGATATACACTGCGGTTGCCACCTGCAAGCAGCGCTCAATGAGATCGAATAATGAAAAAATATCAACGTCTGGCGGAGCAAATTAGAGAACAAATCGTCTCTGGCGTTTGGCAACCCGGCGATCGATTACCCTCGCTGAGGGAGCAGGTCGCCAGTAGCGGCATGAGTTTTATGACTGTCGGTCATGCGTACCAGTTGCTGGAAAGTCAGGGACGGATTATCGCCCGTCCGCAATCTGGTTATTATGTCGCGCCGCATCCGGTTTGTCGGTCAGTCGCGACGGCAGCGCACGTTATTCGGGATGAAGCCGTAGATATCAATACCTATATTTTTGAGATGCTGCAGGCGAGCCGTGATACCTCTGTGGTGCCCTTTGCCTCAGCGTTTCCCGATCCGCGTCTGTTTCCCTTGCCGCAATTGAACCGCTCTCTGGCGCAGGTCAGTAAAACCGCGACGGCAATGAGCGTCATCGAAAACTTGCCGCCAGGTAATGCAGAATTGCGCTATGCGATAGCACGCCGTTACGCGCAGCAGGGGATTACCGTTTCTCCTGACGAGATTGTCATTACCGCCGGCGCGCTGGAAGCGTTGAATCTTAGTTTACAGGCGGTGACGGCGCCGGGAGACTGGGTGGTGGTGGAGAACCCCTGTTTCTACGGTGCGCTACAGGCCCTGGAGCGATTGCGCCTGAAAGCGTTGTCGATACCTACCGATGTTAAAGAAGGTATCGATCTTATGGCGCTGGAACAGGCGTTACAGGAATATCCGGTGAAAGCGTGCTGGTTAATGACCAACAGCCAGAATCCGTTAGGGTTCACGCTGAGTGCTGAGAAAAAAGCGCGGCTGGTTGCGTTACTCACGCACCATAACGTGACGCTAATTGAAGACGATGTTTATAGCGAACTCTACTTTGGCCGCGAGAAACCTCTGCCTGCCAAAGCATGGGATCGCGACGATACCGTGTTGCATTGTTCGTCTTTTTCCAAATGTCTGGTTCCCGGTTTTCGCATTGGCTGGGTTGCGGGAGGAAGCCATGCCAGACAAATTCAGCGTTTGCAGTTAATGAGCACATTATCCACCAGTTCCCCCATGCAATTGGCGTTAGTGGATTATCTCTCGACACGTCGATATGACGCGCATCTGCGACGATTGCGAAGGCAGCTTGCCGAACGTAAACAGCAAGCCTGGCAAACCCTTTTGCGCCATCTCCCGGCGGAAGTAAAAATTCACCATAACGATAGCGGTTATTTTCTTTGGCTGGAGCTACCTGAGCAGCTTGATGCCGGTGAACTTAGCGCCAAAGCGCTTGAACACCTTATCAGTATCGCGCCGGGGAGAATGTTTTCAACGTCCGGCGCCTGGACGCGTTTCTTTCGTTTTAACACCGCATGGCATTGGGGAGAACGGGAAGAACAGGCCGTAAAACAGCTTGGCAGCCTGATTCGCGAGATGCTGAGCGCTAAAAGCCTTGTGTGAGGTGGAATGCGTGTCAGCTCACAACCTGACTAAATTTCCCGAGTGTGCCGGGTGAGCATCTGGCGCGCCGTCTATTTTTAGGAAAGCGGCGGCCCGTTCGCCGGAAATCGATTAATGACGATATGGGAAAATGCTATGCAATATCAATTACTGATTAATGGCGTGCTGGTGGACGGTGAGGGAGAAAGGCAGTCTGTTTATAACCCGGCGACAGGCGAGGTCATACTTGAGATTGCGGAAGCGTCGCCCGCGCAGGTTGACGCCGCAGTGCTGGCCGCCGATAGCGCGTTTGCCGAATGGGGGCAGACCACACCCAAAGCACGGGCGGAATGTCTGTTAAAACTGGCGGACAGCATCGAGCAAAACGCCCTTGAGTTCGCCCGGCTTGAATCGCAAAACTGCGGTAAGCCTTTGCACTGCGTAATTAATGATGAAATTCCGGCAATCGTGGATGTCTTTCGCTTTTTTGCCGGCGCGGCCCGTTGTTTGAGTGGGCTGGCGGCGGGCGAATATCTGGAAGGACATACGTCGATGATCCGCCGGGATCCGATTGGCGTGGTTGCCTCTATCGCGCCGTGGAATTATCCGCTCATGATGGCGGCCTGGAAGCTGGCGCCAGCGCTGGCGGCAGGTAACTGCGTGGTGATTAAGCCTTCTGAAATCACGCCGCTGACGGCGCTTAAACTTGCCGCGCTGGCGAAGGATATCTTTCCGCCGGGGGGGCTCAATGTCCTGTTCGGACGAGGGCAGACTGTTGGCGATGTATTGACCGGTCATGAAAAAGTACGCATGGTCTCTTTAACCGGTTCTATCGCGACCGGGGAGCATATTCTGCGCCATACTGCGCCAGCGATAAAACGTACGCATATGGAACTCGGTGGTAAAGCCCCGGTGATTGTTTTTGATGACGCCGATCTGGATGCGGTGGCGCAGGGCGTCCGGACTTTTGGTTTCTATAATGCCGGACAGGATTGTACTGCGGCGTGCCGTATAATAGCTGGCGGTAATTAAAATCTCCGCCACGGCGTTGAGCATCTGCGGTTCCAGTCCCAGACGCTGCGCATTATCCCGGCAGTGGGCCCACTGGCGCAGATGATTGATCCACATTTTGTGCGCCTGGTAGCCTGTTTCGTGACCTTCTGACGCTGAAGCGCGCGTTGGTTCGTCGGCAAAGAGATCGCGTCATTAAATAAACCGCAGACCTGTTCTTCTCGTGACTGTCGGGTGCGCAGCAACGCTTCGAAATTCTGTACTGGCGGTAACAGCCCGGCCAGCAGGTCGCCATGTCTGGCGGCCTGGGCCTGAAGACGCCGGATCACGGTTTCAACCGGTAGCCGCGCGTCATCAAACATCGGTAACAGATCGCGCACGCGGCCTCGCAGTTGTTCGCGTAACGCCTGTAAGCGCGCCTGTCGCTGTGGTGCCGATGTCGCCTGCGATAACCATTCCACCAAACGCTGCATACTGTGTTTATCCAGCGCCTGCAACGTTCCCCAATGCACGCCAGGTTTACCCATCAACTGCTGGACGGCTTCATCCAGATTTTGCTGGGTGGCAAAACGGGCATCCTGTGGAGTAATAGCCCAGACGACGCCGGGTAACGCTGATTCATGCTGCGGCTGCGTGGCGTTAACCCACTCCAGTAAGTGACGGGCGGCAGTGGACGTTTGCGAGCGAGATGCCAGAGCATTGCAAATCACCAGAACATCGGGCTGTACCTGTTGGCGGTAATGGGCCAGCATCCAGCCTAATTTCGCCCGCCATAACGGATGAGGATGACTGTCTGGCGCGACCGGAATATCCAGTAAATCTACGTTATCCAGTACGTTGTTTTCAACGGTTAGCACCAGTTCTCGGGTAAGCAGCGCCAGAGAATCAAGCGAAAGGCTGACCGCATTGAGCAGTCGGCCTTCCTTAACCGGATGCACCACCACATCGCTTTGCGTATCGTTGGCGGTTAGCGCCATTTGCGTCAGGAAGTTTTCCGCCGGTAAGCCAAAATGATCGACCAGCAGGCTGAGCGGCGCCGCCAGTTCCCCGGCATGGCCGGTTTGTTGCAACATATGCGCCAGCGTCAGCCATTGCTGGGTGATCTCCGGTTGCTCTCCCCACAGTAATGCCCAGGCGTGCGCCCGTGTCGTGAGATCCAGCGCAGGCAAGAGCGAGGCAAAGTGTTGCCATGTCGCATCATCAATATGTTGTCTGGCGGACGGCAGGCAAGAGCGCCAGAAACTCGCGATGGTCGCTACCTCTTCAGCAGTAACGCCGGGGACGGGCTGCGGTTGGCGAAGCGATTGCCATTTCTCCAGGCGTGATGTGATAATGGATTTTTCGACCTGGCGACAAATGGGGGACGCGCTGGTCCAGGCAATAAAGATCTGCACCAGTTCGGCTTCACTGATCAAGCGCAGGCGCAACGGCCAGCCGCTCTCGTTTGAAAAAATGTCGCGCGTAAAGCGAATAGCCATATTCGCTGGCGCATGACCCGGATTGATGTGGCTGAAATAATCATAGTCACGGTCCGGCGTGATAATTTCCAGCTTGCCATTCTCGTTACCGCATAGCGTCGTTAACAGATGCGCTTTTGCGGATTGCGCATACCCGTACAGACCAACGCAGCCATGTGACGCGCAGGCGGCGTTGAGCGCTGACTCATCCGCCGCGGCAAGCGTAAGTTGCGCCAGCAGAGCGTCGGCTTCGTCATCCAGTCGCGTTGCGTAACGGCGCGTGTTGTTAACCCACTCGATAACAGCCTGGGTGGCGTTTAACGGTTTTGTCATTTCAGGTATACACTCCCGCTATCTATCCAGTAGTGGCTGCCGCTGTGGCGGCGGTCAGCCAGCGTATTCAATTTTAATGTCAGCGCATCGGCGGCGACCGGCGTCCCGTCCTGGAGCCAGGCATCACTTAATATGAACGATTCCGGGGCGCTATCTTTGCTACTGCCGCGTAATTTCAGTCGCACATTCAGTACGCCGTCGCCAGCGATGGTTTTCGCCAGTTCGGCGGAATTAATGCTCAGGCAATAAAGTGGTGTTGCCGGCCAGCGACTGTTCGCCAGTTGACGAAAGCCCAACGTCACGTTACCGCGTAGCGGAAAATGCAAGCGAGCGTCCAGCGTTGCGCCGGGTTTATCCAAATCGATTTCGTGATACCAGATGTTTTCATCGCGAAGGGTATTAACGGTATTATCCAGTACGCCGAGATAACGTACAGTCGAATACGCGCCGATATCAGCCGCTTTAAAATTGAAACGCGGCAGACGTAAGTCCAGCGCCAGGCTGCATAACATCGCGCCCACCGCGGCAGTGGATTTTGGGTTACCGATACGCCCTTGCTGACTGAAGGGATACCATTCATGTACCTGATACTTATCCATCCACACAATGCGATTAACCGGCACCGGTTGTAAGTGCCGGATGAGCGCCTGTACGCCGGGTAAGCAGGTCGGTCTCCCCGTCACCAGCAAGATATCGCAGTGATAGTGGGAGATCGCTTCGCAGACCGCATGAAGCGGCGTTGTTAGCGTAAACTGACCGGCCAGCAGAGCCTCCTGAAGCTGGCTAAACTGGATTTGCAACGGCACATTGAATATATCAAATGTCGGCGAACCAGACGGTAAGGCATGATCGATCGCCTGCTGGATATAGTTCATCACGTTGCTCGTTGGGCGGCGGATCAGCAGATCGCCAAATGTCGCGTGTAAACCGGCAAACGGATCGTTAATGTCGCTTTGCTCCCAGGCGGAAAGTACCGCATGGCCCAGCGGCATAAATAATTGCAGCGCCGTTTGCTGACGCAAAATGGCCTGAGTATCAATTCGTCCCGAATCGCCAAATAAGGTCGCCAGCAGGGCGGCGGCATCCGTAACGCCTGCCCGTTGCAACGCCGTTTGCAGGGAAGGGAGTACACAGCGCTGAATGATATCCAATAGCAGATCGTCCCCGGCGACTTTAAAACCTTCGCGAAACAGGAGATGAGGCGTAATTTTTACATTGGCCCCCACGCCGTCATCTAACTGATAGTGAACGATCGCCATATCCGTCGTGCCGCCGCCGATATCAATCGATGCCACGCGCAACGCGCGTCCGGGGACGACGCCGGGTTCAGGCTGGCGATCCGGTCTGGCGAGCGCATTAAAAAAGGATTCGGTACGCCCGGCGTAATGCGAAATGGCTTCGTTATAAAGCCATACCAGTTGGCCGCAACTTGCTTCGTCCCATTCCATCTGTATTTCTGGTACCGGCACCACGCTTTTTTCACGCTGCTTAGGCGTGGTGAAATCCTCATCCTGCGGATGCCAGCCCATGGCTTTCCAGACCAGCGCCAGCGCTTCAAACATTCGCTGGCGGAAAATTTCTCGCTCCTGTTTCGGCATGGCGGAAGGCAGCGTTAAAATCAGGGTGCGTAGCTGGCGCGGCGAGGCGGGAAAGCCGAGCCGCAGCCGGGTGGCGACGCTGTTAATTTGCCCCAGCGCCTGAGCCAGAATTTCGCACAACATATGCGTCATCAAGGTGCTACGGCTGTATTGCGGCGAAAAAACCGGTAGCCTTTCTTCATGCGGCAGGCGGAATTGCGGCAGGCGGAATAACGGCTGTCCGTCATCGTTCATCAGATTCATCATCGGAAACGCGGTGGCAAGCGCTTCGCGCTGCGTTTTACCGTGGATCTGGCTAAAACGCCAGTCCTGCAAGGCGGGGGTTTCATCCCACAGGTAGCGACGCGGGCTGGAGATGCCGCTGCTGCCTTCGGTGCCCACACGCTGCATAGCAAGGGCGCGAGCCTCGTCGCCCACACGCACAATGGAAGGCCAGACAAAGGCGTCGTCTCGTCCGCTTTCGACAGAAAAGTGTTGCTTGCCAAAGCGTGCTTCCGAGAATTCCACCCGGCTGGTAAATAAAGGATCGTTCAGATACTGCGGCTCGCTTAAAGAACGCACCTGAAGCTCTGCCGTCTGGCGTAACCCGTCATTCGCATCGCCATGATCCTCGATCAAGACGCCGCAGGTATGCGTATTGCCGACATCCAGAATCAGATCGACCGGGATTGCGGGCGTGCTTAACGTATGTGTCACAAACTTTACTTCCGGCACCGTAAGCTGTTCGCCTAACAGCGTCAGTAAATTCAACCAGTGCGCCTGATACTCAAAGCTACGCAGCGCTTGTTGTATGGCCTGTTCCGAACGGTTTTCCACCTGTGAGGCATACTGAAGAAACGACTCGCGCAGCCAGCCGTCAATCCATGTCTGGTCAAGAAAATCGGCAACTTCTTCATCCTGCCAGGCGAGCGCAAAACGTGTGCCATTGAGCAGATCGTTTTCGCAAGGCGCCAACGCCGCAGGCATATTTTTTGCCAGTTGACTGTCGAAGGCGAGGGTGATCCGGTGTGTGTTTCCGGCGCTATCTGGCTCGCTGAGTTTACGTACCTGAATGCGCGCCCAGTTATCCGGCCCGTCAATAAAGGTACGCGGCGGATTAAAACGCAGGAACGGCAGGGGAAGCCAGATTCCGTCGAGTACATCCAGAGAATAGTGCAGCGTCTGAGTGCTTTCCGGTTTCACGACTTCGGGTTGGCCGCCAGCACGTCCAGGCAACGTGTAGCGCCCGCTGGTCAGATCAAAATCGAGGCGCAGTAGCGGGCCGTTTGCCGTTTTGCGCACAAAACGTCCGTAGTGGGCCGACTCTTGCGGCGTTAAGCCAAAATCAAGAAACTGGACGCCACTGTTTGCAATGAGCGTGACGCTCTGTTTGTAATCACACAGATTGACCAACATAAAATCAGGCACCTATCTTTTTAAACGTCAACGGAATTGCCGCGTGGTCGCCATAACGGGCGGTACAGGTTGCGACGTCATTGACGCCTGCTTTACAGGTAATTTCCGGCATCGGATAACGTGAACCGTCGGTGCAGCGCGCATTGCCGCAACTTTTAATCATCAGCTCGCCCGTTTGATGCAGACCAGAGAAAATTTCCGCCCGACAAACCACGTTATCGCCATGTACTACGCGCGCGATACCTTTGTTATTTTGGATCTGATAACGCAGAGAGGGCGGCTTGCCGGTAATCGGATCTTTGACATCCACGCTGACCCGCCAGCTACCGTTTAAAAAGCGCGTGGTTCCAGGCTTCATCTGCGTACTGTCCATCACCAGCGCGTCTTTGGGAATAGCGGCAATGATAACAGGCGCTTCCGGCAGCGGCGCCGCTTTGGGGGCGGGCGTCACCTCAGCGCGATGCAGCGGCAAATGCGCGGTGAGTTCAGGCAATGGGGTAACGTCAGTTTTCGCGGTAGCGACAGGCGCGGCGCGAACAGGAGAGGACCCGTCAACGGATGAAGATGGCCAGAAAAAAGGCGTGGCGACGGCGGCGATCAAAAAGATAAGCGTCAAAGACTGGTTCATCAGCAGGCGTCCGGCGCGGCGTGTTCATCAAGCTGGAGCTGCATAAACGTAAGATCTAACCAACGGCCAAATTTTACGCCGACCTGCGGCATTTGCGCGGTAACGGTAAATCCCAGCGAATGATGCAGGCGTATCGAGGCGGCATTCTGTGACTCAATACCGGCCACCATCACATGCTTGCCGCAGCGTCGGGCTTCGTCGATCAGTCTGCTGAGCAGCTTTCGCCCCAGTCCTTTCCCCTGGTGCGCCGGATGAACATAAACCGAGTGCTCGACGGTATAGCGAAAACCGTCGAAACTGCGCCAATCGCCAAATGATGCATAGCCAGTCACCACGCCATTTTCTTCGCTTACCAGCACCGGATAGCCCAGTAATTGACGGGCCTCATACCAGGCAAGGCGATTATCCGTATCGACCGTCCGATCGTTCCAGATGGCCGCAGTATGTAATACCGCATGGTTATAGATTTCGGTAATCGCGGCGCAGTCTGCTTTATCGGCAAAGCGAATCGTCATAGGGAACCCCAGGGAATGTTTACGATAGTGTTAGAAATACTATTGAAGGCGGCATAAATCAACGAATTAGCGCAAGAATTCATATTTAGCGAGAGGGGAAAGAAAGTCGTTCATAAAAGCGCACAGCCTGATATCTGAGAGTGTTTAACTCCCTCAGAAAGCTAATGTTCGACTATTATTGATGGATTATGCCAGGCATGAGGAGAATAGAATGAAGCAACAGACCAACCGAAATCGTCGTTGGGTTTTGGCCTCGCGTCCCCACGGCGCGCCGCAGATGGATAACTTCCGCCTCGAAGAAGATGACGTCGCGACGCCCGGTGAAGGGCAGGTGCTATTGCGTACCGTTTTTTTATCACTCGACCCTTATATGCGTGGCCGCATGAGCGATGAACCCTCATATGCGCCGCCTGTTGAACCTGGCTGCGTTATGGTTGGCGGTACGGTCAGTCGCGTTGTCGCGTCAAACCATCCTGATTACCGACCAGACGAATGGGTGTTGAGTTACAATGGCTGGCAGGATTATGACATTTCAGATGGCGAAGGGTTAGTAAAGCTGGGTGATAATCCGCAACATCCTTCCTGGTCATTGGGTATTTTAGGAATGCCGGGGTTTACCGCCTATATGGGGTTACTGGATATCGGCCAGCCGAAAGAGGGCGAAACGCTGGTTGTCGCCGCCGCCACCGGCCCCGTAGGCGCAACGGTTGGGCAAATTGGTAAGCTGAAGGGCTGCCGGGTCGTGGGTATTGCTGGCGGCGCGGAAAAATGCCGTCATGCGACAGACGTTTTGGGATTTGATCTGTGCCTTGATCATCACGCTGATAATTTCCCACAACAGCTTGCGCAGGCCTGCCCGCAGGGTATCGATATCTATTATGAGAATGTCGGTGGTAAAGTCTTTGACGCCGTCTTACCGCTACTGAATACGTCGGCGCGGATTCCGCTCTGCGGTCTGGTCAGCGGCTACAATGCGACAGCGTTGCCGGACGGTCCAGACAGACTGCCTCTGCTGATGGCGACATTACTTAAAAAGCGTATTCGTCTGCAAGGTTTTATCATCAACCAGGACTATGGTCACCGGATACATGAGTTTCAGCAAGAAATGGGGCGTTGGATCAAAGAAGGGAAAATACATTACCGGGAGCAGATTACTGATGGGCTGGAAAATGCGCCAGAAGCGCTTATGGGGCTGCTGGCGGGGAAGAACTTTGGCAAAGTCGTGATACGTTTAGCGGACGATGCGTAAAGAAAAAATGGCGGCATTATGTCGCCATAAAAATGTGCAAATTTTAAAATTCCGGCTTTACTTATATTCATCATTCAGATCGCGGTGGGGCAGCTTATCTCGCTCAGCGGCCTGAACCGGTCAAAAATCTCGATACATGAAGGAATGACGGAGATAAAACGGTTGCCATAAAGAAACCTGTATTGTTGTAAAAGATGAGAATATCACGCAAGTAAATTATCACTTTTATTTATTTGGCCGTTCAGGCCTGGATTATCTTTTTTACAATTAAGTTCCGAAACTTCTTCGGGACTCGATTGCGATGTTGTTCTGCCAAGAGGTGAAGGAAGGAAAATGCCGGGTACGGAAAAAACACAACATATAAGCCTGACCACACAGGTTGAAAATCGGTTAAAGCATCAATTGTCTATTGGCGCATTAAAACCAGGCGCAAGGCTTATCACTAAAAATATCGCTCAAGAGTTAGGCGTCAGTATTACGCCAGTGCGTGAGGCCCTGTTAAGGCTGGTCTCTTCCAGTGCTTTGGCGGTGGCGCCAGCACAGGCGTTTATGGTGCCGGAGATCTCGCTGGAAAGTTTGCTGGAAATTAATACGATTCGTACTGCCCTGGAGGAGATGGCGGTGGTCGCCGCTGCGGGTAAGATTACCCCGGATCGCGAGCAGACGCTGAATGCGCTATTAGATGAATTTCAACAGGCGCTGGAAAGTGGCGTTATGGAGAAAATTCTTTTGGCCAACCGCGCATTCCGCTTTGAGATCTACCACTACGCGGATATGCCAACGCTGTATGCCATAATCGAGCAATTATGGGTACGCCTGGGGCCAAGTCTGCATTTTTTATATGATAATTTTAAACTTGATGATTATCAAAACGGCGTTAATCTGTACAGAAAATTGCTTAATGCGTTAGTGACTGGTGATAAAGAAGCCAGTCGCCACTGCCTACAGAACGTTTTGCAACAAAACGTAGCGACGATTAAAAATCAGTACTTCATGTAACTTTCATGAAACTATGACTAATCAATAGCGGGGATGCCCCGCTATTGCCGGATATTTATTCAAATTGCCATGCCAGATTAATCCCCACGCCATAGTTACGCCCTGGCGCTGGCTCATAATATCGGCCATTAGATTCATTAACGATCACCGAACCGATATATTCTTTATCAAATAGATTATCTACCCGCCCAAAAATATCGACGGTAAGCTGACTGTAATTAAATTTATACCCTGTATTTAGTCCAACAACGGTATACGAAGGCGCTTTGGCGGTATTTTCATCATTGGCCATGATATCGCCCATATACCGAACGTCTGTTCCGGCGTACCACCCCTCATCCGGGATAAAACCTAATGAGGCGAATCCCATATTACGGGCGATGCCGGGCATCCGGTTTCCATCACAGTTTTGCCCCTGACAAACGTTACTGCGATAGGTCGCATCCAGCCAGGTCCATGATGCTTTCACCCGCCAGTCGCCGGCGAAGCGCTGGTCCAACGCGAGCTCTGCGCCCTGGCGGCGCGTTTTGCCCGCGTTTTTGTAGGTAGTGCGTCCTCCCATACTACTGGCGACGACAATTTCATCATCGGTATCGGTTTGAAATAACGCGGCGGTCAACAAGCCATTGCCAATCCGCGTTTTACTGCCGACTTCCACCGTATCATTGGTCGACGGTTTGAGGTCAAAGTTGAACCCGCTTTGGCCGTCAGCGCGATAAGAAAGTTCATTGATAGTGGGAGTTTCAAATCCGCGACCGGCAGCAAGATAGAGATTCCAGGCGTCAGTTAACGCATATTTTAGCGATCCGGCGGGTAGCCAGTGGTGATAGCTGGCGTCGCCGCTGTCATCGCCATTGCCGGGCGCGATATAGTGATCGTTAGAATCGAACCACACGGAACTGTAGCGCACGCCAGCATCCAGCGAGAGTTTTTGCGTAAGCTGCCACTGGGTTTGCAGATAAGGATCGACATTCCACATCAGGTTACGCTCATCCCGCCGTAAATCGCCTTTATGCCCGAACTCAGGGGGGCCGTTGTTGAGACGGAAATTATTGTAACCCTTGCGGTTTTCGCTCATGTTTTCATAGTTTAACCCGCCAGTGAAGGTGACCGGCACACCTAATTCTCCCCGGTGAGTCCAGCGGGAATCAATTTCCTGATAGTGGCGTTGCAGTGTAATTACGCCGCCAGCCTGGGCTGGTTTTAGCTGTGCCACCAGGGGAATAGACTGGTATTGCGTGGTTTCCCGCTCTCCGGCGTAGGCCATCACGCTGATATCATCCTGCGCGCTGAGCTGACGTTCATAACGCAATCCTGCCTGAGTTTGTTTGATGGTTTTACGCGTATTGTACTGTTCAGCGCGCGGCGCCTGTTGCGGATCGGCTTTCCATTCAGATTCGGTAAGTCCGCCGGGATCGTCCGCCTTAATGTCCACACTATTAAAAATCAGCGAAAGTTTACTGACATCGTCAAGGCGCACGCCCAGTTTGGCATTAGCCAGATTTTTTCGCGCGCCGCTGTGATCGCGGTAGCCGTGGGTGGTGAAACGGGTAGTTGATACCGTGTAATCCACGTCGCCAGGCTGTGTGCCGTCACCCATCGCGCCCGTGGCTTTTAGCCCATAGCGCCAGCTTCCATAACTGCCGTAGTAGCTGCTGGCCTCAAGGGTGGGCGGCTGTCTCCCGGTTTCGGTGGTGACATTTATTACGCCGCCGGAAGCATTGCCGTATAGCGCTGAGAAGGGGCCGCGTAACACTTCAACGTCTTGTATGCTGTTAATATCAATATTCGAAATCTGGCCTTGTCCATCCGGCATGGTGGCGGGAATGCCATCAACATACAGACGAATGCCGCGCACGCCAAAGGCGGAACGCGAGCCAAATCCACGGATAGAGATTTGCAGATCCTGCGCGTAGTTCTGCCGGTTCTGCACCTGCAATCCCGGGACGCTGGTTAAAGTCTCAGATAAATTAACGCGCGGCGTCGCCAGACGCATGTCTTCTCCCTCAATGACGCTAACGGCGGCAGGTGTATCCAGTTCGGATACGGTTTGCGGCGTTGCGGTGACTATCATGGTTTGTTCATTGGACGCGCTGGCGGCCTGAAGGACCGGGGAGAAGGTCAGAGGCAATAAGAGGGCGGGATAAAGTCGCTGTCTAACGGAAATAATTTTCATGAAAATGCCGGATAAATGTAAGCGTATCAACGGAAAACGTGACATTAAGGGTAGTCAATATGTAAAGTTTTGAAATTTTAATCGCACATTAAGTTAAGAAAATGTGCGGTATTTAAGAGCCATGACATTCGCAGGCGAGGAAAAGCTCCACTTTCTGATAAATAATGATTATTATTCTCAACTTATAATAAGTGCGGAACGAAGATCCCGCGCAGCGAAGTAGTGTGAAGCAGCTATACACGTTTTTATCAAAGGGAGTCGTCATGCACTTACGTCATCTTTTTTCGCCGCGCCTGCGTGGTTCTTTATTGTTAGGTTCGCTCCTCGTGGCATCCTCATTTAGCACGCTGGCGGCGGAAGACATGCTGCGTAAAGCAGTAGGCAAAGGCGCTTATGAGATGGCCTGGAGTCAGCAAGAAAACGCGCTCTGGCTGGCTACATCGCAAAGCCGTAAACTGGATAAAGGCGGCGTAGTTTATCGTCTCGACCCGGTGACGCTGGAAATCACGCAAGCGATTCATAACGATCTCAAGCCGTTCGGCGCCACCATCAATGCCGCGACCCAAACGCTGTGGTTTGGCAATACCATTAACAGCGCTGTTACCGCGATTGATGCCAAAACGGGTGATGTAAAAGGTCGTCTGGTACTTGATGCGCGCAAACGTACTGAAGAGGTTCGTCCGTTACAGCCCCGTGAGCTGGTTGCCGATGCGGCGACCAACACGATCTACATTAGCGGTGTTGGTAAAGAGAGTGCTATTTGGGTAGTGGATGGCGAAACCATCAAACTGAAAACGACGATCGAAAATACCGGCAAAATGAGTACGGGTCTGGCGCTCGACAGTAAAGCGCAACGCCTGTACACCACCAATGCGGATGGCGAATTTATCACCATCGATACCGCCAGCAATAAAATTCTCAGTCGTAAGAAGTTGCTGGATGACGGTAAAGAACACTTCTTTATTAACCTGAGTCTCGATACCGCAGGTCATCGCGCGTTTATCACCGACTCGAAGGCGACTGAGGTTCTGGTTGTCGATACCCGTAATGGCAATATTCTTGCCAAAATCGCGGCGCCTGCTTCTTTGGCCGTCCTGTTTAACCCGACACGTAACGAGGCGTATGTGACACATCGTCAGGCAGGTCAGGTCAGCGTGATCGATGCGAAGACCTATAACGTTGTTAAAACGTTCGATACGCCGACGTACCCGAATAGCCTGGCGCTATCGGCAGACGGTAAAACGCTCTACGTCAGCGTGAAGCAGAAATCGACACGTGAACAGGAAGCGACGCAGCCGGATGATGTTATTCGCATTGCTCTGTAAATAGGGTATGGAGGGGGAAACCCCTCCAGTCATCTCTTTAAACGCACCGATACGCCTCGTTACACCCCGCCGATAGCCTGATGATTCTGTGAGAATTACACTGCCTTTTTGCTGTAGTTAACTCATTATATTCACGAGGAAAATATGAAAAAGTTATTTATATGCTCAGGTTTGGGCATGATGTTTTTTATGCTTGCGGGTTGTACAACCAACTATGTGATGACGACGAAGAATGGGCAAACGATCGTAACTCAGGGTAAGCCGCAGTTAGATAAAGAGACGGGGATGACCAGTTATACCGATCAGGAAGGCAACCAGCGGGAAATTAACAGCAATGATGTGGCGCAGTTGATTAAGGCTGACTAAGCATTGGGCGCGATGCGGTGTTGGCGGCAACGCGCATTAAACCCGGCAGGCCTGGGGCTGCCGGGGAAGGGGAATGTTATGTCGCTGCTTCTTCTTTCAATACGACACTCTCTGTCGAATCCGCCGTCACTGGCGCAGTGCGATGGATCTCCGCCACGCGACGTCGCACGCCAAACCAGCCGGCGACCAGCAGAATGGCGATCAGCGGCAACGAGGCGATAGTGTAAGTTCCATTCGGGTAGTCAAACGCCATGAGTACCAGCACGCTTAGTAAAAACAGCAGCGTTAGCCAGGAGGTAAAAGGCGCGCCGGGCAGTTTAAAACTGACGTCTGCGGCTTTGCCTTCTTTTATCGCCTGGCGTAAACGCATCTGGCACACCATGATAAACGCCCACGACGCGATAATGCCGAGCGAGGCAAAATTAAGAACGATCTCAAACACGCGGGAGGGGACCAGGTAATTCAGGAATACGCCGACCACGTAAACCACCAGAGTCGCCAGTATACCCGCATAGGGCACATGCTGACGGCTCATTTTCGCCATGAATTTCGGCGCGGAACCCCCCATCGACATTGAACGTAAAATTCTCCCCGTACAGTAAAGCCCGGAGTTCAGGCTGGAAAGCGCGGCGGTTAACACCACGATATTCATAATACTGCCGATATAAGGCACGCCAAGTTTAGAAAAGAAGGTGACAAACGGACTTTGCCCCGCCTGGTAGGCGTTCCACGGCAGCAGCAAAACCAGCAATACGACCGATCCTACATAGAAAAGACCAATACGCCAGATCACGCTATTGATGGCTTTTGGCACCATCGTCTGTGGATCTTTGCACTCCCCAGCGGCGGTACCGACCAGTTCAATCGACGCAAAAGCGAACACTACGCCCTGAATCAGTACCAGCGCGGGCAACAGGCCGTGCGGGAAAAAGCCGCCATTATCTGTAATCAGGTGAAAACCGGTGGCATTACCCTCAAGCGGTTGACCGGTACCGAGAAAAATCGTGCCTACCACCAGGAAGATAACAATGGCGAGTACTTTTATCAGCGCGAACCAGAACTCCATTTCGGCAAACCATTTTACGCCGATCATGTTCATGGTACCGACAATGGTTAACGCGCCGAGCGCGAACACCCATTGCGGAACGTCGCCAAATGCGCCCCAGTAGTGCATGTATAACGCCACTGCGGTGATATCGACGATCCCGGTCATCGCCCAGTTAATAAAGTACATCCAGCCTGCGACGTAGGCCGCTTTTTCACCCAAAAATTCACGGGCGTAGGAGACGAAGCTCCCGCTGGAAGGGCGATGCAATACCAGTTCGCCCAGCGCGCGTAAAATGAAAAAAGAAAAAATGCCGCATATCAGATAGACCAGCGCCAGTGCCGGTCCGGCCATTTGCAATCGGGCGCCTGCACCTAAAAATAAACCGGTGCCAATCGCGCCGCCGATAGCAATCATCTGAACCTGACGATTCCCCATCGCTTTGTGATACCCCTCTTCATGGGCGTTCAGCCAGCGTCGTTTCGCCGCATGTTGTTCTGCGGCGTGCGTAGTCTGTGTTTTCATTACGTTACCTGTTATAGCCTGTCCTGACAGAAAAATTCCTTATGCCGCGACGGGCGCTCACCAATCGATTGCCTGCAATGGCGAATGCCGCTTTTCCCTGATTCTGTGACAGGGATAAAACCGCCGGCGGAGCATCCTACCTGCAATTGTTAAATGACGCAAAACATACGGAAAGAAGAAAATGAGGATGTCGTGTTTATTTGTGCGGTCAGATGTGGTGCGGTGTGGTCACGATTCAGCCAGATAAGCTTTCAGCACAAATCCGCAGTGATTGCGTTGCGCAATAATTAATCAGGGTTAATCCCTGCAGGGATTTATGGTCATAGATATGACCTCGAACGATAAACCACCTGACGATATTGAAGCAGCATAAGATCAGGCCGTTGCGCCTGTTATTCTCATTTCCTCCTGAAAATGTATGCCTTTGAGCAATTTTGTTGATTGACATATCGTCATAATGAGAGAGGAGTAGGACATATAAAGCTATTGAGCAAAATTTGAAGGAGCAGGATATGCCATATACATCAGTTTCTACCTATGCCAGAGCTTTATCAGGAAATAAGCTACCTCATGTTGCTGCAGGAGATTATGAAAATAAATTATCAACAAAAATCATGAAAGGCATCTTGTATGTGCTTACCGCAGGACTGGCCTACGGATTTACGCGAGTAATTGAACATTATTGCAATGTTACGCCTAAAGTTGATGAGTTCTGTGCCAATGCAGGGAATATCCATAATCACCTTGCTGATGCTGTGTGTGATGGGCTGTATACTATAGATATCGACCTTTCTGATGGTCGGAGGTTAACATTCGAACAACTCTCGCTGATGGCTGGACGTGAGCCAATCGTCAGGATATCGGATGGCGAACATACCGTTGAGGTTAAGGGGTCCTTTGAAGAGATTTGTATGAGACTGGAAGAGGGCTTTTTTGAAGCGCCAGCGTACTATGATTATGATATTGATGAAAAATATAAAACCGTCAGAGAGCGAATGGCAGCATATAATGCCTTACCTCAGGCATTAGGCGCCATTCCGTGTTTAGAATATTATATCGCTCGGGCCAGCAACATGCAGGAGGCGAAAGCGCAATGGGCGGCCGACATAAAAGCTCGCTACCATAACTATTTGGACAATTATTAAAAAGCGTTTATGTTTAGCCAGTTTTGTTAGAAATCAGACTCGCTGAGCCGGCGTTAAAAATTTTAACACGCCGCTATTTTGGCGGCGTGTCGCAAAGAGATTCTCAGAACCCGATTTCCGTTTGTACGCCAAAATTCCACGTACCTCCGGCGCGACAGCCGGCCTGTCTTATTTTTTTCAAAAGTATCCAACGCTATTCCACGGATAGGGTATCCTGTTGCGCAGCGATATCCGCCTCAGCCTGTGTGCCGAACGCAAGCATTAATGTTAATGGAAGCCTCAGATGACCTCTTTTTTACATGCTTATTTTACGCGATTACATTGTCAGCCGTTGGGGGTTCCTACGGTTGAAGCGCTCAGAACGCTTCACTTAGCGCACAACTGCGCGATTCCTTTTGAAAATCTGGATGTGCTACTGCCTCGTGAAATACAGCTCGATGAGACGGCATTAGAGGAGAAACTGCTTTATGCCCGACGCGGTGGATACTGTTTTGAACTGAATGGTCTGTTTGAACGTGCGTTACGCGACATCGGTTTTAACGTCCGAAGCTTATTGGGGCGGGTCATTCTGTCTCATCCCGCCAGTTTACCGCCGCGCACGCACCGTTTGCTGCTGGTTGATGTTGAGGATGAACAGTGGATCGCTGACGTGGGGTTTGGCGGCCAAACGCTAACCGCGCCGCTTCGTCTGCAGGCTGAAATTGCCCAGCAAACGCCGCATGGCGAATACCGCCTGATGCAGGAGGGAAGCACATGGATTTTACAATTCCGCCACCATGAGCACTGGCAGTCGATGTACTGTTTTGATCTGGGGGTGCAGCAGCAGAGCGATCATGTGATGGGCAATTTCTGGTCGGCTCACTGGCCGCAATCCCATTTTCGTCATCATTTGTTGATGTGCCGCCATTTGCCTGATGGCGGCAAGCTGACATTAACGAATTTCCACTTCACGCGTTACCACCAGGGACATGCCGTTGAACAGGTCAATGTACCGGATGTACCGTCGTTGTATCAGTTACTTCAGCAGCAGTTTGGTCTCGGCGTAAATGATGTAAAGCACGGTTTTACCGAGGCGGAGCTGGCCGCGGTAATGGCTGCATTTGATACCCATCCGGAGGCGGGAAAATAATTTTTTGCCGCGAGGATTTGCGGGCCTGACAAAGATTAAAAAGTAATGGCCCATTCGGCATGAAACAGAATGACCGCCTGGCCGGAGATGGTGACGTTTTCCGGCTGGTTATCGCGAATGGTGACGGTAACATCAACAGTACCCTCTTTGCCTAAAGCGCGCCCCTGATGGCCTTGAATCTGCAGCGTTTTACCGTCATGCGCCATCAGGCCATGATGGACGAGCCATGCCCCCATCGGGCCATTGGCGTTTCCCGTTACCGGATCTTCCACAATTCCTATCGCCGGGGAAAACATTCGCCCATCGGTTTCGTTTTTTCCCGGACGAATCTAGAAAGGAAAAAAGCCGTTACAGCCAATTTGCTGGCTGATTGCCGTCAGGGCTGCCAGATTCGGAGAAAGGGCATCAATATCAACGTCTGGTTTGAGCAGGATCATCACTTTTGCATGTCCTGTTGAAGCCACCTGAATTGGCGCTCCCGGCACGATATCATCTTCAGTCAGGTTCAGTGCGGTGATAATGGCAGCCCGAATCTCTCCGACTAACGGTGGTTCAAAAGAGGGCTGACCTTGTTCCAGCGTGATGCGATAGTCGTTGTGTTCGGCATGAATTTCAACGCGATGACGGCCCGCTAACGAGGTTTGCCAGACGGTGGTGTTTCCCAACCCCAGTACCGTTGCCCGAACATAATGCGCGGCCACGGTGGCATGACCACAGATGGGGACTTCTACTGTCGGTGTAAAGTAGCGTATGCGCACATCACTCTCTTCGCTTTTTAGCAAAAAGGCGGTTTCCGAGTGACGAAGTTCACGGGCAATCAGCTGCATCTGCGCGTCGCTTAGCGTATCCGCATGTAAGACAACGCCAGCAGAGTTGCCGCGAAAGGGTTCGCTGGTGAAGGCGTCAACATGGTAAATCTGCGGTTTCATTGATGTTCTCCTTTGACTGAAGAATCATCATAGCCTGTGCGTTGCCGAATGACGACGCCCAGACGTTTTTCTTTGCCCGGTAAGCGTCCCCCCGGGCAAAGAGAATTAGCGGCGGGTACGAACAATCTGGTAGCGACGGGTGAAATACTCAAACGGCGCGCTCCAGACATGAACCAGACGGGTGAACGGGAAGAGCAGGAAAATAGTCATTCCCAGCACCAGATGAACGCGGAAAACAAACGCCACACCGCTCAGCATTTCCGAAGACCCGCCGCGGAAGGTGACAATACTTTGCGCCCAGCCCACCAACTTCATCATTTCGCTGCCATCCGGATATTGCGCCGAAAACGGAATAGTGCTCAGGCCAAGCAGGCACTGAATCAGCAAAATGCTCATGATGATAATATCTGGTGTAGTGGATGTCGCCCGCACACGCTGATTGGTCAGACGACGCCACAGTAATCCCGCGCCGCCGATCAACGTTAATACGCCGCACACGCCGCCGAGGATCATCGCCATCTGCTGTTTTACCGCAATCGGCAGGAACCAGGCATACATCCAGTGTGGCGTCAGCATTCCAAACAGATGGCCAAAAAAGATCCCCAGAATGCCAATATGGAACAGATTCGACCATATCACCATCCCACGCTTATCCAGCATCTGGCTGGACGACGCGCGCCAGGTATATTGTCCGTAGTCATAGCGCAGCCAACTGCCGAGGAAGAAGACCGTGGCGCAAATATAGGGGTAGATATCGTAAAAAAAGACGTTCAGGTACTGTATCATTTCGGGCCTCCCGCGCTGACGTCGACGTACTGCGGCGCCGCGTCCTGGCTAAAGCGTCGTTGATAATGGTGTAACGGTGAACTGTCACAGGTCGTGGCGTTATCTTCGATAAACTTCACCTGTTCTTCTTCCCAGACGGCATCCAGTGCCTGACGGGTATCATCCCGCGATTCCTGAACAATCTGTTTGGTGACACTGTCACTTGTAAGCGTACTGCCCGCCAGCGTCAGCAGGGCGTCAAACAGTTGATACCACGGCGCTCCTCGCTGTTTCAGACGACCGCCCAGTAGCGCCAGAATAGGGGCAATATTCTGTAATCCCTCGCGCGCTTCCGCTTCCGGCAACACGCTTAAGTATTCCAGATAGAGCGGCAGGTGATCCGGCAGTTCGCGGCAGTTGAGCTGCAGGCCCACGGTTTCATACTGGCTTAACAAATCGACCATCGCCTGGCCGCGATCGCGGGACTCCGCATGAACATGCTCGAATAACAGCAATGAAGTGGCGCGCCCGCGGTCAAACACTTCACACCATTCTGCTTGTTTATCCAGTAACGGCGCATAAAGCAGCTCGCGAGTGAAGTCGGCCAGCATTGGCGCATCGTGTTGGATAAGGGCAAGCGCTTCATCCCGACATTCCCACAACTCGTCGTCCGGATACTCCATCAACAGGCCAATCGCTTTGAGGATTTGCATTATTCCCCCTCCGCTTTATCACGTACTTCGGTGATATTGATGGCATCAATACGGCTACTGTTGAACAGGTTGAATTTGGTATCCGACCCGTGGCAACCGTCGCCAAAAGTAAAGCCGCAGCCGTTGCGCTCCGGAAAGGCATCGCGCGCCATTTCCCGGTGGCTGGTGGGAATGACAAAACGATCTTCATAATTGGCAATCGCCAGGTAGCGATACATCTCTTCAACCTGTTGTACGCTCAGACCGACTTCGTCAATCGCGCGGGTATCCGTCACGCCTTCAACCGTCTGCGAGCGCATGTAGTGGCGCATCGCCATCATCCGCTTTAGAGCCCGAATGACCGGACCGGTATCGCCCGCGCTGAGCATATTGGCCAGGTACTGGACCGGAATACGCAGCGTCTCCACCGCCGGCAGAATATTGCCATTGTGCGGTAACCCGCCCGCGTCGGCGTATGACTGGATGGGCGACAGCGGCGGTACGTACCAGACCATCGGCAGGGTACGGTATTCCGGGTGCAGCGGAAGCGCCAGCTTCCAGTCCATCGCCATTTTGTACACCGGCGACCGTTGGGCAGCGTCGATGACGTTTTGCGGGATGCCCTGTTTAAGCGCCTCTTCGATGACCGCCGGATCGTGCGGATTGAGAAACACATCACACTGACGTTCATACAAATCCGTCTCGTGTTCGGTACTGGCCGCTTCTTCAATCCTGTCGGCGTCGTAGAGCAGAACGCCAAGATAACGGATGCGCCCGACGCAGGTTTCCGAGCAAACGGTCGGCTGGCCGGATTCAATACGCGGATAGCAAAATATGCATTTCTCAGACTTGCCGCTCTTCCAGTTAAAGTAGATTTTTTTGTACGGACAGCCGCTGATACACAAACGCCAGCCCCGGCATTTATCCTGGTCGATTAGCACGATGCCGTCTTCTTCACGCTTATAAATAGCGCCACTTGGGCAGGTGGCGACACAACTGGGGTTGAGGCAGTGTTCGCACAGGCGCGGCAGGTACATCATGAAGGTGTTTTCGAACTGACCGTACATCTCCTTTTGTATGTTGTCGAAGTTGCGGTCGCGGGCGCGTTTTTCAAACTCGCCGCCGAGCAGCTCTTCCCAGTTTGGCCCCCAGATCACCTTGTCCATCCGTTTTCCGTCGATCAGTGAACGAGGACGGGCAGTGGGCTGATGCTTACTCTCCGGCGCATTATGTAAATGCTGATAATCGAAGGTAAAGGGTTCATAGTAATCATCGATTTGCGGAATCACCGGGTTGGCAAAAATTTTGCTAATTACCCCCATTTTGCCGCCCAGACGGGGCCTTATCTTGCCATTAACATCACGAACCCAACCGCCTTGCCACTCCTGCTGGTCTTCCCAGTTTTTGGGATAGCCGATACCCGGTTTAGTTTCGACGTTATTGAACCATGCGTATTCCATCCCTTCACGTCCGGTCCAGACGTTTTTACAGGTGACGGAGCAGGTGTGACAGCCAATACATTTATCAAGATTCAGTACCATCCCAACCTGTGAGCGTATTTTCATTTTTTCGCCTCCTGTACCTGATCCCGGCCCTCATCATCCAGCCAGTTAATGTTTTTCATCTTCCTGATCATGATGAATTCATCGCGATTCGAACCCACGGTTCCGTAATAGTTGAAGCCGTAAGCCAGTTGCGCATAGCCGCCGATCATATGCGTCGGTTTTGGACAGACCCGGGTCACGGAGTTATGGATCCCGCCGCGCATCCCGGTCACTTCCGAACCCGGAATGTTCATAATCCGCTCCTGGGCGTGGTACATCATGGTCATACCCGGCGGGACGCGCTGGCTGACCACCGCACGAGCGGTAAGGGCGCCATTAGCGTTGAAGGCTTCAATCCAGTCGTTATCTTCAATACCCAATTCACGGGCATCGGCTTCGCTGATCCAGACAATCGGCCCGCCGCGCGACAAGGTCAGCATCAGCAGGTTTTCGCTGTAGGTGGAGTGAATTCCCCATTTCTGGTGCGGCGTCAGGAAGTTAAGCGCTTTTTCCGGGAAACCGTTGGGCGGAATTTCTCGCATTTCGCTGACGCTGCGGGTATCAATCGGCGGACGATATGCCACCAGGCTTTCGCCAAAAGCGCGCATCCACGCATGATCCTGATAGAGTTGTTGACGCCCCGACAACGTGCGCCACGGGATCAGTTCATGTACGTTGGTATAGCCGGCGTTATAAGAGACATGCTCGCTTTCCAGCCCTGACCAGGTCGGGCTGGAGATAATTTTGCGCGGTTGCGCCTGGATATCACGAAAGCGAATTTTCTCATCTTCTTTATTGATGGCCAGATGGGTGTGCTCGCGCCCGGTCATCTCGCCCAACGCCTGCCAGGCTTTCACCGCCACCTGGCCGTTAGTTTCCGGCGCTAAGGCAAGAATCACTTCCGAAGCATCCAGCGCGGTGTCGATCCGCGGACGTCCTTTCGCCGGGCCATCGTGTTTGGTGTAATTGAGCTTACCGAGGAAATCGACTTCATCTTGCGTATTCCAGGCAATACCCTTACCGCCGTTGCCTAATTTATCCAGCAGGGGACCCAGCGAGGTAAAACGTTCATAGGTGGCCGGATAATCGCGTTCAACCACGACGATATTGGGGGCGGTTTTGCCCGGAATAAGTTCGCACTCGCCTTTACGCCAGTCGAGAATATCAAATGGCTGCGCCAGTTCCGCCGGGGAATCATGCTGGAGCGGGTGTAACACCACATCGGTTTCCTGTCCGAGATGTCCGACACACACTTCAGAAAAGACGCTGGCGATACCTTTGTAGATCTCCCAGTCGCTTTTGGATTCCCAGGCAGGATCGACCGCGGCGGAAAGGGGGTGGATAAACGGATGCATATCCGAGGTATTCATATCGTCTTTTTCATACCAGGTGGCGGTCGGCAAAACGATATCGGAAAACAGACAGGTACTGGACATACGGAAATCAAGCGTGACCAACAGATCGAGCTTGCCCTCAATCGCGGCGGACTGCCATTCCACCTCTTCAGGCTTAATTCCTTCGCTGGAACCCAGCGCTTCGCCCTGAATACCGCTGTCGGTGCCCAGCAGATATTTGAGCATGTACTCATGACCTTTCCCGGAGGAGCCGAGCAGGTTAGAGCGCCAGACAAATAAATTTCGCGGGTGATTATGACCACTGTCAGGCTGTTCGCAGGCAAAACGGATAGCGCCTGATTTCAACGCCTGCACGGTATAATCCGCCGCAGACAGCCCGGCTTTATCGGCGCTCGCTTTCACGCTGAGCGGGTTAAGATTAAGCTGCGGCGCCGAGGGTAGCCAGCCCATACGTTCCGCGCGCACGTTGAAATCGATCAGGTGTCCGGAAAATTTAGCCGGATCGGCCAGCGGCGACAGCAACTCTTGCGCAGTCAGTTTTTCATAGCGCCACTGGCTGGCATGGTTGTAGAAAAACGAGGTACTGTTCATCTGACGTGGCGGGCGATTCCAGTCCAGCGCGAAGGCCAGCGGCAGCCAGCCGGTTTGCGGCCGCAGCTTCTCCTGGCCGACATAGTGCGCCCAGCCGCCGCCGGTTTGTCCAACACAGCCGCAGAACACCAGCATGTTAATCATCCCACGGTAATTCATATCCATGTGATACCAGTGATTCACTCCCGCGCCGAGGATGATCATCGAACGACCGTGAGTTTTATGGGCGGTCTCGGCAAATTCACGTGCAATAGTTTCGATATGTCGACGCGGCACGCCGGTAATCTGTTCGCCCCAGGCCGGCGTGTAGGCTTTTACGTTGTTATAATTATTGGCGCTATGGCCGTCATCCAGACCACGATCCAGCCCATAATTAGCCAGCACCAGATCGTAAACGCTGACGACCATCCGCTCGCTACCGTCCGCCAGAGCCAGGCGTTTCACCGGTAACTGACGTACCAGCACCGGTTCCTGCCGCACGCTGCGAAAATGCGGGTTTTCGTTACCGCCAAAATAGGGGAAGGCGACACCCGCCACGTCATCATGCTGACCGAGTAAAGAGAGCGACAGTTCAGTTTCGACGCCCGCCGCCACCGGTTCCAGGTTCCATTTTCCCTTTTCGCCCCAGCGAAAACCGATAGAACCATTGGGCGCGACCAGTTCGCCCGTACTGTTGAGCGCGACGGTTTTCCATTCCGGATTATTGGCTTCTCCCAGTCCATCCACCAGATCCGACGCGCGCATCATACGCCCCGGCACATAACTGCCGTCTGCGCGCTCATCCAACAGGACCAGCATTGGCATGTCGGTATAACGGCGGCAATAGTTAAGAAAATAGTCGCTGGGATTATCGAGATGAAACTCTTTTAAAATAACGTGACCCATGGCCATCGCCAGCGCGCTGTCGGTACCTTGCTTTGGCGCCAGCCACTGATCGCACAGTTTAGCGACTTCGGAATAGTCCGGGGTGATGGCGATCGTCTTGGTGCCTTTGTAGCGCACTTCGGTAAAGAAGTGGGCGTCCGGGGTACGCGTCTGCGGCACGTTAGAGCCCCAGGCAATAATGTAGGCTGAGTTATACCAGTCGGCGGACTCCGGCACGTCAGTCTGCTCGCCCCAGGTCATTGGCGACGCGGGTGGAAGATCGCAATACCAGTCATAGAAGCTCAGACAAGTACCGCCAAGCAATGACAGATAACGTGTTCCGGCGGCGTAAGAAACCATCGACATTGCCGGAATAGGTGAAAACCCCGCCACACGATCCGGACCATAGGTTTTGATTGTCCAGACGTTAGCAGCGGCAATGAGCTGATTCAGCTCTTTCCAGTTCGAACGAATAAAGCCGCCATGTCCGCGCACCTGTTTGTAACTTTGGCATTTTTGCGGGTCGTTCATTATAGATTCCCATGCCAGTACCGGATCGCTGTGCCGGGAAAGGGCCTCGCGCCACAGTTCTATCAGCCGCTTACGCACCAGAGGGTATTTCAAACGATTGGCGCTATAGAGATACCAGGAGTAGCTGGCGCCGCGCGGGCAGCCGCGCGGTTCATGGTTCGGTAAATCGGGACGCGTGCGCGGGTAGTCGGTTTGCTGGGTTTCCCACGTCACCAGACCATTTTTGACATAAATTTTCCAACTACAGGAGCCCGTGCAGTTGACGCCGTGGGTTGAGCGCACGATCTTATCAAACTGCCAGCGCTGGCGATAACTGTCTTCCCAGTCGCGGTTGGTATGCATCACCTGACCATGGCCGTCGGCAAAGGTATCGCCTTTTTGTTTAAAGTAACGAAAGCGATCCAACAGTTTACTCATGACATTTCTCCTGCTTCGATAAATTTTCCGCCATCCTGTCGATTTGGCGTTAAACCATTACCGGATGGCCGTCCTACAGGTGCGTATGTTGTTATTGTTGTTTAGGCTTACGACGCCCGTAGACCAGCCAGGTCAGCAGGACGCAAGCGATGTAAAACAGCAAAAAGATTTTCATGGCGCCCACCGGCGAGCCGGTCAAGGCCAAAGAGGTGCCAAACGCTTTTGGAATAAAGAAGCCGCCCACAGCGCCAATAGCGGAGATAAAACCGAGCGCGGCGGCGGTATCCGTCACCGCTTCGCGCTGCGCCTGCTCATCGCTCCCGCTGCGCAGTTTGACGTTGTAGAGCGTGATCTGACGGAAGATCACCGCAATCATCTGGAAGGTAGAACCGCTGCCGAGACCCGCTGTCAAAAACAGGCCCATAAAAACAAGATAGAACGCGCTAAAGCTGCCTGCGCCGGAGCCTGGCAGTGTGAGGAATAGCAAGGCGGTAAACAGCGCCATAAAGATAAAATTAATGAGCGTGACGCGAACGCCGCCGAATTTATCGGAGATCACGCCGCCTGCCGATCGCGCCAGCGCGCCGATAAAGGGGCCAAAGAACGCCAGTTGCAGAATGTTTACGTCGGGAAATTGCGTTTTGGCGAGCATGGCGAAACCTGCGGAAAAGCCGATGAATGACCCGAATGTCGCCAGGTACAACAGGCTAAGCAGCCACAGGTGCAGACGTTTTAGCACCGGCAATTGCGAGGCGACAGACGCTTTTGAACTGCCGATATCGTTCATACCAAACCAGGCGGCAAGCGTCGCGACAGCCAGTAACGGCACCCAGATCCAGGCTGCGTTAGTGAGGGCGAGCAGGGAGCCATCAGGTTGCGGCACGCCCCGGACGCCTAAAAAAGTAAATATCGGCAGAAAAATAACCAGCGGCGCAATCAACTGCATCACACTGACGCCAAGATTTCCCAGTCCGCCGTTAATACCCAACGCGCTACCTTGTCTGGCTTTTGGAAAGAAAAAACTGATGTTGCCCATACTGGACGCGAAGTTTGCCCCCGCAAAACCGCACAACAGAGCGATGAGCATAAATACCCCGAAAGGGGTGGCAGGATTTTGCACGGCGAATCCCAGCCAGGTGCAGGGAATAATCAATATTACGGTACTTAATACGGTCCATTTACGGCCACCAAACAGTGGTACCATAAAGGAGTAGGGAACGCGTAATATTGCGCCGGAAAGAGAAGGTAGTGCGGTTAATAAAAAGAGTTGGTCGGTGGTAAAATTAAATCCAATTTTATTGAGGTTGACGGCAACAGCGCTAAACAACATCCAGACGCAAAATGCAAGGAGCAAACAACTTACTGAAATCCATAAGTTTCTTCTGGCGATGCCTTTCCCTTTATTCTCCCAGAAGGCTGGATTTTCGGGTCGCCAGTCACTCAAGAGATAACGGTTATAATTCTCGTTTTGTCGTGTCATTTTACCCCTCACATGCGCATATCATTTGAAGAAAAACACAAAAAAGAGACAGAGCGTCACGCGCTCTTTTGAGAACTTATTGAAGTTTTTTTAGAATATTGAGTGAAAGAATAGATAAAAAACCAGGCCAGCGCGGCGCGATGAGGAGATATGATGTTTCTTAATTGTTACTATTTGTAAATTAAAAGCGATTTTTATTAAATTATTTGTAACTTTACGCAAAGAGTTCAAGCGTAATCATACGATCCAGATGGAATTTAAACGCGGGATCGGCCATTTCCGGAATCCCCAGTACATACATACCGTCCAGCCCGCACACCAGTGCGATAAGCCGCCAGGCGATATCCGTGGCGTTAGCAGTAAACGTAAATTCTCCTGCCTGTTTGCCCTGCTCGATAATTGTGACCGTTTCCTTATGCCACATCTGCATCGTGAGGAGATAAGCATCTCTGATGTGCGGATCCCGGTCGGCCAGAATTTGCGCCTCTCGCCACAATTTTATGTAAGGCTCAAAGCCGCCGTCTTCGCTACCCAACATAGCGTGAAGCCGTGCACGCCAGGTGGCGGGCGGCGGAACTTGCCCGGCATCAAGCAGGGTGCGGATCAAATGGACAAAGGCCAGCGCTTTGAGCTCGCCCGCCGAGCTGAAGTGGTGATGCACCTGGCCGGCGGCGACATCGGCTTCTGATGCAATTCGTCGCACCGTCATGGCGGCAAACCCGTCTGCCAGCGCCACGCGCATCGCCGCTTGCAGGATCACTTCGCGGCGTTCATCCCGGTTAAGGTAACTCATATTTTCCCCACATTAGCCAATGCGCGCAGTGTAACAAAAAGCTGGACATTCGTTCAACTTACCGTAGGATCCTGAAGCTGGACAAGCGTCCAAATTTGAGTTTTTGAAGGGAGAGTTATGTTTCGTCAGTGGTTAACGTTAGTCATTATTGTGCTGGTCTATATTCCTGTCGCCATTGATGCCACGGTCTTGCATGTCGCCGCCCCGACACTGAGTATGACACTGGGGGCCAGCGGCAACGAGCTGCTGTGGATCATTGATATTTATTCTTTGGTCATGGCTGGCATGGTGTTGCCGATGGGCGCGCTTGGCGATCGTATCGGTTTTAAACGCCTGCTGATGCTGGGCGGGACGCTCTTTGGCCTGGCGTCATTGGCGGCAGCGTTTTCGCATACCGCCAGTTGGCTTATCGCCACCAGGGTATTACTGGCTATTGGCGCGGCGATGATTGTACCGGCGACGCTGGCCGGAATACGCGCTACCTTTTGTGAAGAGAAGCATCGCAACATGGCGCTGGGCGTCTGGGCAGCGGTAGGTTCGGGCGGAGCGGCGTTTGGGCCGCTCATCGGCGGCATATTATTAGAGCATTTTTACTGGGGATCGGTTTTCCTGATCAACGTGCCGATTGTGCTGGTCGTCATGGGCTTAACCGCCCGCTATGTTCCTCGCCAGGCGGGCCGTCGCGATCAACCGCTCAATCTTGGCCATGCGGTGATGCTGATTATTGCCATTTTGCTGTTGGTCTATAGCGCTAAAACCGCGCTGAAAGGGAATTTGTCGCTGTGGGCCATCTCGCTTACCCTGCTTACCGGCACGCTGCTCCTAGGACTCTTTCTCCGCACACAGCTTGCGACATCGCGTCCGATGATTGATATGCGACTATTTACCCATCGCATTATCCTGAGCGGCGTCGTGATGGCGATGACCGCGATGATCACTCTGGTGGGTTTTGAGCTGCTGATGGCGCAAGAGCTACAGTTTGTTCACGGGCTATCGCCTTATGAGGCCGGGGTATTTATGCTGCCGGTGATGGTCGCCAGTGGATTCAGCGGGCCGATTGCGGGCGCGCTGGTCTCGCGTCTGGGGTTACGGCTGGTCGCGACGGGCGGCATGGCGTTAAGCGCGCTGAGTTTTTATGGCCTGGCGATGACGGATTTCAGCACCCAACAATGGCAGGCCTGGGGGCTGATGGCGCTGCTGGGATTTAGCGCCGCCAGCGCATTGCTGGCTTCCACGTCGGCAATTATGGCCGCTGCGCCGGCAGAAAAAGCGGCGGCGGCCGGCGCGATAGAAACGATGGCTTATGAACTGGGCGCGGGACTGGGCATTGCCATTTTCGGTCTGTTGTTAAGCCGTAGCTTCTCCGCGTCTATCCGTCTGCCTGCCGGGCTTGAGGCGCAAGAGATTGCCAGAGCGTCATCTTCAATGGGAGAAGCCGTGCAGTTGGCGAATAGCCTACCGCCCACGCAGGGGCAGGCAATACTGGACGCCGCCAGACATGCCTTTATCTGGTCGCATAGCGTGGCGTTAAGCAGCGCCGGGAGTATGCTTCTTTTGCTGGCGGTAGGGATGTGGTTCAGCCTGGCAAAAGCCCAACGCCGATAACATAACGCCTGGTGAGATAAGCGCTTAATGCGCTAGCTGGCAGGGGGAGTCCATTTCCTCAACCTCTTTACCGCTGAGGCGTGCGTATTGCCCCGTCAGTCGCCAGAAGGCAGGCTGGGTTTCGGTATAAATTTCCGCAGCCAGAATCAGCCGACGGCGATCAACTTCGTTCAGTTCCAGTAAGGTCCAGGGAATAAAATAGCGATCGGTATCGGTAAGCCGAAACCACAGCGGACACCCGCAGCCGGAACAGAAGTAGCGTTCGCCGCGCGAAGAGGATGAAAAGTATGGCGGTTCCGGGGAAAGGGGGGCTAGCTGTGGTTGCCCGCAGGCTTCCAGATACATGGCTATTCCACCCGACCATTTTTGACACAGCGTACAATGGCAGGCATAGACATCCAGCATTTCGACGTCAACGGTAAAATGGCTCTGTCCGCAAAGACAACGACCAGTGAACGTCTGCACGGCATACTCCTTATGACCGAGTCTACATCAAGAGAAAAAGCCAGCCCTGAAAGGACTGGCTTTGTATTCAGACTACAACAAAATTAGAACTGGTAGTTCAGACCAACAGCAACGATGTTGTCGGTAGACACTTTAGCCGCTTTGGTGAAGTCGCTGTCGTCCAGCAGGTTGATTTTGTAATCAACGAAGGTGGACATGTTTTTGTTGAAGTAGTAGGTAGCACCGACATCGATGTACTCAACCAGATCCTGGTCGCCGTAAGTACCCAGGTTTTTACCTTTGGATTTCAGGTAAGCGATGGACGGACGCAGACCGAAGTCGAACTGATACTGAGCAACTGCTTCAAAGTTCTGGGTTTTATTCGCGATAAACGCATCACCCGCTGAATCTTCACCAAAGGTGGTCATGTTCAGCGTTTCGGAGTAGGTGGTCGCCAGGTAGATGTTGTTCGCATCATATTTCAGACCAGCAGCCCAGACTTCAGCGTTTTTACCCGCAGCATTCAGGTTGCTCGCTGCTTTCACCTGGTTGTTAGTACGGTCAGACTTCGCATAGGCCGCACCTACGCCAAAACCTTCGTACTCATACGTTGCGGACAGACCGAAACCGTCGCCGTTAGACTCGTACGCGCCGTCACGGTCGTTTTTGCCCTGGTACTGCGCGGCAAAGTTCAGACCTTCAACCAGGCCAAAGAAGTCAGTGTTACGGTAGGTGGCAACACCAGTAGTACGGCCAGTCATGAAGACGTCAGTCTGAGTCCAGGTATCGCCACCGAACTCTGGCAGAACGTCGGTCCATGCGCCGATGTCGTAAGCAACGCCGTAGTTACGACCGTAGTCGAAAGAACCGTAGTCAGCGAATTTCAGACCAGCAAACGCCAGACGGGTTTTGTCTTTGTCAGCGCCCTGGCTTTCAGTACGGTTGCCTTTGAATTCATATTCCCACTGGCCAAAACCGGTTAACTGATCGTTGATCTGAGTTTCGCCTTTAAAGCCCAGACGCGCGTAAGTTTTGTCACCATCACTTCCGTTATCATCAGAGAAATAATGCTGAGCGTGAACTTTACCGTACAGATCCAGTTTATTGCCGTCTTTGTTATATACCTCGGCTGCATTTACAACGCCTGCTGCCAACAGGGAAGTCACTGCCACTGCTACTAACTTAAGTTTCATTTTAATAATCCTTATAATTTTCTTAGCGTGTTTCCTCAACCATTGTTAAACGAGGCATTTGTCAATGGCAGACTATTTTTAAATGACGGAGTGGCATAAGTTCAATAATAAGTTTCATAAGATTACAAATTATTTTAATTTGTGTGATCGAGATCTCCTTAATACATTTGAGAGTATTAATTCAAATAGGGACTGTCTAATAAGATATATTTTTCGGAGGGGACTATTGGGCTGTTTATGGTTTTATTTTTGGTAGTAACTACTGATTATTATATGCACTAATAACAGTTGCGAGCTAACGTTAATTATATATTTGTTAATATAATTATATCATTGCATTAACATGTTTAACGATTTTATAAAATTCATTTTTACCAGCGCAATCCTGGTATGGCGCAGGAGGAGCACGTGAAAATGGAAAATCGTCAAATACGCACAGGCAATAGATAAAAGCGTAGTTGTGTTATGAAGAGTGTCAAGGTACAGCGGGTCGATTTAATATCAATATCGGCCCGCCCGTCGCTTAGCGCCGCCGCGTTGCCAGCCAACAAAGTAGCGAACCTACGCAAACCATGACTGCGCCTTGCCAGAAGGAGAATGACAGTGGTGAGCTGAGTAACAGCGCGGCCAGAGCAGAGGACATGACGGGGGTAAAATAAGACCCTACGGCCATGATAGTCACATTGCCATGAAGTATGCCCACATTCCATGCGGCGTAGGCAAACCCTAACGTTAATGCCGCGGTAAAAAGTTTAGCAATCACCGGTAGGCTAAATATCATGGCAGGTTGCGGCGTAAGAAAATAGTGGAACCACAGCGCCACGGCGGTGAGTAACACAAAGACTGTGATACCGTTAAAACCACGCGCATATTTATTTGTGACGGTGCAGTACGTCGCCCATATAAACGCCCCAAGAAATGCCAGTAAATAACTTAGCGGACTGGTGGCGACATTGCTGATAATTTCTCCTGGATTAAGACCATTCTCGCCCCCCAGAACCCAGCAAACGCCAGTAAGTGCAATAAGCAATCCAGGAACAATAAGCCAGTTAGTTTTTTGCCCATTAAAAAGAATGGCAAACAGAATGGTCAGGCTGGGCCATAAATAGTTAACCATGCCGACTTCGATAGCCTGATGGCGAGTGGCGGCATAACCGAGAGAAAGCGCCAGGCATATTTCATAACTGACAAACAGTACGCTGCCTGCGATGAGGTATCGCCCCGGGAAACGGCGGATATCAGGTAATCCGACGGTAAAAATCAGCAGCAGACCGCTTAATGAATAGATCATGGCTGCGCCGCCTACCGGTCCGAGACCTTCGCTGACGCCGCGAATTAACCCAACCATCGTGCTCCACAGAACGATGGCAACAAGCCCTATTAGCGTTGCTTTTTGTGATGTCATGCTTTGTGACTGTCCTGAATACCGCGCAAAATAAACTGCCACTTATAGCACTTTTTCCGAGGGCGATGCCATGCAGTGTCATTTTTTAGTACCTCCCTGGAGTTATTGCGGTTTAAAAATAGGGCTATTTAATAGCGGAACCGTTTCAATATTGATTTGACGCAAAAAAGTTATCGATTTTGCTGTTAGTTTCCTCGCGAAGTTATACACGCATCCTGGGCTGAGGTTTTGCTGCAGTTCGAAGGAGGCGTGCATCCGTGGAAAAAAGAGGAAAGCAATGGACGTCAGCCGCAGACAATTTTTTAAAATCTGCGCGGGCGGTATGGCGGGAACAACGGTGGCCGCACTGGGTTTTACCCCTAAAATGGCCCTGGCTCAGGCGCGAAACTATAAGCTGTTGCGCGCAAAAGAGATCCGTAACTCCTGCACATACTGTTCCGTAGGTTGCGGGCTATTAATGTATAGCCTGGGAGATGGGGCAAAAAACGCGAAAGAAGCGATTTACCATATTGAAGGCGACCCGGATCATCCGGTAAGCCGTGGCGCGCTGTGCCCGAAAGGGGCCGGTTTGCTGGACTATGTTCACAGTGAAGATCGCCTACGCTATCCGGAATACCGCGCGCCGGGTTCCGACAAGTGGCAGCGCATTAGCTGGGATGACGCTTTCACTCGTATTGCTAAATTAATGAAAGCCGACCGCGACGCCAACTTTATTGAAAAGAATGAGCAGGGCGTCACGGTTAACCGCTGGCTCTCTACCGGGATGCTGTGCGCCTCGGCGGCCAGCAATGAAACGGGTATGCTGACGCAGAAGTTTGCGCGTTCTCTCGGTATGCTGGCGGTAGATAACCAGGCGCGCGTCTGACACGGACCAACGGTAGCAAGTCTTGCTCCAACATTTGGTCGCGGTGCGATGACCAACCACTGGGTGGATATTAAAAACGCCAACGTCGTGATGGTGATGGGCGGCAATGCCGCAGAAGCGCATCCGGTGGGTTTCCGCTGGGCGATGGAAGCGAAAAATAATAACGATGCGACGCTGATTGTCGTTGATCCACGCTTTACGCGTACGGCGTCGGTGGCGGATATCTATGCGCCAATACGTTCCGGTACAGACATTACCTTTCTGTCCGGCGTTTTGCTGTACCTGATCGAAAATAACAAAATCAACGCTGAATACGTTAAGCATTACACCAACGCCAGCCTGCTGGTGCGGGATGATTTTGCCTTTGATGACGGTCTTTTCAGCGGCTATGACGCCCAAAAGCGTCAGTACGATAAATCCTCCTGGAACTACCAGTTCGATGAAAACGGCTATGCCAAACGTGATGAAACGTTGACGCACCCACGCTGTGTGTGGAATCTGCTGAAGCAGCACGTTTCGCGCTACACGCCGGACGTCGTGGAAAACATCTGCGGTACGCCGAAAGCGGATTTCCTGAAGGTGTGTGAGGTGTTGGCCTCTACCAGCGCGCCGGATCGCACTACCACCTTCCTGTATGCGCTGGGCTGGACGCAACATACCGTCGGGGCGCAGAACATCCGTACTATGGCGATGATCCAGTTGCTGCTCGGCAATATGGGGATGGCTGGCGGCGGTGTGAACGCCTTGCGCGGCCACTCTAATATTCAGGGTTTAACGGATTTAGGACTGCTCTCCACCAGCCTGCCGGGTTACCTGACGCTACCGTCAGAAAAACAGGCCGATCTGCAAACTTATCTGGCAGCGAATACCCCCAAAGCGACGCTGGCCGATCAGGTCAACTACTGGGGTAATTATCCTAAGTTCTTCGTCAGCCTGATGAAATCTTTCTATGGCGATGCGGCGCAGAAAGAGAATGACTGGGGCTTTGCCTGGCTGCCTAAGTGGGATCAGTCCTATGACGTGATCAAATATTTCAACATGATGGATAGCGGGAAAGTCACCGGCTATTTCTGTCAGGGCTTTAACCCGGTGGCGTCCTTCCCGGACAAAAACAAAGTGGTGCAAAGCTTAAGCAAACTGAAGTATCTGGTCGTTATCGATCCGCTGGTGACTGAAACGTCAACGTTCTGGCAGAACCACGGCGAATCTAATGATGTCGATCCGACAACGATTCAGACCGAAGTCTTCCGTCTGCCGTCTACCTGTTTTGCGGAAGAGGATGGATCTATCGCTAACTCCGGTCGCTGGTTACAGTGGCACTGGAAAGGTCAGGACGCGCCGGGCGAAGCGCGTAACGACGGCGAGATTCTGGCCGGTATTTACCATCGTCTGCGTGAAATGTATCGCGCAGAAGGCGGTAAAGGCGCCGAACCACTATTGAAGATGAGCTGGAATTACAAGCAGCCGGATGAACCGCATTCGGAAGAAGTGGCGAAAGAGAACAACGGCTATGCGCTGGAAGATCTCTATGACGCCAACGGTACACTGCTTGCCAGGAAAGGCCAGTTGTTGAGTAGTTTTGCATTACTGCGCGATGACGGTACGACATCCTCCTCCTGCTGGATTTATACCGGTAGCTGGACGGAGCAGGGCAACCAGATGTCCAGACGTGATAACGCCGACCCGTCAGGGCTTGGCAATACACTGGGTTGGGCGTGGGCGTGGCCGCTAAACCGTCGCGTATTGTATAACCGCGCTTCGGCGGATCCGCAGGGTAAACCGTGGGATCCAAAACGGATGCTGATCCAGTGGAACGGCGCGAAGTGGACAGGGAACGATATTCCGGACTTTAACAACGCGGCGCCGGGGAGCGGGACCAATCCGTTTATCATGCAGCCGGAAGGGCTGGGACGTCTGTTTGCTATTGATAAAATGGCGGAAGGGCCGTTCCCTGAGCATTACGAGCCGATGGAAACGCCGCTGGGCACTAACCCGCTGCACCCGAATGTGGTCTCGAACCCGGCTGCGCGTCTGTATGAAGAAGATGCGCTGCGCATGGGTAAGAAGGAGCAGTTTCCGTACGTGGGCACGACTTACCGCCTCACAGAGCATTTCCATACCTGGACCAAACATGCGCTACTTAACGCTATCGCTCAGCCGGAACAGTTTGTGGAGATCAGTGAGACGCTGTCGGCAGCGAAAGGTATTGCTAACGGCGACTATGTGAAGGTGAGCAGTAAACGCGGGTTTATTCGCGCGGTCGCGGTGGTAACTCGTCGTCTTCGCACCCTGCATGTCAACGGTCAGCAGGTTGAAACGGTGGGGATCCCGATTCACTGGGGCTTTGAGGGTGTCGCGCGCAAAGGCTATATCGCCAATACTCTGACGCCAAATGTCGGTGATGCCAACTCGCAAACGCCGGAATACAAAGCGTTTTTAGTTAACATCGAGAAGGCGTAAGGGAGGCGAACATATGTCTATGGAAACGCAGGACATTATTAAACGGTCCGCAACAAACGCCATCACGCCGCCTCCGCAGGCGCGTGATTACAAAGCCGAAGTCGCGAAACTGATCGACGTCTCCTCCTGTGTCGGCTGTAAAGCCTGCCAGGTAGCCTGTTCTGAATGGAACGATATTCGCGATAACGTTGGTCATTGTGTCGGGGTGTACGATAACCCTGCCGATCTCAGCGCCAAGTCCTGGACGGTGATGCGCTTTACCGAAACCGAGCAGAACGGCAAGCTGGAGTGGCTGATTCGTAAAGATGGTTGTATGCACTGTGAAGATCCAGGCTGTCTTAAAGCCTGTCCATCTGCCGGGGCTATCATCCAGTACGCGAACGGGATTGTTGACTTTCAATCTGAACACTGTATCGGCTGTGGTTACTGTATCGCCGGGTGTCCGTTTAATATTCCGCGCCTCAACAAAGAGGACAACCGCGTTTATAAATGTACGCTCTGCGTCGATCGCGTCAGCGTGGGCCAGGAACCGGCCTGCGTCAAAACTTGTCCGACCGGGGCTATTCACTTCGGCACCAAAAAAGAGATGCTGGAACTGGGCGAGCAACGCGTGGAGAAGTTAAAAGCGCGTGGCTTTGAACATGCCGGTATCTACAACCCGCAGGGCGTCGGCGGCACGCACGTCATGTATGTGCTGCACCATGCCAATCAGCCGGAGTTGTACCACGGCTTGCCGAAAGATCCGCAGATCGATACCTCAATCAATCTGTGGAAAGGGGCGCTAAAACCGCTGGCCGCAGCGGGCTTTATCGCCACTTTCGCCGGTCTGATTTACCACTACATCGGTATTGGCCCGAATAAAGAAACGGACGACGATGAGGAGGATCATCATGAGTAAGTCGAAAATGATTGTGCGCACGAAATTTGTCGACCGCGCCTGTCACTGGACGGTGGTGATCTGCTTCTTCCTGGTAGCGCTGTCGGGAATTTCGTTTTTCTTCCCGACGCTACAATGGTTGACGCAAACTTTCGGCACGCCGCAGATGGGACGTATTTTGCACCCGTTCTTCGGTATTGCCATCTTCATCGCGCTGATGTTTATGTTCGTGCGTTTCGTCCACCACAACATCCCGGATAAAAAAGATATTCCGTGGCTGAAAAATATTGTCGAAGTATTGAAAGGCAATGAGCATAAGGTGGCGGATGTCGGCAAATACAATGCCGGACAGAAGATGATGTTCTGGTCCATTATGAGCATGATTTTTGTGCTGCTGGTGACTGGCGTGATTATCTGGCGTCCGTATTTCGCGCAGTATTTCCCCATGCAGGTGGTGCGTTATAGCCTGTTAATTCATGCGGCGGCGGGCATTATTTTAATGCACGCGATCCTCATCCATATGTATATGGCATTTTGGGTGAAAGGCTCGATTAAAGGCATGATCGAAGGGAAGGTCAGCCGTCGCTGGGCGAAGAAACATCATCCACGCTGGTATCGTGAAATCGAGAAGGCGGAAGCAAAAAAAGAGAGCGAAGAAGGTATTCAGTAATTCTTTCGCAATCTGATAAACAAGGCGCTATCCTGGTAGCGCCTTGTTTTCATCTGCTGTCTGTATACTCAGACGACCACAGCAAATCGTTTAACGACGGAAATCGATGACCATACGGCCACGAATTTGCCCTTGTTCCATCTCTTTAAAAATAACGTTGATATCTTCAAGCGGACGTAAAGCGACTTTTGGCACGACTTTTCCTTCCGCCGCGAACTGGAAGGCTTCGGTCAGATCCTGGCGTGTCCCCACCAACGAACCGACAACCTGAATTCCATCCAGCACCAGGCGAGGGATATCAAGGTTCATGGCTTCTGGCGGCAGCCCGACTGCCACCACGCGACCTCCGGCGCGAACGGCATCTACTGCGGAATTAAACGCCGCCTTAGCGACCGCGGTAACCACCGCTGCGTGCGCGCCACCGGTTTTTTCCTGCACAATTTTAGCCGCATCTTCCGTACGTGAATTAATGGTCAGATCTGCGCCCATTTCCTCGGCCAGTTTCAGTTGTCCATCATTGACATCAATGGCGATCACTTTCGCATTGAAAACGTTTTTCGCGTACTGCAAGGCCAGATTACCCAGACCGCCCAGACCGTAGATGGCAATCCACTGGCCAGGTTTAATATGAGAAATCTTCACCCCTTTATACGTGGTAACGCCCGCGCAGGTAATACTACTTGCCGCCGCAGAGTCCAGACCTTCCGGTACTTTCACCGCATAATCCGCGACGACAATACACTCTTCGGCCATGCCGCCATCTACCGTGTAACCGGCATTTTTCACGTTGCGGCATAAGGTTTCATTGCCCGTATTGCAATACTCACAGTGTCCGCATCCTTCATAAAACCACGCGACACTCGCGCGATCGCCGGGTTTCAGCGAGGTGACACCAGGACCGACTTCCGCCACGACGCCAATGCCTTCGTGTCCCAGAATGACGCCGGTTTTGTCACCGAAATCGCCGTTTTTCACGTGTAGATCGGTATGGCATACGCCGCAGCACTCCATTTTTAGCAAAGCTTCACCGTGGCGAAGGGGACGCAGCGTTTTCTCAGTAACATCAACCTGATGATCTTGTGTGACAACAGCAGCTTTCATAACCTTCTCCTTTTATTAATAGTGAACTGCATAGCAGGTAATAGCAGGTAAGGTGCTATTACCTCTTTAGGATTAATATTTCTGATGAGTTATGCAAGGCGGCAGAAATACAATGTAATAGTTTAGCCAGGATTATCCTGATAAATCCCCGTTCAATACATAAAGGTGGCTAATATTAGTAGCTTGACAAATAAGCAGGGAAAGGAATTCAGGTGTGTCGACAGACTCACTAAAACTAAAGAAGAAAATGATATCCGGCGGCATTCACCGCCGGGTACGTATTAAATGGAAGTCCGACGGTAGTCGCGGTATTCCGGTTTCCAGAAGTTATCGTCAATCGCCTGTTGCAGCGCTTCCGCAGAGGTTTTCACCGCTACGCCTTGTTGCTGCGCCATTTTACCTACGGCAAAAGCGATAGCGCGCGACACGACCTGGATGTCTTTAAGCGCTGGTAACACTAATCCTTCGCCGTTATTGACCAGCGGAGAATATTTCGCCAGCGTCTCACTGGCTGACATCAGCATTTCATCAGTAATGCGCGATGCGCCGGAAGCGATAACCCCCAGACCGATGCCGGGGAAAATATAGGCGTTATTACATTTTGCGATCGGATAAATCTTATCTTTCCAGATGACCGGCGAGAATGGACTGCCGGTTGCCACCAGCGCGTTGCCTTCCGTCCAGGCGATAATGTCCTGTGGCGTGGCCTCCACGCGAGAGGTGGGATTAGAGAGCGGCATGACGATCGGGCGAGGGCAATGCTTATGCATCTCGCGGATGATCTCTTCAGTAAAGAGCCCGGTCTGGCCGGAAACCCCGATCAGGATATCCGGCTTCACGTTACGCACCACATCCAGCAGCGACAGCACGTCATTTTCGGTATCCCAGTGCTGGAGATTGTCGCATTTCTGCACCAGTTTTGCCTGGAACGGCAATAAATTAGGCATCCGGTCCGTCAACAGGCCGAAGCGATCGACCATAAAAACGTTCTGTCGAGCGGCATCTTCGCTTAAACCTTCACGCTGAGTCTGCGCGATGATTTGTTCAGCAATCCCACATCCGGCGGAACCCGCGCCGAGGAAAACGATTTTCTGCTCGCTAAGCTGACTGCCGGCAGCGCGGCTGGCGGCGATCAACGTACCGACGGTCACGGCTGCGGTGCCCTGAATATCATCGTTAAAGGAGCAAATCTCATCACGATAGCGCGTCAACAGCGGCATTGCGTTTTTCTGCGCGAAATCTTCAAACTGTAGCAGGATATCTGGCCAGCGCTGCTTAACGGCCTGAATAAACTCATCGACAAACGCATAATACTCATCGTCGGTAATGCGCGGATGACGCCAGCCCATGTAAAGCAGAACGTTGAGTAACTGTTGATTGTTGGTGCCGACATCCAGCACAACGGGAAGGGTATAGGCCGGACTAATGCCGCCGCAGGCGGTGTATAATGACAGCTTACCGATAGGGATCCCCATCCCGCCGATGCCCTGATCGCCAAGCCCCAGAATCCGCTCGCCATCCGTCACCACAATAACTTTAATGTTGTGGTTAGGCACATTCTGCAAAATGTCGTCCATATTGTGACGGTTCGGATAAGAGATAAATACGCCGCGCGCCCGGCGATAAATCTCAGAGAAGCGCTCACAGGCCGCGCCCACGGTCGGGGTATAGATAACCGGCATCATCTCTTCAAGATGGTTTTGCACCAGTCGATAAAAGAGCGTTTCGTTGGTATCCTGGATGTTACGCAGGTAAATATGCTTATCGATTTCTGTTTTAAACCCCTGATACTGGAGCCAGGCGCGTTCGGCCTGTTCTTCAATCGACTCGACGACCTCTGGCAGCAGCCCTGACAAATTGAAGTTGCGGCGCTCTTCTACGCTAAAAGCGCTGCCTTTGTTTAACAGGGGGAATTCCAGCAATACAGGGCCAGCGTAAGGGATATAAAGGGAACGTGCTTTCTTGGTTATAGTTTCCATGCTACTCACTCTTTTTCGAATAACTGTCCCTGGCACCGTCGTTTATCATCATATATTGCCTTCCACCAGGGAACCGACCCTGAGTATAAAGCATTGTGAGACGTTAAGGTCATTCCTATAAACAAAAACACCATTGCAGATGCAATGGTGTTTAACGTCATTTCAGGACTGTACGATTACTTTTGGCTGTCGGCGCGGCGCTTTCTGCCGGTTGGGTTATTCACCACGCTGCTGGTGTCGCCTTCAGTAACAACCTTACGCTGGTTGGAAATTCTGTAATCCAGTCCAAGTATATGACGAGCCTGACGGTTCGATTTCATGTTAACTCCTCAATCCTGTTGCTAGTTTTAAGGACAAATTCGCTTACGCGAAAGAAACGTAACCCCTAAGGTTGCCGATACAGCATAGCAGGTTTTACAGAGTCGGGTGCTGCCCGCTTACCACATAGTTGATGGTCTGCTGGTAGATGTCACTGAGGATGTCATTGTCGGAAGCCTCAACCCATTTGGTCAGCTCCATTAAAATATCATCTTCAGTGACAACGCCTAACTCCGCGCGTAATCCTTGTTCAATCGCGTTGACCAAGGCCGGTTGTGCTGCTGAGGTATTTGCTGAGTGATAAGTAAACATATAATGCCTCCGTGAACATGTATTTATTTAGTACGGCTCGCAGAAAATTAATTCGTATTCAGCATGGCAAATATTTTTGCGGCTGTGGTTAAGATTAGTCCTGGAGTTATTTTAACGCAAGGCGGAACTCTAATTGTTTACCCCTGAAGAAAATATATTACGTTTGCCAATTACATATCCTCATACAAATAGTGGTCAATTAATATACATTTAAAAGGCTACTTATTGTGATTTTTATCCTTTATTACAATGTGATAGGATAAATCTCAATATACATATAAAATATACATAATGGAATACGCCTCCAGAAGAAAAAGTAAGGACAAAAGGAGGGATATATTCTTTAAAGAAAGGGAGCCCTGTTGGTTTAATATTAATCACTGAAAAAGCATACAACTATTTTCTATATCTGAAGTGCGGGTAATCGACAACATGCTACCTCCATCGGCATGGACAACGCAGATTAGCAGCATGGTCTATACTTTATTTTTTGAGCCAACAGGAGAGCAAAAATGACAATCCATAAGAAAGGTCAGGCACACTGGGAAGGCGACATCAAACGGGGTAAAGGTACTGTATCAACAGAAAGCGGCGTGCTTAATCAACAACCGTATGGATTCAATACCCGGTTCGAAGGCGCGCAGGGAACCAACCCGGAAGAGTTAATTGGCGCCGCACATGCGGCCTGTTTCTCCATGGCGCTATCACTCATGCTGGGAGAGGCTGGATTTACGCCGACATCCATTGACACCACCGCTGACGTATCGCTTGATAAGGTGGAGGCGGGCTTCGCCATTACCAAAATTGCGCTACAAAGCAAAGTCGCGGTAGCAGATATTGATGCTTCAACTTTCGATCAAATCATCCAGAAAGCAAAAGCCGGGTGCCCGGTATCGCAGGTTCTGAATGCGGAAATCACCCTCGACTACCAGCTTAACGCCTGATAACCTCTCCAGCCCGGTAACGATGGGTTGATCGGGCTGATGAATATACTTTCAGACGGAGGGCTTGCTCCCGGTCTATCTGAGATCCTGCCGTATTTCTATCACCTCAACGCGCCGTAGACCACGTCTGCGGCTATTGTCGTGGCCTACTTTTCCGCCTTAAAATCTGCTCGCCATGTTGCTTTATTCATCAAACATCAAAATCAGTCAACGTAAATATCAATAATAGCCATATCACGGAGGGTGATCTTTATTCCTGAGAGAGGAGGGGTATTATTTTCTGTGTTCTACATTAACGGGTTAACGCGCAGATGTAGAGGTTATTTATATAATTATTGGAGCAACAACAATGAATAAATTCTCCCTTGCTACAGCAGGTATTATCGTGGCAGCGCTGGTAACCAGTGTTAGCGTGAATGCGGCAACAGATACTACTAAAACAAACGTTACGCCTAAAGGTATGAGCTGCCAGGAGTTTGTTGACCTCAATCCGCAGACGATGGCGCCAGTCGCTTTCTGGGTGCTGAATGAAGATGAAGATTTTAAAGGCGGGGACTACGTAGATTTCCAGGAAACTGAGACGACAGCAGTGCCGCTAGCCGTTGAGCTTTGTAAGAAAAACCCGCAGAGTGAATTAAGCAAAATAAAAGACGAAATCAAGAAAGAACTCTCAAAATAAGAGTAAACTGATATCAAAACCCGGCCTGTGTGTCGGGTTTTACTATTTGTGACACCGTCACAAATAACATCTTCCATTTCTTCTACCAATCACGTGGTATTGCACTATTTTCATTAGAGCCCTTTCACTATATGGAGACCTAATGAAAATTTTACCGCTGGCACTTGGCACTCTTTATCATTCCTTTTCTGGCCGGATGCGGCGCCAATAATACGCCGCCGCAAACGCCTATTCCCGGGGAAAAAACCTCTGCCAAATTACGTACCCTGGAAACAGGCGCGGCGGCTATTCAATCCAGACCACCTGTCGATGCCATCAGTACCTACCTTGACGGGTTCCATTTTTATAGCGGTGATAAAAACGGACAGATGGAAGCGCACCATTACGTTACCGTCCTGAACGAAGATGTCATGCAGGCGGTGATTTACGACGGCAATACGAAAAACGCGCGCCTGATGGGGGTGGAGTACATTATCAGCGAACGTTTATTTAAAACGCTTCCTCCCGAGGAGAAAAAACTGTGGCACAGCCACCAGTACGAGGTGAAATCCGGTAGCCTGGTGGCGCCTGGCTTACCGCAGGTCGCTGATAAAGCGTTGATGAGTAAGATTGTTAATACTTATGGCAAGACCTGGCACACCTGGCATACCGACCGGGATAAAACCCTGCCAATGGGTATCCCTGCGCTGATGATGGGCTTTACTGGCGACGGGCAGCTTGACCCCGCGCTGCTGGCCGATCGGGATCGCCGTCTGGGAATTGATACCCAGGCCATTAAACGCGAGCGGCAGGATCTGCCTGAACATCCCGTTGTTAAGGGGGCTAACGCCTGGGAGCAGGGGGAGGTTATCCAGCTACAGCGTGTTCAGGGCTCTGGCGAACACGGGCGAGGCGATACCGCGCACTTCGGTACATCTGAGCAATCCCGACAATAATTCCACGGTTTTACACGCAGATAGGAAAAAGAATGCCTGTTAAGTGACAGTGTCACGTAAAGATTAGCCCCATAGTCTATGCTTGTTCTTCGGATGTTGTAGAGGTTATGGGTTAAACGGAGCGACAAATGAGTTCAAAAATTTTTTGCAAAAGCTGGGGGGCTGAATATATCGCCGCTGATGTTGTCCGCTTTCGTCTTTGGGCCACCGGTCAGCAAAAGGTTATGCTCAGGCTTGCGGGTAAAGACCAGGAAATGCAGGCGAGCGGTGACGGCTGGTTTACGCTGGACGTCTCCGGGGTGACGCCAGGTACGGAGTATAACTTTGTACTCAACGATGGCATGGTGGTCCCCGATCCGGCTTCCCGCGCCCAAAAAACTGACGTCAACGGTCCGTCATATGTGGTTGATCCAGGCAGCTACACGTGGCGCAACACCGGGTGGAAAGGTAGCCGTTGGGAGCAGGCCGTGGTGTATGAGATGCATACAGGCACGTTCACTCCGGAAGGCACCTTCCGCGCCGCAATAGCGAAGCTGCCTTATCTCGCTGAACTCGGCGTTACCGTTATTGAAGTGATGCCCGTTGCGCAATTTGGCGGCGAGCGTGGCTGGGGCTATGACGGCGTACTGCTTTACGCGCCGCATTCTGCCTATGGGACGCCGGATGATTTCAAGGCGTTTATTGACGCCGCGCATGGGTATGGTCTTTCCGTCGTCCTGGATATTGTGCTGAACCATTTCGGCCCGGAGGGAAATTATTTACCGCTATTGGCGCCGGCGTTTTTCCACAAAGAGCGCATGACGCCGTGGGGAAATGGTATCGCCTATGATGTCGACGCCGTGCGGCGCTATATCATCGAGGCGCCGTTATACTGGCTGACAGAATACCATCTCGACGGCTTACGCTTTGACGCTATCGATCAGATTGAGGACAGTAGCGCCAGGCATGTGCTGGTTGAAATCGCACAACGTATTCGGGAAGACATTACCGACAGACCCATTCATCTGACTACCGAAGATAGCCGCAATATTATTTCTCTGCATCCCCGTGATCAGGATGGCAATGCGCCGCTGTTTACCGCCGAATGGAATGACGATTTTCATAATGCCGTCCACGTTTTTGCGACCGGAGAGACCCAGGCCTACTACAACGATTTTGCTGATACCCCGGAAAAACACCTCGCGAGAGCGCTGGCCGAAGGATTCGCTTATCAGGGAGAAATTTCCCCCCAAACCGGCGAACCTCGCGGCGTAAAAAGTACCGGACAACCTCCGGTCGCCTTTGTGGATTTTATTCAGAACCACGATCAGGTCGGTAACCGCGCCCAGGGCGACAGACTGATAACCCTGGCGGGCGCTGAACGAACAAAAGTATTGCTCGCCACGTTGCTGCTTTCACCTGCTTTTTATGGGCGAAGAGTATGGCGAAAGCCGTCCTTTTCTTTTTTTACCGATTTCCATGGGGATTTAGCCCGCGCCGTTCGTGAAGGTCGCGCAAAAGAGTTTGCCGATCATGCAGGGGAAAATGTTCCGGACCCGAATGCGCCAGAGACCTTTCAACGCTCAAAACTTAACTGGAAGCAACAGCACAGTGAAGAGGGTAAAGCGTGGCTGGCATTTACCCGCGAACTACTGCTTTTGCGCCAGAAGCATATCGTGCCGCTGTTGTCCGCTGCCCGTGAGAGCTCAGGAACGGTATTGCAAACCGCGCCCGGGTTTATTGCCGTTAGCTGGCGTTTTCCGGGAGGAACGCTGTCACTGGCGCTGAATATTAGCGCCACGACGGTATTGCTGCCCGATTTACCGGGTAAGACCCTCTTCGCCTGGCCGAATGAATCCACCGGGTCGCTTTCCCAACATTCTCTTATTGTCCGCTTAGCCCAGGGAGAGTCTGCATCATGATCCCAACTGCAACGTATCGTCTTCAGTTTCGTAATGGCATGACCTTCGATCGCGCTGCGGCGCTGGTGCCTTACCTTAAAAATCTGGGTATCAGCCATCTTTATGCCTCACCCATCTTTACCGCCACCAAAGCGTCAACGCATGGTTATGATGTCACCGATGCGAATGAGATTGAGCCTTCTATTGGCGGGCGCGAAGGATTTGAAAGACTGGTGGCCGAACTTAAAGCGCAAGGTCTGGGATTGATCATCGATATTGTGCCTAATCACATGGCCAGCTCGCTGGAAAACGCCTGGTGGCGCGACGTGCTTGAATATGGCAAGGAGAGCCGTTACGCGCGCCATTTCGATATTGACTGGTCGCGCCGACTGACGCTGCCTTTTTTAGGCGACACGTTTGACGCCGTGCTGGAAAACGGAGAAATTGCGATCAAGCCCGATCCCGCTACGGGTAAACCCGCGTTCGCCTATTATGATAACTATTATCCGCTTGCGCCGGCGACGTGGCAGGGGCGCGAGGCCGAAATACTGGCGCTTACCGATAAAGCCGCTATTGCTGATTTGCATGAGCGCCAGCCGTGGAAATTAATGTCCTGGAGCGATGCCGCTCGCTCGCTTTCATATCGGCGTTTCTTTGAGGTCACAGGGCTGGTAGGAATGCGGGTGGAAGATAAAACCGTCTTCGACGATACACATCGGCTGATTCTGGAGCTGGTCAGAACGGGGGCGGTTGACGGTTTACGTATCGATCATATCGACGGACTTGCCGATCCGAAAGCCTATCTTGCGCGTTTACGTCAGGAAGTGGGGCCGGCGTGCTATATCACCGTGGAAAAAATTCTCGCTAAAGGCGAGCAACTTCCTGATGACTGGCCGGTTTCCGGCACCACAGGCTATGAATTTATCGCCTCGCTGGCGGAGGTGCTGGTTGACGATGAGCAGATAGACAATCTGCGCCAGGCTTACGAGACCGTTAAAGGCGCGCCAGTGGATATGCGGGCGGAATTACGGGCGGCTAAATTGCTGATGGTCGATCGCAATTTCGAGGGGGAATTTACCCGGCTGCTCGCGCTTGCGCTGTCGATTGCCAGCGAGCTACAGATCGCACAGGAAGAGAGCATCGTTCGGCAGGCGTTACGCGAGTTATTAATTGCCTTTCCCGTATATCGCACTTACGGCACGGCAGAAGGGCTACCGCCGACCGATATTTGCCTGTTACACCGTATTGTGGAACGGGTAAAGACGCTTGAAAATCCTCCGCAGCCAGAAGCGCTTACATTTCTGAGCCGTCTTCTTACTGGCGATGTTCCCGCCTCCAGCCAGGAGGAGGCGACACAGTTTCGCGTTCGGTTCCAGCAACTCACCGGTCCGCTGATGGCGAAATCGGTAGAGGATACGCTTTTCTTTCGTCAAAACATGGGACTGGCGTTAAATGAAGTCGGCGCCGAGCCCGTCACGCATCACTTCTCCATCGAACGCTTTCACCATGAGATGAAAACCCGACAGGCGCGACAGCCTGATGCGTTATCCGGTACGTCGACCCACGATACCAAGCGAGGCGAGGATGCGCGAGCACGCCTGTATACGCTTACCGAAGCGCCGGAACAGTGGAGCGAATGCCTTGCCCGCTGGCGGCAGATGAACCAGACCCATGTCAAATTTTTGAATGATGGCACTGCGCCAAAATCGGCGGATACGTGGATGTTATATCAGGCGCTGACCGGCGTCTGGCCCCCGATGCTACAACCGCAGGACGAAACAGGTTTAAACGCGCTGAAAATACGCTTTGAAGCCTTTGTGGAGAAAGCGCTACGCGAAGCGAAGCTACGTACCGATTGGGTGGACAGTAATGAGGCTTACGAAACGGCAATGCTTGATTACGCCCGTTATTTACTGGCGCCGGATAATCAGACATTTTTGCAGGATTTTTATCGTTCCTTGCAACCCTTCATCCGCGCAGGGCTGGTTAACAGCCTGACGCAGACCGTTATCAAGTTAACCGCGCCGGGAGTACCTGATATCTATCAGGGAAGCGAGGCGTTGAATTTTCGTCTTGTCGATCCCGACAACCGCCGCGAACCGGATTTCGCCACGCTGGCGCAGCAGTTAGACCAACTAACGCCGGGAGTTTTCTCGCGCGAAGAGAGTTGGCTGAACGGGCAGGTGAATCAGTATGTCACCGCCGCCTTACTGCGTTTGCGTCAGCAGAATCATGAGCTCTTCCGTTTTGGCGACTATATACCGCTGCGGGCTGTTGGTCAGCGTGCCGACAAGGTCATCGCTTACGCCAGAGTCAATCATGATGATGCGCTGATTGTTGTTGCGCCCCGACTGGTGTTCGCCGAATGTGACGGCTTATTGTCACAATCGCATAGCGGTTTCTGGTCAGGAACCGACATTATTATACCCGGACAGCTTAATCAGCATCGTTATCGCAATGTGCTTACCCAGGAGAGGTTAATGCCTGGTGAACGCCTGTCGTTGGCCTCACACCAGGGCGGCGTACTGGTTTTAATGAGCGACTGAGTTTATGTGTTGATGTGCCGTGACAGGACAAAGTTTACCGTGGGTGGAGAAAGAGAATGACAACAAACAGGGCTTTTGAAATCAGATCAGGATACAGCCATACGCTTGGCGCAAATTATGACGGCGAAGGCGTGAATTTCGCTATTTTTTCCGCCCATGCGGAACGCGTCGAGCTTTGTCTTTACGATCCGAGCGGGGAGCATGAAATCGCTTGTCTGGAGTTACCGGAATATACCGACGAAATATGGCACGGCTATGTCCCGAAGTTGCAGCCCGGCGCGCTGTATGGGTACCGCGTTTACGGTCCTTATGACCCGGAAAATGGTCATCGTTTTAACCCCAACAAGCTGCTTATTGACCCTTATGCCCGTGAGCTGGTGGGCGATATTCAGTGGAACGATGCGCATTTCGCGTATCAATTACTTCATGACGATAAAGATTTGACCTTTGATGACCAGGATAGCGCGCCATTTACGCCTAAATGCCGGGTGATTGATCCGGCTGAGGCGAATTGGGAGGATAGACAACGGCCTTCCATACCGTGGTCGAACGCCATTATTTATGAAACGCATGTAAAAGGCTTTACCCAGCTTAATTCCGCGATCCCTGAGCCTCTACGCGGTACGTTTGAGGGCATGGGACATAAAGCCAGCGTGGATTACATTAAAAGTCTGGGTATTACCTCCGTCGAGCTTTTACCCGTTCACTGGTTCCCGGACGATCAGCATCTGCTCGATAAAGGACTGAAAAATTTCTGGGGATACAACTCGCTGGGCTTTTTTGCGCCGGCGACGCGCTACTATGGTCCAAAAGGTATTCAGGGATTCCGCGATATGGTGCGCGCTTTCCATGATGCCGGCGTCGAAGTGATACTGGACGTGGTCTATAACCATACGGCAGAAGGGAATGAGCTTGGCCCCACGCTGTCATTTAAAGGTATCGATAACTTCTCTTACTATCGCACCATGCCCGATCAGCATCGCTATTACATTAACGATACAGGGACAGGTAATACCGTCAATACCTCTCATCCACGGGTACTGCAAATGGTGATGGATTCCCTTCGCTATTGGGCGGAGTCAATGCATGTCGACGGCTTTCGTTTTGATTTGGGCACCATTCTTGGTCGTGAGCCGGAAGGCTTTGATCAGAGAGGCGGTTTTTTTGATGCGGTAACGCAAGACCCGGTGCTGGCAAAACTGAAACTGATTGGCGAACCCTGGGATATCGGACCGGGCGGCTATCAGGTTGGCGGCTTTCCACCAGGGTGGGGCGAATGGAATGATAAATACCGCGATACGGTACGCGAATATTGGAAAGATGACAACGTCACAAATGATTTCGCCGCACGCCTGCTGGGTTCCGGCGATCTCTATGATTTGCGCGGCCGTCGCCCCTGGTCAAGCGTTAACTTTATTACTGCCCATGACGGCTTCACGCTGAACGATCTGGTGTCTTAATCCGCTGCCCGCCGGGCCAAAGCCGCTGCCCATTGAAGGAGCAATACCCGCGACATCCGCCATTACCCATTTTAGCTGTTCGTCATCCAGTCCCAGTTTTTTACAATCCATCCATAATAAATAGGTTCCCTGCGCCGGGACAATTCTTGCCCAGGGAAGGTGCTCTGTCGCCTGTTCAACAAACCAGCGGCGGTTTTCCGCCAGGTAATCCAGTAGCGAATCCAGCCACTGTCTGCTTTCATTCCATGCGGTAGTCGCCGCCTGAACGGAGAGGGCGTTAAAGACGTCCAGCCCATGAGCGTCCAGACGAGACAGGAATCGCTGGCGAAGCGTAGGATCGGGAATGAGAAAATTAGAAATTCGCAACGACGATAAGCCAAACGTTTTGCTGGCCGCAGTGGCGGAGATGACCCGTTTATGCCAGCGCTCCCCTAAATGCAGTACCGAGGTAAAGGTTTCGCCGGGCAGCAATAGATCGGCCCATATTTCATCCGAGATGAGAGTGACATCATAAGCTTCACATAATAAAAGCAGTTGCTCCAGCTCGTTGGCCGACCAGCAACGCCCGGTTGGATTATGTGGATTACACAAAATCATCAGCGGAGGGCGCTCATGGCGAAACAGCCTTTCCAGTTGGCAAAAATCCATCTGGTAGCCGTCGTCCGGCGACTCGCTAAGGGGATTCTCCAGCAGTTTTCTACCATTAAGCGTGATTATTTTGGCGAAGGAGCCATAGTATGGTCCCTGTACCACTACGCCGTCGCCTGGATGCGTCAACATTTGCACTAAGAGCGCCAACCCTGGTACGACGCCTTCCACGCTGCATACCCATTCCTGTTTTAACGTAAGCTGGTGGCGTGACGAAAACCAGTGAAGCAGGGCGTTAAAATAGGCCTCATCACGTTCGCTATAGCCAAATACGCCGTGCTCGATTCGCTGATGCAATGCCGCCTGAACCTCAGGCGGGCAGGCAAAATCGAAATCAGAAACCCACATCGGCAGCAGTTTCCCAGCGCCGTCGCCAAAGTGACGCTCAATAAAATCCCACTTTACCGAACCAGTATTGTTGCGATTGATAATCTGGTTAAAATCCATCTTGTTTCCTTATTATTTCGTCACTGACGTTTGCGGCGACTTTTCTGAAGCGGAGGCAGTTCTGGCAATACCAACTCCGCTAAAACCATAAATTAATGCGAAGAAGATCGCCGCATAGCACTGGATAGCCCAGGGCAGAAGATCAAGCGTGCTAACGCCCAGCGTGGTTGCCATGTAGACGCCAGCCGAGGTCCACGGCAGGAGAGGTTCGATAACGGTACCGGCATCTTCTATCGTCCGTGAAAGGTTTTTAGTATCCAGCCCCATACGACGATAGGCATCTTTAAACAGTTCGGCGGGAACTAACAATGCCAGTTTACCGTCGCTGGTCGCTCCTGTGACCAAAATTGTGGTGCCGATAGTGGCGGCAATGAGTTGACCAACGCTATGAATAATGGTCAGCAGTCGGTTAATGATGATCGTTAACGCGCCGGTTCACGTTAGCGCTCCGGCAAATGAAAAAGCGCAGAAAACTAACAGTATCGTTCCCATCATCGAGAACATTCCGCCCCGGTTTAGCAGTCGCGGAACATCGGCCACGACACCTTCTGCGCCTTGTGGGAACATGGCGATATCAAATCCATCAATGAAAGCGTCCAGTCCCTGTTTGATGCTCAGTCCCTGCATGATGACGCCGAGGAACAAGGCAAGTACGCAGGCGCTTAACATTAATGGGATGACAGGCTTTTTGCGAATTGCGCCCCACAGTACGATCACCGGCGGCAAAATAAGAATAATATTAAAATGGTATAGCGACTCCAGCGAGTGGATGATGTCCGTAACGCGCTGCGGCGTAGCCACCTCGCCCAGCATATTACTGTGTCCGGCGATAAGATAAACCACGGCGGCAAGCAGGAAACTTGGCAGGGTCGTCCAAAGTAAATGCTGAATATGCTCAAACAGAGTAGTGTCTGCGACAATCGCGGCAAAGTTAGTCGAGTCGGACAACGGTGAGATTTTGTCGCCGAAATAAGCGCCAGAAACAACGGCGCCAGCTGCTGCTGCAAGAGACACGTCCAGCCCGGCGGCAACCCCCATTAACGCAACGCCAACCGTCCCGGCGGATCCCCATGATGTACCGGTACAGACGGAGACCACGCTGGTTAAAAAGAAGGCTGCAATCAAAATATATTCCGGGCTTATGAGTTTTAGCCCCCAGTACACCATGTAGGGAATGGTGCCACTAAACATCCAGGTGCCAATCAAACCGCCCACGCAGATCAGGATCATGATAACCGGCATTGCTTTAGCCAGCTTATCCACCACTGAGTTGATGATGTCTTCCCAACAGTATCCTTGCCACCATGCAATGCCTGCCGCTACCGCCGCAGAGCACAGAAGGAGCGGTTCGATACGTAGCCCCATGATGCCGTAACCGATAATCAACAATAACAACATGGAGATGACTGGGATTAGCGCTAAACCCAATGACAGCGTTTTCTTCTTGTTTTGTGATGCACTCATAATGGAGCTCCGGTCAGTAAGGTAGCTCAAGGGTAGGGGGATACGCTTCTCACTACTGTGATCCATTACTTTCGTCCATGTAACCGATTACATGAGAAGGGTTAATTTGATAGTCATCACAGTTTTTACTGTTGACGACGCATTCATCGTGAAAAATAGGGCGCGACAGAATCGCGGATCACCAGTTCGGCATTGAAATGATTGCTGCTGGGCGGCGGCGTAATGCCCTGGTATAACTGTATCGCCAGTTGCGCGGCACAACGCGCCATTTGTTCGACCGGATAATGCATTGTTGTTAACGCCGGATAAAGATACCGGGCCAGCACCACATCATCAAAGCCGACAATAGAGAGCTGTTGCGGAAGCTGAACGCCGCGTTGATGAAGAATACGCATAATGCCAGCGGCCATCACATCGTTAAACGTGACCGCTGCCGTAAGGGGAAGCACCTGCGCGACGAACCGGTCACAGTGGCCGGTTTTTTTATGCCTGCGTGGCGTGTGCTGCGTGAAATCGTGTGCAGGATAAGCGGGTGCAAATCAACAGAATTCGCGCAGCGTCACGGCAGGGAAGGGATCAAACTTATGGGCCAGAAGTTTTTTGACATACACGAATCCAGCCGCTTTAACATGTCTTTTAAATGTTCTGGTGAATTTAACATAACATCCGTTATGCGCACCATAATGGCGGAAGGCGAAAAGCAGCCCCCCAGCGTGAATCAGTCATACAACCAGCGACCAGCCCTGGCAGACGCAATGAGCATACCTATAGTGAAATCCGCCACCTGAGGAATATCGTTTTTGCGAAACGGATTAAGCAAATGCTTTAGCGGTGGTTCTGGCGGATAGTATGTTGTGATCGAGAAACTCCCTCTATCTACATTAAATGTCGTAAAAAAATCATCCATCAATGCCAGTGCTTCATCATCTTCCAGCCGTAGATCTGAATCCAAATCTGTTGACGGTGTCAGTTCTTTTTTCTTATCTTGGAATACTCAATAAAGTGGTCGCCGCCGGCGGGCTCTATCCCCGACTACGAACCTACCGTCACGACGGAAGCTATGTAGATTCAGATATTGCGCATCATACAAAACCGACCCACGCCGAACCCTACCATCTGCCATTGATGGTTCCACAGAACGTGACAGAAACGATTATGCGAGAGCAATTAAAAGCATGGGGACATCGGGTGGAGTTCGGCTGCGAGTTACGACATTTTGCGCAAACCCCACGCACAGTCACCGCGTATGTTGCCGGGCCGGCTGGAGAAGAGGTCATCATCGCACATTATTTGATAGGTGCGGATGGCGGCGGAAGCTTTGTCAGAAAAAAATTAGGCGTCAGCTTCCCCGGTCGTACGTTGGGAATCCATGCGCTTGTGGCTGACGCTTCACTTTCCGGTCTAAACCGGGATGTATGGCACCATTTTAACGATGGCGATATGACGCGGATGATAACGATTTGCCCTCTCGCCGGCACGCAGCTCTTTCAAATCCAGGCGTTGTTGGCCCCGGACGACTCGCAGAATTTCTCAGCCGACGTGCTCACGGCTTTTCTTACTGAACGAATCGGGCGGACGGATGTTCGCATCCATTCGATTCCCTGGGTATCGAAGTACCAGATGAATGCGCGCATAGCGGAACATTACCGTGTGGGTAAGGTATTTTTAGCCGGTGATGCCGCTCATGTGCATCCGCCGACGGGTGGGCAAGGATTAAATACCAGCATCCAGGATGCCTATAACCTGGGGTGGAAAATGGCAGCCTCGCTGCGGGGCGCAGGAGAAGAGCTTCTCGATAGCTATGAACAGGAACGCCGCCCGGTAGCCGAATCACTGCTCCACCTTTCGACCCTATTACTTGACTCTCAAAAACAGGGTGGCATCAAACGAGAACGCGACGTTCAACAACTTGACATCCAGTATACCGACTCCCCCTTAGCCCACACGTTGCCCGAACGTCAGCATGGGTTACAAGCGGGAGAAAGAGCTCCGGATGCTCCTCTTTTGGGCGCCGGCGGCCAATCATTACGATTATTTCAGTTACTACAAGGTCCGGACTGGAATCTGTTGGCCTACGAAACCCACGGTAAGGTCATCGATGCGCGGCGAGGACTGCGTATTCATCACATTGGCGAGCAGGACGAGCTCATCGATACCCTGGGGCACTTCCGGGAATCCTATCATCTGGCGCCGGGTCAATGCGTGGTGATTCGACCCGATGGCTATGTCGGCGCATTCTTTCACGGCAAACAGAGCAACGATATTGAAAATTATCTCTCTCGTTTTGCCATAGGGATTAAAGATGAATACTAATGTCTATGAGAACACCGACAGCGAAACTATCACCCCGCTCAACAAGCGGCGTATTTTGCCTGTTTTCCTGCTTGTCGGCCTTTACGCCGCCAGTACAGCGGCTGTAATGTCGGTACTGCCTTTTTATATCCGCGAGATGGGCGGTTCGCCGCTTATCATTGGAGTCATCATCGCCACTGAAGCTTTTAGCCAATTTTGTGCGGCGCCCCTGATTGGCCACCTTTCCGATCGCGTTGGCCGCAAGCGAATACTGATTGTCACGCTGGCTATTGCGGCGATAAGTTTACTATTACTCGCCAACGCGCAATGTATCCTGTTTATCCTGCTCGCCCGCACGCTTTTTGGCATTAGCGCCGGGAATTTGTCAGCCGCCGCAGCCTATATTGCCGATTGTACGCACGTCAGAAATCGGCGTCAGGCAATCGGTATCCTCACAGGCTGCATTGGGTTAGGCGGTATTGTCGGGGCAGGCGTTTCCGGGTGGTTATCGCGTATCAGTCTGAGCGCGCCGATCTACGCCGCCTTTATACTTGTCCTTGGGTCTGCCCTGGTCGCGATTTGGGGGTTAAAAGACCCTTCCACAACATCACGTACCACAGATAAAATAGCGGCGTTCTCTGCCCGCGCTATTTTAAAGATGCCTGTCCTTCGCGTCTTAATCATCGTAATGCTTTGTCATTTCTTCGCCTATGGCATGTACTCTTCACAATTACCTGTTTTTCTTTCTGACACCTTCATCTGGAATGGGCTTCCCTTTGGGCCAAAAGCGTTAAGCTATCTGTTAATGGCGGACGGGGTTATTAATATTTTCGTTCAGCTATTTCTGTTAGGTTGGGTGAGCCAATATTTTTCGGAGCGAAAGCTAATTATCCTCATCTTCGCCCTTCTTTGTACTGGATTTCTCACTGCGGGTATCGCCACGACCATACCTGTGCTTGTTTTTGCTATCGTTTGTATTAGCATCGCTGATGCGCTAGCCAAACCCACTTATCTTGCCGCCTTGTCCGTCCATGTATCGCCTGCCCGACAAGGTATCGTCATCGGAACGGCGCAGGCATTAATCGCAATCGCTGATTTTATATCCCCCGTATTGGGCGGATTTGTCCTGGGTTATGCTCTGTATGGCGTCTGGATCGGTATAGCTATCTCTGTCGCCATTATTGGTCTGGTGACGGCAATGATTTACCTTTCAAAAAGTTCAGTGCTAATAGTGAAACCAGAAACAGAATAATGTGACAACGTCACAAACATTATTGTTCCCTTCTTCCCTTATTTATCAAAAGTATTGTACTTATATTGAATGTTTAAGAGGTATTTATGGAAATTATGCTGGCTGGCATTTGCCCTTGTAAAGCGCGGGGAAAGCATGAAAAAAACATATCTCGTTGTTATCGTACTGTTTTTCATTTCTACAAAAGTTTATACACTACTTCATAACAACATCTTCTTTTGTCGAAACAGCCCGGAGTGTGATTTGTCTCATGTTCTCCCCGACTACCGGGGGCAGATTTCAGGCACACCGCTAAAATATACCTTGATTAATACAGCTCCATTAGCACAGGTGGTAGTCAGACACTATGAATTATTATCGCAACACTGGTCGCCAGATGACATGGTAACCCCTGCGCAATGGCGACATAACGTTGATATTTATATCCCTGAAACGGCAAAAGAGCACCATGCTTTGGTGGTTGTAAACAACGGAATTAATTATGATAAAGGCGTACAAATCACTGGTAAACCCGGTGATTTCCCCCAGGAAACACTGGCAAGCATCTCCCGTGATACGAATACCATCGTAATATCAGTGAGTGATATACCTAACCAATATTTAACCTTTCAGGATGATAAAAAACCACTGAAAGAGGACGAGAGCGTTTCCCGAAGCTGGGCATTATTTATGGAAGCGCCGGAGAAACGTGAGTTAATGCCTTTAAATATTCCTATGGTCACTGCCCTATCGCAAGCGATGAGATTAGCAAAAAAGGAGTTAACGCAATGGAATATAAATTCCTTTATCATTACAGGTATTTCAAAGCGTGGGTGGACCACCTGGTTGTCAGCTATCGCCGATCCTGATGTTGAAGCAATTGTTCCCTTCGCCATTGATCTACTTGATATTGATGCTTCACTTGAGCATATTTATCAATCATACGGTGGAAATTGGCCCATTACATTCTACCCCTACTACCAGCAAGGCATAGATGAGAAAATAAAATCCCCCACATTTACCCAACTAAGGCAAATAATAGATCCGTTAAGATATCTCAATACTATTTATCAACCCCGACTTGCAATACCGAAATATATTATTAATGCAAGTGGCGATGATTTTTTCGTACCAGACAACACTCGCTTTTATTATAGCAAACTTCCTGGCGTAAAATCATTACGTATAGTGCCTAATATGAACCACTACTCAATTAACCAGTTCGCTGAAGAAAGCCTCGTTCCTTTTATTAATAGGTTTCAAAGTAAAAAAACATTACCACAGTTGATCGGCCTTATTCACCACCATCTTCTTACGGTCTATTTCTCAGAAGCGCCGGTAAAAGTCGTTCGCTGGACAGCTAACAATCCAAATGCGCGTGATTTTCGTTATGCCTGTGGCATCCGCTATAAGCCGCTTACAATAGATACTCCCGCCAACAATAAGATCAGTATTACGTTAAATGAACCGAAGACAGGTTGGGAAGCTACCTATATCGAAGCCACTTTTAATGATGGCTATGTCGCCACGAGTCAGGTTTATATTACGCCCGATGAAAAATACCCACAGACAGCACCACCTTCCGTTAACGCCGCATGTCAAACGTTACCGGGGCGTGGATTAGGGGAAAACGATAGCCCCGATTGAATTTTCAAGTAATTATCTGATTTTAAATAATTTTATCCATCACGCTTGCGATGGATAAAAATCCTCTGCGATAAATTTTTGTTATATTGATCACGTTCTAACCACAAGAGAGGTGATTTGAAAATAACCTTAAAATATTGTGGTCAGGCCACTAGACCACAATAAGAGGATTAATCATGAAAAGAAAAACAATGGGATGGCTTATCGTTTTTCTTCTATTTATAGTTTACATGCTCAACTATATGGATCGTTCAGCATTGTCGATAACTGCCCCCTTGATCGAAAAGGAGTTAGGATTTAACGCCGCGGAGATGGGGATGATCTTCAGCGCGTTTTTTATCGGATACGCCCTGTTTAATTTTATTGGTGGCTGGGCCAGCGATAAAGTTGGGCCAAAAACGGTTTTTCTCATCGCAGCGTTACTATGGTCTGTATTTTGTGGCTTAACTGGTTTGGTCACCGGATTGTGGACAATGCTTATCGTGCGCGTTCTTTTCGGTATGGCTGAAGGACCGGTCAGCGCTGCCGGAAATAAAATCATCAATAACTGGATTTCCCGAAAGGAGTCTGCCACGGCGATCGGAATTTTTAGCGCCGGTTCCCCGCTCGGCGGCGCGGTGTCCGGGCCGATAGTGGGCCTGCTGGCGTTATCCTTAGGCTGGCGCCCCGCATTTGGCATTATTTTCTTATTTGGCCTGGTCTGGGTACTACTGTGATACTTTATCGTTAGCGATAAGCCAACAATGAGTAAACGCCTGGCGCCGGAAGAACGCATTGATTTTGAAAATCATGAGGACGTTATTTTATCTGATGATGGCCGGGCTACGCCTTCACTCGGCTATTACATGAAACAACCAATGGTATGGGCGACAACTCTGGCTTTTTTCAGCTACAACTATATTCTTTTTTTCTTCCTGACCTGGTTCCCAAGTTACCTGAACCATTCGTTACATCTCGATATTAAAGAAATTAGTATCGCTACGGTAATTCCCTGGGTCATCGGCGCCATTGGTATGGTACTCGGCGGCGTCTGTTCTGATGTAATTTATCGGATTACCGGTAATGCTCTGCTCTCACGTCGACTTATTCTGGGCGTATGTCTGGCAGGCGCGGCGGTATGTGTTGCCGTTTCCGGTACCGTTAGCACTATTGGTAGCGCAATTACGCTCATGTCAGTTTCACTCTTCCTGCTCTATTTAACAGGCCCAATTTATTGGGCTGTTATTCAGGATGTTGTTCATAAAGATAAGGTAGGGAGCGTCGGAGGAGCCATGCATGGCCTGGCTAATATATCCGGTATTATCGGTCCGCTTGTCACCGGTTTTATCGTTCAATTTAGCGGTAAATATGACTATGCGTTCTATCTGGCTGGTGCTATCGCTATCGTTTCAAGCCTGTTGGTCTTCGTGTTTGTAAAAAGTAAAGGATTCAAAGCCAATGAAAGTCAAAGCTGTGTTCATTAATAAGCCTGGTGAAGTTGAAACCCGCTGGGTGGATTATCCCCATAAGAAAGAAAATGAAGTATTAATTAAGGTTGATGCTGCAGGCATTTGCGGATCGGATATCGGGGCTTTTCGTGGAACGAACCCACTGGTTACTTACCCAAGAATTATTGGGCATGAAGTGACCGGAATTGTTCTTCAGGAAGGCGCCGGAATGCCGGACAATATTAAAGAAGGTGACCGCGTAATTGTTGACCCCTATATTTATTGTGGTCACTGCTACCCTTGCTCTGTCGGCAGAACTAATTGTTGTGAAAATTTAAACGTCATTGGCGTGCATGTCGATGGCGCAATGCAGGAGGTGGTTACTCATCCCGCACATTTAATTCATAAAATACCAGATAATGTGCCTTCTGAAATGGCGCCGCTGGCAGAACCGCTGACCATCGCTCTGCACGCGCTGCATCGGGCAAACGTTAAGGCTGGGGAATATGTTGCCATCATCGGCGCGGGGGCCATTGGTCTTATGGCGGCATTAAGCGCGCGTCATTACAAGGCAATGCCTATTCTGATCGATATTGTGGAAGAAAGGCTACGCTATGCGCAAAAGCTTGGCGTTCCTTATGTGCTGAACGCCGCTGACGATCAGGTTATCGACGCTATTAAAAATATCACCCACGGCACCATGGCGCAGGTCGTGATAGAAGCTTCCGGCGCAAATAGCGCTATTCGAAATACGCTTGATTTAGCATCGTTTGCTGGTCGTATTTCGTTTACCGGATGGCCAAAACAGGAAACGTCGCTGCCGACGAACCTGATCACCTATAAAGAACTGGATTTACGCGGTTCCCGCACCAGTGCCGGTGAATTTGATGAGGCATTACGCATGCTGTCAACGCTGGAGATTAATCCGCAAGATGTTGTCAGTAAGGTCGTCAATCTTGATGAGATCCCTGATGCAGTTAAAGAACTTGATCGCTATCCGGAGCGCTACTTAAAGATTAATGCTGTTTTCCATTGATTTACGGCGAGTTCTACCGCATGGCATATCCGCCATGCGGTGTTATTTACCGACAAACTTAGCCGCCGACAATCTTTCTCACATAGCGTAAATGTTCCAGCGATCCCTCATAAGCGCTGTCAGCATCAGACTGGCGCATTGCATCCACTATCGCTTTATGTTGTTTGTTGAGATTAAGTAAAACATTTCTGTCTCCAGACTGCTCATCAAGCCCGGCATAAGGGATATTAATCCGTTGTTTAATCCGTTGTTCCCATAACATACGGGACATATCGAACAACACCCGGTTACGGCTAGCCTCAGAGATCGCAAGGTGAAACTCTTTATCCAGCGAGTAAAAGCCGTGGACGTTATTATCGTTAATGGCTTGATCCATACGATGATAAATCGCCTCTATTTGGTTGATGACGTCAACGTTATCGTTTTGTGCGGCTAAGCGCGCACAATGGCTATCAACCAGCTCGCGAGTAGAGAGAATTTCTTCGATGGTATAGTCTCTGGCAAGGTGTTTTTTATCTGAAACGATAACCCCATTACCGGACTGAATCACGATCCATCCGGAGATCTCCAGTACAATAAGGGCTTCTCGCAAGGAGGCGCGGCTCACGCCAAGCTGTTTTGCCAGTTCGCGTTCTGGCGGTAAAAAAGTTCCCGGGGGAAAAATATTATCATTGATCAGCTTAATGATGAGGTTGGCTATCTTCTGATAGAGCCTCTCCTGCCTGACCTCAGGTATAACCATGCGCCCTCCAATCCATATCCAGGGGATTTTGAATGGATTTAGCATACCATCCTGGCGCTGGTGATCGTGATAATTAATTACCGTGCATGATAAAGAGAAGCAACCGCCGGTAGCCTCCATTACCTTCGCCGAGACTACCGGGGAAACTAAACCGAGATGAGCTATTTATCCTTTGACGTTGATTTTCTCGAACACGGGCGCTGTCGCGTTCTTAAACTGAGAAAGAGACCAGGTTTTATAGTTGATATCATTGTAGCCGCGCACCATCATCTCACCGTGCGTTAAGTCAGACAGCGTTGTCCAGACCGTATATTCTGAGACCGGTTTGCGGGTAGCGTTGCCTTCCCCTTCACTCCCCATATAATCAACCGTAATATTTTTCGGACGATCGAAACGGCTCATAATATGTGCAAGCGTATTCATTGCGTCGTGGGCGGATGTCGCTTGCGGCGCATATGTGGTGTAATAAACGCCGCGTATAAAACGGGAAACCGACGTATCGGACGATGGCAAGTCTGCAATAGCAATCCCGCTATCAGGCTGCATCACTTTTATCCCGCCCTATGTGCCTGAAGAGCGGTCCACATTGGTTAATTGCGTATAATTATTCAGATTTGTCAGATGCCAGGGGAATGCGGGACCATTTGTCATCACGCGAGTGGGATTGTCATAGACATGGAATTTGCCATTTTCCACTTCAACGACAATGCTTCCTCCTTTCTTGTCGTAAAACGCGTAATGAAATGGCGATTTCAGATCGCCAAACCGATGCAGTTCCGGTGACCAGAATTTGCCCTCTTTTATTGCCTGTTTTACCTCGCCGACAGTAGCAAAACGGGCCAGCGCCCATTCTCCCAACGAGGTGACAGGAATTGCCTGTTTATATTCACTCGCGGGCAATGGCGGCAACTGCGCATTCATGATCATGTTTTCACTAAATGACAATCCCGCGCTATTCATGCCTTCAAGTATGTCTCTGCTATCGCCATCAGTAATGGTGGAAGTAATGGCCAGTATCGGATACTTCGCCTGATAGCTTATCCCCTGGCTGCCATCCGGCGTTTTTTTATCAAACTGTGTTCCCGCCGGGTAATACGTTAACCATGAGGGTAAATCCTGCATATATTCCAGCGTACGCCCATGAAAAATATCGCCTTGTTTATCCTGAATAGCAAGGGTTGTGCAGGCCTGTGCAGCCATGGCGTATGAAAACAGCGCCGGAGCGATAAATAAAATTGCTTTACTTTTTTTCATCATGCTCTCCTTGTTTGTAAAATGAATTGGATGAATATATTAAATTAAACCTATCAATGGTTATGCAGCACGTAATTAATTGTGATCTTATTTTACAAGCTAATAAATTTAACTAACGGGTTTAAAGGAGAGTTAAACACAGCGAACTAACATGAAACGCGTTATCCGTGTGACCATTTAAAAAAATCCCATCATGTTATAAATAAAAAACACGGTTTCTTATCAACATTAAGAGATATCTTCACAACGCTATATTTACTCCACATCACCAATAACATTAAATTAATTTATGTTTTTGAGTAATGTGAGTAGCACACATGTAATCAGTTGTTACGAATTAGAAACATAATTGCTACTAAAACACGTTGAGAAAGACAAGAAATGCAACATATGATGCCCACACTAACTATAGTGGTTTGGGATAAACGTTATGCAAACACAAGATACATTTTATCAAGTTATGCGTAGACACGGCGTGACAAGGCGTAGCTTCCTCAAGTTTTGCAGCCTTACCGCAACGTCTTTAGGCCTGAGCAGTTCGATGATTCCTCAGATAGCTTATGCCCTGGAGAATAAACCGCGTACGCCAGTGATATGGCTGCATGGTCTTGAATGTACCTGCTGTACCGAATCTTTCATTCGCTCTGCGCACCCGTTGGCAAAAGATGCCATTTTGTCGCTCATTTCCCTGGATTATGACGACACCATTATGGCCGCCGCAGGGCAACAAGCTGAGCAGGCGTTGGCGGATGTGATGCGTGAGTACAAAGGAAATTATATCGTTGCCGTGGAAGGTAACGCGCCGCTGAATGAAGATGGGATGTTTTGCATACTGGCTGGCGAGCCGTTCCTGGAGAAGTTAAAACGCGTCAGCGCGGATGCTAAAGCGATTATCGCCTGGGGGGCCTGCGCATCATGGGGCTGCGTGCAGGCAGCCCGTCCCAACCCAACTAAAGCCACGCCGGTTCACAAATTAATTACCGATAAACCCATTATTAAAGTGCCAGGCTGCCCGCCTATACCTGAAGTGATGTCCGCCGTTATCACCTATATGCTGGCATTTGATCGCATCCCTCCCCTTGATCGTCTTGGACGACCAAAAATGTTTTATGGCCAGCGAATTCATGACAAATGTTACCGACGCGCGCATTTCGATGCCGGTCAATTTGTGGAAGCGTGGGATGACGAAGGCGCCAGAAAAGGGTATTGCCTGTACAAGATGGGCTGTAAAGGCCCGACCACCTATAACGCCTGTTCAACCGTTCGCTGGAATGATGGCGTGTCTTTTCCTATCCAGTCGGGTCATGGATGCCTCGGATGTTCGGAAGATGGATTCTGGGATTACGGTTCTTTTTACAGCCGGGCAACGGGCATTCCGCAAACCGGCATTGAAGCTACCGCCGATAAAATCGGACTGGGCGTTGCCGGCGTCGCGGGCGCTGCCGCCATCGCTCACGCCACGGTGAGCGCCATAAAACACGCCCGCAATAAAAACAACACGTCATCAGAAAACGCTCCGGAAGAGAAAAAATAATTATGGCATATCCTTATCAGACTCAGGGTTTTACGCTGGACAATAGCGGACGGCGAATTGTGGTCGATCCGGTTACTCGCATCGAAGGGCATATGCGTTGCGAAGTGAATATCGACAGTAATAATGTCATTACTAACGCCGTGTCGACCGGCACCATGTGGCGCGGCCTGGAGGTTATCCTGAAAGGTCGCGATCCGCGAGACGCCTGGGCATTTGTTGAACGCATTTGCGGCGTCTGCACCGGTACACACGCTCTGACCTCAATCCGTGCCGTAGAAAATGCGCTGGGAATCGCGATTCCGGACAACGCAAACTGTATCCGTAATATGATGCAGGCTACGCTACACGTTCACGATCACCTGGTGCATTTTTATCATCTGCACGCGCTGGACTGGGTTGATGTGGTTGCCGCCCTGAAAGCCGACCCGCATCAGACCTCCGCCATCGCGCAAAGCCTTTCCGCATGGCCGCTATCCTCGCCGGGATATTTCCGCGATTTGCAAAATCGACTGAAGCGGTTTATCGAGTCCGGTCAACTTGGCCCTTTCCGTAATGGCTACTGGGGACATCCGGCGATGAAACTTCCGCCGGAAGCCAATTTGCTGGCGGTCGCCCACTATCTTGAAGCGCTCGATTTTCAAAAAGAGATCGTAAAAATTCACACCGTTTTCGGTGGTAAAAACCCGCATCCTAACTGGCTGGTGGGCGGCGTTCCTTGCGCCATCAACCTTGACGAAACGGGCGCGGTCGGCGCAGTGAATATGGAACGCCTGAACCTTGTCAGTTCCATCATCCAAAAAGCTCGCCAGTTCTGCGAACAGGTTTATCTTCCGGACGTCTTGCTGATTGCCAGTTATTACAAAGACTGGGCAAAAATCGGCGGCGGGTTATCGAGCATGAACCTGCTGGCTTATGGCGAGTTTCCGGATAACCCTAACGATTATTCCGCCAGTAATCTTCTGCTTCCGCGTGGGGCTATCATTAACGGTCGTTTCGACGAAATTCATCCTGTCGATTTAACCGCCCCCGATGAGATTCAGGAGTTTGTCACTCACTCCTGGTATACCTATGGTAACGGCAATAACGATAAGGGCCTGCATCCCTGGGATGGTCTGACCGAACCGCAACTGGTCATGGGCGAACACTATAAAGGCACAAAAACTTTTATCGAACAGGTGGATGAGTCCGCTAAATATTCATGGATTAAATCGCCGCGCTGGAAGGGACATGCGATGGAGGTAGGTCCGCTGGCGCGTTATCTGATTGGATATCATCAAAATAAACCGGAATTTAAAGAGCCCGTGGATCAACTGCTGAGTGTATTAAAGCTTCCTAAAGAAGCGCTCTTTTCTACATTAGGACGTACTGCCGCGCGTGCGCTGGAATCCGTATGGGCAGGCAATACGCTGCAATATTTCTTCGATCGTCTGATGCGTAACCTCAAGTCCGGCGATACGGCGACGGCAAACGTCACGCTCTGGGAACCCGATACCTGGCCTACATCGGCAAAAGGCGTTGGTTTCAGCGAGGCGCCGCGTGGCGCGCTGGGGCACTGGATAAAAATTGAAAATCAGAAAATCGACAGCTATCAGTGTGTGGTACCGACAACCTGGAATGCCGGGCCACGTGACGATAAAGGTCAAATTGGCGCGTACGAAGCGGCGTTAATGGGGACTAAACTCGCCGTTCCCGATCAACCATTGGAGATTTTACGTACTCTGCACAGCTTCGATCCCTGCCTGGCCTGCTCCACCCATGTTATTGATAATCATGGAGGGGAGCTGGTCAGGGTTCAGGTACGATGACGACGATTCGGAGGTCTCAATGCATCTCAAAGAAATAACCAGCCAGGGGTACTATATCTATGAAGCTCCGGTCCGTTTATGGCACTGGATCACGGCGTTATCCATTGTCGTCCTGGCTGTTACAGGATATTTCATTGGCCGCCCCCTGCCATCGATTCAAGGTGAAGCGACCTTTATGTTTTGGATGGGCTGGATACGACTGATCCATTTTACCACGGCGTATATTTTTACTGTCGCGCTGCTGTTTCGTATTTACTGGGCATGTGTCGGCAATGAGTACGCCAGGGAGATGTTTCTGGTTCCGTTCTGGCGCCGCGCCTGGCGCAAAGGCGTTATCAGCGAAATCCGCTGGTATTTTTTCCTCGAAAAAGAGGCCCATCGTTACTATGGACATAATCCGGTAGCGGGACTGGCGGTAATGTTCTATTTCTGGATGTCCGTACTGATGGTGTGTAGCGGCTTTGCGCTCTATGGCGAAGGACTTGGAACAGACAGTTGGGCGTATCAATGGTTTGGCTGGATGATTCGCCTGACTGGCAACGATAGCCTCGCGCTGCATTTCTGGCACCGGCTGGGCATGTGGTTCATTATCGCCTTCGTCATTGCGCATGTTTATACCGCTATCCGCGAAGACATTATGAGCCGACAAAGCGTGATTTCCGTCATGATAAGCGGCTGGCGCTGGTTCAGGTGATAACAATGGCAGAAGTAACAATCTTAGGGCTTGGCAACCTGCTTTGGGCAGATGAAGGGTTCGGCGTCAGAGCGGCGGAAAAGCTGTTTGAACAGTATGCCGATAACGAGAAAGTTGACGTTGTTGATGGCGGTACGCAGGGGCTGGCGCTGCTGCCCTGGCTGCAACAGACCGAAAAACTGTTAATCATGGATGCTATCGATTTTGGTATGGCTCCAGGTTCGCTGGCGATGTTTCGTGATGAACAGGTTCCCGCCTATCTGACGGCGAAAAAACTCAGTTTACATCAGACCAGTTTTTCTGAAGTGCTGGCATTGCTGCAATTAACCGGCGGCCAGTTATCGGAGATTGTGCTGATTGGCGTGCAGCCGGAATGTCTGGATGACTATGGCGGGAGTCTTACGCCGCAGGTAAAGGCGCAACTGATGCCTGCGGTCTATCTCGCGCAGGAAGTGCTGGCGCAATGGGGTATCACCGCCTCTTCAGCGGCCTTGCCCACTGAAAGACTCAATCATTACAGCCTGTGTATGGAACGCTACGAAGATGAACGCCCAGATGCGCAAAGCGCTTGCCGGGTCGGCGATATTCGGGTGCTACAGAGAGAGAAATCATAATGTGTATCGGCGTTCCTGTGCAGGTTATTTCACCCGGTCAGTGGTTCGCCAAATGCCGCGACCGACACGGCGAGCTTATCGACGTTGATATTCGGCTTGTGGCTCCCCCCTTAGCAGGCGCATGGCTGCTGACATTTGGCGGCGCAGCACGACGAGAAATGGACGAAGCGGAAGCCGCTGAGGTACTGGCGGCGCTGGACTCACTGGAACAGGCCATGCTCACGCAAAGCGATCCGCTGACCGGTTTTGCCGATTTATTGTCTCGCACGCCTGAATTACCGGAGCATTTAAAAAAATGACTATCTCACCCCAAAATCCTGTTTGTCCACTGGCGGATAAAGGCTTTCTGATTACCGATGCGCAAACGCTCCCGTCGTTGATTAATGCGCATCCGACTGTGCTGGTTTTGCTGCAAAGCGACCCCAACAAACATCCGGAAGTCGCCGACAGTTGGGTCATCATCCCGGAGATCCTCAAGCAATTTCCGGCGACGTCTTATACCGCGGCATTTGCGGATAGCGAACAGAGTGAACTGATCGCCCGGGAGTATCGCATTCTGAAATATCCGGCGCTGCTTTTCTTTCGCCAGCACCGTTTTGTCGGCAGTCTGGCGGGATTATATAGCTGGCAAGAATACTCTCAGCGGGTGGCCGCATTGCTGACCACACCGGGCTATCGTCAGGATATTCCCGTTATCACGCAATAGAATGAAAGGTAACACACGTGAATTATTCCAGAACTATTCCAGTCGTTAATATTGCCGGACCAGGCTCGCAGCCAGAAGAGGAAGACTTTAACTTTCTTCCTATCCCCGCCGGCATTAATCTCCCGCTGACGCCGGTTTTACCGGAACAGGCGCTGCCCGCTGAGCTCCGTGTTGCCAGACACATCCTGACTACGCTTATTCGCGATATGGATAACCCAGTGGCAACGCTCCCCTTTCCCCTGAGCTATAAGCTGAATGCCACTGAGCAACAGAATAGCGGTTTATTGGATCAACTGCTCGGCGAAGGTGAAATCTCCGCCCGGGTACTATTATCCGATGGAAAAGAACAGCGTATTCAGGAGACGGTTTTTACGGGCGTCTGGCGTGTGCGTGAATATAACGCTGACCAGCAACGGGTTGCCGATGAAATTATCATTGGCCCGATCCCAGAGAGCATCTGGCAGACGCATCCGCAGCCGCCGATTACGCCAGAATTGCCGCCACAACCGGCGGGATTGATGAATGGTGCCTTTATCGCGCATGAAATAGCCGAGCGCGTAAAACAGCCGGTAAAAGAGCCGCATATCATTAACTTAACGCTGTTGCCAGTAAACGATGCCGATCGCGAGTATCTGGATCATTTTTTAGGCGAAGGTTGTAGCGCTATTTTTTCACGCGGATATGGTAAATGCCGGATTGTAAGCACGCATTTTCCCGGCGTATGGCGGGTCAATTATTTCAATGATATGAACACATTACTGCAAGATATGATTGAGATAGCGGACATTCCTGATATCGCCGTTGCAGGCATCGATGATATCGAAGATGCCTACGCGGGGCTAAAAAATACGTTGGAATGGTTGAAAGAATACCCGGTTACAGAAAATGAGCCAGTGGTGCGCATGGAGTGCAAAGTATGTTGGTGGGTTTACGACCCTGCGCTGGGCGATGACGTATGGCAAATTCCACCCGGTGTGCCCTTCAGCCAGTTACCTGATTACTGGTGCTGTCCGGTTTGCGAAACCAGTAAGTCCGGGTTTATGGTGATCGATGAAGGTAATAGTTCGTGCAAAGATTGACCGTCTATTCTCACCCGCTACGGATTATCTGGCAGGAGGCGCCGATCGGTCGTTTGTTACAGGGCGCAACGCCGGTATACGCAAAAACGCTTATTTCACGTTTGTTTACGTTGTGCGCTCAGGCGCACAGCGCGGCGGCGGCTTTACTGTTGTTTCCTGAAAAGAAGCCAGATATGCAGGCCGCACAACAAGAGCTGGCGCGAGAAACGCTCCGTCGCGCGTTGACAGACTGGCTCCCCCTGTTTAGCCACCGACAGGCAACCGCTGAAGAATGGGCGTTGTTACGTCGCGGAGAGTTATCCCCGCTGGCAAGCACAATCTTTTTTGACGATGATCCTCAGACCTGGCTTGCCGCTGGCGTAAAGGGCTGGGAAGCCTGGTTTTTGCAAGAGCGTTCTGAAACCGCCCGCTGGCTGGCGGCAGTACAGAATATCATTACACCTACACTACCGATGGCATCGTCCCCGGACCATACGTTAATAACCCATGGTCCCCTGGATGTCTCGCCTCTGGCTATCGAATATCCGCTGCTGTCAGCCTGTTGTCTTAGCGGTAAAACGACTGCGCTACGTCTGCTGGCCCGCTGCATTACGCTCGCCCGAAGTTTGAGCGCCCTTCCCACCCTGCGCTGGAATCGTTTTGATGATGGCGAATGGAAAATAGCGGTAGTGGAAACCGCGCGAGGATGGTTAGTTCATCAGGCCAGACTGACGACGTCAGGCAATATTCTTGATTACCGTATTATCTCGCCTACCACACGTCACGCCCAACCTGACGGCGTCATTGCTCGCGAACTGGCCACTATTCCACTCTCATTGTGGTCGCAACAGTTACAGGTAATTGATCCTTGTGTCGCCGTAAATATTGTTGAATGAAGGAGCTGGCCCATGCATGAATTAGCCCTGGCGCAAAATATTATCGAATTGCTGGAGGAACAGGCAGTAAATCACCAGTTCAGCAAGGTAAAGCAAGTCTGGCTGGAGATTGGCGTTATGGCCTGTGTTGAGGTGCCGGCGCTGCATTTTGGCCTGGACGTCGCCGCTCGTCATACCCTTGCTGACAATGCGCGTTTCCACATTACTATCGCACCGGCGCAAGGTTGGTGTCTGTCCTGTAATCAACCCTTCACCTCTCAAACATCCACACTCTGTTGTCCCTTTTGTCATTCAGGCAAAGTGCAGATAGATGACAGTAGCAGAATGCGCATTCGCGAGATCGAAGTCGAATAGTCAACGAATAGGCAATAAAAAAGGACGCCAGAAGCGTCCTGAAATAATAAAAGAATAAATTAACAATAATAAAGGTTAAGCAGTGACCCAGTTTTGGGAAAAGGAGGGTATCCCTAAACTGTCTTAATCAGCAAGTTTTATCAAAACTCGTAGACTAAGCCGAGCGCCACGGTGTTGTCTGTATTAGGATTCGATGGGTTGCCATCTTTTAGCAGATTGATTTTGTAGTCAACATACGCGGACATATTTTTATTGAAGTAGTAATAGGAACCCACATCAATATATTTCACAAGGTCGAACGAACCCAGTCCATCAACATCATTGGCTCTGGATTGCAGGAATGCCAGTGACGGGCGTAAGCCATTATCAAATTGATATTGCCCTACCATTTCCCAGTTATCGGTTTTATGTGCAAAGCCGCCCAATGTATCGCCCATATAGGTCATATCATAAGTACGGGTATAGTTTGCCGCCAGGTAAATATTATTGGCATCATACTTCACGCCGCCAGTCCAGGCTTCAGCGCGGTCGCCATTTTCGTATTTATCTTGCGTCATCTGATCAAGCGTGCGTTTGGAACTGGTATAGGCTGCCCCCAGGCTCACCCCCATGCCCAAATCATATGTCGCTGATGCCCCGAAACCATCGCCATTCTGGTACGCGATACTTTTTCTGGCATTATTACTTAAAGGATCGCCTTCTTTCGACAGGCCGTCATTTTTACCCTGATACTGCAACGCAATATTCAGACCATCAACCAGACCAAAGAAATCATTATTGCGATAAGTCAGAACGCCATTCACGCGTCCGGTCATAAAATTATCGGAAGCTTCATACGAATCATTACCAAATTCAGGCAGTACGTCAGTCCATGAACCAATGTCGTATAACACGCCATAGTTACGACCATAATCAACAGACCCCATATCGGCAAATGCCAAACCAGCAAAACCGAGACGCGTCCAGCTTTGCGGGGAACCGCTGGAGTCACCATCTTCCGGACGATTGGCGTTGACCTGATACTCCCACTGTCCAAAACCGGTTAGTTGATCGGTAATTTGAGTCTCGCCTTTAATACCCATACGGATATAAGATTGATCGCCATCCGTACTATGATTACTGGAAAAATAATGCAGGCCGTCGACCTTGCCATACAAATCCAGTTTATTGCCATCCTTGTTATAGATTTCTGCTGCGTTGGCGGCTCCAGCCATCATTACGGCTGCGGCTACCGCAGATAACACCACTACTTTTTTCATTTTATATGCCTTATTTGTCTTATTTTTGGACTTTCCGCAAAACCTGCTCGCGGAACTGTCCAGGACAATATCACTAACAATTACCGTGCGTTAAGTTTCAAAGTGTAATATTATCTTGCTATGTATTAGTGATGTTAAAATGCAAGTTAAGCATGACTACATCAATGATATGCCCTGTTTTCTGCTGTAATAACAAGGGGGTTACCAGTAGAGAACTGGCTTACGGTCGGGGATGCCAGGGCGAGAATGGCACTGAATACTCGGCTGACATTCGTTAAGACGGAATCATAATCAAGTCAGTTGAGGCCACAGTCCTTCTTATTTTTGTGTATAATTTGTTACGTTTACATTTATTTCTAAATTAGCGTTATGAAAATATCAGTACTACTGAAATAGCACTTCTTCGCTTCGTGTATTTTTACTATGGTTAATTATCACATAGCGCAAACGGTCATTTGCATATCACTATTCATAAGATTAACTATTTACCAGCGGTAATAAACATAAAAGTAAGTCAATGGACAACAACAATACTGAAACTCTAAATGTTGATATTTTGAGTCATGTCGTTACAAACAAATACGATATTCTTAATTGCACTACTCCCTTTTCGGGGTAGTTTTATAGAAGGATGTTTTTTATTGTTCGTGAGCCATGCTCCTTTAGTATAAAAGTGAACGTAACAGGAAAGATAAAGCGTCTCAAAAACAGACCATATGGGTATAACTATTATGCAAAAAACGTCACTATTGTTTTCGGCCGCCGCGATAACGTTAACTCTGATGGTGTCATCGGCATCAGCGGCAACGCCAACCGCCGCACAAAATGAAGCTACGTCGACCGTTAAACAAGAAATTACAGAAGGCATTAACCGTTACCTTTATTCAATAGATAAGGCAGACCCAACGTTAGGCAAGCAGCTCTTTTATGTTTCACCGGAAACCAGTTTTATTCATCCACGCGGTCACGAACGCGGATGGTCGCAGATCGCTGAAAATTTTTATGGCACCACTATGGGTAAAACTTTCAGTAAACGCACATTAAAACTGGACGCTCCCCCTGCTATTCATGTGTATGGCAATGCCGCCGTTGCAGAGTTCGACTGGCATTTTACCGCGGTACGCCGTGATAATGGGCAGACTCAACACACGACAGGCCGCGAAAGCCAGGTGTGGGCGAAGATACCAAACACAGGATGGCGAATCGTTCATGTCCACTACTCCGGTCCAGCCAAAACCGGCGTTGGAGAAGGCTATTAAGCTTTGCTCTTCAGGTTATGGCGCAGATGAACATTCTGCGCCTGTTAAGACAAACTCAGGTCAGTTGATAGCGCTTATCCGGTATCCGTTTTTCCGGAATATCCCTTTCATCATTCATTTGCAGTAAATCGATTTCTATCGCATTGCATATCGCATCCAGCGGTAAATCATTATTTTCAGTACCGAACGGATCTTCCAACTCTTCCGCTAACGCATCCAACGCGATAAACGTATAAGAAATAAGCACCGAAATAAACGGCGTCATATAGTGCAGATCAACCACCAGTGCAAATGGCAACATAATGCAGAAAAGATAAACCGTACGATGCAAAATTAACGTATAGGCAAAAGGCACCGGCGTGTTGGCGATGCGTTCACAGCCGGCCAACACTGACGACATATCATTTAAACGGTTGTTGAGGCTATGAAATAAAATATCGGAAAGCTTTCCGCTGCGGCGGCGAATCGCCAGCCACTCTCCCATCAGCAATAAGATACGGTTAGCAGGGGAATGGGAAGCGACAACTTTCTGTAACGCCTCCTGGTCAAGATAGTTGCCCAGAACTTGCGTTTGAGGCTGTCGACGCAATGTCATACGCAAACAGTGGGCAAAAGCGATTTGTAACCGAACAAAATCCTCGATACCGCGTTCATCAGGCAAGGTTGTTTTCACCTCACGCAGTATTGAGCGTGAAGCGATCATCAACTGCCCCCACAAATGTCGCGCTTCGACGTAACGCGCATAACAGGCATTATTGCGAAACCCCAGAAAAATGGCGATAGCGACGCCCAGTATGCTAAACGGCGCAAGGGTAAAACTTAATACCCAGCATTGTGTACCAGGGCAGCATGATAATAATGGCGATAGAAAGAAGAAAGTTAAGGAGCAGTCGTGAAAAGATTTTAGATAACACGGAACCATGCCAGACAAATATCAGGCGAATCCAGTGCTGTTGTGGTCTAACGATCATGATTATCTTCAGCAGGTAAAAAAGCACTGTCATTAAACGTGATCCAGATCAAGGTTGCAAGCTTCTGGTGATACACGGATCCCCTGCCCTGTAGAACATTTTTTGCACAGTGCTGACAGGCATTGAAAAAAAACAACCAAACGTATGTTGTAACTAAAAAGACACTTCAGCACATGAGATATATAACGGTCAACGGCTGCTATCAGTGGTATAGGGTGATTTATCGGGGAAAGCGTCAGCAACGACGCGCTGCTCTACCGCTGATTCATTTGTATGACCAGCCAGTAATGGATAACGCTGACAATATACTGTTGCTGCGCTTCGCTCAGCGGTTCTCCCTGAGGAATCTGGTGCCACTTCGCCAGGCACCCGCGACAGCAGGTTGCCGTCGCATGTTGCGCGATAAATACCGGATGGCCCCGCATCGGCGTTTGCTTACCATCATTCGCCGGGTGAGCTGGCGCCAGTCGCTGGGCGATAAAATCGGCGGCGTGTTTATCAATCACCTCCGCGCCTTTATCCCAGCAATATTGTCTTTCTTTTATCCCGAGACGAAAACGCGAACGAAATGTCGATCGCGCCAGGCGGGCAAAGAGCGGTTCAAGCGCATTCATCAGTATACCGAACGTCCTAACGTTTGTGTTAATTGTTCAAGCGCGGCGATACCTGCCAGAGAGTTTCCCGCAGGATCCAGCTCCGGACTCCAGACGGCAATCGCCATTTCATGCGGCACAATGGCGACAATACCACCGCCCACGCCGGATTTAGCGGGCAATCCTACCCGCCAGGCAAACTCTCCGGCATTCTGATACATCCCGCTGGTCGCCATTAGCGCATTAATTTGCCGGGCCTGCATGGGGGTCACTACCGGCTCGTCGAGATGAAACGCCTCGCCCTGATTCGCCAGAAAGACAAACGTCCTCGCCAGTTCCATGCAGCTCATTTTCAACGCACAGTAGTGGAAGTAATTTTGCAACACGGTAGGCACATCATGATGAAAATTACCGAATGATTTCATCAGCCAGGCAATAGCGGCGTTACGGGCGGAATGCTCAAATTCAGAGCGCGCGACCGTAGCGTCATACGTAATATCCGATACGCCGCAAAGCGCGCGCACAACTTCCAGCATCCGCTGACGCGGCGCGCTAAGCCGGCCTTGCAACATGTCGCATACCACCAGCGCGCCCGCATTAATAAATGGATTACGCGGGATGCCTTGTTCCATCTCTAACTGAACCAACGAATTGAACGGCGAGCCGGAAGGATCTTTTCCGACGCGCTGCCAGATCTCCTCTTCCGGATAATGACGCATCGCCACCACCAGACTGAGCACTTTCGAAATAGACTGAATAGAGAAGCGTTCGTGCGCATCGCCCGCCTGATAATGCTGCCCGTCCACGGTACAAATCGCTATCCCCAGCTTTGAACCCTCGACGGACGCTAATGCCGGAATATAGTCAGCGACTTTGCCCTGGCCAATGAGGGGGCGAACGCGCTGTAAAATCGTCTCTAAAATTGCATTATCCATGGCCCAGGCCACAACATGCTCCTTGCTCGCAGGTCTGAAAAGGCCTGCGAGTATAGCAGAGGGCGCCACGCGACGTCAGGGCAATTAGACGCGGTTCTTCCAGACGGTCTGCACATTACAAAATTCGTGTAAACCAAAGTGCGAAAGCTCGCGACCGAAGCCACTTTTCTTCACCCCGCCGAATGCCACACGCGCATCGCTGGCGCTGTACCCATTAATGAATACCCCGCCGCACTCAAGACGCGCCTCCATCTCCGCGGCCAGCGTATCGTCGGCGGTAAAGATCGTCGCCGACAGGCCAAACTCACTGTCATTCGCCAGCGCGAGGGCGTGCGCCGCATCTTTTGCGACGGTAATGGCGGCAACAGGCCCAAAAAGTTCCTGACGAAATGCAGTCATGTCAGGTGTAACATCCGCCAGAACGGTCGCGGCATAATAGTTGCCCTCCCCGGCGATTTTCTCCCCGCCCAACAGTAGCCGTGCGCCTTCGGCGACGGAAGCCTGCACCTGTTGATGGAGTTCATCACGCAAATCAAAGCGCGCCATCGGCCCCAGGTCATTCTCTTCAACCAGAGGATCACCTATCTTTAATGCTGCGGCAGCCGCCACAAAACGATCGGTAAACGCCTGCGCAATGCCCTCTTCGACAATAAAACGTTTGGCGGCGGCGCAGACTTGTCCGGTGTTTTGATAGCGTCCTGCAACCGCAGCTTTTACCGCCAGCTCGAGATCGGCATCATTGAGTACAATAAACGGATCCGAGCCCCCCAGTTCCAGTACGCACTTTTTCAGCGCCGCCCCAGCCTGAGCGCCAATCGCCGCGCCGGCGCGCACGCTACCGGTCACCGTCACCGCCGCGATTCGCGGATCGTTAATCATCTGACTCACGCCCTCATTATTGGCGTTCACCCATCCATAGACGCCAGCGGGAGTACCGGCTTCCGTCAAGATTCGGGCTATCATCTGCGCGCAACCCGTGACATTGGGCGCATGTTTTAACAAGTAGCTATTCCCCGCCAACAGTATCGGCACTGCCCCGCGTAACACCTGCCATAAAGGAAAATTCCACGGCATTATCGCCAGAATGACGCCCAGCGGACGGTATTCAATCACCGCCTGCTGATTTTCTACCAGCGTAGGCTCAGGATTCAGCATTGCCGGGCCATGTTCCGCATACCAGTCGCATAACGCGGCGGATTTCGTCACTTCCGCACGCGCCTGCTTTATGGGTTTACCCATTTCACGCGTAATACATTGCGCCATCTCTTCTGCATGAGCGCGAAGCGCCTGACCAATATCGCGTAATGTTTGCGCCCGTTGCGCTACTGATGTCATTTTCCACTTTTTGAAACCGCTCGCCGCCAGACTCAGCGCATGTTCAATCTCTTGCGCGTTAGCCCAGGGCATTGCCGCCAGCGTCTGGCCGGTCGCAGGATTAACGGATAACGCCTGTGTTGCAGTCATCATGGTCATGTTCTTTCTCTCGTTATCAGGGGAGTTGTACCATCATGACGCCCTTTACCATTTCTGAAAAATGAATAATATTAACCAGACTATTCACGAATTAAGAAAACCATGGACCTGACGCAACTGGAAATGTTTAACGCTGTCGCTCTGACGGGCAGCATTACGCAGGCGGCGGCAAAAGTACACCGCGTTCCGTCCAACCTGACCACGCGTATCCGCCAGCTTGAAGCCGACCTGGGCGTCTCTCTGTTTATTCGCGAAAACCAGCGACTCAGGCTGTCACCAGCCGGGCATAACTTTTTACGTTACAGCCAGCAGATCCTGGCGCTGGTCGATGAAGCCCGCATGGTGGTTGCCGGAGAGGAACCGCAAGGACTGTTTTCACTCGGCGCGTTAGAAAGTACTGCCGCCGTACGTATCCCCGCGCTGCTGGCGGGTTATAACCAGCGTTACCCTAAAATTCAGTTCGCGTTAACGACCGGTCCTTCCGGCGCCATGCTGGATGGCGTGCTCGAGGGAAAGCTGAACGCCGCCTTTATTGATGGCCCGCTAATGCATCCGGGGCTGGAAGGTATACCGGCTTACCAGGAAGAGATGATGATCGTCGCGCCACACGGCCATTCCGTCGTTTCGCGGGCCAGCGAGGTGAATGGTTATAACATCTATGCTTTTCGCGCCAACTGTTCTTACCGACGGCATTTCGAAAGCTGGTTTCATGCCGATGGCGCGACCCCCGGTACGATTCACGAAATGGAGTCATATCATGGAATGTTGGCGTGCGTAATTGCCGGCGCAGGTATTGCGCTGATGCCAGCAAGTATGCTCAACAGTATGCCAGGACATCATCAGGTGGAAGCCTGGCCGCTGGCGGAGAAGTGGCGCTGGCTTAACACATGGCTAATGTGGCGGCGCGGGGCGATGACGCGTCAGCTTGAGGCCTTTATCGAGTTACTTAACGCCCAACTGGCGAGCGTCGACTGAAGACGAAACGGCCTGCGAAGTAAATGAGAAGCAGGTCACAAAATGATTGTCTTTTCGCCAGTAAACGTTTTAAGATCGCGGCCTCACCTTCTCGCAACTAACCCGAAATATTTTTATGACAATCAATCCAGTTTCCCGCAAGGTCGCGTGGCTACGGGTAGTTACGCTTGCTATTGCCGCTTTTATTTTCAATACCACAGAATTTGTGCCGGTTGGTTTGCTATCAGACATTGCTGAAAGCTTTCATATGCAAACCGCGCAGGTCGGCATCATGCTAACCATTTACGCCTGGGTAGTTGCCGTCATGTCGCTGCCTTTTATGCTTCTTACCAGTCAAATGGAGCGCCGTAAGCTACTAATTTGTCTGTTTGTTTTGTTTATTGCCAGCCATGTGCTCTCCTTTCTGGCATGGAACTTTACCGTGCTGGTCATTAGCCGTATTGGTATCGCTTTCGCCCACGCTATTTTCTGGTCGATAACCGCCTCGCTGGCGATCCGCCTGGCCCCTGCCGGGAAACGCGCGCAGGCATTAAGTCTGATAGCGACCGGCACCGCGTTGGCCATGGTGCTTGGGCTGCCGATAGGTCGCGTTGTTGGTCAGTATTTTGGCTGGCGCACCACCTTTTTTGCCATCGGCATGGGCGCATTAATTACGCTGCTATGTCTGATTAAGCTTCTACCGAAATTGCCGAGCGAGCATTCCGGCTCACTAAAAAGTTTACCTTTGCTATTCCGGCGCCCGGCGCTGATGAGCCTCTATGTGCTGACCGTCGTTGTGGTGACTGCGCATTACACAGCTTATAGCTATATTGAACCGTTCGTTCAGAATGTCGCCGGGCTCAGTGCGAATTTTGCTACCGTCCTGTTACTGATCCTCGGCGGCGCCGGGATCATCGGCAGCCTCGTGTTTGGTAAACTGGGTAATCGCCATGCCTCGTCGCTCGTCAGTATCGCTATTGCCCTGCTGGTTGTCTGTCTGCTTCTGCTGCTGCCTGCGGCGGATAGCGAAGCGCATCTGGCCATACTGAGCATTTTCTGGGGCATCGCGATTATGGTGATAGGGCTCGGTATGCAGGTGAAAGTACTGGCGCTGGCCCCGGACGCGACCGATGTCGCAATGGCGCTATTTTCAGGCATCTTTAATATTGGTATTGGCGCTGGCGCGCTGGTAGGCAATCAGGTGAGTTTGCACTGGTCAATGTCGGCCATCGGCTATATTGGCGCCATACCCGCCTGTGCCGCGCTGGTATGGGCTGTGCTCATATTCCGCAAATGGCCAGTGGCGCTGGAAGAACAACCGCATTAAGACATTCGTCTGCCGGGAACAGGTTTCCGGCAGACGAAAATGCGCCTTAGTGGTACGTTTTAATAATTTCCAACACGCCGTTGATAATAAATTGCACGCCCATACACACCAGCAGGAATCCCATTAAGCGGGAGATCGCTTCAATCCCCCCTTTACCCACCAGCCGCATAATAGCGCCAGAACTGCGTAAGCATCCCCACAGGATCACCGCCACGGCAAGAAAAATAATCGGCGGCGCGACCATAATGACCCAGTCGGGAAACTCGCCGCCATGACGCACCGTGGAAGCGGAACTGATGATCATTGCGATGGTCCCCGGTCCTGCGGTGCTTGGCATAGCCAGTGGAACAAATGCAATATTAGCCGTCGGTTCGTCTGCCAGCTCCTCCGATTTGCTTTTCGCTTCCGGCGACTCATGCGCCTTCTGCTGCGGGAAAAGCATTCTGAAGCCGATAAACGCCACGATTAACCCCCCGGCGATCCGTAGCCCTGGAATCGAAATACCGAAGGTGTTCATAACTAACTGCCCGGCGTAGTACGCCACCATCATAATAGCGAAGACATAAACCGAAGCCATATAGGACTGCCGGTTGCGTTCCGCACTATTCATATTGCCCGCAAGGCCAAGAAACAGCGCCACGGTGGTTAGCGGATTGGCTAACGGGAGCAGTACGACCAGCCCCAATCCAATCGCTTTAAACAAATCCATCATAATACTATCTCTTACCCATCAGCGTTTCATGAACCGGAAGTATAAAGTGATATTGCCCAGGCGCGCCATTTCGCCAGTGTGCAAGTCAATATTCTTTACAACCTATAACCTGTAATTATCAATTAGTTACAAGTTATCACAGCACAATACCCCGGACGCCTTTTAGCAAATCGTGGCATCGGCCAATTCATTTAGTTGACTTATACTTGCCTTGGAAATAGTATCTGACGAAATTAATTACTTGCCGGGGCAACCATTTTGAAAAGCACCAGTGATCTGTTCAATGAAATCATTCCGCTGGGTCGCTTGATCTACATGGTAAATCAAAAAAAGATCGCCTGTTAAATAACTATTTATCCCCGCTGGATATCACCGCAACACAGTTTAAAGTGCTTTGCTCGATACGCTGCGCGGGATGTATTACCCCGGTTGAACTTAAAAAAGTGCTGTCTGTCGATCTCGGCGCATTGACGCGAATGCTCGACCGCCTGCTGTGCAAAGGCTGGATCGAAAGACTGCCGAATCCTAATGACAAACGCGGCGTACTGGTGAAGCTAACGCCGGACGGCGCGGCAATTTGTGAGCAATGTCATCAACGACCAGGGCAAGACCTGCATCAGGAATTAACAAAAAACTTAACGGCGGACGAAGTGGCAACGCTTGAGTATTTGCTCAAGAAAATTCTGCCGTAGACAAAAAAGAGGTATGACGATGTCCAGACGCAACACTGACGCTATTACTATTCATAGCATTTTGGACTGGATCGAGGATAACCTGGAGTCGCCGCTCTCACTGGAAAAAGTGTCTGAGCGTTCAGGATATTCCAAATGGCACCTGCAACGGATGTTTAAAAAAGAGACCGGTCATTCATTAGGCCAATACATCCGCAGCCGTAAAATGACGGAAATCGCGCAAAAATTAAAAGAGAGCAACGAGCCCATTCTCTATCTGGCGGAACGCTATGGCTTTGAGTCACAGCAAACATTGACCCGGACGTTCAAAAACTACTTTGATGTGCCGCCACACAAATACCGGATCACCAATATGCATGGCGAATCACGGTATATGCTGCCGCTGAACCATGGCAACTACTAGTTTGTTTATGCGCCACGCGAAGAGCACTATGAAAATGCTGTTTCCCGCCCTGCCGGGTCTGTTACTTATCGCCTCCGGATATGGCATTGCAGAACAAACTTTGTTACCTGTGGCGCAAAATAGCCGCGATGTGATGCTGCTGCCCTGTGTAGGCGATCCGCCAAATGACCTTCACCCCGTGAGCGTGAACAGCGATAAGTCAGATGAATTAGGCGTGCCCTATTATAACGACCAACACCTTTAACCTCTTTGCCCCGTTTTGCGGGGCATTTTTTTAGTACCGTCTGGCGATGACAAGTCCGCCGCTATTACCTCGCGGCATGGTCTGAAATTAGCGTTTGTCTTCTTAGTAACATAATGCCTCATCCCCTGACGCGGGCAGTACGGAGCACACGAAATCCAAACACATTGATATAGAGTCCAGCCATAATCAGTACTGCGCCCGCAAGCTGCATCCCGGTCAACGTTTCCCCGAGTAACACCGCGGCGCTCGCCAGCCCGACTACCGGCACCAGCAATGATAACGGCGCCACGCGCCAGGTCTCATAGCGCCCCAGTAACGCGCCCCAGATGCCGTAGCCAAGTATAGTGGCGACAAAAGCCAGATAAAGCAGCGACAATATCGTCGTCATATCGATGGTAATAAGGCTTTGCGTAATGTGATCCGCCCCCTCCAGTAGCAGCGATGACAGCAGGAACGGCAGGATCGGGATCAGCGCGCTCCAGACCACCAGCGACATCACCGCCGGGCGCGGACTATGTTGCATAATTTTTTTATTAAAGATATTGCCGCAGGCCCAGCTAAATGCCGCCGCCAGAGAATGCCGCCGCCAGAGTCAGCATAAATCCCGACATCGCTATATGCTGTCCGTTGAGACTGGCTTCAATCAATACCAGTACACCTATAATCGCCAGGGCGATCCCCGCTAACTGCTTACGTTGTAACCGCTCACTAAAAACAAACGCCCCCAAAGCCATGGTAAAAAAGGCCTGCGCCTGTAATACCAACGACGCCAGTCCTGCGGGCATACCAAACTTTATCGCGCAAAAGAGAAAGGCGAACTGCCCAAAGCTTATCGTCAGCCCATAGCCCAGCAACAGCGTAAGCGGGACTTTAGGCCGGGCGACAAAGAAAATTGCCGGAAACGCCACCAGTAAAAATCGTAATCCTGCCAGCAATAATGGCGGCATATGGTGCAGGCCTACTTTGATGACAACAAAATTGAGCCCCCATACGACAACCACCAGTAACGCCAAAAAACCGTCTTTACGCGGCATCATCGGCCCCTGTCATTATTAAAATTTTGTAAAAAGGTAAGTTATCGGAAATCAGTGCGCCATAACAGGACTTTTCTTTTTACCGTGAGCATGGCATTGAACAACACACGATGGGCAAAATCCTGCGTTATGGTATGTTAAGACTACGCTATAGCGTATAGACATCATGCTTTTGCGGGCACGGTAGATTAAAACGTCCCGATACGTAACCTCCATTTCAGGCAGGAAAAATGAATCCAGGATTGAGACGTTCGACGTTGGCTCTACTCGCCTCATCGCTGTTATTGACAATTGGACGCGGTGCCACGCTCCCCTTTATGACCATCTATCTTAACCGTCAGTACGGTTTAGGCGTGGATCTGATTGGCTACGCGCTGACCAGCGCGTTAACGATCGGCGTCATCTTTAGTCTTGGCTTTGGGATTCTGGCGGACAAGTTTGATAAAAAGCGCTACATGTTACTCGCGATTATCGCCTTCGCCTGCGGATTTATCGCCATCCCAATGGTGCATAATGTCGTACTGGTTGTCCTGCTTTTTGCGCTTATTAACTGCGCCTATTCGGTTTTTTCTACCGTCCTGAAGGCCTGGTTCGCCGATAACCTCACCGCGACAACAAAAACACGGATTTTTTCGCTCAATTATACCGTACTCAATATCGGCTGGACGGTTGGCCCGCCGCTCGGCACGCTGCTGGTGATGCAAAGCATCAATTTACCCTTCTGGCTTGCCGCCATCTGTTCCGCATTCCCGCTGGTCTTTATTCAGGTATGGGTGACACGATCGGTTGCCGCCAGCGAGGGGAAAAATGCCGCTATCTGGTCTCCCTCCGTTCTGCTGCGCGACAAAGCATTATTGTGGTTTACGCTTTCGGCATTTCTGGCCTCCTTTGTGGGGGGGGCCTTTGCGTCCTGTATTTCACAGTACGTTATGGTCGTTGCCGATAGCGGCTTCGCGGAAAAAGTGGTAGCCGTCGTCCTGCCGGTTAATGCGGTTATTGTGGTCAGTTTGCAATACGCCGTGGGCCGTCGACTTACCGCCGTCAATATTCGACCAATGATGACGACCGGCACCGTCTTTTTTATCGCCGGGCTCATCGGATTTATTTTTTCAGGCGACAATCTGTTTTTTTGGGGGCTTTCAGCGGCAGTATTCACGATTGGCGAAATTATTTATGCCCCCGGCGAATATATGTTAATTGACAACATTGCGCCTGCCGGGATGAAAGCCAGCTATTTTTCAGCGCAATCGCTGGGCTGGCTGGGTGCGGCGGTAAACCCGCTGGTCAGCGGCGTCATCCTGACGACGCTTCCCGCCTGGTCGCTTTTCGTTGTCCTGATAATCGCCATTGTGTTCGCATGGGCACTGATGTTAAAAGGAATGCGGATTACCCCTACGCAACAGGATATCACCTGTTAATTATCTGCAGCCAGTCATGTGCGCCGTTTCTGGCGCACCGGGTTAACCCTATATATTGCAGGCTAATTATCTGCTGTCACTGCGGTAATTCAGGAATACTCCTGGGCGCTGACGAAAATATTCTAATGCTTTACCCTTCCAGTAAAATAAATACGCAATTCAGACTTTGCTTAAGTATAAATTAGTACTATAGTCTGTACGAGGTTTTTTAAAAAAGAGGATGCACGCTAAAATAAGGAGAAACGAGATGTTAGGCAGTATTAACCTTTTTATCGTTGTATTAGGAATTATTTTATTTTCCGGATTTCTGGCCGCCTGGTTCAGTCATAAATGGGATGATTAATGAACGGAGATAATCCCTCGCAGAGCCGGCCCCTTGCTGCATCGTTGCGCAAGGGGCCGCTTTTGTCTGGATGGCAGGCAAAAAAAAAACCGCCGGTTCACCAGCGGTAAATGCTTGCATGGATAGATTTGTGTTTTGCTTATACGCTACCGGGCAAATTCTTGCGAGGATAACGGATCGCTAACGACTGTAGCACCGTCAATATCAATGAAGCTTAAACGATACGCAACCAGACCTGAATAAGACATTATGGGACCTTTTGTCCCCCAGGCGCTTTTACAAGACCCATGGTATCAGGCCAGCCGCGTGCCCCGTATGGCTGACCTGGAGATTGCCGGTTAGCGCGCGTTATTTTTGCAGTCGGTTCACGCGGACAAGCGGTTCCTTCGCTTTCTTGTCCAGACTACCGTTAATGTTGATCATTTGATCCGGCTGAACTTCCCGCCCATCAAATACGGCGGAAGGAATTATCACGTTAATCTCGCCGGATTTATCACGAAATACATAGCGATCGTCACCTTTATGATCAATAAGGTTGCCGCGCAGCGAAACGGTCGCGCCATCATGCAGGGTTTTTGCCTGTTCGATGGTCATTTTTTCTGCATCATCCGTACCGCGATAACCATCCTCAATAGCATGAGGCGGCGGCGGTGCCACGTCTTTTTTTAATCCCCCCTGATCTTCCGCTAGCGCGTAAGGCATTATCAGAAAACTTAAAAATGCAGCCACCTGTAGTTTCATGCTCTCTCCTTAATAACGTCTATTTGACGTATTAAGTCTGGCCGCTATTTTTAGTTTTTACAAACATGAATTTACCCGCAGAATATTAAGCAATAAAATCAACCCATCCGGATTAATATGCAACCGACATCAGCGCCGGTGAGCGCGAAAGCGTAACGGCGTAATAGAGAACTTGCCACATAGCTGAAGTCATATGCATCAACGTTTTGATAGCAATTCAGATTAATCGGCTTTATTTTTTGAGGATAATGGCCTTACGCATAATCAATGACAGTCATCGCCGTAAGAAAGTAAGCAAGTTATGCAACAGCGGGTTTGTTGGTAACTGGATAAAATAATCATTCACTGACAATGTCATAAAATAAATATGCCATACTTGAGAAGAACGAACAGATTTCTTTTGTCTCTGGTAACGGAAAAATAAACGATGAGATTAGAACAGCACGATATTGTCACCCTTGATGAAGCCGAATCCGTCGATAGCCTGACAAAAAAACTTGGTGATTTACTGGTTAACCAGAAACTCCGTCTGACCACTGCAGAATCCTGCACTGGCGGGAAACTGGCTTCAGCATTGTGCGCAGCAGAAGATACGCTCTCATTTTACGGTGTGGGGTATGTCACCTTTACTGATGAAGCCAAAGCAAAAATCTTACGCGTACAACGCCACAGCCTTGCCGAACATACCGCCGTCAGCGAAGCGGTCGTTACTGAAATGGCACAGGGCGCTAAGGATCAGGCTGAGGTCAATATCAGCATAGCGATCAGCGGCTATGGCGGTCCGGAAGGCGGCGAAGATGGCACGCCGGCGGGCACCGTTTGGTTTGCCTGGAATATTAACAATACAACTTTTACAAGCCGACAACATTTCAACGGAGATTGTCAGGAAGTATTAGAAAAATGCGTACACTTCGCCCTCGCTGAATTGCTTTTTCTGTTAACGAAGAAAGCATAAACAATAATTTCATCTGACCGGTCAGAACAACTCCCGGTCAGAATAAAAAAATGCGAGCCTATGGCCCGCATCGTATGTGCAATATTTCAGAATATATTTACGAAATATCAGGAGTAAAATTAATTGCCGGATTTCCGTCCGCCACTGTGGCTATTCTGGCCACCTTTTTTACCCGCTTCAGATGCACGTTGTGGGTCGTTTTTAAAGTTCCCACCGCTATGCTGGCCGCCTTTACGACCTGCTTCTGAGGCTTTCTCTTTATCTTCTGCAAAATTACCGGAACCGCCGCGATGTTCTGCCATAATATAATCCTCATGATGATGTTGCGTTTTAAATATGATATGTCTTCTCATATCATGTGATACAGTTCTAAATCTAGTCGCCCTGTGCGCAGTGTCAAATTCATTTCTGCATTATTTACATAATACCATCACATGGCGGAAAATATATTTTTTAAAACATCAGCAGCGAAGCGGTAATAAATCTTTGGCAATCAAGCCACCACGGGAAAATAAGCAGAAAAATCCGAATGCACGCCCTCTTTATATTCAGACAATTTAACCCCATAAATTTAACTGGCTGTCATCAGAAGTGCAGGATTCATTTTCAGGCGGTTGTTCGACAGTGCCGAACAACCGTATCAGCTTAGCGATCGAGCCCACGATATTGCAACATGGGGTCAATATGCGGTTCATGTCCACGCCAGGCTGAATAAAGCGTTTCTAAATCAGTACTATTCCCCCGGGAAAGGATAGCATCACGAAAACGCTGCCCGTTTTCACGCGTCAGGCCGCCCTGCTCTACAAACCATTGATAACCGTCATCCGCTAACATTTGCGTCCACAGGTAGGCGTAGTATCCCGCTGCGTAGCCGCCGCCGAAGATATGGGCAAAATAACTGCTGCGATAGCGGGGCGGCACTGCCGGTAAATCAAGATGCTCGGCGGCCAGCGCCTGCTGCTCGAACTCAGCGACAGACTGCTCTGCTACGCTCTCCTCCAGCATATGCCAGCGCATATCCAGCAATGCGGCGCCGAGCAATTCAGTCATATCGTAACCTTTATTAAATAAACTCGCCTTGCGCATTTTTTCCTGTAAATCAGCGGGCATTTTTTCACCGCTGTCGACATGACGCGCGTAGCGTTCGAACACGCGTGGATGGCTCGCCCAATGCTCATTAATCTGGGAGGGAAACTCGACAAAGTCGCGGGGCGTATTGGTACCTGAAAGCGTGGCATAGCGCTGAACGGCAAACAAACCATGTAACGTATGACCAAACTCATGGAAGAGCGTAATAACGTCGTCCCAAAGCAGTAATGCAGGCTGCCCATCAACCGGTTTCTGATAGTTACATACATTGTATATAACGGGCCGGGTTTCATTGAGTGTGGATTGCTCGACAAAATTCCCCATCCACGCGCCGCCGCTTTTCGAGTCCCGCGCGAAGAAGTCGCCATAAAATAACGCCATGCCGACACCATCGGAATCGAAAATCTCCCACACCCGAACATCAGGGTGATACACCGGAATGTCAAAAAGCTCGACGAAGGTGATGCCGAATAGCTGGTTGGCGGTCCAGAAAACCCCCTCTTGCAACACCGTATTTAAGGCAAAATAGGGCTTCAGTTGCGCTTCATCTAACGCATATTTTTCCCGCCGTACCTGTTCGGCATAGAACATCCAGTCCCAGGCCTGAACGGTGTAGCCGCCCTGCTCACCATCAATGACGTTCTGAATTTCCGCCTGTTCATTGAGTACACGCTGACGCGCTGGCGGCACAATGCCACGCATAAAGCTCAGTGCGGCTTGCGGCGTTTTCGCCATCTGATCGGCCATTTTCCATGCGGCATAATTGGGGAAACCCAGCAGTTTTGCCTGACAGCGACGAATCTCTACCAGACGCTGAACGATAGCTCGGGTATCGTGGGCATCTCCTTTTTCCGCCCGAGTCCATGACGCTGCGAATAAATTTTCGCGAGTCTGGCGATCGCGCAGCGTAGCAAGCGCAGGCTGTTGCGTCGTATTAAGGAGCGGAATGAACCAGCGCTCCTCCAGGCCTTTTTCACGCGCCGCTTCAGCAGCGACGGTCATTTCTTCCGGGCTTAATCCTGCCAGGCAATGCGCGTCATCGACCGCCAGCCCGCCCGCTTTACTTGCCGCCAGCAGACGCTGATTAAACTGACTCATTAAGGTCGCGGATTCAGTATTCAATACCTTCAGTTGCGCTTTATCCTCTTCGGCAAGCTGCGCGCCTGCCAACACAAAACGCTGATGGATCACATCGACCAACCGTAGCGACTCATCATCCAGCCCCAGTGAGTGACGCTGTTGCCAGACGGCATCCACGCGAGCGAATAACGCGCTATTCAGATAAATATCGTTGGAGAGCGCCGCCAGCTCGGCAGAAAAGGCCTCATCCAACCGCTGGAGTTCATCGTTAGTGTGCGCGGCCGTCATCGCGAAAAAAATGCTGGTGACGCGTGACAGAAGCGCCCCGCTTTGCTCCAGCGCCAGAAGCGTATTCGTAAAGTCAGGGGCCGCCGGATGATTGACGATGGCCTCGATTTCCACGCGTTTTTGCCGAACGCCCTCATCAAAAGCAGGACGATAATGGCAATCTTTGATCCGATCAAAACGCGGTGCCTGATAGGGCAACATACTCTGGTCTAACAAAGGATTCGTCGACATTTTTCACTCCTGAAAATAGGTTGATCATAAGAGTAAGCTTCCCCCTATGCTGACCGCAACCGTGTTAACCAGGATTACCCTTTCATAAACGCCGCGTGCTATGGTAATACAACACAAAAAGCGTTGAGGAACTGTGTGATGATCGTTTTAGTAACTGGAGCAACCGCAGGGTTTGGCGAGTGCATTGCACGCCGTTTTGTTGAGAATGGACATAAAGTCATTGCCACGGGACGTCGTCATGAACGCCTGCAAGCGTTAAAAGATGAGCTTGGCGAGAACGTATTGACCGCCCAACTGGACGTGCGCAACCGCGCGGCCATCGAAGAGATGATGTCCTCTCTGCCTGCGCAGTGGCGCGATATTGATGTGCTGGTCAATAACGCCGGTCTGGCGCTGGGTCTTGAACCGGCGCATAAAGCCAGCGTAGAAGACTGGGAAACTATGATCGATACTAATAATAAAGGCTTAATTTATATGACCCGCGCCGTGCTGCCAGGAATGGTCGAACGTAATCGCGGTCATATCATTAACATCGGTTCAACCGCCGGCAGTTGGCCTTATGCTGGTGGCAACGTCTATGGCGCGACGAAAGCCTTTGTGCGCCAGTTTAGCCTGAATTTGCGCACGGATTTACACGGCACGGCGGTTCGCGTGACCGACATTGAACCGGGCCTGGTTGGCGGTACCGAGTTTTCCAGCGTTCGTTTCAAAGGCGACGATGAGAAAGCGGGTAAAACCTACGAAAATACCACCGCGCTCACGCCAGAAGACATTACCGAAGCGGTATAGTGGGTGGCCACACTCCCCGCGCATGTGAATATTAATACCGTTGAAATGATGCCTGTTACCCAATCTTTCGCAGGGCTCAGCGTCCACCGTAGCTAAGAGGTTATACCCGGTCTGCGGGCCGGGTAATCCCTGGCAAACGTATCTGCAACCAGAAACATGATCGGTATAGACCGCCACGGAAAAGTGGTAGAGTATCCGGGTCAACCGCCTAAAAAGTAAGAATGAATGACCGTCGAAACGCAGCTTAACCCTACACAGCCTGTCAACCAGCAAATTTACCGTATTCTTCGGCGTGATATCGTGCATTGTCTTATCCCGCCTGGCACGCCGCTATCAGAAAAAGAGGTCTCAACCCGTTTTAACGTTTCGCGTCAACCGGTGCGCGAGGCTTTTATAAAGCTGGCGGAAAATGGGTTGATTCAGATCCGCCCTCAGCGCGGTAGTTATGTGAATAAGATTTCGCTTTCTCAGGTACAGAATGGCTGCTTTGTTCGGCAGGCGATCGAATGCGCGGTGGTCCGCCGTGCGGCGGCGATGATCACCGACAACCAGTGCTATCAACTGGCGCAAAACCTGCACCTGCAACATATTGCTATCGAGCGCAAACAGATTGATGATTTTTTCCAGCTTGATGACGATTTCCACCAAAAGCTGGCGCAGATCGCCGATTGCCAGTTAGCGTGGGATACCATTGAAAATATCAAAGCGACAATCGACCGGGTTCGCTATATGAGTCTGGATCATGTTTCTCCGCCGGAGATGTTGTTGCGCCAGCACCATGATATTTTCTCCGCGCTGGAAAATCGTGACGGCAATGCGGTTGAGAGCGCAATGACCCAGCATTTGCAGGAAATTAGCGAATCCGTCCAGCTTATCCGTCAGGAAAACAGCGGCTGGTTTAGCGAAGACTAACCCCCCTTTAACGTCGGGGTGAGACGCCTTCTCCGCTTTCTCACCCTGCACATTCCCGCCTAAAAAGCCGTGAGCTTGATCAAAAACAAAAAAAATCCGCAACGATAAGCGTATTTATATGTCGCCCGTCATGCGGGGAAACCTGCGGGCTTTGGCAGTAAGTTTGAAAGGAGAAAACACGATGATGACATACGATCGTAACCGTAACGCAATCACTACCGGTAGCCGGGTCATGATAAGCGGCACGGGTCATACCGGGATTATCAAAGCCATTGAGAGCGAAGGTCTGGATGCAGGTCAAATTCGCCGCGGCAAAACGGTGATTGTCGAAGGTTGTGAAGGTAAATTCGCGCCGGTCGAATTGATTCGTCTTGGCATGAACTGATACCACAGGCCGCCAGGAACCGTTCCGGCCTTCCCGGTAGCATAATGCTACCGGGTCTCTGTTACGCTATTTCAAGCGCTCGGCATATTTCGCCACGCTCGCTTTCGCGCCATATGTCAGTAAACTGTCATAGGCTTCTTGCACTTTTTGCGTAAACCGCTCCGCCTGCGGCAAATCGTTGCCGAAAATTTCAGCCATTCCCAGCAGCGCCTTAACACGACTGGCGCCTTCTTCACTGTTTGCCACGGCGCGCTGAATAACCGGCAATAGCGGATCGCTGACGTCGATCGCCTTACCCTGCTCATCCACGCCGCCAACGTAACGCATCCACCCCGCCACGCCCAGCGCCAGCAAATCAAAATCGCTATGATTAGCAAGATGCCAGCGAACGGAGTCCAGCATACGCTGCGGAAGTTTCTGGCTGCCATCCATCGCAATCTGCCAGGTACGATGACGCAGCGCCGGATTACGGTAACGCGCAATCAACTGATCGGCATAACGCTGTAAATCTACCCCCTGGACTTTCAGTGTGGGCGCCTGCTCGCGTAACATTAACGCCTGCGCGGTCAGACGATAGTTGTCGTCAGCCATGCAGTCATTAATATGCTGATAGCCGGCAAGATACCCCAGATAAGCCAGGAATGAATGACTGCCGTTAAGCATTCGCAGTTTCATCTCTTCAAACGGAACCACGTCGGCGACCAACGTCGCGCCCGCGTTTTCCCACAGCGGACGACCCGCCACAAACGTATCCTCTATCACCCACTGGCGAAACGGTTCACAGGCAACGCCCGCCGGATCGCGCACGCCGGTCAGTTGTTCGATTTTATCCAGCGTCTCCGGCGTGACCGCAGGGACAATCCGATCAACCATGGTTGACGGAAATGTCACGTTTTGCTCGATCCATATCGCCAGTTCCGCATCCACCTCCCGGGCGTAAGCCGTCACAACCTGACGCGTCACATGCCCATTTTCCGGCATGTTGTCGCAGGACATCACGGTAAATGCCGGTAAGCCTGCGGCTTTACGACGCGCTAACGCTTCGACAATAATACCCGGTGCCGTTAGCGGTTGATGCGGATTTTGCAGGTCGGCGGCAATCATGGGATGTTCCAGCAGAAGTTGGCCCGTGGCTGGCGAATGACAATACCCTTTCTCGGTAATGGTCAGAGACACAATCGCTATTTGCGGTTCGCACATCGCCGCCAGCACACGTTCCAGACCATCAACCTGAACATGCAACGCCGCTTTGACGACGCCCACCACACGCGCCGTCCAGGCTTCCGCCGACATCTCCGCCACGGTATAGAGGTTATCCTGCTGCTTTAGATCGGCAATCTGCTGTTCGCCGCCAATAAGATTAACCTCATAATAGCCCCAGTCGCTATGCTGCTCCGCAGCCAGAATATCTGTATAAACCCCCTGATGCGCGCGATGAAACGCGCCAAAACCGAGATGGACCATCCGCGCCACCAGCGCCGCACGATCGTAATCAGGAAGCGTCGCCTTTGCCGATAAAAGCCTGTTTTGCATTTTATAACCTCTATATTCTGAAAGCGGAACAGTCGCAGAGTAACGCCTGCCCTGGTACATTTGGATTTACGCTAATTAAACAAAAGTGACCGGGCAGCATGGCCGAAACCGCATTAGCGTTCCGGCCATACCGTCGACACGATTTAACTCGTCTGGGTTGCGGAGTGGCGTAACTTCTCTGCCGCTGTCGCTTCCGCCGCATCCTCAGGCAAGCTCAGATCGCGATCTCTGACCTCCGGCATCAACAACGCAGAAATCAGACCAATACACGAGTAGAGCACCAGCATAATTAAGATGGGCAGCCAGGAATCGGTCATGTTACAAAAGATCCCTGCGAGGACGGGGCCAAAACCGACCGCCACCAGCCCCCCTGCCTCTTTTGAAATCGCCATCCGGGTGAAGCGATTACGCGATCCGAAAATTTCCGCCATGGTGATGTTTTCCAGCGCAAATAATCCCAGCACGGCAAAGTTATGAATAACAATGAGCGCCGCCATAATTACGCCAGGGCTATACGTTTTATCTACCACAATAGACAGCATCGGCCAGGCGAGAATAATCGCGGAGATATTCAATATTATATACGGCAGCCGACGACCGTATTTATCGGACAACCACCCCAAGAGTGGGATAGTGATAAAACCAATTACGGAACTTATCATTAACGCATCGGTTGGGATAGATTTGTTAAATAATAACGTCTGAACTAAATATCCGGCAAGGAAGGTTTGAATAAGCCCGGAATTGCCCGCCTGCCCAAAACGTAAACCGGTAGCCAGCCAGAAAGATTTGCTGGTAAACATCGCGCCCAATGTATTTTCTGACGCAGGCGTTAACGCTGGCGATTTTTCGCCTTCGCTTACTTTTTCGAATACCGGACTTTCTTTCAGATTCATTCGCAGCCAGATCGCGAATATCATAACAACGACGCTCGCCAGGAAAGGAATACGCCATCCCCAGGCGATCAGTTGTTCGCGTTCAAGCGCAAAGAACATCACCGCCCAGATCGCCGTCGCGCTCAACGTACCGCAGTTGGTGCCCATCGCGACCAGCGAGGAAATGATACCACGCTTTCCTTTCGGCGCATACTCGGCCAGCATAGTACCCGCGCCGGAAATTTCCGCCCCGGCGCCCAGCCCCTGTATAATTCGCAATGTCACCAGTAATACTGGCGCAAAAATGCCGATTTGCGCATACGTCGGCAGTACGCCAATCAGCGTGGTGCAGATCCCCATCATGGTGATGGTAATAAACAATACTTTTTTTCGTCCGATTCGGTCGCCCATTTTACCAAAAACAAAGGCGCCGATAATTCTGGCTATATAACCTGCACCATAGGTGCCCATTGCCAGAATAAGCGCCATCGCGGCAGACTGTTCCGGAAAAAATATCTCATGGAAGACCAGAGCCGCGCCTAGTGAATATAACTGAAAATCCATAAATTCAAGCGCGGTGCCTAACCATCCAGATACGGCAGCGCGCACTAAATCCTGAGTCGATCGTTCATGCTTTATTTGTGTCATATAGGCAATCTCTAAGAGGTAAGATGCGTACCACTTACTCGCAATTATTTATATTATTTCGCAAACGTGAGTAAGACTTTGCAGCATTGACGCTGGTCTTTCTCGAAAAGCTCAATCGCGTCGGTGACATGTTGATAATCAAATGTATGCGTTATCAGCTTATCCGGATCAATAAGCCCTTTATTCAGCCAGTCAATCACGACCGGGAATTTATTGGCATTAAGACGCGATGAATAAATAGCCAGCTCTTTTCCGGTAATACCCTGCTGTACAATCTCACACGGGTCGCTGGAAAATCCCATCAGGACAATGCGTGCCGCAGACGATGCAAGTGTAATCGCCTCTTGCAGGATAGCGGGATGACAGGCGGCATCGACAATCAAGGTCGGCTTTAGCGCCTTCTGCTGTAGAAATTCCGCCAGTGAATGTTGACCATTATTGAGGGTCCAGTCAGCGCCGCTCTGCTTCGCCATCGCTAAACGCTCTTCAATGCGATCAACGACTATGACCGTTTTAACCTGATAAACCCCCTTCAGCGCCTGTACGGTCGTCAGTCCCATCGGGCCTGCGCCATAGATAAGCGCCACGTCCTGCTCGGTCGGATTCACTTGTCCCGTCACATTTGCCGCAATGGTAAACGGCTCAACCATGACGGCATGATGATCTGCGATGTTGTCCGGTATGCGATGAGCATTACGGGCCGGCGCCACCGCATACTCGCTGAAACCGCCGTCACGATGCACGCCCAGCACCACCAGCGAGGTACACACATTGGGTTTACCGACTGAACAAGGGTAACAATGCCCGCAACTGATCACCGGATCGACGGATACCCGTTCTCCTATCCGGTCGCGATTGACGTTGTCGCCTACCGCGTCGATGACACCGAAAAATTCATGGCCTATGACACGGGGATATTTTGCAAAGGGATTATGTCCCCGATAAATATGGCTATCGGAACCGCAGATACCCGCCAGTTTCACTTTAATGCGAACTTCGCCCGGCGCAGGCTGCGGAAGCGCGCGCGTTTCGATAGTTAATGTATTCGGTTTTTCGATTACGATGCTTTTCATTTTTCGCTCCTTACCAGTTCCACAGTGTGCCGTCTTCCAGGCGGGCCACCGGCAAATAGGCTGGATCGTACGGATATTTCGCCGCCAGTTTTTCATCGAACTCAATGCCCAGTCCTGGCTTGTCGCCCGGATGCATATAGCCGCCCTCGAACGTCCAGTTATGCGGGAAAACCTCCAGCATCTGTTCGGAGTAGCCCATAAACTCCTGCACGCCAAAGTTAGGCACCCACAGGTCGAAATGTAATGCAGCGGCCATACAAACCGGCGACAGATCGGACGGCCCATGCGAACCGGTACGCACCTGGTAGAGCGAGGCAAAATCGGCAATGCGGCGCATCCCGGTAATACCACCGGCATGGGTAAGCGTGGTGCGGATATAGTCAATCAATTGCTCTTCAATGAGCTGTTTGCAATCCCAGATACTGTTAAAGACTTCGCCTACCGCAATCGGCGTGACCGTATGCTGGCGGATGAGGCGGAAGCATGCCTGATTTTCAGCCGGCGTCGGATCTTCCATCCAGAACAAACGATAGTCTTCAATACCTTTGCCAAAGCGGGCAGCCTCAATAGGCGTCAGTCGGTGATGCATATCGTGCAGAAGATGTTCATTAAACCCGAACGTATTACGCACGGCGTCAAACAGCTTTGGCGTAAAATCGAGATACTTTTCCGTTGACCACAATTGTTCTTCCGGCCACTGGCCTTTTGTCGCGGGCTCATAGGCCAGCCCCTTGCCTTTCGCCATGCCGTAGGTGGTTTTCATCCCCGGAACGCCGCACTGCACGCGGATTGCTTTGAACCCTTGCTCTTTATGACGCGCGTAGTCTTCCAGCACATCGTCGATGGTGTGGCCTGTGGTATGGCAATACACCATGACGCCTTCACGCGAAGCGCCGCCGAGTAACTGATACAACGGCATATTGGCGGCTTTGGCTTTAATATCCCATAGCGCCATATCAACCGCGGAAATGGCGGACATGGTGACAGGGCCACGGCGCCAGTACGCGCCTTTGTAGAAGAACTGCCAAATATCTTCGATGCGGCGAGCATCCCGCCCGATGAGCTGTGGGCACAGGTGATCGGTAAGGTACGAGGCCACCGGGAGCTCGCGTCCGTTCAGGGTGGCATCCCCCAGACCGGTGATCCCGTCTTCCGTGGTTATCTTTAAGGTGACGAAGTTACGCCCTGGACACGTAACAAAAACTTCAGCCCCTACAATCTTCATTTTTATTCCTTACATCGCATTATGGGATGCAGGAAATTTACCCAACTGAGCTACTACCATACAAGTATATTAATGTAAAAAGCGCTGCCAGATCACAAAATGTTCTGGTCGCGCGGCAATGTTACGTACGTCCCCATCCGACGACGATAATCAGCATTCCACACAGCGCGATCAGCGCGCCGCACCAGTCATAAACCGTGAGCCGGACGCCATCGACAACACGTAACCACAGGAGCGCAGTACAGACATATACCCCACCGTAAGCCGCATAAACCCGCCCACTCGCCGCCGGATGCAAGGTCAAAAGCCAGACGAATAACGCAAGTGACGCAGCGGCGGGCAGAAGCCACCACACGCTGGCGCCGCGCTTAAGCCATAGCCAGGGAAGAAAACATCCAATGATTTCACAGAGGGCGGTGACAAAGAAAAGCAGAGTCGTCTTTAGCATGAGATTCATTTGGTTACGAAATGATAAGTGATAATACAACAGAATATCGTTACGGTTATCCGGCCATTCTTGTGTATATGCCAGGCATAAGGATTGGTGTAGAATTTACAGGTGGTTTACCGCTTTTCCCCTCTAATGAAAGGATGTTGTGATGAACAATACGCTGAGCAAACGCCTGTGCCTGACGGCAATGCTTACGTTGGCGGCCGTTGTATATACTACTTCCGCATTCGCTGAAACCAGTAAACTGGTGATTGAATCGGGAGATAGCGCACAAAGTCGTCAGGAAGCGGCTATGGAAAAGGAACAATGGAACGACACTCGCAGTCTGCGCCAGAAAGTGAATACCCGCGCAGAAAAAGAGTGGGACAAAGCCGATGCCGCCTTTGATAACCGCGATAAATGCGAGCAAAGCGCCAACATCAACGCCTATTGGGAGCCCAATACGCTGCGGTGTCTGGATCGTCGTACAGGTCGCGTTATTACGCCCTAATGCAGGATAACTAAAAGGAAGTGTAAGGATACAGTATGACAAGTGACTACAAGGTCAGACTGCGCCCGCTTGAGCGTGAAGATTTACGATTTGTCCACCAGCTTGATAATAATGCCAGCGTTATGCGTTACTGGTTTGAAGAGCCGTATGAGGCTTTTGTCGAACTGTCGGATCTCTACGACAAACACATCCACGACCAAAGCGAACGGCGCTTTGTCGTCGAATGCGACGGTGAAAACGCCGGGCTGGTAGAACTGGTGGAAATTAACCATGTGCATCGGCGGGCGGAATTTCAGATTATTATCTCGCCGGAGTACCAGGGAAAAGGCCTGGCGTCACGCGCGGCCAAACTGGCGATGGATTACGGATTTACCGTACTCAATCTCTATAAATTGTATTTGATCGTCGATAAAGAGAATGAAAAAGCGATTCACATCTACCGTAAACTCGGGTTTAGAGTAGAAGGCGAGCTGATTCATGAGTTCTTCATTAACGGCGAATACCGTAACACCATCCGCATGTGTATCTTCCAGCAGCAGTATCTGGATGAACATAAAACGTCCGGTTCTACGCTCCTGAAACCCACCGCGCAGTAAACGCGGCGCGGTAGTCACGGAGAGTCGCACCGCGCCCGGTTTAGTAGTAATCGATACGATTTTTAATGGTGTAATGGTGGAACACTGCCGGCTTAACGCTCTCATCGACGATAACAAGCCGGCAGTCAACAGGGTTCGCGTACGCATCATATTCGCAGCTCTGTGTGACGTTGCCGACCTGTCGATCATCCACCCGGCTGACTGCCGTATAATCCAGCTTTTTACGCGGGTCCGCGGAGGGTTTTGCCGTCACAGAGAGCGTATTCTGCGAGTTTATGGTTGTCTTACCTAACGGATAGCCTTCGCTATCATAGCGGTACTCGACCTTCATCTCTTTGCCCGTCGCCGATACCACAAAACCGTTGTCGTCCGTTTCCCAGGTCACGCCCGCCGAAGGCAACGCCGCCAGCTGGCACTTCCCCTGTAACTGCACCTTTTTTTCCAGCGTCTGAGCATCCCGGTAATAATTGGCATCCAGCACGAGTGCCAGCCCCGTATTATTCTCCAGATCGTGTAACTCAAGCGTATCAAAACAGCCTTCCTGTGAAAGCGTACCGGTGACCTGCTTCGCCACTTCGCCATTCTCACTCATCAATGTCTGGCTGAAATCCTTTACCGGACCACGTAATGGATCAAAATCAAATTCGTTCGAAAAACTGGCCATTTCCGGCGTAAAAGACTCAAGGGATTTCGGGTTATCACAACCTGCCAGTATCATGCACAATAACGTCAGTAAAAGGGGTTTCTTCACACGTATCACCAGGATGAAAAGATATTTATCATCATATTAGCAAATACAGTTATTTACACGAAAAATGCTAAGCTTAGAACATCGTCATTAATCACAGGAGTTCATGATGAAAATCGCAACTGCAATAGCCGCTCTGGCGTTAGTTAGCGCCCCCTCGCTGGTGATGGCGGCACCGGGATCGTGCGAGAGAGTAAAAAGCGATATTGAACAACGTATCATCAATAACGGCGTGCCGGCGGATAATTTTACGCTCACTATCGTTCCTAACGACCAGGCCGATCAGCCGGACTCACAGGTGGTGGGCCATTGCGCGAACGACACGCATAAAATTCTTTATACCCGCACCAGCAGCGGCAATGCGCCAGCCAATACCTCTCCCGCTCAGGACGGTTCATCCGCCGAACCGCAATAACCTCCTCCTGCCCTCCGGGTCCGGAGGGTAACGCTCTTTGACATGGATTAATAATCCTTACTCCCAAAGGGGTAAACTCATTACATCATTAGCATGTTAATAATTTCGTTATAGTTATCAATATATAGCGAAATAATAACGACAATGGAGTGAGTGATGCCCGGAGAAAAGCAACAAACAGGCGTTAGCCGCAGGACGTTAGTGAAATCAGCGGCGCTTGGCTCACTGGCGCTGGCTGCCGGAGGCGTATCTTTACCGTTTGGGATGCGTACCGCGGCCGCGGCGGTGCAGCAGGCTATGCGCAACGAAGAAGATAAAATCGTCTGGGGCGCCTGTTCGGTCAACTGCGGCAGTCGCTGCGCCCTGCGTCTGCATGTAAAAGATAATGAAGTCTGGTGGGTTGAAACTGATAACACTGGCGACGATGTCTACGGCAATCATCAGGTTCGCGCCTGCCTGCGGGGCCGTTCAATCCGTCGGCGTATTAACCATCCGGATCGCCTTAACTATCCCATGAAACGCGTTGGCCGCCGCGGCGAAGGCAAATTTGAACGCATTAGCTGGCAGGAAGCACTGGACACCATTAGCGCCAGCCTGAAAAAGACCGTAGAGACCTACGGCAATGAAGCCGTTTATATCCACTATTCATCCGGCATCGTAGGCGGCAACATAACCCGCTCGTCGCCTGCCGCCTCGCCGGTGAAGCGTTTGATGAACTGCTACGGCGGTTCGTTGAATCAATACGGCTCATACAGTACCGCGCAAATTTCTTGCTCCATGCCCTACACCTATGGTTCCAACGACGGCAACAGCACATCTGATATCGAAAACAGTAAACTGGTGGTCATGTTCGGCAATAATCCGGCTGAAACACGCATGAGCGGCGGCGGCATTACCTGGTTTCTGGAGCAAGCGCGTGAACGCTCAAATGCGCGCATGATCGTAATAGATCCGCGCTATACCGATACCGCTGCCGGACGTGAAGACGAGTGGATACCGATTCGCCCCGGCACCGATGCCGCGCTGGTGGCGGGAATTGCCTGGGTATTGATTAACGAAAATCTCGTTGACCAGCCTTTTCTCGATAACTATTGCATCGGCTACGATGAAAAGACCCTTCCGGCTGACGCGCCCCCCAATGGCCATTATAAGGCTTATATTTTGGGCCAGGGAGAGGACGGTATCGCCAAAACGCCGCAGTGGGCATCGCATATTACCGGCATCCCCGCCGATCGGATTATCAAACTGGCGCGCGAGATAGGCAGCGTCAAGCCGGCCTACATCTGTCAGGGTTGGGGCCCGCAGCGTCAGGCGAACGGCGAACAAACCGCTCGCGCCATCGCCATGTTACCGATTCTGACCGGCAACGTCGGCATTCATGGCGGTAATAGCGGCGCACGCGAATCCACTTACACCATTACCATTGAACGTCTGCCGGTCCTGGAGAATCCCGTTAAAACCACCATCTCCTGCTTTAGCTGGACGGACGCCATTGCGCGCGGCCCGGAAATGACCGCCCTGCGCGACGGCGTACGCGGCAAAGATAAGCTGGATGTCCCGATCAAATTTCTATGGAACTACGCTGGCAACACCCTGATTAATCAGCATTCGGATATTAATAAAACCCATGAAATTCTTCAGGATGAAACGAAATGCGAAATGATTGTGGTCATCGACAATTTTATGACCTCTTCCGCGAAGTACGCCGATATTTTACTGCCGGATCTCATGACCGTCGAACAGGAAGATATCATCCCCAATGATTACGCCGGCAATATGGGATATCTGATTTTTATCCAACCGGCGACGACGCCTAAGTTTGAACGCAAGCCCATCTACTGGGTACTCAGCGAAATCGCCAGACGCCTCGGCGACGATGTGTATCAGCGGTTTACCGAAGGCCGTACACAGGCGCAATGGCTGCAATATCTGTACGCCAAAATGCAGGCAAGAGATCCGGCATTGCCCGCGTATGACGATCTGAAAAAAATGGGCATCTATAAACGCAAAGATCCCAACGGCCACTTTGTCGCCTATAAAAAATTTCGTGAAGATCCGCAGGCCAATCCGTTAAAAACGCCGTCCGGTAAAATCGAAATCTACTCAAGCAAACTCGCTCACATCGCCAGTACCTGGGAGCTGGCGGAAGGCGACGTGATAAGCCCACTGCCGATTTATACCCCTACTTTTGAAGGATGGGACGATCCGAAGCGGAGCACCTTCCCGCTACAGCTGTTTGGCTTTCACTATAAATCCCGTACCCATTCAAGCTACGGCAATATTGATGTTCTGCAGGCCGCCTGTCGCCAGGAGGTGTGGATAAATCCGCTCGATGCGCAAAAACGTGGTATCGCGAATGGCGATAAGGTTCGCGTCTTTAACGATCGTGGAGAGGTGCGTCTACCCGCCAAAGTCACGCCGCGTATTCTGCCGGGCGTCAGCGCGATGGGTCAGGGCGCATGGCATAATGCGGATATGGCTGGCGATAAAATTGACCACGGCGCCTGCATCAATACGCTCACGACGCTGCGTCCTTCCCCCCTGGCAAAAGGGAATCCTCAACATACAAATCTGGTGGAAATCGAAAAAATCTAAGCCGCCTGCTCCGGGACGTTTTTACGCGCCCGGAGCTCCCCGTTTTGCGAACACAACGACATTTAAAACTCTTTTTTGGATGAGCATAGTGAGCTGTTATGAAAATCACCAACCCTGAGGCATTAATGGCGGCCAGTATCAGCCGACGAAGCCTGGTGAAAACCTCCGCTATCGGTAGCCTTGCGCTTGCCAGTAGCGCTTTCACCCTTCCGTTCTCCCGCATCGCACACGCCGCAGCAGACCTCGCATCCGGCAATGTGGCAGAAAAAGCGGTCTGGAGTTCATGTACCGTTAACTGCGGCAGCCGCTGCCTGCTGCGCCTACACGTAAAAGATGACACCGTATATTGGGTTGAATCAGATACCACGGGCAACGATGAATATGGCAACCATCAGGTACGCGCCTGCCTGCGCGGCCGTTCTATTCGTCGCCGGATGAATCATCCCGATCGCCTGAAATATCCGATGAAACGCGTTGGTAAACGAGGAGAAGGCAAATTCGAACGTATCAGTTGGGATGAAGCGTTGGATACCATCGGCGATAACCTGAAACGTATCCTCAAGGACTACGGCAACGAAGCGGTACATGTCCTTTACGGTACCGGCGTGGACGGCGGCAATATTACCAATTCTAACGTACCGTATCGCCTGATGAACGCCTGCGGCGGCTATCTCAGCCGTTACGGTAGCTACAGCACCGCCCAAATCAGCGCGGCCATGAGCTATATGTTCGGCGGCAACGACGGCAACAGTCCGGATGATATCGCCAATACAAAACTGGTGGTGATGTTTGGCAATAACCCCGCGGAAACACGTATGAGCGGCGGCGGCGTGACATACTATGTCGAACAAGCGCGCGAGCGCTCCAACGCCCGGATGATCGTGATTGACCCGCGTTATAACGACACTGCCGCCGGCCGCGAAGACGAGTGGCTGCCGATTCGCCCTGGTACCGATGGCGCGCTGGCGGCGGCAATCGCCTGGGTGCTGATTACCGAAGATCTTATTGATAAACCGTTTCTGGATAAATACTGCATCGGCTACGACGAAACCACTCTGCCCGCCTCGGCCCCGCGTAACGCGCACTATAAAGCCTATATTTTGGGTCAGGGCGACGACGGTATTGCTAAAACGCCGCAATGGGCCGCGCAGATTACCAGTATTCCGGCGGAAAAAATCATTCAACTGGCGCGGGAAATCGGCTCGGCGAAACCGGCTTACATTTGCCAGGGCTGGGGACCGCAACGCCACTCTAACGGGGAGCAGACCGCACGCGCAATCGCCATGCTGTCTGTACTCACCGGTAACGTCGGCATAAATGGCGGTAATTCCGGCGTGCGCGAAGGCACCTGGGATCTGGGCGTCGAATGGTTTTCTATGCTGGAGAACCCGGTAAAAACCCAGATTTCGGTCTTTACCTGGACCGACGCTATCGATCATGGCGCGGAAATGACCGCCACACGCGACGGCGTGCGGGGAAAAGACAAGCTCGACGTGCCGATCAAATTTTTGTGGTGCTACGCCAGTAATACGCTGATCAATCAGCATGGCGACATCGCCCACACCCACGAGGTGCTTCAGGACGACAGTAAATGTGAAATGATCGTCGGCATCGAGCACTTTATGACCGCGTCGGCAAAATATTGCGACATTCTGCTGCCTGATTTAATGCCGACCGAGCAGGAAGATCTGATTTCCCACGAATCCGCAGGCAATATGGGCTATGTCATTCTTGGTCAGCCCACCACCTCGCCGAAATTTGAAAGAAAGCCCATTTACTGGACGCTCAGTGAAGTGGCTAAACGGCTTGGTCCGGACGTATACCAGACCTTCACAGAAGGCCGCACGCAGCATGAGTGGGTCAAATACCTGCACGCAAAAACCAAAGCGCGTAACCCGGAAATGCCGGATTACGAAGAGATGAAACAGACAGGGATTTTCAAGAAAAAATGCCCGGAGGAGCACTACGTCGCTTTCCGCTCATTCCGCGAAGACCCTGCCGCCAACCCACTGAAAACGCCGTCCGGTAAAATCGAAATCTATTCCGAGCGTCTGGCAACCCTAGCCAACACGTGGGAGCTGAAGAAAGATGAGATTATCCATCCTTTACCCGCCTATACGCCAGGCTTTGACGGTTGGGACGATCCGCTTCGTCAGCGCTACCCGCTACAGCTAACCGGCTTCCACTATAAAGCGCGTACCCACTCCAGCTACGGCAATATCGACATCCTGCAACAGGCGTGTCCGCAGGAGATCTGGATCAACCCGATTGATGCGCAAGCGCGCGGCATTCAGCATGGCGACACCGTGCGGGTCTTTAACCAGAATGGAGAGATGCTCATTCTGGCAAAAGTCACGCCGCGCATATTGCCTGGCGTCACCGCTATCGGCCAGGGCGCCTGGTTAAATGCCGACATGTTTGGCGACAAAGTCGATCGCGGCGGCTCCATTAACATTCTGACGTCGCACCGGCCTTCCCCACTGGCGAAAGGTAATCCGTCACACAGTAATCTTGTTCAGGTTGAAAAGGCGTAAGGAGTAACCGATGACAACCCAGTATGGATTTTTTATTGATTCCAGTCGTTGCACCGGTTGCAAAACCTGCGAACTGGCCTGCAAGGACTACAAAGATCTCACTCCCGACGTCAGTTTCCGGCGGATATATGAATACGCAGGTGGCGACTGGCAGGAAGATAACGGCGTCTGGCACCAGAACGTCTTTGCCTATTATCTCTCCATTTCATGCAACCACTGCGAAGACCCGGCCTGTACCAAAGTCTGCCCGAGCGGCGCGATGCACAAGCGCGATGACGGTTTTGTGGTGGTGAACGAAGAGGTCTGTATCGGCTGCCGCTACTGCCACATGGCCTGCCCGTACGGCGCGCCGCAGTACAACGCCGCCAAAGGTCATATGACTAAGTGCGACGGCTGTCATGATCGCGTCGCCGACGGCAAAAAGCCGATTTGCGTGGAGTCCTGCCCGCTGCGGGCGCTGGACTTTGGCCCGATAGACGAACTGCGTAAAAAACACGGAGAGCTGGCTGCCGTCGCGCCGTTGCCGCGCGCGCATTTCACGAAGCCGAATATTGTGATTAAACCGAACGCCAACAGCCGCCCGACCGGGGACACTACCGGTTATCTGGCCAATCCGAAGGAGGTATAAGATGGGAAGTGGATGGCATGAATGGCCGTTGATGATCTTCACGGTCTTTGGTCAGTGCGTGGTCGGCGCGTTAATCGTTAGCGGACTGGGCTGGCTGACGGCAAAAGACGATACCATCGCCCGTCAGCGCATCGTGCGTAGCATGTTTTTTCTGTGGCTGGTGATGGGACTAGGATTCCTCGCGTCGATTATGCATCTCGGCTCGCCGATGCGCGCGTTTAACTCGCTTAACCGCGTAGGCGCTTCCGCACTGAGTAATGAAATCGCCGCAGGATCGGTGTTCTTTGCCGTAGGCGGCATCTGGTGGCTGGTGGCGGTACTCGGTAAAATGCCCCCGGCGCTGGGTAAAGTGTGGCTGCTGGTCAGTATGGCGCTCGGCGTTGCATTCATCTGGGCAATGACGCTCGTTTATCAGATAGATACCGTGCCAACCTGGTATAATGGCTACACCACGCTGGCCTTTTTCCTCACGGCATTCCTGTGCGGCCCGGTGTTTGCGGCGCTACTGCTACGCATCGCGCGCGTCCCATTTTGCAGCGTGACGTTTGCCAGTATTAGCGGCCTAGCATTGGTGGTGTGCGTGGCGGTCATCGTACTACAAGGACTGTCTCTCTCAACCATTCACAGTTCCGTGCAACAGGCCAGCCATCTCGCGCCGGATTACGGTATGCTACAGGTCTGGCGCATTGTCTTGCTTGCCGCCGGATTAGGCTGCTGGCTATGTCCGCTAATCCGTCGCCGCGAACCGCATACCGTTGGTTTGCTGCTCGGTGTCGTGCTGGTGCTGGCGGGAGAAATTATTGGCCGCGGACTTTTTTATGGCCTGCATATGACCGTAGGTATGGCCATCGCAGGTTAATTTATGCGTGCGGGGCGACCCGCACCTTTCGGGATTGTTTGAATGACCACTTTTTTACAACGTGATGATTTTTCAGTAACGGCGCGTGTTCTTGGCGCGTTGTTTTATTATTCGCCGGAAAGCCACGAAACCGCTCCTCTGGTTCAGGCGCTTTAACCGACGACTGGCAGGCGCAGTGGCCGCTTGATGCCGAGGCGCTTGCGCCTGTGGCGGCTATGTTTAAGACCCACAGCGAAGAGTCGTTGCCACAGGCCTGGCAGCGTCTGTTTATCGGCCCTTACGCTCTGCCGTCTCCGCCGTGGGGTTCCGTCTGGCTGGATCGTGAGAGCGTATTATTTGGCGATTCTACGCTGGCGCTACGTCAGTGGATGCGCGAAAACGGAATTCAGTTTGAAATGCAACAAAACGAGCCAGAAGATCATTTTGGGTCGCTGTTGCTGCTGGCGGCCTGGCTTGCCGAGAATGATCGTCATCATGAATGCGAACAACTCCTGGCCTGGCATCTGTTTCCGTGGTCGTCCCGCTTTCTGGACGTATTTATCGATCATGCCGGGCATCCGTTTTATCAGGCGTTGGGGCAACTGGCGCGTCTGACTCTGGCGCAATGGCAAGCTCAACTTATTATTCCCGTCGCTGTAAAACCGTTATTCCGTTAATCCCCACAAAAGGCAGGATTTTACCTGCCTTTTCTCCCATTGCGGCCTATTTTTATCTACAAAAAGTGACAACGTCACACTACATTTCTGTTTTTAAGATAATTCTTTATCGTGAATGTTTACGCTAAGCCGCATAAGGGCAAAGCATAATTGTTAATAGATGTTTAATAGTGTTAAACATCACGCTTCGCTGGAATCCTTCCCAACCTGTTGCTATAGCTCAAAGTACCCTGCCGGAACATGGCATAACAACACGCGACTCTTAACGTCGCCATAACACATGCAAACAGGGAGACACACCGCAATGCACACCCTCACCCTAAAACGTGTACTTGGGTTCACTATCGTCATTTTGCTGTTACTGGCGCTGTTTATCTGGGGAATCGGTCTGGAGACGCTGAAAGCGCGTCAGGTCGATCTGCTGTATCTCGGGCAACGGCATTTGATGCTGGTCTTTACGTCCATGTTTTTTGCTTTACTGGTCGGTATCCCGAGCGGGATTTTACTCAGCCGACCTGCGGCAAAAGGATTTGCTGAATATGTCATGCAAATCTTTAATGTTGGTAATACCTTGCCGCCGCTGGCCGTTCTGGCCTTAGCGATGGTGATTATCGGGATCGGCGATACGCCCGCCATTGTCGCGCTATTTCTGGCCTCCCTTCTGCCTATCGTCCGCAATACCTATGCGGGCCTCTGTTCCGTTCCCGCCTCACTGATTGAAGCGGCGAATGGGATTGGGATGACAAAATGGCAGCGGCTTCGTCAGGTAGAGCTACCTAATGCGTGGCCAGTGATGCTGTCCGGTATTCGCATCGCGACCGCCATCAATGTCGGCACCGCGCCGCTGGCCTTTCTGATCGGCGCTAGCAGCTACGCGAGCTGATTTTCCCGGGAGTTTATCTCAACGATTTTCCGACGTTGATCCTCGGCGCAACGGCCACGGCGTTATTCGCGCTGATTCTTGACACTCTGCTTGCCTGGTTTGGGCGACGCCTTAGCCCTCATACCGTCTGAACGCATAAATAACAATAAGGAGCGTTAAATGAGATTCAAAAAACACCTGTTGGGATGGCTTGCCGCAACGCTGTTGTTCAGTAGCCAGACGCAGGCCGCGCCGCTGGTTCTCGCCACCAAAAGCTTTACCGAGCAGCATATTCTTTCCGCTATGACCGTTCAGTATTTGCAGAAGAAAGGCTTTCAGGTTCAGCCGCAAACCAATATCGCCGCGGTGATTTCACGTAATGCGATGGTGAATAAACAAATTGATATTACCTGGGAATACACCGGTACATCGCTGATTATTTTCAACCGTATCGATAAGCGCATGAGTCCACAGGAAACCTACGACACGGTAAAACGCCTGGATGCGAAGCTGGGCCTGGTATGGCTCAAACCGGCTGACATGAACAATACTTACGCGTTCGCGATGCAGCGCAAACGCGCCGAGTCGGAAAATATCACCACCATCTCGCAAATGGTGGCAAAAATCGAACAGGTCCGGCAGAACGATCCTGACCACAACTGGATGCTCGGTCTCGATCTGGAATTTGCCGGGCGCAGCGATGGGATGAAGCCCCTTCAGCAAGCCTACCAAATGCAGCTTGATCGCCCGCAAATACGACAGATGGACCCAGGGCTGGTCTATAACGCCGTTCGGGATGGGCTGGTTGACGCCGGGCTGGTCTATACCACCGACGGACGGGTGAAAGGGTTTGATCTGAAAGTGCTGGAAGATGATAAAGGCTTCTTTCCAAGTTACGCTGTCACGCCCGTGGTGCGTAAAGAGGTGCTGGAAGCCAATCCTGGCCTTGATGACGCCTTAAACACCCTTTCCGGCCTGCTCAATAACGATGTGATATCGACCCTAAACGCCCAGGTCGATATCGAGCATCGCACGCCGCAACAGGTAGCCCATCAATTTTTGCAGGACAAAGGTCTGCTGTAAGGAGCGCCTATGGATACGATACATTATATGCTGAATAATGCAGGCTATCTCGCCAGCCTTACCTTTCAGCATCTCTGGCTGGTCGCGCTGGCCGTCGGTCTGGCGATTATCATCGGCGTACCGTTAGGCGTTTTGATTGTACGCCACAAATGGCTGGCAATGCCGGTATTGGGCGCCGCCACGCTACTTCTTACCATTCCGTCTATCGCGCTGTTTGGATTAATGATCCCGCTCTTTTCGCTGATCGGGCATGGTATTGGCGTTCTGCCCGCTGTGACGGCCGTTTTTCTCTACTCTTTACTGCCGATTGTCCGTAATACCCATACTGCGCTTGATAGTTTGCCGCCCGGTCTGCGTGAAGCGGGACGCGGCATCGGTATGACTTTCTGGCAACGGCTGCGCTGGGTCGAAATCCCAATGGCCCTACCGGTTATTTTCGGGGGTATCCGCACCGCGGTAGTGATGAATATCGGCGTGATGGCGATTGCCGCGGTGATCGGCGCTGGTGGTCTGGGGCTGCTACTGTTAAACGGCATTAGCGGCAGCGATATTCGCATGTTAATTGCCGGCGCGCTAATGATCTGTCTACTGGCAATTGTACTTGACTGGCTGTTGCATCGTCTGCAAGCCGTACTGACACCTAAGGGGATACGATAATGATAAAACTGGAAAATCTCACCAAACAATTTGTACAGAAAAAGGGTCAGCCGCTAAAAGCCGTCGACAACGTCAACCTGAACGTGCCGGAAGGCTAAATGTGCGTCTTACTCGGTCCCTCCGGCTGCGGCAAAACCACCACGTTAAAGATGATCAACCGGCTGATCGCGCCCAGCAGCGGTAATATTCTTATCAACGGCGAGAATACCAACGATATGGATACGGTAACGCTACGCCGCAATATTGGGTATGTTATCCAGCAGATCGGCCTGTTTCCTAATATGACGATTGAAGAAAATATTACCGTTGTGCCGCGCATGTTGGGTTGGGACAAAGCGCGCTGCAAGCAACGCGCCGAAGAGTTGATGGACATGGTGGCGCTGGATGCCAGAAAATTTCTGCATCGCTATCCAAAGGAGATGTCCGGGGGACAGCAACAGCGTATTGGCGTGATCCGCGCTCTGGCCGCCGATCCGCCGGTACTGCTGATGGATGAGCCCTTCGGCGCGGTGGACCCCATTAACCGCGAAGTGATCCAGAACCAGTTTCTGGATATGCAGCGTAAGCTAAAAAAGACCGTGATGCTGGTCAGCCATGATATCGACGAAGCGCTAAAGCTCGGCGACCGTATCGCCGTGTTCCGTCAGGGGCGAATTGTACAGTGCGCCAGTCCTGATGAACTGCTGGCCAAACCGGCTAACGAGTTTGTCGGGTCGTTTGTCGGTCAGGACAGAACGTTAAAGCGTTTGCTACTGGTCTCCGCGGGCGATGTTACCGACCAACAGCCAACCATTACCGCGCGGCCTTCCATGCCGTTAAGCGAGGCATTCGGCATTATGGATGATCACGATATTCGCGCCATTACCGTCATTGACAACGACGGTAAGCCACTGGGATTTGTGAAGCGCCGGGAAGCGCGGAACGCCAGCGGAATCTGCGCCGATATCACCCATCCTTTCCGTATTACGGGCAAAGCGGAAGATAATCTGCGTATTGTGCTGTCCAGATTGTACGAAAGTAATACTAGCTGGATGCCGATCGTTGATGAAGACGGACGCTATAACGGTGAAATCTCTCAGGATTACATCGCCGATTATCTCAGCTCAGGCCGCACGCGTCGGGCGCTAAATATTCACGAAAGCAGCTAACGTTGCCGCCGGATGGCCTCTCGCTATCCGGCAGTATCATTATTGTACGCAATATTATATCGCACATAGTGCTTTTGCGTCTGACGCCATTTCCCCGCAGAATAGGCTATCCTGAAACTCCCTATTTACCCGCTCATGCATCGTTTACACGCTTACCCGGATCTGCGCGCGATGTTTCGTCGCCTGCTGATCGCTACGCTCATCGGTATTCTCGCGGCGCTGGCTGTCGCCGCCTTCCGTCATGCGATGCAATTGCTGGAGTGGATTTTCCTGAGTAATGACACCGGCAGTCTGGTGAATGCGGCTGAGGGGCTTTCGCCCTGGCGACGGCTGATTACGCCAGCGCTTGGCGGCCTGGCCGCTGGTCTGTTGCTGTGGGGGTGGCAAAAAATGAACCAACAGCGCCCCCATGCGCCCACTGACTATATGGAAGCATTGCAAACCGACGGGCAATTTGACGTTGGCGCCAGTCTGGTGAAATCGCTGGCCTCGCTGCTGGTCGTGGTCAGCGGCAGCGCAATTGGTCGCGAAGGCGCAATGATCCTCCTCGCCGCGCTGGCGGCATCCAGCTTTGCCCGACGCTTCACGCCGCGTGAGGAATGGAAATTATGGATCGCCAGCGGCGCCGCTGCGGGCATGGCGGGCGCTTACCATGCGCCGCTGGCGGGCAGCCTGTTTATCGCGGAAATCCTGTTCGGTACCTTAATGCTGGCTTCCCTCGGCCCGGTTGTCGTTTCCGCCGTCGTCGCCCTGCTAACCACCCATCTATTAAACGGTAGCGATTCACTACTCTATACCGTACATCTGACCGTTGATCTCCACGCGCGGGAGTACGTCATGATAGTCAGTACCGGCCTGGTCGCCGGTCTGTGCGGTCCATTACTGATGTGGCTGATGACGGCCAGCCATAATAGTTTCTTACGCTTAAAACTGTCCCCGCCCTGGCAACTGGCGTTGGGCGGGCTTATTGTCGGATTACTGTCGTTACTCACGCCCACGGTATGGGGAAACGGCTATAGCGTCGTACAATCATTTTTGCTCTCTCCGCCGCTATTCTCGCTGATTGGCGGAATTTTTGCGTGCAAAATCCTGGCGGTGCTCGCCAGCAGCGGGTCTGGCGCGCCGGGCGGCGTCTTTACGCCAACATTATTTGTCGGATTATCAATTGGAATGTTTCTGGGTCGGATATGGGGATTCTGGCTGCCAGGCTCGGATGAAATAGCGATTTTATTGGGGCTGGCGGGTATGGCGACGCTACTGGCGGCGACAACCCATGCGCCGATAATGTCCACCCTGATGATTTGTGAAATGACCGGCGAGTATCAGTTACTCCCCGGTCTGCTGATTGCCTGTGTAGTCGCGTCAGTGCTCTCGCAAACGTTACGCCATGACTCTATCTACCGCCAGCACGCTGCCGAGCATTGACAAACGAATATACTGCCCCAGCTCACGCTGCTCGGCGCGCGGCAGGTACGGTAGCTCGCCAATCAGCGGCGCTGGCAGTTTTTTCCCAAGCACATCAATAATTTCAGCATAATGCGCCAGGCCAGGATTGATACGATTCGCCACCCAGCCAATTAAGGGCAGTCCATCATTAGCGACAGCTTGCGCAGTCAGTAGCGCATGATTAATGCACCCCTCCTGAATCCCTACCACCATCAATACCGGTAACTGTTCCTGTACCACCCATTCAGACAATGGACGTAAATCATTCATCAAACTACGCCAGCCACCAGTGCCCTCCACAACAACGTGGTCCACTTTATCGCTCAGGCTCGCCAGACCGTTGGACAGCAAGGTGTAATTTATAGGACAGCTATGCGCGACGCTGCTTTCTTCTTCGCTTAACGCGATCGGATTAATCGCCTCATACGGCAACTCCAGCGAAGAGACGCTTTGCAATACCAGCGCATCTTTGTTGCGCATCCCTTCTGCAGTCTCTTTGCTCCCTTTAGCGACAGGTTTATACCCTGCAACGCTCTTACCACTCGACGCTAACGCTTGTAGTAATGCGCGGGAAACCACCGTCTTCCCAACAGAAGTGTCTGTACCTGTAATAAAGAAACGCTTCAGCATCACTAACTCCACCGTTATGCTTCGAAAATATAAGCCAGGAAAATAATACAGTGGAGAAAGTCTAAGATATGGCAAGGGCAATCAGCTTGAGTTAGCGCAAATTTTTGTACAACAGTTAAAAAATGTTAACCCTGTAATAGACGAATCAACAAAGAGCCGTTATACATCGCGTCTTTTACCAACGCCGCCCCGGCCATCGTACCCTGGTTGGTAAACTGCGTGCTTTCCACAACCGTATTCCTGCTGTAGGCGGGCAGCGCCTGTTGACGGATACTGTCAGCAATGGCTGGAAAAAGGATATCAGCCGCTTTACTTAGCGGCGAACCAATAAGAATTTTTTGCGGATTAAATAAATTCACCATGATAGCCAGAATGCGTCCGACATGCGCGCCAACGCCGCTAATAATATCTTTTGCTAATAGATCTCCCTGCATCGCCGCCTGACACAGTGAATCTACCGTTAACGGCTGGCCGTGCAACATTGAACTCATCGACTGATTAAGCCGAAGCTGCGTAAGTTCCAGCACGCTATCGACGCTGGCGATGGTCTCCAGACAGCCATGATTACCGCAATAACAGCGCTTACCATAAGGATCGACCTGGGTATGCCCAATCTCTACCAGACTGCTACTACCCGCATGAAGCAAATGACCGTCGGTGATAACGCCCGCCCCCACATTATGATCAATCACCACCTGGATAACGTCGCGCGCGCCGCGTGAGGCGCCAAAAAGCGCCTCTGCCATCGTCCAGGCGCTAATATCATGCTGAATGTAAACCGGTACGCCGGTGTGCCGCTCCAGCGCATCTCCCAAAGGCATCTCTTTGACATCTTCGTAATACGGCATCCGGTGCACAACGCCGTTTTCGGTATCGATAATGCCCGGTAACGTAATGGCAATGGAGGTCAGACGCTCCAGTTTCTGCTGATGGCGGGTAAAAAACCGATCAACGTGCGTAATAATTCGCTCAAGCAACGGCGTAGCTTCGTTTAACGGCAGCGCCAGACACTCTTCTACCACCAGTTTGCTGCTAAGATCGCGCAGTGCAAGGAAAATTTCGCCACGGCTAATACGAATAGATAAATAGTGCCAGGCTTCCGTTTCCACCATCAGCCCGACGGCGGGACGTCCGCGACTGCCCGCCTCTTTAATTTCAAGTTCCTGAACCAAATGCGCTTCCAGCATTTCGCGAACAATTTTCGTAATACTGGCAGGCGCCAACTGCGCCAGACGAGACAGGTCAATTCGCGATACCGGTCCGAGCTGATCAATCAGGCGATACACTGCGCCAGCATTGGTCTGCTTAATTTGATCGATATGCCCAGGCTGACTATCAGCAACCACCGCTCACTCCCTTTATTTTCGCGCTCCGAAATAATCTGTGTGCTATGGTGAAACACTTCAATACTCGCCGTCAACTTTTTGCTTAGCCGTGTGATTAACTGCACATTTTCACCCTTTTTAAGCGTAATTAATCCCGTCGGGCAGCCAGTAATAGCAGTTGGCAAAACCGCTGTACGGCATGACTCTGTTCATGATGCTTTGGCCATACCAGCCACATTTCAGATACGGCGTCCTCTTCCGCCAGGGGAACCCAGCGCATCTCGCTCATCTGTACACGCTTAAAGGATGCCGGCAGAATCGAGACACCCAGTCCCGCCGCTACCAGACCGATAATGGTCATTGCCTCGCCAACCTCCTGCGTGATGGTCGGCGACAGGTTATAGCGCCGCATCAGGCCGAGGATATCGTCGTAGAGGCCCGTCCCGACATGCGGATCGAAAAAGACGAAAGGTTCTTCCGCCAGTTCTGTCAGACTGACGACCGGCTTTTGCGCCAGCCGATGTTCGCGCGGGATCATGGCCATAAGCGGCTCATGCAAAATCACCTCGCGATTAAGTGTGTCGGGCAACGGCGTATTCCGCAGTAAGCCAATATCCAGTACGCCTTCGTTGAGCGGCGCGATTTGCTCACGCGTATTCATTTCACGCGTTTGCATATGCACCCCCGGATAGGACTGGCGGAACAGCGAAAAGGTATGCGATACCGCCCGAATAAAAGGCGCTGAAGACGTAAAGCCAATACGGATTTCACCCGCTTCGCCCTGATGCAACCGCTCGGCGCGAGCGGCGGCGTCGTTTACCAGACTCAGGATGTGTCGGCTATCCACCAGAAACTGTCGCCCGGCGGCGGTTAACGCTACGCTGCGGTTAGTCCGCGCCAGTAATCGCGCGCCGACCTGCTGCTCCAGAATTTGTATCTGCTGACTCAGCGGCGGCTGCGAGATATTGAGGCGCGCGGCGGCGCGACCAAAATGCAGCTCTTCTGCTACCGCCACAAAGTAACGTAAATGACGTAATTCGATATTCATATTTTTAACGTCTTATTTGAGACAATTAATATATTAGACAGAATATTTTGCTTTTTCTATGCTTTACATGTCGGTTATACCCGTCTCCTGTTGACGGAGATGTAAAGCAAGGATTTAACGTGAGTCGTACAACTATTCTCGATGACGCCACGGCGAGCGATATCGATGAACAACGCCATTCTCAGCCGGTTCAATTTATTAAACGCGGTACAGCGCCTTTCATGCGCGTCACGCTGGCCCTTTTTTCCGCGGGCCTGGCGACTTTCGCGCTCCTTTATTGCGTTCAGCCTATACTACCGGTACTTTCCCAGGAGTTTGGCGTCTCCCCCGCCAGCAGCAGCGTTTCACTTTCTATTTCTACCGCCATGCTGGCTATCGGCTTACTTTTTACCGGCTCGCTTTCTGATGCGATAGGCCGTAAACCGGTGATGGTCACCGCCTTGTTATTAGCCTCCTGCTGCACATTGTTATCAACCATGATGACCAGCTGGCATGGTATTCTGATTATGCGCGCGCTGATCGGTCTGTCGTTAAGCGGCGTCGCCGCGGTGGGAATGACCTACCTGAGCGAAGAAATCCATCCCAGCTTTGTCGCTTTCTCTATGGGGCTTTATATTAGCGGTAATTCCATCGGCGGGATGAGCGGGCGTTTATTAAGCGGCGTCATGACCGACTTTTTTAACTGGCGCATCGCGCTGGCGGCCATCGGATGCTTTGCGCTGGCGTCCGCGCTGATGTTCTGGAAGATTTTACCCGCCTCGCAACATTTCCGTCCCACGTCGCTACGGCCTAAAACGCTATTTATTAATTTCCGTCTCCACTGGCGCGATCGGGGGTTACCTCTGCTGTTTGCAGAAGGTTTTTTACTGATGGGCGCGTTCGTCACCCTGTTTAACTACATTGGTTATCGCCTGATGCTCTCCCCCTGGGAATTAAGCCAGGCCGTGGTCGGACTGTTATCCGTAGCCTATCTCACCGGCACATGGAGCTCGCCGAAAGCTGGCGCCATGACCTCACGCTATGGCCGGGGGCCGGTGATGCTGTTCTCTACCGCAGTAATGCTGGGTGGGCTTTTACTGACGCTTTTTACCTCGCTTTGGCTGATTTTTGCTGGGATGCTGCTTTTTTCCGCCGGCTTTTTCGCCGCGCACTCCGTGGCCAGTAGCTGGATTGGCCCGCGTGCGCGTCGGGCGAAGGGACAGGCCTCGTCACTTTATCTTTTCAGCTATTATCTGGGGTCCAGTATTGCCGGGACGCTAGGCGGTGTATTCTGGCATAGTTACGGCTGGAACGGCGTAGGTGGTTTTATCGCGCTAATGCTGGTGCTGGCCATCCTGGTCGGGACGCGGTTACATCACCGTCTTCATGCCTGAAAAGAAATATTCCGGCGATAGCAACGTGCGCTATCGCCGGGCTGGTTTCACGCCACGACTCACTGTTCACCATAGACCTGTCAGGCTTGATACGCCCATAACTTCTCTGATTGCATCCAGCGCCAGAAGCGTAAATACCACCCAGATTATCGGATTCATATACGGTGTGCCTGTTATTCTGGAGGGCGGATATTACCGACTCTGCGGCCAAAAATAACGGCCGGTAACGTAAAGCTACCTATTATGGTGGGGGCTGACATCGCGTTACCGGGGGATTGTACATAGCGTTACATGCCGAAACCAATCACTCACGGAAGCCTTTTGATAACAGCGATATAGTCATTTCACCGGCCCCGCAGTGGGGTTGAATGAAAACCAAATCGAGGGTATCAAAATGAAAAAAGTATTAGCTCTGGTTGTTGCCGCTGCAATGGGTCTCTCTTCCGCAGCATTCGCGGCTGAGACTGCAACGCCTGCGAAAACCGCAGCGCCTGCCAAAACAACCCAGAACACCCAGCACCACAAAAAACAGCATAAAAAAACCGTTGAGCAAAAAGCGCAGGCGGCTAAAAAGCACCAGAAAAAAGGTGGTAAAGCGCCAGCCAAAACCCCGTCAAAACCAACTACTCAACCGGCTGCGTAAGTCGTAACATGCTGCGGCGCGCCCCCGCGCCCGTTTTTACGGCGCTAAATTGTTCTGGTTTAGCGCCGCCTTCCGGGAGGGCAAAAAAGTGTCTCGCTACCGCTTTGAGCTCATTCTTATCGTGCTTATTTTATGCGCCGCTATTGCCACGCATTTCTATCTTTCCTGAGTGTAGTTATCTGATTTTACTCCCACTTTCTTACCGTCACGTCTATAGTAGTACTGAGGGTTTGTTGTTAATAATCATAATTACCCACCAGAGTGTGATATGCATAAAACCATTGCTGTATTACTGGGCATAGTGTGTTTTTTTACCGGTTATGGCGAAAGCCAGGGGGGCTGAAACAGACGCCACGGATGCCAGCGACGTCAAAACGCTTTTTTTTAACCATGATGATCGGGTGCCCGTCGCCGATCCTACCCAATCGCCGTGGGATGCCATCGGGCAACTAGAGACCGCCAGCGGTAATTTGTGTACGGCAACGCTTATCTCCCCGCATATCGCCCTGACAGCAGGTCACTGCCTGCTAACGCCACCGAAAGGAAAACCAGACAAGGCGGTTGCGCTGCGTTTTGTGGCGCGAAAAGGAGTATGGCGCTATGAAATCCACGGCATTGAAGGCCGCGTTGAACCGTCGCTGGGCCGACGCCTGAAAGCGGATGGCGATGGCTGGATTGTGCCGCCTGCCGCGGCAAGCTGGGATTTTGGTCTGGTAATATTGCGCTACCCACCTTCCGGTATCACGCCAGTGCCTTTATTTACCGGCGATAAAGCGGCGCTCACTGCGGCGTTGAAAGCCGCAGACCGAAAAGTCACGCAGTCCGGTTATCCGGAAGATCATCTGAATGCGCTCTATTCCCATCAGGATTGCGTCGTGACCGGCTGGGCGCAGAATGCCGTACTCTCACACCAGTGCGACACGTTACCAGGCGACAGCGGCTCGCCGCTCTTATTGCACACGGATAGCGGATGGCAGCTCATTGGCGTACAAAGCTCCGCCCCTGCGGCTAAAGATCGCTGGCGCGCCGATAACTGCGCTATATCCGTCACCGGCTTTCGCGATAAGCTGAAAGCTCTGGCGCAGGATTAATGCGGGAATCGCTGCCTGAACCGACAGGCAGCGATCGTCTCAGGCAAATTTGATCATGACCATTCCGGCGAGCAGCAATATCACGCCAACCCAGCCTTTGGGGTTTAAGCGCTGGCCGAAGAGCACCCAGCCCGCCGCCAGCGTGGCGGCAATACCAAAACCGCCCCATAACGCATACGCCACCGACAGGTCTATCCCTTTTACCGCCTGGGAAAGCGCGCTGAAGGCGGCCAGAACAGCGGCAAGCGATAAGATGCCATAGCATTTACGGCGAAAGCCGTCCGAAAATTTCAACAGTACGTTAGCCGCGATTTCCAGCATTATTGCCAGCCCAAGCCAGGCGCCGTGTATCCATTCAAATTGTTGCACGAGTCGCCTCCTTCACCGGTTTGCCGGGTTTACGCGTCCCTGATTTGATCAATACTATGCCGGCGACCAGCGTCAGCAAGCCGGCAATCTTCATGGTTGATAATGCTTCATCAAATAGCAGCACGCTAAAAATGGTAATAAATAAAATGCCGATCCCCTCCCATAAGGCATACGCTACACCCAGGGCAATCTTTTTTACCGCAAAAGAAAGAAATATATATGACAGCGTGATCATCACCAGCATTAAAATAAAACCCGCATTGCCATTACCCACGCTAGCCCATTTCATTGAGAGCGTGCCGGTAATTTCAGTCGCGATAGCCAGAGCTAATAAAATCCAGTAAAACATGACACTTCTCCTGCATGAGAATATACTCTTTCGAGTCTGCTGCACGCAGCAAACTAAAAAATAAAATCAGTTAGCACAGCGCATTGCGCCAGCTCAGGCAGAAGTGAGAGACTAAAGTGCGTTACGCCAGTGCTGCTCGCCGATAAGAAGGAAAAAGGAGGTAGAGTGAAGATGCGTTTGCGTGGAGAAAAAAGCGCTGAACATATTGTCCATAATATTACAATTATCCGCAGTGTTGCTTCTCGTCATCGCGGATGATAATTGTCCTCGGTAGTTGAACACGCCTGATTTGTATCATAAGCCAGGAATTAACTCAAAATATTTTCACTTCTTTACCTGAAGTATTTGATTTTAACCAGAACAGGTCGACCGACATCACATTATTATTCGTGTCGGCATCAGAAAACAGGGACTGATATGGCAAAACCGATCATCACGCTCAATGGTCTAAAAATCGTCATTATGCTGGGAATGCTGGTGGTTATTCTGAGCGGTATCCGCTTCGCCGCAGATATCATTGTTCCCTTTATTTTGGCGTTATTTATTGCGGTCGTTCTCAATCCCGTTGTGCAACGGATGACCCGATGTCGAATTCCGCGCGTTATCGCCGTGTCATTGCTCATTGTGATTATTGTCATGCTAATGGTACTGCTACTGGCCTATTTGGGGACATCATTAAATGAACTGGCCCGTACCCTACCGCAGTATCGCTCCTCATTGGTGATACCGTTGCAACGTATCGAACCGTGGTTGCAGCGAGCAGGCATTGGCGTGTCGGTTGATGAGCTGGCGAAATATATCGATCCAAACGCCGCAATGACTCTGGTAACGAACCTGCTCACCCAGCTGTCCAATGCCATGTCGTCCATCTTTTTATTGTTATTGACCGTGGTATTTATGCTGCTGGAGGTTCCACAATTGCCTGAAAAACTGCAGCAGATGATGAGCCGTCCGGTGGAGGGCATGGCGGCAATTCAACGCGCGCTTGATAGCGTTTCCCATTATCTGGTGCTAAAAACAGCGATCAGTATCGTGACGGGACTGGTCGCATGGGGAATGCTGGCCGCGCTGGATGTCCGCTTCGCCTTTGTCTGGGGACTACTGGCCTTCGCGCTGAACTATATTCCTAATATTGGATCGGTGCTCGCTGCCCTGCCGCCCATTATTCAGGTGCTGGTATTTAACGGGTTTTATGATGCGCTGCTGGTGCTGGCAGGCTATCTGCTGATTAATCTGGTCTTCGGCAATATCCTTGAGCCACGAATCATGAGACGTGGTTTAGGCCTTTCAACCTTAGTGGTATTTTTGTCGTTAATTTTCTGGGGCTGGCTATTAGGTCCGGTGGGCATGCTGCTCTCCGTTCCGTTAACCATCATTGTCAAAATCGCCCTCGAACAGACCACCGGCGGGCAGAGTATCGCCGTTCTGCTTAGCGATTTAAACAAAAGATAAAATGCAATACATACACAAAATCATTCAAGATGCCTCGCGGCGGCAAGGGAAGAAATACCCGGGAGCATAGATAACGATGTGACCGGGGTTTCTGAGCGCAGCCAACAAAGAGGCAGCGTAAAGGATGAAGTGTATAAAAACGGCCTCCGAAGAGGCCGCCGCACGTTTAAAAGATTAAAGCGCTTTCAGAATTGCATCCACGCTGGCTTTGGCATCGCCAAACAGCATTTGCGTATTCTCTTTAAAGAACAGCGGGTTCTGCACACCAGCATAACCAGTATTCATTGAACGCTTAAAGACCACGACATTCTGTGCTTTCCACACTTCGAGAACCGGCATACCGGCGATCGGGCTGCGGGGATCGTCTTGCGCCGCCGGGTTCACCGTATCGTTCGCGCCAATCACCAGCACGGTATCGGTATCGGCGAAATCATCATTGATTTCGTCCATTTCCAGCACGATGTCATAAGGCACTTTCGCCTCTGCCAACAGCACGTCCATATGCCCCGGCAGGCGACCCGCCACCGGATGAATGCCGAAACGCACATTGATACCGCGCGCACGCAGTTTTTCGGTGATTTCCGCCACCGGATACTGCGCCTGCGCCACCGCCATCCCGTACCCCGGCGTAATAATGACGGAGTGGGAGTTTTTCAGCATCTCAGCGGTCTCTTCCGCCGTGATTTCGCGATGTTCGCCAGCTTCCTGATCGTCGCCCGTTGAGGAGCCGTCAGTACCGAACCCACCAGCAATAACGCTGATGAAAGAGCGGTTCATCGCTTTACACATAATGTAAGACAGGATCGCGCCTGACGAACCGACCAGCGCGCCGGTCACAATCAGCAAATCGTTGCTCAACATGAAGCCAGCCGCCGCGGCAGCCCAACCGGAATAGGAGTTCAGCATTGAAACAACCACCGGCATGTCCGCCCCGCCGATAGAGGCGACCAGATGCCAACCAAACGCCAGCGCGATAATGGTCATCAGCAGCAGCGCCAGAACCTGTAGACCCACGCTTTCGGTGCGGACAAAAACCAGCAGCAACAGGAAAGAAACAACCAGCGCCGCCAGGTTCATTTTGTGACGGTTAGGCAACATCAACGGCTTAGAAGAGATTTTGCCGCGCAGTTTACCAAACGCTACGATCGATCCAGTGAAAGTGACTGCGCCAATAAAGATACCGAGGAAGACTTCGGTCAGATGAATATTCACCAGCACCGGCGCCAGACTGGCGTCATGGTACAGATAGCTGTTAAAGCCAACCAGTACCGCCGCCAGGCCCACGAAACTGTGCAGAATCGCGACCAGCTCCGGCATCTCGGTCATCTCAACTTTTTTCGCCATGCGGATGCCAATCGCGCCGCCAATAATCATGGCGACCAGAATCCATGCCACGTTGCCGGTATCCGGCCCGAAAATGGTCGCCAGCAACGCGATCGCCATCCCGGCAATACCGAAGTTATTCCCCTGGCGGGACGTTTCATGCTTTGAAAGCCCGGCAAGACTGAAAATAAACAGGATCGCGGCAACAATGTATGCAGCTGTAACTAATCCTCCAGACATGTGTTACCCCTTAGTTTTTCCGGAACATTTTCAGCATACGCTGAGTCACGGTGAAGCCACCGAAAATATTAATGCTGGCGATAAGCACTGCGATAAAGCTCAGGAAGCTGACCCAGCCGCCCTGACCAATTTGCAATAATGCCCCGACAACAATAATCCCTGAAATTGCGTTGGTCACCGACATTAATGGCGTATGAAGCGCATGAGACACGTTCCACACCACGTAATAACCAACCACGCAGGCGAGCGCAAACACGGTAAAATGGCCGAGGAACTCTTTTGGCGCGACATCGGCCAGCCAGCCAAAAAGAATGATCGCCAGCGCCATTAACGCATACTTCCGCCAGGGTGAAGCGGGCTTTTCCGGCTCTTTTGGCGCAGGTGCTGCTTTAGGCGCGGCCTGTGGCTGCGCGGAAACCTGGATTGGCGGCGCAGGCCAGGTAATGTCGCCGTCACGAATCACCGTCACGCCACGGATCACGACATCGTCAAAATCCACGTCAATATTGCCGTCTTTCTCTTTGCACAGCAGCTTCAGCAGGTTAACCAGGTTGGTGCCATAAAGTTGGGATGACTGCGTCGGCAAACGCCCCGGTAGATCGGTGTAGCCAATCACTTTCACGCCATTGTCCGTCGTCACAACCTGATTAGCGACGGTATATTCGCAGTTACCGCCGTTCTGCGCGGCCAGGTCGACAATCACGCTGCCGGCCTTCATAGAATCGACCATATCGCGGGTAATCAGCTTCGGCGCAGGTTTGCCCGGAATCAACGCGGTGGTAACAATGATATCGACCTCTTTGGCCTGGGCGGCAAAGAGCGCCATTTCCGCTTTGATAAACGCCTCGGACATCACTTTGGCGTAACCATCGCCGCTACCGGCTTCCTCTTTAAAATCCAGTTCGAGGAACTCAGCCCCCATACTCTGGACCTGCTCTTTGACTTCAGGACGAGTGTCAAACGCGCGGACAATCGCCCCCAGGCTGTTTGCCGCGCCGATAGCCGCAAGACCGGCAACGCCCGCGCCAATCACCATCACCTTCGCCGGCGGCACTTTCCCGGCGGCAGTGATTTGGCCGGTAAAGAAGCGCCCAAATTCATGCGCGGCCTCTACAATGGCGCGATAACCCGCGATATTCGCCATTGAGCTTAACGCGTCGAGCGATTGCGCGCGGGAAATACGCGGCACGGAGTCCATCGCCATCACCGTAACCTTACGTTCGGCAAGTTTCTCCATTAACCCAGGATTTTGCGCAGGCCAGATAAAACTGACCAGCGTAGTCCCGGGGTTCAGTAAAGCGATTTCCTCTTCTTCAGGCGCATTAACCTTGAGAATAATTTCCGACTGCCAGATAGCATTGCCGTCTACAATATCCGCGCCAGCCTGCGCAAACGCTTTGTCGTCAAAACTTGCCAGTTGACCCGCCCCGCTTTCGATAGCGACGCTAAACCCCAGCTTCAGTAGCTGCTCTACCGTTTTCGGCGTCGCAGCGACACGGGTTTCATTGGGTAACCGCTCTTTTGGTATGCCAATTCGCATAAATGTTCCCTTCCATCGATATTTTTGATGATGGTTTGTCAGTAAGCGCGAGAAGCGTACGCCTGCCCGCGTTTGAGGTAAATGTTACCCCAGCAGAATAAAACCGTTACAAACTCTCTATAACCTACTGAAAATAACGCCTGTGATCTAGCGCCAAAAAACAGAATTTTTTATCAAATTTGCAAAACATGAACGATTCAGCCGCTAAGCAGCCATAATGCCTTGAAAATGGCCTGCGAGGGCTGATAATTCGCTCAAATTTGACAGCAAAACATCATTAAACCCCTGGCGCGATCAAGAAATTAACATTAAATTAACTTATTAAATTTATGCGCTTCATTAGCTTAGCCGCCCGGACGCCGTTTTTTTCGACATATCGGCAAATGTTATCATCAAAGATAGGATACATGACACGATGCGTGAAAAATCCCGCAGACATCCATATGGTTTAAATGCAATAATCAGCCACGTTTCTAGTCAATAACAATACCAGTACCTGGTTTGCGCAAGGCGAAGGATTATTTTTATGAAGCTTAAGAACACTCTCCTGGCGTCGGCTCTGCTTTCTGCGGCTGCTTTTTCTGTCCATGCAGCAACAGAACTGACGCCGGAGCAAGCGGCTGCACTAAAACCTTATGACCGCATCGTTATTACCGGTCGTTTTAATGCTATTGGCGATGCGGTCTCCGCCGTGTCCCGCCGCGCAGATAAAGAAGGCGCAGCCTCCTTCTATGTTGTCGACACCTCGGAGTTCGGCAACAGTGGTAACTGGCGTGTTGTGGCGGACGTGTATAAAGCCGACGCGCCGAAAGCCGACGCGCCCAAAAATCGTGTCATTAATGGCATCGTGGAATTACCGAAAGACCAGGCCGTACAATTAGAACCGTATGATACCGTCACCGTTCAGGGCTTCTACCGTAGCCAGCCGGAAGTTAACGATGCCATTACGAAAGCGGCGAAACAAAAAGGCGCATACGCTTTCTATATTGTTCGTCAGATAGATGCGAATCAGGGCGGAAACCAGCGCATCACTGCATTTATCTATAAACAAGATGCGAAAAAACGCATCGTCCAGAGCCCGGACGCTATTCCGGCAGACTCTGAAGCTGGCCGCGCCGCGCTGGCTCAGGGCGGCGAAGCTGCGAAGAAAGTCGAAATTCCAGGCGTCGCCACGTCAGCCTCGCCGAGCGCCGAAGTAGGCCGTTTCTTCGAAACGCAATCCTCCAAAGGCGGACGTTACACTGTCACACTTCCGGATGGCACAAAAGTTGAGGAGCTGAACAAAGCGACGGCTGCGATGATGGTGCCTTTCGACAGCGTTAAGTTCACCGGCAACTACGGCAATATGACAGAAATCTCCTATCAGGTCGCCAAACGCGCGGCGAAGAAAGGCGCTAAGTATTATCATATTACGCGTCAGTGGCAGGAGCGCGGCAATAACATCACCATCAGCGCCGACCTCTATAAATAAGGCGCGCGTCGCCATCAGGCTTTCTCGCCAGATGGCGGCATACCTGCCTTATCAGGCCTACACGATCGTTCAACGGCAGGCCTGATAAGCCACCATCCGGCACTTTCTCGCGGGATGCCAGTTCCGTCAAATATCGCGATGAATCTCACTTTTCGCTTTTTTGGCGATAAATCTTATCCAGGCCGTTGCATGCGGTCCCTTCTCTCCGTAAAATCCCGCGCCTTAGTGGCTTTCACCATTTTTATGCGTTTTGCCATAATAATTATTCTTCCAATTTCATTTTTATAGCTGGATACCAATGGAAAAAAAACTGGGACTGAGCGCGCTGACCGCGCTGGTTTTAAGCTCAATGCTTGGCGCAGGTGTTTTCAGTCTGCCCCAGAATATGGCCGCCGTTGCCAGTCCGGCTGCGTTGTTAATTGGCTGGGCCATTACCGGCGTGGGGATACTCTTACTGGCATTCGCCATGTTAATCCTTACGCGCATTCGCTCCGAGCTTGACGGCGGCATCTTTACTTACGCCCGCGAAGGCTTCGGCGAACTGATTGGCTTTTGTTCTGCCTGGGGCTATTGGCTGTGCGCGGTCATCGCCAACGTATCCTATTTGGTTATCGTTTTTTCAGCGCTGAGTTTCTTTACCGATACGCCTGCGCTGCGTCTGTTTGGCGACGGTAATACCTGGCAGGCTATTGTCGGCGCTTCAGTCCTGCTCTGGATTGTCCATTTCCTCATCCTGCGCGGCGTACAAACGGCAGCCAGCATCAATCTGGTCGCGACTCTGGCGAAACTGTTGCCGCTCGGCGCGTTTATTGTGCTGGCTATCATGATGTTCAAACTGGATACCTTCACACTGGACTTCACCGGTGTTGAACTCGATATTCCCGTATGGGAACAGGTCAAGAACACCATGCTTATTACGCTGTGGGTATTTATTGGCGTTGAAGGCGCCGTCGTCGTCTCGGCCCGAGCGAAAAATAAACGCGATGCAGGCCGCGCCACGCTACTGGCGGTTCTCGCGGCGCTGGGAATATATCTCCTGGTCACGCTGCTTTCTCTTGGCGTTCTTGCGCGTCCGGAACTGGCGGAGATGCGTAACCCGTCGATGGCCGGACTGATGGTAAAAATGATGGGGCCGTGGGGAGAAATTATTATTGCAGCGGGACTGATTGTGTCTGTCTGCGGGGCTTATCTAAGCTGGACTATCATGGCGGCAGAGGTGCCGTTTCTGGCGGCAGCCTATAAATCCTTCCCGGGCATCTTCGCGCGACAAAATGCGCAAGGCGCGCCTTCTGCATCGTTATGGCTCACCAATATCTGTGTGCAAATCTGTCTGGTGCTGATCTGGCTGACCGGTTCGGACTACAACACGCTATTGACGATTGCGTCAGAAATGATTCTGGTGCCCTACTTTCTGGTCGGCTCATTTCTGCTGAAGATTGCAACACGTCCCCTCCATCGGGCGGTCGGTATCGGAGCCTGTATTTATGGCTTATGGTTGTTATACGCGTCGGGTCCCATGCACCTGCTGCTGTCCGTCGTACTGTACGCGCCTGGATTACTGGTTTTCCTGTATGCGCGTCGGACGCACAAGCATGACAACGTGTTAAATCGTCAGGAAGTCGTGCTGATTGGTTTATTGCTGGTCGCGGCGGTTCCGGCTACGTGGATGCTGGTGGGTTGACAACCTCCCCATCGTAATATCCGTCTGTATTACGATGGGGAAACCACGGTCTTTGCCAATATTAATGCCATTTAATCCAGCAAAAAATCAGCAGCCACGCGCTTAGCCCCCAGCAGACCACCGCACCGCCAAGCGCGACGGGCAGGCGCATCACGCCGCTGAAATACCATAGCGTTGCAAGATAAATGAAATAAGGAATGATCGACCACATGCTAAAGACGATGGTGGTACGCATCGCGTCGATGCCCCGCTCGCTGGCCACGATATAGTGCGCGATAAGCGCAAACGTTGGAAACAGAGGAATTAATCCGGCGATATAATAATTTTTGTTTTTGACAGCAGACCAATCAATACGACGACCAGCGCCCCCAGGGCAGCTTTAATCACGAGTCCCATTACCTTGCCTTAACACGCTAATAACAACAGCGTGTAGCATAACGGAACCGCTCTCGTTTAGAAAAGATTTATGGAAGGGAAAACAGAGGCGGTGTATGTTGGCGTTTTCTATTCTCCATTTATAATATGAACCGCATTGTATTTGTTGAAGACGACGCTGAAGTGGGTTCTCTCATTGCCGCTTATCTGGCGAAACATGATATTGATGTCATTGTTGAGCCGCGTGGTGACCGGGCGGAGGATCTTATCCTCACCACTCAGCCCGATCTGGTTTTACTGGATATTATGCTTCCAGGTAAAGATGGCATGACGATATGTCGCGATTTACGCCACCGCTGGCAAGGCCCGATTGTCCTGCTCACCTCGCTGGACAGTGATATGAATCATATTCTGGCGCTGGAGATGGGCGCCTGCGACTACATCCTCAAAACCACGCCTCCGGCCGTTTTGCTGGCGCGTCTGCGCTTACACCTGCGGCAAAGCGAACAAACGCAACAGGCAAAAAGTCTTCAGGAGAGCGCGCTTACGCCGCATAAAGCGCTGCGTTTTGGCGCGTTAACCATCGATCCCCTTAACCGGGCGGTCCAGCTCAATGGCGATTTCATATCGCTCTCCACCGCCGATTTTGAATTGCTCTGGGAACTGGCGACACACGCCGGACAAATTATGGATCGCGACGCGTTGCTAAAAACGCTGCGCGGCGTCAATTATGATGGTCTGGATCGCAGCGTGGATGTGGCGATTTCCCGCCTGCGTAAGAAACTGCTGGATAGCGCTGCTGAGCCCTATCGTATAAAGACCATTCGCAATAAAGGCTATCTTTTTGCCCCTCATGCCTGGGACGAAACGACGGGATAAGTTAGCCGACAAATTTTACCTGCCTTTATCAAGTCATAGTGGCGATGCTCATCACCGCCACTGTTCAAAAAACAGACATTGTATACATGAATGCTATTTTTATTAGTCGAAACGGCCCCTTTATTACCGTTTTCTCTGCGTTGTGGTTCATGATTACGTCTTTTTCGCTCAAGAAAGTTAAATTAAAAAAACTCGAAGCCAGTTCACAAAATTGATAACAGAATGTCTGCCCGCCGCTATATTGCCATCTTTTTTCGCAAATTGTGAAATAAAACAAATCACATACATGAATACATAATAACAAATATATTCACCATAAATATATGCGTTTCCGATAGTAACTTTTGTATTAATTAATAACATATAAGAAAAGTTAGCATTTGCTGAAATAATATTATTCAGATTAGGATGCCTTTGATTCAACGAATCTGTAGAAGTTCAATCTTTTGCAAATAAGTTAAGTTTTTAAGGATAAAAAAATGAAAAGAAAAGTATTGGCACTTGTCATCCCGGCTCTGCTGGCTGCTGGCGCAGCACACGCCGCTGAAATTTATAACAAAGACGGCAACAAACTGGACCTTTACGGGAAAGTAGACGGCCTGCACTATTTCTCTGATGACTCTTCTAAAGATGGCGATCAGACCTATATGCGTGTCGGCTTTAAAGGCGAAACGCAGATTAACGACCAACTGACCGGTTACGGCCAGTGGGAATATAACGCTCAGGCTAACACTACCGAAGGCGAAGGCGCTAATTCCTGGACTCGTCTGGCATTCGCCGGCCTGAAATTCGGCGACTACGGCTCATTCGACTATGGTCGTAACTACGGCGTCCTGTACGACGTAGAAGGCTGGACCGATATGCTGCCTGAGTTCGGCGGCGACTCCTATACTTACGCTGACAACTACATGACCGGTCGTGCTAACGGCGTGGCCACCTACCGTAACACTGATTTCTTCGGTCTGGTAGACGGTCTGAACTTCGCGTTGCAATATCAGGGTAAAAATGAAAGCCAAAGCGCTGACGATGTAAATATCGGTACCAATAACCGTAATAATGGCGACGATATTCGTTACGATAACGGTGATGGCTTCGGTATTTCTACTACCTATGATATTGGCATGGGCTTCAGCGCAGGCGCTGCGTATACCACTTCCGATCGTACTAATGAGCAAGTCAATGCTGGCGGCACGATTGCTGGCGGCGACAAAGCGGATGCATGGACAGCTGGCTTGAAATATGATGCCAACAACATCTATTTAGCGACTATGTATTCTGAAACCCGTAATATGACGCCTTATGGTAAAACGGATGCGGGTTATGCTGGCGGCGTAGCAAACAAAACGCAAAACTTCGAAGTTACAGCCCAATATCAATTTGATTTCGGTCTGCGCCCGGCGGTTTCTTTCCTGATGTCTAAAGGTAAAGATCTGACCTATAACAACGTTAATGGCGATGATAAAGACCTGGTTAAATATGCTGATGTAGGTGCTACCTACTATTTCAACAAAAACTTCTCCACCTATGTTGATTATAAAATCAACCTGCTGGATGATGACGACCAGTTCTATAAAGATGCCGGTATCAGCACTGATGATATCGTCGCGCTGGGTATGGTTTACCAGTTCTAATTATTCATTAATTCTTCTCAAGCCCGCCGTTTCGGCGGGCTTTTCTTTTTTTATCACCACCGTTCTAAAAACAGAACGCACTGTTCCCTGGGCACAGATTGAACAATTCTTGTTCGCTCTCTATGGTTTGCTTATCGCCCGACAAAAGGAACATGCTAATGATCAGTCTCGTCCCGCCTCTGCTTTCCAGAACCGCGCTTCTCTTTCTGCTCACGGCCACAGGCGCAGCCACCGTCGCCCGCCCGGCAGCGGATATTATTTTGCATAACGGTAATATCATCACTCTGAATGATGCCCAGCCGCAGGCCAGCGCGCTGGTGATTTCCGGCTCGCGGATTGTGGCGATTGGCGATGATACGGCGACAGATGAATGGCGCGGCGACCATACCCGTACCATCGATTTACAGGGTAAAACCGTGATACCCGGCCTGACCGATACCCACATCCACGCCATTCGCGGCGGACAAACCTAGACATTCGAAACCTACTGGTACGACAGCCCTTCGCTTAAAGACGCGCTGGATAAATTACGCGCCGACGCTAACCGTCGTCCCCACGATCAATGGGTAGCCGTAGTGGGATCGTGGATACCGGCGCAATTTGCAGAAAACCGGGCGCCGACGGTAGCCGAATTGAGCCACGCCCTTCCCGATCATCCGGCTTATATTCAGTATCTTTACGACTATGCGTTAGTGAATCAGCGCGGTATAGACGTACTTGGCCTTAACGACACCCCTCCTCCTGATTTAGCGGGAATCCGCGTAGAGCGCGACGCAAAAGGTAGCGCCACGGGGAAATTATTTGGTGACATCGCCGCGTTTAACCAGCTTTTTGCCAGCATAAGTAGTAACGCCGATCGCGAGGGCGGTCTGCGACAATTTTTCGCTGATATGAACGCTCGCGGCGTGACCGGCATCATTGACCCCTCTGCCGGGCCTGCCGCCGCTTATGAGCCTTTATTTGCAATGCGAAACCAGGGGGATTTACCGCTGCGCGTGGGGTATCGCATTCCGGTACAGCCAGAAGCGAAAGGTCATGAAGCGCAGTGGTTCAGCAACCTGATGGCCTTTCGCCCGGCGCGTGCCGATGACGGGCAACTGGCTTTTCTTGGCCTGGGGGAAAGCCTGGTGGCCGGAATGAATGACGGCGTGCGGATGGCCCCAGGGTTTTCTTCCTCAGAGCAGGACAAAACCGCGCTTCGCCAGGTCGCGACATTTGCGGCAAAACGGGGAATACCGCTTGAGATCCACGCCTATACCGATGACAGCGCCGACGCGATATTGACGATTTTTGAGCAGGTAGCGCAGCAGTACGATCTGCGCCCTCTCCGCTGGTCTATTGCGCATCTGAATACCGGTTCGCCACAGACGCTTGAGCGAATGCGTAAGCTGGGTCTGGCATACACTGTGCAAATGGGGCCTTACTTTGAGGGGCTTGCCATCCGTGACGCCAATCCACCCGGCGCGACGGACAATTCGCCGCCGGTTCGACTGGCGCTGGATAAAGGGCTTGTCGTAGCTGGCGGTACCGATTCGACGCGTATTGGCATTGCCGGTGTCTGGCACGCTATCGAATATCATATCACCGGTATAGCGTCAGGCGGTTCCGTGCGTAAACCCGCCAGCGAGCGGCTCACGCGTCTGGAAGCGCTAGCGTTATATACACGTCATGCCGCCTGGCTCGCCTTTGCCGAACAACACCGGGGCCAGCTTCGCGTCGGAAAACAGGCCGATCTGGCGGTACTCAATCAGCCATTTATGACGATGCCGGAAGACAGAATTGATACCATTCGCGCTGTTTTGACGCTTGTCGATGGACGCATTGTTCACGAAAGTCCGGACCTTAACGCCGGACAATGAGGTTGTCAGTTGACGCAAAGCCTGCTTTTATAACCCACCAGCGGCGCTGACGGGAAATCTTTTTCGTCAGCGCGCGATAGAGCTAATGTATTGAGATCCGGTGGGCGTTGATGAAAAAGCTGTTTGTGCAGTTTTACCTTTTGCTGTTCGTCTGTTTTCTGGTCATGACCTTATTGGTCGGACTGGTGTACAAATTCACCGCCGAACGCGCGGGCAGGCAATCGCTCGACGATCTGATGAAAAGTTCGCTCTATCTGATGCGCAGCGAACTACGGGAAATTCCGCCGCGTGAATGGGGGAAAACGTTAAAAGAGATGGACCTGAACCTCTCTTTCGATTTACGCGTTGAACCGTTAAATCACTATAAGCTTGATGCCGCCACCACGCAGCGACTGCGTGAAGGCGATATTGTCGCGCTTGACGATCAATACACCTTTATTCAGCGTATCCCGCGCAGCCATTACGTCCTGGCGGTTGGCCCGGTTCCCTATCTCTATTTCCTGCATCAAATGCGACTGCTGGATATCGCCTTAATGGCGCTCATTGCCTTTTCTCTCGCCTTTCCTGTGTTTATCTGGATGCGCCCGCACTGGCAAGAAATGCTCAGGCTCGAATCCGCCGCGCAGCGCTTTGGCGAGGGTCATTTGACTGAACGCCTGCACTTCGATAATGGCTCCAGTTTCGAACGTCTGGGCGTCGCGTTCAACCAGATGGCGGATAACATTAATGCCCTGATCGCCAGTAAAAAACAGCTGATTGACGGTATCGCCCATGAGCTTCGCACGCCGCTGGTACGTTTACGCTATCGGCTTGAAATGAGTGAAAATCTGACACCGCCGGAATCACAGGCGCTCAATCGCGATATTGGTCAACTGGAAGCGCTGATTGAAGAACTGCTCACCTATGCGCGCCTTGACCGACCACAAAATGAACTGATGTTGACCGAACCCGACCTCCCCGCATGGTTGCTCGCGCATTTGCAGGATGTGCAGAGCGTGACCCCGGAACGTGCCGTAAACCTTCTCACATGTGTAATCGGCGATTATGGCGCGCTTGATATGCGGTTAATGTCGCGAGTGCTGGATAACCTGCTGAATAATGCGTTGCGCTACAGTCGTACCACCGTTCAGGTCAGCCTGTTACTCGACGGCAGTCAGGCAACGTTGATAGTCGAAGATGATGGCCCCGGCATTGAAGCGGATGCGCGTGAGCGCATATTTGAACCTTTTGTCAGACTCGACCCCAGTAGAGACCGGGCGACAGGCGGCTGCGGGCTTGGACTCGCCATCGTACACTCTATCGCCCTGGCGATGGGCGGTAGCGTCGTCTGTGACGAGAGCGAACTGGGCGGCGCAAAATTTAGTTTTCGCTGGCCGGTCTGGCACGCGATGCCCGACATGACCGCTGCCTGACGCATTTTGCACGCTGGTTGAGCGGCGGGAACTGTGCTATATATATAGTATGTTGTAACTAAAGTGAGTGATACCATGTCCCGCTACGATCTCGTTGAACGCCTGAATGGCACTTTTCGCCAGATAGAACAACACCTGGCGGCGCTGACGGATAATCTACAGCAGCATTCGCTACTTATCGCCCGTGTCTTTTCACTGCCGCAGGTGACCAAAGAGGCGGAACATGCGCCGCTGGATACTATCGAGGTAACGCAACATCTGGGGAAAGAGGCCGAAACGCTGGCGCTACGTCACTATCGCCATTTGTTTATTCAACAGCAGTCCGAAAACCGCAGCAGTAAAGCCGCCGTCCGCCTGCCTGGCGTTTTATGCTATCAAGTGGATAATGCGACACAGCTAGATCTGGAAAATCAGGTACAGCGCATTAACCAGTTGAAAACCACCTTCGAGCAGATGGTTACGGTAGAGTCCGGTCTTCCCTCAGCGGCACGTTTTGAGTGGGTGCATCGGCATCTACCCGGCTTAATTACGCTGAACGCTTACCGCACGCTGACGCTTATCAATAACCCCGCCACCATACGTTTCGGTTGGGCAAATAAACATATTATTAAAAATTTAAGCCGGGATGAGGTTCTGAGCCAGTTGAAAAAAAGCCTCGCGTCGCCGCGCAGCGTCCCGCCGTGGACGCGCGAACAATGGCAATTCAAGCTGGAACGGGAATATCAGGATATCGCTGCCTTACCGCAGCAGGCCCGACTCAAGATTAAGCGTCCGGTTAAAGTACAGCCGATCGCCCGCATCTGGTATAAAGGCCAGCAAAAACAGGTGCAACACGCCTGCCCCACGCCGATTATCGCATTAATCAACACGGACAACGGCGCTGGCGTGCCGGATATTGGCGGGCTGGAAAACTATGACGCCGACAATATTCAGCACCGTTTTAAACCACAGGCGCAGCCGCTGCGACTGATTATTCCGCGACTGCACCTGTATGTGGCGGATTAACGTCCCGGCGTCATACTGCCAACCATCAACTCCGGACGTACCCAGGCGTCGAACTCCTCGTCGCTAAGGTATCCTAATGCCACGGCTGAGGCTTTGAGCGTCAGCCCTTCTTTATGCGCCTTCTTCGCAATCTCCGCCGCTTTATCGTAACCGATGTGCGTATTGAGCGCAGTGACCAGCATCAGCGACTCATTCAGCAACTGCGTAATACGCTCGCGGTTTGGCTCGATTCCTGACGCACAGTGTTGATTGAAACTCGCCATGCCATCGGCCAGCAGGCGCACCGTTTGCAGAAAATTATGAATAACCATCGGACGATAGACGTTGAGCTCAAAGTTGCCCGATGCGCCCCCCATATTGATGGCCACATCGTTACCCATCACCTGGCAACATAGCATCGTTACCGCTTCACACTGGGTCGGATTCACTTTACCAGGCATAATGGAACTGCCTGGCTCATTCTCCGGGATAGCAATCTCGCCAATGCCGCAGCGCGGGCCGGACGCCAGCCAGCGAACATCGTTGGCGATTTTCATCAGCGAGGCCGCCAGTCCTTTTAATGCGCCATGCGCCTGTACCAACGCGTCACAGGTCGCCAGCGCTTCGAATTTATTCGGGGCGGTAACAAACGGCGCCGCGGTAATCGTCGCCAGTTCCTCGGCCACGCGCCGGGCATATTCCGGGTGGGTATTAAGCCCTGTCCCTACTGCGGTTCCGCCGAGCGCCAGTTCCGCGACGTGCGGTAAACTGTGCTCAATATGCCTGAGGTTATGTTCCAGCATGGCTACCCAACCGGAAATCTCCTGGCCTAAGGTGAGCGGCGTCGCGTCCTGCAGGTGAGTACGGCCAATTTTGACAATATCGGCGAAAGCGTGGGATTTATCGCGAAGCGTATCCGTTAATGCGGATAATTGCGGGATAAGGTGTTCGCGTAACGCCAGTAACGCCGCCACGTGCATGGCGGTTGGGAACACATCGTTTGAGCTTTGACTCTTATTGACGTCATCATTGGGATGCACCTTGCGTTCCATACCGCGAACGCCGCCCAAAATTTCACTGGCGCGGTTCGCTAACACCTCATTCATATTCATGTTGCTTTGCGTACCGGACCCGGTCTGCCAAATCGCCAGCGGAAACTCATCAGCATGTTTTCCCGCCAGCACTTCATCAGCCGCCTGGATAATCGCGCTGGCTTTTTCCGCCGCCAACAACCCTAAGTCCTGGTTGACCTTCGCAGCGGCGCGCTTGGTCAACGCCAGAGCGTGAATGAGCGAGACGGGCATTTTCTCCGTGGAAATCCGAAAATGCTCCAGCGAACGTTGAGTCTGCGCCCCCCACAGTTTATCTGCCGGGACTTCAATCGCGCCCATTGAATCTTTCTCGCGGCGTACCGTTACCATTACCTGCTCCTTACTCAAGTTGATGAGATCATGTGTCGACATTGCTCACATGTTTGCGGTCTTATGAGTATTAACGATAACAACACAACGGTGTAGACCGGATAAGGCGCTTGCGCCGTTCTCCGGCAAAATAGCGAATCATGTTACCGCCCCGCAGGGCGGCGACATTACTTAACGCAGCGTGCGCACTGCGATGACTGAATCTGCTGGAAGAAATCGTTGCCTTTATCATCCACCAGAATAAAGGCCGGAAAATCCTCCACTTCAATTTTCCAGATAGCCTCCATACCCAGTTCAGGATATTCCACGCACTCCAGGCGCTTGATACTGCCCTGCGCCAGAACGGCTGCCGGGCCGCCGATACTGCCCAGGTAGAAGCCGCCATGTTTCTTACAGGCATCGGTCACCTGCTGGCTGCGGTTGCCTTTCGCCAACATGATCATACTGCCGCCCTGCGACTGGAGCTGATCAACATAAGAGTCCATCCGTCCTGCGGTAGTCGGCCCAAGCGACCCGGAGGCGTACCCTTCCGGCGTTTTTGCCGGCCCCGCATAATAGATAGGATGATCTTTGATGTACTGCGGCAAACCTTCGCCGCTGTCCATCCGTTCTTTCAGTTTAGCGTGCGCGATGTCGCGACCCACAATAATTGTGCCGTTCAGCGACAGGCGCGTTGATACCGGATACTGCGACAATTGTTGCAGTATCTCGCTCATGGGACGGTTAAGATCAACGCGCACCGCCTCGCCCTCTCCCGCCTGGCGCAGCGCCTCAGGAATATATTTACCGGGATTGCGCTCCAGCTTCTCGATCCAGATCCCTTCCCGGTTGATCTTCGCTTTAATGTTTCGATCCGCGGAGCAGGACACGCCCATACCTACCGGACACGATGCCCCGTGACGCGGCAATCGGATGACACGAATATCGTGAGCGAAATATTTGCCGCCGAACTGCGCGCCTAAGCCAAGATTTTGCGCCTCAAGCAACAATTCTTTTTCCAGCTCAATATCGCGGAAGGCCTGCCCGTGTTCATTGCCTTCGGTTGGTAGCGCATCATAGTATTTTGCCGAGGCCAGCTTAACGGTCTTCAGGTTCGCTTCCGCCGAGGTGCCGCCAATGACAAACGCAATGTGATACGGCGGACAGGCGGCGGTGCCCAGCGTACGCATCTTATCGACGAGATAATTTTTGAGCTTACCCGGCGTCAGAAGCGCTTTTGTCTCCTGATAGAGGTAGGTTTTATTCGCCGAACCGCCGCCTTTAGCAATACAAAGGAATTTATATTCATCGCCATCGACGCTGTAGAGATCGATCTGCGCCGGCAGGTTAGTACCGGTATTGACCTCTTTGTACATATCCAGCGCCGCGTTCTGCGAATAGCGCAGGTTATCTTCGATATAGGTGTTATATACGCCGCGAGCCAGCGCCGCTTCATCACCTCCACCAGTCCAGACGCGTTGGCCTTTTTTGCCGACAATAATGGCCGTACCGGTATCCTGGCAGGTGGGCAACACGCCCTTGGCCGCGATATCGGAGTTTCGCAGGAATTGCAGCGCGACATATTTGTCGTTTTCACTGGCCTGCGGATCGCGCAGAATATCCGCCACCTGCTGCTGATGCGCGGGACGTAGCATAAAAGACGCATCGTGGAAGGCCTGACGCGCCAACAGCGTTAGCGCTTCCGGCGCGACTTTCAGGATCTCTTGTCCTTCGAATTCGGCGACGGAAACATGTTCGCTGGTCAACAAGTAGTACTCGGTATCGTCCTTTTTGAGGGGAAAAGGGTCTTGATAAAAGAAGGGTTTGTTTGACATTGTGCTCTCACTTACCGCTCGGTATGGTTATTCTCTGGGCAGGTGTTCCATTGCCCGACTCAAAGCGAGTAACACTATCCTACACAATTTTTTAACAAAAACTGAGACAAGTACGACTTTTTACGCCCGGAGGTTACTTCATGCGGGTTTCTTGGTTTAATACCTCCCATTGATCTCCACATTGAAACAGGGCTTGATAATGCAAAAACTCATTAACTCAGTGCAAAACTATGCCTGGGGAAGTAAAACTGCGTTAACGGAACTTTATGGCATCGCCAATCCGCAGCAGCAGCCAATGGCTGAACTCTGGATGGGCGCGCATCCCAAAAGCAGCTCGCGAATCACCACCGCCAACGGCGAAACCGTCTCCCTGCGTGACGCCATCGAAAAGAATAAAACCGCCATGCTGGGCGAAGCGGTAGCCAACCGTTTCGGCGAACTGCCGTTTCTGTTTAAAGTACTGTGCGCCGCGCAGCCGCTCTCTATTCAAGTGCACCCGAATAAGCGCAATTCCGAAATCGGTTTCGCGAAAGAAAATGCGGCGGGTATCCCCATGGATGCCGCAGAGCGGAACTATAAAGATCCTAACCATAAACCAGAGCTGGTTTTTGCCCTGACGCCTTTCCTGGCGATGAACGCGTTCCGCGAATTTTCTGACATTGTCTCTTTACTGCAACCTGTCGCCGGCGCGCATTCCGCTATCGCCCACTTTTTGCAGGCGCCGAATGCTGAACGTCTGAGCCAGCTTTTCGCCAGCCTGTTGAATATGCAAGGCGAAGAAAAATCCCGCGCGTTAGCCGTACTCAAAGCGGCGCTTAACAGCCAGCAAGGCGAACCGTGGCAAACGATCCGCGTGATTTCAGAGTATTATCCTGACGACAGCGGGCTTTTCTCTCCTTTGTTGCTGAATGTGGTCAAACTGAATCCCGGCGAGGCGATGTTCCTGTTTGCCGAAACGCCTCATGCTTATCTGCAGGGCGTTGCGCTGGAAGTCATGGCGAACTCCGATAACGTTCTGCGCGCTGGCCTTACGCCAAAATATATCGACATCCCTGAGCTGGTCGCGAACGTGAAGTTCGAACCTAAACCTGCCGGCGAGTTGCTGACTGCCCCGGTGAAAAGCGGCGCGGAGCTGGACTTCCCAATTCCGGTTGACGATTTTGCTTTTTCACTGCACGACCTGGCGCTTCAGGAGACGAGCATCGGCCAACACAGCGCCGCGATTCTGTTCTGCGTTGAGGGTGAGGCGGTGTTACGTAAAGATGAACAGCGTCTGGTACTGAAGCCGGGTGAATCGGCCTTTATCGGCGCGGATGAGTCTCCGGTTAACGCCAGCGGCACAGGCCGTTTAGCGCGTGTTTATAACAAGCTGTAGCAACGTACTGAATTTTTTAACAACTCTTGCTAAGCTTATAACAGACGTAAAACTCCTCCAGGCGGTTTAATCCGCCTGGTTTCATTTTTATGGACAATTGATATGAAAAAAACACTGGTAGCTGCAGGTGTAGTGATTGCACTTGGCATCGTCTGGACAGGCGGCGCCTGGTATACGGGGAAAAAGCTGGAGAACCATCTTTCAGAAATGGTGACTCAGGCCAATGAACAGCTCAAGCGTACTGCGCCGGAGGCCGGTGTCGAATTAAGTTATCAAAACTACCAGCGTGGCGTGTTCAGTAGCCATCTGCAACTGGTTGTCAAACCGGTTGCCGGCGCAGACACTACCTGGTTGAAGCCCGGGCAAAGCATTGTGCTGGACGAGTCCGTTTCACATGGCCCCTTCCCGCTCGCCCAGCTCAAAACGCTCAATCTGATCCCTTCTATGGCGTCGGTAAAAACCACGCTGGTGAATAACGATGCGGCAAAACCCCTCTTTGATATCGCGAAAGGCGACACGCCCTTTGTTATCAATACCCGCATTGGTTATGGCGGCGATACCCGCTCCGATATCTCTCTCAAGCCGTTAAACTACGAGAATGCCGGTGAAAAGGTCGCCTTTAGCGGCGGCGAGTTCCAGCTTAACGCCGATAAAGACGGTAATGTGGTTTCGCTGTCGGGCGAAGCGCAGAGCGGCCTGGTCGATGCCGTTAACGAATATAACCAGAAGGTCCAACTCACCTTTAATAATTTGAAAACCGACGGTACCAGTAAACTGGCAAGCTTTGGCGAACGTGTGGGCGACCAAAAGTTAACGCTGGATAAACTGTCCATCGCCATTGAGGGTAAAGAGATGGCGGTGCTGGAAGGGATGGAAATTGCCGGCAAGTCCGATCTCGTCAACGACGGAAAAACCATTAACAGCCAGTTGGATTACTCGCTTAACAGCCTGAAAGTGCAGAATCAGGATTTGGGCAGCGGTAAATTAACGCTGAAAGTCGGTCAAATCGACGGCGAAGCCTGGCACCAGTTTAGTCAGCAATATCATGCACAAACGCAGGCGCTGCTGAATCAGCCGGACGTGGCGCAGAATCCTGAGCTTTATCAGCAAAAAGTCACTGAAGCGTTCTTTAGCGCTCTCCCCGTGCTGTTAAAAGGCGATCCGGTACTGACCCTGGCGCCGCTTAGCTGGAAAAACGCCAAAGGGGAAACCACGCTGAATCTGTCGCTGTTCCTCAAAGATCCGGCAACCACAACGGCACAACCGCAAACGCTGGCGCAGGAAGTCGACCGCTCCGTGAAATCGCTGGATGCGAAACTGGCAATTCCGATGGACATGGCGGTCGAGTTTATGACGCAGATAGCAAAGCTGGAAGGCTATCAGCAGGATGATGCGGAAAAACTGGCAAAACAGCAGGTGCAGGGGATGTCCGCAATGGGTCAGATGTTCCGACTGACAACGCTGAAGGATAATACTATCGCCTCCAGTTTGCAGTACGCCAATGGCCAGATCACGCTCAACGGACAAAAAATGCCGTTGGAAGACTTTGTCGGCCTGTTTGGGATGCCGGCGCTTTCCGTACCGGACGTTCCGGCGCTGCCTCAACAATAATCGCCTTGCCGGGTGTCGCGACGCTGCACCCGGTCTGCGCCGAACGACGCGCAGCCTCTACTTTTGCGTTACCAGGCGAGCGGCTATCGTTTGACTCCGCACATGGTGCTCGTCGTGAGCATTAGGCGGCACGGAAATCATCGTGAGTCTGGACAACTGCATCCCCCCCTACGCCTGTCAGTGAAAGATATGTCGTTTGTCGATGTCCAGGCATTGAAGGACAATCACGCGACAGGCATCGTACAGCTCAATCAGCATAATTTGCAGGTAATTATCGGCCCGCAGGTTCAGTCGGTAAAAGATGAAATGGTTGGCCTGATGAATACCGTTCAGGCATAAAGAAGGGATATGTTCGATTTTTCACAGGAAGTTGACCGACGCGGGACATGGTGTACGTAGTGGGATTATGTCGCCGATCGTTTTGGCGAAGCCGATCTGCTCCCCTTTACGATCTCGGATATGGATTTTGCCACCGCACCGTTCGCTGATACTGTCTACAAGCGGGGGGTTGACCCTTTATCCTAAGAGGCGATAACAGAGACGGCCCCCGTGAGCTGACTGGGGGCGCGTTAAAGAGAATGATACAAAATTTCTCCCGCGCTCTCGCGAAGTTGCAACGTAATGACTCCGTTTTTGCAAAATTTCCAGAGCATTATCAATCTGTAGTATAATGGTGCGCACTTTTATTAAAAATTGAGTGCGCCCATGATTGATATTACGCTTCCTTTGACTGACATCCACCGCCACCTTGATGGCAACATTCGCGCCCAAACAATTCTGGATCTTGGTCGGCAGTTCAACATCGCCCTTCCCGCCCAAACGCTGGAAACGCTGATTCCGCATGTCCAGGTCACCTCAACCGAACCCGATTTAGTGAGCTTTCTCACGAAGCTCGATTGGGGGGTAAAAGTCCTGGCATCGCTTGACGCCTGCCGCCGTGTGGCCTTTGAAAATATTGAAGATGCCGCACGTAACGGCCTGCATTACGTCGAGCTTCGCTTTTCGCCCGGCTATATGGCGATGGCGCATCAGTTACCGATAGCAGGCGTGGTTGAAGCCGTTATCGACGGCGTACGCGACGGCTGTAACACGTTTGGCGTCGAGGCGCGACTCATTGGCATTATGAGCCGTACCTTCGGCGAGGCGGCATGTTTACAGGAGCTTGATGCGCTGCTGGCGCACAGAGAGAACATCACCGCGCTGGATTTAGCCGGTGATGAGCTGGGCTTTCCCGGCAGTCTGTTTTTGTCGCACTTTAATCGGGCGCGCGATGCGGGCTGGCATATTACCGTTCACGCTGGCGAAGCCGCAGGGCCGGAAAGTATCTGGCAGGCGATTCGCGAACTGGGGGCCGAGCGTATCGGACATGGCGTAAAAGCTGTCGAAGATCGCGCGTTAATGGATTTTCTTGTACAACAGCGTATCGGTATTGAATCCTGTCTGACCTCGAATATTCAGACCAGTACCGTCGCATCGCTGGCAGATCATCCGCTCAAAACCTTCCTTGAGCATGGCGTTCTCGCCAGTCTTAATACGGACGATCCGGCTGTTCAGGGCGTAGATATTATCCATGAATATCACGTTGCCGCGCCAGCGGCAGGATTGAGCCGCGAACAGATTCGCCAGGCGCAGATTAACGGTCTGGAAATCGCCTTTTTGAGCGATGGCGAAAAACGTGCGCTGCGCGAAAAAGTGGCCGCGGCGTAAGATTGCTTTATTGATGCTAACGCCCTCTCTCCGCCTGCGATTTAATGCTATCCCAGGCGGAGAAATGCGACATCTCAGGCAAGACACAGCGTCGCGCGATGTTTTGCCGATTCCATGCCCAGTTCAATCAACTCCATAATTTGAATCGCCTGGCTTGCCGGCACGGGATTTTCACCGTTACCGTTTAACACATCGCGGATGGCGGCATAATATGCCGGGTAGCTACCCGGCAACGTAAGCCAGTTCTCTTCTTTGCGCGTCTCTCCCTCAACCAGGGTCAATACGCCGTCACGCATGTCGTATCCCCAGTCTTCCTGCGGTAAACGCTCGCCGTTTTTTAACCGTTCTTCCTGGGGATCGAGGCCATATTTAACATAGCTACCGCGCGAACCATGAACGATGTATCGCGCGGATTCCGCCGCGGCCAGCATCGTACCGTGCAAAATCACGCGGCGCTGGGGGTAGGATAAAATCGCGTGGAAATAATCTGTAGATTGCGCGCCCGGACGCAGTTGCGCTAAATCCACCGTCATGCTGACCGGCAGGCCAAAAAGCTGAATGGCCTGATCCAACAAGTGCGGCGCCAGATCGTACCAGATACCACTTCCCGGCCCGCCTTGCTCGCGCCAGCGGTCGCGCACCTGGGGACGGAAGCGATCAAAGTGGGATTCAAACAAGGACACCTCGCCGAGCACGCCATCCGCCAGCAAGGCTTTCAGCGTCAAAAAATCGCTGTCCCAGCGTCGGTTGTGGAAGACGGAAAGTACCCGGCCAGTGCTCTGCGCAAGCGCATCCAATTCTCGCGCCTGTGACAGTGTCACGGTAAAGGGTTTATCAACCACCACATGTTTACCGGCTTCCAGCGCAGCTTTCGCCAGCGGGAAATGGGTATCGTTGGGCGTCGGGATCACGATAAGGTCGATATGCGGATCGTTAAATAAATGTCGGGGCTCAGAGACCACGGAAACCGCCGGCCAATCTGCTTTCACTTTTGTTTCATCGCTGCTGGATACCGCCGCAAGCTCTAGCCCTAGCGTTCCCATAATTAAGGGCGCATGAAAGGTTTTACTGGCGTAGCCATAACCGATTAACCCAACGCGGATTTTGTCATTCATCTCACTGCCTCCGGTTTTAGATATCGCTATTCCACACCATCGTGCGATTAGCCGCAATAGCGTCCTGACCATCAACGTAGCATCAAATGATTAACTTGTTACAGAACAGAGGCTGAAAACGTTTCCCTCCCTCTTGCCGACCGTTCGCCAGGAAAGTAACATTTACCCCCTGTGTTTATGGATAAATCAAAGCAAATGTCGTCAATAATGAATCGTCTTATTGAATTAACTGGGTGGATAGTTCTCGTTATCTCAGTCATTCTTTTAGGTATTGCCAACCATATTGACAATTACCAACCACCAGAGCCCACGGCTTCCGTTCAGAAGAAGTAAGCGTCAGATAATGTAAAGGCATTTTCGCGTGGCACGGTAAGCGGCGCCCCGGGGGGGCAAAGAAAAGTCAAAAACCGGCAAAAAAAACGAAAGTATGTCCTATCTGGTCTGACGTTTATTGCCTGTTGTAGGAAAGCGCGTTAACCTTTCGCCCTAGGCGCCATGTGGCGCCTGACTCTTTACCGGTAAGAATATTCCCTTTTTACCTGCACCCCTGACCTCTCACTGGTGCGGTTTTGTTTATTTTTTATCAGTGACTACTCCGTTGGCATTATATTTAATATGGATCAACTTTATATGACTGTTCAGGATTATCTATTAAAATTCCGCAAAATTAGTTCGCTCGAAAGTCTGGAAAAACTGTTCGACCACCTTAACTATACCCTTACTGATGACATGGACATTGTTAATATGTATCGCGCTGCAGATCACCGCCGTGCCGAACTGGTTTCCGGAGGACGCCTGTTTGATGTAGGTCAGGTTCCGCAATCCGTCTGGCGCTATGTGCAATAAAGAAAGTAGCGTTTAACATCAAAAACCTTATAATATTTGCCCCAAAATGAGCGGCATGACCGTTAATGCGCGTAACCCCGGAGAAGATATGACTACAACACCGCCACAACGAATTGGAGGCTGGCTTCTTGGCCCGTTAGCCTGGCTGTTAGTCGCGTTGTTGAGCGCCTCGCTGGCGTTATTACTCTACGTTATGGCGCTTGCCACACCGCAAACGTTCAAGACGCTTAGCGGACAGGAAACCGGTAATTTACTGCTATGGGGCATTTCATTTATTACCGCTATCGCCATGTGGTACTATACCCTGTGGTTGACGATCGCATTCTTCAAGCGCAGACGCTGCGTGCCGAAGCATTACATTATCTGGCTGCTGGTGTCGGTGTTACTGGCGGTTAAAGCATTTGCCTTTTCGCCCGTCTCAGATGCCTTTGCAGTGCGTCAGTTACTCTTCCCACTGTTGGCGACGGCGCTCATTGTGCCTTATCTCAAACGTTCAGCGCGCGTTAAAACAACGTTTGTTAATCCGTAATAACCCTACAGTTAACCTGTTGTCGCCTGTGGTAGTTTGACAGATAATAGGCGGCTTTTTTATTTCAGGCCGAAACATGACTGATTACCTGCTGCTCTTTGTCGGAACTGTACTGGTCAATAACTTTGTACTGGTCAAATTCCTGGGCCTTTGTCCCTTTATGGGCGTATCCAAAAAACTGGAAACCGCCATGGGGATGGGCCTCGCGACGACCTTTGTCATGACGCTGGCGTCGATATGCGCCTGGCTTATCGACACCTGGATACTTATTCCGCTGGATCTGATTTATCTGCGGACGCTGGCCTTTATCCTCGTCATTGCTGTGGTCGTGCAATTTACCGAAATGGTTGTACGGAAAACCAGCCCGGCGTTATACCGCTTGTTAGGCATCTTCTTACCACTGATTACCACTAACTGTGCGGTTCTGGGCGTAGCGTTACTGAATATTAATCTCGGTCATCACTTTCTTCAGTCGGCGCTGTACGGATTTTCCGCCGCCGTCGGTTTTTCATTAGTGATGGTTCTGTTTGCCGCCATCCGCGAACGCCTTGCCGTGGCGGATGTGCCCGCCCCTTTTCGTGGTAACGCGATAGCATTGATTACCGCAGGATTAATGTCTTTGGCCTTTATGGGCTTTAGTGGTTTGGTGAAGTTGTAATGAATACTATCTGGATTGCCGTTGGCGCCCTGACCCTTCTGGGCCTGGTGTTCGGCGCCATTCTGGGTTATGCCTCCCGCCGATTCGCGGTTGAAGATGATCCGGTTGTTGAAAAAATCGATGCGATTTTGCCGCAGAGCCAGTGTGGTCAGTGCGGCTATCCCGGCTGTCGCCCCTACGCTGAAGCCGTGGGTCTCCAGGGCGAGAAAATCAATCGTTGCGCGCCCGGCGGCGAAGCCGTCATGCTGAAAATGGCAGAGCTGCTAAACGTAGAGCCGCAGCCATGCGATGGCGAAGAACAGCAGGCCGCGCCAGTACGTATGCTGGCAGTTATTGATGAAAATAACTGCATTGGCTGCACAAAATGTATTCAGTCCTGCCCGGTTGACGCCATTGTTGGCGCAACGCGCGCCATGCACACGGTCATGAGCGATCTCTGTACTGGCTGTAATCTGTGCGTCGATCCGTGTCCGACGCACTGCATCGAATTACGTCCGGTGAATGAGACGCCCGACAGTTGGAAATGGGATTTGAACACCATTCCCGTTCGCATCATTCCCGTGGAACAACATGCTTAAACTATTTTCCGCTTTCAGAAAAGATAAAATCTGGGATTTCGACGGTGGTATTCATCCGCCCGAAATGAAGACCCAGTCAAACGGCACGCCGCTGCGTCAGGTGCCTTTAGCGCCGCGCTTCGTTATCCCCTTAAAACAGCACATTGGCGCTGAGGGCGAGTTGTGCGTTAGCGTCGGCGATCGCGTGCTGCGCGGCCAGGCGCTGACCCGTGGACGTGGGAGAATGCTGCCGGTACACGCGCCCACCTCCGGGACGGTTATCGCTATTGCCCCCCACTCGACGGCACATCCTTCGGCGCTGGCGGAGTTAAGCGTCATCATTGATGCCGACGGCGAGGACCGCTGGATTGAACGCGAGGGCTGGTCTGATTACCGCGCCCACAGCCGTGAAGCGCTCATTGAACGCATTCATCAGTATGGCGTTGCCGGGCTTGGCGGCGCAGGGTTTCCCACCGGCGTTAAATTGCAGGGCGGCGGCGATAAAATCACCACGCTTATTATCAATGCCGCAGAGTGCGAACCTTACATTACGGCGGACGATCGTCTGATGCAGGACTGCGCCGCGCAGATTGTGGAAGGTATTCGCATCCTGGCGCATATTCTGCAACCGCGTGAGGTATTAATCGGCATTGAAGATAACAAACCGCAGGCTATTTCCATGCTGCGCGCCGTACTGGCTGACGCTCACGACATTTCGTTACGTGTGATCCCAACCAAATACCCTTCCGGCGGCGCAAAACAACTCACCCAAATACTGACGGGAAAACAGGTTCCCCACGGCGGGCGCTCCTCTGATATTGGCGTGCTGATGCAAAACGTCGGTACGGCTTATGCCGTTAAACGCGCCGTGGTTGACGGCGAACCGATCACAGAACGCGTCGTCACCTTAACGGGTGAAGCGGTAAGCCGTCCGGGTAACGTCTGGGCGCGGCTCGGCACTCCCGTTCGTCATTTGCTTAACGATGCCGGATTCTGCCCTTCTGCTGACCAGATGGTCATCATGGGCGGCCCGTTGATGGGATTCACCCTTCCCTGGCTTGACGTACCGGTCGTAAAAATCACCAACTGCCTGCTGGCGCCATCCGTGACTGAAATGGGAGCGCCTCAGGAAGAGAAAAGCTGTATTCGTTGCAGCGCTTGCGCTGACGCTTGCCCTGCCGACCTTTTACCGCAGCAGCTTTATTGGTTCAGCAAAGGGCAGCAGCATGACAAGGCTACCGCTCACCATATTGCTGATTGTATAGAATGCGGCGCCTGCGCCTGGGTCTGCCCCAGTAATATTCCGCTCGTCCAATATTTCCGTCAGGAAAAAGCGGAGATTAATGCGATCAGGCTTGAAGAAAAACGCGCCGCCGAAGCCAAAGCGCGTTTTGAGGCTCGTCAGGCAAGACTGGAGCGCGAAAAAGCCGCCCGCCTTGCACGTCATAAGAGCGCAGCGGTACAACCAGCGGCAAAAGATCAGGATGCCATTGCCGCTGCGCTGGCGCGGGTAAAAGAGAAACAGGCGCAGGCCACGCAACCGGTGGTTATTCAGGCGGGTAGTCTGCCAGACAATAGCGCCGTCATCGCGGCCCGTGAAGCGCGTAAAGCGCAAGCGCGCGCTAAACAAGCCGCTCATCCGGTGGCTGACAGCGCGATATCCGGCGGCGACCCGCGTAAAGCCGCAGTGGAGGCGGCCATCGCCCGCGCCAAAGCCCGCAAACAGGAGCAGCAGGCCGGAAGCGAACCTGCCGAACCGGTCGACCCGCGCAAAGCCGCGGTGGAAGCGGCTATCGCCCGCGCCAAAGCCCGCAAGCAGGAGCAGCAGGCCGGAGGCGAACCTGCCGAACCGGTCGATCCGCGTAAAGCCGCGGTGGAAGCGGCCATCGCCCGCGCCAAAGCCCGTAAGCAGGAGCAGCAGGCCGGAAGCGAACCTGCCGAACCGGCCGACCCGCGTAAAGCCGCGGTTGCTGCGGCTATCGCCCGCGTTCAGGCAAAAAAAGCAGCACAGCAGCAGGTTGTTAACGAGGATTAAATGGTATTCAGAATCGCAAGCTCGCCTTATACCCATAACCAGCGCCAGACATCGCGAATCATGTTGCTGGTAGTAATCGCCGCTCTGCCGGGGATTGCCGCGCAGACGTGGTTTTTTGGTTGGGGAACGCTTTTCCAGATCGTTCTGGCTGCTATCACGGCGCTCGTCGCAGAAGCCATTGTCCTCAGGCTGCGCAAACAATCGGTCGCCAGTCACCTGCAGGATTATTCCGCGTTATTGACGGGGCTTTTGCTGGCGGTCAGCATCCCTCCGCTTGCGCCCTGGTGGATGGTCGTGCTGGGAACCGGATTCGCCATTATTATCGCTAAACAGTTATATGGCGGGCTGGGACAAAACCCCTTTAATCCGGCAATGATCGGTTACGTGGTGCTATTAATTTCCTTTCCGGTACAAATGACAAGCTGGTTGCCGGCTTATGAAATAGCCGCAACAACGCCCGATATGCTGGACACGTTACGGATGATTTTTAGCGGGCATACCGCCAGCGGCGGCGATATGACGCTGCTACGTATCGGTATTGACGGTATCAGCCAGGCGACGCCGCTGGATACGTTTAAAACGTCCTTGCGCGCCGGACATTCCGTTGAGCAAATTATGCAGTACCCGATATACAGCGGCGCGCTGGCCGGCGTGGGCTGGCAGTGGGTTAACCTCGCCTGGCTTGTCGGCGGCGTATTCCTGCTGTGGCAAAAAGCTATCCGCTGGCATATCCCGGTCAGTTTTCTGCTGACGCTGGCGCTATGCGCCGCGTTAGGTTGGCTTTTCTCGCCCGCTACGCTGGCCTCGCCGCAGCTTCATCTGCTGTCAGGCGCCACCATGCTGGGTGCATTTTTTATCTTAACGGATCCGGTTACCGCCTCCACGACCAACCATGGACGTTTAATTTTCGGCGCGCTGGCTGGGGTATTAGTGTGGCTGATTCGTAGCTTCGGCGGCTATCCGGACGGCGTTGCTTTTGCTGTCCTGTTGGCGAATATCACGGTTCCTCTGATCGACTACTACACGCGCCCCCGCGTCTATGGACATCGCAAAGGATAAACCATGCTGAAAACGATTCGTAAACACGGTATTACGCTGGCGCTTTTTGCCGCAGGCTCTACGGGATTGACCGCGGTGATTAATCAGATGACAAAATCAACCATCCACGAACAAGCGCTGCAACAACAACATGCCCTGTTCGATCAGGTATTGCCGCCAGATCGTTACAATAATAATCTGCAAGAGAGTTGTTATCTGGTCGATGCGCCCGCCCTCGGCAAAGGCACACACCGTGTTTTTATCGCTCGCAAGGATGATAAACCCGTAGCGGCCATCATTGAGGCCACCGCGCCAGATGGCTATTCCGGCGCTATCCAGCTTATTGTTGGCGCAGATTTCAACGGTACCGTCCTGGGGACGCGTGTGACGGAACATCATGAGACGCCAGGGTTAGGTGATAAAATTGAGCGCCGTTTGTCTGACTGGATTACCCACTTTAGCGGTAAAACCATCAGCGGTGAAAATGATACGCACTGGGCGGTGAAAAAAGATGGCGGTGATTTTGATCAATTTACCGGGGCGACAATAACGCCGCGTGCCGTAGTGAATGCGGTTAAACGCGCCGGGCTGTACGCCGAATCACTGCCCGCTCAGCTCCCCCATTTAACCGCCTGTGGAGAATAGCCATGAGCGAAATAAAAGACATTGTTGTTCAGGGGTTATGGAAAAATAACTCTGCTCTGGTGCAGCTACTTGGCCTGTGCCCTTTACTGGCAGTGACGTCTACGGCAACCAACGCTCTGGGGCTGGGTCTGGCCACAACGCTGGTATTAACGCTGACCAACCTTACGGTGTCCGCACTACGTCGCTGGACGCCGGCAGAAATCCGTATCCCGATTTACGTTATGATCATTGCCTCGGTGGTAAGCGCAGTACAGATGCTGATCAATGCGTATGCGTTCGGTTTGTATCAGTCTTTAGGGATTTTTATTCCGCTGATTGTAACGAACTGCATTGTTGTTGGTCGCGCCGAAGCGTTTGCCGCGAAAAAAGGACCGTGGCTTTCCGCGTTGGACGGTTTTTCTATCGGCATGGGCGCGACAGGCGCGATGTTCGTGCTGGGTTCGCTGCGCGAGATCCTCGGGAATGGTACGCTTTTCGATGGCGCGGATAGCCTGCTGGGAGGCTGGGCAAAAGTATTACGGGTCGAGATATTTCACACCGACTCGCCTTTCCTGCTGGCGATGCTGCCGCCAGGCGCGTTTATCGGCCTGGGGCTCATGCTGGCGGTAAAATATCTTATTGATGAAAAAATGAAGAAACGCCGCGCCGAAACCGCGCCTTCCGCTGTTCCGGCAGGTGAAACAGGGAAAGTCTGATGAACAAAGCAAAAAGGCTGGAAATTCTGACGCGCCTGCGCGACAACAATCCGCACCCCACAACGGAACTCAATTTCACGTCGCCGTTTGAGTTGCTGATTGCCGTGTTGCTTTCCGCGCAGGCAACCGACGTCAGCGTGAACAAGGCTACCGCCAAACTTTACCCGGTCGCCAATACGCCAGCCGCGATGCTGGAACTGGGCGTAGAAGGCGTGAAATCCTATATCAAAACCATCGGTTTATTTAACAGTAAAGCGGAAAACGTGATTAAGACCTGCCGTATTTTACTGGACAAGCATAATGGCGAAGTGCCGGAGGATCGGGCGGCGCTGGAAGCGCTTCCCGGCGTGGGGCGAAAAACCGCTAACGTAGTACTAAATACCGCCTTCGGCTGGCCGACCATCGCCGTTGATACGCATATATTTCGTGTATGCAACCGAACACAGTTCGCGCCGGGTAAAAATGTCGAACAGGTAGAAGAGAAGTTGCTGAAAGTGGTGCCGAATGAGTTCAAAGTGGACTGCCATCACTGGTTAATTTTGCATGGCCGCTATACCTGTATCGCCCGAAAACCCCGCTGCGGCTCCTGCCTCATTGAAGACCTTTGCGAATACAAAGAAAAAGTCGATATTTGATATGGTCGGAGTGCGTCCGTCACACCAGCGCGCTCCCACCTTCGGCCTGGATCTATTTTAGCCATCAATCATTCCAGTCTCTGTCCTTTTTCTGATGTAATGTGCTTTCGTTTTCCCTCCACGTCAGGTTAATCATTTTTTAATCGCAAAAATTTCTATCTATCCGTGATCAGGATCACTTTGATAACTTCATGTGAAATTTAATGACATCTAAGGTTACATTTACAACCGGATAGACTGACGCCCCGTTTTCACTACAAAACATTACTCTGCCATTTTTTCAGATAATGGCCTATATCACTGCTTTTTACCTTAAATAGCAGAAGATATCGCCTTTCACCCAAACTAATGGCCTTTTTGCAGTGTAAAAATCTGCCACTCTTCAAATGAAGAAATTTAACGCTGGATAACATTTCTGACATCGGACGATTCAACCAGAAGAGTTATATGTAACAGATTATTACAAAGCTCTTGTCTGGAGAGGAAAGATAGTGAACATTACCTGCCGTTTCCCCTCCAATATAACAATCGGACGGATGAGTCTGACTCATCACGCGCCAGACAATCCCTGTTAATACGGGGCGTAAAAAAGAGGTAAAAGTGTCTACTGCAAACAAAAAACCAACTGAAAGCGTCAGTTTGAACGCTTTCAAACAACCGAAGGCGTTCTATCTCATCTTCTCGATAGAGTTATGGGAGCGTTTTGGTTATTACGGCCTGCAAGGCATTATGGCCGTCTACCTGGTAAAACAACTGGGTATGTCAGAAGCGGATTCCATCACCCTTTTCTCTTCCTTCAGTGCGCTGGTGTACGGCCTGGTCGCCATTGGCGGTTGGTTAGGTGATAAAATTCTGGGCACCAAACGCGTTATTATGTTGGGTGCCGTGGTGCTGGCTATCGGTTATGCGCTGGTCGCATGGTCTGGTCATGACGCTGGCATCGTCTATATGGGCATGGTGGCTATCGCTGTGGGTAACGGTCTGTTTAAAGCTAACCCGTCCTCCCTGCTGTCTACCTGCTACGCGAAGGATGATCCGCGTCTCGACGGCGCATTTACGATGTATTATATGTCCGTCAACATCGGCTCCTTCTTCTCTATGCTGGCGACGCCGTGGCTGGCGGCGCGTTATGGCTGGAGCACCGCGTTTGCGCTTAGCGTCGTCGGTATGCTGATAACCGTCGTTAACTTTGCTTTCTGCCAGCGCTGGGTGAAAAGCTACGGTTCCAAACCCGACTTTGAACCGATCAACTTCCGTAATCTGCTGCTGACAATCGTGGGTATTGTCGTTCTGATTGCGGTCGCCACCTGGCTGCTGCACAACCAGGATATCGCGCGTATGGTGCTGGGCGTAATCGCTCTTGGCATCGTCATTATCTTCGGTAAAGAAGCGTTTTCCATGCACGGCGCGGCTCGCCGTAAAATGATCGTCGCCTTTATTTTGATGCTGCAGGCGATTATCTTCTTCGTACTGTACAGCCAGATGCCGACGTCGCTGAACTTCTTTGCCATTCGTAACGTCGAGCACTCTATTCTCGGTATCGCGTTCGAACCGGAACAGTATCAGGCGCTGAACCCATTCTGGATCATTATCGGCAGCCCGATTCTGGCCGCTATCTATAACAGGATGGGCGATACGCTGCCGATGCCGATGAAATTCGCCATTGGTATGGTGCTGTGTTCCGGCGCGTTCCTGATTCTGCCGCTGGGCGCCAAATTTGCGAACGATGCCGGCATCGTATCCGTAAACTGGCTGATCGCAAGCTACGGCCTGCAAAGTATCGGTGAGCTGATGATCTCCGGTCTGGGACTGGCAATGGTCGCACAGTTGGTTCCGCAGCGTCTGATGGGTTTCATCATGGGTAGCTGGTTCCTGACAACGGCAGGCGCTAACATCATCGGCGGTTATGTCGCCAACCTGATGGCTGTGCCGAGCGACGTGACTGACCCACTGATGTCCCTGGAAGTCTATGGTCGCGTATTTATGCAGATTGGCATAGCAACCGCCGTTATCGCCGTCCTGATGCTGCTGACAGCGCCTAAGCTGAACCGTATGACCCAGGACGATGATACCGCTGAAAAAGGCTCTAAAGCCGCTACAGTTTAATTTTCCGGGAAACAACATTCAGGCCGCTAACTGTGCGTTAGCGGCTTTTTTTTGCTCGTCCCCGCACTACCATACTTTAAACCCCAGCAAAAAGGAGTTACCGATGAAACTGTTCTACAAACCGGGTGCCTGCTCTCTTGCTTCCCACATTACCCTGCGCGAAATTGGCAAAGACTTTACGCTTGATGGCGTCGATCTCGCAAAAAAACGCCTGGAAAACGGTGATGATTACCTGGCAGTCAACCCTAAAGGACAGGTTCCGGCTCTGCTGCTGGATGACGGCACACTGTTGACTGAAGGCGTCGCCATTATGCAGTACCTCGCCGACAGCGTTCCCGACCGCCAGCTTCTGGCGCCGGTACTGGAATGGCTCAACTATATTGCAACGGAACTGCATAAAGGCTTTACCCCGCTGTTCCGCCCTGACACGCCGGAAACTCTTAAACCCGCCGTTCGCGCCGCTCTGGAAAAGAAATTTCAGTATGTGGATGAATCGCTTTCAGACGACCAGTGGATTTGCGGCCAGCGTTTTACCATCGCAGACGCTTATCTGTTTACCGTATTGCGTTGGGCCTATGGCGTAAAACTGAATATGGACGGGTTAACGCATATTGAAAGTTATATGCAGCGTGTCGCAAAAAGACCGACCGTTGCGGCAGCGCTTAAAGCGGAAGGACTGAATTAATGTCATGTTGCCGGATAGCTCGCTGTACCGCCATCCGGCCTCTTTTTAGCAGCAATAATTACAGCCGCGTTGCGCTGAAGTAATGTTCAGGGTTAGCGATCCTGTCCTGGGCCGCCACGACCTGCAGTTCGTACTCCTGCATCGTTTTGGTGGCGATCATAATCTCATAGACTGCCGCCGTAACGTGCTCCAGCGCCTGCTGCAACGTCGCGCCCTGCAAAAGTTTGACCAGCAATAAACCACTGTTGACATCGCCAACGCCAACCGGCTGACGTGAACCGAAATCCACCAGCGGACGGCTAATATGCCAGGCTTCCTGCGCTGTCACCAGCAGCATTTCAAAGCGTTCTGAACTGTAACCGGCGCGGGCGAGATGTTTTACCAGTACAATTTCTGGCCCCTGAGCAATCAGTTCTCGCGCCGCCTGCACGGCGTCATTCACATTATTCACGCTATGTTTGCTGAGAATTTCCAGTTCAGTCAGGTTAGGCGCGATAATATCGCTGGCGGGTAGCGCATAACGCACATGGAACTCTGCGACGCCAGGCGCCACGATACAACCCTTTTCCGGATGCCCCATCACGGGATCGCAGAAATATTTTGCCTGCGGATTTGCTGCTTTAACCTGGCGCACAATACCGAGAATGTGTTCTCCCTGCTCGGCAGATCCCAGGTAACCGCTAAGTACGGCGTCGCAGTGCGCTAACTGGCCAATGTCCGCAATCCCCTGGACAATCTCAGTCAGATGGCTGGGCGGCATGACACAGCCGGTCCATTTACCATATTGCGTGTGGTTAGAAAACTGAACGGTATTCAGCGGCCAAACATTCGCGCCAAGACGGCGCATGGGAAATTCGGCGGCGCTGTTGCCCGCATGTCCGAAAACAACATGGGACTGGATAGCGAGGATATTCTTCATTTTTTTACCTGAACATCAAAAATAAGGGAGTGATTTCTCACTCCCTGTTACTTAATGCCTTATTTCCAGCAAATCAGACAATAGTTCTTTTTGCCGCGACGTAATAAGGTATAGCGGCCAAACAGACGGTCCTCATCGTTAAAGATGTATTCAGGATCGGATTGTTTTTCACCATTGATAGTGACAGCGTTGGAGGCGATAGTCTTACGCGCCTGACCACGTGACGGCTGGAGTTCGGCGTCTACCAGCGCCTGCATCAGGTCGGCGCCTTTTTCCATTTCAACCATCGGTACGCCGTCCTGCGCCAACTGCTCAAAGTCAGCTTCGCTCAGCGCGCTCAGTGAACCGCTGAACAGGCATTCAGTGATCCGTTTCGCCGCGACCAGCCCCTCTTCACCATGAACCAGGCACGTCACCTGCTCGGCCAGTACATACTGCGCGCGCGGCGCTTTACCGCTGTTTTTATCTTCTTCTTCCAGGGCATTGATCTCCTCAATGTCCATAAAAGTGAAGAATTTCAGGAAGCGATAAACATCGGCATCTGCGGTGTTAATCCAGAACTGGTAGAATTTGTACGGACTGGTTTTCTTCGGATCCAGCCAGACAGCGCCGCCTTCGGTTTTACCGAATTTCGTGCCGTCAGCTTTGGTGATCAGCGGAACGGTCAAACCAAATACCTGATTCTGGTGCAGGCGACGGGTCAGGTCGATACCGGAAGTGATGTTCCCCCACTGGTCAGAACCGCCAATCTGTAAGGCAACGCCGTGCAGTTTATTCAGACAAGCGAAGTCGTACCCCTGTAGCAGGTTATAAGAGAACTCCGTGAAAGAGATACCCTGATCGTCACGGTTCAGACGCTGCTTCACCGCTTCTTTGTTGATCATCTGATTAACGGAAAAATGTTTACCGATATCGCGCAGGAAAGTCAGCACATTCATGCTGCCGAACCAGTCATAGTTATTGGCCGCGATGGCGGAGTTTTCGCCGCAATCAAAGTCCAGGAATGGGGCAACCTGTTTACGAATTTTCGCCACCCACTCCTGAACGGTCTCTTCAGTGTTCAGTTTACGCTCGGCGGCTTTAAAGCTCGGGTCGCCAATCAGACCGGTCGCGCCACCTACCAGCGCAACAGGTTTGTGCCCTGCCTGCTGGAAGCGTTTCAGGCATAACAATGGAACCAGATGCCCCAAATGCAAGCTGTCAGCGGTAGGATCGAAGCCGCAATAGAGCGCGATCGGGCCTTGCGCCAGTCGCTCTGCCAACGCGTCTTCGTCCGTCACCTGGGCTACCAGTCCCCGCTCTTGCAATTGTTTAATCAAGTTACTGCTTGCCATCAAAATCTCCATGTATAAAACGACTGCACCTTTGCCGGTACACGACTTTTCGCCAGACGCGAAAGAGACATAGCATAAAACGGCGGATTCATCCGCACCAGTGCTTAAAACAAGATTTTTGCATCTTTAGGGCGCAAGACGGTCGATTTTCCATGCGCCGTCGTCGCGTTGGTATAAAAAGCGATCGTGCAGACGATGTTCGCCGCCCTGCCAGAACTCCATCTGTTCGATACTCACGCGAAAACCACCCCAAAAGCTGGGTAACGGCACTTCGCCCCGTTGAAACTTCTGCTTGAGCTCCAGGAATTTGCTTTCGAGGATACCGCGCGCGGAAATGCGGCTGGATTGTTTAGAAACCCATGCGCCGATCTGGCTGTCGCGCGGACGGCTGTGGAAATACCTCACCACCTCAAGTGTGGAGAGACGCTCGGCTTTGCCTGTCACCATCACCTGGCGTTCAAGCATATGCCAGGGAAATAACAGGCTGATACGCGGATTGTGCTCAATTTGATGCGCCTTGCGGCTTCCCAGGTTGGTATAAAAGACCAGGCCTTTTTCATCATAATGCTTGAGCAATACAATACGCTGGTACGGTTGCCCCTTGTCATCTACGGTCGCCACGACCATTGCCGTCGGATCGGCCAGTCTGGCGTCGCACGCTTGCCCAAGCCAGCGCTCAAATAAGGTTAACGGTTCAGCGGGTAAATCGCGGCGACGCAAGCCGCCTTTCGTGTATTCACGGCGCAGATGCGCGATCTGCTGCAATTGGTCGTTATCAGACATGGCGTTGATCAGAAATAATCAGTGGGTGGCGCTATTGTGCGCCCCCATACTGAAAATCTCAACGCTTCGGATTTTGTAACTGACAGTTATTAAGCACAATTCTGTCTCGTTTATAGACCGTGGCGCTCTCGCCTTGCGACCAGAAAACATAAATCCCGTCGGTATAACGCGCGCCCGAGGCCGAGATTCCTTGCTTCAGGGTCAGCAGCTTATTGTCATAAACAAAACTGACCTCTTCACGCGGGTTATTGACTTTAACGGTAAGCGGCTTCTCATCACACTGGTATTCCAGCGTATCCGTTTGCATACGTTCAACAAATTGTTGATAAACGCTACAGCCGGTCAGCAGCACAGGTAAACACATTATTGCGATCTTTTTCATAGGCATATCCCGAAAGCTCTCCTGCTTCTGGAAGGGCAAACGCCCCTTCCTGACCTTGCTAGTTTACCGATATAGGGTCCGGGAAAAATTAAGTTAACTCTGAGTTATTGGGTTAGCCGGGTAAATAGCGCCTAAAACACTGGCTTCTGTAGCCCCCGTCACGGAAGGTAAATTTCCCGGCAGGCCCGCGAGCGTTCGCCAGGCAAGCCATGCAAAGGCCAGCGCTTCCATATCATCGCCGCTGATCCCCGCCTTATCGGTGGTCGAAACCTCGATACCGGGCAACAGCGCCGCCAGACGGGCCATCACTAACGGATTCCGGCTTCCGCCGCCACAGACCATCAGCCGCTCGCAGCCGCCATTGAGCAGCACCTGTTGGGCGATGGAGACCGCCGTCAGCTCCGCCAGCGTGGCCTGTACATCGCGCGCGTCTGCGCCAGGGAAAGCCGTAAGATGACGCTCTAACCAGCCATAGTTGAAATATTCGCGTCCTGTACTTTTGGGCGCCGACGCAGCAAAGTACGGATCGCGCAACATCTTTTGCAGCAATGGAAGAATAACCTGACCTTCTTTCGCCCATGCCGCGTCTTTGTCGTAGGGCTGCGCGCATTGTCGCCAAATCCACGCATCCATCAACATATTACCCGGCCCCGTGTCGTACCCGCGCACCGCCTGTCCGGGGAAAAGCAGAGATAAATTGGCGATGCCGCCGATATTCAGGACCATACGTTTTTCCGTCGGATGTCCCAACAGCGCGTGATGGAAAGCAGGCACCAACGGCGCGCCTTGTCCGCCCAGCGCAATATCCCGCCGCCGAAAATCGCCGACCACTGTAATCCCCGTATGGGCGACGATGTGATTATTATCGCCAATTTGCAGCGTATGCGGGGCCTCGCCGGTCGGTTCATGCCAGACCGTTTGCCCATGACAACCAATGGCGACGATATCCCGCGGCTGCAAACGTTGTCGCGCTAACAGCGCATTAACCGCCTGTGCAAAAAGCCGGCCTAACTGGGTATCCAGCTGGCCGAGTTGCGAGAGCGTAAGCGGCTGTCCCTGGCAAATATCGAGAATGCCTTTTTTCAGATGAACGGGAATAGGCCAGGTGAGACTTGCCTGTTGCGCAACCATAGTTTCATCAATTGCCGCCAGTACAACATCCACGCCATCAAGGCTGGTTCCGGACATAACGCCAATAAAACGGCCCGATTTCATACCTCTTCCTTTTAAGCTGGGTTAAGCCTTAACACTCGGCATAACGTATTTTGTAATGCTATGCCCACGTCACGTTTTTTGCCGTGTCGTCCACGGATATCAATGACCTATCTTTTCTTGCTTCCGACTTCGTTTAAGATTGGTTAATTAACTTCTGATTATGATTTTTACATTCTTTCAGCAGAAGATATGACCTTAACTGCATAAATGCCATATAATTTAGCTATAGGGATGCTGACATAGCGTTTCGTGAAGAACAGGAGATGGGTAAATGATTAAACGTGTACTGGCCGTTTCACTGATGGGGTTATCCTTAGCTGGGTGTGTTAACAATGATAGCCTTTCGGGTGATGTTTATACCGCATCCGAGGCTAAACAAGTTCAGAATGTAACGTACGGTACTATCGTTAACGTTCGTCCGGTTCAAATTCAGGGCGGTGATGATTCTAACGTGATTGGCGCTATCGGCGGCGCGGTGTTGGGCGGATTCCTCGGCAACACTATCGGCGGCGGTACGGGTCGTTCACTGGCGACCGCGGCAGGCGCGGTGGCTGGCGGCGTAGCGGGCCAGGGCGTCCAGAGCGCAATGAATAAAACCCAGGGTGTGGAACTGGAAATTCGTAAAGACGATGGCAACACCATTATGGTTGTGCAGAAACAAGGAAATACGCGTTTCTCGGCAGGTCAGCGTGTCGTGCTGGCCAGCAACGGCAGCCAGGTTACCGTCTCTCCACGCTAAACCAGGCTTTACGTGTGGTCACATGGCCACACGTATGCCCCTGCACCTCAATCGTGAGAGTGCAATTCCATAATATTGTGTTCAAGTTTGGCGATAAGTTTAATCAGAAGCTCAATCTCCTCTGAAGAAATCCCAGCCAAAATTTCACCGCGCGTTTTATGAATGACCGCTTCCATCTCAGCGATCAGCGGCTCCGCTTTCTCGGTCAGTTTAATGCGCTTAGCGCGACGATCGCTGGCGCAGGTTTGCCGCGAAATTAGCCCCTTATCTTCAAGTTGATCCAACGTGCGCACCAGCGATGGCTGCTCAATGCCTATCGCTTTAGCCAATTGAATCTGCGACTGGTCAGGCGGCAATTGATGAATATTGTGCAACGTGACCCAATGTGTCTGCGTCAATTCCAGAGGCTTGAGGCGATGGTCAATCAGAGCACGCCAAATGCGCACCAACCGTGCCAGATAAGAACCTAGTGGCGATTCCAATTTCATCTCCTTATAATTAGCTTGCTAAGTTATTATGCTGATTTTAGAATAGTGTGCAGTATTTGTATTCTCAAAACAAATGTATTGCTAAATTTGCTTACCAATAGACATTTTTTCAGACATAGTGCGCACCTGGCACCTGTAGCTTCAGTTTTGGCTAAAACTAAAGCATCGATGTCTGACGCAAAGGAACATTGCTTGTGAAGTGTATACTCAACGCCACAGGATTGCCCTTACAAGATCTCATGTTGGGAGCATCTGTTTACTTTCCGCCATTCTTTAAAGCCTTTGCGCTTGGGTTCGTTATCTGGTTGTTTATTCACCGACTCCTGCGTGACCGGATATACTCTGATGAAATCTGGCATCCCCTGTTAATGGATCTCTCCCTCTTTACGCTTTGCGTATGTCTGGGCCTCGTTTTACTGATCGCGTGGTAAATATGTCGTTAAAAACAATAAAATATTTTTCTACTCTCATTGTCGCCGTCGTCGCCGTTCTGGCCGCATGGTGGTTATGGAATTACTATATGCAGTCACCGTGGACGCGCGATGGTAAAATCCGCGCGGAACAGGTCAGCGTAACGCCGCAGGTTTCTGGCAGCATTACCCAACTCAATATCAAAGATAATCAGTTCGTCAACGCCGGGGACGTTCTTTTTGTCATTGATAAAACGCCCTTCCATATTGCAGAACTTAACGCGCAGGCGCAGTTGGCCAAAGCGCAGTCCGATCTGGCAAAAGCGAATAATGAAGCCGATCGACGTCGACATTTATCGCGTAACTACATCTCTGCTGAAGATCTGGATAGCGCCAATCTGAATGTTAAAGCGATGCAGGCCAGCGTAGATGTCGCACTGGCGACGTTAAAACAGGCGCAGTGGCAGCTTAGCCAGACGGAAGTAAAAGCGTCGGTATCCGGCTGGGTGACCAACCTTTCCACGCGTACCGGTGATTATGCCAGTACCGGTAAGCCACTTTTCGCCCTAGTAGATAGCCATTCATTTTATGTAATGGGATATTTCGAAGAAACCAAACTACGCCATATCCGCGAAGGTGAGCCTGCATTAATAACACTGTATAGTGGCAATGTTAAGTTACAGGGTCACGTTGGCAGTATCGGGCGCGCTATTTACGACCAAAGCGTGGAAAGTGACTCCGGTTTAGTGCCCGATATTAAACCCAACGTACCGTGGGTACGTCTGGCGCAACGCGTACCGGTACGTATCGAATTTGACGCTTTGCCGCAGGATATCACGCTCGTCTCCGGCACTACCTGCAGCGTAGCCATTGGGCAGCGGTAATGAAACTCTCCCTGCCAGCCCTGCGAAATACGCCCTGGTTTAAAGCGACCTCCGGCCAGTGGCGTTACGCGTTGCGCAATACCATTGCCATGTGTCTCGCGCTGACATTCGCTTATTATCTCAATCTGGATGAGCCCTACTGGGCGATGACTTCGGCCGCAGTGGTGAGCTTTCCGACCGTAGGCGGCGTAATCAGTAAAAGTCTGGGGCGTATTGCCGGGAGTTTACTCGGCGCGACCGCCGCGTTGATTATTGCCGGCCATACGCTGAATGAACCCTGGTTGTTCTTATTTAGCATGGCCGCCTGGATCGGTTTTTGTACCTGGGCCTGCGCGCATTTTACCAATAATGCCGCTTATGCTTTCCAGTTGTCCGGCTACACGGCGGCGATCATCGCGTTCCCGATGGTTAATATTGTAGAAATCACGCAGTTGTGGGATATCGCCCAGGCACGTGTATGTGAAGTTATCGTCGGCATCCTCTGTGGCGGCATGATGATGATGATCCTACCCAGCACATCGGATGGTACCGCCCTGCTCACCGCGTTGAAAAACATGCATGCGCGCTTGCTGGAACATGCCAGTCTACTGTGGCAGCCGGAGACTACCGACGCTATCCGCTCCGCGCATGAGGGGGTCATTGGGCAAATCCTGACCATGAACCTGCTGCGTATTCAGGCCTTCTGGAGTCACTACCGTTTTCGCCGCCAGAATGCATTGCTAAATGCATTGTTACACCAGCAATTACGGCTAACCAGCGTGATCTCCAGTCTGCGTAGAATGCTTTTAAATTGGCCGACGCCGCCGGAAAACAGCCGCGAAGTCATTGAACAACTCTTAGCTGAGTTGGCAAAACCGTGCGCGGACAGCTACACCGTGGCGCGGATTATTGCGCCGCTACGCCCTCAGGATGAACAGGATTATCGTCACCTCGCGTTCTGGCAGCGATTACGCTATTTTTGCCAGCTATATCTGCGCAGCAGCCGTCAGTTATATCTGATCGAAAGCGGCGCGCCGGTAGATCAAATCCATATCCGCCGCACTCCCGGCCTTGCGCGGCATACGGATAACGCAGAGGCCATCTGGAGCGGCGTGCGTACCTTTTGCACGCTCACGGTAATTGGCGCCTGGAGTATTGGCGCGCAATGGGAATCCGGGCCCGGCGCATTAACCCTGGCGGCGATCAGTTGCGTCCTCTACTCCATCGTCGCCACGCCGTTTAAGTCGCTTTCCTTATTGATGCGTACTTTAGTGCTGCTGTCCTTATTCAGCTTCGTGGTGAAATTTGGCCTGATGGTGCAAATCACCGATCTGTGGCAATTCTTGCTTTTCCTTTTTCCGCTGTTCGTCACGATGCAACTGCTTAAACTGCAGATGCCTAAGCTGGCGGGACTGTGGGGGCAGCTTATCGTTTTTATGGGCTCATTCATCGCCGTGACCAATCCACCGGTGTACGACTTCGCCGACTTCCTTAACGATAATACCGCCAAGATCGTCGGCGTCGCGATTTCCTGGCTGGCGTTTGCGATTTTGCGCCCCGGTTCCGATGCCGTAAAAAGCCGCCGCCATATCCGCGCGCTACGCCGCGATTTCGTCGATCAGCTTAGCCGTCACCCTTCCCATAACGAAAGCGAGTTTGAATCGCTGACCTATCATCACGTCAGTCAGCTCAGCAATAGCCAGGATGCGCTGGCGCGCCGGTGGTTATTACGTTGGGGAGTGGTACTGCTGAACTGCTCGCATGTGGTGTGGCAGCTGCGCGCCTGGGAGTCGCGTTCCGATCCGCTTTCCCGGGTGCGGGATATTTGTATATCCCTGCTGCGCGATGTGATGAGCGAGCGCGGCGTACAGCAACGCCCGCTTGCCGTTACGCTACAGGAACTACAGCGTATCTGCGACACGCTCGCACATCATCATCAACCCGCCGCGCATGAACTGGCGGCGATTATCTGGCGTTTACACTGTTCGCTGTCGCAGCTGGAACAGGCTCCAGCGCAGGGAACACTGTCTCCGGGTTATTTAATGACGCCGCAGGCGTAACGCGTTCCGCCGCCGCCGAGCGGTTTCGGCTGATCGGACATGTTATCGCCGCCCACATGGATCATGAGCGCTTTATCTTTCACTTCATCAAGAGACTTCAGACGCGGCGCAGTAACCGGTTCGGTGGCGATACCATCATTATTAACGACTAACACCGGGAGGTCGCCCAGATGCCCCTGGCCTTCCGGTCCTTCATGCTTGCCGGTATTTTGTGGGTCCAGATGACCACCAGCGGCTTCTGCGGCAACCGCTTGGCCGTCTTTAATCGCTGGCTGGCAGCTACCGTTGGCATGAATGTGAAAACCATGCTCGCCCGGCGGCAACGCTTTAAGGTGTGGGGTAAATTTTAAGCCGCCTTCGGTTTCATCGATGACGACGGTGCCGATAGACTGTCCTACGCCTTGCGCCGTCACCAGATTCATCTCTACTTTCTCGCTGGCAGCCTGCGCACCCGCACAGGCCAGCAGCGTCACCATCGCTAAACTTAATCGCTTCATAAAACCTCCGTTACATGTGGTCGCCTGTTAAGTGTAAACCACTGGCGAAAACATGTACGGAAAGTCAATGAGTTGGCGATTACGGCACGTCATAACCCAGTGCCGCCTTGCGGATTCGGAACCACTGTTGACGCGACAATGACAGCGTTTCCGCTTCTAGTGCGGCACGTACGCGTTCGATTTTACCCGAGCCAATAATCGGCAGCGGCTGCGACGGCAAACGTAAAATCCAGGCATAGACCACCTGTTCAATAGAACTGGCGTTGAGTTCTTGCGCGATAACGGAAAGTTCCTGGCGCAACGGCTGATAAGCCTCATCATTAAACAGCCGACCGCCGCCAAGACATGACCAGGCCATCGGACGAATACGCAGTTGCTGTAATTGATCTAATGTGCCGTCCAGCAACAAAGGCTGGTGAACCGGCGAGATCTCCACCTGGTTGGTCGCCAGGGTGAAAGGCAGGCGCGATTGCAGCAACGTAAATTGCGCTGGCGTAAAATTAGAAACGCCAAAATGGCGCACTTTGCCGCTTTGGTGCAGATGTTGAAACGCCTCGGCGACGTCATCCGCATCCATTAACGGATCGGGACGGTGAATTAACAACATATCCAGATAATCTGTCGCCAGATTTTTTAATGACTGTTCGGCGCTCAGAATAATATGGCGGCGATCGGTAATATAATGACCGAGCTTATTTTCCGCTCTGGCAGTGGTGGCAATACCGCATTTGGTGACGATTTGCAGTCTTTCCCGCAAATGCGGCGCCAGCGTTAGCGCCTCGCCAAATGCCGCTTCGCACTGATAACCGCCATAAATGTCCGCATGGTCAACGGTAGTGACGCCCAAATCCAGATGTTCTTCGATAAAACTCACTAACTGACGCGCGGACATATTCCAGTCCATCAAACGCCAGTAACCCATGACAAAACGCGAAAACTCCGGGCCTTGTGGAGCGATGGTGACACGCTGAACCATAACAGATTCCTCATAGAGAATAATGAGGTTGAGTATACGCAATTCCGCGTTTAAAAGAGTGAAGGTTGTTGAGGATCTTCCGATGGGAGAGGCTTGTTTGCGCGTATTTTACGCAAGAAACGCTGGCGACAAAGCCGCAGTACATTTTGTTTCTCGGCATCGCTCATTTTTTGCCAGTTAAACCGTTCGTCGCGGCTGCGCATACAGCCCCGACAAAAGCCACGCTCATCAGACTGGCAGATACCGCGACATGGGCTTGCTACAGGAAAAAACTCCAACTGCTCGGCCACATCCCCTCCTCAACGTTTGGCGCTTATGACTATTGAAGACGCTAACTGACATTATGGCAACTCTGCTTGCAGTAGACCGACTGGTCTACTATACTGCCTGCTATGAATAAGCAAACCGAACATGATACCCGCGAACATCTGCTGGCCACCGGCGAGCAGCTTTGTATGCAACGGGGTTTTACCGGCATGGGGCTTAGCGAATTGCTCAAAACCGCCCAGGTGCCTAAAGGGTCGTTTTATCACTACTTTCGCTCGAAAGAAGCCTTCGGCGTCGCCATGCTTGAGCGACATTACGCCTGCTATCATCAGCGTCTTACGGCGCACTTCACCTCCGGTCCCGGTAATCATCGCGATCGCCTTCTCGCCTGGTATCAGGAAACGTTAAAGCAGTTTTGCCAGCAAGGCGCCATCAGCGGTTGCCTGACGGTGAAACTGTCAGCGGAGGTCTGCGATCTGTCGGAGGATATGCGCTCTACGATGGATAAAGGGGCGCAGGAGATCATGGCACTGCTTGCACGCGCGCTGGAAGATGGCCGTAATAGCCACTGTTTACATTTCACCGGCCAGCCGTTGCCACAGGCGCAGGTACTTTATGCCCTGTGGCTGGGCGCCAATTTGCAGGCCAAAATATCCCGTAGCGCCGCGCCGCTGGAAAATGCGTTGGCGCATGTTAAGACCATCATTGCAACGCCTGAGCAGTAACAGGCGTTTTTATTTCCTTTATTACAAGACGACCGGTCTACTTATATCAGGAGCCACTATGTCATCAGCAAAACTGTTTACCCCCCTCAAGGTGGGTGCCATCACGGCGACAAATCGCGTATTTATGGCGCCTTTGACGCGTTTGCGGAGTATTGAACCGGGCGACATTCCTACGCCGTTAATGGCGGAATATTACCGTCAACGCGCCAGCGCCGGATTGATCATCAGCGAAGCCACACAAATCTCCGCACAGGCGAAAGGCTATGCCGGCGCACCGGGATTACACAGCGATGAGCAGATCGCCGCCTGGAAAAAAATCACTCAGGGAGTTCATGCTCAGGGCGGCCATATGGCGGTGCAACTGTGGCATACGGGCCGTATTTCACACGCCAGCCTGCAACCAGGCGGACAAGCGCCCGTTGCGCCATCCGCTATCAATGCGGGAACTCGCACTTCTTTGCGTGACGAAAACGGCCAGGCCATCCGCGTAGAAACTTCCACGCCGCGCGCGCTGGATACTCACGAGATCCCCGGGATCGTCAACGATTTCCGCCAGGCTATCGCCAATGCCCGAGAGGCAGGCTTCGACCTGGTGGAGCTGCACTCCGCGCACGGTTATCTGCTGCACCAGTTCCTCTCTCCGTCTTCTAATCACCGTACCGATCGGTACGGCGGCAGCGTAGAGAATCGCGCCCGTCTGGTGCTGGAGGTGGTTGATGCCGGCATTAAGGAATGGGGCGCCGACCGTATCGGCATCCGCCTTTCTCCTGTCGGCACTTTCCAGAATGTCGATAACGGCCCGAATGAAGAAGCTGACGCCCTTTATCTGATTGAAGCGTTAGGCAAACGCGGCATTGCTTATCTGCATATGTCTGAACCAGACTGGGCGGGCGGAGAACCGTACAGCGACGCATTCCGTGAAAAAGTGCGCGCGTGTTTCCACGGCCCCATCATCGGCGCTGGCGCCTATACGCCAGAAAAAGCGGAAGATCTGATCGAAAAAGGGCTGATTGACGCCGTGGCGTTTGGTCGCGATTACATCGCTAACCCGGATCTGGTGGCGCGTCTGCAACGTAAAGCGGAACTTAATCCACAGCGTCCCGAAAGTTTTTATGGCGGCGGCGCGGAAGGCTACACTGACTACCCTACTCTGTAATTTCATTGATAGCGGCCGCACATCGCCGCTATACTTTGAATATCTTGACTATTTTAAGGACAACGAAAATGCGTTTATTGCATACTATGCTGCGCGTCGGCGATTTGCAGCGTTCCATCGCTTTTTACACCAACGTTCTGGGCATGAAATTGCTGCGTACCAGTGAGAATCCGGAATACAAATACTCGCTGGCCTTTGTGGGATATGGTCCGGAAACGGAAGAAGCGGTCATCGAACTAACCTATAACTGGGGCGTTGAGAGCTATGACATGGGCAATGCGTACGGGCATATCGCGCTGAGCGTTGACAATGCCGCTGAAGCCTGTGAACGCATTCGTCAGAACGGCGGCAACGTGACCCGTGAAGCGGGGCCGGTAAAAGGCGGTTCGACTATCATCGCCTTCGTTGAAGATCCGGATGGCTATAAAATCGAATTGATTGAAGCTAAAGACGCAGGCCGCGGTCTGGGTAACTGATCCCCCGCCGGGCGCAGGTCACTGCGCCCGTTGTTTTACTGCATCCCGGCGTAAAATTTGCCATAATACGCGCTGCATTTTTTCGTATTAAGAGACTCAGATGTCCGATAACGCTCAACTTTCCGGTCTGTGCGACCGTTTTCGTGGTTTTTATCCTGTCGTCATCGACGTTGAAACTGCAGGATTTAACGCTAAAACCGATGCGCTGCTCGAAATCGCCGCCATCACGCTGAAAATGGATGAACAAGGCTGGCTGATGCCGGACATGACGCTGCATTTCCATGTGGAGCCGTTCGCTGGAGCCAACTTACAGCCGGAAGCGCTTGCGTTTAACGGTATCGATCCCTCTAACCCGCTACGAGGCGCGGTGAGTGAATATGAGGCGCTACACGCTATTTTCAAAATGGTGCGTAAAGGTATCAAAGAAAGCGGTTGTAGCCGCGCCATTATGGTCGCGCATAACGCCACTTTTGATCACAGTTTTATGATGGCCGCCGCAGAGCGCGCCTCGCTGAAACGTAACCCGTTTCATCCGTTCGTCACCTTTGATACCGCGGCATTGAGCGGACTGGCGCTGGGGCAAACGGTGTTATCAAAAGCGTGCCTGGCGGCAGGTATGGAGTTTGACGGCGAAAAGGCCCATTCCGCTTTGTATGATACCGAGCGGACAGCGGTGCTGTTTTGTGAAATCGTCAATCGCTGGAAGCGCCTGGGCGGCTGGCCGTTACCTTTGCCGACGGATAAATAACGTGGCTAACGACGCCGCTTTTGCTCACGATGGCGGTAAAAAAGCGACCTTTACAGGTCGCTTTCCCCTTTCACAGATTACTCTGCGTCCGGCTCCTGAGTTTTATATTTTGCCGCAGTTTCTTTAATAAGCTGCTGCAACTCACCACGCTGATACATCTCAATCACAATATCACACCCGCCGACCAGCTCGCCGTCCACCCACAGTTGTGGGAATGTCGGCCAGTTGGCGTATTTCGGTAATTCAGCGCGAATATCCGGGTTTTGCAGGATATCAACATAGGCAAAACGTTCCCCGCAGGCTGAAAGCGCCTGAACGGCCTGCGCAGAAAAACCACAGCTTGGCAGCTTCGGTGAACCTTTCATATACAGGAGAATCGGGTTTTCAGCGATCTGGCGCTGAATTTTTTCGATAGTGGTGCTCATTGTCTCGCTTCCTTAAACTACTTTTACGACTGAAGCCTGTCATTGTAACGGGTCAGGCTGGCAACGGAAAATAACATTTTCATCATGCCTTATTATTTTACCGTCTGCGGGAATAAGTTGTATACAAAATATCTTTTAAGCGGGTTGCCACGCAGTGATTCGTCGATAACGCGTTCGTGTTTAGCATTAATTGCTATTTTTTTTACATCTGTTAACGAAACACAGCTTCAGAAACCAAAAGCAATTACCAATCTGTGCTTTTGTAGATTAGAATTATCAGGTTTTGTAAATCATACGCAGGCATGAATCGCCTGCCTTTAACAGAGGATTGCTCAGTGGCGCGGATAAACAAAATCTCGATCACGCTCTGTGCTTTACTTTTTACTACTCTCCCTTTTACGCCAATGGCCCATGCTTCCAGGCAAGCCAAAGCGACGCCTGCTGTTTCTCATGTCACGAAAACGGCAGATAAAAAGAAAAGCACAACGAAAAAGATCAGTAAGACCAGCAAAAAAAACGTAAAAAAAACCTCAAAAACCAGCCGTTCTTCTTCCGCTTCTACGCCAAAACGTACCACCGCCGCCACGAAATCTCGTCATACGACGCATCGTCGTAACAGAACCGCGCCCACGTCAATCGCCGCCCTCGACGTAACGGAAAAATGCACGACGCGTAAAGGCCGTAAGCCGCACTGCGTGAAGGGGAAAGGAACATTGACGGTCTCTATTGCCGATGCGCATCGTGCAAAAGTACAAAAAGCGACGAAAACCGCGATGTCCAAACTCATGAACCAGATTGGTAAACCGTATCATTGGGGAGGCGCGTCGCCGCGTACCGGTTTTGATTGCAGCGGTCTGGTTTATTATGCCTATAAAGATTTAGTGAAGATCCGTATCCCCCGAACGGCGAATGAGATGTATCACCTGCGTGACGCGGCGCCCATTGAGCGTAGCGAGTTGAAAAACGGCGATCTGGTGTTCTTCCGTACGCAGGGGCGCGGCACCGCCGATCACGTTGGCGTCTATGTCGGCAACGGTAAGTTTATCCAGTCTCCGCGCAGCGGTCAGGAAATTAAGATCACCTCACTGAACGAAGAATACTGGCAACGTCATTATGTCGGCGCCCGCCGGGTGATGACGCCTAAAACAATTCGCTAATATTTTATCCTGTCGTTTAACGACAGGATAACTTCTTCTTTTGCGCCACCGCTCAATTTGCTACCCTATCCTTACGCGCACCAGGGGTATTGTGCGTGCGCAATATTAATAATAAGGAGAGAAGCAATGTCGTTCGAATTACCTGCATTACCGTATGCCAAAGATGCTCTGGCGCCGCATATTTCTGCTGAGACGCTGGAATATCACTATGGCAAACATCATCAGACTTACGTGACCAATCTTAACAATTTGATCAAAGGCACGGCGTTTGAAGGCAAATCGCTGGAAGAGATCGTGCGCACTTCCGAAGGCGGCATCTTTAATAACGCCGCTCAGGTGTGGAACCACACCTTCTACTGGAACTGCCTGGCGCCAAACGCTGGCGGCGAACCGACCGGGAAACTGGCTGATGCTATCGCGGCATCTTTTGGCAGCTTCGCGGAATTTAAAGCGCAGTTCACCGATGCCGCTATCAAAAACTTTGGTTCCGGATGGACATGGCTGGTAAAAAGCGCTGATGGCAAACTGGCTATCGTTTCTACCTCAAATGCCGGTACGCCGCTGACTACGGATGCAACGCCGTTGCTGACGGTTGATGTGTGGGAACACGCGTATTACATCGACTACCGCAACGCCCGTCCAAACTATCTGGAGCATTTCTGGGCGCTGGTTAACTGGGAATTTGTTGCGAAAAATCTCGCCGCATAAGTCTGAGTACGCAGAAGGTACGCCTTCTGCGTTTTAGAGAGGGATAGAATAGAGGAGACGCCCACCCTCAGAAGAGAGGAAATCAGTGCAGAGCGGCCGTTAATCCACCTGCGACAATCACGCCCAGAACAATCAGCGTAGTAATCAACGAAAATTTCAGGTCGGTACTCATCAAGTTTTCTCCTTTTTATTCCCACACAAAAAGTGATATAGCGCATTTTTGCACATTCCCGCACAAAAATCTCTCATGTTTTATATTGATAACTGTTTTTAACGCTTCCCCTTTTCCTCAAGATCAGACAAAATTCCAGGCTTACTGAATTAGCGTAACGGCCATTGACCCCTTCCTGACGTTCCGTGTCGTTTTTCCGGCGTGCCGCAACCCTGATGTTGCGATTAGGGTGTGTGTAGGCAAACGTTTACCTGGCGTTTCTCAGGAGCTTAGCGAGGGTCTGGAGTGAAATGTAATGGCAACAATTAAAGATGTAGCGAAACGAGCAAACGTTTCCACTACAACTGTATCACACGTAATCAACAAAACGCGTTTTGTCGCTGAAGAAACGCGTAACGCGGTCTGGGCGGCAATTAAAGAGCTGCACTACTCTCCCAGCGCCGTCGCGCGTAGCCTGAAGGTTAACCATACCAAGTCGATAGGCTTACTGGCGACCAGCAGCGAAGCGGCCTATTTTGCCGAAATTATCGAGGCGGTTGAAAAAAACTGTTTCCAGAAAGGCTATACGCTGATTTTAGGCAACGCCTGGAATAACCTGGAAAAACAGCGCGCCTACCTGTCCATGATGGCGCAAAAGCGCGTGGATGGCCTGCTGGTGATGTGTTCTGAGTATCCAGAACCTCTGCTTTCCATGCTGGAAGAGTATCGCCATATTCCGATGGTGGTGATGGACTGGGGTGAAGCGAAGGCCGATTTTACCGACACGGTGATTGATAACGCCTTTGCAGGCGGCTATATGGCGGGTCGTTATCTGGTTGAGCGCGGCCACCGGGATATCGGCGTTATTCCCGGCCCGCTGGAGCGCAACACCGGCGCGGGCCGGCTGGCAGGCTTTATGAAAGCCATGGAGGAGGCGCTGATCAACGTGCCGGACAACTGGATTGTTCAGGGCGACTTCGAGCCGGAATCCGGTTACCACGCGATGCAGCAAATTTTATCGCAGTCACATCGCCCTACCGCCGTTTTCTGCGGCGGCGATATTATGGCGATGGGCGCGCTTTGCGCGGCTGACGAAATGGGGCTTCGCGTACCGCAGGACGTTTCGGTGATCGGTTATGACAATGTGCGTAACGCCCGTTACTTTACCCCGGCGCTGACGACGATTCACCAGCCCAAAGACTCTTTAGGCGAAACCGCATTTAATATGCTATTGGATCGCATCGTCAATAAGCGCGAAGAGTCACAGTCTATTGAAGTTCATCCACGCCTGGTTGAGCGTCGCTCGGTCGCTGACGGCCCGTTCCGCGACTATCGGCGTTAATCCCCGCTGTCGGGAGCCTCTTCTGGCTCCCGCAGCCACTCCCGATTCAACGTTTCGCTATCGCCCAAATAGTCCAGCAGCCATGCCAGCGCGGGCGAGGCTTCGTTTTGCTGCCACGTCACGCAACAGGCCGCATCGGGAAACGGATTCTCTAACGTCAGCGCCACCCATTTTCCGCTGTCTATCCACTGTCGGGCAAAATGCGTCGGCACCATTCCCACGCATAGTCCTGCCGACAGGCAGGTTGCCGATGACTCCCAGTCCGGTACGACGACCCTTTTTTGGTTATCCAGCAGCCAGGTAATCCGTTTCGGTAAGGTTCGCGAAGTGTCTTCCCTGACCAGCGACGGCCAGTTGCGCAGGGTATCATCGCTTAACGGCCCAGGCATCGACGCCAGCGGGTGATCGCTTGCCACTACGCAGCTCCAGCTCAGGGTCCCCATATCCCGAAAAGCGTAACGCCCCCCTACCGGAATCGCCTGCGTCGCCCCAATCGCCAGTTCGACACGCCCGTCGGAGAGCGCGTCCCAGACGCCGTTAAACACCTCCTGAAAAACCAGCAGTTCCACATCGTCAAAATGGCGATAGAAATCGACGATCATCTGCCGGGTACGTTCTGGTCTGACGATATTGTCCACCGCAATAGCTAACTGCCCACGCCAACCATTAGCAATTTGCTGACACTGTTGGCGAGTGATCTGCATTTTTTTGATAACAGAACGCCCTTCTTTTAAAAACCAGACGCCAGCAGGCGTCAGTTCAACATCACGGTGACGTCGTACAAAAAGCGGTACGGCCAGCCACTCCTCTAACTGACGAACGGTGTAACTGACTGCTGAAGGCACACGGTGCAGTTCCTGCGCCGCCGCGCTAAAACTGCCATTGCGCGCTACGGCGTCAACCACTTCAAGCGAGTATTCCGACCACATAATTTGCCTACAAAAATTTTGAATTCACTGGACAAATATTAACGTTTCACAACCGTAATTTCACTCCCTACACTCTGCGACAATGTCTGTCTGATAAGAAAGAGAAACAAATATGCAACCTGGAAAAGGTTTTTTAGTCTGGTTAGCCGGTCTTAGCGTGCTGGGATTTCTGGCTACGGACATGTACCTGCCCGCGTTTGCCGCCATACAGGCGGATTTACAAACGCCTGCCGCCGCGGTCAGCGCCAGCCTAAGCCTGTTTTTAGCTGGCTTTGCCGTCGCGCAACTCCTCTGGGGACCGCTATCGGATCGTTATGGCCGTAAACCGATTTTACTGCTAGGGTTATCTATCTTTGCACTCGGAAGTCTGGGGATGCTGTGGGTAGAAAGCGCGGCAGCACTGCTGACGCTGCGCTTCGTGCAGGCCGTCGGCGTTTGCGCGGCAACGGTAATCTGGCAAGCGCTGGTGACCGATTATTACCCTTCGCAAAAAATTAACCGTATCTTCGCCACGATCATGCCACTGGTGGGATTATCCCCGGCGCTTGCGCCCTTACTGGGAAGCTGGATACTGACGCATTTCTCATGGCAGGCGATTTTCGCCACTCTGTTCGTGATTACGTTGTTGCTGATGTTGCCGGCGCTGCGTTTAAAACCATCGGTAAAAGCGCGTACCGAAGGACAGGATAAACTCACTTTCGCGACGTTGTTACGCTCTAAAACCTATCGCGGTAATGTGCTGATTTATGCCGCCTGTTCCGCCAGCTTTTTTGCGTGGCTAACAGGGTCCCCGTTTATTCTCAGCGCGATGGGTTACAGCCCGGCAGTGATTGGCCTGAGCTATGTTCCGCAAACCATCGCTTTTCTGATTGGCGGATATGGTTGCCGCGCGGCGCTACAAAAATGGCAGGGTTACCAATTGCTTCCGTGGCTGTTAGGGCTGTACGCGCTGAGCGTTATCGCCACCTGGGGAGCGGGCCTTCTGAATAATGCCTCACTGGTGGAGATCCTGATTCCTTTCTGCGTAATGGCGATTGCTAATGGCGCCATCTACCCTATCGTCGTCGCGCAAGCGTTACGCCCTTTCCCTCAAGCCACGGGGCGCGCTGCGGCGCTACAAAATACGCTGCAACTGGGGTTATGTTTCCTGGCAAGCCTGGTGGTTTCATGGCTCATCAGCACGCCGCTGCTGACCACCACCAGCGTAATGCTCTCTACCGTTGTTCTGGCGGCGTTAGGCTACAAAATGCAGTCTCATGCAGATTGCGCTGAGACCGGATTTCCCCATGCCAATGTCGCCCACGACAAGTCTCACTAAAGACTTGTTAACCGCTGGTAATTAGCACGCTAACAATTTTCGGTTGAATCATCAAAAATTGCGGCCTATACTGATTCCCGGTTGTTTATATTACGATAATTATTTGGCATTAACGGGAACCGGAGCGTTCCCGATTCACCATGGATGGCCTTTTCGGCAAGGGTTCCTCCCTTCCTCTGTTCTACGTCGGATAACTGGCTCACGGAATTGTCCGTGGGATTTCTCACAAAGCCAAAAAAGCGTCTACGCTGTTTTAAGGTTCTGATCACCGTCCAGTGATGGAGAAACTATGAGTTCATCGTGTATAGAAGAAGTCAGCGTACCGGATGATAACTGGTACCGAATCGCCAACGAATTGTTAAGTCGCGCGGATATTACAATTAATGGTTCCGCCCCGTCTGACATTCGTGTTAAGAATCCCGATTTTTTTAAACGCGTCCTTCAGGAAGGATCGTTGGGGTTAGGTGAGAGTTACATGGATGGCTGGTGGGAATGCGAGCGTCTGGATATTTTCTTCAGCAAAGTCTTACGTGCCGGTCTTGAAAATCAACTCCCCCACCATGTTAAAGATACGCTCCGTATCCTCGGCGCGCGTCTGATTAATCTACAAAGTAAAAAACGCGCCTGGATTGTCGGCAAGGAACATTACGATCTTGGTAATGACCTTTTTTCCCGTATGCTCGATCCCTATATGCAATATTCTTGCGCCTACTGGAAAGATGCCGATACGCTGGAAGCGGCACAGCAAGCCAAGCTGAAATTAATTTGCGAAAAGCTACAGCTACAACCGGGGATGCGTGTGCTGGATATCGGCTGCGGCTGGGGCGGTCTGTCGCAATATATGGCGACCCATTATGGCGTTAGCGTGGTGGGCGTAACGATCTCCGCTGAACAACAAAAAATGGCGCAGACGCGTTGCGAAGGTCTGGATGTCTCCATTCTCCTGGAAGATTATCGCGACCTTAACGATCAGTTTGACCGAATCGTCTCCGTCGGCATGTTCGAACATGTCGGGCCAAAAAACTACAACACCTATTTTGAGGTTGTTGACAGGAATTTAAAACCGGATGGTCTTTTCCTGCTCCATACTATTGGTTCTAAAAAAACCGATCATAATGTCGATCCGTGGATCAATAAGTATATTTTCCCCAACGGTTGCTTGCCGTCTGTTCGTCAAATCGCCGAGGCCAGCGAATCACACTTTGTAATGGAAGACTGGCATAACTTTGGCGCCGACTATGACACGACTCTGATGGCGTGGCATGAGCGCTTTATCAATGCCTGGCCAGAGATTGCGGGCAATTATAACGAGCGCTTTAAACGTATGTTCAGCTATTATCTCAACGCCTGCGCGGGTGCGTTTCGCGCGCGTGATATCCAGCTTTGGCAGGTGGTATTTACGCGCGGCGTTGAAAACGGACTGCGCGTTCCTCGCTAATCATCTCCCCCGCATTTCATGCGGGGGAATCTTATTTTCCGTTAGCCAATATCGGCCTGATTTCTGACCGCATTTTCTCGCGCAGCCAGTACGCGTTCTACGGTATCGACAACCGCCTGCGTTTGCGGATCGATCTCGATATTCACACGCTCACCCAGTTTTTTTCTGCCAAGCGTAGTACGTTCCAGCGTTTCCGGAATGAGATGCACGCAGAAGCGCGTTGGCGTTACCTCGCCGACGGTCAAACTGATGCCGTCGACGCCGATAAAGCCTTTGTACAGGATATACTTCATCAGGGACGCATCCTGCACTTTAAACCACACCTGATGGTTATTTTCGGAGGTCAGGATTTTCGCGATCTCCGCCGTCGTAATAATATGCCCCGACATCAGATGACCACCGATTTCATCGCTGAATTTAGCGGCACGCTCTACGTTGACCTCATCACCTACCCTCAACGTGCCCAGATTGGTGATGCGCAACGTTTCTTTCATCAGATCAAAACTTATCTGGTTGCCGTTTATTTCAGTCACCGTCAAACAGCATCCGTTATGCGCTACCGACGCCCCCGTCTCCAGCCCCTCCAGCATGTAGTCCGGTAACGTCACCACATGGGTGCGAAAGTTGGGTTTTTCATCAATCGATACCAGTTTCGCGGTACCCTGTACGATCCCCGTAAACATATCTTCAACTCCTGAAATAAATAAAAGCAGAACTGTTCAGCACAATAGCAGGTGGAAAAACAGCTTGCCAGCAATGCGCCGTTAACAACTGTTTTTTCACTGGAGAAATAGTAATACCCCGCTACAATAGACTGAAATTTCCCCTGCTATTTCTTTTGGCTGCCACTACGGCGGCTTTTTAGTCTTTCATATAACAACAAAATAAAAGGTGAATACGTGCAGAAGTATACCAGTGAAGCGCGTCAGTTATTAGCGTTAGCGATACCGGTGATCCTTGCGCAAGTGGCACAGACCGCAATGGGATTCGTCGATACCGTCATGGCGGGAGGCTATAGCGCTACGGACATGGCTGCCGTCGCTATCGGCACCTCTATCTGGCTTCCCGCCATTTTGTTTGGTCACGGCTTACTGCTGGCCTTGACGCCTGTGATTGCGCAACTCAATGGCTCCGGCCGTCGTGAGCGTATCGCGCATCAGGTTCGACAAGGGTTCTGGCTGGCGGGCTTTGTCTCCGTGCTGGTGATGATCGTCCTGTGGAATGCCGGATACATTATCCGCTCTATGCATAATATTGATCCGGCGCTGGCCGATAAAGCCGTGGGTTATCTTCGCGCGCTGCTGTGGGGCGCGCCAGGATACCTTTTCTTTCAGGTAGCGCGAAACCAGTGCGAAGGTCTGGCCAAAACCAAACCGGGTATGGTGATGGGATTTTTGGGCCTGCTGGTGAATATTCCGGTGAACTATATTTTTATCTATGGCCATTTTGGTATGCCGGAACTCGGCGGTATCGGCTGCGGCGTTGCGACTGCGGCGGTCTATTGGGTGATGTTTATCGCCATGCTTTCTTACATTAAACACGCGCGTTCAATGCGTGATATTCGTAATGAAAAAGGCTTTGGCAAACCTGATAGCATCGTCATGAAGCGCCTGATTCAACTGGGGTTGCCGATTGCGCTGGCGCTGTTCTTTGAAGTGACGTTATTTGCGGTCGTTGCGCTGCTGGTTTCGCCATTAGGTATTGTGGATGTCGCCGGTCATCAGATTGCGCTTAACTTTAGCTCGCTGATGTTCGTACTGCCGATGTCGCTGGCTGCGGCGGTAACGATTCGAGTGGGTTATCGTCTGGGCCAGGGCTCAACGCTGGATGCGCAAACCGCAGCGCGTACCGGTTTAGGCGTCGGCATTTGTATGGCTGTGGTTACCGCTATTTTTACCGTTACTCTGCGTAAGCATATTGCTTTGCTCTACAATGACAACCCTGAGGTCGTGGCGCTTGCCGCGCAATTAATGCTGCTCGCTGCGGTTTACCAGATTTCCGACTCTATACAGGTTATCGGCAGCGGTATTCTGCGCGGTTATAAAGATACGCGTTCCATCTTTTTTATAACCTTTACCGCCTACTGGGTGTTAGGTTTACCCAGCGGTTATATCCTGGCGTTAACGGATTTGGTGGTGGATCGTATGGGACCGGCAGGCTTCTGGATGGGGTTCATCATCGGCCTGACCTCGGCGGCGGTGTTAATGATGCTACGGATGCGCTATCTACAACGTCAGCCGTCCGCCATCATTTTGCAGCGCGCTGCGCGATAATACGACGATAGCCGTCGCATGGCGGCTATTTTCTCGACATGTTGCATATTTCCACCGCAATCAGGTGATTTCAGGAAGAAAATTGCGATTTCCCTCTTGCCTCATTGCGGTTGTGACGCTAATATTCGTCCCCGTTGTCACCTACAACGTTGCGTTCATAGCTCAGTTGGTTAGAGCACCACCTTGACATGGTGGGGGTCGTTGGTTCGAGTCCAATTGAACGCACCATCATTTTAATGCGTCTGTAGCTCAGTTGGTTAGAGCACCACCTTGACATGGTGGGGGTCGATGGTTCGAGTCCATTCAGACGCACCAATCCATTATCTTGTTTAATTTTAAAATACGCTATCTGGTGCTTGTGCCAGGCTAAAAGCGATTATTTTCAGTCTCTCACCTTTATCGTCAAGCACTGCTCTATACGCTATTACCCTCTTAACCTTCGCAGTGGCCTGAAGAAGCATACCAAAAGCATTTATGGTGTTTCGGTAGAATGCGCATAATCTATCTTCATCACCATACGTAACAAGGCTGCAACGGGTTCAAATAACGTTTCAGGAATTTTATCTCCGCGTTCCACTTCAAAAAATAATGAGCGGGCCAGCTCAACATTTTCAACAACGGGGATGCAGTTGCGTTCAGCGATGTTAACAATATAGTTAGCTTGAGCATCACTGCCTTTTTCCAGGACGCGTGGTATTGGCATATCGGTGGGATGATAGCCAAGACAAACCGCAATATGCGTTGGATTACGCACTACCGCAACAGATTGTTTAACAGATTGAGCTAAACTCCCACTTTGTATTTCACTCTGCATTTCCCGACGCCGTGTCTTCATTTGAGGATCGCCCTCCAGATCTTTATGCTCCTGTTTTACGTCATCTTTACTCATTTTTAGATCTTTTCTAATCTTATAATATTGAAAAGAATAGTCCAGTATGCCAACGACGATATAAAAAGCCATCACCCCAACCCATAACCATTTTATTAAAGAAGAAACCACAAGCAGGCCACAGGCTAACCCACAGTACGGTAGCGCCCGAAAAGTACTGGCATAATAATAAAAGAAAAAAGCAAAGATAAGAGATAGCATGATAACTTTCAGGCTGGATTTACATAATTCTACTACGCTATGTAAAGAGAATATCTGCTTAAAATTACTTACCGGATTTATATGCTCGCTTTTAAAACCTATGGCCTTGCTGGCAATAACCACCCCCACCTGAAGAAACACGCTACCCACAGTAGCAACTATTACCCCAGCGCCCAGAAACAGCAGTGCAGAAGTCAGTGACTCTATTAAAGCATGACTCAATTGCGTTAATGCATAAGAAAATGGTTTATTTACTAATTGTAATGTGAAAGTTATTGACTCAATCAGTATCAAAATCATCTTTTCAGTAAAGAAATGAAAATACAAATAAAGCGCAATCAGCTGAAATAATGATGTTATTTCAATACTTTTGACAACCTGCCCTTCCTTACGGCCATCACGTAATTTCTTTTCTGTAGGCTGTTCTGTTTTCTCGCTCATACAGATGGAAACCAGTCTTTTAGATAAATATAAAATTTATCGCTTTCAACCAAATAGTGATGAAGAGCATAAGGGAATGAGATCAGGAGCGTCAGTAGAACCAATATACTTTTGAGCGGCATTGAGAGGAAAAACACATTCAATTGTTGTGCCGACCGATTTAAAAGACCTAAAGCCAGATCGGCTAATACCATACATATTATGGCAGGAAGAGAGAATCTGATACATAATTGATAAAGCGTTCTCCACTCTGCCTGGATATATTTTAAAAATTGCTGGTCAAATAATAAAGTACGCCCTGGTGGTAAATATTGATATGACTCATACAGAATGTTTAATATAAACTCCATGCCGCCGCTTATAAAGAAAATAACACACAAGAACTGGCTGAAAAGCAAGCCAAAAAGTGAGGTTTCAGCTTCTATTGTAGAATTGAATATCGTACCCATTGTCGCGCCACGTAAAGTATCAAGCAGAAACCCCGCCATATCAACGGCCCAAAAGGGAACCGCCGCACAAAACCCAATTAAAAAACCAATAATCACCTCTCCGGTGACTAACCCTAACCAGCTGTAATCTTTACCAATATGCATCATAATCTTCTGCTGGTAAATGATTGGTAATATGGGAAAGGTAAGTGACATAAGCACGCCATTACGTAAAATCGCGGACCCTAAACTGCCACTTTTTAATAGGGGAAGTAATAAAGAGAGGCTCAATGGTCGAATAAAAGCCGCAGCCAATGCAATAAGCCACTCATTTACCTGTTGTGCCATTCAACCATGCTCTCCAATTCGTAACATTATCTGCCGGGTATAATTCAACAGGATACCGCTAAGCCATGGGTAGCTGACCATTAAGGTTATTGCAATTGCCAATAATTTAATCATGAACTGTAGCGTTTGGTCCTGTATTTGAGTCAAGGCCTGAACAAGGCTTACGATGACACCAACTACCGATGCCACCAACACCACCGGCATAGACGTAAAAAGGACGATCCATAAAAGTTGCGTTACAAATTGCGTCAATTCAGAATCATTCATGAAAAGCTCTGTACCAATTGCGCCAGTGTCAGATCCCAACCGCCTGCCAGTAAAAATATTAGCAGCTTAAACGGTAATGAAATGGTCATTGGCGATACCATCATCATCCCCATAGCCAGCAGTATATTTGAAATAAGCAGGTCAATAGCCAGAAAGGGAAGATAAATAAGTAATCCAATCCGAAATGCCTGCGTCAACTGACTCACCGTAAATGCCGGAATTAATATGAGCAAAGAATCAGGTTTTATCTTTCTTTTTATGTCTTCAGGCCAGGTTCGTTTTATCAAACTCCGAAAATAATTGGCTTCCTTCTCTTCAGAGTTTTTTTGCAAAAACTGTCGATAAGGCGCTAATGCTTTACTGTCCCACTCAGACGTCCAGAAAGGAGCGCCAGCGACCTGAACCGGATGCCAGCGCTCTTTTACAGCTAATAGCGTCGGCCCCATAATGAATAAGGAAAGTACAAGCGCGAGGCCATACAGTGCGATATTTGGGGGAACTTGTTGAATACCCAGAGCATTTCGTAAAATCGAAAATACCACCGCCAGTTTAAGGAAAGAGGTTCCCATGACGATAATGAGAGGCAGTATTGAAAGCAGAAACAATATACCAATCAGTTGCAAAGGCGAATCGGGTAAAGACATACTGTATCTCTCATGACACGACCTAGAACGCTATTATATTGTTCGCATATTATTTTTCTTATCAGGTTTACGCTGTATTTTTGCAAAGATACCAACGTGTAATACGCACCATAAATTCATTGCCACAGGCAATCAACTCACCTTGCCCAATAATACGGTCATTTACTCTTATCGTCACCTCTGGCGCAAAACATCCACCTACAGGCAAAACGTCCCCCGTTTTAAGTTGTCGTAATTGTCCAATTTCCAGACTCGCACGTCCGATCTCAAAGAGCACCTGTTGTGGTATCTGCTCAAGTTCTACTGAAGATGTTCCGTCACTCTTTGACATTGGACTCCCTGACGCAAGTAGCGTTTCGATATCCTGGACTAATTCATCAAATTTCATCGTGTTATCCTCTGTCAGCAACACCCTCGCGTAGATCCCCCCAGGTAGTTGAATAGCAAAAAAACCGAGTCTGATGTCGCCAAAGCAATGAATCCGAACGCCCATGCCGATTTCGATAGACTCAAGTTCAATTAACGTAAGCTGGCACCAGCCTAAATATACAGGGACTACTACAGGAGGGGCAGGATAAATCTGTTGTCGCGCAGCAGAAAGCTCTCCGACTATATTGCGCAAAAAACCCGTTGGCCATGTAAAAATAATGCTATGGAACTCATGTTCTTCAACTGTCCATTTAATATGCAACGCTAGCTGATGTGGTAGATTACTGCAGGATGTTGGCGGTTCGTTCTGACAGAGGGTTGCATCACTGGCTTGCAATAACGGCGCCAGCCCCCATTCAGCTATTCCATATAGCAATTCAGGATCGATAGCCGATCGATTAGCGGTGCCAATTAACCCTTCACACCAGCGCTGCCAGCATTCTTCTGCAATCCACACCCTACCCAGCTCATTATGATAATTTATGGTAAATAATGTCCCTTGCTGTACTGGATATTGTTGCATACTCAATGTCAGCTCACCAATGGTAGCGCCTTGCGTTGGAAGCATCTCCATCCACGGACGCTCTTCATTCGCTATTCTTAACATAGAATATCTCCAGGGAAATTATATACCCCATATGCAGCAACTGAGACTCCAGCCACTGCTTTAGCGCTTTCATCGAACGGTAAATTTCATGATGAGGGACATTGATTCTTAACTGAATTAGCCCCCCTGATTCACAGACTTCACACTCTACACCGTCAAGATAACCGCCACTAACACGATAACGTTGCGTGAAAACCACGTTCTTATTCAATGCTGCAGGAGGATTATTCTCACCAATGGGTAATGCCTGGTGCATGAGTTGTTCAAAGTCCATACGTTCCGCCTCCGCCTCGTTATCATCCTGATAAGACTGGCATGGCAACCCAAGACTTCCCTCAACTTTGGTAATACGCATCGCTTAATACCATAGTAATTTTTTCTTTCTTTTTCATAAGCGCATTAAAATTCTTCTGTAATTCGCTTCGCTGGGAGACAAGCTGCTGATACTGATTCTCTAACTGCTGCCGTTGCGTCAAAAAGCTCTGCGCCTGAGTGAATAACCCGGCCATTTGTTGTTTCTTATCCAACAATAAATGACAAGATAACGTACCTTGCCAGCCCATTAATTCTTTCAGTCTGGTAGACACTGCTAAAGCGCGCGTCTGGCAAATCTGCTGTTCCGTAATAATCGCCTGTTGCTGCTGATCAAGTACGGTAAGCTTGCCGCGTAATTGCTTTTCACGCCGCGCGATTATCTCCAGCAAAGTTTCCATGATCACTCGGTGAGTATTTGGTGTAATTTTTCTATAAGTAGCTCGGGTCCGCATACTTCATCCTTACTTTGTCGCAAAAATGTGCAAATATCCGGATAGGTATCAATGGCTTTGTCAGTATCAGTATCAACTCCTCGCTGGTATTCCCCAATGCGTATTAACAGTTCAACCTCCTGGTAAAGCGCCAGGCGCCGCCGCAATATCGCCGCCAGTTGACGATGCTCATGGCTGGTAACGACTGGAAAAACGCGGCTGAGCGTTGCCAGCACGTCAATGGCAGGATAATGCCCCCTCTCTGCAAGCCGCCGGGATAGCACAATATGTCCATCAAGTAGTGAACGGACTTCATCCGCCAACGGCTCATTCATATCATCGCCTTCCACCAGTACCGTATAAAATGCGGTAATACTGCCTTTTTCCCCCATTCCTGTACGTTCTAAAAGTCGTGGCAATGCACTAAATACGCCTGGCGGATATTCTCCAGAAACTGCGGTCTCTCCGGCGGCCAGAGCGATTTCTCGTGCGGCCCTGGCATAACGCGTCAGTGAGTCGGCAAGCAAGACGACTCGCTTTCCATTATCGCGAAAAAATTCTGCTATCGTGGTAGCCACAAACAGCGCCCTCACGCGCTCTAAGGCGGGTCTGTCAGAGGTTGCGACAACAATGACACAGCGTTTTCGGGTCTCTTCAGACAGTGTAAAATCGATGAATTCGCGGACTTCTCGTCCACGTTCACCAATTAACACCAGAACATTGCTGTCTGCGTCTGGCGCATTACACAGCATCGCCAGAAGCGTGCTTTTCCCCACGCCAGGAGCAGAAAAAATACCCACTCGTTGCCCTTCGCCACAGGTTGCAACGCTATCAATAGCGCGAATCCCCGTCATTAATGGTTGAGTGATAGGCTGTCGAACCATTGCGGGAGGAGGCATTGCATCATAGTCTTTCCAGCAGACGTCGGGCAGTTCGCGGCCATCAAGGGGACGACCAAAACCATCAATGACTCGCCCTAATAACGCTTCGCCCACGGGAACCTGATGGCGTCGCCTTAAGGCCATCACTTGCTGCCCGCAGTGAAGTCCGATTGTACTCGTAAAAGGAGATAGCAAAGCTTTGCTGCCATTAATCCCCACGACTTCAGCAAGTTCTTCTCCAGGCTTTATACAGCACAACTCACCCATAAATACCCCAGGCAACCACGCATTTAACAACGTTGCGCTGACATCCTGAATTCGGCCCCATCGACAATAACCATCGGGGGGCGGATATTTCAGCCTCAGACGTTGCATCAATTCATTCTTCATTGTCCGCCAACTCCTCTTCGCTAAGGTCAATACTTTCTACCACTTGTATAAGGCTCTCCTCTCCTAATTCCTGCCATGACAAAATCGGTACGTCGAACAAGGTGGCTTCTGTAATTTTTCGCAAGAAACGTCGGGTGTCGACAGAAGTGACAATGAATAATTTGGCTGACTGCTTCAGCGCCTGCTCGATAAGTTGCAGGATCTGCGTCTTATGACGAGACGACAGCGCAGTATAGGTCCCCATTACCGTCTGGCGAATGGATTCACGCACGAGGTTCTCAATACCTTCGCCGATCCGCAAAATCGGCAGCGGTTTTCCTTCCGGATTAAGACGACGCAGAATATGACGGCGAAGCGCGATACGGACATATTCTGTCAACATCAGGACATCTTTTTCACGTGGCGCCCAGTCAATTAAGGTGCCGAAAATAAGACGTAAATCTCTAATAGAAACCCGTTCTGATACAAGCCGTTGCAAAGTTTCAGCGATTTTATTAATGGGTAACTGGCGTTGAAGCTCTTTCACCAGCTCAGAGTAGTTTTTTTCCATCGCATTCATTAGATAACGCGTTTCCTGAACACCAATAAACTCTCCCATATGCCGAAGCAGGACACATTTTAATAAGGCAGAGATACGTTGGCTGCCCGCGAAAACGTCCAGTCCAAAACCTTGCGCCTTATGGGCCATGTCTTTTGTAAGCCAACAGATCTGCCCCATCCCGTTCGGTAACGTCTGGCTGTCACCCACCACACTAGCGTCCGCGCCTATCAATAAATAATCCGCCTGAGCGGGAATAGATAAACTAAATACGGGTTCCTGATATAGCAGTACCGTCAATTTTTCGGTGGGTTCAGGCAAAACCTCAATATTCACCTCAGGGAGAGGGACGCCGGTATCCTCAAATAAAAACCATCTCATGGCGTCAATATCACGAATCAGGTCGGCAGAATGTAATGTCGGGCTAAGACGTAAGATTAGAGGACATGCGCCGGGAACCATACTATCTTTTTCCGGTGCTTCGACGCCATTTGCGGAAACCACAGACTTTTTGCGGCGAATGAGGATAATTGGCAATGCTAACAACGCTGAAAAGAAAGCGAGAGTGATAAAAGGAAAGCCAGGAATTAAAGCGAGGAGCATTAAAACCACAGCGGTTAATATGAGCGACTGAGGTTGTCTGGCAATTTGAGAACTCAACTCTGTCGCCAGGTTCTGGCGTTTCTCACCCGGGACACGGGTGACAATAATTCCCGCGCTAAGGGAAATCAGCAGCGATGGAATTTGCCCACATAAACCATCTCCGATTGACAGTACGCTATAAGTGTGAACAGCCTCACTCATCGACATATCATATTGTACGATAGCGATAATGATACCGCCGATAATGTTCACCAGAACAACAATAATACCGGCAATCGTATCGCCTTTAACAAATTTCATCGCACCGTCCATCGCACCGAGAAAGCGGCTTTCCTGCTGGACATGCTGTCTTAATGTACGGGCATGGTCTGCATCGATAACTCCGGCACGCAAATCGCCATCGATACTCATTTGTTTGCCTGGCATCCCATCAAGCGAGAAACGTGCGCTAACTTCCGCCACCCTCTCGATACCTTTTGTAATGACAATAAATTGCACGATAGTAATGATGGTAAATACGACCAACCCAACGGTGAGATTTCCTCCTACGACAAACTTACCGAAAGCATCCACAATATTACCGGCATTATGTTGTAACAGTACCAGCCGTGATGTGCTGATTGTGAGTGACAAACGATATAATGTAGTAATAAGTAATAAAGACGGAAATACCGATAAATCGAGAGGGTCACTAAGATAAATAGCAATTAAGAGCAGGATCACTGAAAACATAAGGTTGATAGTAATCAGGATATCAACCATCCAGGTCGGCAAAGGTAACAGCATCATCACAATAGCGATTAATAACACCGTCGCCAGAACCATATCCTGCCGACCCGCGCATACACTGAGCCACTGTTGCGCCCTGACTCCCTCACCTAACCATGAACGCATTGCGACTCCAGAAATTTTATTTGTCGATGATGTAATCGTAACCAGAGCTCGGCGGAGCTGGAAAGAGGTGGAGAACAACTCATTGCAAGCCCATCGCGCAACAAAAATAATCGTTGAGGAATACCCTGGAACGCTGCGGGTTTCCAGTTAGCCAACGCTTTAAAAAGCAGTTCTTCGTCTAAGAAGGTTTGCTTGAGTATCTGACATAAGTGAATACGACAGTTATGATAGTTTAGATAGGTTTCATATTGTCCTTGCCGCCAGAACATATTGGTCGCTAAAGGCCGTTCAGCTAATCCTGCTAATTGAATAAAAAGCTGAATATTACGTTCAGTAATGAGATCCCAATCCATCCTGACGCCTCATGATGAGCCAGAAAGCCAATTTACCTAAATATTGAAAGCCAGGTATCAGAATAAAACCTGATTTATCTTTACTTCACGAAGCGTTTCGAGAATTTGTTCACGTTGATCTTCGTCGTTAAAACAGTTATCGGGTATCAGCATAAACTGCGCATCAAGTTGTTGGAGTAACCGATTGAACATCTTCGATGAAGAAACTATAGCGGTAAGTCTATCAAGCAACCAATCACTGAAAAGCCAGCGCTCACAAATAATATCGAGTAGTAGCGGCAGTAATGTATTAGGCGGCAACTGGCAAATCCACTCCTCACGCTGGCACTCTTTTTCAAGGCCAAGGAATAACAGCAAACGACGCAAACGTACTAATGCTGCGGCCAAACGACTTTGCTCCGAGGGTTCGATGCATATGCTAAGTTCAAAGGCTATTGCTCTTAGCAAAATACGGACCCGTTCACAGCGATCCGGCCAGTCTGCCACGCGTCTGAACCACTGCGATAAGGGCATTTCATCGTTGTCTATCGCCTGTTGCATAAAACGCTTCAGCGAGGACAGCGTAGCGGTATCCACTTCGCCAAGTTCCAGTAAACTAAAAACGGCAAGTTCCCATCCCTCCTCCGCTGTAAGCGTATCCAGTTGCGATTGCAAATCGCGTTTTTTCTTTTTTGACAACCCGCCGGCAGTAAGCGCCATTGCAAGAGCGATAATTTGATACGCATTCTGTAAATCAGGATCACTATTCTCTTCGGTAAGCGGACGCAACGCTGCCCCATTATCCTCCTGTATTTGTTTTATCAAACGCAGCAAAGCCTGCTGCCTGCGCTCCAGTTTCTCAGCATCAGTGAATTTATTACTTTCGCGCAGTTTACCACTCAGCGCCATTCCTATTTCTTCCATCGTCTCATAGAGCGCTGCCCCCGTCGTTTCCTGTAACTCCTGGAGAGCTAACATTGAAGGCGAAATAACCTCTTGTTCCTCTATAACCTGGCCAGGGGTAAATGCTGTAGGGGGCGTCATTTTTATCTCATTAATTTTAATATTCATCGCTACCTCTTTTATCTTCACCATTACGTAACCATTTCAGTAACGCGTTGAAATGACGAGAAAGTGAAAACTCAACGGCATATCGTGTTGAGGAAAGTTCAGCCTGATCGGGAGAGAAACCAGGCTCGATAATCAACGTAAACCGCTTGCCAAAAGTTTCACGCATCAATGCCTCTTTTTCAGGATGAATACGCAAATAAAGCGCTCCCTCTTCCGCCATAGCCGTGGCCTGGCGTACCAGACGATGGCACATAACACTGTCTACCGACTGTTGGTCGAACCAGGCCAACAGAACCTGTTCTATACTATTTTTAATATGATGCGCTGCGTGATCGACCAATGAACGAAATTGATTTTCATCTTCTTGTAAATGTTTTACATGCTGTTCCAGCCATTCCACTTCCATTTTTTCCAGCGTATTTTTACGCAAGCACGCTAGTTCTTGTTGCTGCTCAACTTTCTGTTCACGCTGATAACGATAGGCGTCTCGGATGATTTTTTCAGCCTTACGGTAAGCGGAGCTCACAATAGCATGTGAAACTCTCTTAGCTTGTTGCTCTTGCGCAAATAAAGTTAATTGTAATATTATCCACTGTGACTCAATAATATTTCGAGCGGGTAGCTTATGGTTAATTTCCGTCAGAGGAAGTGAAGTAAAACTCATAGCAAATGCTCCATGAAGATAATCTCGGTAAGAGAAGTCTTCGGCCAAAGTATACGCTGCGGAGGGGGTAATAATACTAATAGCGCATGTAAAACCGCATCGTCATGCGCTTCCCGATTAAGAATGGCGGTACCGATCTGCAATGCAGTTTGTTGCATCACTTGCGGAGGAAGTAATTTGCCATCTCTTTGCCCCAACCAACCATATAGCTGCCAGATCTCATCCTCGCTAAACCACTGTAGAAGCAATTGCCGATACTCTGGTAGCATAAAATAGTCACTACACCTGAGTTTGAATAATCCCAGCCCAAAGGCAAATGCCGATATACGCGGCGCAAGACGAACCTGCCGTTTTTGCCTGTCATTTAAACAGGCTGGAATAACAGAGCTTCCTCTTAGTCTATTTAACGCTCTGTCAAGAAGACGATCCAACTCGGGCCGATCGCCATAACGCCAGCAGTTTGAAAGATGAAAGCCCAGCTTATCCAGCCATTCCGGTACAGCGTAACGAGCAGGTTGCCAGAAATAACGATAAAGTTGCAACACCTCGGGATCAGGTCGGCTCAAAAACGGCGTCTCAGGCAAAAATAGCCGATCAGGATGCCCACTCCTAATAACAGTCCTGTCAACGATAACATCAACTGATAAGGGTATTTCATCAACCACTTCACCACCTTCCCTTTATTGGCGTTGATAACGTCCATAATCCAGAATGTTTGTCTCGCGGGTACGTCAGCTACCATTCTGAATTCAGCAGGCTGCATCAAGATACTAATCTTACTGTATTGCAACCCAGGGATTGACATCTCTATTAAATCCTTAATTTTTACCCGAAAGGCCTCCATATTGACCTGTGGTGAATATTTTATAAATACGGCAACTGAGCTCGGAGAAGCGTTACTTCCCTCACCATAAGTCGGTAGCGCAATGGTCACTTTTGCATTAATCACGCCCTCCATCTGACTCAGCATTCCTTCAATTCTTTGTTCTTTTAAAAAATTAATCTTCTGCTGTTCTTCCTGGGGTGATACCACTAACTGATTAGCCGGAAACATCTTATCCGCCGTTGTAAACTGACGATGCGGATAACCGTTAAGTCTAAGTAGCTCAACCGCATTAATAAACTGCGACTGCTCGACACGTAAGGTAACACCGTCCTCTTCCTGTTTTTTTTCCGCATCAATATGATGCTGCATAAGTAATGCCAGCATTTGATTCGCCTCATCCTCTGGCAATGAGCGATAAAGATCCACATCACATGCCGTAAGAAAGAACGTAAGGACAGTAAGAAATACTATACGATGAACCTTCATGCCATGTTATCCAGCTTATTAAGCGCTTGCGATGCTGCGCCTGATATTCTGGCAAGATAATCGACGCCTACCGTTAACTGCATATAATCCATTTGTCTGGTCAACATAACCTGCGGTAATAAAGCACTGGCGTTACTGGTGGATGCTTCATCTTTCAGCAATTGTTCAAAAAAATTAATTTGCTCCTGGCTCGGTTCTGCAGAGGACTTTACATAAGATTGAGTGCTTACAGGCACTACGCTCATATCAGAAATATTCAATTTTCAAACCCCTCATTTGGTGCAGGAAATAACAGACGCAGCGCCATAGCCTCTGGCAAATCTATATCCGATAAAATTTTCGCGGCTTTTAGCGGCTCATTTAAACCCGCCAACAATAATGCCAGACATACCAACTGTAATTTTTTATCCGGAACAATAACCGTTAGCGCTGGTAACATCGCATGTACCTGGGAAATCAGGCTATGGTTAACGCCCGCAAACATGATTTCCAGCAGCAACCGTCGAACATCGTCGCTAATAACTTCAGATTTTAGCAATGATTCCACTAAGCATATCCTTGATCATTTTGATCAGTGAACTTTCGTAATTAATAAATGTAGAATACTGCTGTAAGGCAAATTGCGCTTTAATCATCGATTCTGGGTTGAGCAAATCATTACCATTCATTTTGTCATTAATGGCCTGGCCTGCCTGGTGCGCCATGTGGGAGAGCATATCCACTAATTGTGCAATATCCATAATGCTTTTCCTTAAAATAAATACATCGTAAGGATACTGGCAACATAGCAAAATTTAGAAAGCAATGAACATCCGGTATATACCTGAAAACGATTACTCCGGCGCACGTTGTTCTGGCGTTACCTGAGCCAGCAAACGATATAATGGGCTGCTGACCTGCATACCGGTCATTGCCATCCCATCCATACCGAAGCGAGTAAAACTCATTAGTCCATAGGTAATATCATTAAGACGCTCTAATAAATGAGGCTGTAGTCCCAAACTACCACTCCAGTATGAATGCGTCATTACCGTCGCGGTTAAGGCTAATCTACCGCCCAGGGAGACGGCTTTAGCAATCGCCATACTTTTGCGTTGATTGGCGAAACAATTAGCAATATAAAAAACGGCATTGCCTATACTGTCGTGAGCCATAGGCAAATGATGTTTATGATGGTAGATAAGACAGGCGACATCCGCGATGGCAATAGCAAGGCCAATCCCTGCCAGGGCTACGAGCGGCGCGCCTCCACCACTTAGCACTGTTAATGCTATTCCAGCGGAACAGCATAAAATCTGTCCGCCCAAAATAACCGTTTGCCAACTAAAAATTTCTTTTGGAAAACACTCTATCACTCGTTTCGCAAGTCCGGCCAATAACCGCTCTTTTCCTTGTTGAGGACCTATTCTACCACTCTCCATATTGGTTTCCGGATGTGGCAATGAGGGACATGGAGGTGATTCCTCAGGCGCGTTAACAGGACGTTGCCCTCCTACCTGAGCATTTGGGCTAACAGGTTTCATGGTTCTCCCCGAGATGTATGACCAGAACTGTCCATTAATGCAGGTGCAGTAGCAGATTGACAGAGCGCTGCCATTTGTTCCGCCAATAACGCACTGGGATCGGCATAAAGTTCATCAACAGAATTTTCCTGATCGTCGCCAGAGGGGCGGGCAAGGCAATAATCCAGTACCGCACCTATCGCCGTCAGGCTAACGGAGGTAATTACACTCCCCATGTCCAAAGAGGCCGCAATATTTTCAGCCGCGGGCAGTGGAAACTGTAGGGGTAAAACCAACATAGAAATAGCGATTCCTGAACGTATTAATAAAGAAAGACAATTAGCAAGGGTGTTAGCGCAGTTAAGACTTGCCCCACATTTTAAGGCCAGCGCACTGACCACAAGAGCAACGCTATCACTGGCGGTTTGTAATGGCTCCTTTTGCTGACATATCGATTGATAATTATGATACGCACAGCAAGCATCCCCAATAGCAATCACGAGCGCCGCCCCCGCAAGAATAGCAATGGGTAATCCTGCCCCGCCAGAAATTACCGCTGCAGCAACCGATAACCCAAACACGACTGTCGCACCCAGCGCACGAATAGTGTATTGCATAAAATGTATAGCATAATCCCTCTGCTGCCTTATTTGTTCAGGCGTAAGCAGCACAGGGGCTGCGGGGGTACCAGGCGCTGGAATTTCAGGGGGAGGAAACGATACCTCCTTCGCTTGTATATCGGAAGGAGGACTATTACCATCGACTATATTACTTGCCGCTGACGGAATATGAATTTTCATATTTCGTTCTGTTATTTAAGCAATAAGAGTATCAACCATTATTTGCGCATTCTGGCGAATCTCACTCCATGAGGCATCCGCATAACTCATCTTGATTGCGGTTTGAAAAGCCTCTCTCGCCAACCCGGGTTCCCCCATCATTTTGAGACAGACGCCCGTTTGGTAAACCGGTTCTGGATGGCTGGCATCCAGCATCAAGGCATGTCCATAGAAATTAATGGCCGTTGTGTATTCTTTAAGCATCATCCAGGTGCCAGCCAATGCAATATGGGCACGCCAACTCCATGGCTGGGCCATCACCAGCCAACTAAAATCGATTACGGCGCGCGAATAATCCCCCTCCTGCCATGAGGCGTAACCACTGGCATAAACGGTTTCCGGATCAACGGATAATAGCTGTTTCAGAATGTCTTCGGGTATTTTATTTTTTTGATCTTCTTTCATCATCATACCTATTGATTGTTATTTTCACGTGATAATGATTTACGTTAGGAAGGTCATTTAAAAACGTCGCTGGATAAGATGCTCGGCGGATAAAACTGTCCAGTTATCGCCATCAAGCTGTGTAAAGGTCGCTCCCATTACTGTCAGGATGCGCAATAATTTCCTGCGTAGCATGGCTTTTTTTTCATCCAGAACGTCGGTGATTATCAACATCTTTAAACATGTTAACTGCGGGTGATGCACAAATATCCCGCGTAAAAGTCCCAGTAAGTGAAACAATTGCTGTGGTCGAGGTTGCCCGGGCGTCAGGCGCCTGAACTCACAAATAATCATTTCTTTTGCCTCAATACGATAGATCACCAGGTAAGGCGATAATATAAACTGCTGCCCAAGTAATATGGCGGTCTCCCCTAAATATGCAGGCTCAGTAAACACCTGATGCCGACGCAACCATTGCTCTATTTCTTGCACCATGTTTACCTCGTTAATGCCCGGAGTATTTCAGCAAGAACCGTGACCAGTGACGACCCCACGCCGATGATTTGCTGCATAATTTCAGTTGCTTTCTCCGTAATTTCCGTCAGGGATTTATTATAAGATTGGGCCCCATTTTGTTGCAGGTCGGCAATCGCTTTATCTTGATCACTTTGACGTTGCGCTACACCAGCCCCCAGGCCCATGACGCCCCCAGCTGTGTGGCCTACGGCTTGACCCGCTATAAGACCGGTTTCCCCGCCTACGGCCCCTAATCCTATCGTCAGTACACCCGACAACATTGCGCCACCCGCAGTAATCATTGATGCTCTAAACGCTTCATCAATTGTTTTCATTTGCGTCTGTAAAACATTGACTTGCAGTTCCCAGGCCAGCCGTTGTTTTTCTACGTTATAGCTGCGCATGATATCGCGCAGCTTTTTGGCAAGCTCCATTAGCTTCATCCAGATATCATCAAATAACAGAAGCATTGATTCAGTACCCATTCCCTCCCCGGAGGGAGATGGAGTGGAAGAAGGTGTTAACAAGGAAGGCGCTGGTAATACCAGTGCTACGTTACTCGCTTCCATATTTTTATCCTCAGATTAAGCGCGATAGCCAGCTATTCTCGCCTGAACGCTACTATAGTGATCAATGGTATCTAATACATCTCTAAGCGCGGCACCGCTCCCCTTATAAAGCTCCTCTAAGCGTTTTTGTTCTATCTTTTTCTGGTTTTCTGTTTGTTGCATTATGAAATCCAGAAACCGTTGCTGAGTTATTAATTGCTCTATTTTCTTTTCGATCTTCGCTTTTTCTGTGTTAACCATGCCAGTATTCATCTGACTGGAGCCCTCGGTTGCACATCTGATAGCCTGTAAGCCTTTAAATGAACAATCCCTCAGTAAGGCATACAGGATTTTTTTGAACATATTGAGGAGAACTTTATTACGGAATTTTTTTAACAGGAACTTTCCACCTTCTTGCACACATTTTTCCAGGGCTTCTTTTGCCGCTTCTTTTGCCATGGCTTTCACCCCCTCTTTCGTAAAGCTTTTTCCCGCGCTTCGCGTCATATTATTTTCTACGTTACGAGAAAACTCGGCAGCCTCCTCTGCCATCTCATTCGCCATAGCCATTTCACGTTCAAGCGGCTCAAATTGTTTGGAAAAACTTTCGCTCACTTCTTCGCCAAACTTTTCAGCCAACTCCTCTATTTCTGCTTCCCCTGCACCTACCATACGCTCAACCACTTCCTCGCCAAAACCGGAGTCAAGCACTTTTGCAGCTGCGCCAGATAAACCTCTCGTCGCCATAAAAGCACGGCCAATCTGGAAAACATCCAGTGCCAGCGCGACGGCTTCACAACCAAATTGAATCTTACTTGTCACGTCAATAATTGCCTGACAGGTATCGTGGTCAGCACCGCACATCATTGCCGTTTCGGCTCCGGCTTTAACCATTCCTGCACAACCTGCGGCTATATAAGCTACGCCGCTAGCCATTTCTGCGGGATTACCGGACAGAAACCCCTCCACAACTTTTAAGGCGCCAATCACAGTTTCAAATATGCCGGTAATCCAGTCAAAAATAGCGCCAAAAATGCCCGCTTTACGCGCTTTATCCTCCTGCTCTATCGCTTTCTGGATCTGCTCCTGATACTCCTTTACCTGCTTATCACGTAATGCATTTTGCACCTCAGTTGCCCGCTCAAGCTGTTGGCATAACGATTGAGCGTTATTACCAAAAACGCTGAGTATTAATGTCGTCATCAACATTGATAAAACCGCGGGATTGGTCTGCAAAAAGTCAGGCAATGATGGACGCTTATGATTTCCGGGTACGGCATCAAGCAGTTGCTTCAACGCATTGCTTGCCTCCTGAAGACTAATTTTCCCTGATAACAGGCACGCGGCGTTGCCATCGCCAAAAGTAGAATTCACACGATGCTGGCGCTTTCCCAGCGAACCCGAGGAAACGCAACTGACATTGCTTAAGTGATGATGTGTTAAGGCGGTTACTCCTGCGGCGCTGTCGCTATTACTGTGAATTCGATTCATTTTTAGCTCCTGTCAGAAAGTTGCTGTAACATCTTTTCTGCACGCTGTCGAAGAATTTGATGTTCACTGACCTCGCCGCAAATACGCACCACGGCCTTTAACGCTTTGATTGCATAACAGACGTTATCACACGCGAGATAGCATTCCGCTGCGGCCCATGGCGCCTGCGGCGCATCAATCTTAATTTGTGCCGCGCGTCCATAAGCGTATATCGCTTCCCCCCAATGTTTTTGAGCCTGGCAGCATTCCCCTAACCTAAACCAGTAGTCAAATGACCAGGCATCATATATCGTCAACAATTGAAAAAGTCGCGCTGCGCCGGCGAACTCTTTTACCTCCATAAGCTGCATGGCATAGCGATACAGAGTATTAAGCGGCTGTGTAACATCGTCATCCAACAACATACGCAGCGAGCCGCCACGCCGGAAAAACCGCATCGTGTCATGTGCCTGTTGTAGGGTCGGGTCTTTTTTCATGAGTACGTTTTCTGCGCTATCATACTGGAAATTTCCCCCCACTTACTGATAAGCCCTGTCAGTTGGGTAAGGACAGCGTTAAGCTCCTGAGACATTTTTTGAATTGTTATCTGCCCCTGACTCATAAGATCGGTATTCCGGTTGGCGTCATTATCCAAAGCCGCTTTGATCGCCTGTAGGCCACCTTTATCCAGCTTCCCATGATCGCCATATTTAACCATATAATCATCAATGGTCATACCATCGATGAGAATACCATTATCACACATGTATTTAATTACATCCTCAGGCACCTCCTCTTTGGTTTTAGCATCCCCTTTGGCTGCTTTAGCAATCACCTCATCCATCTCATTTGACTTTTCCTGGGTATTTCTGGCACGTTCAGCGTTCTTCTGGACTTCAATAAATTTATTATTTGCGATAGCCTGAATAGCCATAAGGAGAATAAGCAAAACACCATACCCTTCGGCAAACGGATTTTGCTGGGATAAGTCATCCTGGCTCCCGGTATCAGCGTTGCTGACGACGAAGCTATTTTTAAACACAATAGGGTTTTGACTTCCCCATAAGATGTTTCCTGAAGACATTATGCTTTACCTTTTTGTTTTTCCTGACGGTATCTCCACCGGGGCTTGAGCATTAAGTTGTTTCAGTCGTACTTCAAGTTGTTTAAACAAACTTACTATTTTCTTTAAATCCTTCTCGGCCTCCTGGTTAACCCCGGCAACGCCTTGTGGAAATAGGTTATGAAGAATACTCTCTGTCTCTCTGCTCTTTTTGGGGCTCTCTGCCCTTTCAGCAAGCTGTTGACTCACCTTAGCCCGGATTTGGTGAAATTTTTTAAGACAGTGATTTAGCTGCATGTAACTTTGCTCTAAATCACGATATTCACTAAACGCAGCCTTTTTCTTTATCATCATTCCCCTCCATATACACGATAGATAATTAACGTGCTAACTAAGAGCCTATCCCATTAGGGCTATTTTACTTGCCATTTTGAACCTGGGCAGTGCTCAAAATCCTCACGTACTACGTGTACGCTCCGGTTTTTGCGCGCTATCCGTGTCCAAACTGGCTGCGCCAATTAACGCCTGGTGGGATAGGCTCTAAGATATTTTTACTTTACTCTTGCTCACTCACTACAAGTGCGCTGTTATGGTAACGATAATAAATAATGTTGATGATATTTTCGGCCTGCTCGATCGCTTCAAGCAATAAGGTGTTTTGCTGATATTGCTGCGGATCCTGTAACTTGCCGTTGTTCTCTCCTAACTGTTTCCGGGCAGCCCTTAATTGTAAAATTATGCCTTTGGCCTCTTCACGCGAATGAAGCAGCAAATCTTCTAACCGGGTCAAAGTTGTCATTTTCCACTCACTTAAAATCTAATGGATAGTTAATCAAAGTATCATAATGTTTAATCGTTACCACATCGGCACTCAGATGGACAATTTCTCCCCCATTGGGTAACAATGCCCCTACACGTAAACGCTCTTTATTCGTCAGTAATAAGTAATTACCATGGCGACTCTGTACAAAGCCAGCCACTGGCGCAGGCAGATACTTGCTTTCATCATGGGAAGGCGCAATATCCTGATAAATTAAAGAAAGAGCGGGATCCTTTTTCTTTAATGCTGCTAACGTTTCTTGCAAAATGCGTTGATGAGATTCATCCAGTACACCACTGATAACAAAAGAGCGCCGCATTGGCGTAACATTGACAAGCCCCACTAAACCGCTCTCTATTATCGCAGAAATAATATCATCTCCCTGAGACTGATGAGAGTGACTAATCTGCCAGTGCAATAACCCGGGAATATCTGCAAGTAATGGTTGAACCTTACGCCATTGCTGATCCATTTGTATATCATCATGAATTAACACGCTCCCCGGCCCTTCGCTGGATACTTCAGCATGCGGGTAACCCATTTTTATCAAAACATCCTGCACTTCTCGTACCAATAAGTCATCACAGATTACACCATCCCGATACATGACCCCCCATGATTCGAGAGTCGCTCTCACCTTTTGCATCTGTTCGCTTGACGAGCAATAACCGGACAACTGCAGGCTGCCATCTTCTTTCCATTGCGCCCGCACATAATGAATATTGCTTTTGTCTAATAAAAACTTAACCCGCAAAGGTAAGTCATTTACCGTTTCAGGCTGACCACTAATACTTAACAGGACACCCATTCCACCGATGAAAATCAAGAATACGCCAGCCAACCACCAGTACCCTGATCTGGAAACGGGTATTTGATAATCAGCAAGTTCACAATCCTGTTTACCAAACGCGATAGCCACTCCCGCAACCTGCAAAACCCCACTGGATGGTAGCGGCTTATTTGGATTAAATCTGCGGCCATTAACTCTAACTCTGGCTTTCCCGGCATCAACAAATAAATTATCTGCCTGTTCTCTCAGAATAATTTTTTCATTTATAGTAAGCGGAATACAAATATCGCATCCTTTCTCCCCCAGTGACAGGTTACCTTCATTCAGCCATACTTCCCGGCCTTGTAAAACGTGACCTAAAAAACGTATTTTCCAGGAACTCTTTGGATTAACCATGAGATATGCCATTATTTACTACTGAGGCTTTAATCAAAAAAAGCCTGATTACACTATGTACTTGAGTCGTATCATTGCGAAACAAATGGCCTACGACAGGAATATCGCCCAATAAAGGAATTTTATTTTGCGAGTGGATTTGTTTACCTTGTTTAAATCCTCCCAGCAATAGACTTTGCCCGGCCAATAATGTGGCCTGCGAAGCAATTTCAGAATTTTGCACTTCGGGCAGCGGGTCTGTTTCGCTTTGCGTATCACTTTGTTGTCCATCCTGAATATTAAGATTAAGCATTATTTTTTGCGTGCCATTATCATTTAACAAGCGAGGTGTAACGCGCAACAAAGAACCCGTAGTGATGGATTCAAGTTTAGCCACTTTTTCTCCCTGCAGTTTGGTATAGAAAGTAATATTTTTATCCAGCACAGCCTGGATATTATTTAAAGTCACCACAGATGGCTGGGAAAGTACATAAGCCTGAGAGCTTTTTTCCAGGGCATTCAAACGCACCATAAAGTTTGAGGTATCGCTGATTACCGTTGAAAAACCGCTAGCACCACCGTCATTCAAACCTGTATTGAACGCAATTTTCTTGCCACCCAGCGACACTGCCGTTCCCCAGTCGATGCCTAACTGGTTAATATCTCCAGCATTAACATCGATAATTTTCACCGAAATCTCTATCATCTGCTGGCGTTGATCTAATTCTGTGATAAGTTTCCGATACCCGGCCATATTGGACGCATAATCACGAACGATCACTGCATTCTGGCGTGGGTCGGCAGCAAACATGGGCAATGCCTGTGTAGCGGGTGAACCATTGTTCGTCGATGACGCCGGTACGCTGGTTTTACTCATCTCACGCAATACACTCACGACCCCTGGAACCACGACGGACTGATCGCGATATTGGTATTGGGTATCCATCGCAGTGGCATACTTAAGCGTGTATATACTTACACTCACCGCACTGTCTTTTCGTTTGATTAACGCATTATCCAGCACTGAAGCTAATTGACTAATACGAGTCAGGCAGCTGGGAACACCGCTCACCTCCACAGCTTTGGTACCGGTAATTTCTTTAACCTCGCATCCCGGTGATGAAAGAATATTCTGGCTGCGTAAGTAATGAATGAACCGTCCAGTAGATAAAATATTGAAAGTGATAACCTGATGTTTTAATAACGATGCAGGATATACATATAACATGCTGCCATCAAACCAGGTAAGCAAATCATATTGTGCTGCCAGGTTATTCAAAATATCGACCGGTGGTCCAGGCGGAATTTTTCCACTAAATGTAGCTGTTATCAATGGGCTAATAGTAATAGCCGTATCATAGTTCTCTGAGAGCAGATGTAAAACCTCTGCTAATGGCATTTGTCTGGCATAAAGGGTGAAGTCATTACCTTTCCATGATAACTCATCACTCTTTGCTGTATTGAGTATAAATAGTAAAATTAAGATTAAACGTTTATTTACTACCATTTTATACCCCACCCGAATAAAGTTTATGGTGATTGCGTATTACATTTTTTAAAATGCAAGTTAAAGCCAGGTGTTTTTCTATCTCAATAGCAATAAGCTCAGAGCTACTACTTGTGGTATAATAACCGTTTAACCATCCCCCATCCGCTGTGAGCTGTATAGCATAATCATGGACGTCCGGGTGTGCTGCAAGCAGTAGTGTCACATAGGCAAGACAAGGCTTAGGTAAGCTTTCCAGGTCATTTAAGAACAAAGAAATAGAAAATGCTTCTGAGAAAATTTCTCCTCTGGCAGGATGCCCATCAATAGTCATTATCCAGGATCGGCTATTACCTTCGGCCTTGATATCCTGAATTAATGGAATGCCTTTTAAAACTGCCAGCATGAATCCCTCCTCAGACATAAATGGGAGTTTCTATCAAATTCGCTCACAACCACATCCGTAAAAAGCCTGATTCACATTTATTTCGACTATACTTTTCTTGTACAATATCAGGATGCTGTCTACATATACCTTGTCACAGGCGATTCTATCATTCGGATTTTCCGATAAATTCACAATTACATTTTCAGCACTGACATAAAAACTTACAATTTGAAAAATTATTTATTAAATAAACTGTTACGATGTTTTTACATCGCCATCTTATTAAAAAGTAATTGTAGTCATCGACTGGGTTATATATGAAGAAATTTATCTTCCTAATGATAACACCATCGATTAATCTTCTGATGAAACTATATGTACTGCGATAGTGATCAAGTGCCAAAGATTTTGCAACAGGCAACTGGAGGGAAGCATTATGAATTTGCTCAATCTCAAGAATACGCTGCAAACATCTTTAGTAATCAGGCTAACTTTTTTATTTTTATTAACAACAATAATTATTTGGCTGCTATCTGTGCTTACCGCAGCTTATATATCAATGGTTCAGAAACGGCAGCATATAATAGAGGATTTATCCGTTCTATCCGAGATGAATATTGTACTAAGCAATCAACGGTTTGAAGAAGCTGAACGTGACGCTAAAAATTTAATGTATCAATGCTCATTAGCGACTGAGATTCATCATAACGATATTTTCCCTGAGGTGAGCCGGCATCTATCTGTCGGTCCTTCAAATTGCACGCCGACGCTAAACGGAGAGAAGCACCGTCTCTTTCTGCAGTCCTCTGATATCGATGAAAATAGCTTTCGTCGCGATAGTTTTATTCTTAATCATAAAAATGAGATTTCGTTATTATCTACTGATAACCCTTCAGATTATTCAACTCTACAGCCTTTAACGCGAAAAAGCTTTCCTTTATACCCAACCCATGCCGGGTTTTACTGGAGTGAACCAGAATACATAAACGGCAAAGGATGGCACGCTTCCGTTGCGGTTGCCGATCAGCAAGGCGTATTTTTTGGGGTGACGGTTAAACTTCCCGATCTCATTACTAAGAGCCACCTGCCATTAGATGATAGTATTCGAGTATGGCTGGATCAAAACAACCACTTATTGCCGTTTTCATACATCCCGCAAAAAATACGTACACAGTTAGAAAATGTAACGCTGCATGATGGATGGCAGCAAATTCCCGGATTTCTGATATTACGCACAACCTTGCATGGCCCCGGATGGAGTCTGGTTACGCTGTACCCATACGGTAATCTACATAATCGCATCTTAAAAATTATCCTTCAACAAATCCCCTTTACATTAACAGCATTGGTGTTGATGACGTCGGCTTTTTGCTGGTTACTACATCGCTCACTGGCCAAACCGTTATGGCGTTTTGTCGATGTCATTAATAAAACCGCAACTGCACCGCTGAGCACACGTTTACCAGCACAACGACTGGATGAATTAGATAGTATTGCCGGTGCTTTTAACCAACTGCTTGATACTCTACAAGTCCAATACGACAATCTGGAAAACAAAGTCGCAGAGCGCACCCAGGCGCTAAATGAAGCAAAAAAACGCGCTGAGCGAGCTAACAAACGTAAAAGCATTCATCTTACGGTAATAAGTCATGAGTTACGTACTCCGATGAATGGCGTACTCGGTGCGATTGAATTATTACAAACCACCCCTTTAAACATAGAGCAGCAAGGATTAGCTGATACCGCCAGAAATTGTACACTGTCTTTGTTAGCTATTATTAATAATCTGCTGGATTTTTCATGCATCGAGTCTGGTCATTTCACATTACATATGGAAGAAACAGCGTTACTGCCGTTACTGGACCAGGCAATGCAAACCATCCAGGGGCCAGCGCAAAGCAAAAAACTGTCATTACGTACTTTTGTCGGTCAACATGTCCCTCTCTATTTTCATACCGACAGTATCCGTTTACGGCAAATTTTGGTTAATTTACTCGGGAATGCGGTAAAATTTACCGAAACCGGAGGGATACGTCTGACGGTCAAGCGTCATGAGGAACAATTAATATTTCTGGTTAGCGATAGCGGTAAAGGGATTGAAATACAGCAGCAGTCTCAAATCTTTACTGCTTTTTATCAAGCAGACACAAATTCGCAAGGTACAGGAATTGGACTGACTATTGCGTCAAGCCTGGCTAAAATGATGGGCGGTAATCTGACACTAAAAAGTGTCCCCGGGGTTGGAACCTGTGTCTCGCTAGTATTACCCTTACAAGAATACCAGCCGCCTCAACCAATTAAAGGGACACTATCAGCGCCGTTCTGCCTGCATCGCCAACTGGCTTGCTGGGGAATACGCGGCGAACCACCCCACCAGCAAAATGCGCTTCTCAACGCAGAGCTTTTGTATTTCCCCGGAAAACTCTACGACCTGGCGCAACAGTTAATATTGTGTACACCAAATATACCAGTAATAAATAATTTGTTACCCCCCTGGCAGTTGCAGATTCTTTTGGTTGATGATGCCGATATTAATCGGGATATCATCGGCAAAATGCTTGTCAGCCTGGGACAACACGTCACTGTTGCCGCCAGTAGTAACGAGGCTCTGACTTTATCACAACAGCAGCGATTCGATTTAGTACTGATTGACATTAGAATGCCAGAAATAGATGGTATTGAATGTGTACAATTATGGCACGATGAGCCGAATAATTTAGATCCTGACTGCATGTTTGTGGCGCTATCCGCTAGCGTAGCGACAGAAGATATTCATCGTTGTAAAAAAAATGGGATTCATCATTACATTACCAAACCAGTGACATTGGCTACCTTAGCTCGCTATATCAGTATTGCCGCAGAATATCAACTTTTGCGAAATATAGAGCTACAGGAGCAGGATCCGAGTCGCTGCTCAGCGTTACTGGCGACAGATGATATGGTCATTAATAGCAAGATTTTCCAATCACTGGACCTCTTGCTGGCTGATATTGAAAATGCTGTATCGGCTGGACAAAAAATCGATCAGTTAATTCACACATTAAAAGGCTGTTTAGGTCAAATAGGGCAGACTGAATTGGTATGCTATGTCATAGACATTGAGAATCGCGTAAAAATGGGGAAAATCATCGCGCTGAAGGAACTAACCGACTTACGCCAGAAAATACGTATGATCTTCAAAAACTACACCATTACTTAATATTATCTTAATTTTCGCGAGGGCAGCAAAATGAAAGAATATAAGATCTTATTAGTAGACGATCATGAAATCATCATTAACGGCATTATGAATGCCTTATTACCCTGGCCTCATTTTAAAATTGTAGAGCATGTTAAAAATGGTCTTGAGGTTTATAATGCCTGTTGCGCATACGAGCCTGACATACTTATCCTTGATCTTAGCTTACCTGGCATCAATGGCCTGGATATCATTCCTCAATTACATCAGCGTTGGCCAGCAATGAATATTCTGGTTTACACAGCATACCAACAAGAGTATATGACCATTAAAACTTTAGCCGCAGGTGCTAATGGCTATGTTTTAAAAAGCAGTAGTCAGCAAGTTCTGTTAGCGGCATTGCAAACAGTAGCAGTAAACAAGCGTTACATTGACCCAACGTTGAATCGGGAAGCTATCCTGGCTGAATTAAACGCTGACACGACCAATCATCAACTGCTTACTTTGCGCGAGCGTCAGGTTCTTAAACTTATTGACGAGGGGTATACCAATCATGGGATCAGCGAAAAGCTACATATCAGTATAAAAACCGTCGAAACACACCGGATGAATATGATGAGAAAGCTACAGGTTCATAAAGTGACAGAGTTACTTAACTGTGCCCGAAGAATGAGGTTAATAGAGTATTAACCAGGGGCGTCCGATGGTATTAAGCATTGGTCATATTTTGATGAGCCTTACGCCACGCAGTATTGCTCATCATCGACAAAATCCATACGGATGCCCTAGTATGCCGCACCATTTATCACTACCTTAGTCTTCATTTGAGCATGATATAGTAGAATCCCCTTATTTAACGGGCTTTACCATGTCGTATTCTATAGGCGAATTTGCCAGACTATGCGGTATCAATGCCGCCACGCTAAGGGCATGGCAGCGACGCTATGGTTTATTGAAACCGCAGCGTACTGATGGCGGGCATCGCTTATACAGCGATGACGATATTCGACAAGCGCTTAGCATCCTCGACTGGGTGAGAAAAGGCGTACCGATAAGCCAGGTCAAACCCTTACTGTCGCGTCCGGTCATTCGCCTGGGCGATAACTGGATAACGATCCAGGAGACGATGCTCCAACATCTCCACGAAGGGCGAATTGACGCGCTGCGGCAGTTGATTTATGACTGTGGCCGGGAATATCCTCGCGCAGAACTGGTGACCCATTTATTGCGTCCGTTGCGCAGCAAAGTGTCCGCGCACCCTCCCGCCGTGATGACGCTGCGCGAAATACTGGATGGCATCATTATTGCTTACACCTCTTTTTGCCTTGAAGGCGACAGAAAAGCGCCTGGCAACAATGCCTTTATTAGCGGATGGCATCTCTCGGATCACTGTGAAATCTGGCTGGAAGCGTTGACTCGTACCGGACAAGAGCTGCGGCTCAATGTGCTTCCCTCTCCACCAGCCGCGCTGGCGCCCGAGCTGTTCGCCCAGAGAAAATGGTTCCTGGTGACCACCGGAAAGCTCACTGCCGGGCAGAAAAAACAGCTTGCCCAGTGGCGCAACGTGGTCGCTTCGCTGGAGGTTATCACGCTATAAGCGCTGAAATAGATTTCTTCCCTTCATTCTATCTTATTGATATTTAACTACGCCAAAAAAATCTCCGCGAAAACTTAGACAAAAAAACAAAGTTGTGTAAGTTTTAAATAAGCGTGAGATAACATTTTGCGCCATTGGCGTCAGTCGTCGTACTTTCAATAAGGGGGAATCATGAATAACAAACCCGTAGTCGGCATTAGCGGATGTCTGACTGGCGCCACGGTACGCTTTGATGGCGGACATAAGCGTATGGATTTTGTCATGAACTCTCTGGCGCCGTGGGTGGACTACAAACCGATCTGCCCGGAGGTGGCGATCGGCCTGCCCGTGCCTCGCCCTGCGCTGCGTCTTATCCAGACGACCTGTGGCGACATTCGGATGCGCTATAGCCATGCCCCGCACGATGACGTCACCGAGCGAATGAATGCCTTTGCCGATCGGTTTCTGCCAACAATAGGCGAACTGGCGGGGTTTATTGTGTGTGCAAAATCGCCCAGTTGCGGAATGGAGCGCGTTCGCCTGTATGATGAAAAGGGTAACAGGGGCCGCAAAGCTGGCACGGGGCTGTTTACCGCCGCGATGATGGACAAATATCCCTGGCTGCCGATAGAGGAAGATGGTCGCCTGCACGATCCGGTACTACGCGAGAATTTCATCGCACGTATCTTCGCGCTACATGAATTAAATGCGCTACGCGCGCAGGGCTTGAGTCGTCACAGTTTGCTCGCGTTTCATAGCCGATACAAACTTCAGCTTCTCGCCCACCACCAGGCCGGCTACCGCGAAATTGGCCCTTTCGTCGCGCGTCTGCATGAGTGGGGCGATCTGGATGCCTTCTTTGTCCGATACAGAGAAAAACTGATGGCTATCCTGCGCCACCCCGCTTCACGTAAAAATCACACCAATGTGCTGATGCATATCCAGGGCTATTTTCACCGCGCGTTGAACAGCAGGCAACGCGCGGAATTACGCGAGGTGATTCTCGGCTACCGGGCGGGCCAACTACCTATCCTGGCACCGTTAACGCTGCTGAAGCACTATCTGGCGGAACATCCAGATGACTATCTACGCAGCCAGAATTATTTTGAGCCGTACCCTGATACGTTAGGGCTGCGCTTAGCCATCACCTGATAACCCTGCGCATCGCTAACGGCGGGCAACCAGCCCGCCATGGTGACAATCGCGACGATTCAAAGGCGATGCCCACTAGCATTTCGTCATTGCCAACAGGCCGTTCCCACCATGATACCGGCTATGACCGCGCCAGAGCGTTAATCACGGTTTCCATAGCCTGTTTTTCTAACGCGCTACGTTGGATGCGTTGATTCGCCAGCGCAGTTCTTAACACGCCCGCAATAACAATATATTTAGGCTCCTGCCCCAGATCGCGCATTTCCAGCACGACCTTGCCCACCACCCGGCACATCTCGCGGTACAGTTCGTCATCTTTTGTCGGTTTTGTCATACGCTTTACTCGTCGCCAGCTCAAACCAACAGAATATAACAGTCTTCTCAATTAAACAAAATTTGATAAAAATCAAAGAAATAACGCGGTTTATTATTCATGGCTCATACGTTGTTCGTATTCTGGTCTCTGGCGAGGCCATTTTTTCGAAACGCCTAATCAGTTCCGCCAGGCTACCGGCCTGCATTTTTTCCATGACTCTGGCGCGGTGCACCTCTACGGTACGCACCGCGATATTCATCGCTTCCGCAATTTCACGGTTCATAAATCCTTTTGCCACCAGGCTGGCCAGCTCACGCTCTTTCGGCGTCAACTGCTGGTAACACAGTATAATCTCACGACGCGCCACCGCTGCCGATGAAACCGTCAGCGCACGCTCCAGCGCCGCCTGTAGCGGTTTTACCGATACCGGTTTTTGCAGAAAATCGACGGCGCCGCGTTTCATCTGCTCCACGGCCATCGGTACATCGCCATGCCCGGTAAGAAAAACAACCGCCAGGGTACTTCCGCACTGGCGCAACGCATCATGAACGCCCTGCCCATCCAGTACCGGCATTCGCATATCCAGTAATACGACCCCAGCCTGATACAGACTGGCCTGCGCCAAAAAATCCGCCCCCTGCGTCCAGCATTTTACGTCATATCCCAGACTTTCCAGTAAAAACGCGCACGCGTTAGTGACCGCCGTATCATCATCCAGTAGATGAATTGTCGCCATCCCTGCCCCCATTTTCATGTAAGAAATGTATCGTGACCACCGTTCCCGACAGACCGTCCGGCGCGGTCTGGTTCCTGATACTGATATCGCCCCGCCCATACCGCACCAGCCGCTGGCAAATCGCCAGCCCTAAGCCCATCCCCTCTTTGCGGGTGGTCATAAACGGCTGAAACGCCTGACGTAATAGCGCCTCATCGATTCCCCCGGCGTTATCCTGTAAAGCGATACTGATGCCGTGTTCAGTGCGTTCAGCAACGACCCATAAATGGGTGGCGCCCGCCTGAGCCGCATTAAGAATGATATTCGCCAGTACCTGTTCCAGCAGCACTGACGGCAGCGTTACGCGCAGCGCAGCGCTAACCTCGGTATGCAGAGTCACTGTCGGAAACTGTTGCGCCATACGCAACAATTGCCAGACATGATCAATCGCCTCGCGAATGGCTATGGCCTTCCACGCTTCGGTTAGCACCGGGTTGCCCTGCGCCTGGCTGACCCAGTGACGCAGGTTACGCAGAGTATCCGCACCGCGTTGCGCCTGCTGGTCAATCTGCTCCAGCGCCGGCAGCAAGGGATGCTGTTCATCTGCAGCGCGCAGTCGAATCAGGCACCCCTGGGCATAATGTCGAATCGCGGAAAGCGGCTGATTAAGCTCATGGGCAAACCCGGAGGTCATTTCACCCAACACGCTCATTTGCCGGGCGGTTTCCAGCGCCCGCTCATGCTGATGAAGGACTACATTATTACGTTCCAGTTGTTTTCCGCGTCGACGCACCAGCAGCATGACCCAAATATAATTGAGCGTGAGCAACAGGAACGCCAGAATCACGCCACCGACCATTAGCTGGTGCTGGATTAACCAACTTTTGACATCCAGCCACAGTCGGCGCTGCTGAGGGTGCTGACGAACATCACGCAGCAAAGCTTCCACCTGACTGGTCGACGCTGGCGCGCCCCAGTGAAATGACGCGGCGGCGGGCGCGTTGAATAGCGCTCGCGTTACGCGATCCGCCAGCGCATCGCTTACCGCAGGTAGCGCCGCGAACGACCAGTCAGGATATAACGGCGTACTGGTTAAGCAAGGCAGTGGCGTCGGTCGGGAAAGCAGCGCGATAAAGTCCTTTTTATTAATCAATCCTTCCTGATCCATATTTTCTAACAGGCACACTGGCACAATTGCCGCCTGCACCGCTTTTTCGCGCAGCATATAGACTAAGGCATCGCCAGGAAATCCGGTAAAACGAAGATGAAAATCGCGCTCCGGGCGTAAGCCCGCGTCGCTGAGCGCTTTATAGCCTAATAAATAGCCGCCAAACGCCTGAGCATCAATCGCGCCGACTGTCTTACCGATGAGATCATGCGCCGTGGTGATGCCGCTATCGCGCCGGGTCAAAATCACGCTGCCAATAACATTACTCACCGCTTTCCCATCGCGCGTGGAACGCAGGGAAGCTAACCAGCGCAGCGGCGCATGGCTGTTCAGTTGGACAAATTGCGCCGGGTTGGTTATCACAAACTGCACGGTTCCCTGGTTAACGGCTTCCTGCATTTGATGCAGATCCAGCGGCTGGATATGAAAGGTTTCGCCTGGAAGCTGTTGGCTTAATGTCTTTGCCAACGGTTGCCAGTGGCTACGCGTAGACGCCTCGCCGCGCATGGCCAAAATACCGATATTCCACGTCCCTGCCCACGCGCCATGACAAAGTAGCCCTACTGCCGCCAACACCGCCAGGCGCCTTACGGTTTTACCTCTCACCCCAATATCCCTGTCAATTATGTTGTTTTAGATCAACAACAAGCCGGGTATGTGGTTAACCACAATAGAGCACACCCCGTCTCGATTTTTACACTGTAAATCATCAACATTTTTTATTCATTACACATGAACCAACATCGTGACAAATGTTTCATTGTTGGCAATGTGGACGGGAGTCAATATGGACAGCAGTAAACGGCAATTTCTCCAGCAGCTCGGCGTCCTGACCGCTGGCGCCTCGCTGGTTCCGCTGGCTGAAGCGAAATTTCCTTTTTCGCCGGAGCGGCATGAAGGCTCTCCCCGACACCGTTACGCCATGCTTATCGACCTGCGGCGTTGTATCGGCTGTCAGTCCTGTACCGTAAGTTGCACTATTGAAAACCAAACGCCGCAGGGCGCGTTTCGTACGACGGTGAACCAATACCAGGTCCAGCGTGAAGGTAGTCAGGAAGTCACGAATGTGCTATTGCCGCGTCTGTGCAACCATTGCGATAACCCCCCTGTGTGCCGGTCTGCCCGGTACAAGCCACCTTTCAGCGGGAAGATGGCATTGTGGTGGTGGATAACAAACGCTGCGTCGGCTGCGCCTATTGTGTCCAGGCGTGTCCTTACGACGCCCGATTTATCAATCATGAAACGCAAACTGCCGATAAATGCACGTTTTGCGTCCATCGTCTGGAAGCCGGGCTGTTACCCGCTTGCGTAGAGTCCTGCGTCGGCGGCGCGCGTATTATTGGCGATATCAAAGATCCCCATAGCCGCATCGCCACCATGCTTCATCAGCATCGCGACGCTATCAAGGTATTAAAGCCGGAAAACGGCACGTCGCCCCATGTTTTCTACCTGGGTCTGGACGACGCCTTTGTCACCCCATTAATGGGCCGTGCGCAGCCCGCGCTTTGGCAGGAGGTCTGAATGACGCATTCACTCATCATTGAAGAAGTGCTGGCTCACCCGCAGGACATTAGTTGGCTGCCGTGGGCGGTACAATATTTCTTTTTTATTGGCATTGCCGCCTGCGCCGCACTGTTTGCCTGTTATCTTCACTGGCGGAAAAAAGACGCCGCAACAGAAGAAAATCGGGCATTACTGATTGCCATTACCTGTGCGATTACCGCACCGCTGGCGCTGACGGCGGATCTGCACCAGACTGCCCGCGTCTGGCATTTCTATGCCTGGCCGACGCCCTGGTCGTGGATGCCCTGGGGAGCGTTGTTCCTGCCGCTGTTTACCGGATTTCTCGCTCTGTGGTTCCTGGCGCAGCAGATTAAACGATTATTCAATAAAAGTTACAACGTCACTAAATGGTTGGCGTTAGCCAGCGCGCTTTGCGCGGTGGGCCTGTTGATTTATACCGGCCGCGAAGTCTCCGTTGTGCTGGCGCGCCCAATCTGGTTTAGCTACGCCTTCCCCGTGGCTATGTTCCTTAGCGCCTTACAGGCGTTCTTCGCGCTGATGATTGTCGCCGCCCGACGCGACTCGGTAAGGCTGCCAAAAATATTGTGGGGACAAATCTGGACGCTGGCGGCGCTGGGGCTGGTTGTGGCCATGTGGGTTAGCGGCGATACGCTTTCCGGCACGGCAATCCGTCAGTGGATTACCGTCGCCCTGTCAGCCAAATATTACGCTGTCGGCTGGCTAGCGCTGTGGGTATTCACGCTGCTGTTCTGTAGCCTGACGCTACGTCATCCGTTATCGCAGCTAAGACGCGTCCTGCTGGTTCTCAGCGCGCTGGCGCTATGTTGGCTGATGCGCTGGACATTGTTGATTCAGGTACAAACCGTCCCCAAGTTCAACGCGCAATTTAACCCTTACTCGTTACCAGGCGGAACGGATGGCTGGCTATTCTCGGCACCTTCGGCCTGTGGATAGCGCTACTGATTATTATTCGTGAAACGCTGAACGGACTCACCAGGAGATTACAACATGGCTAATTTAACCCGTCGTCAGTGGCTAAAAGTCGGTCTCGCCGTCGGTGGGATGGTCACTTTTGGTCTGAGCTACCGTGATGTGGCGAAACGCGCAATTGATGGCCTGTTAAACGGGACATCCGGCAAGGTAACGCGCGACCGCATCTTTGGCAATGCGTTAATTCCGGAGGCGCAGGCGCAAACGCACTGGCAGCAAAATCCACAACAAACCATCGCCATGACGCAATGCTTCGGCTGTTGGACACAGTGCGGTATCCGCGCCCGGGTTAATGCCGATGGCAAAGTGATACGCATCGCCGGCAATCCCTATCACCCCTTGTCGCAGGAACACCCGATTGACTCGTCCGTCCCTTTTAGCGAAGCCATGGAGCAACTGGCGGGAGAAAGCGGTCTTGACGCCCGCTCAACCGCCTGCGCGCGCGGCGCCACGCTGCTGGAAAGCCTGTACAGTCCGCTACGACTGCTTGAACCGATGAAACGCGTGGGTAAACGCGGCGAAGGGAAATGGCAGCGCATCAGCTTTGAGCAACTTATTGAAGAAGTCGTGGAAGGCGGCGATCTGTTTGGCGAAGGTCATGTGGACGGACTGCGCGCTATTCATGCGCCGGATACGCCAATTGACGCAAAGCACCCCAGTTTCGGGCCCAAAACCAATCAGTTACTGGTCACGAATACCAGCGACGAAGGCCGCGATGCGTTTCTGCGTCGTTTTGCGCTAAATAGCTTCGGCAGCAAGAATTTCGGCGCGCATGGCGCCTACTGTGGACTGGCTTACCGGGCCGGCTCCGGGGCATTGATGGGCGATCTGGATAAAAACCCGCATGTCAAACCCGACTGGGAAAACGCGGAGTTTGCGCTCTTTATGGGCACCTCCCCGGCACAGTCCGGCAATCCGTTTAAACGCCAGGCACGTCAGTTGGCGAGCGCCCGACTGCGTGAGAATTTTCAATACGTCGTGGTTGCCCCCGCCCTCCCCTTATCAACGGTGCTCGCCGATCCTCGCGGTCGCTGGCAACCGGTCATGCCCGGCAGCGATTCGGCGCTGGCAATGGGGATGATCCGCTGGATCATGGATAATGAACGTTATAATGCTGATTATCTGGCGATTCCCGGCGTACAGGCTATGCAGCAGGCCGGCGAGCAAAGTTGGACCAACGCCACGCACCTGGTCATTGCGGATGAACTGCCGACGCTTGCCGGACAACACCTGACGCTGCGCCATCTTACGCCCGATGGCGAAGAGACCCCTGTCGTGCTGAATACCGACGGCGAGTTGGTCGATGCGTCCACTTGCCGACAGGCACGGCTTTTCGTGACGCAGTACGTTACGCTCGCCGACGGCCAACGGGTCACGGTGAAGAGCGGGTTGCAACGCCTGAAAGAGGCGGCAGAAAAGCTCTCGTTGGCGCAATACAGCGAACAGTGCGGCGTACCGGAAGCGCAAATTATCGCGCTGGCGGAAACCTTTACCAGTCACGGACGTAAAGCCGCGGTCATCAGTCACGGCGGCATGATGGCCGGCAATGGGTTTTATAACGCCTGGTCGGTCATGATGCTTAACGCGCTGATCGGCAACCTCAGCTTGTCCGGCGGCGTCTTTGTCGGCGGCGGCAAATTCAACGGCGTTAGCGACGGCCCCCGCTACAACATGAACAGTTTTGCCGGAAAAGTGAAACCGTCCGGGTTAAGTATTGCCCGTAGCAAAACCGCTTATGAAGCATCGGAAGAATACCGCGACAAAATTGCCGGCGGGCAATCCCCTTATCCAGCCAAAGCGCCGTGGTATCCCTTTGTGGCAGGCCAGCTTACCGAACTGTTGACCTCCGCGCTCGAAGGCTATCCTTATCCGCTTAAAGCCTGGATTTCCAATATGAGCAACCCGTTTTACGGTGTTCCCGGTCTACGCGCCGTGGCGGAAGAAAAGCTAAAAGACCCTCGCCGACTGCCGCTCTTTATCGCGATTGACGCCTTTATGAATGAAACGACGGCGCTGGCGGATTACATTGTGCCGGATACGCACAATTTTGAGAGCTGGGGCTTTACGGCGCCCTGGGGCGGCGTAGCCAGTAAAGCCACTACCGCCCGCTGGCCGGTTGTCGCCCCCGCCACTCGCCGAACGGTGGACGGGCAACCTGTCTCAATGGAAGCATTTTGTATTGCGGTAGCAAAACGGCTCCATCTGCCCGGCTTCGGCGACCGGGCGATAACCGATCCGCAGGGCAATACTTTTCCACTGAACCGGGCGGAAGACTTCTATCTGCGCGTAGCCGCTAATATCGCCTTTATGGGCAAGACGCCGGTCGCGCTGGCAAATCAGGAAGATATTTCGCTTACCGGCGTCAGCCGCATTCTGCCAGCAATTCAGCACACGCTTAAAGCTGATGAGGTCGGTCGCGTGGCGTTTATCTACTCGCGTGGCGGCCGGTTTGCGCCCGAGGATAGCGGCTATACGGAGCAACGGTTAGGTAACGCGTGGAAAAAACCCTTACAGATCTGGAATGCAGATGTCGCCGCCCACCGTCACGCCATCACCGGGGAGCGCTTCAGCGGTTGCCCGGTCTGGTATCCGGCGCGTTTGTCAGATGGTCGTGCGATTGACGACCAGTTTCCCATTGGGCAATGGCCGCTGAAACTGATTTCATTTAAATCAAATACCATGTCCAGCTCAACAGCCGTCATCCCGCGCTTACACCATGTGAAGCCAGCAAACCTGGTGGCGCTGAATCCGCAAGACGGCGAGCGTTATGGACTGCAACATGGCGATCGGGTACGGATCATTACGCCGGGCGGTCAGGTCGTGGCGCAAATCAGTTTGTTAAATGGCGTGATGCCAGGCGTCATCGCCATCGAACACGGATATGGCCACCGCGAGATGGGCGCAACGCAGCACTCTCTGGATGGCGTGCCTATGCCGTATGATCCACAAATCAGGGCAGGCATAAATCTTAACGATCTGGGCTTTGCCGATCCGACAAGAACCATTACCAACACCTGGCTCGACTGGGTTTCTGGCGCGGCAGTACGTCAGGGGCTGCCGGCAAAAATCGAGCGTATATAACCCCCGGGCCGGAGAGCGATATCGTCTTATTTCGTCGAGGGTAGCGACTGATAAGCGAACGCTGTCCGGCTGCATATACTCACTGAATCGTGCAAGCCCAACTATTTTACGTTCACCCCGTCATATTACATAGAAAATATATGACAACACTCACAAAACTATTTTCCCCTTCTGTAAGCAATTAATATTTAACACATTGGCTGCGCTTCTGATTATTGACATTCATTTGGGGTTACTTCCGGTTGACCGCATAATCTGTGATTGAATTCACCGCATGACAACATTGCCATAAATACAATTCAACTCACTACCCGGAGGCAATATGTTTAAAGAAGAAAGACGTCATGCCATCATTAATTTACTGATAAAGGATAATAGTGTTAGCGTCAGTAAACTTTCAGACCTTTATAAGGTTAGCCAGGAGACTATTCGTTCCGATCTACGCTATTTCCAGAAATCAGGTATGCTTCAGCGTTGCTATGGCGGAGGGATTTTAAACCGTGACGCGCTGAGTAAGCTTATCACTGAAAATAAGATTGATATCTCCAGCACTATCGCCACGCCAATCCATCAGGATGCAAAACTGCGCCGGGAAAACCCAAAAAAAGCAGGCAAGGTGTGTGTTTTAGGCTCATTCAATATTGATGTTTCAGCAACCGTGCCGTGGTTTCCACAAAGCGGAGAATCCATTCTGGCCAGTCAATTTGGATTCTATCCTGGCGGTAAAGGAGCCAACCAGGCTTTAGCGGCGAACAATGCCGGCGCTGCGGCACATTTTATTTTTAAAGTGGGCAAAGATCAGTTCAGCGCATTTGCTATGAATCATATTATTCAATCAGGTATCGCCTCATACAGCGCGTATCAAACAGATAAAGCGCCCACCGGTAGCGCATTGATCTATGTCTCCGCCGTGGATGGCGATAATATTATCGCCATCTACCCTGGCGCCAATATGATGCTCACCACGCAAGAGATTAACGAGCAACACCGTTATATCGCCGAGTCTGACGTTATGTTAATGCAGCTCGAAACGAACATTGAAGCGTTGACTGAATTTATTCGTCTGGGCAAACAAGAAAATAAAATGATCATGCTGAATCCTGCCCCCTATAAGAAACAGGTAACGCATTTATTATCTGATATTGACATCATCACGCCGAATGAAACTGAAGCCTCTTTTTTATCCGGCGTAACCATTACTGATATTAATGATGCGAAAAAAGCCGGAAATATTATTCTGCAATCCGGGGTGAAAAAAGTCATCATTACCCTTGGCGCCCGTGGATCTCTGCTCTGTGAGCACGCCCGCACGTTGTATATTCCTGCGTGGAGCGCCGTGGTAAAAGATGCCGCCGGGGCCGGTGACGCTTTTAATGGCGCCTTAGCCGCCGCGCTGGCGCGACAAGCAGACATGGTCGCAGCCATTCAATATGCCTCCGCTTTCGCTTCTCTGGCGGTGGAACAAGTCGGTGCGTCGAGTATGCCTCAGCACTTGCAGGTTTTACATCGAATGCGTACCCAATCTAATAAAGTCATTCACATTAATTAACAGGTGACATAATGAAAATTTTATTTATTGGCGAATCCTGGCACATTCATATGATTCACTCTAAAGGTTTTGATAGCTTTACATCAAGCAAATATGAAGAAGGCGCAGACTATTTATTATCCTGCTTACGCTAGGGTAATATCGATGTGGACTACATGCCTGCCCATATTGTGCAAACTCGTTTTCCACATACCGCCGAAGCATTAGCCTGCTATGATGCGATCGTCATCAGTGATATCGGTAGCAATACGTTCCTGCTACAAAACAGAACGTTTTATAATATGGACATTATTCCTGATGCATTACAACTTATCGCCGATTATGTTGCTGAGGGCGGCGGTCTGTTGATGATCGGCGGGTATTTATCCTTTACGGGAATAGAAGCAAAAGCCAATTATAAAAATACGGTTCTGGCGGAGGTATTGCCGGTTGATATGCTGGATGTAGATGACCGCGTAGAACTACCGCAAGGATGTAAAGCAGTAAATACTGCGGTAGAGCATGTTATTACCCAGCCATTTAGCGAATGGCCGCCGCTGTTGGGCTATAACAAGCTTATCGCCAAAGAAAATAGTCAAGTCCTTGCTGAAATTAATGGCGATCCACTGTTAGTTATGGGTACTTACCATAAAGGGAAAGTATGTTGCTTTGCCAGTGATTGTTCGCCGCACTGGGGAAGCCCGCAGTTTCTGCAATGGGAACATTACGCCACCTTCTGGTGTAATGTTTTACACACAATAAAAAAATAATATTACCCAGGCGAATATAAATTTCGCCTGCCCTGCCACACACTGAGTCATTAAGAATATGAATGATACTTATCTCTATGGCGAAATGTTTTCTGAAAACATATTGACAAGCTATCGGATTTATGGAGACAGAAAATCATTACTCACGCCGCTCATTATCCTTCATGGCGGCCCTTCTGGCGGCTTTGATTATTTATTAAATTATCGCCGTCTGGCTGATGACGGGCGCATGGTAATATTTTACGATCAATATGGCTGCGGTCGTTCAACGCATTTTCCTCATGCTGACGCGTCTTTCTGGACTATTGCGCGTTATCTCAGTCAATTAACCCAATTAATTCATCACCTGGGTATTGGACACGGGTATTCGATACTGGGACATTCCTAGGGCGGAATGCTTGCCGCAGAGCACGCCTGCTTACAGCCTGCCGGGCTTCGCGGGACGATACTGGCCAGTTCGCCGGCCAGTATCGCCCTGTGGCAACAGGAAGCCATACGGCTCTTTAACGCTCTGACGCCAATGTCCGATGACGATATCAAAAACGTCATTATGCCCGCCGTCATTTATCAAAACCCACCGGAACAGCTGGTCGCTTATTATGCCAGACACGTTTATACCCTCGCGGAAGAAGCCGTTCATGTTCAGCGCTCTAATGCGCAGTTCGCCGCCGACCCTACGGGTTATCACATTTTATGGGGAACCAATGAACTGGCGGCAAATGGCAAACTTGCCGACTGGGATATTACGCCCCATTTGTGCCAGATACGCTGTCCTGTTCTGGTACTGCGCGGCGAAAACGATCAGGCAACCGAGCGCGTCGTCTCTCCGCTTCTCTCTCACATTTCAGACTGCCGCGCGGTCACTATTCCTGGCAGCAGCCATAACCCGCATGAAGAAAATATCGCGCCCTGCCTCGCAGCGGTAAGCGCGTTTTTACGCGATCTGGCATAAAAAGCCATTAAGGTATTTATCATGAAAAAAGTCAAAAAATTGTCTCTTACCGATTTAGTGCTTTATGGTCTGGTGTTTATGGTGCCTATCGCGCCAGTCTCTCTTTATGGCGTCGTTTATAATCTTTCGCACGGTATGGTTGCGCTGGTTTATATTATTGGCGCTATCGCGATGTTTTTTACCGCGTACAGCTACTCTACCTTATCGCAGCATATCTCCTCGTCGGGTTCGGCCTATGCGTATGCTGGCGTATGCATTAATCCCGCCGTAGGGTTTCTGACCGGATGGATATTACTGCTGGATTATCTTTTGTTCCCTACGCTCGTGGCAGTGCTGGGCGGCGTCGCGGTCCACGCTATTTTACCGCAAATCCCGGTCTGGGTCTGGCCGTTGATTTATGTGGCTATCGGCACCGGAGTCAACTATCTCGGGATACAGCAAACGGCGAAATTCGATAAGTTACTGGTCTTTATTCAACTCGGTATTCTGGCGATTTTCGTGCTACTCATTGTCCGTCTGATGCTGCTGGACAGTAGTCAAATAACGCTTTCCTTCCGGCCTTTTTTCGATTCACAGTGGTTCACCCCAGGGCTCATCGCGACGGCGATTTCGGTGGCTGCGCTGAACTTTCTCGGCTTTGACGCTATCAGTACATTAAGTGAAGAAAGCGAAGGCGGGGGACGCGCCGTCAGTAAAGCAACGCTGTTGGCGTTAGTTTTGGCGACGGTACTGTTTATTATCGTTGTGGCGTTTGCGGCGTTCGCCACCGGTAATGTCGACCGCTTCGCGGAAGGCAATGCGACGAATGAAGCATTTTTCACCATTGCCGGCAACGTTGTCGGTATCTGGCTCAAAGTGGCATTTTCCATCATTGTGGCGTTTGTGTGCGCCGTCGGCAACATTATTACCGCGCAAACGGCGGTGTCCAGAGTGCTATTTTCAATTGGGCGCGACCGAATGTTGCCCGCCGTCCTCGCTCACGTCCATACCACGCGTAAAACGCCGGATTATGCCATTCTGTTTACCGGCGGCGTCACCCTGCTGCTCAGCTACCTGTTTTCCGGCAAGATTGAGTCTATCTCCACGCTGGTGAACTTTGGCGCGCTTTTCGCTTTTTTTGTCGTGAACCTGTGTGTGTTTATCCTGTTCAATTTCCGGATGAAAGCCCAGCGGCGCATTTTCGCCCATGTCATTTCGCCGATCATGGGGATGATCGTCATCGGCTACGTCTGTTTAAACATGAACATTCACGCTCTGATACTCGGAATTAGCTGGGCGGCGATCGGGATAGCGATTCTGTGCTATCGAAAAGCACATAACCAAAACATCGCCATCGACCTGGAAGGCAAAAAGTTGCTCGATTGACATTATGCGCAACAACACCCACTGTTGCGCAACGCCGCCCCTGTTCGGGCGGCGTTATCGCCAGCGACATCGTAAACAGCGTAATAACAAACCGTTGTGGATCTGCACAGATGTCTTTTGAAACAGGGTTTTCATTTTCCTTTTTTGTAAATTTCAGCGTATAATGCGCGCCAATTGTCTCTTGAATGGTTTCAGCGCATTGGACTGTAAAACTCAACGACTAAAATTATCCCCTTCCCGTTGGGCTGAAACGCGAGCACACATTCCTCTGCACGCTCTTTCGATGTCACCTATCCTTAGAGCGAGGCATCATCACTTTAGCAACACAGGCTTAGCTTCCGGGCCGTGCGCGCCCGAAGCCAGATTTCCATATCCTCCTCAACTTAAAGACTAAGACTGTCATGAAAAAGACGAAAATTGTTTGTACTATCGGTCCGAAAACCGAATCCGAAGAGATGTTAAGCAAAATGCTGGACGCGGGCATGAACGTGATGCGTCTGAACTTCTCTCATGGCGATTATGCAGAACACGGTCAGCGTATCCAGAACTTGCGCAACGTGATGAGCAAAACCGGGAAAAAAGCCGCTATTCTGCTTGATACTAAAGGACCAGAAATCCGCACCATTAAACTGGAAGGCGGTAACGACGTTTCGCTGAAAGCGGGTCAAACCTTCACTTTTACCACCGACAAATCCGTGGTCGGTAATAATGAAATCGTTGCCGTCACCTATGAAGGCTTCACCAGCGACCTGAGCGTTGGCAACACCGTCCTGGTTGACGATGGTCTGATCGGTATGGAAGTGACCGCCATCGAAGGCAATAAAGTCATTTGTAAGGTGCTGAACAACGGCGATCTGGGCGAGAACAAAGGCGTTAACCTGCCGGGCGTTTCTATTGCTCTGCCAGCGCTGGCTGAAAAAGACAAACAGGACCTGATCTTCGGTTGCGAACAGGGCGTTGACTTTGTTGCTGCGTCCTTTATCCGTAAACGTTCTGACGTTGTCGAAATTCGCGAGCATCTGAAAGCCCACGGCGGCGAAAACATCCAGATTATCTCTAAGATCGAAAACCAGGAAGGCCTGAACAACTTCGATGAAATTCTCGAAGCTTCCGACGGCATCATGGTTGCGCGTGGTGACCTGGGCGTAGAAATCCCGGTTGAAGAAGTGATTTTTGCGCAGAAAATGATGATCGAAAAATGTATCCGCGCACGTAAAGTCGTGATCACCGCGACTCAGATGCTGGATTCTATGATCAAAAACCCGCGTCCGACCCGCGCAGAAGCAGGCGACGTAGCGAACGCCATCCTCGACGGTACGGATGCGGTTATGCTGTCCGGCGAATCCGCCAAAGGGAAATACCCGCTGGAAGCCGTTTCTATCATGGCGACCATCTGCGAACGTACCGACCGCGTCATGAACAGCCGTCTGGACTACAACAACGACAGCCGTAAACTGCGCATTACGGAAGCAGTATGCCGCGGCGCGGTAGAAACCGCCGAAAAACTGGAAGCGCCGCTGATCGTGGTAGCGACCCAGGGCGGTAAATCCGCTCGCGCCGTGCGCAAATACTTCCCGGACGCCACCATCCTGGCATTGACCACCAATGAAGTGACCGCCCGTCAGTTAGTACTGAGCAAAGGCGTGGTATCGCAGCTGGTGAAAGAAATCAATTCTACTGATGATTTCTACCGTCTGGGCAAAGATGTCGCCCTGCAAAGCGGCCTCGCCCAGAAAGGCGACGTCGTAGTGATGGTCTCCGGCGCGCTGGTTCCAAGCGGCACCACTAACACCGCCTCTGTTCACGTACTGTAATAATTGTTGTGTGAATTAATTTGTTTAAAAAAGCGCCCTTCCGGCGCTTTTTTTATTTAATCGATAGCCACTATTAATAAAAAAATCAAATCGGATTTTACTATCTAATTGCGGATTATCTAAGAAGAATCCGATGGAAGCCCCCTGTTTTCTTTCGGTTTTTTAGGGACTTTCATGCATTTCGATGCTTCTTTGAGCGAACGATCAAAAATAAGTGCATTCCCATCAAAAAAATATTCTCAACATAAAAAAGTTTGTGTAATACTTGTAACGCTACATGGAGATTAACTCAATCTAGAGGGTATTAATAATGAATCGTACTAAACTGGTACTGGGCGCGGTAATCCTGGGTTCTACTCTGCTGGCTGGTTGCTCCAGCAACGCTAAAATCGATCAGCTGTCTTCTGACGTTCAGACTCTGAACGCTAAAGTTGACCAGCTGAGCAACGACGTGAACGCAATGCGTTCCGACGTTCAGGCTGCTAAAGACGACGCAGCTCGCGCTAACCAGCGTCTGGACAACCAGGCTACTAAATACCGTAAGTAATAGTACCTGCGTAATAAAAATGGCGCACATCGTGCGCCATTTTTTTTACCCATATAACCACGCAAAGTATAATGTTATTGTTATGAACCGTACTAACCAGCTGATCTTAGGTGCAGTAGTTCTGGGTTCCACGTTACTGGCAGGTTGTTCAAGCAACGCTAAAATCGATCAGTTGTCTTCCGATGTACAGACGCTGAGCGCTAAAGTTGAGCAACTGAGTAATGACGTAAATGCAATGCGTTCCGACGTTCAGGCTGCTAAAGACGACGCAGCTCGCGAGAACCAGCGTCTGGACAACAAAGTAGTATCCCACGTCCGTAAGTAATTTGACGCACGATATAAAATGGCGCACATCGTGCGCCATTTTTTTGTCCGTCGTTTACGCGAAGGCTACTGCGTCGCGCGCGTTTGCCCCTCTTCCCCGACAAAACCGTTCTGAGCGGATTCGACTGCGGTCGTATTTACCGCTGGCGTCTGCCCGGCGCTCACGCTGACTGGATACCCGGCTCGCCGGTATAGCGCCTTATCGACCAGGCGACTATCCACCCCTTGCGCGTTTCTGAACGCGGTAAATTCCGCAGGCAACACGTAGGGCATCGTCTGCACGTTTTGCTCTTCTTCCGGCGATAGCGGCCTGTGCACCTCTACATAACGAATGCCATTCGGCTCGACAGAGAATTTCACCGGCTGGTTAATCACTTTTACCGGCGTCCCCGTTCTGACCTGCGCAAATAACGCTTTGATGTCCGGCGCGTTCATGCGAATGCAACCGGAACTCACGCGCAGACCTACGCTATCCGGCGCGCTGGTGCCATGAATGAGATATTCCCCATTACCGTGCGCCAGACGCAGCGCATAGCGTCCCAGCGGGTTATTTGGCCCGGCAGGGATCACCGGCGGCAGCGTGATCCCCCGCTCAAGCGAACGTTGGCGTATGCCCGCCGTCGGCGTCCACGTCGGGTTGGGGATCTTTTGCCCTATCCGGGTGTCCATGACGGGAGTTTCCAGTCCCTGCAAACCGATGCCGATGGGATACACCTGAACGCGGTTTTCTCCCGGCGGGTAATAATACAGCCGTAGCTCCGCGAGGTTGACGATAACGCCTTCCCTGGGCGCATCCGGCAATAGCATCTGCGAGGGAATGGTAATTAGCGTACCGGGCTTAGGCACCGGCGCAATCGTATTGTTCGCTTCAAGAATGAGCATCGCCGCCGTATCAAAACGCCGGGCGATAGCCTGCAGGTTTTTATCACCTTCCTGTACGGTATAGGTTTGATTCTGACCAATAAGACGGCTGCCTTCGGGCGGTAATGGATAATCAACCGCCCAGGCTGCCTGTAACGCGCTATACGCGCCGATAATAGTTAGCGTAATGAAAGACGCACGTTTCATACCAAACCTCCTGTATTCCTGGTGATGCCCTCTGCGACGACTGGTAGCGCTTCGCTTATCAGAACAACAAAATATACGCTCTGTCCACTCTGGATAAAGCGACGTCGCCGTCCGACAAAGGATTTGACATCAGGTAGAACGCTGTCTGTACAGTTTAGCTAAGAGTGGCGGCCTTAGCGCGAATTGCGCGAATCATTGCTTCCAGCCCCTGAGAACGAGAAGGTGTGAGGTGCTGCGCAAGCGCCATTTTTTCGAACCATGGCCGGACATCAAAATGCACAATATCCTGCGCCGTCATTTGGTGGTACAAAATAAATACCACCGCCATAAGGCCCTTAACGATCGCCGCGTCGCTGTCGCCCTGCAATTCGATAATGCCGTTGGCGTTTCGCCGCATCACGATCCACACCTGGCTCTGACAGCCATGAATCGTATTTTGCGGATTACGATCCTGCGGATTTAACTCCGCCAGGCGCTGCCCCAACTCAATAATATATAAATATTTCTCTTCCCAATTAGCGCAACGCGTAAAGTTACGCAGCAGTTTTTCTTTATCCGGTAGCGCAGCCATAAAACCTCACTGTTATCCCAATAAGCGGTGGATACGCGTTAATCCTGCCACCAGTCGGTCCACTTCTTCATGGGTGTTATACATCGCCAGCGAAGCCCGGCACATTGCCGGCACGCCATACCAGGCCATGAGCGGCATTGCGCAGTGATGTCCCATTCGTACCGCGATACCGTAATTATCAAGAAAGCTGCCGACGTCGTAAGCATGGTGTTTACCCAGATTAAACGCGATGACGCCCAATCGCTGCGCCGGACCATACAGCGTGATATCAGGCACCTGCGCCAGTTGCTCCAGCGCATAGCGCATCAGCATCTGCTCATAATCGCCAATCTTATCCAGTCCCAGCGACGTCACATAGTCAATCGCCGCGCCGAGACCGATGATGCCGCCAGTATTCGGCGTTCCCGCCTCAAAACGCCAGGGCGCTTTCGCCCATGTCGTTCCCTGCGTCAGGCTGACGGTCGAGATCATCGACCCGCCCCCTTCCCACGGCGGCATTTCTTGCAGCAACGCCTCTTTAACATACAGAATGCCGATGCCGGTCGGCCCGTAAAGTTTATGGCCGGAGAAAACGTAAAAATCGCAGTCCAGCGCCTGGACGTCAACAGCATGGTGCATCACGGCCTGGGCGCCATCCACCAGCACTTTCGCCCCATGCTGGCGCGCCAGCGCAATCATGTCCGGCAGTGGGTTTTCCGTCCCCAGCACATTGGAAACATGGGTAATGGCCAGCAGTCGGGTCCGGTCATCGAACAGCGCAGCTAAGGTCTCCAGCCGCAGCGTACCGTCAGGATGCAACGGGATCACGCGCAGTTCAGCGCCTTTGCGCTCGCACAGCATCTGCCAGGGAACGATGTTGGCGTGATGCTCCATCTCGCTGATGATAATGTTATCCCCGGCGCGAATATTTTCCGTTCCCCAACTGTTGGCGACAAGGTTAATGCCCTCCGTCGTACCGCGCACGAACACCAGTTCTTCTGCGGAGCGGGCGTTAATAAACCGCGACGCCTGCTTACGCACATTCTCCATGCTTTCGGTCGCCTGCGCGCTTAACGTATGGATACCTCGATGTACCGCAGCATAGCCGTGACGGTAGAAGGCAGATTCAGCATCAATCACCTGATTAGGTTTTTGAGCGCTGGCTGCGCTGTCCAGGTAAGCCAGCGGCAGGCCGTTAACTTCACGCTGCAGTATGGGAAAATCCGCCCGTACTTTTTCTACAGGAAATGTCATACCAGGCCTCCGGGCAGTCGCTGGCCGATTCGCGCCAGCACCTGCTGTTTAAGGGCGCTATCATGGATAGCTTCCGTTAACTCTGCGGCAAACGCGTAAAGAATCATGTGCCGCGCCTCCTGCTGTCTGATGCCGCGTGATTGCAGATAAAACATCTGCTCATCGTCAATACGCCCGATCGTCGCGCCGTGGCTGCACTTCACGTCATCGGCATAGATCTCTAATTGCGGTTTGGTATCGACTTCAGCCAGTTTCCCCAACAACAGGTTATTATTGGTCATCTGGCCGTCGGTTTTAATGGCGTGTTGCGCCACGTTAATCAGGCCATTAAAGACCGCGCGTCCTTTGTCGCTGACGATGGTCTTGTGCGACTGGCGGCTGTTACAGTAGCCTTTGTTATGTTCCAGCCATGTCCGCGTATCGCAAACTTCATTTTTCACCGGCATCGCCAGACTATTCAGTCGAAGCGTCGCGTTTTCACCATTCAGTTGTGAGCTGCTGTGGTGACGTAGTACTGCGGCGCCCAGCAGAAAACTGTGGCTAAACGCCGAGGCGTCTGTCGCCAGCAGAAGATCGTTATGCGCAAAGTGATAGCTGGACGCATTTTCAAACGCCAGTTTGATATGATGCAGTTGCGCATTGTCTGCAACGTTCATCGTCAGACGCGCGCCGGTAAAATGTTTTGCCGCTGTAAGGCTGACATAATGCTCAATAACCGTCGCTTCCGCGCCTTCCGCCAGCGCCAGATGGTGGCGATAATGCGCGGTGTTCAGCTCGTCGCCATCCACGCCCTGCGTGATATGCATTAACAGTAGCGGCCTGGTCGGACGCTGATTTCGCCGTACCTGTATATACGTGACACATTGCGCCAGGCTTTCCGTCAGATGCAGAAAAACCTCAGGCTGTACCGGCGCGGCAAGCGTCTGGCGCTCATCCCTGACGCTAACGTCAAATCCGCTGTTTTGCGTGCTATCACTGAGCTCTGGCATAAACCGACCATCGACAAACACCAGCCGCACGGCATCGATTTGCAGCGCCAACGCATCACGCTGTGCGGCGCTGATAGTCGCACACTGCTGGATAAACTGGCTATGGGTTAAGCCCTCCAGCGGCGTGTATTTCCAGTCTTCATGTTTACGCGTCGGCAATCCCAGACGTAACATCTGTTGTAAATGTTGTCTTGCCTGCTCAGTTCGACTTTCTCTTTTTTCCTCAAAGAGATGCTGCCATTGCTGTAGCGCTTTACTGCTGTTCGGTAAGCCAGCCATAACCCTGCTCCTCCAGTTGTTTGACCAGAGTAAAATCGCCGGATCGGACAATTCGCCCCTGATAGAGGACATGGACGTAATCGGGTTTGATATAGTCCAGTATGCGCTGATAGTGGGTCACGATAATAAAAGCGCGTTTATCGTCGCGTAACGCGTTGACGCCTTCCGCCACAATTTTCAACGCATCGATATCCAGTCCGGAGTCCGACTCATCAAGGATGCACAGTTCCGGCTCCAGCACCGCCATTTGCAAAATATCATTGCGCTTTTTCTCCCCGCCGGAAAAACCGACGTTTACCGAACGGGTCAGTAAATCTTCCGGCATTTTCAGCAATGCGATCTTTTCTTCCATCAGATCCTGAAAATCAAAGCGATCCAACGACGTCTGCCCGCGGTAGGCGCGCACGGCATTCAGCGCGGTTTGCAGGAAAAACTGGTTACTGACGCCGGGGATTTCTACCGGGTACTGGAAGGCCATAAAAATCCCTTCGCCCGCCCGTTCCTCCGGCGACAGTTCAAGCAGATCTTTACCCTTGAACGTAACCGAGCCGCCGGTGACCTCATAATCTTCACGTCCAGCCAGGGTGGCGGAGAGCGTGCTTTTCCCGGAACCGTTCGGCCCCATAATGGCGTGAACTTCGCCGGGGAGAATCTCCAGATTCAGGCCACGCAAAATCGCTTTTTCTTCCACACTGACCTGTAAATCTTTAATGCTTAACATGGGTTTTCCTTCATCATTAACCGACGCTGTGCTCAAGGCTAATCGTCAGCAGTTTTTGCGCTTCAACGGCGAACTCCAGCGGTAGTTCCGAGAAAACGTCTTTGCAGAAACCGTTGACGATCATCGAAATAGCGTCTTCTTCGCTGATGCCGCGTTGCAGACAATAGAAAAGCTGATCTTCACCGATGCGTGATGTTGTCGCCTCGTGCTCCAGCTGCGCGCTGTTATTGCGGCATTCAACATACGGGAACGTATGCGCGCCGCAGTCCGCTCCAATCAACATGGAGTCGCATTGGGTGAAATTTCGGGCGTTGGTTGCCGTCGGCATAATTTTTACCAGCCCACGGTAGCTGTTCTGGCTGTGGCCGGCAGAAATGCCTTTTGAGATAATGGTTGAGCGCGTGTTTTTACCGATATGGATCATTTTGGTGCCGGTGTCAGCCTGCTGATGTCCACTGGTCAGCGCAACGGAATAGAACTCGCCGATAGAATTATCACCGCGCAGGATACAGCTCGGGTATTTCCAGGTAATCGCCGAACCGGTTTCCGACTGGGTCCACGACATCTTGCTGTTTTCCCCTTCGCACAACGCCCGCTTGGTCACAAAGTTCAGAATGCCGCCCGTGTTGTTGTCGCCCGGGAACCAGTTTTGTACGGTGGAATATTTTACTTCAGCATCTTTATGGATGATGACTTCCACTACCGCGGCGTGGAGCTGATAACTGTCGCGTACGGGCGCGGAGCAGCCTTCGATATAACTCACATAGCTGCCTTCATCCGCCACCAGAATCGTGCGCTCAAACTGACCGGTTTTCTCGGCGTTAATGCGAAAATAGGTGGATAACTCCATTGGGCAACGCACGCCTTTGGGAACATAGATAAATGTCCCATCGGAAGCGACTGCCGCATTCAGCGCGGCAAAAAAGTTATCGTTCCCCGGCACGACGGTGCCAAGATATTTCCTGACCAGGTCAGGGTGATCGTGTATCGCTTCGCCAAAAGAACAGAAAATAATGCCCTGTTCCGCCAGTTTTTCACGGTATGTGGTCGCTACGGAGACCGAATCAAAAATCGCATCGACGGCGACCTCTTTCCCTTCGCGAACCGGAACGCCAAGTTGCTCGAAGGCGTCTTCAACCTCTTTACTCAAAAAGGTATTCGCGCCCGTTTGCTGTACGGCTCCCGGCTGGGAAACGCAGCTATCGTCGCAGTTTCCGCATGATGGCGCAGAGTAATAGCTGTAGTCCTGATAGTTCAGTTTATCGTAGTGCGCCTTCAGCCAGTGCGGTTCATCCATGTCCAGCCAGGCTCTATAGGCATTGAGACGAAATTCCAGCATCCACTCAGGTTCGTTACGCTTTGCGGAAATCGCGCGCACCACCTCTTCGCTGATGCCTTTTGCCAGTTCATCAGTGGGTAGTTGCGTGAAAAATCCTTCTTTGTAATTAAGGCGTCCGCCTGTCCAGATACCGACCTCTTCCGTTGCTTCAGTGTTACGAGACATAGTACCGCCTATACCCCAAAACTTTCGCCGCAGCCGCATTCATTCTGGGCTTTGGGGTTATGAAATTTAAATAACTGGTTCAGCCCTTCCTGTACGTAATCCACTTCTGTTCCGTCAATAAAAGGCATCGCCTGTAACGGTGCGAAAAGCTTTGCGCCTTCGGCTTCAAAAACCAGATCGTCTTTATCCGGCTCCCGAACGGTATCCAGAACATAGCCAAATCCGGCACATCCCGTCTGTTTTACGCTTAACCGCACGCCCAACATGCCCGGCTGCTTTTCTGCCAGTTCACGTATGTGCGCTGCCGCCGCTGGCGTTAGCGTCAGCCCTTGCCAGGGGAAGTCCTCCGGGTTAAACGTGTCTGAATGCAATTCCATAGAGTTACCTCGCGTTCTAAATCACCAGGATATAACAGCATGTTAGTGATAATGATTATCACTTCAACCCCTTAACCGCAGGGGCTTTCCAACAAATGGTCATATTGAGCGCCTTTTATTAAGCATAGACCCTGTCCGCCAGGTCATACGACAGACAAAAAACAACTTAACTTTTTGATAAGTAATGATTTATAAGATATTAACCGTTCTGGCAGGTCAAAAACGAAAAGATGTATAGAAAATGACTATTTAATTAATAGGCTGTCGACATTGCCGGGCGGCGAGGTCAGAACCCCATTTTTTGTATGGATACCTGGCGTTGCGCTCTTTATAATCCGCTGCGGTTCTATAACTCAGTTTGAGCTATAGGTTTATGTAAACTCTTTCCGGCATTTCAGGTGCTGAATGAGGCAAGAGGCTTAAAATATGGTTGTTACGCTCGCGTATATCGCACTTTTTTTGGTTTTCTCGTGGGTCATCTTGAGAATTAATCAAAAAAGCGATTCCCTGTCGAAAAGCGTTTTTATCGCTATCTTTTTAGGGGCTGTTATTGGTTTATCCCTGCATTTTATTTCAGCAAATCACACTAAAACTATTATCGAATGGTACAGCATCATCGGCAATGGTTACGTCCACCTGTTAAAACTGGTCGCTATACCGCTAATTTTTATTTCTATTCTTTCCGCCATCAATAAACTAGAAAATAGCGCCGACATCGGAAAAATGTCGCTGACGATCGTCGGATGCATGTTATGCCTGGTGATGGTTGCCGGTTTTATCGGATTACTGACCGCTCATGTGCTGGGGCTTGACGCCAGCGCTTTTGTGCACATGCCGTCAATGTTAACTACAGAAGAAGTCAATAAGACTGCCGCGGTGTCGATTCCCCAGTTAGTGACATCGCTGATCCCGACTAATATTTTTCTTGATCTTACGGGAGCCAGAAGTGTTTCCGTTATCGGCATCGTTATCTTCACGCTAATAGCGGGGATCGCTCTGTTAAAGGTCAAAAAAGAGGCGCCGGAAGAAGGTCAGAAATTAAGCGCAGGCATTAACGCTATCCAGATCTGGGTCATGAAGATGGTACGTATCGTTATTGCATTAACGCCCTATGGCGTCATGGCATTAATGACTACCGTATTTTCATCATACCACTTTGAACAATTCGCCAGCTTACTTGGTTTTATCGGCGCCTGTTATATCGCGATTTTCATGATGTTTATCGTGCATGCCATCTTGCTGATCCTCAGCGGTAATAATCCAGCGCGTTATTTCAGTATGGTCTGGCCCGTCTTAACCTTTGCGTTTGTTTCCCGCAGCAGCGCAGCCTCTATCCCGCTGGCCATTTCCGCCCAGGAAAAATTTGGCGTACAAAGCACTATTGCCAATATTTCCGCCTCGTTTGGCTCCAGTATGGGGCAAAATGGCTGCGCCGGGATTTATCCGGCTATTATGGTAGCGATGATTGCGCCCACCATCGGCATTGATCCGCTCTCGCTGCATTTTCTGGCCGCGATGTTGCCTGCCATTGCGCTAGGGTCTATTGGCGTAGCCGGCGTCGGCGGCGGCGGTACGTTCGCGGCGCTGATTGTCCTGTCGACGTTGAATTTTCCCGTTGCGCTGGTCGGTATTTTTATTGCCATCGAACCTATCGTTGATATGGCCCGCACGGCTCTGAACGTTAACGGATCGATGATGTCAGGTGTGCTGGCTAACCGTATTTTGAATAATCATACGGCTGACGACATGCCAGCGGTTATTGACAGACCTTAGTTTTTTACGCGCCCGGAAAAGAAAAACCCTTAAGTCTGTTCAATACAGGCTTAAGGGTTCCGGCCCCATCCGGCGCTTATCTCCGGCACTCTTAATGGCTTAGCTCTTGAAGGGGCATAAGAATAATCTCATAAAGAACGCGCGCCTTTTTAGCACAAATGGCGATCTGTATTTTTTTAAACAAAATCAAGGGGTTATCTATTACCTGGGGACAGTGTCTGGTGAGATTGCCTGGTAACATAGCCGGATGGCGGCTAACGCCTTATCCGGCCTACACAGACTTTATTAATGCACGCCCAACCGCCAGGCGAAATAGATCTCTTCTTTCAGTTCGGTTGCAGAGAGGGTGAGGAGATCGGCAAACTCTAACTCCAGCTGTTTTAAACGCTTCAAATACTGCGCGGGAGAAAGTTCGGTTTTATCACGGCGTAAAAATTCAATCGCCAGTTGGGTCGGGTCTAAATCAGTAGACATATCATCCTCGCTTATGTGTAAACGTGCACAGTATATCACCTTTTTCTGCGCACATTTTGACCAAAAGCAATATGCATCACACTTTTATGGTGACAACGTCACACAATCGCCGTAGTAAGACGCGAAGAACAGCACAGACGTCCCTGTTCATCAAAGATCTCTATCTGCCAGACCTGATGGCGAGCCCCGGTATGCAACGCTTTACAGACGCCTCGTACGCGCCCCTGACGCGCCGACCGTACATGGTTGGCATTCACCTCCAGCCCCACCACCTTTTGCTCCCCCTGCGTACACAGATAACCTGCGACCGAGCCGATACTTTCCGCCAGCACCACAGACGCTCCGCCATGCAGCAAGCCGAACGGCTGTTTGGTGCGATGATCGACGGGCATTGTCGCTTCCAGCGTATCGTCCCCAATACGCTCAAAGCGGATATCAAGCAGGCCAACCATATTTCCTTCCCCCATCGCATTAAGCGCATCGAGGGTCACTTCACGTTTCCAGATCAACCTATAATCTCCAGTAATGCCTGCAACGGGTGACGCACGCCCGTACCTTCAATGCGTTTAACCTGGCTTCGGCAGGAATAGCCGGTTGCCAGGCAGCGGTTTCGCGGTAGACGTTGCATCGCCTGATGCCAGGATAGCTCATAAATTCCCAGCGAATTTTTATGATTGGTGAGTTCATGTCCATAAGTGCCCGCCATACCGCAGCAGCCTACGCTGACATTTTCCAGCTTCGCGCCAAAATGGGCAAAGATGGCGGCCCACTGCGCAGGCGCGCCGGGTAAAGCCGTGACTTCCGTACAATGACCAAAAAAGTACCACGGTTCGCCGCTCACCTCGACGGACAGTCTTGCATTTATTTCCTGCGCCAGCCATTCATTCACCAGCAACACATGAAAATCGCCGCGCTGTTCACCCAGCGCCAGTTTGTATTCGTCGCGATAACACAGAACCAGCGCCGGATCGACGCCCACCATCGGCATCCCCAACGCGGCGATCCGATTAAGGAACTCAGAGGTTTTTTTCGCCGTTTTCGCAAAGCGATTAAGAAAACCTTTAATATGCTGCGCCTTACCATTCGGCGAGAACGGTAACAATACCGGCCTCCTGCCCAGTTTTTCCGCCAGGCGGATAAAGTCCGCCACGACCCGGGCGTCGTAGTAGCTGGTAAACGGATCCTGAACCACCAGTACCGTTTTCGCTTTTTGCTCGGCGCTCATGCGTTCCAGTTGCTCAAGCGTCATATTGGCAGACGGATGGCCCACCAGTTGCTGTTGCAATGAAGGGGCAGAAAGCAGAGGTAAATCCACCATACCGATATGTTTTTTCGCCAGATTACGAACCACCGGTTGGTTAATAAAAAAGTTAAAGGTCTTTGGCGCACGCGCCATCAGCGGCGCGTAGGTCTCGACCGTCGCCACCAGATGATCGCGTACCGGGCGCAGATAACGCGTATGGTAAAGCTGTAAGAAACGTGAACGAAACTCCGGAACATCGATTTTAATCGGACACTGGGTCGTACAGGCTTTACACGCCAGACAGCCGGACATGGCCTCTTTAACTTCATGGGAAAAGTCATACTCGCCTTTGCGTTTGTGCCAACTATTCCGGGTGCGGGCAATCAGCGTGCGTAAGCTGGCGCGTTTTTCTGGCAACTCCTTTTCCAGCTTCAACGGATCGACGCCGCGATCGGCCAATAGACGGAGCCATTCCCGCACCAGCGTCGCCCGCCCTTTCGGCGAGTGGATCCGGTTAAGGCTAATTTTCATCGACGGGCACATCGGGCTTTTCGCATCGAAATTAAAGCACAGGCCGTTACCATTACACTCCATAGCGCCGCGCCAGGTCTGCCGTACCGCCAGCGGAATTTGCCGATCCCAGGTGCCTCGTTTTACCGCATCCACCTTCATCATCGGCGCCTCTATCCCCTGCGGCGGACAGATTTTACCCGGGTTAAGTCGATTATGCGGATCAAAAGCCGCTTTTATTTTGCGCAGCTCGCCATACAGAACTTCGCCGAAAAAGGCCGGGCTGTATTCCGCACGAAAACCTTTTCCATGCTCGCCCCACAACAGCCCACCGTATCTGGCGGTCAGCGCGACGACCTCATCGGAGATCTGTTTCATCAACAGTTCCTGCTGCGGATCGCACATATCCAGCGCCGGACGCACATGCAGCACCCCGGCATCCACGTGGCCGAACATGCCGTAACTTAAGCCATGACCATCCAGCAGAGCGCGAAATTCGGCGATGTAATCGGCCAGATGTTCAGGCGGCACGCAGGTATCTTCCGCGAAAGGAATCGGTTTGGCAGCGCCTTTCGCATTACCCAGCAGCCCTACCGCTTTTTTACGCATCGCGTAAATACGCTCAATACCCGTCAAATCGGTACAAAGTTGCCAGCCGATCACGCCCGCTTCCGCTCGCGCCATCAGGCCATCCAGCCGGTGGCACAGCGCCTCGACCTGTCCGTCAATAAGCGCTTCATCGTCACCCGCGAATTCCACGATATTCAGGCCAAGCATCTCTTTATCCGGCACATCGGTAATCAATTCGCTAACGGAGTGCCAGACAATATCTTCCCGCGCGAGGTTAAGGACTTTGGAATCGACCGTCTCGACGGATAAGGCGCGCGCATCAACCATAAAAGGGGCGTTACGCAGCGCGGAATCAAAGGAGTCGTATTTTACATTCACCAGACGGCGGACTTTGGGTATCGGGGTAATATCCAGCCGGGCTTCAGTAATAAACGCCAGCGTCCCTTCCGACCCCGTTAAGATGCGGGTGAGATCGAAGCGGGTCATGTCATCGTTAAAGACGTGGCGTAAATCGTAGCCTGTCAGGAAGCGATTGAGCTTTGGAAAGCTATCGAGGATAAGTTGGCGGTTTTCCAGGCAGGACTGATAGACGGTCTGATAGATGCGGCCTGGCGTCGTCGTGTTTTCACCCAGCGTCCGGGCAAGCTCTACGGGCATCGATTGCGTGTCAAGGATATCGCCCCCCAACAATACGGCCCGTATGCCTAAGACGTGATCTGACGTTTTTCCATAGACCAGCGAACCCTGACCGGAGGCATCGGTATTAATCATACCGCCAAGCGTGGCGCGATTACTGGTGGAAAGTTCCGGCGCAAAAAAATAGCCATACGGCTTTAACGCTTGATTAAGCTGATCTTTTATCACTCCCGCCTCTACCCGCACCCATCCCTCTTCAGGATTAATTTCAATAATGCGGTTCATATAGCGGGACATATCAACAATAATGCCCTGGTTTAGCGCCTGGCCATTCGTGCCAGTACCGCCGCCTCGAGGGGTAAATATCAGCGACGTAAAGCGCGGCTCCGCCGCCAGACGGGCAAGAAGCGCGACATCCGCCGTAGAACGGGGAAACACAACAGCATCGGGAAGAAGCTGGTAGATACTGTTATCGGTCGACATTGTCAGACGGTCGGCATAGCTGGTTGCCGTATCGCCCGTAAACCCTTGCTGCTCCAGCGCCTGCAAAAAATTGAGCACCAGCTGAACGACGCCGGGTGCCTGAGAAATTTGTGGAATCATTATATTGACCTTTTCCTGCGGTCTATGTTGTGAACGGTGGCGCCCAACCCGGCGAGCGCGAGCGGTCTACGCACAGGAAGGGATGCTTAATCGTTTGCGTGTTGCGTTATTTGTTGTATCACATTTTTTTCCTGTGCGCCCAACAGAATTACATGCAGAATCGGCCTGTTAAAAACCGCTGAAATTGCTCATCATTATAGGGTGTGGTTTGCATGTTCACGTCGCGCCAACGTTCTGGCGCAAAGACAAAGGTGAAAAGTATTTATGGTAAATGTTCGTCAGCCCAGGGATATTGCGCAAGTGCTGCTATCGGTGCTGTTTTTAGCCATCATGATTGTGGCCTGTTTGTGGATAGTACAGCCTTTTATTTTGGGGTTTGCATGGGCAGGTACGATTGTTATCGCGACCTGGCCCGTTTTGCTGAAATTACAAAAAATATTGTGGGGCCGCCGCTCGCTTGCCGTATTGGTCATGACGCTGCTGTTAGTGCTGCTCTTCGTTATTCCCGTCGCCTTGCTGGTGAACAGCATTGTCGATGGTAGCGGCCCGCTCATCCATGCAGTGACCGGCGGCGATATGACGCTACCCGATCTGGCATGGTTAAATAATATTCCGTTGGTTGGCGCCAAACTGTATGCCGGATGGCATAGCCTGCTGGATATGGGCGGTAGCGCTATTATGGCGAAAGTGCGGCCTTATATCGGCACAACCACGACCTGGTTTGTCGGTCAGGCGGCGCATATCGGACGCTTTATGATGCACTGTGCCCTGATGCTGTTGTTTAGCGCCCTGCTTTACTGGCGCGGCGAACAAGTGGCGATGGGTATACGCCATTTTGCCTGTCGTCTCGCGGCTAAACGCGGCGATGCGGCGGTTCTGCTGACTGCCCAGGCGATCCGCGCCGTGGCGCTTGGCGTGGTGGTTACCGCGCTGGTACAGGCGGTACTTGGCGGCGTCGGGCTGGCGATTTCCGGCGTGCCTTACGCTACCCTGTTGACGGTAGTGATGATCCTTTCGTGTCTGGTTCAGTTGGGGCCGTTGCCGGTATTGATTCCAGCCATTATCTGGCTTTACTGGACAGGCGACACCACCTGGGGCACCGTGCTGCTGGTTTGGAGCGCCGTCGTCGGCACTCTGGATAACGTGATTCGCCCGGTACTCATCCGCATGGGTGCCGATTTACCGCTGCTTCTGATCCTTTCCGGGGTAATCGGCGGCCTGATTGCATTCGGTATGATTGGTCTGTTTATTGGACCGGTGCTTCTGGCCGTGACCTGGCGTTTGTTCTCCGCATGGGTACATGAAGTTCCGGCGCCGACGAATGAACCAGAGGAGATCCTTGAAGAGCTGGATGACATCGAGGAAGCCAACAAGCAGTCATAATCCCGTCGGGCGGCATCGCCGCCCGATGCTTTAGCGACGTTTATCAATTCAACGCACACCCCATTTTGATTCGCCCGTCTGTTCCCCGCCGCATCTCATTTCTGTCGCAAATCCGTTACAGTTTTTAAACTATTGAGACGAATCTGATCGACGCAAAAAGTGCTCATGCCTACTATTAGCACACGGTTATAAATCAACACATTGATTTATAAGCATGGAAATCCCCTGAGTGAAACAACGAATTGCTGTGTGTAGTCTTTGCCCGTCTCCTACGATGGGCTTTTTTTTTAACTTTTTTCGCTGCATTGTTACATAAGCCAGCTCCCGTTTCCCTTCAACACCGCGATATCTGCAACGAACAAATAATATTGCACAAAATAGTGTGATTCTGTTCAAGTCGAAACGGTGTCGGTGGTGCTATTTATAGCATCACTTTTTTCATATAAAAGCCTAAAAAATGATGAACGCGTTAGAACTACAAGCACTACGGCGTATTTTTGATATGACGATTGAAGAATGCACAATCTATATCACCCAGGATAATAATTCGACAACCTGGCAACGATGGGAAGCTGGCGACACTCCCATCTCTCCAGAAATCATTGCCAGGCTGAAGGAAATGAAAGCCAGGAGACAGCGACGAATTAACGCCATTGTTGACAAAATAAATAACCGCATCGGCAATAATACAATGCGTTACTTCCCTGATTTATCTTCTTTTCAGTCCATTTATACAGAGGGTGATTTTATCGAGTGGAAAATTTATCAATCTGTTGCTGCCGAACTTTTCGCACATGATCTGGAGCGGCTGTGTTAGACGTAAACTTTATCGCCGCATCGTATTGATACCGGATAGAAAACCACACAATCACGACATTGACTTGTCACCCTATCCAATATGCTTCCTGCCTGTGTATACCACTGTAACTTTCAGGCGGCATCTCTGAGTCAGATAATATGAAAAATCGTTATTTCCCTACCGCTGTAGGGTTGTATTTTAATTACTTTGTACATGGCATGGGGGTTATCCTGATGAGCCTGAACATGTCATCGCTTGAACAGCAATGGCATACCAGTGCCGCAGGCGTATCTATTGTGATCTCTTCGCTTGGTATTGGCCGGCTAAGCGTTTTGTTAATCGCCGGTATGCTTTCCGATCGCTTTGGTCACCGTCCTTTTATCATTCTGGGGACCGCCTGTTACCTGATTTTTTTCATTGGCATTCTTTATGCTCAGACGATTTTTGTCGCTTATGCCTGTGGCTTTTTAGCGGGTATGGCCAACAGTTTTTTGGATGCAGGTACCTATCCCAGTTTGATGGAAGCCTTCCCTCGCTCCCCCAGTACGGCAAATATTCTGATCAAAGCATTTGTCTCTGGCGGGCAATTCTTGTTGCCCATTATTATCAGTTTATTAGTCTGGGCTAATATGTGGTTTGGCTGGTCCTTCCTGCTTGCCGGGGCGATCATGCTTATTAATGCTCTGTTTTTATTACGCTGTCCTTTTCCACCCTATCCTGGTCGGATATTGAAGCCCAAAATCTCGCAAGCGCCTGTCGCAGGCGTACATCATTGCTCCCTCATCGATCTTATCAGCTACACCCTTTATGGCTATATCTCGATGGCAACCTTTTATCTTATCAGCCAGTGGCTGGCGCAGTATGGACAGTTCGTCGCAGGAATGTCGTATACCCAATCCATCAAACTGTTAAGTATTTATACCTGCGGATCGCTACTCTGCGTTTTTATAACCGCCCCGCTGGTCAGAAAAACAATTCGCTCTACCACATTATTGATGTTTTATACCTTTATCTCTTTTATTGCGCTTCTGACGGTCTGCCTGCATCCTCAGGCCTATGTTGTTATGATCTTCTCATTCGTCATTGGATTCTCTTCCGCCGGTGGCGTAGTACAAATCGGCCTGACGCTGATGGCGGCCCGTTTTCCACAGGAGAAAGGTAAAGCGACCGGCATTTATTACAGCGCCGGCAGTATCGCGACGTTCACTATTCCGTTGATCACAGCGCGGATTTCAGAAATAAGCATTGCACATATTATGTGGTTTGATACCGGTATCGCCGCAGTGGGATTTCTCCTCGCACTGTTCATCGGTTACCGAAGTCGGGCTGAATCACAACATCACGCTGAAGCAGCGTCAACCGCGCAATAAATGTTAGCGTGCCAGTTGCAATATTATTGCCTTGCTATGCAAAATAAAACGTTAGCCATTATCACCGGGAAACAAAAAATGTAATTTTCGTGTTAATTATTATTCATTATCTTCACACTTATCAGAAAAATTGCGATGAGCATCACGAGTTATATGTATTAAACAACAAATTCGCAGCAATTTTTATATTTCCTGGCTAACAAATGAAATGCTATCAATGCAATAAACCTGGCATTTTAAACGCCATGTTATGTACATATAACGACAGTACCGACTTATAGTGTTACTGAACAATCGCTGCATGTAGTAAAGCAGTAATAAGCAGGACATTGAATCAAACCATCAGCAAGGAGCTGTGAACAAATGTCTCAGAACAAGGCTCGCAACATGCCATATTTGCTGGCTGTTATCTGCATTTATTTTAGTTACTTTCTCCACGGCATGAGTGTTATTACACTAGCCCAGAACATGACCTCCCTTGCACAGAAATTCTCCACGGATAGTGCCGGTATCGCCTATTTAATCTCTGGCATTGGTCTTGGTCGTCTGGTCAGTATTTTATTCTTTGGCGTACTGTCCGATAAATTTGGCCGTCGGGCAATAATACTGCTTGGCGCCGTACTATATATGCTATTTTTCTTCGGTATTCCCGCCAGTCCTAACCTGATGATCGCTTTCATATTAGCGGTGTGTGTCGGCGTGGCGAACTCCGCGCTGGATACCGGCGGATACCCTGCATTAATGGAGTGTTTTCCCAAAGCATCGGGCTCGGCAGTTATTCTGGTTAAAGCGATGGTCTCTTTTGGGCAAATGATTTATCCCCTTATTGTCAGCGCCTTGTTAGCCAACCATATCTGGTACGGCTACGCGGTGGTAATCCCCGGTATCCTTTTCGTCCTCATCACGTTGATGCTGTTGAAAAGCCGTTTTCCCAGCCAACTTGTCGATGCCAGTATTGCGAAAGAATTACCCCAGATGAACAGTACTCCCCTCGTCTGGCTGGAAGGCGTAGCTTCCGTTTTATTTGGCGTCGCCGCGTTCTCAACCTTCTATGTGATTGTGGTCTGGATGCCTAAATATGCGATGGCCTTCGCCGGAATGGCGGAATCCGACGCGCTGAAAACCATCTCTTATTACAGTATGGGATCGTTGGTTTGCGTGTTTATTTTTGCCGCATTGCTGAAAAAAATGGTTCGCCCTATCTGGGCCAATGTTTTCAATGCCGGGCTGGCGACACTCACCGCTGCGGCAATTTACCTGTATCCCTCTCCACTGATCTGTAATGCTGGCGCCTTCGTGATTGGTTTTTCCGCTGCTGGAGGTATTTTACAATTAGGTGTATCGGTAATGTCGGAATTTTTCCCTAAGAGTAAAGCTAAAGTCACCAGTATATATATGATGATGGGGGGCGTAGCTAACTTTATTATTCCACTGATCACCGGTTATCTCTCTACTATTGGCCTGCAATATATCATTTTGTTAGATTTTGCCTTTGCACTACTGACATTTATCACCGCCATTATTGTATTTATTCGCTATTATCACGTATTTAAGATCCCGCAAAACGATGTCCGATTTGGCGAGCGTTATTTCCAGTAAAAATGTTAACGATGCGCAACAGGCATGCGCCCTGCTCTGCACTGTCCACTTATTAAGGAGTATAAAATGGATGTTACCGCAAAATATGAATTAATTGGTCTTATGGCGTATCCTATCCGTCATAGCTTATCGCCCGAAATGCAAAACAAAGCGTTAGAAAAAGCGGGGCTACCGTATACCTATATGGCTTTCGAAGTGGATAACACGACGTTTGCCAGCGCCATTGAAGGACTGAAAGCATTAAAAATGCGCGGTACGGGCGTCTCCATGCCAAACAAACAGCTCGCGTGTGAGTATGTCGATGAATTAACGCCAGCAGCAAAACTGGTTGGCGCTATCAACACCATTGTTAACGATGACGGCTATCTACGCGGCTACAACACGGATGGTACGGGCCATATTCGGGCAATTAAAGAAAGCGGTTTCGATATTCGGGGAAAAACCATGGTGCTGCTCGGCGCGGGAGGCGCGGCTACCGCCATTGGCGCCCAGGCAGCCATTGAAGGCATTAAGGAAATTAAACTGTTTAACCGTAAAGATGACTTTTTCGAAAAAGCGGTTGCCTTTGCGAAGCGGGTGAATGAAAACACCGATTGCGTCGTTACCGTCACCGATCTTGCCGATCAGCACGCTTTTACTGAAGCGCTTGCCAGCGCAGATATTCTGACGAACGGCACCAAAGTTGGCATGAAACCATTGGAGAACGAATCCCTGATCGGCGATGTTTCCCTGCTCCGCCCTGAATTGCTGGTCACCGAATGTGTTTATAATCCGCATATGACAAAGTTATTGCAGCAGGCGCAACAAGCTGGTTGCAAAACAATTGATGGTTACGGCATGTTGTTATGGCAAGGAGCCGAACAGTTTGAACTGTGGACAGGAAAAGCATTTCCATTGGACTATGTGAAGCAGGTGATGGGATTCACAGCCTGACCGGTAAAATTATAATTGCGACGAATGACAATGAAGGGTACCAAATGAAAACCGTAACTGTAAGAGATCTCGTGGTTGGCGAAGGCGCGCCAAAGATCATTGTGTCACTAATGGGAAAAACCATTACCGATGTGAAATCGGAAGCACTCGCCTACCGTGAAGCGGATTTCGATATTCTGGAGTGGCGCGTTGACCATTTTGCCAACGTGACAACGGCGGAAAGCGTACTTGAGGCCGCCGGCGCCATCCGGGAGATTATTACCGATAAACCCTTGCTATTTACCTTCCGCAGCGCGAAAGAAGGCGGCGAACAGGCGCTAACTACCGGACAGTATATCGCTCTGAATCGTGCAGCGGTTGACAGCGGTCTGGTCGATATGATCGATCTTGAGCTTTTTACCGGCGACGACGAGGTGAAAGCCACCGTCGGCTATGCTCATCAACACAATGTTGCGGTGATCATGTCTAACCATGATTTTCATAAAACGCCCGCAGCGGAAGAGATTGTTCAGCGTCTGCGTAAAATGCAGGAACTGGGCGCCGATATTCCGAAGATCGCCGTCATGCCACAGACTAAAGCCGATGTCCTGACCTTACTTACCGCCACTGTAGAAATGCAGGAGCGCTATGCGGATCGTCCGATTATTACCATGTCGATGTCGAAAACCGGGGTAATATCTCGTCTTGCCGGCGAAGTGTTCGGTTCTGCAGCAACGTTTGGCGCGGTGAAAAAAGCATCTGCGCCGGGACAAATATCGGTAGCCGATCTGCGTACCGTATTAACTATATTGCACCAGGCGTAATACTTTATCGTGTGGCGGAATATTCTCTTTCTGCCACAATAAAATAAATAGTTATCTGATATGAATATGTTCCATATTCATTGAAAGCCGCTGTCTTTATTACCTTAACACGGTTATATCGATATTGCTTTCAGGGATAATAGTGGAGTAAATATGAAAATCAATAAGCCATCACGCATTAATGGCCGCGTTCCCGTGCTCTCTGCACAAGAAGCAGTAAATTATATTCCAGATGAGGCCACTTTATGTATTCTGGGCGCTGGCGGCGGTATTCTCGAAGCGACAACATTAATTACCGCACTGGCAGATAAATATCAAACAACCCAGTCACCACGAGATTTATCTATTATTAGCCCTACCGGATTAGGTGACCGCGCCGATCGCGGCATCAGCCCGCTGGCGCAGGAGGGATTGGTAAAATGGGCGCTATGCGGACATTGGGGGCAATCTCCCCGTATTTCTGAACTGGCTGAACAAAATAAAATCGCCGCCTATAACTACCCACAAGGCGTATTAACCCAGACACTGCGCGCCAGCGCCGCACACCAGCCGGGTATTCTGAGCGATATCGGTATTGGTACCTTTGTCGACCCTCGCCAACAGGGCGGAAAATTAAACGACGTGACTAAAGAAGATCTCATTAAGCTGGTAGAGATCGATAATAAAGAATATCTCTATTATAAAGCGATAGCGCCTAATGTGGCTTTTATCCGCGCCACCACCTGCGACAGCGAAGGCTATGCATCATTTGAAGATGAGGTGATGTATCTTGATGCACTGGTGATCGCCCAGGCCGTTCACAATAATGGCGGTATTGTAATGATGCAGGTGCAGAAAATGGTAAAAAAAGCCACGCTGCATCCAAAATCCGTGCGTATTCCCGGCTATCTGGCGGATATTGTGGTTGTCGACGCCGACCAGACGCAACTCTATGGCGGCGCGCCGGTGAACCGATTTATCTCCGGGGATTTTACTCTTGATGATAGTACCCAGCTTACCCTGCCCCTTAATCAGCGCAAGCTGGTAGCCCGACGCGCGCTGTTTGAAATGCGTAAAGGCGCGGTAGGCAATGTGGGCGTAGGCATTGCCGACGGCATTGGTCTGGTCGCTCGCGAGGAAGGCTGCGCCGATGACTTCGTGCTGACCGTAGAAACTGGCCCGGTGGGCGGTATTACCTCTCAGGGTGTGGCCTTCGGCGCCAATGTCAATACCCGCGCGATCCTCGATATGACCTCACAATTTGATTTTTATCACGGCGGTGGGCTCGATGTCTGCTATTTAAGTTTTGCCGAAGTGGATCAACACGGTAATGTCGGTGTACATAAATTCAACGGCAAAATTATGGGCACCGGCGGGTTTATCGATATTAGCGCAACGTCGCAAAAAATTATTTTCTGCGGAACTCTGACGGCCGGAAGTTTAAAAACTGAAATTACCGATGGCAAATTAAATATTCTGCAGGAAGGTCGCGTGAAAAAATTCGCCAGCGAACTGCCGGAAATTACGTTCAGTGGAAAAATTGCGCTTGAGCGCGGGTTAGACGTGCGTTACATCACTGAACGTGCGGTTTTCACTCTCAAACAAGATGGCCTGCATTTAATTGAAATTGCGCCTGGCGTCGATCTGCAACGGGATATTCTTGACAAGATGGATTTTTCACCGGTTATCTCACCAGATTTAAAACTGATGGACACAAGATTATTTACCGATAGCACTATGGGATTCACGCTTCCTGACGCAACACATTAAAAGGAGTACAAATATGGATTTTTCATTAACTGAAGAACAAGAACTATTACTGGCCAGTATTCGCGAGTTAATCACCAGCAATTTTCCGGAAGAGTATTTCCGTACCTGCGATCAAACGGGCACCTATCCCAAAGAATTTATGCAGGCGCTGGCGGAAAACGGTATTTCGATGCTGGGCGTCCCGGAAGAATTCGGCGGCATTCCGGCTGACTATGTAACGCAAATGCTGGCGCTGATGGAAATCTCAAAATGCGGCGCTCCGGCCTTTTTGATTACCAACGGCCAATGCATTCACAGCATGCGCCGTTTTGGTTCCGCAGAACAACTGCGTAAAACAGCAGAAAGTACTCTGGCCACCGGCGATCCAGCATATGCGCTAGCCTTAACAGAACCTGGCGCGGGCTCTGATAATAATAGCGCCACAACAACCTGGACGCGTAAAAACGGCAAGGTTTATCTTAACGGCCAAAAAACATTTATCACCGGTGCAAAAGAATATCCTTACATGCTGGTTCTGGCGCGCGATACGGAGCCAAAAGATCCTAAAAAAGCGTTCACGCTTTGGTGGGTGGACTCAAATAAACCGGGCATAAAGATTAATCCGCTGCACAAAATTGGCTGGCACATGTTGAGTACATGCGAAGTTTATCTCGATAATGTCGAGGTGGACGAAAGCGACCGGGTCGGTGAAGAAGGCATGGGTTTCCTCAATGTCATGTACAATTTTGAGATGGAGCGTTTGATTAATGCGGCGCGCAGTACAGGTTTCGCCGAATGCGCATTTGAAGATGCCGCCCGTTACGCCAACCAGCGTATCGCCTTTGGTAAACCCATCGGCCATAACCAGATGATCCAGGAAAAGCTGGCGTTAATGGCCATCAAAATCGAAAACATGCGCAATATGGTGTTGAAAGTCGCCTGGCAGGCCGATCGGGAAGAGTCACTGCGTACCAGCGCCGCGCTGGCTAAGCTGTATTGCGCACGCACAGCGATGGAAGTGATTGACGATGCGATTCAGATTATGGGTGGGCTTGGTTATACTGACGAAGCCCGTGTCTCCCGCTTCTGGCGCGATGTTCGCTGCGAACGTATCGGTGGCGGCACGGATGAAATTATGATCTATGTGGCAGGACGCCAGATTCTGAAAGACTATCAGAACAAGTAAGGATCGTACCGGAACGTCTTATTCGGCCTGACTGCTTTACGGCATCAGGCCGAATAAATCAGATATATTTCGCCGTCAGGTATTTGGCAGCAAATACGCCTGCTCAACCAGACTATTTTTAAATTGCTTACGATAATCGTTGGGAGAACATCCTACATGCCGCATAAACAATTTGGCAAAATGGTCCACATTTTCATATCCTACCCGCCATGAAATTTCTGCCAGTGGCGACTCAGTGTTTGTCAGCGCAAACTTGGCCTCGGTCATACGTCGTTGAATAACATAGTTGATAGGGGATATATGATATTCTTTGGCAAATTCATGGCATATATAACTGACGCTGGCACGAAATTTTTTCGATAGCTGGTCAAGCGTGATTTTTTCACGATAATTATTATTGAGATAAACAAGCACATCCTTAATTAATACATCTTTTTTAATGTAGCCTTGTTCAGAACGATAGGCATTTTTAAAATTTTCATAGTAAAGTGCGGTCAGAGTGTAAGCAAATGCATCGTATACAGAGGAAGCCAATACGTTTTTCCCCTGCGGAAGTAACACGCTTAATTCATTAAAGATACTTTTAATGACCTCTTTCCCCTGAACCACGGAAACCACCGGACAGGAATGACTCTGCAATAGTTGGTTTTCTTCCCAACCTAGAAAACAAAACCCATACAGCGCACAGGTATAGGTGGTAGCCGGCGAATTGCTGTCGGATGCTACAGCGTGTAGCCGCCCCCGCTCAACGACGACAATATCGTCCGCATGCGCGACGTAGAGTGAAGAGTCAATAATTAACCTGGCTATCCCTTTTTTGACGTAAATAAGCTCTGTTTCATTATCATGCATATGATGGCCAGACTCCCAGTTTGGATCATCGCTAATGACAAAACGTGAAAATCGAGGGGTCTTGTCCTGTTCAAAAATCGTCTCCGCGGCGGAGTCAAAACAGCGCTGATACATAATAACCTCTGTCAGGTTTAAAAAGATAACCAGGATAAAATAAAGCGAGCGTCAGTGTTGTACAACCGTGGAGATTACCAGCAAAACAAGATTATTCGTTCCGAATGCAAGATATTATGTTCTTTTGCAGACAGCTCAGATTACCTGTCGATGGCGTATTATCAGACAAAAATACATAGCCGACATATCTTTGATGTTTTCTTTTAACCTCACAGAAACAACATCGCACGTTTCATGTTAAAAAATGATGATATGCTTCGCACTTATTATTCTCACTACCGTATTTATATTTTTATGACGCCCTTTTCAGATGGTTGCTAACGATTCTCTGTTCGCAGATTTTTTGTGCAAGATTGTTGGCAAGGAAAACAGATTGACCCATCGTAAACCTCTTCAGACTGCCGCAGACTATTTTCAGTCAGATTTACTTTACTTATCCACACGCGACTCACTGGAGATGCAATGAAAATAATAACCTGCTTTAAGTTGGTGCCTGAAGAACAGGACATTACCGTGACCCCGGAGCATTCGCTCAATTTTGATCGTGCCGAGGCCAAAATCAGCCAGTTTGATTTAAATGCAATTGAGGCCGCCGCGCAGTTAGCTGGCGGTGGCGACGAGATCGCCGCGCTCACCGTCGGCGGCTCTCTGTTACAAAATTCAAAAGTCCGCAAAGATGTGTTATCCCGCGGGCCGGATGCGCTTTTCATGGTTCAGGATGCGCAACTGGAGCACGCCCTGCCCAAAGAAACCGCGCTGGCGCTAGCATCCGCGGCGGAGAAAATTGGCTTTGACCTGCTGCTCTTCGGGGAGGGCTCCGGCGATATTTATGCCCAACAGGTGGGCCTGCTGACTGGCGAACTCCTGAAACTCCCCGTCATCAACGCAGTAAGCCATATTCAACGCGACGGCGACAAAATCATCGTTGAACGCACACTGGAAGAAGACGTTGAAATTATCGAGCTCACGCTGCCCGCGGTGCTTTGCGTGACCTCAGATATTAACGTTCCACGCATCCCGTCAATGAAAGCCATTCTCGGCGCCGGGAAAAAAGCCGTTACGTCGTAGCTGGCGAGCGATATCCACTGGACCCCAACCACGCCACTGGCGGAACTGGTCGCCATCTCGGTACCGCCGCAGACAGAACGCAAGCATATCATTCTCGATAACGATTCGCCGGAAGCCATTACCGCACTGGCCGACCATTTGAAAAAATCCCTGAACTAAACCCAACGGAGAAAAATTATCATGAATCATTTAGCTAACGTATGGGTATTTAGCGATAACGTAGAGCGTTATGCCGAATTAATGACCGGCGCGCAGCAGTGGGGAGAAAAAGTTTACGCCATCGTGCAAGGAAACACGGAGATCGACTACGTGAAAGCGCTTGGCGCTGATGAGATAGTCGCTCTTGAATCGCATACGGATTTGCAGCGCGTGGAAAACTATGCCGAAACGCTGGCCTCATTATTAGGCGACCAAAATGGGCTGCTGCTCATGGCGGCGACCAAGCGCTGTAAAGCGCTGGGCGCCCGGCTGAGCATCCAGCTTGACGCCATGATGGTGAACGACGCGACGTCTATTGACCTCCTCGACGGGACGCTACACGCAGAGCATCGCATGTACGGCGGACTTGCTTTCGGCAAAGAGAAATTAAACAGTCCGCAGGCGATTATTACGCTGGCACCCGGCGTGCTGGAACCCGCCGCCCCTCTCCCCGGTCATACTTGCCCGCAGACCACGCTGGCATATATTGCCCCAGGCCACGAGGTATTGTGCCAGCAGCGGCGCGCGAAATCGCTAAGCAGCGTCGATTTGAGCAAAGCCAAACGGGTCATCGGCGTAGGGCGAGGCCTGGCGGCGCAAAGCGATCTGGATATGGTGCATAAACTGGCGGCCGTTCTCGGCGCAGAAGTGGGCTGTTCCCGCCCCATTGCGGAAGGTGAAAACTGGATGGAACGTGAGCGTTATATTGGCGTATCCGGCGTTCTGTTGAAATCCGATCTCTATCTGACGCTGGGCATTTCCGGCCAAATTCAACATATGGTGGGTGGAAACGGCGCAAAAATTATTGTCGCAATTAACAAAGATAAAAACGCGCCCATTTTCAATTATACCGATTATGGCCTGGTGGGCGATATCTATAAGGTTGTTCCTGCCCTCATCGACCAGTTAAGCCGCTAATTCCTTTTTCAACGCACATCTCCCGTCGTCGATACGGCGGGAAAGGAGCATAAAGCATGTCGGATGATAAATTTGACGCTATTGTGGTGGGCGCAGGCGTAGCAGGAACGGTCGCCGCGTATGTGATGGCAAAAGCGGGACTGGATGTACTGGTTATTGAACGCGGAAACAGCGCGGGCAGCAAAAATATGACCGGTGGCCGGCTCTACGCTCACAGTATCGAAAGTATTATGCCGGGATTCGCAACGTCCGCCCCCATCGAACGCGTCGTTACCCGTGAAAAAATCTCCTTTTTAACCGAAGAAAGCGCCGTCACACTTGATTTTCACCGCGCGCCCCCTACTCCGCCCCTTACGTCATATACCGTACTGCGCAACAAACTGGACCCGTAGTTAATGGCGCAGGCGGAGCAGGCTGGCGCGCAGTTTATCCCAGGTGTACGGGTCGACGCTCTGGTACGTGAAGGCAATCGCGTCACTGGCGTTCAGGCCGGGGATGATATTCTTGATGCGAATATTGTGATTCTCGCGGACGGCGTGAATTCCATGCTGGGCCGTTCACTGGACATGGTGCCTGCCTCGTCTGCGCATCACTATGCCGTCGGCGTAAAAGAGTTGATTGGGCTCTCTCCGGCACTTATTGAAGAGCGTTTTAATCTGGCGTCCCATGAAGGCGCCGCCTGGTTATTCGCTGGCGCGCCCTCCAACGGGCTCATGGGCGGCGGGTTTCTTTATACCAACCGCGATTCGGTTTCTCTGGGGCTGGTATGTGGCCTGGGCGACATTGCTCACGCGACCAAAAGCGTACCGCAAATGCTGGAAGATTTTAAACAGCATCCGGCGATACGCCCTTTGATTCAGGGGGGAGCGCTGCTCGAATACTCCGCTCATATGGTGCCCGAAGGCGGCATAGCAATGATGCCGGAGCTGGCAAATGACGGCGTGATGATTGTCGGCGACGCCGCCGGTCTTTGCCTGAATCTCGGCTATACCGTCCGCGGCATGGATTTAGCCATCGCGTCCGCGCAAGCGGCCGCTCAAACCGCCATTGACGCTAAAGCGCGGCAAGATTTTTCCGCCGCGAGTCTTGCCGGTTACAAACGCGCGCTGGAGAAAAACAGCGTGTTACGCGATATGCGGCATTTCCGCAAACTCCCCGGATTAATGGAAAACCCACGGCTTTTTACCGAGTACCCGCGAATGGCGGCAAACATTGTGGGCGATCTGTTCACCGTTGATGGTGGTCCAGTCCCACCGTTGCGTAAAACTATCCTGTCACATGCGAAAAAAATTGGACTGGTGAATCTATTAAAAGACGGCATAAAAGGGGCTACGGCATTATGAGTTCGGACAATAAGGTGAATGTTGACGTCAAATTGGGCGTAAATAAATTTTACGTAGATGAAGGACACCCACATATCATTTTGCGCTCCTCGCCTGACATGCAGGAGTTTAATAAATTAATAAAAGCCTGCCCTGCCGGACTCTATAAGCTGGACGATGCGGGAAATATTCATTTTGACTCCGCGGGCTGCCTGGAATGCGGGACCTGCAGGGTTCTCTGCGGCAATACTCTTCTCGAAAAATGGGAATACCCGGCGGGAACGTTCGGCGTTGAGTTTCGCTACGGCTGACGCTCTGAAACACCGGATAACGACGCTACGGCGTCTTAGAGACTATCCCAGTAGGCGTTATTGGCGCAGCCAGTTTGGACACGGACAGCGCGCAAAAACCGGAGCGTACACGTAGTACGTGAGGATTTTGAGCACTGCCCAGGTCTAAAATGGCAAGTAAAATAGCCCTAATGGGATAGGCTCTTATTCGGCTTGCCCCCGGAGATTACGTCATTTGTATTAATAGAGAACAAGTCAATGAGTGTTACATTAACGTTTGACGCCGCAAGGCGGAAAACCTATCGCGAGTCCGGCTACTGGGGCGATGCTTCACTGGGCGACTACTGGCGGCAAACCGCACGCGCCGTACCCGATAAAATCGCCGTGGTCGATAATCATGGCGCGTCCTGGACCTACGCCGCGCTCGACTACGCGGCAAGCCGCCTGGCAAACTGGTTACTGTCTCAGGGGATTCAACCGGGCGATCGCGTGGCCTTTCAGCTTCCGGGCTGGTGTGAGTTTACCCTCATTTATCTGGCCTGCCTGAAAACGAGCGCGGTATCTGTCCCGCTACTTCCCGCCTGGCGAGAAGCAGAGCTGGTTTGGGTGCTGAACAAATGTCAGGCTAAAATATTCTTCGCCCCCACCGTATTCAAACAGAATCGTCCGGTCGATCTTATCCTTCCGCTACAAAATCAACTGCGCCATCTGACGCATATTGTCGGCGTGGATAAACTGGCGCCTGCCACCACAGCGCTTGCGCTTAGTCAAATCATCGACCGCAGCGAACCGTTGCAGTCAGACATTAACATTCACGGTGATGAACTGGCGGCAGTGCTGTTTACCTCCGGCACAGAAGGAATGCCGAAAGGGGTGATGTTGACCCACAATAATATTCTTGCCAGTGAACGGGCGTATTGCGCGCGGTTGAATTTAACCTGGCAAGATGTGTTCCTGATGCCTGCGCCACTGGGCCACGCCACCGGATTTTTACACGGCGTCACCGCGCCCTTTTTAATCGGGGCGCGTAGCGTATTGCTGGACATCTTTACCCCAGAAGCCTGCCTGACCTTATTAGCGCAGCAACGCTGTACCTGTATGTCAGGCGCGACGCCGTTTATTTACGATCTGCTTTGTGCCGTTGAGCAACAGCCTGCCGACCTCTCCTCACTGCGATTCTTCTTATGCGGCGGCACGATTATTCCCAAAAAGGTTGCCCGCGACTGCCAGCAGCGCGGTATCAAATTATTGAGTATTTACGGTTCTACAGAAAGTTCTCCACACTCGATGGTTAATCTGGGTGATTCGACTTCACGCATGATGAATACCGATGGTTATGCCGCCACCGGTGTAGAAATTAAAATCGTGGATGAAGATCGCAATACGCTTCCAGCAGGCCACGAAGGCGAAGAAGCCTCGCGCGGGCCGAACGTTTTTATGGGATACCTGGACGAGCCGGAACTTACCGCCCGCGCACTGGATAACGAGGGCTGGTATTACAGCGGCGACCTCTGCCGCATGGATGAAGACGGTTATATCAAAATTACCGGGCGCAAAAAGGATATTATTATACGTGGAGGTGAAAATATCAGCAGTCGCGAGGTGGAGGATATTTTATTGCAACACCCCCGCATACACGATGCTTGCGTCGTTGCTATGCCTGATGAACGCTTAGGCGAACGTTCATGCGCGTATGTAGTCTTAAAACCGCCGCACCTTTCGCTGACGCTGGAAGAGGTGATCGCTTTTTTCAGTCGAAAACGGGTAGCGAAGTATAAATATCCGGAACGGATCGTCATCGTAGAAAAACTGCCCAGAACCGCCTCTGGCAAAGTGCAGAAGTTTCTGTTGCGGCAGGATATTATTGAGCGGCTGCGCCAGGAGCACACTGCGGTATAAATTGCCGGATGGCGACGTTAACGCCGCCATCCGGTATTACACTACTTCTTCAGTTCCGCCAGACTCAGCCAGGTCTGAACCACGGTGTCCGGGTTCAGCGACAGGCTGTCGATCCCCTCTTCCATCAGCCAGGCGGCAAAGTCTTCATGGTCGGACGGACCCTGACCGCAAATTCCAACATATTTGCCCTGTTTTTTCGCCGCGCGGATCGCCATCGACAGCAGCGCTTTCACCGCGTCGTTACGCTCGTCAAACAGTTCAGACACCACGCCGGAATCGCGATCCAGCCCCAACGCCAGCTGCGTCATGTCGTTAGAACCAATCGAGAAGCCATCAAAATACTCGAGGAACTGTTCAGCCAGCAAGGCATTGGACGGGATCTCGCACATCATGATGATCTTCAGCCCGTTCTCGCCGCGTTTAAGCCCCTGGCGCGCCAGCTCTTCGATGACCGCTTTCGCCTGGTCGACCGTCCGCACGAACGGGATCATGATTTCGACGTTGGTAAGGCCCATATCGTTGCGCACGCGTTTCACCGCTTCGCATTCCAGCGCAAAACAATCGCGGAAACTTTCTGCGACGTAACGGCCCGCGCCGCGGAAGCCCAGCATCGGGTTTTCTTCATGCGGCTCATAACGTTCGCCGCCGACCAGGTTGGCGTATTCGTTGGACTTAAAGTCAGACAGGCGAACGATGACGCGTTTCGGGTAGAAGGCGGCGCCTAACGTCGCGATCCCTTCCGTCAGTCGACCAACGTAAAATTCACGCGGCGAGTCAAACCCTTTCATCATCTCACGAATGTCGTTTTGCAGCGCGGCATCCTGGTCGTCAAACTCCAGCAGCGCGCGTGGGTGAACGCCAATCATACGGTTAATGATGAATTCCAGTCGCGCCAGACCTACGCCTTCATTCGGCAGGCAGGCAAAGTCAAATGCCCTGTCCGGGTTGCCGACGTTCATCATGACCTTCAGCGGTAGCTCTGGCATGGTATCTACGCTGGAGCTTTTTACGCTGAAATCCAGCATGTCGGCATACACATAACCGGTATCACCTTCCGCACAGGAGACGGTTACTTTTTCGCCATCTTTCATGCGTTCGGTGGCGTCGCCGCAGCCGACAACCGCCGGAATGCCCAATTCGCGGGCGATAATCGCCGCGTGACAGGTGCGCCCGCCACGGTTAGTGACAATCGCCGCCGCTTTTTTCATGATCGGTTCCCAGTCCGGGTCGGTCATATCGGTGACAAGCACATCGCCAGGCTCAATACGGTTCATTTCGCCGATATCATGAATAACTTTTACCGTACCCGCGCCGATACGATGACCAATGGCGCGACCTTCGGCAATGATTTTCCCCTGCGCATGTAGCGTATAACGCTCCATCACCTGGCCACGGGAGCGCACGGTTTCCGGACGTGCCTGCACAATAAAGAGCTTACCGGTATGACCGTCTTTCGCCCATTCGATATCCATCGGACGACCATAGTGCTGCTCAATCTGCACCGCTTGTTTCGCCAGTTCCTGCACTTCTTCGTTGGTGAGCGAGAAAATGTCGCGCTGTTGCTGCGGCACATCCTCAATCTTCACTTGCTTGCCGTGCTCCTGGGTGGCGGCGTAAACCATGCGGATTTTTTCGACCCCATGGTGCGGCGTACGATGGCCGGACGGCCTGCCGCCAGGGTTGGCTTATGGACATAAAATTCATCCGGGTTAACCGCGCCCTGCACCACCATTTCACCCAGTCCCCATGCCGAGGTGATAAAGACCACCTGGTCAAAGCCGGATTCGGTATCGATAGAGAACATCACCCCTGACGAGGCGAGATCGGAGCGAACCATCCGCTGCACGCCAGCGGAAAGCGCTACGCCGCGATGATCATATCCCTGGTGAACGCGATAAGAGATGACGCGATCGTTAAACAGAGAAGCAAATACGTGTTTCACTGCCACCAGCACCGCGTCGAAGCCCTGAACGTTAAGAAACGTTTCCTGTTGACCCGCAAACGAAGCATCTGGCATATCTTCCGCCGTGGCGGAGGAACGCACGGCAAAAGAGGCATTTTCATCATCCGACGAAAGCTGCGCATAGGCATCGCGGATGGCGTTTTCCAGCGCCGGCTGGAAAGGAGTGTCGATAATCCACTGGCGGATCTGCGCGCCCGCTTTCGCCAGCTGGGAGACATCATCAATATCTGTCTTATCCAGCAGCTCATAAATGCGCTGGTTTACGCCGCTTTGATCCAAAAACTGGTTAAACGCATCGGCAGTGGTTGCAAAACCATTCGGAACGGATACGCCCATGCCGGAAAGGTTAGTAATCATTTCACCCAGGGAGGCATTTTTGCCCCCAACTCTGTCTACATCATTCATGCCGAGTTGGTTATACCAAAGCACCAGCGGTGACGAGCCATTGTTGGACATCGAACAATCCTTTTGTGATAAATGAACGAGTTTAAGAAACACATAGTTGCGTATTTATCCTGGCATACTTAAACCCGCGAAAAAAACGGTGAATCGTTCAAGCAAATTTATTTTTTCATTTTTTCAGATTGTTTACGTAGTTGCGCAAACCCGCGCATAGCACGGCATTCCCTGAATAACCCCCGGTATAAACTGCGTTTCCAGGAAATGAAACACACTTTTCATTAATTATAAAAAGCGCCTGTCATTTTATAAAATAAGCGACAAGTTATACGTTTCCCGTTACTTTTAATTTATGCTTTCAGATAATTATGTTTACTCTTCAGGATGAACAGAATGGATAATGTTGTTGATCGCCATGTTTTCTATATTTCTGATGGTACCGCCATCACCGCCGAGGTCCTGGGTCACGCGGTTATGTCGCAGTTTCCGGTGACGATCAGCAGCATCACGCTGCCATTCGTGGAAAACGAAAGTCGCGCCCGCGCCGTCAAAGACCAAATTGACGCCATTTATCAGCAAACCGGCGTTCGCCCGCTGGTGTTTTACTCGATTGTTTTACCTGAAATTCGCGCCATCATCTTACAGAGCGAAGGTTTCTGCCAGGATATCGTCCAGGCGCTGGTGGCGCCGCTTCAGCAGGAGATGAAACTGGATCCGACGCCGATCGCTCATCGTACTCATGGGCTTAATCCGGGTAACCTGAACAAGTATGACGCCCGTATTGCCGCTATCGATTATACCCTGGCGCATGATGATGGCATTTCATTGCGCAACCTCGATCAGGCTCAGGTCATTTTACTTGGCGTTTCGCGCTGTGGAAAAACGCCCACCAGCCTCTATCTGGCGATGCAATTCTGTATTCGTGCGGCTAACTACCCTTTCATCGCCGATGATATGGATAATTTGACGCTGCCCACATCGTTAAAACCGCTACAACATAAACTGTTCGGCCTGACAATTGACCCTGAACGCCTGGCGGCAATTCGCGAAGAACGCCGTGAAAACAGTCGCTATGCCTCGTTGCGTCAGTGCCGCATGGAAGTGGCGGAGGTCGAAGCGCTGTATCGTAAGAATCAGATCCCCTGCCTGAACAGCACTAATTATTCCGTTGAAGAGATAGCCACCAAGATTCTCGATATTATGGGGCTTAACCGCAGGATGTACTAGCAAACTAGTTTAATGGGTTGGTTTTTGTTATCATGCCGTTCTGCCTGCGAGGTGTGACACGCCTCGCACTTGAAATCAGCAGGGATTGGTTTATCGTGATGCCCATCACTTCCCGGTAGTCCTGCCGTTGAAGCAACAAATTTCTGAGACTTGTAATGAACAGAACCGACGAACTCCGTACTGCGCGTATCGATAGCCTGGTAACACCGACCGAACTCGCGCAGCGGTATCCTGTATCGTCCTCCGTCGCCAGTCACGTTACCGACTCCCGACGCCGGATAGAAAAGATTTTAAATGGTGAAGATCCACGGCTACTGGTCGTCATTGGCCCCTGTTCGATTCACGATCTGAATGCTGCCATGGAATACGCGACGCAGCTCCAGGCACAACGCCAAAAGCATCAGGCGCGTCTGGAAATCGTCATGCGCACCTATTTTGAAAAACCGCGCACCGTTGTGGGATGGAAAGGCCTGATTTCCGATCCTGACTTGAATGGAAGTTACCGCGTCAATTATGGGCTTGAACTGGCGCGTCGCTTGCTATTGCAGGTGAACGAACTGGGAGTACCGACCGCCACAGAATTTCTTGATATGGTCACTGGCCAGTTTATTGCCGATCTGATCAGTTGGGGAGCGATTGGCGCGCGTACCACCGAAAGCCAAATCCATCGGGAAATGGCTTCTGCGCTCTCTTGTCCGGTCGGCTTTAAAAATGGTACGGATGGCAATACTCGCATTGCCGTTGACGCTATTCGCGCCTCCCGCGCCAGCCATATGTTTCTCTCGCCGGATAAAGACGGACAGATGACCATCTACCAGACGAGTGGCAACCCGTATGGGCACATCATCATGCGCGGCGGTAAAAAACCGAACTACCACGCTGAAGATATTGCCGCCGCCTGCGATACGTTGCATGAATTTGATCTGCCGGAACATCTGGTCGTCGACTTCAGCCACGGCAACTGTCAAAAACAGCATCGCCGCCAGCTGGAGGTATGTGATGATATTTGCCAGCAGATTCGTAATGGCTCCACGGCAATTGCCGGGATTATGGCCGAGAGTTTTTTACGGGAAGGCACGCAAAAAATTATCAGCGGTCAACCATTAATCTATGGTCAGTCCATTACCGATCCCTGCCTGAACTGGGAAGATACGGAAGTTTTGTTGGAAAAACTTGCCGCAGCGGTAGACAGCCGCTTTTAATAGCTCGCCCATCCTGCCGGGATGGGCGTTTCTTCGATGCGTTACCCGCCCTTTTCTCTCCCCGCGCGTATATCACTCCACAGAATTAGCACTTGCTGTTATCGCATTAATTATTGATAATAATAATCATTGTGAGTTTGATTATTAATAAATAACATATCGCGTATGGATAACACCGAGCTGCCTCACCCTAAGGAAATAGACAATGAAACGCTTCTCCCTGCCGCTGAACGGCGCGTCAACAGTCAGGCGCTATTAGGTCCGGACGGCAAAGTCATCATCGATCACAACGGTCAGGAGTATCTGTTGCGCAAAACTCAGGCTGGTAAGCTACTGTTAACCAAATAACGCTCCGCCAGCAGACGATGCTGCTGGCGTCAGGCTAACTTGAACAACTGACCTCCAGCCGCTTTCCCCACTCCGGCGGTCGGCTGGCATAGTCATCATCTCGATCGGTAAAAGGTTGACGTAAAACTTCATGTAACCGATGCAGTTCCGCCATGTCTCCTTGTTCAGCCGCATCTATCGCGCGTTGCGCCAGCCAGTTGCGCAACACAACCGCAGGATTCACGCGTTGCATCTGCTGCTGGCGCAGCGCGTCATCCACCGCCTCTGTGCGCAATCGCGCCCGGTAGCGATCGAACCAGGCATCGAACGCCGCGCGATCGATAAACGTATCCCGCAACGGCGAGGAAGCGCTCTGTTGCTCCGTATGGCTTAACATCCGAAATGTACGGGTATAGTCACTCCCTTCGCGCGCCATCAGACTAAACAATTCATTCAGTAAAGCGTTATCGTCTTTTTGCTCGGTAAAGAAACCCAGCTTCTGGCGCATTCGCTGCCCATAGTGCGTTAACAACGCGTCCTGGTAACGATCCAGCGCTCTGTTTAACGCGTCGATCTCAATAAAAGGGGTTAACGTCTGCGCCAGACGTTGTAAATTCCACAGCGCCACCAACGGTTGATTATCGAAGCGGTAACGTCCCTGATGATCGGAATGGTTACCAATGAAGCCGGGATCGTAGTCGTCGAGAAAACCAAAGGGGCCATAGTCGATGGTCAGCCCCAGAATCGACATGTTATCCGTATTCATAACGCCGTGCGAAAAACCGACGGTTTGCCACTCGGCGATGAGTCTTCCGGTACGCGCCGCCACCTCTTCAAACCACAAAGCATATTTTTCCGGGACATCCTGCCATTGCGGCCAGTAATGACGAATAGCGAAATCAGCCAGTTGCTGAACTTTTTCCGGCTCACGGCGGTAGTAGAAATGTTCGAAATGACCAAAACGCATATGACTTTGCGCCAGACGCATTAACATCGCGCCCGTTTCCTGCGTCTCTCGCTGAACCGGCGTATCGCTGGCTACGATAGATAACGCGCGCGTAGTGGGAATACCCAGATAATGCATGGCTTCGCTGGCAAGGCTTTCTCGTATGGTTGAACGCAGGACGGCGCGTCCATCCCCCATTCGCGAATAGGGTGTTAATCCGGCGCCTTTCAGATGCCAGTCGAGGGTCGAGCCATCCGCCAGGAGCTGTTCGCCCAGCAAAATACCGCGTCCGTCGCCGAGTTGTCCCGCCCAGACGCCGAACTGATGCCCGCTATATACCTGCGCGACAGGCGACATACCGGGTAATAAGGTTTCGCCGCCCCAAACGCCAGCGCCATTGGTAGCGTCAAATAACGACGCGGGAATTGCTAACTGCTGCGCCAGTTTGTCGTTATACCAAATCAGTCGCGCATTTTTTAACGGTGTGGGTAAAAGCGCGGTATACGTTGCTGGCAGTTCATCGCGCCAACGGGCAGTAAAAGACAGGGTCATAGGGCCTCCTGTCTTCAGTGTAGACGGTTAATCACCGGTTAAACACCGGCAAACAGAAAGGTTATCGCTGAACGAGTTTAATGAGCTGGCTTACCGGCACCGGAGGCCATAGTCCGCCCTGGAATGCGCTAAATCCCAATGGCGCTGCGCGCGAAAACATCGCCTCATTATCAATACCGGCAATCATCAGCGACTCGCAGCTGGAGGAGATCTGGGCAACAATAGCGTGCATGAATGGTTCGAATGAGATCATTTCAGCTCGCTGCTGAATAAAATTTTTATCCAACATGACTCGTTTGAAAAGCCCATCGAAAATAGCTTTAGTCGACGCCTCGCCTGCCCCAAAATTTGCCAGCATTAATGGGAAATGCATTGCCAGATTAGCTAACGTTTCATTGTTTTTGCCCTGGTTTAACCCAGGATAGTTCTCATTTATAGCTAATTCAAGAAACGGAAAGCGCGCTGCCCGGGAAAAAAGTTCGCTATCTAATAATAATAAGTCACTAATTGCGGGCAGTAAATTAAGCCATGCAATAAGTTTATGCTGAATAAAAAAGTGCTGACAGGTTTCTAACAACGCCAGTTTTTCAACAAACAGACAGTATTGTTCCTCCACCGAAAGACGAGGCGCTACCAACTCAGTCGGCATCCGCACGGCGCCGTCTTCAGCGGCAAACGTTGCAATAATCTCTAAACCAACAAGCCGAGCATTTTCATCCATGACGGGAAGGAAAAAGAGTTCGGAATGGTAAAGCTCATCAAGTGAAGCAATCATTACGCCAGTCCCATGGTTAGGGCGCTATTCGCCATCCAGTCACTACGGACGGAAACAGACGTAACTTCAGATACTAATTGAAGCGTCATCATTTTTCTTGTTTACCGGTGAACCGGTTCCTTTTTTTAACTTACTCTGATTATAAACCAATATCCAATGTTGTACTTTTCACAGGGCGTGAACACGCCCGTTTTTAATAAAAGTACGTTTGTAAATGCTACGGTTATATCATTATATATGATGACAACAGATGTCATAAGTTCAACCGGCGATATGTTAAAAATAGACTATAAAATTTATATCGTCTGCGAGGTTAAATTCGCCGTGCCTGCCAGAAGTTTTTTCGCCAGTACACATTATCCAGCGATGAACGCATCACGCCACGACTGGTAGAGGCATGAATAAACTCATTATTTGTATCGTAAATACCAACATGTAAACCACTTTCGCCCGAACCGGTTTTAAAGAAAACCAAATCTCCGGGCAGCAATTCATCTTTATCGATTCTGGTGCCGATTTTTGATTGTTCACGCGTATCACGAGGCAACTGCAAATCAAACTTGTCGCGCATAGTGACCACCACAAAGCCGGAACAGTCCACGCCTCTGCGACTCATGCCGCCGTAACGGTATGGCGTACCGCGCCAGGACTGCAACTGATCGTTCAGACCCGCAATGACGGTAATGGAGTCTGATAATCTGGCATTTGGCGCCGGTGCCCGATGAGTACTGCATCCTGCCAGGAACAATGCTGTGATAACAAGAAGCCAAAAACGCATGCCGCAACAATCCTCTGTTTTTATTTTGGTATTAATTTAGCGTCGAAATTACCTGCTTTTCAAGAAACGATTTTACTTAAGTGGCCGAAATGAGCGTTGGATGCCCCTCGACGTCGAGTCGTCGAAAGCGCAGACCGTAGGCTTGCGCCAGATAAGAGGGGGTGAGCACCTCTTCCCGGCGGCCGCAGGCAATGAGTTTACCGCGCTTTAGTAACCAGGCTTTATGCGCATGGCGCAGCGTGTGGTTCAGATCGTGGCTACTCATCACAATCGCAATTCCTGCCTGACATAAATGATGTAATACCCGATCCAGAGCGTTTTGTTGCGCAACATCGAGACTGTTCATTGGCTCATCAAGCAGCAATAATTGACCGACCGGATTAGCGTCGGGATGAATTTGTAGTACAACGGCAGCAAGGCGAACACGCTGCCACTCGCCACCGGAAAGCTGATTCACGCTTCGCCCCAGTTTGTCGCCTAATCCAAGCATATCGGCCACCTCGTTAAGCTGCCCGGTTCGCGTTTTATCAGGTTGATGCAATGTCAGGTAATGCCAGACCGGCATGGCGAACGGCGGATTTTGCTGTTGCGCAAGATAAGCGCGGTGTTGGGCAAGCGTTGCCGTCGCCCATGCCTCCAGCGGCGCTCCGCCAAACCTGATGCTCCCCTCGCCGGAGGTTAACCCCGCCATACGCGCCAGTAGCGTGCTTTTCCCGGCACCGTTCGGCCCGACAAGATGAAGGATCTCTCCTGCGCTTACTTCGCCGGAAAGCGGCCCCAGGCGGGTGCTCTCGGCGACATCCTTTAATTGCATCAATTGAGACATTATTTTGCCAACGTGATTTTTATGCTTTCCATCACAATAGGATCTTCAGGCGTCATATCCGGCGAAAAACGCTGTACCACCTGACCATCCCGGCCTACCAAAAATTTTTCAAAATTCCACAGAATATCATCCGGATAGAGTGGCGTACGCCCTTTGCTTACCATCCGTTCGTAAAAGCCGCTCTTCTCCGGCGCGACTGCCGTTGGCGCAGCGGCTATCAGTTTTTGATACAGCGGATGGCGCGCGTCGCCATTCACATCAATTTTACTGAACATCGGGAACGTGACGCCCCAGGTGCTGGCACAATAGGTTTTAATCTCCTCTTCGCTGCCTGGCTCCTGCCCCATAAACTGGTTGCAGGGAAAACCCAACACGACAAACCCCTGATCTGCCCACGCCTTCTGGATATTTTCCAACTGTTCATATTGCGGAGTCAGGCCACATCTGGAGGCGACGTTTACAATGAGCAGCACTTTTCCGGCGTATTTTTCAAGTGTAGTGACCTCTCCATCAATCGTCGTAACGTGAGTATTAAGAAGCGAGTTTTGCATGGTGTCTCCCTGATGTCGGTAGAATAGCGGGTTTCATCGTTAGCCTTTAATCATAGACTGCGAATGATGAAAGCAGTTGTTTACCGATGCGCTAACGCGCGGATTTGAGTAGCAGCCAGATAAACACTGGTGCCCCCAATGTGGCGGTGACCACCCCGATAGGCAGTTCAGCCGACGCCAGCGCCAGTCGGGCGACCACATCAGCCAATAGCAGGGCGATAGCCCCGGCCAGCGCGCAGCCGGGAAGTAAAACCCGGTGATCGGTTAAACCACATAAGCGCAGGATGTGCGGAATAACCAGACCGATAAAACCAATCGCCCCCGCCATCGCCACGCTGACGCCCACCATCCAGCCGGTGGCGATGACCAACAAATTGCGCCAGAACCACAGCGGCAGGCCAAGCTGCCGCGCCGAGGTTTCCCCTAGCGCCAGCATATTCAGCGGTTGCGACTGGCAACATATCCAGATCAGTACCGGGATGAGCGCAATCATTAGCCAGCTCTGCTGCCAGTCAACGCCGCCAAATCCTCCCATCATCCAGTACATTAATTGCCGCAGATCGAAAGAGGTGGAAAAATAGATAGCCCACGTCATCAGCGCGCTACAGATAATGCCCAGCGCGACGCCCGCCAACAACAAGCGGCTGGTAGAGAGATGGCGACGCGCAAAACGCAGCAGGATTAACGTAATAATGAGCGCGCCGGCTATAGCGCACAGTCCCAGCGCCCATCCTGGCAGTTGCCCCTGCCCCAGTAAGACGGCGGCAATAAGCCCAACACCGGCCCCATTCGAAACGCCGAGCAGACCCGGTTCAGCAAGTGGGTTTTCAAACAGCGCCTGCATCACGGCGCCAGATAGCGCCAGCGCAGCGCCAACCAGCAATACCGCAAGCGTGCGGGGAAGGCGAATTTGCCAGACAAACAGTTCCCCCCGGGCGCTTAACCAGTCACCGGGGGCAATCCACTGTTCGCCTGCGCATAAGCTCAGAAGTGTAGCCAGTAGCACCAGCAGTGACAGGCTCAGAAGCCAGCGAACGTTTCGTCGCTGTTGTTGGCGGGCAAAAGTCAGCATGTTATCCATTCAGCTGAAAAGAGGTAGCGTGATTTTACGGTGGGTATCCTTTACTTGAAAGAAAAAAGGCCGCAATGCGGCCTTTTTAGTTATACGGGTCATCTTTCAGGCTGACAGATACGCTGTCATCCCGCTGATCTACTTTCGGGATGGCAGCGTATCTGCCGCAATACACCCTGATGGATGTTATGCCTAGATCTGATTACTCTTCTTTGGGCGAAGCGTTTTCGACCCGGCTCTTTAACTTCTGCCCGGGTCTGAAGGTCACCACGCGCCGTGCTGTAATAGGAATATCTTCACCCGTTTTCGGGTTACGCCCCGGACGTTGATTTTTATCACGCAGATCGAAGTTACCAAAACCAGAGAGTTTCACCTGCTCACCGTTTTCCAGAGCACGACGGATCTCTTCGAAAAACAGTTCAACCAGTTCTTTGGCATCCCGCTTGCTAAGCCCAAGCTTATCAAACAGATATTCTGACATTTCAGCTTTTGTAAGCGCCATAGGTTCAATCCCTCAATGATGCCTGGAATCGCTCTTTTAATGCCTCTACACATTTGGCGACGGTAGCGGCAATCTCCTCTTCTTCGAGTGTACGGTTGGTATCCTGAAGGATCAGGCTGATAGCGAGGCTCTTATAACCCTCCGCAACACCCTTACCGCGGTACACGTCAAATAAGTTTACGCCAACTACCTGATTTACGCCAACTTTCTTACATTCGGATAAAATATCCGCTGCGGGAACGTTTTCTGCAACAACAACCGCAATATCGCGACGGTTGGCCGGGAAGCGTGAAATCTCCCGCGCCTGCGGCACGATACGGTCTGCGAGCTTATTCCATTCCAGTTCAAACACCAGCGTACGACCATTCAGATCCAGTTTACGTTCCAGTTCAGGGTGAACAACCCCAATAAAACCAATACGTTCATCTTTCAGATAAATCGCCGCAGACTGTCCCGGATGCAGAGCCGGATTCATCTCCGCCTTAAACTGGATATCACCCAGTTTGCCGGTTAAATCCAATACTGCTTCCAGAGCGCCTTTCAAATCATAGAAATCAACGGTCTCTTTTGCCAGGTTCCAGTGCTCATCATAGCGGTTACCGCAAATCACGCCAGCCAGCATCAGATCCTGTCGAATACCCAGATTGGCTTGTGTATCCGGAACGAAACGTAAACCGGTTTCAAAAATACGCACGCGATTCTGCTGACGGTTTTGGTTATAGACCACCGTCGCCAACAATCCGCTCCACAGAGACAGACGCATCGCCGACATCTCAACGGAGATAGGGTTTGGCAGCAGCAGCGCTTCTGCGCCTGGATGGATGAGCTGTTGTACTTTAGGATCGACAAAGCTATAGGTAATCACTTCCTGATAGCCTTTGTCGTTCAGCATGGTTTTAACCCGCTTCAACGACAGATCGGCTTCACGGTGCGTCCCCATGATTAAACCGGCCTGAATTGGCTCGTCCGGAATATTGTTATAGCCGTAAACGCGGGCCACCTCTTCCACCAGATCTTCTTCAATCTCCATATCGAAACGCCAGGTCGGCGCTACGGCTTTCCACTCGTCCTGCCCTTCGGTCACTTCACAGCCCAGACGACGCAGAATATCACTGACCTGCTCATCCGCAATATGATGCCCGATCAGGCGATCCAGTTTACTGCGACGCAGCGTAATGGTGGCGCGTTTCGGCAACGTTGCTTCGTTGCTCACATCAATTATCGGACCCGCATCACCGCCACAGATATCAAGAAGCAGACGAGTAGCGCGCTCTATCGCTTTATATTGCAGCGCTGGGTCCACCCCGCGCTCGTAGCGGTGAGACGCATCGGTATGCAGACCGTGGCGGCGAGCGCGACCGGTGATAGACAGCGGATTAAAGTACGCACACTCCAGCAGCACATTTTGCGTTTCGCCGTTCACGCCGGAATGTTCGCCGCCAAAAATACCGGCTATCCCCAGCGCCTTATGGTGATCGGCGATCACCAGCGTGTCCGCATTTAACGTCGCTTCGCTACCGTCCAGCAGGACGACGGTTTCACCCTCTTTTGCCATCCGCACGACAATACCGCCATCAATGCGATCTTTATCGAAAGCATGCATTGGCTGACCCAGTTCGAGCAGCACATAGTTCGTGACGTCAACCACCGCATCGATGGAGCGAATACCGCAGCGACGCAGTTTCTCTTTCATCCACAGCGGCGTCGGCGCGTTAACATTGATGCCTTTTACCACCCGGCCAAGATAGCGAGGACACGCATCAGCGGCCTCTACCGTAATCGGCAGCGTATCGCTGATGGTTGCCGTAACCGGCACCATTTCAGGCTCCTGGAGCGGCGCTTTGTTCAGTACCGCCACATCACGCGCAACGCCGATGATACCTAAGCAATCCGCACGGTTCGGCGTGACGCTAATTTCGATGGTATTGTCGTCAAGCTTCAGGTATTCACGGATATCGGTACCCAGCGGCGCATCCGCCGGCAGTTCGATAATGCCGCTGTGATCGTCGGAAATCCCCAGTTCGGAGAAGGAGCACAGCATCCCTTCAGACGGTTCGCCGCGCAGTTTTGCCGCTTTAATTTTGAAATCGCCCGGCAGAATAGCGCCAATGGTGGCCACCGCTACTTTCAACCCCTGACGACAGTTTGGCGCGCCGCAGACGATATCCAACAGGCGTTCTCCGCCGACGTTGACTTTCGTTACACGCAATTTGTCAGCGTTCGGATGCTGGGCGCACTCAACCACTTCCCCAACCACAACGCCATTGAAGCTTCCCGCGACCGGCTCAACGCCGTCTACTTCCAGGCCAGCCATCGTAATCTGGTTAGCCAACGCATCGCTATCAATTGCCGGGTTAACCCACTCGCGTAACCACAGTTCGCTGAGTTTCATTGTTTTATCCTGCCTTTATTTAAACTGTTTGAGGAAACGCAGATCGTTTTCGAAGAATGAACGCAGGTCGGTGACGCCATAACGCAACATGGTCAGACGTTCCATCCCCATACCAAAAGCGAAGCCAGAATAGATTTCCGGATCGATACCGACATTGCGCAGCACATTCGGATGCACCATCCCGCAGCCCAGCACTTCCAGCCATTTGCCGTTTTTCCCCATCACATCCACTTCTGCAGAAGGTTCGGTAAACGGAAAATAAGAAGGACGGAAGCGAATCTGCAGATCCTCCTCAAAGAAATTACGCAGGAAGTCGTGCAGCGTACCTTTGAGGTTGGTGAAGCTGATGTTGGTATCAACAATCAGACCTTCCATCTGATGGAACATCGGAGTATGCGTCTGGTCGTAGTCATTACGGTATACACGGCCCGGCGCAATAATACGGATCGGCGGTTGCTGCGCTTTCATCGTCCGGATCTGGACGCCAGACGTCTGGGTCCGCAGCAGACGGGTCGCGTCAAACCAGAAGGTATCATGATCGGCGCGGGCCGGATGATGACCCGGAATGTTTAACGCATCGAAGTTATGGTAGTCATCTTCGATTTCCGGGCCAGTCGCCACGGTAAAACCAAGCTCACCGAAGAAACTTTCAATACGGTCAATGGTACGCGTGACCGGATGCAGACCGCCGTTCTCAATACGGCGCCCCGGCAGGGAGATATCGATGGTTTCAGCGGCCAGACGGGCGTTAAGCGCTGCGCTTTCCAGCTCGGCTTTACGCGCGTTAAGCGCCTGTTGTACCTGCTCTTTCGCGGCGTTAATGACTGCCCCGGCTGCCGGACGCTCTTCCGGCGGCAGATCGCGTAGGGTCGTCATCTGAAGGGTTAAATGCCCTTTCTTGCCCAAATATTCGACGCGTACATTGTCTAACGCGGCAACATCTGACGCCTGGTTAATGGCGGCCGCTGCATTGGCAACCAGCTCTGCGAGATGTGACATGGTTTTCCTCATTGTGTCGGTGAAGACACCGGTTCATTGGACGTAATCTCTCGATTTCAGATACAAAAAAAGCCTCCATCAGGAGGCTTTTTTGCGCTGTTTTTCGTTTCGTTTTTCACGCGCTAGCCTCCTGGGATCAGGTGCTAAAGTAAAAAAAGAAACGGAAAATAGCAGCGTTCATGCTTGCGTTACCTTATGTGGTAAAACCGAATATCCTTTATTGAAAAGGGTTACAGGTCAATTGTCAACTCACTGAACAGTAAATAAAAGAGAGGGAGCCAGGCTCCCTCTTTTCACTGGCTTATGCCAGAGCTGCTTTCGCTTTTTCAACCAGCGCGGTGAACGCGACTTTGTCGAATACGGCGATATCAGCCAGGATCTTACGGTCGATTTCAACAGAGGCTTTTTTCAGGCCGTTGATGAATTTGCTGTAAGAAATACCGTTCTGACGTGCTGCTGCGTTGATACGCGCAATCCACAGTTGACGGAACTGACGCTTACGTTGACGACGGTCACGGTAAGCATACTGACCAGCTTTGATAACTGCCTGGAAGGCAACGCGGTATACGCGAGAACGCGCACCGTAGTAGCCTTTGGCTTGTTTCAAAATTTTCTTGTGACGTGCGCGTGCAATTACACCACGTTTTACGCGAGCCATATGTGCTCTCCTGTATCTATTCTAATTAAAAAGTTAAAAACGTTAACGGCTTATGCGTACGGCAGGCACGCGATAACTAGGCCCAGATCGCCTTTAGAAACCATGGCTTTCGGACGCAGGTGACGTTTACGTTTAGTCGCTTTTTTGGTCAGAATGTGACGCAGGTTAGCGTGCTTGTGCTTAAAACCACCTTTACCGGTTTTTTTGAAGCGCTTAGCAGCACCGCGTACGGTCTTAATTTTTGGCATTTTAATAACTTCCACTTCGCATTGTTAATAAACGAAACATAGGCGAACAAAACCTGTGAAGCCCGAAGGCTTCACAGAGTTGTTACTTGAAGGCCTTACTGTTTCTTCTTAGGAGCAAGCACCATGATCATCTGACGGCCTTCGATCTTCGTTGGGAAGGATTCGACCACTGCCAGTTCTTGCAAATCGTCTTTCACGCGATTAAGCACTTCCATACCGATTTGCTGGTGGGCCATTTCACGACCGCGGAAACGCAGCGTGATTTTGGCCTTATCGCCCTCTTCGAGAAAGCGAATCAGGCTGCGGAGTTTTACCTGATAGTCGCCTTCATCTGTCCCAGGACGGAATTTAATTTCCTTCACCTGGATAACTTTTTGCTTTTTCTTCTGTTCCTTAGAAGACTTACTCTTTTCATAGAGGAATTTGCCGTAATCCATTATACGACAAACCGGCGGCTCGGCGTTAGGGCTGATTTCGACTAAGTCTACTCCGGCTTCTTCAGCTTTTTCCAGAGCTTCTCTCAGACTCACAATACCAAGCTGCTCGCCTTCCAGACCTGTTAAGCGAACTTCTTGCGCGCGAATTTCGCTATTAATACGATTCGGACGCACCGTTTGAACTCGTTTTCCGCCTTTAATACTTTATTCCTCCAGTTGTTGAAGACTGCGGCTGCGAATCTCTTGTTGCAGCTTCTCAATCACGTCATTTACGTCCAGACTGCCCAGGTCTTTACCGCGGCGGGTGCGAACGGCAACTTTGCCTGCTTCCACCTCTTTATCACCACAGACCAACATATAAGGGACACGACGTAAAGTGTGCTCGCGGATTTTAAAGCCAATCTTCTCATTTCTCAAGTCTGCTTTTACACGAATGCCCGCATTTTGTAGTTTCTGCGTCAATTCGTTAACGTATTCAGACTGCGAATCGGTAATATTCATCACGACTACCTGAACAGGCGCGAGCCATGTCGGGAAGAAACCAGCGAACTCTTCGGTCAGGATACCGATGAAGCGTTCCATCGACCCAAGAATCGCACGGTGAATCATTACCGGCACCTTGCGCTCGTTGTCTTCGCCTACATAGGAGGCGCTCAGACGAGACGGTAAGGAGAAGTCCAGCTGTACTGTACCGCACTGCCATGCACGATCGAGGCAGTCATATAAGGTAAACTCAATTTTCGGACCGTAGAATGCGCCTTCACCCAGTTGATACTCAAACGGGATATTATTTTCTTCCAGCGCAACCGCCAGATCCGCCTCAGCACGATCCCACATCTCATCGCTGCCGATACGCTTGTCAGGACGAGTGGAAAGCTTGACGACGATCTTCTCGAAGCCAAAGGTGCTGTACATATCGTAGACCATACGAATACAAGCGTTAACTTCATCGCGAATCTGCTCTTCGGTGCAGAAGATATGCGCATCATCCTGCGTAAAGCCGCGTACGCGCATCAGACCATGCAGCGCGCCTGATGGCTCGTTACGGTGGCAGCTACCGAATTCCGCCATACGCAGCGGCAAATCACGATAGGATTTCAGACCCTGGTTAAAGATCTGAACGTGGCCCGGGCAGTTCATCGGCTTGATGCAATATTCGCGGTTTTCTGAGGATGTGGTGAACATCGCATCTTTATAGTTGTCCCAGTGCCCGGTTTTTTCCCACAGCACACGGTCCATCATGAACGGGCCTTTAACTTCTTGATACTGGTACTCTTTGAGTTTAGAACGAACAAAGACTTCCAGCTCGCGGAAGATAGTCCAGCCGTCGTTATGCCAGAACACCATGCCCGGCGCTTCTTCCTGCATATGATACAGGTCGAGCTGCTTACCAATTTTACGGTGGTCGCGTTTTGCGGCCTCTTCCAGGCGCTGCAGATAAGCGTTCAGGGCTTTTTTATCTGCCCATGCCGTACCGTAAATACGCTGCAGCATCTTATTATTGCTGTCACCGCGCCAGTATGCGCCAGCAGTTTTCATCAGTTTAAAGTGATGGCAGAAACGCATATTCGGCACGTGCGGACCACGACACATGTCGACATATTCTTCATGATGGTACAAGCCTGGCTTATCATCATGGGCGATATTTTCATCAAGAATAGCGACTTTGTAAGTCTCGCCGCGCTTCACGAAGGTTTCGCGCGCGTCATGCCAGCTCACCTTTTTCTTGATAACGTCGTAATTTTTCTCGGCGAGCTCATGCATCCGCTTTTCGAGCGCTTCGACATCTTCCTGAGTTAGCGTGCGGTCAAGATCAACGTCATAGTAAAAACCGTTGTCGACAACCGGGCCGATCGCCATTTTCGTGTGCGGCCAAAGTTGCTTGATTGCGTGACCTAACAGATGCGCGCAAGAGTGACGAATGATCTCCAGACCCTCTTCATCTTTTGCGGTGATGATGGCAAGCGTCGCATCATTTTCAATCAGATCGGAAGCATCAACCAGCTCGCCATTCACACGGCCCGCAATGGTGGCTTTCGCCAGGCCAGGACCAATGTCCAGAGCAACATCCATCGGGCTTACAGGGTGGTCATAATGGCGTTGGCTGCCATCAGGAAGAGTAATAACAGGCATGTAATATCCTTATTTGCAGTGGTGACCCATACGCAAGATCACATACAAAGAGAAAATGAATTTATTGACAGTGAGTTGTGTATCCATCTAGCCAACCATTGCTAAATTGGCGCACAACCTTCGACACAGACGAAAATCGCTATTTTCGTCCGGCATGACGATGGTAACACTAAAAAAAGGGAGATTGCATCACTCTGTAGCAAATCAAGACCCTTGACAGGGTTTCTCCATTATCTTTCTACGCGCCGTATAGTGCTTCTCATCGACAACCTAACTTCTGCGCCAGACTCCCCTTTGTCGTTTTCACCTCGCTGGCTACCGCTTCAGGCAAGGCAGACCACAGCGTCAGCACTGGCTTCGTTTTATGTTCGATAGCCTCCACGGTAACCTGATAGTCGCAAAAATTCGCCGAACGGGGCGTATTCTGATCCATAATAAACGCAGCGTAATTTCCTTCACTTTTTGACGGCGCCGTTCCGGTGAATAAAACCTTCCAGTACCCGCTGGGAATTTCTACCGTCGCATCTTCTGGCAATGTGGCGATATGCCGCTCAAAAAGGGGGCCGGTCACTACGTGCACTACAGATACATCAGCCTGTTTGGCAAGTTCGCGCACCCGGTTTTCCAGTGCAGCCCATGCTCCCTGGTTCAGGGCGGATTTCTGCGGCGTAATATTCGATAAATAATTTAACGACGGCCAGTCCGAAACGCCGCCCAATCCTGCCAACGGCGCCTGGTGTCCCCTGTCGACTTTTAATAGCGTATGGGCATTTTTATAGGCCGAAGGGGCCAACGTATCCGAGGGCGGTAAATCGGGGTCCTGCGCCCAGTTCCGCGGGCGACCGCTTGCCTGGCTGGTCTTTGTCACGCTATAGGCAACCCAGTTGGCAAATTTCGTGGCGCTATTATTATTGAGCGTATAGACATGGCGATAGATTGTTTGTTGACTTCCTCCTTGAGGACAGCCAACGCTACAGTTATCAGGTTGCTGAACGAGTACGTTACGATGGGGTAACTCGGGTGCCGATATTATATCCTGGGGAGGATACGATGTAGTACATGCGCTTAATAATACTACGGGCAGTAATTTTAGCAGATTAATGGTTTTATTCACTTTTTCTTCCTTAATAATAACTACCCTAATAATTCAGATGGCAATAATTTGTTATATTACCCTACCAGCCGTTAGATGCGCTCATCATTAAAGACAACACTATCACGGTAAAAATTAATAACAGATAAAAATCGAAGACATCATAGAAAATGAGCTCAAAAGAATACAACGTGATATTCATATTGATACCAAAAAACATCGTATTATATGCATAATCGTGAAGCCAATAATTTCTCGCACTCAGATAGCGAATGAAAAATGGATATTCAATAATATCTGGCGCGTGTTTTTTAACACCATTTTTCAACATTAAGGCAACGTATCCTCTCAATGACTCGCTGCTGGCAGGAGTTTAGTTATATTTAAAGATTCAATAAGCACTGCGCATCATGCGGCTGTGCTTATTACTTTGTAAAAATAAGAGTATTCACTTTCATATTCAGGGGTAAAAAGTGAACAAATACAGCTATTGCGCAACGATGATTGCCGCCATACTCAGTACGACCACAATGGCCAATGCCAGTAGCCTTGCTATTTCAGTGGCGAATGATGATGCAGGTATATTTCAACCATCCTTAAATGCCCTTTATGGGCACCCGGCTGCAGACCGGGGTGATTATACTGCCGGGCTCTTTTTAGGCTACAGCCACGATCTCACTGACGCCAGTCAACTCTCTTTTCATATCGCGCAAGATATTTATTCTCCATCAGGCGCCAATAAGAGAAAGCCTGAAGCCGTCAAAGGCGACCGCGCGTTCAGCGCCTTTCTTCATACCGGACTGGAGTGGAATTCATTAGCCACCAATTGGTTACGTTATCGTTTAGGTACCGATATCGGCGTTATTGGTCCTGACGCAGGCGGTCAGGAGGTTCAGAATCGGGCGCATCGAATAATAGGCGCAGAAAAATACCCTGCCTGGCAGGATCAAATTGAAAACCGTTATGGTTACACGGCAAAAGGAATGGTCTCCCTTACGCCAGCTATTGATATTCTGGGTGTCAATGTGGGCTTCTATCCAGAAGTCTCTGCTGTCGGCGGCAATCTCTTCCAGTATTTGGGGTACGGCGCAACCGTTGCGCTGGGAAATGATAAGACCTTCAACTCTGATAATGGGTTTGGGTTATTGTCCCGCCGAGGGTTAATACACACTCAAAAAGAGGGATTGATCTATAAAGTATTTGCTGGCGTTGAGCGCAGGGAAGTTGATAAAAACTACACGTTACAGGGGAAAACGCTGCAAACAAAAATGGAAACGGTGGATATTAATAAAACCGTGGATGAATATCGCGTCGGTGCCACCATCGGCTATTCTCCCGTCGCATTTTCTCTTTCTTTAAACAAAGTCACGTCGGAATTTCGCACCGGAGACGACTATTCTTATATCAACGGAGACATCACCTTCTTCTTCTGAGGCGTCACCACGGAATAACCGGGTTACGTAACGTAACCCGGTACAATATTACATCTTATAGCCCAGCGTTACCGTAGTGCGACGATCGGTATGTTCAGGCGCTGATTCAGGCGGCTGCGAGTTCCACGTTAAATTATACCCCACCTTTAGACCAAAATGTTCGTTAATGGCGACATTGAGGGCTGTTTCCGAATTTAGTGTGGTGTCTTCTGCGCCAAATACTGACACCCCCTGTGTAAACTTAGCATTGTCAGTTAACTGCCAGGCATAGCTGCCGGAAGCATAACCCAACGGCTGCGTTTCAGTGGTATCGTCCGTATGTTCGTCATAGCGAACCCCTGGACCAAATTCAAAACGGAAGCTGTGCACTGGACCATTAAGGAACTGCCGCCCGTAACCGGCGGTCAGTACGTCGCGCTGACGATAACCGTTGAAACGGTCTGTCAGCCAACTGGCCTGGCCAAAGGTATAATCATAATCCGTCATATTAAAACGGTTACGCGCGCCTACCGCATATTTTTCTGAAGAGCGTTCATCATTAGAGGAGGTATTGCTGGCATTGCCCCATAATGACCAGGCAGTACGTTGTCCATACCAGGTCATCGCCGTGTCAGCCGTTAAGGAAGAACTTTTAGTATTGCCTGACTGAGCAAGGTAGCCCGCATTCAGATTACCTTCAAAAGGTTTTTTCGCGGTGGAGGGATCATCCATGACAGTAAAAACGGAATCATCGGCGGCGGCATACAGAGACGCGAACACGCCACCCGCCAGCATAACTACAGCGGGTACTGCCTTCAAAAGCTTCATTTATATAGAGTCCGTACAACTAAAAAAGAGACCACGACGGTCCCGGAAACTTTCATAGGGATCAATGACAAACGCCCCTGGAAAGGTAGCGAATTATAAGAAGCCCCGAATAACATAGCAATCAATTACTATTTCATTTTTTGAATAAGAACCCTCCCGAAGCATTCATTTATTTATATAACTTTACATCGTACTTCTTTAAATAAAGATCCGGAAAATCATATTGTTAATTCCTTCACTTTCCGGGGATTAAGTGCCAGACTGAAATCAGCCTAACAGGAGGTAACGATGGTACGTATCTATACGTTGACGCTTGCGCCCTCTCTCGATAGCGCAACAATCACGCCGCAAATTTATCCCGAAGGTAAACTGCGGTGCTCCGCGCCGGTATTCGAACCCGGCGGCGGGGGTATTAATGTCGCTCGCGCCATTGCGCATCTTGGCGGCACCGCGACCGCAATTTTCCCGGCTGGCGGCGCTACCGGCGAACATCTGGTCGCACTACTGGCTGACGAAAATGTCCCCGTGTCTACCGTCGATGCGAAAGACTGGACGCGTCAGAACCTGCACGTCCACGTCGAGTCCAGCGGCGAACAGTATCGTTTTGTTATGCCCGGCGCCACGCTGGACGATGACGAATTTCGCCAGCTTGAAGAACAGGTACTGGAAATTGAATCCGGGGCAATTCTGGTTATCAGCGGCAGCCTTCCGCCCGGCGTTAAGGTCGAGAAACTCACGCAACTGATTTCCGCCGCACAGAAGCAAGGCATTCGCTGCATTATTGATAGCTCTGGCGACGCGCTCACCGCCGCGCTGGCGCTTGGCGATATCGAACTGGTGAAACCTAACCTGAAAGAATTGAGCGCGTTGGTTAATCGCGATCTGACGCAGCCTGATGATGTGCGTAAAGCGGCCCAGGAATTAGTGCAAAGCGGCAAGGCTCGCCGGGTAGTGGTCTCTCTGGGGCCGCAAGGGGCGCTGGGCATAGACAGTGAGAATTGCATCCAGGTTGTTCCTCCCCCGGTGAAAAGTCAAAGTACTGTCGGCGCAGGCGACAGTATGGTGGGCGCGATGACGTTAAAACTGGCGCAAGACGCGTCGCTGGAAGAGATGGTGCGCTTTGGTGTGGCGGCAGGCAGCGCCGCTACGCTCAATCAAGGTACGCGTCTGTGTTCCCGTGACGATACCCAAAAAATATACGCCTATCTTTCCGCGCAATAATCGTATCCCCCTCGGCGAGGGGGATACCGGAAAATCGGTAACGGGCGGCGCATCCGCCGCTGTTAAAAACACAGTTGCTCCCAACGAGGTGAACGATGGCCAGTGGCGATATTACCCGTTATGTTATTACCGTAACCTTCCATGAAGATTCCCTGACCGAGATTAACGAACTCAATAATCATCTGACGCACAGCGGTTTTTTGCTGACATTAACGGACGATGAAGGGAATGTGCATGAGCTCGGCACCAATACGTTTGGCTTTGTTAGCGCTCAGAGCGCTGATGAAATCAAAGCGCTTGTCGCCGGACTTGCGAAAAGCGCATTAGATAAGGATGTCGACATTACCGTGGCGACCTGGGAGGCGTGGAGTAAAAACGCACAATAAGTGCCATTCCCGCCGCGGCGCGTCCGCGATGTGCGTTAGTTCGTATTTTTTAACCGCATTTTTGCGCTAACCTTATGATCTGGCAGACAACGTGGGGAGAGACATTATGTGGCAAGCTATCAGTCGTCTTTTAAGCGAGCAAGTCGGTGAAGGCGAAATCGAACTGCGTAATGAACTGCCTGGCGGAGAAGTTCATGCCGCATGGCATTTACGTTATTCAGGCCATGATTTTTTCGTAAAGTGCGATGAACGAGAAATGCTTCGCGGTTTTACCGCTGAAGCCGATCAGCTGGAGCTGCTCTCCCGCAGTAAAACCGTTGTTGTGCCTAAGGTATGGGCGGTAGGTTCGGATCGGGATTACAGCTTTTTAGTCATGGACTACCTCTCGCCCCGCCCGCTGGATGCCCATAATGCGTTTATTCTTGGGCAACAGCTGGCGCGCCTGCACCAATGGAGCGACCAACCTCAATTCGGCCTCGATTTTGACAACGCGCTCTCTACCACGCCGCAGCCGAATACTTGGCAACGCCGTTGGTCGACTTTTTTCGCCGAACAGCGCATTGGCTGGCAACTTGAACTCGCCGCGGAAAAAGGCATTACTTTTGGTAATATTGACGCCATTGTTGAACATGTTCAGCAACGTCTGGCGTCGCATCAACCGCAGCCTTCTCTTTTGCATGGCGATCTATGGTCGGCGAACTGCGCGCTTGGCCCTGACGGCCCCTATATCTTCGATCCAGCCTGCTATTGGGGCGACAGAGAATGCGATCTGGCGATGCTGCCGCTGCATACCGATCAGCCACCGCAGATTTATGACGGCTATCAGTCCGTTTCGCCGCTACCGCTGGATTTTCTCGACAGGCAGCCGATTTACCAGCTCTACACCCTGCTTAATCGGGCAAGGCTGTTTGGCGGTCAGCACCTGGCCACTGCGCAAAAAGCGATGGATCGGCTGCTTGCGGTATAGGTACAGCCCATGCCGGATACGGGCTATCCGGCATTTTTCAGTTTACATGAAGCCTAACAAGGAAAAGAAAAAGTAGCCGAGCACGATAATAATGACCGGCAAAATATAGAGCGGGAAAAACTGTAAAAAGATGGTATGGTGCGGCACCACGATACGTGACTCTATCTGCTCACGCGTTAGCCCTTCCGCGCCTTTTGCTTTTTCCAGGATCAACTGATCTTCCACGCCTTCACGCAAAAAACGTGACTGGCGGCTCATTCTGGCGCCGGAATCCTGCATCGCCAACCCGACAAAAATCAGAATAAAAATGAGCCAGAAACCGATATTCAGGCTTCCCTGAAAATTCGGCGTCGGCGAGTTGTACCAAAAAACATTCAGAAACGGCGTATTCACGCACATCATGTCTATCATTACGTGGGTAAAATCCAGCAATACCGCATTTATCCCCTCCTGCTTTTCACTGTGCGCATACATAAATTTAAGGACTGAGATGAGCGTGGAAAGCAGTGCCGGAATAAAAATAACCCACCCAACAACTCTTTTTAGGATTGCAATGCGTCCAGCTTGTTGATACGTCATGAGTTCCCCTTGATAAAGACGCGTCGTTTTGGCCTAAGTCTACCTGTTGATTCCCGTTTTCGCCTGATCTTTAAGGGCGATATACTAAGAACATGGTCATAATGAACGCTTAATTCGTTATTTTTTAATCTCAACAGGAGAGGTTGTGATGTCAACCCCACGTCAAATTCTTGCTGCAATTTTCGATATGGATGGACTACTGATCGATTCCGAACCGCTCTGGGATCGCGCTGAACTGGACGTGATGGCAAGTTTAGGCGTAGATATTACTCGGCGCCATGAACTGCCAGACACGCTTGGGCTACGCATTGATATGGTTGTCGATCTCTGGTTTGCGCAGCAACCGTGGAACGGCCCCGATCGCCAGGAAGTGACAAACCGTGTTATTGCCCGCGCGATTACGCTTATCGAAGAGACGCGCCCTCTTTTACCGGGTGTGCGCGAGGCCGTGGCGCTGTGTAAAGCGCAGGGGCTATTAGTGGGGCTTGCCTCGGCATCGCCGCTGCATATGCTGGAAAAAGTGCTCACCATGTTTGAACTGCGCGACAGTTTTGACGCGCTGGCCTCTGCGGAAAAATTGCCCTACAGCAAACCGCATCCGCAGGTCTATCTGGATTGTGCGGCCAAATTAGGTGTTGATCCATTAACCTGCGTGGCGCTGGAGGATTCGGTGAATGGTCTAATCGCGGCAAAGGCGGCGCGAATGCACGCCATTGTGGTGCCAGCAGAAGAAAACCAGCCTGATCCGCGCTTTGCGCTGGCGAATGTCAAACTTAACTCACTGACAGAGCTGACGGCGGCGCATCTACTCGGTTAAGATGTTTCCGAAACAAAGTCAACGGGCAATTAGCCGCTGAGCCAGACGGCAAGCGGCTTTGACAGAGACAAAGAGTTACAACGTCACCACTTCCGCCTACTGTATAAAAACCCTATACTGTATGAATTGACAGTTTAATGGGTTTTATCATGACGGCGGAAGGACATCTTCTTTTTTCTATAGCCAGCGCGGTTTTCGCCAAGAATGCCGAGTTAACGCCCGTCCTTGCGCACGGCGACTGGTGGCATATTATTCCTTCGGCTATTTTGACCTGTCTGCTGCCGGATATCGACCACCCCAAATCTTTTCTTGGTCAGCGCCTGAAATGGGTATCGAAACCGATCGCCCGCGCGTTCGGTCACCGGGGGTTTACCCATAGTCTGCTGGCGGTCTTTGCCCTACTGGCGACCTTTTATCTCAAGGTACCGGATACGTGGATTATCCCGGCGGATGCGCTGCAAGGCATGGTACTTGGCTATTTAAGCCATATCGTCGCGGATATGCTCACCCCCGCAGGCGTTCCCTTACTGTGGCCGTGCCGCTGGCGTTTCCGCCTGCCTATTCTGGCGCCGCGCAAAGGCAATCAACTGGAGCGATTTTTATGCATGGCGTTGTTTGCCTGGGCGGTGTGGATGCCACAGTCCATGCCGGAAAACAACGTCATACGCTGGTCTTCGCAGATGATTACTATCCTGCAAATGCAGTTCAATCGTTTTATAAATCACCAGATTGATTAGTAAATCAACGCCAAAATCATTTTTGGTATAAACCATTCCATTTGAATATAAGAGCCAGCTCACAGTTCTGCTAATCTTGCGCGAACAGAATCGCTAAAACACAGCGCTTCATAATAAAAAAATCAGGAGAACGGGGATGAATTTTCCATTAATTGCGAACATTGCGGTGTTCGTCATTCTGCTGTTTGTACTGGCGCAGGCCCGTCATAAACAGTGGAGTCTGGCTAAAAAAGTGCTTGTCGGCCTTGTGATGGGCGTGGTCTTTGGTCTGGCCCTGCACACCATTTATGGCGCTGACAGTCAGGTGTTAAAAGACTCCATTCAGTGGTTCAATATTGTCGGCAACGGCTATGTGCAATTGCTACAAATGATTGTGATGCCGCTGGTATTCGCCTCTATTTTAAGCGCCGTGGCACGACTGCATAACGCCTCTCAATTGGGGAAAATCAGTTTTCTGACTATCGGCACGCTGCTGTTTACTACCCTTATCGCAGCGCTGGTGGGCGTGCTGGTCACCAATCTGTTCGGACTGACGGCGGAAGGTCTGGTTCAGGGCGGCGCGGAAACCGCGCGTCTGAATGCCATTGAGACGAGCTATGTCGGCGAAGTGGCCGATCTCAGCGTGCCGCAACTGGTGCTGTCTTTTGTACCGAAAAATCCGTTTGCGGATCTGACTGGCGCAAATCCTACGTCTATTATCAGCGTGGTGATTTTCGCCGCATTCCTGGGCGTGGCCGCGCTTAAACTGCTGAAAGATGATGCGCCAAAAGGCGAGCGTGTGCTTGTTGCTATCGATACCCTGCAAAGCTGGGTGATGAAGCTGGTGCGTCTGGTAATGCAACTTACGCCTTACGGCGTACTGGCGCTGATGACGAAAGTGGTTGCCGGCTCTAATCTGCAGGACATCATTAAGCTTGGAAGCTTCGTGGTAGCGTCATATCTTGGTCTGGCGATAATGTTTGTGGTTCACGGCATACTATTGGGCGTGAACGGGATTAGCCCGCTGAAATATTTCCGCAAGGTGTGGCCGGTGCTGACATTTGCCTTTACCAGCCGCTCCAGCGCCGCCTCCATTCCACTTAATGTCGAAGCGCAAACCCGCCGCCTGGGCGTGCCGGAGTCCATCGCCAGCTTTGCTGCCTCTTTTGGCGCGACCATCGGCCAAAACGGTTGTGCCGGTCTTTATCCTGCAATGTTAGCGGTAATGGTTGCGCCGACGGTCGGCATCAACCCCTTAGACCCCGTATGGATAGCCACGCTGGTGGGTATCGTTACCGTAAGTTCGGCGGGTGTTGCCGGCGTTGGCGGCGGCGCGACCTTCGCCGCGCTGATTGTGCTGCCTGCCATGGGCTTACCGGTCACGCTGGTCGCGCTGTTAATCTCCGTCGAACCGTTGATTGATATGGGCCGTACCGCACTGAACGTGAGCGGCTCAATGACCGCGGGTACGCTGACCAGCCAGTGGCTGAAGCAGACCGATAAAACCATTCTCGATAGCGAAGAAGACGCTGAACTGGCGCATCGATAATACATTATCGGGAGTTCACATCGTCTGAGACACGACGATCGGCAACTCAAAATGTCTGTCACTAAAAACGCCGGTCTCCAGTACCGGCGTTTTGTTTTTTTCTTAGTCAGCGATTTCGTTTTCCTGGCGAACCTGATTCGCCCAACGTTGCGCCGATTCTGGCACGCTAAAGGCGGGCGACCGTTGAAATGACTCCCCCGTCAGAACAAAGGCAACATATTTACCGCGCAGTATCCAGACGTCGCGAAACGTATCCATTTTTATCGCATGTTCCGGCGGCGCGGGTTCAACACGCGGAATATAGCTAATAATCTGGCGATTTTGCTGGCGAAGAGGTTTCATCATTAATGCTTCACTAAAAGAGGCTAAGAGCCTATCCCATTAGGGCTATTTTACTTGCCATTTTGGTCCTGGGCAGTGCTCAAAATCCTCACGTACTACGTGTACGCTCCGGTTTTTGCGCGCTGTCCGTGTCCAAACTGGCTGCGCCAATAACGCCTACTGGGATAGGCTCTAAGGCTAAAAATCAGAAAAACACTATTTTAGCCGATCTTCGCCCCCGACGTCCTGTTCCGCGCGTGCGATTTCCCTATTGAGCCTTGTCTGCCGTTCCGCTCTCCCCCGGCATAATTGCTGAAATGTTCTATAGTTAGAGTGATTTTGACTACTACCACGCCCATTTCAGTGATGAAAGCAGGAGACGAGTTCAATGTCGCATAATGAGAAATCCCCCCATCAGTCCCCCGTGCATGATACCCGTGAATCACAGCCCGGCCTGGACTCCCTGGCGCCGTCAGACGGTTCACATCGCCCAACGCCAGAACCGACGCCGCCGGGCGCGCAACCAACGGCCCCCGGCAGCTTAAAAGCGCCCGAGACCGCGAATGATAAGCTCACCGCCCTCGACGCCTTTCGTAAAGGCAGCGAAAATTATGCGCTGACCACCAATCAGGGCGTGCGCATCGCCGACGATCAAAATTCTCTTCGCGCCGGCAGCCGTGGCCCTACGCTGTTGGAAGATTTTATCCTGCGCGAAAAAATTACCCACTTTGACCATGAGCGTATCCCGGAGAGGATCGTTCACGCCCGCGGATCAGCAGCGTACGGCTATTTTCAGTCATATAAAGACCTGAGCGACATCACGAAAGCCGCGTTTCTGTGCGATCCACAGAAAATTACCCCGGTCTTTGTTCGCTTTTCGACAGTACAGGGCGGCGCGGGGTCTGCTGATACCGTACGTGATATCCGCGGTTTTGCGACCAAATTTTATACCGAAGAGGGAATTTTCGATCTCGTCGGTAATAACACGCCGATCTTTTTTATCCAGGATGCGCATAAGTTTCCGGATTTTGTGCACGCCGTTAAGCCCGAACCACATTGGGCCATTCCGCAAGGACAGAGCGCGCACGACACCTTCTGGGACTATGTTTCCTTACAGCCTGAGACGCTGCACAACGTCATGTGGGCAATGTCGGATCGCGGCATTCCACGCAGTTATCGGACGATGGAAGGGTTCGGCATTCACACCTTCCGTCTGATCAATGCGCAAGGGAAAGCGACCTTTGTCCGTTTCCACTGGAAACCGTTGGCGGGTAAAGCCTCGCTGGTATGGGATGAGTCACAAAAACTGACCGGTCGCGATCCGGATTTTCACCGCCGGGATCTGTGGGAGGCCATCGAAGCGGGCGATTTCCCGGAATACGAGCTGGGCCTACAACTCATTGCCGAAGAGGATGAATTTAAATTCGATTTTGATCTGCTCGATCCGACCAAACTGATTCCGGAAGAGTTGGTGCCAGTACAACGCGTCGGCAAAATGGTGTTAAACCGTAATCCGGATAACTTTTTCGCTGAAAACGAACAGGCGGCATTTCATCCAGGGCATATTGTTCCCGGCATTGATTTTACCAACGATCCACTGTTACAGGGGCGTCTGTTCTCTTATACCGACACGCAAATCAGTCGTCTGGGCGGGCCAAACTTCCACGAAATTCCGATTAACCGCCCTACCTGCCCCTACCATAACTTCCAGCGTGACGGTATGCACCGGATGGATATCGACACCAATCCGGCGAACTATGAACCGAACTCCATTAATGACAACTGGCCGCGCGAAACGCCGCCAGCGCCAAAACGCGGCGGCTTCGAATCATACCAGGAACGCGTGGATGGCAATAAAATACGCGAACGCAGCCCCTCTTTCGGTGAATATTACTCGCATCCTCGCCTGTTCTGGCTCAGTCAGACGCCGATAGAACAGCAGCATATTATTGACGCGTTCAGCTTTGAACTGGGTAAAGTCGCCCGCGCGTATATTCGGGAGCGGGTGGTCGATCAGTTAGCGCATATTGATGTCACGCTGGCTCAGGGCGTCGCGCATAATCTCGGTTTTGCACTCACCCATGAGCAAACGCAAATTGCCCCGCCTCCTGATGTCAACGGTCTGAAAAAAGATCCGGCGCTCAGCCTGTATGCGGTGCCGGACGGCGATGTTAAAGGCCGAGTGGTCGCTATTCTGCTGAACGACAAGGTTAACGCCGCCGAACTGTTGACCATTTTGCAGGCTTTAAAAGCCAAAGGCGTCCACGCAAAACTGCTCTATTCACGGATGGGTGAAGTAACTGCTGATGACGGTTCAACATTAACTATTGCGGCAACCTTTGCCGGCGCGCCGTCGCTAACGGTCGATGCGGTAATAGTACCGTGCGGCAATATTGCCGATATCGAGAGTTGCGGCGATGCTCGTTACTACCTTCTGGAAGCCTACAAACATCTGAAGCCCATCGCACTGGCAGGCGACGCCCGACGGTTTAAGGCGCTTTTAAACATTGATAGCCAGGGGGAAGAAGGACTTGTTGAGGCAGATAACGTTGACCACCACTTTATGGACACTCTGCTGACGCTGATGGCGGCACACCGTGTCTGGTCGCGTGCGGGGAAAATTAACGCGATTCCTGCATAAACGGCAAAAAATGCGGCGCATTCTTGCGCCGCAAACTCAGGAGCTAAATATCAAGAAAACAGCCAGGACGATATCCACGTTCCGCAATCGCTGCCTTGAGTGACGCAGACGTCAACACCTCCAGTTCAGTTAAGCGGGGGTAACAATAGGCGCTCTGGCGAATAATGTTATCCACAAACGCCGGATGACACATCACCTCCAGAGAGGCTTCTCCTCGATGCGCCGAGGCATCCAGAATGCGTAAAAAGCACGCTTCGGTGATCTCCTCGCCGTAAAATTCACTACTAAATCCTTGAGTGCTGCGCAAATCCGACGGCAGATCGTCGGCGTTCAACACCGTCTGGCGGTCAATACGTAACGCAATCCCGCGCTGCGCCGCAAAGTGGGCGACGATGGGGAAAATTTGCGGGAACATATGCACATGATGGTGACTGTCGAGATGCGTTGGCTCGCGGCCAAATACGTCGATGAAACGCTGATACTGACACGCCAGTTCATGCGCAATTTCATCCAGCGGAAGCGTATCCTCCTCCGCCATTTGCCAGATCCATTTCCCCAACAGGCCGTCTCGCGTCAGGCCCGGCATCTCTGACACCGGTTTGCCTAACGTCAAAACAAAATGCATTCCCACCCCAAGCGCAGGCAGCTCGCGGCTAAGCTGCGCCGCATGGTCAATAGCCTCGCCATTGACCAGCGCCGTCGTGGAGGTCACAACGCCGTTGCGATATGCTTCAACAATGCCGTAATTTTGCCCTTTACTCAGGCCAAAATCATCGGCATTCACAATCAACACGCGTTCCATAGCCTACCTCTGTCAGTGGTGCTTACCTTTAAGCGCTTCGATGCAAGCGGCAAAATTAGGCAGCCATTTTTCATGCGCCAGAATGAGCTCACGCGCCAGGACTTCTGCGTCGCGGTCGGAATGCACCAGCGGACTCAGGTTAAGCGCCAGCAGCACATCATTAAAGTTTCCGCTCAGCGCCGCATTGCTGGCCGCGACCTCAAATCCTTTAATAGTGTGGATAAGCCCCAGCACTTTTTCGTCAAAACGGGTGATACGCGGGTGCGGCGTCGCGCCATTGCGTCCCAGAATGCAGGTCATTTCCACCGCCCAGTCCGCCGGGATATTCTCGACATGCCCATGATGTGGAATATTAACGTAATGCTCAGTCTGCTTGTCATTATAAATAGCGTTAATGACCTCACAAGCGGCATCGGAATAATAAGCGCCGCCGCGTTGCTCAAGCTCTTTCGGCTTCACGTTTAGCTCAGGATTTTTGTACAAGTCGAAGAGTTGTTTCTCCACTTTTTGTACGACCTGAGCGCGCGCGCCGCCTTTGTAATATTCGCCCATTTCAATCGCCAACATCTCTTTTTGCTTGAAGTAATACAACAAATAAGAGCACGGCAGCATGTTCAGCGAGCGAATCAATCCTTCACTAAACGGCAGATCAAAGATATTTTTTACGGTTGACGCTTTCAACTGACCGGACGCCACGCCATCCAGTAATTCTGCGAACCGTGAGGTGCCATTCACCAGCACATCTTTAATAAAGACCATATGGTTTAGACCAAACAGGTCAATGGAAAGATCGTCAGTCTCATTCAGCGCCAGCACGTCATGAATAAACATTTTCATGCCGACAGGAATATTACATACGCCAATGAACTTTTTAAAGTTGGTATGACGATAAACCGCTTCCGTCACCATCCCCGCCGGGTTAGTAAAGTTAATGACCCACGCATTCGGACATAATTCTTCAACATCCTTAATGATGTCAAAAATAACCGGAATGGTACGCAACCCTTTAAATAAACCGCCAGCGCCGTTGGTTTCTTGCCCCAGATAGCCGTGGCTAAGCGGGATACGCTCGTCCAGTTCACGGGCTTTGAGTTGACCAACGCGTAGCTGGGTAGTGACAAAATTAGCGTCTTTCAGCGCTTCCCGGCGATCCAGCGTTTTATACAATTTTAGCGGAACGCCTGCTTTATCAATCATTCGCTGGCAGAGATCATAAATAATGCCCAGCTTCTCTTTCCCGTCTTCAACGTCAACCAGCCATAATTCGGTAACAGGTAATTCATGGTAGCGCTTAATAAAGCCTTCAAGTAATTCAGGGGTGTAGCTGCTCCCGCCACCAATAGTGACGACTTTTAATTTCTGGCTCATAATATCTCCCTTCAGTGTATGACACTGATATGTATTACGCTATGCCCGCTCGTAAGAAATAGCGTGACGTTCCCCGCGCTATTGGGGCAAGCGTGAAATGTAATTAATCGAGCAATGCAAACCGTTACTCATTAATTTCCGTCAATCGCTTCCGATAACTATTCGGCGTAAATGAGGTCATCTTCTTAAACGTTTTAATAAACAGACTTGGACTGCTATACCCGGCTTCATAAGCAATATCCGTAACCGAATAGTTGGTCATTTCCAACTGTTTCTTGGCAAAATTAATGCGAATCTCATTAATGATTTGCATCGGCGTTTTGCTGTAATAACGTCGGGTGGCGCGCGTCAGATACTCCTGGGATTTTGCCGACAGGCGCACCATATTTTCTAGCGCATGTTCGCCAAACTGCGTTTTATCATGCATTATCTCCACGGTTGCTTTCAGCCATTGTGGAATATCATCATAAACCTGCTCTTCGCGGTAATGGCGTAAGCGGTTTATAATATAAAATGTCACCACTTCGATAAATTCGTCGAGCCCATTGCCGCGAAAATTCAACGACGCAATCACCGTTTCAATATAGGTAAGGAAGGTGCTATTCGCCCTGTATACCTGCGATGCCACAAAACAAAACGGCAGTAACGGAAGATAATGCTGTTCAAAAAAACGTTTACTAATTCCTACGTTCAGAATACGCGTTGCGCCAAACTCATAGAAACTTTGGTGATTCGACCCCACCGGGATAAAAACAAAATCTCCACGTTCCAGCAGCACACGCTTCCCGTTAATCTCCTGGTAATAACGTCCGGTTAATACCAGGGTAAATTCATAGTAGTCGTGCTGATGCAGCCCGGTGACGCTTTCCGTCTTGTTATAGATAAACACATGGAAATTTTTGCCATTGAAGAGCTGCTGCTCATAAACCGTTTTGATTTCCGTTGCGTTAACCTGTAGCTGCATCATCCGCCCCCTGTTATTTCAGTTTCTCATGGAGCTCAATCAACTCGGCGATCAGTTCACGAGCCAGCATTGAGGTCATCAAATGATCCTGAGCGTGAACCAGGACCAGACTGACTTTCATTTTGCCTTCGCCCTGATCGCCTTCGATGAGTTTTGTCTGCACAAGATGCGCTTCATTGAGCGCTATGCGCGACTGGTCCATCATCGCTTTCGCCGCCTCAAAATCGCCTTCTTTCGCTTTTCTGAGCGCGCCATATGCCAGGCTGCGCGCCTGACCAGAATTGATGATAAGCCCCATAACGACTTCTTCGAGTTCCTCAGCCGCTGTCTGGTTATCTACAACATTTTCAAGATCAAACATAGTCTTTCCTCTGATTCAGCCCGGCATGGCATCCCATGCCGGCGCGGAGTTTAGAATTTCAGTGCGTTAGCGATATCTTCTTCGCTTTCTTCCTGCTCGATGGCGTTCTGCGCTTTGTTAGCCACCACCACGAAGGGGAGATAAATCAGGGTAGCGACCGCCAGGTTAAATAGCGCAACCAGCAACGCGGCGACACTGCCGTTGGTGTTAAAGAACGCCCCCAACCCGGTTGGCATGGTCCACGGCGCAATATTGGTAATCGGCGGAATAATACCCAAATAGTAAGCCACCAGCGTAATCGCCGCCAGAATCGGCTGAACCAGAATGAAGGGGATAAACATCACCGGGTTCATAATAATCGGCAGGCCAAACAGGATGGGTTCGTTAATCTGGAAGATACCTGACGGCAGCGCCAGTTTTGCCACCTGGCGATAGTCCGCGCGACGGGATGCCAGGAAGATAGCGATGATCAGACCCAGCGTTGCTCCGCTACCACCGAGGAAGATATAAGAATCCAGCATCGGTTTCGCCCAGATATGGAACGTTTTACCGGCTTCCAGTGCCGCATCGACGGAGCCATACTGCTGGTAAATAGAGATGTTTTCCAGCGCCCAGGGCGTCATGATGCCGCTGTCCAGCGCGGTCAGCGCCAGCGAACCATGAATACCAAAGAACCACAGCAGCGGTACAAAAATGACATATGCCCACCCTACCACGCTACCCAGCGATGCCAGCGGCGTAGAGATAGTGTCCATAATAATCTGATGGAAGTTAGAACCGTAATTAGACAGCGCCCAGGCAATAATCCCCATAATAGAGAGAATAATAAAGCCGGGAATTAATGCTGAGAATGAACGAGACACCGAAGCCGGTACGCTGTCCGGTAGTTTAATCACCCAGTTGCGCCGGACAATAAATGTAAACATCTCCGCGACCACCAGGCCAATAATAATACCGGAGATAATATTCGCGCCGCCCAGCCAGTTAGCGCCTACGGCATAGGCCTCGCCGACACTATACGGCGTTACGGTCATAAATGCCGCCACGGAAAGCAATCCGGCGGCCAGCGCATCAACCTTGCGCTCTTCCGCCAGCGCCATGCCGATAAAAAATGGCGCCGTGAGAGACATAATGCCCAATGTGCCGTTATAGACGTTCCCGCCGATGCCTTTCAATCCATTAAGTGTTTCAATGGTTGAGGCATCAAGCCGAATGCCCATGGAATAAAAAAACGACCCCTCCCCAAAGCTCAGGAAAACGTTATTAATTAATACAAACATCGCCCCCGCAAGGGTTAATGGCATTAAACGAATAAAGCCGTTCTTGATTGCATTAACGTGTGGCTGCTTTCCTATTTTTACAGCAAAAGGAAGGAGTACCTTTTCAAGTGAAGCAATGACGTTACTCATAGAAAAATACCCTTAAATACCGCAATAAAATATTGCGGTTAGTGTATGAAATAACTCTTTGACGGGAAAAATTAAAAAATAATTAATTCGCGGCGGCTTTTTTAATTGCCGCTACCGCAGCTTTAAGCACGCCTAAGCCATCTACCTTGCCGTACAACATTGAATCAATGACTTCTACCGGTTTACCGGGTAATAAACGCTGAATTTCGGGGAGCATATAAGCAATTTGCGGGCCTAATAACACGACGTCCGCTGCCGGGCCTTTTTCACCGGCCAGGGTTTCAGGGAATGCTTCAATAATCACCGGCACTTCATATTTTTCAGCCTGAGCGCGCATTTTTGATACCAGTAACGATGTTGACATGCCCGCAGAACAAAACAGATAAATGTGTTTCTTTTCCATAAAAACCTTCCTCATGTGCGATTATCTGTCAACCAGATACGCCGCAAGCCTCAACCTGCATCCATACTCTGGGCGACTTGCGTAACCGGATTTACTTTTTTAGGTGGCTGAAATGAGTATACGGGATCGGACCGCCGGATGGTATTTCCTTGACCCACTAAATTGTCTCTCATTGACCTGGCGTTATGACCCCCCTCACATTTCGGGCAAATAATTCGCGATAATAAATAAGGTTATGGCAGGCACAAAAAAACCGGCTCGCAGGCCGGTTTCCTTGAATGTTCAGGCAATGTACAGTTGTTACTGCTTCGGCGCCTGTGGGTCAGTGTCGTACTCCGCACAGGTCTGGTAGCCGGAGTTAATCACGTGCCCGGTATCATCCAGCGCAACAAAGTAGGTTTCCGCTTTACCATCACGTTGACCCAGGATGTAGGTCTGACAGGTACCGCGCGCATGAATCATACTCACTTCAGATGACGGTTTGCCCGCAATCTGCGCAACTTGCGCCCTGCTCATTCCTTTTTTAACATCTTTAACGACAGGCTCAACAAATTGGTCTTTTGTACGATCATACGCCGTACAGCCTGCCAGCATAGTCATTACCGCCGCTGCGCTTAAAATTCCTGCTACGTTCTTGTTCATTTTCCGTCCTCTTGTTTATCAGCGTGTTATGTAAGCCTGGAATACATCAGAATATTTTTCAAGCCGCGACCCGCCACAAAAAGTCTTTCGGAAAATTCTCTAACGCAGCGACATGTTGTTTTAAACACCGCTTAGCCCGCCAAACCTTGTTGTTTCAGCGGCGAAGGGTTAGCTTTAACAGGGTAAAGATTCATTTTTTTAATGTCGAAGGGGGTTAAATGACTCTGCAGCAAGAGATAATCCAGGCGCTTGGCGCGAAACCGCATATCAACCCTGAAGAAGAAATTCGCCGCAGCGTGGATTTTCTTAAAGCGTACCTGAAAACCTATCCCTTTTTGAAATCGCTGGTGTTAGGCATCAGCGGCGGGCAGGATTCGACGCTGGCCGGGAAACTCAGCCAGATGGCTATCGCCGAATTGCGAGAAGAGACCGGTGATAATGCGCTGCAGTTTATCGCCGTTCGTCTGCCTTATGGCGTACAGGCCGATGAACAGGATTGCCAGGACGCCATTGCTTTTATTCAGCCGGACAGAGTACTCACCGTCAATATTAAAGGCGCCGTCCTCGCCAGCGAACAGGCGCTGCGCGAAGCGGGAATTGAGCTGAGCGATTTTGTTCGCGGCAATGAAAAAGCGCGTGAGCGAATGAAAGCGCAATATAGCATCGCCGGTATGACTCACGGCGTCGTGGTGGGCACCGACCATGCGGCGGAAGCGATAACTGGGTTCTTCACCAAATATGGCGACGGCGGTACCGATATTAACCCGCTTCATCGCCTTAACAAACGCCAGGGCAAACAGCTTCTCGCAGCGCTGGGCTGTCCTGAGCATCTGTATAAAAAAGTCCCCACCGCCGATTTGGAAGACGACCGCCCTTCACTGCCTGATGAAGCCGCGCTGGGCGTAACGTATGACAATATTGACGATTACCTGGAAGGCAAAACGCTGGACCCCGCCATCGCTAAAACTATCGAAGGCTGGTATGTAAAAACTGAACATAAGCGCCGTTTACCGATTACGGTATTCGACGACTTTTGGAAAAGGTAAGCGTACTTCTACTGTTGTGCCGGATATCGCTCGTCTATCCGGCCTCCTCTCTTCCCAGCCTCTTTTTTAATCACCCATCCGCTGTTATACTGGATGAATAACCAGTTAACGGAGATCACTGTGGTACGGCGTCAATCAGCCCCCCGCCTTGAGTTTGAAGCGGCGGCCATTTACGAATATCCAGAACATTTACGTCCTTTCCTCAGCGAAGCGCCAGCCTTACCGGGCGTCTATGTATTTCATAGCGAAAGCGATACGCTGCCGCTTTATATCGGTAAAAGCGTGAATATTCGCAGCCGGGTGCTCTCACATCTGCGAACGCCTGACGAGGCCGCTATGCTGCGACAGGCGCGGCGGATAAGCTGGATCTGCACCGCTGGGGAAATGGGCGCGTTGCTGCTGGAGGCACGGCTGATCAAAGAACAACAGCCGCTGTTTAACAAGCGGTTACGTCGTAATCGCCAGCTTTGCTCGCTACAGTTGAGCGAACAAAAAATTGAGGTCGTTTCCGCCCGCAGCGTCGATTTTTCCCATGAGCCAAACCTGTTTGGCCTCTTCGCCAACCGTCGGGCGGCGCTGCAAAGCTTACAGAACCTCGCCGATGAACAAAAATTGTGTTATGGCCTGCTGGGGCTTGAACCGGTAAGCCGTGGGCGCGCCTGTTTTCGTTTCGCTCTGAAGCGCTGCGCTGGCGCGTGTTGTGGGCAAGAAACCCCGCAGGCGCATTTTCTTCGTCTGCAGGCCTCGCTGGAACGGTTACGTGTGGTTTGCTGGCCCTGGAAAGGCGCTATCGCGTTAAAAGAGAGCCGTCCACAAATGACCCAGTTCCACATTATCAACAACTGGTTATGGCTGGGGGCGGCCCCCTCGCTGGATGAGGCCGCCACGCTGGTGCGCACCCCTGCGGGCTTTGATCAGGACGGCTATAAGATTCTCTGTAAACCGTTAATGTCAGGTCAATATGAGATCATTGAACTGCACACCGACTGTCGCCAGTCATAAAGAAAACCGCCGATCCTGTCCACCTCAACGATTGTGCTGTCGACAAGACCGGCGGTCTTAAATTATGCGGAAAGTTATTCTGCCGCAGCAGGCATTTTACCTTCTTGCGCCGGGCGTTCTGTCAGACGCTTCTCAAAATTAGCGTTATATTGCTTTTTCTGCTCCGGCGTCAGAACGTTATAAATTTTATTCTGGGTTTCCATATGCGCCAGCATATTGGCCTTGCGCTGCGCTTCCATTTTCGTAATTTGCGCTTCGGCTTTGGCTTTATCGAAGGTATCGCTGGCAATAATATCATGCATGGCGCGACGCTCTTCCAGCAGCGGACGTTTCATTTGCTCGCGCTGCGCTTTTATAATGTCGCGAATTTGTTGCTTCTGCGCGTCTGTCAGGTTCAGGTTTTTAAACATCATATCGTGATGTGGGCCAAATTTACCTTTATACTGCATCATTGGCTTCGCATCCGCTGGCGCGGCGGTGGTAGTCTCAGCGGCATGAGCCAGATTCGCAGCCCCCATCGCCAGGGTAGAGGCAACAAATAGAGCAGTCAGTTTACGCATATTTCCATCCTTCCTTTCAGTTATTTTTACGGCATATTTAAAACAGCGCCGTGTTGTCGTGATTAACTTTAACCGTCTTAGCGTCAATTAGTCATAACAACGGTAAAACAATGAAAGTATAAAAAACACTTTTTCGCCAATTGTGAAGAAAAAAAGAATAAATTGCGCAGAGTTGAAAGAGAAATATACAACAGCATGATATAGCAGAAATTATGCAGAACTATAACGCAGCAACGCTTATTAATAAAGCAATTCTCCAGGAATAATCCGTAATAGCATGAAACTGTGTCCCAAATCATCCCTGTAATCCTAACGTGAGCTTACAGGGACATTTATCAGGGCAGTCTTTCCAGCATTAATCCAGCCCGCAATCCGCAGGCGACAGAGGGATTAGGAAAGAGAACATATTCAACGTCATGCGTCACCGTCACGCGCTTATCCCCCTCCTCGGCCAGCAACGTTCCCTTCGCAAAGGCAGTAAAATTCAGCGTTTGCGCATCCATATAAAGCGCGAACTTGTCGCTGTGACGCGTGATTTGCGACACCACCCGATAGCGTAGCGGCGGCGAAAACGAGGTTGACGTTTCGACACCGCTCAGCAACGCCGACAACGCCTGCGAGGTTACGTTGAACTGCGTCAGATCGTTTTGCCTAAACGGCAACGCCTTTCCCAACTCCAGCGTACAGGAAAGCGCGCCGAAATGTTCAGAGCTAAAGTGCGTAAACGTACCGCCGGGCGCCTGATGAAATACCAACGCCTCTAGTCCTGCCGCGCCCAGCCACGCCAGAAAATCTGTCTCCCACGGGCGGTCGCGCTGCGGCAATACGCCAAAACGCAAATGATGCGAGCCACGAATGGCGGTATGCAGATCCAGATGCCAGCGTACCCGCGCCTGGCCAGATGAAAAGAAGGTATCCAGACTTAGCTCCAGCTCACGCGCCCGCCGCGTTTCATCGCTTTCGGCAAAGGACTGCCAACGCCCGCCAAACATACGGTTCATATCGCTGTGACAATAGCGTATTCCCGCCGCCAGCGCCTGCGGATTGCCGAGTACCACCAGCACTCGCCACGTTAACGTCAAGCTGCCTGAATACAGCGCCGACAGCAGCTTATCCAGCATCTCGACCGGCGCGGTTTCATTGCCGTGTATCCCCGCAGAAAGAATTAACGCGCGGTCGACCGGCGCATCGGGCGTGAGTTCAAGCAGACCATGGCTTAACCAGCGCCAGCGAAAACCCGCGCCCTTCCCCTGCCTCACCCGTGGTGTCGTGCCGCTTAGCGTCAACGCCAGAAAGTTATCCATCAGCCGCCCCCGTTTGCTGGAAAGGATAAACCGACCCCAAATCCAGCAGACGCGTTAACACATCCAGCGCCTCCCGGCCTTCTCGCAATAATAACGGATCGGCCAGATCGGCGGCGGTCAGGCGATCGCGATAATAACGATCCGCCCACGCGTTAAGGGCCGTAAACAGAGCGTCATTCATCATTACCGCTGGATTCACCGCCCGTCGTTCTTCTTCTGTTAACACCACGCGTAATCGCAGACAGGCCGGGCCGCCGCCGTTGGCCATACTTTCTCGCAAATCAAACACCTGTATCGCGATGATGGGGTTATCCTCCGCCACCAGCTTATTCAGATAGCGCCAGACGCCGGCATGGTCCTGACATTCCCGCGGCAACACTAACAGCATTGAGCCGTCGTCACGGCTTAGCAACTGACTATTAAACAGGTAGGTCGCCACAGCATCTGATACAGAAACCTCTTCGGCGGGCACCTCTATCGCCATAAAACCGTCAACGCGCGTACGCAACTGATTAATGAGCACTTTCTGCCGGGCAAACGCCGCTTCGTGACAAAACAATACCTGTCGATTCGAAACGGCGATGACATCATTATGGAATACGCCTTGATCGATGACCTCCGGGTTCTGCTGAGCGAAGATAACCTGTTGCGGATTCACCTGGTTAAGACGCGCCACGGCCTCGCTGGCTTCGCGGCTCTGGCGCGCCGGATAACGAGCGGGTCGTATTTCATTCTCCTCTTCGCGCCCATAGACAAAAAGCTGCACGCCTGCCGAACCATACTCGCCGCCAAGACGGTTATGATTCGCCGCGCCTTCATCTCCCAATAATGCGACCTGCGGTAACGCGCTATGCACTGAAAACTGGTTTTCATCGCGAAATATGGCGCGTAGCAGCGCTTCGGTCACAGGCGCCTCAAGAGCGCGATGAAATTTATTGTTTAAATTCGCCACCGTCAGGTGGACTTTCCCGTCCAGCGCGTCTGCCGATGGGCAAACCGTCGCCGCATTCGCAACCCACATTGGCGACGCGGAACTCACGCTGGAAAGCCAGCGTGGCGCCTGACGCGCAACCTTATCCAGAATCTGCTCATCGCTACCCGTGAAGCCGAGCTGACGCAACGCCGGAATAAAAGGCCGCTCATGCGGCGGGATCACCTCCTGGAGAAAGCCGGCATCCGCCAGAGCTTTCATCTTTAGCAGCCCCTGCTTTACCGCCAGACGAGGATTCGACACCTGAAAACGGTGGCGGGTCGATGCCTCATTGCCGAAGGATAGCCCGGCATAATGGTGCGTAAGCCCCACCAGCCCGTCAAAATTAACTTCATGCGCCGTCATACCGCCTCCCTGCGAGAAAAGTCGAGGCCGGGGCTTAATGTCGCAGGCAACGTCAGTTCGGGAGATTCCAGACTGGACATCGGCCAGGCGCAATAATCGGCGGCATACCAGGCGCTGGGCCGATGGTTGCCAGACGCGCCGATACCACCAAACGGCGCGGTACTCGCTGCCCCGGTGAGCGGTTTATTCCAGTTAACGATCCCTGCCCGCGCCTCCAGCAAGAGCTGTTCGAACTGCGCGCGATCCGTCGACACCAACCCACACGACAGACCAAAACGGGTATTATTCGCCAGACGAATCGCCTCATCGAAATGCGCATAACGCCAGACGTTCAGCAGCGGACCAAACACCTCTTCATCCGGCACATCCGCGACGCCCGTCAGCTCAATGATGCCAGGCGTCAGCAGAGAGGTTCCCTCTTTGACCTTCCGCGGCGCCAGTAGCGTGCGACCGCCTAATGCCTCTCGTTGACGCCAGGCCTTCATCACATGCTGTGCCGCCTGCGCTGAAATCAGTCCCCCGATAAACGGCTGCGGATCGTCGTCCCATCTGCCGGGCTGCAGACGTCCGGCGACGTCAACCAGCCGCGCCAGAAATGCATCTCCCTGCGCACCCTGTTTTACCAGAAGGCGTCGCGCGCAGGTACAGCGCTGTCCGGCGGTAATAAACGCCGATTGCAGCGTCAGATGTACCGCCGCATCTGTATTTGCCACATTCTCAATAATGAGCGGATTGTTTCCGCCCATTTCAAGGGCCAGTATTTTTTCCGGCTGGCCGGATAGCTGGCGATGAAGCTGATATCCGGTACTGGCGCTGCCGGTAAACAGCAGTCCGTCGAGATCGTCGAGCGAACTTAGCTCTTGTCCGGTCTCCCGGCCGCCCTGCACCAGATTAAGAACGCCTGCCGGTAGCCCCGCCCGTTCCCAGAGTTTTATTACCGTTTCCCCGGTCCATGGCGTTAGCTCTCTAGGTTTGAAGATCAGCGTATTGCCTGCCAGCAACGCGGGCACAATATGGCCATTCGGTAAATGGCCGGGAAAGTTATAAGGGCCTAATACCGCCAGCACACCGTGAGGACGATGGCGCAACGTCGCGGCGCCATCGACAAGTTCGCTTTTTTGTTCGCCTGTTCTGGCATGGTAAGCCTTAATCGAGATGGCAATCTTATTGATCATCGCCGTCACTTCCGTTGCCGCCTCCCAGCGCGGTTTACCGGTTTCACGCGCGATGACCTCCGTGAGCTCGGCTTTATGCGCCTCCAGCAGGGCGGCAAATTTCTCTACGATAGCCTGTCGTGCCGCAAAAGGCTGTCTGGCCCAACGAGGAAACGCCGCGCGCGCCACCTGGCAGGCCTCGGCGACCTGTGCCGCATTAGCGTCATTCCCCTGCCAAAGTATCTCCGCACTCACCGGGTTCGTTTTGCGGCGGCGTTCGCCCTGACCGGTTATCCAGTCGCCGTTTATCCATAGCGTCATACGGTTTTCTCCTCAGCGCAAAGGCGTACCAGCCGAACGTGGTCGCCCGCGCGACATTTCAGCGCATCCAACTGCGCGGCGGTAAGTACAAGCCGTGAAGTCTGCGGATCGGCACGCACCAGCGCGGCCCGAAAGTGGTGATAGTTTTCATTGGCGACCAGACATGCCGGATAGTCGCCAGGCGCGGGTTGCCCTTCCGCGACTTCCACCAGTCGGCTTTTACGAATGGCCCGCACGCGGTCAATATCACACTCCAGCGTCGGCCCACCGTCGAAGATGTCGATATAGTGGCGATAGCGAAAACCTTCCTTTTCCAGCACCACGCGGGCTGGCGCCGTTTGCGGGTGGACTTCGCCAATCACGGCCTGTGCCTCTTCAGATAAGAAGTGGGTATAAATAGGATGTTTGGGCATCAGCGCGGCGATATCCGCATGTTCGACAGGACGAATCACCCGCATGATGCGCCTCCCGTCTGAAGGCGTTCGCACGCCAGGGCAAAACGATCAAGCCCGGTGGCTATCTCCTCGTCGCTAACATTTAACGCTAGCGCAAAACGCACCACGTCGCCGCCGGCGATGAGCACCATCACGCCTGCTTTTGCCGCTTCCTGGGCGATGAGTTTGGCTTTTCCGGCAAACTCCGTCTGTAGCACACAACCAAGCAGTAGCCCCAGACCGCGAATTTCACTGAACATGCCAAAACGTGCATTAATGGTATTTAGGCGCTCAATAAACGCATCGTGGCGCTGTCTGACGCCGTTTTGCATCTCCGGCGTATTGATGATATCCAGTACTTTTCCGGCAACTGCCGTCGCCAGCGGATTACCGCCGTAGGTGGTGCCATGCGTGCCTGGCGTCATAACGCTGGCATAGTCTTGCGTGGTCAGCATCGCGCCGATCGGGAAGCCCCCACCCAACGCTTTAGCAGTCGTCAGGATATCAGGCGTAACGCCATAATGCATATATGCATACAGTTCGCCGGTACGTCCGACGCCCGTCTGCACCTCATCAAAAATCAGTAACGCCTGATGCCGGTCGCACAATTCACGCAGCCCCTGCAAAAAAGCTTTCGTGGCGGGGATCACGCCGCCCTCGCCCTGCACAGGCTCTACGATTACGGCGCAGGTATTGTCATCAATGAGCGCGCTGGCGGAGTTCAGATCGTTATAGGCTGCATGACGAATATCCGGCGGCAGCGGCGCAAAGTCCTGTGAATAGGTGGGTTGACCGCCAGCGCTGACGGTAAAGAGCGTGCGACCATGGAACGCGTTTTTAAAGGCTACAATGCCGCTTTTATGATTGCCGACACGATCGTGGGCATATTTGCGCGCCAGTTTTAATGCTGCTTCATTTGCTTCAGCGCCTGAATTACAAAAGAAAACGCGTTCGGCGAAGGTCGCGTCGATCAGTTTTTTCGCCAGTCGCAGCGCCGGTTCATTGGTGTAACCGTTCCCGGTATGCCAGAAGCGATTCGCCTGTTCATTTAACGCCTCGCGCAGCGCCGGATGCGCATGTCCCAATGCGTTGACCGCGATCCCGCCAGCAAAATCAATGTACTCTTTCCCCTGCTGATCCCACAGGCGTGAGCCTTCTCCGCGTACAGGAATAAAAGGCGCGGGAACATATACCGGCACCATCCATTCATCAAAGTTTTCGCGCGTAACTGACAGAGACATAGCGACCTCTTTTGGTAAAAATAAAGTTATTTATATGTTAATTAATATGAGTGTTTGCGCTGTAAATGTAGATTGCAACATTCGTGCCAGCCAGCGTTAACATTGCATAAACAGAAGTGATAAACGGTAAATCAATGGGTTACAGCGTAGCGATATTCACTTTTACTGCATGAAAAGTGAATATTTCCGCATAATCGGTGGCTAAAAAGAGGAAAAAGCGAAATATTATTCAGTTGCCAAATATAATTCTGGAATTGTGATCTTATACGAAATTTACTGGAAATTACCGCCCCGTTCTGGCGCATCTGCACGCAAACCGTGCCATTTTCGCGCTATAGAAAACACCATACGCTTCCATTGGCCGAATCTGACGATGAGTGGCAGTTACCCGGTAAAATTTCTGTTACCATCCCAACACGATTCACCTTGCAAAGTGGCAGTGACTATGAAATTTGTCTCTTTTAATATCAACGGCCTGCGCGCCCGTCCCCATCAGCTTGAAGCGATTGTCGAAAAACACCAGCCCGATGTGATCGGTCTACAGGAGACAAAAGTCCACGACGAAATGTTCCCGCTCGAAGAGCTCGCGAAGCTGGGCTATAACGTTTTCTATCATGGACAAAAGGGCCATTACGGCGTCGCGCTGCTAACAAAAGCCACGCCCATTTCCGTCAGACGCGGTTTCCCGGATGATGGCGAAGAGGCGCAACGCCGCATTATCATGGCGGAAATCCCCTCGCCGCTGGGTAATATCACCGTCATTAACGGCTATTTCCCGCAGGGGGAAAACCGGGATCATCCGTTGAAGTTCCCCGCGAAAGCGCAGTTTTACCAGAACTTGCAAAACTATCTTGAAACGGAACTCAAGTGCGATAATCCGGTATTAATTATGGGCGACATGAATATCAGCCCGACCGATCTGGATATTGGCATCGGCGAAGAGAACCGCAAACGCTGGCTGCGTACCGGTAAATGCTCCTTCCTGCCGGAGGAGCGTGAATGGATGTCACGGTTACTGAAGTGGGGATTAGTGGACACGTTCCGTCAGGCGAATCCGCAAACGATGGATAAATTTTCGTGGTTTGATTACCGCTCAAAAGGTTTCGTGGATAATCGCGGACTGCGCATTGACCTCTTGCTGGCAAGCGCTCCGCTGGCGGAACGTTGCGCAGAAACCGGTATAGACTACGACATTCGCAGTATGGAAAAACCCTCCGACCATGCGCCGGTCTGGGCGACGTTTCGTGTTTGATTCCGCTATCTGATTAACCGTAAGGCCGGGATAGCGCGACGCTTCCCGGCAGGAATAACGACCTTAACGACAATGATAAAAAAACTCGATGTTGTTGCCGCCATCATTGAATGCGACGGCAAAATTCTGCTGGCCCAGCGCCCAGCTCATGCGGATCAAGCCGGTTTATGGGAGTTTGCCGGCGGTAAAGTCGAACCCGGCGAAACCCAACCGCAGGCGCTTATCCGCGAGCTACGCGAAGAGTTAGGGATTGACGCCACGCCCGGCGTCTATATCGCCAGCCATCAACGCGACGTGTCTGGCCGACGGATTCATTTGCACGCCTGGCATGTGCCTGCGTTTAACGGTCTGATACGTGCGCTGGAACATCAGGCATTAGCCTGGTGTACGCCGGAAGAGGCGCTGGAATACCCCCTCGCCCCGGCGGATATTCCGCTATTGCAGGCGTTTATGGCTTTACGCGACGCCAGACTAACGGATTCGTGCTGATGGTTTTTTCGTCACGCTGGCACTGGAGCACGACGCCTTCCACTTTTATTACCGCGCCTTCGGAGTAATTCTGATCCTGGTAAACGCAGCACTGAATGCAGGGCTGGGACGACTGACCGCGCGTGCTGAAAACTTCCGGCGGGACATTCACCTGAATATCAGGACGACTGTTCTGGTTTGCCAGCGCATTATCGCCATCACGGCGACCACGAGGCTTCGGCACATAGGAGTTCCTTATTTTTCTAAGTATATTCTCAGTATAACGGTAAGCCGCCGTGAAAACTTTAATCCTCTTTTGTCATCGCTTTTAGTTATGACCCTCGCCCCGTTATGAATTTACTTAGCAGCGTCATTTTTTTCTTGCTTACCGTCACATTGCTGATGGTATAGTCGAAAACTGCAAATACATATTCTGATAAAACGCAAATACAACCACATTAATATATAAGAGGTTTTTATATCTATGGATCAGACATGTTCTCTGGAATCGTTCCTCAACCATGTACAAAAGCGCGACCCGCATCAAACCGAGTTCGCGCAAGCCGTCCGTGAAGTCATGACCACCCTGTGGCCGTTTCTTGAACAAAACCCCCGTTACCGCCACATGTCTTTACTGGAACGTTTGGTTGAACCAGAGCGCGTAATTCAGTTTCGCGTAGTGTGGCTGGACGACAAAAACCAGGTGCAGGTAAATCGCGCCTGGCGCGTGCAGTTCAACTCTGCTATCGGCCCCTATAAAGGCGGTATGCGCTTCCATCCTTCGGTAAACCTTTCCATCCTTAAGTTCCTCGGCTTTGAGCAAACCTTTAAAAATGCCCTCACCACGTTGCCGATGGGCGGCGGTAAAGGCGGCAGCGATTTCGATCCGAAAGGGAAAAGCGAAGGCGAAGTGATGCGTTTCTGCCAGGCGCTGATGACTGAACTGTATCGCCATTTAGGGCCGGATACCGACGTGCCTGCCGGGGATATCGGCGTGGGCGGGCGCGAAGTGGGCTTTATGGCGGGAATGATGCGCAAGCTTTCCAATAACAGCGCCTGCGTCTTCACCGGCAAAGGGCTTTCCTTCGGCGGCAGCCTGATTCGTCCGGAGGCGACGGGCTATGGCCTGGTCTACTTCACCGAAGCGATGCTTAAACGTCATGGTCTCGGTTTTGAAGGGATGCGCGTCGCCGTGTCCGGCTCCGGCAACGTAGCGCAATACGCCATTGAGAAAGCGATGGCCTTTGGCGCGCGCGTGGTTACCGCGTCGGATTCGAGCGGGACGGTGGTCGATGAAAGTGGCTTCACGCCAGAGAAGCTGGCGCGTCTGTGTGAAATTAAAGCCAGCCGTGACGGTCGCGTCGCTGACTACGCCCGTGAGTTTGGCTTAACCTATCTGGAAGGCCAGCAGCCCTGGAGCGTACCGGTGGATATCGCCCTGCCATGCGCGACGCAGAACGAACTGGACGTTGACGCCGCGCGCGTACTGATTGCCAATGGCGTGAAAGCCGTGGCGGAAGGGGCAAATATGCCAACCACGATTGAAGCGACCGATCTCTTCCTTGAAGCGGGCGTACTGTTTGCGCCGGGTAAAGCCGCCAACGCGGGCGGCGTGGCGACATCAGGGCTGGAAATGGCGCAGAACGCCGCGCGGTTGAGCTGGAAAGCCGAGAAAGTGGACGCCCGTCTGCATCACATTATGCTGGATATCCACCACGCCTGTGTCGAGTACGGCGGCGATAATAAGCATACCAACTACGTTCAGGGCGCCAACATCGCCGGTTTCGTGAAAGTCGCCGACGCCATGCTGGCGCAGGGCGTCATTTAATCCCGTCGTCAGGCCAGATAGCTTTGCGCTTATTCGGTCTGACGGCCTGTCTCCTCAGCAGGCGGGCTTTTTTTGCCCGCTCGCTTACGCGGCGCGCTCTTTTTCTTTTCTCCACCGCCTGGCGCGACTATCCCTCTGAAACGCTTCACCGGCGTGCGCTTAGCCTGATCGATCAGCTGATATAACGTGCCGACCAGCGGTTGCATAAAATCCTGGTAACGGCACTGCTTTTCGCTGATTTGCGTCAAAACAGATTCCCAGTGCGCGGTCATATCTGGACGGGCCGCCATTTCCGGCAGCGAATGTATTAACGCTTTACCAGCATCGGTAGAATGAATGTAGCGCCCTTTTTTGGTCAGAAAGCTACGTTTGAACAGCAGCTCGATAATCCCGGCGCGCGTGGCTTCCGTCCCCAGCCCATCGGTCGCGCGCAGGATCTTTTTCAGATCTTTATCCTGCACGAAGCGGGCAATTCCGGTCATCGCGGAAAGCAATGTCGCATCGGTGAAATGACGCGGCGGCTGGGTTTGGCGCTCGACCACTTCCCCCTTTTCACACAGCAACTCATCACCTTTGGCGACAACCGGCAGCGGCGTACCGTCGTTTTCCTCGTCGCGCTCTTTACTGCCCAGTAACGTCCGCCAACCGGCCTCCGCCAGAAAACGCGCTTTGGCGACAAATTTTCCTTTGGCGATTTCCAGTTCAATAACACATTTACGAAACACCGCGTCCGGGCAGAACTGCATCAGATACTGACGCGCAATCAGGGTGTACACTTTCGCTTCGTTTTCCGTCAAATGGACAGAAGAACTGCGCGCCGTCGGGATAATCGCGTGGTGCGCATCCACTTTTTTGTCATCCCAGCAGCGATTGCGCGTGTCAGGATTAACCACAGACTGCGGCAGTAAATCCGGGGCGTGGACGCTAATCGCGTTCATGACCGCCTGCCGTCCGGCAAAGTGTTCTTCCGGCAGATAACGGCAGTCGGAACGCGGATAGGTAATCAGTTTGTGGGTTTCATATAGCTTCTGACAAATATCAAGCACGTTTTGCGCGCTCAGGCCAAAGCGTTTGGCGGCTTCAATCTGTAGCGTCGAGAGCGAAAACGGCAGCGGCGCGGATTCTGATTCCCGTTTATCATTATAACTGGTTACCAGCGCGGGCTGACCGTTGATTCGGTTCACTACATGCTCCGCCAGCGGACGATGAAGCAAGCGCCCCTCTTCATCCTGATAAGGTTCGCACGCCTCGCTCGGCTGCCAGATAGCGGTAAAACGCTCGTCGGCAGGCGTAACGATGTGCGCCTTTACTTCAAAGAAGTCTTTGGCGACGAAGTTCTCAATCTCTTCGTCTCGCCGCACCACCAGCCCCAGTACAGGCGTCTGCACGCGTCCCACGGATAACACGCCCTGATAGCCGGCATTACGGCCCAGGATCGTGTAAGCACGGGTCATATTAATGCCATACAGCCAGTCCGCTCGCGCTCGCGCCAGAGCGGAGACGCACAGCGGCACGAAGTCGCTGTTCGCCCGCAGCCTGTCAATAGCACGCTCGACCGCCTGCGGGTTAAGGTCGTTTATCAGACAACGCCGCACCTGCTGGCGCTTTTCGGCAGGAAGCTGGAGATAATCCAGCACTTCATCAACCAGAAGCTGTCCTTCGCGATCCGGGTCGCCGGCGTGAATAATTTCACCGGCTTGATGCAAAAAGCGCTTAATCACATTGAGCTGTTTGGTGACGGAAGGACGAGGCTGAAGCTGCCATTTTTCCGGCACGATAGGCAGGTCAGCCAGATTCCAGCGCGCATAACGGCTGTCATACGCATCCGGCTGCGCCTGTTCCAGCAAATGACCAATACACCAGGTGACGACCTGCCCGTTTCCGCACTCAATAAAACCATCGCCTTTACGGTGCGGTTTTGGCAGCACATCCGCAATGGCGCGCCCCAGACTCGGTTTTTCGGCAATAAACAACCGCATCAGGTTAACGAATCTCAACCATAGCGCGACCGCCGCGGGCCTCGACCAGTTCGCCAATCGCGGTCAGATCGATACCAAATTCCGCCGCGGTGGCTTTAACATCGTCTTCGGCGTCCGGCGTTACCGCCAACAGCAGACCGCCTGACGTTTGCGGATCGCACAGCAGGCTACGAACTTCACGCGACATGTCGCCCATCAGATGACCATAGCTGGCGAAGTTGCGCTCTGTGCCGCCCGGTACGGCGCCCAGAGCAATATACTCTTCCACGCCCGGCAGTTTAGGGATGTCCTGATAGCAAAGCAGCGCCTGCACGCCTGCGCCCTGGCACATCTCGCTCAGGTGCCCCAGCAGGCCAAAACCGGTAACGTCAGTCATGGCTTTTACGCCGTCGATATTGGCAAACGCCGCGCCAGCAACGTTCATCCGACACATGACTTCCGTCGCCAGCCCCTGATGTTCAGGTTTAAGCAGCGATTTTTTCTCGGCGGTGGTCAACACGCCAATCCCCAACGGTTTGGTCAGAAAGAGTTTGCATCCCGCCTGCGCGGTACTGTTTTTCTTCACCCGTTCGGTCGGCACTACGCCTGTGACCGCGAGACCAAAGATCGGCTCCGGGGCGTCAATAGAGTGTCCGCCCGCCAGCGCGATACCGGCCTGACGGCAGGCAAAACGCCCCCCCTCGGTCACTTCACGCGCAATATCGGGCGACAGGGTATTAATCGGCCAGCCAAGGATCGCGATCGCCATAATCGGTTTGCCGCCCATCGCAAAAATATCGCTGATGGCGTTTGTTGCCGCAATGCGGCCAAAATCAAACGGGTTGTCGACTATCGGCATAAAGAAGTCGGTGGTGCTGATAATACTGGTGCCATTACCCAGATCGTAAACCGCCGCATCATCGCGGGTTTCATTACCCACCAGCAGGTTCGGGTCGACGAACTTCGCCTGCTCGCTATGCAGGATAGTCTCCAGCACTTTAGGGGAAATTTTACAACCGCAACCAGCGCCGTGGCTGTATTGCGTTAAACGAATGGCTTGCTCGCTCATGGACATCTCCTGTCATTGCATTCGCGCTATGGTAGCGCTCATTCCCTGATGTGGTAAGTATCACTGTCTGAATTACCGCGCCTTTGCTCAGAATCCAGACAGTTTTATCCCTCAGCGTCAGAAATAACGCACAAACGGCGTGGGGTCGGGGGTACTGATCGTCGTTGACGCTTTGAGCTGCGGCGTGCCGAGATAGAGAAAACCAACAATTTTATCCTGCGGGCGGCACTCAAAGGCTTCCCGCACGATACCGCTCTCCGTTAATGCGCCGCTACGCCAGATACCATTAAACCCTTGCGCAATCGCCGCCATTTGCATCGCCATCACCGCGCATCCGGCAGACATCTCCTGCTCCCACACGGGAACCTTATGGTTTTCTTCGCATTTCGCCACCACGGTAATGATCAGCGGCGCGCGAAACGGCGAATTACGCGCTTTTTCGATCGCTTTCTCATCGCCTCCGGCAGCGACAGCGCCTCGTTCAAGCACGGCGCTGAAGCGGTCGCGCCCCTCTCCTTCAATCACAAAAAAACGCCACGGCTGTAGAGATTTATGATCGGGAACACGCATTCCCGCCCGCAGAATGTTCTGTAATTGCTCTCCGACAGGCGCCGGTTCTGCGAGACGAGAGGCGCTACGACGGTTGACCAGCAGTTCTAGTGCATCCATTTGATTAACTCCAGCAATGATATTTATTCACAAAATTAACACGGGAGCGGATTTTGTTACAGCGCAGGCAGTGATTCCTGCTGACAACTGCCTGATGGGTCATTACGATAGCCACATCTTAATGCTTTATCCTCACCAAGGTATAAGCGTTGTTACTCAGATAGGGAGAATACATGCGAACCCTGTGGCGATTTATTGCCGGATTTTTTAAATGGACGTGGCGAGTGTTGAACTTCGTCCGTGAAATGGTACTCAACCTGTTCTTTATTTTTCTGGTCCTGGTGGGCGTTGGGATCTGGATGCAGATCGGTAACGGCAGCAACAGTGAACAAACGGCGCGCGGCGCTCTGCTGCTGGATATTTCCGGCGTCATTGTGGATAAACCCTCCACCAATCATCGTCTGGGCGCGCTGGGTCGCCAGTTATTTGGCGCCAGCTCCGACCGTCTGCAGGAAAACTCCCTGTTTGACATCGTCAACGCTATTCGTCAGGCGAAAGATGACCGTAACATCACGGGTATCGTTCTGGATCTGAAAAACTTCACCGGTGCCGATCAGCCGTCAATGCGCTATATCGGTAAAGCGCTGCGCGAATTCCGCGATAGCGGCAAACCGGTTTTCGCCGTGGGTGAAAACTACAGCCAGGGTCAGTATTACCTCGCCAGTTTCGCCAATAAAATTTGGCTTTCCCCACAGGGTCAGGTAGATCTTCACGGCTTCGCTACGAATGGCCTGTACTACAAAACGCTGCTGGATAAACTGAAAGTCTCTACCCACGTTTTCCGGGTCGGCACCTATAAATCCGCCGTCGAGCCGTTTATCCGCGACGATATGTCGCCCGCCGCCCGCGAGGCCGACAGCCGCTGGATAGGCGAACTGTGGCAGAACTACCTGCATACCGTTTCTGCCAATCGCCAGATTTCGCCGCAACAACTGTTCCCCGGCGCGCAGGCTATTATCGACGGGTTAACCAGCGTGGGCGGCGACACCGCCAAATATGCGCTCGACCATAAACTGGTGGACGCCCTCGCCTCCAGCGCAGATGTTGAAAAAGCGCTGACGAAGCAGTTTGGCTGGAGCAAAACCGAAAATAACTATCGCGCGATCAGCTATTACGATTATTCGCTGAAAACGCCTGCGGATACCGGCGGTACTATTGCGGTTATTTTCGCCAATGGCGCGATTATGGATGGCGAAGAAACGCCAGGGAATGTCGGCGGCGACACTACGGCATCGCAGATCCGCGACGCACGCCTTGATCCTAAAGTGAAAGCGATTGTGCTGCGCGTCAATAGCCCAGGCGGGAGCGTCAACGCCTCCGAAGTTATCCGCGCCGAACTGGCGGCAGCAAGAGCGGCTGGCAAACCGGTGGTGGTCTCAATGGGCGGCATGGCGGCCTCCGGCGGTTACTGGATCTCTACGCCGGCAAACTATATCGTGGCCAGCCCCAGCACGCTGACGGGTTCAATTGGCATCTTCGGCGTCATCAATACGGTAGAAAACAGCCTGTCGTCGATTGGCGTACACAGCGACGGCGTTTCCACCTCGCCGCTGGCGGATATTTCGATGACCAAAGCACTGTCACCGGAAGTGCAGCAGATGATGCAACTCAGTATTGAGTACGGCTACAAACGCTTTATCACGCTGGTGGCAGACGCGCGTAAGCGTACGCCGGAGCAAATTGATAAAATCGCACAAGGCCATGTCTGGACCGGAGAAGACGCGAAAGCCAATGGTCTGGTGGACAGTCTCGGCGACTTTGACGACGCCGTCGCCAAAGCGGCGGAGCTGGCGAAACTGAAACAGTGGCATCTTGATTACTATCAGGACGAACCGACGGTCCTTGATATGGTCATGGACAGTATGACCGGATCAGTACGCGCCATGCTGCCGGAGGCCATTCAGGCTATGCTCCCGGCGCCGCTCGTTTCCGCCGCCAACACGGTGAAGGCCGAGGGGGATAAACTGGCGGCATTTAACGATCCCCAAAACCGTTATGCGTTCTGTTTGACTTGCGCGAACGTTCGCTAATGCTTCATCAATAGCCATACCGGATGGCGGCGTCTGCTCATAGCCGCCATCCGATAATCATTAATACGTCCTTCGCGACACGACTGAACATTATCATGCAAAAGAAATCAATTTACGTTGCCTATACCGGCGGTACTATCGGTATGCAGCGCTCAGATAAAGGGTATATCCCGGTGTCCGGGCACCTTCAGCGCCAGCTGGCGCTGATGCCGGAATTCCACCGCCCGGAGATGCCGGATTTTACCATCCATGAATATGCCCCGCTGATGGATTCATCAGATATGACGCCGGAAGACTGGCAGCATATCGCTGCAGATATCAAAGCGCACTACGATGAGTATGACGGTTTTGTTATTCTGCACGGCACCGACACGATGGCGTATACCGCATCGGCGCTCTCTTTCATGCTGGAAAATCTGGGTAAACCGGTTATTGTGACAGGGTCACAAATTCCGCTGGCTGAGCTGCGCTCCGACGGGCAAATTAATTTGCTGAATGCGCTTTATGTCGCCGCCAACTACCCTGTTAATGAAGTAACGCTGTTTTTTAATAATCGTCTGTTCCGCGGCAATCGCACGACCAAAGCACATGCGGATGGTTTTGACGCTTTTGCCTCTCCTAATCTGCCGCCCTTGCTGGAAGCAGGAATTCACATTCGCCGTTTAAATACGCCTCCCGCGCCCTACGGTTCTGGTGAATTAATCGTTCACCCTATTACGCCGCAGCCGATAGGCGTAGTGACGATTTATCCGGGGATTTCCGCCGAGGTAGTACGTAACTTTCTGCGTCAGCCGGTAAAAGCGCTGATTCTGCGCTCTTATGGCGTAGGCAACGCGCCGCAAAATAAAGCGTTTTTACAGGAGCTGAAAGAGGCCAGTTCGCGCGGCATCGTGGTGGTTAACCTGACGCAATGCATGTCAGGGAGAGTCAATATGGGCGGGTACGCTACCGGTAATGCGCTGGCGCACGCTGGCGTGATTGGCGGTGCCGATATGACCGTCGAAGCTACCTTAACCAAACTGCATTATTTGTTAAGCCAGGGTCTGGACACTCAGGCGATTCGTAGCGCGATGGCGCAAAACTTGCGTGGTGAATTGACGCCGGATGATTAAAAAATCCCGACGACAAGGAGAAGATAATGACAAACCGGGCCTTATTACTGGTCGACTTGCAAAATGACTTTTGCGCCGGCGGCGCGCTGGCTGTAGCGGAAGGCGACAGTACCATCGACATCGCCAACGCTCTTATTGACTGGTGCCAGCCCCGGCAGATTCCGGTGCTGGCCAGCCAGGACTGGCATCCCGCGCAGCATGGCAGCTTCGCCAGCCAGCATCAGGCGGAACCCTATAGTCAGGGAGAGCTGGACGGGCTGCCGCAAACGCTCTGGCCGGATCACTGCGTTCAACATACCGACGGCGCGGCGTTACATCCCCTGCTTAACCAACATGCGATTGACGCCTGCATCTATAAGGGTGAGAACCCGCTGATTGATAGCTACAGCGCGTTTTTTGACAACGAACATCGGCAGAAAACTACCCTTGATACCTGGCTTCGCGAGCATGACGTTACCGAGCTTATCGTGATGGGGTTGGCGACCGATTACTGCGTAAAATTTACGGTGCTGGATGCGCTAGAGTTGGGCTATGCCGTTAACGTTATCACCGATGGCTGTCGCGGCGTGAATATTCACCCGCAGGATAGCGCACACGCGTTTATGGAGATGGCGTCGGCAGGCGCGACGCTGTATACGCTGGCAGACTGGGAAGAGACGCAGGGCCAAGCTGTCGCCAGGTAGCGGAGCAGGTATCGTATCCGGTCAATACATCACGCAACGGTGAGACCATTGCATAGATCTTTGGGCCGGATACGTCACGTCAGCGCCGCTACCAGGCAAAGCTCAACGCAGGCTGGAGAGCGCTTCTAACGAAACTCTTCTCGTTTCAATGCCAAAACAAAATAATATCAGCGCGCACGCCGCCAGCAGCATACCCAGCACAACAAAAACGGCGACAGATCCATACCGGGTCAGTAAAACCGCCACGCCGTAGGGGGTAAAGACAGCGACGATCCGCCCTACCGCATTCACAAAACCCGATCCACGTAGTCTAAGGTGCGTAGGCCATAATTCGGGAACGTAAACCGCCGAGGCGAAGCAGACGTACATATACAGAAAGGAAATCATGACTAGTCCATAAACCAGAATGGCCCATTCCTCAGTCTGTATTGAGTAAAAATATCCTACTACCGCAATAACGATAAGCAACAGCGAACCAAATAACCGTCTGGGGAAATGATCAATAATGAGCGCGGCGATAAATATGCCCACCGGCGCACCAATCATAATGATGGCGGTCATGAAAATGGATTTTGTAACATCAATTCCTGAATTAACAAAAATTGTCGGGATCCATACCGTAATGGTATAAAGCGAAATGTTCATCGCAATCAATACAGTGATCGCCACTAACGTGCGCCGCAACATTTGTCCTTTGAATAAGAGCCAGAATGTACCGTTTTCAAAGCGCGATTCCGTGGATTTATTGCTTTCCTGATGCGGCGGCAAAACAATACTTTTTTCTTTTTCTATTTGCGATTCAATCATGAGAAGCTGCTGTTCAGCCTCGCGTTGCCGCCCTTTACCTGCTAACCACCTGGGCGATTCGATAAAGTACTTCCCCTAAAGAGACCACGCCAGCAGCATCCCTATCCCACCAAGAAGAAACATCATCCGCCAGCTTAAAAACGCAATGACCACTACGCCAATTCCCGCAGACAGCATCGGTGACCAGTTCCCTACAAAAGAGAGACGCGCGGACCATTTTCCTCGTACAATGGGAGGGATAAACTCGGTAAAAGAAGCATATCCAACCATAATCAATGCCCCCATGCCTGTCCCCATCAGACAACGAAAGAAAATCAGCCAGTACATATTGGGAACAAATGCGGCAGCCGTTGCGGAGATGCCCACAAGCAACAAATTAATGCGAAACGCTTTTCGACGCCCCAGGTAATCCCCAATAAAACCGCCGGTAAGCGAACCAATAAAATAGCCAAGCATCAGTGCCGATGTGAACGCGGCATTAAGATAATTATTCGACCAGCCATTGTTTATCAATTTGGCCAGAACCACATTTCCTGAATAACTCAAAAACCCCGTTAATAGCAGGCCAAAACTAATTATTCCAAAAATACGAAAATGAAACCGGGATAACGGTAAGCGGTCTAGTCTGGCGCCGATATGATCATTGTCTTCCATCTGGATGGCCTCTAACGCAGCAAAATAATAAATTATTGTCTCGCGGCAAAGGGGTATTTGCCGCACTTGCTATCATCTGCCGTTTTTTTTGGCATAATCCAGGCGAAAACAATCCAGGCAAGGATAATCTATCGATTAATAGACAAGCTGGATATTATTTTTATCGCAAAATGCGATCCATTCATCACCTGGCGTTTTATTCGTTATCAGGTAATGGATATGACTAAAATCGACCAACCGCACGAACGCTTTACGATCAAATTTTGAGTGGTCCACCAATAACGCCACCTCTGTGGCCTGGCGAATCATCGTTTTTTTGATTTCAGCTTCCGCCTCGTTAGAATCAAGCGCCCCGCTCGCCATATCCAGCCCTTTACAACTCATTACCATAATATCAACATGATAACGGCTGATTATTTCTTTAGTGATACGCCCCTGCAGCGATAGCGTATTTTTATTTAACTCACCGCCCGTAGAAACAAGATTAATGTCCGATTGCGCCAGTTCATGGAAAGCTTCCGCTGAGTTAGTTAACAAAGTAAGATCGTTTCGGTCTTTCAGGAGTTTTAGCAATTCCATTACCGTACTGCTGGAGTCGGCGGCCATCGTTGTTTTGTTTTTAATAAACGGAAGCGTATTACGGGCTATAATTTGCTTCTCTTCATAGAACGATTTTGCACGCTTATAAAAATGGATATTGTCAGCCAGCACCGCCGAATTTAATACCGCACCGCCATAAGTTCGAGTCAAAAAGCCTTCATCTTCGAGTTTTTCCAGATCGCGTCGAATTGTCTCTTCGGTTACCTGAAAAATTGAACTCAAGTTAGAGACTGTTACTTTTTTATCATTAGCGACCATTTGTTTGATCGCCTGAATCCTGTCTTTCGCCGCCACGATTACACCTCTGTTTTCGACGTCATGATAAACGTTGAGTATCTCACAGACTATGTTTACTTTCAAAATAAGCCGTTTGAATAACAGATTTTATCTGCATTTCGCCAAAAAAGAGGTGTAATGTATTGCTTATGGATTGTCCAGCGCTTCCGCCATTTGTCTCATCAATAACGCATCGTCATCCGTTAAGGTGATGGACAGCGCAGCGATATTCTCTCGTACCTGCTCCGGCGACGTGGCGCCGCTCAGTATCGAAATCAGCTCGCTTTGTCGCAATATCCACGCCAGCGCCAGCGTCGGGACGGCGCAATGGTATTTGTCGCACAATGGCTGCCACTGCTCCAGCATATCAATAACCCGCAACATATTCTCACGCTGGAACCAGAGTTTATTCGCGCGCGCCCCACCGGGAACATAGTCACGGGTAATGGTGCCGGTTAACAATCCCTGCTCCAGTGGCGAATAAACCTGTACCACGATGCCGTGCTCGCGGCATAGCGGCAGCAGCTCCGTTTCCAGCGCCCGGTCAAGAATGCTGTATTTCGCCTGTATGATGTCCAGCTCGCCATGTTTAAGGTATTCGCGGATATGGCTGACATCTACATTCGCCGCCCCGATAGAACGGATTTTCCCCTCTGCTTTCAGAGCATTGAGCACGCCAACGGTTTCCGCAATCGGCGTAAAAAACGGCGGTACCGACTGCCAGTGGGTCATATAGATATCGATATAATCAATCCCTAGTCGCTGGAGACTGGCATCGACTTCTTTACGAATAGAGTCCGGAGAAAGATTTTTATAGAGCTGGCGATCGCCGACTTTATTGAACAGACTCCCTTCCCGCTCCCAGACGATCCCGCATTTGGTCTCCACCACCATCTCGTTACGCGGTAATTTTTTCAGCGCCTGGCCGACAATCACTTCGCTATTGCCAAAGTTATAGCCCGGCGCCGTATCAATCAGGTTAATACCACAACGGTGCGCCTCAACGATAGTATCGATGCAGACCTGCATATCGAGGTTGCCATTCCATGCCGGACCGCCGCCGATAGCCCAGGTGCCGAGTCCCATACGGGAAAGCGCTATATCTGTATTACCTAAAGGTATCATTTTCATCTGCCGCTATTACCCTTCGTATTCATTCAGGAGTTGTTCCACTAGCATTCTGTTTTTCACGCCCGTTGTGGCGCCCACGCTGAGTACCGATATCGCGGCCGTCGCATTGGCGAACCGTGCGCATTCACGCAGCGTTTTTCCCTCCAGTAGCGCGGCGATAAATCCCGATGCAAAATTATCACCAGCGCCAATAGTGTCGATGGCGGTAATGCCTGACACCGCAGGCACCTCCATTTTTATATCGGCGCTTTTGATAAAGCAGCCTTTCTTGCCAGTTTTAATCACCACTGTTTTTACGCCACATTGCAAAAAACAATCGGCAATATCATCCAGCGTCTCTTTCCCGGTCAGCTTTTTGGCTTCATCAATATTAGGAAACAGATAATCGACAAAACTTAGCGCTTCGCGAATATCGTCCAGAGTTTCATTCAGCCGCGGTTTGATCATGTCAGCGCAGATAACCAGTTGATGCGCTTTCGCCTGCGTAAAAATAGCCGTTAATGCTTTGCCATCCAGCAGCGGGCTGTTAAAGATACTTGCCAGTGATAACAGCCTGACCTGAGAAAAACGGTCAAAATCGACATCGTTAATATTTAGCTTCCACAGGCTGCCGTTACGGTTAGTGACAAAGGTGCGCTCACCATCATCAGTCACCAGCCCAACATTAATTGAGGTATCAATATCCGCATCCTGCTTCAGGCTCTGAATATCGATATTCTCCTTCCGACAGTGGTCGAGAATAAAATATCCTGCCGCATCGTCGCCAACGCGACTCATTAGCGCAGTGCGATGCCCGAGACGCGAAATAATCGTGGCTTCATTAATCGCATCTCCCCCTGTGGTCATGGCAATTCGTTCTAATGGATACGAATCGACATCAAAGATATTTTTACTAACCGGTTGCAAAGGAATGTCGACAATGGCCGCCCCTATGCAAAGAACTTCAATTTCGTCCATATCATCATTCCGCTTTACCATCTGAACCAAACAGTTTGATTTTTTCCAGCGCACGGGCTTTTACCGCTTTGCGTACTTCGCGTTCCAGATGCAGGAACGGCTGATCCTGATTCTCTTTTACCGCTACCATCGCGGCCTGACACAGTTCGGTGTGGATATTGATTTTCGAGATGCCCAGAGAAATGGCTTTTTTGATATCCGCGTCGCTAATACCGGAAGCGCCGCGTAACACTAGCGGTACGGAAACTGCCTGGCGCACGCGCTCCACGACCTCAAAATTCAGTTTTGGTTTAGAGGTATACACGCCATGCTGGTTGCCGATGGCGACCGCCAGCGAGTCACAACCGGTGCGCGCTACAAATTCCGCCGCCTGATCCGGGTCGGTATAGTGATACCCCGCCAACGCCTCTTCATACACCGTTTCGTTCCCTACGTGTCCTAACTCCGCCTCTACCGGAATACCCAGCGGATGGAAGAAATCCACGGCTTCTTTGATCAGGCGAATATTTTCTTCAAAATCAAAGGAAGAAGCGTCACGCATCAGCGAGTTCATGCCGTGCGTCCAGGCATTATGGATAATGTCCATGCTACGTCCATGATCCCAGTGGGTAATTACCGGCACAGTGGCTTTTTTAGCCATGGAAACCATCATATGAGAGAAGTCTTCAAATGAAGTATTGCCCACAAATCCGGTACCAAAGGAGATAATAACCGGCGAATTTGCCTCTTCCGCCGCATCAATCACTCCCATCAACATTTCCGCATTCCACACATTAAAGTGCGCAATCGCGTAATGTTTATTTTGTGCATCATTTTCCCAATATTTTATATCTGCCAACATCGCTGTTTCTCCCGTTTTTCATTAATCGCAAACTTTAATAACGCCTTTAATAATGTCGCGTTTGTTATTCACCGACTCTTCAAATGCACGTTGTACGTCTTTGTAATCGTAAATATGCGTCACCATTGATTTCACATCGAAACGCCCGGAGGAGATGGCATCAATAGTCACCGGATAGCGGTTGGCATAGCGGAATACCGTCTAGATGGAGACTTCACGGTTAATTTTGAGGAAATTAATCGCTGAATCTCCTGCGACAGTGCCAACAATCATGATCTTCCCGCCGCGCATGACCAGATACGGCGCTTGCTGAGTTGTGAAGGCGGAACCGGCGGTTTCAAACACAATATCGGCGCCCATATCGTCGGTGAACTGCTGGCAGAGCGCGACAGTATCTTCTTTCGCCCCATTGATAACGGTTGTCGCGCCCAGTCGTTCAGCCATTGCCAGCCGTTTTTCCAGCACATCCACTACCGCGATATTGGTCGCCCCCAGACACTTACACGCTTGCAGGGTCATTAAACCAATGCAGCCCGCGCCGAGAATGACGATTTTCTTACCCGGTTTGACATCCGCCAGCATTGCCGCGTGCATTCCAACAGCAGCAGGTTCCACCAGCGCACCTTCCATAGTGTCCATATTTTCCGGAAGCTTGTACGTAAAACTTTCCGGATGGCACAGATAGTGCGTTAAGGCCCCGCGATAATTCGGCTGCGTCGCCATAAAATCAACATCCGGACAAATATTGTATTTTCCTTCCAGACAATAGCGGCAGTGGCCGCACGGCACGCCCGGCTCGATATTAACCCGATCGCCTGGCTTAAATTTGCTTACCCGATTGCCGACCGCAACGACCGTACCAGCACACTCATGACCGAGACCAATTTCCTGATTTGGATCCTTCGGCGGAATGAATGGCCCGGATTCAAAACCGTGAACATCTGAACCGCAAATACCGACATATTCCACTTTGATCAATACTTCGTTTTCTTTTGGTACTGGAATATCAGCCGCTATAATTGTCATGGTGCCCGGCGTTTTTAGTATCGCTTTTGAATTTTTCATTTTTATTCCTTTATTTACTCGTGACCTTATCAATGCTCAGACTTTCAACCGAAACACCCTTGGTCTCGATTCCGATAGTCGCTATTGCGACGGCGACGATAATCGAGACAGCGCCCAGCAGGACGAAAACGCCCGTCACGCCATAACCGTTGAGTAATACCGCCACCGCATAGGGGGCAGCGATACCGCTGATTCTGCCGACAGCGTTCGCCAGGCCGGAACCGCGAAGTTTCGCTTCTGTTGGCCAGATCTCCGGCACATAGACCGCCGAGGCATAACAGACATACATATAGACAAAGGTAATCAGGAAAAAGCCAATTAAGGTGATAAGCAACATGCTGGTTTGCAGCGAATAAATATATCCCAGCACGGCAATCAGAATTAATAAACCGACACCCATGGTTTTGCGCGGAATTTTATCCATTACCAGCATAGCGATAAATATGCCAAACGGTGCGCCGAACATACTCATGGTATTTAAAACGATCGAATCTTTGAGGTTGATGCCCTGTGTCATAAAGATGGTGGGCAGCCAGTTAATTAACGTGTATTGCACAACGTTCATGGCAATCAGCACGCAGGAACCCAAAATAACGCGTTTCAGTAATACGCCAGTGAGCAACGCTGAATACGGTACGGAACGCGGCGGCTTGCCGCTGTTTTCAATAACAACCGGCGGCAGCGGTTTTCCTGTCTGACGTTCGATGCCTGCTTCAATGGCCTGCATAACCTTTTCGGCTTCCTGATAACGCCCGCGCGATTCCAGCCAACGGGGAGATTCAGGGAAGTATCGCCAGGCAAGCGCGGTAGCAATCAGCGACAGCACAGCCGGGATCAGTAACTGCACGCGCCAGTTCCATTCCGCGCTAATTAGCGGCGTCAGCCCCATTGCAATCAGGGAACACAATGGATATGACCAGTTGCCAATAAACGAAACGCGACTCGACCAGGTTCCCCGGTTTCTGCCGGGCATGTACTCGGTAAATCCGGCGAACAGCATGACCAGTAGTGCCCCTAATCCCACGCCCATCACAAAACGACAGGCAATCAGGAACATCATATTCGGTGAAAATGCGCCCACGACCATCGAGGCAATGTGAATCGCTTCATAAAGAATAAAGGCGTTCCTGCGTCCGGTTTTATCGCCGATAATGCCGCCCACCAGCGCGCCGAGAAACATCCCCGCCGTGGTAATGGCGGAGAAGGTGGCTGTCGTGGAATTATCGGTCCAGCCTAACTCCTTGAGCTGGGCAAGAATTAATCCGCCGACGGCATTACTCCAGCAAACAAGCAGACCAAAGGCGACGACGGCAAACATTGATGAATGCCAGCGGCAATCCGGCAGGCGATCCAGCCGGGCGCCGCAGTGCGGTTTTGTTATCTGTTCCATGCGATAACGTTCCTTTAGCAGAAGGGTTATTCATCAAAGTCGTAGGTCATGATCACTTTAATGGCTGTTTTATCGACCATTGCGTCAAACCCTTCGCGCCACTGAGAAAGACCGATACGATGGGTGATCATCGGTTTTACTTTGATAGCGCCGCTGGCAAGCAGGCGAATCGCATTGCGCCAGGATGTGGAGTCATAGGCCATATGCCCAATGATGCTTTTGTTCCAGGAAGTAATGTCGTTAATGGAGAAATCGAGCGGCTTAAACCCCATACCGACGCGAACCACTTCACCATTTGGCCGCAGCATGTCGATGGCCTGTTTAAGCGCAATGTTGGCACCGGAGCATTCGATCACCAGACCGAGGTTGTCTTTGCCGCAAATCTCCCGGCAGCGTGCGACGACATCTTCCGTGGAGCCGTTAACAAACGCCGTCGCGCCGAGTTCTTTGGCCACAGGGAAACGGACAGGAACATCCTCATCCAGGCCAACCACCACGATATTTACCGCCCCCATAATGCGGGCCATTTGGACCGAAAACAGACCTAACGGACCGGTGCCGATGACTACCACGTCCTGGCCGGGTAAAAATTTGGATTGCTGGGCGATAGATTTATAGGCGTTGCAGATAGGGTCCAGTACTGCGGCTTCCTCGTAATCCACGCCTTCCGGGATCTCCCACAGGGCATGGCGATGGATTTTCAGGATTTCTCCCGGAACCAGGCAGTATTTGGAAAATCCACCGCCCCAGGTGTTGTTATCCAGACACAGATTCACTTTTTCTGTACAACACAGAAAATCGCCTTGTTCACAGGCAGGGCAAACGCCGCAAACGTGTCCGCTGTTGTCAGAAACCACGCGCTGGCCGACTTTCCAGTCTTTCACTTTTTCGCCCACCCGCGCGATACGTCCGGCGAATTCATGACCGCGAACGGAGTTAAATTCGTCGGACCCGCTGTCAACGTTATAGTGCTTCATATCCGCGCCGCAGATCGCCGCCGCTTTGATTTCGATAATCACGTCTTCCGGACCGCATACCGGCTCCGGGACATCAATCATTTTGTAGCCGCCAAAGGCCTTGCCAAATCTCGCCAGTGCTTTCATTGCATCTTCCTTTGTGTTTGGTGTGCATCAATGCTCATCATACTTAACCATAAAATCTTTAAGGTCAACGATAAATCTTTAAAACACATATAATGATCTGTATTTACCAACCAAGATCACAAACTCAACGAAACAAACGGCGATAAAACCAAAAAGATGGAAGCCGTATCGCGAAAGACGGCGTGAACGCCTGCGCAGGTTTCCATGGATGAAGATGCTAATCTGCTGCGGTTATTTTTTCGCCACTCCATTCTGTGGCGTGTTTCTGTTTTAGATGTCGAAGAGGATCGTTAAAGAAGCCTGTGCGGTGTTTATTCAACCGGCGCAGAAGATTGTCGACAAATATGGTCTCGATGGGATCGATCTTGACTGGGAATATTCGTTTAACGTCGCATTTAAAAGCGCTTCGTCAGCTAATGGGCCAATGGGTCACCCTCGTCGTCGGCGCGAATGCGGAAAGTCCGAAAAGCTGGCTGGACGTGAAAGCTATAGCCCCGTAGCTCGATTTTATCAATCTGATGACTTACGACATGGCCCTATGGCACACAGTATTTCAACGCCAATACGTATGACTCAAACGCCTGACCTGCTGCTGTCAGTGAAGTCTGCCGGAGGAAGGCACTGCTTGCCCTCTCTTATGAAAATCCGCGCTCGGTGGCGATCGATCAACGCGGACCAGATTAAAAGCGCGGACTGGCCGGCGCAATGTTCTGGGAATAGGCCGCCGATGACAATAATCAGTTAGCGAAACAGTTGGCGGACTCGCTGGACATTAAGCGTTAATGGGTAAAAATATGGCGGGCCTGTGCCTGACAGCAATGAGCAGGCCCGGTAAGCACAACGCATTGGCAATGAAACCGCCGGATGGCGGCTACCTCTTATCCGGCTGCCGTTACTGCATTTTCAATGTCGCAATCGGCTTTGACGTAATACCGAAATCCGCTTTGAGCTGCTGCTTGCTTTTCATCACCATCTGACCGTGAGTATCGATCGTCATATGTTGCGCTTCGGTATTGTGCCGCGCCTGCCATAGCATCACCAGTTGCAGGCTGTTTTCTTTCTGTTCCGGCGTCAACGCCACGCCATCCGGCCATTTACCCAGCTCAACGGCGGTGGATAAACGTTGATACACTTCCGGCGTCATGCTGTTAATGATCTCATCAAGATTCATGATGTGTCCGCTCCTGTGGAATAATTTGCTGAATCGTTTTTTCAGCCTTTCAGTTGATCGCCGTTTTTCTCGTCAGAAAAGGCCAGCGAGGCCGAGTTAACGCAATAGCGCTCACCGGTTGGCTGCGGCCCGTCCGGGAAAACGTGTCCGAGATGCGCATCGCAGTTACCGCAACGAATTTCGACACGCTGCATGCCATGAGAAAAATCGTCTATGTAACGAATCGCCTCTTCGCTGACAGGCTGGTAAAAGCTAGGCCAGCCGCAGCCTGAATCGTATTTGGTGTGGGAGTGAAAAAGCGGCGTATCACAGACCAGGCAGTGATAAACCCCATCGCGTTTATTATGTAGCAGGCGTCCGGTAAATGGCGGTTCTGTGCCACGATCCTGCGTCACGTAGAATTGCATTTCGGACAATTTTTTCTTGAGTTCTTCTGCTGAAGGTTGGTTAGCCATTTGCTCACATCTCACTTTAAACGTGCTCACATTGCCTGACCGATTCTAACAAAACATTAACACCTCAGTACCAACTTTTGTTCTAAACTTGATCATTGCGAAATGGCGGCTCACGAATCGTGACTGATGTCACATTATTATCTCGGTTGCCCTTTAAAATTCGGGGCGGCGCCCCCATGTGTTTTCAAGCCGAAAGGAAGAGTGAGGCGAATCAGCCGCGCAAAGGTTGTGCAGAGGATTGATTTGTCGCAATGATTGACACGATTCCGCTTGACGCTGCGTAAGGTTTTTGTAATTTTACAGGCAACCTTTTATTCACTAACAAATAGCTGGTGGAATATATGACTATCAAAGTAGGTATCAACGGTTTTGGCCGTATCGGTCGCATTGTTTTCCGTGCTGCTCAGAAACGTTCTGACATCGAGATCGTTGCAATCAACGACCTGTTAGACGCAGAGTACATGGCATACATGCTGAAATATGACTCCACTCACGGCCGTTTCGACGGTACTGTTGAAGTGAAAGACGGTCATCTGATCGTTAACGGTAAAAAAATCCGTGTTACCGCTGAACGCGATCCGGCTAACCTGAAATGGGACGAAGTTGGTGTTGACGTAGTGGCTGAAGCTACCGGTATCTTCCTGACTGACGAAACCGCGCGTAAACACATCACCGCTGGCGCGAAAAAAGTGGTTCTGACGGGTCCATCTAAAGACAACACCCCAATGTTTGTTAAAGGCGCTAACTTTGACAAATACGAAGGCCAGGACATCGTTTCCAACGCTTCCTGCACCACCAACTGCCTGGCGCCGCTGGCTAAAGTTATCAACGACAACTTCGGCATCATCGAAGGTCTGATGACTACTGTTCACGCGACTACCGCAACCCAGAAAACCGTTGACGGCCCATCTCACAAAGACTGGCGCGGCGGCCGCGGCGCATCTCAGAACATCATCCCGTCCTCTACTGGCGCTGCTAAAGCGGTAGGTAAAGTACTGCCAGAACTGAATGGCAAACTGACTGGTATGGCGTTCCGCGTTCCGACTCCGAACGTATCCGTTGTTGACCTGACCGTTCGTCTGGAAAAAGCGGCTACCTACGAGCAGATCAAAGCTGCTGTTAAAGCTGCTGCCGAAGGCGAAATGAAAGGCGTTCTGGGTTACACCGAAGACGACGTTGTATCTACCGATTTCAACGGCGAAGTATGCACCTCCGTGTTCGATGCTAAAGCAGGCATCGCGCTGAACGACAACTTCGTGAAACTGGTCTCCTGGTACGATAACGAAACCGGTTACTCCAACAAAGTACTGGACCTGATTGCTCACATCTCCAAATAAGTTGAGATGACACAGTCATTGGTAAGAGCGACTCAGGTCGCTCTTTTTTTTTTGCTTAAAGATATACCCGTCATACTTCAAGTTGCAGGTGTGTTGGCTATGCTTTCTCACCCGAATCACTGACGGAAGTCGAACTTATCGGGATGAATCAGGGATGTCCCTGGCCGGAGGTTACCTACGGTTGTTCAAATTCGTTCCCGATGAATTTGTCGTTCACTTGCCGCGTTACTCGGCCTGCGGCCTCGCCTCTACGGGCCAGCGCAAGCACTGGTCAAGGCACAAGCGCCTTGTCATGCAACTCGAATTATTTAGGGTTAAGAGGATTGCGTAATGATTAATAAAATTTTTGCCCTCCCGGTTATCGAACAGCTTACCCCTGTCCTTTCCCGTCGTCAGCTTGATGGCCTGGATCTGATCGTCGTTAACCATCCGCAGGTTAAAGCCTCTTTTGCATTACAGGGCGCGCACCTTCTCTCCTGGAAACCCGTTGGCGAGGAAGAGGTATTGTGGCTCAGTAATAATACGCCTTTCAAAACCGGCGTGGCGCTACGCGGCGGTGTACCGATCTGCTGGCCCTGGTTTGGACCTGCGGCTCAACAGGGTCTACCGTCACACGGCTTTGCGCGTAATCTACCGTGGGCGCTAAAAGCGCATAATGAAGATGATAATGGCGTAATGCTGACATTTGAGCTGCAAAGCAGTGAGGCCACCCGGAAATACTGGCCGCACGATTTCACGCTGCTGGCACGTTTTAAAGTGGGCAAAACCTGTGAAATTGAACTGGAAGCGCATGGCGAGTTTGCAACCACATCCGCGCTCCACAGCTATTTTAACGTTGGCGACATCGCCAACGTTAAGGTCAGCGGACTCGGCGATCGGTTTATTGATAAAGTTAACGACGCTAAAGAAGGTGTCCTGGCCGGCGGTATACAAACCTTTCCGGACCGTACCGATCGCGTTTACCTCAATCCTGAAGCATGTAGCGTGATCCACGATGCGACATTAAACCGCACGATTGATGTAGTTCACCACCATCACCTTAACGTCGTAGGCTGGAACCCTGGCCCGGCGTTGTCCGTCAGCATGGGCGACATGCCGGATGACGGCTATAAAACGTTTGTCTGCGTTGAAACGGTTTACGCTACTGCGCCGCAACAAGCCACAGAAGAAAAACCCTCTCGTCTGGCGCAGACTATCTGCGTCGCTAAACGCTAAAAGTGAATGGATAACGGCGTTGCTATAGGATCTGAAAGGCGTCAGCCGCCATCAGGCATGACCTGCCGGATGGCGGCGCTTACACATTTTATCCGGCGTCACATCATATCCAACGCGGTTTTCCCTTTTGGCGCAGGCCAGGCGTTGTCCAGTAAGGCAAGTTCGTTTGCTGACAAGGCGATCTCAAGCGCCGCCGCATTTTGCTTCACGTGTTCTGTACTTCCGGCTTTCGGGATCGCCATCACGCCCGGATGCGCAATCACCCACGTCAGTAAGATTTGCGCCGCCGTTGCGTTATGCGCTTGCGCAATTTCATTCACCACCGGATGATTCAGTAAACCGCTACGTAACCGGCCAGCCTGCGCCAGCGGGCTATAGGCCATCACTGGCATTCGCTGTTGTTGACACCACGGCAATAAATCATACTCAATACCGCGTGACGCCAGATGATAGAGCACCTGATTTGTCGCGCATTGCTGTCCCCCAGGGATGCGCCACAGCGCCTGCATATCGTCATAATCAAGATTAGAGACTCCCCAACGGCGAATTTTCCCCTGCGCGATTAGCCGCTCCATACCTTCAACGGTCTCTTCGAATGAAAAGCTTCCGGCCCAGTGCAATAGATAGAGATCGAGATAATCTGTTTTCAGACGACGCAGGCTTTCCTCACAGGCGGCAACTATCTTCTGGCCGCCAGCGTTCCACGGGTACACTTTTGACACCAGAAATGCCTCATCGCGTCGCCCTGCCAGCGCCTCGCCCACGACCTTTTCCGCCCCGCCGTCGGCATACATTTCCGCCGTATCAATAAGGCGTAACCCCAAATCCAGCCCCGCGCGCAGCGCCGAAACCTCGCGCTGACGTTGATCCGCGCGCTCGCCCATATACCATGTTCCCTGTCCGATGGCAGGAAGCGTCACCTGCCCGCAAAACGTTACGTTTTTCACTGATTTTATTTCCTTTTCAAGGTCACTCGGCGGTAAAACAATACAGGACTCTTAGACCCTACGGTAATGTCCGGCATCATACCGCGCAAGGGGGCGATTTTCTTGTCACTGACGAACGTCATCCGCAATCATGTCGACGATGCGGGTAATATGCGCGGCGGGTCGCTGATTTAGTAATAATTGACGCATCACATTCATATAGGGCGTCACATGTTGAAAGAACTCCAGATATCCTTTACAGAGATAATTTTGCCGTTCGCCGCCGTCCATACAAATTCGATGTTTCGGACAACCGCCGTGACAGGCAAAGCGCCACGTACAGTTCTGGCAGCGTGAGGAAAGGTTTGCTTTAGCCGCGCCAAACTGCTGCTGAAAAGGAGAGGCCGCCATTTCTTCTAAAGAGTGTTGCTGCAGATTGCCCAGTTTATAGGCGGGAAAAACAAAATGGTCACAGCTAAACACGTCGCCATTCTGCTCCACCAGCAAACTTTGCCCGCAGGTCGACTGCATCGTACAAAGCGTGGCGGGCTCCCCCATCCAGACGCCAAGTAAGTTATCAAAAAGCTGTACGAATATGCGTCCGACATCGTGACGTATCCATTGATCAAAAACATCGCACATAAAGGCGCCCCACCCTTCAGGCGTGACGGAAAAGGGCATCAGCGAAGGCGAATCCTCATTGTCAGATAACGTCAAAGAACGCTGCGCTTTTTGCGCGAGCGGCTCAACAATGGGAATAAATTGAGGTGTTTACTTTCCAGTTCCTGCGTCAAAAAATGATAAATAGCGTTGCCATGACGGCATGACGCATCATTCACGACAGTGAGCGTGTTGAACTCGACATCATTTGCCTGCAGAAGGCGGATAGCATTAACGACTCGGGAAAAAGACGCCCGCCCTGACGGCGTTTTCCGGTAATTATCATGAACGACTTGCGGCCCATCAATCGATATACCAATCAGGAACTGGTGCTGCGCAAAGAAAGCCGCCCACTCTTCATTGATTAATACGCCATTGGTTTGCAGACTGTTGTAGATAGTTTTGCCGTTGGCATAGCGTTGCTGCAAGCGCACCACTTTTTGGTAAAAAGAAAGACCGCATAGCGTCGGCTCTCCCCCCTGCCAGCAAAACGAGACCTCTGAGGATGGCGTATCATCAATTACCCGGCGGATATACGTCTCCAGCACATCGTCAGACATGACGCGCTGCCCCCGGGGTTTATCAAGATAGAAACAGTACTTGCAGGATAAGTTACACAGACTGCCGCTGGGCTTGGCTACGGTATTGAATACTATGCTCATTCGTCTTACTCACTGTGAAGAATGGGTATAGCATAAGCGGGACGTGACAGGGCGATATCAGCCAGCATTGCAACAATTATTACGCTAATTGTTAGCGCAGTTGTAATCACCTGGATTTTTCATATAAAAGGCTAGTTTTTTAAATTGATGTAACAAAGTATAAATCACGTAAGGCTGTACCATACCCGGTCAACAGCGCATTTATGCAAGCCGCCATGTTCGCGTTTCAGTTAGCACAAAGCCTGCATAACGCAGGCTTTGTCATGGTTTTTCCGGCAAATTCAATCAATCAGAATCTATAGGTCACGCCAGTAGAAAGGATACCGGTCCAGGATTTATCCACCATCGGGCTGTCGGTAATTTCATCCGACAGGCGGGTGTAGCGCGCAGTACCATATACGCTCCAGTTACCGGCGAAATTATAGTTAGCGCTAAGTTCAAGATACGGGTTCCAGCTATCGTTCGGGTTATAGCCGCGCAGGCCGCTACGCGAAGATTCTTTACGTGATACGCCGTAATAGTAATCGTTCTGGTTCTCGCTATTCCATTCAACCCCGATACCTGGCGTTAAGGTCAGCCCGCCATTGGTATACCGATACAGCCAGGCCAGATCCCAGACAATACCGTTACTGTTATCCAACGTATCCCCTGCCAGTGAGGTACGCAGGAATCCATACTGGGTGTGATGCGCGTAAGAAACGCCCGCCATCATAGTACTTTTACGCCTGTCCAGACGACGCAACTGATGGTCATCGCTGTCGCCCGGTTTGAAGTACATCGGGGACCAGTATGCCATGATTGACAACTTATCGGCATTGTCATTCCACAAGTAATACCCGCCGCCCAGACCACGGAACCAGAAGTTTTCGCTTTCATAAGCGATGACCGGTATCGGATAAACATCGCTATCGTAATCTTTATAAGGGTGTTCAACCACACCAACGCCTGCGCCCAACGTCAGGTTGCTTTCAGCGTGCGCGACGCTGGCGGATGTTGCAATAAACACGCCAAGAGCCAGAAGTTTAAGTTTGGTCACAATCCATAATTCCTTATTCAAATGTTCTGCGGCAAAAGTGTAACCGCCAATACCTGTAAGCCCAACTATTTTACACAATGTAACCGTTTAATATCACCATCACCGATTATTTTCAGATGATCGGCTGATGATCGTTATGTGACCGGGAACGCTTTTTCTGATATCCACCAGCCTTTTCTACCTGATGAGTTATTGATATGTCATCGAAATCCACTGACGCGTACAGGCAAGTTTTGCAAATGCCATCTACGCTTAATGTTAAGAAGGTGTATCACCGGACACGTTGATCTTCTGACCAATAAAATGGCATGAGAGTTGCTTTTTTTTCTTAGCAGAGACGGCGTTCAGTCTACCTCTTCCGGGAGCCTCTACTATTCATATGAACGGCTCTTAACATGTGCGAAAAAACGAAAGGATGGCATATCATGAATATATTCGATCACTATCGCCAGCGTTACGAAGCTGCCAAGGACGAAGAGTTCACACTGCAGGATTTTCTTACCATTTGTCGGCAAGATCGCAGTGCTTATGCCAACGCGGCAGAGCGGCTATTAATGGCTATCGGCGAGCCTAATATGGTCGACACTGCCCAGGAACCCCGACTTTCCCGACTCTTCTCCAACCGGGTTATTGCTCGCTATCCTGCGTTTGAAGAGTTTTACGGCATGGAAGACGCGATTGAACAGATTGTCTCTTATCTGAAACATGCGGCGCAAGGGCTGGAAGAGAAGAAGCAAATTCTCTATTTGCTGGGACCTGTGGGGGGTGGCAAATCATCGCTCGCTGAACGGCTGAAATCGCTAATGCAGCGCGTGCCAATTTATGTTTTAAGCGCCAACGGCGAGCGTAGTCCGGTCAACGATCATCCGTTATGCCTGTTTAATCCGCAGGAAGACGCGCAGATTCTGGAAAAAGAGTACGGTATTCCGCGCCGCTATCTCGGTACGATTATGTCCCCGTGGGCGGCCAAACGCCTGCATGAGTTTGGCGGCGATATTACTAAATTCCGCGTGGTGAAAGTCTGGCCCTCCATTCTGGAGCAGATTGCCATCGCCAAAACGGAACCCGGCGATGAAAACAACCAGGATATTTCGGCGCTGGTCGGCAAGGTGGATATTCGTAAACTCGAACATCACGCCCAGAACGATCCGGATGCGTATGGTTACTCTGGCGCGCTGTGCCGCGCTAACCAGGGGATCATGGAGTTCGTCGAGATGTTTAAAGCGCCTATTAAGGTGCTGCACCCCTTGCTGACCGCAACTCAGGAAGGTAACTACAATGGTACGGAAGGTATTTCCGCCCTGCCCTTTAATGGCATCATACTTGCCCACTCAAACGAATCTGAATGGGTGACTTTCCGTAACAATAAAAATAACGAAGCGTTCCTCGACCGTGTCTATATCGTGAAGGTGCCTTATTGCCTGCGAATCTCCGAAGAGATCAAAATCTACGAGAAACTGCTTAATCATAGCGAGCTGGCTCATGCGCCCTGCGCGCCGGGCACGTTGGAAACGCTTTCGCGCTTCTCGATTCTTTCCCGCCTGAAAGAGCCGGAAAATTCCAGTATTTACTCGAAAATGCGCGTTTATGACGGTGAAAGCCTGAAAGATACCGACCCTAAAGCTAAATCGTACCAGGAGTATCGCGACTATGCGGGCGTGGACGAAGGGATGAACGGTCTCTCCACCCGATTCGCCTTTAAGATCCTCTCCCGCGTATTCAACTTCGACCATGCGGAAGTGGCGGCAAACCCGGTACATCTGTTCTACGTTCTGGAACAACAAATCGAGCGTGAACAGTTCCCGCAGGAGCAAGCTGAGCGTTATCTGGAGTTCCTGAAAGGCTACCTGATCCCGAAATACGCCGAATTTATCGGCAAGGAGATCCAGACGGCCTATCTCGAATCTTATTCTGAGTACGGGCAGAACATTTTTGATCGTTACGTGACTTATGCGGATTTCTGGATTCAGGATCAGGAGTATCGCGACCCGGATACCGGTCAACTGTTCGATCGCGAGTCGCTGAACGCCGAACTGGAAAAAATTGAAAAACCAGCGGGTATCAGTAACCCGAAAGATTTCCGTAATGAGATAGTAAACTTTGTCCTGCGCGCCAGAGCCAACAATAGCGGCCGTAATCCAAACTGGACCAGTTACGAGAAGCTGCGCACGGTGATTGAGAAAAAAATGTTCTCTAATACTGAAGAGCTGTTGCCGGTCATTTCTTTTAACGCCAAAACGTCGACTGACGAGCAGAAAAAGCATGACGACTTTGTCGATCGGATGATGGAGAAGGATATACCCGTAAGCAGGTTCGTTTGCTGTGCGAGTGGTACCTGCGCGTGCGTAAATCGTCGTGATGTTAATGCCCGGTGGCGCTTGCGCTTACCGGGCCTACAAAGTAATGTTCTGTAGACTGGCTAAGCATTAGCGCTATCCGGCACTGACAGAACAGGCGCTCAGTTGGCAGTACGGGGGGCATATGACCTGGTTCATAGACCGACGTCTTAACGGCAAAAATAAAAGCACGGTGAATCGCCAGCGCTTTTTGCGCCGTTATAAAGCACAAATTAAGCAGTCAATTTCCGAAGCGATTAATAAACGCTCTGTGACCGATGTCGACAGCGGAGAGTCCGTCTCTATTCCAACCGATGATATTAGCGAACCGATGTTTCATCAGGGGCGCGGCGGTCTGCGCCATCGCGTCCATCCGGGTAACGATCACTTTATCCAGAATGATCGCATTGAGCGTCCGCAAGGCGGTGGCGGCGGCGGTTCCGGCAGCGGTCAAGGTCAGGCCAGCCAGGACGGCGAAGGCCAGGATGAGTTTGTTTTTCAGATTTCAAAAGATGAATATCTGGATCTGCTCTTTGAAGATTTAGCGCTGCCTAATCTGAAGAAAAACCAGCATCGCCAGCTTAACGAGTATAAAACTCACCGCGCCGGTTTCACCTCAAACGGCGTACCGGCCAATATCAGCGTGGTACGTTCGCTACAAAACTCTCTGGCGCGCCGTACAGCAATGACGGCAGGAAAACGCCGCGAACTGCACGCGCTGGAAACGGAACTGGAGACCATCAGCCATAGCGAACCAGCGCAACTGCTTGAAGAGGAGCGGTTACGTCGGGAAATTGCCGAACTACGGGCTAAAATCGAGCGAGTGCCGTTTATCGACACCTTTGATTTACGCTATAAAAATTATGAAAAACGGCCTGAGCCCTCCAGCCAGGCGGTGATGTTCTGTCTGATGGACGTCTCGGGTTCGATGGACCAGGCAACCAAAGATATGGCCAAGCGTTTTTACATTCTGCTCTATCTGTTTTTGAGCCGAACATATAAGAACGTAGAAGTGGTTTATATCCGCCACCATACCCAGGCGAAGGAAGTGGACGAACATGAGTTCTTTTATTCGCAAGAGACCGGGGGGACGATTGTCTCCAGCGCGCTTAAACTCATGGATGAAGTGGTTAAAGAGCGCTACGACCCGGGGCAGTGGAACATCTATGCGGCGCAAGCGTCAGACGGTGATAACTGGGCCGACGATTCACCGCTGTGTCATGAGATTCTGGCGAAAAAGCTGCTGCCGGTAGTGCGCTATTACAGCTATATCGAGATTACCCGCCGCGCCCACCAGACCTTATGGCGCGAGTATGAACATCTGCAGGCGACGTTCGATAACTTCGCCATGCAGCATATTCGCGATCAGGAGGATATTTATCCGGTATTCCGCGAATTGTTTCAGAAACAGAGCGCCAATCAAAGCGTATAAATAAATCCGCCCGTTCATATGTCGGGCGGATTTTAATAAACCTGGTGTTCGGTTTTTATGACTGAAGCAATTACCCGCGAATAGTCTGAATGAAGGTATTCCGGCATATCGGGTAATTTAACCCATTAATAGAATTCCATCATGTTAATAACACCAAGGCCAAGACCAAGGCCCCAAATGTCCTGGTTGCCCCACTCCAGGAGGAACAATGTGACAGGCAGGGACTTTATCAAAAACATGATCCAAAACATGTGAAAAAGGATCATCCGCCATCGCCGACGACGTAAAACCTGCTGCCAGTAATGCAAAAAATAAAATCACAGCCATCTCTTTAAATCGTTTCATAGAGCCTCAGAACGGAAGTAAATTATTATTCTTACCACTTCACACTCTTTTCATCATCATAATAAAGGTTATTTTCTTTTTGTCACAAATAGATCAGTATTGTTGGTTAAAAATTTAGTTTTTATCACAATAGTCACACATGAAAATATAAACACAGCGTATTAATTGGTTTATTAAATCGAGAATAATTTTTATTTCATAACATCAATACGTTTTATTTTTAAACAGTCTATTAGAGGAATTCTCATCGCTATGGTAAACTAACGCATCCGACTTTCAGGGCTGTAGTTCATCATGAATTTGCATCATAAAGCGCTCAGGCACTTTATCTCGGCAAGCGTCATCGTTTTGACATCGTCCTTCCTGATTTACGAACTTATTGCCAGCGACAGGGCAATGAATGCCTATATGCGTTATATCATGGAGAGAGCCGATTCGTCGTTTTTGTACGATAAGTACCAGAATCAGAGCATCGCCGCACATTTGATGCGAACTTTTGAAGCGCCGGGAGACCCCGTCACTGCAGAAAAACGCCGCGCGTTTTGCGACGCCTTTGAGGCTATTAACGGTACGCACGGCGTCAACCTGACCCGGCATAATTATCCGGGGCTACATGGCACCCTGCAAACCGCCGCTACACAGTGTACCGATAATCTTGATGACGCCCTTTTACTGCCTGCATTTGATCAGGCGGTAAGCATCAACCGTTCGCAGGACGACCACAGTCACGGGCTGGGCACACTGGAGCTTAAATTCCGTTATTACGTTGATTTAAATAAACATTATGTCTATTTCTATGATTTAATCAACTCACGGCGCTTCGCCATGCATCGTTGGACTTTTTTACAAAAAGGCACAATGGGTATTAACAGAAAAGATATAGATAAACTTTTTACCGGCCGTACGGTTATTTCAAGTATTTACATGGATGATATTACCCAGGAAAACGTCATGAGCTTTTTAACGCCAGTCTATCTGGCGGGAACGTTAAAAGGTATCGTGATGGTGGATGTTAACCAGGATAATTTAAAAAATATTTTTTATACCCAGGACCGTCCGCTGGTTTGGCGTTATCTTAACGTAACACTAAAGGACATGGACTCCGGAAAAGAAATTATTATTAATCAAAGCAAAAATAATCTGTTTCAATATGTGAATTATAGCCATGATATCCCGGGTGGACTGCGCGTTTCGTTGTCCCTTGATTTAACCTATTTCCTTGTCTCGTCCTGGAAAGCGCTGGCCTTTTACTTACTGGCAACGGCGCTCCTGCTTAATATGGTACGGATGCACTTTCGGCTTTATCGCAACGTCACACGCGAAAATATTAGCGATGCCATGACCGGGCTTTACAACCGTAAAATATTAACACCGGAGCTGGAACAGCGACTGCAACGCCTGGTCAATGCCGGGACGCCGGTGACATTTGTCGCTATTGATTGCGATAGGTTAAAACTTATCAACGATACCCAGGGGCACCAGGAAGGCGACCGAATTATTACCCTGTTGGCGAAAGCGATTAAAACATCGATTCGTAAAAGCGATTACGCCATTCGCCTCGGCGGCGATGAGTTCTGTATTATTCTTGCTGATTACGCGGCGGATTTGGCTATCCATCTGCCGGAGCGTATTATTCGTAACCTGCAAATTATTGCACCGGATAAGACAGTCCATTTTTCCGCCGGGATTTATAATATGCAGCCCAATGATACGATTAATGATGCCTACCAGGCTTCCGATGCGCAGCTCTATCTGAACAAACAGCAAAAACAACATCGTTCATCATAGTGCTTCGCAGTAAATGTTCATATTGCACCAGGAGTAAGAAATGGCCGAAATGACTGAAGTCGCAAAGGGTGTCGCTACACACCAACGTTTAGTGGCTTTATTAACCCAGGAGAACGCGCGCTATCGTGTGGTGAACCATGAAGCGGTAGGGAAATGCGAAGCGGTATCTGAAATACGCGGTACTGCGCTGGGCCAGGGCGCAAAAGCGCTGGTCTGTAAAGTCAAAGGCAACGGCGTCAACCAGCACGTTCTTGCTATTCTGGCGGCCGATCAGCAAGCCGACCTCTCTCAGCTTGCTTCACATCTGGGCGGCTTACGCGCTTCCCTTGCCAGCCCGGCGGAAGTCGATATGCTGACCGGCTGCGTTTTTGGCGCGATCCCGCCTTTCAGTTTTCACCCCAATCTGAAACTGGTCGCCGATCCGCTCCTGTTTGAGCGTTTCGATGAAATTGCCTTTAATGCCGGCCTGCTGGAAAAATCAGTCATTATGAATACACAGGACTATCTGCGCATCGCCCGACCAGAACTGGCAGTCTTCCGCCGCTTTCAGTCATCGCCAACGGCTTAGTCCCCTTCCCCTTCAAGGAGCAATACAGACACAACGATAATGATAAAAATGGCGAAAAACGACGCCGTTATCATCAGCGCTTCAAGAAACGGTGGATCGTACATAATTGTATCCTCAGGAAGACAACAATGACGGTTCACCGGTTAGCAGTACGCTGCGTTGATGGCAATTTAATGACAACGCCGTTTTTCACGTAGAAATTGTCTTTCAGGCAGTTGCCTGAAATCCGCATCAATCGTTAAAAAGGCCTGTGCGCTTTCCCGTTTGGGCGTAAAGTAGTCAGGCTTACTTTTTGGCAAGGAAACCATAATGTTTGATGTCACTCTGCTGATCCTGCTCGGACTGGCAGCTCTGGGATTTATCAGCCACAACACCACTGTCGCCGTCTCAATTCTGGTGCTGATTATTGTCCGCGTAACCCCGTTGAATACCTTTTTTCCCTGGATTGAAAAACAGGGGCTCACCGTCGGGATTATCATTCTGACCATCGGCGTGATGGCCCCCATCGCCAGCGGAACCCTACCGCCCTCCACATTGATCCACTCTTTTGTGAACTGGAAATCGCTGGTCGCGATTGCCGTCGGCGTTTTCGTCTCCTGGCTGGGCGGTCGCGGCATTACGCTGATGGGAAACCAACCGCAGCTCGTCGCCGGGCTGCTGGTCGGTACGGTACTTGGCGTCGCGCTGTTTCGCGGCGTGCCGGTCGGCCCACTGATTGCGGCGGGGCTGGTCTCTTTAATTGTGGGGAAGCAGTAACTCGCCCGTCAGATACTGGCCTGGCGTCTGCCCCAGGCCTTTTTTAAACATGGTAATGAATGCCGTGGTGGAATCATAACCCAGCATTTGCGCCGTCTGCTGTACATTACGTCCCGCGATCAGCGCTTGTAGCGCCAGAATTAATTGCAACTGATGACGCCAGCGACGAAAGCTTAGCCCCGTCTCTTTGACGACCAGCCGGGCAAGGTTACGCTCGCTCATCGCGAATACGCTGGCCCACTGCCCTAACGTATTCCATCGCGCGGGCTCCTGCGCCATTGTCTCAACCATTTGGCGGATTTTCGGATGCCCCGATACCGGTAATTGCAATTGTTCCTGCGGCTGCTGCGGCAGTTCATCAAACAACACCTGAATAAGGCGCTGCGTTGGCATTTGCGCTCTTTCGGGATCGGTTCTGCGCGCCAGCGACAAAATCAACTCCCGGCATAACGGCGAAATTTTCAGCGTGCAGCAACGCTCCGGCATGACGACCGCCGCAGGTTCAATAAATAAAAAGCACAGCTCCGCCCCTGCGGTCACATGATTACTGTGCGGCAGCGAGCCGGGGAGCCAGACGGCATACTGGGGCGGAACCATCCACATCGCATTTTCCACCTCACAGGTGATCGCGCCGTGCAGAGCGAGGATCAACTGTCCCTTGCGATGCTGATGGCGAGGGCTAAACAGTTCATCATCCCTGGCGCGAATACAAAAGGCCACAGCGGCATCGTGGTGAAGGTCGGGATCGTAACCGTCCAGTCTCAGGCCAATCATTATATTGTCCGATTTTAGCGATAAATTGTCATTTTAGCTTGATTCATCCAAACAGTAAAAACTGTTAAGGTATCGCCTCGCCTGACGAGATGAGAAAACGATGACGACAGCCCTTTCACCACGCGGCAAACAGGGCGCTTTACTGATTGCCGGTATTTTGATTATAGCCACTACGCTGCGCGTAACATTTACCGGCGCTGCGCCGTTGCTGGAGACAATCCGTTCGGATTACGGTCTTTCCACCGCCCAGACGGGCCTGCTAACAACCTTGCCGCTTCTGGCGTTTGCACTGGTTTCGCCGCTGGCGGCCGGTATTGCCCGCCGGTTTGGGATGGAACGCAGTCTGTTTGCCGCAATGCTGCTGATTTGCGCGGGTATTGCTCTCCGCTCCCTGCCCTCCGCTGCATTGTTGTTTGCCGGAACTGCCATTATTGGGTGCGGGATAGCGCTGGGTAATGTGCTGCTACCAGGATTGATTAAGCGCGATTTTTCACAACATGTCGCCAGGCTGACGGGCGCGTATTCATTGACGATGGGCGCCGCCGCCGCGTTGGGGTCCGCGCTGGTGGTTCCGCTGGCGTTGCACGGTTTTGGCTGGCGCGGCGCGCTGTTAATGCTAATGCTGTTTCCGCTGTTGGCATTTCTTATCTGGTTGCCGCAGTGGCGCACTACCCGCTCAGCTAACCTGAGTAGCTCCCGGGCATTACATGAACGCGGTATCTGGCGTTCGCCTTTAGCCTGGCAAGTTACGTTGTTTCTGGGACTTAACTCACTGATTTATTATGTGATTATCGGCTGGTTACCAACAATACTCATCAGCCACGGTTACAGCGAAGCACAGGCAGGATCGCTACATGGCCTGCTGCAACTGGCGACCGCGGCGCCTGGGTTAGCCATTCCGCTTATTTTGCCTCGCTTTAACGATCAACGCTGGATTGCCGCGCTGGTCTCACTCTTGTGCGCAGTGGGCGCGGCGGGGCTTTGGTTTGTGCCGGGCCAGGCGATCATCTGGACGCTACTGTTCGGCTTCGGTTCAGGCGCGACGATGATCCTCGGCCTGACGTTTATCGGCCTGCGCGCCAGTTCGGCGCATCAGGCGGCGGCGCTTTCCGGCATGGCGCAGTCGGTCGGGTATTTACTGGCGGCATGTGGGCCGCCCGTCATGGGAAAACTTCATGATGCCAGCGGTAGCTGGTATCTGCCGCTATCGGGCGTAACGGTTCTGGCTATCATCATGGCGATTTTAGGCCTCTACGCCGGACGCGATCGAGAGATAGCGTCATAAATAAACCTGATACCCACTTGAATGCCTGATGACGCTTCGTTTATCAGGCCTGATCCATTAAAATCATTACCGCTATCCGACAAAAGTACCGTAAGCGACACCATCACAGGAGGGAAAAATGCGAATCCAGTGTAAGCGCGTCTATTTCCCGGCGGAAAAAGACGATGGTTATCGGGTATTGGTTGACAGGCTATGGCCACGCGGCATTAAAAAATCGGCGCTGGTCTATGATGAATGGAATAAGGCCATTACGCCCTCCACCGAATTGCGCAAAGCCTTTCATAGCGAACTGATTGATTTTAACCACTTCGCGCAGCAATACCGGGCAGAACTTGCGCAACAGCATCACGAAGGCAAACGGCTGGCGGATATTGCCCGACACCAGCCGCTAACGTTGCTATACGCCGCTAAAGATACTCGCCAGAACCATGCCATTGTGCTGGCAGAGTGGCTACGAGAGCTGTGATTGTCGTGCCGCCGCCTGGCCTGGTTGTCTGTCCGGGGACAACGGCATCAAATGTTCTGCTCGCACCCAGGCAAAACCGTGCTGACCATCGGCGGAGGCTACGTCGCCCGTAACCAGCCACAGCGCCCGAGGCGCTTCTTTCGGCAGTAAGGTGACGTGTCCATTTACCGGATTAATGAATTCATCTCCGGGTTGGCACAGACAAAATAGCTCAACCGATTTACCAATATTCCGCCGTCCGGCGGGTGTCTTAGCGCCAATAACTATTGCCAACGCGCCCGGCTTTAACTGAAACATATTTTCTTGCGCCGCATGAAACTCATTATCAGATTGTTCTTAATCATATCCCGTCGGACCGCAGGTTGTCACTTTTTCGTATCAGGGTGCTCTCTGCGCCATAATGCCCACTCATCAATGATTTCGCCATTGGGCAATTTGCAATCGGAACGCACGCCTTGTGGGGTCTGCACCGGCATCAGCGTACCGCCCTGTTGCTCACAGTAGACGGCTGCCGGATTAGGCATCCCAATGCGCGGCGGCCGGGGGGCGTTGGGTTGCGACGATGAACAAGCGCTCAGCAGCAATACGCCTGGCAACGCAATCCACGTAAATTTCATAACGACTCCTTAAAGCGATATTTTGTCCAGGATAACCTGGCGGGTACGCTATTTCCATACTTTCTGTCAGCGCTTTAGTGGGTGTTTATCCCGGGTTAAGTCAGTAATAGCCACGCCCTGTCACAAAGCAACCGACCTTTTGTCGCTGAGAAAACCCTGCTATTCTGGCGCCCCCTGAACAGTGAAGGTAATAGCATGAGAGTGGGTATCCTCTTCCCTGTCGTCATTTTCATTACGGCAATATTATTTTTGGCATGGTTTTTTATTGGCGGTTACGCCGCGCCGGGAGCATAACCATGAGGAAAACAACGATGGTGTTGATGGGCATCGCGCTAATTGCGGCGGCGGGTACCGAACTGGGCTGGTGGTAAATTCATTTTGAATAATAAAGGCTACCTGTCGTAGCCTTTATTATCTCTGAAAGTTCTGAGTTTAGCTTTTGATTTTTCTGTAGATTAACAGCACGACAATCGCACCGATCACCGCGACTGCAAAGCTGCCGAAGTTGAAACCATCCACTTTGCCAAAGCCAAAGAACGTACTGATCCATCCTCCGACTACCGCACCAACGATCCCCAGAATGATCGTCATAAAGAATCCGCCGCCATCTTTACCTGGCATGATCCACTTAGCCAAAATACCCGCAATAAGTCCAAAAATAATCCATGAAAGAATGCCCATTTTTTCCTCACTTATGTCTTAACGTTAGCGGTTTATTTGCCGTTAAAAAGAATAGCACATCGTCAGGAAAGTGAAGTTTGTGATATCCATCACCTTTTAGCGTCGTGGATAAAAGCGCATAAATATCAGGGTTGCAATCATTAATGATAACGATTGTCTTTATCAACACCGAGTAGTTGAGTTTATAACCCACCTGTTCGGTACGACATTGCTCACATTGCTTCCAGTATTATTTGCCCGCCTCACCGAGTGCGGGCTTTTTTTGCTAACCGCTATCTATCCCATGTCGAATTCATGGTCTTTTTCAGCCGCGCTATTTTGCGTGATACGGGGTCATCTCCAGCGCCGTACATTCATCCTGCTTGTCCTGCTGCATAAACACCACGGTCACCATAAACAAACCGATCATAAATGGCACTTCATAAAGCTCTTCAATCAAATCTGTGTAACGAGCGTTATGCAGGAATATCGGCGACAACCACCGATGATGCTCGACAGTGTCGGAAATCAGATATGAACATGCCGTCACGGTAAACAGCCACAATGGCAGAGGAGCGTCCCGTAGGCGACGAACAATCTCCTTACGGAGCCCGGCAGAAAACAGGACTGGCAAGACTAACGCAGCAATTAATAGCACTGAAATCGTTCTGAACAGCATACGCGGCTCGTCAGGGAAATAGTCACGCCCCCAACTGGTGCTTATACCCAATAGCACCACCCACCAGACAACAGCCCATAGCCAAAACTGCTTTGCCCCTTCGGGACGAGAAAGTGGCCGTATATACCAGGCGGTAAATAGCGCCCCAAACAGTAACCATAACGCTTGTCCGTTTTCAATCCATCGGACCACCACGCCGTTAAGCAAAGGCAATTGCCAGTCCGCCGTAAACGGGATGACCACAGCGGCAAGCGCAAGAGTAAGTGCTGACGAAGTTAATCGGGTATCGAGTTTCATGATTATAAGACTCTTCTGGTTTTTAATACCCAATCATAAGTTTTATGAATACGCTCTCATTAGCAAACAATGCGATATTCTTAATGTTTTCTTAATGTTTCTTTTCAACCCATGTCTGATGTAAATAAACAGCGCTTTTCAATACGCAAAAACCGCATCACGCTGGCGACGCGCGATGCGGCTTCTGATTTAAAAAATCACTTTATATCAAATAGATACTACAAGATCCTTACCAACCGCAAACGTCGTGTTCGTTTTCGGTATCGTAGGAACGCACGGTATTGACCAAATCCTTCACAACTTCTGCTGCAACTTCAGGTACCAGCAACGTCATCGGTGCTTCCGTTTCATAGTCCACAGAGACGCCGTTGCTATTATTCGTGACCGTGACGGTATAAGTGGCCTTTCCCATTATTATTCTCTCCCGGCATGAATGACTTTTCGTGAGGCCGCCCCTTCCATCAGTACTTCCGGCGCGACAAAAAAGTCGATGTTAAAATAGGTATCATCCGTCATGACCTCAATATTGTGCCACTTTTCCGGAGGAAACACGCCAAACTCGCCGGCATTGATCACCATGATCTCTTCCGGCTCAGAGCAATGTTCATCAGCGTATCCGAGATATTTGACCGCCCCCTGCATCACCGAGAGACGAGGATAAACGCCGGGTCGCGTTCCCTTATCAAGGTGGCGTTCGAAAATTCCGGCAGGCGCCGTCTCTTTGTTCCAGAAGGGCGTGGAACGTGTATGGATATGATTTTGTGGAATTTGCCGCATTTGCTTCCCTCTTCCCGCAGGTTACTCAGCGATAATCTCATCGCTGTCGTAAAAAGGTTACGCTCCAAAAACAGCATTTTAAATACCATTTATTGGTTACTATTTTGCTGTTTTCCACGCAATAACACCGAAAGGAGAGCAATGACCCGCCGTTGACGACGGGTCCGGGAGGGTTAAGACTGGAGCGTTGCCAGGCGGGCGGCAAACCCGACGAAAAGAAGGCCAATCAAAGAATTGCCCACTTTTGCCAGTTTCTTTTTGGTACCAATATAGTGGGTTACAAAAGCGCCAGAAAGAATTAAAAAGCTCAGATAGCAAAAACTGACAATTTCAAGGGTGGTGGCAAAAATAAAAAATGACACGCCAGTATGCGGCGCAGTAACATCAATAAATTGCACAAAAAAGGAAACATAAAAAAGTATGGCTTTAGGATTCGTCAGGCTAAGAATTAAAGCACGCTTAAAAATAGCGCCAAAAGGAACTACCGTTTCCGTCGCCGCACGCCCTTTTGAGGTCAGAGTGGCGTAAAGGATTTTTGCGCCAAGGTAGAGCAGATAAAACGCGCCGAGATAGCGAACAATGTTAAACAGAACCGGCGTTGTTTTGATCAGCGTCGCCACGCCCGCATACGCCAGAAACATTAATATCGCATCGCCGATAAACACGCCGCATGCGGCAAGATATCCTCCTTTAACCCCGCGTCCCACGCTATTTTTAAGCACAAAAAGCGTATTCGGCCCCGGTACCAGAACGATAAAAATCGCCCCGACCAGGTACGTCCAATAATTCAGAACACCATACTCCGCGAACACATTAACCTCTTCCTGAAAACATTTACGCTTAGCTGCGAAACAGTATGCTAACGAATGCACCGGAAGATGGGAAGCGAAACCACGTCTCTCCAGCCGCTATTCCGCCACGCTTATATCCAAATCACCTAAAAGCGTTCTTTTATCGCTACCTCCGCAGGCAATCACCAGGTATTGGCCCACCTCTCCTCATGTGGAGTTAACGCGCGCGTCGCACCAAAGATAAGGCTGCCAACACATTACTGATATCGCTCTCATTCAGATTCGGCGCATTAAACTGCGCTCTCAGCCACACCATATCGTCGTGGCTGAAAGCGCCGACCATCAAGCGCTGGCTGATAATGATCAACATTTGATTATCAAGTTGTCGAATACGTTGCCGGGTGACCGACAAGGTTTGTATCGGAAAGGAGGGTTCTGAGCCGGTTCGCCACTGCGCTAAATAGCGGTACTGTATCGCTTTACTGGCATCCATTAGCGAACGAATAAAAGGGGTTATCGAATGCGGGTCCAGACCGTTATTTTTCGCTTCTTCTTCAGCCTCGGCAAAAACATTTTGTTCACGTGTGAAATCCTCTATCGGCAGATGGTGCTTCATTTTATAAGCAGCCACATCTTTCATTAATAACATGCGTTCATTGAGCGCGGTTAAGAGCGCGCCAAGCGATACCGACGTTACCGAATCGGCAAAAGTGGTGCTGCACATCAATAAAGAACAAAGAAAAATGGCGATATGACGAATCATTAATCAACCTCCTTTTACGGAGGCTTGACAGTAATTTATCTTTATTAAGATAACATTAAGTAATTATTACAGATGGGTATTAATGCTTATTCGTTTAAACTGGAGTGATAGAAAGAACAGGCCGTTGATTCTGCGGAATCTTCACCTTCATTTAAAGTGTATAAAATATACAACAAATCACACAAATGTGATGCATATCACGTTTTTATGATTTTTTATTACAGTTTTATGATATAGGTCTAACTTTAATAGGTCACTAATTTCTCTCCCCCGCTCAGGGAGATCGGCTTCAATTTACATCGAATATGGTGAAATATGACTACCATTACACTAGTCAACGAACAAAATAGTACTGGCAATCCTTTTTCTGCACATATGTTATGTGAACAGCGAGCTATTCAGGAAATTACTTACGAACTATTGCAATCGCAGCAGCATGTCTCAAATAAGGATATCATCGCCAAACTTATTGAAAAACTGGAAACAGAAAAAGACGTAGTGCAGCTTGATATTTACCGTAATGCCTTAGAAGCCGTTTTGTTTCAGACACCTGACGACATCTAATATATACCCAAAATAATTCGAGTTGCTTAAAGGCGGCAAGGGAGTGAGTCCCCAGGAGCATAGATAACTATGTGACTGGGGTGAACGACAAATCTGCCGGGAGCAGATTTGAACGTCGCTTGCGACGGCCCGTCAGGGCGAGGCCTATGGATGGGCCGAGTAATCCGTAGCCAACACATAAGCAACTTGAAGTATGAAGGGTATAAACAAGGGAGGGGTTACTCCTCCCCTGTTCGTTAATAATGCAGATGCCTCAACGTGCGGTGCCTGATTTTTCGTAGCCGTTTGCATGGATTTGCGGTGCAACATGCTGCATGCTTTCGGGCATCTCATGCTGCCGGTATACGGCTGGCAGTAATGTTAAGCCTGAGCCATTTTTCACATGAAGACTAAATTTACCCGATTCTTTTAAAGCCTGAATAAGATTTTCCTGCGCGGGAGTTAATGTCTCATCATGCCACAGAACAATATGCTCGAAAGACGTTGATAAAAGATCGGGCATCGGCGCCTGCCAGGGGATGACTTCAACTCGCATACCTTCACTACAATATTTAATCGTTTCCAGCCATAGCTCAATGGGGTCGTTCAGCGAAAACGCAGCAATAAGCATTGTGCCTGCTGGCGCCTTTCGTACGCTACTTAGCTGGAACGTGGCGTATTCAATAATCGCAGTATCCAGTAATGCCTTTTCAAATCGGCGTGCATCATCATCGCCTGCGGACAACCACAGCCGTAAAGGACGCAGTATTGACTCAATTACGATACACGGCGGAATTTCCCGACCATAACGCCAGAGTAATTTTCGCAATTTGGCGGGTTCGAATTTTCTACACTGCGCTAAAATCTCTTCCTGGTAGAATAACCATCCCGAGCGGCAATGCGTTTCTTCACCATAGAGGGCAGGTTTAATCTCTTTTAATGAAAAGCCTTTGCTTAACGCGTCGATAATATGCTGTATTCTGATAGCATCTTCTATGCAATAAAAACGATTGCCAGCTTCATCTTTGGTAGGTTGAAGCAGGCCATAGCGTTCCCAGGACCTGATATTTGCTGTTGTGACACCACACTGCGCCGCCATTGCGCTAATACTAAAAGTAGCCATGCCTGTCTGGCCTCATGATGATGTAAGAAAGCATAGTGAACCTAAACGCCATCAGAAGCAAATCATTATTAAGCAATGACCTTACTATTTACACGGGAAATTACATTATCAACATTATTTATTGTAAGCCAGTGCGTAAAGGCTTTAGAAACGGACAGTATTTGATAGTCCAGAACTGTTCTACAACCTAATTTAGTCAGAACATGGTAGCGTACTGAGTAAATAGTTTTTAAATGTACATTCAGCTCACAGCTTATTTGTCGGATATCCATTCCTTTAACAAGCATCGCCAAAACATTTCTTTCATTCGCCGTTAATCTGACTTTCTCTGACCTGGGAAAAAATTGACCAGCAGCGGCCAAAATTAGTAATTCGCGCCACTCAGCAATAGAGGCATCGACCTTTATTCGATATATAGCATGATGTTCATCAATAAAGTTATATTCATTATGGGTAACAATTCCAATGAGTACCGCTTTAAATGTGGAAGTAATATACTGCTGTACGGTGTAGTAATCGTCGATATCAAAAATAATATAATTTACGTTGCCAGCTATTATTGCGACGTCCTTAAATAAGGACTCCAGACCATAATTAAGAAACAGGTTTTCGCTCAATAGTCTTGTATCTGTCTTTAAAACAGATGATGCGGAACCAGTCATATCCACCTCAACAAAACGAGAGCCATGTGGGAATATCCATTCGATGGCCCGCATAAGATCATCTGCTTACTTCAGCGATGAGAACCTATTAAGTAGTAGTTGAGGAACGCCGTTTGCGCAACCTGACAGACGTCCTGGGGCATCTTATGTGAACTGCGTGGGGATGTGCGCTTTGGCAAAATCCACAAAGCGTACGACCGCAGGCAGCAAAATATGCCAGTCCTGTTGCTCCAGACCTAAATATTCACGCTGCGCCGCACGCAACGTGGCAGCATAATCTTCTGGCAACTGAGGTAACAGCCAGTCAGCCGCCGCATCCTTAGAGGTAAATCTCCCGGTAGAAAGGGTATACCAGATACGCGCCAGGGTTAAAACGATATGATACTCATCTCCCTGCACATCTGCCGTGGATTGCCAAAGGTCGAGGGGATAACGCAAGGCCTTCAGCAACTGCGCCGCAGGGGCTGGCGTGAACAGCCGTTCCGCGCGTTCTCCCTTTAGCGGTATACTGGTTTCCAGAATTTGGGTTATCAGTAACACAATGTCCCAGTCCTGCTGCGCTGGTTCATAAATCCCCTGACAAATGTCCTCTCTTAGCCACTCGCCAAATTGCATTTCCCGGGCAGGTGGAAAACACCAGGGAACCAGCTGCGAATAAAGCACGACAGTGACCTCCAGAGCGCGTTTTTCTGCCGACGCCCCCGGCGGCGATGAAAGCGCCAGCAATTCCTGCATCAGCGTTGCGCGTTGGGCCTCCGTCAGCGGCTGGCATATTGTCACCAGTAGATCAATGTCGCTGTTTGGCTTCAGACCGCCCGCGACAGCGGAACCATATAAATGAATAGCACGCAACGTATCGCCTGTGACACGAGTAATCAGGCGACACGCCGCTTCCGTTTGGCATTGAATCGAGGGCGATATGGACAGCGTCATCGTTGCTCCGGGGGCGCAGGTATTTTTTATATTGATTGCCAGAAATATGGCATAACGGCAGAAAAAAAGCCCGCTATTCATAGCGAGCTTTTAACATTGCAATCAGACTTAATGATGTAGCATTTCGCCAACGACCTCATTCGCCTTTAACTGATAAGGATAATAGGTAGGCCAGTTTTCCATCTCTTGCAACAATGCCTGCTGCGAGGTATTTCCCATAAAGATATGGAAGTGCGCCGATTTGCGCGGGGCAATGATATGATCGCTAAACTGAACATATTTAGGCGCTTTGCTATTCGCATCTTTACATTCGAACAGGTAGCGCACCCCTTTTTTACCCGATGCGTAAGTCAGAATTTTATAGCCGGCATAATTGTATTTACAGGATGCAACGTTATTGTCGCGATGGAATTCTATAACGCCATTTTCAATGCCGATCGTCTCAACATTCGTCACGTATCCTTTGCGATAATACGCTTTAATATCCTCAAACGTTTTCTCCGGGTCTTTCTTCGCCTTTTGTCTGAAGACAGGGTCCAGCTCGCCGCTGACCAGATAAGGATAGACGGATTGCCACATACCATCCCAGTCGGTGAGCGCGCGATCGCGTACATTCGCGTCATCAAACACGCCCGCTGCCGCTTTTTGCTCAACCTCCGTCATCGGCGCGCCATGAGCATGATGACCATGCGCGAAGGCAGGACTATTGACCAACAGCATTCCCAGAAGCATTGTCAGTTTTTTTAAATGAATCACCAAAACGTTACCCTCATCTTTCTTAGAAAGATGATTGTTATATTATAACATTGCACTTATTTCAACAGAAACTCAGCGGCCACCGCGCAGGTGGCCTTTTTTGATATCAACTGGTCCGCCATCGAGGAATTGAACCCCGAACCTTAGAGGTAGAAGCTCTATGCTCTATCCGGTTGAGCTAATGGCGGAAGAAAAATTACGCGGCCATTTTAAGGCAGGCGTCTGCGCATTGGCTGCATGCCCGCGCGCAATTCTGGCAATGGTCGTGATCGTGCCTTGCACACTCTTCGGCGCAGGCTTTGCAGATATCCGCGCACAGACGGCATAATTTTTGTGAGTACTCGCTTTCCAATGCCATAAATTGCGCCGCCAGGCGACAAATGGCCGCACATTGCATATCTAACTGGATGCAGTGCTTCATCATTTCGACGTTATCTTCACGCAGACAAGAAGAGGCGCAGATATCACACGCCGCCGCGCATTCATAACACTGCTCAATACACTCACGATGTTCTTGTTGCATAAATGACTCCTTATTTTATTAAGAGGAGTAGATAAGTCTGCACAGAAACGCCGGGATAGCCAAACGGCTACCCCTCTTTTTCATACTTTTTGAACAAAAGTGCTGAATAAAACAGCAATAGTAAAGCCGGAAATCGGCCTCCGTGATGTGACGTCTATACTGTAATGTTCATCTGCTTTTCATCGGAGGTAAAATGGAGTATTTAGCACGACTAAATATCGTTGCGATGCTGATGTCAACGACGTTCTGGATCAATCTGGCGGTCGTTTTTTTCGTCACCTTCATTACTTACTGGCTCATCAACTGGCTACTTAATGTGGTCTATAAAGCGCTACAACGCCCGGATAAAAAGAATGATGCTCATGGGCGGCTGCGGCCTATTGTTTTCGAGATGCTGAAAAAGACCAGTAAGATGCTAATCTTTTTTGCCGCATTTCTCTTTAGCCTGCGCTTTGTCGCCCTGCCCGACCGGTTATTCTCTACCCTCTCTCACGCCTGGTTTTTAGTGGTTGCGATTCAAATGGCGATTTGGCTTGATCAGGGCGTACAGTCATGGATGCGTCATTTACTGTATGCCCCAGGCTCCAATAAAAACCCGGTGACGTTAGTCATTCTTGGTATGATTTTGCGCGTGCTCGTCTGGTCTATGATGTTGCTCTCCATCCTGGCGAACGTCGGCGTGGATATTACCGCACTGGTAGCCAGCCTCGGCGTGGGCGGTATTGCTATTGCCCTGGCGGTACAAACCGTTCTGAGCGATGTCTTCGCTTCGCTGTCGATTGGTTTCGATAAGCCCTTCGAGATCGGCGATTTCGTCGTCTTTAATGATGTAGCCGGTACGATTGAACATATCGGTTTGAAAACCACTCGCATCCGTAGCCTCAGCGGCGAACAGATCGTTTGTGCGAACGCGCAGTTGTTGCAGCAAACCATACACAACTATAAGCGGATGCAAACGCGTCGTATCGTGTTTACTTTTGGCGTCGCCACTGCGACACCGCCGGAAAAGTTACGCCTCATCGGCGATATGGTGAAAAAGATTATTACCGATGTCGGCGAAACACAATTCGACCGCGCCCATCTACTGGCCTTTGGTCAGGATCGGCTGACCTATGAGGTGGTGCATATCGTCAATACCGCGGATTACAATAAATACATGGATATTCAGCAAGAGATAAATATCCGTATTATTGAAAAACTCATTGAGAATGATATCGAACTGGCGCTGCCTAGTCTGGTTGTCAGAGCCCCTGTACAGGTTGAAGAGACCAGGGACTACAGTAATACCGCTGATGCAAAAAACGCAGATAAACGCGTCATGCAGTAAAATCTCTGCCGACAATACCGGGAACCCATGGGTTCCCGGTGCGTTAACGGCGACACGGCAATGCGGAGAAACGACTTGCGGCTATTCCACCTGTAAATGGCGGGTACAGACTTGATCAAGTAGCGCAGACTGATGACTAATCACCAACATCCCTAATGAACGGCTGCGGCACACCTCAAGCACGTATACCCATATCGCTTTTTGAATAGACGGATCGAGTTGCGCCGTCATTTCGTCGGCAATCAGAAAACGCGTTCGTGGGTCAAGCGCGCGCAGTATCGCAATACGCGCCAACTCCCCGCCTGAGAGCTGCATTGGCCGACGCGTCAGCCACTCGGGCTGCACATGCAAACGCCTCATCGTTTCCGGGTCAGGCTGCCAGGCATCACGTACAGCGTCTCCGGCGCTTCGCCAGGGATTAAACGTCAGTTCAGGATGCTGGGGGACAAGCTGTACCGGACAATACTGATGCAGGGGTAACGGGCTGCCGTCCAGCAGAACGTCGCCCGCCGTCGGCTTTTGCCATCCGGCCAGGACGCGCCCCAACGTTGTTTTCCCCGTTCCGCTTGGCGCATGAATTCCTACCCGTTCACCGGCAGAAATCGTAAACGTCAGGTTCTGCCATAAGACTTTCCCGCCCTGACGAATAACGAGGTCGCGGCAGCTCAGCATTCTATTCCCTCTCCGGTCGGCATAAATAACGGGTTTAGTTCAGGCAATGCTTGCCATTGCCGTTTTAACGGCTCACTCATCTCTTCCGGCTGTAACTGCTCGCAGCGGATATTGTCCGTGATATAACCCTGATGCAGCGCCACAATGCGATCGGCATACCGCGCCTCCAGCAGCAGGTCATGAGTCACCCACAGCACGCCGCATCCCCGCTCGCAGAGACCTCGCAAGTGCTCAAGCAACTGGTTTGCCAGTGCGGTATCAAGCCAGGCGGTGATCTCATCCGCGAGGATATAACGAGCCTGGCTGAGCGAGGCGTGGCACGCCAGAATTCGTTTAGCCATCCCGCCAGAGAGCTGGCGGGGAAAGCGTTCCAGGACTGTCGGTTCAAGATCGCTTTGCTGTAATAGCTGTACCATCTGCGTCTCATCCCAGGCGCGTCCGGTCAGATGACATGCTCTGTTCAAATGTTTTCTGATATTCAGCATGGGATTAAGCGCCTGTACCCCCTGCGGCACGTAGCTAAACGTATTGCCCCTAAGCTGCCTGATGGTATGTCTGTCCAGCCGGTTGCCATCAAGCGTAATCTCCCCCCGAAAGCGTAAGTTTTCCGGCAGCAGATCGAGCAGGCATTGCAGCAGCAGACTTTTTCCCTCCCCGCTGCCGCCAACCAATGCCACCATTTCGCCGGGTGCGATATCAAAAGAGACATTCTGTAATAACGGCGACCAGCGTCTCGTGCCATACCAGCGATAACGCGCGCTTTCCAGCGTAACCTGTTGTAAACTTAGCATACGTCACTCCTTAGCCACAGCCGCTGAATGGCGCGCGCAAACTGATCGAAGAGCATCACCAGCGTGAATAACATTAGGCCGGGAAACAGCACCAGCCACCAGTTACCATGGCTAATAAACCGTAACGCATCCGCCAGCAACAGCCCCAGCGAAGGCTCATGCGGCGCCAGCCCAAACCCCAGAAAACTTAATGCCGCGCTGTGCAATACCGCATGAGGAAACATCAATAACGTTCCCGTCAACCATTGCGGCAATAGCGCCGGAAAATAGTGATATCGCCAGCAATAAAGGTGTCCATGCCCCAGACGATAGGTCAATGTCAGGTAGTCACTCTGCGCTACCCGCTCCGCGTCGGCGCGCAGAATCAGCGCCAGACGGGGCCAGTGCGTTAACGCCACGGCCGCAATGACGCCGCTTTTACCGCCGCCGAGCGTAAAACAGATAAGGATCAGCAAAAGTAAATGCGGCATGGCGAGCATAGCATCGGTTATCAACCGCATCAGGAGGTCCAGCCGGGGATGAATGCGCGCCACTGCCGCCATCACTAGCGCGATAACGCCGCTGCACAGCGCGGCGCCAACGCCAATTTGTAAACTGGTGAAGGCCCCCTGAAAGCAACGAAGCCATACATCGCGCCCCAGATTATCGGTGCCAAACCAGTGCTGGATATCAGGCGACAGATGCCGGGCAAGCAGATTAACCTCTGGCGGCTGGCTCAACGTGGCATAACCGTATCCAGCAATAAACAGCAGACAGGTAACGGAGAGGATCAGACGAAACAACGTCGGGGCAGGATTATAGAGCATCGGGACGCTCCAGCGATCGATTAAGCACCACCACAAGCCAGGCTGAAATCGTATTTCCGGCAAACACTAATAGTGTACAGAATAAAACGATCCCCATGAGTAGCGGGACATCGCCACGCAGACCGGCATCGATAGTGGCCTGTCCCAGCCCCGGATACGCAAAGACTTTTTCTGCCAGTAACGCTCCCCCCATCAGTTCGCCCAGAGAAGCAAACTGTAAACAGAGTGCTGGGGTAATCGCATGACGTAACACCTGGTGACGTAACAGCGACCATCCTTTATCCCCCTGAGCGCGCGCAAAACGAATAAATTCGCTCTTCATTACGCTGGCTATTTTTTCTCGCGTATGCAGCGCAATTTGCCCCATGCCCAATAGACTTAACGCACATACCGGCAACACAAGATGGCGTAAACGTTCCGATAAAAGAGCTGTTCCTGCATTATTTCCGGGGTCCCAGGCGCAACAAACAGGTAATACCGGCCAGCGGACGGCAAATAGCGCCAGCAACAGCATTGCTATCCAGAAAGTGGGCAACGATGACAATAAGTAGCTGATACGGCAAATCATCTTATCCGGCCAACGGTGGAGAAAACGTCCGGCCAGAAAACCCAATGTCACGCCCAGCACACCAGACAATAGCCAGGCGCCCGCCAGCAGCGCGAATGACGTCGCAAAACGTTCCCGGATCACGCTGGCGACAGGCATGTTGAACAGCATAGAATACCCCATGTCACCCTGGAGCAGACGCCAAAACCAGTGACCGAAACGCTCCCACAGCGGCTGGTCGAGCCCCCAGCGCGCCGCAATCCGCGCATATTGTTCTGGCGGAACATGGAGCAGATCGTTGCCAATATAAGCACGGATAGGATCAACGGGCGAAAAGCTAAGCAAAATGAAGGTGCCGGCAGCCACCAGCACCAACAGAATAATCAGCCGCAAAAAATGACTGAAGAACAATTTCATCACCGACAGGTCCAGGTCCAGTCATCAAGATTGTTTAACACCGACCAGCTACCGTGGATTTCTGGCGCGCCTTTTCCCAGATCAATACAGGGGTTGGCCAGATAGGTATGCTGAATATTAAGCAGCCATGCCCATGCCGCATCGCCCTGGACGCCCGCGCCCTGCTTCCCATCCCACTCAACCTGCTGCCAGAAAGGAATCGCCTTTTGCCAGTCAGGCGCATCTATAGCCTGTTTCAGATGTGCTTCTACCGCAGGGTTGCTGTAATAGCCCGGGTTATAATATTCCACACCAGCGGCTTTCCCACTGTAGTGATGGAAGAGTTCCATCGGGTCCAGACTTCCCCAGCCAAACAGCGTAGGGTTAGCGTGCATATGGCGCTCTACAGTTTCCCAGCTTCCCGATTGCAACGAGACGACAATGCCTAAAGGCTGCAACATGGCGCGCACCGCCTCGGCCAGATCCCGTCGGGTGCTGTCGCCACTGGCATACCATAAGGTCAGACGCGCTTCTTTACCCGCTTTTTCACGCACGCCCGCACGGTTTATCTTCCAGCCAGCCTCTTCCAGGATGGCGCGCGCTTTTGCAATATCGCCATCGCTGAATATCACTGAAGGATTTTGCCACGGCAATCCCTGCACCGCGCTATAGGCGGGTATCGCATGGCCTTCCATCACCTGTTCCGCCAGTTGCTTACGATTAATGGCATAGTTAATTGCGCGTCTGATAGCGACATCAGCGGTCACATCGTTGCCGACAGGATAACCGTTAGCATCCTTTTTACCGGCAGGCACCATCGGGAAGACAATGCCCCGGTTTTCAACGCTATCGCGTACCCAGAGTTTAAGATTATCCTGCTGCGGGGCCACCGCCATAGAAGGGGCAATGCGCACCAGTCCCAACTGTCCGCTGCGCGCGGCGGCATAAGCATTATCTTCATCCAGAAAGACAAAAACCAGCCGGTTAAAGTCATTCTTTTTACCCGCATACCAGGGATTAGCTTCAACGATCAGTTGCTGACCCGGCTGAAAGCTGACCAGTCGGTACGGACCGGCGCCTATCGGTTCGCGGGCGAACGTTTTTTCATCATAACGGCTGGCCGGAACAATCCCTAACGACCCGAGTACATTCACAAAGGTGCTCTGCGGATGGCTCAGCGTCATCTCAATTCGGCGTGCGTCCAGCGCTCGCGCATGGCTAAAATTGCCCATGTCTATTTTACCGCCGCTCTTCGCCGCTTTATTGTATGTAAAAACGACATCTTCGGCAGTTAATGGCGAGCCATCGGAGAATTTCAGCCCGGGCTTTAAGGTTAGCGTCCAGATTTTACCGACGGGGCTGGTATCCACTTTTTCCGTCAGTAAATTACCCCAACTCATGTCGGCGTTTTGCTTAAGCAACGGCGCATGAAGCAATAAGTAGCTGCCGTGGCTCCAGCCCAGCATAGGATCAAAGCCTTCCGTTGGCTCAGGGCCAATGGCCAGCTTCAGGGTACGACCGTCTGCCGTGTCCGACGCGGCGAAAAGCGACGAAGTGAATACCAGAGTCAGCGCGCACGTCACGAGCGCCAGTTTGCCTTTAATCATCAATTTGTCCCAGATTATGCGTTGTTTTTGTTTCTCCCGGCGCAGCATAAACGTCGGGAGACCTCCTGAGGACGGCATTATGGCGAGCATTTGTAATGAAAAAATTGACGCAGAACAGAAAGTATGACGATCTTTTAAAAACATCATACGCACAAACGTCGGGAGCGCCAACGTGAGCTAAAGGCCGCTTTTGACGGGGATAAAACGCAAGGGAAATGACGCCAGGAATACCGGGTTAATTAACGCCATCTTATTCTCTTATTTCCTTTCTATTCTGTATTGCGTCTTCCCACCCGACGCTGTTCATTTTCTCAACATTATTAGTCAGTACTGAAACGTAAGAAGGTATCGTAATTAGCGCCTCCTGGCTTTAAACCTAAACCAACATTAAACGAACCGGGCGTTAATGAAACTTACCAGCAGAACGCCAGTCATACGGCAACCCGATGAAATGACATGCTATGGAGTCCAACCGAAAAATGTTAACGCCGCCAGGGCTCGTGATGATTTTTTTAGCCGTACTGTTCTCATTGCTGACAGGATGCACAAGTTATAAAAACACGGCATGGGGAATATATCCGGCTTCAACGGATATTTGTCCGTCAGGTACGACATCAACAGGAGGGTGCAAAGAGTAATATCGCATATTTAATATACACCACTTTTTTAATGACTGTCCGGACATTTTCGGACGGTAAGTTTTCTATTAATTTATAATGGACTAATCCCATGACAAATAAAAAACACATTTTTTCAATTATCTTTATTGGTTCTCTTTTAACGGGGTGTGCTACAGGACCATCACCGACAGGGATTGGCTTATATACGGATGTTAAAGGGCCAATTACTGCCACGAGTCTCCCGGCAACCAAAACCGGTAAAGCGTGTGCGCAAACGGTATTGGGTATTGTAAATACCGGCGACGCATCTATTGATTCAGCGAAAAAAGCGGGCGATATTTCTTTAGTGTCGAGTGTTGATTATGAAACTACAGGTTCATATCCGTTTTATGGTAAAACCTGTGTTGTCGTAAGAGGACAATAACAACAGTAAGCCGGCGATGCCGCCGGCTTTTTATCCCATTTTACGTGCCGCTATCTCTGTCTGTTCCTTGCGACTCAGCCCCCGCTTTAAGGTTCTGTTAAGATTTTACGCATACTCTACAAGCAGTTGTTAATAAAGGATAATAATAATGGCACATTTCTCAAGACTGCAAATAACGCTTCACTGGTTAACACTGCTCCTGACAGGCATCGCATATGCTGCTATTGAGTTACGGGGGTGGGCGCCAAAAGGCTCCAGCGTTTACCTGTTTATGAAAGACACGCACTAGGGCGTTCTGGTCTGGGCGCTGATGTTTTTACGGTTATATCTTAAACACAAATACCCGGATCCGGTCATTACGCCTCCCCCTCCTCACTGGCAGCACGTAGCCGCTAAATTAATGCATATCGCGCTTTATCTCACTTTTCTCGCCTTACCGCTGCTGGGCGTCGCGATGATGGCATCAGGCGGGAAAAGCTGGAGCTTTTTTGGTTTTACTGTACCGGTATTTTTGACGCCAGATAGCGCCCTAAAATCGGATATAAAGCGTATTCATGAAATGCTGGCCAATATCGGCTATTTCCTGATTGCCATGCATGCAGCAGCGGCGTTGTTTCACCATTACATACAAAAAGATGATACATTTTCAAGGATGTTACCCGGTAAATCATGACTATTTCGGCCATCCCGGCGTGAGAGAGCATGCCGGGCAAGGCATTATTATTCCAGCGCTATCGGTTTCGACTGATAGCGCCTTACACCGTTTGTAATCGACAATATACGATATTTTTCCGGTTCCACGTGTAGGTGATATGTACGACGCCGCCCTCGCTAATAATAGCGGGATAAGAATACTCACCGTGGTCACTTTCCAGGTCCAGTAGCGGTAGCCATGATTCGCCATTATCCTGGGAAGCAATCAGTGAAAGCGGATAGCGCTTTCCCCAGTTGCCGTTGACCAGATTTAACGCAAGAATCAGCGTACCGTCCTGCATACTAACCAGATCGATACCACTATTATTATTCGGTAAAGATGTCGCGCGGGCAACAGACCAGGTAGCGCCATAGTCGATTGAATCACTGCGAAAAATTGCCCCGCGTGTGCTTCGTAACAACATATGGATATGCCCCGGAGAAGACTCCCACAGCGTAGGCTGAATAACGCCATCCCAGCGCAGGAGGTTTTCCAGACAACATTCCCACAACATCCCTTTTTTACACCATCCCACAACGCTACGTTTGTCCCGGAAATAGCGTTATCAGGCTCCAGCGGAACAAAAGAGATATTCCAGTGTTTTCCTTCGTCAGAGGATCGATCCACAAATGCCCTCCACCGTTCAGGACTTTCAATCGACCCTGGCGCAATCCAGGCGCCATTTGATGCCAGCAGGAGTTTATTTTTTACGGGACCGCGCGGCAAAATATCATCGTTAACCAACGGAGCTGGCGTACTCCAGGTAAATCCTCGATCGCTGGAGGTGATAAACCAGGTTTTCCACACGTGTACGTCGCTGCCTACTTTATAAAATAACCACAATTTATCCGACGGGTAAAATAACACCGGATTCCAGTGCGCTTCCCCCTCGCGTGCCGCCACTCGCTGCGGTGTTGTCCAGATATTATGTTCATAGCGAGATAGCCAGATGGCTGTATCTTCTCTTCCTTCGCGCAACCCCGCGAACCATGCGGCCACGAGCGTACCGCACGGTAAGCGAACAAGCGTAGAGGCATGGCACTGGAAGGACTTGGTTCCGCTTTCCGGTAAAATGACCTGCCGATTGACGAGCACTAATTTCATACCTGCCTCTATTAAATAAGGTAAAAAGCATCAGCTTTTTTACGTATGAAAGTAGTGTTAGCAGAAATAGCATCAACGCGGTGAAAACGATCAACCGCTATACGAATTTATATTCAGGTATCGCGCCCATAACAGGCAGAATGTCGAGAGTGGACAAAAATTGGACTGACCTCGCGGATAATTCCAACTTACCGCCGTCCAATGGCGACGAGGTCAGTGGCACGGGATAATATAGAGGTCAGGGCTATAATATTTAGCGATCTGTGCCTACAAGCATGACGGGATACTTTTCGCTACAGGCAATGAAGGCCCGTCTAAACGGGCCTTCATTAACGCGATTATGATTTGTGTTCAATCGCCTTTGGTTTGCTTTCTATGGCAATTTTTTTCGGTTTCTCGCTTTCAGGGATCTCCTGGTAAATCTCGACCAACAAGAGGCCCTGTTCCAGTTTCGCATTATTCACCTTAGCATGTTCAGGCAAAGAAAAACTCAACTGGAAATCCGCCTTACGAATACCACGATAAATCCAGTGCGTCTGATCCTCTACCGTCTCTTCAGTGTGTTTACCCGTAATATTCAGGTTGCCGCCAACCGTTTCAATTTCAAGCTCTTCCTCTTTCCAGCCAGGAACGCTCACGGTAAGCAGATAGTTATTCGCATCGCGCTTTTGCAGATCGTAAGCTGGCGTCGCAGTGACTGGCGTATCTCCTGTTAATTGACTGAAAAGTCTATCAATACGGTTGAAACGGTCAGAGAAAAGAGAATCAGCAAACACGGGAAGTGCTGACAAGGTTCTGAGTGCCATCATTAACCTCCTGAATCACTATTCAAAAGTTCAACATCAAGGCAAGCATTGCTTGTCCACTGACTACATAGGGACGGGAAAAACATTTTCAAGTCTATAAAAGCCTTTTTTTAGTCACGAATTTAAGTGGTTAACGAAAAATCTCATCCCGTTCATTGCCATTTCCTCTGTCCCTTCATCTTTACAATTTTTCTCCACCAGTACAATTGATAATGATTATCAATTGTATTAATGTATACAGGTTGGTTATGGCAGTGACCAACGCCCTTCTCCATTATCAAACCCAGCGCCGCCTTCGGGCGGCCTTTTGGGAGGAAATATGGTCGCCAAAAATAAAATTCACGGTCGTCGTATTCGTCAGTCTCTGCAACAGTTACATCATCGTTGTCTTTTTCAGCAACTGGCGGTAAGCCCACCAGGAGCAAAATATGTTTCAGTCACCGCTGAAACAAAAAAACTGGCTTATTCATCTTGTGACTTCAGAGGGCCGTTAGCACGCGGTAGTGACTGTCCATGTTGTCGCTAAAATTTTAATGAAATGACATTTATACACCTACAATTTGCGCCCGGCGGCTCCGGGCGCCATACCTAAAGATATGACACCCGTTGCCAACTCACAGGAATTTTAGCTATCGTCTCCGACGTAGAAAAATTCTATATCTTTATTAAACCATTTATCAATGTTGTGCCACATCAGACAACCGGTCAGAAAACTTGCGATCAATATCCCTCCTATAAGCCACTTTTTCACATATACTCCTGAATAACCCCTGTTGATGCCATTATCTGATCGATAATAAAAAGACCATCATTTGAAGAAATAGTTTCACTGACAGATACCGTATGAAACGAGACAGTGAACAGTACCGTTTTCTTCGGTTTTTATGCCATAGTATTGAGCAGTGGTGACAATCATTTTCTATCGCACCATAATGATTTGTAGCCTATAGTTTATGATTTTAAGATTTGTCTACTCATCACATATGTCAGTGATGGATAAATTATAATACGCTTTTCTGGCGCACTTTTCGTCAGTAAACAGGAATACTACAGCATTCATCGTATTGATGCCGCTTTATCTCCCGTTCTTCAGGGAATTAACGACAATTTTATGCACAAAGGATACTAATGATGAAACGTAAATTGATCCCATTTACCCTCTTTCTCGCTGCGCTTAGCGCCAGTACCACCTCTATAGCAGCTTCGCAGGAGATTTCTAAATCTATATACACCTGTAATGATAACCAGGTTATGGAGGTGATTTACGTCAACACCGAGGCTGGAAACGCCTATGCGATTATCAGTCAGGTAAACGAGATGATCCCGATGCGGTTAATGAAAATGGCCTCCGGAGCAAATTACGAAGCCATAGACAAAAATTATACTTATAAACTTTATACCAAAGGCAAAACGGCTGAACTGGTGGAAGGTGATGATAAACCTGTTCTCAGTAACTGTTCCTTAGCTAACTAACCTTAAGAAATGCCTGAAGACTCATCAGGCATTTCCACTTCAACCTTCCTGTAACGTAACGTTAAAGAATATGTGAATCACTACCGTAGTATAATGGCTAATTAGTAACCACTTTTAAGCATGGTTAATCCTATTTTTAAAGAAAAGTTCGAACTGTCTGAATTGTCGTTGTTGAGCGTTTAAATGTTTTGCTTTATTAAGTGACCCAGGTAGAATTCGCAGCGGCTGGTAACCATTCATATTCGCACTATTGAACGATCACCAGCCAACCGCGCCAGGGTCTTGCATACGCTCTGGCGCGGTTAAATCCCCAGGCCATAAACGAAATCACTGGTTTCTGCTATTGATCATATCTTTCAAGTTAACCTGCATTATGCTTGCCCACCTGATGTAAAAAGACACCGCTCTGAACCATAGGGTGTGAATTTCATTTTATAAAAAATTGCGGTGCCGGGTGCCTCCCGGTGAACCATACCACAGTCAATATGGTTCGCGAGGAACATTAACTATTTGACTGGACGCCCCGCCGCAAAGGGGGATTCACCGCATAAGAAAAATCTACAACTCACAAGTAATAAAAGACAATAACATTTTTGTGCATTTTTTATAAATGACTATCTTGTCACGTAATAAATGAAATTATTCTGTAACAGGATTGCAAGACAATACTTATTCAAAACTGAAGTGGTCAGTGGGAGTCGAACCCACATCATCAGCCTGACACTGAGGTAATAACATTATACGATAACCACATTGGACCGCCACCGAGGCCTCGAACCTCGCACCATCAACTTAGGAGGTTGATGCTCTATCCAGCTGAGCTAGTGGCGGCTGGGGACTTCTGCCAGGCGCAAAAAAGGCGCTCTCCTGGATAAAATACATACCTTGCTACTTTTCAGTAGTCGTTCAACGGCAGGTACAATATGCGAAGGCGGTCACAAAATCTTGATGACATTGTGATTAATTCCAGGAAAATTTTTCAGAGTGAATCTTGTGAGATCAGGCGTTATTTACACCAGATTTTCCTTCCTGCTTATCACCTACCTGAGCAACCTTGATTGCTTACCACAACCCCTTATCTGTGCTTATGCTGGTGAGATGTTATGTACAGCGTCACTATGACGAAGAGAGAAAAGACAGGCAGGTACGTGTTACTGGTAAAGAAGCCCTGTTTTGTGACTGGCGGTGCGGAAGGCGAACCTTCCGCATAGATTATGCTTTTCAGAAACGGTATCCAACCCCGACGTTGAAGCCGTTTATTTTTGTAGAGGAGATGTTGCTTCCTTCATACCCAACATCGACGACGATATTCTCCAGCGGATTCATCTGTACACCCGCGCCCCAGGCAAATCCCGTTTTCCTTGAGGAAATTTTGTTAGAAAAAGAATCGCCATCCTGAGTGGAATGTTCTTTAAATGTCGCCTTTACCGTGCCGACACCCGCCAGCGCGTATAACGAAAAATTGTCAGACAATCGATAGGCTGGCCCAACCATTAAAGAACCGTACTTCACCTCAAACTTGTCATGGTAATGAATACCTTCAGGCTCAACAGACCCGGAAGCCTGTCTGTCTCCATATAAGTAACTTAGCGAGGAAATAAAACTTACCGGAGAGTCATCCTCATAACGGTATTTCACATTTACCCCTCGGATATTTTTGAAATCCTGAACTTTACTTTGTGCATACCCCACGGAAAAGGCGTTAGTATCGGCCTGTGCAACATTTACAACCAAAACGCTTGTAGTAATAAATAAAGTGGATAAAATAATATTTTTCATAACAACTCCTTAATACTACTTATTATTTACGGTGTGTTTAAACACCTGCAGTACCGATCCGGCATTCAGTTATCGCCACTATGCCGAATCGACAAAACCACGAATAATTCACCGCTATCGCTCCTGATGTGTTTACTTCCTGAAAGATATTTTTACTACCGAAGCACTCTATAGCTCATTTAGGTAACCGGTTCTACAATGTCATCTAACTTTTATAGATTTGAATGCTAATTTTTCTCACGCATATATATTTAACAGAAACCATAAAGTGTTTAGCCACTATAGAACAACAAAACCACCATGCAACATTTTGATATTTAAAGAGAAAATCTCACAACCACATTAAGAAACCTGACACCGATCGGCTAAAAACATGTCATTAAGCAAACTCGCCATATAACCAGAACATATCGCATTGTGCTTCACAGTCCTCACGTGACGCTCCAGCCGCAATACGGTTATATGCCATCGCAGGCGCTGTAATCATATTCACGATGATGCTTAGCACGCTTTATTCCCGCTCCGATTTAATCTTTTAATATATCTATCAGTTACAACATTTCTTGTTATATTATAAGAATAGAATCAACACCACAATTCCAACATAAATATCACCTGTGTTTAGAGAGAATTTACATTCCAAAAAAAATAATAACTAACGCAAATATTGAACACGCGATAAAAAAGTCTATTTCGCTATAAAACCCATTATTATTAAGAGTGGTTAACTCTTCGTTGAATAAAAAATGTCAATGACGTTCCATAATTCAGGAGATGAACTTCACAAGTCATTATATATAACAGGAGGTGCTATGAAACATCATGCTTTTATGCTTTGGTCATTACTTATTTTTTCATTCCATGTTTTGGCCAGTTCAGGCCATTGTTCTGGTTTACAACAGGCATCATGGGATATTTTTATCTACGATTTTGGTAGTAAAACCCCGCAACCACCTACAAATACTGATAAAAAGCAAGCCAGGCAGATTAGTTCACCGTCCTGCCCGACGACAAAACCCATGATGTCCGCACCAGTCAATGACGCCAGGAAAGGGAATACTTTCTCCAGAACATAATGTTATTTATCTACAATGGTGCCGAACGACTACTTTTAGCCATCCGGAAATCTTGATTGCCATCAAATATAGCTGGCATTATTTTTCCTGACGTGTATAGTGCGCCTCGTTATCCCCATTAAGGAATTTGTTTGTCTCGTAAAATGACAGGAATTGTCAAAACCTTTGATTGTAAGAGCGGTAAAGGTCTCATCACCCCCTCCGATGGACGCAAAGATGTTCAGGTCCACATTTCAGCATGTCGCCAACACGAAACAGAAGCGCTTATCCCCGGTATACGCGTTGAGTTTTGTCGTATTAATGGCCTCCGCGGACCTACCGCCGCCAACGTTTATCTTTCATAATTCGTCACCCGGCATTTTTTCAGAAAAATTTAGCGAGTACGTCTACCTCCGCAGCCTGCTATGAGGCTTTGCCTGAAAGGCTGCAGAATGTTTTCAGTGGCGAAAATCTAAAAGATTTATTTTGCTAATGACTCCTGTGACCTCTTTTATCATATATCGGGTGCCCCCCCCTTCTCACTTTGTTTAACGTGAAGAAATGTACAGCCGTTTTTCACTGTGATAGCATCTAATATTGCAAAAGTATTTAACGCTATATACCCATCGTCACAGGAGTGACTGGCTGCGCGCATTTAACCGAAGTATTTATGTGATTCTATCGGAATTATCTCTATTGCCGCTCAATGCTACGTCATATTCAGTGGGTATAAATCGCCAATATAGTTGTAACGCTATTTATTTTTAGGGTAATAATTGAATGACTTTGCTTTCAGGAAAAACCACACTGGTTCTCTGCCTCTCCTCTATTTTATGTGGATGTACGACGAACGGCTTACCCACACCTTATAGTATTAATTTGTCGCTCCCGGTCATTACACAAAACCAGATTAATTCCGGTGGTTATTACATAAATGACGCGGAACAAATTCGGACAACTGATGGTCTGTGCCTTGATACAGGCCCAGATCAACAGAATCGTTTGACGCTGCGGGAGTGTAAGCATGTGCAATCTCAGCTTTTCTCATTTCACCGAGACAGAATCACGCAGGGTGAGAAATGTCTGGATGCCGCAGGACAAGGTACAAAAGAAGGCACACCAATCATTCTTTATTCATGCACGGGTAATGATAACCAGCGCTGGCTCACTGATGATAACAAAATTAAGGGGAAACAGAGCCGAAAATGCCTGGGCACAAATAGCATTATTGTCAGAAAAGGCGACCCTGTTGTGTTGGCCGATTGCGATTTTAGTCGCGCCCTGGAATTTACCATCAGGTAGCAGGACACCGCTGTGAAGAGAGTGCCGCTAACCTCTTGACACGACAACAGGTTAGCGACCTTTACTTCCACGTGCGATCAATTTACTTTACGTCCGCAACGTCAGGATGACAAAACGGCGGCTAAACCTTGACACCAGTTATATACCCAGCTTAAATACTGGTCATCCAACCAGTAAAAAGGAAATGGCGATGTTCGTCGAACTCGTTTATGACAAGCGAAATGTTGAAGGTTTGCCAGGCGCACGCGAAATCATCCTCAATGAACTCACAAAACGCGTACATCAACTTTTTCCCGATGCGCAAGTGAAAGTTAAGCCAATGCAGGCGAACGCATTAAACAGTGACTGTACAAAAACCGAGAAAGAACGGCTGCACCGTATGCTGGAAGAGATGTTTGAAGAGGCTGATATGTGGCTGGTCGCCGAATAACGTCCCCTCCTGCGAAAGCGACATGTCCGATCGAAAACAGCGCCCTGAGGCGCTGTCTGTGACGATATAACGCAAACGCTACCACTCAGAACATGTTGTTGTTGATACCTCAGACCGGTATGTGGAACCGACATTCATCGCTTCACTGGCCTGTCGGTATGAGTAGCCCTTATCAACAATCAGCTGTGCGCATTCCAGCCTGAAATCTGAAAGTACGTTTGGTTTTGTTGTTTATTAAGAGCCTATCCCATTAGACTCTTTTATTCGCCAAACTGGCTTTAACGATTACGCCTACTGGGATAGGTTCTAAACTTATCATCAATACGTAAAATACCTATTTACGAACAAAAAGTAACAGGTAAAAATCCGAAATAAAACCAGCATAACTAAAACTTACTGCAGATATGCACACGCATTATTACTATGTTTCCAAGATAGTCTCGACCAGTCAAGACTATCTATTTTATATAAAAAAGGGAAATACTTCACATGAATAAAATACATGTTACATATAAAAATCTCTTACTTCCGATTACCTTCATTGCAGCAACTCTAATTAGCGCCTGTGATAACGATAAAGATGCCATGGCGGAAGCTGAAAAAAATCAAGAGAAATACATGCAAAAAATCCAGCAAAAAGAGCACCAGCAATCAATGTTCTTTTACGACAAAGCCGAAATGCAAAAAGCTATTGCCAATATCAACGCAAAAGGTGGAGCCAATCTTGCGATTATTGAAGTCCGTTTCTTCAAGGGCGGGTATTCATTCATTCGACAAAGCGTTAACACCCCTGCTAAAGTAGAGATGTTTAAATTTAACAACGGCTACTGGGGGGGACCTTCGCCTGTCAACTTAACCATCTTTGGCACTATAACAGAGGAGCAAAAACAAGAAGCACTAAAAGAGGCTTTATTCAAATTCGACTCGATCAATTTCAGCATTATACCAGAGCGTATTCAGGAAACAATTAAACGCGCTAACGCCAGTGGCATTATTTCCGTTACGGAAGATAGCGATATCGTTGTACGAGCAGAGATAGCTCATAATGGCGAATTCGTCTATGACATTACCATCACTGCTAAAAATACAGCACGTGCGGTAATGACCTTAAATAAGGATGGTTCTATTGCCGGATATGAGATCAAAGAACCTTTCGACCCAAAAAAATAAGCCGAAAAAGCACAGCAACTTGTTGAACAATCGAGAAAAGACATTGAAAGTCAGCGTAAAAAAGCAGCTGAAAAGATGAACGAAATACAGCAGACATTTAAAAAATAGCAGGCGATACAAACATTGATAAAAATTATAGCGCGAAAGAGCGCGTGCCAGGTACTAAGGCACTGCTTGAAGACAGCAAATCGCTATTTCATTCTCTGACACTGTAATTTTTCGTACTCAAGATGTTTATTTATTGAGTCTTTTGTGGATAACCAGGTGAAGTTATGTGACGCCAGGAATCTATTCCAGCGGGCGTACTTGTTGGAGCCAGTGTGAAGCCGGGCAGCGCGCAGAAACCGGAGCGTATACGTTGTACGTGAGAATTTCGAGCACTGCCCGACCTAAAAATGATGAATAAAATAGATATTTTAAAGAGGTAATATGAAGAATTTTTTCAAAATAATTACTGATTTCATCGCGGATATTTCCCTTGATCTATTTGCTATATTTTTATGCATGTTATTCGTATACAAAACAGGACCATCAATTGGTGTGATATCATTTTTTATTGCATTAATTATTTATATCATTCTTCATTTTGTTTTTTACTCATTTCGTGAAAAAATCATAAAAAAATATTCAAATAAGTATTTAAAATTATTGTTTTGAGGTACAAATTCAGCGCAATAAAACAGAGCAACTAAAAAAAAATTAGGCGTAGCGAAGTGGAAAAGGACTGTCATGTACTGGACCGTGAGCTGGTCGGGAGAGCAATGTACGGGAAAGAGCGAAATACTGTCATTGATATGAGCAGGAATATCGATAGCCAGTAAATCACTCCTGTGGTAATACAGGCCACTTGATGACTGTGAAGGTCGCTTCATCTGAAGCGCCGGTGAAGTCCAGCGATTTAAGTGAAAAGTAGCCAGCAGGCGCTTCTACTGGTCCATATTCCTCTATTTTGCTAGGCCATACTGGAGCGCCACCCAGGTATCTGCCAGATTGATCCTAAGCTAATAAATATAAAAATATAGCAGCTACTGCCTACCTCAAGAAGTATGCGCTCATGATCATTTAATGCTCTTTTAAAGAGCCTGATAATAAGCTTGTCAATATAATATTATGCAGTATCTATTAAGCACCAGGTTTATTTGTTTTGCATAATCATATAGTTGACTTTCCGAGTAAGAGTTTTCTTGCAAAGACAAATAAACGTGTTTTATATCTCTGAATAAACATACATCACCATGAATATGAGCTTCTATATAATTCCCTTCATAGCCTTTACCATAATTAGAATGAGCTAAAAATTTTTCGCCCTTAGCCATTTTAACCAAACTCTTAAAGCAATTATAACCAAAAAAATCATTTTGACAGGATGCAATCAGGTTCTCCATATGCCAAAATGTTGATAGTTTACTCGTATCCAGACCAAATCTGTGGCCGTAGATATCAAAAGGTGATAATGTACAATTTGTTTTTACATTATCATTTAATTCAAAAAATGATTTCCCATAGGCGCTGGCACCTCCATTTTCACCGTTCAGAAAGTCCAGTGCAGCATAAATTGGTCTGCTTGTAGGGCTAAAAGTTCTACTGTTGGGAGTATATGCTACGGAAAAACCGCCTGTCTGACCATATGGGGCATAAGGTGAATCTGCAAGCCTCTCCAGTTCAAATGCTTTAGTTTCAACTGAATCACGTCCGACATTATAAGCAGGTAAATCTCCTGGTCTGCAACCTAATGCATAAGAGTTCAGATATTCTTTATTTTTTAAGAGAGAGGCAAAGTCAATTTTTGCCGCATTAAAATTTATTGTCAGCCGGGCATTTTGTAAAATATCCACCATCTTATTTATCAAGAGAGTGCAATCTATTTCGGTACCACACTCACGGCTTATCCGCCTGAGCGCTTTTTCTCTTATTATGTCAGCGTCTCGCTGACACCTGGAATGAATATGCGCAAGTACTTGTTTTCCAAAAAGGCGACCATACACCTTTTTACGCTCTTCATTGCTGAGACCGCAAAACACTTCGTCAAAAGAAAGCCTGTACGCTGCGCTCACAGAACCTCTCGCCGTTCTGCTTTCTGGAAATGGCGGAACATCTTCAACAACATTTCTAACTTGCTGAATGTCTGAAGACAGTGGAGTACGTCCGGCATTTTTTTCCTTATCTGTTTCCAGATATTCCGGAACCTTTATACTTCCACTATGGCAGATAGGTTTGAGCATATGTCTCCTGAATTTTTATGACTAATATAGCATTCACTTTCGCTGACGTATTCTTTATCAGGCTGATATTTCAACACTTCTTAGCAGCCTTGTAGAAAAGCAAATAAAGCATGCTAATAATTTTATAAAATACTTAACCTACCCACTATTGTAGTCAATAAACCATCACTTTTTATTAAAAAATTATCCTGATAATAACAATAAATCTGGTAAGGCACTTTCAAAAAATAGCCAAATCACACATTATTAAGAAAACCACTACAATCAAAATCGGTAACTATCAGCTTTCAGGGGGGTCTCAGGTTATCATGACGATCGGGGTAAAGGATGAACTACTATTGCGGTCTGAATTGAGGGAGTTTTGATAAATTTTTTTGATAAAGTTTTGATAACCGTTCGAATACTAATAATAAAAGCGGGGACGTTAAGTCCCCGTTTTAGTTTTTAACAATTATCGTTATTACATATTTGCGATAATCGCGTCACCAAACTCACTACATTTCAGCAGCTTAGCGCCTTCCATCAGGCGTTCAAAGTCATAGGTCACGGTCTTCGCGGCAATCGCGCCTTCCATACCTTTAACAATCAGGTCTGCGGCTTCGAACCACTGCATGTGGCGCAGCATCATCTCCGCAGACAGAATAATGGAGCCTGGGTTGACTTTATCCTGGCCCGCATATTTCGGCGCAGTCCCGTGAGTCGCTTCAAACAACGCGCATTCGTCGCCGATATTCGCACCCGGTGCAATACCGATACCGCCAACCTGAGCCGCCAGGGCATCGGAAATATAGTCACCGTTCAGGTTCATACAGGCGATAACGTCGTATTCCGCCGGACGCAACAGGATTTGTTGCAGGAACGCATCGGCGATAACGTCTTTAACCACGATCTCTTTACCCGTGTTCGGGTTCTTAATTTTCAGCCACGGACCGCCGTCAATAAGCTCACCGCCGAACTCGTCGCGCGCCAACTGGTAGCCCCAGTCTTTAAACGCGCCTTCGGTGAACTTCATGATATTGCCTTTATGTACCAGCGTGACGGAATCGCGATCGTTGGTAATAGCGTATTCAATCGCCGCGCGAACCAGACGTTTAGTGCCTTCTTCAGAACACGGTTTGATACCGATACCGCAGTGCTCCGGGAAGCGAATTTTCTTCACGCCCATCTCTTCGCGCAGGAACTTGATCACTTTCTCAGCGTCTGCAGAGTCAGCTTTCCATTCAATTCCGGCGTAGATGTCTTCAGAGTTTTCACGGAAGATGACCATATCGGTCAGCTCCGGATGTTTCACCGGACTTGGCGTGCCCTGATAGTAACGAACGGGACGCAGACAAACGTACAGGTCAAGCTCCTGACGCAGGGCAACGTTCAGAGAGCGGATACCGCCGCCAACCGGCGTGGTCAATGGACCTTTAATCGCTACGCGGTAGTCACGAATTAAATCAAGGGTTTCAGCGGGAAGCCAGACATCTTGGCCGTAAACCTGTGTGGATTTTTCTCCGGTGTAAATTTCCATCCAGGAAATTTTACGCTCGCCTTTATAGGCTTTCTCGACGGCGGCATCGACTACTTTAAGCATGGCTGGAGTGACATCAACACCGATACCATCGCCTTCAATAAACGGGATAATCGGATTCTCAGGAACGTTGAGTTTGCCGTTTTGCAGGGTGATCTTCTTACCTTCCACCGGAACAACTACTTTGCTTTCCATTCACCTCTCCTTCGAGCGCTTCTGGTTTGCTCGTCTGTCATCGCGCTGCATGTGCAATGGCGTCCTGCTGCACGACTGCGTTAGAGCAATTTTTTGTTAATGTTTTGTAATGAGCATGTCAATACTACCCTATTGTTTGCCGCCATGAAAGACACTCATTATTGCGCTATAATGCGGCAATTAATAAGTTCTGAAAACACCATGCAAAAAACTTCTTTTAGAAATCACTACGTTAAGCGATTCAGCTCACGACAAGCATCTAAATCACGGAAAGAAAACCAGCCAAAACGCGTGGTTTTGTTCAATAAACCTTACGATGTGTTGCCGCAGTTCACGGATGAAGCAGGTCGCCGCACGTTAAAAGATTTTATTCCTGTGCAAGGCGTTTATGCCGCAGGCCGCCTGGACCGCGACAGCGAAGGGCTTTTGGTGCTGACTAATGACGGCGCGCTGCAGGCGCGCCTCACGCAACCGGGCAAACGCACCGGCAAGATTTACTATGTTCAGGTAGAAGGTATCCCGGATAATGCAGCGCTGCAGGCGCTTCGTACTGGCGTCACGCTCAACGATGGCCCTACCCTGCCCGCCGGTATTGAGATTGTCGCGGAGCCTGACTGGCTGTGGCCGCGCACCCCGCCGATTCGCGAACGGAAGAATATTCCCACCAGTTGGCTAAAAGTCACCTTATATGAAGGCCGCAACCGCCAGGTAAGACGCATGACAGCGCATGTCGGTCATCCCACTCTACGATTAATTCGTTACAGCATGGGCGACTACACGCTCAACGGCCTCGATAATGGACAGTGGCGCGAGATCGCACAGGAGAAAGACAGATGAAACGGCTTCTCATTGCTTTTGCTTTATTAACACCGTTATCCGTCGATGCGGCCAGCTTCGACTGCCAGAAAGCGCAGGCTGCGGATGAAAAGGCTATCTGCGCGCACCTGACGCTGAATGATAAAAACGTGGAAATGCACACCAAATATCAGTTTCTGAAAGGGTTGTTCGCGATGGGCAGTCGCGGCGCGCTGCAGGACGCCCAGCAGAGCTGGCTTAAACAGCGTCAGCAGTGCAAGGCCGATGTCACCTGCCTGACAAAAGCTTATAACGAGCGTCTGAAACAGCTTGACGCGATCTATGACCACATTGATAAACCGCTTTAATAAGGATGCCTATGTTCAAGCCGCACGTGACCGTTGCCTGCATCGTACATGCCGAAGATAAATTTCTGGTGGTGGAAGAGACCATCAACGGTAAATCGTTATGGAATCAACCTGCCGGACACCTGGAGGCAGATGAAACGCTGGCGCAGGCCGCCGCGCGTGAACTGTGGGAAGAGACTGGCATCACGGCGCAACCACAGTATTTTATCCGTATGCATCAGTGGATTGCGCCGGATAAGACCCCGTTCCTGCGCTTTTTATTCGCTATCAAGCTTGATCATATTTGCGCGACCGAACCCCATGACAATGACATCGATTGCTGCCGTTGGGTGAGCGCCGACGAGATTCTGAACGCGCCGAATTTACGTTCTCCGCTGGTGGCTGAAAGCATTCGCAGTTATCAAACGGGACAATGTTACCCCTTATCTATAGTGGGCGAATTTAACTGGTCGTTTACAGAGGGTGTCAAGTAAAGGGCTGCGTGGTAGAATACGCCGCCTTGAAGTTCAATGTCGCGAGTATTCCAATGTCAGAAAGCCCAAAAAAAGTGATCGTCGGCATGTCCGGCGGTGTCGACTCCTCCGTTTCCGCCTGGCTGTTGCAACAACAGGGTTATCAGGTAGAAGGCCTGTTCATGAAGAACTGGGAAGAGGACGATGGTGAGGAATACTGTACCGCGGCAGCCGATCTGGCTGACGCGCAGGCCGTGTGCGACAAGCTTGGCATTGAACTGCATACCGTTAATTTTGCCGCAGAATATTGGGATAACGTCTTTGAACTGTTCCTTGAAGAGTACAAAGCGGGCCGTACGCCGAACCCGGATATTCTGTGCAATAAAGAGATCAAATTTAAAGCCTTCCTTGAATTTGCCGCAGAAGATTTAGGCGCCGACTATATCGCCACCGGTCACTACGTTCGCCGCGCGGATGTAAACGGCAAAAGCCGGTTGTTGCGCGGGCTCGACGGCAACAAAGATCAGAGCTACTTCCTCTATACGCTTGGCCATGAGCAGATTGCGCAAAGTCTGTTCCCGGTTGGCGAGCTGGAAAAACCGCAGGTGCGTAAAATCGCCGAAGATCTGGGGCTGGTAACCGCCAAGAAAAAAGATTCTACCGGTATCTGCTTTATCGGCGAGCGCAAATTCCGCGACTTTTTAGGGCGCTATCTGCCTGCGCAGCCGGGGAAAATCATTACCGTTGACGGCGATGAAATCGGCGAGCATCAGGGTCTGATGTATCATACGCTCGGTCAGCGTAAAGGGCTGGGAATCGGCGGCACCAAAGACGGTAGCGAAGACCCCTGGTATGTGGTGGATAAAGACGTTGAAAACAATGTGTTAATTGTCGCCCAGGGGCATGAGCACCCACGTCTGATGTCGGTAGGCCTCATCGCCCAGCAGCTACATTGGGTCGATCGCGAACCGTTCACCGGCACCCTGCGCTGTACGGTAAAAACCCGCTACCGCCAGACCGATATTCCGTGCACGATTAACGCGCTGGATGACGATCGTATCGAGGTCATTTTTGACGAGCCGGTTGCCGCCGTTACGCCGGGCCAGTCCGCTGTCTTTTACAGCGGCGAAGTCTGCCTGGGCGGCGGCATTATCGAGCAGCGACTGCCGCTGACGGTCTGATTATTCAATACACAACACCATTCAAGTCGCCTCAAAGCGGCTTAAAAGATGAAGTGTATTTTATTTGATGCAAGGAAGCAGTGATTGTGGCAAAGAATTATTATGACATCACCCTCGCGCTGTCTGGCATTTGCCAGTCGGCACGCCTGGTGCAACAACTGGCGCACCAGGGGCACTGTGATGCCGACGCGTTGCACGTTTCACTCAACAGTGTCATTGATATGAATCCCAGTTCTACTCTGGGCGTGTTCGGCGGCAGCGAAGATAACCTGCGTCTTGGTCTGGAAACACTGCTCGGCGTGCTGAATGCCAGCAGCCGACAAGGACTTAACGCCGAACTGACGCGTTATACGCTTAGCCTGATGGTGCTGGAGCGCAAGCTGTCATCCGCCAAAGGCGCGTTGAATACGTTAGGCGATCGCATTAACGGCCTGCAGCGCCAGCTTGACCATTTTGATTTACAGTCAGACACGTTAATGAGCGCCATGGCGGGCATCTACGTGGATGTGATTAGCCCATTGGGCCCGCGCATTCAGGTGACGGGCTCCCCGGCCGTTCTGCAAAGTCCGCAGGTGCAGGCCAAAGTCCGCGCCTCGCTACTGGCAGGCATCCGTGCAGCCGTGCTCTGGCATCAGGTAGGAGGTGGTCGCCTACAGCTTATGTTTTCTCGTCATCGCCTGACGACTCAGGCAAAACAAATTCTTGCTCATTTAACCCCGGAGTTATGATCTATGGAATTATCCTCACTGACCGCCGTTTCCCCTGTCGATGGACGCTACGGCGATAAAGTCAGCGCGCTGCGCGGAATTTTTAGCGAATACGGTTTGCTGAAATTTCGTGTACAAGTCGAAGTACGTTGGCTGCAGAAATTAGCCGCGCACGCAGCGATCAAGGAAGTTCCTGCTTTTGCTGCCGACGCAAACGGTTACCTGGATACGCTTGTTGCAAACTTCAATGAAGAAGATGCCGCGCGCATTAAAACCATTGAGCGCACCACGAATCACGATGTGAAAGCGGTTGAGTATTTTCTGAAAGAAAAAGTCGCCGCGATCCCGGCGCTACATGACGTTTCCGAATTTATCCACTTTGCCTGCACTTCTGAGGACATTAACAACCTGTCGCACGCGTTAATGCTCAAAACCGCGCGCGATGAAGTGATCCTGCCTTACTGGCGTCAGATGATTAACGCGGTTAAAGATCTCGCCACGCAGTATCGCGACATTCCTCTGCTCTCCCGCACCCACGGCCAGCCGGCAACGCCTTCCACTCTGGGTAAAGAGATGGCGAACGTGGCGTATCGGATGGAGCGTCAGTTCCGCCAGCTCAACCAGGTGGAGATCCTCGGTAAAATTAACGGCGCCGTAGGCAACTATAACGCGCATATCGCCGCCTATCCGGAAGTTGACTGGCATCAGTTCAGCGAAGAGTTCGTCACCTCGCTGGGCATCCAGTGGAATCCTTACACCACCCAGATTGAACCGCATGATTATATTGCGGAACTGTTTGACTGTATCGCGCGCTTTAACACCATCCTGATCGATTTCGATCGCGATGTCTGGGGCTATATTGCGTTGAACCATTTCAAACAGAAAACCATCGCCGGGGAGATCGGTTCTTCTACCATGCCGCATAAAGTTAACCCCATTGACTTTGAAAACTCAGAAGGCAACCTCGGTCTGTCTAACGCAGTGTTGCACCATCTGGCAAACAAACTGCCGGTTTCCCGCTGGCAGCGCGATCTGACCGACTCAACCGTCCTGCGTAACCTGGGTGTCGGCATCGGCTATGCGCTTATCGCTTATCAGTCCACCCTGAAGGGCGTCAGCAAGCTGGAAGTAAACCGCGATCATCTGCTTGACGAACTGGATCACAACTGGGAAGTATTAGCCGAACCGATCCAGACCGTCATGCGCCGCTATGGTATTGAAAAACCATATGAAAAACTGAAAGAGTTGACCCGTGGCAAGCGTGTTGATGCCGAAGGAATGAAACAGTTTATTGATAGTCTGGCCCTGCCGGAAGCAGAAAAAACGCGCCTTAAAGCCATGACGCCGGCAAATTATATCGGTCGCGCTGTGACTCTGGTCGACGAACTTAAATAATGCCTGCCTCACCCTCTTTTCTTCAGAAAGAGGGTGACTATTTGTCTGGTTTATTAACTGTTTATCCCCAAAGCACCATAATCAACGCTAGACTGTTCTTATTGTTAACACAAGGGAGAAGAGATGATGCGCGTACTGGTTGTAGAGGATAATGCATTATTACGCCACCACCTGAAGGTTCAGCTCCAGGATTCAGGTCACCAGGTCGATGCCGCAGAAGATGCCAGGGAAGCTGATTACTACCTTAATGAACACCTTCCGGATATCGCTATTGTCGATTTAGGTCTGCCGGATGAAGACGGCCTTTCCTTGATACGCCGCTGGCGCAGCAGTGATGTTTCACTGCCGGTTCTGGTGTTAACCGCGCGCGAAGGCTGGCAGGATAAAGTCGAGGTTCTCAGCTCCGGGGCCGATGACTACGTGACGAAGCCATTCCACATCGAAGAGGTAATGGCGCGTATGCAGGCGTTAATGCGCCGTAATAGCGGTCTGGCCTCCCAAGTGATCAACATCCCGCCGTTCCAGGTGGATCTCTCACGCCGGGAATTATCCGTCAATGAAGAGGTCATCAAACTCACGGCGTTCGAATACACCATTATGGAAACACTTATCCGTAACAACGGTAAAGTGGTCAGCAAGGATTCGCTGATGCTTCAGCTGTATCCGGATGCGGAACTGCGGGAAAGTCATACCATTGATGTTCTCATGGGGCGTCTGCGGAAAAAAATACAGGCCCAGTATCCGCACGATGTCATTACCACCGTACGCGGACAAGGATATCTTTTTGAATTGCGCTAATGAATAAATTTGCTCGCCATTTTCTGCCGCTGTCGCTGCGGGTTCGTTTTTTGCTGGCGACAGCCGGCGTCGTGCTGGTGCTTTCTCTGGCATATGGCATAGTGGCGCTGGTCGGCTATAGCGTAAGTTTTGATAAAACCACCTTTCGTTTGCTGCGCGGCGAAAGCAACCTGTTTTATACCCTCGCCAAATGGGAAAATAATAAAATCAGCGTTGAGCTGCCTGAAAATCTGGACATGCAAAGCCCGACCATGACGCTGATTTACGATGAAACGGGCAAATTATTATGGACGCAGCGCAATATCCCCTGGCTGATTAAAAGCATTCAACCGGAATGGTTAAAAACGAACGGCTTCCATGAAATTGAAACCAACGTAGACGCCACCAGCACGCTGTTGAGCGAGGACCATTCCGCGCAGGAAAAACTCAAAGAAGTACGTGAAGATGACGATGATGCGGAGATGACCCACTCGGTAGCGGTAAATATTTATCCTGCCACGGCGCGGATGCCGCAGTTAACCATCGTGGTGGTCGATACCATTCCGATAGAACTAAAACGCTCCTATATGGTGTGGAGCTGGTTCGTATACGTGCTGGCCGCCAATTTACTGTTAGTCATTCCTTTACTGTGGATCGCCGCCTGGTGGAGCTTACGCCCTATCGAGGCGCTGGCACGGGAAGTCCGCGAGCTTGAAGATCATCACCGCGAAATGCTCAATCCGGAGACGACGCGTGAACTGACCAGCCTTGTGCGCAACCTTAATCAACTGCTCAAAAGCGAGCGTGAACGTTATAACAAATACCGCACGACCCTGACCGACCTGACACACAGTTTAAAAACGCCGCTCGCGGTTTTGCAGAGTACATTACGCTCTTTACGCAACGAAAAGATGAGCGTCAGCAAAGCTGAACCGGTGATGCTGGAACAGATCAGCCGGATTTCCCAGCAGATCGGCTATTATCTGCATCGCGCCAGTATGCGCGGTAGCGGCGTGTTGTTAAGCCGCGAACTGCATCCCGTCGCGCCGTTGTTAGATAACCTGATCTCCGCGCTAAATAAAGTTTATCAGCGTAAAGGGGTGAATATCAGTATGGATATTTCACCAGAGATCAGTTTTGTCGGCGAGCAAAACGACTTTGTCGAAGTAATGGGCAACGTACTGGACAACGCTTGTAAATATTGTCTGGAGTTTGTCGAGATTTCGGCTCGCCAGACCGACGATCATTTGCATATTTTCGTCGAAGATGATGGCCCAGGCATTCCCCACAGTAAACGTTCCCTGGTGTTTGATCGCGGTCAGCGCGCCGATACCCTACGACCAGGACAAGGCGTGGGGCTGGCTGTCGCGCGCGAGATTACGGAACAATACGCCGGGCAGATCATTGCCAGCGACAGTCTGCTCGGCGGTGCCCGTATGGAGGTCGTTTTTGGCCGACAGCATCCCACACAGAAAGAGGAATAAACATTTCTGTGCGTTCTTCCACGCATCTCGTTAAGCATCCGTTATAATCGGTGTCAGATACCAGCCTGCGGATACTTAACATGGAATACCAATTAACTCTTAACTGGCCCGACTTTCTTGAACGCCACTGGCAAAAACGCCCGGTGGTCTTAAAACGTGGGTTTAGCAACTTTATCGATCCGCTCTCGCCGGATGAGCTGGCGGGGCTGGCGATGGAAAGCGAAATCGACAGCCGACTCGTTAGCCATCAGGATGGCAAATGGCAGGTCAGCCATGGCCCTTTCGAAAGCTACGATCATCTGGGTGAGAGCAATTGGTCGCTGCTGGTACAGGCGGTAAACCACTGGCACGAACCCACCGCCGCGCTGATGCGCCCGTTCCGCGCTCTGCCGGACTGGCGTATCGACGATCTGATGATCTCCTTTTCCGTTCCCGGCGGCGGCGTTGGCCCGCATCTGGATCAGTATGATGTGTTTATTATTCAGGGAACCGGTCGCCGTCGCTGGCGCGTGGGCGAAAAGCTGCAAATGCGTCAGCACTGCCCGCATCCCGACCTGTTACAAGTCGATCCGTTCGAGGCCATTATTGATGAAGAGCTGGAGCCGGGCGACATTCTGTATATTCCGCCAGGATTCCCGCATGAAGGCTATGCGCTGGAAAACGCCATGAACTATTCGGTCGGTTTTCGCGCGCCCAATAGCCGTGAGCTGATCAGCGGTTTTGCCGATTACGTCCTGCAACGGGAGTTGGGCAATACATACTACAGCGATCCGGATATGCCGTCCCGCAAGCATCCGGCGGATATCCTGCCGCAGGAGATGGATAAACTGCGTAATATGATGCTCGATTTGATCAATCAACCCGCGCATTTCCAACAGTGGCTTGGCGAGTTTCTCTCTCAGTCACGCCACGAACTGGATATTGCGCCGCCGGAGCCGCCGTATCAGCCTGATGAAATTTACGATGCCTTAAAGCAAGGCGAGGTATTAGTACGTCTCGGCGGGCTTCGCGTGTTGCGTATCGGCGATGAGGTCTATGCGAATGGCGAAAAAATAGACTCTCCGCATCGCCCCGCTCTGGAGGCGCTCGCCAGTCATATTGCACTGACCGCTGAAAACTTCGGCGATGCGCTGGAAGACCCGTCCTTCCTCGCGATGCTGGCGGCGCTGGTGAATAGCGGATACTGGTTTTTCGAAGGATAAGAACATCGCAATGCCCGGCGACCGCCGGGCTGACGCAAACTATCCACAACGATCGCCGCCAGGTTTGGCGAAATCGTTATATTGCGGATCGCCCGGATAAATCGAGTGGGCCATTCGATGGCGAAATGACAATTGTCGGTAACGTCGCGCCAGTACGTTATCGCCAAGACCTTCGGCAATATTAGCCAGTCGCTGTAATCGTTCATACTGCATCTTTGCTGGATAAGCTACGGCATCAAGCGTAAAGGCGCGTTCCGCAAAGTCTTTTGCTTGTTCAAGCTGTTGATTATTCTGATAAAGCAGCGAAATACCATACAACACCATGGATACGTCGGACTGCCGACGTTTATATTCTTCCAGCAATGGGAGATAGGGGGAGGTACTGTCCAGGTCGATGTTTTCGGGCAAATAAAAGCGTAATCGTGATATTACCGTCGCCATTGGCGTTAAACGGCTCTGGTAATACGCGATAAGTTTAAGGTAGAGATCTTTCGCTTCCTTATAATGATGGCCCTGTGCATAAAAGCCAGCAAGATTATTGCTGTCAACCGTCATTTCGCCGAATTCGGCGCCATAAAGCGTTTGCTCAATTTTTAGCGTCTGACTTAGCGCATTAATCGCCTCGCTAATATGCCCTGCATTATAAGCAATATCCGCTTTCTGCTGCAAAAAAGAGGCGACGCGCTCACGATTATCCCAGGTTTTATCTCGTAAAATAACGCTCAGCCACTGCCGCTCCGTTGTGTCTATCTTCGCCAAATAATAGGCTTTACGCGCACTATCACATTCGACATCCCGCTCTTCCAGCGCATCAGAATAAGCGTCGCGCATCCTGTTTAAGGTATAAACCAATGCCTCCGTCGATGCCTTTTTGTCTTTAAGACGCCACGTTAATGCCTGCTCTTGCCAGGCTATTCGCTGACGGTAATCAACCTTAATCTCGTATCGCCACTGCTCTGTAGATGAATACTCTATATGGCGATCGTCACTGTAAACATAAAAGGCCGCCAGGTGTTCAAACATATCGGCCCGATCGCCCGGATAAGTGCCCGCCGGAAATGTTTTCATTATTGCCCGCGCTCGCAGCAGCATTTGCGGCGTTAATTCAGGTTTACCCAGCCATTGATAAATATCGCTTTGTAATAGCAGGCTACGAACAAGCTGTATTGAGCGTTTGCCATATTGCTGCGAGGCCAGCCTCACCGCATCATCAATAAACGTCATGCAGGTTTCATCGCCGGTCATAAAACATGCTGCAGATTGTTGCTGGCGCTGGGACCAGGAAGGCGTATATTCGGCGCTCCAGGCAGAAAAATTGATGGCGGAAAATATCCCGCCATAAATAATAAAACGCTTCACCACAATGCGTAACATTCGCTACTGGCCGCGCTTCGCCGTCAGCTCCGCGATACGTACAATCACCTGTACCGCTTTTTCCATCCCCTCCAGCGTCACAAACTCATGTTTACCATGATAGTTATATCCGCCGGTAAAGAGATTAGGACACGGCAGGCCCATAAACGACAGTTGCGCCCCGTCTGTACCGCCGCGAATTGGTTTCATCTCCGGCGTAATATGACAGTCACGCATGGCCTGCTGGGCGATATCGAGAATATGCGGATGCTCAACCACTTTTTCGCGCATATTGTAATAACTGTCTTCAATCACCAGTTCGATATAGCAGTCCGGATGCAGCCCCTTACCGACTTTTTTGGCAATCTCCATCATTTTGCGTTTACGCGCTTCAAACTGCTTACGGTCGAAATCGCGAATGATGTAGTGCATTTCGGCCCGGTCAACGGTGCCTTTCATGCTGGCCAGATGATAAAACCCTTCGTAACCTTCAGTGGTTTCAGGCGCTTCATCCGCCGGCACTTCCGCGTGAATCCTCGCCGCCAACGACAGCGCATTGACCATCACGCCTTTTGCCGTACCGGGATGCACGTTATTGCCGACGATTTTGATATTCACCGAGGCGGCATTGAAGTTTTCAAACTCCAGTTCGCCCACGCCGCCGCCGTCGACCGTATAGGCCCACTGCGCGCCAAAGGCCTCAACATCGAAGTGCTTCGCGCCTTTCCCTACCTCTTCGTCAGGCGTAAACGCCACTTTAATTTCACCGTGGGGAATAGGATTACCTTTCAGCACCGCCAGCGCGGTCATGATCTCCGCAACGCCGGCTTTATCGTCCGCGCCCAGCAATGTCTTACCATCGGTAGTAATCAGCGTCTGTCCCAGTAATTGATGCAGTACCGGGAACATCACGGGTGACAACACCTCATCGCCAATCCCTAATGCTATATCGCCGCCGCGATAATTCTCGACAATCTGCGGGTTAACGTTTTTACCGCTGAAATCCGGAGAGGTATCCACATGGGAGATAAAACCAATGGCGGGAATATCCCCCTCAACATTGGCCGGGAGCGTCGCCATCAACGTCCCTTTTTCACTTAATGTAATGTTAACCAGCCCCATCTCTTCGAGCTGCTGTTTGAGCAAACGTAGTAACTTCCACTGCCCCTCAGTGCTGGGAACCTGCCGAACACCCGACTTTGATTGGGTATCCAGCGATACGTAGTGTAAAAAACGCTCAAGTAGTTTATCCATGCAGTCACCCTCACTTTTCGTGACAACATTATTAATAAGCAAGAAAAGACAAATATTGCGTCAGGTCACTTTTATCCCTGCAAACAAGAATATTTCACTTTGACACGCTTTCTGACTATAAAGCTAAGTCAGTAATTCGCAACAAGGATTGGCGATCACAGTGGTTTGCCGTAGAATGACCGCCCTCATTAAGAGTGATTAAGGTGGTTAACCACAAACCCCGCAGCGGTCAGCCATCCGTTGCGTTTACATGGGACAGAGTAAGAAATTGAATAATCAACCGCGTTCGCTTTCACCGCTGGTGCTTTTGTCTGGAATTAGCAAAAGTTTCGATGGCAAAGAGGTCATTTCGCAACTGGATTTGACCATTAACAATGGCGAATTCCTCACGCTGCTTGGCCCTTCCGGCTGCGGTAAAACAACCGTTCTTCGCCTGATTGCCGGCCTGGAAACCGTTGATGCCGGGCATATCATGTTGGATAACCAGGATATCACCCACGTTCCCGCCGAAAATCGTTATGTAAATACCGTATTTCAAAGCTACGCTTTATTTCCGCATATGACGGTGTTTGAAAATGTCGCGTTTGGCTTACGAATGCAAAAAACGCCAGCCGCCGAGATAGCGCCTCGCGTGACCGATGCGCTGCGTATGGTGCAGCTTGAAGAGTTTGCACAACGTAAACCGCACCAGCTTTCCGGCGGACAGCAGCAGCGTGTGGCTATCGCTCGCGCGGTGGTGAATAAACCTCGCCTGTTATTACTGGATGAATCGCTTTCCGCGCTGGACTATAAATTGCGCAAACAAATGCAGAACGAGCTTAAAGCATTACAGCGTAAACTCGGTATCACGTTTGTTTTTGTCACTCACGATCAGGAAGAAGCGCTCACCATGTCCGATCGTATCGTGGTAATGCGTAATGGCGTGATTGAGCAAGACGGCACGCCGCGTGAAATCTATGAAGAGCCAAAAAACCTGTTTGTCGCCGGTTTTATCGGCGAAATTAACCGCTTTGACGCAACCGTCATTGAACGGCTTGATGAACAGCGCGTCCGCGCCAGCGTAGAAGGTCGGGAGTGCAATATATACGTCAATTTCGCTGTCGAACCGGGCCAAAAACTGAACGTCCTGCTGCGACCGGAAGATCTACGCGTCGAAGAGATCAACGATGATAACCACATCGAAGGGCTTATCGGCTACGTGCGCGAGCGCAATTATAAAGGTATGACGCTGGAGTCGGTGGTTGAACTGGAAAATGGCAAAATGGTGATGGTCAGCGAATTCTTCAACGAAGACGATCCTGACTTCGACCATTCACTTGACCAAAAAATGGCCATTAGTTGGGTAGAAAGCTGGGAGGTCGTACTGGCTGATGAAGAACACAAGTAAATTCCAGAATGTAGTGATTGTCACTATCGTCGGTTGGCTTGTGTTATTTGTTTTTCTGCCCAACCTGATGATCATTGGCACCAGCTTTCTGACCCGTGACGACGCCAGTTTCGTCAAGATAGTCTTTACGCTGGATAATTACGCGCGCCTGCTCGATCCGCTCTATTTTGAAGTGCTCCTGCACTCTCTGAATATGGCGCTGATCGCCACCCTCTCCTGCCTGGTGCTGGGCTATCCTTTTGCCTGGTTTCTGGCGAAGTTACCGGAAAAGATACGTCCGTTATTGCTGTTTTTGCTGATTGTTCCTTTCTGGACCAACTCACTGATCCGCATCTATGGGCTGAAAATATTCCTGAGCACTAAAGGTTATCTCAATGAATTCCTGCTGTGGCTGGGCGTGATTGATACACCGATTCGCATCATGTTCACCCCGAGCGCCGTTATTATCGGCCTGGTTTACATTTTGCTGCCATTTATGGTCATGCCGCTCTACTCCAGCATTGAGAAGCTCGACAAACCACTACTGGAGGCCGCACGCGATCTCGGCGCCAGTAAAATGCAAACGTTCATCCGCATCATTATTCCATTAACCATGCCGGGCATTGTCGCCGGTTGCTTGCTCGTGATGCTACCGGCAATGGGCCTGTTCTACGTCTCCGATTTAATGGGTGGCGCGAAAAACCTGCTGATTGGTAACGTCATTAAGGTACAGTTCCTGAATATTCGCGACTGGCCGTTTGGCGCGGCTACCAGCATTACGCTGACCATTGTGATGGGACTCATGCTATTGATTTACTGGCGGGCTTCCCGCTTATTGAATAAGAAGGTGAGTGATATAAGCGATTAATTGCGCAACGCTAACAAATCCACACGCATCCAGGCATGAAGTTTATTCAAGGGTAAACTTCATGCCTCCGGCATAAAAAACGCATGAAAGCAGTTGCCGCCAGTATTGCAAATCTACAACATCATCCGCGCCAGGCCTTCTTTTATTTTTACCTGTAGCGACGCTATCACAGACAGTAATGCGTTTATACGCGAAGCTCTCAGGTTTTATACTGATTGTCAGTCTCTTTTAAAAATTATATTACATCCGATGCGCCCGCAGTTGAGATAAAAAGGGTCGATTTAATCAATTATGTAGTCATTTTTACTCCAGTTTAAGTGATATTAATATGCCGATTACTATAGGGAGTGGTTTTTTAAAAAGTGAAATCCTTACCAACTCCCCAAGGAATACGAAAGAAGCATGGTGGAAAGTTTTATGGGAAAAAATTAAAGACTTCTTTTTTTCTACTGGCAAAGCAAAAGCGGACCGTTGTCTACATGAGATGTTGTTTGCCGAACGCGCCCCCACACGAGAGCGGCTTACAGAGATTTTTTTTGAGTTGAAAGAGTTAGCCTGCGCATCGCAAAGAGATAGATTTCAGGTTCATAATCCTCATGAAAATGATGCCACCATTATTCTTCGCATCATGGATCAAAACGAAGAGAACGAATTGTTACGTATCACTCAAAATACCGATACCTTTAGCTGTGAAGTCATGGGGAATCTTTATTTTTTAATGAAAGATCGCCCGGATATTTTAAAATCGCATCCACAAATGACGGCCATGATTAAGAGAAGATATAGCGAAATCGTAGACTACCCCCTCCCTTCGACATTATGTCTCAATCCTGCTGGCGCGCCGATATTATCGGTTCCATTAGACAACATAGAGGGGTATTTATATACTGAATTGAGAAAAGGACATTTAGATGGGTGGAAAGCGCAAGAAAAGGCAACCTACCTGGCAGCGAAAATTCAGTCTGGGATTGAAAAGACAACGCGCATTTTACACCATGCGAATATATCCGAAAGTACTCAGCAAAACGCATTTTTAGAAACAATGGCGATGTGTGGATTAAAACAGCTTGAAATACCACCACCGCATACCCACATACCTATTGAAAAAATGGTAAAAGAGGTTTTACTAGCGGATAAGACGTTTCAGGCGTTCCTCGTAACGGATCCCAGCACCAGCCAAAGTATGTTAGCTGAGATAATCGAAACCATCTCTGATCAGGTTTTTCACGCCATTTTTAGAATAGACCCCCAGGCTATACAAAAAATGGCGGAAGAACAGTTAACCACGCTACACGTTCGCTCAGAACAACAAAGCGGCTGTTTATGTTGTTTTTTATAAAATCAGACGACGCTTTCTCAAACGTCACGTTCAGGGTTTACTCACGTACTCCATGTTTGCCTACAGAGTAACCTCTTGCCTGGTGCAATAATGCCGCATATGACCGGATCGGATGAGAATAGTCATTTAAATGGCCTTTTTTTCCCGCTCGTCTGGCAATTTGTTGTAAAATTCGCGGCTTCAAGCGGCAGCTTGCTTCTTCCTGGCTGCTGATAACCGCGAGACGTTTTGGAGAGATTTTGGAGAAGAGAAAAAATTGATCATTTTCAATACTCTAAAAGCACCCCATCCTCTGAATAAGAAGGTGGAACTTGAATGATCGGTCGGCTGCTCCGTGGCGGTTTCATGACTGCCATCTATGCGTATCTGTATATTCCCATCATTATTCTGATCGTGAACTCCTTCAACAGTTCGCGGTTCGGCATTAACTGGCAGGGCTTTACCACTAAATGGTACGAACTCCTGGTCAATAACGACAGTCTGTTGCAGGCCGCTCAACATTCACTGACGATGGCGATTTTTTCAGCGACCTTCGCCACGTTGATTGGCTCGTTAACCGCGGTGGCGCTTTATCGCTACCGCTTTCGCGGGAAGCCATTCGTCAGCGGGATGCTGTTTGTAGTAATGATGTCGCCGGATATCGTGATGGCGATCTCCCTGCTGGTGCTGTTTATGTTACTCGGCATTCAACTGGGCTTTTGGTCGTTGCTGTTCTCGCACATCACCTTTAGCCTGCCGTTTGTGGTCGTCACGGTCTATTCGCGCCTGAAAGGCTTTGATGTCAGAATGCTGGAAGCCGCAAAAGACCTGGGGGCCAGTGAGGTAACGATTTTACGCAAAATCATTCTGCCGCTGGCGATGCCGGCGGTGGCGGCGGGCTGGTTGCTGAGCTTTACGTTGTCGATGGACGATGTAGTGGTCTCGTCGTTTGTCACCGGGCCGGGCTATGAAATTTTACCCTTAAAGATTTATTCCATGGTAAAAGTCGGCGTTTCACCAGAAGTGAACGCGCTGGCGACCGTTTTATTGGTGCTGTCTCTGGTAATGGTCATTGCCAGCCAGCTTATTGCTCGTGATAAAACCAAGGGCCGATAAGGCCCGTAATTCAGGGGACGTTAAATGAAAAAATGGTCACGCCACCTGCTCGCGGCGGGCGCCCTGGCGCTGGGTATGAGTGCCGCTCATGCCTCCGACAACGACACGCTCTATTTCTATAACTGGACTGAGTATGTACCGCCGGGCCTGCTGGAACAGTTCACTAAAGAGACAGGCATTAAGGTGATTTATTCGACCTACGAGTCGAACGAAACCATGTATGCCAAACTCAAAACCTATAAAGATGGCGCGTATGACCTGGTTGTTCCTTCTACATACTATGTCGACAAAATGCGCAAAGAAGGCATGATCCAGAAGATCGATAAGTCGAAATTAACCAATTTACACAACCTCGATCCGGAAATGCTCAACAAACCGTTTGACCCCAACAACGATTATTCTGTTCCGTATATCTGGGGCGCAACGGCGATTGGCGTGAACAGCGATGCTATCGATCCAAAAACCATTACCAGCTGGGCTGACTTGTGGAAACCGGAATATAAAAACAGCCTGCTTTTAACCGACGATGCGCGAGAAGTCTTCCAGATGGCGCTGCGCAAGCTAGGTTATTCCGGTAACACTACCGATCCGAAAGAGATCGAAGCGGCATATGAAGAGTTGAAAAAACTGATGCCGAACGTAGCGGCCTTCAACTCCGATAATCCGGCGAATCCGTATATGGAAGGGGAAGTCAATCTGGGGATGGTGTGGAACGGTTCGGCCTTCGTTGCTCGTCAGGCTGGCACGCCGCTGGAGGTCGTCTGGCCGAAAGAAGGCGGTATTTTCTGGATGGATAGCCTGGCTATTCCGGCAAACGCGAAAAATAAAGAGGGCGCGCTGAAGCTAATCAACTTCCTGCTGCGTCCTGACGTCGCGAAAGAGGTGGCAGAAACCATCGGCTACCCTACCCCCAACCTGGCGGCGCGTAAGCTGTTAAGCCCGGAGGTCGCCAATGATAAGTCGCTCTATCCGGATGCGCAAACCATCAGCAAAGGCGAGTGGCAAAACGATGTCGGCGACGCCAGCGCCATTTATGAAGAGTATTATCAGAAGCTAAAAGCAGGACGCTAATTCAGCCAAAGCGCCTGTCGGGCCTACAGATGAACGTAACGTGAAATGTAGGCCGGATAAGGCGTTACCGGGCAAACAGCACTACAGCCCTTTCAGGAATTTATCAACAAATTCCGGCACAACCTGGCTTGCCGGGCCGTAGTGCTTCTCTTCAAACTCGCTGCCGACCTGGCTTGGCTCAAGATTCAGTTCCACCGTATGTGCGCCGTGCAGTTTTGCTTCATGCACAAACCCCGCAGCCGGATAGACATGACCGGATGTGCCAATGGCGATAAAAATATCCGCCATCGACAGCGCCATATAAATTTCATCCATGCCAAGCGGCATCTCGCCAAACCACACCACGTGCGGACGTAGCGGCGCCGGGAACTGGCAGCAGTGACATTTATCTTCCGGCATCACATCGCCGTTCCATTCCAGAATTTGGCCGCTTTGCGAACAGCGCACCTTCAACAGCTCGCCATGCATATGAATGATGTTGCGATTGCCCGCGCGTTCATGCAAATTGTCGATGTTTTGCGTCACCAGCAAAAAGCGATCGCCAAGCGCTTCTTCAAGCTTCGCTAACGCCAGATGCGCCGCATTGGGTTGTATTTCCGGCTGTTGAAGCTGCTGACGGCGGGCATTATAAAATGTCTGCACCAGCCCCGGATTACGGGCGAATCCTTCCGGCGTTGCCACGTCTTCAACCCGATGCTCTTCCCAAAGGCCATCCGCCGCGCGAAACGTACGAATACCAGACTCTGCAGAAATTCCTGCACCTGTAAGGACTAATACTCTTGGGTTTTCCATCATTTCCGGCACCACTCTGTCTCTGAAAAAGATCCGCTGGCGCAGACGTTCACGCAACAGACGTTTATTTTTACGAAAGCGGCTTAATCGATGAAACCGACGCGACTGCATAACAACCTCTTTTTTTGATTAGTCGGTAAGATGTAAAAAAGCAGCACCGCGCATCCCACCTGCATCCCCATGCCGCGCACGCTCAATGCGCGGCGCGCGGGCAACAGGGAGGAGATGGCGCGGCAGTCTTTCCGCCAGTTGCGTTGTTATTGCCGTAAAGTTCGATAGTCCGCCGCCGATCACCAATAAATCGGGATCGACAATCGTCAGTATATTCCCCAGACAAACCGCCAGTAAATCCAGATAGCGCTCAACATGCGCGTGCGCCTGCTCATCGCCCTGCTCCCACAACGCGATAATCTCCGGCGCCTGCAGCGATTGATCATAATAATGCTGATATAGCCACGCAAACCCGCGCCCGGACAGATAATTCTCAATGCAGCCCATCTGACCGCATCCACAACGGCGGAGAGGAAAATCAAACCCCATCAACGTTAGCGCGTCAACCGGCAAACGCATATGACCAAACTCGCCGGTGATATAGCTCTGACCGGTAATCGGCTTCCCGTTTAGCACCAGGCCACCGCCGACGCCGGTGCCGAGGATAAGCCCCATAACCAAAGGATATTGCGTGAATTCATTATCCCAGGCTTCGGACAAGGCAAAACAGTTAGCGTCATTGTCCAGACGCACATCGCGATCCAGTCGGGCGCTGAGATCGGCGCGCAACGGCTTACCGCTGGCTGCCGGGACATTCGCGGCGTACAGCGTGCCGTCTTCGGTTTCCGGCATACCGGGTATGCCAATCCCTACCGACCCTTTTACGCCAAATCGCTGGTCGGCTTCCGCGACCAGTTCGCATACGGCGTCTAAAAAGGCGCTATAGCTGGTATGGGGCGTGGGAACCCGTTTTTCCCACTGCAGCCGCCGCGTTGAGTCAAATACGCCTAACGCAATCTTTGTTCCGCCAATGTCAAACCCGTAATACATCACCGCTCCTTGTTTTTATATTCCGCGATTACTGCCCGCTCAATACTCGCGCAGGGTCAATGTTGCTCGCCCGCCGCGCCGGATACCAGCTCGCCAGTAAGCTTAACAACAACGCCGTGACCAGTACGTAAACAACGTCCAGCCAATGTAATTCGGATGGCAGGAAGTCGATAAAATAGATATCGCCGGACAAAAACTGATGCCCGATCTCCTTTTCAATCCCATTAATAATGGCGGTAAGCTGAAGCGAAACGACAACGCCGATCGCCACGCCAATCAAGCTGCCCAGCAAGCCCGCCAGTAGCCCGTACCAGACGAAAATGGCACGAATCAAACCATCTTTCGCCCCCAGCGTTCTTAATACCGCAATGTCGCCGCTTTTGTCTTTTACCGCCATCACTAAGGTGGAAACGATATTAAAACAGGCCACGCCGATCACCAGAATCATCGCCAGATACATAATGGCGCGAATCATCTGGATATCGCGATACATATAGCCGTAGGTGCCGATCCAGCTCTTAATGTAGACATAGCTGTTAGTCACTTCACCCGCGTCACGCACCAGTTTGTTCGCATTAAACACGTCGTGGACTTTAAGCGCGATACCGGAAACGCTGGACCCCATATCCAGATACTGCTGCGCATCCTCAAGCGGGATCATGGCGAAGCTGTGATCGAGCTGGCCGCTCAGTTGCAGAATCCCGATGACATGCAAACGCACGCGTTTGGGCTGGAGCAGCTTATGGTCGGCATTCGCATTGGGGATCATGATGGACACCCAGTCGCCCTGTTTCACGTTCAGCGCATCGGCGACGCCTTTGCCGATAATGATCTGCTGTTCGCCCGCTTTGAAATGATCCCAGGCGTGATTTTGCACAAATGACGGTAACGCGCTAAGCTGCTGCTCTTGCTTAGGGTCGACGCCTTTAACCTGAATGGCGCGCAAATTCGCCCCGCTCTCTACCAGGCCGGTAAAATTGATATACGGCGCGGCGGCGGCAATGCCCGGCACCTTCTGCACTTTTGCCAGCGCTTCACGCCAGTTGGTCCACGGCTGATTGACCGCTTCAATCTCCCCGTGCGGAACCACCGCCAGAATACGGTTATTCAACTCGCGTTCGAAACCGTTCATCGCGCTTAAACCGACAATCAATACCGCCACGCCCAGCGCGATACCGATGGTAGAAATGACGGAAATGAGCGAAACCATACCGCCGCGCCGCCGCCCACGGCTGAAGCGCAAGCCAATTAACAATGATAAAGGCGACGCCATTACTCCGCCCCCATCAGGCTCAGTTCCGCCGTCAGGCGGCCATCGCGCATCTCAAGCTGGCGGCTCATACGTTTCGCCAGTTGCAAATCGTGAGTCACCACCAGAAACGCGGTTCCCTGCAGACGATTTAACTCGCCCAGAAGCTCAAAAATACTGTCGGCATTACGCGCATCCAGATTACCGGTCGGCTCATCCGCCAGTACCAGACGCGGGTTATTCACCAACGCGCGCGCTATCGCGACACGCTGGCGCTCACCGCCGGAAAGTTCCGAAGGTCGATGGGTTGCGCGATGCTCCAGCCCTACGGCGTGCAGCATTTCTCGCGCCCGAGCGTCAATCTCCGCCGGTTTCTTTTTGCCAATCAATAATGGCATCGCCACGTTTTCCAGCGCCGTAAAATCCGGCAGGAGATGATGAAACTGATAGATAAACCCCAGTTTCTGGTTACGTAATTCCGCTTTTGCCGCAGAAGAGAGTTTGCTCATCGGCTGGCCGCTAAAAATCACATCACCGGAGGTGGGCGTATCCAGCCCGCCTAACAGATGCAGCAACGTACTTTTACCCGAACCGGAACTGCCGACGATCGCCATCATTTCGCCTTCGCCGATACTGAAGCTGACATCGTGCAACACGTCGGTTTGTACGGTGCCTTCCTGATAGCGTTTGCACAGGTTGTCGCATTGCAACAGGATCTTATTCATAACGTAAAGCCTCAGCGGGTTGAGTGGCGGCAGCGCGCCAGGAAGGATAAAGCGTAGAAAGCAGCGCGATGGCCATTGCCACCAGAGCGATAACGATCACCTGTAACGGCTCTATCGCCACGGGCAACGCAGCGCCATCCAGAAACGCGCCGATGATCGGCATCAGGTTATTCAGTTGGCTGGCAAGCAATGCGCCCAGCGCGGCGCCCAACAGCGCGCCGATAATCCCGGCGCTGGCGCCCTGCACCATAAAGACCATCATAATTTGTCGCGGCGTCAGCCCTTGAGTTTGTAAAATCGCCACTTCGCCCTGCTTCTCCATGACCATCAGGCCCAACGAAGTAATAATGTTAAAAGCCGCGACTGCCACGATGAGACTCAGCAACAATCCCATCATGTTCTTTTCCATGCGCACAGCCTGGAACAACTCGCCTTTGCGTTCGCGCCAGTCCTGCCACTTCGTGCCTTGCGGCAGCGTCTGTTGACTGAGGGTATCGACTTGCAGCGGTTCATCCAGCCACAGACGCCAGCCGGTAATATTGCCTGCCGGATAGCGCATTAAACGCGACGCGTCCTGAATATTGACCAGCATTTCATAGCCATCGACCTCGCTATTGGCGGCAAATGTGCCAATCACCGTAAACAGACGCTGGCTGGGCAGGCGTCCCATTGGCGTAAACTGGCTGGCAGATGGCACCATTAGCCGAATCTGATCGCCACGGTTGACCCCTAACTGTCCGGCGAGCTGCTCGCCGAGGATGACATTATACTTACCCGGCTGTAATTCGCTTTGCTTCACATTGACCAGATACGGCGTTAACGGATCTTTTTGCGCCGGATCGATACCCAACATCACGCCAACCGCAACGCTACGCGCGCTTTGCAGTACGACATCGCCCGTCGTCAGCGGCGCAATACGGTTAACGCCTTGCAGATTCACCGCTTTTTCCGGCATCTGACTCGGGTTAAGAGAACCATGTTCAGCAGAGAGGATGGCCTGAGGCATCAAACCAAGAATGTTATTTTGCAGTTCGCGCTCAAAACCGTTCATCACCGACAATACCGTGACCAGCGCCATCACCCCCAGGGTAATGCCGATAGTGGAAAGCCAGGAAACGAAGCGACCGAAGCGATCTGCTGCACGCCCGCGCATGTAACGCAGGCCGATGAATAGAGCGACAGGTTGATACATGTAATCCGTCTGGTTGCTGTTAGCAAAGTCCCGAGTATATAAGCGAAAGCGGAATGCGTAAATGTCTGAACCGTAAGAGTTCGTCAGCGTTATTCTGAAAAAGGCCGACAAATCAAGTCACTTACATGTTCATACTTTACCTGTTCGGCGCGTTATCCGGCGGATTCAATTTGCTAATAAACAACGATCGCGGATAATAAAGAACATTGCTTATCAGTCATATGCCCCTGAATACCTGAGTCCTTCATGCTGTCCCGGCGCGCAGCCAACCATGAAGCAGCCTGAAGGGTGACGCGTAGAGTGCGGCGTAAAACAAAAAGAGATACTGACAACCGTTATGCCTGAAAAACAACGTTACACGCTGCCGACAAAAGCGGGCGATCAGCGCCAGTTGGGCGAACTTACCGGTGCCGCCTGCGCTACGCTGGTGGCGGAGATAGCCGAACGCCATGCCGGTCCGGTGGTACTCATAGCGCCTGACATGCAAAATGCTCTGCGATTGCATGATGAAATCCGCCAGTTTACCGATCAGATGGTGATGAACCTGGCGGACTGGGAAACGCTACCGTATGACAGCTTCTCCCCGCATCAGGAAATTATCTCTTCGCGCCTGTCCACGCTCTACCAGTTGCCGTCGATGCAGCGCGGCGTCTTGATTGTACCGGTAAACACCCTGATGCAGCGCGTTTGTCCGCATAGCTATCTGCATGGTCATGCGCTGGTGATGAAAAAAGGCCAGCGGCTGTCCCGCGACGCTCTGCGCGCGCAGCTTGACAGCGCCGGTTATCGGCATGTCGATCAGGTGATGGAGCATGGCGAATACGCGACGCGCGGCGCGCTGTTGGATCTCTTTCCGATGGGCAGCGAACAGCCTTATCGCCTCGACTTTTTTGATGATGAAATCGACAGCCTGCGTCTGTTTGACGCGGATACCCAGCGTACGCTGGAGGAGGTCGAGGCCATCAATTTGTTGCCCGCGCACGAATTTCCTACCGACAAAGCCGCTATTGAGCTTTTCCGTAGCCAGTGGCGCGATACCTTTGAGGTAAAACGCGACGCCGAACACATCTATCAGCAGGTCAGCAAAGGCACCTTGCCCGCCGGGATCGAATACTGGCAGCCGCTCTTTTTCAGCGAACCGTTACCGCCATTATTTAGCTATTTCCCCGCCAATACTCTGGTGGTGAATACTGGCTCGCTGGAAACCAGCGCCGAACGCTTTCAGGCCGATACGCTGGCGCGTTTTGAAAATCGCGGCGTCGATCCTATGCGCCCGCTTTTGCCGCCGGAAGCCCTCTGGCTACGGGTAGATGAGCTCTTTTCCGAGCTTAAACGCTGGCCTCGCCTCCAGCTTAAAACCGACCATCTGCCGGAAAAAGCCGCCAATACCAATCTTGGTTTCCAGAAATTACCGGATTTGGCTATCCAGGCACAGCAGAAAGCGCCGCTGGACGCGCTGCGTAAGTTCCTCGAATCTTTCAGCGGCCCGGTGATTTTTTCTGTGGAAAGCGAAGGACGCCGCGAAGCGCTGGGAGAGCTCCTGGCTCGCATAAAAATCGCGCCGAAGCGGATATTACGCCAGGACGAGGCGCAGGATGCGGGACGCTATCTGATGATTGGCGCCGCAGAACATGGCTTTATCGACACCCAACGCAATCTGGCGCTGATTTGTGAAAGCGATCTTTTGGGTGAGCGGGTGGCGCGTCGCCGCCTGGATTCCCGCCGCACGATCAACCCGGATACGTTGATTCGTAACCTGGCGGAGCTCCACGTCGGTCAGCCGGTAGTGCATCTGGAGCACGGCGTCGGACGCTATGCCGGCATGACCACTCTGGAGGCTGGCGGCATCAAGGGTGAGTATCTGATGCTCACCTACGCCAATGACGCCAAACTGTATGTGCCGGTCTCCTCATTGCATCTGATTAGCCGCTATGCCGGCGGCGCGGAAGAAAGTGCGCCGCTGCATAAACTGGGCGGCGACGCCTGGTCGCGCGCCCGGCAGAAAGCGGCGGAAAAAGTGCGCGATGTCGCAGCGGAACTGTTGGATATTTATGCGCAACGGGCGGCAAAAGAGGGGTTTGCCTTTAAGCATGATCGTGAGCAGTATCAGTTATTCTGCGACAGCTTCCCGTTTGAAACGACGCCCGATCAGGCACAGGCGATTAACGCCGTATTGAGCGATATGTGCCAACCGCTGGCGATGGACAGGCTGGTGTGCGGCGACGTCGGCTTCGGCAAAACCGAAGTGGCGATGCGCGCCGCGTTCCTGGCAGTGGAAAACCATAAACAAGTAGCGGTACTGGTGCCAACCACGCTGCTGGCGCAGCAACACTATGATAACTTCCGCGACCGTTTCGCCAACTGGCCGGTACGCATTGAGATTCTGTCCCGCTTTCGCAGCGCCAAAGAGCAGACACAAATCCTGGCGGAAGCCGCCGAGGGTAAGATCGATATTCTGATCGGTACGCATAAACTGCTACAAAGCGATGTGAAGCTGCGCGACCTGGGCCTGCTGATTGTCGATGAAGAGCACCGTTTCGGCGTGCGCCACAAAGAGCGAATTAAGGCGATGCGCGCCGATGTCGATATTCTGACGCTCACGGCGACGCCGATCCCGCGGACGCTGAATATGGCGATGAGCGGTATGCGCGATCTCTCCATTATCGCCACTCCCCCTGCCCGTCGTCTGGCGGTAAAAACCTTTGTTCGCGAGTATGATAGCCTGGTAGTAAGGGAAGCGATTCTGCGTGAAACCCTGCGCGGCGGTCAGGTTTACTATTTGTACAATGACGTCGAAAATATTCAGAAAGCCGCAGAGCGGCTGGCGGAACTGGTACCGGAAGCGCGAATCGCTATAGGCCACGGGCAGATGCGTGAACGTGAGCTGGAACGGGTCATGAACGATTTCCACCATCAACGTTTTAACGTGCTGGTGTGTACTACCATTATCGAAACGGGGATCGACATTCCCACCGCTAACACGATCATCATTGAACGCGCGGATCATTTCGGCCTCGCGCAGTTGCACCAGCTGCGTGGCCGCGTTGGGCGCTCGCACCACCAGGCCTACGCCTGGCTGTTGACGCCACATCCTAAGGCCATGACCACCGATGCGCAAAAACGGCTGGAGGCGATTGCGTCGCTGGAGGATTTAGGCGCCGGGTTTGCGCTGGCGACCCACGACCTGGAGATCCGCGGCGCGGGCGAACTGCTTGGCGAAGAGCAAAGCGGCTCAATGGAAACCATTGGCTTCTCACTCTACATGGAACTGCTGGAAAACGCCGTCGATGCGCTGAAAGCAGGCCGCGAACCCTCGCTGGAAGATCTCACCAGTCAGCAAACGGAAGTCGAGCTGCGAATGCCGTCGTTGCTGCCAGATGATTTTATTCCGGATGTTAATACCCGGCTGTCATTCTATAAACGCATTGCCAGCGCGAAGAACGAAAACGAGCTGGAGGAGATCAAAGTGGAATTGATCGACCGCTTCGGCCTGCTGCCCGATCCGGCGCGTAATCTGCTGGATATCGCCCGCCTGCGCCAACAGGCGCAAAAGCTCGGCATCCGAAAACTGGAGGGTAACGAGAAAGGCGGAACGATTGAGTTCGCCGAGAAAAACCACGTTGACCCCGCCTGGCTTATCGGGTTGCTGCAAAAACAGCCGCAGCATTTCCGTCTGGATGGCCCGACGCGCCTCAAGTTTATTCAGGATTTAAGCGAACGTAAAACGCGTATAGACTGGGTACGCCAGTTTATGCAGCAACTGGAAGAAAACGCTATTGCATAAGCGTCAGGCCGGGCGTCATTACTCTGCGTCCGGCCTAATCTTTACAAATTCTTTGCACTTCCCTGCAGTTCCAGACACAGCCAACCGCCATAATTCTTATTTCCTCTTTTATAAAAATAACCACATAATAATCATGGGCTTATTATAATGTTCAACAATACGCGACTCTCTCGCTGGTGGGCGTTGTTTGCGCTTACCGCGACCATCATGCTTGCCCTTCCCGCGCAGGCGAATACGTGGCCTCTTCCGCCCCCCGGCAGTCGACTGGTGGGAGAAAATAAATTCCATGTCGTTGAAGACGACGGCGGCTCGCTGGAGGCGATCGCCAAAAAATATAACGTGGGCTTTTTAGCCCTGTTACAGGCCAACCCCGGCATTGATCCTTACGTGCCACGCGCAGGCAGCGTGCTGACGATTCCGCTGCAAACGCTGCTACCGGACGCGCCACGTGAAGGGATTGTCATTAACCTCGCGGAATTACGGCTTTACTATTATCAACCGGGGAAAAATACGGTCACGGTCTACCCTATCGGGATTGGCCAACTGGGCGGCGATACCCTGACGCCAACGATGGTGACGACCATTTCGGATAAACGCGCCAATCCAACCTGGACGCCGACCGCCAATATTCGCGCACGTTATAAAGCGCAAGGCATCGATCTCCCCGCCGTGGTGCCTGCCGGTCCCGATAACCCAATGGGGCATCACGCGATTCGTTTAGCGGCCTACGGCGGCGTCTATCTGTTACATGGCACGAATGCCGATTTTGGCATTGGTATGCGCGTCAGTTCCGGCTGTATCCGTCTGCGCGACGGTGATATAGAGACATTGTTCCGTCAGGTCACGCCGGGAACCAAAGTGAATATTATCAATACGCCGATTAAAGCCTCGGTGGAGCCAGGCGGCGTGCGACTGGTGGAAGTTCATCAGCCGCTGTCTAAAAATATAGGCGACGATCCGCAGGTGCTGCCGATTGTGCTGAATGGCCCGATGCAGGCCTTTAAGGACGCGCCGCAGACCGATGCTGCGGTGATGGAACATGTTATGGAAGTGCGTTCCGGAATGCCGGTGGATGTAACCCGTCAAGCAGAGGCGAAACCGCAGTCGCTGTAAACGTGAATAGCTGACCGACAAAAAAGCCTCGCGATGCATCGCGAGGCTTTCTTTTTTTATTGTGGCAATCGCAGCGGCATTAATGAGGGTTAATGCTTACTTATAGATTACCGCCGTACCGTGAAGGGTATTCGGGCCGGTAACAGAGGTAATACGGAAAGACTTCGCCCCCATCTCCTGCGCTTTTTGCGCCAGCTGATCTTCCAGCGAGCCCAGATTCGTGCCGCCATTCGCGGAAATGGTACCGAACTTCTGTTGACCTTCTGGCGTTGCCTGAACTTCAACGGCGGCGAAGCTGGCGAATGAGAGCGAACTCAGTACGGCAGCAGCGATGAGGTTTTTTACGTTTTTCATAGTGATGACCTTTAGCAGATGAATGGGTGTCGTAAGCATTAACTTAACGATCGATAAATTAATCATAGATGTGATCTACATCACACGTCAACTTCTTTTTATAATGATCGTTATATAATTTATAAAGATGTTATTTTTCATGTGAATAGAATTGATTTATTTTTCTAATGAATACTCTGGAGCCAGAAGTGGTTTGTTTTTATAATAGAGAGACCGCTCTTTAAACAGGTACAACGGCATCATGACAACGGATACCACGAGTTGCGCGAAGAAAAGCCGTGGCCGACCAAAAGTGTTCGACAGGGAAGCCGCGCTTGATAAGGCCATGACTCTCTTCTGGCAGCACGGCTATGAAGCAACTTCGCTTGCCGATCTCGTAGAGGCTACCGGGGCGAAAGCGCCTACTCTCTATGCGGAATTCACTAATAAAGAAGGATTATTTCGCGCTGTCCTGGATCGCTACATCACTCGCTTTGCCTCAAAGCACGAAGCCCAGCTCTTTTGTGAAGAGAAAAGCGTGGAATCGGCGCTGGAAGATTACTTCACAGAAATTGCCGCCTGCTTTACCAGTACAGACACGCCGGCTGGCTGCTTTATGATTAATACGTCCGCCACCCTCGCCGCCTCCTCGCGCGATATCGCCCGCACGGTAAAATCACGCCACGCCATGCAGGAACAGACGCTCATCCAGTTTCTGCGCCAACGTCAGGAGCGCGGTGAAATTCCGGCGCACTGTAACCCGCAGGCGCTCGCGGAATATATAAACTGTATTTTACAGGGAATGTCGATCAGCGCCCGTGAAGGAGCCACCTTCGAACAACTGATGCAAATTATGCGTACGACTCTGCGCATCTGGCCTGAACTACTTAAGTCCTGAACGACGCGGCTTCGGATAAAAAAAGCCCCTCAGCCTGAGCGAATGAGGGGCTAACTTGCAGAGTACAGCTTTTTTATGCTTTGTTATTCAGAACCAGTTGGCCATTGCCGTCGAGGGGAATTTGCGTTCCGGGGTCTTTATCCATGCGGATTTTGCCCTGCTGATCGCCAATTTTGTAGGTCACGTCGTAGCCAAGCATCTTTTCAGATTTGTCATACACCGTCTTACAGCGTTGCTGCGTGGTAGTGTAAGTATCACTTTCCTGCATTGACCCCTGGATTTGATTGCCAGCATAACCGCCGCCCAGCGCCCCGACGACCGTCGCCACATCTTTACCACGACCGCCGCCAAATTGATGTCCAATCACGCCGCCTGCTACTGCGCCAAGCACCGAGCCGGCAATACGGTTTTCGTCCTGAACCGGTCTGCGATGCGTGACCGTGACATTACGGCACTCCTGACGCGGCGTTTTTACCGTCTCTTTAATCGGTTTAGCCGATATCACCTGCGCATATTGCGGACTACGATCAAATACGTTGAGACTGGCCACTGCCGCCACACCCAGCGCAGCCGCTACGCCAATCCCTATACCCGCCAACATTGATTTATTCACGGGAGCTCCTCCTTCGTTGCTATTGGTAACAATTTTGCAACCAGTATGCGAACAAAGCCAATCGGAATGAGGATGAAAAATGCGGGATGAGGCGGTAAAGCTGAAGGATTCGGACAACTCCGAAGCAAGAGATGGAGAAGCGCTCACCGGCGCGAGCAGCCGGTGAGGCGCAGAGAAATTAATGCAGTTTCAGACGCGGACGAATGACGCGGTTAATACTGCCCACCAGCATCATCAGGCCGGTTTTAAAGTATCCATGCAGCGCTATCTGGTGCATACGGTATAGCGAGATATACACGAAGCGGGCGATACGTCCTTCAATCATCATTGAACCGCGGGTCAGGTTCCCCATCAGACTACCCACGGTAGAGAAGTTGGACAGAGAGACCAGCGATCCATGATCTTTATACTGGTAAGCTTTCAGCGGTTTGCCATTCATCTGCGCCAGAATGTTATTCATCGCGCAGGTAGCCATCTGATGCGCCGCCTGAGCGCGAGGCGGCACAAAACCTCCCTCCGGACGTGCGCAGGAAGCGCAGTCGCCAATCGCATAAATATCAGGATCGCGCGTGGTTTGCAGCGTCGGTTCCACCACCAGTTGGTTAATGCGGTTCGTTTCCAGACCACCAATCTCTTTCATAAAATCTGGCGCTTTGATACCCGCCGCCCACACCATCAGATCGGCCTGAATATATTCACCTTCTTTCGTATGCAGACCGCCTTCGTCGGCGCTGGTGACCATAGTTTGCGTCAGCACGCGAACGCCCAGTTTGGTCAGTTCATTATGCGCGGCGCTGGAGATACGCGGCGGCAACGCAGGCAGAATACGCTCGCCAGCCTCAACCAACGTCACGTTCAGCGCGTCGTTGGTCAGCCCCTTATAACCATAGCTATGCAGCTGTTTTACCGCATTATGCAGTTCAGCCGACAGCTCAACCCCCGTCGCACCGCCGCCAACGATGGCGATATTGACCTTACCGTTCGCGCCCAGATTAGCCGAATACTTGAGGAACAGGTTCAGCATCTCCTGGTGAAAACGGCGCGCCTGATGCGGGTTATCGAGGAAGATACAGTGCTCTTTCACGCCCGGCGTGTTGAAATCATTAGAGGTGCTGCCCAGCGCCATCACCAGCGTGTCATACGCGATTTTGCGCTCCGGCACCAGCAGTTCGCCCTTTTCATCACGCAACTCGGCAATGGTGATGGTCTTCGCTTCGCGATCGATATCCATCACCGACCCCAGCTGGAACTGGAAACCATGATTACGCGCATGAGCCAGATAGCTCAGCGCATCCACGCCTTCGTCCAGAGAGCCAGTCGCCACTTCGTGCAGCAATGGTTTCCACAGATGGCTGTGATTTCTGTCTACCAGCGTGATTTTCGCTTTTTTCTTGCGCCCCAGTTTATGGCCTAACTGCGTCGCCATTTCCAGCCCGCCAGCGCCGCCGCCGACAATCACGATCTTTTTTAATGGTGTAGTCAACGTGACCCCCTTAAATTTATTAACCAATTGTTAATTAAAAGTTATTAGTATAGCCTTTAATTAACAACAAGTTACGTTAATGAGAATAAGCTTCTGATATGAGAATAGCATGAACGGTGCATTGGTCATACCAAAATTGATGTGCATCAAGTTTTCATGCTGAAAAGATAGACAGTTTGCGAGAATTGAGCATAAAAAAACCAGCCGCAAGGCTGGTTATCCGGTCACTGATAACGCCATATTGCCGGATGGCGTTATCCCAGCGTTTTAAACGCTTTGATACGTTGCAAATGCGGCGAAATATTTTTGAATTTGTGAGTCTGTTCCTCATCCCACACAATTTCATAATACGGGTGAAGCGCTTGCGCTGAGCGTTGGCTGTCCAGCGCTTCGTCATGACGCGAGAGGATCACCAGACAGCGATCGCGATTTTTTTCGCGAAAGTTGGTCACGCACTTTGTAGCGATGTCCGCATATTCTTCCGGGCGATCGATTTTCCCCTCCATGTTTTCATAGGGGAACAGGTTCGGGTTAAAAACCACCTGACGGATATCGCACAAAAAGCCAATCCGCTCCGCCCAGTAACCGCCCAGCCCCACGCCACAGATTAAAGGGCGCTCGTCCACATTCAACTGCAACATTTTGTCCACTTCTTTCAGCAGATGCTGCATATCGTGCTTAGGATGCCGCGTACTGTAGCTTACCAGCCGAACATCCGGGTCGATAAACTGTAATTGCAACACTTTTTCATGGTTGCCCGGACTATTTGAATCAAAACCGTGTAAATAAATAATCATCTGGCACCCTCACGAAAACTCGAGTTAATGACCTGCTTTTTCTTCCTGCCAGCGTTCATGTAACTGGTTGAGCTGGGCGCTGGCTGTTTTCCAGCGTGCTGAGTCCATGAGCTCCCGGCGTGAAAATGAACCTTTATGATACAAACGTGTAACACGTTCTGCTTTGATCGGCGACAGATTATCCAGCACGCTGACTGCGCCTTTACGATTATTGCAGACCAGAATCATATCGCAACCCGCATCCAGCGACGCCTGAGCGCGCTCAGCATAGCTGCCCATAATCGCCGCGCCCTCCATCGACAGATCGTCGGAGAAAATGACGCCATCAAAGCCTAACTCCTGACGCAGCACCGTTTTCAGCCAGTACGGCGAACCGCTTGCCGGACGCGGATCGATAGCGCGGTAGATCACGTGCGCAGGCATAATCGCATCCAGTTTATTCTCGCTAATCAGCGTGCGGAACACCGACATATCTTTGCCACGGATGTCCGTTTCAGGACGTGGATCGCACGGCGTCTCTTTGTGGGAGTCCGCCGTGACCGCGCCGTGGCCGGGGAAATGCTTACCGGTCGTTTTCATCCCGGCGTCATGCATACCGTCAATAAAGCGTGTTGCCATTGCCAACGCTTTTGCGGGATCGGCATGATAAGAACGCTCGCCAATTGCCGCGCTGATATGCCCGACGTCCAGCACTGGCGCAAAACTGATATCAATATCCATCGCGATCATTTCGCTGGCCATCAGCCACCCAGCCTCCTGCGCCAGTCGCCCCCCCTCTTCCAGCCCATGCAGCGCAAAAAAAGATTGCGCCGCGGGCAGGCGGGTAAACCCTTCACGGAAACGCTGTACGCGCCCGCCTTCCTGATCGACGGCCACCACCAGATGGTTACGCGATGCCGCCCGAATCTGGCGCACTAATTCGCGCAGCTGTTCCGGGTCATGGTAATTACGCGTGAACAGAATAAGCCCGCCAACCAGCGGATGCGCCAGTATCTCGCGCTCCTCCGCATCCAGCTCACATCCTTCGACATTCAACATTACTGGGCCCACACTGCTCTCCTTATCCTTTCATACGTAGCTGGCGCCAGGTTTCATCGGCCAGCCTGATAAATTGTTGCTCGCCAGTTTGTCGCCAGCGGTATTCGAACCACCCTGCTTTTAGCATAATGACCCAGGGGTGCCATAATCGTATCTGTCGCCATAGCTGCCGGGCGTCGATTCGCGCGCACGCTGCATACGCGTCTGCCAGTTGTCGGTGCTGGCGTTCATCCTCAACCCATACTGCCGCCAGCTCCAACGCAATATCGCCGTCGCCGGCATACTCCCAGTCAATCAGTCTCAACCCGGCGGACGTTAATACTATATTGTCGCCATGGACATCCATATGCAAAGGCGCGAGCCGCAGCGGGCGAGGTTCACCGTTTTTTTGCAACTGTTTGAGCCGCCGCAACCAAAACGGCGTACGCCTCGCCGGATCGCAACACGACCAGTACTGCGCCAATAGTGGCGATAGCGCGATACGCCAGCCAAAACGCGGCTGTTGATGCAAATGATACAGTAAGGCCGCCAGTTCGTCGGCATCTGGCAGAGCGGAATTTACCACACCATGCAGATATTCTACCGCCATCCAGCCCGGCGTATAAAAAAGCGCTCGCGGCGCAAGACTGGCCGGCAATTGGGATAAGGCGCGGTAATGACGTAAAAAATGGGCTGGTGGAGCGTCGGGGTCGTGATGACGGCGCAGCACGATACGGTGAGTATCGTGGGCAATAATACAGCTCCCGCCGCTTAGCCCCTGCGATGCGGCGACGGCGGGACGATACTGGGGAAAATAGCGCGACAGGATCTCGTCGCGCGTTAAGGGATTATTGTTGTTGGACCGCACCTTTACCTGACCAGATTATCTCGCCCATTTGCACCAGCATTAACTGCATCTGTAATGCAGGCGCGTTAACGTTACCGGATGCGCTGGAGTAAAGTACATATTGCGCCCCGACATTGCGCGCAATGCCAATAGCTTTACTGCGCGTTCCCAGACTATCCTGCGGAGACAACCCTAACTGCTGTTTTGCCATCGAGAGTTGCTGTACGGAGACCAGCGTAAATTTACCGTTGTTCGCCAGCGCATTACGTAACGTTTCCGTTGCCTCGTTCGCATTTAACGACCCATTCGTCCGGTTATTCACGCTGTCGACAAGCAATACGCTTCCGGCCGTCACGCCATCAGCCTGCAACATTTTGCTGACCAGCGGTTGCATCGCGCCGTTCCAGTCATAGTGGCGCACCTTAGGCGCTGGCTGGCCCGTTTGATCTTCATGTTCGATCGGCCCCGGTTGCTGTAGAATGGTTGGCACAGACGGCACAACAGGAGGTTGCGGTGGCTGCGCGGGTTGTTCTGGCGCTGGTTTTACCTCTTCAACTGGCGCAGGTTGACGTTGCGCCATACACCCGGAGAGAAATATCGCCAGCGCAGCAATGGCGGCGTAGCGATGCATTTTTGTCATCAAAATTCACTCCTCACAAATAAAGATAAAGCCTGACCTTATGCGCCCCCAGATAATTGGCGCTGCCAAATAGCGTTACCGACGAACGCGCGGGTATGGTTACGCTACGCGGCGCCTCCAGCGGATGCATCTCCAGCCCCCGCGCGTCATACCAGTAAAACCGATAATGAACGGTTATGGGCTCTTGCCTTTCGTTATAGACGCGGGAAGAGGCTGATGGCTGGATATCAGACGCCGTCAGTTCAGGCGGCTCTGCGGTGACGCCCGCCGCCAGAACCGTGGACTCCATCACCAGCGACTGCGCGTCGCTTACCGGAATTTCAGGGTGTGACCGGCAGCCGGTAAGCAGCAGCAAGCCCAGAGAAACCGCGATGCATCCTTTGATCATACTTACAAGCCTTTATGCGCCAGCATCGGGCCTAGCGGGCGGCCGCCCAGTAGGTGCATATGGATATGATAAACCTCCTGGCCCCCATGACGGTTGGTATTCATGATTAAACGATACCCATCTTCGGCAATGCCTTCCTGTTCGGCGATTTTCGCCGCCACGGTGATCATCCGACCTAACGCCTGTTCATGTTCCGCCGTCACGTCATTGACGGTTGGGATCAGGATATTGGGAATAATCAAGATATGCGTCGGCGCCTGCGGTGAAATATCACGAAAGGCGGTGACCAGCTCATCCTGATAAACGATATCCGAAGGGATTTCACGACGAATAATTTTGCTGAATATAGTTTCTTCTGCCACGACGTTTTCCTTTTTCATAATAGCCCTTGCAGCGCACATGCTACGCCGAGCCATACTGCGAGTATAGAGTATGAGCGAGTTACCGACGCTCTTTCAACTTTAACCCACGATATATTAAGCGAAAAATGACTACATGCTGGACTTACCGCCATATCCCCCTGCCATGACGCCTTTGTACGCTTAAAAAATATTTCTAGTTTCCCTGGTTATACCGTTTTACACATTTAATACAAATGCGTATATTTCTCATTTGCATTTTTATACACATTAACTAGCAAAGAATGAAAAGGTTCAACGTCATACGTCCTGAACTTACCCCAATAACAAGCAAGGATTTTCAGATGTCTTTCATTCAATACCGCCGGGACAAACACCTTCCGTCCACCGCCGCACCGTCGCTGTTAGCTATGGGTATGGCGATGGCATTTATGCCTGCCGCCTTCGCGGCTGAGGATACCGTTATTGTCGAAGGCGCGACGACCGCTGACGCCGTAAACCGCGAAGAACAGGATTACAGCGTGAAAACGACCGCAGCGGGCACCAAAATGCCGATGACTCAGCGCGATATCCCGCAGTCGGTCAGTATTGTCAGCCAGCAGCGTATGGAAGACCAGCAGTTGCAAACCCTGGGCGAAGTGATGACCAATACGCTAGGGATCAGCGGAAGCCAGGCTGACTCCGATCGCATCAGCTATTACTCGCGCGGGTTTGAAATTGACAACTATATGGTTGACGGTATTCCAACGTATTTTGAGTCCCGCTGGAATCTGGGCGATGCGCTAACGGATACCGCGCTGTATGAGCGCGTGGAGGTGGTTCGCGGCGCGAATGGGCTGATGACCGGGACCGGTAATCCTTCGGCCTCAATTAATATGATCCGTAAACACGCCACCAGTCGGGAGTTCAAAGGTAACGTTTCCACAGAATACGGTAGCTGGAATAAGCAGCGTTACGCAAAGTCCGCTCACCGCGGACGGCAATGTCCGTGGGCGCATCGTGGCGGGTTATCAGAATAATGATTCCTGGCTGGACCGCTATAACAGTGAGAAAGCGTTCTTTTCCGGAATTGTCGATGCCGATCTGGGTACAACCACCAACCTTTCAGCCGGTTATGAATATCAAAAAATTGATGTCAACAGCCCAACCTGGGGCGGTCTGCCGCGCTGGAACACCGATGGCAGCAAAAATAGCTATGACCGCGCGCGTAGTACCGCCCCGGACTGGGCTTATAACAACAAAGAGATAAATAAATTCTTCGTCACGCTTAAACAGCGTTTTGCCGAAAGCTGGCAGGCGACCCTGAATGCGACCCATACTGAGGTCAAATTCGACAGTAAAATGATGTATATCGATGCGTTAGTCGATAAAGAGACAGGTACGCTGGTGAGTCCTTATGGCGCAAGCTACCCCGTGGTCGGCGGTACGGGCTGGAACAGCGGCAAGCGCAAAGTAGATGCCATAGATCTCTTTGCCGATGGCGCTTATGAGCTGTTTGGCCGTCAGCACAATATGATGTTTGGCGGCAGTTATAGTAAACAGAATAACCGCTATTTTAGCGCCTGGGCGAACGTCTTTCCGGACGACATTGGCAACTTCAGCGCCTTTAACGGTAATTTCCCCCAAACCCACTGGGCGCCACAAAATCTGGCGCAGGACGATACCACGCATATGAAATCGCTGTATGCCACTACGCGCATTTCGCTGGCCGACCCGCTGCATCTGATTCTCGGCGCTCGTTATACCAACTGGCGTGTTGATACACTGACCTACAGCATGGAGAAAAACCATACCACGCCGTATGCCGGGCTGATTTATGATATCAACGACAACTGGTCCGCTTATGCCAGTTATACCTCTATCTTTCAGCCGCAGAATAAACGCGACAAAGCGGGTCAATATCTGGCTCCGATTACCGGTAATAACTATGAAGCGGGTCTGAAGTCCGACTGGATGAACAGTCGCCTCACCACCACGTTGTCCGTGTTCCGCATTGAGCAGAATAACGTCGCTCAGGCAACCACTATTCCCATCCCTGGCAGTAATGGGGAGTTTGCCTGGAAGTCTACTGACGGAACGGTGAGCAAAGGCGTCGAATTTGAAGTGAACGGCGCAATTACCGATAACTGGCAGATGACTTTCGGGGCTACCCGGTATGTTGCCGAGGACAATGAAGGTAACGCCGTGAACCCTAATCTCCCGCGCACCAGCGTGAAGTTATTCACCCGCTATCGTCTGCCGGCGATACCGGAGCTGACGGTCGGCGGCGGCGTGAACTGGCAGAATCGGGTTTACAAAGATACCACGACGCCGTACGGCACTTTCCGCGCCGAACAGGGCAGCTATGCGCTGGTCGATCTGTTTACCCGCTATCAGGTGACGAAAAATTTCTCCGTACAGGGAAACATCAACAACCTGTTTGATAAAACCTACGACACCAATATTGATGGTTCCATTGTTTACGGCGCGCCGCGTAACGTCAGCCTCACCGCCAATTATCAGTTCTGACAGACTGTCGGAGAGCGGCATGTAAAGCGCCATTAAAAAAGGCAGCCGAATGGCTGCCTTTTTTCTCCCCAACATCATTACTGCTTAGCTGTTACGGATGTACTCATCCATTTCCGTTTTCAGGTTATCGGATTTCGTACCGAAAATAGCCTGAACGCCGGAACCCGCGACGACAACGCCTGCCGCACCCAGTTTCTTCAGGCCAGCCTGATCCACTTTCGCTACATCGGCTACGCTCACGCGCAGACGCGTGATACAGGCATCCAGGTTAGTGATGTTCTCTTTACCGCCAAACGCCGCAACCAAAGCCGGCGCCATTTCGCTGGTCGCGCCCGCTTTTGCGTCATCAGTAGTGTCTTCACGACCCGGCGTTTTCAGATCCAGCGCTTTGATCAGCACACGGAACACGGTGTAGTACACAATCGCATAACCGGCACCAACAATCGGGAACAGCCACAATTTGCTGCTGTTACCGGACAGCACGATAAAGTCGATCAGACCGTGGGAGAACGACGTACCGTCACGCATCCCCAGCAGGATACAGATCGGGAATGCCAGACCTGCCAGAATCGCGTGAATGATGTACAGGATCGGCGCCACGAACATGAAGGAGAACTCGATAGGCTCGGTAATACCCGTCAAAAACGAGGTCAGCGCGGCGGAAATCATGATACCGCCCACTTTTGCGCGGTTTTCCGGTTTAGCAGAGTGCCAGATAGCAATGGCCGCAGCCGGCAGACCGTACATTTTGAACAGGAAGCCGCCAGACAACATACCCGCCGTCGGGTCGCCCGCCATATAGCGCGGAATGTCGCCGTGGAATACCTGACCCGCTGCGTTGGTGTATTCGCCGATCTGCATCTGGAAAGGAGCGTTCCAGATATGATGCAGACCAAACGGCACCAGGCAACGCTCGATAAAACCGTAAATACCAAACGCGACAACCGGATTCTGATAAGCCGCCCACTGCGAGAACGCCTGGATAGCCGTACCGATTGGCGGCCATACGAAAGACAGCACCACACCGGTAAAAATAGCGGCCAGACCCGAAATGATCGGCACGAAGCGTTTGCCCGCAAAGAAGCCCAGATACTCAGGCAGTTTGATACGGTAGAAGCGGTTAAACATATACGCTGCGATCGCACCGGAGATAATCCCCCCGAGAACACCCGTATCAGCAAGGTGTTTAGCGGCGATCTCTTCAGCAGGTAAATGCAGAACCAGCGGCGCAACCACAGCCATGGTTTTCACCATGATGCCATACGCTACTACCGCCGCCAGAGCCGAAACGCCGTCGTTGTTGGTGAAGCCCAACGCCACGCCGATAGCGAAAATCAGCGGCATATTGGCAAAAACAGATCCGCCCGCTTCTGCCATAACGTGCGATACAACGGCTGGCAGCCAGCTGAAGTTAGCGGAACCGACACCCAGCAGGATACCTGCGATAGGGAGTACGGATACCGGCAGCATCAGCGATTTACCGACCTTTTGCAGGTTAGCAAATGCATTCTTAAACATAATTGAGAGTGCTCCTGAGTATTTGTGCTTTTCTACGTTCTCACGCATTGGCGAGGGGGGAGAACCCCGCCGTGGACAGGACATCTAAGTGCCCTTTTATTTATTACACAGAGTAAAATAAATACGTCTGATTTTGTTTGACGGCTATCACGTTTCAGCGCCAGATAGCCTAAAAAGTATCACATTCTGCCAAAATGAGTTTCCGAATGTTTCCACAAGCTCGTTCACCGCCCCTTTTGTGGCGGTGAACTTTACGCGCTTTGCTTATTAATTACGAGCTTTAAAAAAACTCGTTTAACGGATTGATGACAGGCGAGACGCGTCAATATGGAACAGGCGAGCAAAGTTATCGGTGGTGATCTGCGCCAGTTCTTCAACGGCAACCCCTTTCAATACCGCCATATATTCTGCGACGTCGCGTACCATCGCAGGCTGGTTCTCTTTACCGCGATGCGGCACCGGCGCCAGATAAGGAGAATCGGTCTCGACTAATAACCGATCCAGCGGCACATAGCGCGCCGCATCACGCAACTGTTCAGCGTTACGGAACGTTACGATGCCGGAAAAAGAGATATAAAACCCCAGATCCAGCAATTTGCCGGCCGTTTCTCTGTCTTCTGTAAAACAGTGTAGTACGCCGCCGCAATCCGTCACTTTTTCTTCGCGCAGGATAGCCAGCGTATCGGCACGCGCGTCGCGAGTATGGACAATCACCGGTTTATGCAATTCGCGGCCAATCTGGATATGATGAATAAAAGACGCCTGCTGGCGGATTTTGGTCTCAGGCGTGTAAAAGTAATCAAGCCCGGTCTCGCCCATCGCCACCACATCGTCTTCTGCAGCAAGGAGGCGCAGTTCTTCTACGTCATATGCTTCATCCTGATTTAACGGATGCACGCCGCAGGAAAAGACCACATTATCGCGCTTGCCCACCAGCTCGCGCATATGGCGATACCCCGGCAGCGTCGTCGCCACCGCTAAACAGAACTTCACATCGCGCGCGGCGGCTTTCGCCAGCACATCGTCCACGTCCTTATGCAAAGATTGATAATCCAGACCATCAAGATGGCAGTGTGAGTCGACTAAAAACATAATGTCTCTCTCAAAGATGAGGAACAGGCAACAAGGTGCCTGGTTGCAGGTAATGCTCGATGCGGAGAATGAGATCGGTTAATACCAGTTCGCGATTTAATCCGGTCACATGAAGTAATTGATCACGACAATGGCAAACATCGTTCAGGATTGCCTGAATACGCGCCGGGGATAGCGGCCCCGCCAGCGCGGCAACAACCGCGTCCGCATCAACGTTTGTCAGGTACGACGCGCCGTGCTGACGTTTCAGCGCGTCTACCAGCAGCGTCGCCAGCAAATGCAGGCGCGCCGGGGCTTGCTCATGATTGAGCGCCGTTAATAACGCATACCAGTCGCCCGTATGTAAACTGTCCATCAACGCCTGACACAGCGCCTCACGCTGCGCCCAACGTTCAGACTGCAACAGCGCCAGCGCGGCGCCGGGCGACCCCGCATTCAGGCGTAGCGCCGTGAGCAATGCTTCTTGTGACGCCGTCACTTCTCGCGACAGCCATGACATCGCATACGATTCGGACGGCGCCGCCAGATGATGCAGCCGACAGCGGCTACGTAATGTCGCCAACAGACGAGCAGGCTCCGGGCTGGCAAGGAAAAACCAGGTTTGCTCCGGCGGCTCTTCCAGCGTTTTGAGCAACACATTGGCGGCGGCGTCGGTTAATAGCGCCGCATCCGCAATCCACACCACCTTCGCGCCGCCCAGACGGGAGTGCTCGTACAATTTCTCGCTGACCTCGCGTACCGCATCTACGCCGAGGCTGCTTTTGCCTTTATCCGGCGTCAGCGTGTAATAGTCCGGATGCGTGCCAGCCTGCATAAGCTGACAACCACGGCAATGCCCACAGCTTTTGTGGCCCTCAGGCTGCTGGCATAACAGATAACGGCTCAGCGCATAGCACAGCGCCTCGTCGCCCATGCCAGGTAAGGCCTGAATCAGTAGCGCATGGTGCCCACGTCCCGCCTGGTAACTTTCTACCAGTTTTTCATAGGCGGGCCGTAACCATGAATACCATTTCATGCCGCTTGCTCCTGCACCCACTTCGTCACCGTGGCGCGAATGTCGCGCATGACGGCATCCAGCGGCTGGGTCGCGTCAATGGTGCGGATACGCGAGTCTTGCGCCGCCAGTTCCAGATAGCGCGCGCGAGTCCGGTTAAAGAAATCAAAAGATTCCTGCTCAATGCGATCCAAATCGCCGCGCGCTCTGGCGCGTTTTAGCCCGACTTCCGGCGTGACATCCAGATACAGCGTCAGGTCAGGACGAAAATCGCCCAGCACGGCATCGCGTAGTGTCGCCAGCATGGTTTGATCAATGCCGCGCCCTCCCCCCTGATACGCCTGGGTCGAGAGATCGTGGCGATCGCCGATCACCCATATGCCTTGCGCCAGCGCGGGTTTGATTACCGTTTCGACGAGCTGTACGCGAGCGGCATAAAACATCAGCACTTCCGCTTTATCGGTAATCACTTCGTCGCCTACCGATCGGATATCCAGCACCAGACTTCTTAGCTTTTCGGCAAGTTGCGTCCCGCCCGGCTCTCGGGTAAAAATCATATTACGAATACCCAGTTGCTCAAGGGTCTCCACCACCACGTCGCGCGCAGTGGTTTTTCCGGCGCCTTCCAGGCCCTCGATGACGATATAATTACTGCCCATTTTTTTCCTTAAGCACTTTCAGGTACTCCTGCACTGACCGATTATGGCTGGCAAGATTGGTGTTAAATGTGTGACCGCCTTTACCGTCGGCCACAAAATAGAGATACGGCGTTTTCGCCGGATGCGCCGCCGCCTGCAATGACGCTTCGCTGGGCGATGCAATCGGTCCTGGCGGCAGCCCGGTTATGGTATACGTGTTATAAGCCGTCGGCTTTTCCAGATCCGCACGCGACAAGTTACCATTATAACTCGTCCCCATTCCGTAAATCACGGTGGGATCGGTCTGAAGGCGCATACCGATTCTCAGGCGATTAATAAAGACTGAGGCCACCTGATCGCGTTCGCTGGCGACAGCCGTTTCTTTTTCAATAATCGAGGCCATTGTCACCAGTTGGTTCTGATCTTTATAAGGCAGCCCCTCGGCCCGGCCTTTCCAGACAGTATCGACAGCTTTCACCATCTTTTGGTGCGCTCGCTTGAGAATAGCGACATCGCTGGTGTTGGCGGTATACATCCAGGTATCGGGCCAGAACCACCCTTCTACCCATTCCGGATGCGCAAGCTTTAATGCCTGAGCGACAGTGGCGTAGTCATCATCCGGCAATGTATGGCGAATATACGGCGCCTCTCGTAACTGTTTCAGGTAATCGCTAAGGCGCATCCCTTCCACAAACCGCAACGGGAATTGCGCTTCTTTGCCGCTCTCCAGCAACTCAAGCATCTCCCGTACGGTCATCCCCGGCGTAAAACGGTAAGTTCCCGCTTTAAAGTGCGATAACTCAGGCTCCACGCGCAGCAGCCACTGAAATACCCGGGGGCGATTAATGATTTTTTCATCATAAAGCTGGTCGCCAAGCGCCAGCCGCCCCGTTCCCGCCTTGAGCGTAAAGATAGTCTCGTTTTTAATAAGTAACGTGCTGTTCTCCAGATGGCGAACTTTCCACATCCCCACGCCCGCGGCAATACCCAGCACAACCAACAGCAGAAGGAAAACGCCTGACAATTTTTTCATAACTAATTCGGATGCTCACAAAATGGGGCTAAAAATTGAAACAGTGTTCGCGAAGAATACGACGTCCCGTGATAGGCGCGTATGGGAATAATCGGCATTAGCGCGTTGCAAATGATAATCTCATCCGCCTGCCTGACTGCCTCCTCTCTCGCCTGTACTTCAAGAACCTGGAAAGGAGATTGCGCCAGTTGGCGTAAACAAAATTGTCGCATAATGCCGTTCACCCCGGCCTGATCCAGACGCGGCGTAAAAACAATGTCGCCTGTACGCCAGAACAAATTAGCCGCACAGCATTCCGTAACCCATCCCTCGCTGTCAAGAACCAGCGCCTCATCGGCGTCCGTCTGCTCAAGATGAGAGCGAATCAACACCTGTTCGAGGCGGTTCAGATGTTTTAATCCGGCAAGATAAGGATTGCGCCCAAGCGGTATGGGACTAAGGGTAAGAGTGATGCCTTGCTTACGCCACTGAGAATAATAAGCGGGATAAGCAGAAACGGAGAGGATTCGGGTAGCTGCCTGACAATTCATGGCGCTGTATCCCCGGCCACCGCTACCACGGCTAATGATCACTTTCAACACGCCTGAATCATGCCCTGTGGCCAACATTGTCATCTCTTGCCGAAGGGTCGCCCAATGGCTAAAAGCGATCCGTAATTTTTCACAGGCAACCTGCAAGCGCTGAAGATGCGCTTCCAGATGGCAAATGTTGCCATCAACAATACGTGCGGTCGTAAAACTGCCATCGCCGAACTGCGTCGCCCGGTCGCTTACAGCAAGTTGATCCTGCGCATGGCCATTAATTAAAAACATAGTGGCTCCTTATCCGTCGCCTGCTAGTGTGGCAGGATGAATAACGCAGAACAAGAGGTGATATGCCTGATAAAAAAGGCCCGACAAGCGGACCTTTTTATTAATGTCTGTCTCTGGCTTAACTTAGATCTTTTTAAAAATCAAGGAACCGTTAGTTCCGCCAAAGCCAAAGGAGTTACACAGAGCGTACTCCAGATCGCTGACCTGGCGCGCTTCATGCGGCACGAAGTCCAGATCGCAACCTTCATCCGGGTTATCCAGATTAATGGTTGGCGGAATGGCCTGATCGCGTAACGCCAGAATAGAGAAAATAGACTCTACTGCGCCTGCGGCGCCCAACAGATGGCCGGTCATCGATTTGGTCGAGCTCACCATCACTCGGCTTGCGGCATCGCCAAAGACTGACTTAACCGCCTGCGTCTCAGCTTTGTCGCCGGCAGGCGTCGACGTGCCGTGCGCGTTGACGTAGCCAATCTGAGCAGGCTCAATCGCGGCATCACGCAACGCGTTAACCATCGCCAGCGCAGCGCCTGCGCCATTTTCCGGCGGCGACGTCATATGGTAAGCATCGCTGCTCATACCAAAGCCGACGATTTCAGCATAGATTTTCGCACCACGCGCTTTCGCATGTTCGTACTCTTCAAGCACCAACATACCGGCACCGTCGCCCAGTACAAAACCATCGCGTTCTTTATCCCACGGACGGCTCGCCGCCTGTGGGTTATCGTTGCGGGTCGACAGCGCGCGCGCTGCGCCAAAACCGCCTACACCCAGCGGCGTACTGGCTTTTTCTGCGCCACCTGCCACCATCGCGTCCGCATCGCCATAGGCGATGATACGCGCGGCATGGCCGATGTTATGCACGCCTGAAGTACAGGCAGTCGCAATAGAGATGCTTGGCCCACGCAGGCCATACATGATAGTCAGATGGCCTGCTACCATGTTAACAATCGTCGACGGGACAAAGAACGGGCTAATCTTACGCGGTCCGCCTTTTACCAGCGAACTGTGGTTTTCTTCGATCAGACCGAGACCACCGATACCGGAGCCGATAGCGGCGCCAATACGGCTTGCGTTCTCTTCCGTCACTTCAAGGCCAGAATCCTGCATGGCCTGTACGCCAGCGACAATTCCATATTGAATGAAGGCATCCATCTTGCGCTGTTCTTTGCGCGAGATAATGTCATCACAGTTAAAATCCTTTACTAAGCCAGCAAATTTCGTTGCATAGGCGCTAGTATCGAAATGGTCGATCAGGCTGATGCCACTCTGACCGGCAAGGAGAGCTTTCCAGGTAGACTCTACGGTATTGCCGACAGGAGACAACATGCCCAGTCCGGTCACAACTACACGACGCTTAGACACGGTTGTCCTCCAGGGAGGGAAAATGATTCTAGTGGGACAAAAATATAAAACTCAGGCGGTCGAACGACCGCCTGGAGATGTTCACTTACGCCTGGTGGCCGTTGATGTAATCAATGGCAGCCTGAACGGTGGTGATTTTCTCAGCTTCTTCGTCCGGAATCTCAGTATCAAACTCTTCTTCCAGAGCCATTACCAGCTCAACGGTGTCAAGAGAATCTGCGCCCAGGTCTTCAACGAAAGAAGCATTGTTGGTTACTTCTTCCTGCTTAACGCCCAGCTGTTCGCCGATAATTTTCTTAACGCGTTCTTCGATAGTGCTCATACTCTTAAATTTCCTATCAAAACTCGCTTTCGCGATGGTTTTCGTAGTGTATAAAATGTTGAAAAATTTGCAACTAAATCCCGGCAGGTCTTACCACGATTTTACGTTATTTTGCGGCCTTTCGCCCTAATAACGCAAATATTTTTCAATCGTGATTAAACCATGTACATTCCGCCGTTGACGTGCAGAGTCTCACCAGTGATGTAACTCGCTTCGTCAGAGGCTAAAAATGCAACCGCACTGGCGATTTCCTGAGCGCCGCCGAGGCGACCCGCAGGCACCTGCGCCAGGATACCCGCACGCTGATCGTCAGACAGCGCACGCGTCATGTCCGTTTCAATAAAACCCGGAGCCACAACATTGACAGTAATACCACGGGACGCAACTTCACGCGCCAGTGATTTACTGAAACCGATCAGGCCCGCTTTCGCCGCAGCGTAGTTTGCCTGACCTGCATTTCCCATGGTACCAACCACAGAACCAATAGTGATAATGCGACCACAACGCTTTTTCATCATAGCGCGCATTACCGCTTTTGACAGGCGGAAAACGGATGATAAATTGGTTTCGATAATATCGTTCCACTCATCATCTTTCATTCGCATCAACAGATTATCACGAGTGATACCGGCATTATTAACCAGGATATCCACTTCACCAAATTCTGCGCGAATATTTTCCAGAACAGACTCAATAGATGCAGGATCGGTCACATTCAGCATCAAACCTTTCCCGTTAGCACCTAAATAGTCGCTAATGTTCTTCGCACCATTTTCACTGGTCGCAGTCCCGATAACTTTCGCGCCGCGGGCAACGAGAGTCTCTGCAATTGCGCGGCCTATGCCACGGCTTGCACCAGTCACCAGCGCAATCTTTCCTTCAAAGCTCATGGTTTTCCTCTTTTATTGCGTAAGTGCCGCAGACAGCGCCGCCGGCTCGTTCAGCGCCGACGCTGTCAGGGTGTCGACAATACGTTTCGTCAGACCAGTGAGGACTTTACCTGGACCCACTTCATAAAGATGTTCAACGCCCTGCGCCGCGATAAATTCCACGCTCTTCGTCCACTGTACCGGATTGTACAACTGGCGAACCAGCGCATCGCGGATAGCGGCGGCATCGGTTTCACATTTCACGTCAACGTTGTTTACTACCGGCACCGTTGGCACGTTAAAGGTAATTTTGGCTAATTCAACCGCCAGCTTATCTGCCGCTGGTTTCATCAGCGCGCAGTGCGACGGTACGCTCACCGGCAGCGGCAGCGCGCGTTTCGCGCCAGCGGCTTTACAGGCTGCGCCTGCGCGTTCTACCGCCTCTTTATGCCCGGCGATAACCACCTGTCCCGGCGAGTTAAAGTTAACCGGTGAAACAACCTGCCCTTCGGCAGATTCTTCACAGGCTTTAGCAATAGAGGCATCATCCAGCCCTATGATCGCAGACATGCCGCCAGTACCTTCCGGAACCGCTTCCTGCATGAATTTACCGCGCATTTCCACCAGACGAACGGCATCAGCAAAGTTGATGACGCCAGCGCAAACCAGCGCGGAATATTCGCCCAGGCTGTGACCTGCCATTAACGCAGGCATTTTACCGCCCTGCTGCTGCCAAACGCGCCAAAGCGCGACGGAAGCGGTTAATAGCGCCGGCTGCGTCTGCCAGGTTTTATTCAGTTCTTCCGCTGGACCTTGCTGGGTGAGCGCCCACAGATCATATCCCAGAGCCGCAGAAGCTTCAGCAAACGTTTCTTCTACGATAGGGTAATTTGCCGCCATCTCGGCCAACATCCCAACGCTCTGAGAACCCTGACCGGGGAACACAAATGCAAATTGCGTCATGTTTAAATCCTTATACTAGAAACGAATCAGCGCGGAGCCCCAGGTGAATCCACCCCCGAAGGCTTCAAGCAATACCAGCTGACCGGCTTTAATTCGCCCGTCACGCACGGCTTCATCCAGCGCGCACGGCACAGAAGCCGCGGAGGTATTGCCGTGCCTGTCCAGCGTGACGACGACATTGTCCATCGACATGCCGAGTTTTTTCGCTGTCGCGCTAATGATACGCAGGTTAGCCTGATGCGGCACCAGCCAATCGAGTTCTGAGCGATCCAGGTTATTAGCCGCCAGCGTCTCATCGACAATATGCGCCAGTTCAGTGACCGCCACTTTAAAGACTTCATTGCCCGCCATCGTCAGGTAAATCGGGTTATCCGGATTTACGCGATCGGCATTCGGCAGGGTCAGTAATTCACCGTAACGGCCATCGGCATGAAGATGAGTGGAGATAATACCCGGTTCTTCAGAAGCGCTCAGTACGGCCGCGCCTGCGCCATCGCCGAAAATAATGATCGTACCGCGATCGCCAGGATCGCAAGTGCGGGCTAATACATCGGAACCGACCACCAGCGCGTGTTTAACCGCGCCGGATTTAACGTACTGGTCGGCGATGCTTAACGCGTAGGTGAAACCTGCGCACGCTGCCGCGACATCAAACGCCGGGCAACCTTTAATACCGAGCATACTTTGAATCTGACATGCCGCGCTTGGAAATGCATGCGTTGCTGATGTGGTAGCCACCACAATCAAGCCAATTTGGTCTTTATCGATCCCCGCCATCTCAATCGCGCGATTCGCAGCGGTAAAGCCCATCGTCGCGACAGTTTCATTAGGCGCGGCGATATGGCGTTCACGAATACCTGTACGAGTGACAATCCACTCGTCAGAGGTCTCAACCATTTTTTCCAGATCGGCGTTAGTCCGCACTTGTTCGGGCAGATAGCTGCCAGTACCAATAATCTTCGTATACATGTACGCTCAGTCACTTTTCGGTTATATACCGTTACCTGTAAACGTCTGGCACGCTGGCGGCGCCGGGGAGACAGCGATATTATCTGTGCGCCCGCAGGTTTACGCCTTTGCCATCGTCCAGCGGTTCAAATCCGGCTGGGTATACAGATTCCAGGCGAGCGGCAATTCGCTGAGGAACTTGTCGCTGCACCGCCTGCACTGCCTGTTCAATCGCGACTGCAAATGCTCGCTGATTGGCCGCACCATGACTTTTTATCACCGTGCCGCGCAATCCTAACAGACAGGCGCCATTATACTGGTCGGGGTTGAGGTGACTGAATCGCCTCGTCAGGCTTTTTTGTAACCAACGTTTTAATAACAGCAGCCACCACGACCGTTTTTTCCCCTCGCCCTGTGATTTCAGCAGTGAAAGGAACATTCTGACAACCCCCTCCATCGTTTTAAGTGTGACATTGCCTGTAAAGCCGTCACACACCAGTACATCGGTTTTTCCCGTCAGTAACTCATTCGCCTCAAGGTAGCCGATGTAATTGATGGTTGGGACTGTTTTTAACATTAAAGAGGCTTCGCGAATACTGTCGAGGCCTTTGGTTTCTTCTTCCCCGATATTGAGTAGCGCCACGCGGGGATTTTTGATCCCGACGACCTCTTCCGCCAAAACGGCGCCCATCACGGCAAACTGCACCAGCATGGTACTGTCACAGTCGACGTTGGCCCCCAAATCAAGCACTACCGTTTTGCCCTTTTGCTGGTGCGGTAATACCGTCACCAACGCCGGACGCTCAATCCCCTCAAGAGGCTTGAGCAATAATTTCGCCAGCCCCATCAGCGCCCCGGTATTACCGGCGCTAACGCAAGCTTCGGCTCGGCCTTCTTTCACAAGCTCCAGGGCCACACGCATGGATGTCCCGCGACTGGCGCGGATCGCCTGCGAAGGCCGGGCATCACTGGCAATAACTGACTGTGCAGGGATAATCTGCAGACGCGAACGTTGTTCAAAGTCAGCTTTGGCAAGTAATGGCGTGATAATATCGGGATTCCCGACTAAAAGAAGAGTGAGCTGCGAATTAGCGTTCAGTGCCTGCAATGCTGCAGGCACCGTCACGGAAGGACCAAAATCGCCCCCCATGACATCTAACGCCAGGGTTAGACGTGTCAAGGTATCGTCGCTGCCTGGTTCGGTGTTCTCCGCTTACGCGGAGAAATCCTCACTAAGCTTTATCACGCTTGTACTCTTCGGCTTTTACACCACAGGCACGCCTGTGATGCAAAAGGCATCGAGTATCGCGCGATTACTTAGCGATGACCTTACGGCCGCGGTAGTAACCGTCGGCAGTGATGTGGTGACGCAGGTGTTTTTCACCAGAAGTTTTGTCTACAGACAGGCTGGTGACTGCGGTCAGAGCGTCATGGGAACGACGCATGCCACGTTTGGAACGGGTTGGTTTATTCTGTTGTACGGCCATGGACCTTACTCCTCAATTACGGTTTATCCCTGCGTCCGCGGGGAAGACCTATTACTTACGCTTTAAGCTGGCTAATACGGCAAATGGGTTTGGCTTTTGCGCTTCATCAGGCAGTTCGCCAAAGACCATGTCCGCCTCGGACACTTCACAGTGTTCAGAATCATGCACCGGAACTACCGGCAAGGCGAGGATGATTTCATCTTCAACCGTCGCCAGCAGATCGATTTCGCCGAATTCGTTTACCTCAATCGGCTCATACGCTTCCGGCAGTGCTTCAGCCTGCTCGTCGGAACGGACAGGGCTAAAACAATACGTTGTGTGAACCTGATGGGTAAACGGTTTCCCGCAACGCTGGCATTCGAGCGACACCGTAACGACCGCATCGCCGGTTAAAACGGCGAGACGCTGGTTATCGATAGCGAACGACATGGAGCATTCCACATCACTGTCCACACTGACTACAGATTCGGCAACGCGCTCAACCTGATCGGGGGTATAGATACCCTGGTAATCAAGGCGTTTTTGAGCGGTACGAACCGGATCAAGAGTCAGGGGTAATTTTACCTTTTGCATAGGGCGCGCATATTAACTTCGTAACGTCATATAGTCAAAGAAAAAGGCAGCCTGCGGTTGCCTTTTGCCAATAATTCGCACACATTGCGGGTTACAGACTTATTTTCGCTCAAGACGAGTCAGTATGACAGGCTTGAAGACCGAAGAGCATAGTTTAAGATGGCTCTCATCATTACGCTATATCTGAGGGAAAAAATATGCCCCGTCTCATCCTTGCGTCTACCTCTCCCTGGCGTCGCGCGCTGCTGGAAAAGCTGACGATTCCTTTCGAATGCGCCACGCCGGATGTTGATGAAACCCCCATGCCGGGCGAAGCGCCGCGTCAGTTGGTGCTGCGGCTGGCGCAGGCGAAGGCGCAATCGCTCGCCGCGCGTTTCCCGAATCATTTGATTATTGGCTCCGACCAAATTTGTGTTCTGGACGGCGAAATCACCGGCAAACCGCTGACGGAAGAAAAAGCGCGTCAGCAATTAGCCAAAGCCAGCGGAAATATTGTGACGTTTTATACCGGACTGGCACTGTATAACTCCGCCTCCGGGCACTTACAAACCGAAGTGGAGCCTTTTGACGTTCATTTTCGCCATTTAAGCGAAGCGGAAATAGACGACTATGTCCGTAAAGAGCATCCGCTGTACTGCGCGGGAAGTTTTAAAAGCGAAGGTTTAGGCATTGCATTATTTGAGCGCCTGGAGGGCCGCGATCCGAACACGCTGATCGGCTTGCCGCTTATTGCTCTGTGCCAGATGCTGCGACGGGAAGGCTTCAACCCGCTACTGCAGTAAACGGATATTCTGTAGGCTTTTCAAATACCGCTAAAAGCCGTTTCTGCACGTGTTGGTAGTTATCTCCCGTTTATTGGGGAGCAGTTTCGACCGCTTCCAGTTCTAACCAACTGGAAAGCGCTTGTTGTGAACAATTTAGCGCCTGCCGATCTTCACTCTCTTCGTGCGGGCCCGTTTCCTGGTCAATCCATTCACCGACCAGAAAAAAAGCATTGGTATTACGAACCGATGTACGGTGCGTTTTATCCCATAGGGTATCAACAGCGGTGTACGTGCGCGTTAATGAATTCCCCATCTCAGTTCAGTTTTGTAAAAACACATGTTCTCAATACTCGCCTGACGCGCTCTACGGCGTCAAAAGCGGCTTACAAACTTATTCTCGCGAGCAACTCTCAGGACGTTTACTGTCCTGAAACCTTCCCTTTGCGACTCGTTAAATTCCATCTCGCGATGAGTTTACGCCCCCCTAACATTGCTTCACCTCACGACACATTCCTTTAATTAACGCCGCCAGCATCCGCCGCATCTTGTTGACTATTTATAAATTCAACCATCTGCTGAGTAAGATGGTTTATATCATTCTGCGTAATGAAAAAATTAAATTGTTGATCCTGAAGTGTTCTTTTGCTGCCAGGTCGACAAAAACCGCTTTTCCATCCGTTTCAACGCGGACTTTATTTCCCTGTTTTTGCAGAAACTCGCCCATTGCGACCAGCTGGTCGAGCCGCTTTCCGCGCAGAAAATAATAGCGAGTCATCGTCTCATCCAGCGGTGTTACGGTTTTATTCCACGCAGCGTCAAAGACAGGCTTCACATCAGAGGGGAGCTTTAAAGCAGAATATTTTTTTCTGTTTTCACTACTCACATTTTTCAACCGAAGGATAAATCGATTGTTTACGTCACGAGCCACACGTAGCTCGTTCAGGAAAACCAGATTATCACGCTCAGACTGAATAACACCGGTGATCTTATCCTCCTGGCCGGTCTCATACACCACAGCAAAGATTTGCCCGTAGGCAGCTAATAGTACATCGTAGTCATCGGCGTAATGACCAAAAGCCTGACGTTGGGCTGGCGTCAACTCACAGACGCCCACCACGGGAGACGTAATGATTTGCGTATTCAAATACTCAACGAAAGCCCGTCGTGAACTATCGCCCTTCCCTTCGCAACCGGTCAGCATCGCGATCACGAGCGGCACGATAACGTATTTTCCCCAACGCTGAGTAAATGAGCGCATCCAGCTAGTATTGGCCATCTGTTCGTCCTTAAACACGCCGAAATCCGGATCGCAAGAATAAACAGTACACAACGGTAAAAATGCGTCGGATACAGCAAAACAAAAATATTATGAGAAAAGTGAGATTCGGGCAGATAACCTGCCCGAGAGAGGAACTATTTTGCGTTACGCAGCACCTGCAGACAGCGCTTCAGGGCGTTATCCATCGGCGCTTCAATGCGCATGACTTCGCCCGTTCCCGGATGCGTGAACTTCAGCGCCGCGGCGTGTAGAAAGAGACGTTTAAGACCGGTTCCCGCTTCGGTAAGCTGTTGATCAAACTCACGGTCGCCGTAGCGATCGTCGAACGCAATAGGGTGACCGGCATATTGGGTATGTACGCGAATCTGATGCGTACGGCCCGTTACCGGGCTACAGCGCACCAGCGTGGCGAAGGCATAGCGCTCTTCCACCTTGAAGCGCGTTTCTGACGGTTTGCCTTCCTGGCTCACGCGAACAATACGTTCGCCGCTTTGCAGAATGTTCTTTAATAATGGCGCCTGTACGGTTTTAACGTGCGATTGCCACTGGCCGCGCACCAGCGCCAGATAATCTTTCTGCATTCCCTTTTCGCGCAGTTGCTCATGCAGCGAACGCAGCGCGGAGCGTTTTTTCGCCACCAACAGCACGCCGGAGGTATCGCGGTCAAGACGATGCACCAGTTCCAGGAATCGCGCTTCCGGACGCAACGCCCGCAGCCCTTCGATGACGCCAAAACTTAACCCGCTCCCGCCGTGTACGGCGGTGCCGGAAGGCTTATTCAGCACCAGAATATGGTCGTCTTCATACAAAATGACGTCCGCCAACGCCGCCACTTTTTGCAAATGCGGCGACACGGCCTCTTCTTCGCGTTCAGCAACGCGAACCGGCGGAATGCGGACTTCATCGCCCGCTTCCAGTTTGTATTCCGGTTTAATGCGTTTTTTGTTCACCCGCACCTCGCCTTTACGCAAGATGCGATAAATCATACTTTTTGGTACCCCTTTCAGTTGGGTGCGCAAAAAGTTATCAATGCGTTGCCCCGCTTCGTCAGCGGCGATAGCAACAATTTTTACGGATGGCGTTTCTGTTTTCATGGGGGGCGATTCTAAATAGCCTGTGAGATTCGCGCCACACATTTTTCTATGCTTATAGAGACGTCTACGCCAGTGGATGAACATTTTTCACTGCGGTTTTGCTGGTTATTAAAGCGATTGGCTCGCGCTGGTGAAAAAACTGTGAGTAAGCGGGTGATAAATGGTAAAAGTCATCTTGCTATAACAAGGTTAGCAGTGGAATAATGATGCGGTTTCCGCACCGAAACTTGTTAAAACAAAAAGTTTAGCGGAATAACCCATTTTGTCTGACCGATCATCAACGCAGCAATGGCGTAAGACGTATTGATTTTTCAGACAGTTAGCGGGCTGCGGGTTGCAGTCCTTACCGGTAGATAGGATCTTCTCTGGAGAGTAATGCCCAGGCTGCTTCCCTGATAATTGCGCTGTGTTTCCGTATGAAATACAGGCAACCGACACTCTGCGCCTCTTTGAGCTGACGATAACCGTGAGGTTGGCGACGCGAAATAGTCACGAGGCCATCGGTTCATGCCCGGTAAGGCGTCACCATGCCCGCAGCTTAGTCGTCAACGTAAGAATAATGAGTAAGTTACGATGAAAAGAATGTTAATCAACGCGACTCAGCAGGAAGAGTTGCGCGTCGCCCTTGTAGATGGGCAGCGTCTGTACGATCTGGATATAGAAAGCCCCGGACACGAGCAGAAAAAAGCGAACATATATAAAGGCAAAATTACCCGTATTGAACCGAGCCTGGAAGCGGCTTTTGTTGATTACGGCGCAGAACGCCACGGTTTCCTCCCGTTAAAAGAAATTGCCCGCGAATATTTCCCCGCTAACTACAGCGCTCATGGTCGCCCGAACATTAAAGACGTGTTACGCGAAGGCCAGGAAGTCATTGTTCAAATCGATAAAGAAGAGCGCGGCAACAAAGGCGCGGCGTTAACCACCTTTATCAGTCTGGCGGGCAGCTACCTGGTACTGATGCCGAATAACCCGCGCGCGGGTGGTATTTCCCGTCGCATTGAAGGCGACGATCGTACCGAGTTAAAAGAAGCGTTGGCCAGCCTGGAACTTCCTGAAGGGATGGGGCTTATCGTGCGTACCGCGGGCGTGGGTAAATCCGCCGAAGCGTTGCAGTGGGATTTAAGCTTCCGCCTGAAACACTGGGAGGCCATTCAGAAAGCCGCTGAAAGCCGTCCCGCGCCGTTCCTGATCCATCAGGAAAGCAACGTCATCGTACGCTCGTTTCGCGACTATCTGCGTCAGGATATCGGTGAAATCCTGATCGACAATCCAAAAGTGATGGAAATGGCGCGTCAGCATATCGCCGCGTTGGGCCGCCCGGATTTTAGCAGCAAAATTAAGCTGTACACCGGTGAAATCCCGTTGTTCAGCCATTACCAGATCGAATCGCAGATCGAGTCAGCGTTCCAGCGTGAAGTGCGCCTGCCCTCCGGCGGCTCCATCGTCATTGATAGTACCGAAGCGTTAACCGCCATCGATATCAACTCCGCCCGCGCGACTCGCGGCGGCGATATCGAAGAAACGGCGTTTAATACCAACCTGGAAGCGGCCGATGAGATTGCCCGCCAGTTGCGTCTGCGCGACCTGGGCGGCCTGATCGTTATCGACTTTATCGATATGACGCCGGTACGTCACCAGCGCGCGGTAGAAAACCGTCTGCGTGAAGCGGTGCGTCAGGACCGGGCGCGTATTCAGATTAGCCATATTTCCCGCTTCGGCCTGCTCGAAATGTCGCGTCAGCGCCTGAGCCCGTCGCTGGGCGAATCCAGCCATCACGTGTGTCCGCGCTGTAGCGGTACCGGCACCGTGCGCGATAACGAATCTCTGTCGCTGTCCATTCTGCGCCTGATTGAAGAAGAAGCGCTGAAAGAGAATACGCAGGAAGTCCATGCCATTGTTCCGGTGCCGATCGCCTCTTATCTGCTTAACGAAAAACGGACGGCAGTTAACGCTATTGAGACGCGTCAGGATGGCGTCCGCTGTGTCATCGTCCCGAACGATCAGATGGAAACGCCGCACTATTCCGTGCTGCGCGTACGCAAAGGGGAAGAAACGCCGACCCTGAGCTACATGCTGCCGAAGCTGCACGAAGAAGCGATGGCGCTGCCTTCTGAAGAAGAGTACGCCGAGCGTAAACGCCCGGAACAGCCTGCGCTGGCGACATTCGCTATGCCAGATGTGCCTCCGGCGCCGACGCCTGTCGAACCGGCGGTTAGCGTCGCCACGGCGAAAAAGGATAATGTTGCCGCCGCGCAGCCTGCCCAGCCGGGTCTGTTTAGCCGCTTCCTTAACGCGCTGAAACAACTGTTCAGCGGTGAAGAAACGAAAGCCGTCGAAACAGCCGCGCCGAAAGCGGAAGAAAAAGCGGAGCGTCAGCAGGATCGTCGCAAGCCACGGCAGAACAACCGTCGCGATCGTAACGAACGCCGCGACACCCGTGATAACCGTGCCGGACGTGACGGCGGCGAGAGCCGCGACGATAATCGTCGTAACCGTCGCCAGACGCAGCAGCAAAATGCGGAAGCGCGCGATACCCGCCAGCAGGAAACGGCGGAAAAAGTGAAAACCGGCGATGAACAGCAACAGACGCCGCGTCGCGAACGCAGCCGCCGCCGCAATGATGACAAGCGCCAGGCGCAGCAGGAAGTAAAAGCGCTTAACCGCGAAGAACAGCCTGCCCAGGAGACCGAGCAGGAAGAACGCGTTCAGCAGGTTCAGCCGCGCCGCAAGCAGCGTCAGCTTAATCAGAAAGTCCGCTTTACCAACAGCGCAGTGGTTGAAACGGTTGACACGCCGGTCGTCGTCGACGAACCACGCCCGGTTGAAAACGTTGAACAGCCCGTTCCAGCGCCGCGTACCGAGCTGGCGAAAGTTGATTTACCTGTCGTCGCCGATATCGCGCCGGAGCAGGATGATAGCGTAGAACCTCGCGATAATACCGGTATGCCGCGTCGCTCCCGCCGTTCTCCGCGCCACCTGCGCGTAAGCGGTCAGCGTCGCCGTCGCTATCGTGACGAGCGCTACCCGACACAATCGCCGATGCCGTTAACCGTCGCCTGCGCGTCGCCGGAAATGGCGTCCGGTAAAGTCTGGATCCGCTACCCGATTGTCCGTCCTCAGGAAACGCAGGTTGTTGAAGAGCAGCGTGAAGCAGATCTGGCGCTGCCACAACCGGTTGTCGCTGAACCGCAGGTTATCGCTGCGACCGTAGCGTTAGAACCACAAGCGTCGGTACAGGCGGTAGAAAACGTTGCCGTTGAGCCGCAGACCGTCGCCGAACCACAGGCGCCGGAAGTCGTCAAGGTCGAGACAACGCATCCGGAAGTGATTGCCGCGCCGGTTGATGAACAGCCGCAACTGATTGCCGAAAGCGATACGCCGGAAGCGCAAGAGGTTATTGCTGACGCCGAACCGGTAGCAGAAACCGCCGACGCGTCCATTACGGTGGCTGAAAACGTGGCTGATGTTGTCGTTGTCGAGCCAGAAGAAGAGACAAAAGCGGAAGCGGCTGTTGTGGAGCACACGGCAGAAGAAACCGTTATCGCACCGGCCCAGGTGGTGGAAAAGCCGCAGGACGCTGTCTGCGTTGACGACGATCATAATCACGCCAGCGCGCCGATGACGCGTGCGCCAGCGCCGGAATATGTGCCGGAAACCCCGCACCATAGCGACTGGCAGCGCCCTTCCTTCCACTTTGAAGGTAAAGGCGCGGCAGGCGGACACAGCGCTACACGTCATGCCAGCGCCCCGGCGACACGCCCACAGCCGGTAGAATGATGTAAATGCTGATACAAAGCCGACCGCCAGGTCGGCTTTTTTATGCCCCTTACAGGGCGATGCCTCACCCCATGGCGTCTTTTAGTCACTATGAGATCGGGCGGGATAATACGTACGGATGGCGTCGCTACGGGCGCGACAATATGACCACTAACTCAATGACGACTAAAAAAATGCCCGCGCCGGGGTGGATGGCGCGGGCAGACAAAACATATCCAGTTTCGTGATATGTTTCAAAAAGAGGTGTTACCGGTTCAACTGGAAAAGCGACATTCCCTGCATGTCGGTAAACGTTTTATAGGACGCCTGTAATGCCGCCTGTTGCATGACGTAGGAAGAAATGACCGAGTTCCAGTCCACATCTACCAGGTTGCTCATCTGCAGTTTCTGTCCCAGCGCACGGTCGCTTCCCAGTGAATCCAGCGTACTGAGTTCGCTCAGTTGCGTTCCCAGTTCCGCACGAACGGTCAGGACGTTATTAAGCGAATTTTTTAAGCCGCGATTGGTTTTATCAATGGCGGCAGCGGCTTTTTCTTTTTCCACGTCATTGCCTTCCACCGGGGTCTTGAGCGCGGCAATTGCCGTATCGAGCATGACAAACAGATTCTTTTCGGAGTCCGAGCCATCCGGTTCCGGCACCGCATTGCTGGTGATGCTATTAAAAATTTGCACTCCCGTATGGCCAATTACCATCGTGCGTGCGGAATCCACCTGCTGGGTAACACTTTTCTCGCCGCCATGATAACCACCTGTCGCCTGGTCGAATGGCGCCGCTTCCGTTTTATACCCGGCAAAGATATAGCGACCATTGCCGTCAGTGCTGTTTGCCAGGTTCATCAGCTGATCGCGGATCCCCTGTAAATCCGTCGCCAGCGACGCGCGATCATCGTCGCTTAACGTGCCGTTTCCGGCATAGACGATTTTTTCCTGCGCGGTTTGAATCGCCGTCGTCACCTGACTGAGTACGCTTTCTTCCAGCGACACTTTTTGGGTGGCAAACGTACGCGCCAGGGCATACTGGCTATTCTGCGCCTGCGCCTGAGAGAGTACTACCGCCTGCGACGCGGCGATTGGATCGTCAGATGGGTTGGTAACGCGCTTACCGGTAGACATCTGCTCGCCCAGCTTCATCCATTCGGCCTGAGAATTAGTGATGCCGCTCATATTTTGTTCGTACATCATCTGGGTACTGATACGCATGTCATCCTTCTCCTTTAGCGAATATTCAATAACGCATCAAACAGCGCATTCGCGGTCTGCAATACTTGCGCATTCGCCAGATAATACTGCTGATAACGCTGCAAATTGCCGTACTCTTCGTCGAGGTTAACGCCGGAAACCGACTGTTGCTGTTTATAAAGCTGTTTAACCACATTCGCCTGCGTGGTGCTGCTGGTTTTCAGCGTTGACGTTTTGTTACCCACATCGCTGACCAACGTGGCGTAAGCATCGTTAAAAGTTTTGTTGCCGCCCACTACATTGCTGTTTTGTAAGTCCAGCAATGCCTGACCATTGCGGTTATCGCTGTCGCCGGTATCCACGTCAGGATCGAGTTTTGACTCAGACGCCATCGCAATCTCGGCTTCATTCGTCACTTTAACGTTCATGTCGACGATAGCATTGCTAACCGGCTTGAGAAGAAAACTGTCGTTTTTCTGTGCGCCGGTCCCTACCGTCACTTTCAGACCGTCAATCTCCAGTTTTCCGTCAGCATCTTTTGTCGCCGTGAAGGTGGTGTTATCCGCAGTGCGAGTAACCTGCCAGTCTGTACCGTCAAAAACAATCTTATAATCCGTCGCCTGAACCTTCGTGCTATCGACCACCTTAGCGGTTAGCGATACCGTTTTATCGGCATTATTACTGTTGCTATATACCACCGGCGAGCCAATGCTAAAGAAGTCTTTCCCTTTATTGCCGTCGGCGTCATAACCTTTGGTATGCTGCGCGTTAAACGCATCGGCAAACGCCAACGCCAACTGGCCCAGCGTATTACGAGTCTGATCCAGATCCTGGGAACGGAACGTCAGTAGCCCGCCGAGCGAACCGGTGTTCAGCAACTTTTCCGGAATTTCGATGTTACCGGCGGCCTCATCGACATAAGCGACAGTCGTTCGCGTCGGGTCGGCGCTGGAGGGAACCGCCGCCAACTGACGCGCCGTCGACCCCTGCACCAGCGTATAGCCATTGGCCATCGTCAGGTTATAGGTGCCGCCGTCCTGTACACTCACCTCGACGCCAACGATCTTGTTAAGCTCGCTAACCAACTGATCACGTTGATCGAGCAGGTCGTTCGGCGATGCGCCCGCGCCTACGCCCGTCATACGGGAGATTTGATCGTTCAGGTTAGCTATCTGCTTCGCGTAATTGTTGATTTGCGCCACGCTGGAGCCAATCGCGATATTGACCTGTTTATCCTGATCGCGCAGATACTGATCGGTGGTTTTGAACTGGTTTACCAGCCCTTCCGCTTTACCAATCAGCGCCTGACGCGCCGCAGGATCTTACGCATTACTGACTAACGTTTGCAGGCTGGTAAAAAAACTCTGCAACGAACCAGACAGTGAGCTGGATTTATCGGCCAGCAGGTTGTCGATTTTCGACATCTGTTCATAGCGCGTGGTCAAGCCGCTGCTCTGGTTTTGCGCGCCGCGTAGCTGATTAGTAATAAACGCATCATATTCGCGCTGTACGCCTGAAACGTAAACGCCATTACCTATCCAGCCGCCAGCCCCTAACGTACTGTTTGCCTGCGCCAGAATAGTTGTCTGCCGGGTATAACCCGCAACGTTATAATTGTTGATGTTATTACTGACCGTATTTAACGCGGCCTGCGCGGCGTTAAGTCCGCTCATGGCGTGATTAATCAAGCTGGACATGATGGTTCCTTTTAATCCTTCAATACTCGTTGTTATCGGCAGCGACTACGTGGACTTGAGCAATTTAAAAGAGATTGTCGAGATTCGCGCTGTAGGTTTTGCTGACCTTTTCACTCATCGCTTTCAACTGCTGAATCATGCTGGTCAATTTACGCGCGTAATTCGGGTCAGTGGCGTATCCGGCGTTTTGCAGAGCCACTGCGCCCTGCTCTGCCGTGGCGGCAGTGGTCACGGCAGCGTAGCGTGGGTTACGCGCTAACAGCGCGACATAATCCGATAATGCCTCCAGATACGAGCTATAGACGCGGAATTTCGCTTTCACTTTTTTCGCTTCGCCATTCTCGTATTCAGTGGTGGTGATTTCCGTCACCGGCCCTTTCCAACTGGCGGTCGCTTTCACGCCAAATACGTTATAGCTGGGTTCGCCATTCTCCCGCAGGATTTGCCGTTGCCCCCAGCCGGACTCCAGCGCCGCCTGCGCCAGAATCAGATGATGCGGCACCCCGCTTTGTTCGCTGGCCAGCCTCGCCGGGAGCGAAAGCCGGGCCAGAAAGTCTTTACTGTCGCCGGAGAGCGGCGCATCGCTGCTGTCCGGCGTTTTCGGTATGGCTTTGCGCACCAGTTGGGTCAGCGCCTGATTTTGATAGCTGTTTACCGTCTCCAGGGAGAATTTAAGCGGTACTTGCGGCGCATCATCCGCAGGCATCGTCTGCCCGCCCGTCATCTGTTTAACCATCATATCCGCCAGCCCCAATCCCTTACCGGCGGTCATCTGCTGGGCGATCTGCTGGTCATACATGCTGGTATACAGACGCGTCTGATCGCTGCTGAATAAACCATCTTTGGGTAAAGCCTCGCGCATACTTTTCAGCATCATCTGCACAAACATCCCTTCCACCTGACGGGCCACAGGACGGATATTCGCCGCCGGGTCCTGGCCCGCTTTCGCTTTCAGTTCGTTCAGAGATTGCGCATCCCAGGCCGCGCTGGCCAGCAATTTACCGTCTCCGATCATCAGATGATTTCCAGTTTGGCGCGTAGACAGCCCGCGCTCTGCATGGACTGCAAAATCGACATCAGGTCCATCGGCGTCGCGCCAAGCGCATTCAGCGCACGCACTACGCTGTTCAGATTGGCGCTGGAACGCACGCTCTGTAGCGATTCGCCGCTCTGACGCAAATCTATTTGAGTCTGTGGCGTCACCACGGTCTGCCCGCCGCCAAATGGCGTATTCGGCTGGTTGACGTTGAGCTGGCGATTGACTGTCACTGACAAATTGCCCTGCGCCACAGCGCAGCTATCCAGCGTGACTTCCCGATTCATGACCACCGAACCGGTACGCGAGTTGATCACAACTTTTGCATCCTGCGGCGTCACGTTGACTTCCATATTTTGAATGTCCGCCAGAAAACGCACCTGCGAGCTGTTGCCGCTGGGCACGCGTACCTGTACCGTTCGCGCATCAAGCGCAGTGGCGCTGCCGTAACCGCGGGCGCGGTTGATGGCGTCGGTAATTTGCTGCGCCATCGTAAAATCTTCGTCGTTCAATTGCAGATTAATGGTGTTGCCAGCGCCGAACTGAGTCGGCAACTCGCGTTCGATAATCGCGCCATTAGTGATGCGCCCGCCATTAAGCTGGTTAACCTGCACGCTACTGCCGCCTGCGGAAGCGCCCGCGCCGCCGACCAGAATATTGCCCTGCGCCAGAGCATACACCTGGCTGTCCACCCCTTTTAACGGCGTCATTAATAACGTCCCGCCACGCAGACTTTTAGCGTTCCCCATTGAGGAAACGACGACATCGATCGTTTGTCCCTGTCGCGCAAAAGGCGGATACGACGCCGTCACCATCACCGCCGCCACGTTTTTCAACTGCATGTTGGTGCCGGTGGGGACCGTAATCCCCAGTTGTGACAGCATGTTATTCAGCGTCTGGGTGGTAAATGGCGTCTGGGTCGTCTGGTCGCCCGTACCGTCCAGCCCGACCACCAGCCCGTAGCCGATCAGCGAGTTTTCCCGTACTCCCTGGACACTGGTCAGATCCCGGATACGCCCGGCGTGCGCCAGAGTGGCAACCAGTGCCAGAACGATTCCTGCAAGAGCTTTAAACACATACACCTCGCTTACATCGGCGACAAATTAAGGAAGAAACGTTGCAGCCAGCCCATATTTTGCGCTTCGTTAATATAGCCGTTCCCGACATATTCAATCCGCGCATCCGCCACCTGTGTCGAGGGAACGGAGTTGCTGCCGCTGATGGTGCGTGGATTTACCACGCCGGAGAAGCGGATGAATTCCGTTCCCTGATTAATCGCGATCTGTTTTTCCCCCACGACGTGTAAATTGCCATTGGCCAGAACCTGATCGACGGTCACGGTCAGCGTGCCGCTAAAGGTATTGCTGGCATTCGCGCCGCCTTTGCCGTTAAAAGAGTTGCCGCCGGAGGCCTCCATATCCGCGCGGGAATTACCGAATAATCCCTGCAGATAACGCGGTACCGTATCAAAACCAAAACTGGTTTTGCCGTCGCGACTGGCATTTGCCGACGAGCTTTTACTGGCGCTGACTTTTTCCTGTAACACAATCGTGAGCGTATCGCCGATATTACGCGGTCGACGATCTTCAAAAAGCGGCTGATAGCCATAATTAATCGGCTGCGCAGACTGAAATATGGAGCCATTCGCCACCGGTACCGGGCCAGGTATCGGCTGCGCCGTGGTCGCCCCCTGCACGAGCGGTTTAGCGGGTATCCAGGCGCATCCTGTCAGCGTCGCGACCATCAGGGCCATAACTGGGTAAGCGTGAAGCGCGTATTTTTGCATTACCTTCATCTTCAAAATCAGGGAGCCGGTGGCGTATCCCCCACCGGCGGCCCCTTAGAGTTGCGTCAGTTTCTGCAGCATCTGATCGGTCGTCGATACTGCTTTACTGTTAATTTCATAGGCGCGTTGAACCTGAATCATGTTCACCAGCTCTTCCGCCACGTTAACGTTCGACGTTTCGACATACCCTTGATACAACAACCCCGCGCCGTTGAGCCCCGGCGTGCTTTCGTTCGGCGCGCCGGACGATTGCGTTTCGATATAGAGGTTCTCGCCAATGCTTTCCAGCCCGGTGTCGTTCATAAAGGTGGTCAGGTTAAGCTGCCCGACCTGAACCGGCGCGGCCTGCCCCTGCTGGGTAACGCTGACCACGCCGTCGCGGCCAATCGTGATGCTTAACGCGTTGGCCGGAATGGTGATTGCCGGCTGCACCTGAAAACCGCCCGCCGTCACCAGTTGACCATTCTGATCCACCTGGAAAGAGCCGTCGCGGGTATAGGCAGACGTACCGTCCGGCAGCATGACCTGGAAAAAGCCCTGCCCTTTAATCGCCACATCTTTACTGTTGTTGGTCTGCGACAGGTTCCCCTGACTGTGCAGACGCTCCGTGGCGACCGGACGCACGCCGGTACCGATTTGCAGCCCTGAAGGCAGCGTCGTCTGCTCGGACGACTGCGCGCCCGGCTGGCGGATGGTCTGATACAACAGATCTTCAAATACCGCGCGCTGACGCTTAAAACCATTGGTGCTGACGTTTGCCAGGTTATTGGCAATCACATCCATATTGGTTTGCTGCGCGTCCAGACCGGTTTTGGCGATCCATAATGAACTGATCATAAAATGTCCTGTATTAACTCATCGACAGCAGTTGGTTAGCTCGCCCTTCGTTCTCATCTACGCTGGTGATAACCTTCATCTGCATTTCAAAACGACGTGCGTTGGCGATCATGTCGGTCATGGCTTCAACCGGCTTGACGTTACTGCCCTCCAGCACGCCCGACATAATGCGAATTGACGGGTCGGCGGCCAGTACCGCCCCGCGTTCAGCCTGTGCCTCGGCGGTAAGGCGGAATAAACCGTCATCGCTCCGCTGCACCTCATTGCCTTCCGCTTTGACCAGCTTCAGTCGCCCAACGGGCGCCACCGTGTTTGGCGGGTCGCCGGGATTGAGCGCGGAGATCGTGCCGTCTGCCGCAATGGTGATTTCCGACCCTTCAGGAACGGTAATCGGGCCGCCTTCGCCGATAACCGGATGTCCCTGAATGGTTAACTGCCCGGTCGGACCCACCTGGATATTCCCGTTACGGGTATATCCTTCAGCGCCATCCGCCGCTTGCACTACCAGCCAGCCGTCCTGCTGTAACGCGACATCCAGCGGACGGGAGGTGTAGTCCAACTGACCCGGGGTCATATCCGCCCCGGGCGTCGACGCCGTAACCAGCGTGCGCGTTGCTAAAGAGAGGCCATCAACGGGCACCGCGCGTAGCGCGTTAAGCTGCGCGCGAAAGCCCGGCGTTGAGGCATTAGCCAGGTTGCTGGCCGTTACCGCCTGCTGGTTAAGCGTCTGGCTGGCCGCCCCCATAGCGGTATAAATTGCGTGATCCATTAAGCTATCCCGTCAGGCGCTTAGCGCAGGTTAACCAGCGTATTGAGGATCTGGTCCTGAGTTTTGATGGTCTGCGCATTCGACTGGTAGTTACGCTGCGCGACGATCATATTCACCAGCTCTTTACTCAAATCCACGTTAGAGGCTTCCAGCGCGCCGTTCGTCAGCTTACCGAAGTTGCCGGAACCGGCAGTCCCCAGCAGCGCAACCCCGGAAGCCTGCGTCGCCGCCCAGACGTTATCGCCCTGGGATGCCAGACCTTCGTTGTTGGCGAAGTTAGCCAGCACAATCTGCCCCAGCACCTGCTCCTGCTCGTTGGAGTAGTTGCCAACCACGGTGCCGTCGTTGTTAATCTGGTAGCTCACCAGGTCGCCCGGCTTATAGCCGTTTTGATTGGTGGCGACGATGTTATTAGCCCCGGTGTTCTGCTGCATGGAGTTAAGGAAGCTGAGGGAGAAGGTGGCCGCTGTCGCGCCATTAATCGTACCGGTGGTGATGTTCACCGTACCGCCAGACTCCAGAATCCCGTTTTCATTGAATTTCAGCGTAGTGGACGCCGTTGTTGGCGCAGTGGCTGCAGGATCGCTGCTGTCATGGGTGTACACAGCCCATTCATTATCTTTGGTTTTCACAAAATAGACGTTCATGTCATGGGCATTACCCTGGCTGTCATAAACGGTGACGGTGCCTTTTTTGTTATACGAATCCGCATCACTCACGCTAAAGGGCGTTTTAGACGGTACAGGGTCCGTTGAGTTCAGGTTGATCTGCATTGACGCGGTGGTGGTCGATTTCGCCGCCATCAGCGTGTTCGGAATGGTGATCGGCGCAGGATTCGCCCCCTGCTGAATGGTCGGCGGCGTACCGGTGGCCGGATAGCCGGTCAACTGCATCCCCTGCATATTGACCAGGTTACGGTTCTCGTCCAGTTTGAACTGGCCGTTGCGGCTATAGAACACGGAACCGTTGCTGTCTACCAGGCGGAAAAAACCGTTCTGGCTAATCGCGACATCCAGCCCGCGCCCGGTGTTCGTTGTCGTACCGTCGGTAAAATCCTGGGTAATCCCCGCCACTTTTACGCCCAGCCCCACTTTGGAACCGGCGAACATATCGGCAAATGATGCCGTACCGGACTTAAAGCCATAGGTGGCGGAGTTGGCGATGTTATTACCGATAACATCAAGGTTGGTGGCCGCAGCGTTCAGGCCGCTAACCGCTTGAGAAAAAGACATGACTGACTCCTGATAAGTGTAAGGGCTTAGATTATTTGCCGAACTTCGTCGAGTGTGGTGGTGCCGTAGGTACCCAGATCCAACAGGTTGCCGTTACTGCCCTTCGTCACGCCCTGTACCAGAGCGAATTGCAGCGGCTGCGCCACCAGTTGCGCTCCGCCATTGCTGGCGGTAATCGCAATGTTGTAAGAACCATTCGGTACCGTTGTTCCGTCCGTTTGCTTACCATCCCAGGTAAAGGTGTGTACCCCGGCTCGCAACTCACCGATCTCCAGCGTCCGTACCACCCGGCCATCTTTATCGGTAATGGTTGCCGTCACTTTGTCCGCAGGCTGTTGCAATTCCACGCCAAACGGCGTCGTGGACGTCACGGCCCCTTCTTCCGCGCCTTTACCCGCCAGAATTGTGGTGCCAGGCACCATAACGCCATGTCCAATCAGCGTGGTCGCCTGTAGGGACTGACTATTATCGATTTGCCCGGAAATAGCCCCCAGCGTCGTATTCAGTTTTTCAATGCCGCTCACGGTACTGATTTGCGCCAACTGTGTCGTTAACTCATTATTTTGTAATGGGTTAGTCGGGTCCTGGTTCTTCAATTGCGCGACCAGTAAGGTCAGGAAACTGCTTTGCAGATCGGCAGCGTTGCTTCCGGTCATCGACCCGCTGCCGGTCGTCGTTTTGACGCCCGTGTTGGTCGGGTCATTCATATTTACGGCAATAGACATACGCGCCTCCTTTACTGGCCTAATGTCAGCGTTTTAAGCATCATGCTTTTTACGGTATTCAGGACTTCGATATTTGCCTGATAGCTGCGCGAGGCTGACATCGTGTTGACCATTTCGCCGACCACATCGACGTTGGGCATTTTGACGTAACCATTAGCGTCCGCCAGCGGATTGCCTGGCTCATAAACCAGCTTTTCCGGTGCCTGACTTTCAATCACGCTGGCGACCTTTACCCCGCCAGTGGCTTGACCCGGCGCGGCGTCCACCTGAAAAACCACCTGTTTGGCGCGATAAGGCTGTCCGTCCGGGCCGGTGACGCTATCCGCATTCGCCAGGTTACTGGCCGCAACGTTCAACCGCTTGGACTGCGCGGCAAGCGCCGATCCGGCAATATCAAAAATGTTTAACAGCGCCACGAATTAGTTTCCTCCCTGTAGCACATTCATCATGCCTTTGAGTTGGCTACCCAGAACGGTAAGCCCCATCTGATATTTGAGACTGTTATCCGCAAACTGCGTACGTTCCCTGTCCATATCTACGGTGTTACCATCCAAAGAAGGCTGATCGGGTACGCGGTAAAGCAGATCCACTGCGGGAGAAGAGACCGCCTGGGCGGGAATATGGTGAGAGGAAGTCAACGTTAACGCGACGCCGCCGGTTTCTTCCCGTCCACGCACCATCACCTTTTTTAACTCACTGGCAAAATCAATATCGCGCGCCTGATACCCCGGCGTATCGGCATTGGCGATATTCGCCGCTAATATTTCCTGACGTTGCGCGCGCAGATTAAGCGCTTCCTGCTGAAATCGTAAGGCGGCATCGAGCCTGTCGAGCATATCTCCTCCGCAAATGGCAAAATTCAGCCGACAGCTTAAATGCCTTCACGCGCGCGTTATCGCCGGAATAAACGCAAAATGCGTCGCTATTTATTGCGTTGATGCCTGCTTCACACGGGTAGAATCCTGTCATGACATCAACCAGGGGGAAGTACCATGCAAACGTTAAAACGAGGATTCGCCGTGGCGGCTTTGCTGTTCAGCCCCCTGACAATGGCGCAGGACATCAACGCCCAGCTGACCACGTGGTTTTCCCAGCGTCTGGCTGGCTTCAGCGACGAGGTGGTTGTCACGCTCCGTTCATCGCCCAATCTGCTACCGAGCTGCGAACAGCCAGCCTTCAGCATGACGGGCAGCGCGAAGCTGTGGGGCAACGTCAATGTGGTGGCGCGCTGCGCCAATGAAAAACGTTATTTGCAGGTGAATGTGCAAGCGACCGGCAATTATGTCGCCGTTGCCGCGCCCGTCGCGCGCGGCGGAAAATTGACGCCGGCCAACGTCACGCTAAAACGTGGCAGGCTGGATCAGTTACCGCCGCGGACGGTACTGGATATCCGTCAGATTCAGGATGCCGTCAGTTTGCGCGATCTCGCACCCGGGCAGCCGGTACAGCTTACGATGATACGTCAGGCCTGGCGCGTCGAAGCGGGGCAACGAGTACAGGTCATCGCCAATGGCGAGGGGTTCAGCGTCAATGCGGAAGGTCAGGTGATGAATAATGCCGCCGTCGCGCAAAATGCGCGCGTGCGCATGACATCGGGTCAAATCGTGAGTGGAACCGTCGATTCTGATGGGAATATTCTTATTAATCTATAATTGTGTAAAGATTTTGTCGCGGCTGCCGATGAGATATTCAACCATGATGGTAGCTGGCCGCTACAACGTAACCCTCGATGAGGATAAATAAATGAGCATTGACCGTACCTCACCTTTGAAACCCGTTAGCACTGTCCAGACGCGCGAAACCAGCGACACGCCGGTACAAAAAACGCGTCAGGAAAAAACGTCCGCCGCGACGAGCGCCAGCGTAACGTTAAGCGACGCGCAAGCGAAGCTCATGCAGCCAGGCGTCAGCGACATTAATATGGAACGCGTCGAAGCATTAAAAACGGCTATCCGTAACGGTGAGTTAAAAATGGATACGGGAAAAATAGCAGACTCGCTCATTCGCGAGGCGCAGAGCTACTTACAGAGTAAATAAGCGTATGACTCGTTTGTCAGAAATACTTGACCAGATGACCACCGTCCTGAATGACCTGAAGACGGTGATGGACGCCGAGCAACAACAGCTTTCCGTAGGCCAGATTAACGGCAGCCAGCTACAGCGTATTACAGAAGAAAAAAGCTCGTTGCTGGCGACGCTGGATTATCTGGAACAACAGCGCCGTCTGGAGCAGAACGCGCAGCGTAGCGCAAACGATGACATTGCAGAGCGCTGGCAGGCGATTACCGAAAAAACGCAGCATCTTCGCGACCTCAACCAGCACAACGGCTGGCTGCTGGAAGGGCAAATCGAGCGTAATCAACAGGCGCTGGAGGTGCTGAAACCTCACCAGGAGCCGACCTTGTACGGGGCTGACGGTCAGACTTCCGTCTCTCACCGCGGCGGTAAAAAAATTTCTATCTAATCATTGCCGGATGGCGACGTTGCGCCTTTCCGGCCTGAATGCCTTGTAGGCCTGATAGCACAGCGCTATCAGGCACTGAATTTACGCCGTCCGGCGAACAAACTCTTTCACTTTAAAGCCCAGCACGGCAAGCGCGGCGAAATAGGCCGCAATACCCGCGATCACTACCGCCATCAAACGTAGCAAACGCCATAACATCGACCCTTGCGACCACTCCGGCATAATATGCAACACGCCGAACAATACGGCGGCCATCACCAGTACGGAAATGATCAGACGCATCAGGAACCACATCCAACCCGGTTGTGGCGTAAAGATATTCTGTTTGCGCAGTTGCCAGTACAGCAGCGACGCATTGAGACATGCCGCCAGACCAATAGAGAGCGACAGCCCGGCGTGTTTCAGCGGTCCAATAAACGCCAGGTTCATTAACTGAGTCATGATTAACGTCACTATGGCGATTTTCACCGGCGTTTTAATATCCTGGCGAGAATAGAAGCCCGGGGCCAACACTTTTACGACGATCAAGCCAATCAGCCCCACCGAATAGGCGATTAACGCCCGCTGCGTCATCGCCGCATCAAAGGCGGTGAATTTACCGTACTGAAACAGCGAGACCGTCAGCGGCTTCGCCAGAATGCCTAACGCTACCGCGCTCGGCAACGCCAGTAAAAAGCACAAACGCAGCCCCCAGTCCATCAGGCGGCAGTACTCATCATGATTGCCGCTGGCAAAGCTTTTCGACAATGACGGCAACAGGATGGTCCCCAACGCCACGCCCAGCACGCCGGACGGGAACTCCATCAACCGATCGGCATAGTACATCCATGAGACCGAGCCGGAGGCCAGAAACGAGGCAAAAATGGTATTGATGATAAGGGAGATCTGACTGACGGATACGCCCAAAATCGCCGGCCCCATCTGTTTGACCACCCGCATCGCCCCGGTGTCGCGAAAGTTAATGCGCGGCAGCACCAGCATACCGATCTTTTTCAAATACGGAAGTTGATACACCAGTTGCAGCACGCCGCCGACGGTGACTGCCCAGGCTAACGCCAGCACCGGCGGATTAAAGTATGGCGCGGCGAATAATGCAAAACCGATCATGCTGATATTAAGAAATGTCGGCGCAAAAGCGGGAATAGAGAAGCGATTCCAGGTGTTGAGAATGGCGCCAACCAGTGAAGCCAGCGAGATCAGCAGAATATAGGGAAACGTAATCCGCAGCAGTTGCGTCGTCAGCGCGAATTTATCCGCAGTATCGGCAAAACCCGGCGCGGTTACCATAATCACCCACGGGGCGGCCAGCATACCGGCCACCGTCACGACGGCCAATGCCAGCGTCAACAGGCCGGAAACGTAAGCGACAAAGATCCGCGTCGCTTCTTCACCCTGCTTGCTCTTATATTCCGCCAGGATAGGCACAAAGGCCTGAGAAAAAGCGCCTTCGGCAAAGATCCGGCGTAGTAGATTGGGGAGTTTAAACGCCACAAAAAAGGCGTCGGTCGCCATCCCTGCGCCAAAAATTCTGGCGACAATCGCATCACGGGCAAAGCCCAACACGCGTGAAAACATAGTCATCGAGCTGACGGCAGCCAGCGATTTCAATAAATTCATTTCTTTTGTATTCCAGACCCTGGCGTAAAACTCCTGCATGGCTGATCCATCGACCGGATAACGCAACTTCTGCCGTATCCGGCTGTATCACCGCGCCTGACGGCGACGTTAAAACGTCTTATCAGGCCTTACAGACTCCCCACGGTTTGCCATTATTCACTGTGAAAAGAGGTATTTGTAGAGTGGGCATATATACCCGCCATACTTCGAGCTGCATGTGCGTTAGCTTTTCTGCAACTCGAATTATTGAGGGTATAGTACCTGGATTACGATGAATTACTACCGCCAGATGTTACAGAGGGTTATTCGCTGATGGCGTCCCGCCACAGCGCCTCCACGACGCGCTGGGCCAAAATCGCCTGCTCCCCCGCCGTTTCCGGAACCGTCTGATTTTGTACGCAGTCAATGAAATGCCGCGCGCATCCGACAAAACCACGCTGTTCAAGCGTCGTTTGCCAACTAGGAATGGGTTTGATGAGAATACCCTGCCCGCGCTCTTCGCGCCATTCACGCATATCCGTCACGTCATATAGCCCGCCGTCGGTGACGGCCTGGACCGATTCACGCTGACTTCCGGCGCGCCGGTGCATACTGGTGGTAATTTGTAGTTTGTCGGCGGAAAAATGATGTTCCGCATAGCACATTTCGCCGGACTCGCTGGTGAGCAACGTGCCGCTGGCAAGGCGCGCCTCGCCGCCCGCCAGCCACAGAGCGGTATCCACGACATGCAGATAGTCATCGAGCAAAGTAAAACGTAAGTCGTGCGGCCCGACGCTATCGGTACGATGTTTATCCATACGCAGTGACGCCGCAGTGCCGAGGCGCGTCTTCAGTTCGCGGTACAGCGGCGCGAAACGGCGATTAAAGCCAACCATCAGCGTCAATTTTTTTTGCGCCGCCAGCGCCACCAGCCGTTCGGCATCACGTAGATTTTCCGCCAGCGGTTTATCCACGCAAACATGGACGCCGGCATTGAGAAGTTCGCTGACCACGGCATAATGGCTTGCGGTACTGGAGTGGACGAAGACCGCATCGCAGCCGGACGCTAAATTCGCCAGCGAATCCACATACGGTATGCGCCAGCTTTCGCAGATACGTAAGGCTTTATCCCGCGAAGGAGACCAGGCGCCCTGTAACGTCCATCCGGCGGTGTTGGTTAATACCGGCAGCCAGGCCTTCTGCGCAATACCGCCTAATCCGACAATGCCAATCCGTAATGTTCTCACATTACTCTCCCAGGTGAGCTAACAAAGAATCCAGCCGCTGCTTTAACTCCGCCACTTCGCTTTCCAGCGCTTCGACGCGCGACTGAAGATCGCCCGACGCACTTTCCGGCGCAGACGTCTGGAGAGACAGTTCATCGACGTCGCCGCAAAAAAGGTGCATATAACGGCTTTCGCGCTTACCCGGTTCACGCGCCAGACGGACGACATACGGGCCGTCCTCACGACTGGCAAGCCGTTCCAGCGTGGATTCAACTTCCGCCATATCGCTGAATTCATGCATCCGCGACGCCCGGCTACGCAACTCGCCGGGCGTTTGCGCGCCGCGCAGCAGCAGCGTAGTGACAAGCGCCACTTCCGCCGCGCTAAGTTTCAGATCGCCAAATTCGGAATTACAGAAGCGCTGTTCATATTTGGTGACGCGATTGCCAAACCCGCTGACCGTACGCAAAAAGTGGCGTTTCACCAGGTTATCGAGCTGTTCTTGTACCTCTTGTCCCGTCAGGTTCATCACCGGTTCACGGTTGGTTTTCTGATTACAGGCTGTCACCACGCCGTTGACGGAAAGCGGATACTGTTCCGGCGTTGTCACCTGCTTTTCCAGCAGACAGCCAATCACTCGCGCTTCAGTGGCGGTTAATTCATATTTCATCGTTTTCTCCCTTTGCCTCTCATTCCGTAAGCCGCTCAACGCCCCGGCGTCCATAACGGCGTGGTTAACGCCGTCAGGACATGGTCGCGCCATTGTCCATCAATCAACAGGTAATCTTTCGCATAGCCTTCTTTTTCAAAGCCAAGCCGCGCCAGCAACGCGCCGCTACGTTTGTTGTGCGGCATATAGTTCGCCATGATACGGTGGATATGCTGAGTGCGCTGCATATAGCGAATCGCAGCGGTTAAGGCTTCAAACATCAGCCCTTGCCCCTGCCACTTCTGCGCAATGGAATAGCCCAGATAACAGGCATGAAAAGAACCGCGCACCACATTGGAAAAATTCGCCACGCCGATAATTTCTTTTTCTTCCGGATCAAGTAGCACGAAATAGAAGGCGGAGCCCTGTTTGTGAAATTCACCGATCATTCCCAGACGCGCCTGCCATCCTGAAGGATAACAATGACTTTCATCACGGACCGGTTCCCAGGGTTTTAAAAAATGACGATTTTCCGCGTAATAATCGGCCAGACGCCAGGCATCACGCTCATGCACTAAACGTACCACCAGACGATCGGTGGTTAAGCGCACTTTTGGCACGTTACTACGATAGCCAAACATTCTATACCTACTCCTTCCTGTAACGTCTTCAGCACGCCAGTAACATTACTATACCTGCGCAACCAGGCTCTGTGAAAAGCGCAAATCGTCATTTTTTGAATTGCTGCCACATTTTGATGAAAACTCTCGATTAAAAAGGACTTTTGATAAAAAAATATTGTCCCGCTAACGGTAGGAAAAAACGAAACGCCGCCGCAGAATAGAAGACGCTCATCTTTTATTTCCCGGGAGGGGAAATGTCGCGCGTCTCGCAGGCGAGGAACCTGGGTAAATATTTTCTTCTCATCGATAACATGTTAGTGGTGCTGGGTTTTTTCGTCGTCTTCCCGCTCATCTCTATTCGCTTTGTCGATCAAATGGGGTGGGCTGCCGTAATGGTAGGGATCGCGCTCGGCCTGCGCCAGTTTATTCAACAAGGTCTGGGCATTTTTGGCGGCGCCATCGCCGATCGCTTTGGCGCGAAACCGATGATTGTCACCGGTATGCTGATGCGCGCCGCCGGCTTTGCCACCACGGGTATCGCGCATGAGCCCTGGCTCTTGTGGTTTTCCTGCTTTCTTTCCGGTCTCGGCGGTACGCTTTTTGACCCGCCGCGTTCAGCGCTGGTGGTCAAATTAATTCGTCCGGAGCAACGGGGCCGCTTCTTCTCTCTGTTGATGATGCAGGACAGCGCGGGCGCGGTGATTGGCGCGCTGCTGGGAAGCTGGTTGCTACAATACGATTTTCGCCTGGTCTGCGCGACAGGCGCTATTTTGTTCATATTATGCGCCCTTTTCAACGCATGGCTGCTTCCGGCCTGGAAGCTATCAACGGTCAGAACGCCGGTGCGTGAAGGAATGCGCCGCGTCATGAGCGATAAAAGGTTTGTCACCTACGTGCTGACGCTGGCGGGCTACTATATGCTGGCGGTACAGGTCATGTTAATGCTGCCGATTATGGTAAACGATATCGCCGGTTCGCCTGCTGCCGTGAAATGGATGTACGCTATTGAGGCGTGTCTCTCGCTGACGTTGCTCTACCCGATTGCCCGCTGGAGCGAAAAGCGTTTTCGGCTGGAGCATCGGCTGATGGCCGGTTTGCTCGTCATGTCGCTGAGCATGCTCCCCATCGGGATGGTGGGCAATTTACAGCAGCTTTTTACGCTTATTTGCGCTTTCTACATCGGCTCGGTTATCGCCGAACCGGCGCGCGAAACGCTCAGCGCGTCGCTCGCAGACGCGAGGGCGCGGGGAAGCTATATGGGCTTTAGCCGTCTGGGATTAGCCATTGGCGGCGCGATTGGTTATATCGGCGGCGGCTGGTTGTTTGATATGGGGAAAGCGCTTGCGCAGCCTGAACTACCGTGGATGATGCTCGGTATTATCGGCTTTATCACCTTTTTGGCTTTAGGCTGGCAATTTAGTCATAAACGCACGCCGCGCCGGATGCTGGAACCCGGCGCCTGATTTGATACCTGTCGCTATCTCCTCCATACTGGTCAGATACCGACAGTCAAATGGAGGAGAAACGTGAAGCTTTATATTTACGATCATTGCCCTTTCTGCGTTAAAGCCCGCATGATTTTCGGCCTGAAGAACATCCCCGTTGAACTTAACGTGTTACAAAATGACGACGAGGCGACGCCCACCCGGATGATTGGTCAAAAGATGGTGCCCATCCTGCAAAAAGATGATAGTCGCTACCTTCCTGAAAGTATGGATATTGTACATTATGTCGACAACCTCGACGGCAAACCGCTGTTAACCGGGAAACGCAATACAGCCATTGAAGAGTGGTTGCGCAAAGTTAACGGTTACGTTAATCAGCTACTGCTGCCGCGATTTGCAAAATCCGCTTTCGATGAATTTTCTACCCCTGCGGCGCGTCAGTATTTTATCCGCAAAAAAGAAGCCTCATCTGGCAGTTTTGACAACCATCTTGCGCACTCTGCAGGACTGATTAAAAAGATCGGCGATGATTTACGTTTGCTGGATAAACTCATCGTACAGCCTAACGCCGTTAACGGCGAATTATCGGAAGATGATATTCATCTGTTTCCGCTTCTGCGTAATCTGACGCTGGTCGCCGGTATCCACTGGCCGACAAAAGTCGCGGACTATCGCGATAATATGGCGAAGCAGACGCAAATTAATTTACTCTACTCAATGGCTATCTAACTCCCGCCAGGCGGCAACCCTTTCTTGCCGCCTTTTTCAGCTTTTTCTAGTGGCACCATGTCCGCTGGCGCGACATGCTGCTTTGTGTCAAGATTAGGGCACAGGCAACATGCTAAGGAACGCCATGAAAAAGTTTTTTTGCCGCTGCGCTGGTAGTTAGCGGCCTGTTAGTGGGTTGTAATCAACTTACGCAATACACCATTAGCGAACAAGAAATCAATCAAGCGCTTGAAAAACGGAATAATTTCTCAAAAGATATTGGTCTGCCCGGCATTGCCGACGCGCATATCGTATTGACTAACCTTGTCAGCCAGATTGGTCGGGAAGAACCTAATAAAGTCACCCTTACTGGCGATGCCAGGCTGGATATGAATTCCCTGTTTGGCAGTCAAAAAGCGACGATGAAACTCAAGCTAAAAGCCCTGCCGGTCTTTGATAAAGAAAAAGGCGCCATCTATCTTCAGGAGATGGAAGTAGTAGACGCCACCGTGACGCCGGAGAAAATGCAATCGGTGCTACAAACGCTCCTGCCTTATTTAAATCAGTCTTTACGTAGCTACTTTAACCAGCGGCCCGCTTACGTGTTGCGTGAGGACAGCAGTAAAGGCGAAGCGTTAGCAAAGAAACTCGCGAAAGGCATTGAAGTTAAACCTGGTGAAATCGTTATTCCTTTCACCAATTGATTTCGGAGGGCGCGCTCGCGCCCTTTTTTTTACGTGCAAACGAAAACGTTTCCGCTTATCCTTTGTTTCCGGCAAAAAGACTATTCCTCAGCCGGAGCTTATTAATGACTGCACCATCCCAGGTTTTAAAGATCCGCCGCCCGGACGACTGGCACGTTCACCTTCGCGATGGCGACATGTTAAAAACGGTCGTACCCTATACCAGCGAAATTTATGGTCGCGCTATCGTGATGCCGAACCTGGCGTCCCCCATCACGACCGTTGATGCAGCGATCGCCTACCGCCAGCGTATTCTCGATGCGGTGCCCGCCGGGCATGATTTCACGCCGTTAATGACCTGCTATTTAACGGATTCGCTCGATGCCGATGAACTGGAGCGTGGTTTCCATGAAGGCGTATTTACTGCGGCTAAGCTTTACCCGGCCAATGCCACCACTAACTCCAGCCATGGCGTAACGTCAGTCGACGCTATCATGCCGGTACTGGAGCGGATGGAAAAACTCGGAATGCCATTGCTGGTCCACGGTGAGGTGACCCATACGGAGGTTGATATCTTCGATCGCGAAGCGCGTTTTATCGACACCGTAATGGAACCGCTACGCCAGCGTCTGACCGCGCTTAAAGTGGTCTTTGAGCACATCACGACCAAAGATGCCGCGCAGTATGTACGTGACGGCAACGACTACCTGGCGGCTACCATTACGCCTCAACATTTAATGTTTAACCGTAATGATATGCTGGTCGGCGGCATTCGTCCTCACCTGTACTGTCTGCCGATTCTGAAACGCAATATTCACCAGCAGGCGTTACGCGAACTGGTTGCCAGTGGTTTTACGCGCGCCTTCCTGGGGACGGATTCAGCGCCGCATTCACGTCATCGTAAAGAGACTAGTTGCGGCTGCGCCGGTTGTTTCAACGCTCCCTCCGCCCTTGGCAGTTATGCCGCCGTGTTTGAGGAAATGAACGCGCTGGCGCACTTTGAAGCGTTCTGTTCACTGAATGGCCCGCAATTCTATGGCCTGCCGGTGAATGCGGGGTGGGTGGAACTGGTTCGCGATGAACAACAGGTACCGGAAAATATCGCGCTGGCTGATGATTCGCTGGTGCCTTTTTTAGCGGGTGAAACAGTACGCTGGTCAGTAAAAAAATAAAAAATGCGCTTACCTGTTGCTATATATTAGATTTAACTGTATATATATCCAGTATATTCAACAGGGGGCCATTATGCGTATTGAAGTCACTATAGCCAAAACGTCACCTCTGCCTGCCGGTGCGATTGATGCGCTGGCGGGCGAACTCTCCCGTCGTATTAGCCATCATTTTCCTGAGAACTTGGGTAACGTCACCGTGCGTTACGCTACCGCCAACAACTTGTCCGTCATTGGCGCATCAAAAGAGGACAAAGAACGCATTAGCGAGATTCTCCAGGAGACCTGGGAGAGCGCTGATGACTGGTTCATCAATGAATAAAAAATGATATGCAGTGATGTATGTTTGCCGGGTCGCCCCGGCTTTTTTATTTGCGCAACTGATGAATATTTCGCCTGACCGTCAAAATAATTGCACAACATCCTAAAAAAATATGAATGAACTGCCGCTTTATTGTTCATATAATTCTTAAAAAGAGAAATTTATCCTCCGGTCTCTTTAAAAACGCAGTGAATAGCCTTATTAATTGGTATACTGAAGTTGCTTCAGAAGAAAAACACGCATTGAACCTCGAGAACCGTTGTCTTATAACACGTACCAGGGGGGCATGATGGAAAAGAATAATGAAGTCATTCAGACCCATCCGCTTGTAGGATGGGACATCAGCACCGTCGATAGCTATGATGCGCTGATGCTGCGTTTGCACTACCAGACCCCAAATCGTCCGGAACCGGAAGGGACTGAAGTTGGTCAAACGCTCTGGTTAACGACAGATGTAGCCAGGCAATTTATTTCAATATTAGAAGCCGGCATCGCCAAAATAGAATCAAGTGATTACCAGGAAAACGAGTATCGTCGCCATTAGCGTGACGCGCTCCCCCTCTCTCAGGCACCGTAAGGTGCCTCACTTATTTCTGGCTTGTATATCTCAGCGCAGTTATTTACCCTGAAATCATCGCGATAGCAGAGAGAAGCTGATGAAATACGACCTTATTATTATCGGCAGCGGTTCGGTTGGCGCCGCCGCTGGTTATTACGCCACCCGCGCCGGGCTAAAGGTCCTGATGACCGATGCGCATATGCCGCCTCATCAACAGGGCAGCCACCACGGCGATACCCGTCTTATCCGCCATGCTTATGGTGAAGGCGAAAAATATGTCCCGCTGATGCTTCGCGCCCAGACGCTTTGGGATGAACTCTCCACACACAATGAAGAGCCTATTTTTGTCCGCTCCGGCGTCGTCAACCTCGGCCCGGCCGATTCCGCTTTCTTAGCCAACGTCGCACGAAGCGCGCAACAGTGGCAATTGAACGTCGAGCGCCTGGACGCGACGGCCCTCATGACGCGCTGGCCGGAAATTCGCGTGCCCGATAATTATATCGGGCTGTTTGAAGCTGACTCCGGTTTTCTGCGCAGCGAATTAGCCATTACCACATGGCTTCGTCTGGCCCGAGAGGCTGGCTGCGCACAGCTATTCAACAGCCAGGTAAGCCATATTCATCATGATGATAACGGTGTGACGATAGAGACGAGTGAAGGCAGCTACCACGCCAGCAAGGCGCTAATTAGCGCGGGCACCTGGGTCAAAGCGCTGGTACCGGAGCTGCCCGTTCAGCCCGTACGTAAAGTTTTTGCCTGGTTTAAGGCGGATGGACGTTACAGCACTAAAAACCGCTTTCCGGCCTTTACCGGCGAAATGCCCAACGGCGATCAATATTACGGCTTCCCGGCGGAGAACGACGAGTTAAAAATCGACAAACACAATGGCGGACAGCTAATACAGGCTCCGGAAGAGCGCAAGCCCTTTGCCGCCGTTGCCAGCGATGGCGCGGAAGCATTTCCTTTCCTGCGTAACGTACTGCCGGGTATCGGCGGTTGTTTACATGGGGCGGCATGTACCTATGATAATTCGCCGGACGAGAATTTTATTATCGATACGCTGCCTGGCCATGAGAACACGCTTGTCATCACTGGACTCAGCGGACATGGTTTTAAATTCGCCCCGGTGTTAGGAGAAATCGCTGCGGATTTTGCGTTGGGAAAAACATCCTCCTTTGATCTGACGCCGTTCCGGCTTTCCCGTTTTAGCCAATAATTTGTCGGCCCCGTAAAGGGGCTGTTTATTAAGGTAACCTATGCGCCGTCTCTTTCATTTTCTGATGAATAATATTCGCGAACATTTCATGCTTTACGTTATTCTTTGGTCACTGCTAGCGGTGATGGATATTGTTTATCTCCTTTTCTTCTGATTGCTTTTCATTGACGCTAACTGACACTTCCTGAAAATTCCTCACTTTTTATTTCATAACGTTGAAGCACGACAATAATGCCAGTTCCTGCCGTTGCGCGGTTACAGGAGTGAAATATCTCGAAACTTCTGAAGCTGAACCGCAAACAACATTAAAATTATTGAAATAAAAATAAATATCATTCAAATTCTTATTTATAAGTTGCATTCGGCGCTTTTCCACGCCATTTTCATTCTCTCGTGAAATATTCATTGGTGTGTTTATGCAATTTAAAAATACTCCACAGCGTTATGGCGTGGTTTCCGCCGCGCTCCACTGGCTGACCGCCCTGGTGGTCTATGGCATGTTTGCGTTGGGTTTATGGATGGTCACGCTCAGTTATTACGACGGCTGGTATCACCAGGCACCGGAAATACATAAAAGTATTGGCATATTACTGATGATGGCGCTGATCGTGCGTATTATCTGGCGGCTTTATTCTCCGCCTCCCGTTGCGTTGACCAGCTATTCCCGCTTAACGCGCGCTGGCGCCGCCGCAGGTCATCTCCTCCTGTATCTCCTGCTCTTTGCGATAATCATTAGCGGCTACCTGATTTCCACCGCCGACGGTAAACCGATTAGCGTCTTTGGCTGGTTTGAGATTCCGGCCACGCTTACGGACGCGGGCGCGCAGGCTGACATCGCCGGAACGCTGCATCTGTGGTTTGCCTGGTCGCTGGTCATTATCTCGCTCTCGCATGGGGTTATGGCGCTAAAACACCATTTCATCGATAAAGACGACACACTGAAACGTATGACAGGAATGTCGTCATCTGACTATGGAGCTCAAAAATGAAAAAAAAACCTGCTGGGATTCACCCTCGCATCCTTGTTATTCACGACCGGTTCCGCCGTGGCGGCAGAGTATAAAATTGATAAAGAAGGCCAACATGCGTTCGTCAATTTCCGCATTCAGCATCTAGGCTACAGCTGGCTATACGGCACCTTTAAAGATTTCGACGGCACGTTCACTTTTGACGAAAAAAATCCGTCGGCAGACAAAGTGAACGTGACCATTAACACCAATAGCGTCGACACTAACCATGCCGAACGTGACAAACACCTGCGTAGCGCGGAGTTTCTTAATGTTGCGAAATTCCCGCAGGCAACCTTCACCTCTACCAGCGTGAAAAAAGAGGGCGATGAACTGGATATTACCGGCAATCTGACGCTCAATGGCGTGACTAAACCGGTGACGCTGGAAGCGAAGCTGATGGGCCAGGGCGACGATCCGTGGGGCGGTAAGCGCGCGGGCTTTGAGGCCGAAGGAAAAATTAAGCTGAAGGATTTCAATATAACTACCGATCTCGGCCCGGCCTCACAAGAGGTTGAGCTTATCATCTCAGTAGAAGGCGTTCAGCAGAAGTAACGCCTGGCGAAATGCCGGATAGCGGCCTTTACGCTGCTATCCGGCAAAATATTACTCAGCCGGATCGGGAATGCTCAGTTTGCTATTAAGCCGACCACGCGATTTATTAAAAATTTTATTGCCGTTCTCGCGACCCGCGCGACGTCGGCGCTGTTCTTCCTCCGGCAAGGCCAACTCTTCACAGCATTGTTCACTACAGCAGCCGTTAAATTTACTGGCGCACTGTGGACACTGGATAAACAGCAGATGGCAACCGTCATTTTTGCAGTTGGTATGGCTATCGCAGGGCGCGCCGCACTGATGGCAATGCGCGATAACCTCATCCGAGATTCGTTCGCCCATTCGCTCATCAAATACAAAGTTTTTGCCGATAAAGCGAACGGGAAGCCCCTGCTCGCGCGCGCGACGGGCGTACTCAATGATGCCACCCTCAATATGCCAGACTTTATTGAAACCGTTGTGTTTCATCCAGGCGCTGGCTTTCTCACAACGAATACCGCCGGTACAGTACATCACTATCTTTTTATCTGCATGTTCCCGCAGCATTTCAACCGCTTTTGGCAACTGTTCACGAAACGTATCCGCCGGGATTTCCAGAGCATTTTCGAAATGGCCGACTTCATACTCATAGTGGTTGCGCATATCAATAAAGACCGCATCAGGATCGTCCAGCATCGCATTCACATCTGCCGCCTTCAGATAATCGCCGACATTACTGGCGTCAAAAGTCGGATCGTCAATTCCGTCAGCGACGATACGGTCGCGAACTTTCATACGCAGCACCCAAAATGACTTTCCGTCATCCTCCAGCGCGATATTTAAACGCAGCCCGTCCAGCGCGGGGTCGAACGTATAAAGCTGTTGACGAAAGGTCTCGACCTTGCTTTGCGGCACGCTGATTTGCGCATTGATGCCTTCATGCGCCAGGTAAACACGACCAAAAACGTCCAACGCCGTAAACACCTGATACAACGCGTCCCGCGTCTGCTGCGGCGAGGCGATAGTGAAATATTTATAAAAAGAAATTGTCGTACGCGGCTCGCTTTCCGCCAGCATTTTGGCTTTCAGCTCGTCATTAGAGATGCGGTTGTGTAACACTGGCATGGTGTACGTATCCTGCAATCAGCAAAAAATAAAGTGGGCAGGCATGATAAGGCAAGTCTCGCCAATTTACATCCACACATTTTGCGCTACATTTCCTGCTTTACACTAAATAATTAACAACAATTGCCGATTTAATCGCCACTCTCCTGCTACATATTTTTGCTCAACGCAAAAAGATGCGAGAATACGGGGAATTGTTCGTTGAAAGACAGGATAGAAATGACGAAGTTGCCTAAATTCTCCGTGGCCTTACTGCACCCGCGCTATTGGTTAACCTGGTTGGGTATAGGCGCGCTTTGGTTGGTCGTGCAACTCCCCTACCCGGTCATCTATAAATTGGGTTGCGCATTGGGCCACCTGGCGCGACGCGTAATGAAACGCCGCGCAAAAATCGCCTATCGCAACCTTGAATTATGCTTTCCGGAAATGACCGCGCAGGAACGCCACACTATGGTGGTCAAAAACTTTGAATCCGTCGGTATGGGCGTGATGGAAACCGGCATGGCCTGGTTCTGGCCCGATCGGCGAGTGAACCGCTGGATGGAAGCGAGCGGTCTGGAGCATATCCGTGAAGTTAAGGCGCAGGGGCTGGGGTTCATTCTGGTAGGAATACATTTTCTTACCCTTGAGTTTGGCGCCCGCATGTTTGGTATGCATAACCCGGGGATCGGAGTTTATCGCCCGAATGATAATCCGTTGCTCGACTGGTTACAGACCTGGGGACGCTTACGCTCCAATAAATCGATGTTGGATCGCAAAGATCTGAAAGGCATGGTTAAGGCATTGAAAAGCGGCGAATTGATCTGGTATGCGCCGGATCACGATTACGGCCCGCGCGCCAGCGTCTTTGTACCGTTATTCGCCGTCGACCAGGCCGCTACGACCTCCGGTACCTGGATGCTCGCGCGCATGTCTAAAGCCTGTATTATCCCCTTCGTGCCTCGCCGTAAACCCGATGGGAAAGGCTACGAACTGATCATTCTTCCTGCGGAATATTCGCCTCCGCTGGAGAGCGCAGAAGCGACTGCCGCATGGATGAATAAGATTGTTGAGCAGTGCATTATGATGGCGCCAGAGCAGTATATGTGGCTGCATCGCCGCTTTAAAACTCGCCCTGAAGGCGTACCGTCGCGCTATTGACAGGATTGCAGCCGTCAGGCTGCAATTTTTCCCCTCTTTTAGCTTTAAAAGCTCCCCACATTGCGAGGCTGGTAAGGTCGGCGCATAATTATAATTAGTACGCTCATAATTAAATTGATGATAGCGCAAACCGCGCATCATACTGTGGAACGCTATGTCACCCTCTGATGTCCCCATAAACTGGAAACGCAATCTAACCGTTACCTGGCTGGGCTGTTTTTTAACCGGCGCAGCATTCAGTCTGGTCATGCCTTTTCTCCCTCTCTACGTTGAGCAACTCGGCGTAACAGGCCATAGCGCGCTCAACATGTGGTCCGGGCTGGTCTTTAGTATTACGTTCCTCTTTTCAGCTATCGCTTCCCCTTTTTGGGGCGGTCTGGCGGATCGTAAAGGGCGTAAGATCATGCTGTTGCGTTCCGCTCTCGGCATGGCCATTGTGATGCTGTTAATTGGCATGGCGCAAAATATCTGGCAATTTCTGATCCTCCGCGCGTTATTAGGCCTGCTGGGCGGATTTATTCCCAACGCCAATGCGCTCATCGCCACTCAGGTGCCGCGCCACAAAAGCGGCTGGGCGTTAGGGACGCTCTCTACTGGCGGCGTCAGCGGCGCTCTGCTTGGCCCACTTGCGGGCGGTCTGCTCGCCGACCATTACGGCCTTCGTCCGGTCTTTTTTATTACCGCCAGCGTTTTGTTTATCTGTTTTCTGCTCACCTTCTTTTTCATTCACGAGAATTTCCTGCCGGTGAGCAAAAAAGAGATGCTTCACGTTCGGGAAGTGGTCGCCTCGTTAAAAAATCCCCGCCTGGTGTTAAGCCTGTTTGTCACCACGCTGATTATTCAGGTGGCGACGGGGTCTATTGCGCCCATCCTGACGCTCTATGTGCGCGAACTCGCGGGAAATGTCAGTAATATTGCGTTCATTAGCGGGATGATAGCGTCCGTTCCCGGCGTGGCGGCATTACTTAGCGCCCCCCGGCTCGGCAAGCTTGGCGACAGAATTGGCCCGGAAAAGATCCTTATCGTCGCGCTGATTATTTCCGTACTGCTGCTGATTCCAATGTCTTTTGTGCAAACGCCGTGGCAGCTCGCGCTATTGCGGTTTCTGCTTGGCGCGGCGGATGGCGCGCTGCTGCCAGCCGTTCAAACTCTGCTGGTTTACAACTCTACCAACCAGATAGCCGGGCGCATATTCAGTTACAACCAATCTTTCCGCGATATCGGCAACGTCACCGGCCCTCTCATGGGTGCCGCAATTTCCGCGAGCTATGGCTTCCGCGCCGTATTCTGCGTCACGGCAGGCGTGGTGTTGTTCAATGCTATCTATTCATGGAACAGCTTACGACGGCGCAGACTGGCAATAGAATAATTTTTGCGCTTTCATACTTGCAATATTACAGAATCAGCTATTCTTTCCCTAAATACCTCATCAAATCAAAGGGAGACACTGATGACCATGTATGCCACGCTGGAAGAAGCTATCGATGCAGCCCGGGAAGAATTTCTGGCTGACCATCCAGGCCTCGAATAAGATGAAGCGAATGTGCAGCAGTTCAACGTTCAGAAATATGTACTGCAGGATGGGGACATCATGTGGCAGGTCGAATTTTTCGCCGATGAAGGTGAAGATGGCGAATGTCTGCCGATGCTGAGTGGTGAAGCCGCGCAGAGCGTGTTTGACGGCGATTATGATGAGATAGAGATCCGCCAGGAATGGCAGGAAGAGAATACTTTGCATGAATGGGATGAAGGGGAATTCCAGCTTGAACCCCCGCTTGATACCGAGGAAGGCCGTACTGCGGCAGACGAATGGGATGAGCGTTAATTACTCATAAGGCCCGTGGTGAATATCGAGCGGCAGTAGCAGTGTATCGAAGATCAGTGAGAAGGGCAGATCGAGGATAGTGATATAGCGCCATGCGGAATCACGCATATCCCACTGCACGCCAGGGTAATACTGGTTGCCGTGTCCTTGTCCGGGGATCGTTCTGCTGATAATACTGCCGCAGCCGCTCAGGGTAATCACCATTATGCTTACCGCGAATATACGCACCTGATACCTCATTTCACTATAAAAATACCGGCATCACGCCGGTATTTTTCACCTCACTCCAGACCTGAAGACCTTATCTCGCTGACGATGTTCGTCCCTGCAACGCCTGCGGATTCAGGACGAGAGACTGATAATGGTTTACCCAGGAAGAGTATCTCTCTGGCGCATTCCAGACCCGATAGTGTAAACGCGCCATTGTCACCGGATCGCTGAGCAAAACCAGACGCCGATCGCGGTTCAGTTTCTCCGGCGTTTCGTTTAGCGCCTGCTCCACATGACGATCGCGGGCTATTTCCAGCACCTTACTGGCGCGGTGACGCGCAGTGGCCATCGCGGTCGCCAGCGCATTAAGCGACGGGTTAAATACCGCATGCATAAAGCCATCGTCCAGAATACGGCGGCGATTCATCTCCAGATATTTATCGGTATCGACCAACACCTGAGGCGGCGAATACTCTTCCGGGATCAGGAACAGCTTCCAGCGTTTGGTGCGTAATCCTACCGTTGAACGACTGGAGATCACCGAAACAAATGGCGACAGAATCAGCGAAAAGACAATCGGCGCCAGCCAGAACAGAAAGCGGAAATCCAGCCACGCCATACCCACCGCCCAGACCAGCCCCAGCAGCAGTTGAGAGCCGTGACGCATAAAGGCTTCTCCCCACGGCGTAGAATCATCGTCGCGTTGCGGTGAGTTCCAGACCACTTCCCAGCCGAGGAACGCGCTGACCACAAACACGGTATGAAACAGCATACGCACCGGCGCCAGCAACACGGAGAACAGCACTTCCAGCAACAGCGACAACGTAACGCGCCAGAAACCGCCATACTCTTTGGTGCCTTTACACCAGATCAGCATAATACTGAGCAGCTTCGGCAGGAACAGCAGCACCATCGTTGATGCAAACAGCGCGATTGCCAGTTCCGGACGCCACTGCGGCCAGACCGGAAAAAGCTGGCGCGGCTGAAGGAAATATTGCGGCTCTGTTAACGCATGAACGACCTGCAGCGCGGTAGAAAGCGCGAGGAACATAAACCATAACGGCGCGGACAGATATGACATTACCCCCGTCAGGAACACGGCGCGATGCACCGGGTGCATTCCTTTCACCAGGAACAGACGAAAGTTCATCAGGTTGCCGTGACACCAGCGGCGGTCGCGTTTAAGCTCATCCAGCAGGTTTGGCGGCAGCTCTTCATAGGAGCCGGGGAGATCGTAGGCAATCCAGACGCCCCACCCTGCCCGACGCATTAGCGCCGCCTCCACAAAGTCGTGGGAAAGAATCGATCCGGCGAACGAACCTTCTCCCGGCAGCGGCGCCAGAGCGCAGTGCTCGATAAACGGCTTCACGCGGATAATGGCATTGTGCCCCCAGTAGTGCGACTCCCCCAACTGCCAGAAGTGCAGCCCGGCGGTAAACAGCGGCCCATAGACGCGGGTCGCGAACTGTTGGCAGCGGGCATACAGAGTATCCATCCCCGACGCTTTCGGCGAAGACTGGATAATCCCGGCGTTTGGATTCGCTTCCATCAGGCGCACCAAGCCGCTCAGACACTCGCCGCTCATCACTGAGTCCGCGTCCAGCACCACCATATAGCTGTACTGATTGCCCCAGCGGCGGCAAAAATCGTCAATATTGCCGCTTTTGCGTTTCATACGGCGGCGGCGGCGACGGTAAAAAATTTGGCCTTCGCCCTGCACTTCCGCGATAAGCTCCATCCACGCCTTTTGCTCCGCCACGCAGATATCCGGGTTATAACTGTCGCTAAGGATATAGACGTCGAAATGCGCGGCGTTGCCTGTGGCTTTAACGGACTCCCAGGTCGCGCGCAGACCGGCGAAAACGCGACTAACGTCTTCATTACAGATAGGCATGATCAGCGCCGTCCGGTGTTCCGGATTGAGGGGCTCATCGCCAACCGTAGACGCGGAGATGCTGTACTTATCGCGCCCGATAAGCAGTTGCAGGAAGCCCATCAGCGCCGTCCAGAATCCGGCTGACACCCAGCAGAACAGCACGGCAAACAGAATCAGGATACCGGTTTGCAGCATGTAGGGCAGGAGCTGCATAAAAGAGACCCAAATATCCTGCCCCACCATATCCATAGGATTGATGAGCGCCCATCCCTGATAAGGCAGAATGGTCTTCATATACCAGGTCGCGACGACGGTTTGCGCCAGAGTCAAAATTAACAAAATATAGCGGCGTATAGTGCCGACGGTACGCCATTTTTGCTCGCTCGCCGGCTCTTCTTTTGTCAGACGAGAAACATAGCGCGGCGTTACATCCCGCCCACGCAGACGATCCCAGAAACGGCCAACCGGGTTGGTTCGCCAGGGATCGGGAAACATCGAAGAGCGCGTCGCTTTTGGCATAGCCTGCAACTGATCGCGCCCTTCATCATCTTTAATTAACTGCCCCTTCGCCAATGAATCCGGCCAGGCGTGTTCAAGGCGGGCTTTTACGGAACCCTGCGGTGAATCGTCTTCTCGCGAGTAAGTCCGATGCTCGGCATCCAGCGCCTGATGCACGGCGCGGATGTCAGTTTTCGGCAATGCCGCTTTCTCACGTTCAGAAAGCAGCAGTGCGTCAATATACTCAGTTGTTTTATTCATTGGCAGGTAACTGGTAGCTCCAGGTTTCACTTAGCGTCTGATCGGCATTCACCAATGCGGCACGCATTTCCGTGGTTTTCTTCGCGTCTTTGACTTTCACGCGCAGCATTAAACGCCAGCCTTTAGTGACTGGGTTATAGCGTACATTACTGTCAACGATTTCACCGTTATCGCCAATGCTGGTTTGCGCAGCGACAGGCGTATCCGGCGGCAGTTTTTTCATGTCGGCGCCAACGAAATCCACCACAAAGGCAATAGTGCCGTCGGGCTGGCGAATCAGATTCGACTGTTTAACGTCGCCCGTTGAGCGGCGTGTTTGCAGCACCCAGGCATTATCCGGCGCATGAAGTTTATCTTCATCGCGGCTGAAGGTCAGAGTGTACTTGAAGTTCATCTCTTTACCCGGTTCCGGCAGTTGATCCGGAGTCCAGTAAGCGACGATGTTATCGTTGGTTTCATCATTGGTCGGAATTTCAACCAGTTCAACCTTACCTTTGCCCCAGTCGCCTTTCGGGGTAATCCAGGCGCTTGGACGCAGGTCGTAGCGATCGTCTAAATCTTCAAAGCGCGAGAACTCGCGACCACGCTGCAACAGGCCGAATCCCTGAGGGTTTTCCATTGCATAGCTGCTCACAGCGAGGTGTTTTGGATTGTTCAGCGGACGCCAAATCCACTCGCCATTACCCGCATGAATGGATAAGCCGTTCGAGTCATGCAGTTCCGGACGATAGTTGGTCGTCGGCGACGGCTGGTTTGGCCCAAACAGGAACATACTGGTTAATGGCGCAACGCCCAGCTTGCCCACTTTATCGCGCAGATAGACTTTTGACTGCACGTCCACCACGGTATCGCGGCCAGGAATGATCACAAAACGGTAAGCGCCGGTCGCGCGCGGAGAATCCAGTAATGCATAGACGGTCAAACGCTTATCGGTGGGTTTTGGACGCTCAATCCAGAACTCGCGAAAGCGGGGAAACTCTTCACCAGATGGTAAGGCGGTATCAATCGCCAGGCCGCGCGCAGATAAGCCATATACCTGGCCTGCGCCGATAACGCGGAAATAGCTGGCGCCAAGCATACTGACGATTTCGTCGTTCTTATCTTTACTGTTGATGGGGTACAGAACTTTGAACCCGGCGAAGCCTAAATCTTTTACCGTGTCTTTATCGTGCTGAACATTGCCAAAATTGAAGTAATCCGGGCTGTATTTGATTCTTTTGACCGTCGTCGCCGTCACTTCGTTAATCTTGACCGGCGTATCGAAGTACATCCCCTGATGGTAAAATTCGAGCTTAAAAGGGGTCTTTAAGTTGTTCCAGTAGGCTTTATCGCTGTTAAACTGGATCTGCTGATAATCCGCATATTTCATGTCGCGGAAAACGGAGGGCAAGTTGCTTTTAGGCGCCTCATAGCCTTTCCCGGCTAAAGATTGAGCTTGTTTTGCCACGTCATCAATACTGAACGCCCAGCTCGATGATGCGTAGAGCGTTAACATAATAGCTGCGCCCAACCAACGCATTTTCATCATTTGTCGTTTATGTTTCATAATAAGTAAGCACTTCCCCCTTTGTGTGCTTATATCGATCCGATCCATTTTAATGGATAATCAGGCATTACGACAACTGAATCCAGGCTTTGTTCAGCGCGCTGGCTCATGGATTAAGCACCTCCCGCGCCTGTTTTCACTTTGCGTGCTTATCCTGGAGACAGGTTGTCGGAGTTGGTGTAGGGTTGCTACCGAATGTAACTATAATTCGCCTTATGGATAAGGTGAAAAATCTGAGAATACGTGACCTTATATGAGCTCTGTACCCGCGCCGCGTGAATATTTTCTTGACTCTATCCGCGCATGGCTGATGTTGTTAGGGATTCCCTTTCATATCTCGTTGATCTATTCCACTCACAGTTGGCATGTCAATAGCGCCACGCCATCGTGGTGGCTAACTCTGTTTAACGATTTTATCCACGCTTTTCGTATGCAGGTGTTTTTTGTTATTTCTGGTTATTTTTCGTACATGTTGTTTTTACGTTATCCGTTAAAACGCTGGTGGAAAGTACGGGTAGAACGTGTGGGTATTCCCATGCTTACCGCAATCCCTTTGCTTACCTTGCCGCAATTTATCCTGTTGCAATATGTCAAAGAGAAAACAGAGAACTGGCCTACACTCTCTGCCTATGAAAAATATAATACGTTAGCGTGGGAACTCATTTCACATCTGTGGTTTTTACTGGTGCTGGTGATATTAACCACTGTCAGCATCGGGATTTTTACCTGGTTCCAAAAAAGGCAGGAAACAAGCAAGCCTCGTCCCGCCGCTATTTCACTGGTCAGGCTTTCGCTTATTTTTTTCCTGCTGGGGATGGCTTACGCCGCTATCAGGCGCATTATTTTCATCGTATATCCAGCAATCCTCAGTGACGGCATGTTCAATTTTATTGTGATGCAAACGCTATTTTATGTGCCGTTTTTTATTCTCGGTGCGTTGGCCTTCATTCACCCCGATCTGAAAGCGCGCTTCACCACGCCCTCACGCGGATGCACTTTAGGCGCTGCCGTTGCTTTTATCGCGTATCTGCTGAATCAACGTTATGGGAGCGGCGACGCCTGGATGTACGAAACCGAATCCGTGATTACGATGGTAATGGGGCTGTGGATGGTGAACGTGGTATTCTCACTGGGGCATCGCTTGTTAAACTTCCAGTCCGCGCGTGTCACCTATTTCGTGAATGCTTCGCTGTTTATCTATCTGGTGCATCATCCCTTAACGCTTTTCTTTGGTGCGTATATTACGCCGCATATCTCCTCCAACCTGATCGGGTTCTTGTGTGGGCTGATATTTGTCATGGGTATTGCGTTAATTCTGTATGAAATTCATTTACGCATCCCGCTCCTGAAATTTCTCTTTTCAGGTAAACCGCCGGTAAAACAAGAAAGCCGCGCCGCGATCGGGTAGTTTTCCGCGCGCGGGTTCACAGCAACCATTCCACAGGTAAAATTGCCGCCAACCGTACCAGAACTCGCTGCCAGAAACGCGTAGCGGGCTCTTTCTTTAACACCTTTTCCTCTTCTTGCTGACGATCGATCCAGTTAATTCGTCCCCAGCGATCCAGCCGCAGTTGCCAGGCCGCATCGCGTTGGCTCTGCGTAAAACGCTTATGAATAAGCGTCGCCAGCGTTTCACTTTCAATGACAAAGCCCATTTCGGTATTTAAAAGCGTTGAACGGGGATCAAAATTAAGCGACCCGATAAACACCTTACTACCATCAATACTGAACGTTTTAGCATGTAAGCTGGAACCTGAGTTCCCGGTGAGTCCGCGATCATGTACGGCGGTTTCATGTTCGCGGGTCGGTTTCAGTTCGTAGAGCTCCACGCCATAGCGCAGTAATTTCTTGCGCCAGCGCGCGTACCCTGCGTGAACGACCGCCACATCGTTGGCCGCCAGAGAGTTAGTTAAGATGGCGATCTTCACGCCTTTCCTGACCAGATTAAGCAACTGCGCCACGCCTGCGCGCGTAGGGACAAAGTAAGCGGAAATAATGTCGATACGCTCCGTCGGCGACCCCATCACGTCAAATAATCGCTGCGGAAGAAGCGAATGGCGCTGCGCCTTCCCCTCGCCTTTAGAAGGGTCATCGCTAAGCAAGCGTGTTTTTGCCCAAATCAGCGGCAACGTTCCGCGATCGAGATCCGCCATAAACTGGCTGGTTTCCAGCTTATGCAGATAACGGCGGGTGATCTCATCGTTATACCAGGATTCGGGAAGTTCGATACGCTGCGTCAGTTCCTGCTCAGAAAGGGATAATACTTGCTGCAATGTCGACACTGAACTACAGCGCCAGTAACGTTCAAAATCATTGGCGACATCATTGACCACCGGGCCAATGGCCATCACGTCCAGATCGGAAAATAGCGGCTCCTCGCCAGCGCCGAAATAGGCATCGCCGATGTTGCGCCCACCGACCAGCGTCACTACGCCGTCGGCAGTGTAACTTTTATTGTGCATCCGCCGATTCAGCCGCGCAAAATCCGTCAAATATCCCAGCGCGCGTAGCGTACGAAAAGAGAAAGGATTAAACAGACGAACTTCGATATTAGGATGGCTATCCAGCAAGCGCAACGTATCATCCAGACCAGGCGTATTGTTATCATCCAGCAGCAGACGAACATGAACGCCGCGCTTCGCCGCCGACAGCAGTACCGAAAAGAGCAGTCGCCCGGACATATCGTCTTCCCAAATATAATACTGCACATCCAGCGTCCGCGCCGCCATTTCGGTCAGGCGGTAGCGGGCGGCAAAAGCGTCCAGACTGTTATCCAGCGCGAGAATGCCGCACTCTCCGGGATGGCGCGCGCATAGCGGTTCAACGGCACGCTCCAGGCGTGTTTTATCAGGCAGGGTCGTCGCCTTGCTGAGTAAGTAATCTTGCGTAAAGCCGGGCAGTTTCTTCATCATAACAGACAAAGTATACCTGTTCAGGCAGAGCGTAACGGGTAATAAAATCTGAAACCGTCCTGACGGCGACTTCAGCGGCCTGGGCGCGTGGATAGCCATAAACGCCGGTACTGATTGCCGGAAAAGCGATGGAACGAAAGTGATTCGCCTCGGCAAGCAGCAAACAATTCCGGTATGCCTCTTCGAGTAGCTCAGCTTCCTGGTGTTCGCCGCCTCGCCAGACGGGCCCCACTGTGTGAATAACCGCCTTTGCCGAAAGCTTGCCAGCAGGCGTGATAACCGCATGTCCCGTCTGACATTCGCCCTGTTGCTGACGGATGAGTTTACAGGCGTCCAGCAATGCCGGCCCCGCCGCGCGATGAATCGCGCCGTCTACGCCACCGCCGCCCATTAATGATGCGTTAGCGGCATTCACAATCGCATCGACGCTAAGTTGAGTGATATCACCCTGTATGACCTGAAGACGTGATGTCATAACCCCCCCCTTTTGTCTCACCTTATCTGCAAAGTGTACAGCAGGGCTTTCAACAGAGTCGCTCTTTTTATATCTATGACACCGCCGTTAACGGTACTCAATATTCATCACCGCCAGGCTTTTTTGCGCATCGAGATAATGCAGCCTCACCGTCGCAATGGACTGAATATCCTGCGGTAATCCAGATGCCTGCCGAAGGTCAATCCGGTGCATTTGCTTTTTACCTTCGCGCAGGCAGGTTAAATCAATATTTTCGGCATGAGTAGAAATATCGCACAGTGGCTCAACAATCGCGCCGCGAAAATGGATAACGCCGCCCTGTACCGTTTGTTGCCCTACCGCAGAATGGATAAAAAAAGCGCAGATACACAGGCCTATGCCAGGGATATTTTTCTTGATTACGGACATGTTAACTCCTCAATGATCAGTCATCCTCGAGGGTTCGGCGTTACCTTATAGCGACATGCCGAGACGATGAGACGCTTTTATCGCCTCTTTATACCCAGGTCAGCCAATCCATTTCCGCCACCATCAAAAACTACTGTGCAGAAGGCGGCCATTGTTGTGATAAATGCAGTGATTGTCCGTCCGAAACAGTAACAATAATTTTAACCGAGTCCTCTGAAGATATATTTACACTAAGACGAGACAACTCAATCGGTTGATTAGCAGGTAAAGATAGCGTTTGTTTTTGCTGTGTATGGCTTTGTCCCCCGACGCCGTCGCGCACAGAGAGAATTTGCACCTGACAGACGCAGGGTTCGTTTAATGTGACCTGAGGGATCACCGTGTAAATATCGCCTTGCTGAGTCGTGGTAAACGTAATCTGATTTGAAAGTGCGGCAAGGAGCAATAAAGTATGCATAATTTCCTCCCGAAAAAAAACAGGGCTTATGCCCTGTTTTTTTATTAGCGCAGACGCTAAATTAATACTGGTTAGCCGTGGCGTTGTTGCCAAAACCAACCTGACGCACCATTACGCTGGAATCAGATGCGGTCTGATTAACCAGCGCGGCGTTATTACCGCCGTATTGGCCGACAGTAATATCGGAGTTTTTAGCGTTCCACTGGTCGATGGTGGCATTATTTCTGAAACCATTCTGAGTCAGTTCAATAGTACTATTATCCGCACCCTGGCCTACATCGGCGCCGTTACCATAACCGCTCTGGGTAATGGTCGTTTCAGATTTACGGGCATCGCTTTGCAGAGCAAGCGCAGCGTTAGCGGAACCGTACTGATAAATGCTCAACGTTGAGTCCGGGCCGGAACTATTGCCGCCGCCGTTATGATTACCGCCGCCGCCCCATTGTGGAACGACGCCAGCCAGAGCACTGCCAGAAACTACGATTGCTGCGAATGCTGCCACTTTTAAAAGTTTCATGGTAAAACCCCCATCGGATTGATTTAAAAGTCGTAACGGTATTAGCGTTGGGTGACGCGAATAGCCATATGCGACTGTTTCTGCACTACAACTGCTGTTTTCTGCGTACCGTACTGGGTAATATTGGCCTTATTTCCAGAACCTTTCTGGATAATAGCCACACTATTACCGTAAGCGCTTTGCGATATACTGGCATCGTTGGCATTGCCCGTTTGCTCAATATACGCAAAGTTATAATTCCCTGCCTGGTCGACTTTCGCCCGATTATTTCCTCCTTCTTGTGAAATAACGGACAATAGTTTTGATCCTTCCTGGCGTACTCTGGCACTATTATCCGTGCCGACTTGACCAATAATGGCCGCCTGATTAAATGAAGACTTGCTTAATTCATTTACCGCAAAATTATATTCTGAACGAGCCAGATCATAATTTGTCGCGGTTGCAATCCCAGGCGCACCCAGTATTGTCAACATCATAAATAACAATTTGTTTTTCATGCTGTCACCCTGGACCTGGTCGTACATAGCGAAAATTATCTATTACCTTGTTAGCGACATGCGTTTTTTGTTAACGCGTCGTTACGATGAAGAGTATGTCCGTGGAAAAATTTTTAATAACTCACCCACGCGTGGTATTTTGTTATTTAAGCTCATACCAAAGTGCTAATAAAACGATAGCCATGTGATTTTTTATAATTGATTTTTGGCCATAGAAGATAGTGTATCGCGAACCCAAAAAATGAAGTGTTGGTGTGTGTTATGCCGCCATGGGGATGTTCTTATGCTTCCTATGGGGGGCAATACGCACAAGACGTGACACACTTCGTTTTTTTTGTCTTTGTGCTGTCCAGGTTAATGCCTCGTCTCAAATTTTAAGAAAAAATAAAATCAAAACATGACACACAATAATTAAAATGATTAAAAATCAATGAATTATTATAATTTGTATGATTTTTTAAATCTATGCAATAACAGCGAAATGTACAACTTTACTATCAAATCTAAACTTCAAAAAAACCCAAAAACAACATTTTAATATATATTTTTACATCTTGTTACAAGTTTAACACTTGCTTTAAGATTTGTAATGGCTAGATTGAAAACAGTTAAAAGTATTTTCGTAAATATTTTTCTCTTTCTGGATAATGGGCTATTTCAACCCACAGCAGTGCAACATCTGTCAGTACTTCTGGTGCCTTTATTTTATGGGGGCAGCTGTCAGATGTGCGATTAAAAAAAGTGGAGTTTCATCATGTTTAATGAAGTCCATAGTAGTCATGGTCACACACTATTGTTGATCACAAAGCCATCTCTGCAAGCTACGGCATTATTGCAACATTTAAAGCAATCGCTGGCCATAACCGGAAAACTGCATAATATTCAACGTTCTCTGGAAGATATCTCAGCCGGTTGCATTGTTTTAATGGATATGATGGAAGCGGATAAGAAGCTTATCCACTATTGGCAGGATAATTTAAGCCGCAAAAACAATAATATAAAAACATTATTGTTAAATATCCCTGACGATTATCCCTACCGTGAAATTGAAAACTGGCCTCATATTAACGGCGTGTTTTACGCCACTGAAGACCAGGAACACGTGGTCAGCGGATTACAGGGTATTCTGCGTGGCGAATGCTATTTTTCACAAAAATTAGCCAGTTACCTGATTACGCACTCAGGAAATTACCGCTACAACAGCACCGAGTCCGCATTACTCACTCATCGCGAAAAAGAGATCCTCAATAAGTTACGTATTGGTGCCTCTAATAATGAAATCGCGAGGTCGCTATTTATCAGCGAGAATACGGTTAAGACACATCTTTATAATCTTTTCAAAAAGATAGCTGTCAAAAATCGCACCCAGGCAGTTTCATGGGCAAACGATAATCTCAGGCGGTAAGGCCATGAAACGCTATCTGACCTGGATTGTAGCAGCAGAGTTACTGTTCGCTACCGGAAACCTGCATGCCAATGAAGTTGAAGTCGAGGTTCCCGGATTGTTAACCGACCATACCGTCTCTTCGATAGGACATGAATTCTATCGTGCATTCAGCGACAAATGGGAAAGCGAATACACCGGCAATCTGACCATTAATGAAAGACCCAGTGCGCGTTGGGGAAGCTGGATCACCATAACGGTAAATCAGGACGTTATTTTCCAGACCTTTTTATTTCCAATGAAAAGAGACTTCGAGAAAACCGTCGTCTTCGCATTAGCGCAAACAGAGGAAGCATTAAATCGCCGACAAATAGATCAAACGCTATTAAGTACGAGTGATTTAGCGCGTGATGAATTCTAAAACATGATTTTTATCCGGAGGCTGTCATGCGTGTTAAACATGCAGTAGTGCTGCTCATGCTTTTTTCGCCATTAACCTGGGCTGGAAATATGACGTTCCAGTTCCGTAATCCTAACTTTGGTGGAAACCCCAATAACGGTTCCTTTTTATTGAATAGCGCCCAGGCGCAAAATTCATATAAAGACCCCGCTTATGATAACGATTTTGGTATCGAAACCCCCTCAGCGTTGGATAACTTTACGCAGGCTATTCAATCGCAAATTCTGGGCGGCTTGTTGACCAATATTAATACCGGGAAACCAGGACGTATGGTGACCAACGATTTTATTATCGATATCGCTAATCGCGACGGACAGCTCCAGCTCAACGTCACGGACAGAAAAACGGGAAGAACCTCGACCATCGAAGTGTCAGGTTTACAAACTCAGTCAACCGATTTTTAAGCTACAGTCACTAAAGGATATAAATCATGCCGCGCTTACTTATTTTGGTTGCCGTTTTATTGTTGAGCGGATGCTTAACTGCCCCGCCGAAACAAGCTGCGAAACCGACATTAATGCCCCGCGCACAAAGTTACAAAGATTTGACGCACTTACCTGCTCCCACCGGTAAGATCTTTGTTTCGGTATATAACATTCAGGATGAAACGGGCCAATTTAAACCTTACCCGGCAAGTAACTTTTCTACGGCTGTGCCGCAGAGCGCCACCGCTATGTTGGTCACTGCGCTGAAAGATTCGCGCTGGTTTATCCCGCTGGAACGACAAGGCTTACAGAATCTTTTGAATGAACGGAAAATTATTCGCGCAGCCCAGGAAAACGGCACCGTGGCGATGAATAACCGTATCCCGCTTCAGTCGCTGACGGCGGCAAATATTATGGTGGAAGGTTCTATTATTGGTTATGAAAGTAACGTCAAATCCGGCGGGGTCGGCGCAAGATATTTCGGTATTGGCGCCGATACGCAGTATCAGCTGGATCAGATTGCTGTCAACCTGCGCGTGGTTAACGTCAGTACAGGCGAGATCCTTTCTTCGGTGAACACCAGTAAAACAATCCTTTCCTATGAAGTACAGGCAGGCGTGTTCCGTTTTATTGATTACCAGCGCTTACTGGAAGGCGAAATCGGCTATACCTCGAACGAACCGGTGATGCTGTGTCTGATGTCAGCCATTGAAACCGGCGTTATCTTCCTCATTAATGATGGTATCGATCGCGGACTGTGGGATTTGCAGAATAAAGCGGACAGGCAAAATGATATTCTGGTGAAATACCGTGAGCTGTCAGTACCGCCAGAATCCTGATGAATACGACAAAGCGTGGGGAAGAACCCCACGCTTTTTTATTTTGTGACCGCCGTATTCGCTGAATGTTGCTCGCGGCGTGATGCCAGCCATAGCCCACTATTTTTCATGGCATAGCCAAAGATTAGCCCCAGCGCCAGCGACGGTAATACCAACCGCCAGTCACCCTGCCCTGCAAATGTCGCGCAGGCGCCGATAAATGTTCCCGGAACAAAAGAAAGCAATAGCTGCTTTGCCTGGATACACATCAGGAATGCCACGATCCCCGTCAACACGTAACTGACAATTTCCAGATGCGGCGCCAACGCGCTACCGTGAATAATGACCAGCGCCCACACCATACCGCTTAACAGCGTACAGACGGAAATTAACAATCCCTTAAAGCCGCCCTGCGGACAGGCGAAATAAGCCGTACAACCTAAAAAACCGGCCCAGCTTAGTAACCCCAGGGAGACGGCCACCCATCCCCATATTCCAGAAAGGATGCCCGTCGTGATAGCAATAGAAAGAAGTATGTTCATGGCGCGCATCATAACAGAAAAGCGGCGCATTAATGAGAACACGCACACATTTTATGCAATGATGTAAAACCAGTTGCAGTTAAGGGTGGTTTACATCACATTATTCTTCATCTTCTTCCTGAAGTTCATCCCACATGGCCCCTATCGCATCACGCGTTAGCGGCGCCAGAGTGCGCCAGAATGGCGTAACGGCATGGGCTTCAACTTTACCGAGGAAGGTATTGCACCAGGGAAGCAGATAATCGGCAAATAAGGTTTCCAGCGCTTCACTTTCATCTTCGGCAGACTGATCTTCCAGCCAGGAGGCCGCGAGCAATAAAGTGCCAATGTGATCGGCAGGCGTATCGGCCAGCGGCATCCCTCGCGACGTTAAAAAAGCGCGCACCTCAGACTCTTCCGCGCCTTCGACCCACGCACTGCGGTATGGCGCTACCGCGCACTCTTCCCCAACAAATAACGCATTGTAATCAGTGGAAATCTGCGTGATATCGCAGCTTTTCTGTAAACGCGCCAGCATGTCATCCTGCTCCAGCGGCCAGTTTGCCGCCAGTTTACCTTCACGGATTAACGTAAACAGCGGAACCAGTAAAGGATCTTGCGGTTGGCGGTAAAACAACGATCCCAGCACACGGCACAGGATTGAAAACTCATTCATTGATATCTTCCCGTAAATAACGATTAAAGTTCGGCAAATTCCGGTACAGGCGCCATACCGCGTGATTCGAGAAAGGCCAGTAAGCGCTGCGGAGAGACGTTCAGGATTCGATCTTCCGGAAAATTCACCGCATCCAGAATTTTCCGGCATTCGGTGAAATCGCCAAGCGTAAAGGCCGTATGGGAATCAGAGCCTAACGCTACCCAGCCTCCCGCATCGCGTACGGCGGCAGCGACCGCGCGGCAATTATCTTCGCTTCCTTTACGCGAATGCAGAAAAGAAGAGTTGTTTATTTCCAGCGCTACATGGTGTTTCGCCGCCGCCTGCGCGATGGCTTTAACCTCCACTGGATACTTTGGATTTCCGGGGTGACTAATTATATGCACCTTGCCGCTGGCGATGGTCGCGATCATCGCCTGGGTATTGGTTTCTTTATCATGTGGCGCAAAAACGGGCTCATGGAAGCCTGCGATAATCAGATCCAGCGAGTCGAACATCTTTCCGGAACAATCAATTTCACCGTTAATGTTCTTGATATTCGCCTCAATGCCACGCAGTATCCCCACGCCGTCAACCAGACGCGGCCAGATGCGCATGTTAATAAAATGCCAGTGATGCGGCGCATCTTCCATGTCCGGACCATGATCGGTAATCGCAAAAAGTTTAATGCCTTTGCGTTTGGCTTCCGCGATATAATCGCTCAGAGTACTGTAGGCATGAGTGCTGGCGACGGTATGCATATGCAGGTCAACGGGATACATTGCTCTCTCCTGTAGTCATTTCCGACAAGGATAGCAGGTATCGCCAGCGTTTTTTAGCGAAACCCGGCCCGCGCCGGGTTGATGTCAATATCCTCTCGCCCGATCCACCTGCCCCGTCACCGGCTCTCCCTTCTCCAGCTGGGTAATGGTGCGGCTAATATAATCGATGGCTTCCGCTGGACGGGTGACTGCCGCAATGTGCGGCGTCATGGCGACTCGCGGATGGCGCCATAATGGACTTTCCTGCGGTAACGGTTCCTGGCTAAAGACATCCAACATCGCGCCTTTTAGCTTACCGCTATCAAGCGCAGCCAGCAGATCCGCCTCCTGAACATGCACGCCGCGCGCGAGATTCAACACGTAAGCGCCATCCGGCAATTGATCCAACAATTCGCTATTAATAATTCCTACCGTTTGGGCCGTATTCGGCAGCAGATTAATCAGCACCCGCGTCTGGTTCAGGAAAGCGTGCAGCTCTTCACGCCCAACATAACTTTCCACGCCAGGCCAGGATTTGCGGCTACGACTCCAGCAACGTAACGGGAACCCCCACGCCTGTAGACTTTCTGCCACTTTTGCGCCCAGTACCCCTGCGCCCATGATACCGACGCTAAACTCTTCGCGGGTATATTCCGGCAACGGTTTCCATAGCGCCTGATTTTTCAGCGCCTGATAATCATCGAAACGACGGAACCAGTGTAATACCTGACTTACGGCATATTCCTGCATTTGCAGGCCCATTCCGGTATCTTCCAGACGGAATAGAGGAATGGAGGCGTCCAGCATTTCCGGATGCGCATTTAATTTACTCAGAATTGCATCCACCCCCGCGCCCAGCGCAAAGACGGCTTTTAAGCGTCTTCCGGCCAGCATTTCAACCGGGGGCTGCCATACAAGCGCATAGTCTGCGGGGTTGTTATCACCGACCTTCCATTCACGAACGCGCGCATGTGGGAGAGCCTTCTCCAGCGCATTTACCCACCAGGCGGCGTTAAATGTCGGGTGATAAAAAATTATCTCCATGTTATCTCCTGAGCAGTATTGTGCGGAATGTGATTGCGCCTGTTATCAGCGTTTTCAACGGGATGTGCAGCATAGTAAATTTCCCGGCGCGGGCAAAAAAAGCAGTTTTCGCTTATTAAAACCACAGATTGGTGGAAGTTTGTATAAACGCGCTTTTTTTTAAAAAAGTTGATTGACGTAGAAAAGATATTTCCCTACATTAGCGCCCGTTCCAGTAATGCTGGAGCGACAATTTGGTGAGGTGTCCGAGTGGCTGAAGGAGCACGCCTGGAAAGTGTGTATACGGCAACGTATCGGGGGTTCGAATCCCCCCCTCACCGCCATATCTAAGTTGAGAGCCTGTACAGAAGTACGGGCTTTTTGCTTATATGTATCCCCCAAACCAAGGGGGGATGAGAACCACCGACCGGGGTTCGACAACTGGCGCAGCCAGTTGGACAGACGACGAGCTTGCGAGGAGACTGCCCGAAGGGCGAGCGCAGCGAGTCAATCCCCCCCTCACCGCCATATTTGATACAAAATCAATCGATTACAACGTAATATTGGTTTTGTCCTGCATAAAATACTGCATAAAGAAGCTCGTGTAAACGGACTTTTTTTGCATATTAACCTCTTGTTTTTGCTGTGATTTTCCTGATGAAAGGTTTATTTTTGGACCTTTGGCTGCTATGGGAAAGTTGCTGTAGATTGTGAAAAAACAGCCCCATTCCCCTACCTGAAACGCTTTAGAAAAGTTTGCATAAGTATCTCTCGGTAGTAAAAAGCACCGAGTTCCTCTGCCTGATGCTGCTGTTGCTTTATTAGAAGGCTTACCGCGTTTGAAAGATAACAATCAAGTATCCCCTGCCCCTCGCGCTTGACCTTCCCCCTGTAAACAGTATCAGTCTAAACTGAAGTTTCCAGTCTTTCTTCCATCTCACAGAGAGGCGCATTGTCATGAAAAAGACCCGTTATACCGAAGAACAGATTGCATTTGCCCTGAAACAGGCTGAAACCGGCACCCGCGTCGGGGAAGTCTGCAGAAAGATGGGAATTTCTGAGGCCACATTTTACATCTATGGACTACCTCCGTTTTGCAAGTACTGAATCTGGTTTTGGCTTGTTGCTTACATCTATCCGGCATCAGGAAAATCTGTGCCCAAATGGGTAGCCTCAACAACTGGACGGCCTCTGAGGCCAGTATAAAAATCAGGTTCCGATTGTGCAGGTGCAACCTGTCATCATTTCTCAGTACGCTGCAACTTTTGCTGGCAAGGGATTAATTACACACTACCTGATACCCGGTATCATTTCTCAGCATCGACCAGATTATTCTCGCGTTTTTGTTAGCGACCGCCACGGTCGTTTTATTAAATCCGCGCCGTTCCTTTAACTGGTTAACCCACTGATTCATATGACCATCATTGTTATTCGTGGCAACCCTGACGACAGCGCGGGCACCATGAATAAAAAGTGTCCGCAGATGCTTGTCGCCTTTTTTCGTCATATTCATCAGCACCTGCCTGTCGCCACTCGAATGCTGGCGTGGAACCAGACCCAGCCATGCAGCAAAGTGGCGACCATTCTTAAATTCAGTTCCTTTGCCAATAGCAGCAACAACGGCCGTGGCCGTTTTAGGACCAATGCCTTTAACTTTGGCGATACGCGGACAGGCTTCTGATTGCCTGAATACTGTTTCAATTTCCTTATCAAAAAAATGGATCCGACGCCCGAGATCGTTAAAGAGATCATAGAGTTCGGCAATTGTTCTGCGCATACGGGAACTTAGACCGTTTTCTGCATCTTCAAGGATAAGAGGAATAGCACGGCGAGCTCTGGAGACAGCACTGCCAATGGGGATCCCCCGGTCAAGTAACAGCCCCCTTATTTGACAGACTGTAGCAGTGCGGTGATTGACAATACGCTGCCTTGCCCGGTGTAAAGCCTGGATATCCTGCTGTTCGGGGCTTTTTGGCGGCACGAACTGCATTGTCGGTTGCATCAGAGCCACTGCGATGGCCTGTGCATCATTACCATCATTTTTTTGCCCGCGGACAAAGGGTCTTACATACTGAGGACTGATGACCTTTACTTTGTGCCCCAGTTTCTCAAACTCACGCTGCCAGTAAAATGCCCCGGTGGACGCTTCGATCCCAATCAGACATGCAGGAATATTTGCCAGCGTCTGGAGCAATTCTTTTCGGCCAGTGCGTTTCGTATAAACCGGTTTGCCGGCCTGGTTTAACCCGCAGAGCTGAAAAACATTTTTAGCCAGATCAATACCCAGAAATACGATATTCATGGTGATTCTCCTGGTGAGCACATTTCGTACAGTTAACCGCAGCGGGAGGAAGTAGTCCATCCCATTAACTGGAAGAAAAAATTTGCCGGGCCGGGCGTGACGGAACTGCGGCGTCTGCGGCAACTGGAGGATGAGAATCAGCGGCTGAAGAAGCTGGTGGCTGACCTGAGTCTGGACAAGGAGATGCTGCAGGAGGTACTGAACTGACCAGAACACCATGATAAACACTGACAACAAATTAAAAGCGTAGTATTTTTGATTTGCGGCAACAAAATTAATAAGAGTCATGGTAGCTAAAAAAACTCTTTTTCTTTTCCTGTACAAATAAGATAAAAATCGCTTCATCCACCACCGCAAGAATATGTATATTATCTGTTATTACTATTTCGATAACACAATATCAAATTAAATATATCTCTATTACCTATCCATTAGTGTAATTTTCTTAAACTGAAAATTTATCATTTACAGCCCAAACCCTTACGCATTTTTTCTTTTAATGGCTCGGCTACTTCTGGACGTAATTTTGAGTATAAATTTTGTAGATTTTCACAGCCAGCAGGTTGGCCTGATGATAAAGACTCTATTTTTGTCAGGATATTCCACAAAATATAAATTGCAAATGCGATTAGCATTATACTTAAAAAACAAATACGGATACCCCGAGCATTAAACAACGCTGGGACATTTGATGCTTCTTGTTTAACGGATGGCACATAATTTACGACTGGAGCAGTAACCTCAGGAATAACAAGTTGTTTTCCATACGGAACAAAGTATTCAGAAATATGCTCTGGGCTATAATGCTGTTCAACACGTTTCCACTCATCTGACGGAATGAGTAAGAACGATAATGTATCACTAAAAGTGCTGTTCTGATATACCCGCAAACTATATCCACTATTAGCCAATATATGCTCAATGCGCACCAGTTCTGTATCAAAACCATCACTTCCCATTGGGTAGTGATGAAACACATACTGCGTATCAACCAAATTTATCGTTGCTGTTTCAATCTCACTGTCATAATCGAATTTGACCGTGACAGGCTTCCCTCCCTGATTATCTGAAAGTGCCTCAAGCAGGCTAAAAGTCCCCTCTTTCCAGTCAATATTAATTCCGTAGATACTCATAAACAGCGCCTGGTAGTCCTCTAATGCAGACTCAGACAGACACGGTTCTTTATGTTTCTCCAAAAAAAACTTACGCCTTAAAGAGGCTTGTTCATCATCATTGGCAGCAAAAAAATCAGAAAACTCATCCTGTTCTGGTAATTGCATCGTGGTTCCATCCAATATTTTATTAATCAAAAATCGATCCCAGAAGCTAATTTTCCCTGCTGTCTATGATAGAATAGAATATGTGATCTCAAAGCGTCAAGATGACAAGACCAAACGAGCACGCATCCATTCAATAAATGAATAAACCCTGTTAATACAAATAGTTTTAAAAATGATTTATCTGGACAACTGAAATTATCTTTATACTGATAGCAGTACAGCCATTTCTGTAAGTTTAAATGACAGATAAAAACACGGACAAATCGTTTTACGTTATTTCCAATATTTTCAATGTCTGCCCTCTGTTTTTTTACGTAATCCCTATGTTGTCGCGACGGGAACAATAATAGCGAATTCGCGTATGACGTTTTAGGGGCATTCATAAAAGAGTTTTTTGAAAACATGAAGGGAGATGAACGGAAAAAGGTTCGTTAAGGCTGGATGCGATCACGTTCGCTTACGGCGAACGTAACCCTTTTTACCTGGCTGCATTTTTCTTCTTCTTTTCGTCCTCAACATGCTTATCAACAGGTGAGTCTTTTAAGCGATTGTTTTGCATGATGTCATCTTCAAGCGATTTTAGATAGCTTGCATCAGTCAGCAAGGCTATTGCCAGCGTTTTCGCATAAAATTGCGCGTGGCTTCGTGTCGTAGGATTTACCGCGTAGGTTCTGGCAAGCTCATGTCCAAGGGAGGCGGTATCACCACTGAAAAAGATTTCGCCTCTTTTCCTCCATCCTCCAGCAATCCATTTCCTTTAAGATACCCTCACAGGATCCGTGTGAAGCAACGGCAGTTAAACTGTTTTGTCACCAGAGATGTGAGATGGGCGTTGCAAAAGAGTGTGAGCTTGTGAGCTAAAGAAGATAAAAGTGGATGCCCGACGCGCAGCAAAATGGTAAAAAACAGCATCAGTAGTAAGAAAAATCGAGCGAGTGAAAGAAATTTTAATGCAGGGATTTATGTATGACGAAATCAAAAACGCTTTGTCAGTGATTGATTTTGTTGAATGATTGGCGGAGAGAGGGGGATTTGAACCCCCGGTAGAGTTGCCCCTACTCCGGTTTTCGAGACCGGTCCGTTCAGCCGCTCCGGCATCTCTCCGTATATTGCAATGATGCCAGGTAATTTGGCATTTTAACAGACCCTATTCGGGTAATTTTGTTCAAGTGACGAGTTTACGAGCAAAACGATGATTAAGTGGCCCTGGAAAGCACAAGAAATAACCCAGAACGAAGACTGGCCGTGGGATGATGCGCTGGCTATACCTCTTCTGGTAAACCTCACCGCGCAAGAACAGGCTCGGCTTATTGCGCTAGCCGAACGTTTTTTGCAGCAGAAAAGACTGGTAGCGCTACAGGGATTTGAGCTCGACTCGTTAAAAAGTGCACGTATTGCGTTAATTTTTTGCTTACCGATCCTGGAGCTCGGTATTGAGTGGCTTGATGGTTTTCATGAAGTGCTCATTTATCCCGCGCCCTTTGTGGTAGATGATGAATGGGAAGATGACATAGGTCTGGTGCATAGCCAGCGTGTCGTACAGTCGGGGCAAAGCTGGCAACAAGGGCCCATCATTCTGAACTGGCTGGATATCCAGGACTCGTTCGATGCTTCGGGTTTCAACCTCATTATTCATGAAGTCGCGCACAAACTGGATATGCGTAATGGCGATCGCGCCAGCGGCATCCCTTTCATCCCGTTACGCGATGTGGCTGGCTGGGAACACGATCTCCACGCGGCAATGAATAATATTCAGGATGAAATCGATCTTGTTGGCGAAAGCGCTGCCAGTATAGATGCCTATGCCGCCACCGACCCTGCAGAATGTTTTGCCGTGTTGTCAGAGTATTTTTTCAGCGCGCCAGAACTGTTTGCTCCACGTTTCCCGGCACTATGGCAGCGTTTTTGCCAGTTCTATCGCCAGGATCCTTCTCAGCGCTTACGGGTAAGCGCTGCCGAAGGCGACTACGGCGAGGAATCCGAACATTAATTCCTCACTTTGTGGGTTAATTAACCAATTGAATTGGCGCGTTAATTTTACTGTTGACACGTTATAGCCGGCCCAGTATTATGCGCCTCGTTGAAACAATTCCTCTGTAGTTCAGTCGGTAGAGCGGCGGACTGTTAATCCGTATGTCACTGGTTCGAGTCCAGTCAGAGGAGCCAAATTTAGGGAAGCAGACGTTCAGTGACGTCTGCTTTCTGCATTTATATCAACTGGTTATGCCCTTCTTCAGGTTCACCCTCGTTCACTAAAAACCACTCGAAGCCATACCCTTTTGCTGGTAAAGCTGGTTCGATTTGCGTTTTACCAGCACGCGGGGGGAACCGTCATGTCACTGACTGATACTAAAGTAAAAAATGCCAGACCAGCGGAAAAGGCCGTCAAGCTCACTGACGGGTTTGGCCTCTATCGATTCAAAATACTGGCAGACAGGCTATCGCTTCAATGGCAAACAGAAGGTGTTTTCTATTGGGGTTTACCTTGCGGTTTCTCTTACTGATGCCAGACAACGCCGTGACGAGGTCAAAAGGCTGCTGGCTCAGGGGATTGACCCGAACGCAAAAAACAGGCTGATGAAAAAATCCTTCAGGAAAAGCGCGATAAAACCCGCTCGTCCCGTGTCGTCGCCAAAAGCTGATGCGCCATAATTCTGCCTATGATATTGACGGAAATCTTTTCGCCTGCACCAGAAATTTATCTGCCATTTCCGCTACCGGCGTCAGACTGCCTGTATCAACCATTTTTACAAAATATTTCACGTCTAAAGTTCATTCTGCCCCCTGCCCTTAATCTCTACGGCGTTATGTCTCAGAATTATTTGCCAAGTGCCTGCCAGTTTTTCACGTTTCATCAGACGCCGGCACATAGCCATTGCGGTAAGGTCACAGCATTTGACTTGTGCAATTACAGACAAAGTTGCGCCATGCCGGGGCAAAGTAGAAATTAGATCAAAACTTCAACGCTTTGTTGTTTTTGTCAGCAAACAAACGCGCAACCTTATTTCCCCCTTTGACAAGCCGATCGCACATCGTTACTATGCGCCCCGTTCACACGATTCCTCTGTAGTTCAGTCGGTAGAACGGCGGACTGTTAATCCGTATGTCACTGGTTCGAGTCCAGTCAGAGGAGCCAAATTAAGGAAAGCAGACGTTCACTGACGTCTGCTTTCTGCATTTATATCAACTGGTTATTCCCTTCTTCAGGTTCACTCTCGTTCACTAAAAACCACTCGAAGCCATACCCTTTTGCTGGTAAAAATGCTGGTAAAGCTGGTTCGATTTGTGTTTTACCAGCACGCGGAGGGAACCGTCATGTCACTTACTGATACCAAAGTAAAAAATACCAGACCATCGGAAAAGGCCGTCAAGCTCACTGACGGGTTTGGCCTCTATCTGCTGGTGCATCCTAACGGTTCAAAATACTGGCAGTTAGGCTATCGCTTTGATGGCAAACAGAAGGTGTTTTCCATTGGGGTTTACCCTGCGGTTTCACTTGCCGATGCCAGACAACGCCGGGACGAGGCCAAAAGGCTGCTGGCTCAGGGGATTGACCCGAACGCTAAAAAACAGGCTGATGAAAAAGTCCTTCAGGAGAAGCGGGATAAAACCCGCTCGTTCCGTGTCGTCGCCAAAAGCTGGTTTGCCACCAAAACAAAATGGTCAGAAGATTACGCCGATACTGTCTGGAAGCGCCTTGAAACCTATGTCTTCCCGGATATAGGCGACAGAAACGTTTCAGAACTGGATACGGGTGATCTGCTTGTCCCGGTCAAAAAAGCGGAAACACTCGGCTACCTTGAAATTGCCATGCGGATTAAGCAATACATCACCGCGATCCTACGTCATGCCGTCCAGCAAAAGCTTATGCGTCATAATCCGGCCTATGATATGGAAGGCGCTGTCCAGAAACCAGAGACGGAACACCGCCCTGCACTGGAGCTGGAAGAGATCCCGCTACTGCTTGAACGTATTGATGCCTACAAAGGTCGTGGACTGACTACGCTAGCGATTAAACTCAATCTGCTGATCTTCATTCGTTCCAGCGAACTTCGTTTCGCCCGGTGGTCGGAAATCGACTTCAAAAGTAAGTTATGGGTGATCCCCGAACAGCGGGAAGCGATTGAAAACGTCAAGCACTCGACTCGTGGGGCTAAAATGAAACGTCAGCACTTCGTTCCCCTTTGCAGGCAGGCTCTCAAGATACTGAAAGAGATCCGCCAGCTTACCTATGAAGAAGGCAACGAAGCAGAATTAATTTTCACTGGCTGTTATGATTCATTCAAACCCATGAGTGAAAACACTATTAACAAGGCGCTACGTAAGATGGGCTATGACACCACACAGGACATCTGCGGTCATGGTTTCCGCACACTGGCGTGTAGTGCCTTAATTGAGTCTGGTCTATGGTCAGAAGATGCTGTAGAGCTTCAAATGAGCCATAAGGAAAGTAACAGCGTTCGCGCAGCCTATACCCATAAGGCCAAGCATCTTGACCAACGCCGCCTGATGCTCCAGTGGTGGGCTGATTTTCTTGATGAGAATCGGTATGAGATGGTCAGGCCGTTTGAGTTTGCTCAGAAACAATAATCACCTTCCTACAAGCAAACAATCGCATTAAATCAAAAAATACAGGGAGGTTTTACTCTCCCTGTTACTTATCACTTACGCCCTTTGTTTTATTGTGCCAATACCGATGCAGCAAGCTGCTTCGTTAATTCGCTAGAGCGTGGGTTATCAAGGGCCGATGATGCCTTATGTTCCATTTTGCCACTGGTCTGGTTTGACGTCCCACGTTGAGAAAGCGCGGAACCCGCAAGGCTTTTCTGGATGGCTGAGGCATTAGGATCAGTCAGCGTTTTTGCAGCAGTAGAAGCCACATTTTCAGAAGTCTGTTTTACATTTTTACTCATTAAACGCATCCCCAAAAGTCATGAACATCACTTATGTAGTGTCTTCATCAAAAAAATCACTATATGCAGTTATAACCATATTCTTTATAAGCTTTAATTCCACTAAAGACAACATCATTGCTGTATAAAATCACAGTATACGTGTAGTTAATTGATTTTATTTATAAAAATATTTTGTCTAACAGGAACAAGATACGCTAAAAGCTCATTGTCATCCTGAAATTGTTGCCTTCTGAAAATCAGTGGGGAGGCCGTGCTCATAATACGCGAGGAATATCATTGAACATGCGTTAGCTCACCAGTTAGAAGATAAGGCCAAAGCAGAGTATCAACATGGGACGCTATGGGCTAAGCATGTGGCATTGATGGATGATTGGACGGGGTATCGCACAAGTGGTATCCAATCTGTTTATCAATACAGTATTATATATTTACAACATGATTATCATGCTTAGGTAATTATTTTAAATAACGTGTCTTAATCGGCATTTATTGCATTATAGTCGTTATTTTCCAGTTCATCCATTGAAAATGTTTTTCTTTCGGAGTCTCGGAGACGTTTTAAACTATTTTCAAGAACACCGACTTTTTCTAGATATTTCTCTATGTCTTTAAATTTTGATTCCTTTATTATCTCATATATAGGGGATAATATCATGTTTTTCCTTACAACATCATCTTCTTTCATAGACCGATTATAAGCATTATTTACTCTCAATACAGTTTCCCTAAGATCATCTACAAAAATGAATATATTATTGAGATCATCATCTAATTTTTTTCGCTCTTCTAATAGTTCATTATTTCGCGCTTCTTGGTTTTTGACAATTATATCAAGCCGTTCAAGTTTTTCTTTTAACTCGCTCGTATTGTATTGAGATTCAGATTTTATTCTTTCAAGTTCTGCTTTATGTTTTGCTTCACCTTCAATCATATCTATTTCATGTTGACGTTCAATCACTCTAATAGAGTTCATACTTTTTACCCTACGAGAGTCCCTTTTGGAGGAAAGAGTACAGATAATATCTGTCCGACTTAAGATGGAAAAATTCTATCGCTCTTGATAAAAAAGGCATTACTATGGTTATGATTATACCGTAAACAATAGGTTGCCAAAAGTTAATGCCCTGCATTTGAACTATCGACGTCCTATACTCAATGTTCCCTTTTCCAAACATAATAAATAATATCTTATCCCAATTATCAATACAGAAGGCTGAAATAACATATACATATAATGGTGTCGTGAAACGCTCGATCAAGGAACTTTTTATGTTATTGAAAAATGATTCCTCTGATGTTTTCTCATTGCTCATATCAATCTTCTTATAGAAAAATTAGTTTAAAAAGGGACGAACGAAATACTCGTCAACTCTAAATTTATTATCTGTGAATGTATGAATGGCATCAATACCTTCATGACATTTCCCTATTAATTCTCTAAGTATATTTTGCCTTTCAGTTTCTGTGCTTTGACTTACTTCATCCACTACATTAATCAATGGAAAACTTAATTTATTCCTATAGATATTTTTAATTATTTCAAAAGACTCTTTAAAATCATCTCTGATCTTCCATCTATGGCGTTCAATAATATTGGAACTGATAGTTACAATTTCAATTTGTGTATTAGACAGTCTATTGGTAATTTTCTCCAACCGAGTTTCCAATATATCATTTGGAATTCTATTGGATGTCATTGATAACAAAACGATAACCAATTTATGCAAATCAATTCTATATTGAGGATACAGTTCAAATATCAATTTTTTTGCATCATTATATGCTTCCTCATCATTTTTACTTTTGAAATAGCTCTTAGCCTTAAAAGCGCCATAAATCGCAGAACCGGCGATCATCACATTAGATATAGTATTAATCCAATCTGTAGTATTACTCATTTCCCACCATATCGTATACATAAAACAATAATCGATTATACACATTTCTATACCTAATAATAAATATCAAATGACATTCATTTTAATGATATTAATGCAAATTTCATAATGAAGGGGAATGTATCCATTAAGAATATTGGAGCAAAAATGACCAACTAAACGCGTAAATTTATTGTCCACGCGCCAAGCAACAGTGGTCATTCCGGGCACGCCAAAAGACTAAGCACCTTTACCAGCGGAGCTAAATACTTCAATGATGGAGATCATGTTCAGGTGTTGAAGTATAGAGTTAGAACGGCCTGATAAGAAAGTCCTCTTTTATCGATATATTATTAGGTAAAATCAATCGCCTACAAGTACATAGATAGTGTAGTATACACCATATGTAAATATCTCAGGGAGTTAATCTGATGTCTATAAGCACCACAATGTCAAATATCAACAGAATACAAAAAGACATTGCTAGTCTACAAAAACAACTTTCTGATGAGCAGCGTAAAGAGGCCCAACTTTCAGGAAAAATCAATCAAATAAAGCGTAGCGTCACTAAGTCAACGTCTTTAAGCACATTGAATTCCAAAATGTCAGAGATCTCTCGTCATAAAAATGATATTTCAAGATGTAACTCTAAAAAAGCAGATATTAATAAAAAAATAACAGCAAAAACTGGAGACTTACACCGTTATCAATTACAACTCATTAAAGAGCAAGAGAATGACCAGAAAAAAAGAATTGCTGCACAGAAGAAACTTGAAAAAGAACAATTAGATTACCAGAAGAAAATCACACGAGAATTGAAATCGCAGAAAAGGGCAATATCTCCAAGCCATAAATTCAATCGTCCAGTCATCAACAAATCTGATGAGACAGAAGATATTACAGAGAGTTATGATGTTTTTATCTCTCATGCAACAGAAGATAAAGATAGTTTTGTCCGTCCCCTTGCTGAGTTGTTAAGAGCAAAAGGGATAAATGTATGGTATGACGAATTCTCTTTAGGCTGGGGTAAAAGTCTACGTAAGACAATCGATTATGGATTAGCAAATTCTCGGTTTGGAGTTGTTGTTTTATCTAAATCCTTTATCAAAAAGGACTGGACAGAGTATGAATTAAATGGTTTGACTGCTAGAGAGATGAGCGGTGAAAACCAAGTAATACTGCCTATCTGGCACGAAGTATCTAAATCTGATATTTTAAAATTCAGCCCTACACTAGTAGATAAAATGGCATTAAATACATCGATAAATACCATTGATGAAATTGCTGAACAGCTTGAATCATTATTGAAATGAAATAAATATTTAAGCGAAAGGGAACTCTCCATTGGAGAGAATACATATCACTTGGGAAAACTGAATCAACTCATTGAGCTGTAAACTACTCCCTATATATTAGACAATCAGATATATTATAAAAGTGAATATCTTTAAAAGACACTTATTAAATAATATGTTATTTATTAAAAGTTAAATTTTATTATAATGTTTAAACACAAACATTAATTCCTCAACAGTTAACATTATTGGCATGCATATAATCTTCTGTAATTACTATAAAAGTGATCATTCTTTCCACCACCACAACGTTGATCATCATATTGAGCAATTAACGTTCCTGATAAATAGCTGTATTTTGAGCTATATGCCGATCCCGGGCAAGAACATCCCCTTGTATCGCTGTTTGGTATTACACACTTATAGCCCGATACTTGGTCTGTGATCGTGATATAAATACCTTTTAATCTATCACCACTTACTGTTTGCCACTTACCACTGACGCAGGATAAAACCTTACCCATACTGTCTCGGCCCACCAGACCATTAGGCGTACATTTCGCATTTAAAGTCGCCTGATCATTAAAATAGTCATTGTGCCTGAACGATATAATTCATGGCAACATTCTTAGGTCTTGTTTCATTACCTGCCCGAACGACTCTCGAAGCATCAAACGTATATTTCCTTACTTCATTGCTTTTATGACCTTCATCACCTTCACCTAACGCACCACTATCCGCGAAAGCGCCACTCACATATTTACCGATGTTTCCACTCTGTGATACATCAGCCGCCATATGACCTGTAATATTTTGAATCTGATCATCCTGATAAGAATTAATAACTCTTCCTGAGTCAAGTCCTCTTCCCGAATCCAGCCCTCGAATAAATACTCCTCTTAAATCAGGAAGTCTTCCTCTTGGATAGGCTTTTGCTAACTGAGGATATAGGGCAGTATTAAAAGATTGTCCCCTGCATATTAACCAACCTACAGGCGCTGTATTTGAAGGCCAAGGAACAGGTGAACCAACTGGCAGGTTACTGACAACAGACCATTTTCCATTAACGCAGGATAATATATTTCCCATGTTGTCTTTAGATATCAGGCCTATACTTGGACATGTCCCACCAGTTGTATTCGTCGATGTAGGTTGTAGAGTATGTCCCTGAATATTTCCAGATGCTGCAATACTACCAGTGCTTCCTGTCCCCGGAGTAATAGCAAAATCACCTTGGTTGGTTTGTTTCCCAAAAACCTGAAGCCTTGTTTCAGTACTGGTGCCACCATTTCGCCAGATGGTTAGCGGCTTAACAGTATCTAATCTGAACTCATAATCGTTAGCATCTCCACCACCAATACTGAAACTATCACCACCACCGTTATGACCATTAAATTGTCCACCGGATGTGATACTTTTACCTGTATCTAATGTTCCACTAATCGTTCCATTACCAATCGTAGACAGCCCTCCACTAATTTTCAGCGTAGTGAGATCTGTTCGATTGCTTGCCATATGAATAGATAAGGTCTTATCCTTAGACATGGTTATTTCATAGTCGTTATTAACAGCATCGCCGCCAAAATGTATGGCATCACCATAACCATTATGCGCTATTATTTCTTGTGCTGCGATTATTCTCCCTGCGGAAGAAACATCCCCACCAAAGATCCCCGTTCCCGATGCGGTAATGTTCTTGGCATTATTAATATCGTTAGTGCCCATATTGAGATTTCCAGTCATAGGCAATGTTCCATCGCGACGCAAGTAAACAGAATACATAGAACTATCATAGCCCACACGGTAAACCAGTAATCCTGCTTTATTAATTGCCGGGTAATCAGTAGACTTTTCTGTCCACACTCCATTATATCCTGATGCCTGAGCAGGCGATTTCGTCATACCGCTATCAATACCTGCTGATTGCATCGATTTTCCTAACAGGTCGTATCGCGTTTTTCCACCTTCGACCCAAGGTATCGTCGTAGCAATCAAACCATTGATAACATAGTTTGGTGATACGCCTGATCGTTTTAACAGGATTTTATAAGAAGACTTTTGGGCATTAACTCCCGCATATGTAGAGGGCAAGAGACTTTCATTCACCAGCGTCTGGTAAGTGATTTCACAGCCATTAGCCGTACAGGTTCTTGGTCCCGGATCGCTACTTTGACTGCGTGAAGATGACAGTGTGGAAAGCTTATTATAGCGAATGCTAATATAACGGTTAACTGCTTCGCCAACCTGTTTCATTTGAAAGCCTACCGCCTGTGCCATTACTGCTTCCTGTTCTTTCCTCATGTCCTGAAACTTCATAAAACCAATAAGAGAACCTATACCTAAAACGATGGTGATCTCTAATAGAGTAAATCCTCTTTTCTTTATCATAATTATATCTCCCATCTGAAAATATGATCCAAAAAGGGGCATAAAGTGCCCCTTTAATTAAATAGACGTGAATACTAATGTATTACTTGTAGCGTTATTACATGCTGCGGCGGTAGCTGCTACATCAAGGGTACCATCTGCAGCTTTTACTACTTTAGAACCCACTTTAGCAGTGTAAAAATTGCCTGCCGCAGCCAGCGTCACGTTCCCTTTGAATGCGTTAATTGGTTTAGCTGCATTGCCTGTTCCACTTAACATATTATCAGGGAAGATTTTTGCCTGAACAGCTACGGTATTCGTTAGCCCAGTAAAGCTGGATGCTGATGTATAGAGTGCTTTGACACCTGCCTGTATGGTGGCAATATTATTACTTTCCGCTTGCGCTCTTTGTGAAGCCTGAACCTTGGGATACACAATAAAAGCCGCTACTACTAATGCGGCAATAATCCCCAGAACAAGTAATAATTCGAGTAATGAGAAACCTTTTTTGCTTTTTCTTTTACTATTTAATAAAACCATTATTATCTCCTTTATTTATTTTAATGATATCTCCTGTTATAACGCTTCTCTCATTTCTGGCAATAGATGGCGTAAGATATATTTAACTCTATCTGATAGACGGATGAATTGAAAAAGGCAAAGATCGCTCTTTGACTTTTGGGAGATTTAAATACAACATTTATTATCACAGCGTTTGTCATTATCACCTTCCCATGAGATATATAATCATATCCGATGAAAAAGTAATAATGACGTTTACTACATAAAGATAAAAATTAACAGATTACTGGTCGAACAGAACGCATGATTGATTGAAAAGGAAAAAAATATGTATTAATAAAGTATTATCCTGCGCTCTGTTCTTTTATATAGATAACAGATATTAATTAGATATCAACCCCTGTCATGAAATTTATTTAATATTTTTTATTTTTGTCTGCCATCCATTTGAGCAAGAAACCATCTCCCTGCTTTTATATATTTGACTCTTTCAATATCATTCAACTCAGATGCTGAAAGTAAAATCCCCATAACAAGTTCCTTATCCACCTGTTCGATACCACAATTCATAGCCTTGGCTACTTCTGCCCCAAGAATAATCTTAAGCCTTGTTTCAACTTTCTTTTGTTCTGATTTCTCCATTGACTTTAAACGGTTAAGTTCAAGTTGAGCAAATGCCACCTTTTGTTTTAATGTTTTTTCTGTTCTTGATCTTTTAGTTTCATTATCCATGATTATTACCTCTTATTGTTTATACGTATTTAATTATCACAAAGGTAAATAACGTCAAATTTACACCGTTTTGTCAGAAGGAATAGTTCTGGAGCATCCATAAATAAAATAGTGCAATACATGCGATAGTAATCACTAACACAAAACATCTGGCACTCTCCGCGTTACTTATTTTTGTACTTTTGTTATTTTATTTTCACCTATCAGCTTTAAACTCTATTTTTCAACCTCAACCTGTGAATTGTGCAACACATAACACTCTCCGTTTTATTAGCTTTTTTCTTCAATTTTAGCTATCCCGCCTTTCGGCGGGAACAATTAATACTTCTTTTGCCATTACGGGCCTTTTCTTTATTTTTTCCCTTCGGACGTGAAACCTACACCTTTAATCCAGTTCGTGTCGTTTAATTTAACGCATCATTTTACAACTATCAGTATATTTCGTATTAATTAACTAAGGGGGAGTTTTTACATTGGCTTATTTTTTAAAGACAATGCCCACCTATACACTGCTACGCAGTGTGTGGGGTCTACCGACGGTTGCCTGCCGCAGGCTAAAAGCAAAACCAACGTCAACCCCGAAGTTTTTCTTACGTAAAACTAACGGCAGCATTTATATTTGAGGTTAATTTATTAATGGCGATTTTTCATCTGGATTTTAAAATTGTGAAACGAAGCGAAGGCATGACTTCCGTTGCGAAGGCTGCCTACCATATCCGTACACGTATTACAGATGATCGCATCGGTGAAACATACGATTTCAGCCACAGAACAGATCTATATGGTCATATTATATTGGCACCTGTTTCCGCACCTGCTCATATTGTTGAAAGCTCCTCAGCATTGTGGAATGAAGTTGAAAGAGTGGAACGCCAGAACAACGGACAAACAGCGCGTTATTTTGATGTCGCTATCCCCGTAGAACTCAGCAATGATGACAAGAAAAAATTAGTTGCCGAATACTGCCAGAAAAACTTTGTCGATAAGGGGATGATTGCTGATATCGCATTTCATGATCTGGACAGTAAAAACCCACATGCTCACGTCATGTTAACCCTGAAAACCATTGGTCCAGAAGGCTTCGGCAAAAAAGACAGAAGCTGGAATGATAAGAAGATGGTTGTTCAGTGGCGTGAGTCGTGGGCCACGATGTCAAACAGCTACCTTGAGACCGCAGGCCGTGAAGAACGTATCGATCACCGTTCTCTCAGAACTCAATGTGCTGATGCCCTTGCCCAAGCAGAAGAAGCATTCAGCGCTGAAGAAAAAGCCTTCTGGCTTGCCAAAGCAACCGAAACAAACCGTCCAGCAATGCAACGAGTTCATCGTGCCAAGTGGAATAACACCGAGTCACAGGAACAGCGAGCTACAGAACAAGCTTTACGTGATCAGCAAATAGAGGAAGCGAAGAAGGTCTACAACACATTCAGTGAGCTACCACTGGAGATCGTGGTTGATGTCAGAAGCTTTACGATTACACATCTTGCTGAACCCGAAGAAATCGTTATCCCTGACTTCCCGGCTACAACTAAACAGCAACCTGTTATGACGACACACGCCACAAGCAGAAGACCAGCAACAAAATCTTACCGTAATCCCAATAAGGTCAGTAAAGTAAATGTATCAGGGAAGAAATCTCCCGTTCTGATTGTTCCTGAACCAACTGCATCCACTAAATTGAAAACCCCATCTATTCAAAACACCAGAGCGAAGAACCGCGCTCCGATGAGGAGTAGGAAACAGACCAAGCCCCGCCAGAATGGTTTGTTTAAACGTTTCACGCTACTGATAGTAGGATATATAAGAGAGAAATTTATATGGGCCAGAAGGAAACCCGATACCACTGATGCTGACCATGATAAGCGTATCGCAGAGAACTATGTCTATGATGAAGTGCTGGGTATCAATGTTCCACGCTCGGAGTTTGAAAAACGCGCTAAATTTAACAATGACCAGACATCACCAGAAGCAAGCATCTATGGCAATGAATCAGACCATGACAAAACCGTTCGTTTTCCAAGTCGTCCGAAAGATGTACAAACAGAGATTGATAAATACATAGATCTCATACCATCAAGCCCCTCAGAGTATTCAGGAAAGTCCCATGTTTCAAAGTTGAGACCACTGGCATATCGTAATAATAATTATAATGAATAGCAAAATAGAAAATACATTTTTATTTAAGCTCCATAACTGGCCTTTGATTTCAATATTTTTATGCTGTGTTCAAAACCATTATACTGCAAAAAGTTAACAATATCGCTTTCTTTAAATTTATTGTTTGGACCTAATATCAATTCTGAAACGGCATCTTTTGGGAAACCTAATTCGTAATATGATATAATTTGATTATTGGATATTCTATATTTCAGATCTTTAATTGATGATGATTCTGGGTATTCATATCTTCCTGTATCAAGAGTTTGATAAACTAATCGTACTTCTTTTTCCTCCTTAAATGCTGGGTTTTTAGTCGTGGTATTTAAGTGAATAATATTGGAAATTAATTCAAGGATGCATTTGTCGTAGCGGTTAAATTTTGATGTCGATATAATTTCATTCATATAGTATTTTTTTATGAATGAATATCTTGATAATATCCTTTCAGCTAAGCATTCAATTACGTTAATATCCATATAAGATATATCGCTAAGAGTTAGTCGGTGTTTAGGATCAAGGTTATTACCTATAATCCCATCATAGACATCGAGCTTTTCTCTGTCGAATCCGATGGATACACCAAAGCCATCTTTTGCATACGCACGCCATTGACTTAAAATATCCCCAGATTTAGATAGACAACAAGCAAATGGTGTTCCAATAGATATATTGTCATCCAAATGTGCTATAAACTGGTCAACGCAGTTAGCATCTAAGTTTTTATATAAATATTTTTTAAGTGTAGAGTAAAACCACTTTTTCTCCATGTAATCGTTCATATGATCCATAGAGCTTAGCCATAATCGCTGATTCTGAATAATACTGAAGAAAGATTCAGGGCTGCAATAATGATAGATTGTATTCATCTTATTCAAAGTCCTTTTATAAGAGACAATTTCTAAAATCATCATACCACACAATTTCATTACCAGCACATCTGTTTCTAATATCAGGGAGCAATTTGTCAGGTAAGATGCGAACCTGATTTATTAAGGTCTCAGCTCAAGGTCGATTAAGGGCACTCTATCCAATCCTCTTATATAGATATAAACCATACTCCTATAAATCAAGAATATGGTTTTTGTTTTATGCTTAATTACATTCTTCGCCTAAACACTACATTATCAGCAAAAATAACTTTGCCAGCAACAAACCCTACGATAGCAATTATCGGAAGGCTGATAGTAGCTCCTGCCATACCGATCAACGTCGATAAACCAAAAGTCAACAACAAAACAACAGCAGCATACCAGCCGGGATAAGTGCCACATAACACAGTCGCTAAGCAACCTGTGCAAACGTGAACCCCACGCTGGCTCTCTTTGAAACAGAACGGGCATTTGATGGTATTGTTTTCCATATTGGTTTCCTTAATTGGCTTTCCAGCCATTGCTGGTCTTAAAGAGATTCATTGCACCATCAGCAGGTTCATTCATTCCTTTAACACTGGCGAATGCCTTTTTGTCAATCCAGTTCGGAACGTCAACCAGCTTCCACGTATAAGACACACGAACCACTTTCTGATTACCGTTTCCCGGCTCAGTCCATTCCTTAATCTCGTCAACAGCACGACGACCAACACAGGCACCGTCTGTTGTGCTCCAGACTTTGGCTTTTTTGCCTTCCTCTGTTATCCCTAATACGTTCGAGTCATAGCCCTGTTCAAAAACCATCAGGCCCTGCTCAATAAAACCGTCGAGGATCACTGAATTCGTCCCTGTGCCAGTCGAATCAAGCCGTGGCTTGGCAAGACGGATCGGGAAGCTGGTGTTATTGTTATCCAGCGAGAAGCAGTATTTGTCCTGCCCAATCTTGGCATTGATCGCTTTCTCAAACTCACCTTTCTCACCACACCCCGCCAGCGCCAGAGCCGCGCCAGCAACGAGTAAAATCTTCTTCATCTGCTTATCCATCCTGATAATCAAAATTGCGTATATTTTTTGACCTAATCCGGTCAGGGCTAGAGTTGTTGCGGGATCCGGCTGATATCACATGGCAAAACCACCGCTTAACCAATTGATAGGATTCAATTCTTTTAGCGTCTCGTCATATCGTTTAAAACGATCAAAAACAATCTTATGATAGTTTTCAACTATCATGAATAGATATTCGATCGATAATAACAATTAATAACCGATCGATATCACACTTTCAATCGTTATAATCTATCGATAACTAATTATCGATCTTTTATATCGATCATAATTTCAAGTTCTGATAGCCTTGCAACGCCGAGACCGACGCCATGAGTTTGGTGCTGTAGGACGTATAAAACGAAGCAAAGCTCTGTGAGCGGGTTCAGTCTCTTTAACTCATTTACATGGAGGAAGTAAGAGTGGAAGCAACAGGTATCGTATTTTTAGTGGTGCTCTTCGTCATTATCATGACCGCAGCAGATATACAGAAGAAAAAGCACTACAACAGCTTTACGGAAGTTCTGGACGGCGACATTCTTTCGTATGAATGCCAGCAGACAGGTATTGTTATTGATACTCAAAAACATACTGTCCGTATTTTCAATAAAGATAAAGACAGCACATATACTTTTGATGAAATCCGGGAAATAAATTATACGCTTTCAGAGGGTGGTAAGTTTTACGGCAATGGAACATTACGAGGTATGAATAATGCGGCTATTGCTAACTGGAGAGAACAACTTTCAGCTAATAAACGGTCTGGTCTAAATATTTTAACCGATGATATTAAAAATCCCATGTGGAAAGTTAATGTTCCCCTGAAAAATAAAAGCACCTCAAATCACGAACTTTGCGAGCGGTGAATGCTGGTATTTAAAAAGTATGTTTTCTAACCTGTTACCTTTCATCTATTTATAGAACAAAAATGAAAAAATTATTATTTGCTATTTTTATCATACTTCCGCTTGGTGGCTGTACCGTTCATGGTAATAAATCTCTAACTGATGAAAATCATCAGACGGTTAAATTAAAAATCGTCAAGGGTAAAACTACCCAACTAGAAATTCTTGCTGCCTTTGGAGAACCTCAGACACGCGCTACGAATGATGGACAGGAGATGTGGAACTACTCAAGTATGACGGGAGAAAGCCAATTATCTAACTACATACCCGGCCTTGCTCTATTGACCAATAGCAGCACGGCACACATTAAATCACTGGATATCTGGTTTAAAGGTGATGTTGTGGAACGTTATAATTTTAGTCAGACAGCCAGTAAAGTTACACGAGGTATGATTGATTAGTGGTTTCATTTTATTTTTATGAAAACTAACTTCATGAGTAAGATCATTTCCCAAGGAAGTGATCTTACTCTATATGATTAGATTATATTCTTTCTAACACTCAATACTTTTTCAACATAATCAGTTTCGAATTTACTAACAGATGCAGTCCCATAAAAGAATTCATTATTATAAACCATTCGATGCTTAGCTACAGCATCAAGAATAAACCTAAAACTAAATTGCCTCTCAATATCCATCATCCCACTATAAAACATATCAAGTGAAGGCATCCAATCGTATAGGTAACGACATTCATCAAGCACCAACATATCCATATACATATTGGTGTCTTTTGCTTTGTATTTCCATCTCAGTGTTTTTTCCATATTTACATGATAAGGTACGGATAACTGTCTGAATAAAACCTCTTTAATTTGATGAAACAAAAAAAGATCACAAAATGGATAAACTTTTTGATACCAATTTATTTTATTGAGATTTCGCAGAGAATCACTATAGAAATTATTCTCTGTACGCCCTTCATTTAATAGAAAGTGCATATTAGAAATGTTTTTTATTAAATCATGAGCATTACCATTAGCACTCATTTGCGATAAAAAAGACTGAGCATAATCGTTAAAATCATCATCGCAATAAATATCTTGATAGTAATTCTTATCTTTATTATTGTATTTTTTATCTATTGATGCAATTGTCCAAAGGATTGGAAATAGCCCTGAATCAACTATAATATCCCCACCATTCCCATTACTATCAAAATGAAATAAATCATTTACGCTTTTAGTTAGATCGTTGTAATTAGAAATTTTAAACATATTTTTATATAAAGAATGCGATGAGGTGAAATTATCATATGGAGAGATCACCGAAATCAGATCAACTAATAATCTCGTTATATACTGCCCATAGAAATCTTCAATTTCACATTCAACTTTTTTATGCCACTCATCAAGGCTATAACCTTCAGAAATTGCACCATCAGTACAGTTCCATTCAGGATTATTACTCTCCAGTGTTGATTTTGGATAGAGATAACTCGCAACTAAATTTACGATATTTTTATGTTCATTCGCGTTTTGTTCTTTTGACGGTAGACTTACATTTGTTATCATAACACCAAGAGGTGAAAGCGCATGATATTTTAATATTGATGTTATTGCCTTTAATGTTTTCTGACCAGCTTTCTTACTCGGCAATGGCCCACAGAAATCAAGATATATAAGATCAAATTTCTGCGGTGACACCTCAAAAAAATCCCCAACATTAGCTTTAATTAATTTTATAAACGGAAATTTTGAAGAAAGTGCTGAAATTACAGCCTCATTATATATTTTAGCATCACTTTCAAATGCCCAAATATTTTCTGGCAAAAGCCCCATATCAGTCATTTCAGTTAAATCATTTTCAGGGTTAGGCCCAGATAAATATGCGACTTTAATACTACGTGCAGTCCTATCCTGAATCACTGAATCATAGAATTCCTCCCACCGAATTATTGTTTCCTCCGATAACTCATCAACAATAAACGCACGTAGATCACTCTCGTCTTTCCTATAAAACGCTTTAACTTTTCGAATATAGTCTTTAGGAGCTAAAGTCGAGTCTTTTCTACACAAAGTAAGCGCCTCAATCGCAGCTTTTAAAACACTTTTACGAGCTATATTTTTATTTTCTTCTTTATACATTATTAAATTCCACTCTATGATTTAGCATTCACATTTTAGTAAAAATATCAACTAAGGTATAATCTGAATAGACTCAGACATTTTAATGTTGCCAATGCGTATGGGCAGCCCACCTTCTTGCTGGCATAACTTCTTAATGGATTGCCACTCCGCTTTTTCAGACTCCATGTGAGCAGCGAGCGAATCAAATGCACCTTCGGCTACAACGATGGTAGGTTCTTCATCTGTTTCATTGCCAGTCGACTCCGCATTTGGATTTTCAGCGCGTTCTTCTTCCAGTTCAGCCAGACTCGCTTTCAGCTCATCAAGACTGCTGGCGGCGTCTTTTGGTGCATAGAAGAACAGCCCGCTAATGAAGATGGCTTCCATAACCTCACTGAAAGAAAACGAGGTATCGCCATAAATGAAGCAACTGTGCTTCGAACTCTTCACACCCGATATGTTTTTCTTCAACAAACCGTCTTTCGGTGAAGTCATCAATGTCTGTTTGCTATAGAGGATTACAGGCAGATTCTTTATCTCGTGAACATCACCACTGATGCTCCATCGTTCTTTATCACCTTTAATGAGGCCAGAAGCCTCACAGCCACTTTCAATCTCAAATTCATCTGTCAGAACGCGTTCCCGGTTTAAATAGTCAGAAAAATCCTCTCCATCCTGCATCTCCTGACGTTTATAAGCGCGGTAAACCATGCTACGGCGATCAATCCCAATCCATTCAATATCCCATGTCGTTGGCCCGGACGGTTTTCTTACCTCATCTATATAAGCACCAACATCTCTGTCCAGATAAGCCGCTAACAAAGCCTTCCACGGTTCTATTGCCAGAAAGATACTTGCCAGCGTTGTTCCTTCTTCAATCAGAACGGTATGGTGGAAGAAACGGAGAAGAAAGAACGGATCGGTATCGGCTATGATGTTCTGGATGGATAGCAATGGAACGGCAGCGGTTTCATCGTAATCGGACTGAAACCGTAGTATTGAATCGGAACAAAAAATTAACTGACCTTCCATCGCTCATCCTCCTCCTGTAGTTATCAGATTAAATATTTTACCAGATCATAGGTTGTTATAGCATTTTACTTTTTGCTGCTTCATATTCATTAATATGGTCCTTAAAAGTGCTTATCGCTTTTGGCAATGACCTGTTAAGTAAACCATTAACTTCCTGTGATGCTTTTCCGTTTCTGATTACCACGATATATCCAAGAGTTAGATCTTGTCTTATCATTGGATTTAATGGTTCTATGCCTATGCTAATCCCCGTGTTTTTATATTTAGCAACCGGATACCCAACTGAACTGTGGATAACAATATTGCCGCTATCTGCAAGCCTTGATAATATTCTGTCGCTGTATATTGTTTTTCTTAAATCCTCTAAAACAGGGATATAGTGTCTACCCATGTTTCCTGTTAAAGTTGTAGGTATATAGATCTTTGTTTTTATTTTCCGCATGACATTTTTCCTGTTATTATTTTTATTTAATACCATGCAACCAGTCGTAATATCAAAAATATTTATGATATTTTGATAAATATTTTATAACATCTGTGATTTTATAGTTTCTTCACTCATCTGTGTGAGTTCTGAAACCAAGCGAATATAAATATTTTTCAACCTGTCTTTATCACAACGACTTACAGAATCTGATAAAAGATAATGACTATAATTATTGACACAAATGTTGTTGCCGTTTTCAAGGGTTAATTTCAATCCGTGTTCTGTATCTTCTACTTTGCTTACAATACAGATCATAAATGGTGTTTTGTCATGTGGATGGAAGAGTGTGATCATTTTGATATTGTTCATTGTATTTTCCTTTTATTATTTTATTACTGTTTAATACTCTATCGTAAGCGTAAAAATCAAATATATTTTTATTTAATTTATGATTTTACTACTGATTATTAAACTTCTTTTTGAAAAGATCTTTATCTCTGTGCTTACGCACGGCTACGCCCTAAAACTGACATTTTGTATTTTACTACTATGAAGTAATAAGCGAATGTATTCGATCATAGTCAGTTCTATTTTCCTTTTAAATTTTAATTCGGATCCTATGTTTAAACATAGCATTCCCCCTCTGACATATAGCATTTGCTCTTAAATGTATAGGAAAACTATATCTTTAGTAGCAGCACTTCGTGATTGTTGCCAACAATCACTTTGCTGGACAGGGCTTGCCCCTGTTAAAGATGTTTTTTCAATTAATAATTTTTTCCATATAAAATTAGTGCCTGTAATCAGTTATAAGAGCTTTAAGTGTGAAGATGGTTATATGTGTTATATTTCTGTTCCCAAGGTCTTACCAAGCTTCCTGTGCGGTTTATTAACAGTTTATAGAACACTCTTACTTATGCTTATTGATATTTATTTTTACCTGATACATTCAATTATTATTTTTTGAAAATACATCCATTGTGCTGGCGCACGGCTACGCCCCTGATACTGGTATAAAACTATTTTTCTTGTTCACTTATAAGTTATTAATATTTTATCAATGGAAAATAAAGCGATCAGTATAAAGATCATTCCCTCCACCGAGTTAGAACTCAGATCTTATGCTTGAATATACCATCTTCCCTCTGACATATAGCATTTGCTCTTAAACACATAGGAAAACTATATCCTTGGTAGCAGCACTTCGTGATTGTTGGCAACAATCACTTTGCTGGACAGGGCTTGCCCCTGTTAATGATGGATTTATCCAAAAAAAGATCGCGACGTAGACGCTAATAAAACAAAAGAAATCTTAATTAAGCTCTCACAATAAAAGCAGCGGTTCGTGATTGTTCGAAACAATCACTTCGCTGATAGCAGTTATTAAGGAATACAATACCCTCTGTAAAACCACTAAAACATAACGCAAAAGTAAAACTGGACTCTCTTAACTTCTTACTAATTATTTAATTATAAGCATAGTCCCGGACCAGTAAAATCGCGGCTTCACAACTTTTTTCCTATGTTCGAACATAGCAAGATCTATGTTCGAACATAGTTTTTTTAACATATAACATTGTCATAAAAATATACTTTCTATTTTATTTATAGTTCTACTATTGACTTTCACTTTTTTGCATAGTATTAAAACAGATATAACAAAAATAATAAGAGGGAATAATATGAATACACCAGATGCTGATCTATTACACTTATTTGAATCATTAACTACCGAGCAAAAGATTGATATCGCAAGACGCTTACTACAAAACAAAGAAATAAAATCAACAACAGTTATTTCTTCTGAGGAAGATAAAGCTATTTCGTTTTCACAACCTTATGTATTTGCTTTTACTTCCAACTTTCGTGTTTTCTCTGATCTTGATATATCCAAGAATGAATTCCGTGTATTAACCTATATCTTGGAGTATATGGAGTTTGGAAATCTGATCAATCTTTCACAATCATCGCTGTGCAAAGCATTGAATATCGCTTCCGGTAATATGTCTAACATTTTTAAAAAACTCAGACAGAAAGGAATACTCGTCGAGCATCATGGTCATCTCTATATCAACTCTAACATTTTCGCTAAAGGAATGAGTCATCAACTGGATCAGAAACGTAAAGAACAGTTGAGCAACGCTCGCAATCTTTGCGCAGAAATAGAACAGTATCCAGAAAGTTATTCAGCTATGTCAAAAAGTGAAAGAAGAACCCTATTCTTAGAAACTGAAACAAAAGAAATCTATACTGACGCATTTGTTTTCAGTAAGAAGAAAAAGAATAACGCTGTTCCTAATCCCAATAACAGCATACATGTTGATAAACCACGAAAAGTATATAAAAGAACAAAGGAAAATGAGGAAGCAAGAAGAAACGCTGTTGACGCAGACTCTCATATGCAGAAAGTATCCTGATAAAATAACAACAACAACAAGGAAATAACAATGAAAAAACTACCCGGTTCTCTTGAGATTAAGCTCCACGAAAAACTATCCAAGAGTGATATACTAAATATATTAGCTGAGCAGATGACCATGCTTGAGGAAACATTTGGCATTCAGGAGTTTAAGATTTTCTCTTATCTTGAATGCTATATTGGAGATAAGAAAAAAGCATTATATTACAGAAGTCGCAACAGTGCCGTAGCCACATTCAAATTAAAGGGTCTTGAATCCCCTGTGAACACGGCTAAACTCATATCAAAAGAAAACGGACAACGTATTGTTTCCTTTGATAAAGATCTGGATATAAACAGAATATCTGCTACAGTCCGAAACATACAAAACAATAATCCTTATCGTGGGTGGTCTAAAGGTATCAGTGTTGTTCCTGCCTCAATCATTAGTAAAATAATTGAAGTGGATATAATACGCGCGCAGGAAGAACAAGGCAGACTTTACCGTATTGAAGAACAGCGCAAGAAAGAAGAACAAATACACAAAGCTAAAGAAAGAGAGGAGTATGAACGACCTTTAAAGGCTTTTATTTCTTCAAAAATAAAAGAAAGTGATTTATCTGAGAAGGATTTCAAAAAGCAGGTTTGTTCAAGCTGCGACTATCTGAAAGATCGCTCCACAAAATCAAGATATTTTACTGAACGACCAGACCTGTTAGACAAATATCATAATGAAAGATTAATTCGTTTCTCGATAAAAGGCACTGATGGGAAAGTAGGAAAAATAGAAATTTATACAGATACAGGCGAGCTTATTTTTGAACGGTATAAAACCAAGTAATGTTTTTATGCCTATGCCAATTTGACACCTGAACCATATCTCGTAATATAAATATATCCACTATTTTATTTCCGAGGTATTGTTTATGAGAAAAGTAAAAACAGACAACAGTGATTTAATCGAATACGTAAATACAGTCAAAGAACTAAAAAATCATATTTCGATAGATGAATACAGGAATGAATATCGTAGGCTACGCTCTGATGACATTCCATTGGTTAAGTCTCAAAAATTTAAGTCTGCACATACTGAGCTTCGCAGACTTGAAAAGAAGAGAGAATCTCTTATTGAATACTTTATTGACGAGTTAAATCCTATTAGCAGTTCAAAAGCTAACACATCAGCGAGATCAACTGGTAATCTCGATTTATTTAACGAACGCGTGTTATACCGTAAAGCACTTTCAGAAAAAAGCGATGAAGAAATAATTGCCTTAGTCATAAAACAGCGTACAGAAGCCGCTGTTGAGTTCAAGCGTTCCATAGAACAAAGCCTGAATCAACTCTCTCACATCTCGTCAGAGTTCGACCCATCAAGCCAGAAGCGCAGGAAAATGTCTCTTTAAAGAAATGCCCTATGTTATCCGTGTTAAATAGGATGTTTTAAGATTGCTTAATCAATAATATTTACTATATTATTTACTGGTTGGTATTTTTTGACTGTTCAACAGCATTATATACATTAACCTTATTAATCACCTATTTTAAAACACCGGACAACATACTATGAGTGAAGCTCTCAAGGCACTGAACAATATTCGTACACTTCGCGCACATGCTCGTGAAACAGATCTGGCAACTCTGGAAGAGATGCTGGAAAAACTCTCCGCTGTCGTTGAAGATCGTCGTGAGGAAGAAAGTGCCGTCCGTAAGGAACAAGAAGAACGTCAGGCTAAGCTGGAAGCTTTCCGTCAGAAACTGTTAGAAGATGGTATTGACCCGGCAGAACTCCTTGCTGCTGTTGGCTCATCCCAACCTAAAACCAAATCGACCCGCGCTCCACGCCCTGCCAAATACAAATATACAGATGAAAACGGCAACGAGCAGACTTGGACAGGTCAGGGTCGCACTCCTAAAGCGATCGCTGCTGCTATCGAAGCAGGTAAAAAACTGGAAGACTTCGCACTCTGATCACAATAAAACCGTCAATCTAATTTGGCGGTTTTACTTTCGTTCGCTGTAAGCTCTACGTAATCAAAACGTTGATTACGGCGGCCGATTTACTGAAAAGTGGTGTATTGCCATTTTATTAGTCTCAGGACACTGCCAGTACTGAAGATAGAGACTGCCAAAGGAAGAGAAGGCTCTCTTGGATTATTACAAACAGATCTTGATGAATTGCTGGTTAACTATAATAATGAATAAATTCATCAGGGGAAAATGGGCTGTGGCCGGACACCAATGAAAATATTACCTGATGGAAAACGCATTCGGGCTAAAAAGAATTTAAGCTAAATAGAATCTGACAGATATCTGTATAAATAACTGATAACTGTCAGATCTGATTTGAGCCAATGCGAATTATCTAATCTATGAATAAATAAATTCATTTCCGTTTCAATTCAGTGGGAAGAAATTTATCAATTTCCTCATCAGAGAAAGTCATATCCTCAAGTTCCTTCAGTGCCTTTTGAGCCATTGAATATGCCTTGTAATTCGTGGATGGTGCTCCGATATAAATTGCAGAAAGTTCAATCATCAAGGCGTCTCTTTCTTTAAGAATTTCCTCGATACTTTTAGTTTGCATTTTCAAGTCTGTGAGAAGAGATAAATATCTTTCCCTGATTAACCACATATCCCCAGCAGCTTGTCTGTGTTTTTGAGCTATAGAGCCTAAATCATAATCCTTTAAATATGAGTTTAAAAATAGGAGGATAGCGGAAAGTACTGACCCAATTATAGCACCTGTTTTAGCATCTCCCACCACTGTAGTTATAAAACTACCGGTAGTTATTGCTAAAAGAACTAACTGTAAATTTTTCATGCAGCCTAGTTTTTTTTGAAGGATATCTGCACATTTCTCGTGAGTTTTATGTGTGTAAACGACCCTTCCATAGCATTCTCTTAATTGCCCTTCTAATATATTATTATCCATCCGACTCACCATTATCATATGTTAGGTTAATGTTAGTTTAACACTAACCTAACATAAAGTGGGACTAATTATGTATAGGTACGTCGATTCTATCTCTTGCTACAACTTGATTACCATAAATAACATAACATTCAACAAAATGAGGTCCTGAGAAATCTGCGGTCTCGAAACGCTCAGAACCGCCTTCATCGTCTAAAATTTCACCTCTAACATTTCCTCGGCGCTCAGCTTCATCACCTACATTTTTTATTTTCCATTTAATCTTATATGGGTGAGATATATTATTTATCTCATCAACATAGAATCTTAACTTGCGATTCGTGCTAATATCATGCCCTCCGCCAAGAAGATTTGAAAGAAGAGCTTCCAGTAAATTATTCTTTCTAATCTCACATTCTATCGAAACATGACCATATAAATTCATCTCATATTGATCTTCAATAAACTGTTCAGATACATTGACATTACTGAGTGCTTTTGTCGTATAATTTGGAAAAGGCCTGCCAAAAACTTTTTTCCAAGCTAAGTTTCTTGAGTTTTCACTTGTAGAAGATAAAGCTTCTTCACAATATTCTTTTGTTAATTTTGCTACTTTATTAAATGATTTTTTTACGCTCACTTTTGAGCGACTACCGGGAGCATAATAAAATACTCGGTCACCTTCATTCTCTAAGAAAGTGAAAAAATCAAGCGAAAGTTGATCATAACTTTTGAAACTCTTATCATCATATTCAGTTAGATTAGAGAAAAAATTATAACACAGTGTATCAATTAAGAATCCACTTATCTCAACTTCATGACGAGCTTTCCATGCTCGAATCATTTTAGATAGACGTCTCAGATGTCCCTTCCTATCATCATTCAGTGCCCTAAAAGACGACATTTCGGCCCTAGGGTTACATACCTTCCACGATCCACCATCATGTGTATCCGGGTATGTAAAAGTGCCATCTTCATTACTGAATACAGGAACTACCTCAACCTCTTGATTCTTAAATTTAACAACAACAACTTGCCCATCACCGCGAATATCTGTATTTTTGAAAGTTTTCTTGATTTCTGTTTTCACAACCTGTAATAAATACGATTGTCGATCTCGGAATCTTGGCCATGCAGTTGCAGGTAGAAAGTAAAGCATATCAAGATCAGAGATCCCTCGAATCCCTGTGAAGCGCCCATAGGAACCAACCTGTAGTGAATTGGCTGTCTTAGAATCTAAGTTATAAAAGTATCGGTTCAAAGCCTTAGTTATACGACCATACCTTTTACTAATCTGGCCTGCATTATCTATTTTTATATTGTCGAGGAGTGTCTTAAAGTCAGTTGCGGTGCTCATGTAATTTCCTTGTTAAGGTCATCAATTACATATGCTTCCATAAAAGAGATTATCAATGTGTAATACGCTAATTTTCTATTAAAAAATGATCTCAATCAAATTTATAGTTATAAATAGAGTGCCCTGACCAGTTGTCAGACATTAGTCCAACCTTCGAACAGCAGCAAAACAAGTCTCGCCGCAGAACAGCACCTTAATTGTCCGGTTATCAGCCCCATGAAGGGGCCGGTATACGTCAGAACACATCAACATATTGACTCTGCCAGAACGGTGTAGTGCATTTTGGCTAATGCCTGCTTAACCCCTTTAAAATCCACCTCTGACAGTTTTTCAGCAGCGTTTTTTTTCCATGCTTTTTTCAGAAGATGCTTCTCAGCATTCCTCATTGCCAGATCGATTAGCCTACAGACAAACTCATGATCCATTACATGCGTCATAATCATATTACTGGTTGTTTTATCCTTTGAGTTAAAAAGCTCCGCATAGATATGCAAGGACACAACATAAAAGATTTCAGTAGTTTTATTTTTAAATGTATTCATTGGCTTTTCCTTTTGGTTAATATTAAAAATGAAATGCTGTAGTATTAGCGGTATACACACTTATAGATAATCCAAAGCTGACGAAGATGTTGCTTTACCTTACAGTGACTTACTTCTCCATAAATCCGATTCCTTTTGCCTTCTTCGGTGTCATCATAAAAATAATATCTCGTTTTTTTAATGATACTTTCCATAATGTCATTCATATTGTATTTATTGTTGAGAAAATAATAAAAATCATCTGGTGCATTCCTCCGCAATCCGTCCATATAGTTCCTGAAATAACATTCGGCTTGTTCAATAAACTGTTTTGTTGTAATAAGTTCTATCTTCATGTTTTTCTCCATTATTGTTTAGGGTAATAAGATGCCCTGTACGAACAGATATCTGTTCGACACGAGATCCTATTTCTGTTTTTATGCTGCGTTCTGGCGTGAGTTTCGAATAGTCGCTTCAATCCATTCATCAATCTCACTTTCAATGAATGCCACTGCTCTTATCCCTGTTTTCACCTGAGATGGAAAACGCCCGGCCTTAATCAGTTCGTAAATCCACGTTTTACCAAATCCGGTGCGTTTTATTACTTCTGGCAAACGGATAAACGTTGTCTTTGCTTTTATTTCTCTTTTAACCATATTTATCTCCTGTGTTATTCGATGGAGATAATTGTATGGAGATCGCTTGTAAAAAACTAGGTTGGTTCACCAGTCCTGAACCGGAGGGATGTTCAGGACCAGTGAGTTTAGGGGATGTTTATATAATATGAATACAGGGGAAGTTCAGGGTTAGTGGATGTCCCTTGTTTTCTTTTTTGTTTCTGGTTTGTCATTCATTGCGATGACATCAAGAATAGGTGAGTTTTTCACCAGATTGTTTTTTATGAAAAAATCATTCAGTGACTTGAAATAATTGTCATTGTTTAAAAAACCGTGGGCAAGCGGATAATCAGTGTCTTTGATTTGCTCGCTACCTCTGGCATAACGCATATCAGGGTGCAGGATACCAGCCAATACAGGGTATTTGATTTTCTGATTGTTGAGCTGTTCCCAAGCTATGAGGTCCATCAGAGGGATAATCTTGTAATCGAGTATCTTCTGGAATGTTTTATGACCAAAACGAAAATCTTTTTCCGGTGGTTTAGGCACTTTCAGGTGCTTCTGCCATTGATTGATAAGCACTTTCAGGTGTTCAGCCAGATCGTCGCTACTGGCTTCTTCCAAATCAATTTCAATCAGCATCTTGTTAGCAGGGTTCAGCCCTCCCTGTTTCAGGTATTCAGATATGTAATCCGAACTCACTGAAACATTTTCTTCTGGAGGTGTATTCTCCAGTCGATACATTGCCCGTCCATAGTTAAACAGTGAATCCCTTGTCATTGGCCTGACGGCATAGCTATGAGCCAGCATGTGGCTATCAGAGATCCATTTATCCTCCAGCAAGACCCTGCCAGAGTGGATCATCGCATCATGGTGAATAACGGCATTACGATGCTTATCATCCAGTGTTTCCCATTGTTGTCTGGCTTTGTAGGCAAACATGCGCCTTTCCAGTTCCGCATAAATTTGTTCCAGAGTGAGGTTTTTCAGCGCATCATAGCGGCTAACATCAAACCATTTGCTTAATGCTTCCACTATCTCCGCGACAGGCAATCTTTTTGTCATTCTTTTCCCTAAAAATGTTGATGTTCATTACATTGACGTTAACGCATCCAGCAGCATAGAGAAAGGGAATAAAGATGGCTGGCTATCTCAGCATTGGTCATAACGTATTCTTCTGCCCTTACTTATCTTTCCGGGAGGAAACATATCGGGCAATAGCGGTAATCTGTTGAATAAACGAGATAAAATTTATAGCAGCACAGGAAGATCGTTCAGTAAGGTTCAGTGAAGTGTATTGTCATAACTAATTGATAGTAATTGACTTTATGGTAATACAGCATTAAAAATGCTGGTAAATATGATGGTAAAAACAGACGCCATTTTTTGAAAGCCACTAACAGCAGGAGCTACAGATGAAGTTCGAGTCCAGTCAGAGGAGCCAGATTTTAGTTTCGGGACATCCTGGCGAGTCCGGAGACGTTTAAAAAACAAGAAATTATCTTTACCCGGTTGATCTGATAAGGTTTGCCGGGTTTTTTGACATCCATAGTTTTTGGGGCTTAATCGGGGCCTCACGGTTCGTTGAGTAAATAGAGCCCCCTCCTATGGCATTAACCGATACCGCTGGCGGCACGCAGACCGATCCGGGTACAGGAAAACCGTCAGAAAATCCACCCGCCGATCCACCGTCAGATGGTCCCGCTTCTGAAAAACCACACGACCCACCCGCCGATCCCAATAAGCCCACTCCACCGAAAGAAGAAACGCCGCCCGGCGCGCCGGAGAAATACGCGTTCACCGCCCCTGAAGGTCAGGAACTCGATACCAGCGCGCTGGCGCAGTTCGAACCAGTGGCGCGTGAACTGAACCTGACGCAGGAGCAGGCGCAGAAGCTGGTGGACGTCTATCCGAAAGTGCTGGCGGGAGTGCAACAACAGCAAGCGGAGTCATGGCAGAAGCAAACAGAAGACTGGGCTGCGGCAGTTAAAGCCGATAAAGACATTGGCGGTGACAAGCTGGCGTCTAATCTTGGCGCAGCTCAGCGGGCTATCGACACGTTCGGTACCAAAGAACTGAAAGAGTATCTCGATAGTACCTGCGCCAGATCTCTGGTCAATGCTGCACCGTGACGGAAGCGATTCCACCCGGCACCTGTTACCACATCAGCGCCTTTTACTTTACGGGCTGCGGCCTGCAAAGACGTCCGGCTTTGCTGCCGCGTGACCGTCAATCTGCGCCAGAATCCGCGATCTTTCGCGCCCGGCACTCAACCGGTGCGTCACTTTCGTCGCGCAAAGCGACAAAGTGACGCACAACCACTACACCGCGCCATGCCCCTGTTTTCGGGGTTCCGGCGTTCATTCCCGAATCTGACACGCCTTTTTGGGGCCGCTGTCAGCAAGAAAGAAGAGAAAAAGATCGATACCGAGGGGGGGGGGCTGATGCCCCGGAGAATTTCTGCTCACGCAGGCAGCCTGTACCGCGTACAGTCTGAAACTCCCTATACCTCAACAAACTGCCACTCCGGCGTAAAGGTATCGTTCTGGCGCAGCCAAAGAGCATACGCCGGAGACTGTTTGTGTTCTCAAAATCATAGGAGAAGTGTATGGGCAAGTTAGGTGGTGAAATGAAGGCACTGGCAAAGCACTGTGGCGGTAGCCATAAAACGGTGAACGATTGCATTCATATCGTGCAGCGTTTCGATCATCACTTACGGGCTTTGAACGTCCATATCCAGCGGGTTGCGCAGATTAAGGTGCGCCACATTGAAAGCTATATTCATGAAAGGTTGGCGCAGGGGATCGGCAAACGCACGCTGCAAAATGAAATGGCCTCGCTGCGCGCTGTTCTGCAACAGGCCGGGCGTAAACAGGTGGCAGAGCATGAGTGGCTGACTAATAAATCGCTGGGTCTGGCTGGTGCATCGCGCAGCGGGACGCGACAGGCGATCACGCCGGAACATTATCATCATGTGCTGGAGACGGCCCGCATGAAAGATCCGGGACTGGCGGCGGCGCTGGAACTGGCGAGGCTGATGGGCTTACGTTCACAGGAAGCGGTGCAGAGTGTGCAATGGATCTGGGGCATGGGGACGGGCGTGGGCGGTATGTGGCGCAGGTGTATGGGCAAATTTGACAGCTGGCTAAGAGCGAGCAGCGGATGGAGCAGGTTACCACCGTTCACAGTTAGTGAAAGACTGGGCGGAGGTGGTAAATATCAGGCTGCATTACCTTCCCCCTTACAGTCCAAACCTGAATCCGATAGAACGAATGTGGAAATTAATGAACGAACATGCCCGGAATAATCGCTACTTCAGCAGTACGCGAGAGTTCAGGGACGCAATATCTGTCTTTTTTAACCAGAGGCTGCCGGATATAGCGGACTCACTGACATCCCGAATTAAAGATCACTTTCAGGTGCTCACTCCCGCATCTTGAGGTTTATTGGGTATATAATCGTTAATAATCATCAGCGCGTTATTATCAAATTAAAAACAACGCGCTCGTAATACTTAAATTATTCTTACTGGTAACTGAAGAAAACTCTCTCCTGCCAGAATATGCTCCTCGCATCCTTTACATTAACTCTTTGTTTCTATAGCATGAAATAAGTTTCAGGGAGTTATTATTCATACAAGGAGAACATCTTGAAGAAAATATTCATAACAATTATAGTTTCATTATATTGCGCGAATATATGTGCAAAACAATCCCCCAGTACAGAATCCAAACCCGTTAATTTCATCGCCCAAATTGAAAATATCGATTTTAATAAAACCGCCATTAGCAGTGACCTGAAACTTTTACTCGCCGACCGTTATTATTTTAAAGATAAAACACCCTGTAATACTAATACCCTTTCTGCGCGCGCAGAATCAATGGGACTGACGACAGAAGAATATATTAATAAAATACGCAGTTTAAGACCGGCTATTCTCGATGACCGTTATTTTTACCTGACGGTCGATCAGTGCGATGCTGGCGGCACGCCCATGCTGACTGGAATCGAGCTATGTACCGAAGCGCTGTGCGGTGCCGAATACATGAAAAGATCGTCTGACTTGTGGCTGGATGATGAACTGCAACCGACGGTTAAACGTCAGGCAACAACAGTAGTCCATATGCCCCTCCCCTATGACAAAGAGAAAAAATTATGGAAAGTCACCGGCTGGTATCTGGAATCCTCAGAAGAAACAGGGGAGGTGATGCAGAGTAAACAGATAGCCTTTGAAGGCTATACCAACGAAGAAAACTTCGCTAACCGACAACGTGTTTCTGTATTTAAATCTTTCTATGAAAGCGGCAATCTCAAAAATATTTATCATTATAATGCGCAAAATAAGCGTGACGGAAAAGCTGAAACTTACTTTGATGAAAAAGACAAAATAGCGGAAACGCTGACGTTTAAAGATGGTCAACCCGAAGGGGAATACATCGTATACCATGAAAACGGAGCCGTTGAAAGTAAACGTTACTTTGCCCAAGGTAAAATTAAAGATGGCGAATGCCCACATTTTTATGATAACGGCGTTTTAAAACAAAAACACAGCTATTTAAATCAGAAACTGGAAGGCCCGGCATTTGAATATTTCCCTGATGGGAAAATAAAGGGGAAATATTCATACAGAAAAGGCACCATTGTCGGCACCAGTACGGAATATTATTCTACCGGTAAAATTCGTGGTGTTTACCACAGAAATAACCAAGGTGAAAACGACGGAACGTTCGAACAATACAGTGAAGAGGGCAAACTCCTTTCTAAAGCGACTTATAAAAATGGCAAACAGCTTTCTGCTCAGAGCTGGTATGGAAATGGGCATCCCAAAGAAGAATCCTCTTTTGATAGTGAAGGCCGTAAACATGGTGCGGTCAAAGAATGGTTCAGCAACGGAAAGCCTGCCTCATCCAAAATGTATAAACATGATGTGTTAGACGGGGATTCCGAAAAGTGGTACGAAAATGGTCACCGCGAATCAGTCTATCCCTATAAAAACGGTATGCTAAATGGGGATGCTAAGCACTGGAATGAACAGGGCAAACTCACCTATACCACCGAATATAAAGACGATAAAAAGCAGGGAGCCGATCGCCGCTGGAGCGAACGTACCGGTAAACTTGTTGAAGAGGTTATGTTTGCTAATGATGAAAGAAACGGCCTGAAAAGAGAGTTTAACGATCGTACGGGTAAGGTCTTAAGTGCGCTGCCCTATGTCGATGGCGGCAAGGAAGGTACAGAAGAAGCCTATGATGAAGACGGCATAAAATACATCCGTTGTTACCACAACGATGAAGAGCTTTCAGAGCTATATGCGCCGACTGACGTCACCAATAAGGCAAAGCAGGGTGACAGCACTGCGCAATATCATTTAGGTAAGTATGAGTTTGAATGCACAAACTACGATGCGGCGATGAAATGGTTAACTCAGTCCGCAGAGCAAAATCATCCCGGCGCGCTTCTCTTTTTGGCCTATGCGTACAACGACGGTGATGGCGTAACGCAAGACAGCAAAAAATATCTCTCCTATTTATTCAAAGCGGCAGAGCTTGGCGAAAGTGATGCGCAGTTAGAAGTGGGATATTTAAATCTTATCGGCGAAGGAATGCCGAAAAACCTGCCGGAAGCCTATAAGTGGATTAAAAAATCCGCTGACCAGGGAAATGCTCAGGCGCACTATAACCTTGGACTCATGTACAGGAATGGTGATGGCGTTGAGAAAGACCTCAACAAAGCCAAACTTCATCTTACAGCGGCGGTAAAAGGCGGCGTCAAACCTGCACTGGCAGCCTTAAAGGAATTAACGCCTCAAACTAAGTAAATATGACTTTGCTGTAAAGAGGCTATTCAAACGGAACTGAAAGGATACACGTTGCTATGAAATTTAAATTCGCCACATTACTCACAGCCGCCACGGTTTTTTACTCTTATCAGAGCGTTGCACAAAGTCAGCAATCGCCTGATGTCTGGTCAGTTGTCGAACAGAAACTGCAAAATGCCGTCCCTTTAAATGAAAACACCACTTTTAAATCGCAGGCAGCCTGGTTTGAATTACACAGGGAACTGTTTATGTACGGCCCGATGAGCCGTGCGGATGCATTACTGAAAAAGCTGGACACACAATCGAATGATGCGAAGTTTTCGCTAAACCATGAGGCCTCGTGGATCGCTGAAAATAATAGCCCGGATGCCGCGATGGTTTTCCTGTCCAAAATTGGTCTCGATAAACCGTCGAGCATTACCGCCTACGAGAGCTACGTTGATGGCTGGGTTAATCGCAAACAGCCTGAAAAAGCCTTAGCCCTTCTTAGCAAAAATGCCGACGCGAGGAATTTTTATTTAGCCACGGTTTTAAAATCCTGGCACTCAGATCCTGATAAAACCGCCGCTATTTATAATGAAAATTACGCTGATAAAATTGTTGTTCCTTATACTCAGCTAAAAATGCTGCTTATTATTGCGAAGCAGTACCATGCCAAGGGCGACACCGCAAAGGCGTTGGTTTACGCAGATAGCGCGCTGAAAATGTTTGATACGGCTATTGCTCAACAACCGAGTGCTGAAGCCTACCGTTATCAGGAGTATCTCGACCTGATGGAGATCTATTACGCCACGGGTAATAAAGAGAAGGCGATGGCGTTGTCTGCGAGATTGCGCAAAGCAACCGGCAATAAAGGAAGCTATTTCCAGTATTCATTACCGGGATTGCTCTCTTTTTATAAGAAAAACGAGCTGACACAGAATTATCAGGAGACGCTTTCAACCTATGTGACGCAGGTCGATAAAATATTCAATTTTGCCCCTTCGCCGCGCATTGAAATGGAGCTGATTGATTTATTAAGCAAGCTTGATGATGTTGCGCTGATGAATAAGCGTATCGATTTGCTGATGAGCGCGCCGGAATATACCTGCTACGACGACAGGTATTGCTACGAGTACAAAATCAAAGCGCTGAAGAATCTCTTTCAGCATAAGCAGAATGCTGTGGCGGAAAAGCATATCGCAACCCTCTCCGCCGAGGCGCAAACCCTGACGTTCGCCGAATGGGAAGATGCAACAAATGAAATAGGTGAAGTACTCAAAGAAATTGGCCATCCTGAGGCAGCGCAAAAATTAGCCGTCAGCGCCGAGGCGATTTACCTCAGCCAAGCAAAAGCCTGGCCTGATGAAGATATGTCGCGTTCCTTTCAAAGACTTGCAGAGCTTTACGGCTATGGCAACGACACGGTGAATGCCAAACGGGTGTTACACCAGCACGTTCCCTCTCTCGAAGAGGAGGCGATGATCGACCACTACATGAATGCAAAACAGTGGAGTCAGGCAAGGGAATTGATGATTAACGCAGATAGGGTCGATAATAAAAACCTGATGCTGTTACGCCAGATTTGTTCTGAAAACACGCCCGAGTGTCAGGAACATATTACCTTTACGCTGAAAAAATTAACCACGCAGGCGTCGATTACCCGCCAGGACGACACCGGTAATCAGCAGCTTTATCAGATTGGGAATATTTTTCACAGATTGGGTATCATACCGGGAGCGGAACAGCAGGCGCTGATTCAGGCGTTGTATAACAAGGCCGCAGAGCCTAAAAAAGCCACGCCTTAATCGATTTACCCGCCCGGCCACCTTTCTCACATGCGGGAAGGCGGCGGGCGGGAAAAATCAATCGCGGAAGTTTTTGAACTGGAACGGCTGGCCCAGATTGCCGCCGCGCATCAGCACCATCGCTGCCTGCAGATCGTCGCGGGATTTACCGGTCACACGCACTAACGTAAATTCGAATCCAAACCCACAGAGATTACCGCAAGATATTAATGTTGACCCAACACCGCCTGCCGGAAGACCCGCGCTGGAACGCCCTGCACGAGGAGTTCAGCTTTGACGACGACGACAACCTGCTGGGCATGAACATGCCGCCCGAAGGTGGCGAGCATCAGGCGAAAGTCAAAGGCGACCGCCTGCTGCTACAGGGCAGACCACCACTATGAGTACGACGAGTTCGGCAATCCCATCGCTGACCGCTGGGGCAAGGCGCAGTGCCGGGAGCACCGATTTGAATGGAACGGCGAGCACCGGCTGGTGCGCTTTACCGACGTGCGCCACTATGATGATGAAGGCTTTCCGCGCCACTCGTGGCGCTATGAGTTCGATAATGGCGTGACCACCCTATATCCCTGTCCGACGCGAAAATCCTCAGTATCAAGCCTTCTGATAACCCCTTTAAGCTGATCGATTCTCACGGTCGGTATCTGCTTGTTAATCCGGGCTTGTGGGTCAGGCGCTCAAGGAGCGTGAAGTGTGGCGCAATGTTTTCGCCTTCCGGGGCGTTTCCTGGCATAGACGCGGTTATCGGCGACAGGTATCCGGCGATGGTGATGAAGCTCGCGGCACAATAAGGCCTTAGCGGGATGCAGAATCGCCTCCCGCTAAGGCTTCATTCAGCCGCTTTCCATATCACATAAATACGCCTCTTCCACTCCTGTCCAGCAGCAGGCGACAGCTCATTTCGTTAGCGAAACGGTGGCTCATTAAACGTGCGTAATTTACGTGAGTGCAAACGATCACCTTCTGCGCGTAGTAAATCAATAGCACGAATACCAATTTGCAAATGTTCTGAAATAGCCCCCTCATAAAACCGGTTTGCCTGCCCGGGCAGTTTAATTTCACCGTGTAAAGGTTTGTCAGAAACACAAAGCAGCGTGCCGTAAGGCACGCGGAAGCGATAGCCCTGGGCTGCAATCGTCGCGCTCTCCATATCAATCGCGACCGCGCGGCTAAGGTTGAATCGCAGCGCCGATGCGGAATAACGAAGCTCCCAGTTACGATCATCCGTGGTGACGACCGTTCCCGTGCGCAGTCGCTGTTTCACCTCTTCACCGGGAATTCCGCTAACCGCTTTGGTAGCGTCGTACAGCGCACGCTGTACTTCCGCAATGCTTGGAATAGGAATATCAGGCGGCAGAACGGCATCCAGCACATGATCATCGCGTAAGTAGGCATGGGCCAGCACATAATCACCAATCGCCTGACTTTCTCGTAACCCTCCACAGTGCCCAATCATAAGCCAGACGTCAGGCCGCAACACGGCCAAATGGTCGCAAATCGTTTTAGCATTTGAAGGGCCGACACCGATATTTACCAGCGTAATCCCCTGCCCATCTGCCGTTACCAGGTGCCAGGCGGGCATCTGATGCTTCTTCCAGGCCAGATCGGAAATAGCCTCTTCCGGCGCTTCCGTTTCTGCCGTGATCCAAATTCCGCCGGCACAGGAAAGCGCGATATAGGGACTGTCAGGATCAAGAATTTGGCTGCATCCCCAGCGCACAAACTCATCGACATAGCGGGTGTAGTTGGTAAACAAAACGAAGGGCTGAAAATGTTCAACCGGCGTACCGGAATAGTGCCGTAACCGGGCCAACGAGAAGTCAACACGACGCGCGTCGAAGTGCGATAGCGGATAGAATTCGCCGGGGTGGAACAGACCGTCTGCCGTCTCATCGCCAATCTGCGCCAGTTCTGTGGTAGGAAAATGGCGCGTTAGCCCGGCGCTCATAGAACGATCCAGCGTCAGAGCCGAGCCATCGATCACATAAGGATACGGGATCTCATGGTGCGAGGCCTCTACCGCAATATGCGCGCCATAATCATGGTAAACGAGGTTAAGCTGTTCCAGAAGATAAGCGCGAAATAGCGCAGGCCGCGTAACGGTAGTGGTATAACAGCCGGGATGAGTAAAGCGTCCAAAAGCGCGTGTTTTAGGCGGGTTCGGTGTCGCGCCATCCCAGCTTACAGACAGCGAAGGATAAACAAACAGTCCGTTAAGCCTGGCGTGGGGATCGGGCAGCGTACCGTTATCAACATAGTCAGCGATGGCTTCACGGAGCGCGTTAACCGACTGCTCGTATAGCTCCTCCAGGCGATCCAGCGCCTGCTCGGGCGTTAGGTTTGTGCCTTTATTTTCCATATTATTCTCCTTAGCGTTCACAGGTGAGGCACGTCATTCGATAGTATGACAGCAAAGGAGGAAACTAAAGGGGTTAGCGTAGGGGTGGCGACAGTAAACATGAACCCTTTAAAAAGAAAAGAGAACTATCTTAGCGCCACCATCATCGCTCAAAAAGAAGGGTACTGGTACAGCCATTTGTTAAGTTCATTACAATTAGTCATATAACCATTTCCCGGCTTTTGCTGACTCGATCAGCATGCTGATAGTGAAATCTGGGACGGGTACAGGTTCCGTTTTCTTGAACGGATGCCATGAAAAAGGGTGATTAGGAAAATAGGTTTCTATTCTGAAGTTACCTCGCTCGACATTGAGTTTCTCGAAGAATTTATTCATGAGATCTTCGGCTTCAAGTTCATCAATGCTCAGATCAGTATCAAGGTCAATCTCTGGTGTTAATTCCACTTGCTTAATGTTGAACAGATATGTGCCAGCATAAGGCCGTACAAGCTCGTAAACTTGCTGTTCAATATTGTCTACCATAACTTATCATTGCCCCGAGCAATGGTATTGTAGTCGCGTATAGTGCGATATGTTATTTGTGACACATCTGCGGCAAAGATAATTTCCCCGATCAAAGGAATGAAACGTCCAACAAACGGCGCAATGTTACGAACCATAACACGTCTGGCTGTCCACGGGGTGTAACCGCCTAACCATGTCGGAAGGGATATTCCAAAGGGAAATTTTGACTTTTTAAACACTGCACGTGCAGTCCTGGACGCGTATGATGTGCCTTTAGTCGCTCCAGCGGGTTTCGCCCTTGTCCAAAGATTATTACGACCTGATGCCAAAGCAACAACAGCCCCGAAATCTGCAACACCAATCCCAAACTGGCTTGCGGTATTCTCACAGAAAATCATAACAGAAGTTCGGCAGCAGTCAGATTGGATTTTCCTGCATAGAAGTATGTTCCATTTAGTTCTTCTACTGTATCCATTAGAAACTCTATAGTTACTATTTTGGTTTACTTATTGTACATCCTTGTTTCGAATGAAAGAAATCAATCTTTTGGGAAAGAACGGATCAAGATCACGGGAAATATCTGAAATCAGATGAAAGAGACAGTCGCGATTCCCACCAGGGGCATCACCTGGCAAGCTTGTGTGATCGCTCCGTTTGAACCGAACACATCTATATGTCAGCATACTGATACGGGTTTGATCTTGCGGATAGCGGTATCGGTTAATGCCATAGGTGGGGGCTCCATTTTCTCAGCGAACCGCGAGGCCCCGATTAAGCCCCTAATGTCAAAAAACCCGGTAAACCTTCTCAGGTCAACCGGGTAAAGATAATTTATTGTTTTTTAAACGTCTCCGGACTCACCAGGATGTCCCGAAACTAAAATCTGGCTCCTCTGACTGGACTCGAACCAGTGACATACGGATTAACAGTCCGCCGTTCTACCGACTGAACTACAGAGGAATCGTGTGAACGGGGCGAATATTAACGAGGTGCCCCTGGCTTGTCAAAGCCTGTTTTCACAAAAAAAGTTCGTTTGCTGCTTTATTCCACACTTCGGTTAAAATTCACCGTTTCCTGATGATTTTCACAGCAAAAAGCGCTTACTCCCTCTTTACGCGCGGGTATCTCCACAGCCAGCGCCCGCTTACCAGACGCCAGTAAAACAGCGCGCCGCGCACGGCCCAGTCAAGAAACATCCCCAGCCAAACCCCTACAACCCCCATACCCAGCACAATACCAAGCGTATACCCTGCCACAACGCGACAGCCCCACATCCCCAGCATCGATACCCACATCGCAAATCGCACATCGCGCGCGCCTTTAAAACCCGACGGCAAACACCCACGCGGCCGCCCAAATTGGCATAAAGACAGCATTAAGCCAGAGCAGAACTTTCACTACCTCTTTTACGTCCTGCTCCTGGGTATAAAATGAGGAAAACAGACCCGCGAACGGCGCTGTCCCCCAGGCGATTGCCGTAAGTACGATAGTCGACATCCAGAATACATGGCGCAATTGACGCTCTGCCTGACCAATTTGTCCGGTACCAAGACGCTTACCGGTGATAATAGTCGACGCCGAACCAAGGGCGTTACCCGGCAGGTTGATAAGCGCCGCCACGGAAAAGGCAATAAAGTTACCCGCAATAACGTTAGTGCCCATTCCGGCGACAAACATTTGCGTCAGTAGCTTGCCACCGTTGAACAGCACTGATTCAATGCTCGCCGGAATACCGATACCCATCACTTCCCAGATAATGCCGAAATTCAGCGGCTTCAGATAGCTTTTCAGCGGAATGCGCAGCGCCGGATTAAAACCAATCATCAGCACCCAAATAATCGCTACTGCGCCGATGTAGCGCGAAATGGTTAATCCCAGCCCCGCGCCGGCAAAACCCAGCCCTTGCCAGGAGAAAGCCCCGTAAATCAGGATGCTGCTGATGATAATATTGAGAATGTTCATCCCGCCGTTAATCATCAACGGGATTTTCGTATTCCCTGCCCCACGCAGCGCGCCGCTACCGATTAGCGCAATTGCCGCAGCCGGATAACTCAGCACTGTCAGTTCAAGGTACGTTAACGCCAGCCCCTTTACTTCTGACGTCGCCTCGCCTGCGACAATATTAATAATTTCACTGCCGAAATAATGAATGACCACTGCCAGCACAACGGCAAATAGCGTCATAATCACCAGCGACTGGCGCGCCGCCGCCCTTGCCCGTCGCCTGTCGCGCTTGCCCAGGCTAAAGGCAACCACCACCGTAGTACCAAGATCGATAGCCGCAAAAAAAGCCATAATTACCATATTAAAACTGTCGGCAAGCCCCACGCCCGCCATTGCTTCCTTGCCCAGCCAACTGACGAGAAAAGTACTGAGCACGCCCATTAGCAAAACACAGGTATTTTCCAGAAAAATAGGGATAGCAAGTGGGGTGATTTCACGCCAGAACAACACTTTGTAGCTCTTGCGTTTGGCATACCAGGGCGTACGGACGACAGCCTGGCGTAAGGCAGTGGAGACGTTCAAAATGGACCTTAAAGAAGAGAGTTGAAACCACATTTCAATAATGAGCGAGAAATCGTAAGGCTGCAAAGCTTTTTGCAGAAAAAATGTCTGCAAATGCAACAAAGTGATGAGATAACCCGCAATCGAATCTGTAAGAGGTTAAATGGGGTTTGACAAAAATTTTTCCGCCGCTAATATACGACCCCACACGATTCCTCTGTAGTTCAGTCGGTAGAACGGCGGACTGTTAATCCGTATGTCACTGGTTCGAGTCCAGTCAGAGGAGCCAGATTTTAGTTTCGGGACATCCTGGTGAGTCCGGAGACGTTTAAAAAACAAGAACTTATCTTTACCCGGTTGACCTGATAAGGTTTGCCGGGTTTTTTGACGCCCATAGTTTTTGGGGACTTAATCGGAGGGCTAGCGGTTCGTTGAGAAAATGAAGCCCCTGCCATGACACTCACTACTAATACAGATACTCCAGCCCATGAAAACCAGCAATGCGACAGGATATTTAAAGGCCAGGCCTGCCCGCGCTAATGTTGACCGGCATTCCGGAACGGCGCTCCAGCACCTCATTAACCCGCGAAGTATCAACGTCATCCCCTTTGATAAACGTGCGCAGCACTGGCGTAACGGGCAATGGAACTTTTTTGTCTGACTCAAATTCAGCACGGTTGCGAGAAAGCGGTTCGTGTACCTCCAGCCAACGACTGCCATCCGGCTCTACCGAAAATTTAACGGGCCTGTCGATAATCTGAACGCGGGTTCCTACAGGAACATGGTCGAATAAATATTTAATATCGTCATTGCGTAAACGGATACAGCCCTGACTGACGCGAAGGCCAATGCCAAAGTTAGCGTTAGTGCCATGGATGGCATATAACCTGCCGATATATATTGCGTATAGCCCCATAGGGTTATCCGGCCCCGCAGGCACCATCGCGGGCAGCGTTTTTCCCTCTTTAGCATATTCCCGACGCGTATTAGCCGTTGGCACCCAAACCGGGCCATCTTGTTTGCGTTCAACCGCAGTTACCCAGTTGCGCGGCGTTCCACGGCCAGCCTGACCAATACCAATAGGTAGCACCTCAACCGTATTCGTGCCTGCGGGATAATAATAAAGGCGCATCTCGGCGACGTTTACCACAATACCTTCACGAACGGTGTCAGGCAGAATCAACTGCTGCGGCACCACCAGTGTGGAACCAGACTGAGGTAAAAACACATCCACGCCGGGATTCGCTTCAAGCATATTACTCAGCCCCTGACCGTAGCGGGCGGCAAATGACTCTAAGGGCTGAGTATTGTTCTGCGGTACGGCGATTGTGACAGGCTGTCCTACCAGACGACTGCCTTCGGGCGGCAACGGATAGCTTATAGCCAGCGAGAAATGGCTTACCAACAAGACGAAAAACGGAAAAAAAGGTGTGATACGACGCATTATATCCCTTCCTTTGTCGCGGCAGGTGTGCGTTAAGTATAGCTTTTTTCTCACATGGCTGGTGTTGTGCGCCCGGGTTATGTTGCGTTTGCGTTCCCCTCCGGCAGGACAATATTACTGGCCGCCAACTCCCCCATGTTGTGGAACATGGCGCACGCGGCTTCCACGATCGGCATCGCCAGCGCCGCGCCGCTTCCTTCACCTAACCGCATCGCCATATGCAAATAGGGATCCATAGACAAATGCGCGAGCGCGATGCGGGCGCCCTTTTCCGCCGAAAAGTGCGACGGGATCAGATAAGGTCTCACCGCAGGCGCAATCTGACAGGCCGCCAGCGCTGCCGAGTAGGAAAGAAAGCCATCCAGCAATACGGGTAAGCCACACCTTGCCGCGCCAAGCATCACGCCGGTCATCCCGACCAGATCAAAACCACCCACCTTCGACAACACATCAATGCCGTCGCGCGGATTGGGCTGATTAATCGCAATCGCCCGCCGCACGACGTCCACTTTATTATCGATGCGGGAAGGCGGAAGATTCGCGCCAATCCCCACCACCTCTTTTGCATCACTTCCTGTAAAAACGCTGACCATCGCGGCGGCTGGCGTAGTGTTCGCCATTCCCAGCTCCCCTACGCCAAATAAGGTCACGCCGCGTTGCGCCAGGTCGCAGGTGTAGCGGGAAACCTCCAGCAAAAGCGCCTCAGCCTGCAAGCGACTCATCGCCGGGCCAACGGCAATATTTCCGCAGCCGCGCGCGACGCGCATATTAACTACGCCAGGAATAGGTTCGGCATCAATACCGACATCAATGACATGCACCTTCGCACCGGCCTGAGCGGCAAGCACGCATACGCCGGTTGTTCCCCGCGTCATATTCGCCGCCTGAATCGCCGTCACGATTTTGGGCGAAACCGCTACGCCTTCATCCCAGACGCCATGGTCGGCGCACATCACCAGCACCGCCTTTTCACCTACCTGCGGCGTACCGTTAAGACCCGGCATACCCGCGAGCTGAACGGCTAAGGTTTCCAGTCTGCCCAGGCTGCCCGGCGGTTTGAGCAGGCCGTCAATATGTTGCTGCGCACGCGCCATCGCCTCGGCGTCCGGCGCAGGAATGTCACGGAGTAAAGCGTGTAGTGTCTGCATAAGATGTCTCGTCCGTAATAATCGGCTCATAACAGAGCCAGCAGAAAGATCAATTCACCAAGTTCGATCGCCGCGCCCAGCGTATCGCCGGTTTGACCGCCAAGCGTACGTTTAAGCAACTGGCCAAGGATGAAAATCGCCGCGCATGTGACCACCATTGCGGCCAACCCTTGCATACCAGGCAGTAATACCGTGGCGACGATTACCGCCAATCCCAGAGTAATGCAGGTTTGCCGTCCGCTGACTTTACCGATAAATACATTGCCAAGCCCCTCTTCACGGGCGTAGCGATGACGGTACATCAATAAAACGGCGCTGCCGCATCCGGCCGCACAGGCCGCCGCCAACGCCGCCAACATTGGCGTTCCACGTAACGCCAGTTCGCTGACCACCAGAATTTTTGCCAGTAGCACAAAAATAAGCGCCAGCCCGCCATGGGTTCCCAGACGACTATCACGCATAATCTCCAGCATTCGCTCACGGCGGCGCGCGGAAAAAATACCATCGCAGGTATCGGCCAACCCATCCAGGTGAAAACCACCGGTCAGCAACGCCAGCGCCAGAATACAGAACAACGCCGCTAGCGGAATACCGCACCAGGGTTGCAGGAGGATGAAAATCAGGCCGCTTACCCCTCCCAGAATCAACCCGATAAAGGGAAACATCACGATCCCACGCGAATACTGCTCGAAATCCAGTCCCTGCGACCAGCGTGACGGCACGGGCAAGCGGCTAATAAAAGCGAGCATGGCCCAAAACAGCTTACTCATTTAATTTTGACTCCAATACCTGAGACCACCAGCCAGACCTCATCCGCCGCTGCCGACAGTCGTTGGTTGACCCGACCGGCAATATCACGAAAATGGCGCGCCAGACGGTTTTCCGGGACGATCCCCATTCCCACCTCATTTGTCACCAGTACCACTTTCGCCGGGCAGCGCTGGCAGGCTGCAATTAAAATCTGAATTTCATCGTCAATGGCGCGCTCCATCGCCGCGTAATCCCACTGTTCGGGATCGTTTTCGCCTCCCAGCGCAAACAGCAGATTCGTCACCATGGTGGTAATACATTCCAGCAAAATCGCGTCGTCAGGGGCAAGATCCGCGGTAATCAACGTATCAAGATGCCGCCAGCATTCTGCGGTCCGCCAGTGTGCCGGCCTGCCATCTTTATGATGCTGAATTCTCGCCGCCATCTCGTCATCAAGAATCTGCGAGGTGGCGATATACAGTACCTGCGGCGCATCGCCAATTAAGGCTTCAGCATGACGGCTTTTACCACTACGCGCCCCGCCCGTCACCAGAATCATCATACCGGCTCCTGATGCTGTTGCATGATGGTATAAATTTTATCAATATGTTGCCGCATCGCTTCCGCCAGCAGATCAAATTGCCGCGCTTTATGCTCCGCATAACAAAAAGTCGTTTCCCACGGCGCAAGCCCTTTTCGTGCCCGTAACCCATTGACCACCGCACGGGTAAACGCATCGCTGTCAAACAGGCCGTGAAGGTAAGTGCCAAACGCCAGTCCGTCGGCGGTGACCGCGCCATCCGCCACAGAGCATCCATTTTTCTGTAACGTCATGGCCGTACAGCATCCTTCCTGCAGCACCGTTTCCCCCATGTGGATTTCATAACCGCGTACCGGTAGCCCCGCCGCGGCAGCCAGCCAGCTGGGCAGCTCGCCTGACATTGTCGCGTTAACCTGCGTCGTGATTTTATCCTGTGCAAAGCGAGTGATCGTATTAAGCAGCCCCAGGCCCGGCTGCGTACCCAGCCCCGACTCCACCTCATCCACAATAGTGTCGCCCAGCATCTGGTAGCCACCGCAAATTCCCATCACCGGCACGCCCTGCCGATGTGTCTGCAATAGCGCATCCGCCATCCCGCTTTCGCGCAGCCAGGCGAGGTCGCTCAGCGTATTCTTACTGCCCGGCAGGATCACCAGATCAGCGTCAGTCAACGCTTCCGGGCGGCGAATATAGCGTATGCGCACATCCGGCTGCGCCGCCAGAGCGTTAAAATCCGTAAAGTTAGAAATATGTGGCAGTTGCACAATGGCAATAGTGATATCACGGGGGGCGTTACCGCGATATTTATCGTTTTGCAGCGCGACGCCATCTTCATCTTCCAGATCCACATCCAGCCACGGCATCACTCCCATGACCGGGACGCCGGTAAGCGATTCGATTTGTTCGATACCGGAATAGAGTAGCGCCACGTCGCCGCGGAATTTGTTGATAATGACGCCCTTTACTCTGTCACGCTCCTGTTTATGCAGCAGCGCCAGCGTGCCATAAATAGCGGCGAATACGCCGCCTCGGTCGATATCCGCCACCAGAATAACCGGACACTGGGCCATTTCCGCCATTCCCATATTGACGATATCGCGATCGCGCAGATTGATTTCCGCCGGGCTTCCGGCGCCTTCCAGCACAATAACGTCATATTCCTGCGCCAGGCTGTTATAAACCGCAAGGATTTGCTCACGCAAACGCGGTTTATAGTCATGGTAACTCACCGCATCCATATTGGTCGCCACTTTCCCCATCAGCACGACCTGCGCCTGGCGATCGCTGGTCGGTTTGAGCAGCACCGGGTTCATACGCACATCTGGCGTGATCCCCGCGGCTTCCGCCTGAAAAATCTGCGCCCGCCCCATCTCTTTACCATCCGACGTAATACCAGAATTAAGCGCCATATTTTGCGATTTAAACGGCGCGGTACGCAGACCATCCTGATAAAAAATGCGGCATAAACCCGCCGCCAGCACACTTTTGCCGACGTCGGATGCCGTCCCCTGCAACATAACTGCCTGCGTCATGACGCCTCCCTGAATGCGCACTTTTGCATTCGATGAAAAAACTCCGTTTCTGTTTTACACAGCGGCAGTCCCAGTTGAGTATGAAGTTTGACCAGCCAGGGCTGGGTTAGCCCCGCTTGTTCCATCGCTTCCGTACACGCGAAAACCTCGCCAGGCGCGCCATGCGTCAGAATCTGGCCCTGGCGTAACACGTATACGGCATCGCTAATTTCATAAATAAGATCGATATCATGGCTGGAGATAATGACATGATTGCCCTGCGCCACAATCCGCCTGATGATAGCAAGCATCTGAGTGCGCCCTGCGGGATCGAGACCAGCAGTGGGTTCATCCAGCAATAGATAGCGCGCCTGTAGCACCAGCGCTCCGGCGATAGCCACACGTTTTTTTGCCCATGACTCAAACACTGAATGGGCTGATGGCGAAAATGTTGGGCGTCAACCAGCGTTAGCGCCTCGTCGACGCGGCGCGTGATTTCCGCCTCCGGCACCCCCAAATTACGTAAACTAAACGCAATGTCGCTATCGATATCAGTATAAAAAATCTGCTGTTCAGGGTCCTGAAAAACCGTCGCAACTTGCTGGCGCAGCGCCAGTAGTCCGCGCTTGCTGTAATCCAGCGGTTTTCCCTGCCACAACACGGCCCCTTTTTGCGGACGCAACAGGCCGCTCAGGTTCATAAAAAGCGTAGACTTCCCACAGCCGTTCGCGCCCACCAAACCGGTAACAGGCGAGAGCGAAAAATCCAGATTTAACCCTTTAAGTACCGGCTCATCCTGATATCGGAACCACAGGTCTGAAGTGGCAAGCATAATAGTCCTTACAGGTGAAAATCACCCTGATACAGTTTGATATCCAGCGTGGTAGTCATTTGCTGATAACGCATTAACACCCGCGTAAACAGGAGTCCAGTCAGCATTGCCAGAGATCGATAGCCGTTCGGCAGGCTGCAATAACCAAAACGCAGCGTTTGCGAGCGACGAATTGCCGCCGCCTCATCCAGAAGAATAAAGAGAAAGCGCCACGTTAACAGGATTTGCTCGGTAAGCAGGCGTGGAATATGCGCGCGCTTAAGCAAGCTAATTAACTGCGGAAACGGTAGGTTCATCACCAGCCACAACGTCGCGGACAGCGCCGTCAGGCTACGCCAGAACGTTTCATTCGCCGTAACCACGCCCGCACGGGTAATCCCGATCCAGTACGGCCCAACAGATATGCCAGCCAGCAGCATTTGCGGCTCGCGGCTGATGCTGAAGATAATCGTTATCACGCCGACCAACAAAAATCCAAAAGGTATCGCCATCCATCGACACCAGCGCCAGAGGGATATGCGCAATAGCCAACAGCTCAATCCGGCAATGATCAGCAGCTCAATGCCCTGCCCTACAGGCGGCAGAACAAACGCCAGTATTATCATCGCCAGCCACAGCAAAAACTTGCGCTGCGGCGCAACGTGTGCCCAGCGGCTTTGATAGCTGAGTCGATCAAGCCCGGTCATCACGGCGTTGTTTACCTTTGCAATACCCCAGGATATAAAAAATCACCGCCGCGCCAAGAGAGCCCTGAAGGGTAAACAGCAGGCTTTCAATTTCACCGCTGGCAGGTTCATATAACGGCTGAAACCAGGGTTTATACTGCGGCTCAATAGCCTGAATCTGGCTTTCCGCTTCGCCGTCTGAACCGCCATATTCACCGCCATGGTTAATAAAAAACGGCAGAATCACCAACGCCACCACCATCGCTAACAACATCAACGTTTTTTTCATTTTAATGTCCTTGTACGGTAATCACTTGCCGTTTGGTTAACTGGTCATAAATCATGACGGTTAATAAACCTTCAGCAATAGCGACAGGAATCTGTGTGAGGCAGAAAATCCCCATAAACTTCACAACAGACCCTGTCGCTCCGGCATGGGGATCTGGAAACGCAACGCCAAGCTGGACTGAAGTCACAAAATAGGTCGCCAAATCCGCCAGCATCGCGCACAGAAAAACGGCGACATCGCGGCGCAGTCCGGCACGGCAGGCCATTTTCCACACCAGATAACCGACAACCGGGCCAATCACCGCCATCGACATTCCATTTGCGCCAAGCGTCGTCAGGCCGCCATGCGCCAGCAATAGCGCCTGAAACAACAGCACAACCGCGCCGAGAATCGCCACCACCCCAGGCCCGAACAAGATAACCGCCAGACCAACGCCGGTCGGATGTGAACAACTCCCCGTTACCGACGGAATTTTGAGCGCGGACAGGACAAAAATAAACGCGCCGCACAGCGCCAGCAGTACCTTCTGATGATTATCCTCCTGCACAATACGCCGTAAGCGTACCAGCCCATACCACAAGCAGGGTAAAAACAGTAACCACCAGGCCAGCGCCCACACTGGCGGTAAAAAGCCCTCCATGATATGCATCGCAAACGCCTGTTGCGGGACAACCATCAGCAATAGCGCTGCAGCCAGTCCACTGAAAGACAACTGTCTAAGCTGCTGTTCAAGTTTCATTCTGCATACTCCCACTGTTTATTGACCAGAATGGTCGAAAAATAGGGCAACGCTCGATCATCGTTGACCTCGTGGAGATGGCGCCAGCACTGCTCGCCGAGCAGCGTGGCCTCGGACATCATTAAGGCGCATTCCAGCAGGCCAGCCTGCGCCAGCAACGCTTTAATACGGGCGAATCGGCCATACACTTTCATCAACACCAGGCTATCATGCTGTTGTAGCGCCTGGGCTATTTCCGCCTCCGGCGCGGTACAAGAAATAACCGCCAGCGATTGCCGTTCTATGGCGAGCGGCATTTTCGCGCGGGCGGCTATCGCGGCGAAGGACGTGACGCCGGGGACAATCTCCAGCCACTCCGGGCAGCCGATTCTCTGGAGTAAAAAAATCTAGGTACTGAATAGCATCGCATCGCCCAGGGTAATAAAACCGACCTGTTTACCCGCTTCCACCTCTGTGGTAAGCGCGGCGGCAACCTCGTTCCAGACCGCTTCTTTCTCGGCGCCGTCAGCGCTCATAGGGAAATGGCAACAACGTACTTCCGTCTGCTCGCCGAGATAGTCGCGCACAATCGACAGCGCCAGGCTATCGCCCCCCTTACGACCGGCGGGCGCATACAGAATGTCCAGCGAGCCAAGAATCCGCGCTGCGCGGACGGTTATCAGGTCGGGCGCGCCTGGCCCGGTACTTAATGCGTATAATTTACCGTTCATGCCGCCTCCTCTACCGTCATGTTCAGCGCCTGGCGCAAATGCGCGACAAACATCGCCCGGATAGCCGGGTTTTCTCCCAGCCCGCTCAGCCACGGCGTCGCCGGAATGCCCGCCGCGTTAAAGCACATTTTCCATGAGTCGCCGTCGTCTGAAGCCATATCATTAATGGCGTGATCGCCCGCCACCAGCATTAATGGCATCAAATGTACGCCGGTGACGCCTTCGTCACGCAGGCTGTCGATCAGGATGTCGACCTCCGGGTAGCTTTCTACGGCGCCGACGCGCGCCGGAAAGCGCTGCGCGGTCATCATATGATCGAGACAGGCATAAGCTGCGAATGCGTGATGGCTGGCGCCGTGGCCCATAAAAACGACTTTCTCCGTTTGTCTGAGCGATGGCATCTGTTGTCGCAACGCCTGCATTAGCTGCACATAATCGTTATGGCTGCTCAGCAACGGCACGCCCAGCGTCAGGCGAGTGAATAACGGACGCAAGAGTTGTACTTCACGGACAATTTTTTCATATTCGTCGCCGTTAATAATGTGCAACGACTGAATCGCCACGTCCTGATATCCCTGTGCGGCAAGCTTTTGCAAAGCCTGTAATGGCGTATCGATGTCGATACCGTCACGCTGGCGAAGCTTGCGAATGATCATTCCGGAAGTGAAGGCGCGAAACAGGTCGCGATCGGGACAGGACGCCGCCAGATCACGTTCGCACGCCACAATGTTTTTTTCACAGGTGTCGTGATAGCTGGTGCCAAAACTGACCACCAGAAGCGCTTTTTTCATTTTTACTCCTTAGCTGCGGCCAGCCAGCGCGATAAACGCTGCGCAAAGGCGGCCTGGCTTTCCAGTAACTCATCACCCGTCACAAGCGGCGTCGGGCGCGCAATAACGATGCAGGGAATGCCCGCATCCAGACAGGGCTGAACTTTTTCCTGATATCCCCCCTCCGCGCCGGATGCTTTGGTAATGACTACGTCGGCCCGGCACTGGTGGTAAAACGCGGCGTTAAAATCAGCGCTGAACGGCCCACACAGTGCGAAAATTTCTCCAACGCCGAACCCCAGTTCGCTGCAGCGTTGAATCACCTCCGCCACGGGCAGTACGCGCGCCAGCAACGTTTTTTCCGCCAGCCCGGCACGCCAGACGGCCAGATCTTTACTGCCGGTCGTCAGTAACACGCGCGGACCAAAACGCCTCGCTATCTCGCAGGCATCGGCAATACTGCGCGCCGTATAGAGAAGCGGATGCGTCAGATTGCTAAGCTGCTCCGGACGCTGATAACGACTTAACAACACGCCCGCCGTTTCACAGGCGCGAAGGAGGTTATGGCTGACCATTTCTGCATAAGGATGCGATGCATCTATTACCCAGCGAGTACGGTTTTCTTTTAGCCAGGCGACCATCTGCCCGTACTCCAGACGACCACAGCGCACCTGTCCTTTAATGTCGCCAGCCAGCGCTTTTCCGGCTGGCGTCGCCACGGATAAGGTGTACGCGACGTTCGCCGCATCCAGTTGTCGGCATAACGCGCGCGCATCGCTGGTGCCGCCCACCACCAGCACCTCCCCCTCATTCACAACGTGTAACCTCGCGGCGTTATCATCAGCCCATCCTGAACATAGGTCGTTTTATTACCAACGATGACCAGACTGGTCATATCTACCGGTTCAAAATCCATATCGCCGAGCGTAGTCAGCCATTTTTCCTCTTTCTTACGTCCGGCGGATTTCACCACGCCAACCGGCGTTTGCGCGCTTTTACTGGCGGCAAGCAGGTCAAACGCGCGCGCCAGATGCCCTTCGCGCCCGCGGCTGCGCGGGTTGTAAAAACAGATAACAAAGTCTGCCTCTCCGGCGGCAACAATACGTTTTTCAATAACCGGCCACGGGGTCAGCAGGTCGCTGAGGCTGATATGACAGAAGTCATGCATCAACGGCGCGCCCAGTAAAGAGGCGGCGGCGATGCTGGCGGTCATGCCAGGAATGAGCCGCACCTCGACGTCCAGTTTTTGCTTGCCGACCAGTTCCAGCACCAGACCCGCCATGCCGTAAATTCCCGCATCCCCGCTGCTGATGAGCGCTACGTTATGCCCAGCCTGCGCCAGTTCAATAGCCGCCTGGCAGCGTTCAATTTCCTTACACATGCCGGTCTTGATCACCTGCTTATCGCCGGTGAATGCTTTAACCAGATGGGTATAGGTTTTGTAGCCCACGACGATTTCCGCCGCCTGTAACGCCTCAATCGCTTCCATGGTCATCATTGACTGTGAGCCAGGGCCAATTCCGATTACGCTTAACATCAGTGTGAAACTCCCAAAGTAATAGTGACGCCCTGTTCTCGCAGGGTCTCGCCTAACAATTGTCCCTGGCTTAATAACCACGCTGCCGGGCCGGATACGCTGCCAACGCCCACCGTTTTTCTGACGAAGCCAGAACCGGGAAAATGGTGTTCGAATTCACGCAACGCTTCGGCGGTAAAGGTTTTAAAAGGCACGCGGCAGCAGGAGGCGAGCTGAATAAGCCCCGGCTCCCCTTTTTTGAGCGTGACGCTGCCAATCGCTTTTAACGCCAGCGGATCGAGTTTCTGCGCTTCAAGCTGACGCGCCAGTAATGTCGCTAACAGGGGAAATGGCGTATCGCGGCGACAGCCAATTCCCGCCACCACACGCTGGGGCACCAGTTTCCAGTGCAGTACGGGAAGCTCAGGGAGGTCATTACGCAAAGAGACGCAGATAAGCGCATCCAGCTCAGGCAACCGCTGCAAATCATCAACAGGGATAAAACCGCGAATATCGCACTGGCCGATCTCTTCCGTTAGTTCGGCATCCCACCATAACCCCACACGTTGATGACTGACCAACATCTGGTTAACGGTTTTTACCGCCGTGCGAAGATCGGACATGCGGGCGTTAAGCTGGAAAGCTAAGGTGTCCAACGCGGACATCTCATTGACATCCGTTGCCGTGGTAATCACCGGATCGGCGCCTAACATTCCTGCCAGGTAGCGCGTCAAGGCATTGGCCCCGCCCGCATGACCGGAAAGCAGGCTAATGACATGCTGACCTCGTTCATCAATGACGACCACCGCCGGATCGCTGAACTTGTCGTTCACTAACGGCGCCAGGACACGAACGGCAATGCCGGTCGCGCCGATAAAAATAAGCGCGGTATAAGTGGTAAAAGCCTGCCGGGCGGTATTAGCGAATCCGCCATCGAAGGGAATAAATCCCTCTTCCCGCAGTTTTTCACTGGTAAAGCAGGTTAACGGCAGCATCGCGGAGAGTCTCTTTGCCAGCGCCACGCCGCCGGGCGTCAGGCAAAACAACGCAATGGATTCAGGCTTTACGGTATTCATGGCTAAAGTCCGCTGCATAAAGTCTTGAGTAGTGATACTCCTTACCCAGAAAATTCCCGACCAGAATCAGCGCCGTCTTACGGATGCCAGCATCACGTACTTTGTCGCTAATATCCGCTAACGTGCCGCGAACGGTCTGGCTTTCCGGCCAGGTAGCCTTATAGATGACCGCGACAGGCGTAGCTGCCGGATAACCGCCGGCAATGAGACGTTCCGCCACTCGGTGAATACGCTGAACGGAGAGATAAATCGCCATCGACGTCTGGTGACTGGCGAACGCCTCCAGTTGCTCGCGCGCCGGTACTGGCGTACGCCCTTCCAGACGGGTAATAATGAGACTCTGCGATACCTCCGGTACGGTATATTCCACACCCAGCTCCGCCGCAGCGCCGAGAAACGCGCTGACGCCAGGCACTACCTGCCAGTCGATACCACGGCGGGTTAACTCTTCGCCTTGCTCACGTACGGAGCCGTACAGCGAGACATCGCCCGTTTGCAAACGCACCACCGTTTTTCCCGCTTTCACGCCCGCCGCCATCAGCTCGATAATCTGCTCAAGATGCAGTTCGGCGCTGTCGTAGCGTTCTGCCTGAGCGGGGCAGTAATCCAGCAGTTCGGTATTGATCAGCGAACCGGCATAGATAACTACCTGCGCCTGTTGCAGCAGGCGGTAGCCTTTAAGCGTGATTAGCTCGCGATCGCCCGGCCCGGCGCCGACGAACCATACACAGCGTGGATCAAATGTCTCTGACATGGTTTTCTTCCTTCTGACAGGCGATAACAAAAACAGGATTGTTCGGTTTGAAATAGTGCCCCGCCCCCAGCGGCGTTAACGATGAAAGCTGAAGCTGTACACAGTCCATTCGACATGCGCCGATGTGCGCAAGATGCGCCAGCGCGCTATGAAGGTTTTCCTGCAAGATAAAGGTCATCACCAGACGGCCACCGGGATGCAGATGGCCCATCGCCCAGTCAATCAGCGCCGTCAGATGTCCGCCGCTGCCGCCCATAAACACCGCATCGGCTTTCCCGGTTATGGTCATTGGCGCTTCGCCGGGGAGAATATCGATATTGCCGCAGGCAAAGCGCTTACGATTCTCATCAAGCAGCCGTAGCGCGGCAGGATTACGCTCGATAGCCGTCACCTGCAACGAAGGAAATTGCAGCGCCGCTTCAATTGAGACGCTTCCCGTTCCCGCCCCGACGTCAATCAGGTGACTGGCGCGGTGGAGCTCAAGTTTCGACAGCGCCAGCGCCCGTACCGCCTCTTTGGTCATTGGCACGTTCTCGCCGCGCAGAAAAAGCTCATCTTTCATCCAGGATCACCACTGTATTCATTTCATAGTCGGCGTTGACCGCACTGACGGGTAGCCAGTGGATCCGCTCATTTTCCATCGCCAGATTTTCACCAATCACCATTAAGCGATGCCCTTTGCCCCGCGCGACCAGTTCCCGCGCGATTTCTCGCGGCCCGCAGCGGGCATCCGTGACCATCGCCACTTTGCGATGGCTCGCCAACTGATCGAAGCTGACGCAACGACCGTGGCTACTGGTCAACCACATGTCATTCATATCAATTCCAGCCTGCGCGCACAGATACTGTACGGCGCTGATGCCAGGGATAATGCGAACCTGTTCGATACCAAAATGCGCCACCAGGCGTGTACCGATGCCATAAAACAGCGGATCGCCGGGGGCCAGCACCACGATCCCTTTATCCCAGCGGGCGGCAATCCAGGACAACAACGCGCCAATATCCGCGCCCAGCGTAAATCGTTCGCCGCCAAACGCCGGAAACTGCGCCAAATGCCGTTTACCGCCTGCCAGCGCATCGGCGTGGTCTATCGCTTCCAGCGCCGCAGGGGTCATCAAATGCCGTCCGGCGGGCCCCATTCCCACGACCGTTAGCATTGCAGCTCCTTAGCAATCTCGTCGACGGGACGATTACTGCCGAGAATATGGTTATCAAAAGAAAACAGGATGGCGTCGCAGACAGGCGGCGTTTTGGTAAAACGCAGCATCTGCATGACTCGCAAACAAATACGCCTGGCAAGATGGTTATAGATATGCCCGAAGCCATATGCTTCAATGTGCTCCATTGCCGCTTCAGTGGTATCGCAATCGCCGACCAAGGTGAGTAACTCCAGCGGCGCGCCCAGTAAAGCTAAATGCGCGACCAGCGTTTCCATGCGCGCATCGGCAATATGGCTATGGGTATGAAAGATCCCGGCGGCGATTTTGATCAGTTTTCCAGGATGCCCCACCAGCACTATCTGGCAAAATCCCAGCCGTACCGCCTCTTCAATCATGTAGCCGACAAAATTGCTCATGGTGACGACTGCCTGTGTGTCGACGCCCATTTGTTCGCGAACAAACCGTTCGCCGTGGTTGCCCGGCACGAGTATCACCCGCGTTAATCCTGACGCCCGTTTGATCTCCAGTTCCAGCGATAGTGAGCGTTTCCAGCTTTCTTCCGACATCGGCGTCACAATGCCGGTAGTGCCAATAATGGAAATGCCGCCAAGGATGCCAAGCCGCGAGTTATACGTTTTTTGCGCCCGCACTTCGCCTTCCGGGGCAAAAATCTCCACATCGGCCCCACGCGCCGGGCCTATCGCTTCGCGCACCGCTGACTCAATGGTATGGCGCGGCGTACGATTGATGGCGGCGCTCCCGAGCGGCAGTCCAATCCCTTTACGCGTTACCGTACCAATACCTTCGCCGCCAGTGAGCGTAATCTCACCGCTGTCGTTGAGCGTAACGCGGGCAAAAATCAGCATTCCGTGCGTGGCATCCACGTCATCGCCGCCATCTTTACGAATTGCGGCTATCGCCTGCTGGCCTTCAATGTGCGGCGACTCCACGTTCAGGCATAGCGTGACGCCCGACGGCGTGACGATGGAGACCTGATGAATCAGATGTTGACGTAATACCATCAGCGCGGCGACTTTTGCCGCCGCCGTCGCGCAGGAACCGGTGGTATATCCTTTACGTAACGCTTTACCGTGGTGCCAGACCGGCGCGTCAAAAGAAAGCTCGCTCATCAGGCCTCCCGGAGATGATAGAGCAGCGCATTGACGATAGCGGCAGCCACGTTACTGCCGCCTTTACGCCCTAACGCGGCAACCGCGGGGAAATGGCTATGGGTGAGTGCCTCTTTGGACTCCGCCGCGCCGACAAAGCCTACCGGTACGCCCACCACGCCGCTCACCGTCACGTTATGTTCAAGCAAACGGAACAGGGCCGTCGGCGCATTACCGAAAACAAAGAGCTTGTTTTTCTCCTCCTCGGCGATAGCGATATCGACGGCGGCCATTGAACGGGTAATCCCCTGCGTTTGTGCGGCGCGCACCACGCGCGGATCGCTGATATAACAGCGACACTCGCCGCCAAACGTCGCCAGTAATCTTTTATTAATGCCGGACAGCGCCATCGTGGTATCGGTATAAATAATGCACGGATGGCGTAACGCATCACAAAGCTGCTCCAGCGCATCGGCAGAGAACCACAAAATGTCCAGCCAGTCGAAATCGGCGGTGGTATGAATAACCCGCTTGATAATGACCTCATGGAGCGGACTGGCGAAACGGTAATCAGGACGCGTTTCGCGAATAATGTCGCTAATAATGGTGAAACTGTTGGCCTCAATGGTTTGGGGCTGCTGGATATAATGCATACTGTCGTCCTCAGGCCACGCCAGATAACCCGCACCGCGCCGCAATAAACAGCGCCAGCGCCAGGGTTGAAGCGACCCACATCAATCGAATCGTTCGGGAAATATCGTCCACGGAAATATCGCGCTGCGCGTCGCCTATCCAGGGCTTGTCCACACGCTCGCCAAAGTAGTTATTTGGGCCGCCGAGCTGGATACCTAAGGCGCCGGCCACACACGCTTCCGACCAGGCGCAATTTGGGCTACTGTGGTTATAACGGTCACGCCAGCCAATACGCAGCGCACGCCAACCACTCAGGCGACACAGTCCTGCAGCAATGCCCAGCAACAGCCAGCTCAGTCGGGCAGGAAGATAGTTCGCTACGTCGTCCATACGGGCGCTGACCATACCAATCGCCCGGTATTTTTCATGTTTGTAGCCCACCATTGAATCCAGGGTATTGACGGCTTTGTAGGCCATCGCCAGCGGCGCGCCGCCGAGAAAGAGGAAAAAGAGCGGCGCGATAATGCCGTCAACGGTGTTTTCTGCAACCGTTTCCACCACGCCGCGATTGATCTGCGCTGGCTGAAGTTGCGACGTATCGCGCCCGACGATCCAGGAGAGTTTTATTCGGCTTTCCGCAAGGTCGTTCTCCCGCAACGGTCGTTCAACCTCCTGCGCGGCGCGGGCCAGAGAGCGTCCGGCCAGCGTGGTAAAGATCATCCAGACTTCGACGCTCCAGCCAAACCAAGGGTGAATCCGCTGCGCCAGCGCCAGTACGCCCCATTCCACGCCCCAGGTCGCCCCGACAACCACAACCCACATTACGCCGCCGCCAATCCGCATCGCTTTATCGCCGGGACAATAGCGACGCACAATACGCTGCACAAACGTAATTAATCGGCCTATCCAGCGTACCGGATGGGGCCAGTGTTGAGGGTCGCCGATGATAAAATCCAGCACCCAGGCGATACACCAGGCAAGGATCGTCATAATACGCGCCTCGCCGCCGCCAGCCAGTGCTGCAACATTTCCGGACGCTGGGCGAAATGGACGTGCAGATAGCTGGCAAACGTGTTGCCTGCCTGCCAGCCGCCAGTCCATTCCTGTAACACGCGGCCATCGCGAACCTTACGACAGGCCATAACGGCGGGTGTTTCGGGGATAAAATCTGAGTAGTGAAATTCATGGCCGCGCACTATCTCGCCAGGCGCCGCCAATAGCGTTGGCTGCATAGCCTGCGCCTCACAGTAGCCAAAGCGGGTAAGTCGCTTACCCATTTTGCTGTGACCGGGGATAATATTCGCCATCTGATGAATTTCCCCACCGCTATCCTCCAGAGTGCTCCCCAGATACATCAGACCGCCACACTCCGCGTAAATCGCCACGCCGCGCTGATGCGCCGCCCGCAAATGTTTTAACATCGCCGTATTTGCCGCCAGATCCGCGGCGTATAATTCAGGATATCCACCGCCCAGCCAGATCATCTGACAATCAGGCAATGCGCGGTCATGCAGTGGGCTAAAACGCACAATGTTAACGCCGGCACGCTCCAGAAAATCGATGTTATCGGGATAATAAAAGTTAAAGGCCTCATCATCCGCCAGAGCAAGCGTCAGCCCTGCCCCCGCTGTGTTATCGGGGCGCTCAGGCCACATTCCCGTCGGAAGCGCTGATAACACGCTCAGCGAGAGTAGCGCATCCACATCCACTGTTTGTTCCAGCGAGGCGGCAAAATCATGCCATGATTGCTGATTGACGAGGGATTCTCTGGCGGTAATCAACCCCAGGTGGCGCTCAGGTAATGCGACGCCGTCGCAAGGAGGAACATACCCCAGTACCGGCAGTGAGCAATAATGTTCAATGGCATTTTTGAGGAGCTGATAGTGGGCGTCGCTAGTGACGCGATTCACAATCACGCCCGCGAGGTTGAGGGTCGGGTCGAAGTGCTGAAATCCCATAACGGTAGCCGCAAGCGACGTTGAAACAGCCTTGCCGTCCACCAGTAGGATGACCGGGCAACCAAGCTGTTTGGCCATCGCGGCTGTGCTGCAGTAATTGGGGTCGACGCCATAGCCGTCATACAGCCCCATGACGCCTTCAATGACAGCGATATCCGCCTGCCGCATTTGTTCGCAAAATAAGGCGTTGAGAACAGGAGGAGGAAGCATGAAACTGTCAAGATTACGGGACGCCACGCCACAGATAGCGGTATGCCAGCCGGTATCAAGGTAATCTGGCCCAACTTTAAACGGCTGTACGCGCAGCGCGCGTTTTTGCAGCAGCCTCAACAAACCAAGCGTCACCGTGGTTTTGCCGCAACCGCTTCCTGTGCCTGCAAGAATAAATGCGTGATGCCTTGCCGCCATTACCCTGATCCTGTTCAGGGTGGTAGGGGTATACAGGTACGCGCATGTTCAGTCTTTCGACTGTACGCGTCTTCGCAACCCACTTCCCACCGAAGTTGTTGGTTATCACCGACAGGCAGGTCTTCTGGCTTAGCGTCCTCCTCGCCCGTCCTTCCCAATCTTGCGATCAGTGGTCTTTACGGGGTCGTCAGCATCACAGCAGCGGGGGCTGCGGGGGATTTTCACCCCCTTCCCTACCACAAATGTGGCAAACCTGTTGGTTTACGTTATGGCTGTACGGCACACCCATAACGGCAATTAATAATGTGCTACGTTTTACATTTCTGTGAGCAATAGCCTGAGCGGTTGCTCATCTGACGTTAATCTACTCATCCTTACCGGTATATTGACGATAAAACGTATCGACAAAGCGTAATAAAACTTATCTTTCCTGACACTGTACTTCATCACAAAAATAAAAACTGATGCAGTTTATGCCCTAAATTTTATTATTTTGTTGCGCTATGATAATTTATTGTTACACCAGATAAATTTTCTTTCTGAAATGATTAAGATACAAAAGACTATCAAAAATCGGCAATAGCAAAATATTGCTATTCATAACGATGGAGGATGAGAATTCTCATTTATCTGCTGGCGATAAGCCTGCGGCGTAACCTGATAGGTCTGGCGGAAGACTTTGCAAAAATAGCTGGTTTGCGAAAAGCCTAAATTACGCGCAATACTGGCAATACTCCAGTCACTATGGCAAAGCAATTCTCTGGCGGTTTACCCACGCATTAAATCCGATTCCCTGATATTTTTTGAATAGCTTACTGAAGTAATAGGGGCTGAGATAGACATGTGAGGCGACATCCTCAAGACGAAGATCGTCGGACAAATGCGCATCAATATAGCGAAGCGCTTTTTTCATTTTACTGTCATGCGGAGTGGGACCACGAGTGGTTTTATTTGCCTCCGATTGCTGCGGATTGTCTTTGATAACCACGAAATTGAGCTGTTTTTTCAGGCAATTCTCAACTATCAGTTTAAGAAGATCGGCGGAAGCGATAACGCGTGAGTAGTCCATCTCTGGCACATTCCGAAATTCATTCAAGAGCTCAGGATCAGCCTGCCAGCGATCGTCGACATTAAGAATGTTTACCAGCTCCACGTCATTACTTAAACGAACCTGCCCGCATAAAACAAAGCCAACTAAATGCCCTGCGATTACCAGCGGAATAGAAAAATCCGTTAGACCGGCATGACAACGATAAATACAGGGTTGATCGGACTTCGATGCCTCCAGTCCCCCGCAGCGATCGCTCATACGACAACGTGTACTATGCTGGGGATGCTGCCGCATCAACTGACAAAACGGCGTGAAATTGAATAGCTCAGATATTTCATCACCATGAATATTGACAACCACAACCGCCAGACCGGTGGCTTGTGCAAAATCCTGTGCGATTTTATTAATGAGTTCTGAGTTCAGAGCGCTCGCAGAAATCATGATAAAACCCCTCAGTTAATTTATTGTTATAAACAAAACACATTATTTACATTCACTTTTTATTAGCATTATCCTGGCCCTGATAAAAAGTACAATGACAATATCAAAAGTCTCCCATTGCTGGGAGACGTTTTGATCAGTTCGTGAAAGCAGATCACGAAATTATCTCACCTGTTTTTACGATACATCATTGCTGTGAATCTGGTTCGCATTTTCTTACAGCTCACAGCGGTTACAAGGTAAATTCTTACCAATAAAATAGCGATATATGGCTGCTCCGGCACAGGCGCCGATAACAGGCGCGACAATCGGCACGATAAAATAAGGGATCTCTCGCCCACCGCTCATCGCCATGCTCCCCCACCCCGCTAACCATGTGAACAGTTTGGGACCGAAATCACGCGCCGGGTTCATTGCAAAACCGGTAAGGGGTCCAGTAGACGCGCCGATAACGGCAACCAATATCCCAATAAGCAAAGGCGCAAGCGGCCCTTTAGGAATGCCATTGCCATCATCCGTCAATGCCATGATCATGCCCATCAGAATCGACGTAATGACCACTTCCACCAACGCAGCCTGCCATACATTTAGCGCTGCGGCCGGATAGGTACTGAAAATGCTGGCTAATTGCAAACTTTCGACGCTACCGCGCACCATATGATGCGCAGTCTCAAACTCAGTAAAAAGGCTACTATAAAGCACATACGCCAGCAGAGCGCCGCCAAAAGCGCCGGCAAACTGGGCAATAATATAAGGCAATACTTTCTGTTTGGGAAAGCAGGCAAACAGCCACAGCGCAATCGTCACCGCAGGGTTAAGATGTCCGCCGGAGATTCCGGCAGTAAGGTAAACGGCCAGTGAAATTCCAAGCCCCCAAATAATGCAAATCTCCCATAATCCGAGGCTGGCGCCTGCGACTTTGAGCGCGCTCAAACAACCGATACCAAAAAACAAAAAGAGTCCGGTGCCTAAAAATTCCGCACCACATTGCGCCTTTAGAGAATCATTCATGTGACACCTTCTGAGCAAAGTTCGTGTCCTGGCCAGCGCAAGTTTCGGCTGGCGGTAGAGTACAGCTAACCTCACTATAAAAAGTGCCGCCTGTAAATTGTTGGCAACCTGCGGGCCTGCCTTCCGGAAAAATCGTGTTGCGATAGCAAAATTTTGCTTTTCCGATATTTTTATCAGCCCATCACACGGGAAATTTGAGCTATAAAATACGCCTGTTGAAATAATAAAATATTGCACAAGCCAACTTATCAATTTCGAATAAACATCACATTTTGCGTCTTTCGCCATATCAAATAAAAATACTCTCGTCACTAACAAAAATGTAAAAATGAAATAATAAAAACAAAATAATCATATAGACAATAATAAATTAAATATTGATTATCAATGAGTTATAAAAATAAAAGGCAATTTAGTCATATTGCTTTCTCATTATTTTCTGATGCTCAACAGCAAGTCAGCCATTCTTTTTCCTCGCATCTTCTTATAGTCCCAACTATCGGAACACTCCATGCGAGGTCTTTATGCAACAAGAAGCACTAGGAATGGTAGAAACCAAAGGCTTAACCGCAGCCATAGAGGCCGCTGATGCAATGGTTAAGTCAGCCAATGTGATGTTAGTGGGCTATGAAAAGATTGGCTCCGGGCTGGTAACCGTCATCGTGCGCGGCGATGTTGGCGCGGTCAAAGCGGCCACCGATGCAGGTGCCGCAGCCACACGCAACGTGGGTGAAGTGAAAGCCGTACACGTCATCCCACGCCCTCACACCGATGTAGAAAAAATCTTACCGAAGGGAATTAGCCAATGAGCAGCAATGAGCTGGTGGAACAGATCATGGCGCAGGTGATTGCCCGTGTGGCAACGCCGGAACAACAGGCCATCCCTGGTCAACCCCAACCTATACGAGAGACGGCTATGGCAGAAAAAAGCTGCAGTTTAACGGAATTTGTCGGGACCGCCATTGGCGATACCCTGGGCCTGGTTATCGCCAACGTCGATACCGCCCTGCTGGACGCGATGAAGCTTGAGAAGCGCTATCGTTCCATCGGTATTCTCGGCGCCCGCACCGGCGCAGGCCCGCACATTATGGCGGCGGACGAAGCGGTGAAAGCCACCAACACCGAAGTGGTCAGCATTGAGCTGCCGCGCGATACCAAAGGCGGAGCGGGCCACGGTTCGCTGATTATTTTAGGCGGTAACGATGTATCCGACGTCAAGCGCGGTATCGAAGTCGCGCTGAAAGAGCTGGACCGCACCTTCGGTGATGTTTACGGCAACGAAGCCGGACATATCGAGCTGCAGTACACCGCTCGCGCCAGCTATGCGCTGGAAAAAGCGTTCGGCGCGCCGATTGGCCGCGCCTGCGGCATTATCGTCGGCGCTCCGGCTTCCGTCGGCGTACTGATGGCCGATACCGCGCTGAAGTCAGCCAACGTTGAAGTCGTGGCGTACAGCTCTCCGGCGCACGGCACCAGCTTTAGTAACGAAGCTATTCTGGTGATTTCCGGCGACTCCGGCGCGGTCCGTCAGGCGGTGACCTCCGCCCGCGAAATCGGCAAAACCGTCCTTGCGACCCTCGGTTCTGAACCGAAAAACGATCGCCCGTCCTACATCTGATACCCACGAGGCTGATTCATGAGATCGAAAAGATTTGAAGCACTGGCGAAACGCCCTGTGAATCAGGACGGCTTTGTTAAGGAGTGGATCGAAGAAGGCTTTATCGCGATGGAAAGCCCGAACGACCCAAAACCGTCGATAAAAATCGTTAACGGCGCGGTAACCGAGCTGGACGGAAAACCGGTTAGCGAATTCGACCTGATCGACCACTTTATCGCCCGCTACGGCATCAACCTGAACCGCGCCGAAGAAGTGATGGCGATGGATTCGGTCAAGCTGGCTAACATGCTGTGCGATCCGAACGTCAAGCGCAGCGAAATCGTTCCGCTAACCACCGCGATGACCCCAGCGAAAATTGTCGAAGTGGTTTCGCATATGAACGTGGTTGAGATGATGATGGCGATGCAGAAAATGCGCGCCCGCCGTACTCCATCTCAACAGGCGCACGTCACCAACGTTAAAGACAACCCGGTGCAAATTGCCGCCGATGCCGCCGAAGGCGCATGGCGCGGGTTTGACGAACAAGAGACGACGGTTGCGGTAGCGCGCTATGCGCCGTTCAACGCCATCGCGCTGCTGGTTGGTTCTCAGGTAGGTCGTCCGGGGGTACTGACTCAATGCTCGCTGGAAGAAGCCACCGAGCTGAAGCTCGGCATGCTGGGCCACACCTGCTACGCCGAAACCATCTCCGTTTACGGCACCGAGCCGGTCTTCACCGACGGTGACGATACCCCATGGTCGAAGGGCTTCTTAGCCTCTTCCTACGCCTCTCGCGGCCTGAAAATGCGCTTCACCTCCGGCTCCGGCTCCGAAGTGCAGATGGGCTACGCCGAAGGCAAATCCATGCTGTATCTGGAAGCGCGCTGCATCTATATCACCAAAGCCGCGGGCGTTCAGGGGCTGCAAAACGGCTCCGTAAGCTGCATCGGCGTACCGTCTGCCGTGCCGTCAGGCATTCGTGCCGTGCTGGCGGAAAACCTGATCTGCTCTTCGCTGGATCTGGAATGCGCCTCCAGTAACGACCAGACCTTCACCCACTCCGATATGCGTCGTACCGCGCGCCTGCTGATGCAGTTCCTGCCGGGTACCGACTTTATCTCCTCTGGTTATTCCGCGGTGCCGAACTACGACAACATGTTCGCCGGTTCCAACGAAGATGCGGAAGACTTTGACGACTACAACGTTATCCAGCGTGACCTGAAAGTGGACGGTGGTCTGCGCCCGGTTCGCGAAGAGGACGTTATCGCCATCCGTAACAAAGCCGCCCGCGCGCTGCAGGCCGTGTTTGCCGGAATGGGACTGCCGCCGATTACCGATGAAGAAGTTGAAGCTGCGACCTATGCCCACGGTTCGAAAGATATGCCGGAGCGTAACATCGTCGAAGACATCAAGTTCTCCCAAGAAATCATCAATAAAAACCGCAACGGTCTGGAAGTCGTTAAAGCGCTGGCGCAGGGCGGGTTTACCGACGTGGCCCAGGACATGCTCAACATCCAGAAAGCCAAGCTAACCGGCGACTATTTGCACACCTCCGCCATTATCGTCGGCGACGGACAAGTGCTCTCTGCGGTTAATGACGTCAATGACTATGCCGGTCCGGCAACAGGTTATCGCCTGCAGGGAGAACGCTGGGAAGAGATTAAAAACATCCCTGGTGCTCTTGATCCCAACGAGATTGATTAAGGGGTGAGAAATGGAAATTAATGAAAAATTGCTGCGCCAGATAATTGAAGACGTGCTTCGCGATATGAAGGGCAGCGATAAACCCGTCTCGTTTAATGCGCCTGCGGTATCCACAGCACCACAGACCGCTGCGCCTGCGGGCGACGGCTTTCTGACCGAAGTGGGCGAAGCGCGCCAGGGCACTCAGCAGGACGAAGTCATTATCGCCGTCGGCCCGGCATTTGGCCTGGCGCAAACCGTCAATATCGTCGGCTTACCGCATAAGAGCATTTTGCGCGAAGTCATTGCCGGTATTGAAGAAGAAGGTATCAGGGCGCGCGTGATTCGCTGCTTTAAATCTTCCGACGTGGCGTTCGTCGCCGTGGAAGGTAACCGCCTGAGCGGCTCCGGCATCTCCATCGGCATCCAGTCGAAAGGCACTACGGTTATCCACCAGCAGGGGCTACCGCCGCTCTCCAACCTGGAGCTGTTCCCACAGGCGCCGCTGCTGACGCTGGAAACCTACCGTCAGATTGGTAAAAACGCCGCCCGTTATGCGAAACGCGAATCACCACAGCCGGTCCCTACGCTCAATGACCAGATGGCACGCCCGAAGTACCAGGCAAAGTCGGCCATTTTGCACATTAAAGAGACCAAGTACGTCGTGACGGGCAAAAACCCGCAGGAACTGCGCGTGGCGCTTTGATAAAGGATAACTCCATGAATACCGACGCAATTGAATCGATGGTTCGGGACGTATTGAGCCGCATGAACAGCCTGCAGGGCGATGCGCCAGCAGCGGCTCCTGCGGCAGGCGGCACGTCCCGCAGCGCAAAGGTTAGCGACTACCCGCTGGCGAACAAACACCCGGAATGGGTGAAAACCGCCACCAATAAAACGCTGGACGACTTTACGCTGGAAAACGTGCTGAGCAATAAAGTCACCGCTCAGGATATGCGCATTACCCCGGAAACCCTGCGCTTACAGGCGTCTATCGCCAAAGATGCGGGCCGCGACCGGCTGGCGATGAACTTCGAACGCGCCGCCGAACTGACCGCGGTACCGGACGATCGCATTCTTGAAATCTACAACGCCCTTCGTCCGTATCGTTCAACGAAAGAAGAGCTGCTCGCTATCGCCGACGATCTCGAAAACCGTTATCAGGCAAAGATTTGCGCAGCTTTCGTTCGTGAAGCGGCAGGGCTGTACGTTGAGCGTAAAAAACTCAAAGGCGACGATTAAGGATTTCGTATGCGATATATAGCTGGCATTGACATCGGTAACTCATCAACGGAAGTCGCACTGGCGCGGCAAGATGAGACTAGCGCACTGACGATTACGCACAGCGCGCTGGCGGAAACCACCGGGATCAAAGGCACGTTGCGTAACGTGTTCGGCATTCAGGAAGCGCTCGCCCTCGTCGCAAAGCGCGCGGGGATCAATGTCAGCGATATTTCGCTCATCCGCATTAACGAAGCCACGCCGGTGATTGGCGATGTGGCGATGGAAACCATTACCGAAACCATCATCACCGAATCGACAATGATCGGCCATAACCCAAAAACGCCGGGCGGAGCAGGCCTTGGTGTGGGTATCACGATTACGCCGGAGGAGCTGTTAACCCGCCCTGCGGACTCGTCCTATATTCTGGTGGTATCGTCAGCATTCGATTTTGCCGACATCGCCAATGTTATCAACGCCTCAATGCGCGCCGGATACCAGATTACCGGCGTCATTTTGCAGCGCGACGATGGCGTGCTGGTCAGCAACCGGCTGGAAAAATCGCTGCCGATCGTTGACGAAGTGCTCTACATCGACCGCATTCCGCTGGGGATGCTGGCGGCGATTGAAGTCGCCGTGCCGGGGAAGGTTATCGAGACCCTCTCCAACCCTTACGGCATCGCCACCGTATTCAACCTCAACGCCGATGAGACGAAAAACATCGTCCCGATGGCGCGCGCGCTGATTGGCAACCGTTCCGCCGTGGTGGTTAAAACGCCATCCGGCGACGTCAAAGCGCGCGCAATACCCGCCGGTAACCTGGAGCTGCAGGCTCAGGGTCGTACCGTACGCGTGGATGTTGCCGCCGGTGCCGAAGCTATCATGAAAGCGGTGGACGGCTGCGGCAAGCTCGACAACGTCACCGGCGAGGCCGGGACCAATATCGGCGGCATGCTGGAGCACGTACGCCAGACCATGGCCGAGCTAACCAATAAGCCCAGCAGCGAGATTTTCATTCAGGATCTTCTGGCCGTTGACACCTCGGTTCCGGTGAGCGTCACCGGCGGTCTGGCCGGGGAGTTCTCACTGGAGCAGGCCGTCGGCATCGCCTCGATGGTGAAATCAGACCGTCTGCAGATGGCGATGATTGCCCGTGAAATTGAGCAGAAGCTTAATATCGACGTGCAGATCGGCGGCGCTGAGGCTGAAGCCGCCATTCTGGGCGCGCTGACCACGCCGGGTACCACCCGACCGCTGGCGATCCTTGACCTCGGCGCGAGCTCCACCGATGCCTCCATCATCAACCCTAAAGGCGAAATCATCGCCACTCACCTCGCCGGTGCAGGCGACATGGTGACGATGATTATTGCCCGCGAGCTGGGGCTGGAAGACCGCTATCTGGCGGAAGAGATCAAAAAATACCCGCTGGCGAAGGTCGAAAGCCTGTTCCACTTACGCCACGAGGACGGCAGCGTCCAGTTCTTCCCGACGCCGCTGCCTCCCGCCGTGTTCGCCCGCGTCTGCGTGGTGAAACCGGACGAACTGGTGCCGCTTCCCGGCGACTTAGCGCTGGAAAAAGTGCGCGCCATTCGCCGCAGCGCTAAAGAACGCGTCTTTGTCACCAACGCCCTGCGCGCGCTGCGCCAGGTCAGTCCAACCGGCAACATTCGCGATATTCCGTTCGTGGTGCTGGTCGGCGGCTCGTCGCTGGATTTCGAAGTTCCGCAGCTGGTCACCGATGCGCTGGCGCACTACCGCCTGGTCGCCGGGCGAGGAAATATTCGCGGCAGCGAAGGCCCAAGAAACGCGGTGGCCACCGGCCTGATTCTCTCCTGGCACAAGGAGTTTGCACATGGACAGTAATCACAGCGCCCCGGCCATCGTCATTACCGTTATCAACGACTGCGCCAGCCTCTGGCACGAAGTGCTGCTGGGTATCGAAGAGGAAGGCATCCCTTTCCTGCTTCAGCATCACCCGGCTGGAGATGTCGTTGACAGCGCCTGGCAGGCGGCGCGCAGCTCGCCGCTGCTGGTCGGCATTGCCTGCGATCGACATACGCTGGTCGTACATTACAAGAATTTACCCGTATCGGCGCCGCTTTTTACGCTGATGCATCATCAGGACAGTCAGGCCCAACGCAACACCGGTAATAACGCGGCACGGCTGGTCAAAGGGATCCCCTTTCGGGATCTCCATGCTTAATCACAGGAGAACGGCAGTATGAATAACGCACTGGGACTGGTTGAAACAAAAGGGCTGGTCGGCGCCATTGAAGCCGCCGATGCAATGGTTAAATCCGCCAACGTACAGCTGGTGGGCTACGAAAAAATTGGTTCTGGCCTGGTTACCGTCATGGTTCGCGGCGATGTCGGCGCGGTTAAAGCAGCCGTAGATGCCGGCAGCGCGGCGGCAAGCGTCGTGGGTGAAGTGAAATCCTGCCACGTTATCCCGCGTCCGCACAGTGATGTTGAGGCCATTTTACCGAAATCAGCCTAATCGATGGCGAATAAGGAGCACCGCGTGAAGCAATCACTGGGATTACTTGAAGTTTGTGGTCTGGCACTGGCTATCAGCTGCGCCGATATCATGGCGAAATCCGCTTCTATCACGCTGCTCGCCCTCGAAAAGACCAATGGTTCAGGCTGGATGGTGATTAAAATTACCGGTGATGTGGCCTCCGTGCAGGCGGCCATCACCACCGGTGCGCAATTTGCCGAACAGCGGAATGGTCTGGTGGCCCACAAGGTTATCGCCAGGCCCGGAGAAGGGATCCTGCTCGCAGAGACACCCTCCCCCTCCGTCATTGAACCTGAGCCTGAAGCGTCAGAGATAGCTGATGTCGTTTCTGAAGCGCCAGCCGAAGAGGCCCCGCAGGAATCAGAACTGGTCAGCTGCAATCTGTGTCTGGATCCAAAATGTCCGCGCCAGAAGGGCGAACCTCGTACGCTTTGCATTCATTCCGGCAAGCGAGGTGAAGCGTAATGGATAAAGAGCTTTTGCAATCAACGGTCCGTAAAGTTCTCGACGAGATGCGCCAGCGGCCTATTCCGCTGGGCGTCTCAAACCGTCATATCCACCTGTCCGCGCAGGATTATGAGCGGCTGTTTCCCGGCCATCCCATCAGCGAAAAAAAAGCGCTACTGCAGCCGGGACAATATGCTGCGGAGCAAACCGTCACCCTAGTAGGGCCGAAAGGACAGCTCAACAATGTGCGCCTGCTCGGCCCGCTGCGCTCGGTAAGCCAGGTGGAAATTTCGCGTACCGATGCGAGAACGCTGGGGATTGCCGCGCCGCTGAGAATGTCCGGCAACCTGAAGGGCACACCTGGCATCCGCCTGGTCAGCCCCTTTGGCGAACTGGAGCTACCTTCCGGGGTTATCGTCGCGCAGCGGCATATTCATATGTCGCCGCTTGATGCGCTGATCCTGAAGGTCTCCCACGGCGATAGGGTTTCGGTAGCGATTGAAGGCGACGAGCGCGGGCTGATTTTCAACAATGTGGCGATTCGCGTTTCACCGGACATGCGCCTCGAAATGCACATTGATACCGATGAAGCCAACGCCGCTGGTGCCGATAACCCGCAGGCCTTTGCCCGGCTGGTAGGCCCGCGATGAACGGCGAAACTCTGCAGCGCATTGTCGAGGAGATTGTCTCCCGACTGCAGCGCCGTGCCCAGAGCACGGTGACGCTGAGCGTTGCGCAGCTTCGCGATGCCGACTGCCCAGCGCTGTTCTGTCAGCACGCGTCGCTGCGCATCCTGCTCGTCGACCTGCCGCTGCTGGGTCAGCTTGCGGATGCAGAAACCGACGATACCGCCGCCCGGAAAATTCACGACGCGCTGGCGTTTGGCATCCGCGTACAGCTCAGCCTGCACAGCCAGCTGCTGCCGGTTATCCCGGTAAAAAAACTGGCTCGTCTGCCGCTGGTATTCACCGATGAGCGCGGACTGCCGCTGGTTCTGCACGCGGGTTCGGTGCTGAGCTATCGCGATGTCGCGCTGCTAAGCCGGGGGCGTGTGGTTGTCCACCGCAAATGCATCGTGACGGCCCTGGCGCGCGAAGCAGCTAATGCGCGGAGTATTCAATTAATTAAGCAGGAGTAAATCATGCATCTGGCACGAGTCACGGGCGCGGTTGTCTCCACGCAAAAATCACCTTCTTTGATTGGGAAAAAGCTGCTGCTGGTGCGTCGGGTCAGCGCCGATGGCGAACTCCCCGCCTCGCCAACCTCCGGCGATGAAGTGGCCGTGGATTCCGTCGGCGCAGGCATCGGCGAGCTGGTTCTGCTCAGCGGCGGCTCCAGCGCCAGGCACGTTTTTTCCGGGCCAAATGAGGCCATCGACCTCGCCGTTGTCGGCATTGTCGATACGCTTTCACGTTAAGGGGCGAATATGGCGATTTATACCCGAACAGGTGACGCAGGCACCACATCACTGTTTACCGGCCAGCGGGTGAGCAAAACGCACCCGCGGGTTGAAGCCTACGGCACGCTGGATGAGCTGAATGCCGCGCTGAGCCTGTGCGCCTGCGCCGCTGCGGATGAAAATCACCGCACCTTACTCGAGGCCATCCAGCAGCAACTTTTTTGGTTTAGCGCAGAGCTGGCCAGCGACGGCGAGCAGCCGTCGCCCAAACAGCGCTACATCAGCAGCGAAGAGATTTCGGCCCCGGAAGCCGCTATCGATCGGGCAATGGCCCGCATCGAACCGCTGCACAGCTTTATTTTACCCGGACGCTGCGAAGCCGCGAGCCGCTTACATTTTGCCCGCACGCTGGCGCGCCGCGCCGAACGCCGTCTGGTTGAACTGGCAACTGAAGTCAACGTACGCCAGGTGCTGATGCGCTACATCAACCGCTTATCGGACTGCCTGTACGCCCTGGCCCGCGCGGAAGATAGCGATGCGCACCAGGCCAACATCATCCGCGAAGTTAGCAAGCGCTATCTGGCTGCCAGCCAGCCGACCCGCAGCAAGGAGACAACGCCCGTGGCCCTCTCATTCCACGATCTGCACCAGCTCACCCGCGCCGCCGTTGAACGCGCGCAGCAACTGCAGGTTCCGGTAGTCGTCAGCATCGTTGACGCGCACGGCACGGAAACTGTGACCTGGCGGATGCCGGACGCCCTGCTGGTCAGCAGCGAACTGGCGCCGAAAAAGGCCTGGACCGCAGTGGCAATGAAAACGGCGACCCATGAGCTGAGCGATGTTGTTCAGCCAGGCGCCGCGCTTTATGGCCTGGAAAGTCATTTACAGGGAAAAGTGGTCACCTTTGGCGGCGGTTACGCCCTATGGCGCGACGGCATATTAATTGGGGGTCTTGGCATCAGCGGCGGCAGCGTTGAGCAGGACATGGACATAGCACAGACCGCCATCGCGGCTATTAACGTGGGAACACATCAATGAATACTTCTGAACTCGAAACCCTGATTCGCACCATTCTTAGCGAGCAATTAACCACGCCGGCGCAAACGCCGGTCCAGCCTCAGGGCAAAGGGATTTTCCAGTCCGTGAGCGAGGCCATCGACGCCGCGCACCAGGCGTTCTTACGTTATCAGCAGTGCCCGCTAAAAACCCGCAGCGCCATTATCAGCGCGATGCGTCAGGAGCTGACGCCGCTGCTGGCGACCCTGGCGGAAGAGAGCGCCAATGAAACGGGGATGGGCAACAAAGAAGATAAATTCCTCAAAAACAAGGCTGCGCTGGACAACACGCCGGGCGTAGAAGACCTCACCACCACCGCGCTGACCGGCGACGGCGGCATGGTGCTGTTTGAATACTCACCGTTTGGCGTTATCGGTTCGGTCGCACCGAGCACCAACCCGACGGAAACCATCATCAACAACAGCATCAGCATGTTGGCGGCGGGCAACAGCGTCTACTTTAGCCCGCATCCGGGGGCGAAAAAGGTCTCTCTGAAGCTCATCAGCCTGATTGAAGAGATTGCCTTCCGCTGCTGCGGCATCCGCAATCTGGTGGTGACTGTAGCTGAACCCACCTTCGAAGCGACCCAGCAGATGATGGCCCACCCGCGAATCGCAGTACTGGCCATTACCGGCGGCCCCGGCATTGTGGCAATGGGCATGAAGAGCGGTAAGAAGGTGATTGGCGCTGGCGCGGGTAACCCGCCCTGCATCGTTGATGAAACGGCGGACCTGGTGAAAGCGGCGGAAGATATCATCAACGGCGCGTCATTCGATTACAACCTGCCCTGCATTGCCGAGAAGAGCCTGATCGTAGTGGAGAGTGTCGCCGAACGTCTGGTGCAGCAAATGCAAACCTTCGGCGCGCTGCTGCTAAGCCCGACCGATACCGACAAACTCCGCGCCGTCTGCCTGCCTGAAGGCCAGGCGAATAAAAAACTGGTCGGCAAGAGCCCATCGGCCATGCTGGAAGCCGCCGGGATCGCTGTCCCGGCAAAAGCGCCGCGTCTGCTGATTGCCGTTGTCAACGCCGACGATCCGTGGGTCACCAGCGAACAGCTGATGCCGATGCTGCCGGTGGTAAAAGTCAGCGATTTCGATAGCGCACTGGCGCTGGCCCTGAAGGTTGAAGAGGGGCTGCATCATACCGCCATTATGCACTCGCAGAACGTGTCACGCCTGAACCTCGCGGCCCGCACCCTGCAAACCTCGATATTCGTCAAAAACGGCCCCTCTTATGCCGGGATCGGCGTCGGCGGCGAAGGCTTTACCACCTTCACTATCGCCACGCCAACCGGTGAAGGGACCACGTCAGCGCGTACTTTTGCCCGTTCCCGGCGCTGCGTACTGACCAACGGCTTTTCTATTCGCTAACTGAGGTCGCGATGAATACCTTCTCACTACAAACGCGGTTGTACAGCGGTCAGGGCAGCCTGGCGGTGCTCAAGCGCTTTACCAATAAGCACATCTGGATAATCTGCGATGGCTTTCTGGCGCGCTCTCCGCTGCTGGATACCCTGCGTAATGCGCTGCCCGCAGATAACCGCATCAGCGTCTTTAGCGAGATAACGCCGGACCCCACCATCCACACAGTGGTTCAGGGCATTGCGCAAATGCAGGCTCTGCAACCGCAGGTGGTGATCGGTTTTGGCGGCGGCTCGGCAATGGACGCGGCGAAAGCGATTGTCTGGTTTAGCCAGCAGAGCGGGATCAACATCGAAACCTGCGTGGCGATCCCGACCACCAGCGGCACCGGCTCGGAAGTGACCAGCGCCTGCGTAATTAGCGACCCGGATAAAGGCATCAAGTATCCGCTGTTCAACAATGCGCTGTATCCGGATATGGCGATCCTCGACCCGGAGCTGGTGGTCAGCGTACCGCCGCAGATTACCGCCAACACCGGCATGGACGTGCTGACCCACGCCCTGGAGGCCTGGGTGTCACCGCGCGCCAGCGACTTTACCGACGCGCTAGCGGAAAAAGCCGCCAAACTGGTGTTCCAGTATCTGCCCACGGCGGTGGAAAAAGGCGACTGCGTGGCGACGCGCGGGAAAATGCACAATGCCTCAACGCTCGCCGGGATGGCCTTCAGCCAGGCGGGGCTGGGGCTTAACCACGCGATAGCCCACCAGCTTGGCGGGCAGTTTCATCTGCCGCATGGCCTGGCCAACGCCCTGCTGTTAACCACGGTTATCCGTTTTAACGCCGGCGTTCCGCGCGCCGCCAAACGCTACGCGCGGCTGGCCAAAGCCTGCGGTTTTTGCCCGGCAGAAGCCAATGATATCGCGGCGATCAATGCGCTGATTCAGCAAATCGAACTGCTTAAGCAACGCTGCGCCCTTCCCTCACTGGCCGTTGCGCTTAAAGAAGGAAGATCCAACTTTTCCGCACGCATTCCGGCGATGGTGCAGGCCGCGCTGGCGGACGTTACGCTGCGCACCAACCCGCGCCCGGCCAGCGCCGAAGAAATTCGTGAACTGCTGGAGGAACTGCTATGAGCACCGCCATCAACAGCGTTGAAATGTCCCTTAGCGCCGATGAAATTCGTGAGCGCGTCCGCGCAGCGGGCGTTGTCGGCGCAGGCGGCGCAGGTTTTCCCGCTCACGTCAAACTACAGGCGCAGGTAGAGATTTTTCTGGTGAACGCCGCCGAGTGTGAACCGATGCTCAAAGTTGACCAGCAACTGATGTGGCAGCAAGCTGCGCGCCTTGTGCGCGGCGTACAGTACGCCATGACGGCGACCGGCGCGCGCGAAGGGGTGATTGCCCTGAAAGAAAAATACCGCCGGGCCATCGACGCCCTTACCCCGCTACTGCCCGCCGGTATCCGCCTGCATATTCTGCCGGATGTTTATCCGGCGGGCGATGAGGTGCTGACTATCTGGATGGCAACCGGCCGCCGGGTCGCCCCGGCTGCGCTACCGGCCAGCGTCGGCGTGGTCGTCAATAACGTGCAAACGGTGCTGAATATTGCCCGGGCTGTCGAGCAGCAGTTTCCGGTCACTCGTCGCACGTTGACCGTTACTGTTCCCATTGGCATGTCGCTGCGGGAAGTACTGGCGCTGGCGGGCGGCGCAACGGTCGACGACCCTGGTTTTATTAATGGCGGCCCGATGATGGGTGGCCTGATTACCTCTCTTGATAATCCGGTGACGAAAACTACCGGCGGCCTGCTGGTGCTCCCCAAAAGCCATCCGCTTATCCAGCGGAGAATGCAGGACGAGCGCACGGTGCTTTCCGTCGCGCGCACCGTCTGCGAACAGTGCCGACTGTGTACCGATCTCTGTCCGCGACACCTGATCGGCCACGAACTCTCTCCGCACCTGCTGGTGCGGGCGGTGAACTTTCACCAGGCTGCCACGCCGCAGCTGCTGCTGAGCGCCCTTACCTGCTCGGAATGCAACGTTTGCGAAAGCGTGGCCTGTCCGGTGGGGATCTCGCCGATGCGCATCAACCGCATGTTAAAACGCGAGCTGCGGGCGCAAAACCAGCGCTACGAAGGGCCGCTGAATCCGTCCGACGAAATGGCGAAATATCGCCTGGTGCCGGTGAAGCGGCTGATCGCCAAACTGGGACTAAGCCCCTGGTACCAGGAAGCGCCGCTGGTTGAAGAAGAGCCGTCAGTAGAAAAAGTCACTTTGCAGCTGCGCCAGCATATTGGTGCCAGCGCGGTAGCGAACGTTGCGGTGGGAGAACGCGTGACGCGCGGGCAATGCGTTGCCGATGTCCCGCCTGGCGCGCTCGGCGCACCTATTCACGCCAGCATCGACGGCATTGTTTCGGCCATCAGCGAACAGGCCATCACGGTTGTAAGAGGTTAACCATGTCTCAGGCTATAGGAATTTTAGAACTCACCAGCATCGCCAAAGGGATGGAGCTTGGTGATGCGATGCTGAAAAGCGCCAACGTCGATCTACTGGTCAGCAAGACCATCTGCCCGGGGAAGTTTTTACTGATACTGGGCGGCGATATCGGCGCTATCCAGCAGGCCATTGAAACCGGTACGTCGCAGGCCGGCGAAATGCTCGTCGACAGCCTGGTGCTGGCGAATATTCATCCCAGCGTACTTCCGGCCATCAGCGGCCTGAACAGCGTCGATAAGCGCCAGGCGGTAGGTATCGTCGAAACCTGGAGCGTGGCGGCCTGCATTAGCGCCGCAGACCGGGCGGTGAAAGGCTCAAACGTCACCCTGGTGCGGGTGCATATGGCCTTCGGTATCGGCGGTAAATGCTACATGGTGGTGGCGGGCGACGTTTCTGACGTCAATAACGCCGTGACGGTTGCCAGCGAAAGCGCGGGCGAGAAAGGGTTGTTGGTTTACCGTTCGGTGATCCCACGCCCGCATGAAGCCATGTGGCGACAGATGGTGGAGGGATAATGGAAAGACAACCGCCAACGGATCGCATGATTCAGGAATACGTGCCGGGGAAACAGGTCACTCTCGCGCACCTGATTGCTAATCCAGGGAAAGATCTCTTTAAGAAGCTGGGCCTGCAGGATGCGGTGTCCGCCATTGGCATCCTTACCATCACGCCGAGCGAAGCATCTATTATTGCTTGCGATATTGCTACCAAATCCGGCGCGGTGGAGATTGGGTTTCTTGACCGCTTTACCGGCGCGGTGGTGCTGACTGGCGATGTTTCTGCCGTCGAGTATGCCCTCAAGCAGGTAACGCGCACGCTGGGCGAAATGATGCAGTTCACCACTTGCTCGATCACCCGGACGTAAAGTCATGAAGCGTTTGATGTTTATCGGCCCCAGCCAGTGCGGAAAAACCTCGCTGACCCAAAGCCTGCGCGGCGAAGCGCTCCATTATAAGAAAACTCAGGCCATTGAATGGTCGCCGATGGCCATCGATACGCCGGGCGAATATCTGGAGAACCGCTGCCTGTACAGCGCCCTGCTGACCAGCGCCTGCGAGGCCGACGTCATCGCCCTGGTGCTGAATGCCGACGCCCAGTGGTCGCCCTTTTCTTCGGGTTTTACCGCCCCGATGAACCGCCCGACGATTGGCCTGGTCACCAAGGCCGATCTCGCCGAGCCGCAGCGTATTTCGCTGGTTGCGGAGTGGCTTACGCAGGCTGGCGCCCGGCAGATTTTTATTACCAGCGCGTTGAATAATTCGGGTCTCGACGCCGTGCTGGATTTTCTGAATTCGAAGGAACCTTTATGTCTTACAAAATAATGGCCATTAACGCCGGCAGCTCATCGTTAAAATTCCAGCTGCTGGAGATGCCGCAGGGCGACATGCTCTGTCAGGGGCTGATTGAGCGTATCGGTATGGCGGATGCGCAGGTGACAATTAAGACGCACAGCCAAAAATGGCAGGAAACCGTCCCCGTTGCCGATCATCGCGATGCGGTAACGCTGCTTCTGGAAAAGCTGCTGGGTTATCAAATCATTAACAGTCTGCGGGACATTGACGGGGTGGGCCATCGTGTGGCGCACGGCGGTGAGTTTTTTAAAGACTCGACGCTGGTCACGGATGAAACGTTAGCGCAAATCGAACGTCTTGCTGAACTGGCCCCGCTTCACAACCCGGTAAACGCGTTGGGTATTCACGTTTTTCGTCAACTGTTGCCTGATGCCCCTTCCGTAGCCGTGTTTGATACGGCATTTCACCAGACGCTGGATGAACCCGCCTATATTTACCCGCTTCCCTGGCATTATTACGCGGAACTGGGGATTCGCCGTTATGGCTTTCATGGCACCAGCCATAAGTATGTCAGCGGCGTTCTGGCGGAAAAGCTGGGCGTACCACTCAGCGCATTACGGGTGATTTGTTGTCATCTTGGAAACGGTAGCAGCATCTGCGCCATCAAGAACGGGCGTTCGGTCAATACGTCGATGGGCTTTACGCCGCAGTCAGGCGTGATGATGGGCACCCGTAGCGGAGATATTGATCCCTCTATTCTGCCGTGGATAGCCCAGCGCGAAAGCAAAACGCCGCAACAGTTGAATCAGTTATTAAATAATGAGTCAGGCTTGCTGGGCGTTTCTAGCGTGTCGTCTGATTACCGCGATGTCGAACAGGCAGCCAATACCGGTAACCGGCAGGCTAAACTCGCTCTCACTCTGTTTGCCGAACGCATTCGCGCCACCATTGGCAGCTATATTATGCAAATGGGAGGACTGGATGCGCTGGTATTCACTGGGGGCATTGGCGAGAACTCAGCGCGCGCCAGATCGGCGGTGTGCCATAATTTGCAATTTTTGGGCTTAGCCGTTGATGAAGAGAAAAATCAGCGTAATGCGACATTTATCCAGACGGAGAATGCCCTGGTGAAAGTCGCCGTCATCAACACCAACGAAGAGTTAATGATCGCACAAGACGTTATGCGCATTGCGCTACCGGCCACGGAAGGGCTTTGTGTACCAGCCTGAGAGGGTTAAACGACGCATTGCGGCAAGTCATGGTAATAATGCTTTTACCATGACACTATGCGCGCACACTATTCGTACCTGAAAGGTGATAACGTGGCTGTTGCGCAATGCCCCGCCTCATGCGGGGAACTTATCCAGGGATGGATTCTGGGCAGTGAGAAACTGGTCTCCTGCCCCGTTGACTGGTACAGCACCGTAGCAGTCACGGCTGCGCCGCCGTTGGTAAACGAGCGTCCATTGTCGCGGGCGATGGTGGAGCGCGTTCTGGCGCACTGGCAGTATCCTGCGCACTGGAGTAACGAGATTCGCGTCGATGTGCGTTCGTCAATTCCCGTTGCCAAAGGCATGGCCAGCAGCACCGCAGATATCGCCGCTACGGCGGTGGCAACGGCGCATCATCTTGGCCATTCGCTGGATGAAACTACCCTTGCACAGCTTTGCGTCTCAATCGAACCCACTGATAGCACCGTTTTTCATCAGTTAACGCTGTTTGATCATAATAATGCGGTCACGCAAATCGCCTGCGAGCCACCGCCGCCAATCGATTTGCTGGTACTGGAAAGCCCGGTCACCCTGCGCACGCAAGATTACCACCGTCTCCCTCGCCAGCAGAAATTAATAGCAAGTTCAGCAACCTTGCAGCAGGCCTGGAATCTGGTGCAGGAAGCCTGTATAACGCAAAATCCGCTCCGACTGGGTGAGGCGGCTACGCTTAGCGCTATCGCCAGCCAGACGCTGTTACCTAAGCCGGGCTTTACCGCCCTGCTGTCGCTGGTCGAAGAGTGTGATTTATACGGATTGAACGTGGCGCATAGCGGTAGCGTGGTGGGTCTGATGCTGGACCGAAAACGTCATGATATTGCGCGCCTGAAAGGTAAGCTGGCAGAGAAAAAACTTACCCGACACTGGCCAAAACAACATTTACTCAAGATGGTCACAGGCGGGGTCAAACTGCAGTGAGAGCCTGATATACGCTCCCACTGCCGTAGCGCATTATTCGGCTTTTACATCGGCGTGTTTCATTTCGCCCATCGCTTTCAGCTTTTTGGAAATGTCGCGACGCTCTTTGGAGATTTCGGCATTTTTAATGATGTAGTCATCAACGCGATCTTCATAGTCGCTTTTCATACTGGCGATGATACCCTGAATCGCCTCAACGCTCATACCTGGCTTGATGTAGTCGCTCAGGTTGTCCAGCAGCAGCACACGCTTCTGGTTGTCACGGATCTTCTTCTCAATGTCCTGAATTTCACGCTGCAGTTTATTTTTGCGACGGAACAGACGAACAAACTCCAGCACGTCCTGGAAAGAAGGCTTGGTTGTTTCCATTTTTACACCCCTGATAATGTGAGATTCGGATTCGTTAAGCAACTGCTAGTGGATAAACATTACGTTTATCCCCGTCATACTTCAAGCCGCCAGAGGAAACACCGTTACGTCGCCGTCTGGGGAAACCTGAAGGTTCGGGGATAAAATCGTTGCCAGTAGCACTCATTTTATCCTTATATTAGTATCATACTCTTAATCTTTGCTGAATCGAAGCAGCAACAAATTCATTCGCCCCATCTGCTTTTTATTTGCGCAAAGCCCGGCAGATCAAATGTGAAAGCAGTTCCAACTGTCGGGCAGTTTCCATACTTAGCCAAACATAGCCGTGGATGGGGGTTTCAGCCACCGCGTCGCCCTGCTGCTCGTTCATTAGCTGCCGCAACTCGGCAGCAATATCATTCAGTTTACCGGTGTTTGCCAGTACCGGCTGCGGGTTGCCTTCAAACAACGCGTGGGCGATCGTTAGCAAGGTTTGCTGCGTCATCTGCTGGGTTTCACGCAATGTGTGCGCGTTAAGCATCACAAAATGGCTGGCGCGCGTCGCCCAGTGGGCATTGATTTGTAATTCAAGCATACAAACCAGGTTGCGGTTGATGGTCTGAATGGCCTCGAAAATAGATTTTTGTATCCGGGTTTCTTTACTGGCAGGCGTTATCAGCCCGCGCATTTTGACGACATCGTTCAGCAACCGTTGCAAATGTTTATCCAACCGGGGGCGCTCCAGCAAATTCGGCGACAGCGCTGCCTGATACACCCGATTATACGCCGTGACGCAATGAGCCAGTTGGATGCGCCAGTGCAAAAAGGCGCGCTGGGGCCAGATGCCGGTAAACAACATTGCCAGTAGCGACCCCAAAATCACATCCCCGCCACGCCATAATGCCGTATCCATATCACCAGCGGGAGCGCCGACAACAACGGCAAGCGTTATGCCTATCAGTAGCGCCTGATACGGTTTTTTCCCTAAGGCCAGCCAGCCGCACAAAAACATCGCTATCGCACACCACACCAGCATCAGCGGTAAGGAAAAGAGCTCCAGGCGTAGCGCCACCAGCCCTAACGCCGCGCCCAGAATCGTACCGCCTATGCGCTCAAAAGCACGAGGCACTACATTTCCCCAGAATGAGATGGGCCCCATAATCACCACTAACGTGATTAGCGGCCATGTGCCCTCGGGAATAGAAAACAGACGAACCAGCAGAAAGGTAAGAATGAACGCCAGGGCGATACGTATGCCATGCACGATGCGATAATGACGGTACAACCGTATTTCAAAAGGGCTTAATGACTTATCGGCACGCACGCTTGTGCTCCTTACGGGAATGGCAAAAAATGCATTGTACCTGCTTTATAGCAAAAATAGCGCACTGGCGGACGGAACACATTATCCGTCCGCTCTTTTCAGCCAGGAAACCAGTCGTTCACTTCCGCTGTACCGGAATATACATTTCAATATCCCAGTATCCATCTTCCATGCCGTTATTCAGATAGGTTTCAAAACAGGGCGCAGAGGCTATCTGATAAGCGCTATCCTGCTCCAGGACATCAAAAAACCGTTCCCACGGCTTCGCAAAGTCACGGTCTTCCACTCGCGCGACAGCAGTGGCATATTCGCCGCCTTCAATGGCGGTCACGATTACGCCTTCGCTATTGTCCGGCAGGATGAAATTCTCTGCCACGGACACCACGGTATCGCAGCGGAGTTTTTCTGCAGGTACGACATCTGGATTGTCGTAATAGACGGCAATCCATTCAACTGGCACGATCCGCTGTCGATCCACCCACGTCATCAGTTGTTCAAAACCCTGCTTCACGGTGTGTTCCCATGGACCGACCATGTGGAAACCGGCTATCTTGCGTTTTTGTTCCTGCCTGATTTCGTAATCCATGCTGCCTCCGTCACTTTACTATACTGTATGAATGTGCAGTATAATTACAGCCTTTTACGGTCACAAGGACAGCGTGATCATTTTGTGAGCAACCTCGCAATCCCGCCCTTTTGACACCTCAGATGACGGTGAACGGTGTGTGACAACGGCTTACGCTTTATGCTGAAAATAGTCGCTCAGACGAGAGAACATACCGCCTTTACCCACCGACTCCAGAGTGACCAGCGGCCACTGAGCGATCAGTTTATCCCGATCGTATAGCTCTATTTCACCTACCCGTTGATGAGCGGCGATTGGAGCCTCCAGCTCTTTTCTATCCAGCACATATTTTGCTTTGATATGCGGAATTTCCGCTTTAGGCAGCGCCATCCAGAAATCCTGTTCCGTACCCAGCGCAATCTTTTCTTTATCTCCATACCAGATTCGCTCGCTGCCCACTTTTTTACCGCTGTGCAAAATCTGCACCGTCGCAAAGTTTTGCTGGCCCCACTGCAACAGTTTTCGCGCCTGTTCCTCACGGCCTTTCGAACTTTTCGCCCCCATCACGACGGCGATAAGTTGACGCTGCCCGTCCACCGCCGATGCGATAAGATTAAATCCCGCCCCCGATGTGTGTCCGGTTTTAAGCCCATCGATATGCATGGTCTTATCCCACAACAAGCCGTTGCGGTTCTGCTGCGTGATGCCGTTCCAGGTCAGGCTTTTCTCGCTGTACATGTGATAAAATTCAGGTTCGCCGTGAATAATCGCCCGGGAGAGTACGGCCAGATCATACGCGGAGCTATGTTGTCCCGGCGCATCCAGACCGTGGACGGTTTCAAAATGGGTATCCTGCAAATTGAGTTTTTTCACATAGCTGTTCATCATCGCCACAAACTGCGGCTGCCCGCCCGCGATATAATCCGCCAGCGCCACACAGGCATCGTTACCGGAATCCACAATTAAGCCACGGCTTAAATCGCGTACCGACACGCGATCCCCTTCTTTTAAAAACATCAACGAGGAGCCGACAAACACCGGATTATCCTTCGCCCAGGCGTCGCGCCCAACTGTGACGATATCGTCAGGGCTGATACGATGACTATCGATGGCGCGATCGACGACGTAGCCCGTCATTAGCTTGGTAAGGCTGGCGGGATTACGTTGCTGGTGTTCATTACCGGCGGTAAGAACCTGCCCCGTAGTGTAATCCATCAACACCCAGGCGCCTGCATCAATGGCTGGCGGTTGGGGAGCAAAACTTACGGCATCGGCCGCAAGCGCAGGAGAAAGGTGCATCGCGAATAAAGAAGCGGCAATAAACAAACGGCGTTTCAACAGCATGTCCTCAGGATGGTCTCTATTTGCCGTTCTTTTTACGGAAGTTCAGTTAAACAAACATGGATAAATTGCAAGAAAATGTGACACAAGGCACATTTTCTTGCTGACATTATTTTATGGATACGCTCAGACGGCGGACTTATCCCCGCGCGGCGCGGTACGATGACGATGATAGCCGTCAACCATGCTACGGAAAATTTGTCCCGGCGTGTCGCCAAGAGTACACAGATAGAGATGCGCGCAAATAAACAGTAAGCCGATGATAGCAAGCGCCATATGCAGCACCAGCATCACAGGGCCCAGACCCGCAACCTGCGGATAGAGACACAGCAAACCGGTGATGATTAACAGCGGTACCAGCGCGTACATAATCGCCAGATATGCCAGTTGTTGCAGTGGATTGAACTTATTCTGCTCTGTTGCCGCGAACGGATGCGCTTCCCCTTTCATAATGCCAAAAAGGTAAAAACGCGTCTGGCGTATGCAGCGCGTTACCAGTCCGGAAAAATTTACCCGATAGTGACGCCCGTTACCTGTGGTGAGGTTGATCAGCACAAACCCGACCCAGAAAGCCAGTAAGGCAAAACCACACCAGGTATGCACTTGTACCATTAGCGCTACAGGGCCGAGAGAAAAATGACCAAATAAACCGCTTAACAGTAATAAAACAAACAGTAACGCATTTCCCCAATGCCAACGGCGAATCGCCAGCGAGTAGAGATAGTCACGATGCTCTTCGCCGCCCGCCGTTTTTGGCGCCAGCATCCGGCGCAATAACGCATGGATAACCAGCCCAACAAGCATGAGCAGCACCACGACGCCTGCATAAATTAACCACAGCGGCCAATAATCTGGCGCATAATGTAGTTCCGCTCCCCAGATAGTATTCATGCTTTACCCTCCTGATGGATTTCTTTACGACGGTACAGACTGACCGCGCCGCTACGCGCTTCCTGCTGGCGATAGACCTCTTTCTGACCGACCCAGCGCTGGATCTCGCTCTCATCCAGTCTGCCGAATTTCAGCGCGTCCGTTGGGCAAACGGATACGCACGCCGGAGACTGGCCAGCCGCCAACCGCGTGTCGGCACAGAAGTTACACTTGTCGGCGACGCCGGTTTGCGGATTCAAATAGCGCACATGGAAAGTACACGCGGCAACACAATAATCGCAGCCAATACAGCGCGATTTATCCACCTGCACGATCCCGTTTTCATCACGATATGACGCTCCGGTAGGACAAACGCTGACACATGGCGCATTTTCACAGTGCTGACAGGAGACGCGGACAAATTGAAAATGGGTTAGTGCGTTGGATGCCTGTTCAGGGGCGCGAATTTGTACCTGTACGCGGCTAAATCCCTCCGGTACGTCATTAAGCACTTTGCAGGCAACGGTACACGCCTGGCAGCCGATACAACGTTTTTCATCATGCAGCATGACGTACTGATTCGTTAAATGATTCATGGTTCCCTCCTCCCTCATGCCCGGCTCAGCGTCACGCCTGCGGTATGCACTACCGTACCGGATACCGGACTCGTCACGTGCGGCAGTAAATTGCCACAGTGGATACCGTGTGTCGTCGCCGCCGTTTTGGCCCCAGCTTTAGCGCCAAATCCCATATAGACAAAAAGCGTGTCCGGGCGGATACCGGGCGTCACCAGCGCCTTACCTTTCTCTTTACCCGTGGCATTTTCCAGCCAGATCTCATCGCCGGTCTTAATGCCTTTTTCTTGCGCCGTTTGCGGATGAACCCAGACCGCGTTATCCCACATTAGCTCGCTGAGTAAAGGTACGTACTGCGTCGCGCCATTGGTATGCACGGCCACCTTGCCCTGAATGAAGTAAAGCTCATTCTCTTTTTTCAGCGCAAAGTCACGAACGCGCGGAACGCCGTAGCCAGGGAGCAATTCCTCCAGGGTTGCGGAATAAAGTTCGATTTTGCCGGAGGGCGATTTGAAGCGAAGCTGTTCGCCATAGGTGTTGTCACTGTCCGTCGCGATAGCGCCGGGGTAACGCGCCGTAAACTGACGAACGGATTCTGGTTCGCGTAATAGCAGCGGAACGCCCCATTCGAGATACCCTTTCTGTCGCAGTTCCTTCGCTAAGGCATGGTCGCCGTTCAACTGATAGAATTGGCGCGTCTGCATATCCTGCCACGGATAGTACTGCCCTAATCCCAACTGCTCGCCAAGTTCTTTCCAGATTTGCCAACTCGGACGCGCCTCGCCAATCGGCTCTACGACCTGTTGGCGCAGAGCGTAAGCCGGGTGCAGTCCCGACATATCGGATACCTCTTCGTCCCGTTCGAGATAGGTGCATTCCGGCAGCAGATAGTCGGCATATGCCGCGCTCTCGCTCAAATAGACATCGCAGCTGACCACCAGATCCAGTTGCTCAACGGTTTTTACCAGGTCCGAACGACAGGTGACGGTCTGGAAAGGATTATGCCGCGACATAATCCACGCCTTTATCGGGTAAGGCTTCTGGGTTAACGCCGAGTCAATAATGCTTTGCACCACGCCGCCGCCAGCGGCGATATATTTAAACTGCGGTGCGACCAAATCGATGCGTTGCGCCGTCGGTTTCGGCATATTTTTAATGTTGAGTTTCGCCAGCGTTGGCGCGACCTTTTCTCCGGCCAGTTTATTGTAAACAGACGCGTTTTTTTTCTGATATAGCCCGCCTTCGCGCTCAATATTACCGAGCAGCACATTAAGCGTAAAAATCATACGCCGCATATCGATCTCTTCCTGCGAGAACGTCGCGCGATGACCAGGACTGACAATAGCGTGAGGCGCGCAGGCAGCCAGTTCGCGTGTCACCCGGACAATAACGTCGGCTGGGACATCGGCCTGCGCGGCGGCCCATTCCGGCGTCGTCTCTTTTACCGCCTGTGCTAACTGTTCAAATCCGCTGGTATAACGCTCAACAAAAGACGCATCGTAGAGCTGTTCATCAATCATGACGTGGCACATCGCCAGCAGAACCGCTAAATCCCCCCCGGGACGAATAGCGTGCCACTCATCCGCCTTGCTGGAAAATATAGACAAACGCGGATCGAAGCTCACCATTTTGGCCCCCTTCTCCTGCGCGGTCATTAACTCATGGGTATCGGCAACTTCAATCCCTTCATACAAATTGTGGCCAAACGAAACCAGATAGCGCGTGTTAGCGATATCCATCGCCAGATCGCCGCCCATCATCACTTTTGCCGCAATGGCTTTCCCGGCAGGGCATGTTGAGGCGTGAGTAAAGGTATTAGGCGAACCAAAGGCCGTAGCCAGATGGAAAAGATGGCTGGAGAGCGAGCCCGATTTGGAAGAGAAAGCCACGCTCTCGGGGCCATGCTGCGCTTTGATGGCATTCATTTTCGCCGCGATTTCCTGGTAAGCCTGTTGCCAGCTAATCACCTGCCATTCACCGTCGCCGCGTGGCCCGGTGCGTTTCATAGGTTTTACAATCCGTTGCGGGTCATTGACCAGGCTGACGCCGCTCCCGCCCCTGGCGCATATGCGCGTCCCCTGCTGCGGCGCAGAAGGATTGCCCTGGATAAAAACGGTCTTGTTATTGACTACCTGCGCCTGAATAGGGCAACGAAAGGAACACATCTCGCACAAACTTGGCGTTAGCGTAGTTTTACCGTTAATGCCGGCAATCGGGTTGCGCGCCAGCGCCCCGGGCGGAAAAGCGCCCAGCGCGCAGGCAGAGCAGCCTATGCCTACCCCCTGCAAAAAAGAACGACGACTAATGCTCATATAACCTCCTGTTATTAGATATAGCTGAAGATTATATTTAATTTGTATTATGAAATGTCGGCTTCAATCACAATTTGAAATAGTTGTTAAAATGAGCATGCCAACACGATAAAACCTTTTATTTTATAAATATTTTACATTTCCTGAACACGCACATGGACTGTCATTGAATAATCAGCAGAATTACCAAACAACCCGCTGTTAATTATAAAAATGATACAATTCCAATAACACGTAATAATATTTAAAAGAAAACGATTATTTCCTGAAAAGCGATTTCACGCGCTTTACGCAGTTCTTTCTCATACGCGCCGGACCGTCCGCCGACGATATCCCGAATGCCGGCGAAAAAACACTGGTTGAGCATCGAAGCGGGTTTACTTTTGCGTGCACACGGGCTCCGTTACCCGACCCGCTCTCTTATGCCTGGATTTTTCCGCAGATACGTCAGCGTCCCACAATACGGTGACATGATGACAGAATGGACACTTTCTGAAAGAAACCTTCCAGATAGCATGGTGAATTGTGATCTCCATCGCCATACCGATATATGAAGCTTACTTTTAAGGCGTTAAAAATCCAGACCGTTTTTCCATAATGATGTTGATAAGGAATTCTAATGAAGATATCATCAGGCGCAATTAATTTTTCTACTATTCCTAACTAGGTTAAAAAATTAATTACCTCTATTCGTGAACATACGAAAAACGGGCTCGCCTCAAAAATAACCAGTGTTAAAAACACGCATGCTTCTTTAAATGAAAAACTTAAAACAGGAAAGAGCTCATCGATTGAGTTCGCGTTACCACAAAAAATAAAAGACTTCTTTCAGCCGAAAGATAAAAACACCTTAAACAAAACATTGATTACTGTTAAAAATATTAAAGATACAAATAATGCAGGCAAGAAAAATATTTCAGCAGAAGATGTCTCAAAAATGAATGCAGCATTCATGCGTAAGCATATTGCAAATCAAACATGTGATTATAATTACAGAATGACAGGTGCGGCCCCGCTCCCCGGTGGAGTCTCTGTATCAGCCAATAACAGGCCCACGGTTTCTGAAGGTAGAACACCACCAGTATCCCCCTCCCTCTCACTTCAGGCTACGTCTTCCCCGTCATCACCTGCCGACTGGGCTAAGAAACTCACGGATGCAGTTTTACGACAGAAAGCCGGAGAAACCCTTACGGCCGCAGATCGCGATTTTTCAAACGCAGATTTCCGTAATATTACATTCAGCAAAATATTGCCCCCCAGCTTCATGGAGCGAGACGGCGATATTATTAAGGGGTTCAACTTTTCAAATTCAAAATTTACTTATTCTGATATATCTCATTTACATTTTGACGAATGCCGATTCACTTATTCGACACTGAGTGATGTAGTCTGCAGTAATACGAAATTTAGTAATTCAGACATGAATGAAGTGTTTTTACAGTATTCAATTACTACACAACAACAGCCCTCTTTTATTGATACAACATTAAAAAATACGCTTATACGTCACAAAGCCAACCTCTCTGGCGTTATTTTAAATGAACCGGATAATTCATCACCTCCGTCAGTGTCAGGGGGCGGAAATTTTATTCGTCTAGGTGATATCTGGCTGCAAATGCCACTCCTTTGGACTGAGAACGCTGTGGATGGATTTTTAAATCATGAGCACAATAATGGTAAAAGTATTCTGATGACCATTGACAGCCTGCCCGATAAATACAGTCAGGAAAAAGTCCAGGCAATGGAAGACCTGGTTAAGTCATTGCGGGGTGGCCGCTTAACAGAGGCATGTATCCGGCCAGTTGAAAGTTCGCTGGTAAGCGTACTGGCCCACCCTCCCTATACGCAAAGTGCGCTTATCCGCGAGTGGCTCGGGCCTGTTCAGGAACGTTTTTTTGCCCACCAGTGCCAGACCTATAATGACGTTCCCCTGCCGACTCCTGACACATATTATCAGTAGCGCATACTGCCTGTGTTGCTGGATTCGTTTGACAGGAACAGCGCCGCCATGACCACTCACAGCGGACTCTTTAATCAGGTGATTTTACACTGTATGACAGGCGTGGACTGCACTGATGGCACCCGCCAGAAAGCTGCAGCGCTTTATGAACAGTATCTTGCTCACCCGGCGGTGTCTCCCCACATCCATAATGGGCTCTTCGGCAATTATGACGGCAGCCCGGACTGGACAACCCGCGCTGCAGATAATTTCCTGCTGCTTTCCTCCCAAGATTCAGACACGGCGATGATGCTCTCCACTGACACGCTGTTAACAATGCTAAACCCTACTCCTGACACTGCATGGGACAACTTTTACCTGCTGCGAGCCGGAGAGAACGTTTCCACCGCGCAAATCTCTCCGGTAGAGTTATTCCGTCATGACTTTCCGGTGTTTCTCGCCGCATTTAATCAGCAGGCCACGCAGCGACGCTTTGGGGAGCTGATTGATATCATCCTCAGCACTGAAGAGCACGGGGAGCTGAACCAGCAGTTTATTGCCGCCACGAACCAGAAACATTCCACCGTGAAGTTGATTGATGATGCCTCAGTGTCGCGTCTGGCCACCATTTTTGCCCCCTTGCTTCCTGAAGGCAAACTCAGCCCGGCACACTACCAGCACATCCTCAGTGCTTATCACCAGACGGACGCCACCCCACAGAAGCAGGCGGAAACCCTGTTCTGTCTCAGTACCGCATTCGCACGCTATTCCTCCAGCGCCATTTTCGGCACTGAGCATGACTCTCCGCCGGCCCTGAGAGGCTATGCGGAGGCGCTGATGCAGAAAGCCTGGGAGCTGTCTCCGGCGATCTTCCCGTCCAGCGAACAGTTTACCGACTGGTCCGACCGTTTTCACGGCCTCCATGGCGCCTTTACCTGTACCAGCGTTGTGGCGGATAGTATGCAACGTCATGCCAGAAAATATTTCCCGAGTGTTCTGTCATCCATCCTGCCACTGGCCTGGGCCTAGTCCAGCCTCAACCCGCATGAAATTAAGGGACACAGCGTTGTGTCCCTCTGTACATAGACCCGTTTTAGTCCATGCATTTTTTGAGATCCCGGCCAGATTGCCCCTGGCCTAAATTCCATACAGTACTAAATCAGAACCAGTAATTTCAGATGGACCGGAATATGGTTTACCATAGAGGGAGCGTAGTTTAGTGTCGCTGATGGTCATTTTAGTATTTTGTACTCAATGATTTTAATGTTTATGTACTCACCATCGCATGTACGAACATTAGCAACAATATCAATTGGTGTACAAATACAATCAATCAACGACAAAATAAAAGAATAAAATATTTCATATACAGATAACATCAGGCGTGTACATCAAGTGACAGTTAAAAACGACAGCATACAGAGCACATTCCTCTTCCACGATTACGAAACCTTCGGTACGCATCCGGCCCTCGACAGACCTGCGCAATTCGCCGCGCTCCGTACGGATAACGACTTCAACGTTATCGGCGAGCCGGAGGTGTTTTATTGCAAACCCGCCGATGATTATCTACCGCAGCCCGGCGCGGTGCTGATTACCGGCATCACGCCGCAGGAAGCGCGTGAGAAAGGAGAAAACGAAGCCGCTTTCGCCAGACGCATTCATGCGCTGTTTACCGTTCCTAAAACCTGCGTTGTGGGCTACAACAATGTGCGTTTTGATGATGAAGTCACGCGCAATATTTTTTATCGCAACTTTTACGATCCCTATGCCTGGAGCTGGCAGCATGATAATTCACGTTGGGATCTATTGGATGTCATGCGCGCCTGTTATGCGCTGCGCCCGGAGGGAATTAACTGGCCGGAAAACGACGACGGCCTGCCCAGCTTTCGTCTGGAACATTTAACCCAGGCGAACGGGATCGAACACAGCAACGCGCATGATGCGATGGCGGATGTCTACGCCACTATTGCGATGGCGCAACTGGTGAAAACACGCCAGCCGCGGCTGTTTGATTATCTTTATAGCCACCGCAGTAAACATAAACTGGCGGCGCTGATTGACGTCCCGCAAATGAAGCCGCTGGTGCATGTCTCCGGCATGTTTGGCGCGTGGCGCGGTAATACAAGCTGGGTCGCGCCGCTGGCGTGGCATCCTGAAAACCGTAACGCGGTGATCATGGTCGATTTAGCAGGCGATATTTCTCCTCTTCTTGAGCTGGACAGCGACACCCTTCGCGAGCGGCTTTATACGGCCAAAGCCGATCTTGGCGATCACGCCGCAGTGCCGGTAAAGCTGGTGCATATCAATAAATGTCCGGTACTGGCGCAGGCGAATACCTTGCGCCCGGAGGATGCCGACCGGCTGGGAATTAACCGCCAGCATTGCCTGGATAACCTGAAAGTGTTGCGTGAAAACCCGCAGGTTCGCGACAAAGTGGTGGCGATTTTCGCCGAAGCCGAACCTTTTGCCGCCTCGGATAACGTTGATGCCCAGCTCTATGATGGTTTTTTCAGCGATGCCGATCGCGCAGCCATGAAAATCGTACTCGAAACCGAGCCACGTAACCTGCCCGCGCTGGACATTACCTTTGTCGATAAGCGCATTGAGAAGCTGCTGTTTAATTACCGCGCACGCAATTTTCCCGGTACGCTGGATGACGCAGAGCAGCAGCGCTGGCTAGAGCATCGCCGTCAGGTGCTGACGCCGGAGTTTTTACAACAATATGCCAATGAATTGCAGATGCTTTCTCAGCAGTATGCGGAAGATAAAACGAAGCTGGGGTTGCTGAAATCACTGTGGCAGTACGCAACTGAGATTGTGTAATTGACCAATGCCTGACGAGCATTGTTAATCCAGAGCGGATAAAGAGTGACGCCGCCATCCGGTAAACGTGCTGGATGACAAACAAAAAACCGGAGGCACTGCCTCCGGTTTTACTATTGCCGATAATACGCGCGATTACGCGACGTCTTCGTACTGTGGGACCGGGTTGCGGAAGCTTTTAGTTACGCACGCCAGATAAATCAGCCCGATACCTGCCCAGATCAGGCCCAGTACCATTGAGCTCTCTTCCAGGTTAACCCACAACGCGCCAACCGTGAGCGCGCCGCACATGGGCAGGAACAGATACTGGAAGTGATCTTTCAACGTTTTATTACGCTTCTCACGGATCCAGAACTGCGAAATCACCGACAGGTTAACAAAGGTAAACGCGACCAGCGCACCAAAGTTAATCAGCGCCGTCGCCATCACCAGGTCAAAATTAATCGCCAGCAGCGCGATCGCCCCGACCAGGATGATGTTCATCGCTGGCGTACGCCATTTCGGATGAACGTAACCGAAGAAGCTTTTCGGGAATACGCCGTCGCGCCCCATTACGTACATCAGGCGCGCTACGCCTGCATGCGCCGCCATACCGGAAGCCAGTACGGTGATAGTAGAGAAGATCAGCGCGCCCACCTGGAAGGTTTTACCCGCCACGTACAGCATGATTTCCGGCTGAGACGCATCCGGATCTTTAAAGCGAGAGATATCCGGGAAGTACAATTGCAGGAAATAGGTTGCAAAGATGAAGATCAGGCCGCCAATCAGCGCGGTCAGAAAAATCGCACGCGGGATCACGCGCTCAGCATCTTTGGTCTCTTCCGACAGGTTACTGATGCCGTCAAAGCCGGTAAAGGAGAAGCACAGGATCGTCGCTCCCGTAATCATCGGGATAACGTGCGCATCGCCGGACCAGAACGGACGGGTGCTCGCCAGCGTACCGGCGCCTTCGCCTTCAAATACGCCATAAACCACCATGCCCAGAATGACCGCAATCAGCACCACCTGTAGCACTACAATCACGGTGTTGAAGTTAGCGACCGATTTGAGGCTGCGCAGGTTAAAGGCCGTCATAAAGGCCACCAGCGCCACGACAAACACCCATGACGGAATGGAGGGCACCAGCGCTTCAAAATAAATTTTCGCCAACAGAATGTTGATCATCGGCGCGAACAGATAATCGAGCAGAGAAGACCAACCCACCATAAAGCCAACGGTCGGGCTGATGGATTTCTGGGCATAGGTGTACGCCGAACCCGCGGAAGGATAGCGACGCACCAGTTTCCCGTAGCTCAACGCCGTAAACAGAATCGCGATTAACGCGAATGCATACGCCGTCGGTACGTGACCGTCAGTGAGGCCTGAAACGATACCAAATGTATCGAACAGCGTCATCGGCTGCATATAGGCAAGACCCATCATTACAACCGGAACTAACGTAAGCGTTTTACGTAATTCCACGCGAGAGGTGTTTGGAGTAACGTTATGCGACATGGTCATTCTCCTTTACGGCGAATGCCGTCGCGTAAGCAAAAAATTGCCCCATTTTCTGGATTCCTCAGCGACAACAACTGTCGATTTTTAAGTAAGTATCTATCCGGTACGAAGCCCGGCCTCTTGGTATTGAATGATGTGTTTGAAGCAAAAAAATAACCGACGCGTATTAAAACGTCGGTTAGTGTCATTTTTTGCAAGCGGCGTATTCTGCCCTAAATTGAAGTGAAATGACAAGAGAATGCGAGCGCGTTCAAAAAATTATTTTTCATAAGCGATTGATTTTTAAACCGGCGATTTTGCATACACCCCAGCAATAGCATTATTTGCTAAAATTTCATCCCGCCACCAGCCGCTGGCCAGCCCGGCGGTCTGTTCATTCCAGCCAACCCACACCGGTTCATAGACGATTTGCGCCACAACTTTCTTCTCTATAAGCGCGCCGCTTTCCAAAAATCGCTGCGCCAGATAACGCGGTAAATAGCCGCATCCCAGGCCGCTAATTTGCAGCTCCAGCTTGGTTTTAAAATCAAACACGGTAATCGCTTCCTGAGCGTCGAGCAGTTCAGACCCTATTGATCGCGAGGAATGGACGCTATCGCCAACCACAATCGCGCGAAAACGTTTGATCGTCTGGCGGCTAAGCGGTTCCTCTTCATGAACCAGCGGATGATGCGGAGCGACAGCAAACACCAGTTCAAGATCGCCCAGTCTTGCAAAGCCAAAGCCGGTGTCAGGCGGCGGCGCGCGCATGGCGCCAACAATAATATCCGCCCTTCCCTGCGTCAGCGTCTCCCATGAACCGCCGAGAACGCCATTGACAAATTTAAGGCGCGTCACGCTGTGGCGTTGATAAAAAGCGTCGATAAGCGGGGCCAGAAGAGAAAAGGGAAAGGTATCATCCACACCGATGACCAGTTCGTTCTCCCAGCCTTCATGCAGTTTAATCGCCTGCTTTTCCAGCTCGCGAACGGTGTGCAGCACTTCACGGCCTTTTTCCAGTAGCATCTTACCGGTTCGCGTAAATCGCGCGCGATGCCCGCTACGGTCGAGCAATTGGATATTAAGATCGTTTTCCAGCTTATGAACGGTATAACTGAAGGCGGACGGCGTTTTAAATAATTTTGCCGACGCCGCCGCGAAGCTGCCTTCTTTTTCTAACGCATCAAGAATAATCAGAACGTCCAGCAGTGGTTTCATACTCGTCCCCTTGCGCTATATGGCGACCACCTGCTGGACAGCGACTCACTCCATCGGCATCACCAGCGGATCGGGATATTGATATTCAAATCCCAGCTCATTACAAATCCGGCTACCGTCGATAATCTTCCCTTTGCCGTTGTCCGGTGCGTTACGAAAATGCGGCGGCGCCATTCCCAGCAAGCGCGTCATTTGCGGATAAAACACGTTGCGGGCTGGATGCGCCGGCGCACATATATTATAGATGTGCCCCCCTTTTGGCGCCTGTAGCAAAAGGGTAATTGCGCCAACCACGTCTTCAAGATGCACCAGATTGACCCCGTGTTGACCATCCGGCGCGGTTTTTCCGGCAAAGAAACGACCGGGATGGCGTCCAGGCCCGACCAACCCCGCCAGCCGCAGAATATCTACTGACGTGCCCGGCAGATTATGCAGCCAATCTTCCAGTTCCTTCAGGGTACGCCCGCTGGCCGTGACCGGATTACGCGGCGTATTCTCTTTCACCACGCCTTGCGCATCGCCGTAAACAGACGTCGAACTGGTAAAAATAATACGCGGGATACGATAAGCCAGCGCGCTGTCGACCAGCTCCTGCATCGCCTGCAGATAAAAATCCTCTCCCGGACCGCTACGGCGCGCGGGCAGTGTTATCACCAGCGCATCGACATCCAGCAGAGCGTCAAGATCGTCCGCCTCACAGACCAGCTCCGGCTCCAGACGCAGCGGATAGCTTTCAATTCCACTCATACGGGCCGCTTCCACCCCGTCAAGGGTGGTTTTGCTGCCGGTAACCTGCCAGCCTCTCGCTGCCAGCGACATTGCCAGCGGCATGCCTAACCAACCTAAACCGACAATTGCGACCTTTTTCATCCATTTTCTCCTGACTTTAACGCCTTATACATAAGGCTACGCCAGCCCGCCGTGACTGACAATTCATACTATAAATGCGAAATGAAAAAAGCGCTTGCTTTAAGGCGTAAAAGTGGTTTAGGTTAAAAGGTATCAAATGAATAAGCATTCATCGGAATTTTTATGACACGCGTTCAATTTAAACACCACCATCATCACCATCATCCTGACTAGTCTTTCAGGCGATGTGTGCTGGAAGACATTCAGATCTTCCAGTGGTGCATGAACGCATGAGAAAGCCCCCGGAAGATCATCTTCCGGGGGCTTTTTTTGGCGCGCGATACAGACCGGTTCAGACAGGATAAAGAGGAACGCAGAATGTTAGACAACACCCGCTTACGCATAGCTATTCAGAAATCAGGCCGTTTAAGCGATGATTCACGAGAATTGCTGGCCCGCTGCGGCATAAAAATTAATTTACACACTCAGCGCCTGATTGCGATGGCGGAAAACATGCCGATTGATATCCTGCGCGTGCGTGATGATGACATTCCGGGTCTGGTGATGGATGGCGTGGTCGATCTCGGCATTATCGGCGAGAACGTGCTGGAAGAAGAGCTACTCAACCGCCGCGCGCAGGGTGAAGATCCGCGCTATTTTACCCTGCGCCGTCTTGACTTCGGCGGCTGCCGTTTATCGCTGGCAACGCCGGTTGACGAAGCCTGGGACGGCCCGGCCGCGCTGGACGGTAAACGTATCGCTACCTCTTATCCGCACCTCCTCAAACGCTACCTCGACCAGAAAGGCGTCTCTTTTAAATCGTGTCTGTTAAATGGTTCTGTCGAAGTCGCGCCGCGCGCGGGGCTGGCCGACGCTATCTGCGATTTGGTCTCTACCGGCGCGACGCTTGAAGCTAACGGCCTGCGTGAAGTCGAAGTTATCTACCGCTCTAAAGCCTGTCTGATTCAGCGCGACGGTGAGATGGCACAGAGCAAGCAACAGCTGATCGATAAATTGCTGACCCGTATTCAGGGCGTGATTCAGGCGCGCGAATCGAAATACATCATGATGCACGCGCCAAGTGAACGCCTGGAAGAGGTTATCGCCCTGCTGCCAGGCGCCGAAAGGCCGACAATTCTGCCGCTGGCAGGCGAGCAACAGCGCGTGGCGATGCACATGGTCAGCAGCGAAACGTTGTTCTGGGAAACCATGGAGAAACTGAAAGCGCTTGGCGCCAGCTCGATTCTGGTACTGCCGATCGAGAAGATGATGGAGTGATCTGACGCCTGATGGCGCTGCGCTTATCAGGCCTACGTAATGCGTTGATATTTTGGGTTCTGTAGGCCGGATAAGGCGGAACCCTGTGATGGAGTAAAGACCATGAGCTTCAATACCCTGATTGACTGGAACAGCTGTAGCCCTGAACAGCAGCGTGCGCTGCTGACGCGTCCGGCGATTTCCGCCTCTGACAGTATTACCCGGACGGTCAGCGATATTCTGGATAATGTAAAAACGCGCGGTGACGATGCCCTGCGTGAATACAGCGCTAAATTTGATAAAACAGAAGTGACAGCGCTACGCGTCACCCCTGAAGAGATCGCCGCCGCCGGCACGCGTCTGAGCGACGAATTAAAACAGGCGATGGCCGCTGCCGTCAAAAATATTGAAACGTTCCATTCCGCGCAGACGCTACCGCCTGTAGATGTGGAAACCCAGCCAGGCGTGCGTTGCCAGCAGGTTACGCGTCCCGTCGCGTCTGTCGGTCTGTATATTCCCGGCGGCTCGGCTCCGCTCTTCTCAACGGTGCTGATGCTGGCGACGCCGGCGCGTATTGCGGGATGTCAGAACGTGGTTCTGTGCTCGCCGCCGCCCATCGCTGATGAAATCCTCTATGCGGCGCAACTGTGTGGCGTGCAGGAAATCTTTAACGTCGGCGGCGCGCAGGCGATTGCCGCTCTGGCCTTCGGCAGCGAGTCCGTACCGAAAGTGGATAAAATTTTTGGCCCCGGCAACGCCTTTGTAACCGAAGCCAAACGTCAGGTCAGCCAACGCCTCGACGGCGCGGCTATCGATATGCCAGCCGGGCCGTCTGAAGTACTGGTGATCGCCGACAGCGGCGCAACACCGGATTTCGTCGCTTCTGACCTGCTCTCCCAGGCTGAGCACGGTCCGGATTCGCAGGTGATTCTGCTGACGCCTGATGCTGACATTGCCTGCAAGGTGGCGGAGGCGGTAGAACGTCAACTGGCAGAACTGCCGCGCGCGGACACCGCCAGGCAGGCCCTGAGCGCCAGTCGTCTGATTGTGACCAAAGATTTAGCGCAGTGCGTCGCCATCTCTAATCAGTATGGGCCGGAACACTTAATTATCCAGACGCGCAATGCGCGCGATTTGGTGGATGCGATTACCAGCGCAGGTTCGGTATTTCTCGGCGACTGGTCGCCGGAATCCGCCGGTGATTACGCTTCCGGAACCAACCATGTTTTACCGACCTATGGCTATACTGCTACCTGTTCCAGCCTTGGGTTAGCGGATTTCCAGAAACGGATGACCGTTCAGGAACTGTCGAAAGCGGGCTTTTCCGCTCTGGCATCAACCATTGAAACATTGGCGGCGGCAGAACGTCTGACCGCCCATAAAAATGCCGTGACCCTGCGCGTAAACGCCCTCAAGGAGCAAGCATGAGCACTGAAAACACTCTCAGCGTCGCTGACTTAGCCCGTGAAAATGTCCGCAACCTGGTACCGTATCAGTCTGCCCGCCGTCTGGGCGGTAACGGCGATGTCTGGCTGAACGCGAATGAATTCCCGACAGCGGTGGAGTTTCAGCTCACCCAACAAACGCTTAACCGCTACCCGGAATGCCAGCCAAAGGCCGTGATTGAAAACTACGCGCAATATGCTGGCGTAAAGCCGGAGCAGGTGCTGGTCAGCCGCGGCGCGGATGAAGGGATCGAGCTGGTGATCCGCGCCTTCTGTGAACCGGGGAAAGACGCCATTCTCTACTGTCCGCCCACTTACGGTATGTACAGCGTCAGCGCCGAAACCATTGGCGTAGAGCGCCGGACGGTTCCCGCGCTTGAAAACTGGCAGCTGGATCTACAGGGGATTTCCGACAACCTTGACGGCACAAAAGTGGTGTTCGTTTGTAGCCCCAATAATCCTACCGGACAACTTATCAACCCGCAGGATCTGCGCACGCTGCTGGAGTTGACACGCGGTAAAGCGATAGTCGTCGCCGACGAAGCTTATATTGAGTTTTGCCCGCAGGCCACGCTGACAGGCTGGCTGGTTGAATATCCTCATCTGGTTATCCTGCGCACATTGTCGAAAGCTTTTGCGCTGGCGGGTCTGCGCTGCGGCTTTACACTGGCTAATGAAGAGGTGATCAACCTGCTGTTAAAAGTGATCGCCCCTTATCCGCTTTCTACGCCAGTGGCGGATATCGCCGCCCAGGCGCTGAGCCCGCAGGGAATAAACGCAATGCGCGATCGCGTGGCGCAGACAGTGCAGGAACGTCAGTATCTGGTGAATGCCCTGCAACAGACCGCCTGCGTAGAACACGTCTTTGACTCTGAAACCAACTATATTCTGGCGCGGTTTACCGCCTCCAGCAGCGTGTTTAAATCCTTATGGGATCAGGGCATTATCTTACGCGATCAGAATAAACAACCTTCTTTAAGCGGCTGCCTGCGGATTACGGTCGGCACCCGCCAGGAAAACCAGCGCGTCATTGACGCCTTACGTGCGGAGCCAGTATGAGTCAGAAGTATCTTTTCATCGACCGGGACGGAACCTTAATTTCCGAACCGCCGAGCGATTTTCAGGTAGACCGCTTTGATAAACTGGCCTTTGAGCCAGAGGTGATTCCCGTATTGCTGAAGCTGCAAAAAGCCGGTTTTAAGCTGGTGATGATCACTAACCAGGATGGACTTGGCACGCAAAGCTTCCCGCAGGCGGACTTCGACGGACCGCACAACCTGATGATGCAGATTTTCACCTCTCAGGGCGTATGCTTTGATGAGGTGCTGATCTGCCCTCACCTGCCCGCAGACGACTGCGACTGCCGCAAGCCCAAAGTGAAGCTGGTGGAGCGTTATCTTGCGGAACAAGCGATGGATAGCGCCAACAGCTATGTGATTGGCGATCGTGCGACCGATATCCAGCTCGCTGATAACATGGGCATTACTGGTTTACGCTATCACCGTGAAACGCTGAACTGGACGATGATTGGCGAACAGCTAACGAAACGCGATCGCTATGCGCATGTGATCCGTAACACCAAAGAAACACAGATTGATGTCAGTGTCTGGCTGGATCGCGAAGGCAACAGCAAGATTAATACCGGCGTCGGCTTCTTTGACCATATGCTCGATCAAATCGCCACCCACGGCGGCTTTCGCATGGAGATTACCGTTAAGGGTGATCTCTATATCGACGATCACCACACGGTAGAAGATACTGGACTGGCGCTCGGTGAGGCATTAAAACTGGCACTCGGCGACAAGCGCGGTATCTGCCGTTTTGGCTTTGTACTACCGATGGATGAATGTCTGGCGCGCTGCGCGCTGGATATTTCCGGTCGTCCGCATCTGGAATATAAAGCTGAATTTACCTACCAGCGTGTGGGCGATTTGAGCACAGAGATGATTGAACACTTTTTCCGCTCACTCTCTTACACGATGGGCGTCACTCTGCATCTCAAGACTAAAGGTAAAAACGATCACCACCGTGTCGAAAGTTTGTTTAAAGCCTTTGGTCGGACGCTACGCCAGGCTATTCGCGTGGAGGGCGATACATTACCGTCCTCGAAAGGAGTGCTGTGATGAACGTCGTCATCCTTGACACCGGCTGCGCCAATTTAAGCTCGGTAAAATCCGCCGTGGCGCGCCACGGTTACACCCCGGTGGTCAGCCGCGAAGCGGAAATCGTATTACGCGCTGACAAACTCTTTCTGCCCGGCGTCGGCACGGCGCAGGCCGCTATGGATCAACTGCGCGAACGTGAACTGATCGACTTAATTAAAGCGTGTACTCAGCCGGTACTGGGTATCTGCTTAGGGATGCAACTGCTGGGTCGTCGCAGCGAAGAGACGCGCGGCGTGGATCTGCTGAACATTATCGAACAAGACGTGCCGAAAATGACCGACTTTGGTCTGCCGCTGCCGCACATGGGCTGGAATCGCGTGTATCCGCAGGCGGGCAACCGGCTGTTTCAGGGCATTGAAGATGGCGCCTATTTTTACTTTGTTCACAGCTACGCGATGCCGGTCAACCCGTGGACTATCGCCCAGTGCAATTACGGCGAGCCGTTTACCGCGGCGGTACAGAAAGATAATTTCTTCGGCGTACAGTTCCATCCGGAACGTTCGGGCGCGGCGGGCGCACAGTTGCTGAAAAACTTCCTGGAGATGTAATGATTATTCCGGCATTAGATTTAATTGACGGCACCGTGGTGCGTCTCCACCAGGGCGACTACGCCCGGCAGCGGGATTACGGTAACGATCCCCTGCCCCGTTTGCAGGATTACGCCGCCCAGGGCGCCGGGGTGCTGCATCTGGTAGATCTGACCGGCGCTAAAGATCCGGCTAAGCGACAGATACCGCTGATTAAAACCCTGGTCGCGGGCGTGAACGTGCCTGTTCAGGTCGGCGGCGGCGTGCGTACCGAAGAAGACGTTGCGGCATTACTGAAAGCTGGCGTTGCCCGTGTGGTCATCGGTTCAACGGCGGTGAAATCTCCTGACGTGGTGAAAGGCTGGTTTGAACGTTTTGGCGCGCAGGCGCTGGTACTGGCGCTGGACGTTCGCATAGACGAACACGGCAACAAGCAGGTGGCGGTTAGCGGCTGGCAGGAAAATTCCGGCGTCTCGCTGGAACAACTGGTGGAGACCTATCTCCCCGTCGGCCTGAAACATGTACTGTGTACCGATATTTCTCGCGACGGCACGCTGGCGGGCTCTAACGTTTCACTGTACGAAGAGATATGCGCCAGATATCCGCAGATCGCCTTTCAATCCTCCGGCGGTATTGGCGATATCGATGATATTGCCGCCCTGCGCGGCACCGGCGTGCGCGGCGTGATTGTCGGACGCGCTCTGCTGGAAGGGAAATTTACCGTTAAGGAGGCCATCCAATGCTGGCAAAACGTATAATTCCGTGTCTGGATGTTCGTGATGGTCAGGTGGTGAAAGGCGTACAGTTTCGCAACCATGAGATCATTGGCGATATCGTTCCGCTGGCCAAACGCTATGCCGACGAAGGCGCGGACGAACTGGTGTTCTATGACATTACCGCCTCCAGCGATGGTCGCGTAGTCGATAAAAGCTGGGTGGCGCGCGTTGCCGAGGTGATCGACATTCCGTTTTGTGTAGCGGGCGGCATCCGGTCAATTGACGACGCCGCCAAAATTCTTTCTTTCGGGGCGGATAAGATCTCTATCAATTCCCCTGCACTGGCTGACCCAACGCTGATTACCCGTCTGGCTGACCGTTTTGGCGTACAGTGCATTGTCGTCGGGATTGATACCTGGTTTGACGACGCCACGGGGAAATATCATGTTAACCAGTATACCGGCGATGAAAACCGTACCCGCGTGACGCAGTGGGAGACGCTGGATTGGGTGCAAGAGGTACAACAGCGCGGCGCGGGGGAAATCGTCCTGAATATGATGAACCAGGACGGCGTGCGTAACGGTTACGATCTGACGCAGTTGAAAAAAGTCCGTGACGTTTGCCGCGTGCCGCTGATCGCCTCCGGCGGCGCGGGCACGATGGAACACTTTCTTGAGGCATTCCGTGATGCCGATGTCGACGGCGCGCTTGCCGCCTCCGTTTTTCACAAGCAAATCATCAATATTGGCGAATTAAAAGCGTACCTGGCAGGCCAGGGCGTGGAGATCAGGATATGTTAACAGAGCAACAACGCCGCGAGCTGGACTGGGAAAAAACCGATGGCCTGATGCCAGCCATCGTGCAACATGCGGTATCCGGCGAAGTATTGATGCTGGGCTATATGAACCCACAAGCGCTGGACAAAACCATTGAATCCGGCCATGTCACGTTCTTCTCACGCACGAAACAGCGTTTATGGACCAAAGGCGAAACCTCAGGCCATGTGCTGAATGTCGTCAGCATTGCGCCGGATTGCGACAACGATACACTGCTGGTGCTGGCAAATCCTGTCGGGCCGACCTGCCACAAAGGTACCAGCTGCTGCTTTGGCTACGCCGGCCATCAGTGGTTATTCCTGTATCAACTGGAGCAGCTACTGGCAGAGCGCAAAACCGCCGATCCGGCCAGCTCTTACACGGCGAAACTGTACGCCAGCGGTACCAAACGTATTGCGCAAAAAGTTGGCGAAGAAGGTGTAGAAACCGCGCTGGCGGCCACCGTCAATGATCGTTTTGAATTAACCAATGAAGCGTCTGATTTGATGTACCACCTGCTGGTGCTGTTGCAGGATCAGGATCTCAACCTCACCACCGTGATCGACAATCTTCGTAAGCGTCATCAATAAGCATAAAAAACCGGGCAACGCCCGGTTTTTTATGAGAAATTTTACCTTTCGAAGCCGACCACCATCCGGCAAAGAAGCTTACAAGGCTTTTGGCTTATAGCTACGTAGCGCATTGCGCCCCAGCACAATCCCGGCACCGATCATCCCGCCCAGCAATACAGCCAGCACAAGGGTAATGGCTTTTTTCGGGCTATCGCGACGGACCGGCAGCGTCGGCTTCATCACATAACGATAGACGTGCACCGTATCGGCAGTCACTTTCAGATTTTTAATGTCCAGCAGTGTCTGCTTCGTCTGGTAATAGGCCGGAGAAAAGACCAGTGGACGCGTCGCTTCGTTCTGTATCATCGATTTTAGCGCATCGCTCCCCAGCAGGAACATCGTGTCCTGGGTAACATCCTGGGTTTGCTGAATCTGCGGCTGCGTGATTTTGGCCTCATCCGCATAGCGCAACGCTTCTTCGATTTGCTTAATACGCAGATCTTTTTGCTCCTGCGCCACAACTTCCTGCGTCTCAAGGGACTCCTGCAACGTTTTGGTTTGCAGCGTGATGTTATCTTTCAGGTCAACTTCCAGTTCCTTAGCGACCTCTTCATCCACCTGTTGGATATATTCCGCCAGCCGACGCTGCGCCCCTTCAGCGGTAGTACTCACATAAGAAACCGAGAGTGGCAGCGCCTGCCCCTTTACCGACTGTTCAATGGTGAGCTTTTCCCGCTCTTTCTGATTATCCAGCGCTTCCGATAATGCGGAAAACGCAGAGCTAAAGCGGCTTATAAAATTCGCCTGCACTTCAGAGATTTTGGGGGCATTCCCGCCATACAAGACGTTGAGCGCATTGGTATAGGTGGCAACCTGCGCGGCATCAGGTTGGGTAATAATCGCCGTGGATGTCCATTTTTCTTTGGCTATCATCAGGTAGCCTACGGCCAGCAAAATGGCGATAATAACGGCTACAATAATGGTCATCTTCCCACGCCATAACTGTAGCAATAACTCAATCAAATCAATCTGTTCCTGATCGTTCCCACGCCCGGAAGACGTATTACTATCCACTGTCATAGATACCCTAACTAAAAAAAGGATGAAGCTGGAGACAGTGTAGTCATAAAGCAAATATATGCCATAGGATTAATGATAAAAATCAGACATTATTTCCATTTGGTCAATAAATCATCGGGACTCATCAGCCACGATTGCCTTATTAATCACTACCGAAAAGATCGCGGGTATACACTTTTTCAGCAACATCCAAAAGCTCTGCCGCCATCCTGTTGGAAATAATGACATCCGCCTGCTGTTTAAAGCAGTGCAAATCACGTTCAAGACGTGAGTTAAAGAAAGTATCTTCTTCCATTACCGGCTCATAGATGATGACCTCTACGCCTTTCGCTTTAATGCGCTTCATAATCCCCTGAATCGATGAGGCGCGGAAGTTATCGGAGCCACTCTTCATAATCAGGCGATAAATGCCCACCACTTTAGGCTTTCTGGCGAGGATAGCGTCGGCAATAAAATCTTTACGCGTACGGTTTGCTTCAACGATAGCGGAGATAATATTATTAGGCACCGACTGATAATTGGCCAGCAACTGTTTGGTATCTTTTGGCAAACAATATCCGCCATAACCAAAAGAGGGATTATTATAATGATTGCCAATACGCGGGTCGAGGCACACCCCTTCAATAATTTGTCGGGTATTTAATCCTAACGTTTCAGCATAGCTGTCTAATTCATTAAAATAAGCGACTCGCATAGCGAGATAAGTATTGGCGAAAAGTTTAATAGCTTCCGCCTCAGTGGAGTCCGTAAACAGCGTTGGAATCTCCTGTTTAATAGCGCCTTCCTGGAGTAATGCGGCAAATTCTCTGGCGCGCTCAGACTGTTCCCCAATCACGATACGGGAGGGATAAAGGTTATCGTAAAGGGCTTTACCTTCACGTAAAAACTCCGGAGAGAAAATGATATTTTCTGTCGCAAACTTCTGACGCATTGCCGCCGTGAAGCCAACCGGCACCGTAGACTTAATAATCATCACGGCTGCGGGGTTGATGCTGATCACATCCTGAATGACCGATTCCACACTGGACGTATTAAAATAGTTGGTTTTGGGATCGTAATCCGTAGGCGTAGCAATAATGACGTAATCTGCATTCTGGTACGCATCAAACTTATCCAGCGTTGCCCTGAATCTGATGTTATCTTCCTTTAAAAATTGCTGAATTTCTTTATCAACAATCGGAGATATCCGATCATTTAACAGTTCAACACGGGAAGGAACAATGTCTAACGCCACCACATCATGATGTTGTGCAATAAGCAAACCATTAGACAAGCCAACATAACCCGTCCCGGATATCGTGATTTTCATTATTCGCTCTCAGAATTAACTTAATTATGAATCATGATGTATTTCGCATCCTGATAAGATATTAAAGTTTTAACGCCTGAGTATATAAAGTGCAACGCAGACGAAAACAATTCAGATTATCTTCATTACGATAAACACAGATTATTAAGTTAATATTAAGCAAAAGCGATAAATCAATAAGAATAGAGATAAAAAAAAGCCCGGTATTAAACCGGGCTTAAACATTTTTGCAGAAATTATTCCAACCACTCGGTATGGAAAATGCCTTCTTTATCAGTACGTTTATAGGTGTGCGCACCAAAGTAGTCACGCTGCGCCTGAATTAAGTTAGCTGGCAGTACTGCGGCGCGATAGCTGTCATAGTAGGCCACTGCCGCAGAGAATGTCGGCACCGGAATGCCGTTCTGCACCGCGTAAGCCACAACATCACGCAGCGCCTGCTGGTACTCATCAGCAATTTTCTTGAAGTAAGGCGCTAACAGCAAGTTAGCGATACCAGCGTTTTCTGCGTAAGCATCAGTGATCTTCTGCAGAAACTGAGCGCGAATGATACAGCCCGCACGGAAAATCTTAGCAATCTCGCCGTAGTTGAGATCCCAGTGATATTCATCAGACGCGGCGCGTAGCTGCGAGAAGCCCTGCGCATAGGAGACGATCTTGCCAAGATACAGCGCGCGACGCACTTTCTCGATAAATTCAGCTTTGTCGCCTGCCGGCTGCGCTTTCGGCCCGGAGAGCACTTTAGATGCGGCAACACGTTGCGCTTTCAACGAAGAGATGTAACGCGCAAAGACGGATTCGGTAATCAGCGACAGCGGTTCACCCAGATCCAGCGCGCTCTGGCTGGTCCATTTACCGGTCCCTTTGTTGGCGGCTTCATCAAGAATGACATCCACCAGGTAGTTTCCGTCTTCATCTTTTTTAGTGAAGATGTCTTTAGTGATGTCGATCAGATAGCTGCTCAGCTCGCCGTTATTCCACTCAGTAAAAGTGTTCGCCAACTCTTCATTGCTGAGATTCAGGCCGCCTTTCAGCAGGGAGTAAGCTTCAGCGATAAGCTGCATATCGCCATATTCAATACCATTGTGGACCATCTTGACGTAGTGACCAGCACCATCGGCGCCGATATAGGTCACGCACGGTTCGCCATCTTCCGCCACAGCAGCAATCTTCGTCAGGATCGGCGCCACCAGTTCATAGGCATCTTTCTGACCGCCAGGCATGATAGATGGCCCTTTCAGCGCGCCCTCTTCACCACCGGAAACACCGGTACCGATAAAGTTAAAACCTTCCGCAGACAGCTCGCGATTGCGACGGATTGTGTCCTGGAAGAAGGTGTTACCGCCATCAATAATGATATCGCCTTTTTCCAGATACGGTTTCAGCGAATCGATAGCTGCATCAGTACCTGCACCCGCTTTCACCATTAACAGGATACGACGAGGCGTTTCGAGGGATTCAACAAACTCTTTCACCGTGTAATAAGGCACCAGCTTTTTGCCGGGATTCTCGGCAATCACTTCTTCGGTCTTTTCACGGGAGCGGTTGAAAACGGAGACGGTATAACCACGGCTTTCTATGTTGAGCGCGAGGTTGCGCCCCATCACTGCCATACCGACGACGCCGATCTGTTGCTTGGACATTACATACTCCTGTCAGGTGTGGAAACCCTGCCACAAACGGTCATGGCAGGTTAAAGGTGAATAGTATGTTAACTCAAAGGTATGATATTAAGGTAGCGATTGATGCGTTCAGATTTTACGCAGGCTATTTTATACAATTATTATTCAGTACTTCTCGGTAAGCTTAATACGCACCATCTCGCCGCAAAACAACTTTCGCTGTTTTAAACAGAATGGCAATATCATTCCAAAGCGTCCAGTTTTTAACATACCAGGAATCAAAATAAACACGAGTGTCATAATCAACATCATTACGCCCACTCACTTGCCATAGACCTGTCATGCCCGGCTTTGCCATCAAATAATAATCAACATCATCACAATAACGCTCCAGTTCATCCGAAACGATAGGTCGTGGTCCAACCAGGCTCATATCACCTTTTAGTACATTAAAAAGTTGTGGCAACTCATCAAGGCTAGTTTTACGTATAAATCGACCTACAGCTGTGATTCGAGGATCATTTTTCAGTTTAAAATCTTTCTCCCATTCAGCCCTGGCAATAGGATCGTTAGCCAAAAGTTCTTTTAGTACCTCTTGAGAATTCATAACCATAGAACGAAATTTGTAGCATGGAAAAAGTTTTCCATGCCGACCTACTCGCTGGTGACCATAAATAGCCGGACCACCATCTCGAGTAACTTTATACCACAGATAAATCATAAGTGGTGATGCAATTATAAGAATCATTATTGAACAAACAATATCAAATGTCCGTTTGAGAAAACGGGACGACCTTTTAGCCAAGTTATTTTGTATCCTTAATAACATAACTTCATGGCTAAAGATAAAAGACATATCAGTATTATATAATGGCAATCCTCTAAACGAGGGGACTACAGTAACAGAACGACAATGATGTTTTGAAAGTTCACGTAGCCAAAAATGTGTTTTCTCCAACTCGGTGTATTCATAAGCAAGGATATAATGGACATCACCTGTACGATTTAAATCCCAAATAATCTCAGTATCCTTTATCACCGGCAACATATTTATTTCAGCATCTGACGCATCCGTATCAAAAAAAGCGATAACATCAAACCCCATCATCTCCTCACTTTGCAGCGCAGAATATGCACCACGAGCATTCTGTCCGCTCCCCAGGATGATAGTTTTTTTCTTCCAGATACCTAGCTTGTTCAATAAATGCTTTGTAAGTGCGCGAAAAAAAGGCACCAGGATTAGAGCAAAAGTCCAACAAAACACCCAGACATAGCGTGAAAACTGCCATTTTGTAAACGCTATCAGAGCCAAATCAAATATAGCAAAAATAACGATCGTACGAAAAATTTCTTTTAACTCATACCAAAATGGCTTGCGGTATGTATAATGTCGCAAACGAATCCAAAACCAACCGACACATACTACTGACAAAATAAAATGCGTAATAACTCTTGTATCTAATTGGTCTTGAGGAATAAATCGCTGTACTTGATCAAAAATAAAATAGACACATCCTAATGAAAACCATAAGGCTAAATTAAAAAAAATCAAATCCGATATAGCCAAAAAAATTTTACATAGCTGTGGATTATACTTATTATCAATATTATCCATTTAATCCTCACCCTCTGACCGTGCATAATGTAAATAAAATAGGCATATTAAGTAAATAACATTCAATTTTTTACAGCAAGCATCGTTTTTTAATATTAGCAAGCGTTGTATTTACAAGATCCTGAGCCCTATTTAATAAATTAGCTTCTGCATAGCAGCGTAACTCAGGTGCATTACCAGAAGCGCGCAAATGCACAATACATCCATCACGTAAAGTAATTCGCATACCATCTGTCATATCTGTAGAAATTGCACCTTCATTCTCCAAACCAATATAGCTTAAGAGGTTGCTCAGATTTTCTCTGCCCATACTAATTAAGGATTGACTTTTATCAGTTGTAATCCCCTGTAATCTGTCAGAATGGGTGTAACGAGTTGGGAGTTCATTGACTAAAGCGCTAATGCTGGTATTCCTACTTTTGTAAAGCAGCATTATTGCTGGTAATACAGCATCACGAGTTGGTAAGGCATGAAGATTCTGCTCGTTAATACAGATGTCGCTTCCTAATAAAAAACCGCCATTGGCTTCAAAACCGACAATACGACTATAACTCCGTGATAATTCATTAAAAGCTTCGATAACATAAGGCGAGCCAATTTTTGTAAGCTTAACATGTTTAAAAAAGCGGCCAGAAGAAATTATGCTGTTACAACTAACAGGAATAGCGACGGCTTCTGCATCCAATGCAAGTGAACATAATAGACCTAGTATATCGCCTCTTAGCCACTCACCGGCCTCATCAGCAATAAGAGGGCGATCACCATCCCCATCTGTCGAGAATATGGCATCTAAATCGAACTCTTTAGCCCATGAGCGAGCTTTTTCCCGATCCTCTTTGCTTACAGCCTCTGTATCTATAGGTACAAAATTATCGCTTCTACCCAAGCTAACGACTTCAGCCCCCAATGCAATAAATAAAGGCTTATAAAGATCACGCCCAGCGCTTGAATGTTCGTAAATACCAATACGCTTATTTTTCAGGAATGGAGTAGAAAATAAAGATGTATAACGAGATATATAATTAACAGCAGCCATTTCTGAAACTATGAGTTCTTTAAGCTCTAAATGGCTGCACGTATCTTCAACACTAAGGATCGCAGCCTCATCATGTTTCGTGATTTCACCATCAGGACGATAAAACTTGAGGCCGTTCCGCTCGAATGGAATATGACTTCCCGTAACCATTATCGCAGGCATATTGTCAGACATAGACTGAAAGGCCAAAGCTGGGGTTGGTACCACTCCATAAAAAATACAGTTAACGCCTTTATCCGCCAATGCAGCAGCACACGCCTGAGCTATCCCATAACTACTTGGACGATTATCTATTGCCAATGCTACGGTATCAAAGGAAAAATGTTCCTGCATAACGGCAACAAATGAAACCGTAAAAGCAGCACATACCTGAGGTGTAAAATCTTTTACAAGACCGCGAGCCCCACTCGTTCCAAACACAATACCTGATGAATAAATAACATCACGGCTATTATTAACTACGTTCATTAGTCCACTCCTTCGAAAATCCAGAACGTTGCTCTAAACGAATAATATCATCCTCACCAAGATAGGTACCTGATTGAATCTCAATTAACTTCAGGGGGGTCATTCCAGGATTTTCCAGCGCGTGAATAGTATTCGGAGGAATAAATGTTGATTCATTTTCAGAAACCATATAAATCTGCTCTCCCTTTGTAACACGAGCAGTCCCGGATAATACTATCCAATGCTCAGCCCGGTGGTGATGCATCTGCGCCACAAATTTCTCACCCGGCTTAACAGTGATACATCGAACGAGGTAATTTTTGCCGCTATCAATCACATTATATTTTCCCCAGGGGCGGAAAACTTCTTGATGTTGTTTATATTCGTTCCTATCATTCCGTTTTAAATAATCGACAATTTTTTTAACATCTTGTACTGTATCTTTATTAGCCACCAGTAAAGCGTCTGTTGTTTGAACAATGACAAGATTGCTTACACCAATCGCACTTATAAGCATATCTTCGGAATAAATGTAATTATCATTACAAGCATGTGCGAAGATATCTCCTTTTAAAACATTTCTCTGATGATCTTTATTCGATATATCCCAAAGTGAGGACCAGGAACCCACATCCGACCAGCCAGCGCTCATTGGTATCACCACCGCATGCTGTGTGTGCTCCATAACTGCATAATCGATAGAATCACTCGGGCATGACATAAACTCTTCTTTATCAATACGAATAAAATCAAGATCGGGATTTATATGTCCTACCGCCTTTTCACAAGCTTTATAAATTTCAGGTGATAAATACTTTAATTCGTTTAAATAAGAGCTTGCACGAAATAAAAACATACCGCTATTCCAGTAATATTTCCCTGATTTGAAATAGTCACCGGCGGTATCGATATCCGGTTTCTCCACAAATTCAGCCACTGCATAAGCGTCATTTCCTATCAACTCACCACGACGAATATATCCATAACCCGTTTCAGCATGCGTTGGAACAATACCAAAAGTTACAAGCTTACCATTTGCAGCGTATTCTTCAGCATGTCTGACAGCTTTCGTAAAAGCTATTTCATCCTGAATCACATGATCTGCAGCAAGAACCAACAAAAGAGGATCAGCATTATCAGCATTCTGGAGCGCACAAAACGCGGCAAGAGCGATCGCTGGTGCAGTATTACGGCCTACCGGTTCGAGAATAATATTATTTGCTAACTTGTCAATTTCACGGAGTTGTTCAGCGACTAAGAAACGGTGTCTGTCATTGCAAATGACAACGGGTTCTTCTGTAGAAAGTGAAGCTAATCGCTTTATAGTATTTTGCAGCATTGATAGTTTACCTTCAACGCTTAGAAACTGCTTCGGATGATATTCGCGTGAAAGCGGCCATAAACGGCTACCTGTGCCGCCAGCCATAATTACGGGAAGAAAAGACATTTATTTTATCTCTTTTGACGAAGAATATTGGATATTATTCCAATAACTCTTGTACATGCTAAAATAGCGACATGTAGACAACGGTAAAGATTGCCAATGCTTGCCTAATTTGTAACCCAAGAATTTAGCAAAGGTTGTTAATAAAGCTCTTGGAATCCAGAACGGTGCATTTTTAAGCAGGAATTGAATCTCTGATTTTACGAAGCGGAGACCCTCACCACCGGCACCGCCAAAGTCACGCTGAATCCACGGAGAACAAGCATGAAATACACCAGTATCAAAATATCGTTGAAACTCTTCTCGCGGGGTATAATTATGGGAGTGTCTTACCACCGCTTCAGCGCAGTAGGCGACCTTATAACCCGCCTGAATCATCTTAGCCGCCATAAACATATCCTCGGCAAGAATTGTATGTTCAGGAAACCCACTTAACTCTTCAAAAACGGAACGGCGATAGGCAGCAAAAGAATTGGACATAAATACAGTTTTAATACCCAATTTTTCTATATCTGCCTTACTTTTAACAATAGATTTTGAACTATAATTAAAATTTCTGGCATGCACTGCAAGGGGATTAGCATCTTTATGAGGAAGTTGTCTACCACAAACCGCTGCTATCAATGGATCTGAAAAATAATAAACCAAATTTTTAATTGCATCCGAATCCGCGAGAATTGCATCTTGCGTTAGAAAAATTATAACATCAGCGTCCAGAGTTTTTGCAACTGCTAAATTTCTGGTTCCTCCATGATTAAAATCTTTAGAGTCAATATTAAATATTGATATATTTTTCAGGTCTGAGGCTAACGGAACCGTTTCATCTTTAGAACCTGAGTCTATAACAATCAATTTATCCGGATATATAGTTTGCTGCTTAATCGCATCCAGAACATTAGGCCAAAGCGACCCTGCATTATATGTGGGAATAATTAATGTTATTTTCATTTATTTTGATTCCGCCAACCAATTGCCAACCATCTGCTTCATATTATCAAAGTCATACCGTGCGACATAGTTGTTAAATCGGGAAATTGCATCAGGCAACTGCTCTATATTTTTAATTGCACTCTGCCAGCTTTTTTCATCATCCGGATTCACATATAATGCACCATTGGTTAACACTTCATGAAATACTGGTATATCGGACACTATAACTGGAGTATTTGATGCCATCGCTTCAATAGGAGGTATACCAAAACCCTCATCAATAGATGGATAAACAAGCGCGTAGGCTTTAGAATATAAAATCTTTAATTCATTAAATGAGACTTCATGTAAAAAAGTCACTTTATCTTTTAGTTCCAGATCAACGACCATTTGTTGGAGAGACATTGCATAGTCAGTACGACCACATACAATAATTAAATTATAAGAGTCAGACCAAACTTTTTTATTTTTTATGAATGAATGAATATTTTTATGTGGCCAACTTGCACCAACAGCTAAAAAGTAATTCTCTTTTTCTTTTTTTTGTATAAAATCAGATTTATTAACACTATTATAAATTACTGATATTTTCTCACTATCTACATTATAAGTTTTAGCAATGCTATCTTTAACGGTATAAGATACCGTTAAAACATGCTTACATCGCTTAACGGACATTTTTAATAAAAAGCGAAAATACACTTTCTGAATAAAACTATCTGGATAATAAAAAGGTCTTATATCATGTACGGTTATCGTTTGGTTTCTCAGTAAGGGGATAGTGTGATGTGTAGTACACACCAATTTTTTATTACCAAACTTAATTAAAACCCTCAGCGCAAGCCAGTAACTATATACATACCATACTAATGGTCTAAGTCGCGATGTTTTTGATGTGTTGCTAACAATATTCGGAACAGTAACTACTGCATAACCGAGCTTTTCAAAATAATCAGCGTGTACCTTGCTACAGATTATTGCGTCAACATCAGCTATTTCTCGCAGTACCGTTAAAAATTTAATCGAGTATTGCCACATTCCCGTACCACTTTTACCTAAACGTGATAGGTTAACGATCATTGAATAGCTCTCCGTTTTTCCATTCATGCTTGTATAGCGATTATCACAAGGACGACCAATAGTTATTAGGAAACATTTTCATTAAAATGAACCACGGATCATAATTAAAAATGAATAAGGAATCATATCCAAATAAATATAAGCAAGCCTTGTAATTATTATAAAATCACCATTAAAATCAGTTCATAATACTAAGCCAAATATTATACCAAGTAAAAATGCCACAAAAAATAGCATCTGCCATAATATACTCACTCTATGGTAAACACTAAGATATGCAAGAGCATAGTAAGCAAAAGAAAGAAAACTAGGGTTTCCGACAATCTCTAATTGCCACAAGTCTTAATTTTGAAATTGATAAATAGTCAAAAACAACCCCGTCCATACATATTATAGATACATATATAGCATCTGTTACTGTATCCGAAAAAGCAAGAGTATTTAAAGGTTCTAATTAAGGAAATTGCAAATAAATCATCCTACAAAACACGTATAAACTATACGCTAAATAGTCACGACAATAATAGCATAAGCATTTTTTATACTATAAACTCGATTTGTATTGATGTTGATACTATGAAAATATTTTTTTTATTACCATTTTTGCTAATTTTATTTTTTTAGTGTAGCTAGCCAGCCCTTTAAGACGAAATATTAAATTGGTGGCTATTTTCGGATATCCCAACTTCTTATAAAATGATGCAAGTTCAGCCCTATCGGTGGAATCACCATAACATGCCATAGCTAAAGAAGTATAAAACCAAGGACGCTCTTTTGTAAGAACCCGTCCAAATGAGATATATATTTTTGTATTGTTATTATAAAAATCCTCCCTCAGTTTTAAATAACCGATGAAATCAATTTTTATTCGACGAGCCTTCCCATTACTTTCGAATGTATCGTTATCTCCTCTGCAATCAACCAGTGGCAGTGATATGTACTGCAGGGTCGAATTCATATTGTTAATTATTCTTAATAAAATATATACATGCGCATAAGCTGTACCAATGTATGACTCGTCAAATATGACGTCAGACCATTTATTCCTTTTCACTATAATAGAGCTTAAGTAGCTAAAAAGTCCGCCGACTGAGTTACATTTACTAAAGTACTCTATCAAATCAGCTTCATTGCTAAAAGAAAATAATCTACTGCCACCATTTAACCATCGCCGATGTGGATTAGATATTTTCGTCATTGAAATATCTAATTCTCGTCTGTCACATAAATAAATGTCACTTCCGGCAGCCAATTTATCTTCCATCAATGCAAGGGAATTTTTTGTAAGAATATCATCACTTCCGAAAATCCAACAATAATCTCCAGTCCCCATATTAACTGCAGATAAATAATTCCTATCTGGCCCAATATTTTCGTTATGCCTTTGATACAAAATTGGAAAATTAAATCTATCTCTCCAGATATTTATTGACTCTTCCGTTCCATCAGTTGATGCATTATCTGAAATACATACTTCTACAATTAAGGAGTGAGAAGATTGATTATTAATACTTTCAAGAAGGTCTTCAATGAATTTTACTCGATTATACGTTGGGATACAAAATGATACCTTCATATTATGCTAGCCTTTTACTCTTATACATATAATACACTGGCAATCCCCAAAAAACAGTTAGCGAGAACGATAAAATTAGTCCGTATAAAATACCAACTATTCCATAATGCTCTGCAAAATACCATTGAGTCACACCACCAATTAATGCCTGACACGGAACTATGAGCCAAAGAATTTTTAATTGGTTCATACTTTGAAGTAACATAGCAAATGTATCACACCAAACTCTTATACTAAAATACACAGCCAGTAAAACAAAAACAGCCCCACTAATATTATAATCTATACCGTTAGCAATTATGCTATAGATATAATCCTTTAAAACATAAATGAATAACGTACCAAGACCAACAAAAAATACCCCACCAATAATATTTAGGAAAATGATTCTATGCAACTTTCTCCACTGCATTTTCACTCGTAATTCAGCACATACTGGCCATAATGCTTGTAATACCGCAGTATAAATAAAAAACATTAAACCAAATATTTTCATCGTTACAGTATATTTTATAATATCTGCAGCAGATAATTTCTGAGACATCACAATATAATCAGTTTGTAAAACTATTATCGATAAGGACGAAAAAATCAGAAACCCTGATGAACGTGATAGTAATAATTTATAGGTATTAAAGTTTACTTTCGTTTTAAGAACATATATGTACCGAAACGATATATATATAATGGGCAGTATTGCTACCGGAGCATACAATGCTACTAAAGCGAAGGTAATACTCGAATCTGGCATTAAATAATGGATCGCAACTACATCTAAAAAACCTAAAAGATAAGATAATGCATTAATTATATTAGCTTTCCACCCTAACAGTTCCGCAAATAATATTTTATAGACCACACTCCCAACGCCAATGAATATAAATAATATACTTGCTATAAAAAAATAACTTCCTGAGTTGTTTTTCAATTCATCGCTAAATGAAGTAAGATATAGTGACGATAATTTATCTGATAAGAAGAATAATGTAGAGCTTAAAATGATTAAGGATGCGAATAGAATATGAATTGCGGCCTTGATATATGCATCATATGATTTTCTATCAGCTTTCAACTCAGATATATAATTTTGTAGACTACTACCAATCCCAATATCTGCAATGCTAAACCAGACCAATAATCCAGTTAAAAGAGTAAATACAGCGTATGATTCTTCGCCAAGAATTTCCAAAAGAAATTTAACACTTACTAACTGAACACCGGCAATTATTATCTTTGAAAGCCAAGAGGAAGCGGCAATAATAAGATGTCTTGGAATTCTAACCAACCTCAGTTTCCTCACGTCAGCTTCATCTTTTAATTATAAAAAATATTTCATTCTTTAATTATGCCCGCTTTCGCGGGCAGAAACATCATATAGAACTAGTCCAATCATACATTTTCTGGACACCATCTTTTGCCGAGACTTTCGGGCTCCAGTCAATTGCATTAGTGATTTTTTTAATATCTGCAACAAAAACACGCTGATCACTTTCCCTTACTGGTAAATTAGTGAACCTCATATCAATGTTGCAATAATCTTCAAGCAATTTGAATAATTCAAGTAATGATAGGCTGTTGACAATGGTACCACCAATATTAAAAGCGTTCCCCCTAATTTTTGATACATTTGCCAAGGCAGTGAAATATAACGAAATCATATCTTCAGCATGCAAAACATCCCTAACTTGCTTACCATTACCAGAAATAGTGAAGGGTTTGTTAATACCATTTTTAATTTCAACCGCTTTTTGACAAAACCAACCTACCCAGCCTTGATCATAAGTAGCAAACTGTCTCCCACCATACATTGATGAATGCCTGAACACCACTGTATTCAAACCAAAAATCCTTGCATAATCAAGCATGTATTGATCTGCAGCACCTTTTGAACAACCATATGGTGAGTGGAAATCTAATTGTGTGCTCTCATCATATCCATTAGGCTTATCTATACAAGTATATCTAGTTTCTGTTTCATTGTATTTATATTGCTCAAGATCGCCGTATACTTTATTTGTTGATGAATAAATTATATTACAATTTGAATTATACTGCCGTACTGCCTCAAGTAAATTTAAAGTTCCACCTACATTAATTTCAAAATCCATACAAGGATTGTCAATAGATGTAGTCATTGCCACTTGACCTGCAAGATGAAAACAGCTATCAGGCATATACTTAGTTATTAATCTTGTAACATCATTTTTGTTGCGAATATCACCATGTACAAACTCAAAGTTTCCTAAGGAGGATAACCAATGTAAATTATCTGTTGCACCTTTACGTGATAGATTATCGAATACAATTAAATCAATCCCTTGACTTAAAGCAAAGGAGGCAAGATTACTCCCAAGAAAGCCACATCCACCGGTAATTAAAAGCTTCATTTCCCTTCCTCTTCAATTATTTCAGTTAATGCATCAACAAGAGAGAACTCTCTTTTCCATCCTATTTTTTCAAGTTCTGCTATATCAGCACAACTATACATCAATTCATTGGCTCTTTCTTTGACCACACCAAATTCAATTATAGAATTGCTTTTTGTGATATTTTTAACAGTCTCTACATATTCACGAATTGATATAGCCTTTCCACTACCAACTTCAATACTATGAAATTTGGGGAAATTATTAACATTATTTATAATACAATCGAACGCTGTTAGTAGATCTTTTATATACAAGAAATCTCTCTGTTGCAAACCAGATGTTAACTTTACTGGCTGGTTACTTAAACAACGTCTAATAACCATACTGGTAAACTTATCGTCTCCATCAAAAGCTCCATAGAAATGCTCCAATTTTAACTCTATATATTTACCACAAACTTTATCTATAATGGCGGCGGCGAGTTCATTTGCTTTTTGTTTAGTATATGCATATAAACTCGTATTTGGTGGCAGTGATGTTCCACAATTTATGAATACTGCATCAAGTGATGAGATAGACTCTAATACTCTGATAGGCATAAGAATATTGCTTTCTATTAAAGCTGTTGCAGGTTCGTTATGTCTTCCATAGCAAGCAATAGTGTTAATAATAATATTCGGTTCAAATTCTACTATTTTTTCGATCCAATTATTTTCTGTCGTGTAAATAATATTATTTATGGTAGCTTCATTGTTCCTCTTCCTTGCTAAGCCAATCACAGTATGTCGACTTTCGAAGTAGGATGTAAGTCGTGATCCAAGGAACCCAAACGCTCCCATTATTAGAATTTTCATGAAATCATAGAGGGGAATTCCCCCCCCCTCAAAAATTAGAAATTTAAACCAAAAAACTCTTCAAATTTGCTAACTACATAATCTAAATGCTCTGTAGTCAAGCCAGGATAAATACCAATCCAGAACGTTTGATTCATTATACGGTCGGTATTTGTCAACTCACCCACTACACGATATTTCACATTAGCAAAATACGGTTGGCGAATCAGATTTCCAGCAAACAGTAAACGTGTACCGATTTTTGCTTCATCAAGGAATTTCACCAGTTCGACACGGTTAACACCGCTAGTTTCTTTCAGGGTGATAGGGAAGCCAAACCAGGATGGGTCTGATTTCTCTGTTGCTTCTGGTAATTCGAGGAATTCAGTGCAAGATTGCAAGCCCTGTTTCAGATAGGAAAAGTTAGCTTTACGCTGCTCTACAAACTCTTCTACGCGCTCCAACTGAGCCAGACCACATGCTGCCTGCATGTCCGTGATTTTGAGATTATATCCGAGGTGGGAATAAGTATATTTGTGATCATAGCCTTGAGGAAGTGATCCCAATTGCTGACCAAAACGTTTACCGCAGGTGTTATCGCATCCTGGCGCACAATAACAATCCCGGCCCCAGTCACGGAACGACTCAATAATTTTCTTCAGTTCACCTGACTTGGTGAATACAGCACCGCCTTCACCCATTGTGATATGGTGAGCCGGATAAAAACTAACGGTTCCGATGTCACCAAAGGTACCTACCATCTGGCCTTCATAAGTCGTCCCAAGGGCATCACAGCAGTCTTCAATCAACCATAAGTTATATTTATCGGCAATCCGACGAACTTCACTCAGGTTAAATGCATTACCGAGTGTATGAGCGATCATTATCGCTTTTGATTTCTCAGTAACTGCAGCTTCAATGAGAGAGGCATCGATATTATATGTCGGGATATCAACATCCACGAATACCGGTATTAAACCATTCTGGATCGCCGGGTTAACTGTAGTCGGGAAGCCAGCAGCGACAGTAATAACCTCATCACCAGGTTTGAGAGCACGCTCGCCTAATTTTGGGGAAGTCAGCGCAGTCAGTGCCAGCAAGTTTGCCGAAGAGCCAGATGTAGTCGTTAAAACATGAGGAACCCCAATAAATTCCCCAAGTTTTTTCTCAAAGGCATCATTGAAACGACCAGTAGTTAGCCATCCATCAAGAGACGCCTCAACCATCAATTGTAACTCTTTGGCACCAATAACCTTCCCGGAAGGAGGCACAACGCTTGTACCTGCAACAAAAGGTTTCGGGCTCAATGCCTCATTCGCATACTGAGCGACAAGCTGAGAGATTTGCTCACGCAGGTTATTTGCTGTCATTACTTTGATTCCTTAAACTTATTTTCTTAACGAGTAGTTGCAGACATATAGTCGCTGATTTCACGCTTTGAACAAATCAACATATCTTCGCCGCGAATCCATGCTTTATGCCATTTTACGATGCGACCAAGTGTTTCAGTCAATCCCCAACGCGGATGCCATCCTAATTGCATATTTGCTTTAGAGCAATCCAGTTTCAGGTAATGTGCCTCATGAGGATGATTCTCACCATCCAGTAACCAGCTTGCATCATCACCCCAAAGCGTGACCATCTTGTCAACAATAAATTCGACCGTCTTCGCATCTTCATCACGCGGGCCGAAATTCCATCCTTCAGAAAACTTAGCACCTTCTGTATATAAGCGTTGCGCCACCACAATGTAACCAGAAAGAGGCTCCAGTACATGCTGCCAGGGACGGATAGAATATGGGTTTCGAATAATAACCTGCTGGTTATTTTCAAATGAGCGCAGAATATCGGGAATTAAACGGTCTTTAGCCCAATCGCCTCCGCCTATGACATTACCAGCCCTCACAGACGCCAAACCAACGCCATGTTGCTCATAATTTGCAGGATTGAAGAATGAGTTCCGGAATGCAGACGCGACTAATTCTGCACAACCTTTACTATTAGAGTATGGATCGTACCCTCCCATGGGTTCGTTCTCACGATAGCCCCACACCCACTCACGATTGTCGTAGCACTTATCACTGGTGATATTTACGACTGCCTTTATGTTACCTACTTGCTTAACTGCTTCAAGCAAATGGACAGTACCCATAACATTTGTTGAGTATGTTTCGATTGGCTGTTCATAAGATAGGCGCACTAAAGGCTGGGCTGCCATATGGAAAACAATTTCTGGCTTAAATTCTGCAATAGAATTGCGCAGCTTTTCAAAATCACGAATGTCGCCAATATGAGATTCCATAAGATCACTAAGACGCACTATCTCAAATAAACTTGGAACAGTTGGCGCATCAAGTGCATAGCCTTTTACAATTGCACCCATTTCAGTCAGCCATAGCGAAAGCCAGCTTCCTTTAAAGCCAGTATGGCCGGTAACGAATACACGTTTACCTTGCCAAAAATTTTTATCAATCATCTACTTACTCCCAGGTTTTCCACGGAGCTTTACCTTTTTCCCACAGCCCTTCAAGGTAAACTTTATCACGTAGGGTATCCATCGGCTGCCAGAAACCTGGGTGTTCAAAAGCCATTAACTCCCCCTGTTGTGCCAATGTCATTAATGGCTCTTGTTCCCAGGTTGTTGCATCGTTATCGATGAGATCGATAACCGATGGATTCAACACAAAGAAACCACCATTGATCATTGCCCCATCGCCTTTCGGTTTTTCCTGGAATGACCGGACCTGACCAGCTTGGATATCTAATGCGCCAAAGCGTCCTGGTGGAAAAGTAGCTGTTAAAGTCGCTTTCTTACCGTGAGCCTTATGGAAATCGATAGTCGCTTTGATATCAAGGTCGGCAACGCCATCACCATAAGTAAACAGGAAAGCCTCGTCATCTTTTACGTATTCAGCAACACGTTTCAGACGACCACCAGTCATTGAAGAATCACCCGTATCAACCAATGTGACATTCCATGGTTCAACACGTTTATGGTGAACTTCCATACGATTTTCAGCCATATGGAATGTTACATCTGACATGTGAAGGAAGTAGTTCGCAAAATATTCTTTAATCACATATCCTTTATAACCACAGCAGATAATAAAATCCTTGATACCATGCACAGAATACATTTTCATAATGTGCCAAAGAATAGGCTTGCCACCAATTTCTACCATCGGTTTTGGTTTTACAATTGTTTCTTCACTTAGTCTGGTACCAAGTCCACCAGCCAGGATGACCGCTTTCATAAATTATCCTCAATATTATTTAGATGCGGTAAATGCATCAGAATAGAAATGTTCTACAGAGAGATTTTTCATCATAAAGTCCTTTTTACTGGCATCGATCATCACAGGTGAACCACATGCATATATATCGAAGAACTCTAGAGAATCAAAATCATCCATCACAGCATGATGGACAAATCCCTTTCTTCCCCCCCATTCGGCGTCATCACCAGAAACAACAGGGATATAATGAACGTTGTCGTGCTGTTCACTCCACTGCTGCGGTAATGCAGAGTAAAAATCTTTACTATCTTGCATTCCCCAGTAGATGTAGATCTCACGACGACATTTTCCCTGAATGAGATGCTCAACCATTGATTTAACTGGAGCGAATCCAGTACCGCCTGCAAGGAAGATTATAGGTCTGTCACTTTCACGAATAAAAAATGTTCCGCAAGGTCCTTCAATGCGCATAAGAGTATTTTCTTGTAATTCCCCAAAAATGAGAGAGCTCATCTGACCATTGGGAACATTCCTTACATGCAACTCAATACCATTCGACTCATCACTATTAGCGATAGAATAACTGCGAGTTACACCTTTATAATGTAAATTGATATACTGCCCTGGAAGGAAGCCAATTTTTGCTGTTGGTGGTGTGCGTAACTTCAAAGTCATAACATCGCCTGAAACCAGTACAGCACTATTTACCTTGCATGGGACAATTTTTTTTGTCTGTCCAGCTAGTTCAGGAAAAAAATGCGCATTTAGCTCAAGGGCGGTTTTAGGTTTACAGCAGCAGGTTAGTATTTTATCACCCTGTCCAAAAATATTACCTTTGGAGTCAACAACTTCTCCCGCCAACAAATCGGACTCACAGATACCACAATCACCCGCTTTGCAGCTATGTTCAAGATGGATGCCAGCCGATAGCGCAGCATCGAGGATTGATTCATCCTCTCTACCGGAAAATTCAATATTTGATGGAAAAATCTTAATAATATGAGACACGATGCTTACTCTGTTAACAAGGCTTGATGCAGTAAAGGTGCTGCAGCATCTTTTGCTGAAAGCTCAGGCAGCTGAGAAAAAGGCCATTCAATACCTATTGTCTCATCATTCCATAAAATGCTACCTTCCGATGAAGGTGAGTAATAATTAGTTGCTTTGTACAGAAACTCTGCATACTCACTAAGAGTAACAAAACCATGAGCAAAACCTTCTGGAATCCAAAGCTGTCGCTTATTCTCAGCAGATAGATTTACGCCAACCCATTGACCAAAAGTAGGCGATTCTTTTCGGATATCGACCGCAACATCAAAAACCTCACCGACAGCACAACGAACTAACTTCCCCTGTGCATTTTCTCCTCTCTGAAAATGTAGCCCTCTGAGTACGTTCTTTTTGGATTTTGAATGATTATCTTGAACAAATGTAACTTTACGTCCAATCAACTCTTCAAAGGTCTGCTGGTTATAACTTTCAAAAAAGAATCCCCTCTCATCGCCAAAAACTTTAGGCTCTAAGATCAAGACATCTGGTATTGCTGTTTTAATCACAATCATCACTTATAAACCTTTCACCATCTTCAGCAAATATTTGCCATAATCATTTTTTGATAATGGCCCGGCCAGTTCTATAACCTGTTGTGCATTTATAAAATTTTTACGAAATGCGATCTCTTCCGGGCAGGACACTTTTAGCCCCTGGCGTTCTTCGATGGTTGCAATAAAATTACTGGCCTCTATCAAACTCTGATGCGTCCCTGTATCCAGCCAGGCATAACCGCGCCCCATCATAGCGACAGACAATCTTCCCTGATCCATATAGATACGGTTAATATCCGTGATTTCTAACTCACCGCGAGCGGAAGGCTTAAGATTTTTCGCCATCTCCACCACGCTATTATCATAAAAATACAGCCCCGTTACCGCGTAATTACTCTTCGGTTGTAACGGTTTTTCCTCCAGACTAACGGCTGTGCCACTTTGGTCAAACTCAACCACACCGTAGCGCTCCGGATCGTTTACATGATAAGCAAAGACGGTAGCACCACTTTCTTTATTAACGGCAGCTTCCATTAACTTTGGTAAATCATGACCATAGAAGATATTGTCACCCAGTACTAATGCACAATCATCATTACCAATGAACTCTTCACCAATAATAAACGCCTGTGCTAAGCCATCCGGGCTTGGCTGTACTTTATATTGAAGATTCAGCCCCCACTGGCTGCCGTCTCCCAGCAGTTGTTGAAAACGCGGCGTGTCCTGTGGCGTACTGATGATCAGGATATCCCGAATGCCTGCCAGCATAAGCGTGGAAAGGGGATAGTAAATCATCGGTTTATCATAAATTGGTAGCAATTGCTTACTTACCGCCATGGTCACCGGATAAAGACGGGTGCCGGAGCCCCCCGCTAAAATAATGCCCTTACGCGTTTTCATTTCCATTTCTCATTCATAGAAAATGCCCTGATGGGCATTTAAATTTATCAGATGGTTGTCGTCGTAAACATTTCAGTCAGCATGCGCTTAACTCCTAATTCCCATTGCGGCAGAATAAGGTCAAAATTACGCTGAAACTTTTCAGTATTGAGACGCGAATTGCCTGGTCTGCTCGCCGGCGTCGGGTAGGCGCTGGTCGGCACAGCATTAAGCTCAGTCAGCGCAAGCGTTATCCCTGCTTTGCGCGCCTCGTCAAAGACTAAGGCCGCGTAGTCATGCCAGGTTGTGGTTCCCCCGGCAACCAGATGGTAAAGACCTGCGACTTCTGGTTTCTTTAACGCCACACGGATCGCATGAGCCGTGCAGTCAGCCAGTAATTCTGCACCGGTTGGCGCACCGTACTGATCGTTGATGACTGAAAGTGTCTGACGCTCTTTCGCCAGACGAAGCATTGTCTTTGCGAAATTATTGCCCTTACCTGCATAAACCCAACTGGTGCGGAAGATAAGATGCTTAGGGCAGTTATCCTGCAGGGCCTTTTCTCCCGCCAGTTTGGTCTTGCCATAGACATTCAGCGGCGACGTAGCGTCCGTTTCCTGCCATGGGATATCGCCGGTACCAGGAAATACATAATCGGTTGAATAATGCACTACCCATGCGCCAGTTTCGTTGGCTGCTTTAGCGATGGCTTCCACACTGGTGGCGTTAAGTAACTGCGCCAGTTCTGGTTCAGACTCTGCTTTATCTACTGCAGTATGTGCTGCTGCGTTAACAATCACATCGGGACGAAGCTTACGAACGGTTTCGGCAACGCCTTTCGGATTACTAAAATCACCGCAAAACTCTTTTGAATGGACATCCAGGGCAATCAGATTCCCTACTGGTGCCAGAGAACGTTGCAACTCCCAGCCTACTTGCCCTGTCTTACCAAAAAGTAAGATATTCATTACTGGCGTCCTTCATAGTTCTGTTCTATCCAACTCTGATACGCCCCACTTTTAACATTGTTTACCCATTGAGTATTTGCAAGGTACCATTCCACTGTTTTACGAATACCGCTTTCAAAGGTCTCCAGCGGTTTCCAGCCTAATTCGCGGCTAATTTTACCTGCATCAATGGCATAACGACGATCATGGCCCGGACGATCCGCGACATAAGTGATTTGTTCACGATAAGAAGTCGCTTTGGGTACAATCTCGTCCAGCAGATCACAGATGGTAAATACCACATCGAGATTTTTCTTCTCATTGTGGCCACCAATGTTATAAGTCTCCCCCGCCTTGCCTTCAGTCACTACCATATGAAGCACGCGAGCATGATCTTCTACATATAGCCAATCGCGAATCTGATCCCCTTTGCCATAAATTGGCAAAGGCTTTCCTTCCAGTGCGTTCAAAATGACCAACGGAATCAGTTTTTCAGGGAAGTGATAAGGGCCATAGTTATTAGAACAATTGGTAACGATCGTTGGTAGACCATAGGTACGCCGCCAGGCACGGACTAAATGATCGCTGGATGCTTTTGACGCAGAATAGGGGCTACTTGGCGCATATGCCGTTGTTTCAGTAAATAACGGCAGCGTAACGCTGTTTTCAACTTCATCAGGATGCGGTAAATCGCCGTAAACTTCATCAGTGGAAATATGATGAAAACGAAAATTATTTTTTTTATCTTCGCCAAGCGCAGACCAGTATTTACGCGCAACTTCAAGAAGTACATAGGTGCCGACGATATTGGTTTCAATAAATGCTGCTGGCCCGGTAATCGAACGGTCCACATGACTTTCTGCAGCCAAATGCATCACCGCGTCCGGCTGGTACTGCTCAAAAATACGCGTTATTTCAGCGGAATCACAAATATCCGCGTGTTCAAAATTGTAGCGATTACTCTCAGAAATATCAGAAAGGGATTCAAGATTACCGGCGTAGGTTAATTTATCAATATTAACTACAGTGTCCTGTGTATTCTTAATAATATGGCGGACAACAGCTGATCCAATAAAACCTGCCCCGCCAGTAATAAGTATCTTCACTTTTCTATTCCATAAGGCGTATTTAATGTGGTATTTAATTTGCCAATAAAAATTAATTGCTCAAGTCGTTACACACGCTACCGCCCCTGGCTCATCAGCTACCAGTGCACTGCGTACATATCGACTTGTTACAAACCTCGCCCAGCAGGGCAAAGCTCACTAAAACTTAAACGCTAATTGTCTTATTAATTGCATCCGGAAACAAGGATTAATCTTATAAAATCAGCATTAAAATGCTCCAGATAACCCCTTGTTACTTAAGCCCTTTATACAAAACTAAAACGGCAGTCAACACTCGCTTCAGCCAACTTGCCGCTTCGAGTGTTCACTGCCGTTATTATGTTTATCACCAACCATTTATCACGGTTGTTAATACTTATTCATGCAAAAGCTGCTCTATGCTCTTACGGAACTTCGCTCCTTCTTTCAGGTTGCGCAGCCCGTACTTCACAAATGCCTGCATGTAGCCCATTTTTTTACCGCAGTCATAGCTGTCACCCGTCATTAGCATCGCGTCAACCGACTGTTTTTTCGCCAGTTCTGCAATGGCATCGGTGAGCTGGATACGGCCCCAGGCGCCCGGTTCGGTTCTTTCCAGTTCCGCCCAGATGTCGGCTGAAAGCACATAACGGCCTACCGCCATCAAATCGGAATCCAGCGTCTGCGGCTGATCCGGTTTTTCGATAAACTCCACAATCCGGCTGACTTTGCCTTCATTATCCAGAGGTTCTTTCGTCTGGATAACGGAATACTCCGATAAATCACCTTTCATGCGCTTCGCCAGCACCTGGCTGCGACCCGTTTCATTGAAACGCGCCACCATCGCCGCAAGGTTATAGCGCAGCGGATCGGCGGTAGCATCATCGATAATAATATCCGGGAGTACCACAATGAAAGGGTTATCGCCCACGACCGGACGCGCGCACAGAATAGAGTGCCCCAGCCCTAACGGCTGCGCCTGGCGAACGTTCATAATCGTCACGCCCGGTGGGCAGATAGATTGCACTTCCGCCAAAAGCTGGCGCTTAACGCGCTGCTCAAGAAGTGATTCAAGTTCATAAGAGGTGTCGAAGTGGTTCTCAACGGCGTTTTTAGACGCGTGAGTCACCAGTACGATTTCTTTGATCCCTGCAGCCACAATCTCATCGACAATGTACTGAATCATTGGCTTGTCGACGATCGGTAGCATCTCTTTTGGGATTGCCTTGGTGGCAGGCAACATATGCATACCCAAACCCGCTACCGGTATAACTGCTTTCAAATTCATCATTGTTTCTTCCACCTGTAAAATGGTTGCTGAATTATAGCTCTTTAGCTTGTTTTCGCCAGCATGAATTACTCTGCTGCCAGGGATAATGATGGCACGCTTTACATTACGTCTTAGTCGGCACCATAACATTAAGTATGAACAACTTTTTCCCAGGAATTTTCGTAAAAATAGCGGTACTTACCCTCCCCGCTTCGGCAGCGAAAAATTCACTGCTTCGACATTCACGGTTTGGTGATTAATCCTGTCGATATCCACGGAACTCTGCCCGTTTTCATTGATGGCATGAACATTAGCGAGGGAAAGCAGCGTGTCCTGGCGGGCCATAAATTGACCACGGACATCTTTACGCAAATCGAAATGCATTTTTAACGCCGGGCCAATCGCTGAAGTTTGCATCACGTTGATATTACGCAGAAAGAGGTGCTGCGGTTGATTATGCAGTTCCAGCGTAGCACGCGTCATCCGTACATTGGTGATGGCGACAAAAGAGGGGATGTTGCCGGAGGAAATTTGAATGCCGCGTAATTTATAAGCAACCTGGCGATTATCCAACCGAATAGCGTTTAATTTAAAGTTTTGCGGAATTGACAGGTATTTTCCTTTAACGACGCCATAGCCGATGAGCATCCCAGCACTATTCGTCATATCAATATTATCAATGACGAAATTATCACAGCCATAAATGGCGATCGTTGCGTTATCAATACCCGCATTTTTACTGAAATCGGGCGTGATGTTTTTGGCTTTGACATTGCGAATGACGAAATGTTTGCCATTTTCTACGTGCACCAGCTGTCGGCAATCAGATCCGGTAATATTGGCCACCACAAAGTTTTTTACTGCCTGATCTTCAGGATAACTGTTGTCATAGGTGCTACCCGCCAGCCCGATGCCGATCCCCCAGTTGATTTTGCCATTGGTACAATCAATGCGTTCGATGACATGATCGGAAATCAGGATGTCGCGGTCGTGAATCGCGACATTCCACTCAATGGCGTCCCCCTGCAAATCGCTAAAGCGGCTATGCGTAATCCGCGCGCCGTCCATTTGGTTATGAAATCCCTGGCGGAGAATGGCGTAGTTGGCGTGGGTAACGGTGATGTCATCGATAATGAGATTACGCATCACCTGCGGTTCCTTACCGCCGATGAAAATTTGCGCGACGGGGCCAAAGCCGCTCATCGTCACGCCTTTAATCACACAGTCCGACCCGCGAACATCCAGCGTCACATTGTGCAGACTGCCGCCCTGCTCCCCCACCACCTGACACCCGTCCTGCAAAATAAACCGTCCCCGGCCATTCCCACGCACCGCGCCCTGTACCCGCAGCGTTTTTCCCGCCGGAATCGTTATCGCCGCATTGATATTTTCACACACCCATCCTGGCGGTACGACCACGGTCTGTCCGTCGGCGAAGGCCTGTTTGAACGAGGCGATACCGTCATCCGCCGGATAATCCTTAATATCGACGGTCTCGCGAGGTTCACGCGCCTGTACCGGCAAGGCGCGCAGAAAAGGAAGAACAGCAAGCGCGGAACCTGCCGTCAGGAGGGTACGTCGGGAGAACTTATTCACGGGCATACCACCTCGTTTATATCGTTTGTAGCAGGCTGGCTAGCTGGCGATTAATCGCCTGCTGATTAAAATCTTGCGCCACTTTTTCACGGGCGCGCGTGATCACCGACTCCAGCGTGTCGTGGTCAATCCGGCTGAACTCAGCGAGTCGGGCCGCCAGCGCCTGCGCATCGTTTTCCGGCACCAGCCAGCCGGATTTGCCGGCCTCCACCAGTTCCGGAATACCGCTATGCACGGTAGATACCACGGGAATCCCTACCGCCATCGCCTCCATCAGCGCTACCGGAATACCTTCCATATCGCCATCCGTACCGGTAATCGACGGCAGCAAAAAAACATCGGCGTCATCCAGCATCGCCTTCACTTCATGGCTCGGTTTAAACCCCGGCATCTCAATGACATCCTCTAGCTGATACTGCTCGATGAGCGTGCGCAGCCGACGTTCCCACGGGCCAATGCCCAGAATGCGGTAGCGAAACGCCACGCCCTGCGCTTTCAGTTGCCGACAGGCTTCAATCGCCACATGCAGGCCTTTTTTCTCAGTCAGGCGCGCGACGGAAATCATCTCCAGCGGCATCCCTGGCGCTTTCACCGGACGATGGGTAAAACGCGTCATGTCGACACCCATGCGCGAAACGGCAATCTTTTCCGGCGGACAGCCCATACTTTTCAGGCGACCGGCCCACAGTTCGCTGATGGGCAGCATCAGATCGCCACGACGAAACAACTGCTGATACTCCGGCGTGTAATGACTGAGCACTTCGCGGCTGGAAATATCAATCCCGTGGAAAATAGTCGCGATTTTGCCGCGAAGCACGCCCAGTTCGCGTAGTTTGGCCGCCGTCACGCCCGCCGGACCAAAGTGTGCGATGAACACATCCGCCCCAAAAGGCTGGCTCACCTGCGCGCAAATCGCGGAAAGGATCAAATTGCGTGATTCATCGCCATAGCGGGTAAAATTGAGCGCTTTCCAGGTCGCCGCCCGATGCAGCCCCGGCAGCGTTTTACATGCCCGGTAGCGCAGTTTCGCCAGCCGTCCCTGGGGCTCATCCTGTAACCAGCGGGTTTTCGCCGCCAGGCCATACTTCTCCCAGGCGGCGTGAGTATGTTGGGTATCGCCTTTTTGTAACGCGACAATCTCCACCTCATGGCCCATATCAATAAACGCAGTAATCTGATTCAGCACAAAGGTTTCCGATGAGAGTGGAAATTTCAGCAGAAAAAAGCTGACTTTCATTGCGCCTCCCGAATTCTGTCGAGAACAGATTTGATCATCGTGAACCCTTTCGCCCGCTCCTCGGTGACGGCGTTAGCCACTTTTGCCTTTAGCGCAGGCAATTGATTGAGCGTATCGGCCACCACGCTTTGTAATGAACCGTTCAGCAAGTGACGGATATCGATGGCCAATTCCGCCAGGCCTAGCTGCTGCATAATCCCGGCGGATTTATGTTCATAATTAATGGCGATGGCGGGTGTGCCAAAATTCATGGAGATAATGGCGGAATGCAGGCGCGTCCCGATGGTCAGTACGCAGGAGGCGAGGATCTTTCCGATTTCCACGTCATTGAGTTCGTCCATCGCGATATGGAAATTCTCTGAGTCGTTTACATACTTCGCCATCCGTAACGCAACCATCCGGTCATCGCGGTTATAGCGATCGATACTGGTGCAGGTTGACAGCGCCAGTACCTGATAACCGTCCGCAATCAGGCGATTCACGACCTGGGCAAATGCCTGCTCATAGGCCTGCTGAGTGGTGCCCAGGCGTTTATCAAACGGCTCCAGATCGCGCAACGTAATCGCGACGGTTTTGCGGCGCGCGGTGACGTCCAGCCAGTGCTGCACAGCATAACTGGCAACAAACTCGTCGTGACGGCGTTCGACTAACCAGGCGGTATCCACCCCCTGCTCCACTTTCCGGGTATCGATCTGCGCGGCGGTCATCATATCGCGGCTGACGGTTTCACGCAGGATCAGCGCACTGGTGCGGCCAAAAACATAATTGGCGAGCTGGTTAAAGTCAGGATTCTGGAAAGGGCCGACGCTATGTCCCACCATATAAATTGGTTTGTTCGCCATAAACGCGCACAGCGGATATTCAAAGTGAGTCAAACCGTATAAGTCGACATAGTTTGAACCGCCCACCTGAATGACGGCGTCATACTGCGCAATAAATTGCGCGAATTCGGCAAATTCCGGCGCGATAGCAAAATTACGCAGCGATCCTTCCTGGGCGACTTTAGACAATAAAATTTTATGCTGAAAACGACGGCGTAATACTTTTTTCACCCGACCGTTAAGCCCTGCCGCCGCCTGCTGTTTCTGGCTTAACTGATACAGCGGGTCGGCAATAATCGGGCGCCCCTGCAACCAGGCGGAACTCACCGGGAAACGGCTCATCACATCCATCTCCGCCTCCGGCGCCTGTTGACGGATGGCATCAAGCAAACCGCGCATAATGGCGCTATCACCACGGTTGCCGCATGTGTGGTTGCCTAAAATTAATAATTTCATAAATAGCCTCTTATATCCCCGTCATCCGACACGTAATAACTTTTTCATTTTTGCACTGCCAACAAGCTGATTTTTAATTTCCATCACCAGCGCATTGCGTGAAAAAATAATCATCAAAATAAAACTCAAAATACCGACCATAACCTGTAGTGCGAATACCCCTGACAACGGTAAATAGCCGTCGGCCAGCTTTCCTGCGCCGTAGCTGGTAATAAATGTTGGCAATGAGAGATAAAACGGTAGCCACAGGCTGAGAATATACTGACGATAGCTGGAGCCGAGTACCGGCTTAATCATCACGAAATAGCTCAGAATGGTGTTGATGATTTGCACCACCAGGAACCCCAGCGTCACGCCAATCGCCCCCGCCAGATGGCCGCCAATGAGAATTGCCGGGATAAACAGAAACGTTTTAAAGACGTTGAACTTAAAGCTGATATCCACGCGCGCTTTCGCCATCAGCAGCGAACCAATCGGGTTGCCGACCGAGCGCAACAGCCCCACCACGCACAGCAATTGCAGGATCGGGATAATACTGTTCCACTTCTCGCCAAACACTAACGGCACAAAATTGTTCGCCACTACCATCAGGCCCAACAGCGCGGGAAAATTGATGATTCCCACCACGGAAAGCAACTTATAGAAGTTGACGCGCAGCTTCTCGGTATCGTCCTGGATTTTGGCGAATGCCGGAAATAGCACGCGAGTAATGATGGGGTTAAGCTTCGCCGGCGGCACAACCGCCACGTTGTACGCGAGGTTATATCCCCCGGCGACGCTTGCGCCGAGAATTCTCGCCAGTACCAGCGTCGATAAATTCGTGTTGATGTAATTGACGATACTGTCCGCCGTCAGCCACGCGCCAAAACGCAGGTTCGTGGACACCGATGCCAGCGAAAAATGCAGCCCCGGACGGTAAATCTTGCGGCCAAAGTAACCAAACAGCAGCGTTCGCACCGCACTGTTCACCAGATAGCCGAGAATCGCGGTTAACGCCAGCGGCCAGTAATGGGCGCTAATCACCGTAAAGGTGAACCCCGCCAGCACGGAGGTCGTTTCGATCATGCCGATCTTATTGAACTCCAGCTCTTTTTGCATCAGAGCGCGGAACTGCTGCCCGTGAGGGATCACGATGAACGCCAGCGACAACGTTTTGATTAACGGCGCGAGATCCGGGTTATGCAAAACATGGGCAATCGCATCGCTCAGCCAAAAGACCACCGCAAACACCACAATCCCAAGCCCAACGTTTAGCCAGTAGAGCGTGGTCAGCTCCAGATGCCCAATCGTTTTACGCTGGATAATCGAGTTCGCGATGCCAAAGTCCGAGATCGTGTCGGCCAGCGCGATAATCACCAGCGAGACGGTCAACAGGCCAAACTGGTGGTTGTCGATGATCCGCGCCAGCACCGTCATCTGAATTAACCCCAGACCGATAATCACTATCGTGGCGATAGCCGACCATTTAGCGCCTCTGATCGTTTTTTGTCGTAAACTCATTCTTTTCTCCAGAACCTGTTCACAAGGCGTCATTGGCGCAGCCAGATTGAGCACTGCCCTGGTGCAATATGGCAAGTAAAATAGCCTTGTGGGTCAGGTTCTTAATACGCCGCTTTATTAACAAACCCTTTAAAAATCGTCAGAAAAACGATTTTGATATCGAACCAAATACTCCATTCGCGGATGTATTCCAGGTCGAATTCCACGCGTTTTTCCATTTTCTCCAGCGTATCGGTCTCACCGCGCCAGCCATTAATTTGCGCCCAGCCGGTGATGCCCGGCTTCATCTTGTGGCGTAGCATGTAACCTTCAATCAACTGACGATACTGTTCGTTATGCGCCACCGCGTGCGGGCGAGGACCGACGATGGACATCCCGCCAGTTAATACGTTGATAAACTGCGGCAATTCATCCAGCGAGGTACGACGCAAAAAGTTACCTACCCGGGTGACGCGCGGATCGTTTTGCGTCGCCTGGGTAACGACCTTATCGTTCTCCATCACCTTCATTGAGCGGAACTTCCAGACCTTGATCGGCTTGCCGTCCATCCCGTAGCGCGTCTGACGGAAAATCACCGGCCCGGGCGAGCTCAATTTGACCGCCAGCGCAATGCAGCACAGTACCGGTGAGATGAGCAGCAGAATCAGCGACGCCAGCACGATATCTTCTGCCCGTTTAAGCAGACGGTTAATCCCTGATAGCGGCGTGTCATACAGCGGAACGACCGGAACGCCGCTCATCTCCTCCACGCGCGAGTGGAGAATATTAAAGGTGAACACATCGGGAATAAGGATCACCGAGCAGGTGGTGTCGGCCAGCTCGCGCACCAGTTTTTTCACCATGGCGCCGTCGCTCATCGACATGGCGATATAAACATTGTGAATTCGCGAGGCTTTCGCATCGTCAATTAACTGCTCGAAGTTCCCGGCCCAGTCAGCAGAGACGCCGCCCGGTTTAGGATCGTGATAGACGCCCACCACCTCAAAACCCAGCCACGGCTCATTACGGAAGCTATCCAGCAACGCCTGACCCGCAGGCAAATCTCCGGCGACGGCGACCCGGCGAGTGTTATAACCACGATTGCGTAGCCAGCCCGCGCCGAAACGAATAAATGAACGGCATAACACTAAGCCCAGGCTGGACAGCGCATACCAAGCCAGCCAGGTGGCGAGGCGGTTGTCAAAGTCATCATTAAACGCCACCAGACCGGCGCTGAAGATCAGGCTCAGCGTCCAGTTTTGCAGTAACAGCGTTAACTCTGTCGACATTTTGACGCCGCGCCAGGAGCGATAAAAATCGGTCATCCCGCCCAGCATTTGAAAAACAACCAGCGTAATCAGCGCCACCAACAGGTGCATGTACAGGAATGGCAGTCCACTGACTTCACAGATGAACCACAGCCCGCCAAACATGATGGTGATATCTGAAAAGCGTTGCACCATAGAGATTAACGATGCATTGGTTTTGGCTCGTTCGCGCTTTTTTAGATTTGTCATCGTTGTTCCTGTGTTTGGCCCCTTACCCGCAGGCGGTAAGGGGAGATCTGACGTTACTGATTCAGCAGCGCCAGCAGAGTGCGTGTTCGCGCTTCCATCAGCGGAATATCGCCGCGTGATTCCACATTCAGGCGCAACACCGGTTCGGTGTTCGACGAGCGCAGGTTGAAACGCCAGTCGGCGAACGACATGCTGAGACCGTCCGTGCGATCCACCGCCTGCGCCTCTTCCGCAAAGTGCGCTTCCACCCGCGCAATGGCCGCCGCCGGCTCCGCCAGTCTGCTGTTGATTTCCCCGCTCGCCGGGAACGCCGCCATCCGGTCGCGAACCAGCTCACCCAGCGACTGTCTCTTCAGGCACACCAGCTCCGCCACCAGCAGCCACGGGATCATCCCGCTGTCGCAGTAGGCAAAATCACGAAAATAGTGATGCGCGCTCATTTCCCCGCCATAAATGGCATCCTCCGTACGCATCCGCTCCTTGATAAAGGCGTGCCCGGTTTTTGACATCACCGGCGTCCCGCCCGCCGCCGTCACCACTGCCTCCGTGTTCCAGGTCAGGCGCGGGTCGTGGATAATCTTCGCCCCCGGGTGTTTTTCCAGAAACGCTTCCGCCAGCAGCCCGACGATGTAGTACCCCTCGATAAACTGCCCTTTCTCATCGAACAGGAAGCAGCGGTCGAAGTCTCCGTCAAAGGCGATGCCCATGTCCGCCCCGTGTTCAATAACGGCCTTGCGGGTGTCGTCGCGACACTCCGGCAGCAACGGGTTGGGAATGCCGTTCGGGAAGGTGCCGTCCGGGGTGTTGTGGATTTTGATGAACTCCACCGGCGCGCCCAGCGCCTTCAGGCGCGCTTCGATGGCGTCAATGACCGGCCCCGCCGCGCCGTTGCCGGCGTTAAACACCAGCTTCAGCGGGGTGAGATTGTTAACACTGATATAGCCGAGCAGGTGGCCGATGTAGGCGTCGCGCAGGCTGATTTGTCTGTAGCTGCCGCGCGCGGCCTCGTTCACCGGCGGGAAGTCGCCCGCTTCCGCCAGACGCTGAACGTCGCGCAGACCGGTGTCGCCGCTTATCGGGCGGGCGCCCTCGCGTACCAGCTTCATACCGTTGTAGTCCATCGGGTTATGGCTGGCGGTCACCTCAATACCGCCGTCCACGCCAAGGTGGAAGGTGGCGAAGTAAATCTCTTCGGTGCCGGACATACCGATATCCAGCACGTCAACGCCCGCGTCCTGTAACCCTTTCGCCAGCGCCAGCTTCAGCGCCTCGCTGGTCAGACGCACGTCGCCGCCCAGCACGATGGTTTTCGGTTTTAAATATTCGCCGTAGGCGCGGCCAATCCGCCACGCGATATCTTCATTGAGCTCTTCGCCCAGCCTGCCGCGAATGTCGTAGGCCTTGAAACAGGTTAATTTTGTCATGTGCTTACCCTTCTTCAGGCAACAGTTAGCCCTGACCGTAAATGGCCAGCATCGTTATTGTTATTCATTGCCGGATGGCGCGTTGCGCTTACCGGGCATAATTGCAGGCGTCAGACCCGCCCGTAACGGTCCTCGAACCGCACCACGTCGTCCTCTTCGAGATACGAGCCGGAACGCACTTCAATTAAATCGAGCGGTATTTTTCCCGGATTTTCCAGGCAGTGAGTCGCCCCCAGCGGAATATAGATGGACTCGTTTTCACCGAGCAGCTTAACCTCGCCGTTGATGGTGACTCTGGCGGTCCCCGCCACCACCACCCAGTGCTCGGCGCGGTGATGGTGCATCTGCACCGACAGTCCCTCCCCCGGCTTGACGGTAATACGCTTCACCTGATAGCGCTCGCCCGCGTCGATGGAGTCGTATTTGCCCCACGGACGGTAAACCTCACGGTGCATGTGGTGCTCATGGCGTCCGTCGGCCTTGATCTTCTCCACCACCTTTTTCACGTCCTGCACCGCGTGGCGATCGGCAATCAGCACGGCGTCTTTGGTCTGCACCACCACCAGATCCTTCACGCCGACGGTGGTCACCAGGCCGGATTCGGCGTAAACGTAGCTGTTTTCCGTTTTATGGCTGATGACGTCGCCGTGGTGGACGTTTCCCTCCGGGGTATGGGCGCTGATTTCCCACAGCGAGGACCACGAGCCGACATCGCTCCAGCCCGCGTCCATCGGCATCACCACCGCGTCCACCGTTCGCTCCATCACCGCGTAGTCAATGGACTCTTCCGGACAGGCGAGGAAGGCCTCTTCATCCACACGAATGAAGTCAAGATCCGGATCGACGCCGCGCATCGCCTGTTCACAGGCGGCCAGAATATCGGGGCGGAACTTTTTCAGCTCTTCCAGATAGCGTCCGGCGCGGAACAGAAACATGCCGCTGTTCCAGTAGTAATCGCCGCTGGCGACGTAGGCCTGAGCGGTTTCCAGCCCCGGCTTCTCAACGAACTGCGCCACCTCAAAAGCCACCGCATCCGTCGCGCCCGGCACGACATCACCGCGCCGGATATAGCCATAGCCGGTTTCCGGCAGATCCGGCACGATACCGAAGGTCACCAGTTTGCCCGCGTCGGCATAGGGCATGGCGCCGCGCACCGCGTCGCGGAAGGCCTCTTCATTGGCGATTGCATGATCCGCCGCCAGTACCAGCATCAGCGGATCGCAGTCCGTATGCTGGCGCGTCGCCGCCAGCGCCGCCAGCGCAATCGCCGGCGCGGTATTGCGCCCGGCGGGCTCAAGAATAATGTTCTCCGTCAGCTTATTGAGCTGGCGGAGCTGTTCGGCAACGATAAAACGGTGCTGTTCGTTACAGATCACCACCGGGCTTTCGCACTCCACGCCGTTCAGAAGGCAAATGGTGGTTTGCAGCATGGTGAGATCGCCTTTCAGGCACAGAAACTGTTTTGGATAAAGCACGCGAGAAAGCGGCCACAATCGGCTACCGGAGCCACCGGCCATCACAACCGGGTAAAGTTTTGTCTGACGCATTATCATCCCCGAATATCTGCAATAAATTGGCGTAGCACGTTCTCTTTATTGAGCGTGCGTTCGGCGTATTCACGTGCCGTCGTGTTGTTTTTCGGCATGGCGAGCGCCTGGCTAATCCCGTTGACCAGCGCGTCGGTCGACTCCGGCTCCACGCAAACGGCGATGCCCGGATAGCGCGCGCAAAGTTGTCCTAATTCGGTGTGCGGCTCAGCGGTAATCACCGCATTACCGCCGACCGCCAGAATGTTAGTCAGCTTGGAGGGCAGTACCGCATCCGCCGCGCCGCGCTTTTGCACCACCAGATGGCAGTCGCCCATTTTCAGCAGCGCGGGTAAGGCGTCGTAAGGCTGCAGCGGGAGGAATTTAATATTTGCCAGGCCGCGTTCGCGGGCCATGTTCTCCAGCCGCGCCTTGCCGCCCCCCTGGCCGACAATCGCAAAAATCAACGGTCGATCGCGTAATCGTTCCGCGGCGTCAATCACCTTTTCCAGCCCTTGCTTTTCGCCGATATTGCCGGAATAAAGCACAATTTTTTTGCCCTCTGGCAAGCCAAGCTGCTGACGCAAAGCCGTCACGTCAGCGTCATTAACGTCCTGAAAGCGCGCCACTTCCGACCAGTTCGGAAAAAAGAGGATTTTTTCCGCCGCGACGCCCTTTTCCCGCGCTTTATTCATCATGGAGCGAGAGATGGTCGAAACATTATCAACGTTACGCAGCGCGCTGCGTTCAAAGGCCGTCGCTAACCGCGCTACGCTGCCGCGCTTGCCTTTTCCCGCCATTCCTAAGCCGAGCATGGCATCCACTTCGTAATCCTGAATATGCAGAACGGTACGCGCGCCGGAGAGTGTCGCCAGCAGGCGCATTCCCGGCGTACAAAAGAGCGTCGGTACAACGCCGATAATCCGATCCGGCTTCCAGCGACGCTGCGCCATCAGTGGGAAAAAACTGCTCAATGCAAAGCTCCCCAGATGAAGCAGTCGTTTTAAGGTGGAGGGCTGTTTCGGCACATACAGCGGGCAGCGCCAGACGGTAGCCTCGCCCTCTTCCCGGCGATAGCGCCAGGCGGAATAGCGCTCACCGACCTTCCACTGCGGGTAGTACGGCGGCGCAGTAATGACCCGCACCTCATGGCCTTCCTGCGCCATCCACGCCACCATTTCGCCGGTATATTTGCCGATACCGGTCAGTTCCGGCGAATAGTTAATGCCATAGACCAGGATCTTCATAGGCCCACCGCCTGCGCGTCAGGAAGGAAGTAGGCCCGACTGTTCTCATGAACATTGTCGCTTGCCAGAAGCTGTTCCGGCGTCAGCCAGCGGTAACTGCCATGCTGGGCATCAGGCAGGCGTAAATCGCTCTCCGTCACGCGCAGACGAAAGCCGAGCACGATGTAGTGAGTTGAAAAATCCTCACCGGAAAAGTTGTCGTCATAGAAGTGCTGCCAGACGCCATAAAACGTCCCTGCCGCCAGCGGCAGACGCACGCCCAGTTCCGCCTGCGTCAGGCGTGCAAAGGCGGCCTCCAGCGTTTCGTCTTTGCACACCCGCCCCCCCGGCACAAACCAGTAGCCCTGCGCCGGACGGTTGAGACGCTGGCCCAGTAAAATTTCCCCCTGGCCGTTTTCCACGATGAAATCGAGGGAGATGAGGGGCGTGGTCCGCACCACGGCGGCGAAATCTTCCTGACGTAAAAACATTGTCACCCCCGGAACCGGTGCTGATTCTCAAGGAACCACTGGTAAGTACCGGCAAGCCCTGCCTCCAGTGAAATTTCGTGATACCAGCCAAGCTGATGCAGGCGCGTGACGTCGAGCAATTTACGCGGCGTGCCGTCCGGCTTCGTGGCGTCGAACACCACCCGGCCCTGGTAACCCACCACCTTTGCGATAGTCTGCACCAGCTCGCGGATGGTGCAGTCCACGCCAGTGCCGACGTTAATGTGCGACAGCATCGGAGCGGTGTTCTCCTGCCACACTTCGCGCGCCAGCTCCATCACGTGAATGCTGGCCGCCGCCATATCGTCAACGTGCAGAAATTCGCGCATCGGCGTGCCGCTGCCCCACACCACCACCTCCGGCGCGTGGCTCTGCGCGGCCTCATGAAAGCGGCGCAGCAGCGCCGGGATCACATGTGAATTGTCCGGATGGAAATTGTCATGCGGGCCGTACAGGTTGGTTGGCATCACCGAACGGTAGTCGCGACCGTACTGCCGGTTGTAGGACTCGCACAATTTAATCCCGGCGATCTTGGCGATGGCATACGGCTCGTTGGTCGGCTCCAGCGTCCCCTGCAGCAGCTCGCTTTCCGCCATCGGCTGCCTTGCCAGTTTCGGATAGATACAGGACGAACCGAGAAACAGCAGTTTGTTCACGTTGTGCAGGTGCGCGGCGTGAATAATGTTGCTCTCTATCATCATGTTTTCATAGATAAAATCCGCCGGATATGTGTTGTTGGCGACAATGCCGCCCACTTTCGCCGCCGCCAGATAAACCTGGTCGATACCCGCCCCGGCAAAGAACGCCTGTACCGCGCGCCCGTCGAGCAGATCCAGCTCATCGCGGGTGCGCAGCACCAGTTCCACGTCGCCGCGCGGCGCAAGCTGCCGTACAATGGCGGAGCCCACCATCCCGCGATGGCCCGCCACAAAAATTCGTTGCTTATTCATTCTCAGGACTCCAGCGCGATGGCCACCTCGTAACCGTGAGATTTCAGCAGTGAGTGTTTTTTCGCGGCCTCCAGATCGTTCGCCACCATCTCGGAGACCATCTCCGACAGGGTGATTTCCGGTTTCCAGCCCAGTTTCTCATGCGCTTTGGACGGGTCGCCCAGCAGGGTTTCCACTTCCGCCGGACGGAAATAACGCGGATCAACGGCCACAATCACATCGCCCGGTTTCACGCCCGGCGCATCGTGTCCGGTAACGGATACCACAATCCCTTTCTCATTAATGCCTTCGCCTTCAAAGCGCAGTTTTATCCCCAGTTGCGCCGCCGCCAGCTCCACAAACTGGCGCACGGAATACTGCACGCCGGTGGCAATCACGAAATCTTCCGGCTGCTCCTGCTGTAACATCATCCACTGCATCCGCACGTAATCTTTCGCATGACCCCAGTCGCGCAGCGAGTCCATGTTGCCGAGATACAGGCAGGACTCCAGTCCCTGGGCGATATTGGCGATGGCGCGGGTGATCTTACGGGTGACGAAGGTTTCGCCGCGACGCGGGGACTCGTGGTTAAACAGAATGCCGTTACAGGCGTAAATACCGTAGGATTCACGGTAGTTAGCGGTGATCCAGTAGGCGTACAGTTTCGCCACCGCATAGGGGGAACGCGGGTAGAACGGCGTGGTCTCTTTCTGCGGGATCTCCTGCACCAGCCCGTACAGTTCAGAGGTGGAGGCCTGGTAGAACCGCGTATTCTTTTCAAGACCGAGGAAGCGGATCGCCTCCAGCAGGCGCAGCGTGCCCATCGCATCCACATCGGCGGTATATTCCGGCGACTCAAACGACACCGCCACATGGCTCATCGCGCCCAGGTTGTAGACCTCATCCGGCTGCACTTCCTGTAAAATGCGGGTCAGGTTGGAGGCGTCGGTCAGGTCGCCATAATGCAGATGAAATTTCGGGTTGCAGCTGTGCGGGTCCTGATAAATATGGTCCACGCGCTCGGTATTAAACGATGACGCGCGGCGCTTGATACCATGCACCTCATACCCTTTTTCCAGCAGAAATTCTGCCAGGTAAGACCCATCCTGTCCGGTTACGCCAGTAATGAGAGCGACTTTTGACATTTTCATTTCCTCAAATAGTCCCGTTAGGGAGTAACTTTCTGAACGCTCTGGCGCGTTACCACTGCGGGATTGCCCCGACAAATCGCATTTGCCGGTAATGATTTAAATACGCTGCTGCGCGCGCCGACGACGGTGCCATGACCTATCGTCACGCCGGGCGCGACAAAAACATCGGTCGCCAGCCAACATTTTTCGCCAATAACAATCGGCGCGGCGTTAATATCGAAATGGGCGCTGGTATAATCATGGCTACCGGTGCACAAATACCCTTTTTGTGAAATGACCGCATGTGCGCCAATATTAATTTCACCCAACGTATATAACACAGCGTCGTCGCCTACCCAGGCATAATCGCCGACGGTTAATTTCCACGGATAGGTAATTTTTACTGACGGTCGAATAACCACATTCTTTCCAATTTTGGCGCCAAACAGACGCAGCAAAAAGGCTCGCCAGCGATACAATATTTGCGGCGACCCGGCGAATAATGTCGCCTGTACCGCCCACCATAATTGTACTTTTAGCACATTAGCGCCGCGGAACCCCTTCGGCACCGTAAAGCCGCTAAGATCCTGCATAATAACTCCCGGTGATTAGACTTTGTTATACCGCGCTTTTGTTTTACCCGTCGTTTTCAGACGTAATAAATAGGATAATTGCGCCCAAAATCCTGGCACACGTAATATTTTTCGCTGTACATTTTTTGCATCCTGACATAATTCCAGATTATTCGAGGTTGACACGCCGCCCATCGAAAATTCAGATACCAGTCCGTTAATTCGCCGAAAAGGATAGCCTGCTTTATAAAGACGGGCCGCCAGCGCATAATCTGAAGAAACATGATATTGCAGATCATAAGGATACTTTTTTAACGCTGCCGTCGGGAAAAATATCGCCTGATGGCTGGCTGGCAAACTATGGTAGATATAATACCCGGGTTTAGCCTTCCGGCGTATTTTATGCCCGCCGCCGAAATCCAGCAGCGCGTCGCCAATATACATCGCCTCGCCCTTTTGCCGCGCCAGTTGGCGGACAAACAGCGCGGCATCATCATGGAACGCATCACCGGAATTAAGAAGCAGGGTATAACGCCCCTGCGCCAGCGCAATGCCTTTGTTCATGGCATCATAAATACCGCGATCCTTTTCACTGATAAAACGCAGGTTAAACTCACCGTGACGTTTTTGCAGAAATTCGCGCGTGCCGTCCTCCGAACCGCCATCCACTACGATCCATTCAAATGACAGACCCGGATCGCGCGCCAGATTGCGCAGCGAGCGCCAGGTTTTTACCACCCCTTCGTAATTGCGAAAGGCGACGGTAACGACGCTTAAAAACATGCCACCACCCCGTTATGAAATTTTTAACGCCTTGCGCAAAATGAACGGACAGACGATTAAAAAAGCATATTCCGGGCTAAATATTGAACCGGTAAAAAACAGTGACACCGGCGTAAAAAGATAGAGCTGTACCCGAAAATTGCGATTATCGCCAAACGCATTTAGCGCCATTTTTAAAACTTTCCCCATATACCACAGCGTCATTAGCACTGCGAACCAGGAAAAATAAATAATCAGCAGATACAATCCATTGTCTATGGTTTTCCCGACATCCGCACCGTTAAAGATTCCGAATGATGCGACATATTCATAAAGTGAGCCAAATCTGACTACACCATCAATATGGGTCAAGGAATATCCGACCATGACTAAGGGGCCCACAATACGATAATAAGAAGATGAGCCTTCCGTCCCTAAATCGCCAAGTCGTGTCGCGATATAAGGAAATGCAATAATTACCCCAACCAAAAACAGGGTTAATGAGACCAGCGCCAGTGGAAGTTTTTTCTTTATCGCATCCTTATTCAAATATTGGAACGCCCACTCCAGAAGGTAAAACAGGATAAAGGTCATTACCCCTGAAAATGATCCTGATAATATTATCCCTGCCAGAATCATAGCATCGCTTTTCGGTGTTTTGATACCAAACTGTTTGATGCTCAGCCAAATTGAGATTAGTGCCAAAGCGAAAAATGCCGGTTCAAAATAAAGCGCAGTGGTACGCTTACCGCCAAATTTTATGAAGTTCAGTACGTAGCTATTACTGTAAATGAGATATTTCGAAATTCCTTCCATAATACTGCTGCCGCCGGTAAGGATAATTTGCGCCATCTCAACCGCGGCGAGCGCGACCACTATACCCACCACCAGATAAAAAAAACGCAAAATCTTTCGGTGGTTATGCGCGGAAATGGTTTTGAATCGGATACTCCAGACCATCCCGATAATGACCACAATATAGACAAACAGCATCGTGGATGTGACATATTTACCGGCATTCAGCGACTGGCCGAACAGGAAGTTAAATGCCGTAAGCCCCGCGCCGATGCCTAAGGCGATCATCAATTTTTTTACGCTAATGCGTTCCACAAATAACAGCAGCAACAGCGGTAAAAAAGTGACGATGGTAATGGGAAAGCTTTCCCCCAGTTGGGCAATCTTGACATTGACCAGTAGGTAGATCAGCGGCAGCAGCAGATAGCTACAGATTCTGATAGAACGAGACATACTCCTCCAGCATCTGTTGACCGCTGTACGCGACGCGGCTACGCATACGAAAGGCGTCCAGCGTGGCGCCAAATACCGCCTGAGCAATCTCTGGCTTACGCCGCTGCGCCAGGCGCAGTACATCTGTAGCGGCAAAGGTCTGGCCGCCGGATTTCGCCAGCACCTCCTGCGCCGCCTCGCTGTGGGTAGCGAGCACCGGTACGCCGATCGAGAGCGCTTCACACAAGATCAGCGGATAGTTATCGACCCGCGAGCTAAAGACCAGCGCATCCATCTCATTGAGCGCGCTCATTAATTTGCGCTTATCGGTTTCAAAACCGTGATTAACAACGTTTTGGCCGGTAAAAGGCGAAAATTTACCGAAGGTATGCAGTTCAATTTTTTCGCCCAGCGCCATCATGTCGTGTACCAGACGCTGGTCAGTTTTGCCGTCGTAACGCAAGTCATGCGCCACAATGGCGATCCGCGGTTTGCCCGGATTCAGCGGCACAGGTGATAGTTGCGCGAGAATCGCCTCGGTCGCCAGATCGATACCGTTGTTAATCACCCGGCAGAGTCCCGCGCCATAAACGCTGTTAAAGGCCTCGGCCACATGCTGGCTCGGCGAAATAAACTGGCAGCCCAGCCTCAGCATGTCCCGAAAGCGCTGACGTTTGCCGCCAATAAGCTGGTGCGCCCGATCCACCCTGACCAGCGGATAATTGCTTAGGGTCGGACATTTTTGGCAGCCGCTTTTCCAGCCCTCGCAACCGTCGGTGAAGGCGCAACGCCCGGTGACGCTCCAGTGATCGTGCAGCGTCCAGACCAGCGTGACGTCCGGTTTTTGCGCTTTGACTTTTTCGCAAAACGTCACGATATCCGCCAGGTTTAGCCAGTAACTGTGGAGAACATGAAAATGCAGCACCAGCGGGCCGGATGTCTGGATAACCGTGCGGTAAAGATTGTCGAGATTGCCAAACAGATCGCGATTCAGGAAACGAAACAGCGCGATATTAGCGATTGCCGTGCCGCGCGGCGTCTGTTTTATCACCTGCGGATAACGGTGGTGGCTGACGCTTTTTTTTCCGCCTTTGCCATAACCATAGACAAAACGTGACGTCAGCCCTTTTTGCAGCGCCCGCAGATGGAGATCCAACGCCACTCCCGCCGCGCCGCCTTCCGCCAGCCGTACATTAAATTGCAGAATATTCATGTGCTGACCTTCACCCGTGCTTTTTCTCCCACCACCAGCGCATGGTCCGGAATACTGTCAAGTACCACGCTACCCGCGCCAATCGTGACGTGATTACCGATAGTAATATCGCCAAGCAGGATGACATTCGCCCCCAGCTCAACGCCGTGACCAATCACCGGACAAGCCAGGCTGTCCGCGCCGCGATTGCCAATGGTGACGCCGTGGCGAATGGTAAAATCGTCGCCGGCGACGACATGTTTGTTAATCACTACCGCGTAACCATGATGGATAGTGAACCGCCGACCAATGGTCGCGGCGGCCTGGATTTCATACCCGAACAGGCATTCCGTGATCACGCGATACAGCACCAGCACCGGCGCGGCCCACAGATTATTCAGCACATTCTTTTTGCGCCAGACGGAACAAAAATGAGCGATACGGTAGGCCAGCACCATGCAACAGGGGCGTAAGCTCCAGCTATTCGCGCGTAAGTCTTCCAACATCGTTATCGCCCCCGCAGCCCGGCCGCCAGGCGTTTGCTGTTACGCACGGAGAGCAACGTCAGCAACGTGCGCCAGGTCATTCGCTTATTGCGAATTTGGTACAGCGTAAAAAGCTGGTATTTTTTGCTGGCGCGATCGAATTTATCTTTGTGCTTACGATAAAAATGGAAATAGCCGGAGAACTTTTTCGGCGAAGAGGTAATCTGCATCTCGCCGTGGTTGATATGTAAAATTTGCGTCGCCTCTTCAACTTTCCACGGTTCGCCATACTCCACCACCATGCGCAGAAAAATGTCGTAATCCTGCGCCGCCTTGAGTTCGGTATCGAACAAACACGCTTTAAAACGCCAGGCCCAGGTAAAAACCTGATTGCCAATAATATTGCGCTTGTAGAACAAGCGGCGCGAATAAGGGGATTTCGGATACAGCGGCAGGCTGGCAGGCTGAGAGTAGACCTCGCCCTCGCACACATAGTCGTTGGCATACAAAAAGGCGTGCGTAGTCAACTGGTGTTTATGGGCCAGAAACACGCTCAGACGGTTTGGCGTCCATTCATCGTCATCATCAATACCGGTAATGTAGTGTCCTTGAGCCTGCATAATGGCCTGGTTGCGAACCGCGCAGGCGCCGGTATTCCTGGCGTTATGGGTATAACGGACGCGCGGGTCGTTCAGCTCCTCAACAAATTGTTGTAGCTGCTGATAAGACGAGGAGCAATCATCCACGATGATCATCTCCCAGTGGCGGTAGTCCTGACGTAGTACTGATTTAATCGCCCGGATAGCCAACTGCTGCCTGTTCCAGGTTGGCATATAAATTGAGATCAGCGGATTGTCTGTTGTCATGCTTATTCCCCAGATAGTTTTGCCGCATGGCGCTACGCTTGTCCGGCCTACAGTCACAGGCCGCGCCATCCGGCACGCCTTATTTTTTATTTGGAATCTGACTGGTATTCATACTCGTAATAACCATAATCCTGGTAGCCCGTCGCCCGGCGAAAAATGGAGTTGAGAATGACGCCTTTGACCTGAATGCCATTCTGGTCAAAACGGCTCAGACTGGTTTCCACCTCTTTTAAGGTGTTGACGGCATAACGCGCCACCATCAGCGTCGTCCCGACGTGGCGACCCACAATCGCGGCGTCCGTCACGGCCAGAATCGGCGGCGTGTCGATTAATACCAGGTCGTAGCGGCTGCTTGCCCAGGCGATCAGCTCGCCGAAGCGCTCGCTCATCAGCAGTTCCGATGGATTAGGCGGCACCTGACCGCGCGGAATAAGATCAAAATTAGCGATCGCCGTAGGTTTCGCGCAGGAGGCTATCTCGCCTTTGCCCGCCAGAATGTCAGATAAGCCGTCCACGTTATTGGTGCAGAGCAGTTCATGGGTGTAGCCCTTGCGCATATCGCAGTCGATCAGTAATACCCGTTTATGCGTCTGGCTGATGACGGCCGCCAGGTTGGCGCAAACAAAGGTTTTACCGATAGAGGGGCTGACGCCTGTGAGCATGAGTACATTATTTTGCGCCTGCATCATGGCGAAATGGAGGCTGGTGCGCAGGCTGCGAATCGCCTCAATCGCCAGATCGGTCGGATTGCCCACCGCCAGCAGTTGGCTCTGCTTGTAACGCTTAATCCCTTTAATGGTTTTGACGCTATCGCGCGCTTTTTGCCATTCCGACAGCGGAATACTGGCATAGACGCTGATCCCGTGCTCCTCCAGCGCCTGCGGGCTTTCGATACCGCGATTAAACAGCGAGCGCAGCAGCACGCCGACAATCGATAACATTAATCCCAGAATAATGCTGCCGAGAATAATCAACGCCTTTTTCGGCTTCAGCACGCCCGGCTGGGTAATCGCCGGGTCAACGATGCGCACATCGCCAACGGTGCTGGCTTCGGTGATTTTCAGCTCCTGCTGTTTATTAAGCAGTTGCATATAAACCTGCTGGCCGGACTCCACATCGCGGGTCAAACGCACAATCTCCTGCTGGGTTTTCGGCATTGCCGTCACCCGCCCGTTCAGTTTGGCTTTTTCATCTTCCAGCGCTTTACGTTTTTCCAGCAGGGTGCGGTAGGCCGGATGCGCTTTGGTAAAGAGCTTGGAAATTTCCGCCTCTTTAAACGTCAACTCATTCAACTGGGCGTCGATATTAACCATCGAATCGAGCACCGCCTTCGCCTCCAGCGGTAAATCCACCGAGTCTTTATCCTGGCGGAAAGCGTTTAGCTTGTTTTCCGCCACATCCAGACGGCTGCGGACTTCCGGCAGTTGTTTTGCCAGAAACGCCAGGCTCTTCCCCGCCTCTTCAGATTTCCGCGCAATATCCTGTTGCAGATAGTTACGGGTAATACTGTTGAGAATTTCGCGGATCTGGTCGCGATCCTCTCCCGTGAACGTCAGGCTCAGAACGCCGGTATCTTTGCCGGTTTCCGTTACGGTGAGGTTATTTTGCAGGTTATTAATCATGCCAAGCGTTGAGAATTTACTCACCGTAAATTCTGTATCAGGACGGGCGTCAATCGCCTCTACCTGCATCGTCACGCCGTCTTTATTGAGTGGCTGGCCCACAACGCCCTGCGCGCTAAATCCGCCGTCGCTAACCAACTGATAACGTTTGTCGCCCAGCACTTTGAGGGTGAAGATCTGTCCGCTCATCGTCTCTGGTCGGGTGAATGTCGTGACTTTCACCATTTCATTGTGACGCCCCATCAGCCGTTCCCACCCGGCGCCGAACAGCGGAAAGGTGTTTTTGGTGACGGCAATATCCAGATCCAGATCGTCAACGGTCTTCCCAAGCACCAGGCGCGATCGAATGAGCTGAATTTCCGCATCGGAAGCCGGCGGCTTATTCGCTAATGCACTGTTGATATCCTGTACCAGCGAATTACCGGCGTTTTGTTCAATCTGCACCAGCGCATCGGCGCTATAGATGGGCGTGGCGAAGAACGTATAAATTACCGCGCACAGCGCAAATATGGTCGTCGTCCCCAACACCCACCAACGCGCTTCAATCACCGTTCCGACCAGGCGCCCGATATCGATTTCATCGCTACCCGTAACCGCCGCAGATTGTTTTACTTTTTCTGTCATGGTTTTCCCTGCTCTGCATTCAGTGCCTGCGCCCACTGGCGGGCAGACCTTTCCAGTAATGTGTACACCGCCTCAAACGCATCGCGGCTTTTGCGATACGGGTCCGGTATTTCACGCTCGCTGTCCCAGTGACCAAACAGCATTACCTTGCCGCGCATTTCCGGCGCAATGTCGCACAGGGCGGCGATGTGACGTTTCTCCATCGTCAGAATCAGGTCATATTCCCGGCACAGACGCGCGGAAATTTGCCTTGCGCAGTGATTTTCCAAAGACAGATTGTGGGCGCTCGCCACGCTCGCCGCCGCAGGATCGGCGCCTTTGCCGACCAGCGCGCCTAATCCTGCGGACGCAACCGTCAGCGAGGGATGAAAGCGTTTTAGCAAACGTTCCGCCGTCGGGGAACGGCAAACATTCCCCACACAGACCACTAAGATTTTGTTAAACATAACGATTACCAGGAATGAATGTCGCTGCCGTATCCGTCATATAACGGACACCGCTAATGGTTGGCAGCAACTGATTGATCAGACGGTTCCAGCGAGCAACCGGCGCGGTCGTGACGTACACCACATCGTAAGGCTGAAGTCGGAATTCCGTCGCCATCACCAATGACGTGGCGTCAGACATATCAAGCTGGTAGATATTGGCGATCTTGCCGCCGCGTTCCCCCTCGCCTTTCAACGGACGAATCACAAAAATGCCGCTGGCGTTGGAGGTGGTCAGATCGATGCCTTCCGCATTGCCCAATGCTTCGGTGAGCGTCATGCCGCTGAAATCCATTTTGAGGGTGCTCTGTTTTTTCACTTCGCCCATGACAAAGACTTTCAGATCGTCATTGCGCGGCACATACAGAATGTCGCCAGGGTAGAGCAAGCGGTTCTGACTAAGATCGCCATTTTGCATCAGCGCCTGTAGCGAAATGCGCTGTTCTTTGCCGTTGTGCGTCAACACGACGTTGCGCCAGTCCGCCATATCGGTCAGGCCGCCCGCGGCGTTAATCGCATCCAGGACGGTTAGCGGTACGTTAGTAATGGCCTGCTGACCGGATTTATTCACCTGGCCGGAGATATACGCTTTTTGCGAGCGGAAAGCGGCGATATTGACATCCACCTGCGGGTCCGCGATGTACTTCGCTAAACGCCCGGTAATATCGCTGCGAATCTCTGACAAAGTTTTACCGACGACGCTAACCTTGCCAATGTAGGGATAAAACATGGTGCCGTCCGGCTGTACCCAGTTGCCGGTATCGCTTGAGCTACGGTACTGGCCCGCTGGCGTGGTCAATTCCGGGTGATCCCAGACGGTGACATTCAGCACATCGCCAGGCCCGACGCGATACTGATAGCTGGCGATCTCCTGGTCCAGCGACATATTCGGTTGCGCGACATTGGGCCGCGGGCGTAATTGCTCAACCAGCCGTGGCGTCAGCGGATACACATTGACCATCCGGTCGAGATCAAAGTCAGCGTCTTGCTGTTTGATCACATCTTTCCCCATCGTAGACATATTGCTGCCCGGAAGTACTGTGCAACCACTTATCAAGCTGAGCGACGCCAATAATGGCATCAATTTCATTTTGGATTTCATCATTGATTATTTATCACTTTGGCAGAGTCATTATCCTGTGCAATTTAAATAGCGGCTTCGTCCGTGCACATTTACCTTGCAGTTAATGGCAGAGAAAATTAACTGGCATCATTCTGAAAAAAAATCAATTCATCCGCAGGCTATTGACAGAATAATAAAGGCTTATATTCAGGCTTTCAGGCACGCTACCGCCCCTGGCTTCTTAGCTACCAATACACTGATTATTCTAAATTTTCGCATTCCCCTCAGATTTTATCCTCGTTCAGATAAAAATCTTCAGCGAAATAAAGGTTACGTATTAATAGTTTTCTCGATGTCGTGACAGGATATTTAAGAGCGCTATCTTAATCCTGCAAGAATTGTTGCAGCTAACCTAATGACAGGCAAGGTAACAAACCCGCCATTCTATATTTTTAAGATTAATATTAAATGAATTAACAGATGATTTTAGGATTTTATTGATGTTGACAATATTTATTTACTCCACTCCACCTGCGATATTTCCTAAATATATTCTTGACATTATTTAATTTCTGACAGAAACATTACGGCTATTTTAAAGTTATTTTATAGCCGAGTAACAAAGATAAATTGCGCTGCGGCATTGCATTTTTCCGCCGTATTATCCATGATCGAATTGTGACAATTATCATATTACAGAAGGTATTGCTCTTACTATGGAATGGATTGCCGATCCGTCAATCTGGGCCGGACTGGTAACGTTAATCGTTATCGAACTTGTTCTCGGCATTGATAACCTGGTCTTTATTGCCATCCTCGCTGAAAAACTACCGCCGGGGCAGCGCGACCGCGCGCGCATTACCGGCCTGATACTGGCGATGATCATGCGCCTGCTGCTGCTGGCGTCAATCTCGTGGCTGGTCACCTTGACTAAGCCGCTTTTTAGCGTACAGGCGTTAAGCTTTAGCGCCCGCGATCTGATTATGCTGTTCGGCGGCTTCTTCCTGCTCTTTAAAGCCACCATGGAGCTCAACGAACGGCTGGAAGGGAAAGATAGCGCCAACCCTACCCAGCGTAAGGGGGCGAAATTCTGGGCGGTGGTCGCGCAAATCGTGGTGCTGGACGCTATCTTTTCTCTCGACTCCGTGATTACCGCCGTGGGGATGGTCGATCACCTGGCGGTCATGATGGCGGCCGTGATAATCGCCATTAGCCTGATGCTGCTCGCCAGCAAGTCACTGACCCGATTTGTGAACAACCATCCCACCATTGTCATTTTGTGTCTTAGCTTCCTGCTAATGATCGGCTTTAGCCTGGTGGCGGAAGGGTTTGGTTTCCACATTCCGAAAGGGTATCTGTACGCGGCTATCGGCTTCTCGGTGATGATCGAGGCGCTCAACCAACTGGCTATTTTTAACCGCCGCCGTTTTCTTTCCGCTAACCATACGCTGCGCCAGCGCACAACGGAGGCCGTGATGCGGCTGATTAGCGGTAAAAAAGAGGATGCCGAACTGGATGCGGAAACCGCCGCGATGCTGGCAGACCATGACGACAGCCAGATTTTTAATCCGCAGGAGCGCAGGATGATTAAGCGGGTGCTGAATCTCAACCAGCGCACCGTAAGTAGCATCATGACGTCGCGTCACGATATCGAGCATATCGATCTCAACGCGCCGGAAGCGGAAATCCGCGCTCTGCTGGAAAAGAACCAGCATACGCGTCTGGTCGTGACGGGTGAGAATGAACAGGAAGATTTACTCGGCGTCGTCCACGTCATCGATCTGTTGCAACAATCGCTGCGCGGCGAACCGCTCAACCTGCGGGCGCTGATTCGCCAACCGCTGGTTTTCCCGGAAACATTGCCGCTGCTGCCTGCGCTGGAGCAGTTCCGTAACGCCAGAACCCATTTTGCCTTTGTCGTAGATGAGTTTGGCTCGGTTGAAGGCATTGTGACATTAAGCGATGTCATGGAGACTATCGCCGGTAATTTGCCGAATGAAGTCGAGGAAATTGACGCCCGCCACGATATTCAGAAGAACCCGGACGGTTCCTGGACAGCAAACGGCCATATGCCGCTGGAGGATTTGGTGCAGTACGTGCCGCTACCGCTGGATGAAAAACGGGAATACCATACGATTGCCGGATTATTGATGGAATATTTGCAGCGCATACCGCAAACCGGTGAAGAGGTTCAGGTGGGTGATTATTTGCTGAAAACATTGCAGGTAGAAAGCCATCGAGTGCAGAAAGTGCAGTTAATTCCGCTGCATAACGGCGAGCCAGACCAGGAGATGTAACGCCTGTTCACCTGCCCCGGCCTGCTTACCAGGCAGGCCGGAGGCGCGTTAGCCTTGCCATCCGGCTCTGCCCTTTGGCCAAAAACTACAGCTTATCCAGCAGTTTCTTCACATCTTTACCATTGCGGGTATCTTTATTGCGCTCCGCCCAGTCGTTGAGCCGACGCTTCGCCTCATCCTGTAAATGCTTACGCAATAACTGATCCACTTGCAGGGTATAGTTCAGCTCCTGCCACTTGCCATAGACGCGCAGCGGCACCGGCGTCTCTTTCAGGAAGGTGATCAGGTTGCTATCGCCGTTCCAGCCGCCCAGCACACGCAGATTAAATTGCGTATCACAGCTCTGCTTAACCAGGTCCAGCGTTCCGCTGCCGGTTAACGCCAGCATAGAAGATTGCCCGACCATGTCGTCGAGCGTCAGCGTGCCCTTATTTAGCGTCAGATCGGTCGTGAAGCGATCCAGTCGGGTCGCGTTGTCCATATTTTCCTGCGACTGCTGCGCGTCGCCGCCGCTTCGCTCTACGGCCTGCTGCACCAGTTGCTGGAAATTCATTCCTTCGAGGCGCGTATTGCTCATGTCAACATGCGCTTTTCCTTTCCAGCTGTGGCGAAATGCCTCCGCGTCAATATCCGCCCCGGAGAAATCGCCAACCAGCGACATCTTACCGGTCAGGCTAATCGGATAATTGAAGGCTTTCAGGATAGTCCCAATCTCAACATGGTTGAGGCGAGGGTGGAACTCGATGCGTGGACTGGCGGTGCGGGCGTCAAGCGTGCCGGGTAGCGACATCTCTCCGTCGGCCAGTTTCCCCTGCAACTCGGTAATATCCAGCAATCCGGCCTGATTAGACATCTTCGTCGAAACCTGGGTAAAGTCCATTCCCCGCCAGCGAACTGAATCCGCCTGTAAAGCAATCTCCGCCGTAAAGCTTTGCAGCCCCTGATAAGGCGGCGCACCAACACGCGACGCGATAACTGGCCTGGTCAGGGGGAGCGTATTTTGCCCCTGCGACACCGCGCCGCCCGTCTGAGCCACGGCGCTATGATGCGGCAACAGGTTGTCCAGATTAAGCTTGCTGGACTGGAGGTCAATTTGCCATTCCGGCTGCTCCGCCAGCGTTACCTGAACGTGTCCGGTCAGAGAACTGTCATTCGCCGTTAAATTTAAGTGGTTAAATGAAAGACGTTTTTGCGCCTCCTGCCACTGCGCCTGCAGCTGTCCCTGCCCCTCAATCCCCTGCGCCGGTAAATCCGCGCCCTGCAATTGCCAGCGCAGTTGCTCAATACCCGCGGTTAAGTTATGCGGATAATCGGAAGCATCCACCGTTCCGCTGAACGATAAAGCAAGATCCCGCTGATCGCGGTTCACGCGTCCCGAAAAATCAAACGTGCCGCGATGCTCGGCATCTTGTTCCATATTCAGACGAATATCGCGCACCGTGACCTGATCATCATTTTCATGCTGGAAAACCAGCACGCTGTCGGCAACGCGCAGGCTACGAATATCAAACGACCAGCCGCGATCTTCCGCTACGTCCGGCAAGGTATTATCTTTCGGCGCGACCGGCGCATCATCACTGCGTACCGCTTCCGTTTGCGGCGTCAGTTGAATCACCCCGCCTTTCAGCATCACCTGCTTAACATGAAGCTGATGACTCAACAGCGGCCATAAAGCGACATCCAGGCGCATATTGTCAGCCCGCACCAGCGGTTCGCTGGCGCCTCGCGCCGTTAGCGTCATTCGCCCGGAAAGGATGCTGAGTTGCGGCCATACGTGCCAGCGCAGCGGCCCGTCCAGTTGCAACTGGTATTCACTACGCGCGGCAACCTGCTGCACCATATAGGCGCGGAAATCATTCGGATTGACCAACAATACCAACGCAGAGAATCCGGCCACCAGCACGACCAGGAGAATCATCAGCGTCGTCAGAAATCGTCTCATGCTACCCTCAATGGACCGGCAGTATTGCGCCGAATGGCTCAGTCTTTATCAATCCGGCTGGCGACAGCGCCCTGCTGATCGCGATATTTGGCATCCTGACGGCGGTTATAAGGCCGCGCCGCCGGGCCGGACAGCGGCTCAAAGCTCAGCGCGCCGATGAGCATACCCGGACGCAACGCCAGCGGCAGCTTCCCGGAGTTGTAAAACTCAAGCACAATGCAGCCCGACCAGCCGGGATCGATACGGTGCGCCGTCACATGCACCATCAATCCCAGACGCGCCAGCGAGGAGCGACCATCCAGCCAGCCCACTAAATCCGGCGGCAGGGTAACGGATTCAAAGGTGACAGCCAGCGCCAACTCGCCCGGATGCAGATAAAATGCCTCGCCGTCCGGCAAAACGATTTCATCGCTCATCACTCGATCCAGCGCCGCGCTGACCTCGTCTTTCGGCCCGCTCAGATCGATAAACGCCGCCGTATGGCCACGGAAGGTTCGAAATTTATTGCCAAGACGTACATCGACCGTCGCGCCGTTAATGCGCTCTACGGGAGGTCGCGGGGTGATAGACAAACGGCCTTCATCCAGCCAGGCTTCAATATCTCGGTCGCATAAACGCATGGCACTTTCTCCTTTCGCGCATCAAGCCCTTAAATCAAGCACATCAAGGGCTAACCAGGTTATCACTGAACGGTACACAATTCGCCAGATTTATTCAAAGAACTGGCTGATTTTCGCTTTCAGAATATCAATAGCGATGCGGTTTTTACCGCCGCGCGGCACGATAATATCCGCATATTGTTTGGAAGGCTCAATAAATTGCAGGAACATCGGACGCACCGTTTTCTGATATTGCGCCATCACCGAATCCATTGAGCGACCACGCTCGTTCACATCGCGTTTGATACGGCGCATCAAACAGATATCCAGCGGCGTATCGACAAAAATAGAGAAGTTCATCTCTTCACGCAAACGCGCGTCGGTCAGTAACAGAATACCTTCAAGAATAATCACTTTCTTCGGTTCTACGCGAACCGTTTCCTGCATACGGGTATGCTCAACATAACTGTATACCGGTAATTCAATCGCCGAACCGCGCTTGAGCGCCTGAAGATGCTGAAATAGCAGGCTGTGATCCATCGCATTCGGATGGTCATAGTTAGTTTTTACGCGTTCTTCCATCGACAGATGGCTTTGATCTTTGTAATAACTGTCTTCGGGAATAACGCCAATATGTTCGTCACCCACTTGTTCACGCAATTCGCGGTAAAGGGTACTGGCAATAAGACTCTTGCCGGAAGCCGATGCGCCAGCGATACCGATAATGACGCACTGATGAGACTGATCAGTCATAAATTTAGCGACCTGATTAACCTGGATGTAAGGAAGGGGGGCGCCGAAACGCCAAACGCGGCAATTATAGGGATTTCAGCAGCGCGATACCAGTCCGGCGCTATGCCACGGTGAATTTGTTGGCGGCGTATTCGACGTCGCGACGTAAAAGCGTTCAGTTTTAACGCGGACAGCGGATTTATCGCCCCGTCTGGAGGAGGAATACGCCGGGAGCCACAATTTATATTCAGCCAGCGTATAAATCATTACGCGTTTATACTAGCATAATCACAGAGTAAACTGACGCGTCCGGTATTCCGCGACGTTACCGGCGATTCGGATAGAGTGGTAATGAGTAAACCATCCCAACATGTTTTCGTTACCGTCCCCCACCCGCTATTGCGTCTGGTCAGTTTAGGCCTGGTCGCGTTTGTCTTTACGCTCTTTTCGCTCGTATTATCGCGTGTCGGCACCCAACTCGCGCCGCTGTGGTTCCCCACCTCCATTATGATGGTCGCGTTTTACCGCCATGCGGGCCGTCTGTGGCCAGGGATCGCGGTCGCCTGCTCGCTCGGCAGCATCGGAGCCTCACTGACTTTATTTCCTGCCGCCTCGCTTAACTTTAGCTGGACGGCAATAAATATTATCGAGGCGGCCACTGGCGCGATACTGCTGCGAAAACTGCTCCCCAGCTACAATCCCTTACAAAATTTGAATGACTGGTTTCGTCTGGCTATCGGCAGCGCCGTGATTCCGCCGCTACTCGGCGGCCTGTTATTTTGGCTGATAGCGCCGGAAGCGGTCGCCTCGAAAGCGTTTCTGATTTGGGTATTATCGGAAGCCATCGGCGCGCTGACGCTGGTGCCGTTAGGTTTACTGTTTAAACCACACTATCTATTGCGTCATCGCGACCCGCATCTGTTGCTGGAAACGCTGTTGACGCTGGTCATTACGCTGGCGCTAAGCTGGCTCGCTATGCGCTATATTCCGTGGCCGTTTACGTGCGTTATCGTCCTGTTGATGTGGAGTGCGGTGCGCCTGCCGCGAATGGAGGCGTTTTTAATTTTTTTAGCTACCGTTATCGTGGTCTCGCTCATGCTGGCCAATGACCCCACGCTGCTCGCCACGCCGAAAACCGACGTGATGGTCAATATGCCGTGGCTGCCTTTTTTAATGATCCTGCTGCCTGCCAATATGATGACGATGGTGATGTACGCGTTTCGCACGGAGCGCAAACATATCACCGAGAGCGAATCCCGCTTTCGCAACGCGATGGAGTATTCCGCCATTGGTATGGCGCTGGTCGGTACGGAGGGTCAGTGGCTACAGGTCAATAAATCTCTGAGCCATTTTCTTGGCTATAGCCAGGATGAATTACGCACGATGACATTTCAGCAATTGACCTGGCCGGAAGACCTGAATAATGACCTTGAACAGCTAAACATGCTGGTGCGCGGCGACATCAATAGCTATTCCATGGAAAAACGCTACTACACCCGCAACGGCGATGTCGTCTGGGCGCTACTGGCCGTCTCGCTGGTTCGTCATAAAGACAATAAACCTCTCTATTTTATTGCTCAGATTGAAGATATTAACGATCTCAAGCAAAGCGAGCAGGAAAACCAGCGGTTGATGGAACGTATTACACAAGCGAACGACGCGCTGTTTCAGGAAAAAGAACGGTTGCACATCACGCTTGACTCTATCGGAGAAGCGGTGGTGTGTATTGATGTCGCGATGAATATCACCTTTATGAACCCGATCGCCGAGAAGATGAGCGGCTGGCGGCAAGAGGATGCTTTAGGCGCGCCATTATTAACGGTTCTGCGCATTACGTCAGGTGATAAGGGGCCGCTGCTGGAGGATATTTATCGCGCCGACAGGTCGCGATCGGACATGGAACAGGAGATAGTGCTCCATTGTCATAACGGCGGCAGCTACGATATTCATTACAGTATCACGCCGCTCAGTACGCTTGACGGCGATAAGATTGGTTCGGTTCTGGTTATCCAGGACGTTACCGAATCACGAAAAATGTTACGCCAGCTCAGCTACAGCGCAACGCATGACGCCCTCACCCATCTTGCCAACCGCGCTAGTTTTGAAAAACAGCTTCAACAGCGCCTGCAAACAATACAGGAATCGCCTCAACATCATGCGCTGGTGTTTATCGATCTGGACCGTTTTAAAGCGGTTAACGACAGCGCGGGACATGCCGCCGGCGATGCCTTATTGCGCGAACTCGCGTCACTGATGCTCAGTATGCTTCGATCCGGCGATCTTCTGGCCCGTCTGGGTGGCGATGAGTTTGGCCTGTTGCTGCCGGATTGTAATAGTGACAGCGCACGCTTTATCGTGACGCGGCTTATCAACGCCGTTAATGAGTATCACTTTATGTGGGAAGGACGCCTGCATCGGATCGGCGCCAGCGCCGGGATCACAATGATAAATGAACATAACTGCCAGCTCACAGAGGTCGTGTCTCAGGCCGATATAGCCTGCTACGCCGCGAAAAATAGCGGTCGCGGCCGTCTGACCGTGTACGAACCGCAGCACGCATTAACCTCCTCAAAGGGAATGATGCCGCTGGAAGAACAGTGGCATATGATTAAAAATAACCACCTGCTGATGCTTGCCAGAAACGTCGCGCCGCCGCGTACGCCGGAGGCCACCAGCTTTTGGCTGGTCTCACTCAGGCTGTGGACCAGCGAAGGGGAAGTGTTGGAAGAGCGCGCGTTCCGGGCAGGGTTAGCCGACTCCGCGCTGCATCACGCGCTTGACCGACGGGTATTCCATGAGTTTTTCCACCATGCGGCGACCGCCGTCGCCAGCAAGGGATTAAGCGTTGCGCTGCCGCTGTCCGCCGCGGGATTATACAGCGCGACCCTTATTGATGAGCTGCTGGAACAACTGGAGCATAGCCCACTGCCGCCACGGTTATTACATCTGATTATCCCGGCTGACGTTATCGTTAAGCAGGCGCAGACCGCCGCTGCGACTCTGCGAAAACTGCGGCAACGCGGCTGCCAGGTGATTCTCAGCCATGTCGGGCGCGATTTACAGCTGTTTAATTTACTGCCCCCGCATATCGTCGATTATTTACTGCTGGATAGCGACCTTATCGCCAACGTTCATGAAAGTTTAATGGATGAAATGCTGACCTCGATCATCCAGGGACACGCCCAGCATCTGGACATCAAAACGCTCGCCGGGCCGGTACAAAACCCACAGGTGCTGGATACGCTCTCCCGTATTGGCGTGGATCTGATTTATGGCGACACTATCGCCGAAGCGCAACCGCTGGATTTATTACTGAATACCAGCTATTTCGCTATCCATTGACGGTTGCCAGCCGTGGGTATACCAGATATGCAGTAGCGCGTAGGAACGCCACGGTTTCCAGCGCTCCGCGTAGCGACGGATCTGCGCGGGCGTCATCCCGGCGAAGCGCTGCTTAATTAAGTAATCATCGGGTAAAAAGATATCTTTTGCCTGCCAACCGCGCAGGGCGAAATAGTTCGCCGTCCAGCGGCCAATTCCCGGAAACGTTTGTAAATTTTTAACGCTCTGCTCAATATCCGGCGGCGCGGCGAGCGCCAGTTTTCCCGCCAGCGTCGCCTGCGCCAGATGAATCAGCGCTTCGGCGCGCCGCAGCGGCATCCCCAGAGCTTTCAGCGCCAGCGGATCGGCCAACGCCAGCGTTTCCGGACCGGGAAAACAGACATAATCGGGCGCATCCGGCAACGCCTCGCCATAGCAGCGCGCCACTTTCGCCGTCAACCTTGCCGCCATCGCGACACTCACCAGTTGCCCCAGTATCGCCCGCACGCCTTGTTCAAACGTATCAACCGATCCCGGTAAACGCAGCCCCGGTCTGTCCTCGCCCAGTGGCCCCAGCACGGCGGCAACCTGCGCGGGCTGGCAGTCAAGATCAAACAGACGCGAAACCTTCGCCAGACACGCCGGCGCGACGGGAAGTAATCCGGCGCTCACGCTGACCTGCACAGTGTGGGTGGGCAGATGGGGGCTCACGCTGATCAGTCCGCGATGCTCGCCCACCACCAGGCTGCGCGCATAAAAGCCCTCGCCTACCGTTTCCACGCCGTCCACCGCACGCGCGGCAAGAAAGCCCAACATCCACGACCAGTCGTAAGGCGGCTGCCAGCTCAGGGTAAACATACTTTTCTCCTTTATTTGACCTTTCAGCATAAACGCTAATCGCACGTAACGCCTTGCTTTCATATTCCAGTTGTCGCCGCGACGACATTTCGCTAAAGTCACGCCCCTTCTTCACTGGCATGGGGATTTTAAGGTGTTTATCGGATTTGATTACGGTACGGCAAACTGCTCGGTCGCCATTATGCGCGACGGGCATCCACAGTTGCTGACAATGGAGAATAACAGCGCATTACTGCCGTCTATGCTGTGCGCGCCGACGCGCGAAGCGGTGAGCGAGTGGCTGTATCGCCATCATGATGTGCCGGCAACGGACGAAGAAACCCAGGCGCTGCTACGCCGCGCGATACGCTACAACCGCGAGGAAGATATTGAGGTTGGCGCGCAAAGCGTACAGTTTGGTCTGGCGTCGCTGGCGCACTATATTGACGATCCCCAGGAGGTCTGGTTTGTCAAATCGCCGAAATCCTTTTTAGGCGCCAGCGGCCTGAAACCGCAGCAGGTCGCGCTGTTTGAAGATTTAGTCTGCGCCATGATGGTACATATTCGTCATACGGCGCACAGCCAATTGCCGGAGGCCATTACCCAGGCGGTGATCGGTCGCCCGATCAACTTTCAGGGACTCGGCGGCGATGACGCGAACCGCCAGGCGCAGGGTATTCTGGAGCGGGCGGCAAAACGCGCCGGTTTTCAGGAGGTGGTATTCCAGTATGAACCGGTTGCGGCGGGCCTGGACTACGAAGCTACGCTGCGGGAAGAGAAGCGTGTGCTGGTCGTGGATATTGGCGGCGGTACCACCGACTGTTCCATGCTGCTGATGGGGCCGCAGTGGCGTCAGCGCGCCGATCGTGAAAACAGCCTGTTGGGGCACAGCGGTTGCCGCGTGGGCGGAAACGATCTGGATATCGCGCTGGCCTTTAAAAATCTGATGCCTTTGCTGGGCATGGGCGGCGAAACCGAAAAAGGCATCGCCCTACCGGTGCTGCCGTGGTGGAACGCCGTGGCGATTAACGACGTCCCGGCGCAAAGCGATTTTTACAGTAGCGCGAATGGTCGTCTGTTGAACGATTTGGTTCGCAACGCGCGTGAAGCAGACAAGGTCGCGTTGCTGCTCAAGGTCTGGCGTCAGCGGCTTAGTTACCGCCTGGTACGCTGCGCGGAAGAGAGCAAAATCGCCCTTTCCGGCCAGGCGGATGTTACGGCGAGGCTGCCATTTATCAGCGACGACCTTGCGGTCGCTATCAGCCAGCAAGGACTGGAAGCGGCGCTGGATCAACCGCTGGCGCGTATTCTGGAACAGGTGCAACTGGCGCTGGACAGCGCGCAGGAAAAACCGGATGTCATCTATCTGACCGGCGGCAGCGCCCGTTCGCCATTGATTAAAAAAGCGCTTTCCGAACAGTTACCGGGCATACCCGTCGCTGGCGGCGATGATTTCGGCTCCGTCACCGCAGGACTGGCTCGCTGGGCAGAGGTCGTTTTCCGCTAAGCGCCTCGCAAGCCCAGCGCTGATGGATTGACATTATTCTTGATGTGGCTTAACGTCAGGAGTGAGGGTTAGGGAGGATTCCTCCTCCCCCTGGTGTCTTAGTAAGCCTGGAAGCTAATCACTAAGAGTATCACCAGTATGATGACTACCTTCATCATAACCCTTTCCTTATTTTGGCCCCTTCCTCGGGAGGGGCTTTCCCGTTTCAGCGTCCTGCTGAAATCGGTGGCTTACCTTCATTGCCGTGCCGCCACTTTACCGCACTCCGGCGCGTTAACGATTTTCACCGATGAGAGTTGCGTAGCGCCTCGCAAAGCGAGTCGCCATTCAGAATAATCCCGACCGTGTTCCATAATTCCTCCATTTTTCTCCCTTCCCTGCTGACTACAATAGAGGAAGCAACATTCCGCAAAACGTTTCAGGATGAGAAACTTATACCGATGAAAGGCAGTAATACTTTCCGCTGGGCAATAGCGATTGGGGTTGTAGTGGCCGCCGCCGCATTCTGGTTCTGGCATAGCCGTAGCGAAAGCCCGACCGCCGCGCCGGGCGTCGCCGCGCAAGCGCCGCATACCGCCGCCGCAGGTCGCCGCGGTATGCGCGACGGCCCTCTGGCGCCGGTACAGGCCGCGACCGCGACCACGCAGGCCGTACCGCGCTATCTGAGCGGGCTGGGTACCGTGACCGCCGCGAATACCGTTACGGTGCGTAGCCGCGTGGATGGTCAACTCATCTCCCTGCACTTTCAGGAAGGTCAGCAGGTCAACGCAGGCGATCTGCTGGCGCAAATCGATCCCAGCCAGTTTAAGGTCGCCCTGGCGCAGGCTCAGGGACAGTTGGCGAAAGATAACGCTACGCTGGCGAATGCGCGTCGTGATCTGGCGCGCTATCAGCAACTGGCAAAAACCAATCTGGTTTCCCGTCAGGAACTGGATGCGCAACAGGCGCTGGTCAACGAAACCCAGGGAACCATTAAAGCGGATGAAGCCAATGTCGCCAGCGCGCAGTTACAGCTCGACTGGAGTCGTATCACGGCCCCGGTCTCGGGACGCGTGGGTCTGAAACAGGTGGATGTCGGCAACCAGATTTCCAGCAGCGATACCGCAGGTATTGTCGTCATTACGCAAACGCACCCGATTGATCTCATTTTTACTCTGCCGGAAAGCGATATCGCGACCGTGGTTCAGGCGCAGAAAGCGGGGAAAACGCTGGTCGTAGAAGCCTGGGATCGGACTAACTCGCACAAATTGAGCGAAGGTGTGTTGCTCAGTCTGGACAACCAGATTGATCCCACAACGGGAACGATCAAAATTAAAGCGCGCTTTACCAATCAGGACGATACGCTGTTCCCCAATCAATTTGTGAACGCCCGGATGCTGGTCGATACCGAACAAAATGCCGTTGTGGTGCCTGCCGCGGCGGTGCAAATGGGCAATGAGGGCCACTTTGTGTGGGTGCTGAACGACGAAAATAACGTCAGCAAGAAGCGGGTAAAAATCGGTATTCAGGATAACCGAAACGTGGTGATCAGCGCTGGCTTGTCGGCAGGCGATCGCGTCGTTACCGATGGTATTGATCGGCTGACGGAAGGCGCAAAAGTCGAGGTCGTTGAGCCGCAAACCACCGTGGCGGATAAAAAATCCCCTTCCCGCCATGAAGGTCAAAAAGGAGCGCGCGCCTGATGCAGGTATTACCTCCGGGCAGCACGGGCGGCCCCTCGCGTCTGTTTATTCTGCGCCCCGTGGCCACCACTCTGCTGATGGCGGCGATTTTACTCGCCGGGATTATCGGCTATCGCTTCCTGCCCGTCGCCGCTTTGCCGGAGGTCGACTACCCCACTATTCAGGTTGTTACGCTCTACCCTGGCGCCAGCCCGGATGTCATGACCTCCGCCGTCACCGCGCCGCTTGAGCGCCAGTTCGGCCAGATGTCAGGACTGAAGCAGATGTCGTCGCAAAGCTCCGGCGGCGCGTCGGTGGTAACGCTACAGTTTCAGTTGACGCTGCCGCTGGACGTTGCCGAGCAGGAAGTACAGGCGGCGATTAACGCAGCCACCAATTTATTGCCTTCCGACCTGCCGAATCCGCCGATTTATAGCAAAGTCAATCCGGCGGACCCGCCGATTATGACGCTTGCCGTCACCTCAAACGCGATGCCAATGACTCAGGTAGAGGACATGGTAGAAACCCGCGTGGCGCAGAAGATCTCGCAGGTCTCCGGCGTCGGACTGGTGACGCTTGCCGGCGGGCAGCGCCCTGCAGTACGCGTAAAACTGAATGCTCAGGCTATCGCCGCGCTCGGTCTGACCAGCGAAACGGTCCGTACCGCAATTACCGGCGCCAACGTCAACTCGGCGAAAGGCAGTCTGGATGGCCCCGAGCGGGCGGTGACGCTTTCTGCTAACGATCAGATGCAGTCTGCCGACGAATACCGCAAGCTTATCATCGCGTATCAAAACGGCGCGCCGGTACGGTTGGGCGATGTCGCCACCGTCGAACAGGGGGCGGAAAATAGCTGGCTCGGCGCATGGGCGAATCAAGCGCCGGCTATCGTGATGAACGTTCAACGCCAGCCCGGCGCCAATATCATTGCGACAGCGGACAGCATTCGCCAGATGCTGCCCCAGCTTACCGAAAGCCTGCCGAAATCGGTGAAGGTCACGGTCCTGTCCGATCGCACCACCAATATTCGCGCTTCCGTGCGCGATACCCAGTTTGAACTGATGCTGGCGATCGCGCTGGTCGTCATGATTATCTATCTGTTTTTACGTAATATTCCCGCCACAATTATTCCCGGCGTCGCCGTACCGCTGTCGCTTATCGGCACCTTTGCGGTGATGGTGTTTTTGGATTTTTCCATTAATAACCTGACGCTGATGGCGCTCACTATCGCCACGGGTTTCGTGGTGGACGATGCGATTGTGGTGATCGAGAACATCTCGCGCTACATCGAAAAAGGAGAAAAACCGCTGGCGGCGGCGCTCAAAGGCGCGGGCGAAATCGGCTTTACCATTATTTCCCTCACCTTTTCACTGATTGCGGTGCTGATCCCGTTGCTCTTTATGGGCGATATTGTTGGTCGACTGTTCCGCGAATTTGCGGTGACGTTGGCGGTAGCGATTTTAATCTCCGCCGTCGTCTCTTTGACGCTCACGCCCATGATGTGCGCGCGTATGCTCAGCCAGCAGTCTCTGCGTAAACAAAACCGCTTTTCCCGCGCCTGCGAGCGGATGTTTGACCGCGTGATCGCCAGCTACGGACGCGGATTAGCGAAAGTGCTCAACCATCCGTGGCTTACATTGAGCGTGGCATTCGCCACGCTCCTGCTCAGCGTTATGCTGTGGATAGTCATTCCGAAAGGGTTCTTTCCGGTACAAGATAACGGCATTATCCAGGGGACGCTGCAGGCGCCGCAATCGTCATCGTATGCCAGTATGGCGCAACGTCAACGCCAGGTGGCGGAGCGGATATTACAGGACCCGGCGGTGCAAAGCCTGACGACTTTTGTTGGCGTAGACGGCGCTAACCCCACGCTCAATAGAGCGCGCCTGCAAATTAACCTCAAGCCGCTGGATGCGCGTGATGACCGCGTGCAGCAGGTGATCTCCCGGCTGCAAACCGCCGTGGCGACGATTCCCGGCGTGGCGCTGTATCTCCAGCCGACGCAGGATTTAACCATCGACACGCAGGTCAGCCGCACGCAGTATCAGTTTACCCTGCAGGCCACGACGCTCGATGCGCTCAGCCACTGGGTGCCAAAACTGCAGAACGCGCTACAGTCGTTACCACAGCTCTCTGAGGTAAGCAGTGACTGGCAAGATCGAGGATTAGCGGCCTGGGTGAATGTCGACCGCGACAGCGCCAGCCGTCTGGGTATCAGCATGGCGGATGTGGATAACGCGCTCTACAACGCGTTCGGACAACGCCTGATTTCAACGATTTATACCCAGGCGAACCAGTACCGCGTCGTGCTGGAACATAATACCGCCAGCACGCCGGGCCTGGCGGCGCTGGAGACGATTCGCCTGACGAGCCGCGACGGCGGCACCGTACCGCTCAGCGCGATTGCTCGCATTGAGCAGCGCTTCGCTCCGCTCTCCATCAATCATTTAGATCAGTTCCCGGTTACGACATTTTCGTTTAACGTGCCGGAGGGCTATTCGCTCGGCGATGCGGTGCAGGCGATTCTCGATACGGAAAAAACGCTCGCCCTGCCAGCAGATATTACAACGCAGTTTCAGGGTAGTACGCTCGCCTTCCAGGCGGCGCTAGGCAGCACCGTCTGGCTTATTGTCGCCGCCGTGGTGGCGATGTATATCGTGCTCGGCGTGCTGTATGAGAGTTTTATCCATCCGATCACGATTCTCTCAACGCTGCCGACGGCGGGCGTCGGCGCGCTGCTGGCGCTGATCATCGCTGGTAGCGAGCTCGATATTATCGCCATTATCGGCATTATTTTGCTGATCGGTATCGTGAAGAAAAACGCCATCATGATGATTGACTTCGCCCTCGCCGCTGAACGCGAACAGGGGATGAGTCCGCGCGACGCTATCTTCCAGGCCTGTCTGCTGCGTTTTCGACCGATTCTGATGACCACGCTGGCGGCGTTGCTCGGGGCATTGCCATTAATGTTGAGTACCGGCGTTGGCGCGGAATTACGTCGCCCGTTGGGGATCGCGATGGTGGGCGGCCTACTGGTCAGCCAGGTATTAACTCTGTTTACCACACCGGTGATTTATCTCCTGTTTGACCGCCTGTCGCTGTACGTGAAAAGTCGCTTTCCGCGCCATAAAGAGGAGGCGTAGATGCGCTTTTTCGCCCTTTTCATCTACCGCCCGGTCGCCACCATTTTGATTGCCGCCGCCATTACGCTGTGCGGCATTCTGGGCTTTCGTCTGCTGCCGGTCGCCCCGCTGCCGCAGGTCGATTTCCCGGTGATTATGGTTAGCGCCTCGCTGCCGGGCGCCTCGCCGGAAACCATGGCTTCGTCGGTGGCGACGCCGTTGGAACGTTCTTTGGGACGCATTGCAGGCGTCAATGAAATGACCTCCAGCAGCTCGCTCGGCAGTACACGCATTATTCTCGAATTTAATTTCGATCGTGATATTAACGGCGCGGCGCGCGACGTGCAGGCCGCCATTAACGCCGCGCAAAGCTTGTTGCCAGGCGGAATGCCCAGCCGCCCGACTTATCGCAAGGCCAACCCGTCCGACGCGCCGATTATGATTTTAACGCTTACCTCGGAGAGCTGGTCACAGGGCAAACTGTATGATTTCGCCTCTACCCAACTGGCGCAAACCATCGCGCAAATTGACGGCGTCGGCGATGTTGACGTCGGCGGCAGCTCCCTGCCCGCAGTACGTGTAGGCTTAAACCCGCAGGCTCTCTTTAACCAGGGCGTCTCGCTGGATGAGGTCCGCGAAGCGATCGACAGCGCCAACGTACGCCGACCACAAGGCGCAATTGAAGATAGCGTCCACCGCTGGCAAATCCAGACCAACGACGAACTGAAAACCGCCGCCGAATATCAGCCGCTGATTATTCACTATAACAACGGCGCGGCGGTACGCCTGGGCGACGTCGCCAGCGTCACTGACTCGGTGCAGGATGTCCGTAACGCCGGGATGACGAACGCTAAACCCGCTATTTTGTTGATGATCCGCAAGCTGCCGGAGGCCAACATTATTCAGACGGTCGACGGCATCCGGGCAAAACTGCCGGAACTGCGGACAATGATCCCCGCCGCTATCGATTTACAAATCGCCCAGGATCGTTCGCCGACGATTCGCGCATCGCTGCAAGAGGTAGAAGAGACACTGGCTATCTCTGTTGCGCTGGTGATCCTGGTGGTGTTTTTATTCCTGCGTTCCGGGCGCGCCACGCTAATCCCCGCCGTCGCCGTTCCCGTTTCGCTCATCGGCACCTTCGCCGCCATGTATCTGTGCGGCTTCAGCCTCAACAATCTGTCGCTGATGGCGCTGACTATCGCGACCGGATTTGTCGTTGATGATGCCATTGTGGTGCTGGAAAATATCGCCCGCCATCTGGAGGCGGGAATGAAACCTTTGCAGGCGGCATTACAGGGTACGCGGGAAGTCGGGTTTACGGTCATCTCCATGAGTCTGTCGCTGGTGGCGGTATTTCTGCCGCTGCTGTTAATGGGCGGCCTGCCAGGACGATTATTACGGGAATTCGCCGTTACCCTCTCGGTGGCGATTGGCATTTCGCTGGTGGTCTCGCTCACACTGACGCCGATGATGTGCGGCTGGATGCTTAAATCAAGCAAACCGCGCACCCAGCCGCGTAAACGGGGCGTTGGCCGTTTGCTGGTCGCCTTGCAACAGGGTTACGGCACGTCGTTAAAATGGGTGCTTAACCATACGCGTCTTGTCGGGGTGGTTTTTCTTGGCACCGTTGCGCTGAACATCTGGCTTTATATCGCCATCCCTAAAACATTCTTTCCGGAGCAGGACACCGGCGTGTTGATGGGCGGTATTCAGGCTGACCAAAGCATCTCTTTCCAGGCCATGCGCGGCAAGCTGCAGGATTTTATGAAAATTATTCGCGACGATCCGGCGGTGAATAATGTCACTGGTTTTACCGGCGGATCGAGGGTGAATAGCGGCATGATGTTTATTACGCTGAAGCCGCGTGGCGAACGCAAAGAGACGGCGCAGCAAATCATTGATCGACTGCGGGTCAAACTGGCAAAAGAACCTGGCGCCAGGCTGTTTCTGATGGCGGTACAGGATATTCGCGTCGGCGGGCGGCAGGCTAACGCCAGTTACCAATATACGTTGCTGTCTGACTCTCTGGCGGCGCTGCGCGAATGGGAGCCGAAAATACGCAAAGCGCTCTCGGCCCTGCCGCAACTGGCGGACGTAAACTCCGACCAGCAGGATAACGGCGCGGAGATGAACCTTATCTACGACCGCGACACCATGTCACGGCTGGGTATTGATGTTCAGGCCGCAAACAGTCTGTTAAATAATGCTTTCGGCCAGCGGCAAATTTCCACCATTTATCAGCCGATGAACCAGTATAAAGTGGTGATGGAAGTCGATCCGCGCTATAGCCAGGATATCAGCGCGCTGGAGAAAATGTTCGTTATCAACCGTGACGGAAAAGCGATTCCCCTCTCTTATTTCGCCCAATGGCGGCCCGCCAATGCGCCGCTGTCGGTGAACCATCAGGGACTTTCCGCGGCGTCCACGATTGCCTTTAACCTGCCGACCGGCACATCGTTATCGCAGGCGACAGAGGCCATTAATCGCACCATGACGCAGCTTGGCGTCCCCTCGACGGTACGCGGCAGTTTTTCCGGAACGGCGCAAGTCTTCCAGCAGACCATGAATTCACAGCTTATTTTGATAGTGGCGGCGATCGCTACCGTCTACATTGTGCTGGGGATACTGTACGAAAGCTACGTCCATCCGCTGACCATTCTCTCTACTCTACCATCGGCGGGCGTTGGGGCGCTTCTGGCGCTGGAACTCTTCAATGCCCCTTTCAGCCTAATCGCCCTGATAGGGATCATGCTATTAATTGGCATTGTGAAGAAAAACGCCATTATGATGGTCGATTTTGCGCTTGAAGCGCAACGAAGCGGCGGCCTGACGCCGGCACAAGCCATTTTCCAGGCCTGCTTGTTACGCTTCCGTCCAATAATGATGACCACGCTGGCGGCGCTGTTCGGCGCACTGCCATTGGTGTTATCTGGCGGAGACGGTTCGGAATTACGGCAGCCGTTGGGGATAACCATTGTCGGCGGTTTGGTCATGAGCCAGCTCCTGACGCTCTATACCACGCCGGTGGTGTACCTCTTTTTCGATCGTCTGCGGCTGCGTTTTTCGCGTAAAAATAGCAAACCGGTAGTAGAAATATGACAGAACTTCCTGACAATACCCGCTGGCAACTCTGGATTGTGGCATTCGGCTTTTTTATGCAGTCGCTGGATACCACCATCGTCAACACTGCGCTGCCCTCCATGGCGAAAAGCCTGGGGGAAAGCCCGCTGCATATGCACATGGTAGTGGTGTCATATGTTCTTACCGTCGCCGTAATGCTCCCCGCCAGCGGCTGGCTGGCAGATAAAATCGGCGTGCGTAATATCTTCTTTGCCGCCATTGTGCTGTTCACGCTGGGTTCGCTGTTTTGCGCCCTTTCCGGCACGCTTAATCAACTGGTATTAGCGCGGGTTTTACAAGGCGTAGGCGGCGCGATGATGGTGCCGGTCGGACGCCTGACGGTCATGAAAATCGTGCCGCGCGCGCAATATATGGCGGCGATGACCTTCGTCACCCTACCGGGACAGATCGGGCCGTTACTCGGCCCCGCGCTGGGCGGGGTGCTGGTGGAATATGCTTCATGGCACTGGATCTTTCTGATCAATATCCCGGTGGGAATCGTCGGCGCTATGGCAACCTTTATGCTGATGCCAAACTACACCATAGAGACCCGGCGCTTTGATCTGCCGGGGTTCCTGCTGTTAGCTATCGGCATGGCGGTACTCACGCTGGCGCTGGATGGTAGTAAAAGCATGGGGATTTCGCCCTGGACATTAGCCGGACTTGCTGCGGGCGGCGCGGCAGCCATTCTGCTCTATCTCTTCCATGCCAAAAAAACTCAGGCGCGTTATTCAGCCTGCGATTGTTCCGCACGCCCACGTTTTCACTGGGGTTGCTGGGCAGTTTTGCCGGGCGTATCGGCAGCGGTATGCTGCCGTTTATGACGCCGGTCTTTTTACAAATTGGTCTTGGTTTTTCACCGTTTCATGCCGGTTTGATGATGATCCCCATGGTGCTAGGCAGCATGGGAATGAAGCGGATTGTGGTGCAGATAGTTAACCGTTTTGGCTATCGTCGGGTTCTGGTGGCGACTACGCTCGGACTGGCATTGGTTAGCCTGTTGTTTATGTCGGTCGCGCTGCTCGGCTGGTATTATCTCCTGCCGCTGGTACTGCTTTTGCAGGGAATGGTGAACTCGGCGCGCTTTTCTTCCATGAATACCTTAACGCTAAAAGACCCTCCCGATACGCTGGCCAGCAGCGGCAATAGCTTATTATCGATGATTATGCAGCTCTCGATGAGTATCGGCGTCACTATTGCCGGAATGCTGCTGGGTATGTTTGGCCAACAGCATATCGGGATAGACAGTAGCGCCACACATCACGTCTTTATGTACACCTGGTTATGTATGGCGGTTATTATCGCGCTACCGGCGATAATTTTTGCCCGCGTGCCGAACGATACACAGCAAAACATGGTCATTTCACGGCGTAAAAGGAGCCTGTAATGAAAGTCTGGCGGCCCGGAATCACCGGCAAGCTGTTTCTGGCGATTTTCGCCACCTGCATCGTGCTGCTGATCAGTATGCATTGGGCCGTGCGCGTCAGTTTTGAACGCGGATTTATTGACTATATCAAACACGGCAACGAGCAGCGGCTACAAATGCTGGGCGATGCGCTGGGCGACCAGTACCAGCAACACGGCAACTGGCGTTTTTTACGCAACAACGATCGCTTCGTTTTTCAGATTTTGCGTTCATTTGAGCATGACAACGACCGGGATAAACCCGGCCCCGGTATGCCGCCGCACGGTTGGCGCACCCAATTCTGGGTCGTCGATCAAAATGGCCGGGTGCTGGTCGGCCCACGCGGTCCGGTGCCGCATGACGGTACTCGCCGCCCCATTCTGGTCAATGGCGCCGAAGTCGGCGCGATTATCGCCTCTCCTGTCGAGCGGCTGACGCGCAATACGGATATTAATTTTGATATGCAGCAGCGGCGCGCCAGTTGGATGATCGTGGCGTTATCAACGTTGCTGGCCGCGCTGGCGACGTTTTTGCTGGCGCGTGGCCTGCTCGCCCCGGTCAAACGGTTGGTCGAGGGTACGCACAGACTGGCGGCGGGGGATTTTACCACGCGCGTGACCCCAACCAGCGCCGATGAGCTGGGAAAACTGGCGCAGGACTTTAACCAGCTTGCCAGTACGCTGGAAAAAAACCAGCAGATGCGCCGCGACTTTATGGCGGATATTTCCCACGAACTGCGCACGCCGCTGGCGGTATTGCGCGGCGAACTGGAAGCCATTCAGGATGGCGTTCGCCAGTTCACGCCAGAATCGGTTACCTCGCTACAGGCGGAAGTCGGTACGCTTACCAAACTGGTTGACGACCTGCATCAGCTGTCGTTGTCTGACGAGGGCGCGCTGGCTTACCAAAAAACGACCGTCGATCTTGTTCCCCTGTTGGAAGTCGCTGGCGGCGCGTTCAGAGAGCGCTTTACCAGCCGGGGGCTAACGCTACATTACGCGTTGCCGGATAGTATGACCGTCTTCGGCGACCCGGATCGCCTGATGCAACTGTTTAATAATCTACTGGAAAACAGTCTGCGCTACACCGACAGCGGCGGCGGCCTGCATATTTCCGCCGAACAACGCGACAAATCATTATTCCTGACCTTTGCCGATTCTGCACCGGGCGTCAGCGATGAACAGTTACAAAAGCTTTTTGACCGTTTTTACCGCACGGAAGTGTCCCGTAACCGCGCCAGCGGCGGCTCTGGACTGGGGCTGGCAATATGCGTCAATATTGTACACGCGCATAACGGTCATCTTCACGCCGCTCATTCGCCTTTTGGCGGGGTTAGCATTACAGTAGAGTTACCGCTGGATCGCGATTTACAGAGAGAAGTATGACTGAATTACCCATTGATGAAAACACGCCGCGCATTTTGATTGTTGAAGATGAACCCAAGCTGGGTCAGCTGCTTATTGACTACTTACGCGCGGCGAGTTACGCCCCCACGCTCATCAATCACGGCGACAAGGTACTGCCGTATGTGCGTCAAACGCCGCCGGATCTGATTCTGCTGGATCTGATGCTGCCGGGTACCGATGGTCTGACGCTATGCCGGGAGATTCGCCGTTTTTCCGACATCCCCATTGTGATGGTCACAGCCAAAATTGAAGAGATCGACCGGCTGCTGGGGCTGGAAATCGGCGCCGATGATTATATCTGTAAGCCTTACAGCCCGCGCGAAGTCGTGGCCCGCGTGAAAACCATTTTGCGCCGCTGTAAACCGCAGCGCGAACTCCAGCAGCAGGATGCCGAAAGCCCGTTAATGATTGATGAAAGCCGCTTTCAGGCCTCCAGGTGTGGTAAAGCGCTGGATTTAACCCCCGCTGAATTCCGCCTGCTAAAAACCTTATCGCTTGAACCGGGTAAAGTTTTTTCCCGCGAGCAGTTGTTAAACCACCTCTACGACGACTACCGTGTGGTGACCGATCGTACTATCGACAGCCACATTAAAAACTTGCGCCGTAAACTGGAATCGCTGGATGCCGAACAGTCATTTATACGCGCGGTCTACGGGGTGGGATATCGCTGGGAAGCGGATGCGTGTCGCCTGGTATAATGATTATTGGCATAACAATAACAAGGTCGTAAGACGATATTTTCCGCCAACGCTATTCTGGCGGAATTAACACACAGTCCTCTTTCCTTTGGCCGAGCGGTATCCCGAAAACCACGACGAACGCGGTCGGGGACAATAAATTATTTGGCCGCTCTTTTTAGTTTACCGATATACTATGAGTAGTTTTTTAAACTTATTGCGCATTAATTCATTAAGTGAATCTAAAAATACATAAACATAATACCAGCTTAATTATACATGGATTTTTATGACAGAAACGTCATCTCACCGCTATAAACCACGCAATATAATAAATGCGCCAAATGTAAAATCGTCTATTTTTTCCCGGAGCCAACAACGCGGCGACAGCGAAAATATCCAGCGCTGGTTAAGCAACCATTTTTATCGTTGGATCATCGGTGACTTTCCTCATGTTTATCCTGTGCGTTCCGTCGCCGATTATGCCGTTTATTTTAGCGCTGATGCAGAAATCCCCGCCTGGCTGGCGCCAAAGCTGGGTGGCGATGAGCGCTTTTACTACCTTAACGTTCAGCACCCGCAACTTGTGGCAATGGAAAGAGATTTAGTGGAATTTCTTTCGCGTCAGGAAGGAACGCGGCTGGAAACTAAACTGCAGCGCATCAACTGCTTTACCGTGCTGGCAATGCGCGAAGCGGAGCATCAAAAAATGCAGCGCCTGCGTGAACAAGGTTGGTATCCCTCCAACAGCGAGGCGCTAAAACCGGTGATGACGGTGAATAACGGTGTGCTGGTTGAACTTGATGCAACAAATCCCGGCCTGCGCAGTGAGATGGCGTATGAATCCTGGCATATGCAACACTGCGTCGGAGATTTTGATAATAAAGGCGCGCTTTCCGGCGGCTACGGCGATTACTACGCCCGGCAAATGGAACAACAAAAACTTCGCCTGTTCAGCCTGCGCGACGGCAATAATATTCCCCACGTCACAATAAGCCTGGTGGTTGGTAATAACGGCCTGAGCATTGATCAGATTAAAGGTAAGCAAAATCGCCATCCTATTAAGAAATATGCTAACGATGTTTTATCTCTGTTACGCCATCTGCAACCACTTCCTGAGCGCCACGCTGATTGCGAAGGGATGGGAATAGTTTATGAATCGACGCCGGAATATTCAGGTTGGAAATTTATTACTCATATTCATGACCTCAATTTTCTGCTCAATGTGCTGCATGACAATTTTCATTTAATGGAGCACTTCCCTACGCCTCCGGTGGCTTTACAGTGGCTGCTGCTGCACAGCGCCCCGGAGGCACTGCGCTACCTTCAGGTTGTTGATCCTAACGTGGCGACGGCTGCGGAAATGCTGTTTCCGCAGCATGAATGGCATCCTACGCTTGCCGGGAAAAACACCAGTAGCGAACCTTTCGAAATTGAAAGCCTGACGCTACAAACCACGCGTTACCTCCCTGTCATCAAGGAGGTGCAATAATGTTCTGGATTGTTCTTATTATTGCCGCCCTATTTTTTAGCTGGCGCAACTACAAAAAAACAAACCGCTGATTGCGGCCCGTATCGCCGAGGAGAAAGAAAAAGATCGCCTGAAAGACCTGCGTCGCGATACCCGACGGCGGCAATGGGCGCTGGCGCTAGCTGATATCCTCGCCCGGCGCAACGGGCTACCGATCAAAGGCGTTGAGCTGGTATTTAAACTTGACGATGACAAACGCCGCTATCTGGCGCAGCAGGTAAAAAAAGAGCTGGGCTTGAGCGAAAACCTCGACGGCGCGGCGTTACGCCACAAGGTTGAGGATATCTTACGCCGCTGGCCTGCGGGCATCGGCAGCTCGCCGCGCACGTTTTATCATCATCTGGCGGCCCAGGGCCAGGTCCGCGACGCGCTGGCCTTCGACTGTATGCGCACCGCCTTTCTGACCCGCTGTATCGCCGGGCTCGGCTGGTGTAACGAAAACGAGGCCTGGCTGGTGCTATTGCTCAACGCCCAGCGCGCTCAGGACTGTTTTGATTCCTGGGAGGATTACGCCACCGCCTACGTTCGCGCTCGCCGGGTATGGCTCACGCTACGTGACACGCCAACAGCGCTTGCCGGACGGGATTTACAGGAAGCCACCCATTATCTGCAAGACCCTGTCAGCCGCTGGCGACAACTGCCGTGGAATGAATTCAAAATTTTCGAGCCGATTTAAAGGACTATTTATGGAACAGGATGATCGTCTGCTCAACGCTATGTTTGAGATGTGCAACCACAAAAATCCCCTCAATGACGGGCAACGAGAGTGGCATATCGCCGATATTTCCGGCCTGCTGCGCGAAGAACGCTATGACGAACTGGACGAACGCTACAACCAGACGCTGACGGAGAGCTTTACCAGCCGCGAAGCGGAAAAGCGCTATTTCTTCGCCTGGAATCAAATGGACAACCCTTTTTACGATATGGACACGCTGGTTGAGGCTGGGCCGCAAGGATTAGCGCTGATCAAAAACTGGCAGCGCGCCCGCCCCCGCTCCACTCACGCCTGGCTTGCCGAGGCGCAATACTGGAATCACCGTGCGTGGCTGTATCGCAGCTATGGCTGGGCGAGAGAAACCACCCGAGCGATGTGGATCTGCGCCGCCGCCTGCAACGAACGGATGGTCATCGCCGTGCTCAATGCTATCGACTGTGAACCGCGCCAGTGGATGGCGGCGGCCCTGACCAGCACCAACTCAAAAGTCTTCGGCCAGCCCGACTGGCTGGTTGAGTTCCTCGAGGGCGCGGATGTTGCCGGGCAGCCATTAATGGAGGATCTGGCTGAATATCATCGCCATTCACCGCAGGAGGTGGACGCGCTGATGGCCCATTCCGGGCTGTCGTTTGCCGACGCGGTTTGCCCAAATTTGCCGCGCCCGTCCGTGCTGCCGGAGTGCAATGACGATGCCGGGCAAAAATACTGGCTCACCGTCTGCCTGGCTATTTTCCCGACGGCATTTTACGTGCTGGATGAATATATCCCGTTTCGTATGCCGCGCTGGGGAGGGTCTCACGAGGAAATCCGCGAATTTCTGGAATCAAGCGTATGCGATCACCTTTCTGCCGCAGAACGTGAACATCTGGAGCTATTGATCTGGTGGGACGATCACCGCGATCTGCGCATCAAAGAGGTTGACTCCCCGGCAGAACAGGAACGCATTATCGCCAAAGCCGAAGAGATTAGCCTGCGAGCGCATATCCAGGAATCTCGCCATAACACGCTGAAGTGGCTGCGGGTCTGCTATAGCGATCTGGACGATAATGACGCGCTCTGGCGAACCCTTCAGCGTTCGATCGTGGAAAAAGTTAAGTTCAACAATTACTTCTTTGATGACACGATAAAGTTCGCCCTGCGCGATTTTCCTGACACCTGGTGGATGTATAATTTTCTCTGTCAGAATGCGCAGCAAACGGAATTCGCAGTGCCGAAAATCCGTCGTGGCTACTTTCAGTACGCCGGGTTATTGGGTTTCGAAAAGGATGAGGCGCAAGGCCTCGCCTGGCTCGATAGCGTCGCCGACATTCAATATAACCATAACTGGCGGGCGGCGATTAAAAATTTCGACTGGTTCGGGCTCCCGGAACATTTCGTGCCGCTGGCAGAGCTGGGCGCACAAAGAAATATACCCGCCGCGCTAAACCTGCTGGGCCTTGAACACAATAATAAAGAGAACAACGGCCTACTACCTTACGATCCTGCCATCGCGTTAGGGTATTTTCAGCGCGCGGCGGAGATTTTGCACCGGCAGTTAGCGCTGCGCGAGAGCCCCCCGTACAAATTAATAGATAACGGAGGCTATACCGACTATGAAAATGACCTGCAAAATATTCATTTCAGCATTGGCATCTGCAACCAGCGTCTGAGTAAACAAGAACCTGATACCGAAAAACGTTCCGCTTATGAAAAAGAACTGCTCGATAATCTCTGGCTGGCGCATCAGTACGGGCATAAAGAGGCCTGGGGCTTGTTCCTGCTGAATATTTTTGAAGTGAAGGATATTACGCTGGCGCATAAGCATCTGGAACTGGTGCAACAAGAAGCCAACAAAGGCACGCTACACGCTATGGTGACCCTATCGCGCCTGCATGGTAATAAACACGATCGAACGCTGTTTAATATGAAGCTAAGCGCACGCTGGGCGCATTTTGCCTTCACGCTTTACCCGGATAATGAAATCGTTATGGACTGCCTGGACCACCTGCATTTCGATTCTTTCTGGAAACGCTTCCGTTTCGCGTGGTATACCGTCCGCATCCCGAATTCAGAGCTGCCGGGACAGGTCAACTCAATGGTGTAAGGTGGTTTACTCCCCTCTCCCACGGCGCTACAATGCCCGCCCTTAAAGTGAGGACTCTCCTCAAGCCGCCTCATCAGGTGAGGCGGATCTGACCTGTCATCAGAACGAGAAAATGATGTTTAAACCAGAACTTCTTTCGCCGGCGGGAACGCTGAAAAATATGCGTTACGCTTTCGCTTACGGTGCCGATGCCGTCTATGCGGGCCAACCACGCTACTCTTTACGCGTGCGTAATAACGAATTCAATCACGAAAATTTGCAGCTTGGCATCAACGAAGCCCACGCGCTCGGAAAAAAATTCTACGTGGTGGTGAACATCGCCCCGCATAACGCCAAGCTCAAAACCTTTATCCGTGACCTGAAACCCGTCGTCGAGATGGGCCCGGATGCGCTGATCATGTCCGATCCAGGGTTGATTATGCTGGTACGCGAGCACTTCCCGGCAATGCCGATTCACCTGTCGGTACAGGCTAACGCCGTAAACTGGGCGACGGTAAAATTCTGGCAGCAGATGGGGCTGACCCGTGTGATTCTCTCCCGCGAACTGTCGCTGGAAGAGATTGAGGAAATTCGCCAGCAGGTGCCGGATATGGAAATAGAAATTTTCGTCCACGGCGCGCTATGCATGGCCTATTCCGGCCGCTGCCTGCTTTCCGGCTACATCAATAAACGCGATCCGAATCAGGGCACCTGCACCAATGCCTGCCGTTGGGAATATAACGTGCAGGAAGGAAAAGAAGACGTTGTCGGCAACATCGTGCATAAGCACGAACCGATTCCGGTACAGAACGTTGAGCCGACGCTCGGTATCGGCGCGCCGACGGATAAAGTGTTTATGATAGAAGAGGCCCAAAGACCGGGCGAATACATGACCGCGTTCGAAGACGAGCATGGCACCTATATCATGAACTCAAAAGATTTGCGCGCTATCGCCCACGTGGAGCGCCTGACGAAAATGGGCGTCCACTCGCTGAAAATCGAAGGCCGCACCAAATCCTTTTATTACTGCGCCCGTACCGCACAGGTCTACCGTAAGGCCATCGACGACGCCGCCGCGGGTAAACCCTTCGACCCTACGCTGCTGGAAACGCTGGAAGGTCTGGCTCATCGCGGCTATACCGAAGGTTTCCTGCGTCGCCATACGCACGACGATTACCAGAATTACGAGTACGGGTACTCCGTTTCAGAACGCCAGCAATTTGTCGGCGAGTTCACCGGCGAGCGTAAAGGCCAACTGGCGGCCGTGGCGGTGAAGAATAAATTCTCCGTTGGCGATAGTCTGGAGCTGATGACTCCGCAGGGAAATATCAATTTCACCCTGGAACAGATGGAGAACGCCAAAGGCGACGCTATGCCGGTGGCACCTGGCGATGGCTATACCGTCTGGATGCCCGTCCCGCAGGACGTTACGCTGGATTACGCACTATTGATGCGTAATTTCTCAGGCGAATCAACGCGTAACCCCCATGCTAAGTAGTTAATTGCGGTTATTTTTTCATGGCGGGAAGATTCTTAGAAATTGATCACATACCGCTTCGCTCAATGCGGGTATTATTCAACGCGCTGAAAAACATAACCCATAAATGCTAGCTGTACCAGGAACCACCTCCTTGGCCTGCGTAATCTCCCTTACGCAGGCTTATTTTTTGCGTATAATCAATAAAAAAGTGGTACTTCCCGCCATAGCCAACATTGACCACACTAACCAAAGCGCAAATGGGCGCTTAGGTTTACAGACCTCCCCTATTCATGGCCAGCCAGCAAGTCACAATCCTCCCCGCATCCGGTCGGACTCAGGACTTAGCATTCTGACTTTTACGTTTAACATCAGTGAATTAAATCAATAACTGCTTTGTGAGAACTTACACAAAAAGTTTCCAGATTATTAAATTAAGGTTAAAAACTGATAATTTAAGCGTGTAAAGGTATGGCACGTTTTAATGCCGCTTTTACAAGGATTAAAATAATGTTTCCCGGATTAGAGGTTTGATTTCATGTCAAAGTAATACTCAAACCATCGCACCTACGCTCAGTCCACCTTCATCAGGCCATGTAAGTTTTGCTGGGATTGATTATCCTCTATTGCCACCAGATCACCAAATCCCCTTCCCACCGTCACGTATAATCGGTATCCAGAGTTATTCCTTTATCCTGTAAAATGTGATACAGATTCTCCATTGATCTAATAACTACCTCAATTTCACATTCCAGTTTCTCTACAGAACTTTCATTTAGTGAGAAGTTGAGAGCCAATAATAATGATTGTGAGTTATTATCATAACACAAATGTGGTCCATTATTCTCTGCAAACCATAAATTAGCATTGAGAAATTCAAAAGCAAGATTATTATTATCCGGAGGTCTTCCGCAAAAACCGTATATCATTATATACTCACTGTTAGTGCTTGTTAGTAAGATACGGTAACGGTTATCTATAATAAATGAGCATAATCTGTTTTCGTCAAAGACAATTGAATCGGCATTTAATTTTAGTGAAAACTGTCTTAATAAGCGATCGGCTCTTGAATACATAACACCCCATACTCTATCTAAAGCGTTCCTATATAAGTCATAAGCCTCTGGTCTGGACGCTTAACACCCCGTGTCATCGTCGGAATTCGTCTTTTCCCTATGACTTGCTGTGTTTGCTCATTTATGGCCAGGCTGGCCGGGTTCTGATGCCATTTGCGCTAAGGTATAGTCCGGCGCATATTCCCATCATACCAATTCCCCCCATGCCAAACGATGCGCCTAAAACCGTCAGGGCGGTAGTATATGCAGTACCACTACTGACACTGGCGACAGCCCCTGAGCATACCCCACTGAAAACACCTGCAAACAATGCCGTGGTTCCCAGGCACATTAAACATCTGGGTTTATTGCCATAAGCGTTAAAATCAACGATTTCAGCTACCGGTTTTTCGTCATTACCCCGTTCAGAAGGAGGGAGCAATGGCGTTTGCGCATTCACGCCTGAAGTGACATTCATATAAACCTCTTCATGCACATGCCTGTTTATGTTTATGAGAAAAGCGATACATCAGGCAACGGTACGACTATAGGACACCGCGCTAAGCCATCATCTAAATAGGTTTTATTTGATATATAGTAGCGTGCTTCTAATAGTGCGCCGTGTTTCTGCTAAAGAGTCTAAAGAACATTTCGATTTTATGCTATTAAAAAGTATGTTTGGTAATAAATATCAGGTTTTTATCTGATATTATGGTGTTTGAAATTAATACTGATAACTGACGTATGTTCGTCTTGTTAATTCTCCGTTTCGTTATCAAAGGCGCTATATCGGAAAGCGTCTGACTACCCCTTGTGATTTCCTTGCACTCTCACAAGCGCTACTCAATGCGCATACCGGCATCTCTCTTGTCGCCATTTGCCTTAAACCATGCTTCACTTACCGCTGCGTACAGCAGGAAGAAAAACGGTAAAGCAATAAGTGCGCAACATTTCAATTTTCATCCTGTTCTGACCTCGCTTTTTCATTTCTGCTATACACTTTCTGGAGATTGTTGTTCAACCTATTAAGGCATAACGGATGGCTAACTTTCCCGCCAGCTTACTGATCCTCAATGGCAAAAGCGCTGATAACCAGCCGCTACGTGAGGCCATTACTCTACTTCGCGACGAAGGTATACAGATTCACGTTCGGGTAACCTGGGAAAAAGGCGACGCGCAGCGTTACGTTGATGAAGCCCGTAGACTGGGCGTTGAAACGGTGATTGCCGGCGGCGGAGACGGTACCATTAATGAAGTGTCGACCGCGCTCATCCAGATCCGCGACGGCGTAGCCCCTGCACTGGGCCTTTTGCCGCTCGGCACTGCCAACGATTTTGCCACCAGCGCCGGTATTCCTGAAGCGCTGGACAAAGCGCTGAAACTGGCGATTGCCGGAAACGCGATGGAAATTGATATGGCCAGGGTCAATGATAAAACCTGTTTTATCAATATGGCGACGGGCGGTTTTGGCACCCGCATTACCACCGAAACGCCGGAAAAACTTAAAGCCGCGTTGGGCGGCGTCTCCTATCTTATTCACGGTCTGATGAGAATGGATACGCTGACCCCTGACCGCTGCGAAATACGTGGCGAAAACTTTCACTGGCAGGGAGATGCGCTGGTGATCGGCATCGGCAACGGTCGTCAGGCCGGCGGCGGGCAGCAATTATGTCCTACCGCGCTGGTTAACGACGGACTGTTACAGCTACGGATTTTTACCGGCGAAGAACTGCTGCCGGCGCTGTTTTCCACACTCACGCAGTCAGATGACAATCCGAATATTATTGACGACGCCTCAGCGTGGTTTGATATTCATGCACCGCATGAAATCACGTTCAATCTGGATGGCGAACCACTCAGCGGGCAAGAATTTCATATTGAGGTGCTGCCTGGCGCATTACGCTGTCGGCTGCCGCCAGACTGCCCGTTGCTACGTTAATAACACCAGTCGCTGGCCGGATGCGCTCACATCCGGCTTTTCTTCGTTGAACTCAGGCGATGGTGACTTTGCTATCCAGATAGACATCCTGTACGGCATTAATCAACTTCACGCCATCAGCCATCGATTTCTTAAAGGCTTTACGTCCCAGAATTAGTCCCATTCCACCGGCTCGTTTGTTGATCACCGCGGTACGAACCGCGTCGCCGAGATCAGTGTCACCGCCGTCCGCGCCGCCGGAGTTGATAAGCCCGGCGCGTCCCATATAGCAGTTCGCCAACTGGTAACGAACCAAATCAATCGGGTTATCGCTGGTCAGTTTGCTGTACACGCGATCGTCGGTATAGCCGAAGTTGACCGCTTTATAACCGCCATTATTCTCGGCCATTTTCTGTTTCACAATATCCGCACCAATCGTAGCGGCCAGATGGTTGGCTTGCCCCGTCAGGTCAGCGGATACATGGTAATCGACGCCGTCTTTTTTAAAGGAAGAATTACGCAGGTAAGCCCACAATACGGTCACCATACCCAGCTCATGCGCACGCTCAAAAGCGGCGGAGATCTCTTCAATCTGGCGACGGGACTGTTCCGAACCGAAATAGATCGTCGCGCCTACCGCCACGGCGCCCATATTGAACCCCTGCTCAACGCTGGCGTACAGGGTCTGATCGTACTCTGTCGGATAGCTCAATGTTTCGTTGTGATTCAGTTTGACCAAAAACGGAATACGGTGCGCATAGCGCCGTGAAACCGAGGCCAGTACGCCGTAGGTAGAGGCCACGCAGTTACAGCCGGCCTCAATCGCCAATTCAACAATATTTTTTGGGTCAAAGTAGCGCGGGTTGGCCGCAAAAGAAGCGCTGGCGGAGTGCTCCACTCCCTGATCGACGGGCAGTATCGAAAGGTATCCTGTTCCCGCCAGGCGTCCAGTATTATAGAGCGTCTGCATATTACGCAGAACGGCTGGTGGACGATTATTGTCAATCATCACCCGGTCAACGTAATCCTTGCCGGGTAGATAAAGCTGATCGGAAGGAATGGTCATACAACGATGCTGTAAAAGGCTGTCGGCGTCTTTGCCAAGCAACTGCGCAATATCAGTCATAGCTATGCTCCCGTAAGTTCCGATAGGGTATCGGAAGGTGAATAGTCCTGCCCCGCAGATTGCGGGTCGCAATAAGCCTGGTACTGACCGACCATTTTTGCCAACTTTAGCGCATTTTTTCGGCGCTATCTGCTGACTCGATTCACGTCCGAAAAAGTGTTAGATCGGTCAAAATTAATGCTCAATGGTATTTAAAAGGTATTATTAAGTGGTATTGTCGTGGCGTACCTTACCTGTCATGAAGGATTCAAAAATGAAAACGACCTTTAAACTGTCGTTCATGATGTTCGTGGAGTGGTTTATCTGGGGCGCCTGGTTCGTCCCCCTGTGGCTATGGCTAAATAAAAGCGGGTTTTCCGCCGGTGAAATAGGCTGGTCTTATGCCTGTACCGCCATTGCGGCGATCCTGTCGCCGATTCTGGTCGGCTCCGTTACCGACCGTTTTTTCTCAGCGCAAAAAGTCCTGGCGGTACTGATGTTTGCGGGTGCCGTACTGATGTATTTCGCGGCACAGCAAACCACCTTTGCCGGATTCTTTCCGCTGCTCCTGGCCTATTCATTGACCTATATGCCGACCATCGCGCTGACAAACAGCATTGCCTTCGCTAGCGTACCGGACGTTGAACGCGATTTTCCACGCATTCGCGTTATGGGAACCATTGGGTGGATTGCCTCCGGCCTCGCCTGTGGATTCTTGCCGCAAATGTTAGGCTATAACGATATTTCCCCCACCAACATTCCACTGCTCATAACCGCCGCAAGTTCAGCGTTGCTGGGCGTATTTGCGTTCTGTCTGCCAGACACGCCGCCAAAAAGCACCGGCAAGATGGATATTAAAGTGATGCTGGGGCTGGATGCGCTGGTTCTGCTGCGCGATAAAAACTTTCTCGTTTTCTTCTTCTGTTCCTTCCTGTTTGCGATGCCGCTGGCCTTCTACTACATCTTCGCTAACGGCTATCTGACAGAAGTGGGAATGAAAAACGCCACCGGCTGGATGACGCTCGGCCAGTTCTCTGAAATCTTCTTTATGCTGGCGCTACCCTTTTTCACTAAGCGCTTTGGTATTAAAAAGGTATTATTACTTGGTCTTATTACCGCCGCGATCCGCTACGGCTTTTTTGTCTATGGCGGCGCGGAGACGTACTTCACTTACGCCCTGCTGTTCCTCGGTATTTTGCTGCACGGCGTAAGTTACGATTTCTACTACGTCACCGCCTACATTTATGTCGATAAAAAAGCGCCGGTTCATATGCGTACCGCTGCGCAAGGGCTTATCACCCTCTGCTGTCAGGGATTCGGCAGCCTGCTGGGGTATCGCCTCGGCGGCGTGATGATGGAAAAAATGTTTGCTTATCCGCAACCGGTTAACGGTCTGACATTCAACTGGGCGGGCATGTGGACGTTTGGCGCAGTGATGATTGCCGTCATCGCGCTACTGTTTATGATTTTATTTCGCGAATCGGACAAAGAGATCACTGCTATTGACGATCGCGATATTGCGTTGACACAAGAGGAAGTAAAATGAAAGCAGAACGTATTCTCGGTGCTCTTTACGGGCAAGCGTTAGGGGATGCGATGGGAATGCCCTCTGAGCTGTGGCCGAGAACGCGCGTCAAAGCGCATTTCGGCTGGATTGACCGCTTTCTGCCCGGGCCAAAAGAGAATAATGCCGCCTGCTATTTTAACCGCGCGGAGTTTACGGATGATACCGCAATGGCGCTCTGCCTGGCCGACGCGCTACTCGAATGCGAAGGCAACATTGATCCCGAGATTATTGGGCGTAACATCCTCGCCTGGGCGGAACGCTTTGATGCGTTCAATAAAAATGTACTCGGCCCGACGTCAAAAATTGCGCTGAATGCGATTCGCGACGGCAAACCCATCGCGGCGCTGGAAAATAACGGCGTGACTAACGGCGCGGCCATGCGCGTTTCGCCGTTGGGCTGCCTGTTGCCGCCAACTAACCTGACAGCCTTTATAGCAGAAGTAGCGTTAGCCTCCAGCCCGACGCATAAATCCGATCTGGCGGTGGCTGGCGCCGTGGTTGTCGCCTGGGCCGTCTCGCGAGCGGTTAACGGCGACACGTGGCAAAGTATTGCCGACTCGCTCCCCGCCATCGCCCATCAGGCGCAGACAGCGCGTATTACCACGTTTAGCGCCTCGCTATCGGCACGTCTGGAACTGGCGCTAAACATTGTCCGCCACGCCGACGGCGTCGAATCTGCCAGCGAACAGCTCTATCAGATCATCGGCGCGGGAACCAGCACCATTGAATCGGTTCCCTGCGCTATCGCCATGGTGGAGCTGGCGAATACCGATCCTAACCGCTGTGCCGTGCTGTGCGCTAACCTCGGCGGCGATACCGACACTATCGGCGCGATGGCTACCACCATTTGCGGCGCGTTGCACGGGGTAAGCGCCATTAACCCCCAGTTAAAGCAAACGCTGGACAAGGTTAATCAGCTGGATTTTGCGCGCTATGCCGTTGCGCTGGCGAGCTATCGTCAACGGCGGGAGGCACTATGAACGGCGCACGGTTGCTGACATTATTACCGACCCTGCATACCCGGCGTCCGCTCACCGTTATCGGCGCGGCAGTGATCGATATCATTGCCGACGCCTGGACGTTGCCGCGTCGCGGAGGCGATATTGAACTGCAACAACAGAGCGTCAATGTCGGCGGCTGTGCGCTGAATATTGCCGTGGCGTTGAAACGACTGGGGATTGACGCCAGCAATGCGCTGCCGCTGGGCCAGGGCGTGTGGGCGGAGAGGATTCGCCGCCGTCTGGCAAAAGAGGGATTATCCAGCGTGATTGACGCGGTTGAAGGAGATAACGGCTGGTGTCTGGCGTTAGTCGAACCGGATGGCGAACGCACGTTTATGTCTTTTAGCGGCGTGGAAAACCAGTGGAATGCGGACTGGCTGTCGCAGCTCAGGACACCGCGGGGCAGTCTTGTCTACCTGTCCGGCTATCAACTGGCCTCGTCCTGTGGCGAGCCACTGATCCAGTGGCTGGAAACCGTCGACGATGTAACGCCTTTTATCGATTTTGGCCCGCGAATCGGTGATATTACAGACGATGCAATGGCGCGCATTATGGCCTGCCGGCCCATCGTATCCCTCAATCGCCAGGAAGCCATCATCGCCGCGGAACGCGCCGGGCTTGCGACCGATACCCGCACTTTCGGCGAAGCATGGGTAAAACGCTTTTCCGCGCCGCTGGTGGTGCGCCACGATAAAGACGGAGCGTGGTATTTTAGCGCGCAATCTTCCGGCGTTGTGCCAGCGTTTCCGGCAACCGTGGTGGATACCATCGGCGCAGGCGACAGCCATGCTGGCGGCGTGCTGGCAGGACTGGCGTCAGGCTGGTCGCTCGCGGATGCCGTACTGCTGGGAAATGCGGTGGCGAGCTGGGTGGTCGGGCATCGCGGCGGCGACTGCGCGCCCACGCGCGAGGCGCTACTCCTCGCACACAAAAACGTATAGGTCGCTACGACAATAACTGATGCTGTATTCAATAGGCCGCTGCTGCTGATCGAGCGCCACCTGCTTAATCACCAGCACCGGCACTTTACCATCCATTTGAATATGCGACTGAAACTCATCATCCGGCATCCGGGCGCTGACGCGGGATCGGGTACGCTGAGGGTAAATGTGCTGGCGACGAAAATAGTCATACAGCGAAATGCCAATCGCGTCGACATCATGAATCAGATGCGCGGGCACCCAGGACTCTTCAATCGATACCGCGTCCTCATCAACATAACGAATGCGTTTGAGTAAAAAGACGTCGCTGCCTGCGGGGATCGCCAGATGCTGCGCGACCTCATCCGGACAACTTACCACGCGTTTGTTAACCCATAGCGTATCCGGTTTTTTGCCGCGCAAGACAACCTGCTGAGAAAATCCCCGCGCCTCTTTCAGGGAATATTCAAAGATATTATTGATTTGCGTACCGTAGCCGCGGGCGCGCGTGACGACCCCCTCTTCTTCCAGCGCCTGCATCGCTTTTCGTACCGTGATGCGCGAGACGCCGGTAAGCTGGCTGAGATCGCGTTCGCCAGGCAAAATATTACCGTGCTCAAGAATACCGCTGCGCACGGCATCCTTTACCGTCTGGGCGAATTTCATGTATAGCGGCGTATTATCCGCCGCTGAAATTCGTTCATTCAGTTGCGCGATGAGCCGGGTATGCGCTTGTTCCATTTATCTTTCCTGACGACGGGTCTGTAGGCAGTATACTACCACCACGCGTGGAAATGATGTACCGGACCAATGCCCTTCCCCACTTCCAGCGTGTCCGCCTGCGCCAGCGCCGCCGAAAGCCATGCCTTCGCCTCGTTTACCGTCTCTCCCCAACAGCGATGCCGGGGCCGTAACGCCGCCAGCGCCGCCGACAGCGTACAGCCCGTCCCATGCGTATTTTTGGTGTTCACACGCGGCGCGCTAAAACGTTGCTCGCCCTCACGGGTAAAGAGCCAGTCCGGGCTTTGCGCATCCTCTAAATGCCCGCCTTTCATCAATACCGCTTCACACCCCATCGCCAGTAACGCCCGCCCCTGCGCCAGCATCTCCTGTTCCGTACGTGCATGGGGCGCATCCAGCAACGCTGCGGCTTCCGGCAAATTAGGCGTAATCAGCGATACCTGTGGCAACAGCCGGACGCGTAATGTTTCTATCGCAGAGGGCGAGAGCAGCGGATCGCCGCTTTTCGCCAGCATCACCGTATCCAGCACCACATTACGTACATGATGACGCTGTAGTCGCTCCGCCACGGCCTCGACAATATCGGTTTCCGCCAGCATGCCGATTTTTGTGGTATCAATGCGCACATCGCTGAACACGGAATCAAGTTGAGCGGCGACAAAGTCCGGCTCTATCCGGTACACCGACTGTACGCCACAGGTATTTTGCGCCACCAGCGCGGTGATGACCGAACAGCCATATGCGCCCAGCGCGGAAAAGGTCTTGAGATCCGCCTGGATACCGGCCCCGCCGCTGGGATCGGTGCCGGCAATCGTCAGCGCGTTAATTCGTTGCATTGGCCGCCTCCACATCCAGATGATAGAGCGCATCAAGAAAAGCCGGGATGAAGCTACCAGGTCCTTCGCTACGCTCTGCCGCAGCCTGTCCAGCCAGTTTCATCCAGCAGCAGGCCAACGCGACATTGTCCAGCGCGGCGCCCGGTAACGCGCAACTGGCGGCGACGACCGCCGACAACGCGCAGCCGGTGCCTACAATGCGAGTCATTAACGGATCGCCGCCGGGAATGCTCAGCGTGCGCTGACCATTAGTGACGTAATCTATCTCTCCGGTAACCACAACGATGCAGTCTATCTGACGCGCCAGCGCCTGCGCCGCAGGCAGTGCGGCCAACGCCGCCTCGGTGGTATCTACGCCACGTCCGCCCAGCGCCATGCCGGATAACGCCAGGATTTCCGAGGCGTTGCCGCGTATTGCCGCCGGGCGCAGGGACAAGAGATCCAGGCAAAATCGCCGACGAAATTCCAGCGCGCCCACCGCGACAGGATCAAGCGTCCACGGCGTTTTGGCATCATAAGCGCTTTCTACCGCCGCACGCATCGCGTCAGCGCGTGAGGCAGTTAATGTTCCGACATTAATCAGCAAGGCGTTGGCGATGGCGGCAAACGGTCTGGCCTCGACAGGATCAATCACCATGGCGGGTGAAGCGCCCAGCGCCAGCAACGTATTGGCGGTAAACGTTTGTACGACGTCATTCGTCATACAGTGCGTAAGCGGGGAGAGCGCGCGAAAGTGTTTTAACGTATGCGCCGCAAGCGTGCGGCAGTGCAGGTCAGGCTGCATGGTTCAGCTCCTGCCCGCGTGAAGAAGGGACACGAGCAGTGTCAGACTTCCCTACGCTGGCATTATCCAGATCAGGTGGTACGGGTATTTCTCAGCCTTCACAAAGAAGGGCACCCCGAGTCGTCAAGCCCCACCGTGTTAAGCGGGGTTTCGCTATTAAGCATACTGTCTGCGCCAGACAATGTAAATTTACAGCCAGCCGCGGACGATAATTTCAGCGTTATCAGATAGTTCTCAAAACCTATTCGGTTCTGGCAAACTTGCTGGCGGATATGTTGCTGCACGACGCTTTCGTTTACACTTTTTACGAAAAGGGGCGTGAGATAACAAAATAGCGCTTGTCAGATACGCCACCAGCAGAAATGATACACACGATGTTAACTGACCCGCATATGTGGAGGGTAAAAATATGAAAAGTAAGTTGCTGCCTTGCGCGCTGTTGCTTGCAACCAGTTTTGCATGGGCCGCCCCCGCGACAACGGGCATTGATCAATATGAGTTAAAAAGCTTTATCGCCGACTTCACCCACTTCAAGCCCGGCGATACCGTTCCGCAAATGTACCGCACCGATGAGTATAATATTAAACAGTGGAAATTACGTAATCTGCCCGCGCCAGATGCCGGTACTCACTGGACCTATATGGGCGGCGCGTATGTACTGATTAACGATACCGATGGAAAAATTATCAAAGCCTATGATGGCGAGATTTTTTATCATCGATAATGATATACGCACTCTTTCTATAAAGAGTGCGTACCGCATAAATTTAATTATAAGATACCACGATTAATGCTTTCGATTGTAATGGCCCCGCTTTAACTTTTGCAGGATCGAGAACATAATATGTGGCAAAGACAGGAATAGCTTCCACCGAATTCACTGCGCTGCCTTTGGCATAGGTTTTGAAAATACTATTTATCGCTACTCCTTTGTTTATTTTAAGCAGGCTCCGATTTGAATCTCTTAAGATAAACCCAACGCCATTATCGTTATCCGGTTTCAGGACTGCTTCATTCTCATCCCAGACTAAATCACTACGTAGATTTACCGCTATTTGCCGTGATGTCAGCATCGCATTCCGCACCTGATTTTTGCAATCCAGAATAATATCACCCTGCTTAGAAAACTCACTAACCTCTCCTTTAGCACGGAGTTTAGTCATAGGCACCGGGTCCAGTGTGATGGTGAGATTCTGGGGGGCGCAGGTAGTTTCTTTACGGTTGTAATTTATCGTTAAACTGGCTTTATAAACGCCTTTCCCATTCAGATCAGTGATAACGTTTGCAACACACTCTCTATTCCCCCAACAGCCAATATATCTTAAAATAAATACCACCCAATCGCTACTGCTCCATTGATTCTTTGCACCCGACATCACCGTTATATTATCTATCGTAACCGAGTACCCCCCCTGGCAGACACAGTCACCGCCTCCAGTGAGTTTATTTCTGAAATCGTTATCTTATAGGGGGCTTCAATTACACCGTTTTGATTGCGCATATTTATCGCACTACTGCTCTGCCATTCAACTTTTAACTTTAACTTAACACTGTCATTCGGTCCCATACCGATAATATGATCGGATGTCTCTAATTTAGTCACAACATCACTATTAGAACAATTGGCATCTGTGAAACCATTTGTAATAATGGCTGACTCCTCCCCCCCCCAGCATTAAGCTGTCGGATTGAATCGTATAATCCTTCGTGTTGGTTAAGGTCGCATTACACGCCGCGTAACCCAACTGCGTAAACTGCATCATCATTAATAAAAATAGTAGTCTTTTCATGGCGTCACCTAAAGATTACCGACAAATATAAACGTTATTTTCATCAATCTGTTTATCAAAAGTGATCTTACAGAAAAGACCCTGTTGTTTATCTGTTGCGATTTTTACCGAAATGGGAACCTTTTCAGTACGAATAAATACCCGGCTCCCCTGACCTACCAGTCCTACATTATTTCCCTCGTCATCTTCCACTTCATAACCAAATGTTAAAGGCTCGCCATCTGCGCGCCGCGCCAGGAAATAAAAAGGTTTACTGGTCTCTGTTTCAAAATGAACCAATACTACGGCTCCGCGATAAGGCACTGTAACTTTTCGATTTCCCAACAGGGCGACATCGCTTTCACTCTCAGAGACATCAAGAGAGATAAAATTTTGCCGGTATGGCGTCAATGCTTCAAATACGGCATAACCTTTTGCATTGGTACGTAAATAGGGACGCCCCTGCACCGCCGCGCCCTCCAGGTACGGCGCGTTAATAATCGCGATAGTATCATTAAGGCGAGAGGCTAAATGCACGCCATCGGCCCATGCAACCAGCCCTCCCTGAATATTTCCGCCCACCTGATGGTATTTATTGGACTGGCTGTAACTGCCGCCGACTGTCGCCAGCGGGGCGTTCCAGGTTACCGATCCCCCGAATGTCGTTTGGTGTTCCTGTCGCTGCTGGCTGAGGTTAGTCGTATAATTAAACTGATCGCGATTACCGAACGTGCCGCTAAGGCTGGTGTTATTCGCCTCATAACCTTGATCGTCAAAGGTGGTGGAATTCGATAAATGGATATCACGATTTCCCCCATTCTCCTTTAATCCCCATGTTAAGGGAATCGATAAATAGATATTAAAGCGCTTATCTTCACGGTTATTGCTGTCATACGTCTGAGTTGCCGATAGCGTAAAACTGAGCCGCTGCCAGGTATTACTGTAGCTTAACTGATAATCCTTTCCCGTGCCGCTACGCCCCCAATAGTCGCGCCACAGAGCGCTGGCAGTAAAATATCCCCACCCATCGGGTAACGTCTGATTAATATTGAGAGTGAAAGTATTTTTACGCCCAAAGTCATTCTCATAATAATCAGCAATATCATAAATATCGTCATCATCGCGACGATAGTTATCCCGGTTATTAGCCCAGACATGATCGTTAAAAGTGCGATAATCACGTGATGAGTAGCGATACGCTGCCAGAGAAAAATGGGTGGCCGATTGCGGGAGATATTTATTCCAGGCAACCTGGTAGCTTTCCCCATCAAAAACATCGCCATTATCCTGCTTGCTATGAGACAACGTACCGTCGACAGATACCGCGCCAATCAGCGTGTTCCATCCGGTGCCAAGGGTAAATGAGCGATAATCGCTGGCTAACATCGTTCCGCCATACAACGTTAGCAGGTTATTGACCCCGTACTGATAGGTTCCCTGGAGAAAATCAGTTTGCTGAGAGGCTCCTTCAATTCTGCTTCGTCCGGCGGCGAAATCATATTTTGCTACGCCGGGCTGCACCATATTGGGAACGGAAGAATACGGAACAATAAACCGTGAAACAGTACCGTCAGCCTCTTTAACGCTCACGTCCAGATCGGCTCCCCCCCTGCCAGCTGAAGATCTTCAAATACAAAGGGGCCAGGCGGAACTTCTTTTTGATAAACAATGAAGCCATTCTGTTCAACCGTCACCAGGGCGTTACTTTGCGCCACGCCACGCACAACCGGAGCGAAATTTTGCTTAGAGTGCGGCAGCATTTGCATATCACGCCAGAAGCGCACCCCGCGAAAGCGCACCGTATCAAACATATCCCCGCTGGTGTACTGTTCCCCCAGACGCATTGTCCCCAGTACCGCCGGGAAATCACGTTCCAGATACAGAGTATTGCTCTGCCATTTGCCAGCTGAATTTTCACTTTTGGAAAAATTAGCGTTAGAATGTAATTGCCATCCAAGCAGATTCAATCCGCTGACAAAATTTGCGTAAGTATTTTTCTCACTACCGCCGCTTTTATAATGGCTGTAATATTCGCTGGCATAATACGATGTATAAAAAGCGTTAATTCCACGGTCCCATGTCTCTGGAGACGCATAGCCCGCTTCATATTCCAGCACATAAGCCTGAGGGACGCTCAGATAAAGGTTAAAAGCGGCAGTGTCATAAGAAACACTACCTCCATGAACCACCGTTTTCAGCGCAATACATTCATTTTCTACTGTTGTACTCTGCGGGGTAAATTTAATTCCCAGGCTGGCGATCAGGTCCGGAGAAATACAGGTGCTATCGGGGTCATCCTGAATATTAACCTCATAAGTTCCACGCCATTCTTTATTGACATAAACGTCCATTTCATAAACGCCAGCCATGGGTTTGGTGCTATCAATCTGATAACGAGACACCTTTTCACCTTTCAACCCACCGAACATAAAGTTAGTATCGAATGTTTCTTCTTCAGCCCAGGCGGGTGAAATAAGTAATGCTGCAAAAAGTGACAGCGTGATGGCGTTTAACTTTTCCATTATCTATCCTTAGGTGGATTCCCCGCTTTTAATTTTCTATTTTGACAGTCTCGTTTAAATAATTACCAGAATCATCAATTAGCGTCACGGTATAGCTATTTACGACTACCGTTGTGGTGATACTCTGCTATGACCATGGAGCCAGTAATAAGGTTTCTTTATTTACTTTACTTTTTGCTTTAATTTCTGGAATAGTGATCCAGTTTGCGGAATTATTTTTCACGCTAATACTCCCTGGCGCACGAAGCAACTGCAAGCGGGAAAATGTTGCTTTATCGACTTTCTGTACCCCCGGTGGGCGATAGATCAACTTTATCCGGTTTTGTAGCGCAAATTTAATGATATTTTTATCTTTGTTCTCGTCTGAATTTGGTGGAATATCCAATACATTGAGGTAGAAAAGACTTTCACGATCGCCAGGCAAATTATTAGCGAGCTTCTTTATTTTTAATTGCTGACCTGAATTTGCCGCAACTCTAATTACAGGGGGGGTCATAATAAATGGAACCTGTAATTTTTCTGGCGGCAGGCTGGTATCACCGTTATCAATCCACGCCTGGATGAGTGAACTTCGTTTACCGTCATTCATTAATTGTACGGTAATATCTTTTTTCTGCGCCGGATAAATAATACGTGTACCATATATATAAATGCCACTCCACGCAGGCATAGCGGCACAAGCCAGGCATAATGCAATCATCCATTTCATGGCCGATAACCTTATAAAAGAGATACAAGCGGCTAAAAGCTTAGCCGCCAAAAAACGATTGTTAATCAGTTAATACCGTCATCGTCAGTACAGATTCAACAGAACCTGGTGTTACAGTATTTTCAACGGCGGCATAGCGGGCAGAAAAGTTCAGGGTATATACACCATTTTCAAACTTACTTGAATTCAGAGTGTAATTCCCCGCCTCATCCGGTTTCACCTGAATACCATCAAGATAAACAGCGAAGCCCGCACCATTATTAGTAGCATTATTTTTGGTGATTTGCATGTTATCCACAAATTGAGAACGGTTAAAACTAATTCGTGGATTAGCTGTATTCGTACATCTTACTTTTAAAATCGCTTCTGGGCTAGTGTATCCTGTATATATATCGCCAGGGTTTAAGTCAGTCAATCTATCAACACCTACCTGGGATAATTCAATAGTCGCGCTATTTGCACCTTCGAAAGTACAGGATGTTCCCACCACTTCTCCGTTTATTTTTAATTCCCCCATATCTTCATCAGCAGCAAAAACCCCAGCGCTCATAAATACAGCAGACAATACAGAAGCAGCAATAAGTGAACGTTTCATAATCTCTTCCTTAATGAAGTAATTTCTATTTGTTAAGAGTTATTAACCCTTGCAACGAAAATTCTCATAGACAGGAAGTTATCGCAATGTAAACACGATGTTTTGTTGATTTAAAACAATTTACAGATTGCAATATAATTGCAACAAATAATCATTGCTTATCATTATTTTGTAAACTTATTAATTTCCGAAATTTACTGCCCTTAAACATAAACACAACAAATAAAAAAGCCCATATCATTGATATCAATGATATGGGCCTGCGGAATTAATAAGAATTAGTCGTAATGATTAACAACAATCTGTCGGGTGCTATCACCAGGCACCGTGTATAGCTGCGTTGTCACACCTCTCATCGGCGTAGCGGCGGGTGTTTGCAGAGTTGAAACGTGGATAGTGTTGCCGCAACGCTGCTGCAACTGTGCGTTTACCACTTCTGTACTGCACGTTGGCGCGGTCACTTTTCCACTGATGGTTAATGTTGCGGTGTCGGAGGCAAAAACGGGTACGCTTATCCCATAAGCCGAAACTATAATTCCCATCAGCAAATATTTTTTCATAGTGAGTAATTGTTCCTCTGGTGAACGTCAAACAGTATGCAGGCCGTCCTGATGAGCAGTATGAACGTATCGATACCTTAAAACCAATTGAAAAAATAAATCAGTAGGATAGGTATGATCAATTCAAATAATGTTTTTGCCGATTATTTCAGATAAACACCTGTCTGTTTAAGCAGGAATTAACAATGCGGGGGCTATTATTTTATTAATACATTCACTGCATCAATATATATTAATGCAGTGAATGTCATATTCTCTTTGGAATACGTCAGGAGGATTACACCGCGCGGAAGGCGATTTCACCCGGAATCACTTCACCCTGCCAGTAAAGCTGTGCCGCAACGCGATCGGCCAGTTCGCGATAGATCGCGGTAAATTCGCTCTCCGGACGGCTAACCACCGTCGGCGTACCACGATCGAGATCTTCGCGCAGACTAATATGCAGCGGCATCTGACCCAGAAGCTGAGTATGGTATTTTTCCGCCAGCTTCTGCGCGCCGCCCGTGCCGAAGATCGGTTCGTGATGGCCGCAGTTGCTACAAATATGCATACTCATATTTTCCACAATGCCGAGCACCGGCACTTCCACCTTCTCGAACATCACGATACCTTTTTTGGCGTCGATCAGCGCGATATCCTGCGGCGTAGTCACCACCACCGCGCCGGTAACAGGAATGTTCTGCGCCAGCGTTAGCTGAATATCCCCGGTTCCCGGCGGCATATCCAGTACCAGATAATCCAGATCCGGCCACAGCGTCTCCTGCAACATCTGCATCAGCGCCTTACTGGCCATTGGGCCGCGCCATACCATCGCGTTATCGTCAGTCACCAGATAGCCGATCGAGTTGGTCGCCAGGCCGTGAGACATAATCGGCGCCATATGCGTACCGTCTGGCGATGTCGGGCGCTGATCTTCTGCGCCAAGCATGGTTGGGATCGACGGACCGTAAATATCGGCATCGAGAACCCCGACCTTTGCGCCTTCAGCCGCTAACGCCAGCGCCAGGTTTACCGCCGTGGACGATTTCCCCACCCCGCCTTTACCGGAGCTCACGGCAATGATGTTTTTCACGCCATTAATGCCAGGCTGATTTTTGACGCGTTTCAGCGTCGCAATGTTGTACGACAGTTTCCAGTCGATCGCTTTTGCGCCCGTAATACGTAACAGATCGGCGCTGCATTGCTCTTTTAATACCTCAAACGCGCTGTTCCAGACGAACGGCATGACCAGCTCAACGTGCAGCGTATCATCCATCCAGGCGACGTGGTGCAACGCCTTAAGCGTGGTGAGGTTATGCTTCAGGGTTGGGTGCTGAAAATTCGCCAGCGTCCCGGCGACCATCGCTCGCAGGGTATCTGGTGATTTGGCCTGGGATTGTTCGTTCATCCCGACTCCTTTTGTAGTTCTGAAAAGTACGATTGTAACTTTGTAGTTTACTCCAGCGGTAACAATTATTCATTTACGGATAAATGCCCTTATCGATTGGCGCAGTAATTACCATTTTGGTACTATCAAAGCCCTTTTTTACAACAGAAGAAGTAATACCCACTATGACTCAAGTCGCGAAGAAAATTCTGGTAACGTGCGCGCTGCCGTACGCCAACGGCTCTATCCACCTCGGCCATATGCTGGAGCACATCCAGGCTGATGTCTGGGTCCGTTACCAGCGAATGCGCGGCCATGAGGTTAACTTCATCTGTGCCGATGACGCTCATGGCACGCCGATCATGCTGAAAGCGCAGCAGCTTGGTATTACGCCGGAGCAAACGATCGGTGAAATGAGCCAGGAGCACCAGACCGATTTCGCCGGTTTTAATATTAGCTACGACAACTACCACTCAACGCACAGCGACGAGAATCGCGAGCTGTCCGAGCTGATTTATACGCGCCTGAAAGAGAACGGTTTTATTAAGAACCGCACTATCTCTCAACTCTACGATCCGGAAAAAGGCATGTTCCTGCCGGACAGATTTGTGAAAGGCACCTGCCCGAAATGTAAATCCGCGGACCAGTACGGCGATAACTGTGAAGTCTGCGGCGCAACTTACAGCCCGACCGAACTTATCGAGCCGAAATCCGTGGTGTCCGGCGCGACGCCGGTAATGCGTGACTCCGAGCACTTTTTCTTTGATCTGCCGTCATTCAGCGAAATGCTGCAGGCGTGGACCCGCAGCGGCGCGCTGCAGGAGCAGGTGGCGAACAAAATGCAGGAGTGGTTTGAATCCGGCCTGCAACAGTGGGACATTTCCCGCGACGCGCCGTATTTTGGTTTCGAAATCCCGAACGCGCCGGGCAAATATTTCTACGTCTGGCTGGATGCGCCGATTGGCTATATGGGCTCCTTCAAAAATCTGTGCGATAAGCGCGGTGACACGACCAGTTTTGATGAGTACTGGAAAAAAGACTCCGACGCCGAGCTGTATCACTTTATCGGCAAAGACATCGTCTATTTCCACAGCCTGTTCTGGCCTGCCATGCTGGAAGGCAGCCACTTCCGTAAGCCGACCAACCTGTTCGTTCACGGTTACGTGACGGTGAACGGCGCGAAGATGTCTAAGTCTCGCGGCACCTTTATTAAGGCCAGCACCTGGCTGAAACACTTTGACGCCGACAGCCTGCGCTACTACTACACCGCGAAGCTTTCTTCACGCATTGATGACATCGACCTGAACCTGGAAGACTTTGTCCAGCGCGTCAATGCCGATATCGTCAATAAAGTAGTCAACCTGGCATCCCGTAACGCCGGTTTTATCAATAAGCGTTTCGACGGCGTGCTGGCGGCTGAACTGGCCGATCCGCAATTGTACAAAACCTTTACTGACGCCGCTGCGGTGATTGGCGAAGCATGGGAAAGCCGTGAATTCGGCAAAGCTATCCGTGAGATTATGGCGCTGGCCGACGTCGCTAACCGTTATGTTGACGAGCAAGCGCCGTGGGTGGTGGCTAAACAGGAAGGCCGCGACGCTGACCTGCAGGCCATTTGCTCGATGGGCATCAACCTGTTCCGCGTGCTGATGACGTATCTGAAACCGGTACTGCCGACGCTTTCTGAACGCGTTGAAGCCTTCCTGAACAGCGAACTGAACTGGGATGCCATCGAACAGCCGCTGCTCAGTCACAAGGTCAACACCTTTAAGGCGCTCTACAATCGCATCGACATGAAGCAAGTTGAAGCGCTGGTTGAAGCGTCTAAAGAAGAGGTGAAAGCCGCAGCCGCACCGGTTACCGGCCCGTTAGCCGACTTCCCGATTCAGGAAACCATCACCTTTGACGATTTCGCCAAAATTGACCTGCGCGTAGCATTGATTGAAAACGCTGAGTTCGTGGAAGGCTCCGACAAATTGCTGCGTCTGACGCTGGATCTGGGCGGCGAGAAGCGTAACGTCTTCTCCGGCATTCGTTCCGCCTACCCGGACCCGCAGGCGCTGATCGGCCGCCAGACGGTAATGGTCGCCAACCTCGCGCCGCGCAAAATGCGCTTTGGCGTCTCCGAGGGAATGGTGATGGCCGCAGGCCCTGGCGGGAAAGATATCTTCCTGTTAAGCCCTGATGACGGCGCGAAGCCTGGCCAACAGGTGAAATAAGCAACAAGCCGGAGCATGCTCCGGCTTTTTTAACCGCTTAATCCTGACTGGCATATCGCCTCCTCCGCACGTTTTAACTTTTTCCTTAATAAGCAATAGCGCTAAGACTCCATATCCGGACTGCTAAATAACGGCTAAAAGTCATATTCTATCTCTCCCTGATACATTGCTATTACTGGGTTAAATTAATTCATTGAAATTATTTTAAAAGCCCAATTATTATATAAAATGGAGTTTTAGATGAAAATTTCTGGCAAGTTATTGTCCACGGCTTTGGCTTCCGTACTGGTGTTCTCTCTTGCTGGCTGTGGCGATAAAGAAGAATCAAAGACCTTTAACGCAAACCTGGCGGGGACAGAAATTTCAATTACTTACACCTATAAAGGTGACAAAATCATTAAGCAGACGTCTGAAAGTAAAATCAGCTATGCCACTGTAGGCGCTAAAACGAAAGAAGATGCCGCCAAAATTCTCGATCCGCTGAGCGCGAAATATAAAAATATCGCCGGAGTGGAAGAAAAATTAACCTATGAAGATACCTATGCCCAGGAAAACGTCTCTGTGGATATGGAAAAAGTGGACTTTAAAGCGTTACAGCAAATCTCAGGGACGATGGTGTCCGGCGATACCAGCAAAGGTATCAGCATGAAACAAACCCAGACGCTGCTGGAAGCTGCTGGTTTTAAAGAAGCGAAATAACTGGCAGGCATAATGTATTGCATCGACTGGTAAAGTCGCTCAGGGCGCTGCTTCGGCAGCGTCTTTTCTTTATGAATTCCGAAAAAAGACAGCCTCGCTGTAAGTCCCCTCGCCAAAGCCTATAATCCCTGAATTCCTGGCCACACCAATACTTAACGACAAGGAATTGTTATGCAGGTTCTACGTCTTATGGCACTGCCACTATTCGCGCTCTCTCTATCGGTTAGCATAACTGGCTGCGATCAGAAAAACGATACTCTCCAGGGAAAGCAAAATAACATGACAGCGTTTATCAAGAAGATAGCCGCTAGCAAAGAGTCAGAGGAAACACAACGCTATGTAGGTAATCTCAACGGTATTGAAATCAAGTTAACCTATTACTACAAAGGGGATATCGTTTTACGTCAAATATCTGAACATAAACTACTTTATAAGACCCTGAAAGCCAATAATAAAGAAGAAGCACAAAAAATGCTGAGTCAAGTCGGCGAAGCTTATCAGGGTATGCCGGGTTTGACTGAACGAATCGACTATTATGATAGCTATGCTACGGAATATGTGGATATTGATTTTACCCAGGCAAAAATAAGCGACCTCTGTAAATTGCCAGGATCATCAATTGACAACTGTTCCGCGTACTATCTGTCAATGATTCGCTCGCAGAAACTGTTGGAAGAGAGCGGGTATCATAGAATCAATTAGTATAATAATGCGTTTTCCCGGTCAGACAGGACGCTGCCGGGAACAATACCGCAGAATTACTTCGCCGCGTGTTCACGGGCCGCCAGACCGCGCAGAAAATAACGCATAAACTGATCGCCGCATTCGCGGAAGTTCTTATGGTCCGGCGCGCGCATCATCGCGGTGATCTCTGACATTGAGACACGAAACAACTGACCGGTAAGTATCGCCAGGATATCATCTGTTTTTAGCGAAAAGGCAATACGCAGCTTTTTCAGCACAATATTGTTGTTGATACGACGTTCCGCCGTCAATGCAGGCGCCGCCTCATCTTTGCCGCGTTTTTCATAAATGAGGCCATTGAGAAATGAGGACAACACGATATCCGGGCAACGCTGAAACCCCTCTTCCTCTTCTTTGCGCAACCAGATTGCTATCTGCTCCGGCGTAGCATCAACGTTACCCAGCGCCAGGATACGCGCCAGATCGGTATTATTAGCTTTTAAAATGTAGCGCACGCTACGCAGAATATCGTTACTCAGCATGAGGCCTTCGGTCGTTTCTATGGCAAAACGATATTCTAACAGTCTTTTACAGGCCAATCGCCTCTTTTAAACTTTTCAGATAGCGACGGCTTACCGGCACCGTCAGGCCGTTGCGTAAAATCAGCTCTGCCTGCCCATTATCCTCCAGCCGAATTTCCTGCAAATGGGCCATATTCACCAGAAACTGACAATGACAACGCAGTAGCGGCGTCCGGCTTTCCAGCGTGCGCAGCGTCAGCTCGGTAAACCCCTCTTTCCCTTCACTGCTGGTCACATAAACGCCGCTCATACGGCTACTGACAAAGGCGACATCATCCATTTGCAACAAATAGATCCGGCTGTGTCCGGTACAGGGAATGAATTTAAGCGCCTGCTGGTTTTCCGGCAACAACGAAACATCCTGTTTACTGCGCTCCTGACGCAGACGATGTAACGTTTTTTCCAGCCGTTTCTCCTCTATCGGCTTGAGCAGATAATCAAAAGCGTGTTCTTCAAAGGCTTTGATGGCGTATTCGTCAAACGCGGTTAAAAAAACGATATACGGGCGGTGTTCCGGATCAAGCATTCCTACCATCTCCAGTCCACTGATACGCGGCATCTGAATATCCAGAAACAGCACATCAGGTCGCAACTTATGTACCGCGCCAATCGCTTCTACCGCGTTCGCGCACTCTCCCACAATCTCAATGTCATCCTGCCCCTGGAGCAAAATCCGCAGATTTTCCCGCGCTAACGGCTCATCATCCACAATCAGCACTTTAATCATGCGTCCTCCTCCAGTGGAAGTCGTAATGTAATTCGGGTAAAACAGTCCGGCTCGCAGGCCACGCTAATACCATAATCATCGCCAAAGTGTTCGCGCAGACGTTTATCAACCAGACTCATCCCCAGCCCGCTACTGCCGGCGGAAGGCTGATACAGTCCCGCATTATCCTCAATATCTAACATCAAATGCTGCCCTTCGCGCCGGGCGCGAATAGCGACGTTGCCGGTATCAAGCAGTTGCGACGTGCCATGTTTAATGGCGTTCTCAACAATCGGCTGTAATGTAAACGCAGGCAATTTCTGACGTGAAAGCGTCGATGGAACATCAAGCTGTACCTGCAGACGCGACTGAAAACGCGCTTTTTCAATTTGCAGATAAGCGTTTACGTGTTCAATTTCATCCGCCAGCGTGACGATTTCCGACGGGCGTTTTAAATTTTTGCGAAAAAAGGTCGACAAGTACTGCACCAGTTGGCTGGCCTGTTCGCTGTCGCGGCGAATCACCGCTTTAATGGTATTGAGCGCGTTAAACAGAAAATGCGGGTTCACCTGCGCGTGCAACAGCTTGATCTCTGACTGCGTCAGCAACGCCTTCTGCCGTTCATACTGCCCGGCCAGGATCTGCGCGGATAAAAGCTGCGCAATACCCTCTCCCAGGGTGCGGTTAATTGAGCTAAACAGCCGGTTTTTCGCTTCGTACAATTTAATGGTGCCCATGACTCGCTGATTTTCGCCACGCAGCGGGATCACCAGCGTCGAGCCGAGTTTACACTGCGGGTGTAGCGAACAGCGATACGGCACTTCGTTGCCATCGGCATAAACCACCTCTCCGGTTTCAATTGCTTTCAGCGTATAACCTGATGAAATGGGTTTGCCCGGTAGATGGTGATCGTCGCCAATACCAGTAAAAGCCAGCAGTTTTTCGCGATCGGTGATGGCGACGGCGCCAATATCCAGCTCCTGATATAACACCTGCGCCACCTTCATACTGTTCACTTCGTTAAATCCCTGACGCAGAATCCCCTCCGTTGACGCGGCGACCTTCAGCGCGGTAGCAGAAAATGCCGAAGTATATTTTTCGAACATGGCGCGCTTATCGAGCAAAATACGCATGAACAGCGCGGCGCCAACGGTATTCGTCACCATCATCGGCGCGGCAATATTACTGACCAGATGCAAGGCATCGTCAAACGGCCTGGCTATCAGTAAAATAATCAGCATCTGCACCAGTTCGGCAATACACGTAATTGCTCCCGCCGTCAGCGGGCTAAACACTTTGTCCGGGCGTCCGCGACGTATGAGAACGCTGTGTACCAACCCGCCCAGCAGCCCTTCGACGATGGTGGAAATCATACAGCTCAGCGCCGTCATGCCGCCCATAGAATACCGATGTAACCCACCGGTCAGACCGACCAGCCCGCCGACGACCGGCCCGCCGAGTAGGCCGCCCATCACCGCGCCAATTGCGCGGGTATTGGCAATCGAATCTTCGATATGCAGCCCAAAATAAGTGCCCATGATGCAGAAGATAGAAAACGTGACGTAACACAGAAGCTTGTGCGGCAGACGAACCGTGACCTGCATAAGCGGGATGAACAGACGCGTTTTACTCATTAGCCACGCAATGACCAGAAACACGCACATCTGCTGAAGCAGCAGCAACACCAGATTAAACTCGTACATACCCGCAAACCACACTTCAATTAAAAGCGCGTAACATACATTGAGTACGATTAACTTTCTTTGAACTGTTGCATAAAAATATGAATTCGTGAATACGATCACTTAAACACCCCGCCGCAACCCGCTACTTCGCGTTTTAATGCATAAAAAACAGGCAAAACTTCCTGGTTCGTAAAAGAGCGTCTAAAGTTAAACCGGGACCTCGCGAGCAAGGGTGAAACGATGGCGCTTTACACAATTGGTGAAGTGGCCTTGCTTTGTGATATCAATCCTGTCACGTTGCGCGCGTGGCAGAGACGTTATGGACTTTTAAAACCACAGCGAACGGATGGCGGTCATCGTCTGTTTAACGATGCCGATATCGACAGAATCCGCGAAATCAAGCGCTGGATAGATAACGGCGTCCAGGTCAGCAAAGTCAAAGTGCTGCTCAGTAGCGACAGTAGCGAACAACCTAACGGCTGGCGCGAACAGCAGGAGATCCTGCTGCACTACCTGCAAAGCAGTAATCTGCACAGTTTACGGTTATGGGTCAAAGAACGCGGTCAGGATTATCCAGCCCAAACATTGACCACTAACCTGTTCGCCCCGCTGCGGCGACGATTACAGTGCCAACAACCTGCCCTTCAGGCGCTGCTCGGCATTCTTGACGGTATCCTGATCAACTATATTGCGCTCTGCCTGGCGTCTGCGCGTAAGAAACAGGGAAAAGATGCGTTGGTGATCGGCTGGAATATCCATGATACCACCCGCCTGTGGCTGGAAGGTTGGGTCGCCAGCCAACAGGGATGGCGAATCGACGTGCTGGCGCATTCGCTTAGCCAGTTCCGCCCGGAACTGTTTGACGGCAAGACGTTACTGGTATGGTGCGGAGAAAACCAGACGCTGGCGCAGCAGCAGCAACTCCTGGCATGGCGCGCCCAGGGACGCGACATTCATCCCCTTGGCGTTTAAACAGCAGCTAACAAATTCGCTTTAATGTATACTCCTTTTATTAACATAAGGAGTACATAATGCGCGTAGCGAAAATCGGGGTGATCGCCCTTTTCCTGCTGATGGCTATTGGCGGTATCGGCGGCGTGATGCTGGCAGGTTACAGTTTTATTTTGCGTGCCGGGTAAGCGCGCGCGTCAGCCTTTCAAACAGGCGATCGATAATGATCGCCGCCAGCGCCACCAGCAGCGCCCCCTGGATAACATAGGCCGTATTAAAGCCGCTAAGCCCGATAATGATCGGCGTGCCTAACGTACTGGCCCCCACTGTTGAAGCGATGGTCGCCGTACCAATATTGATAATCACCGAGGTTCGGATGCCCGCCAGAATCACCGGCGCGGCCAGCGGCAGTTCAACCTGATACAACTGTTGGCGACGGCTCATTCCCATACCGCTGGCAACGCTCATCACGCTGGCAGGCACCGCGCCCAGCCCGGCCAGGGTCGCCTGCAGGATGGGCAACACTCCATACAGGATCAAGGCGATAATGGCTGGTTGCTGACCAAAACCCATGACGGGTACCGCGATCGCCAGTACCGCGACCGGGGGAAAGGTCTGCCCGACGGCGGCGATAGTCTCCACCAGGGGACGAAACTCCTTCCCACTTTCTCGCGTGACCGCAATCCCTGCGCCGACGCCCACCACGACGGCAAACAGACTTGAGATGCCCACCAACCAGAAATGGGCGAGCGCGAGGGCGGCAAAACTCTCCTATTGGTAGACCGGGCGCGGTAAATCGGGAAACAGCGCGGCGAAGAACGGCTGGCTATAAGGCAATCCAAACAGCAGAAGCAAGAACAGAACAATAAGCCAGAGAAGCGGATCACACAGTCGTTTCACAGGGGGACGTCTCCGAAAGTAGATCGCGGAAATGGAGCGTACCGCAGGGCTCGCCCTGCTGATTCGCCACCGGCAGGACGTCGCACCGACGGGCGACAAACATCGATAGCGCATCGCGTAGCGTCATCTCTTCCACCAGCGCGTCGCCGCTGAGCTGTTCATGCCGACGTACATAATCGCCTACGCTACGTAACGAAAGCAGCCTTACGCCCAGCTCGCTGCGGCCAAAAAACGCCTGCACGAAATCATTTTCCGGCGAGGTCAGCATAGAAAGTGGCGATCCCTGTTGGATAACATTGCCCCCGTCCATCAGCACCAGATGGTCGGCGAGGCGTAGCGCCTCGTCGATGTCGTGCGTCACCAGTACGATGGTGCGCCCCAGTAGCTGATGAATGCGGGTCATCTCCTGCTGCAATGCGCCGCGCGTTACCGGATCAAGCGCGCCGAAAGGCTCGTCCATCAGCAATACCTGCGGATCGGCAGCCAGCGCCCTCGCAACGCCGACCCGCTGCTGTTGCCCGCCGGAAAGCTGATGCGGATAACGATCGCGCAGCGCGCTTTCCAGACCCAATAATGCCATCAGTTCATCAATACGATCGTTAATCCGCGCACACGACCACTTTTGTAGTTGCGGTACGGTGGCGATATTTTGCGCCACCGTCCAGTGGGGAAAAAGACCGATAGACTGAATGGCATAGCCCATGCGACGGCGCAGTTCAAGCACCGACAGGCTGCGGATCTCTTCCCCGGCAAAACGGATCGTTCCGCTATCATGCTCTACCAGCCGGTTAATCATCTTCAGAGTGGTCGATTTTCCCGAACCGGAGGTGCCAATTAACACCGAAAAGCTGCCTTCGCTAAAGTGCAAATTGAGGTCGCTAACAGCCTGTTGATCGCCGAAGGTTTTACTGACATGGTTAAATTCAATCATCGGTTGCTCCCTTCAAAAACGCGATCCATAAATCAAACAGCGCGTCGATCACTACCGCCAGCGCAATCACCGGAATGACGCCCAACAGGACTAAATCAATGGCGCTGCTCAATAGCCCCTGAAACACCAGCGCGCCGAAACCTCCCGCGCCAATCAGCGCGGCGACGACGGCCATTCCCACTGTCTGAACCATTACTACCCGCAGGCTACGTAAAAAGACCGGCAGCGCCAGCGGCAGTTGCACATGCCTGAAGCGCTGGCCGCTACTCATTCCCATTGCTCTTGCGCTCTCCAGCACATCGCGCGGCACCTGATTGAGCCCGGCGACCACGCCGCGCACCAGCGGCAATAACGCATAGAGCACCAGCGCTATCAGTGCAGGCGTCATGCCGGTTCCCGCGACGCCGAATTCGGCAAGCCACGGAAACTGTTTCACCAGCCCGGCCAACGGCGCAATCAGCAGGCCAAACAGCGCGACGGAAGGGATAGTCTGGATCACATTCAGCACGGTAAACACCGGCCCCTGGCGTGAGGCGGAAAAATAACACCAGACGCCCAACGGTAGTCCGATCGCCAACGCCGGCAGCACCGTGCCCGCCAGTAACATCAAATGTTGCACCAGCGCGGCATCGAAAACATCCTGGCGGTTGGTATACTCTTTCAGAAGCGAGAGGTTGTCGAACGTGCCTGAAAACAGCAGCACCAGCGGGACAATGACAATTTGCGCGTGCAGCAACCAGCGCCACAGCGGCCCAGTGGTAATACGGCGGATCGCATCGCTACAGGCCAGCAGCATCAGACCGAGGCCCAGCCACAATCCACTTCCCAGACTGGTACGCGCCAGCGGGCTGCCCTCCTGCGCCAATTGGGTCGCCACCCTGCCGACTCCCCACAGCATGACAATAAAAAGCGTCTGCGCCATCATCAGCGTCAGTACGCTACCGCGTTTACCGGGTACAAAGCACAACGTAAACAGCGCGCATCCCGCGCCAGTCAGCATCCAGATGGTCGCCGGCCAGATCTCCCATAACTGGCGCCCCTCGCCGCTCACCAGACGATTCGGGGCGTAATTAATGAAAGGCAGCGCGACAGCAAGCAGGGTCAGAACAACCAACAGCAACAGCACACGATTAACCGTGATTTTTTTGGCAGCATCACTCACAGATTACTTCACCCACCCTTTTTGTCGGAGGTAATCTGCGGCGACTTTTTTCGCATCCAGCCCTTCTACGGCGATTCTGGCGTTCAACTGTTGCAGCGTTTTCTCATCAAGGCTGGCGAAAACGGGCTGCAGCCAGTCGGCTATCTGCGGATAGGCCTGTAACACCGATTCATGCACTACCGGCGCGGGCGCATAGATAGGCTGGACGCCTTTCGGGTCGCTCAGGGTTTGCAGACCCAGCGCGGCGACAGGGCCGTCGTTGCCATACGCCATCGCGGCGTTAACGCCGGATGTTTGTTGCGCGGCGGCTTTGATCGTGACCGCCGTATCGCCGCCCGCCAGCGACAAGAGCTGGTTCTGATTCAAGGTAAAATCATAGGCTTTTTCAAATGCCGGCAGCGCATCCGCCCGTTCGATAAATTCCGCAGACGCCGCCAGTTTAAAAGTGCCGCCCTCTTTCAGATAACGGCTGAGATCGGCAAGCGAGGAGAGTTTATTTTTTTCCGCGATGTCCTGGCGTACCGCGATGGTCCAGGTGTTATTTGCCGGCGCAGGCGTCAACCAGACTAGCTTATTCTGCTCCGCATCCAGTTTTTTGACTTTCTCAAAGCCTTGCTTTGCATTTTTCCATGCCGGATCGTTTTCATCTTTAAAAAAGAACGCCCCGTTACCGGTGTATTCCGGATAGATATCCAGCTCTCCGGCGGTAATCGCGCCACGAACGACTGGCGTCGTCCCGAGCTGAATTTTATTGACCGTTTTAACGCCGTGGCTTTCCAGTACCTGCAAAATCATGTTGCCGAGCAGTGCGCCTTCGGTATCAATCTTTGACCCGACCGTCACGGGCGATGCCGCCTGTAGAGGTAAACTCACCGTCGCCAGCAACGCCAGCGAACTTACCCATAGCTTTGAGATCGTCATGATGCTTTCCTCATCCTTTTACGGCCTTTTTCAGAGACTTGAGAAAAAAGCATAGTTGAAAAGTCTGCGTTTAACCTGGGATTTTCCGGCAGTTTAAGTGACGTGGCAGGCAATAAAAGGGGGGACAGAAAAAGTCATTGCCAGACAGGGCGCAGCTATCGCGCCCTGTTGACGGCAGGCTTACAGTAGCTCGAACGATCCTTGTTTAACGCGAGCGGAATCCACGCCGATAAAGACGTTGAACTTGCCGGGTTCCGCGTCATATTTCATCTGCTGATTCCAGAACTTCAACGCCTCGATATCAATCGGGAAACTCACGGTTTTACGTTCGCCGGGCTTGAGGGTGATTTTTTCAAAGCCTTTTAATTGCTTCACCGGGCGGCTCATCGACGCCGTGACATCCTGTAAGTACATCTGGATGACCGTGGCCCCTTCGCGTTTACCGGTGTTCGTGACCTCTACGCTGGCCGTGACTTTGCCGTCGCGTTGCATTGTCGGTGAGGAGAGCGTGACGTCAGACACCGTAAATGTGGTGTAGCTCAGACCGTAACCAAACGGATAGAGCGGGCCATTCGCTTCGTCAAAATAGCGTGAGGTGTATTTGTTTGGCTTTTCAGGATTATACGGGCGTCCCGTATTGAGATGGCTGTAATAGACCGGAATTTGTCCCACCGAACGCGGGAAGGAGATCGGCAGTTTGCCTGACGGGTTGTAATCGCCAAACAGCACATCGGCAATGGCGTTGCCGCCTTCCGTCCCGGCAAACCAGGTCTCCAGAATCGCATCGGCCTGTTGATCTTCTTTTACCAGCGCCAGCGGTCTGCCGTTCATTAATACCAGTACCAGCGGCTTACCGGTGGCTTTCAGAGCGGTGATTAAGTCGCGCTGACTCTGCGGAATGGTGATATTGGTACGACTGGAGGCTTCATGCGCCATCCCCTGCGACTCGCCTACCACTGCGACCACTACATTGGCCTGTTTCGCCGCCTGCACCGCCTCATCAATCATCGCCTGCGGTGAGCGCGGATCGATTTTCACCGCCTCTTCATGCAGGTTTAAGAAATCGACGATATCTTTATCGTTAGTGATATTCGCCCCTTTGGCATAGAGGATCTTCGCCCCGTCGTCGACGGCATTTTGAATACCCGCCAGCACCGTCACTGACTGATTCGCGACCCCAGCAGCAGACCAGCTTCCCATTACATCACGTTGACTGTCGGCCAGCGGCCCAACAACGGCAATGGTGCCCGATTTTTTCAGCGGCAGCGTTTCCAGCCGGTTTTTCAGCAGTACCACACTTTCCCGCGCCACTTCCCGTGCCTCTTTACGATGCAGGCGGCTTTCGGCATTGGTGTCCACCGGGTCGCTCTCTTTCGGTCCCAGATGGCTATAGGGGTCGTTAAACAATCCCATGTCATATTTTACGTTGAGCACATGGCGCGTCGCGTCGTCCAGTTCCGCCATCGTCACTTTGCCCGACTTAATCAGACCCGGCAGATATTTGCTGTAATACTCATCCGCCATGCTCATATCCACCCCTGCCTTTAGCGCCACGCGCACCGCATCTTCCGGGTCGGCCGCGGTACCGTGTTTAATCAGTTCTTTAATAGCGCCGTGGTCGGAAACGGTAATTCCCTTAAAGCCCCACTCATCGCGCAGGACATCTTTCAATAGCCAGGAGTCTGACGTCGCTGGCGTGCCGTTCAGCGAGTTCAGCGCCACCATCACCGCGCCGCTCCCCGCATCCAGCCCCGCTTTGTACGGCGGCATGTAGTCATTAAACAGACGCTGGGAACTCATATCCACGGTGTTGTATTCTTTACCGCCTTCAACGGCGCCATAGGCGGCAAAATGTTTCACGCTGGTCATCACCGAATAGCGGTCCGCCGGGCTTTTGCCCTGCATCGCTTTCACCATGGTTTCGCCCATGATAGAGGTTAAATATGTATCTTCGCCAAAGCCTTCGGAGGCACGTCCCCAACGCGGATCGCGGGAGACATCCACCATCGGCGCCCAGGTCATATTCAGACCGTCGTCCGCCGCTTCATACGCCGATACGCGTCCTACGGTTCTTACCGCATCCAGATTAAAAGAAGAAGCCAGACCGAGGCTTATCGGGAAGACGGTTCGCTGGCCGTGTACCACGTCATAGGCAAAAAAGAGAGGAATTTTCAGGCGGCTCAATGCCATCACCTGATCCTGCATTTGACGGATATCCTGGCGGGTGACGGTATTGAAAATCGCCCCTACCTGCCCGTCTTTGATCATCTCGCGAATCGCTTCTTTCGGGTTATCAGGGCCGACGCTAATCAGACGTAACTGACCAATTTTTTCATCGACAGTCATTTTCTTGAGTAAATCCGTGACGAACGCGTCGCGCGCTTCGGGCGTCAGCGGGTGATTGCCAAACAGGTTTTCCGCCAATGCTGGCTGCATCGCCAGACTCACAGCAACACCTACTGAACATAACCATTTCATGTTGAGTCTCTCTTTATCTTTATCCCGACGAGGCGGTAAAAACAGAATAAAAACCGCAGTTTGCCATAAGCCTAAACGCGAGAGGAGAAGAAAGCGAAGGTTATTCTCCTAATTTTCCACACAGTCGAATACGCAACCGCCAGCAAATGGTATCAAGGCGGCAAATGAATACCACCAACACAGAGACAATTTGAATGAGAAAGCGTATTGTCATACCAAGCGCTATGCTTAACGCTGATATTTTGTCCCACCACAAGGAGTGGAGAATGTCTTCCATAACAATGACTGATAATAAAACGTTCCTGAATGAGCTGGCCCGCCTGGTAGGCCATTCTCACCTGCTGACAGACCCCGCCAAAACCGCCCGCTATCGCAAGGGTTTCCGTTCCGGTCAGGGCGACGCGCTGGCCGTTGTTTTCCCGGGTTCGTTACTGGAACTGTGGCGCGTGCTCAACGCCTGCGTTAACGCTGACAAAATTATTCTGATGCAGGCCGCCAACACCGGTCTGACGGAAGGCTCCACGCCGAACGGCAACGACTACGATCGCGATATTGTGATTATCAGCACCCAGCGACTGGATAAGCTGCACTTACTGGATAACGGCCAACAGGTTCTGGCCTGGCCCGGTACGACGCTCTATGCGCTGGAAAAAGCGCTTAAACCGCTGGGCCGTGAACCGCACTCGGTGATTGGTTCGTCGTGCATCGGCGCGTCGGTCATCGGCGGTATCTGTAATAACTCCGGCGGCTCGCTGGTGCAGCGCGGCCCGGCCTATACCGAGATGTCGCTTTTTGCCCGTATTGACGACCAAGGCAAACTGCAACTGGTCAATCATCTGGGTATCGATCTTGGGCATACGCCGGAGCAGATCCTGAGCAAGCTGGATGACGAACGGATTAAAGATGAGGATGTGCGCCACGATGGTCGTCATGCGCACGATCACGACTACGTGACGCGGGTACGAGATATCAACGCCGATACGCCCGCCCGCTATAACGCCGACCCGGACCGTTTGTTTGAATCTTCCGGCTGCGCCGGAAAACTGGCGGTTTTTGCCGTTCGCCTTGATACCTTTGCAGCGGAAAAAAATCAGCAGGTTTTTTATATCGGCACCAATCAGCCCGCGGTACTGACTGAAATCCGTCGGCATATTCTGGCGAACTTCGACAATCTGCCAGTGGCGGGAGAATATATGCATCGCGATATCTACGATATTGCGGAGCAGTACGGTAAAGATACCTTTCTGATGATCGATAAACTCGGCACCGACAAGATGCCATTCTTTTTCACGCTAAAAGGCCGAACCGATGCGATGCTGGAAAAAGTAAAATTTTTCCGTCCGCATTTCACCGACCGCGCGATGCAGAAATTCGGCCATCTGTTTCCCAGCCATCTGCCGCCGCGAATGAAAAACTGGCGCGATAAATATGAGCATCATCTGCTGTTAAAAATGGCGGGAGACGGCGTCGCAGAAGCGCAACGCTGGCTGAATGAATTTTTTAAATCCGCTGAGGGCGGTTTCTTCACCTGTACGCCGGAAGAAGGCAGCAAAGCCTTCCTGCACCGCTTCGCCGCTGCTGGCGCGGCGATTCGTTATCAGGCCGTACACGCTGATGAAGTGGAAGATATCCTGGCGCTGGATATCGCTCTGCGCCGCAACGATACCGACTGGTTCGAGCATCTGCCGCCGGAAATCGACAGCCAACTGGTACATAAACTCTATTACGGCCACTTTATGTGCCACGTTTTTCATCAGGACTATATCGTGAAGAAAGGCGTCGACGTCCACGCGCTGAAAGCGCAAATGCTGGAGCTGTTGCAGGCGCGGGGGGCACAATACCCGGCGGAGCACAACGTTGGACATCTGTATAAAGCGCCGGAAACGCTGACGCGTTTTTATCGGCAAAATGACCCAACCAACAGTATGAACCCCGGTATCGGCAAAACGAGTAAGCGGAAATTCTGGCAGGAAAATACGCCCGACGAAACGCATTAACACCGAGTGGTTTACCGTGAATGCCCGGCGGCGCGATGCCTGCCGGGCCTGCGGCGACTTAATCGTTCTGTGCGGTTTGCGCTCCGGCGCTGGCGCTGGCTGCCGCCATTTGCGCGGCTTTTTGCTTTTTATAGCTCAGCGCGGCAGCCGGAACGGGCATGACTTTACCGGTTTCAATCCATGTACGCAGGCGACTGGCGTCCGCAAAGTGAGTATATTTGCCGAACGCGTCCATGACCACCAGCGCGACCGGTTTGTTATTGATCACGGTACGCATCACCAGGCAATGCCCCGCCGCATTAGTAAAGCCGGTTTTCGTTAACTGGATATTCCAGTTATCACGGTAGACCAAATGGTTGGTATTGCGAAACGGCAGCGTATACGCCGGATGCGAGAATGTCGCCATGTCTTCGCGCGTGGTGCTTAGCTGGCCAATCAGCGGGTATTGCTTCGTGGCAATCAGCAATTTTGTTAAATCCCGCGCGGTCGAGACGTTATGAATCGACAGCCCCGTCGGCTCAACGAAGCGGGTATGCGTCATGCCCAGCGCTTTCGCCTTCGCATTCATCGCTTTAATAAACGCGTTATAACCGCCAGGATAATAGTGCGCCAGGCTTGCCGCCGCACGGTTTTCGGATGACATCAACGCCAGCAGCAACATATTTTTGCGGCTAATTTCGCTGTTCAGGCGCACGCGGGAGTAAACCCCTTTCATTTCCGGCGTCTGGCTGATATCGACCTTCAGTATTTCATCCAGCGGCAATCGCGCGTCGAGCACGACCATCGCTGTCATTAATTTGGTTATCGAGGCAATCGGACGCACCAGATCCGGGTGGTTCGAATAGATCACTTTATTGGTGTTGAGATCAACAATCATTGCGCTACCGGAGGCAATCTCAGGTTGAGACGCCGCGGTTGTCGCTGCCGTTTTCGACACAGCCTGCGGGGCAAAAGGAACGGCCAACATCAGAGCAAGGCTCAGGAATGAAGCTCGGAATTTCAGCATGATGAGATTTCTGATAATGATTCACGCACGTCGTAACGCACACCGCCTGAGCTAAGATTATACTCAAGCTAGCAGTGGCATCATAGCGGCACGCCAGCGTTGCCGCTACAGAAGAATCGTCAGCAAATGCTGCATTGCTGGCTTTTGCGCCAGCCCTTTTTCGCATCAGAACAGGCGGTAGCCGTATCCCCACAGGATCACGGTGATCGCCAGTAGCACCTCCAGGACCAGTACGCCGATAGCGAGCGTCGAACTGGAGAAGCTTAATCCTTCCTCTCTATTAATGTTAAGGAAAGTCGGAATACCCAAATACAGCAAATAGCCGGTGTAAAAGAGCGCGACAGCGCCGACCAGTGCGCATAGCCATACCAGGGGATAGAGCGCCACCAGACCACTTAAAAACAGCGGCGTCGCGACATAGCCGGCAAAAACCATACAGCGCGCAAGCGATGGCCGTTGCGGATAGTTTCGCGCCATCCACCAGATGACGCGTCCCATCACCGCGACGCCCGCCAGCATCACGCCGTAGAACAAGACCGCCAGCGCAAAAGCGGTAAACAGCGAGAGTTGTAACACGTTGCCGTCGCCAAAATTCCAGCCGATTTGCGTCGTGCCGATAAAGGCGCAGACGACGGGAATCGCCGCCATCAGCAAAACATGGTGCGTATAGTGATGCGAAACGGTTTCGTTTTCGCTTTTGATCACCTGCATTTCCCGATCGGGATGGGAAAAAAGCCCCCATACATGGTTCATACTGCCCCCTTCTGCTGCCTCAGATGCCAGTATGTTCAAGTATAATTCAGTTTCTGGTTATTTTATGAACAATGGCAAAATAGTCTCCGGCAAAACGTCGGCTTTGCCGCGCACGCCTCTTGCCAGGGTGTATGCTTAATGCCGGAGGTGGTTTACGCATGGATATCAACACGCTTATTACGCATTATGGCTATGCGGCGCTGGTTATAGGCAGTATGGCCGAAGGTGAAACCGTTACCCTGTTGGGGGGCGTCGCGGCGCATCAGGGATTACTCAAGTTTCCGCTGGTGGCGGCGGCCGTCGCGCTGGGAGGGATGATGGGCGATCAGCTACTTTACCTGTTAGGACGATGCTATGGCGGGAAGATCCTGCGTCGTTTCCCGCGTTATCATACGAAGATTCGTCGCGCGCAGAAAATGATCCAACGCCATCCGTATCTGTTTGTGATCGGCACGCGTTTTATGTACGGCTTCCGGGTGGTTGGCCCGCTGCTGATTGGCGCCAGCCGCCTGCCGCCTAAAATTTTTCTGCCGCTGAATATTGTAGGCGCGCTGATCTGGGCGCTGCTGTTTACCACGCTGGGATATCTTGGCGGCGAGGTGATCGCGCCATGGCTGCACGACCTCGATCAGCATCTCAGGCACGGGGTCTGGCTGATTCTGGCCATCGTCCTGGTGGTGGGCGTGCGCTGGTGGCTGAAAAGACGCGGCAAAGCGGAGGCCCGTTAAACCCGATGGTATCCGGATGGCATAACGCCGCCATCCGGCACCCGGCGTTTATTTGGCGTTGAATTGCGGATTCGCCAGCATAAACCCGCCGTCGACAATCAGCGACTGACCGGTGGTATAGCTTGCTCCTTCCGAACACAGCCAGGCGACGAGGCTGGCTATTTCATGCGTAGAACCCGGTCGGGCGATAGGGATCGAGGGTTCCGATCCCGGCTCAATGTCGCTGTCATCCATATCATTCATCGGCGTGGCGATAGCGCCTGGCGCGACGGCGTTGACCAAAATATGATGCTCAATCAGTTCCAGCGCCATGGATTTAGTCAATCCCCCCAACGCATGTTTCGCCGCGGTATAGGCGCTGGCTTGCGGAAGCGGCGTATGCTCATGGACGGAGGTGATGTTGATAATGCGCCCTCCCTCTCCTTGTTTAATCATATGCCGGGCGGCGATCTGCGCGCAGAGAAACGCGCCATCGACATCCACGGTAAAAATTTGCCGCCACTGCGTAAACGGCATATCAATAAACGCGGATTTGGTCATCGCCCCGGCATTATTGACCAGCACGTCAACGCGCCCCAGGCGCTGGATAAGATGTTCAATGGCCTGCGCGCCCTCGGGTAACTGGCTCAGGTCAAGATGAATGGTCTCTGCCCGCACACCAAACTGCGCCGCTTTTTTCGCCGTCTCCTGCGCGCCGCGTTCATCGGAATGCCAGGTGATACCAATATCAAAACCGTTTTGTGCTAATAACAACGCACACGCTTTGCCAATTCCCGAATCTGATGCCGTTACAATTGCGACTTTGGTCATATTCCTCTCCGGATGATTCATACACAGCCTAAGTATAGGAACCCTGTCTGAATCATCCGGAAAAATCAGGAATGATAACCGCCGCCCAGCGCGCTGGTAAGCTGAATAGAGGCATCCAGCCACTGGCCCTGCAACAGCAAGCCGTTACACTGCTCGCGCAGTGCCGGGATTTTGGCCTCGCTCACGCGGGAACCCGCAATAATGCCGGCATTAAAGCGCGCTTGCGCCAGACCGACCACACGCTGCGCGTCATGCTCAATCTGCTGCTGATGCTGATTTTTCTGCGCCAGCGTCTCTACCTGACTGGCGGCGCGCGCCACATCATTAACCGCATCTACCACCGCTTTGTTGTAGTTGGCGATAGAAAGGTTGCTTTGCGCTTTGGCGATATCGAGGTTGGCATTCAGCCTGCCGCTGTCGAAAATCGGCAGCGTCAGCCCGCCGGTAATGCCATATTGCTGTGCGGAATGGCGGAACAGATCGCTCAGATGTAACGCATCCTGCTGTAAAAAAGCCATCAGATTGATATCGGGATAAAACGCGGCCTTCGCGGCGTCAATGCTGCTCAACGAGGATTCAATGTACCAGTGCGCGGCCTGTAGATCCGCCCGGCGCGCCAGCAACGAATACCCCAGTTGCGACGGTAACTGGCTTTCAACGGCGGGGAGACTCACCTGACGCAGCTTGAGCGCCGCCGATTGCGTATTGGTTAACGCGCTGAGCCGCGCTTCAATAACCTTCATTTTACCGTTAACGTCATTCAACTGCTGCTGGGTTTTGCTGGCGTCGATATCGGTCTCGACCCCTTCAACAGAAGAAGTAATACCGTGTTGATACAACTCCCGGTTTACCGCCACCACGTTTTGCTGCTCATGCTCGATTTGCATCAGCACATTTTTCAGCGCTGCCTGTGTTTGCCACTCCCAGTAGAGTCGCGCCACGCCGCTTGCCAGCAATTGTCGGGTCTGCTCCTGCTCCGCTTCGCGCGCTTTGACCGCCCCGATCCGCGCGGTAACTTCAGCGCGGTTTTTCCCCCATAAATCCAGATCCCAGCCCGCCGTCAGGCCGAATGTACCGTTGGTATACCACGGCCCGGTCGTTCCCGCCGCGGGGTCGGTAATCGCGAATGGCCCCATCAGCCCTTCCGCGGACATTCGCTGGCGCTCAATGTCGGCAGAAAAGTCGAGCTGCGGGCCGTCCTGCGCCTCAACCGCTTTCGCCTGCGCTTCCGCCAGTTGAATACGCTGTTCAGCCACCTGCATATCCGGCGAATGCTGTATGGCATTATCGATCAGCGCGTCAAGCTGCGCATCGTGATACGCCTTCCACCACTGGCTATCCGGCCAACCGTTTTTCAATGCCGCCGGCAGGCTGGAATCAACATGAGAAGAGGGCGTCTGCTGGGTCAGCGACTGGCGGGTATCGTGCATGGGGGCGCAACCCGCCAGCAAAATAAAAAGCGGTAAGCTCGCTGTCGCGGCAAGGAAAGAATTACGATTCATGGAGGTGTTCTGATAAAAAAAGGTGCGCAGAGAGTACGTCTTACGGCGATCTATTTTTTAGTTACGCGTGGCAATACATCATCAGACAACAAAAGACATATTTTGAAATTTATATGATTAGCAAATAATTTCATCTGATACATTTTTTGATGTAATACTTCAATGAAAAGTCCCACTAACCCGTTCATAAATGAACGATTTTGCTGCAATACGCGCCAGCAGCCTTCATGAGTTAAACGTCGCCGCGCCCAACAAGGCAGCAGATGGCTTAATACTTTCCTATACTTTGTTTGTATTTACCAATAAAGGGACAAACAATGAAAATTCTTCTATGGGCAATCTTAATTATTTTTCTGATTGGGCTGTTGGTGGTAACGGGCGTGTTTAAGATGATTTTCTGATTCCTGCGCCGGGCAGCGATAGTATCTGCCCGGCACACGTTCTGGACGCTGTAGAGATTAGATTTTAATAGCCTGAATCGCCCGCGCAATCTCGGACGAACGGTTTAACGCCCGAATCGACTGAAAAAGTTCTATCGCCTCAATATATTCCTTACGTAAATATCCCAACCACTGTTTAATACGCGCGACATGGTATAAACCGGTATCGCCCTGCTTTTCCAGTCGGGTATATTTTTGTAATAACGTCACCACTTCCGGCCACGGCATACGCGGTTCGTTATACTTCACCACCCGACTCAGGTTAGGAATATTTAACGCCCCACGGCCAATCATCACCGCATCGCAGCCGCTGGTCGCCATACATGCCTGCGCGCTCTGCCAGTCCCAGATTTCGCCATTCGCGATAACCGGAATAGTCAAACGCTGGCGTATTTCGCCGATCGCCTGCCAGTCGATATGCTCGGCGCGGTAGCCCTGCGCTTTGGTACGACCATGCACCACCAGTTCACTGGCGCCGGCCTGCTGCACCGCATCGGCGATTTCAAATTTTCTATCGCCGCTATCCCAGCCGAGACGCACTTTTACCGTCACCGGCAGATGCGACGGTACCGCGGCCCGCATCGCTTTCGCGCCCTGATAGATGAGTTCGGGATCTTTGAGCAATGTCGCGCCGCCGCCGCTGCCGTTCACCACTTTTGACGGACAGCCGCAGTTCAGGTCCACGCCATACGATCCCAACGCCGTCGCCCGCGCGGCGTTTTCCGCCAGCCACTGCGGATGCTGGCCCAGAAGCTGAATACGCACCGGCGTGCCGGACGGCGTGCGGCTGGCGTGATGCAACTCCGGGCAGATGCGATGAAACACTTTTACCGGCAGCAGCTGATCCACCACGCGCACAAATTCGGTGATGCAGAGATCGTAATCATTCACTTCGGTCAGCAGCTCGCGCACTAACGCGTCGAGCACGCCTTCCATCGGCGCCAGTAAAACACGCATATCGGTATCCACAGCAAAAAAAGAGGCGCTATCATAACGCCTCTCTGCGATGAGCAAAACTTTTTGCCGGGTGGCGGCGCAAACGCTACGCTACGTCACGTAAGGCGCTCAACGCGGCTCAAGACAGTTATCTTCTTTCCAGCCGTACAGCCATTCGATACCGCGATAAAACGCCTCCTGCAATTTCCCTTTCCACAGCAGATTACGCACCTGACGCTCCACCCCGGCGGCGTGATAGAGACGTCCCATCTCGCGGGTAGACCAGACGATACGCGCCGTGCGGGGAATACGCACCGACTCATACAGCGCAAATGCCTGCTGCGCGTCGCCGTCGCAGCGTTCCAGCGCTTTGCCCAGCGTGACGGCGTCTTCCAGCGCCATACAGGCGCCCTGGGCCATATATTGCGCCACCGGATGCGCGGCGTCGCCCACCAGAGTGATACGCTCGGTTCCCCATTTCGCGACCGGCTCGCGATCGGCGGTCGACCAGCGGCGCCAGGAGGTCGGCTTATCCAGCATCTGGCGCGGGCGGGGATGAATGCCGGCAAAATAAGAGAGCACCTCTTCTTTACTGCCGTCTTTCACGCCCCACTCTTCTTGCTGGCGGCTGTGGAATGTCACCACCAGATTGTACTGTTGACCTCCACGGAGCGGATAATGGACCAGGTGACAATGCGGGCCTGCCCACAGCACCGGTGCGTTAATACGTAAATCGTCCGGCATATCGTCGCAATCAATCACCGCCCGATAAACTACATGCCCCGTTACGCGCGGCGCATCGCCGAGTAAACTTTGCCGCACGACCGATTTAACGCCGTCGCAGCCCACGAGAATATCCGCCGTCCAGCTATTTCCCTGCTCATCAAACACCGTAACGTCATCCGGCGTCTGGCGGATATCGACAATATGGGTCGAGGTACGATACTCCACGCCAGGGTGCGTCAGCACCGCTTCCCATACCGTTGCATGAATATCTACCCGGTGAATTACCGCATACGGCCCGCCAAAATGGTCGCGGAACGCCTGTCCGGTTTCAATGCATACCACTTCTTCGGCATTCACGGCATCCATCATGGTAATGTGATCGGTAAACACCGCACGCTGGCGGGCAACATCGCCCACACCGAGACTATCCAGCGCCGAAAAAGCGTTCGGCCCAAGCTGAATACCCGCGCCAATCTCGCCAATTTCGTGCGCTTTTTCCAACAGCATGACTTTTATTCCCTGGCGCGCCAGGGACAGCGCGGTCGCCGCGCCGCCAATTCCGCCACCTACAATAATTGCGCTTGTCACGTGAGTCATGGTCATTCTCCTTTTCAGGCCGGGATTTTATCTTGTTGATTTTCCGGCGCGGCGGCAATAAACGCCGGTAGCTGTACGCAGGCGTCATAAACGGCTTTACAGCGCGGATAGCCTGATAAATCGCAGCCCATCCTGAGCGCATTCGCCCACTGAGGAATCAGGCAGCAGTCCGCAAGTCCTGGCGCGTCGCCCACGCAGAATCGTCCGGACTGACTTTTACGCAATAGCTGCTCTACCGCGCTTAACCCTTGCTGTATCCAGTGGGCGTACCAGCGTTTTTTATCCTCTTCGCTAACCTTCAGCTCATCGGTCAGGTAGCGCAACACGCGCATGTTATTGATTGGGTGTATATCGCAGGCGATAGCGTAGACAATTTCCAGCGCCTGGCTGCGCGCCGGGCCGCTCGTCGGCAGCAGCGGCGTTTGCGGAAAATGTCGGTCCAGCCAGTCGACGATGGCCAGCGATTGCCCCAACGATTCGCCGTCATCAGTGACCAGCGTCGGCACCAGGCCTACCGGATTCATCCGTCGGTAGGCCAGCGCATTCTGCTGGCCGATACGAATATTGACGCCCACCGTCTGGTAATCAATCCCCTTTAACGCCAGCGCAATACGTACACGATAAGACGCCGAACTATTAAAGAAACTGTACAGCTTCATCGTTCACCTCAGACAATTTTCACAGCAATCGGCGTCAGACCTTCTACGTTCCCGGTGATGACATCCCCTTTCACCACGGCGCCCACCCCCTCTGGCGTACCGGTGAAAATCAAATCGCCTGGCTGCAATTCAAAAAAGCCGGACAAATAGCTGATGGTTTCATTCACCGACCAAATCAGGTGACGAATATCGCTGCGCTGATGGTCTTCGCCGTTAACCTGTAGCCAAATAGGGGCGTTATCCACATTATGCGTTTCAGCGGCTTTGTGTAATGGCGCAATGGGCGCGGAGAGATCGAACGCTTTGCCGATTTCCCACGGGCGTCCCATCTGACGCATTTCCATCTGACGATCGCGACGCGTCATGTCCAGACCGGTGGCGTATCCCCAGACATATTCATGGGCTTTTTCCAGCGGAATATCGCTCCCTTTTTTACCAATCGCCACCACCAGCTCAATTTCATAATGGTAGTTATCAGTCTGCGCCGGATACGGCAGTTCCAGGGTATCCCCCGCCGCTACCGGGACGACAGCGTCCGCTGGTTTACAAAAGAAGAACGGCGGTTCGCGGTCGGGATCAAAGCCCATTTCACGGGCATGGGCGGCATAGTTGCGACCCACGCAGTAAACGCGACGTACCGGAAACTGCTCATCACTGCCCGCCACGGGTACTGTTACCGGAGCCTGCGGCTGGAATACATATTTGGTCATGTTCTCTCTCCCTAATTAATAACGTGCTTCGCGGAACAGCCCCAGGGCTTCCTGAACCGGCTTGTCCGAAAAACTGAATAACACCGTGTCTTCGCTGCTGCGAAACGACACCTCATGCCAGGTCGGCGCCACAAAAATGTCTTTTGCGGAAAAATGAAAAGTTTCGTTGCCGATAGTGACCTGCCCTGCCCCTTCAACGACGTGGTAGATAGTGCTGTCGGTGCTCCGCGCCACACGCGAGGCAAAGCCTTTTGGCAGCAGTTGCAGGAACGCGCCCATCGACGGCATCGGATAACCGCCGGTGACGGGATTAACGTAACGCAGCTTGTAGCCTTCCCACTCATCCGGATCGCCCATACGGGTCAGATCGTGCAACGCCTCGCGACTGCGGTCGTAACGGTAGTTGAAAATCGGCGACGAGTTCCCGCGCTGGTGGCGCAGCGGCAGCATATTCGCTGCATAGCGCGGCAGATAATCGCCCTCTTTTCGCGTCACCGGCTGCTGATCTTCGGGATAGTCTTCCGCAAACCCACAGCCCAGGAGGTTGACTAACGGCAGATCCAGACCATCCAGCCATACCACCGGCTCTGACCCCGGATTACCATGATCGTGCCAGCGCCACTGCGGCGTCAGGATAAAATCGCCGGTATGCATTGGCGTGCGCTCGCCGTCCACCGCGGTAAATGCGCCTTTACCTTCGACGATAAAACGCAGCGCCGACTGGTTATGGCGATGACTCGGCGCGACTTCGCCGGGCAGGATCAGCTGTAAACCAGCGTATAAGGTCGCCGTGATCGACGACTGACCGCGCAATGCCGGATTTTCCAGCACCAGCACCCGGCGGATCGCCTCTTTCGCGCCAATGACATTGCCGCTTTCCATCAGTAGCGGACGAATTTCCTGATAATTCCAGTAGGCCGGCGCGCAGTTGGCGTTTGGCGTCTGCGGTACCAGGTGATGTAACGATTCCCACAGCGGCGTCAGATTCTGCCCGGAAATATGCTGGTAATACTGCTGACGGCTATCTTTTACGTTCTGATTTATTTCAGACATGGAGATTCTCCTTATTCGTTTACGACGCTGGCACGCGGCAGGTCGTCAGGTACAGAAATCGAAAGGCGGACAACCACCGTCAGCAGGGTAAGCATTACCGCGCTGATAGCCGCCGGAATAGCAATGACAAAAAACAACGTATCGAAAGAGAAATTGAGGGCCATCATCATGCCGCCGGAGAGCGAACCGACAATCGCCCCGCAGCGTCCAATGGCGTTCGACCAGCTCACGCCCGTCGCCCGGCTTTGGGTGGGGTACAGCGTCGCCGTCAGAGCATTAAGCCCGACCTGTGAACCGCTAATACCGATGCCGGTACCAAAAATCGCCAGCGCCATCAGCCAAAGGCCGTTTTCGCTCAGGCCTATCATGACAATGCAAACCGCGCCCAGCGCATAGCTCACCGCCAGTACCCGGAACGGGTTAAGCCGATCCATCAACACGCCGAGTAACAGCGCGCCAAGCGTGCCGCCAACCTGGAATGCGGCAGTCACCCACGACGCCTGTTGCAGATCAATACCGCGATGGTTAAGTAACGTCGGCATCCAGCTGGAAAGCAGATAGATAATGAGCAGGCTCATAAAGAACACCACCCATAACATCAGGGTAATGACAAGCTGTCGCCCGGCAAAAAGCTGGCGAATACTGCCTTTGGCGACGGCTGCCGTCTCATGCAGAAAGAATTGCGTATCGTGATAGCGCTCGCCGGTAATGGCGCTGACCGTCCGGGCGACAACGGCTTGCGGTAGTTGGCGGCGTACCTGCCAGCGGGGAGATTCCGGCAGCGCGAACAGCAGGCCGAAAAACAGCATCAAAGGCAAGATGCCGCCTAGCGCCAGAATTCCGTGCCAGCCAATCAGCGGCACCAGTTGCGCGCTCACAATCCCGCCCATCGCCGACCCCAGGGTAAAACCGCAGAACATCAGCGTGACCAGCGCTCCGCGTCGACGAGCGGGAAGGTATTCCGACGTCATGGTGATGGTATTCGGCATCGCTCCGCCCAGTCCCAGACCGGTTAAGAAGCGCAGCAACACCAGGGTTTCTATATCCGGCGAGAAAGCGGAAAGCAGGCTCAATGCGCCGAATAGCGCCACGCAAAGCTCAATGACCCGCTTGCGGCCAAAACGATCCGCCAGCGGCCCGCATAGCAGCGCGCCGGCCGTAAGCCCCAGCAGCCCTGCGCCAAACAGCGGCGCAAGTTCGCTGGCGCTTAGCTGCCAGTGAGTACGAATATCCGGGGCGATGAAGCCAATCGCGGCGGTGTCAAAACCGTCGAGCATAACCACCAGAAAACAGCAGATGATAACGCGCCACTGCATTTTGCCGACGGGCGCGGCATCAATAAGGGCTTGTAGATCACGTCGTTGAGTCATAGCTAATGCCTCAGTGCAGGGAGATAGATGTTGTTTTTATGTTTGCTATGTTACGAGTTTGTAGAGTGAGCGATAAAATGTACAATGGCTTTTCAGGCAGAGACATAACCTGGAGGTTATAGCGAATGGCGAACTGGGCGCAGAAATTGAAATTACATCACCTGCAAACGCTGGTTGCGCTGGGCGAACAGGGCAACCTGACGCACGTCGCCCGGATGATGAATATCTCCCAGCCGGCGCTATCGAAGTGGCTATCTCAACTCGAAGATGAGATAGGCATCACGCTTTTTGAGCGCCACAGTAAAGGACTACGCCCCTCGGAAGGCGGTAAATTACTGCTCCAGCACGCCCAGCGCCTAATTAACGATCTGGAGCGTTCACAGTATGAAATCGCCCGTTTCAAGCAGGGCGGCCTGGTTGGCAGCCTGAAGATCGGCTGTTCGCCCGTGGCGACTGACTGCGTATCACAGGCGATTCTGAGCCTGCTTAACGAAATGCCGACGCTGCATCTGAATATTGAAGAGAAGGTAATGACGCCGCTGCTGCACGATTTGCTTGCCGGTCAGGTGGATGTGGTGGTAGGGCGTGTCGGCGGCCGCGCCCTGCAACTGCCGCTTAATTATCAGGTACTTTATACCGAGCCGGTCTGCTTTGTGGCGCGTCCGCACCATCCGCTGGCCGCGCGAGCGCAGATCGCCTGGAGCGATCTGGCGCACTGGCGGTGGATAGTCTGGCCAACCGGCACCCCTATTCGCATCAGTATTGATAACGCCCTCGTCGATAATGGCGTCATGCTCCCGGAAAACACCATTGAATCGGCGTCAATGAACGTCAGCACCAATTTGCTGCAAAGCAGCGATATGATCTCTATTCTTTCTTTACGGCTGGCGCAACGCTATGCCAGCCAGGGGCATTGCCCGATGTTCCTGCTGTCTATACCCACTATGCTAAGAATTCATGATGTGATCGGTAGCACGTTTTAACGTTTAATTGTATGATGAATCCATCTCATCAAGGGCTTTAAACATGAGTAAGTCACTGAATATTATCTGGCAATATATACGCGCTTTTGTATTGATTTATGCCTGTTTGTACGCAGGCATTTTTCTTGCATCACTGCTTCCTATCACTATTCCCGGCAGCATTATCGGGATGTTAATTCTGTTTGTATTGCTGGCGCTGCAAATTCTGCCGGCAAAGTGGGTTAACCCCGGCTGTTATGTGCTGATTCGTTATATGGCGTTGCTGTTTGTGCCGATTGGCGTTGGGGTCATGCAATATTTTGACTTACTGCGCGCGCAATTCGGCCCGGTGGTGGTCTCTTGCGCTATCAGTACGCTGGTCGTTTTTGTGGTCGTAAGCTGGAGTTCACATCTGATACACGGTGAGCGTAAAGTGGTTGGGCAGAAGGGAACGAAAAAATGATGACATATATCTGGTGGTCGTTACCGCTGACGCTGGCGGTATTTTTCGCCGCCCGCCGACTGGCGGCGCATTTTAAAATGCCGTTGCTGAATCCGCTGCTGGTGGCAATGGTAGTCATTATTCCTTTTCTGTTGCTGACCGGTATTCCCTACGAGCACTACTTCAAAGGCAGCGAAGTACTTAACGATCTGCTGCAACCGGCGGTAGTGGCACTGGCCTATCCCCTTTATGAACAATTGCACCAGATTCGCGCGCGTTGGAAATCCATTATTAGCATCTGTTTTGTCGGCAGTCTGGTAGCGATGATTACCGGGACATCCGTTGCCTTGCTGATGGGCGCAACGCCTGAAATCGCGGCATCGGTACTGCCTAAATCCGTGACTACGCCTATCGCGATGGCGGTGGGCGGCAGCATCGGCGGCATCCCCGCGATCAGCGCGGTATGCGTAATTTTTGTCGGTATTCTGGGCGCGGTGTTTGGCCACACGCTGTTAAACGCGATGCACATCCGTACTAAGGCCGCACGCGGGCTGGCAATAGGGACCGCCTCACATGCGCTCGGTACTGCGCGCTGCGCCGAGCTGGATTACCAGGAAGGCGCGTTTAGCTCCCTGGCGCTGGTGATCTGCGGCATTATTACCTCGCTGGTAGCGCCCTTTTTGTTTCCGCTCATTCTGGCGGTAATGCGCTAACGACGGGACAAAAGACCGGGTTAAAATTTGCGATACGTCGCGCATTTTTCATTTAAGTTTCACAAGTTGCATAAGCAATGAGATTTAGATCACATATTAAGACATAGCAGGCCCGTAAACTACGGTTCCATTACATTGTTATGAGGCAACGCCATGCATCCACGTTTTCAAACTGCTTTTGCCCAGCTTGCGGATAATTTGCAATCAGCGCTGGCCCCTATCCTGGCGGACCACCATTTTCCCGCCATGCTGACCGCAGAGCAGGTCTCGACGCTTAAAAATACGGCGGGACTGGACGAAGACGCGCTGGCTTTCGCACTGTTACCTCTGGCGGCGGCCTGCGCCCGTACCGATTTGTCCCATTTTAACGTCGGCGCGATTGCGCGCGGCGTCAGCGGCAACTGGTATTTCGGCGCGAATATGGAGTTCCTGGGCGCCACCATGCAACAAACTGTGCATGCTGAACAAAGCGCGATTAGCCACGCCTGGCTACGCGGCGAAAAAGGGCTCGCCGCCGTCACCGTTAACTACACGCCTTGCGGCCACTGTCGCCAGTTTATGAACGAGCTGAACAGCGGTCTGGATCTGCGCATTCATCTGCCGGGCCGCGCGCCGCATACGTTACGCGATTATCTGCCTGACGCTTTCGGGCCAAAAGATCTGGAGATCAAAACGCTGCTGATGGACGAGCAGGATCATGGCTTTACGTTAACGGGCGATACGCTAACGCAAGCGGCGATAACGGCAGCCAATAAGAGCCATATGCCTTATAGCCACTCACCGAGCGGCGTGGCGCTGGAATGTAAAGATGGCCGTATTTTCACCGGCAGCTATGCGGAAAACGCCGCCTTTAACCCTACGCTTCCCCCGCTGCAAGGCGCGCTAAACCTGCTGAGTCTCAATGGCTATGACTATGCGGATATTCAGCGCGCGATTCTGGCGGAAAAAGGCGATGCAGCATTAATTCAATGGGATGCCACCGCCGCAACGCTGAAAGCGTTAGGTTGCCATAATATTGACCGCGTCCTTCTCGGCTAAGCAAATGTGCCGGATAGCGACGCACTGGCGTCTTATCCGGCCTGACTCTCCTCTCCCGCGACTCGATACAAGGGAAATCATGCTGAAAATCTCCGCAATCAGACGGCGGTTTCTTGCGCTACGTCTTCGGGTACAGTAGCCTGATCGTACTTTCATCCTGGTATCGAGTTTCCTGCATGTTAAAGCGCGTGTTTTACAGCCTGTTGGTCCTGTTAGGCTTGCTGCTGTTGACGGTGCTTGGCCTCGATCGGTGGATGAGCTGGAAAACAGCGCCCTATATCTATGACGAGCTACAGGATCTCCCCTACCGCCAGGTTGGCGTCGTGTTAGGGACAGCCAAATACTATCGCAAGGGTGTCATTAATCAGTACTATCGTTATCGTATCCAGGGCGCGTTAAACGCTTACAATAGCGGTAAAGTCAATTACCTGCTGCTCAGCGGCGACAATGCCCTGCAAAGCTATAACGAACCGATGACCATGCGCAAAGACCTTATCGCGGCGGGCGTCGATCCTGCGGACATTGTGCTTGATTACGCTGGCTTCCGTACGCTTGACTCCATTGTGCGTACCCGCAAAGTGTTTGATACCAACGACTTTATTATCATCACTCAGCGCTTCCACTGCGAACGCGCCTTGTTTATTGCGCTGCATATGGGCATTCAGGCGCAGTGTTACGCGGTACCTTCGCCCAAAAATATGCTGACAGTGCGCCTGCGCGAATTTGGCGCCCGCTTTAGCGCGCTGGCGGATCTCTATATTTTTAAACGCGAACCGCGTTTTTTAGGCCCGCTGGTACCTATTCCCACGCAGCATCAGGTGCCGAATGACGCCCAGGGGTATCCGGCAGTTACGCCGGAACAATTGCTTGAACTGGAAAAGAAAAAAGGGAAATGATCATGGATGTACAGACGATATTTGTCATATTAGCCTTTCTGCTACTCCCGCTTTTTTGCTTCCGTGAGGCCTGGAAAGGCTGGCGAACCGGCGCGGTAGATAAAGTTGTCAAAAATGCGCGAAAACCGGTTTATGTCTATCGCCATGCCGATCCCGTACAATATTGGTCTTATCTTTTTCTTTATACCGGTTGCGGTTTTTTATTTACTGGAATGATTATTTATCTTCTTTTTTATCGTTAATCTATTTATTATCCCTTTAAAATTGAGAATAGTTATTATTATGATATAAGGAGCAAATGCTGTTTTGCATTCTGGTTTCATTTTTTTGTGAATTCTTTCACAGAATACCCTTCTTTCAATGCTTAGGCTGGCGGTAGATTTTAGATCATTAAAACGCGTTATTTGCGTTTCGCCTTAATTTATTCAAGCATTAAGGAAGATTATATGCCGCAACAAAATTATCTGGATGAACTCACGCCTGGTTTTACGCCATTACTGGCAATAAAAGAGGCTTCACGTTGTTTATTATGTCACGATGCGCCCTGTAGTCAGGATTGCCCGGCGCAAACCGATCCGGGGAAATTTATTCGTTCTATTTACTTTCGCAATTTTAAAGGCGCAGCGGAAACTATCCGGGAAAATAATGCGCTTGGTGCTGCCTGCGCCAGAGTCTGTCCGACGGAAAAATTATGCCAGCGCGGATGTACACGTTCCGGAATAGATAAACCTATTGATATTGCACGCCTGCAACGTTTTATTACCGATTTTGAACAGCAGACTGCCATGCAGATTTATCAGCCCGGGAGTAAAACACGCGGGAAAGTCGCGATTATTGGCGCGGGTCCGGCAGGTTTGCAGGCAAGCGTGACGCTCACACATTTAGGCTATGACGTCACCATTTACGAAAAACAGCCGCAGCCCGGCGGATGGCTGCGTCACGGCATCCCGGCATTTCGTCTGCCGCAAAGCGTACTCGATCAGGAAATTGCCCGCATTGTAGAAATGGGCGTCAATATTAAATGTAATTGTGACGTGGGCGGGTCGCTATCGCTTGCGCAACTCAAAGCCGAATATCGCGCCGTGCTGATGACCGTCGGGATGTCCTGTGGCTCTGATTTACCGTTATTTGAGCAAGCCAGTCACGTAGAGATTGCCGTTGATTTTTTACAGCGCGCCCGTCAGGCCGACGGCGATATTAGCGTTCCGCGTAGTGCATTAATTATTGGCGGCGGCGACGTAGCGATGGATGTCGCCAGTACGTTAAAAATTCTCGGCTGCCCTTCCGTCACCTGCGTGGCGCGGGAAGAATTAGCCCAATTTCCCGCCAGCGAAAAAGAATTTACCAGCACGCAGGCATTAGGCGTATCGATTATTGATGGCTTTACGCCTGTCGCCGTCAGCGGAAATAAAGTGACCTTCCACCATGTACGCCACTCAGGAGAACTGACGCTGGAAGCGGAAAATATTATTTTGGCCGTGGGGCAGCACGCGCGACTGGATACCTTTGCGGAGATAAAAGCGCAGCATAATATTATCGACACGCATAATTATCAAACCGACGACCCGGCGATCTTTGCCGCTGGCGATATTGTTAAAGGTGATAAGACCGTCGTTTATGCGGTAAAAACCGGAAAAGAAGCCGCTCAGGCTATTCATCATTATTTAGAGGAGGCCTGCTCATGTTAACAAAAGATTTGTCTGTTACCTTTTGCGGCGTTAAGTTTCCCAATCCGTTTTGTCTTTCTTCTTCTCCGGTAGGCAATTGTTATGAGATGTGCGCCAAAGCCTATGATACCGGCTGGGGCGGGATCGTTTTTAAAACCATTGGTTTTTTTATTGCCAACGAAGTCTCTCCACGTTTTGATCACCTGACGAAAGAAGATACCGGTTTTATTGGTTTCAAAAACATGGAGCAAATTGCTGAGCATCCGCTGGAAGAGAATCTGGCCGCCATTCGACGGCTAAAACAGGATTATCCGGATAAGGTGCTGATTGCTTCCATCATGGGGGAAAATGAGCAGCAGTGGCAGGAACTGGCGCGTCTGGTTGAAGAAGCCGGCGCGGATATGATTGAGTGTAACTTCTCTTGCCCGCAGATGACCTCGCACGCCATGGGAAGCGATGTAGGGCAAAGCCCGGAGCTGGTTGAAAAATACTGCCGCGCCGTAAAACGCGGTTCATCTTTGCCAATGCTGGCGAAAATGACGCCGAATATTGGCGATATGTGCGAAGTCGCGCTGGCCGCCAAACGCGGCGGAGCCGACGGTATCGCCACCATCAACACCGTGAAATCCATTACTAACATCGACCTGAACCGCAAAATCGGGATGCCGGTGGTTAACGGTAAATCCAGTATCTCCGGTTATTCAGGAAAAGCGGTGAAACCCATTGCGCTGCGTTTTATCCAGCAGTTGCGAATGCACCCTGAACTGCGCGATTTCCCGATTAGCGGTATCGGCGGCATTGAAACCTGGGAAGACGCTGCCGAATTTCTGCTGCTGGGCGCGGCGACCCTACAGGTGACGACAGGCATTATGCAATACGGTTACCGCATTGTAGAAGATATGGCGAGCGGCCTCAGCCACTATCTGGCCGATCAGGGATTTGCCTCATTACAGGAGATGATCGGGCTGGCGAATGGCAATATTATCCCGGCGGAAGACCTGGATCGCAGCTATATCGTCTATCCGCGGATTAATCAGGAGAAATGCGTCGGCTGCGGACGTTGCTATATCTCCTGCTATGACGGCGGTCATCAGGCGATGGAGTGGGATGAACACAGCCGCACGCCGCATTGCAATACGGAAAAATGCGTCGGTTGTCTGCTGTGCGGTCATGTCTGCCCGGTCGCCTGTATTGATTTAGGCGAGGTCAAATTTAAAAAAGGCGAAAAAGAACACGCGTTAACGCTGTAGCTCACGGTATGAAGCCCGGCGCGCAGTTTCGCTGCGCCGGGTTATCTGATAAGCAAAGTAATAGGTCTGGATAACTACTTCTTACGCGCGTATTTCAGCGAGTCCAGCGCCACGGCGAAAATGATAATGCCGCCTTTGATAATGTACTGCCAGTACGGGTTTACCCCTATATAGGTCAGGCCATAGTTGATGACGGTAAAGATAATGACGCCGGTCACCACACCGAAGACCGTCCCCACTCCGCCGCTAAACGATACGCCCCCGACCACGCACGCGGCAATCGCATCCAGTTCATACATAAAGCCGAGGTTGTTGGTGGCAGAACCAATACGCCCTGCTTCCAGTAAGCCGCCGAAGGCATAAAACACGCCGGAGAGCGCATAAATCATCAGCAGGTTCAGCGCCACGTTTACGCCAGAAACTTTCGCCGCCTCCGGGTTGCCGCCAATAGCAAAAATGTTTTTACCAAAACGGGTCTTATTCCACAGCACCCAGACAAACGCTACCGCAATCAGAGCGTAAAAGGTGATGTATGAGAGCCGGAAACTGCCCATCGCCACAAAGCCCTGCGCAAAGGTGGAAAAGCCGCTGTCAAAGCCGGAAATGGGCGAAGCGCCGACAAAGTCATAGTAAAGGGAGTTGATCCCATAAACGATAATCATCGTGCCAAGCGTGGTAATAAACGGCGTCACGTTCAGGTAAGCAATGATGATGCCGTTCACCAGGCCAATCACCGCGCCAATCGCGCAGACAATCAGGATGACCAGCGCAATCGGTATGGTCGCCATTTCCGGAAACACTTTGTTGGCGTTTTCCATTGATTGCAGTAATGTTGCCGCCAGCCCTACCTGACGCCCCGCCGACAGGTCTGTCCCCTGGGTGACGATGAGTCCCGCCACGCCCAGCGCGATAATAATACGTACCGAAGATTGCGTCAGAATATTACTTAAATTCAGCAAACTTAAAAAAGTCGGGTCCTGGAAAATAATAATCGCCAGCAACACTAAAAGAACGACGTAAATTCCGCCCTCTTTCAGCCAGGTCAAAAAGCTTTTCTTGTTTAACGCACTCATAAGGAGCCCCTGATCTTAAAGGTGCAAAGAAGCAAGACGCAAAATTTCGTTTTGCGTTGTTGTTTTAGTATCGACAATGCCGGAAACGAGACCGTTACTCATCACCAGGATACGATCGGTAATCCCTAACAGCTCCGGCATTTCAGAAGAGATAATGATGATCCCCTTGCCTTTTTTCGCCAGTTCCGCAATAAGCTGATAAATTTCAAACTTTGCGCCGACATCAATGCCGCGGGTCGGTTCGTCCAGCATTAATATTTCCGGCTGCGTTAATAGCCAGCGACCAATGATCACCTTTTGCTGATTGCCGCCGGAAAGCGAACCAATTTGCGTGCGATGCCCCGGCGTTTTTACCCGCATGGAATCAATGACCCATTGGGTGTCGCTTTTCATCCGGGAATTATCCAGTAACCCCACTTTATTTTTATAATTACGGATATTCGAAATTAATGAGTTAAATCCGATATCCAGATAGGCGTAAATTCCGGTGGAACGACGTTCTTCCGTCACCAGCGCAAAACCGTGGTTAATCGCTTCGTTCGCAGTGTGATTATTAATTTTCTTGCCATGTAAAGTGATTGTCCCGGACGACTTCTCACGAATGCCAAACAGCGTTTCGACGATATCGGTACGCTTTGCCCCAACCAGACCGGCAATGCCCAGAATTTCGCCCTTGTGCAAATCAAAGGAGACATCGCGAATGGAAGGCTGGCGCAGCGAGGTCAGGTGACGAACCTCCAGAATCACGTCGCCCGGCTTATTTTCTTTATCCGGAAAGCGCTGGTTCAGGGAACGCCCGACCATCATCGCAATGATCTTATCCATATCCAGCCCTTCCAGCGGCTGGGTGGCAATCCACTGACCGTCGCGCAAAATAGTAATTTCATCGCACAATTGAAAAATTTCTTCCATTTTATGCGAGATATAAACAATGCCGCAGCCGCGTTCTTTCAGCTTGCGAATAATGGTGAACAGATGATTAACCTCTTTCTCAGTTAACGATGAGGTCGGTTCATCCATAATAACGATCTTAGCGTTATAGGAAAACGCCTTCGCAATTTCGATCATCTGCATTTGCGAAACGGATAACGTTCCTACGCGCGCGCGCGGGTCAATATCGATATCCAGCTCATCAAATATCGCTTTGGTATCCTGGTACATTTTATCCTGGTCGACAAACATACCTTTGGTAGGATAACGCCCCAGCCACATGTTATCCATGACCGAACGTTGTAATACCAGGTTTAACTCCTGGTGTACCATCGAAATCCCATTCTCCAGCGCTTCTTTCGCCGAATGGAAGTCCACTTCTTTTCCCTGAAATACAATGCTGCCGGAGTCTTTTTGATAAATACCGAAAAGACATTTTAATAATGTTGATTTGCCTGCGCCGTTTTCGCCCATTAATGCATGAATAGAGTGCGGACGAACGTTTAAGTTGACATTATCAAGCGCTTTCACGCCGGGAAATGATTTGTTAATGCCACGCATTTCCAACAAATATTCACCCGACGACGGAGAGATCGTGCTGCCCATAATGATACCCTGTCGGCCTTTTTAATTATGACTATCCGCGCCGGATGGCAAAAGAAATACGTTATCCGGTCTGCGGCACGTCACCCTTCCACGGTTTCAGGGCGCAACAAAATTGCGCCCACAGACGGAAAAGTTATTTTTGGGTAAATTCGCTCAGATTGTCTTTGTCCACGCCGACATAAGGCACGCGCACGATTTTGTTCTCAATCTTCCAGTTGGTGCCGTCAGCCGCGCCCTTGCCTTCGGCGAGGTTTTTCGCCAGATCGAATGTCGCTTTCGCCTGATTGTTGGCGTCATTCAGTACCGTACCGGCCATCGCGCCCGATTTCACCAGCGCCAGAGCTTCCGGTAACGCATCGACGCCAAAGACCGGAATCGATGATTTATTATGCGCTTTCAGCGCCTCTACCGCGCCCATCGCCATCGCATCGTTATTCGCGATAACCACTTCAATCTTGTTAGCGTTCGGGCCAGATAGCCAGGCATCCATCTTATCTTTTGCCTGCGCGGTATCCCACATGGCGGTGTCTAACGCCAGTTGCTCGGTCTGAATACCTTTAGCATTTAACTCTTTCACCACATACGTCGTACGAGCTTCAGCATCCGGGTGCCCCGGCTCGCCTTTCAGCAGAACATACTGAATTTTACCGTCTTTATTCAGATCCCAACCCTGATTCGCCTGCCAGTGTTTGGCAATCAAGTCGCCCTGAATCACACCGGATTCTTTAGAGTCAGTCCCGACATAATACGCCTTGTCATAGCTGTCCAGCGCTTTGCGGGAAGGCTCTTTGTTAAAGAACACCACCGGCACATTTTGCCCGCGCGCTTTCTCAATCACCGTACCGGCGGCTGCCGGGTCGACCAGGTTAATCGCCAGAGCTTTAACCCCTTTCGCCAATAAAACGTCAATTTGATCATTCTGTTTAGATTGATCGTTTTGCGAGTCATTCATCAGTAGCTGAACATCCGGCGCGGATTTGCCATCTTTTTCAATAGCCTTACGCACCACGGACATAAAGTTATCGTCATATTTATAAATCGTCACGCCAATACGAGTATCAGCCGCCTGCGCGTGCGCGCCGAATAACAGACTTGCCATCACGGCAGAAAGGGTCAGTACCTTCTTATTCATGGTAGCTCCGGTTTTATTATGTAGGGTATAGCGTAAAAAAATGCCCGGCTGTTCAGCACGTTAACGCGTGTTACTGAACGCCGAAGCGTATTTAGAGCCTATCCCACCAGGCGTTATTGGCGCAGCCAGTTTGGACACGGACAGCGCGCAAAAACCGGAGCGTACACGTAGTACGTGAGGTTTGACTCGCTACGCTCGCCCTTCGGGCCGCCGCTAGCGGCGTTCAAAACGCTAACGCGTTTTGGCGAGCACTGCCCAGGTCCAAAATGGCAAGTAAAATAGCCCTAATGGGATAAGCTCTTATTCAACTCTTTATTTTTGTCCGGTAGTCGCGGGATATTGTGATAACGGTTTTTATAAGCGAAATACCCCAGCAAAACTGACAACTAACTGTTACACGTTAGTTACAGTGCGACAAACGTTGTCATCATAGCTATCACAATGTTAATAAACTGTGAATTTACTCACAGATTGAAAACGGTTACATGCGGTGCGTAATCAGTTAGTGATCAGTACCGCATTCTGTCGCCATGCCACCGAATGGCGCCGTACCAGGGTCGGCATGAAGCAGTGCGTCGCCGTGATATCCAGCGTGCCTGCAGCCCCCTGTAACGCCAGCTCGGTCGCGATTTTCGCCATAGAAGCAATAGGATAGCGCACGGTAGTCAACTGAGGATCGGTATAACGAGCAATAGGGATATCGTCGAAACCGATGACAGACAGATGCAAGGGAATGGCGATGCCGTTATCTTTTAACGCCGTCAGCGCACCCGCCGCCATGTTATCGTTATAGGCAAATACCGCCGTCAGTTGCAGATTGCGTCCCAGCAACTCAACCATTGCCGACTCGCCGCCCTGCATGTCCGGAGTGCCGGTGCCTATCCAGCTCTCCGACGCAGCAATCCCCTGCTCTTGCAGCGCGTGTAACCACCCTTCTCTGCGCATCGCGTCATCTTCAATACGGTGGCTGGAGGCCAGGTAGCCGATGCGTTGATGTCCATTATTCAGCAACATTCGGGTCGCCATTCTGGCGCCGCTCACATTGTCGAGACAAACACAACGATGCGCATAACCCGGCACGATACGGTTAATCAGCACCATACCGGGGATCTGATCCATAAAGTCGCTCAGCTCGCGATCGGTTAAGGCTTTTGAGTGAACAATCAATGCGTTACAACGCTGACGGATCAAGACTTCAATCGCATGGCGCTCTTTTTCCGCCTCATGATAACTGTTGCCAATGAGAACATATTTCTGGTGCTGCTGCGCGACCAGATCTACGGCTTTCACCAGAGCGCCGAAAAAGGCATCGGAAACATCCATGACCACGACGCCGATGGTATCGCTCACCTGGGTGGCCAGCGCTTGCGCATTCGCATTTGGCCGATATCCCAGCAGGGTGACGGCCTGCATAACGGCGTCACGGGTGTCGGGACTGACCAACGCGCTGTTATTCAGTACGCGGGAAACGGTCGCTACAGACACGCCAGCCTGGCGCGCTACATCACGAATGGTGATCATATTCACTGCCCTGTTTGAGTTCAAAAATGCTCACAAATGCCCCGTTAGCAGGCGGCTATTTTGTCAGCACCCTGCCCAGGGCTGCGTGAGAAACATCACAGGGATGGAAACGGTTACAGCCATTTTGTTAATGAATGTGATCCAGATCGTTATCTGAGCGATCCTGACGCGCGCAACGTGAGTTGACGCCATAACCACTCGACCGGTCCCTGTCGCCAGAAACGTAGCCAGATGACGGAAAAGAGAAGGTTTATTGCCCATACCGGAACGACAAAGAACAAGAGTTCCAGTCGATTGAATTTCATAAATAAGCCAAACTGATAAAACAGCGTGGTACAGATGATCGTCTGCAGCAGATAATTGGTCAGCGCCATTCGCCCTACGCAGGCAATGGCAAGCGTCAGTCTGCATCGGCTAAGCTGCGGCCAGAAGCCAAACATCAGCGCGGCATAGCCCAGCGTTTGCAACGGCGCGCTCAGTTCACGCGGCGCCTGCAATAAAAAGGCGCACCAGCGGTACGCCCAGTCCAGCCGCCATTGTAAAATGACCGCAGGCAGGTTGATCAGTAGCCCTAACGCCACCAGCAGAGCCCCGGTACGGCGATAGTGCCGCAGACTGTACTGACCTTTCAGCCAGCCGCTACGCATTAGCGCGGCGCCCAGCAGCATCATACCCGCCAGTTGCCAGCCATACTGCGCGCCGAGCGCCAGTAAACTATTCGACAGCATCTCTGCCCGGTTGCTGATAGCCTCCATGCCGCCGTTCAGCTTCCAGTATTTTTCATACAATATTGCCGACGCATCCGGCGTCCAGGCGCGGCTGGTTTCGCTACTCGATACCACGCCCAGCAGCAGTAGCACGCCAATCCCTACCAGATAAAGGAGTATGCCGGTATTGAACAGGCTTTTTACCGAAGGCGCATCGCGTATCAGTCGCCAGCAAATTAACCCGACCAGACCGTAGGCCAGCAGAATGTCGCCGTCCCAAAAGAATAACGCATGGATAAAACCTAACAGTACCAATAGCGTTAAGCGCGACTGAATCCACTGTTTACCACGCGGAAGCAGCATTTGTAGCCCCGCGCCAAACAACAACGCGAACAGCGTAAGAAACTTAGCCTGCGCCACAATACCGAGAATCGCCCAGGACCAGGCGTCTTCGGGAACGATCGCGCCGTACCAGGCGGGATTGAGATAAGCCGCCTTCGGCAATCCAAAGGCGCTAATGTTAAGAAGCAGGATACCGAGGATAGCGACGCCACGTACAAAATCCAGCGTGACATTACGCTCCATCGTCTCCGCCTTAATCATGGATGATGGCGAACGGCACGCAGAAACTCCTGGCGCGTATTCTGGCTGGACTTAAACAATCCACCCAGCGACGTCGTCGTCGTGGCGCTGGTTGCGTCACGAATACCGCGCGCTTTCACGCAGTAATGCACCGCATCAATCGATACCGCTACATTATTGGTGCCGAGCAAGGTTTGCAGCGCCGTCAGAATTTGTTGGGTCAAACGTTCCTGAACCTGTGGACGCTGGGCGAAGAATTGCACGATGCGGTTAATTTTCGACAGGCCGATCACGGAATCTTTGGGGATATACGCTACGGTCGCTTTGCCATCAATGGTCACGAAGTGATGTTCACAGGTGCTGGTCAGCGTGATATCGCGGACGGTGACCATTTCATCCACCTTCATTTTATTTTCAATGAGGGTAATTTTCGGGAAATTGGCATAGTCGAGGCCGGCGAAAATCTCGTCAACGTACATCTTAGCGATACGATGCGGCGTTTCCATCAGACTGTCATCGCTCAAATCGAGATTCAGCAACTGCATAATCTCAGTCATATGCCCTGCGATAAGGCTTTTTCGCGTTTCATTATCCAGTTCATCCATAGGCGGGCGCAGCGGCGTTTCCAGCCCCCGGGCAACCAGCGCGTCATGAACCAGGGCCGCTTCTTTACTGAGTGATGGCATTAATCGTGTTCTCCTGCAGGTGTGGCGCCTCTGCCCTGCATGGGGCAAAGTTTGTCAATATTGTGACAGTGTGATTATTGTGCGTGAGGTAGCGCACATAATCCAGTATTCACGCCCATAATTGTTGAAATTGTCGCTGCCTTTCATGACATCTGTTCCGGTGCGAAAATGATGGCAGGACAAAGGGCATATTTGTTAACGCAACGTTATTTAAATGATGAAGCATGTTTATGTATTACGGAAGTGAAAGTTACTCACAACGCGTTGAATAATCTGTATTATGAAGAATCTGCATACCTTATCAGGTTCACTATAAAAGGAGCCCCCGCATGGAAATGCTCGAAGAGCACCGATGTTTTGGCGGCTGGCAGCAGCGCTGGCGTCATCATGCCGCCACGCTAAACTGCGCCATGACATTCAGCATTTTTCTTCCGCCGACTCAGGATAATGAACCGCCTCCGGTACTGTACTGGTTGTCCGGGTTGACCTGCAATGATGAGAACTTTACCACCAAAGCAGGCGCGCAGCGTATCGCAGCAGAACTGGGCATTGTATTGGTGATGCCGGATACCAGTCCACGCGGTGAACAGGTCGCCGACGATAGCGGATACGATTTAGGCCACGGCGCCGGGTTTTATCTCAATGCCACACAGCCGCCCTGGGCCAGCCATTATCGCATGTACGATTACCTGCGCGATGAGCTTCCGGCGCTTATCCAGACACAGTTTAACGTCAGCGACCGTTGCGCCATCAGCGGGCACTCGATGGGCGGCCACGGCGCATTAATCATGGCGCTGAAAAATCCGGGCAAATACACCAGCGTCTCTGCTTTTGCGCCTATCGTCAACCCCAGCCGCGTGCCGTGGGGAATCAAAGCGCTTACCGCTTATCTCGGCGAAGATGAATCAGCCTGGACTGAGTGGGATAGCTGCGAATTAATGCTGGCCAGCGAGCCGCAGGACGCCATTCCTGTGCTCATCGATCAGGGCGACAGCGATCAATTCCTCGCCGATCAGCTTCAGCCCGCCGTACTGGCGGAAGCCGCGCGGCAAACCGCCTGGCCGATGACGCTACGAATCCAGCCTGGTTACGATCATAGCTATTATTTTATTGCGTCCTTCATCGAGGACCATCTGCGCTTTCATGCCAGGTATTTACGGGACGAGCGTGAGACGTCACCAACATAATGAATTTTCCAGCGCCGCGCTGTAGTTCACCTCCTCCGACTGCGGCGCGGAAGATTTATTATTTAAATCCGCGGCCTGCTGGCGTACCTGAAGGCGGCCGCTGCCCTCTCCGCCTTCATAACTTTCGTGAAAATTACGCAGCTCGGATTCAAACAGCACCGCATCAAGATTATGCAACTTATCCAGCGCCCGCAGGAGAGAAATTAGCGTATCAAGATTGAGCCCTCCCCCCTTCTCGATACGCTTGATGGTGGCGATGCCAACGTGCGCGCGATCGGCAAGCTGCTGCTGGGTCATCGAAAGAGACAGACGCGTCTCCTTTAAGCGGGCGCACAACGACAGGATAATCTCGTCGTTATTCATCGTATTGTATTTCACGCTGTTACCCTCTCTTGCGCGGCTGAATTTTCCCCAGCGAACCATGATACGTTTCACGGTATTTAGCGCTCATGTCTTTACCGGTCTCGTACATCGCAGCAATGATCTCATCGAGCGAAATACAGGGTTCGCTTACGCGACTCATCGCCATCGTCGCCGCGTTTATCGCTTTCACGGCAGAGATGGCATTTCTCTCTATGCAGGGAATTTGTACCTGCCCGCCCAGCGGATCGCAGGTCAATCCCAGATGATGTTCCATGGCAATTTCAGCGGCGCTCAGCGTTTGCTCCACGGATGCGCCCATCAGTTCAGCCAGGCCCGCCGCCGCCATTGAGCACGCCACGCCGATTTCCCCCTGACAGCCAACTTCAGATCCCAGAATAGAGGCGTTTTGTTTAAACAATATCTCGATAGCGGCGGCGGTCAGGAAGAAACGGGTCAGAGCACCGGGCTCCAGCGGCGTGACAAATTTATCATACCAGCAGAGCGCTGCCGGAATGATGCCGCACGCGCCATTAGTTGGCGCGGTAACAATCTGTCCGCCGCTGGCATTTTCTTCGCTTACCGCAATCGCGAAGGCATTGACCCAGTTCAGCGCGGTTAAAAAATCGCTGGCGGAGCGGTTAGCCTGTAACGTCTTATGTAACGCACAGGCGCGCCGCGGTACCTGATAGGGACCGGGTAATACCCCCTCAGTATGCAGGCCGCGATAAACCGCCTGCTGCATCACGTCCCATATTTGCGCCAGATAATTCTGCAACGTCTGTGGCGAGTGGCGGCACAGCTCATTTTTCATCATCAGCGCCGCCACGGACAGGCCATTACGTCGGCACAGCGCCAGCAACTGCGCGGCATGACTAAATTCAAAGGGCGACACTGTACGCAAAGGAAGCGATGGCGTCAGCGGCTCGCCATGTTTGCGAACCTGTCCGGCGCCGGTCGAAAACCAGGTCTCTTCATACACCGTGAAATAATCATCTCTGGCGCGAAACGTCATGGCATAAGGATGGCCTGGATGCGCCTGGTGATTGGCGATAATCTTGACTTTTATCGTGATTCCGCCCGCGTCGGAGAGCGGGAGTTCGATTTTGTTTTCATTTTCCGCACGCTTAATCACCGCCATATGCGAACGGAGATCGACATTCTCCGGCTGGCAACCCAGCAGCCCAAGATAAAGGGCGGTATCCACATTGTGGCACTTGCGGCTTAACGATAACGCGCCATACAGCTCGATTTCAATTTCCCGAATTAGCGGCAACGTCTCTTGTTCTCTGAGCAATGAAATAAAGTGACAGGCGGCGCGCATCGGCCCTACGGTACGTGAGCTGGATGGACCTATTACTATTTTGAATATATCAAGGCAACTCTCCATCGTTATATCAATCCTTTCAGTGTCATTCGCGTTCAGTAATAAATAACATCCTCGCACAGTTGGCATATCAAAAGTGATACCTTTTGTGTCTGAACTTTACCTGGTATCAAAAACAACGCTTTTTTAGCCCTTTTCTGGCTGTGATATCTGTGATAGCACGAGATTCCACGCCGCAAAAGAGCCATTATAATACCCGTAAATTAAGGGAGTTATCATATGAGCATTATTTATTTTATTACTACACAGGATATCGATACGTTTCAGAAAAAATTACAGGAAACGTTATTTAATGCCGTCACCATGCCGTTTCCGCTATTATTTGATAAACGTTATGCCGTGCTTATCAATACCGCTTATTTAAAGCTTACGCTGCCAGCGGAATGTCTGACGCCTGAATTTTATCGCTATTTACGCGAACTCTCATTGCAATGGCAGTTTGATTTTTTTATTAAGCCGCAGCCACTGCCTGCTAACGGTATTATCGCGTTTGATATGGACTCGGCATTTATTGCGGAAGAAGGCGTGGATGAAATTGCCCGCGAGCTTGGCATGTCGACGCAAATCACCGCCATTACCCAACAGGCGATGGAGGGCAAGCTTGATTTTAACGCCAGTTTTACCCGACGTATCGGAATGTTGAAAGGCACACCGAAAGCAGTGCTGAACGCCGTATGCGATCGCATGACCCTTTCGCCAGGCCTGTTAACTATTCTGCCAGTCATCAAGGCCAAAGGATTTAAAACCGCGATTATCTCCGGGGGACTGGATATATTCACCCAGCGTCTAAAAGCGCGGTATCAACTGGATTATGCCTTTTCGAATACGGTTGAAATACGCGATAACGTTCTGACGGATAACATTACCTTGCCGATTATGAATGCCGCAAACAAAAAACAGACTCTGGTTGACCTGGCTGCCCGGTTAAATATTGCCACGGAGAATATTATTGCCTGCGGTGATGGCGCCAACGATCTGCCGATGTTAGAACATGCTGGCACCGGTATTGCCTGGAAAGCGAAGCCGGTTGTACGGGAAAAAATCCACCATCAGATTAATTATCACGGTTTCGAATTGCTTCTTTTTCTTATTGAAGATGAATTATAACGCGACTCACCTCGCCGGAAGGGAATTTTAAAATGAGTATAAAAACATTTATTTTCAGCCAGCCCAATAAGCCGATTGTAAAAGAGAAAAAAGAGATAGACCAGACCTATAAAAAATTTCGTTTTGAGATTATCGCCTCGGTCTTTATCTCTTATGCCGTCTTTTATCTTACCCGTAAAAACTTCTCCGCCGCGATGCCGGCCATGCTGACGGAAACGTCGCTGACCGCAGAAGACTTCGCCATTATGTCTTCTATTTTTTACATTCTTTATGGCGCGATGAAGTTTGTCGGCGGGATGCTGGTCGATAAAATTAACCCGAAAGCCATGACCGGCCCGGTGCTGATTGGCGTGGGGATTGTAAATATTCTGTTCGGCTTTTCCGATAGTGTGGCGGCATTCTACGTACTGTACAGCCTCAACGCGATCTTACAGGGCACCAGCTTTCCGCCGATGGCGAAAATTATGGCCTCGTGGTTTTCGAAAAACGAACGGGGACGCTGGTGGGCTATCGTTGAAGCGGCGCACAATATCGGCGGCAGCCTCGCGCCGCTGCTGACCAGCTTTGCTATCGCCTTTAGCGGTAGCTGGAAAATGGGGTTTTATGTTCCCGGCGCCATTTCGCTGCTGATGGGGATAGTGGCGCTATTTACCATTAAAGATCGTCCCGGTACGTTAGGTTTGCCCAACGTGGGGCAGTGGCGTAACGACCCGACAGAACTGGCCCAAGTCAAGGCCAGCCCGGTCAACCTGAGCTTCTGGCAGATTTTTGTAAAATATATCCTGACCAATCCACTGGTATGGATCATTATTATCGGCGATATGTCAGTTTATATTGCGCGCACCATCCTTAACGACTGGCCGCAGATTTACTATTCGCAGGTTCACGGCTGGAGCCTGATAAAAGCGAACTCGATTATTTCCTGGTTTGAGGCGGGCGGACTGGCAGGTGGGTTGCTGGCAGGCTACTTGTCTGACTTTATGTTCAAAAGTAACCGCTGGATGACCGGATTAATCTTCGCGTTAGCGCTGTGCATATGCATCGTGCTGGTGCCGCTGGTTCAGGATACCTCTTACACCCTCACCGCGATTCTGTTCACCATCATGGGCTTCGCCTTATACGGACCGCATATGCTTTTTGCCGTCGGCTGTCTGGATGTGACCCATAAGGATGCGGCGGGATCGATTACCGGCTTTCGAGGATTGTTCAGCTATGTCGGCGCGGCAATGGCCGGTGTGCCGGTAATTATGGTGAAAAATAGCTGGGCGTGGTCGGGCGTTTATATCTATGCGGTGATCGCCATTCTGCTAACGACTCTGTCGCTGGAGCTGCTCTCCAGGCTGCATCGGTTATAACATTCTGGCGACAGCGGCAAAACGCGGCTGTCGCCAGTCTCTGTCAGAAACGGTAATCCACCGCCATAAAGTAACGACGTCCGTCTTCGGTATAACCGTAGTCGTCGCGTTTGAGATCTTTATCGCCCACGTTCAGAACGCCCGCACGCAGTTTAACGTTTTTCGTCGCCTGCCATGCCGCGCCGGTATCCCAGACCACATACCCGCCCGGCGTTTTCGCTGTTGCGCTGTCGGCCCGCTTACGCCCGGTATACTTCCCTGATACGTAGAATGACCAGTCTTCGAGCTGCGCCGGTTTCCAGTCCAGCGTACCGTTCGCGGTGTGGAACGGCAGATCGGAAAGCAGCTTGTTCCCGCCATTACTGACGTCGCGTCCGTCGTTATAGGTGTAATTCAACGACAGTTTCCACGCCTCGTTAAACGGAACTTTCAACTCGGTTTCCACGCCCTGAATACGCGCTTTATTCACGTTGTAATAACGGAAGACCGGAACGCGCTGTCCCCGACTGTTGGTTTCGAAACCGACAAAGTTGGAATAGCCGGGCGCGGCGTTAACGTCAGGGGTACGACTAATGCTGATGCGATTGTCCACATCGTTACGGAACGTGGTAACGCTCGCTTCCACGCCCTCCAGTATGCCTTCTTCGCCCCGGTAATAAAGGCCGAGCTCCCAGCTTTCACTGGTTTCAGGTTTCAGATCCGGGCTACCGACAATGCGGCATCCGCCACGGCAGGAGTTGGTCGCCCAGTCCGGACTTAATTGCAATAGCGACGGCGCTTTAAAGGCCGTGGCCCACCCACCTTTCACCGTCAGGGTATCCGTTGCGTTATAGACCAGATAAGCACGCGGGCTCCAGTGATCGCCATAGGTTTCATGGTCATCCATACGAATACCGGTGGTCAGCGCCAGCGGTTCGAAGATGCGCCACTCATCTTCAAGGAACAGAGCATACTGGCTGGCGGAGGTTTTAGTACTGGAACCGCCGGTCAGGTTGACCGCATCGCTCAGTTTATCGTGACGCCATTCGCCGCCGAAGGTAAGGAACTGGTTGACAGCCGCTAACGGCAGAACGTATTTCCCGTCAATCGAATTGCTTTCTGACGTGATAGGGCTACTGTTGCCGGGGTTTTTGTTTTCCACTTTTTCGCCGTAGAATTTGAGCTCACTATTGCCGAGATCCCAACGTCCGTTATGGCTCAACGCATAGTTTTGCCGTTCCAGACGGTTTTTATCCAGCGAGTCGGAGTCCCGGTCCTGGCGATCAAAACCGTAGCCTGCGGTAACGTCATGATTTTCGTTTGGTGTCCAGGCAAACTCGACGTTTCCATCCCGGCTGGTAAATCCTTCAATGCGCGGCGTTTCACCCGTAGCGGTGGTGGCGGAACTCTGCTGCTCGTCTTTTTCGCGTTTCGCCAGGCTACCGTAGGCTTTCATTCCCAGCACGCCGTCGATCAGCGGACCGCTGGTAAAGAACTGACCGTTATAAGTATCGCCACGGTCGCGATGTTCCTGAATAGTGGAGTCAACCGTGACGCTGCCGTGCCATTTCTGACCAATTTTTTTGGTGATAATGTTGACCACGCCGTCCAGCGCATCGGAACCATACAGCGAGGACATGGGGCCACGCACCACTTCAATGCGTTCGATAGCGTCAACCGGTATCCAGTTCAGATCAAAATCATTATGGCGGAAGACCGCGTTACGGGAGTTAACGCGCTTACCGTCGATCAGGATCAGCGTATAACTGCTGTCCAGACCACGAATACTCACGCCTTTACGGTTATCCCCTTCGTTAGTGAGCTGTACGCCCGGCACCTCTTTCAGGACATCTTTCAGGTTTTGCACGGGCCTGCGCTGTAAATCTTGCTGGGTAATGACGCTGATACTTGCTGGCGCATCTTTCAGATTTTGTTCGATGGCGGACGCGGTAACGACCATGGTTTCACCATCATCCGTTGCCGCGGCAACCGGCCAGGCCAACGTAACTGCGGACATACAAAGCCCTACCCGAACGAAAGGGTTAAACCTAAACATTCCATTTCTCCATGAGGTAAATACGACAAAAAAATCGGTTATCGCTCACAACGCATTACGTTTCGCCTGCGATAACGGTTATCACGGCGAACTCTTTTTATGCAGGCGAGTCGGGCTCATGAGTGACGGTCGCGCCCGAATCTTCATCCTTTCTGATAGTAACGATAAAGCAAACGATAATAATTATCAATTTAATTGTTAATAATTATGTCATTTGAACCAATCATGAAGAAAAAACAAAAAACCCTCTCGAATGAGAGGGTTAGAAGAGTCAGATTCAGGCAGTCAGTGCCGGATAGCGGCATAAAAGCCTATCCGGCCTACGACGAAAATACCGCGTTACTTTTTAACGCGTTCCGGGAAGTGCATTTCGCTATAGCGCACGAAATGCGTACCTTTTATCAGCTTGTAGCCGAACCAGATAAGCAGGAACAGCGGAATACCGATATAGGTCGCCGCGACGCCGCCCCAGTCGATGGTATCTTTCAGGAACGCTTCATAGTTCTGCCCCAACGTAATAATCAGGCACAGTACAAAGGCGAAAATCGGCCCCAGCGGGAAGAGCCCGGAACGGTACGGCAAATCATTCACATCATACCCTTGTAACACGTAACCGAGACGGAAGCGATAATGGCTAATGGCAATCCCCAGCCAGGCGATGAAGCCCGTCATACCGGAGGTGTTCAACAGCCACAGATAGACCGTCTGGTTGCCAAACATTGAGGTCAAAAAGCAAAGACCGGCAATCACGGTGGTGGCATAAAGCGCATTGCGCGGTACGCCGCCGCGGGACAATTTCGCAAAAATACGCGGGGCCTTACCGTCACAGGCCAGGGTGTAGAGCATACGGGTCGAGGCATACATCCCGGAGTTACCCGCAGACAGTACCGCCGTCAGGATAACCGCATTCATTATCGCCGCCGCAGACAACAAGCCCGCATGCTGGAACACTAAGGTAAACGGACTGACGCTAATGTCTTTGACGTCGTTACGCAGCAGGTTTGGATCGGTATAAGGAATGATCAGGCTGATAATCAAAATCGCGAAAACATAAAACAGCAGAATACGCCAGAACACCTGACGCACCGCGCGTGGAATATTCTTCTCCGGGTTTTCAGATTCCCCGGCGGCAATACCAATCAGCTCAGTTCCCTGGAAAGAGAAGCCCACGATCATCGCGACGCCAATCATTGCCGCAAAACCGCCAGCGAAAGGCGCATCGCCCGTCGTCCAGTTGCTCCAGCCGACCGGCTCGACACCTTTAAAGATACCGATAATCATCGCTACGCCAACGATGATGAAGATAATAACGGTCGCGACTTTAATTAACGAGAACCAGTACTCCGCCTCGCCAAAACCGCGTACAGAAATGTAGTTCAGCAAGAAAATGACGCAGAGGAATAGCGCGCTCCAGATCCAGCCCGGCGTGTCCGGGAACCACCAGCCCATCACCAATTGCGCGGCAACCAGGTCAACAGCGATAGTCACCGCCCAGTTGTACCAGTAGTTCCAGCCCAGCGCGAAACCAAAGCCTTCTTCCACATAGTTCTGACCATATGTCGCAAACGAGCCAGATACTGGCATATAGGCCGCCAGCTCGCCAAGACTGGTCATCAGGAAGTAGACCATCAAACCAATCAGAATATAAGAAAACAGCGCGCTGCCTGGCCCCGCCTGAGAAATTGTCGCACCAGATGCAACGAAAAGACCTGTCCCGATGGAGCCGCCAATGGCAATCATCGTCAGGTGACGCGCCTTTAATTCGCGACGTAGCACGGGCGCTTCTGTGGTTTTAGTTTTGGAACCCATGTGAAAATGCTATCCATCCAAAAAATGAGGCGCGATTGTAACAGACGAAATACTATCCTTCCAACACAAATGCGCGGTTATAAGAGACCTTCATGACCGGCCACGGATTATAAGTAAAGCAGAGAATAACGTATACGTAAGCGGATACTAAAAATGGCGATGCCGCCCGGGCAGCCCTCCTCTTCACCTTTATTCACAGTAACTCAAAAAACGCTGCAACGCGTTAGAAAGATGTTTCTGCCGATGATGAACACGCCACAACGTGCGCACCAGGCGCGGTAACGGCACCGCGACTTCGCCCAGGGTTCCCGCCTGGAGTTGTTCAGCAATCACCCGGCGCGATAAACAGCTTATCCCCAGTCCATGACGCACCGCATGTTTGATCGCTTCTGAATTCCCCAACTCCATCGCCATATGAAAGCGCGGCAAATGCGACAACAGCAAATAATCGACAATTTCCCGCGTACCGGAACCGCGCTCGCGTAAAATCCATGGGGATGCCGCAAGCTGTTCCAGCGTCACCGGCCCCTGCGTCAGCGGCGAGGACGGCGCGGCAAAGACCACCAGCTCATCTTCCAGCCACGGCTCAGAGATAATCTCTGTACTGTGACACGGCCCTTCAATCAGGCCGATATCAACCCGAAAATCCAACACCGCGTTAATCACGTCCTGGCTGTTTCCCACGCTGAGTTCCAGCGGCAAGGCCGGATAATGCTGGCGATAGCGGGCAATCATGGCGGGTAAAATGTAATTGCCGATGGTGCTACTGGCATAAACCCGTATCGCGCCGTTATCTTCACGAAATAGCTGCTCAATTTCTACCGCTTGCTCCAGCAATGCCAGCGCGCGCGGGTATAACAAGCGCCCATGTTCGTTGACCACCAGCCGTTTCCCCACCCGATCAAACAACTGTACGCCGAGCTGACCTTCCAGATCGGTGAGCGCGGCGCTAACGGCGGACTGCGATAATGACAGCATGACCGACGCCTGGGTTGTTGAACCGCTTTTCAGTACTTCAGCAAACACTTCAAGTTGTCGTAGCGTAATATGCATAGTCGTATCCCACCGATAGCGTTTCACTTACCACTTATAAAGATTAATTATAAATATATAATCAATTTTATTTTTAAACCAGATCACCGTAACCTTATTGTCCATATACAGGAGAAGGTTATGACAGAACTCACCTTGCAGAATCATCGTCGTACAATGTGGCATTTTATACCGGGGCTCGCTCTGAGCGCCGTCATTACAGGAGTCGCCCTGTGGGGCGGCGCTATCCCTGCCGTTGCAGGCGCGGGGTTCAGCGCCCTGACCCTGGCTATCCTGCTGGGTATGGTTATCGGGAATACCGTCTATCCACAAATATGGAAACAATGCGACGGCGGCGTGCTGTTTGCAAAACAACATCTGCTGCGTTTAGGGATTATCCTTTACGGCTTCCGCCTTACCTTTTCACAAATCGCCGACGTGGGTATTAGCGGTATTGTGATTGACGTATTAACGCTTTCCAGCACGTTCATGCTGGCCTGCTTCTTAGGCCAAAAAGTCTTTGGTCTGGACAGGCATACCAGCTGGCTGATTGGCGCCGGTAGCAGTATCTGCGGCGCGGCGGCGGTACTGGCGACAGAACCGGTGGTAAAAGCGGAAGCCAGTAAGGTTACTGTAGCCGTCGCGACTGTCGTTATTTTCGGCACCATCGCTATTTTCCTTTACCCGGCAATGTATCCGCTGCTGGCGCACTGGTTCAGCCCGGAAACTTACGGCATCTATATCGGCTCAACCATGCATGAAGTCGCGCAAGTGGTCGCAGCGGGTCATGCCGTTAGCCCGGATGCGGAAAATGCGGCAGTTATCGCTAAGATGCTGCGTGTCATGATGCTGGCGCCGTTCCTGATCATTCTGGCGGCACGCGTTAAACAGCTTTCACCGGCGACCGGCGCGGAAAAAAGCAAAATTACCATTCCGTGGTTTGCTATTTTCTTCACCGTAGTGGCGATCTTCAACTCTTTCCACCTGCTGCCGAAAGCCGTGGTGGATATGCTGGTGACGCTGGACACAGTGCTGCTGGCGATGGCGATGGCGGCGTTGGGTCTGACCACTCACGTTAGCGCATTGAAAAAAGCGGGGGCGAAACCGCTGCTGATGGCGCTGGCACTATTCGCCTGGCTGATTATTGGCGGTGGCGCCATTAACGTCCTAATCCATAGCCTTATCGCATAAATTATTACGTTTCACGCCTGTTAACCCATTATCATAGCGTTCGTAATGAACCGTTAGCGGGTTTAACAGGAGTCTTTTATGAAATACATCGGAGCGCACGTCAGCGCTGCTGGCGGTCTGGCTAACGCCCCTGCCCGCGCGGCTGAAATTGGCGCAACGGCCTTTGCGCTTTTCACAAAAAACCAGCGTCAGTGGCGTGCCGCCCCCCTTACTCCCCAGGTCATTGATGACTTTAAAATCGCCTGTGAAAAGTATCATTTCTCGGCGGCGCAAATTCTTCCCCACGATAGTTACCTGATTAATCTGGGCCATCCGGTCAGTGAAGCGCTGGAAAAATCACGCGATGCCTTTCTCGATGAAATGCAGCGCTGTGAACAACTCGGCTTAACCTTGCTTAATTTTCATCCCGGTAGCCATCTGATGCAGATTGCACAGGAGGATTGCCTGGCGCGGATCGCGGAATCCATCAATATTGCCCTCGCGCAGACCGAGGGCGTTACGGCGGTTATCGAAAATACAGCCGGTCAGGGCAGTAATCTGGGGTTTGAGTTTGAACAGTTAGCCGCCATCATCGACGGCGTGGAAGATAAGTCGCGCGTTGGCGTCTGTATCGATACCTGCCATGCCTTTGCCGCCGGATACGATCTGCGTACGCCAGAGGCGTGCGAAAAAACATTCTCCGAATTCGGGAAAATTGTCGGATTTCAGTATTTGCGCGGAATGCACCTGAACGACGCCAAAAGCGCCTTCGGTAGCCGCGTTGACCGCCATCACAGTCTGGGTGAAGGCAATATCGGCCACGATGCGTTTCGTTGGATTATGCAGGATGGGCGTTTTGACGGTATTCCGCTGATACTGGAGACCATCAATCCTGATATCTGGGCGGAAGAGATTGCGTGGTTAAAAGCCCAGCAAATTGCCGAAGCGATGGCCTGACGCTCAATGTTCTTCAGGCAATAAAAAAGGCAGAGCGCGCTCTGCCTTTTTTAGCGTGTTTCTCTTATGCCGCTTTTGCCGCGACTTCCGTCTCCGGACGTTTCAGGACGGCATAAGCCAGTCCTGCCACCAGCGTACCGGCCACAATTGCCAGCAGGTATCCCAATACCGGCGTAATTGCGCCTGGGATAAGCAGAACAAACAGACCGCCATGCGGCGCCATCAATTTTGCGCCTACCGCCATAGAAATAGCCCCGGTCAACGCGCCGCCAACGATACAGCACGGCAGTACACGCATCGGGTCGCGCGCCGCAAACGGAATAGCGCCTTCAGTGATAAAGCACAGCCCCAGTACCAACGCCGCTTTACCGCCTTCCTGCTGCGCTTTGTCGAACTTACGACGCGCCACCATCGTTGCCAGACCCAGCGCTAACGGCGGTACCATACCTGCGGCCATGATCGCCGCCATCGGCGCGTAAGTTTGCGTACTCAGCAGACCAACGCCAAACGCATACGCCGCTTTGTTCACCGGGCCACCCATGTCGGTACACATCATCCCGCCGAGAATCGCGCCCAGCAGCACCGCGTTTGCGGTCCCCATGGTTTGCAGCCAGTGGGTGAGCCCTTCCAGAATCCCGGCAACCGGTTTACCGATCAGGTAAATCATCGCCAGCCCCACCACCAGACTGGAAATTAACGGGATGATCAGGATTGGCTTCAGCGCTTCCATACTTTGCGGAAGTTTCAGTTTGGTACTGATAAGCTTCGCCATATACCCGGCAAGGAAGCCGGCAATGATCCCGCCGATAAAACCAGAGCCGGTGCTAACCGCCATCATACCGCCAATCAGACCTGGCGTAAGGCCTGGGCGATCCGCGATGGAGAAAGCGATATAACCCGCCAGTACCGGCACCATCAGCGCAAACGCCGAACCGCCGCCAATCTGCATCAGCGCCGCCGCCAGCGTGTCCGGCACCTTAAAGGCTTCAATACCAAAGGCGAAGGAAAGCGCAATACACAGTCCCCCGGCAACCACCATAGGCAGCATGTAAGAAACGCCCGTCAACAGATGCCGGTATGCGCCAGCGCTCTCTTTCTTCCCTTCGGTCGCCGCTTGCGATGCCTTACCCGCCGGTTGATACGGCGTCGCTTCCGCTACGGCTTTATCCAGCTCCTGCGCCGTCTTTTTCAGCGCCAGGCCGGTCGACGTGCGGTACATCGGGAGACCGGCAAACTTCGCCAGATCCACTTCGATATCCGCCGCCACAATCACTAAATCCGCTTCCGCCACCTCTTCCGGGGTGATGGCATTGCCGGCCCCCACGGAGCCGCGCGTTTCGACTTTTACCCACCAGCCGCGTTTTTTCGCTTCTGTTTCAATGGCTTCAGCCGCCATAAAAGTATGGGCGACGCCGGTCGGGCAGGCCGTTACCGCGACCACGCGCTTCGGACCGCCGCTCGCCGCAGGAGCAGCCGCAGCAGGGGCGCTGTAAAGGGTCGCATGGCTTTTGGCTTCACTCAGAAACAGTTCCGGATGCGCGACGGCGCGACCAATATCCCCCAGCCAAACCTTTTTGCCGTTCAGAGCATTGTCGTTCGGCAGAGATTCGCCCAGCACGATCGCCAGCTCAGCATCATTCGGATTGTCGATAATTTCCAGATTTGCTTTATGCGCCGCCGCTCCAAGCAGGGTTTTCGCCATGTAAGCGCGAGCCTGGCCGAGATTAGCGTCAATTATCAGCAGCGTTTTCATTATGCCTCTCCTGCTGTCAGTTAAACGGTTGTAAGTCGACACGCGCCATCATTGCGGCCAACTGAGGACGATCGGTAATACCCACATTGCTCTGGCTGACCGCCAGCGCGGCAACCGCCGTCGCCAGACGCAGCGTATGTTCGCTGGACTCGCGCATCAGCAGGCCGTAAATCAATCCGCCAACCATGGAATCGCCTGCGCCGACGGTACTTACCACGTCAACTGCCGGTGGTTTAGCGATCCATTCTCCTGAGGCGTTAACCCACAGCGCGCCTTCCGCCCCCAGCGAAATCACCACATGAGCGATACCCTGTTCGCGTAACGCGTGCGCCGCATCAATTACATCTTTCATTTCCGGGAGCTTACGACCCGCCCAAATTTCCAGTTCGCGGCGATTCGGTTTCACCAGCCACGGCGCAGCTTTAAGACCGGCGACTAACGCTTCACGGCTACTATCAAAGATAATGCATGGACACTGGCTGCGCAGACGCGTCATCCAGTCGGTGAACGCTTCCGGACTCACGCCAGCCGGTAAGCTACCGCTGACGCAGACCATATCGAACTGGCCCAGCCAGCTCAGGGAGTCGTTAACAAAGCGTTCCCAGTCTGCGGGGGTCACGTCAAAGCCGGAAAAGTTGAAGTCGGTCACTTCGCCATCTTTTTCCGTCAGCTTCACGTTGATGCGGGTCCGGCCCTGAACCACCTGAAAGCGGTTAGCGATGCCCAGTTCGCTGAACAATTGCTGAAAACCGTCCTGGTTATCTTTACCGAGAAAACCGCCGACGGTGACGTCGATGCCTAAGTCTTTTAGCACCTTGGCAACGTTAATGCCTTTGCCCGCCGCGTGCAGACCCGTGGTTTTCACCAGGTTCACTTCGCCGCGTTCGATTTCAGGGCAAAACCCAACCAGATCGTAAGCCGGATTAAGGGTAATGGTGGCGACACGCCTGCTCATTATGCGCCCTCCCCGAGACCGGCGGCGATCGCATCGCCAATCGCTTTCAGCGCCTGTTCAGCATCTTCACCCTGCGCGGTAAAGCGCAGACGATGGCCTTTCTTCACGCCTAACGCCACCACTTTCATCAGACTACGTCCGTTTGCCGGTTTGCCGGTTCCATAAAGGTTTGTCACGGTAATTTCACTGTTAAATTGTTTAATCGTATTCACCAGCATGGTGCCCGGACGGGCATGGAGACCATGCTCATTACGCACTACAAATTCCGCGCTCAGTACGTCATCCGTCAGCGCATCATCACTGGTCAGCAACGCCAGCAGCGTCGCGGCGTCGGCGCTCAGCAGACGATCGGCTTTATTGTTCAGCAACAGGTCGCCGAGGCGTTTTAACACGGCAATCGGCTGCTCGTCGTTCATCGCGACAGTGACTAATAAGGCTGCTTTTTCACCCTCTACGTCAAACGCCTGGGTCGCACGGCTTACCGCAACAGCGCTGCGCAAATTGCCTTCCGCGCTGTCGTTCAGCCAGATGCCTTGTCCCAGATTCATCGGACTATCGTTAATCGTTTTTGCGACAAACGCCGCATCAACCGCTCCCGCCTCTTTCAGACGCTCCGCATTTAGCGCCTGCAATGTGACCAGCGAGCTGGCGATGACATCCAGCGTCATCGTCTCGTTATCAAGTTTTAATTGTTCACTTTGCTTCTCGCCCATCAGCAATGCGCGCAGCTCTTCCGCCGTTATCGCGGATTTCAGCTGTTCAGCCACGGAGTCATCGCTCAGCACATGCGTCAGCTGACGCAGCAGGCCGAGGTGTTCGTCCGAACTGGCGGCAATACCAATCGCCACGTAGGCGACCTGGCCTTCTCCCCAGGTAACGCCCTGCGGAAATTGAAAGACCTGAACGCCGGTTTTCAGCACCTGATCGCGCGTGTCTGTTGTGCCATGGGGAATCGCAATACCATTGCCAAGAAAGGTCGAGGTTTGCTGTTCGCGCGCCAGCATACCGTCAACATAGCCGCCCGCCACATTCCCCGCCTGCGCTAACGCGGCGGCGATTTGCCGAATGGCCTCTTCTTTATTTCCGGCCTGCTCGCCCGGATGAATGTCCTGAACCGATAACTGGAACATGTGTCTCCTCTCCCGCTGAATTGAAACGATTCAGCCACTATAAGAAAAAAAGCGCCAATCTGAGTTATCAAAAAAACCAGATCGCGCTGAAACGTTTCAAGAAGTCTGGATCTTTCTGCTTCAGCACGCAAGAAAAGTTACCGGTTTTGTAGCAATTTTTTGAGGTGAAGCACATTTTTTCTCCAACAGACCCTCAATAGCTGACGCATAAAAGGCTTCAGCTTTTTTCTTTCAGCTTGCGTCAGCACGCCCTGGTAACAAACTGGAATGCTATTTTGATTTTTCGTGTCGATTTTGATTCAGACGCCTGTTTATTTTCTGACGGGAAGCGTAAACTCCGCCTCTCTTCACACCACTGATATAGAAACATGCACAACAGTCCCGCCGCCGCTGCGCCTAAATCGTTTGACCTGACGTCTACCGCCTTTTTGATCGTCGCTTTTCTCACCAGTATTGCCGGTGCGCTACAGACGCCGACGCTCAGTATTTTTCTGACGGATGAGGTTCACGCCCGCCCCGGCATGGTGGGATTCTTTTTTACCGGCAGCGCGGTTATCGGCATTATCGTGAGCCAGTTTCTGGCCGGTCGCTCAGATAAAAAAGGCGATCGCAAAAAACTGATCGTTTTCTGTTGCGTGCTGGGCATGTTGGCCTGCGTGCTGTTTGCCTGGAACCGCAACTACTTTATTTTGCTGTTTATCGGCGTCTTTCTCAGTAGCTTCGGCTCTACCGCCAACCCGCAGATGTTTGCGCTCGCCCGTGAACATGCCGATCGTACAGGTCGTGAAGCGGTGATGTTCAGCTCAATCCTCCGCGCCCAAGTCTCATTGGCCTGGGTCATTGGGCCGCCGCTGGCCTATGCGCTGGCGATGGGTTTTAGCTTTACGGTGATGTATTTGAGCGCGGCGGTAGCTTTTATCGTCTGCGGCGTCATGGTGTGGTTCTTTTTACCGTCAATGCGCAAAGATGCGCCGCTGGCAACCGGCACGCTGGAAGCACCGCGTCGTAATCGCCGCGATACGCTGTTGCTGTTTGTCATCTGTACGTTAATGTGGGGAACTAACAGCCTGTATATCATTAATATGCCGCTGTTTATCATCAATGAGCTGCATCTTCCGGAAAAACTTGCAGGCGTGATGATGGGCACCGCCGCCGGGCTGGAGATTCCCACAATGCTGATTGCAGGTTACTTCGCCAAACGGTTGGGAAAACGCCTGTTAATGTGCATCGCCGTTGTCGCCGGACTGTGCTTTTATGCGGGGATGTTGCTGGCGCACGCGCCGGCAACGTTACTCGGCTTGCAGTTGCTGAACGCGATTTACATCGGCATTCTTGGCGGGATTGGCATGCTCTATTTTCAGGATCTCATGCCAGGCCAGGCGGGTTCAGCCACCACGCTGTATACCAATACCATTCGCGTCGGCTGGATCATTGCCGGTTCGCTGGCGGGAATCGCCGCAGAAATCTGGAATTATCATGCGGTCTTCTGGTTTGCGTTAGTCATGATTGTCGCCACCATGTTCTGCCTGGCGCGTATTAAAGATGTTTAACTTGCAAGCCTGATACTTTTACTCTTCGACACATTCAGCGCAGAGTTTATCCCTGCGCAATGTTCATGCGCGGTCATTCATTGTCTTTTTCTCAAAACGATATTCTGTAAGCGCCCTCCTACATAAAAGACCGGTTATTGAGAAAATTACGCCCATCAGTCCGCAAAGAACCAACACCAGCCGCATCTTATATTTTGGTGTGACAGCAACATCTATCACTTCAATGTTAGCATTATTTTTAACCGCCTCCGACAACAAGGATAGCTTTGCATATGTTTCCGTTTGTAACATATTTTTATGCACGCTATAACGTTTAATGTCACCATCATCGATATACCATGCCGCCATTTTATCGACACTATTTTTCAGGGTGGAAATAATATTATTGACGCTTTCTTCCCTCCCCTGCGCCTTAAAAAGAACAAGCTGATTTTTCGCGTCAAAACTTATTTTATTTTTATATTCCGCAGGCAAGAAACGGCTAAACTGGTTAAGGATAACCGTTGTTTTACATTGAATATCATTAGTATAGCCACATAACGCATAGGTAGCAGGCGTATCCAGATTAGGTTTGATTGTAATACTCACAACCTTTGTATCATGCTGCACGCTCACAAAAACATAGCCAATGGCGACAAAAATAAAGGTAACGATCACGATACTTAGCCATTTTCTTATAAGGAATAAGGAAACGTCGACTAAATCAATTTCACTATTTTCTCCCCGCATTTCACATCCCTTTTAAAACGCTAATAGTCAACCCGAATACTGAAATAACAAAAAGCAACACCAGCGTAAAAATAAACGCCCTGGCTGCGAACGTATATTTCTTCATAAGATAAAACCCACACATAAGAATTCGAGTATTTTAAAGGAAAATAACAACACATTCACACTGGTTATATCGATCGGTAAATACATCAATGATAGATATAAACTATCAAATTCATTATATTGATCGTTATAAATAATTAAAATCGATCAAAATTCCTCTTTTTTAATAGATAAAAACTATCATATAAATAAAATTGATCGTTTTTGTTTTATGTGACGGTTTGTTCGGTACACGTTCAGGCACCAACGGGGTTGAGCGGCGGCATCTACCGCTTCAGAAGCCACGAAATAAGGGAAGCATGTATTACGCTATTTAATGGTAAAAGGAGGTAATTTGATGCGCAGCTTTTGCAGACTATTTCGGGATATAACGTAAGCCCCTGCACATTTATCAAAAGCGGCTTAGATCATGGTAAGGTTTTCTGTTCGAGTTCCAGCAAATAAATAATGGCCTCTTCCCGGGTCGTTAAACACATGTCCCCTGTCGGTTGCAAACCAGAGCACACTTTTGGGCGTAAAGGCGAGCCAAAGATAAGGCACAAGTTATCTTCCGAAAGCTGCACGCATCTGGTATTCATCGGCTTGCCATTCGGCATTCCGGGTATCGGCGACGAAATTGAAGGCGCAATACAGCAAGCACCACAACCGCTACGACAGTCCATGCTCAGCCCCTCTATTTATAACCAAATGAAAGATAACAGAATTTGTCCAAAGAAAAATCCAGATTTAAAATGTGGACGTCATCATGATCAGACCTGCCCTCAGACATTCCGAAGACAAGGCTGGAAACAGAAGGGACAACACAGCACACTTCCCCCCTCCGGGCGACATGCCATCGCCTATTCTCGTTGAACGCGGAGCGGAAAGCGGGCGAACAGTATCACCTTTTTTGCACCAGCAAAAGTGACAATTCCACTTGCCTGGATGGCCCGGCGCGAGTAGTTTTACGCGATATTTTAGATAATCTCTACAACAGGATCTCCTCGATGCCAAGAGCGAACGAAATCAAAAAAGGTATGGTACTGAACTACAACGGCAAATTGCTGATTGTGAAAGATATCGACATTCAGTCGCCTACCGCCCGTGGCGCCGCCACACTGTATAAAATGCGTTTTTCCGATGTCCGCACCGGTCTGAAAGTGGAAGAACGTTTCAAAGGCGACGATATCGTTGATACCGTCACCCTGAGCCGTCGCGGCGTTGACTTTTCTTATGTCGATGGCAACGAATATGTGTTCATGGATAAAGAAGACTATACGCCGTATACCTTCACCAAAGATCAGATTGAAGAAGAGTTGCTGTTTATGCCTGAAGGCGGAATGCCGGATATGCAGGTTCTGACCTGGGACGGCCAACTGCTGGCGCTAGAGCTTCCGCAGACCGTGGATCTGGAAATCGTCGAAACCGCGCCGGGTATTAAAGGAGCGTCCGCCAGCGCACGTAACAAACCCGCGACATTAAGCACCGGTCTCGTGATTCAGGTTCCCGAATACCTGAGCGCAGGAGAGAAAATCCGCATTCATATCGAAGAGCGCCGTTATATGGGGCGCGCGGATTAAGTTTCACATTTTTCGGCTGCGCCCCAGGGCGCAGTCTGCCCCTTTTATTTATTGACTGTTCTGCACCAGGCAAGAGAAACGTTAAAAATTTAACATTTTCTGCTCTTAAGATGGCAGAAGCACGACTTCGTCAACTCAGCACTTCTCTTTTTCACGTTTATTCGCCAGGATTATTAAAAGTTGTTATGTTGTATCAATATTCTGGAGCTGACGTGACCAAAACCAATCTTATTACTGGATTTCTCGGTAGCGGAAAAACCACCTCTATCCTTCATTTATTAGCTCATAAAGATCCGGCTGAAAAGTGGGCCGTCCTGGTTAATGAATTTGGTGAAGTGGGTATTGACGGCGCGCTGCTTGCCGACAGCGGCGCACTGCTAAAAGAGATCCCCGGCGGCTGCATGTGCTGCGTCAATGGATTGCCTATGCAGGTGGGGCTCAACACGCTGCTGCGCCAGGGCAAACCTGACCGGTTGCTGATTGAACCAACCGGACTGGGGCACCCAAAACAGATTCTGGATTTATTAACTGCGCCGGTTTATGAGCCTTGGATTGATTTACGCGCTACGCTCTGCATCCTTGACCCTCGCCTGCTACTGGACCAACAGAACGTCGCCAATGAAAATTTCCGCGATCAGCTCGCCTCAGCCGATATTATCATCGCCAATAAGACCGATCGCGCCACGGCGCAGAGCGATGCCGCTCTGCAACAGTGGTGGCGACAGTACGGCGGCGATCGTCAACTGATTCATGCCGAACATGGACAGATAGACGGTAAGCTTCTGGATTTACCGCGACAAAATCTGGCGGAACTGCCGGCCAGCGCCGCGCATTCTCACACTCATGCCAGTAAAAAAGGACTCGCCGCGCTAAATCTGCCCGCCCAGCAGCGCTGGCGACGCAGCCTTAATAGCGGACAGGGTCATCAGGCCTGCGGCTGGATTTTCGATGCCGATACCGTGTTTGACACCATTGGCCTCCTCGAATGGGCTCGTCTGGCGCCGGTGGGCCGGGTGAAAGGCGTTATGCACATACAAGAGGGGCTGGTACGCATCAATCGCCAGGGCGATGACCTGCACATCGAAACACAGAGTGTCGCGCCGCCGGATAGCCGGGTTGAACTTATCTCAAACACAGAAACCGACTGGAATACGTTACAGACGGCCTTGTTGAAGCTTCGTTTAGCGACGCACGCGTAAGGTTGCCACCGTTTAAAAACTATGGCGAAATGACGATGAAAACCCGCTATTCCTTGATAATTCTGCTTAATGCCGCCGGTCTGGCGCTGTTTTTGTCATGGTATCTTCCCGTCAATCACGGTTTCTGGTTCACCATTGATTCCGGCATATTCCACTTCTTTAACCAGAAACTGGTGGAAAGCCACGCGTTCCTCTGGTGGGTCGCTATTACCAATAATCGGGCGTTTGACGGCTGTTCGCTGCTGGCGATGGGCGGACTGATGCTCAGTTTCTGGCTAAAAGAAGACGCGTCGGGCCGGCGGCGCATTGTGATAATCGGATTGGTCATGCTGCTAACAGCGGTGGTGCTTAACCAACTCGGTCAGGCGCTGATCCCCGTCAAGCGCGCCAGCCCAACGCTCTCTTTTGAGCATATTTATCGCGTCAGCGAGTTGCTGCACATCCCGACAAAAGACGCGTCAAAAGACAGTTTCCCAGGCGATCACGGTATATCGCCCTTATTATATTTGTGGTTTTCGCGTTTCCGCGCGTTATGATTGGCGCTCACTGGTTCACCGATATTGTGGTCGGGTCGCTCACGGTTATTTTGATTGGCCTCCCCTGGTGGCTGATGACCCCGCTCAGCGACCGGGCGATAGCGCTTTTTGAGAATTATCTCCCGGGCGGAAATAAACAAATTTTAAACAAATAACCCATGTAATTAACATTACCTTCAGCGATAGTTTTACATCGTTGAAGGTAATTTATGATGATATTCCCCCAGCCCATCATTTTTCGGTCATATTATTCCTCTGCAAAATGAACAGGTTGCACGATTTTTAAACGATTTGCGCTTAATTTGACCCGTGCTGATAGCTCACTTTTCGTATCATAAATTCTTATAAAAAATCACGCGAAATCGCTCGCAATGACAGCAACAATCGGGTAATCTCAAACTCGTTTTGCCTCGCCAGATAATTATTCTCATTGCGAATAAATTTGTGCGTTCCGCCACAGATTTGTGCACAAAGAATTGTCTCAAGCTGTGCAGGTAATTAGTCTCATCACGTTTGGCATTTTTATAACGATATTTATCGTTAAGGACTTCAAGGGAAAACAAACAACATGGTCAAATCTCAACCGATTTTGAGATATATTTTGCGCGGGATTCCTGCGATTGCAGTTGCGGTTCTGCTTTCTGCTTGTAGCACAACCACCAATACCGCAAAGAATATGCATTCTGAGACGCATGCTGTGGGCAATAGCGATAGCTCTTCACTGCAAGCCTCTCAGGATGAATTTGAAAATATGGTGCGTAACCTCGACGTTAAGTCGCGGATTATGGATCAGTATGCTGACTGGAAAGGCGTGCGTTACCGCCTGGGCGGCAGTACCAAGAAAGGCGTCGACTGTTCCAGCTTTGTACAGCGCACCTTCCGTGAACAGTTTGGTTTAGAGCTTCCGCGTTCAACCTATGAACAGCAGGAAATGGGCAAAGCAGTTTCACGCAATAACCTGCGTACGGGCGATCTGGTTCTGTTCCGCGCCGGTTCCACTGGTCGTCATGTCGGTATTTATATCGGCAATAACCAGTTTGTCCATGCGTCTACCAGTAGCGGCGTCATTATCTCCAGTATGAACGAACCGTACTGGAAAAAACGCTACAATGAAGCGCGTCGAGTTCTGAGCCGCAGTTAATCTTCATCAGGCAGCACCTCCCTTGGCTTACCTGATGAGACGACATAAAAAGCACTGCTTCGGCAGTGCTTTTGCTTATTATCCCTTCTGAACCCGTTTTACCGAATAGCGACGTGTCGCCTCTTATCCAGCCTACAACACACGAACATAGGCCTGATAAACATAGCGCCATCAGACATTCAGGTCGTTTCCGCCAACGACTACTGCGACAATACGCTTTCCTGCGCATCACAGAAAAGCATGACTATCCGGGGTAATCCAGGCTATAGTCTTATAAATCAACCAGTTTAACCGGCATCCGCCTTTTCAGGTCACACCAGGAATTATGCTTACACGCGACTCCTCTTCCGGTCGGAAAATCCTGCTTACCTGTATCATTACGGGGATAGCGGCAGCATTACTTATTGGTAGCCTGCAATTTTTCCTGTCGTGGCATAAACGGGATGTTAAATACAATACGCTCCTTTCTGATGTACAACATTACCTGGCCAGCTATTTCGCCGACCTGAAAGCCACCACCGATATTCTTCAGCCGTTGACGATCAACACCTGTCAGCAGGTTGGCGCAGAACTCACCTCAAGAGCCGCTTTTAGCCTTAATGTCCGCGCCTTCTTATTGATTAAAGATAAAAAAGTGTTCTGCTCTTCCGCCACTGGCGCCATGAATATGCCGCTTCAGCAACTGGTACCGGATATAGATATCCGCAAAGACGTTGCTATGGCGATTCTGCCCGGCACGCCAATGATGCCCAACAAACCGACAATGGTGATTTGGTATCGAAACCCATTATTAAATGACAGCGGCGTATTCACATCGCTGAATATTAACCTGACGCCCTACTTACTCTATACCACGCGCCAGGATGATTTTAACGGCATCGCGCTGATTGTCGGCAATACCGCGCTGTCGACCTTTTCTTCGCGTCTGCTGACCGTCGCGGAGCTGCCGGGCACGCCTTCACGACAGGCAACTATCAACGGCCTGCCGCTTAAAATACAGCTTTATGCCGATAGCTGGACCTACAATGACTTGTGGTATGCGTTGATGCTGGGCTGCATTAGCGGCATCGTAGCGGGGTTTATCTGTTACTTTATCTATGCCCTCCGGACGCGACCGGGCAAAGAGATTTTAACGGCGATCAAACACGAGCAGTTTTATGTGGTTTATCAGCCCGTCGTCGATACTCGTACGCTGAGCGTCACCGGGCTTGAAGTCTTACTGCGCTGGCGTCACCCTACGGCAGGAGAGATTCCGCCGGATGCCTTTATCCACTATGCCGAAGCGCAGCAACTTATCGTACCGTTAACGCAGCATCTGTTCGAGCTGATCGCCCGCGACGCGCCCACGTTACAGAAGGTGATGCCCGTCGGTGCCAAATTTGGCATTAACATCGCGCCGGAACATCTGCACAGCGACAGTTTTAAAGAGGATATGCACCGGCTCAGGGACGCCCTGCCCGCGCACCATTTTCATATCGTGCTGGAAATCACTGAACGCGATATGCTCCAGCAGTATGAAGCGGCCAAACTGTTCGAATGGCTGCATTCCGCCGGGTTTGAAATCGCTATAGATGATTTCGGTACAGGCCATAGCGCCCTGATTTATCTGGAGCGATTTACTTTAGATTATCTGAAAATCGATCGCGGTTTTATCCAGGCGATCGGCACGGAAACCGTCACGTCTCCGGTTCTGGATACCGTGCTGACGCTCTCCAGACGCCTGAATATGCTGACGGTGGCCGAGGGCGTTGAAACGCCGGAGCAGGCCCGTTGGCTACGCGATCACGGTGTTAATTACTTGCAGGGGTACTGGATTAGTCGTCCTTTACCCCTACAAGATTTCGTGCTGTGGATGTCGGCGCCTTCTGTGCCTGAATGGTAGCCCCCTTACGGTTTTAACGGATTCACATCAGACGCAACGTCACTTATTATTCAGCGAAACGCCTGCCGGTTTGCAGCGGGCAATACGATAAGGAAACCGCCTTCAGATGATTGCGCGCGTAATGCTTCTGCTTGTCGCACTGGTTAGCGCTGGCGCCCAGGCCCAGGAAATCAAAGAAAGCTACGCTTTCGCCGTACTCGGCGAACCTAAGTATGCTTTTAACTTTGATCACTTTGATTATGTGAATCCTGCTGCGCCGAAAGGCGGTCAGATGACGCTTTCCGCCATTGGTACGTTCGATAATTTCAATCGCTATTCGCTGCGCGGCAATCCCGGCGTACGTACCGAAGCCCTTTACGATACGCTTTTTACCACCTCGGATGATGAACCCGGAAGCTATTACCCGCTGATTGCCGACCATGCCCGCTATGCCGCCGACTATTCCTGGGTGGAAATCTCGATTAATCCCCGCGCTCGTTTTCACGATGGCACGCCCATTACCGCCCGCGATGTGGCCTTTACCTTTCATAAGTTTATGACCGAAGGCGTACCGCAGTTCCGTCTGGTCTATAAAGGTACTACCGTGAAGGCGATTGCGCCTTTAACCGTGCGAATTGAGCTGGCGAAGCCTGGTAAAGAAGACATGCTTAGTCTGTTTTCATTACCGATCATGCCCGAAAAATTCTGGAAAAATCACAAGCTCAGCGATCCGCTTTCAACTCCGCCCTTAGCCAGCGGCCCATACCGGATTACTCAGTGGAAAATGGGCCAGTACATTGTCTATTCACGCGTCAAAAACTACTGGGCGGCTAATCTGCCGGTCAATCGTGGACGTTTTAACCTCGACACTATCCGCTACGATTACTACCTTGATGACAATGTCGCTTTCGAGGCGTTTAAAGCGGGCGCATTTGATCTACGGCTGGAAAACGACGCTAAAAACTGGGCAACGCGCTACATCGGTAAAAATTTCGATAATCATTACATCATTAAAGAAGAGCAGAAAAACGAGTCGGCGCAGGACACACGCTGGCTGGCCTTTAACATTCAGCGCCCGGTATTTAAAGACCGGCGGGTACGTGAAGCTGTCACCCTGGCCTTCGATTTTGAGTGGATGAATAAAGCGCTGTTCTATAATGCCTGCAGCCGAACCAACAGTTACTTCCAGAATACCGAGTACGCCGCCAGAAATTACCCTGACGCCGATGAGCTGGTATTACTCGCGCCGATGAAAAAAGATCTTCCTCCTGAAGTCTTCACTCAGATCTATCAGCCGCCGGTCTCTAACGGCGACGGCTACGATCGCGAAAATCTTCTTAAAGCTGACGCCTTGTTGACGCAGGCCGGATGGGTGATCAACGGACAGCAACGGGTCAATAGCGTCACCGGTAAGCCTCTGACGTTTGAACTTCTCCTTCCTGCCAGCAGTAATAGCCAGTGGGTTCTGCCCTTCCAGCATAATCTTCAGCGTCTGGGCATTACGATGACTATCCGTCAGGTTGATAATTCTCAGCTCACCAACCGGATGCGCAGCCGCGACTATGACATGATGCCGAGGCTATGGCGGGCGATGCCCTGGCCCAGCTCCGATCTACAAATCTCATGGGCGTCGGAATACATTGACTCCAGTTATAACGCTCCCGGCGTACAAAGCCCGGTGGTGGATAAACTGATCGCGCAAATTATCGCAGCGCAGGGTGATAAAGCGAAACTGGTGCCACTGGGACGGGCGCTGGATCGCGTGCTGACCTGGAACTATTACATGCTGCCGATGTGGTATATGGCGCAAGACAGGCTCGCCTGGTGGGATAAATTCTCCCATCCGGCGATTCGCCCGGTATATACCATCGGGTTAGATACCTGGTGGTATGATGTCAACAAAGCCGCCAAACTACCGGCAGCCAGGAGGTAGTAAGAATCAATGGGCGCCTATCTTATCCGCCGTCTGTTACTGGTGATCCCCACGCTATGGGCCATTATTACCATTAACTTTTTTATCGTGCAGATCGCTCCCGGCGGCCCTGTCGATCAGGCGATTGCCGCGATTGAATTTGGCCAGGGCGGCGCGTTGCCCGGCGCCAGCGGCGAAGGCGTTCGCGCCAGTCATGCGCAAACCGGCGTCGGCAATATCAGCGACAGCCATTATCGCGGCGGCCGGGGACTCGATCCGGAGGTGATCGCGGAGATCACCCATCGCTACGGCTTCGACAAACCGCTGCATGAGCGTTATTTCAAGATGCTACGGGACTATCTCTCTTTTGACTTCGGCGACAGTCTGTTTCGCAGCGCATCCGTACTGACGCTAATCAAAGACAGCCTTCCCGTCTCCATTACCCTGGGATTATGGAGCACGCTGATTATTTATCTGGTGTCTATCCCGCTGGGGATTCGCAAAGCCGTCCATAACGGCAGTCGCTTTGATGTGTGGAGCAGCGCGTTTATCATTATTGGTTATGCGATCCCCGCCTTTCTGTTTGCTATTTTATTAATCGTCTTTTTTGCCGGCGGCAGCTACTACGATATTTTTCCGCTACGTGGCCTGGTCTCCGCCAACTTTGACACATTACCGTGGTACCAGAAAATCACCGATTATTTGTGGCATATTACGCTGCCGGTGTTGGCGACCGTCATCGGCGGTTTTGCCGCCCTGACGATGCTGACGAAAAATTCGTTTCTCGACGAGGTGCGTAAACAGTATGTCGTTACCGCTCGCGCGAAAGGCGTGAGTGAAAAAAACATTCTCTGGAAACATGTTTTTCGTAACGCCATGCTGCTGGTGATCGCCGGGTTTCCCGCCACTTTTATCAGTATGTTTTTCACCGGCTCGTTGCTAATTGAAGTCATGTTCTCGCTCAACGGCCTGGGGCTGCTGGGTTATGAAGCAACCGTTTCGCGCGACTATCCGGTGATGTTCGGTACGCTTTATATCTTTACCCTGATTGGCTTATTACTGAATATCCTGAGCGATATCAGCTATACGCTGGTCGATCCACGCATTGATTTTGAGGGACGATAATGCCGCGATTAAGCCCGGTCAATCAGGCCCGCTGGGCGCGTTTCCGCCATAATCGCCGGGGCTACTGGTCACTATGGATTTTCCTGGTCGTGTTCAGCCTGAGCTTATGCGCGGAACTGATTGCTAACGATAAGCCATTGCTGGTGCGCTATGAAGGCCAGTGGTATTTTCCGCTGGTAAAAAATTACAGCGAGCGCGATTTCGGCGGCCCGCTGGCGACAACGGCAGATTATCAGGACCCCTGGCTACAACGGCAACTTGAGAATCGGGGCTGGGTGTTGTGGGCCCCCGTACGCTTTGGCGCCAATACCATTAATTTTGCCACCACGCAGCCTTTCCCCTCCCCGCCTTCGGCGAAAAACTGGCTGGGCACCGATGCGAATGGCGGCGACGTTTTCGCCCGCATCCTGTACGGCACCCGCATTTCTATTTTATTCGGCCTGATGTTAACGATTTGCTCCAGCGTCATGGGCGTACTGGCGGGCGCGCTACAGGGCTATTATGGCGGCAAAGTCGATTTATGGGGGCAACGTCTCATCGAAGTCTGGTCGGGGATGCCGACCCTGTTTCTGATTATTTTACTTTCCAGCGTAGTGCAGCCTAACTTCTGGTGGCTGCTGGCCATAACCGTGTTGTTTGGCTGGATGAGTCTGGTGGGCGTAGTGCGCGCCGAGTTTTTACGGACCCGCAATTTTGACTATATCCGCGCCGCGCAGGCGCTTGGCGTCAGCGATCGTGACATTATCCTGCGCCATATGTTGCCTAATGCGATGGTCGCTACCCTGACATTTTTACCGTTCATTTTATGTAGCTCCATCACCACCCTGACGTCGCTGGATTTTCTGGGATTCGGTCTGCCGCTTGGCTCCCCTTCTCTCGGCGAACTTCTTTTACAGGGGAAAAACAACTTACAGGCTCCCTGGCTGGGGATCGCCGCCTTTCTGTCTGTCGCCATTCTGCTATCGCTGCTGATTTTTATCGGCGAAGCGGTACGCGACGCCTTTGATCCTGCTAAGGCGGTATAAGATGACATCTCCATTGCTTGCGATTGAAAATTTATCGGTAGGTTTCCGTCAGCAACAGCACGTGCGTCCTGTCGTTAACGCCATTTCGTTACAGGTGAACGCCGGGGAAACGCTGGCGCTGGTCGGCGAGTCCGGGTCAGGGAAAAGCGTGACGGCGCTTTCCATTCTGCGTCTTTTGCCTACCCCTCCCGCCGTCTACCTCTCCGGCGATATTCGCTTTCACGGCGAATCATTGCTTCATGCCAGCGAGCAGACGCTACGCGGCGTGCGCGGCAATAAAATCGCCATGATTTTTCAGGAACCGATGGTTTCACTTAACCCGCTGCATACGCTGGAAAAACAGCTCTATGAAGTGCTGTCGCTCCATCGGGGAATGCGTCGGGAGGCGGCAAGGGCGGAGATGATCGGTTGTCTGGATCGGGTCGGTATCCGCCAGGCGAGCCAGCGTCTGCGCGATTATCCGCATCAGCTTTCCGGCGGCGAACGCCAGCGCGTCATGATAGCCATGGCGCTGTTAACACGGCCGGAATTACTGATCGCCGATGAGCCGACCACCGCCCTCGACGTCTCCGTACAGGCGCAGATCTTATCTCTACTGCGGGAACTCCAGCGCGAGCTTAATATGGGATTGCTGTTTATCACCCATAACCTCAGCATTGTAAAAAAACTGGCGGATTCAGTGGCGGTAATGCAACACGGCAAGTGCGTAGAGAACCAACGCGCCGACACGCTGCTCTCCGCGCCGACCCATCCGTACACGCAAAAACTACTCAACAGCGAACCCACAGGCGATCCGGTTCCGCTCCCCGCCGGGCAGGCGCCGTTGCTGGAAGTGGACAAGCTGCGCGTCGCCTTCCCAATCCGCAAAGGCATTCTGAAGCGCGTCGTGGATCATAATGTGGTGGTTAACAATATCAGTTTCACCCTGCATCCAGGCGAAACGCTGGGTCTGGTCGGCGAGTCAGGATCGGGAAAAAGCACCACCGGTCTGGCGCTGTTACGGCTTATCCGCTCCGAAGGCCGCATCGTGTTTGACGGTCAATCGCTGGATACGTTAAACCGCCGCCAGCTTTTACCTGTTCGCCACCGTATCCAGGTCGTATTCCAGGACCCAAACTCATCGCTAAACCCGCGTTTAAACGTGTTGCAAATTATCGAAGAAGGCCTGCGCGTCCACCAGCCTACGCTTTCAGGCGCGCAGCGAGAACAGCAGGTGAAAGCGGTCATGATGGAAGTCGGCCTGGACCCGGAAACGCGGCATCGTTACCCCGCTGAGTTTTCCGGCGGCCAGCGTCAACGTATCGCCGTCGCCAGGGCGCTGATTTTAAAACCGTCGCTTATTATTCTGGATGAACCGACCTCATCGCTGGATAAAACCGTTCAGGCGCAGATTCTTGCCCTCCTGAAATCGCTCCAGCAAAAGCACCGTCTGGCCTATATCTTCATTAGCCACGATCTGCATGTAGTACGCGCGCTGTGCCATCAGGTTATCGTGCTGCGGCAGGGGGAGGTGGTTGAACAGGGGCAATGCGAGCGCGTGTTTACCGCACCGCAACAGGCCTATACGCGTCAGCTACTCGCGTTAAGCTGACGCCTAAAAAGGATTATTGTTAGAAAAAGGTTCCGCTATCGCCACGCCGAAATTTTTCAGCCGACAGGTGGCGGCAAACTCATCCTGACGATTAACGAACAGGCACGGTTCCCCTTCGCACTCCAGCACGGAGCAAGGAACTTCAATATCGCTTAGCGCCTGGCTGAGCTTATGCATCACTGACCACGCGCTATCGCCTGCCGGACTCAACAGTTTAAGCGCCACCAGACTATTCTCGGTGCTCTGCCCGTTTTGCGGAATCGGTTCAACCTTTGACCCCGCAAAACCCGCCGACCAGCGATAGTTTTGCGGCAGACGGTGAACAATTGAGAGCTGTAATGTATTCACTTTCTTTCCCCGGAAGCACAATTACTTCACAATTTGCTTACATTTATATTAACACATCATTGACAACCCGTCCTTAAACAGATTGCTAACGCCCTTCTCTCCGTCAGTGGCTCTACAGCAAGCGGGAGTTAAAATAGTTTTACCGACGCGGAGATAGCGGCGGGCTATATGTACCCGTTTCTGCGATCTAACTCAACCTTTTTAACTACAATGATGTGACTTTTTACATAAATGGATTTTACATAAAATAAACATAAAGGAGGAAAATGATGAATTGGTAATTGATATACATCAACTATGAAAGCCGTTTGGCTTTACCATCGTGTAGCGGATAGCATCCCCCAACGCCGCCTGCGCATTCTTCGGCGCCATTGAGGGACAGCGCGCCCGTCACCGTTTTTTGGGACGGCTGGCGTAGAGATAAAACAGAATGGAACAGGCGGCGCAAAGCGCAATCGACCAGATCATCGGCCACGCACTGGTAAAGGTAGCCAGCGACAGCAACGCGCCGACGATAGCGCCAATACCAAAGCGGAAAGTGCCCGCCAACGAAGACGCCGTTCCGGCCATATGCGGAAACTCATCCAAAATGACCGCCATCGCATTGGACGAAACCATCGACACACAGCCGACAAACGCCGCAACGCCGACCACCAGCGCCCAGAATCCAATGCCCATCAGCGCGCTGAAAACCATCCACACCGCCATCGCAAACTGAATCCATAGCCCGGCCCGAAACATGTTTAGCGCCCCTACCCGTCTGACAAAACGGCTGTTGATAATCGTCATCACAAACAGAAATACGATGTTCAACGCGAAGTAGTAGCCGAAATCCTGCGGCGGAACATGATTAATTTCGATATAAACAAACGGCCCCGCGCTCAAAAAAGAGAACATACCGGCAAAACTAAACCCGCTCGCCAGCATATAGCTCAGTACGCGTTTGTGGCGAAACAACGCGGCAAAGTTACCTATTGTGGTACGAATATGAAAAGGCTGACGCCGCTCAACGGGCAGCGTCTCTTTAATCAGAGCAAAGATCATGACTGACGCCAGAATCGCCGCAATGGCCAGTATCCAGAAGATATAGTGCCAGCTTAACCATACCAACACCCAGCCGCCGACAATGGGCGCCATTAACGGCGCTATCGTAGTGACCAGCATGACAAATGACATCATGCGCGAAAACTCTTCCTTTGGATAAATATCCCGCATCAGCGCATTGATGACGACGCTTGCCGCCGCGGCCGCCAAACCGTGAAAGAAACGCATCACGATCAGTTGATCGATAGTCTGCGCCAACGCACAGGCGACCGCCGCAGCAGCAAATACCAGCGTCCCTCCCAGGATGACCGGCTTACGCCCGAGGCTATCCGCCATCGGTCCATAGATAAGCTGACCCAGCGCAAACCCCAGAATATAGGTACTGAGCGTCATCTGCGCGCTACCGGCAGGCACGCCGAATTGCGCAGAAATCACCGGCAGCGCAGGAAGATACATATCAATCGACAGCGGCATTAACATGGCCAACAGGCCAAGGATAAAGACAATGGCAAAGGAAGAGTGCTGCCGGGTGGTCACATCGAACTCCTGAATTTAACGAGATAGTTAGCCGACGCTGGCGATTTCTTCTTCAGTCAACGGGCGGTACTCGCCGGGAGCCAGATTCTCATCCAGCGTAATGGCGCCAATCCGTTCGCGGTGCAGTTCCACAACGCGATTGCCTACTGCGGCAAACATCCGCTTCACCTGATGATAACGGCCTTCGCTGATGGTCAGACGGACCTGCACAGGCGTTATCACCTCCAGCGTAGCGGGTTTAGTGAGATCTTTTTCATTATGCAACTGCACGCCTTTCGCAAATTGCGCTACCGTATCGTCGGCCACCGGCGACTCCAGGGTCACCAGATAGGTTTTTTCACAGTGATGGCGCGGCGACGTAATGCGGTGCGACCACTGACCGTCATCTGTCATTAACACCAGACCGGTAGTATCGATATCCAGACGTCCTGCGGCATGCAGCTTATACGCCACCGGCTCATCCAGGAAATACAGTACCGTTGGATGATCGGGATCATCGGTTGAACAAACGTATCCCTGCGGCTTGTTAAGCATAAAATAGCGTGGCCCGTGTTGCTGCGCTAAGGGATTGCCGTCATACGCAACCGCATGTTCCGGGAGCAGTTTGAAGGCCGCATTTTTAATGATGTCGCCATCGACGGTAACGCGGTTACCACGAATTTCACGCCCGGCAATAGCGCGGCTGACGCCAAGCTGCTGAGCGATAAATTTATCAAGTCGCATGTGTGTGATTTAGCCTGTAATAATACGGAAATCGGGCATTCTACCCGAAAAAAGGGAATTGCTATCCGCTCAGTATAGCGGGCTAACTATATCCCTCAAGGGAAATGATTCATGGCATACTATTCCCGGAACCGTTTAACGTAGTGAGACCATGATTTTTACACTCCGCCCCTACCAGCAAGAAGCCGTAGACGCCACGCTCAGCCACTTTCGCCGCCACCGTACACCCGCCGTGATTGTTCTGCCGACCGGCGCAGGTAAAAGCCTGGTGATCGCCGAACTGGCGCGCGTCGCCCGCGGACGGGTACTGGTGCTGGCGCATGTGAAAGAGCTGGTCGCGCAGAACCACGCCAAATATTGCGCGCTGGGGCTGGAAGCAGATATTTTCGCCGCCGGACTCAAACGTAAAGAGAGTCAGGGCAAAGTCGTGTTCGGCAGCGTACAGTCGGTGGCGCGTAATCTTGACGCCTTCCAGGAGGAGTTTTCGCTGTTGATTGTCGATGAATGCCACCGCATCGGTGACGATGAAGACAGTCAGTATCAGCAAATCCTCACTCACCTGAGTAAAGTTAATCCTCACTTACGTCTGCTTGGGCTAACCGCCACGCCCTTCCGCCTCGGAAAAGGCTGGATTTATCAATTTCATTACCACGGTATGGTGCGCGGCAACGACAACGCGCTGTTTCGCGACTGTATTTATGAACTGCCGCTGCGCTATATGATTAAACACGGCTATCTGACGCCGCCTGAGCGGCTTGATATGCCAGTGGTCCAATACGATTTCAGCCGCCTGCAGGCCCAAAGCAATGGGCTGTTCAGCGAAGCCGACCTGAACCGTGAGCTGAAAAAGCAGCAGCGGATTACGCCGCACATCATCAGCCAGATTATGGAATTTGCGCAAACGCGCAAAGGCGTGATGATTTTCGCCGCCACGGTCGAACATGCGAAAGAGATTGTCGGTCTGCTTCCGGCGGACGACGCGGCGCTGATTACCGGCGATACGCCAGGGCCCGAGCGCGACGCGCTGATTGATAATTTCAAGGCGCAGCGTTTTCGCTATCTGGTTAACGTCTCGGTGCTGACCACCGGCTTTGACGCCCCACACGTTGATCTCATCGCGATTCTACGTCCCACCGAGTCAGTTAGTCTTTACCAACAAATTGTCGGGCGTGGTCTGCGCCTTGCGCCGGGAAAGACCGATTGCCTGATTCTTGATTACGCAGGCAACCCGCACGACCTGTATGCCCCGGAGGTCGGTAGCCCGAAGGGAAAAAGCGATAACGTCCCTGTCCAGGTATTTTGCCCGGCCTGCGGCTTTGCCAACACCTTCTGGGGGAAAACCACTGCCGACGGCACGCTGATTGAACACTTTGGCCGTCGCTGCCAGGGCTGGTTTGACGATGACGACGGCCATCGCGAGCAGTGCGATTTTCGCTTTCGCTTCAAAAACTGCCCGCAGTGTAATGCCGAAAACGATATTGCCGCCCGACGCTGCCGGGAATGTGACGCTATTCTGGTCGACCCGGACGATATGTTAAAAGCGGCGCTCAGACTCAAGGATGCGTTAGTCCTGCGCTGTAGCGGAATGACGATGCAGCATGGGCAGGATGAGAAAGGCGAATGGCTGAAAATCACTTACTATGACGAGGACGGCGCGGATGTCAGTGAGAGCTTCCGCTTGCACACGCCCGCCCAGCGTACCGCTTTCGAACAGCTATTTATTCGCCCGCATACCCGCACGCCCGGCGTTCCTTTACGCTGGATCACGGCGGCGGATATTGTCGCGCAGCAGGCGCTGTTGCGGCATCCCGATTTTGTGGTCGCGCGGATGAAAGGCCAGTACTGGCAGGTGCGTGAAAAAGTGTTCGACTATGAAGGCCGCTTCCGCCGGGCGCACGAATTACGTGGTTAATCGTACTTTTCATTGATGTAACGGCGATTTGAGTATAGAATCTCGCCCGCCTTTGCATACGCAAAGCAGATCACTTACCTGTTGCTGGGTCGCCTGTAGCAGGAATTATTAAAGAGAGATTTAAATGTTTACTATCAACGCAGAAGTACGTAAAGAGCAGGGTAAGGGTGCGAGCCGCCGCCTGCGCGCCGCTAACAAGTTCCCGGCAATCATCTACGGCGGTTCTGAAGCCCCGATTGCTATCGAACTGGACCACGACCAGGTGATGAACATGCAAGCTAAAGCTGAATTCTACAGCGAAGTTCTGACCCTCGTTGTTGACGGTAAAGAAGTAAAAGTTAAAGCTCAGGCTGTACAGCGTCACGCTTACAAACCGAAGCTGACTCACATCGACTTCGTTCGCGCGTAATCGCCTGGAAGTTGAAGAAAAACCCCGCCCCGGCGGGGTTTTTTATGCGTTTAATTGAATTTGACGACATGCAGAGCAACGAGAAACCACTTTGCTTTTCTGCTTTCTTACACCTCGCCACATTCAATTAGCGCCTCCCCTAATCGAGAATCTGTAGTTTCCGCCGCGGTATTCATACCTTTAAGCCGATTGAATAATGCCCGTTGACGAACGCTGGCACTTTCCGGTTTCCATGGCAAAATTCGTATTGGTATAGTTTGCCCGTCATTCAACGCATCAAATACCTTTTCATTGGTCAGTAAGTCGCCGCAGCTCCATGTCTTGCTATCAAACTGAAAATCAAATAAGACATGGAGCTCCAGTTCATCTACACGCACTTGACGCTTTGCATTATCGATGCGTATTTCCACCTTCTCTTTATGCGTCAAAGTTGCATCAAGATTGAGTCCATACCGTTTCAACTGCCCCTTGTCGTAATAGTAACGTATGCTGGACCAAGTTGATTTAAAAGCAAATCCAGTAATGAATAAACCACTTAACAAGAACAGCGGGCATATGAACAAGCTCAGTAACCAGTTGGCACCATAAGTATAAAACAGTACCAACGAGAGAACGGTGAACACCATGCCGAGCACCAACATCATCAAAAATGCGACAATGTGCGCATACAAAACCTGCCGAAATAAACTGAAATTAACAGGCGGCTTCTGTCGTATTCCTTTACTCACTACGGCGTCCTTTTATGTCGTATGCCTTTATTTCTCGCCCGACGTGCGTCGCTGCAACTGCTCGCGCAGATTCGGCGGCGTCCCTTTGATAGTCAGGGTATCGGTCGCCGGGTCCCAGAAAATCCGCTCGCCCAGTAGCATCGCATCAAAGTTAATCGTTAACCCGCCGCCGCTGCCGGCATATTTGGTTAACTGGCGTAGCGTACTGCGATCTGCCGGGAAGCTCTCTTCCAGCTCATAGCCTTTTTCGGCAGTAAATTCGCTGAAGCTGACTTCACTGACGCCGGAAAGCTCTTTAGACAGCGATTCCAGCTCAATCTCTTCCCCGGCTTGTAACTGCTCGTTGCAGTAGCTGTACACCTGCTGACGCACGTTCTGACGTTCTGCTTTATCCAACTGCGCTTCTGCGGTGAAATCATCCACTGCCTGCAACAGGCCGCGATTCTGCGCTTTGGCGTTCAACCCTTCGCTGGCGCCGAGGAAATCCATAAAGAAGTCAGCGACCTTGCGCCCTACCCGACCTTTGAGAAACGTCAGGTAGCGGGTCGATTGCGGATTAGTTTCCCACTCGGTAAGATCGATACGCGCCACGATATCCGCATGATTGATATCAAGATAATGCGTCGGGTTAATGTCCAGATTTTCATTGACCCGCATACTGCTCAGGTTGTTCAGTACCGTAACCAGCAGATACTCCACCGCCAGGTAACGATAATGGCAGAACAATACAATGCCGCCGTCCGCAAAGGGATATTTCGCCAGTTCGTCACGCAGGCGTCCGGTCGCCGCCCGGCTAAAGGCAAGAAAATCTTCTTCCCCCTGACGTTGCAACCGCAGCGCTTGCGCCAGTTCACTCTCTTCATTAAACAGGCCATACGCCTTATTCTTGGCGCTATAGACCCGATGCAGTTCAGCCACCATCTCGACAACGGTAGTTGTCGGCTCCAGCAATGAATCGCGCAAGACCAGCTCAAGATTTTGCTCATCGCGCTTGATAAGCTGGTGCAGGGCAATCTGGTTGATATCCAGACTCATGATAAACTCTCCTTTAAGACCGGGCGGTATTCAACCACCGCCTGCCGGAAGACGCAAGCAATCGCCCTGTCATTTCAGGCGTTATCCGTAACGCGAATGATTTAGGGGATAAAAATGCAGAAAAAAAACTGTTGCTACGGTAATATGTTGCCCTTTCATGAACAAACAGATTTTGATTTATGCCACAACTCTCCCGCTATAGTGATGAACATGTTGAACAATTGCTGAGCGAACTGCTCAGTGTACTGGAAAAACATAAGGCGCCGACCGATCTTTCCCTGATGGTGCTGGGAAATATGGTCACCAACCTTATCAACACCAGCGTTGCGCCAGCTCAACGCCAGGCGATTGCGAACTCTTTTGCCCGCGCCTTGCAGTCTTCGATTAGCGAAGACAACGCGCACTAAAAAGCCGACTCCGGAGAAACAAGCGACAGGTATGGTAACTCATCGTCAGCGCTACCGTGAAAAAGTCTCCCAGATGGTTAGCTGGGGGCACTGGTTCGCTCTGTTCAATATACTGTTGGCTACGTTGCTCGGCAGCCGTTACCTGTTTGTCGCCGACTGGCCGACAACGCTTGCGGGTCGCATATACTCCTACCTGAGCATTGTCGGGCACTTTAGCTTTCTGGTGTTCGCCACCTATTTGCTTATTCTTTTTCCGCTCACGTTTATCGTGATGTCCCAGCGGCTGATGCGGTTTATATCAGCCATTCTGGCGACCGCGGGTATGACGTTGTTACTTATCGACAGCGAAGTCTTTACCCGTTTTCACCTGCATCTTAATCCCATTGTCTGGGAGCTGGTCATCAACCCTGACCAGAACGAAATGGCGCGCGACTGGCAGCTTATGTTTATTAGCGTGCCGGTTATCTTATTGATTGAGATGCTATTTGCGACATGGAGTTGGCAAAAGCTGCGCAGTCTCACGCGCCGTCGCCATTTCGCAAGGCCGCTTGCGGCATTCTTTTTCGTCTCCTTTATCGCATCGCATCTTATCTACATCTGGGCAGATGCTAATTTTTACCGGCCGATTACCATGCAGCGGGCAAACCTGCCGCTCTCTTATCCGATGACGGCGCGACGTTTTCTTGAAAAACACGGTCTGCTGGATGCGCAGGAATATCAGCGCCGTCTGGTAGAGCAAGGCAATCCGGAAGCGGTCTCCGTTCAGTACCCGCTCAGCAATTTGCACTATCGCGATATGGGCACCGGTCAGAATGTGCTGCTCATTACCGTAGACGGCCTGAACTATTCTCGCTTTGAGAAGCAGATGCCGGAGCTGGCTACATTTGCCGAGCAAAACATCGACTTCACCCGTCATATGAGTTCAGGGAATACCACTGATAACGGTATTTTCGGCCTGTTCTATGGCATATCGCCAGGCTATATGGATGGCGTGTTATCCACCAGAACGCCTGCGGCGCTCATTACCGCGTTGAATCAGCAAGGCTACCAACTGGGACTGTTTTCTTCGGATGGCTTCGCCAGCCCGCTTTATCGTCAGGCATTACTGTCCGATTTCTCGATGCCGGCAGCGCAAACGCAGTCTGATGCGCAAACGGCCAGCCAGTGGATAGACTGGCTTAGGCGCTACGCACAGGAAGATAACCGCTGGTTCTCATGGATATCGTTTAACGGTACTAATATTGATGACAGTAACCAGAAAAATTTTGTTAAGCGTTACGCCAGTGCCGCCAGCGACGTGGATGCGCAAATCAATCGGGTTCTGAACGCGCTGCGAGAGGCCGGTAAATTCGAGAATACTGTCGTGATCATTACCGCAGGACGCGGCATACCGTTGACGCCGGAAGAAAATCGCTTCGACTGGTCGCAAGGTCATCTGCAAGTACCGCTGGTGATCCACTGGCCGGGGACGCCTGCGCAGCGTATTAATGTGCTTACCGATCATACCGATGTGATGACCACGTTGATGCAACGCCTGTTACATGTCAGCACGCCAGCGAACGAATATTCACAGGGCCAGGACATCTTTACCGTTCCACGTCGTCATAACTGGGTAACGGCGGCAGACGGCAGTACGCTGGCAATCACGACGCCGCAAATGACCCTGGTGCTCAATAATAACGGTCATTATCAGACCTATGACTTACACGGCGAGAAGATCAAAGATCAGAAGCCGCAGCTCAGTCTGCTGCTGCAAGTGCTAACAGAAGAGAAACGTTTTATCGCTAACTGATTAATTATAAATCAGTTAGCACCGTTTCCCCTTGCATTCGCGTTGGAAAGAGGTAGTATTAGCACCCACAAGTCGGCACGTAGCGCAGCCTGGTAGCGCACCGTCATGGGGTGTCGGGGGTCGGAGGTTCAAATCCTCTCGTGCCGACCAAAATTCCCCTTAAAAGCCAGCCTGCCAGGGCTGGTTTTTTTATATATCCAATTTGCAAATGGTGAAATGATGGTGAAATAGCTATCGAAGGTCACTGCAAATTGACTTCAAGCTCCCTCCAACGCGAAAAGTTGAACAGATGACTTAAATACATTGATTAGTCATCCTTAACCAGTAGAATCCGCCACGACTGGTAACTATTCAATACACGCACTATCGAACGATCGCCAGTTTGCCGCAGCCCGTTCTTGCATACAATGTGGCTGCGGCACACCATCACATCAGAAATTTGAAAATCAGGGTAAACCTGTCACTTAACCTGAAGCAGGTCTTCATAGCGGGTGGTATATCGGGATGACAGTATGTTTCTCTTCATAGCCCACTGTTGCTGGATACCCTCCCCGGCAAAGTACAGCTTTCCCCAGCCCTTCTTTGCATTCAGGTGATCCAGTACTTCCATCGGCTTCTCGCTACCGGCGCGCGGCGCGTTATCATCGAAAAAGTTTCGCCGCGCCCTGACTGAAGAAGTCTCCCCTATTTCACCTGTACATCATCCGTACTGTCTGATGTTGTTCGTCCGGGAATATCTTTGTCGCACCGCACCTCATTCACCTGGTGCATCAGTTACGACGCCACTGAACGTTCAGATAGCTCCCCAGCATCTCCTCTACAAGAGGTCGCAGGCCATCCAAAAATGTCTTTTTCGCGCTCTCCATCGCTCTTGCTCCGATAGTGCGCTCTGCATCGGTATTACCGACCAGCCCAGACGGTCTCAGCTCTGTGTCAGACAGCATCCGGTACGTTTCCTCATAATCCGATATTTGCTTTTCACGAAGCGCGTTAACGCGTTCCGGCGCTTTGCGCTCCAGCACTCTGTGTAACGGCCCCCACTGCAGTATCCACTCCCTGAACTCGCTTTTTTCAGCGGCTTTCACCTGAAGCTCCGCGTCCTGAAGGTCTGTAACCGTCACGCCGGATACGTCAAAGAAACGCATTTCTGCCGTCACGCTGGTCAGCCCGAGTGATTTCTTCAGCTTATTCTGATACGCCAGCCAGACCTCAATTTCATCAACGAGAGCCAGCGTTCTGACCTTTTCCCGGGCAATCTGTTCCAGTTTTCCCAGACGGAACATCTCACGCCCCGTGGCAACCAGCGCCGCGAGATCGTTATCGTATTGCCCTTTTTCTGCATTATGTACCAGCTGTACGTTCTTCATCTGGTGCAAAAAAATGTGACCCGGTCCTCGCAGCTTGAGGTTGCCTCTGTTGCCATAGCAAAGGTGTTTGCTCTCAACGCCTCATCTTCAGCCAGTTGTGCCAGCCAGGACGATATCTGTGCCTTAAACCCCGCGTCCTTTATGAAGTTTTCCGTCTCACTCAGTCTGTCCAGGAAGAGGCTGAAGGCGTCGGCGTTATCTTCCTGTCCGAACATATGCCATCTGTCTGCAGGAGCCGGTTCCCCCTCCCGGGCAGGCACCAGCCAGTCAGCGGCCGCCAGGTGCAGTGCCCGAGTTTCCCGGGGGGCGGAGGCTCCCGCCATATCGAATTGTATTATGGGGCCTGAATAGCCAGGCGCGCTGGTGATCTCCCGCAGCGCCTGCAAAGTACGTTCAGACAGTGGGTTCCCTTCCAGATTTACGGTTGTCTCTGAAGACAGATGAATGAGACTTTCCGGCAGGCGGGTCAGCTGGTTACGATAGACCGACAGCGACAGTAGTCCTGACGGCAGCATCGGCAGGCTGGTCAGCCGGTTACCAGATACCATCAGCTCCTTCAGTTCTGACGGCAGCACCGGCAGACTGGTCAGCCGGTTACCAGATACAATCAGCTCCTTCAGTCCTGACGGCAACGCCGGCAGGCTGGTCAGCCGATTATTATAGGCCCACAGCTTATATAATTCTGACGGCAGCGTCGGCAGGCTGGCCAGTTGGTTATCAGATACCGACAGCTCCTGTAGCCCTGACGGCAACGTCGGCAGGCTGGTCAGCTGGTTATTATAGGCCCACAGCTTACATAATTCTGACGGCAGCGCCGGCAGGCTGGCCAGTTGGTTATCAGATACCGACAGCTCCTGTAGCCCTGGCGGCAACACCGGCAGGCTGGTCAGTTGATTACCAAAGATCCACAGCTTACATAGTCCTGACGGCAGCGCCGGCAGGTGGGTCAGCGGGTTACTAAAGATCGACAGTTCCAGTAGTCCTGGCGGCAGCACCGGCAGGCTAGTCAGCTGGTTACCAGAGACCTCCAGCGTCCGCAGTTCTGGCGGCAGCGCCGGCAGGTGGGTCAGCGGGTTACTAAAGATCGACAGTTCCAGTAGTCCTGGCGGCAGCACCGGCAGGCTAGTCAGCTGGTTACCAGAGACCTCCAGCGTCCGCAGTTCTGGCGGCAGCGCCGGCAGGCTGGTCAGATTATTATCAGGAATAACCAGTGTGGTAATATGCGCGGGTAAACAGTCTGGCAAGGTGGTAAGACCTGATTCTCCCACGTTAAGCACTGCATTGCCATTATTCAGGCAGGCACGCATTTTCTGTACCACTGCTGCACGGCCGCGTGACTCTTCTGCGGGTGCAGCCCTTCTCCACGCTGACCAGACAGCATCATACTCTGCTGGCGTCTGTGGAGCCGTTGTGGCAGGGAGGAAGGATGTCCTGAATGTCCCGGATGCCCCTTCCGCGTGTCCTGTGCCCTCCTCACCCTGTGCTGTGTCCAGGGTGAGGCGATGTGTTTCACTGTACCCCTGGCAATTTACGGTATAGTTCCCGGCATCATCAAGGGTGACTGACAATATCTCCTGACTGTCTTCATCCAGAATACAGAAGTAATTTTCCCCGTGCTGGCCGGAATGAATGCTTTCCTCCCATCCGGCATACGCGAGCGTCCTGAGCAGTTCAAATCTGCTGACCACATCCTCCCGCGTCGTTCCGGCCGGCGGGTGACAAATCGTCCAGATGCACTCCAGCGCTTCAGTCTGGTGCGTTGAGCAAAAAAATTCCTTCATTTTTTCCCAGGAACTCATTTCAGGGGGGGTATCAGACCAGGCAATACGATAAATGCGGCGATTACTGATGGTGGCGGGAAGACATCCGCTTCCAATATGAAAGGGCATAACAAAAAACCTTTATAAATTTACATATAGTATCTGTCCGGCAGACATCATCTCTTCCTGGTCTTAATTTCACAATAAGGTTATCGGCGGATTCATGGCCGTCCTGACATGGCGGGCTTCAGAAGGTGCAGAAGAAAAATCCGTTATGATGACCGGATGGCGGGACTGTCATTTTACAGCTAAAGTGTCGATTTTTTCAGGGTCGCTTTCCACGATGACCAGATCATCCGGTATCAACGCCCGGGCGTTCAATTTTCGATTCTGCCTGCCTGCACAGCTCTTCCGGCGAATAAACCCTTTGAACGACTTTACCGTCTTTAAACTGCCAGCAGCATGAATATCAGCGCGACGGTTTTCATCCGTATCAGGCAACTCTGCAACGCTCTGGCCAGCAGGCCACAGCCCGGAAACATCACGCGTAATACACGTAATAACATCGTTATCGTCGTAGGTAATTTTCAGCGTGTCTGCTGAAAATAATTGCTGGCACCCATACCAGTCCTGACCATCCTCTGATTTAAGATACGCCGCATCGGCGAATAATGTGTCATCTGGTTCCGGTGCATACGGAATGAAATTTTTAATATTTAAAAACTGTTTGTTCTTTTTATTTTTTTTCCGCTGTCATAATTATTCCTTCTTATACACTTGGGGCTGTCACCCACGTATCACCAACCAGATACTGAATGGGACGTTGTCACCCGAATAGTCATCGCGCCACGCACTCCCATTACCTCAATCACTGCGCCAGCGAGATAGATAGTACCGCAGCCAGTATCCGTGATGATTTTGTTATAAGCGTAAGACCAGGAGCCACGACACATCCAGTAAGGGTGATTGAATGCGCCCTGAGACTCCAGCCAGACGATAAACTCCGCCGTCGTCCACGGATTATCATCACAGCCGATAGTAACTGCGCCATCAAACGCTCGCGCGGCACCGATACGACGCACAAACAAATCCTTGTCCGGAATATCGCCGCCATTCTGTGATTTTTATAATGCATCGGCGGCACGACTTATGGTTTCTCGCAAACCAACGTATTCGATAAGACCGTCAACGCTTTTTCCTGACAGCGCCGTCAGGGTTTCGTCCAGCGGCTGCTTGCCCGCCAGTTTATTCAGTACCGTGGTGGCAAAGTTCGGATCATTTCCCAACGCGTCAGCCAGTTCCTGCAGGGTGTCCAGTGGCTCCAGTACGGAACCAACCAGCGCGGCAATCAGTTTGCGGACAAACTCCGCGTTTGTTGTCTGAAGCCCTTTAGCATCGCCTGGCGGCGTCGGTGTGGTCGGCGTTCCAGTGAATGCCGGGCTGTCCAGCGGCGCTTTGGTCCGTACCTCACCCATAACGGTTTTTACCGCCTTTGGTGTGGCCGCCAGCGCTTCGCTGTCACTGTCCGTGGCACTGCTTAATTTAACGATACCTTTTTTCGTCAGGCTTGCATCTTCCAGGGAAATCACGTCTGCGATATCCTCGGCCCGTTTCGCGGCCTCTTCGGCTCTGGTTGCCAATTCTCCGGCTGCAGCTCTGCTTTGCGCTGCCAGTGATGCGCTGGTATCAGATGCGGCGGCGTGGGTGGATGCCTCCGATGCTGATGACGAGGCGGCTGCCGCCGTTCTGGCTGTGTCAGCCGACGCCGCGCTGGCTGATGCCTCCCCGGCTTTTGTGGTCGCCGTACCTGCGCTGCTCTCCGCAGATACTGCGGATGAAGCTGCCGACCAAAATTCCCCTTGAAAACCAGCCTGTCAGGGCTGGTTTTTTTTATGCCTACAATTAAAAAGTTAGCTGATGCCAGAGACGTTATTTTGCATGAACTGATTTTGCATGAACTGATTGGACACCTTTCCTGTGCAGTGGTCAACGTAAAGTCAATGCAGGCAAATAACGTAAACCATGTTTGTACTAAAACAGAAAAAGCGCATCTACACCCTATGCTGGAAGAAATGTTTGTAGTGGCAGGTAAATGAGTAAGCAATCTGTCGCAGCAATAATAAAACGTTCTGGTAAGGTAAACGGCCTACCACTTCTTTGTCACTAACAATTAGCTTCCCTGTCGCCATAGGGTAGATAACGATCGGCTATTCACAACACGTTTTGTAGACAACGTACGGTGATTAATTACTCCTTCAGCCAGCAACTCGCTAATTGTTATTCAACTTCAGAAATTATAACTAATTGAAGCACCTACAAAATTATGCCCTGAATTTTTATCCGTAAGTGATCCATTCGAGAAATGCCGGATATAAGCTTCTGTAGAAAAAGCCCCAAAGTTCCAGCCAAGAAACGCTTTTTCTCCAAAGGTAAATGCAGAATTGACACGCATATCATCTCGCGACTTAGATTTTATATAAGCCCCCAGACCAATACCGGTATAGATACCAGCGAAATGAACCAGCGCCACATCCTTCGAGATACCCAATACGCCCTGGTTATATTTATTGCAGGGAACGCTGCCAGAATGTTTACTGCAATCATCGCTACCCTTAGCCTTAAATCCTCCTAACTCCAGATTATTTCTTGCCTGTAAAAAGAAAAAATCGCTGGGTTCACTGTATGTCAGAAAAGCCGTATATAAGTGCTCAACCCCTCCTCTTCTTATACTTTCTCCCGCAGCAAAAGAGATCTGATGCTTGTTGCCCTTGCCAAAAAAAACATTATCATTAGCAGAACATGCGAATGCACAAGGTAATAATAGATATATAAATATTCTCTTCATATACACTCCACCACCATTTCAATGTCAATAGTTATTTTTAACCGGCTAACATATTTAAAATTTTCTACGCCACGCTTACGCTCACAGAAACGGCTGATATAGCATCCACACTACGTTCTCCCCTTGAGTCACCCCAACGGGTGCTCAAAACGCCGCGAGTGTTGTTCAGGCACATCCAGGATAAGTTATAAGTGAATGACGCTCATTCCTGACCACATTTTCATTTATGATAAGAATATCATCAGAATCTCTTTATCGCATAAAAATACCTCTGCTATTGACTTAATATTTAATTTAACAGATGTCGCGGTTTATTCGTTCTGCTCAGATGTATTTCATTGACATTAATAAAACCATAAATAAATTCAGTTAAAATAATTTGTTAATAATGACAAGCTTTAGACGCTATGACTTTTAATAAGGAATTTCCTGCCAGTAAAGATAGTCTGGACTTACGGGTGCAATGGCGCAGCAACATATGCCACACTTCTGTTATGTCACATTGTCCGAAAAAAGCGTCCAGACCAGTATTCAACTTCAGGGAGTATTCTGTTTTCTCTCACAACGGGTTGTTTTATCCTTTCTATCGTTCAGCTAATTACTCGCCTGTCACAGGTTTTACTACTTACCCATGCACTAATTAGGGTAAAATTTACGCGCTTGACAATGTGGCAAATCTGGACGATTTCCGCGCTGAAAACAATAATCATTCTAATAAAACTCAGGAGATACAGCATGCCTGAAGTAACACCTTTTCAGGTGCTTATTGTGGACGACCATCCACTTATGCGGCGAGGTATTCGTCAATTACTGGAACTGGACCCGGCTTTTCATGTCGTTGCCGAAGCGGGTGACGGGGCGAGTGCGATCGATCTGGCGAATCGCATTGAGCCCGATCTGATCCTGCTGGATCTGAATATGAAAGGTCTGAGCGGGTTAGATACCCTGAACGCGCTACGCCGGGATGGTGTGACGGCGCAAATTATTATTCTTACCGTCTCGGATTCCGCCAGCGACATCTACGCGCTGATCGACGCCGGCGCCGACGGTTATCTGCTCAAAGATAGCGATCCGGAAGTGCTGCTGGAGGCCATTCGCAAAGGCGCTAACGGCGGTAAAGTCTTTAGCGATCGGGTCAATGAATATCTGCGTGAGCGCGAACGGTTTGGCGCGCAGGAAGATCCCTTTAGTATCCTGACCGAACGAGAGTTAGATGTCTTGCATGAGCTGGCGCAGGGGCTTTCTAACAAACAGATTGCGTCAGTACTGAATATTTCTGAGCAGACGGTTAAGGTGCACATTCGTAATCTACTTCGCAAGCTAAACGTGCGCTCACGCGTCGCGGCGACCATTCTATTTTTACAAACACGCGGAATACAGTAACAAGCCAGGCCCGATGGCGCCGCGCCACCGGGCCGTCAGGGTCTTATTTCTCCTGCGCCAGCCGGATACTGCGCTCTATCACCGCCCGCCGGGCGTCACCCGCCGGCAGCAGTTTCAGCATCATCTCCCAGGCCGCCACCGCCTCGCCAAAACGCTGCTGCTCAAAGGCGCTGAACGCATACAGGCTTAACACCCGGATATCCGTGTGGTCACTTCTCACCAGCTGACGCAGCAGCTCCCCGCCGCGGCGGTTATCCTCCGGGTCGGACGAGCGCGTCAGCGCCTCCGCGTAGCCCAGCGCCGCATCGCTGTTTTTCGGGTCCAGGCGGTAGGCGTTCGCATAGGCCCCGGTGGCGGTACCGGCATTACCCAGTACCATACCGGTGCGCCCCAGCATGAGCCAGCCCTCAACATTGCCGGCATCATTCTGCAGGCGGGTGCGCAGCCCCAGCGCCAGCCGCGCCATCTCCTCTTCATTCAGCGGCTGCGCCGCCGGGTCCAGCGCCCGCGCCAGCAGCCCGGGCGTCTGCGCCGTTGCCTGCTGCCAGGCCCTGACCTGCTGATAGCTGCCGGTCAGGGCGTAGCTGCCGGCGCAGGCGCACCCGCCGGCGCGTGCGGGCAACGATTATCCACCCGCCCGCCACGATGGCGGCCAGCGGCAGCACCCACAGCAGCACCGTCAGCGGGGTCAGCGGCGGGTCGTAGGTGACGAAGTTGCCGTAGCGCGCCACCATGTAATCGATGATTTCCTGGCGGCTCTTCCCCTCCTGCATCAGGTCATACACCCTGCGGCGCATGTCGGTGGCTATCATCGCGTTCGAGTCCGCAATGCTGTTGTTCTGGCATTTCGGGCAGCGCAGCTGCTCCGTGAGCTGGCGGAACTGCTGCTCCTGCGCTTCATCTTTAAACGGCATCACGTCGCTGTCCGATAAACTCAGCGCATACGGGTTGCCCAGTTCCTTTAACCAGGCCACCGCCTTCGCCCGGTCGTCCTTATAGTTCAGCCCGACCACCCGGATACCCTGCGCAGAAAGCTGGTTCAGGTACTGATGCTCGGCGCGGCAGGTCGGGCACCAGGTGGCCCAGACGTTAAGCAGCACCGGTTTCCCCTGCGTCAGCACCTCCGCCTCATAGTACTGACCCGGCGTCTCCAGCGATTCCAGGCGGAACGCCGGCACCGGCTTCCCGGTCAGCGCCGATTCGAGATTCGTCGGGTCATCCCCCTGCGCGTTGCGCGTCAGCTGCCACAGCAGCGCCGCGGCAATCAGCAGAAAAATCAGTAACGGTAATAACAGTACGTTGCGTTTCATCCGGCCTCCGGCAATGGTTTACGGCGGCGGTAGCGCGGGTCCACCAGGCACAGCAGCCCGCCCAGCGCCATCAGCAGCCCCCCGGCCCATATCCAGCGGACAAACGGTTTGTAGTACAGGCGCACAGCCCACGCGCCGTTGTCCAGCTCCTCCCCGAGCGCGGCGTACAGATCGCGGGTCAGCCCGCCGTCAATCGCCGCCTCGGTCATCACCATCCGGCTGGTGTTGTAGAGCCGTTTCTCCGCGTGCAGCACCGCCTCCGGCTCGCCGTGGCGCGTCACCCCGATGAGGGCCACCCCGCCGCGGTAGTTGGGCCCGGTGATGTCCCGCACCTCCCGGAAGGTGAAGCGGTAGTCGTGAATGGTCACGCTGTCGCCCGCCCGCATCCGCACGTCACGCTCCACGCTGTAATTCTGGCTGAAGGCGATGCCGGTAATCGTCACCGCCAGCCCGAGGTGCGCCGCCACCATTCCCCAGTAGCTGAGAGAGGTTTTCGTGCCGCGGGACACGCGCTGTACGGCTTCGGCCACCGCCAGCACCGCAATCCAGCAGGCCATCGCCATCCCCACCGCCGTCATGGCGATGATTTTATCTTCCAGCAGCCACGGCAAAAGTACCGACAGCACCAGGGTAGTGACAACGGCAGCCCACAGCAGTTTCCTGATGTTACGTGGCCGGTCCCGGCCCCAGCGCACCAGCGGCCCCACCCCCAGCAGCAGGGCAAAGGGGACCATCAGCCAGGTGAACATGGTGTTAAAGAACGGCTCCCCCACCGAAATGCTGCCCAGCCCCAGCTGTTTGTGCACCAGCGGCAGCAGGGTACCCAGCAGCACCACCAGCATGGCGGCCATCAGCAGGACGTTGTTGCCGAGCAGCAGCGAGCCGCCGGTGACCAGCACCATAAAGGCGAGGATAAACATTCCGCGCGCCGGGTCGGAGGCGAAGGCGTGCACCGACACCAGCACCCCGGAGCGCACCAGGAAGGTGCCCAGCAGGCACAGCGAGAAGGCGCAGATGGACAGCAGCAGCGTCCACGCCTTAAAGCCGGCGCGCTGTTCGGTGACCGCCAGCGAGTGCAGCAGGGCGGTGCCCGCCAGCCACGGCATAAAGGAGGCGTTCTCCACCGGGTCCCAGAACCACCAGCCGCCCCAGCCCAGCTCGTAGTAGGCCCACGCCGAGCCGAGCACGATGCCCAGCGTCAGGAACACCCACGCCGCCAGCGTCCACGGGCGGGCAAAACGGGTGAACGCGCTGTCCAGACGCCCGCTCAGCAGCGCGGCGATGGCGAAGGCGAAGGCCACCGAGAAGCCGACATAGCCCATGTACAGCAGCGGCGGGTGGAAAATCAGCCCCGGGTCCTGCAGCAGCGGGTTCAGGTCGCGCCCCTCCACCGGAAAGGCCGGCAGCGTGCGGACGAACGGGCCGGAGGTGAACAGGATGAACGCCAGAAAACCGGCGCAGACCATCCCCATCACCGCCAGCACCCGGGCGACGATATCCGCCGGCACCGGCCGGCTGAACACCGCCACCGCCAGGGTCCAGCCGCTCATCAGCAGCACCCACAGCAGCAGCGAGCCCTCGTGCGCCCCCCAGGTGGCGGCCACCCGGTACCACACCGGCAGCTGCGTGTTCGAGTTGCCGGCGACATAGGCCACGGTGAAGTCGTTAACCACAAAGGCGTGCACCAGCACGAAAAACGCGCCCGCCACGCAGATGAACAGCAGCCAGGCGAACACCCCGGCCGACGCCATCATCCGCGCGTCACCGCGCGCCACGCCCCACAGCGGGTAAACGGACAGCAGCAGCGCCACGCCGAGCGCCAGGCACAGCAGCGCGTGGCCGTATTCAGGCATCATGATGAGGTGTCCTTATCAGCGCGTTGCGGGCGGCGGTGGTTTTCCTGCATCGCCTTTTCCACTTCCGGCGGTGTGTAGTTCTCGTCATGCTTGGCCAGCACCTCCTGCGCCAGGACGTGGCTGCCCTTCTCCAGGGTGCCCTGCACCACCACCCCCTGTCCCTCGCGGAACAGGTCCGGCAGTATCCCCTCATAGCTCACCGTCACCGACCCTTCGGCGTCGTAGAGGCTGAAGTTCACCTTCAGCGAGTCCGGGTCGCGCCTGACGCTGCCGGGCATCACCATCCCGCCGACGCGCAGGCGCTGGCCCACCGCCGGCAGCTGCTGCGTCTCGCGCTTGCCGTAGAGGATTTCGCCGGGGGTATAGAACAGGTCGATATTCGCGCGCAGCGCGTACAGGACCAGGGCGGTGGTCAGCGCCAGCAGCACCAGCGGCGCCACGGTCATCGCCACCGCCAGCCAGACAAAAAAGGCGTACCCGCCCATGGCGAAAAAATCGCTCCACGATGAAAATGCCGGACTCACCGGTGCCCCCTTTTCAGTATCAGTTCGCTCACCCACGGGCGGCGTTTTTCCATCAGTAAAATCAGGTTGCGCATCCGCATCAGCGCCAGCGTCATAAAGAGCAGCAGGAAGCCGGCGATGGCCCAGCGCAGCGGCGAGCGCATCGCCGGGTCGATACTCTGCTGCATCCGCGTCGAGCCCTGGTGCAGGGTGTTCCACCACTCGACGGAATAGTGGATAACCGGCAGGTTCACCACGCCGACCAGCACCAGAATGCCCGCCGCGCGCCCGGCCATTTTACGGTCGTCAAAGGCGTGCCACAGGGCGATGACCCCGGCGTAGAGAAACAGCAGCACCAGCTCCGAGGTCAGGCGCGCGTCCCACACCCACCAGGTGCCCCACATCGGTTTGCCCCACGCCGCGCCGGTGACCAGCGCGATGAAGGTGTACACCGCCCCCACCGGCGCCATCGCCGCGACGGCAAGGCTGGCCATTTTCATCTGCCAGACCAGCCCGGTGAACGCCGCCACCGCCATCGCCGCATAGATACCCATCGACCAGATGGCCGCCGGGACATGCAGGTACATAATGCGGTAGCTCTCCCCCTGCTGGTAGTCCGCCGGGGCGAAACCAAAGCCCCGGACCCAGCCGGTGGCCAGCGCGATGATGCCGGCTGCCGCCAGCCACGGCACGAGCCTGCCGCAAATCTGATACAGCCGGGGCGGCGCCGCCAGCTGATGAAGGGTTTTCCACATCGTTGTCACCTGACCTCCTGAAACCAGTAAAATGTCCGTCGCGCCGGGGCGCTACTGCACGCTGAGGCGCAGCGCCGCCGCGGTGGCGAACGGGCTTAACGTCGCGCTGCCCGCCAGCAGCGCCCCCAGCACCGCCAGATAGCCGTCAACGGGTAAATGCATCGATGCCGCGTCCATCGCCGCGGTGGCGAAAATCAGCACCGGGACACTCAGCGGCAGCACCAGAATGCCCAGCAGGACGCCGCCGCGCCGCAGGCCGGCCGTCAGCGCGACGCCCGGCGCGGCGAGAAACCCCAGCGCCGGCGTGCCGAGCAGCAGCGTCAGCGCCATGATTTTCCAGCCGTACACGTCCATCCCCAGCAGCAGCGCCACCAGCGGGGAGAGCATCATCAGCGGCAGGCCGGTCACCGCCCAGTGGGCCAGCACCTTCGCCAGCACCACCGCCGGCAGCGGCACCGGCAGCAGCATCAGCTGCTCCAGGCTGCCGTCCTGCAGGTCGTCGCGAAACAGCCGCTCCAGCGCCAGCAGCGAGGCCAGCAGCGCCGCCACCTGGATGATGCCCGGCGCGATACGCGCCAGCAGCTGCGGCTGCGGCCCGACGCTTAACGGAAACAGGGTGATGACCATCAGGAAGAACCACAGCGGGCCGGCGATGTCCGCGCCGTGGCGGAACGCCACGCGCAGCTCGAGACAGAAGACACGCCACATCACAGCCCGGCCCCCCCGCCGGTCAGCGCCAGGCGGCGGACGGTGTCCGCGGCCCCCGGCAGCGGCTGGTGGGTGGTGAGAATGACCATCCCGCCCTGCCAGTACACCTCCCCGCCGTCCGGGCGCGCCAGCCCGGTCAGCAGGCGCAGCAGGGTGGTTTTTCCGGCGCCGTTGCCGCCGGTGACCTGCACCCACTCCCCGGCTTCCACGGTGAACGACAGCCCGCGAAACAGCGTCCTCTCGTCCCGTTCGCAGTGCAGATCTCTGGCTTCAAGCATTCCCACTCATCAACGTCCTGTCAGAAACCTGGTTTAACATCACGCATATCCGGCAGTTTATGCGCGATCCCTTTGTGGCAATCGATACAGGTCTGTCCGTCTTTTACCGCCTGATCGTGCATTTTCGCCGCGACGCCTTTTTGCGCGGTCAGATCCATAAAGTCGAAATTGTGGCAGTTACGGCATTCCTGCGAGTTGTTGTCTTTCATGCGCCGCCACTCATTTTGTGCCATTGTCAGGCGATGAGCTTCAAATTTCTGCGGTGTATCTATCAGCCCAAATACCTTCGCATACAGCTCTTTACTGGCTTTGATCTTACGGATCATCTTCGGCCCCCACTCATGCGGCACATGGCAGTCAGGACAGGTGGCACGAACGCCACTACGGTTGTTGTAGTGGACGGTTTCCATATACTCCTCATACACCGTGTTGCGCATTTCATGGCAGCTAATACAAAACTCTTCGGTGTTAGCCTTTTCCATTCCGGTATTGAAGCCGCCCCAGAAGATGATGCCGCCGATAAAACCGATTAACAGCAGCGTCCCCAGCGCCAGGCGGCTGGGGCTGCGCCACCATCGCCAGACGCGCTTTATCCAGCCGGGTTTACGGTTAGAATTTTCCATAATGACCTCTTATTTCCCGTAACCTTGCGAGGGGGTAAAGGTATTGTCGATAATCGGCGCGGTATCAGACTGCGGTACGTGGCACTGCAGGCAGAAATAACGACGCGGCGCGACGTTGCCCGACACTTTACCGTCACTGTCCATAAAGTGCGTCGGGCTGATACGCGGCGCGCCCGTCGTACGATAACTTTCCACGCCGTGGCATTGCAGACAGCGGTTGGTATTGGTCGTCACCTGGTAGCCCTCGACGCTGTGCGGGATCATCGGTGGCTGGTTGACGTAATTTAGCGGCATACGCTCCTGCTCTTTCGGCATACGAATCGCCCCTTCCTGCGTCCCGGATACTTCCGGCGACTGGCTCAGGTCCACTCCGTTTGCCGCCCAAACCGCACCACTTACCACCAGGGCAAGCGTGGCCATCCATTGACACAGCGCTTTCATCAGGTCATGGCTTTTCATTGTTTCGCTCCCGAACTCCATCGCATTTACACTTCATCCTTCGAGCTGCCTCTTTGTTGGCTGCGCTCCAAAATCCCAGTCGCATCGTTATCTATGCCCCTGGGGATTTCCTCGCTTACCGCCGCGATGCATCCCGAATGATGTTATGTATCGTTATTGTAAAAACATCCTCAGAACAGACATCCACGCAGCGGCCGCAGGTCATGCAGTCGCGGTGGGTGACCTGCGCCGGGCTTTGCTCATCCAGCACCGGCGCACGTAGCACATGCGGTTCCGGGCAAACATGAAAACAATCCATACAGCGATTACATTTTTCACGTTTTTTGGCCGTCACGGTCACTACGCCTTTACTGCCCAGCACGCCATACAGCGCGCCCATCGGGCAAATATGGCCGCACCAACCGTGCTCAACGACTAATAAATCAAATAAAAACAAAGCAATAATCAGCAACGCGCCGCTACTAAATCCCATAACCAGACTACGGCCTAACAGCGACACGGGATTAATCCATTCCCACAGCAGCGTGCCGGTCAACGCCGAACCGATTAACACCACCACCAGAAGGACGTACCGTATATGGCGTGGAATCGTCGCAGACTGGTTCAGGTCAAATTTCCTGCGCATCCAGTTAGCCAAATCGGTAACGGGGTTTAGCGGGCAAACCCAACTGCAAAATAGTCGCTTTCCCGCCAGCGCATACAGCACAGCGATAATCACTGCTCCCGTCAGCGCCACGGCAGCGGGAAGATGTCCACTGGCGAGACTTTCCAGGGTAATCAGCGGATCGGTCAACGGGAGGGTATCGAACAGCAAACTACTGCTGTAGTTGCCATGCAAAACCCAAAAGCCCAGCCACGGGCCGCTGAGAAACATCCCCAGCACCATAAACTGGCTGATACGGCGTAACACCAGCCAGCGGTGGCTACGCCACCAGCCTTTTTTCGCCCGCGCTTCTCGCCCGGCGTCGCGTTTACGATTTGCCATCTTTCCCCTCCAGCCAGCCGAAGCGGTAATGGTGTCCTAACTCCCCTTTCGCCAATGACAACGGCAACACTTTTATCGCTGGTTGCTCCAGTACGCAGACTTTTTCGCATTTGCCGCAGCCGGTACAGGCGTCGCTGTGTACGGTGGGCAGAAAGCGCGCATGTTTGCCGGTGCGCATGTTGCGATCCAGCTCCAGCGTGATGGCCTCATCGATTTTCGGGCATTCGCGGTAACAAACGTCGCAGCGCAGCCCCTGAAAGTTGAGGCAGTTTTCCTGATCCAGCAGCACCGCCAGCCCCATGCGCGAGTCATCAATGGAGGCGATATCTTTATTCAGCGCCCCGCTGGGGCAGACTTTGGCGCACGGAATGTCTTCACACATTTCGCAGGGGATGTCGCGAGCGACGAAATAGGGCGTGCCTGCCGATAGCCCGGAGGCCAGCGTCGCCAGTTTTAGCGTTTCGTATGGACACGCCTGAACGCACTGCCCGCAGCGCACACAGGCGCTGGCGAAGACATTTTCATTCAGCGCGCCAGGCGGACGCAGCCGCACGCCCGATGCGCGCGCGGTTTGCTGTTGCAAGCCCAGCGCCACGCCAACCGCCGCCAGCCCGCCCGCAGTGCGCACAACATCACGCAGGAAGCGGCGGCGGCCATTTTGGGGTTTCGCTGTACGGGACATAACGCGTTACACCTTCGCCAGCTTAACGGCGCACTTCTTGAAGTCCGTCTCTTTAGAGAGCGGGTCCGTCGCATCCAGCGTCAGGTTGTTCACTAGCTGAGCGGCATCGAAGAACGGCATATACACCAGTCCCTGCGGCGGACGGTTACGTCCACGCGTTTCGACAATCGAAATCACTTCACCGCGGCGGGACGACACTTTAACCTTATCCCCGCGACGCAGATCGCGCGCTTTCGCATCCAGTGGGTGAATAAAGACCACCGCTTCCGGGAAGGCGCGATGCAATTCAGGCACGCGGCGCGTCATACTGCCGGTATGCCAGTGTTCCAGCACGCGACCGGTGGAAAGCCACAGATCGTACTCGTTGTCCGGCGACTCCGCCGCGGGTTCAAATGGCAGCGCGAAGATCACCGCTTTGCCATCCGGTTTACCGTAGAATTTGTACCCTTCCCCCGCTTTTACATACGGGTCGTTGCCTTCGCTGTAACGCCATTGCGTCTCTTTGCCTTCGACGACCGGCCAGCGCAGACCGCGCGCGTTGTGGTAATCGTCGAACGGCGCCAGATCGTGCCCGTGGCCACGTCCAAACCAGGCGTATTCTTCAAACAGCCCTTTTTGCAGATAGAAGCCCAGCTCACGAGACTCATCGTTTAACTGATCCTCTTTCAGCTCGCTCAGCGGGAATTTGCTGACCGCCGGCGTGGCGAACAGAACGTCATACAGCGTTTTGCCGCGCAGCTCCGGCTTCTGAGCCAACAACGCCTCCGGCCAGACCTCCTCGGTTTTAAAACGACGGGAGAACTGCACCAGTTGCCAGAGGTCGGATTTAGCTTCGCCCGGCGCTTTAATTTGCTGACGCCAGAACTGCGTGCGGCGTTCGGCGTTGCCGTAAGCGCCTTCTTTCTCAACCCACATGGCGGTCGGCAGGATCAGATCCGCAGACAGCGCGCTCACCGTCGGGTAAGGATCGGAAACAATGATAAAGTTACGCGGATCGCGCCAGCCCGGCATCCGATCTTCATTGATGTTCGGCCCGGCCTGCATATTGTTATTACACATTACCCAGTAGACGTTCAGCTTGCCGTCTTTCAACGCGCGATCCTGCGCCACCGCGTGTAAACCCACTTTTGCCGGAATAGTGCCAGCGGGGATCTGCCAGTGTTTTTCGCAGATATCACGGTGTTTTTCGTTCGTCACGACCATGTCTGCGGGTAGACGGTGTGAGAAGGTTCCCACTTCACGCGCCGTACCGCAGGCGGAAGGCTGGCCTGTCAGCGAGAAAGGACCGCAGCCAGGCTGGGAGATTTTTCCGGTCAGCAGATGGAGGTTGTAAACCAGGTTATTCGCCCACACGCCGCGGGTATGCTGGTTAAAACCCATCGTCCAGTAAGAGATCACGCGCTTATTCGGATCGGCGTAGAGCTGTGCCAACTGTTCCAGTTGATCTTTCGGCACGCCGCTCATTTCAGCGGTCTTGTCCAGCGTATATTCTGCCACGAAGGCTTTATACTCGTCGAAGCTCATCGGCTCGGAAGCGTCGGAGCCCGGATTCTTCGCCGCTTTTTCCAGCGGGTGCGTCGGGCGTAAGCCGTAGCCGATATCCGTCGCCCCTTTACGCAGGTTCACATGCTTTGTGAAGAAATCCTGATTTACCGCGTTGTTCTGAATAATGTAATTCGCGATATAGTTAAGGATCACCAGATCGCTTTGCGGGGTAAAGACAATACCGTTGTCCGCCAGTTCAAAGCTGCGGTGCTGGAAGGTGGAGAGGACGGCAACCTTCACGTTCGGGTCGGACAAACGGCGGTTAGTGATGCGCGACCATAAAATCGGGTGCATCTCCGCCATGTTGGAACCCCACAGCACAAACGCATCGGCCTGCTCAATATCGTCGTAGCAGCCCATCGGTTCATCCATGCCAAAGGTGCGCATAAAGCCCACCACCGCCGAGGCCATGCAGTGACGCGCGTTCGGGTCGATGTTGTTAGAGCGGAAACCAGCCTTGAACAGTTTCGCGGCGGCATAGCCTTCCCAGATGGTCCATTGACCCGATCCAAACATGCCGATCGCTTCTGGTCCTTTCTCTTTCAGGGAGGTTTTAAACTTCTCCTCCATCACATCGAAGGCCTGTTCCCAGCTCACCGGCGTAAACTCGCCGTCTTTGTGATAGCTGCCGTCTTTCATGCGCAGCATCGGCTGCGTCAGACGATCTTTACCGTACATGATTTTGGGCAGGAAGTAGCCTTTAATGCAGTTCAGACCACGGTTGACCGGCGCGTCGGGGTCGCCCTGGCAGGCGACCACACGGCCCTGCTGCGTTCCCACCAACACACCGCAACCCGTTCCGCAAAAACGGCACGGCGCTTTATCCCATTTGATGGCTTCCTGCTGCCCGACAACGGCGCGGGCGACGCCCGGCACGCTCAGACCGGCAGCCGCCGCAGCGGCCGCAACGGCGTTAGCTTTCATAAAGCTACGACGACTGAGTTTCATGGTGTTTCCTCACCTTGCTCATCCTGCTGGTGATAAACCAGCGACACCGCCAGTACGCCCTCGACATTGCGTACTGACTCAATTGTTTGCATCAGCGTTTCACTCTGATCTGCTTCCGCCACCACGATCAGTTGCCCGCTTTCAACGTCGCTTAACGCGACTTCGCAACCCGGCAACGTGTTCAACTGTGTGCCAATGGCGGCGATGTTCTGACTTTTGGCCTGCACGACCAGGCTACAGACCTGCCAGTTAGTGCGCATGGTGGTTCTCCGCTTTGATGGCTGACACGGGACAGATAGCCACACACGCCCCGCATCCGTTACAGGCCTGCGAGTCAAGCTGCGGCTGGTAAATGCCGGATAGCGTGGGACGAAAGGTAATGGCCATAGGTTCACAACTGTCCTGGCAGCGATGGCATTCAACCGATTGCCTGGCGAGGCAGTTTTCCGTGAGCGTAAAAATCAGATCCCAGGCCCTGGTGTGGCGCGGAAGAAAAAGCGATTCAGTACAGGCCTGCGCACAGGCATAACAAAAGCTGCACTCGCCCCGTTTGAAATCTACGCTCGGATATCCCCCCGCCCCTCGCTGCAGGATGTCGGCCTCACACGCCTGGATGCAGGCGTCGCAACGCAGACAATGTGCGAGAAAATAGGTTGTTTCTCTGGCCCACGGCGGAAGAATCCCATTGCTGGCGTTGCGCCAACTGCCGGTCAACATGCTTCGACGGGATAAATCAACCATGATATCGCCCTTCCATAACGACACGCTTCCATAGGGAGTGAATACCAATAAAAACCGTACAATTTATGAGTAGTTGTTTTTGTAAATAAGATATTTCAGGATGTGTAAGAGATGCATACCCCGATAGAGGTAAATGCTGTTGCCGGATCAAAAGAGTGCCAGGTAAAGACCCGTAAACGTGCTTTTTCTCACATTTCAATGAGTTATATAGATGCTTATATAACGAAAATCACTAATAGTTGATAATTTCATTTACATTATCAATATCGGAATATTCCACTATATAAAAAGACGCTATTTTATTAATAATCTTGAAAATATGAGTAAATACAGATTAATAGATAATATGAATGTGTTAATCTGTTGCCCGTGCATACCGAAAACAGCAGAAAGGAAATACCGTGAACAATCAAATGAAGATGTTTGTCCCTGCCGTTGTCTTCGCCGCCCTCGCCAGCGCCTCTGCCTGGGCTAACAATGGTGATACCGCCCAGCCGCTGGAAAAAATCGCCCCCTATCCGCAGGCGGAAAAAGGAATGAAGCGGCAAGTGATAACCCTTACCCCTCAGCAGGATGAATCTACCCTCAAAGTGGAACTGTTGATTGGTCAAACGCTGAATGTGAATTGTAACCAGCATCGCCTCGGCGGCACGCTGGAAACAAAAACGCTGGAAGGCTGGGGCTATGACTATTATGTCTTTGATAACGTCACCTCTCCGGTATCAACCATGATGGCCTGCCCTGAAGGTAAGAAAGAGCAAAAATTCGTCACCGCCTGGCTGGGTGAAGACGGGATGCTGCGCTACAACAGCAAGCTGCCGATCGTGGTGTATACCCCGGCGAATGTGGACGTGAAATACCGCATCTGGAAAGCGGACGCTAACGTACAGAACGCCGTCGCGCGATAACGTTACGCTGCCCGGTCACACTTACCGGGCATCTGAACACGCCGGCTCACGCAGCGCTCCGGGGTTCTTTTCAAAACACGTCTGGAAATCCGCTCGCCCGATGCCTGGTGGCGACGCGTGGCATCTTATCAGGCCTACCCGCGTGCGGACGTAGGGCTGCCATCAGGCGGTTCATCCGGCCATTACGCAGTACGCGCAACCGCATCACGCGAGGCGGCATCACGTTCGTCGCCGGTGAGTTCGGTTAGCTGTCCGTTGCGCATTTCAAGCAGACGATCGGCGTGAATAAAATAGTGATCATCATGGCTGATGGCGAAAATGGTTTTGCCCATTTCCTGCATTAACGGCAACAGCACCTGATAAAACTCCCGGCGGAAATGCGGGTCCTGATCGGCGGCCCACTCATCCAGCAAAATAATATCGCGCTCTTCCGCCAGCGCCAGCAGCAGCGCAATGCGCTTTTTTTGCCCTTTCGACAGTTTAAGATTCAAAATGCGCCCGTCGTTTAGCTCCAGCTTGTGCGTCATTTTCAGGTGCTCAAGCCACTTTTCGACCAGCGCGGGATTGGCGGGTTTCCCCTGCGGCCCCAACAGGCGGTCGAATAACCACACATCGGTGAACACCGCAGAAAACAGTTTGCGATAATCTTCCGGCTGCCCGGCGGCAATAGGTTGACCGTCAAGTAAAATCGTTCCCGATTGCGGCTGGTATAAACCGGTCAATAACATGGCCAGCGTCGATTTCCCGCTACCGTTGCCGCCAATTAAAAACAGCAGTTCGCCGCGGTGAATCGTCAGGTTGATGGGCCCCACGGAAAACGCGTTATCCTGATAGTGGAAAACCACGTTGCGCAGCTCCAGCGTCTTCCAGTCGGGAAAGGCTTTCGGCTGTGGAAAATCAGGCTTATACGGGGCGAGCGCGAATTTATTCAGTTTATTAAACGCCACCTGGGCGGTCAGTAGGGTTGGCAACGCCCCCACCGCAGACAGCAGCGGCGTGCGCAGGAACAGCAACGTCAGTGAATAGGTCGCCGCGACGTTGGTATCCGCCCAGCCGAGACTATTCGCCATCCAGAAGACCAGGCCTATCGCCCCCAGCATCATGATATTCGACCAGTTGACGGCGCTCAGATGAAAAGTATCGGCACGGATAATGTGATGACGGTACTCTTTGGCGTCCGGGGTATAGCATTGCTGAAAAATCTGCTCCGCACGCTCGCGGTTTAGCGTCAGCTCTTTGCGTCCTTCCAGCACCGTCTGATAGTCGTTGTACAGCTTATCTTCGGTCTCGCGCAGGGTCGCCATATGCTGGTAAACCCGCGCCACCAGCACGAATCCGCCCCAGATAGTGACCGCCATCCAGATAGCCGTAACCAGCAGCATTTTTGTCGATAGCATCGCCAGATACGCCGCCGAGCCGACGGTGAGGATAATGCCCTGCACCAGCTCAGGCAGACGCACAAAGGCGATAGTAATATTGCGAATATCGCTGGTCAGACTGGCCAGTAAAGAGGCGCTGCCCAGTTGCTCAATGCGTTCAACGTGCGTATCCAGAATGCGCTTGATAAATTCGCTGCGCAGGCGGTAAACGAAATGGTGTCCCAGAGTGGTGAGCGCCAGTTGGGAACCTAATGTGACGACCATTAGCAACAGGAGCAGGCCGAGAAATTCCGGCAGCACCATGACGTTGGTGTCCACCGTTTCAATCAGGCGCTGATTGATAAACGCGATCAGGCCAATCCCCAGCGCCGCGCTGGCGAGGCTCAGCGCCATCACGCTAATAAATGGCCAGCGGTACTGCCGCCAGACAAGAATAAGAAGTTCCATGCTTACAACCCGGACCGATAATAACAGCCCGCAGTTTAACTAACTCCACCTGCACAGCAAATAATTCTTATTTTTATTCTTTTTCAGCCGCCTGACGGAAGGTGAGATTGTAACGAAATTCACCGGTCATGGGATGAAAGCCCGCTTTAAGCGGCTGGATACCATGATAAAACAGACGGGACTCGCCGCCCCAGACCACGATATCGCCATGCTCCAGTAAGATCCGCTGGAGCGGATCGCTGCGACGCAGGCCGCCAAACTGAAAAACCGCCGGCACCCCCAACGAAACTGAGACAATAGGCGCGCGCAGATCCGGCTCGTCTTTATCCTGATGCAGCGACAGTTTTGCGCCGGGCGCGTAGCGATTGATCAGGCAGGCGTCCGGTTGGAAGCTCGCATACCCTGCCGCGATTGCCGCCTGACGACATACGCTGGCAAACGATAACGGCAGCGCAGGCCAGGGTTTATCGGTCAACGGATCGCGCACGGCATAACAATAACCGTGACGATCGGTGGTCCACCCTAACGCGCTGCAGTTGGTCATCGCCACCGACATGGTGTAGCCGCCCGGCGTCACCATCTGACGAAACGGAGACTGACTGGCGACAAACCCGATATCGTCTAATAGCGACTGCGCCGCGCCAGGCGCCAGGGGCTCTTGCCAGGGCGCTTCATCAGCAAATAGATCCAGCATTGCTACTCCTCTTTTTGCGCTTCTCGCTTTAATAGCTGCGCTTTTCGACGCACGCCCCAACGATAACCGGAGAGCGCGCCATCGCGACGCACGACCCGATGACACGGGATCACCATCGCCAGTTTATTCGCGCCGCACGCGCTGGCGACCGCGCGTACCGCCGTGGGTTTGCCGATAGTCGCGGCAAGCTGTTGATAGCTTACGGTTTCGCCGCAGGGAATTGCGCATAACGCCTGCCAGACCTGCTGTTGAAACGCGGTTCCCTGGATATCCAGCGGCAACGAGAGCAGCACATCGCGTGTGTTGATAGCCGCGACAACCTGCCGCACCCGTTGCTGAAAAGACGCGTCGGCAGGTTCGTGGCGGGCCGTCGGGAAAAGGGTGTGTAATTCAGCCAGTAGCGCGTCGTCGCTATCACCGGGGAGAATCGCGCAAATCCCCCGCTCGCTCTCCGCCACCAGGCACCGTCCGTAAACCCAGTCCGTCAGCGCATAGCGAACGGAGACATTATCGCCGCCTTTGCGAAACTGTTTTGCCGTCATGCCCAGCGTCTGGTCGGCATGACGGTAGTAGCTACTGCTATCCGGGAAGCCAGCGCGATAAATAGCCGCCGTGATCGGCTCTCCTTTCGCCAACGCCTCACGCAGCCGCCGGGCGCGCCACGCCTGCTGCCACCCTTTCGGCGTCATTCCGGTGCTCACTTTAAACAGACGGTGCAGATGAAACGGGCTCATCGCCACCGCCTGCGCCAGAGACGCCAGCGTTACCGGCGTCTCCTGCTCAAGTAAACGGCAGGCGCAGGCAATCTTATCCAACCGCCGTTGCTGCGCGCGCGCATTATCCGGCTGACAGCGCTTGCAGGGGCGAAAACCGGCGTCCAGCGCCTGCTCCGCGTTGGCAAAAAAGCGAACATTTTTACGTAACGCCCGCTTCGAGCGACAAGAAGGGCGGCAAAAAACGCCAGTGGTTCGCACTGCAAAAACGAAACGCCCATCCGCGCTGGCATCGCGCGCCTGCACCCGCAGCCAGCATTCATCATCGGTAAGTAACGCTTTTTTCATCATAGACTCCTTCATTAAGCATAGTGCTTGCTTACATGCAGTGTGTCCGTAAATCCGCCCACAAAAACCCGTAATCTTGCGTTTTAATTCTTATCGCTCACCAGGAACGTTTTGAACTGCGGCGACATCCAGGTTTTAAAGCCTTCACCTTCTTTCATGATCATAAAGACCGCCAGCCCTTCCCGCCGCACGACCTCTTGCGCCTTTTGCGTACCGAGCACCATCAGGCCGGTGTCCCAGCCGTCCGCTTCCAGCGCCGTTGGCGCGATGACCGTAACCGATACCAGATTGTGTTCAATGGGGCGCCCCGTTTGTGGATCGATAACGTGCGATACGCGCTTGCCATCCAGCTCGTAATAGTTACGGTAGCTGCCGGAGGTGCTGATGCCATGCCCGTTGATATCCACAATCGCCTGCACCGCGTTTTCCCGGTCGGTCGGCTTCTGAATCGCGACGCGCCACGGCTGCCCCTGCGCATTCATCCCGCGACTGCTTAATGCGCCGCCCACCGAGACCAGATAACGCGCAATGCCCTCCTGCTCCATCAGTCGCGCCAGATGATCCGCCGCATAGCCCTCCCCGACCGTGGAGAGATCAACATAAAGATCCGGCAGATCTTTTTGCAAAAACTGATGTCCAGCCCTGTCGATAACCTGCAAATGTTGCAGGCCTGTTTTCGCTTTTGCCGCATCGATTTGTGCTGGTGTTGGGATATGCAGCGGCTGCCGATCCGGCCCAAACCCCCACAGATTGACCAGCGGGCCCACGGTGATATCCATCGCGCCATCCGTCTTCGCGCCAATACGTAGCGCCGAGGTCACGATATCCGCCATGGCTTCGCTGACCGGCCAGGGCGCAAGGCTGCGTGAATGGTTAAAACGCATTAGCGCGGAGTCATTTTTATAGGTAGAAAGCAACCAATCATCAGCATCAAGCTGAGTCTGGATTTTAGTCTGTAACTCTGCGGCGCGTTTCGCATCGATGCCAACCACGCTCACCCGCCAGAGGGTCCCCATCGTTTTACCTTCCAGCACCTGAGCGGCAGGTGACGCTGTTGTCGTTTCGGGAGCCTCATCGCAGCCCATAAGTAAAAAAGCCGCCGCCAGACACACGGCCCGGCAAAAAGTCATTTTCATCGCTGTTTATCCTCATTCGAATGGACGCAAGCGTATATCAAAACGTCGTATTTGTACGCCGGAATAAGGCATGAAAAAAGGGCCCGCAGGCCCTTTAGCAACATCTTTTGCTGATTAGAACTGGTAAACCAGACCCAGCGCTACGATGTCGTCGGTGTTGATGCCCGCATCGCGGGTAAAGTCGTTTTTATCCAGCAGGTTGATTTTGTAATCAACATAGGTGGACATGTTTTTGTTGAAGTAGTAAGTCGCGCCGACATCAACATATTTTACGATGTCCTGGTCGCCATAGCTGGCGCCGTAGCCGTTGCTGATGTCCTTACCTTTAGACTGCAGGTAAGCCACAGACGGACGCAGACCAAAGTCGAACTGGTACTGAGCAACCACTTCAAAGTTCTGCGCTTTGTTGGCAAAACCGTAAGAGGTGGACTTATTGTTGCCGTTAGAGGTACCAAAACGGGTTGCGTTATAGGTCTGAGAATACTGCGCTGCCAGATAGATGTTGTTCGCATCGTATTTCAGGCCGCCGGTGTAGACCGTAGCGCGATCGCCGTTACCATACAGGTGTTCGTCAGCGGTGTTGTTCTGATCGGCAGTACGTTTAGACGTGGTGATAGCGCCACCGACAGAGAAGCCTTCGCCGATTGCATAAGTCAGCGATCCGCCGTAACCGTCACCGTTCTGGTTCAGCAGGCTGCGACCGTTGGTGTTTTCACCGCTCACGCTGCCATTTTTGCCCTGATACTGCAACGCGAAGTCCAGGCCATCCACCAGGCCGAAGAAGTCGGTGTTACGGTAAGTGGCATAGCCGTTACCACGCTGCTGCATAAAGTTGTCAGCGCCGTAGGTGTCGCCGCCGAACTCCGGCAGAACATCGGTCCAGGAGGTCACATCATAGGTTACGCCGTAGTTACGACCATAATCGAAGGAACCTGCGTCAGCGAATTTCAGACCCGCAAACGCCACACGCGTCCAGGAGTCGTTGCTGCCTTCAGTCTGGTTGCCCTGAATCTGATATTCCCACTGGCCATAACCGGTCAGCTGATCGTTAACCTGCGTTTCGCCTTTGAAGCCGATACGCATGTAGGTCTGGTCGCCGTCGCTGCCTTTGTCGTCAGAGAAGTAGTGCAGGCCATCAACTTTACCAAACAGGTCTAATTTGTTGCCGTCTTTATTATAAATTTCAGCCGCATTCGCTGCGCCCGCCACCAGCAGAGCTGGTACCAGGAGGGACAGTACTTTAACTTTCATGTTATTAACCCTCTGTTATATGCCTTTATTGCTTTTTTATGCCACTGCTTACTGGTTAACCCTCATTAACCAGTCGGCAAGTCCATTCTCCGCAAAAATACAGAATAATCCAACACGAATATGATACTAAAACTTTTAAGATGTTACAGTTATCTACATAGATGTTTCAAAATATGAATTTTACGGAACTTTTTTAAAGCAAAAATCAAGTAAAAATAAGAACAAATAGACAAAATATATTCACGAGACTTTTAAAATCAATGGGTTAAATTGATGAAATTCATAGCACTGAATGATAAACAGAATCTTCATTCGCAACTAAAATAGTGACCGCTATCATCATTAACTTTATTTATTACCGTCATTCACTTCTGAATGTCTGTTTACCCCTATTTCAACCGGATGCTTCGCATTCGGTTTTTTTTACGTTTTTTCAGACACACCCGGCAGATTTATGCTACTGCCTAAAACTATCACGGTTATTCACTACCCTCCCCTGCTCGACCGTTCGTAAGACATTAGCAAATAATTTCTTGATATTTAGTGCTAAACATTTATAAGTAGTCTTTATATTTGTACCGTTCTGCGAAGGTTGTACGCTTTTCCCGTCCCGCCGACGGAGCGCGTGTTAAGTTGCCCGGCATGACGTAAGAGTCTGGAAATTCATTCATTACCCTTTATACTGCCCTTCACCTTCAGCGTTGCTTTTACAGGTCGTAAACATAAATGAGTCAGTCTGACACAACGGTCTCTACCCGATTCTCCCTTCTACCGGGAAGCATTACCCGTTTCTTCTTATTGCTGATCATTGTGCTGCTGGTAACGATGGGCGTTATGGTACAGAGCGCCGTCAACGCCTGGTTGAAAGACAAAAGCTATCAAATTGTCGATATCACTCACGCTATTCATAAACGCGTGGACACCTGGCGGTATGTTACCTGGCAAATTTATGACAACATCGCCGCCACCACTACGCCATCGACAGGTGAAGGACTTCAGGAAACGCGTCTGAAACAGGATGTGTATTATCTTGAAAAGCCGCGACGTAAAACTGAAGCGCTGATTTTCGGTTCCCATGACAGCGCCACGCTGGAAATGACGCAGCGTATGTCAACCTATCTGGATACGCTGTGGGGCGCGGAAAACGTGCCGTGGTCAATGTATTATCTCAACGGACAGGATAACAGCCTGATTCTTATCTCTACCCTACCGTTGAAAGATCTCTCTTCCGGCTTTAAAGAGTCCACTATTGGCAATATCGTCGATTCCCGCCGGGCAGAGATGTTGCAGCAGGCGAATGCGCTGGATGAGCGCGAAAGTTTCTCCTCATTGCGAAAACTGGCCTGGCAAAACGGTCACTATTTTACGCTGCGCACGACCTTCAATCAGCCAGGACATCTGGCGACCGTGGTGGCGTTTGATCTGCCCATTAATGATTTAATCCCGCCGGGAATGCCGCTGGACAGTTTTCGGATAGAGCCTGACGCAACCCAGGCGACGGGGCGAAGCAGTGAAAAGGAAGCGCCAGATAGCGTCACGATTAGCTTTAACGGTTCAAAAATTGAGATCTCCTCAGCGCTTAACTCTACCGGAATGCGCCTGATCTGGCAGGTACCGTTCGGTACGCTTTTGCTTGATACGTTGCAAAATATTCTGCTGCCTTTACTGCTGAACATCGGGCTGCTGGCGTTGGCGTTATTTGGCTACGCCACGTTCCGTCATCAGCCGGGACGGTCGACGGAATCGACATCCGGCAACGCGGCGAATAACGAGCTTCGCGTCTTACGCGCCATTAATGAAGAGATCGTTTCTCTGCTGCCGCTGGGTCTGCTGGTCTACGATCAGGAAGGCAACCGCACCGTGATCAGCAATAAAATCGCCGATCATCTGTTGCCGCATCTTAACCTGCAAAATATTACCAGCATGGCGGAACAGCATCAGGGCGTGATTCAGGCGACAATTAATAACGAACTGTATGAGATCCGTCTGTTTCGCAGCCAGATCGCTCCCCGCACGCAGATCTTTATTATTCGCGATCAGGACCGGGAAGTGCTGGTGAATAAGAAGCTTAAACAGGCGCAGCGTTTGTATGAGAAGAATCAGCAGGGTCGCGCCGCCTTTATGCAAAATATCAGCAACACGCTTAAAGAGCCCGTACGCCAACTAGCGGTTAACGCCGCGGCAGTCACCACGCCGGAAAGCCTGAAACTGGCGGATCAGGCGGATGTATTGGTACGTATGATCGATGAAATCCAACTGGCGAATATGCTGGAAAATGACGCATGGAAGAGCGAAGCCACGCTGTTCTCCCTGCAGGATCTTATTGACGAAGTCGTGCCGGAAGTGCTGCCCGCCATTAAGCGTAAAGGGCTGCAACTGCTGATTAATAACCATCTTAGCGGCAACGATGAACGCTGGGGCGATCGCGACGCCCTGCGTCGGATTTTGCTGCTGTTGATTCAGTATGCCGTCACAACGACCGCTATGGGTAAAATTACGCTTGAAGTCGAGCAGGATGAATCTATCGCGGAGCGTCTGACTTTCCGTATTCTGGATACGGGCGAAGGCGTAACGTTAAACGAGATTGATAATCTGCATTTCCCGTATATGAATGAAACGCAGGGCGATCGTTACGGCAAAGCGAATCCGCTCACCTTCTGGCTGTGCAATCAACTGGCGCGCAAACTGGGCGGTCATCTCAACATTAAAGCGCGAGAAACGCTGGGCACGCGCTATACCGTTCATGTCAAAATGCTTCCTCACGATCAGCATACTCAGGTCGAAGAGCGCCTGCTGGACGACGTGAGCGTGATGGTCGATGTGACGTCCAACGAGGTTCGCGCGATTGTGCTGCGTCAGTTAGAAAACTGGGGCGCCACCTGCATCACGCCGGATGAAAGGCAGATAAGTCAAGAATATGATCTCTTTTTAACGGATAATCCGTCTAATCTTACTGCCTCGGGCTTGCTTTTAAGCGATGATGAGTCAGGCGTGCGGAAAATTGGCCCGGGTCAGTTGCGCGTCAACTTTAATATGAGCAATGCTATGCAGGAAGCTGTACTACAACTTATCGAAGAGCAGCTGGCGCAGGAAGAGATTCCCGCCTCCCCGCTCGGCGGAGATGAAAATGCCGAGCTTCATGCCAGCGGCTATTATGCGCTATTTGTAGACACAGTACCGGATGATGTTAAGAGGTTGTATACTGAGGCGGCAACCAGCGATTTCGCTGCGCTGGCCCAAACGGCCCACCGCCTGAAAGGGGTGTTTGCCATGCTTAATCTGGTACCCGGCAAGCAGTTATGTGAAACGCTGGAACATCTGATTCGTGAGAAAGATGCTCCAGGTATAGAAAAATATATCAGCGACATTGACGCCTACGTCAAAAGCTTGCTGTAGCAAGGTAGCCCAATACATGAACAATATGAACGTAATTATTGCCGATGACCACCCGATTGTACTGTTCGGTATTCGCAAATCACTTGAACAAATCGAGTGGGTGAATGTTGTCGGCGAATTTGAAGATTCCACAGCATTGATCAACAACCTGCCGAAATTAGATGCGCATGTGTTGATCACTGACCTCTCCATGCCGGGAGATAAATACGGCGATGGGATCACCTTGATCAAGTACATCAAGCGTCATTTTCCGAGCCTGTCTATTATCGTTCTGACCATGAACAACAATCCGGCGATCCTGAGCGCCGTGTTGGATCTTGATATTGAAGGGATCGTACTCAAGCAGGGTGCGCCAACCGATCTGCCTAAGGCGCTGGCCGCGCTGCAAAAAGGCAAAAAATTCACCCCGGAAAGCGTTTCTCGTCTGCTGGAGAAAATCAGCGCAGGCGGTTACGGCGATAAGCGCCTGTCGCCAAAAGAGAGCGAAGTATTACGCCTGTTCGCCGAGGGTTTCCTGGTCACCGAAATCGCCAAGAAGCTCAACCGCAGCATTAAGACCATCAGCAGCCAGAAGAAATCGGCGATGATGAAACTGGGCGTAGAGAATGATATCACGCTGCTCAACTATCTCTCTTCCGTCACCCTGAGTCCGACAGACAAAGAATAAATCACTTTTACGTTACCCAGCCTGATGGCGCTACGCTTATCAGGCCTACCAGTCGACTCATCTTTTGCAGGCCGGACAGGCGACGCCGCCATCCGGCATTTTTTATGCCCGCGTTTTACGTACCCGCTCGGCATACACCGCCAGCGTCTGTTTCAACACATCCAGCGTCACAGGCTTCGACAAACAACTGTCCATACCGGACTCCAGGCAACGTTGTTTCTCTTCCGCCAGCGCGTTCGCCGTCACGCCGACGACCGGCAGCGTCAGCCCAAGCTGACGGATACGCTGCGTCAGGCGATAGCCGTCCATGTTCGGCATGTTCACATCGCTCAGAACAATATCGATAGCATTTTACTCAGCACATTCAGAGCGTCCACGCCATCATTGGCTGTCTTACACTGATACCCCAGCGATCCCAGTTGATCGGCCAGCAAGCGGCGATTGATCGGATGATCGTCAACGACCAGAATCATCATGTCGTCATTTGAATCTGCGGTTTTATCCGTCGTCGGCAATGCGCTGGAAAGCGCTTCACTATCCAGCTCAATACTATAGATACGCGCCAACAGCGCGGGCAACTCATGCACCGACGCCACACTATGCACCCACTCGCCCGGCGCTCTTTCCAACGGAATCCCGATATGACGGCGGCAAAAGACGACCGCAGCCCTCCCCTGCCAGGTATGCTCCAGCGCGTCATCGACAATCAAAATATCGTCCGCGGCGGGTTCTTGCCCTTCATAACGCTGCGTATGAACGCCGCTACGCGCCAGACTGGTCTCAATAAACTGGCACAAAGAAGTATTGCGCACCGCCAGCCAACAGCAGGTTCCGGCGAGTCCTTCCACGCTCTTTTTCACAGGGTATTGCGCGCCATAAAGCGGGATGCGCAGCGTAAACTGGCTCCCCATGCCCGGCTCCGAATCGACGGAAATATCGCCGTCCATCATGCTGATCAATTTTTCGCAAATCGCCAGCCCCAGACCGGTCCCCTGAAAGTTACGCTGTACGCCGGTTCCCACCTGGAAGAAGGGATCGAACAGGCGAACCACCTCTTTTGCCGGAATACCGACGCCGGTATCCCGCACGCGAATGCTGAGATAATCCCCATCACAGCGCACATGCAGCACGATGCAGCCAATATCGGTAAACTTAATGGCGTTGCTCAACAGGTTTGAAATAACCTGCTGTAAACGCATCGGGTCACCGTTCAGCGATACCGGCACGTCAGGCTCAATAAAACAATACAGGCCGAGCTGCTTACGCACCACCAGCGGCAGATAATTGGCGGTGATATGGTTCATCACCTCTCGCGGTGAAAATTCGCGCGGCTCAATCTTTAGCTGTTCCGACTCAATTTTCGAGAAGTCGAGAATGTCGCTGATAATTTTCAGCAACAGACTGGAGGAGTTATTCATCGCCGTGACCAGCCGATCCACGCCTTTTGGCAGCTCTTTGGTTTGCAGCAGATCGAGATTGCCAATGATACCGTACAGCGGTGTGCGCAATTCATGGCTGACCGTCGCAAGGAACATGGATTTAGACTGGCTTGCCTGCTCCGCCGCCTGCGCCATCTCTTGCAGCGACTCTTCCATTTTGACGCGCGTACTCACATCTACCAACACGCAAATCGCGACGTTTTCATTGCGATAGCGGGAATGGACGAAGCTAATTTGCAAATTGGTATTATTGCTGGTCAATACACAACGAAGTTAACCTGCTGGCCGCAAATGATTTGCGTCAGGCGCTGTCTATCTTCATGCGTGAGCATGTTCAGGTAGGTGTGCGCCAGTTCGTTACTCAGAATATTGACACCATCAATAGTGCGCAAAATACAGATCCCCACCGGCGCGGAGGCGACGATTTTACGGTTGAACTGTTCATGCTCTTCCAGACGCTGGGCATCGCTCTCCGCCGGAATGAAAATTCGCCGCTCATACATCCGCGCAAGCGTAAACAGCCCTGCGCCCACCAGCACGTTCAGCAGGATAGCGTTCAGGATAAGAATACGAATACGCTCCAGGACTAAATCTACAGGCACAGAATAGACAATACTGAGCGAGGATGGCGGCAGGCTTTTTTTGAGTACCAGTTCGCGAAAACCTGGCGTATAACCAAACCAGGAGCGCTCCTGCATCCAGCGCGGCTCCGCTTTAATATTGCCGTCAGGACCGGTCAACGAAATCAGCGAATGGCCGTTCTCATCAATAATAGTGACGCCCATCGGCAAACTGCCGGGCGTGAAAAAATTTTCCATACGGATGGACTGCTCGACGCCCAGCAGCGCCTGCAGACGGTTGGCCAGATACACCGGCGTCAGCGCATAAAAGTAGCCCACGCCCTGACGCGCGCCCTGGCTTATCCAGAAAAGGTTATTCCCACTTTCTTCCTGCGGCGCGTTGCGGTATTTCATAATCCGCTCATGTAACGCTTTTAACGCATCATCGCGCTCCACGGGCATTTCACGCAGGCCGAAATTCGCCATACAGAGGTTATCGCTGCCAATCAGGAAAACGCGGTTAAGATCATACGCCGCTGAAAAGTTGTCGCGCCAGTAACGCATAAACCAGGCCAGCGACTCCAGCGATCCGCGCCAGGTGGAGCCCATCGCCGCACAGTCTGAGTCGGCAAATAGCGGTTCAAAGTCCGGCACCACCATTTTGTCATCACGCGCACGCGACGACATGACGCCGTTTTCCGCCGTTAAACGGTTCTCGGCGATATATTTGAGCTCTTTCATCACATCCGACGTGCGCTGGATAAAACGCTGCGCCTGATCGGAGCTAAGGTTGAACTCCTGACGAATTTCAGATTCCCGCTGGTGCAGGGCATTGACGATGTAAAACACCGAAACAAAGGCGATTAAGAGCCAAATGAGTAACGCTAACGCTCTGAATAAGTAGCGCGAGACTTTCAGCGTAGTTCGAAAGGAAGCAAGGTATTTCAAAGGGGCGAAGCTCCGCCTCAGGATGTAAATAGAGTGTGACTAAGGTAGCGGTAAATGACGTAGCCCGCAACGGCAAAGAAAAAGGGCCGGATATCCGGCCCTCGCACAGCAATAACATTACTCGTCAGCGTCATCCGCAACGTCGTCATCGCTTTCCGCTTCCGGGGCGATATCCTCATCCCCTTCCGCCACGCTGCCGTCGATAGCGTCGAGTTCTTCGTCATCTACCGGCTCAGCAACGCGTTGCAGACCCACCACGTTTTCATCTTCCGCCGTGCGGATAAGGATAACGCCCTGGGTATTACGTCCCACGACGCTGATCTCGGACACTCGGGTACGCACCAGAGTACCGGCATCCGTGATCATCATGATCTGGTCGCAATCGTCTACCTGTACCGCACCGACAACGGAACCGTTGCGCTCGGTCACTTTGATAGAGATAACGCCCTGCGTCGCACGAGACTTGGTCGGGTACTCGTCCGCTGCGGTACGCTTCCCGTAGCCGTTTTGCGTTACGGTCAGAATAGCGCCTTCGCCGCGTGGGATGATCAGAGAGACGACTTTATCGTCTCCCGCCAGCTTAATACCGCGCACACCGGTCGCGGTACGCCCCATCGCACGGACGGCGTCTTCTTTGAAGCGCACCACTTTACCCGCGGCCGAGAACAGCATGACTTCGTCAGAACCAGAAGTCAGGTCAACGCCAATCAGCTCGTCGCCGTCGTTGAGGTTCACCGCGATAATACCGGCGGAACGCGGACGGCTGAATTCGGTCAGCGCCGTTTTCTTCACGGTACCGCTGGCGGTCGCCATAAAGACGTTGACGCCTTCTTCGTATTCACGAACCGGCAGAATCGCGGTGATACGTTCGTTGGCTTCCAGCGGCAGCAGGTTAACGATCGGACGACCGCGCGCGCCGCGGCTGGCTTCCGGCAACTGATAGACCTTCATCCAGTACAGACGGCCCCGGCTGGAGAAGCAGAGGATGGTGTCATGGGTGTTGGCCACCAGCAGGCGGTCGATAAAGTCTTCTTCTTTAATACGCGCGGCAGATTTACCTTTCCCACCACGACGTTGCGCTTCGTAATCCGTCAGCGGTTGATATTTGACGTAACCCTGGTGAGACAGCGTCACGACAACATCTTCCTGGCTAATCAGATCTTCGATATTAATATCGGCGCTGTTGGCGGTGATTTCGGTACGACGCTCATCGCCGAACTGATCGCGAATTAACTCCATCTCTTCGCGGATCACTTCCATCAGGCGATCGGCGCTGCCCAGAATGTGCAGCAGTTCAGCAATCTGCTCCAGCAACTCTTTGTATTCGTCGAGCAGTTTTTCATGCTCCAGGCCGGTCAGTTTCTGCAAACGCAGATCCAGAATCGCCTGCGCCTGCTGCTCAGTCAGGTAATACTGACCGTCACGCACGCCAAATTCTGGCTCCAGCCATTCCGGACGCGCAGCGTCATCACCAGCGCGCTCCAGCATCGCAGCAACGTTGCCCAGATCCCACGGACGCGAAATCAGCGCCGCTTTTGCTTCTGCCGGCGTTGGCGCGCGGCGAATCAGTTCGATAATCGGGTCGATGTTAGCCAGCGCAATCGCCAGAGCTTCAAGGATATGCGCGCGGTCACGGGCTTTACGCAGTTCAAAAATAGTACGACGCGTCACCACTTCACGGCGGTGGCGCACGAACGCTGAAATGATGTCTTTCAGGTTCATGATCTTCGGCTGGCCGTGATGCAGCGCCACCATGTTAATACCGAAGGAAACCTGTAGCTGGGTCTGGGAGTAGAGATTATTAAGCACCACCTCGCCCACCGCATCGCGTTTCACTTCAATCACGATGCGCATCCCGTCTTTGTCGGATTCGTCACGCAGCGCGCTGATGCCTTCCACGCGTTTATCTTTCACCAGCTCGGCGATTTTCTCGATCAGGCGCGCTTTGTTCACCTGATAGGGAATTTCATGGACGATGATGGTTTCACGGCCCGTTTTCGCGTCAGCTTCAACTTCCGCGCGGGCGCGAATGTACACTTTGCCACGACCGGTACGGTAGGCTTCTTCGATACCACGACGACCGTTGATGATCGCGGCGGTCGGGAAGTCCGGCCCCGGAATATGTTCCATCAGCCCTTCAATGCTGATGTCTTCGTTGTCGATATACGCCAGGCAGCCGTTAATCACTTCCGTCAGGTTGTGCGGCGGGATATTCGTCGCCATACCTACTGCGATACCGGAAGAACCGTTCACCAGCAGATTCGGAATTTTGGTCGGCATGACGTCCGGAATTTTTTCCGTACCGTCATAGTTATCCACGAAATCCACCGTCTCTTTTTCGAGATCGGCCATCAGTTCGTGGGCGATTTTCGCCAGACGGATCTCCGTATAACGCATTGCCGCCGCGGAGTCGCCGTCAATAGAACCGAAGTTACCCTGACCATCCACCAGCATGTAACGCAGCGAGAATGGCTGCGCCATACGAACGATGGTGTTATACACTGCGGAATCGCCGTGGGGATGGTATTTACCGATTACGTCACCAACGACACGGGCAGATTTTTTATAGGCTTTGTTCCAGTCATTGCCCAATACGTTCATGGCGTAAAGTACGCGACGGTGTACCGGCTTCAGGCCATCTCGGACATCCGGCAGCGCACGGCCAACAATGACCGACATCGCATAATCCAGATAGGAGCTTTTCAGCTCTTCCTCAATGTTGACCGGTGTAATTTCTCTCGCAAGGTCGCTCATCTAACCGCTATCCCTCTACTGTATCCCGGATTCAAAGGTCGCAAATTATAACACATTCGCCCACGTACTGGTAAACGGAATGCAGCCAGACAATGCTTTATTCGGGTGCCGCATGCTCTCTTCATTTATAAGCGTGGTCTCGGCGTTTATCGGCGATCGGTTTCAGAGGCGACACAGGGGAGATCGGGGTCTGGTCAGGAAGAGGCTGGAAAATCAATACCTCCCGCGTATACCCGTCATACTTCAAGTTTCATGTGCGTTGGCGGCAAGTTACTCGGCCCATCCCTGGGCCTCGCCCCGTCGGGGTTAGCGCAAGCGCTGTTCAAGACGGTTAACCATTTTATCCTGCAACTCGAATTATTTAGGGGATATGCCGGGAGGCATAAACCATAATCAGTATCACCAGATGCTATTTAATCACATAGGCCAGGTATTCTTTCACTACCTCATCGTTTAATTCCTGACCCAATCCGGGCTGTTCCGGCGCGACATAATAGCCATTTTCCGGTTGATAATCGTGGGTACAAAGTTCCCGAATAGATGCTTTCATCGCATTGGTATGATGCTCATGAATAATAAAGTTGGGAATTGCTGTTTCCATATGCAGCGCGGCTACCGTGGAAACAGGACCGCCGCAAACATGCACCTGTACAGTGGTGTCATAAATATTAGCATAGTCACAGATTTTCTTTCCTTCGGTAATTCCGCCGCAGAGACACAAATCAGGTTGCGCTACGGCAATAGACTGCTTCTCCAGTAATTCCCTGTATCCCCATCTTGTGTAGGAACGCTCGCCAGTGGCGATTGGAATCGTTGTTGAACGGGAAACTTTCTGCATATTATCAGAATTTAATGGATGAATCGGTTCTTCATAAAGAAAGATACGATACTTTTCTATCGCCTTCGCAAATTGAATAGCTGAGTTTGTACCGAGAAGAGAATGGATTTCCACGATAATATCAGCATCATCCCCCATTGCTTCACGCATAGCGGCAATTCGCGCTTCCCCCATTTTTAATTGATCGGCCAGTAACAATCCTGAATAGTTACGATTTTTATTCTGAAAAACACAGTCATCGCCATTACGATCGATTTCGAGTGGATCCACTTTAATCGCATCATATCCACGTCAAGAGCCGCACGCGCCGCCTCAGCATATTCCTCAGGTGTCACTAATATCTGGCGTTTATCCCCCCAACCAAATTGTAACTGACTAGCATAGGTTCTTAATTTTTCATTAGTTTTCCCGCCAAGGAGCTGATAAACAGGTACACCTAAATATTTACCTTTGATATCCCAAAGAGCAATATCAATAGCGCTCATTCCGGCATAAAAAACGTTTCCGCCCCCCATCCCCCAAAAAGTCTTTCTGAAAAAGAACTCCCAAATTTTTTCGATATTTAATGGATCTTCACCCACAACCAATGGCGCCAGATCTCTGATGATCCCTACGCCAGCTTTAGCGCCTGCGCCATAGGCCAGTCCTACTTCGCCAATACCACTTAATCCTGAGTCGGTATTCACCCGGATAAGTACTGGATTATAGGATGACATCGTTTGATCTCTTTTTTTTAATTCACAGTCAAAAACTTCAACAGATGTAATTTTCATAATTTCTCCATTTATCAGGTTCGTGATACAACATTTGTTTGTTGGCTTTTTTCTTTTTTCACATCAATTTTCATTAACGCCAAAACGGCTACCGCAGCGAAGCAAAGTATTGCCTCTACAATAAATATTCCTGTCGCACCATAATGAGTAGAAACAAATCCCAGTGACTTATTAATCAGGAATCCGCCAAGACTTGAACATGAGTTAATAAACGCAATGCTGATAGCCAACCCTGACGGCGACAATAATGCAGAAGGCAGCGCCCAGTAAGGTCCGTAATAGCTGAGGATCCCAACACCATAGAACGTTAGCCCCAGCATTCTCAGCGACATTGAGGGGACAAGAGCAATCATCAGAAAACCACAGCCTGCCAGAAACATGGGTAATGCAGCATGCCATTTTCGTTCATTCTTTTTATCGGAATGCCAGCCCCACCAGGGCATGCTGAACATAGCGAAAATAAACGGAATACTCATGATTAAACCAACGTCAGTATCCGTAAAATCAGCTGAAAATCCCTTCACCAACCCCGGCAACCAGTAGTTTGCCGCCAGAGCAGCCGCCTGAATCAACATGTAGGCGAAAGAAAGCTGAAGCAAAACTGGATTTTTGATTACGGAAAGAAAGGATGAGTTGGTATTTTTATTTAATGCAGCTGCGGTTTCATTGTCAGTACGTAATTTATTAACTAAGGCCGATATCTGCTGTGGCGTAAGCCATTTAGCCTTTTCTGGACTGTCAGGCAGTAAATAAAATGTCAGGATGCCAAGGAATACGGTAGGGATACCTTCAATAGCAAAAAGCCAGAGCCAGCCTTCATAATCCGGGGTATTCAAATGCTCGATGATCCAACCAGACATCGGTGCAGCCAATACCGATGCAACAGCAATAGATAACATGAAGAAACTATTGACTTTTCCGCGTTCACGAGCCGGGAACCAACATGCAAGATAATAAACCATGCCCGGGAAAAAGCCAGCTTCAAATACCCCAAAAAAATGCGAGCCAGCAAAATATGTTGAGTATCTTTAGCAAAAAAAATCAGCCCTGTTACCGCTCCCCAGCCGATAATAATGGAACTAATCCATTTTCTTGCGCCAAGCTTTTGCAAGCCAATGCTACTCGGAATTTGAAAGATTAAATATGATATGAAGAATACAGAAGAAATATTAGCGATAATCCTCAGGCGTAATACCGAGAGATTCATTCATGCGTAATGCAGCAAACCCAATATTGACACGATCCATATAGTTAAAAAAGTAAAGAATAAAGGCCAAAGGAATGATTTTCCTTTTTACAATACGAATTGCATCGTATAAATTTTCTTGTGGACTACTCATTTTGCATCACCTTTTATGATTCAATGAATAAGGGTATTGACCGGAATTGATGTTACGTAAAAAACAATACAATTCAAAAGCTAATGTGTCATATCTGATATATCAGCAAGCAAACTTAATGAAATATACAATAACAACAATAAAGTATGTAAATTTTCTTATATCTGATATATTAGATCCGTTAATTTTAAATAAATTAATTACAATGGAGCCGGGTTTAACCATGGAGGAGAAGAAAATGAAAAATAGATTAAAGCGTGACTTTAGTCACATATCAATTGAAATACCCAAATCCATCACCCAGGTGATTAAAGAGAAAATAAGGGAGATGATTATCCATGGCGATTTCGATCTTGGGCAAGCGATCAGTGAAAATGAACTATCAAATATTCTGATGGTAAGTAAAACACCAATTCGTGAAGCTTTTATTTGGCTGAGCTATAATGAAAACTTAGTCAACATCATTCCCCGCAGTGGGACATTTGTTTTTTCTGTCACCGACGAGGATATCAATGATCTCATCAAAATGAGGGTTATCCTTGAACAGGGCGCAATTCGTGAAGCGATGGAGAAAAATGCTAACAATGTCATAGTCGAATTAAGCAATATTTTATCGAAGTCAGCAAAAATTAATGCAGAGCGCGATACGCAAGCTTACCTCAAACTGGATCATGATTTTCATTATGTTTTTGTGAAATATGCCGATAATAAATACATTTCACAAGCACACCTGTTGATCTCAGCACGTTTATTGGCAATTCGCTACAGACTGGATTTTACCACTGAATATATCACCAGCTCTAACCGTGGACATGCCACTATTTTGGATATGTTAAAAAACAACAACGTCGAGGGCGTCTGTAATTTTATCACGCACCACATCGGTAGCGGTTTTACAGAACGCGCAAGAAAACTTCTTGCGCTGAAAGCGTAATAAAGACGGCAGTAGATATAACGCAGCGACTTTGCACCTGCTATACTGCCCCGATAGATCAATAGCGGAATCTCATGTACTCATGAACACTGAAAAACCGTCGGTAGCTCACAACGTTGACCATAATGAAATCGCCAAATTCGAAGCCGTCGCGTCGCGCTGGTGGGATCTGGAGGGCGAATTCAAGCCATTGCATCGTATCAACCCCCTACGCCTTGGCTACATTACTGAGCGCTCAGGCGGCCTGTTTGGTAAAAAGGTGCTAGACGTCGGCTGTGGCGGCGGTATTCTGGCGGAGAGCATGGCGCGCGAAGGCGCAACCGTCACCGGGCTGGATATGGGCTTTGAGCCTTTGCAGGTCGCCAAACTGCATGCGCTGGAAAGCGGCATCGAGGTAGAGTACATGCAGGAGACGGTTGAGGAACATGCGGCAAAACACGCCCAGCAATACGACGTCGTCACCTGTATGGAAATGCTGGAGCACGTTCCCGATCCGCAATCGGTCGTCCACGCCTGCGCCCAACTGGTTAAACCCGGCGGCGAGGTGTTCTTCTCAACGTTGAACCGCAATGGGAAATCCTGGCTGATGGCGGTCGTCGGCGCTGAGTATATTCTGCGCATGGTGCCAAAAGGCACGCACGACGTGAAGAAATTCATTAAGCCTGCTGAACTGTTAAGCTGGGTAGATGAAACCGTCCTGAAAGAGCAACATATCACCGGGCTGCACTACAACCCGATAACCAATACTTTCAAACTCGGTCCCGGAGTAGACGTTAACTACATGTTGCATACCCGCGCTAAAAAAGCCTGACATCAAAGAATTTTCCTATAAGGGTTGCGTTAGATCATCGGGCGCAACCTTTCTCTTCGATGAAGAAATCAGCATTCGATCAAATTTTGATTTTTTTTTATGAATTGTTGACATCCTCCCCAGGCCTTACCAGACGCGCATTTAGCGATTCTTACTCTTTTACAACCGCAATTTAACGCCAAAATCAACTCTTGTACTCAAAAGAATCCCTACTAGAATACTCACCATATAGCGTTTCACTTATCGATTACCCCCTATATATAGTATTTATCCACAGAGTTAGTCACAACGTGGCGTTGTGGATAAGCGGGGGGATATTTTTCTTTCACGGACAGGTAAACAGGTAGAAAACCACATGAATCAGAGTCTGCTGGTGACAAAGCGTGACGGCCGTACTGAGCGCATCAATCTCGACAAAATTCATCGCGTGCTTGATTGGGCGGCAGAAGGACTGAATAACGTATCGGTTTCTCAGGTCGAGCTACGCTCGCATATTCAGTTTTATGATGGGATTAAGACCTCCGATATCCATGAAACTATCATTAAGGCCGCCGCAGACCTGATCTCTCGCGATGCGCCGGATTATCAATACCTGGCTGCGCGTCTGGCGATTTTCCACCTGCGTAAGAAAGCCTTCGGCCAGTTTGAGCCGCCCGCACTTTACCACCATGTGGTAAAAATGGTTGAGCTTGGCAAATACGACAATCATCTGCTGGAAGACTACACGGAAGAAGAGTTCAAGCAGATGGATTCGTTTATCGTTCACGATCGCGATATGACCTTCTCCTACGCTGCCGTTAAGCAGCTGGAAGGGAAATATCTGGTGCAAAACCGCGTGACCGGCGAAATCTATGAAAGCGCACAGTTCCTCTACATTCTGGTAGCGGCCTGCCTGTTCTCGAACTACCCGCGTGAAACGCGTCTTGACTATGTAAAACGTTTTTACGATGCGGTCTCTACGTTCAAAATCTCGCTGCCGACGCCCATCATGTCCGGTGTGCGTACCCCAACCCGTCAGTTCAGCTCCTGCGTACTGATCGAGTGTGGCGACAGTCTGGATTCCATCAACGCCACCTCCAGCGCTATCGTGAAATACGTTTCTCAGCGCGCCGGTATCGGCATCAACGCGGGACGCATTCGTGCGCTGGGCAGCCCGATTCGCGGCGGCGAAGCGTTCCACACCGGCTGTATTCCGTTCTACAAGCACTTCCAGACGGCGGTGAAATCCTGTTCGCAGGGCGGCGTGCGCGGCGGCGCGGCAACCCTCTTCTACCCGATGTGGCATCTGGAAGTGGAAAGCCTGCTGGTGCTGAAAAACAACCGCGGCGTGGAAGGCAACCGCGTACGTCACATGGACTACGGCGTACAGATCAACAAACTGATGTATACCCGCCTGCTGAAGGGCGGCGACATTACGCTGTTCAGTCCGTCGGATGTACCCGGGCTATACGATGCGTTCTTCGCCGACCAGGACGAATTCGAACGCCTGTACGTGAAATATGAACACGACGACAGCATCCGCAAACAGCGTGTGAAAGCGGTCGAACTGTTCTCGCTGATGATGCAGGAACGCGCCTCTACCGGTCGTATCTATATCCAGAACGTTGACCACTGCAATACTCACAGTCCGTTCGATCCGGTTGTCGCCCCGGTACGCCAGTCTAACCTGTGTCTGGAGATTGCCCTGCCAACCAAACCGCTGAACGATGTCAACGATGAAAACGGCGAAATTGCGTTGTGTACGCTGTCTGCATTCAACCTGGGCGCCATTAAAACTCTGGACGAGCTGGAAGAACTGGCTATTCTGGCAGTACGCGCTTTGGATGCTCTGCTCGATTATCAGGATTACCCGATTCCGGCTGCCAAACGCGGCGCAATGGGCCGTCGTACGCTGGGCATTGGCGTGATTAACTTCGCCTACTGGCTGGCGAAAAACGGTAAGCGTTATTCCGACGGCAGCGCCAATAATCTGACGCATAAAACCTTCGAAGCCATTCAGTACTATCTGCTTAAAGCGTCCAACGAACTGGCGAAAGAGCAAGGCGCCTGCCCATGGTTCAACGAAACCACCTATGCAAAAGGCATTTTGCCGATCGACACCTACAAAAAAGATCTGGATGCGATCGTCAACGAACCGCTGCACTACGACTGGCAACAGCTGCGTGAGTCGATCAAAACCCACGGTCTGCGTAACTCCACGCTATCGGCGCTAATGCCGTCGGAAACGTCGTCCCAGATCTCCAACGCCACCAACGGCATTGAGCCGCCGCGCGGCTACGTCAGCATCAAGGCCTCGAAAGACGGTATTTTGCGTCAGGTCGTGCCGGATTATGAGCATCTGAAAGACGCTTACGAACTGTTGTGGGAGATGCCGAACAACGACGGTTATCTGCAACTGGTGGGTATCATGCAGAAGTTTATCGATCAGTCGATTTCCGCCAATACCAACTACGATCCGTCACGTTTCCCGTCAGGAAAAGTGCCGATGCAGCAACTGCTGAAAGATTTGCTCACCGCGTATAAGTTTGGCGTGAAAACTCTGTACTATCAAAATACCCGCGACGGCGCGGAAGATGCGCAGGACGATTTGGCGCCTTCTATTCAGGACGATGGCTGCGAAAGCGGCGCTTGTAAGATCTGATGAATAGTGCCGGGTAGCGCTATGCTTACCCGGCCTACGATTGTACGGTTTGTAGGCCGGATAAGGCGCTTGCGCCGCCATCCGGCGCTCATCCCATAAAGGATTCACTTCAATGGCATACACCACTTTTTCACAGACGAAAAACGATCAGCTCAAGGAACCCATGTTCTTTGGCCAGCCGGTCAACGTTGCACGCTATGACCAGCAGAAATATGACATCTTCGAAAAACTGATCGAAAAACAGCTCTCTTTCTTCTGGCGTCCGGAAGAGGTCGACGTCTCCCGCGATCGTATCGATTATCAGGCGTTGCCGGAGCACGAAAAACATATCTTCATCAGCAACCTCAAATACCAGACGCTGCTGGATTCCATTCAGGGACGTAGCCCGAACGTCGCCCTGCTGCCGCTCATTTCCATCCCGGAGCTGGAGACGTGGGTAGAGACCTGGGCGTTTTCTGAGACGATTCACTCACGATCCTACACCCACATTATTCGTAACATCGTCAACGATCCGGCGGTCGTGTTTGACGATATCGTGACCAATGAGCAAATTCAGAAGCGCGCCGAAGGTATCTCCGCCTACTACGACGAACTTATTGAGATGACCAGTTACTGGCACCTGCTCGGTGAAGGCACCCATACCGTTAATGGCAAAACGGTTGTCGTGAATCTGCGTGAGCTGAAGAAAAAACTGTATCTGTGCCTGATGAGCGTGAACGCGCTGGAAGCCATCCGCTTCTACGTCAGCTTCGCCTGCTCTTTCGCATTTGCCGAGCGTGAACTGATGGAAGGCAACGCCAAAATTATCCGTCTGATCGCCCGTGACGAAGCTCTGCATCTGACCGGCACGCAACATATGCTGAACCTGTTGCGTAGCGGCGTGGACGACCCGGAGATGGCGGAAATCGCCGAAGAGTGTAAACAGGAATGTTATGACCTGTTCGTGCAGGCGGCGCAGCAGGAAAAAGAGTGGGCGGACTATCTGTTCCGCGACGGTTCGATGATCGGCCTGAATAAAGATATCCTGTGTCAATACGTTGAATATATTACTAATATTCGTATGCAGGCGGTAGGGCTGGATCTGCCGTTCCAGACCCGCTCCAACCCAATCCCGTGGATCAATACCTGGCTGGTGTCCGATAACGTTCAGGTTGCGCCACAGGAAGTGGAAGTTAGTTCTTATCTGGTCGGACAAATCGATTCGGAAGTCGATACCGACGATCTGAGTAATTTCCAGCTCTGATGGGACGCGTCACGCTGCGTATCACTGGCACACAGCTGCTGTGCCAGGATGAACACCCTTCTCTGCTGGCCGCGCTGGAATCGCATAACGTTGAGGTGGAGTATCAGTGCCGCGAAGGTTATTGCGGCTCCTGCCGTACCCGACTGGTTGCCGGTCAGGTTGACTGGATTACGGAACCTTTAGCGTTTATCCAGCCGGGAGAGATTTTGCCCTGCTGCTGCAGGGCAAAAGGCGATATCGAAATCGAGATGTAACTCAGTGCAACTCGCTGGTGGAAACCAAAGGCATCACGCCACGTTTTTTCATCTGCACGGCATACAGTGCGCCAGCGAGTACCACCAGCACCGCGCCAGCGACATAAATCATACGATAGCCAACCGACTCAACCATCATTCCCATGATAAAGGCGCCAATCGCCATTCCGGCATCCATCGCGTTAAAGAACAGTGAATTCGCCACGCCGATTTTATGCGGTTCAACCGAGCTGATAATTTGCGTCTGGAAAACCGGCGTGACCGAACCGTAGCCGATACCGATGAAACCGCCGGAGATAATCATCATGATGCTGCCATTGGTGTAGCCCAGCGCCACCAGACCGATGGTAAAAGCCAACAGGCATGGGAAAACAACATATTTCGGCCCTTTTTTATCACAAATATTCCCGGTGAAGGTACGGCATATCATCAGGAAAATCGCGTAGCACAGCAGGAAATTACTGGCCGCCGCCATTAAATCCAGCTCACGCGCATACAGCGCCAGGAAAGCCGATACGCCGGCATAGGAGAAAGTCATAAAAAAGGTGACCAGCGCAAAAGGCAAGGCGGCGCGGTCAAACATCGCGGCAAAACCCAGATTCGGTTTCGAACCATCGGCATGACGAATTACCGGAGGGACCGTCACAATCAGGGAAAGTACAATCCCTAACGCCGCTACAGCGGAACAAAGCCAGAATGCGGCAGTGAACGCGTTCCAGCGGGCCATATTCAAACCGATCCACGGTCCTACGACCATCGCAAGGCCCATCGCTAAAGAGAAAAAGCTGATGCCCTCTCCACGTCGGGAGGCCGGAATTAACCGCGCTGAAATAGTTCCTTTTACCGTGGTAATAACACCAAACGTAATCCCATGAAGTACGCGGATAAAGAGCAGCGACTCGATAGAATGGCAAACCGGATACAGCGCGGTAATCACCAAAAAAGCCAGAGAAGAGAGCACCAGAATCTTTTTATTCGAATATTTTCCCACCCATTGTCCGGCAAATGGCCGAATAACAATTGCCGCGGCCAGGAAACATGTCACTAACAGCCCGGCCTTATCTGCAGAAGCATGCAGGCGGTCAGCGATATAAATGGGTAATAAAGTTAGCAGTACATAAAAAACAAAAAAGATAATAAAACTGACTATGGTGATTGCCCAAAAATCCTTCGTCCATAATTTTTCTTTCATTCTTAACGACCCGCTCAGATGGCGCACGCAGGCAACGCTCAGCTCAACTGAACACCTATCAGGTGCGTCAAAATGTGATGTATTCGATAGAATCGCAGTATAAACAAGTGCACTCTATTAGAAAAATTAATCGTTTTAATTATATTAATTAGGTTTTACTAATGACACTAACTCAAATCCACGCCCTGCTTGCCGTACTGGAGTACGGCGGATTTACCGAGGCCAGCAAACGGCTATACATGACGCAATCCGCCGTCAGCCAGGCCATCTCCGCGCTTGAGGAGGAGCTCGGCGTTGACATATTGATTCGTGAGCGTCGTAAAGAGATTGAGCTTACCGCCGCCGGTAGCCGCATCGTCAGGCACTTACGCGCGATCCAGCGCGACGTCAACGCGGTAAAAGAGATTGCCGAACAAGAAAAAAAGAACCCGGCCCGTACGCTACGGATTGGCTGTTTTCCCAGCGCCTGCGCCTGCATTTTACCCGGCGTCATTCGCTATTTTGAAAGCCATCATCCAAATGTAAAAATTATCCCCTATGAAGAGAACAGTACGGCTATTATTGATTCGCTGCAGGACGGAAGTATTGATGCCGGTTTCGTTCCTTTTCCGGTCAACGGTATGTATTGCGTCCCCATTTACCGGGATAAATTCACCGTAGTGGTGCCTGAAAATCATCCCCTGGCGGCCAATAGTACGGTAACGGTCGAAGAACTGATGGACGAACCACTTATTGTCAGTAAAGGTCGTTATGAATTAAGCATTATGGCGTTGTTTAAAGAAAAGGGTATTGAGCCGATATTTAAATATGAATTTAACCATCCCGATACTGCGCTGAATTTTATTCGCCAGGGATTAGGTATCGCCTTATTGCCAGAATTAACCTTAAAAGCCACGACAGGAAAATTATGCTCCGTGGCGCTGGAACCCACCTTTTATCGACAAATTTCCCTGTTAGCAAAAGAACCGCCGGTAGAAGGAAGTCCGTTATTTTTATTACAAAAATGTATGGAAACACTGACCGATGAGGGGTTGCTATAAAACAACCCCGCCTGATGGCATTGCGTTTACCAGACTTACGCTGGCAAACGTTGCGCCAGGCCGGATGAGGCGTTTATGCCCTCATCCGGCGCGTCACTTCGACTATGGCAAACCTTTAGTCATTTTTTTGCAGGAACATAACCGCCTTATCCGGGAAGTCAGTGAACAGCCCGTCGACGCCCGCCTTGTTATACAGGATGTCGTACAACTGATTGACGTCTGTGGCATAGTCCGGCAATTGATCGGCACGCACAGTGTAAGGATGCACTACCATCTTATTCTGATGCGCGTCTTGCACCATTCCAGTCAGCTTGATATTCCCTTTCGTTGAGCCTTCCGCAACCAGCATATGGTAATCCGGACCAATACCGTCCGCATATTCCGCCACCTGCTTCATAGCGCCCGGCTTAAACATCCAGTCGTAGTTGTAATTTACCCAACGACCGTCCGGCTGTTTCTGCTGTGTTTCATTCCAGTCGGTATACGCAATAAGTTGAACCAGATTGAGATCCATCCCCATTTTGGGTTCCAGTTCATTCTTAATACGTTTCAGCTCAGCGACATCAAAACACTGCAAATAGACATTGTCCTGCTTGCCGGTGTAACCATACTTCTTCAGCACTTCCAGCGTTTTCGCGGCAATATCTTTCCCTTCCTGATGATGGAACCACGGCGCTTTAATTTCCGGATAAATACCGATATTTTTACCGGTAGAGTGATTTAATCCCTGAACGAATTCAATTTCCTCTTCAAAGGTATGAATGCGGAAATCAGATTTTCCCATCGGGAAACGGCCCGGATAAGTTTGTACTTTTTTGCCGTTTTCAATATCAAACCCTTCGGTAAACTTCAGGGATTTAATTTCATCCAGCGTAAAATCGATAGCGTAATAGCGCCCATCTTTACGCGCCCGGTCCGGAAAACGGTCAGCGACGTCAGTCACCCGGTCAAGGTAGTGGTCATGGAGGACGACCAGATGGTCGTCCTTTGTCATCACTAAATCCTGTTCCAGATAATCTGCCCCTTGCGCATACGCCATCGCTTTCGCCGGTAGCGTATGCTCCGGCAGATAACCGCTGGCACCACGGTGGGCGATAACGACTTTTTCAGCCGCCACGGCGCCGCTTCCGATGGTCATTCCTGCCAACATTAACGCCACGCTAAGGTTTTTCAGTGTGGTTTTCATGTTATTAGCCTCCGTTGCGTTTTAACTGCAGCTCATCATGATGGCGTTTTTCACCAATCATCACGACCACCAGCAGGATTACCGCCAGAATGCTGCCGCCAATCATCACCATAAAGCCGCCATCCCAACCGAAGAAGTCAACGGTATAACCCACAATGGCGCTTGCAGCGACAGAACCGCCCAGGTAACCAAACAGACCGGTAAAGCCCGCCGCCGTACCCGCCGCTTTTTTCGGCGCCAGTTCCAGCGCGTGCAGACCGATCAACATTACCGGGCCGTAGATCAGGAAGCCGATGATAATCATACAAGCCATATCAACGTTCGGGTTCCCTGCCGGGTTCATCCAGTAAACGATGGTCGCGATAGTCACCAGGGTCATAAAGAACACGCCGGTCGCACCGCGGTTGCCGCGGAAGACTTTATCCGACATCCAGCCACACAGCAGCGTGCCCGGAATACCCGCGTATTCATACAGGAAGTAGGCCCAGGAGGATTTATCCAGTGCGAAATGCTTCACTTCTTTCAGGTAGGTCGGCGACCAGTCGAGGATGCCGTAGCGCAGCAGATAAACAAACACGTTGGCGATAGCGATATACCATAGTAATTTGTTCGGCAGTACGTACTGCATGAAGATCTGCTTCGCAGTCAGCTCTTCTTCCGCTTTTTCGTTGTAGTCGTCCGGATAGTCGTTTTTATACTCTTCGATAGGCGGCAGACCGCAGGATTGCGGCGTATCGCGCATCATTGCGAAAGCGAACAGCGCCACCACAATCGCGCCAAAGGCTGGCATATAGAGCGCCGCTTTCCAGTCGTTAAACCACGCCATCCCCAGCAGGAACAGCAGTGGCGGGATCCCGCCGCCGACGTTATGCGCACAGTTCCAGACCGACACAATGCCGCCGCGCTCTTTCTGCGACCACCAGTGAACCATCGTACGTCCGCACGGCGGCCACCCCATCCCCTGGAACCAGCCGCAAAGGAACAACAGCACAAACATCACGGCGATGCTGGATGTCGCCCACGGCACAAAGCCCATAAACAACATGACTGCTGCGGCCAGAATCAACCCTGCCGGCAGAAAAACGCGCGGATTCGAGCGATCGGACACCGAACCCATTATAAATTTCGAAAAACCATAAGCGATGGAAATCCCGGACAACGCAAAGCCCAGATCGCCGCGTGAAAAACCCTGTTCTACCAGGTAGGGCATCGCGAGGGCAAAGTTCTTGCGCACCAGATAATACGCGGCATAGCCAAAGAATATCCCCAGGAAAATCTGCCAGCGTAATCGGCGATAGGTCGGATCAATCTCCGCCGCTGGCAAGCGCGCTTTATGCGGCGCTGGTTTAAAAATACTCAACATATTGTAGCCTCCGTGGCCCATATTTTATTTAGAGGTAAACACCGCAGTTCGTTCAAACAACCCCGCTGCTCCCAGTGTGGCCGCGATGTTAAGTAAAGATACGTCACGTTAATGTGAATTACAGCACATATTGTTACAGATTTATGACTAATGTTCAGAAAGGCGCACGAAATCACGTTTCATTTTCGAATAGTGAGCGATTATGCGCGAAATCAAACATTCCATATGATTTGTATGGCTAAATGATAAAAAACGAACTGTGAGGAAAAACAATGAAAACTCGCGACTCGCAAGCAAGTGACGTGATTATCATTGGCGGTGGAGCAACAGGCGCAGGGATCGCCCGCGACTGCGCGCTGCGCGGTTTACGTGTCATTCTGGTGGAACGGCATGATATAGCGACCGGCGCGACCGGGCGTAACCACGGACTGCTGCACAGCGGCGCTCGTTATGCGGTTACCGACGCGGAATCCGCGCGCGAGTGCATTAGTGAAAACCAGATTTTAAAACGGATCTCCCGCCATTGCGTCGAACCGACGGATGGTCTGTTTATTACGTTGCCGGAAGATGATCTTGCGTTTCAGGCCACCTTTATTCGCGCCTGTGAAGCGGCGGGCATTCGCGCTGAAGCCATCGATCCGCAGCAGGCTCGCATCATCGAACCTTCCGTTAACCCTGCGCTCATCGGTGCGGTAAAAGTGCCGGATGGCACCGTGGACCCTTTCCGCCTTACCGCCGCCAATATGCTGGATGCCAGAGAACATGGCGCAATCGTGTTAACGGCGCATGAAGTGACCGGGCTCATTCGTGAAGGCGCAACGGTCTGCGGCGTCCATGCGCGCAACCATCTCACTGGCGAAACCCAGACGCTTCACGCGCCGGTGGTGGTCAATGCGGCTGGTATCTGGGGGCAACGGATCGCCGAATACGCCGACCTGAGTATTCGCATGTTCCCGGCGAAAGGCTCGCTGTTGATCATGGACCATCGGATCAACCAGCATGTCATTAACCGCTGCCGGAAACCATCGGATGCCGACATTCTGGTACCTGGCGATACGATTTCATTGATCGGCACTACCTCTACCCATATTGATTACAATGAGATAGACAGCAACCGCGTCACCGCAGATGAAGTCGATATCCTGCTGCGTGAAGGGGAAAAACTGGCCCCTGTCATGGCGAAAACGCGTATTCTGCGCGCGTATTCCGGCGTCCGCCCGCTGGTGGCCAGCGATGACGATCCCAGCGGTCGGAACGTCAGCCGCGGTATTGTGTTGTTCGACCACGCCGAACGCGACGGGCTTGATGGCTTCATTACCATTACCGGCGGGAAGCTAATGACTTACCGCCTGATGGCGGAATGGGCGACCGACGCCGTGTGCCGCAAGTTGGGCAATACTCGCCCCTGCATCACGGCAGATACGCCGTTGCCTGGCTCAAAAGAGTCCACGGAACATACGCTGAAACGCATTATCTCGCTTCCCGCGCCGCTACGCGGATCGGCGGTTTATCGGCATGGCGATCGCACGCCGGGGTGGCTGAGTGAAGGCCGCCAACACCGTAGCCTGGTCTGTGAATGCGAGGCCGTCACGGCGGGGGAAGTGCAGTATGCCATCGAAAACTTAACCGTGAATAGCCTGCTGGATCTGCGCCGTCGCACCCGCGTAGGGATGGGCACTTGCCAGGGCGAACTGTGCGCCTGCCGCGCGGCCGGGCTATTGCAGCGTTTTAATGTGACGACCGCGGCGCAATCTATTACGCAACTCTCTGAATTTCTGAATGAGCGCTGGAAAGGCGTACAACCTGTCGCCTGGGGAGACGCGCTGCGCGAAAGCGAATTCACGCGCTGGGTTTATCAGGGATTATGCGGTCTGGAGAAGGAGCACCAGGATGAAATTTGATACGGTTATTATGGGCGGCGGTCTCGCCGGTTTGCTATGCGGACTGCAACTCCAGCAGCATGGATTACGCTGCGCCATCGTCACCCGCGGACAAAGCGCGCTGCATTTTTCCTCCGGCTCGCTGGATCTACTCAGCGCCCTGCCCGACGGCCAACCGGTGACCGACATTACCGCCGGGCTTGATGCGCTGTGCCGCCAGGCGCCTGAACATCCTTATTCGCGTTTAGGCGCGCAAAAAGTCCTTACGCTGGCGCAACAGGCGCAAACGCTACTTAACGCCAGCGGCGCGCAGTTATACGGTGACGTACAGCAGGCGCACCAGCGTGTCACGCCGCTTGGCACATTGCGTTCAACCTGGCTTAGCTCGCCGGAAGTACCGGTCTGGCCGTTATCCGCACAGCGAATTTGCGTCGTCGGCGTTAGCGGATTACTGGATTTCCAGGCGCACCTTGCGGCAGCGTCGCTGCGCCAACGCGACCTCAACGTGGAAACCGCAGAAATCGACCTTCCGGAACTGGACGTACTGCGTGATAACCCGACGGAATTTCGCGCGGTCAATATTGCGCGTCTGCTTGATAACGAAGAAAAATGGCCGCTGCTGTACGACGCGCTGTCGCCAATAGCGACAAACTGCGACATGATCATCATGCCCGCCTGTTTCGGGCTGGCGAACGATACGCTGTGGCGCTGGCTTAACGAACGTCTGCCCTGCGCGCTCACGCTGCTGTCAACGCTGCCGCCATCGGTGCTCGGTATTCGTCTGCACAATCAGCTCCAGCGCCAGTTTGTCCGTCAGGGCGGCATCTGGATGCCGGGCGATGAAGTGAAGAAAGTCACCTGCCGTCGCGGTACCGTGAGCGAAATATGGACCCGCAACCATGCCGATATCCCACTGCGCCCGCGTTTTGCCGTACTTGCCAGCGGTAGCTTCTTTAGTAGCGGTCTGGTTGCCGAGCGCGAAGGGATCCGCGAACCTATTTTAGGGCTCGACGTACAGCAAACGGCCACCCGCGCCGAATGGTATCAACAACATTTCTTTGACCCACAGCCCTGGCAGCAGTTTGGCGTCGTGACGGATGACGCCTTCCGCCCCTCCCTTGCGGGCAACACGGTAGAAAATCTGTATGCAATAGGTTCTGTGCTGGCGGGATTCGATCCTATAGCTGAGGGATGCGGCGGCGGTGTCTGCGCAGTCAGCGCCCTCCAGGCCGCGCACCATATCGCTGAGCGTGCAGGAGAACAGCAATGAGCGACACACGTTTTGAAAGTTGTATTAAATGTACGGTGTGCACCACCGCATGCCCGGTCAGCCGCGTTAATCCTGGCTACCCTGGCCCTAAACAGGCCGGACCGGATGGCGAGCGCCTGCGTCTGAAAGACGGCGCACTGTATGATGAGGCACTGAAATATTGCATTAACTGCAAACGGTGTGAGGTCGCCTGTCCGTCGGACGTGAAGATTGGCGATATCATCCAGCGCGCCCGCGCAAAATACGATACGACGCGCCCGTCATTGCGTAATTTTATTCTCAGCCATACCGATCTGATGGGCAGCGTTTCAACGCCGTTCGCGCCGGTGGTCAATACCGCCACCGCATTAAAGCCAGTGCGCCAGTTGCTTGATTACGCGCTCAAAATCGATCATCGCCGCACCTTACCAAAATACTCTTTCGGCACCTTCCGCCGCTGGTATCGTAGCGTGGCGGCGCAGCAGGCTAAATACAAAGATCAGGTCGCCTTTTTCCATGGCTGTTTTGTGAATTACAATCATCCGCAGCTCGGAAAAGATCTGATTAAGGTGCTGAACGCAATGGGTACTGGCGTACAGTTACTGAGTAAAGAGAAGTGTTGCGGCGTACCGCTGATCGCTAACGGTTTTACGGATAAAGCTCGCAAACAGGCTATCAGCAATGTGGAGTCGCTACGCGAGGCGATTGCCGTCAAAGGTATTCCGGTCATCGCCACGTCATCCACCTGTACGTTTGCGTTGCGCGATGAATATCCTGAAGTGCTGGACGTGGACAACGCCGGGCTGCGCGAACATATCGAGCTGGCCACCCGCTGGCTATGGCGCAAACTGGATGCCGGGAAAACGCTGCCGCTTAATCCTTTACCGCTGAAAGTGGTCTACCATACGCCGTGTCATATGGAAAAAATGGGCTGGACGCTTTACACGCTTGAACTGTTGCGGCAAACTCCGAGGCTTGAATTGACGGTACTTGATTCACAGTGCTGCGGCATTGCCGGTACGTATGGATTTAAAAAGGAAAACTATCCGACATCACAGTCCATCGGCGCGCCACTGTTCCGCCAGATTGAAGAGAGCGGCGCCGACATTGTCGTCACCGATTGTGAAACCTGTAAGTGGCAAATTGAGATGTCTACAAGCAAACGCTGCGAACACCCCATTACGCTACTGGCCCAGGCGCTCGGCTAAGTAAAAAGCGCCGGAGCCCCTCCGGCGCTATTACCCTACTCACCAGGGACGATTTTCCATCAGACATATACCCTTCATACTTCAAGTTGCTTATGTGTTGGCTACGGATTATTTTGGGTATAAACGCGGATGTCTCTTTGCAATAACCTGCCCTATTTGGTTAACCATGACCGCTAACCCACGGTGGCATGACAGATAACGACGTTACTGTTTATAGAGCAATATCTCTTGTATCGCCGCGTTACCAGCCTCCTTTAAAGAGGGGGATAACTGAATATCTCCAATAATAATTGAGTGTTATGTGAATAATAATAAAATCAGGTCTATGCCTGATTTAATATATCTCCCACTAACAATAATATTTTTACAAATAATTATACATGACATCATATTCGTTACTTTCACCTACCAGGAAACAGAGCAAAATGAATATATGTGTAAATTCACTTTACCGATTGAGCACACCGCAATTTCACAGTTTATATTCAGAAGATGTGAGCGATGAGGCGCTTGCGTTGTTGATTGGCGAAGTAGAGAACGGTAATCAGAATTGTATTGATCTGTTATGCAATCTTGCGTTACGCAACGATGACCTGGGACATAAAGTTGAGAAATTACTTTTTGATCTCTTTAGCGGAAAAAGATCGGGATCACCAGATATAGACAAAAAAATCAATCAGGCTTGCCTTGTATTACATCAAATCGCCAATAACGATATAACAAAAAATAATACTGAGTGGAAAAAGCTACATGCCCCTTCCAGATTACTTTATATGGCCGGTTCAGCGACAACCGACCTTTCTAAAAAAATAGGAATAGCACATAAAATTATGGGCGACCAGTTCGCTCAGACAGATCAAGAACAGGTAGGAGTTGAAAATCTTTGGTGTGGTGCGCGAATGTTGTCGTCAGATGAGCTGGCAGCTGCAACGCAAGGTCTGGTTCAAGAATCACCTCTTCTCTCGGTAAACTATCCTATTGGGCTGATTCATCCTACCACCAAAGAAAATATATTAAGCACTCAGCTACTTGAAAAGATTGCTCAATCAGGATTATCTCACAATGAAGTCTTCCTGGTAAATACAGGAGATCACTGGCTTCTCTGTTTATTTTATAAACTTGCAGAAAAAATAAAATGCCTTATATTTAATACTTATTATGATTTAAATGAAAATACTAAGCAAGAGATTATAGAAGCAGCAAAAATTGCAGGTATATCAGAAAACGAAAATATTGATTTTATTGAAACTAATTTACAAAATAATGTACCCAACGGCTGTGGTCTATTTTGTTACCATGCAATTCAACTCTTATCGAATGCAGGACAAAACGATCCTGCTACCACACTACGAGAGTTTGCGGAAAATTTCTTAACGCTTTCAGTAGAGGAACAAACACTATTTAACACCCAAACCCGGCGACAAATATATGAATACAGTCTCCAGTAATGGCGAGTACTTATCCTGAAATGATGCTCTGCCAAGAATTTATAAGTATATAAGGATGGGAAGGCCAGGCCTTCCCACTAAAAGTTCTATGCCGTCAATGATTCAACCACGTCTATCCACATGCTCGCTGGTAATGTCCTCGCCATTAAGCCAACGGCGCAGCATATTTAGCGCCATCACCGCACAAACCTCCTGACGTATTGCCAGACTATACCGATAGGCGCTAAAACGCATGCGTAAGGCATACGTGCCATCCGGCATTTTTCTCAATAACTACGTTTTGCCGTGCTTACTGACTGAACAGATTTAAACATCGCCAACCTGCTGTCCAGCGCCTCGGTGTAGAGCATCGTATCTACCCCGACCGCGACAAAATTCGCGCCCCACGCCAGACATTTCTGCGCCATTGCCGGATCGACCGCCAAAAAACCCGCCGCTTTTCCGGCAGCGCGAATACGATAAATACACGATTCAATGATTCGCTGCACTTCCGGGTGTCCGGCATTATCGGGGTAACCCAATGAAGCAGAGAGATCTGCCGGACCGATAAAGACGCCATCAATGCCTTCAACCTCCAGAATCGCGTCAAGGTTTTCCAGCGCCACTTTGCTTTCAACCTGCACCAACAGGCAGAGCGACTCATTGGCCTGTGCCATATAGTTGTCGATTCTCCCCCAGCGCGCCGCACGCGCCACGCTCGCGCCAACGCCTCGTTGCCCCAACGGCGGGTATCGGGTAGCGGAAACGACCTGGCGCGCCTGTTCTGCGGTGTCAACCATCGGGATCAGTAGCGTTTGCGCCCCGATGTCCAGTACCTGTTTAATGAGCGCTTTACTTCCCTCGATCGGGCGAATCACCGGCTGGCTGGCGTATGGGGCGATGGCCTGTAACTGATGATACAAGTCCTGCACCGTATTAGGCGCGTGCTCGCCATCTATTAACAACCAGTCATAACCCGACGTCGCCGCAATCTCCGCCATATAAGAGGTGGTTGAACTGAGCCACAAACCAATTTGCGTATCCCCTTTACGTAATCCTTCTTTAAAAGGATTTGATAACAATGCGTTCATAGCGATCCTTACAACGTAGATAAGATTAATGATGCGCAGCGCCGGATTGCGCCACCGGACAATTAACGCTCAGCGTGAAGATAATTAATGAGCCAATGATGGCGACTCCGGCCAGCGTCAGCAGGCCCGCCGCATCGCTGGCAAACAACGTTTCCGCTTTTACGCGCAGAATTGGGGCAATAAAACCGCCCACAGCGCCAAACAGATTAACGAAACCAATTCCTGCCGCCAGAGCCGTACCGGAAAGTAGCTGCGTCGGCATGGTCCAGAATACGGGCTTAACGGCAATAAATCCTACTGCTGCAACACAGAGCGCCAGAATAGCGAGCACCGGAGAAACCAGACCTGACAGGCCAATGCCAATACCCGCAGCCAGTAACGTCACTGCCGCAACGTTACGGCGATCGCCGGTACGGTCGGAGTAGCGAGGAATAAGCCATGTGCCAAGCAAAGCCGCCACCCAGGGAACCGCTGTTACCACCGAAGCGGTAAAGCCCACTTTAGTGCCCAATAGCGCGGCAACCTGGGTCGGCAGGAAAAAGATGAGTCCGTATACCGCCACCTGAATCGTCAGATAAATAATAGCCAGTTGCCAGACGCGTCCATTACGCAGCGCATCCGCAAGCCTTGACGTGACCTTTTTCTCTTCTTCGCTCGCCAGTTGCCTGATAAGCGCGTTCTTTTCTTCCAGGCTAAGAAAACGCGCCTGCTGCGGAGTGTCATCAAGCCAGAAAAAGGTGAATATCCCTGCGCCAATCGCCAGTAGGCCTTCGATAACGAACATCCAGAACCATCCCGGGTGCCCCATAAAACCATGCATCTCCAGCAGAGCGCCGGAGAGCGGCGAACCCAACGTTAACGCCAGCGGCGCGCCCATATAAAATAGCCCCATAATGCTGGCACGGTTACGCTGCGGGAACCATTGTGAAGTTAGATAGATCATGCCGGGGAAAAATCCAGCCTCCGCCGCGCCCAATAGCGTGCGGATTATCAGGAATTTTGCTTCACTATCCGCCCAGGCCATCGCAGCAGAGAGAAAGCCCCACAGCAGGGTAGTCGTGCCGATCCAGGTTCTTGCGCCAAATTTGCGCATCAGCAGGTTAGCAGGTACGCCAAGGAAAGCGTAAACCACAAAGAAAATACCGGCCCCTAGCGCGTAGGCTTCATTACTTAGCCCGGTATCTATCTGATAGGTCTCTTTGGCAAAACCAATATTTGAACGATCCAGAAACGCCAGTACATACAGTGCCAACATAAAAGGAATTAAACGTGCGCGGTTTTTCTTCACTACGCCGTCAAGTAAAGTGATGCTCATAGCAATATCCTCAACAGGATGAGGGCGTTGCCGTACAAAGGCAACGCACGAGTTATTAGTGGCTATAAGGGCGTTTCAAGTGACAGTCACGGTTAAGCTCGACGCCGAAGCCCGGCTTATCCAGCACTGATTTATGGATGCGTCCATTCACCGGCACCGGCTCATCCAGGAGAATCGGGTCAAATTGCGGACGCAGGGTGGAACAGTCCGGGCTGGTCATCAGGAACTCGCTGAAAGGGGTATTAGTGAAAGTAATAACTGCATGGTGCGAATAGACAGACGAACCGTGCGGCACCACCAGTTGCCCGCGCGATTTGGCAAGCGCGGCGATCTCAACCAGCGTGGTTAATCCGCCGCACCAACCAACATCCGGCTGCATAATATCAATGCCGGTTTCTGCCAGAGTGCGGAAGGATTGCAGCGTACCATGGTGTTCGCCGCTGGTAACCATCATCCCTGCAGGCGCGTTGCGTTTTAATTCGCGATAGCCTTCATACTGCTGCGGCGGCAGACACTCTTCAATCCATTTGAGATTAAATGGCGCACAGGCGTGAGCCAGTTTAGTCGCATAGTTCACATCCTGACTCATCCAGCAGTCGAGCATCAGCCAGAAATCCGGCCCGCACTTTTCACGCATATCCGCCACCATCGCGGCATCTTTACGGATCCCCGCATCACCATCGTGCGGCCCCCAGTGAGTCGGCATTTTACCGCCGATAAAGCCCATTTCTTTAGCCAGATCCGGGCGTGCGCCGGTGGCGTAAAACTGAATTTCATCGCGCACCGCTCCGCCCAGCAATTTATAAACCGGCAGCCCAACCACCTTGCCAAACAGATCCCACAGCGCCAGATCCACACAGGAAATCGTGTTCATCACCAGACCGCCGGAACCGGAGTAGTACATGGTCGCGCCGAGCATCTGATCGTGAATAAGTTTGATATCGCTTACGCATTTGCCTTCAATAAACCGGTTAAGATGTTTTTCTACGATAAAACAGCCCATCTCCCCTGCTGTCGAAACGGCGAACCCCGTCTGCCCATTTTCCGCCTCTACTTCGACAATCAGCGTCCCTAACACGTTGATTCCAAAAGACTGACGAGACTGCTCATAGTCGCGATATTTGCTCATGGGAGTGGCGATATGGTCATCAATCCAGTGATTTCCTCCCTGGTCGTGATAATCCCCGCCGCCAGCCCCTTTCTCTGCGGTAGCGCCCCCAATAAACCAGGCTCGAACGTGTTTAATTTTAGGAAGAGTCATAATATTCTCCATTTTAAGATGCGAGTGAGTCGAAGGGACTTTTCCATCCCAACAGGCGTGAAATATCTTTGGCACAGGCAATAGCTTTACCGGCCAAATAATCAAGATTCTCTTCGTTGATTTGCAGGCGCGTGCCGACCACTGAAATTGCCGCGGTCAGTTCGTTTCTGGCATTAAATACCGGTGCGGCAACGCAGCGGACATCCGGATAATCCTCCCCGTTATCAAAGCTCCATCCACGCTGGCGAATGCGTTCCAGCTCATCATTAAATTGTTGCGGCTCGGTGATGGTGGTCAGCGTGGCTCGCTCCCATACCAGTTGTTCAATAATGGCTTTGCGTACGGCGGCCGGCTGCCATGCCAGCAGGCATTTGCCGATGCCGGAACGATAAAGAGAGAGGCTTTTCCCCTCATGCGAGCGCACGCTGATAGTGGATGAGGATTCCACTTTCAGTATGTAATACGCATTTTCGTGGTCGATGATCCCCAAGTGACACAGCAGCCCGGTTTCATCCATCAGTTGTGTTAGACGAGGACGCGCCAGCTCCCGCAGATCCATCTTGCTGAGCGCATGACCCGACAATTCAACGAGCTTAGTCCACAGGCAGTAGTTATCCTGATGATCGAGGCTAATAAATCGCTGACGTTTTAATTCATTCAACAGCAGGTACGCGGTGCTTTTTGGAATACGCAGCGTTTCAATAATGATTGCCGCGCTGCATGGGCCAATACGCGCGATCAAATTGAGGATGTCGATTGCGCGAGTAAGAGCCGGGACTTTACTTGATTCCAACATATTGGACTCCAGTCTGAGACACTGGAATCAGTGTGAAAGGTCAGTAGGGAAAAAATTGTGAAGCGCGTCAAAGCTTATCCGCCTTCCAACGGAGTGGAAGGGTTAACCATATAAATGTGAATTAACGCACGTATTACTTTGTATTCAGTACAATTGGCTGGACAAAAAAGCAGATGATATTGCCGGATAATGGCATAGCGGCCTTATCCGGCTCACGATGTCGTTCCCATCGCAGATAAGAGAAAGGGATTATGATGTCAATGATTCAACCACGTCTATCCAGCCATGCTCGCTGGTAATGTCCTCGCCATTAAGCCAGCGGCGCAGCATATTTAGCGCCATCATCGCGCAGACCTCCTGACGTATTGCCAGGCTATACCGATTGGCGCTAAAACGCACGCGTAAGGCATACGTGCCATCCGGCGTCGCCAGCGCGAAATTAAGATGTTCGTTTTCCAGCCCCGACACGGCCAGCGCCAGACCGGCATAATGATTGCTGCGCCGTTCTGTCGTCCAGTGCGCCGTTTGCGCCAGCGTCTCTTCCTGAGAAGGAACGACTTCGCTGGCAAGAACAGGCGCCCCGGCGCGGGAAAGCTGTAGCGCCAGTAAGCCGCTGGTGTATTGCTCGCTCAACGTCAGACTCAACTGCCTTTCCTGCAGGCGGCGGGCTATTTGCGCCGGCAGGTTTTCCGTACCTTCAAAAATCAGGTTCTGCCCGGCAACCCGTTTGACCTCTGGCCATAACGCCAGCATCGCCTCCCGTTGCGTAGCCGGGCCGGTCAATTTCAGTTCAATGATCGGCATTGATGAGCGATACCCCATCGTCACCCCGGGCGGCAACGGCAGTGAATCGAGACGCTGCGCGAGGTCGCTTTCTGAACGTCCAAAAGTCGTTAACCGCAGGCAAAGCGGCGGCTCCGGCAGCGAAAAACGCGCGCGTAACCGCGGTAAGATTTCCTTCTCCACCATAACCTTAAATTCCGACGGTACGCCGGGGGTGAAAAACATCAGGCAGCGGTTGAGCTGGAGCGCAAATCCACAGGCAGTGCCGACCGGATTATTAATAAACTCCGCGCTGGCAGGCAGTTCCGCCTGTTTACGGTTGCTCGGCGCCATCACGCGGCCACGCTGCTGAAAGTAGCGTTCCATTTCGGTCAGCCACGCCTGGTGCAGTACTAATCCTTCGCCTTTTGCCGTTGCCGCGGCGAGCGCGCTTAAATCATCGCTGGTCGACCCTAACCCGCCATTAACAATCAAAACATCAGCATGTTGACTGCGTTCACGCAAGATAGCGACCAGACTGTCCAGATTATCGCCTACCGTATTTCGCCGTGATAACGGAACGCCCTGATGAAAGAAAAAATCAGCCAGCCAGGCGGCATTGGTGTCAACGATTTGTCCGTGCAACACCTCATCCCCGGTGGATAGCATTTCCACATTTAGCATTGTGTTCTCCTGCTCTTATGATGAAAACACTATAACGCAAAGAGGAATAGGACGTGGAAAGAAGAATGACGGGAAAAGGAGGAATATGGCGCGACGATTGCCGCGCCGTTAGCATCAAAAGCTGGCGTTTACGCCAACATAAGGGCCGTCAGCAATCGCATTATCGCGGTTGCCGTCTTTACCCGCCAGGTTCAGGTAACGATAACCGGCTTCAATGCTCAGCGGGCGCATAATGGTGAAACGCGCGCCTGCATTCGCTTCTTCATAACTGTCGATACCGCTGGACAGCGAATCTGGTGAATAATAATACTCGCCGAACAGACGGAAGCTGTTGCCGATTTTCCATTGTAGCCCACCGCCGACAGCCGCCGCATAGCCTTCATCGCTGTCTTTCGGATTGGTATAAATACCTTTACCGCCTACCGTCGCCAGCAGCGGTCCCACCGGAATGTTCAGCCCCAGACCCACGCCCGCAGCATCGCCATCATCATCGTTGTGCATCCAGTTGCCGCTTAGCGCCAGTCCCGTCGATTCCGTACCAAAACCCACGCCAATGTTGGTGTAATCTTCGCCCGCCTGGCTGCTAATACTGATGGCCTGCGCCGATGCAGAAACGAACAGCATTCCGGCAAAACCTAATAATATGCTTTTTTTCATTTTTACCCTTTCCAGCAAGCACATAAAGAAAAACTCCCCAAAACGGCAGAATTGTACTGCCAGACGCTGAGGAATCAATGCACTAAGAAACCATTCCAAAAACATATTGTAACGAAATACTACTTTCGCCATGCCGCATCATTGCGCCATCACATGGTGACGCCTGCATCAACAGGATTAACAAAAAACGCAGTCTGCGTTATCGCTTCCATTTTTCACAAAGAATTTCGCAGAATGATTTGTTAAGCTGATGACCTGGTGGTTTAAGGAAGCGACTTATGCGTCAACGAACTATAGTTTGCCCATTAATTCAAAATGATGGCTGTTATCTGCTGTGCAAAATGGCCGACAACCGCGGCGTCTTTCCCGGTCAGTGGGCGCTGTCGGGCGGCGGGGTCGAGCCAGGCGAACGCATTGAAGAGGCGCTGCGTCGGGAGATTCGGGAAGAACTCGGCGAACAACTGATTCTGAGCGATATTACGCCGTGGACCTTCCGCGACGATATCCGCGTTAAAACCTACGCTGATGGCAGACAAGAAGAGATTTATATGATTTATCTCATCTTCGACTGTGTTTCCGCTAATCGCGATATATGTATTAACGACGAATTTCAGGACTACGCCTGGGTCAAGCCAGAAGAACTGGCGCTGTATGATTTGAATGTAGCGACACGCCACACATTAGCATTGAAAGGGTTATTATAATGACGACAGCCGCTTCAGGCTGTCTTTACGCTTTTAACATGCGGCTAGCCGGGAACAAATTCACCATCTAAAAAGAGTTTTCCGTTTTCCGCATGCATAACGAGCGCATTAAGATAGTCCGGATCAAACTTTACGCCGCGCTTATTTTTTGCAATATACGTCAAACAATGATTATGGGTAAAAATGACTATATTTTTATTCTGCGACTTTTTCAGTAACGTATTGATTGAAGCATAAATACCGCTGCCGCAATCCATCATTTTTTTATCCACCGTAAGCGACCTGCCCGCAGAAAACCAGGTTGCCGACTGGATGGTGCGCACCGTATTACTGGAATAGAGATTGTAATTTTGTATATCGGCACTGAAGGCTTTACCCAGCGCTCTGGCATCTTGCGCACCCTTGACCGTAATCCCCGTGCTGTCTGACAGGCAGGTATTATCGGAACGATCGCACCGCTCGGCATGGCGGAATAACACGACTACCGGATGCTGCTTCGCCAGCGCCGCCAGCGCTTTACCGTTAATCTGCGGTAGACCGTTACCACTCCAGGCATGTTGTGAGGTCAACCCGGCGATAATAACCAACGCCCCCGCCAGAATCGCGAAATAGCGTTTGTTTTTAATAAAGCGTAGGGTAAATGCCAGCACATTAACCTCTCAGGCAGACAGTGCAGCTAACTTAATAGCAATACAATTAAAATGAAATTCCGCGACGGAAGACCAGGCCAGAAGCATAAAAACAGCTTTTGGGCATGCATAAAATGCCTTAAACTTTCGGCGAAAGCAAAGCATAATTCCGTTAAAAATTATCTTTTTACTTCACCTTAATTTCTTAATGTTAATTTAATCTTCATCCAGTAGGGTTCAGCTAAATGCGTTAAAAAATAAGCCCTTTTCTATTGCCGAAATATTTGAAAAGCGGCTTTCAATGGCTGAAGGAAAAATGATGTCGGACTTTTTGCCTTTCTCCCGTCCGGCGATGGGCGCGGAAGAGCTCGCTGCCGTTAAGACCGTACTGGACTCAGGTTGGATAACAACCGGCCCGAAAAATCAGGAACTGGAAGCGGCGTTTTGTCGGCTAACTGGCAATCAATATGCCGTTGCCGTCAGTTCAGCCACTGCCGGTATGCACATCGCGTTGATGGCGCTGGGCATTGGTGAAGGCGACGAGGTCATTACACCGTCAATGACGTGGGTTTCTACGCTAAATATGATCGTTTTACTCGGCGCGACCCCCGTCATGGTCGATGTCGATCGCGATACGCTGATGGTCACGCCTGAACATATCGAAGCCGCGATTACGCCACAAACCAAAGCAATTATCCCCGTCCACTACGCTGGCGCGCCCGCCGATCTGGACGCTATTTACGCTCTTGGCGAGCGTTATGGCATCCCGGTGATTGAAGACGCGGCGCACGCGACAGGAACCAGCTACAAAGGTCGCCACATTGGCGCCCGGGGCACCGCGATTTTCTCCTTCCACGCCATTAAGAACATCACCTGCGCTGAAGGCGGTATCGTCGTCACGGATAACCCGCAATTCGCCGATAAACTGCGCAGTCTCAAGTTTCACGGGCTTGGCGTTGATGCCTGGGATCGACAGAGCGGAGGACGCGCGCCACAAGCGGAAGTCCTGGCGCCGGGCTACAAATATAATTTGCCCGACCTCAACGCCGCTATCGCGCTTGCTCAGTTACAGAAACTGGATGCGCTTAACGCTCGCCGCGCCGCCATCGCAGCGCAGTACCACCAGGCAATGGCAGACCTGCCTTTTCAGCCTCTGAGCCTTCCGTCGTGGGAACATATTCACGCCTGGCATTTATTCATTATCCGGGTCGATGAAGCCCGTTGCAGTATTACCCGGGATGCTCTGATGGCATCGCTGAAAACGAAAGGCATCGGCACAGGGCTGCATTTCCGCGCCGCGCATACGCAAAAATATTATCGCGAACGTTTCCCAACGCTCACGCTGCCTGACACCGAGTGGAACAGCGAGCGGATCTGCTCACTGCCGCTCTTCCCGGACATGACCGAGAGTGACTTTGATCGGGTCATTACCGCCCTTCATCAGATAGCAGGACAATAAGCATGTTTGACGCCGCCCCCATAAAAAAAGTCTCGGTGGTTATTCCTGTCTATAACGAACAGGAAAGCCTGCCGGAATTGATAAGACGCACCACCGCCGCCTGCGAGAGTCTGGGCAAAGCGTGGGAGATTTTATTGATAGATGATGGTAGCAGCGATAGCTCGGCGGAGCTGATGGTTAAGGCGTCCCAGGAAGCCGATAGCCATATCATCTCTATTTTACTCAACCGTAACTACGGTCAACATGCAGCGATCATGGCGGGGTTTAGCCATGTAAGCGGCGATCTCATCATTACGCTGGATGCCGATCTGCAAAACCCGCCGGAAGAGATCCCGCGCCTGGTGGCGAAAGCCGATGAAGGGTTCGATGTGGTAGGCACCGTGCGCCAGAACCGACAGGACAGCCTGTTTCGCAAATCGGCGTCAAAAATCATTAATCTACTGATCCAGCGCACAACGGGCAAAGCGATGGGCGATTACGGCTGCATGTTACGTGCCTATCGCCGCCCTATTATCGATACTATGTTGCGCTGCCATGAACGCAGCACCTTTATCCCTATTCTGGCCAACATTTTCGCTCGTCGGGCTACCGAGATCCCGGTGCATCACGCTGAACGTGAATTTGGCGACTCTAAATACAGTTTTATGCGTCTCATTAACCTGATGTATGACCTGGTGACCTGCCTGACGACGACGCCGCTGCGCCTGTTGAGTCTGCTGGGCAGCGTTATCGCCATCGGCGGGTTTAGCCTGTCGGTATTGCTTATTGTACTTCGCCTGGCGCTGGGGCCGCAGTGGGCGGCGGAAGGCGTATTTATGCTCTTTGCCGTTCTGTTTACCTTCATCGGCGCGCAATTCATCGGTATGGGACTGCTGGGCGAATACATCGGTCGCATTTATAACGATGTCCGCGCCCGCCCCCGCTATTTTGTTCAACAAGTTATCTACCCGGAAAGCACGCCGTTTACTGAGGAAAGCCACCAATGAAAGCCGTTATTTTTGCCTATCACGATATGGGATGTCAGGGGGTGCAGGCCGTACTGGATGCCGGGTATGAGATTGCCGCGATTTTCACTCATGCCGACAATCCTGCGGAAAACACCTTTTTTGGCTCCGTCTCCCGGCTGGCGGCAGAATTAGGGATTCCGGTTTATGCACCGGATAACGTAAACCATCCTATCTGGGTCGACCGCATCGCTGAGCTTGCGCCGGATATTATTTTTTCGTTCTATTACCGCAACCTGTTAAGCGAAGAAATTCTGCACCTCGCCCCGGCTGGCGCGTTCAATCTGCACGGTTCTCTATTGCCTGCCTATCGTGGCCGTGCGCCGCTAAACTGGGTTCTGGTTAACGGCGAAAGCGAAACGGGCGTAACGCTGCATCGTATGGTTAAACGTGCCGACGCCGGAGAGATTGTCGCCAGTCAACGCGTTGCTATTGCGCAGGACGATGTTGCGCTTACCCTGCATCATAAGCTATGTCAGGCCGCGCGCCAGTTGCTTAATAGCATCCTGCCCACCATGAAATGCGGCGATATACCTTCTGTTCCCCAGCGTGAGTCTGACGCTACATATTATGGTCGCCGCAGGCCGGAAGATGGCCTTATCGACTGGCACAAACCGGTTTCCACGGTGCATAACCTGGTGCGGGCGGTAGCCGCCCCCTGGCCCGGCGCGTTCAGCTATAACGGCTCGCAAAAATTCACTATCTGGTCTTCCCGAATTTGTCCGGATGCGCAGGGCGCGCTTCCCGGCTCGGTAATTTCGGTCTCTCCGCTGCGGGTCGCCTGCGCTGATGGCGCGCTGGAGATTATTACCGGCCAGGCCGGAGACGGCATTACTGTACAGGGCTCGCAGCTTGCACAGACGCTTGGTCTGGTGGCGGGCGCGCGTTTGAACCGTCCACCAGCGACCAGCGGTAAACGTCGCATTCGCGTTCTCATCCTCGGCGTCAACGGTTTTATCGGCAATCATTTGACCGAACGGTTACTGAATGAAGAGAATTACGAGGTCTACGGTATGGATATCGGCAGCAACGCCATTAGCCGATTCCTGCTCCACCCTCGATTTCATTTCGTGGAGGGAGATATCAGCATCCACTCAGAATGGATCGAATATCATGTCAAAAAATGCGATGTCGTACTGCCGCTGGTAGCAATTGCAACCCCGATTGAATACACCCGCAACCCGCTGCGCGTCTTTGAACTTGATTTTGAAGAAAACCTGCGGATTATCCGTTATTGCGTGAAATACCGTAAACGCGTGGTTTTCCCGTCTACCTCTGAAGTGTACGGCATGTGTACGGACGCCTCTTTTGACGAGGACAAATCGAATCTGATCGTCGGGCCGGTGAATAAGCCACGCTGGATTTACTCCGTTTCCAAACAGCTTCTCGACCGGGTGATTTGGGCTTATGGCGAAAAAGAGGGATTGCGCTTCACGCTTTTCCGTCCCTTTAACTGGATGGGGCCGCGGCTGGATAGCCTGAACGCGGCGCGTATCGGCAGTTCACGCGCGATAACGCAGTTGATTCTGAACCTGGTAGAAGGGACGCCGATAAAGCTTATCGACGGCGGTCAGCAGAAACGCTGTTTCACCGATATTCGCGATGGGATCGAAGCATTATTCCGCATTATTGTGAATGATGGCGATCGGTGCGATGGCAAAATCATTAATATCGGCAACCCTGACAACGAAGCCAGTATTCAGGAACTGGCGACGCTGTTGCTCGACAGTTTTGATAAGCATCCGCTGCGCTGCCATTTCCCACCGTTTGCCGGTTTCCAGGTCGTCGAAAGCCGTAGTTATTACGGCAAGGGTTATCAGGATGTCGCACACCGGAAACCCAGTATCGACAATGCCAGGCGCTGTCTGGGCTGGGAACCGTCTATTGCGATGCGTGATACGGTTGAAGAAACGCTGGACTTCTTCCTGCGCAGCGTAGATGTCGCGGAACGCGCATCATGACGAAAGTCGGTTTACGCATTGATGTTGATACCTTGCGAGGAACGCGTGAAGGTGTTCCCCGGCTGCTGGCGACATTGCATCGCCACGGCGTTCAGGCCAGCTTTTTCTTCAGCGTCGGGCCGGACAATATGGGACGTCATCTTTGGCGTCTGATAAGGCCGCGATTTTTATGGAAAATGCTACGTTCAAACGCTGCTTCGCTCTACGGCTGGGATATCCTGCTGGCCGGTACCGCCTGGCCGGGAAAAAATATCGGCAACGCCAATGCCGGGATTATTCGTGAAACGGCAACATACCATGAGACGGGACTACATGCCTGGGATCACCATGCGTGGCAGACTCACAGCGGCCACTGGAGTATCCGCCAGCTTGAAGAAGATATCGCGCGCGGCATAACGGCGCTTGAGGCCATTATCGGAAAACCCGTCACCTGCTCAGCCGCGGCCGGCTGGCGAGCGGATGGGCGCGTTGTTCGTGCGAAAGAGCCGTTCAACCTGCGGTATAACAGCGATTGCCGTGGAACCACCTTATTCCGTCCGCTACTGATGCCGGGCCAGACCGGGACGCCACAAATCCCGGTCACCTTACCCACGTGGGATGAGGTTATCGGCCCCGCCGTTCAGGCGCAGTCGTTCAATACCTGGATTATCTCCCGTATGTTGCAGGACAAAGGCACGCCGGTATATACCATCCATGCGGAAGTCGAAGGTATTGTCCATCAGCCGCTGTTTGAAGATTTGCTCGTTCGTGCACGTGACGCGGGGATCACCTTTTGTCCTCTGGGCGAACTGCTGCCGACATCGCCTGAGTCTCTGCCGTTGGGGCAAATTGTACGTGGGCACATCCCTGGCCGTGAAGGTTGGCTGGGGTGCCAACAGGCAGCGAGCGCCTCATGATGAAATCGATACGCTATTATCTGGCTTTCGCCGCATTTATCGCGCTCTACTATGTTATTCCTGTCAATAGCCGCCTGCTCTGGCAGCCGGATGAAACGCGCTATGCCGAAATAAGTCGGGAGATGCTGGCGTCTGGCGACTGGATCGTGCCGCATTTTCTGGGATTACGTTATTTTGAAAAACCGATAGCCGGTTACTGGATAAACAGTCTGGGTCAGTGGCTTTTTGGCGCTACCAATTTTGGCGTGCGGGCTGGCGCTATTTTAACGACATTGCTGGCCGCAGCGCTGGTGGCGTGGCTGACGTTCCGCTTATGGCGGGATAAACGTACCGCGTTGCTCGCCTCCGTTATCTTTCTCTCCCTCTTTGCCGTTTACAGTATCGGGACGTATGCGGTACTCGACCCGATGATCGCGCTTTGGCTTACGGCCGGGATGTGTTGTTTCTGGCAGGGGATGCAGGCCACGACCCGAACGGGCAAGATTGGGATGTTTTTGCTACTGGGCGCAACCTGCGGTCTGGGTGTATTAACTAAAGGGTTCCTCGCCCTGGCCGTACCGGTGGTGAGCGTGCTGCCGTGGGTTATTGTTCAGAAACGCTGGAAGGACTTTTTGCTATACGGCTGGCTGGCGGTCTTGAGCTGCTTTGTGGTTGTCCTTCCCTGGGCGATCGCCATTGCGCGACGCGAAGCCGATTTCTGGCATTACTTTTTCTGGGTGGAGCATATCCAGCGATTCGCCATGAGCGATGCCCAGCATAAAGCCCCTTTCTGGTACTATCTGCCGGTACTGCTCGCGGGAAGTTTACCGTGGCTGGGGTTACTGCCTGGCGCGCTTAAACTGGGCTGGCGCGAGCGAAACGGCGCATTCTATTTGCTCGGATGGACGATCATGCCGCTTCTCTTTTTCAGCATTGCGAAAGGGAAACTGCCCACCTATGTTCTTTCCTGTTTCGCACCGATAGCGATACTCATGGCGCGCTTCGTCCTGCATAACGTAAAAGAAGGCGTCGCCGCGCTACGTGTCAACGGCGGGATCAACCTGGTGTTCGGGATAATCGGGATCGTCGCGGCGTTTGTCGTCTCCTCATGGGGCCCGCTGAAATCGCCGGTGTGGACGCATATCGAAACCTATAAAGTGTTTTGCGTCTGGGGCGTCTTTACTGTTTGGGCGTTTGTGGGCTGGTATAGCCTCTGTCATAGCCAACAATACCTATTACCCGCGTTTTGTCCGCTGGGACTGGCGCTGCTGTTCGGCTTTTCCATCCCCGACAGGGTGATGGAGTCCAAACAGCCACAGTTTTTTGTCGAAATGACCCAGGCGCCTTTGGCATCAAGCCGCTATATTCTTGCCGACAACGTCGGCGTCGCCGCCGGTCTGGCCTGGAGTCTGAAACGAGACGATATTATGCTCTACGGACACGCGGGCGAACTCAGGTATGGTCTTAGCTATCCTGATGTGCAGGATAAATTCGTTAAAGCCGACGATTTTAACGCCTGGCTCAACCAGCATCGTCAGGAGGGCATTATTACGCTAGTACTTTCAATAGCCAAAGACGAAGACATCAGCGCTCTTTCCCTTCCCCCTGCGGACAATGTTGATTATCAGGGGCGTCTGGTGTTAATTCAGTATCGGCCTAAATGATCGGCGTCATTCTGGTGCTTGCCAGTCTGCTCAGCGTTGGCGGTCAGCTCTGCCAGAAGCAAGCGACACGGCCATTGACGGTGGGCGGACGCCGCCGTCACTTGATGCTGTGGCTGGGCCTGGCGCTGATATGCATGGGTGCAGCGATGGTGCTGTGGCTGCTGGTGCTACAAACCCTGCCGGTGGGAATTGCTTACCCGATGTTGAGTCTGAATTTTGTCTGGGTCACGCTGGCGGCCTGGAAAATCTGGCATGAACAGGTTCCGCCCCGCCACTGGTTTGGCGTCGCATTAATTATCAGCGGCATTATCATTCTGGGGAGTGCGGCATAATGGGCGTAATGTGGGGACTGATAAGCGTTGCGATTGCCTCCCTCGCCCAGTTGAGTTTAGGATTCGCCATGATGCGACTGCCATCGATAGCGCATCCACTGGCGTTTATTTCCGGGCTGGGCGCTCTTAATGCCGCGACCCTGGCGCTATTCGCCGGTTTGGCGGGGTATCTGGTTTCCGTCTTCTGCTGGCATAAAACATTACACACGCTCGCGCTCAGCAAAGCCTATGCGCTGCTGAGTCTCAGCTATGTGCTTGTCTGGGTAGCCTCAATGTTGTTACCCGGTTTGCAAGGCGCTTTCAGCCTAAAAGCGATGCTCGGCGTATTGTGCATTATGGCGGGGGTAATGCTGATTTTTCTGCCCGCCAGATCATGATGGCTTGCGCGTCAACCGCTGCCATTCGTCGCAGGAATAACAGCGTGCATCAACGATTTTTAAGGTCTGGTGTTTTTCCCGATTAATACAATACTGCGCATCCTGTAAAGGCGACAGGATATCGCCGGGACTCAGTAATATCATGGAATTCGCCTCGGCGATCATTTTTAGCGAACCGCCGCTATCGCACAGCACCAGAACATGGCACGCCCTCTTTTTGACATAATGCGATTTCTTAACCAACCATTCCATAGCGCCCCCGTTTCACGCTGATTGTTCACAACACGTTACACATCAACGGATAAACAAAACGGCAATAGCGATGGAATGGTTGTATATTAACCTAACATTAATTTTTACAGTTCTCACACACCCACTGCTGGAGCGCACGGCGAGATATTTTAATCCCTCCGTTTTTCAGTTCTGACGGCAGCGTCAACCAGCGAACCGGCTGCTGAAAACGCGCCAACTTATCGCGGACCCATTCAGCGAGGTTCACGTCTCCGGCCTGCGATGCATACTCCACAACCGCAACGGGACGATGGCCAAACTCTTTATCTTCTACCGGCACGACGAAGGCTTGTTGCACTAGCGGATGCGCATTAATAACGCGTTCGACTTCCTCCGGCTGAATGCCTTCGCCGCCGCTAAAGAACAGGTTGTCCAGCCGCCCGGCGATGGTTAGCCTGCCGTGGTTCAGATCGCCGCGATCGCGCGTGGCAAACCAGCCCTCGTCATTAACCAGCGGGATCAGTTTGCCATCACGCCAGTAACCTTCCGCCATACTGGCGGCGCGCAGCCAGACTTCATTATCGACGATTCTGATCTCTCTGCCGGGGAGCGGCGCGCCCACATCATCAGAACCATCGGCCTCCTTGGCGCATACTGTAGACGCGAACTCCGTGAGCCCATACCCGCACCAGCAGCGAATCCCTTGTTTGCTGGCCTGGTCGGTGAGTTCAACCGGAATCACCGCGCCGCCGAGCAAAACGGCTTTCAGCGTCACCGCCGCCCGATTCGCCAGCAGCCGCCACAGCTGCGTCGGCACCAGCGAAGCATGAGTACACCCTGCCAGCATCTGCTCCAGCGGTTGCTTATCGCGTACCGTCATGCGCGCCCCGGCGAAGAGCCAACGCCACATAATACCCTGCCCGGATACATGAAACAGCGGCAGCGATAGCAGCCAGTCATCCTGAGGGCCAAACGGCATTAGCGAAAGCACCCCCTGCGCGCTGGCAAGATGCGCCTGGCACGTATGTACAGCCGCTTTTGGCAATCCTGTGGAACCCGATGTCAGCGTCATGGAAACCAGACGCTGCGGTTGCCAGTCCACAGCATACGCCGCTGTGCTCTTTTGTATCTGCAACGCGGTTAATCCGGAAAACGCGTTTTCGCCTTCCAGTGTCAGCGCAAAACGCAGCGTTAACTTCGGCACCAGCGCCTCCAGCAACGTCTGGGGCAACTGCGGATTGACGGGCAGAACCCGCGCGCCGCACTGCATCAGCGCAAGCCATGCCAACAGAGTGCGCGGCTGATTCCCGGCGCGCAGCAGGACACCGTCGCCCTCGCGTACGCCCTGCGCGGCAAACCCGCCCGCCAGCGCATCAATACGCTCACAGAGGGCGCGCCAGCTTAGCACTTCATCGTTCAGGCGCAGAGCGGGCGCCTGGCTGCGAACCTGACGCCAGTGGCGCCACGGCCAATCCGTGAATGTCATAACAGTCGTTCCAGCTCATCACGCTTCAGACAAGGCAACGCGCTACCGGGCCAGGGGCGAACCTGTTGCGCCTGCATCAGATGCAAGGTATCCAGTCCGGGCAGCGTTCCCGGCGTCAACCAGGCGGCAATCCGCGCCAGTTGCGTCAGGCCGAGGCTGGACTCGATCGAAGAGCTGATGACCGCCGTCAGTCCCAACGCATGGGCGGCAGCGACTTGCTCACGCACTTTATCAAGCGATCCGGTCAGCGTAGGTTTGATAACCACAGCCCTGACGCCCTCTTCGGCTTCAAAGGTGAAATCCGCTTCGCGCAGACTTTCGTCCCAGGCAATCGCGATGCCGGTTTCACGGGCAAAGGCGCGGGAATCATCCCGCGTCTTACACGGTTCTTCGAGAAAGGCGATACGAGCGCGGTAATCCGGATTAACATACTTTGCGAACTGTTGGGCTTTTAGCGGCGTCCAGGCGCGATTCGCATCCAGACGCAGATGCAGATCCGGGATCGCCTCCAGCAGCAAATTAACCACCATGCCGTCGCGTACCGCTTCATAAAGACCCACTTTGACCTTAGCGATTTTCTCGCCGGGCATATCGGCAAGCCGCAGCACCAAATCGTCAGGATCGCCAGTGCATAACGGCGCAGCGCGATAGTCCGCCGCCTCCGGCAAGACGCCAGTCAGTTCCGCCAGCGCGCAGCTTGCGCCAAACGCGACCGAAGGCATCTCCGGTAATCCCTCGCTCCCCTGAAGCCAGTCGTTCACCCACGTCAGGAGCGCCGTCTGCGCCTCTTCCCACGTTTCCTGACTGAAGCCCGGCAGCGGAGAGATCTCTCCCCATCCCTCACGCTCGCCGTCACGCAGACAAACATACAGCCCGTCGCGAGTTTTTAACCGCCTGTCGCGCAGAACCACCCCCGCGTCCATGGGGATCTGCCAGCGGTATACCTGCGCGCTACGCATTATGGGTTCCGTTTGAATTTGCTGAAGTCAGGCTGACGCTTCTGGTTAAAGGCGTTACGGCCTTCCTGCCCTTCTTCCGTCATGTAGAACAGCATGGTAGCGTTGCCCGCCAGCTCCTGCAGCCCGGCCTGACCGTCACAATCGGCATTCAGCGCCGCTTTCAGGCAACGCAGCGCCATCGGACTGTTTTGCAACATTTCGCGGCACCAGCGCACGGTCTCTTTTTCCAGATCCGCCAGCGGAGCGACGGTGTTAACCAGCCCCATGTCCAGCGCCTGTTGCGCATCGTACTGGCGGCACAGGAACCAGATTTCACGCGCTTTCTTCTGACCAACGATACGCGCCATATACGAAGCGCCCCAACCGCCGTCAAAGGAGCCGACTTTCGGACCGGTCTGGCCGAAGATGGCGTTTTCCGCCGCGATGGTCAGGTCGCACATCATGTGCAGCACATGACCACCGCCGATGGAGTAACCCGCGACCATCGCGACAACCGGTTTTGGACAGGTGCGAATCTGGCGCTGGAAGTCCAGCACGTTCAGGTGATGCACGCCGGAGTCATCCTGATAACCGCCGTAATCGCCGCGCACCTTCTGGTCGCCGCCCGCGCAAAACGCTTTATCGCCTTCGCCGGTCAGAATAATCACGCCCACGTTGTCGTCGTAACGGGCATCCGCCAGCGCCTGAATCATCTCTTTGACGGTCAACGGACGAAATGCATTGCGCACCTGCGGACGATTAATAGTGATTTTTGCAATACCGTCGGTGGATTTTTCATAACGAATGTCGGTGTAACCCTCCGAGCAGTCGTGCCATTCTACCGGTGCGTAAAGCATTGTTTCATCAGGATAGATCATAGTGTGTCCTTTAGTCAGAGACGCAGAATCTGAGCCAGACTGTCTACCACGCCAGCGGGGTTTTCCCGATGCGCGTTGTGTCCGGCGTTACGAATGACATGGCATGTCGCCGCCACTTCCTGCGCCAGGGCGCGGAATTTGCTGTCGCGTTCGCCACATAAATAATAAAACGGAAATGCCAGCGCGTTGAGCGCCTCGCGTAAATCCGGCTGGACGGCAAGCGATGTCGCCTCCAGCATCGCAGCCAGCGTTTCGCCGTTATTCTGGCTACGCAGCGCCGTTAGCGCCTGTCTTTGCTGCGCCGTCAGCGAGGCGAACACCGGCTGCTGATACCAGTCGTGAAAAACCTCAGTCAATGGTTCATGACGAAAACGCTCTGCCCAGCGCCCGTCGGACAATCGTCTTTCAGCGCGCGCCTGTTCATTTTGCAGCCCCGGATGACCGCCTTCAACCACCAGGCCGCACAGGCCTGGTATTCCCTGGCAGGCTGCCATCATCGCCACCCGGCCGCCAAGGGAGTATCCCACCAACCAAAACTTTAGTATGTTGTAACTAATTAACGTAGCGCGCAGTAATCTGATGACATCGGCAAAGCCGCCGACCGGAATAGCCGCAGATCCGCCATGTCCCGGTAAGTCAATATAAAGCCGCGAACAGCCGTGAAACTGTTCGCCAACCGGCTGCCATTCACGGCAATCGCCAGAAAAACCGTGCAGGAAAACCAGTGAGGGCGCCCCAGGCTGTCCGGGCATGTGCTGCGCGTGCAACATCATAGATGGCTTACCTGAGCCAAAAGTTGCTGCAACGTCTGCGCGCCGTCCGTATCGTTTACCACCAGCTCAATCACCGTTGTCGCCGGGGTTCGCCACGCGCCAGCCAGCGCAGACTCCAGCTCTTCCCAGTTTTCCGGGCGATGATAGCGCAGGTTAAACATGGCGGCCGCATGGTCAAAATGGACGTTTTGCGGCATCAAATAAAAGCGCTCGCGTTTGCTTTGCGGCGTCGGCAGCAGGGAAAAGATCTGCCCGCCGTTATTGTTGACCACAATCAACACAAACGGCGCGGATACCTGACGTAGTAACGCCAGCGCGTTAAGATCGTACAGCGCGGATAAATCGCCGACGATAGCCAGCGTCGATTTGGCGCTGGCGCGCTGCACGCCTGCCGCCGTGGAAAGCAGGCCGTCAATGCCGCTCGCCCCGCGATTGCTGTATACCGGATAGCCAGCCGGCAACTGTGACAGCGCGTCGATCAGACGCACCACCAGACTATTGCCCACGAAAAATTGCCCCTGCTCCGGCAGATAGTCGCGGATACGGTGCGCCAGCTGCGCTTCGCCAAAGGTGTCTCGCTGCGCGACCACCCGTTGCCACGCCAGTTCCGCCAGACGCGGGATCTCTACACACCACGGTTTACGTTTTTCCGCCGGATGTAGTTCCAGCCAGTCGGCGATTTTCGCTACCAGTCTGCGTCCACGATGGTGCGCAGGGTCCAGACGACCTTCAATATTGTCGATTACCCAATACTCTTCCGGCTCGCAGGTTGCCTGCCATTGCAGTAAGCGTTTTCCGGTAAGGCTACTGCCAAGCTGGACGACAATCTGCGCCTGCTGCAGTTCGGTCACCGCTTTGGCGTTGCCGAGCCACAGGTCGGCGCACGGCAGCGGCTGCCCGGTTTGCGACAATACGTCGCCAATTAATGGCCATCCCAGAGTTTGCGCCCACTGCGCCACTTTTTTGCCTTCTTCCGCGCTCATACGCCCGGCGACAACGACGCCGCGTTTTTGTCGCCAGAAAAACCAGTCGCGCTGTTTGTCGCTTTCCAGTCGACGCGCTTCGCGCAGCCAGGGTTTTTCATCCTGCCACCAGTCGCCGAGACGCTGCTGCCAGACCAGACCGGTGTCATTCATATCGCCATACAGCGGTTCGGCAAAAGGACAGTTAATGTGCAGCGCGCCCGCATGAAGCATGGCGAGCGCATTGTCGATGGTCGACACCAGCCAGCGCGCCGGAATATCCTGCGTGGGACGCGGCAACGACAGAGTTTGGGAGGGGTGCGAGGCAAACATCCCCGCCTGACGGATCGCCTGGTTGGCGCCGCAGTCAATCAGCTCCGGCGGGCGATCGGCGGTAAGTAAAATGAGCTTCTCGCCCGTCAGCCCCGCCTCAATCAGCGCCGGATAGAGGTTCGCCACGGCGGTACCTGAAGTGACAATAACGGCAACCGGCTGTTGGCTGACTTTCGCCAGCCCTAACGCCAGATGACCAAGCCCACGCTCATCAAAGTGCGTATGGTGAATAAAAGCAGGATTCTCTGCCGCCGCCAACGTGAGCGGCGTGGAACGGGAACCAGGGGCGATACAAACATGCCTGACGCCATGACGGGTTAAGGCTTCCAGGATGACCGCCGCCCAGCGCCGGTTAAATGCACTTACTGACATGAGTTTGTCCGGTATCAATCATTGGGACTAAGTATAAAGAGCTGCAAAAATGGATTATTGATATGGGTCGGGAATATGTGACTCATTACGCATCCATCTGCAATAAGGTACGTAACCCGGCCGCTTTATTATCTATTTCCTGCCATTCCTGTTCCGGATCGGAGCCGCGGACGATTCCCGCGCCGGCATACAATCGCACCACATTGGCCGTCACTTTGGCTGAACGTAACGTCACGCAAAACTCACTTTGCCGCGTGGAGAGATAGCCTGCCGACCCGGCATACCATTCACGTTCGAACGGCTCATGTTGTTCTATAAAACAACGCGCGGGTTCACGAGGGATCCCGGCGACCGCTGCGGTAGGCTGTAACTGGTGCAGGCAGAGCGTGTCGTCCGCCTGATTAAGCGCCGTCCAGATACAGCGGCGCAAATGCTGAACCTTGCGCAGTCTGAGCACCTGCGGCGGCAGCACATCCAGCGAGTGGGTGCAGTTTTGCAGTCGCTGGCAGATGTCTTCGACAACCAGCATATTTTCTCGCTGGTTTTTATCGTCTTTCATTAACCATTCGCCAAGCTGCCAGGCTTTATGGTTATCCGGATGGTTCGCCACCGTCCCAGCCAGCGCTTCGGTACGCAGCGCCGTTTCACGCCGCCGCCAGAGCCGCTCCGGCGATGATCCCAGAAAGGCGGTATCGGCGGAAAAGGCCATAAAAAAGTGGTAGCAGTTGAGATTTAAACGACGACTGGACGCCATCATCGCGGCGGCATTGACCGGACGGGAGAATTGTAAGTCGGTGGCCCGCGCCAGCACAACTTTATCAAACGCCTCTTGCGCAATGGTGTGGGTGGCCTGCTGAATCAGCTTCACCCAACCGTCTTTGTCCGGCCAGTGTTGTTCGCTCGTGAGCGAAAGGCGTAGCGCCGGAACAGGCTTAATGCCGACCAGAGAAGCGAGAAACGCTTTCGCCTGGCGCGCATCATCGCGTAGCGAAACGTCACTGTGCAGATGTAAGCGTAAGGTCGCCGTACCACCGCTACATCGCCACTCCAGCCGCGGCAGCAATAAGTAGCCCTCTTTCGGCTCGAACGCATTCAGCCCCCAAATACGCAGGTCAGGCTGCGCGTGCTGACGTAAAAACCGTTGCGCCAGATCGAGCGATGAAAATACGGTGATGGCCCCGAGAACGGCAGCTTCTTCGTCGCCATTGCGCTGTTGCCAGTAGAATTGCGGAAAGGATGACTGGCTGGCCAGCCAGCTCAATGCATCGAAGGCATCGTTTAAAGGGAAAGGCGCATCGAAAACGCAAAGCCCTGGCGTCGCCGGTATCTCTTGCGATAGCTGACGCGTCAGATTTTCCAGCGCAGTAGTAATAGAATGCACGCGGACCCTCCCTGTTAAAAACCCCACATTATACGGGGTACTGCCCTAAAAAAGCAGTACCTCATTTAGGGAGGGTTGCAATTCTGTTCAGTGGGGGGATTTAGCGCCGCGCCAGCAGCAGTCCAAGCACCAGTCCTACCGCCGCGCCTACGCCAATACCCTGCCAGGGTTTTTCATGAACGTAGTCATCCGCTTTATAAACGGCCTGCTTTGCCCGGTAATAATAGCTATCCGACGCATGGCTTACGCGGTTTTTCACCTCTTCCAGCGCTTGTTCCGCGCGGGCTTTCAGCTCAATGTATTTTTGATCGGCGGGATCGCCTGAGGAACGTAAAACCTCTTCCAGCGTTTCGCTGAGCAAAGTCAGATCATCATCAACACGTGATTCACCAAATTGATATGACATTCTCATTCTCCGTTGTGTTAACACCTGCTCCTAACTATAGTCAACGGTTTCGGTTTATGCCTGATGAACCTCCCGCGCCATTCCCCGGTGCGGAATGCCGTCTTCGTCATAAACATCGGTGACGGGAATAAAACCAAACCGCGCATAAAAAGGTTGCAGATGCGCCTGCGCTCCCAGATATAGCGGCTTATCCGGCCAGTGCCGCCCACAAGATTCCAGCGTTTTCGCCATTAATTGCTGGCCCAGTTTCGCCCCTCGCCAGGCATCGCTGACGATCACCCGGCCAATGACAACCGGGTCTGATTCGTTATCGCTTTTCAGAATCCTCGCATACGCCACCAGCTCATCCTGATGCCAGCCCAGAATATGCCGATTGTCGCCGACTAAATCATCGCCATCCACATCCAGGTAAGGACAGCGCTGTTCTACCACAAAGACCGCGCAGCGCAATTTGAGTAACGCGTAAAGTTGAGGAACGGTAAGTTCACTATGGTGGAGATCCTGCCAGTCAATCATGATGCGCTCCTGTGTTGTGGTAATCTTGGGTTAAACGATAACCAAACGTGTATGGACAAGATGGAATTAATTTTTTTAGGTACGTCCGCAGGCGTTCCCACGGCTCACGCAATGTAACGGCAATTTTATTACATCTGCAACATCCAACGCAGCCGGGAGTATGGCTTTTTGATTGCGGCGAAGGGACACAGCATCAAATGCTTAATACCGCGTTTCATCCCGGTAAGCTTGAGCGCATTTTTATCAGCCATCTTCACGGCGATCATCTGTTTGGCCTGCCGGGTCTGCTATGCAGCCGGTCGATGGCGGGGAACCCCCATCCGCTAACCGTATACGGGCCTCAAGGCGTGCGTGAGTTTATTGCAACCACACTGCGTCTTAGCGGTTCATGGACCGATTTTCCGTTGCAAATTGAAGAAGTTAGCGCAGGCGATATTCTTGACGACGGTCTGCGTAAAGTGACCGCATTCAGGCTGGAGCATCCACTGGAGTGCTACGGATATCGCGTTGTTGAACATGACAAGCCTGGCGCGCTGAATGCCAGGGCGTTAAAAGCCGCAGGCGTTACGCCCGGCCCGCTGTTTCAGGCGTTGAAGGCAGGAAAAACCGTCACACTTGCCGATGGAAGGCAGATCAATGGCGCCGACTACCTTGCTCCCGCCGTGGCCGGGAAATCAGTGGCGATTTTCGGCGATACCGCGCCCTGCGAGGCCGCCCTCGCGCTGGCGCAAGGCGTGGATGTGATGGTCCATGAAACCACGCTGGATGCGTCAATGGAGGAGAAAGCCAACGCTCGCGGACACAGCTCCACCCGTCAAACCGCGACGCTGGCGCGGGAAGCTGCCGTCGGTCGGCTGATCATGACCCATATTAGCTCACGCTATGACGATAAAGGCTGTCAGCGCTTACTGGCGGAATGCCGCGCTATTTTCCCGGCGACGGAGCTGGCTTACGATTTTTCTGTTTTCCCGGTTTAGCGCTTCATTTTTTGTCCTCATTGCCGATAACACTAAAAAAGGCAGGCTTTCATAATGAGGTTAGGATGGACAATTTTCAGAAAGATATTGATGACAGGGCCAATTTAACCCTGTCCAACCGTTTTGAACTGCTGTTATTCCGTCTTGGTACATCGCTGCATGAACAGAAGTCAGAGCTGTTCGGCATCAATGTATTTAAGCTGCGCGAAATCGTACCAATGCCCGCCTTTACGCGCCCGGCAGGCATGAAAGCGCCGCTATTGGGCATGGTCAATATTCGGGATCAGGTCATTCCAGTGATTGATTTGCCAGCGGTAGCGGGCTGCAAGCCGGAAACCGGGCTGAATATTTTGCTGATCACCGAATATGCGCGCAGCGTACAGGCATTTGCCGTCGAGTCGGTGGAAAATATTATGCGTCTTGACTGGCAACAGGTGCATACCGCCGAGAAAGCCGTCAACGGTCGCTACATCACCAGTATTGCCTGCCTGGATGATAACAAAGAAACCAACAACCTGGCGCTGGTGCTCGACGTTGAGCAGATCCTTTATGATATTGTCCCCTCCAGCCACGACCTGCGCGCCACCAATCTGAAGACCAATAAATTTTATATTACCCCTGGCGCGGTAGCCATTGTGGCGGAAGACTCCAAAGTCGCCCGCGCGATGCTGGAAAAAGGGCTGAACGCGATGGGAATTCCGCACCAGATGCATGTGACCGGCAAGGATGCATGGGAGAGAATCCAGCAACTGGCGCAGGAAGCGGAGGCCGAAGGTAAGCCAATTAGCGAGAAAATCGCGCTGGTCCTGACAGATCTTGAGATGCCGGAGATGGATGGCTTTACATTAACGCGTAAAATTAAAACCGATGAACGGCTGAAAAAGATCCCGGTCGTTATTCACTCTTCCCTTTCCGGCAGCGCCAACGAAGATCATATACGTAAGGTGAAGGCCGACGGCTACGTGGCCAAGTTTGAGATTAACGAACTCTCTTCGGTCATTCAGGAAGTGCTGGAGCGCGCAGCAACAAACAGCCAGGGACCACTGATCAGCCGCAAAAGCGCCTGACGTAACAGGGGATGCCTACAGTACAGGCATCCCCTGACGCTTAGTGAGACAAGCCTTCCGCCAGTTTTACCAGTTTAATAAACTCCGCGCGATAGCCTTGTCTATCTTCCCCGCGCGCCTGTTCACCCCATTTAATAATTTGCGGCCAGGTCGTATCTGCCAGCGTTTCTGAGCCACGCAGTTTTTGCCCGAAAGCCGCTACCGCCGCGCGGAAACGAAAATCTTCAGAGGCGTCAGCAAAGATCGGCATTTTTCCCATAACGACCGGGAACTCGGCTAATGTACTTTCGCTGCCCTGCGGCGCTTTCCAGCGCAATTTGATCCACGCCAGCTCGCTTGATTTTGTTGGCTTTGAGGCGGCTTTGTCCTGAGCGTAGCGCAGTTTATCCACCGAGGCTTTCTGCCCGTTAAGCGTCAGTTCAAAGAATAGCGTGACGTGTTTACCCGCGCCGATATCACCGGCATCAACCTTATCGTTATTGAAATCCTCGTCGCGCAGTTGGCGTTTTTCATAACCAATCTGCCGGTACTCAGTCACCCACTGCGGATTAAATTCGATTTGCGATTTTACATCTTTGGCAACGGTGACCAGCGTTTGATGCATCTCATCCTTGAGGACTTTTTGCGCCTCGGAGAGGGAGTCGATGTAGCTGTAATTGCCGTTACCCACATCAGCAATCCTCACCATCATGGCTTCGTTGAAATTGTCATCGCCGACGCCCAGCGTAGATAAGGTAATACCTTTCTCACGCTCTTTTTTTACCAGCGCTTCGATGTCTTTGGGATCGGTAATACCGAGGTTAAAATCACCGTCGGTGGTCAACAAAATGCGGTTAACGCCGCCTTTGATAAACCCTTTTTCGGCCTGCTCGTAGGCTAGCCGTAATCCCGCTTCACCACCGGTACTCCCGTAAGCATCCAGATTATCAATTGCCGCTTTAATCGCGGTTGTGTTATTTCCCGCTGTAGACGCCAGCGCGACGTGAGTGCCGCCCGCGTAGGTCACAATCGTGATGTTATCCTGCGCACGCAGATCGTTCACCAGCAGTTTTAGCGCCGACTGGATCAGCGGCAGGCGTTCCGCTGGCTGCATAGAACCAGAAGTATCAATGAGAAAAACCAGGTTGGCAGGTGGCAGATCCCTGACCTGCATGTCCCGGGCCTGAACATCAACTTTTAATAGCGTACGCTGCGCGTTCCACGGCGAGGGAGCCAGTTCGTATTTAACCGCAAATGGCATCGGTATACAGGCCGCAATGGGTTTAGTGTTATCCTGCTTATCCGCAACGGGCTGAGGCGCGGGAAAATAGTTGAGCATCTCTTCTACCCGCACGGCTTCCGGCGGCGGCAGTTGTCCCTGATTCAGAAAGCGCCGCACGTTAGCGTAGCTGCCAGTGTCTACATCCAGACTAAACGTGGCGAGCGGCGCCTGACTTACCTGTTTAATCGGATTTTCATCGTAGTGTTCGTAACGCGCGGTCCCCATTACATTACCGCCTTGTGCAGCGAACGCTTTTGATGCCGCGGCACGTGTCCGCATTTCATATTGCGGTGCTTCGGCTGTTGCCAGAGATGCCGCTTTGGCATCTGCCAGGGCTTTGGCTTCAGTATTCGCTTTATATTCGGCTGCTTTTTTCGCAGCCTGTTGGGCGGCCTCGGCTTGTCTTTTCTGGACAGTGTCATCCCCGGCCTGAGCGCTATTTTCTTTCTGGATAGCCTGCTCCTGTTTTAACTCAGCCGGATTATTTCCCTGTGGGTCGGAGGGCTCCGGCCCACAGCCCGAGAGAACAACCCCACCCAACAACAGCATTAATGTTTTTCCATTAAGCATACAAATTCCTTTTCAATTATATTCGGGTAATTTTCTGCAGATGTCCTGCATTATATTCCGCTTTACTTTTATTATCAGCATGACGAAAGTAGAAAATAATTTTACCTGCGTTAATAGCCACCAATAATAAAAAAGATAATTATATTTTTGAGGTAAATAATATTTACGTTTAAGATGAACGGCTTAATCAGTTGCTGGCGTTCGACCCACAGATTCTGCGTGAAGAACACTATTTACAGGTGACCGATTTACCAAAAGTGAATATATAAGATGGGGGACTATCTGCACTGTGCCCTCGCCGATACTTCCTTTTACAACCCACCAAACAGCAATCTATTAAGCCGTGCCGACACTCACGTTATTGATGGAAAGATATTATATGCCGCCGTCACATGAAATAATGAAGTGAGCGCGAGCGGACGCCTTGAAAAACGCTGACAGAAATACGCTTCAGATCAAATTTTTCCCATTGAAGTCGATGAGATAGACATTTATCCGGGAAACGGGTCACGAAAACAGTTGGGAGAGTTGTTCCACTGCCTGATGCAAGAAATGGACAAACTGCTGAGTTTTTATCAGCGATGCCTGAGAAATGACAGTCACGTTATAATTTTTATAGCGGAGTAATGGGCCATATGTTTATCACTTCGACAATTATTGTGAATTACCCATATGAAACCGCTGGCGCTTACGGAACCGCCCAACATCCGGCTCTGCGTTCATCGGAAAAGTGTTGGGTTTCGGCTACGCCTCACCCAACGAGTCTATGGTCTCTATGCGTCACAGGTTTTCATAAGTTGGATGCAATCCAACATTTAGAGGCTCAGGTATTGCTCATCAGCCTCAACCGCCGATAAATCGGCGGTTATTGACATCATCAACGCGGCATTACATCAGCGGCATCGCCAGTTGCACAAGGCTAATCAGCGGCTGCGGCCAGACGCCCAGTACCAACACCAGCAACGCGGAGATCAGCACCACGATACCGCCTGCGCTGTACTGCCAGTTTGTCGGCGCGTCGCGTCCCGGTTGCTGCGGCGCGTGCAGGTAGAGACTCACCGCAACGCGCAGGTAGTAGTACAAACCAATCGCGGAACCCACCACCACGGCGGCGACCAGCCACCACAGGCTGGCCTGAACGCCGACCGCCAGCACGTAGAATTTGCCGATAAAGCCCAGCGTCATTGGGATACCTGCCAGCGACAGCATCATCACCGTCATCACCGCGGCAAGAACCGGACGGTGCCAGAACAGACCACGGTAAGAGTACAGGGAGTCGGCATCCGGGCCGCGGAACGGGCTGGACATCAGGCTGACCACGCCAAACGCGCCGAGGCTGCTGAACAGATAACCGGCCAGATAAACGCCTACCGCTTCCATCGACATCTCGCCGCTCTGCAGGGCAATCAGCGCCACCAGCAGATAGCCGAGGTGAGAGATAGAAGAGTAACCGAGCAGACGTTTGATGTTGGTCTGGCTCAGCGCCATCAGGTTACCGAAGATGATAGAGGCAAAGGCGATAATGCCCAGCACCACGCGTACCGCTTCGCTGTCGCCTACCGGCGCATACAGGAACAGACGCATCACCACGCCGAAGATAGCGATTTTGCTCGCCGTCGCCAGGAAGGTGGAAACCGGCGCAGGCGCGCCCTGGTAAACGTCTGGCGTCCACAGGTGGAACGGCACCAGAGAGAGTTTAAAGCCCAGACCGACAATCATCAGGCCAAAGCCCGCCAGCAGCAACGGCTCGTGCAGCATACCATCGCCGAGGCTCTTACCGAGCGCTTCGAAAGACAGGTTGCCGGACTGCGCGTACACCAACGCCATCCCGAACAGCAGGAAAGACGAGGCGGCGGCGGAGAGGATGGTGTATTTGATACTGGCTTCCAGCGAGCGTTTCTGGCGGAAAGCATAACCAATCAGGCCGAACAGCGGCAGTGAGATCAGTTCAATACCGAGGAACAGCGCCGCCAGATGGTTGGCGTTCGCCAGCAGAATTCCGCCCAGGCTGGCGATTAACACCAGCAGGTAGAACTCTTCCTGGTTATCGTTATAGCCTTCAAGCCACGGGTAGGCAAAGGTGCAGGTGGCGAGGCTCGCCAGCAGCACCAGCCCGGTGTAGAGCATCGCAAAGCCGTCAACGCGCATTAGCGGCGTGACGTCCATTGCCCCAGCCTGGCCGACAAACCAAAGCGAAACCAGAGCAGCGTTAAGCCCAATGACCGACAGCGTGGCATTGAGGAAATGATTGCGTCGCCACGCAATGGAGAGCATCACAACCACCACCGTCAAGCCGACAATCAGCAGCGGTAGCAGCGCAATCAGGTGTTGTGGAGTTATTGTCATGGCGATTTACGGCCTTGTAGTAGTAACAGAATTAACAAACCACTGCTGGATGTTGCTCATCGCAGAATGCGAGGTATCCAGAATCGGCTGCGGATAGAAGCCAAGCAGTACCAGAAGCACCACCAGCAACAGAATGATAAACAGCTCGCGCAGCGACATCCCTGGCAGTTCCTGGCTGGCAATCTGGCTCTTCGCTTTACCAAAGTAAGCGCGATGCAGCATCGCCAGCGAGTATACAGAGGCGAATACCAACCCAAAAGTGGAGATCACGGTAATCATCGGCACCACCTGGTAGCTGCCGAACAGAATCATAAATTCGCCGACAAAGTTACCGGTGCCCGGCATACCGAGCGTCGCCACCGCAAAGAACATGGACAGCGCAGGCAACCACTTCATCTTGCCCCACAGGCCGCCCATCATACGCATGTCACGCGTATGCAGACGTTCGTACAACTGGCCGCACAGAATGAACAGACCGGCTGCGGACAAACCGTGTGCAATCATCTGAATCACCGCGCCCTGGTACGCCAGCTGACTGCCGGTGTAGATAGCGATCAGCACGAAGCCCATGTGGGAAACGGAGGTATAGGCAATCAGGCGCTTGATGTCGTATTGGGTAAAGGCCATCCACGCGCCGTAGAAAATGCCGATAACGCCCAGCCACATGGCGATAGGCGCAAACTCCGCCGACGCGTTCGGGAACAATGGCAGGGAGAAACGCAGCAGACCGTAAGCGGCGGTTTTCAGCAAGATACCGGCCAGGTCGACGGAACCGGCGGTCGGCGCCTGGGAGTGCGCATCCGGCAGCCAGCCATGCAGCGGAACCACCGGCATTTTCACCGCGAAGGCGATGAAGAAGCCCAGCATCAGCAGATATTCCACACCGTGGGACATCGGCGTATTCAGCAGCTCTTCATAGTTGAAGGTCCACACGCCGGTCGCGTTGTAGTGCACAAAGACCAGCGCCAGGATGGCAATCAGCATCACCAGACCACTCGCCTGGGTGTAGATGAAGAACTTGGTCGCCGCCGTGATACGCGTTTTCCCGTCAGAAGCTTTGTGGCCCCACAGCGCTATCAGGAAGTACATCGGCACCAGCATCATTTCCCAGAAGAAGAAGAACAGGAACATGTCGATGGCCAGGAACACGCCGATAACGCCGCCTAAGATCCACATCAGGTTCAGGTGGAAGAAGCCCTGATATTTTTCGATTTCTCGCCAGGAGCAAAGCACCGCCAGAACGCCGAGCAGGCCGGTCAGCACCACCATTAGCAGCGACAGTCCGTCGAGCGCCAGATGGATAGAGATGCCAAAACGCGGGATCCACGGCAGAACAAATTCAGATTGCCACTGTGGAATACCGGCGGATTGCGTCAGTGAGTAGCCGCCCTGCAACCACAATTGCAGACCGAGCGCCAGCGTCAGCCCCATGGTAATCAGCGCTATCCAGCGCGGCACCTTCACGCCAAAGCGTTCGGTCTGCCAGCACAGAAAGCCGCCGATAAAGGGGATTAATATCAACCAAGGTAATAACATAGCTAAGTATGTCCCTTATATTTACTCCTGCTCAGGCTATCTCACTCGTCAGCCCAAATCCTGCCAGTGCTCACACAAAACGCAGCGCGTTTTGAACGTCCGTAAGGACGGCCCCGTAGGGGTGAGCTTCGCGAATCATCCTCACGTACTTCAGTACGCTCCGGTTGCTGTGCGCTGGCGGTATCCGGTCTGACTTCGCCGATGACGCCTGTACTTCAGGAACAGATTTTCAACGAATTCTAAAAATTATTTTTGGGTTTGTAGGCCGGATAAGCACTGCGCCATCCGGCAGTCGTTCATCCAGCCAACAAACTCAACGCAGTACCATCAACAGCGCCAGCACTACAACCGCGCCGATGCTCATGGATGCCACATACCAGCGCAAATAACCGTTCTCGCTCAGTACCAGGCCTTTGCCTGCAAAACGGGAAAGGATAGCCGGAATGTTCATCAACGCATTAAGCGGGTCGCGCTTCAGCAGCCAGGCGATACCGAGGAATGGCTTGACGAATGCTTTGTCGTACAGCCAGTCAAAGCCCCAGGCGTTATACCACCAGGTGCCCAGCAGACGGCCCGGCGCGCTGTTGGCGATCGACGTCACCAGCGTACGTTTACCCAGCCACAGCCATGCGGCAATCAGGATGCCGGCAATCGCCACTACGCCAGAGGTAATTTCCAGGGTCAACACACGACCATGCGCCAGTTCAGTTGTCTGCGGCAGCCCCCCCTGCAGAGGCGGCACAATCAGCGCGCCAACAAAGGTAGACAGAATCATCAGGACAATCAGCGGCAGATGGTGGGTAATCCCCTTCCCTGCATGAGCATGAATTTGTTCTTTACCGTGGAATACGATGAAAATCATCCGGAAGGTGTACAAGGAGGTCATGAACGCGCCGACCAGACCTGCCACCATCAGATTGATATGACCGTTCGCCATCGCGCCAGCCAGGATCTCATCCTTACTGAAGAAGCCCGCAGTGACCAGCGGCAGCGCCGACAGCGCCGCGCCGCCCACCAGGAAGCAGGCATACACCAGCGGAATAGACTTACGCAGACCGCCCATCTTAAAGATGTTCTGTTCGTGATGGCAGGCCAGAATGACGGAACCGGACGCCAGGAACAGCAGCGCTTTGAAGAACGCATGGGTCATCAGATGGAAAATCGCCGCATCCCACGCCTGCACGCCCAGCGCCAGGAACATGTAGCCAATCTGGCTCATGGTGGAATAGGCCAGCACGCGTTTGATGTCGGTCTGCACCAGCGCGGCGAAACCCGCCATGACCAGCGTAATCGCCCCGATAATACCCACCAGATGCAGAATTTCCGGCGTCATCAGGAACAGGCCATGCGTGCGTGCAATCAGGTAGACACCGGCGGTAACCATCGTCGCGGCGTGGATCAACGCGGAGACCGGCGTCGGGCCGGCCATCGCGTCGGCAAGCCAGGTCTGCAACGGTAGCTGCGCAGATTTACCGACCGCGCCGCCCAGCAGCATCAGCGTCGCCCACATCAGCATGTTGTTGCCGTCAGCAAAGTGCGCTGGCGCCAGCTCGACCATTTCGCGGAAGTTCAGCGTGCCCAGTTCGTTGTAGAGAATGAACAGCGCGAAGGCGAGGAACACGTCACCGACACGGGTCACCACGAAGGCTTTCATTGCCGCTGCGCCATTCTTCGGATCGCTGTAATAGAAGCCGATCAACAGATAAGAGCACAGGCCCACGCCTTCCCAGCCGAGGTACATCAACAGCAGGTTATCGGACAGCACCAGAACAACCATGCTGGCGATAAACAGGTTGGTATAAGCGAAGAAGCGGGAGTAGCCCTCTTCCCCACGCATGTACCAGGACGCGAACATGTGGATCAGGAAGCCGACGCCGGTGACCACAGAGAGCATAGTCAGCGACAGGCCGTCCAGCACCAGGTTAAAACCGATGTTGAAGTTACCGACCGACATCCACGTCCACAGCGGCTGGCTGAACGCCTGTTTGCCGTTGGCGAAGAAATCCATCCCGACAAACGCTGTCACCAACGCCGCCAGACCAACGGAGCCCACGCCAATAGTCGCGGAGAGATTTTCCGACCAGCGTCCGCGAGAGAACGCCAGCAGTACAAAGCCAATCAATGGCAGAATAATGGTTAAGGCAAGCATGTTCATCCACGCATCTCACTTACTGAATCGATGTTCAGGTTCTGGCGACGGCGATGGAGTTGCAGCAACAGCGCAAGTCCAATACTCGCTTCCGCAGCCGCAAGGCTGATGGCGAGAATGTACATCACCTGACCATCGGTCTGGCCCCAGTAGCTCCCGGCGACCACAAAGGCCAGCGCGGAGGCGTTAATCATGATTTCCAGCCCGATCAGCATAAACAGCAGATTGCGGCGGATAACCAGACCGGTTAAACCCAGGACGAATAAAATCGCAGCGAGGATCAGTCCGTGTGTTAAGGGGATCATGCGCGCTCCTCCGTTTTTCTTTTCGCGCGGTCATCGGCGCGGTTGCTTAGCACTTCGCCCGCACGCTCTTCACGACCGACGTGGAACGCCACCACCAGGCCTGCCAGCAGCAGCATAGACGCCAGTTCGACCGCCAGAACATAAGGCCCGAACAGCGTAATGCCCACCGCTTTCGCGCTAATCGGCGTGCCGTCGATGCCCTGGTCGTTAACGCCCAGAATGGCGTACACAATGACCGCCAGCATAATGGCCGACAAAACCGCCGGACCAATCCACACCTGCGGCTTCAGCCACTGGCGTTCCTGTTCGATTTCGCTGCCGCCGAGGTTGAGCATCATCACCACGAACACAAACAGCACCATGATGGCGCCTGCGTAGACGATAATTTCCAGCGCACCGGCAAAGTAAGCGCCCAGCGAAAAGAACACCCCGGAAATCGCCAGTAGCGATATCACCAGATACAACAGCGCGTGTACCGGATTGGTATGGGTGATCACTCGCAGGGTCGCGAGGATGGCTATCAGGCCACAGATATAAAAAGCGAATTCCATTGCCCTCTCCTTACGGTAACAGGCTCTTGACGTCGATAGGCTTGGCTTCGTTCTCTGCTTCGCCTTTATCTTTGCCGTCGATTGCCATACCCGCCATCCGGTAGAAGTTATATTCCGGGTATTTGCCCGGACCGGAAATCAGCAGATCCTCTTTTTCGTACACCAGATCCTGACGTTTGTATTCGCCCAGTTCGAAGTCCGGGGTCAACTGAATCGCCGTGGTCGGGCACGCTTCTTCGCACAGGCCGCAGAAGATGCAGCGTGAGAAGTTAATGCGGAAAAATTCCGGATACCAGCGGCCATCTTTGGTCTCCGCTTTTTGCAGAGAGATACAGCCTACCGGACAGGCTACCGCGCACAGGTTGCAGGCAACGCAGCGCTCTTCGCCGTCCGGGTCGCGCGTGAGCACGATACGGCCACGGTAACGGGGCGGTAAATAGACCGGCTCTTCCGGATACATCCGCGTTTCGCGTTTGGCGAACGCATGCAGGCCGATCATCCAGATACTGCGTACCTGAGTGCCGAAACCTACTAATAATTCTTTTAAGGTCATGGTCTTTGTGTCCCTTATTGCGCCTGCCACAGAATGACAGCCGCCGTTACCAGCAAGTTGATGAGCGTCAGCGGCAGGCAAACTTTCCAGCCGAAGGACATTACCTGGTCATAACGCGGACGCGGTAACGACGCACGAATCAAAATGAACATCATCATGAAGAACGCGGTTTTCAGCGCGAACCAGACGAATGGCGGTAAGAACGGGCCATGCCAGCCACCGAAGAACAGCGTTACCATCAGCGCGGAAACGGTGACGATACCGATGTACTCCCCCACGAAGAACAGACCGAATTTCATACCGGAATATTCGATGTGGTAACCGTCCGCCAGTTCCTGCTCGGCTTCCGGCTGGTCAAACGGGTGACGGTGACAGACCGCTACGCCCGCGATGGCGAAAGTAACAAACCCAAAGAATTGCGGAATCACGTTCCACAGATGCGCCTGGTTATTGACGATATCGGTCATATTAAATGAACCGGCCTGCGCCACCACGCCCATCAGGGAAAGACCAAGAAACACTTCATAGCTCACCGTTTGGGCAGACGCGCGCATCGCGCCCAGCAGCGAGTATTTGTTGTTGCTCGACCAACCGGCGAACAGCACCGCGTAAACCGCCAGACCGGCTATCATCAGGAAGAACAAAATCCCGATGTTTAAATCGGCCACCACCCAATTAGGGCTAACCGGCACAATAGCGAAGGAGAGCAGCAGCGAAGTAAATGCGATCATCGGCGCCAGGGTAAAGATGACGCGATCCGAGAATTTCGGGATCCAGTCTTCTTTAAAGAACATCTTGATCATATCCGCGACCAGCTGGAGCGAGCCGCCCCAGCCAACGCGGTTTGGTCCATAACGGTTCTGGAACAGACCCAGCAGACGACGTTCGCCAAAGCTCATGAAGGCCCCGCAGGTGACGACCACCAGCAGAATCACCACCGCTTTGAGAATGCTCAGCAGGATCTCAATCAGATCCGGTGTAATCCAACTCATTGTTGCGCCTCCCGCAGATCCTCAAGACGCGCGCCAGCCAGAACCGGCGCGATGCCAGGCATACCCATCGGCAGCCCTACCTGCCCTGCCGCTAACCCTTCAGAGATTTCAACCGGCAGCGTCACCGTATTGCCATCGTAGCTAAAGGAGACGCGCGTCCCGGCATTGACGCCCAACTTCGCGGCATCCGCCGGGTTAAGTTTGATATACGGCTGCGGCATACGGCTCTGGAAGACCGGAGAACGCTGAGACAATCCGTCGCTGCCAAACAGGTGGTAATACGGCGCAATACGCCACTGACCGTCCTGCGCCTGGAAGCTTGCCGGCACGGTAGTGAAATAATCCAGACCGCCCTCAGTCGCTTCAATCAAACGCACGCCCGGATCGCCGTGACGCAGTTTGCCGCCCACTTCATCCTGGAATTTGTTCCACGCCTGCGGGGAGTTCCAGCCCGGCGCCCAGGCGAACGGAATTTCAGATCGCGGGGCAGTCGGTTGGTTACTCCCTTCCATCGAGAAGGCGAACATGGTGTCTTTATCCTGCGGCTGACGTGGTTCATGCACGCTGATATTGGCGCGCATCGCCGTACGACCGCTGTAACGATGCGGTTCGCGCGCCAGCTTCTGCCCACGAATGCGGAAGGTCGCATCCGGCGCGGCGTCTTTAATGCCGGCAAATTGCGGCATGGCGGCAATGACCGCGTCGATCACATGGTCAAGCTGTGTCCAGTCCACTTCGCGGTTTTCGACGGTGCTGTGCAGCGAATGCAGCCAGCGCCAGCTTTCCAGCATAATCGTCTTGTTATCGTAGTAGGCCGGATCATAAACCTGGAAGAAGCGCTGCGCGCGGCCTTCGTTGTTGATGACCGTACCATCGCTTTCGGCGAAGCTTGCCGCGGAAAGCACCAGATGCGCGTTTTCCATAATCGCCGTGCGCTGATGGTCAACCACCATCACCAGCGGCGCTTTGGCGAGCGCGGCGTTCACGCGCGTAGCGCTTGCATGACGGTGGAGATCGTTTTCCAGCACCACCACCGCGTCCGCGCTGCCGGTTTCCAGCTCGCCCAACGCATCGTCAAGCGAACCGCCTCCCATCATACCCAGCCCCATGCTGTTCACGGAGCGGGCAATCATAGTAATACCGACGTCGGCGCCACGGCCTTTCAGCGCTTTCGCCACGTTGGCGGCCGCCTGAATCACCTCACTGCTACCGGCGTTAGTGCCGGAGATAATCAGCGGTTTTTTCGCGCCGGCCAACGCCTGCACAATGACATCAATTTTGTTTTGCAAGTCGCTGTCGATACCGTCAACCGCAGGCGCTGTATTGTCCAGCGCATGGGCAATCGCAAAGCCCAGGCGCGCCTGATCTTCCACCGGCGCGCGATAGGTCCAGGCGGCGATATCATCCAGACGGGTGTCGTCCACGTTGGTCACGAACAGCGGATGTTTGGCACGCTGGCCGATGTTAAGGATGGCCGCAATCTGCCAGTCGGCCACTTTCTGCGCCGCCGCCATTTCACGCGCTTTACCTTTCACCGCCTGACGTACCGCCAGCGCAACGCGCGCGCCGGTCTGGGTAACGTCTTCGCCCAAGACCAGTACCGCGTCATAAGATTCGATTTCCCGCAGCGCCGGGGTGTAAATGCCGCCTTCACGCAGCACTTTCAGCGCCAGTTGCAGACGTTCCTGCTCGCCGCGCGCGATACCGGTGTAGAAGTTTTCCGCACCAACCAGTTCACGCAGCGCAAAGTTGCTCTCAATGCTGGCGCGTGGCGAACCGATACCGATCACTTTCTTCGACTGGCGCAGAATATCCGCCGCGCCCTGCATCGCCTGCTCGGCGTTGAGGGTGATGAAGTCGTCGCCACGGCGCTGAACCGGCTGACGCGGACGGTCTTTCAGGTTCACATAGCCATAGCCGAAACGACCGCGGTCGCAGAGGAAGTAGTGGTTAACGGTACCGTTGTAACGGTTTTCGATACGGCGTAATTCGCCATAGCGCTCGCCCGGGCTGATGTTACAGCCGATGGAACACTGCTGGCAGATGCTCGGCGCAAACTGCATGTCCCATTTACGGTTGTAACGCTCGGAGTGCGTTTTATCGGTGAAGACGCCGGTCGGGCAAATCTCGACCAGGTTACCGGAGAATTCGCTTTCCAGCGTACCGTCTTCCGGACGCCCGAAGTAGACATTGTCATGCGCGCCATAGACGCCCAGATCGGTGCCGTCGGCATAATCTTTGTAGTAACGCACACAACGGTAGCAGGCGATGCAGCGGTTCATTTCGTGAGAGATGAACGGCCCCAGATCCTGGTTGCGGTGGGTACGTTTGGTGAAACGGTAGCGACGGAAACTGTGACCCGTCATCACGGTCATATCCTGAAGATGGCAGTTACCGCCCTCTTCACAGACCGGACAGTCGTGCGGGTGGTTAGTCATCAGCCACTCCACCACGCTTTCACGGAACTGTTTCGCTTCTTCGTCGTCAATAGAGATAAAGGTACCGTCGGTGGCTGGCGTCATACAGGACATCACCAGGCGACCCCGCGTATCTTCCGCGTTTTGGTATTGCTTCACCGCACACTGGCGGCAAGCACCGACGCTTCCCAGCGCCGGGTGCCAGCAAAAATACGGAATATCAAGGCCGAGGGACAGACATGCCTGTAGCAGGTTGTCCGCGCCGTTGACCTCGTATTCTTTGCCGTCTACATGAATCGTAGCCATTAGCATGCTTCCAAATTAAAAATCGTTAACTCACCAGCGCTCTTTGAGCAGGTTCGGCTGAATACCATTGATTAAATGGGTATTGCTGAACGGCTGCTTGATGCCAGCTTCGAATTCTTCGCGGAAATACTTAATTGCGCTTTGCAGTGGCTCAACCGCGCCCGGCGCATGCGCGCAGAAGGTTTTACCCGGTCCGAGGAAACGACACAGTTGCTCAAGTGTCTCGATATCCCCCGGCTGGCCTTCGCCACGCTCCAGCGCGCGCAGAATTTTCACGCTCCACGGCAGCCCGTCGCGGCATGGCGTACACCAGCCGCAGGATTCGCGGGCAAAGAACTCTTCCAGGTTACGCACCAGCGACACCATGCCGATTTCGTGGTCTACCGCCATCGCCAGCGCGGTGCCCAGACGGCTGCCTGCTTTACCGATGCTTTCGAACTCCATCGGCAGGTCAAGATGCGCCTCGGTCAGGAAGTCGGTTCCCGCCCCGCCAGGCTGCCAGGCTTTGAATTTCAGGCCATCGCGCATACCGCCCGCGTAGTCTTCGAGGATCTCGCGCGCGGTGGTGCCGAACGGTAATTCCCACAGGCCCGGATTCTTCACGCGGCCTGAGAAGCCCATCAGCTTGGTACCCGCATCTTTGCTTTTCGAGATGTTCTGGTACCACTCCACGCCGTTGGCGAGGATTGCCGGGACGTTGCACAACGTTTCGACGTTATTCACACAGGTCGGTTTGCCCCATACGCCGGAGGTCGCCGGGAAGGGCGGCTTGGAGCGTGGGTTCGCGCGGCGGCCTTCGAGGGAGTTAATCAGCGCCGTTTCTTCACCACAGATGTAACGCCCTGCCCCGGTGTGGACAAACAGTTCAAAGTCGAACCCGGTGCCCATGATATTTTTGCCAAGCAGCCCGGCCTCGGTGGCTTCAGCAATCGCACGGCGCAAATGTACAGCCGCTTCGATATATTCGCCGCGCAGGAAGATGTAGCCGCGATACGCTTTCAGCGCGAACGCGGAGATCAGCATGCCTTCCACCAGCAGGTGCGGCAGTTGTTCCATCAGCAGACGGTCTTTATAGGTGCCCGGCTCCATTTCATCGGCGTTACACAGCAGGTAACGGATGTTCATGGATTCATCTTTCGGCATCAGGCTCCACTTCAGACCGGTGGAAAAGCCCGCGCCGCCGCGCCCTTTCAGACCGGCGTCTTTTACCTGGCTGACGATTTCATCCGGAGACAGGCCGGTCAGCGCCTTACGCGCGCCTTCGTAGCCGTTTTTGCTACGATATTCATCCAGCCAGACCGGCTGTTTGTCATCGCGCAGACGCCAGGTCAGCGGATGGGTTTCGGGAGTACGGATAACGTTTTTCATTTATACCGCTCCAGTAGTTCAGGAATGGCTTCCGGGGTCAGATGGCTGTGAGTATCCTCATCAATCATCATGTTCGGCCCTTTATCGCAATTCCCCAGGCAGCAGGTCGGCAGCAGCGTAAAGCGACCATCAAAGGTCGTCTGCCCCGGTTTGATGTTGAGATTTTTTTCCAGCGCGGCCTGAATCCCCTGATAGCCGGTGATATGGCACACCACGCTGTCGCAGTAGCGAATCACGTGGCGACCGACCGGCTGACGGAAAATCTGGCTGTAGAATGTGGCGACGCCTTCGACGTCGCTCGCCGGAATACCCAGCACATCGGCAATAGCGTAGATCGCGCCGTCCGGCACCCAGCCACGCTGCTTCTGAACGATTTTCAGCGCTTCAATGGACGCCGCACGCGGGTCTTCGTAGTGGTGCTTCTCGTGCTCTATCGCTTCACGCTCTGCCGCACTCAGCTCAAAAGCCTCGGTTTGTGGTTGTTGATTCTCGTGCATAATTAGCGGTCCACATCTGACATAACAAAATCGATACTACCCAGATAGACAATCAGGTCGGAGACCAGGCTACCGCGGATCGCCGAGGGAATCTGCTGCAGGTGCGCAAAGCTCGGCGTGCGCACGCGGGTACGGTAGCTCATAGTGCTGCCGTCGCTGGTCAGGTAGTAACTGTTAATCCCCTTCGTCGCTTCCACCATCTGGAAGGACTCCTGCGCCGGCATCACCGGGCCCCAGGAGACCTGCAGGAAGTGGGTGATCAGGGTTTCGATATGTTGCAGCGTGCGCTCTTTCGGCGGCGGCGTGGTCAGCGGGTGATCCGCTTTGAACGGCCCTTCCGGCATGTTATCGAGGCACTGCTGAAGAATGCGCAGACTCTGGCGCAGCTCTTCCACTTTCAGCATCACGCGGGTATAGCAGTCGGAAACGCCGCCGCCCACCGGCACTTCAAAGTCAAAGTTTTCGTAGCCAGAGTATGGACGCCATTTACGTACGTCGAAGTCGATCCCGGTCGCGCGCAGCCCTGCGCCGGTGATGCCCCACTCCAGCGCCTCTTTCGCGCCGTAAGCGGCAACGCCCTGCGAACGCCCTTTCAGAATAGTGTTACGCAGCGCGGCTTTCTCGTAAGAATCCAGACGCTTCGGCATCCACTCAAGGAACTCTCGCAGCAGGCGATCCCAACCGCGCGGCAAGTCGTGCGCGACGCCGCCGATACGGAACCAGGCCGGGTGCATACGGAAACCGGTAATGGCTTCCACCAGGTCATAAATTTTCTGCCGGTCGGTAAAGGCAAAGAAGACCGGCGTCATCGCGCCGACGTCCTGAATAAAGGTCGAGATGTACAGCAGATGACTGTTAATGCGGAACAGTTCGGAGAGCATCACGCGGATGACGTTCACACGATCCGGGACGGTGATCCCTGCCAACTTTTCTACCGCCAGCACGTACGGCATTTCATTGACGCAACCACCGAGGTATTCGATACGGTCGGTATAGGGAATGTAGCTATGCCAGGACTGTCGCTCGCCCATTTTTTCGGCGCCGCGGTGGTGATAGCCGATATCCGGCACGCAGTCGACGATTTCTTCACCGTCAAGTTGCAGGATAATACGAAACGCACCGTGCGCAGACGGGTGGTTCGGGCCGAGGTTGAGGAACATAAAGTCCTCGTTGTCAGTCCCGCGCTTCATCCCCCAGTCTTCCGGCTTAAAGGTCAGCGCTTCCATTTCCAGATCCTGCTTGGCTTTGGTCAGCTCAAACGGGTCGAATTCGGTCGCGCGCGCCGGATAATCTTTACGCAGCGGATGGCCTTCCCAGGTTTGCGGCATCATGATGCGCGTCAGGTGCGGGTGGCCTTCGATATCAATACCAAACATCTCCCAGGTCTCACGCTCGTACCAGTTGGCGTTAGGGAAAAGTTTAGTGAAGGTCGGCACGCGCAGGTCGTTTTCAGACAACGCCACCTTGAGCATGATATCGCGATTACGCTCAATGGAAATCAGGTGGTAGAAAACGGAAAAATCCGCGGCGGGTAACCCGTCACGGTGCGTACGCAGGCGTTCATCCATGCCGTGTAAGTCAAACAGCATGACGTAAGGTTTCGGCAGTTTCTTTAAGAAATCGCCAACCTCCAGTAGTTGTTCACGCTTGACCCAAACAACGGGGATACCGGTGCGGGTCGCCTGAACGGTAAAGGCATCCGGCCCAAAACGGTTGCGCAGTTCGCCGATAACCGGATCATCAAGATGATCGCGGGTACTCCATGCAGCGTCTTGCGCGGTTAAGTCGGTCATATTGTTCACCATTGCAAATGGTCCGTGGTGGTCGGCAGTGCTTCGCGCTATTAAAATAGTGGTTAGCGAAGTGAAGTGCTGCTGCCGACAGGCGCAAATTAAATCTCGTCCGGGGTACGCAGGTTCGTGACGGCAATACGCTCGCCGCGTTTACGTTCGCGTTCTGGCTGCATATTGGCGCGATACACGCCCTGATCGCCCACCACCCATGAGAGCGGACGGCGCTCTTTGCCAATCGATTCTTGCAGCAGCATCAACGCCTGCATATACGCTTCCGGACGCGGCGGACAGCCAGGGATATACACATCCACCGGGATGAACTTATCAACGCCCTGCACTACCGAATAAATATCGTACATGCCGCCGGAGTTGGCGCAGGCGCCCATAGAAATGACCCATTTTGGCTCCAGCATTTGGTCATACAGACGCTGAATAACCGGGGCCATTTTGGTAAAGCAGGTCCCGGCCACCACCATCAGGTCAGCCTGACGTGGCGACGCACGCAGCACTTCCGCGCCGAAACGGGCAACGTCATGCACTGCGGTAAAAGAGGTCACCATCTCTACATAGCAGCAAGAAAGGCCGAAGTTGTAGGGCCAAATTGAGTTTTTACGGCCCCAGTTAACCATGTCATGCAGTTTGCCCATGAACACGTTTTTGTTAACTTCCTGCTCCAGGGGGTCGGTTACGATCTCCTGTTTTTGCAGGGGGTAACGGTCATTCTCACCGTTAGGATCTATGCGGGTGAGCGTATAATCCATCTTAATGCCTCGCGGTTAGCGTTGACGATTAGCGATACTGTTCGTTTCCGGGTTCATACGCTCGCGGCGTGAACGCGCGGGCGTCCAGTCCAACGCGCCAATACGCGCCAGATAAACCAGACCAGCCAGTAACACAAAAATAAAAATTGCAGCTTCCACAAAGCCAACCCAGCCGCTTTCGCGGATAGAAGTCGACCATGCGAACAGATACAGCGCTTCAACGTCGAAGATAACGAAGAACATGGCTACCAGGTAAAACTTGGCAGACAGGCGTAAGCGGGCGGTGCCGACCGAGTCGATACCTGATTCAAACGGAACGTTCTTGTGCCTCGCGCGTGCGCGACCGCCCAAAAACCAACCGCCTACCAGCATCAGGCAGCACAGGCCAATGGCAACGATAAGAAAGATAGCGAATGCCCAGTGATGAGCGATGACTTCAGTGGATGTTGACATACTCATTGCTTACTCATCAAAAGTAGCGCCAGTTCCTCTGCTCTTTACGGCAGATGGACGCCACATCGATTCATGGGGAGGAATAAAAAAAACCCTACAATTACTGTAGAAAATGATAAAAACAGCTAATTGATGTGGTTTTTTACTCCTTTCTATAACCTTTTGTCAACTTTAACAAAAGTTCCTTCACATTAATTTACATCAATTCATCATCATTAACATTAAGTGCCATCCTGGAGAAAATGACTCTTCGACCAGGGGGGATTTTATGTTGTTGAATCGTGTCCGTTGTGAAGCAAAAGAAATAACACACACCTATTTTGACAGGAATTTGTGAAGATGCCTCCCCCTAAATGGGAGTATTTTCTTGATCTGTGACACGCTTTTGTTAATTCACCCCCTAAAACAGCAACAATTTCTCTAGTTTTTTAACATGCAAATTCATAAAATGGATGTTCTGGTTATTTTTTGCCCACATTGAACTGCGAATCGCTACTGGCTGATTTACCGCAACTTTTACAATTTGTGCGGTTAAGCGCGTACAGATGGGCACAAAAAAAGAGCCACTGAGCGTTTTTTCATCGCCAGCGGCTCTTTTTTACATTTACGACTTAGCGCCTTTTGCCTGCGAGCTACTCAAAACCCCCTTCCACCATCAGCGGATCATCTCCGCCCTCTGCAGAAAACTGGTTGTAATGCCATGGGTTTTGATAGCTTTCCATCGCATGGAAAATCACCATCGCCAGCTCGTTCTGGCTATTGGGATCGCGGCACAACAGATATTCCGTATCCGGCAAAGGCGGTAATCCGTCTGCGGCGCCCAGCACGCGAAGGTCGGGACTCATCATTTCGACAGGTCGAGCCGTTACGCCAAGACCGGCTTTAACGGCCGCGCGTACCGCCGGTAATGTAGACGCCACATAGGCCAGCCGCCAGGGAATACCCGCTGCATTTAGCGTCTCCAGCACCATATCGCGGAATGGACTGGGATCGTCCAGCAGGACTAGTGGTACGGGCTCTCCCCTTTGCAAAACATACTCAGCCGCACAATACCAATGGGTGGGCGAGGTCCGCAAATTCAGACAGTCCAGCGAATGAGGTTGGTTAGTCGTCACCACCAAATCTACTTCCTGCGATTTAACCATGTCCACCATATAGGCGTTGCGTTTTACCCGTACATCAAGCGCGAGTTTCGGATAAACCGAGCTGATTCGGCTAAGCAAAAAAGGCAGGATAGTATCAGCTGATTCATCAGAAGCGCCGATTGTTAACACTCCCTGAAGATTACTGAACATTAATGATGAACACGCCTCATCATTAAAACGCAGGATTTTTCTGGCGTACCCCAGAAGCTGGATACCGTGTTCGGTCAAAAGTTTGTTACGACCATGGCGGGCGAACAATTCCTTTCCCACGAGTTGCTCAAGACGCTGCATTTGCTGACTGACCGCAGACTGAGTACGACATACCGCCGCCGCCGCCGCGGCGAAGGTGTTCAGATCGGCAACGGCCACGAACGTTCTCAGCAGATCGAGATCGAGGTTAATTATCGGACGATTTGCATTTATCATAATTTTTCACTTACTGGCGGGTCATATCGGGCTGACCTGGCTAATGCTGTGCATTCAGAAACAAGCAATTCCATTTGTAATGTGCATCCTTCGCAGTACCGCCTGGTTACCCAGGTAAATGTTAGAATGTAATTGAAAATACGACCAAAACACTTCTCTTACTTACTGATATAATACCAAATGCAACCGTTCTGGATATATCAAAGAGAATGTGTCATACCTTTAGGCGTCTACAGATTTCTGCTAATGATGGACGTGTAAATCTTGTAACAGCGTCAAATAGTTTACCGAGACGCACAGATACAAAAACAATATATTGAACAATAGGTTATGTATAAAATCGCGTCATGATAATTAGCAGACAACGCAGACTACGCCCCCGTTTCGGATCATTATCTTAACCTAAAACCGCTATATTTATAAGTATTATTACGAATAATCTTAACCTGGGATATGTTATACTAATCGGACCAGAAAGATATTATTACGACTTTAGTAAATGCTTTTTAAATATTAAATAATAATTAATTAAGATTTCTACCATTCATTAATTATACTTAACAATAGTTTCACACCCCCCGCCGCCGGAAAGGTCTAACCTTCTCATTTTACCTTTAATACTCAGTATTTCCGAAATAGCCGACGCGACACTAATGATGAATGCTTATCTCTCATAAAACAGATAATTTCTGACAACATAAAAAACCACATTACGAGCAATCACATAGAATAAAACACTATACATACAAACAAAAACAGAAAATACATCTAACTAAATGATTTTATGAAGTTTTAAACAGCACGAAAGCGCGTTAAAAATAAACAAAATCTTCTTCTGTTCACTCTTCAAAACTCACCGTCGTGGGAGTACATTGTTTCGTGCTGACTTCCACGGCAGGGAGTGGCAATAACAGCTAAAAGGTCAAGATTCATGTCTCCCATTGAAAAATCCAGCAAACTCGAAAATGTCTGTTATGACATTCGTGGCCCCGTTCTGAAAGAAGCGAAACGCCTTGAGGAAGAAGGTAATAAAGTTCTTAAACTGAATATCGGCAACCCCGCCCCCTTCGTATTCGAAGCGCCGGACGAAATTCTGGTCGATGTCATTCGTAATTTGCCGACGGCGCAAGGATATTGCGACTCGAAAGGGCTTTATTCTGCCCGTAAAGCGATTATGCAACATTATCAGGCCCGTGGAATGCGCGATGTAACCGTGGAAGATATCTATATCGGTAACGGCGTTTCCGAGCTGATCGTTCAGGCGATGCAGGCGTTGCTTAACAGTGGCGATGAAATGCTGGTTCCCGCGCCCGATTATCCGTTATGGACAGCGGCGGTATCGCTCTCCAGCGGCAAGGCGGTACATTATCTTTGCGATGAATCTTCCGACTGGTTCCCGGACCTTGACGATATCCGCGCCAAAATCACCCCACGTACGCGTGGTATTGTCATTATTAATCCAAACAACCCTACTGGCGCCGTCTATTCTAAAGAATTGTTGATGGAAATTGTCAACATTGCGCGCGAGCATAATCTCATCATCTTCGCCGATGAAATTTATGACAAGATTCTCTATGACGATGCCGAGCATCACTCTATCGCCGCACTGGCACCTGATCTGCTGACCATCACCTTTAATGGGTTGTCTAAAACCTATCGCGTCGCCGGCTTCCGCCAGGGCTGGATGGTGCTGAACGGGCCGAAAAAACATGCGAAGGGCTATATTGAAGGGCTGGAGATGTTAGCCTCAATGCGCCTGTGCGCCAACGTCCCGGCGCAACATGCTATTCAGACCGCGCTCGGCGGCTATCAAAGCATTAGCGAATTTATTCTGCCGGGCAGTCGACTGTATGAACAGCGTAACCGCGCCTGGGAGTTGATTAACGATATCCCCGGCGTTTCCTGCGTAAAACCGCGCGGCGCGTTGTACATGTTCCCCAGGATCGACGCTAAACGTTTTAATATTCACGACGACCAGAAGATGGTGCTGGACTTCCTGCTACAGGAAAAGGTGCTGCTGGTGCAAGGTACCGCCTTTAACTGGCCGTGGCCGGATCACTTCCGCATTGTGACGCTACCGCGTGAAGATGGCCTGGAGATGGCCATCAACCGTTTTGGGCGTTTCCTCTCAGGTTACCATCAATAATCTTAAATTCAGGCTACTTCGGTAGCCTGAATTGCATCTTCATCACCCTCCCCGCACAATGAAGTCTGCCGCAGTGAAAACAAAAGGTAATCTATGAAGCAGAGCCATTTTTTCGCCCATCTCTCCCGCATGAAGTTGATTAACCGCTGGCCGCTGATGCGTAACGTGCGTACGGAAAACGTCTCCGAACATAGTCTGCAGGTGGCGATGGTCGCCCATGCGTTGGCGGCGATAAAAAACCGTAAATTTGGCGGTCAGCTCAATGCTGAACGCATCGCGCTTCTGGCGATGTATCATGATGCCTCGGAAGTACTGACCGGCGATCTGCCGACGCCGGTAAAATATTTTAATTCCCAGATAGCCCAGGAATATAAAGCGATCAAAAAAATCGCCCAGCAAAAGCTGGTTGATATGGCGCCGGATGAATTACGCGATATTTTCGCACCGCTTATTGATGAGAATGCCTGGAGCGAAGAAGAACAGGCAATCGTAAAACAGGCCGATGCGCTTTGCGCCTACCTGAAATGCCTGGAGGAGCTCTCAGCGGGAAACAATGAGTTTGGACTGGCAAAAACGCGGCTGGAAAAAACGCTGGAATTACGTCGCAGCCAGGAGATGGACTATTTTATGGCGGTGTTCGTACCAAGTTTCCATCTCTCTCTTGACGAGATAAGCCAGGATTCACCGCTTTAAACGGTTTTGCCGGATGGCGACGTCAACGTCTTATCCGGCCTGGACGTAGCGTGATATCCGTAGGCCTGATAAGCGTAGCGCCATCAGGCCTTTTCCTGTCTGGGGTTAAAACGGAAACAACATCGGAATCATCACAATACAAACCGCCATCACAATAAGCGTGAACGGCACGCCAAGCTTCACAAAATCGCTAAAGCTATAGTTTCCCGGCCCCAGAACCAGAGTATTGACCGGCGATGAAACCGGCGTCATAAAGGCGGCGGATGCCGCCATCGCCACCGCCATCGCAAACGGATAGGGCGACACCCCCATCGATTTCGCCGCCGCCAGCGCAATCGGCGCCATCAGCACCGCCGTTGCCGTGTTAGAAATGAACAGTCCTATGACGGCGCACAGCACGAACAGGCATCCCAGCATCATATACGGCCCATAGCCGCCGCCGATATCCATTAATCCTTGCACGACCAGAGAGACGCCGCCGGTTTTTTGCAACGCCAGCGCAAACGGCATCATACCCACAATCAAGATAATACTCGGCCAGTGGATCGCTTTATACGCGCTTTCAGCATCAATACAGCGAAATTTCCCCATCAGCAGGCAGGCGATAATCGCCGCGATCGGGTTGGGAATTTCATCGGTCAACATCAGCGCCACCATCAGTACCAGGCAGAAAATGGCGTGCGGCGCCTGGCTGTGCGCAGGAGAGGCTTCGCTGACCTCGACCGGCATATTCAGCACCACAAAGTCGCGGCCTTTTTGCCCCAGCAGGCTGATTAACTTCCAGTTCCCCACGACCAGAATGATATCGCCCATCAATAACGGTTCATCGGCCAGCGACCCTTCCAGCGCGACGCCGTCGCGTTTCAGGCCGACCACATTCAGCCCGTAACGTGTACGGAAGGCGATTTCACGCACCGACTTGCCTATCAGTTCAGACTCCGGAATAAGCGAAATTTCCGCCATGCCAACATCCAACGCCTGATCGGAAAAATATTCTCCACGCAATACCATCGGTTCCAGCAGTTGCTCGGCGCAGAACTCTCTGAGGTCAACCTCCGCCGCCGACATATCAATCAGCAGAACGTCGCGAGCGCGAAACTCCGATACGCCGTTCACATTGACGATAACCCGCCGAAAGCGCCGCCAGCGTTCAACGCCGATGACATTGGCGCCGTAACGTTCGCGCAGTTTAAGGTCGTCCAGCCGCTGTCCCACCATTGGCGAACCGGGGCGAATCGCCAGACGGCGAGCGCGCCCCGTCAGACGGTACTCGCGGATAAGATCGCGGAAAGTGCGCCGCTTACCGGCCTGTTGTCCGGGCGCATCGCCTTTTAGCATGAAGCGCATCACCAGCATATAAACAATGCCGAGCGCCAACACCACTACCCCCAGCGGCGTCACGCTAAAAAAGTTGAACCCGTGCAGGCCTTCACGCAGCAGTTCACTGTTAACCACCAGGTTCGGCGGCGTCGCCACCAGCGTCATCATTCCGCTGATAAGCCCGGCAAAACTCAGCGGCATCATCAGGCGCGAAGGCGAGGTCTGCATATGCATAGAAACGCTAAGAACAACGGGGATAAAGATCGCCACCACGCCGGTTGAACTCATGAAAGCGCCAAGTCCGGCGACGGTGATCATCAGTAAAACCAGCATTTTGATTTCACTGCTGCCCGCCATTTTAACCAGCCAGGTACCGACCACCGTCGCAACGCCGGTGCGCACGAGGCCGTCGCCAATAATAAATAAGGCGGCGATAAGAATGACATTCGGATCGCTAAAGCCGGAGAAGGCTTCCGGAAGGGTCAAGGTACCGCTAAGGACAAAAGCAACAATGACGAATAAAGCCACCGCATCCATACGTACTTTGCCCGTCGCAAACAACACGACGGCAATCGCCAGTAAAGAGAGAACCCAAATCAATTCACCGTTCACAACATATCCTTGTCAGATGAGAAGATAACGCGATTCTGCCATAAATATGCCCCGCCAAAGCGGGGCGATATCATGATCACGTCTTTCTTAACACCACCACATCGCCGTTTGGTTGTTTAGCGACCGATAATTGCGTCAGGCTATCCAACGCAAAATCAACATCCGCCAGATGCGGCGTGTCGGCCGGCGCATTGACCGCAATGACGTGGCAGCCCGCAGCCAGCCCGGACAGCACGCCAGCCGGGGCATCTTCTACTACGACGCACTCCTGAGGGGCCAGGCCAAGCAGTTGTGCGCCCAGCAAATACGCATCCGGCTCCGGTTTGCCGCGTTTGACTCGTTCGGCGGTGACAAACACCTCTGGCGCTGGAAGGCCCGCGACCTGATGGCGCGCACGCGCGACCGGCATGGAACCGGAGGTGACGATAGCCCACGGAATGCCCGCTTTATTCAGGTGATTGAGTAAATCGACTGCCCCCGGCAACGCGGTGATCCCTGCGGTTTCAGTGGCTTCTATTTGCTCCAGGCGCGTAAACTCAGCGGCAATTTCCGCCTCCGATTTACCCGCCATAAAATGCCGCAACGAGGTGATCGCCTGTTTGCCATGAATAAAGCCCAGCACCTCATCATGAGCAAGGTTAAAACGATCGGCCCAGCTACACCACGCGCGTTCGACGGCAGGTAATGAGTCAACCAACGCTCCATCCAGATCAAACAGAAAACCTTTACACTGCACGCGAGCCTCCTCAGGCATTAATGATTTGATTGATTTCATTCGCGCTCAGGTGGTACTGACGCGGGCAGGCATGCCAGACATTCAACATCCGCTGGTATTTTTCCCACATCGGCGTCTGGGCATTAAAGCCGTGTGTCCCGGCGTCAAAGTGAGTGTAGCGTCCTTCTATATTCACCATAAAACGGACATAGCCGAGGTAGCGCGCTTCCGTCGCGGCGTCAAACCCCAGGAAGGTGACGCGACGTTCGTCGATGGCTTGCGTATCTTTGAGGTTGGTCCAGGAGACGTGCAGCGCATGGTACATCTCCATAATATCGATGATGGTACGGCAGGTCTCTTCCGTCAGCTCGCCAAACTCGCGATCCAGCTCGCGCATCTGCAGGCCGTAGCCGCGTTCAATAATTGTTTGTAAGCGACGGTAACGCTCGGCGTTGGTGGGATCGAGCATCGTCATCATTTTGTACTGGTTAGACAAAATCAGACGTTGCGCGTTGGTCATTTCCATTTTGAACTCCTGTATCACGCTATGGCGATGAAAAAAAGAAGGCATTGGTATGCCTTCTTTTATATGCGTAATCCGGGGTCAATTACAAATCATCCAGGAAAGTTTTATCCAGTTGTTTGAAGGCGCGCTTAAGCGTGTCAGCTAATGCCTGGTAATCCGGCTTTCCTTCTACCGGCGCCAGCGCTTGTCCAGCCTCCTGCAATTTACCGCGAACTTCGTAAAACCAGTTAAGGATTGAAGGCGGCAACGGCGTCACGGAACGTTTCCCTAACCACCATAATCCCTGCATAGGCAAGCTCAGGGCGAACAGGGCGGTCGCCACGGCCGGACCTAACTGACCGCCCAGCGCTATCTGCCAGCATAATGTAAAGACGGCGACAGACGGCATAAATCGTATGGCATAGCGCGTCATACGAATGACGCGGTTTTCGACGAAAACGGGCGCCAGCCGCTTTTCCATCGGCCACGTCTTCGCGTAGTGCTGCCCCCGGCGAAATAAGCTAAAAAAATTTACGGAGCGATTATCCGGTGTCGACATGGCCTACCTCAACTTCACATATAAAATTTAAAAAATTTGTGCAAAACAACAACTGCGAGGGACAACGTTCAAAACATTTTGTCTTCGATACCCACTATCAGGTATCCTGTGTCGGCCTGTCAAAGGCCGGTAGTTTAAAATCATTGAGTCGTCAATATTACACATAGTATGCCATTGGCTGAAAAATACGCAAAATGGCATAGACTCAAAGGTATTTCTTCCATCATGCCAAAAAAACTCCTGCGCATGATGTTAATCATAAATGTCAGGGCTATCATGCGCTACGCTCTATGGCTCACTGACGTTTTTTTAGCCACGTATCATAAATAGGTACTTCCATGTCGAGTAAGTTAGTACTGGTTCTGAACTGCGGTAGTTCTTCACTGAAATTTGCAATTATTGATGCAGTTAATGGTGATGAATACCTTTCTGGTTTAGCCGAATGTTTCCATCTGCCAGAAGCACGCATCAAATGGAAAATGGACGGCAGTAAACAAGAAGCGGCTTTAGGTGCAGGCGCCGCTCACAGTGAAGCGCTGAACTTTATCGTTAACACTATTCTGGCACAAAAACCAGAACTGTCTGCGCAGTTAACTGCAATTGGTCACCGTATCGTACACGGCGGCGAGAAGTATACCAGTTCCGTAGTCATTGATGAGTCCGTCATTCAGGGCATCAAAGATTCCGCCTCTTTCGCACCGCTGCATAACCCGGCTCACCTGATTGGTATCGCCGAAGCGCTGAAATCTTTCCCGCAGCTGAAAGATAAAAACGTTGCAGTATTCGACACCGCCTTCCATCAGACCATGCCGGAAGAATCTTACCTGTATGCCCTGCCGTACAGCCTGTATAAAGAACACGGCGTTCGTCGCTATGGCGCACACGGCACCAGCCACTTCTATGTAACTCAGGAAGCGGCAAAAATGCTGAACAAGCCGGTAGAAGAACTGAACATTATCACCTGCCACCTGGGCAACGGCGGTTCTGTTTCCGCTATCCGTAACGGTAAATGCGTGGATACCTCTATGGGTCTGACCCCGCTGGAAGGCCTAGTCATGGGTACCCGTTCCGGCGATATCGACCCTGCGATTATCTTCCACCTGCACGACACTCTGGGTATGAGCGTGGATCAGATCAACAAAATGCTGACCAAAGAGTCCGGTCTGCTGGGTCTGACTGAAGTGACCAGCGACTGCCGTTATGTTGAAGACAACTACGCCACCAAAGAAGACGCAAAACGTGCGATGGACGTTTACTGCCACCGCCTGGCGAAGTACATCGGTTCTTACACCGCTCTGATGGACGGTCGTCTGGATGCAGTCGTGTTCACCGGCGGTATCGGTGAAAACGCCGCGATGGTTCGCGAACTGTCTCTGGGTAAACTGGGCGTGCTGGGCTTTGAAGTCGACCACGAACGTAACCTGGCGGCCCGCTTCGGCAAATCTGGTTTCATCAACAAAGAAGGTACCCGTCCGGCGGTGGTGATCCCAACCAACGAAGAACTGGTTATCGCGCAGGACGCGAGCCGTCTGACTGCCTGATTTCACACCGCCAGCCTCGCTGGCGGTGCTGTTTTGTAACCCGTCCCCAAAAGACGGTAACGAAAGAGGATAAACCGTGTCCCGTATTATTATGCTGATCCCTACCGGAACCAGCGTCGGCCTGACCAGCGTCAGCCTCGGCGTCATCCGTGCTATGGAACGCAAAGGCGTTCGTCTGAGCGTCTTTAAGCCTATCGCCCAGCCTCGCGCTGGCGGCGATGCGCCTGACCAGACCACCACTATCGTTCGCGCGAACTCTACCCTGCCGGCGGCTGAACCGCTGAAGATGAGCCACGTTGAATCTCTGCTCTCCAGCAACCAGAAAGACGTGCTGATGGAAGAGATCATCGCGAACTACCATGCGAATACCAAAGACGCGGAGGTGGTGCTGGTTGAAGGTCTGGTTCCGACCCGTAAACATCAGTTCGCTCAGTCTCTGAACTATGAAATCGCGAAAACGCTGAATGCGGAAATCGTTTTTGTCATGTCTCAGGGTACCGACACGCCAGAACAGCTGAACGAGCGTATCGAACTGACGCGCAGCAGCTTCGGCGGCGCGAAAAACACCAACATCACCGGCGTTATCATCAACAAACTGAATGCACCGGTTGATGAACAAGGTCGTACTCGCCCGGATCTGTCGGAGATTTTTGACGACTCTTCCAAAGCGCAGGTGATCAAAATCGATCCTGCTAAACTGCAGGAATCCAGCCCGCTGCAGGTTCTGGGCGCGGTGCCGTGGAGCTTCGACCTGATTGCGACCCGCGCTATCGATATGGCGCGTCACCTGAACGCCACCATCATTAACGAAGGCGATATCAAAACCCGCCGAGTTAAATCCGTCACTTTCTGCGCGCGTAGTATTCCGCATATGCTGGAACATTTCCGCGCAGGCTCGTTGTTAGTGACCTCCGCTGACCGTCCGGACGTACTGGTCGCAGCTTGCCTGGCCGCGATGAACGGCGTAGAAATCGGCGCCCTGTTGCTGACCGGCGGCTATGAAATGGACGCACGCATTTCTAAACTGTGCGAACGCGCATTCGCCACCGGTCTGCCGGTCTTTATGGTGAACACCAACACCTGGCAGACTTCGCTGAGCCTGCAAAGCTTCAATCTGGAAGTCCCGGTTGATGACCATGAGCGCATCGAGAAAGTTCAGGAATACGTCGCGAACTACGTTAACGCTGAGTGGATCGAGTCGCTGACCGCCACTTCCGAGCGTAGCCGTCGTCTCTCTCCGCCGGCGTTCCGCTACCAACTGACCGAGCTGGCGCGTAAAGCCGGTAAACGCGTAGTGCTGCCGGAAGGCGACGAACCGCGTACCGTCAAAGCGGCGGCAATCTGCGCTGAACGCGGCATCGCCACTTGCGTTCTGCTGGGCAACCCGGATGAAATCAACCGCGTCGCGGCATCTCAGGGCGTTGAGCTGGGCGCAGGTATTGAAATCGTCGATCCGGAAGTGGTGCGTGAAAGCTATGTCGCTCGCCTGGTTGAGCTGCGTAAGAGCAAAGGCATGACCGAACCGGTTGCCCGCGAGCAGCTGGAAGACAACGTGGTGCTCGGCACGCTGATGCTGGAGCAAGACGAAGTCGACGGCCTGGTTTCCGGCGCGGTTCATACCACCGCCAACACCATCCGTCCGCCGCTGCAGCTTATTAAAACGGCGCCGGGTAGCTCCCTGGTCTCTTCTGTGTTCTTTATGCTACTGCCGGAACAGGTTTACGTTTACGGCGACTGCGCAATCAACCCAGACCCGACTGCAGAGCAGCTGGCAGAAATCGCGATTCAGTCTGCGGATTCCGCCATTGCCCTCGGCATCGAACCGCGTGTGGCAATGCTCTCCTACTCCACCGGCACCTCTGGCGCGGGCAGCGACGTAGAGAAAGTACGTGAAGCGACGCGTCTGGCGCAGGAAAAACGTCCTGACCTGATGATCGACGGTCCGTTGCAGTACGACGCCGCGGTCATGGCTGACGTAGCGAAATCCAAAGCGCCGAACTCGCCGGTTGCGGGTCGCGCTACCGTGTTCATTTTCCCGGATCTGAACACCGGTAACACCACCTACAAAGCGGTACAGCGTTCTGCCGACCTGATCTCCATCGGGCCGATGCTGCAGGGTATGCGCAAGCCGGTGAACGACCTGTCCCGTGGCGCACTGGTTGACGATATCGTCTATACCATCGCCCTGACGGCGATCCAGGCTTCCCAACAGCAGCAGTAACAGTAAAAGCTAATGCCGGATGGCGGCGTGAACGCCTTGTCCGGCCTACAGGTGAGATACCGTTGTAGGCCGGATAAGACGCGTTAGCATCGCCATCCGGCATTCTGCTATTTACCCTGCAAAGCGGAATTTTTTGCTTAACTGCGCTGCATCAATGAATAACTATTCCCTTCTTCTCATACTTAGCCTCTTTGCTTTGCAACAGGGATAGTCTGTCATGTCTGTCGTTACAGAATCAAAAACAGCCAGAAAATGGGCAATGCCCGATACGCTGGTCATCATCTTTTTTGTCGCCATTTTAACCAGTATCGCCACCTGGGTCGTACCCGTTGGGATGTTTGATAGCCAGGAAGTGCAGTATCAGGTCGATGGTCAGACAAAAACCCGCAAAGTCGTCGACCCGCACTCTTTTCGCATTGTGACCAATGAGGCCGGGGAAGCGCAGTATCATCGCGTACAATTTTTCACTACCGGCGATGAAAGACCAGGGCTGATGAATTTTCCGTTTGAAGGGTTAACATCCGGATCGAAATTCGGCACTGCCGTCGGCATCATTATGTTTATGTTGGTGATTGGCGGCGCATTCGGCATCGTGATGCGTACCGGCACCGTGGATAACGGCATTCTGGCGCTTATTCGCCACACGCGGGGCAACGAAGTCCTGTTTATTCCGGTGCTATTTGTCCTCTTTTCGTTAGGGGGCGCCGTATTTGGCATGGGCGAAGAGGCGGTCGCCTTTGCAATTATCATAGCCCCGCTGATGGTCAGGCTGGGCTATGACAGCATTACCACCGTCCTGGTGACCTATATCGCCACCCAAATTGGCTTTGCCAGTTCGTGGATGAACCCTTTCTGCGTAGTCGTCGCCCAGGGGATTGCCGGCGTGCCGGTACTTTCCGGCTCCGGGCTGCGTATTGTGGTCTGGATTGTCGCCACGCTGATTGGGCTGGTTTTTACACTGGTCTACGCCTCACGCGTGAAAAAGAATCCGCTGCTGTCCCGCGTCCACGAATCCGATCGCTATTTCCGCGAACAGCAGGATGAAGTCGTCCAGCGCCCTTTCACCTTCGGTGACTGGCTGGTACTGCTGGTCCTGACCGGCGTAATGATTTGGGTCGTCTGGGGCGTGATTGTCCACGCCTGGTTTATTCCGGAGATCGCCAGCCAGTTTTTCACCATGGGCGTGGTGATCGGCCTCATCGGCGTTATCTTCCGCCTCAACGGTATGACGGTCAACGTGATGGCGTCCTCATTCACCGAAGGGGCGAGGATGATGATCGCGCCCGCCTTGCTGGTGGGTTTTGCCAAAGGCATTCTGCTGCTGGTCGGCAACGGCGAAGCCGGGGAACCCAGCGTGCTCAATACGCTGCTTAACAGTATCGCGCATGGCATCAGCGGGCTTAATAATGCTATCGCCGCCTGGTTTATGCTGCTCTTCCAGGCGGTATTTAATTTCTTTGTCACGTCCGGTTCGGGTCAGGCGGCGTTAACCATGCCATTACTGGCGCCGCTCGGCGATCTGGTCGGTGTTAACCGTCAGGTGACTGTTCTGGCCTTCCAGTTTGGCGATGGCTTCAGCCATATTATCTATCCGACATCAGCCTCGCTGATGGCCACGCTGGGCGTGTGCCGGGTCGATTTTCGCAACTGGCTGAAAGTGGGAGCGTCGCTGCTGGGACTACTGTTTATTATGTCCAGCGTGGTCGTCATTGGCGCGCAGATGATGGGATATCATTAATCCAAAATGCCGGATGAGCATCAGCGCCATCCGGCAATATCTCCATGATTAAAGCAGTGATTTCGCGGCTTCTACAATCGCTTCGGCGGTGAGTCCGTACTCTTGTTGTAAGAAATCCTGCGTTCCTACCTGCCCATAACGCTCTTTGACGCCAACACGGCGCATCGGCACCGGGCAGTTTTCCACCAGCACTTCCGCCACCGCTGACCCCAGTCCATTATGGATGCTGTGGTTTTCACACGTGACGATACGCCGCGTTTTTTCCGCGTAGTTTTTCACCAACATGCGATCGATAGGCTTTAAGGTGAACATATCAATGACCGCGGAGCTCACGCCTTCCTGCTCCAGTTGGCGCGCCGCCTCCAGCGCCTCCGCCACCATAATGCCGTTGGCGATAAGCGTAATATCATCGCCCTCGCGCAGTACGTTGCCCTTGCCAATGGTAAAGGTAGAGCCTGGCGCATAGATACTCGTCGCCTGCTTACGGATGGTACGCAGCCAGTAAAAACCGTCCAGGTCCATTAGCTGGCGTAAAATATCCGCGAACATCACCGCATCCGTCACCTCCAGTACTACGGAGTGCGCCAGCCCGCGAACAATCCCCATATCTTCAAAAGACATATGGGTGCCGCCGTTATGGCACGCCGTCACTCCGGCATCGGAGGCGATCACTTTGACGTTGTTACGCTGATAATCCAGCGCCATGAAGAGCTGATCAAAACAGCGACGGCTGGCAAAAGCGGTAAAGGTATGCACAAACGGTTTACGACCGGTCAGCGCCAGCCCCGCCGCAGTGCCAATCACATTCGCCTCCATAATACCGCAGTTAATGACATGCTGCGGGTAGTCACGCGCCACGCTGTCCATCGCCATTGAGCTCATTAAATCAGCCTCAAGCGCAATAATTGGGCTTCCGGCCTCAATCTGCCCGGCGACAAAACCGGCGTAAACTTTGCGCATTTCGATATCGTCTTTAAGCCCTGCGGGCGCAAGCTTAATCATGCATGACCTCCAGTTGATGAATGGCCTCATTGAGCGTCTGCTTCATGCCATCCGTCAGGCGTAAGTGGTGAGAATTCGTTAACTGCTCCAGGTATGGCACCCCCTGCCCTTTAATGCTGTCAAGGATCACAACCCGTGGCCGGGCATCAGCGGGCAGCACAGGCTGAACCACCGCCAGTAGTCCGGCGATATCATCGCCTTTGACGGTGACGACATCGAAACCAAACGCACGGAATTTCCCTTCCAGATCGAATGGATTGATAATCTCCTCCAGCTCGCCGTCAAGCTGCTGTTTATTCCAGTCAATGAAAACGGTCAGATTATTCAGGCGGTGGTGGGCAATAAACTGAAACGCCTCCCAGCACTGCCCTTCATTGAGCTCGCCATCGCCGACAATGCAAAATACCCGGTTGGGTCGCCGCGCCAGTTTATGCGACAACGCCATTCCGCCCGCAATAGAGATGCCCTGTCCCAGTGAGCCGGTCGTGGCGTCCACGCCGCGCGTTTTTAGCCGATCCGGATGGCTGGGAAGACGGGTGCCGTTCTGGTTAAGCGTATTCAGCTCTTCGCGCGGGAAATAGCCTTTAATCGCCAGGGTACTGTACAACGCGGGGCCCGCATGGCCTTTCGACAGTACGAAGTAATCGCGTTCCGGCCAGTCCGGGTCGGCAGGGTCGATTTTCATCACCGCGCCGTACAGAACCGCCAGAGTCTCCACTACCGACATGCTGCCGCCATAGTGACCAAAGCCAAGATGGTTTAAGGATTTGAGCGTGGCGACGCGAATATCGCGCGCCAGTTGGGTGATTTCGGTTACGTTCATTCTTTCGCTCCGCTATTTTCCTGCACTTCGGCAGTCGCTTTTTTGTTTTTGGCCAACACGTTGTACGCCACCAGTAGCGCGAATAGCGCCACCACCAGCCCCGTGATAGCCATCGGCGACAGATAACACGCCAGGTTGCCCAACAAAATACCGATTACTCCAAAGTCAGCATCCGAGAACGTGGTATTGGCGAAGCCGATCGCGCCGAGAACCGGCAGTAACAGCACTGGCAGGAAAGTGATTAATAGACCATTAGCAAATGCGCCGATCATCGCCCCGCGGCGACCGCCGGTGGCATTGCCAAAGACGCCTGCGGTCGCGCCGGTAAAGAAGTGCGGCACAACGCCAGGCAGGATTAACACAAGCTTCATCTGTCCCAGCAGGAACAGCCCCACCAGCCCGCCGAGAAAACTGAACAGGAAGCCAATCAGTACCGCGTTAGGGGCATAGGGATACACCACCGGGCAGTCCAGCGCCGGACGCGCGTTTGGCACCAGTTTTTCTGAAAAGCCGGTAAAGGCCGGAACAATTTCAGCCAGAATCAGACGGACGCCTTGCAGAATGATGAACACGCCGGCGGCGAAGGTGATTGCCATGATGATGGCGTACACCAGATAGTTTTGCCCGCCGCTAAACGTCGCTTCGACATACTCACGCCCAGCGCTGACTGCCATGATCAGATAGATAATCATCATGGTCAGCGAAATCGAGATAGAACTGTCGCGTAAAAAACTGAGGTTTTTCGGCAGGTTCATCTCTTCCGTGGAGCGGGAGCCTTTACCACACAGGCTGCCAATCCAGCCGGAAAGCACATATCCCAGGGTACCGAAGTGACCAAACGCAATGTCATCGGTACCGGTAATCCGCCTCATATAACGTTGGGCCAACGCCGGGAAGAAGGCCATCACCAGCCCCAGGATTAGCGATCCGGTGAAGACCAGCCCTACGCCCTCAAACCCCGCCACGGTCAGGATTACGCCAATCATACAGGCCATGTAAAAGGTGTGATGCCCGGTCAAAAAGATATATTTAAGACGCGTAAAGCGCGCCACGACAATATTGGCCACCATACCAAATGCCATAATTAACGCCGTGGACGCGCCATATTTTTCCAGTGCGATTGAGACTATCGCTTCATTATTAGGAATAATGCCCTGAATATTAAAAGCGTGTTCAAACATCCCCCCTAGCGGGTTTAATGAACCCACCAGTACGGTTGCGCCGCCACCAAGCACAATAAAACCTAAAATGGTTTTAATCGTGCCTTTTACCACATCGGAAAACGCTTTTTTCTGCGCCACCAGACCAATAAGCGCAATTAAACCTACAAGCACCGAGGGTACTTTTAAAATATCAACAACAAAATTCAGCGTTTCAAGGATAAACATATCCACCTCGCCAGCAATAATTATTGTTTAGCGAACCATGCGCGCAACTGCGTTTCCAGTTCGTTGATGTCGATGATGTTATTGATCACCACCAGTTGGCTTTCCGGTACGCTGGCGCTGGCCGCGATATCTTTGGCCATTACAAAAAGATCGGCAGCCCCGGGCGTGGCCGATGAAAGATCGGAGTGTTCCACCTCGGCGTCAATATTGAGTTTCTTTAATACTTTTTTAATGTTCATTTCTACCATAAAACTACTACCCAGGCCGGAACCGCAAATTGCCATGATTTTCATTATTGTCACCTTTTAAAAGTAGAGTTGGTCTGCATCACGCACGGGCGTAATGTTATTTACCGCAAGAAAATGGAATAAAATCAGAAACGGTCAATAATCGTTTTAATGTCCTCCAGGTTTTTTGCCTGATGTAATTTTTCCATATCTACATCACTGGAGAATAATTCCGCCAGCGCCGATATCATTTCGATATGACTGTGCTTATCAGGCGCCGCCAGCATAATAATGATGTCAACCGGATCGAATTCGTCTGCGCCAAATGAAACGCCGTGCTGTAGTTTCAGTAACGATAAACCTAACCCTTTCGCCCCCTCTTCCGGCCTCGCATGCGGCATCGCTAACCCTGGCGCTAATACATAATACGGCCCAAGCTTTTGGTGCTGCTGAACAATCGCCGTAATGTATTCCGGTGCGATAACACCTGCGTCCAGCAGGGGTTTGCCGCAAATTTCCAGCGCCTGCGACCACGTTTCCACGCTCTCCCGTAGCGTGATGGTTGCGTCAGATAACCAGGTTCCCAGCATGTTATTAGCCCCCACGGTGTATGAAATTATGAACAAACTTTATTCAAGCCATTCGATATTAGCTGCGATCGTTATCACAAAGATAGCGCTACCAGCGACTATTACTCAGAATTGTGATAGCGCTATCAAATTAAAATCATGGTGTGAAATCACAGCAAAAAAGCGGATTTAAGGCGTATACTGCCAGTCATGCGAAGCAAAGAACGACAATAAAAAAGCATCTCAACATGTTGTAATGACGCAGGAATTTGTATGTCGATACCCCGTAAACGGCGCAGTACCGGTAAAGTGACTATCGCCGATGTAGCCCAACTTGCCGGTGTAGGCACGATGACCGTATCACGAGCCTTACGCACGCCGGAACAGGTCTCTGATAAACTCCGGGAAAAAATCGAAGCGGCAGTGCATGAGTTGGGCTATATGCCTAATCTCGCCGCCAGCGCGCTGGCGTCTGCCTCCTCGCACACCATCGCGATGGTCGTACCGAACCTTGCGGAAGCGGGGTGTTCTGAAATGTTCGCCGGGCTGCAACAAATTTTACAGCCCGCAGGCTACCAGATTATGCTGGCGGAATCGCAGCATCGCGTGGAACAAGAGGAGAAGCTGCTCGAAACGCTGCTGGCCTCCAACATTGCCGCAGCGATTCTGCTTAGCGTCGAACATAGCACTACCGTGCGCCAGTGGCTAAAAAATGCCTCTATCCCGGTGATGGAGATGGGCGCGATTCGCAGCGATCCTATTGATATGAATATCGGTATTGATAACGTTGCGGCAATGTATGAGCTGACGGAAATGCTGATTCAGCGCGGTTATCAGAATATCGGGCTGCTATGCGCCAATCAGGAGCAGTGGATTTTTCAGCAACATCTGCACGGCTGGTACAAAGCGATGCTTCGCCACCATATGTCGCCAAACCGGGTGATTAATGCCGCCTTGCCGCCCAATTTTTCTACCGGCGCGTCGCAACTGCCGGAGTTTTTACTGGCGTGGCCGGAGCTGGACGCGCTGGTATGCGTATCGGATGAGCTGGCCTGCGGCGCGTTATACGAGTGCCAACGACGGCGGATCAAAGTTCCGGACGATTTAGCGGTGGTCGGGTTTGGCGATAGCGATGTCAGCCGGGTCTGCCAGCCGCCGTTAACCACCATGGCCGTACCGCACCGTAAGATTGGCAGTGAAGCCGGACGGGCGCTGTTGGAAAGGTTAAATCAGGGAAACTGGAGCGATCGAAAATCCATCGCCTCCAGTTTATGTATGCGGGAAAGCTGCTAAAACGCTTATTCCGTCTCTTCCGGTTTCTCCTGGAGCGCGGCTTCGTTTTTGGCGTTGCGGGTCATCCACAGCGCCAGCGCTTTGAGCGAATCTGGCGTAAACTCATCACAGCGCGCGGTGATCTCCTCCGGGGTCAGCCAACACACTTCGCTGACTTCATCTTCCTGAAGCGCGAAAGGACCGTGGGAAACGCAGCTAAACAGCGCGCCCCAAACCCGGCAATGTTGGTCTTCAAAGTAAAACAGACCGTGTTCGGCAAACGGCACGCCTGCAATACCCAACTCTTCTTCCGCTTCGCGGCGGGCAGATTCCAGTAGCTGCTCATCAGCCTGAACCACGCCGCCTGCGGTAGCATCTAACATACCGGGCAAAAAATCTTTTGTTTCGGTACGACGCTGCACCAGAATTTTACCCATACCATCATGAACGACGATATACGTCGCACGATGCCGTAAGCGTTGCGCACGCATCTGTTCCCGGCTGGACTGTGCAATGACTTCATTGTCTTCATTCACAATATCCACCCATTCCGTACTTGCCAAACGACGCTGTTCCACCATCAGGAAACCTTCTTATTTCTGGCGCTCTTACGGCGCATTTACGTTTGTGAGGTAAATTACGAGTTAATTGCAACCTGCGCAATGATACTTTGATCATTGAGTGCGATTACGCTCAACACATTATCATCCAGAATACCGTAGCTTGCCGCATACCCGCCTTTCGGGATACTCACTGACCCAGGATTAAAGTGATACAGTCCTTCCTGCTGTTGCGCCACCGGCAGATGCGTATGACCATAAACCAACACATCGCCAGTATGCAGAGCGGGCAGATTCGTCGGCCCGAAGAGGTGCCCATGCGTTAAAAATAGCCGCCTCTCTTGCGTCAATATTTGCTGCCACGGCGCAGTGATCGGGAAATGCAGCAGCATCTGATCCACTTCGCTATCGCAGTTGCCGCGCACGGCAATGATTTGCGTCGCCACCGCGTTCAGGCGTTCGGCGACCTGGGCGGGCGCATAGCCTTCAGGCAGCGCATTTCGCGGCCCGTGGTTAAGGACATCGCCTAATATCACCAGCCAACGCGCGCCGCTTTGCGCGAACCGCTCAAGCACGCGTTCCGTGGCGGGTAAAGAACCATGAATGTCCGATGCGAACATCAGTTTCATAGCTCACTCCTCGTTGTGAAAAACGGCGTTATGATACTGGAATATGAATAGATTTTCAGCCTGAACGCTTCGAGGAAAGCGCAATAAAACGCTGTACGGAAGCACGCTGCCACTGGAATGTCGCATATGCCGCCAGCGATGTCGGCACGTCATCGCCATGCAGCGCCAGACGATTGATCATCAATGCCAGATCGGTATCGGCAATGCACCATTCACCAAATAAATTTTGCGTCCCCTGCCCCAATAGCGCTTCAGCCGTCGCAAACAGTTTTGCCGCGCTGGCTTTTCCAGCCTCGCTTAACGGCGCTTTTTTCGCCCCGGCAAACACCACGTCGGTAGGCCGTTCTTCGCGAAGCGGCAGTAAATCGCTGCGTAGCCACGCCTGAATCTGTCGCGCGCGGGCGCGTTTTTGTAAATCGTGCGGGTAGATACGCTCCCACTGCGGCGGCGCGAAACGCTCCTCCAGGTATTCCGCAATAGCGGACGACTCGCTCAGCTCAAAATTGTCGGCCTCAAGCACCGGTACGCGCTGCGTCAGCGCATATCCTCGCCAGCCAGGTTGCAGATGTTCTCCCTGGTCCAGATCGCGAGTTTTCAGAGTAAAGGAAAGCCCTTTTTCTTGTAATGCCACCCAGGCGGACAAGACGTAGGGAGAGAAAAAGTTCGCATCCGACCACAGCACAATAACAGGCTTACTCATAATGTCCTCTTGAGGGCGTATTAGGTTTCTTCCCAAAATATAGCGTCTTTCGCCTGCTGTCACCTGATGAAAACTCACACACATCAGGAGGCTTTCTATACTTAATTCAGCTCAGACTCTTTACGCACATGCAGGAGCCAAAATGATTGACCTTTACTACGCCCCCACGCCCAACGGGCATAAAATAACGCTGTTTCTGGAAGAGGCGGAGCTGGCGTATCGTTTGCTAAAAGTAGATATCAGCAAGGGCAATCAGTTTCGCCCTGATTTTTTGGCTATCTCTCCCAATAATAAAATTCCTGCCATCGTCGATCACGCCCCGGCAGACGGCGGTCAACCGCTTAGTCTTTTTGAATCCGGCGAAATTCTTCTCTACCTGGCGGAAAAAAGCGGCAAACTGCTTAGCGGGGAGCTGCGTGAACGCCATACCACGCTGCAATGGCTGTTCTGGCAGGTCGGCGGGTTAGGGCCGATGCTGGGCCAGAATCATCACTTTAACCACTTTGCGCCGCAGGCCATCCCCTATGCAATTGAACGCTATCAGGTTGAAACGCAACGCTTATACAACGTCCTGAATAAACGCCTGGAAACCTCCCCGTGGCTGGGCGGCGACCACTACAGTATTGCGGATATCGCCAGTTGGCCGTGGGTTAACGCACATCAGCGTCAGCGAATCGATCTTGATACCTACCCGGCGGTGTATAACTGGTTTGAACGCATTCGCACGCGTCCTGCGACAGCGCGCGCACTGTTACAAGCGCAACTGCACTGTAACAGTACGAAAGCGTAACGCGATAGCATACATCATGTATGATGTAGAGGTGTATACACGGAAAAAACCTGCGTCCGGCACCCTTATTCGTATTAAAAACCTGACATTAGGGAAGAGGAAATCCTCCCTACTCTGGAGGTCATATGCAGATTCTGATTACCGGCGGTACAGGCCTGATAGGGCGTCATCTCATTCCCCGGCTGTTAACACTGGGGCATCAGGTGACGGTCGTTACGCGCAATCCCGATAACGCGCGTCAGATTCTCGATTCCAGAGTGACATTATGGAAAGGGCTGGCGGAACGTGAGCACCTCAATGAGATTGATGCCATCATCAATCTGGCGGGCGAACCGATTGCCGACAAGCGCTGGACCTCGCAACAAAAAGAACGGTTGTGCCAAAGCCGCTGGGCTATCACGCAAAAGTTGGTGGATTTAATTCATGCCAGCGCTACGCCGCCCTCGGTGTTGATATCCGGCTCCGCCACGGGCTATTACGGCGATCTGGGCGACGTTGTCGTCACTGAAGATGAGCCGCCGCACAACGAATTTACGCATAAACTTTGCGCCCGCTGGGAACAGATTGCCTGTCGTGCGCAGAGCGACCAGACCCGCGTCTGCCTGCTGCGTACCGGCGTTGTCCTGGCGCCGCAAGGCGGGATTCTGGGGAAAATGGTTCCGCCGTTTCGCCTCGGACTCGGCGGTCCGGTGGGTAATGGTCGACAATATCTGGCCTGGATTCACATCGACGATATGGTCAACGGCATTCTGTGGCTGCTGGATAACGATCTTCGCGGTCCCTTCAATATGGTCTCGCCGTATCCCGTCCATAATGAGCAGTTTGCTCATGCGCTGGGTCGCGCGCTGCGCCGCCCGGCGATTATTCGCATTCCGGCGACGGCAATTCGCTTATTGATGGGAGAGTCGTCAGTGCTGGTGCTGGGCGGACAGCGGGCGCTGCCAAAACGGCTTGAAGCCGCCGGATTCGCATTTCGCTGGTATGATTTAGAAGAGGCGCTGGCGGATGTGATTCGCTAGTTCCTAAAGCGCCGTATCCTGCCCGGTACGCAATGCGCCGCCGGGCTTCTTTTATTTCAGCGAGCCTTTCAGGAATTGCTGTAAACGCGGGCTTTGCGGATTGCCGAACACCTGCTCCGGATCGCCCTCTTCTTCAATTTTCCCCTGATGCAGAAAAATAACGTGCGAAGAGACATGGCGGGCGAAGCCCATTTCATGCGTGACCACCACCATCGTTTTGCCTTCTTCCGCCAGTTGTTGCATGATGCGCAACACTTCGCCGACCAGTTCAGGATCGAGCGCCGATGTGGGTTCATCGAACAGTAAAACGTCAGGTTCCATCGCCAGCGCGCGCGCAATAGAAACGCGCTGCTGTTGGCCGCCGGAGAGATGGACGGGATATTTGCCCTGAGCGCGCTCATCAATCCCCACCTTCGCCAGATATTTCAACGCCCGCTCGCGCGCGTCGTGCTTGCTTAATCCCAGTACCTGAATCGGCGCTTCCATCACATTTTCCAGCACCGTCATGTGGCTCCAGAGGTTAAAGTGCTGAAACACCATCGTCAGGCGGGTACGCAACAAGCGTAGCTGATTTTTATCCGCCACTTTGAGCTGCCCGTCTTTGTCGCGCACCAGATTAATGTTCTGACCGTTCACGATAATCGCGCCTTCGCTCGGTTTTTCGAGGAAGTTAATACAGCGCAAAAAAGTGCTTTTACCGGAGCCGGACGAGCCGATGATGCTAATCACATCTCCGGCGCGGGCCTGCAACGATACCCCTTTCAGCACTTCATGACCGCCGTAGCGTTTGTGCAAATCGATAACGTGTAATTTATTTTCTGACATCATGTTACTCGAATTATTTAGAGGACACGTGCTGCAACCAGCGTCTTTCCGCCCGACGGAACAGGCTTATCAGGACATACGAAATGAGTAAATACAACACGGCGGCAATGCCAAACGCGGTAAACGGCTGGTAAGTCGCTGAGTTAATATCGCGGGCGATTTTCAACAAATCCGGCACCGTCGCGGTAAACGCCAGCGCCGTAGAGTGCAGCATTAAAATCACTTCGTTGCTGTAGGCAGGCAAGGCGATACGTAATGCCGACAGCAAAATAATGCAGCGATACATTTTAAATGACGAGAAGCCATAGGCCCGTGTCGCTTCAATTTCACCGTGCGGTACCGAACGAATCGCCCCCGCGAAAATTTCCGTGGTGTACGCGCAGGTATTCAGCGTCAGCGCCAGTACGGTACAGTTCAGTCCGCTGCGGAAAAACGCGTTAAGAAGATCGGTGCCTTTGACTATCTCCAGCGTATACATCCCCGAATAGAACACCAGTAGCTGTACGTACAGCGGCGTGCCGCGAAAAATATACGTAAACAGCCAGATAGGAAAATGGATGAATTTATTACTGGAAACGCGACCTACCGCCAGAATCACCGCCAGAAGACCGCCCATCACCACCGATGAAATTAACAACCACAGCGTAATCGCCACGCCGGTAAAACGATAGCCATCCGTCCACAGCAGGGATTTCCAGTACTCCTGAATGATCTCAATCACAAATCGGCCCTCTTCACGCCCACAGAATAGCGACGCTCAAGCAAGAGCAGCACACCATTGGAAACGGTGGTAAATACCAGGTAGATAAGTCCACAGACCACGGCAAAATAGAAAGGCTCCCAGGTGCTTTTACCGGCAAGCTGCGTGGCTTTGACGACATCTTCCAGGCCCAGCAGCGACACCAGCGCCGTCGCTTTGAGTATCACCTGCCAGTTATTGCCGATCCCCGGCAGGGCGTAACGCATCATCGCCGGGAACATAATCCGCCGGAAGGTTTGCCCGTGGGTAAAACCAAAAGCCATCGCCGCCTCGATATGGCCTTTCGGCACCGCCATAAACGCGCCGCGAAAGGTTTCGGTAAAATAGGCGCCGTAGATGAAACCAAGGGTGATAATACCGGCCACCATCGGATCAATATCTATCTGGTCGATACCCAGCGAATCGGTCACCACGTTAAGCGCGATTTGCAATCCGTAAAATATCAGCAGCATTAATACCAGATCCGGCACCCCGCGAATCAGGGTGGTGTACCCTTCAAAAATAAGCCCCGTTACCCGGTTTTGCGAAAGCTTCGCCCCCGCGCCGACGAGACCGATAAGCACGGCCAGCACCACGGAACTGAGCGCCAGTTCCAGCGTGACGATCGCGCCCTGTAAAATTACGCCTGAAAACCCGTACAACATGCAGCCTGTCCTGTTGTGTGTGGTGAAGTAAGAAGCCTCTTTTGCATTTTTGCCTCACATCACGCCGGATGGCGGCTGTGCCTTGCCCGGCCTACGATGCTCCCCGTAGGCCTGACACGCACAGCGCCATCAGGCAATGCAGACAGTCAACATTCTTTGGGCTTTATCTGCACCGACGGTGATTAACCGCCATAAACATCAAAATCAAAGTACTTTTTCGCCAGCTTTTCGTAAGTACCGTCAGCACGCATTTCAGCAAAGGCTTTGTTCAGCGCTTCGCGCAGCTCGTTATCCTCTTTGCGCAGCCCCATACCGGTTCCTACGCCGAATAACTTCTCATCTTTCACCGCCGGGCCGCCGAATTTATAGTCTTTTCCGACGGGCTGTTTAAGGAAACCTTCGCTGGCCGCGACCTCGTCCTAGAACGCCGCATCAATACGGCCAGCTGTCAGATCGGAATAAATGTTGTCCTGCCCCTGGTAAGAGACGATCTCAATCCCTTTCGGCGCCCAGTGCTCATTGCCGAAGGTCTCCTGCGTCGTCCCCTGTAGCACGCCGACGCGCTTACCTTTCAGCGACGCGACGGTCGGCTGAATATCAGAGTTCTTCGCCACCACCAGACGGGAATCAGCGGCGTAAAGCTTGTCGGTAAACGCGATTTCCTGCTGGCGCTTTTCAGTGATGGACAGCGAGGACATGATGGCATCAATTTTCTTCGCTTTTAAAGACGGAATCAGCGCATCCAGCGGGTTTTCCACGAACGTACACTGTGTGTTGATACGTTTGCACAGCTCTTTGGCCAGATCGATATCAAAGCCGACCAATTCACCTTGTGCATTTTTGGATTCAAACGGTGCGTATGTAGGATCGGTACCGATACGAATCTTTTGTGGAATAGCGGCAAATGCTGCGGTAGCGCTGGAAAATGCCAGCACCAGAGAAAGGGATAACGCCAGTTTTTTCATAACTATCCTCAACAGACTGTCTTTCCAGGAGATCTTTACAGATCCGATGCGACTATCGTGCCATTAATCAGGCCGACAAGGCAAAGCATTCTACCTTGTCAGCCGGTTTATTTTGCATAAAAATCGATTAAGTATGCATTTATGCGCCTGTTCCGCAACGGCTTATGCACCAAAAAGGTGCAAAACATCTATTTTGCACCGTGATAGTTCCCCAGCGCGGCGCGTTATCCCCTTCCCTCAATCGCCGTAGACATTAAAATCGAAGTACTTTTTGGCCATTTTGTCGTAAGTCCCGTCCTGGCGCAGTTCGATCAGCGCTTTATCAAACGCGGCTTTTAGCTCGGTATCGTCTTTGCGCAGCCCAACCCCCGTCCCGTCGCCAAAATATTTTTTATCCTTCACGGAAGGACCGGCAAACGCATACTCTTTGCCCGCTGGCTGCTTCAGGAAACCTTCGCTGGCGGCGACTTCATCCTGTAATGCGGCATCCAGACGACCGGCGGTTAAATCGGAATAGATAAGATCCTGGTTGGCATAAGCCACCACATCCACACCTTTTGTGCGCCAGTTATCATTGGCGTAAGCCTCTTGCGTGGACCCTTGCAGCACGCCGACATGCTTTCCTTTCAGCGATTCCAGCTTCGGCTGAATGGGAGACCCTTTTGCCGCAATCAGGCGTGAATCCGCCGCGTAAAGTTTGTCGGAAAACGCAATTTCTTGCTGGCGTTTATCGGTAATAGAGAGCGATGAAATAATGGCATCAATTTTTTTCGCTTTTAGTGAGGGAATAAGCGCATCAAAGTCGCTGGCGACCCAGGTACATTTCACCTGCATACGCTTACACATTTCATTACCGAGATCGATATCAAAGCCAATAAACTCGCCTTTGGCATCTTTTGATGAGAAAGGCGCGTAGGTGGTATCTGTTCCAATACGAACCGTTTGCGGGAGCGCGGCGTAACTAGCCGCCGTCGCGCCCAGACCTATCAGCAAAGACAAAGCGAGAACGGTCTTCTTCATACATACCCCTCAAGTGGCGTCATTTTCTTATGTTTTACGTGGTGTTGTGTGTTTGCAGACTTTTTCATGCAGGTCTTATGCCATTTTCACGTCAGCAAAACGATTCGACGTTAAATTTGTTAATAAAACGTTGCAATATTGTCCTGATGTTGAAGATAGCAGGTATGACGGTTGAACCGCAGCGTTTCGGCGGCTTTTAACGAATTAAATGTTGAGGATATGATCGCGGTTACAAAATTGCCCTGAAACAGGGCAACAGGGACAATAATGCACGCTAAACAGACAACGCTATGCGCCCTGCCAGCGAACAAAAAGATCGTGCGGAAGGGGGATGTCAAACTGATCCAGTACTCGGTTAACCATTTGATTTATAACATCATCTAACGTCTGAGGAAGATGATAAAAAGCCGGAACCGGCGGCATAATCACCGCGCCTATCTCAGCGGCCTGGGTCATTAAACGCAAATGCCCGATATGCAGCGGCGTTTCACGCACACACAGCACCAGAGGTCGCCGCTCTTTTAATATCACATCCGCCGCGCGGGTAAGCAGTCCGTCAGTATAACTGTGGACAATCCCCGACAGCGTTTTAATCGAACAGGGCAAGATAACCATTCCCGCCGTCGGGTAAGAGCCCGAGGAAATGCTGGCGGCAATGTCGCGCGCATCGTGCGTCACATCGGCCAGCGCCTGCACCTCGCGCAGCGAAAAATGGGTCTCCAGCGCCAGCGTTTGCCGGGCCGCCTGGCTCATCACCAGATGCGTTTCCACGCTATCGACATCGCGCAAAATTTGTAATAAGCGCACGCCATAAATCGCTCCGCTGGCGCCGCTAATTCCTACAATGAGTCGTTTCATGTTCTCTTACCGTTTACGAGCGCCGTTCATCCCACTGTGTTACGTAATCGGCTCAAAGTGGGTCTGAAGAGATACCATGACAAAAGAATCCCTATCATAAAAGCCAGCTCAACCAACATTATCACTACCCCTTGCTCACTAAACCAGGTGCCGACCATAATGGCAAAATTGGTGATAATGACAAATCGGGCCGTCCAGGGGAAAAGCGGCGATCGATAGCGTAGCAAATCGCTGGCGTACGTTCCATTACGCACCGATTGTCGGAAACGATACTGGCACCATCCGATGGTTATCCATGCCAGGCAACCCACCTGCCCGGTACTGGCGATCAGATATAAATAAAATTGCTGTGCGGGAATATAGCGGGTCAGCAACGACACTAACGCCAACAAGGCCGTGATTAAAATAGCATACACCGGCACGCCGCCGCCGTTCGTTTTACCAAAGCAGGCTGGCGCAAAGCGATCGCCCGCCATAGACCACAGCATACGCGAACTGGCGTAAATGGCCGAGTTAGCGGCAGAAACCGCGGCGGAAAAGATCACCAGCGTCATCAGCGTATCCGCCCCCGGAATGCCCGCGTGGGAGAATACCCATACAAAGGGACTTTGTCCATTTGGCGTCAGTTCATGCGGATAGACCAGCGCCAGCACCGCAATCGCCAGGCCGTAAAACAAAATGATTCTGAGACCGATCCCCAGGATCACTTTCGGTAAAATAATGTGCGGCGATTCGGTCTCCCCTGCCGCATTTCCGACCAGTTCCACCCCCTGGAAGGAGTAAATCACGATCGTCATACAGACCACAATTTGCTCCCAACCGTGGGGAAACCACATTCCGTCTATTTTTAACGTCGGGTGCCAGTCACTATTGCCCATTAGCGAGTAGATCATGACCCCGCCCGCGCAGATAAACAGCACGATCGCGAAGACCTTAATGGCCGAAAGCCAGTATTCGCATTCGCCAAAACTTTTTGCGGAGGTGAGATTGATAGCCGTCAGGATGAGCAGAATCGCCAGGCAGAACATATATACCGGAACCGCGGGGAAAAACTGGTGAGCAATAAACCCTGCGGCAGTGAGGTCGGCTGCCAAGGAAAAGACCCAGCTAAACCAGTAAAGCCAGCCAATGGTATAGCTCCAGCAAGGTGACGGCATAAACATCAGCGCGTAATGTTGAAATGAACCGGAGTGAGGAAAAGCGCATGATAATTCGCCAAGACACATCATCGTCGCCAGCATAATGGTTCCGGCAAACAGATAGGCCAGTAAGGTTCCCGCCGGCCCGACGCTGCTTAACGGTTCGGCAATGCCGATAAATAAGCCGGTGCCAATCGTGCCGCCCAGCGACATCATCAGCAGGTGCCGCTTCTTCAGGTTACGCCGCAGACCGCCTTCAGGCTCTGCTGGCGGAGATTGTTGCAGGGTATCCATCGTTACTCCCTGTCTTTCGTGAGGTCAAAGATGCCGCCGCGACATAGCCGCGGCGGTTATGCGTTAACGCGTAAACCTCCAGGCGACGCCTTTGGTCTGGCAGGCCATTAACAGGCCCGTATAATCCAGCTCAAAGCGAACCACATCGCCTACTTTTAGCGACTGACGACAATCTTCAATATCCACCAGCGTATGATCGCTGGTTTGTCCTAAGATAGTGATAGCGTCGTCGCATGGCACACAGTTATCCGACGGCACATCCTGGCGACCAAACGCCAGCAATGCGCGTCGGCGTATGCCACGATCGACAAAGGTTTTACTTTGCAAAAAGGCATCGACGCCCAGCTCCCCGACCGGGACGGTAGGTTTACTGTTCAGTTCGATGATTTCCGCTTCCAGGATATACATATCGGAACAGGCTTTATCGACCGGTTTTGCGGAGTGGTGAAATTCATTCAGGTATTTCATGTCCACATATTCAATGCCGAATTCATGCAGTCCGCCGATGCGCAGATGATTCAGTCCCTGCGGCCAGATACCTTTATCCAGCAGGTGATAGCTGGTGCAGTTTCCCGCAGAAAGCCGCCGGACAGGAATACCGCTGTCAGCTTCCAGCCGGGCGGCCAGCGCCAGAAAATCCTCGCCATTTTTTACCGTTGGCAACACGGTGCCGTAACAATTAAAGTTGGTGCCCAGTCCATATAATTCCAGACCGGGCAGACCAGTAATCAGAGTCACGGTCTCAAGAATGCGTTGATATTCACCAAACCAGATACCCTCGCGTAAATCGCCCATATCCACCATCAGTAATACCTGATGCGTTTTCCCCTGGCGTTGGGCTTCTTGCGATAATGCCCGTAATACCACCGGCTCGCTATTTAAACTAATATCCGCGTAGCGCACCACATCTTCGATTTCACTCAGACACGGGCTGCGTAACAGGCAGGTCGTACATCCTGTCTCGCGTATTTTTTTCAAATTATAGGTTCGTGATTCAGCGATAACGGTAATTCCGCCGTTGAACACCGCCTGCGCGGTTTCCACACAGCCGTCAAAAACTTTATTGACAGCCATCACGTCAATACCGCTGCTTGCCAGCAGAGCTTTTTCCGTGCGGGCGTTTTCTTCCAGCTTGCGTAGATTTATTTCCAGAACTGGCATATACATTTTATTTTCCTCCCGCCATGCTTAAACGGGCATTACGTTTCTGCGCCCGATGGTAAATGTACTCCGCGACGACAACCGCCAGCACGGCTCCGCCAATAATTTTCCCGGCGTACTGGAAATATCCGCCCATATCAATTTGAGAAGGCGGAATAAATAACAGCGCAACGGCAAAGGCGATAGAAAGAAAGCCCAGCGCGGGTAAAATAGCCGGTAAAACCTTGCCCGGAATTTTAAAACTTCTTGGCGTATCCGGCTGAGTCTTACGTAAACGCCAGAACGCCGGGAACATCACCAGGTAAGGAATAAAATAGGTGATGGTCGTTAGCGCCGTTAACATCCAGTAAGCCGCCGCAACGCTTGGCGAAATAAAAGTCGAAAAACACAGGACCGTGACAATAATCGCCTGTACAGTCAAGGCAAAGGCGGGCGTTTTCCACACCGGATGTAATTTGCCGATTCGGTCCCCCAGCAGATTATCTTCACGCGAGGCTTCCTGGAGCATATAAATCGGCCCCACCAGCCAGGAGTTAATCTGCCCGAGAGCGCCAAAAAACATACAGATGGCCATAACAGGAATTAACCACGGCATATGCAGCGTATCCGCAGCAGCATGCATAGCCTGCATGACGCCTGCCACAATGTCGGTTTTCCCGGCGGGTAAAAGCGTATTTAGCGCCTAGGTGCCGACCATATAGATCCCGACGATAACGGCGGCGGAGACGGCCATCGCTCGCGGAAAATCACGCTGTGGATTACGGGTACGCCCGGCAATCATCGGGGCGACCTCCAGTCCGGCAAACGCAAACATCATGCTGGATAAGAAAACGATCGTATCCCAGTGTCCGAGATCCGGAATCCAGTTTTTCGCTGTAGTGTAGTCCGTCTGCATCTGGTGTCCGGTACATAGCCATACTACCGCCAGCAAAATGAGGATGGCGGAGGGAATAAATACGCCGCACCAGGCGCTGATGCTATTAATAATTTTTGTCCATTCCATCCCGCGGATATTCATCAGCGTTAATAGCCAGAAAATTACCGCGGAACCAATACCGATAAACGCTTTATTTTCCGCCAGGCCGCCGCCGATCATATAGCCCAACGCGGTAAAGCCGAATTGCAGCATTAATGGGAAAAACAGTACGCAGGAAAAGAGAAAACAAACCACGACAATCCATGCAATACGTTTACCAAATGCCTCTTTAATCCAGACAAATATCCCGCCATCTTTCGGCCAGCCGGTTGACAGCTCGCCGCATACCATCGCTAAAGGAAAAAACAAGCAGAATGCGGCGATCACCCATAACAACATGGCCGATGCCCCGTAAGGCGCCACGTTAGGGATTTGCCGCAAACTCAGAATAGCGATGACATTCATAAAGACAATGTCTTTGATGCCAAGTAAGCCAGAATTCGTGTTACTCATGGCCATCTCCTGTTATGCATTCAGGCATCACTGCCCTCTTCTTATCATCTGACGACGGGCTTCAGCATGAAACTGAAGCCCAAAACAGTATTAATAAATGTCGTACTTGACCATATCTTCGTAACTGTCTTCCCGACGAATCAGACGCGTCTCACCATTTTTATCGATCATCACCACCCCCGTGCGCGGACGGTTGTTATAAACGGTTTGACTTTCAATGGTGTATGCCCCGGCATCAAGAAACGCGACAATATCGCCAACATGAGTCTCCTTCGGCAGTAAAAACTCTTCGCCTTTCACCCCCATGTGGAAATAATCTCCGCCATCACACAGCGGCCCGGCTAATTTTACCCAGGCGTCGTGCGCTGCCGTCATGCGAGAGGCGTTATAGAAATAAAAGAACCAGTCAAAATGCTGGCTGTCAGAGAGTACGCTGTAACCAGCGTCGACAAATTTCCATTCAACGTGGCATTCCACATTGCCGTTAAGATCGTAATTTGTTTTACGTTTTTCGCAGGAGACTTCCGTCAGTAAAACTGCCGCCGACCCGGTCACTTTACGTCCCGGTTCAATACATATTTCCACATCGGTACGCCATTTATGCACTTCGCGAATGACCGCATCGGCAAAATCCTGGGCGGTAATACCGGCATACATATTATCTTTTAACGGGTCGCCATTCTCGTCGTCATATTTATAGGGAACCGGAATTCCGCCGCCCACGTTAATCAAATCAAATTTAATACCGAGCACCTCTTCCAGACGACGGGATTCATCCACCAGCACTTTAGTCGCTTTTGCGAAAGGCTCTGACTCCGGCACCTGATCGCCTACATGCATATACAAGCCGCGTAAATGCACATAAGGCATCGCCAGAATGCGGCGGCAGGTTTCTTCCGCCTGTTCCAGGTCGAGACCCGACTTCGCATGGAAAGCGGTAACCAGTTCCGCATGCGTCGCCGAGGGAACATTCGGTTCTACGCGGACGCAAACATTGGCGACTTTCTTCAGCTTGCGAGAGATGGCATCAATATGTTCCAGCTCATACAGGCTATCAACATTAATAAGATACAGATCGTTAGCGATGGCATATTCCAGATCGGCAGGCTTTTTCACCACGCCGTTGAAGACTATCTGATCTCCGCGAAAGCCTATCTCCAGACACTTGCGAACCTCATATTGTGAGTTTGCCTCCGCGCAAATTCCGGCGTCACGAATGGCTTTCAATACCCCCATGACCGAGCAGGTTTTTGACGCAAAGAAGGTTTTGGTATTTTTATGCGCCGCAAATGCCTGCTGGATTTCATGAATGTTACGAATAATCTCCGGCTCAGAAAACACATAGAACGGCGTGGGGTACTGGCGCGCCAGTGCGTCCAGATCGACCCCTTCAAAACACAAATGACCGTCTTTGTGCTGGAAACGGCGATCGCCGTTGATTACCTGCTCACGTAGCTGGTTGTAATTCTGCATAATCGAGTCAGTCATAACGCCCTCTGCTTAATGTTTATGGTAAAAATACGCATTCTTTACAGGGATAAAGCAAAAGGCATGCCACTATTTTTTATCAAAATAATCAATTACTTATAAAAATAATCAATTACTTATAAAAATAATCAATTACTTATAAAAATAAGCTATTTCTCATTTTCGTCATTGAGTTTGCTATTCATCACAACGACGAAAATTCGTCACTTTTATAATGGCAACATGAACAATAGATATGAGGAATGCATGTATGGCATCCACCAATCAGGAACTGGCCTCGGCGCTCAGGATGTTTTCCCGCTTTTTCGATTTGATTCATCAGACGTTGGCCGTCATTAATGAGCGTGGTGAATACGTTTACTACAATCAGGAAAGCGCGGATCTGGACGGCTACAGCATTGAACGGGCAATGGGAAAACATATGCTGGATGTCTATCCGGGCATGAAAGAGACGCAAAGTACGATGCTTTCATCGTTAAAAAAAGGCGTGGAATACATTGGCCATTATCAAATTTATTACAATGCGCGAGGCCAGGCCGTTGACTATCAGCACACCACCGCACCGCTCTATGCAAGCGATGGCGGCATGGGCGGCGTTATCGAAATCGGCAGGAATATGTCCGGCGTCAGGCGGCTCCAGGAGCAGGTGGTAGAACTGAACCAACTGCTGTATGCCGATCGCCATGAGAAGCACCATGCCATTATTACCGAAAACCCGGAAATGCTCAGTAATATCGCCAAAGCCAAACGGCTGGCCGCCAGTAATATTCCGGTGACGATTGTCGGGGAGACGGGTACGGGTAAGGAGCTATTTTCCCGCCTGATACATCAATGCAGCAAGCGGGCGAATAAGCCATTTATCGCCCTGAACTGCGGCGCTCTACCGCCTACGCTTATCGAAAGTACGCTTTTCGGCACCGTGCGCGGCGCCTATACCGGCGCGGAAAATAGCCAGGGCTATCTGGAACTGGCAAACGGGGGAACGCTCTTTCTTGATGAGCTGAACGCCATGCCGATAGAAATGCAAAGTAAGCTGCTGCGATTCTTGCAGGATAAAACCTTCTGGCGGCTCGGCGGACAACAGCAACTCCACTCTGATGTCAGGATCGTTGCCGCCATGAACGAAGCGCCCGTCAAATTAATTCAACAAGAACGCCTGCGGGCGGATCTTTTTTATCGGTTGAGCGTCGGAATGTTGACGTTACCGCCGCTGCGCGCCCGCCCGGAAGATATTCCCTTACTGGCAAATTATTTTATTGATAAATACCGTAATGATGTGCCGCAGGACATTCACGGACTAAGCGAGACGGCGCGTGCTGATCTGCTCAATCACGCCTGGCCGGGTAATGTCAGGATGCTGGAAAACGCGATTGTACGCAGCATGATCATGCAGGAAAAAGACGGGCTGCTGAAACACATCATTTTTGAACAGGACGAGTTAAATTTAGGCGTACCGGAAACCGCGCCGGAAAATCCCCTTCCCTCGTCACCCGATCCGCAGTATGAAGGGTCGCTGGAGGTACGGGTTGCTAACTACGAAAGGCATTTAATAGAAACCGCGCTGGATACGCATCAGGGGAATATTGCCGCCGCGGCCCGCAGCCTTAACGTATCGCGCACCACGTTACAGTACAAAGTACAAAAATACTCTATTCGCTTCGGCGTGGTGCGTAATTGACATCGGCCAGCGGCATTGCGCCGCTGGCAAAGCCATTAGCCTTCGTTATGCATTTCCAGGTTTTCCATTTCGTTCTGGAACAGCACCGCTTTGGCGTCGTCATTACGTAATGAATCCAGGAAGTCGAGGTATTGCTGGTCTACGTCTTTGGTGACATATACCCCGTTAAATACCGAACATTCAAACTGCTGGATATCCGGGTTTTCCGCGCGTACGGCTTCGATCAGATCGTTCAGATCCTGGAAGATAAGCCCGTCTGCGCCGATGATCTGCCGAATCTCATCCACCTCGCGACCATGCGCGATCAGCTCATTGGCGGTCGGCATATCAATGCCATAGACGTTGGGGAAACGAATTTCCGGCGCGGCGGACGCCAGATAAACCTTCTTCGCGCCGGCTTCCCGGGCCATCTCGATGATCTGCTCTGATGTGGTGCCACGCACGATGGAGTCATCCACCAGCAGGACGTTCTTATCGCGGAATTCCGCGCGATTAGCATTGAGCTTACGGCGCACGGATTTACGGCGTAGCTGTTGGCCCGGCATGATAAAGGTACGTCCCACGTAACGATTTTTGACAAATCCCTGGCGGTACGGCTTGCCGAGAATACGGGCAATTTCCAGTGCGATATCGCAGGAGGTTTCCGGGATAGGGATCACGACGTCGATGTCCAGATCTTCCCATTCACGAGCGATTTTTTCGCCAAGTTTGGTGCCCATATTCACACGAGCGCTGTAGACGGAGATTTTGTCGATAAAGGAGTCCGGGCGAGCAAAATAAACGTACTCGAACAGGCAGGGATTACTGACCGGGTTATCCGCGCACTGGCGCGTGAACAGTTGCCCCTTTTCGGTAATATAGATAGCTTCGCCCGGCGCGACATCGCGCAGAAACTCAAAGCCCAGCGTATCCAGCGCCACGCTTTCAGAAGCGACCATATACTCCGTACGACCATCGCCAACGTCACGCTTGCCCAGCACTAACGGGCGAATGCCGTGCGGATCGCGAAAAGCCACCATGCCGTGGCCGATAATCATCGCCACGCAGGCATAGGCGCCGCGGATTTGACGGTTAGTCGCGGCAATCGCGGCAAAAATATTGTCGGCTTCCAGCGGATAGTGACGGAAGTTGTCGAGCTCGCTGGCGAAAATATTGAGCAGGATTTCGGAATCGGAGGTGGTGTTGATATGGCGGCGCTTTTCTTCAAACAGCTTTTTACGTAGCTCATGCGCGTTAGTCAGATTGCCATTATGGGCCAACGTGATGCCATACGGCGAGTTAACATAAAAAGGTTGCGCTTCGGAAGCGCTGGAGCTGCCTGCGGTAGGGTAGCGCACATGGCCGATCCCCATGTTGCCCTGCAAACGCTGCATGTGGCGAGCTTCAAAAATATCGTTCACCAGCCCGTTTGCCTTACGCAAGCGGAAGCAGTTATTCGCATCAATGGTGATGATACCGGCAGCATCCTGACCACGATGCTGGAGCACTGTTAACGCGTCATAAATCGACTGGTTGACCGGCATAACACCGGCGATACCGACAAGACCGCACATACGTCATTTTCCTCGTTAAGCCACATCTCAGAACCTGTTACGTCCTGGGCAAGAAACTCGACGAGCTTTGCAGATAGTCAAAGAACCATCTGATGATGAAGCTGAACTGCGGGATGAGCTGCGATTTGCTCCAGTCTTCGCTTTTCGACAAGCCGGTAAAGGTATCAAGGAAGAACAGAATGGCGGCGACAATCAGCGCGCCTCGCAGTGCGCCGAAACAGATCCCCAACACCCGGTCAGTTCCCGACAGGCCGGTCTTCTCTACTAGCTGACCTATCACAAAATTCACGATAGCGCCGACGATAAGCGTCGCGATAAACAGTACCGCGATAGCAATCCCATTACGAACCAGTTCGTCTTCAAAGCCCGTAAACCAGACAGACAGGTAAGTGTAGTAGTGACTGGCGACAAAGAAAGCACAACCCCACGTCACCAGCGATAACGCTTCACGAACAAAGCCGCGGATCAGGCTAACCAGACAGGAAAAAGCAATCACCGCGATAATGGCGTAATCAATCCAGACCATAGATGTCCCACGATTTTACGCCCTGTCGTCCTGTTCGGGGCGCATTCTAACAGAAAAAGAAAACGTTTGCGTAGGGATTTCCTTCCCACGCGTAAATAAAAATGGCGCTGAAAAAATATTCAACGCCATCACACTTTTTATCTCTTCGGGCACGACCAGAAGAGCTGCCATCGGCCTGATAAGCTCAGGATACCAGGTTTATTCCTTCTGCCGGATGACGGCGTAAACGCCTTATCCAGCCTACAGAACTTCGGCTATTACCAGATGAACACCGTAGGCCTTAACGCTGCGCGCTCAGGCAAAACGCGCCTTAGTTCGGGCTATATCCCATCACCACGCCGCTTAACCCGGAAATCTGCTTGAGCTCGCCAAGCGATCCTTTCATCTTATCTTTCGACGCATCCGGCCCGACGAGAATACGGGTTATTTTACCCTGTACCGGCGTTGAGGGGGAAGTATAAACCCGGAACCCGGCGGAACGAAGCTTGCCGACTATCTCGTTGACTTTATCCGCGTTTTTCAGCGCGCCCAACTGTACGACATAGGCTTTGCCGGTCGGCGCAGGTTTATCGTCGGCGACTGGTTGCGGCGCGGGCGTCGGCGTGGAAGCGGCGACAACCGGCTGTTGCGGTTTAGGCTGCGGTTTCGGCTTTTCAACCGGCTTCGGTTTAGGCGTCTCCGCCGGTATCGGATCAAGCTCAACATTGTTAGACGCCATGCGCGACGGGTCCAGCGATGGCGCTGCCGCATCTCCCGCCCGCACCTCTTCAGCCGCCCCTTCCGGCGGCTGTGTCGGCAGCGCCTGCGTTGCGGCAGGCATCATATCCGGCTCATCACGGTCGCCAGGCTTCGGTACCAGTGGAATCGCAGCAAATTCATCCTGATAATGCTTTTTCTGTCCGTCCAGCAGACCGGGAAGCACAATAACCCCCAGCGCGACTAACACAATCGTGCCGACTAAACGATTCTGAAACTTACTCGCCACCGATTCTCCCCGCGTCTATCACTTCCATAACATGTGCGACGGTGTGGAATGATCCGCACACCAGCACGGTATCTTCTGGCTGCGCCGCGTCGATAGCGGCCTGCCATGCCTGCGCGACGCTATCATAGACATTCCCTTTCCCCAGATGTTCCAGAAGTTGTTCCGCCGTCGCGCCGCGCGGCCCCTCTAACGGAGCACAATACCAGTCGTCAACCACGCTTTTCAACCAGGCTAACGTGCCGGCGATATCTTTATCATGCAGCATACCAATCACCGCAAGCACGCGCCCGCGTTTCGGCAACATTTTCAGACGACCCGTCAGGTATTCCGCCGCGTGGGGATTATGGGCGACATCAAAGATAACGCGCGGCGACTCACTCACGATTTGAAAACGTCCCGGCAAGGTAGCCTGCGCAATACCGTCGCGAATCGCCTGCTCGTCAATGTTCAACCAGCTGGCGCGCAGCGCGGCCAGAGCGGTGGCGGCATTCGGCTGAGGAACCTGCGGCAACGGCAGTCCGGCAAGCGTGCCGTCACCATCGGTAAACGCCCAGTGGGTCGCTGTCACCTCATAACGCCAGTCAACGCCGCGACGCCGCAACAGCGCGCCGGTCTCCTGCGCGACATCCGCGATGGTTGTCGGCATTTCCGGTTCGCCGACGATAGCGGGTTTTTCCGCGCGAAAAATCCCGGCCTTCTCGCGGCCGATACTTTCGCGATCCGGCCCCAGCCAGTCAGTATGGTCAAGCGCGATGCTGGTAATTACCGCTACATCGGCATCCACAATGTTCGTGGCGTCCAGGCGGCCGCCCAACCCGACCTCCAGAATCACCACGTCAAGGTTAGCCTGTTTAAACAGCCACAATGCCGACAACGTACCATATTCAAAATAGGTCAATGAAATATCGCCGCGCGCCGCTTCTATTTCCGCAAAGGACGCGGTATGCGCGGATTCCGCTAATTCTTTCCCCTGCACGCGCACGCGCTCGGTGTAACGTACCAGATGAGGCGAACTATAGACGCCCACACGGTATCCCGCCGCGATTAACACCGACTCCAGCGTTCGACAGGTCGTACCTTTACCGTTGGTTCCCGCCACGGTAAAAACGAACGGCGCAGGCTTGAGGATGTCCAGACGCGCTGCCACCTGGCTTACGCGCTCAAGGCCTAAATCGATACTCTTGCTGTGCAGGTTTTCCAGATAAGAAAGCCACGAGGCCAGGGGCGACGCAGCTTGAGGTATAGATTTGTTTTTCATTGATTCCGCTGCTTCTTTACGGTGAAAAGCAAAAGGGCAGAGCCTACGGCCCTGCCCTTTTCAGTTATCAGGCCTCAGACTCCTGATCCGGCGCCGGAGGCACCACCACGCCTTCACGCGGGGCGTCCGGGTTCGGCGCGGGCAGATTCATCAGCTTCGCCAGAATGCTCGCCAGCTTCAGGCGCATTTCCGGGCGGCGAACTATCATATCAATAGCGCCTTTTTCGATCAGGAACTCACTGCGCTGGAATCCCGGCGGGAGCTTCTCACGAACGGTTTGTTCGATAACGCGCGGGCCAGCGAAGCCAATGAGGGCTTTTGGCTCGGCGATGTTGAGATCGCCCAACATCGCAAAACTGGCGGAAACGCCGCCCATTGTCGGATCGGTCAATACCGAGATGTAGGGCAGACCACGTTCCTGCATTTTAGCCAGCGCCGCCGAGGTTTTCGCCATCTGCATCAGCGACATCAGCGCTTCTTGCATACGCGCGCCGCCGGAAGCAGAGAAACACACTAACGGACAGTTGTCTTCCAGCGCCTGTTCAACGGCGCGAACGAAGCGTGCGCCAACGACAGACCCCATTGAGCCGCCCATGAACGCGAATTCAAACGCGGCGGCGACAACCGGCATACCGTGAAGCGTCCCTTTCATGACCACCAGCGCGTCTTTCTCGCCGGTTTCTTTCTGCGCGGACGCCAGTCTGTCTTTATATTTTTTGGAGTCGCGGAACTTGAGCACGTCTTTTGGCTCCAGCTCGCTACCCAACTCCACAAGGGAACCTTCATCTAACAGGCTATGCAGGCGATTGCGCGCCGACATGCGCATATGATGGTCACACTTAGGACAGACCTCAAGATTACGTTCAAGCTCAGCGCGGTATAAAACCTGACCGCAGCTATCACACTTGGTCCACACCCCTTCAGGAATGCTAGCCTTGCGGGTGGGAGTAATGTTGCTTTTAATTCGTTCAATCCAGCTCATTGGTGACCTTTCTGCCTGAACCTTAGTCAGCTTTATTATAAGGGGCGCATAATGCCATTTTTGCCCCCAACAGACCATGAATGTTGCACATTAAAACATAACAGCCCGAAACTTTGGATAAAAAAGTGGTCGAACCGCTGAGTTACTTTCTATTTTGCGGCACGCGACGCAGCGCGCTTATGCCGGACAATCTCAATGACGCCAGGTAATATCGAAACCACGATAATCCCCACAATCAGCAGCTTAAGGTTATCCTGAATCAACGGTATCGTACCGAAGAAATAACCGGCGTAGGTAAAGAGCAGCACCCACAGCAGCGCGCCGATGACGTTATAGGCGGCAAAATGCCGATAGGACATGTGCCCCATCCCTGCCACAAACGGCGCAAAGGTTCTGACGATCGGCACGAAGCGAGCGAGAATGATAGTTTTACCGCCGTGTTTTTCATAAAACTGGTGGGTTTTATCCAGATAACTGCGGCGGAAAATTTTCGAATTCGGATTACTGAACAGTTTTTCGCCGAACAGTCGACCAATCGTGTAATTTACCGCATCGCCGACAATTGCGGCGATCAGCATTAACGCCACCATGACATGCACATTGAGATCGTTGGTTTCCAGCGAAGCCAGCGCCCCGGCGACAAACAGCAGCGAGTCACCCGGCAGGAACGGCGTGACGACCAGGCCGGTTTCACAAAACAGAATCAAAAACAAAATAGCGTACACCCAGACGCCGTACTCCGCGACCAGCTCCGCCAGATGCACATCGATGTGCAGAATAAAATCAATAATAAAGTAGATCAGGTCCATATTTGTCTTTGCCTTTCTACCCGACACGTTTCGGGTGTACGATTCGGATTAGTCCGCCAGAAATAGCGGGCCCATTGGCGGTTTTGGAAGGTCAAACCGGTCAGGGTAATCCACCGCAACCAAATATAGCCCCTCCGCCTTCGCCGTTGCCGCCGCCAGCGTTCTGTCCCTGGCCGCTAACAGCTCTGCGATCCAGCTCTCCGGCTGGTTGTGAGCGCCTACTTCCAGCAGGCTGCCGACAATATTCCTGACCATATGATGAACAAAGGCATTCGCTTTGATATCGACCACCACATAAGGGCCGTGGCGGGTAACGTTGATGTGCATCACATTACGCCACGGCGTGCGCGACTGGCACTGCACCGCGCGAAACGAGGTAAAATCATTTTCGCCAAGCAGACACTGCGCCGCGCGATGCATCCGCTCTGCATCCAGCGGCTCATAGTAATGCGTCACGCCTTTTGCTAATACCGCAGGACGCAGTCGATGATTATAGATGATATAGCGATAACGGCGAGCCGTAGCGCTAAATCGCGCGTGAAAATCATCCGGTACAGTTTTCACCCAGCGCACGGCAATGTCACCAGGCAAATTCGCATTTACCCCCAGCGTCCATGCCGCATCTTTGCGCAATGCGGTCGTTTCGAAATGGACAACCTGCCCAGTGCCGTGAACGCCGGCATCGGTGCGCCCGGCGCAGAACACGTTAATAGGTTCATTTGCCACCTGCGAGAGCGCTTTTTCCAGCTTTTCCTGCACGCTGCGCACTTCATTCTGACGCTGCCAGCCATAATACTTGCTGCCGTCGTACTCAATACCCAGCGCAATTTTATAGACCGGCGATGATTGCTGTCCGGACATCAGTACAGATACTCCTGCACCAGCTTCTCCGCAATTTTAACGGCCATCAGCGCGCCGCCGAAACGCACGTTGTCCGCCACTGACCAGAACTGAATTTGTTCCGGCATACCGTAATCATTATGCACACAGCCAATAGAGAGCTGTGGATTGCCGGAAGCGTCGCCCACCTGCGTCGGGTAATCCGTCTCTTCTGACAGTACGATATCTTCACCGCGGGAAAATGCCTCGCGCGCCTCTTCCGCCGCCAGCGGACGGAGCGCTTCAAAGCTCACCATCTGCGCATGGCCATAGAACACCGGTGACTGCACGACACTGGCGGAGATCATCACGCCATCGTCCTGCAAAATTTTACGCACTTCATCGACGATACGACGTTCCTGGCGCACGCTGCCTTCCCGATCCGGCAGCAGCGGCAGCATATTGAACGCCAACTGGCGGCCAAAGAAATCATCTTCATCAATCGGTATGCCGTTAAGCAGCTTCGCACTCTGTCCAGCCAGCGCATCGACCGCTTTTTTCCCCTGCGCGGACGCTGATAACATACTGGTGACGGCGATGCGCGACAGTCCCCCCTGATCGATTAACGGCTTGAGCGCCGCCAGCAGTTGACTGGTCAGACTATCGGCGACCGAAATCACGTTACGGTTACGGTAATCCGCCAGTACATACGGGTTAACTTCCGGCACGACCAGCGGCACATCAGGCTCCAGCGCGAACAGACCGCTGGAATCTATCACCAGGCAACCTGCATTAGTCGCGTCGTCTATCCAGGCAGCCGATGCCTCTGCGCCGGCAACGAAAAACGCCAACTGCGCCTGCGTCCAGTCAAAGTCCGCCGCATCCTGGACAATGACCGACTTGCCACCAAAACGGAGGTGCTCGCCCGCGCTTTCATGACGCGCCAACGCATAAATTTCACCGACCGGGAACTGGCGTTCAGCCAGTGTTTCAAGCAGGGCTTCGCCTACGGCGCCCGTTGCGCCCAGAATGGCAATGTTCCAGCCTTCAGACATGGTGATTTACTCCAGAAATACATAAGCGTCCCTGTCGCATTATTCGACAGGGAGCATTAAGAAGACATTAATGTGCCGGGTGATGAACAGCGTTAAAACCTAGCTTACACAGCAAGGCGGCTGCCGTTTCGTCGTCACACATCACGTATAAAGACGACCATTCACGGCGCTCAAGATAATTTTTACGCAATTTATCAAATTCACCCGGAATTCCAGCGACTTTACGCAGCGGCGCATCGTCGCGGCGCACATCATACACCAAATGCGCCAGTCTTTTCAGCGTCGGTTGATCCAGCGGGCCATGAAGCGTAATACGACCAAACTCAGGCGCAGGCAGTAATGTCTCCAGCGCGACATGCTGCTCGCGGCCAATAAACGCGCTATACGCCTCAAAGACCTGAGTGGTGCCGCGCGCTTTTCCTTCCAGCGTATAACCGGCAATATGCGACGTGCCGATATCCACGGCTTCCAGTAGCGCGACGTTAAGATCCGGTTCGCCCTCCCACACATCAAGCACCACGCTCAGCGGCTGCCCGGCATTAAGTCGCGCCAGCAACGCGGCGTTATCCACCACCGGACCGCGGCAGGCGTTAATGAGAATGGCGCCGGGTTTCAGTCGACGGATCAGCGTCTCATCGGCCAGATGCAGCGTTTTGTACGGTCCGTCTTTATAGAGCGGCGTATGGAAAGTCAGGACATCCGCTTCCTGCACCAGCTCATCCAGCGTACGAAAATCACCCTCGTCCCCGCGTGCGGCGCGTGGCGGATCGCACAGCAACGTGCGGATACCCAACGCTTCAAGCCTGGTCTGTAGCCGGCTTCCGACGTTACCCACGCCGACAATCCCTATAGTGCGATCGCGTAACGAAAAGCCGTCACGTTCGGCCAGCATCAACAGCGCGGAAAACACATACTCCACCACGGCGATAGCATTACAGCCGGGCGCGGCTGAAAAACCGATGCCCGCCTGCTTCAGCCATGCCTCATCCACATGATCGGTGCCTGCCGTAGCAGTACCAACGAAGTTAATCGGCGTGCCGCTCAGCAGCGATTCATTCACTTTCGTGACCGAACGCACCATTAACGCATCAGCATGGTTCAATTCTTCAACAGGGATCGGGCGACCCGGCACTGCCTTTACCTCACCCAGGCGGCTAAATAATTCGCGGGCGTAAGGCATATTTTCATCAACGAGAATTTTCACGACTGTCGTACCTGTTTGAGAACGAGAGTTAACTGGACAAGTGTGCCATAATCTGGCCGCCAGGCATATATTGCTCAGATTTATGGTTAAAGGATAATTAATTATGCATCCCATCTCCGGCGCCCCTGCACAGCCTCCAGGCGAAGGGCGTAATCCTCTTTCCGCTGCGAGCGAGCAGCCGCTTTCCATGCAACAGCGTACGGTACTGGAAAGGCTGATCACGCGCCTGATTTCACTGACCCAGCAGCAAAGCGCGGAAGTATGGGCCGGAATGAAACACGATCTGGGGATAAAAAATGACGCGCCGCTACTGTCGCGCCACTTCCCCGCCGCTGAACAGAATCTTACCCAGCGTCTGGGCGTAGCGCAGCAAAATCATGCCAATCGTCAGGTGCTTTCACAGCTAACAGAGCTGCTTGGCGTCGGGAGTAATCGTCAGGCCGTCAGCGATTTTATCCGTCAACAATACGGTCAAACCGCGCTTAGCCAGCTTACGCCCGATCAACTCAAAAACGTGCTGACGCTCCTGCAACAGGGGCAGCTTTCCATTCCGCAGCCGCAGCAACGTCCGGCAACGGATCGGCTATTATTGCCTGCTGAACATAATACGTTGAATCAGTTGGTGACGAAGCTGGCAGCCGCGACCGGCGAGTCAAACAAACTTATCTGGCAATCAATGCTGGAACTCTCCGGCGTGAAAAGCGGCGAGCTCATTCCGGCAAAGCAGTTTACCCATCTGGCGACATGGCTACAGGCGCGGCAGACGCTGTCACTACAACACGCGCCTACGCTACATACGCTTCAGGCTGCGTTAAAACAACCGCTTGAGCCGGACGAACTCACAGCGATCAAAGAGTATGCCCAGCACACTTATCAAATTCAGCCGCAAACGGTGCTGACCACCGCCCAGGTGCAGGATTTACTTAACCATATTTTCCTGCGTCGCGTAGAGCGGGAGACTGATGAGCTGGAACCGCTCTCTATTCAACCCATCTACCGCCCGTTTGCGCCGATGATTGAAACCGTGAAAAATCTGTCTGCGCGGCCAGGCCTGTTGTTTATCGCGCTAATAATTGTACTGGCGCTTTTCTGGCTGGTTTCTTAACCACGCCGGAGCGATAATATCGTCACCAGGATGCCAACCACAGCGGAGATCGCTCCCGCGAGGAATACGGAAGGATAGCCGCATGACGTGGCCAGCATGCCCGCCAGCGGGCCGGTAACGCCGTAGGAGATATCCTGAAACGCGGCGTAGCCGCCGAGCGCCGTACCGCGTACCTGTGCAGGTACGCGTTTCACAACCTCCACGCCCAGCGCCGGGAAAATCAGTGAACACCCTGCCCCGGTGAGCGGCGCGCCTACCAGCGCTATCCAGGCCGTCGGCGCCAGCCACAAGAGCAGCAACCCTGCCGTCTCAACCAACAATGAGACAACGGCGACCTTCACGCCGCCAAAGCGGTCCGGCATCCAACCGAACAATATGCGCATCAGTACAAACGCACCGCCAAACGCGGTCAGGGTGAATCCCGCCATCGTCCAGCCATTGCTGACAAAATAAAGTGAAATAAACGTACCGATGACGGCAAAGCCCACGCCCTGCAATGCCAGGCCCAGGCCCGGTTTCCAGATAAGCCCGACCACGCTCCACAGTGAAGGTCGCTCCCCCGTATACGCAGGCACTTTACGCACGGTGCCGTTGAATGCCCAGGCCAGCAGCGGTAAAACCATCGTCGTCCCCGCCAGCGCCGCGAAGCCAAAGTGGCTATGGATCAGCAAGCCCAACGGCGCACCGGCCGCCAGCGCGCCGTAAATCGCCATCCCGTTCCACGACATCACCTTACCGGAACGCGTTGGGCCAACCAGCCCCAGTCCCCAGGTCAGGGCTCCGGTCAGCAGCTGGCTTTCGCCAAATCCGAGGATCAAACGCCCGACAATAAGCAGCGCGAATTTTATCGGCGCGGAAACCGGCAACAGCGCGGCCAGGAGCCAGGCGGCGCCCGCCAGCCCGCAGGCAAACATCCCCTGTAACGCCGATCGTTTAGCGCCATATTGATCCGCCAGTCGTCCGGCATAGCCGCGCGTCAGTACCGTCGCAAAAAACTGAATGCCCACGGCGATCCCAACCATCGTATTGCTATAGCCCAGTTCGTGATGAACAAAAAGCGGGATGACGGGTAACGGCAGGCCGACCGTCATATAGGTCAGGAAAACCGCAAAGGCGATGCGGAACAGCGAAAAATTCGCAGACGGGGTCGTTGTTTTTTGGCTAACTGCTGTCATGCATTACTCCAGAATGCAGAGTAAGGCGGGGAAAGGCCACGCCCCCCTCTACCTGAACGTCAGGATTAAGGTGCGTTGGATAACGTTAAACGCTTACGCATTATCGGAAAGATAATGTAGAGAGTGAAGTCTGCCTGTGAGACGCGAAACTTGTCAACCTTGAAATTGCAGCCAGGGTATCAACGTGGCGGCGTGTCATCAAACAGAAAGGGAAAGACCGCTTTCATCCCTCTCACCTTAAACCGTCCGGTCACCTGCTTGCGCTGTTCTGGCGTCAGTAACCTGAACATCATCTCCCAGATATCTTCAGGCTCCGCTTCCTGTAAGGAAATGGGTTCTGGCGTCGGTTCCTCTCCGCTGTCGTCAAGATAACGATGAACATAGAGAGGGAAAACAGATATATGAAACTCCTCGGCCTTTGATTTAACACGCTTACGCCTGACCCCCGCTTTCCCTTCACTGTACTTATATAAACGTTCGCGAACCGCAGGCTCGCTTCCCGGAAACCCCGGTAAGCCAAGACATTCCTTAACCGTGAACCATTCCTTTGCCATCGGTTTCTTTCCTTTCCCCTGATGAAATAAAAATATTTCTTCTTTTTCGCGAAATTTTGCTTTCTTTCTGGCACTATTCTCAGAGTGAAAAAGAAAGTAACTTTCTTTTTCTCGCGCTAATTTTTACCTTAAAAATATCGGTGCCGATAACACATCTTCTTAGGATTACAGAATGGAACCAAAAAGCCAAGACTGGCATCGTGCAGATATTAAAAGTGCACTTGAAAAAAGAGGTATTACGCTCAGAGATCTTTCTCGTCAGGCCGGTTTATCACCTGATTCACTGCGCAATGTCTTTACCCGTTCCTGGCCGAGAGCTGAACGGATTATTGCGGACGCGCTGGGCATCACGCCGCAGGAGATCTGGCCGTCGCGCTATGATGATATGCAAATAAAAAATGATGCCGATATCGCAGAATAATAGTTAATGCTGAATAAATTAGCCCTAACTTATTAATCTCAACAATTAATAAATATTTAAACTTATTCTATTGAAAATAGTAATAGCACTATCTGTCATGCTTCCCGAATCAAATACTGTTAAAGCATTACGTCATTGCTATTACGTATTTTATTAACAGGAATCATTATGAGTTGGGATAAAAGAGTGGCGGTTAATTATGCCAAAACGCATGCAGGTTCTCATTCTCAAGGCCGGTGTGCGGAATTTACCCGAAAGGCAATTCAGGCGGGCGGTATCACGCTGGGGCATACGTATCATGCGAAAGATTATGGCCCAATGTTAAGAAGCGCCGGATTCACCGCTATTGGTACCTATGAAATGCCGCGCGAGGGTGACGTCATCATTATTCAACCTTACGCTGGCGGAAACCCGAGCGGTCACATGGCGATATACGATGGCACAGAGTGGTATTCAGATTTTAAACAACGCGATATGTGGGCCGGCCCGGGCTACCGGGCAGCCAGGCCCTCATATACCATCTACAGGAAGAATTAATGAAAACGTTCTCCCTTGTCGCGCTTATCCTGTTGCTTTGTAGTTGCTCCACGCCTCATCACGACAGTACGCAGGCCGTGAAGCAGTTCTATACCTCATGGATGACGACGTTCACGAACGATGTGAATCCCCCTGACGACACCACCGCCTTAATGCAACGTTACGTTGCCAAAGAGGTTATTCATCGCCTGGCGCTAATACAGTCCCTTTATGAACAGGAGATTGTGGGGGCAGATTATTTTATGTATGCGCAGGACTATGCGCCAGAGTGGATTCCACAGTTACGGGTTGGGAAGGCACACCCTTTCCTCGGCGGAGAAAAAGTGGATGTTCTGTTGGCTACAGAGTCAACGCCCATCCACCTGGAAGTTTATACCCGTTGGGAAGAGGGACGCTGGAAAATTTACCGCGTTCGGGATGCTGACAGGGGTTATGAACAGCCGATTTATGACGCAGGCGCCATCACCCAGGCTGAGGCCTGGTCAGCGAAAGTCGCGCCGGAATATAAGAAGCATTAAAAAAGGGAACCGCCATCGGTCTCTTGTTCGTACCGGAGAGGTTAAAGCGCCTCTTGCATCAGGCGCTTATTCCGTCGCTGAAAACAGTAAGCCGAAAATAACCCAGGCATTATTTAAAATATGAAGTATTATCGGTATCATTAACCCTCGACTTCTCATTCGAACAACGCATAATATCGATGAAAAAACAAGCAGATAAACAAAAGTCACCGCAAAGAGATATTGTGTATGCATAAATGCAAAAGCGAGTGAAGTAATAATAATACCGGAAGCTCTTGAGTACCGACCCCAACCGATACTGCTGTTTAATAAAAACCCTCTGAATATAATTTCCTCCGCCACAGGAGCCAGAAAGCACATCGCCAGCGTGTTAAGAAATTTATGAAGAAAAAATTGCCTTGATAACTCGGCCATCCAGGGTTCCGGGCCACTAAAAACATTGTAGAGAACGGTAAGGCACACCAGGGCCAGCGCCGGAACAAAACACTCCACGAATGATAAGCGACCCAATGATAAAAACGGGTAATACTTTGAATAAATACTCCAGGCGGCAATCGCATAGACAAAAACAATACTATATATAAAAGGCGCAGCCAGACCTCCCAAATAAAGCCAGGCATAGGAAGGCGAAAATGAGGCAAAAACAAAAATGCCGAACAAACCAAATAAAACAGCCACACAACTCAAACTATGCCTAATTTTATCTAATGTATTAGTTGGCATTTATATAATATCCATATAATTTGTTGTTCCCTGAATGAAAAAACAGGTCGCATTAGCGACCTGTTTCATTATTGATACTACAACGTAATAGTCAGGCTTACAACTTACGCATCACCAGCGTGGCGTTGGTGCCGCCAAAACCGAAGCTGTTAGACATTACGGTAGTCAGTTCACGCTCGGTCGTTTCGGTCACGATGTTCAGACCCGCAGCCTGCTCATCCAGCTCTTCGATGTTGATACTCGGCGCGATAAAACCGTGCTCCAGCATCAGCAGAGAGTAGATGGCTTCCTGCACGCCAGCCGCACCCAGCGAGTGGCCGGTCATCGCTTTGGTCGCGGAGATAGCCGGGCTGTTATCGCCAAACACTTCACGGATTGCACCGAGTTCTTTCACGTCGCCTACCGGCGTGGACGTACCGTGAGAGTTCAGGTAGTCGATCGGCGTGTCTACGCCGTGCATCGCCATCTGCATGCAACGTACTGCGCCTTCACCAGACGGAGCAACCATGTCTGCGCCGTCGGATGTTGCGCCGTAACCGACGATTTCCGCATAGATATGCGCGCCGCGCGCCAGAGCGTGTTCCAGCTCTTCGACAACAACCATACCGCCACCGCCCGCGATGACAAACCCATCACGGTGCGCATCATAGGTACGGGACGCTTTTTCAGGCGTATCGTTATATTTGGTGGACAGTGCGCCCATCGCATCGAACTCACAGGCCATTTCCCAGCACAGCTCTTCGCCGCCGCCAGCAAAAACGATGTCCTGTTTGCCCAGTTGGATCTGTTCAACCGCATTGCCGATACAGTGTGCGGAGGTCGCGCAAGCGGAACTAATGGAGTAGTTCACGCCATAAATTTTAAACGGCGTAGCGAGGCAGGCGGAAACGCCGGATGCCATTGCTTTCGTCACCACATACGGGCCCACGGCTTTCAGACCACGCGGGCTACGCATGGCATCTGCGCCAAAGACCTGGAATTTCGGGGAGCCGCCGCCGGAACCTGCAATCAGGCCGACACGCGGGTTATTCTGATAGACTTCCGGCGCCAGACCGGCGTCGGCCACTGCCTGCTCCATAGACAGATAAGCATAGATGGAGGCGTCGCTCATAAAGCGCACGACTTTGCGGTCAATGAGGCCAGTGGTATCCAGTTTTACGTTGCCCCATACCTGGCTACGCATGCCGGCGTCCTTCAGCTCCTGAGAGAAAGTGATCCCTGAACGTCCTTCACGCAGAGATGCCAGGACTTCCTGCTGGTTATTACCGATGCTGGAAACGATGCCCAGGCCAGTAATCACTGCACGTTTCATTCAATACCTCTGTAATTCGCACTATTTTTAAGTTTCGATTGGCACAATAGCGTACACTTGTACGCCGAACAAGTCCGATCAGCCATTTAGTACGGAAATTTGCGCCATCAGGCACACATCGTTAAGATCGCGATACCGCCCGTCAGACGAGTAACTTACGTGAAACAATACGCTATACAACCCGCCACACTCGAATTTAACGCTGAGGGTACACCTGTTTCCCGAGATTTTGATGATGTCTATTTTTCTAATGACAATGGACTCGAAGAGACACGCTACGTTTTTCTTGGCGGCAATCGTCTTGCGGAGCGATTTCCCGTACATTCACATCCATTATTTATAGTCGCGGAAAGCGGTTTTGGCACCGGACTCAACTTCCTGACGCTGTGGCAGGCGTTTGACAGCTTTCGTTCTGCGCACCCACAGGCGACGCTGCAAAGGTTACATTTCATCAGTTTTGAGAAATTCCCGTTAACGCGCGACGATCTGGCGCTGGCGCACCAACACTGGCCGGAGCTCGCGCCCTGGGCAGAGCAGCTGCAGGCGCAATGGCCGCTGCCGCTCCCGGGGTGCCACCGCCTATTGCTGGATCGGGGTCGGGTGACGCTGGATTTGTGGTTTGGCGATATTAATGAGCTGACCGACCAACTGGACGCCACGCTGAATCAAACAGTCGACGCCTGGTTCCTCGACGGTTTTGCCCCGGCAAAAAATCCGGATATGTGGACGCCAAACCTGTTTAACGCGATGGCGCGGCTGGCGCGGCCCGGCGCAACGCTGGCGACGTTTACCTCGGCGGGCTTCGTTCGTCGGGGATTACAGGAAGCCGGTTTTACCATGCAAAAACGCAAAGGCTTCGGACGTAAACGCGAGATGCTTTGTGGAGTGATGGAACAACACCTCATGCCGACCCTTTCCGCGCCCTGGTTTTACCGCAGCGGAAGCGAAAAACGTGAAACGGCGATCATTGGCGGCGGCATCGCCAGCGCGCTGTTATCACTGGCGTTACTGCGTCGCGGCTGGCAGGTGACGCTCTATTGCGCGGACGACCAGCCCGCCCAGGGCGCCTCCGGTAATCGACAGGGTGCGCTTTATCCACTCCTTAGCAAACATGACGCCGCCATTAATCGCTTTTTCCCGACCGCATTCACCTTTGCCCGTCGCCTGTATGATGCCCTGCCCGTCTCTTTTGATCATGACTGGTGCGGCGTGACACAGCTCGGATGGGATGAGAAAAGCCAGCAGAAAATTGCCCAGATGCTGTCCCTGGCGCTGCCCGCCGAACTGGCCTCGGCGCTCAATGCCGAAGAGGCGGAACAGGCGGTTGGCGTGACGACACGCTGCGGAGGAATTACCTATCCGGCAGGCGGCTGGCTATGCCCGGAACAATTAACTCGCGCAGTCATCGCACTGGCGACCGAACAGGGTTTACAAACGCGCTTTCGCCATACGCTCACGTCGCTCGTTGCGCAGGAGTCGCGCTGGCAACTGCGCTTTATGTCAGGTGAAACCGCCAGCCATGAGACCGTCGTCCTGGCGAACGGCCATCAGATTAACCGTTTTGATCAGACCCGGCCGCTGCCGGTGTATGCCGTCGGGGGGCAGGTCAGTCATATTCCCACCACCCCCGCCCTCTCGGCGTTGCGTCAGGTGTTATGCTACGACGGCTATCTGACGCCGCAAAATCCGCATAATCAGCAGCACTGTATTGGCGCCAGCTATCACCGGGGCGACGAAAGCACCGTCTGGCGCGAAGAAGATCAGCGTCAGAACCGACAGCGTCTGCTTGACTGTTTTCCGGATGCGAAATGGGCCATAGAGGTTGACGTTAGCGGCAACAGCGCCCGTTGCGGCGTGCGTTGCGCCACCCGCGACCATCTGCCGATGGTGGGCAACGTCCCGGATTACCACGCCACGCTGACGCATTACGCCGATTTAGCCGATAACAAAACGTCGGCGGCGCCTGCGCCTGTGTATCCGGGTTTATTTGTGCTTGGCGCACTGGGATCGCGCGGTTTGTGCTCAGCGCCATTATGCGCAGAAATTCTGGCGGCGCAGATGAGTAACGAGCCGATTCCACTGGATGCCGGTACGCTGGCGGCGTTAAATCCAAATCGGTTATGGGTGAGAAAGTTATTGAAGGGAAAAGCGGTGAAGTAATGGGTCAGTCAATAGCGGAAGGCGGCAAGCGTCGCCTTCCGGCCCACGGCGTTATTGTTTTGCCTTGTCGAACAAATTGTCCCACATCGCTTTGACTAACGCCTGATCGCGCGGCGACAGTTCGCCGGCGCCGATCGCTTTCTCCAGACTTTGGCTAACGTTGGCATAGACCGCCTCAACGGAGTGGTCATCACCGCTCTCCAGCTCGGCAATGGCTAACGTCAGGTGGCCACGCAGGTATCCACTGGCAAAAAGCTCATCGTCGCTGGCGTGCTCTACCATATCGTCAATTAATGCCAGAATGCGTGATTCAAACTCCGCGATCATCTTCTTTCCTCATTGTAAACGTGGCGCTGGCTTTAATTAAGCGCTTCCGGCCACGGGAACTGTTCCGCCTTAAGTTCGGGCGTGTGATAGTAATTCTGTAGCGCTTTGATGAAGCGGGCCGGACGTTCAGGAATGCCCTGCTCCAGATACGCCATTACCTGCGCATGAACCCGGCGCTGAAACGCCACGCGATCCGGCTCAATATCGCCTTCCAGATTGTCGCAACTGACGTTAAAGGGATACCCCGCCGCCACGCAAAACAACCAGTCGAAAGCCTGTGGCTTCACCTCGACGTCTTCAAATTGACTTTGGGTCTGCGCGTCGCGTCCATCCGGGCAGTACCAGTAACCAAAGTCAACCAGTTCGCGGCGCGCCTTACCGGCGATACACCAGTGAGAAATCTCATGCAGCGCGCTGGCGTAAAACCCATGCGCAAAGACGATGCGGTGGTACGGTACCTGCGCGTCAGCAGGAAGATAGATCGGTTCGTCGTCGCCTTTAATCAGACGGGTATTAAATTCTTCGGCAAAGCAGCCGTTAAAAATCTCAATTAACTGTTCGTAATGGTGCGTATTGTTCATTAATTCATCCCCAACCAGTGGAGGATCTCCTGTCCGTGGCTATCATAAAGTAACCTGGCGCTCATTACCGCCGAGACAATAACGATCATCGGTCTGATAAGCTTTTGGCCTTTGCTCAATACCAGACGCGACCCCATTCGCGCCCCTAAAAACTGACCAACCAGCATCACGAAGCCCGTCGCCCAGATCACTTTGCCGCCGATGATAAATAACAGCAGGCCGCCAACGTTGGAGGTAGCGTTAAGCACTTTGGCATGTGCCGTGGATTTCGCCAGGTTATAGCCACATAAGGTGACAAACGCCAGAGCGTAAAACGACCCGGCGGCAGGCCCGAAAAAGCCGTCGTAAAACCCGACGCATCCCCCGGCTATCAGCGCGAACGGTAATCCATACAGGCGGCGCTGGCGATCTTCCTCGCCCAGCTTTGGCATCAATAAAAAATAGAGGCCGATGAAAATCACCAGGATAGGCAAGATCTGGCGCAAAATATCCGCCTGCACGTGCTGCACCAGCAGCGCGCCGCTCATCGAGCCAATGAACGTCATCAGAATATTGAGCTTTTGCTCGGCCAGGTTTACCACTTTACGGCGAATAAAATAGAGCGAAGACGAGAGGGAGCCGCCGCACGCCTGTAATTTATTGGTCGCCAGCGCGTTTGCCGGCGACATCCCGGCGGCCATCAGCGCAGGGATAGTGAGCAGCCCTCCGCCCCCGGCGATAGAATCGATAAATCCTGCCAGTACGGCGACAAAAAACAGCACCACCAGCAGCAGCGGGGAGACCATAAACAGATCATAAAAATTGTCCATCAGAGTACATGCTCATCCAGTAGCGCCTGGCAGGAAGGCGGCAGCGGCGGCGGTGTCTTCTTCTCAGGCTTTGTGGTGCCAGGTTTTGGCGGTTCGAACCAGCTTTGCAGTTCAGCGCCGCATCCATCGCCCGGCGGGGGTAAAGGTTGATCTTCGCACTCCAGGCTGTCGGCAGGGCAGCGTAAACGCACGTGCATATGCGCGCGATGCTGGAACCAGGGGCGTACTTTACGTAGCCAGTCACGATCGTTTCCGGCATCGAGGCAAAGCTGTTGTTTAATAGCCGGATTGACGAAAATACGGGTGACGTCATTGTCTTGTGCCGCCAGTTTGATCAGACTGGCGATATCCGACGACCAGCGCGACGGCACGACGTGTTTACCGTCGCGGGACACCAGATCTAACGCCTGCGGGCGCAATAGCTGCGCCTGGCTCCAGCGCGTTTTCGGCAACTGCAAGAAAATATCCACATCAAGCCCGGTCTGATGACTGGCGTGTCCGCCATTAAAGCGGCCTCCGGCAGGCATCCCCATGTCGCCTATCAGGACGGTTCCGAGCCCCCGTTGCTGCGCCTGATGACTCAACCGCTGGATAAACATGACCAAGTCCGGGTGGCCGAAATAACGGCGCTGATCGGTGCGCATCACCTGATAATTATCGGACTGTACCGGCAACGTGTCGGCGCCGATGATGCATCCGTTGGCAAAGCTACCGATAGACTGGGCGGCGCCGGGGACAGGATGGGTTATTTTCTGCCACGGCGTCGCCGCCAGGCTGGCGCTACTGACAAACCATGCCAGCAGCGCAATCGCGGTTTTTTTCATTTCTTACCAGCGTGGAATCTCTGTCTTTACATCCGCATTCTGTGCCCGATGGCGCAGCAGGTGATCCATCAGCACGATCGCCAGCATGGCTTCTGCGATCGGCACTGCGCGAATCCCCACACACGGATCGTGGCGCCCTTTGGTGATCATTTCGACTTCTTCACCCATCCGGTTGATCGTACGTCCCGGCACGGTAATGCTGGAGGTAGGTTTCAGCGCCATATGCGCCACAATGTGTTGCCCGCTACTGATACCACCGAGGATGCCGCCAGCGTGGTTGCTCTGAAAACCCTGCGCCGTGATTTCATCGCGATTCTGGCTGCCGCGCAGCGCCACCACGTTAAATCCTTCGCCGATCTCCACGCCTTTCACCGCATTGATGCTCATCAGCGCATGGGCGATGTCCGCATCCAGTCGGTCAAAAACCGGTTCGCCAAGCCCTGCCGGCACGCCGCTCGCCATCACCGTCACTTTCGCGCCGATGGAGTCGCCCTCTTTTTTCAGCGCGCGCATCAGTTCGTCCAGCGCGTCAAGTTTGTCCGCATCGGGACAAAAGAACGGATTAAGCTCAACCTGACGCCAGTCTTTAATCTCCAGCGGAATATCGCCCATCTGGGTCAGGCAGCCGCGGATTTCGATGCCGAACTTTTCCGCCAGGTATTTCTTGGCGATCGCCCCTGCCGCTACGCGCATCGCGGTTTCACGCGCGGAAGAACGTCCACCGCCACGGTAATCGCGCAGGCCGTATTTCTGCTCATAGGTGTAATCCGCGTGTCCCGGACGAAAAACATCTTTAATCGCGCTGTAGTCCTGCGAGCGCTGATCGGTGTTTTCAATCAGCAGGCCAATGCTGGTGCCGGTCGTCACGCCATCAAACACGCCGGAGAGAATTTTTACCTGGTCCGGTTCGCGGCGCTGGGTAGTATAGCGCGAGGTGCCGGGGCGGCGTCTGTCGAGATCGTGCTGCAGATCGGCCTCCGTCAACGGGATGCCGGGCGGCACGCCATCGACGATACACCCAAGCTCCAGCCCGTGTGATTCGCCGAAAGTGGTTACGCGAAAGAGTTGTCCAATTGTGTTTCCTGCCATCACGGCTCCGTTATCGTTGTTGTCGTTTGCGTGTTTTAATCTTTATAAATGTTGAAATGTTCACGGGCCGCGAGCAACTGCGCTTTGGTCAACATAAAGACGCCATCGCCGCCGTTGTCAAACTCCAGCCAGGTGAACGGCACATCCGGATACTGCTCCATCAGATGTACCATGCTGTTTCCGACTTCACAAATCAGAACGCCGTCATCGGACAGATAATCCGGCGCATTCCCCAGGATACGACGGGTCAATTTGAGGCCGTCAGTGCCGGACGCCAGCCCCAGCTCAGGTTCGTGGCGATATTCGTTCGGCAGATCGGACATATCCTCCGCATCGACATAAGGCGGGTTAGTGACAATCAGATCGTACTGAACTTTCGGCAGATCGCGGAACAGATCGGAACGGATTGGCGTCACGTGATGGATAAGACCGTGTTCTTCAATGTTATGCTCGGCGACAGCCAGCGCATCCGGCGAAATATCGACCGCATCAACCTCTGCGTCCGGGAAAGCATAAGCACAGGCGATGGCGATGCAGCCGCTGCCGGTGCACATATCCAGAATATATTTCGGCTGTTGGCTAATAAGGCCGGCGAAGTGGTTATTAATCAGCTCGCCAATGGGCGAACGCGGCACCAGCACGCGCTCATCGACATAAAATTCGTGGCCGCAGAACCAGGCTTTATTGGTCAGGTAGGCGACCGGGATACGCTCGTTAATGCGACGAATCACTCGCTCGACAATGCGGTGTTTTTCGCTGGACGTCAGCCGCGCGGTCCGCATATCTTCCGGAATATCCAGCGGCAGATAAAGAGACGGCAACACCAGTTGTACCGCTTCATCCCACGAGTTATCGGTACCGTGTCCATACCAGATATTCGCCGCGCTAAAGCGGCTTACCGCCCAGCGCAACATGTCCTGAATGGTATGCAGTTCACTTACTGCTTCATCGACGAAAATTTTATCCACGTATTCCTCCAGGGCATGCTCGCATTAAATTCGGCGGCTAGTTTGCCACGAAGACAGGGATAAATCAGCATTGACGCGGCGGGAGAATACGAAAAATCCGTTTTGACCGTTCGGATATCCTCCGGGTCGGGTAAACTAAGGCAAAAGATCAGACGAGACCCACGAATGAAAAAGAAAACATCGCTCAGCGAGGAGGACCAGGCGCTGTTCCGTCAGCTGATGGTCGGCACCCGAAAGATTAAACAGGATACTATCGTCCATCGGCCGCTGCGCAAGAAAATCACGGAAGTCCCTACCCGAAGGTTAATTCAGGAACAGGCGGACGCCAGCCACTATTTTTCCGATGAGTTCCAGCCGCTGCTCAATACGGAAGGGCCGGTAAAGTATGTCCGTGAAGATGTCAGCCATTTCGAGCTAAAAAAAATGCGTCGCGGCGACTATTCGCCAGAACTGTTTCTGGATTTACACGGCTTAACGCAGCTTCAGGCCAGGCAGGAACTGGGGGCGCTGATTGCCGCCTGCCGTCGGGAACATATTTTTTGCGCCTGCGTCATGCATGGACACGGTAAACATATTCTGAAACAGCAAACGCCGTTATGGCTGGCGCAGCATCCGCATGTGATGGCCTTTCATCAGGCGCCGAAAGAGTACGGCGGCGACGCCGCGCTGCTGGTGTTGATTGAAGTGGAAGAGTGGCAACCGCCCGAATTACCCTGATGCGGAATTGCCGGATGGCGGCGCAAGCGGCTTATCCAGCCTACGAACAGCCAACGCTGTCGCAGGCCTGATAAGCGAAGCGCCATCAGGCAGCAAAGATTAAATCGCTTTCGCCATTTTCAGATTGCAGGGACTCATTTGCCAGTTGAATGTCCCCTTGCCGCTTTCATCAAGCGTAACGTTGGCAATTGCGGACGTCGTGAACATCGGCGGCGTTTCGCCCGGACAAAGCTCAGATACCAGGTATCCGACCAGAGGTAAGTGAGAAATCACCAGCACCGATCCGATCTCTTCATTGGCCAGCGCCTGGAGGTAGGCGCTGACCAGACCGACATCGCTACAGGGCGTTAGCTCCGGCAGGACATCCACCTGAGCCGGCAGATTCATACAATCGCCGACCACATCTAACGTCTGTTCGGCCCGAAGAAACGGACTCACCAGAACACGTTCGATATCCACTTTTTGACCTTTCAGCCAGTTCGCCATCAGGCGAGACTCGTCACACCCACAAGGGGTCAAGGGACGAACCGAATCACTGGCGGCATCGAGGGCTGCGTCGCCGTGACGCATGATAAAAACTTGCATATTGCACCGCTTTTGTTAACCAGTTTCACCAACACGCTTACCACATGCCCCTATTGGCTGCGGCAAAAATGCGGTGGCCGGCATTGTGCCTTATCCATTCACTGAATGAAACGCTGTTTTTTACCTCAATGGCGTAAGTATAGTCAATCCTTGATTATTATTTCGCCACTAAGGAGGCATTCAGTGCGGATTCATATTCTCTTTGACCTCAATTTCCCTGGTCAGTTTCCCCATTCGTCCAGAAATGCTCCCTGCGCTCCGCCATGCGCACTAATTGTTCACAAGGCGCGTAACGAGGACCGTAAAGTGCGGCCAGGCGCTGTAATGTCGCCACCATTTCACCCGGCCCGAGAGCATCCATATAGCGGAACGGGCCACCGAGAAACGGCGGAAAACCGATACCAAACACGGCGCCGATATCGCCATCGCGCGCGCTGCGAATCACTTTTTCGTCGAAACAGCGCGCCGCTTCGTTAAGCATTAACATGACACAGCGCTCTGCCACCTGCTGCGCAGACAATCGACTCTGCCCTTGCACGCCAATAAGCTTATAAATAGCAGGGTCAACCTGTTTTTTGCTTTTACGCCCTTTTTCGCCATAAAGATAGAAACCGCGACCATTTTTTCTACCTTTGCGATCGTCATTCAAAATTGAAGCGACAACATTTGCAGGCGCGCTAAAACGTTCTCCATACTCCGCCTCAAGCACAGGAATAATTTTAGTGCCCGTGTCGATTCCTACCTCATCCAAAAGTTGGATTGGCCCCACCGGAAAACCAAATTTTACCAGGGCGGCGTCAATATGTTCGACGCGTTCGCCTTCAGTCAGCATCCGAATCGCCTCATTGATATATGGCGCAAGAATTCGGTTAACATAAAACCCGGCTTTATCACTGACGACTATCGGGGTTTTACCCTGTTTTTTCGCCAGCTTAACGGTCGTGGCGATGGTCTGCGCGGAAGTAGACGCATGAGGAATAACCTCAACCAGCGGCATTTTTTCGACCGGGCTAAAAAAGTGCAATCCAATCACCTGTTCCGGTCTGGCCGCATTCGCCGCAATATCGCCAATCGGCAGGGAAGAAGTATTGGAGGCAAAAATGGTGTGAGCAGCGCAATTTTGTTCCACTTCCGCCACCATCTGTTGTTTTAACGGCAGATCTTCAAACACCGCTTCAATGACCAGATCACGATGACTGAAACCACGGTAATCGGTCGAACCTGATATCAATGCCAACTGTTTATCGCGTTCGTTGGCTTTGATATGGCGGCGGCGTACTTTTGTTTCAAGCAGATCCCAGCTGTATTTCAGAGCATGATTGATCCCCTGAGTATTTATATCCTTAATTCGTACTGGCAAACCGCCTTTACAGGCCGTAACCCAGGCGATACCGCCGCCCATTAACCCGCCGCCTAAGATGCCCACGCTGTTCAGCGGGCCGGGCGGCGCATCGCTACCGGGATCTTTTTTCACCTCGGTACTGGCAAAGAAAACAGCGCGCAGCGCCTGCGATTGAGGCGTCATCGCCAGCTCGCCGAAAGCGCGCGCTTCCGCGTCATAGCCGCTACTGCTGCCCTGCGCCAGTCCGGTTTCAATCACATCAATGATCCGCTCCGTCGCCGGATAATTACCCTGCGTTTTTTGCGCTGTCTTTTTACGCACCAGGCGAAATAACAGCGCGCGCCCCAGCGGCCCCGCCAGGATACGTTCACGGACCGGTAATGTCCGCTGCGCCAGGCGTTCTTTTTTAGCCAGCTCGACAGCCGCTTCCAGTAAAATAGTTTGCGGCACCACATCATCAACCAGCCCGGCTTTAAGCGCCTGCCTGGCGCGAAGCTGTTTACCTGTCAGGATCATATCCAGCGCGGTACTGACCCCCACCAGCCGTGGAAGTCGCTGCGTTCCGCCCGATCCCGGTAAAAGCCCTAACTGTACCTCCGGCAGTCCGAGAACGGTTTTAACGTCGTCGGTACAGATACGTCGATGGCAGGCCAGCGCCATTTCAAGGCCGCCCCCCAGACAGGCGCCATGAATGGCGGCGATAACCGGAACAGGCAACGCCTGGATCTCCGCCATCAGTTGTTGCCCCTGACGCGCCAGCGTTTCCGCTTCCTGCGCGTTTTGGCAGTGACCTATCATGTTGATATCAGCGCCAGCAATAAAGTTATCTGCTTTGGCTGAGATAAAAACAACGCCCTGCAACGCTTTATTTTCCCGGATCTGCTTCAGGATGGCGCGTACCTGCGCGGCAAACTCCGCTTTCAGGGTGTTCACCTTTTCTCCAGGGACATCAATAGCGACAACCGCGACATTATCCAGACGCACGTTAAGCATAAAAGCTGATGTGGTAGTCATTATTCCGCCTCCAGAACCATCGCCGCGCCAAGACCGCCAGCCGCGCAGGCCGTGACCAGGCCAAAACCTCCGCCCCGACGCCGTAATTCATGCAACGTTTGGGTTATCATCCGCGCGCCCGTTGCGGCAAAAGGATGCCCGTAGGCGATTGAGCCGCCGAGCACGTTGAATTTAGCGTCATCCACCTCCCCTGTCGCCTGCGCACGACCAAGCACCTCACGGGCAAATCGTTCGCTGCCCAGCAGTTGTAAGTTCGCCAGAGTCTGGGCGGCAAACGCTTCATGCATGTCAAAAAGCGTCAGATCGGCCATCGTCAACCCGGCCCGCTCCAGCGCCAGCGGCGTTGACCAGGCCGGCCCCAATAGCATGTCCTGCCAGACATCAATAGCGGTAAAGGCGTAGCTGCGCAGATAACCAAGCGGGCGCAGCCCCAGCTCTTTAGCGCGGGATTCGGTCATCATAATAACGGCGGCAGCGCCGTCGGTCAGCGGTGTACTGTTGGCGGCGGTTACGGAGCCATGTTTTCGGTCAAAAGCGGGACGCAGTTTAGCGTAGTCCGCCAGCGTGGAGGCGCCGCGAATGTTGTTGTCTTCTGCAAAGGGGTTTTTATACGGCGGCACATAGGTCGTCATCACTTCTTCCGCCAGTTTACCCTCCGCCCATGCCTGCGCGGCGCGCTGATGTGAACGATGCGCCAGTGCGTCCTGCTGTTCACGCGTAATACCATACGTTTTCGCCATCTGTTCGGCGGTATCGCCCATGCGCAGACCGGTGGAATACTCAGCAACGGCGGGAGGCACGGGCAGCAGGTCGCGTAAGCGCAGACGAGAAAAAAGCGTCAGCCGTTGGCGGGTCGTCCGGGCTTTATTGACATCAACCAGTACCCGCGCCAGGGCTTTACTCACGCCTATTGGCAGTACCGACGACGAATCTGCGCCGCCAGCGATACCCGCGCGTATCGTGCCGGCCATCAGGCTTTCCGCCACATTCGCTACCGCCTGAAAACTGGTGGCGCAGGCGCGGCTTACGCTATAGGCATCGGTATGAACATTCATTCCCGTACCCAGCACAATTTCGCGCGCAATATTGGGGGCTTCCGGCATTTGTACTACCTGACCAAAAACCAGTTGCTCAATGGCATCGGCTGGAATTTCACTGCGCGCCAGCAGCTCGCCTACCACCATCTTGCCGAGATCAACAGCGGGAATACCATGAAATGCAGTGGCCTGACGAGCGAAGGGGGTTCGTAACCCACTGACAATAGCAATGCGATCGCCCTGACGGGTGACCAACGGTAAAGCCTGACGCATAGTACTCCCCTGTAAAAAAATAAATTAGTGGTCTGACCTGATCACAGTCTTAACCAATTTTTTACATTTAGCCAAGCAGAGAGAAAAGAAAGTGGGAGCTAAGGCACAGTGAAGGGAAACGACAAAAAAAGAAAACGCCTCCGCCAGATGATGACGGAGGCGTCGTGAATGAACGGATTAACGCAGGCCGAGCTGGAAGATCAGCGTTTCTGCTTCGCAGGCGAAAACAAAATCAATATCCAGACGAACGCCTTCGGATTCCTCGGTAAAGGTTGGCGTAATTTGGCAAGGCTCAGACTCCACGCTACGCGCTTTTTCGGTTAACGCCGCCAGCGTCCCTTCAGCCTCTGCGCGGGTAGCGAATACGCGGCTGTATGACGCGGTGCAATCGGAGTTGTCCATGATGGTTCCAACATCCATACAGCAGCAAACCGGGGTTTCATCAGCACTGCATTTACTCATTGTAGATTTCCTCTGTATTTGCACCCAGGGTGCCAGATAAACGATGGGGATATTTTACGCTCCCGGCATTCGCCTCTCCAGTCGTTAATGGTGGGAAACGCGTTAAGTGACCGAAATCACACTTAAAAATGATCTAAAACAAAAATCGCGCGATCGGGTGACCGTTAAGCCCGCCGATTTTGCCAGCCAGATCTCGTTTCTAAGATCACAATTGAAAAAACTTATAAACATACTTGCAACATTCTAGCTGGTCAGACCTATACTCTCGCCACTGGTCTGATTTCTAAGTCGTACCGCAGACCCTACACTTCGCGCTCCTGTTACAGCATGTAACATAGTTTGTATAAAAATAATCAATGAGGTTATGGTCATGAGCCAGAAAACCCTGTTTACAAAGTCTGCTCTCGCAGTCGCAGTGGCAATCATCTCCACCCAGGCCTGGTCTGCAGGCTTTCAGTTAAACGAATTTTCTTCCTCTGGCCTTGGCCGGGCCTATTCGGGTGAAGGCGCAATCGCAGATGATGCGGGTAACGTTAGCCGCAACCCGGGGTTAATTACCATGTTTGACCGCCCGACGTTTTCAGCGGGCGCGGTTTATATTGATCCTGATGTTAATATTAGCGGGACATCGCCATCTCGTCGGACGTTAGATGCGGATAACATCGCGCCGACGGCCTGGGTGCCGAACGTCCATTTTGTCGCCCCGATTAACGATCAGTTTGGCTGGGGGGCTTCTATTACCTCTAACTATGGTCTGGCGACAGAGTTTAACGACACATACGCCGGCGGCTCGGTTGGCGGTACGACCGATCTTGAAACCATGAACCTGAATTTAAGCGGCGCTTATCGCTTAAATGAGGCCTGGAGCTTCGGCCTTGGCTTTGATGCGGTATACGCGCGTGCGAAAATCGAACGTTTTGCGGGCGATTTAGGCCAGTTGGTCGCGGCACAGAATCCGGCGCTGGCGCCGGTCGCGGGTCAGATTCCCAGCGACACCAAGATTGCCCACCTGAACGGTAATAAGTGGGGCTTTGGCTGGAATGCCGGTATCCTTTATGAACTGGATAAAAATAACCGCTACGCGCTGACCTACCGCTCGGAAGTCAAAATTGACTTTAAAGGCAACTACAGCAGCGATCTTCCCATCGCTATAAACCGATTTAACCTGCCTATCCCAACGGCAACCGGCGGCGCGACGCAGTCAGGCTACCTGACGCTGAATCTGCCGGAAATGTGGGAAGTGTCCGGTTATAACCGTGTGGCGCCACAGTGGGCCATCCACTATAGCCTGGCCTATACCAGCTGGAGCCAGTTCCAGGAATTGAAGGCAAAATCGACCGCCGGCGATACGCTCTTTGAGAAGCATGAAGGCTTTAAAGACGCTTATCGCATTGCGTTGGGTACCACCTATTACTACGATGACAACTGGACGTTACGTACCGGTATCGCCTTCGATGACAGCCCGGTACCAGCGCAAAACCGTTCTATCTCTATTCCGGACCAGGACCGTTTCTGGCTGAGCGCCGGTACGACTTACGCCTTTAATAAAGATGCGTCTGTCGACGTTGGCGTCTCTTATATGCATGGTCAGAGCGTGAAAATTAATGAAGGCCCTTATCAGTTTGAATCTGAAGGGAAAGCCTGGCTGTTCGGTACTAACTTTAACTACGCGTTCTAATCTCTTTCTGAAACGGATCAAAAAGGTGAGCATTGCGCTCACCTTTTTATTTACTGCCGTTTATTCCGAGTCGATCTCTTTGAGTTCGTCCTGAATCGCCTGCGCGTTCGGGTTTTCCTGCGGCTTGAGTTTTCCGCCATTGGCGATAAAGTCATGACGCTGGAAGTACGCCTCACGCACCATAATATAAGGATCGGAAGACTGGCGCAGCAAACCATCGGAGTCCAGCAACTGCGCGCGGGTTTCTATCCCTTCGATAGTCCATTTTCCTATGGACATTGGCCAGGTCAACCACGAGAGCACCGGATACAAGGTATCCGCCATATCCCCGCCATCTTCACGCAGCGTGAAGCTGCCGTAGAACGGAAGTTGCATATAAGGCCCATACCCCACGCCATAATGGCCCAGCGTACTGCCAAAGCGATGCGGTTCAACGCGCTGCAGCTTAGGATTCGCCATTCCCGCGACGTCAATAAATCCGCCCATCCCTAATAAGGTGTTCAGGAAGAAACGGGTGAAATGCACCATACCCTGATAAGGATCGCCCTGCAGGAAATAGTTCACCATGATCGCCGGTTCTTCGAGGTTGCCGGTGAAATTACTTAAACCGTTACGCGCAGGCTGTGGAACATAATCACGCCAGGCGACCGCGACCGGCCGAACAACATACGGGTCCAGCACATTAAAGTTGAAGTTGTACATGGTGCGGTTAAACCCTTCAAATGGGTCTGAACGCCCCTGCTGTTCTGTACCGGAACTCGCACACCCGACCAGCAGTGTGGTTCCCAGCGCCAGCGCCGACAGGCGAAGCTTCATAGATGTCTCCCTGTGAATTATGGCTATCGCTGATTGCCATCCATGACGGAACGCTACCGTATCCGCCTGTTTAGGTGTGAGCGATTTTAACAGCACGTCAAACGATGTCTATATGCGCGATCTCATTGCTTTGAGCATAGCCTGGTAACGCAACAACGTGACGGCCCTATTCTAACGAAACAGATAAAAACGAGCGTGATCATTTTTATTTTTTCGGAGAATGCCCCGGCCTGGGTAAATGAAAAACCGCTACGCTTTATTAATATGTGTTAATCAGCAGAGATCATCATGGATAGCCTTAACGACGATAAAATTAACCGGCAAAGCAGTGACCTGGAAGTTGAAAGCGAAGAAAAACAAAGCGGTAAAGAGATTGAAGTGGATGAAGATCGTCTTCCTTCCCGCGCCATGGCGATTCATGAACATATTCGCCAGGATGGTGAAAAAGAGATGGAACGCGATGCGATGGCTTTGCTCTGGTCAGCCATTGCCGCAGGACTTTCTATGGGGGCATCACTCCTGGCGAAAGGGATTTTCCACGTGCAGCTTGAAGGCGTTCCCGGCGGCTTTTTACTGGAAAATCTCGGCTATACCTTTGGTTTTATCATTGTCATCATGGCCCGCCAGCAATTATTTACTGAAAATACCGTTACCGCCGTGTTGCCGGTAATGCAAAATCCCACTCTGAGTAACGTTGGCCTGCTGATGCGCTTGTGGGGCGTAGTCTTATTGGGCAACCTTATTGGCACCGGGGTTGCGGCGTGGGCATTTGAATATATGCCTATATTTGATGAAGAGACCCGCGACGCCTTTGTCAAAATTGGTATGGAGGTCATGAAAAATAGCCCAACGGAGATGTTTGCCAACGCGATTATCTCTGGCTGGATCATCGCCACAATGGTATGGATGTTTCCTGCAGCAGGCGGGGCAAAGATTGTGGTCATTATTTTGATGACCTGGCTTATCGCGCTGGGCGATACCACCCATATTGTCGTCGGTTCCGTTGAAATTTTGTATTTGGTTTTCAACGGCACGCTGCCCTGGAGCGACTTTCTCTGGCCCTTCGCCCTTCCCACACTTGCCGGAAATATCTGCGGCGGCACTTTTATTTTCGCATTGATGAGCCACGCGCAGATCCGCAACGATATGAGCAATAAGCGTAAGGAAGAAGCGAGGCTACGCGGCGAGCGCCTGGAACGGGAGCGGAAAAAAGCGGAAAAACAGCGCTGAGTGGCGACGGTTTAACCAGTCAGGCGGCGCTACACTTACTCCGGCGAATAAAAAACGCTATACTGGCGCCGCGTTGTCCCCTTAGTTAAATGGATATAACGAGCCCCTCCTAAGGGCTAGTTGCAGGTTCGATTCCTGCAGGGGACACCATGACCTCTTTTACCCACCTCTCACAAATCTCAGCAACCCCACACCACACAAGGCGTTGCAGCGTTTTTGATGTCTTATGATTTCCAGCGAATAGTGCCTATAAACATAACGAAAAGCATCCCTTTAAAGTACCCTCTCGCTGTTAGAACTTAACCAAAAGTTAGCACCTTCACTTTCCGACAGATATAGGCCCAGAACTTCTTTTTTGCCTTCCAGATTCAGTGCCAGAACGGTATAAACCGCCTTGCTCTGATAACGGCCATCCTCACGGTTTTTATAATGAATAGCGTCCAGCCAGACGACGGGATAAACCTTCTCCAGCGGGCGCTGTTGCCACTGTTTTAGTTCAGGGATGACTTTATCGGTACTGCACTGACGGTGGCGGTTGAAACGCTGAAGGCATAAAGATCTTCACTCTCCCGGCCGATGTCCTGATAACTCATCTCCAGCGCAAACAGTCGAATGATATTGCGCTCGATCTCGTCGTACAGGGGGTCTGAAGCTTCTTCACCAGTTATGGCTCAAAAGTGCCGTTACGATTGCGCGGAGTTGCCAGTTCAAAACTGCCTGTTGGGGCTTTAATGGCTTTTTGCCGGAACCATTTTTACGGTTTGCCTCAACATCCTGAGCCAGATGGGAATCAAGTTCAGCAGACAGGGTAGACTCGGTTAACTACTTGATTAATGGCGTTAAGATGCCATCTTTGCCCGTTAATGCCTGGCCGGACCTGAAGGGCTTTAAGTGCTTTGTCGAAATCGAAGGGATGGGACATGTGCCATTCTTTTTTATTTTATGTTACTAAAATTATACAGAATTTTTAACGCTCCCCCTCCCCCCAGCACTTCCACCCTTTCAAGTACCTCTCCCTGAAAAAAAATGCAAAGCCTTGTAAGACGATGCAAAGCTTTACATGTCCCGTTTTTATTCCAAGACGCTTGGCAATCAGCAATACCAATTGATCGATAACATCGATCAATATATTAAAACTCAATAGTTTAAAACTATTAAAAATACAATTATTGATCGCTTATATCGATCAAACCAATTTGTAGTGCTACACTCCAGACCTTTCTGAATCTGATAATTTTCATAATGTTGAAGTTATTCGCTAAGTACACATCGATCGGTGTTCTTAACATGCTCATTCATTGGAGAGTATTTTCTTTCTGTATGTATGGGATGCATACGCATCAGGCGCTGACGAACTTTTCCGATTTTGTTATCGCTGTATCGTTCAGCTTCTATGCTAATGCGCGCTTCACCTTTAATGCCAGCACTACTGCAATTCGCTACATGATGTATATGGGATTCATGGGAGCACTGAGCGCTGTTGTTGGATGGATGGCTGACCAATGTTCTTTGCCACCATTGGTTACCCTCATCACTTTCTCGGCAATTAGCCTGGTATGCGGCTTTATCTATTCCAGATTCTTTATCTTCAGGGATAAAAATGAAAATCTCTCTTGTCGTCCTAGTTTTTAACGAAGAAGACACGATACCGATTTTCTATAGAACGGTACATGAGTTTAATGAACTTGAAAAATATAAAGTTGAGATCATTTTTATTAATGACGGAAGTAAAGATGTGACAGAGTCAATAATTAAAATAATAGCCGTATCTGATCCACTCGTCATTCCGTTTTCGTTTACACGAAACTTCGGGAATGATGCAAGATGCACAACCATTTTATTAATCTTTTTTTAAAATTGAGGTAATTTAAGTTGGAACACTTAAAATACAGACCTGATATAGATGGATTACGCGCAATAGCGGTTTTATCTGTGGTAATATTCCATTATTTCCCATCATTATTGCCGGGTGGGTTTGTTGGAGTAGATATACTCTTTGTGATATCTGGATACCTTATAACATCAATAATATTAAAATCTGCATCAAACAAATCATTTTCATACCTTGATTTCTATAAAAGGAGAGTGCTTAGAATATTTCCAGCATTATCCATAGTTCTTGTATCATGTCTTATTGTTGGCTGGGTTTATTTATTCCAGGATGATTACAAATTACTTGGTAAGCATGTTTTTAGCGGCTCATTCTTTATATCAAACTTTACTCTTTGGAGTGAGTCTGGCTATTTTGATTCAAAGTCATACCTTAAACCTTTACTACATTTGTGGTCACTGGGAATTGAAGAGCAATTTTATATAATATGGCCAGTAGTTATATTGCTATGCTTTAGAAGCAAAAACCATAACAGAAACATAGTATTATCATGCGCAACTATATTTATAATTAGCTATGCGATTAGCATTTTTACAATGGCATCTGATGGCGGAGCTAATTACTACTCTCCCGCATCAAGATTTTGGGAGTTAATGGCTGGAGCGATTATATCCACATTGAGATTTATAGGAATAAACACTTCGTTATCAAAATTAATGTCCCTGTTAGGAATTATACTAATCGCATTATCAATAACCATGATAGATGAAAAGATGTCATTTCCTGGATATATAGCAATAATCCCAGTACTTGGCGCCTCTCTTATAATAGCATCTAATGGTAATGATTTAGTTGTGTCGAAATTGCTTAGTGTTAGGCCTGTTGTTTTCTTTGGTCTTATTAGCTATCCTCTTTATTTGTGGCATTGGCCTATTTATTCATTCTATCGTTCAATATTTGCTGGTTCACCAGACTACCATGAATTAATTCTTCTTTTATTATCATCGTTCTTTTTGGCGATATTAACTTATTATTTAATTGAAAAACCACTGAGAAATGCCAGAAATAAATATATCATAGCAATATTATTAGCATTATCAGTATTTGGGACAGGTTTAATTGGCGCATTTATTTTTCATATAAATGGAGTTAAAGACAGGGAAATCAATAAATCAGCAGGTGAATATGCTTCTGTTACTGACGTGTACAATTATTATAAATATGGAGAACTACTCCGTGGAGGGATATGCCACTCAGTACAACTTACTGCTGCCATATCCAATGGATGTATAAAAAATGGCAAGCATAATATATTTATCATTGGTGATTCTTATGCGGCGGCTCTTTTCAATGGACTTTCTCATTATATAGATAATAAAGGTTCTGATTATATAATAAGCCAAATGACAGATGGTAACGCTCCTCCTCTATTTGTTGACGGTAAAGATGATTTACAGAGAAGTGTCATCACTCTAAACAATAATAGAATTAATGAAATTAAACGTGTTCAGCCTGAGGTGGTTCTGCTGACATGGTCAGTTCGAGGAACAAATGGAGTACATGATAAAAAGTTAGCAATTGATACGTTATCATTAACCATAAAAAAATTAAAGAGGCATCCCCTGACTCAAGGATTATTTTCATTGGACCAGTCCCGGAATGGAATGCAAATTTAGTTAAAATAATATCTAACTACCTGAGTGAGTTTAAAAAAACCCCACCATTGTATATGACATATGGATTAAATAGTGAAATAAGCGAGTGGGACTCTTACTTTAGTAACAATGTTCCAAAAATGGGAATTGAATATATATCAGCATACAAAGCATTATGTAACGAAAGTGGATGTCTTACAAGAGTTGGTAATGGTCCTGATTTTATCACTGCCGTTGATTGGGGACATTTAACAAAGCCTGGTTCTGATTTCCTTTTTAATAAAATCGGAAATAAAATAATCAAATAGATAGGCTGTTACTATTACATATAAATCCAATATAGAACCTGCCAGTCATACTGTGTAACTGCCACTATATTAACGGTGATCGCTCAGGCGGTCACCGAACTCGATAATAAAGCGACTCATTGCCAGCGACCAGTCCTGGATCGGCATACTCCATTTTTTGACGCCCCTTTGACCAACTCTTTTACTGCGGCGGTGATCTTAAGTATCAGCATGGGCGACACATCAGCGTTGTACATCTCTTTGAAGGTGGCGATGATTTCGCGGGTAGTCATGTCATGCCTTTGGCATAAAGGGATAAATCTGACTGTCCATCTCGTAATACGCGTCTGATGCTCCTTAATCAGCTGCAGTTCAAAGGTATTTTCACGGTCACGCAGCATGTTCAGCACTATCTCGCCGCCATCATACAGCACCGTTTTTAATGAGTAGCCATTGTGGGAGTTTGAGCTCGTTTTAGGAGCATTTTTCTCATGCCCGAGATGGTCAGCCAGCTCAGCATTGAGCGCCGTTTCGACGGTTAATGTCGTCAGCATATGGGAAAACTGACTGAGGTCGGCTTCAGTTTTAAGACCTTTAGCCAGTTCAGCCGCAAGAGCTGTGAGTTTCTTTTCGTCCATAATTGCCTTTCTCCTTTGCTGGAGTGAATATATAATAATCAGACAATTACATAATTTTTAATTACAATCTCCCAATACTTATATTTTACCCCCATATTCATTACACGTTCAAAGTGTTGTTAACGTTAATCTAACTAATTATCCATTAGGTATTTCCCCTAAAGACCTTAACGAAGCCGAATTATTTTTGCATGTGACACAAAACATGAGTAATCTTTTATAAATTTATCTGACACGATATTAGAACTAACGACATCTCAACTACCATACAATCTTTATAGTTAACTATTAAGGATGCGGGGTCTGACAGATTACCAGATGGTGTTTGTTTTATGTCAATGAGTCTCAAACCATTAATAATGCAACCACTTTCTACAAACAATTAGTTAGTGTTAAAGTTTTAGTATCGATTACAGAAATATATGTGAATGCCTTCCCATATGTGTACCATAGATCACCAGACCCTGCGCAATCTTGCATAAGAATGTTCGATACATAACTTCCCCAGCCATCCATACCAAGACCAACACTCTATGAACCAATGGCAACGAGACCATCGACTAAATGATTTGTTGGTAGTTGGTAGTTGGTAGTTGGTAGTTGGTAGTTGGTGTACCGGATATTCTGATAGCGAATAGTTGCCTGGTCTATCTTTTTCATTTCCGATATCTGCCCAAAGGTTGAAGCAGTCCCACAAAAAGTATATGGAAAGTAACTTTCTGAATTGAAGTTTATAACATCTGGATGAGGTCCCCCTCTACTGTTCCTTGCCACGTCTTAACGCCAAACCCGCCAGATCTATATGAGGTAAACACAATATCACCGGACATGCCATACGTTCAGCAAAAAGTCGTCATCGGCCGGTTATGACCGATGACATCCTGATGTGGTCTAGAAGCGGTACTGCAACCCCGCGGTAACCGTATAGTTATTATTAGCTATACCTGCGGCATCGCCACCAAAATACGCCGTATCACCGCTGGTTTTATCTATGATTTGCGTACCGCCCTTACCTTCTTCATATTTACTGTAAGCGAACTCAGCAAAGATTTTTGCATTACTGGTAATATAATATCCGGCGTCAATAGACGCGCCATAATATCGTGAATTTTCCGTTTTTTCACGGAAGGTAAGTTTGCGCATGTAGTGTTCGTCATTATCATGCGCATTTACCCAGTCGCTGTATTTAAACAGTACATTACACTCAAAGTCATTAATACGATAATCACCCGCCAGCCCGATATAGGGCATTTCGAAACGCTGGCTATAACCTATACCGCGCACGCCATGAGGAAAGTTACCAATATACCGACCATTATCATAAATATAAGACCCGCCTCTTGCCGTCCAGCTAAAACGGGTTTCCTGATAGCCCGCTGTCACGCCCGCCTTGTAGTTATCGCCCTGCAATAACCAACCTTTCACATTCAAATCGTATTCATTAGCATAGTTGGCGCTGGTGTCCGGATGAATTGAACGATCGGTCCAGCCAGGCTGCTCACTGCTCATCCAGTCATGGTCAACCATATGACCCGATCCCGACGCCAAAGACGTCCAGCCGCGGGCGTCCAGCGTCATGAACGAATAGGGTTCCCATGATAAATCCCCCTGCAACGTGGCGACATTTTTTATTTTCCAGTCCAGTTGACTCAGCTCCCGCCCGGTGTCGGTATCATAAACCAGCTCCCTGGATTTACCATTTAACACCCCCACAGAAAGGGATGTCGTGACGCTATCAGGAGAGACGTCCGGAATAAATAAGGTAGACTCCGCATAAACCGACTCAGAAAATACGGCGATCATCATTACTGCAATAGCATGTTTTTTCATTTCTCTTGTCCTCATATTCAGATGTAATCTGGAGAGGTGATGAAGTTTTCATCTTGTCAAATCGTCGGACAAGAGTACATTTATTACGCCAGAGAACTTGACGCATTTTTACCTTATATTGAAGTTAAGAAATAGAATTTGATGCTCAGGTGAATAATAAGCAATCTATAATCATGATGGAATGATTTACCATTACGGTGATGCGACGTTATCTGGCTAACGACATCGTTGCTGTTGTTGTCAGCCAGATTGAAAGTAACTGTAATATCAGAATTTATAATGCTCTTTACTTAGACCATATTTTTTCATGCGCAGATAAAGTTTTTTACGGGGAATTTGCAGATACTCCGCCACTTCATTAATTCGTCCCTGATGAATATTTAATGCTTCGGTAATAATTTGTCGCTCATACTCTTCAACGCGCCGGTCAAGCGGGGTCGGCTCCTGAAGAAGCAACTGCGGGTTGACCGTTTCCGCCAGCGGCAGCACGCCAACAGCAAAAAGCTCTGCCGCATTAGCCAGTTCGCGCACATTGCTTGGCCAGGCGCGTCGCATTATTCCTTTCAGTAATTCCCCCGCTATTTCCGGCACTGGATGATTGAGCCGCAGGCAGGCTTTTCGAAGATAATGGCGAAATAACGGTTCGATATCATCCGGTCGCTGAGAAAGAGACTGGCAGGCGATTTGGGTCATGGCGAAACAGTAGTAAAGCTCGGCCGCAATCTGGTTAGCTGCCGCCTGCTCCACCAGCGAAGCGCTGCCAACGCCCACCAAACGAAAAGGCCGATGCTCCAGGCTTTGTAAACGCGCCAGATGGTGCTGCTGTTCGCGTGTCAGATATTCGGGATGACTCAACACCAGCGTACCTCCTTGCGCCTGGTCGATGAATGTCTCCAACTGCCCGGCATTCTCCGGCGTGAGTTCATAGCGTACAAACGGCCCTTTCGCGTTACGCCCCAGTTGATGGAGATAACGGGCGCCAGTCATACGTCCAGTGCCATGCTCACCGTAAAACCATACGGCAATGTCCGTTTCCGCCAGTTGTTGTAACCGTTGTCGAAACTGATTCATCCACTCGCTGCGCCCAATCAGTTCAACCTGTAACGTCTGCTGGCAATATTGCCGCCGTGCAATGACCGACCGGCGCTGGCGTAGCGCGTCTTCAATTAATATCAACAGCTTGCCCGGATCGACGGGTTTTTGCAGAAAATCCCAGGCGCCCTTTTTCACCGCATCAACCGCCATCGGTACATCGCCATGTCCGGTAATCAATAAGATTGGCAGTTGATCGTCATCCTGATGAAACAGCGTCATAAGATCGATACCGGAACACCCCGGCATACACACATCGCTCAAAACGATCCCCTCCCAATCCGCTTCTACCCACTCTTTGGCCTCGAAAGGATGGGTAAAGCCACGCACGCGGTAGCCTGCCTGCTCAAGCATTTGGGTGTAGGCGTCAAGTACATCAACGTCATCATCAATCAGCAAAATAGAACATTCATCATTCAACATCATCGACATCCGTTACAGAGAATTGCAGCACCACGCAAGCGTTACGCGTCAGCGTCGACGCCAGACGCAGGTCGCCCTTCATTTGCGCCATCAGCGACACGCTAATCGACAGCCCAATACCCAACCCGACAGCTTTACTGGTAGTAAACGGCTTGAGTAAAGAGGGCAACAGCGCCACAGGCCAGCCAGGGCCGTTATCTGCAATATAAACCTCCAGCGCCTCTCCCTGCGTCTGCCATGTCACCGCGATCGCCGCATCATGCGAACAGGCGTCAAGCGCATTCGCCAGCACATTCACCAGAACCTGCTGAATACGCACTTCATCGCCGCTAACCCATACGGTGTCGGTTGGCAGTGAAAGCGCTCCCTGCCGGGATTGGTGACGCATGGCTAATAACTCCCATGCCGCCACGAAGGTTTGGCGCAGATCAACGGGATACAATGGCGTTTCCAGCTCCGCCCGGCGGGTAAACTGCCGCAGCGAACGGATAATGGCGTCAATCCGGTTAATGAGCCCTTCCGCTTTGGTGAGCGTATTTCTCGCCTGTCCGCTCTGACCTTGTTCAATCGCGCGTCCCGCCGTAAATAAATACATTGAAAGCGCATTCAGCGGCTGGTTAATTTCATGCGCCAGCGTGGTCATGGTCTGGCCGACTACCGCCAGTTTCGCCGTCTGAATCAACTCATCCTGCATGGCGCGCAGGTCGGCTTCTATCTCTTTGCGCTCGGCGACCTCTTGTTCAAGCTGCCTGCGTTGCATATTGAGCTGGCCCAGCGTATGACGTAGCAAACGGGCTATCCGTCCTAGCTCATCGCGCCCGTAAACCGGGATAGTCGAGTCGGTTCTCCCCAGCCCTATCTGTACCACAGCCTGATTAAGCGCGGTAAAACGCTTTACCAGCCGGGAACGGATAAAATAGTGGTTGAGTCCCCAGGCCAGCAGCAACGCCAGGAGCGTCGCCACTAAAATAAGCCCGCCGCTAACGCGAACAATCTGTTCCAGGCGTTGATTGAACGTCTGCATTTGCTGGTGACTACTACCTAACTGCGCCTCAAGCAGCGTGCGAAAGCGCCCTAGCGTAGCCTCTCTGGCGCGGCTGGCGTCCAGTAAGGCTTTTTGCGCCGCAACATAATCGCGCATGGTATCGGGCATCTTATTTTTTACCATCCCGATTTCCAATAGTTCGTCGATGGTTTGCCGCAGCGTGATCGTACTGGGCCAGTCATCCAGCGCACGAATATTCTCATCCGCCGTTTTTTTTAGGTTTTCCAGATAGCGAATATGGGTCTCCACCAGCATCCCGTCATTATTGCCGGACTTGGGCTCATTCAATCTGTCGCGCAGGTCATCAACAATCTGATTTTCAATTCGCGCCAGGGTATATACCTGCTGCTGCTCGTTCTGCACCTCGCGCGAACGTTGCAAATACTGCGCTGCATCGCCCTGATTCGCCTCAATTTGATCGAGTAGCGTCCCTTGCTGCCAGGTAAAATCCTGTACCAGCGAATTTAGCTCCGTGGTGAAATCATCATGGAGCCAGTCGATGCGAGCGGAAAGCTCACTGACTTTCTCCCGCACCAAAAACATGTTGTAGAGGGCGTTGTCCAGCTCCGCCAGCAAGGTCCGGCTATCCTGTAAAATGACGGCCAGTTGCCGGCGCTCAGCAAGCTGAAGCCCCTGGCTGAGACGCTCAATCTTATCCAGATGCTGAATAATCTGCGTACGTAACTGCAAACGTACCGTCGTGTTCGGCGCCAGCAAAAATTCATTGAGTTGATCCACAGCCAGATTCAGGTTCCCCTCAATTAAAAAAGCGGAGTGGATGCGAGGAAAATATTCATCAAGCGAATAGCGAGCCTGCGAACTTTGCTCATGCCAGGAATAAAGGCTGACCATACTGACAATCAGCGTCAGTAATGCGCCCGTTAAAAATGCACCCCGTAAACTGTTGCTGATACTGAGCTGACGAAGCCGTTGCAATAATCTCCCCTTCATTTCAGCTCTTCCAGTTTGTGAATCGCTAGCCGCTGATTGTTCAGAAACCAGATCTGCCACTCCATCATTTTTTGTTCGGCAAAGCTTTTATTATCAAACTGCGCCAGCCAGGTTTCATCCTCGCTGCTTGCCGCATCCACCGGGACGCTGGTCAATAAGGCTCTGATTTCAGGTAAGGGGCGTTTAAGCCGCGTTTCTGCGCTATGCAACGCTCGCCATGCATCTTTAAGCTGCGCGAGACGAAAACTGATCGCGGTATCAAACATGCGTTGTACCAGTTGCTGACGCTTCAGGATCAGACGATAGTTCAACGGCGGCTGGGCCATCAAACGCTGTTGTTGCGCGGCGCGAGGATTATCGGCGCTAAGCGGTGCGACGGGATACTTACCGGTATTCGCGTCAGCCAGTATCCTTTGCCCTTTCGGACTTAATAAGTAATGAATAAAAGCACGCGCTTCGTCTGCATGACGGCTGTTTTTCAACACCGCGACGTAAGTGGGCGACACCGCAGAATACGGGAAATAGGTAAAAGCAAGATTAGGATCGTTAAGTAGCAAATTAGCATAGTTATCAATGACCGGCCCGGCAACGCCAAGCCCGCTTTTGATTTTATCCGCTACGCCGAAACTGCGAGAGGAAATCGTGACCAAATTACCCGAGATTGCCAGCAGCGTCGCCCATCCTGCCGTCCAGCCTTTTTGCTGCAACAGCGACTCCACCATCAAATGATTCGTGTCTGAACGTGACGGACTGCTCATTAATAGAGCGCCCTGGTAACTGGGCAGGCCCATATCCTGCCAGTCAGCAGGCGGCGGAAGATGGCGCGCAGCGAGCGCTGAACGGTTGATCAATAGCCCAAATCCGGATACCGCTACCGCCACTGAAGTTGAGCGGATAGAACGCGGCACCAGCTTCTGGCTGGCGGCAGACGCGCTATCTAATAGCGCCAGCTTTTGGTGCTCCTGAAGGTGTTGCAACAGCATGGGGGATGACGTCAGGATCAGATCGACATTTTCCGCATTCGCCGTATCAAGTAATTGCTCTAAAGAACCGCTGGTACGGTTGAGCGTACGAATCATGACGGAACCCGGCTCCGTCTGCCAGCGCTGGATAATCCAGGCGGTCGCGCTGGGTGAAAAGGTCGTTGCCATCACCAGCTCGCGGCTGTACGCCTGGCAAGAACCGAACATTGCCGCCAGCCATAGCGTAAAAGCGCCCACTCTGGCGAAACGACTACAGCATGAGAAAAGTCGATTTGTGATCCCGTTCATAAATATCGATATCACATAAAGAAAATATTGAGACAAAACTTACCCTTTTATTTCTGTTGGCATCCAGAACAACGTTATTTGAATAATAACGGGTCCGTCGCCCGAAAACATCAATAAAGCGTATCAGATCACTGGCAGCAAATTTGTTAATATCCGCACATGCTAACGATAAAACGGCCATGCCAATAATTAAAGTTTCACCACACCCTTCAGGATGGGTCAAAAATAACCTTTAAATTCACCCAATTGAGTCAATTTTGACACATTTCTTCGACTTGAATTTTATTGTCACTCCTTTCACTCTACCGACAAAACCTCCTGATGTTCATCTCACTATAAAATACAGGTGACTCCATGTTAACAATATTAAAAACAGGGCAATCGGCGCATAAAGTCCCACCGGAAAAAGTCCAGGCCACATATGGTCGATATAGTATACAGGCATTGTTAAGCGTATTTCTGGGATATCTCGCTTACTATATAGTCAGAAACAATTTCACATTATCGACGCCTTATTTAAAAGAGCAATTGGATCTCAGCGCTACGCAAATCGGCCTGCTGAGTAGCTGTATGCTTATTGCTTACGGAATCAGTAAAGGCGTAATGAGCAGTCTGGCGGATAAAGCCAGCCCAAAAGTCTTCATGGCGTGCGGTCTGGTACTCTGCGCGATTGTTAACGTTGGGCTGGGATTCAGTAGCGCATTCTGGATATTTGCCGCTCTGGTGGTCTTCAATGGCCTTTTTCAGGGCATGGGCGTCGGCCCCTCGTTTATTACTTTGCAAACTGGTTCCCTCGTCGGGAACGCGGACGCGTAGGCGCCTTCTGGAATATCTCGCATAACGTTGGCGGCGGGATCGTCGCGCCTATCGTCGGTGCGGCTTTTGCGATATTGGGCAACGAACACTGGCAAAGCGCCAGTTATATCGTTCCGGCCTGCGTCGCCGTCATTTTTGCCTTAATTGTTCTGGTTTTGGGAAAAGGTTCGCCACGCGAAGAAGGTCTTCCCTCACTGGAACAGATGATGCCGGAAGAAAAAGTCGTACTGAAAACGAAGAATACGGCAAAAGCGCCGGAAAATATGAGCGCATGGCAAATCTTCTGTACTTATGTGCTGCGCAATAAAAATGCCTGGTATATTTCGCTGGTGGATGTCTTCGTCTATATGGTGCGGTTTGGCATGATTAGCCGGTTGCCTATCTATCTGTTGACAGTAAAACACTTTTCAAAAGAACAGATGAGCGTCGCGTTTCTCTTTTTCGAGTGGGCGGCGATTCCCTCCACGCTACTGGCAGGCTGGCTGTCAGATAAACTGTTTAAGGGCCGCAGAATGCCGTTAGCCATGATTTGCATGGCGCTGATTTTTGTCTGTCTGATCGGATACTGGAAAAGTGAATCTTTGCTGATGGTAACGATTTTCGCCGCCATTGTAGGTTGTCTGATTTACGTCCCGCAGTTCCTCGCGTCCGTACAGACAATGGAGATAGTCCCCAGCTTTGCCGTAGGTTCCGCCGTCGGTTTACGTGGGTTCATGAGCTATATTTTCGGCGCCTCGTTGGGCACCAGCCTGTTTGGTGTAATGGTGGATAAACTTGGCTGGTACGGCGGATTTTATCTTCTGATGGGCGGCATCGTGTGCTGCATTCTATTCTGTTACCTCTCCCATCGCGGCGCGCTGGAACTGGAACGCCAGCGCCAGAATGCGTTACATAATCAGGACTCACTGCAGCTTGCGGACGCGCAATAAACGATTAGCCTTCCCGGGGAACAGAAGCGCCGACATTGTCGGCGCTATCTATTCGCTGACATCGTGTATACCCAAAATAATTCGAGTTGCTTAAAAGCGGCAAGGGAGTGAGTCCCCAAGAGCATAGATAACGATGTGACTGGGGTGAACGACAAATCTGCCGGGAACAGATTTGAACGTCGCGTGCGACGGCCGTCAGGGCGAGGCCCATCGATGGGCCGAGTAATCCGTAGCCAACACATCAGCAACTTGAAGTATGAAGGGTATGTACTGACTAACGCTTACCGTATCCCACCATAAAGCGAATAATTAACCCACATGCCGGTGCGAGAAAAAGCAATAATCCGCTAACGATGTCATCGCCATCCTGCAACCATACATTGAGTAAATAAATCAGCGCGGCAAGGATAACCATTCCCGTAAAAGAAGAAACCGCAGAAAAAGCCCCCATCACCTGACCGATATAGCCACTCACGGCAAGTATACTTATTGCAAGAAATGTCCATAAATAGATCATCTATAATACCTCCTGTCTATGGCAAGGATTCCATATAGCCTTACGGTCCCTCTCACTTCTCCTTTAAGATAAACCTTATCAGCCCGTCATTTCCATAACATTTATCTCACATTTTATTTTTTTAATCATTTTTCAATGACCTTCGTCTGAAATAAAATTATCACTGTAAAAACAATGCATTAAAAATAATGATTAGCTTATTTTTGCTACGGGAGAAATATTTACGCTTCTTGATAAAGAATTTCTGGGCGCGAGTAAATAACTGGTGGTACATTAGCCTGCCTGGCGTTCATGCCCTCGTGGTTTAGTACTGACTTAGTTTTACACTCCTTACGGGAACCATTGTCGTACATGATGGCCTAACTATACGTAAATCATTCAAGTTACCCTGATAAGCTTACTCAAGTAAGTGCTTCGGATAAGCTAACGCAACTTGAAGGATGATGCGTATTTCAGAGTGTACCGCTGCGGATAATGACTCTTCTGCGATACATTATTTTCGTATCTACAGAAGGTATTTTATGTTTCCTCAAAGCAAATTTTCACGCGCGTTTTTGCACCCGCGCTACTGGCTGACGTGGTTTGGCGTTGGCGTCCTCTGGTTACTGGTGCAGCTTCCCTACCCGGTTTTGCGTTTTCTGGGCACCCGCACCGGTAAACTGGCGCGCCCCTTCCTGAAGCGACGTGAGTCAATCGCCCAGAAAAATATTGAACTCTGTTTTCCGACCCTCTCCCGGGAAGAAAGGGAAAAACTGATCGCCGAGAATTTCCACTCTCTTGGCATGGCGCTGCTTGAAACGGGCATGGCCTGGTTCTGGCCTGATAACCGGGTTCGCAAATGGTTTGATGTGGACGGGCTGGACAACCTTACCCGTGCGCAGGCGCAAAATCGCGGCGTAATGGTCGTTGGCGTGCATTTTATGTCGCTGGAATTGGGAGGCCGGGTAATGGGTCTCTGCCAGCCGATGATGGCGACCTATCGTCCGCATAACAATCCGCTCATGGAGTGGGTGCAGACGCGCGGTCGTATGCGCTCAAATAAAGCGATGATCGGCAGAAACAATCTGCGCGGCATTGTGGGCGCGCTAAAAAAAGGGGAAGCCGTTTGGTTTGCTCCCGACCAGGACTACGGCCCTAAAGGCAGCTCCTTTGCGCCATTTTTCGCGGTTGAAAACGTCGCCACCACCAACGGCACCTATGTACTGTCCAGGCTGTCTGGCGCCGCCATGTTGACCGTTACAATGGTAAGGAAATCCGATAACTCGGGTTATCGTCTGTATATTACCCCTGAAATGGAAGGTTACCCGGCAGATGAAAATCAAGCCGCTGCCTATATGAATAAAATTATTGAGAAAGAGATCATGCGCGCCCCGGAGCAATATCTCTGGATCCATCGCCGTTTCAAGACTCGCCCGTTGGGGGAAGCGTCACTCTACATCTGAAAAAGGCCGCAAGGCCTTTTATTTTGGCATTTCGCATTGTCATAATATTCATATCGTAAATTACTCATTCCTGCTTTTAGCGATAAATCTCCTGTTTACAGGCGATTTTTTACTGTGTCGGCGGCGTCGCTCAATAGCGATTCATCACTGTCAGAAATTAAACTGTCGCCGATTCCCGACACTTGTAAGTTACTAAAAGTAAATAAGAAAATGCCTCTTGTTTCACCTCATTTTTAGGCGTACATTAGCGCCGTCTGGAGCGATGACGCGCAGAATTCTGAGGTGATGCAGGCGGTAGAAACACGAATAATTCTCAATTTCGTATTGTCCGGCATCAACTCTCTATAATCAGGTAAGTGTAAGTTCATTTAGGCGTACGACAGGTACGCGGAGAGATGAAACGTGAAATATTTCTTTATGGGCATTTCATTTATGGTCATCGTTTGGGCCGGTACTTTCGCCCTGATGATTTAAAAGTACAATGCAAAGAAAAACAGGAGCCATGGGGCTCCTGTTTGCTTTTCTACTCCGTGCTCGCTTCAACGGGTTTTGGATGTGACGGCAGCACGCCATCGGCGCGGAACATCGCTTTAATCCCTCTGACGGCCTGGCGAATGCGGTCGCGATTCTCTATTAATGCAAAGCGTACATGGGTGTCGCCATAATCACCAAAGCCTATCCCTGGAGAAACGCAAACCTTCGCCTCATTCAGCAGCTTCTTGGCAAACTCAAGCGATCCCATCGCCGCATATTGCTCCGGGATTTTCGCCCAGACGTACATTGAGGCTTTCGGCATTTCAACCATCCAGCCCGCCTCATGCAGCCCCTTCACCAGCACATCGCGACGACGTTTATACTGCTCGGCAATATCGCGCACGCACTGCTGATCGCCTTCCAGAGCGGCGATAGCCGCCACCTGAAGCGGGGTAAAGGTGCCATAATCGTGATAACTTTTAATGCGCGCCAGCGCGCTGACCAGGGTTTTATTGCCCACCATAAACCCAATACGCCAGCCCGCCATATTATAGCTTTTCGACAGCGTGAAAAATTCAACCGCCACGTCGCGCGCGCCGGGCACCTGCATAATGGATGGCGCTTTCCAGCCGTCGTACACGATATCGGCATACGCCAGATCGTGCACCACCAGCACATCATAACGTTTAGCCAGAGCGACCACTTTTTCAAAAAATTCCAGTTCGACGCACTGGGCCGTAGGGTTAGACGGAAAACCCAAAATCATCATTTTCGGTTTCGGATAACTTTCGCGAATAGCGCGCTCCAGCTCGTTGAAGAAATCCACTCCCTCTACCAATGGAACCGAACGCACCTGCGCCCCGGCGATAACGGCGCCATAGATATGAATCGGGTAACTGGGGTTCGGCACCAGTACCGTATCGCCATGATCCAGCGTCGCCAGCATTAAATGCGCCAGTCCCTCTTTGGAACCGATGGTCACAATCGCTTCGGTTTCCGGATCGATATCGACATCATAACGTTCCTGATACCAGTGAGAAATCGCGCGGCGTAAACGCGGTATGCCGCGGGACGTGGAATAACCGTGCGTATCCGGACGCTGCGCGACGGTGCAAAGTTTTTCGACAATGTGGGGAGGGGTTGCGCCATCAGGATTACCCATACTGAAATCAATAATATCTTCACCGCGCCGACGCGCAGCCATTTTGAGTTCAGCGGTGATGTTAAAAACATAGGGCGGAAGGCGATCGATACGCGTAAAGCGACGTTCAGGGCGGAAGTCAGCCATAATATCCTCAGATTAACGTTAGCGCCCGGACCGTCCGAGCGACGCTGCCACGATGGTGGCTCCTTTAGAAAATAGCCTGAAAATTTTCTTCCTGTCGAGAGGCTAATGAAAATATTTTTTAGCGACGAAAAAAGAGGAACAAGCGTAAAAATTTACCTTTTAAGCATGTCAGTTATAGCATCAAACAAATCATATTATTAACAACTTGATATCATTGAATTTACCTAATGTGTTACAGCCGACGATAATTTCCTGTCAATAAACCTTATCTCAAATAATCCCCTTTTTATTTTGTGGTTTTTCCTCTTTAATCAAAACCCTTACTAACGATAAAGGTATTCAATCATATCATATTGCGGTATTTTTCAGGGACATTTCCCCGAAAATGAGGATCCTTTCCAGCAAGATGCCGCGATGAAACCGTAAATAAGGCAGCGAACCGGATACGTATAGTAAAATAAATCCCTGTTTTCGCCTGACTAACCGCCATGACGTGATGACTCAACGCGCTGGTGTTTGACCTTTCGCTCAGCAAGAGTAAAGTGAAATAATTCAGTCAGTTGAAGCATTCATGCACAGGAAAGGCAATGAAAAAAACCGCGTGAGGCACGCGGTTTGAGACTGACAAGAGAATGATTAATTGCCTGATGACGCTGCGCTTATCAGGCCTACAGATGACACACTTTTGTAGGCCGGATAAGGCGTTTATGCCGCCATCTGACTTATAGAATATGGCCTAATGTCTGGCGCAGATGCGCGCCGGAGCCTAACAAGCCAGGGTTATCATGGACAATCAGATAGGCCGGAATACCGTGTACATAATCTTTAAAGCGGCCTTTATCTTCAAAGCCACCACGGAAGCCGGACGCTTTAAAAAACTCCAGGAAGCGCGGGACAATACCGCCAGCGATATAAACGCCGCCAAATGTCCCCATGGTTAACGCCAGATCGCCGCCAAATCGCCCCATGATGACGCAAAAGAGCGACAACGCGCGGCGACAATCGATACAGCTATCCGCCAGGGCGCGTTCGGTAATATCTTTCGGGCGCAGATTTTCCGGCAGACGGTTGTCGGACTTAACAATCGCCCGGTAAAGATTCACCAGCCCCGGGCCAGACAGCACGCGCTCGGCGGAAACGTGGCCAATTTCGGCGCGCAATATTTCCAGAATCATAGCTTCTTCTTCGCTATTAGGCGCAAAATCGACATGCCCGCCTTCGCCCGGAAGGCTAATCCAACGCTTATCCACATGCACCAGATGCGCCACGCCCAAGCCGGTTCCCGCGCCATACACCGCAATAGGTTTGCCGTCTACCGGTTCGCCGCCGCCGAACTGAATTAAATGCTCTTTTTTCAGCATCGGGATCGCCATCGACACGGCGGTGAAATCGTTGATGATTTCCAGATGGCTAAAGCCGAGATTTTTTTTCATTTCCGCAATAGAAAAAGCCCAGGTATGGTTAGTCATCGCTACCCAGTCACCGGTAATCGGGCAGGCTATGGCGATACAACCATCTTCCACGCTGACGCTATGCTCATCGAGATAAACGCGCACCACGGCCTCAAGACTGGGATAATCCAGGCCGGAATACGTTTTGGCCTGCGAGATTTCTCCACTGGCGATATCACACAGGGCAAGACGCGCATTCGTGCCGCCTACATCTCCTACTAAAGCATACTTTGTCATTCTTCTACTGCTCCGCTAAAGTCAAAATAAGTCTTTGTCACACTGTAAATTCATGGGGGCATAACAACAACGGCCATCAGGCTGACTGCCTATAAATATAGATCTTCATCACAGAATTACTTTCTTGTTTCAGCACCAATTGCAGCAATGCCGTCGGGCAGGCTGTGCAAAATAGGTATACGACCCCGTGTAAGGAAGAGATTATGTTCCACCCGCGTGCCCGAACGATGCTGCTGCTGTCGCTCCCCGCGCTGATTATTGGCGTAGCGTCAAGCCTGGTTTTAATCGCTGCGATGAAAGTCGCGTCGGTTTTTCAGCAATTTCTTTGGCAACGACTGCCCACCAGCATCGGCATCGCTTATGATTCGCCGTTCTGGATAGTGGGTATGCTCACGCTAACCGGGATCGTGGTGGGTTTGATTATCCGTTACAGTCCCGGACACGCTGGCCCCGATCCGGCCATCGAACCGTTAATCAGTATGCCGGTCTCGCCATCTGCGCTACCCGGGCTGCTTCTCGCCTTAATCATCGGCCTTGCTGGTGGGGTAAGTTTGGGGCCAGAGCATCCGATAATGACAATAAATATCGCGCTGGCGGCGGCTTTCGGCTCCCGCCTGTTTCCGCGTATCACGGCGTTAGACTGGACGATTCTGGCCTCAGCGGGCACCATCGGCGCGCTGTTCGGCACGCCCGTCGCCGCAGCGCTGATTTTTTCGCAAACACTTAGCGGCTCTAACGATATTCCCATGTGGGATCGCCTGTTTGCGCCGTTAATGGCGGCAGCGGCGGGGTCACTCACCACCAGTCTGTTCTTTCATCCGCATTTTTCGTTACCCATCGCCCATTACACGCAGATGCGTCTGGTGGACATTGCCAGCGGAGCGATCGTCGCGGCGATCGCCATTGCCGCCGGGATGGTCGCCGTCTGGTGCCTTCCGCGTCTGCATGAGTTGCTGCACCGCCTGAAAAATCCGGTCCTGATTCTCGGCATTGGCGGTTTTATACTGGGCATCCTGGGCGTCATTGGCGGGCCGCTTACCCTGTTTAAAGGCCTGGACGAAATGCAACAAATGGCGTTTAGCCAGACGTTGGGCGCGGGAGATTATTTTACCTTAGCCGTCGTCAAACTCGCCGCGCTGGTCATCGCGGCGGCGAGCGGCTTTCGCGGCGGGCGCATTTTTCCGGCTGTGTTTATCGGCGCGGCGCTGGGGCTCATGCTCCATGCCTATGTTGAGGCCGTACCCGCGGCGATTACCGTCTCCTGCGCGATTCTTGGCTTAGTGCTGGTAGTGACGCGCGACGGCTGGCTCAGTCTGTTTATGGCGGCAGTCGTCGTACCGGATACCAATCTGCTGCCGCTGCTCTGCATTGTGATGCTCCCCGCCTGGCTATTGCTGGCGGGAAAACCGTTGCTGGCCGCCAACCGTCACGAACCCTAATCCGGCGCAGCGGGGGCCATTATCCCCCGTTGCGGGCTTCCAGCGCCCGGGTCACGGTACGCAGTAATTCCGGCAGATCGGCTTTTGGCAACATCACTTCAATAAATGACAGACGTTGTGGGCGCGCCAGACGTTCTAGGACCTCTGCCAGTTGGATAGCCTGCGTCACCCGCCAGCACTCCGCCTGTTGCGCCGCGTTTAGCGCCGGTGGTATCTGCGTCCAGTTCCAGCTCGCGATGTCGTTATACCGCTGGGCCGCGCCGTGAATGGCGCGCTCTACGGTATAGCCGTCATTGTTGAGCAGCAGGATGACCGGCGCCTGCCCGTCGCGTAACATCGAGCCCATCTCCTGAATCGTGAGCTGCGCCGCGCCATCGCCGATAATCAGAATCACCCGCCGATCGGGACAGGCGGTTTGCGCGCCAAACGCGGCGGGCAAGGAATAGCCGATAGACCCTCACAGCGGCTGTACCACAACTTCCGCGCCGTCAGGAAGCGACAGCGCGGCAGCGCCAAAGGCGGCGGTCCCCTGGTCGACAAGGATAATATCGCCGGGTTTGAGATACTGCTGTAAGGTTTGCCAGAAGCTTTCCTGGGTCAGTTCTCCCTTATCAATCCGCACTGGCTGTCCGGCGGAACGCGTCGGCGGCGGCGCAAAAGCGCATTCCAGGCACAGTTCGCGCAGCGTAGACACCGCCTGCGCCATCGGGAGGTTGAACCAGGTTTCGCCGATGCGCGACGCGTAAGGCTGAATCTCCAGCGTGCGTTCCGTCGGTAATTGTTGGGTAAATCCGGCCGTAAGGGTATCGACAAAACGGGTGCCGACGCAGATAACCCTATCGGCGTCCTCTATGGCCTGACGCACTTCTTTGCTGCTGGCGCCAGCGCTATAGGTGCCAACGAAGTTCGGGTGCTGTTCATCAAAAAGCCCCTTCCCCATCAGTAGTGTCGCATGAGCGATGGGCGTTTCCGCCATCCAGCGCTGCAACAGTGGTCGTAAACCAAAACGCCCGGCAAGAAAGTCGGCCAATAGCGCAATACGCCGACTGTTCATCAGGCACTGACGGGCGTGGTAACGAAAAGCCGTCTCCACGCCGCTTTGCGCTTCATGCACGGGCAACGCCAGCGCCTGCGTAGGTGGGATGGCCGTTTTTTTCGCCACATCGGCGGGCAACATGATGTATCCTGGCCTGCGTGCGGCAAGCATTTCACCCAACACGCGGTCAATCTCGAAACAGGCGTTCTGTTCATCTAATATTGCGCTGGCAGCGGATATCGCCTGACTTATGCGATAAAAATGACGAAAATCGCCGTCACCGAGGGTATGGTGCATCAATTCGCCACGCTGCTGCGCAGCGCTACAGGGCGCGCCGACGATATGCAAGACCGGGACATATTCCGCGTAACTGCCCGCGATACCGTTAATAGCGCTAAGTTCTCCCACGCCAAAGGTGGTGAGTAGCGCTCCAGCGCCCGACATGCGCGCATAGCCGTCCGCGGCATAAGCGGCGTTCAGCTCATTGGCGCATCCCACCCAACGCAGGGTCGGGTGGTCAATCACATGGTCAAGAAACTGCAAGTTATAATCGCCCGGTACGCCAAAAAGATGGCCAATGCCGCATCCTGCCAGTCTGTCCAGCAAATAGTCGGCCACGGTATAGGGGTTTTGCATGACAGCTTTCCTTCTGACGTTGATATTATGTTGAGTATTAAGGAATGCCGATGGCTGTCCAGCACGGTGGGGATGAAAGCCTGGAAAACAATGTTTACAGCGGCAAACAGTAAAAGCCGGATACCGCCTGGCGAGTGTAACCGTATACACTATTTATTCACGCCACAGGGGGAAAGGTCATGATTTATCAGCCCGATGAGAATCGTTATCACACAATGGAGTATCGTCGCTGCGGACGCAGCGGCGTCAAACTTCCCGCTATTTCGCTGGGGTTATGGCACAACTTCGGCGATACGACACGGGTAGAAAATAGCCGGGCGCTGCTGCAACGCGCGTTCGATCTGGGCATTACCCACTTTGATCTCGCCAATAATTATGGGCCGCCGCCGGGCTCCGCAGAATGCAATTTTGGCCGCATTCTGCAGGAAGATTTTTTACCGTGGCGTGATGAATTGATCATCTCCACCAAAGCGGGCTACACCATGTGGGATGGCCCTTATGGCGACTGGGGTTCACGGAAATACCTTATCGCCAGCCTCGATCAAAGCCTGAAACGTATGGGGCTGGAGTATGTCGATATCTTTTATCACCATCGTCCCGATCCCGAAACGCCGCTTAAAGAGACGATGAAAGCGTTAGATCACCTTGTGCGCCACGGCAAAGCGTTGTACGTGGGGATCTCTTAACTATCCTGCCGATCTGGCCAGACAAGCTATCGATATTCTGGAGGATCTCGGCACGCCTTGCCTGATTCATCAGCCTAAATATTCGCTTTTTGAGCGTTGGGTAGAGGACGGGCTGCTGGCGCTGTTGCAGGAAAAAGGCGTCGGCAGTATTGCCTTCTCGCCGCTGGCGGGCGGGCAGCTCACTGACCGTTATCTGAATGGCATTCCGGAAGATTCCCGCGCGGCGAGCGGAAGCCGTTTCCTTAAACCAGAACAGATTACCGCCGACAAACTGGAAAAAGTTCGCCGGTTGAATGAACTGGCCGCGCGACGGGGCCAAAAATTGTCTCAGATGGCGCTCGCCTGGGTGCTGCGTAACGATAACGTTACCTCGGTACTGATTGGCGCCAGCAAACCGTCGCAAATAGAAGACGCCGTAGGAATGCTGGCCAATCGCCGTTTTTCGGCGGCTGAATGTGCAGAAATTGACGCTATTCTGGAGGGCCGGTTTTAGCAAAAAATGCTCTTCTTCATGATTTAAGAGTTAAGGCGATGAAACAAATCTTTACTGCTTTGTAATATTGCATTAACAGGCCGGCGACGGCTCGATCGTGAAGGAGAGAAAGTATGTTCAGGTCACTGATTCTGGCGGCAGCCTTGCTGGCTTTTACACCGCTTGCCGCGAATGCGGGCGAAATCACCCTGTTGCCCTCAATAAAATTACAGATTGGCGATCGCGATGATTACGGTAACTACTGGGACGGTGGTCGCTGGCGCGACCGGGATTACTGGCACAACCATTATGAATGGCGTAAAAATCGCTGGTGGCGCCATGACAACGGCTATCATCGCGGCTGGGATAAGCGTAAAGCGTATGAACGCGGTTATCGGGAAGGCTGGCGCGATCGCGACGATCATCGCGGGCGAGGCCGGGGTCACAAACATCATCACTAAGCCTCCTGCTGAATAACAGCCCGATGACGCCCACGCATCGGGCCTGCTATCTTTCTGTCTTTATGACAATCCCATCACCGTTCCAACCAGCAACCAGATATTCAGGGCGACGACCAGCACGACAATTATCCAGCCAATCTGTTTTACTCGCCGCGTGTTCACCAGCTCGCCCATTAGCGTAGCGTTACTGGTGAAAATCAGGAGCGGCACCAGCGCCAGCGCAATACCAAAACTCAGCAGCACCTGGCTCATCACCAGAATTCGGGTAGGGTCCAGCCCCATCAAAATCACAATAAATGAGGGCAGCATGGTAATGCTGCGCCGTACCCACAGCGGAATGTGAAAACGGACAAACCCTTGCATCACCACCTGCCCCGCCAGAGTCCCTACCACGGTGGAGGAAAGCCCTGCCGCTACCAGACTAAGACCAAACACCGTTGCCGCCGCATGGCTTAGTAACGGTTCCAGCGTCAGGTATGCCTGATCGAGGTCGGCGATGCCAGTGTGGCCGCTAAAATGAAACGCCGCCGCGGCGGTCGCCATCATTGCCAGATTGACAAAACCGGCAATCGTCATGGCAATAGCGACATCCCATTTCGTTGCTGAGTACCGTTGTTGCCGCGTTCCGCCGTGCAGATGCTGTGTTAATGACGAGTGCAGATAAATCACGTGCGGCATAATCGTCGCGCCAAGCACGCCGGCGGCTAAGAATACGGCCTCCGGGTTCGGTAGCGCCGGGATAACCATTCCTTTGCCAAGCTGCGCCATATCAGGCTGAGAGAAAAACAGCTCCACAATGTAAGCAGCGGCGACAAAAAGCAGTAAACCGCCGATGACTTTTTCAAGCGGTTTTTGACCGCGGCGTTGTAACATTAAAATCAGAAACGTCGCGATACCGGTCAATACCGCGCCCCTGTAATAAAGAGACGCCCAGGATCAGCTTAAAACCTATTGCCGCGCCGATAAATTCAGCTAAATCGGTGGCCATCGCGATGATTTCCGCCTGTACCCAGTAAAACCAGACTACCGGGCGCGGATAATGGTCGCGAATTTGCTCCGCCAGGTTCTTGCCCGTGGCGATTCCGAGTTTTGCCGAGAGGATTTGAATCAGCATCGCCATCAGGTTCGCCCAGACCACCACCCAGAGTAGCTGGTAGCCAAAGCTGGCGCCGGCCTGAATATTGGTCGCGAAGTTACCAGGATCGATATAACCAATCGCGGCAATGAACGCAGGTCCCATTAATGCGAGCCTTAGCTTGCGCGCCGCCCGTCCGCTGCTATTCTCTACGCGATTGTCAGTCATCTTTTGCCTCAAAAACATAGCCTTTGCTATGTTTCATGCTATGTTTATTGATAATGATTATCAAGTGCATTTCAATGGGTACGGGTGATTACTTTGATAGTGTGAAACGATAGACCGATACGATGACGACCTGTATCAGAACAGTTTGGCTTAACATTACAAGATTAGCACACTGATATAACTTTTCATTTTCATATTCAGTACAGTAAAAGTGTATTACAGATCACTAATTTTGAATCTCGTCACAGGTCCTTATTATAGTGTGTGTTGGATCTCTTTTTCTTTACGGCTGTTGCATAGAATGTGCACGAAAATTAAACCTGCCTCATATTTGGAGCAAATATGGACCGCGTCCTTCATTTTGTCCTGGCGCTTGCCGTTGTTGCGGTACTCGCACTGCTGGTTAGCAGCGACCGTAAAAAAATTCGCATTCGTTACGTCATTCAGTTACTTGTTATCGAAGTATTACTGGCCTGGTTCTTCCTGAACTCGGATGTTGGCCTTGGCTTCGTAAAAGGTTTCTCCGAGATGTTTGAAAAACTGCTCGGATTTGCCAACGAAGGGACAAACTTCGTCTTCGGCAGTATGAACGATCAAGGTTTGGCGTTCTTCTTCCTGAAAGTATTGTGCCCGATCGTCTTTATTTCCGCGTTGATCGGTATTCTCCAGCATATCCGCGTTCTGCCAGTGGTCATCCGCGCTATTGGTTTCCTGTTGTCCAAAGTAAACGGTATGGGCAAACTGGAGTCTTTTAACGCCGTCAGCTCGCTGATCCTCGGCCAGTCTGAGAACTTTATCGCTTATAAAGATATCCTCGGCAAAATGTCCCGTAACCGCATGTACACCATGGCGGCGACCGCAATGTCTACCGTTTCCATGTCTATCGTGGGCGCGTATATGACCATGCTGGACCCTAAATATGTGGTCGCAGCGCTGGTTCTGAACATGTTCAGCACCTTTATCGTTCTGTCGCTGATCAACCCCTATGTCGTTGATGCCAGCGAAGAAAATATTCAGATGTCGAACCTGCATGAAGGCCAAAGTTTCTTCGAAATGCTGGGCGAGTACATTCTGGCAGGTTTTAAAGTGGCGATTATCGTCGCGGCGATGCTGATCGGCTTCATCGCGCTGATCGCGGCGCTGAACGCGCTGTTCGCAACAGTTACCGGTTGGTTCGGCTACAGCATCTCTTTCCAGGGCATTCTGGGTTACATCTTCTACCCGGTCGCATGGGTAATGGGCGTACCGTCCAGTGAAGCGCTGCAGGTAGGAAGTATCATGGCGACCAAACTGGTTTCCAACGAATTCGTGGCGATGATGGATCTGCAGAAAATCGCCGTTACCCTCTCTCCACGCGCTGAAGGCATTATCTCCGTCTTCCTGGTGTCCTTCGCGAACTTCTCTTCCATCGGTATTATTGCGGGCGCGATTAAAGGCCTGAACGAAGAGCAAGGCAACGTGGTTTCCCGTTTTGGTCTGAAACTGGTTTACGGTTCTACGCTGGTGAGCGTACTGTCCGCCTCTATCGCGGCGCTGGTACTGTAAGTCTGCGTTTAATGTAGAAACCGGGGAGCTATCCCCGGTTTTTTTATGCCACTTATTTACCTAACGGGCGCGGGCGGCCAATCAGATATCCCTGCAAACTGTGTACGCCAAGCTGCAATAGCAGATCGCGCTGCGCAGGCGTTTCAACAAACTCAGCCACGACGCTCAACGATTTCGCTTTCGCTAAATCAGTGATGGATTTCACGATCATCGCATCCAGGGAGTCCGTCAGAATATCTTTTACGAAACAACCGTCGATTTTAATGATGTCCGCCTTGAGGCGTTTTAGCCGTTCATAGTTTGCATAGCCGGTGCCGAAATCATCAATGGCGATTTTTAGGCCAAACTTACGCAGCTGGTTGATATTGTGCATACTGATTTCGGAATGAGAGAAGGCCTGTTCTTCAGTAATTTCGATGATGACCGAAGCAGGCGGGACGCCATAGCGTTTAAAAAGCTGCATAATGCGCGACGCCGTCTCTTTTTGCAGCAGCGTCAGCGGCATCAAATTAGCCGAGAAACGCGCCCCCTGCTCCGCCGAAGGATGCGCGGACAACCATTGCAGGAGCGCTTCCATCACCTGCATATCAAACCGTACGCTCAGGTTAAACTGGGCGATAAGCGGAATGAACTGATTGGGCATCATGATACCGTCGTCGCACCGAAGCCGCGTCAGAATCTCGTCATACCCTTTTCCCTGCGAGTCGCGAATGGGTTGCGCATACAAAACCAGCGCGCCGCGCTCCAGCGCCTGACGGATTTTCTGCAACCGCAGCACCCGTTCCGTCGTCTGCCCGGAAGCGGCTTCAATACTCTGGGTCAGTACAAGCACCCGACGGTGCGAACAGGATTGCTCCGCCAGCCAGCTTAATTGCCCCAACAGCGGTTGCAAGGTTTCCTGGCGACCATCGAATGTTCCCCACGATGCGCCGTATTCCATGTCCAGACCGGTATTGTTCCAGTAAATTTTGCGGTTATTAAGCACATTGAGCATATATTGCAGGCGGGCTTCCGTCTCCGGTCCCGTCAATACCAGCAATAACTCACTGCCCGGCAGATGGAAAATTTTCTCCTTTTCCAGCAGCAGCGGCTGCAACACGCGAAACACCTCGCGTTCGCAATGCACGCGCATCTGCATACCGTAATGACGGCTCAGAAATTCCAAGTTTTCCATGCGTAGATAACACACGCTTTGCCCGGCATCCTGTAAAAGAAACTGCTCCAGCGCACGCAGGTTAGGCAGTTGCGTCAACGGATCGGTTAATGCCTGCGAGTGCCACTGTCGATTCAACCATTCGCTACGCTGATTAATCCGCGCCATGTACAACAAACAAATACTAAAAGAAATGAGAACTGAAAGGATAAATGCCAGCGAATATTCTGAGCCCACGCCCTGCAGAAAATTGCGGTTATAGCTAAGCAGGAATAGCGCAGTGAGAGCCCAACTAAAATTCAACAGCGGATAGCTGATTTTCCCCACGCCGATGGTAAATCCAATGAACAGAACTGGCACCAGATAGCCAGCAATATACTTTGTCTCGAAAGGCGTACACAGCACCGCTAATAGCGTCGCCAGAGTGGCAAACCAGAGAAGCGTAAACAGGCGTTTTTCTTTGGCGAGATAAGGAGCGACATCCCTCCGCCAGAAAATACGAATATAGTGCGGGCTGACTATCATCCGCAGCGGATAATAGAAAAAGAGGGTAAAAATAAGCGCGGCAGAAATCAGACTCAATAAATCAACAATCGAGAAAATAGCGGTGCCGGTGCCAAAGAAGGTAGAGATTGTCACCGGGAAAGCCAGGTAGTGCCCCGCCAGATGCATACTGATTTTTATGCCAAACGGCGTCATTAACCCTAACCAGAAAACGCGTAGCCAGATGCCTTGGTTGGGTATTCCGTAGCGCCAGCGCGCGCCCAGCTGCCAGCGTACGATAGCGCAAACCAGCAACACGGGAAACGTCTGGCAAAATAGCAGCACCATCGCCTGTGGCAGAGGTAAATGAAAATTCCATTCATTAGTCAACATCATTCCGCCTACCATCGGCGCGACGCCACGGCGGCCAAATAAAAACAGCACGGAAAACATGACGCAGAGCGGTAGCCAGGCCAGAAAGATATAGCTGGAATCAATTGTGGCGCGGGGAGAAATGAGACGAGATAGCAGAATAGCCGGAACGGTCAGGCAGAAGGCCAGTAAAAATATTTTTATATTTTTTAATACGTTACACTTATCCGGCATTGCTTTAATGCTCACATCATTATATAAGGCGCATGAATAATAAGTATATTCGCATTATGAAGCAATCTAACAAAAGCTCATATTGACCGCAAAAGCAGCGGCAAACAAACGCACCTGAAGAGCAGCTCAGAGGCCATAAATTTTGTGACAAAAAGCAAAAACCCCCGCTTTTCAGCGAGGGTTTGAATGTTGGTGGAGCTAAGCGGGATCGAACCGCTGACCTCTTGCATGCCATGCAAGCGCTCTCCCAGCTGAGCTATAGCCCCATAGTGCTTTTACGTATACGCCAAATTTATCGGGAGTAAATTTGGTGGAGCTAAGCGGGATCGAACCGCTGACCTCTTGCATGCCATGCAAGCGCTCTCCCAGCTGAGCTATAGCCCCACTACGTAAAGCTTGTCGAGTTGACGGGCGGCATCATATGAATTCCCTCGGCATGTGTCAACGGCAAAATGAACTTGCCGAATTCAATCGCTGAAAAAGCATTCAAATAAAGGACATTGCGGCACAACTCGCATTCAGTAGTTAAACACGTCACGGTTTCGACTAAAATGGTGCTATAAAATGAACCACTAATTAACCCCACGACTATTCAGGGAATCGTTATGTTCAAGGAACGGATGACGCCAGAAGAACTCGCTAATCTCACCGGTTACAGCCGACAAACCATCAATAAATGGGTACGGAAAGAAGGCTGGGCAACATCGCCCAAACCTGGCGTCCAGGGCGGTAAAGCCCGTCTGGTTCATGTAAACGAACAGGTTCGTGAATATATCCGCAGCTCTGAACGTTCAGTTGACCATCACGCAGACACATTCACGCCTGCCAGCAACGCATCGCTTGAAGCGCTGCTCATGACGCTCGCCAAAGAGATGACCTCATCCGAGCAGAAACAGTTTACCTCTCTCCTCGTTCGTGAAGGGATTACCGGTTTGTTACAACGCTTAGGGATACGCGATAGCAAATAATATGAAAAGATTACGCAGTAAAATGACCACTGAAGAGCTGGCTGAATGCCTCGGCGTGGCCAGACAAACCGTCAATCGCTGGATCAGAGAACAACACTGGAAAACCGAAAAATTTCCCGGCGTCAAAGGCGGACGCGCAAGACTCATCCATATTGATGCCAGCGTGCGGGAGTTTATTCTCAATATTCCGGCTTTTCGCAAACTGCCTGCGTTTTATCAGGCGGAAGAGGCTTTCGCAGAATATGCGAACGCGGCGCACAGTCACGCTTATCGACAAATTATTGATGCCGTTGAAAATATGTCTGCTCAGGAACAGGAAAAACTGGCGCTGTTTTTATCGCGGGAAGGTATTCGCGGATTTCTGACGCGTTTAGGTATCAATGAGGCGGACTAACAAAGAATAAACGGCAGGCGTCTGCCCTGCCGTTTATTCTGTTTCAGCGGGCGTTACTGCTGGCTTTCACGCTCGGCGATAAAGCCCAGCGCTTTGTTGATGCGCTCAATGCTGCGGGTTTTACCAATCGCATGTACGGTGACATCCAGCGCAGGCGACTGCCCGGCACCGGTCACAGCCACACGCAGCGGCATCCCCACTTTACCCATCCCCACTTCCAGCTCATCCGCCGTGGCCTGAATCGCGTGGTGGACGTTTTCTGCTGACCAGTCCGTAATCGCCGACAGCTTGTCGCGCACCACTTCCAGCGGCTGACGCGCTACCGGGCGGAGGTGTTTTTTCGCCGCATCGGCGTCAAACTCGCTGAAGTCTTCATAGAAGTAGCGGCAGCTCTGCGCCATCTCTTTCAGAGTCTTGCAGCGCTCGCCCAGCAACTTCACCAGTTCAGCAAGCTGCGGGCCGTTACGGGTGTCGATATTTTCCTGCTCAATATGCCACTGCAAATGCGTCGCCACATATTCCGGCGCCAGCGTATTGATATAGTGGTGGTTCAGCCACAGCAGTTTATCGGTGTTGAACGCGCTCGCAGACTTGCTCACCGCACCGAGGGAGAACAGCTTGATCATCTCTTCGCGAGTGAAGATTTCCTGATCGCCGCTGGACCAGCCCAGACGCACCAGATAGTTCAGCAACGCTTCCGGCAGATAACCGTCATCGCGATACTGCATCACGCTCACCGCACCGTGACGTTTAGACAGCTTTTTACCGTCGTCGCCGTTAATCATCGACACATGCGCGTACATCGGCACCGGCGCGTTTAACGCTTTCAAAATGTTAATCTGGCGCGGAGTATTGTTGATATGGTCTTCGCCACGAATCACATGGGTAATTTCCATATCCCAGTCGTCCACCACCACACAGAAGTTGTAGGTCGGCGAACCGTCGGTACGACGAATGATCAGATCGTCCAGTTCCTGATTGCTGAATTCGATCGGGCCACGGATCTGATCATCAAAAATAACGGAACCGTCCTGCGGGTTAGCAAAGCGCACCACGCATGGCTCATCGTCGGCATGATGTTCGTAACTGTGACGGCAACGCCCGTCATAACGCGGCTTCTCGCCTTTCGCCATCTGCTCTTCACGCAGTTGCTCCAGACGCTCTTTAGAGCAGTAGCATTTATAGGCTGTTCCCGCCTCCAGCATCTCGTCAATCACCGCGTTATAGCGATCAAAACGTTTGGTCTGGAAATATGGGCCTTCGTCCCATTCCAGGTTCAGCCAGTTCATACCATCCATGATGGCTTCAATGGCTTCCGGCGTGGAACGCTCAAGATCGGTGTCTTCAATACGCAGCACGAATTCACCGCCGTGGTGACGTGCGAAAAGCCAGGAATAAAGAGCAGTACGCGCGCCGCCGACGTGCAGATAACCTGTCGGGCTAGGCGCGAAGCGAGTTTTGATTTTCATGAAATGGCCTTACGTTTATAAAGATGCCGACAACCGGCAAATCCTGGAAAGATGAATAGCCTTGTATTCTATCACTGTGGCTTGATTCCTCAATGTTGATCCGGTCAGAACACTGCGCTTTGCTATTTCCGTATAGAAATCATGCAGCGCGGGGTAATTCACGATCGTTTTGTTTAATTTTACGACGAACAAACAAAAACTTTAGAAAATGCGTTGACTCATTTTCAACTCTCCCTATAATGCGACTCCACACAGCGGGGGTGATTAGCTCAGCTGGGAGAGCACCTCCCTTACAAGGAGGGGGTCGGCGGTTCGATCCCGTCATCACCCACCAACTACTTTATGTAGTCTCCGCCGTGTAGATAAGAAATTGAGAAGTGGGTGATTAGCTCAGCTGGGAGAGCACCTCCCTTACAAGGAGGGGGTCGGCGGTTCGATCCCGTCATCACCCACCACTTCGGGTCGTTAGCTCAGTTGGTAGAGCAGTTGACTTTTAATCAATTGGTCGCAGGTTCGAATCCTGCACGACCCACCAATGTAAAAAAGCGCCCTAAAGGCGCTTTTTTGCTATCTGCGATATGGAAGATTCGAACCTGCAGCAGGTTCGGGTCTTGCCTGATGCGCTGCGCTTATCAGGCCTACAGACGACACCGCACACGTAGGCCGGATAAGACGTTAGTCGCCATCCGGCACAGACATCATACCGTCAACGCCGCCACCAGTTTCTCCAGTGCTGGCGTTGCCTGCTGCTGGTCATACACAATATACAAATCCGCCGGAATACGTTCCTCTAACGGACGGAACACCACACCCGGCCAGCTCATTTGCGCATAGCCATCAGCCATCAACGTAATCCCGATCCCCATACTGATCATCGCCAACACCGTTTGCGGCTCAACCACTTCCCGAATAATCATTGGCGAGAAACCCGCCTGTTGGCATACACGTTGTAAAAATCCCCAATCAGAATGTACGGAAGGCAACGTAACAAAATATTCATTGCGCAACGCCGACAGCGGCACAGAATCTCTGGATGCCAGATCGTGATCTTCCGGAACTGCAACCATGAATGCAGATTCATGCAAACGTATGCTGGTAAAACCGACTGCCGGTTCGATAGCCATACGCCAGATCCCTGCATCAAGTTCCCGACGCTCTAACAACGCCATTTGCATACCGGGAGACTTTTCGCGAAAAAGTACTTCAACATTGGGATTTGCTTTCAAAAAGTGACGCATCGCAGGACGCATTCTTCCCCACAGCGCCGTACCAACCACACCCAGTTCAATGCGCCCCGCTTCACCGCGACCAATCTGCTCCACTCGCGCCAGCGCCTGATTTGCACTGGCTAACAAGCGACGTGACTCCTCCATTAAAACTTTCCCGGCATGGGTTAATGCAACGCTGCGGGAATGACGAATAAACAGCAATGTACCCAGTTGCTGTTCAAGTTCTTTGATATGGATACTCAAGGGAGGTTGTGACATATTTAACCGGGCAGCAGCCCGGCCAAAATGCAATTCCTCTGCAACAGCGAGGAAATAACGTAATAGCTTTAGATCAATACGATGGGCTCGTTCCATCACTATCGCACTCCAGGAATAAGGGATAACGTCTGGAATTTACCATATTACCTAGTAAAAAATAGATTTAACGACAAGATACCCAATATACATAAATACAATAGATAATACCCCGGGTAAAACATTTGGTGCGGGAATAGGTATACGGCATAAAGTAAAAAATGCGCCAATACCAAATCCAATACCGGAGGAGAGAATAATTTCTTTCATGCTGTGTCCTTGTTCATAAAAATGGACTGGCGAACATCCTCTCGCCAGTCAAATAAAATTAATGTGCTAATGATTTGGTCGACAGTTTTTCTGGATGGTGCTGATATTTAAAGAACAATGCAAAAATAACGGCCAATGCCAGAGCGTAGGCGGCAAAGACCAGACAGATGGTTTGCCAATCTTTTACGCCATCAATAGAAAAATAATCCACGGCCATACCGCTTAAAAGAGACCCAATCCACGCCCCCACGCCGCTAACCATGGTCATAAACAACCCCTGCGCGCTGGCGCGAATACTTGAGTCCACCTCCTGCTCTACAAATACTGACCCTGAGATGTTGAAGAAATCAAATGCGCAGCCATAAACAATCATCGACAGCAGCAGTAGCACAAAGCCAAACGGGGATGGATCGCCAAAGGCAAAGAAGCCGAAACGCAGCGTCCACGCCAGCATACTCATCAGCATTACCGTTTTAATACCAAAGCGTTTAAGGAAGAACGGAATGGTGAGGATAAAGCCCACTTCCGCCATCTGCGAAACTGAAAGCAAGATAGAGGGATACTTCACCACAAAGCTGTCGGCAAACTCAGGATTACGGGCAAAATCATGCAGGAACGGATTACCGAAGACATTGGTAATTTGCAGCACCGCCCCCAACATCATCGCAAACAAAAAGAAGATTGCCATGCGTGGATTTTTAAACAGAACAAAAGCATCCAGTCCGAGCTTACTGGCAAGCGTGGTGTTCGCCTTCTTCTCGGCTACCGGAATTTTCGGTAACGTCAGCGCATACAGGGCCAGCAATAACGATGCGCCAGAAGCGATGTATAATTGCGCACTGCTCAGTTCCAGCCCCATCAGGCTCACCGTCCACATCGCAACAATAAAACCTATTGTGCCGAAAACGCGCACAGGCGGAAATGACGTTACCGGATCCTGACCTGCTTTCGCCAGACAGGAGTACGAAACGCTATTGGATAATGCAATCGTTGGCATATACGCCATCGCATTAACCAACATCACCCAGAACATCGTCTGGGGATCGGTAACGGTGGTGGCGTACAATAACGCCCCCGCGCAAACCAGATGGCAAAGCATATAGGCTCGCTCAGCGCGCAGCCATTTATCAGCAATGATCCCCATAATGCCCGGCATGATAATCGCTGCCAGTCCTTTTGAGCTGTAGACCATACCGACATTCGCGCCGGTAAAATCCAGAGTGTTGATCATGTAAGAGCCCAGGGTAACCAGCCAGCTCCCCCAGATAAAATATTGCAAGAACGACATGACTTTTAAGCGGGACGTAATACCCATTTTTTATTCCTTGCCGTGAGATAAAGCCCCAATACGGGGCCGTAGTCATTGTGTTTAGGCCAGTTTACGTAAAAAGCCGCAAATCAGATTTATAAAGTTCTGCCGGGAAAGTTCAGCCGCCGCCAGCGTTTGCGCATGGGAGAGTTTTACATCGCCCAGCCCTTCCGCCAGATTGGTGATCGCTGAGACGGCAACAACTTTGAGGCCACAATGACGTGCGCTAATCACCTCAGGGACAACGGACATTCCGACCACATCGCCGCCAATAATCTGCATCATGCGGATTTCTGCCGCCGTTTCGAAGTTCGGACCCGGATAAGAAACAAATACGCCTTCAGTGAGGGGGAATCCCTCCTCTGCCGCAACGGACTGAAGCATGGCGCGATAATCTGCGTCATAAGCATTAGCCAGCGAGAAGAAGCGATCGCCATAACGATCATCGTTTGGCCCCACCATCGGCGTACCGGGCATCGTATTAATGTGATCGCTAAGCGCAACCAGGCTACCCGGCCCCACTTCCGGACGCAGAGATCCTGCCGCATTGGTGCAGAACAACACTTCACAGCCCAGTAATTTCAACGTGCGAATGGCATCGGTCATCACCGCCATTCCACGCCCTTCATAAAAATGTCCGCGACCTTTCATACAGGCCACCGGAACACCCGCCAGATGGCCGAGCACCAGTTCACCAGCATGGCCGTGTACGGTGCTGACGGGAAATCCCGGCAATTTCTCGTAAGAAATGGCTACCGCATCTTCGATTTGATCCGCCAGAGCACCCAACCCGGAGCCTAAAATAAACGCGACTCGCGGGGTAAATGCCGGTTTATGTGCATGAATAATATCAATACAATACTCAGGATTATGAGAAAAAAGAGCGTGAGGCATAAGTTTCCTTGTTCTATCGGATTTAATTTGACTCCTTTTTATAACGACCATCGCCCCTTGCTGACCAATACACTTTTCACGTGTCATCAATAGCCATTTAATATCGATAGATTTAGATCGCTTCTGTATTAATACAGAGGGAAAACAGTATTGGTTTTTGCTTGCACTTCATATTAACAATATGCCGCTTTCATATTTATAAATTGCCTCTTTTTAATTAACCCATTAATAATTATCGGCATAGGGAAATATGCTATGAAAAAAATTCTTACTCTGACGCTTTCTTCTTTACTCATTATTCCCGCACTCACCCATGCGGAATTTAAAGGCGGGTTCGCCGATATCGGCCTCCATTACCTCGACTGGACATCAGACACCACGGAAAAAACCAGTAAAAAATCCCATAAAGATGATTTTGGGTACCTGGAGCTGGAAGGCGGAGCGAATTTTAGCTGGGGAGAAATGTACGGGTTCTTCGACTGGGAAAATTTTTACAATGGCCGCCACGCTAAACCAGGCAGCGAACAGCGTTACACCTTTAAAAATACCAACCGTATTTATCTGGGCGATACAGGATTAAACCTCTATCTCCATGCCTACGGGACGTACGGTTCACCTCATCGCGCTAATTTCCATGATGACATGTTTCTCTATGGTTTAGGCTATAACTTCACAGGTAACGGTTACTGGTTTAAACCCTTCTTTGCCAAACGTTATACCGATCAGACCTACTACACAGGCGATAATGGTTATGTATTAGGTTGGGTGGCCGGCTATAGCTTCTCGTTGGGTAGTGAGAAATTCAGCGTAACGAACTGGAATGAGTATGAGTTTGACCGCGATGCGTCCTACGCTGCGGGCAATGGCGGGAAAGATGGCATTAATGGCGCAGTAGCGCTGTGGTGGAATGCGACTCCTCACCTGACCGCAGGAGTACAATATCGTTACGCTGATAATAAGTTAGGAGAATCCTTCCTGCAGGATGGCATTATTTATTCCATCAAATACCTGTTTTAACACACTGCCCTGTCAAAAATGGCAGGGCAAGACCGCACCTCACACACGGACAGATAGATATTTATAGCTGATACAGCGGATCTTTCGCCCTCGCGGCGGTTAATTCGCTGGCCTGGGTACGCACCACGTCCCACAACGCCTGCGCCGCCGTGGAGAGCGATCGGTTTTTTCGTCGCGCCAGCATGAGCTGCCTTTCAACTACGGGCGTCAGCCGTTTAACCTGCAAGTGGCTGCCCTGCGGGAGCGGTAACGCCAGCGCGGGCAGCACGCTGATGCCGATTCCCGCTTACACCATTGGAAACAGCGTGGCCGGGTGACCAATCTCCTGCACGATATCCGCCTCAATAGCAAAATGGGCCAGCGCCGCATCAATCAGCGGTCGGCTGCCGGAAGCATAATCCTGTAAGACCAGCGAGGCCTGTTTAAGATCCTGCCAGCTCACCCATTCCTGATGCGCCAGCGGATGATCTTGGCGACACAACAGTAAAAAAGGCTCTGATAAGATGGCTTCACACTGTAAATCCACCGCTGCGCCGGGATCGATAACGATGCCAAAATCCACTTCACCCTGGCGGATGCTCTCCAGCACCCACTGCTGCGGACGATCGTGCAATACAAAATCAATAGCGGGATAAAGTGAATTACTTTGGGCAATGCATTGCGGAATAAGATGCGCAGAAATGGTTTGGCTCGCGGCAACGCGCACGGTGCCGGTTAATTGTGTCCCTACTCTGCCTGCATCGCGCAGTATGCTGTTCAGTTCATCAAGCACCCGCTCCAGACGCGTCGCCAGTTGTTGCCCCGCCTCGGTCAGCACCACCTCACGCGTGGTGCGATCCAGCAGTCTGACGCCGGTTTGCCGCTCCAGCTCTTTTACGCTATGACTGACCGCAGACTGGCTCAGTCCAATCCTGTCCCCTGCCCGACTGAAACTTTTGGCCTGGGCGACGGTAATAAAAATACGCAGTTGACGCAGTGAATAGTTCATCGACTAGATTCATATATAGATGCAATAAATTAATTTTATTTCTCAAAGCGAAAAACGCAAAATAGCTGCACCGACTTTCAGGAGTTTTTATGAAACTTTTTCGTATCCTTGACCCTTTCACGCTGACACTTATCACCGTGGTACTACTGGCCTCTTTTTTCCCGGCGGAAGGCGGCTTTGTGCCTGTCGTTGAAGGCATTACGACAGCGGCCATCGCTCTGCTGTTTTTTATGCATGGCGCGAAGCTTTCACGTGAAGCGATCATCGCTGGCGGCAGCCACTGGCGGTTGCATCTGTGGGTCATGTGCAGCACTTTTGTGCTCTTTCCTGTCCTCGGCGTACTGTTTGCCTGGTGGGCGCCTGTCAATGTCGACCCTATGCTCTACAGTGGCTTTCTGTATCTGTGCATTTTGCCCGCCACCGTGCAGTCGGCGATTGCATTTACTTCACTCGCGGGCGGTAACGTCGCGGCCGCGGTGTGCTCAGCGTCTGCGTCCAGTCTGCTGGGCATTTTCCTGTCGCCGCTGCTGGTCGGTCTGGTAATGAATATTCATGGCGCGCAGGGCAGTCTGGAAGAGGTGGGCAAAATTATGCTGCAACTGCTGCTGCCTTTTGTGCTGGGACACCTGTCTCGCCCGTGGATCGGCAACTGGGTCGCGCGCAACAAAAAGTGGATCGCGAAAACAGATCAGACCTCTATTTTGCTGGTGGTCTACTCGGCGTTCAGCGAAGCGGTGGTCAACGGCATCTGGCACAAAGTCGGCTGGGGATCGCTGCTGTTTATCGTCGTGGTCAGTCTCATACTGTTGGCGATCGTCATCACCATTAACGTCTTTGTCGCCCGTAAATGCGGCTTCAATAAAGCCGACGAAATCACTATTGTTTTCTGCGGTTCGAAAAAAAGCCTGGCCAACGGGATCCCGATGGCCAATATTCTGTTTCCGACGTCAGTGCTGGGTATGATGGTATTACCGCTGATGATCTTCCACCAGATCCAACTGATGGTCTGCGCAGGGCTGGCGCGGCGCTACAAACGCCAGACCGAGAAGTTACAGGCGCAGCAGGAAAGCCGCGCCGCGAAAGCTTAAAGCGGGCGTTTCAGGGGCTGTACCAGTTGCGTCAGCCCCTCAGTTTTAATCAGCAGCGTGATTTGCATCAACTCCCCCAGTTTACCCGCCGGAAATTGATCTTTACGGGCAAACCACAGCAAATACTCTTTCGGAAGGTCGATCAATCGACGTCCCTGATATTTGCCAAAGGGCATCACGGTGTTGGCGATTTCAACCAGCTGCTCTTTTTCCATCTCAGGCACCCAGTAAGCGGATCATTTCCGCTTCATCAATCACGGTAATACCCAGTTCCTGCGCTTTGGCCAGTTTGGAGCCCGCCGCTTCACCGGCAATCACCAGATCGGTTTTCTTCGATACGCTGCCTGCCACTTTCGCGCCCAGCGCCGCTAAACGCGCTTTAGCGTCATCGCGGGACATCTGGCTCAGGCTACCGGTTAGTACCACGGTTTTACCGGCAAACGGGCTATCGATCTCTTGCACATTAATGACTACCGGCGCGGGCCAGTGAACCCCTTCCGCCAGTAGCTGCCCAATCACGTCACGATTGCTCTCTTCGGCAAAAAAGTTAAAGACGTGCGTAGCGACCACAATCCCCACGTCGGGTACTTTCTGCAACTCGTCAATGGTAGCGGTCTGCAGCGCCTCCAGCGTGCCGAAATAAGCCGCCAGCCCCGCCGCCGTCGCTTCACCCACTTCACGGATGCCCAGCGCATAGAGAAAACGCGCAAAAGTCGTCGCTTTGGCTTTTTCCAGCGCGTTTACAACATTTTGCGCGGACTTTAGCCCCATTCGGTCCAGGCCGGTCAGTTTACCCGCCGTCAGACGGAACAGATCCGCTGGCGTATGGACATACTCCCTTTCCACCAGTTGGTCGATGATCTTATCGCCCATCCCGTCTACATCCATCGCCCGGCGCGACACAAAATGTTTCAGCGACTCTTTACGCTGCGCGCCACAAATCAGCCCGCCGGTACAACGGGTAACGGCTTCGCCTTCAACGCGCTCTACGTCCGATCCGCACACCGGACAGTGCGTTGGAAACACAATCGGACGCGTCTCTTCAGGGCGTTCGGACAGAACCACGTTGACCACCTGAGGGATCACATCGCCTGCCCGACGGATAACCACCTTATCGCCAATGCGCAAGCCAAGTCGCTCAATTTCATCGGCATTATGCAACGTGGCATTGCTGACCAGCACACCAGCCACCTGAACCGGTTCCAGACGCGCCACCGGCGTAATCGCCCCGGTGCGCCCGACCTGAAACTCAACATCGCGCACAAAAGTCATCTGCTCCTGAGCAGGAAATTTAAACGCCACCGCCCAGCGCGGCGCGCGGGCCACAAAGCCCAGCTGTTCCTGCAAAGCCAGCGAGTTGACCTTAATCACCACGCCGTCGATATCAAAACCGAGCGTGGGGCGATCTTTTTCGACGTTGCGATAAAAATCCAGTACCGCCTGGGGAGAATCGCACAGCGTCACGCGATCGCTGACCGGTAACCCCCACGCTTTAAATTGCAGCAAACGTCCCAGATGCGTATCCGGCAACTCGCCGCCTTCCAGAATACCGACGCCGTAGCAGAAAAATGTTAGCGGTCGCTTCGCCGTAATACGCGGATCGAGCTGACGCAACGAGCCCGCCGCCGCGTTACGCGGATTAGCAAACACTTTGCCGCCAGTGCGGCGCGCGTCTTCATTGATCTTTTCAAACCCGGCCTGCGGTAAAAATACCTCTCCGCGAACTTCAAGACGCGCCGGAATGTTATCGCCGTGCAGCTTTAACGGAATGGCGCGAATCGTGCGCACGTTTGAAGTAATATCTTCACCGGTGGTGCCGTCGCCACGCGTCGCAGCGCTCACCAGCACGCCGTTTTCATACAGAATGCTGACCGCCAGACCATCCAGCTTTAGCTCGCAGCACCAGATGACATTTTCCGTGCTTTTTAGACGATCCTGCACTCGCTTGTTAAACGCCAGGAAGCTTTCTTCATCAAATACGTTATCGAGCGACAGCATCGGTACTTCATGGCGAATCTGGTTGAATGCCGTCAGCGGCGCCGCGCCAACGCGCTGCGTGGGCGAATCCGGCGTGATAAGGTCCGGACGTTGCGCCTCCAGCTCTCGCAGTTCCCGCATCAGGCGGTCATATTCGGCGTCGGGAATCTCGGGCGCATCCATCACATGATACAGATATTCATGATGGCGAAGCGTGGTTCGCAGTTCTGTCAGTTGTTGTTCGATTGGTTCCATATCACACCATCAATGATAAAAAACCCCCGACAGGCGGGGGTTACGTTAAAAATGTCACACCTGCGTTAACCTCAGGCGTTAGCGTCCATCACCTCGCGGATGCGGTCCTGATATTCGCGCAGTTTCTGCGGCGTCATCATCCGACGCTGGTCATCCAGCACGACGCCGCCGACCTCATCAGCGATATGCTGCGCGGATTGCAGCATCAGCTTGAAATTCTGCAGCGCATCGCCGTAAGACGGTACCTGCATAAAGATAGTGACGCCAGGCGTAGTGAAGTCCGTCATTTCAGGATCGAACGTTCCCGGATTGACCATATTCGCGAGACTGAACAAGGCCGGGCCGCTGCCGTCCGGGCTCAAATGACGATGGAAAATATTCATATCGCCAAATTTAAAGCCTGACTGCTGAATACTGTTCAGTAACACTTCACCATTAAGCTCGCTGCCATGATGGGCCGCGACGTTCATAATGATGACCGCCTCTTTACGCTGCGGTTTTTCCACAACCGGCGCTTCTTCCACTACCGGTTCCGCCTCAACCACAGGTTCCGCAGGCTGGAAGGTTTGCGCTGATGGCGGCGGCGCGGGCTGCGCAACAGGCTGCGGCGCTTGCGACGGCGGTGCAGGCTGCTGTTGCGGCGGCTGTACCGGCGGCGCAGATGGCTGAACCTGCTGAGGCTGCGGCGCAGGTTGGACCGGTTGCTGAACCGGCTGTTGCATCGGCGCTTGCGGCTGCGGCGGCGCCGCTGGACGCGGTTGCGCAGACGCATAAGGCGGCTGGTACTGGTGTTGCGGCGACTGACGAGGGGCATCATGCTCCTGCGACTGGCCGGGGGCATGATTTACGCGGTGAACACGAACTTCACCCACGCCTTCGTCTTCTTCGACATCGTCGTCATACGAGTCGTCGTCGCGTTTCGATTTCATGCGTTTTAGTGGACGATCGCGGAACATAGAAGATCGTTCTTTACGGCTGGTCCAGAAACCATGTACCAGTAAAGCGATTATGGCGATCGCGCCAACAATGATTAATATCAGACGCAAATCCTGCATCATTATATTCTCTGTTGTTCTAACACCTTGCCACCACGGCAAACATTTACTCACTAAGAGTATTTGCCGATTACGTCAAGTGCAAGTGTACTGTTGGCTTTCGCAGCATAAAGATGAAGGAAAATGTGCTTTTTGCTGTTTTTTCGAACATTTCCGAACTATCCACCGTCTGATAACCGGGTAAGATATCCCACGTTTACCCAGGGCTTTAAGAAAAAGGAGTATGTCCTGAATATGGTTTCATCATCCACAACCGTACCACGTAGCGGCGTCTATTATTTCTCGCAAGGATGGAAGTTAGTCACCCTACCGGGAATCCGCCGCTTTGTTATTTTACCTTTGCTGGTCAACATTGTGCTGATGGGCGGCGCATTTTGGTGGCTGTTTACCCAGCTTGACGCCTGGATACCTTCGTTGATGAGTCATGTGCCGGACTGGCTGCAATGGCTGAGCTATCTGCTGTGGCCGATTGCGGTTATCTCTGTTCTGCTGGTCTTTGGCTATTTTTTCTCTACCCTCGCCAACTGGATCGCCGCGCCGTTTAACGGCCTTTTAGCCGAACAGCTTGAGGCGCGGTTAACCGGCGCCACGCCGCCAGATACCGGCATACTCGGCATCATGAAAGATGTACCGCGCATTATGAAACGTGAATGGCAAAAGCTGGCGTGGTATCTGCCGCGCGCTATTGTGCTGCTGGTTCTCTATTTTATTCCTGGCATTGGCCAAACCATCGCGCCGGTGCTGTGGTTTTTGTTCAGCGCCTGGATGCTGGCGATCCAGTATTGCGACTACCCGTTTGATAACCACAAAGTGCCGTTTAAAACGATGCGCGCCGCGTTGCGCACGCAGAAGGTGGCGAATATGCAATTTGGCGCGCTCACCAGCCTCTTTACGATGATTCCGGTGCTTAACCTTTTCATTATGCCTGTCGCCGTCTGTGGCGCGACGGCAATGTGGGTTGATTGCTGGCGTGCTAAGCACGCGTTATGGAAATAACGTAAAAATGTATAAATAAGAGATGGCTTATGCTGTCTCTTATTCCATACTGATAACCATTATTTCCCATCAGCATATAGATATGCGAAATCCTTACTTCCCCATATCTGGCTGGAAGGTATGCTGGGAAGGTATCCCAATTTCATACAGTTAAGGACAGGCCATGAGTAAGATTTATGAAGATAACTCGCTGACTATCGGTCATACGCCGCTGGTTCGACTGAACCGTATCGGTAATGGACGCATTCTGGCGAAGGTGGAGTCGCGCAACCCGAGCTTCAGCGTCAAGTGCCGTATCGGCGCCAATATGATTTGGGATGCCGAAAAGCGTGGCGTACTGAAACCTGGCGTGGAACTGGTGGAGCCGACCAGCGGCAACACCGGTATTGCGCTGGCGTATGTCGCCGCCGCGCGCGGTTACAAACTCACCCTGGCCATGCCGGAAACCATGAGCATTGAACGCCGCAAGCTACTCAAAGCATTAGGCGCGAATCTGGTGCTGACCGAAGGGGCGAAAGGGATGAAAGGCGCTATTCAGAAAGCCGAAGAAATTGTCGCCAGCGATCCGCAAAAATATCTCCTGCTCCAGCAGTTCAGCAACCCTGCCAACCCGGAAATCCATGAAAAAACCACCGGCCCGGAAATCTGGGAAGACACCGATGGTCAGGTGGATGTGTTTATCTCCGGCGTCGGCACTGGCGGTACGTTAACCGGCGTCACGCGTTATATCAAAGGGACGAAGGGTAAAACCGATCTTATCACCGTTGCGGTAGAACCCACTGACTCCCCGGTTATTGCCCAGGCGCTGGCTGGTGAAGAGATCAAACCAGGCCCGCATAAAATTCAGGGCATCGGCGCAGGCTTCATCCCGGGCAACCTGGATCTGAAACTGATTGATAAAGTGGTTGGCATCACCAATGAAGAAGCCATTTCTACCGCGCGCCGTCTGATGGAAGAGGAAGGTATTCTGGCAGGAATTTCTTCCGGTGCCGCGGTTGCTGCAGCGCTTAAGCTGCAGGAAGATGAAAGCTTTACCAATAAGAATATTGTGGTTATCCTACCTTCATCAGGTGAGCGTTATCTGAGCACCGCGTTGTTCGCCGATCTCTTTACTGAGAAAGAACTGCAACAGTGATGCCAGCATGTTAAAAACGCGTAAAAAAGCACCTTTTTGGGTGCTTTTTTGTGGCCTGCTTCAAACTTTCACCTCACCTGGCATTGATTCACCCTGCCGGAACTGGTATTTAACTAGACTAATTATTTTGATGCGCGAAATTAATCGTTACAGGAAAAGCGTTAGCTGAATCGATTTTATGATTTGGTTCAAATCTTCCTTTCGCGGCATAATGTTTAATGACGAGCGAAACGTCAGCGGCCATAAGTTGCCAGCAACGGATTGCGTAGAACACCTTTTGTGTCGCGTCCCGTTTACGCCGGCGCTAACAATACAGGCTAAAGTTGAGCCGCCAGGCTAGACTTTAGTTCCACAACACTAAACCTATAAGTTGGGGAAATACAATGTTCCAGCAAGAAGTTACCATTACCGCTCCGAACGGTCTGCACACCCGCCCTGCTGCTCAGTTTGTTAAAGAAGCAAAAGGCTTCACTTCTGAGATTACTGTGACTTCCAACGGCAAAAGCGCCAGCGCGAAAAGCCTGTTTAAACTGCAGACTCTGGGCCTGACTCAAGGCACCGTCGTCACCATCTCCGCAGAAGGTGAAGATGAGCAGAAAGCGGTTGAACATCTGGTCAAACTGATGGCGGAACTCGAGTAAGTTTTTTTCCGGGTTCTTTTAAAAATCAGTCACAAGTAAGGTAGGGTTATGATTTCAGGCATTTTAGCATCCCCGGGTATCGCTTTCGGCAAAGCACTGCTGCTGAAAGAAGACGAAATCGTCATTGACCGGAAAAAAATTTCTGCCGACAAGGTTGATCAGGAAGTTGAACGTTTTCTGAGCGGTCGTGCCAAGGCATCTGCGCAACTGGAAGCGATCAAGACAAAAGCTGGTGAAACGTTCGGTGAAGAAAAAGAAGCCATCTTTGAAGGGCATATTATGCTGCTCGAAGATGAGGAGCTGGAGCAGGAAATCATAGCCCTGATTAAAGATAAGCACATGACGGCTGACGCAGCCGCACATGAAGTTATCGAAGGTCAGGCCACTGCCCTGGAAGAACTGGATGATGAATACCTGAAAGAGCGCGCGGCTGACGTACGTGATATCGGTAAGCGCCTGCTGCGCAACATCCTGGGTCTGGCCATTATCGATCTGAGCGCGATTCAGGAAGAAGTTATCCTGGTTGCCTCTGACTTGACGCCGTCAGAAACCGCGCAGCTGAACCTGCAGAAAGTGCTGGGCTTCATCACCGACGCGGGCGGACGCACGTCTCATACCTCCATCATGGCGCGTTCTCTGGAACTGCCAGCGATCGTAGGTACCGGTAGCGTCACCGCTCAGGTGAAAAACGGCGACTATCTGATTCTGGATGCCGTAAACAACCAGGTTTACGTCAACCCGACCAACGATGTTATTGAGCAACTGCGCGCCGTCCAGGAGCAGGTTGCGACCGAGAAAGCGGAACTCGCAAAACTGAAAGATCTGCCGGCAATCACGCTGGATGGACATCAGGTTGAAGTTTGCGCCAACATCGGTACCGTTCGTGACGTTGAAGGCGCTGAGCGTAACGGCGCGGAAGGCGTTGGTCTGTATCGTACTGAATTCCTGTTCATGGATCGCGACGCGCTGCCGACGGAAGAAGAGCAGTTTGCCGCCTATAAAGCGGTCGCTGAAGCGTGCGGCTCGCAGGCGGTTATCGTCCGTACCATGGATATTGGCGGCGACAAAGAGCTGCCGTACATGAACTTCCCGAAAGAAGAGAACCCGTTCCTGGGCTGGCGCGCCGTGCGTATCGCCATGGATCGCAAAGAGATCCTGCGTGACCAGGTTCGCGCGATTCTGCGTGCCTCCGCTTTCGGTAAATTGCGCATTATGTTCCCGATGATCATCTCTGTTGAAGAAGTTCGCGCGCTGCGCAAAGAGATTGAAATCTACAAACAGGAACTGCGTGACGAAGGTAAAGCATTTGACGAAAGCATTGAGATTGGCGTGATGGTGGAAACACCGGCTGCGGCGACAATTGCGCGTCATTTAGCCAAAGAAGTTGATTTCTTTAGTATCGGCACCAATGATTTAACGCAGTACACCCTGGCAGTTGACCGTGGTAATGATATGATTTCACACCTTTACCAGCCAATGTCACCGTCCGTACTGAACTTGATCAAGCAAGTTATTGATGCTTCTCATGCAGAAGGTAAATGGACTGGCATGTGTGGTGAGCTTGCAGGCGACGAACGTGCTACACTTCTGTTGCTGGGGATGGGTCTGGACGAATTCTCTATGAGCGCCATTTCTATCCCGCGCATTAAGAAGATTATCCGTAACACGAACTTCGAAGATGCGAAGGTGTTAGCAGAGCAGGCTCTTGCTCAACCGACAACGGACGAGTTAATGACGCTGGTTAACAAGTTCATTGAAGAAAAAACAATCTGCTAATCCACGAGATGCGGCCCAATTTACTGCTTAGGAGAAGATCATGGGTTTGTTCGATAAACTAAAATCTCTGGTTTCTGATGATAAGAAAGACACCGGAACTATTGAGATTGTTGCCCCGCTCTCTGGCGAGATCGTCAACATCGAAGACGTGCCGGATGTAGTTTTTGCTGAAAAAATCGTTGGTGATGGCATCGCTATCAAACCAACCGGTAACAAAATGGTCGCCCCTGTTGACGGTACCATCGGCAAAATCTTTGAAACCAACCATGCGTTCTCTATCGAATCCGATAGCGGCATTGAGCTGTTCGTTCACTTCGGTATCGACACCGTTGAGCTGAAAGGCGAAGGCTTCAAGCGTATTGCTGAAGAAGGTCAGCGCGTGAAAGTTGGCGATCCGGTCATCGAGTTCGATCTGCCGTTGCTGGAAGAAAAAGCCAAGTCTACCCTGACTCCGGTTGTTATCTCCAACATGGATGAAATCAAAGAACTGATCAAACTGTCCGGTAGCGTGACCGTGGGTGAAACTCCGGTTATCCGCATTAAGAAGTAATTCTTGGCGCAGTGAAGAATGGCGCCTTTGGGCGCCATTTTTTTTGCCTGTAGGCCGAATAAGGCGCTTGCGCCGCCATCCGGCGATGGTGTGGCGCACTGCCTGATGGCGCTACGCTTATCAGGCCTACAAGGTTGCGAACATTTCAGCGCCAATCCACGGGTTACAACTGCGAGGTCACCGGGCGAAAGCACTTCTCGCGCATCAGGATCTTCATCCCCTCCGGGCCACTCTCCAGCATCCTGCGTTCGGAATCGGACACTTGCAACTCGCACTGATAGCCGCCAGTGATGCCAAACATCGCCCGCGCCACGCAGATATCTTCCAGCGCGTCCAGCCCGCTCGTTTCAAAATGCCCCACGATACGTCCCTGCTGGCGAACCACCAGCCGATAACTCTTCATCGCGCCTCCCCTGCCGGCGGCAGAATTAACTCATCACAGCCACACTGCTGTGTCCAGGTCATCACCTCCAGCACGCGCTGCGCCGCATCTTTTGCCGCGGTCGTCAGTTTTTTCCCCTGCACAATACCGCTGACCAGCTCGGCGCAGAAGAGATCTCCCGTCCCTTTTAACTCCGTCGCCACCCGCGGATGGGCAAAGACCTCCACGACCTGCGCAGTAACGACCGCAACCGTTATGGTCTCCAGAGACTCGCCCGGCGCGCTGGTGATAACCACCCATTTCAACGTATCGGAAAGCAGCGATTGCGCCGCCGCCACCGCCTCTTCCAGCGTGCGGCACGGTTTACCACTCAGCATCTCCAGCTCAAATACGTTCGGCGTTAGCCCCTGCGCCTGCGGCAACAAATGCGTGCGATAAGCCTGCGGAATTTCCGCCTGCACATACATTCCACTGTCGGTATCGCCAATGACCGGATCAACAAGAATACACACCTCCGGATGCGAAGCCCGGATCGCCATTAGCCACTTCGAAAGCAAGACAATTTGGTCTGCGCTGCCCATGTAACCGGTGGTAATCGCTTTTAATTCACGTAGCGCATCGCGCTCATTCAACGCCGTAAGGTAGCCTGCAAACCACTCGGCGGGAATAATGCCGCCATAAAAGGTTTTATAGTGCGGCGTATTGCTGAATAGCACCGTCGGGACCGCCGTCACGCGTAGTCCCTGCGCTTTAATGGCCGGAACAGCGATACTGTTGCCTACGCTGCCGTACACGACCTGTGACTGGACGGCGACGATATCGGTCTGTAATGCCCGATGGTTGTCGTCGAAGAGCACTGACTGAATATCACTCTCTTGTCCCATAAAATTTTCCTCTCGCTGGACAGCAGGCTACCGCCTCATTATCATTGTCATATGCTAAAATTCATTTTGTCATAGGTCAATAATGATCGACGGAAAAACCGCTAACGAAATTTTTGACAGTATCCGTCAACACATTATCGCCGGCACGTTACGGGCGGAGGATTCGCTCCCGCCGGTACGGGAGCTGGCAAGCGAATTAAAGGTGAACCGCAATACCGTCGCAGCGGCGTATAAACGGCTGATAACGGCGGGACTGGCGCAAAGTTTAGGCCGCAATGGGACGGTGATTAAAGGCAGTCCGTCTCCCGTAGCGCTGGAAGGCGGCGATCCGCATACGCCTCTGCACGACCTTTCCGGCGGCAATCCCGATCCGCAGCGTCTGCCTGACCTTAGCCGTTATTTTGCCCGTCTCAGCCGCACGCAGCATCTCTACGGCGATGCGCCCGTTTCCCCTGAACTACACGCCTGGGCGGCGCGCTGGCTACGGGATGCCACCCCCGTCGCAGGCGAAATTGATATCACCAGCGGAGCTATCGACGCCATTGAAAGACTGCTTTGCGCGCATCTGCTGCCGGGCGACAGCGTCGCGGTGGAAGATCCCTGTTTTTTAAGCAGTATCAATATGCTGCGCTATGCCGGTTTTAGCGCCAGCCCGGTCAGTGTGGATAGCGAAGGAATGCAGCCTGAAAAGCTGGAACAGGCGCTAAACCAGGGCGCGCGGGCAGTGATCTTAACGCCGCGCGCGCACAACCCTACCGGCTGTAGCCTGAGCGCTCGCCGTGCCGCTGCGCTGCAAAATATACTGGCGCGTTACACTCAGGTAGTGGTCATTATCGACGATCACTTCGCCCTGCTTTCTTCGTCGCCCTGGCAGCCGGTTATTGCGCAGACAACGCAACACTGGGCGGTGATACGCTCCGTTTCCAAAACCCTCGGCCCCGATTTACGTCTTGCTATTGTCGCCAGCGACAGCGCGACCTCGGCAAAACTTCGGCTGCGGCTAAATGCCGGTAGTCAGTGGGTCAGCCATCTGTTACAGGATCTGGTCTACGCCTGCCTGACCGACCCTGAGTATCAGCACAGGCTGGCGCAAACGCGGCTGTTTTACGCCACTCGGCAACAAAAACTGGCCCGCGCCCTACAGCAATATGGCATCGCCATTTCTCCCGGCGACGGCGTGAATGCCTGGCTCCCGCTGGACACCCATAGCCAGGCTACCGCGTTTACGCTGGCAAAATCCGGCTGGCTGGTACGTGAGGGAGAAGCCTTTGGCGTAAGCGCGCCGTCTCACGGTCTACGTATCACGCTGTCGACATTAAATGACAGCGAGATCAACACGCTGGCGGCTGATATCCATCAGGCGCTAAATCGCTAACAGGAGAAAATAACGTGCGAGTTCATTTTGTTGTCCATGAGTCGTTTGAATCCGCTGGCGCTTATCTGAAATGGGCTGAAGATCGCGGTTATACCATTTCATGGTCGCGCGTCTATGCCGGAGAAGCGCTACCGCCCAATGCCGATGAGTTCGATATGCTCGTGGTATTTGGCGGTCCGCAGTCGCCGCGCACCACCCGCGAAGAGTGCCCGTACTTTGACTCTCGCGCCGAACAGCACTTAATTAATCAGGCGATTACGGCCCGGCGAATGGTTATCGGCATTTGTCTTGGTTCGCAGCTCATTGGCGAGGCGCTGGGCGCCGCGGTGTGCCAAAGTCCGGAAAAAGAGATTGGCCACTACCCTATTACGCTCACTGAAGCCGGTCTGCGGCATCTGCTTATCGCCCACTTTGGCTCACCGTTAACCGTCGGCCACTGGCACAACGATATGCCAGGACTCACCGATCAGGCGACCGTGCTGGCCGAAAGCGAAGGCTGTCCACGTCAGATAGTGCAGTACGGTAATTTTGTCTACGGTTTCCAGTGCCATATGGAATTTACCGTCGAGGCGGTTGAAGGATTAATCCAACATTCGCAGCAGGAGCTGGCCGACGCGCAAGGGAAGCGTTTTATCCGCTCGGTTGCCGAAATGCGCGCATGGAATTACCAGCAAATGAATGAAAAGCTGTGGCGTTTTCTGGATGAACTCACGCTGGCGCACTCACAAAAATAACCCCACCAGGAGTGCAACTTATTACCCGGCTAACGGTCTGAGGTACAGTGATTATCGCATGAAAAAGGATTTTACCATGAAGAAAATTGTCTGCGCCGTCGTTGCGCTCCTGCTGACCCTACCCGCCTGGGCGAAGCTAAACGCCCACGAAGAAGCGCGCATTAACGCCATGCTGAATGCGCTGGCGCAGAAAAAGGATCTGACCTTCGTTCGTAACGGTGATGCGCATAACTGCGAGGAAGCCGTATCGCACCTGCGCTTAAAACTGGGTAACACGCGCAATCGTATCGACACCGCCGAACAGTTTATCGATAAAGTCGCGTCGTCGTCGTCCATCACCGGAAAGCCCTATATCGTTAAAATTCCCGGTAAAAGCGATGAAAACGCGCAGCCTTATTTACATGCGCTTATTGCGGAAACGGATAAAACGGTTGCGCCGTAAGGGAAGTAAACCGCAGCAATGAAGCTGGCGGTGCGCAATGGGTTATTCTCATGCAACAGACCTGCCAGGCAGATCTGTTGCTTAAAAAGTAGAGCAGGATTAACGCTTATAAGTACTCAAATCAATTGTCTGCTCGTTACACCGCCCTTCTTTCGTGTCGTATTTTTGCAGGTATTCCTTCGCCAGTTTCTCCGCCTGTTTTCGTTCATCGGAACTCATACTGTTCTCAAAACGTCCCCTGTCTATCAATCCCCATTTAGAACCTCGCGTCGCTGCTACCGTGAGCCATGCCCACGCCTGAACATATTCGTGTCGATAAGCATAAGTCGCACCAATATTTTGCTGGGCGGTACACTGACCCTTTTTAGCGGCATCAGTAAAATAGGCAAATGATTTTTCCATTATCCACTCTACTGAACGGTGCTCATCCTCGGGGGCAACATGTCCATGCTCATATAACACGCCCAGATTATTTGTCGCTTTTGCGCTCCCTTGAGCTGCAGCTTTTTGATACCAAAAAACGGCTTTCTCCACATCACGCTCCACACCATCGCCAATATGATATTTACGGCCCAGTTGAAACTGCGCATTCATATCCCCTCGATCTGCCTGTTGCTGTAACTCATCCAACGAGGTTTCTGCATAGGCAAGAGGGGCAATGGCGTAAAACAAACCGACAAAAATCAGTGTCCGGAAAGCAAATTTCATGAAATTAATTCCTTTAATTACGTAGCGTCATCATCCTTTTTGACGTGTTTTTATACCTAAAGATAGCTTTCTGTGTGTCTGATTCCGCACCATCGACAATGTGATATTTCCGGCCCAGTTGGAATTGTGCGGTCATATCCCTTTTGCAGTCACTTATCCAATGAGTTTCAGTTTGAACAGAGGAGACATGGTGCAACTAGCAGGAAAAACTGCGCTATTCCTGGTCAATTTCATAGCATTGGCGATCATATCTAAATCCCTGCCCCCTGGCTGAAATGCTCTTCACCAAACACGCCGGTCGAAAGGTAACGGTCGCCGCGATCGCAGATGATCGCCACCACTATCGCGCCGGGCGTGGCTCGTGCGACGCGTAACGCGCCCGCTACCGCGCCGCCGGAACTCACGCCGCAGAAAATGCCTTCACGAACGGCCAGTTCACGCATGGTGTTTTCGGCATCATTCTGATGAATATCCAGCACCTCATCTACCAGCGAGGCGTTAAAAATGCCCGGCATATATTCCGCAGGCCAGCGGCGAATGCCCGGAATACTGCTGCCCTCTTCCGGCTGTAGGCCAACGATGGTGACCGGTTTTTCCTGCTCGCGCAGAAAACGCGACACGCCGGTAATGGTGCCGGTCGTGCCCATGCTGGAGACAAAATGGGTGATGCGACCTGACGTTTGCCGCCAGATTTCCGGGCCGGTGGTCGTGTAGTGGGCGTAGGGATTATCAGGATTATTAAACTGATCGAGCAGTTTGCCCTCGCCTCGCTCAGACATAGCGAGCGCTAAATCGCGCGCCCCTTCCATTCCCTGCTCTTTAGTGACCAGAATCAGTTCCGCGCCATAGGCCCGCATTGCCGCCCGACGCTCCTGGCTCATGTTGTCTGGCATCAACAGCTTCATGCGATAACCTTTCAGCGCGGCGATCATCGCCAGCGCAATGCTAGTGTTGCCGCTGGTCGCTTCAATCAGGACATCGCCCGGTTTAATTTCCCCGCGCTTTTCCGCCTCGACAATCATCGATAGCGCCGCGCGATCTTTCACCGATCCTGCCGGATTATTGCCTTCCAGCTTGACCCAGATTTCACTGCCGTTATCCGGCCCCAGACGTTGTAATTTGACCAGCGGCGTATTGCCGATGGTTTGTTCTAATGTATTCACGTTTTCAGCTCGTAAAAAAGCCCGGTATGCGTAGCGCCACCGGGCGATAACTATACAAATTAACCTATCAGGCCGATTGCGCCAGAGCAAGTTCCTCTTCACGCGTTTCAATACGCTGGTCGCCGTTATACAGACGCGCTTTTTGCAGTCCAACAAACAAACGCTCGCCGCGAACCGGAACATCCTCACCCGCCATCACCACCGTCAGCGGATCGTGATACCACCCCAGCGGCTGCACCACTAGCTGTGTATAGTGACCTTTCGGGCTGGCCTCAATGACCTGTACTGGTAGCGGAGAATCCAGGCTGGTGCGGCGGCTAATATCCACCTCCCACGGACGCAGGAACAGATCGACCGGCCCCTGGTACGCGGGCGTATAACCCAGCGGCCAGCGATGCGCGCCAACGTGAAACTGCCCGCCGCGGACGGTGCCTGTCAGGCGGTTCACCTCGCCCATAAACTCCAGTACGAAGCGGGTTGCCGGTTCACGCCACACCCGATCCGGCGCATCAGCCTGTTCGATATTGCCCTGACTCATCACCACCACCCGATCCGCCACTTCCGTCGCTTCTTCCTGATCGTGGGTGACAAAGACGCTGGTGAATTTCAGTTCTTCATGTAGCTGGCGCAACCAGCGACGTAACTCTTTACGTACCTGGGCATCCAGCGCGCCAAAGGGTTCATCCAGCAGTAGAATTTGCGGTTCTACGGCAAGCGCGCGCGCCAGCGCCACACGCTGTTTTTGTCCGCCGGAAAGCTGGGCGGGGAAGCGATACGCGAGGTGCGCCAGTTGCACCATCTCCAGTAATTGCATCACTTTCGTTTTAATCGCCGCCGCAGTTGGACGGTCGCGTCGCGGCAGCACCGTCAGGCCAAAAGCAATGTTGTCAAACACCGTCATATGGCGAAACAGCGCATAGTGCTGAAACACAAAACCGACTTTACGCTCACGCGCGTGCAGGCGGCTAACGTCCGTACCGTGGAAACGAATATGGCCGCTGGACTGATGCTCCAGCCCGGCAATAATGCGCAGCAGCGTCGTTTTGCCGGAACCTGACGGCCCCAACAAGGCAACCATCTGGCCGGAAGGAATATCCAGCGAGATATCATTTAGTACCTGAGTACGACCAAACGATTTCTTAATTCTGGCGATCTCAATGCTCATGATTTTCCTCCTGTTGCGCGCGTTTTTCCTGATTCTCCAGACGCCATTGCAACATGCTCTTCAAAAACAGGGTAATAATCGCCATTAGCGTCAACAATGCGGCGGCGGTAAAGGAGCCGACGGTGTTGTAGTCCTGCTCCAGTAATTCAATCTGTAACGGTAGCGATAACGTTTCGCCGCGAATCGAGCCGGACACCACCGACACCGCGCCAAACTCGCCAATCGCGCGGGCGTTGGTTAATACCACGCCGTAGAGTAGCGCCCAGCGAATATTCGGCAACGTCACGCGGCGAAACATTTGCCAGCCGGATGCGCCCAGCAAAATAGCCGCCTCATCTTCCTGACTGCCCTGGCTGAGCATTACTGGCACCAGTTCGCGCACCACAAACGGACAAGTGACAAAAATAGTGACCAGTACCATCCCCGGCCAGGAGAACATCATTTGTAAATTATGCTCATCCAGCCAGCCGCCCAACGGGCCGTTGGAACCATAAAACAGCAGATAAACCAGACCGGCCACCACCGGCGAGACGGCAAAGGGAATATCCAGCAGGGTCAGCAGTAGCTGACGTCCGGGGAAGTTAAAGCGCGTCACCAGCCACGCCAGCAGAATGCCGAACACCAGATTCACCGGCACTGCGATCAAGGCAATCAACACCGTCAGCCAGATGGCGTGCAGCATGTCCGGATCGGCCAGATTTTGCAGTACCGGCATTAACCCTTTGCTGAACGCCTGCACGAAGATGTAAATCATCGGCACCAGCAGGATAAACGCCGAAACCAGCATCCCGACGCCAATCAAAAACCATTTTCCCCAGTTAATGCGGGGGACGTCGTATCGCTTCAATTGAGTCACTTCCGCCATTAATGACCTACCACACGTCGACCAAAGCGACTTTGCAGAGTGTTAATTGAGAACAGCAGCAGCAAGGATGCCGCAAGGATCACCGAGGCAATGGCGCTGGCGGCGGGGTAATCAAACTCCTGCAAACGCACAAAAATCATCAGCGAGGTCACTTCTGTTTTCCAGGCGATATTTCCGGCGATAAAAATCACCGCGCCAAACTCGCCCAGGCTACGGGTAAAAGAGAGCGCCACGCCGGCAATCAGCGCAGGCGACAGCTCAGGCAGCACGACTTTGCGAAAACTTTGCAGCCGGGTGGCCCCCAGCGTTTGTGCCGCTTCTTCATATTCCGGCCCCAACTCTTCCAGTACCGGCTGGACGGTGCGCACCACAAATGGAATGCTGGTAAAGGCCATCGCCACCGCAATACCGAGCCAGGTATAGGTCACTTTGATATCAAACTACGCAAGAAACTGACCGTAGAAACCGTTCACTGAGAACAGCGAGGCCAGCGTTAACCCCGCCACCGCTGTCGGCAGCGCAAACGGCAGATCCATCAGCGCATCCAGCAACGTGCGCCCTGGAAAACGGTAGCGGGTTAAAATCCACGCCATCAGCAGGCCAAACACGCCGTTAAAAATCGACGCTACAAATGCCGCCAGTAGCGTCACTTTATAGGCAGCCACCACCTGTGGGTTGGTCACGACATCCCAGTATTGCGCCCAGCTCATCTGTGAGAGCTGCATCACCAGCGCGCTCAACGGCAACAGTAGGATCAGGCAGACAAACAGCAAACTGGTGCCGAGGCTTAACGTAAAGCCGGGCAGCACGCGTCGGGAAGAAACGGCAAGCATTACTTACGCCCCGCCGCCAATAGTTTGTCCAGCTCGCCGCCGCTGGCAAAGTGCGTTTTCATCACTTCCGGCCAGGAACCAAACTTGTCTTCCACGCGGAACAGTTCGGTCTGCGGGAATTTATCTGCTTGCTTGCCCATGATTTCCGGGTTATTCACGCGGTAGTAGAAATCGGTAATGATGGTCTGCGCCTGCGGGCTATACAGCCAGTTCAGGTAAGCTTTGGCGGCTTTTTCTGTGCCGTTGGCCTGCACGTTTTTATCCACCCAGGCGACCGGGAATTCAGCAAGAATGTTCGTTTTCGGGATCACCACTTCAAATCCCTGGGCTTCATATTGTTTGCGGATGTTGTTCACTTCCGATTCAAAACTAATCAGCACATCGCCCAGACCACGCTCGGCAAAGGTAGTCGTAGCGCCGCGGCCGCCGGTATCAAACACTTCGACGTTTTTCAGGAACTGGGTCATAAACTGTTCGGTTTTGGCTTTATCGCCGCCGTCCGCGTTATCCGCCGCGCCCCATGCCGCCAGATACGTGTAACGGGCGTTGCCGGAGGTTTTCGGGTTAGGGAAAATCAGCTTCACGTCGGAACGTACAAGATCGCTCCAGTCGTGAATATTTTTCGGGTTCCCCTTGCGCACCAGGAAGCCCATCGTGGAATAGAATGGCGAACTGTTGTTCGGCAGACGGCTTTGCCAGTCGGCAGGGATCAGTTTGCCTTTATCATGGAGAATCTGTACGTCGGTCACCTGATTGTAGGTGACGACGTCTGCCTTCAGTCCCTGCAAAATCGCCAGCGCCTGTTTTGATGACCCGGCATGAGACTGCTTAATCGTCAGCTTATCGCCGCCGTTATCCTTCTCCCATTGTTGCTCAAACGGCGGGTTAAGGGCGGCAAACAGCTCGCGGGAGACATCGTATGAGCTGTTCAGCAGCTCCGTTGCCTGCGCCTGCCCTGCCAGTAACAGCATTGCTGCCAGCGTCAGGGGTCTCTTTTTCAGTAAATTAACAGCCATTGCGCACCCTTATAAATTTAATGACTTTCTTATGGTCATCATATTTATAACCAGCGCTAAAGGAGTAACGGTTTTATATACCGTTTGATGATTTGAAAGTTGAAAAGGGAATAAGAGAATCCCTCCCCACGCGGCGTGAGGAGGAGACCGGCATCAATCAGACGCCTACGCTTACGCTTTCAGGCAGGGTACTGCCGCCATCAATGACGTTTTGCGTTCCGGTAAGATAGCTGGACTCATCGGAAGCCAGAAATGCCGCCAGTTCCCCTACTTCCAGTGGATCGGCAAGGCGGCGTAGCGGAATGGCTTTTGCCATTTCCGTTAATACCGACTCCGGATCGTCAGGATTAGACTGACGGGCAATGCTTTCCGCCATCGGCGTTCTTACATAACCGGGGCAAATGGCATTCACGCGAATACCGGACTGCGCATACTCTACCGCCAGCGATTTGGTTAAACCGACAATGGCGGCTTTTGACAGCGCATAGGCCGTTTCACCCGGGTCCGCCACCATATCTCCCGTGACGGAAGACATCATCACAATGCGGCCATCTTTACGTTTAATCATCTCCGGCAGGACGGCTTTGGTGACGTTCCAGACACCTTTAATATTAATATCAATGTGGAAATCGCGATCTTCTTCACTCATATCGAGGAAGTTGCCCAGACGGCACACGCCAGCGTTATTCACCAAAATATCAATTCTACCTTCAGTCTCTTTGGCGCGCGCAACCGCCGCCTGCACCGAAGCAAAATCTCTGACGTCAGCCTTAACGGCAGTACAGCGATGCCCGCGCCCGCCCAGCTCATCCGCCAGTTTTTCAATCTCATCGGAGATATCCAGCAAGATTAAGTTCGCGCCGTGGCGTGCGAATACGCGAGCGATCCCTTCGCCAATGCCCTGCGATGCGCCCGTAATCAATGCTGTCTTGCCCGTGAGTTTACCCATTTTCAATGTCTCCTTTTGAATATGGAGTCTTACACTCCATTAACACTGAAAATACAGTAATAACAAATAAGTGCTGAGGAATAGCTCACTAATTCAGGTAAATATTAGGTAAAAAAATCCCCGCGGAGGCGGGGATGGGCATTTTTATGCTGTTCTGCCTGATGACGCTGCGCTTATCAGGCCTACCAATCGTAGGTCGAATAAAGCGTTTGCGCTGCCATCCGACAGGGTTTTACCTTATAGCGCTAACAGGCGATCCAGCGACGGCGCAAAATAGTAGCCGCCAGTCACCGGTTTGGTGAAGCGCAGCATTGCGTCGCGTTTACCGTCGGTATCGCCGAACATACTCAGAAGCTGCTGTTCGATATTGTGCAGGCGTGCGCAGTAAGCGCAGAAATAGAGACCATGAGTACCGCTGGCGGTGCCGTATGGCAGGCTCTGACGCACAATCTTCAGCCCTTTGCCATCTTCTTTCAGATCGACGCGGCTCAGGTGAGATGTTGCCGGACGCGCATCGCCGTCAATCTCTTCATTGGCTTCTTTGGTACGCCCGATCATCATCTCCTGATCGTGAATACTCATCCGGTTAAGTTGCTTGAGATTGTGTTCCCAACGCTGCACGAACACATAACTGCCGCCGGCATCCACGCCATCTTTGATCACCGCCACTTCACGACGCGTCTCTTCGCCTGCCGGGTTCTCTGTCCCGTCGACAAAGCCGCTCAGATCGCGTTCTTCCACCCAACGGAAGCCGTGAACTTCTTCTTTCACGTCGATACAGTCGCCGAAGGCTTCCATCGCCGCCTGAGCAACAGAAAAATTCACATCGTGGCGCAGGGAAAGGATATGGATCAGCACGTCATACTGCGTGGCCGGCGCCAGCCCTTTACCATAAGGAATAAAATCTTTCAGTTCTTCCGCCCCGACGCCGCCACTCAGGGCACGCCAGGTATTGTTGCCAAACGCCACAACGGCCCCAAGATGGGCGTCCGGAAATTTGACTTCGAAGGTCGCCAGTTTATCGGCAAATGTTCTGCTGGCCGCGCGCAGGGCGTCCAGGTCGCCTTTTACATTGGCTTCAATCCAAATTGCCGCACGGCAATGTTCCGGCAAAATGCCACTTTGAACCTGAGACATGATTCCTCCTGAAAATGAGAATGCCACGCAGTCGTGGCATTAATGGAGGCTATTTTACCTTGTTTTTAAGCGAAGCGGTTTGTTCAGGCGCAAATTAACGACGCCAGATAATTTTGCGCACGTCCCAGTTTTTTAAGACGTCATCAGGAGGCATTAAGCCTTCCGGTCCGCTCCACTCGCCGGAGAAAACATAGCTAATATGCTGACTTCCCTCGGCTTTACACTCGACGCTGGTATGGCTATCGCTGGAAACCGGCTCGCAGTGACCAAACGCTTTGCTGTAAAGGTCGCTAAACGGCGTACCGATTTTGCCCCCCGCGGCGGTTGGGATATCGCTGTCCAGCACATCAATACGGCTCACGGTTCCCTGCTCGCCGTTGATCACCATCGCGACGCTGTCGCCCTTCATCGCTTCGAAAAAGCGCACCACGTTGCCGTTATCGGTTTTCATACCGCTACGCAGGCGATAATCGCCATCTAATGCCTCTGCAATAGCCGGCTATTCCAGCGGCGTGGCGGCGGTCAGCGCTCCCACGCCTTGCTCAGTGACTTCTGTCAAGGAACCAAACCAGTTCCATGGATTTGCGGCAGACCAGTTGACCGAGGAGAGCGTTGAGCAGCCGGTCAGCGCCAGCGGCAGTGCGAGTAAAGTCAAACGCAGCGATTTCATCTCACTTCCTTTCTTTTATTAATTAACGTTGGTTGGAGTGCGGGTTCGCCAAAAAGTGCCGTTATTCTTTCTCAAGGGAAAAACAGGCACGCAAACGTTGATTGGTTAACAGCCAGATCAGCGCGACGATGTCCGCCAGCAGCAGCGCCAGCCCGACGCCGTTGACCGGGTCGCCACCCAGCCACATCACCGGCAGCCAGCACAACGACACCAGTTGAGCAAGGATCAGGAGTCCGCGCAGCCAGCGCCACACACCAGGAACCGCTTCACGCCGCCCGCTGAGTAAAAATGCCACTACCGCCGGAACGCCGGGCAACAGCCCCAGCCAAAAATTGTCATGGTCGGGATAAAAAAAGTTTAACAAAGTATTACCCTGTCCACGGGATGAACCGGCAATGACAAAGAGTACCCAGGCGCGCGCCTGAAGTAACAGTACGCACCAGAACAGAAACGGCAGGCGTAAACGTCCGTGTACATCATAATCGGCTGGATGAAACTCAGTACTCTTCATCTTCAATCAGGCGTTTACCCAAACTTAGGGCGTCAGAATGCTCATACCCCAGACGTTCATACATGCCCAGCACAACGTCGTTATCATCGCGCACCATAATTTGGATTTTCGGACACCCGCGGGCGATGAGTTTTTTTTCCAGCCGGTTAAGCAACGCATTCGCAATGCCGCGCCCGCGGAACTCCGGGTGAACGCCCAGGTAATACGCCGAGCCGCGATGCCCGTCATAACCGCCCATTACCGTACCGACGACTTCGCCGCTAACTTCCGCAACGAGGAACAAGCTGACATCGTGATTCACCTTGCGTTCAATATCCATTTCAGGATCGTTCCATGGACGCAGCAGGTCGCAACGCTCCCAGAGGGTAATCACCTCTTCGAAATCTTCCTGGCGAAAAACGCGTATTTCCATGGTATTCGTTGCCTTTTCGGGTGGAAAAACCAAGATTATGGCGCAAACATCTGATTCAGCCAATATCTGACGCGATGTAGCGGAAAAAATGGCATAATGGCGATGTGTCACGTATTGAAATGAAAAGTAAAACAATTCTCATCACCAACCGTCGTAACGGATTACGCGATACGATATAACATCTTGAACTTAATTTTCACAACTCAGGCCGTATGAGCACTTTTAAACTCCTAAAAACTCTCACATCGCGCCGCCAGGTACTCAAAACAGGTCTGGCGGCCCTGACGCTGTCAGGTATGTCGCACGCAATAGCCAAAGAAGAAACGCTAAAAACCAGTAATGGTCACAGCAAACCCAAAACCAAAAAAACCGGCAGTAAACGGCTGGTGATGCTCGACCCCGGACACGGCGGCATCGATACCGGCGCGATTGGCCGCAACGGTTCTCAGGAAAAACACGTCGTACTGGCAATTGCCAAAAACGTGCGCGCTATTTTGCGAAATCACGGAATCGATGCGCGTTTAACCCGGACAGGGGATACCTTTATTCCGCTGTACGATCGGGTGGAAATCGCCCATAAGCACGGTGCGGATCTGTTTATGTCTATTCATGCCGATGGTTTTACTAACCCGAAAGCAGCGGGCGCTTCCGTTTTTGCGCTTTCCAACCGCGGGGCCAGTAGCGCCATGGCGAAGTATCTCTCCGAGCGTGAAAACCGCGCGGACGAAGTGGCGGGTAAAAAAGCCACTGACCGGGATCATCTATTACAACAAGTTTTGTTTGATCTGGTGCAAACCGATACGATTAAAAACAGTCTGACGCTGGGTTCGCATATTCTCAAGAAAATCAAACCTATACATAAATTACACAGCCGCACTACCGAACAAGCGGCTTTCGTGGTGCTAAAATCACCGTCAATTCCGTCGGTGCTGGTCGAAACCTCGTTTATTACCAATCCGGAAGAAGAACGCCTGCTGGGCACGACGGCGTTTCGCCAGAAAATCGCTACGGCGATCGCCAACGGCATCATCAGTTATTTTCACTGGTTTGATAATCAGAAAGCACACACGAAGAAACGGTAATCATGAAACCCGATGCACATCACGTAAAACAGTTTCTGCTACGCCTGCAGGATGATATTTGCCAAAAGTTATCCGCTGTGGATGGCGCAAACTTTGTCGAAGATAGCTGGCGACGCGAAGCGGGCGGTGGCGGACGCAGCCGGGTATTACGCAACGGCGGGATTTTCGAACAGGCGGGCGTTAATTTCTCTCACGTTCACGGCGATGCAATGCCCGCGTCCGCCACCGCGCATCGGCCAGAACTCGCCGGGCGTAGCTTTGAAGCGATGGGCGTATCGCTGGTGGTGCATCCGCACAATCCGTATATTCCCACCAGCCATGCTAACGTGCGCTTTTTTATTGCCGAAAAACCGGGCGCCGATCCGGTATGGTGGTTTGGCGGCGGGTTCGATTTAACGCCCTACTACGGCTTTGAAGAGGATGCCGTTCACTGGCACCGCACCGCCCGCGACCTGTGCCAGCCGTTTGGTGACGATGTGTATCCGCGTTATAAAAAGTGGTGCGATGACTACTTTTTCCTCAAGCATCGTAACGAGCAGCGCGGTATCGGCGGCCTGTTTTTTGACGATTTGAATACGCCGGATTTCGACCACTGTTTTGCTTTTATGCAGGCGGTCGGTAACGGCTACACCTAGGCGTATTTACCGATTGTCGAACGACGCAAAGCGATGGTCTGGGGAGAGCGGGAGCGTAATTTTCAACTTTATCGCCGCGGTCGCTACGTGGAGTTCAATCTGGTATGGGACAGAGGCACCCTGTTTGGTCTGCAAACCGGCGGGCGCACTGAATCTATCCTGATGTCGATGCCGCCGCTGGTGCGCTGGGAGTACGACTGGCAGCCGGAAGCGGGTAGCCCGGAAGCGGCGCTGAGCGAGTTTATTCAGGTACGCGACTGGATTTAACTTATTTATAAAGTAAAACAATGCAAACAAATACACGGAAAGTAGTAACCAGTGACGCCAAATGGCATCCCCATCTGGGTATAAGTTTTATTGGCTGCCTGCTTGCCATTACGCTAGAAATATATTTTGAAGAAAGAATATTCATCCCTCATAGCGGAGGGGTGAGCTTCGGTCTGATCGTGCTTCTGGTTATCAATATGGTGACCATCCCTGTGGTCATGGCCCTGATAGCATTACTCTGCTTTATTATTCATATTCCGCGTAAAAGCGTTAACTGTATCTTGCTATGCCTACTGGCATGTATTTTGACGATAGCCGGTTTGTTTATCGCCTATCCGGTTGGTCGTTGAATAAAAGCAGGCTCGTAGAAATAAACGAGTTCATTGTAGATAAAGAATTCGGTAATTCGCATTCTGACCTGGTAGTGTTGTACGGCATATAACACCGTTTTCGCCACGGCCGTTCCTAATTCACCCACGACCTTCTCACAGCTCGGCGGCCACCCGGCCTGGGTTCAGGATGCGGAATATCCAACGTGCCCAACGTGCGCGCAAACGATGATGTTCCTCGCACAAATAAGTTATGAAGATATTGAGAAATATGCCGATGGGATGCTTTACGGGTTTATCTGCGGAGACAAAATTGCGCGCGCTTCCCCGGAGGCGGCGCTGGCGCGCCTTGTCCGGGCTACCAACCACAGACAGCAGCGTATCCGTAGGCCCGGTAAGGCGCCAGCCGCCACCGGGCAATTCCCGACACGCGCACGTTATCAGCAACCGGAGAGCCTACCCATCAATATCAAGCCCATTGCCGCATCCGTTGATGCAGCGTCAACGACGGTTTTTCGGCAAATAATTGCTGATAATCGGTGGCAAATTGCCCCAAATGCCAGAATCCCCACTGCATCGCGGCATCTTTCACCGTGGCGCTCTGCGACCACGGGCTAATCAGTTCCCGGCGTACCGCGTTTAAGCGAATACGTTTCAGCCACGCATTGGGGCCAATGCCCAAAATGGCGTGAAACGCATTTTGCAGCGTGCGACGGCTTACGTGTAGCTGGTTACATAAGTCGAGCACCGTCAGCGGCTCCGACATATTTTCCAGCACATATTCCCGCGCCCGCGACAGTAGCCTACGATATCCCTGATGGCTGATGCTTTCGGCGCTATGAATCGGCTTCGCCTCTTCCAGCATCGTGCCCATCGCCAGCAACAAATTATCACTCAAGACCTTACGCACCGCAGGTTGATGCAGGGTTTCAGGACTCTCGCTAAAGGTGGCCAGCGCCTGCTGCACAAAGCTCCACAGCGCCGCTTTATGCTGCTCTTTTACCTCCAGCGCTAACTGGTTACGTAGCATATGCAGCACCCTTTCCGGGTTATGCAAAAACGTGGCCTGACGGGAAATAACATCTTCCGAGATAACGACGCCCAGAATGGTGTAATCATCCGGCGTACTCAGTTCAAACTCGGTGCCTCCCGGTCGGGTGGCAATCTCGGCGCTGCCGAGCCCCTGCGCGCCGATAAATCCCTGTTCGCCGCGCGTCGCCGGAATACCAAACCAGAAAGAGTTTGGCCAAACCAGACACGACTGACGCAGCGCCAGGCCGGTGTATTCACGGAACACCTGAATCTCATCAAGCAGGATTTCCGTGAACTCGCCATGAAATTTACCCGGGTGTAACTGATCGTAGATCTGCTGCCAGGCGGTGATAGTCAGAGCATGTTCATAGACATCCGTCGTCCGTCGCTGATGAACATTGTCCACCTCGACTCTGGGCGTAAGTTTAACGTCTTCGGGTAACGCTTCATGATAAAGATGGTGCAAATTCGCTGTACGGGTCTTTTTCATGATCTTCTATGCCGGACGCCCGCCAGGACGCCCGGCCCTCCGACAGATTAATTTTTGATGCGATAGCGACTACTGCGTTTACGCAACGCTCCGTCAGAAAAGAGTTGTTCCAGCACGTTTCTGGCCTGCTCCAGCGGCCAGCCAAAATGCGCGGCAACCTCTCCCGCCGTCATTCCCTGGCGTACTGATGCCAGCAGCGCCAGTAACGCCTCAGCGAACTCAGGCGTTGCGGGTGCCTGGGGCGCTTTCTCAGTCGGCGTTGTCGCACGCGCAAACCCGCCAATCAGCCACTGGGTGTCCTCTTCCGGACGACCAATTTCTTTGCGACTAATCACACTGCCTGTGCGCTGCGCGGCGGCGCTTCCGGCATCCAGCGCCGCACGACACGCCGCCAGATCGCCCTCCACCACCAGCGTGAGCCTGCCAGGGTCGAGCACTTGATGACTGAGCAAACGCACGTTGGCCGCTTTCAGCATGGCATCCGCCGCATAGACGGCGGCGACCATTCCGTCCACTTCCAGTAATCCCAGGGCATTGATCATTGGCAGCCTCCGTTACGCACGCTGGACAGGGTTACGGGCAATATCCAGCACGGCGTCGGTAAAGGCGTTGCAGGCGGCTTTACACGCGGCCTGGCTTCCCGTTAAGAACGCGGCCGAATAGTTGGTTTCCGACGGCGGCGGCACGTAAGTCACCAGTTGAACGTCAGCGGATTTCATCGCCGCGTCAATGCCGAATGTCGCTTCCAGCGGCGGCGCCACCAGATAGGCCATCGGATCGCCCAGCGCGATACCTGCGGTAGACGAGAGGTACGAGCCGGTACGCGAAACCACATGCGCCAGGAATGCGGTATTTTCCGCATCGTTCGCCCACTGGAACGCCGCGCCGTTTTCAATGCTGGCGACCATTGCATCCAGACCGGCGCGCACTTCCGCCGGGTTCGGTCCGCCCAGCATAATCAACACCTCACCAGCGGTAGGCGACGGCCCGTGAGCCGCCCCGGCATAGAGGGAGCGGCCATAGACTACTTCCACCATCGCCTGTTTGGTCGCTTCGTCAGCGGCAATATAGGTCACATCATCAGAATCTGCCGTGATGAGTCCGAGGCTACGTATATGTGGCGGTAATTTAAGTTCCCGCGCAAAGCCGTCATTCACGGAGGCAATCACGCGCATGGCAGTCACTGAAGGTCGAATCAAATCTAATGCAGGCATGATGTCTCCTTAACGGGTCATGTTGATGCCGGACGCTTTCTGCTCCAGCATCCGTTTGGCCAAATCCACAATCACGGCGGCGGCTTCTACTGGCGGCGTCCCCCCCTGATGAATGTTTGAAATACAGGTTCTGTCGGCCTCGACGGTGGTCGCCACGCGCGGGGAATAGACCGCGTAGCAGGAGAGGCTTTCCGACTGCCCCAGCCCCGGACGTTCGCCCACCAGCAGGATGACGACCTTCGCGCCGAGAATTTCGCCAATCTGATCTTCAATCTTCACACGGCCATAGCGCACAAAGAACGGCGTGCCGACGTTCAGCCCGGCCTGCTTCAGACCAGCAAGCAGCGGCGGCAGGATCTCTTCATAGTTGGCGGTGATCGCATCCGTAGAGAGGCCATCGGAGACCACTACCTGCACATCCGGGTTCATCACGCACTGCGACTTCAGCGCGTCAATGGCTTCCGGGCTCAGACGACGCCCCATATCCGGGCGCGTCAGGTACAGGTTTTTGTCGCTGATCTCCGAACGCACTTCCAGCAGCCCTTGCGCTTTTACCCACTCTTCCGGCACTTCTTTGAGCACGGTATCTTTCGAACGGGAGTGATCCGCCAGGAAGCGCAACAGCGCCTGGGTGCGCGGACGCGGCCCGGCACGCCCCGTACAGACGCGTGCCGCAGTACTGCGACGCAGTTCGGTCAGCACGTCCGCACGATGCGGATTCTCGACGCCAATCCAGGCTTTTGCCTCTGCGGAACCTAAATCCAGCGCGCAGCTTTCGGTCACCGTCGGCGCGGCGCACTGCGGCTTTGCGCCTTCCTGCGTTGACGGCGCGACGGGCTGCGGTACGTCCTGTCCCATTGACGCCATCACGCTACGTACAATTTCTTCAATCTGTTTTTGATCCATGGTGTTATCCCCGCGTCATCAGAAGAACAGTGACGGATCGCCCGCCCGTTTGGTCAGACGACCGTTTGCCATAATGCCCATCGTTTCCAGCCAGCGTTCAAACTCCGGCGACGGCCGTAAATTCAGCAACTGACGGACGGTGGCGGTATCGTGGAAAGCGGTGGTCTGGTAGTTGAGCATGATGTCGTCGCCGAGCGGCATCCCCATGATGTAGTTACAGCCGGCAGTGGCGAGCAGAATCATCAGGTTTTCGTTAAGGTTCTGGTCGGCGTCGGCATGGTTGGTATAGCAGCAGTCGCCGCCCATCGAGATGCCGCTCAGCTTGCCCATAAAGTGATCTTCGAGACCGGCGCGGATAATCTGCCTGTCGTTGTAGAGATATTCCGGCCCGATAAAGCCCACCACGGTGTTCACCAGGAACGGATCGTAGTGGCGCGCCAGTCCGTAGTTACGCGCTTCCATTGTCACCTGGTCGGCACCAAAGTTCGCGCCAGCCGACAGCGCCGAGCCCTGTCCGGTTTCAAAGTACAGGCAGTTTTCCCCGGCGATGCGGTTGAACTCCGCCCCCACGGCCCGCGCTTCATCGAGCATAGCCAGCTCGACGCCGAACTCTTTTAAGCCCTTCTCGCTGCCGCAAATGCTCTGGAAAATCAGTCCGCCCGGCGCGCCGCGGCGAATCGCTTCAATCTGGGTGGTGACATGCGCCAGCACGCAGCCCTGGGTCGGAATATTGAATTTATCGATAACGCCGTAAACGGTGTCGAGCACGCGGGTCAGGTTCTCCACGTCATCGGTCACCGGGTTAACGCCGATCACCGCATCGCCTGCGCCGAAAGAAAGCCCTTCGTAGATTTGCGCGGCGATACTCTGTACATCGTCACGGGTATCGTTCGGCTGCAAACGGCAGCTAAAGGTGCCCGGAATACCGATGGTGGTATTGGCTTTTTTGATCACCGGCATTTTCTTGCCGCCGTAGATCAGGTCAGCGTTGGAGCAGATTTTCGCTACTGCCGCCACCACTTCGGAGGTCAGCCCTTTGCGGGTAAACGCGATGTCGTCCACGGAGGTTTCATCGCTCAGTACGTATTCGCGCAGTTCGCTGATGCTCCAGTTTTTAATCCGGTTATAGGCCGTTTCGTTGACGTCATCCTGAATCAGGCGCGTCACGCAGTCCTCTTCATAGGCAATCACCGGATTGTTGCGGATATCCGCCACCGTCATTTCCGACAGTACCTGTTTTGCCGCTACGCGCTCCTGCGAACTTGCCGCGGCAACCCCGGCCAGCACATCCCCCGAACGCAGTTCGTTGGCTTTAGCCAGTACCTCTTTTACATCCTTAAACTGATAAACATTGCCGAACAATGTGGTCTTTAGTTTCATAAGTCGTTCCCTCAGGAAGGAAATGCGAGTGATTTCACCGTCACCGGCACAACCGATCCGCCAAAAAGAGGCGTACCAATGTCGATATAGTCTCCCACCCGCACGACCACCTCATCGATGACCGCCAGCGGAAGTTGCGGTAACTGTGGGCGCAATAACATGCCCAGCGCTTTACCAAAATCCTGCTCGGCCACCACCAGCAGGGGATGTGGATTGGGATAACGCGCGACAAAAGCCGTCAGCGCGTTGATGACCGTGAGTAATGCGGCGTAACGCACCGGAAGCGTGGCGGGAAGCGCCAGCACGTAAGCGTCGGTTTGCGGGTCGAGATCAAGCTGGAGAAGCGCCTGCCTCCAGGCGTTCACCAGATCGGCGTCATCCTGCGGGATCGCCACCGGCAGGTTGCGCAGCGGCAGTTGGACGTCTTCCAGCCAGATAGTACTGCCGGAAAGCGACAGCGTATGGGCCCCCGCGCCAATCACCGTGGCGCGCACGGTTTGCGCCGGAAACTGCACGTTCATCTCGCGCAGACGCGGGTGCTCATGCAGCGCGGTCGCCAGCAGCGGCCCGATATCAGAAAAGCAGAACGGATCGGCAGGTTGGTTGCGGTAGCATTCACCTACCCCACCGGAAAGGGTGATCACCTCTGGCGTAATATCGGCGGGCAGCAGCCCGGTTTGCATCAGCGATTGCGCCAGCGGCGAGAGCGCGCCAGTGATAACCTCGACGATGAGATCCGCCATCCGCCGCGCCACCTGTCCCAACTGTGCGGCAGCTAAGGCGCGAGCATCAGTACCCGAACCGAACACCTCATCGATAATCATCTGCCCCGGCTGATGGGCATAAACCACGCGCCCCTGAGCATCGGTTTCCAGCAGGCGACCACCGACGTTAAGGCAGGCGGTGCCGCTGACTTTTCCCGCGTCAAACAGCGCGTAGTTAGACGTGCCGCCGCCGATATCAATATTCAGCACCCGGCACATCCGCTGCTCAGACAAGCTTTGCGCTCCGGCGCCGTAACCGGCAATGACCGATTCCAGATGCGGCCCGGCGCTGGCGACCACAAAGTCGCCCAGCGACTGCGAGAGCGTCATGACCGCCGGACGGGCGTTGCGGGTTTTGGCGCTTTCGCCGGTGATAATGATAGCCCCTGAGTCCACCGATTCAGGCGCGATGCCTGCGGCCTGATACTGGGCCAGAATCAGCGCTTTAAGTTCGGCCTCTTTCAGACCGCCCTGCTTATCCACGGGCGTAAAGAAGACCGGGCTTTGCCAGCTAATGTCGCGTTTGATGAATTCGTAGCGCGGCACCTGCGACACCGCCGCACGGTTAACCAACTCCAGGCGCGAGAAGATCACCTGCGTGGTGGTGGTGCCGATATCGATACCGACGCTCAGTAGCTGGCGAGTGTTCACGATTGCGCCTCCGCTTCGGTTTTCACCTGGGCGGCGTCATCTTTCGGCACCAGCATCATCGCCACGCCAATCGCCGTCACGCCGCCGATCAGCTTGCCGACAATCATCGGGAAGATCATGGCGTTCATGTTGGCAGCGGCGAAGCCTAAATGGTCGCCCAGCGCGAATGCCGCAGAGACGGCAAATGCTCAGTTAATCACTTTGCCGCGGGTATCCATCTGCTTCATCATGCCGAACATCGGGATATTGTTCGCCAGGGTCGCCACCATGCCTGCCGCCGCAATATTATTTACGTTCAGCAGCTTACCGACATTCATCAACGGTTTTTCAAACCAGCGGGTCAGTAACAGCACCATCGGATACGCGCCGAGCAGCACGCAGGAGATAGAGCCGATCACTTCAATGGCGCGCATCACTTCGCCAGGTTTGTCGCCTGGCGCCATAAAGATCGGGTCGAGCCCCGGAATCAACTCCCAGCCCAACAGGAATTTAATCACCGCAGCCGCCAGACCGATGGTGATCAGCGCCACCAGAAATTTGGCGAAAATCTGGAAACCGTTGATCATTTTTTCCGGGATGAACTTCAGCCCCAGCGCTACCAGCACCGCGACAATCAATACCGGGATCATGTTCATCAGGATCAGCGCGAAGGTAAACTCCACTGGCTGACCATTGATCTGCACGCCTGAGTACATGGCGATCAATCCCCCCGCAATGCAGCCAATGGGAATGGTGACGATACCCGCCAGTACGCCAAGCGCCAGGTAGCGGCGGTCAGACGGTTCGATAATGCCGAGCGCCACCGGAATGGAGAACACAATGGTCGGCCCCATCATCGACCCAAGTATTAACCCTGAGTATAGCCACGCCGCGACATCACCGCCGGCCAGCTCTTTGGCGAGGAAGAATCCGCCCATATCACAGGCCAGCAGCGTACCCGCGAACATGGATGGGTTCGCGCCCAGCATTTCGTATACCGGGATAATAACCGGCCCCAGTACATGCGCCAGCACCGGCGCCAGCGCGGTCATACCGACCATCGCCAGTCCCAGCGCGCCCATCGCCATAAAGCCCTCTTCAAACTGGCCGCCAGCCCCCTCGATACTCTTGCCAAATTTACCGAGGAAGCGCGCCGACCCGCCGAACTGCGACAGGATCCTGTCCACGGCGGCAATCAGCATAAAGAACATCATGATGTACATGATGATTTCGTTAATTCCCATAGCCCCTACTCCCTGTCATTTTTGATTTGTAAGCCGGATAAGACGTTTACGTCGCCTCCGGCATTAACGCCGTGTTATTGCCGGATGGCGGTGCGAGCACCTTATCCGGCCTACAGGCATTACCCGGCAGCCGCGTACAGGTCGATAATCTGTGCCTGTGTGGCGGTGCGTGGGTTACTGCGCAGACAAATATCCTCCAGCGCGGCTTGCGCCCACGCGCTGTAGTGTTCGGGTTTGGCGCCAGCGTCAGCCAGCCGTTTGCTCTGGCCCACTTCGGCAATCAGCTCGCTCACCGCTGCAATCGCATCGCGATCGTCCGATTTCTTATTGGTTAACGCCCGACCGATTTGACTGAAGCGTTCGCGGCAAACCATCCGGTTAAAGCCCATGACCGTCGGTAGCAGCATGGCGTTGGCCTGGCCGTGCGGAATATGCAGCGCCGCCCCTGGCTGGTGCGCCATCGCGTGACACAGCCCCAGACCGGCGCTGGAAAAGGCCATTCCCGCCATACAGGAGGCCAACAACATATTTTCACGCGCCGCCAGATCGTGGCCGTAACCCACGGCTTTCGGCAGCGATTTGCCAATCATCGCTATCGCGCCAATCGCCAGGCTGTCGGTAAACGGCGTGGCGTTGAGCGCGCTGTAGGCCTCAATCGCATGCGTCAACGCATCGATACCGGTCATCGCCGTCACGTTTGGCGGAACGCCTTCGGTCACGGCAGCATCAAGAATCGCCACGTCCGGCATTAGTGACGCGTGTGCCAGCACCTGCTTGCGCCCGCTGACCGCGTCGATAATCACCGTCACGTTGGTGGTTTCAGAACCGGTTCCGGCGGTGGTCGGCACCGCAATCAGCGGCAGACGCGGGCGTAATGTGCTGCGCTCGGTCATGGCGCTCAGCGTCTGGTCAGGGTTAGTCACCAGCAGGGCGACCGCTTTCGCCGCGTCCAGCACCGAACCGCCGCCAAAGGCCACTACGCCGTCGCACGCCGCCTCACGCAGTTGCGCCACCGCCGCGCAAACGTCGGTGATGCACGGCTCGCCTGGCGGACACGGCCAGACTGTCATCGCCACGCCTTTCATCGCCAGGCTGCGTGCCAGCGGCGCGGTCATTCCCGCCTGATGCAGGAAGCTGTCGACCATCACAAACAGATGGCTTACGCCTCGCGCTTGCGCTTCCTGGCCGCAGGCGCCGAGCGCCCCAAGTCCGCACAGCGTGACCGGCGGTACGCTGAACGTTTTCACCCGTTGCAGATTCAGGGTGTCGAATGCCTGAAACAGCGCCGTCTGTAGTTCAGCTTGCATAGAGTCCCTCCGCTTTCGCTCTCCCGCTGTTGGCTATCGCCAGCGGGGTCATAAACAGGCTGTGCTGCGGTAAATGCACCTGTAACTCCGGGAAACGCTGGCGAAATAACGCCTCCACGCCCGGCTGCATACAGGAACCGCCCGCCAGCCATAAATCTGTCACTCCCTGCCCGGCAATATGGCAAGCGACGATTTCCGCCATCTTTTCGTACACCGGCTTCACTACCGGCCAAATCTCCTGCGCGTTGCTGCGCTTGTACTGTTCCGCCTCTTCCAGGGGAATACGTCGGTTACCCGCCAGCGTCAGGGAGATATGGTGCCCGCCAGTGGCTTCATCGGCGGAGTAAGTCACCTTGCCCTGTTTGACGATGGCAATGCCGGTAGTGCCGCCGCCAATATCCACCACGCCTGCATTATCAAGCGCCAGCAGATCCGCCACCGCCGTCGGTTCATCCAGTACGTGGCTGACTTCTAACCCAGCAGACTCCAGCACGTTGATCGAAATACGCGGGTCAGTACCCGGTGGGAACGAGGTCGCCGCGTGGGTGAAGCGGCAGCCGAGCTGCTGTTCAAGGGTGTCGAGATGGCGGCGCACGAGGGTGACGGCACCGAAGAAATCCCAGACGATGCCGTCACGCACAACGTCGGCCCAGTCAAGGCACACCGCCACCGGCTGGGCGTTGCCGTCGACCACCATCGACACCACGTCGCAGGTGCCCAAATCGACGCCCAGCCACAGCGGCGCGTCGCTGGCGGCGGGCGTCTGGTTACACAGGGCCGCCGCTTTTTGCAGTCTTGGGGTGAGCCAGAGTTGTTCGTCGTGCGCCATGAGTCATCCCTTATACAATGCGAAACGCATCCACCAGCACGCATCGACGCAGCCGCACAAAGGTACGTGCGCTGGTCACGCCTTCGCCGGTTGGCGTAGTGATAGTCATGGTGGTACAGCCTTCTCCGCCCAATCCAAGCCCGGCAATGCACGGCCCGTTTTTGACGAAAATGCTGGTGTCGATGGCGTTCGCCATCTGGTTCATGTTGTCGATATTGCGCGAGTGCATCGCCGCCGTATGGTGGCAACCGCCTTCAAGCTGAACCGCCAGGGCGATGGCTTCTTCGACGTTGGCGACCCGCACCACCGGCAGTACCGGCATCATCATTTCAGTGACGGCAAACGGATGGTTAGCTGGCGTTTCCACAAACAGCAGGCGCGTTTGATCCGGGACGTTCAGGCCGATGGCTGCGGCAATCTTGCCCGCGTCACGACCGACCCAGTCACGGCTGACGGTACCTTTGCCGCGTTCATCGATATTCTTCAGCAGCACCGGCTGGAGCTGTTCGGCCTGAGCGGCGGTCAGTTTCACCGCGTGCTGACCTTCCATCAGACGCATCAGCTCGTCGGCGACACTATCCACCACAATCAGCACTTTTTCGTCGGCGCAGATGATGTTGTTATCAAACGATGCGCCTTTGACGATGGATTGTGCGGCGCGCGGCAGGTCGGCGGTCTCATCCACCACCACCGGGGGATTGCCGGCACCGGCGGCAATCAGGCGTTTATTAGTATGTTTGCGCGCCGCGTCCACCACCGCTTCGCCGCCAGTCACCACCAGCAGGCCAATACCGGGATATTTGAACAACCGCTGGGCGGTTTCGATATCCGGGTTCGCCACGGTGACCAGCAAATTTTCCGGGCCACCGGCGGCGACCACCGCCTGATTGAGGAGAGTGATTGCCCGCTGAGAGACCTTTTTCGCCGCCGGATGCGGGGCAAACACGACGCTGTTGCCTGCGGCAATCAGGCTGATGGCGTTATTAATCACCGTCGCCGCCGGATTGGTGGACGGCGTGACCGAGGCCACCACGCCCCACGGCGCATTTTCAATCAGCGTCAGGCCGTTATCGCCGGTCAGCACCTGCGGAGATAAACGCTCGACGCCCGGCGTGCCGCGCGCCTGCTCCACGTTTTTGGCAAATTTATCGTCAACGCGTCCCATGCCGGTTTCGCTGACGGCAAGTTCCGCTAATTCTCGGGCGTGTTTTTCGCCCGCTTCGCGAATGGCATGAATGGCAAGCTGGCGCATCGCCACGCTCTTCAGCCCCTGCTGGGCCCGTTTTGCTGCCGCCACTGCGTCATCCAGGGAGGCAAAAACGCCCATCTCATGAACAGTACTGGCCGGCTGGCTGCTGTCTTTCATTTTCAGCAGCACCGCTTTCACCACCTGTTCAATATCCTGTTGATTCATGATGTTCAGTCCTATTTATGGAAAACCACTTTCCCGCCAGCCACCACTTCATCGACGATGCCAATGACGCACAGATCGACCGGTGATAATTCGCTGCGATGCGCCTGGCGCGCGGAACTGCCGCTGACCAGCAGTACCCACTCTCCGGTTCCCGCCCCGATACTGTCGATAGCGACGGCACACTGCCCGTCGGGGTTGCCCTGGGCATCGATCATTTCCACCATCAGCAATTTGTCATGCGCCAGTCCCTGATGGCGGACGGTACATACGATTTGTCCTGTGACGACTGCCAGTTTCATATCCGCCTCCATGGATTGCCCGTTGGGTCGTAGGCCTTGAATCTGCGCACCATCAGGCAATGGCGCGCATTCATGCCGGATGGCGACGCTGCGCGTCTTATCCGGCCTACCATCAAATGTTGCTGTCGCCTTTGAAGCTGATCGGGAACACTTCTTCCAGATCGCCGTGCGGGCGTGGAATCACGTGTACGGAGACCAGCTCGCCAATGCGCTGCGCCGCAGCGGCGCCAGCATCGGTTGCGGCTTTGCACGCCGCCACGTCGCCACGCACCATGGCCGTACACAGGCCACCGCCAATCTGCTTCACGCCGACCAGCTTCACGCGCGCGGCTTTTACCATCGCATCGGAGGCCTCAATCAGCGCAACCAGGCCCCGGGTTTCAATCATTCCTAATGCTTCCATCGTGTTTTCCTCTCATTAAAGGGGTCCAGAACGGGACCGTTCATTCAACCAGTGTGTGTAAGCTGCGTTCGCGGCTCACGTCAGCCTGGCGCGGCACGGCTGCCACCAACGCCAGTTCGATAATTTCCTGCACGCTACAGCCTCGGGAGAGGTCGTTAAGCGGCGAGGCAAGCCCCTGAATTAGCGGCCCAACAGCGCGATAGCCTCCCAGACGCTGAGCGATTTTGTAGCCAATATTGCCCGCCTCCAGCGACGGGAAAATCATCACGTTGGCGCGGCCTTGCAGCGGGCTGTCAGGCGCTTTTTGCGCGGCGACCTCCGGGACGAAAGCGGCGTCAAACTGCAATTCACCGTCCACAAGCAGTTGCGGCGCACGTTCGCGAACGAGCTCTGTCGCCTGCTGCACGTTGGCGACATTGGGGTGACGGGCGCTGCCGTTGCTTGAAAATGACAGCATCGCCACGCGCGGCTCTTCGCCGGTAATGGCCCGCCAGGTGTCGGCGCTGGCGATAGCGATATCCGCCAGCTGCGCCGCCGTCGGCTGCGGTACTACGCTGCAATCGGCGAACCCTAATGCCGGACCGGCATACTGCGGCAGCATCAGGAAAATAGACGACAATGTTTTGCACCCAGGTTGCAGGCCAATCACCCGCAGCCCTGCGCGCAGCACATTCGCCGTTGACGACAGGTTGCCTGCGATACACACATCAGCCTCACCGGCGCTCACCATGGCGGCAGCGAACATCAGCGGGTCGCTAAGCTTTTCCACTGCGTCCGGCGGCATTTTTTCTCCGGCGCGGGCAAGCCAGCGTTGCGCAAAACGCTGGCGCATACTCAGGTTGCTGTGTGGGTCGATGACCTGAATGCCATCCATCGGCATACGATGACTCAGGGCAAACTGACGCAGCGCAAACGGGCTGGCGACCAGAACGGGGCGAGCCAGACCGTACTGTTGCAGGTAATGCGCCGCTTTCAGCACGCGTTCGTCCAGCGCATCAGGAAAGACGACTCTGGAGGGGGCGCGTACCGCCAGTTCGCGGGCGCGTTCAATGATCATGGCTTCTCTCCCAACCGTTGTTGAATTTGGGCGACCGTCAGCGGATGTTTCGCCACGCTCAAAATCATCATCACGTAAACCGTGCTGGAGAGACGGTTCAGCGCCTGTAAAATGTCCGGGCGCAAGACCTCAAAACTACGGGTAATAAACACTTGTGCGGCAAGGGTTTCCGTTTCGCGGACTTTGGTTCGCAGCAGATTAAGCAGCGCCGCATCGCGACCGTGGCTGGCCTCCGGCACTAGGTGATCGTGGTCGAGGTAGCGCAGCGGCTGGTGGGAAAGCCGATGCAGCTCATCCTCGTTGAGCCCGACGATCGCCTGCGCCGCCAGCGGTTCATCTATAGCGTCGGCGCGCATAATGTTGCCCAGCCGCGAGCGGATATCGAAAAGCCACGGCTGCCAGGGTTCCGCCAGTTCGATTTGTAGCCACACGGTCAGCGCGATGGCGCTGTCGAGCGCGGCGCGAAAGCCGAGGCGCGGGTCGCTTTTGGCGACCATTTTGTCCGCCGTCAGATGGGTCAGCGTATCGGGCTTTTTCACCACCGGCTGGCGGCACAGTTCACAGCAGGCCTGTGGGTGCGTATCGCTACTGGTTAAGCCATGTACCGGCTGCGGCTGCTGTTCGTCATCATCGACAAACAGCCTGCCTTGCGGATCCAGAAACTTAATGCGCAGGCGGCGACTTTCCAGCAGTTCCCGGGCCGAGGGCGTCAGTCGTGCATCAGCGGGCAGATGGATCTCCGATCCTTCGCTGAGCGTATGATTCGCTCTGAGCCACGTTTCGGTGATGAAATCGTTCATACGGATTGCCAGTTCGCAGGCCAGGCGACGTACAGAAAGCGCACGGACGTTGGCGTGCCAAATTCAATGCTGGAGCCTTTAGGGATGAACATGACATCTCCGGCTTTGGCAATCATGGTTTCGCCTTCATGGCGTACGTGCAGTTCGCCCTCCAGCACCATGTCGATTTCGTCGTAGTTCAGCGTCCACGGAAAAAAGGCGTTGTCCCACTGCATAAACCCGGCGGCCATGCTGCTGCCGTCCTGCTCTGTAACCAGATCGGTTAAGCCGACGCAGTGCGGTTCGGCGCCGTCGAAGCGGCCAAATTTCACGCTGCTGCCGTCAATGACTTTCACGCCGCCTTTACCCGTGACGGAGGTAAAGCTCGGCTGCATCGTCCCCAGTTCCAACGACTGCTTTTCCTTCAGCACTTTTTCCATCAACTGCGCCACCAGGCTTTCAGTAAACTGCCCTTCCGGGAGCTGCGCGATGATGGCTTCCCGAATGCGCTGGCTTTCGTTTTTACACGCCTGCGCCGATGTGGATGCCGGAACGGACTCGTCGCATTCGGTAATCGTGAAGCCCAGTAGTTCCGCCACTTCGCGAGCCTCCGGGGTAATAATGCTGGCGCGCAGCACTACCGACATCGCCTGTTCGCCGCGGGCGTGGGCCGCACGAATATCGTTAGCTGTGATAAGTTTTTTCACCTGCCTCTTCCTCCTGTTCACTGAGAGCCGCCAGATAATCCACCAACTGCCGCACGCTTTGCGGGTCGTGGCCGTTGAGCTCGAAAATCGGCTCCCGGAATCCAATCTCGCAAAGCAACTGCCGCGTAGCGGCGACGTCGGCATCCGGCATGTCCGTTTTGCTGATAACGGCGATATGTCGTTTACGGGTTCCAACATCCAATAACCCGGCAGGTAAGCGACTTTCTTTATCGTTTGCCGCGTGGACATAAATCAGCGTGTCCACATCCTGCAACGTGGTAATTAAGGCGTGATACCAACGGGGATGGCTAAAATATTCACCCGGCGTATCGATATCGCCATGATCATTAAATTCCACGGCCTGCGTTTTTCTGGCGAGGGAATAATTTCCCCGTAACGCGTTAAAAAGCGTTGTTTTTCCGGCACCGACCGCGCCGACAAAAGCAATACGTTTCATTACCGCCACCAATTAACTTTTTGTTAACTCACACAGGGTAAAGTTTAATAATCGCCCCAGCCCGCTGACCGTCTGTAATAGCGCTTCTTCTACTGCGCCGACGGTGCCATAAATCACCAGCGCGCCGCTAAATCTGTCGAGAAAACCGATGTGTACATCCGCAGCCTTCATCGCTAAATCGCCAGCGATCATCGCCGTTTCCCCCGGCGTTAAGGTCATAATGCCAATCGCGCCAGCATCGGGAACGCCGATCTTTTTCGCCAGTTCTTCACCAGGGTGCGCAATGAGATGCGCCAGAGTGACCTGTTTGCCCGGCACAAATTCCTGAATAATGCGTTCTTTATTCATTGCTCACCGTCTCCACTGAAACTGCCGTCATCGTGGCAATTTTTTGTCGGAGTAAATAACAAAATTCGGCAAGGTGATGTAAAAGGTGAGGTAGATCACTAAGAGAAAGAAAATAAAAGGGACTTCTGTCGAAGGTGTTAACGATAAATATCGTGGTGCATCACATTTTCAGGCGTCATTCTGAATTTAAGCCTGTTCCGCAATAAATACCCACCGACTATTCTTTATATTACTATTATTGATAAAAATAATGCGTATCACTCGATTTGTGCATAGTACAGATTCAGTGAAATAAGTAGGGGTAACGCAATAGGTTCCAGAATATCCCCACTCGAGCCTTTCATGCCATGGCGAAGCCCAGCGGCGCATAAAAAAAGCGCAGGAGAACCTGCGCCAGAAGAGAGAGTAATACGTTATTAAAGCGGCGTGGTTTGCGCTTCAACTACCGCTAACGCCACCATATTCACGATACGGCGTACAGAGGCGATCGGCGTTAATACATGTACCGGTTTAGACACGCCCATCAGGACCGGGCCGACCGTGACGCCTTCGGAACTGGAGACGCGTAGTAAGTTGTAACTAATGCGGGCGGCTTCCATATTCGGCATCACCAGAATATTGGCGGCTCCCTTCAGCGGGCTATCCGGCATCCGGTCATTACGAATACTTTCCACCAACGCCGCATCACCGTGCATCTCACCGTCAATCATCAGATCGGGCGCTCGTTCGCGTACCCGCTCAAGGGTTTCGCGCATTTTGCTGGCGGACAGCGAATTTGAGGAACCAAAGTTAGAGTGCGACAACAGCGCGACTTTCGGCTCAATACCAAAGCGGCGAACGGTTTCCGCCGCCATTACGGCGATCTCCGCCAACTGTTCCGGCGTGGGATCTTCGTTAACATAAGTATCGGCGATAAAAGTGTTGCCGCTTGGCAGCAGTAAGGCGTTCATCGCCCCTGCCGTATGCACGCCGTCACGGTAGCCAAAGACGGCTTTCACGACGCTGAAATGCTCATGGTAGTCGCCGATGGTGCCGCAGATCATCGCATCCGCTTCCCCACGCTGCACCATGATCGCGCCAATGGCCGTATGGTTGCCGATCATCGCACGCTGCGCCTGTTCCTGAGTTACCCCGCGACGCTTCATGATCTGGTAATACTCGCTCCAGTACTCTTTGAAGCGCGGATCGGATTCATTATTCACGATCTCGAAATCAACGCCCGCTTTGATCTGTAGCCCCAGTTTCTGGATACGCATTTCGATCACGCTCGGACGTCCGATCAGGATGGGCTTCGCCAGTCCCAGGGTTATCAACTCCTGGGTTGCGTGCAGCACGCGCGCCTCTTCCCCTTCCGGCAGCACTACGCGCTTCGGATCTTTGCGTGCCTGCGAGAAGATCGGCTTCATGAACAGGTTGGTTTTGTAGACAAACTCGGTCAGTTTATCGATATAGGCATCAAAGTCAGCAATCGGGCGCGTCGCCACGCCGGAATCCATTGCCGCTTTCGCGACCGCCGGAGCGATTTTGACAATCAGACGCGGGTCAAACGGTTTCGGAATAATGTATTCCGGCCCAAAGCTCAGGTCCTGATCGCCATAGGCCGAGGCCACCACTTCGCTCTGTTCGGCGTGCGCCAGCTCGGCAATCGCACGGACCGCCGCCAGTTTCATCTCTTCGTTGATCGCCGTCGCGCCGACGTCCAGTGCGCCGCGGAAGATAAACGGGAAGCACAATACGTTGTTCACCTGGTTCGGATAGTCGGAACGACCGGTACAGATGATGGCGTCCGGACGCACTTCTTTCGCCAGCGGCGGCAGAATTTCCGGTTCCGGGTTAGCCAGCGCCAGAATCATTGGCGCGCGGGCCATTTTCTTCACCATCTCCTGAGTCAGCACTTTCGGGCCTGAACAGCCGAGGAAAATATCCGCGCCGTCAATGACCTCATCCAGCGTGCGCTTGCCGCTGTCGTCTACCGCATAGGCCGCTTTGGTCTCCGCCATATTCGGCTCACGGCCTTTGTAAATAACGCCCTTAGAGTCGCACACCACGATGTTGTGCTTTTGCATCCCCAACGCGACCAGCAGGTTCATACAAGCGATTGCCGCCGCCCCTGCGCCGGAGACGACCATCCGTACGTCGGAAATATTTTTCTCTACGACTCGCAGACCATTAAGAATGGCGGCCGTACTAATGATCGCCGTTCCGTGCTGATCGTCATGGAAAACCGGGATGTTCATGCGCTCGCGCAGTTTCTGTTCAATATAGAAACATTCCGGCGCTTTAATGTCTTCGAGGTTAATGCCGCCAAAAGTCGGCTCCAGCGCTGCGACCACATTGATAAATTTGTCCGGGTCAAGCTCATCGACTTCAATGTCAAACACATCAATGCCGGCGAATTTTTTAAACAGAACGCCTTTGCCTTCCATGACCGGCTTGCCGGCCAGCGCGCCAATGTTGCCTAACCCCAGCACCGCTGTACCGTTGGAAATGACCGCGACAAGGTTGCCGCGCGCGGTGTATTTGTAGGCTGCCAGCGGATCTTTTTCGATTTCCAGGCAGGGCGCCGCCACGCCTGGCGAGTAAGCCAACGCCAGATCGCGTTGGGTGGCAAGGGGCTTAGTCGGAGAAACCTGAATTTTACCGGGTACCGGAAATTCGTGGAAATCAAGGGCGCTTTGTTTTAACTGCTCATCCATTTTGTTGTTCCTTTCACGTATCGTTCAAAAAGTGACGCGGCCTGGTGCGCCGCACATTATCACCGTACTGCGCAACACAAACTTTGAAGGTCTGCAAACTATCACGACGCGGCGCAAGAGTTTGTTATCAACTTATAACGGCCATGTTACCTGCTTATACCAGCAATACCATGCCTGTCTGCTATGCTTTTTGGTTATGTAGTGTATCAATCTTTCAGAAGTGTGAATCAACACACTCATCTAACACTTTACTTTTCAAGGAGTATTTCCTATGAACCAGCTAGACGGCATCAAACAATTCACTACCGTCGTCGCCGATAGCGGCGACATCGAGTCCATCCGCCACTACCAGCCGCAGGATGCCACGACAAATCCCTCTTTACTGTTAAAAGCCGCCGGGCTTGAGCAGTATGGTCATTTGATTGAGGATGCGATTGCCTGGGGGAAAAAACACGGCGGTACGCAGGAACAGCAGGTTGCGGCAGCCAGCGATAAACTGGCGGTTAATTTTGGCGCGGAAATACTGAAAAGTATTCCCGGTCGCGTCTCCACTGAAGTCGACGCGCGGTTATCGTTCGATAAAGAAAAAAGTATCGAGAAAGCGCGCCATCTGGTGGATCTCTACCAGCAGCAGGGTGTTGATAAATCACGCATTCTGATCAAGCTCGCCGCGACCTGGGAAGGTATCCGCGCCGCCGGGCAGCTCGAAAAAGAGGGTATTAATTGCAACCTGACGTTGTTGTTCTCTTTTGCCCAGGCGCGCGCCTGCGCCGAAGCGGGCGTCTATTTGATCTCTCCGTTCGTGGGCCGAATTTACGACTGGTATCAGGCGCGTAGTCCGCTGGAGCCGTATGTCGTGGAGGAAGATCCCGGCGTGAAATCGGTACGCAATATCTACGATTACTTTAAACAGCATCGCTATGAAACCATCGTGATGGGGGCAAGTTTCCGCCGTACTGAGCAAATCCTCGCGCTAACCGGCTGCGATCGACTGACTATCTCCCCTAACCTGCTTAAAGAGCTGAAAGAAAAAGAAGAACCGGTGATCCGTAAACTGGTGCCTTCCTCGCAGATGTTCCACCGTCCTACGCCAATGACGGAAGCGGAGTTCCACTGGGAACATAATCAGGACGCGATGGCCGTAGAGAAGCTGTCGGAAGGTATCCGTCTTTTTGCCATTGACCAGCGCAAACTGGAAGACCTGCTTGCCGCCAAACTATAAACCTTGCATGGAGTGATTTATGTCCCGTAAAGACCTTGCCAATGCGATTCGTGCGCTGAGCATGGATGCCGTTCAAAAAGCCAATTCCGGGCACCCCGGCGCGCCGATGGGGATGGCGGATATCGCTGAAGTGCTATGGAACGATTTTCTTAAACATAACCCCACCGATCCAACCTGGTATGACCGTGACCGTTTTATCCTTTCCAACGGTCACGCCTCCATGCTGCTCTATAGTCTGCTGCATTTAACCGGTTATGACCTGCCGCTGGAGGAGTTAAAAAACTTCCGTCAACTGCACTCTAAAACGCCAGGTCACCCGGAGATTGGCTATACGCCCGGCGTTGAAACCACCACCGGACCGCTGGGCCAGGGGCTGGCGAATGCCGTCGGGCTGGCGATTGCCGAGCGTACGTTAGGCGCACAGTTCAACCGGCCGGACCATGAGATTGTCGACCACTACACCTATGTCTTTATGGGCGACGGCTGTCTGATGGAGGGGATCTCGCATGAGGTGTGTTCGCTGGCTGGTACGCTGGGACTGGGCAAACTGATCGGCTTTTACGATCACAACGGCATCTCCATTGATGGCGAAACCGAAGGCTGGTTTACCGACGATACCGCCAAACGTTTTGAAGCCTACCACTGGCATGTCGTATATGACATTGACGGGCACGATCCGGAGGCGGTGAAAAAAGCCATTCTCGAAGCCCAGAGCGTAAAAGATAAACCTTCGCTAATTATCTGTCGGACGGTGATAGGTTTTGGCTCGCCGAATAAAGCCGGGAAGGAGGAGCCGCACGGCGCGGCGCTGGGCGAAGAAGAGGTGGCGCTGACTCGCCAGAAGCTGGGATGGCATCATCCGGCGTTTGAGATCCCAAAAGAAATTTACCGCGCGTGGGATGGCCGTGAAAAAGGCGAGAAAGCGCAGCAGCAGTGGCAGGAAAAGTTTGCTGCTTATGAGAAGGCTTATCCTGAGCTGGCCGCGGAGTTTACCCGCCGGATGAGCGGCGGACTGCCGGAGGCATGGGAATCCGCCACGCAAAAATTTATTAACGACTTGCAGGCTAATCCGGCCAAAATCGCCACCCGTAAAGCATCGCAAAATACGCTCAATGCCTACGGTCCCCTGTTGCCGGAACTGTTGGGCGGATCGGCGGATCTGGCGCCGAGCAACCTGACTATCTGGAAAGGTTCGACCTCGTTGAAAGAGGATCCGGCAGGTAATTATATTCACTATGGCGTGCGCGAATTCGGCATGACCGCCATTGCCAACGGCATCGCCCATCACGGCGGCTTTGTACCGTATACCGCCACGTTTCTGATGTTTGTCGAATATGCGCGTAACGCGGCGCGTATGGCGGCCTTAATGAAAGCCCGGCAGATTATGGTCTATACCCACGACTCCATCGGTTTAGGCGAAGATGGCCCGACGCACCAGGCCGTGGAACAACTGGCGAGCCTGCGCTTAACGCCAAACTTCAGCACCTGGCGTCCCTGCGATCAGGTTGAGGCGGCGGTCGGCTGGAAGCTGGCCATTGAACGTCAGCACGGGCCGACGGCGTTGATTCTCTCGCGGCAAAATCTGGCGCAGGTGGAACGCACGCCGGAACAGGTGAAAGCGATTGCCCGCGGCGGTTATATTCTGAAAGATAGCGGCGGCAAGCCGGATATCATTCTGATCGCTACCGGATCGGAAATGGAAATTACCCTCCAGGCGGCGGAAAAATTGACTGGCGAGGGGCATAACGTTCGCGTGGTGTCGTTGCCTTCAACGGATATTTTCGATGCGCAGGACGAGGCATATCGCGAATCTGTGCTACCGGCGCACGTGACCGCCCGCGTCGCGGTGGAAGCCGGTATAGCCGACTACTGGTATAAATATGTTGGCCTAAAAGGCGCAATTATCGGCATGACGGGATACGGTGAATCCGCCCCGGCTGACAAACTGTTCCCGTATTTTGGCTTTACCGTGGAAAATATTGTAGAAAAAGCCCGCCGGGTGCTGAACATCAAAGGCTAAGGCGAGCGTTAGCAACACAGACTTTGCACAGTCTGCAGACCTGTTCTGTAGGCTGTGCAAAATTACTTCGTAGACTCAGGCGCATCTGACTGCCCGATGACGACCTCATCAATGGATTTATGGCACATCAGGCAAAAGGCTTTTTTTTATGCGCCTGCAATGTTGAATCCCACGCCGCTGATCCGCCTTCTTTATTCACTTTTTCTCTTATCGCCGCCAGCCGATCTATTTCATAATAAGCGCTCAGGCAGCCACAATGGGGGCATAATACGGGGCCATTATTTATTTTCATACTATTTCCTGCTGTGGTGAGGCTATCGGGTAAAGTAACAATCCTACCGTAACGTAGCAATCTCTATACCATAAATGAAACCTCAATAGGTGTATCCCTATTCTGAAAAGGGGATAACAACCAGGATTCAACGCGTGATCCACAGCGTAGGCCAGGCATCCGGCCCGTGCCAGCTATCGCAGCTCGGTTCTTCGGCATAACGCACCAGACGAAAACGATCGCCATCATAACGCCAGCGCGTCTGGATACCGCAGTCGGTTAACCCCCGCCCTTTCGCCAACGTCACCAGTTCACGCGTTTTCTCGTCAAAGAAGGAGTTCATCAACTCCATGTCATTACTTTCGACACCGCGATTAAACGGCAGCCGCAAACGTACGGCGCGCGAGACGAGCGTTTTTTTGCGTGAAACTACCCAGGCGAGATCAATAGTGTTATAGGCGCCGGCTTCGCAGTTAACAATCAATAACGCTTTACCATCCGTCAACGCGCTGACCTGCGTCTCGCGACGCAGCGGGTCAAGCGAACAACGAATGCCGTTTACCCGCCATGCTGCGTAGTCCAGCAGATCGTCGCGTTCTTCCTCACTCAGCGGTACGGGCGTTGGATTAATCACGGCGATCCCCTTTAATGCCGGTGCCGGGGGCACGCTGAGAGGCGGTTCGTTTCCTTTTTCAATCCAGGCGGTTTCGCTGCCCACACGTTTTTGTTGCGCGTCGATAAACAGTAATGCCGCTTTTAATCCCGCCAGCGAAAGCGTCTGAACGCCGTTTTTTAAGGTGATGGCCTGCGCATCCTGAATCGTCTGTAAAAATGCGGTGATGGTGGCAGGATCGCCGGTCATGAGATGCCAGGGCGACACGCGCCAGTGTGGACTGTTGAACGAAAGCGGTTTGCCATCCAGCAATAAGCGAGGCGCAATTGCGGCTTCTTTAGCGTCGGGCGGCGCCAAACCGCCACGATCGATACGCAGTACCGCATCGGTACGCGCCCCGGCGCTGCGGCTTAATGTCATCACCAGCCCATGATGTTCGCCAGTATTGCGCGCTACGCAAAAATTTTGGTTATTGCAGGTGACCTGCCAGTCGGAAAAAGTCCGTTGCGCTGGCGCAGCCCACAGTAGCTGGACCGGCAACAGGCCAAACAGACAAAAAAGAATAACGCGGTAGCGCATGAACGGAACAACCCCAGATTCAGAACAACACAGCTAAGGCGGTATCTTCCTTGCGCGCCTCAGGGTTCTCAATCAGATTTATCGGATTGGTCTTTTTTGTGTAAAGAAATATATTTCTTTTTTTTCAGTCCATTAGATGAGACGTCTGTAAATAGTTAAGCAATAACACGGTCTTACCGTCCCGAATCTCGCCTGAGCGCACCATTTCCAGCGCCCGGGAAAACGGCAGTTCAAGCACCTCAATCTCTTCGTCCTCCACGCCGCCGCCGATGCTGGCACGCTCGCTATCATGATATTCGGCAATGAAGAAATGAATCAGCTCCGTGACGCCGCCTGGCGACATATACAGCTCAAATATCTTGCGTACCTCACCAACGTCATACCCTGTCTCTTCAATGGCCTCTTTACGGATACAGACCTCCGGCTCGTCGTTATCAAGCAGGCCAGCGCAGGTTTCAATTAACATACCGTCTTGATTACCATTGACCCATGTCGCCACGCGAAACTGGCGAACCAGAACCACGGTTTTTTTAGTTGAGTTGTAAAGCAGAATGGTTGCGCCATTCCCGCGATCGTAAACCTCACGCTTGTGACGGATAACCTCGCCATTACGACGGGTCAGGTCATAGGTAATGTTGCGCAGAGTAAAATAATTATCAGAAAGAATTTTATCCTTAATAAGCGTAATGGTTTGCGACATGCTGGCTCCAGGGTGTAAAAAGAGCATTAATATTACGCCGTGAGGTCGGTTTTGTCTGCTGAAGGGTTAATCCTTAATGCCGACTGAACGGATGTACAGCCATATTTTTCTGTCACTGCCATGACCATATTCTGCTTCTCCGGGCCGCAGAGTCCATGCTCGCGATATGATTTGACGGCCGGAGTGAGACTGAGGGAATCATCATGAAATTTACTCTCGTTGCGACGGTTCTACTGACGTTTTCCCTTTCAGCTTTTGCCGTTGAGTATCCGGTATTGACCATCGCGAGCCCTGATCAGGTGGGGTTTGATAGCCAAAAACTTCACCGACTTGATGGCTGGATTCAAAATCAAATTGATGCCGGATATCCCAGCATCAATCTTCTGGTGATAAAAGATAATCATATTGTTCTACAAAAAGCCTAGGGCTATGCCAAAAAATATGACGGTTCCACGCTGTTAGCCCATCCCATTCGGGCGACCACTAACACGATGTATGATCTGGCTTCAAACACAAAAATGTATGCCACTAATTTCGCATTGCAAAAACTAGTGTATGAAGGAAAAATAGATGTCAATGATTTGGTATCAAAATATATCCCCGGCTTTAAGGATATGCCTGGGGATAAAATAAAAGGCAAAGATAAACTCCGCATTATTGATATTCTTCATCACGTCGCGGGCTTTCCTGCCGACCCACAATATCCCAATAAAAACGTCGCCGGTAAATTATTTTCACAGAGTAAAAGCACTACTCTGGAGATGATTAAAAAGACACCGCTGGAATATCAACCTGGGTCGAAGCATATCTACAGCGACGTGGATTATATGATTCTTGGTTTTATCATTGAATCGATAACGGCAATGCCATTAGATCGCTACGTCGAAACCACCATTTATAAACCGCTCGGATTAAAACATACCGTCTTTAACCCGCTGATGAAAGGCTTCACGCCGCCGCAAATCGCCGCAACGGAACTACACGGCAATACGCGTGACGGCGTGATTCATTTCCCCAATATTCGCACCAATACACTATGGGGCCAGGTGCATGACGAAAAAGCCTGGTACTCAATGGGCGGCGTTTCAGGACACGCCGGACTGTTTTCTGACACCCATGATATGGCTGTGTTAATGCAAGTCATGCTCAATGGGGGCGGCTACGGTAACCTGAAGCTATTCGACGACAAAACGGTTGCGCAGTTTACTCGCCGCTCGCCAGAAGATGCTACCTTTGGTCTGGGGTGGCGCGTTAACGGCAACGCCTCAATGACCCCAACGTTCGGGGTATTAGCCAGTCCGCAAACGTATGGACATACCGGATGGACCGGAACGCTGACGTCTATCGATCCGGTTAATCATATGGCGATTGTTATTTTAGGTAACAGGCCGCACTCGCCGGTAGCAAATCCTAAAGTGAACCCGAATGTTTTTGTCAGTGGATTATTACCTGCGGCGACGTATGGCTGGATTGTTGACCAGATATATGGTTCCTTAAAATAAAAATTAAGAGCCTATCTCTGTAGGCGTTATTGGCGCAGCCAGTTTGGACACGGACAGCGCGCAAAAACCGGAGCGTACACGTAGTACGTGAGGTTTGACTCGCTACGCTCGCCCTTCGGGCCGCCGCAAGCGGCGTTCAAAACGCTAATGCGTTTTGGCGAGCACTGCCCAGGTCCAAAATGGCAAGTAAAATAGCCCTAATGGGATAGGCTCTAAGAAGGGATTCTGATAGCGTCCCTTCCTTCAATTTACACTCTATTTTCAATACTAAGATTGGCCTCATCAGGCCTGTTAAACGTCGACCCGACGGGAAAATGTTTATCGCAGGGCGTTCAGCCCTGCGAGCGTCAACATTTCTGCAAACGGAGTAAGGTTAGCCAATAAGTTTAAGATTTTTTATCACTCAATCATTTAACCGTTCCAGGCCTTAACCGGCCTACAAATACGCTTATTTAGCTAACCAGTCGAGTATCCCCTGCGCAGCATGTCGGCCTTCTGCCATCGCCGTCACCACCAGATCGGCGCCGCGCACCGCATCGCCGCCGGCGAAAATTTTCGGGTTGGACGTCTGGTAACGAAACTCGCTCTCGACGCTGGCGGCAATACGTCCCCAGTTATCCACCTTCACGCCATGCGATTCGAGCCACGACATACCATGCGGATGAAAACCAAACGCCATAATGACCGCATCCGCCGGCATCACGAACTCGCTGTCCGGTACAGGTACCGGGCGGCGTCGCCCCTGACCATCCGGTTCGCCAAGCCGCAGCGAATACCGCTGGCGCGCCCGTGCGTATCCAGCACCAACTCAACCGGCTGAACGTTAAATTCAAAGTTCGCGCCCTCTTCCCGCGCGTTTTTCACCTCTTTTTTCGACCCCGGCATATTGGCCTCATCGCGGCGATAAGCGCAGGTGACGTTAGCAGCGCCATGACGCAGCGCCGTACGTACGCAGTCCATTGCGGTGTCACCGCCGCCCAGCACAACCACGTTAAGGCCCGCAGTATCAATAAACGGCTCGTCAGGCAACGCCGGAAGCCCCATCACCTGTTTGGTATTGGCGATGAGGAATGGCAACGCATCATATACCCCCGGCGCATCTTCATTCGGTAAATCAGCCTTCATGGAACGATAGGTTCCAACCCCAACAAAGACGGCGTCATAACTCTCCAGCAGCGTCTCCAGAGAAATATCTTTCCCTACTTCGCAGTTAAGCTCGAAACGAATCCCCATCGCGCTGAAGATTTCCCGACGGCGCGCCAGCAGAGATTTATCCAGTTTGAAAGCCGGAATACCAAAGGTGAGTAAACCGCCGATTTCCGGATGGCGATCGTAGACGGTGGCGCTTACGCCATGGCGCGCCAGCACGTCAGCGCAGGCAAGACCTGCCGGCCCCGCGCCGATAATCGCCACGCGCTTATCGCTCTTCTGTACGTCCGACAGGTCGGGACGCCAGCCTTTGCTCAGAGCGCGATCGGAGATATAGCGCTCAATGTTGCCGATGGTAACCGCGCCATACTCATCGCGGAGTGTACACGCGCCTTCGCATAGCCGGTCCTGCGGACAGACGCGCCCGGTAATTTCCGGCAGACAGTTGGTCTGGTGGGAAAGCTCTACCGCCGCATCAATATCGCCGGCTTTCACCAGTTCGATCCACTGGGGAATATGGTTATGCAGCGGACAGGTCCATTCGCAGATACTGTGTTCCCCGCATGTGAGGCAGCGGGCCGCTTCACGCTCCGCCTGCGCGGCGCGAAACGGCAGATAAATTTCCTCAAAGGTGGTTTTACGCGCTTCAATCGCCAGTTTATCCGGTTCGCCGCGCGGCGGCGTCGCCTGCATACGCTCGACTTTGCTGCTTGCTGTCCCACTGTGTTGTGTATCCACGGTATGCCAGGGGCGAATCTCCTGCCGGGCGGTACGCAGCCGTCGCGTTTTAGCCAGACGGGTCAACGAGTCTTCGGTGACCAGTTGCAGCGCATCCGCCGGGCAATTTTCCACACAGGCCGGACCCTGTTCACGTCCCTGACACAGATCGCATTTATGCGCGCTGGCTTTGAACTGGTTTGGCGCGACGGGCGTCAATACCATCTGCATGGTGCCGAATGGGCAGGCGACGACGCAGGATTTACAGCCGATACACTTCTGCGCATTGACCTGCACGCTGTCGTTAATATGCGCGATTGCGCCGTTCGGACAGCTACGGGCGCAGGGCGCATCTTCGCAATGGTGACATGTAACCGCGCTGCGCTGGCGCTGATGTTTGATGACAGTAATTCGGGGCTGATAGCGCTGTGGCGTCAGGACATGTCGCTCATCATTGTGAGCCATTACGCAGGCGACCTCGCAGGCATGGCAGCCCAGACACTGCTGGCTATTGGCCATAATAAAACGATTCATGGCATCCTTCTGTTTTGGTTGTAAAAACCTTATTCTTTATATGAGCATTGTTATTAACTGACGAAGGCGGGGTCGGCAATGCTCATCTGCCCAGGAAGCACAACTATCTGTCCAGAACCTGTGGCAGATCAATTTATTTCAAAGCAAATGCAATTGCGATTCAGCTAAATGCGGGGAGTGCCAGCGTGACGGTTAAACGCCCGGTCTCAGCCAGTCTGGCTAAGGCTTTTTTCTATATTGTGCTGTTGTCTATTCTGTCCACCGGCAGCGCATTACTGACGCTGACCAGCAGTTTACGGGATGCCGAAGCGATCAATATCGCCGGTTCGCTACGAATGCAGAGCTATCGGCTGGGTTACGATCTGCAAAGCCGTAGCCCGCAGATTAATGCGCATCGTCAACTTTTCCAGCACGCGCTCAACTCGCCGGTACTGCAAAATCTCAACGCCTGGTATGTGCCGCAGGCGGTGAAAACTCGCTACGCGCGCCTGCACGCCAACTGGCTGGAGATGAATAGCCGCCTACAGGACGGCGACATTGCCTGGTATCAGACCAATATCAACAATTACGTCGATCAAATTGATCTCTTCGTTCTGGCATTACAGCATTACGCCGAGCATAAAGTCATGCTGGTCGTCGCCATATCGCTGGCGGGCGGTATCGGCATATTTACGCTGGTCTTTTTTACCCTACGACGTATTCGCCAGCAGGTCGTTCGCCCGCTGAATCAACTGGTCACCGCCAGTCAGCGAATTGAACATGGTCAGTTCGCCCCGCTGCCGCTGGATACCAGCTTACCCAATGAGCTGGGATTGTTGGCGAAAACGTTTAGTCAGATGTCGAGCGAGCTGCATAAACTTTATCGTTCGCTGGAAGCCTCGGTGGAAGAAAAAACGCACGATCTGCACGAAGCGCACCGCCGCCTGGAGGTGTTATACCAGTGCTCCCAGGCGCTGAATACCAGCCAAATCGACGTCCACTGTTTTCGCCATATTTTGCAAATTGTCCGTGAACATGACGCCGCCTGGTATCTGGAGTTAACCGTGGGCGATAACTGGCGGATTAGCGAAGGCATGCAAAGCCCCGACCTGCCGATGCAAATGCTGCCAGTGACGATGCAGGACACGGTCTATGGCGAACTCCACTGGCAAAGCCCCAACGTTAATGCCTCTACGCCGCTGCTGAACAGCGTCTCCACGATGCTGGGGCGTGGTTTGTACTTTAATCAGGCGCAAAAACACTTCCAGCAACTTTTGTTAATGGAAGAGCGCGCGACGATTGCCCGTGAGCTACACGATTCGCTGGCGCAGGTACTTTCTTATTTACGTATTCAGTTAACGCTTTTGAAGCGCGCTATTCCTGAGGATAACGCCGGCGCGCAAAGCATCATGGCGGATTTTTCCAGAGCGCTGAACGACGCCTACCGTCAGCTTCGCGAGCTACTCACCACGTTCCGTCTGACGTTACAGCAGGCCGATTTACCCTCCGCATTGCATGAGATGCTGGAAGATTTACAGAGTCAGACTCCGGCCAAACTCACGTTGGATTGCCGTTTACCCACGCTGGCGCTGGATGCGCAAATGCAGGTGCATTTATTGCAAATTGTGCGTGAAGCGGTCCTGAACGCCATTAAACACGCCAACGCGAGCGAAATCGCCGTGAGCTGCGTTACCGCGCCTGACGGCGATCATACCGTTTATATTCGCGATAATGGCATTGGTATCGGCGAACCGCATGAGCCTGCCGGACACTATGGTCTGAATATAATGCGTGAGCGCGCGGAGCGCCTTGGCGGCACGCTGAATTTTTCGCAACCCTCCGGCGGCGGCACACTGGTCAGTATCAGTTTTCGCTCCTCCAACAAGGAAGAGAGTCAGTTAACGTAAAGAACGGCAAATCGCCGGAAGGCCAGATGTCAGGCTTTCCGGCGTTGGCACAAAAAGTATGCTGTAAAAGCGCATGATAATTTACATTATCTCCTTTATTTCTCCACGTTTGGCTCGTAGCTTGCCGCTACAGTGAAGCAGTTCAAATCTATAACGATATGTAGAAACACGAGGTTCCCCTTTAATGGCGAATTTTTTTATCGATCGCCCCATTTTTGCCTGGGTGCTGGCTATCCTGTTGTGTCTGACAGGGGCGTTAGCCATTTTTTCTTTACCTGTTGAACAATATCCCGATCTGGCACCGCCCAACGTACGTATTACCGCGAATTATCCGGGAGCGTCGGCGCAAACGCTGGAAAATACCGTAACCCAGGTTATTGAGCAGAATATGACGGGCCTCGATAATCTGATGTACATGTCATCACAAAGTAGCGGCACCGGACAGGCGACCATCACCCTGAGCTTTATTGCGGGAACCGATCCTGATGAGGCGGTTCAGCAGGTGCAAAACCAGTTACAGTCCGCGATGCGTAAACTGCCGCAGGCGGTACAGGATCAAGGCGTCACGGTACGCAAAACGGGCGATACCAATATTTTGACCATCGCTTTCGTCTCTACCGACGGTTCTATGGACAAGCAGGATATCGCCGACTACGTCGCCAGTAATATTCAGGACCCGCTCAGCCGCGTCAACGGCGTCGGCGATATTGACGCTTATGGTTCACAGTACTCTATGCGTATCTGGCTCGATCCGGCCAAATTGAATAGTTTTCAGATGACCACGAAAGACGTGACCGATGCGATTGAGTCGCAGAATGCGCAAATCGCCGTCGGGCAGCTTGGCGGTACGCCTTCGGTCGACAAGCAGGCGCTGAACGCCACCATTAATGCGCAGTCACTGCTGCAAACGCCGCAACAATTTCGCGATATCACCCTGCGCGTTAATCAGGACGGTTCCGAGGTCAAACTGGGCGATGTCGCCACCGTGGAGCTGGGGGCGGAAAAGTATGACTACCTCAGCCGTTTTAACGGCAATCCGGCTTCCGGTCTTGGCGTTAAGCTGGCTTCCGGCGCGAACGAAATGGCGACCGCGAAGCTGGTGCTGGATCGCCTCAACGAGCTGGCGCAGTACTTCCCTCACGGCCTGGAATACAAGATCGCGTATGAAACCACCTCCTTTGTCAAAGCCTCGATTATCGATGTGGTCAAAACGTTGCTGGAGGCTATCGCGCTGGTTTTCCTGGTGATGTACCTGTTCCTACAAAACTTTCGCGCCACGCTGATTCCGACGATCGCCGTGCCGGTAGTATTAATGGGCACCTTCTCCGTGCTTTACGCGTTCGGCTACAGTATTAACACATTAACCATGTTCGCGATGGTGCTGGCAATCGGGCTCCTAGTCGACGATGCCATCGTGGTGGTGGAAAACGTCGAACGTATCATGAGCGAAGAAGGGCTCACGCCGCGTGAAGCGACGCGCAAATCCATGGGACAAATCCAGGGGGCGCTGGTCGGTATCGCGATGGTGCTGTCTGCGGTATTCGTGCCGATGGCGTTCTTTGGCGGTACCACCGGGGCAATTTATCGTCAGTTTTCTATTACCATTGTCTCGGCAATGGTGCTGTCGGTGCTGGTCGCCATGATCCTGACACCGGCGCTGTGCGCAACGTTATTAAAACCGCTGCACAAAGGCGAGCAGCACGGGCAACGCGGATTTTTCGGCTGGTTTAACCGTACCTTCAATCGTAATGCCGAACGTCATGAGAAAGGCGTAGCGAAAATTTTGCATCGCAGCCTGCGCTGGATTCTGATTTATGTTCTGTTGCTTGGCGGAATGGTGTTCCTGTTTTTGCGCCTCCCCACCTCCTTTCTGCCGCAAGAAGATCGGGGCATGTTCACTACGTCTATCCAGCTACCGAGCGGCTCTACGCAACAGCAGACCCTGAAAGTTGTTGAAAAGGTTGAAAACTATTACTTCACCCATGAGAAAAACAACATTATGTCGGTCTTCTCGACGGTCGGTTCCGGCCCTGGCGGGAACGGGCAAAACGTCGCGCGCATGTTTGTTCGCTTGAAAGACTGGGACGCGCGCGATCCCACCACCGGCTCCTCGTTCGCCATTATTGAGCGGGCGACAAAAGCATTTAACCAGATTAAAGAAGCTCGCGTCTTCGCCAGCAGCCCGCCGGCAATTAGCGGTCTGGGCAGCTCCGCCGGTTTTGATATGGAATTACAGGATCACGCCGGAGCAGGCCATGACGCGCTGATGGTCGCACGAGATCAACTCATTGAGCTGGCCGGGAAAAACAGTTCCTTGACCCGCGTGCGCCACAACGGCCTGGACGACAGCCCGCAACTGCAAATTGATATTGACCAACGAAAAGCGCAGGCGCTGGGCGTATCGATTGACGATATCAACGACACCCTGCAAACAGCCTGGGGATCGAGCTACGTCAACGACTTTATGGACCGGGGCCGCGTGAAGAAGGTCTATGTTCAGGCCGCAGCGAAATATCGTATGTTGCCGGATGATATTAATCTTTGGTATGTCCGTAACAAAGATGGCGGCATGGTCCCCTTCTCCGCCTTCGCCACCTCGCGCTGGGAAACCGGCTCGCCGCGTCTGGAACGCTATAACGGCTATTCGGCGGTAGAAATTGTCGGAGAGGCCGCGCCGGGAGTCAGTACCGGGACTGCAATGGATGTCATGGAGTCGTTGGTGCATCAGCTACCGGGCGGTTTTGGCCTGGAATGGACAGCCATGTCTTACTAGGAACGGCTCTCCGGCGCGCAGGCGCCCGCGCTGTACGCTATTTCGCTATTAGTCGTCTTCCTGTGTCTGGCGGCATTGTATGAAAGCTGGTCGGTGCCCTTCTCGGTGATGCTGGTTGTGCCGCTCGGCGTCATTGGCGCGCTACTCGCTACCTGGATGCGCGGGCTGGAAAACGATGTTTACTTCCAGGTGGGGCTGTTGACCGTTATCGGCCTCTCGGCGAAAAACGCGATTCTGATTGTGGAATTCGCCAACGAAATGAATCAGAAGGGACACGCGCTGTTAGACGCCACGCTGTACGCCAGCCGCCAGCGCCTGCGACCGATACTGATGACTTCGCTGGCGTTTATCTTTGGCGTATTGCCGATGGCCACCAGCACCGGGGCAGGCTCGGGTAGCCAACATGCTGTCGGAACCGGCGTGATGGGGGGAATGATCTCAGCAACCATTCTGGCTATCTTCTTTGTACCCCTGTTTTTCGTGCTGATACGCCGCCGCTTCCCGCTGAAGCCGCGCCCGGAATAAGCTCCCGGCCAGCCTGATACGAGGTGTCGGGCACAAAAAAGGCGACTTTCGTTGAGTCGCCTTTTCTTATCCCCTATGGGAGCGCGGTGCCTTCCAGGCATTTATTTACGAAGCATGACTTCGATAAAATCTTTCCAGTTCCCCAGTTCACGTTCAATCATAATAGCCTCTCTTATTATTATGGGTATTCTACGTAGTTAGCGGTATAGAGAGAAGTTCATTTAACCGATTGTTGCGATATCCTCTGGTTATGCTGTCTATGATATTACTATGGCGCTGTAGCCGTAAATTTTATGTGACTTACTGCAATATTTAGCAACATTAATACCTTTTCTACTACTTTATCAAATCGGGTTAAAAAACAATCAATTGCATGTGCGCAAAATAGGATTTTCCTCGCGAATTATAAACAAGCCACATCTGGAACGTTTTGGAATCATTATTCACATTCACTCAACAATGTTATATTGATTGCCGATCAGCGCTGGATAAATAACCATTAACAGCCACACTTATTATCCCGCAGACGATACTATTGATTATTTATTCGAATTTCGCGTTAAAGGATTCAATATGATTACCCTCTATGGCATTAAGAATTGCGACACGATCAAAAAAGCGCGCCGTTGGCTGGAGGAGCATGGCATTGATTATCGTTTTCACGATTACCGTGTGGATGGCATAGACCTCCCTCTTCTTAATACCTTTATTGCCGAACTCGGCTGGCAGCCGTTACTGAATAAGCGCGGCACAACATGGCGCAAACTGGATGAAGGCGACCGCAGCGGGATTACCGATGCCGACTCCGCCGCTGCTCTCATGGTTGAACAGCCGGCAATCATCAAACGCCCATTGCTCTGCGCGCCCGGGAAGCCTATGCTGCTTGGTTTCAGTGAATCCCGTTATCAGCAGTTTTTTGATGAGGTGTAGTCTATGTCGTGCCCGGTTATTGAGCTGACACAGCAACTTATTCGTCGCCCCTCCCTGAGTCCGGATGACGCAGGCTGTCAGGCATTAATGATTGAACGCCTGCGTAAAATCGGTTTTACCATTGAGCATATGGATTTTGGCGACACGCAAAATTTTTGGGCATGGCGTGGGCGTGGCGAAACGCTGGCGTTCGCCGGGCATACTGACGTCGTACCGGCTGGCGATGTCGATCGCTGGATCAATCCGCCGTTTGAACCTACGATTCGCGACGGAATGTTGTTCGGTCGCGGCGCGGCGGATATGAAAGGTTCACTGGCGGCCATGGTGGTGGCTGCTGAACGTTTTGTTGCGCAGCATCCTCATCACCGGGGCCGCCTCGCATTTTTGATTACCTCTGATGAAGAAGCCAGCGCAAAAAATGGCACCGTAAAGGTGGTTGAAGCGCTGATGGCCCGTAACGAGCGGCTGGATTACTGTCTGGTCGGCGAACCTTCCAGTACTGAAATTGTGGGCGATGTCGTCAAAAACGGGCGTCGCGGTTCTCTCACCTGTAACCTCACTATCCATGGCGTTCAGGGGCACGTTGCCTATCCGCATCTGGCGGATAACCCTGTTCATCGCGCCGCGCCTTTTCTTAATGAACTGGTCGCTATCGAGTGGGATCGGGGCAATGACTTTTTCCCGGCCACCAGCATGCAGGTAGCTAATATCCAGGCAGGCACCGGCAGCAATAATGTCACTCCCGGTGAACTGTTCGTGCAGTTTAACTTCCGTTTCAGCACGGAACTGACCGATGAGATGATCAAAGAGCGGGTACATGCGCTGCTTGAGAAGCATCAGCTACGCTATACCGTAGACTGGTGGCTTTCCGGCCAGCCGTTCCTGACCGCACGCGGCAAGCTGGTGGACGCGGTGGTAAACGCCATTGAGCACTATAATGAAATTAAACCGCAATTACTGACGACGGGCGGTACGTCCGACGGACGTTTTATCGCCCGTATGGGAGCGCAGGTGGTAGAACTGGGGCCGGTGAACGCCACCATTCATAAAATTAATGAATGTGTGAATGCCGCCGATCTCCAGCTACTGGCCCGTATGTATCAACGCATTATGGAACAGCTCGTCGCCTGATGAGCGTTCCGGTAAGAGGAAATAAGCATGGACTGGCTGGCAAAATATTGGTGGATTCTGGTATTGGTGTTTCTGGTAGGCGTACTGCTGAATGTGATCAAAGATCTCAAACGCATCGACCATAAGAAATTCCTTGCCAATAAACCTGAGCTGCCCCCGCATCGCGATTTTAACGATAAGTGGGACGATGAAGAAGACTGGCCGAAGAAAGATCAGCCGAAAAAGTAACCGGATATAATGCCGGACAGGTATCGCTATCCGGCATGCTCCCCACCGCCGGGCATTACGTCGCGTAAACGCTGCGTTCGTCCGGCATCCAACGCAATCAGCGCCTGCGCCGCCTGCGCACGTTGCAACGCCAGCAGAGCTTTACGGCCTGAAATGCGTAGCCGGGCGCACAGTTCGGCATCGCTGGCTTTTTCCTCCAGCCGCCCTCTCAGCGCCGGTAATGGCAATGCGCTGTATTGCAGTAAACGATGCAGGCAACCTAACGATGTCAGTAGCGGACGGTGCGCGAACGCAAAACCGACCAGCTCACGCCAGTCTTCATCATTAAGCGCCTGTTCATCTAACGCCGCCAGCGGTATCGCCTCGCCGTTCCACTGCGTCAGGATATCCGCATCGCGGCGCAAACGTTGGTGTTCCTGCTGCGCCAGCCGTTTTCCCGCGTCGCTCAGCGGCAATAACGCCATCGCCGTATAGCAACCGCTGCTCGCCTCCCGATGGTTGCCCATCCGTACCAGTACAAAGCCGCAGCGTTGCCAGAAACGCCACAGCTCCGGCGTATAGCCGAAGCTGACGGAAAGATAATCACACTGCGCCGCCTGCATGCACGCGCAGGCAATCAACTGCTGACCGATGCCTTCACGCTGGCGAGCGGGGTGCACTGCGATACGGCTTACGCGACGCCCAACCAGCGTCGCGGCTAAAGGGTCGCTACCGTGCGCCGCCAGCGACTGCGCCACCAGATTCCCACGCGGCCGCCGGAAACCGCACCATACAGCCTGACTGAGTTCTGCGGATAACCCGCCCTCTTCGACCAGCCAGAGGGCGCCCGCCACACGGTTATTCGCCGTAGCCTGCAAGAAATGCTGTCCTGGCGCATCCATCATTCGGCGCAGATCCAGCGGCGAAGTACGATAGTGCGCCCCCGACAGTAACTGATACACAGCCCTCGGCAACGCGGGCGTATTCACCCAGGCCTGTTGGTAAAACGCCGAGATTGCTATCGCGCCATGTGGCGCCTGCGCAAACGCTTCATCGTCGAATATCAGCGCCTCGCTGACGATATTTTCCAGCGGGCATTCTGGCGCCCAGCGGACAGGCTGACGAAGCGTGAAGCGGTGAAGCTGCGGAAAACGGGCGCAAAACTTAAGTAAAAAACCGCGTCCGGTGCCTTCGTAGCCCTGAACGGTGGTGGTGAGTAGTATGCGGGGAAAGCGCGAAACCAGTTGCAGCAGCAGCGGCGCGGGGATTGCCGCCGCCTCGTCAACTACCAGCCAGTCGGCTCTTGCCCCGCTCGCCAGCAACGCATCCGGCGCCATAAAGCAGAACCGCTCACCGGCAAACGCTGCCAGGATATCCGTTGCCGTTTTCGCCGGTGCGGTCACGATAGCCGTGCCCGCCATCCGGGAGATGAATTGCCCGGCCAGCGCCGATTTGCCGCGCCCACGGGGGGCAATCACCGTCGCCACGCCGGGCAGCATTTCACGTAAACGCGATAAGATAGCCGCCTGCTCCGGCTGCGGCTCGCCGGTGGCGGGTCGCCAGCGTCCACGGAAAGGATAAGATGGCCAGCAAAACGGCTGGTGCTGTCGCCAAAGCAGCGTTTGCGGATCGCGGGAGAGAGTCCGTTTAAGATGCTGTGCAAACTGCGGTGTGGGGATAGGCTGCGCGCAGTCGCTCCAGCGCAGTGAATCGGTATCAGGCCGGCTTTCCCACGTCTCGTACGGCGGCATCAGCAGAAGCAGCCAGCTTCCGGCCTGCAAGGTCCCGCTCAGGGCGGCAAACGCTGCGGCGTCAAAGCCCTGCCAGGCATCAAATATCGCATGACGGAATTCACGGCCCAGCAGCGTTTGTAACGCCTGTGGCGTACAGCACGGCTGGGCGGGCGCGTCAGGCGCGACCCACAGCCAGTCACCGGGCAATGCAGCGCGTATCGCCTCGGCCCGCTCCCGGCACCACGCCGCATCGCCGCTGATGACCAGTAAACGGCGAATGCCTTCCTGTGTCATTTGCGACGTTAACGCCTGTAGCGCATCGATATCAGACATCCCTGCCCCGGTTTATCAAAAGTTTTTGCCAAACGTATTACATTGCGCCGGGTCACCGCTGTCAAATCCACGCTTAAACCAGCTGTAGCGCTGTTCTGAGGTGCCGTGGGTAAAACTATCCGGCACGACGCGCCCCTGCCCCTGTTGCTGTAAGCGATCGTCGCCGATAGCCTGTGCGGCATTGAGCGCCTCTTCCAGATCGCCCGCCTCCAGTACACCTTGCTGCTGCATACTGTGTCCCCACACGCCGGCAAAGCAATCCGCCTGTAGCTCCATGCGCACCGAAAGGCGATTCACCTCCGTTTGCGACGCGTTTTGCTGTAACTGGCGTACTTTAGGCTCAATACCTAACAGTTTTTGTACGTGGTGGCCGACTTCGTGGGCGATGACATAACCCTGAGCAAAATCACCGTCCGCGCCCAGCTTATTTTTCATATCATCGTAAAATGAGAGATCGATATAGACGGTGCCGTCCGCCGGGCAGTAAAACGGCCCCATCACGGACTGACCCGCACCACAGCCGGTGCGCGTCATACCACGGTACATCACCAGTTTTGGCTGCTGATAGCCGCGCCCCATTTTTTGAAAGAGTTGCCCCCAGGTATCTTCGGTCGTCGCCAGAATCACCGAGGTAAATTTTGCCGCTTCATCATCATTGGGGCTTATCGAACGCGTCGACTGCTGCTGCGAAACCGGCTGACCGGTCAACAGACCGGTTAAATCCACCCCATAGTACCCTGCGACCAACACCACCACCAACAGAATGATGCCGCCTTTTCCGCGCGGAAGACGAAAGCCAGGACCACCCAGCGAGGGGCCGCCTGGCCGATTACGTCTGTCCTCTACATTGTTACTTTCACGACGCCCTTGCCAGCGCATAATCACCTCATTCTCTCTTTGTTATACAGATGATCGTAGGCGGTCAGGCGCAGGATTACCACAGGTAAACGCTATCAGAATGAGGAAAGGATGATACCGGAGAGCGGTTGCCCCCCGGTCAGAAGCGGAATTAATCTAATTTCACGCCCAGGCGATGCGCGACGGCTTCATAGGCTTCAATCAGACCGCCCAGACTCTGGCGGAAGCGGTCTTTGTCCATTTTGTCCAGCGTCTCTTTATCCCACAGGCGGCTGCCGTCCGGCGAAAACTCATCGCCCAGCACCACTTCGCCTTTATACAGGCCAAACTCCAGTTTGAAATCCACTAGGATAAGACCCGCGTCATCAAACAGTTTTTTCAGTACGTCGTTGGCTTTGTAGGTTAGCTCTTTCATACGCGCCAGATTTTCCTGACTTACCCAACCGAACGTTTCACAGTAGGAACTATTCACCATCGGGTCGTGCAGCGCGTCGTTTTTCAGGAACAGATCGAAGATCGGCGGGTTAAGCTCCATGCCTTCTTCCACGCCCAGACGCTTGACCAGCGACCCTGCCGCACGGTTGCGCACCACACATTCAACCGGCACCATCTCCAGCTTCTTCACCAGACACTCGGTATCAGACAGCAAACGTTCCATCTGGGTCGGGATGCCCGCCTCGGCCAGTTTGGTCATAATGAAATGGTTGAATTTGTTATTTACCATGCCCTTGCGATCAAACTGTTCAATGCGCGCGCCATCCCCTGCTGACGTATCATTGCGGAATTCGAGCACCAACAGGTCCGGGTTTTCCGTGCTGTATACGGTTTTCGCTTTACCACGATACAACTCAGCTTGCTTTTGCATCTTTAACACTCCTGGGTGTGAATTAACGATAAGTATTCATTTCCTGCTACGCCTGCCGGAGACGTCGGCCTGTAATTGTGGTGCGAAATAGCGGTTAAATCGCGTTTTTGTACCGACGCACACGTTTGCGTATCTTATCAGAAAAAAGGGCCGGATTACTCCAGCCCTGTTAAATTACTTGTTGAACGCTGCCTGGAAGACGGCAACCAGCGCGTCGTTCTGGCTTTGCGTCAGAGTATGCCCCTTAGGATCGATAAACTGCAAGCTGCTGCGGTTATCTAAATCGCCGACCTGCAATTTATAGTCTCCGGATGCCAGGCCCGGGTCGCTAGCGCCCAGATCCCGCCAGTCGCTGTCAGACAACGGTTTGTACGTTACCGCCATGCTGCCCTGAGAGCGAGTGCTGTCGGTGACTTTCATGCCCACTTTTTCCAGCGCGGCCGGGAGGCGTTGCCACACGAGGTTGAACGGACCGCGAACGACCAGCATAGGTAAACCGGTATCATCAGCGGCGCTCTGCACATCCATCGTTGCGGCGGAACGGTTCTGCGCGGCATTTGCCGCATCCGCAGCGGTCTTATCCAGACCGGCGGAAATGACGTTCATCATTTCCGTGCTATAGCGCTGCAGCGACGCCGCGTCAGCGACCGGCTTGCCAGCCTGTTCCAGATTAACCAGTTTTACCGTTACCGCCTGCTGATAGCCCTGCGGCTTCACCGAGATTTGATAACGTCCACGATACTGTTCGTCTTCATCCAGGCGGTTCCAGTTCACCCAATCGGTCGTCAGGGTCTGGCTGGCATCGTCACGTTTTTCAATCGGATAATTTTTCGCCTGAATCACGCTGACGACTTGCGGCCACAGCGTGCTGCTACGACCATTTTCCACCAATAGCGTAGCGGTATCGCCAGAGAACTGGGTACGCGCGCCGCTCACTAACGCTAACGGCTGCGCTGGCGGACGGATATCCAACGCCTTACCAACCGCGCCGCTCCCCTTCGTGACCGGAATAACGTAGTCGCCGGTCATTATCGGCAGGATCATTCCTGCCGGGGCGTGAAGTTCAGCAAGCGGCGCGGCATCCAGATAGGATTCATCGCCGCTTACCTGGCGCTTGTAGCGCGAATCGGAACTACAGGCAGCGAGCAGCAAAACAAGCGAAACACCCGCAACCTTCGCCAGGCGCGACTTTTGTACTGAGTAAGCCATCAAATCTCCCTAAACTTTACAGCAGGCCAGCATGCTGAAGCGCTGCTTTGACGATGTCACGACCATGGTCTGTGATAGGCGTCATTGGCAGGCGCAGCGTGTCGGTCGCCACAAGACCCAATGCCTTACATGCCCATTTCACCGGGATAGGATTGGGTTCGACAAATAGTTTGTTGTGTAACGGCATCAGACGCTGGTTGATAGCGCGCGCCTCGGCAAATTGCCCTTCCGCCGCCAGTTTGCACATGTCAGCCATATCGCGCGCCGCTACGTTAGCCGTAACGGAAATCACGCCATGACCACCCAGTTGCATAAAGTCCAGCGCAGACGCGTCATCACCGCTAAGCAGAATAAAATCGTCTGAAACCAGCTCTTTGATCTGGTGAACGCGGGTTAAGTTCCCTGTCGCCTCTTTGATAGCGATAATATTTTTTATTTCCGCCAGACGACCCACGGTTTCCGGCAACATGTCGCAACCGGTACGGGACGGCACATTATACAGAATTTGCGGCAAGTCAGTGTGTTCCGCGATGGCTTTGAAATGCTGGAACAAACCTTCCTGCGTGGGGCGATTGTAGTACGGCGTTACCGTCAGGCAGCCAACAATGCCGCTATCGTTAAAACGCTGCGTCAGGCTAATCGCTTCCGCGGTCGCGTTTGCGCCCGTGCCGGCGATAACCGGAATACGTCCGTCAGCCAGTTCCAGCGTCATCATCACGACATCGCCATGTTCATCATGGCTTAGCGTGGCAGACTCGCCGGTAGTGCCAACCGAAACAATCGCCGAGGTACCGTTGGCGACATGATAATCAATGAGTTTTTTCAGGCAAGACCTACTGACGTTACCTTTCTCATCCATCGGCGTAACAAGCGCGACAATACTTCCCGTGAACATGGGCCATCCTCTGTGCAAACAAGTCCCTCAATGGTACGTTTGGTATGGCAATAAAAGCAAGCGACCAAAGCCGTTCTGATTGTTGTATGCAGGTTTTTTTTATGGTTTCCTTAAGATTACCTCACCGCTCAAAGGAATAACTGGTTTGACACCGTCATCACAACACTATTTGGTTATCACTGCGCTGGGCGCCGACAGGCCCGGTATTGTGAATACCATTACTCGCCATGTCAGCAGTTGCGGCTGTAATATCGAAGACAGCCGACTGGCGATGCTGGGCGATGAATTCACGTTTATTATGCTGTTGTCCGGCACGTGGAACGCGATTACCTTGATTGAATCGACATTGCCGTTAAAAGGCGCGGAGCTGGATCTGCTGATTGTGATGAAACGGACGTCCGACCGCCCCCGCCCGGCAATGCCCGCGACGGTATGGGTTCAGGTTGAGGTCGCCGACTCCCCGCATTTAATTGAGCGATTCACCGCGCTGTTTAATAGTCATGAAATGAATATTGCGGAGCTGGTCTCCCGCACGCAGCCGGCTGAAGGTGATAAAGCTGCGCAATTATTTATTCAAATCACCGCACATAGCCCGGCGTCGCAAAATTCCGCAAATATTGAGCAAGCCTTTAAAGCACTATGTACAGAACTCAATGCGCAAGGCAGTATAAACTTCGTCAATTACTCACAACATGATGAACAGGATGGAGTTAAGTAATGAATCCACTGAAAGCCGGTGATATCGCACCGAAATTTAGCTTGCCGGATCAAGACGGGGAACAAGTAAATTTGACCGACTTCCAGGGACAGCGCGTTCTGGTTTATTTCTACCCAAAAGCCATGACACCCGGCTGTACCGTGCAGGCCTGCGGCTTACGCGATAACATGGACGAGCTCAAAAAAGCAGGCGTGGACGTGCTGGGCATCAGCACCGATAAACCTGAAAAACTCTCCCGTTTCGCTGAAAAAGAGCTGCTGAACTTTACCCTTTTGTCCGATGAAAACCATCAGGTGTGTGAACAGTTCGGCGTCTGGGGCGAAAAGTCGTTTATGGGCAAAACGTATGACGGCATTCACCGCATCAGCTTTTTGATTGACGCTGATGGTAAGATTGAACACGTCTTTAATGATTTTAAAACCAGCAATCACCATGATGTGGTGCTGAACTGGCTGAAAGAAAACGCGTAAAAGCCTCAGGCCGCGCTGATGTGCGGCCTGGAAAGGGAATGCGCCGTCAGGCTTGCCGCGCCAGACGCCATATCGCCGCCACATTGCGCGCCGACAGGCTCAGGTTATATTCCGCCTCGTGTAAGGCTTCCGGCAGCGTAACGATATGCGACAAAATCGACAGCGCTGCATCGATACCCTGTTGATACACAACGTGATGATCGTGTTGCAGCCCACCGGCGAGCGCGATAACCGGTTTATGATACCGCTTCGCCACTCTGGCGACGCCAATCGGCGTCTTGCCGCAAATACTTTGGCTGTCCAGCCGCCCTTCTCCGGTAATCACCAGATCGGCATCTTTAACCGCCTGCTCAAGCTGTAGCGTTTCCACGACAATCTCTACGCCGGCGCGTAATTCCGCATTGAGCAATCCTAAAAGCGCGGCGCCCACTCCACCTGCCGCGCCCGCGCCGGGAGCATTAATCACCTCACGCCCCGTAGCCTGATAAATATGTCGGCCCCAGTTTTCCAGCGCCGCGTCCAGGGTGTTCACCATTTCCGCTGTCGCCCCTTTTTGTGGGCCAAAAATGGCCGATGCGCCCTGGGGACCACACAGCGGATTGTTGACATCGCACGCCACGGTTATCGATACCTTACGCAGCAATGGGTGACAACCGGACAGATCGATAGAGGCCAGCGCCGCCAGCGCCTCGCCGCCCGGAGAAAGCGAGCGCCCCTGTTTATCGCGCAATATAACGCCAAGCGCCTGCATCATCCCCGCGCCGCCGTCATTCGTCGCGCTGCCGCCAATTCCCAGAATAATACGCTTTACGCCACGCTCCAGCGCCGCGACGATTAACTCGCCGGTGCCGTAGCTGGTGGTATTAAGCGGGTTGCGCAATTCAGGCGAAACGTGATGCAGCCCGGATGCCGCCGCCATTTCAATCACGGCGGTATCGCTATCGCCCAGCATTCCCCAGCGCGCGGCCACCGGTTGCCCTAGCGGGCCTTGTACCCACTGGTCAATATAACGCCCGCCGCTGGCCTCCACCATTGATTGTACGGTTCCTTCCCCGCCATCCGCCATGGGCACTTTAACGTAGTCGGCGTCAGGATAAATTTCGCGGAACCCCTTTTCTATCGCCTCAGCGACCGCCATTGCGGACAAACTTTCTTTAAATGAATCAGGAGCAATAACAATTTTCATAGGGATTATCCTGCAAAACCAAAGAAACCGAACATCAGAGTAGAAATAAAGGTAATGGCTAACCCCACCAGCGTTTCATACGGCATTAGCTTTAAACGTTCATGAATTTGCATATTGACGCTGCCGCCCGTCGCGTGGAAAAAGCTGCCGTGCGGCAGATGGTCCAGCACCGTGGCGCCCGCATGGATCATAGCGGCTCCCGCCAGGGCGGAAACGCCAAGTTCAAGTAACGTGGGAGAGAAAACGCCAGACGCCACCGCCGTTCCCGCCGTGGTTGAGGCCGTCGCCATTGACATCATGGCGCCAGACACGGGCGCCAGCAGCCAGGATGGCAATCCCGAAGCGGTGAGGCCATGAATCAGGACATCTTTAAGTTCGGAATTAGCGATAATGCCGGCCAGCGTACCGGTTCCCAGCAACATAATAGCGACAGGCGCCATACGCATCAGACCAGCGACCATGTACTGGTTACAGTGGCGCGCGCGTCCCATCAACAGCAGACCGACCAATCCCCCTACGGGCAGGGCAATTAACGGGTCAATGGAAATGCCGGCAAACGGACGGAGAGAAAGCAGGAAAATAGCGACCAGCGGCGCGCTAATCGCCACCAGAAAACCGGGTCTGGCGACGGAGTCATCATGGTGAGTCACTTCATGATCGGCGACGCCCGCGCCTTTATTATTCAGGCGTTTCGCTAACAGATAGGCGATAATAAGCCCAACGATGCCCGGAACCACGCCCGCCAGCATAATAGAGGTAAGAGGAACATGAAACGCATCGGAGGCGGCAATAGCGTTCGGGTTGGGTGACATCACGTTACCCGCTTTGCCGCCGCCGACCATCGCCAGCAGAATAGCGCTTTTTGACAGGCCTGCATTACGCGCAATCGACAGCGCAATCGGCGCGACGGTAATCACCGCCACATCAATAAATACGCCGACGGCGGTCAGACATAGTGTGGCAATGGCTAATGCCAATAACGCCCGGGTTTCCCCCACTTTGCGGACAATCGTCTCAGCAATCGTATTCGCCGCCCCGGACTCAATTAATACGCCCGCCAGTACGCCTGCGGCCAGAATACGCAATACGGCATTAACGATGCCCTGCGCGCCTGACACCATCAGCGACACGGTTTGCAGAAGATCGGCGCCGCCAATCAAACCGCCGACCAGCGCGCCCGCCATCATGCCGTAGGCTGGCGACACTTTTCTTAAAATTAATACGATGGCCACAACCAATGCGGCAATGGCTCCCAGGGTGGATATCGACGTCATATACTGCGCCTCCTTTAACATGGAGCGCGCAGTATGGAAAAAACCGCCTAAAAATCCGCTGGAGCTTTCAACAAATTTCGATTCGACCAGGCAGCGGTAACTTGTCGGACGGTACAGATTCGGCCTGAAGCTCCATACCGATATAAAGCCAAAGCGTACTTTTTAACTCGTTGATTTTTATGTGCGTAATATCCTCACAGCGCTGTAAGCGATAGCGCAATGTATTCACATGAATATGCAATGCTTTGGCCGTTTGCGTCAGGTCACAATTATGTTCAAACCAAGTCCGCAGCGTCTGTTGCAATACGCCTTTCGCGTCATGTTGCGCCAGTTGCAGCCACAGACGCGATAACTCCTGCACTTGCCAACTTTCAGACAGTCCGCTTAGCAGCGCGGGAAGCGCGTGGTCATGATAAAAAATGTACTGGCTACGCAGCTTTTGTCTTTTCGCCATCGCCTGCGTGGCTCTCGCTGTGAGCAAAGATCGGTGCAATCCCGTCTCGCCGGCAAAATAGCCCCCAACCAAAATACGGCTAAAGCCCGATGATGCAGCCCATGATTTAAAAATCTGCAATTCGCCCATTTCCTGGCGGGTATTCCACTTTCCCTCTTTTAACGTGATAGGCTTAATAATGATTAATTCATTAAATTCGGTAAACGTCACCAAATGGTTACGCGCGTGATTCTCGAAATAATCCATTACATTGCGCAGCGCTTCGCGATCCGGCTGGGAAAGTTCAATAATCAGCACCACTCTGGGAACCGCCAGATCAATACCCAGATAGGCCGCCATGGAGCGCAACGACTCTGTTGAATTTTCTCGCAAAATCAATTGGTTGAACAGCTCTTCGCGATAGCGTTTATCCCATTGTCGCTGTTCGATCAGCACCATATGCTCGATCACCAGCTCCGCCGCCATTTTAACCAGCTCGGCATACGCGCGAACCTCCTCCGGCTCGCCGGTAATGCCGACCACGCCGATAAGCTGTTCATGAAAAGAGATGGGAAGATTAATGCCGGATCGCACGCCTTTAAGCTGATTGGCGGTAGCGGAATCAATTTCTACAAAACGGTTTTCCTTCAGCGCCAGAATGGCCCCTTCGTGACGCTGGCGAAGCCGCGAAGGTTCGCCAGACACGATAATGACGCCATGCTCATCCATGACGTTTACCGAGTAAGGAATAATTTTCATGGCTCGCTGTACAATTTGCCGCGCGGTATACCCTTTCAAGTAATGTTTTCTCAACACACTCATTCCCTGTTTCGTTATCGCTTCACATTAAAAAAACAATCTCGCATCAATGATGTCACTTATTAACGAATTTCTCAGAAGAATGCTTAGGCTAAGTCACCAAATTTTGGCGGCTTTACAGCGAGAATTTTGTAGGTTCCGACAATAAAAATGCCGCAACACGGTGCGGCATTAAAAAAAGAGCGGCTTTCTAAGCGCTTGTCCCTCATCAGGCGTGCGCAAAATGGCGGCAGGGCACTATGATGTCGTTCACGCTTTACAACTTTTGTACTGACCGCTCAGGATGAGGCATCCGTCACCTGACCATCCGGCCAGGCATGGACAACGGCTTTAATCAGCGTCGCCAATGGAATGGCGAAAAACACCCCCCAGAATCCCCACAGACCGCCGAAAATCACCACTGACAGAATAATCACCAGCGGATGCAAATTCACCGCTTCGGAGAAAAGTACCGGTACCAGCAAATTGCCATCCAGCGCCTGAATAATCAGATAAACGGCAAAACAGCTCCAGAATTCCGTCCCCAGGCCAAACTGAAACAGCGCGACGCCCACCACCGGAATTGTCACCACAAAGGCGCCGATATAGGGGATCAGGACCGAAAAGCCCACCAGTACCGCCAACAGTAGCGAATAGTTGAGGCCAAACAGCAAAAAGCCCAGCCAGGTCGCCACGCCCACCACTACCATCTCCAGCACTTTTCCGCGGATATAGTTGGTGATCTGCTGATTCATCTCATTCCACACCTGCCCCGCCAGCCCGCGATTACGCGGCAGCACGCGGCGCACGGCATTCAGCATCTGCTCTTTATCTTTTACCAGGAAAAAGACCATCAGCGGCACCAGCACCAGATATACCGCCAGCGTCAGTAGCCCGACTAACGACGCCAGCGAATACTTCACCACCGAATCGCCCATGTTAAGCATCCGGGTACGCATGTTTTCCGCCATCGCATCAATAATGCCCGCATCCATCAGCGCCGGATAGCGTCGCGGCAAGGTCGCGGCGAAATCGGACAGTTTATTCAGCATACCGGGCATATCACGAATCAGGTAAATACCCTGCTGCCAGGCAATCGGCATCACCACAAACGCCATTAATAACAGAATGCCGACAAAGAGGATAAGGACAATGGAGGCTGCCCAGCGCCGGGAACAGCCAATCGCCTGCAGGCGCGCCGTCGGCCACTCCAGCAGGTAGGCCAGTACGATTGCGACCAGCAGCGGCGCTAACAGGCCGCTAAAGAAAAAGAGGATGCTAAAACCAGCCACCAGAATGACCAGCAAGGCAATCGCCTCCGGGTCGCTGAAGCGACGGCGATACCATTGCATTAACATTTCGAGCATAAAACCCTTCCCAGAACTCAACTGCGGGATTGTGATGCCGAATTGTATCGAAATGTCACAAAAAAGACTTCGCTTTTTATCGTTGATTCAGGAAACTAAAATAGTGAGTCTGTGCTCATCACAGTTACACTTATGAAGTGTCGGAGCGTGGAACGATATTTCACGACGTTGGTCAAAGGGCTATCTCAAAACAACAGGATAGAGGTTATGTTCAGGCAGTTGAAAAAAAACCTGGTGGCAACCCTCATTGCAGCATTGGCTCTCGGTCAGGTCGCGCCCGCATTTGCCGACCCTGCCGACACGCTGCCCGATATGGGAACCTCGGCAGGAAGCACGCTTTCTATCGGACAAGAGATGCAAATGGGCGACTTTTATGTGCGCCAGCTACGCGGCAGCGCGCCGTTAATCAACGATCCGCTGCTGGTGCAATACATTAACGCGCTGGGTATGCGTCTGGTCTCGCACGCCGACTCCGTCAAAACGCCCTTCCATTTTTTCTTGATCAATAATGACGAAATCAACGCCTTCGCGTTCTTTGGCGGCAATGTGGTGCTGCACTCGGCGCTTTTTCGCTACGCGGATAACGAAAGCCAGCTAGCTTCAGTCATGGCGCATGAAATCTCCCACGTGACGCAGCGCCACCTGGCGCGCGCGATGGAAGATCAAAAGCGCAGCGCGCCGCTTACCTGGGTGGGCGCGCTGGGTTCCATTTTGCTGGCCATGGCCAGCCCACAGGCCGGTATGGCGGCGCTAACCGGTACTCTGGCGGGAACGCGCCAGGGAATGATAAGTTTCACCCAGCAAAATGAGCAAGAAGCCGACCGTATTGGTATTCAGGTACTGCAACGCGCCGGATTTGACCCACAGGCGATGCCCTCTTTCCTCGAAAAACTGCTCGACCAGGCGCGTTACTCCACGCGTCCGCCTGAAATTTTGCTCACTCACCCCTTACCGGAAAGCCGCCTTGCGGATGCCCGCAACCGTGCCAACCAGATGCGCCCGGTCGTGGTGCAATCTTCCGCCGACTTTTATTTCGCCAAAGCGCGCGCCCTGGGAATGTACAATTCCGGACGTAACCAGCTCACCAGCGACCTGCTGGATCAGTGGTCTAAAGGCAACGTGCGTCAGCAACATGCGGCGCAATATGGCCGGGCGTTGCAGGCGATGGAAGCGAGCAAGTACGATGAAGCGCGCAAAACGTTGCAGCCGCTGTTAAGCGCAGAACCGAACAATGCCTGGTATCTTGACCTCGCCACCGATATTGACCTCGGGCAGAAAAGAGCCAACGACGCGATTAATCGCCTGAAAAATGCCCGCGATCTGCGCGTTAATCCTGTGCTGCAGTTAAACCTCGCCAATGCGTACCTCCAGGGAGGCCAGCCAAAAGCGGCGGAAACCATTCTGAATCGCTACACCTTTAGCCATAAAGATGACGGTAACGGCTGGGATCTGCTTGCTCAGGCCGAAGCCGCGCTGAACAACCGCGATCAGGAGCTGGCGGCGCGCGCTGAAAGTTATGCGCTGGCGGGACGACTGGATCAGGCAATTTCACTGCTCAGTAGCGCCAGCGCCCAGGCAAAACTGGGTAGCCAGCAACAGGCGCGTTACGATGCGCGTATCGACCAGCTGCGCCAGTTACAGGAACGCTTCAAGCCATACACGAAAATGTAATCGCCGTTTATTAGCCGGATGGCGTCACAAGGAGAACTCATGACCGACACGATTAAAATCTACCATAACCCGCGCTGCTCGAAGAGCCGCGACACGCTGAACCTACTGAAATCTAACGGCGTGGAACCGGAAGTGGTGCTTTATCTGGATACGCCCGCCGACGCCGCCACCGTGCGGGAACTGCTGCGTATGTTGGGCATGTCCAGCGCGCGCGAACTGATGCGCCAGAAAGAAGATCTCTATAAAACGCTTCACCTGGCGGATAGCCAGCTGAGTGAAGAGGCGTTAATCCAGGCGCTGGTTGAACACCCTAAACTGATGGAGCGCCCCATTGTGGTGGCAAATGGTCAGGCGCGCATTGGCCGACCGCCTGAGCAGGTGCTGGACATCCTCGGTTAACCGTTGAACGCCGCCGTCGCGGCGTATTACAGTTTCAGAATCTCTTTGACAAACGGGATCGTCAGTTTTCGCTGGGCAGTGATCGACGCATGATCGAGCTGATCCAGCGTCATAAACAGCGTGCGCATTTCGCGATCAAGACGTTTGAGTAAAAACCGCCCAACATCTTCCGGCAGTTCAAACCCCCGTAACCGGGCACGCAACTGTAGCGCCTGAAGTTTGTCTTCATCGGAAAGAGGCTGGAGTTTATAGATTTGCCCCCAATCCAGACGGGAAGCGAGATCGGGCAAGCCCAGATTTAACTGTCTTGGCGGACGATCGCCGGTGATCAATAACCGCGTCTTACCGGACTCCAGAATGCGGTTATAGAGATCAAAGATCGCCATCTCCCACAGTTCATCGCCAGCGACACACTCAATGTTATCAATACACACCAGCGAGAGGTGTTCCATACCGTCGAGCACTTCCGGCACGAACCAGGTACGTTTATCGAGCGGGACGTAGCCTACCGCATCTCCACGCTGCGACAATTCAGCGCAGGCGGCGTGCAGCAAATGGCTGCGGCCCGCGCCTTCACGCGCCCAAAGGTAGATATATCCACTATGTTCCTGGCGCAACACGTTTTGTAACGCGGCCAGTAGAGAGGCGTTATCCCCCGGCCAGAAACTTGCGAAAGTTTCGTCGTCAGGAAGATAAAGTGGCAAAGAGAGCTGTGCCGGTGTGTTCAGAGATACCTCAACCCAGGATGACATAAAATCGCGCTGAGTTTACCACATAATTCCCGTGAGATAGAACCGGGCAGCATCGCTGCCCGGCAACCCGTTACTGATGCGGAGGCTCCGCATCATTTGCCTCCAGTACCACTTCTTCCGGACGCAACAGGCTAATCAGTTTAAAAATCAGGCTCAGGCCAATCCCGACGATGGTCGCCAGCGCCATCCCTTTCAATTCTGCCGCGCCGATATGCACTTTCGCGCCGCTCACGCCGATGATCAAAATCACCGAGGTGAGGATCAGGTTTTGCGCTTTGTTGTAGTCGACTTTCGATTCGATCAAGACGCGAATCCCCGACGCGCCGATAACGCCGTACAACAGCAGCGAGACGCCGCCCATCACGGGTAACGGGATAATCTGAATCGCCGCCGCCAGTTTGCCAACGCAGGAAAGCAGAATGGCGAAAATCGCCGCGCCGCCGATAACCCAGGTACTGTAAACGCGGGTGATCGCCATGACGCCAATATTTTCCCCATAGGTGGTATTCGGCGTGGAGCCGAAGAAACCGGAAATGATCGTCGACAATCCGTTAGCGAACATCGAGCGGTGCAAACCGGGATCGCGCACTAAATCTTTTTTGACGATATTCGCCGTCACCACCAGATGACCGACATGCTCGGCAATCACGACCAACGCCGCGGGCAGAATCGTCAGGATAGCGAACCATTCAAAACGCGGCGTATAGAAGGTCGGCAGCGCAAACCAGTGCGCCTGGGCAATCGGCGTGGTATCGACCACCCCCAGCGCGAATGACAGCGCATAGCCCGCCAGCACGCCGATCAAAATCGGAATGATCGCCAGGAAACCGCGAAACAGTACGGAGCCGAACACCGTCACCGCCAGCGTGACCATGGAGATAATAATTGTTTTCGTGTCCGGCGACTGCTCTTGCGCAGGCAGCAATCCGGCCATCCCCGCCGCGACGCCAGCCAGCTCCAGACCGATGACGGCAACGATTGCGCCCATTGCCGCAGGCGGGAACATCACATCCAGCCAGCCGGTGCCCGCTTTTTTAACGATGAAAGAGACCAGACAGAACAACACGCCGCACATAATAAAACCGCCCAGCGCCACTTCATAACCCAGCGGCAACAACAGTAGTACCGGGGAAATAAAGGCAAAGCTCGATCCGAGGTAGGCAGGAATTTTACCTTTGCAGATAAAGAGATACAGCAACGTTCCGATACCGTTAAACAGCAGCACCGTCGCGGGATTGATATGAAACAGAACTGGCACCAGCACGGTCGCGCCAAACATGGCGAAAAGGTGCTGTAAACTAAGCGGGATTGTCTGTAAAAGCGGCGGTCTTTCACTCACCCCGATAGCACGGCGCGTCATAGTGTTTTCCTCTAAGTGTGTTTGTTATGAGTGGTTTTATTCAAAAAAAAGCCGACTCTTAAAGTCGGCTTTTAATTATTTATTCACTTATTTGGTACCAAAAATCTTATCGCCGGCATCGCCAAGCCCCGGAATAATGTATCCGTGTTCGTTAAGCCCCTGATCGATAGAGGCGGTGTACAGTTCAACGTCCGGGTGCGCTTTTTCCAGCGCCGCAATGCCTTCCGGCGCGGCGACCAGCACCAGCACCTTAATGCTGCTACAGCCTGCTTTTTTCAGCAGGTCGATGGTCGCGATGACAGAACCGCCGGTCGCCAGCATCGGGTCGACGATCAGCGCCATACGCTCATCAATGTTCGATACCAGTTTCTGGAAATAAGGTACTGGCTCAAGCGTCTCTTCGTTACGGTACATCCCGACTACGCTGATACGCGCGCTCGGTACATTTTCCAGAACGCCTTCCATCATGCCCAGACCCGCGCGCAGAATCGGCACAACGGTAATTTTTTTACCTTTGATCTGGTCGATTTCCACCGGGCCATTCCAGCCTTCGATGGTGACTTTTTCCGTTTCCAGGTCGGCTGTCGCTTCATACGTCAGCAGGCTGCCTACTTCTGAGGCGAGTTCACGAAAGCGTTTAGTGCTAATGTCGTTTTCACGCATCAGACCCAGCTTGTGTTTGACGAGTGGGTGTTTGACTTCCACGATCTTCATACTCTTCTCCTATCCTCAGATGACTGGCAACCACAAAAAAAATCGCCGGATTATACCGCTTTTCCTCTCTGACGCAACACAATGTATGCTTGACCTGGATCAACCAAAAGCGCTGATAGCGGAAAAGTGAGTATAAATCACTCACGTTGAAACAGGCGATAAAGGCTAACAACCGTTTGAATATTAGCAATTTTAAGGGTGAATGACCTGTCCCGACCGCCTGTCGTAAACCAAGTGCTGGATATCCTTTTCTTTTTTACCAACAGGGAAATTTTCAAGCAGCGACCGAAACCATGCAAAAAAAATCGCCCGGATAATCAGGGCGCAGACCACGCTCGCAAACGTTTGCTTTCCCTGTTAGAATTGCGCCGAATTTAACTTTTACCGCAAAAAAAACGTGGGGAACCAGGCAGTGACCGATAAGACCTCTCTTAGCTATAAAGATGCCGGCGTCGATATTGATGCGGGTAACGCTCTGGTTGATCGAATCAAAGGCGTAGTGAAGAAAACTCGCCGCCCGGAGGTTATGGGCGGTCTGGGCGGTTTCGGTGCGCTGTGCGCGTTGCCGCAAAAATATCGTGAACCGGTACTGGTTTCCGGCACTGACGGCGTAGGCACCAAACTTCGCCTGGCGATGGACTTAAAGCGCCACGACGCTATCGGTATTGATCTGGTGGCAATGTGCGTAAACGATCTGGTCGTTCAGGGCGCGGAACCGCTGTTTTTCCTCGATTACTATGCCACGGGTAAACTGGATGTCGATACCGCCGCCAGCGTGATCAACGGTATTGCCGAAGGCTGCCTGCAATCCGGCTGCGCGCTGGTCGGCGGCGAGACGGCGGAAATGCCGGGCATGTATCACGGCGAAGATTACGATGTGGCGGGTTTCTGCGTCGGCGTAGTCGAAAAATCAGAAATCATCGACGGCTCCCGGGTTGCCGAAGGCGACGTGCTGATTGCGCTCGGCTCCAGCGGCCCGCACTCGAATGGATATTCGCTGGTGCGGAAAATTATTGACGTTAGCGGCTGCGACCCACAAACCACTCTGCTGGAAGGGAAGCCGCTGGCCGATCATCTGCTTGAACCGACCCGTATCTACGTAAAATCGGTTCTGGAACTGATTGAAAACGTCGATGTGCACGCTATCGCCCACCTCACCGGCGGCGGCTTTTGGGAAAATATTCCGCGCGTTCTGCCGGAGAATACCCAGGCGGTAATTAATGAGTCGTCATGGCAGTGGCCCGCCATCTTTACCTGGCTGCAAACCGCCGGTAATGTCAGCCGACATGAAATGTACCGTACCTTTAACTGCGGCGTCGGCATGGTGATTGCGCTCTCCGCTCCGGAAGCGGACAAAGCGCTTGCTCTGCTAAACGAGAAAGGTGAAAACGCATGGAAAATCGGTATCATCAAAGCCTCTGATTCCGAACAGCGTGTGGTTATTGAATAATGAATATTGTGGTGCTGATTTCCGGCAATGGAAGCAATTTACAGGCGATTATCGATGCCTGCGAAGCGAAGAAAATTAAAGGCACCCTCAGGGCAGTATTCAGCAATAAGGCCGACGCGTTCGGCCTTGAACGCGCCAGAGAAGCCGGCATTCCGGCGCAAGCGCTGACTGCCGATCGGTTTGACAGCCGCGACGCCTTCGATCGCGAGTTGATTCGCAAGATAGACGCGTATGCGCCCGATGTGGTCGTGCTGGCCGGTTTTATGCGTATTCTGAGTCCGATGTTTGTCGCGCATTACTACGGGCGTCTGCTGAACATTCACCCTTCCCTGCTGCCAAAATATCCGGGGTTGCATACCCATCGCCAGGCGCTGGAAAACGGCGATGAGGAGCACGGTACCTCGGTACATTTCGTGACAGACGAACTCGACGGCGGCCCGGTCATTCTCCAGGCGAAGGTGCCGGTTTTTGCCGGCGACAGCGAAGATGATATCACCGCACGCGTACAGACTCAGGAACATGCGATTTATCCGCTGGTGATTAGCTGGTTTGCGCAGGGGCGTCTAAAGATGCGCGATAACGCCGCCTGGCTGGACGGGCGTCGTCTGCCGCCGCAAGGTTATGCGTCTGACGAATAATACGTCATCGAACAGGACTGCGTCTGCTTGCCGGATGGCGGCATAAATGCCTATCCGGCCTACTCTTTTCCCTTCCTTTATGCTATCAGTTTATTGTCATATTTTTCTGGCGCAGTTGGACATTAACGCGTAATGCTCGCCATAATCATCAGGCAGTGTCCCGTGAATAAAACGGAGTATAGGTAGTAATGGGTCAGGAAAAGCTATATATCGAGAAAGAACTAAGCTGGTTAGCATTTAACGAACGCGTGTTACAGGAAGCGGCGGACAAATCCAACCCGTTGATTGAGCGGATGCGGTTCCTGGGAATCTATTCTAATAACCTCGACGAGTTCTACAAAGTGCGTTTCGCTGAACTGAAACGACGCATTATTATCAGCGAAGAACAGGGTTCAAATTCTCATTCACGCCATTTGTTAGGCAAAATTCAGTCCCGCGTGTTGAAAGCAGACCAGGAGTTCGACGGCCTGTACAACGAATTACTGCTGGAAATGGCGCGTAATCAAATCTTTCTGATCAACGAGCGTCAGCTCTCGGTGAACCAACAAAGCTGGTTGCGCCACTATTTTAAGCACTATTTGCGCCAGCATATTACCCCGATTCTTATTAACCGGGAGACGGATCTTGTTCAGTTTTTAAAAGATGATTACACCTATCTGGCGGTGGAGATTATCCGCGGCGACACCATCAACTATGCGCTGCTGGAGATACCGTCCGACAAAGTCCCACGCTTCGTTAATCTGCCGCCGGAGACACCGCGCAGACGCAAGCCGATGATCCTGCTGGATAATATTCTGCGCTACTGCCTGGATGACATTTTTAAAGGGTTCTTCGACTATGACGCGCTTAATGCCTATTCGATGAAAATGACCCGCGATGCCGAATATGACCTGGTGCATGAGATGGAATCCAGTCTGATGGAGCTGATGTCTTCCAGCCTGAAGCAGCGCCTGACCGCTGAGCCTGTGCGCTTTGTCTATCAACGCGATATGCCCGCCGCGCTGGTCGACGTACTGCGGGAAAAACTGACGATCTCCCGGTATGACTCAATCGTACCCGGCGGGCGCTACCACAATTTTAAAGACTTTATTAATTTTCCGAATGTCGGTAAAGCCAACCTGGTCAATAAACCGTTACCGCGGTTACGCCATCTTTGGTTTGATAAAGAGAAGTTTCGTAACGGTTTCGACGCGATTCGTGAACGTGATGTGCTGCTCTATTATCCTTATCACACCTTTGAACATGTGCTGGAACTGCTGCGTCAGGCGTCGTTTGACCCAAGCGTGCTGGCGATCAAAATCAATATTTATCGCGTAGCGAAAGACTCGCGCATTATTGACTCGATGATCCATGCCGCCCATAACGGCAAAAAAGTTACCGTGGTGGTGGAGTTGCAGGCGCGCTTCGATGAAGAGGCGAATATTCACTGGGCCAAGCGGTTAACCGAAGCGGGCGTCCATGTTATTTTCTCTGCGCCCGGGCTGAAAATTCACGCCAAACTCTTTCTCATCTCACGAAAAGAGGGTGATGACGTGGTGCGTTATGCGCATATCGGCACCGGTAACTTCAACGAAAAAACAGCGCGGCTGTATACCGATTATTCGCTGCTGACCGCCGATGCGCGCATTACCAATGAAGTGCGTCGGGTCTTTAATTTTATTGAAAACCCCTATCGCCCGGTCACTTTCGATTATTTGATGGTTTCTCCACAAAACTCACGGCGTCTGCTGTATGAGATGATCGATCGTGAAATCGCCAATGCCCAGCAAGGCTTACCGTCAGGGATTACCTTAAAGCTTAACAACCTGGTTGATAAAGGGTTGGTCGACAGGCTATACGCCGCGTCGGGTTCGGGCGTCCAGGTCAATCTGCTGGTACGCGGTATGTGTTCTCTTATTCCGCAACTGGAAGGCATTAGCGATAATATTCGCGCGATTAGCATCGTGGATCGCTATCTGGAACACGATCGAGTTTATATTTTCGAAAACGGCGGTGATAAGCAAGTTTGGCTCTCTTCAGCTGACTGGATGACGCGTAATATTGACTACCGTATCGAAGTCGCTACGCCTATCCTCGACCCGCGGCTTAAACAGCGCGTCCTGGATATCATTGACATTCTGTTTAGCGACACGGTAAAAGCGCGTTTTATCGATAAAGAACTCAGCAACCGCTACGTACCGCGCGGCAATCGCCGTAAAGTCCAGGCGCAGCTGGCAATTTATGACTACATCAAATCACTCGAGCAACCAGACTAACGCTATGCCAATTTACGATAAATCCCCTCGTCCGCAGGAGTTCGCTGCGGTCGATCTCGGCTCAAACAGCTTTCATATGGTCATTGCCCGCGTGGTTGACGGCGCAATGCAGATTATCGGGCGTTTAAAACAGCGCGTCCATCTGGCGGACGGGCTGGGCGCAGATAATAAACTCAGCGAAGAAGCCATGGAACGGGGGCTTAGCTGTCTGTCGCTGTTTGCTGAACGCTTACAAGGTTTCTCCCCTTCCAGCGTCTGTATCGTAGGCACCCATACGTTACGTCAGGCGCAAAATGCCGCTGATTTTCTCAAACGCGCGGAAAAGGTTATTCCCTACCCGATAGAGATTATTTCCGGTAACGAAGAAGCGCGCCTGATTTTTATGGGCGTAGAACATACGCAGCCGGAAAAAGGCCGCAAGCTGGTGATCGATATCGGCGGCGGGTCAACAGAGCTGGTCATTGGCGAAAACTTCGAACCCAGGCTGGTTGAAAGCCGTCGTATGGGCTGCGTGAGCTTCGCGCAGCTCTACTTTCCCGGCGGCGTTATCAATAAAGAAAACTTCCAGCGCGCCCGAATGGCGGCGGCGCAAAAACTGGAAACCTTAACCTGGCAGTATCGTATTCAGGGTTGGAACGTAGCGATGGGCGCTTCCGGTACGATTAAGGCCGCTCATGAAGTTCTCCTGGCGCTGGGTGAGAAAGATGGCTTCATTACGCCGGATCGCCTCGATAAACTGAAGTCAGAAGTGTTGAAGCACCGCTCCTTTAATGCGCTCAGCCTGCCGGGTCTGTCTGAAGAACGAAAAGCGGTCTTTGTGCCGGGCCTGGCGATTCTGTGCGGCGTTTTTGATGCTCTGGCTATCCGCGAGCTTCGCCTTTCCGACGGCGCGTTGCGCGAAGGCGTGCTGTATGAAATGGAAGGCCGCTTCCGCCATCAGGATGTTCGCAGCCGTACCGCAAAAAGTCTGGCCAATCAATACAACATTGACAGAGAACAGGCCAGACGCGTGCTGGAAACCACCATGCAGATGTACGAGCAGTGGCAGGCCCAGCAGCCAAAACTGGCGCATCCGCAGCTTGAAGCGTTGCTCCGCTGGGCGGCAATGCTGCATGAGGTTGGACTGAATATTAATCACAGCGGTTTACATCGCCATTCGGCTTATATTCTGCAACACAGCGATTTGCCCGGCTTTAATCAGGAGCAGCAAATGATGATGGCGACGCTGGTGCGTTACCATCGTAAAGCCATAAAACTGGATGATATGCCCCGCTTTACGCTGTTTAAGAAAAAACAGTATCTGCCGTTAATTCAGCTACTTCGGCTGGGCGTATTACTGAACAACCAGCGGCAGGCGACCACTACGCCGCCGACGCTGCGACTAACGACCGATGACAGCCACTGGACGTTATGTTTTCCGCATGACTGGTTCAGCCAGAATGCGCTGGTACTGCTTGATCTGGAAAAAGAACAGCAGTACTGGGAAGCTGTAACTGGCTGGCGTCTCAATATTGAGGAAGAAAGCTCGCCGGAGATCGCCGCGTAAATTGTGAGCCAGACGCCGCGCCGCGGCGTCTGCCTTTACTGAATCTCAGATAATAGCTGCGGCTCGCCAATTAAATATCCCTGAAGATAGTCGATCCCCAACGAGAGCACGACGCTTCGTATTTCTTCGCTCTCGACATACTCCGCGACGACCTGCATATTTTTCATTCGCGCTAAATGACAAATAGAAGCCACAATCTGATAATCGAGACTGTTTGACACTATATTGCGAATAAAACTGCCATCAATTTTAAGAATATCGGCGTCAACGTTTTTCAGCCGCGCATAGCTGGCGTAGCCAGTACCGAAATCATCAATCGCTATCTGACAGCCAAACTGCTGTAGCTGTCCCAGCGTCAACTGCGCCTGCTCAGCATTGGTGAGAGAGTTGCTTTCCGTTACCTCAAAAACCAGTTGCCAGGGTTCAACCTGATATTGCGTAAGCAACTGCTTAACTTCTGCAGGGAAACGAGCGCGGCATACCGATGTTGGCGACAGATTAATGGCAAAACGATGCGCGGGCATATATTCCCGGCTGGCCGCCATAAACCGCAGCGTGTTTTCAATCACCCAGAGATCGATAGCGGAAGACAAACCAAACTCATGCGCCACGGGTAAAAAATTGTCCGGGTTGGTAACGTCGCCGTTGTCATCCCTGAGTCGCAGTAAAATTTCATGGTAAACGTCCCCACGAACACCGAAAATAGGCTGCGCCATCAGGAAAAAATGATCGTGCTCCAACGCCTGTTGCAGGCGATTCATCATCGCAATTCTGCCCTTCAAATCGCGCTGCAGGTGCATTGCGCCGCGCCGCTGTAAATCCTCCGGCGCGTTAGTCGTCAACGAAAGATCGGAACTGGTGCTTAATTCGCCCAGCAGAAGATAAAGGTGGCTAACCGGAGAACGCACGCAGCAGTAGCTCACGCCGACAGGCGGCTGTAGCGGCAGTCCATCCCAGATAAACCGAAACTGCTTAATATGTTTATCCAGCGCTTCAATACGCTGCTGATGCGCCTCTGTATTAAGACGCAGCACCAGGTCGTGCCCTGACATCTGGTAGACGCACTCATTTGAGGCCAGCATCGGCGTAATCCAGTGAGAGAGCTTTTGCTTATACTGGATGCGTAGCATGACGCCATAATTTTTACCCAATAGCTCCAGGCCCGGCACGTGTAAAAAACAGATCGTAGACCAGGGCGCATTTTGGAGCGCGCGGTTTAACGCACGTAAATTGGGAAGATGTACAACCGGGTCAAGATAGGCCAGCCGCCGTGCGCGACCACTCACTACGCGCTGACGCGTGGCCAGTACAGACATATAATTAACAATAAAAGAAAAAACCAGATAGCTCGAAGAGGTAATCGCTAATTGCGTATCATAACCTGAATACCAGGGCATATAACGCTGATAATAATGAATCGACGTAATTAGCACGACGGCCCAGATAATTGAAATAAACTTATAGCCATAGCGCATCGCACCCCACAGCATGACCGGCAATAATAACGAAAGCGTATAGTTGGTACTAAATATTGAACTATTATCAGTCAATGGCATACACAGTATAAACATTAGTGTAGTCAATACGGCCAGCCAAATAACGATCTCTTTTTTAGTGGCCTTGCTATCAATCTGTAGCTTTAATTGCTGATAATACCCCCGCAGGTGCAGCGGATTACGGAGAGTACGAATAATAAAATAGCACAATGGCACGCCGACAAGGTTACCGACCAGTAACGCCTGGTAATTAATCAGCGTGTTGATATTAAAGGGCATTACCCCCATCAGGCTGGCTTTACTTTCGTACATGCCAACAAAAGCGGCAAACTGGTAGATGACCAGAAATAATGTTGCTGAACAAAATACCTGCCAGAATATTCGTTGAAACAGCAGGTGGGCGTCGCCGTGGGAAACATTGTTTCGCCGGGGGAAAAGACACGATAGCCGCCCCAGCTTAGCACGATAGTAATGATAAAGTGCATCGTCACAGAAAGGGTTTCATACAGCCCTGTCTGCGGGTATCTGCGCCAGAAGATAGCAAGCACAATGCCCGGCAGTGCTGCCCAGCCGAAAAAGAGCATCAGGCTAAGCATAAAAGCTAACGGCAGGTAAAAAAGAACCACATTTCCAGTGCTGGTAAGCGCATAAGTATTTGCGCTACTTAAAACAGGCAGTAAAATCGAAGGGAGAATGAGCGGTAGTCCCCACCATTTATCTCTGATATTTATATAAGTTTTATTTAGTTTCATAGATGCTCAGCAGAACCCCCCAATCCCAAAGGGGCGTTAACAGACAGGCATCCCACCTGACTTTAAATTGATGATGCGATATACATCACACGATAGTCATCGATTGTAATTATTAAACAAAAGTAACATTTGATTTAAGTCAATTATTACCTTTCTCCTGCAGCCTTTATTCGCCTTTTTATTCTTTGTTATCATTAATTTATTATTAATGTAAATACTAAAATTATCTTCCATAACAATATAAGATAAATCAACTGACGCAATTTTACATTAAGAGGAATTGACCATCGGTTCGCAGTATGCCTTAATGTAGAGTGAACGCAGGCTTGTTACGTTCTTCGCCTTGATAATACCCTTGAAGAACCCAGCCTGATCCCGCCCATATCGCTGGGCCAACGTTAAGGAACCCTTTGTGAGTCAGGCCAACAGTATGCGAAAACGACATCGATTTAACACTCGCATGACCCGTATCGTACTGCTTATCAGTTTTCTCTTCTTCTTTGGACGTTTCGTCTACTCTTCTATCGGCGCCTGGCAGCACCATCAGGATAAAAAAGAAGCGCAACAGTCATCGCTTTCTGTCACCACGCCGGGACAACGTTAAGCTGTTATCCGTTAAAAAGCCCGCGCAAGAAAAAGAAGCTTTAGCGTTAACGCAAAAAGACAACCCACTCAATGGGTTCAGGCCATGATCAGACGCTTAAAGAGCAACCGCGGGATATCCTGCCTGGGTGATAAGATCACATGCGCGGTTACTAAGATTCCCTCGACCGAATACAAAACCCGATAGCCTTCAGCGTGGTTAAACTCCCGGTAGCTGGCACAAGTTCAGGGCAAATCTGGAATCCCAGCGGGCACTGACGTACGGTACTCTCAAACTGTGTGAGTATCTCTGCGATAACCGGATGCGGCTCAACCTCAACGCACTTCAGGAAACCCGCTATTGTGTCGATGCAGTGCTTTACCGTAAACGTATACTCAAAGGTCACCTGCGGCTCCGACCTATCCGCCAGAGTCAATGCGAAATCAGGAAGATAACCATCGTGGGAGGAGAATAAGGTGACCAGTCCTATACGTCAGAATTTGTTTTGTAAAGAGCCACCTGGGATCAGATTACCAACGTTGACAGGCAAAACCATCAACTCATTACAGCTAAGCTCAACGAATAATTTAGGTCGTTTCGTTGGTCGTAATGTACCCTGGCTCGGTTGGGTTATGACATTCACTACGATTTATGATATCCAGCGTGAATTAAAAATACATTTAATCGTGTGGCGGTTCCTAAAGATCGCATTCAGTGGGCGTACTTCTAATGAGAGATATTGAGAAAGAAATTATCGATTTTATCGATCAGGAATATAACACTAAAAAGTACTTTCTCTGTGGGCCAAAGCGAACCATCACGCTTGATATCAGTATTAGGGATGATCTAAAACTCGTTTTTGAAGATAGTGAAGAACTTCTACAAGAGTACTTCAAGCGTTGGAATGTAGATTCAGAAGGATTTGACATACTCAACTATCTGAATCCAGAGTACTTTGGAAGTAAAGAGCCTGATCCGCGTAAGCCACTAACAGTTGGTATGCTCGTTGAAAGTGCTAAAACTGGACGTTGGTTATATAGTTGAAGAATAAAGTTATTATATTTTAAATACCCCTTATTTGGGCTGAATCGCCACGGATAACCTGGACACTTCTGAGTCGTTGGTAGATCTTTTTCTTTATCCGCTCACGCTTCAGTAGCTGGAAAAAGCTTTCTGCAACCGCATTATGACAGTTGCCACGACGGCTCATACTGCCCTCCAGTCCGTGCGATTTCAGCCATTCATAGCGGGTGTACTGACTACCCTGCTCAGACTGAACCAGCACCTGTTTTTGGGGATGACGTCGCCACACGGCCATCAGAAGCGCATTCAGGACAATGTCTTTTGTCATTCGTGGTTGCATTGACCAACCGATAACTTTGCGCGAGAACAAATCAACGACCACGGCAAGATACAGCCAACCTTCGTGGGTTCATGATTACGTCAAATTTGCCGCCAGAAGCTGTGCACTACACAGAAAACTCATCTATGCACATAAATAAAAACCCTCTGCAAAAACAGAGGGTTAAATTCACTTTTACCTGTTCATGAAAACACAGGAAGGATTATCGGCTTATTCCCACTCAATGGTAGCTGGTGGTTTACCGCTGATGTCATACACCACACGGGAAATCCCGTTGACTTCATTGATGATGCGGTTGGAAACACGACCCAGGAAATCATACGGCAGATGTGCCCAGTGTGCGGTCATAAAGTCGATGGTTTCGACAGCACGCAGAGAGACAACCCAATCGTACTTACGACCATCGCCCATCACGCCTACGGAACGGACCGGCAGGAAGACGGTAAACGCCTGACTGACTTTGTCGTACAGATCCGCTTTGCGCAGCTCTTCAATGAAGATAGCGTCCGCGCGACGCAGCAGGTCGCAGTACTCTTTCTTCACTTCGCCCAGTACGCGCACGCCGAGGCCCGGCCCCGGGAACGGATGGCGATACAGCATGTCGTACGGCAGGCCCAGCTCCAGACCAATCTTACGCACTTCGTCTTTGAACAGCTCTTTCAGCGGTTCAACCAGCCCCATCTTCATCTCTTTCGGCAGGCCGCCAACATTGTGGTGAGATTTGATGACGTGCGCTTTACCGGTTGCAGACGCCGCAGATTCGATAACGTCAGGGTAGATGGTGCCCTGCGCCAGCCATTTCACGTCTTCCAGTTTCAGCGCTTCTTCGTCGAACACTTCAACGAAAACGCGGCCGATGATCTTACGCTTGGCTTCCGGATCGTTCTCACCAGCCAGCGCGGACAGGAAGCGATCTTCTGCCGGTACGTGAACAATGTTCAGACCAAAATGGTCGCCAAACATGTCCATCACCTGCTCGGCTTCGTTCAGGCGCAACAGGCCGTTGTCGACGAAAACACAGGTCAGATTTTTACCGATCGCGCGGTGCAGCAGCATGGCGGTGACGGAAGAATCCACGCCGCCGGAGAGACCGAGGATCACTTTATCGTCGCCTACCTGCTCGCGAATGCGCGCCACGGCGTCATCGATGATCTTCGCCGGCGTCCACAACGCTTCACACTGGCAGATATCGCGTACAAAACGCTCCAGCATGCGCATACCCTGGCGGGTGTGAGTCACTTCCGGGTGGAACTGTACGCCGTAGAAGCGTTTTTCTTCGTTGGCCATAATGGCGAACGGGCAGCTCTCGGTGCTGGCGACGGTCACGAAGTCGGACGGAATCGCCGTCACTTTATCGCCGTGGCTCATCCACACGTCCAGCAGCGGTTTGCCGTCTGCGGTCAGGGAATCTTCAATACCGCGAACCAGCGCGCTGTCGGTCAACACTTCGACCTGCGCATAACCAAATTCACGCTCATTAGAACCTTCTACATGACCGCCAAGCTGCATCGCCATGGTCTGCATACCATAGCAAACGCCAAATACCGGCACGCCTGCTTCAAAGACATACTGCGGCGCGCGCGGGCTGTTTTCTTCGGTGGTGCTTTCCGGGCCGCCGGAAAGAATAATGCCGCTTGGGTTGAAGTCACGAATTTGTGCTTCTGTCACATCCCACGCCCACAGTTCACAGTAAACACCCAGCTCACGCACGCGGCGCGCAACCAGTTGAGTGTACTGAGAACCGAAGTCCAGAATGAGGATGCGATGCTTATGAATGTTTTCCGTCATTGACGCTTATTCCGAGGCAAGTGAAACAGATTAAATAAATCGCCCGACGCGAAGGTCGGGCGAAGAAAATCAGGAGCCCAGACGGTAGTTCGGGGACTCTTTGGTGATGGTCACGTCGTGAACGTGGCTTTCCTGGATACCCGCACCGCTGATACGCACAAACTCCGCTTTAGTACGCAGTTCGTCGATGGTAGCACAACCGGTCAGCCCCATACAGGAGCGCAGGCAGCCCATCTGCTGGTGAATGATCTCTTTCAGGCGACCTTTATAGGCTACGCGGCCTTCGATACCTTCCGGCACCAGTTTGTCGGCGGCGTTGTCGCTCTGGAAGTAACGGTCGGAGGAACCTTTGGACATCGCGCCCAGAGAACCCATACCGCGATAAGATTTGTAAGAACGGCCCTGGTAGAGTTCGATTTCGCCCGGGGATTCTTCGGTACCGGCCAGCATAGAACCCACCATTACCGCGCTCGCGCCTGCGGCGATGGCTTTGGCGATGTCGCCGGAGAAACGGATACCGCCGTCAGCGATAACCGGAATCCCGGTGCCTTCCAGCGCTTCCACCGCGTCAGAAACAGCGGTGATCTGCGGAACGCCCACACCAGTCACGATACGAGTCGTACAGATGGAACCCGGGCCGATACCCACTTTCACCGCGCTGCAACCGGCTTCCGCCAGTGCGCGAGCGCCTGCGCCCGTCGCAACGTTGCCGCCGATGATTTGCAGGTCAGGATATTTAGCACGCGTCTCACGGATACGTTGCAACACGCCTTCAGAGTGACCGTGAGAGGAGTCGATCAGCAGTACGTCAACGCCTGCCGCCACCAGCGCGTCAACGCGCTCTTCGTTGCCCGCGCCTGCGCCGACCGCCGCGCCGACACGTAAACGGCCCTGCTCATCTTTACAGGAGTTTGGTTTACGTTCCGCTTTCTGGAAATCTTTTACGGTAATCATGCCAAGCAGATGGAAGTTATCATCAACGACCAGCGCTTTTTCTACGCGTTTTTCGTGCATTTTTGCCAGCACGACTTCACGGGCTTCGCCTTCACGAACGGTCACCAGACGCTCTTTCGGTGTCATGTAGACACTCACCGGCTGGTTCAGGTCAGTCACAAAACGCACGTCACGACCGGTGATGATACCCACCAGCTCGTTATCTTCAGTCACCACCGGATAGCCCGCAAAACCGTTACGCTCGGTCAGGGCTTTCACTTCATGCAACGTGGTGGTTGGCAGGACGGTCTGCGGGTCGGTCACTACGCCGGACTCGTGTTTCTTCACGCGGCGAACTTCTTCCGCCTGGCGCTCAATAGACATGTTTTTGTGGATAAAACCAATGCCGCCTTCCTGGGCCAGGGCAATTGCCAGGCGCGCTTCCGTCACGGTGTCCATCGCCGCAGAAAGCATAGGAATATTCAGACGAATAGTTTTCGTCAACTGCGTGCTGAGATCGGCAGTATTCGGCAAAACGGTGGAGTGAGCGGGAACAAGGAGGACGTCGTCAAACGTCAGAGCTTCTTTAGCGATACGTAGCATGGGCAATATCTCACCTGGGAGGTTAATAAATATTGCCGCGGCATTATACAGAACGTAATCGGTTGCATCTACATTTTTTTGCAAATAGTGCTTGCGATCCCCCGTGAGCAGGTTACTATCGATTGAATAACCTGCTGATTTAGAATTTGATCCCGCTCACATGTTATCCTCTCAAACTTCCTCAATTTTTACCGTAAGCCGCCTTAACCAGACGGTTCGTCTGCTGTTAGAACAGGAGATGGGACAGGTATGGATCAGCGGCGAGATTTCTAATTTCACGCAGCCTGCGTCGGGCCACTGGTACTTTACGCTCAAAGACGATACCGCTCAGGTGCGCTGTGCGATGTTCCGTAACAGCAATCGCCGGGTGACGTTCCGCCCGCAGCACGGGCAGCAGGTGCTGGTACGCGCCAACATTACGCTGTACGAGCCGCGCGGCGATTATCAAATCATCGCCGAAAGTATGCAGCCCGCGGGCGAAGGCTTGTTGCAGCAGAAATATGAGCAGCTAAAAGCCAAACTGCAGGCCGAAGGCTTGTTCGATCAGCAGCATAAACAGCCGTTGCCCTCCCCGGCCCACTGCGTTGGGGTGATCACTTCGAAAACCGGCGCGGCGCTGCACGATATTCTCCACGTGCTAAAGCGTCGTGACCCATCCCTGCCCGTTATTATCTATCCAACCGCAGTCCAGGGCGACGACGCGCCGGGGCAGATCGTTCGTGCTATCGAACTGGCGAACGCGCGCGGCGAATGTGATGTACTGATCGTCGGACGCGGCGGCGGTTCGCTGGAAGATTTGTGGAGTTTTAACGACGAACGCGTGGCGCGGGCGATTTTTGCCAGCCGCATTCCGGTGGTCAGCGCCGTCGGTCACGAAACGGACGTCACGATAGCTGATTTTGTCGCCGACCTGCGCGCGCCTACGCCATCAGCAGCGGCAGAAATTGTCAGCCGTAACCAGCAGGAGTTGTTGCGTCAGATCCAGTCCGCCCAGCAGCGTCTGGGCATGGCGATGGACTACTACCTCGCCAATCGCAGCCGCCGTTTCACGCAGATTTTTCACCGTCTGCAACAGCAACATCCGCAACTGCGTCTGGCCCGTCAGCAAACCGCGCTGGAACGTCTACGCCAACGGATGGGATTTGCGCTTGAGGCCAGGATTAAGCAGGCCAATCAACGCCAACAGCGCGTAAGTCAACGCCTGAGCCAGCAAAATCCGCAGCCGCTCATTCACCGCGCGCAGTCGCGCATCCAACAGCTGGAATATCGTCTGACGGAGAATATCCGCTCACGGTTAAGCGAACAGCGCGAGCGTTTTGGCAACGCGGTCACGCATCTGGAAGCGGTCAGCCCGTTAGCCACGCTGGCGCGCGGCTATACGGTTTCGACGACAACGGACGGCAAGGTGCTGAAAAAGATCAAACAGGTCAAAGCAGGCGATATCATGACCACGAGACTGGAGGACGGCTGGCTTGAAAGTGAAGTCAAATCCGTCACGCCGGGCACGTAATCCAACACTCCCCCACCCTTTGCAGCGCGATGTTGGGTTTCGACTTCGCCTCAGCCAACCTACGCGCCACGTCGGATAAGGTGTAGCCATAATCTGACGATCAACCGGTTTGTCATTCGCCTCAAAACCGGGCAGGGAACACCCGCCCGGTTTTGTCTAACTTACCAGTTATAGCGCAGATTGAGGCTACCGTTCAGATCGCCAAAGTCATTGCTGCCAGTCTGCCCGGCAACCTGAGCGCGAACGCTCCACTGCTTATCGATATCTGCCTGCAGACCCACTTTCAGCTCCGCACGGTTAGCCGGAAGATCCTGTTTCACCGTAGCATCATCAAACGATACCGACACATCATCGCTGGTGTGCAGCCAGTTAGCTTCAGCAAACGGCTGGATAACCGTACGGCTGCCTTTGTACAGCTTGCCGTCAACACGCAGACCCAGACGCGTTGTCCAACTGTCGCCATCCTGACCATCGATCCGGGTGCCGTAGTTATCCTTCACGCTATCCGCTGAGTAATTCTGCCAGACAACCTGCGCCTGCGGCGTCAGACTGACAGTATTACCGTTGCTAAGAGCAATATCGTAGCGATAACCAGTTTCCAGCGAGACGGCGTTAGCGGTTGAATCATAAGATTCAGATCCCGCATCACCGCTCTCTACGCTGTTGTTGTAGAAACCATATTGGTACCAGCTGTCGACATACGCGCCGCTATGCGTTTGGGCATCGGCAAACCAGGTGGCATAGACGCCAAGGTTATAGCCGTCTACGTTGCCGCTACTGGTGAACTGGCTACCGTCCGCGCCACGGTTACCGGTGCTGTCGGTATCGGCGTTGATGTAGCTCGCCATGACGCCAACGGTAACGCTCTGCTGGCCGTTGCCCCAGGCCAGAATGTCGCCGCCTAACTGGAACTGGGAGTAGTTGCTGTCCATATCGATATTGCCGCTGACAGCCTCTGATTCTGCTTTACCCGCTTTGAAGCGCGCCCATACGCTGCCATCGGCATTACGATACTGGCTGCCCTCGCGGTCATAGAGGGTCTGCATTTGCAGGTTGCGCGCCATCCACTGGTTGCCCATGTACGCGCCGATATCCGCACGGTACTGTGGTGCGACATCGCCGCCATCGTCACCGCCATCCGAAGGCGTGACATCACTGTCATCACCACCGCTGTCGTCATCATCAGACTGTGCTTTTGACGCCAGATACCAGTCGTTGTCACTTTCATTCCAGTACAGACGGTAGGTATACAGACTGGCGTTAACCTCATTTTTTAGCTCAAACGCATCGCTGGTCGATACGCCGCCAACATCCACCACTTCAATACCGTTAGTGGTCTGTGCTCCATCGCCGATGCCGTTGATGTACAGATCGGTGGTGCCGGAGGCATCGCCGGTAATCACCAGCTTATCGGTCGCCGAATCATCGTCGCCCAGGACGGTATTCAGATAAAGCGAGCCGCCGTTGCCGGTGTAATTGCCATCAACATAAAGCGTATTGCCCGGCGTGCTGGAGGTGCTGCCGCTGGCGATCGTCCCCATGTTGATCAGATCGCCATTGAGGGTGAAGATAGCGCCTGTCTCCTCGCTGTCGCCGAAGACCAGCGTCCCTTCGTTGGTCACCTTACCGTTAACGGTCGTACCATTGCTGCCGCCGAAGGTCGCCCCGGAGGCGACGTTCACCGCCTGCTGGCTGCCCATCTCGCCAATCGAGCCGTCTCCGGACAGCCATAGCGTGCCTTCCTGTACGTTAGTATCGCCGGTGTAGGTGTTCGCGCCGCTCAGCGTCAGTTTACCCGCGCCCAGTTTGGTCAGCGATTTACCGTCCCAGTCGCCGTTGCCGGTTTTATCGCCCAGTACGCTGGTGACTTCAAAACTGTCGCCTGCGCCCAGGGTAAACGTGCCGTGTGCTGGCGTCGCTGACGTGGCGGTCGCATTCCAGCTCAGCCCTTCGGTAAGCAAATATTCTGACGCATCTGCAGGATTGATTGTCCCGGTTACGGTCAGATAGTCCGGCTGGTCGGTGAGGTTCATCGTCAGGCTGGTAAAGTCGCCGCTGATATCGCTGTCCATATCCATCAGTTTAAAGGACTGGAACTCCGCGTCGGAGGCGCGCGCTTGCAGGCTGGCGTCGCTGACGACCAAATCGCCGCCAAGCGTGGCGCTGCCGCCGGTGATCAGCGGTTGCACTGAGTCACTATTCAGCTCAACGTTCAGCGTACTGCCATCTTGCTGAATTAACGCGCTGTCGCCGAGATCCAACGAGGTGCCGAGCGCCAGTTGGGTCGTCGCGCCGCTATGAGTGGTGATGCCGCCCACCGCGCTGACTTCACCGTCTACGTCCAGCACCAGCGTGGCGTTATTGTCTACCAGACCGGTGCCCAGCGCCGTCGTACTGGCGGCGACCAGCGTACCTTCATTGATGGTGGTGCCGCCGCTGTAGTCGTTGTCGCCGGAGAGGATCAGAGTGCCTGCGCCTTCTTTGGTCAGCGATTTACCGTCCCATCTGCTACCCGGATCCAGCGTGTCATCAACGTCTGTCAGTGTAGCCGCAACGTTAAAGCTGCCGTCAGGGTCGCTCAGGGTAAAGGTGCCGTGGGCGTCGGTAGTGGCGTTGTCTCTGTCCGCATACCAGGAGAGGGAGGCCGTCAGATCATAGTGGGTGTTGTCTGCTTCATCGACTTTTCCGTCGATAGTCAGGAAGTCAACATCTTCGCGGTTCATCCCTGCAATGGTCAGATCGTCGAAATCGCTCGTAATGGCGCTGTCGCTGTCAATCAGCGTATAGGTGTATGCCTCAGGCGTCCAGCTGTCTGTAACGCTGCCGATGCCGGTAACATTCAGAGTGCCGCCCAGCGTGACGCTGTCGGCGGTAATCACGGCGTCGTCGGTGGCCGCGCCGAGGTCAATACTTAGCGTACTGCCGTCTTCCTGGGTGAGCTGGCCCGCGTCAAGGGTGCTGCCCGCCGCCAGCGCGGTCGTGGCGCCGGTATGGGTGGTGATGTTCGCAAGCTCAAATGCGCCGTTGGCATCCAGCATCAGCGTACCGCTGTTGTCGATATTGCCGCTGCCCAGCGCGTTGACGTTGGCGGCAATCAGCGTGCCGTCGGCGATGGTGGTATCGCCGGAGTAACTGTTATCGCCGCTTAACGTCAGCTCGCCCGTACCGGTTTTCACCAGCGAACCGCTGCCGGAAAGCGTATTTTCCAGCTCGCCCTCGCCGACCTGAAGCACACCGCTGTTGGCAACAGCTCCGGTACCCAGCGAATCCGCATGGTCAGCCGTCAGCGTACCGCCGATAATGGTGGTGCCGCCGGAGTAACTGTTATCGCCGCTTAACGTCAGTTCGCCCGTACCGGTTTTGACCAGCGAATCCGCATGGTCAGCCGTCAGCGTACCGCCGGTAATGGTGGTGCCGCCGGAGTAAGTGTTGTCGCCGCTTAGCGTCAGCTCGCCTGTGCCGGTTTTCACCAGCGAGCCGCTGCCGGAAAGCGTATTTTCCAGCTCGCCTTCGCCGACCTGAAGCACGCCGCTGTTAGCAACAGCCCCGGTACCCAGCGAATCCGCATGGTCAGCCGTCAGCGTACCGCCGGAAATAGTGGTGCCGCCGCTGTAAGTGTTATCGCCGGTCACGATCAGCTCATCGCTACCGCTTTTGACAATTTGGCCCTCGCCGGTCACGTTGTTATCCAGCGTGCCCTGGCTCAGCGCAAGCGTTGCGCTTTCTGCAATCGTCACATCGCCAGTGCCGAGCGCGGCGGCGTCTTTGGCGGCCAGAATGCCGCCGTCAATTTCAGTATCGCCGTAGTAGTTGCCGGTGTTGCTGAGGATCAGCGTGCCGTCGCCTTGTTTGGTTAGCTTGCTGCCGTTCCAGTTGGAGGTCGCCGTGGTTTCGTCCAGTTCGCTGGTGACGGTAAAGGTACTGCCTGCATCAACGGTAAAAGTGCCATGCGCAGCGCGCGCAGAATTTGAGCCCGCGTTGATCGTCAGATAATCCGGCATAGCGGAGGTGTCAGCATCCAGTGTTACGCTGTCAAAATCGGTAGTGATTGCGCTTTGTGAATCAATCAGCGTGATCGATCCAAAGTGTTCGTCGGTTTCGGGCGCGACAAAGGTGGCCGTTGAGCTAAGGTTCAGCGTCCCGTCCAGCGTGACGTTGGCGGCTTTGATAATTGGCGCGCTGTTGGCGGTATCCAGCGTCGCGTTTATCTGGCTGTTATCCTGTAAGGTCAGGGTATTGTCCACCGTCAGCAGCGTACCTGTCGAACCGCTCGCGTTGCCCAGCGTAATATCGCCGTCGTTGGTCAGATTGCCGACGGTTGACGGGTCGGTCATGTTCCACTGGCTGGTGTCGTCGAGCGACAGCGTAGTAAACATCGCATCTACACTACCGGTTAACGTGGACCCCTGGCTTAAAGAGAGCGATGACGATGACATGTCACTCTGAGCAACGTCACCGATCAATGTCGTATTGTTGGCCTGAATGACCGCCTTGCTGCCAAGCTTGATCACTTCCGGCGCTTCAAATGTGCTGTCGGTCAGCACGATAGGAGCGTTAATCGTCGTGCCAGTGTCCACATGCAGCGCAATCGTGTCTGAATTAACCTGTGCTTTGTTGACCGTCAGCGCGTTGAGATCTTCATACCCGTCGAGTTTTCTTTTGCTGGTTATAAAGATACCGTCGCCGTCGGCGTTGATGGTGGCGCCGTCGATCCTGGCGTCCGACGCCAGAATATACACGCCCGTACCGGCAGAGGTAATGTTGCCGCCTGTAATATCCAGGGTAGTGGCGTTATTGGCCTGTACCGCCGCGCCGCTGGCATTGGTATGTGTTATGGTCGCGTTGGTGAGATTAAGAGCGGCCTTATTGGTACCCTGGATGGTGCTCATCGTACCTGCAGAGCTGACCGAGCTATCAGACAGGTTCAGGGTGGAACCCTCGTCTGTCGCGGTGTTTCCGGCAACAACGTTTATCTGGCCTTGCGCCAGGGTGATTGTGCTACCGTCCAGCACGTTCAGCGTACTGCCTTGTTGCACCTGCGCGCTGCTGCTGTTAGCTGCCTCAACGATGGTACCGTCCAGCGTTGCTTCTGAACCCGTATACAACGTCATTACGCCGAAATTGCCGTCAATCGTTAGCGTACTGTCTGTTAACGTCAGTGTGCTGCCATCCGCTGCGGAAATACCCTGGGTATAAATGCCCGTAGTGGTTATCTTCGCGTCGGTAAGCTCAAGGATAGCGTAATGATCCAGCGAAATTGCGTTGGAAACATACTTACCGCCATCCGGATCATCAGCTCCGCCTCCGCTTGTTTCAATGACGAGCCCCGTCCCTGTGACCGTGGTGGGCTGCCAGCCGACGGTGGCGACACCCGAGACATATAGCGCCGCGCCTTCATCGGTGCCCGAATAGCTCATCGGCGGCGTTGACGCATCCAGAACGTGGGTCTGCGCATCAGCATATGATACCTGATTGTCGGCCATGGCCAGCGGGCTGAAAAATCCGAGCGCTGCAGCCACGGCGCAAGCCAGCGCCGCGCGCGTTGCTTTTATTATTTGTCCATATTCGGACTTTTGGTTTGGAGAATGGATTTCACTCGCGCATACTTGCGCTTTAACTTTGCTGTGGCCTCGCGCCAGTTCTGAAGCCACGACATACATATTTCGCACGGCGCTCCAGACAATACTGTAAGTCCTGTTCAATTTTTAAATTTCCCTTTAATAACGTTCACGAAGCAAACTGGATTTTGATTGGGCTGCAAATAGCCTTTAAATGCTACATTATCAATGAGTTAAATAATAAATAACAAAAATACAGCTCTATGAATGGTTGCAATCACCTGAAACAATATATTATCCAAGCCAAATTATTAACTAATTTCAAGGCTTATTTCAATGCCAGGTCAATTTCTGGTTGATTTATAATTGATATAAATACATTCATCCATTTAATAAATATTTATGTCGTGAATAACATTTAATAACTTCATATATTAAAATAAATAAATGCGTGAAACAAAAAGGTGTGATTATCATGCGACACCTGGCGTTATTTTAAATACACTCGTCATACTTCAAGTTGCATGTGCTGCGGCTGCGTTCCCTCACTCCAGTCACTTACTTTAGTAAGCTCCTGGGGATTCGCTCGCTTGCCGCCTTCCTGCAACTCGAATTATTTAGAGTATATACGTAGCGCCAGATGCCGGGTTGCAGAAGGGAGACGGCGCTTTTACACACGCGCGGCAAACGGTGGTGGCGCCAATTAGCAGAACATATACTTTTCAATGAATGCTACTTTCACTTTTTCATGAAGCTCAATTGAACGTGAAAAGCAGATTATTTTCGTGCCAGACGCATAATACGTTACTCCACGCACGTCGCATAACCCGCTGTGCCTGCCGGCTTAATGGCGCAGTTTTGACTCTTGGTATTCCCATCTACGCCGCAATACATGCCGCTGCTCGAGGTTGATTTAGATAAATAGGGATAGCCCAGCGTCGGCCAGCCTAACGAGCTAATTGAATGATACAGCGTCAACAGGTCGTTATTATCCGGTGCTTTGCTAAGGCTACCGCACTGTTTGGCAATATCCCATTTCGTGTTGTCCACCGTATGCGCCATCGCCCAGTACTCGTTATTTGCATGCACTCCGTTGGTAAATACTGGCGTCACGCCTGACAGCATCTCAGCCTGAAGCCACGGACGATGCAGCGTTTTTCCGTTGACGGATGTCGTATCCGACATATTTCCCCAGAACAACGCTTTATCCGTATCCGGGCTGGTAAGTACCATAAAAATCACATCCAGCGATGCGTGAAGAGTCGTATTGTCCGTCACTTTCACCGTGAGTGGCGTTTTCAACCCCAGGCTTTTATCCTGATTAAGCGTAAACGTTGCCGTACCGTCGCTGCCGGTAGTGCCGGTAAAGACAATCCCGGTGGTGGTCATACTTTGGCTGGCGCTTGCGGGAGTCAGCTCTTTAAGCATGAGATCGTCTGCTCCGGCATCCGCTGCCACGTCGCCATCCGTTATCACCATACCTGCCCGATTTTTCGAATCGCCACGTGACAACGTAAAACCAACGTTGGCGACCGGGTTACCGCTGCTATCTTTTACCGTCACCGTTAACGGCATCGCGCTTCCCTTCGGCACTACCGCCGCATTTTTCGCGCTGTCCATCGCCGTCGAGGTCAGCGTAATACTGGCAGGAGTAGAAGTACGCGGCTCGACCAGACACACCTGAGCACCGGTGGCAGTCGATGAACTGGCGGTGCCCTTACCGCCGCTATTCAGGTTTATAAATTGGTAATATCCGGTATTCGGCGCACGATCCGCCGCCCACCAGGATTTGTTCCCCGCCACCGGCCAGCCGTAATTTGTACCGATTGCGCCGTTAGGATTGTCGCTATACAACGTTTGCAGATCGCCCGACAACGGCTGGTATTCCGCATCACAGCCGGTTGCGCCAGCTTTTTCAGTGTTCGCTGCGGTGACTAAGGGCCATGTTTCATTGTTAACCAGGTAAGTACCGCTATTCGACGTCATCTCCGCCGCCAGCAGCGGACGCCGGAACTTCACGCCCGCGCTGTTGGTCACGGTTTCCGGCATGTGTCCCCAGTATTTGGCTTTATCGCTGTCCGGGCTGGTAATGACGGTGAAAATGACGTCCATATCGCTAACTGTCAGCGGATCGTCGACAAGCATCGCCTGCAGCGGTGTTCTCAGGCCACGGGAATCATCCTGCGTCACTTCGAGTTGCGCTTTACCATCCTCATCCGTAATGCCATACCAATAACTTGTGCACGAAGATACCGTGCAGTTAAACGTCATTGAGCCCGTAGACGGCGCAACCGATGTGAGTACCATGCCTCCGCCGGAACTGCCATCAACGACACCCGCCCGGTCTATCGAAAGCGTTCGTCCCAAACGGATAGTGGTATTGGGCTGCGGCGTGCCGGAACCATCCCTCACAGTGACGGTCAACGGCAGGCTCTCGCCCTTCTTCGCCACTGGAGCGCCTTTATCCGCATCCATGGCGCTGGAGGTGAGTTCTATCGACAAGTCCCGGCGCTTTGCCAGACAAAGCTGCGCCGTGGCGGTATTGGCTTTGGTTGTCAGCGTATTATTATCGCTGAGTCTGACATACTGGAACTGACTGTCTGAGTGCGTGGCATCCGGTACTGAGTTACCCGCCCCCCAATATTTTCCTGATGCCACCGGTAGGCCAAGCGTTGTCGTGAGTGCGCCATTGGGATAATCGGTATATAGCGTCTGTAAATCATTTACCGTCGGCAACCCCAGCCGATCGCACGGGCTGGCGGTGTCCTGATACATATTCGGATAACGGCTCCAGGTATACCAGGTCTCGTTATTTTCCGTATAACCCGACGTGTCCGCCGTTGAAGAAAGTTCAGCGCGCAGCAGCGGTCGCTTAAATTCAACCCCCTTACTGTTGGTAAAGGTTTCCGGCATATGGCCCCAGTATTTGGCCTTATCGCTGTCCGGGCTGGTCACTACGGTAAAGATTGCGTCTTTGCTGTCTGTCAGGTTGCTGCCGTCCATCGTGGCGGCGCTGATAGTGGTTTTTAAACCGGCGGTACTGTCCTGCGCAAGGGTAAATGTCACCTGTCCCTGGGCATCAGTTTGCGCATACAGATATTTCGCCGAGGTATCCAGCAGGTATGTCGCCAGGCCGGACGGCATCACATTACGCAGCGTAATATCGTCTGTGACGCTTGAGGACGATGTGGCGCTGTTGGCGCGATTGTACGAAGATCCGCGGCTGATTTTCACCATCACGTTTTTCATCGGCTGACCTGCGGCGTCTTTCACGTCGATGGTGGCGGCCATCTGCTCGCCCTTCTTCGCCTTTGCGCTTCCGGTGGTTTCATCCTGGCCTGCCAGCGTCAGCGTCAGGCTGGCGGCGGCGCTGCGCGGCGAGGCAAGACAGGTCTGCATGTAGTACATCGAGGTGCTGGTCGTCGTTTTGACATCATTGCCGTCGTTAAACAGGTTGACCGCCGCGTAGAGCGACTTCGTGCCGTCTGACGATATCACGTAATCCCCCGCCCACCAGTAGCGGCTGACGTTGTTGTTGCCTGAACTGGTCATCGGCCAGCCGTTACGGCTGCGCATGGCGTTATCCGGGTATGTCCCGTACAGCGTCTGGAGGTTGGCTACGGTCGGTAGCGTGTCGCGCCCACAGCCGCCACCGGTGCCGTTCCAGGCTTTATCGACGGTTATCATGCACCAGGTTTCGCCTTTGTCGTAGTAGCCGTTGGCGATGGTCAGCGTTTTGCCGGGCGTAGCGCTAAACTCGCTGGCCAGCAGCGGACGCCTGTACGCCACGCCGCTGCTGTCGGTCAGCGTTTCCGCCATATGGCCCCAGTAGTTGGCCTTCGGCGTGTCCGGACTGGTGACCACGGTAAAGATGACCGGCAGCGGCGCGCTCGTTACGCCGTTGTGCTCTATTGCCGCCGTCAGCGGCGTTTTAAAGCCCGCGCCGCTGTCCTAGCTGATATTCAGCGTCAGCGTGCCGTCGGCGCCCGTGGCGGTGTAATAGTTAGCGCCGCTGCTACGCCCGTCGCTGTGGTTTATCTGTATATCCGCCGCCGCCGAGCTATTCACCTCCTGATTCGCGCGCCCGACGCTGTCGCCGCGCGTAAAGATAACCGGCGTGTCGGCGGCCGGGTTGCCCTGGGCATCCCGCGTGGTGATGATGACCGGGATGGTCTCGCCGACTTTCGCTTTGGCGAATCCGTCGCTGTCGTTATACACAGGCGAAGTGAGCGTTATCTGCGTCGCCGCCGGATGGGCGTTTTGCAGGCAGACAAAATAGAGTTGTTCATTCCACAATAGCGAACCGACGCCGCCGTCGCGCAGATTAATCGACTTAACGTAGCGGTTTTGCGTACTCCGGCTCAAATCGGCGGTGCTGTCCTGGTAGTTTTTACCATCCAGCGGCCAGCCCTGCTGGGTATTCATGGCGCCGCCGGGCCTGGCGTCGTACAGCGATTGCATATCGGCAAGGGTCGGCACGTATCCCGCGCCGCAGGCGTCGTTCGCCATTTCAAAATCGACGATTCCCCACGCTTCGTTGTTTTCCGTATTGTCGCCGTGGGTAACGCCGCTGGCGATTTCAGCCGATAACAGCGGGCGCTTAAACACCTCGCCGTTGGCCGCCGTCGTCGTTTCCGGCATATGGCCCCACATTTTGGCTTTGTCGCTGTCCGGGCTGGTGACCACGGTAAAAATAGTATCAATGCTGGCCGTCACGCTGGCGTTATTGTACAGCGCCGCCGTAATCGCGACTTTCGTCCCGTGGGCATCCGGGCGGGTGACGTTGATGATTTTGCTGCCGTTTTCACCGGTCATACCGCCGATTTGGGTGGCGCTGTCGTTGAGCGAATCGCCGTCAATCACCACCGCCGAGACGATGCCGTCGCCGCTACCGGCGATATGTTTCTCCCCCCTGGCGGGTATAGCCGTCGCCGCGGCTTAACACGAACGGCGCCTGCGGCAGCGGATTGCCGCTGGCGTCTTTTACCGTCACTTTAAGCTGGAGCGTATCGCCCTTTTTCACCTTCACCGCGTGTTCGCTGTTTGCGTTATACCACAATGCCGCATCCACCGGCTCAATGGTGATAGACGCCGCCGTCGGATTTTTGCTGACCAGACAGCTCACGTAGTCCGACGCATCGCCGGAAGCGGTATAGCCGCCCGCAGCCAGTGATACCGCCTGCCATGTAGCGGCGCTGGCGAAGGTGGAAGACCAGTAGTCATACGTCGTCGGCCAGCCGGATACTGTGTGGATTTTATTGCCGTCGCTGGAGGCATACAGTGCGGCAAGCTGATCGGCGCGCGGCAGATGGCCGGCCTCGCAGCCCCCGGCGTTGGGGTTATTCAGCGCGTCGGCGTGGCTGACACGCGCCCAGGTTTCGTTATCCTGCTCCTGGGTACGGGTGGCGGCAGTCGCTTCCGCCGCCAGCTTTGGCCGCTGGAATTCCATATCACCCACGGTGAGCGTGTCCGCCATATGACCCCACATCTGCGCCTCCGGCGTATCGGGACTGGTGGGAACGGTAAATTTCACGCTGCGGTTGACGGGCGTGGTAATCAGTGAGTTGACCGGCAGTACGCTCAGCGGCGTCAGCAAGCCCACGCCCTGCGGCTGTTCAATCACCAGCGTGGCGTTGCCCTCATTGTCGGTCATGCCCTGATACGTCATCGACGCCTGGGAAGAGCCGAAAGGCGTTCCGCCCATCACCAGCGTTCCGTCGCTGGAGTCGGTAAAGCCCGTCGTGGCGTTGTCGCGATTTTTGCCGTGCGCCATGGTGACGATAAAGCTGGCGTTGGGCACGCTTAACCCATTCAGCGCATTGACGGAATGGACGTTCATCGTGATTTGTTCGCCGACTTTGGCTACCGCATTGCGTAACGACTCATCGCCATTAAAGTAAACGTCCAGACTGGTCACCAACTCATTGCCGGAGCAGGAGAGATAGTTCGGTTCGGTGCCGCTGAACGTGCTGTCCGCACCGGTCGCCAGGTTGACGTGCGCGGTGGTGGAACCATCAGTATCCGCCGCGATATAGCTGTGTTTCTGCGTCGGCCAGCCGTAGGTCGTTTCCATCGCGTTGCCGGAATGGGCCTGATACAGCGTATCCAGCAACAGTTGCCCCGGCACCTGGCCGGTACCGCACTGGTTCGTCGCCGCCGTTACCGAGTTAAACGTCGCCCAGTATTCGTTATTCTCAAATTCGGAACCGGTATCCTGCGCGGCTTCGTCCGCCAGCAGCGGGCGTTTGTAGATATTGCCCGCTTCCACCACGCCCTGCATATGGCCCCACATGCGCGCCTGCGCCACGTCCGGGCTGGTGACGACGGTAAAAATCACGTTCTGCGTCGCTTCCGTGCCGTCGAACAGCACCACGCGCACCGGGGTTAATACGCTCGCCCCCTTGTCCTGAGTCAACACCAGCGAGAACTGACCGTTGGCGTCGGTGACGCCGTGATAGTGACCGTCGCTGCCTTCCAGATTGGTGATAATTACCGGATCATCCGTCCACTGATGCCCGCTATCAATATCGGCATTCTTTTGATTCTGGCGATTTTGCTCGTCGCCCAGGTAGACGTTAAGGTAGCGATAAGGCAGCGGTTTATTGGTGGCGCTGTCGGTGACGGTGATCTTCATGTTGATCTCTTCGCCCACCTTTACTTTCGCCGCGTTGACCGTTGAATCAAAATTGTCGGCGCTAATCACTAATTTCGGCGTGACCGCAGGCGGGGCTTTATCCACGCAGCTAACCAGCGATTGCGTGGCGTCCGGCATCTGCGTGAGGCTGCGGCTGCGCATATCAATGCTGATATGGTCAGTGGCAGTCGATCCCTGGGAGGAGGACCAGTACTCTTCATCACCGGATGTCAGCCCTACCGGCCAGCCGAGGGTGGTGGCCAGATCGCCGCGCGCAATTTTTAACCCTTCCAGTTGGCGTGCATCCGGCAGAATATCGCAGTGCGCGTCGGCGTGGCCCCAGTTGAACTGCGCCCAGGTTTCATTGTTGATGCTGGCGGTGCGGTCTTCACCGTCGGTTTCCGCCGCCAGTTTGGGGCGGTAAAAGGTGTAGCTTGCGCCGTCCACCGTGGCGGTGGACGTCTCTGCCATATGACCGTACATGTTGGCGCTGCTGCTGTCCGGGCTGGTGAGGGTGGTAAAAATCACGTCCACGCTGGCTTTCAGCGCTGGCGCGCTCGACGGGTGCGCTATCAGCGGCGTTTTAACGCCCGGGCCGTTCGCCTGGGTGACGACCACGGTCGCCACGCCCTCGGCGTTGGTCGTACCGTGATATTCCGTGGCGGTGGTGGTCAGTTCGGTGTTGCCGACGCGCACCGGCGCGGCATTGTTTACCACGCCCTGGCGGTTTTGCGCGTCGCCGCGGGTAATCACGAAATCAACGTTGCCCTCCGGTTCGCCGCCGCAGTCTTTGGTCGTTACCGTCAGCGTGATGCTTTCGCCCGCTTTGACCTTCGCGGCGTTGAGCGACTCGTCCAGATGATCGGCGGCGAGCGTTACCGGGTCGCCCACGGCGGGCGCGATATCCACGGCAAACTTTTGAGCAAGCACTTCGACCGCCGTGTTATAAGGCACGCCGGTGCGGGTAAGCAACCACAGCGGCGGTATGGCGGTTGAGGTATCCAGTTGCGACCAGACCACCAGATGGCGGCCCGCCAGATTCTGCGCGCAGAAACTTATATTGCTGACGGGTTGTGGATCAAGCGGCGTGTCCGGCGTGGCGGCGTCGGCCCACACCAGCGTGACGGTGGGCGCGCGTTCAGCCTGCCAGACCAGCGGCGGCACGGCGAAGATATCGCCTTCGGTGTCGTGCGGATTGGTTAAGGTCAGCGCGCTGCCAGCATCACTGGTGCTGAACTGGCTGGGCTTCGCGGAGTAGTCAACAGGATTCGCCGCATCAGAGCGCAACTGCACGCTGCCCTGATATACCGGGATCGTTACACTGTCGGCCTGAGGCGGAGTGCCATTAATAGCCGCAGTTTGCTCAGTGAGTTCCTGCCATGCGCCGCTGCTTCGCACGGCCTGCGCGAAGAAAGGCGTTAAACTGAGGGCGCATAGCAGCAGCCAGGGTAAAAAACCGACACACTTTTTCGATTTCACTGACGTACCTGAGAAAAGTCCATTTCGTTGCAGTTCATTCCATGAATACAAAAACGTAAAAATACATCGCTACCGGAACAGCGCCAGCTACAAGGGATACCCAGGTTGGGCGCCGCAAAGCGTCACCCAACATTCAAACGCGCTCCCGGCCCCATTCCCCATTCACTACGGCACCCGGCACGAGCCTAAGCCTGAGGTCGTCGCTTTTTCACGAGTACAGGTTGTCTGGCCGGTCGTTTCGTTAAATGAACAGTAGTACTTATTGCTTTGACCTTCATCTTGCGACACATAGTCCCAGGATGATGTCGTCGGCCATTGCAACGTGCCGATAACGCTCTGCAACGCTTTCAGATCGTCCAGCGAGGCTATATTTTCCTGCGATCCGCAAAGATGCGTCAACGACGTTTCCACGTGTTCGGACTGATAATAATAGTTCGTCCCCCAGATTTCATTATTAAACGGCCAGGTATCCCGGGGCGCGGCAGAGAGCTCGGCTTTCAGGTACGGGCGGCGCAGCGTAACGCCGTTCACCTGCACGGTATCCGGCATATGACCCCAGTATGACGCATACGGCGTGTCCGGGCTGGTTTGTACCGTAAAGATTGCATCTACGCTCGCCGCCTCATCAAATTGATTCGCAAGCGCCGCCGTGACAGACGTTTTTAACCCCAGCGATTTATCCTGAGTTAACGTAAACCGCAACTTACCGTCATCGCCGGTGAAGCCAGACCATTTTGTGCTGAGGCCATTCTGGTTATTAAACGCCATTGCCGTACCCGCAGGTGCAACCGGCGTCAGCATCATATTCGCAGGCGAAGTTGTAAACGGAACCGGCTCGCCAATCACGCCTGGTTCAATGTATTGCTTATCCACCGCACCGCGCGAATAAGCGTAATCACGCGTCAACAGTACGGCCACCCCGGCCTGCGGCTGCCCGGCGTCGTTAGTCACCGTTACCGTCATCGGTATCGTTTCGCCTTTTTTCGCCACGGCCGCCGATTTATCGGCGTTCCATGCGTCGGAAGAGAGCGCGATATTCAGCCCGCTGCGCGATGTTGTCAGGCAGAGTTGTAAGTAGTAGTTACCCGGGTTTTCCGACATGCTGTAGTTTTTCCCCGTCTTGAGATCTTTATACTGCCAGTAAAGGGTTGAGCCTTTCAGCAGGCTATCCCCCGCCCACCACCGCTTCCCGACGGGCAATCCAATATCGGTCGCCACCTTGCCGCTTGGGTGATCGTTGTACAGCGCAGTGAAATCATCTATCGCAGCCATCTGGTTCATCGGACACCCGCCGTAATTGCCGGTATTAAAACTATTCACCATGAGCCAGTTCTCATTGGTTTCGAAATATGTATCCGTGTGCGCCTCCGATGAGGGCTCGCCTGCCACCAGCGGGCGCTTAAACTCCGCACCGTTGCTGGCGGTGAAGGTCTCCGGCATATGGCCGTACATGTTGGCCTTGTCGCTGTCCGGGCTGGTGAGGACGGTGAACACCACCGGCAGCGATGAGGTCGCCGTCGGCGTATCGTTCAGATTCGCGGTCAGCTGGTTTTTCAACCCTATGCCGCCGGGTTCGGCAAGCGTCAGGGCCAGCGTACCATCCGCGCCGGTCAGAACCGATGTGGCATAGTAAAACTGTTGCTGCGCACCGGTGAGCGGCGTCACCGTCATGTTGGTGCCGTTAGTGGCTACAAATTTATTATAGTCGGTGTTGCGCGCCTTCCCGGCGTCGCGTTTAAGCGAAAAAGTCGCATAAGGCACCGGGTTGCCCATCGCATCGGTAGTGGTGATGAGTAGCGGGATCGACTCGCTGTTTTTCGCCTTCACCGCCTGAATAGCGTCATCCATCGCCTGCGGGGAGGTGAGGGTAATCTGCGTGGCCTGCGGCAGCGGCGTCGTGGCGCAAATTTGATACTGCCAGGCAGTGCTGGTCGCGCTGTTTTCTGACCGACGCGAACCATCAGCCAGATCGACTGCGTAATAGAAGTCAAGTTTTGCCCCGCTGGAAAATGACGTCGAGTTCGATCCGCTCCAGTAAGAATAGTAGACCGGCCAGCCCTGGGCGGTATTTATCGTTCGGCTCGGGTATTTGCTGTAGAGCGAATCCAGCGCCTCAACGGCAGGGTAATAGCCCGCCGCGCAACGGGCCGGATTGGCCCCTTCACTGGCTGGCCCATGAAAAACCGCCCAGGTTTCGTTGGTTTCTTGCTTAGACGCAGTATTGTCCGTACTGGACAGCTCAGCGTACAGCAGCGGGCGCTGGTACACCGCGCCATCCGCCGCCGTCAGCGATGGCGCCATATGCCCCCACATGCGGGCGACGCTGACATCCGGGCTGGTGACGACGGTAAAGATAGTGTCGATGCTGGCACTCACGGCGGCATTTTCATACAGCGTCGCGTTAATCGCGGTGCGGGTGCCGTGGGTGTCCGGGCGGGTGACGCTGATGATACGGGTGCCGTCAGTGCCGGTCTGCGACCCCATTTTGGTGGTGGTCCATGCCAGCGATTCGCCGTCGATCACCACGGGCGTCACGATGCCTTGCAGATCGTCACCGTCCTGAGCGGTATACTTTTCGCCCCGGCGATCGTAACCGTCGCCGCGGGTGAGCACAAACGGCGCTTCCGGGATCGGGTTGCCGCTGGCGTCCTTCACCGTCACCTTGAGCTGCATCGTCTCGCCCTTTTTCACTTTGACCGCGTGGACGTCGCTGCCGTCGTACCACTGCGACGGATTGACCGGTTCAATGGTGATGGACGCCGCCACCGGGTTATCGCTGGCCAGGCAGCTGGCGTAAATCGAGACGTTGCTGTTGGCAAATTCACTGCCGTTCGTCAGCGCGATCAGTTTCCAGGTGGTGGCGCTCTGGTAGGTGGACGACCAGTAGTTAAGATAGGTCGGCCAGCCGTGCTCGCTTTCCATCTGTCCGCCCGCATGTTCGCTGTACAAATGCGCCAGCGACGACTGATCCGGCACCTGGCCGACACCGCACTGCGCGGTGGCCGACGCCACGGAGTTAAACGTCGCCCACTCTTCGTTATTTTCGCTGAATTGGCCGTCTTTATGGCTGGCCTCCACCGCCAGCAGCGGACGTTTGTACAGGTTGCCCGCGTCCACCACGCCGCGCATATGGCCCCACATGTTGGCGCCGTCCACGTCCGGGCTGGTGACCACGGTGAAAATTACGCTAAAGGACAGCTCGACGTTGCCGCCTTCGTCGTCCGGCATCACGATGCGGATGGGCGTTTCGACGCCCAGGCCGCTGTTATGTTTTAACGTCAGGTGCGCCTGGCCGTTGACGTCAGTCACGCCGGTATAGTGCTCCGGCGACGAGGCGCTCATACCTTCGGAATCAACGGTGACCCGCAGGTTATCCCATGCGTCCTGATGTTCCCCTTTGCGGTTTTTCGCCGGGTCGATAAACAGCTCCATGTAGCGGTAAGGCAGCGGTTTTTGCGTGTCCCGGTCAACTACGGTCATCGTCAGATCAATCGACTCCCCCACCTGCGCTTTATACGGTCCTTGTGGGGAGAGAGTAATCTGCGGGTGCGCCGCAGGCTGGGCTTTATCCACACAACTGACCAGCAGCGTGTCGCTGTCGGCGGCCCTGACGACCGATGCGCTGTTCATATGTACGGCAGCGTGGTAGCCGCTCATCTGATCTTTGGTCGACGACCAGTATTCGGCATCGTCCGTCGCCGGCCAGCCGGTGTACGTTGCCAGCGTGCTGTGCTCATGTCGCATCTGCACCAGTTGTTCGGCGTCCGGCAGAATATTGCAATGGTTATCGGCGCCGTTCCAGTCGAACAGCGCCCAGGTTTCGTTGGTATCGACGACGCTTTTGTCAGCGCCGCTCGCTTCCGCCGCCAGCTTCGGGCGGGTGAAGGTGTAGGTTATACCGTTCAGCGTCGCGGTAGCGCTCTCTATCATGTGGCCGTACATACTGGCCTTATCGCTGTCTGGACTGGTGATGGTGGTGAAAATGACGTCGACATTGTCGGTCAGCGTGGGATAGTTTTGCGAAGAGACGATAAGTCGCGTTTTTACCCCCGGACCGTTCTCTTGCGTTACCACCACCGTGGCGTTGCCCTGCCCGTCCGTTACACCATGATATTCTGTTTGCGCAGTCGTTAACTCGGTATTGCCAACGCGCACCGGGTTAGCGTTATTGACCACACCCTGGCGATTTATTGCATCCTCGCGACGGATCACAAACGGCGCATTGATCGCAGGTTCGCCATCACACGCTTTGGTGGTGACAGTAAGAGTAATACTTTCTCCGACCTTAACTTTCGATGCTTCAAAACTGGCATCGACATGATCGCCGCTCACAGAAACAGGGTCGCTCACCGCTGGTTTGATATTCAGCGCCACTTTCGGGCTTAACAGCGGAATGGTCGCATAATTCGGCACCCCGGTACGCGTAAAGAGCCACAGCGCGGGAACGTTGGTTTCATCTTCCACCTGCGCCCAGGCCACCAGCTGTCGCCCGGCGGGGTTTTGGGCGCAAAAGGTCAGGTTCGGAACCGGCTGCGGCGAGAGCGGCGTGTCGGGCGTGGCGGCATCGGCCCATACCAGGCCCATGGCGGGCGGCTGGCGGTTTTCCCAGGCGATGGTGGGCGGATCGCTAAAGAGATCGCCTTCGGTATCGGTGGAATTGACCGCCCGCATCGAGGTTGAGGTAGCATCCGCGCTAAAATCGCGCGGCATGGCGCTGAATTCAATATCGTGGGTTTTGCTCGGGTCAAGCAGCGTACTTCCCTGGTAAAGGGGGATAATAGCGCCGTCGGCCAGCGGCGCGGTTCCGTTAACCGCACCGGTGACTGAGTTCAGCTCTTGCCAGGTTCCGCCCTTCAATAGCGCCTGCGCAGGTGCGATCGACACTGCAAACATGATCAGTAATGTCAGTAAGAAATGTACAACTTTATTCACTTGCCGATTCCTGTCCATGAGAGATAGCCACCCGTTTTCATTCTCTGTCGTAATTCAACCCACTTTGCTTAGCGCGCGGCTAAGCAAAGTGCGCGGAAAATACCACTCCCCGCGGGGAGTGGTATGTTGAGGACAACTTATTTGCGTTTGTAGTCGATGGACAGACCAAAGCCCTGGACACCGTCGCTACCCACGGTAACGCCGCCTTCCGCACCCTCGAACGCCTCTTTCGCTTCGGCGTTGGTAAGCGGGATGACAAGGTCTTTATCGTTCCAGTTTTCGTTGACGATACCACCAGTACCGGTACCTGCAATTTTACTGGTGCCGACGAATTTCCAGCGGTAGTCATACTGGTCGGTAACGTTTTCACCGGCATCATAGGTGCCGTTGCCGTTTTTATCGCTCCACAGCAATACCTGATAGGTAGTATTCGTTTTGAGTGTCATCCCTGAATTCTTCAACAGGTTGGTATTCGAATCTTTCTCATGAATAACCACATGGACGTTTTCATCCACCACCGGACCTTCCGGAATTTCGTCATCATCCGAACCACCGCCCGCATCGGTCGACAAGTCTTTCAACAGCAGTTCGGTTGCCACGGCAGGGTCACCGGTGGTAGTGGTTGGCGTGATTTTGATACCGATATAACGATCCGCATCAGCGGCCTGGATTTCATAACTGTCACCAGTACCAAGATCTTTGGGGTCGCTGCCATTCTGATCGCTAAAGCTCACCCATTTCACGGTGGCTTTAGTTGCCGTGTTGTCGGTGTCCAGGTCGCCTTCCGTATCGCCAATCGCCCAGTTCACCGTGACCTTATCGCCAACGTGGAACTGCTTATCGCCTTCGGTCACAATTTTACGATCGCCGCGATCGATAGTTACCGTTACGTGATCTTTGTCGGTATCCGCAGTTTTATCCGCCGCACGGGTAATCCACGGCACCGTACCCTGAATGGTGCCCGTCTGTTCAGAGACAATCTGCCACTGCCCCGATTTCAGATTACCGTTTGCCGCCACCGCTGGCGCGGCGCAATACCCGGCAACTACTAATGCTAAAGCGACCTTCGTCAGCCGCCGTTTTACTGTTGCTTGCATTCAGACTCTCCTTTTTCTCAAAATTCAGCGGCTGGCTGGTCAGCCACAACGCTGACGCTATTTCTGACTATACGTAACGCGTATGCCGTAACCCTGAACGCCATCTTCCACATTGGCGGCAAACTTCTGCGCCGCCTCTTTATTGGTTACTGGCAGGACAAGATCTTCATTCATGGTGTTGGCCAGCGCGCCGGTATGTCCGTTTGTACTCTGCCCGGTAAACTCCCACTGGTAGTCGTACAGCGCCATCTCTTCTTCCGTGAGCTGCTCGGACATCTGGAATACGCCGTCTTTATTTTTGTCGCGCCACAGCAGGAAACGGTAAGCATTATTGACCGTAGGGTGCTTATCTTCTTTGCCGATAAGGTTGACAGGGTTGGCGGCTTTGACCTGATAAATCACCGCATTCAGCGCGCTCAGGTTGTCGCCGATAAAAGTGACATCAACGTAGTTACTGTCGCCATAGGCGTCTGCTTTCGCCTTCCAGCGGAAAGTCCCCGGCAGGGTGCTGGAAAGCGTCACCGTCCCCGCTTCTTTGTCACGACTGGCAATAAACACGCAGGGGGTTTCCGTGGTGCAGGGCGTCTGGGCCAGGGTGACTTTTTTATCATTGCTGTCGTACAACACGGGCGTCATGGCATCGTCCACCAGTTCGTTACCATTGCGATCCGTGGAGTCGCCAAAGGAATCGGTGATCAGCAGATCCATCACCACGCCGTCTTCGCCATCGGCCAGCGCGCTGGCTTCATGGCTGTGATCGCTGCGATCGGTATCGGCAATGTTGTCGACGATCAGCTCAATTTTGCGATCCTGCTGGACGGTGATTTCCACCACGCCGGAGTTCTGCTTATTGCCCTTTTCATCTTCCAGCGTCATGCGTACTTTCCAGGTGTTCAGGGCGGTGCGCTGCTCTTCGGTATCGGCATTAACCCAGGCAGGAAGCACCAGATTCCAGCTGTTATTGTTGCCTTCGGTTAACGCATTAGCTTTTACCACCGGCATCACCAGCGTACGGGCGGCGTTGTTTTTCGCCTGCCAGGAGGCAGAAATAATTTTGTAATGGTGGTTAATCAGCGCGTTGACCGTCCACTTACATTTCTCCAGCCCCACCGCGGCCTCAGGCGTATCTTCAATCACGCATTCCGGGTGTTCGTTGGTGGCGTCAGCCTTCAGCCACAACGTGACGTCCAGCGGATCTTTCTCACGATATTCGAGAATGATGAAATTGTTACGATCGACAAAATCGGTGCGGCTGCCCATTAAGGAGTGCTGAATTTTAACGTTTTCCGGATCGAGCTGCGCCGCCAGCGGCGTGCCTATCTGGTAGTTCACGGTCGCGTTAACGCTAAAGTCGTTACTATCGCCAGTACCGGCTTTGTAATCCGTACCAACCGTGACCAGCGGTACCGGCGTATATTCCAGCCCCAAAGTGACGGCATGAGGATCTTTTTGCAGATTATCGGTGCCAAACAGCGCTACTTCATCGCCGTAGTACTGTTCGTAAACTAATTTAGCGCCAAGCTGCGGATAAAACGGCAGCCAGCTTTCCATGCGGATATCCCAGCCGCGCGCGGGTCGTTCTTCATAAAAGTCGAAATCTTCGGAGTCTTTCCAGTCAGAAAGAGGATGGTAATAGTTGCCGGAGAATTTCAGGTAATCCGTCCAGGCTTCGGTTCCCAGACCTAATCGACGGTGACCGCGCGTAAAATCGTAGTCATAGAATGCGTTGCCGCCAAGCAGCCAGTTGCCGACGTTCTGGCGAACGCCAAGCCCAAAGTTACCAATGGTGCGGTCTTCCTTACGCTGAGCCGAAATCTGGCTAAAGAAAAGCGTGCTCTGGTTGTCATACCAGGGAATAAAATAATCCAGCGAACTGCCGTCCAGATCGCCGCCTTCGCCCACGGACAGGCTGGTACGGATCTTGCCATAAGGTGACATTACACCTTCAAGATATGACTGTGCTGAGGAAGTGATTTGGTTTTGCAAATAGCTACGCGCCTGGGATTCCAGCGCTTCCGGGGTGAGATTATCAAAGCCCTGGGTGGCGGAATTAATAAAGTAGTCAGCGCCCTGTTCTTTAAAGGACTTTCCTTTATTTTCCTGTTCTTCTTTTTTCGCGGATTCGCTGGCTAAATCAGGCAGGGAGGAGTGGCTTTCATCATTTGCAGATGCAGAGTTATCTGCGCCAGAAGCCGCAACTGAGACTCCAGACACTAATAGCAAAACCAGAATGCGAATCCTTCGCACCATATGATATCCCTGTCGTTAAATAAACACGCCTCTATGAAAAGATATTATATGGATGATTCAGATGGAATCATAACTAACAGGCCTAAATATATTCCTAAAAAGAAAAGTTTAATATGAAACAGATTTATAATATTGATATAATAAATAAAAAGAAAGCTGTTATTTATTTCTAATATTAATTTTCGGGAATAATATTCCCTATAAATAGTTGAATCAATAAAAAGAATAAAATAACCGCCGGGCAGGATACTATGCTGATATTACGGGAGTATCGAATAACGCTTTTGCCCTTAGCCGGATAAGACGTCGGCGCCTCTGCTCTGCGGCGCAACGTCGACAGCGGTTTTATTGATCGGAAATGACGAAATTAACCCGTTTTTTTGAAATTAAACCATGACCGTTCTGGCAAAAATAGTCCACTGCGCCGCAGGCTTTCAAAACCTGTAACGGCTGGCGGCAGTCAGGACAAAGTGCCTGTAACGAGAAATCTTTAGCGCATGTCTCGCAATGCGCAGTATCGCCATTGCGCTCCAGCGCGTGATGGCAAACGGGGCAGGTTATTTCCATAACATTCTCCTCAGGCGCATGACTCACTTTTACTTGAAAGGCCTGATAGCGCAGCGCTTGTCAGGCCTGGAATATTACTGAAAAAGCATTACTTGCTTTTCTTGATATGTTTCATCAGACGCTTACGTTTGCGCATTTGCGTTGGCGTCAGTGTGTTACGCTTGTTCGCATACGGGTTCTCCCCTTCTTTAAACTGAATGCGAATCGGCGTCCCCATCACTTCCAACGACTTGCGGAAGTAGTTCATCAGATAGCGCTTATAGGAGTCTGGCAGATCTTTTACCTGGTTGCCGTGAATAACCACAATCGGCGGGTTATAGCCGCCAGCGTGGGCATATTTCAGTTTCACACGGCGACCGCGCACCAGCGGCGGCTGATGATCTTCCACCGCCATCGTCATGATACGGGTCAGCATCGCAGTGCTCACCCGGCGAGTGGAACTGTCGTAAGCCTCGCGTACGGACTCAAACAGGTTGCCGACACCGCTGCCGTGTAGCGCAGAGATAAAATGAACGCGGGCAAAATCAATAAAGCCCAGACGGAAATCCAGCGTCTCTTTCACCTGCTCTTTGACTTCCTGGCTCAGGCCATCCCATTTGTTGACTACGATAACGAGTGAGCGCCCACTATTGAGGATAAAGCCCAGCAGAGACAAATCCTGGTCGGAGATCCCCTCGCGCGCATCGATAACCAACAGTACGACGTTAGCGTCTTCAATCGCCTGCAACGTTTTAATCACCGAGAACTTTTCTACCGCATCGGTGATTTTTCCGCGCTTACGCACCCCTGCCGTGTCAATCAGCACATATTCCCGTTCGTCGCGTTCCATCGGGATATAAATGCTGTCGCGAGTGGTGCCCGGCATGTCGTATACCACCACGCGCTCTTCGCCGAGAATACGGTTAGTGAGTGTGGACTTACCTACGTTCGGGCGACCGACAATCGCCAGCTTTATCGGCAGGCTTTGCGGGTCAAAATCATCTTCCGGCGCTTCTTCACCATTTTGTTCCACCTCGAACTGCGCCCAGTATTCCGCGTCTTCATCCACCTCTTCCTGCGGCGCGACATCATCCATCCACGGCAGAAGCACATGTTCCAGCAGGCTCAATACGCCGCGACCATGTGAGGCGGCGATAGGGTAAATTTCGCCTAATCCCAGCGAGTAAAAATCGACAACCGCCTGATCGGGATCGAGACCATCCGTTTTATTCGCCACCAGGAAGGTCGGTTTTTCACGGGAACGCAGATGTTTGGCAATCGCTTCATCCGCCGGCATCAGGCCAGCGCGCGCATCTACCATGAATAACACCACATCCGCTTCTTCAATCGCCAGCAGCGACTGTTCCGCCATCCGCGTTTCGACGCCGTCTTCGGTGCCGTCAATACCGCCAGTGTCGATACAGATAAACTCGCGGCCTTCAACCTCCGCACGACCGTACTTACGGTCACGAGTCAGACCCGGGAAATCCGCAACCAGCGCATCTCGGGTGCGGGTCAGACGGTTAAATAGCGTGGATTTTCCGACGTTAGGGCGCCCGACAAGCGCGACCACAGGTACCATGTTTAAAGCCTCATTTAAAAAATCATCAGACAACGCGCGTCATTTTTACGCCGTTGTTAAAAACAGGAAAACGGCCCCTACACCAGGAGCCGTTTTTTAAAACACACAACCGTGACGATTAACGCGTAATCGCGTAGACCGTACCGTCTTTGGCCTGGATGAGCAGTTTACCATCCGCCACCGTCGGTTCGGTCAGAAAACCGGAACTGTCTACTTTTTGTTGGGCCACAAAACGCCCGTCATCAACATTAATCCAGTGCAGATAACCTTCGCTATCGCCGACGACTAAATCACCATTATACAGCACCGGGGAGGTCAGCAAACGGTGCAGCAAATCGCTTTGCGTCCACAGCGTTACGCCGCCGTCAGTGGTCAGCGCCAGCACGCGATCGTTCTGATCGACCAGGTAGATACGGTCTCCGTCGACGATAAAGTCATTGACCGAACCCAGCTCGCGTTTCCACATAATCTGACCACTGCGCAGATCCAGCGCCGTTAAGTTACCATTATACGCCAACGCGTAAACGACGCCGTTTACCACAACCGGCGTGGTATCGACGTCGCTCAGACGGTCAATTTCCGTTGGGCCAGTGGCCTGGGAGATACGCTGCTGCCAAATCATCTGCCCTTGTTGCATCAGCACGGCGCTGACGCGGCCATTATCACCACCAACGATAGCCGCGCCGAACGCGGTTGCCGGCGCAGATTCGCCGCGCAGCGACAGCGAAGGCATATCCAGGTTCACCGTCCATTTAATTGCGCCATCCGCCTGATTTAGCGCCTGCAACTGACCGTTGCTGGTATGGATAAGAACGATTCCATCACTGACAACCGGACGAGACAACGCTTCGCCTGCGACCTTCGTCTGCCATGCTGTGGTACCGTCGCTGGTATTCAGCGCATAAACCTCGGCCTTTTCACTGCCGATATAGACGTGACCGCCCGCGACAGTGACGCCGCCGGACAACAACGCGGACGAACGAGAGAACCAGCCGTCTTTCTCGCCCAGATTCACAGACCAGATCTCTTTGCCATCATCCGCATTGAGCGCTTTTACCACGCCCGCGCGATCGGCTGCATAGACCACGTTATCTGCCATTACCGGATGAAGGTTAGAATAAAATTCGCCAATTCCGTTACCGACAGAGGTGCTCCAGACAGTGGTCGGGGTAAACTGGTTTTCAACCTGCGGTAATGGAGACATCTTGACGACATCTTCTTCGCCGCTAAACAGTGAACAGCCGCTGAGCAGGGTAACGGAAAGCAACCCTGGCAGAAGTAATTTACGCAATTGCATCGGGTCCCTCTCAGATGGACAAATTATTGATTTTCATCTGCATCATTTCGCTCAACGCCGGAGAAGCATCGCTATTGACGCCCGCTTCCCATGCGCTGCGCGCGCCTTTTTTATCACCCTTACTCAGCAACGCTTCGCCGCGCAAATCAGCGACAATGGCTGTCCATCCTTCGCCTTTAACGGCATCCAGAGTTTTCAGCGCGGCGTCGGCTTGCTTAAGCTGCAACTGAACGCGAGCGAGACGCAGATTAATCACCGCTTTGAGATTTTCATCGCTGGTGGCCGCCAACCCCTGCTGCAACTGGGCTTCGGCTTTTTTAAGTTCATTCTTATCCACAAACTGCTGCGCCAGTTCCATAGACGCCAGCGCACCATAGGTGTTTTTATTCTCAGCCGCGAATTTTTCAGCGGCGGGAATGCTATCCGGCTTATCGGCGCTTACCGCCGTCACCGCATTTTGATACGCCAGAGAAGCAGCACGCGCGGACTCCGTCTGATGGCTGCTCCAGTAACGCCAGCCAACCAGCGCGCCAACCCCTAAAATCACTCCGACAGCCAGCGCTTTGCCGTTTTCGGCAAAGAAGCGTTTAATCGCATCCACCTGGTCGTGTTCGTTCTCGTAAATTTCCACGCTGTCCTTCTCCTTAGCCCAATAAAGTGCGCAAATGCGCGGCGACGCTGTCCTGCGCCACTGCCGTTTGCTCACCGGAGCGCAAATCCTTCACTACAACAGTCCCATCGGCGACTTCAGATTCGCCAAGAACCAGTGCAATACGGGCGCCCCACTTATCGGCGCGGGCAAACTGTTTCTTAAAGTTGCCGCCGCCGTGGTTTGTCATTAGCTTCACGCCTGGCATTTCATCGCGCAGCCGCTCCGCCAGCGTCATTGCCGCAGACTGCGTTTGTGCGCCGGCAGCTACCAGGTATATATCGACAACAGGAGAGGCAATAAATTCCGGATTAACTGCCTGAACTAACAAAACAAGTCGTTCCAGGCCCATCGCAAAGCCCACTGCCGGGGTAGCGCGACCGCCCAGTTGTTCCACCAGACCGTCATAACGACCACCCGCACAGACGGTGCCTTGTGACCCCAGACTGTTTGTTACCCATTCAAATACGGTGCGGTTGTAGTAATCCAGACCGCGTACCAGACGCTGGTTGACGGTGTAGGCAATCCCCGCCGCGTCCAGCAATTTACACAGGCCGGCAAAGTGCTCGCGTGAATCGTCATCGAGATAGTCGCCGAGAGCGGGCGCGTCGTTGAGCAGCGCCTGCACGTCCGGATTTTTTGAATCCAGCACGCGCAGCGGATTGGTATACATACGGCGTTTGCAGTCTTCGTCCAGCGTCTCTTGATGCTGTTCGAGGAACGCGACCAGCGCATCGCGATAGTTCGCACGCGCCTCTAAGGAACCAATAGAGTTCAGCTCCAGGCTAACGTGTTCAGAGATGCCCAGCGCGCGCCACCAGCGTGCGGTCAGCATAATCAGTTCCGCGTCGATATCCGGGCCTTGTAAGCCAAAGACTTCGGCACCTAGCTGGTGGAACTGACGGTAGCGGCCTTTTTGCGGACGCTCATGACGGAACATCGGCCCGATATACCACAAACGCTGTTCCTGATTGTACAGGAGACCATGTTCGATGCCGGCGCGTACACAGCCCGCCGTACCTTCAGGGCGCAATGTCAGGCTATCGCCGTTGCGATCCTCAAAGGTGTACATCTCTTTTTCAACCACGTCAGTAACTTCACCGATCGCACGTTTGAATAACGGGGTCTGCTCTACAATCGGCAAGCGGATTTCACTGTAACCGTAGCTGCCGAGCACGTTTTTGAGTGTGCCTTCAATGCGCTGCCAGATGGCGGTTTCGCCAGGCAGATAATCGTTCATGCCGCGAATGGCTTGAATGTTTTTTGCCACGTTTATTCTCTTTCTGAATATAAAAATGAACCCTCAGCGCTTCCCCGAACGAACCGGGAGCCATGCGGGTTCAATCATACACGGGAAGCGCGCCGCTTCCCATCACGTTCTTATTTTTCAACCTGCAGCACGTCAATCCGACGCGCTTCATCAAGTTGACTTGCTTTCGCGCGAATACGGGATTCAAGCTGCGCGATCATATCGTCGTTATCGAGTCTGTCCTTACGCACGCCGTCTTCATACAGGCCGCTTTTCTTATTGCCGCCCGTCACGCCCAGCGTCGATACCAGCGCTTCGCCCGGCCCGTTCACTACGCAACCGATGATCGAGACGTCCATCGGGGTGATGATATCTTCCAGACGCTGCTCCAGCGCGTTCACCGTGCCGATAACGTCGAACTCCTGGCGAGAACAGGTCGGGCAGGCGATGAAATTGATGCCGCGCGCGCGAATGCGCAGCGACTTCAGAATATCGAAACCGACTTTGATCTCTTCCACCGGGTCGGCCGCCAACGATACGCGCAGCGTGTCGCCGATACCTTCCGATAACAGCAGACCTAAACCGATCGCCGACTTGACCGCCCCGCTACGCGCGCCGCCCGCTTCGGTGATCCCCAGATGCAGCGGCTGATCGATCTGTTTAGCCAACAAACGATAAGACTCAACGGCAAGGAATACATCGGACGCTTTTACGCTCACTTTGAACTGATCAAAGTTGAGACGATCGAGATGATCGACATGGCGCATGGCTGATTCCAGCAGCGCCTGCGGCGTCGGCTCACCGTATTTTTCCTGCAGATCTTTTTCCAGCGATCCGGCATTTACGCCTATACGAATAGGGATGTTTTTGTCGCGCGCGCAGTCCACCACCATGCGAATGCGTTCTTCGTTACCGATATTGCCGGGGTTGATACGCAAGCAGTCAACGCCGTATTCCGCTACTTTCAGCGCAATGCGGTAGTCGAAGTGAATATCGGCAACCAGCGGGACGTTAACCTGCTGTTTGATAAGCTTGAACGCTTCGGCGGCGTCCATGGTCGGTACAGAAACACGAACAATATCTGCGCCAACGCGTTCCAGCGCTTTGATCTGATTAACCGTCGCTTCCACGTCAGTGGTACGCGTGTTAGTCATCGACTGGACGGCGATGGGGGCGCCATCGCCAATCGGCACATTCCCAACGTAAATACGTGTCGATTTTCTACGTTGAATCGGAGCCTGCTTATGCATGAAAAATCTCCCGCGTTACCCGTCTGTTACTGCGCCGGTGTCGGTTCGGCATTAAGGGTCAGACGCGCAACCTGATTAGTTCTGATAAAGCGGCTCAGATCGACAGGTTTTCCTTGATACTGGATCTGCACCGCGGCCGGCGCGCCAATTTTAAGTTTATAAGGCGCCTGACCGGTTAGGTTTAAATTACCATCTTTACGCTGCATACCACTAAACAGCTTCTTACCCGTGGCGTCAGTGACTTCGAGCCAGCAGTCAGTGGTAAAATTCATCACCAGCGCGTTCGGATCGGCAGCAGGCGCCGCTACGCCAGCCTGACTGGTCGGCAGCGCGGACGGCGTCTCCGTTGCCGCTGGCGCGGCAGATGTCGCAGCCGTATCGACATTCGCCTGCGAAGGCGCGACTACCGTATTTTGCGTTGCCGCCGCCGTTGGCGCTGGCGTTTGCGTCGCCGCCGTCGAATCAACCGGCGTCGCAGGCGCCGGAGCCGTTTGCGCTGGCGTCGTATCCTGGCTTGTCACGGCACCGGTGTCCAGCGGTACGCTTTGGCCGCTGTCTTTATCTGCGTTCAGTCCAGCCGTGCTTTGATCGGCCATCGTCGTGATCTCTTCCTGATGCGCCTTGTGGTTCTGCCACCACCAGGCGCCGGTCAGCCCTACGACCACAAACAGTACCAGCCAGGTAAAAGACATTAACCAGCCGTCGCGTTTTTTACGACGCTTTCCTAATGAGAAACTCTGCATCGGGGCGACTTTAGCGGCGCGCAGCGGAGCTTGTTTTTCCAGCCCCGGCAGCAGTTCCTCTTCTGGAACATGCACCAGACGCGCATATGAGCGGATATATCCGCGCAGGAAGGTTGAAGCAAGATCGGACGGCTCCTTATCTTCTTCAATATCGCGTACCGTAGAAACCTTCAGGCAAAGTCGCTCAGCGACAGCCTGCTGGCTGAGTCCGAGTTGTTCACGGGCATTGCGCAGACGAACGCCGGTGGTTTGTGCTTCATTTTGGTCGTGCGTGGCTTCAGTATTCATTCGCTACAGCTACAGGTACGTGTAAATTAGGATTCAGGCGCCGACGAGCCGTAATGCCCGCCCACACCGCGAAACATCAGGTTAGTTAACCTTAGTCAGACAGTATAAGCCTGTCAGGCCGCAGATGACAAAACCGCTAAGACACAAGGCTAACCTCTTGTTGCACCATTACATACTGCCTTAAAGTCGACAAAAACGCACCGTTATTATTGACCAGACAAGTACAACGCCAGACATTATTCAACTGACATTGCGCCACGGTATAATGAATGCCCCGTGGCACAACTGCTATCAAATAGCCTTGATGTCAATCACCTCTCCCTGCATACGCTTACGCAGGGTACGTTTAGTACGGTCAATCACATCGCCTGCCAACTGTCCGCATGCCGCATCAATGTCATCGCCACGCGTCTTGCGTACGATGGTCGTGAAACCATAACTCATCAAAACTTTAGAAAAGCGATCGATACGGCTGTTAGAGCTGCGGCCATACGGCGCGCCAGGGAACGGGTTCCACGGAATCAGATTAATCTTACAAGGCGTCTCTTTTAGTAGCTCCGCCAGTTGATGCGCGTGTTCAGTGCCGTCGTTGACGTGGTCAAGCATCACGTATTCAATCGTCACGCGCCCCTGATTGGCGTTGGATTTCTCCAGATAGCGGCGAACCGCGCCCAGGAACGTTTCGATATTGTATTTTTTGTTGATCGGGACGATTTCGTCGCGAATAGTGTCATTCGGCGCATGTAAGGAGATAGCCAGCGCGACATCTATCATATCGCCCAGTTTATCCAGCGCAGGCACCACGCCTGACGTTGAGAGCGTGACACGACGTTTGGACAGGCCGAAACCAAAGTCATCGAGCATAATTTCCATCGCCGGTACGACATTGGTCAGGTTAAGCAATGGCTCGCCCATCCCCATCATGACCACGTTGGTGATCGGACGCTGGCCGGTGACTTTGGCCGCGCCGACGATTTTCGCCGCACGCCAGACCTGACCGATAATTTCCGATACGCGCAGGTTGCGGTTAAAGCCCTGCTGCGCAGTTGAACAAAACTTGCACTCCAGCGCGCATCCTACCTGTGAAGAGACACACAGCGTAGCGCGGTCGTCTTCCGGGATATAGACCGTTTCAACGCGCTGATCGCCGACAGCAATCGCCCACTTAATGGTGCCGTCTGAGGAACGCTGCTCTTCAACGACCTCCGGCGCGCGGATTTCCGCGACCTCTTTTAATTTGCCGCGCAACACTTTGTTGATGTCGGTCATCTCATCAAAATTATCGCAGCAATAGTGATACATCCATTTCATCACCTGATCGGCGCGGAAAGGCTTTTCACCTAAGTTTTTAAAAAACTCGCGCATCTGCTGACGGTTGAGATCCAGCAGGTTGATTTTTGTTTCGTTGTTAAGAACTACCGGGGTACTGCTTTCAGGTGTGACAATTTGTTCAGACATATGCTATTCCGGCCTCGTTATTACACGTTATGGCCCCTGGAGGGTTGAAAAAAGAAACGCCCCGGTAAGCATACTGCTCGTCCGGGGGCGCTGCATTGTACAAATTCTGGCGTAAGGATGCCACGTCTGCACGCGGCATTAGCAAAAATAATATTTGAACCGATAATTTACCGCCAACGCATTTACAGCGTGAAAGACGAAGGAGATTAACGGGTGCGCGGGCACACTTCGCCTTCACCGAAGAAAAAGGCGATTTCGCGCTGCGCGGATTCCAGCGAATCCGAACCGTGGGTGCCGTTTTCAGTTAAGCTATCAGCGTAGTCGGCGCGCAGCGTACCCGCCAACGCGTTCGCCGGATTGGTGGCGCCAAGCAGATCGCGGTGACGCTGTACCGCATTTTCACTTTCCAGCACGGATACCACGATAGGGCCAGAGGTCATGAACTCCACCAGACCGTCAAAGAACGGTTTGCCGTCGTGCTCAGCATAGAAGCCGCGCGCCTGCTCAACGGTCAGGTGCAGCATTTTAGTGCCAACAATTTTGAACCCTGCAGCTTCAAAGCGCGCAAAGATGCTGCCAATAACGTTTTTTGCCACCGCGTTGGGTTTAATGATGGAAAAAGTCCGTTCAATAGCCATGTTTACCTCTGAAATATGTTCTGTTGTTATGTCAGACGCGGATTATAAAGAGCATCCCATCAATTGCCTATGGATATAGGTAACATTTTTTTAAAATAAAATGAGCATTAGCAACAAAAGTTAAAGACGCACAGCAAACTCAGGGGACTGACACAGCACGCAGTGCGTGTGTTCAGGCGTGAGAGCATGGAAAGTACGTTTGCAGATGTCGCAGGTGAGCGTATGCGCCGCACTATGCCGCGTTGAGGCGGGTTCCACGTCAAACCGCAGCCGCAGCGCCTGATGCGGACATACCGCCGCACAGCCGCCGCATCCCGTACAACGCGCCGCCGCTATCGTCAGGGTATTGTCGTCAAACTGGATAACGTTCTCCGGGCAGCTTCGCCAGCAGGCGCCGCACATCCTGCACTCTTGCGGACTGATTTCGGGTACGCATTCGCTGAACGCGGAAAACGCCTGTCTGAGACGCCGTTTCCCCGGCTCGACGGCACACGGGGTAATGGCGTCGCGCGGAACATGAAACAGAGTGCGCCGCGAGGCGTTAATCTCCGCGCCGACAACGTGTTTGAAAGACCAGCCCGGCTCGCCGTAGCGGCGCAGCGCTAAATTTAGCCCCGCCAGCGCCATCAGCCACTGCGCCGATCGCTCCACCGCAATATCAATAAAGCGAATACCGTACTGGCTGTGCCAGAGAAGCAGTTCATCGACCGTTGGCGCCTGTAGCGAAAACGGCCCCACCAACGTATCCCCCTGCACAAAGCGTTTAACCGGTTTGATACCGGTAATGGCGTCAACAGGACAGACAAACAGACAGTCGCCACAGGCTATGCAGCGTGTCGTATCTATGCTGACCTGCCCCTGCGCCAGCGAAAACGCCTGCGCCGGACAAACATCGGCGCAAGCGCGGCAGGAAGAAAAACGAAAGCGACGACGGACGCAAGCCTGCGTCACGTCTACCGCCGGATCGATCGTCAGGTTAACCATCAGCCAATACTAAAGAAGACGTAGCGCAGCATAATCTCGCCGATAAGCAGCAATACGCTGCCCGCCACCAGAGTTCCTCTGGCGTTTCGCAGACCGCCTGCGGCAAAGCAGAGCATTCCCGCCGCTGAGACACACCAGCCGAGAAGATAGACGTCGCGCAACTGCGCCAGCGCCTGTAGCGGATGATGCGGGAAAGTGACGACCGTCGTATCCACTGCATTAATATCCGCCAGCCATAGCGGCTGCATGATCAGGCGAATCAGCACCATCAGTGCGACCACCACCACAGCGCAGCGCATTGCGGCGCCAGCGTTGCGCAGATAAGCCAGCGCAATGACTACCGAGCCGATAATGCCTGATGTACCAAAGAACAGCGCCAGCGTGTTGCTATGCTGCCAGGTCGCCACCGAGGCATGGATATAAACCTGCGCCATGCAGAATACATCCACCAGCCCGAACGCTGCCGCCAACGCCAGCAGCGGCTGCCAGCCTGGCTTTCGGAAAAACAGCAGCACAACCCCCAGTCCCAGCGCCGCCAGATAAAGGCTGGCAAAGACGATTTCGCGACTCAGCCACGAACTGGCGACATGACGTAACGCATTTAGCGCATTCAGGGGATAGCCCATGTGCAGCGCTGAAGCAAGCAGCCCTACGCAGGCCAGTACAAACGCCCCCGCCATCGCGGGAAGCGCGCCGCGTGCAGGCACGCGTCCCTCTACGGCGTACTGGCGGCCCAACGCCAGCCACACTGTCACACCCACAGACCCTTGCAAACAGAGCGTAAAAATCAGCAGCGGTAACTCATGCATGGCGTTTACCCTCTTTTTCTGCGCCCTGATGCGCTTTGACAACCAGATTAGGTTTGGTTATGGATGAATCTGGCAGCCCGTTAACGTCGCATACGCTACCGTACTTCGCGCGCAGTTCATCAATCGGAGCAAACTTGATGGCCTCCAGCGGACAGGTCGCAACACAGACGGGCGGTTCACCTTTCGCCAGTAAATCAACGCACATGTCGCACTTGGACATTTGGCCGGTCTGCTCGTTAAGCTGCGGCGCGCCGTAAGGGCAGGACCAAGCGCAATAGCCACAGCCGACGCATTTGTCGGTATCAACGCGCACGATGCCGTCGCCCGGGCGTTTATGCATAGCGGTAGTCGGGCAATTCTTGGTGCAGACAGGGTCCGCACAGTGATTGCAGGAAATAGAAAGCGTATAAGCAAATACGTTATTGCTGACCCCGCCCTGCCCGGTCGGGATGAAACTTCCGCCCTTGACTTCATAGACGCGGCGGAAACGACGGCCTACTTCCAGATTGTTTTTGTCTTTGCAGGCCACCTGGCAGGCTTTACAACCGGAGCAGCGTGAGGAGTCGATGAAAAACCCCAGTTGTTTATCGCTCACCGGCGGGTAATGTGTAAACTGACTCATGCTTTAGCCACCTCCACCAGCATGGTTTGATGTGAATTTCCCTTCGCCAGCGCGGTAATACGGGCCGAGCTGAGGACGTTCGCACAGCCGCCTTTATCAACGCCGTTTTCATCCGGCTGCCACCAGGCGCCAGCCTGCATTGCGACAGCGCCGGGAATAATGCGCGGCGTCACTTCCGCCGGGATTTCGCAAATCCCGCGTGAGTTATGAATACGCACCATGTCGCCATGCGTAATGCCGCGCTTTTGCGCATCCTGCGGGTTGATCCACAATGTCTGCTGCTGCACTTCAATCAGCCACGGGTTAGCGTATTGCGTTGAGTTGGCGCGGTTTTTTCCTTTCCACGTAATTAACTGGAGCGGAAAATCTTTCACCAGCGCATCCTCCGGGCCTTCATGCGCGGGAACGTAGTGCGACAACGCCGGGATTTCCGGATGCTGCATGTCGTACAGGCGCTTCGAGAAGATCTCTATTTTCCCTGACGGCGTCGGGAACGGATGATTGTCCGGATCGCGAATATTGTCTTCAAAGGCGATAAATGGCGCGCTTTTGAACAGATGCTGACGGGTCTTTTGCAGCGTGGCGAAATCCGGTAGATTTTCGTCCGGCATCGCCAGGCGCGTCTGTTCCCAGATGTGTTCAATCCACGCTTTCTCATCGCGCCCCTGGCTAAATTCGTTTTCAATGCCTAATTTCGCCGCCACCTCACGTAGCCAGTCGTAGTCGGAGCGCCGCTCAAATTCAGGCTCGATCAGTTTTTCAGAGAGTATCAGGTAGCTTGCCGTGCCCCAGGTTTCACCGATGTTCCAGCGTTCCATAAAGCTGGTTTCCGGCAGCAGTAGATCAGCGTATTTCGCGCTCGGCGTCATAAACAGATCGCTGGCGACAATAAACTGGATCTTTGATTCATCCTCCAGTACGCGTACCGCCTGGTGCAGATCGGGGTTCTGATTCGCCAGATAGTTCCCGGCCAGCGAGAACAGAATACGGATGTTACTGTCCAGCTTATCGGCATCTTTCAGCCCCATATCCGGCGTCACTTTGCTGGCGTCGTCTGCGGCCTGCACCCAGTTCATCACCGAAATTTTGGCTTTTACCGGGTTATCCGGCATCTCCGGACCCGCGGCAAATTTACGGTTAGCGCAGCCGCCATAACCCGCAGCCCAACCGCCTTTGATGCCGACATTACCGGTAATGGTCGCCAGTAGGGTCGAGCCGCGCGCGGTGCGCTCGCCGCAGTTGTGGCGCTGTGGTCCCCACCCCTGAATCAACGCGGCGGGTTTGGTATTCGCGTAATCACGCGCTAACTGGCGTATGGTTTGCGCCGGCACATGGGTGATCTTTTCCGCCCACTTGGGGGACTTAACGACACCGTCTTTGGCGCCGGTCAGATACGCCACCAGCGATTCGTTAGCCGGTACGCCTTCCGGCATTGAGTCTTCGTCAAAACCGATAGCGTAGCGCGCAATAAATGCGCGATCGTGCAGATTCTCGCTGATGATGACGTACATCATCGCGTCCATCAGCGCATTGTCGGTGGTGGGCAGCAGCGGGATCCACTGATCCGCCAGCGAGGAAACGGTGTCGGAATAGCGCGGATCGACCACGATAAACCGCGTACCGTTCTGCTTCATCTTCTGCAAGAAATAGTTGGTATGACCAAAAATGGTCTCCGTCGGGTTATGGCCCCACAGAATCACCAGTTTGGTGTCCAAAAGCGTATCCAGCGAACTGCCGCTGGCGGCAATGCCGTAAGTATAAGGCGTCGCGGCCGCCGTATTGCCCATACTCACAGAATGGTAGCTTTCGAGATAGCCGCCGGTCAGATTCAGCAGGCGACGCGCCATTTTATCGCCGGAAAAGGTGCCGCCGGAAACGGCGGTGCCAACATGAACATAGCGCGAAGCCGGGCCATATTTTTCAGTAATCGATTTTAAATTATCGGCGATTAAGGTTGTCGCTTCATCCCAGGAAATTCGCTCGAACTTTCCCTCACCGCGTTTTCCTACACGCTTCATGGGATATTTAAGTCTATCGGGGTGATAAACAAATTTACGGTATGCGCGTCCACGAACACAGGCACGCATCACCGGCATTTGCGCATCCAGCGCATTATCCGGTCGCGTTGAAATTCGCGTCACGATACCGTCACTAACATGCGCCCGAATATCGCATTTGCCCCCGCAGTCAAAAGTGCTGCATGTCTGAACGACTTTTTCCGCAGGCCTGTTTTCAGTGGCCGTCACAGCGCGCGCCTGAGCGGTAGCTGGCGAGGAGACAAACGGTAACGCAATAAGCGCGGAGCTGGCCTGGATAAAGTGGCGGCGAGAAATAGCGAGCTGTTCGCCATTTCCCTGGCTTTTTATATTTTTCATGATCCGACTCGTCAAATAAAAACCCATTCTCACGTTTTTAAGTGTTAGATCTCTTGATATTTATCAAGCTCCCTCATTAAGGGTAATTCCGGAAAAATTAATAATTCTCATTAACTTTAAATTAAATGAAATTCATAATTTATTCTGAAGAGTTGTTAACGTATTAATTCAAAATTAACCGCAGCAACCTGACCGGACTCATCCATTACGACAAGTTGATAACGTCCAGCGATATTGAGTAATAAAGAAAGGCGATTATTTTCGCCATTAACAGGTTCGCCATTTAAAAACCACCAGCGACGCCCTTTACCGCCGGTAGTCGAGACGGGCAGCGTAACGTTTTCCTGGCCTGGCAATTGCCTGATCACCGCGCCATCCCTCACTCCTGACAGCATTAACGGCGCGGCATCACTGCCCTGTAGCGGCGGACAGTGGTCGGACGCCGCGGGCAAGCGGGCGCTACGTCTTTCCGCAGGCGGCAGCCACGGCTCCAGCGGCCGCGGCCAGACGATAAACGTATGCGCACGCGCCTGCGGACAGTCGGCAGCGACACGCCGCCCCGTATCATCCAGCCAGACCGGGAAACGAATACCGTTGATGTCTTCCTGCTCAGGTAACAGCAGCGTGGGCGGCTGGCTGTCATCGAGCAGCCATGTCGCCAGTCGGCGGCGACAGTTGCTGTCTCCGGCAGGCAGAGTCTGTCCGCCCGGCCAGCAAATGACGCCGCGGCTTACCGTCTGCGGACGCGGATCTTCCGGCAGGCGTCCCGTATGCGCCAGTAACAGATTATTGACCTGGTTAAGCAATGGCACCGCGCTGGCAAAACCAAATTGCCCCACCACAGGTGTGCCGTCGGGTCTGCCTGTCCAGATGCCGATGATATAGCGCGCGTTAACGCCAATAGCCCACGCATCGCGATAGCCGTAGCTGGTGCCGGTTTTCCACGCCAACGGCACAATGCGCGGCAGCGCGTTATCCGGCAAGGGTTGCGCTTCATCCGCCATAATCCGCCGAATGATCCACGCCGCTCCCGGCGATATTAATGGTCTTTCCGACAGCGGATCGTCCGGCTGTAACCGTAGTTTCGCCGCTTTCCCATGACGAGCGAACGCGCTGTATGCCGCCGCCATCTCGTCAAGCCGCGCGCCCGCGCCGCCCAGAATCAGCGAAAGATTGGGCGCCGCGCCAGCAGGCAAATATAGCGGCAGGCCGACGTTACGCAGTTTTGCCGCAAATCGTTTCGGCCCATAGGCTTCAAGCACCTGAACGGCAGGCAGATTCAGCGAGCGTACCAGCGCGTCGCTCATGCTGACCGGGCCGTGAAATCCGCTGTCGAAGTTTCCCGGGCGGTAATCTCCGGTGCGGCGCGGAACGTCCTGTAATAATGATGCGGGATGGATCAAGCCGTCATCCAGCGCCAGACCGTACACAAAGGGTTTGAGTACCGATCCCGGCGATCGGATCGCCGTTACCATGTCGACATGACCAAAACGGCTGTCGTCATTGAGGTCTACCGATCCTACCCAGCCGCGCACGCTCATATCGGTATGATCGACGACGATCATCGCCAATGAACTGCGTGCAGGCAGCCGCCCTTTCCATGCCCGCGCCAGATCTTCCAGTTGCCGCTGCAACCCGGCGTCCAGCGTGGTCACAATTTTGTCGCTCCGGCTTTTACTCAACATCATTCGGGCAAAAAGCGGCGCCAGTTGCGGCATTTGACGCGGCGCCAGCCAGACCGGCTCTTCACGCGACTCGCGTACCGTTTCGGCAGGCCAGACGCCCTGCGCCGCCATCCGATCTAGCACTTTATTTCGTGCCGCTTCGGCTCTCGCAGGCCAGCGGTCGGGGCGTAACCGGCTCGGCGCCTGCGGCAATACGGCCAGCAGCGCCGCGTCAGCGTAGCTCAGGCGCGCGGGCGGCTTGCCGAAGTAGGCCCAGCTTGCAGCGCCAATACCCTGTAGCGTGCCGCCGAACGGCGCGCGGTTCAGGTACAGCGTCAGGATATCGCGCTTGGACAAATGCCATTCAAGCTGGAGGGCGCGCCAAAGCTGGCGGATTTTACCGCCGAACGTGCGCGAATGCGGGTCCAGCAGTCTCGCCACCTGCATAGTCAGCGTACTGCCGCCGGAAATAACGCGCCCGGCGGTAAGATCCTGCCATGCCGCGCGCGCGACGGAGAAAGGGTTAACGCCAGGGTGCCGCCAGAACCAGCGATCTTCGTAATTGATTAAGGCCTCCAGGTAGCGGGGAGAGACCTCTTCAATCGTCACCGGATAGCGCCAGATCCCCCCGGCGTCGGCAAAGCGCCACAGCGGCGTACCGTCATGGGCTACCACGACCCGCGCAGGATGGACCTCATTGAGCGGCAGCGGCCAGAGTTTATCCGCTGCCCATAACGCCAGGAAAATAAAAAGCGGCGCGCCCGCCAGCCACAGCCAGCGGCCACGTTTACCACGCCAACCGTTCATTTAAGGCGTCACAATCAGCAGCCCCTCGCTCGCGCCGGTTGCCCGCCACTGAGGCGCGTACATCGATTCCACCTGCGGTTGCGCAAGCTGGTACGTCCCCGGCGTTACCGCGCGCGCCAGGTAGACCAGCGTCACGGGCTGGCCCTCATTGACAACGACGGCAGCCACAAACCGATCGTCGCGGAATTCCATATACTGAATATCCGCCTGCTGCATCTGATTAAGCAGATTTTGCACTTCGCTACCGCTCTCCGGCAGGCTGGCGCTGCTGTCAGCCAGATTCTGGTTTTCCAGCTCCAGCCCGGCCGGGAGCAGGTCCACCACCAGCGCATCCGGCACATTGCGATCGGCCACTACCGTTAACCAGACCAGCACCAGTTCGCCGCTACGCAACGAGGACAGCGATTTACGCTGACCATCGGTCCCCAGTATTTGTCGTTCAATCTGCAAAACGTTGCTGGCAGGCTCAGGCGCAGATGAGGGATAGCCGCTGCTATCCAGACGCAGCCATAGCGGCTGGCTACCGGTGTTCGTCACCTCAAGGGCGGCCAGCTGGTCAGCATCCAGATTACGGGTCAGCGCCTTGTCGCCCGACAGCGGCTGCGCCTCTAACGAGGTCTGCGCCTGCCAGGCGCCCGCGCTGGCCTGTCGCGAATGCGCGGCGAGGAACAAGGCATTGTTCTCCTGGGTAGAGAGCCAGCGCTGACCGAAGGCCTGCTCAGAAAGCGAGCTTAATAGCGCGTTTTGCGCGTCCGGTCTGAGGTTGTTCTCTTCCAGTAACGACAACATCAGAGCGTTATCGCGCAGAGAACTGCCGTAATCCGCTATCCATTGCCGTTCGTCCTGACGCGGCGTATTCAGAGCCAGCGTAATGGCCTCTTCGCCGCGTCTGGCATCACCCATCGTGTTTAACGCGATGCCCAATTGCATCAGCGGCAGTCCTGAAGCCGCCTGACTACGGCGCTCCCAGATTTCGCGCAGCGCGCCGAGCGGCGCTTTCTGCTGACGCGCCAGTACCAGCGCGGCGTAAGCCTGAGCGGCAAAAGTACTGGCCTGGGTATTATCGCTATAACGAATCAGCATCGTACCGGGATCCTGCAGATAGCGCAGCAGTCGCTCATTGCCCCGGTTAATGGCCTCCGGCGGGACGCTATATCCCTGCTCGCCCGCGCGAATGAGGAAATCCATCGCGTAGGCCGTTAGCCAGGGCTCTTCCGCCCCATTTTCATCCCATAGCGCAAAACCGCCGTTATCACGCTGCATCTGTAGTATGCGGGAGATGCCGATATCCACCGCGGCGCGCCGTTTTTCATCGCTATCGCCAGTAATACCGAGCGACTGCAATTGAGCGGCATTGGTATACAGCGCCGGGAATAACCCGCTGGTGGTTTGTTCCAGGCACCCGTACGGATATGCTTTCAGCTCGCGAATGTAGCGCGCCAGATTGAGCGGCGGTTTTCCGCTTAACAGCAGTTGTCCCTGTAACGTGGCTGGCGAGACGTTTGCCAGATGCTGCTCTGGTACATGCCAGCTCTCTCCCGGCGCCAGCGCAATGCCGCTATTTACCGTTTGGGCAGGCCAGGCCGGACGCACGCCGATTTGCCACTGCTTATGCTGCGCGCCGAGGGTTTCTCCCGGCAGATTCAGACCGCTAATGGTCGCCTGGATTTCGCCTTCGCCAAAACCTTCCAGCGCACGTACCGGAACGAATAAGGTGGTGCGCACGCCCGGCGCCAGGTTGACCGGTTGCGGCTGTTGACTAAGCAGTTCCAGTAACCCACTGGCGGCGAGCGCAATATTCAGCGTCTGCGGGCGGTCGGTCAGATTGGTGACGTCCAGCACCAGTCGCGAAACATCCCCTCCCGCCAGAAAACGCGGCATATTCAGCTCGGCAATCACTGGCGCGGCGACAACGACTTTGCTTTCGCCGCGACCAAAATCGTCCGCTGTCCATGCCTGCGCCATAACCCGCAGTTCGCCGTTAAAGTCGCCAATCGGCAGCGTTACGACCCCTTCGCCCTGCTCATTGAGCGTGATCGGCTGCGCCTGCTGCGCGATGATATTGACATGGTTTACCGGCGGTTTTCCGCCGCGCTTAAGGTCGTCGCCATCGCCGCCAAAACGCAACGCCGCCAGCCGCCCCTGCCCTTCAATGACCTGGCCGTAAATATCGTAGATATCCGCACCGTAGCGTTTTTGACCGAAGAACGCCTGCCACGGGTCCGGCGTCGCGTAATCGGTGATATTCAATACGCCGCTATCGACCGCGGAGACCAGCACGTTGATCTGTTTTGGCATTTCGCCGTGTTTAACGCTGGCTTTCACCCTGACGGTGAGCGGCTGATTCGGGCGCATTTTAGCCGGGCTTTCCAGCGCCAGATCGAGGCGGCGGTTTTCATCCCCCAGCGGTAGGTGTAGTAACCCCACGGCGCGTTTTGGCGTCGCGGAACGAGATTTATCGCCGGGACGCACCACCAGCGTACTGAGATAGAGATCGTGGCGATTCCAGGTTTTATCCACCGGAATCGTGAGCTCCAGACCTTGTGCCGGCACATCGATCGCCTGCCACCACAGCGGACCGTCGCTGGACTCCACCATCGCATAACCTTTACCAGCGACCGGCGCGGCGATATGCAATTTCATGGTATCGCCTGGACGATAACTCGCTTTATCCAGTTTGAGGGTGACGCGATCCGGACGCGCCGCGCCGCTACCGTCGCTGTTATCCTGCCAGCTATAGCCGGCCCAGAAACGAACGCTGCTGACCGTCTCATTCGGCGCTTTGACCTCCAGACGGTACGCGCCCCATTCCACCGGGAAGCTGACTTTTCCGGTTTCATCCGCGTTCAGATCCAGCGTCTGCTCGCCCTCCACCAGATCTTTTTGATCAAACTGCGACTGCCAGCCTTCGCTTTCCGACCAGTTCCAGTAATAGTCGCGACGCTCGCGGATAAGCCGCACCTGTAAACCGGACACCGCTTTTTTCTCGCCCTGCGCGTTGGCGTAAACAATATCGAATGCGGCGTTGCTGTCTTCGTCGACAATCGGTTGATTAACGGTGGTATCCGTACGGTAGTCGTATACCGCTTTGGCGGCGAACTGTGGACGAATTCCCGGTAACGTATCGGCAGGCCAAATCGCCTGCTCTACGCGACGAGTGACCGGACGACCGCCAGACTCCAGCAGGCTGGCCTGTAGAATTACCTGCAGCGGCGAATGCGCTTCTTGCCACTGGCTGGCAGCACTCACTTCACCACGTCCGCCTTTATCCAACGTCAGTTGAACTTCGTCCAGGCTGCGCGAAAGATTCTCTTCAGCAATATTGCCGAACTGGAAGCCAGGCAACGCCGCGACAGCGTCGCGCAGCGGACGCAGGAAAAGTTGCCCTTGCAGGGTATTGCCGTTAGCAGGCGCGCCATACAAGTAATAGCCGACAACGGAGAATTTCACCTCATCCGCAGGCGCCAGCGGCGTTTTTTGCGCCGTCAGGTTGAGCGCCATCCGCTCCGGCATAAAGTCTTCCACGTGGAAATCCCAACTCCGCAGCAAATTATCGCCGGTGTTGGCGCGGACATGCCACAAGCCGGTCGGCGCGTTGATATCCAGCGGATAATTCAAACGGTATAGCTCGTTTTCCGCCTGGCTGACGACGGTACGCATCACCTGTCCGTCTGGTTTTACCACTTCCAGCTTAACGGGTTGATCGGGCAGCGTTTTACCGTCGCTATCGCGCAGTAATCCGTTGAGGATAACCGTTTCGCCCGGGCGGTAGAGATCGCGCGGGCCGAACATAAAGAACTGCTTGCTGTAGCCGGGCGCGCCAGCGACATTAAATTCCGACAGATCCAGAGCCGGAAGCGTGAGATCGAGCAGCGTGGTCTGCTCCTCTTTACGCGCCAGTAATAGCGCCGCCGCTTTATCAGCCTCCAGTTGCACATGTCCCTGCGCGTCGCTCGTCGCCTGCGCCAGCGTCTGACCTTTATCATTCAGAAGAACGATCTCAATTCCCGACTGCGCCGCGCCGTTTTCCAGGCTTTGCGTAAAGATATCCAGCCGATTATGGTAACGGTGCGCGGACACGCCGATATCGCTAAGGGTAAACAACGTAGCGGCATTACTATAGTTGTAGTGTCCAGCCTGATTCATTACCGCCACATATACGCCCGCCTGTTGCAGCGGCTTAATATCGCTTAATGGCAGCAGCAGTTTCTCACGCGTATTGCGCGCCGGATTAAGATCAAAACGACCGGTATAAACCAGATCCGCCATTTTCAGCAGATGGTCGGACTCCCAGTTAGAGAGAGAACTACGGTACTCCCACTGGCTGACAAATGACGCCAGCGATCCGGGCTTAACGCGGAAAAAGTTCACATCAACGTGGTTGACGTTAAGCGCCATGACCGGCAGTCCTTCCGCTATTTTCCCCGGTAGCAGCGATCCCCGGCTGGCAAAGCCGACGCTGGGCTGGACATCACGCGTGGTAATCGTTTTTTCATAAGACTTGCCGAAGGTGGCGTTATTCAGCGCCTTAACGGCGGGATCAACCGTGACCACCAGCACGCGTTCAGGTTCCAGATGACGTAACCTTAGCTCTTTTAAATTTGGCGCCAGCTCCCATGCGCCGTCAACGCTGCCGCTTTTCTTATCAACCACGTGAACCACACGGGAGAAATCCTGTTCAGGATCTAAAGGAATTGAAAACGTCAGCACCAGCGTCGCCGCGCCGTCAAGCTGCGCTTCGGAGGCGTCTAATAGCGTGAGCGCTTTGCCCTGGCTTTGCTGCGCCAGCTTTTGTAGCTGTGCCGGGTCTTGCGCGGGCGAGGGCTGCGCTACGGCTGGCGCTTCGCTTTTAGTCGTCGGGGCGGTTTTATCGTTGTTATCGCATCCCGCCAGCGCCAGCATGATCATGCAGGCCACCACGCGTAAATGTTTCATCTTTCATCCCTGGCCTTAACGGCCTGTCAGCAACGGTTGATGAGATATTATGCGCGAGAAATTTTATTGTGTAAGTCCGTATTACTGTGATGATGCGAAAATTTTACGCAGAAATGTGGTTTCGCCAGCCAAAACAGCCTCTTCTACTTGTCCCTTTTCGGGAAACGTCCGACAATTTGACCATAATCAGGTAACAATGGAGATGCCCATGACCACCGCCTTTTTTGTCGCCGCCGACTGGCTTGCCGAACATATTGATGATCCGGAAATACAGATTCTTGACGCCCGTATGGCGCCGCCAGGACAGGAACATCGTGATATGGCGGGCGAATATCGCGCCGGACATATTCCCGGCGCGCTGTTTTTTGATATTGAAGCGCTTTCCGATCGCGCATCGCCGCTGCCGCATATGATGCCGCGCCCGGAAGCGTTTGCGGTGGCCATGCGTGAACTGGGTGTTCGCCAGGATAAACACCTGGTCATATACGATGAAGGCAATCTGTTCTCCGCTCCGCGGGCATGGTGGATGCTGCGCACGTTCGGTGCCGAGAAAGTGTCCATTCTGGCGGGCGGACTGGCGGGCTGGCAGCGCGACGAATGGCTATTGCGCGAAGGCGAAGAAGCGCATGAAGGAGGCGAGTTTGAGGCGAAATTCGCGCCGCAAGCCGTGGTGCGTCTCACCGACGTATTGCTGGCAAGCCATGAAAAAACCGCGCAAATCGTTGACGCGCGTCCGGCGGCGCGTTTTAACGCTCAGGCTGATGAACCGCGTCCGGGACTGAGGCGCGGACACATTCCTGGCGCGCTAAACGTCCCGTGGACGGAACTGGTGTATGAGGGCGAATTAAAGACCACTGACGAACTGAATGAGGTTTTTTTCAGCCACGGCGTGAGTTTCGACAGACCGATTATCGCCAGCTGCGGTTCCGGTGTGACGGCCGCGGTCGTGGTGCTGGCGCTCGCCACGCTGGATGTGCCTGACGTCACGCTTTACGATGGCGCGTGGAGCGAATGGGGCGCGCGTACCGATTTACCGGTTGAACCCGCTTAATATCTGCCATGCCGGATGGCGCTCACGCTTATCCGGCCTACCGTTCAGGCTGATTTAAAACGAATCTACATAAATTCGGTTTAAGCAGGTCACAAAAAAACCGCTCAATTGAGCGGTTTTTTTGTGCTGGTCCGGTTCGCGGCCTTTCCAGCAGGCTTTGTTGCCATAGCAACGCAGGCACACCGTAGGGGATTAATACTCCCTTTTAAGGGAGCAAATGTCAATATAATTTATCAGGAAACTATTCAACATTTGAGGTATTATCTTTCCCGGCCCTTTCCGCCGTCTCGCAAACGGGCGCTGGCTTCAGGAGAGGATAACCCATGGCCGTAAGCGCAGGCACACCGTAGTGCCTGCTATCACGGCATTATCGCCAGCGGTGCTGCCGTGATGCGGTCTTCGCAAGGACCGCAACATGAAGGTACGATGCTTTTGTGTCGTGCTTCTTGTTTCTGGCACGTTGTGTCTTCACGCAGACAGAAGCTACCCAGGTAGCTCTGTTCCCGTAACGCTCAACATCCAGAGCAGGTAAGCCAGGAGGCCGCCCTGTTGGGCGGCTTTCTTTTCTTCAGATGATGCGGTTCTGTTTAAAATCGCGCAGGAACCCGCCCCAGCGGCGCTCGTAGAACGGCGCGATATGCTCAGTGATAAAGTGGCTGATACCCTGCTCGCCCTTCCTCACCTGACAAATATCGATCGGTTCGTCACCCGGTAACGTGTCGGTCGCCACATTGCCCGCTGCGTGAATGATCTCTTCAATTTCGCCGTCAGCCTCAATGCCAATCAGCAGATTGGGTTGGGCGTCCGCATGTTCTTTAATCGCGCAGAGAAATGCGCGTTTCACCGGTTTGATGGTTTTAAACAGCGTAGTGAGGGAATCAATCATCTGCGACGGCGGCTCGGCCACTTCGGATAAAATAAGCGACTCGCCGCCTTCCAGCACTTCCTGCGTACTTAACGGACTGCCTTCCTCAGCGAGAAGCAGGCTGATTTCACGCGGCATAAACTCTTTGCCGGTCGGCAATTTAGCGTTGAGGAATAGCGTTTCGCCAAGCGTCATTTCAAACAGCGTGCGCGCCGGCATCACCACAAATGCCTGTTCGTCTTCCACGGCCTGCTGCAGCGCCTCCAGAGAAGTAAAGAAGGGAATGACGGTCGTGCCGTCTTCTTTTTCCCAGTGCTGCAAATCCAGAGCGCTGTCTTCCACTATCGCCTCGCCTTCGGCAGCGCTTCCCGGCACCCAGACGGTGGACTCCAGTAAGGTACGGAAAAATGCCGGACGATGCGCGGGCTCAGTCGCCGCTTTCTCCAGCAAGATTTCTAATTCATTTTTAGTTTCGGACATAGGAATCACAAATTATGTATATGGGTTGTAGGCCTGATAAGACGCACGGCGTCGCCATCAGGCAAAATGCCGGGTGGCGCTTCGCTTACCCGGCCTACAAAAACACCGCTCAGGCGGTCAGCAAATTCGCGATGGTGCGCACACCCAGACCGGTTGCCCCGGCAGCCCACTGCTCAACCGGCGCTTTGCGATAAGTGGCGGAACAGTCAATGTGCAGCCAGCCTTCGCGGTAATTTTCAACAAAGTGCGACAGAAAACCCGCGGCGGTGCTTGCCCCAGCGGGATACGCCGCGCTGCCGGTGTTGTTCAGTTCCGCAAAGTTAGACGGCAGCTGGTTACGGTGGAACTCCGCCAGCGGCAGACGCCAGAACGGTTCATTCTCTTGCGCCGCGCTGGTCAGCAAGCGCCCCGCCAGCGTATCGTCAAAACTGAATAGCGCATGATAGTCGTTACCCAGCGCCGTTTTCGCCGCGCCGGTTAACGTCGCCATATCAATGATTAGCTCCGGGTGTTGCGCGCTGGCGTCAATCAGGCCATCCGCCAGTACCAGTCGCCCTTCCGCATCGGTATTCATGACTTCGACATTCTTACCATTACGGTAGCGAATAATATCGCCCAGTTTAAACGCATTGCCGCTGATCAGATTATCGGCGCAGCACAGGAACAGTTTTACGCGTTTATTCAACCCACGGGTAATGGCGAACGCCAGCGCGCCCGTTACTGTCGCCGCGCCGCCCATATCGGATTTCATTGAGTCCATAAAAGCGCTTTGTTTGATACTGTAGCCGCCGGAGTCAAAGGTGATACCTTTACCGACCAGGCAGGCATAAACCGGCGCATCTTTGTCTCCCGTCGGGTTGTAATCCAGCGCCAGCAGCACCGGCGGACGCTCAGAACCACGGCCTACGGTATGCAACCCCATATAGTTCTGCTCGCGCAGATCTTCGCCTTTGGTGATACGGTAAGTGACGCTATCGCACGCGACGCTGCACAGCAGATCCACCGCGCGCTGCGCCAGTTGCTCCGGTCCAAGCTCTTCCGCCGGAGCATTAATGGTGTCGCGCACCCAGTCAATAATGGTCAGGCGGTTATCCAGCTCCTGACGTTGGGCATCGTCTAAATCCGGCCACATTACGGTACGGACGCCTTTTGGTCCTTTATAACCCGCCCAGAATGCCCAACAACGCTCGATATCCCATCCTTCGCCTGTCAGCGCGACCTGTTTTATTCCCAGGCCGTCGATTTTACGCGCCGCACGCTGGATCAACCCCAGATCGTCTTTACCGTTAAGATGCAAGGTAATACCGTCGTTATTAATACTGTAAGTGGCTTTATCGCCCCAGCGCGCATCGGCAGGCTGCGTGGAAAGCGTAATTTTCATGGCTTCTGTCATTGTTATTTTCCTTATTAGCAAACGGGCCGCCGTAGGGCAGCCCGTTAGATCTTTTGCTAAATGATTCGCGTTGCAGGAAGGCGGCAAGTGAGCGAATCCCCGGGAGCATAGCAAACTATGTGACTGGGGTGAGCGAACGTAGCCAACGCACCTGCGGCGAGGATCATGACGCAAAAATTACTCTGCTTCATCCAACCAGACTAGCAGAATCGCCTCCAGAATTTTTTCATTGGATGCGTTAGGGTCGTCGTCAAAATCGTCCAGTTCGCAGATCCACTGATGCAGATCGGTGAAACGAACGGTTTTAGGATCGACATCAGGATATGCGTCGTATAACGCTTCGCCGATCTCGCGGCTATCGGTCCACTTGAGTCCCATACTACCCTCTGTTAATGCTCACGCGCATGGTTGATTGTGTAACGTGGAATTTCGATAACCAGATCGTCGTCGGTAACGCGGGCCTGGCAGCTCAGTCGACTTTCCGGCTCCAGCCCCCACGCTTTATCCAGCATATCGTCTTCTTCTTCCGAACTTTCCGGCAAGGAGTCGAAGCCTTCACGTACAATACAGTGACAGGTGGTGCAGGCGCACGATTTCTCACAGGCGTGTTCAATCTCGATGCCGTTGCGCAGCGCAACGTCAAGAATGGTTTCACCGGTCTCAGCTTCCAGAACTGCGCCATCCGGACAAAGATCCTGATGAGGCAGAATAACAATCTTCGGCATGTTAAACCTCGTCTACGGAATGGCCTTTCAACGCGCGACGAACCGACTGGTCCATGCGGCGAGCGGCAAATTCCTGGGTTTGTTTATCTACGTTTTTAATGGCTTGTTCTATGGCGTCAACATCATCGCCTTGTGCGACCGCGCTTAAATGTGCGGCGGCATCATCAATGCATTGACGTTCTGCGGCGCTTAACAGCGCGGCGTCGGCAGTTAGCGCGCCGGTCAAACTTTCCAGCACGCGCGCGGCTTCGACTTTTTGCTCCGCCAGCATACGCGCTTTCACGTCCTGCTCGGCAAAACTCATGGAATCCTTGATCATCGAGGCGATTTCGCCATCGGTCAGGCCATAGGAAGGTTTGACCTGAATGGAGGCCTCGACGCCGGTGGATTTTTCCATTGCGGTGACGCTCAACAGGCCATCGGCGTCTACCTGGAAGGTCACGCGAATATGCGCCCCGCCCGCCGGCAGCGGCGGAATCCCGCGCAGCGCAAAGCGCGCCAGCGAGCGGCAGTCCTGCACCAGTTCGCGTTCGCCCTGCATCACATGGATAGACATCGCGGTCTGGCCGTCTTTGAAGGTGGTGAAATCCTGCGCGCGCGCCACCGGGATAGTGGTGTTGCGCGGAATGACTTTTTCCACCAGGCCGCCCATCGTTTCCAGCCCAAGAGAGAGTGGAATCACGTCCAACAGCAACATTTCGCTGTCCGGCTTGTTGCCGACCAGAATATCGGCCTGAATCGCTGCGCCGATAGCGACCACTTTATCCGGGTCAATAGCGGTTAACGGCGTGCGGCCAAAAAATTCGCCCACCCGCTCACGCACCAGCGGTACACGGGTCGAACCGCCGACCATGACCACTTCCAGAACGTCCTGGGGATCAACGCCGGCATCTTTCAATGCGCGACGGCAGGCCAATAGCGTGCGCTTAACCAGCGCGGAAATGAGATCGTTAAACTGCTCGCGAGTGATCTCCCCCTGCCAGCCCGCAACGTTAACTCGAACAGTATCGGCATCGCTTAAGGCGATTTTCGCGGCAATCGCGGCATCCAGCAATTCGCGCTGAACGCGATTGTCGCTACGATCGGCAATTCCCGCCTGCTCGCGAATATAGTCCGCCAGCAGATGGTCAAAGTCGTCACCGCCGAGCGCAGAATCACCGCCCGTCGCCAGCACTTCAAACACCCCGCGGCTCAGGCGTAAGATAGAGATATCGAAGGTACCGCCGCCGAGATCGTAAACAGCAATAACGCCTTCTTTGCCTGAGTCCAGACCGTAGGCAATCGCCGCCGCCGTCGGTTCGTTGAGCAGGCGCAGTACATGCAGGCCTGCCAGCCGCGCGGCGTCTTTCGTTCCCTGACGTTGGGCATCATCGAAATAGGCGGGAACGGTAATCACCACACCATCCAGCTCGCCGGAGAGCGATTCGCTAGCCCGCGCGGCCAGAGCTTTGAGAATATCAGCCGATACGCGTACCGGATTGAGCAATCCAGCCGCCGTGTCAATCATCGGCAGTCCATTAACGCTTGCCTTAAACCGGTAAGGCAGATGCGGATAGCGCGCCTGGATATCCGCCAGCGAGCGTCCCATCATGCGTTTCACAGAGCTGATAGTGTTGGCCGTATCCTGCGCGGCATTGTCGCGCGCAGCGTAACCGACCGTATGGCCCTGCTGCTGATAGTGAACCACTGAAGGCAACAGGTGGCGCCCTTCGTGGTCAGGCAGAGTTTCCGCCTGGCCGCTGCGAACCGTCGCAACCAGAGAGTTGGTAGTGCCTAAGTCGATGCCCGCCGCCAGACGACGCTGATGCGGCGCGGCGCTCAGACCAGGCTCACTAATTTGTAATAAGGCCATGTTAGATTCCAGTTAAAAATCGAGCAGCTTTTCTTCGAGTTGTTCTGCGCTGCTTCGCAGTTTATCGAGAAACCGCAGTTTGCGCACCGTATCCGCCGCCGCGTCCCACGCGGCGTTGTCCAACTGTTCCACCATTTGCTGAAGGCGAGCATCAAACATCTTTTGTACGCGTTTGATGAAGCTTTCCAGCCGCACGTCGTCTTTTGATTGTTCGATATCGTCCAGCTCTTCGCGAAGCGTGAGTTGTTCCATCAGAAACGCGGTGTCGCGTACCGTATGTTGCTCGCTGGCCAGATCGAACCCGTGTAAGGAGAGCAGATACTCCGCGCGCGTCAAAGGGTGACGCAGCGTTTGCCAGGCCTGGTTGATCGTGGCGGATTGCTGGACGGCGGCAAGCTGCTGCGCCTGAGTGCCGTTGGCAAATTTGTCAGGGTGATACTGGCGTTGCAGATCCTGAAAACGAAGGCTCAGCGCCTGGGTGTCAATCTGATAACGGGCTGGTAAGCCAAAGAGGGTGAAGTAATCCATAACATTCTCAGGGATAGCCTGTCAGAACAAACCCCACACGCAGGCGACCACGGTGGGGTTATACCTTCTTACTTCGCGCCGCAGATGCGTTGTCTGCGCGGGTTCCCCCAGTCATTTACTCAAGTAAGCGCCTGGAGATTCACTCGCTTGCCGCTTTTCTACAGCACGAATGCTCGGTATAACAGCGGAACACGGTTACACGTGGAAGCTTTCGCCGCAACCACACTCATCTTTCACATTCGGGTTGGAGAATTTAAACCCTTCGTTCAGACCTTCTTTTACGAAGTCCAGCTGTGTACCGTCCAGAAATTGCAGGCTCTTGCCGTCAACCACTACCTTAACGCCTTTGTCTTCAAACACGGTGTCTTCCGCCGTTGGCTCGTCAACAAACTCCAGTACATAAGCCATACCTGAGCAGCCGGAGGTTCTCACGCCCAGACGCAGACCAAACCCTTTACCACGGTTGGCCAGGAAGGTATTAACTCGCGCTGCTGCACTGTCGCTAAGTGTAATCGACATAACAAAACCTCAATGTTAACGTTCTATTTTATTTCGCTTCGCGTTTGCTTTTGTAATCCGCAATAGCGGCTTTAATCGCGTCTTCCGCCAGAATAGAGCAGTGAATTTTCACCGGCGGCAGTTCCAGTTCGTCTGCAATGTCGGTGTTTTTAATCGCCTGCGCTTCGTCCAGGGATTTCCCTTTCACCCACTCCGTTACCAGAGAACTGGAGGCGATAGCGGAACCGCAGCCGTAAGTCTTGAAGCGCGCGTCTTCAATGATACCTTCATCGTTAACTTTAATCTGCAACTTCATGACGTCGCCGCAGGCCGGCGCGCCAACCATGCCGCTTCCCACGTTATCGTCGTTGTTGTCAAACGACCCTACGTTACGCGGGTTCTCATAGTGATCGATTACTTTTTCGCTGTAAGCCATTATAAATTCTCCTGATTCCGATACCGATTAATGATGTGCCCATTCGATGCTGTTCAGATCCACACCCTGCTTGTACATTTCCCACAGTGGAGAAAGGTCACGCAGACGGCCAATGGATTTACGAACCAGATCAATGGTGTAGTCGATCTCTTCTTCAGTGGTAAAACGACCTAAAGAGAAACGGATAGAGCTATGCGCCAGCTCGTCATTCATGCCCAACGCGCGCAGCACGTAAGACGGTTCCAGACTGGCGGAGGTGCAGGCGGAACCGGAAGAGACCGCCAGGTCTTTCAGCGCCATGATCAGCGACTCGCCTTCAACGTAGTTAAAGCTCACGTTGAGAATGTTTGGCGCGCCCTGCTCAAGGTCGCCGTTCAGGTAAACTTCTTCAATATCTTTGATGCCGTTCCACAGACGGTTACGCAGACCGCGCAGACGGGCCATTTCGGTCTCCATCTCTTCTTTCGCGATACGGTAAGCTTCGCCCATGCCGACGATCTGGTGGACAGGCAGAGTACCAGAGCGCATACCGCGTTCGTGCCCGCCGCCATGCATCTGCGCTTCAATGCGAATACGCGGCTTACGACGCACATACAGCGCGCCAATGCCTTTCGGACCATAAATTTTATGACCGGAGAAGGACATCAGATCCACTTTCAGTTGGCTCAGGTCGATAGGCAGTTTGCCCACGCTCTGGGTGGCGTCAACGTGGTAGATGATACCGCGCGCGCGGCACATTTCGCCGATGGTCGCGATATCCTGCACCACGCCGATTTCGTTGTTCACGTGCATGATGGAAACCAGAATGGTGTCGTCACGCATCGCTGCTTCGAGCTCGTTGAGATCGATGATGCCGTTGCGCTGCGGCGCCAGGTAGGTTACTTCAAACCCCTCGCGCTCAAGCTGACGGCAGGTGTCCAGCACCGCTTTGTGCTCGGTCTTGCTGGTGATGATGTGCTTGCCTTTTTTCTGATAAAAGTTGGCAGCGCCTTTAATCGCCAGGTTATCAGACTCCGTCGCCCCTGAGGTAAAGACGATTTCACGCGGGTCGGCGCCGACCAGTTCAGCAATCTGGTTGCGGGCGATATCGACGGCTTCTTCAGCCTGCCAGCCGAAACGGTGTGAACGAGACGCCGGGTTCCCAAAGGTTCCGTCCAGGGTCAGAAACTGCATCATTTTCTCGGCAACACGCGGGTCCACCGGCGTGGTTGCGGAGTAGTCGAGATAAATCGGTAATTTCATTGCTCTTAAACTCCGTACATCACTCAATGCAAGGAATCAGGCAACCGGCTGGATGTACGACCGTGTTGACGGGACGTCCGCGTCCCGGCCTGATTCTGAATTCTTTTTTACGCTTCATCCTTCAGACGACCGCGGCATTCACCGCATGAGGCCGCCAGAAGAGATGGCGTAATATTTTAATTAAGCGCGTAATTTAACGTCGATAGCGTCCTGCGCACGACCACTGGCGCGCGGCGCGTCATGCGTGTGCTGGCGACCAGACACATCCAGAACTTCCTGGTTATTCACCAGCTCGCCTAAGGTAATATTGTTGAGAAAACCGGTCAGGCGATCGCTTAAATCACGCCACAGCGCATGGGTCAGGCATTTATCGCCGCCCTGGCAGCCGCCTTTGCCCTGGCAACGGGTCGCGTCAACGGATTCATCAACCGCGCTGATCACTTCGCCGACCGCAATGCTGCCAGCATCTTTACCCAGCAGATAACCGCCGCCCGGCCCGCGTACGCTGGAAACCAGACCGTTTTTACGTAAACGGGAAAATAGCTGTTCCAGATAAGAAAGGGAAATCCCCTGACGTTCAGAAATATCAGCCAACGGTACCGGGCCCGCTTCGGAGTTGAGCGCAACGTCTAACATTGCGGTCACGGCATAACGCCCTTTAGATGTCAGTCTCATGTCTTACTTAACCTCAAACTCGCCCCTGCCCGGGGTTTTTTATTGTAAAATGGGGGTATTGCATAGCAGGGACAAGTCTGACATTCCCGAGTAATTTGGTCAACTATTTACTTGAGTAAATTAGTCAGGTATTTAGCGTTCCGTGCGATATTGATGCGGTTACTTGCCTTTATTCTGCTGCTCAATAGACGCCAGAATCCCACGCAGAATATTCAACTCCTGGCTTTCCGGTCGGGCGCGGGTAAACAGACGGCGCAATTTATTCATCACCTGCCCCGGATGGTTTTCGCGAATAAAGCCAGTGGAGAGCAACGTCTGCTCCAGATGGCCGTAGAAACGTTCAAGATCGTCCACCAGCGGATACGGCGTCTCTTCATGATCTGCTGCGTCGCCGTTTTCCTGCGTCGCCAGCCAGGCCATGCGGACTTCATACGCGATGACCTGTACCGCCATCGCCAGATTCAACGAGCTGTACTCCGGGTTAGCGGCAATAGCGACGTGATAATGGCATTTTTGCAACTCATCGTTAGTCAGCCCGACACGCTCACGACCAAAAACCAGCGCAACCGGCGTATTTGCCGCTTCCGCCACGCTTTTTAAGCCGCACTCGCGCGGATCAAGCATCGGCCACGGCAAAGTGCGGGAACGGGCGCTGGTGCCGACCACCAGGCTACAGCCAGCCAACGCTTCATCCAGCGTATCGACGATCTGCGCATTACCGATCACATCGCTGGCGCCTGCCGCCAGGGCGATGGCCTGGGAGTCCGGTTTCACCAACGGGTTTACCAGCCACAGGTTAGTTAAGCCCATGGTTTTCATAGCGCGAGCCACGGAGCCCATATTGCCGGTGTGGGAGGTTTCCACCAGCACAATTCGAATGTTTTGCAGCATTGTCTTTCTTCAGCTAAAGATTATTCTGACATCTTACCATAAAACCAAGACAGATTCCGATCTCGCTGCTATACTCTGCGCCGTTTTCCCGTTCTTTAACATCCAGTGAGAGAGACCGATGCATCCGATGCTGACCATCGCCGTGCGCGCAGCGCGCAAGGCGGGTAATGTAATTGCCAAAAACTATGAAACTCCGGACGCTGTAGAAGCGAGCCAAAAAGGCAGTAACGATTTTGTGACCAATGTAGATAAGGCCGCTGAAGCGGTGATTATCGACACCATTCGCAAATCTTACCCGCAACACACTATTATCACCGAAGAAAGCGGTGAGCACGTTGGCACAGATCAGGATGTTCAATGGGTTATCGATCCGCTGGATGGCACCACCAACTTCATCAAACGTCTGCCACACTTCTCTGTTTCCATTGCTGTACGCATTAAAGGCCGTACTGAAGTGGCTGTCGTTTACGATCCGATGCGTAACGAACTGTTCACCGCCACCCGCGGTCAGGGCGCACAGCTGAACGGCTACCGTCTGCGCGGCAGTACCGCGCGCGATCTGGACGGCACTATCCTCGCTACTGGCTTCCCGTTCAAAGCCAAACAATACGCGACCACCTACATTAATATTATCGGCAAGCTGTTCAGCGAATGCGCCGATTTCCGCCGCACCGGTTCCGCCGCGCTGGATCTGGCCTATGTGGCTGCAGGTCGTGTCGATGGTTTCTTTGAAATTGGCCTTCGTCCGTGGGATTTCGCCGCGGGCGAACTGCTGGTTCGTGAAGCGGGCGGTATCGTCAGCGATTTCACCGGAGGTCATAACTACATGATGACCGGTAATATCGTGGCGGGGAATCCGCGCGTCGTTAAAGCCATGCTGGCGAATATGCGCGACGAACTGAGCGATGCGCTGAAGCGCTAAGTCTCTTCGGCGGATGGGGCCACTCATCCGCCGTGCCTTTTCAGGCGTTTTTCCTAAACACAGCCTCATCGCTTTACTTGCCTGCATGTTTTTGTACGATCGCTCCCTGTTCCGCTATTGGCATAAAGCGGCAAGGAAGCGAACATGACCCTTCAACATACCCGACGCATCGTCAAATCCCTTTTTATTCAGTTTATCATTGTGGTCTGTATTTATCTGCTACCCCGCGTAGCGATCAATGCCTTTTATTACCCGGACAATAAAGTCTATGGGCCAACCCCTGCCGAAGATGAATCCATTACCTTTACCGCCAAAGATGGCACGCATCTGCACGGCTGGTTTATTCCCACTGCTTTCGGCAGGCCGGAAAACGCCGTCGCGACGGTGATTCATGTCCATGGCAACGCCGGAAATATGTCGGCGCACTGGCCGTTAGTCAGTTGGCTGCCAGAACGCAACGTAAACCTGTTTATGTTTGATTACCGTGGTTTTGGCGAATCGGAGGGTACCCCATCACAAGAGGGGCTACTGGACGATACGAAAAGCGCGATAGATTATGTGCGGCATCGCGCCGACGTTAACCCCGAGCGCCTGGTACTGCTGGGGCAGAGCCTGGGCGGCAATAATGTACTGGCCGCCGTAGGCCACTGCGTAGGCTGCGCAAATATGCGCTACGCCGACCAGGCGGGCATACGTGCGATTATCCTTGACTCAACGTTTTTATCCTATTCCTCCATCGCCAACCAGATGATCCCGGGCAGCGGCTATTTGCTTGATGACCGCTATAGCGCGGATCGCAATATTGCCAGCGTCAGCCCCATTCCGGTATTGATTCTTCATGGCACGGCAGACCATGTTATTCCCTGGCAGGACAGTGAGAAATTGTATGCCCTCGCCCGGGAGCCCAAACAAAAAATCTTCATTCCTGACGGCGATCACATTGATGCTTTTTCCGGACGTTATGCAAACCTTTACCGTGATGCAATGATTAAATTTATTCAGACAGCGCTATCCGCTAAATAGCGCGACGCTGTATATATGCATATTTTATGATTAAGAATATATTTATTATACCGATAGTAAAAACCATTTTTTCCCGTTAGCGAAGGCGATGGATTAGCGCTAGCGTAACAGTAATATTCAACTGATTTTTATAACAATTTATTTTCATTTGTTTTTCCTGAATATTACTGTGGAGTATGTGATGGCTATCAAAATTACGCCTGACGAGTTTAGTTTGCTTATCCAGCGATTAAACAAAAAATGGCGCGTGTTTGCCCCGTCCGCAGAGTTTCGCGGCGGACGTTTTTCCGACACTGACAACATTATTTATCAACGGATTAGCGGCTGGCGCGATCTCATCTGGCACGAGAAATCGCACATGTCGCCGAATACCATTATCGCCCCTATCACCGAAACGCTCTTTTATTTCGATAAAGACACCATTCAAATTGCCGAGACAGACATTTCCCCGATAATCATCTTTGCCCGCGCCTGCGACATTAACGCCATGTCGCGGCTGGATTATATGTATTTATCAAATGGGAATAATTCCGATTACAGTTATCAACTGCTACGGGAGCATATTCGTTTCGTCCTTATTGAGTGTGAAGAAAGCTTCGAAAATTGTTTCTGCGTCTCAATGGGTACCAATAAAACTGACTGTTATAGCGCCGCCATGCGTTTTAGCGATGAGGGCGCGCTTGTCAGCATCCGCGATCCCTTTATCGAGGCGGCGATACAAGGGCTGGGGCAGGAGGCTGACTATACCCCCCTCTTTCGTCAGCGAAAACCGGGAAACCGTCGTCACGCCGGACAGCGTTTGCCGCGATCCGCAAAAAATTCGCGACATTCTCACCCGCCACCCGCTATGGGACGCCTACGACAGCCGCTGCATCAGTTGTGGCCGCTGCACTACCGGGTGCCCAACCTGTACCTGCTATAGCGTCTTTGACGTCGCCTATGATGAAAATCCGCAGCGCGGCGAACGCCGTCGCCAGTGGGCAAGCTGCATGGTGCCGGGCTTTAGCGACATGGCCGGCGGTCATGGTTTTCGCGAAAAACCCGGCGAGCGTCTGCGCTACCGCGCCCTGCATAAGGTCAATGACTACAAAGCGCGCAACGGCATTGAACATATGTGCGTCGGCTGCGGCCGCTGCGACGATCGCTGCCCGCAATACATCAAATTTTCTTTGATTATCAATAAAATGACCGCTGCCGTTCGGCAGGCGCTGGCAGAGGAGGCATAACGCATGTCACATTGTTCCTGTCATGATAAACCGCAGCACAGTTTGCTGCCTGCGGCGTACCGCATCCTCAGTATTACTCGCCACACGCCGCTGGAGTGGAATTTCCGCGTGGCCGTCGATTTTCCCGCGCACTGGGGGAAATTTGTTGAGGTGTCGCTGCCGCGCGTCGGCGAAGCGCCCATCTCCGTTTCCGACTACGGCGACGGCTGGATAGATCTGCTGATTCGTAATGTCGGAAAAGTGACCAGCGCCCTCTTTACGCTGAAAGAAGGCGACAACGTGTGGCTACGCGGCTTCTATGGCAATGGCTATCCGGTCGATACGCTGCGCCATAAGCCCTTACTGGTTGTCGCAGGCGGTACGGGCGTCGCGCCGGTGAAAGGCTTAATGCGCTATTTCGTTGAGAATCCCCAGGAAATTGGTCAACTGGATATGATTCTCGGCTATAAAAATCGCGATTGCGTGCTGTACAAAGAAGAAATGGCGACGTGGCGCGGCAAACATAATCTGGTACTCACGCTGGATGAAGGCGAGGCTGATGACCGTTACCAGATTGGCCGGGTGACCGATCGGCTTGCCGACATGACGCTTAGCGATATCGACACTATGCAGGCCATCGTCGTTGGGCCGCCAATAATGATTACCTTTACCGTAAAAATGCTGCTGCAAAAAAGGGCTCAAGCCGGAGCAAATCTGGGTGGACTACGAACGCCGGATGGCCTGCTCCGTCGGGAAGTGCGGCCACTGCCGTATGGGCGAAGTGTATGTCTGCACCGACGGTCCGATATTTAACTACGCCGTCGCGCAACGTTTTGCCGATTAAGGAGAACATCATGAGCATTGATATTGATATCATTAAAGCCCGTGCGAAAAACGAATATCGCCTGTCAAAAGTGCGCGGCGAAGCCATGATCAGCGTCCGCATTCCCGGCGGTATTTTGCCCGCGCATTTGCTAACGGTGGCGCGTGACATCGCCGAAACCTGGGGCAACGGACAAATTCACCTCACTACCCGCCAGAAGCTGGCGATGCCGGGTATCCGTTACGAAGATATCGACAACGTGAACGCTGCGCTGGAGCCGTTTCTTCGCGAGATTGAAATAGAACTGTGCGACGTCCAGGTTGAGGATACCAAAGCGGGCTATCTCGCTATTGGCGGGCGAAATATTGCCGCCTGTCAGGGGAACCGCATTTGCCAGAAAGCCAACACTGACACGACCGGTCTGTCCCGTCGTCTTGAAAAACTGGTCTATCCCAGCCCTTATCATCTCAAAACGGTCATCGTTGGCTGCCCGAATGATTGCGCGAAGGCGTCAATGGCCGATCTGGGAATTATTGGCGTGGCGAAAATGCGCTTCACTGCCGATCGCTGTATCGGCTGCGGCGCCTGCGTGAAGGCCTGTAGTCACCACGCGGTAGGCTGCCTGGCGCTGAAGAACGGCAAAGCGGTCAAAGAAGAGTCCGCCTGTATCGGCTGCGGCGAGTGCGTGCTGGCCTGTCCGACGCTGGCCTGGCAACGTAAGCCGGATCAGCTCTGGCAAGTCCGTCTGGGCGGACGCACCAGTAAAAAGACGCCGCGCGTCGGCAAGCTCTTCCTCAACTGGGTGACTGAAGATGTGATAAAGCAGGTGATCGTTAACCTGTATGAATTTGAAAAAGAGATGCTCGGCGGAAAACCGATCTATCTACATATGGGCCATCTGATCGACAAAGGCGGCTATCTGCGTTTTAAAGAACGGGTACTGCGCGGCGTTCAGCTCAATCCGGAAGCGATGGTCGCCGAACGCATTTACTGGGCCGAAGACGAATCCGTCGCGCGGATGCATCTCAAACCCGCCGGACACTAATCAACCACGCCATGGCCGCAGCCCGCCCACAGGCTGCGGCACGCTAAACCACATGACCAGCGCCGCAACAAGCAGTATGCCCCCTCCGGCCAGCGCCAGCGTTGACCAGCCTACCTGCCGCCATAACGCCGGCGCTTTGTTTCCACTGAGTTTCACCGCCAGATCACGAAAAGTGTGTACCAGCAGCGCCAGCGAGGTAATCGTTAGCGAGGTTCCCGCCGCCATCGCCAGTACCGACGCCATTCCCCAGCTAAAAACGCCAATCACTTTACTGAATAACAGCACCATTATCGCGCCGGAACAGGGCCGCATCCCCATAGACAGTACGATCATGAGTCGCGCGCGCCAGTCATCGCCGCTATGCAATTGTTCCTGCGTCGGTAAATGCTGATGTCCGCAGCCGCATTTTTCATGGTGAACATGGCGCGGCGTAAAAGCGATAAAGACAGGTTTACGTAGCAGCGCGCGTAACCTTTTTATGGCCCGCCAGCACAGCAAAATGCCCAGCCCGCCAACTAACGCATAGCTCCCCTTTTCCAGCCAGAAGCCGCTCAGATGGAGCTGCCTGGACGGAAGTTGCAATACGGTCAGCACGCCCACCACCAACCCGATAGCCACGAGCCCCTGTAATAACGCGGCGGCGAGGGTTAACACGATACTCGATTTCAACTTCGAAGGATGCGTCGCCAGCCATGTCGCGATCACCACTTTGCCGTGTCCCGGCCCCAGCGCATGAAGCACGCCATACATAAAACTCAGCAGAAGCAACGATCCGCCCGCCCGCTCAGGATGCGTCGCCACCGCATTAAGCAGCGCGCTCAACTGCTGATTTACGTCCCGCTGCCAAAGAGCGCTTTTCAACATCACCTGCGGCCAGGCCTGCCATATCCACAGACCGCCAACCAGCATCAGCAGCAGGAATAACGCCAATGGCCACAGCGAGAGCCAGCGTCGCCCTGGAGTGCGTTGAGAAAAAATTACTGACATTGCAAGGTCACCGTTTGGGCAAACTGTTTACCTAAATCCATATCCTCCGGCGGCGCGTCCTCTTTATCCAGCGACTGGGCGAAACGTAGCGTCTCTTCGCCGGGCGCAGGAGTATAAACCTGAATCCGACACTTTTCGCGCAGCGGTTCCGGCATCGTGATATCGCTGTCCTGGTCATAATGCATATCGACATAATAAGAGGGATCAAACGTTGAAAAGGTATAAGTCTGTCCGCTTAACGGCTGCGGTTCAGCCAGCGGTAGCGTAAAGGTCAATACCGCCTGATGCGCGTCACGCGTCATACCGTATTCTGTCGGCCTGTTTTTAAACTTCACTTTCGCGCCATTGCGCCACACTTCTGTAAAGTAGTGCTGCCCAAGTACGTTAGCCATCACTTCCGCCGCCAACTTTTTCCATATTTCTGACCCCGGTGCCGCGTTTCCGGCGTCATACAGCAGATCTGCGGACGTCAGCGCGTCCATTGTCCAGCGCATTTTTAACGCCACAAATTGCTCATTTTCACTGACCACCTGCGTTTGCAGACGGATGAAGCTGTGCGGATGCGCCGCCGCCACGAAAGATAAAACGGCAAGAAATAGTGTTAAGGCGCTGCGTTTCACTGGCTTCATCTGTTCCTCGCGATAAAAATTCTGTGACACTCCTCAGCATTCCTGGCCTAAAAGCACGCTTATCACATTTTTCACACGCAAACTTTAGCTATCCTTACCAGACAAACTAACGGGAGACCTGACAGATGATGCCGACAATTGCCCCACCATCTGTACTTTCCGCTCCCCAGCGCCGCTGTCAGGTATTGCTGACGCTTTTCCAGCCGGAGCCAATTGCCACGGTGGAAATCTTCAGCGCGCTTAATGGCGTTGATGATGATACTGCCCGTGAGGATATCACTGAGACAAGCCTGGAGATCCAGCGCTATCATCGCCTTGCCATCACAACATGCCAGAACGGTTGCTATCGGATCGAAGGTACAGCACTCGATCAGCGCCTTTGCCTTTTACACTGGCTCAGGCGCGGCCTGCGTTTATGCCCGACCTTCGTCACGCAACAGTTTACCCCGGCCTTAAAAAACGCGCTAAAGCAGCGCGGTATCGCGCGTCCGCTGTATGACGATATTAATCTGCACGCGCTCATCAATCTGTGCGCCCGCCGGTTGCAAAAACCATTTGAACATCGCGACGTGCAGTTCCTGCGTCTCTTTTTACAGTATTGTCTGCTACAACACCATGCCGGCATCACCCCGGAATTCAACCCTGTGCAGCAGATTTGGGCGCAGTCGTGCGCGGAATATCCACTCGCCCAGGAAATTGGTCGTCACTGGCAGCGCTACGTGATGCAGGCCGCACCGCTCAATGAAGCGCTGTTTATGGCGTTACTGTTTTCAATGATTCGCCTCCCCGACCCGATTCGCGACACGCATCAACGGGCGCAGCAACTGCGACTGGAGGTGGCGCGGCTGGTGCTGCGCTTTCGAGAAAAAGGGAACGTACGCTTCAGCGACGAACAAGGGCTTAACGATCAGCTGTATGTCCATCTCGCCCAGGCGCTGAACCGAAGTTTATTCACGATTGGCATCGATAATACGCTTCCGGAAGAGTTCAACCGTCTTTATCCGCGTCTGGTTCGCACCACACGTGAGGCGCTCGCCGGGTTTGAAGCCGAATATGGTATCCACTTTTCCGAGGAAGAGACGGGGCTGGTGGCAGTGATTTTCGGCGCCTGGCTAATGCAGGATAACGATTTGCATGAGAGACAGATCGTATTGTTAGCGGATAAAAATGATGCGCTGGAGACGCATATTGAGCAGCAACTGCGTGAACTGACCCTGTTGCCGCTGAATATCAGACGGCTATCGCTCCAGGCATTTCAAAAAGAGGGATGCCCGCGCGGCGTAGCGCTGATTGTTACCCCTTACGCCACGCCGCTACCGCTCTTCTCACCGCCATTAATTCATGCGGATCGCACCCTCACAGAGCACCAACAGCAGCAGATCCGCAAGATCCTGGAATCATGACGCGGCAACCACTTTGGGCCGAAGGAAGATAGCGGGCAATGCCACCAGCGCCATAATCCAGAACACGCCGCCGCCCAGATGTTGATACAGAAAACCGGCAAATACCGTCATAATCGCGATGCTGCCGCCCATCGCCACAGCGGAATAGACGGCCTGCAAACGAATCACCTCGCTTCCCTGACGCGCAGCGATATAGCGCATGGCGGCCAGATGGCAAACGGTAAACGTGCCACAGTGCAGGATTTGTATCACAATCAGCCACGGCAACGCCGTACTCCAGCCCATCAGTCCCCAGCGTACCACGCCGCACACAGCGGAAAGCAACAGCAAGTCGCGGGCGCTAAACCGGCGAAATAGCTTTTTACTCAGGGCGAAAATGATCACTTCCGCCACCACGCCCAACGACCATAAATAGCCGACCGCCGATGCTGAATAGCCAGCCCCCTGCCAGTAGATGGCGCTAAAACCGTAGTAGGCGGCGTGCGCCCCTTGCAGCAAACAGACGCAGGCGAGAAAACGCCAACTTTGTGCCACCAGCGTACGCCAGGCGGGCCAGCCTGCGCTCTCCTGCTGACGGCTTTCCCCTTGCGGCGGCACGCTGGGACGTAACAACATACCCAGCAACATCGAGGCGACGCCGAGCGTCAGTAGCGCCAGAATCGCCTGGTAATCGTATAAACTCACCAGCTTACCGGTCAGCGCCGACCCTATCACGAAGGCGATGGACCCCCACAGCCGCACCCGACCATAGTCCAGGGTAATTTGCTTTTGCCAGGTATTGGCCAGCGCATCGGTCAGCGGCACCAGTGGTGAAAAGAAGAGGTTAAACCCAACCATCACCACCATTAGCCACGCGACATGCGTTCCTGCCCAAAATGCCAGCGCAAATACCAGCGTCAGCAATGCCAGTACGCGCAGCGCGGAGATCAACCGCGAAGGATCGCTTACGCGAGGCGCAATGAGCAGACTACCGAGAAAACGCGCGACCAGACCCACGCCCAGCAGAAGACCGATGGTTTCCGGCGTTAGCCCAAGACCTTTGAGCCAGACGCTCCAGAAGGGCAGAAAAATACCGTAACTAAAGAAGTAGGTGAAATAACTGAGCGCCAGCCAGCGCGTGGAATGCAATGCCATGACTCCCTCCCGTTTGGAGGCGATAGTCTGGCGGTAAACGGTTGCGCTGGCAAGGGTAACATAAGGTTAACAGGCGGAGGGAGAAGTTCAAACGGCAACGCCGCCGGATAATGACTTCCGGCGGCGTCACGTTATGGCGCATAAGTAATGCCCGACAGACGCAGCGCCATCGGGCCATTCTCACAACACAAGCGCTTACGCGTAAACCGGGAAGCGGGCGCAGATATCCAGCACTTTCGCTTTCACGCGTTCAATGGTGGCTTCATCATTGATGTTGTCCAGCACGTCACACATCCAGCCAGCCAGCTCTTTCACTTCCGCTTCTTTGAAGCCGCGACGAGTGACCGCCGGAGAACCGATACGGATACCGGAAGTCACGAACGGGCTCTTAGGATCGTTCGGCACGCTGTTTTTGTTCACGGTGATGTTAGCGCGGCCCAGCGCGGCGTCAGCTTCTTTACCGGTCAGGTTTTTATCCACCAGGTCCAGCAGGAACAGGTGGTTCTCAGTGCCGCCAGACACCACTTTGTAGCCGCGGTTCAGGAACACTTCCACCATCGCTTTGGCGTTTTTCGCCACCTGCTGCTGGTAAACTTTGAACTCCGGCTCCATCGCTTCTTTCAGTGCCACCGCTTTACCCGCGATCACGTGCATCAGCGGGCCGCCCTGCGCGCTTGGGAAGACAGCGGAGTTCAGTTTTTTGTACAGCTCTTCATCGCCGCCTTTCGCCAGGATCAGGCCGCCGCGCGGACCCGCCAAGGTTTTGTGGGTGGTGGTGGTGACAACGTGAGCGTGCGGAACCGGGTTCGGGTAAACGCCTGCGGCAATCAGGCCCGCCACGTGCGCCATGTCGACAAACAGGTATGCGCCGATGCTGTCAGCGATTTCACGCATTTTTGCCCAGTCAACCACGCCGGAGTAGGCAGAGAAGCCACCGATAATCATCTTCGGCTTGTGCTCTTTGGCCAGCTTCGCCATCTCGTCATAGTCAATTTTACCGGACTCATCGATACCGTAAGGTACGATGTTGTACAGTTTACCGGAGAAGTTAACCGGGGAGCCGTGAGTCAGGTGGCCGCCCTGCGCCAGGTTCATACCCAGAACGGTATCGCCCGGCTGCAGCAGCGCGGTGTAAACAGCGAAGTTAGCCTGAGAACCGGAGTGCGGCTGCACGTTAGCGTAGTCGGCGCCGAACAGTTCTTTCGCGCGGTCGATAGCCAGCTGCTCTACGACATCAACGTATTCGCAACCGCCGTAGTAGCGCTTGCCCGGATATCCTTCAGCGTATTTGTTGGTCAGCTGAGACCCCTGCGCCTGCATCACGCGCGGGCTGGTGTAGTTTTCGGAGGCGATCAGTTCGATGTGCTCTTCCTGACGTACTTTTTCCTGCTCCATAGCCTGCCACAATTCGGCATCATAATCGGCAATGTTCATTTCACGCTTTAACATCCGCATCTCCTGACTCAGCTAACAATAAAATTTGTGCCTGAAAAGGCAGTCCGTGGGACTTCGGCCAACAGTATAACCGAATCATTCTTCGATAACAGGTCTTGACAAAGGTTTTTACGCAAACGATTACCTATGCGTCAGATAAGGGTTTCCTGAACGAGAGCCTGACGAATTTCAACGGATTTCTTTTCAGCTTTGTGATGCAGATTTTTCACGTTGTTACCTCCATAACGTAAAGCAGAGAAGATCCATTTACAATGCAAGGGTATTTTTATAAGATGCATTTGATATACATCATTAGATTTTCACATAAAGGAAGCACGTATGCTTGACGCACAAACCATCGCTACAGTAAAGGCCACCATTCCCCTGCTGGTTGAAACAGGACCGAAACTGACCGCCCACTTCTACGACCGTATGTTTACGCATAACCCGGAGCTCAAAGAAATCTTCAATATGAGCAACCAGCGTAACGGCGATCAGCGTGAAGCCCTGTTTAATGCTATCGCGGCCTACGCCAGCAATATCGAAAATTTACCGGCGTTGCTGCCGGCGGTAGAAAAAATCGCGCAGAAGCACACCAGCTTCCAGATTAAGCCGGAGCAGTACAACATCGTCGGGACGCATCTGCTGGCGACGCTGGACGAAATGTTCAACCCGGGCCAGGAAGTGCTGGACGCGTGGGGCAAAGCCTATGGCGTACTGGCTAACGTCTTTATTCATCGGGAAGCCGAGATTTATCACGAGAACGCCAGCAAAGACGGCGGCTGGGAAGGCACGCGCCCCTTCCGCATCGTTGCGAAAACCCCGCGTAGCGCACTGATCACCAGCTTTGAGTTTGAACCGGTCGACGGCGGTACGGTGGCGGAATACCGTCCCGGGCAGTATCTGGGGGTCTGGCTGAAGCCGGAAGGTTTTGCGCATCAGGAGATCCGCCAATATTCACTGACCCGTAAACCCGATGGCAAAGGGTACCGTATTGCCGTGAAGCGTGAAGACGGCGGCCAGGTATCAAACTGGTTACACCATCACGCCAGCGTGGGCGATGTGGTGCATCTGGCTGCGCCGGCAGGTGACTTCTTTATGAATGTCGCCGCTGATACCCCCGTTTCGCTGATTTCCGCTGGCGTCGGCCAGACGCCGATGTTAGCGATGCTCGATACGCTGGCGAAAGAACAGCATACCGCGCAGGTGAACTGGTTCCACGCGGCGGAGAACGGCGACGTCCATGCGTTTGCCGACGAAGTGAGCGAGCTGGGCCGTACACTGCCGCGTTTCACTGCCCATACCTGGTACCGCGAGCCGACTGAGGCCGATCGCGCCCAACGCCTCTTCGACAGCGAAGGGCTGATGGATTTAAGCAAACTGGAAGCTGCGATCAGCGATCCGGCAATGCAGTTCTATCTTTGCGGCCCGGTAGGTTTTATGCAGTTTGCCGCAAAACAACTGGTTTCACTTGGCGTGAATCACGAAAACATTCATTACGAATGCTTCGGCCCGCATAAAGTGCTGTAATTGCAAGAAATCCACTGAAAAAAAGGGCGTTATCGTTAAGGCGAACGCCCGTTTTCCTCCCCGTTCCCCTGCTTATTGCGCTGCTTTTTATGCCTTTCTTTTACAAAAAAGGGGAATAAAAAAAGTCTGTGCAAATCGTGTTATTATTAACGTTTGACTTAGCTCGTTAGGGCATCTTTTTATGCAGCAACCTGTTGTACGCATTGGAGAGTGGCTGGTTACACCTTCTGTTAATCAGATCAGTCGTCAGGGACGCCAGATTACTCTTGAACCACGGCTGATCGATCTTCTGATGTATTTTGCGCATCACCCGGATGAAGTGTTAAGCCGGGATAACATTATTGATCATGTCTGGATGCGCACCATCGTGACCAACCATGTTGTCACCCAAAGCATTTCTGAACTACGCAAATCATTAAGAGATGGCGGAGACAGCAATGCTGAATACATCGTTACCGTACCTAAACGCGGCTATAAGCTGACGGCGCCGGTTATCTGGTGCGAAGAAAATAGCGATGAGATCGATAATTCATCAACGTCGCCGCCGCCGCCGATCGCAGCGACGAATGCAGAACCGACAGAGGGGGTTACTGCCGCTACGCCTGTGCCGCCCGCCTCTTTGCAAACGCCGACTAAAAAGGCGAAAAAGCCGCGTATCGCCGCTTTCTGGACGTGGGTGATGTTCCTGCTCTCGCTGGCGACGCTGGTGGTGTTTATCGTGATGTCGGTGGTAGATCATAATGCCGCGGTAACAAAAACGCGGTTATTACTTAACCCACGAGATATAGATGTTCGTTTTGAAGGCGGCAATTCCTGTAATAACTGGGTCTCGCAGGAGTCCTACGCTATCGGTCTGGGCGGCTTAATCACCGACTTGCTGAACACCTACTCGACCTTTATGGTACATGATAAAACCAATTACCGGGTCAATGAGCCAAGCAGCTCCGGTAAGACGTTAACCATTCAGTTTGTCAATCAGCGCCACTATCGGGCGCAGCAGTGCTTTATGTCTGTGGTGCTCATTGATAACGCCGATGGTTCAACCATGCTGGATAAGCGTTATTTCGTCACCAATACTAACCAGTTGTCCATCCGGGATGATCTGTTTAATAGCCTATCTTTCGTTTTAACACAGCCCTGGCCTAATCGTATGCGAGAACAACTGGCCCTGTTCAGAACGCCGCAAAATACCGCGCTGATGCGTTTTTATGAGGCGCGCCAGCTTATTCTGAGCGGCGATGCGCAGGCGCTAGGTAAAGCCAGCGATATTCTGAATGGCATTATTAAGGAAACGCCTGATTTCAACTATGCCTATGAATATAAAGTGCTGGTAGATGTATTACGGCAATCACAACAGCCGTTTGATAAAGAACAAGTGGCTGCGCTGAACGAAGAGTTTAAAAAAATAGATCAAATTCCGGGCGTTGAGAAAACGTCTGTTTATTATAAAATCAAGACCGTTGATCTTTTGGGCAAAGGTGATATCGATGCAGCGTATGAGGAAATCAATAAAAGCATCGAGCTTGAAATGTCGTGGTTTAACTATGTCCTGTTGGGGAAAGTTTACGAAATGAAAGGTGAGAATCGTCTGGCCGCTGATGCCTATCTGACCGCCTTTAATTTACGTCCAGGTGAAAACACGCTGTACTGGATCGAGAACGGCGTATTTCAGACATCCGTTCAGAAAATTGTCCCTTATCTGAATAGTTTTCTGGCAGAAGATTAAATTTAACGCTGAACCATGACAAATAAAAGCGAAAAGATATTAAATTTTTCGCTTTTATTTTGTGAAGAACATGTTGCCAAAAATAGCTTATGTTAATTTTGGCAACATGTTCATCGCAAAGAAATGTAAATATAACTCTTTGTAATTAAACTATGTTTATCCTTTCATGATATTTTCCATGATATTTATATGTTAATTCAAAAAAATCAATCTATCAGTTTTTTCATGTTTGTGTTTATTTCACTTTTTCTTTAGGACTTATCTCAACCCATTCGTTAATCTTGTCGACAGTTGAACGGGCACGCAGCATATATGAAGCATAAGCCCGGTTCTTAAAAATACAGCTCAGGAGAAATGAACATGAGTTCTGTCAAAAAGATCGGGCTATTTGCCTGTACTGGCGTCGTTGCCGGTAATATGATGGGGAGCGGGATTGCATTATTACCCGCCAACCTTGCCAGTATTGGTGGCATTGCCATCTGGGGCTGGGTAATTTCTATTATTGGGGCAATGTCGCTGGCTTATGTTTATGCGAGGCTGGCAACCAAAAACCCTCAACAGGGTGGCCCTATCGCTTATGCTGGGGAAATATCTCCGGCGTTTGGTTTCCAGACCGGCGTTCTTTATTATCACGCAAACTGGATTGGTAACTTAGCCATCGGCATTACCGCTGTTTCTTATCTTTCTACGTTCTTCCCGGCATTAAATAATCCAATACCGGCAGGTATTGCCTGTATTGCTATCGTCTGGCTGTTCACCTTTATTAATATGCTGGGTGGGGCCTGGGTCAGCCGCTTGACAACGATTGGCCTATTCCTGGTGCTGATCCCGGTAGTCCTGACCGCAGTCGCCGGCTGGCATTGGTTCGATATCGCGACCTATCACGCGAACTGGAACACGTCCACGACGACCGACTCTCACGCCATTGTTAAAAGTATTCTGCTCTGCCTGTGGGCGTTCGTTGGCGTTGAGTCTGCCGCCGTCAGCACCGGCATGGTGAAAAACCCGAAACGCACCGTACCGCTGGCAACCATGCTGGGTACCGCGCTGGCAGGCATCATCTATATCGCCGCGACTCAGGTTATCGCCGGGATGTTCCCAGCTTCCGTTATGGCCTCTTCCGGCGCGCCGTTCGCTATCAGTACCTCCACGATTCTGGGTGGCTGGGCTGCGCCGCTGGTTTCCGCCTTTACCGCTTTCGCCTGCCTGACGTCTCTGGGCTCCTGGATGATGCTGGTCGGCCAGGCTGGGGTTCGCGCCGCCAACGACGGCAACTTCCCGAAAATTTACGGTGAAATGGATAAAAACGGTATTCCGAAAAAAGGTCTGCTGTTGGCTGCGGTGAAAATGACGGCGCTGATGATTCTGATCACCATCATGAACTCCAGCGGCGGTAAAGCGTCCGACCTGTTCGGCGAACTGACCGGGATTGCCGTACTGCTTACCATGCTGCCGTACTTCTACTCCTGTGTTGACCTGATTCGCTTCGAAGGGTTCAACATCCGTAACTCGGTAAGCCTGATTTGTTCTGTACTGGGCTGCGCATTTTGCTTCATCGCACTGATGGGCGCCAGCTCCTTCGAACTCTCCGGCACCTTTATCGTCAGTCTGATCATCCTGATGTTCTACGGTCGCAAAATGCACCAGCGCCAGAACAACGACAGCGACAACAATACGGCTGAAGCGCTTTAACCGCTAACTCCTTTTTCTCAAAGCCCCTTTCGTCACCTGCTATAGCGTAGCGGGAGGGGCCCACTTTACCAGGAACAAGACTATGAACGTTATTGCTATCATGAACCACATGGGCGTCTACTTTAAAGAAGAGCCTATTCGTGAACTGCATCGTGCACTGGAAGGTTTAAATTTCCGTATCGTCTATCCAAACGACCGAGAAGACCTGCTGAAGCTGATTGAAAATAACTCCCGCCTTTGCGGCGTCATTTTCGACTGGGATAAATATAACCTTGAGCTTTGCGAAGAGATTAGCAAGCTGAACGAGTATATGCCGCTGTACGCCTTCGCCAACAGCTACTCTACGCTGGACGTCAGCCTCAACGATCTGAGAATGCAGGTTCGCTTCTTTGAATATGCTTTAGGCGCCACAGCCGATATCGCGGCGAAAATTCGCCAGAATACCGATGAATACATCGACAATATTCTACCGCCGCTGACAAAAGCGCTGTTCAAATATGTGCGCGAAGGGAAATATACTTTCTGTACGCCTGGCCACATGGGCGGGACCGCTTTCCAGAAAAGCCCCGTCGGCAGCATCTTTTATGATTTCTTCGGCCCGAACACGATGAAATCCGATATTTCGATTTCCGTTTCTGAACTGGGTTCGCTGCTGGACCACTCCGGCCCGCATAAAGAAGCGGAAGAGTATATCGCCCGCGTCTTTAACGCCGAACGTAGCTACATGGTGACGAACGGCACCTCTACGGCGAACAAAATCGTCGGTATGTACTCCGCGCCGGCAGGCAGCACGGTACTGATTGACCGTAACTGCCATAAATCGCTGACCCATCTGATGATGATGAGCGACATTACGCCGATTTATTTCCGCCCAACCCGTAACGCCTACGGTATTCTTGGCGGTATTCCGCAAAGCGAGTTCCAGCACGCCACTATCGCTAAACGGGTAAAAGAGACGCCTAACGCGACCTGGCCGGTCCATGCTGTTATTACTAACTCAACCTATGACGGTCTGTTGTATAACACTGACTACATCAAGAAAACTCTGGATGTGAAGTCCATTCATTTTGACTCCGCCTGGGTGCCTTATACCAATTTCTCCCCTATTTATCAGGGTAAATGCGGTATGAGCGGCGACCGTGTAGAAGGCAAAATCATTTATGAAACCCAGTCCACGCATAAACTGCTGGCGGCGTTTTCACAGGCATCCATGATTCATGTTAAAGGCGACATTAACGAAGAAACCTTTAACGAAGCCTACATGATGCATACCACCACTTCTCCGCACTACGGTATCGTAGCGTCTACTGAAACCGCAGCGGCGATGATGAAAGGTAATGCGGGTAAACGCCTGATTAACGGCTCTATTGAACGTGCGATTAAATTCCGTAAAGAAATTAAACGCCTGAAAAGCGAATCCGACGGCTGGTTCTTTGACGTATGGCAGCCGGAACATATCGATGGAGCTGAGTGCTGGCCGCTGCGTTCAGATAGCGCATGGCATGGCTTCAAAAATATCGATAACGAACACATGTACCTCGACCCGATCAAAGTCACTATCCTGACGCCGGGGATGAAGAAAGACGGTACGATGGATGAATTCGGTATTCCGGCAAGTCTGGTCGCCAAATATCTCGATGAACGCGGCATCATCGTAGAAAAAACCGGTCCATACAACCTGCTGTTCCTGTTCAGCATTGGTATCGACAAAACCAAAGCTCTGAGCCTGCTGCGCGCGCTCACTGAATTTAAACGCGCCTTTGACCTGAACCTGCGCGTCAAAAACATTCTGCCGGCACTGTACCGCGAAGCGCCTGAGTTTTATGAAAATATGCGCATCCAGGAACTGGCGCAGAATATTCATAAACTGGTCGAACATCATAATCTGCCGGACTTAATGTACCGTGCGTTTGAAGTGCTGCCGAAAATGGTGATGACGCCGTATACTGCGTTCCAGAAAGAGCTGCATGGCGAAACGGAAGAGGTGTATCTTGAAGAGATGGTTGGACGCGTCAACGCCAACATGATCCTTCCTTACCCTCCGGGAGTGCCGCTGGTGATGCCTGGTGAAATGATCACTGAGGAAAGCCGTCCGGTACTGGAATTCCTGCAAATGCTGTGCGAAATCGGCGCCCACTATCCGGGCTTCGAAACCGATATCCACGGCGCCTATCGTCAGGCAGACGGACGTTACACCGTTAAAGTGCTGAAAGAAAATACGAAATAAGTACCAAAGGGAAGTGGCTTGCCACTTCCCTTTTTTCACGCAGCAAGGAGACTTTATGAAAACACCCTCACAACCGCGCGCGATTTTTTACATCGTGGCGATTCAAATTTGGGAATACTTCAGCTTTTACGGCATGCGTGCCTTACTCATCCTTTATCTTACCCACCAGCTTGGTTTTAATGACAGCCACGCGATCAACCTCTTCAGCGCCTACGCCTCTTTAGTTTACGTTACCCCTATTCTTGGCGGCTGGCTTGCCGACCGCCTGCTTGGCAACCGCGTGGCGGTTATCACCGGCGCCTTATTGATGACGCTGGGTCATGTGGTATTGGGCTTAGAATCTGATTCAACGCTGAGTTTATATGCGGCGCTGGCCATTATTATCTGCGGCTACGGCTTGTTTAAATCCAATATTAGCTGTCTGCTGGGCGAACTTTACGCCCCTGATGACAACCGCCGCGACGGGGGATTCTCGCTGCTCTACGCCGCCGGGAATATTGGATCGATAGCCGCGCCGATCGCCTGTGGTCTGGCGGCGCAGTGGTATGGCTGGCATGTCGGCTTTGCGCTGGCGGGCGTGGGAATGTTCATCGGCCTGCTCATCTTTTTAAGCGGTCATCGCCACTTTCAGCAGACGCGTGGGGTTAATCGCCCCGCGCTGCGGGCGGTTAAATTCGCCCTTCCAACCTGGGGTTGGCTGGTATTAATGCTGTGTATCGCGCCGGTATTCTTCACCCTCCTGCTGGAAAATAACTGGTCTGGCTATGTGCTGGCCATTGTCTGCGTCTTCGCGGCGCAACTTATCGCCCGTATTATGGTTAAATTTCCCGAGCACCGTCGCGCCTTGTGGCAAATCGTTCTGTTAATGATCACCGGCACTCTCTTTTGGGTTCTGGCGCAGCAGGGCGGAAGTTCGATCAGTTTATTCATCGACCGTTTTGTCAACCGCCACTGGCTGAATATGACCGTCCCCACCGCATTGTTCCAGTCGGTCAATGCGATTGCGGTGATGGCGGCGGGCGTGGTGCTGGCGTGGCTGAGCAGCCCGAAAGAGAGCGCCCGCTCGGTGCTGCGCGTCTGGCTTAAATTTGCCGTGGGGCTGGTATTAATGGGCGGCGGTTTTATGCTGCTGGCGCTAAACGCGCATCAGGCCCGGTTAGACGGGCAGGCATCAATGGGAATGATGATCGCAGGGCTGGCACTGATGGGCTTTGCAGAGCTGTTTATTGATCCGGTCGCGATGGCGCAAATTACCCGCCTCAACCTGCCTGGCGTCACGGGCGTGCTGACCGGTATTTATATGCTGGCGACCGGCGCGGTCGCTAACTGGCTGGCTGGCGTCGTCGCGCAACAAACCACGGAATCGCAAATTAGTGATACGGCGGTAGCCGCCTACGGACACTTTTTCTCGCAAATGGGCGAGTGGACGCTAAGTTGCGTGGCGCTGATCGTCGCCATTGTCGGCCTGAGATGGGTTTGCACCCGGACTACATCGGCGCTACCGCAGGGCGATTAAACGGTGGTTCGCTGCCCACAAGGAGGGGACGGGCAGCGAATCGGCACATCAGATAGCCGCGTCGTCTTCTTCGCCAGTACGGATACGAATAACGCGGGCGACATCAAAGACAAAGATCTTACCGTCGCCGATTTTCCCCGTCTGCGCGGTACGAATGATGGTGTCAACACAGGTATCCACGATGTCGTCAGGCACAACGATTTCAATTTTTACCTTCGGCAGAAAATCCACCATATATTCCGCGCCGCGATACAGCTCGGTGTGGCCTTTTTGACGGCCAAAGCCTTTGACTTCAGTGACCGTCATCCCGGTAATACCTACCTCGGCCAGCGCTTCACGGACATCGTCCAGCTTGAAGGGTTTAATAATCGCATCAATCTTTTTCATGCTATTCCTTGAAAAGGTCGCCTGTGTTTTGATCGGTTAAACGTAACATATTTCGCGCTACTTTACGGCATGAAAACTACTCTTTGAAATCATTCGCATCCAGTTCGTGGCGGGAGAGTAGCTTATAGAATTCCGTGCGGTTGCGCCCCGCCATCCTTGCCGCGTGCGTCACGTTACCTTTGGTAATTTGCAGTAACTTGCGCAGATAGTTCAGTTCAAATTGGTTTCGCGCTTCGGCAAAAGTTGGCAACGCGGTGTTTTCGCCTTCCAGCGCCTGCTCGACCAACGCATCGCTGATCACCGGCGAAGAGGTTAACGCCACGCATTGTTCAATGACGTTGACCAGTTGGCGCACGTTGCCCGGCCAACTTGCCGTCATCAGCCGTTTCATTGCATCAGTAGAAAAGGCGCGAACAAACGGTTTATGCCGCTGTGCCGACTGTCTGAGCAGATGATTAGCCAGCAGCGGAATATCCTCGGTACGCTCCGCCAGCGCCGGAATTTTCAGGCTCACGACATTCAGCCGGTAGTACAAATCTTCACGAAATTCGCCCCGCGCCATCGCCTTCGGCAGATCGCGGTGCGTCGCGGAAATAATTCGCACGTCGATATCAATATCGCGATTGCTGCCCAGCGGCCTGACTTTACGCTCCTGTAACACCCGCAGCAGCTTCACCTGTAACGGCGCGGGCATATCGCCAATTTCATCCAGAAACAGCGTGCCGCCTTCCGCCGCCTGGAACAACCCTTCACGATTGCTCACTGCGCCGGTAAAGGCGCCGCGCGCATGGCCGAATAATTCGGACTCCAGCAACTGTTCCGGCAACGCGCCGCAGTTGATGGCGACAAACGGCTTGTTACTGCGCGGGCTGGCATTATGAATCGCCTGCGCGAAAATCTCTTTCCCGGTGCCGCTTTGTCCGTTAATCAATACGCTGACATCCGACTGCGCGACCATGCGCGCCTGTTCAAGCAGTCGCAGCATCAGCGGGCTACGGGTAACGATAGCGTTGCGCCAGCTATCGTCCGTCGCGGGAGCGGACTGCTCCAGCGCTTCATCTATCGCTTTATATAACGCGTCTCTGTCGATCGGCTTCGTCAAAAAGCTGAATACGCCTTTCTGGGTAGCGGCCACCGCATCCGGAATAGAACCATGCGCCGTCAGAATGATAACCGGCATTCCCGGCTGTACTTTCTGAATTTCTGTGAACAGTTGCATACCATCCATTTCATCCATGCGCAGGTCGCTTATTACCAGATCCACTTTTTCCCGATGCAGTACCCGCAGTCCTTCCTGGCCGCTCTCTGCGGTCACTACACTGTATCCTTCACTGGTCAGGCGCATACCGAGCAATTTCAGTAATCCGGGATCGTCATCGACCAGCAGCAGGTGCGCCGGTTTACGGCTTATCATGGCGTTACCTCATCTTGTGACGGCGACGGCGCCGCGCCATCTTCAGACGTCGCGGGTTTGTCATTCGTATGCGGCGTATCGGCGTTGTAATTCCCTGCCGGTTTTCGTGTCGAAAGCTGGCGCTCAATATCGGTTAAACTCTCCAGCTTACGGGTGGTAAGATCGAGCTGCGTTTGCAAGGCCTGTTGCTGCTGGCGCAGCGCATCAAGCTCACTATCTGACGTTTGCTGGAGCTTGCTATAACGCTGACGTTCGGCAGAAAGTGCTAATTGCAGCGCCTGACCGTCATGCCAGATTTGGTAGACGGGCCGTACCTGAGCCGGTATTTGCGCGCTTAACGCCTCCAGACGGGTCACTATGGCGCGCCGCTCCGGCGGCGTAATTTTTGCATCCGCCAGTAAAATCCCGCGCCTGAAGGCATTTTGCCAGTTATCATCCGTCAACGCGCGCGCCTCTGCGCGCGACTGAACCGGCATCAGACGATCGGCGCAGTCAATCGTGCGTAGCCAGTACAGCGGATTCGTCTCCACCGCCTGCCCGCGTAGCGACCAGATATCCGCGCACGCCGTCGGGAGATAATCCGCCAGTTGATAATGGGGGAGCGTGTCCTGCGCTGCGCTACCGGGCAGTTGCTGTGAAGCATGGGGAACACATGCGGTCAGCGCCAGACACGATATGCCCACCGGTATTCCCCACCGCAAAAGGCATCGTTTAATAGTTTGGACGAAAACGTGTGACATACGCACCAGGCTTAAATTCATATTAGTGTTTGTCAGATGCAGGCAGCGGCAGCGAGATGCGAAAACAGACTTCCTGCGCTTTGTCATCCACCAGTTGGATCTCTCCCTGCATTCGACGAATACAATCTCTGGCGATACTCAGCCCTAGCCCACTGCCTTTTACCGCCCCTTTTCGCTGGTGGCTTCCCTGGAAAAAAGGCTCAAAAATCATTTCTCTTTCGGTTTGCGGAATCGGCTCGCCGCTATTAACCACATCGATATAAACCGTGGAGCCCTGAGAGCGACTACGGATACAAATGTTACCGGATTCAGCGCCATAGTGCACCGCGTTGGAATAGAGATTATCCAGCACGCTCATCAGCAACATGGGCTCTGCTATGCAGCGTTCGGCCTCCAGGTCGACATCGGTATGCATCATTTTAGCGCGGGCAGGCAAACTGTGGGCGGAAACCACCATATCCACAAGCGGCGCGATATCGACCGCTTCCAGCTCTGTGGCACTGTCTACCAGTTTCCGGTTGTAATCAAGCAATTGCTCAATCAATTTTTGTAAATTACGACTGCTGTCATCCAGAATATCGACCACCTCTTTTTGCTCCGGCGTCAGCGGCCCAACCACCTGATCGGCCAGCAGCTCTGTCCCCTCGCGCATACTGGCCAGCGGGGTTTTCAGCTCATGGGACAAGTGACGTAGAAACTGATGGCGCTGGGATTCCAGCCACGCCAGACGCTCACTCAGCCAGATAATGCGCTGCCCCACCGATCGTAATTCACGCGGACCGGTAAAGGTGACGGTATTCCCTAAAGAACGGCCTTCGCCCAGGCGATTAATCATCCGTTCAATTCCTTTCACCGGCCCGATAATCATGCGGGTAAAAAGTAGCACCATCGCCAGGCTCACCAGAAATAGCACCAGCGCCTGCCAGCCGAAAAATTGTCCGCGCTCGGCGATTTCTTGTTGTAACTGTTGCCCACGCGAATAAACCACAGTACGCGTCGCCTGCACCATTTCCGTATTCGCGTTGGCAAAGGCCTCCAGACGCGCGGCCGCGGCCGCTTCCGGGCCGCTATCTTTACACTGCAATTGCGCCAGCGCGTTTAAATCCTGGCGTAACGCCTGATACAACTTATCATCCGGCAAGACGCCGGCATGGGCGTCCAGCATATCGCTATAGCGCTTACGCTGGCTTTGATACACTTTTGCCAGCGTCGGATCGTCAAGTACACAATACTGTCGGTAGCTTCGCTCCATCTCCAGCGCGACGTTGGTCATCGCCTCGCTGCGCCGGGCGTCAATAAGCGTGCTGCGGTTAGTCACCGCAGCCTGATCGCTTAACGCGTTAAGGCTTTGCCACGCCTGCCAGGCCAGAACCAGCAACGGCAGCAGGATCAGCAAAAAGGCCAGCATGACCAATTGTCGTAAAGAACGGGGGAAAACAGACCAGCGCTTCAACGTGTCGCTCACATAAAAGAAGAATAAAAAAGATGCTAACCGAGGGAAGCGCCAGATACAACAAAGCCGGGCTAAACCCGGCTTTGTTATGGAATAAGGCGGTGCCTAACTCGACGTTTCGCCCGGAGGTTGATAAAGCTACGCTATTATCAGAAGTTGGACGGCAGGCACCTTGTTGTGCGTCATTCGAAGTTTATGTAGCGCGTCCCTAAGGGGCTGACATAAGAAGGTGAATGAGCCACTGGTTATCATTATGCAGTAATTGTGCCAACATTCAAAAGACTTTGTTAACACAATGATAGATATGAAAAATATCTTTATTCATGCTAAAAATGGCTCTGTCTGTTTTTTGCCCTTTCTGTCGCCAATCAGCAACACCTGCAACACCTAAAAATAAAACAATTTAAAATCAAATAGTTAAATGTCTCTTTTTGGCGACAACCTATCCCCCACTCATGTCGGGATTTCCCGACACTTTAATCTTGCGGCATAAGCACTAGTTTATTGCCGGATGACGGCGTAAACGCCTTATCCGGCCTACCGCTTGACGTTCAAGACGGTAGCTTCAACCGCGCTTCCCCGTGGGCCTGATAAGCGCCGTCTACAAAAAAGCCCCTCGTGAATAGGGGCTTAATGGCTATCGGGCTAATTAACCAAGCTGCTTACGCGCATTACGGAAGATACGCATCCACGGGCTATCCTCGCCCCAGTTTTCCGGGTGCCAGGAGTTGGCGACGGTGCGGAATACGCGTTCCGGATGCGGCATCATAATCGTCACCCGACCGTTTTCGGTCGTCACCGCCGTGATGCCGTTCGGCGAACCGTTCGGGTTAGCCGGATAGGTTTCAGTCACCTTACCAAAGTTATCAACGTAGCGCAGAGCGACCAGGCCTTTGCTCTCAAGCGCGGCAAGATGCGCATCGTCACGTACCTCAACGCGCCCTTCCCCATGGGAAACCGCAATCGGCATCTGTGAGCCTACCATTCCTTGCAGCAGCAGCGATGGGCTTTGCGTCACTTCCACCAGGCTGAAGCGGGCTTCGAAGCGGTCAGAATGGTTACGTACAAACCGCGGCCACAGTTCGCTGCCCGGGATCAGCTCGCGCAGATTCGACATCATCTGGCAACCGTTGCACACGCCCAGCGCCAGTGTCTGCGGACGATGGAAGAAGGTTTCGAATTCGTCGCGCACCCGATGGTTAAACAGAATGGATTTCGCCCAGCCTTCGCCCGCCCCCAGCACGTCGCCGTAGGAAAAGCCGCCGCAAGCCACCAGCGCATGGAAGTTGCCCAGACCGATACGACCGCCCAGCAGGTCGCTCATATGGACGTCAATCGCGTCAAAGCCCGCACGATGGAACGCCGCCGCCATCTCCACGTGAGAGTTCACCCCCTGCTCGCGCAGTACAGCGACTTTCGGTCGTGCGCCTGTCGCAATGTACGGCGCGGCGATATCTTCATTAATATCAAACGACAGCTTCACGTTGAGGCCCGGATCGGCATCATTCGCTTTCGCCTCATGTTCCTGATCAGCACATTGCGGATTGTCGCGCAGACGCTGCATCTGCCAGGTGGTTTCCGCCCACCAGACACGCAGCGTAGTGCGGCTTTCGCTGAATACCGTCTGGTCATTAGCGGTAATCACAAAGCGATCGCCAGCCAGGGCCTGACCAAGGTAGTGGACGCAGTCAGCAAGACCGTACTGCGCCAACAGCGCTTCGACCGCGTCTCTGTCTTCAGCGCGTACCTGAATCACGCCGCCCAGCTCCTCGTTGAACAGTGCGGCCAGATGGTCATCGCCCAGCGCGGCGATATCGACCTGCACGCCGCAGTGGCCGGCAAAGGCCATCTCGGCCAGCGTCACCAGCAGACCGCCGTCGGAACGGTCGTGCCAGGCCAGTAATTTACGCGCAGCGACCAGCGCCTGCATGGCGTCATAGAAGCCTTTCAGTTGCGCGACGTCACGCACGTCCGCGGGTTTGTCGCCAAGCTGACGATAGACCTGCGCCAGCGCCGTTGCGCCCAGCGCGTTGTGGCCCTTGCCAAGATCGATCAGCAACAAGGCGTTATCTTCCGTTGACAGCTGCGGCGTAAGGGTGTGACGCACGTCTTCCACGCGGGCAAACGCGGAAATCACCAGCGACAGCGGCGAGGTCATTTCGCGCTGTTCGTTGCCTTCCTGCCAGCGGGTTTTCATCGACATCGAATCTTTGCCCACCGGAATCGTCAGGCCAAGCTGCGGACAGAGTTCCTCTCCCACCGCTTTAACCGCGTCATATAAACCGGCATCTTCGCCAGGATGACCGGCTGCCGCCATCCAGTTAGCGGAAAGCTTAATGCGCTTGATATCGCCAATCTGCGTCGCGGCAATGTTAGTCAACGCTTCAGCGACGGCCAGACGGGCGGAGGCGGCAAAGTCCAGCAGCGCCACCGGCGCGCGCTCGCCAATCGACATCGCTTCGCCGTAGTAGCTGTCGAGGCTGGCGGTAGTGACCGCGCAGTCAGCCACCGGGACCTGCCACGGGCCAACCATCTGGTCACGCGCCACCATACCGGTGACGGTACGGTCGCCAATAGTGACAAGGAAGGTTTTTTCCGCCACGGTCGGCAGATGCAGAACACGATTTACCGCGTCGGCAATCGTGATATCCGCGCGGTTCAGCGCATCGCCTTTCGCCTTCAATGTTTGCACATCGCGGGTCATTTTCGGCGTTTTGCCCAGCAGGACATCCAGCGGCAGGTCGATCGGCTGATTGTCGAAATGGTTATCATGCAACGAGAGATGCTGTTCTTCGGTAGCATCGCCAATGACCGCATACGGCGCGCGTTCGCGCTTACACAGTTCGTCGAACAGCGGCAACTGGTCAGCCGCGACCGCCAGTACGTAGCGCTCCTGGGATTCGTTACACCAGATTTCCAGCGGGCTCATGCCCGGCTCGTCGCTAAGAATGTCGCGCAGTTCGAATTTCCCGCCGCGCCCGCCGTCGCTCACCAGCTCCGGCATCGCATTGGAGAGACCGCCCGCGCCCACATCATGGATAAACAAGATTGGGTTAGCGTCGCCCAACTGCCAGCAGCGGTCGATCACTTCCTGGCAGCGGCGTTCCATTTCCGGGTTGTCGCGCTGAACAGAGGCAAAATCGAGATCCGCATCAGACTGGCCGGAAGCCATTGACGATGCCGCGCCGCCGCCGAGGCCGATATTCATCGCCGGGCCGCCAAGGACGATCAGCTTCGCGCCCACGACGATCTCGCCTTTCTGCACGTGATCGGCGCGAATATTACCGATCCCGCCCGCCAGCATGATCGGCTTATGGTAGCCGCGCAGCTCTTCGCCGTTGTGGCTGTTCACTTTCTCTTCATAAGTACGGAAGTAACCGGTCAGCGCCGGGCGACCAAATTCGTTGTTAAACGCCGCGCCGCCCAGCGGACCTTCGGTCATGATATCCAGCGCGGTGACAATACGTTCCGGCTTGCCAAAATCCTCTTCCCACGGCTGTTCAAAGCCCGGAATACGCAGGTTGGAAACGGAGAAGCCTACCAGCCCGGCTTTTGGTTTCGCGCCACGCCCGGTGGCGCCTTCATCACGAATTTCGCCGCCGGAACCGGTCGCCGCCCCCGGCCACGGAGAGATGGCGGTTGGGTGGTTATGCGTTTCGACCTTCATCAGAATGTGCGCGGGCTCCTGATGAAAATCGTAACGGCCAGTATTGTGGTCGGCGAAGTAGCGCCCCACCGCAGATCCTTCCATCACCGCGGCATTGTCTTTATAGGCAGAGAGCACATAGTCCGGCGTGGTTTCGAAGGTGTTTTTAATCATTTTAAACAGCGACTTCGGCTGCGGTTTACCGTCGATAATCCAGTCGGCGTTAAAAATCTTGTGGCGGCAGTGCTCGGAGTTCGCCTGGGCGAACATGTACAATTCGATATCGTTCGGGTTGCGCCCCAGTTTGGTAAACGCCTCCTGCAAATAGTCGATTTCATCTTCCGCCAGCGCCAGACCAAGACGCAGGTTGGCGTCAATTAACGCCTGACGGCCTTCTCCCAGCAGATCGACACTGGAAACCGGCGCAGGCTGATGGTGGATAAACAGTTTTTCCGCATCGGTTAAAGAAGAGAACACCGTCTCCATCATACGGTCGTGCAGCTCTGCGGCCACTTGTCGCCACTGTTCCGCCGTCAACGTCGAAGCCTCGATATAGTACGCTACGCCGCGCTCCAGCCGATCAACCTGTTGCAGGCCGCAGTTGTGGGCGATATCCGTTGCTTTTGAAGACCAGGGGGAGATGGTACCAGGACGCGGTGTGACCAACAGGAGTTTACCCGCCGGCGTATGGCTGTTAAGCGCCGGGCCGTATTGCAACAGACGGGTAAGCTGCGCCTGCTCGCTATCATTTAACGGGGCGTTCAGGTCAGCAAAATGGACATACTCAGCGTATATATTGTGGACCTGGAGGTTGGCAGCCTGAAAGCGCGCCAGCAGTTTATTGATACGGAATGCAGACAGTGCAGGCGAACCACGCAGAATTTCCATCATAAGTCTCTCGTCTTCTAAGCTTTGGTGTGCGCAAGGGGGGAAACGGCCGTCATTATAAAGAATCTGACGCGCCGACGAAACCGTTTGCGTAGAAATAAAATCACCGCTTTTTCTTGTCATACGGTGCGGCTATCGTTGCGAATAAGTTGCCAACTGGCGCATTGTTACGCAAAATGCCGCTCATTAATGACTTATCTATTGCAGCAAAACATCTTTTTCAGCCCGAGGCAACGCACGATCCAGAGAATTAACTAATTGAAAAAATTAAAGATTAATTATCTGTTCATCGGCATATTGACGCTGCTGCTGGCAGCAGCCCTTTGGCCCTCAATCCCCTGGTTCGGTAAAACCGAAAACCATATCGCCGCGATTCAAGCCCGGGGGATACTGCGCGTCAGTACGATCGACTCGCCATTAACCTATTCCGTTATCAACGGTAAAAAATATGGTCTGGACTATGAACTGGCGCAGCAGTTCGCCAACTATCTCGGCGTGAAGCTGAAAGTGACGGTGCGCCAGAATATCAGCCAGTTGTTTGACGATCTGGATAACGGCAATGCCGACCTGCTCGCGGCAGGGCTGGTCTACGACAGCGCACGCGTTAAAAACTATCAGCCCGGTCCCATGTATTACTCGGTTTCGCAACAGCTCGTCTACCGGGTCGGACAATATCGCCCACGTTCGCTGGCGACCGTTAACGAGAATCAGCTTACCATTGCGCCAGGGCACGTCGTGGTCAATGACTTACAGCGTTTAAAAGAGACAAAGTTTCCCGACCTGAGCTGGAAAGTGGATGATAAAAAAGGCTCGACGACGCTGCTGGAAGAGGTCATCAGCGGCAAACTGGATTACACCATTGCCGATTCAGTGGCGATCAGTCTGTTTCAGCGCGTTCATCCCGAGCTGGCCGTGGCGCTGGATGTCACGGATGAACAGCCCGTGACCTGGTTTAGCCGACTGGACGACGATAATACGCTCTCCGCCGCGCTGCTCGATTTTTTCAATTCGATCAATGAAGACGGGTCGTTGGCGCGGATCGAAGAGAAATATCTGGGACATGGCGATGATTTCGACTACGTTGATACCCGCTCTTTCCTGCGAGCGGTAGATAACGTCCTGCCGGAGCTGGAACCGTTATTTAAAAAATATGCCAAAGAGATAGACTGGCGCCTGCTGGCGGCGATTTCTTATCAGGAATCACACTGGGACCCGCTGGCGACCTCGCCAACCGGCGTGCGCGGCCTGATGATGCTGACTAAAAATACCGCCCAAAGTCTGGGGCTGACCGACCGTACCGATGCGGAGCAAAGCATCAGCGGCGGCGCTCGCTATCTTGAAGATATGATGGCTAAAGTTCCCGAAACCGTTCCGGAAGACGAGCGTATCTGGTTTGCCTTAGCCGCCTACAATATGGGTTATGCGCACATGCTCGATGCCAGATCGCTGACGGTAAAAACCAAAGGCAATCCGGATAGCTGGACCGATGTGAAGCAGCGTTTGCCGCTATTAAGCCAAAAACCGTATTACAGTAAGTTAACCTACGGTTACGCGCGTGGACATGAGGCTTATGCTTATGTGGAAAATATCCGTAAATACCAGATAAGTTTGGTGGGGTATTTGCAGGAAAAAGAAAAGCAGGAAGCGGAAGCTATGAAACTGGCGCAGGATTACCCGGCGGTGTCGCCGGAGGAGCTGAATAAAGAACCCTTCCCCTTCCTGTCGTTTTTATCGCAGTCATCAGGCTACCTGACGCATTCGCCGTCTTTACTGTTTACGCCGCAGAAGAAAGAAGGAAAATAGCGCGATGGTCTTATTGGATGGCGACGCGCAACCTCTTATCCGGCATTGCGCTATACTGCCGGCCCCGCGCCTTCCGCACGGTCGGCTTTCTTCAGGGCTTTAATTTCCTGACGACGCATACGGAAAAAATCACTGAGCAGCGTCGCACATTCATCGCGCAGCACCCCTTCAATAATGTCGACCCGGTGATTCATTCCCGGATGGTGCAGCACATCAATTAGCGATCCGGCCGCGCCGGTTTTTGCATCGCGCGCGCCAAAGACAACGCGTCCAATGCGGCTATGCACCATAGCGCCTGCGCACATCACACAGGGTTCCAGTGTGACATACAGCGTGGTATCCAGTAACCGATAATTCTGCAATACCAGACCGCCCTGACGCAGCGCCATTATTTCAGCGTGCGCAGTAGGATCGTGGCGGCCAATGGGTCGGTTCCAGCCTTCGCCAATGACGCGATGGTTATGCACCAATACCGCGCCAACCGGAACCTCGCGTTCGTCCCAGGCGCGTTTCGCCAGCGTCAGCGCGTGGCGCATCCAGTATTCGTGATCTAATTCGACATCAGACAAAGAGGTAACTCCGGTAATGAAAGCGGGCGGCATTATACACAGACGCTATGCGTTTCACTATTCGAGCTGCTGCAACTCGCCGTGCGGCGTCACCCGCCAGCGATGCTGGCAAAAATAAAGCAGCGGGTTATCCTGTTTGCTGTCGCTGTAGCCGCTATAAAGACGCAGCGGCGTACCGATTTTACGTTCCAGTTGCGCGACTTTTTCATGGCCCAGACAGCGCACGGTTAATACCCAGCCGCCATACCGTCGCGCCATCTGGCTGGCGATGAGGTTAACGCGCGGCAGCCACGGCGTATCAAAATAGACTTGCTCTACCAATGATTGCGGAGAACCGGTAATAAGCCAGATATCCGCGTCAGAGCTCAATAGATAGGTGGTCAGACGCTCCTGTACTACCGGAAACGCCGTGACGTTAGCGCGAAACCAACGGACAAAATCCGCCTGATGCGCCTGCAAACGCGTTTCGCTATGGCCAAAAGTACAGCCCCACAATAACAGACTCATCGGCCAGCGGGCCGCACGCCCTTTTACCAGTAAACCGATACCGATAATGGGCAACAGCGGCAGTACGAGCAGCGCATTTAGCGGCTGACGGCGCAGCAAATAACGCAGAAAACTGCCGAACATATCCTGTTGATGTAACGTTCCATCCAAATCAAAAAAGACGACACGACGCTCGTGGCTGACCAAACCTTACTCCTCTGGATCATTGAACCCCAGCAGCTAGGTAAAAATAAACCCGGCAATTACCGCTATTAAATAGCCTAACAGATAGAACAGGACTTTTCCGGCAACAATTGTTAATGCCAGCGGCAAACCGGAAATACCAAAGGTAATTACCGTCGCCACTTTCCAGTAGCTGATCAACGCCCCACCTACCGCGCCGCCGAGGCAAGCGCCAATAAATGGCTTACCCAATGGCAGCGTGACGCCAAAAATCAGCGGCTCGCCAATCCCCAGCAGTCCGACCGGAAGCGCGCCTTTAATCACCTTTTTGAGCCGCGCATTGCGGGTTTTCATCAGTACGGCAATGGCCGCGCCTATCTGACCAACGCCCGCCATCGCCAGGATGGGAAACAGCGCGTTATAGCCGTGCGCTTGCACCAGCTCCACATGAATAGGCACCAGCCCCTGATGCAGCCCGGTCAGTACCAACGGCAGGAAAGTTCCGGCTAGCACCGCGCCCACCAGAAAACCGCCGCGATCGATAGCCCAGGACGCGCCGTGAGCGATAGCGTCTGAAATCCAGCCGCCAAGCGGTTGCAGAGCGACAATCGCTACCGCGCCGGTGATAACAGTCGTCAATAAAGGGTTAAGAATTAACTCCAGCGACCCCGGCAGCAGCTTACGGAACTGGCGCTCAATCCAGCACATTAACGCCACCACCAGCAGGACGGCGATAACGCCGCCCCGTCCCGGCTGAAGCGCCTCGCCAAAGAGCGTAATCTGCGCCAGTTGCGGGCTGGAAAGGATCCCCGCCATCACGCCGCCTAACGCCTGCGATCCGCCAAAGACTTTCGCGGTATTGACGCCAACCAGAATGTTCATGATAGCGAACACCGCGCTACCAAATATCCCCATCAGGCCCAGCAGGTTAGGATAGTGGACGGCAACATCGCCGACGATATCCGGACGTTTAAGAATGTTGATAATGCCGGTAATCAAGCCGGATGCGATAAAGGCGGGGATAAGCGGTATAAAAACATTCGCCAGCTTACGCAACGCATCGCTCATCGGCGCTTTATACTTCGCTTTCGCCTCGGATTTGGTACGCGCCATAGCGTCATCCGGCTTTACACCACCTGCGGCAATCTGCACGCGCATCGCATCAACCACCTGTGCAGCCTTCCCCGATCCAACGATCAGCTGATGTTGCTCCCCTTGCTTTACGTATCCACTGATGCCAGGCAACGCTTTTAAGCGCGGAATATCCAGTTGGCTGTCGTCCTGTACCTCCACCCTGACTCGCGTCATACAGTTTTCCAGGCGCAGAATATTTTGCTCTCCGCCGATACCACGTAAAATGTCGCTGGCGAGCGCTGCCGTCTTATCCATACACACCTCTTTAGTGTTCTAACGCCGCCCTTAAAAAGCCCTGATGAGCGGCGAGTTTTTCCCTGGCGGCTGCAGCATCCAGCCCCGTAAGCGCCATCAAAATGGCGGGCTTAACCTCAAAATCGGTCTGTTTCAGCAACGTTTCCGCCTCTTCACGACCTATCCCGGTCGCTTCAACGACCATCCGACACGCGCGATCGACCAGTTTGACGTTGGTGGCTTTCATATCCACCATCAGGTTTTGATAGACCTTGCCGAACTTCACCATCGCGCCGGTAGAAATCATATTGAGTACCATTTTCTGCGCGGTGCCGGATTTCAGCCGCGTGGAGCCGGTAAGCGCTTCCGGCCCGACAACGGGCGAAATGGCGATATTAGCCTCCCGCGCAATAGGCGAATCTGGATTACAGGAGACGGCAACAGTGGTACAACCGGACTGTCGCGCATAGCGCAGGCCGCCAATCACATAGGGTGTACGACCCGACGCCGCGAGCCCCACGACCAGATCCTGTTCTTGCAGATTTAGCGCGACAAGATCGTCTTCGCCTGCCTGTTGGCTGTCTTCCGCGCCTTCGACCGCCTTCAGCAACGCGCCCGGCCCACCGGCAATCAGCCCGACGACCAGACCGTGCGGAACGCCAAACGTCGGGGGGCATTCTGAGGCATCCAGTACGCCAAGCCGACCACTGGTTCCCGCGCCCATATAGATGATACGTCCGCCAGACTTCAGCGCCGCCACAGCGGCATCCACCGCACGCGCAACGTCAGGCAGAGTGGCTTTTACCGCTTCCGCTACCCGCGTATCCTGTTCATTAAAACGCTTAACTAATTCAGGAGTAGGCAACGCATCCAGATCCATCGTTTGCGGGTTACGGGTTTCAGACACTAAGGTACCAAGATTCATTTTTGTCCCTCTGGAATTTTTAATTCATAATAAGCGTCCATGATGGAATAGAATATTCCCCCAGGCGAGTGAAATTTCGTTTTGTCGTCGCCATCACGTTTCGCAGGAGCTGCCCATGAACTGTTTGATTCGTATTCGCCAGCGTTATCCGGATCTCGCGCAAAGCGACAGGAAACTGGCGGATTATCTGCTCGCGCAACCGGATACAGCGCGACATCTGAGCTCGCAGCAACTGGCGGCCGAAGCGGGCGTCAGCCAATCCAGCGTAGTCAAATTCGCGCAAAAACTGGGGTTTAAAGGGTTTCCTGCATTGAAACTGGCTATCAGCGAAGCGTTGGCCAGCAATCCTAATCCGCATTCCGTTCCCGTTCATAACCAGATTCGCGGCGACGATCCGATGCGCCTGGTCGGGGAAAAATTAATTAAAGAGAATGTGGCGGCGATGCACGCCACGCTGGACGTTAACAGTGAAGAAAAGCTGTTAGAAAGCGTCACGATGCTGCGCCACGCCCGCCGTATTGTGATCACCGGGATTGGCGCCTCTGGGCTGGTGGCGCAAAATTTTGCCTGGAAGCTACTGAAGATTGGCATTAACGCGGTGGTTGAGCGCGATATGCACGCCCTGCTGGCAACAGTGCAGGCGCTGGCGCCGGAGGATCTGCTGCTGGCGATCTCTTATTCCGGGGAACGGCGCGAGCTGAACCTGGCGGCGGACGAAACATTACGCGCAGGCGCGAAGATCCTGGCCATTACCGGTTTTTCTCCCAACGCCTTGCAGCAGCGCGCCACCCGCTGTCTGTATACGATTGCCGAAGAGCAGGCGACGCGCAGCGCCGCTATCTCCTCGACACATGCGCAAATGATGTTGACCGACTTACTGTTTATGGCGCTGGTACAACAGGATTTAGGCGGGCGCCGGAGCGTATTCGCCATAGCGAGGCGCTGGTAAAAAAACTGGTTTGAAAATGGCTCTTCCGCCTCATGCAGAAGAGCCATCAAGTTTATTGCGCTTCTTTCGCGTGAATCAATTGCGTCAGGAGTGTGTTAACCGGTACGGCAATATTGTTCTGAGCGCCGATTCGCGCAATCGCACCATTTAAATAGTCGATTTCAGTCAGTCGGCCTTTATGTAAATCCTGATGCATAGAAGGATAGTGGTGGCCGCTCTCACGCGGATCGAACACTTTCTTCACCGTATTCATCACCATTTGCTCAGTCAACGGAATATTCTGGCTGGCAGCAACCAATACAAACTCATCAACTACCGCTTGCGCTAAATCTAAAGCACCAGGCCGCTGACCAAATCCGCCGACATTACAATCCAGTAGCGCGCAATAGGTATTCATTACGCTATTAAAGGCTGCTTTCTTCCAGATCGATAATAATACGTCAGGGCTTATTTCAGCATTCAATCCCGCGCTATTAAGAGTGGCAATGACCTTAGCCTCTTGAGCCGAATCCTGGCTGGCAATCGGCTGCAGTTCAATCGTTCCGGTACCGGTGGCCATAATATGCCCAGCCCCCTCCAGTTCGCTGGACCATAACGTCACACCCGCATAGATTTTCTGCCGATCGACATATTTCTCCAGCGTTTCAATATTTCCCAGGCCGTTAGATAAAATCATCACGACCTTCGCGGCTGGCAGCAGCGGCTTAATACGCAGTAACATGCTATCCAGCTGCATGGCTTTGGTAAACAGAATAACCAGCTCAAACTCCCCCTGGGATTCATCAGCCAACATAGCAGGGATGGGGTAATACTTCTGAGTCGTTTCCGTTTCGACAAACAACCCCTTGCTACGAATAGCGTCGACATGCTCCTGCCAGCTATCGATAAGCGTCACGTCGTGCCCGGCCTCCAGCAGCATATAGCCAAAACGACACCCCATAGCGCCTGCACCTGCGATTGCAATTTTCATTTTTATTTCCTTATTATCTGATTAATGAATTTTGGCTAAAACCGTTGCGACATATTTTTTCGTTATCAGGGTCAACACGACTCCAATAAGCAATAGCACCGTTGTCAAAATAAATACTGTATTGTAGCTTCCGGTATATTTTGAAATAGCGGACGTTACATAAGGAGCAATAACCGCACCGACGGCAAAACCAAAATACATAAAGCCGTAGTTTAGCCCCTGGTTACGCATACCAAAATTCTGGCTGGTCAAACCAGGGAAGATAACTAATATACCGGCATAAGCAAAGCCCACGCCCAGAGCGCTGAAATAAAATACCGAAGTATTGCCATTGAAGAAAAATAACAGCAGCATACACAAGCAGGTAAAGAGGTAAACAATAACCAGAGTATTATAGCCGCCTAATTTATCGGTTAACCCTCCCCAGAACAGGCGACCGATCGAGTTAAATATCGAGACCAGGCTAACGACTAATGCACCGGACAGTAAACCGTACTGCGTCATACCAATTTGCGCAGAGCTTGAGCTAATTACCATCCCAGAGAACACGCCCAGCGCCAGAATCATAAACAGCAGCCAGAAGCGCAGATCTTTCAGCATGTGCCGATAGTCTTTATCCAGTGGCGACGCTTTAATTCCTCCGCTATCTTTTGCTGGCGCGCTACGAATAAAGAACTGGACGATAAAAATAACCACCAGATAAACAATACCCAGATATAACAACGCCCGACTAACATCGTGAGTTTGCGCCATAAAATATTCGGCCAGGCGGGTGCAAAGTAGCGTCCCGACGCCAACACCCGCCAGTACGATACCGCTGGCAAGACCGCGACGGTCAGGGAAAAATTTCAGAATATTATTAAGATTACCCGTAAAAGCCAGGCCCGATCCCAACCCGGCAATGACGCCGTAGGTTAAAAACAGCATGGGCAAATTATCCACAAACCCGGACAAGATAAAACCTAAAGAAAACAGGATACCACCGATAACTATCGCCCGCTTTCCTTTACCATTGTCGATCATTCTCCCGCCCCAAATCATCGGTAAAGGAATGATCCCCATATTGATAGAGAATGCTAACGCCAGCGTAGCCGGATCCCAGTGATATTGCGCCATGAGTGGTGTTTTGAAATAGCTAAATGCGTAGACGCCCCCGAGCACAAAATTGATGCACACGTGAGCGGCAAGCATTCCCCAGCGGTTGATTGATGCCGACATAATTTTCCCTTTTTAAAATGCACTGATCACAGTTTAAAAAAAGCAAAATAGGCAAACAATTTGGTATTTTTTATAATCGTTATAACAAAACCCAATCGATTGGCATTAAATTTTAATGAATATCAAACAACTACACTCCTTCCTGATATTGTGTGATGAATTACATTATGGTCGGGCAGCCAGTCGCCTGTTTATCACTCAGCCATCATTAAGTCAGCAAATCAAACAACTTGAGTCATCACTTAAAACAATATTATTTAAGCGAAAAGGTAGAGGAATTAAATTAACAAAAGCAGGCATTATTTTGCAACGACACGCTAACAAAATAATGCTGGATTTAAAAAATGCCGAAAATGAACTTCTTCCCTATCAGGACCAACAGCGCGATACTATTTCAATCGGGGTGTCAGGCAGTTACCTGGTCCTGCCCGCTTTTCGCAACTTTATGGCGCACCATCCGGAAATATCTTTAAATGTTAAAGAGTTCTCAACTGAGCAAACCATTAAAAAGCTGACGGATAGCGCCGTTGATATTGGCATTGTTTATCGAACAGCGCTCCCTGCCCAGCTAAGCTCGACCATGCTGTTTGAAGATGAAATTATCGCTGCAATCCCACTTTCTCATCCTCTGGCGACACGCGAACGTCTGCATTTAAAAGATTTAAACGACCAGCCCATTATCGTGCTTAATGACTCTCTGCTATTAAGAGGGATCATCACCACAGAATTTAATAACCGCAAAGTCGTTCCTAACGTCATCTGCGAACTGGATAACCACTACTCATGCCTTGAGTATGCCGAAGCGCAGATTGGCATCTCATTTATTACCCGCTCGCTAACCCATTTATCGACACCCAAAAATGTTCGCCTGGTTTCACTGGGCATCCCCGCATTCTTTATTCCTGTCATGCTGGTGCACAGTAATGACCTTTCACTGGATAACGCAACCATCTGCCTGCTCAAGCAGATCAAAAATTTTTACACGGTAGATAACAAATCAGCGCCAGAAAAGAGCTGGCCCGAGCAGAAAATAGGCGTATAATGCCCGCCCGATTTGTGTTGTTTCTGAGAATTTCCTGATGGCGCTGTTAATCACCAAAAAATGTATCAATTGCGATATGTGCGAGCCGGAGTGCCCGAATGAGGCGATTTCAATGGGCGACAGCATTTATGAGATTAACAGCGACAAATGCACCGAGTGTGTAGGCCATTACGAAACGCCGACCTGTCAGAAAGTCTGCCCGATCCCCAATACGATTTTGCAGGATCCCGCCCATGTCGAAACCGAAGAACAGTTGTGGGATAAGTTTGTTCTGATGCATCACGCAGATAAACTGTAAGCGGGTTAACGCATTTCCAACGCAACAATGTCTGATGGCGCTATGCTTATCAGGCCGACAATATATCGGCCTGTAGGTCAGATAACGTGTTTACGCCGCCATCCGGCAAATCTAACTTTCCAGAATGACCGTAGCGCAGGCGTAATGGCGTTCATCGGCCAACGTGACATGCATATGCGCCACACCGAGTTTTTCCGCCAGCGTTAACGCCTCGCCCCACAGCCGCAAACGTGGTTTTCCCAGCTCATCGTTAAACACTTCGAACTGATTGAACGCCAGACCGTTGCGGATGCCGGTGCCAAAAGCTTTCGCTGCCGCCTCTTTGACCGCAAAACGCTTGGCGAGAAAACGCACCGGCTGCTGATGCGTCTCCCAGATAGCCCACTCGTTGTCACTGAGCACACGCCTTGCCAGACGTTCGCCGGAACGGGAGATCACTACCTCAATGCGGGCAATCTCTACAATATCCGTTCCCAGGCCGAGAATCGCCATTAGCCGCGCGCTTCCAGCATCAAACGTTTCATTTCAGCCACCGCCTCTTTCAGCCCCGTCATCACCGCCCGACCAATAATGGCATGACCGATATTGAGCTCGTGCATTTCCGGCAGTGCGGCAATAGCTTTGACGTTATGGTAGGTCAGACCATGACCCGCATTTACTTTTAGCCCCAGACGGGCCGCCAGGGTCGCGGCGCTGGCGATACGCGCCAGCTCTTTTGCCTGTTCCGCATCGGTTTCTGCGTTGGCGTAGCAGCCGGTATGGATTTCGATAAACGGCGCGCCGACTTCCGCCGCCGCGTTGATTTGCGTTTCATCGGCATCGATAAAGAGCGAAACCTGGATGCCAGCCGCCGCCAGGCGCGCACAGGCATCACGCATTTTATCGCGCTGTCCGGCCACATCCAGACCGCCTTCGGTGGTGACTTCCTGGCGTTTTTCCGGCACCAGACAACAGAAATGCGGCCTGGTTTCTACGGCGATCGCCAGCATCTCTTCGGTCACCGCCATCTCCAGATTCATACGCGTATGCAGCGTCTGACGCAGAATGCGCACATCGCGATCGGTAATGTGGCGACGATCTTCGCGCAGGTGTACGGTAATGCCGTCCGCGCCTGCCTGTTCAGCAATAAACGCCGCCTGTACCGGATCCGGATAGTCGGTGCCGCGCGCATTACGTAACGTGGCAATGTGGTCAATATTGACGCCTAACAGTAATTCAGCCATGACAATCCTCGTTAATCTTTCTTCATTTTTACTGTGCGTTTGGGCATAAATTGCCGGAACAGCTCCCGGCTTTTTAACGGTTTTCCCCCAAGATACGGCTTTAATGCCATACGGGTAAAGCGTTTAGCGGCACGCAGGGTATCTACATCCGGAAATTCCCGCTCCTCCAACGCTTTCAGGTGCCGTCCGGTAAAGGTGTTGTTATCGATGACGACGCTGGCGAAAAAGCCTTTTTCTTCGCGGTAACGGTAGGTCATGGTGTCATCCACCCGTTCGCCGCTGCCTGCACAGTGGGTGAAATTGACGCCATACCCCAGATGACCCAGCAACGCCAGTTCGAAACGTCGCAACGCCGGTTCAGGCGAGCCGGTGGTTCCCGCCAGCGCCTGAATACAGTTCAGATAATCAAAAAAGAGTTCGGAGAAGCGCGTTTCATATTCCAGTACGCGAGAGAGGAGTTCGTTGATGTACAGGCCGCTATAGAGCGTAATACCGCTTAACGGCAGCGCCAAAGAAACTGCCTCGGCACTGCGCAGGGTTTTCACCTCGCCGCGTCCGCTGTAGCGTAGCAATAACGGCGTAAAAGGCTGCAACGCGCCTTTCAGATTGGAACGTTTAGATCGCGCGCCTTTGGCGACAAGGCGCACGCGCCCCGATTCTTCCGTGAAGACGTCCAGCATCAGGCTGGTTTCGCTCCAGGGGCGACTGTGCAGGACAAATGCGCGCTGCCACCCTTCCACGCTGTGTTAACTCACAGATCGTCTACGTAACCGAGACTGCGCAGAGCGCGTTCGTCATCGGCCCAGCCGGATTTCACTTTCACCCACAGTTCTAGGTGTACCGGCGCCTCAAACATCTCCTGCATGTCTTTACGCGCTTCAATACCAATGGTTTTGATTTTGGCGCCTTTGTTGCCAATCACCATCTTCTTCTGCCCTTCGCGCTCGACGAGGATCAGCCCGTTGATATCATAGCCGCCGCGTTCGTTGGTAACAAAACGTTCAATCTCAACGGTAACGGAATACGGCAGCTCGGCGCCGAGAAAACGCATCAGCTTTTCACGAATGATTTCAGACGCCATAAAGCGCTGAGAGCGATCGGTGATGTAATCTTCCGGGAAGTGATGAATCGCTTCCGGTAAATGTTTACGCACGATACCGGCAATGGTATCGACGTTCATACCCGTTTCAGCAGAGATGGGTACGATATCAAGAAAGTTCATCTGGCTTGCCAGGAACTGGAGGTGCGGCAGCAAATCGGCTTTTTCCTGCACGTTATCCACCTTGTTAACGGCGAGAATAACCAGCGCTTTGCCATCGCGCAGTTTGTTCAGGACCATTTCGTCGTCCGGCGTCCAACGGGTGCCTTCCACAACGAAAATCACCAGCTCAACGTCGCCAATCGAACTGCTCGCCGCCTTATTCATCAAACGGTTAATGGCGCGCTTTTCTTCCATATGCAGTCCCGGGGTATCGACATAAATTGCCTGATACGGGCCTTCGGTATGAATACCGACAATGCGGTGGCGCGTGGTCTGCGCTTTACGGGAAGTGATCGAAATCTTCTGCCCAAGCAGTTTGTTCAGCAAGGTGGATTTGCCAACGTTCGGACGTCCGACGATGGCAATAAATCCGCAGTAAGTTTTGTCAGTGCTCATTCCAACTCCAGTTTTTTCAGCACCTGTCCGGCGGCAGCCTGCTCCGCCTTACGACGGCTGGAACCCGTGCCAACCACCGGTTCGCTCAGGCCGCTGACCTGGCAGTGGATAGTAAATTCCTGATCGTGCGCCTCGCCGCGTACCTGCACAACCAGGTAAGATGGCAGCGGCAGATGGCGACCCTGCAAATACTCCTGCAAGCGCGTTTTAGGATCTTTTTGTTTATCGCCCGGGCTTATCTCATCCAGACGGGTTTTATACCAGTTAAGGATTAACTGCTCGACGGTCTGGATATTGCTATCGAGAAATACTCCGCCGATTAACGCTTCCACGGTGTCCGCCAGAATGGACTCTCGACGGAATCCGCCGCTTTTTAATTCGCCCGGCCCTAAACGCAGGCACTCGCCTAAATCAAATTCACGGGCTAATTCCGCCAGCGTATTACCACGTACCAACGTGGCGCGCATACGGCTCATATCTCCCTCATCCACCCGTGGAAAACGGTGATAAAGCGCGTTAGCGATAACGAAGCTCAGGATTGAATCGCCTAAAAATTCCAAGCGTTCGTTATGTTTACTGCTGGCGCTGCGGTGAGTTAATGCCTGCTGCAACAGCTCCTGATGATTAAAAGTGTAGCCCAGCTTCCGTTGAAGCCGATTAATTACGATGGGGTTCATGCGATACCAATAAATGAATGCGTCAACAATCCAGCACACGAAACAGACCTGATACACGTCATCTGTCCTGCCGCATCGCTGCAGCGGAAAGAAGGTTGTCTATAACCAACGCTGTTTCGTGTGCCGTGGCGACCAAACGGCGCCAACCTAAAACTTCGGGGGAATATTCTATACACAACGACAGGGGATGTCGTTAGTCTTAGGGAATTTATCCAGGAAATAATTCACGCTGCCGCTAAAAAGACGGCAGCGTGAACGATCATTTCATCACAGTTAGTGAATACCGCCGATACGACTCAGGCGTACGCCTGTCGGCCACTCCCCTTCCTGCTTGTCAAAGCTCATCCAGATAGCGACCGCTTTACCGACCAGATTCGCTTCCGGAACAAATCCCCAGTAACGGCTATCCGCGCTGTTATCGCGGTTGTCGCCCATCATGAAATATTGTCCCGGTGGTACAACCCAGGTCGCCAGCGGTTGTCCTGGCTGTTGGTAATACATGCCCAACTGATCCTGGGCTATCGGCACCATCAGAATGCGGTGCGTCACATCGCCTAACGTCTCTTTACGTTCGGTCAGGCGAATGCCGTTTTCTTTCGTCTCGTTTAGCGGAACCTCAAAGAAACCGCTGGTCGCTTCTCCGCCGTTACGGCGGGCAAAGGTCTGTACAAAATCGCTCGGCTCAACGTTAGAGTAGGTAACCGGCAGCGCATTTTCGCACGCCTGACCGGAGCTACAGCCAGGCTGAATCGTCACCTCTTTCGCAACCGGATCATAAGTGATTTTATCGCCCGGCAAACCGACTGCGCGTTTGATGTAATCTAACTTAGGATCTTCCGGATATTTAAATACCACAATATCCCCGCGCTTTGGATGACCGGTTTCAATCAGGGTTTTCTGGTAGATCGGATCTTTAATGCCGTAGGCAAATTTTTCCACCAGAATAAAATCGCCGATAAGCAGTGTCGGCATCATTGAGCCTGACGGGATCTGAAAGGGTTCATAAAGAAATGAACGAACGATCAGAACGATCGCCAGAACCGGGAAAACCGACGCCCCGGTCTCCAGCCAGCCCGGCTTAGGCGCCACTTTATTGAGCGTAGCGTTATCCAGCGCATCTCCCGACGCCGTTTGCGCGGCAGCCTGGCGCGCCCGACGTTTTGGCGCGAAAACAAACTTATCAACGCACCATAAAATGCCCGTCACCAGTGTGGCTATCACCAGAATCAGGGCAAACATGTTCGCCATGCCAACTCCTTAGAGATTATTTATTGTCTTTACCGACATGCAGAATGGCGAGGAACGCCTCCTGAGGCAGCTCGACGTTACCGATCTGCTTCATGCGTTTCTTACCTTCTTTCTGTTTCTGCAGCAGTTTTTTCTTACGACTGATATCACCGCCGTAGCACTTCGCCAGCACGTTTTTACGTAACTGTTTTACCGTCGAACGGGCAATAATATGCGTACCAATCGCCGCCTGAATCGCGATATCAAACTGCTGGCGTGGAATCAAATCTTTCATCTTCTCCACCAGCTCGCGACCACGGCTTTGCGAGTTATCACGGTGCGTGATCAGCGCCAGCGCATCGACACGCTCGTTGTTGATTAACACATCAACACGCACCATATCGGAAGCCTGGAAGCGCTTGAAGTTATAATCCAGAGACGCATAGCCGCGCGACGTTGATTTCAGACGGTCAAAGAAGTCGAGCACCACTTCCGCCATCGGGATTTCATAGGTCAACGCGACCTGGTTACCGTGATACACCATGTTAGTTTGTACGCCGCGTTTCTCAATACACAGCGTAATAACGTTACCTAAATAGGCTTGTGGTAACAGCATATGACACTCGGCGATAGGCTCGCGCAGTTCATAAATGTTATTCAACGGCGGCAGCTTGGAGGGGCTATCAACATAGATAGTCTCTTTCGCCGTTGTTTCTACTTCATAAACCACGGTCGGCGCAGTGGTGATCAGATCCAGATCGTATTCGCGTTCCAGACGCTCCTGAATGATCTCCATGTGCAACAGGCCGAGGAAGCCGCAGCGGAAACCAAAGCCCAGCGCCGAGGAGCTTTCCGGTTCATAAAACAGTGAGGCATCGTTCAGGCTCAGCTTGCCGAGCGCGTCGCGGAAACTTTCATAATCGTCGGAGCTGACCGGGAACAGACCTGCATAGACCTGCGGTTTCACCTTTTTAAAGCCCGGCAACGCTTTTTCCGCTGGGTTACGCGCTGAGGTTAAGGTATCGCCAACCGGCGCGCCGAGGATATCTTTAATGGCGCAGACCAGCCAGCCTACTTCGCCGCACTTCAGCTCGGTACGATCAACCTGTTTTGGCGTGAAGATCCCCAGGCGGTCAGCGTTGTAGGTCTGCCCGGTGCTCATCACTTTAATTTTGTCGCCTTTACGCATGGTGCCGTTTTTAATACGCACCAGCGATACCACGCCCAGGTAGTTATCGAACCAGGAGTCAATAATCAGCGCCTGCAGCGGGCCGTCCGGATCGCCTTGCGGCGGCGGGATATCGCGCACCAGGCGTTCCAGAACATCCGTCACGCCGACACCCGTTTTGGCGGAGCAGCGTACCGCGTCCGTCGCATCGATACCGACAATGTCTTCGATTTCTTCCGCCACACGCTCCGGATCGGCGGCCGGCAGGTCAATCTTGTTAAGCACCGGCACCACTTCAAGATCCATTTCCATCGCGGTGTAGCAGTTCGCCAACGTTTGCGCTTCTACGCCCTGGCCGGCATCCACCACCAGCAGCGCGCCCTCGCAGGCGGCTAACGAACGGGAAACTTCATAGGAAAAGTCAACGTGTCCCGGCGTGTCGATAAAGTTCAGTTGATAAGTTTCACCATCAGACGCTTTAAAATCCAGCGTCACACTCTGGGCTTTAATAGTAATACCGCGCTCACGCTCAAGATCCATCGAATCAAGTACCTGAGCTTCCATTTCACGGTCAGACAGGCCACCGCAGATTTGGATAATACGGTCAGACAGCGTCGATTTACCGTGGTCAATGTGAGCAATGATCGAAAAGTTACGTATGTTCTTCATAGAGATAAATTATTATGCCTTACGCCTGGTTGACCAGACTTTAGAGGTCGCTGTTCTGAGCTTAACGTCTGTTTTAACTGAAACGCCGCATTCTACACTACAACGCTAAGGCGAGGAAATGTTCATAGTGTAAGGAGAACGGGAACTGGAAAACGCCTCGCTTTTTCCTGTAAAACACCGCAACGCAGGAAAAGCGCATGTTTATCGGGACAACAACCCAACGCGGCAGGTGTACCGTTGGGCAAAACGTTTACTGGCGCGTTTCGATTGAGGTAGTTTCGACGCGAACAAGGTCCGGCGGAAGGGCAACGTTTAAAATCACCGGCTGCCAGGCGTCGCGCTCCGCCAGTTTTCGGGAATAGCCGCGGGCAACCAGAAAACCGCCCACGCCGCCCAGCACGGCCCCGCTTAATGCGGCAAGGTCAGATCCAAACAGCATCTGAAAAAGCGCCGCACAAAGAAATAGCCCCGCTAAAGGCGACATATAGACCAGCAACGCCGAACCTAAAAGGCTTTTTTCGGCGATGCCCAACTCGACTTTCTGCCCCGGCGCCAGCGGCTCCGCGCTTGGCACAACAATGGTATGGGTGGTTTGCGGCCCTAATTTATTCAGCACGCGACTGCCGCATCCCGCACGGGAGGCGCAGCTGCTGCATGACGCTTTAACGTCGCAGCTCACCACCGCCTGACCATTCTGCCAGGAGATAACGGTTGCCCACTCTTTAATCATGTACTGCCCTGAATTTGATACTGTCGGCAATGCGCTTCGCCGTTTGCGGCGGAAGCTCGCCGACAATGGTGATTTCCGCGTTGTCGCGAACGCTGCTATAAACCGTTCGGCGCCCGGTGCGCAGCATCTGATCGCTGCTGTTTTGCGTCGCCCGGTTCACATTGACGGAAAAGCTAAACAGACCGTCAGAATAAAGCCGCGATTCGATAGGCAGGTTATCCATCGTCGGCAACGGACGACGGCTGCTGGAAACTTCGCTAAAGCCTTGCGGCACCCAGGATGGACACCAGTTAAATTTCGTTTTTTCGCCACCGGGAACAGAAAGCAGCGGCGGCAGATTCGCCTTCGCCAGCGCCTGCATGTTGCTGCCGATATCCTGACTCACCGTGAACGCAATAACGCGGAACTGCTCCAGCGTCTCGCCATCGCGATCCAGCAGATCAACGCGCATCGGTAGTTTGGTGTCCATGTCCATCCAGACAATATAGCTGTAACGCGTACCATCGCGCGCCACAACGCGGATAACTTCGCACAATCTGTCTGCGATACGGGTGCGTCCGACAGAAATAAAGTCGTAGTATGGCGCCAGGCGCTTGAAGTCGGTGTAAATCAGGGAAGGCAGAGAATCGACAATATAATCACCGTTCAGGGTGAACGGCTCAAGGCCCGGTTCAAAATAACTGATTTCATTACCACGCTGTACGACCTCCCGGCGGGGACCGTCCAACTGTAGCAATTGCGCAAGCGGGCGACCATCCAGGCGTGCGTGTCGATAACGCAGAGATTCAACGCCTTGTTTCGTGATGCTGACGAATGACAGCTCGTAATTCAGTGACTGACTGGCGATGTTCATCTGCTGCAATAACGCCCCGGACGCAGGGTCGGCCGAGGCGTTTGCTGAGAAGAACAGGCTAGCCGCCACAAGGGACATGGCAAACCAAAGTTGCTTCATTACTGCGATTGCGTTCCTAAAGTTTGGATTCCTGGCACCTGTACCGCGGCTTGCTGGGTTTGCGCCTGCTCAAACTGAAGCTGTTCGGAGTGCAGTCGGCGCTGCAGTTCATAGTCCTGCAACATGGCATTAATGCGACGACGCTGCTCCTGTACCTGCTGTTGCTGACTGCCGACAGGCGCTGCTTCAGAAGGCACTCCCAGACTTACCGGGCTGGCTTTCCCCATCATAGGCAGGGTATTGAAAACCGGCGTTTCAGGTTGTTGGGATGTTTCAGATTGCCCATTATAGTGCTGGACACCGACGATAACTGCAAGTGAAACGCACGCCGCCACGCCCATTTGGGTAAGCTGCGCCGCCCACGGACGCACTTTTTTCCAGAACGGCATTTTCTGCCATTGCTGCGGAGCGGGTTGGGCCTCAGGGATTAATGGCGACACCTGACGTACTGGCTCGTTTTCAATAGCGGCCATCACGCGAGCGGATATATCGAAATGGAGAACGTCAGGCGTATCCCCCCGCATTGAATCGCGGATCAGGTGATAACTCTCCCAGGTTTTCTGCATTTCCGGATCGTGCGTAAGCGCTTTGAGCAGCTCACTATCCAACGTTTCGCCATCCATCAAAGCGGAAAGTTTTTCTTTCTGCATGCCTAATACCTTTTCCAGTATCCCGCTATCGTCAACGCCTGATAAGCGGTTGAACTTTATTATCAATAGCTTCCCGCGCCCGGAAGATACGTGAACGCACCGTCCCCACCGGACAATCCATGATAGCCGCTATCTCTTCATAGCTCAGGCCATCCAGCTCCCGTAAGGTGATTGCCATACGTAAATCTTCCGGGAGGGACTCAATAGTTCGGAAAACTATCTGTCTCAGTTCTTCTGACAACATTAAGTTCTCAGGGTTCGAAATTTCTTTCAGCGCGCCGCCGCTTTCAAAGTTTTCTGCTTCAATCGCGTCTACATCACTGGAAGGCGGACGACGCCCCTGCGCAACCAGGTAGTTCTTCGCAGTATTGACCGCAATACGATACAACCAGGTATAAAAAGCACTATCCCCCCGGAAAGAATCCAGCGCGCGATAGGCCTTAATAAATGATTCCTGTACGACATCGGGAACGTCGCCCGATGGCACATAGCGGGAAACCAGACTCGCCACTTTATGCTGGTAGCGCACTACCAGTAAGTTAAAGGCTTTCTGATCTCCCTTCTGGACCCGTTCAACCAGGACCTGGTCCGTTAACTGCTCGCTCATCCGAGGTAATGTCTCCCCAAACCAAATTTCCACGCGCTTTCGAAACGCCACTCCATAAGCCGCACTATGAGCAAGCAACAGGTTGGAGTGTCTATGTTTCGTAAAGTTCCGTTACGCATTTGTTTTTGTTTGTCATGTTGTAGACAGGTCTTATCTTCCATTATAAGTCTACAGATGCTGAACAACGCACTATCTGTACAGAAATGCCCATTTCGTCGTTTGCAGAGTAACCTAACAGCATCTTTATTTCACTACAAAATCCGACGCTAACACCCTGCCCTATAAAATATTTTTTGCCGTTTATCTCTCGCCGTATTTTTATTTTATGTTTAATAAGCACAACACCAGCGAAATCATCACGTGCTTTTTAGCGCCATATAGTGCTAATCTGCCGCAACCGTGTTTAGTAAATTAAACAAAAAACCATGATGACAACTCCTGAACTGTCCTGTGATGTGTTAATTATCGGCAGCGGCGCGGCCGGGCTCTCTCTGGCGCTGCGTCTGGCTGAAAAGCATAAGGTTATCGTCCTGAGTAAAGGGCCGGTGAGCGAGGGCTCCACGTTTTATGCGCAGGGCGGTATTGCCGCCGTGTTTGATGAAACCGACAGTATTGCGTCGCATGTTGAAGATACGCTAATTGCTGGCGCCGGAATTTGCGATCGCCACGCGGTGGAGTTTGTCGCCAGCAACGCCCGTACCTGTGTGCAGTGGCTTATCGATCAGGGCGTCCTGTTTGATACGCATGTCCAGCCAAACGGCAAGGAGAGCTATCATCTCACGCGTGAAGGCGGCCATAGCCATCTCCGTATCCTTCATGCCGCCGACGCTACCGGAAAGGAAGTCGAAACCACGTTGGTCAGTCGGGCGCAAAATCATCCTAATATTCAGGTGCTGGAACGCAGCAACGCCGTTGATTTAATTATCTCCGATAAAATGGGTCTGCCGGGGCCTCGCCGGGTCGTCGGCGCCTGGATCTGGAATCGCAATAAAGAGTGGGTTGAAACCTGTCATGCGAAGTCGGTGGTGCTGGCGACCGGCGGCGCCTCAAAGGTTTATCAATATACCACTAACCCGGATATTTCCTCCGGCGACGGTATCGCGATGGCCTGGCGCGCAGGCTGTCGGGTCGCTAATCTGGAATTTAACCAGTTTCATCCCACCGCCCTTTATCACCCGCAGGCGCGTAATTTTCTCCTTACCGAAGCGCTGCGCGGCGAAGGCGCATACCTTAAACGTCCGGACGGTTCACGGTTTATGCCGGACGTTGACGAACGCGGGGAACTGGCGCCGCGCGATATTGTCGCCCGCGCTATTGACCATGAGATGAAACGACTCGGCGCAGACTGTATGTTTCTCGATATCAGCCACAAGCCTGACGATTTTGTCCGCCAGCACTTCCCGATGATCTATGCGAAACTGCTCGATTTGGGGATGGATTTAACCAAAGAACCGATTCCCATTGTTCCTGCCGCGCACTATACCTGCGGCGGCGTGGTCGTCGATGATTATGGTCGTACCGATGTAGACGGCTTATATGCCATTGGCGAAGTCAGTTACACCGGCCTGCACGGCGCTAACCGTATGGCGTCCAACTCGTTGCTGGAATGCTTAGTGTACGGCTGGTCCGCAGCAATGGATATCGACAGGCGAATGCCTTCTGTCCACAGCGTTGACGTCCTTCCCGCCTGGGATGAAAGCCGCGTGGAGAACGCCGATGAGCGGGTGGTGATTCAGCATAACTGGCACGAACTGCGTCTGCTGATGTGGGACTATGTGGGGATTGTGCGCACGACGAAACGGCTGGAGCGCGCCCTACGGCGTATTACTATGTTGCAACAAGAGATTGACGAATATTACGCCAACTTTCGCGTCTCGAATAATTTACTGGAGCTGCGCAATCTGGTGCAAGTGGCCGAACTGATTGTGCGTTGCGCGATGATGCGTAAAGAGAGCCGGGGGCTGCACTTTACGCTGGATTATCCGCAACAACTGGCTGAATCAGGCCCATCGATCCTTTCGCCATTAACGCCTCACATAAACAGATAAAATGCCTGGGTCAGCGCCGTATAACTTTCAGAATAATGCTGGTCTGACCCGCGAATTACTAATCTGTCGCTAAAGCACTCCCCGGCTTGCGGGGAGAATGCGAGCAAAACCCGGTGCGGCAAGCGCGCTTCGTTTTCCGCAACGTCAGTACGTAGCCGCAAATGCCATCCCATGTTGAGCGCTTGCTGCGTAAAAGCGTTACCTATTTGTTCCGGCAAGACTACGCAAAAAAAGCCATCTTCGGTAATACAATCCGCCGCAATAGCCAATAACGTCTGGTGATCCAGCGTAGCGGTGTAACGCGCCTGCTCCCGCTGCGGCGTGGCGCATTCCACACCGGGTTCGTAATAAGGCGGGTTGCTGATAATAAGATCAAAGCGTACCGTCTGGCGAGGCGCCCAACTCTGAATATCGTCAGTATGCACCGTTATTCGATGCGGCCAGGGAGAGTGAGCCACGTTTTCCTGCGCTTGCATGGCAGCCCCGGCATCCAGTTCCACGGCGTCAATAGGCACATTGTCATCCGTCCGCTGCGCCAGCATTAACGCCAGCAGACCGCTTCCAGTACCGATATCCAGAATTCGCTTTACATCCGCGACCGGCGCCCACGCCCCGAGTAAAATACCGTCAGTTCCCACTTTCATCGCACACCGATCGTGTGCGACAAAAAACTGTTTAAACGTAAATCCGTTACGACGAAGAACGGAGCCAGACTGAGACATGTAAAAACAACCTTGCAAAAAACGGCGACAGCGCCGAGTGAAAACAATACCTGAGAAGGGATATCCATACAAACAGATGAAGATTGCGGCCGTAACGTCTATAATCAGCGCCCCACACAGAGGTAGAACATGACTGTAACGACTTTTTCCGAACTTGAACTCGACGAAAGCCTGCTGGATGCCCTCCAGGATAAAGGTTTCACTCGCCCGACCGCCATTCAGGCTGCCGCCATTCCGCCTGCGCTCGATGGCCGTGATGTACTCGGTTCTGCGCCGACAGGCACCGGTAAAACGGCGGCATATCTGCTGCCGGCGTTGCAGCACCTGCTCGACTTTCCGCGTAAAAAATCGGGGCCGCCGCGCATTCTGATCCTGACGCCAACCCGCGAACTGGCAATGCAGGTTGCCGATCACGCTCGTGAACTGGCTAAGCATACTCATCTGGATATCGCCACGATTACCGGCGGCGTGGCCTATATGAACCATGCTGAAGTGTTTAGCGAAAACCAGGATATCGTGGTCGCCACGACGGGCCGTCTGCTGCAATATATAAAAGAAGAGAACTTTGACTGCCGGGCGGTTGAAACACTGATCCTTGACGAAGCTGACCGGATGCTCGACATGGGCTTCGCTCAGGACATTGAACATATCGCTGGTGAGACCCGCTGGCGTAAACAGACGATGCTGTTCTCCGCCACGCTGGAAGGCGATGCGATTAAAGATTTTGCCGAGCGCCTGCTGGAAGACCCGGTTGAGGTTTCCGCCAATCCGTCAACCCGCGAGCGTAAGAAAATTCACCAGTGGTACTACCGTGCCGACAATTTCGAACATAAAGTTGCGCTGTTGAAGCACCTGCTAAAACAAGACGATGCAACCCGTTCTATCGTGTTTGTACGTAAACGTGAACGCGTCCATGAACTGGCCGAAACGCTGCGTCTGGCAGGGATCAACAATTGCTATCTTGAAGGTGAGATGGCGCAGATCAAACGTAACGAAGGTATTAAGCGTCTCACCGACGGTCGCGTTAACGTGCTGGTCGCGACCGACGTCGCGGCACGTGGGATTGATATTCCTGACGTCAGCCACGTCATTAACTTCGACATGCCGCGCAGTGGCGATACCTATCTGCATCGCATTGGTCGTACAGGCCGTGCTGGCCGCAAAGGCACTGCAATCTCGCTGGTAGAAGCCCACGACCATCTGTTGCTGCTGAAAATCGGTCGCTACATCGAAGAGCCGCTAAAAGCGCGCGTCATTGATGAGCTTCGCCCGACCACGCGTGCGCCCAGCGAAAAGCTGACCGGCAAACCGTCGAAAAAAGTGCTGGCGAAACGCGCCGAGAAGAAAAAAGAGAAAGAAAAAGAGAAGCCGCGCGTGAAGAAACGTCACCGCGATACAAAAAATATCGGTAAGCGCCGCAAGCCAAGCGGTACAAAAATGCAGGAGCAATCCAGCGAAGAGTGATGATAATGCCGGGTTCGTTAACCCGGCATTTTTTTATCTTCCACGGTAAAACACGCCTCCATACACTGTATAAATATCTGCATTGCCGGGCTGACCGCTTTCCCGGCATGATGGGCGCACAGCGCCATGATCGATAGCGACGGCGCGCCAAACGGCAGCTCTTTCAACTGACCGGTACTAAGTTCTCGTTCAACGGTAAAACGTGGTAAAAAGCTGATGCCCAGGTTAGCAGCCACACACTGTTTAATACTTTCAATACTCCACAGTTCAATGGTGTTTTCCAGCGTAATCCGCCTCTGCCGTAGCGTACTTTCAAATAGCTGGCGGAAGACACATTGCGGTTCATTGATGATGAAGCTGCAGGGGATATGCTGATCTGGCTGCGTAAAATCAGCATCCTGTAGCAGTGGAGAGGCCACCAGCGCCAGCGACTGCTCCCCCAGTTGCTGCATCGTGAGCGCGTCATCATTACCTACGCGATAAAAAACGCCCAGATCGACCTCGTCATTCAGCAACGCATCACGTATCACATAGCAATTCAGCGACTGTAGCGACAATTTGACATTCGGCGCTCGCAGCTTAAAACGTTGTAGAACCTGCGGCATTTTGTACGCCAGTAAGGTTTCACCTGTCGCCACGCGCAGCTCTCCGCCGGGTTCTGCATCCTGCCTTGCGGCTTCACGAATCAACTCCATCACACGCGTCAGTTCATGGATATGCGGCATCAGCTTTTTCCCCTCAGTGGTCAGGCACATTCGGCGCCCTATTTTCTCGAACAGTTGCAGGGAAAACTCACGTTCAAGCTGTTGAATATGAAAAGTTACCGTCGACTGAGTGCAGCACAGCTTTTGCGAAGCCCGCAGAAACGAGCCCTCTTCCACTACCGTTTTCAGCGTAATAAACCGACGCAGATCCATAACCACCAACCTATCGAAAATCTCGAATTCAGAATTAAAAAACATTCATTTTTTTAAATATTTCATATCGGGTACTGTCTGCTAAAACAGAGGAGATGACAAGTGACACCGATGCTTTTAAGCGCTTTCTGGACTTATACATTAATCACCGCCCTTACCCCCGGCCCAAACAATATTCTCGCGCTTAGCGCAGCAACTGCACATGGTTTTCGGCAGAGTATTCGTGTACTGGCAGGTATGAGTCTGGGATTTTTGGTCGTCATGCTGCTGTGCGCCGGGATCGCGTTTTCCCTTGCGGTTATCGATCCGGCAATCATTCATTTGCTCAGTTGGGTAGGGGCTGCGTATATCCTGTGGCTGGCGTAGAAAATTGCCACCAGTCCAGCGGCGGATGAGAAGGTCAGACCAAAGCCGGTTGGCTTTTGGGTAAGCTTTGGCCTGCAGTTTGTGAACGTCAAAATTATTCTGTACGGCATTACCGCTCTGTCTACATTTGTTTTACCGCAAACGCAGGCGCTGAACTGGGTCATCGGCGTCAGTATATTGCTGGCATTGATCGGCACGTTCGGTAATGTGTGCTGGGCGCTGGCGGGACATCTGTTTCAGCGGGCGTTTCGCCATTATGGTCGCCAGTTAAATATCATTCTGGCGTTACTGCTGGTGTACTGCGCGGTGCGGATTTTTTACTGACCCAAATAAAACAAAAGCGGAAAAGGCCCGGCCTCTTCCGCTTGTTATTACCGGATAAGCCTTACAGGCTTTCGGTAAAGGTACGAGCGATAACGTCGCGCTGCTGTTCCGGCGTCAGGGAGTTAAAACGCACCGCATAACCAGAAACACGAATAGTCAGCTGCGGGTATTTTTCCGGATGCTTAACCGCGTCTTCCAGAGTTTCACGACGCAGAACGTTAACGTTCAGATGCTGACCGCCTTCAACGCGTACTTCCGGTTTAACTTCCATCGGAATTTCCCGGTATTCAATCTCGCCCAGTTTGCTGACAGCCACAACTTCATCTTCAGCAAAGCCGGATTTTGCAACGATGCAGCGCGCTTCGCCTTTTTCGCTGTCCAGCAGCCAGAAGGAATTCAGCAGGTCGTCGTTAGCGGCTTTAGTAATCTGGATACCTGTAATCATGTGATGCCTCCCCAGGCAAAATTATTTGATTTCGGTCGGCCTAATCCCGGCCAATTGGTAAAACCATTGTTGCTTGAGTGTATATATACCCTTCGATCACCCTTCATTCTTTGATTTAAATCAATAAAAACCACACCATAAAAAGGGTGATGAAGGGAATTTATTGTTTTACATCAACTTACACCATTCAGACCTATAAACTTTTTACATAAATTTTCAACTATCTTTTGTAGGTAACCGTTTTTGTAGCACGCAGGATTTTGCACTGCAGAAAGAAGCAGTTAAGCTAAGGGAACTGGAAATTCGCAGGAGAGCGAGATGGCGACTGAGTTAACCTGGCACGATGTGCTGGCTGATGAGAAACAGCAACCTTACTTTATCAATACGCTTCACACTGTTGCTGGCGAGCGTCAGTCGGGTATCACGGTCTACCCGCCGCAAAAAGATGTGTTTAACGCCTTTCGCTTCACGGAACTGGGCGACGTTAAGGTGGTGATCCTGGGACAAGATCCTTACCACGGCCCCGGCCAGGCACATGGTCTGGCGTTTTCCGTGCGCCCTGGGATCGCTCCCCCGCCGTCATTAGTGAATATGTACAAAGAGCTGGAAGCCTCCATTCCCGGCTTTGTTCGCCCAGCGCACGGTTATCTGGAAAGCTGGGCGCGCCAGGGCGTACTGTTACTGAATACGGTGCTCACGGTACGGGCAGGCCAGGCGCACTCTCATGCCAGCCTGGGGTGGGAAACCTTTACGGATAAAGTGATAAGCCTGATTAACCAACACCGCGAAGGGGTCGTCTTCTTGCTGTGGGGCTCGCACGCCCAGAAAAAAGGCGCGATTATTGATCCACAGCGCCACCATATTCTGAAAGCTCCGCATCCCTCGCCACTCTCTGCGCACCGCGGATTTTTTGGCTGTAACCATTTTGCGCTAACGAACCAATGGCTGGAACAACACGGCGAGAAAACTATCGACTGGACGCCAGTATTACCGGCTGAGAGTGAATAACGTTGGCGGCTCGCCGTTTTATCGCCCGGATAACAGCGCGAAAGCGCCTTGTCTGACCGGGCGGTAGGAAGTACATAATCGGCCCGGCGCGCGTTGCGTCACCGGGCTGCAGCCCTTACGCTTTATTCTGTCGCCACCACTCGGCGAGCAGCACGCCTGTCGCAACCGACACATTCAGGCTTTCCACGCTCCCGGTGCCGTTAATTTTCACGCACAGATCGTCGGGTTCGCGCGCCGCTTCCGGCAGGTAGTCATATTCACGGCCTAAGACCAGCACCATCTTTTCCGGCAGGGTCGTACTAAAGAGCGCCTGACCGCGATCGCTGGACGTCGTCACCACGGTGTACCCCGCCTGACGAAAATCATCCAGTACGTCAACAATGCTTTCACCAGTAATCGGCTGGACATGCTCCGCCCCGCCTTCCGCAGTACGAATCGCCGCACCGGACTCCAGCAACGCCGCATCCTGTACCACCACGCCTTTCACGCCGAAGTGCGCGCAGCTACGCATCATGCCGCCCAGATTATGCGGGTTAGCGACATCTTCCAACGCCAGCACGCAGTCTTGATCCGCCGCCTGCTTTACCCATTGCTTAACGGTCGTACCGTTACGCTTTTTAATCAGGAAACACACGCCACCGTGGTGCTCAGTCCCGGAAGCTTTTGCCAGTTCGGCTTCATCCACCACATGGTAGGCTTTACGATTCGCCGCCATCCAGCGCAGCGCCTCTTTAAAACGCGGCGTTACGCTTTGGATAAACCATGCGCGCACGATGGCGTCAGGACGGCTCTGGAATAGCGCCTGGCAGGCGTTTTCACCGTAGACGCGCGTCTCTTCCGCACGCTGGCGACGCAAAACTTCAGGGTCAATAAAACTTTTACCGCTAATACCACCATGATCGACTTTCTCAGGCGTTTCATCGCCTGGCGCGCGGGACACGGTGCGCCACGGCGAAGTTTCATGTTTACGGTCACGGCTCTGATTATTTCGCTCATCACGGGCGGGGCGACGTCCACCGTCAGTGCGAGACTTTGCTGGGCGGCCTCCCCCTTTCCCGGTACGCGGGTTATGGGTGCGTTTATCAGAGTCATCATCACTACGGACATACATCACTTTGACTTTGCCGCTTTTGTTTTTTAATTCATCGTTCATGCTTTTCTCCACCAGCGCTGCGCGAAGCGCGAAGATTACCCGATGTGCATCCGGTTAGCCATGATTTCGTTTAAAAGCTTGCGACTATTGTACTCATTGAATAAAACACATTGTTGTTTAGCACAGACTCCTCGATAATATGTAACATTATAGAAACATCCCGCGCGTAGCGGGACGTCTTCCGACGTATTCAGAGGTTAGCTATGAACACCGTTTGTACCCATTGTCAGGCCATTAACCGCATCCCCGACGATCGGCTTCAGGATGCGGCAAAATGTGGACGCTGCGGTCATGAGTTGTTTGACGGAGAAGTCATTAATGCGACCGGCGAAACGCTGGACAAACTGTTGAAGGACGATCTTCCAGTGGTGATCGACTTTTGGGCCCCCTGGTGCAGCCCTTGCCGTAACTTTGCGCCAATCTTCGAGGATGTCGCAGAAGAGCGCAGCGGTAAAGTCCGTTTCGTCAAAGTGAATACCAGGCGGAACGGGAACTCAGCGCCCGTTTCGGTATCCGCAGCATCCCGACGATTATGATTTTTAAACATGGACAGGTGGTCGATATGCTTAATGGCGCAGTGCCTAAAGCGCCTTTCGACAGCTGGCTGAACGAAGCGCTGTAAACGCCACGGGGCGCATCTTGTGCCCCGTTTTCACCTCTGCCACAATAGCGTTTTTCTCCGCAAACGCTTTCTATGACCAATAACGCTGTCCTTCAGTTACGCTCCGAACGGCTTGCGCGCGCTACTCGCCCTTTTCTTGCCAGAGGCAATCGGGTTCGCCGCTGTCAACGCTGCCTGCTGCCGCTAAAATCTTGCCTGTGTGATACGTTAACGCCTTCTCAGGCGAAAAGCCGTTTTTGTCTGGTCATGTTTGACACTGAACCGATGAAACCCAGCAATACCGGCCGGCTGATAGCCGATATTTTGCCGGATACCGCGGCGTTTCAGTGGTCGCGTACCGAGCCGCCACAGGCGTTGCTGGAGTTGGTACAGCATCCGGATTATCAACCGATAGTGGTCTTTCCTGCGTCCTACGCCGGCGAAGCGCGCGAGGTCATTTCCACCCCGCCCGCCGGGAAACCGCCGCTGTTTATTATGCTGGACGGCACCTGGCCCGAAGCACGTAAAATGTTTCGTAAAAGCCCTTATCTGGATCATCTGCCGGTCATTTACGTCGATTTATCGCGTCTTTCAGCTTATCGTCTGCGTGAAATCCATGCCGAAGGGCAATATTGTACCGCCGAAGTCGCGATAGCGTTGTTAGATCTGGCGGGAGATACCGAGGCGGCAACCAGTTTAGGTGAACATTTCACCCGTTTTAAAACGCGCTATCTGGCAGGAAAAACGCAACATCCGGGAAACGTCACAGCATAAAATAGCGAAAGCGTTTAAAATTATCCGGTCACTTCTGTGTAAGGGAAACCGGTATGAGCCAGCAAGGACTGGAAGCGCTACTGCGGCCAAAATCGATCGCGGTGATTGGCGCATCAATGAAGCCCCACCGCGCGGGTTACCTGATGATGCGTAACTTGTTGGCGGGCGGATTCAATGGCCCCGTCCTTCCCGTGACGCCCGCCTGGAAAGCCGTTTTAGGCGTCATGGCCTGGCCGGATATCGCCAGTCTCCCTTTCACCCCCGATCTGGCTATTTTATGCACTAACGCCAGCCGTAACCTGGCATTACTGGACGCGCTTGGCGCGAAAGGGTGTAAAACGTGCATTATCCTTTCTGCTCCCACGTCGCAACATGAAGAACTTCTTGCCTGTGCCCGGCATTATAAAATGCGTCTGCTGGGTCCAAACAGTCTTGGGCTCCTCGCGCCGTGGCAAGGGCTGAATGCCAGCTTTTCTCCCGTCCCGATTAAACAGGGCAAGCTCGCTTTTATTTCCCAGTCTGCCGCCGTTTCCAATACTATTCTTGACTGGGCGCAACAGCGTGAAATGGGCTTTTCCTACTTTATCGCGCCGGGCGATAGCCTGGATATTGATGTCGATGAACTACTGGACTATCTGGCGCGCGACAGCAAGACCAGCGCGATTTTGCTCTATCTGGAACAGTTAAGCGACGCCCGCCGTTTTGTTTCCGCCGCCCGTAGCGCTTCACGTAACAAACCGATTCTGGTGATTAAAAGCGGCCGAAGCCCGGCAGCCCAGCGTTTACTTAATACCAGCGCGGGAATGGACCCTGCGTGGGATGCGGCCATCCAGCGCGCAGGCCTGCTGCGAGTCCAGGATACGCACGAGCTTTTTTCCGCCGTCGAAACACTGAGCCATATGCGTCCGCTACGCGGCGACAGACTGATGATCATCAGCAATGGCGCCGCGCCTGCCGCGCTGGCGTTAGATGAGTTGTGGTCGCGTAACGGCAAGCTGGCGACGTTGAGCGAAGAGACCTGCCTGCAACTACGGCAGGCGCTTCCCGCGCACATTGATATTTCCAATCCGCTGGATCTGTGTGATGACGCCAGCAGCGAACATTACGTCAAAACGCTGGATATCCTGCTCGCCAGTCAGGATTTTGACGCGCTTATGGTTATCCACTCTCCCAGCGCTGCCGCGCCGGGTACGGAAAGCGCCCATGCCCTGATCGAGACGATTAAGCGCCACCCCAGAGGCAAGCTTGTTACACTGCTGACAAACTGGTGCGGCGAGTTCTCGTCTCAGGAGGCAAGACGGCTATTCAGCGAAGCCGGATTACCAACCTACCGTACGCCGGAAGGCACGATTACCGCGTTTATGCATATGGTGGAATACCGGCGTAACCAGAAGCAACTGCGAGAAACGCCAGCGTTGCCGAGTAACCTGACGTCCAATACCGCTGAGGCGCATAATCTGTTACAGCGGGCGATTGCGGAAGGCGCCGCCTCACTGGATACCCATGAAGTACAGCCGATTTTACACGCCTATGGGCTGCACACGCTCCCAACCTGGATTGCCAGCGACAGCGCTGAAGCGGTGCATATCGCCGAACAGATAGGCTATCCGGTAGCTCTCAAGCTGCGCTCGCCCGACATTCCGCATAAATCTGAAGTTCAGGGGGTCATGCTTTACCTGCGGACCGCAAGCGAGGTACAACAGGCCGCGAACGCCATTTTTGATCGTGTAAAGATGGCCTGGCCGCAAGCGCGGATTCACGGTTTGCTGGTACAAAGCATGGCTAACCGCGCCGGCGCGCAGGAGCTTCGTGTGGTGGTCGAGCACGATCCGGTGTTTGGTCCTTTGATTATGTTGGGTGAAGGCGGCGTAGAGTGGCGTCCGGAAGAGCAGGCTGTCGTCGCGCTGCCGCCGCTCAACATGAACCTGGCGCGCTATCTGGTGATTCAGGGCATTAAACAGCGGAAAATTCGCGCCCGTAGCGCGCTGCGTCCGCTGGATATTGTCGGTTTAAGCCAATTGCTGGTCCAGGTTTCAAACCTGATTGTCGACTGCCCGGAAATTCAGCGTCTGGATATCCATCCGCTGCTGGCTTCCGCCAGTGAGTTTACCGCGCTGGATGTGACGCTGGATATTGCCCCGTTTGATGGCGATAACGAAAGTCGACTTGCGGTACGCCCCTATCCCCACCAGCTTGAAGAGTGGGTGGAGATGAAAAATGGCGATCGCTGCCTGTTCCGTCCTATCCTGCCGGAAGATGAGCCCCAACTGCGACAATTCATCGCACAGGTCACCAAAGAGGATCTTTACTACCGTTATTTCAGCGAGATCAACGAATTCACCCATGAAGATTTAGCCAACATGACGCAGATCGACTACGATCGAGAAATGGCCTTTGTGGCCGTGAGGCGGATGGACAATGCTGAAGAGATCCTCGGCGTAACGCGCGCGATCTCCGATCCTGACAACGTAGATACCGAATTTGCCGTATTGGTACGTTCAGATCTCAAAGGGTTGGGTTTAGGACGCCGTTTAATGGAGAAATTGATTGCCTATACTCGCGATCACGGATTGAAGCGGCTGAACGGTATTACGATGCCAAACAATCGCGGCATGGTCGCGCTGGCCAGAAAACTGGGATTTCAGGTCGATATTCAGCTCGAAGAGGGCATCGTGGGATTGACGCTGAATCTGGCCAAATGTGATGAATCGTGAGTAATGTACTGGAAATGTTGACCACTTTAACGGGTACTGATGTTATTATTGCTCGCTTATGTCGTCTGCATAGCACAGAGGACCCTTCAATGAACAGAGAAGAAATGCACTGTGATGTTGTCAAAATTTAAGCGTAATAAACATCAACAACACCTTGCCCAACTCCCTAAGATTTCTCAGTCAGTTGATGATGTAGATTTCTTTTATACTCCTGCTACTTTTCGGGAGACACTGCTGGAGAAAATCGCCAGCGCGACGCAGCGTATTTGTATCGTTGCCCTGTATCTGGAACAGGACGATGGGGGTAAAGGTATACTCGACGCGCTCTATGCGGCTAAACGGCAGCGTCCTGAACTGGACGTGAGGGTGCTGGTCGACTGGCATCGCGCGCAACGCGGGCGTATTGGCGCAGCGGACTCGAATACCAATGCAGACTGGTATTGCCGACTGGCGCAGGAAAACCCCGGCATTGATGTCCCGGTTTACGGCGTACCGATTAATACGCGAGAAGCGCTTGGCGTACTGCATTTTAAAGGCTTTATCATTGATGATAGCGTCCTGTACAGCGGCGCCAGCCTGAACGATGTCTATCTCCATCAGCATGACAAATATCGCTACGATCGCTACCAGCTGATTCGCAATCGGCAAATGGCAGACATCATGTTTGACTGGGTGACGCAAAATCTGATGAATGGCCGTGGTGTGAATCGTCTGGATAATACCCAGCGGCCGAAAAGCCCGGAGATTAAAAACGATATCCGCTTATACCGTCAGGAGCTGCGTGATGCGTCATATCATTTTCAGGGTGACGCTAATGACGAGCAACTCTCCGTTACGCCGCTGGTCGGGCTTGGCAAATCCAGTCTGCTGAACAAAACCATTTTCCATCTCATGCCCTGTGCGGAGCATAAGCTCACCATTTGTACCCCTTATTTCAATCTACCAGCGGTGCTGGTGCGGAATATTATTCAGCTACTGCGCGACGGAAAGAAAGTCGAAATCATTGTTGGCGATAAAACCGCGAATGATTTTTACATTCCGGAAGATGAACCGTTCAAGATCATTGGCGCGTTGCCCTATCTCTATGAGATTAACCTGCGCCGCTTCCTGAGCCGTTTACAGTATTACGTCAATACCGATCAGCTTGTGGTGCGTCTGTGGAAAGATGACGACAATACCTATCATTTGAAGGGGATGTGGGTAGATGATAAATGGATGCTACTCACCGGCAACAATCTGAATCCCCGCGCCTGGCGTCTGGATCTGGAAAACGCCATTCTGATCCACGATCCTAAGCAGGAGCTTGCCCCTCAGCGGGAAAAAGAGCTGGAACTTATCCGAACGCACACAACCATCGTAAAACATTATCGTGACCTGCAGAGCATTGCCGACTATCCGATAAAAGTGCGTAAATTGATTCGCCGTCTGCGCCGGATCCGCATCGACAGATTAATTAGCCGTATCCTGTAATCGAAGCCCCGTCCTGTACGGGGTTTTCTCTTAGGAGTGAACTGGTGCGCGTGTTGATTCCTTTTACGGTGTTGTTTCTCTCCGGGTGCAGCCATCTGGCTAACGACCACTGGAGCGGTCAGGATAAAGCCCAGCATTTTATGGCATCAGCGATGCTATCGGCAGCCGGTAATGAGTATGCGCGTCACCAGGGAGTAAGCCCTGACCGCAGCGCAGCGATAGGGCTGATGTTTTCTTTGAGTCTCGGAGCCTCAAAAGAACTCTGGGACAGCCGCCCGGAAGGCAGCAGCTGGAGCTGGAAAGATTTTGTCTGGGATGTCGCTGGCGCGACAACCGGTTACGCTATCTGGCAAATGGCGCGATACTAAAGGCGTAAGCCCTTTCCTTTACGGTGCAACATCAACGAAACCAGGAAAGCCAGAACGGCCATCGCGGTAACATACCAGAAGAACGAACTCTCCATACCGACAGATTTTAGCGACAGCGCGACATATTCCGCAGAGCCGCCAAATAACGCGTTTGCTACCGCGTAAGATAAACCGACGCCCAGGGCGCGAACCTGCGCCGGAAACATCTCTGCTTTCAGGATCCCGCTAATCGAGGTATAGAAACTCACAATCAATAGCGCGCACATCACTAAAGCAAATGCGGCATAAGGCGACGTCACATTCTGCAACGCGGAGAGAATTGGAACGGTGAAAAGCGTCGCGAGTGCGCCAAAACATAGCATAGAGGTGCGCCTGCCAATCTTATCGGATAACGTGCCGAATAACGGCTGCACAAACATGAAAACACACAGCGCGACCGTCATAATGCCGCTGGCGACATTGGCATGCATACCTGCTGTATTTACCAGATATTTCTGCATATAGGTGGTGAAGGTATAAAAGCACAGCGAGCCTGCCGCGGTGAAACCAAGCACCATCAAAAAGGCTTTGCGATTACGCCACAAACCTTTCAACGAACCGGCTTCTTTTAATGCGCGAGTCTCATGCTTCGAGGTTTCATCCAGCTGGCGACGTAGCCATAACGCCACAACCGCCAGCACGGCGCCCAGCGCAAAGGGAATACGCCATCCCCAGGCACGAAGCTCAGCATCCTCCAGAACCTGCTGCAAAATCACAACGACCAGCAATGCCAGTAGTTGGCCACCGATAAGCGTAACGTACTGAAACGACGCGAAAAATCCCTTACGACCTTCAAGCGCAACTTCACTCATATATGTCGCGCTGGTCCCATACTCTCCCCCTACCGAGAGCCCCTGAAATAACCTTGCAATAAGTAGCAGCGCCGGTGCCCAGGTGCCGATGGTATCGTAACCAGGTAAGCAGGCAATCACCAGCGACCCCATGCACATCATGCACACCGAAATCAACATTGAGGCTTTGCGCCCGCGTCGATCGGCAATGCGTCCAAACAGCCAACCACCGATAGGCCGCATTAAAAAACCGGCGGCAAAGACGCCTGCCGTTTGCAAAAGCTGAGTAGTGGTATTACCAGAAGGAAAGAAGATATGTGCAAAATAGAGCGAGCAGAAAGAGTAGACGTAGAAATCAAACCATTCCACTAAGTTTCCGGAAGAGGCCCCCACGATAGCCCATATGCGTCGCCGCATCTCCGGAGCCTCAGCGTTATTTTTATCTATACGCTGAATAATTTCTGCCATACTGTTCTCCTTGTTGCCAGGCTTAATCGGCCTTTTATTTTGGAGATTCAGATTACGCGAGACCCAAAAGTAAATAAAGTGTTAATTATTTGTTTGCTAATTTTTATCCCCACCGTGCCTGATGCTGGCGTTTCCGTTTCAGATAGTCTTCGTCCTGACGGATTTTATCCCACCAACCTTTGAAAACCGTTGCCGCCGCGGCCTTAATAGGATCATTACCCCGTGTATTCAGGCTGCCGTCTTCTGCATACTTTTTACCGCCTTTATAGTTAGCGTATCGCCTGGCGCGGGTGTATCCCATCTGAATAAATTTACGCGCCATGTCCATACCAACGAAATCATCCTGCTGCCGGTAAGCTTCGAACAACTGGTAGATCTGTTCTGCGGATTTCATCGCCGATGCTTCATCTTTATAGCGCCAGAAAGGAAGAATTTCGCTTTTGTAGGGTTCAACCAGTAGCACCCCCTGCTCGCCTCGTCCAACCTGATACAATTCAGGCTGCTGGCGGAAGTCAATGCTGGAAAAGTCCTGCTGGTAGTTAAAAGGTTTGATAGCCAATGAAAATCCTCACTGCTTATATAAGCACGTGTAAAGGATAGTTCATCGTTAACGATTGGGTGGGATGTACTCTTGTCGGTTCTACAAGAACACCAGCTTCGTAGGCGGGATAATTCCTGTAGGCCGGATAAGGCGGAGCCGCCATCCGGCAGAAACAGACAAAAACAAAAGGCCCTGTCTTCCGACAGGGCCCTTCGTTTTATTTGATGCCTGGCAGTTCCCTACTCTCGCATGGGGAGACCCCACACTACCATCGGCGCTACGGCGTTTCACTTCTGAGTTCGGCATGGGGTCAGGTGGGACCACCGCGCTACTGCCGCCAGGCAAATTCTTTGTGCTCTGTACGCAATTCTTTATCGCATCAGCGGCGTTGCCTGCGCTCGTAAACTCAGTCACATACTTCTGTATGCTCCTTCCTTTCCTTCGCTTGCCGCCTTGCTGCTGCGCAAATTATTGCGTACTCAACTCTGAATCACTGCTGAAAATCGTCTCTCATCCGCCAAAACATCTTCGGCGTTGTAAGGTTAAGCCTCACGGTTCATTAGTACCGGTTAGCTCAACGCATCGCTGCGCTTACACACCCGGCCTATCAACGTCGTCGTCTTCAACGTTCCTTCAGGAGACTCTAAGTCTCAGGGAGAACTCATCTCGGGGCAAGTTTCGTGCTTAGATGCTTTCAGCACTTATCTCTTCCGCATTTAGCTACCGGGCAGTGCCATTGGCATGACAACCCGAACACCAGTGATGCGTCCACTCCGGTCCTCTCGTACTAGGAGCAGCCCCCCTCAGTTCTCCAGCGCCCACGGCAGATAGGGACCGAACTGTCTCACGACGTTCTAAACCCAGCTCGCGTACCACTTTAAATGGCGAACAGCCATACCCTTGGGACCTGCTTCAGCCCCAGGATGTGATGAGCCGACATCGAGGTGCCAAACACCGCCGTCGATATGAACTCTTGGGCGGTATCAGCCTGTTATCCCCGGAGTACCTTTTATCCGTTGAGCGATGGCCCTTCCATTCAGAACCACCGGATCACTATGACCTGCTTTCGCACCTGCTCGCGCCGTCACGCTCGCAGTCAAGCTGGCTTATGCCATTGCACTAACCTCCTGATGTCCGACCAGGATTAGCCAACCTTCGTGCTCCTCCGTTACTCTTTAGGAGGAGACCGCCCCAGTCAAACTACCCACCAGACACTGTCCGTAACCCGGGTAACGGGTCCACGTTAGAACATCAAACATTAAAGGGTGGTATTTCAAGGTCGGCTCCATGCAGACTGGCGTCCACACTTCAAAGCCTCCCACCTATCCTACACATCAAGGCTCAATGTTCAGTGTCAAGCTATAGTAAAGGTTCACGGGGTCTTTCCGTCTTGCCGCGGGTACACTGCATCTTCACAGCGAGTTCAATTTCACTGAGTCTCGGGTGGAGACAGCCTGGCCATCATTACGCCATTCGTGCAGGTCGGAACTTACCCGACAAGGAATTTCGCTACCTTAGGACCGTTATAGTTACGGCCGCCGTTTACCGGGGCTTCGATCAGGAGCTTCGCTTGCGCTGACCCCATCAATTAACCTTCCGGCACCGGGCAGGCGTCACACCGTATACGTCCACTTTCGTGTTTGCACAGTGCTGTGTTTTTAATAAACAGTTGCAGCCAGCTGGTATCTTCGACTGACTTCAGCTCCGTGAGTAAATCACTTCACCTACGTGTCAGCGTGCCTTCTCCCGAAGTTACGGCACCATTTTGCCTAGTTCCTTCACCCGAGTTCTCTCAAGCGCCTTGGTATTCTCTACCTGACCACCTGTGTCGGTTTGGGGTACGATTTGATGTTACCTGATGCTTAGAGGCTTTTCCTGGAAGCAGGGCATTTGTTACTTCAGCACCGTAGTGCCTCGTCATCACGCCTCAGTGTTAAAGTGAACCGGATTTACCTGGAACACACACCTACACGCTTAAACCGGGACAACCGTCGCCCGGCCAACATAGCCTTCTCCGTCCCCCCTTCGCAGTAACACCAAGTACGGGAATATTAACCCGTTTCCCATCGACTACGCCTTTCGGCCTCGCCTTAGGGGTCGACTCACCCTGCCCCGATTAACGTTGGACAGGAACCCTTGGTCTTCCGGCGAGCGGGCTTTTCACCCGCTTTATCGTTACTTATGTCAGCATTCGCACTTCTGATACCTCCAGCAACCCTCACAGGCCACCTTCGCAGGCTTACAGAACGCTCCCCTACCCAACGAACGTATCCTTAAACCGACTCGACTTTGTATACGCTTTGACGTCGCTTCGCTCCGTCAATCGTAACCCGCTGAATCGCTTTAAGTGATACGTTCGCTGCCGCAGCTTCGGTGCATGGTTTAGCCCCGTTACATCTTCCGCGCAGGCCGACTCGACCAGTGAGCTATTACGCTTTCTTTAAATGATGGCTGCTTCTAAGCCAACATCCTGGCTGTCTGGGCCTTCCCACATCGTTTCCCACTTAACCATGACTTTGGGACCTTAGCTGGCGGTCTGGGTTGTTTCCCTCTTCACGACGGACGTTAGCACCCGCCGTGTGTCTCCCGTGATAACATTCTCCGGTATTCGCAGTTTGCATCGGGTTGGTAAGCCGGGATGGCCCCCTAGCCGAAACAGTGCTCTACCCCCGGAGATGAATTCACGAGGCGCTACCTAAATAGCTTTCGGGGAGAACCAGCTATCTCCCGGTTTGATTGGCCTTTCACCCCCAGCCACAGGTCATCCGCTAATTTTTCAACATTAGTCGGTTCGGTCCTCCAGTTAGTGTTACCCAACCTTCAACCTGCCCATGGCTAGATCACCGGGTTTCGGGTCTATACCCTGCAACTTAACGCCCGGTTAAGACTCGGTTTCCCTCCGGCTCCCCTATTCGGTTAACCTTGCTACAGAATATAAGTCGCTGACCCATTATACAAAAGGTACGCAGTCACACAGGTAAACCTGTGCTCCCACTGCTTGTACGTACACGGTTTCAGGTTCTTTTTCACTCCCCTCGCCGGGGTTCTTTTCGCCTTTCCCTCACGGTACTGGTTCACTATCGGTCAGTCAGGAGTATTTAGCCTTGGAGGATGGTCCCCCCATATTCAGACAGGATACCACGTGTCCCGCCCTACTCATCGAGCTCACAGCACATGCGCTTTTGTGTACGGGGCTGTCACCCTGTATCGCGCGCCTTTCCAGACGCTTCCACTAACACACATGCTGATTCAGGCTCTGGGCTCCTCCCCGTTCGCTCGCCGCTACTGGGGGAATCTCGGTTGATTTCTTTTCCTCGGGGTACTTAGATGTTTCAGTTCCCCCGGTTCGCCTCATTAACCTATGGATTCAGTTAATGATAGTGTGACGAATCACACTGGGTTTCCCCATTCGGGTATCGCCGGTTATAACGGTTCATATCACCTTACCGGCGCTTATCGCAGATTAGCACGCCCTTCATCGCCTCTGACTGCCAGGGCATCCACCGTGTACGCTTAGTCGCTTAACCTCACAACCCGAAGATGTTTCTTACGATTCATCATCGTGTTGCGAAAATTTGAGAGACTCACGAACAACTTTCGTTGTTCTGTGTTTCAATTTTCAGCTTGATCCAGATTTTTAAAGAGCAAATATCTCAAACGTGACTCGTAAGTCAGTTTTGAGATATTAAGGCAGGTGACTTTCACTCACAAACCAGCAAGTGGCGTCCCCTAGGGGATTCGAACCCCTGTTACCGCCGTGAAAGGGCGGTGTCCTGGGCCTCTAGACGAAGGGGACGTATCAGTCTGCTTCGCAAGACGCCTTGCTATTTACTTTTCATCAGACAATCTGTGTGAGCACTGCAAAGTACGCTTCTTTCAGGTAAGGAGGTGATCCAACCGCAGGTTCCCCTACGGTTACCTTGTTACGACTTCACCCCAGTCATGAATCACAAAGTGGTAAGCGCCCTCCCGAAGGTTAAGCTACCTACTTCTTTTGCAACCCACTCCCATGGTGTGACGGGCGGTGTGTACAAGGCCCGGGAACGTATTCACCGTGGCATTCTGATCCACGATTACTAGCGATTCCGACTTCATGGAGTCGAGTTGCAGACTCCAATCCGGACTACGACGCACTTTATGAGGTCCGCTTGCTCTCGCGAGGTCGCTTCTCTTTGTATGCGCCATTGTAGCACGTGTGTAGCCCTGGTCGTAAGGGCCATGATGACTTGACGTCATCCCCACCTTCCTCCAGTTTATCACTGGCAGTCTCCTTTGAGTTCCCGACCTAATCGCTGGCAACAAAGGATAAGGGTTGCGCTCGTTGCGGGACTTAACCCAACATTTCACAACACGAGCTGACGACAGCCATGCAGCACCTGTCTCACAGTTCCCGAAGGCACAAATCCATCTCTGGATTCTTCTGTGGATGTCAAGACCAGGTAAGGTTCTTCGCGTTGCATCGAATTAAACCACATGCTCCACCGCTTGTGCGGGCCCCCGTCAATTCATTTGAGTTTTAACCTTGCGGCCGTACTCCCCAGGCGGTCTACTTAACGCGTTAGCTCCGGAAGCCACGCCTCAAGGGCACAACCTCCAAGTAGACATCGTTTACGGCGTGGACTACCAGGGTATCTAATCCTGTTTGCTCCCCACGCTTTCGCACCTGAGCGTCAGTCTTTGTCCAGGGGGCCGCCTTCGCCACCGGTATTCCTCCAGATCTCTACGCATTTCACCGCTACACCTGGAATTCTACCCCCCTCTACAAGACTCAAGCCTGCCAGTTTCGAATGCAGTTCCCAGGTTGAGCCCGGGGATTTCACATCCGACTTGACAGACCGCCTGCGTGCGCTTTACGCCCAGTAATTCCGATTAACGCTTGCACCCTCCGTATTACCGCGGCTGCTGGCACGGAGTTAGCCGGTGCTTCTTCTGCGGGTAACGTCAATTGCTGCGGTTATTAACCACAACACCTTCCTCCCCGCTGAAAGTACTTTACAACCCGAAGGCCTTCTTCATACACGCGGCATGGCTGCATCAGGCTTGCGCCCATTGTGCAATATTCCCCACTGCTGCCTCCCGTAGGAGTCTGGACCGTGTCTCAGTTCCAGTGTGGCTGGTCATCCTCTCAGACCAGCTAGGGATCGTCGCCTTGGTGAGCCGTTACCTCACCAACAAGCTAATCCCATCTGGGCACATCTGATGGCAAGAGGCCCGAAGGTCCCCCTCTTTGGTCTTGCGACGTTATGCGGTATTAGCCACCGTTTCCAGTAGTTATCCCCCTCCATCAGGCAGTTTCCCAGACATTACTCACCCGTCCGCCACTCGTCAGCAAAGCAGCAAGCTGCTTCCTGTTACCGTTCGACTTGCATGTGTTAGGCCTGCCGCCAGCGTTCAATCTGAGCCATGATCAAACTCTTCAATTTAAAAGTTTGATGCTCAATGAATTAAACTTCGTAATGAATTACGTGTTCACTCTTGAGACTTGGTATTCATTTTTCGTCCGAGGACGTCAAGAATCCGTATCTTCGAGTGCCCACACAGATTGTCTGATAAATTGTTAAAGAGCAGGTGCGACGCGGCTTACAGCTCACCGTCGCGAGGTGGCGTATATTACGCTTTCCTCTTTCAGAGTCAACCCTGAATTTCAGGATTTTTCTCTTCAACCGACCGGCTGTTTGTGTGAAGTGATTCACATCCGCCGTGTCGATGGAGGCGCATTATAGGGAGTCGGTTCAGGAAGACAAGCGGAAAAATGCATTTTTGTTTTAACCGCTCATCTTTTATCCATAACGCTTATTTTTGCTGCTTTTTTATCGCCGATGGCAGGTCGGCAAGGCTGTTTAACACCCAGTCCGCCGCGTTTTCTGCTTCTGCCGTGACCGGTTTGCCCGTACGCACCAGCACTTTTGTCCCGACATTTGCCGCCGCAGCCGCCTGCATATCTTCCAGCTTGTCTCCCACCATATAAGAAGCCGCCATATCGATATGCAGGAAATCACGCGCCGAGATAAGCATTCCTGGATGCGGCTTGCGGCAATCACATACCTGACGGAACTCTTCTATACTGCCCTGCGGATGGTGAGGACAATAATAGATGCCGTCCAAATCAACATCGCGATCCGCCAACGACCAGTCCATCCATTCGGTTAACGTTTCAAACTGCGCCTCAGTGAATTTGCCGCGCGCGATTCCGGACTGGTTCGTCACCACCACCAACGCATAGCCCATTTTTTTTAGCTCGCGCATCGCGTCAATAACGCCGTCTATAAACTCAAATGCATCGATTTCATGTACGTAGCCGTGATCCACATTAATGGTGCCGTCACGGTCGAGAAAAATTGCGGGTACAGACTTTGCCACCTTTTATAGCTCCTGAGTAAAGCAAGTGGCGCTAGTATCGCATGTTTCAGCAGGCAAGAAAGTGCTCATCGTATAAAGCCTGATTGATTTAGACGTCTGGATGCCTTAACATCCATTCTGTTGACGGCGTTGACCGTATTAGACAGACGAAAATGCCACGGCTAACTTAATTACGATAATAAATAACCAATGATTAAACTTTCGAATATTACCAAAGTGTTCCAGCAGGGGACGCGCACCATTCAGGCGCTAAATAATGTCAGCCTGCACGTGCCTGCCGGGCAGATTTATGGCGTCATTGGCGCCTCCGGCGCCGGTAAAAGTACGCTTATCCGCTGCGTTAACTTACTTGAACGCCCAACCGAAGGTAGCGTTCAGGTCGGCGGTCAGGAGCTGACAACGCTTTCAGAGTCTGAGTTGACCAAAGCTCGCCGTCAAATCGGCATGATTTTCCAACATTTTAACCTGCTCTCTTCCCGTACCGTGCTTGGCAACGTCGCGTTGCCGCTGGAACTGGATAACACACCAAAGGAAGAGATCAAACGCCGTGTCACAGAGCTGCTGGATTTAGTCGGTCTTGGCGACAAGCACGACAGCTATCCGGCAAATCTTTCCGGCGGTCAGAAACAGCGTGTCGCGATTGCCCGCGCGTTAGCCAGTAATCCAAAAGTGTTGCTGTGCGATGAAGCCACCAGCGCGCTTGATCCCGCAACGACCCGTTCGATTCTGGAATTGCTGAAAGATATCAACCGTCGTTTGGGGTTGACGATTCTGCTTATCACTCATGAAATGGATGTCGTAAAACGTATCTGCGACTGCGTTGCCGTCATCAGTAATGGCGAGCTTATTGAGCAGGATACGGTCAGCGAAGTCTTCTCGCATCCTAAAACACCGCTGGCGCAGAAGTTTATTCAGTCCACTCTGCATCTGGACATTCCGGAAGATTACCAGGCGCGTTTGAAAGCGTCGCCGGAAACTGACAGCGTGCCGATGCTGCGCATGGAGTTCACCGGACAGTCTGTGGATGCCCCGCTGCTTTCTGAAACCGCGCGTCGTTTCACCGTGAACAATAATATTATTAGCGCGCAGATGGATTACGCGGGCGGTGTGAAGTTCGGCATTATGCTAACGGAAATGCACGGCACACAAGAAGAGACGCAAGCCGCAATTGCCTGGCTGCAGGATCACCATGTGAAAGTAGAGGTACTGGGTTATGTCTGAGGCAATGATGTGGTTACTGGTTCGTGGCGTCTGGGAAACGCTGGCGATGACCTTTGTCTCCGGTTTCTTCGGTTTCGTGATTGGCCTGCCGGTCGGCGTATTGCTGTATGTTACGCGCCCGGGGCAGATTATGGAGAACGCCAGGCTGTATCGCACCCTCTCTGCGGTGGTCAATATTTTCCGCTCGATTCCCTTTATCATCCTGTTGGTGTGGATGATTCCTTTTACCCAAATAATTGTCGGCACCTCCATTGGTTTGCAGGCCGCGATTGTACCGCTGACCGTCGGCGCCGCGCCTTTTATCGCCCGTATGGTGGAAAATGCGTTGTTAGAGATCCCTGCCGGGCTGATTGAAGCCTCGCGAGCGATGGGCGCCACGCCGCTGCAAATTGTACGTAAAATCCTTTTACCGGAAGCGCTGCCTGGTCTGGTGAATGCGGCAACCATTACACTGATCACCCTGGTCGGTTACTCCGCAATGGGCGGCGCTGTCGGCGCAGGCGGCCTCGGTCAAATCGGCTATCAGTACGGTTATATTGGATACAATGCTACCGTGATGAATACGGTGCTGGTATTACTTGTCGTTCTGGTTTATTTAATTCAGTTATCCGGCGATCGCATCGTCAGGGCTGTCACGCATAAGTAACGTTAAACACAACACAAATACTCATTAAGGAAATAAGCATGGCGTTCAAATTCAAAACCTTTGCGGCAGTGGGTGCTCTGATTGGTTCTCTGGCACTTGCGGGTTGCGGTCAGGATGAAAAAGATCCGAATCATATTAAAGTCGGCGTAATCGTTGGCGCAGAGCAGCAAGTTGCCGAAGTCGCGCAGAAAGTCGCGAAAGAAAAATACGGCCTGGACGTGGAATTGGTGACCTTTAATGATTATGTTCTGCCTAATGAAGCGCTGAGCAAAGGCGATATCGATGCCAATGCCTTCCAGCACAAACCGTATCTGGATCAGCAAATCAAAGATCGCGGTTACAAACTGGTTTCCGTTGGTAAGACTTTTGTCTATCCCATTGCAGGATATTCCAAAAAAATCAAATCTCTGGATGAGCTCAAGGACGGTTCCCAGGTCGCTGTGCCTAACGACCCGACCAACCTTGGTCGTTCCCTGCTGCTGCTGCAAAAAGTAGGGCTAATTAAACTGAAAGACGGCGTCGGTCTGCTTCCTACCTCGCTGGATATCGTCGAAAACCCGAAAAATCTGAAAATTGTTGAGCTGGAAGCGCCGCAGTTGCCGCGTTCGCTGGATGACGCTCAGATCGCGTTAGCGGTCATCAATACGACTTATGCCAGCCAGATTGGCCTGACGCCAGCGAAAGACGGTATCTTCGTTGAAGATAAAGATTCTCCGTACGTTAACCTGATCGTGACGCGTGAAGATAACAAAGACGCCGAGAATGTGAAAAAATTCGTTCAGGCTTACCAGTCTGATGAAGTGTACGAAGCCGCAAATAAAGTTTTTAATGGCGGTGCGGTGAAAGGCTGGTAAGTTTTAGGCTGATTCCACAATCTGTAATATTATTCAGGACGGGCTATTGCCCGTCTTGTCATTTATGCAAGCTCCTGATTCAATATCTGGCAATTAGAACATTCATTGAGGAAATATTATGCGTGCTTTACCGATCTGTTTATTGGCACTCATGCTGGGCGGTTGTTCCATGCTAAGCAGATCCCCTGTTGAACCCGTTCAAAGCACCGCAACCCCGCCAAAAGCGGAGCCGGAGAAACCTAAAGCGCCGCGTGCCGCTCCCGTCAGGATTTACACCAATGCTGAAGACTTAGTCGGCAAACCTTTCCGCGATCTTGGCGAAGTTAGCGGCGAATCCTGCCAGGCGACAAATCAAGACTCTCCGCCTAACATTCCAACTGCGCGCAAGCGTATGCAGATTAATGCATCTAAAATGAAAGCCAACGCCGTCCTGCTACACAGCTGTGAAATTACCAGCGGCACGCCAGGCTGCTACCGTCAGGCGGTTTGTATCGGGTCCGCCCTGAATATTTCGGCGAAATGAGCAGCTTTCAGTTTGAACAAATCGGCGTTATTCGCTCCCCCTATAAAGAAAAATTCGCCGTTCCGCGCCAGCCTGGTCTGGTCAAAAGCGCCTGCGGCGAACTGCATCTGATAGCGCCTTACAACCAGGCCGATGCCGTTCGCGGCCTGGAGGCGTTCAGCCATTTGTGGGTACTTTTCGTTTTTCATCAGACGATGGACGGCGGCTGGCGGCCAACAGTTCGTCCGCCCCGTCTTGGCGGTAACGCCAGAATGGGCGTTTTTGCCACGCGCTCCACGTTCCGCCCCAATCCGATTGGCATGTCGCTCGTTGCGCTAAAAGGTATCGAGTGCCGGAAAGAGAGCGTAATTCTGAAATTAGGCAGTCTGGATCTGGTGGATGGCACGCCGGTCGTGGATATTAAACCGTATTTACCGTTTGCCGAGGCCTTACCGGACGCCGCCGCCAGCTATGCGCAACAGGCGCCAATAGCTGAAATGCCCGTGAGTTTTACCGCTGAGGTGGCTCAACAGCTTACGACGCTGGAAAGGCGTTATCCGCAGCTACGGACATTTATTTGCGATGTGCTGGCGCAAGATCCTCGCCCGGCTTATCGTAAGGGTGAAGAGACGGGCAAAACCTATGCCGTCTGGCTGCATGATTTTAACGTGCGCTGGCGTGTAGTTAACACCGGATTTGAAGTGTTTGCGCTGGAACCACGGTAATTTCACGCCCTTCTCTTTTGACATCTCTTGCACGCTGGTAAACTAAATCACTTTTTTTGTATCAGGCTCACATTGAGCCTGTTCGATCGTTCAACTGGAACCGTAACAACATGCGTACTAGCCAATACCTGCTCTCCACTCTGAAGGAGACACCTGCCGACGCCGAGGTTATCAGCCACCAGCTGATGCTGCGCGCCGGGATGATCCGCAAGCTCGCCTCCGGGTTATATACCTGGCTGCCGACCGGCCTGCGCGTCCTGAAAAAAGTCGAAAACATCGTGCGTGAAGAGATGAACAACGCCGGTGCTATCGAGGTGTCGATGCCAGTCGTTCAGCCAGCCGACCTGTGGCAAGAGAGTGGTCGTTGGGAACAGTACGGTCCGGAACTGCTGCGTTTTGTCGACCGTGGCGAGCGTCCGTTCGTACTCGGCCCGACCCACGAAGAAGTTATCACCGATCTGGTGCGTAATGAACTCAGCTCTTATAAGCAGTTGCCGCTGAACTTCTTCCAAATCCAGACCAAATTCCGTGATGAAGTGCGTCCGCGCTTTGGCGTGATGCGTTCGCGCGAATTCCTGATGAAAGATGCTTACTCTTTCCACACCTCTCAGGAGTCGTTGCAGGAAACCTATGACGCCATGTACGCCGCGTATAGCCGTATCTTCAGCCGTATGGGGCTGGATTTCCGCGCGGTACAGGCCGATACCGGTTCTATCGGCGGCAACGCCTCGCATGAATTCCAGGTGCTGGCGCAAAGCGGCGAAGACGATATCGTTTTCTCTGATGTTTCTGATTACGCGGCTAACATTGAACTGGCAGAAGCTATCGCGCCGCAAACACCGCGCGCAGCGGCGACGCAGGAAATGACTCTGGTCGATACGCCAAATGCCAAAACCATCGCGGAGCTGGTGGAACAATTCAACCTGCCAATTGAAAAAACGGTAAAAACGCTGCTGGTGAAAGCGGTGAAAGACAGCAAGTCTCCGCTGGTGGCTCTGCTGGTTCGCGGCGATCATGAACTGAATGAAGTTAAAGCGGAAAAACTGCCGCACGTTGCCAGCCCGCTGACCTTCGCTACCGAAGAAGAGATTCGCGCCGTAATTAATGCCGGCCCTGGCTCCCTCGGCCCGGTCAATATGCCGATTCCGGTCATCATCGATCGTACCGTTGCCGCCATGAGCGATTTTGCCGCTGGCGCCAACATCGACGGTAAACACTACTTTGGTATTAACTGGGATCGCGATGTGGCGACGCCTGTTGTTGCCGACATCCGTAACGTAGTCGCCGGCGATCCGAGTCCGGATGGTCAGGGAACGTTGCTTATCAAACGCGGTATCGAAGTGGGTCACATCTTCCAGTTAGGTACCAAGTACTCAGAAGCGCTGAAAGCCTCCGTTCAGGGTGAAGATGGCCGTAACCAGATCCTGACAATGGGCTGCTACGGTATCGGCGTAACACGTGTCGTTGCCGCAGCTATCGAGCAGAACTTTGACGAGCGCGGCATTGTATGGCCTGACGCCATTGCGCCTTTCCAGGTCGCTATTCTGCCGATGAATATGCACAAATCCTTCCGTGTGCAGGAGCTGGCGGAAAAGCTGTACAGCGAATTGCGCGCGCAGGGCATTGAAGTGCTGATGGACGACCGTAAAGAGCGCCCGGGCGTGATGTTTGCCGATATGGAGCTGATTGGTATTCCACATACTATCGTGATTGGCGATCGCAACCTGGATAACGACGATATTGAGTATAAATACCGTCGCAGCGGTGAAAAATCGCTGATTAAAACCGGCGATATCGTTGATTATCTGGTCAAGGCGATTAAAGGCTAAACGACATTTTGTTGGGATTGCCCGGCGCCACCCGGCAGATATGTAAAGGCCTCGCACCCTGCGAGGCCTTTTATTAGTGAGTGCAATCTTTACCCGGCGCAAACTTCGCATTTTTATCGGCTATTAGCATTTTTACCGGCTCGCCCGTGTCCGGGTTCGCGGCAAACACAAAATGCCCTTCTACCGTCAGCAGCACCGGTTTTTCCGCTTCACCTTTCGCCGTCAAATAGCCGCGCTCAAGCTGGGCGTTACTGGCGACCGGCAACCGTTTTCCGGTCGCACAATCGGTAAAGGTCGCCGCATCGGCCCTGTATACATACATACCACGCAACGGCATTGGCGTTACCGGCAGGCTGGCGGTAACAGGCACAAGCGTATAATTAAGCTGCGAAGCCACCGGATTGCCTTCTCTGTCGAGCATCTCCAGCGCATTGCCTTTCGCGCGATAATACGATTTCTCGCCATTGCTGTCGGTTAACACCAGTTTATCTGCCGTCCGCGCCCAGGTACCGTATGACGCAAAAGAGGAAGGTTCTTCGCGCACGCCCTGATAGCGCTCGTTCATCACCCATGTGCCGTCTTTTTCCAGAAACAGCGACGTTTCAATACCTTCACAATCCGCACAGGGCAGCACGCCGCGCCAGCTTTGCTGCATGGGTTTTAATTCCGCCGCCTGCGCAGGTTGCAGGGCGTCAACTTCCGCACGGTTATTACACCCTATCAATGCAAATAGCGTACAGGCTGCCGCTACTGACAATATTGCTGTTCTCACCATAAAATCCTTATGAAATTGCTATTCCTGCCCGTCAATCCAGTGGACGACGAACTTTGCCGCGAAGCGCCTTTACAGAAGATTTTTGCGCCTTTGAGGACAAGCGGCGCTCTTTCGAGGCACGCGTCGGACGGGTTGCGCGACGGCTTTTCTGCTCCGCGGTTAATTCTTTTATGACGGCAACCAGCCTGGCGATAGCCGCTTCCCGGTTGAGCTCCTGGCTCCGGAACTCCTGCGCCTTAATGATAATGACGCCATCATCGCTTATCAGATGGTGGCTGGCCGTCAGCAAACGCTGTTTATAATACTCTGGCAGGCCAGAGGCCCGAATGTCAAAGCGCAAATGAATCGCGCTAGAGGTCTTATTTACGTGCTGACCACCCGCGCCCTGCGCGCGAATGGCCGTAATTTCCAGCTCATTATCGGCTATGGAGACCGTCTGGGAGATGGCAATCATGAGGGCTGTTGCCAGGCGGTTAGCTGTATTTCCAGATTATTCCGAGCATCAGAAAGCCAGATTGCGCCGTCCTGAATCGTCGCCTGTAGCGTCATGGTACGATCGGCAAATTCACTGAGCTGCGCCAGTTGCCCGTCATCCAGATACCAGACGGACAGGTTAGCGAACTGCGCGCACTTGCTTTGATGCTGCTGCCACCAGATTTGCGCCGCCCGGGAGTTATAAGCAAAGAGCGCGACGTCGCTCGCCTGAGTACAGGCTTTCTTAATACGGCGCTCATCCGGCAGCCCCAGCTCAATCCAGAGATCGATGCCCAGATGATCGTTACGCAGCCAAGCCTCCGGCTCATCTTCCGCGCTGAGGCCGCGTGTAAACTGCAACCGTTCATCAGCATATTTTATCCATGCCAACAGGCGCAGCATCATGCGCTCCTGCGTTTCAGAAGGGTGACGCGCCAGCGTCAATGCCGCATCCAGAAACCGGTTGCGATCAAGGTCAGCCACATTGACGACGGCTTTATAAATTGTCGCTTTAAGCGCCATGAGAAAACTCCTTTCGAATCAGGCGCCCATTGTAGCGAAAACCGCACTAAAAGGCTGTTAACGAATCTTTTATCCACTCGCGTCAGGCGCTGATATTGCGCAAATGAGTATGGTATAGTCACCTTGCTAAACAAGATTTAACTTCGTAGGCTTAGACTTGCATCCACGGTTAAGTCAGAATGCTGACAGGAGGGCGTGTGGAAAAATATTGTGAGTTAGTACGCAAGCGGTATGCGGAAATCGCCAGCGGAGACTTAGGGTATGTCCCGGATGCGCTGGGTTGTGTATTGAAAGTGCTTAATGAAGTGGCGGCAGATAGCGCCCTTTCAGAGTCGGTCAGGGAAAAGGCAGCTTATGCTGCCGCGAACTTACTGGTGAGCGATTATGTCAATGAATGAAACGTATCAACCCATTAATTGCGATGACTACGATAGTCTTGAGCTTGCCTGCATGCATCATTTAATACTGACGCTAACGTTAAAAGATGGCGAGGTTTTGCAGGCAAAAGCGAACGATTTGATCTTACGTAAAAACGTAGAATATCTGCTTGCCGAAGTTTCCGGCGAGTCTTGTGAACTTCGTCTCGATAAAATCGCCAGTTTCAGCCACCCGGAAATTGGTACCGTGGTAGTTAGCGAATCCTGAGTATTTTGTTGCCGGATGGTGGTGCAAGCACCTTATCAGGCCTACGTTCCATGCGATACGCAGGCCTGATAAGCGCAGCGCCATCAGGCATGCCAAACCAGACTCACCCCTTCTTTATCTTCTGCTGCTCCCTCACGCGTCACAAAAACACCCGCAGCCGCAATCAGCGTTTCGCCGTAAAACAACAACGGCGTGGTATCTCGTCGCCAGGGCGGGATCCCCTGCTCCTGCCAGATTTTCTTTAACTTACGTCCACCGTTACGCCCAACAATATGTAATACGCCTGGCGCTTTAAACCGAATGCTGACGGATTCTTCCTCTCGCGGTCGGCGCAGTTCGCCGCCAGGAACGAGCTGTACCGTCCCTAAGCCGGCAGGCAGCGCCAGCGGTGTTTGCCAGACGGGCCAGGCGACCGTCGTTTCGTGTTGTCCGGCCACGGATTTAATCCACCACAGTTGCGACTGATAACGGCGAATCTCGTGATCGCCAAAGCGTAAACAGGGAGAGGCATCGTCGCGCGCCAGCGCCACCTCCTGCCAGATACGTTCCAGCGCGTCGCGAGAGGGCATCGGCGCATTACGCATCGCCAGCCAGCGACGCAAAATCGCCGCCCGCCGTACATCGCTCATCGACATTAATGGAGAGAGCCGCAATGTTCCCTCCGCCGTGGTACAGTCCGTAAGATCGCTGGCCAGAAGCTCGTCCAGCAGCCTTTCTTGCTCGGCGCAGAGCGTCGCGCTACGGGCTACCGACGCAGGAAAATGCGGCCAGCGCTGCTGCAAGAGCGGAAGCGCGCGCAGGCGTAAAAAATTGCGATCGTAGGCGTCATCCTGATTGCTTTCATCTTCAATCCAGCATAAGCCATGACGCACAGCCCACTGTTCCAGCGTCTTCCGCGTTTCTCTCAACAGCGGGCGAAGAAGCAGAGTTCCGGCAAAAGGCGAGCACTCTCCCATCGCGGAAAGTCCGGCCGGACCGCTGCCGCGCTTTAACGCCAGCAGGAATGTTTCACACTGATCGTCAAGGTGCTGCGCGGTTGCCAGCACTTCGCCAGGCAATAGCGTCTGTGCGAACGCCCGGTAGCGCGCTTCACGCGCATGGGCCTCGATACCCAGGCCATTATCCGCCAGCGTCACCCGTTCCACTACCAGCGGAACCTGCCAGCGTTCGCATACGGTTTCGCAATGCCGCACCCAGCTATCAGCATGAGGGCTTAAACCGTGATGAATATGGATAGCACGCAGCGTGACGTCAGGATGGCGTTCTCGCCACAACACCAGTTGATGCAGAAGCACCGTAGAATCCAGGCCGCCGCTAAAGGCAGCCAGAATACGGCGAGAAGAGAGTAACGAGGTATTCAACGTGAGAGTGGTCATGATCCATGCTTATAGTGACTTAGCCCGGCAACGTTACCTGGCGAGCGTCTTAATGACAAGCCTTACTGCTCATACAGCTCAAGCGGTAAACCGTCCGGATCGTTGAAAAAAGTAAAGCGCTTCCCGGTATACGGATCGATGCGTATCGGTTCGCACTTAACCTGATGCTTTTCCAGATGCGCAACGGCGTTTTCCACATTTTCCACGCTGAAAGCCAGATGGCGCAGGCCACAGGCTTCAGGTCGGCTTGGACGCGCCGGAGGGAAGGGAAAAGAGAAAAGCTCAATCACATACTGCCCGTTTAGCGCCAAATCGCCCTTCCACGAGTCACGCTCTTCCCGCCAGACTTCGCTTAACAGATCGAACCCCAGAATATCGCAATAAAACGCCTTGCTCACCGCATAGTCTGTCGCAATGATCGCGATGTGATGAACCTGTTTTAATCCCAGCATAGCGTCTCCTTTATTGATTATCAGTACGTTACTCGTCACATTCCCGTCAGGCAAGCTAACAGGCGTGTTTTAAGACTCGTACCTGGTACACCCCGTCTTCATTCCGTTTCGCGCCGTGAATATCCGTTTCAAAACCGGGATAATGCTGGCCAATCGAGCAGAGCATCAGCAGAAAATCGAGCACGGCCCGACTCTGTTGCGTGATCCTCTCGCCGGGCATCAACAGCGGAACGCCTGGCGGATAAGGCAGGATCATATTCGCGGAAACGCGCCCTGGCAGTTGATCGAGCGCCACGGTTTCCACCTCGCCTTTGATCTGACGCTGCCAGGCCTGGTGCGGGGTCATGATCATCTCCGGTAAAACCTCGAACGCCCGCAGCATCAGCCCCGGAAGATCGTGCTGGCGGATCAGTTTATGGATCCCCTGCGCCAGATCCTGAATGCGCATATTGCGATAAAAATCCGGATCTTCCGCATACAGATCCGGCAACATATTTTTGACGCGCAGGTTAAGATCGTAGGCGCGTTTAAATTCCGTCAGTCCGCGCAGCAGCCCCATCGCACGGGTCTTATCAATCCCTATGCTGAACAAAAACAGCAGATTATACGGCCCGGTTTTTTCCACCACCACGCCTCGCTCATCAAGGAACTTCGCCACCAGCGCGGCGGGTATCCCCTCTTCGCTCATGTTGCCCTGTTCATCCATCCCCGGCGTCAGGATTGTCACCTTAACCGGATCGAGGAACATATGATCGTCATCAGCATCGGTGAAGCCATGCCAGGTTTCTCCCGGCGTGACCGGCCAGCATTCGGCCTCATCAACCTCTTCCGGCTGCCAGATATCAAAGAACCAGCTATCGGACTCTTCACGTAACCGCTGTACTTCTTTACGAAAATGGAGCGCCCGTTCCACCGAACGATTAATCAATCTTTTCCCTGGATTGCCGCGCAGCATCGCCGCCGCGGTCTCGATAGAGGCGACAATGGGATAGCTCGGCGATGTAGAAGTGTGCATCATAAACGCTTCGTTAAACGTCTCTTCGTCATATTCCCCTTTGATATGAATAAGCGACGCCTGCGAAAAAGCCGCCAGCATTTTATGGGTGGATTGCGTTTCGAAAATCACTTTTCCAGGCACCCGATCGCCGCTCATCCCGCTTTTCCCCTGGTAGATCGGATGGAAATGGGTATAGGGTACCCAGGCGGAATCAAAATGGATCGAGGGAACGTCCAGCATCTGCTTGATCCAGTTAGTGTTATACAGCAGACCATCGTAAGTCGAATTGGTGATAACCGCATGAACCGGCCATTGCGCCTGAGGGGTCTCCTCTATCTTGCTTTCGATGCTTGCACGGGTAAATTCCCTTCGGGGAATACCGCCGAGAATGCCGAGCGCATTGCGCGTCGGCTTCAACCAGAGAGGCACCACATCGCTCATCATCAGCAAATGCGCCAGCGATTTATGACAATTACGATCAATGAGTAGCGTACTTCCCGCAGGCGCGGCATACATACCGACAATTTTATTCGAGGTCGACGTACCGTTCGTCACCATATAGCTCTGCTCGGCGCCAAAAGTACGGGCGATATACTCTTCCGCTTCCAGATGCGGCCCGGTGTGATCCAGCAGCGATCCCAGTTCAGTCACCGAAATCGACACATCAGCTTTTAAGGTATTGCCGCCAAAAAAGTCATAAAACAGGCAGCCTGGCGGGCTTTTCTGATACGCCGTTCCCGCCATATGACCCGGCGTACAAAAGGTATATTTTCCTTCTTTGGCGTAGGTAAACAGCGCTTTGGTAAACGGCGGCGTAATATTATCGAGATATTCGTTTGTATATTGATGAATGCGCGTCGCGATATCTTCAGCCAGCCCCAACGCATACTCAAAAAACCACAGCGCCATGCGCATATCGTGAACGCTAACGTCCAGCGTGGAGTTGGTATTGATAAAGGCGTAGAGAGGAAGGTATTCATTTAGCTGGTTGATTTCGCTACAAAGGTCGAGACTGTATTCATCCCAGTCAAAAATAACGCCGCAGATGCGCGGGTTATGTTCAATAAACTTCAACAAGTCAACGCTATTTTGCGGCCAGATAATTTGAAATCCCAGGGATTGTAATGCACGCTCAAGCTCCTTGATGGGTTCATCTTTATAATAAACCCCGTGCGGCCCCATAATGGCGATGATGTTCATGCTTTCTCCTGAAAAAACCTGAGATAAGCATAGTAACAATCCTGCCGATGCAAAGCACCGACAGGATTTATCTTATTACAATGCGTTCCATGCATCGGCCCAGGCAATCCCTACGCCGGGCTCATAGTAGGCAGGCGCAACATTACACCATGAGCCTTCCGGGAACGGTTTGCACTGGTACAATGCGCCATTACTGTTGACGATGTCGCCCGGATTCCATTTCTGGCTGCTGCTCCAGGCAGGATAGCTGGTGGTCTTATCTTCGTCATCCGCAGCGGCGGCCTTCGCTTTCACATTCAGCGTATAAACCGCAGTGCTGGAGAGCGTACCGTCGCTAACGGTCAGATTCACCACATACTGGGTGTTCTGAGTGACATCCGGCGCGTTGAAAATCACAACGGCTTTATCCTGGCCGCTCAGCGTTTTGCCATCCTGCGACATCCAGGTATAGGTGAGCTTGTCGCCATTCGCGTCGGTCGATCCTTCCGCGCTGAGTGAAACCGGGCTACCAGCTTCCACCGCCCCGACCGGCCCGGCAATGCGCGCGACTGGCGCCACGTTTTCATCCGTCACTGGCGCCGGAGTTGGCGTGACATCCGGTTCAGTGGTTCCGTTATCATCGACGACATTAACGTTGAAATAATGCTGTACACATTTCGTGTAGTCGCCCTCTTTAAAGGCGGTATACGGCGTCTGATATCCCACTAACTGGCAGGAATAGGTTTTACCGTCCGCAGTATCGGCGCTCCAGCCCCAGTCTTGTTCCCAATAGATCGGTAACGCGCCAGCGCCGCCTTCATCGAACTGCTTCATCTTTTTACAGCCCAACACTTCGTCCGCCGGCACCGGCACTTTCAGGTAGTTGGCAAACTCTTTGTAGTAGGCGATACGGTTAAGCGACTGCGCATTCTCATCTGCGCCGCCGCACTCCACGCCGCCATTGATGATTTGAATGGTGACGCCGAAACCTGATACCAGGACGTTTGCTTTATCGCGATCGTTTGGCTGCCAGGTACCGTCAATCACATGTAGCATAGACGGCTTCGGCGGCTGCGGATACACAAAGAAGAAGACGGCGCTCGCCAGGTTCATCCAGGTATCCGCCACCAGCTCGGGTTTATCCAGCAGAGGGCGAACGTCGCCATACATCGCGTCAGAGAAAGGCCCATAGTTGTAGTTATAAGAAAGCTGTTTTGCCCCGCGACCAAAATAGCTGAGGAAATCGCCGTCCTTATCTTTACCGCACGGCCAGGTCTGGCCCTGCCATACATCCGGGTTACATTCGCCGTTGTAGCCGCCTTTCTGCCCTTCTGTCCAGCCGACTTCGCGCAGATAGACCAGCGCCTGACGCCATTCCGGAATGTCACGCCAGCTTTCGTGACCGCCCGTCTCCTGGGCAAAATGCGCAAACATAGTAGCCAGGGTTTTACGGCAGATAGCGTCGCTATCGCGTCCATCGGTGTAGGTACCACAAACCGCCGGGAATTTACCTATCGCTTTCAGGAAGTTAGAGTAAGTGTATTCCGGCGCGCGCATCGGGAACAGATAATCCCAGTCGGCCTCTTTCAGAATACTTTCAACGCGTTTTACGTTTGCCGGGTTAGCGGCGCGCCCCGGTTCAATTTGTTCAACCGCGCTGTTATCCAACGTCTGAATAGAGGATTTCACGGCCTCCATTAACGGAAAATCCGTCAGCGCTTTCTCTTTCGCCGCCAGATCGCTGGCGTTAATGGTCATTGGCTCACTACTGCTAAGCAGCGGCGCGGCCTGCGCACCGGATAAGCTCAACATGATCCCTGCCGCTACGGCGCTGAGCGCCAGTGTTTTTTGCAATCCCATAATTTTCTCCTTGAAGGGTAGTTCACTGCCTGCCCTGGCCACACGCCTGGCAGTTGATACAGTGTCAGGGAGAACATGCCGTTGCGTTTAATCACATCAACTCATCGGCGTCTCATTTTTCCTCGACCAAAAAAAAGAGGCCGGATTATCCGGCCTCTTGGGGAAAAATGAGGTAAATGATTAGGCGTAACCGTAGCTCATCAAACGCTGGTAACGACGGTTTTTTAAATCATCGGTGCTTAACACATCGAGATCGGCTAAATCTTCCAGCAGCTGCGCTTTTAGCGATGCCGCCATCGCTTCCGGATTACGGTGCGCGCCGCCCAGCGGCTCCGGAATGATGGAATCGATTAGCTTCAGCTCTTTCAGACGCGGCGCGATGATGCCCATCGCTTCAGCAGCCAATGGCGCTTTGTCGGCGCTCTTCCACAAAATAGAGGCGCAACCTTCCGGGGAGATAACGGAATAGGTGCTGTATTGCAGCATATTCACTTTATCACCCACGCCAATCGCCAATGCGCCGCCGGAGCCGCCTTCGCCAATCACGGTGCAGATGACAGGTACGTTCAGACGAGACATCTCACGCAGGTTGCGGGCGATAGCTTCAGACTGACCACGCTCTTCCGCGCCCACGCCAGGGTAAGCGCCCGGGGTGTCGATGAAGGTGATAATCGGCATGTTGAAGCGTTCAGCCATTTCCATCAGGCGCAGCGCTTTGCGGTAGCCTTCCGGCGCTGGCATGCCAAAGTTACGACGAATTTTTTCTTTGGTTTCACGACCTTTCTGATGACCAATGATCATCACCGGCCGCCCTTCCAGACGCGCGATACCGCCGACGATGGCTTTGTCATCAGCATAGGCGCGATCGCCCGCCAGCTCATCAAACTCATCAAACGCCAGACGGACATAATCCAGGGTGTACGGACGCTGCGGATGGCGCGCCAGTTGGGCTACCTGCCATGCGCCGAGATCGGCGAAGATTTTGCGCGTCAGTTCTACGCTTTTTTCGCGCAGGCGATGGACTTCTTCATCGATATTAATATCCAGTTTCTCATCCTGGCGGCTTACCGCAGTCAGAGAATCGATTTTCGCTTCCAGCTCTGCTATCGGCTGTTCAAAATCAAGGAAATTCAGACTCATAGTATTCCTGTATTAGTCAAACTCCAGTTCCACCTGCTCCGAACCAATGAGGCCACGCAGATCGTTAAGTAAACGATCGCTCGGAGAGACACGCCACGTTGCGCCAAAACGCAGCCGCGCACGCGCATCCGCCCTCTGATAGTAGAGATGTACTGGAATGGTCCCCGAGCGGTGGGGTTCCAGAGACTGACGGAGTCGGTTTAAAAGCTGGTCATCAATTTGCCTGTCCGTCAGCGAGATAGCAAGCCCGCGAGCGTATTTTTCGCGAGCTTCGTCAATATCCATCACTTCGCGGGCGGTCATTTTAAGCCCCCCGCTGAAGTCATCAAAGCTGACCTGTCCGCTGACGATAAGTATGCGGTCTTTTTCCAGCAACTGCTGGTATTTATCCAGCGCGTCGGTAAATAACATCACTTCCAGACGCCCGGAACGGTCATCCAGCGTACAGATGCCGATACGATTGCCGCGCTTGGTGACCATAACCCTTGCGGCAATCACGAGCCCCGCAGCCGTGGTGACTTTACCACGTTCTGTCGGATGCATGTCTTTGAGCCTTACCCCGCCGACATAGCGCTCAATTTCTTTTAAATACTGATTGATGGGGTGGCCCGTCAGGTACAGCCCCAACGTTTCACGTTCCCCATCTAACACCACCTGCTCCGGCCACGGCTGGCAGCTGGCATAGGATTGTTCGATTTGCTCCGGCTCTTCCGCCAGCACGCCGAACATATCCGCCTGACCGATAGCTTCCGCTTTAGCGTGCTGGTCGGCGGCTTTCAGCGCATCGCCCAATGAGTTCATCAGCGCGGCGCGGTGCGGCCCCAGGCGGTCGAACGCCCCGGACATGATCAGCTTTTCCAGCACCCGGCGGTTGAGCTTTTTGGTGTCGGTCCGCGCGCACAGATCAAACAGCTCGCGGAAATAGCCGCCCTGATTACGCGCGTCGATGATCGCTTCGATCGGCCCTTCGCCGACGCCTTTGATCGCGCCGATGCCGTAGACGATCTCGCCCTCATCATTAACGTGGAAATGGTACAATCCGGAGTTAATATCCGGCGGTAGAATTTTCAGTCCCATCCGCCAGCACTCGTCCACCAGGCCGACGACCTTCTCGGTGTTATCCATATCGGCAGTCATCACCGCCGCCATAAATTCAGCCGGATAGTGCGCCTTTAGCCATAGCGTCTGGTAAGAAACCAGCGCATAAGCGGCGGAGTGCGATTTGTTAAACCCGTAACCGGCGAATTTCTCCACCAGGTCAAAGATTTTCATCGCCAGTTCGCCGTCGATACCGTTCTTTTTCGCGCCCTCTTCAAAAACGGAACGCTGTTTGGCCATCTCCTCCGGCTTTTTCTTACCCATCGCACGACGCAGCATATCCGCGCCGCCGAGAGTATACCCGGAAAGTACCTGGGCAATCTGCATCACCTGTTCCTGATACAGAATGATGCCGTAGGTCGGCTCCAGTACCGGCTTCAGGCTTTCATGCTGCCACTGAACGTCCGGGTAAGAGAGTTCTTCACGACCGTGCTTACGGTCGATAAAGTTATCTACCATCCCTGACTGCAACGGGCCGGGACGGAACAGGGCCACCAGTGCGATCATATCTTCAAAGCAGTCCGGCTGCAGACGTTTGATCAGATCTTTCATGCCGCGCGATTCAAGCTGGAAGACCGCCGTGGTTTCCGAGCGCTGCAGCATGTCGAAGCTTTTTTTATCGTCCAGCGGAATGGCGGCGATATCCAGCGGCGGCTCGCCGTTTTTCTCGCGCCGCTTGTTGATCATCTCCAGCGCCCAGTTGATGATGGTCAGCGTACGCAAACCGAGGAAGTCGAACTTCACCAGCCCGGCATATTCCACGTCGCTTTTATCAAACTGGGTAACCGGATGCTTGCCCTCTTCATCGCAGTACAGCGGCGCAAAGTCGGTAATTTTGGTCGGCGCGATGACCACGCCGCCAGCGTGCTTACCGGCGTTACGCGTGACGCCTTCGAGCTTACGCGCCATATCGATCAGCGCTCTGACCTCTTCATCCGCCTCGTAAATTTCCGGCAGTTGCGGTTCCGCTTCAAAGGCTTTTGCCAGCGTCATGCCCGGATCGGGCGGCACCAGCTTCGAGATACGATCGACAAAACCGTACGGATGCCCCAGAACGCGGCCCACATCGCGGATAACGGCTTTCGCCGCCATCGTACCGAAGGTGATAATCTGCGATACCGCATCACGCCCGTACATGTCTGCGACGTGCTCAATCACCTGGTCGCGTTTCTCCATACAGAAGTCAACGTCGAAGTCAGGCATCGAGACACGTTCCGGGTTCAGGAAACGTTCGAACAGCAGGTCAAATTCCAGCGGATCAAGGTCGGTAATTTTCAGCGCGTAGGCCACCAGCGAACCAGCCCCGGAACCACGTCCCGGCCCTACCGGCACGCCGTTATCTTTTGACCACTGGATAAACTCCATCACGATGAGGAAGTAGCCAGGGAACCCCATCTGGTTGATAACCTGTAGTTCAATATCCAGACGCTCGTCATATTCCGGGCGACGCTTTTTGCGCTCTTCTTCGTCCGGAAACAGGAAAGCCAGACGCTCTTCCAGCCCCTCTTTCGATTTTTTGACCAGATAATCTTCGGTGGTCATATCGCCGGTCGGGAACTGTGGCAGGAAATATTCACCCAGACGCACCGTTACGTTGCAGCGTTTGGCAATCTCCACCGTATTTTCCAGCGCCTCCGGAATATCGGAGAACAGCTCGCACATTTCTTCTTCACTGCGCATATACTGCTGCGGTGAATAATTGCGTGGACGTTTAGGATCGTCGAGCGTGAAACCGTCGTGGATCGCGACACGAATCTCATGGGCGTCAAAATCATCGCTTTCAAGGAAACGGACATCGTTTGTCGCGACAACCGGCAAACCACGTGCCTCAGCCAGTTCAACCGCAGCATGGAGATAGGTCTCTTCGTCCTGTCTGCCGGTACGGATCAGTTCCAGGAAGTAGCGATCGGGAAAATGCGTTTCATAGAAAGCAACGCACTCCTCCACCAGCGCCTGGTTGCCGCGTAGCAGACAGCGGCCTACGTCGCCCATGCGTCCGCCGGAAATCAGAATCAAACCTTCTTTAAGCTCTACCAACCAGTCGCGCTCGATAATCGGGCCTGCCGCGCCGTAGCCGCGCTGATACGCTTTCGAGATCAGCAACGTCAGGTTCTGGTATCCCGTATTATTCGCCGCCAGTACCGTCAGATGAGTCAGCTCATCTCCCAGCAGTTCGTTGTGAACGTTAAAGTCCGCCCCGACGATAGGTTTAATGCCCGCGCCATGACCCGCTCCGTAGAACTTCACCAGACCGCAGAGGTTGGTAAAATCGGTGATCGCCAGCGCAGGCATACCTAATGAGGCCGCCTTTTTCACCAGCGGCCCGGTCTTCGCCAGCCCATCGATCATAGAGTAGTCGCTGTGCACCCGCAGGTGAACGAAACGTGGTTCAGACATCTTCAGATTTCTCGATACAAGAGTCAGGACACAAGTCCCAGAGCGCGTTTAACAGGCGCAAAACTGCGTCGGTGGTGCGCCGTCGCGCCATACTGGGCCAGCTTTTCCAGATGAAAAGCGGTTGGATAGCCTTTGTGCTGCGCAAAGCCATACTGAGGAAAAACGATATCCAGCGCCGCCATTTCTGCGTCGCGGGTGACTTTCGCCAGAATAGACGCCGCGCTAATCTCCGCCACGCGGCTGTCGCCTTTCACCACGGCCATTGACGGCACAGGCAGCGCCGGACAGCGATTGCCGTCGATCAGCACATATTCTGGCGCAATATGCAGACCAGCGACAGCGCGCTGCATGGCGAGCATGGTGGCGTGCAAAATATTCAGCTCATCAATTTCATGCGCTTCCGCGCGTCCCAGACTCCAGCTTAACGCCTTTTCTTTAATCTCGTCATACAATGACAGACGACGCTTTTCAGACAATTTTTTGGAATCATTCAGACCGACGATCGGACGCGCCGGATCGAGGATCACGGCGGCGGTCACTACGGCGCCCACCAGCGGGCCACGGCCCACTTCATCCACACCCGCCACTAAATGGGTGTGTGGATAAACAAATTCGATCATTGTGCTAACTCCAGGACGGCATCTGCCGCCTGCTCATCGGCATTACAGCGGATCTGCTGATGCAGCTCACGGAAGGTGTCGTGCATCGCATGGCTGGTTTTACCGTTCGCCAGTAGCGGCAACAGCGCTTCGGCGAGTTTTTGCGGTTCGCACTCTTCCTGCAACAGCTCTTTGACTAATTCTCTTCCCGCCAGCAGGTTAGGCAAAGACACATACTCCGTTTTCACCAGACGTTTCGCCAGCCAGAAAGTGAAGGGCTTCATACGATATCCCACTACCATCGGGCATTTTGCCAGCATACACTCCAGTGCCGCCGTACCCGAGGCCAGCAGAGCCGCGTCGCTGGCGATCATCGCCTCGCGCGCCATGCCGTCCAGCAAATGAACGGCGAGATCCGGCGCAACCTCCGCTTTAATTTTTTCAAACTGCTCGCGGCGTTTCGCGTTCACCAGCGGCACTACCACTTCCAGATCGGGATAGCGCTGTCGCAGCAATTGTGCGGTTTTCAGGAAATCGGCGCTGAGCATTTCCACTTCCGCGCCACGGCTGCCTGGCAGTAGCGCCAGACAATGGGCGTCATGCGGGATACCCAGCACGTCGCGCGCCGCATTTTTATCCGGGTCCAGCGGCATGGCATCCGCCATGGTGTGACCGATAAAGCGGCACGGGACGTTAAATTTATCGTAAAACGCTTTTTCGAAAGGCAGAAAAGCCAACACCATATGGGTGGATCTGCCTATTTTGAAAACGCGTTTCTGTCGCCAGGCCCAAACGGACGGGCTGACATAATGAATGGTCTTAATCCCTTGTTTTTTCAGATTACCTTCGAGGGTAATATTGAAATCAGGGGCATCAATCCCGACAAAGACATCGGGCTTGAGTTCGGTAAAACGGCGGGTCAGATCGGCGCGGATATGCAACAAACGGCGTAAACGTCCGAGCACTTCAACAATGCCCATGACCGCCAGCTCTTCCATCTCGTACCAGGCTTCACACCCTTCGGCCTGCATACGCGGCCCCGCAACGCCCACAAAACGGGCGTTGGGTACGCGCGCTTTCAGCGCACGAATTAAGCCTGCGCCAAGAATATCGCCGGACGTTTCACCGGCGACCAGGGCAATCGTTAAAGGACGCTGTGCCGCCATTAACGAATCGGACCACGCGTTGAACGCTCAAAGAACTCGGTAAACGCCTTCACTTCCGGATGCTTTTCAGCAAGTTCAGCGATTTCCAGCTTCGCTTCGTCGAGCGTTTTACCACTGCGGTACAACAGTTTGTAGGCATTACGAATCGCCACCAGCCCTTCACGGCTAAAGCCGCGACGCTTCAGCCCTTCGATATTTACCCCGAACGGCGTCGCATGGTTACCCTGCGCAATCACATACGGAGGGACATCCTGCGCCACGCCGGAGCAGCCGCCGACCATCACATGCGCACCGATAATGCAGAATTGATGAACTGCCGTCATACCGCCGATGATCGCAAAATCATCGACTGATACGTGCCCCGCCAGCGTGGCGTTGTTGGCGAGGATACAGCGATTACCTACCGTACAATCATGTGCGACATGCGCATTGATCATCAGCAGGTTATCGCTACCCACCTTCGTCAACCCACCGCCCTGCACTGTACCACGATGAATGGTGACGCTTTCGCGGATGCGGTTACGATCGCCAATTTCCACACGGGTCGGCTCACCCGCATATTTCAGATCCTGGTTCACTTCACCGATGGAGGCAAACTGATAAATCTCGTTGTCGCGGCCGATTTTGGTTTGACCATTTACGACCACATGAGACTTCAGTACGGTTCCCTCACCAATTTCGACCTGCGGCCCAACAATACAAAAGGGACCAATGTGGGCATTAGCGCCAATTACAGCGCCATCTTCCACAATGGCGGTAGGATGAATAAAGGCGGATTTATCAATCACGAATCAGGCCTCCCGGCTACGAGCACACATCATGGTTGCTTCGCACACGACTTTACCGTCGACCAGCGCAACCCCTTTAAAGCGGGTCAGGCCACGGCGCGTTTTCTCGAAAGTGACTTCCATGATCATCTGATCGCCTGGCACCACCGGACGCTTAAAGCGCGCTTCATCAATACCCGCGAAATAATACAGTTCGCCAGGTTCCAGTTTACCAACGCTTTTAAACGCCAGAATACCGGTTGCCTGCGCCATCGCTTCCAGAATCAGCACGCCTGGCAAAATCGGTTTGCCCGGGAAATGCCCCTGGAAAAACGGCTCGTTGACGGAGACATTTTTCACCGCACGCAGAAAACGACCTTCTTCAAAGTCCAGCACGCGATCGACCAGTAAAAACGGAAAACGGTGCGGCAGAAGCTCTAAAATCTCTTCAATCTGCAGAGTATGAGTGTTAGTAGTCAAAATACTCTTCCTGTCCAAATATACAAAAAGGCAATAATAACACGGCCTGCCGCAATCGTATGAATGTGACAGGCTGGAAAAGAATGGCAACTACAAGGCGGAACGTTAGTCTTGTTGATTAACCTTGCGCTCAATCGCTTTGAGACGCTTGCTCATATCATCAATGTTCATCACCAGTGCAGCAGTTTTACGCCATACTTTGTTGGGTTGCAGCGGAATGCCTGAGGAGTAGACGCCCGGTTCCGTGATGGGACGCATCACCATACCCATGCCAGTTACCGTGACTTTGTCGCATATTTCCATATGCCCATTGATCACGCTGGCGCCGCCAATCATGCAGTAACGGCCAATCTTCAGGCTACCCGCCATAATGACGCCACCGGCAACTGCCGTATTGTCGCCAATCACGACGTTATGTGCAATCTGGCACTGATTATCAATAATCACGCCATTGCCAATAACAGTATCATCCAACGCGCCACGGTCAATGGTGGTACAAGCGCCGATCTCGACACGATCGCCAATAATGACCCGGCCCAGTTGTGGGATCTTCACCCAGTTGCCACGAGCGTTAGCGTAGCCAAAACCGTCCGCGCCGATCACCGTACTGGACTGGATCAGGCAATTCTCACCGATCTGAATGTCGTGGTAAATCGTTACGTTCGCCCACAAGCGTGAACCCGCCCCGATTTTGCTATTTTTTCCGACGAAACAGCCTGCGCCGATAACCACGTTATCGCCCAGTTGTACGCCAGATTCAATCACCGCATTCGCGCCGACTGAAACATTGCTACCCAGCGTTGCCGTCGCATCAATCACGGCGCTTGGCGCGATATTCTGCGCGGGCTGCGGCGTAGTATCTAAAATTTGCGCCATGCGCGCGTAGGTCAGGTAGGGATTTTTAACTACCAGCGCCGCACTCTTAGCAAAAGGAAGATCGTCCTGCGTCATGACAACCGCAGAAGCCTGGCATAAACCTAAGTGTTCACGGTACTTAGGATTCACCATAAACGTAATGTGGCCTGTTGTTGCAGATTGCATGGACGCAACGCCGGTGATGACGATATCGCCATCACCGTGTAATTCTGCATCCAACTGTTCTGCTAAGTCAGCCAGTCGAATTGAAGGCATTACTTATTTAACCTGTTTCAGTACGTCAGCGGTGATGTCTTTCACATCGCTGCTGTTGTAAGCAACGGTGTTTGCGTCTACCACCAGATCGATACTCTGGTCGTTAGCCACTTTTTTCACCGCAGTCTGGATACGAGTCACCAGTTTGTTGCGTTCTTCGTTGGAACGACGAGCGCGATCTTTCTCAAAAGCCTGCGCTTTTTGCGCGAAAGTCTGGCGCTGAGACATCACGTCTTTTTCCAGCTTAGTACGATCGCTACCTGCTTTCATGGATTGCAGACGCTGCATTTTAGATTGCAGATCGGTTTCCATTTTTTGCAGTTCAGCCGCACGGCCTTTAAATTCGTTTTCCAGTGTATTGGATACACCCGTCTTCTGCGCAACCTGTTGGAACAGATTACCCATGTTGACGATTGCAATTTTGTCAGCAGCCTGTGCGGACGTTACCATCGCCAAACCAAGACCTGCAGCTAATAACCACTTTTTCACAATAAACTCCTTACCATCCCATTTGCACCCGAAGGTACAGCTCTTTGCGTGGCCTGGCGATCCCTGGGGGCATCGCCAAAAGTCATCGCTACACTACCAATGCATTCCTTTGCAGTGAACAATTACCAGGTTTTACCAATGTTAAACTGGAACTGCTCGGCTTTGTCTCCATCGTACTTTTTAAACGGCTGGGCGTAGGAGAAGACCAACGGCCCCAATGGGGACATCCATTGTAATGCGATACCCGCGGACATACGGATGTTGCTCGGATCGCTGTAGTCCGGATAACCAGAATACTGGCTGGAATCCCAGTTAGTATCCCAGACGGTCCCCATATCCCAGAAGAAAGAAGTACGGACAGAATTAGCATATTTCTCGCTGATAAACGGCGTCGGCGTGATAAATTCCAGGCTGGCGACCGCCATCGCGTTACCCCCTACCGCATCATCCGACTTACACATATCTTTTGCGCCGTCCTGCGTCGCGCAATCGTAGTCTTCATCAGCATCGTAATTTTTAGGGTTATAGGGATAATAGACCGCCTTAGGACCAATGGTATTGGACTGGAAGCCACGAACGGTACTGGAACCACCGGCATAGAAGTTCTCATAGAACGGCATTTCTTTACCGCCTAAACCATCGCCATAACCAAAGCGGGTACGGCCCAGAATGACCCACTTATGATCGTTATCGATCGGTACATAGGTCGCGGTATCCAACGTCGCTTTATAGTATTCGTTATCCGATCCCGGAATCGTCACCTTACCCGTCAGGTTGATACGCGTACCTTCCGTCGGGAAGTAACCACGGTCTAGTTTGTTGTAGGTCCAGCCGTAGTTAAAGGTGAAGTCATCAGTGCTAAAACTATTATCCTGATCATTAGTACACGGATACTGACCCATTGATGCCAGATAACGCCACATTGCAACCTGCGGTTCCATATTGGACAGGGAGTTATGCACATACCCTAAACCAGCACGCAACGTGTTGTACTCGTTGATGGGGAAGCCAAGCGTCACATCCGTACCGTAACTCTTGTTGGTATAGTCGGATAGATCCGCATCGTCCGCCTGGAAGTCGTTATAGAAGATACGACCACCGAGGCTCACGCCGTCAACGGTAAAGTATGGGTTAGTAACGGACAGTTCGCTGTAGGTCTGGTAGTCGTTTTTGGTGCCGTTAATCCCCACGGAATAACCAGTACCTAACCAGTTGTCCTGCTGAACGCCGGCCTGGAAGCTAACGCCGCTTTCTGTACCGTAACCGATACCGAAGTTAAAGCTACCGGTGTTGCGCTCTTTCACCTTGTACACCACATCAACCTGATCCGGGCTACCCGGAACGCGCTGCGTGTCGGTGTCGACGGTTTCAAAGAAGCCGAGACGGTTCAGACGCTCTTTCCCCTGGTCAACCAGGTCGCTGCCCAGCCACGCCCCTTCCATCTGGCGCATTTCACGGCGCAGAACGGAATCTTTTGAGGTGTCGTTGCCTTCAAAGCGGATCTTACGCACGTAGAAACGGTTGCCCGCATCGACGTTTACGCGCAGTTTTACGGTTTTGTCAGCATCGTTAATTTCAGGCTGTGACTGCACGCGCGGATAGGCGTAACCATAGCGACCCAGAAGCTTTTTGATGTCATCTTCCATTTTGGTCACTTTGGTGCCGTTATAGAGCTCGCCCGGTTCAATTTTCGTCAGTTTCTCAATTTCAGCGGAATGTCCGGCCAGGTTACCGCTCACCTGAACCCCGGAAAGCTTGTACTGATCGCCTTCGGTGATATTGACGGTGATGTAGATCCCTTTCTTATCCGGCGTCAGACTCACTTGCGTGGAGTCAATATTGAAACGCGCGTAGCCGCGATCCAGATAGTAGCTGCGCAAGGTTTCAAGGTCGCCCGCCAGCTTCTGTTTCTGGTATTTACGATCGCCGACGACGTTCCACCACGGCACTTCGTCACGCAACTGGAAATGAGAAATGAGTTCTTCGGTGCTAAAGGCATGGTTACCGACGATGTTGATCTGTTGGATCTTCGCCGATACGCCCTCCTGGAACACCAGTTTAAGATCAACACGGTTGCGCGGCAGCGGCGTGACGACCGCCTTAACGCTGGCGCTGTATTTACCTACGCTATAGTAAAAGTCTTCCAGACCTTTTTCGATATCAGACAGCGTGGTGCGATCCAGAGACTCGCCAACACGTACGCCAGACGCTTCGAGGTTTTGCTTGAGCATGTCATCTTTCACCGACTTGTTCCCGGAGAAAGTGATGCTGGCAATGGTCGGACGTTCTTTTACCTGAACCAGAAGGGTATTACCATCGCGCAGGACGCGGACGTCCTCAAAGTTGCCGGTGGCGAACAGAGCGCGAATGGTGTTACTGATATCTTCATCATTAACCGTGTCGCCTGTGCGCACCGGCATACTGAGGAGAGCCGCACCAACGGCGACTCGCTGCAGGCCTTCGAAATGAATGTCCTTCACTACGAACCCTTCAGCACCGTATACGGTGGCGCTGCTGAACAGCAGCGACGCTATGAGCAACTTTTTCATCGCCATCGTTATTATGCGTTCTTCCTAACTAACTCTCTTACAACCGAGAGAAATCATTGAAAAGTGCAAGCCCCATTAACAACACCAGCAAAATCGAGCCAATGCGATAACTAAAGTCTTGAACCCGCTCGGATACCGGCCCGCCCTTAAGCTTTTCAATCGCCAGGAACAGCAGATGACCCCCGTCAAGAACGGGCAGCGGAAACAGGTTAATTATCCCTAAGTTCACGCTGATTAGCGCAAGGAACATCAGGTAATAAATCACCCCGAACTCCGCTGACATCCCAGCCCCCTGAGCGATAGAAATCGGCCCACTGAGGTTGTTCAGTTTCACATCACCGGTTATCAATTTACCCAGCATACTGACCGTCAGCTTCATCAACTGCCACGTCTTATCCGTGGCTTCGAGGATGGCGCTAAAAGGCCCATACTGGCGTATAGTCTTGTACTCTTCCGGCAGAGGAATAATTTTAGGCACCACGCCTGCAAACCCTTCCGCCTTTCCGTTAACCGATTTCGTATCCGGCGTTAACGTCAACGACAAGGCGCTCCCCTGCCTTTCAATCTCTAACGCTAACGGCTTACCGGGATTATCGCGTACAAACGTCACGAATTTCATCCACTGCGTTAACGGCTGACCATCGACTTTAACGATCCTGTCGCCCGCTTGCAAACCCGCTTTACTGGCTGCGGAATTCGCCTGCACTTCTGACAGTACCGGTTCAATCTGTGGCCCGCGGGGCCGAATCCCTAAAGAAGATACAGGATCTTGCTTATCAGGCTCAAATGCCCAGTGACGTAAATCAAGCGTTTTATCCTGCCGCTGGTCGCTACCAAACGGCGCGACGCTCACCGTCGTCTGCTGATCGCCAATTTTGGACACCAGTTGTAAACGCACGGCATCCCAATCAGGGGTTTCGATACCATCAACGGCTTTAAGTTCCGTACCAGGCGCAATTTGCGCCTGCGCAGCAATCGAGTTGGGCGTTATTTCGCCAATGACCGGACGAACGCCAGGGACGCCGATGATAAAGACCAGCCAGTAAGCAAAGATAGCAAAAATGAAGTTCGCAACCGGACCTGCGGCAATAATTGCGGCGCGCTGGCCCACCGTTTTGTTATTGAAGGCGTGACGACGCAATTCCGGCGCTACCGGTTCGGCGCGCTCATCCAGCATTTTGACGTAGCCGCCCAGCGGGATCAGGGCGATGACATACTCGGTGCCGTACCGATCGGTACGACGCCAGAGCGCTTTGCCAAAACCGATGGAAAAGCGCTCAACTCGCACACCACAGCGCCGGGCAACCCAGAAATGACCAAATTCATGCACAGTGATCAGCACGCCCAGTGCGATGATGAATGCAGCCAGATTCCAGAGAATACTCAGCATAAAACCTTCCGTTAGAGCGTCCTGAACACCAGTAACAACAGGCAAGCAAAGACCGGTACGGCAGCCGTCAGGCTGTCAATTCGGTCCAGAATGCCGCCATGGCCTGGAATCAAGTGGCCGCTATCCTTAATTCCTGCTTCGCGCTTAAACATACTCTCGGTGAGGTCGCCCAGTACAGAAGCCAGAGCCGCCACTACAGAGCAAATCAGCAAGATAACAGGCGCAACATTCAGATTCGCCCACATACCGTAACCCCATGAGATCACGGCAGCCGTAGCAAGCCCGCCGATAAACCCTTGCCAGGTTTTACCCGGGGAAACCTTCGGCGCCAGCTTATGTTTGCCAAATAATTTACCAAACATATACGCGCCAGAGTCCGCTCCCCAGACCAGGATCATGACATAGAGTAGCCATATTGCGCCACTGTAATGATTCTCGTCATAGTGCCAGGCGCGCAGCGCCAGCATGCCCCAGAAAAATGGCACAATAGTTAACAAACCGAAAATGAGACGCAATGTTTTTGAGTTGCGCCAGATTGCCGCCGAACCGGGATAAAATAGCACCAGCAGTAGCGCGACAACCCACCATCCTAACGATGCCCAAAGCGACATCTCAACCAGCGGTTGACGAATGTTGTGATGATACTCAGGCAACAAAAATAGCATCAGCGCCAATAACAGACCACACAGCACCGCCAGCCAAACCCGCTGTGAACGCGCGGCGAAACCGCTTAACTGCCCCCATTCCCACGCGGCCAGCATACAGACAACCAGCGTAATAATGGCGAACCCCACCGGCGGCAATAAAAAAAGCGCAGCGATGACCGCGGGTATTAACACAAAAGCAGAAATCAGGCGATACTTCAGCAAAAGCGACCCCCATCAGGCTTTGTCATCACCAGGCTCGGTACCGCCGAAACGACGCTCTCGATTAGCAAAGGCATGCAGCGCACCTTCAAAGTCTTGTTCATCGAAATCGGGCCAAAGAACATCCGTAAAGTAAAGTTCGGCATAGGCAATTTGCCAAAGCAAAAAGTTACTAATGCGATGCTCTCCCCCAGTCCTAATTACTAAATCCACAGGCGCCAGCTCATGCATACAGATTTGCTGGCCTAGTCTCTCTTCATCAATCTGATCGGGGCGCAGCACTCCAGCCTGCACCTGTTCCGCCAGTTGTCGGACTCCCTGGACAATATCCCAACGTCCGCCGTAATTCGCAGCGATATTCAGCGTTAGACCCGTATTATGGGCGGTAAGCGCTTCTGATTTGCGAATACGTTCTTGTAAACGTGAGTTGAATCGGCTGATATCGCCGATAATACGCAGGCGAACGTTATGGCGGTGCAGGCTTTTGACTTCGCTATCCAGCGCCCACACAAACAGCTCCATTAACGCGCTCACTTCCTGCGCCGGTCGGTTCCAGTTTTCACTACTAAAGGCATACAGCGTTAACGCATCAATACCGTTATTGGCAGCAAAAGAGACCGCTCGCCGGACGGACTTCGCCCCGGCTTTATGCCCAAAGGCCCGGATCTTCCCTTGCTTTTTCGCCCAGCGACCATTGCCATCCATAATTATGGCAACATGACGGCAGCCATGTGCTGGCAAATTTTCGCTTACTGGTTGAGTTGCAGACAACATAACGCGTTTTTTGTCCCTGAAAGGATTTAGCGGTACTCAGGAATACTGAAGCCTTTATACACATTCTCTTCGCTCCGCTTCGCGGATGACTGCGCGTCATCGCCCCTGTCGTGCGCTGTCTGCGCACGCCGGGAACGTATCCGCCTGCCGTCCCGATGCGTCCTGAATGATTTTGTGTATCCACAAAAAAGCCGTGTAAAACCACGGCTAACCTGACCGAAAAAAGCCAAAAACCTGCGATCAGGTGGCGCAGACTATATCACCGAAGCCCAACGCTAACAAATAGCACGATCTTCTGTCGCGGGATAATCGTCAGCGTGAGAGCCGTATCACTTGTTTTCTGGCTACTTCACGCGCGATGGCGTCAACCTGCAATACGTCATCAACGCTTGCCGGTTCGTGTAAATCCATCCTCTCCAGCACCGCTAAATTGAGCCCGGCGATATCGGTAAAACGAATCTGTTGCGCCAGAAACGCGGCAACGGTGATTTCGTTTGCCGCATTGAGCGCCGTCGTTGCCGCCTGACCTTGCTCAAACGCCTCCATCGCCAGCTTCAGGCACGGATAACGCTGATAATCTGGCGCGCTAAACGTCAGCGCGCTGAGTTTGCAAAAATCAAGCGGCTGCGCGCCGGACGTGACGCGATTCGGCCATGCCATCGTATGCGCAATAGGCGTACGCATGTCAGGTTCTCCAAACTGCGCCAGGACGCTGCCGTCCTGATAACGCACCATCGAATGAATGACCGATTGCGGATGGATCAACACTTCCATCTGACGTGCGCTGGCATTAAATAACCAACGCGCTTCAATGTATTCCAGACCTTTATTCATCATGGTGGCGGAGTCGACGGAGATTTTTCGCCCCATCGACCAGTTCGGATGACGACATGCCTGATCCGGCGTCATCGCTGCCAGATCGCACATTGGCGTTTCACGAAACGGGCCACCAGACCCGGTAAGCAAAATCGACGTTACGCCATTTTGCTCAAGGTCAGCGTATCCCAGATTATGCTGAATAGATTGCGGCAAACTCTGAAAAATCGCGTTATGTTCGCTATCGACGGGTAAAAGCCGGGCGTTGCTGCGTTTTACTTCGTCCATAAACAGCCGCCCGCAGGTCACCAGCGATTCTTTATTCGCCAGCAGAATCGTCTTTCCTGCGCGAATCGCCGCCAGGGTCGGCAGTAAACCAGCCGCGCCCACAATGGCCGCCATCACATGCCCGACCTCATCAAGCGCCGCCATCTCACAGGCAGCCTGCTGACCGCTCAGAACCTCGGTGCGGCTGCCATGCTGCTGAAGCATTATTTTGAGCTGTTCTGCGCTCGACGTATCGTCCATCACGGCATAACGCGGCGAGAACTCCAGGCACTGCTCCGCCATGCGGGCAACATTTTTACCCGCCACCAGCGCGATAACGCGGAAGCTATCAGGATTATGGCGCACCACGTCCAGTGTGCTGCAACCAATAGAGCCGGTCGAGCCCAGAATGGTTAATTGCTTCATGAAACGTCCAGAAGTGTTGAAACGGAATAAAAAGCAAAACGCCGCACAGGAGACCTGATAATGTCTTCTGCGCGGCGCTTTGTACACCACTCATCCGCCAGGTTTAGCGGTGGAATGAGTTTATATCTGCGTACAGATCAATCAGAACTGCATCAGTTCTGCTTCTTTATCTGCCAACGCCGCATCCACTTTCTTAATTGCCGCGTCGGTCATTTTCTGTACTTCTTCCTGAGAGCGACGATCGTCATCTTCACTGATCGCTTTATCTTTCAGCAGAGCTTTTACTTTATCGTTCGCATCACGGCGGACGTTACGAACGGCGACACGCGCCTGCTCCGCTTCGCCACGGACAATTTTCGTCAGATCTTTACGACGTTCTTCGGTCAGCGGCGGCAGCGGAACGCGAATGTCGGTGCCCGCAGAGCTTGGATTCAAACCGAGGTCTGACGCCATGATCGCTTTTTCAACGGCTGGCCCCATAGAACGGTCAAACACGTTAATTTTTAAGGTACGGGAGTCTTCTACCGTTACGCTTGCCAACTGGCGCAGCGGGGTCGGAGTGCCATAGTATTCTACGACAATACCATCCAGCAGGCTGGGAGAAGCACGACCCGTGCGCACTTTGCTGATCTGGGTTTTGAACGCTTCAACGCATTTTTCCATGCGTACTTCAGCATCTTTTCTGATATCGCTAATCACGTTACGAATCCTTGAAAACTAGTCTCAGTCAGACCAGACGGTCACACAATACAAAGATGTGCTAAGTATAGTCTCGTTTAATTTCTGCCAGGTAATAAGACCCGTCAATAGAACAGAATCTTACCCGTATTTGGCGCTCACGGGAATTATTCCGTGATTAACGTCCCTTCTTTTTCGCCCATCACCACACGACGCAGCGCGCCTGGTTTGTTCATGTTGAAAACACGAATCGGCAGTTTGTGGTCACGAGCCAGCGTGAACGCCGCCAGATCCATCACTTTCAGCTCTTTATCCAGCACTTCGCTGTAGGTCAGCTGATCGTACATGGTCGCGGAAGGATCTTTTGCCGGATCGGCAGTGAATACGCCATCCACTTTGGTCGCTTTCAGTACGACATCCGCTTCAATTTCGATCCCGCGCAGACAGGCCGCAGAGTCGGTAGTGAAGAACGGGTTACCCGTACCTGCAGACAGAATCACAACACGGTTATTACGCAGCAGGCTAATCGCCTCGGCCCAACTGTAGTTGTCGCACACGCCGTTTAAAGGAATTGCCGACATCAGGCGGGCGTTCACATAGGCGCGGTGAAGCGCATCACGCATTGCCAGGCCGTTCATGACGGTGGCCAACATGCCCATGTGGTCGCCCACAACGCGGTTCATCCCCGCTTTTGCCAGACCCGCGCCACGGAACAGGTTACCACCGCCAATCACCACACCAACCTGAATACCCAGTTCAACCAGTTCTTTGATCTCCTGAGCCATACGATCCAGTATGCTTGCATCAATACCGAAGCCTTCCGTACCCTGCAGAGCTTCGCCGCTTAATTTAAGCAGAATGCGTTTATAGACGGGTTTTGCATTGGTAGCCATGTTTCTTTCCTGAGACTGTCAACGATTGATATGAGTTAATTCCGGCGACATTGTACGTCGCATTTCAGCGCAGACGCCAGGCGTCGGCTGATTTTACAATAGAGGCGCAAAAAGAAGCCGCCCTCAGGCGGCTCCTCAGGAAAATCAGGACTGCTTAGACATCGCAGCAACTTCTGCTGCAAAGTCAGTCTCGACTTTCTCAATGCCTTCGCCCACTTCAAAGCGGATGAAGCCAGTCACGTCAGCGTTGTGCTCTTTCAGCAGTTGGCCAACAGATTTGCTCGGTTCCATGACGAAAGGCTGACCAGTCAGAGAAACTTCGCCGGTGAATTTCTTCATGCGGCCTTCAACCATTTTCTCTGCGATTTCTTTCGGCTTACCGGACTGCATCGCGATGTCCAGCTGTACCTGGTACTCTTTCTCTACCACGTCAGCAGACACGTCTTCCGGCTTAACGAATTCCGGCTTGCTTGCCGCAACGTGCATCGCCAGCTGTTTAACCAGCTCTTCGTCAGCGCCTTTAGCGGCAACCAGAACGCCGATGCGCGCACCGTGCTGGTAAGAACCCAGAACGTCGCCTTCCAGGGAAGCGACGCGACGAATGTTGATGTTCTCGCCAATTTTCGCTACCAGAGCAACGCGCTCTTCTTCGAACTGTGCTTTCAGAACTTCTACGTCAGTGATTTTGCCAGCAACAGCGGCGTCCAGCACTTTGTCAGCAAATGCCTGGAAGCCAGCATCTTTAGCCACGAAGTCAGTCTGGCAGTTAACTTCCAGAATGAAAGCGACGTTGCCGTCGATTTTGGTTTTGATTACGCCGTCAGCAGCCACGTTGCCTGCTTTTTTCGCCGCTTTGATAGCGCCGGACTTACGCATGTTTTCGATTGCCAGCTCAATGTCGCCATTCGCTTCAGTCAGCGCTTTTTTGCAATCCATCATGCCTGCGCCGGTACGCTCACGCAGCTCTTTTACCAGGGATGCGGTAATTTCAGCCATTCTAAAATCCTCGAAAGATTTGATCTGCCCGGCATCAAACCGCACAGATATAAAAGTGAAAAAGGGGGCCATATACAGGCCCCCTAACCAAACGTGATACTACCTGGTCTATAAGGGCTCTCCCCTTCATATTTCGAGCCGCAGGCGCGTTGCCTTCACTCGCTCATCCCGGTCACTTACTGATGTAAGCTCCCGGGAATTCTCGAGCTTGCCGCCTTCCTGCAACTCGAACTATTTTAGGGAGTTATCAAGCCTTATTACTCGGCTTCTACGAAGCTTTCTTCCGCCTGGGAAGCCAGATCCTGAGAACGGCCTTCACAAACGGTTGCAGCGACAGCGCCCAGGTACAGGCTAACAGCACGGATTGCGTCATCGTTACCCGGGATAACGAAGTCAACGCCGTCCGGATCAGAGTTGGTATCAACGATAGCAAATACCGGGATACCCAGGTTGTTCGCTTCTTTGATAGCAATGTGCTCGTGGTCAGCATCGATAACGAACAGAGCGTCCGGCAGACCGCCCATGTCTTTGATACCGCCCAGGCTGTTTTCCAGTTTCTCAAGCTCACGAGTACGCATCAGCGCTTCTTTCTTGGTCAGCTTTTCGAAAGTACCGTCCTGAGACTGAGTTTCCAGGTCTTTCAGACGTTTGATGGACTGACGAACTGTTTTCCAGTTAGTCAGCATACCGCCCAGCCAGCGATGGTTCACGAAGAACTGGTCGCAGCTGTTAGCAGCTTCTTTCACCGCTTCGCTTGCAGCGCGTTTAGTACCAACGAAAAGGATTTTACCTTTACGAGCAGAGATCTTGTTCAGTTCAGCCAGAGCTTCGTTGAACATCGGTACAGTTTTCTCAAGGTTGATGATGTGAACTTTGTTACGCGCGCCGAAGATGAAAGGCTTCATTTTCGGGTTCCAGTAACGGGTCTGGTGACCAAAGTGAACACCAGCCTTGAGCATGTCGCGCATGGAAACAGCTGCCATGATTTAAAACCTCTATAGATTAAGTTGGGGTTATGCCTCCACGTATCCCATATTACCGACCCCAAAGGGCACCCCGGAATATGTGCCGATACGTGTGTGTTGTTACACAAAGTGAGATTTGTCGCTCCCGTCCATCGTGTGTAGTCTTCGAATGGATCGGAAGTCCGGCGCGCTTTATACCACAAATACGCCACCGACACCAATAATTGTTGGCACTCAGTGCTGAATTGAACGATGAATTTCGTGTTACAGGCAGGCGGCAAATTTTTGAATCCCCTGGAGCTTACGGCCAGTCAGTGACTGGGGTGAAAAAATGTCGCCAACACACCTGTGGCACGAAAGGCGAGGTTCAGAATGATTCTCAATTTGGCAGGGTACACCCCTGACTGATACCATTGTCAGCACTTACACAATTATTGCCGAAATCATCGGCACTGATGGACAGAATTCATGGCTATCTCTATCAAGACATCTGAAGACATCGAAAAAATGCGCGTCGCGGGCCGTCTGGCAGCCGAAGTGCTGGAAATGATCGAACCGTATATCAAACCGGGCGTCACCACCGGCGAACTGGACCGTATCTGTAACGATTACATCGTTAACGAACAACACGCGATCTCCGCCTGCCTCGGCTACCACGGTTATCCGAAATCCGTCTGTATCTCTATTAATGAAGTGGTGTGCCACGGCATTCCAGATGACGCTAAACATCTGAAAGATGGTGATATCGTCAACATCGACGTGACCGTGATTAAAGATGAATTCCACGGCGATACCTCAAAGATGTTTATCGTCGGCAAACCGACCATTCTGGGCGAGCGTCTGTGCCGCGTCACGCAAGAGAGCCTGTATCTGGGCATCAAAATGGTGAAACCGGGCATCCGCCTGCGCACCATTGGCGCCGCCATCCAGAAATATGCCGAAGGCGAAGGTTTCTCCGTGGTACGTGAATACTGCGGACACGGTATTGGTCGCGGCTTCCATGAAGAACCGCAGGTGCTGCATTATGATGCAGACGATGGCGGCGTCGTGTTGCAGCCTGGCATGACCTTTACCATTGAACCGATGCTGAACGCCGGGGATTACCGTATCCGCACCATGAAAGACGGCTGGACGGTAAAAACCAAAGACCGCAGCTTGTCTGCTCAGTACGAGCATACTATTGTGGTAACGGAAAACGGCTGTGAAATTCTGACGCTGCGTAAAGATGACACCATCCCGGCGATCATCACACACGACGAATAATGTTTTGCCTGATGGCGATGCCTTCGCATCTTATCAGGCCTACAAATTACACCTTTACTCAAAATCATTCGAGTTGCCTCAAGGCGGCAAGAGAGTGAATCTTCAGGAGCGTACATAAGTACGTGACTGGAGTGAACGAGCGCAGCCAACGTAGAAGCAACTTGAAGGATGAAGAGTAAATACGTAGGCCGGATAAGGCGTTCACGCCATTATCCGGCTTTTTAATGGGTGGCGCATATGAATACTCTTCCTGAACAGCACGCGAATACCGCACTCCCCACCCTCCCTGACCAGCCGCAAAACCCTGGCGTCTGGCCGCGCGCTGAACTGACCGTCGCCGGTATCAAAGCCCGCATCGACATCTTTCAACACTGGCTGGGAGAGGCATTTGACAGCGGCATTTGTGCTGAACAGCTTATTGAAGCCCGAACCGAATTTATCGACCAGTTATTGCAACGCCTGTGGATTGAGGCCGGTTTCGGTCAGATTGCCGATCTGGCGCTGGTCGCCGTCGGCGGCTATGGACGCGGCGAACTGCATCCGCTTTCCGATATTGATCTGCTCATTTTAAGACGCAAAAAGCTACCCGATGAACAGGCGCAAAAGGTCGGCGAGCTGCTGGCTTTATTATGGGACGTCAAGCTGGATGTCGGGCATAGCGTACGTACGCTGGAAGAGTGTCTGCTGGAAGGTCTGTCTGATTTAACCGTTGCGACAAACCTCATCGAAACGCGCCTGCTGATCGGTGATGTCGCTCTGTTTCTGGCACTACAAAAACATATTTTCAGCGAAGGTTTTTGGCCGTCCGACAAATTTTACGCCGCCAAAGTAGAAGAGCAGAACCAGCGCCACCAGCGCTATCACGGTACCAGCTATAATCTGGAGCCGGATATTAAAAGCAGCCCCGGCGGCCTGCGCGATATCCATACGTTACAGTGGGTCGCCCGACGTCACTTCGGCGCTACCTCGCTCGATGAGATGGTGGGATTCGGCTTTTTAACCCCCGCTGAGCGCGCGGAGCTCAACGAGTGCCTGCATATCCTGTGGCGCATTCGCTTTGCGCTACATCTGGTGGTCAGCCGCTACGATAACCGCCTGCTGTTCGACCGCCAGTTAAGCGTCGCTCAACGCCTTAACTACAGCGGCGAGGGCAATGATCCGGTTGAGCGGATGATGAAAGACTACTTCCGGGTTACGCGCCGGGTGAGCGAACTTAATCAGATGCTGCTTCAGCTATTTGACGAGGCGATTCTGGCGCTGCCTGCGGATGAAAAACCGCGTCCTGTTGACGATGAGTTTCAACTGCGCGGCACGCTTATTGATCTGCGTGACGACACGCTGTTTATCCGCGAACCGCAAGCGATCCTGCGGATGTTTTATATGATGGTGCGCAATAGCGCGATCACCGGCATCTACTCTACGACGTTACGCCATTTGCGCCACGCCCGCCGCCACCTGAGCCAACCGCTGTGTTACATCCCGGAGGCGCGCACTCTGTTTCTTAGTATGCTGCGCCATCCCGGCGCGGTCAGCCGCGGCCTGCTGCCCATGCATCGCCACAGCGTACTGTGGGCTTATATGCCGCAGTGGTCACACATCGTCGGACAAATGCAGTTTGACCTGTTCCACGCATACACGGTGGATGAACACACCATCCGCGTAATGCTCAAACTGGAGAGCTTTGCGAAAGAAGAGACACGCCAGCGCCATCCGCTATGCGTCGATCTCTGGCCGCGGCTTCCCCATCCGGAACTGATCCTGATCGCCGCGCTGTTCCACGATATTGCGAAAGGACGCGGCGGCGACCATTCGGTACTGGGCGCGCAGGATGTACTCACCTTCGCCGAACTGCACGGTTTGAACTCACGCGAAACGCAACTGGTCGCCTGGCTGGTGCGCCAACACCTGCTAATGTCAGTCACCGCCCAGCGCCGCGACATCCAGGATCCGGAAGTCATTAAGCAGTTTGCCGAAGAGGTGCAAACCGAAACACGGCTGCGTTTTCTGGTCTGCCTGACCGTCGCGGACATCTGCGCGACCAACGAAACCTTGTGGAATAGCTGGAAGCAGAGCCTGCTACGCGAGCTGTACTTCGCCACGGAAAAACAACTCAGGCGCGGAATGCAAAATACGCCGGATATGCGTGAGCGCGTGCGTCACCATCAGCTTCAGGCGCTGGCGCTGCTGCGAATGGACAATATTGATGAAGCCGCGCTGCACAAAATCTGGACCCGCTGTCGCGCTAACTATTTTGTTCGTCATAGTCCAAATCAGCTCGCCTGGCACGCACGCCATTTATTGCAGCACGATCTGCGCCAACCGTTAGTGTTGCTTAGTCCGCAGGCCACGCGCGGCGGAACCGAAATTTTTATCTGGAGTCCGGACAGACCCTATCTGTTTGCCGCCGTCTGCGCCGAGCTGGACAGGCGTAATTTAAGCGTCCATGACGCGCAGATCTTTACCACTCGCGACGGCATGGCAATGGATACGTTTATCGTTCTGGAACCAGACGGCAGCCCGCTGGCGGCGGATCGCCATGAAGTCATTCGCACCGGTCTTGAACAGACCATTACGCAGCGTAGCTGGCAGCCGCCGCAGCCGCGTCGGCAACCGGCAAAGTTACGGCACTTTACGGTCGAAACGGAAGTCAATTTTTTGCCCACCCATACCGACAGAAAATCATTCATGGAATTGATCGCGCTCGATCAGCCTGGTCTGCTGGCCAGGGTCGGACAAATTTTTGCCGATCTGGGAATTTCGCTTCATGGCGCCCGAATTACAACCATTGGTGAACGAGTAGAAGATTTATTCATAATCGCCACAGCGGATCGGCGCGCACTTAATAATGTGCTGCAACTTGAGGTGCAACAACGGTTGACAGCGGCCCTCAATCCAAACGATAAAGGGTAGTGTGTTTATTTATATGAAAGAGTTTAACAATGCAGCAGTTACAGAACGTTATTGAGACCGCTTTTGAGCGCCGCGCCGATATTACGCCGGCTAATGTAGATACCGTGACCCGAGAGGCGGTAAAACAGGTCATTTCTCTACTTGATTCCGGCGCGCTGCGTGTCGCAGAAAAAATCGACGGTCAGTGGGTCACTCACCAGTGGTTGAAGAAAGCGGTTCTGCTCTCTTTCCGTATTAACGATAACCAGGTTATCGACGGTGCGGAAAGCCGCTACTTCGATAAAGTCCCGATGAAATTCGCTGATTACGACGAAGCGCGTTTTCAGAAAGAAGGCTTCCGCGTCGTTCCGCCTGCGGCCGTTCGTCAGGGCGCATTTATCGCCCGCAACACCGTGTTGATGCCGTCTTACGTTAACATCGGCGCCTACGTTGACGAAGGCACCATGGTTGACACCTGGGCGACGGTGGGTTCCTGTGCGCAGATTGGTAAAAATGTTCACCTTTCCGGCGGCGTGGGTATCGGCGGCGTACTGGAGCCGCTGCAGGCTAACCCGACCATCATTGAAGACAACTGCTTTATTGGCGCGCGTTCTGAAGTCGTGGAAGGCGTCATTGTCGAAGAAGGTTCCGTCATTTCCATGGGGGTATACCTCGGCCAGAGCACCAAAATATACGATCGCGAAACCGGTGAAGTTCACTATGGCCGCGTACCGGCGGGCTCCGTGGTCGTTTCCGGCAACCTGCCGTCAAAAGACGGTAAGTACAGTTTGTACTGCGCGGTGATCGTGAAAAAAGTCGACGCCAAAACGCGTGGTAAAGTGGGCATTAACGAATTATTGCGCACTATTGATTAAGCGAGTGAAAAGCGGGGGCGACAGCCCCCCTTTGCATTACGGCGAATGCGGTAACACGGTTTCCGGCGCAATCTTTGCCGCAAACGCCGAAGCCAGCGCAGTCAAAACGACATAACCGGCAACCAAAGTCCAACTGTTATCATAGACTGCGCTTAACGCTTTAGCGATAAACGGCGTGAATCCCCCTGCCACAACCGCCCCCAACTGAGCGCCAATTGATGAACCGCTGTAGCGTACAGGCGGATGAAACAGTCCGGCGAAAAAAGAAGGTTGCACGGCATTCAGTGAATTATGACCAATGTTAATAAGCAAAACGTAGCCCATTGTCATCAGTATGAGCGAACGGCTTTCCAGCAGCCAGAAAAAGGGAAAAGCCATTGCCGCGACAAAAAGCGCGCCGAAAATATACACCTGACGGCAGCCACGCCGATCCGACATGATGCCAAATAGCACGTGCATGGGATACGCCAGCAGACAGGTGAACATTACAATGTACAGAATAGTCAGGCTGGCAATCCCAAGCTGCGTCGTCGCCCAGGAAACCGCGAAGACGGTAGCAAGAAAAAAGGGAACGCTTTCCGCAAAACGCAGAATTATAATCAGCAAAATGCTGCGCCATTGTTCTCGTACTACTTTGACCACCGGCCTTTCTTCTCTTTGCTGCCTATGATTAATGGCCTGCTGCTTTTTAAACGCACGGAAGACAGGTGTCTCATCCAGACGATGACGCATATATAATCCCGGCAACACCAAAAGCGCACTGAGCAGAAAAGGAATACGCCATCCCCACGATAACAACGCCTCCTGCGGTAATTGGGTCACGACTATAAATACGCCTGTCGCCAATAATTGTCCCGTGAGTCCTCCTGTTTGCGATAGCGCGCTTAACCGCCCCCGGTGCTTTCCAGCAGCATATTCCACGACCATCAACATGGCGCCTCCCCATTCGCCTCCAACCATAAATCCCTGCAGAAAACGCAGAATAACCAGTAAAGCAGGCGCCAGCGCGCCAATACTGGCGTAAGAAGGCAGGCAACCGATGAGAAACGTGACCGCGCCCATCCCCCCTAACGTGATTAATAACGTGTTTTTACGCCCAAGCGTATCTCCCCTGTTGCCAAAAAATAGCGCGCCCAGCGGCCGGGAGATAAATCCCACGCCGAAACTGGCAAAAGAAGATAACGTTGCAGTCAATGGGCTGGCGCCAGGAAAAAAAAGCGGGCCAAATACCAGCGCGCTTGCCAGGCCGTATAATAGAAAATCATAATATTCAATGGAGTTTCCTATCCAGGCGGAAACCACCACCCGGCGAATAGTAGCATTATACGTTCCGGACATAGACTCCGCCTCTCAAGGTTATCGACCACTACCTCCGGTCAATTTCCCACACTGACCTCAAACGCTTTCTCTATAAACGGAATATCGCGTTGAATTACTTAAGCTATCAATAACCGCCGCCCTTTTGCTCATGACGTTGCCGAGACGTCTTCTGCGATCAACTACGCTTTTTTTGTATACATTGGTGGCGAAAAACCAATTTTTCGTTAATTATTCAAAAGTTATAGTGTGATGAAGGATACCGCTATGTATGACAATCTAAAAAGTCTGGGCATTACCAATCCTGAGGAAATCGATCGTTACAGCCTGCGGCAAGAAGCCAATAACGATATCCTGAAAATCTATTTTCAAAAGGATAGAGGTGAATTCTTTGCTAAAAGCGTGAAGTTTAAGTATCCACGCCAGCGTAAAACGGTGGTGGCCGATGGCATCGGTCAGGGTTATAAAGAAGTACAGGAGATTAGCCCTAACCTACGCTATGTGATTGACGAGCTGGACCAAATCTGCCAGCGCGACCGCTCAGAACTCGATCTCAAACGTAAGATCCTCGACGACTTGCGCCATCTGGAAAGCGTCGTCGCGAATAAGATCAGTGAAATCGAAGCCGATCTGGACAAGCTTACCCGTAAGTAAGCTGTGTGTTGCCGGATGGCGACGTGTTACGCCTTATCCGGCCTACAGATATATCCCGGTAGGCCTGATAAGCGTAGCGCCGCCGGGCTTAACGCTGTTCATCCAGTTGTAGCGCCACATACAGCAACAGCCGATCGTCAAAATTTCCCAAATCCAGCCCGGTCAGTTCCGAAATACGATTTAGCCGATATTCCAGCGTGTTACGATGAATAAACAGCGCCTTAGAGGTCGCCAGCGGCTGGACATTATGGCGAAACCACGCCGTCAGCGTCCGACGTAATAACCCGTTGTTATCCATCGCTTTGAGTTTTACCAGCGGGCGCGCCAGCTCATTGGCCTGCCAGCCGCCACGCAGGCTATCTAACAGAACCGGCAGCATCAAATCCTGATAAAAATAGCTGCGGCTCTCTGGCATCCGCTGTTTGCCGACCATCATCGTGGTGCGCGCCGTGCGGTATGAGCGTGCAATACTGCCCGGCCCGGTAAAGTAATTGCCCAGCGCCACGCGAAAACGTAGCTGACCATTCTCTTTCATTCGCGAGATAAGCTGCTCTACGCGCTTACGATGATCTTCAGCATCCCAGCGACCAAACGAGTTTAAGGCGGGTTTGAGCACCACCATCTCGGTGAGGGAAACAATGGCTATCAGGTTGTTACGCTCCGGCGTGGTAAGCGCATTCTGCAACTGCTGAAGTTCCGCCATTGCGCTATCGACGCCAAGCTGGCCGCTGTCGACTTCCACCACCGCCGCCACACGCGGCTGGTTCAAATCGATCCCCAAACGCTGCGCCCATTCCACCAGCGCCGGCGTATTTTCTTCGGCCTGAATCAGGTTCATCACCAGCTCTTCGCGCAACCGGCTATCCTGCGCCAAAAGGTGCATTAACCGCGACTGTTCCAGCATCATTTCGGCAGTCATACACACCAGTTCGCCATATTTACGCAGATGCTCTGGTTCGCCGGTGAGACCGATCACGCCGACAATTTCGCCCTCAAGACGTAAGGGAAGATTAATCCCCTGACGCACCCCGTGCAGGTGTCGCGCCACGGCGTTGTCAATATCCACAACCCGGCCCTGCGACAGCACTAACAGCGCGCCTTCGTGCAATTCACCAATACGTTCCCGATCGCCGCTGCCGATAATACGCCCGCGGGCATCCATTACGTTGATATTGGTATCGATGATGCGCATAGTGCGCGCCACGATATCCTGCGCCATTTTGGTATCAAGATGCCAGCCATAAATCCCTCCTGTGAGCAGAGCACAAGCATAAGGAAGATGACAGGTCTCGACATTGTGCAAATGCACAAAACGGTGCAAATAAGTATGGAGTTGTGGGGGGTTTCACAGAAAAGTGTTGCCCCCTTCCATGGCGGAAGGGGGACAAAGGTGATTACTGCATCAGCAAATAAATAGAACTATCACCACGCTGAATATTCAGCGCCAGCACCGACGGTTTGCTGTCGAGAATCTTACGCAGCTCGGCGATATTTTTCACCGGCTGCTGGTTAGCGCCGATAATAACATCGCCTTTTTTGAGGCCAATTTGCGCGGCGGGTGAGTTCGCTTTCACGCTGCTCACCACAACGCCTTTATCCTGGCCTTTATTGCTCATTTCAGCGCCTTCAATCCCGCTGAAGATGGTGCTGGAATCAACCTGACTCTGGCTGCTCTGCTGCAGTTCCAGATTAACCGTAATCGCTTTACCTTCACGCAGCAGACCGAGGCTGATTTTGCTGCCGACCGGCATAGTGCCGACCTGAGCGCGCAGCGCCGCAAAGCTGCTGATCGGTTTACCGTTCAGCGAGGTAATGACATCCCCGGCTTTGATACCCGCTTTCGCTGCGGACGAATTCGGCATCACCTGGCTGACGAACGCGCCACGCTGGGCGTCGACTTTCATCGCTTTCGCCAATTCGGAATTCAGCTCAGTCCCCATGATCCCCAGTTCGCCGCGTTTCACCTGGCCGTATTCCACCATCTGCGACGTCAGGTTTTTCACCATGTTACTGGGGATAGCGAAGCCAATACCGATGTTGCCGCCGTCCGGCGCCAGAATCGCGGTGTTAATACCGATCAGCTCACCGTTCAGGTTCACCAGCGCGCCGCCGGAGTTACCACGGTTAATCGCGGCGTCGGTCTGAATAAAGTTCTCGTAATTTTCTACGTTCAGGCCGCTACGCCCCAGCGCCGAAACGATACCTGACGTCACCGTTTCGCCCAGACCAAACGGGTTACCAATAGCGACGGTATAATCCCCCACGCGCAGCGCGTCGGAGTCCGCCAGCTTAATCGCCGTCAGGTTCTTCGGATTCTGAATTTGAATCAGCGCGATATCAGAACGCGGATCTTTGCCTACCACTTTAGCATCGAATTTACGCCCATCGCTAAGCTGTACTTTAATCACGCTGGCGTTATCAACCACGTGGTTGTTGGTGACGACGTAGCCCTTCGCGGCGTCAATAATTACGCCAGAGCCCAGCGCCATGAATTTCTGTTGTTGACCGCCGTTGCCGCCGTTACCGCCGCCCTGGCAGAAGGGAGAATTCTGGAACGGAGAACCGTCCTGGCAGAACGGGGAGTCATCGCCAAAGAACTGCTGGAAATTACGCGGCATACGCGGCGTATTCACCGTGGTGCTACCTTCTACATTAATACTGACCACCGATGGCATCACTTTTTCGAGCATCGGTGCCAGGCTTGGCATCTGCTGGGCAGTCATTGCTGAAGAGGACGTTTCAGCCGCCGTGGCAGACAGAGGCGACAATGCCAAACCTAAACTCAGAGCCAGTGCACTCATTGCTAATGTGGTTTTTTTCATGTGTTTCAATCTCGATTAACAGGTAACGCAAAATTGCTGTGTACGTCAGATTCATTTTATAACGCGAAGTTCCGGAATAAAGTTTCTGGAAAAAGTAAAAATTTATTGTCCATCTTTACAAAAGTCCATTTACTGTTCGACCGCCATCAAACGCCGATATTCATCCCATGCGTAAAGGTCAGTCATCCCGCTGATATAATCCTGAATCAACCGACAGCGATAATAATATTCCAGCACCGGGTACTCCGCCGAATCCGTGGGTAATTTACTGACGACTTCCACGTAGGCCAAACGATGGCGCGTAGAAAGTTTCTGAAATAAGCGCGATTCTATGGGGAAGCGTTTCAACCGTTCTTTTTCCACCAGCTCGCGAAAGTCGTTAAGCGACAGGCTTAATAGCGGCTGATAGATATCTAATAACCCGCTGATCACCCGGTATCCCTGTAGTTCAAGCTGTTCTACATCCGGATGGCTAAACACATGTTCAACCGCCACATTCTTATAGAGTTCAAGCAGGCGGCTAAAACCGCTGGCATCTTCCAGCAACGCCTGATTGAAGGTACCGGCAAAAATCTGCGGCAAATTATCAATAAAACGCTGAGCGGCATAGGGCACCAGTTTATTTAATGTATTTACCCGTAAATACATAAAAAACTGATCTTCGGTACTGCGGCTTAATGTATTGGCGCGTGATTTTTCCCACGCATTTCCTACCACCAGCTCAAACAGCGAATCCTTCTCATGGTGGCCCCACGCGTGATATAAATGGTGATAAAGCTGCTCAACGCTAAAGATTCTTTTCTCTACCGCGTCTTCAAGATCGGCGACACAATAAGAAATATCATCTGCGGCTTCCATAATCCACGTTAATGGAAAGCGACTGTAAGGCGCTAACTGCAGTTCTTTACGTAACCTCGCAATATACTTCTCTTCAGAAAGATAATAGCCCGGTTTCTTCATTAAATAGCGATGGGAATCCGGCACCGGCCCTCGCCACCATGCCGGACGGGTATATTTTAAAATTCCGCCAACCTGCGCCCAGGTAAGATTCATCCGCATGAGCGTATGTACCAGACGAATTCCCTGTGCATTGCCTTCAAAATGGCAGATATCCTGACGTACCTTGCGGCGAATATCGTTCAGATTTTCTTCGCCTTCCTGTAGCCGTAGCGAGGAAACCACACAGCGATCATGCGTGAGCGGCTGACTTTCCGCATCTTCCGGATGCAGCCGCTGACGAAACCAGTCATTGATCGCCGCCTCGCCAAAATGACCGAACGGCGGATTACCGATGTCGTGCATCAGGCAGGCCATTTCCACAATACTTTCAAAGGGACCGGTCAGCGCATCCAGACCGTACTCCTCCAGTCGGTTTTGCTCTTTCAGGCGGCTTAAAATCTCTTTCGCGATATAACGCCCCACCTGCTGCACCTCCATCGAATGCGTCAGACGAGTACGCACCGCGGCATTGCGCTCCAGCGGGAAAACCTGCGTTTTTTGCTGCAAACGGCGTATAGCCGGAGAGTTGATAATCCGCCCGCGATCGCTTTCAAAAATCCGCAGGATCTCATGTTCCGTCTTTACACCCTGCGGTGAACGATAACGACGATGCCAGTTAATTTTATTTCGGAAATCGATCGATGCCATATCCTCTCCCCGCCTGAGAAATGCGCTTCCCCATAAGCGCATGATAAACTATGCCCCCAAAACTGACTTATCGCGAGTAAATCTATGAAAATCGGCATCATTGGCGCAATGGAAGAAGAAGTTACGCTGCTGCGTGACAAAATTGACAACCGTCAGACGATTACGCTGGGCGGCTGCGAAATTTACACTGGCCAGTTGAACGGCACCGAAGTGGCGTTGCTGAAATCCGGTATCGGTAAAGTCGCGGCGGCGCTGGGCGCAACGTTGCTTCTGGAACACTGCAAGCCGGACGTGATCATCAATACCGGTTCCGCAGGCGGTCTGGCGTCCACGCTGAAGGTCGGCGATATCGTCGTCTCTGACGAAGCGCGTTACCACGACGCTGATGTGACCGCTTTCGGCTATGAATACGGGCAATTACCGGGCTGTCCGGCCGGATTTAAGGCCGATGACAAACTGATCGCCGCCGCGGAATCCTGCATCAGAGAGCTGAATCTGAACGCGGTACGCGGCCTTATTGTTAGCGGCGACGCGTTTATTAACGGTTCCGTCGGGCTGGCGAAAATTCGGCATAACTTCCCCGACGCGGTCGCCGTAGAGATGGAAGCCACCGCTATCGCCCACGTCTGCTATAACTTCAGCGTGCCGTTCGTGGTGGTACGCGCTATTTCTGACGTGGCCGATCAGCAATCGCACCTCAGCTTTGACGAATTCCTCGCGGTGGCGGCGAAACAGTCGACTCTGATGGTCGAAACGCTGGTACAGAAACTGGCGCATGGCTAAGCAAATGTTCAGGGCGCTGGTCGCCCTGCTGCTTACGCTCCCGGTGTGGCTTTACGCTGCGCCGCGCGTCATTACCCTCTCTCCCGCCAATACGGAGCTTGCTTTTGCCGCCGGGATTACGCCCGTTGGCGTCAGCAGCTATTCCGACTACCCGCCCGAAGCGCAAAAAATAGAACAGGTCTCTACCTGGCAGGGAATGAATCTGGAACGCATTGTGGCGCTGAAGCCGGATCTGGTCGTCGCCTGGCGCGGCGGTAATGCGGAACGCCAGGTAAACCAACTGACGTCATTAGGTATTAAGGTCATGTGGGTGGACGCGGTAAGCATCGAACAGATCGCCGACACGCTCCGTCAACTGGCCGCCTGGAGCCCGCAGCCGGAAAAGGCTCAGCAGGCAGCGCAGACATTGCTAAACGAGTACGCCGCGCTCAACGCCAAGTATGCCGGTAAAGCTAAAAAGCGCGTCTTTCTTCAGTTTGGCATGAATCCTCTGTTTACCAGTGGTAAAGGGTCTATTCAACATCAGGTTTTGACGACCTGCGGCGGAGAAAACGTCTTTGCTGACAGCCGCGTGCCGTGGCCGCAAGTCAGCCGTGAGCAGGTGCTGGCAAGGCATCCTCAGGCCATTATCGTGGCCGGAAAAGCGGGCGAAATTCTCAAAATTGAACAATACTGGGGAAACCTGTTAAAAATTCCGGTTATTCCGCTTAACAGCGACTGGTTTGAACGCGCAAGCCCGCGTATTATCCTCGCCGCAAAACAACTCTGTAATGCGCTTTCACAGGTGAATTAGAGCCTGTCTTACCAGGCTCCCAGTGGGGATTCGACAATGCTCGTCTATTGGCTGGATATTGTAGGCACGGCTGTATTTGCTATCTCTGGCGTGTTGCTGGCCGGGAAATTACGTATGGACCCGTTCGGCGTCCTGGTGCTCGGCGTCGTTACTGCCGTTGGCGGCGGGACAATCCGCGATATGGCGCTGGATAACGGCCCCGTATTCTGGGTTAAAGATCCTACCGACCTGGTCGTCGCCATGGTCACCAGTATGCTGACCATCCTGCTGGTTCGCCAACCAAGACGTCTGCCGAAATGGATGTTGCCGGTACTGGATGCGGTCGGGCTGGCGGTGTTTGTCGGCATTGGGGTGAATAAAGCCTTCCTCGCTGAAACGGGGCCATTAGTGGCTGTCTGTATGGGCGTGATTACCGGCGTCGGCGGCGGGATTATTCGCGATGTTCTGGCACGCGAGATCCCCATGATCCTACGCACCGAAATCTATGCCACGGCCTGTATTATCGGCGGGATTGTTCACGCTACCGCGTTTTATACGTTTTCAGTACCGCTGGAAAGCGCCAGCATGATGGGTATGGTCGTCACGCTGTTCATTCGCCTGGCGGCCATTCGCTGGCATTTGAAATTGCCGACGTTTGCCCTGGATGAAAACGGACGTTGATATTGTTTTGCCCGATGGCGCTACGCTTATCGGGCCTGGAACATCTTTCCTGTAGGCCGGATAAGACGCTCGCGTCGCCATCCGGCACAACGAACAGCGATCAAATGCTGAAGGAAGAGCCACACCCGCAGGTACTTTTCGCATTCGGGTTGGTTACAATGAAGCGGGAACCTTCCAGACCTTCGGTATAATCTACCGAACCACCCACCAGATACTGCAAACTCATCGGGTCAACCACCAGGCCAACGCCCTGTTTTTCGATGGTCATATCCCCTTCGTTCACCTGATCGTCAAAGGTAAAACCATACTGGAAGCCGCTGCAACCACCGCCGGTGATATATACGCGCAGTTTCAGATTCGGGTTATCTTCGTCAGCGATAAGACTTTTTACTTTATTCGCTGCTGCGTCGGTAAACTGCAGCGGCAGCGCTACGTCATCACTCATATTTTGCTCCAAACGACATCGGTAATTGGATAAATTTTCACCCAATATTGGCAGTCATTATCTAATACCCTGGTAATTCGTTCAAGTATTCTCGCCCGCAGGCGCATTCTGGCTTTTCGCCGCCTGTTCCGCATCCTGCTTCGCCAGAGTGCGCGCCAGGATGGTTGAGTATAACGGTTTCCCGCCCAAAAACTGGGCTAATAGTGTCGCGCCAAGACAGGTGATAATCATTGGCAAAATGAGCTGGTAGTTATCGGTCATCTCCAGCACCAGCACAATCCCCGTCAGCGGGGCGCGCACCGACGCCGCCATCAGCGCCCCCATCCCGGCAATCGCAAAGGTACCGGCCTCCAGGTGATACTGCGGGAAAAGCACTGCCGCCGCCATACCGAAGGCCGTACCAAGCAGCGTTCCCAGCGCCAGCATCGGGGCGAAAATGCCCCCCGGCGCGCCGGAAGAAAAGCAAAGCAGCGTCGTGACAACCCGGGCAATAAAGATGAACAGCAGTAGCCCGACGCTAAAATTACCTGCCGCGGCGATGGGAATAAGGTTAAATCCGCCGCCTGCCGCTTCCGGCTCAATCAACCCCAGAATACCGCACAGGCCGCCGATCGCGCCGCCCATAAGCACCCATTTTTTAATTTCGCCGCCATGAAAGCGCTGAAACATATCCTGGGTACGCAGCACCAACGAATTAAATACCGGCCCGACGCAGCCAAAAATAATGCCGAGGATAAGGTATAACCACAGCGTGTTAACCGGCGCATCAGACAGTTTGCCGACTTCAATAATCGGCGCTTCGCCGTTAAATATGCGGAACACAATGCTCGACATGATGACGCCGGTAAACACCGCTTTAATCGAAATCAGGTTGTAGCGAAACTGCGGGCGCATCTCTTCAATAATAAACAGGATACCCGCCAGCGGCGCGTTAAACGCCGCAGAGAGCCCCGCCGCCGCGCCGGTCGCCAGCAACGTATGCCGCGCTTCGGCGCTGCGCATACGAAAAACATCCAGCACCATGCGCCCCAGGTTGCCCCCGATTTGCACCGTTGGCCCTTCGCGCCCTAATACCATTCCTGCGCCCAACGTTCCCATCCCGCCGATAAACTTCACCGGCAACACGCGCCACCAGCGCACCGGACGTAGTTCCTCCAGCGCGCCTTCAATTTCCGGGATACCCGAGCCGCCGGCTTCCGGCGCAAATTTTCGCACCAAAAAGTAGCCGACCATCGCCAGTAACGCCGAAAGGATAAAAGCCAGCGGCCAAAGCAAAAACGCATGGTCCGCGACCTGAACCAGCGCGCCAATGCGCATGTTTTGTACCCAGGAAACCGCCTTTTCAAAGGCGACGCCAACCAGTCCGGTAAGCGTGCCGACAACGGCCGCCATGAACAGGATGGCCAGCGGCGTTTTATCCCGCTGCATTAACCGGCGAATCTGATCTCTGCGCCGTAAACGCACAATTTGCTGAGCTAAAAAGGTGGAAGTGTCTGTTTTCATCAGAAGATCATTAATTGGTAATACAAATCTAAAATCGGCATTCTACTCGCCAACGCCGCGAAAATCCCCTGCAAATCGTATTGTTTCAAATGCGTAAAACTTTCATAACCTTCTCTGAATAACTTAGAATAGCGGGTATTCACTTTTTCTACGAACCAGGAATCTTTCCATGAGTAAGTCTGAAAATCTCTATAGCGCGGCCCGCGAGCTGATCCCCGGTGGCGTGAACTCCCCTGTTCGCGCCTTCACTGGCGTAGGCGGTACCCCACTGTTTATCGAAAAAGCGGACGGCGCTTATCTTTATGATGTCGATGGCAAAGCGTATATCGACTATGTCGGTTCCTGGGGACCAATGGTACTGGGGCATAACCATCCGGCTATCCGCAATGCGGTGATCGAAGCTGCGGAGCGCGGTTTAAGCTTCGGCGCGCCAACCGAAATGGAAGTGAAAATGGCGGAACTGGTTACCAACCTGGTGCCGACCATGGACATGGTGCGCATGGTGAACTCCGGCACCGAAGCGACGATGAGCGCTATTCGCCTGGCGCGTGGTTTTACTGGCCGCGATAAGATTATCAAATTCGAAGGCTGCTACCACGGCCACGCAGACTGTCTGCTGGTCAAAGCCGGTTCTGGCGCGCTGACGCTCGGTCAGCCGAACTCGCCGGGCGTGCCGGCAGATTTCGCGAAACATACGCTGACCTGCACTTATAACGATCTGACGTCAGTGCGCGCGGCGTTTGAACAATATCCGCAGGAAATCGCCTGTATCATCGTCGAACCCGTAGCGGGCAATATGAACTGCGTCCCGCCGCTGCCGGAATTTCTGCCAGGTCTGCGCGCCTTGTGCGATGAGTTCGGCGCGCTGCTGATTATCGACGAAGTGATGACCGGTTTTCGCGTAGCGCTGGCCGGAGCCCAGGATTACTACGGCGTCGTGCCGGACCTGACCTGTCTGGGTAAAATCATCGGCGGCGGGATGCCGGTAGGCGCGTTTGGCGGTCGTCGCGATGTAATGGATGCGCTGGCGCCGACGGGCCCGGTTTACCAGGCGGGCACCCTTTCCGGCAACCCGATTGCGATGGCGGCCGGTTTCGCCTGCCTGAATGAAGTCGCCCAGCCCGGCATTCATGAAACGCTGGATGAACTCACCACCCGCCTGGCGGAAGGTTTGCTGGAAGCTGCCGAAGACGCGAATATTCCGCTGGTGGTTAACCATGTCGGCGGCATGTTCGGGATTTTCTTCACCGACGCTGAGAGCGTAACCTGCTATCAGGACGTGATGGCGTGCGACGTGGAACGCTTTAAGCGTTTCTTCCACCTGATGCTGGAGGAAGGCGTATATCTGGCGCCGTCCGCGTTCGAAGCAGGCTTTATGTCCGTGGCGCACAGTGAAGAAGATATCAATAACACCATCGACGCCGCGCGTCGGGTGTTTGCGAAACTGTAAAAGAGAACGTCCAGAAACAACGTAGGCCGGGTAAGGCGAAGCCGCCACCCGGCTTTTTTTTGGTTCATACCAGGTTAGCGTGAATCTTCGCCAAACACCCAGCCCCCCCTAAAGCTCATCAATAATATACTGAAAGCTACAGGTCGACGTGAACTGCCCGGAGCCAATGTTGCGGGTGTTCACCGCTACATTAATGTCATGAAGCTCAACATCGGTTATCGGATGATCAACGGCGCTGGTCGTGACGCTCGACTGGTCGCAGCCCAGCACATTGAGCGTAATACCCGATGAGACAAAACGGCAATAAGCGCCACGGTCGTCAAATTTGCTGCCATCGCAAAGTTTTCCGCCCTCCATCAAATAGGTATGTAACGTGCGATTCACCGTGCCACCGGTGGCATCAAGCATGAGGGTTGTTTTCTGTTTCGAAACGTTCGCATCCCAGGAGATATCAAAAGTATCAACGGGAACTTTCGGGCAAACTGAGCTGCGCGTATCCGGCGGGGAATACGTTTCGCCAGAGATACCATCAGCAGCAGTGACACGACTCGTTGCCAGCCAGGGGCAACCATAGTCATCGCTTTGTACCGTAATATCCACGGTAAAAGAGCCACAATCGTGCCAACTCGCTGGCATATTCTGGCAACTGGAGCGCGCAACGCTGTTATCGAAATCGCGTAACACAACCGTCGGCGCGGGCTCTGGCCCCGACCAGGATTGTAAGGGTACCGGACGATTTTTAAAAACCCCTCCTAGCTACCAGGTGCCATAGTATACTCCGCCATGCGTATCCACCATCACATTCAGCAGAATCGAGCGATCGAAGGTACTCGGACCTATGCCGTAATAGAGCGTGGTACTTGAAAACGTCGCTTTCAGCATGGGTTTGGCCACTACCGAACTGCCATAAACGGCAATCAGCAGCAAAAATAAAGTCCGTATTATTTTCATCATAAATACTCAAATGTAACTAGTGCGCTTGCGAAGAACGTTCCCGGAATCAGGTCCTCGCCAGGAAGGCGTTGTACCCAGGCATTCAGGTTTAGCGCGTTATTCCCCGTCACCAGCGTGAATATCGCACCATCTTCATCGTTCATGCCCACGGGAACGCCGGATAGCGTTTCAATACCAATCCCGATCCCAAAAGCACCTGAATGACTATCGATGGCCAGGATACCGCGCATTCCGGTCGCTTCGGTTCCAGTGAAAGTCACCTGCCCCCCGTTACTCAGCGCCGAATCGCAATCCGTGAGTTCAAACACCAAAGGCTTACGAGCAGACTGGCCGTCGGGAGTGAAATCAGAACTGTCAAGCGACGAAAAATCGACTTCGGCAATCCCCGTCCCCTGCATCGTGAGCGTGCAAGGACTGGCCACCAGGCTACCGGAAAAATGCAGGTTATCTGCCGCTGGGACCGGCAATATCAGCGCCCCACAGAGGATGCAGGCCGCGCCGTGTAATAACGCCTGTCTTTTAGCCATTACTGATAATCCACCTGTAATGTTGCCGTCGCATCGAAGCCGCCTTCTTTCAGCGAAGCACCGCTCTTTTTAACCGGTATGGCTTTCAGAACAGGTGCCGACTGCTCATTTACAGTAATGGTGGACCCCAACGTAAACGGTTGGTCGTTCTGCCTGAGTTCAATCCCCAGCCCCGCCACGCTGGTGTTTACCGCCGCCGGATTAAAATCACTCACGGAACCGCTTAGCGTCAGGGTCATCGCCATCGTCTCATCGCGTACCGTTGAATCACAGGTGATTTCATACGGAACATTCTGCGCATAACGCGTACCATCTATTTTATTAATCAGCAGGTTACCGAACTCAACGTCGATCGTCTGATCATTGTTAATCGTACAATTCGGCGGTGAAATTAATGTGCCGTGAAACTTAAGGTTCTCAGCCGACTACGCGGCAAAACTGCTGCTTATTAACACTATCAAAGCCATTTTTTTCATTGGTAATCCACCACCAACGTGGCGCCTGCGTTAAACGCGCCACCTGTTAACGTTACGCCATTATTTTTGACGGGAATTGCCTCAATGGCCGGACCGCTGCCGCCGCTGTATTGAAATGACAACCATTGCGTATTGCCGGGTGAAATCAGCGCGCCATCCGTGGCGGTTTGCAGTCGGATACCCAATCCATCGACATCGGTTTGCAATACCGACTCGCCATTGATAGTCACCGCATTCCCCTGAATCTGTAACTTCAGGTAATCGCTCACTCTGCCGTTACAGCTCAGGCGATAGCCCACCGCCTGCCGGTAATTCACCCCGTCCACTTTCGTCGTCAACACATTGCCAAATTCCACCTCACCGCCGGTCACAGTACAGGGCGGCGCGGCATTAACGACTATCGTCAGCGTCATGTTGACCGTCTTACTTCCTGCTGCCAGCGGCATACTGACCGCACTCAGCATGGCCGCACACGTTACCGTGCCCAGCCGTAACCGCCATTGCCTCATCTTGCGTCTCCTTGTCGGTTACGACTTTCTGCTTTTTGCTTCATCTACCGCACAACTGTTGTCAGTACAGTTAAAAATCAGCGGTAACCGCGCGCCATAATCGTTGACGTAAGTCAGCACAGGCGAGTGACCTAATTCACTGGCGTCCCCTCCCAGCGTCACGTTGCTTTTTGGTGCAATCACTAATGGGCTAAAGCCTCTGGCCGGTGTGCCGTCCATGCGGTTGCTGGCGTTGCTTAACACCACGTAGTAACCGGTCGGATTGCTCACCTGATAGCCATTGCCCTGACGCTGAAGGGTGATCTTGTATTGCCAGGGATGCTGCATATCGATTTTCGATAGCGCCTGCGGACGGTAAAAAACTTTGATGCGCGTTTGCAGGGCGATTTGCAGCGTATTGGGCTTGTCGCTTTGCGGCGGAATTTCGCACACGTTGTAATAAAAAAGGGTTTCCCGATCCTGGGGGAGCGACGCCAGCGCCGGCATCCCCTGAATTTTGACCTGTCCGATTGCCGACGGCTCAATGCGCTGGACCGGTGGGACGACGATTAAAGGTGAGGTGATTTTGACGCCCTTCTCATCTTCCACCCAGGACTGCGCCAGATAGGGCAGTTTGCTGTTGGCGTTTTTCAGATCGACGCTTATCGATTTATCTTCGCCGCGAAACACCAGGCGGGTGCGATCGGGCGCGATGGCGGCCTGGGCGCTACCGTAGCCGCCCAGCAAAAGCAGCAAAACAGCGGCCAGGTTATAACGTTTTAATGGCATCATGAATGCGGTTTCCTGAATCAATGTGTTGGATAACGAGAAGAGAGCGCTTCGGGTTGCGTCGAAGACGTCCGCCGCTGCGTATGAAGCTGGAGTAATGGTTTCTCTTCGGGCTGCGTTGCCTCAGGTGATGAAGCGTCGCCGATGCACGGCAGCAACAGGCCGCTAAACAGATCGCCCGGCAGCGGATCGGGCAACGCCGCTTCACACTGCGTTTTACCTTCCCATGTCACCTGCAACCGCTCGCCGGGGTTAATGCCGATCAGATAAACGCTGCCGTCTTCACCTACGATCCCTAACTGTTGCTGGCGACTGTTGTAAACCTCTGCTCCGAAGGGCGGCGTGCCGCCATCGCGCAGGCGGATACTGGCCATGGCTTTTTTACCGCTGAGCACCTCCATGCGGCGATAACCGATCGCCCCTTCCGTCAGGGTCGCCTGAGCGATGGAGAGGATTGCTTCCGCGTCTTCCGGCAACTGGGTAATGTCGATTTTCACCTGGTTGCGGTAGTAGTCGTTGACGTCGACAATGACGGCTTTACCAAACGCGTTGGTATATACCGGCGTGCTGTAGCCGGAGATGGGTACGTTCGCTTCATCTCCGACATCCACCATCAGCCGCGAGCCGCCGTTGACGCTGGTGCGGTGCAGCGCCCCGCCTTTAGCAGTCAGCGTCGCACCGCCCTGGATGTTCAGCCCGCCGGAGGTATAGTCGCCTTCCTGATAGTTCGCACTGATGTCAATGTCGGCATAGCTCGCTTGATGACGGTAATAGCCGTCGAGAGTCACGCCGTTATCCGCGCGGCCAGCGTTGATCTGGTAGTTATTGCGATCGTCAATGCGCTCGTAATAGCCGACCTGATTGCTGTTGTTGTCATCGCTAAAGGAGCCGTTGTAGCTCAGCGTGCGGTTGTTGCCCCACGGAATACTGAGCGAGACGTACACGCCGTCATCACGCTCATTGTCATATTCGTTGCGAAAACCGTTCACCGACAGACTGATCCCGCGCACCTCACCGACATCGAAATAGTGCGACAGCGTCAGGTTATAGCTGTCCTGGTTAGGTTGACTCCAGTAGGTGCGATGGGTGTAGTTGATATAGGCGTTGACGTTTATTGCCGAAAAGTTCTGGCTGTACGTCAGGGTATACATCTCTTTATCGTGGCCGGTGCGCTGACGATCGTTATCGTCATTATGCGTATCGATAAACTCGTCCATCGTCATGTAGTTTTCTTCGGAAAAGCGATAACCAGCAAACGTCAGACGGCTGTCTATATCATCAAAATCTTTAGCGTAGCTGGCACGGAACGAGTTACCCTAAATGGTGCCGTCGCCGTAGGCGCTACCCTCTGGCAGCGTCGCACGGGAATGGGTGACATCGACGGAAAACGCGCCCAGCAGCGCCAGATCGCGCCCCAGTCCTAACGCCAGCGCCTGATAATCCTGCTCACCGATGGCACCGCCGTACAGCGACCAGCCGTTAGCGATCCCCCAGGAGGCTTCGGCTGAGGTGAAAAAGCCGCCTTCCATATTGTGATCCCAGTCCTGCGGTCGCCCGGCTGCCAACTTGTAGCGCACCTGGCCGGGACGGGTCAGAAACGGAATGGAGGCGGTGCTGACTTCATATTCCTGCACCTGACCGCTTTGTTCTTCAATTTTGACGTGTAGATCGCCGGATACCGTTTCATTAATATCCTGAATGCGAAACGGCCCAGCCGGGACCTGCGACTCATAAATCACCCGCCCGCGCTGGGTCACGGTGACTTTGGCGTTGGTGCGCGCCACGCCTGATATATCCGGGGCGTAGCCGCGCAGATTAGGCGGTAACATCTGATCGTCGGTGATAAGGCTGCCGCCAACATAGTTAAAGCCATCGAAAATATCGGATTCCAGCGATCCTTCGCCCAGCGTTAGCTGCGCCCGGAGCTGCGGGATCGCCCGCCAGGCGTAATAGCGGTTCCAGTCCCAGTTCTGTTCGGAACTGGAGCCAAAGTTGTCTTTATCTTCGCTGTCATTTTCGTGACGATAGTTAGCCTGCCAGTCCGCGCGCAAACGCCACGCGCCGAGGTTGGCACCCACCGTGCCGTTGCCGCTGATGTCATACTCATCGCCGTCATCATGTTCAGCATGTCGCCACTGGCTGTTAACGTTGTAGTCAAATAATACGCCGGGAATCCCTTCATCCCAGCGGGAGGGTGGATCCCACTCTTCATCGCTGTATTCCAGATAGGCCTGCGGAATAATCACCGTCAGCGTTGACTGGCTTAAATCCGTTTGGGTTTCCATCCCTTCCAGTTGATCTGGTTGCAGACACTGACCGGCATTTATCCAGATCATTTTATCTGCTATTTCAGGTTTTAACCCCAGCAGCGATACCAGTTCAGGCGATAAACAGGGATAGGTGTTATCAGGATCGTTATTATCAACGGAATACATAATAACATTATCCTGGGCAATTTGACTCTGATTGACCAGCACCTGGAGATGATAGCTCCCCGGCATAATGTAGCCTTTACGGGAAAAACGGGAGAGATCCAGGCTGGCATCATCTTTAACATCAAGAAATCGGGTATTAAATTGAATGGGCGCTTCCGCATAGCTATTTTCCGGACCGATATGGAAATCGACTTTTGAAGATTCTTTACCGCCCATCAGAGAACCGGTACCGATATGGCCCAGGTTAACGGTCTGGTGTTCGTCGCCAACCACGATTGAACACGGTGAATCTTCAATAGTACCGGTAAAAGTAACCGTACCAGTATTACTGCCCGCAGCATTAGCAAAGCTGGAAACACCCATAACCAGTGCGGCAGCAACCGCAGCTTTTACTGCTGTATTCATTTTTCATCCTTATTAAAAGTTGGTGAGTATTTTTACGCTATTCACACGGAGTTATACTCAATACCCCATGTTTATATTAGTAGATATATATTATATGACGAGTTATGAAATTGCCGATGCAACATTCAAAAGAAGCAAACAACACGTTAATAAATAACATCCCTTACGCGCGGTGAAGTATTTTCCATTAAAAACCCAAAGACAAGTATTTTTTATTTAAAGGATCATCAGAATTAAATAATAAATATTTTTACCGTTCAAAAAACAAACAAAGCAAGCAAGACGGGAGAGCCAAAAAAACAATAAACATGTCAAAATGAATAAAAAAAGATCAGAATTACAGTACTGAATATATAGCAATGACGCGTAACATTTATTTTTGGTATAAATTTCATTAAAAAAAACAAAAAATGCTAAATTACATTTTTTTGTTTACTCGTGGCAATTAATTTATTTTAATAGAGTTGTTTTTTATTACTTCGATAAAAAAATAATATTTTATTATCGAAGTTTTATAATGAAAATTTATTATTAAATTAAAATTGATTTACGAGATGCATTAAAGATGCGGCATCCGCATCTTAATATTTAAAAAGGCTTAATACCGAAACCGGTAATTCTTATTATTGGATAGATCATGCCGCAATTTATCATCAACGTTTCGGGCCTGGATATGTTGAAATTAGTCACCCTGTTCAGGAGACAGCGGCGCGCCACTGAAATAGCACATGACTTATCGATACAGAAATAACACCTGCTTCTTGCTGAAAATAAAAGCAGAATTCCCTCGATAAAACGTGACAGGACAGCTCTCGCACCTGATAGCGTTCAGCTATTTTTAGGTCTACAAAATATTGCCACAACATATTGATATTGTGTAATTTGTAGGTCGGGTTGAGCATGGCTGCCACCCGACATAAATGTGGCACAGCTTTTTTTTACCGACTCTGTTTACGTAGCAAATAGATAAAGTACGGCGCGCCAATAAAGCTTGAAAGCAGTCCCGCCGGGATCTGATACGGAAATAGCGCCATCCTGCCGCACCAGTCGGCAAAGACCAGTAAAACGCCCCCTGCCAGCGCCGAGATGACCATATGCGGCATCGTCCGGCGAAAACCGAGCATCCGCGCAATATGCGGCGCCATCAGTCCAACGAAACTCAGCGGCCCAATGGTCATCGTCGCGGTTGCCGTCAAACACGCCGCCAGCGCCAGCAGCGCGATACGCGATGGCGTAAGCGCCATGCCCACCGCGCGCGCGGCATCGCCGCCCAGAGGCAAAATCGTTAACCAGCGGCGACACAACGGCACAATGGCCAGCAAAATCACCATCACGATCGCGGTTCGCGTAACCTGCCCGCCAGTGGCGTTATAGGTAGATCCTGAGAGCCAGGTCAACACATCCGCCATCCGCGGATCGCCGCTCGCCTGGAGCATCATTAGCAGCATGGTAAACGCGGTGCTGATCGCCATCCCCGCCAGCAACATCCGTTGCGGCGAGAAACCGCCGCGCCCGGCGGCTATCATAATAATCAGCAGTGTCGCCGCCGCACCCAGGCTTCCGGCAGGCAGTAGCCAACCGAAAGCATTCCCCGGCACCAAAAACAGCATCAACACCACGCCAAACGCGGCTCCGGAACTGATCCCCAGCACTTCCGGGCTGGCCATTGGATTACCGGTCAGACGCTGAATAATGCAGCCCGCCACCGCCAGCATGACGCCCGCCATTAACGCCGCCAGTATCCGCGGCCAGCGCCACGGCATCAGTTCTTCAAGCAGCGTTCCGCTCGCCCACGTCCAGCCGTGCGCGTCGCGACCAAAAGAGAGGGCGACCCATGTTGCCAGCAGCAGGAGCGCGCCACCGGCAACGGCAAAAGCAAGAACGTGCCGACGTTCCGCTGCCACACGATCGCTGGCGTTCATATCCGGCGCGCTCATGCTTTTAAGCCGCGGCAGCAGCCACAGGAGCAGCGGCGCGCCGATTAACGCCGTCACTGACCCGGTGGAAACCTCCATCCATACGCGGGTTAGCCAAAGGATAATCTGATCGGATAGCCACAAAATAAGCGCCCCAATGAGCGGCGCCAGCATCAGGCGCGCCAGCAGACGTCTTGCGCCAAGCATTTTCGCCAGCAGCGGCGCAAACAGGCCGATAAAACCGATAATGCCCACCGCGTTGACCAGCAGAGCGCTCAACACAATCGCCAGCGACAGCGCCGCCAGACGCGCTAACGACAGCGCCAGACCCAGATTACGCGCAACGCCGTCATCCAGCCCCATCAGCGTCATCGGACGTAACAACAATAACGTGAGCATCACGCCGCCCAGCAACTGCGGCCACAGACGCTGCACGCCGCTCCAGTCGGTTTGCGTTAGCGTTCCGGTGCTCCATAAAAACATGCTTTGCAACTGATCGTGGTGAAAAATCACCAGTAACTGGTTGATTGCGCCACAATAGAGGCTAACCACCAGCCCGGCGAGGATCAGGGTCACTGGCGACAGACGTTTGCCCCACGCCACGCCGAACACCAGCGCGCCGACGATACAGGCTCCCGCCAGGGCGGCAAACTGCGTGGTCAGCGCGCCGGGAATCGCCCAAAGCGTAGTCACCGTGATCCCCAATTGCGCGCCGGTCGCCACGCCCAGCGTGGTCGGTTCCGCCAGCGGGTTACGTAATACTTGCTGGAACAGGACGCCTACCAGCCCAAGCCCCGCGCCCACCAGCAGCGAAATCGCCAGTCTTGGCAGCTGGCTGTAATGAAAAATCATCTGCTCAATGATGTCGATATCTGGTGACCAGATAGCCTGTTGCCACTGACTGCGCGGTAGCGCAACGGAGAAGTTAACCCATGTCAGCCAGCAGGCGGCAACCAACAGCGCCAATAACAGCAACGCCGGATGGCGGCTTCGCCTTATCCGGCCTACAAAGCGCCCGAACCGTAGGTCGGTTAAGGCGTTTTTCGCACCGCCATCCGGTATTTCACGTTTTCTGCTCACGCTTTGCCTCCCAACACGTTATTCAGGATGCGGACAAAATGCATCGTGGAGAGGGTCGCGCCATAGAACCAAACGGCGGGCACCCGATGAAAACGCCCGGCGCGGACAAACGGCATGGCCTGCCACAGCGGCGTTGCCATCAGCGCGTTCATATCGGTGTTATTCCCGTGATCGAAGCAGATTACATCCGCTTCTTTATACATCGCCAGCCGATCGATGCTAACCGCCGTACTGCCCCAAAAGTTGGTTTCACCCTGCCAGGCATTGACAATGCCATACTCGTCCAGCACCTCCTGGAACAGGCAATTCGGGCCGAGCACCAGCATATGCCGCGGATCGATAAGCGTCGTCATCAGTAACGGACGCCCCCCGCGGCGGATAAAATGCGGCTTCTGGCTGGCGATGAAGCGATCGTATTGCGCCAGATGTTTTTCTGCCGCAGCTTCCAGATTCAGCGTCTGCGCCAGTTCAACCAGCGAGCGTCGGGCCACCGCCAGCGGCTTTTTGCCGTCGCTAAAATCGAACCCGCGCCCCGGCGCGATCCGCGCCAGTTTCTCCGGCGAGGGTCCGTAGCCTGCCGACCAGACCATAAACGACGGCTTCATCTCCGTCAGCAGTTCGAGATTGGGTTCAGTGCGAAGACCCACATCAATCACCGAATCCGGCAACGGCGGTTCGCTAACCCACAGCTTATAATTTGGCACGTCCGCCACGCCATACGGCGTAATACCGAGCGCCAGCAGCAGCTCAACCGGCAGCCACTCCAGCGCCACAATCCGGCGGGGATCGATAGCGGCAGCCTGCGCCGTATTCATTTGCCACAGCAGCGGCGAGAGCACCATCGCCGTTAATAAACGGCGGCGAGTAAGAGGATATAAATCACGCATTAATACACAAAACTCACAGGTGCCGCGCCCGCCGGATGCGGAAGGATACCCATCGGGATACCGTAAATCTGTTCCAGCGTGTCACTGCGCATCAGTTCCGCAGGCGTTCCTTGCGCAATCATTTCACCGCCGCGTAGCGCGACTAAATAATCACAGTAGCGGGCCGCCATGTTGATATCGTGCAGCACCGCTACCACCGTCAGCCCGCGCTGTTGGCTTAAACGATGCACCAGCGCCAGCACGTCAACCTGATGGGCGATATCCAGCGCTGACGTCGGCTCATCCAGCAGCAGACAACGGCTGTCCTGCGCGACCAGCATGGCAATCCACGCGCGCTGGCGTTCACCGCCGGAAAGACTGTCTACCAGACGATGCGCCAGCGGTTTTAAGCCGACCAGCGTAATCGCCTCGTCTACTTTTTCCCGGTCCGCGACGCCAAAGCGTCCCAGCGCGCCGTGCCACGGATAGCGGCCAATCGCCACCAGTTCGCGCACCGTCATTCCTTCCGCCTGTGGCAATTGTTGAGGCAGATAGGCAACTTTGCGGGCAAACGCCTTGCTGCTCCAGCTCGCCAGCGGCTGATTGTCGAGCAGAATATCCCCTTCGGAAGGCGGCTGATGGCGGCCCAGCATTTTTAACAGCGTGGATTTACCGGAACCATTATGACCAATAAGTCCGGTGACGCGACCTGCGGGAAACGTTAACGAGAGGGGGTGTAAAAGCGTGCGGCCCGGCACACGAAAGGCGACGCTTCGCAGCGCAAAGGTGGTATCGGAATGAATGTGGTTTTCCTGCATCGCAGCCAACTTGTAAAACGGGCACGGCAAGCCGTGCCCAAAAAGAAATTAGAAACGGAAGGTTGCCGTTGCAACGACCTGACGTTCTGCGCCCCAGAAACAGCCGTAGGTCTGGAAGCAGCTGGCGACGTATTCGCGGTCGAGCAGATTATTAACGTTAACCGCAATGCTGGAGCCCGCCATACCAAAACGCGCCAGATCGTACTTGACGACCGCATCCATCACCGCTGCGCTGCCTACCTTGAAGCTATTAGCCGGATCGCCGTAACTGGAACCAATAAAACGACCGCCTGTTCCCAGCGTTAAACCTGACAACGGACCTTCGTTGAAGGTGTAATCGCCCCACAACGACGCCATGTGTTCAGGCACCTGCTCTGGCGTATTCCCTTTCAGATTAGTGTCTTTCGTGTATTCAGCATCAGTATAAGTGTAAGACGCCGTCATATTGATGTTAGCCGTCAATGCTGCTTTGGCTTCCAGCTCTACACCTCGCGCACGAATTTCGCCTGCCGGCACCTGCGCTAATGGGTTGGTTGGATCGGCGGTCAGGTTATTGGTTTTGGTCAGCTGATAAACGGCACCCGTAACAACAACCGGCATGTCTTTCGGTACATATTTCACCCCTGCTTCATATTGCTCGCCTTTTGACGGCTTGTAAGAAACGCGTGGGGTGCTCCACAAATCGAAGGCGCTTGGCTCGAAAGATTGGCTATAGCTGAAGTAAGGTGAAATTCCATTATCGAATACGTAGTTTACGCCACCGCGCCAGGTGAACTGGTGGTCATTACGTTCAATATATCCTTCTGTCGGCGTAGTGGAATTCTGACGCACCGTTGTCGCTTGTTTAGACCAGTCATAGCGGCCGCCGAGAGTAAATACCCACTTATTCCATTCCGCCTGATCCTGAACATAGAGGCCTGTTTGTTTACTTTCGTTCATCTGGTACGGCTCAGCGCCGCCGAAAGCAAAGTATTCAGGATGGTAATTGTTATAGAGATCGATTGACGGCGCGCTACCAAACGTCGCGTTAATATCATTACGCATACGCATGAAATCGACACCCGTCAGCAACGTATGATCAATATCGCCGGTCGCGAATTTACTTTCCAGTTGTGTATCTACGCTGAAATTCTGTAAACGCTCGTTGTCAACGATAGTACCGCGGTTAAGCGTATGGCCGTCCGCCGCAATCCCCGAGCCATAGACGCTTTTTTGCGCGGTTTTCATTTCGACAAAACGTAAATTCTGGCGCACGGTAAAAGTGTCGTTGAAGCCATGCTCGAAACTGTATCCCACCATTTTCTCGTTACGAGAATAGGTATTGTTTGACGCCCCTTCATTGAAATCTGTCGGCAAGCGTTTACCATTCGGTAACGGTTCAACCGTTCCCTCTTTCGGCAGCCAGCCGTAGTAGCCGGTCTCTGGTTCGTTCTGGAAATAAGAAAGGAACGTAAAATTCGTTTTCTCATCAGGACGCCAGGTAAAAGAGGGCGCAATCGCATAGCGCTGCGACTCAGAACTCTTTTGCTGCTCATTTGTCGAACGCGCCAGCCCCGTCAGACGATATGAGAACTCACCGTTGTCATCCAGGGAATCACTAAAATCAAAACCGGTCTGGAACAAATTGTCCGTCCCCATTTTGAATTGAATTTCTTTCAGCGGCTCAGTAGTCGGCCGCTTGCTAACCATCGAAATGATACCGCCCGGGTTGCTCTTACCGTAGAGGACGGACGTTGGGCCACGCATCAACTCAACACGCTCAAGCATGTAGGGATCAATAACCGCATCGTTGTAGAAGTTCCCCTGCAATTTCAGGCCATCCAGATAGTTGTTCTGGCTCAGGCCGACGGAAGAGAAGCCACGGATAATCACGAAGTCATAGGTATTGGAAGCGCCGCGGCTGCTTACCGTTACACCCGGCGTGTAACCCAACGCTTCTTTTACTGACTGGAATTGATGCATCTGCATCTCTTCGTTAGTGACCACCGAAACCGACTGTGGCGTTTTTTCGATAGGTGTATCAGTTTTGGTGGTGGTGGCGGAACGCTTCGCGGCGATGGTCGGAGCCGGTCCCCAGGCACTTTCCTGCGCGGCAGGCGCTGCGGTTACGGTAATGGTTTCTTCTTTCGGTTGAACCGCCGCCTGTGCATAGACAGACATGCCGCTAACCGCTGTGGCTACTACAACTGCGATTTTACGCAGTGAAGAGTTTGGCTGAGCAGTTTTAAGACGCGCCATTGGTATATCTCTGATGAAAGTGAATGATAACGTAAACGATAATTATTATAACTGCAGCATGATAGGCGAAATATCATCGCAATGGCAAGCGATACGCGGCCCTACGAAAACTAAGGGGTTAAGAAACAACCAGATGAAAAGGAAGGGTTAATAAATTAGACTGAAATGTTATTTATGGAGGATTTGCCGGATGGCGACGTAAGCGTCTTATTCGGCCTACGTCGCACATAATGGAGTCGTAACGGTGTAGACCGGGTAAGCACAGCGCCACCCGGCACTATTACCGTGATTAATTGCCGCCGAACATCTCCTTAATCCAGCCGGCAACGCCGTCGCTCTTCTCTTCTTTCGGCGGCTGTTGCTGCGCAGGCTGCTGCGGCTGAGACGACTGATCGAACGGATTGCCTGACGGCTGCTGCTGTTGCTGCATCATCTCGCCCTGCTGGCACAGCGTATTTGGATCGTCCGTCCAGACCGGCAGAGTGCGCATACCGCCGCTACAGACAAAATTACCGTCGTAATCAACGCCCATATCCACCACATCTTCCGGCGGCGTCAGAACTAAAGGCGTCGGCGTCTGGTTCGCCAGATAGCGCTGGTAAATCGCCATCGCGCCGCTGGCGCCGTACAATTTCGTCGGCTGGTTGTTATCACGGCCTACCCAGGTGATAGTCACCTGGCTGCCGTCGATACCGGCAAACCAGGTATCGACATTGTTGTTTGTCGTCCCGGTTTTACCGGCCAGATGCAGACCCGGATATTTCGCGCCAAGCTGACGCCCCGTACCACGCTGGACGACCTGCTGCATTGTCCAGAGCGTCAGGTAAGCCGCCTGTGCCGGTACGGCGCGTTCAGCTTGCGGATAACTTTGGTACAGCACTTTACCATCTTCCGCAATAACTGAACGCAGCGCTGATAACGGCGCGCGATTTCCGCCGCTGGCGATAGTCTGGAACGCCTGCGCCACTTCGATCGGCGTCAGGTTCAGCGCTCCTAACAGCATAGCCGGAACCGGATTGAGCTGATCTTTCGGCACGCCGAGCTTCGTCCAGGTATCGGTTACCGCCGGTAAACCTAACGCCATCCCCAGATTGACCGTCGGTACGTTCATTGAGCGAGTTAACGCATCCACCAGCATCACTTTCCCGCTTTCGCTGTAGCGACGATCGTCGTTCTGCGGCGACCAGACCTGACCATTCGGCTGGCGCAGAGAAATCGGCGCATCGGCAATCCAGGTGTTCAGACGGTATAAGTTCGGCTGACTTAACGCGGTCAGATAGGTCGCCGGTTTCGCCAGCGACCCGATGGAACGGCGCGCCTGCATGGCACGGTTATAGCCGGCATACTGCGGCTCCGCCCCGCCAACCATCGCGCGCACCTCGCCGCTAAAGCGATCCACCACCACCATCGCGGTTTCCAGATCGCTCAATTTACGCTGCTTCTTCAACGCCGGAATACCTTCGACAACGGCTTTTTCTGCGGCATCCTGCGCCACGGAGTCAAAGGTGGTGAAGATCTTCACGCCGGAGAGATCTTTAATTTTATCCCCCAGCTTCGCCTGCAGTTCCTGACGAACCATCTGCATAAACGCTGGCTGCGGTGAAATAACGCCGCCGCGCGGCTGTACGCCAAGCGGACGCGCGCTCAGCATGTCATAGAGTTCCTGATCGATGATTTTCTGCTGCTGTAACAGGCGTAACACCAGGTTACGACGCTCCAACGCCAGTTTCGGGTTACGCCACGGGTTATAAATCGACGCCCCTTTTACCATCCCCACCAGTAACGCCTGCTGATCGAGGCTCAGTTCCTCTACCGGACGGCCAAAGTAATACAGGCTCGCCAGCGGAAAACCGCGAATTTCATTGTCCCCGCTTTGACCGAGGTAGACCTCGTTCATGTACAGCTCAAGAATACGATCTTTACTGTAACGGGCATCCATGATCAGCGCCATGTAGGCTTCATTCGCTTTACGCCAGTATGATCTTTCGCTGGAGAGGAACAGGTTCTTCACCAGCTGCTGGGTCAGCGTACTGGCCCCTTGCACCGTGCGTCCCGCCGTCAGGTTGGCCAGTACCGCACGCCCGATAGAGTAAAGACTAATGCCATCATGCTCATAGAAATGACGGTCTTCCGTCGCCAACAGCGTATCGACCAGCAGATCCGGGAAACCGCTTCGCGGGACGAATAAACGCTGCTCGCCATTTGGCGAAGAAAGCATGGTGATAAGCCGCGGATCGAGACGGAAGAAGCCAAACTGGCGGTTGTTATCCAGATTGACGATGGTTTCCAGACGCCCGTCACTGAACGTCAGCCGCGCGCGCACCTGCCCTTCTTTGCTGTCCGGGAAGTCAAACGGACGACGGATCATCTCAATGCTATTGGCCTGCACGGTAAATTCGCCGGGACGGGTCATCTTCGTCACCAGACGATACTGCGTCGCTTCCAGCAATTTTACCATCTCGCTTTTGCTGACAGGCATGTCTGGCTCAAGGTTCACCATCCGGCCATATACCGCCGCCGGAAGCTGCCAGACCTTGCCATCGATACGGCTGCGGATTTTTTGATCCAGATAGACGCCGTAAATGGCGAACAGCACCACAAAAACGATAAACAGTTTTAGCAATAGCCACAGCCAGCCGCGCTTGCCACGAGGCTTACGCCCTTTGCCCTTACCTTTACGCGGCATCGGTTCTTCATCCTCATAGTCATCATCATAATCGTCGTCATGCTGCCGACGACGGCTCACCTTTTGTTTCACAGGACGTGACGGTTTCCCCTTACGTCCAATCGGCTCGCGGTCATTCCCCGCCATGCTTTTTCTCCGCAACATACAGGCGCAAAGGCCCGATTCTCTATTCTTCCGCCAGACGACAGAAGAAGAAATCTCTCAATTTACCCTTTTGCCGGATGGCGATTAACGCCTTATCTGGCCTGGAGGCAACGTATAACACGTCACGAATACTTCTTCGTGCGCCGCGTTGGGGCCGTATTCGCCGGATCGTCCGGCCAGACATGTTTGGGGTAACGGCCCTTCATCTCTTTTTGCACTTCGCGATACGCCCCCTGCCAGAAAGCGCTTAAATCGCGCGTAATCTGTAGCGGTCGCTGCGCTGGCGAAAGCAGTTCCAGCACCAGCGGCACGCGGCCCTGAGCGATGGTTGGGGTCTTCGCTTCGCCAAACATTTCCTGCATTCTGACCGCCAGCGCGGGCGGGTTATCTTCATGATAACGAATCGTTATTCGGCTTCCCGTCGGCACAGTGTAATGCCCAGGCAGTTCACTATCCAGACGTTGCAGCATGGCATAGTCAAGCAGTCCCCGTAACGCCTGATTAACATTCAGGGATTTTAGCCCTCGTAACGACTGTACGCCTGTCATGTGCGGCAGCAACCAATTTTCCAGAGTCGCCAGCAGCGACGCCTCATCCACGGCAGGCCAGTCATATTCCGGCAGCCATTTCGCCGCACAGTGCAGACGCAGACGGAACTGCTCCGCTTCCGGCGTCCAGTTAAGGACGGACAGACCTTTATCGCGGATGCCGTTCAGCATCGCCTGATGAAGCTCCTCTTCAGACGGCTTCGCCAGTGGCTGAACGCTAACCGTCAACTGTCCAATACGCATTCTGCGCCATGCTTTCAACGTTCCCTGCGCCTCGTCCCATTCAACCGTGTCGGACTGGCGCAGTAAATCAGGACACGCCTGAATCAGCGAGGCGATATCCAGCGGCTGCGCCAACAATATTCGGGCGTCCGGCGAGGCGCTACCTTGCAGTAACAGCGGCGCGATCAGCCATTCATGACGTCCCAACGCGTCATCCGCATCTAACATCGCGCCCATACCATTGGCTAACTGATAGCGCCCTTCCTGACCACGACGCCGCGCGATGCGGTCGCTAAACGCTCTGGCCAACAGCGGCATAATAAGCGCGCTATCCGGCTCGCCATTACGCACCTGCAGCCGTTTTAAAAGCTGCTGGCTACGCTGCTGCCAGCCCGGCTGTCGCCGCGAAAATACTACGCTTAAATCCGTACCGCCGCCGCGCGGCGGGTCCTCAAGGATGGCCGCGAGCATGGCGGCAGTGGCGGCGCTATCGCCCTCGCCGGCGTTGACTAACATCGCCGCCAGGCGCGGATCGTTACCTGTTGCCGCCATTTTCCGGCCCCGCGCGCTTAACCGCTCGCCCTCCAGCGCGCCTAACATCAATAATAAACGGCGGGCGGCCTGAAGATTCACCTCCGGCGGCCTGTCCAGCCAGAAAAGCGATGCCGGATCGTGACATCCCCACTGCAACACCTCCATCAATAAACCGGAAAGGTCGCTGTGTAAGATTTCCGGATCGCTTTGCGCCGCCGCCCGCTCCGCCTGTTCTTTGGCCAGCAGATGTAAACAGATACCCGGCGCCAGTCGTCCGGCGCGCCCCGCGCGCTGCGTCATTGATGCCTGACTGATACGCTGCGTAACCAGCCGCGTCAGTCCCGTTCGCGCGTCAAATCGCGCCACGCGCTCCTGAGCGCTATCGACGACCAGACGAATCCCTTCAATCGTCAAACTGGTTTCGGCAATGTTAGTCGCCAACACCACTTTACGCATCCCGGCGGGTGCCGGAACAATCGCTTTGCGTTGCGCCTCCAGAGACAATGCGCCATACAGCGGACAAAGCAGGACATCGCTGCCTACCCGCGACGCCAGATGTTCATGAACGCGCTGTATTTCGCCTACGCCGGGTAAAAATAGCAGCAGCGAACCGTTTTCATTGCGCAACAGTTCCGCTGTCGCCATCGCGACGGCTTCATCAAAACGCAAATGCGTCGCGAGCGGCTGATAACGTCGCTCCACCGGGAACGCGCGCCCCTCCGAGACGATCGTCGGCGCATCAGGCAGTCGCTGACAAAGCCTGTCGTTATCCAGCGTCGCAGACATGATTAACAGCCTGAGATCGTCACGGAGCCCTTGCTGGATATCCAGCAACAGCGCTAACGCTAAATCCGCCTGTAAACTGCGCTCATGAAATTCATCCAGTATCACCAGCCCCACGCCGCGTAATTCGGGATCGCGCTGAATCATTCTGGTCAATACGCCTTCGGTCACCACTTCCAGCCGGGTACGCGGCCCCACGCAGCTTTGCGCGCGCATCCGGTAACCTACCGTTTCGCCAGGCTTTTCATTCAACGCTTCCGCCAGACGCTGCGCGACATTACGCGCCGCCAGACGACGCGGTTCAAGCAGGAGGATTTTTCCAGCAACCGGCCCCTGTTGCAGGAGTTGCAACGGCAGCCAGGTGGATTTCCCCGCCCCGGTAGGCGCGGACAACAAAACCTGCGGCGCGGTTTTTAGGGCTGTCAACAATTCAGGCAATACGGCGGCAACGGGCAATGACGTCACAAACGGCTCCACGGGGTTAACTTTCTTTGCGCCGCATTGTAGCATCGTGTTAATCCATAACCGAGTATCCCTATGTCTGAGCCAAAACGGCTGTTTTTTGCGATTGACTTACCCGACGACGCGCGCGCGCAAATTATCGCCTGGCGCGCCGCCCATTTTGCGTCTGAAGACGGACGCCCCGTCGCAGCGGCGAACCTACACCTGACGCTGGCCTTTTTAGGCGACGTCAGTAGCGATAAGCAGCGCGCTCTTGCGCAACTGGCCGGACGAATTCGCCAGCCGGGCTTTACGCTACATCTGGATGACGCCGGTCAGTGGCTGCGTTCACGCGTGGTGTGGCTGGGGATGCGCCAGCCGCCGCGCGGGTTGTTGCAGTTGGCTAATATGCTGCGCGCGCAGGCCGCCCGCAGCGGTTGTTACCAAAGCCCGCAGCCTTTTCGCCCGCATATTACGCTGCTGCGCGACGCCAGCCATACGGTGGCTATCCCGCCGCCGGGCTTTTGCTGGTCATTTCCGGTCACGTCGTTTGCGCTTTACGCCTCTTCGTATGGGCAAGGCCGTACCCGCTATGCCGAGCTGCAGCGCTGGACGCTGGGCGAATAATAATGAAGGAATGTCGATGCTATTCTCCCCCCCTTTACAACGCGCTACGCTGATTCAGCGCTATAAACGTTTTTTAGCCGATGTGATCACCCCTGACGGTACGACGCTTACGCTGCACTGTCCTAATACCGGCGCGATGACCGGCTGCGCCACGCCTGGCGATACCGTCTGGTATTCGACATCAGAAAATACTAAACGCAAATATCCGCATACCTGGGAATTGACTGAAACGCAATTCGGCGCATTCATTTGCGTGAATACGCTGCGGGCGAACCAGCTAACGAAAGAAGCGATTCAGGAGAATCGCCTGCCGGCGCTGGCGGGGTACAATATTCTGAAAAGTGAAGTCAAATATGGCGCCGAGCGCAGCCGTATAGATTTTATGTTACAGGAAGATTTCCGCCCGGACTGCTATATTGAAGTGAAATCGGTCACGTTAGCGGAAAAAGAAAACGGTTATTTTCCCGACGCCATCACCGAACGAGGGCAAAAACATCTTCGGGAGTTGATGGGCGTTGCGGCGGCAGGTCATCGCGCGGTGGTGGTGTTCGCGGTGCTGCACTCCGCCATTACACGTTTTTCACCCGCACGTCATATCGATATAAAATACGCGCAGCTATTGAGCGAGGCTCAGAATAAAGGCGTGGAAGTTTTAGCTTATAAAGCAGAACTTTCAGCCCAAAAAATGGAACTGAACGAACCAGTACCCATAACGTTGTAGTGGAATAACAGCCTGATTATTAAGTATTCTGGCCGCGTGCGTAAATACGCTTTTCCTCACAGGGTTGTCAAGTGTTACGTTTAGATAATTGCTATCCGGAAAAGCATCTGCTATTTATAGCGACCTGATTTTCCCCCGAACATGGGGATCGATAGTGCGTGTTAAGGAGAAGCAACATGCAAGAAGGGCAAAACCGTAAAACATCGTCCCTGAGTATTCTCGCCATCGCTGGGGTGGAGCCGTACCAGGAGAAACCGGGCGAAGAGTATATGAACGAAGCCCAGCTATCGCACTTCAAGCGTATTCTTGAAGCATGGCGTAATCAACTCCGGGATGAAGTCGATCGCACTGTGACGCACATGCAGGACGAAGCCGCCAACTTCCCCGATCCGGTCGATCGCGCCGCGCAGGAAGAGGAGTTTAGCCTGGAGTTACGTAATCGTGACCGTGAGCGCAAACTGATCAAAAAGATCGAGAAGACGCTGAAGAAAGTGGAAGATGAAGACTTCGGTTATTGCGAGTCCTGCGGGGTGGAGATTGGTATCCGCCGCCTGGAAGCGCGTCCAACAGCCGATCTGTGCATCGACTGCAAAACGCTGGCTGAAATTCGCGAAAAACAGATGGCGGGTTAATCCCGTTCGTTTCTACCCTATTTATGACAGGCGGGAGTTTTCCCGCCTTATTCTTTATTGCCCGCAGCATGACTGACTCACACTATATTGGCCGTTTCGCGCCGTCGCCATCCGGCGAACTGCATTTCGGCTCGTTAATCGCCGCCCTCGGCAGCTATCTACAAGCCCGTGCGCAACGCGGAATTTGGCGCGTTCGCATCGAGGATATCGACCCCCCACGTGAAGTTCCCGGTGCCGCAGCGACCATTCTGCGCCAGCTGGAACATTACGGCCTGCACTGGGATGGCGAGGTCTTATGGCAATCACAGCGTCATGAGGCTTATCGCGAGGCGCTGGCCTGGCTTCACGAGCAGGGACTGAGCTACTACTGCACTTGCCCCCGCTCGCGCATTCAACGTCTGGGCGGTATTTACGACGGCCATTGTCGGACGTTATGCCACGGGCCGGAGAATGCCGCCGTCAGAATTAAACAGCAGCATCCGGTGATGCATTTCCATGATGCCTTGCGCGGCGACATCCAGGCTGACCCACAGCTGGCGAGCGAAGATTTTATTATCCACCGCCGCGACGGACTGTTTGCTTATAATCTGGCCGTGGTGGTCGACGATCATTTTCAGGGGGTGACGGAGATCGTCCGCGGCGCAGATTTAATCGAACCCACTGTCCGACAACTTTCGCTGTATAAACAGTTTGGCTGGCGTGCGCCAGGCTACGTGCACCTTCCGCTGGCGCTCAACGAACAAGGCGCTAAACTTTCCAAGCAAAATCATGCCCCTGCGCTTGCGACAGGCGATCCGCGCCCGGTACTGGTCCAGGCATTGCGCTTTTTAGGCCAACGCGACGTCGTAGCGTGGCAGGAGATGTCTGTTGAGGAGTTGCTGCGCTTTGCAGTGGCGCACTGGAGGCTTACAGCCGTACCCACATCGGCTAATGTAAATCCGGCATTCTCAAATGCGTCTCGCTGAGCTATGATTAGCCGCTATTTTTGCTCATCGTCTTTCGCATTGCTGCGGCGTTAATGATGCTTACAGCCCAGGTCGCGTTGCTCTCTTACGCCCGTCTGCCGTAATGCGAAAGACATAGAGTAAGTTGATCTTATTAATGTATGACACTACCGAGGTGCGCTATTTTTACCCGAGTCGCTAATTTTTGCCGTAAGGTGTTAAGCCGCGAGGAGAGCGAGGCAGAACAAGCCGTCGCCCGTCCACATATGACGATTATCCCGCGTGAACAGCACGCTATCTCCCGCAAAGATATCAGTGAAAATGCCCTCAAGGTACTGTACAGGCTGAACAAAGCGGGCTATGAAGCCTACCTGGTCGGCGGCGGCGTCCGCGATCTCCTGCTCGGTAAAAAGCCGAAGGATTTCGACGTGACCACCAACGCAACACCGGATCAGGTACGGAAATTATTCCGCAATTGCCGTCTGGTGGGGCGTCGTTTCCGCCTGGCTCACGTGATGTTTGGCCCGGAAATTATCGAAGTGGCAACGTTTCGTGGTCATCATGAAGGCAGTGAAAGCGACCGTACGACCTCCCAGCGTGGGCAAAACGGTATGCTGCTGCGCGACAACATCTTCGGCTCTATCGAAGAAGATGCCCAGCGCCGCGATTTCACCATCAACAGCCTTTACTACAGCGTGGCGGATTTTACCGTGCGCGATTACGTCGGCGGGATGCAGGATCTGCAAGAAGGCGTGATTCGCCTGATCGGCAATCCGGAAACGCGCTACCGCGAAGATCCGGTTCGAATGCTGCGCGCCGTGCGTTTCGCTGCGAAGCTCAATATGCGTATCAGCCCTGAAACGGCTGAGCCAATCCCGCGTCTGGCAACCTTGCTAAACGACATTCCTCCCGCGCGCCTGTTCGAAGAGTCGCTGAAGCTGTTGCAGGCGGGGAACGGTTATGAAACCTATCAACAACTGCGGGAATACCACCTCTTCCAGCCGTTGTTTCCTACCATTACGCGTTATTTCACCGAAAACGGCGACAGCGCAATGGAACGCATCATTGCGCAGGTGTTGAAGAATACGGATAACCGCATCCGTAACGAGATGCGCGTTAATCCGGCATTTTTGTTTGCCGCCATGTTCTGGTATCCGCTGCTGGAGATGGCGCAAAAAATCGCTCAGGAGAGCGGCCTTGCCTATTACGATGCTTTCGCGCTAGCCATGAATGATGTGCTGGATGAGGCCTGCCGTTCACTGGCGATCCCGAAACGCCTTACCACGCTTACCCGTGATATTTGGCAGCTTCAGTTACGCATGTCCCGTCGCCAGGGCAAACGCGCCTGGAAGCTGATGGAACATCCCAAATTCCGCGCCGCGTTTGATTTGCTGGAGCTGCGCGCTCAGGTGGAAAATAATACTGAACTGCAACGTCTGGCGCAGTGGTGGGCCGAGTTTCAGGCTTCCGCGCCGCCGGAACAAAAAGGGATGCTCAACGAGCTGGACGACGATCCTGCTCCACGCCGCCGTCGTTCACGTCCGCGCAAACGCGCGCCGCGCCGCGAGGGCACCGTATGACGATCGCGTATATCGCGCTTGGCAGTAATCTGGCCTCTCCGCTGGAGCAGGTCAATGCCGCCCTGAAGGCTATCGCCGACATTCCCGATAGCCGTATCGTCGCGGTTTCTTCGTTTTACCGCACGCCGCCGCTTGGCCCACAGGATCAGCCCGATTACCTGAACGCTGCGGTGGCGCTGGATACCGCTCTCGCCCCCGAAGAATTGCTTAACCATACCCAGCGCATTGAGCTGCAACAGGGCCGGGTGCGCAAGGCCGAACGCTGGGGGCCGCGCACGCTGGATCTCGACATTATGCTGTTTGGCGATGAAGTCATTAACACCGACCGTCTGACCGTGCCGCACTACGACATGAAAAATCGCGGTTTTATGCTGTGGCCGTTATTCGAAATCGCTCCTGATCTGATCTTTCCGGATGGTATCAGCCTGCATCAGCATCTCACCCATCTTGGTGCTGCAAAACCCGCCCACTGGTAAAACATCGCCTCCCCTTTAGCGTTTACTGCTTTAGCGCCAAACGATTGCTTAAATCAATTGCCCCCCTGAATATGACTGTTAGAATGCCGGGAAATATAACTTTTACCATCAGGAAACGTTATGAAACCCACCACCATTTCACTGCTGCAGAAATGCAAGCAAGAGAAAAAACGCTTCGCGACAATTACCGCCTACGACTACAGCTTCGCTAAGTTATTTGCCGACGAAGGTATCAATGTGATGCTGGTTGGCGACTCACTGGGCATGACGATTCAGGGGCACGACTCCACCCTGCCGGTCACCGTGGAAGATATCGCTTACCACACTCGTGCCGTGCGACGTGGCGCGCCCAACTGTCTATTGCTCTCCGACCTGCCGTTTATGGCTTACGCCACCCCGGAACAGGCATGTGAAAACGCGGCTATCGTGATGCGTGCGGGGGCCAATATGGTCAAAATTGAAGGCGGCGCCTGGCTGGTTGATACGGTGAAAATGCTCACCGAACGTGCCGTGCCGGTTTGTGGTCATCTGGGGTTAACGCCCCAGTCGGTGAATATCTTCGGCGGCTATAAAATTCAGGGCCGTGGAGATGCAGGACAAGTGCTGCTGGATGACGCGCTGGCTTTAGAAGCCGCTGGCGCTCAACTGCTGGTGCTGGAGTGCGTGCCGGTTGAGCTGGCGAAGCGCGTCACGGAAGCGCTGTCGATTCCGGTGATCGGCATCGGCGCGGGCAACGTCACCGACGGTCAGATCCTGGTGATGCACGATGCGTTTGGCATCACCGGCGGTCATATTCCAAAATTCGCGAAAAATTTCCTCGCCGAAGCGGGCGACATGCGCGCCGCCGTACAGCAGTATATGGCTGAAGTGGAGTCCGGCGTTTATCCGGGCGAAGAACACAGCTTTCACTAATTTTTCTGACCGTGCCGGATGGCGACGCGACGCGTCTTATCCGGCCTACAGATCCTCAACGGATGTAGGCCTGATAAGCGCAGCGCCATCGGGCAGGATCATCAAGCAACTCAAGGAGTTTTGTTGTGCTAATCATTGAAACCCTGCCGCTGCTGCGCCAGCATATTCGTCGTCTGAGTCAGGAAGGTAAACGCGTCGCACTGGTTCCCACCATGGGCAACCTGCACGACGGCCATATGAAGCTGGTCGATGAGGCAAAAGCCCGGGCTGATGTGGTGATCGTCAGCATTTTCGTCAATCCGATGCAGTTTGATCGGCCGGACGATCTGGTGCGTTATCCGCGCACGCTGCAGGAAGATTGTGAAAAGCTGAACAAACGCAAAGTCGATTATGTCTTTGCGCCAGCCGTTGAGGAAATCTACCCACAGGGGCTGGAAGGCCAGACGTACGTTGATGTTCCCGGCCTCTCCACCATGCTGGAAGGCGCCAGCCGTCCAGGTCATTTCCGCGGCGTCTCGACTATCGTCAGCAAGCTGTTCAACCTGATCCAGCCGGATATCGCCTGCTTTGGCGAGAAGGATTTCCAGCAACTGGCGCTGATCCGCAAAATGGTGGCGGATATGAGTTATGACATTGAGATCGTCGGCGTGCCGATTATTCGCGCTAAAGACGGTCTGGCGCTCAGCTCGCGTAACGCTTATCTGACCGCAGAGCAGCGCAAAATTGCGCCGGGTCTATACAACGTGATGAATAGCATCGCTGAAAAACTGATTGCGGGTAATCGTGAGCTGCAAGAGATTATTGCCATTGCCGAACAGGAACTGAATGAAAAAGGCTTCCGTGCCGACGACATTCAAATCCGTGATGCCGACACGCTGCAGGAGCTGACGGAAACCAGCAAACGCGCAGTGATTCTGGCCGCCGCCTGGCTGGGTCAGGCGCGTCTGATCGATAATCAAAGCGTTACATTAGCCCAGTAGACAGGGGTTAAAAATCGGGCAATACTGCCTGAGAATTTCCAAAGCAGGCCACAAGCGCCTGCTTAGCCAAGGTAAACGACAGGGTAAAGAAGTTATGATTCGCACCATGCTGCAAGGCAAGCTCCACCGCGTAAAAGTCACGCAGGCGGACCTGCACTACGAAGGTTCCTGTGCCATTGACCAGGATCTCCTTGATGCCTCCGGTATTCTGGAAAACGAAGCGATTGATATCTGGAACGTGACCAATGGGAAACGTTTCTCAACCTATGCGATTGCGGCTGAACGCGGCTCCAGAATCATCTCGGTGAACGGTGCGGCGGCGCACTGTGCTGAAGTTGGCGACATTGTGATTATCGCCAGCTTCGTCACCATGTCTGATGAAGAAGCGCGTACATGGCGTCCGAAAGTGGCCTATTTTGAAGGCGACAACGAAATGAAGCGCACCGCGAAAGCTATTCCGGTACAGGTTGCCTGATAGTCCTTATCCCTGCGGCTGGTTGCTGATCAGCCGCGACATGGTTTCCAGCGAATCCGTGCGCAGAATATACAGCCTTTTGAGCAGCATCGGATTATCTCCCGGCTTCACCTTCCCTCTCACCGTGGTGACCGCCAGATGGAAACCGGCGTCTTTTGCTGCTTTGATCGCGGTCGCGTTATAACCGCCAAAGGGATAAGAAAGATAAAATACGTGCGGAGTAAACTGTGCGAGCGCCCGCCGCGAGCGTTCAAAATCAAACAGAATATTATGGTAGCTGCGGCTATATAAAATCGGGCGACGATGCCCGTCTACCCGGTGTAAAAAATGGGTATGCGACTGAAAATCAAAAACATCGCTTATCTTGCGCAATTCGGACACGCTCATAAATTGCAGCGACCTGGGATTCCATGTTTGCGGATGGAGCTTAATACGCGATGAGATAATAAATGCCGTCGCTTTCATATCGTACTGCTTTAATACCGGATATGCATAGCGACTCACCGATTTAAGGCCATCGTCAAAGGTGATAACCACCGCGCGCGCCGGGAAATTCGCGCGGTTATGGATGTAATCCTCCAGTTGGTACATCGTCAACGTGGCATAGCCGCGATCGCGAAGCCAGGTCATTTGGTTGCTGAATGCCCGAACCGAAGTCGTGGTGGACGTATGGCGAAAACGAGTATTCTCTTCATCACGTAAGATGTGATGATAGGTCAAAATCGGAATGCCGTTGTCTTCCTGCGCATCCATGGCGCTGACATAAGCCAGCCTGTCGCCAATACGGATCTGATACCAGGTTTGATGTAGCCGGCCTTTCAGCTTGCTAATAATGGGGTAACGCAAATTATCCACCAATACGCCAAACGGGGCGCTACTGATGTCCGGCGCGTTATACACCGGCGTGTCCTTCCAGGTCACCAGATTCTGATTGCTGAGCGGCTTGTTAAGATCGCCCAGGCCATCTTCCACTTTTTGTTTTCCCTGCACGGATTCCAGATGGCCTTTATCGATAAAGCCCACACCGAAGCCGAATTTAAAGGCATAATAATCAGCCGCAACAGGCGTTACGGAAAGAATTTGTCCGGCGCGGATATTCCCTACGGTCACCATTTTGTCGCCAATCTGCGACCAGATGGCGGCATCTTTCGTCGTTTGCATATAACGAGCGGGCAAGGCAGCCAACACATTACCGGCGAAAAAGAACAGCAAGATAAGAACAACGCGCATAACCATATATCATAACCGAGGCGAAAAAACGCCGTCACTGTAGCAAAAGCGTCGTCAATGGTATTGATCAAAACTCATACGAATCATGCAGCAATACAAAAGGCGGATTTTTCTGCTGCTGATGCCAGAGACTGGTGACATCCGGCGCGCCAAGCGCGACAATCTGGTCGCAAAATGCTGAACTGCTCATTGACTCTCGCCAGGTAATCATTTCCTCCATCAATGAATAGCTAACACCGGAAATAACTTCACATTGAGAATGTTTATGGCTCATCAGCGACGCTACACGATAAGGCGCCGCGCCGGAAATGTCGGTTAAAAATATCACGCCTTCACCGGAGTCGGTGGCATGGAGGGCGTCACACATCATGCGGCTGAGCATATTTACGCTTAACCCACGCCAGAAATTGACCGCCCGACACTGCGCCAACGGCCCATACTTCTTTTCAAGACCTTCGAGCATTTCCTGCGCCCGATCGTCATGACAGGAAATGACCCATCCCAGCATAACTTCTCCTCCATTGAGCTCCAATCCTGCATGATGTCAGCATGTTTTTTTGGCCGACAACACACTATGACCACGATCATTTTTTATTCAAAAAAATTTGCATTATTTTTAAAATTGTTAGCAGCCTTCATAGAATCTGACCCATTAAAGGGTAATCACGGCGATTCAATTAAACAAACACTCACCAAAATAATTGATTAAATATATATTATAAATATTTCATATTTATGTATTCTGAATTTTTCTTCGCGCCGTAAAAATCATCGGACATTATATTTACTCATTCGGGAATAAAAAGAACAATAACTTTCCACACTATAGATATTGTTACTATGTCAATATTTATAATATCTTAAAGGATCAAAGATAATGAAACTCTCCTTAAAAACACTCACTGTGGCACTGGCCGCCATCACCCTCTCCCCCGCCGCGCTGGCAGACACCGCCAAAGACGGCACCGTACATATCACCGGCCTCATTAAGCAAAACGCCTGTACGGTAAAAACGGATTCAGTAGAGGTGACATTACAGGAAGAATTTGCCTCTCTTTTCACTGCCGCAGGGCAGACGGCAGGGGATACAGACTTCACCATCGAACTCGAAAACTGCGACGCAAACGTCTACAGCAGTGTACAGGCGCGCTTTGAAGGCACACTCGACGGAACCGATGCGACCATCCTGAAAAATGAGGATGATGCTGAGAATATTGGCGTGCAAATTCTTGATAAAACTAGCACCCCTATGACCTTTAACGATCTTCAGGCATGGTCTGCCCCAGTCAACCTCCCTACAGCAGAGGGGGTGACGGAACTCTCAATGCCTTTCACCGCCCGCTATATCGCCACCGCGGTTCCCGTTAAGTCGGGAACGGTCGATGCAACCGCAACATTCTATCTGCAATATAACTGATCCTGGTGGCCAGCGTCGGCTGGCCCCTTTGTTTATTGAGGTCATCAATGAATTCATTGGCTAAAGCAGGGTTGCTTTGTTGCCTGTTGTGCGGTTCGCTGGCGCATGCCGCAGGGATAAACATCGGCACAACGCGGGTTATTTTCACGGCGATGCCAAAGATGCGTCCATATCGATAAGCAATAGCGACAACGTTCCCTATTTAATTCAGTCCTGGGCGCAATCGATCAGTGAAACCGGGGCGAGCGGTGATGCGCCGTTTATGGTCACCCCGCCGCTTTTTCGCCTTAATGGCGGGCAAAAGAACGTACTACGAATTATCCGTACCGGCGGCAATTTGCCGGAAGATCGCGAGTCGCTGTACTGGCTGGATATTAAATCGATTCCCAGCAGCAATCCGGACAATAAACACAACACGCTCATGCTGGCCGTTAAAGCGGAATTTAAGCTGATTTACCGGCCAAAAGCGTTAACCCAAAAACCAGAAGAGGTTGCCGATCGGTTAACGTGGTCGCGTCAGGGTCGCACGCTCACCGTGAAGAACCCCACGCCCTATTATATGAACTTCGCCACCCTTTCCGTTGGCAGTCAAAAAGTGAAAGCCCCGCGCTATGTGGCGCCTTTCGGCAACACGCAGTACACGCTGCCTGCCGCCGCCAGCGGCCCGATTGTCTGGTCTATCATCAACGATTTTGGCGGTACTGGCCCCGAACATAAACAAACGCCTTGAGAAGAGTGACAGGGATGAGAGTGCCGATGCGCAAAAGGCAACACCGGGTATTTTATTTATCGCGCTGCGCTGTGTGTATCGCGCTGGGCAGCACGTTCGCACACGTTGCATGGGCGCGCGACTATTTCAATCCGGCATTTATTGAAAACCATGGGCAGGCGAGTCGCACAAGCGTCGATCTGTCGACATTTGATAACGACAAAAGCCAGCTGCCTGGCACCTATTACGTCACTATCAATATCAATAAAACAGAAATCGGCGCACGAAACGTTGATTTTCAACTCGCGACGCTCAGTGACGGTCAACAGGCATTACAGGGCTGTTTACGGCTCCAGGAACTAAAAGATAACGGCGTCAAAACCGACCTTTTTCCAACGCTGGAGAGTGAAAAAGGCTGCGTCGATCTCAGCGTTATCCCCGGCGCCAGCCAGCGGTTTGATTTTCAGCAACAGGCATTATCAGTAAGCATCCCGCAACTCTACATCGCCAACAACGCACGCGGCTACGTACCGCCGGAAAAGTGGCAGGAGGGGATTACCGCGCTGATGCTGAACTACAGCTTCAGCGGCTATAAAGAGTACGGTTCCAGTGAGGATTCCGACGATGCGGAATCGAAGTATCTCGCTCTCCAGCCGGGTTTTAACCTCGGGCCGTGGCGTTTTCGCAACTACAGTAACTGGAGTTCAAATAACGGCGAGAGCGGTAGCTGGAACAGCGTTTATAACTATTTTCAGCGCGACATTATCGCGCTGAAAAGCCAGTTCACCGCCGGAGACAGCAATACGCCATCCGACGTGTTCGACAGCGTACCTTTTCGCGGCCTCCAGCTCACCTCTGACGATCAAATGCAGCCCAACAGCCAGCGTGGTTACGCCCCGACGATTCGCGGCATCGCCCGCTCAAACGCGCAGGTTATCGTGCGGCAAAACGGCTATATCGCCTATCAGACCGCCGTTTCGCCGGGCGAATTTGAAATCAACGATATGTTTCCCACCGGCAGCAACGGCGACTATGACGTGACGGTAAAAGAAACCGACGGCAGCGAACAGCACTTTATCGTGCCCTACTCTTCGCTGCCGATTCTGCAGCGCACCGGACGGGCAAAATACAGCGTGACCGTGGGTAAATATCGCGATTATAACAACCACACGCTGGACGACTTCGGCCAGGCGACCCTGCTGTACGGCCTGCCGTGGGGCATCACCCTGTACGGCGGCAGCCAGATTGCCGGCGATAAATACCAGTCCGTCGCCTTCGGCATCGGGCAAAATATGCAGATGCTGGGGGCCATTTCCCTGGACGGCATCTGGTCGCACGCCAAATTTGACGATGGCCGCAAAGAAATCGGGCAATCCTGGCGCGTCCGCTACAGCAAGGGCGTCGTCAGTACGGGTACCACGTTTTCGCTGGCTGGCTATCGTTACGCCAGCGAAAACTACAATTCGCTGAGCGAGGTGATCAACCCGGACGACGATTTTTATGATAACTACGGCAAGCGCCATAATCGTTTCGAAGCTTCGGTCAACCAGCAAATTAGCGATACGCTCGGTTCCTTAACGCTAAGTTGGGTCAAAGAAGATTACTGGCACAGCGCGCAGCAGATGGAATCCCTGAGCGCCAGCTACAACAATAGCTGAGGTCCGGTGAGCTATACGCTGAGCTACAGCTATAACAAAAACACCTACCAGTACCGATCGGACAATGACGATGATGATAACGACGACGATCGTTATAACCAGAACGATCGGCTGTTCACGCTGTCGCTGCACGTTCCGTTTACGGTGTTCGATTCCAGGCTATACGCCAGCTATATGCTGAACACGCGTAAGCACGATGCCACGGTGAACAGCACCACCCTTAGCGGCACCGCGCTGCGTGACAGAAACCTGAACTGGTCGTTACAGCAGAGCCACAGCACACAAGACGGTGATTCCGGCGGGGTAAACGCCAGCTACAAAGGCACTTATGCCAACCTCAACGCCGGTTACAATCAGTCGCCAGATAGCCAACAGGTCAGCTACGGCATCAGCGGCGGCATTCTGGCGCACGAAAACGGTATTACCCTGAGCCAGCCGATTACCGGCGCGGCGATTTTAATTAAAGCGCCCGGCGCCAGCGGCGTTTCGGTTGAAAAACAGACCGGCGTCGCCACCGACTTCCGGGGTTATACGGTGATCCCCAACGTCACGCCGTATTATCGCTACGATATCTCGCTCGACAGCAGCACGTTTGCTGACAACGTGGATATTCCGCTCAACAACCAGACCGTCTACCCGACGCGTAATGCGGTGGTGCGCGCGGCGTATGACACGCATAAGGGCTATCGCGTGTTGTTAACGCTGACGCGCAGCAATGGCGAGCCCGTGCCCTTTGGCGCGACGGCAAGCGTCGATGGGCAGGATGCGAACCTAGCCAGTATCGTCGGCGATAAAGGCCAGGTCTTCCTCAGCGGCCTGCCGGAAGAGGGCCTGCTGCTGGTGAACTGGGGAAGCGCCTCTTGCCGCACGGATTACCGCCTGGATATCAGCAAAAATATGAACGGCATCGTGATGGCGAACGCCGTCTGCCAGTGAGGAACACAATGAAGAATTTATGGATGCTGCTGGCGCTGTCGCTATTTTCAGGCCATGCGCTGGCAGACGGAACGATGGGCAACGGAAGCGGCTGGTGTCAACCCACCAGCGGCACGCATAATTTCTTTTTTCCCCTTGACCAGACCATTACCGATACGGATGAGAACCAGGCAGGGAAAATAGTCAAAGAGAGTTGGTCGGTCGGCGGCGAATACAGCGCCAGGTGCGACTGCGATAATAAAGATTATCAGGGCGTTAACTATTTCACCGCCACGACCGGCGATTTAACACAAAAAGGAACGTACAGCGAAGCGGGTAGCAATGGGCAACAGATGGATTTTTATGTTCTGGTCGCGGGTAAGCTGGAGATTGGTACGGAAACCTACATCGTCGGTAACCTGAAACAGTATATCCCCGTTCCCTTTTCAGCGATCAGTAATCAGGACCCCACCGCAGGCGGGTGTACGGGCGCGGACATAAACAAAATGTCCGCAGGGAATAAGGGTAACGTGCGTATTTATATTACTCACCCACTGGTAGGTGAAATCACCATTCCTGAGACGACGATTATGAATCTCTATTTGTCAAAAACGCCGGGCAGCAGCGGAGATAATATTCCCCCTTCCGTTCCACCGATGGCGCACGTCACCATGTCCGGGACCATTACCGTGCCGCAGTCCTGCTCCATCAATGCCGGGCAGGTTATCGAGGTCAGGCTACCGGATATTGAGGGCAAAGATATTCGTCACCTCGGCGACAGTCCGCAGAACTCGCACGTCACCACTCAGGTAAACTTTACCTGTAGCAACGTGGCGGACGGCACCAACCTGTCAATGTCATTAAATGGCGCAACCGATCCGCACAACCCGGACTACCTGAAAACCGACAATGAGAATTTGGGGATACGGATTTCCGATAAATACGATAATACCATCGTTCCCGGCGGCAGCGCCGAATTGCCGATTGAAGATTACGCCGACGGTAAAGGCAGCACCGAGTTCACCGCCGCGCCGGTCAATACCACCGGACATGTTCCCCACACCGGAGAATACCAGGCTACCGCCACGCTGGAGATTCAGATTCGCTGAGAGAAGCGTTGGGTTTCAGCAAGCCCTCCCACCTACAGCCCCGTAACCCATTGATATTACGGGCCCGTAGATGGGGTGAAGCGAAGTGCAACCCAACGCCCCATCTCCCCAGTCAGCGCTTAACTGCGCAACCCGCGCCCGCGCTGGATCAGCGACCAACACAGCAGATAGAAAGCAGCGATAAAGATCACCAGTACGCCAAACGTTGTCACCAGCGGCACATCATGGATACCCAGAAAACCATAACGGAAACCGCTGATCATGTAGACGATCGGGTTCAGGTGCGACAGCCCTTGCCAGAACGGCGGCAGCAGCGTCAGCGAGTAAAATACCCCGCCGAGGTAGGTCAGCGGCGTCAGCACAAAGGTCGGGATCAGACTGATATCGTCAAAGGTTTTCGCAAACACGGCGTTCAGCAGTCCGGCCAGCGAGAACAGAATCGCGGTCAGAATCAGCGTTAGCGCGACAAATACCCAGGAATGCACCTGGAAAGGCACGAAAAAGAGCGAAATCGCCGTCACCAGAATCCCTACGCATAGCCCGCGCGCTACGCCGCCGCCGACAAATCCGGCGATGATCACGTGCGTTGGCACCGGCGCGACCAGCAGTTCCTCAATATTGCGCTGAAACTTGGCGCTAAAAAATGACGACGCGACATTCGCGTAGGAGTTAGTAATGACCGCCATCATAATCAGGCCCGGCACAATAAATTGCATATAGCTAAAACCATGCATTTCGCCGATGCGCGAACCAATCAGGTTACCGAAAATAATAAAATAGAGCGTCATGGTGATGACAGGCGGCACCAGCGTTTGCACCCAGATCCGCATAAAGCGGTGGATCTCTTTCGCCCAGATGCTTTTAAGGGCAACCCAGTAAAGCTGCATCATGCGCGATCTCCTTGTTTTTCATGCACCAGCGACACAAACAGTTCTTCCAGACGGTTGGCTTTATTACGCATACTTAATACCTGAACCCCCTGCTCGCTCAGTTGGCTAAAGACACTGTTAACCCCCTGCTCGCGTAACACTTCCACCTCCAGAGTCGAGGTATCCACCAGACGATATTGATAACCCGTAAGCTTAGGTAGCGGGCTTTTTGGCGCTAAATCCAGAATAAACGTCTCCGATTTCAGCTTTGAAAGCAGATTTTTCATGGAGGTATTTTCCACCAGCTCGCCGTGCTGAATAATACCGATATTGCGGCACAGCATTTCCGCCTCTTCCAGATAGTGGGTGGTGAGAATAATGGTGGTGCCTTTGGCGTTTAAGTCTTTCAGGAATCCCCACATCGAGCGACGCAATTCGATATCGACGCCCGCCGTCGGCTCATCGAGAATCAATAGTTTAGGCTCATGCATCAGCGCGCGGGCGATCATCAGGCGGCGCTTCATCCCACCGGAGAGCATCCGCGCGCGTTCATGACGTTTTTCCCACAGATCGAGCTGTTTTAAATACTTTTCGCTACGTAAAACCGCCTCTTTATGTTCCACGCCGTAATAACCCGCCTGATTCACTACGATCTGTTGCACCGTTTCAAACGGGTTAAAGTTAAACTCCTGTGGCACCAGTCCAAGCTGTCGCTTGGCGTTAACCACGTCTTTTTCCAGGTCGTAACCAAAAACGTTAACGCGCCCGGACGTTTTATTAACCAATGAGCTGATAATACCGATGGTGGTCGATTTCCCTGCTCCATTTGGCCCCAGAAGCGCGTAAAAATCCCCCGCTTCGACCTGCAAATCTATGCCGCGCAACGCCTGAACGCCGCCGGGATAGGTTTTTTTAAGTTGTTGAAGTTCCAGCGCAATGGTCATAAATTCTCACTTACTTTACGTTCTTACACTTTATATATGGTTTAAATAATTACGGAGTTGCCCTATATTAGCCCAACGCACTTATTTGGTTACAGGTCGTTAACTTCCATGAAAGACATAGATACACTCATCAGCAACAATGCACTATGGTCAAAAATGCTGGTGGAAGAGGACCCCGGATTTTTTGAGAAACTGGCGCAAGCGCAAAAACCGCGCTTTCTATGGATTGGATGTTCCGACAGCCGCGTTCCCGCAGAGCGTTTAACCGGGCTTGAACCGGGCGAATTGTTTGTTCACCGTAATGTGGCTAACCTGGTTATTCACACCGATCTGAACTGTCTCTCCGTGGTTCAGTATGCGGTAGATGTTCTGGAAGTTGAGCATATTATCATTTGCGGCCACTCCGGTTGCGGCGGTATCAAGGCTGCGGTAGAAAACCCTGAGCTGGGCTTGATTAATAACTGGCTGCTGCATATCCGCGACATCTGGCTTAAACATAGCTCGCTGTTGGGAAAAATGCCCGAAGAGCAACGTCTGGACGCGCTCTATGAATTGAACGTCATGGAACAGGTCTATAACCTGGGGCATTCCACCATTATGCAGTCAGCGTGGAAACGCGGTCAGAATGTGACCATTCACGGCTGGGCGTACAGTATCAATGATGGCCTGCTGCGCGATCTTGACGTCACCGCCACCAACAGAGAAACGCTGGAGAACGGCTATCATAAGGGTATTTCCGCCCTAAGTCTGAAATACATTCCCCACCAATAAGCCATTAGCTATAGGCCGGATAAGTCGCTTTAGCGACGCCATCCGGCATTTCTGCGCTTACTCGTCCAGCAGCACCACTTTACCAACATACGGTAGATGGCGATAACGCTGAGCGTAGTCGATACCGTAACCGACTACAAATTCGTCCGGAATCGAAAAGCCAACGAACTCAACCGGCACGTCCACTTCGCGGCGAGAAGGTTTATCCAGCAGCGTACAAATCGCCAGCGATTTCGGCTCGCGCAGGCCCAGGATTTCACGGACCTTCGACAGCGTATTACCGGAATCAATAATGTCTTCGACAATCAGCACGTCTTTACCACGAATATCTTCATCCAGATCTTTGAGGATTTTCACGTCGCGTGTGGTGGACATGCCGCTACCATAACTGGAGGCGGTCATAAAATCGACTTCATGAGGAACCTGGACTTCACGGCACAGGTCCGCCATAAACATAAATGAGCCACGCAACAGACCTACCAGCACCATTTCACTGCCGCTGTCTTTATAACGTTCGGTAATCTGACGACCCAGCTCGGCAATACGTGCTTTGATCTCCGCTTCGGGGATCATGACTTCAACAGTATGTTTCATATTTATAACCATATGATTTAAAAACAAATCACTCAATGCCGGTGACTAATAACGCCGCATTGACGCGCAAGGCACGTAGTATAACAGCAAACGTATTCATTCGCGGCATTTGATAAGAAAGCTCATTTTGTGATGACGATCACACATGTTAATTCCTATACTTAATTGCTACTAAAAAATTAACAATTTGGGATGGTGTCTTTTTATGGCAGAAAATAACGCACGATCGCCACGATTACTCGTGACGCTGACGGCCCTCTTTGCAGCACTTTGTGGGCTGTATCTTCTTATCGGAGGTGTCTGGCTGGTTGCTATTGGCGGTTCCTGGTACTACCCCATCGCGGGCCTCGTGATGCTGGTTGTGGCCGGATTGCTATGGCGCAGTAAACGTGCCGCACTGTGGCTGTATGCCGCCCTGCTGCTGGCGACAATGATTTGGGGCGTGTGGGAAGTCGGGTTCGACTTCTGGGCGCTCACGCCGCGTAGCGATATCCTGGTGTTTTTCGGCATCTGGCTAATATTGCCGTTTGTCTGGCATCGGCTGGTGGTTCCTTCCAGCGGCGCAGTGGCGGCGCTGGTCGTGGCGCTGCTGATTAGCGGCGGCATTCTGACCTGGGCCGGCTTCAACGACCCGCAGGAGATCAACGGTACGCTTCGCGCCGACGCCACGCCCGCCGCAACAAGTTCGTCGATCGCCGACGAAGACTGGCCGGCCTATGGACGTAATCAGGAAGGCCAACGCTATTCGCCGCTGAAACAGATCACTGCGGATAACGTTCACCAACTGAAAGAAGCGTGGGTCTTCCGCACCGGCGATCTGAAACAACCCAACGATCCGGGCGAAATCACCAACGAAGTGACCCCGATTAAAGTCGGCGATACGCTTTATCTGTGTACAGCTCACCAGCGTCTGTTCGCGCTGGACGCCGCCAGCGGTAAAGAGAAGTGGCATTTTGATCCTCAGTTGAAGACCGATTCGTCTTTCCAGCATGTGACCTGCCGCGGCGTCTCTTATCATGAGGCCAAAGCGGATACCGCCTCGCCGGAGGCCATCGCCGACTGTCCGCGCCGTATTATCCTCCCGGTCAACGACGGTCGCCTTTTCGCGGTGAATGCCGAAACCGGCAAGCTGTGTGAAACCTTCGCCAACAAAGGCGTCCTGAATCTGCAAACCAATATGCCGGATACCACGCCGGGACTGTATGAACCGACGTCGCCGCCGATTATCACCGATAAAACAATTGTCATTGCCGGTTCGGTCACGGATAACTTCTCTACCCGCGAAACGTCCGGCGTTATCCGTGGTTTTGATGTTAATAGCGGTAAACTCATGTGGGCCTTCGATCCGGGGGCGAAAGATCCGAACGCGATTCCAGCCGATGAGCACGCTTTTACCTTTAACTCGCCGAACTCCTGGGCGCCTGCCGCCTATGATGCGAAACTGGATCTGGTCTATCTGCCGATGGGCGTGACCACGCCGGATATCTGGGGCGGTAACCGCACGCCGGAGCAGGAACGTTATGCCAGCTCCATCCTGGCGCTGAATGCCACCACCGGGAAACTGGCCTGGAGTTATCAGACCGTCCATCACGATCTGTGGGATATGGACCTGCCGGCACAGCCGACGCTGGCGGATATTACCGTTGACGGTACTACCGTTCCGGTTATCTATGCGCCAGCGAAAACCGGTAATATCTTTGTGCTGGACAGACGTAATGGCGAGCTGGTCGTGCCCGCCCCGGAAAAACCGGTCCCGCAGGGCGCGGCAAAAGGCGATTACGTCGCCAAAACTCAGCCGTTCTCTGATTTAACCTTCCGCCCGAAAAAAGATCTCTCCGGCGCGGATATGTGGGGCGCGACCATGTTCGACCAACTGGTGTGCCGCGTCATGTTCCACCAGTTGCGCTATGAAGGTATCTTCACCCCGCCGTCCGAGCAGGGGACATTGGTATTCCCTGGCAACCTGGGGATGTTTGAATGGGGCGGTATTTCCGTCGATCCAGACCGTCAGGTCGCTATCGCTAACCCGATGGCGCTGCCGTTTGTCTCGAAGCTGATCCCACGCGGCCCGGGTAATCCGATGGAGCCGCCGAAAGACGCGAAAGGTACTGGTACAGAAGCGGGTATTCAGCCACAGTACGGCGTACCATTCGGCGTCACGCTGAATCCGTTCCTTTCGCCGTTTGGCCTGCCGTGTAAACAACCGGCCTGGGGCTATATTTCCGCGTTGGATCTGAAGACCAATGAAATCGTGTGGAAGAAACGTATAGGGACGCCGCGCGACAGCATGCCGTTCCCGATGCCGGTTCCGGTGCCGTTCAACATGGGGATGCCCATGCTGGGCGGGCCAATCTCAACCGCCGGTAACGTGCTGTTTATCGCCGCGACCGCCGACAACTACCTGCGCGCTTATAACATGAGCAACGGGGAAAAACTGTGGCAGGGACGTTTACCCGCCGGAGGCCAGGCAACGCCGATGACCTATGAGGTAAACGGTAAGCAGTACGTGGTCGTTTCTGCCGGAGGCCACGGTTCGTTTGGTACGAAGATGGGCGACTATATCGTGGCCTATGCTTTGCCTGACGACGCGAAATAACCATTAATGCCCGGCGTATGCCGGGCATTGTGCCGGGTGGCGGTTTCGCCTTACCCGGCCTGCGTCGGAGACATCGGTCAGACCGTAAATCCTAACATCATTCCCGTATCTTCATGTTCTAACAGATGACAGTGCGCCATATAGGCATGTTCCTTCGGTGCGTCGTGATCGAACTTGACCAGCACTTCGCTGATCCCCCCCTCAACGCGTACCGTATCCTTCCAGCCCGTTCTGTGCGCCGCTGGCGCTTTGCCGTTCTCTGACAAAATACGGAACTGGGTGCCGTGAATATGGAAAGGATGCAGCATCATGTCACCCACGCCGGAAATCACCCAACGTTCATGTCGGCCTTTTTGCGCCGCGAACATCGGTTTGTTCATATCGAAGCCCTGGCCGTTGATAAAGTTAGCGTTATGGAAGTCGAATTTTCCGCCGTGATTCATATTGCCCATCGCGCCATGATTCATCCCGCTGTGATCCATGTTGCCATGATCCATTTCGCCATGCCCCATATTGCCGCCCTGCATATGCGCGTTCATGCTGTCATGATCCATGCCGCTCATCGCCTGAGCGCCATATTTCTTCATCAGCATTTGCATCCCCATCATATCAAGACGCGGGTCCATCGACAGTTTCAGGTTGCGCACCGTCAGCCCTTCCAGCAACGGCAACGCCGGCATCGTCGTCAACGTATCCGGCAGCGTACCGGAGGCGGTAATCCGCAGCGGCTGGATACGCATTACCGGATGCGGTTTATCAAACGGAGCGATCGCCATTCCCATCTGGCTGACCGGCAGGGTCACCAGATCAAAGGCTTTCCCGTCGCTGATATCCACCAGCACTTCAAAACGCTCGCCCATTAATAACGGCAGTTCGGTGACTTTCACCGGCTCCGCCAGCAGGCCGCCGTCGCTGGCGATCACATAAAGCGGGCGATTATCGCTGGCGGCGATATTCAGCGAACGCGCATTACAGCCATTTAGCAAGCGCAGACGTAGCCAGCCTTTCGGCGCGGAATGCTGCGGATAGATAGCGCCATTGGTCAGCAGCGTATCGCCAAACCAGCCGACGGCGGCGGTCATAATATCCAGTTGATAATCAATCTGGCCATCGGCGGAGAAGCGTTTGTCCTGAATGATCACCGGCACATCGTCGATGCCCCACTGTTTCGGCAGGCGCAATTTGCGAATCTCGTCATCTTCAATCAGCACCAGTCCGGCAAGGCCCATCGCCACCTGGCGCCCGGTTTTGCCGTGTTTGTGCGGATGAATCCAGCAGGTCGCGGCGCGTTGCTCCGGCGTAAACGTCACCGTACGGGTTCCGCCTGCGGGAATAATCCCCTGCGGACCGCCGTCGACGATGCCTGGAATCTCCAGACCATGCCAGTGAAGCGTCGTGTCTTCGGCCAGTTGGTTATGGATATCAACGGTCACGCTTTTTCCTTTGTGAAGCTGTACCGCTGGCCCCAGCAAATTACCGTTGTAGCCCCAAGTTGTCGCGTTCTTACCGGCGAATGTGGACTGTCCGGCTTTAACAATTAACTGCATACGGTTGCTCGCATCTGCCGTTAACAGGTCAGGAATAGGCAACGCGGGACGTTCGGCGGCAAAAGCGGCGCGGCTCCACAGCGGCAGCGCTGATGCAACCCCCAGCGCCACTGAATATTTTAAGAAATCACGGCGTAACATAATCATTTCCTTATAATGAACAGGCAGGTGTCTAAGCTTAGACCCTGCCCTAACGGGAAGGTCAAGCCAGCAACACGTCTTTACCATTCCTGACAGCAATACAATAAGAATGAAAACGCCGCGACCAATCCTGATAATAAAAGTCGTCGCTACGTTCTCAGTATGCTAACGTTGACTTTCCCTGATGCCGTGGTAGAAGCAATGAAGACGTTTTTCAGACCCGTGTTGTTTGGCAGCCTGATGGCCTTATGCGCAAATAGCTATGCGCTTACTGAATCCGAAGCTGAAGATATGGCCGATTTAACGGCAGTTTTCGTTTTTCTGAAAAATGACTGTGGTTACCAAAATTTACCCAATAGTCAGATTCGCCGTGCGCTGGTCTTTTTTGCCCAGCAAAATCAGTGGGACCTGAGTAACTACGACACCTTCGATATGAAATCGTTGGGCGAAGACAGCTACCGCGATCTTAGCGGCATCGGTATTCCGGTCGCTAAAAAATGCAAAGCTCTGGCCCGCGATTCTCTGAGCCTGTTAGCCTACGTTAAATAATCCTCCGCGATCCTATTGCTGAAATAATGACCGTGCATCCACGGTCATTGTTAGCTATGATGTTGCGCCCTTTTTTTACGGGTGTTAACAATGGAGGTATCAGCCAATGGCCGAAAATACGATGTGGCATGAAACGCTACACGACCAGTTTGGTCAGTACTTTGCCGTAGACAACGTTCTGTATCATGAAAAAACCGACCACCAGGATTTAATCATCTTTGAAAACGCCGCTTTTGGCCGCGTGATGGCGCTGGACGGCGTGGTACAGACCACCGAACGCGACGAGTTTATTTATCATGAAATGATGACCCACGTCCCGCTGCTGGCGCACGGTCATGCGAAACACGTTCTGATTATCGGCGGCGGCGACGGCGCAATGCTACGTGACGTTACCCGGCATAAAAACGTCGAAACCATCACCATGGTAGAGATCGACGCTGGCGTAGTCTCGTTTTGCCGCCAGTATTTACCCAACCACAATGCCGGCAGCTACGACGATCCGCGCTTTACGCTAGTGATCGACGACGGCGTGAATTTCGTCAATCAGACCCATCAGACCTTTGATGTGATCATTTCCGACTGTACCGATCCGATAGGCCCCGGCGAAAGCCTGTTTACCTCCGCCTTTTATGAAGGCTGTAAGCGTTGCCTGAATCCGGGCGGCATTTTTGTCGCCCAGAACGGCGTGTGCTTCCTGCAACAGGATGAAGCGCTCGACAGCCACCGCAAGCTGAGTCATTACTTCAGCGATGTCGGCTTCTACCAGGCGGCGATTCCGACCTATTACGGCGGCATCATGACCTTCGCCTGGGCGACGGACAACGACGCTCTTCGTCACCTGTCGAGCGAAATTATTCAGGCGCGTTTTCATGCCGCCGGCCTCAAATGTCGCTATTACAACCCGGCTATTCATGCCGCTGCATTTGCGCTACCGCAATATCTACATGACGCACTGTCCGCACAGTGACGTTAAGGAGGTGATAAAAATTGAAAAAGCTGAAACTGCATGGCTTTAACAATCTGACGAAAAGCCTGAGTTTTTGTATTTACGATATCTGCTACGCCAAAACCGCAGAAGAGCGCGATGGCTATATCGCCTATATCGATGAACTCTATAACGCCAACCGACTGACCGAGATCCTGTCGGAGACCTGCTCCATTATCGGCGCGAACATCCTGAACATCGCCCGTCAGGATTATGAACCCCAGGGCGCCAGCGTCACGATTCTGGTGAGCGAAGAGCCAGTCGACCCGAAACTTATCGATCAAACCGAACATCCCGGCCCACTGCCGGAAACCGTGGTGGCGCACCTCGATAAGAGTCATATCTGCGTGCATACCTATCCGGAAAGCCATCCGGAAGGCGGGCTATGCACCTTTCGCGCCGACATCGAAGTGTCAACCTGCGGGGTGATTTCACCGCTAAAAGCGCTCAATTACCTGATCCACCAGCTAGAGTCCGATATTGTCACCATCGATTACCGCGTGCGCGGCTTTACGCGCGACGTCAACGGTATGAAGCACTTTATCGATCATGAGATTAATTCTATTCAGAATTTTATGTCGGAAGATATGAAGTCGCTGTATGACATGGTGGATGTAAACGTGTATCAGGAAAATATTTTCCATACCAAGATGCTGCTTAAAGAGTTCGATCTTAAGCACTACATGTTTCACACCAAACCGGAAAATCTCACTGAAACCGAACGCCAGGAGATCACCGCCGCGCTGTGGAAAGAGATGCGCGAGATTTACTACGGCCGCAATATTTCGGCGGTCTGATTCACCACTGACAGCGCCTGACGGCGCTGTCACTCCGGCTGCACCAGCGTTAGCGCAAAAGCGCGCCCTTTCAGTTCAACCTGCGCTGACGGCGGCAGATTGACGTCAGTAATCACATCATTAAAGCGCTCAAGCGGCACCACATTAAAGAGCGAATGCGCGCCATACTTACTGCTGTCCGCCAGCAACACTTTGCGCTGCGCATTAGCAATAATCTCCTGTTTAAGCCCGGCCTTATCTTCCGTTGGGGTCGTCACGCCCGTTTTTACCCCCCATGAATTACAGCTCATAAACGCGATGTTCGGGTAAACGCTGCGCAACAGCTTGCGCCCATGCTCACCGATACAGGACTGACTGCTGTCATCGATACGACCGCCGACAATCGTCACTTCAATTTGCCGGAACTCAGCTAAAAACAGCGCAATATGCAGATCGACGGTGATGACCCGCAGCGGAAGATGGGTTAAGCATTTCGCCAGTTCCATCATTGTCGTACCGGCATCCAGCACGACGGCATCGCCAGCATTGACCAGCGATGCGGCAACGCGTGCGATCGCCCGTTTTTCAGCGGGCGATCGCAGTTGTTTTTCATTGGTGGTGGGCTGGGCGGGTTCAAAACGCCGCAGCGCCACGCCGCCATGACTACGGCTGATCACGCCCTGCTCATCCAGCTTGATCAAATCGCGACGGATAGTGGCTGGCGATGCGTCAACCGCCTCAACCAGCTGTTCTACCGTAACCAGCGTATGGTTTTTCAGATACGCCACAATGAGATCCAGACGGTGTTGTCCTTTCATAACAGGGAATTATGCCAGTTGCATTGCCAGTTTGATCGATACGGCCATGCTCTCAGATTTTGCTTTTCCCGTCCAGGCGATATCAAATGCGGTGCCATGATCGGCAGAGGTCCGAATAAACGGCAGCCCCGCGGTGATATTCACGCCATCATAAAAGCCAAGCAATTTCAACGGGATATGCCCCTGATCATGATACATCGCCACCACCATATCATACTGTCCCTCATAAGCCTGGAGAAATACAGTATCCGGCGGGCACGGCCCATAAACGTCCATACCTTTTGCGCGGGCATCGGTAATGGCTGGCGTCAGGATACGCGTCTCTTCATCGCCAAACAGGCCATTCTCGCCCGCATGAGGATTCACGCCTGCCACGGCGATACGCGGTTTAACGTAACCCACACGCTTGAGGAAAGTATCAGCAATGCCAATCACCGTTTCGACACGCGCGGTACTTAACGTATCAAGGAATTTACGCAGCGCGATATGCGTTGAAACGTGAATCACTTTTAGTTTATCGGTGTAAAGTACCATCGCGTAATCGCGGCTATGGGTCAGGGTCGCGAGCAGCTCGGTATGGCCCGGATAGTTGTGCCCCGCCAGGTGCAGCGCCTCTTTATTCAGCGGCGCGGTAGCGATAGCCTGTACGTCGCCCCGTAACGCTAACTCGGTGGCGCGCTTCACGCAGCGATACGCTAAATCCCCCGCCTGCGCCTGAACTTTCCCGGCCTCCAGCGCCTCCGGCTGCGCCAGCGGCTCATCAATCACATGAATGATGCCGGGCGCAAAACGCGCTTCGGCGACCCGTTCAATGGCCCGTAACTCGACGTTCGGCGTGATGCCCTTCGCCTGTAAACGTTTCAACGTTGCGAGGCATCCAATAACCACCAGCGGCGCGCCGTTGAGACCGTCTTCGCTTAGCGCTTTAACAATAATTTCCGGCCCAATGCCCGCTGGATCGCCCATGGTAATGGCAACGGTTTTAGTCTCCACAATACATCTCCTCAATATAATAAAGCGCGTCACACAACGTACTGTCTGAACCGAATCCGCCCGCTTTGGTAATGACCGGCAGATCGTCAATTTCGCTGTTTACAAACGTTCCACAGGGAATACAGGGCGCCACCTCGCTCTGAATGCGATAACCTTCAGCGCCAAGCGCGCCGGCGACGGCGGTAGCGATATCGCCGCCGGTCAGAAACAACCCGCCAATCCGCGCCTGCTCGATAATGTTTAACGTGACGACGCCAAGCCGCTGGCTCAGTCGCTCGCCCAATTGCTGACGGCTCATCGCGGATTTTTCGCACAGCGCGTCGATTAGCTGTCGATCTTCTGCGCGACGGCTGGTGCGTAAAATCGTATGTCGATGCTGACTTAACAGCGCGCAGGCCTGCTCTACGACAGACGCGATTTCCTGCTCCGCGCTATCCGACACCATGCGCGCGGCATCAATATCCACGACCTCCGCACGTCCCCGGCACAGCGCATTATCCACCTGACGTCGCGTGGCTTCGCTCATCGAACCGGCCACCACCAGTACCGGCAGCCGCTGCCGGTCTTGCATAAAAAGTTCAACCGGCAACGCATTCGCCAGACCCGCTGCGCCGACGAGCAGCGGCATCGACGGTTGTCCACACGCCGCTTGCGCAATCAACGTCAGGTCCCGCTCTTCCACCGCATCCACGACGATAATCCCTTCGCCCTCAGCCGCATAAGCCGTAAGTAAGGCGCTTAACCCGCCGCGTCGGACATCCTGCAAAAAGACTTCATACACAGGGATCTCACTTTGCAACGCCACTATCTCGGCAATACGGGAAGAGACAATGGGCGTTTTCGGATCGCTGGCAAATTCGGTTTCCAGTAGCGGGACGCCATTAACCAGACATTTTCCTTCAAGCGTCGTGCGTCCGGCCGCAGGGATCGCGGCGGCGATAACGGCCAGTTTTCGCTGACTGGCGCGCATGGCCGCCGTCACTTCGGCGCCGATATTGCCGCGAAATGTGGAGTCGATTTTTTTGTACACCAGCGGCGCTGGCGATGTCTCACACCACGGCGAAAGCGCGGCATAAACGGCAGATGCCGCCTGATCTGCGGGCATCGCCCGGCTTTCGGTGTTAATGACTAACACATCGGCGCGGCGGGACGGTTTTTGCGACGCGCTCAACATGACTTCCGTTCTCGCCCCCTTCTTCGCCAACTGGACGCCGGTATCATTCGATCCGGTAAAATCATCGGCGATAACTATCATTTTCATGCGTTTTTCTCCAAAGAAGCCTGACGCGCCTGTTTTTTCGCAACCCAGGAGGTCAACACTGGCGTCAGGATTGCCGTGGTGATCACCGAGGCGGCAATCAGCGGAGCGGCAGCAGCGGCCACCTCGGCGAGCGAAGGGTCGGCCTGCGCAATAGCCAGCGGCGTCGCAACGGCATTACCCGCGGTGCTGGAGGCCGCCGCCCCGGCAATGCCAGTTCCGCCAACCAGACGATCTGCGCGAATATTAAAAAAACCGCCAACGAACGTTGTCAGCACGCCGAGCAGAATTCCGGCAAGTCCGCCTTGCAGTAACATTTCCAGGTTGATGCCCGCCCCCAGCGCAAAAGCAAAGAAAGGAATGAGCAGCGGGCCGCCTTTGGTCAAAAAATCGCGCATATGAGGATCAAGATTGCCGAGGATCATGCCGACAACCAGCGGAACCAGCACCGCCACCAGCGCCATAATGGGAATGTTCGCCATCCCTGCCGCGCCCAGCGCAATCATCGTAAAGAAAGGGCCATCATTAAGAGACAAAATAGAGATAGCGCCGACGTCGCGCTCATTGCCGAATTCGCCTACCAACGCAGCATAAAGTCCGCCATTCGAATTGCTCATCGCCGCGATAATCGCCACGCCGCTCAGGCCAAAAATACCCTCCGCGCCGAAAAGATGCTCCACGCCCAGGCCAATGCCGATGGCGACAAGCAACTTAGTGAGCGTAATCGTCCCGCCCTGCAATAACGCCTGGGGCGCGGCTTTCACACTGATACCGGCTCCCATACACAGCAGAAAAGCGCCAATCAGCGGCGCCGCGCCGTTTTTAAATAAGGCGGTGGTAAAACCGCCGATCTCAAGCGCCTGTGGAGCGAAGGTGTTAATGACTGCGCCAATAACGAGCGGTACGACCATCATGCCGCCGGGTACGCGCTCTATTGCTTTTTTGATGTTCATGGTCTTACCGCCTGTTGCTTGTTGTGATTGAATAAAATCATAACGATTATATTCAATCAAATTAAGATCACAAACGCGTCAGATCACAGTTTTAAAATGATTAATAAAAATCAAAAAATCATTCTGCAATAAAAAAGCCGGGATACTCCCGGCTGGAATGTGTGGTGATTTCGTTTCCACTACCGCCCCCAACTGTCCGTCGACTGGCGTTGCGGGACAATAACGAAGAGAGGGTCAGGCTTTACTGACGAATTCCCGATACGCGGCGACGACCCGTAGAAAATCCTCCATGCCGCACAGGGATAAACTCTCTTCATCGTAATAACTCATCCCCTCTTCCATCTCATCGCCGGAAAAATCCAGCTGATTGGCGCGAATCATCACCTCTTCGCCGTCCATCCAGATCGTGTATTCATGCCCTGCTCGTTGCCAGGAGCGTTCGCTGCCTTTGACCGTACACGCGGCTTGTTCTACTTCATCCAGTAGCGAGAGGTTGTCTTTAACCTCTTCATTAAACCAGTGACCGACCACCTCGTGGCCCATCGACATTCGTACTTTTACCCCTCCGGTAACGTCGCGCAGAAATTCGTAATCCATAATTGTTTTCCTCTGCCCTGGCAATGCGCCAATACCGCATTGCGCCTTAAGGTAATTATCGCAGCACGGTGAAAGAAAAACAGCGGGGCGCACAAAAGATAAAATAAAAATGCCAAAACAGTTTATTATTCATACAGAAAGTCACTCTAGCGCTTCAATATATCTACACGCACTCCGACAAAGTGCTACGTGCCGCACCGTGGGGTATTAAGTCTCCACGATTCACAAACTCGCCGTTAGCGAAGCGCGATCTGGAAGAGTATTTATTTAATGAATGTGCTTTTCATATGCAGCCGAAATCAATGGCGCAGCCCCACGGCGGAGCAGGTGTTCCGCCGCTATCCTGGCCTTAGCGTCCGTTCCGCTGGCACCAGCCGCAACGCCAAAAAAAGCGTGTCGTGCGGGTTACTTCAGTGGGCTGACGTTATCTGCGTTATGGAGCAGAAACATAAAGACCGGTTGATGGCTGAATATCGTCGTATTATTGAAAATAAGCCCCTGCACGTACTCGATATCCCCGACGATTATCGCTATATGGACCCTGAACTGGTCAGGCAACTGGAAGAGCTGGTGCCGGAAGTGCTGGGGATATAGGCATTACCAATAGCTGCAAGAAAATTTCCCTCATCCATCACGTTTACATTCACTTAATCTCCGTTAAGCGAAAACTCGACGACAAATTTCACATCAGACAGCGCGCCGTTTAGATGAACTTTTATTATGCGCCGGAAGAGAGCAGTCATTAAAAACGGCTGCCCCTCATCCAGCTATAGCATTACCAGCCCGGCGCCCCTCTGGCGTTTTTTCAGAAATCATCAATACCCTGCCCACGCCGACGCCTGCTAGTCTTTCAGACGCTTCCTTATCATCCGGGTCGTTGTCATGAAATTGTTGGCTACTTGATAAGCACTTTTCAACTGAGCTCCAGCAATGGGCGATATCAGCAGAGAAGCCGTAGTGAGTTGTATTTTTTGTCAGACGGTTGAAGGAAAATTAAGGAAGGATACATTATGTCTGTATTTCGACGAATAATTTATCATAGCGGTTGGTTTATTCTGCTTGGGCCGTTAATAGGCGCAGCCACCGCGATAGGTGTCATAAACTATTCACCCGCCATTATTGGTGGACCAGACTCATTTTTGTTCTGTTTCTACAGAACAATACCAGCATTAGTGATTATTACCGGCTGGATATACAGTCTCCTCCCCGCATGGTTAACCGGTGTCGCCTGCGCGCTGATACCCCTGAAATTATATCAAAAAATAATTAACAGGATGATCCTTTGCGCCATTGCAGGTGGTCTGATCACGACGTTGTTTAATTTGGTGCGATATCGTTTTGACATAAGCATACTGCCATTAATATATGGTGAAGTATTGATTATGCTTATTCCAGCGATTGTAGCCGGGGCATTAATGGGCGGGGTAATTACGTATTTGCCGGGGCTACGGGAAGTGAAGCGTAATAATAAATAAGAAGCGCCATTCGGGCCCGGAAATCCGGGCCCGTCTCTGTTACACCGCAGTCTGGAAAATCACGCCGTCCGCTTTCTCGGTGTACTGAGAAAGCTGGTCAAAGTTCAGATAACGGTAAGTATCCACCGCCGTCTTATCTACCTGCGCCACAAAGGTCTGGTACTCTTCCGGCGTCGGCAGTTTGCCGATAAGCGCTGCCACCGCCGCCAGCTCCGCAGAAGCCAGGAAGACGTTCGCACCGGTACCTAAACGGTTCGGGAAGTTACGGGTAGAGGTGGAGACCACCGTCGCGCCGTCGGCCACACGCGCCTGGTTACCCATACACAGGGAACAGCCCGGGATCTCGATACGCGCCCCGCTCTTACCAAACACGCTGTAGTAACCTTCTTCGGTCAGCTGCGCAGCGTCCATACGGGTTGGCGGCGCTACCCACAGGCGGGTTGGCAACTGGCCTTTGTGGCTATCCAGCAGCTTACCAGCCGCGCGGAAGTGGCCGATGTTGGTCATGCAGGAACCGATGAACACTTCGTCGATCTTCTCGCCCTGCACGTCAGACAGCAGACGCGCGTCGTCCGGATCGTTCGGCGCACAGAGGATTGGCTCTTTGATATCCGCCAGATCGATGTCGATCACCGCCGCGTACTCTGCGTCAGCATCGGCTTCCAGCAGTTGCGGATCCGCCAGCCATTTTTCCATGCCCTGGATACGGCGTTCCAGCGTACGACGGTCGCCGTAGCCTTCCGCAATCATCCACTTCAGCAGGACGATGTTGGAGGTCAGGTATTCAATGATCGGCTCTTTGTTCAACTTGATGGTACAACCGGCAGCGGAACGCTCGGCAGAAGCATCGGTCAGCTCAAACGCCTGCTCCACTTTCAGATCCGGCAGACCTTCGATTTCCAGGATGCGGCCAGAGAAGATGTTTTTCTTGCCTTTCTTCTCAACGGTCAGCAGGCCCTGTTTGATGGCGTACAGCGGGATGGCATGGACCAGATCGCGCAGGGTGATGCCCGGCTGCATTTTGCCTTTGAAGCGTACCAGCACGGATTCCGGCATATCCAGCGGCATCACGCCGGTCGCGGCGGCAAACGCCACCAGACCAGAGCCCGCCGGGAAGGAGATACCGATCGGGAAACGGGTATGGGAGTCGCCGCCGGTACCCACGGTATCTGGCAGCAGCATACGGTTCAGCCAGGAGTGAATCACGCCGTCGCCCGGACGCAGAGAGACACCGCCACGGTTCATAATGAAGTCTGGCAGCGTGTGGTGCGTGGTGACGTCAACCGGCTTCGGATAGGCTGCGGTGTGACAGAACGACTGCATGACCAGATCGGCGGAGAATCCCAGACAGGCCAAGTCTTTCAGCTCGTCGCGGGTCATCGGGCCGGTCGTATCCTGAGAACCGACGGAGGTCATTTTCGGTTCGCAGTACGCGCCCGGACGAATGCCTTTCACGCCGCAGGCGCGACCGACCATTTTCTGCGCCAGCGAGAAGCCACGGCTGCTTTCCGCCACGTCTTTTGCCTGACGGAAAACATCAGAGTGCGGCAGACCCAGCGCTTCACGCGCTTTGGTGGTCAGGCCACGGCCGATAATCAGCGGGATACGACCACCGGCACGCACTTCGTCGATCAGCACGTCGGTTTTCAGTTCGAAGGTTGCCAGTAGCTCGCCGGTTTCATGATTGCGCACTTCGCCTTTGTACGGGTAGACGTCAATCACGTCGCCCATATTCAGGTTAGAAACGTCAACTTCGATTGGCAGTGCGCCCGCATCTTCCATAGTGTTAAAGAAGATAGGCGCAATTTTGCCGCCGAGGCACAGGCCGCCGCCGCGCTTGTTCGGCACGTTCGGGATGTCATCGCCCATGAACCACAGCACGGAGTTGGTCGCGGATTTACGGGAAGAACCGGTGCCCACCACGTCGCCCACGTAGGCCAGCGGGTAGCCTTTTTTCTGCAATGCTTCGATTTGTTTGATGGGGCCGACAACGCCTGGCTGATCCGGCTCAATGCCTTCACGGGCGTTTTTCAGCATCGCCTGCGCATGTAACGGGATATCCGGTCTCGACCACGCATCCGGCGCCGGAGAGAGATCGTCGGTATTCGTTTCGCCGGTCACTTTGAAAACGGTGACGGTGATTTTTTCCGCCAGCGGCGGACGGCTCAGGAACCATTCGGCGTCGGCCCAGGATTGCATCACCTGTTTGGCATATTCATTGCCCGCTTTGGCTTTCTCTTCTACGTCGTAGAAGTTATCGAACATCAGCAGGGTGTGAGACAGCGCTTTGGCCGCAATCGGCGCCAGTTTCGCATCGTCCAGCGCGTCAATCAGCGGATGAATGTTGTAACCACCCTGCATGGTGCCCAGCAGTTCAATGGCTTTTTCTGGGGATACCAGCGGGGAGGTGGTGTCGCCTTTCGCGACAGCAGCGAGAAAACCGGCTTTAACATAAGCGGCTTCATCTACGCCAGGAGGAACGCGGTTGATCAACAGGTCTAACAGGAATTCTTCTTCGCCCACAGGCGGGGTCTTCAGCAGCTCGACAAGCGCAGCCATTTGGGTTGCGTCTAAAGGTTTCGGCACAATCCCCTGGGCAGCACGCTCAGCTACGTGCTTACGGTATTCTTCTAGCACGACGATATCTCCTCGCTCTCATTGTCATAATGCGGCGCTTTTGTTGATGGGCGATTCTCTTCACGCTCCTGTGAGACAGTAGTTAGTAGGGTAAATGCCCGGTACCGCATAAGGCACAATAACAGGATTTTCTTTAAGTGTTAATCTGTTTACAAAAAAGCAACATAAAAAAGTGGCTGAATCGTTAAGGATGGTCTAATGCTCTACTGAGACGGGAGCTGCAGCCATAAATGCTTACCTCATTTCGTGCTTTGATCGTCACGTAACGTTACCGATCCCAACATTAGCTAAAAATTAAACTATCGTCCCTTTATACTCACGCGAAACTGCACCCCGTCGGCGGCAGGCATAATGACCATAGCGATTCTCGGGAATCGGGAGAGATAAAATGACGTTGCCCTTTAAACCCCGTCTCATTGCCCTTGTGTGCAGTGCCGGGTTATTTGCCGCCTCGGGCGTACTGTATGTTAAAAGCCGCGCTCCCGAAGCGCCCGCGCAGGCGGCGACTCCCGCCCCTGAGCAAACGCAGACCGCTGTGCCCGCGCCTGTCGCGAAAACGACCTTTACCACTGCGCAAATTGATCAATGGGTCGCGCCTGTCGCGCTTTATCCCGATGCCCTGCTTTCTCAGGTGCTCATGGCCTCCACCTACCCGGCGAACGTGGTTCAGGCCGTCCAGTGGTCGCGAGATAACCCCAACGCTGCAGGGCGATGCCGCTATTCAGGCGGTGGCCAGCCAACCGTGGGACCCCAGCGTCAAATCGCTGGTCGCCTTTCCTCAGTTGATGGCGCTTATGGGCGAGAATCCGCAATGGGTGCAAAACCTGGGCGATGCGTTCTTAGCCCAGCCACAGGATGTGATGGATGCGGTGCAAAGGCTGCGTCTGCTCGCTCAACAAACCGGTTCGCTAAAATCCACGCCACAGCAAACCGTCACCAGCGTGCCGAAGTCCAGCGCTTCTACCGCCGTCACGACGACAACCACCACATCCGCCAGTACGCCAGCGACACCGTCGACCGTTATAAAAATTGAACCCGCGAATCCGCAGGTGGTGTACGTGCCGAACTATAACCCCGCGACGGTGTATGGCGCCTGGCCCAATACCGCTTATCCGCCGGTGTATTTACCGCCCCCTCCGGGGCAGCAGTTTGCCGATAGTTTTGTTAAAGGTTTTGGTTATAGTCTGGGCGTCGCCACCACCTATGCGTTGTTCAGCAGCATAGACTGGGATGACGACGATCATCACCACCATGACGACGACCATCATGATGATGATTACCATCATGGTGGTAACGGTTATCAACATAATGGCGATAATATCAACATCAATGTCAATAATTTCAACCGGATATCCGGGCAAAACCTGCCGGGCCAAACGATGGGCTGGCAGCATAATCCCGCCTGGCGCAATGGCGTCCCCTATCCGAATAATACCGTTGCGCAACGGTTCCATCCCACCAATGTTAGCGGCGGGTTAAGCGCAACGCAGCAAGCGCCAGTGTCTCGCGACAGTCAGCGCCAGGCGGCCATGGCGCAATTCCAACAGCGCAGCCATACATCACCCGCTAACCTGTCAGGCGAGACATCCCGCGACAGACAGCGCAAAGCGGCATCGCAGCAGTTAAATCAAATTGCCCAGCGTAATAATTACCGTGGCTATGACGGAACACAAAACAGCAGTCGTCGCGAGGCGGCGCAGCAGACACTGAATAAATCCACCACGCAGCAGCATCGTTCCGAGCTGAAGGCTAAAGCCCAGCAGCACCCTGTTTCACAACAGCAGAGAGACACCGCCCGCCAGCGTATTGAATCCTCTACGCCGCAACAGCGTCAGGCATTTCGCCAGAATATGCACGCCAATGTGTTTAGCGGGAACGACAGTCGATCGCCGTCATGGCAATCGCAACAGCTACGCGGCCTGGAAAGCCGTCTCGGCAGTCACTTAAACACCGAGCAACGCGCCGCCGCGCGGGAACATTTTTCTGAACATCATGAATTTCATCGCCGTTAACCGGAGCAGATAATGAAAAAGGTTATGTTAAGCGCTCTGTTACTGTCGTTACCCTTGCTGGGCTACGCGCAGGAACGGTTCCCCTCCCCGGAAGCGGCCGCCAGCGCCTTCGCCGCGGCGGTAGCCGGAAAAAACGAAACGCAGCTTACCGCGCTACTGAGCGATGACTGGCGGCAATTTCTGCCGCCGGAAGGTGCCGATCCCGAGGCCGTGGCCCGCTTCAATCGTGACTGGCGCGAAGGCCATCGCATTGTACAAAAAGACAATACGGCGCACCTGAATGTCGGACGAGAAGACTGGCAGCTCCCGGTGCCCATGGTGAAAGAGACTGGCGGCTGGCGCTTTGATATGGCGGCAGCCGGGAATGAGATCCTCACCCGTACTATTGGGCGAAATGAACTTTCTACCTTACAGGCCATGCATGCTTACGTTGATGCGCAGCAGGATTATTACTTACAAAACCATCGCTGGGCGCACAGGATAATCAGTAGCGAAGGCCAAAAAGATGGCCTGTACTGGCCAACCAAAGCAGGCGACGTCCCCAGTCCGTTAGGCCCAAACTTTAGTCCCGCAGCGCCAGACGAGGGTTACCACGGCTACCATTTCCGTATTATCAGCGATAACGACGGTCACGGCGCGGCGCTTCTGGCCTGGCCGATGCATTACGGCGAAACCGGGGTGATGAGTTTTATGGTCAACCAGGACGATCGTATTTATCAGGCGGATTTAGGCAAGGAGACGGAGAGTAAAGTTCAGGCTATCACGCGTTTTGCGCCAGACGCGCAGTGGCAGGTCGCCGAATAACCCGTAAGCGCCTGGCGTTATCGCCAGGCCATGATCATTAGCCCTGATGCGGCATTAATTCCGGATGGCCTTGTACCGGCGGCTTGTTGCTGGTCAGCGCAGCTTCATCAGCCTGAATGCTGCCGGAATTAGCCGCCCATACGCCTTCATGCGTGTGGGTGATCTGCTGATGCTGCGCATTCAAATCCTCGCCCATTGCCGCAATATGCGTGCTTTCCGTACCGCCGCTGTTAGTCGCCCAGGGGATGACGGGATCGCTGGCAAATGCCATGCCGGAAATCAAGGTCGCAGTTAGCGCTGCTGTTGTCAGAAAAAGTTTCATATATCAAACCTCATAATTATCTCGCTATTATTTTATAGCGTTACCAATTTCAGGATGATGACAAAGTAAGGAGAGGTATTTCTTATGAAACAATTAGTTGGTCGAAAATGACAGACAAAGGCACTACCGACGGCATAAGCTTTGAAAAACGTACTGCTGCGGAAACGATAAATTTTGCGGTTTCGTTATCCTTCGCCATCATTTGACACATCTGATTTGCCATGCATAAAAAAAGCGGCTGTAAAGCCGCTTTTTTGTATCGGGTGGCGCATTGCCACCTACAGAAGATTATTTCTTCTTCGCTTTCGGGTTCGGCAGGTCGGTAATACTACCTTCGAACACTTCAGCAGCCAGACCGACGGACTCGTGCAGAGTCGGGTGCGCATGAATGGTCAGCGCGATGTCTTCCGCGTCACAGCCCATTTCGATCGCCAGACCGATTTCACCCAGCAGCTCGCCGCCGTTGGTGCCGACAATCGCCCCGCCGATCACGCGGTGAGATTCTTTGTCGAAAATCAGTTTGGTCATACCGTCTGCACAGTCAGAAGCGATAGCACGGCCAGAAGCTGCCCACGGGAAGGTGGCGGTTTCATAGCTGATGCCTTTTTCTTTCGCTTCTTTCTCGGTCAGGCCAACCCATGCCACTTCTGGCTCGGTGTACGCGATAGACGGGATAACTTTCGGATCGAAGTAGTGTTTCTTCCCGGCGATAACTTCAGCGGCAACGTGGCCTTCGTGAACGCCTTTATGCGCCAGCATCGGCTGACCGACGATATCGCCGATAGCGAAGATGTGCGGCACGTTGGTGCGCAGCTGTTTGTCCACGCGGATAAAGCCACGGTCGTCAACTTCCACGCCAGCTTTGCCCGCGTCGAGGTTTTTACCGTTCGGCACACGACCAATCGCCACCAGAACCGCATCATAACGCTGCGCTTCAGCCGGGGCTTTTTTGCCTTCCATCGAAACGTAGATTCCGTCTTCTTTCGCTTCAACGGCAGTCACTTTGGTTTCCAGCATCAGGTTGAATTTCTTGCTGATGCGCTTGGTGAAGACTTTAACGATATCTTTATCAGCCGCCGGGATAACCTGGTCGAACATTTCAACCACGTCGATCTCTGAACCCAGCGCGTGGTATACGGTACCCATTTCCAGACCGATGATACCGCCGCCCATGACCAGCATACGCTTCGGTACTTCTTTCAGTTCCAGAGCGTCGGTAGAATCCCATACGCGCGGGTCTTCATGCGGAATAAACGGTAATTGGATCGGACGAGAACCTGCCGCGATGATCGCGTTGTCGAAGTTGATCACGGTTTTGCCGTTTTCGCCTTCCACTTCCAGGGTGTTCGCCCCGGTGAATTTACCCAGACCGTTGACCACTTTCACTTTACGACCTTTGGCCATACCCGCCAGACCGCCGGTCAGCTGCGTGATCACTTTCTCTTTCCAGGTACGAATCTTGTCGATATCGGTTTTCGGCTCACCGAAGACGATACCGTGTTCAGCCAGCGCTTTGGCTTCTTCGATAACTTTTGCTACGTGCAGCAGCGCTTTAGAAGGGATACAGCCGACGTTCAGACAAACACCGCCAAGGGTGTTGTAGCGTTCTACAATTACGGTTTCCAGACCTAAATCAGCGCAACGGAAAGCGGCAGAATAGCCTGCCGGGCCCGCCCCAAGTACCACGACCTGAGTTTTGATTTCAGTACTCATCATGACCTCTTTATTTGTATCCGGCGGTCCGGGGTACTTGATCGCCCATCATCCACCGGGTCGTTCTATCCGCCCGTATCTTACAAAATTGTTAACAATTTTGAAACAACAAACGGATCACGAATTATCGCTTTCGCTAATAACCTCACAAAATACATGAGATTATCAAAAAAAAGCCGGCCGTCGGGCCGGCTTTTTCGCTTACATCACCAGACGGCGAATGTCAGACAACATATTGTTGATAATGGTAATGAAACGCGCACCATCAGCACCATCGATCACACGGTGGTCGAAAGAAAGAGAGATAGGCATCATCAGACGCGGCACAAACTCTTTCCCATTCCACACCGGTTCCATCGCCGACTTAGAAATGCCGAGGATAGCCACTTCCGGCGCGTTGACAATCGGCGCAAAGTGGGTAGTTCCCAGGCCGCCGATGCTGGAGATAGTGAAGCAACCACCCTGCATTTCGCCAGCGGTCAGCTTACCATCACGCGCTTTTTTGGAGATGGTGGTCAGTTCACGAGACAGCTCGGTCACGCTCTTCTTATTCACGTCTTTAAAGACCGGAACCACCAGGCCATTCGGGGTATCAACCGCCACGCCGATGTTGATGTATTTTTTCAGGGTCAGACGCTGACCGTCTTCGGACAGAGAGCTGTTGAAGCGCGGCATCTGTTCCAGAGCAGCGGCAACCGCTTTCATGATGAAGACCACTGGCGTGTATTTCACATCCAGTTTGCGCTTCTCAGCTTCGGCGTTCTGCTGTTTACGGAACGCTTCCAGATCGGTGATATCGGTTTTGTCGAAGTGCGTAACGTGCGGGATCATCACCCAGTTACGGCTCAGGTTCGCGCCAGAGATTTTCTGGATACGGCCCAGCTCCACTTCTTCAACTTCACCAAACTTGCTGAAGTCCACTTTCGGCCACGGCAGCATACCCGGGATACCACCGCCCGCAGCAGCCGGTGCAGCTTCCGCGCGTTTGATTGCGTCTTTCACGTAAGCCTGAACGTCTTCGCGCAGAATACGGCCTTTACGACCGGTGCCTTTCACTTTCGCCAGGTTTACGCCAAACTCGCGCGCCAGGCGGCGAATCAGCGGGGTAGCGTGAACGTAAGCGTCGTTTTCAGCGAACTCAGATTTGCCTTCCGCTTTGGCAGCCGGGGCAGCAGGCTTCTCAGCTTTCGCCGCCGGAGCCGGTGCCGCCGCTTCCTGTTTAGCCGGAGCGGCCGCAGGCGCTGCGCCTTCTACTTCGAAGACCATAATCAGAGAGCCGGTTTTCACTTTATCGCCGGTGCTGATTTTGATTTCTTTCACGGTGCCCGCGAACGGCGCAGGAACTTCCATAGAGGCCTTGTCGCCTTCGACGGTGATCAGCGACTGTTCAGCGGCAACTTTATCGCCGACTTTGACCATCACTTCGGTGACTTCAACTTCGTCGCCGCCGATATCCGGTACGTTAACGTCTTTCACGCCCGTCGCTGCTGCTGGAGCAGCCGGAGCGGCTTCCGCTTTCGCTGGTGCTGCGGCAGGCGCTGCGCCCGCCACTTCGAAGACCATAATCAGTGAGCCGGTAGACACTTTATCACCGGTGTTCACTTTGATCTCTTTCACGGTGCCCGCGAACGGCGCCGGCACTTCCATAGAGGCCTTGTCGCCTTCGACGGTGATCAGCGACTGTTCAGCTTCAACGGTGTCGCCCACTTTCACCATCACTTCAGTCACTTCAACTTCGTCACTGCCGATATCCGGAACGTGAACGTCTTTCGCCGCTGCCGCAGCAGGTGCTGCTGCCGGAGTCGCTTCTTTCTTCTCTTCTGCCTGAGCAGGCGCAGCGTCAGCTGCACCGTCGGCGGAATCGAAAATCATGATAAGTGCACCGGTCTCGGTTTTGTCGCCGACAGAGACTTTGATCTCTTTCACGACGCCAGCCTGCGGAGACGGGACTTCCATAGAGGCTTTGTCGCCTTCTACGGTGATCAGCGACTGTTCAGCTTCCACTTTGTCGCCCACTTTGACCAGAATCTCGGTGATTTCAACTTCATCTGTCCCGATGTCCGGTACTTTGATTTCGATAGCCATTATTCTTTTACCTCTTACGCCAGACGCGGGTTAACTTTATCTGCATCGATGTTGAATTTGGTAATCGCATCCGCTACCACTTTCTTGTCGATTTCGCCACGTTTAGCCAGTTCGCCCAGCGCTGCAACAACCACATAAGAAGCATCAACTTCGAAGTGGTGACGCAGGTTCTCACGGCTGTCGGAACGACCGAAGCCATCCGTACCCAGTACGCGATAGTCGTCAGCCGGTACGTAAGTACGAACCTGCTCGGCGAACAGTTTCATATAGTCAGTAGATGCCACTGCCGGAGCGTCGTTCATCACCTGAGCGATGTACGGTACGCGCGGGGTTTCCAGCGGGTGCAGCATGTTCCAGCGCTCACAATCCTGACCATCACGCGCCAGTTCGGTGAAGGAGGTTACGCTGTACACGTCAGAACCTACGCCGTAGTCTTTCGCCAGGATCTCTGCCGCTTCACGCACGTGACGCAGGATAGAACCGGAGCCCAGCAGCTGAACTTTACCTTTGCTACCTTCAAGGGTTTCGAGTTTGTAGATACCTTTACGGATACCTTCCTCGGCACCTGCTGGCATGGCCGGCATGTGGTAGTTTTCGTTCAGGGTGGTGATGTAGTAGTAAACGCTCTCTTGTTTCTCACCGTACATACGCTCCAGACCATCATGCATGATGACAGCCACTTCATAGGCGTAAGCCGGGTCGTAAGAGATACAGTTCGGGATAGTCAGCGACTGAATGTGGCTGTGACCATCTTCGTGCTGCAGACCTTCGCCGTTCAGCGTTGTACGACCGGAAGTCCCGCCGATCAGGAAGCCGCGAGCCTGCTGGTCGCCAGCCTGCCAGCACAGGTCGCCGATACGCTGGAACCCGAACATAGAGTAGTAAATATAGAACGGGATCATCGGCAGATCGTTGGTGCTATAAGAGGTCGCCGCAGCCAGCCAGGATGCGCCTGCGCCCAGCTCGTTGATACCTTCCTGCAGAATCTGGCCTTTCTCGTCTTCTTTGTAGTAAGCAACCTGCTCACGGTCCTGCGGGGTGTACTGCTGGCCGTTCGGGCTGTAGATACCAATCTGACGGAACAGACCTTCCATACCGAAAGTACGCGCTTCGTCGGCGATGATCGGCACCAGGCGATCTTTGATCGACTTGTTCTTCAGCATCACGTTCAGGGCACGCACGAAAGCGATAGTGGTGGAAATCTCTTTGCTTTGCTCTTCCAGCAGAGCGCCGAAATCTGAAAGTTGAGGCAGCTCTAACTTCTCGGTGAAGTTCGGCTGACGGCTTGGCAGGTAGCCATGCAGCGCCTGACGGCGTTCATGCAGGTATTTGTGTTCTTCAGAACCTTCCGGGAAGGTAATGTACGGCAGTTTTTCGAGATCAGCATCGGCAACCGGCACGTTGAAACGATCGCGGACGTAACGCACGCCGTCCATGTTCATTTTCTTAACCTGGTGAGCGATGTTTTTACCTTCCGCGGTGTCGCCCATGCCGTAACCTTTAATGGTATGGGCCAGGATTACCGTCGCTTTGCCTTTGGTTTCCTGCGCTTTTTTCAGTGCCGCGTAGACTTTCTTCGGATCGTGACCACCGCGGTTCAGCGCCCAAATCTGCTCGTCAGTCCAGTCGGCCACCAGCGCGGCGGTTTCAGGATATTTACCGAAGAAGTGCTCACGTACGTAAGCGCCGTCTTTGGATTTGAAGGTCTGGTAGTCGCCGTCAACGGTTTCGTTCATCAGCTGGATAAGCTTACCGCTGGTGTCTTTACGCAGCAGTTCATCCCAACGACCGCCCCACATGACTTTAATAACGTTCCAGCCAGCACCTGCAAAGATGCCTTCCAGTTCGTTAACAATCTTGCCGTTACCGGTGACCGGGCCATCAAGACGCTGCAGGTTACAGTTGATAACAAAGACCAGGTTGTCCAGTTTTTCACGGGTGGCGATGGTGATCGCGCCTTTGGATTCCGGCTCATCCATCTCGCCGTCGCCGAGGAAGGCGTAAACGGTCTGTTTAGAGGTATCTTTCAGGCCACGGTGTTCCAGATATTTCAGGAATTTCGCCTGGTAGATAGCACCGATTGGGCCCAGCCCCATAGAGACGGTCGGGAACTGCCAGAATTCCGGCATCAGTTTCGGGTGCGGATAGGAAGAGAGGCCATTGCCGTGAACTTCCTGACGGAAGTTATCCATCTGTTCCTGGGTCAGACGACCTTCCAGGAACGCGCGAGCGTAGATGCCCGGAGAGATGTGGCCCTGGAAGTACACCAGGTCGCCGCCATCCTGTTCGTTGCGCGCACGGAAGAAATGGTTAAAACAGACATCATAGATCGTGGCGGAAGACTGGAAGGACGCCATGTGGCCGCCCAACTCAAGGTCTTTTTTAGACGCGCGCAGCACGGTCATGATGGCGTTCCAGCGGATCGCAGAACGAATGCGACGTTCCAGCTCCAGATTACCCGGGTATTCCGGTTCGTCTTCAACGGCAATAGTGTTGATGTAATTACTGGCCCCTGCGCCTGCCGCGACTTTCACGCCGCCTTTACGAGCTTCAGAAAGCAGTTGGTCAATCAGATACTGAGCGCGCTCAACACCTTCTTCACGGATGACCGATTCGATCGCCTGTAGCCAGTCGCGAGTTTCGATCGGATCCACGTCATTTTGGAAACGTTCTGACATGGGGGTATTCCTTATCTATCTAATACGTTGAGTTATCTGGAACCTGTCCCATTAAACTTTCGTCAGAAAGCTTAATAAGACAGGTTCTGCGTTTAGTTGCCGCGCACATTTTTGCGCGTTATTCACAACATCTTCTGGTTAACGTTCTGCCAGAAAAAACTAATTCTTGCGCTGTTCCAGGCGGCGTAAAGCGCGTTCACGACGGCTCTCCTCACGGCTTCTGTCCAGCATAATCTCTTCGATAAACGCCAGATGTCGGTGTGACGCTTCACGCGCTTCTTCTGGTTTTCCGGCCATAATGGCTTCAAATATACGGGTGCGATGCGTACTCACCAGCGGCAGCATCTCCCGACGCGCATACAGCAATTCGAAGTTCTGCCGCACGTTTTGCGCCAGCATCGGCTCCATACACCTTAGCAGATGAAGCAATACCACGTTGTGCGCCGCTTCGGTGACGGCGATTTGATACTGGAGCACGGCTTCGGACTCGGCATCCAGATCGCCGGACTCTTGCGCCAGCTCAATAGCGTGGTGCAGCTCGCGAATACGGTCTTTATCTTCATCGGTGCTGCGCAGCGCCGCGTAATAAGCCGCAATGCCTTCCAGAGCATGGCGCGTTTCGAGCAGGTCAAACTGGGATTCAGGGTGATCGGAGAGCAGTTCCACCAGCGGGTCGCTAAAGCTCTGCCACAGGCTGCTCTGCACGAAGGTTCCGCCGCCCTGACGACGAAGCAACAATCCCTTCGCTTCGAGACGTTGAATCGCCTCGCGCAAGGAGGGACGGGAGACGTCGAACTGTTTTGCCAGTTCACGTTCCGGTGGGAGTTTTTCTCCGGGACGCAATGCTCCCTCAAGGATTAAAAACTCCAGCTGCTGCTCGATCACATCGGAGAGTTTTGGTTGGCGGATTTTGCTGTAGGCCATGATTTCCTGTCTTAAGCCATTTGCCCGGAGTCAATTGGTCTTACCAATTTCATGTCTGTGACGCTAAAGTAACAAAGTATTCACCTTCTGTCCATACAGGTTTTGATTGAAATCAGTAAAGGAGGCACATTTTAACAATTTTACAGAAATCATGTTTCAAAACTGTAACTGTGCACAAATGTTAAATTTACCCACCTGGAGGTAGATTTAACGTATTTGAAACGATAAAAAATCTCATCTGAACCGATTCAACAGTAGATTAAATGCATTTTTATGCATAAATAATGAATAAAAACAAATTAACATCTGTAAGGGAAAATAAAAGGAGGTATTTACAAGTGCTTTCTTTTTACGCAACTCGTCATCACCCCTGCACAAAGCAGGTGCATTCGCGGCCACATACCATTATTCTGATCAAGACGAAAGAGTTGAAGTGACATTTAAAAAAACGAATCTGTAAATAAATCAATACAAAAAGCGGAATTGCAAACTTACACACGCACTACTGCATCGTTCAAAATAAGCGCGTTATGAATAAACCGCGCTCGATACACGAGGTTTTATAATGGACAGTCAGCAGCACGGCGAGCAGCTCAAGCGCGGCCTGAAAAACCGCCATATTCAGCTTATCGCATTGGGCGGCGCGATAGGGACAGGCTTGTTCCTGGGAAGCGCCTCCGTTATTCAGTCGGCGGGGCCAGGAATTATCCTGGGCTATGCGATTGCAGGCTTTATTGCCTTTCTGATTATGCGCCAGCTGGGGGAGATGGTGGTTGAAGAACCGGTCGCCGGCTCTTTTAGCCACTTCGCCTATAAATACTGGGGCGGCTTTGCCGGATTCGCTTCCGGCAGGAACTACTGGGTGCTGTACGTATTAGTTGCCATGGCGGAACTGACCGCAGTGGGTAAATATATCCAGTTCTGGTATCCGGAGATCCCCACCTGGGCTTCTGCGGCAGCCTTCTTTGTGATTATCAACGCCATCAACCTGACCAACGTTAAAGTGTTCGGTGAGATGGAGTTTTGGTTCGCCATTATTAAAGTGATCGCCGTCATCGCTATGATTCTGTTCGGCGCGTGGTTACTCTTCAGCGATACCGCTGGTCCGCAGGCCACCGTGCGCAACCTGTGGGAACAGGGCGGCTTTCTGCCGCATGGCTGGACCGGGCTGGTGATGATGATGGCCATTATTATGTTTTCTTTCGGCGGACTGGAGCTGGTAGGGATCACCGCCGCTGAAGCCGATAACCCGGAACAGAGCATTCCCAAAGCTACCAATCAGGTTATCTATCGCATCCTGATTTTTTATATCGGCTCGCTGGCGGTTCTGCTTTCGCTGCTGCCATGGACTCGCGTCACCGCCGATACCAGCCCGTTTGTCCTTATCTTCCATGAGCTGGGCGATACGTTTGTCGCCAATGCGCTGAATATCGTGGTTCTCACCGCCGCGCTATCGGTTTATAACAGCTGCGTTTACTGCAACAGCCGTATGCTGTTCGGTCTGGCCCAGCAGGGAGATGCGCCGAAAGCGCTGCTGAACGTCGACAAACGCGGCGTGCCGGTGAGCTCCATTTTGGTTTCCGCCGTCGTGACTGCGTTGTGCGTGCTGCTCAACTACCTGGCCCCAGAGTCCGCATTCGGACTGCTGATGGCGCTGGTGGTCTCCGCGCTGGTCATTAACTGGGCGATGATTAGCCTTGCCCATATGATGTTCCGTCGCGCGAAACAGCAGCAGGGCGTGAAAACCCGCTTCCCGGCCCTGTTTTATCCGTTCGGCAACGTTCTCTGCCTGCTGTTTATGGCGGCGGTATTGATCATTATGCTGATGACGCCAGGTATGGCGATCTCCGTGTGGCTGATTCCGGTATGGCTGCTTATCCTGGGCGTCGGCTATCTGTGTAAAGAAAAAACGGCAAAAACGGTGAAAGCCCACTGATCGTGACGTTACTTTTCCGCCCTCCCCGTCCGGGGAGGGTGTTATCTGCCTCACAGTTTCCCACGTATAACCATTTTATCCATATCAGCGGCGTGATCCTGCTACGCAAAAAAAAGCTCGCAGGCGAATAATTACCGCCATCATCTGATGGGGAGAAGTCTCAATGGATAAGGGCAGACTTTCGGTAAGAGAGAAAATCGGGTATGGCATGGGTGACGCCGGATGTAACATTATTTTTGGCGCTATCATGCTGTTTGTTAATTACTTTTATACGGATATTTTTGGTCTTGCCCCGGCGTTAGTCGGTGTTTTACTCCTTTCAGTACGCGTTATCGATGCCGTTACCGATCCGGTGATGGGCGCGCTTGCCGATCGTACCCAAAGTAAATATGGTCGTTTCCGCCCCTGGCTACTGTGGATTGCATTTCCCTACGCGCTGTTCAGCGTGCTGATGTTCACGACGCCGGACTGGGGCTATAACAGCAAAGTTGTCTATGCTTTCGTCACCTATTTTCTGCTTTCCGTGACCTACACCGCCATCAATATTCCCTATTGCTCACTGGGCGGCGTGATCACCAACGATCCAAAAGAGCGCGTGGCCTGTCAGGCTTATCGCTTCGTGTTAGTCGGCATCGCGACGCTGTTGCTATCGTTAACGCTATTGCCGATGGTGGACTGGTTTGGCGGCGGCGACAAAGCCAAAGGCTATCAGTTGGCGATGACCGTGCTGGCGATTATCGGCATGGGTATGTTTCTGTTCTGCTTTGCCAGCGTCCGCGAACGCGTTCGCCCTGCCGTTCCGACGCACGATGATATGAAGAATGATTTCAAAGACGTGTGGAAAAACGATCAATGGGTACGCATTCTGCTATTGACCTTATGTAACGTCTGCCCGGGGTTTATCCGTATGGCGGCGACCATGTATTACGTCACCTGGGTGATGGGACAAAGCACCCATTTCGCTACGCTTTTTATTAGCCTTGGCGTGGTCGGTATGATGATCGGCAGTATGCTGGCAAAAGTCTTAACCGATCGCTGGTGTAAATTGAAGGTATTTTTCTGGACCAATATCGCGCTGGCGATTTTCTCCTGCGCGTTCTATTTCTTTGATCCGAAAGCTACCGTGATGATAGTGGCGCTCTACTTCCTGCTCAATATTCTGCATCAGATCCCTTCCCCGTTGCACTGGTCGCTGATGGCGGACGTCGATGATTACGGCGAATGGAAAACCGGCAAACGCATTACCGGTATTAGCTTCTCCGGTAATCTGTTCTTCCTGAAACTGGGCCTGGCGATTGCCGGGGCGATGGTCGGCTTTTTGCTCTCCTGGTACGGTTATGACGCCAGCGCCAAAGCGCAAAGCGCCTCGGCGATGAACGGTATTATGCTGTTGTTTACCGTTATCCCCGGCGTTGGCTATCTGATTACCGCAGGCGTGGTACGTCTGCTGAAAGTTGACCGTGAACTGATGAAAAAAATCCAGGACGATTTGGAAAAACGTCGCACTAATTACCGCGAATTGAGTGAGTTGCAGGACCTCAAAGCCGCTGAAAGCGTAAGGAAAGCCTGATGGCAAACTGGCCAAACCCGTTTATTGAACAACGTGCCGATCCGTTTATTTTACGCGACGGCAGCGATTACTACTTTATTGCCTCCGTACCGGAATATGACAGGCTGGAAATCCGCCGGGCTGATTCGCTGGAAGGGTTGCGCGCCGCCGACCCCGTTGTCGTCTGGCGCAAACCGGAAAGTGGCCCGATGAGCCAGCTCATCTGGGCACCGGAAATGCACCGCATCAACGGCAAGTGGTACATCTATTTTGCCGCTACCCATACTCAAGCGCTTGATAAGCTGGGAATGTTCCAGCATCGCATGTTTGCCCTGGAGTGCGCCGATGCCGACCCACTCACCGGCAAGTGGACGGAGAAAGGTCAAATTAAAACACCGTTTGATACCTTCGCCCTCGATGCCACCACTTTTTATCATCAGGGAAAGCAGTGGTATCTGTGGGCGCAAAAAGCGCCGGATATTGCCGGTAACTCAAATATTTATCTGGCTGAACTGGAAAATCCGTGGACGATTAAAGGCGAGCCGGTAAGACTCAGTAAGCCAGAGTACGACTGGGAGTGTCGGGGTTTTTGGGTTAACGAAGGTCCGGCCGTCGTGGTGCATGGCGACAAGCTGTTTATCAGCTATTCGGCCAGCGCCACCGATGAAAACTACTGTATGGGATTACTGTGGATTAACGTAAACGACGATCCGCGCGATCCGGCCAACTGGCATAAATCACCGCGCCCGGTCTTTACCACCAGCTATGAAAATCGCCAGTATGGGCCGGGACATAACAGCTTTACGCAAACGCCGGAAGGTGAAGATGTACTGGTGTACCACGCGAGAAATTACACCGAAATTGAAGGCGATCCGTTGTACGATCCCAACCGCCATACGCGTCTGAAACGGGTGAGCTGGGACGAAAACGGGATGCCTGATTTTGGCGTGCCGCCAGCCGATACGATCTAAGCCGTTGCACTGCCCGGTGGCGCTAGCGCTTACCGGGCCTACAGATTTTTCCATTGTAGGCAGCATAAGCGTTAGCGCCATCGGCACAACGCTACACTAATGCCCCATAAATGGTGAGCAACGCAATAATCACCACCACCACAAACGAGGCCTTCTTCGCCATTGATACCGCCGCTTTGGGGGTTTCTACTTTGTCAGTATGCGGTTCGCGCGCCAGTGAGAACTGCGCCAGACGTGTGAGCACCTGATACTGCGAAGTATGCAGATCCGCCAGCGAGGCAAACCAGGCCGGCAACGCTTTCTCGCCATGCCCCAGTAATGCATACACTACGCCCGCCAGACGTACCGGAATCCAGTCCAGCACATGAAGAATAGCGTCAATGCCGGATTGCAAACGTTGGTGCGGCGTCTGATAGCGCGCCAGCCAAGTCTGCCAGGCCCGTAAAAACGCATAGCCCACCAGCGTTACCGGCCCCCATGGACCGCCAACGATAAACCAAAATAGCGGTGCGAGGTAAAAACGGAAATTTATCCATAACAACGCATTTTGCAGCTCACGCAAAAACTCACGCTCATTACAATCCGGCGGCACGCCGTGAATCAGCGTAAGCTCGCTGGCCATCGCCTCGCAAGGATGCGGATCGTTACGGGACGCCGCTTTCAGCCAGGCGTGATAATGTACTCGCACTTTGCCCGCGCCGATACACAGCACGCCCAGGAGAATCCACACCACCAGCGTCGGCACGTTAAATAGCAGCCCTTTTAACGCCTGGAGCAGTAGAAAAGTCACCACCATCGCGATCGCTGTCATTCCCATCGTGCGCAACATCGAAAAATGCGTAATCCGACGGAATAGCGCCTCCAGCCGATGATCGAGCTGCCAGTGCTCGCCCAGCTTAAACAGGCGCTCGACAATCAGCAACAGTAATGTCGTAAACAGCGTCATGTCATCTCCTTGTGCGACGAGAGGGCTACCAAAGCGCGAAAGCGCGGCCAGTCAAAGGCAGGGCCAGGGTCCGTTTTGCGGTCAGGCGCAATGTTGCAGTGTCCGGTCATATTGTCGGCGATCGCCGGATAGCAAGCGATAAGCGTGCGCGTCACGGCGGCTAGCTGCTGATACTGCGCATCGGTATAAGCCAGCGTATCTGTCCCCTCCAGCTCAATACCAATGGAGAAATCATTACAACGTTCCCGCCCCTGATAGTTTGATACGCCCGCATGCCACGCACGCTTATCAAAAGGCACATACTGGACGATTTCACCGTCGCGACGAATCAGACAATGGGCCGAAACACGAAGATGAGCGATTTCTGCAAAAAAAGGATGGGCGTCTGGATCTATCGTTCCGGTGAATAATGCATCGATCCACGGACCGCCAAACTCGCCGGGGGGCAGGCTAATATTATGCACCACCAGCAAGGACGGTTTTTCGTCATCCGGACGGCAATCATAATGCGGAGAAGGGACGCGTCGCGCCTCTACTAACCAACCCTTATCTGGCAACATGCGGAGTCTCCTTTTGAGTGGTGCTTATAGCTGCTTCAGAGTAGCATGTTTCTACCTTATGATTCGTTAGCAATTTGGAGTTTTATCATGCCGCCTCGCCGTTATAACCCAGACGACCGACGTGACGCGCTACTGGAACGCATTAATCTCGATATCCCTGCCGCCGTTGCTCAGGCGCTGCGTGAAGATTTAGGTGGAGAAGTCGATGCTGGCAACGATATCACCGCGCAACTTTTGCCGGCAGATACGCAAGCCCATGCCACGGTGATCACTCGTGAAGACGGCGTTTTCTGCGGCAAGCGCTGGGTTGAAGAGGTCTTCATCCAACTGGCGGGCGATGATGTGCGCCTCACCTGGCATGTCGATGACGGCGACGCCATTCACGCCAACCAAACAGTGTTTGAACTGAACGGTCCGGCTCGCGTATTGTTGACCGGCGAGCGCACGGCGCTAAACTTTGTCCAGACCCTTTCCGGCGTCGCCAGTGAAGTACGCCGCTACGTTGGACTGTTGGCTGGCACCCAAACCCAGTTGCTCGACACGCGTAAAACGCTGCCGGGTCTGCGCACCGCGCTCAAATATGCGGTTTTATGCGGCGGCGGCGCCAATCATCGTCTGGGCCTCACTGACGCGTTCCTGATTAAAGAAAACCATATCATCGCCTCCGGTTCGGTTCGTCAGGCGGTGGAAAAAGCGTTCTGGCTACATCCGGACGTGCCGGTAGAAGTCGAGGTCGAAAATCTGGATGAACTGGACGATGCGCTGAAAGCAGGCGCGGATATCATCATGCTGGATAATTTCAACACCGACCAGATGCGCGAGGCGGTGAAACGCGTCAACGGCCAGGCGCGGCTGGAAGTATCCGGCAACGTCACCGCGGAAACCTTACGCGAATTTGCTGAAACCGGGGTGGATTTCATCTCCGTTGGCGCGCTGACCAAGCACGTGCGCGCGCTCGATCTCTCCATGCGTTTTTGCTGATCCTCTCCACCCGATGGCGCTGCGCCGTCGGGTCTATAAATCACCTGTCCGTAGATCCGCGTCATTATTCGGTAAAACATTCGTAGCGCCTCGCAATAACGTTGCCGTGTCATGTAACGCAGCGAAAATCTTCAGAATCCGCCTTCCCGTTTTACCTTTTGCCGCTCGCCCGCTCTTCCCGCGTTTGCCACAGTAGCGCCAGCTAACTCAAGGAGCGAACAATGGAAAAACAACGCGGTTTCACGCTTATCGAACTGATGGTCGTTATTGGCATCATCGCCATTTTAAGCGCCATTGGCATTCCGGCTTACCAGAACTATCTGCGTAAAGCGGCGCTGACGGATATGTTGCAAACGTTTGTCCCCTACCGTACTGCCGTCGAACTCTGCGCTCTGGAACATGGTGGGACGAGCACATGCGATGCGGGCGTCAACGGTATCCCCTCGCCCGTCATCACCCGTTATGTTTCGGGCATGAGCGTGGAAAAAGGCGTCATCACGCTTACCGGCCAGGAGAGTCTGAGCGGGCTTAGCGTCATCATGACGCCCGCCTGGGACAATGCTAACGGCATTACTGGCTGGACGCGTAACTGCAATATTCAAAGCGACAGCGCGTTACAACAGGCTTGTGAAGATGTCTTCCGTTTTGACGCCAACTAAGGAGACAAGATGAAAGACGCTCAGCTCAACACCTTGTGTCAACGTCATCAGGCTGTACTGATCAATAGCGCCAGCAACAGTATCACTGTTGCGGTGGTCGACGCGCCCTCTCATGCGTTACTGGACGCTCTGCATTTCGCCACGCAAAAACAGATTGATATTGTGTGCTGGACTCGCCAGCAAATGGAAAATCATCGGCATAAGCCGGATCAGGCACCCTCGGCAAACGCCGCGAAAGGCGGAGAAACCGCAGCCCAGCTTCTCAATCAGACATTACGCTCGGCGATGGCGAAACGCGCCTCTGATATCCATCTCGAACCCGGCGCCAGCCGCTACCGAATAAGACTCCGCATCGACGGCGTTCTTCATATTCTGCAGGACATCGCCAAAGAGACGGGGCTTGCGCTGACGGCCAGATTGAAAGTCCTGGGAAATTTGGACATCGCTGAACATCGACTGCCGCAGGACGGGCAATTTACCGTTGACCTGGCGGGCGACAGCATCTCTTTTCGTATCGCCACGCTTCCCTGTAAAGAAGGCGAAAAAGTCGTCTTACGGTTGTTGCATCAGGTTGAACAAACGCTGGATCTGGACACGCTGGGCATGTACGGGGCACAACTTACCGCTTTTAGACAAGCCCTACAGCAACCTCAGGGGCTGGTACTGGTGACTGGCCCCACCGGTAGCGGAAAAACGGTCACGCTATACAGCGCGCTACAAACCCGGAATACGCCGGGTATCAACCTCTGTAGCGTTGAGGATCCGATAGAAATTCCACTGGATGGGATTAACCAGACGCAGATCCATCCCCGCGCCGGGCTCACCTTTCAAAATGTGCTGCGTGCGCTATTACGCCAGGACCCTGACATCATCATGGTAGGTGAAATTCGTGACGGCGACACCGCAGAAATCGCCATTAAGGCGGCACAAACGGGCCATCTGGTACTTTCAACGCTACATACGAACTCCACCAGTGAAACCCTGATACGTTTGCAGCAAATGGGCGTAGCACGCTGGATGATCTCATCGGCGCTTACGCTGGTGGTAGCGCAACGCCTGGTAAGGAAGCTTTGCCCGCACTGCAAACAGCGCCTGAGCGATCCCGTAGTGCTATCGCCCAATCATTGGCCCAGCGCGCTACCGCGCTGGCAGGCAAACGGCTGTCAGCATTGCTACCACGGCTTTTATGGCCGAACCGCGTTATTCGAAGTGTTAACCGTTACCCCGGCATTACGTCAGTTAATTGCGAGCGGCGCATCGGCGCAAGCACTGGAAGCCCACCTCCAACAGACCGGTACAGGGACGCTTTTTGAAAATGGCTGTCGCGCCGTTGAGCAAGGCATGACGTCCTTTGAAGAGATACTGCGCGTTCTGGGAATGCCCCATGAGCGTTAAACAGCTCTGGCGCTGGCAAGGCGTTAACGATAAAGGTCAACTGGAACAAGACGTTGTATGGGTGGACAATCGTCTGGCGCTGATCATCACCCTGCAACATCAGCGCATTATGCCGCTTCGCATCAAGCGCATAGGCGTTAACGCCGCACTGTGGAAAGAAGAGCAAAGCGCTGAAATTATTCATCAGTTGGCCACGCTCATTCATGCCGGGCTGACGCTTTCAGAAGGGCTGGAACTCCTTGCGAAACAGCATCCCCACCGACAATGGCAAGCGCTGTTGCGCACGCTGGCTCACGAGCTTGAACAGGGCGTCCCTTTTTCCAGCGCATTAGTCTCCTGGCCGCAGGTATTTCCGCCGCTCTACCAGACGATGATCCGCACCGGAGAACTGACCGGCAAACTGGCCGAATGCTGCTTTGAACTGGCCCGTCAGCAAAAAGCGCAACGGCAGATTACGGTTAGCGTGAAAAAGGCGCTGCGCTATCCCGCCATTATTCTAACAATGGCCGCCCTGGTCGTTTTCGCCATGCTGCACTTTGTCCTGCCGGAATTTGCCGCCATTTACCGTAGCTTCAATACCCCGCTTCCTCTTCTGACGCGCGGTATTATTGCGATAGCGCAATGGGGGTCGGCATGGGGTTGGCTCATCTTGTTCCTGACGATGCTCGTTGCTATCGCTCACCGCAGGGTAAAACAAAAGCCGTCCTGGCAAGCGCAGCGGCAGCGTCTTCTGCTACGGCTTCCCGTTATGGGTCGCCTGATAAGAGGCCAGAAACTAGCGCAAATATTCACCGTACTGGCATTAACCCAAAGCGCAGGCATTCCTTTTCTTCAGGGACTGGAAAGCGCTATCGAGAGTCTCGGCTGCCCTTACTGGTCACAGCGTTTAACGCAGGTACATCAGGAGATCGCCGCGGGCAATCCGGTCTGGTTGGCGCTAAAAAATACCCAGGAATTTAGTCCACTATGCCTGCAACTGGTCAGAACGGGCGAAGCGTCCGGCTCACTCGATATCATGCTGCATAACCTTGCCCGTCACCACAGTGAATCTACGCTGGCGCTGGCCGATAATCTGGCGTCGCTGTTGGAACCGGCGTTATTGATCATCACCGGCTTAATTATCGGTACGCTGGTGGTGGCGATGTATTTGCCGATTTTTCATTTGGGAGACGCGATGAGCGGGATGGGATAAGGCTGGCGCACATTTACGCCAGCCAGAATATTAGAGGCTATTGAAAATGCGGTTTTCTTGTTCCTGCACCCGAATAAAGGTGGTGCGTTTGGTCAACTCTTTCAGGCGAGACGCGCCGACATAAGTGCAGGCTGAGCGTAGACCGCCCAGGATATCGCGGGCGGTATTGCCCACCGGCCCACGCAGCGGCAATTTAACCGTTTTACCTTCTGCCGCGCGGTATTTCGCAACGCCGCCGACATGACGGTTCATCGCAGATTCCGAACTCATGCCGTAGAACAGCATAAATTTCTCGCCGTTCTCTTCTACCACGCTGCCGCCGCTCTCTTCGTGACCCGCCAGCATGCCGCCCAACATAACGAAATCCGCGCCGCCGCCGAAGGCTTTTGCTACGTCGCCTGGCATGGTGCAGCCGCCATCGCTGACGATCATGCCGCCCAGGCCATGCGCCGCGTCAGCACATTCGATAACCGCCGACAGTTGCGGATAACCAACGCCAGTTTTTACACGCGTCGTGCATACGGAGCCGGGACCAATTCCCACTTTCACGATATCGGCGCCGGAGAGGATAAGCTCTTCGCACATCTCGCCCGTTACCACATTGCCTGCGCAGATTGTTTTTGTCGGCCATGCTTCACGTGCTTTCGCGACGAACTGCACAAAATGTTCTGAATAGCCATTGGCCACATCAATACAGACAAAGTTCAGCGCAGGATTCAGCGCCAGAATCTGCACGGTTTTTTCGAAATCAGCATCAGAGGTCCCGGTGGAAACCATCACATGCTTCAGAACATCAGCCGAAGCCGTGTTGATAAAAGCTGCCCACTCTTCAACGGTATAATGTTTATGTACAGCAGTCAGAATATCAAACCCGGCCAATGCTTGCGCCATTTCAAACGTCCCGACGGTATCCATATTGGCCGCAATAATCGGTACGCCAGACCAGGTCTGACCTGAGTGTTTAAAGGTGAATTGACGTTCCAGTTCGACATCGGAACGGCTTTTGAGGGTAGAACGCTTAGGACGGATAAGAACGTCTTTGAAACCTAACTTCAGATCTTCTTCAATACGCATGTACGGATTCCTGGGGTTAATGGCGAAAAATCGAAACTCACAACTCCAGTGACGCTATCATACGCACTAATCATGGCCGTACAAGACTGCGAAATTCTCTTTTTTTACGTTACAATCCCATAAATTTACCTGGCGAATAGTAGGTTAATGCTCAGAGCGTATCGTCTTTGCATGCTTAAAATTTAACCTTTTGATTGTCAAACTAAAATTCCGGAAGCTGGAGATATGAGGTATACCGTAGCCTTAACCGGCGGTATTGGCAGCGGTAAAAGTACCGTCGCTGATGCCTTCGCTGACCTCGGAATAACCGTCATCGACGCGGATATTATTGCGCGCCAGATGGTTGAGCCAGGGCAGCCCGCCCTGAACGCAATAGCGGAACATTTTGGTTCTGAACTTATCGCCGCCGACGGCACGTTACGTCGCCGGGCGCTGCGTGAGCGTATTTTTTCGCATCCGGAAGAAAAAGCCTGGCTTAACGCTCTGCTTCATCCCTTAATTCAGCAGGAAACCCAACGACAGTTTCAACAGGCTACGTCGCCCTATGTGTTATGGGTTGTGCCTCTGCTGGTTGAAAACAGGCTGTATCAAAAAGCCAACCGCGTACTGGTGGTTGACGTGACGCCCGAAACGCAGCTCATACGCACAATGCAGCGTGATGATGTTACGCGCGAGCATGTTGAACACATTCTCGCTGCGCAGGCGACGCGTGAAGCGCGCCTTGCCGTGGCGGACGATGTTATTGATAATAACGGCGCACCGGATGCTATCGCATCAGATGTGGCCCGCCTGCACGCCAGTTATCTTAAGCTCGCGTCGCAGTTTGTCTCACAGGAAAAACCGTAATGCACACCCAGGTCCTATTTGAACACCCTCTCAATGAGAAGATGCGTACGTGGCTGCGCATAGAGTTTTTAATCCAACAGCTCTCCATCAACCTGCCAATTGCAGACCATGCTGGCGCACTGCATTTTTTCCGTAACATCAGCGATCTACTGGATGTATTCGAACGGGGCGAAGTCCGTACCGAACTGCTGAAAGAACTGGAGCGCCAGCAGCGTAAATTACAGGCCTGGGTTGAGGTTCCCGGCGTCGATCAAGACCGTATTGAAGCCCTGCGCCAGCAGTTAAAATCCGCGGGCAGCGTGCTGATCTCCGCCCCGAGGATTGGCCAGCAGCTACGCGAAGATCGCTTGATTGCCCTTGTGCGTCAACGCTTAAGTATTCCTGGCGGCTGTTGCAGTTTCGATTTACCCACTCTGCATATCTGGTTACACCTACAACAGGCGCAGCGCGACGCCCAGATTGAAAGCTGGCTTGCCAGCCTGAATCCCCTCACCCAGGCGCTGACGCTGGTGCTTGATCTGATCCGTAATTCAGCGCCTTTCCGTAAGCAAACCAGCCTGAACGGTTTTTATCAGGATAACGGGGACGACGCCGATTTGCTGCGTCTTATGCTGACGCTCGATTCACAACTTTATCCGCAAATTTCCGGCCATAAGAGCCGTTTTGCCATTCGCTTTATGCCGCTGGATAGTGAAAATGGTCTGGTGCCGGAGCGTCTTGATTTTGAACTGGCCTGTTGCTAAGGAGTAAAAATGTCTGACGTGACCGTCGTAAACTGTCCGACCTGCGGTAAACCGGTCGTCTGGGGGGAAATTAGCCCCTTCCGCCCATTTTGTTCTAAACGCTGTCAGTTAATTGATTTGGGCGAATGGGCCGCCGAAGAGAAACGAATCGCCAGCAGCGGCGACCAGTCTGATAGCGACGACTGGAGCGAAGAGCGCTAACGGTGATGGCTCTGTTGAGACGGCAATATCGCCTTATGACAAAAATAATCAATAAATACGCGTAGTTTTGGCGCCATATGCGCGCGGCCGGGATAATACAAATAAAACCGGTCCGCCGCAGGCAGCCACTCCTCAAGTACGGAACACAACCGCCCATCCTGTAAGTCTTCGTGGACATCCTGTTCAAAAACATAGGTTAGCCCTGCCCCATCACGCGCGGCGGAGAGACGCAACGCTTTATCATTCACCATTAACGCGGCTTCCGGCGTAATTTCCAGCCGTTGCGCTCCGTGAACAAACTCCCACCGATATAGCCCGCTCTCACGCGTAAAACGATGGCAAAGGCAGCGGTGATTGATGAGTTCCTGAGGGTGCAGCGGCGTGCCAAAACGCGCAAGGTATGCAGGGGATGCTACGATCGCCGGGCGTAAAACATCACCGAGCGGAACGACATTCATATCAAGTTGTACCGTATCGCCAAAGCGAATACCGGCATCAAAGCGTTCGTTAATTAAATCCACAAAACCGTCATTCACATCGATATCCAGCCGAATATCGGGATAATCGCGCATGAAACCGGCGAGATTAGGTTGTAACAGAAGCGTAGCCGCCGTGCGCAGTACGGTCAGGCGTAATGTCCCTCCGGGTATATCGCGGCTCTGGCGGGCATGTTCCATCGCCTCATCAATATGGTTTAATGCGGGCCTGATACTGGCAAGAAAGGCATGTCCTGCTTCTGTCAAACCGACACGCCGGGTGGTTCGGTTCAACAATTTCACGCCAAGTTCATCCTCCAGTTGGCGCATATTCTGACTTAACGCCGATGTAGAAATATGTAACTGCGCCGCTGCCCGCGTGAAGCTATGGTTTTCAGCAATCATGCAAAAAGCATGCAATATGGACATCACATCATGACGCATTATTAAGCCAGCCTTCATAAACCATGCTTATTCCCCCTATTTTTCATCTTATACGCCAGGTATAGACTGCCTGCCATGCACAAAATATCCTCATGGAGGTAGTATGCAATATCGTACATTAGGCGCAAACGGACCGCGAGTGTCAGCCATCGGACTGGGATGTATGGGCATGAGCGCATTTTACGGCGCTCATGACGACAGCACCTCAATTAAGACGCTACATTATGCGTTAGATCAGGGGGTAACACTGCTCGATACCGCAGATATGTATGGCCCTTATACCAATGAAAGGTTAGTTGGAAGAGCCATCGCCGATCGTCGCGATCGGGTATTTTTAGCGACGAAATTTGGTATCGTTCTCGACCCTGCTAACCCTATGGCGCGTGGCGTCAATGGCAGACCGGAGTACGTTCGCCGTAGTTGTGAGCAAAGCCTGCAACGCCTGGGGGTCGATCATATCGATCTGTACTATCAACATCGCGTTGATCCATCAGTTCCCATAGAAGAGACTGTCGGTGCAATGGCGGACCTGGTGCGCGAGGGAAAAGTGCGTTATCTCGGGCTATCCGAAGCATCAACGCAAACGCTGGAACGCGCCCATAACGTTCACCCTATTACCGCGCTGCAAAGTGAGTATTCGCTTTGGTCCCGCGAAGCGGAAATTTCAGCACTTTCCACCTGTGAACGGTTGGGTATAGGATTCGTCGCTTACAGCCCGCTGGGACGCGGATTTCTGACCGGTACGATTAAAACGCCAGAAGATTTTGCTGCGAATGACTTCCGTCGCACAAATCCCAGGTTCATGGGTGAGAACTTCTCGCGCAATTTACGTCTGGCTGAAGCAATAAAACAAATGGCACGCGAAAAAGAGTGTACCCCCGCACAATTAGCGCTGGCCTGGCTGCTGGCCCGCAACAGGCACATCGTTCCCACTCCCGGCACCCGCCACTGCGCCAGGGTGGATGAAAACCTCGGCGCGTTATCACTGACCCTAAGCCCGCAGGAGCTGACGGCAATTGAGGCGGTTTTTCCTCACGACGCCGCGGCCGGCCCCCGCTACTGGCCGGAAATTATGTCGACATTAAATCGCTAATAAGATCGATGGGGATCGTGTTGCGATCCCCCACTAAAGCGCAAATTGGCGTAATTTACGAATAATCGGTTCATTGGCCGGCGGAAAATCGTCCGTACTCAACGCGTTCTGCGCGATCCACCGTCCCGGCTGTCCTTCTTTCCCCCACGGTTCGCCATCCCAGCGTTCAACCAGCCAAAACCACAGCGTAATGTGTCTATCCGGGAATTGATATTCCAGAGTGTCGAATAGTGTCACCTGTGTTGGCGTAATCCCCACCTCTTCCTGTAGCTCCCGGATCAACGCCTGCTCTGGTGTTTCGCCGGCTTCAATTTTTCCGCCGGGAAATTCCAGCTTGTTCGCCATATGCGCATCAGCGGCGCGTTGGGTAATAAAAATTTCGTCGTTCGGGTTGCGGATAATCCCAACCGCGATTTGCAGTTTTTTCATCTTGTTGCATCCATAAAAAAGGCGCAGTCGCCTGCGCCTTTTTATCTGTGTTCAATGCCAGGCCGAATAAGCGTAGCGCCCTTCGGCAATAATGCCAGTACTGACCTGATGGCAACACATTATGTCTTATCAGGCCGGTAAGTTTATCGCATTAGCTCAGGCGACCATGACACTGTTTGTATTTCTTACCGGAACCGCAAGGGCAAGGATCGTTACGTCCAATCTTACGTTCGCCGGTTTGGGCGGCCAGATCGGCAGCCACGGCGGCATCGTCATCCTGATGGCTTAGCTGCTGCATCTGCGCCAGGCGCTCCGCCTCTTCGCGACGCTGCATTTCCATCGCTTCGACCTCTTCAGGCATACGTACCTGGACTTTGCTCAGGGTACTGATCACTTCATATTTCAGCGATTCCAGCATCGCGGCGAACATAGCGAAGGATTCGCGCTTGTATTCCTGCTTCGGATCTTTTTGCGCATAGCCGCGCAGATGAATACCCTGACGCAGGTAATCCATCGCCGCCAGGTGCTCTTTCCACAGGGAATCGAGCGTTTGCAGCATCACGCCTTTTTCGAAATGACGCATCATTTCAGCGCCAACCACCTCTTCTTTACGCTGATACACCTCGATGGACTGCGCCAGGATGCGCTCACGCAGCGTCTCCTCATGCAGCTCCGGCTCTTTATCCAGCCATTCGGCAATCGGCATCTCCAGGTCGAAGTCGTTTTTCAGGCGTTCCTGCAAACCCGGGATATCCCACATCTCTTCCAGCGACTGCGGCGGAATGTAGGCGTCGATAGTCGCCTTAAAGACATCTTCGCGAATGCTGTTAATGGTGTCGCTCACGTCAGACACATCCAGCAGTTCGTTACGCTGGGTATAAATTGCACGACGCTGATCGTTCGCCACATCATCATATTCCAGCAGTTGCTTACGAATATCGAAGTTACGGCTTTCTACTTTACGCTGCGCGTTAGCGATAGCTTTCGTCACCCACGGGTGCTCAATCGCTTCGCCCGGCTTCATCCCCAGTTTACGCATCATACCGGAGACACGATCGGAGGCGAAAATACGCATCAGCGCATCTTCCATCGACAGGTAGAAACGGGAAGAACCCGGATCGCCCTGGCGACCGGAACGGCCACGCAGCTGGTTGTCGATACGGCGGGATTCATGGCGCTCGGTGCCAATGATATGCAGGCCGCCGGCAGCCAGAACCGCGTCATGGCGTACCTGCCAGTCCGCTTTAATCTGCGCAATCTGTTCTTCCGTCGGCGCTTCCAGCGCAGCGACTTCCGCCTGCCAGCTACCGCCCAGCATAATATCGGTACCACGACCCGCCATGTTGGTAGCGATAGTGACCGCCGCTGGATAACCAGCCTGCGCAACGATGCCTGCTTCGTTGGCGTGGAATTTTGCGTTCAGTACGTTATGTTTGATGCCCGCTTTGGTCAGCTCTCTGGAGACCACTTCAGATTTCTCGATAGAAATCGTCCCGACCAGCACTGGCTGACCGTTCGCGGTACGTTCTTTAATATCTTCGATAATGGCCTGGATTTTTTCCGCTTCGGTCATGTAGACCAGATCCGGCAAATCTTTACGGATCATCGGACGGTTGGTCGGAACAACGACGGTGTCCAGCTTATAGATAGAACTAAATTCGAAGGCTTCAGTATCCGCCGTACCGGTCATACCGGCCAGCTTTTCATACAGACGGAAGTAGTTCTGGAAGGTAATAGACGCCAGCGTCTGGTTTTCATTCTGAATTTCAACGCCTTCTTTCGCTTCTACCGCCTGGTGCAGACCGTCAGACCAGCGACGCCCCTGCATGGTACGACCGGTATGTTCATCAACAATGATGACTTCGCCGTCTTTCACAATGTAATCCACGTCACGGGTAAACAGCGCGTGCGCGCGCAGCGCGGCGGTGACGTGATGCATCAACATAATATTGCCAGGCGAGTAGAGCGACTCGCCTTCATCCATAATGCCTTCTTGCACCAGTAGCTCTTCGATCAGCACCAGACCGCGCTCGGTCAGGTTAACCTGGCGCGCTTTCTCATCAACGGAGAAGTGGCCTTCGCCCTGGAAAGTGTCAGAATCTTCTTTCTCCTGACGAATCAGGTGCGGAATGATTTTGTTCACTTTTTTGTACATTTCCGAGCTATCTTCCGCCGGGCCGGAAATAATCAGCGGCGTACGCGCTTCATCGATCAGGATGGAGTCGACTTCATCCACCAGCGCATAATGCAGTTTACGCTGCACGCGCTCTTCCGGGCTGAACGCCATGTTGTCGCGCAGGTAGTCAAAACCGTATTCGTTGTTAGTGCCGTAAGTGATGTCGGCAGCGTAAGCTTCACGTTTGGCTGGCGCAGGCATACCTGGCAGGTTGATACCAACGGACATACCGAGGAATTCGAATAGCGGGCGGTTGTTTTCGGCGTCACGCTGCGCCAGATAGTCGTTCACGGTTACCACATGAACGCCTTTGCCGGACAGCGCGTTCAGGTAGGCTGGCAGCGTTGCGGTCAGCGTTTTACCTTCACCAGTACGCATTTCGGCGATACAGCGATCGTTGAGCACCATACCACCCAATAGCTGAACGTCGAAGTGACGCATCCCAAAGACGCGTTTACTGGCTTCACGCACCACCGCGAACGCTTCCGGAATCAGGCTCTCTACGCTTTCGCCTTTTTCAATACGGGCGCGAAATTCGTTGGTTTTCGCTTTCAGTTCGTCATCGGAGAGTTTTTCCATCTCCGGTTCCATCGCATTAATAAGGCTGACGGCCTTACGCATACGACGCAGCGTACGATCGTTACGGCTACCGAATACTTTGGTTAATAATTTGATTAGCATAATAAAGTCTCAAATGCCCCGCGCCGCGGAGCTACAAATAAAGTAAAAGGGTCTTTTTTCGTTAGCTGAGACGTTGCGGACCGGCGCGGATACCCTGCGCCTGACTTATCCAGGCCGGGATGCTAAATGCGGTTTGTGGCGCAAAATACGCCAGGGAGAGGCGACGAACAATCGCCGGCGGCGTGCCCTCCTGCGTGAGCATCGCGCTGAGCGTATTCAGTAAGGCGATATGATGCGCCTGTAATGGCGACGGCGCGTCGGCAACGGGCAGCGTTTGCGGCGCCATTGCAAAAGAAAGGTGGCGAATCACCGTGCGAATAGCGTGCTGATGCCAGTAATCTACGGTGAAATTGGGACGACGGTTAGAGGCTTCTAACAGCGCAAAATGGCTAAAGTTAACTTTAGACGCGGTGCTGGCGGTCGTCCTTGCAGGCGTATTGGTTTCAGCGGCGTTACTGAGCGCGGGCAAACCAAAACTCGCCGCGACCATCCCTAATAAGAGATGCGGCCAGAAGTATCGTCTGCCTAACTGTCGCCAGCGCGTCAGTATTCCACTCACGTCATTGCCACCTGATATGCCCCTCATGGGCTTACGGAATCAAAACAATTTGCGCACAAATCTTATCATTAAAGCGTACGCGCTACAGCAGTAATGACGAGAAGCTAAGGTGAAAATCGGCTAAGAAAACAGCGAACGCGCCGTGTTTCCATTTAACCCTGTCAAAATGGCTGTATTAAGGAAAGCGCAGATAAAGGATAGTAAAAAAAACGACTGGCTCGCCTGGCCGGAGAGAGTGCCAGGTTAACCAGTCGAATTTTATACGACAGCGTATGTCGTTATGCCAGTACCGTCGAAGGCGCTTTGAAAGCCAACGGCAGTTCTGCGTCGTCCTGGAAGGTCACAAATTCCCAGGCTTCCTGTTTTGCCAGGACTGCCTGTAACAATTTATTATTCAATGCGTGACCGGATTTATACGCGGTAAACGCACCAATAATATTGTGACCACACATGAACAAGTCACCGATCGCGTCAAGCATTTTGTGACGAACGAATTCATCTTCAAAACGCAGGCCGTCTTCGTTCAATACGCGATAATCGTCAACAACGATGGCACAATCGAAGCTGCCGCCCAGGCACAGGCCGCGGGACTGCAGATATTCGATATCACGCATAAAACCGAAGGTACGCGCACGGCTGATCTGGCGCATGAACGCATCCGCAGAGAAGTTCATCGCGTAGCGCTGGCTGCTGGAATCGATCGCCGGATGGTTAAAGTCGATGGTGAAATCCAACGTAAAACCATTGTACGGTCTGAATTCAGCCCATTTATCGCCATCTTCAACCCGAACAGTCTCTTTGATGCGTACGAATTTTTTGGCGCAGTTCAGTTCATCAATACCGGCGTCAAGCAGCAGGTAGACAAACGGAGCGGCACTGCCATCCATGATCGGGATTTCCGGGGCATTAACCTCAATAACGATGTTATCGATGCCTAAGCCCGCCAGAGCAGCGTTCAGGTGCTCAACGGTTGAAATCCGTACATCATGCTCATTCACCAGACACGTACAGAGCATGGTATCACGCACAGATTTGGCATCGGCCGGGAAATCTACCGGTGGATTCAAGTCGGTGCGACGATAGATGACCCCGGTATTGGCCGGCGCAGGGCGTAATGTCAGGGTGACTTTTTTGCCGGTGTGTAAACCGACGCCAGTCGCCTGAACGATACGTTTAAGTGTCCTTTGTTTGATCATCGTATAATCTCGCCAAATTACCTATCCAACCGAAGTGTACTATACATTCGGCGGGCCAGTTTAGCACAAAGAGCCCAGAATCCCAAATTCCAGCTAATTCTTAATCAGCTTGCTTACGCAGGAATGCGGGGATATCCAGATAATCCGGCTCTTTCGCCGCCTGTGGTGTATTGTCGTTAACCACTTTCGCGACCGTTTTTTGCTCCTGCGTCAGCGGCGCCATACCGTGCTGCTGATAACGATCCAACACCGGCTGCTGCACCTGTTTATTGGTCACCAGGGTGATTTCCGGACGTTTGTCCATACCAATACCGGTCGCCACTACCGTCACGCGCAGTTCATCATTCATATCCGGGTCCAGAGAGGTACCGATAACCACGGTGGCGTTATCCGACGCAAACGCGCGAATGGTGTTACCGACGGTTTCAAACTCGTCCAGACGCAGGTCGAAGCCCGCCGTAATGTTGACCAACACGCCGCGCGCGCCGGACAGGTCGATATCTTCCAGCAGCGGAGAAGAAATAGCCATTTCAGCCGCTTCTTCCGCACGGTCTTCACCGCTCGCCACGCCGGAGCCCATCATTGCGTAGCCCATTTCAGACATCACGGTACGCACGTCAGCAAAGTCGACGTTCATCAGGCCCGGGCGGGTGATCAGCTCTGCGATACCCTGAACCGCGCCTTTCAGCACGTCGTTAGCCGCGCCGAACGCGTCGAGCAGGGAGATACCACGGCCCAGCACTTTCAGCAGCTTGTCGTTCGGGATGGTGATCAACGAGTCCACATGCTTGGACAGCTCGGTAATACCCTGCTCCGCAAATGCCATGCGCTTTTTGCCTTCAAAATTGAAAGGCTTAGTCACCACGGCAACGGTCAGAATACCTAAATCTTTTGCCACTTCAGCAACCACTGGCGCCGCGCCGGTTCCGGTACCGCCGCCCATGCCTGCCGCGATAAATACCATGTCTGCGCCTTCAAGCGCCGCACGCAGCGCTTCACGGTCTTCGTCCGCCGCGTTACGACCGACTTCCGGGTTAGCGCCGGCGCCCAGACCTTTGGTAATGCCGCTACCAATTTGAATGGTCTGGCCAACCGCCGTTTTACGCAACGCCTGAGCGTCGGTATTCACCGCGAAGAATTCAACACCTTCGATGCGCTCGCGCACCATGTGTTCAACAGCGTTACCGCCGCCACCACCGACGCCGATGACTTTAATCACCGCGTCGTTGGTTAGTTCCATAGGTTCAAACATAATCTCTCTCCGTCATGTGCCTGTCGCCTGAGGCCGTAATATCTGGCGGCCTCATAAAAATTAAAACTCTTTTCGCAGCCAGCTATTAAGTCGCTTGATCCACGAGCCAACTGATGCCGTAACACGTTTTTCCACTTCTGCTTCACCGTTTAAGTGGGACTCTTTCCCGTAGTGAAGCAATCCCACCGCCGTTGAGTAATACGGCTCCTGGGCATAATCCGTCAGACCGGTGATATTCAGCGGCGCGCCGATACGCACCTGCGTATGAAACACGCGCTGAGCGCAAGCAGCAAGCCCTTCGATTTGCGCCGCGCCGCCGGTTAACACAATCCCCGCCGCCAGGTGATGTTTTACCCCTTGTTGGCGAAGCTGTTCCTGTAATTGCAATATCTCTTCGTTGACCAGATTGAGCAGCTCGGTGTAACGCGGCTCAATCACTTCCGCCAGCGTCTGACGTTGCAGGCTGCGCGGCGGACGCCCGCCCACGCTCGGTACTTCAACGCTCTCGTCTTTACCGACGATGGAGCCCAGTGCGCAACCGTGGCGAACTTTAATGGCTTCAGCATCGCTCGGCGGCGTACCAAAGGCATAAGCGATATCGCTGGTCACCACGTTCCCCGCGTAAGGGATCACTTTGGTATGACGCAGCGCGCCGCCAGTATAAACGGCGATATCCATTGTACCACCGCCGATATCCACGACACAGACGCCCAGTTCACGTTCATCTTCCGTTAACACGGAATAACTGGCCGCCAGTCCGGCAAATATCAGTTGGTCAACTTTCAGACCACAACGTTCAACAGCTTTGACAATGTTTTTTGCCATATCGTTGTGGCAGGTAATCAAATGTACTTTCGCCTGCATACGCACGCCGGAAAGACCGACCGGATTTTTAATGCCTTCCTGGTAGTCAATGGCGTACTCCTGAGGAATCACATGCAGCACGCGATGCTCATCGCGCACGCGCACTGACTTCGCAGTATGCACGACGTTTTCCACATCTTCTTGCGTCACTTCCTCTTCGGAAATGGGCACCATGCCAATTTCATTCTGACAGCTAATATGTTTGCCGGAAAGCGCCAGATATACCGAGGAGATCTGGCAATCGGCCATCAATTCCGCCTGGTCAATGGCGCGCTGAACGCATTTCACCACTGACTCAAGGTCATTCACCCCGCCTTTATCCATACCCCGCGATGGGCAACTGCCCACGCCAATGATATTGACCATACCGTCGGGCAGAACTTCCCCTACTAAAGCGGCAACCTTCGCGGTGCCAATCTCCAGTCCTACTACCAGTTTTCTGTCCGTCGCCTTGATCATTGTTGTTCTGCCTGTGCCTGATTCTGTTGCTGATTAGATTCCTCAGGGGGGAGCGGCGCCCAGCCAACTGCCGCACCTGAGTCATAACGCAAATCAACGTAGCTAATCCGTTTGCCATCGGTTTGCGCCTGCTGCTGTAAAACCGGATAGAGTTCTACAAAGCGAGCCAACCTTTTCATCGTATCGCCCCTGCCGAGATTGAGCTTAATGCCGTTATTAAGCGTCAATTGCCAGGAGCGACGTGCGGTCATCGCCGCTTCCTTTAGAGTGAATTTATCCTTAGCCAGCACCTGCCCCATCTCGCGGTATCCCTGCAACACTTCACTCGCGCTGCCTTCCGGGCCATACAACATGGGTAAAACCTGTTTGCCGATGCGGTCTGACGGCACACTGAAGGTGTTCCCTTCAGCATCGACCATATGTTGATCATTCCAACGCGCAATCGGCACATATTCAACCAGATGAATCTTCAATTCATCAGGCCACTGTTTTCTGACGCTGGCCTGTTTAATCCACGGCAAACGCTCAATCTGGCTCTGGATAATGTTCACATCCTGCGTCATGAAGGTTCCCGGCGCGCCCAGAGCCAGTATCGCCTGACGGATATCATCGTTACGCGTGTAGTGACGCTCGCCGGTTAATACCAGCTTTGATAACGGTAAACGCTGCGCATCTTCCATCCACCCTAACACGACCCACCCGCTAACAAACACGGTGCACAGTACCGTCAGCAGGAATAAAATTCCTGCAAGACGCGTTCCATTATTGCGGCGTGAAGAAGGCGTCTCTTCATCACTGTTTCGCGTGTTCAGCGCAGCCTGCGACATATCAGTCCGCCAACTCCAGAATTCGTACCACTAACTGCGAGAAGCTCATTCCCGCCTGACGCGCCGCCATCGGCACCAGACTATGGCTGGTCATCCCCGGAGAAGTATTGGCTTCCAGCAGATAAAACTGACCATCGCTGTCCAGCATGACGTCAATACGCCCTCATCCCGTGCAGCCTAAAGCTTTCCATGCCTGCAGGACGAGAGACTGTAGCGCGGCTTCCTGGGACGCATCTAAACCGGCAGGGCAGAAATACTGAGTCTCATCAGAGAGATACTTCGCCTCATAATCATAGAAGGTTCCTGCCGGTTGGATACGAATTGACGGTAAAATTTCTTCGCCAACTATCGCCACCGTAAATTCCGGACCGCACAGCCATTTCTCAATCAGTATTTCGTCATCATGCTGAAAAGACAATGATAACGCACCCTGTAAAGCATTTTCTTCTACTACTTTCGTCATACCGACGCTGGAGCCTTCACGGCTGGGTTTGACGATCAGCGGTAAACCCAGCGCCGAAATTCGCGCTTTTTGTTCTTCGCTAAGGCCTTTTTCAAACTCAGCGCGCGTCAATGCGACCCACGGCGCAACCGGTAAGCCCGCGCCCTGCCACAGCAATTTACTGCGCAGTTTATCCATGGAAAGCGCCGAGGCCATCACGCCGCTGCCGGTATAAGGCAGGCCGAGCAGCTCAAGCATTCCCTGTAAGGTGCCATCTTCACCGCCGCGGCCATGCAACGCAATAAAGACCTTCTGAAAGCCCATTGCTTTAAGCTGCGCGACATCGACCTCTTGCGGATCGACGGGATGCGCATCAATACCGCCTTCACGCAACCCGGCCAACACTGCCGCGCCGGAATTTAACGAAACGTCCCGCTCCGCAGAGGTTCCGCCCAACAGGACCGCGATTTTATCAGCCATGTTGCTCTTCCTCCTGGATTTGCGGCTTCAGCTTGATTTCAGATAAGTAACGCGCAATTTTGCCAACATTTCCTGCGCCTTGCACTAATATCAAGTCGTTACCCGTCAGCACCGGCGCTAACATTGTCGCAACCTGAGCCGGATCGGAAACCAGAATCGGGTCAATTTTTCCCCGATTACGAATCGTACGACATAAAGAACGGCTATCCGCGCCCGGAGTCGGCGCTTCACCCGCCGGGTAAACGTCCAGCATCAGCAGCGCATCGACCTGGGTCAGCACATTGGCGAAATCGTCATACAGATCGCGCGTGCGCGTGTAACGGTGCGGCTGAAACAGCATCACCAGGTTTTTATCCGGCCACCCTGCTCGCGCAGCTTTAATGGTGGCGTCTACTTCAGTCGGATGATGGCCATAGTCATCCACCAGCATCGCCGTCCCGGCTTTACCATTCACCGGCTCAAGCGGGAACTCGCCGAGGAAGTCAAAACGACGCCCGGTCCCCTGGAAGCTTTCCAGCGCGCGCAGGATAGCGTCATCGTCGATGCCTTCTTCGGTCGCTACCGCCACTGCTGCGGCGGCATTCAGGGCATTGTGGCGACCCGGCGCATTCAACGTGACATGCAGATCCGGCATTCCCTGGCGCAACAGCGTAAAGTGCCCCTGCGGCCCTATCTGCTGATAATCTTCTACGCGGACGTCAGCATCCTCGCTAAAGCCATACGTCGTGGTCTGACGCCCCACCCGCGGCAGCAGCTCGCGGATGACCGGATCGTCGACGCACATTACCGCGCGACCGTAGAACGGCAGGTTATGCAGGAAGTTAATAAACGTCTGCTTTAAATTTTCAAAGTCGCCATGATAGGTATCCATATGGTCGGCTTCGATGTTGGTGACGATCGCGACCATCGGCTGCAAATGCAGGAAGGACGCGTCGCTCTCATCTGCCTCGGCAATCAGGTAACGACTATGGCCCAGACGCGCATGAACGCCTGCGGCTTTCACCAGTCCGCCATTCACAAAAGTCGGGTCCAGCCCCGCTTCGGCATAAATACTGGACACCATCGCGGTCGTTGTGGTTTTTCCGTGCGTCCCGGCAATGGCGATGCCGTGGCGAAAACGCATCAGTTCCGCCAGCATTTCCGCACGGCGAATAACCGGAATACGCGCTTCATGCGCCGCGACAATTTCCGGGTTATCCGCGGAAATTGCGCTGGAAACGACGACCACGCTGGCATCACGCACATTTTCCGGACGATGGTTAAAGAAAATCGTCGCCCCCAGGCTCGTCAACTGCTGGGTCACCGGATTCGGCGCTAAATCGGAACCACTGATCTGATACCCTTCATTGGCCAGAACTTCGGCAATACCGCCCATACCAGCACCACCGATGCCGACAAAGTGAATGTGCCGAACGCGACGCATTTCGGGCACGATGGAACGCAGTTTTGCCAGTTGTTGTGTATTCATTCTTTACGCCATTAACTCCAATACCCGCCATACTTCAAATTGCAGATGCGTTGGCTTGCCTGCAACCCAAATTATTGAGGGTAGAAAAACCCTGCGATGCAAAAGGCACCGCCACAAATTATGTCCGGGCAACCCGGCTGACTTCACTGGCGACGCGCTCGGTAGCATCCGGAATGGATACCGCGCGGGCACGCTCCGCCATGGTTAACAACGCCTCGCGCGACCACCCCGCCAGGGTGTCGGCGACAGCCTCTACAGTAAACTGCGGCTGCTCAAAAATCTTAGCTGCGCCGGCGTTTTCTAACGGCAGCGCATTCCAGTACTGCTGCCTGTCTTTATGCTGAAACGGCACGAATATCGCCGGTAACCCGGCGGCGGCGATCTCGCTCACCGTTAAAGCGCCGGAACGGCACACCACCACATCCGCCCACGCATAGGCGGCGGCCATGTCATCGATAAATTCCGTTACCTTATGCTGCGGTTGTCCCACCCCGGCATACGCCTGCTCTACCGTGTGCTGCACGCCTTTTCCGCTTTGATGCCAGATTGTAACCGTATCGCCCAGTCTGGCGGCAACCTGCGGCATCGTCTGGTTCAGGACTCGCGCCCCCTGAGAACCGCCGACCACCAACACGCGAATCGGGCCGTCACGACCGGCCAGACGCACCTGCGGCAACGGCAACGCCAGTACGTCGGTACGCACCGGGTTACCCACCACTTCCGCGTTCGGAAACGCACCGGGAAACGCCTGCATCACCGTGGTCGCGATTTTGGCCAGCCACTGATTGGTTAGCCCGGCGATACCGTTTTGCTCATGCAAAACGACCGGAATACCCAATGACCAGGCGGCAAGACCGCCGGGGCCGGAAACATAACCGCCCATTCCCAGCACAACATCCGGCTTAAACCGCTTCATGATCGCCCGCGCCTGCCGCCAGGCGTTAAAAATCCGCAGCGGCGCCGCCAGAAGCGCTTTTACGCCTTTACCGCGCAGACCGGAGATCCGAATAAAGTCAATGTCGATGCCATGCTTCGGCACTAAATCCGCTTCCATACGATCGGCGGTACCCAGCCAGCGAACCTGCCAGCCCTGGGCCATCAAATGATGCGCAACGGCCAGTCCCGGGAACACGTGCCCGCCGGTACCGCCCGCCATCACCATTAACCGCTTCGGTTGACCACTCATCGAGAACCTCGTGTAAACGCCTGCGCTTTTTCCAGACGCGTTTCATAATCAATACGTAATAAAAACATAATGGCCGTCGACATAATCAACAGACTCGACCCGCCATAACTGATCAGCGGCAGCGTAAGACCTTTGGTCGGCAGCATCCCCGCGGCCGCGCCAACGTTTACCAGCGCCTGGAAACTAAACCAGATACCGATAGAACACGCTAAAAATCCGGAAAAACGGTGGTCAATCTCCAATGCCTTACGGCCAATCGACATCGCGCGAAAAGCGACGAAGAATACCATTAAAAGCGCCAATACCACACCGATATAACCCAGTTCTTCCCCAATAATGGCGAAGATGAAATCAGTGTGCGCCTCCGGCAAATACTCCAGTTTCTGCACCGAATTCCCCAGCCCTTGCCCCCATATCTCACCGCGACCAAAAGCCATCAGCGACTGCGTCAGCTGATAACCGCTGCCGAACGGATCTTCCCAGGGGTTCCAGAACGAGGTAACACGGCGAATACGATACGGTTCGGCGAGGATTAACAGAATCACCGCCGAGATGCCCATCCCGATAATGGCGATGAACTGCCATAATTTCGCCCCGGCGAGAAACAGCATCGCCAGCGTGGTGACAAACAGTACGACCACTGTCCCGAGGTCAGGCTGCGCCAGCAGTAACACCGCCAGCACCAGAATCACGCCCATTGGTTTTAAAAAGCCGCGCAGGTTATTTCGCACTTCATCAACCTTACGCACCAGATAGTTCGCGAGGTAGCAGAACAGCGACAGCTTGGTAAACTCCGCAGGCTGAATACGCAGCGGCCCCAGCGCAATCCAGCGCGACGCCCCGTTGACCGAGCTCCCGACGACCAGCACGATAAGCAGCATAATGATCGACGCAATCAGCATCGTCGTGCTGTATTTTTGCCAGAAGGTCATGGGCAAACGTAGCGTGACCATCGCCAGACAAAATGCCAGGAAGATATAGAGCGCATCACGTTTGGCAAACAAAAACGGATCGTTCGCCAGGCGCTGCCCGACTGGCATGGAGGCCGACGTCACCATGACAAAACCAATCGCCGCCAGCCCGAAGGTCAGCCATAGCAGCGTGCGGTCATACATGATCAGACTGTCGGCGTCTTTATCGCGCGAAGCCATCACCCAGCCTTTAAGCGCCGCAAACAGCCAGGCCAGGAGGCCAAAGCCTGGTACGCGCGGCATTCTCAGACGGGGGAGAGATAAACGCATCAACCTAACTCCTTCGCCAGACGGGTAAAGACATCGCCCCGTTGCTCAAAATTTTTAAACTGATCGAGGCTGGCGCAGGCGGGCGACAGCAGCACCATATCACCCGGCTGAACGCGCGGCGCCAGCAAACGCATCGCCTCTTCCATCGTCTCAGTCTGTTGGGCGATTTCCGGACGCAGTGCGGCAAGCTGCGCGCCATCGCGCCCAAAGCAATACAGGCGGATACGATCGCCGGTCAGATAGCGTGTCAGCGGAGAAAAGTCTGCCGACTTACCGTCGCCGCCCAGCAGCAGATGTAGCGTACCGTCCACATGCAAACCGTTTAGCGCCGCTTCGGTACTGCCGACGTTGGTCGCTTTCGAGTCGTTGATCCAACGTACGCCGTTATGCTCCAACGCCAGCTGGAAGCGATGCGCCAGACCAGTAAATGTCGTCAACGCCTTCAAACTGCTGGCGCGCGGCAGACCTACGGCATCCGCCAGCGCCAGCGCCGCTAACGCATTGGTATAGTTATGCTGACCGGAAAGCTTCATCTCTTTCACGCTCAGCACCTTCTCGCCTTTGACTCGCAGCCAGGTTTCGCCCTGCTGACGATTAAGGTGATAATCGCCCATATTGACGCCAAAGCTGACGCAGCGCTCATCGGCCCCACGAACCGGCATCGTCAACGCATCATCGGCATTCACTACGCACACTTTCGCCTTCTCGTAGACGCGCAGTTTCGCCGCCCGGTACTGTTGCAAACCAAACGGATACCGGTCCATATGATCTTCAGTGACGTTGAGCACCGTTGCCGCCGCCGCTTGCAAACTTGAGGTAGTTTCCAGTTGGAAACTGGATAATTCCAGCACGTACAATTCGCGATCGGCATCCAGCAGCATCAGCGCCGGAAGACCGATATTGCCGCCAACGCCGACATTGACGCCCGCCGCTTTCGCCATCTCGCCCACTAAGGTGGTCACGGTGCTTTTGCCGTTCGAGCCGGTGATGGCTACAATCGGCGCTTGCGCTTCGCGGCAAAACAGTTCGATATCGCCGACAATTTCTACTCCAGCGCTGGCGGCAGCGCTCAGCGAAGGGTGCGCCAGAGCAATACCAGGGCTGGCGACGATTAAATCCGCCGCTAAGAGCCACTCGTCGTTCAGGCCGCCAACGTGACGCTCAACCTCTTGCGGCAGCTTATCCAGACCCGGCGGCGTCACGCGAGTATCCATCACCCGCGGCGTCACGCCGCGAGCGAGAAAAAAGTCCACGCAAGAGAGTCCGGTTAAGCCCAGACCAATAATGACGACGTTTTTGTCCTGGTAATCAGCCATGATTAACGTACCTTCAGCGTTGCCAGGCCAATCAGCACCAGCATCAGCGAAATAATCCAGAAGCGCACAATCACGCGCGGTTCCGGCCAGCCTTTCAGTTCATAGTGGTGATGGATAGGCGCCATACGGAAAATACGCTGTCCGCGTAGTTTAAAGGAGCCCACCTGCAGGATGACCGACAGAGTTTCCACCACAAAGACGCCGCCCATGATCACCAGCAGAAATTCCTGACGCAGCAGCACGGCGATAATGCCCAACGCACCGCCCAACGCCAGCGATCCGACATCGCCCATAAAAACCTGCGCCGGATAGGTGTTAAACCACAAGAATCCTAATCCCGCGCCGACAATCGCCGTACAGACAATCACCAGCTCGCCCGCATGGCGTAAATACGGAATATGCAGGTAATTGGCGAAGTTCATGTTCCCGGTCGCCCAGGCCACCAGCGCAAAGCCGGCGGCAACGAAAACAGTCGGCATGATCGCCAGGCCATCAAGCCCGTCGGTCAGGTTTACGGCGTTACCCGTACCGACGATAACAAAGTAGGACAGCAGAATGTAAAACAGCCCCAATTGCGGCATAACATCTTTAAAGAACGGCACCACCAGTTGGGTCGCGGGCGTGTCTTTCCCGACGAGATAAAGCGCAAAGGCCACGCCGAGCGCGATAACCGACATCCAGAAATATTTCCAGCGCGCAATCAGCCCTTTGGTATCTTTCCGCACCACTTTGCGGTAGTCATCGACAAAACCGATAATGCCGTAGCCGATCAATACCACCAGCACGCACCAGACGTACGGGTTAGACGGGTAAGCCCATAACAGAACGGAAATCACAATCGACGTCAGGATCATGATGCCGCCCATCGTCGGCGTACCGCGTTTACTGAAGTGCGATTCCGGGCCATCGTTACGTACCACCTGGCCAAAAGAGAGTTTTTGCAGACGAGCGATCATACGCGGGCCCATCCATAAAGAGATGAACAGCGCGGTCAACAGGCTGACGATGGCGCGAAACGTCAGATAAGAAAAGACGTTAAAGCCGGAATAATATTTGACCAAATGCTCGGCCAGCCAAACTAACATGAACCTTTCTCCTGTAACGCATGAACCACATCTTCCATCGCGGCGCTGCGTGATCCTTTCACTAAAATAGTCATCATTGGTTGCTCCTGAAGCAGAGCGTGTAAACGCGCAATGAGCGCGGCTTTATCGGCAAAATGTTCGCCGACGCCGCTGGCGTGGCTGATAGCCTGACTGAGTTTTCCGGTGCTTAACACGCGATCAATACCCGCCGCTTTTGCGGCCTCACCAACCTGGAGGTGGCACGCTTCGCTTTCTGCGCCCAGCTCGGCCATATCGCCTACCACCAGCACGCGGTAGCCGGGCATTTCAGAAAGGACCTGCACTGCGGCGGTCATCGAACCAACGTTGGCGTTATAAGCGTCATCCAGTACCAGTTGGTTTTCACTTAGCTGAATCGGGAACAGACGCCCGGGTACGGCTTTTAACGCCGCCAGCCCTGCTTTAATCGCCGTCAGCGTCGCCCCCACCGCCATTGATAAAGCAGCGGCCGCCAGCGCGTTGGCAATATTGTGCCGCCCCGGCAACGGCAGCAGCACATCAATGCTGCCCATCGGCGTTTGCAGGGTAAATTCGGTACCGTGTGACGTCACGTGGATATTCGCAGCGGTAAAGTCGCTGTTTGCCGCATTCGGCGAAAAGCGCCACACCAGACGATCGCCAATAATGCTTTGCCAGTTCAGCCAGTCATTATTATCGGCATTCATAATCGCGATACCGTTCTCAGGCAAACCGGTATAGATTTCGCCTTTCGCTTTCGCCACGCCGGCCAACGAGCCGAAGCCTTCCAGATGCGCCGCCGCCAGGTTATTGACCAGCGCCGCTTCCGGGCGCGTCAGGCTAACGGTCCAGGCGATTTCTCCCTGGTGATTAGCGCCTAACTCGATTACCGCATAGTCATAATCATGGTTTAAGCGCAGCAGCGTTATCGGCACGCCGATGTCGTTGTTAAAATTGCCTGCGGTATACAGAGTATTTCCGCACTGGCTAAGAATCGCGGCGGTCATCTCTTTGACCGAGGTTTTGCCGGACGAACCGGTTAACGCCACCACCCGCGCCGGTACCTGCATACGTACCCAGGCGGCCAGTTGGCCAAATGCCTGACGCGTGTCTTTTACAATCACCTGCGGGAGATCGATATCCAGAGGACAACTGACCAGCAGGGCGCCAGCGCCGTTCGCTTTTGCTTTATCAGCAAAATCATGCGCATCAAAGCGTTCCCCTTTCAGCGCCACGAACAGGCATCCCGGCGTCACTTTCCGTGTGTCGGTAATGACCGTATCGAGCGTGAGATCCGCCCCGCGGTGTTCGGCGCCAAGGACATCGGCAATTTTGCTGAGCGTTACGCTAATCATGCGATCACCCCCAGCAAACGCGCTGCGGTCACGCGGTCTGAATAATCAAGACGCTGCGTGCCGACAATCTGGTAATCCTCGTGCCCTTTACCTGCAATCAGCACGACGTCATTGTCTTTTGCCTGCATAATGGCATTGGTTACCGCCTCAGCGCGGCCTTCCATTACCCTGACCTGCCCGGCGTCCAGCATTCCGGCCAGAATATCGTTGATAATAGCGCGCGGCTCCTCGGTACGCGGGTTATCGTCAGTCACCACGACGATATCCGCGAATTCTTCGGCAATGGCCCCCATGAATGGGCGCTTACCTTTGTCACGATCCCCGCCACAGCCAAAGACGCACCACAATTTTCCGGCGCAATGCAGACGCGCCGCCTGCAACGCTTTTTCCAGCGCATCCGGCGTGTGCGCGTAATCCACCACCACCGTCGGTTTGCCTGGCGCAGTGAACACTTCCATACGCCCGCAAACCGGCTGCAAACGCGCGGCGGTTTTCAGCAAATCCGTTAACGGATAGCCCAGCGCCAGCAGCGTCGCCAATGCCAGCAGTAAGTTGCTGACGTTAAACGCGCCCATCAGGCGGCTTTCGATTTCGCCGTCACCCCAGCTTGAAGCAAAACGAATCGTCGCTCCGCGGTCGTGGTACTCCACCGCCTCCGCTTTCAGCCAACGACCGTGACAGTTAGGGTTGATATGCCCTTCCATCGATACTGCGACCGCATCGGGTAGCGACGTCAGCCAGCGGCGTCCAACTTCATCATCGGCGTTGACGATTGCCTGACCGTGATGGTGGGTGGAATAAAGCATCCATTTTGCCGCCTCGTAATGCGCCATATCGCCATGATAGTCGAGATGGTCGCGGCTCAAATTAGTAAACACGGAGGCGGCAAATTTCAACGCCGCCACGCGATGCTGCACCAGGCCGTGAGAAGAGACTTCCATCGCGCCGAAGGTCGCGCCCTGCGCAACCAGACTGGCCAGCACATGCTGAACATCCACAGCGGAACCGGTTGTGTTCTCCGTCGGGATCACTTTACCCAACAGTCCGTTGCCTACCGTTCCCATCACTGCGCTGGTTTCGCCGAGCAACTGGCTCCACTGCGCCAGTAGTTGGGTGGTGGTGGTCTTGCCATTGGTGCCGGTCACCGCCACCAGACGCATGTTTTCAGATGGCTCATGGTAAAAGCGGCCCGCCAGCGCAGATAAACGCTCATTGAGCTGGCTGAGATAGACGACTGGTACGCCGTGCATTTCGCGAATCTCACCGTCGCTCGCCTCGTCTTTCGCCTCTGCAATAATGGCAGCTACGCCTTGCGCTATCGCCTGCGGGATATATCGACGCCCGTCCGCCTGATGACCCACCACTGCCACAAAGAGATCGCCCGCCGCAGCCACACGGCTGTCGAGCGTCATCTCTCGCAGTTCTCGCGCGGGTAGTCCAGCCACCCACGGAGCAAGAAGGTCGCGCAAATTACGATCTGCCACCTGTTCCCTCGCCTTGATTAATTACGAATTCATTTTTTCGCCCGTTGCCAGCGCGTCCGGTTCGATGTTCATGGTGCGCAGAACGCCGCCCATGATGGCACCAAATACCGGCGCGGAAACGGCGCCGCCGTAGTATTTACCCGCCTGCGGATCGTTGATGACAACCACCAGCGCGAAGCGCGGCTGACTCGCAGGCGCGACGCCTGCGGTATAAGCAATGTATTTGTTGATGTAGCGACCGTCCGGCCCCACTTTTTTCGCCGTACCGGTTTTAATCGCGATACGGTAGCCTTTAATCGCCGCCTTCACGCCGCCGCCGCCCGGCAGCGCCACGCTTTCCATCATATGCACCACGGTGCGTACGGTGGATTCAGGGAAGATGCGTTCGCCGGGTACAGGCGGATCAACTTTGGTAATCGACAGCGGGCGATAAATGCCATAGCTGCCGATCGTTGCATAGACTCGCGCTAATTGTAACGGCGTTACCATTAGCCCGTAGCCGAAAGAGAAGGTGGCCCTCTCTATGTCGGACCACCGTTGTTTTTGAGGATATAAGCCACTGCGTTCTCCGACCAACCCCAAATTGGTCGCCTTTCCTAGCCCAAAACGTGAGTAAGTATCTACTAACGCTGAGGACGGCATCGCTAACGCCAGCTTGGATACACCGACGTTACTCGACTTCTGTAGAACCCCGGTCAGGGTTAATTCGCTGTAGCGCGCCACGTCTTTAATTTCGTGGCCGTTAATTCGGTATGGAACGGTATTCAACACCGTATTTTCGTTGACGATACCGCGCTGAAGCGCAGTCATCACCACCATCGGCTTAACCGTAGAACCTGGTTCAAACACGTCGGTGATGGTACGGTTACGCATCGCGTCTTTCGGCGTACCGGCAAGGTTGTTGGGGTTATAGGAAGGGCTATTCGCCATCGCCAGTACTTCACCGGTATTGACATCGACCAGCACCGCGCTACCGGATTCCGCCTTGTTAAACGCCACCGCGTTGTTCAGTTCGCGGTAAACCAGCGCCTGTAAGCGTTCATCAATGCTTAACGCCAGGTTGTGCGCTGCCTGACTATCAGTGGAGGAGATATCTTCAATCACGCGGCCATAGCGGTCTTTACGCACGATTCGCTCGCCAGGCTGACCGGTAAGCCACTTATCAAAGCTCTTTTCAACGCCTTCAATCCCCTGACTGTCGACGTTGGTAAAACCGATGAGGTGAGCGGTTACTTCTCCTGACGGGTAGTAGCGGCGGGACTCTTCACGCAAATGAATCCCCGGCAGTTTGAGTTTTTTGATGTAGTCCGCCATGTCAGGATTTACCTGGCGCGCCAGATAAATAAAACGCCCTTTCGGGTTGGCGTTGATACGAGCGGAGAGCTGATCGAGCGGAATATTGAGCGCAGTAGAAAGCGCTTTCCAGCGATCGCCAACGCTGATGCCGCCGGCGTCATGAACTTCTTTCGGGTCGGCCCAGATCGCCTTAACCGGTACGCTGACCGCCAGTGGACGCCCGGAACGGTCGGTAATCATACCGCGTGAGGTGGAGACTTCCTGAACACGCAGCGAACGCATATCGCCCTGACGCACCAGCATATCCGGGGCGATAATCTGTAGCCACGCCGCGCGTCCAAGTAAAAAAACCAGCGCCAGTAAAATACAGCCGCACAGCAACGCAAAACGCCAACTGATGAAGTTGGTCTGTTCTTCCTGGCGTTTCGATTTTTGCGTTTTTGCCGCTGCTTTCATGCGTCGCGTTTATCCTTATTTTTGCACTACGATATTTTCTTGGGACGGATCAACATGCTGCATTTGCAGCTTTTCCGTTGCGATCCGCTCCACCCGGCTGTGATCGCCGAGCGCATTTTCTTCAAGGATCAGGTTGCGCCATTCAATGTCCAATGCATCGCGCTCCAGAACCAATTGTTCACGCTGCGCGGTGAGTAAACGAGTATGGTGCGCCGTCGTGACCACCGTCACCGCCGTTAAAATGATGCAAATGAACAAGCAGAGTGGCAGCTTCCCGAACCGCAAAAGATCGTCACCGATCACGCCAGGCAAGGCATGGCGCTCGTTGCTTCCTATCGATCCCTTCACTTTGCTTAGGGCTTCTGTCACTCTGCTGATCATGCGTTCGTCCTCTCTGCGATACGCAGAACTGAACTACGGGCCCGAGGATTTTCAGCTACCTCTTTTTCACCCGGCATCAACTTGCCTAACGCTCGTAACTCACGACCGCCCAGTTTTTTGAGCTGCGCTTCCGTCATCGGTAATCCCGCCGGTACCTGCGGACCGCGGCTTTGCTCACGCATAAAGCGTTTCACAATACGGTCTTCCAGCGAGTGGAAACTGATGATTGAAAGCCGCCCGCCTGGAGCCAGTACGCTGAGCGAGCTTTTTAGCGCCTGCTCTATCTCCTCCAGTTCACTGTTTACCCAGATGCGCACCGCCTGGAAGGTACGGGTCGCGGGATGTTTGAATTTGTCTTTTACCGGGGTCGCCGCCGCAACCACCTCCGCCAGCTCTTTGGTGCGGGTCATCGGCTGTTCGCGATTGCGCTCAACAATGGCGCGAGCAATACGTTTGGCAAAACGCTCCTCGCCGAATGTTTTCAGCACCCAGGCGATATCCGCCTCCTCCGCCGTTTGTAACCACTCGGCGGCAGACTGGCCGCGCGTCGGGTCCATTCGCATATCCAGCGGACCGTCGCGCATAAAGGAAAAACCGCGCTCCGCATCGTCAAGCTGCGGAGAAGATACGCCAAGATCGAGAAGGATCCCGTCAATCTTGCCGGTAAGCTCGCGCTCGGCTACATAATCAGCCAGCGCGGAAAAAGGTCCATGAATGATGGAGAAGCGAGGATCATTAATGGTCTGCGCAACGGCGATCGCCTGCGGATCGCGATCGATCGCCAGCAAGCGCCCCTCTTCGCCCAGTTGCGAGAGGATCAGGCGCGAGTGGCCGCCGCGACCAAATGTGCCATCAATATAGATACCATCCGGACGAATATTCAGCCCATTAACGGCTTCATCCAACAGTACCGTAGTGTGTTTAAAATTTTCCATCATCTTATAGAGACAAGTCCTGCAGCCGCTCCGATAACGTTTCGGTAGCTGACTGTTCAGCGTCGATATCTTCCTTGACCTGTTGATACCAGGTCGTTTCATCCCACAGCTCAAATTTGTTGAACTGTCCAACCAGCATCACTTCTTTCGTCAGTCCGGCATGTTGCCGCAGAACTGGCGCGATCAGTAATCGACCTGCACCATCCATCTGACATTCGCTGGCATGGCCCAACAGTAAACGCTGTACGCGACGTTCTACCGGGTTCATGCTCGACAGACGAGATAACTTTTGCTCAATAATTTCCCATTCAGGCAGGGGGTAAAGCAGCAGGCATGGGTGATGGATGTCAATGGTACATACCATTTGACCGGTAGCGCTCTCGATCAGTTGCTCCCGATAACGGGTCGGCACGGTCAGGCGCCCTTTACTGTCGAGATTGACTAACGTTGCCCCCCGGAACATGCCAGTCTCACCCCTTCTTACCACTTTATCCCACAAATTCCCACTCGAAGGAGTTTACGGAGCGGAGGAAAAGCTTGTCAAGCAAGTCACAACGCTTACCTAAGTAAAAAAGCCAATGTTTACGGCGAATATCTGCGTTGATTAATTTCCACCCAGCGTGCAAGTCAAATTAACGTTATGAATATTTGTAAGAAAAAAACCAAAGACCCACCGCCGTTTAAAACGGACTCAATATAATCCGAGAAAAATATAAAGTGTCAGTTTGCGACGCGAGCGGCATTTTAGGACATATTGCACCGTGTTAACAGTGCCTGTTTAACGTGTGCAGCGCCTGCTATACCAGCGCCTACGAGCGACTGTCGCGCCAAAGACAAAAAGTGGCTGTTAATTCGACGATTTCTTGTCTGCTTGTAACAAAACAAGACAAAGGAAAAGACTCGTTACGTCTTAATTAGTGGAATATGGACGATTTCGGACAAAAGAAAGGTAATAAAAAAGAATTTTCGGATAATTTTAAGGAATAGTCTTAATTATTTAAGGGATATTTTTACTGATACGCATTTGTTTGACGGCGGCAGAAGAGAGTGTCTTTTACCGCCGGTCCTTTAGCTACGGCTCAGAATGCCGCGACGATACAGGTTTCGCCGAATACGCGTTAAGCCGGGTTTCGGTTTACGCGGTTCATCAAGACTTGCCAGCACAATCTCCAGCACGCGTTCCGCGACATCACGATGACGCTGCGCCACCGCCAGTACCGGGCATTGCAGAAAATCCAGCAGCTCATGATCGCCGAAGGTCGCAATCGCCAAATCCGAAGGCAGTTTTCCATCGCGCCGCAGCGTAACGTCCATCACGCCCTGTAATAGCGCGAATGATGTCGTAAAGAGCGCCTGCGGCATAGGATGCGTTTCCAGCCATTTCTCAAACAGCTGCGCGGCGGCTTCGCGCTCATAGCTGTTGGCATATAAGAAATTCACCTCCCGCGGATCGTCTTTCCATGCGGTGCGGAACCCCTGCTCGCGCAGGAAACTGACGGACAACTCCGGCAGCGCGCCCAAATAAAGCACCGTTTCCGCCGGGAATTTACGCAGCTCTTCCGCCAACATCTCGGCATCATCCTGATCGGCACCGACCACGCTGGTGAAATGTTCGCGATCCAGCGCGCGGTCGAGCGCGACGATGGGGAACGGATCGTTGGCCCAGCGCTGATAGAAGGGATGCTCCGGCGGTAACGAAGTTGAAACAATGATTGCATCCACCTGGCGTTGCAAAAGGTGCTCAATGCAGCGCATTTCGTTATCCGGCTGATCTTCAGAACAGGCGATCAGCAGTTGGTAGCCACGCTGGCGTGCCTGGCGCTCAAGATAGTTTGCGATACGGGTGTAGCTCGTGTTTTCAAGGTCCGGGATCACCAGACCAATGGAACGTGTGCGTCCAGCACGCAGCCCGGCAGCCACAGCGTTAGGATGGTAATTGTGCTCACGCACTACCGCCATGACTTTTTCTACGGTTTTGTCGCTCACGCGGTATTGCTTTGCTTTACCGTTTATAACGTAGCTTGCAGTTGTGCGCGAGACACCGGCCAGCCGAGCGATTTCATCCAGTTTCACAATTGCCCCTTGTGTAAATTGTACAAACCATAACCTTTATGTCGGCATGGGTTAAAATCGTTAACATCTAAGCGCAGTTTGATCACTCCGGCAACCGCTTTTATTCCGGGTTACCACGGATTTCGCAAAAAAAAGCCCAACCGGTGATATTGGGTTGGGCGATAATTCCTGTTGGCTGATATCCGGCAAACCTGCCTGATGGCGCTACGCTTATCGGACCTGGGCCAGATATCAGCCTGTAGACCGGATAAAACGCAACCGCGTCGTCATCCGGCGAATCTGCTCAGCGCATAATCTTATCGCCGCGCGAAAGCCCGACGACGCCTGAACGCGCCACTTCAACAATTTTCGCCACGTCGCGCAGCGAGGCCAGAAAAGCATCCAGTTTATCGCTGGTGCCCGCCAGTTGAACGGTATACAGCGTTGGCGTGACATCAATAATCTGACCACGGAAAATTTCCGTATTACGCTTCACCTCTTCCCGTCCGTAGCCGCTGGCCTGGATTTTCACCAGCATGATTTCCCGCTCAACGTGCGCTCCCTGTCCCAGCTCGCTGACGCGCAGCACATCAACCAGCTTGTGCAGTTGCTTTTCAATTTGCTCAAGCACTTTTTCATCGCCTACCGTCTGGATAGTCATGCGCGACAACGTCGGATCGTCTGTCGGCGCGACGGTCAGGCTTTCAATATTATATCCGCGTTGCGAAAAGAGGCCGATAACCCGCGATAACGCCCCAGATTCGTTTTCCAGTAATACCGATAAAATCCGGCGCATCATCAGGTCCTCTCCGTTTTGCTTAACCACATTTCGTCCATCCCGCCCCCGCGAATCTGCATCGGATAGACATGCTCGCTGCCATCAACGGTGACATCGACGAACACCAGTCGGCTATTACGCACATGCTCAAGGGCTTCGCTGAGTTTACTTTCCAGCTCATCCGGGTGGTTAATCTGCAGCCCGACATGGCCATATGCTTCCGCCAGGCGCACAAAATCCGGTAACGACTGCATATAAGACTGAGAATGGCGACCGGAATAGATCATATCCTGCCACTGTTTTACCATCCCCAGATAACGGTTGTTCAGGTTCAGAACCAGTACCGGCAGTTCATACTGTAAGGCTGTCGACAGCTCCTGAATGTTCATCTGTATACTGCCATCGCCGGTCACGCAGACCACCATTTCTTTCGGCAGGGCCATTTTAACGCCCAATGCAGCCGGTAGGCCAAAACCCATCGTGCCGAGCCCGCCGGAATTAATCCAGCGACGTGGCTTATCGAACGGGTAATAGAGAGCGGCAAACATCTGGTGTTGTCCTACATCGGACGTCACGTACGCATCGCCCTTCGTCAGACGCCAGAGGGTTTCAATCACCGCCTGGGGTTTAATGCTTTCGCTTTCCGCGTCATATTTCAGGCACTGACGGGCGCGCCAGCTCTCTATCTGCTGCCACCAGTCGCGAATATCATCCTGCGGCTGAGACGGCGCATCCTGCGCCAGTAGCTCCAGCATTTGTTCCAGTACCAGGCGGGCATCGCCCACCACCGGGATATCAGCGTTAACCGTTTTGGATATGGACGTCGGGTCAATGTCGATGTGTAATACCGTCGCGTTCGGACAATATTTAGCGAGATTATTCGTCGTGCGGTCGTCAAATCGTACGCCAACAGCGAAAATCACGTCGGCGTTATGCATGGTCATATTGGCTTCATAAGTGCCATGCATTCCCAGCATTCCTAACGACTGGCGATGAGTAGCAGGAAACGCGCCCAGTCCCATTAATGAAGAGACCACCGGCAGGTTAAAGGTTTCAATGATGTGGCGCAACGGCGCATAGCAGGCCGCGCTTATCGCCCCTCCCCCAACGTAGACCACCGGCTTTTTTGCCGACGCCAGCGTTTGCAAGGCACGCTTAATTTGTCCTTTATGTCCTGATGTTGTGGGATTGTAAGAGCGCATACTGACCGTCTCCGGCCAGGCATACGGCATTTTTTCGCCGGATTCAAAATATCTTTCGGCAAATCCACGACCACCGGCCCAGGACGTCCGCTTGCCGCCAGCCAGAAGGCCTTTTTAAGCACCAGGGGAATATCTTCCGTCTGTTTGACCAGGAAGCTATGTTTGACCACCGGTCGGGAAATCCCCGCCATGTCGCACTCCTGAAAAGCATCATAGCCAATCAATGAGGTGGCGACCTGGCCGGAAAGAATCACCAGAGGAATGGAATCCATATAGGCCGTAGCAATCCCGGTAATCGCATTGGTCGCTCCCGGTCCGGAAGTCACCAGCACCACGCCAACGTCGCCAGTGGCTCGCGCCAGGCCATCCGCCATATGCACCGCGGCCTGCTCATGACGCACCAGCACATGATCGATCCCTCCAACGGTATGTAGCGCATCATAAATATCAAGCACTGCGCCTCCAGGATAGCCGAACACCTGCTTTACGCCTTGATCGATAAGCGATCGGACGACCATCTCGGCTCCAGACAACATCTCCACGGCTTGCCTCCACTTTATACCTGTCATCACGGTTTGACGGACACCTTAACCGCTCGCTATCACGCCTGGCAATTGGGTGGAATGACGTAAAGATGGGGAAGGTTAGAATAATCAGGAGGCAAGAAGAGAAGAAATGGAGAAATACTCCGTCTGAATCACACCAGGTAATAAATAATCGCTTATAAATGCAGACTTACAGCAATTCATCTATTTTTCACAACGACGAAAAGAATCGCTCACCGTTAATTCAGCATAAAATTTTTTATATACGCTAAAAAGCAGAATAAACCAGAATTTGTTTCTGATTTATTCTGCCCGGTTTTATCGCTTACAAACAGAAACTAATAAATCTTCCATCCATTGGTGCCCTTTATCACGCCCAGCCGCTTCATGCCAGGAAAGGTAGCATGTCCGGCTATTCAGTTTTAAAGGCAACGGCAATATTTGCAGATCCAGCGATTCCGCAAACTCTTCCGCCAGCCAGCGCGGGGCAATAGCGACCAAATGCGTCTGCGAAACCACGTTCAGAACGCTGATAAGCGCCATGCCCTGATAAGCCACGCTCGACTGTTTATCCGGCGTGTCATACCACGGCTGACTAAATGACGCATAACGATCGAGAGAAACAACCGCATGTTGTTCATTATAAACATCGCCTTCCAGTAGCGGGCCGCTAATACGCGGGTGTTTTCGGCTGGCGACTAAAACCATTTCATCTTTAAATAGCGGTACGCTGGTAAACTCAGGACGACGGAATTCTTCATAACTAATAACGAACTCGGTTTCCTGATAGCGTAACTGATGCTCAGTATTCTGATTCAACGACGCTTTAAAAACGACATGAATATTTGGCGCAATTTTTTCTACACGATTATAAATCTGTGACGTCAGGATATTATCCAGCGGACTGCACACGCAAAGATTGAATACACGTTCGCTGCTGGTCGGCTCAAACCCCGATCCCGGCAATTCATTTTGCACCAATTGTAACGCCTGACGGACTGAACCAAATAACTGAAATGCACGGGCAGTCGGCTGAATTCCTCGTCCATATCGAACAAAAAGTTCGTCATTAAACATAACCTTCAGACGCGCTACGGCGTTACTGACCGCAGGCTGCGACATTCCCAGCGTGTGGGCGGCGCGCGTAATATTCTGCTCTTGCATTACCGCATCGAACACGGTCAATAGGTTCAAATCAACCATGCGAAGCTGTGGTTTGCCCATATCTAAAAGATGCGGCTTTTCGGTTTTGACCTCTGGCATATTTAACTCCACTGTCACGCTTAACTCCCTTTTTCTGGCTGAAGGCAGAAATAATTCCTGAAAATATGATTTACCATGCATATAAAATAAGAAAAAGGGAAAGCGTTAAAATTCGGAAAACATAAAGACGCTGACAGAGACAAATAGAATGCCAGCGCAAGCATAATGTGTCCTGAGTCACACCATTGCGATTCATAATGTTTAAATTACGCAAGCAATATAACCATAACTATGGCGAATACACAATCATACACCAAGTGAATGATCATTTAAGTTTCAATTAAATGTTTATATTATTAATAGCTAAAAAGTTAACATTAATTTATCAATAACTTTATCCTTATCCATTAAGTAAACAAGGTTATTTGTTAAAATATAAAACAAATCAAAAAGATAAACCAAACCTTTAGCATACCTTTAACAGGCCATTCCCCTAACCAATTTGCAAACAAAAATGCCTAAATATTTCAAACAATGAAAAGTATGAATGTCCACTCGTTCTTTTATCCTTTATTGGACGCGCAGCCCAGCACAATTAGCTAAAGTACGTATCCGGATATCGTCAACAAAATGCAATGGCGACAGAAAATAGAGTTGACATTAAACGGCATATCCAGTACCACTAAAAGCATAACGCATTCGCTGGAGCTGAATTAATGTCACATATCGTTCGTTTCACTGGGCTACTACTACTCAACGCATTTATTGTGCGCGGTAGACCGGTGGGCGGCATTCAACATTAAGTCAGCTCGAAGTCAAACAAAACCCGCGCCGTTGCGCGGGTTTTTTTATGCCTGACGCAAGGCGCCCCTGGAGACAAGGACCACATCATGAGCCAGCAAGTCATTATTTTTGATACGACCTTACGCGACGGCGAACAAGCGTTACAGGCCAGCCTGAGCGCGAAAGAGAAGCTGCAGATTGCCCTGGCCCTTGAGCGCATGGGTGTTGATGTCATGGAAGTGGGCTTCCCGGTCTCTTCTCCGGGTGATTTTGAATCCGTCCAAACCATCGCCCGCACCATTAAAAACAGCCGCGTTTGCGCCCTGGCGCGTTGTGTAGAAAAAGACATTGACGTCGCGGCACAGGCGCTGAAGGTCGCCGACGCGTTTCGCATCCATACTTTTATCGCCACCTCGCCAATGCACATCGCCACCAAACTGCGCAGCACGCTGGATGAGGTCATCGAACGCGCGGTATACATGGTTAAGCGGGCGCGTAATTACACTGATGACGTAGAGTTCTCCTGCGAAGATGCTGGCCGGACGCCTGTTGACGATCTGGCGCGCGTGGTGGAAGCCGCTATAAACGCCGGCGCGAGAACCATTAATATTCCCGATACCGTGGGCTATACCATGCCGTTTGAGTTCGCGGGAATCATTTCCGGCCTGTATGAACGTGTCCCCAATATCGACAAAGCTATCATCTCCGTTCATACCCACGACGATTTAGGGATAGCAGTAGGCAACTCGCTGGCGGCAGTACATGCGGGCGCGCGTCAGGTTGAAGGCGCGATGAACGGTATCGGAGAACGTGCCGGTAACTGCGCACTGGAAGAAGTGATCATGGCGATTAAAGTGCGCAAAGACATCATGAATGTACACACCAACATCAATCACCACGAAATCTGGCGCACCAGCCAGACCGTCAGCCAGATCTGTAACATGCCGATCCCGGCCAACAAAGCGATTGTCGGCAGCGGCGCTTTTGCCCACTCTTCCGGCATCCACCAGGATGGCGTCCTCAAGAACCGCGAAAACTATGAAATCATGACGCCAGAGTCCATCGGTCTGAACCAGATACAGCTGAACCTGACCTCCCGCTCTGGCCGTGCCGCCGTGAAACATCGCATGGAAGAGATGGGTTACAAGGACACAGACTACAACATGGATCACCTGTACGACGCGTTCCTGAAGCTGGCGGACAAAAAAGGCCAGGTGTTCGACTATGACCTGGAAGCGCTGGCGTTTATTAATAAACAGCAAGAAGAACCAGAGCATTTCCGTCTGGATTACTTCAGCGTGCAGTCCGGCTCCAGCGATATCGCCACTGCTTCCGTGAAGCTGGCCTGTGGTGAAGAGATCAAGGCCGAAGCGGCGAACGGCAACGGCCCGGTCGACGCCATCTATCAGGCGATTAACCGCATCACTGGCTACGACGTTGAGTTGGTTAAATACGACCTGAACGCCAAAGGCTAGGGCAAAGACGCGCTGGGTCAGGTCGATATCGTCGTGAACCATCATGGTCGCCGCTTCCACGGCGTCGGGCTGGCGACGGATATCGTCGAATCCTCCGCCAAAGCGATGGTGCACGTACTGAACAATATCTGGCGCGCCGCCGAAGTTGAAAAAGAATTGCAACGCAAAGCTCAAAATAAAGAGAACAACAAGGAAACCGTGTAATGTCGAAGAACTATCATATTGCCGTACTGCCGGGCGACGGTATCGGCCCGGAAGTCATGGCGCAAGCCCTGAAAGTTATGGATGCGGTACGCAGCCGTTTTGATATGCGTATAACCACCAGCCACTATGACGTCGGCGGTATTGCTATCGACAATCATGGTCATCCACTGCCGAAAACCACCGTTGAAGGGTGCGAGCAGGCGGATGCCATTCTGTTTGGCTCCGTCGGCGGCCCGAAATGGGAAAATTTGCCCCCGGAAAGCCAGCCAGAGCGCGGCGCCCTGCTGCCGCTGCGCAAACATTTCAAATTATTCAGTAACCTGCGTCCGGCGAAACTGTATCAGGGACTGGAAGCATTTTGCCCGTTGCGCGCCGATATCGCCGCTAACGGTTTCGATATCCTGTGCGTGCGCGAGCTGACCGGCGGGATCTATTTCGGACAGCCAAAAGGCCGCGAAGGCAGCGGTCAGTACGAAAAAGCCTTTGATACCGAAGTTTATCACCGCTTTGAGATCGAGCGCATTGCCCGTATCGCCTTTGAATCGGCGCGTAAACGCCGCCGTAAAGTCACCTCTATTGATAAAGCCAACGTACTTCAAAGCTCTATCCTGTGGCGTGAAATCGTCAATGATGTCGCGAAAACGTATCCCGATGTGGAACTCGCGCACATGTATATCGATAACGCCACCATGCAGTTGATTAAAGACCCGTCGCAGTTTGACGTACTGCTGTGCTCTAACCTGTTCGGCGACATTCTGTCCGACGAATGCGCCATGATCACCGGCTCAATGGGGATGTTGCCCTCCGCCAGCCTGAACGAGCAAGGGTTTGGCCTGTATGAACCGGCTGGCGGCTCCGCGCCGGATATCGCCGGGAAAAATATCGCCAATCCAATTGCGCAGATCCTGTCGCTGGCGCTGCTGCTGCGCTACAGCCTGGATGCCAACGATGCGGCAACAGCCATTGAACAGGCGATCAATCGCGCATTAGAAGAGGGCGTTCGCACCGGCGATTTAGCCAGGGGCGCTGCCGCAGTCAGTACCGATGAGATGGGCGATATTATCGCCCGCTATGTCGCAGAAGGGGTGTAATCATGGCCAAAACGTTATACGAAAAATTATTTGATGCCCACGTGGTCTTTGAGGCGCCAAACGAAACGCCGCTGCTGTACATCGACCGCCACCTGGTGCATGAAGTCACCTCTCCGCAGGCGTTTGACGGTCTGCGCGCGCACCATCGTCCGGTACGTCAGCCAGGGAAAACCTTCGCCACGATGGATCACAACGTCTCGACGCAGACTAAAGACATTAATGCTTTCGGTGAAATGGCGCGTATCCAGATGCAGGAGCTGATTAAGAACTGTAACGAGTTCGGCGTCGAGCTGTATGACCTGAATCACCCATATCAGGGCATCGTCCATGTGATGGGGCCGGAACAGGGCGTCACCCTGCCGGGCATGACCATCGTCTGCGGCGACTCCCACACCGCCACCCACGGCGCGTTTGGCGCGCTGGCCTTCGGCATCGGCACTTCTGAGGTAGAACATGTACTGGCGACGCAAACCCTGAAACAGGGGCGCGCTAAAACCATGAAGATTGAAGTCACGGGCAACGCCGCGCCGGGCATTACCGCCAAAGACATCGTGCTGGCGATCATCGGTAAAACCGGCAGCGCCGGCGGCACCGGGCACGTGGTTGAATTTTGCGGCGACGCGATCCGCGCGCTGAGTATGGAAGGCCGCATGACGCTGTGCAATATGGCGATTGAGATGGGCGCCAAAGCCGGTCTGGTCGCCCCGGATGAAACCACTTTTAACTACGTAAAAGGGCGTTTGCACGCGCCGAAGGGCCGCGATTTTGACGAAGCCGTCGAGTACTGGAAAACGCTGAAAACCGATGACGGCGCGACCTTTGATACTGTCGTCACCCTGCGAGCAGAAGAGATCGCGCCGCAGGTGACCTGGGGCACGAATCCGGGCCAGGTGATTTCCGTCACCGACATCATCCCCGATCCCGCCTCTTTTAGCGATCCGGTTGAGCGCGCCAGCGCCGAAAAAGCGCTGGCTTATATGGGCTTACAGCCGGGCGTACCGTTAACGGACGTTGCTATTGATAAAGTCTTTATCGGCTCTTGTACCAATTCGCGTATTGAAGATTTGCGCGCGGCGGCGGAAGTCGCCAAAGGGCGCAAAGTTGCGCCTGGCGTGCAGGCGCTGGTGGTGCCGGGTTCAGGTCCGGTGAAAGCGCAGGCGGAAGCGGAAGGTCTGGACAAGATCTTTATCGAAGCAGGATTTGAATGGCGCTTACCGGGCTGTTCCATGTGCCTGGCCATGAATAATGACCGCCTGAACCCGGGCGAGCGCTGCGCCTCCACCAGCAACCGTAACTTTGAAGGCCGTCAGGGCCGCGGGGGTCGCACGCATTTAGTCAGCCCGGCGATGGCCGCCGCTGCCGCCGTTACCGGCCACTTCGCCGACATTCGCAGCATCAAATAAGGAAACTACCATGGCAGAGAAATTTACCCAGCATACCGGCCTGGTTGTCCCACTGGATGCCGCCAACGTCGATACCGATGCAATTATCCCTAAACAGTTTTTGCAGAAGGTTACGCGCACCGGTTTTGGCGCCCATCTGTTTAACGACTGGCGCTTCCTGGACGAAAAGGGCCAACAGCCAAATCCGGAATTCGTGTTGAACTTTCCGGAATATCAAGGCGCGTCGATTCTGTTGGCGCGGGAAAACTTTGGCTGCGGCTCGTCACGCGAACACGCGCCGTGGGCGTTGACCGATTACGGCTTTAAAGTGGTGATCGCGCCAAGCTTCGCCGACATCTTCTACGGCAACAGCTTTAACAACCAACTGCTGCCGGTAACCCTGAGCGACGCACAGGTCGATGAGCTGTTTGCTCTGGTGAAAGCCAATCCGGGCATTAAATTTGAAGTGGATCTGGAAGCACAGGTGGTGAAAGCAGGCGATAAGACCTACAGCTTTAAAATCGACGACTTCCGCCGCCACTGCATGTTGAACGGTCTGGACAGCATTGGGCTGACGCTGCAGCACGAAGACGCGATTGCCGAGTACGAAGACAAGCAGCCTGAGTTTATGCGTTGATACCAAAACGACCAGCAATAAGCGATACTCATCGCTTATTGCTGGTATCTATCTTATTTTAATCCCAGAGCCTGTTTAATCTGAACCATTGACGCCAGAGCCTGCTTACACGCAGCATCCTGGTCAGATGCAGCTACAGTTTCCAACTGTTTTTTTGACGCTTCGAGTTGAGGCTTCATCGCGTCAAATTGCTGTTTTGCCTGTTCACTCGTTGCTGCAGCCTGCTCAACCAGGGCATCAATATCATTAAAATATTGCTGACAACTTTCAGCCATTGCCGCGAAAGAGGAATTGGACATAGCAAAAAGCGCTGCAAGCAAAAAAACCTTTTTCATTATCATTCCTTTGTACTAAACACGTTAAAGCACCATGCGATAACGCGTATAAGATTAGCGATGATAAAAATAAAAAAAGTCTGTTTCAGTACCATGCAAAATGGCGCTTGTCACGCAACATTACACGTCTTTTACTCGCCCGGTCATCACCTGCGTGACCACAGAAACCGCCGTATAAATCCCGTTGAGACGCCGTCCCATCGTCGTCATCCAGAAACAGCCGAAATAAAAAAAGCCAGCAGATATTATCTGCTGGCGGGTGATTTTAGGCTATCGCCTACACCAATACTCAGTCACACATGATGTCTGCAATTGGCTTCAATCGGTCGCCTCCCACTGCATCAGTTCCGCTAGCATTTTTAAGCGCTGCGGCGCGCTCAGGCAAGCCAGCCAGGACGTTTTTTCCGTCGCGGCAAAATATCTCAACCAGAACTGGCGCATAGTGACCTCTTCCTCTTGCTTCATCGAAAGATATTATTGGCCTAATATAGGGATAATAAAATTGCTGAGTTTTTCATCGGAGTTCCCCTTTTATGCCCTCAGGTCGCCTGCAACAACAATTTATCCGTCTCTGGCAATGTTGTGACGGTAAAACGCAAGACACCACGCTTAATGAGCTGGCGGATCTGCTGAACTGTTCGCGTCGCCATATGCGTACGCTGCTAAATACGATGCAGGCGCGCGGTTGGCTAACATGGGAAGCTGAGGTTGGACGCGGAAAGCGTTCGCGTCTGACGTTCCTGTATACCGGACTGGCGCTGCAACAGCAGCGGGCGGAAGACCTGCTGGAACAAGATCGAATCGATCAACTGGTACAACTGGTCGGCGATAAAAGCGCTGTCAGGCAAATGCTGATTTCCCATCTGGGACGCAGCTTCCGCCAGGGGCGGCATATTCTGCGGGTTCTTTACTATCGTCCGATGCACAATCTCCTGCCGGGAACCGCATTACGTCGCTCGGAAACTCATATTGCCCGGCAAATTTTCAGTTCGCTCACGCGGGTAAATGAGGAAAACGGGGAACTGGAAGCGGACATTGCGCACCACTGGCAGCAAATTTCCCCTTTACTGTGGCGCTTCTACCTGCGCCCCGGCATTCATTTTCATCATGGCCGCGAGCTGGAGATGGAAGATGTCATCACCTCGCTGACGCGTATCAATACGCTTCCGCTTTACTCGCACATCACAAAGATAGACTCCCCTACCGCGTGGACGCTGGATATTCATCTTTCCCAGCCGGATCGCTGGTTGCCGTGGCTGCTGGGCCAGGTCCCGGCGATGATTTTGCCGCGGGAGTGGGAAACGCTGGCTAATTTCGCCAGCCACCCTATCGGCACCGGGCCTTATGCCGTGCGGCGTAATACGCCAAACCAGCTCAAGATACTCGCCTTTGATGATTACTTCGGCTATCGGGCGTTGATAGACGAAGTGAATGTCTGGGTACTGCCGGATATCAGTGAAGAACCGGCCTGCGGCTTGATGCTGGAAGGGCCGATACAAGGCGGTGAAAAAGCGATAGAAAGCCGACTGGAAGAGGGGTGCTATTACCTGCTATTCGACGCCAGAACGCCGCGCGGCGCGCATCTGCAGGTCAGAGAATGGGTAAGCCACGTCCTCTCCCCCACCAATTTACTCTATCATGCCGATGAACCGCTACAGCAGCTCTGGTTCCCGGCCTATGGGCTTTTACCGCGCTGGCATCACGCCCGTCCAGGCCCGGGCGAAAAACCCGCCGGGCTGGAAACCCTCACGCTGACCTTCTATCGCGAACACATTGAGCACCGGGTTATCGCCCGTATCATGAGCGCGCTTCTGGCTGAACATCAGGTGCATCTGCATATTCAGGAGATCGACTACGATCAATGGCACGCCGGCGACATCGAAAGCGATATCTGGCTCAATAGCGCTAACTTTACGCTGCCGCTGGATTTCTCGCTGTTCGCGCACTTGTGCGAAGTACCGCTCTTGCAGAACTGCATTCCGCGCGACTGGCAGGACGACGCCGCGCAGTGGCGCGCTGGCGAGATGAACCTGGCGAACTGGTGCCAGCAACTGCTGGCCAACAAAGCGATTGTGCCGTTGATCCACCACTGGCTGATTATCCAGGGACAACGCAGTATGCGCGGGCTGCGCATGAATACCCTCGGCTGGTTTGATTTTAAATCGGCGTGGTTTGCGCCGCCAGATCCTTAACGCCAGCTCTTGATTGCTGCCCGGCAACAAAATCACTACACTAACGCCGAACTCAACGGGGTGCCGCGCTCATGCGCGCGCTGAGAAAATACCCGTCGAACCTGATCCGGATAATGCCGGCGAAGGGATTTGAGGCTACCTCTCAAGTCCTTTGCCACTCTTTAACTGAGGTGCAAAGTGTTAAAAAAATATCTTCCGCTTTTACTCCTGTGCGCGGCGCCTGCTTTCGCCAAACCCGTTCTCACCGTCTATACCTACGACTCGTTCGCCGCCGACTGGGGGCCAGGCCCGGCGGTGAAAAAAGCGTTTGAAGCCGATTGCAACTGCGAGCTGAAACTGGTGGCGCTGGAGGATGGCGTTTCGCTGCTCAACCGCCTGCGGATGGAGGGGAAGAACAGCAAAGCCGATGTGGTGTTGGGGCTGGACAATAATCTGCTGGAAGCGGCCACGCAAACTAAACTCTTTGCCAAAAGCGGCGTGGCGAATGAGGCGGTCAAGGTGCCCGGCGGCTGGAAAAACGACACATTTGTGCCGTTCGATTACGGCTATTTCGCCTTTGTCTACGATAAAAGCAAGCTGAAAAATCCGCCGAAAAGCCTGAAAGAACTGGTCGAGAGCGATCAAAAATGGCGGGTAATTTATCAGGACCCGCGTACCAGTACGCCAGGGCTGGGGCTGTTACTGTGGATGCGCAAAGTCTATGGCGATAACGCGCCGCAGGCCTGGCAAAAACTGGCGGCCAAAACGGTGACGGTGACGAAAGGCTGGAGCGAGGCCTACGGCTTATTTCTGAAAGGTGAAAGCGATTTGGTGCTCAGTTACACCACCTCTCCGGCGTATCACATTATTGAAGAGAAGAAGGACAATTACGCCGCCGCGAACTTCAGCGAAGGCCATTACTTACAGGTAGAAGTCGCGGCGCGTACCGTCGCCAGTAAGCAGCCGGAACTGGCGGAGAAATTCCTCAAATTTATGGTTTCTCCGGCGTTTCAGAACGCCATACCCACCGGCAACTGGATGTACCCGGTAGCGGACGTCTCCTTACCAGCAGGGTTTGAATCATTGGCCAAACCCGCCACAACGCTGGAATTCACGCCGCAACAAGTGGCAGCACAACGCCAGGCATGGATTAGCGAATGGCAACGCGCCGTCAGCCGTTAATTCCCGGCTGGCTGATTCCGGGGCTGTGCGCCGCCGCGCTGATGATAACCGTCTCGCTGGCGGCCTTTCTGGCGCTTTGGCTGAACGCGCCGTCGGGCGCGTGGTCGACAATCTGGCGGGATAGCTACCTGTGGCATGTGGTGCGCTTCTCATTCTGGCAGGCGTTTCTGTCCGCAGTGCTGTCTGTGGTCCCGGCGGTTTTTCTCGCCCGCGCGCTTTATCGACGCCGTTTTCCTGGACGTCTGGCGCTGCTGCGTCTGTGCGCCATGACGCTGATTCTGCCGGTACTGGTTGCCGTGTTCGGTATTCTTAGCGTGTATGGCCGTCAGGGCTGGCTGGCCTCGCTGTGGCAGATGCTGGGGCTTCAGTGGACATTCTCCCCCTACGGCTTGCAGGGCATTTTACTGGCGCACGTCTTTTTTAACCTGCCAATGGCGAGCCGTTTGTTGCTGCAATCTTTGGAAAGCATTCCCGGCGAGCAGCGCCAGCTCGCCGCCCAGCTCGGTATGCGCGGCTGGCATTTTTTCCGTTTTGTCGAATGGCCGTGGCTGCGCCGCCAAATTCCGCCCGTCGCGGCGCTGATTTTTATGCTCTGCTTCGCCAGTTTCGCAACGGTTCTGTCGCTCGGCGGCGGCCCGCAGGCCACCACTATCGAACTGGCTATCTTTCAGGCGCTTAGTTATGACTACGATCCCGCCCGCGCGGCGATGCTGGCATTAATCCAGATGGTCTGCTGCCTGGCGCTGGTACTGCTAAGCCAACGGCTGAGCAAAGCGATTGCGCCGGGGATGACGCTGACGCAGGGTTGGCGCGATCCTGACGATCGTCTCCACAGCCGTCTGACGGACGCCTTATTAATCGTGCTGGCGCTGCTGCTGCTGCTTCCGCCGCTGGTCGCCGTGGTGGTCGATGGCGTCAACCGCAGCCTGCCGGAGGTGCTGGCGCAACCCATTCTGTGGCAGGCTGTCTGGACATCGCTACGCATTGCGCTGGCGGCGGGCGTTCTGTGTGTGGTGCTGACCATGATGCTACTGTGGAGTAGCCGCGAGCTACGCCAACGCCAGCAAGTCTTCGCCGGACAAACGCTGGAACTCAGCGGGATGTTGATCCTCGCGATGCCGGGGATCGTGCTGGCGACAGGCTTCTTTTTACTGCTCAATAGCAGCGTTGGCTTACCGGAATCCGCCGACGGCATCGTGATTTTCACCAATGCGCTGATGGCAATCCCCTACGCGCTAAAAGTCCTGGAAAACCCAATGCGCGATATTACCGCCCGTTATGGAATGCTGTGCCAGTCATTAGGAATTGAAGGCTGGTCGCGGTTAAAGGTCGTGGAACTGCGGGCGCTGAAACGTCCGCTGGCGCAGGCGCTGGCGTTTGCCTGCGTACTTTCTATCGGTGATTTTGGCGTCGTCGCGCTTTTCGGCAATGACAATTTCCGCACGCTGCCGTTTTATCTGTATCAGCAGATCGGCTCCTACCGCAGCCAGGACGGCGCGGTGACCGCGCTGATACTGCTGCTGCTCTGCTTTACGTTATTTACCCTCATAGAGAAACTACCGGGCCGACATGCTAAAACTGATTGATATCACCTGGCTTTACCATCATTTGCCGATGCGTTTTACGCTGGCGGTAGAACGCGGCGAGCAGGTGGCGATTCTTGGCCCCAGCGGCGCGGGGAAAAGCACGTTGTTGAATTTAATTGCCGGTTTTCTTGCGCCTACCAGCGGTACGCTACTGATTGCCGGCGACGATCATACGCTTACGCCGCCCTCACGCCGTCCGGTCTCAATGCTGTTTCAGGAGAATAATTTATTCAGCCACCTGAATGTGCAGCAAAATATCGGTCTGGGGCTAAACCCTGGGTTAACGCTCAACGCCAGCCAGCGGGAAAAACGGGACGCTATCGCACATCAGATGGGCATTGAGAGTCTGATGACGCGTTTACCGGGCGAACTGTCCGGCGGCCAGCGTCAGCGGGTAGCGCTGGCGTGCTGCCTGGTACGTGAACAGCCGGTACTGCTGCTGGATGAACCGTTCTCCGCGCTCGATCCCGCGCTGCGCCAGGAGATGCTGACGTTGGTCAGCGATATCTGCCGCGAGCGACAGCTCACGCTGTTGATGGTCTCGCACAGCGTGGAAGATGCGGCGCGAATTGCGCCCCGGTCAATCGTCGTGGCCGACGGACGCATTGCGTGGCAAGGCAAAACAGACGAGCTACTAAGCGGTCAGGCCAGCGCCTCAGCGCTATTGGGCATCAAATCCCATCTTTTGTAGGCCGGATAAGGCGAAGCCGCCATCCGGCAAAGGAATCGTTAGTAACCCACAACTTTGCGCAGAATATCGATATATACCGGCATCAGCGGGTGGCGAATCAGCACCACCAGCGCGACCACGCCGCTCCCGAGCGTCAACGGCGCCAGATACAGCAAACGGCTGCGGGGGAGATACGCGGTTAAACGATCGACTGCCGCTTTGCCGCTGCGCCACAGCCGCCAGCATAGCCAGCCTCCGACCCACAGCAGCAACGCCGTAGCCAGCAGCAGCCATTTGAAATCTCCGCTCTGCATATCAGAAGGAATATCGATTGCCGCTCCCGCCAGAATGCCCGGCAGGAAATAAAACGGTGGCCACAGCAAACAGCCAATCAAGTTTGGCCCAATAAATTTCGCCACGGGAAGATCCAGCATCCCTGCCACCATCGGCACCAGCGGCCTCGTCGGACCGACAAAACGTCCGACCAGGATCGTGAACATACTGTGCTGATGCAGCGCGTGTTCGGTTTTATCCAGCAGCGACTTGTTTTTTTTCATAAAAGACCAGCGGTGTAGCGGCTTTTTAAAGCGCCACCCCAGCCAGAACGAAATCCAGTCGCCCATCAGACAGCCGATAATACCCACCAGCCAGGCATGCCAAAAATTGAGCTCGCCGCTGCCGATAAGCGCGCCCAGCCCCGCCATCAGTACCGTGCCGGGTAAAATCAACCCCACCAGCGCCAGCGATTCCAGGAAGGCGACCAGCAACACGGCGATAAGCGAATACAGAGTGGATTGGGTGATAAAATGTTCCAGCAGTGCTTGCATAGTGTGTCCGTCAGCGTGATGAAGCAGGGATTCTGCTTACCCCGTCCCCCTTCGTCAAGCCGTCAATTATCCGAATAGTTACGGCTTATGACATCTTTGTGGACACATCATTCACTTTTTATTCACATCCGGCCCTGAACTCGCTAGGACTTGCCCCGGTGCATTTTTTAAATACCCGCGAAAAATAGAGCTGATCGTCAAATCCAACATTGCGCCCAACGGTCGCTATCGGCATTCGCGTGGTGCTAAGCAGGAGTTTCGCCTGGCTGATACGCTGATCTTCGCGCCAACTCAATACGCTAATGCCTAACTGCTGGCGGAACAGATGCGATAACCGGGAGGGCGACAGGCAGACATGCTGGGCGACGCTGGCGATATCAAAATGGCTGTCCGCCAGATGGTCGCTGATATACTGGCAGGCATCGCGCACACGGCTATCCATCGGCGGATGCAACGACTCATTAATTACCGCCATACGTCTGAGCAACAACTGCTCCAGCAGATTGATCGCCAGTAGCTCAGAATAGCGGCCTTCCCCTTGCCCGGCGCTGATGATCTGCCCGAACAGTTCGCTGAAATGCGGCTGGCGCGCCTCGTCCGGGCGGAAAAATCCTGTCTGGGCAAAGATTGTCGGCCAGGTCAGCCACTCCTGCCAGTAGGCGCGAGGCCGGAAATAAACCCACTGGTGATACCACTCGCTGGCGTCCGGATGCCGTCCATAGTGATGAATCTCGCCCGGCGGAAACAATAATATATCTCCAGGCCGACAGACAAACTGCTCGCCATTATTATTAATGACGCCCTCTCCGCGGATGGTCAGGTTAAGAATATATCCCTTCATGCCCAACGGACGATCGATAAAAAAATCCAGATATCCATTCGCTTCAATTGGCGTCAGCCCGGCGACCAGATGGGCATTAAATGAATATCCCGGCAATAGCGGATCATTTTGCGTTTCAGCCATGATTTCTCTACCCCCGATGTTCAGAGAAGAAACAAATTGTCCATATTGACCAGGACGACAGAGCTTCCGTCTCCGCAAGACCTTGCGCTTGATGAAAGCACGTATCAACCCCGCTTGTGAAAAGCGCTTTGTAACAAAAGCGTACAGTTCAGGCGATAAAATTAAGTAACAGAAGTGTCTATAACTATGGCTGGAATGTCCACATTGAATATTTGCACAGCGTCACACTTTGCAAAGCATTAGCATTTTTGTCCATAAGATTAGCGGATCCTGCCTGACGGTTTTTGCCGCGACTCTCTACTGTTTCTCCATACCTGTTTTTCTGGATGGAGTAAGACGATGGCAATTGCAATTGGCCTCGATTTTGGCAGTGATTCAGTGCGCGCTCTGGCAGTGGACTGCGCCACCGGCGACGAGATCGCCACCAGCGTAGAGTGGTATCCACGCTGGCAAGAAGGCCGTTATTGCGACGGCCCGAACAACCAGTTCCGTCATCATCCGCGCGACTACATGGAGTCAATGGAGGCCGCGCTGAAAGCCGTTCTGGCACAATTAAGCGCCGCGCAACGCGCAAATGTCGTTGGCATTGGCGTTGACAGCACCGGTTCTACGCCAGCGCCGATTGACGCCGACGGTAACGTCCTGGCGCTGCGTCCGGAGTTCGCCGAGAACCCGAATGCGATGTTTGTGCTGTGGAAAGATCACACCGCGGTGGAAGAGGCCGACGAAATCACTCGTCTGTGCCATAAGCCAGGTAAGGTCGACTACTCCCGCTATATTGGCGGCATTTACTCCAGCGAATGGTTCTGGGCGAAGATTCTGCACGTCACCCGCCAGGATAGCGCCGTCGCGCAGGCCGCCGTCTCGTGGATTGAACTGTGTGACTGGGTGCCGGCGCTGCTTTCCGGCACCACTCGCCCGCAAGATATCCGCCGTGGCCGCTGCAGCGCCGGGCACAAAACACTGTGGCATGAAAGCTGGGGCGGTCTGCCGCCCGCGAGCTTCTTTGATGAACTCGATCCGTGCATTAACCGTCATCTGCACTACCCGTTATTTAGCGAAACCTTCACCGCCGATCTGCCCGTGGGCACCCTGTGCGCCGAATGGGCGCAGCGCCTCGACTTGCCGGAAAGCGTAGTGATTTCCGGCGGCGCGTTCGACTGCCACATGGGCGCGGTCGGCGCGGGCGCACAGTCCAATACGCTGGTAAAAGTCATCGGCACGTCTACCTGCGACATTCTGATTGCGGATAAACAGAGCGTCGGGGATCGCGCCGTGAAAGGCATTTGCGGTCAGGTTGACGGCAGCGTGGTGCCGAACTTTATCGGTCTGGAAGCGGGGCAATCTGCTTTCGGCGACATCTACGCCTGGTTTAGCCGCGTGTTGAGCTGGCCGCTGGAACAACTTGCCGCGCAGCACCCGGAACTGAAAACCCAGATTAACGCCAGCCAGAAGCAGCTACTGCCAGCGCTCACCGACGCCTGGGCGAAAAATCCGTCCCTGGATCACCTGCCGGTGGTGCTCGACTGGTTTAACGGTCGCCGCACGCCAAACGCTAATCAGCGTCTGAAAGGCGTCATTACCGATCTCAATCTCGCCACCGACGCGCCAGCGCTGTTTGGCGGTCTGGTCGCCTCGACCGCCTTCGGCGCGCGCGCCATTCAGGAGTGTTTTACCGAGCAGGGTATCGCGGTCAATAACGTGATGGCGCTTGGCGGCATCGCCCGTAAAAATCAGGTCATTATGCAGGTCTGCTGCGACGTACTGAATCGTCCGTTGCAGATCGTCGCTTCCGACCAGTGTTGCGCATTAGGCGCCGCTATCTTTGCCGCCGTTGCCGCGAAAGTCCATGCCGATATTCCTGCCGCCCAGCAAAGCATGGCGAGCGCGGTAGAACGCACTCTGCGTCCCCGCCCTGAACAGGCGCAACGCTTCGAACGGCTTTACCGCCGCTACCAGCAGTGGGCGCTAAGCGCAGAACAACATTATCTTCCGACTGCCGCGCCGGCGCCAACGACCCCGGCCAATCAGGCAATCCTGACTCATTAAGGACACGACAATGACGATTTTTGATAATTATGAAGTATGGTTTGTGATTGGCAGCCAGCATTTGTATGGCGCAGAAACCCTGCGCCAGGTCACCCAACATGCCGAGCATGTGGTCAACGCGCTGAATACCGAAGCTAAACTGCCATGTAAACTGGTATTAAAACCGCTGGGCACCTCGCCGGATGAGATTACCGCCATTTGTCGTGACGCCAATTATGACGATCGCTGCGCGGGGCTGGTGGTCTGGCTGCACACCTTCTCCCCGGCCAAAATGTGGATCAACGGGCTGAGTATCCTTAACAAACCACTACTGCAATTCCATACCCAATTTAACGCCGCCCTGCCGTGGGACAGCATCGATATGGACTTTATGAACCTGAACCAGACTGCGCACGGCGGCCGCGAGTTCGGGTTTATCGGCGCGCGGATGCGCCAGCAGCACTCGGTCGTCACTGGCCACTGGCAGGATAAAGAGGCCCATACGCGTATCGGCGCCTGGATGCGCCAGGCGGTCTCTAAACAGGATACCCGCCAGCTAAAAGTCTGCCGCTTCGGCGACAATATGCGTGAAGTCGCAGTGACTGACGGTGATAAAGTGGCCGCGCAAATCAAATTTGGCTTTTCGGTCAATACCTGGGCGGTCGGCGATCTGGTGCAGGTGGTGAACGCAATTAGTGACGGCGATATCAACGCTCTGATTGACGAGTATGAAAGCAGCTATACCCTGACGCCCGCCACCCGGATCCACGGCGATAAACGCCAGAACGTGCGGGAAGCGGCGCGCATTGAACTCGGTATGAAGCGTTTCCTGGAACAGGGCGGATTCCACGCCTTTACGACGACATTTGAAGATTTGCACGGCCTGAAACAACTTCCGGGTCTGGCCGTACAGCGTCTGATGCAACAGGGCTACGGCTTTGCGGGCGAAGGCGACTGGAAAACCGCCGCTCTGCTTCGCATTATGAAAGTAATGTCAACCGGTCTGCAGGGCGGCACCTCATTTATGGAGGATTACACCTACCACTTCGAGAAAGGCAACGATCTGGTGCTCGGCTCGCACATGCTGGAAGTGTGTCCCTCCATCGCGGTGGAAGAGAAACCGATCCTCGACGTCCAGCACCTCGGCATTGGCGGCAAGGAAGATCCGGCGCGTTTGACTTTCAATACCCAAACCGGCCCGGCGATCGTCGCCAGCCTGATCGACCTCGGCGATCGTTACCGCCTGCTGGTCAACTGCATTGACACCGTAAAAACGCCGCACTCCCTGCCGAAACTGCCGGTGGCTAACGCGCTGTGGAAGGCGCAGCCGGATCTGCCGACCGCCTCCGAAGCATGGATTCTGGCTGGCGGCGCGCACCATACCGTCTTCAGCCACGCGCTGGATCTGAACGATATGCGCCAGTTTGCAGAAATACACGATATCGAAATCGCGGTGATTGATAACGATACCCGTCTGCCAGCCTTTAAGGACGCGCTGCGCTGGAACGAGGTGTATTACGGGTTCAAACGTTAATCGGTGAAACGAATTGCCCGGTGGCATTTCATTTACCGGGCCTACGGTCCTGTAGGCCGAATAAGGCATTTATGTCGCCATCCGGCACACCGTCGCTCGTAGGACGGATAAGCGAAGCGCCATCCGGCAGGGAGAAAACAATGTTAGAAGATCTCAAACGCCAGGTACTGGAAGCCAATCTGGCGCTGCCAAAACACAACCTGGTCACCCTTACCTGGGGTAACGTCAGCGCCGTCAATCGCGAACGCGGCGTACTGGTGATTAAGCCGTCCGGAGTCGATTATAGCGTCATGACCGCTGACGATATGGTGGTGGTCAGCCTGGAGACCGGTGAAGTCGTTGAAGGTCATAAGAAACCGTCGTCCGATACGCCAACCCACCGTCTGTTGTACCAGGCATTTCCGACTATCAGCGGCATCGTACACACCCATTCGCGCCACGCGACTATCTGGGCGCAGGCGGGTCGGCCGATTCCGGCGACGGGAACCACCCATGCCGACTATTTCTACGGTACGATTCCCTGCACTCGCAAAATGACCGAGGCGGAAATTAATGGCGAGTATGAATGGGAAACGGGCAATGTCATTGTTGAAACCTTTGAAAAAGAAGGTATTGACGCCGCTCAAATGCCCGGCGTGCTTGTCCATTCGCACGGCCCGTTTGCCTGGGGTAAAAATGCCGAGGATGCCGTGCATAACGCCATCGTGCTGGAAGAAGTGGCCTATATGGGGATCTTCTGCCGCCAGCTTGCGCCGCAGTTGCCCGACATGCAGCAATCCCTGCTGGATAAACACTATCTACGCAAACACGGCGCAAAAGCCTATTACGGGCAGTAATGCCTCTAAAAACGCGTCCCATGGGGGGCGCGTTGATGAATCTGGTCGGTGATATATTCAGCAAATGCGCTTTGATAGACGTAATGATCAGAACTCACATATTCAATAATATTATCATAATGTCCCTGCCACGCTTTTCCTTCCAGCGCATGGAAGAAAATATAATCTTCGATTGTTGACTGCCAGCGTTGTCCATTTAACAGATAGTTAATAATGGTACCCCGATGTCCGTTTTTTCTGTCGTGTCCTTGCCAGTGAAAAAAAGCATTGCCGTTTTCAATAATCTCGGTGCGCCAAATCTGTTCTGTCCATGTTTTATACTCAAAAAATCGACTCACGGTTTTTATGGAAGGGTTAGCGCGTTGAGTATTGACGAAAAGATAACGGTCGCTCCCTACCAGACGCGCCTGCATACTCACATTCATAAAAGATCATTCCCGAATACCACAAATTTTGATAAAAACACCCGCACCCGAAAGTCAAAATAAAATTATATTCTAAAATAAAAATTAAATTATGCAGAGAGTTCCCGACGAATTCGCACTGTAATCCATTTTTATTTAACCATAGCGGCCAATTGGAATATTATATTTCTACCTGACGGTGCGGATGTTCCAAATGAAATTGTTACACTTTTCATTAAGTAAAACAAACAAAAAATATCGCTTTTTTGTTAATCCGAGAAATAAGTAACAGATTCGAACAAGCGCCTTTCTGAAAAATACTTAATGTATGAAAACAGACTTGACACAAAACGGCTAATACATGGGTAAAAACTGTAAATAAACATGATTCAAAATTAGCAGTTATAGGATAATTATATCTGCTGTATATACCGGCATCATTATATTGATAAATATACGTCAGCAAAAATATCTGACGCTAAAAGCCATTTTATCGTTAAAATATCCATTACACCCGTCACGGGGAACGAACTCATTCATGAAATATCGCTACATCATCAGAATCGCGGCAGGCATAATTCTCATTATGGCTACGGTGTTTATCCATAATGCCATCGCTATTTATCAGTTCAGTCAGCAAAACCAGACGCGCGTAGCTGACTGCGCGATTGTCGCAGGAGCAGGCGTTAGCGGAAAAACGCCTTCTCCCGTTTTTCAGGCCAGACTGGATCATGCCATCTGGCTTTACCAACAACACATTGTCCGCGCGTTGGTATTAACCGGCGGCTACGGCGCTGGCGCAACGGTTTCCGACGCGGCGATAGCCCGTCAATACGTTCTGGAAAAAGGCATTCCGGCTAAGGCGATTTTTATTGAAGAGCGCTCTACCGTGACGCGCGAAAATATTCGTTACGCAAAACAGATACTGCGACAACAACAATGGCGCACAGCGTTACTGGTCAGCGATCCGCTGCATATGCTGCGTCTGAAAACTATCGCTCAGGATAATGGTATCGATAGCCGCTCATCACCCACGCGATCCACCCGCTATAAATCCTGGTGGGCGCAAACCCGCTTCTTACTGCGAGAAACTTTTTATTACAGCGGATATCGGCTTTTACGTTATATGCCTGTACAAAATAACAGTATTACCCCCTAAAACAGGTTATAATTAGCGTGAATTTTTTAGACAGGTAATCATCGTGGCGCAGGCAGGTTTCATTTTAACCCGGCACTGGCGGGATACGCCGCAAGGAACAGAGGTCTCTTTCTGGCTGGCGACAGACAACGGCCCTGTGCAGGCGACGCTGGCCCCGCAAGAGTCCGTGGCGTTTATTCCGACCAGCCAGACCTCCCGCGCCGCCTCGCTGCTACAGGCGGAAAAAGACTATCGCCTGACGCCGCTCCAGCTGCGAGACTTTCATCGTCAGCCGGTCTCCGGTCTGTATTGCCGTACTCACCGCCAGCTTATGCGGATGGAGAAACTGCTGCGCGAAAACGGCGTCACCGTTTATGAAGCGGATGTCCGCCCGCCGGAACGTTACCTGATGGAACGTTTTATTACGTCGCCCGTTTGGGTAGACGGCGAGATGCGCAACGGCGTTATCCGCAATGCGCGTCTTAAACCCCACCCCGACTATCGACCGCCGCTAAAATGGGTCTCGCTGGATATCGAAACCACGCGACACGGCGAACTGTATTGCATTGGTCTGGAAGGCTGCGGCCAGCGTACCGTTTATATGCTGGGCCCGGCGAATGGCGATGACCGCCAACTGGACTTCGAGCTTGTGTATGTCGCCAGCCGCCCGCAGCTGCTGGAAAAACTCAACGCCTGGTTTGCCGAACATGATCCTGACGTCATCATCGGCTGGAACGTGGTGCAGTTCGACCTGCGTATGCTGCAAAAACATGCCGAACGCTACCGTATCCCTTTACGGCTGGGGCGAGACAATAGCGAACTGGAGTGGCGCGAACATGGCTTCAAAAACGGCGTTTTTTTCGCCCAGGCCAGAGGGCGAGTCATTATCGATGGTATCGACGCGCTTAAATCCGCGTTCTGGAATTTTTCGTCTTTTTCGCTGGAAGCCGTCTCGCAGGAACTGCTCGGCGAAGGAAAATCCATTGATAATCCCTGGGATCGTATGGATGAGATCGATCGCCGCTTTGCCCAGGATAAAACCGCCCTCGCCACCTACAACCTGAAAGACTGCGAGCTGGTCACGCGCATTTTCCATAAAACCGAGATCATGCCGTTTTTGCTGGAACGCGCGACGATCAACGGCCTGCCGGTCGATCGCCACGGCGGTTTGGTCGCCGCATTCGGGCATCTTTACTTTCCGCGAATGCACCGCGCCGGCTATGTCGCGCCCAATCTCGGCGAAGTGCCGCCGCTGGCAAGTCCCGGCGGCTACGTAATGGATTCACAACCCGGATTATACGATTCAGTACTGGTGCTGGATTATAAAAGCCTGTACCCGTCGATTATCCGCACGTTTTTGATTGATCCCGTCGGGCTGGTCGAAGGCATGGCGCAGCCGGATCCGGAACACAGTACCGAAGGTTTCCTTGACGCCTGGTTTTCACGAGAAAAGCACTGCCTGCCGGAAATTGTTAGCCAAATCTGGCACTGGCGCGATGAAGCCAAACGTCAGGGCAATAAACCGCTCTCGCAGGCGCTTAAAATCATTATGAACGCCTTTTATGGCGTACTCGGCACCACGGCCTGTCGCTTTTTCGATCCCCGTCTGGCGTCGTCAATCACCATGCGCGGTCATGCGATTATGCGCCAGACCAAAGCGCTGATTGAGGCGCAGGGTTATGACGTGATTTATGGCGATACCGATTCCACTTTCGTCTGGCTCCGGCGCGCGCATTCAGAAGCCGATGCGGCGGAAATCGGGCACAGGCTGGTGCGTCACGTGAACGAATGGTGGGCGCAGACGTTACAACAGCAAAATTTGACCAGCGCGCTGGAGCTGGAGTTTGAAACCCACTTTTGCCGTTTTCTGATGCCGACCATCCGCGGCGCGGATACTGGCAGTAAAAAACGCTACGCGGGCCTGATTCAGGAAGGCGACAGCCAGCGCATGGTATTTAAAGGTCTGGAAACGGTGCGGACCGACTGGACGCCGCTGGCGCAGCGCTTTCAACAGGAGCTGTATCTGCGCGTTTTTCGCAATGAACCTTATCAAGACTATGTGCGCGAGACTATCGATAAACTGATGGCGGGCGAACTGGACGCGCAGCTGGTTTATCGTAAGCGTCTGCGTCGCCCTTTACATGAGTACCAACGTAACGTTCCGCCGCACGTTCGCGCCGCCCGGCTGGCGGATGAACAAAACCTGAAGCAGGGTCGTCCGACGCAGTATCAGAATCGCGGCGCCATAAAATATGTCTGGACTGTTAACGGCCCCGAGCCCGTGGATTACCAGCAGTCGCCGCTGGATTACGAACACTATCTTACCCGCCAGCTACAACCCGTGGCGGAAGGAATTCTTCCCTTCGTTGAAGATAATTTTGCTACACTACTGACCGGGCAACTGGGGCTATTTTGACGCGTGACGAAAGCGCCGCCTTCCAGTACCATAGCGCCCTTTCCATTCCTGGACCTAATTAACGCCACTACCACATTAGCCTGGTAGCGGGGTCGTATACTCGCAATTATCCAGTGCTGTCGCCTGGGAATGGCGAGTAATGCCTGCAATTAAAGATATAGAGCCGAACACATATGCCTTTTACACTTGGTCAACGCTGGATCAGCGATACAGAAAGCGAGCTGGGACTTGGAACCGTTGTTGCGATGGATGCGCGAACCGTCACCTTACTTTTCCCGTCCACGGGGGAAAACCGCCTGTATGCGCGCAGTGATTCTCCCGTGACCCGCGTCATGTTCAACCCTGGCGATACGATTACAAGCCATGAAGGCTGGCAGCTACATATCGATGAAGTAAAAGAAGAAAATGGCCTGCTTGTTTATGTCGGCACCCGCCTGGATACCGAAGAGACCAATGTGACGTTGCGCGAGGTTCTGCTCGACAGCAAGTTGGTTTTCAGTAAGCCCCAGGATCGTCTGTTCGCCGGTCAAATTGATCGAATGGATCGGTTCGCGCTGCGCTATCGCGCCCGTAAATTTCAGAGCGAGCAGTACCGGATGCCGTACAGCGGCCTGCGCGGTCAGCGGACCAACCTGATCCCGCATCAGCTTAATATCGCTCATGATGTGGGTCGTCGCCACGCGCCACGCGTACTGCTGGCGGATGAAGTGGGCTTAGGTAAAACCATTGAAGCCGGGATGATTCTGCATCAACAGTTATTATCCGGCGCGGCGGAACGCGTATTGATCATTGTTCCGGAAACCCTGCAACACCAGTGGCTGGTAGAAATGCTGCGCCGTTTCAACCTGCGCTTCGCGCTGTTCGATGACGAACGCTATACCGAAGCGCAGCACGACGCGTATAACCCGTTTGAAACCGAACAACTGGTGATCTGCTCGCTGGATTTCGCCCGCCGTAATAAGCAGCGTCTGGAACATTTGTGCGACGCCGAGTGGGATCTGCTGGTGGTCGACGAAGCGCATCATCTGGTGTGGAGTACCGATGCGCCGAGTCGTGAATATATGGCCATCGAACAGTTAGCTGAACGCGTGCCGGGCGTGCTGCTGCTGACCGCCACGCCAGAACAGCTGGGGATGGAAAGCCATTTCGCCCGTCTGCGCCTGCTCGATCCGAACCGTTTCCACGATTTCGAACAGTTTGTCGAAGAACAGAAAAACTACCGTCCTGTCGCCGATGCGGTGGCCATGCTGCTGGCGGGCAATAAACTCAGCAACGACGAACTGAACAGGCTGGGCGATCTGATCGGCGAACAGGATATTGAACCGCTGTTGCAGGCCGCTAATAGCGATCGCGACGACGCGCAGGCCGCCCGTGATGAGCTGGTGTCGATGCTGATGGATCGCCACGGCACCAGCCGCGTTCTGTTCCGCAACACCCGTAACGGCGTCAAGGGGTTCCCGAAACGTGAACTGCATACGGTAAAACTGCCGCTGCCGACCCAGTATCAGACCGCCATTAAGGTCTCCGGCATTATGGGCGCGCGTAAAAGCGCGGAAGATCGCGCCCGCGATATGCTCTATCCGGAACAAATTTATCAGGAGTTCGAAGGCGATACTGGCACCTGGTGGAACTTCGACCCACGCGTTGAGTGGCTAATGGGCTATCTGACCAGCCATCGTTCGCAAAAAGTGCTGGTGATCTGCGCCAAAGCGACCACCGCGTTACAGCTGGAGCAGGTGCTGCGCGAACGCGAAGGCATCCGCGCCGCCGTGTTCCATGAGGGCATGTCGATTATCGAACGCGACCGCGCCGCCGCCTGGTTCGCCGAAGAAGATACCGGCGCGCAGGTGCTGTTATGTTCCGAAATCGGCTCCGAAGGACGTAACTTCCAGTTTGCCAGCAATCTGGTGATGTTCGACTTGCCGTTTAACCCGGATCTGCTGGAACAGCGTATTGGTCGTCTGGATCGCATCGGCCAGGCGCATGATATCCAGATCCACGTCCCGTACCTGGAAAAAACCGCCCAGTCGGTGCTGGTTCGCTGGTATCACGAAGGGCTGGACGCCTTTGAGCACACCTGTCCAACCGGCCGCGCGATTTATGATTCAGCCTACGCCAGTCTGATTAACTATCTGGCCGCGCCTGAAGAAACCGACGGGTTTGACGATCTGATCAAATCCTGCCGCGAGCAACATGAAGCGCTAAAAGCCCAGTTAGAACAGGGCCGCGACCGCCTGCTGGAGATCCACTCCAACGGTGGTGAAAAAGCCCAACAGCTTGCACAAAGCATTGAAGAACAGGACGACGACACCAACCTGATCGCGTTCGCCATGAACCTGTTCGATATCGTCGGCATTAACCAGGACGATCGCGGCGACAACCTGATCGTGCTGACGCCGTCCGACCACATGTTGGTGCCGGATTTCCCCGGCCTGCCGGAAGACGGCTGTACTATCACGTTTGAACGTGACGTAGCCCTGTCTCGCGAAGATGCGCAGTTTATTACCTGGGAACATCCGCTCATCCGTAACGGACTGGATCTGATCCTCTCCGGCGATACCGGCAGCAGCACCATTTCGCTGTTGAAAAATAAAGCGCTGCCAGTCGGCACGCTGCTGGTCGAACTGGTTTACGTCGTGGAAGCGCAGGCGCCGAAACAGCTACAACTGAACCGCTTCCTGCCGCCGACGCCGGTACGTATGCTGTTAGATAAAAACGGCAACAATCTGGCCGCCCAGGTCGAGTTTGAAACCTTCAACCGCCAGCTCAGCGCCGTGAATCGCCACACCGGCAGCAAACTGGTGAACGCCGTGCAACAGGACGTCCACGCCATTTTGCAACTGGGCGAGACGCAGATTGAAAAGTCCGCCAGAGCGCTGATTGATAACGCGCGTCGCGAGGCGGATGAAAAACTGTCCGGGGAACTGTCGCGTCTGGAAGCGCTGCGCGCCGTCAACCCGAACATTCGCGACGACGAACTTGCCGCTATCGACAGCAACCGTCAGCAGGTACTGGAAAGCCTGAATCAGGCAGGCTGGCGTCTGGACGCGCTGCGTCTTATCGTCGTCACGCACCAATAACGGAGCCGTACATGGGGATGGAAAACTACAATCCGCCGCAGGAACCCTGGCTGGTTATCCTGTATCAGGATGAGCACATTATGGTGGTCAATAAGCCCAGCGGCCTGTTGTCCGTGCCGGGGCGTCTGGAAGCGCACAAAGACAGCATTATGACGCGTATCCAGCGCGACTACCCGCAGGCAGAGTCGGTGCATCGTCTGGATATGGCCACCAGCGGCGTGATTGTAGTGGCGCTGACCAAAGCCGCGGAACGGGAGCTAAAACGCCAGTTCCGCGAACGGGAGCCGAAAAAGCAGTATGTGGCGCGCGTATGGGGGCATCCCTCCCCGGCGGAAGGACTGGTTGACTTACCGCTCATCTGCGACTGGCCGAACCGGCCAAAGCAGAAAGTGTGTTATGAAACCGGCAAACCGGCGCAAATGGAATATAACGTGGTGGAGTTTGCGGCGGATAATACCGCCCGCGTGGTGCTCAAGCCGATCACCGGACGTTCGCATCAGCTTCGTGTGCATATGCTGGCGTTAGGCCACCCGATTTTAGGCGATCGGTTTTACGCCTCGCCGGAAGCGTTGTCACTGGCGCCGCGTTTGCAGTTACACGCCGAAATGCTGACCATTACCCATCCCGCTTACGGCACCAACATGACGTTTAAAGTCCCGGCAGATTTTTAAATTCAGAGCCAATTTATGCCGGGGCGCTTCGCTTGCCCGGCCTACATTCATTAACGTAGGCCGGATAAGGCGCTAGCCGCATCCGGCAATTCAATCACTTGAAGCCTTTCTGTTCTTTGATTAGCTCATACGCTTTCTGAATTTCCTGCGCTTTTTGCTTCGCCATTTCCATCATTTCCGGCGGTAAACCTTTCGCGACCAGTTTGTCCGGATGATGCTCGCTCATCAGTTTGCGATAAGCGCGTTTAATGGTGGTTGCATCGTCGGTGGTTTTAACCCCCAGCACATTACAGGCATCTTCCAGCGTCGGGCCGCGCTGCGCCTGCTGCCAGCCGCCGCCGGACTGTTGATGATAACCGCCGCCAAACTGCGCGCCGCCCTGCATCATGCGCAGAAACTGATCGAACTGTACGCGGGAAATACCTAGCTCTTCCGCAATCACATACAGCACTTCCCGCTCATTAGGGTGTAGCGAGCCATCGGCAAACGCCGCCTGGATCTGAATTTCCAGAAACATCCGGATCAGATCAAAACGCCCGAAGCAGACGCTACGAAACTGCCGCATCTTTTCACGTAATGGGTAATTATCCGCTTTTCCGACCCGAAAGGCGTTCTGCGCGGCAGTACGTGAATCGCCGTGTAAATTCATACGATCCATCAACTGACTGGCGATATGAATATCCGCTTCCGTCACCCGTCCTTTTGATTTGGTTAAGTGGCCCATCACCTCAAAGGTGGTGGCAAAAAACAGCGCCTGCCGTTCCCGCTGGTTGGCAAACCACGCCATTTTTCGGCTGCGGGCTTTGTCGAACATATGGCCCACCAGCAGACCCAGGACCACGCCCCAAAAGCCGCCGCCCATCATCAGGGCTACGGCGACGCCAATTATCTTTCCCCAGTACTGCATAGACTCCCCAAAACGTTACGCTATCGGTGAGGCTATCTCCCACAAAATAAGGTGCTTTTCTGCGAATGAAGGCTACGGTCAATTGTGGGACATCGCCTATAATTTGCATTATCATACCTGTCATTCAATGCCGTGCCTAACACCACAGACGCTAAACGGCAGGATTAACACTGGCGCAGCGAAGATGAGTAAGTTAGGCTGTGACCGTTTGTCACGCGCAACGCTACCGATGATGGAACAATAAATACAACGTATGAAAAAACGTATTCCCACTCTTCTGGCCACCATGATCGCCAGCGCCCTTTATAGTCATCAGGGGCTGGCAGCCGATCTCGCCTCACAGTGTATGTTGGGCGTGCCGAGCTACGATCGTCCTCTGGTAAAAGGCGATACCAACGATCTGCCGGTTACTATCAATGCCGATAACGCTAAAGGTAACTACCCGGACGATGCCGTTTTTACCGGCAACGTGGACATTATGCAGGGGAATAGCCGCCTGCAAGCGGATGAAGTGCAGCTTCATCAGAAGCAGGCGGAAGGTCAGCCGGAACCTGTACGCACCGTCGATGCGCTGGGTAATGTGCATTATGATGATAATCAGGTCATCCTTAAAGGGCCGAAGGGCTGGGCGAACCTGAACACCAAAGACACGAACGTCTGGGAAGGCGATTACCAGATGGTGGGCCGTCAGGGGCGCGGTAAAGCCGATCTCATGAAGCAGCGCGGCGAAAACCGTTATACCATTCTGGAAAACGGCAGCTTTACCTCCTGTCTGCCTGGCTCCGATACCTGGAGCGTGGTGGGGAGTGAAGTCATCCATGACCGTGAAGAACAGGTTGCGGAGATCTGGAACGCCCGGTTTAAAGTAGGTCCGGTTCCGATCTTTTATAGCCCCTATTTACAGCTACCCGTCGGTGACAAACGTCGCTCAGGTTTCCTGATCCCGAACGCGAAATACACGACCAAGAACTATTTCGAGTTCTACTTACCGTATTACTGGAACATCGCGCCCAATATGGACGCCACCATCACCCCGCACTATATGCACCGCCGCGGCAATATTATGTGGGAGAGCGAATTCCGTTATCTCACGCAGGCAGGCGCCGGGTTGATGGAATTAGATTATCTGCCTTCTGATAAAGTCTACGAGGACGATCATCCCAAAGAGGGCGATAAGCACCGCTGGTTATTCTACTGGCAGCACTCAGGCGTGATGGATCAGGTGTGGCGTTTTAACGTCGATTACACCAAAGTCAGCGACTCCAGCTACTTTAACGATTTCGACAGTAAGTACGGTTCCAGTACCGACGGTTACGCAACGCAGAAATTCAGCGTCGGCTACGCCGTACAAAACTTTGACGCTACGGTGTCGACCAAACAATTCCAGGTCTTTAACGATCAAAACACCAGCAGCTATTCAGCGGAGCCGCAGTTAGACGTTAACTACTACCATAACGATCTCGGCCCGTTTGATACCCGGATTTACGGCCAGGCGGTGCACTTTGTTAACACCAAAGACAATATGCCGGAAGCAACCCGCGTCCACCTGGAGCCAACCATCAATTTGCCGCTCTCCAACCGCTGGGGCAGCCTGAACACCGAAGCGAAGCTGATGGCGACGCACTATCAGCAAACGAATCTGGACAGCTATAACAGCGATCCAAACAATAAAAATAAGCTGGAAGATTCGGTTAACCGCGTCATGCCGCAGTTTAAAGTCGACGGTAAGCTCATCTTCGAACGCGATATGGCGATGCTGGCGCCGGGGTATACCCAGACGCTGGAACCACGCGTGCAGTACCTGTATGTGCCGTACCGCGACCAGAGCGGCATCTATAACTACGATTCTTCTTTGCTGCAATCCGACTATAACGGCCTGTTCCGCGACCGCACTTATGGCGGTCTCGACCGTATTGCTTCCGCCAACCAGGTCACGACCGGCGTCACAACACGCATTTATGATGATGCCGCCGTTGAACGTTTTAACGTTTCTGTTGGTCAAATCTACTATTTCACGGAGTCTCGCACCGGCGATGACAACATTAAATGGGAGAATGACGACAAAACCGGTTCGCTGGTTTGGGCAGGCGACACTTACTGGCGTATTTCAGAACGCTGGGGGCTGCGTAACGGAGTGCAGTACGATACCCGTCTGGATAGCGTCGCTACCAGCAGCAGCAGCCTCGAATACCGTCGGGATCAGGATCGTCTGGTACAGTTGAACTACCGCTATGCCAGCCCGGAATATATTCAGGCTACGTTGCCTTCGTATTATTCCACGGCAGAGCAGTATAAAAACGGCATCAACCAAGTGGGCGCGGTGGCAAGTTGGCCGATTGCCGATCGCTGGTCGATTGTCGGCGCGTACTACTTCGATACCAATTCGAGCAAACCTGCAGACCAGATGCTCGGCTTGCAGTACAACTCTTGCTGCTATGCGATCCGCGTCGGATACGAACGTAAGCTGAACGGTTGGGATAACGATAAACAACACGCAATTTATGATAACGCGATTGGCTTCAACATTGAGCTGCGCGGTTTGAGCTCTAACTACGGCCTCGGCACGCAAGAAATGTTGCGTTCGAACATTCTGCCGTACCAAAGCTCTATGTAATCTGATTGATTTACAACGTAATCCGCATTGCGGTTAATTGAAATGGAAAAAGTATGAAGAACTGGAAAACGCTGCTTCTCGGTATCGCCATGATCGCGAATACCAGTTTCGCTGCCCCCCAGGTAGTCGATAAAGTCGCAGCCGTCGTCAATAATGGCGTCGTGCTGGAAAGCGACGTTGATGGCTTAATGCAATCAGTCAAACTCAACGCGGGTCAGGCAGGTCAGCAGCTTCCGGACGACGCCACGCTGCGTCACCAGATCCTAGAACGTTTGATTATGGATCAAATTATCCTGCAGATGGGTCAGAAGATGGGGGTGAAGATCACGGATGAGCAGTTGGATCAGGCCATCGCCAACATCGCCAAACAAAACAATATGACGATGGATCAGATGCGCAGCCGTCTGGCTTACGATGGGCTGAACTATTCAACCTACCGTAACCAGATTCGTAAAGAGATGATTATCTCTGAAGTGCGCAACAACGAGGTTCGTCGCCGTATCACCGTTTTGCCGCAAGAAGTTGACGCGCTGGCAAAACAGATTGGCACCCAAAACGACGCCAGCACCGAGCTGAACCTGAGCCATATCCTGATTGCTCTGCCGGAAAACCCAACCTCCGAGCAGGTTAACGACGCACAGCGCCAGGCGGAAAGCATTGTTGAAGAAGCGCGTAACGGCGCAGATTTCGGCAAACTGGCGATTACCTACTCTGCCGACCAGCAGGCGTTAAAAGGCGGTCAGATGGGCTGGGGCCGTATCCAGGAGCTGCCGGGGATTTTCGCCCAGGCGCTGAGCACCGCGAAGAAAGGCGACATTGTCGGCCCGATTCGCTCCGGCGTCGGTTTCCACATTCTGAAAGTAAACGACCTGCGCGGTCAGAGCCAGAGTATCTCCGTGACCGAAGTTCACGCTCGTCATATTCTGCTTAAGCCGTCGCCGATCATGAACGATCAGCAGGCGCGCCTGAAGCTGGAAGAAATCGCGGCTGACATTAAGAGTGGTAAAACCACATTTGCCGCTGCGGCGAAAGAGTACTCTCAGGACCCGGGCTCCGCTAACCAGGGCGGTGATTTGGGTTGGGCTACGCCAGATATTTTCGATCCGGCGTTCCGCGACGCGCTGACGAAGCTGCATAAAGGCCAAATAAGCGCGCCGGTACACTCCTCTTTCGGCTGGCATCTGATCGAATTGCTGGATACGCGTAAGGTAGACAAAACCGATGCGGCGCAGAAAGATCGCGCTTATCGTATGCTGATGAACCGTAAGTTCTCAGAAGAAGCGGCGACCTGGATGCAAGAACAGCGCGCCAGCGCTTACGTTAAGATTTTGAGTAACTAATGAGCAGTGCGCAACGCGTTGTTATCACTCCCGGCGAACCCGCCGGGATTGGCCCCGATCTTGTCGTCCAACTGGCGCAACGCGCGTGGCCGATTGAACTGGTCGTCTGTGCGGACGGCGCGCTCCTGACGGAGCGGGCCGCCATGCTCGGCCTGCCCCTCTCGCTTCTCCCTTACTCGCCTGATGTCCCCGCTGCGCCGCAGCCCGCGGGAACGCTGACCCTATTGCCGGTCTCGCTGCGCGCGCCTGCCATCCCCGGTCAGTTGACGGTAGAAAATGGCCCCTACGTGGTAGAGACGCTGGCGCGAGCGTGTGATGGCTGTCTGAACGGTAAATTTGCCGCGCTGATCACAGGCCCCGTGCACAAAGGCGTTATTAACGACGCAGGCATTCCGTTTACCGGTCATACCGAGTTTTTCGAAGAGCGTTCGCAGGCGAAAAAAGTCGTGATGATGCTGGCAACCGAAGAACTTCGCGTGGCGCTGGCGACCACGCATCTGCCGCTACGGGCGATTGCAGACGCCATCACCCCTGCGCTTTTGCACGAAGTGATTGCTATTTTGCATCACGATTTGCGGACCAAATTTGGTATTGCCGAACCGCGCATTCTTGTCTGTGGCCTGAATCCGCACGCGGGCGAAGGCGGTCATATGGGCACGGAAGAGATAGACACCATCATTCCGGTGCTCGACGAGCTGCGGGCGCAGGGGATGAAACTCAACGGGCCGCTACCTGCTGATACGCTGTTTCAGCCCAAATATCTCGATAATGCCGACGCGGTGCTGGCAATGTACCACGATCAGGGCCTGCCCGTGCTAAAATACCAGGGATTCGGTCGGGGAGTGAATATTACGCTCGGCCTACCTTTTATTCGAACCTCCGTTGACCACGGCACCGCGCTTGAACTGGCGGGCCGTGGAAAAGCGGATGTCGGCAGTTTTATTACGGCGCTTAATCTCGCCATCAAAATGATTGTTAATACCCAATGAATAATCGAGTCCATCAGGGCCATTTAGCCCGTAAACGCTTCGGGCAAAACTTTCTCAACGATCGGTTTGTGATCGACAGTATTGTTTCTGCTATTAATCCGCAAAAAGGCCAAGCGATGGTTGAAATCGGCCCCGGTCTGGCGGCGCTGACGGAGCCGGTCGGCGAACGACTGGATAAGCTCACGGTCATTGAACTTGACCGCGATCTGGCGGCGCGTTTGCAAACCCATCCGTTTTTAGGGCCGAAGCTGACTATTTATCAGCAGGACGCCATGACCATGAACTTTGGCGAACTGTCTGCGCAGTTGGGCCAACCGCTGCGTGTGTTCGGCAATCTGCCCTATAATATCTCCACCCCGCTGATGTTCCATCTCTTTAGCTATACTGATGCCATTGCCGACATGCACTTTATGTTGCAAAAAGAAGTGGTAAATCGTCTGGTTGCAGGGCCGAACAGCAAAGCGTATGGTCGTTTAAGCGTGATGGCGCAATATTACTGTCAGGTGATCCCGGTGCTTGAAGTGCCGCCATCCGCCTTCACGCCGCCGCCCAAAGTGGACTCCGCCGTGGTGCGTCTGGTTCCACACGCAACGATGCCTTACCCGGTTAAAGATATTCGCGTGTTGAGCCGTATTACCACCGAGGCCTTTAACCAGCGCCGTAAAACGATCCGTAATAGTCTCGGCAATCTTTTTAGCGTTGAGACGTTGACGGAAATGGGTATTGACCCGGCAATGCGCGCGGAAAATATCTCTGTCGCGCAGTACTGCCAGATGGCCAACTATCTGTCGGAAAACGCGCCTTTGAAGGAGAGTTAAACATGATCAATTCGCCCAGAGTGTGTATTCAGGTGCAAAGCGTCTACATTGAGGCGCAATCCTCACCTGACGATGAACGTTACGTTTTTGCCTATACCGTAACCATCCGCAATCTGGGCCGGGCGCCAGTGCAGCTATTGGGCCGCTACTGGCTGATTACCAATGGTCATGGCCGTGAAACCGAAGTCCAGGGCGAAGGTGTGGTTGGCGTCCAGCCGCGCATTGCGCCTGGCGAAGAGTATCAGTACACCAGCGGCGCGGTAATTGAAACGCCGCTGGGCACCATGCAGGGTCATTACGAAATGATCGATGAAAATGGCGACGCCTTTACCATCGACATTCCCGTGTTTCGACTCGCCGTCCCTACACTCATTCACTAAAATTATAACAATGGCAACTTATCTCATCGGCGACGTTCACGGTTGCTACGACGAACTGATCGCCTTATTACAGCAAGTGGAATTTACGCCAGATACAGACACTCTATGGCTGACTGGCGATTTGGTCGCCCGCGGTCCCGGTTCGCTGGACGTGTTACGCTACGTCAAATCACTTGGCAATAGCGTGCGTTTGGTGCTGGGGAATCACGATTTACACCTGTTGGCCGTATTCGCCGGGATTAGCCGCAACAAACCTAAAGACCGGCTGACCCCGCTTCTTGAAGCGCCGGACGCCGATGAGCTGTTGAATTGGTTACGCCGTCAGCCGCTGTTGCAGGTAGATGAAGAGAAAAAGCTGGTCATGGCGCATGCGGGTATTACCCCGCAGTGGGATTTGCAGACGGCAAAAGAGTGCGCCCGCGATGTTGAAGCGGTGCTGTCGAGCGACTCGTATCCGTTTTTCCTCGACGCGATGTATGGCGATATGCCGAATAACTGGTCGCCGGAGTTAAGCGGTCTGGCGCGGCTACGCTTTATTACTAATGCCTTTACCCGTATGCGTTACTGCTTTCCTAACGGTCAACTGGATATGTACAGCAAAGCGTCGCCGGAAAATGCCCCTGCGCCGCTGAAGCCGTGGTTCGCCATTCCGGGGCCGGTGAGCGAGGCTTACAGTATTGCGTTCGGGCACTGGGCGTCGCTGGAAGGGAAAGGGACGCCGGAAGGTATTTACGCGCTGGATACCGGCTGCTGCTGGGGCGGGGAGTTGACCTGTTTACGCTGGGAAGATAAACAGTATTTTGTGCAGCCGTCAAACCGCCAGATGGATATGGGCGAAGGCGAAGCGGTCAACGCCTGATAGATTTATGCCTGATGGCGCTACGCTTATCAGGCCTACATCCGGCTACATCTGGCTCAAGAGTAGGCCGGATAAGGCGTTTCGCCGCCATCCGGCACTACAGCGTTAACGACGTTCCAGAATCTCGAAACAATAGCTGTGAGAATTCTGCGCGTCGGCATCGTGAAACTCACTGAATACCGATTCCCAGTCATCCGGTTCATAATCCGGAAAATGGGTATCGCCTTCGACTTCCGCATCAATATGCGTCAGATAAAGCTTCTGCGCCTTTGGCAGGAACTGCTCGTACACGCGCCCGCCGCCAATGACCATAATTTCCGGCGCATCGCCGCAAGCGGCAATCGCCTCATCGACAGACTTCACCCACTGCACGCGATCGTCGGTGCCTGGCTGGCTGCTGATAACAATATTTTTACGTCCCGGTAAGGGGCGTCCGATGGACTCCCAGGTGTGACGTCCCATGACGACAGGTTTATTTAACGTGTTACGTTTAAACCAGGCGAGATCGGCAGGCAGGTTCCACGGCATGGCGTTTTCCATACCGATGACGCGATCCACCGCTAACGCCGCAATCAGACTGATCATTAATTATTTCCTGATACAAAAAAAATTGCCGCCACTATACGTAAAGCGCAATCTTTCGTCGACTGACGAAAAGAGGATGAGCACGAAAATTTTTCGTTCTGCTGGCGACGCCACTCATTTGATGTGGAGCGCCAGCATTACAGTAGTTCAAAAACAGCCAATTAGCAGTAAAGTTTGCAGAACATCACATTTTTTACTTTAGATTGACGGTTTGACCTCGGGTTCATCAGCGGCCTCCCCGGAATGTTTGCCCTCAGCCGTTCCCTGCCAGCCGTGGCGCTGAATCAACGACAGATGCTCCCGGTCCTCGGTAATAATTTCGCTCAACATCGCGCTGGTACGTTTATAGGCGGCGGCGCGAGATAACGGATCGTTTTCCCCTTTCGCCATCTCTTCCACCATCCGGGTATTAAAATGACGGAACAGATCCGCGCGCTCGCGGGCTTCATAACGCCCCAGCCCCAGCGCTTCCAGCGCCTGTCGCCCGCTTTTGAGCGCGCCTTCGAAGGTTTCACGTTCTGGCATCGCCACACCAGCCTGGCGCAGGCGAATGTAATGATCGACATCACGGGCGCGGGCGATAATCTGCAGATGCGGGAAATGCGACTTCACCAGTTCACTCAGTTGCAAATTGGTTTGCGGATCGTCAATGGCGTTAATCAATACCTCCGCCTTCGCCGCTCCGGCAGATTCCAGTAAATCCATACGCGTCGCATCGCCATAAAAAACCTTCATGCCGAATTTACGCAGCGTTTCGATATGATCGGGGTCGTGATCGAGCACCACCATCTTCACCCCGCTCGACAGCAGCAAACGCCCGGCTATCTGCCCAAATCGTCCAAACCCGGCCACAATAACCCGCGGTTGCTCTTCGTCGATTTCATCCGCCTCGCGCGCTTCCCCCGTCGCGGTCTTCTCCATGCGCGTCAGCAGCACCAGAAAAATCGGCGTTGCCGCCATCGACAGCGCGACCGCCAGCGTCAGCGCTTTTGCCCATTCCGGCTCAAGTACATCCGCCATTTGCGCCGCGCCAAAAACCACAAACGCAAACTCACTTCCCTGGCCTAATAAGACGGCAAACCAGCGACGCTGTTTTGCCGGTACGCCCAGCGGCCTCGCGACCAGCCACAGCATGACGATTTTGATTGCCAGAAAACCGGCCAACAACAGCAGAATGCGCAGCGGATTCTCCACCAGCGTGCCGAAATCAATCGACATGCCGACGCCAATAAAGAACAGCCCCAGCAGCAGCCCCTTAAAGGGTTCAATATCGCTTTCCAGCGCATGACGATATTCCGAACTCGCCAGCAGAACGCCCGCCAGGAACGCGCCCATCGCCATTGACAGCCCAACCTCTTCCAGCAACAGGCCGAAACCAAACACCAGAAATAGCGCCACGGCGCTGAACACTTCCCGCAAACCAGAACGCGCGACAAAGCGCAGCGCCGGGCGCGTAACGTAGCGTCCCAGCAACACCACCAGCGCCAACGCGCCTGCGACTTTCAACGCCGATAGCGCAAACGCGCCAAGCGTGGTGGATGCGCCGCTGGCGGCCAGCAGCGGAATCATCGCCACCAGCGGGATCGCCGCGATATCCTGGAACAAGAGCACTGCAAATGCGCTACGCCCTACTTGTGAAACGGTCAGGTTACGCTCATTCATTGCCTGCATGGCGATAGCCGTGGACGAAAGCGCCAGCGTCATGCCAATCAGTTCCGCCACCTGCCAACGCAGGCCAAGAAACATACAGAACAGACCAATCAGTCCGCCGCAGACCACCATCTGTAACGCGCCGCCGCCAAATACCGAGGCGCGCAGCTTCCATAACCGTTGCGGGTCCAGTTCAAGCCCAATAACAAACAACATCAGCACGACGCCGATTTCCGCAAAATGCAGAATAGATTCGGCGTCCGTTACCAGCCGTAGCCCCCAGGGGCCGATAATGCAACCCGCAATCAGATACCCCAGCACCGATCCTAAGCCCAAACGTACCGCAATCGGCACAATCAACGCCGCCGAACCAAGATAGATCAGCGCCTGCAGTAGAGTATGGCTATCCATGATTCACCTCCTGCCATGCCAGTAAACGCTGTTTATACTGACGCGCCTGCGCCTGTAAGGTGTCGTCATCGCAAATGAACGTGCAGTGCATGGAAAACGGCGGCAGCCATTTGAGGCCGCAATAGAGCGCCGTCGCCTGTAGCGGCTGAGAAAGGACGTCAAATCCCGGATGTGAACCGATAGTAAAATGGTTTTCACCACCGCCGGTCGTTACCGCCCACAGCAGATGTTTACCGTGCAATGCCGTACCGCCATGACCGTAAGCCCGGCCGTGGGTGAGGACTTTATCCATCCATAATTTGAGTAAAGGAGGGACGCTATACCACTGCATCGAATGCTGCCAGACGATAAGACTCGCGCGCGACAGCGCCTCCTGTTCGGCGGCAACGTCAATATTGAAATCGGGATAGAGGTGATAAAGCGAACGTATTTCGACGTTTTCCAGCGTCCCTGCCTGTTCAAGCATCTGCTTATTCGCATGAGAATGATGCGGATACGGATGCGCATAAATAATGAGGATCATGATTAGCCTGTGATGATCTGTTTTTTATCACAAAGTGTAGTGACAAATTCGCCAGGCTAATAGTGAATATTATTGAGCGGCTAACCAGAAAAAATTGAATTAACGCCCGCAAGGAGTTGACGCCATCCTGCTCCCCGAAGATGCCCTCGAAGGGCCGCAGGCGTTTGCGGAAAAGCGCGATCCGGTGTGGAAAGGTCGGTGATGATAGTAGCCTTAAATCGCTGACCAATCGGTTTAAGGCCTTCTTACCGGGCGGCGCTGCGCTAAATTTGCCTGTAATGACTGTAATATCAATCCATTACATGATGATACAGACCCAATAAGCGCAGCGCCAACAGCATCTGAACCTCCAGACACGCTGGATGCCAGATCGCCGACGAATAAAATAGCCTAATGGGCCAGGCTCTTAATCTTTCGCCATGCGGTTAAATTGCTCAATAGTAAGATCCCACGGCTCATGGGCCGCATCCGGCATAAAACTGCCGTCATCCACGCCAATTTCGTCTTTGATAATTTTATTCAGTTTTTCATTCATCGTAAGAATGAGATCCTGATATTTCTGTTTATCAGCAGCAAGGTTATGGTTCTCATCGGGATCATTTTTAAGATCGTAAAGTTCAAGATCGTTGTACTTAATAAGATCCTCCCAGGTTTCCGGCGTATTATGCTCCCTTAGCGAGAAATAACGCGCAAACTTATAACGACCATCGTTAATCATCCGCGTCCCTGAACGATGGCTAAAATCAGGATGCAAATGGGATATTTCCTGCTTGATTTGCGCCACCGTTTTTTGTTTATCTCTTTGTAGCGCGATAACACGGTGGAGATAATGGGCATCGGTATACAAGATCATGCCATAGCAATATAAGCTGGCATTTCTCACCGCATTAACCGCAACGCTCTCCGGGTTTTTTAGCAATCCGCTAAAATTAACGCCTTTGCGGTTGCCTAACGCCTGGTGCTGTTTTTCTTCCGGCAAACCGGTCAGCCCAACTAATGTCGGCGCAATATCAAGATGACAGGTCAACGCCTGACATTTCTTATTACCGGGGTACGCCGGGTGAGAAATAATCATCGGTACATGGATCTGTTCTTTATAAACGGAAGCGCCTTTACCGTGCATCTGATGGCTTCCGCCTAATTCGCCATGATCGGCAGTAAATACAACAATCGTTTTATCAGTTAACTTGAGGGCATCCAGTTCATTTAATATCCGGTCAAGGTGAGTATCACAATCGCGGATACAGTTGAAATAGTAGTCAAGCAGTTTACGCCAACGACGATCTTCATCAGGAAACTGCCCTTCCAGCGCAGCGCGCGCCGTCTGGTATTCAAGATGCGCCGGCGGTCTTCCCTGCTCATTGAATTATTGATGCCTGTTTGCCGGCAGCGGATAGTTCGGCCAGCTTGCCTGATAAAGCTCGTTTTCCGGCGGCTGCGTGGGCGCCAGGGTATTATCATCCTGATCCAACTCGCCACGCCACTGTACCTTTTCTCCCTCTTTATCGGTATCAATAAACATGACGTCATGAGGATTAACGAGGTTAACGGCCAGGAACCAGGGCTTGTGTTGGTCATTCAAGGGCTGCCCCTTGCATCTTAACCAATTTATAGTCTGAGCCGTGGTGGTTGAATCATAAAAATAGCCGCCTTTACTATGGCCTATAATATCGCCGATGCCGTGATAGTCAGCAAAACCATATTTTTCCATAATTTTATGTAATTCTGGTTCAGGAATATCCCCGACATCAATATCCTCATCTTTTTCGTCAGGCAAAGGCTTCTCCAGTTTTTCTGTAAGATGCCACTTACCTTTATAGGCCGTATAGTATCCCAGTTCCCGCATCATATGGCCTGTGGTTCCAAGAGCGGGGTCAAGGTCATAAGGCATCCAGGGTAAGCCCAGATTATCAAACATTTTTGTCTGGGGCATATGTAAGCCGGTATACAATACGGAGCGGGAAGGCGTACAGACATTACTGGTATTCTGATGATTACAGAATGTCACCCCCGTTTTCATGAGCCGCTCTCTGCCGGGTACCGGGAAAGGAAACGTAGGAAAAAAACGCTCCTGGTCGGTCACGACTAACAGAATATTATATCCTTCTGGCAATTTTTCCGGGATTTCGCCGGTAAACGGTTTATCCCACGCCGGTTTCGCCTTGACGGCACATTTTTCATCAGCTTTTACCGCGCCGGATAGCATACCGCCGGCGGCAAGAATACCGGCGCTGGTTAACAGTTTCCTACGCGTAAGATCCGTCTCTTCTGCGGACAGATTTTTTTTATTACTCATATTATTATACCTGTAGTCAGTAACTTTATCACATATTCATTTATTACTGTACGAGGAAGCGTGGATATGTATCAATGCCTTCCGGGTAAGAATATGTGTTATAAATTGATTTGTATTTCAAATTAGAAATATATTAATAAATGAGCATAATTCATTGAAAAATTATTTAGATGAAAAGTTCATTGTTTTTATTTTAGAGATACAACTGCAGACATTACTTCATAAAAAAATACATTATTAAACATACTCTATAGCTCTGTGTTCGTGCCTTTTCCCTTCAACTACGGTGATTACCCTATGCCGCTACAATAAAATCGCCCCGAAAGAAACACTATCAGTAACAGGCCGCGCAACCATAGACATACAACCGGTAATATCACTCTGGGAAATTAAAACATAACTCAATTCTGTTATGTTGCTTATGAATAAAACTAGCGTATTGCCGCGTGATTCAATAAAAATTACGCCATTAAAAGAAATAATATAAAAACTATTATTTACAGGGGGTTAAGTTTCTTTTTAGCTGGCAGTGCATTATTTTACATTGACAACAACATAAAGAGGTGACTATAACAAGATATAAGACGGTCACACCAAATAAGGCTATTTTCAGATAATCAACCGAGGTTATTACCCAAAATAATTCGAGTTGCTTAAAGGCGGCAAGGGAGTGAGTCCCCAGGAGCATAGATAATTATGTGACTGAGGTGAGCGACAAATTTGCCGGGAGCAGATTTGAACGTCGCGTGCGACGGCCCGTCAGGGCGAGGCCCATGGGTGGGCCGAGTAATCCGTAGCCAACCCATAAGCAACCTGAAGTATGAAGGGGATAAATAATTTCGTTACGGATTACTGATATTGCGCAAACCTTATCATCAATGCAACAGGAACAGAACTATGAAAAAACGCATTATTGCCGCCGCATTACTGGCAACGGTTGCTTCATTCAGCACACTTGCGGCAGAGCAGGTCTCTAAACAAGAAATCAGCCACTTCAAACTGGTTAAGGTCGGCACCATAAATGTGTCCCAGAGTGGCGGGCAGATTTCCTCACCCTCTGATCTACGCGAAAAACTGTCAGAATTAGCCGATGCGAAAGGCGGAAAATATTATCATATTATCGCTGCACGTGAGCATGGTCCGAATTTTGAAGCCGTTGCCGAAGTTTATAACGATGCGACGAAATAAAGCTCTGATTGCGCCATAACGAGGGCACAGGCATGAAATAATAAGAGAGCGCCAGCAAGGTGCCATGTTACGTCACAATCCACTCAGGGCCGTCTGGAAACAGATGCTGGCCCTCTTTTTTATCAACAGTTCATCCGGGGCAGGCAAGCCGTTGGAATGGGCGCGCGCAGGCAGTAAGCCCTTCGTAAATAAGACGGTTTTGCGGGCTGTTTTAAGATGATGTTTAGTGCGCTTTTACCTGCCTGAACCAGTAATTTTCCATTTTCGTTATCCATTTCCCCTTTTTATTTTTCGGTATTACGCCAGCCCAAAGTAATTGCAGCTGTCGGTTATAGGTTCCAATAGCGTGTCCACCATACGCCCCTTCAAATGCTATCACCATGGGTCCCTGCCCTTTTACCCCCTCGTGTCCTTCATGGCAATAAAGCGCATTGCGGTGAGTCACGTCAAGTTCATACTGCACGTTCAGTTTCACACATTTTTCCCCGCAGCTTTCTACTGGCGGCAATATTGTCATGGTATAAGGCGGGTTATCTGCCGTGGTTTTCCATGTTCCGATCAGGTCTTTGCAGGCGTTTATCTCCGTAGCCCCGGAGGCGGCAGAAAATAGCGCGAGCAAATAAAAAGGTATTGGTTTCAGTTTCATTACAGACTCCTGTTCCTTATACCTCATCATTTATACCTAATCATAAGGATAAATGCCCTGCGATATGTTTTTTTCCGGGAAATGTTGAGCCGCTGTTCAGAGAAATGTCGATGAGTGTAACCTCATGTAAGAGGACAGCGCGGTGGGGAAAGCGGGAACACGGGCGAACGTATTTCGACGTTTCCCGGCGTCCCTGCCTGTTCAGACATCCGTTTATTCGCATGGGAATAAATGGATGCGCATAAAGAGAGAATATTATTGAGCAGCTAACCAGAAAAAATTTAATTAATTATCCAGCTCGCTCATATTTTTCAGCTGATCGCGGTTAATCTGTTCGGTTTTCCCGGTGGCGGCGTTTTTATAAGACACCATACCGGTATCGTTATCGACCTCGGGTTTCCCGTCGGTGACAATAGTTTTGCCATCCGTGGTTTCAACCGCCTGGTTAGAAGAGCATCCTGCGACGGTGAATAGTGTTGCTGCGGTAAACAGTGCGGTCATAAGACGTTTTTGCATGGTGTTCTCCCTGCTTTTCAGTTGTTTTAGCATGTGACTGTTAACTGTAGCGTTATTGGCGAAAAGCAGGGAGAAATGCAGAACACTCTTAATGAGGGTTATCCGATGGCGTTCCGCGCAAAGTCATGTTTCCGGTCTGTGTCAGCGTCAAGCCGCGAGTTTCCGGGGCAAACATCACCGATACGCCAAGCCCGACTAACGAAATCAACGCGCCAATCAGCATGACGTTATTAATACCGTAACGAGTAATAAAAATCGGTAATGCCCAGGTGGAGACAATGGTTCCGATGCGGCTTAACGACATGATAACCCCCACGGCCGAAGCGCGAATATCCGTCGGGAAGAGTTCATTAGGATAAAGCCATTGCAGTATGCCCGGTCCGCCGGAAAAGAAGGCGTATACCGCAAACGCCACCACGACCAGTATGATGCCCAGATTTGACACCAGCCCCAGCAGCGCCAGCGCGATAGTCATCATGGCGAAGCTGCCAATAAGCAGAGGGCGACGGCCAATACTGTTTAGCCAGAACATCGCCGGTATACAGCCCAGCATAAAAAAGAGGCTAATCACCACATTGCCGAGCGCCGCGTTGCGCCCCTGCTCCCAGCCGAGTAACCCGACAATCTGCGGCCCAAAGGTATAGATAGCGAACATCGGGATTACCTGACAGGTCCAGATAGCCGCAACGAACAGTACAAACGGAAAATGACGGCGGTTAAACAACTGCAGGAAGCGGGTCTCCTGCGGCGGCTCATCGTCAAAGCAGACCGGTTCGCCGAACAGTTTGATCATCATTTGTTCGCACTCTTTTACCCGTCCTTTTCGCAATAGCCAGCGTGGCGATTCCGGCAGGTCAAAGCGGCCAATCAAAATGATTAAGCACGGGATAAAGGCGCTGCCAAGCATCCAACGCCAGCCGCCTTCCATGTCATACAGCCAGTAGCCCACCAGGTTGGCGCAGGTCGCGCCGACGTACCACATCGCGGCGATAAAACCGATGGAGAACGCGCGCTGGCGGGTGTTGGAAAACTCCGTAATCATGGAAGTAGCGATAGGGTAATCCGCGCCGATAACAATGCCAATTAAAACGCGCATCACCAGTAATTCAAGCGGCGTGGAAACAAACATGGTCGCCACGGAGATAACGCCGATAGCGATAATATCAAGCAGGAACATTTTACGCCGCCCGACTTTATCGCAAATATAGCCAAACAACGAGGTGCCGATAAACAGTCCGGCAAGCGTAGCCGCGCCGAGCGCGCCAATCCATTCAGCATCAAGGTGCAATAGCGGCGTCAGTTGTTCCAGCGCCACGCCAATGATCACCAGCACGTAGCCATCAAGGAACGGGCCGCCGCTTCCCCACAGCATAATTCTGCGATGAATGGAGGAGAATTTAAGGTCATCAAAGTTCCTGGGCTGCTGCATGGTGATGTCCTGTTTCAACACGGGCAAAGCGCATCTGTAGGCCGGATAAGGCGTTTCCGCCGCCATCCGGCATTGGCGCCACATGATTGCCGGATGGCGACGCTACCGCATCTTATCCGGCCAACGGGGGCACAACTTCGTACTTATTAGCCGTAGCGGAACTCCACGCCAAACGTCCCGCGCGGGTATTCCCATTTTTCCAGCGCCGTATCAAGGCCGAGGATCTGGCACGTTCCGCACTCCAGGCACCCGGCGTAATCAAAACGAACGCTGCCGTCGTCCTGCTTTTTATACAGTCCCGCCGGGCAGGCCTTAATCAGCACCTCCAGCGCCTGTTTATCAGGATCGGTTTTGAGAATGATGTGCGGGCTGTCTTCATCCACATTGAACTTATTGACGCCCAGTTTGACGTCCACATTAACGGGAGATGTCATAATACGGTCACTCCTTTCAGGCCATCTTTCATCAGGTTGATGAAGCCCACTTTCTTCGCATGGCGCAGGATTTTTTTACGCATCGGCACCGGAGCGGAGCCATCCACGGTGAACAGGTCGTGCGCGATACTGACCGCCATTTCGGGATAAGCGGTAAACATGCGGGGATTATCAAGAAAAGCTGGCAGTTTCTGATACATACGCATATCGCGCATCGGACCTTCGTCCAGATGCTGACGGTATTCATCCAGCGACTGCTTGCTAAAATCGTCGCTCTTCATCGCCGAAAGCACCGTCTTCGCCGCCGCTTCGCCTGCGGATATGGCGAGATCCATACCCCGAATGGTAAAGCCGAGGTTCATACACATGCCGGCAGCGTCTCCGGCAATCAGCACGCCATCGCCCACCAGTTCAGGCTGCATATTCATTCCCGCCTCGGGTACAACGTGCGCGGCATATTCCACCAGCTTGCCACCGGCGATCAGCGGCGCAACTGCCGGATGCTGTTTGAAATCTTCCAGCATTTGCGGGACCGATTTTTTCGCGTCTTTCAGATGATGAAGACCGCAGACCAGCCCCAGGGAAAGGGTTGTTTCATTCGTATACAGGAAGCCACCGCCCATCAGACCATCGGTTGGCGCCCCGGCAAACAGACAGGCGGCACCTTCGTTGCCCTGTAACTGGAAACGATCTTCAATGACCGACTTCGGCAATTCGATCAGTTCCTTCACGCCGACAGCAACATGCGATGCCTCAACACGCTTTGCCATGCCCAGCTTTTCAGCCAGCAGAGAATTCACCCCGTCAGCGAGGATTACGACTTTGGCTTCCAGAATATCGCCATCGGCTTCCACGCCCACGACTCTGCCATCACGCTGAACAACGTTATCCACGCGAATACCGGTGATCAGTTGCGCCCCCGCCTCTTCGGCCTGCTCCATCAGCCAGGCGTCAAATTTACTGCGCAAAACGGAATAAGAAACCTGCGACGATGCGGCGTCCTCGCCGTTGCAATAATCCATCGTCATCGCCCCTTTGTCGGTCATAAAGGCGAGTTTTTCGTGGGTGATCATGCGTTCAATGGGGGCCTGATCCGCAAAGCCGGGAATGATGCGTTCCAGGCTATGTGCATACAAGCGCCCACCGGTGACATTCTTCGCGCCAGCAGAATTGCCACGCTCGATAACCAGCACCTGTGCACCTTCGCGAGCAAGCACCAGCGCCGCAACCGAACCGGCCAGACCTGCACCCACGATGATGGCATCAAAGATATCTTCGGACATACGTACTCCTGTCAGCGGCAAGATACCTTCGCATCCTGCCCGAAATGGTTTATCGCACTAAGGCAGCCGTCAGCGCAGGCAGGATCTTCAGCGCATCGCCAACGATGCCAAAATCCGCATACTGGAAGATTGGCGCGTTTTTATCTTTGTTGATGGCGAAAATCGTCTGCGCGCCGTTGGCGCCGACCATGTGTTGGATCTGCCCGGAGATCCCCACTGCCAGATACAGTTCAGGTTTGAGCATCAGGTTGGAGATACCGACGTAGCGCTCGTGCTCCATCCACTTCTCGTTTTCCGCTACCGGGCGGGAACAGGCCAGCTCGGCGCCGATGGTCTGGCACAGCGCTTCGGCCAGCGAGATATTCTCTTTGCTGCCGATGCCGCGTCCCACGCTGACCACCAGACGCGCTTTGTCGAGGTCAACGCTGTTGCTCTGACGCGCCTGGGTTGCGGTGCGGGTCACGGTAGTGGCCGGAGCCTGCCACTGCACGGTATGCATCTCGCCGCTGCGAGAAGTGTCCGGGTCTTGTGCGTCAAACGTTCCGCTGCTGAGCGTGATCACGGCAAACGGCGAAGCGATGGTTTCTGCCCCTATCGCCAGACCGCCGTAGACCATATGTTTGACCGCCGCTTTTCCATCCTGCAGGGAGACTTCGCTGGCGTCGTTGGAAACCGCAGCCGACAAGCGATAGCCCAGCTTTGCCGCCAACAGCTTGCCCCGACGCGTATTCGGCAGCAGCACCGCGCCGCCCTCACTATGCTGACGAATAGTCTCAGCCATCGCAGCAGCGTAGTCTTCGATCATGCGGTCTTCTGGTTTGCCGCTGAGCAGCCAGACATGATCGGCGCCCAAATGACATGCTGTCGCGCTATCCGCTTCGTTCAGTACGAACGCGTTAACTTTTTCACCTACAGCCTGCGCGCCACTCATCAGTTCGGGCAGACGAGAAGGGGTATCGCTGAATACCCAGACACTGGAAAATTTGTTCATAACATCCCCTGATAATTAAATGATTTTGCGCAGATTCTCGACAAACGCGGCGATTTGTTCTTCACCGTCACCTTCAATCACCACACGCTGACGCTCGCGCTGCTTCGGTGCGGCAACCTGTTGTGTGGAATACGCGGATACGCTGTTCAGCCCGATATCCGCAGGCGACCAGACCTGAACCGGTTTTTTCGCCGCGCCAAGAATGGCTTTCATCGAAGGGATTTGTGGGGTGTTAATGTCGGTGGAAACCGCGATCACCGCCGGGAGCGGGATGCTCAGCGTTTCAACTTCATCTTCCAGTTCGCGTTCTACTGTCAATGTGCTGTCGGTAAGAGAGAGGATTTTACTCACGCCGTTAATCGCCGGAATGTTCAGCGCTTCGCCCACCAGCAAACCAACCTGCTGAGCATAAAGATCGGAAGAACCGTCGCCGCAGATAAGTAGATCGAAACCTGATTTTTGCGCCGCGGCGGCCAGCGCGGTAGCGGTGTGTTGCGGCAGCGCCTGCTCAAATTGATCGTCAATGACCACAATCAGTTCATCAGGGCCACGAGAGAGGACATCTTTGCGCCCTTTTGCATTGGTCAGCGCTTTGCCGCCAACGCTCATGGCGACAACCTGAGCGTCTCCCAACTGCTGTTTTAACTGGCAAGCAGCTTCAATTGCATTCAGATCATATTGGCTGATTTTGCTATCCGCTTTGCTGAAATCGAGTGTTCCGTCAGCATTATTAATCGCAATATCCTGCTCATCAGGTACGCATTTGTAGCAAGTAATTATCTTCATTGCATCTCCAGAAATCATGAAGGAAACGTATTTATATCGGCGGTGTTAAATACAGATATCACGCTCTTTAATTCGGAAATAAAACCTTAATCACCAATATTGAAAATGTCACACATTGATATTCGTAACTTTCAATAGTGTTACGCACCTCACCAATATTGAAAGAAATATGCCAAATATGAAAATTTTCAATATTGTTTGCTGGCTCAACAATATTGAACGCCAGATACTTAAAAAAGTTAAAAAACCACAACTAATAAATTGATAAATAAAGCAAAAATCAAAATTTAGACACAAAATAATCAACGCAAAAAAGTGTGACAAAGATAACAGAATCACCCGAAGTGAATACCCATCATGAGTTACTCATTGAGGCGTCCCAGAGGTTAAAAACTTATCAACAAATCATTAATAATAAATAAACAAACGTTCATGGACTGGCACGCTAAATAAATTTCGTTTTCACACTGGAATTCACTTATGAAAAATGAAAAGAAAAAATCGGGAATTGAACCGAAGGTTTTTTTTCCGCCATTAATAATTGTCGGGATACTTTGCTGGCTAACAGTCAGAGATCTTGATGCCGCTAACGTCGTTATTAATGCGGTATTCAGTTATGTCACCAACGTCTGGGGTTGGGCATTTGAATGGTATATGGTCGTCATGCTCTTCGGCTGGTTCTGGCTGGTTTTTGGCCCCTATGCCAAAAAGAGATTAGGTGACGAAAAACCGGAGTTTAGCACCGCCAGCTGGATTTTCATGATGTTCGCCTCCTGTACATCCGCTGCGGTTCTGTTCTGGGGCTCTATTGAGATCTACTACTATATCTCCACCCCGCCGTTCGGCCTGGAACCAAATTCCACGGGCGCGAAAGAGATAGGCCTGGCGTACAGCCTGTTCCACTGGGGGCCGCTGCCGTGGGCAACCTATAGCTTCCTTTCTGTGGCCTTCGCCTACTTCTTCTTTGTACGCAAGATGGATGTCATCCGCCCCAGCTCCACGCTGGTACCGCTCGTCGGTGAAAAGCATGCGAAAGGGTTGTTCGGTACCATCGTCGATAACTTCTACCTGGTGGCGCTGATCTTCGCGATGGGCACCAGCCTCGGTCTGGCTACCCCGCTGGTCACCGAGTGTATGCAATGGCTGTTCGGTATTCCGCATACGCTGCAATTGGATGCCATCATCATTACCTGCTGGATCATTCTGAACGCGATTTGCGTGGCCTGCGGCCTGCAAAAAGGGGTCAGAATCGCCAGCGATGTGCGTAGCTACCTGAGCTTCCTGATGCTCGGCTGGGTGTTTATCGTCAGCGGCGCCAGCTTCATCATGAACTACTTCACCGACTCCGTCGGGATGCTGTTAATGCATCTGCCACGGATGCTGTTCTATACCGACGCCATCGGTAAAGGCGGCTTCCCACAGGGCTGGACCGTTTTCTACTGGGCGTGGTGGGTTATATACGCCATCCAGATGAGTATCTTCCTGGCCCGTATTTCCCGTGGTCGTACCGTACGTGAACTGTGCTTCGGGATGGTGATGGGTCTGACCGCGTCTACCTGGATCCTGTGGACAGTGCTGGGCAGCAACACGCTGCTGCTGATGGATAAAAACATCCTCAACATTCCGCAACTGATTGAGCAACACGTCGTGGCGCGCGCCATTATCGAAACCTGGGCCGCCTTGCCGCTCAGCACCGCCACCATGTGGGGCTTCTTCATCCTCTGCTTTATTGCCACCGTCACGCTGATTAACGCCTGCTCTTACACCCTGGCGATATCGACCTGTCGTGAAGTTCGCGATGGTGAAGAGCCGCCTCTGTTAGTGCGTATCGGCTGGTCAGTGCTGGTCGGCATCATCGGTATCGTTCTGCTGGCGCTGGGTGGGTTGAAGCCGATTCAGACCGCGATTATCGCCGGAGGATGTCCGCTGTTCTTCGTCAACATTATGGTGACGCTGTCCTTTATTAAAGACGCCAAGGTGCACTGAAAAGACAAGTAATTCTTATTAACCCAATTGATCAAGAGGCTGAAAGATGGATTTCAACTTAAATGACGAACAGGAGCTGTTTGTCGCCGGTATTCGCGAACTGATGGCCAGTGAGAACTGGGAAGCTTATTTTGCCGAGTGCGATCGTGACAGCGTCTACCCTGAGCGTTTTGTAAAAGCGCTGGCGGATATGGGTATTGATAGCCTGCTGATCCCGGAAGAACACGGCGGTCTGGAAGCGGGTTTTGTTACCGTCGCCGCCGTCTGGATAGAGCTGGGACGTCTTGGCGCGCCAACTTACGTGTTGTACCAATTGCCAGGAGGTTTTAACACTTTCCTGCGTGAAGGGACTCAGGAGCAAATTGATAAAATCATGGCGTTCCGGGGCACCGGTAAGCAGATGTGGAACTCTGCTATCACCGAACCGGGAGCGGGATCGGATGTTGGTAGTCTGAAAACCACTTATACACGCAAAAATGGTAAGGTTTATCTTAATGGCAGTAAGTGCTTTATCACCAGTAGCGCCTATACCCCGTACATCGTGGTCATGGCGAGAGACGGTGCATCGCCGGATAAACCGGTTTACACCGAGTGGTTTGTGGACATGAGCAAAGCGGGTATCAAGGTCAACAAACTGGAGAAACTCGGTCTGCGCATGGATAGCTGCTGTGAAATCACCTTTGACGACGTTGAACTGGACGAGAAAGACATGTTCGGTCGGGAAGGTAACGGCTTCAACCGCGTGAAAGAAGAGTTTGACCATGAACGCTTCCTCGTCGCGCTGACCAACTACGGTACCGCAATGTGCGCTTTTGAAGACGCTGCGCGTTACGCGAATCAGCGCGTGCAGTTTGGTGAAGCTATTGGCCGTTTCCAGCTGATTCAGGAGAAGTTTGCGCATATGGCGATCAAACTGAACTCCATGAAAAATATGCTGCTGGAAGCCGCGTGGAAAGCGGATAACGGCACGATTACCTCCGGCGACGCGGCAATGTGCAAATACTTCTGCGCCAACGCCGCGTTTGAAGTGGTAGACACCGCCATGCAGGTACTGGGAGGTGTTGGTATCGCGGGCAACCACCGCATCACGCGTTTCTGGCGTGACCTGCGCGTTGACCGTGTTTCTGGTGGTTCTGATGAAATGCAGATCCTGACGTTGGGTCGTGCGGTACTTAAGCAATACCGCTAATCGATCCCTTGTAGGCCTGATAAGACGCGGGGCGTCGCCATCAGGCAATCATGCCGGATGGCGCTGTGCTTATCCGGCCTACATACCGCAAAAAATGCCAGGAGAAAAATGATGAATCATTTACCAATGCCAACCTTTGGCCCGCTTGCTGGGGTACGCGTTGTTTTTTCAGGAATCGAAATCGCCGGTCCATTCGCCGGACAGATGTTCGCCGAATGGGGCGCCGAGGTTATCTGGATTGAAAACGTCGCATGGGCCGATACCATCCGCGTACAGCCTAACTACCCGCAGCTCTCACGCCGCAACCTGCACGCCCTGTCGCTGAATATTTTCAAAGATGAAGGTCGGGAAGCGTTTCTGAAACTGATGGAAACTACCGATATTTTCATTGAAGCCAGTAAAGGCCCGGCCTTTGCCCGCCGTGGTATTACTGATGAAGTGCTGTGGGAACATAACCCGAAACTGGTCATTGCCCACCTTTCCGGCTTCGGCCAGTATGGTACCGAGGAGTACACCAATCTTCCGGCGTATAACACCATCGCGCAGGCATTCAGTGGTTATCTGATCCAAAACGGCGACGTTGATCAGCCGATGCCAGCCTTCCCGTATACCGCCGATTACTTCTCCGGGATGACCGCGACGACAGCCGCGCTGGCGGCCCTGCACAAAGTACGCGAAACGGGTAAAGGTGAAAGCATCGATATCGCCATGTACGAAGTGATGCTGCGCATGGGTCAGTACTTCATGATGGACTACTTCAACGGCGGCGAAATCTGTCCACGTATGACGAAAGGGAAAGACCCCTACTACGCTGGTTGCGGCCTGTATAAATGCGCCGATGGTTACATCGTCATGGAGTTGGTCGGCATCACGCAAATCAACGAGTGTTTTAAAGATATTGGCCTGGCCCATATTCTTGGTACGCCGGAAGTTCCGGAAGGCACGCAGCTCATCCATCGCGTGGAATGCCCTTACGGCCCGCTCGTCGAAGAGAAACTGGACGCCTGGCTGGCAACACACACTATCGCCGAAGTTCAGGCGCGCTTTGCTGAGCTGAATATCGCCTGTGCGAAGGTGCTCACCATTCCGGAACTGGAAGGTAACCCGCAGTACGTTGCCCGCGAATCGATTACTCAGTGGCAAACAATGGACGGTCGCACCTGTAAAGGGCCGAACATCATGCCGAAATTTAAAAACAACCCGGGGAAAATCTGGCGTGGCATGCCGTCACACGGCATGGATACCGCCGCCATTCTGAAAAACATTGGTTATAGCGAAGCAGATATTAAGGAACTGGTCGGCAAAGGCCTGGCCAAAGTTGAGGATTAAACGCGATGCGCTAATCGGTTTTCCGGTTAGCGCTCACGCCTGATTTCAGTGGATAAAGCAATATGGATATCGTTGGCGGACAAAACTTACGTCAGATGTGGGACGACCTGGCCGGGGTGTACGGAGATAAAACGGCGTTAATTTTCGAATCCTGTGAGGGAATCGTTCGGCAGTTTAGCTATGCTTCGCTCAATGAAGAGATTAACCGCACGGCGAACCTTTTTTACTCCTTAGGGATCCGCAAGGGTGATAGGGTCGCGCTGCATCTGGATAACTGTCCGGAATTCATCTTTTGCTGGTTTGGACTGGCAAAAATCGGCGCCATTATGGTACCGATTAATGCCCGCTTACTGGGCGAAGAAAGCGCCTGGATCCTGCAAAACAGCCAGGTGAGTCTGCTGGTTACCAGCGTCCAGTTTTATCCTATGTACCGTGAAATACGCCAGGACAATAGCACTCCGCTTAATCATATCTGTCTGATTGGCGAGCAGCTTCCGGCTGACGATGGCGTGAGCCACTTTTCCCAACTGCAAGCACGTCAATCGGCCACGCTGTGCTATACGCCCGCGTTATCCACTGACGATACGGCGGAAATTCTGTTTACCTCCGGTACCACCTCGCGTCCAAAAGGGGTGGTGATTACCCACTATAACCTGCGTTTTGCAGGCTACTACTCTGCCTGGCAAATCGCCCTGCGCGATGATGACGTGTACATGACGGTGATGCCCGCTTTTCATATCGACTGCCAGTGTACCGCCGCAATGCCAGCCTTTTCCGCCGGCAGCACCTTTGTGCTCCTGGAAAAGTACAGCGCCCGGGCATTCTGGGATCAGGTACGTAAATATCAGGCGACGGTGACCGAGTGCATTCCGATGATGATCCGCACGCTGATGGTCCAGCCCGCCGCACCAACGGACAGGCAGCATCACCTGCGCGAAGTGATGTTCTATCTCAATTTATCCGAGCAGGAAAAAGACGATTTTACCGAACGCTTTGGCGTCAGGCTGCTGACCTCCTACGGTATGACTGAAACCATCGTCGGTATTATCGGCGACCGTCCCGGAGAAAAACGACGCTGGCCCTCCATTGGCCGCGTGGGATTTAGCTATGAAGCCGAAATCCGTGACGATCAAAATCGCCCGCTGCCCGCCGGAGAAATTGGCGAAATCTGTATTAAAGGCATCCCCGGCAAGACTATCTTCAAAGAGTATTACATGCAGCCGGAGGCAACCGCCAGGGCGCTGGAACCAGAGGGCTGGTTACATACCGGTGATTCGGGTTACCAGGATGAGGATGGCTATTTCTATTTTGTCGACAGACGCTGCAACATGATTAAACGCGGCGGGGAAAATGTCTCCTGCGTCGAGCTGGAAAATATTATTTCTGCACATCCGAAAATTCAGGACATTGTGGTGGTTGGTATTAAAGACGCGATCCGTGATGAGGCCATTAAAGCGTTTATCGTCCTTAATGAAGGTGAAACATTAAGCGAAGCCGAGTTTTTCAGCTTTTGCGAAAACAATATGGCGAAATTCAAGGTTCCCTCTTTTATGGAGATCAGAACCGACCTGCCGCGCAACTGTTCAGGAAAAATAATCAAAAAAAATCTGAAATAAACCTTCCGGCAGGAATCCATCCCGCCGGGAAACTATTTATCTGGAGATGAACTATGAGTGAGTCATTACATCTGACCCGTAACGGCCCGATCCTGGAAATTACCCTCGACCGACCTAAAGCGAATGCCATTGACGCCAAAACCAGCTTTGCAATGGGTGAAGCTTTTCTTAATTTCCGTGACGATCCGGAATTACGCGTAGCAATCATTACCGGCGGCGGGGAGAAATTCTTTTCTGCTAGCTGGGACTTAAAAGCGGCAGCGGAAGGTGAAGCGCCGGATGCTGATTTTGGTTCCGGCGGCTTTGCTGGTTTAACCGAAATATTTGACCTCGATAAGCCGGTTATCGCCGCGGTGAACGGCTACGCGTTTGGCGGCGGTTTTGAGCTGGCGCTGGCGGCGGACTTTATTGTCTGCGCCGAAAACGCCAGCTTCTCGCTGCCGGAAGCAAAGCTAGGCATCGTGCCTGACAGCGGCGGCGTATTGCGTCTGCCTAAGCTGCTGCCACCGGCTATCGTCAACGAAATGGTAATGACCGGCAGACGAATGAGCGCCGAAGAAGCGCTGCGTTGGGGAGTCGTGAACCGCGTTGTCAGCCAGAGCGAACTGATGGATAGCGCGCGCGAACTGGCGCAACAACTGGTCAATAGCGCCCCGCTGGCTATCGCGGCGCTGAAAGAGATTTATCGCGCGACCAGCGAAATGCCGGTAGAAGAAGGCTACCGCTACATCCGCAGCGGCGTGCTGAAGCATTATCCGTCGGTACTGCATTCAGAAGATGCGCTCGAAGGACCGCAGGCATTTGCCGAAAAACGCGATCCGGTGTGGAAAGGTCGTTAATGTGACTATGCCGGATGGCGCTTCGCTTATCCGGCCTACAGCACATGCGCAACCGTAGGCCGGATAAGGTGTTTACACCGCCATCCGGCAAAAAAACCGAGGTACAACTATGAGCTATTACGCCTTTGAAGGACTGATCCCGGTGGTGCATCCGGACGCGTTTGTCCATCCCAGCGCCGTGCTGATTGGCGATGTCATCGTGGGCGCCGGTGTTTATATTGGCCCACTCGCGTCATTGCGTGGGGATTATGGTCGCCTGATCCTGGAGGCAGGCTCTAATCTGCAGGATGGCTGCATTATGCATGGCTACTGCGATACCGATACCATCGTGCATGAAAACGGCCATATCGGCCACGGCGCTATTCTACATGGCTGCGTGGTGGGACGGGACGCCCTGGTCGGCATGAATAGCGTCATTATGGACGGCGCAGTGATTGGCGAAGAGAGCATTGTCGCCGCCATGAGTTTTGTCAAAGCCGGATTTCAGGGTGAGGCAAGGCAACTGCTGGTGGGGTCACCTGCGCGCGTACTACGCCAGGTTACGGACCAGGAGCTGCACTGGAAACGCCTCAATACCAAAGAATATCAGGATCTTGCGATCCGTTGTCGAACGGGGTTATCTGAAACGAAGCCGTTAACGCAGGTCGAAGAAAACCGGCCGCGCCTGAAAGGCACGACGGACGTGAAGCCAAAATCAGCACAGTAATTGATGCCGGATGCGCTCACGCTTATCCGGCCTACGCGTCAATTACCGTTTACCCCGCCATCAGGTTAAACAGACAATTAGCGACGCATACTTTTTGACAGCATCATCTGCCATTTCTGCTCACGGTTTAGCTCTGTGGGGGGAACGGCAGACAGTCGCGGCGCTTTCGCCACGCTCACTTTTCTTTCCTGCAAATTATGATTCAATCGGCGATAGAGTTGAGAGTCGATACTCACGACTTTCACCAGACGCTGGCACTGGCAGCCTCGTCCTGCAATTTGGTTAGGGATCATCTTCACTTCACAAACAATTTCCCCCACTTCTGACAGAATATAGGAGAGCGTATTAATTGCTTTGCAATGTTCAATATCAAATTGACGGGAAATCTCCCTGGCAGTGATCCATCGGTTCTCTGCCATCATCCAGTCAGCAATTAACAAATAAAGCGGTCTTTCAACATATTTTTCACACATAAGCACACCATTTCACAAATTAAAAATCTGGCTACGGCCTGTCCAAACTAATAAAAACTAAGCCATATTAAAATTGTGGATATGCAAGATAGTATGCGACTTAAATATTGATTAGTGTGAGCAATATCGTGCTTATTACATTGAAAATGTGGTTACGGAAACGGACTTCTCCAGGAATGACCTTACGCAAGATAAAAAAAGGTTTCTTTACAGAAACCCTTTCAACATTATATTACAGGTCCGGTTAGAGCAATATCCGCCGGACCCTTGGTTTACGACTTTTTGATCTGCGCGTGCATTTCCTGCACCGAAGTTACCTTCTCGGTGGCATCGGCATTCAACGCCATCGTCGTGGCAAAACCGCCGTTCAGCGTGGTGTCATAATGCACTTTGTACTGCAGCGCGCTGCGGCGAATCACCCTGGAGTCTTCAATCGCCCGGCGACCTGCGGTGGTGTTGATGATATAGGTATATTCGCCATTCTTGATGCGGTCCTGAATGTGCGGACGACCTTCGTGCACCTTGTTCACCAGACGCGGGTTGATACCGGCTTCGCCCAGCACAATCGCCGTACCGTGGGTAGCATCCAGCTCGAAGCCCTGTTTCAGCAGCTTAGCGGCCAGGTCCACCACGCGCTCTTTGTCGCCTTCGCGAACGGAGAGCAGCGCACGGCCCTGTTTCTTCATGGTGGAGTTACTGCCCAGCTGCGCCTTAGCGAACGCTTCCGCGAAGGTACGGCCCACGCCCATCACTTCCCCGGTGGAGCGCATTTCTGGCCCTAACAGCGGGTCAACGCCCGGGAATTTGTTGAACGGCAGCACCACTTCTTTCACCGAGTAGTACGGCGGGATAATTTCTTGGGTCACGCCCTGCTCGGTCAGCGATTTGCCGGCCATTACGCGCGCCGCCACTTTCGCCAGCGGCACGCCGGTGGCTTTGGAGACGAACGGTACGGTACGCGCCGCACGCGGGTTAACTTCAATCAGATAGACTTCGTTGTCTTTCACCGCAAACTGCACGTTCATCAGGCCGCGCACCTGCAACTCGAAGGCCAGCTTCTGCACCTGCTGGCGCATCACGTCCTGAATTTCCTGGCTCAGCGTGTAGGCCGGCAGGGAACAGGCGGAGTCGCCGGAGTGTACGCCCGCCTGCTCGATGTGCTCCATGATACCGCCAATCAGCACCATTTCGCCGTCGCAGATAGCGTCCACGTCCACTTCAACCGCGTCATCAAGGAAGCGGTCCAGCAGTACCGGCGCATCGTTAGAGACGCTGACCGCGGTCTGGAAGTAGCGACGCAGGTCGGCTTCGTCGTAGACAATTTCCATCGCCCGGCCGCCCAGCACGTAAGAAGGACGCACCACCAGCGGGTAGCCGATTTCTTTCGCCTTCTCAACCGCTTGTTCAATGGCGGTGACGGTGGCGTTGGCCGGTTGCTTCAGCTTCAAACGGTCAACCGCATGCTGGAAGCGTTCACGGTCTTCCGCACGGTCGATGGCGTCCGGGCTGGTGCCGATAACCGGCACGCCTGCCGCTTCCAGCGCGCGCGCCAGCTTCAGTGGAGTCTGGCCGCCGTACTGCACGATAACGCCTTTCGGCTTCTCGATGCGCACGATTTCCAGCACGTCTTCCAGCGTCACCGGCTCGAAGTACAGACGGTCGGAAGTATCGTAGTCGGTGGAGACGGTTTCCGGGTTACAGTTGACCATGATGGTCTCGTAACCGTCTTCGCGCAGCGCCAGCGAGGCGTGTACGCAGCAGTAGTCAAATTCGATACCCTGGCCGATACGGTTCGGGCCGCCGCCGAGGACCATGATTTTATCGCGGTCAACGGACGGGTTCGCTTCGCACTCGTCTTCATAGGTGGAGTACATGTAGGCGGTATCGGTGGCGAATTCCGCCGCGCAGGTATCCACACGCTTGTAGACCGGATGCAGGTCATACTGGTCACGCAGTTTGCGGATTTCCGCTTCACGCACGCCCGCCAGTTTCGCCAGACGCGCATCGGCAAAGCCTTTGCGTTTCAGCTGGCGCAGGAAGTCGGCGTTGAGGCCAGTAATCCCGACTTCAGCCACTTTCTCTTCCAGACGCACCAGTTCTTCAATCTGTACCAAGAACCAGCGGTCAATGTTGGTCAGGTTAAAGACGCCATCCACAGACAAGCCCGCACGGAAAGCATCGGCGATGTACCAGATACGATCTGCGCCCGCGTCTTTCAGCTCGCGGCGGATTTTGGTCAGCGCTTCCGGGTCGTCGAGGCTCACTTTCGGGTCGAAACCGGTGGCGCCCACTTCCAGGCCGCGCAGCGCTTTCTGCAGGGATTCCTGCTGCGTGCGACCAATCGCCATCACTTCCCCGACCGATTTCATCTGAGTGGTCAGACGGTCATTGGCACCGGCGAATTTCTCGAAGTTAAAGCGCGGAATTTTGGTGACAACGTAGTCAATAGACGGCTCAAACGACGCCGGCGTACGGCCACCGGTGATGTCGTTCATCAGCTCGTCGAGGGTATAACCCACCGCCAGTTTGGCCGCCACTTTGGCAATCGGGAAACCGGTGGCTTTCGACGCCAGCGCCGAGGAGCGGGAGACGCGCGGGTTCATTTCGATAACGATCAGACGGCCGTTTTTCGGGTTCACGGCGAACTGGACGTTAGAACCACCAGTTTCGACGCCGATTTCACGCAGTACCGCCATCGAGGCGTTACGCATGATTTGGTATTCTTTGTCGGTCAGCGTCTGTGCCGGGGCCACGGTGGTGGAGTCGCCGGTATGGATGCCCATCGCATCGAAGTTTTCGATAGAGCAGACGATGATGCAGTTGTCGTTTTTATCACGCACCACTTCCATCTCGTACTCTTTCCAGCCGATCAGCGATTCATCAATCAGCAGCTCGTTGGTTGGCGAGAGGTCCAGACCGCGTTCGCAGATTTCTTCGAACTCTTCACGGTTGTAAGCGATACCGCCGCCGGTGCCGCCCATGGTAAAGGACGGACGGATGATGCACGGGAAGCCCACGTCAGCGGCAACCGCCAGCGCTTCTTCCATGGTGTGCGCGATACCGGAACGCGCGGTGTCGAGACCAATTTTCTTCATCGCGATATCGAAGCGACGACGGTCTTCGGCTTTATCAATGGCGTCGGCGGTGGCGCCAATCATGGTGACGCCGAACTCTTCAAGTACGCCCTGACGCTCCAGCTCCAGCGCGCAGTTCAGCGCCGTCTGGCCGCCCATGGTTGGCAGCACCGCATCCGGACGCTCTTTTTCAATGATTTTGCGCACCACTTCCCAGTGAATCGGCTCGATGTAGGTGGCATCGGCCATTTCCGGGTCGGTCATGATGGTGGCCGGGTTGGAGTTCACCAGAATGACGCGATAGCCTTCTTCGCGCAGGGCTTTACACGCCTGAGCGCCGGAGTAGTCAAACTCACACGCCTGACCGATAACAATCGGGCCCGCGCCCAGAATCAGGATACTTTTTATATCTGTACGTTTTGGCATGGCTCTTATTACTCCTGATTATTTCGCGGACTGACGGTATTGCTCAATAAGCTCGATAAAGTGGTCGAACAGCGGCGCCGCATCGTGCGGGCCGGGGCTCGCCTCCGGGTGGCCCTGGAAGCTGAACGCCGGTTTGTCGGTACGATGAATACCCTGCAGGGTGCCGTCGAACAGCGACTTGTGGGTCACGCGCAGGTTGGCGGGCAGCGAGTCTTCATCCACCGCAAAGCCGTGGTTCTGCGCGGTGATCATTACCACGTTTCTGTCCATATCTTTTACCGGATGGTTGCCGCCGTGATGGCCGAACTTCATCTTAACGGTCTTCGCACCGCTCGCCAGCGCCAGTAGCTGATGACCGAGGCAGATGCCAAATAGCGGAATGTCGGTTTCGAGGAATTTCTGAATAGCAGTAATCGCGTAGTCGCACGGAGCCGGGTCGCCAGGGCCGTTTGACAGGAAGATGCCGTCCGGATTCATTTTCAGCACCTCTTCAGCAGAGGTTTGCGCTGGCACCACCGTCAGGCGGCAGCCGCGATCCACCAGCATACGCAGGATGTTGCGCTTCGCGCCGAAATCATAGGCCACCACATGGAACGGCAGGTCATCCTCAGATTTCGCTTCCGGTAAACCGTCTTTCAGCGTCCAGCTACCCTGCGTCCAGCGGTAAGTTTCCGCCGTGGTCACTTCTTTCGCCAGATCCATACCGTTAAGTCCAGGAAATGCTTTCGCTTTTTCCAGCGCCAGCTTCGCATCCGGGCTATCGCCTGCAATGATGCAGCCGTTCTGTGCGCCTTTCTCACGCAGCAGTCGGGTCAGCTTGCGGGTATCGATATCAGCAATCGCCACGATGTTATGGCGTTTGAGGTAAGAAGAGAGGTCTTCTGTGTTACGAAAGTTGCTGGCAATCAACGGCAGATCGCGAATCACTAAACCTTGCGCATGAACCTGAGAAGATTCTTCATCGGCTTCATTGGTGCCGACATTACCAATATGGGGATAAGTAAGAGTGACGATTTGGCGGGAATAGGAAGGATCAGTGAGGATTTCTTGATAACCGGTCATTGAAGTATTGAAAACGACTTCCCCAACCGCCGAACCTGTTGCCCCTATGGCCCGACCGTGAAACTGGGTTCCGTCTTCCAGAACCAATAGCGCTGACTTAATCAAAACACCCTCCATAGAATATTCACTCACTTTATTTGCATATTAATTCATTAAGTCAGTATGAAGCAATGCAAATTTGCTTACCCGTGGATTTCTGGCAAACGGCGGCATTCTGAAGTTAAGCCGGATAAAAGTCAACTTAAAGCGGGTATTTTTTATGTTATTTTGCACATTATAAGTAAGTTATTCTGTTTAAGAGGCAAAAATATCAACTAAGTGACGATAGAAAACGCTTGCGCTTCCTTGAGTTCGCAAAAAACTGGCTGTCATGATAAAAAGTGGACCAAATGGTCAAATTTCACATTAAAACAACAAAAAACAACGATAAAAATCCATTTAATAGCCATTAATGTTATTAAATTAATAATAATTCAAAATTGAGCAAATTAACAACAAAAATAACTTAAAAATCAACTTGTTATAAAAATAAAAAATCAAGTCAAACGTATCATAAAATCACAAAAAACAGCAAGTTAAGACAATATAATGATAAATCCAATTTAGATATTAATATCTAACTTCTTTTTCTTTAAGACAGGCGCATACGATTGGACCACAAACAGCCTCACTACAGCATAAAAAAGCTAACTTATTGAAGCAAAATAGATAAAACGATCCCGTGGAACAGCACTAACCCCCCAATGGATATCAGTCTTATCAGTCTGGTCGAGGTGCCTTTTGCATACGGTAAGCCACTGCGGCAGAACATGTCGTGGGAGAAGAAACTGTCGAAACATGAATGGTGAAAGGCGTTATTTATCTGACCGAATAACCGGGGGGCAAAAACAAAAGGGCAATAATATATTGCCCTTTGTAATCAATTAATCTTGATTACCACAACCACATCACGAAGGTATTTAGTCGCTATAATACATCCAGCCCCAGCACATCCCGCATGTCAAATAGCCCATTTTTCTTCGTTTTTAGCCATAACGCCGATCGCAACGCGCCATTTGCAAACGTCATGCGGCTGGAAGCTTTATGCGTAATCTCTACGCGCTCGCCAATATCGGCAAACATCGCGGTATGTTCGCCGACGATGTCGCCCGCCCGAACGGTCGCAAAGCCAATCGTGCCCGGTACGCGCTCGCCGGTATAACCTTCACGCGAGTAGACCGCGCAGTCCTTCAGATTTTTATCCAGCGCCCCGGCGATTGCCTCGCCCATTGCCAGCGCCGTACCCGACGGTGCATCCACTTTATGGCGGTGGTGCGCTTCAATAATTTCAATATCGCTATAGTCGCCCATTACCTTCGCGGCTTTCTCCAGCAGCTTGAGCATGACGTTAACGCCGACGCTAAAGTTTGCGGCGAAAACGATCGCAATCTCTTGTGACGCCTCGCGAATGGCTTGTTTACCGGCGTCGTCAAAGCCGGTAGTACCAATCACCATCCCTTTACCATGCTGGCGGCAAAACGCCAGATGCGTCAACGTGCCTTCCGGACGGGTAAAATCGATGAAAACGTCAAAATCATCTTTTACCGCCTCAAGGCTGCTTTGAACGATCACGCCGGACTTTCCCACCCCTGCCAGTTCGCCAGCATCGCTGCCCAGCAAGGAAGAGCCTTCGCGCTCCAGCGCGGCACCCAGCTGAACACCTTCCATCGCCATGGCGGCCTGGATTAACTGCCGTCCCATGCGGCCACCGGCGCCGGCAATGGCGACGCGGATTTGTGCTTCATGCATAGCTATTCTCTTTTGTAAAAATTGCGTAAACCGTTTTCAGAGTAACCAGCGCGCCCGGAGGCCGCCATCTAAAATCGCCGATAATTAGAAATTAATGATAAACAGGGAGCGATATCAGTAAAAGACATGATTCATCCCGCAGGATGAATCATTGCTGGAGAGAATGAAAGAAGAGAAACTTACTCAGGATAGAGGGAACCGGCAGGAAAATGACTTAAAAACCAGGTCACTGCCAGTAAATCCGCGCTACCGCCAGGGCTTAAGTTACGCAGGATGAGTTCATCATCGAGGGACTGCATCGCTTCAATGCCCCCCTCAACCAATACGCCCCCTTGCCACAACAATTTTTGTGCCTGCTGCTGCACGTAGTAAAGCCCTTCCAGGCCTCCCCGCGACACCAGATTGGTATCATCATTCCACGCCATCAGATGCAACAATGTTTGCAGTAGGGCAAGATGGGTATCGTCATGCTCCTGCACGACCCGGTTAAACACCGGCAAAGCCTGCGTTCTGACGGTTCGAAAACCGCTTTCCGCTTCTCCCCGCGCGCCCGACAGGCCATAGCACTGGAAATGGGTTTCACTCTTTGTCAGTTTTCCCGCTTTTTTTGCTGAGAGCTCGTGGGCAACAATATTCCGACTCAGGCGAGCAACCTGGTCGCAGATACGATTTTGCTCCAACGGTTCTCCCCGCGCGAGAAGTCGGCCAATCGCTGCGCTCAGCAGGCCAAAAGCGAAAATCGCCCCGCGATGGGTATTCACACCATTGGTCGCCTGTAGCATATCGTTCTCACAGGCCATCCCCAGCGGACGCAGCATCACCAGGACATTTTCTGCCGCCAGCGCCGCCGTGTTGTTGCCCATGATAAAAAACTTTTCCATCCACGGAGCAATGGCGGTAGTGCTACGTTCAAATGCCGCCAGATCCATATCCCTATGCGCTCCCGAATTACGAATATCGACCAGACCAGGTTTTGGTGTCAGCCTGGCTTCCGTCAGCAGCGCTCTTGCAACCAACCCATTAAGTTCGCCAGCCGCCAGCGATGAGTACGCTGGCGTACGCCGTTCAGTCACAACGCTCACGTTCATAGCATTCAATCCTTCGTGCAATTTCATCCAACAAAAGGTCAAGGGTGTGATGCTTGCCCCGGGCACCGAGATGAGCATCCTGCTGGCATATCAAACATGGCCGGGCAGGATGCCCGAGTTCACGGCGTAATAGCGACTTACCGTCGCTATCAATAATGTCGATGTCCCAAAGCCGCCCTAACGGATGGCTCATCTCTAGTGTCGACATGTGCTGTTTCAACGCCATTGCCGGCGCACAGACCGCTGCCATCCATTCCGGGCCGCTGCGTTCATTTACCTGCATTTCCCAGACGTTGACCCACTCCTTCTGTTCGCAAAGCGCCAGTATTTCGGCAATTGCGTAATCGGCGACACGCCGCCAGACCGCTGAGTTTTTAACGGCGCCCGGTGCAACCAGCGTGAGGGAAATCAACGGTAGCCGATAGCAGTTCAACGCCTGACGCTGCCTGGCGGCACGTTTATCGCGCGCTTGTAGCATCTCCTCCAGCGTAACTGCCTGGCCCTGGTACAGCAGGTCTGTGCCCTTCATCAGCCTTTAACCTGGCGAATCACGTCAATCACTGAACCGTCGCGATAACGCACCACAGCCACCACCCGATCGGTAAACTCAATCGGCTGCGGTTTACCGGTCAGTTGCTCAGCGCGCTGTTGCAGTTGTTCGATGGTCATCAGCGCCACGCCCGCAGCACGCAGGTTATCAAGCAGATCCTGACGCGCAGGGTTCACTGCAATACCATGGTCGGTAACCAGCACATCAACACTTGCCCCAGGCGTGACGGTAGTCAACACTTTTTCCACCACACATGGGATTCGGCCACGGACCAGCGGTGCGGTAATAATGGTGAGATCGGCCCCTGCTGCCGTATCGCTATGGCCGCCCGATGCGCCACGCAGTACGCCGTTTGAACCGGTCATCACGTTAACGTTGAAATTCACGTCAATTTCCAGCGCGCTCAGCATCACCACATTCAGGCGTTCGCATGCCGCGCCTTTAGAGGCGGGGTTCGCGTATTGATTGGTTGAGATTTCAATATGATGTGGATTCTGCGCCAGCGAACGGGCTGCATCGCCATCGAATGATTGCGTATCCAGCAGCGCTTTGATCAACCCTTTCTCATGCAGATCCACCATGGTGCCGGTGATCCCGCCCAGGCCAAAACTCGCCGTAATGTTGTGGCGACGCATTTTGTCTTCCAGGAAACGGGTGACCGCCAGAGATGCGCCACCGGTGCCGGTTTGCAGCGAGAAACCGTCACAAAAATAACCTGAGTGTTCGATCACATTAGCCGCCTGCCGGGCGATCAACAGTTCACGCGGGTTGCTGGACAGACGAATCGCGCCCGCGGTGATCTTTTCCGGATCCCCTACTTCGTCCACCTGTACGATCAAATCAACCTGATCCTGCGCGATACTGGCCGGATAATTGGGAAATTCGACCCACTCTTCAGTCAGGAGCACCACACATTTAGCATACTGCGCATCAACCTGCGCATATCCCAAAGAGCCGCAGCGTGACTTGCCGCTAAAGCCGTTCGCATTACCAAATTCATCGCAGCACGGCACGCCGAGGAAAGCGACATCAATATTCAGCTCACCGCTCTGAATCAGTTTTACGCGGCCGCCGTGAGAGTGGATCTGTACCGGGTTTTCCATCAGGCCAGCGGAGATCTCTTCCCCTAACTTGCCGCGCAGCCCGGAGGTGTAAATCTGCCGCACCACGCCATTTTTAATGTGTTCGATAAGCGGCCAGTGGGCATCAATTAATGAGCTGGAGGCAAGCGTCAGATCGCGGAATCCCATTTCCGCCAGCTTCGCCATCACCATATTGACAACTTTGTCGCCACCACGAAACGCATGGTGGAAGGATATCGTCATGCCATTTTTAAGCCCGGAACGACGAATAGCCTCTTCAAGCGAGTCACAAATTTTACGCCGACGCTTTTCCGTTTCACTGGCAAGCCACGGGCTGTTCGCTGTTACCCCCTGGTAGGGCTGTAATCCTTCCGGTACGACATATTGCTGGTTGAGCATGGTTACAGTCTCTTTCATGGTTCCTTCCTTAATCACGAATACCGGAAGCCGACAGCGCCACCACTTTGCGCGCGTGGTCGATAATCGGGCCGTCAATCATTTTGCCGTTGAGTGAAACGACGCCCAGACCGCGAGACTCAGCCTCTTCAGCGGCGGCAATCACCTCATACGCATGCTCAACTTCTTTACGTGTCGGAGAATAAGCCTGATGTAACAGCTCAATCTGACGTGGGTTCACTAAGGACTTACCGTTAAAACCAAGCCCTTTCGCCAACTGCACTTCCTTCAGGAAGCCTTCTTCATTATTGATATCCGACCAAACGACATCATAGGCGGCAATACCCGCAACGCGCGCCGCATGCAGCACTGCGCAATTGCCACCATGCGCGGGCTGGAGGTGGCGATGTCGACGGCATTGACCACGCCTTTCGCTGATTCGATCGCCGCCATCAGCCTGGTACTGCCGACTTCACGTCCACATTCACGTTCGATCCGTTCAACCTGCGCTTCCAGCTCCAGCACATCGTTTTTGCTGTCGGTTTTCGGCAGACGCACGATATCCGCGCCACCACGCACGACGGCCTCAAGATCGGCCAGACCAAACGGCGTGTTCAGTGGATTAATGCGCACCACTTTTTCAACATCCTGATAGAACGGATGTTGAAGCGCGTGATGAACCAAAAGACGGGCGGTATCTTTCTCACGTAACGCTACGGCGTCTTCTAAGTCGAACATCACCGCGTCCGCACCATAGACAAACGAGGTGCTCAACATGGCCGCATTTGCGCCGGGGATAAACAACATACTGCGACGAGGTCTCATAACGCACTCCATTGAATTTCCGTTTGTTCTGCAGCGCGTAACGCCGCCGCCTGCACTCGGGCGCGTAAAATACACTCCAGCGCGCCTTTGTCATCGACGCTAACCAGCGCGCGTTCAACGCCCAGCTTCGCCAGCGTTTCCCGAACCACCTGCTCAATCGCCGCGCCAAACTGCTGCTTCACCAGACTCTCTAGCTCCAGCCGAATTCCTGGCTCGCTGGATGGACCAATCCTGATCATCACATCGCTGGATTCCAGCGTGCCTGCCAGGGCATCTTTAATGATTTTCATTAGTTATGTTCCTTGTTAACGGTGTTACGTCATATGGTTTCAGTGTGTCTGGCGGCATGCCGCTGCAGATATGCCAGGGTGCCAGCAGGCACCAGCGCGCTTATTGCCGGCCAATTACGTTCGCTATACAGTTTTCTGACGCGAGAGGCGGAAATAGCCGCGCCGTTTTTCTCCACCCGCGCCAGCTCGACGACCTCAATAACCGGGCCGCTGCGCTTCGGATCGTGTAAAATGTCGTGCATTCGCTGGTTATAGGCACAGGTCAGAGGACAAAACGGTTCACTGCCGACAAAACGATGGGTAATCCCCAGCGCTGGAGCCAGATGTTCACGGAAGAGTTGCAGATCGATCTGGCAATGGCAGTCGTCCACAACCCCTTTTTCTTTGAGGAAATAGCCGGGAAACGTCGCACGCGAGATCATATAAGCGGAGCCGGAATGCAACGTGACGTTGTCAATGCCCCCGATTCCTTGTTCGATCAGCGCCCAACGGTCGGTATAGGAAAAAAATGAAGCATCTTCTTTGACTACAAACAGATGCAACCAGTCACAGGCCGCAGCCGCTTGCTCCACCAGATAACGGTGGCCCAATGTAAACGGATTGGCGTTCATGACGATGGCGCCGATCGTTTTTCCCGGTTGACGATAAAGCGCCAGTTGGCGACAAAAGCGCGCTAACCGTTCACTGCTGTTCTCCATTAACACAGCCAGCTCACCTGCCTGCGCAATGGGCCAAAACCCCGCGCCAGAAAACAGCAACCGATTTTGCGGCTTAGTGAACAGGAAAAGCTCGCTGCGGTTTAACTCGTAGGCCAATGTAAGCAGCTCGGTCAGCAGTTTGAGGCTGAGCCCTTCCCCTTGTAAAACCGGGGAAACGGCGATGCATTTCAGTACGTTCCCGGCCAGAGAACCGCACCCGACTATCTCACCCTGCCAATATGCGCATACCGCGATTTCACAATCGTCTTCCAGGGCTAGTCCCACGCCCTCCAGAAACATGGCGACCGACTCGCGACGCAATACATCCTTTTGCAAATAAATGCGTTTAAATATTAGATTCACTCTATTCTGCATCCGTCAGCAAATAACGTCGCATATTTCGCCAGCGTTTGTATTACTCGTCTGGAATAGACATCACACTTTCCCCCTTGCTTTTATAAGCTTTATGGTTTTTATTTCCTTAATTAACCAGAGTTAATAAAAATAATTAAATTAATTAAAAACACAACCATTCAGTGAAGATAGTCACATCTCATGGTTCATTGAATTTATTAGTATGCGCGGGTCTTGTTACCCATCAATACACAGGAAAATGTTTATGACCAACATGACCCAAGCTTCGGCGACGGAGAAAAAGGGGGCTAGCGATTTACTCAGATTCAAAATCTTTGGTATGCCGCTACCGCTTTATGCCTTTGCATTAATTACTTTATTACTTTCTCATTTTTATAATGCTATACCGACTGACTTAGTCGGTGGTTTTGCCCTTATGTTTGTGATGGGGGCCATTTTTGGTGAAATCGGCAAACGTTTACCGATCTTCAATAAATATATTGGCGGCGCACCGGTTATGATATTTCTGGTTGCAGCTTATTTTGTCTATGCTGGCATATTTACGCAGAAAGAAATTGATGCGATCAGCAACGTAATGGATAAAAGCAACTTCCTTAACCTGTTTATCGCAGTGTTGATCACAGGCGCGATCCTGTCGGTAAACCGTAAGCTGCTATTAAAATCACTGCTGGGCTATATCCCAACCATCCTCGCCGGGATTGTCGGCGCGTCCCTTTTCGGTATCGTCATTGGTCTGTGCTTCGGTATCCCGGTCGACCGTATCATGATGCTGTACGTTCTGCCGATTATGGGCGGTGGTAACGGCGCGGGCGCCGTGCCTCTGTCTGAAATTTATCACTCGGTTACCGGACGTTCTCGCGAAGAGTATTACTCAACGGCTATTGCTATTCTGACCATTGCGAATATCTTCGCCATTATTTTCGCCGCCCTCCTCGATATGATAGGCAAAAAATACACCTGGCTTAGCGGTGAAGGTGAGTTGGTTCGTAAGGCTTCCTTCAAAACCGAAGATGATGAAAAGGCCGGTCAGATTACCCATCGTGAAACGGCGGTTGGCATGGTGTTATCCACCACCTGCTTCCTGCTGGCCTATGTTGTTGCCAAGAAAATTCTGCCAAGCATCGGCGGCGTCTCTATTCACTACTTCGCCTGGATGGTTCTGATTGTTGCTGCGCTGAACGCATCAGGTCTTTGCTCACCGGAGATTAAAGCCGGGGCGAAACGTCTTTCTGACTTCTTCTCCAAACAACTGCTGTGGGTGCTGATGGTCGGTGTGGGTGTTTGCTACACCGATCTGCAAGAGATTATCGATGCCCTGACGTTCGCGAACGTAGTTATCGCCGCAATCATTGTGGTCGGCGCAGTCGTTGGCGCAGCTATCGGGGGCTGGTTGATTGGCTTCTACCCGATTGAATCATCCATTACTGCGGGTCTTTGTATGGCCAACCGCGGCGGCTCCGGCGATCTGGAAGTGCTCTCCGCCTGTAACCGTATGAACCTCATTTCATATGCACAAATTTCCTCTCGTCTGGGTGGCGGTATTGTGCTGGTTATCGCTAGCATCGTGTTCAGCATGATGGTGTAAAAAAACGCACGGCGGTGTCTTGGCAGCAAACGACCTGGAGAAAAGTAGAGGCCAAAGCCAGAGGTGGCCAAGGGAAATCCACTCTACTCCTTAGCCGGACTCACCAGGAAGGTTGTCGTCAAGGCCACCGTCGTGCCTCTCATTATGGAAAATGATTCATGAATGAAGCTGTACTACTGGGTGAAGGTTTCACCCTGATGTTTTTAGGGATGGGGTTCGTACTGAGCTTTCTGTTCCTGCTCATCTTTGCCATCCGCGGCATGTCCGCCGTGATTACTCGCTTCTTCCCGGAACCCGTCGCCGCGCCCGCACCGCGTGCCGTTCCCGTCGTGGACGACTTCACCCGCTTAAAGCCGGTGATTGCCGCCGCTATCCACCACCATCACCGCCTTAACGCTTAATTCCCGGAGGGATCCATGACCATTGCCATTACCGACGTCGTCCTGCGTGACGCCCACCAGTCCCTGTTCGCCACCCGCCTGCGCCTTGATGACATGCTGCCGATTGCCGCCGCGCTCGATGACGTGGGCTACGGGTCGCTGGAGTGCTGGGGCGGCGCCACCTTTGACGCCTGTATCCGCTTTCTCGGCGAAGACCCGTGGCTGCGCCTGCGCGAGCTTAAAAAGGCCATGCCGAAGACTCCCCTGCAGATGCTGCTGCGCGGCCAGAACCTGCTCGGCTACCGCCATTACGCCGATGATGTGGTGGAACGCTTCGTTGAGCGGGCGGTGAAAAACGGCATGGACGTGTTCCGCGTCTTCGATGCCATGAACGACCCGCGCAATATGAAGGCCGCCCTGCAGGCGGTGCGCAGCCACGGCGCGCACGCCCAGGGCACGCTGAGCTATACCACCAGCCCGGCGCACACCCTGCAGACCTGGCTGGATTTAACCGAACAGTTGTTAGAGACCGGCGTCGATTCCATCGCCATCAAGGATATGTCCGGCATTCTCACGCCGATGGCGGCGTATGAGCTGGTGAGCGAAATCAAAAAACGCTATGACGTGCGCCTGCACCTGCACTGTCACGCCACCACCGGGATGGCGGAGATGGCCCTGCTGAAGGCTATCGAGGCGGGTGTTGACGGCGTGGACACGGCGATTTCCTCCATGAGCGCCACCTACGGCCGCCCGGCCACCGAAGCGCTGGTGGCGACGTTGGCAGGTACTGAGCACGACACCGGGCTGGATATCCTGAAGCTGGAAAATATCGCCGCGTACTTCCGCGAGGTGCGCAAAAAGTATCACGCCTTTGAAGGCCAGCTGAAGGGCTACGACAGCCGTATTCTGGTGGCCCAGGTACCGGGCGGAATGCTCACCAACCTCGAAAGCCAGCTGAAGCAGCAGAACGCGGCGGACAAACTCGACCAGGTGCTGGCGGAAATCCCCCGCGTGCGCGAGGACCTCGGCTTTATCCCGCTGGTGACCCCGACCTCGCAGATTGTCGGCACCCAGGCGGTGCTCAATGTCCTGACCGGCGAGCGCTACAAAACCATTGCCAAAGAAACGGCGGGCATTCTGAAAGGCGAATACGGCCACACCCCGGTGCCGGTGAACGCCGCGTTACAGGCCCGCGTGCTGGAAGGGGGCGCTCCGGTGACCTGCCGCCCGGCGGACCTGCTGAAGCCGGAACTGGCTGAACTGGAAGCGGACGTCAGGCGCCAGGCGCAGGAGAAGGGCATTCAGCTTGCGGGAAACGCCATCGACGACGTGCTCACCGTGGCGCTGTTCCCGCAGATTGGCCTCAAATTCCTCGAAAACCGCCACAACCCGGCGGCGTTTGAGCCGGTACCGCAGGCGGAAGCCGCGCAGCCGGTGACAAAAGCAGAGAAGCCTGCCGCTTCCGGTATCTACACCGTGGAAGTGGAAGGCAAAGCCTTTGTGGTGAAGGTCAGCGACGGCGGCGATATCAGCCAGCTGACGGCGGCTTCGTCTGCGCCGGTTCAGGCGGCATCCCCGGTTGCCCCGGCAGGCGCCGGCACCCCGGTCACCGCGCCGCTGGCGGGCAACATCTGGAAGGTGATTGCCACCGAGGGCCAGAGCGTGGCCGAAGGCGACGTGCTGCTGATTCTGGAAGCCATGAAGATGGAAACCGAAATCCGCGCCGCGCAGGCCGGGACGGTACGCGGTATCGCGGTGAAGTCCGGGGACGCGGTCTCCGTGGGCGACACCCTGATGACGCTGGCGTAACGGAGAACTGAAATGGAAAGTCTGAACGCCCTGCTTCAGGGCATGGGGCTGATGCACCTTGGCGCAGGCCAGGCCATCATGCTGCTGGTCAGCCTGCTGCTGCTGTGGCTGGCGATTGCGAAGAAGTTCGAACCGTTACTGCTGCTGCCGATTGGCTTCGGCGGCCTGCTCTCCAATATCCCGGAAGCGGGTATGGCGCTGACCGCTCTGGAGAGCCTGCTGGCGCACCACGACGCCGGGCAACTGGCGGTGATTGCCGCGAAGCTCAACTGCGCGCCGGACGTGCACGCCATTAAAGAGGCATTAGCGCTGGCGCTGCCGTCGGTGCAGAGCCAGATGGAGAACCTGGCGGTGGACATGGGCTATACACCGGGGGTGCTGGCGTTGTTCTACAAAGTGGCGATTGGCTCCGGTGTCGCGCCGCTGGTCATCTTTATGGGCGTCGGCGCGATGACCGACTTCGGCCCGCTGCTGGCCAACCCGCGCACCCTGCTGCTCGGCGCGGCGGCGCAGTTCGGCATCTTCGCCACCGTGCTGGGGGCGCTGACGCTGAACTACTTCGGCCTGATTTCCTTCACCCTGCCGCAGGCGGCGGCAATCGGCATCATCGGCGGCGCGGACGGCCCGACGGCGATTTATCTGTCGGGCAAGCTGGCGCCGGAGCTGCTGGGGGCCATCGCGGTGGCGGCGTACTCGTATATGGCGCTGGTGCCGTTAATCCAGCCACCGATTATGCGCGCGCTGACCAGCGAGAAAGAGCGCAAAATCCGCATGGTGCAGCTGCGCACGGTGAGTAAGCGGGAAAAAATCCTCTTCCCGGTGGTGCTGTTACTACTGGTGGCCCTGCTGCTGCCGGACGCCGCGCCGCTGCTGGGGATGTTCTGCTTTGGCAACCTGATGCGTGAAAGCGGCGTGGTGGAGCGTCTGAGCGACACGGTACAGAACGGGCTGATTAATATCGTGACCATCTTCCTCGGGCTGTCGGTGGGCGCGAAGCTGGTGGCGGATAAGTTTTTGCAGCCGCAGACGCTGGGCATTCTGCTGCTGGGTGTGATTGCGTTCGGGATTGGGACGGCGGCCGGGGTGCTGATGGCGAAGCTGATGAACCTGTGCAGTAAGAACAAAATCAACCCGCTTATCGGTTCGGCGGGGGTGTCGGCGGTGCCGATGGCGGCACGCGTATCGAACAAGGTGGGCCTGGAGTCGGACCCGCAGAACTTCCTGCTGATGCACGCGATGGGCCCGAACGTGGCGGGGGTTATCGGTTCGGCCATTGCCGCGGGCGTGATGCTGAAGTACGTGCTGGCGATGTAATAGTGGATGGGATACGCATGTCGTATCCCATTTTCATCCAAATTTTTTCTGAAAGAAAAGTAAGTATGAACTGGTTCAGGTTCCGGTGATGCCGAATGCAAGAAAATACCGTAATTAAATATTTAAATACCAATATGTTTATACGGGAAATTACACGCTGGTTTGCCAGACACTCGTTTCAAAACCGGATATTTCTACTGATCCTGTTTACATCCACCATCGTGATGCTGGCAATCACCTGGTATCTGACCGATATCACGAAAGAACGCCTGCATTATCAGGTGGGCCAACGTGCGCTTATTCAGGCAATGCAAATATCCGCTATGCCAGAATTAGTTGAAGCCGTAGAGGCGCATGATTTGTCACGCATCAAAGCGTTGATTGACCCAATGCGCTCGTTTTCGGATGCGACTTACATTACCGTTGGCAACGAAAAAGGTCAGCGACTGTATCACGTCAACCCGGATGAGATCGGCAAATATATGGAGGGCGGCGATAGCGACGACGCGCTGTATAATGCTAAAAGCTACGTATCGGTGCGCAAAGGTTCATTAGGCTCTTCCTTGCGTGGTAAATCCCCGATTCAGGACAGTACCGGTAAAGTCATCGGTATTGTTTCCGTCGGCTATACTCTGGAACAGCTGGAGAGCTGGCTTAACTTACAAATCAGCTCGTTGCTGTTCCCGATGGCGTTACTGCTGCTGGTGCTGTTGTACTGTGCCCGCCGCTTCTCGCTGCATATTAAAAAGCAGATGCTTAACATGGAGCCACAGCAGCTTTCACAACTATTAATTCAGCAAAGCGTGTTGTTTGAGTCGGTATTTGAAGGGTTGATCGCCATTGACTCCCATCACCGTATTACCGCCATTAACCAAACGGCTCGCCGCTTACTGAATCTGAGCCAACCGGAGTCTGAACTCATTGGCTATGCAATCCACCATGTCGTGTTGCCGGAGGCCTTCTTTTACGATGCGCCGCAAAAAAACAAAAAAGATGAGATCGTCACCTTTAACCAAATGAAAGTCATCGCCAGTCGCATGGCGGTCATTATTGACAACCAGCCTCAGGGCTGGGTTATTAGCTTTCGCAACAAAGACGATATCAATACACTCAGCCTGCAGTTAAGTCAGGTGCGGCAATACGCCGATAACCTGCGCGCCGTGCAGCATGAGCATCGCAACCTTATTTCCACCATTGCCGGACTGCTGTTCCTGAAGCGCTACGATAATGCGCTGGCGCTGATTCAGCAGCAGTCGGAAAGCCACCAGAAAGTACTCGATTTTATTTCCCATAATTTCCGCGACCACCACCTTGCGGGGCTATTAATCGGTAAATATTATCGGGCAAAAGAGCTGGGACTGGAGCTGATTTTCGATCCTTCAAGCTTTGTTGAACACCTGCCGTCATCGCTCTCGCATAATGAATGGATTTCGATTGTTGGCAATTTATTGGACAACGCCTATAACGCCACCCTGCTCAATCGCGAAGGCTCGCGACAGATTGAGTGCCTGATCAACAGCGAAGGTAATGAAGTCATTATTGAAGTTGCCGATCAGGGATGTGGTATTGACGAAAATATCCGCCAGCATATTTTCGAGCGTGGAGTGACCACCCACAATAACGGCGATCACGGAATTGGATTATGGTTGGTGCACAGCTACGTCAAGCAGGCCAATGGCGACATTATCGTCGATAACAATAATCCTTTTGGCACCATTTTTACCCTCTATATCCCTTTTACCAGAGAAGAATAACATGGATAGCATTACGACACTCATCGTTGAAGACGAACCGATGCTAGCGGAAATCCTGGTGGACACCATCAAGATTTTTCCCCAGTTTTCAATCGTCGGCATCGCAGACAAACTGGAAAGTGCGAAGAAGCAAATACGCCTCTATCAACCACAGTTAATTCTATTGGATAATTTTTTACCCGGTGGCAAAGGGATCGATTTAATTCGTCATACCATCAGCACCAACTACACGGGGCGAATTATTTTCATTACCGCCGACAATCATATGGATACCATCAGCGATGCCTTACGCATGGGCGTATTCGATTACCTGATTAAGCCGGTACATTATCAGCGCCTGCAGCATACCCTGGAGCGGTTCACCCGTTACCGCAGTTCGTTACGTTCCAGTGAGCAGGCAAACCAGACGCACGTTGATGCCTTATTTAATATCCGGGCCAAAGAACAAACCGCAGAACCGAATAGCGGACTGCGGGGAATTGATGAAAACACCTTCAACCGGGTACGACAAATATTCGCCGACCCGCAGGCAGTACATACAGCAGACACTCTGGCGCAAATTCTGGGCAGCAGTAAAACCACTGCCCGACGCTATCTGGAACAAGGCGTGAAAAATAACTTTCTCGAAGCGGAGATCAGCTACGGGAAAGTGGGCAGGCCGGAGAGACTCTATCGCGGCAAAGTATGAGATTATGGCGCCAACATGTAATTACGGCGCATAGGCAAACACCTCAGCCACCCACTGACGAAAACCGTCCACATCCAGCGCCAGCGCCACCTGCGCGTTGGCGGGCTGCCCCAGACGCCCTTCAATATCAACGACCGTCGTGCCTGCGGTATATTCCCCCTGCGTTTCTACGGCCACAAAACAGGATTGCAGGGTAAAAAGCTCCGGACGCACCAGCCAGGCGATAGCGCAGAGATCGTGCATCCGGACGCCAGTGCGCATACTACCGCTGCGATAATGGTTGAACAGGCTGTGCAACATCTTACCGGTGCGATTCAGCGCGGGCAGTTTATTCAGAAAATCTGGCGAGAGCATTGCCTGATTTGTAACGTCCAGCCCACACATCACAATCTCCAGACCGCTGCGGAACACCAGCGCCGCGGCCTCCGGATCGACAGCAATGTTAAATTCAGCATTAGGCGTAAAATTGCCGCGCCCTGCGGAACCGCCCATCAACACCAGACGGCGAATGTTACACGCACACTCCGGATAGTGCATCAGTAGCAACGCAATATTGGTCAATGGCCCAATCGCCACTAATGTCATGGGCTCCGGGGCGTTCATCAGCACATCCCGGATAGCGATAAACGCAGGCTTCGCCAACGGTTGGCGCTGATGGTCGACAAAATCATAGCCTTCCATACCGGATTCGCCGTGGACGTATGCCGCATCACGTAGCGGACGCAGCAGCGGCGTCGCGGCCCCTTGCGCAAGTGGCACATCGGCGTCCCAGAAATGCAGAAGCTGCAACGCATTACGGGTCGTTTTTTCAACGGAAACATTGCCTGCGACGGTGGTTATTAGTTGCAGATCAAGCTGGGGGGCGAACAGCGCAGCGGCAATCGCAGCCGCGTCATCAATGCCCGGATCGGTATCAAGAATAATGTGTAGGGATGCTGTCATTAACGCTCTCCTGACCTATTGTTTTATATCTTCATACTCAGCGCGACTGATACAGGTATCAGGCACATCGTCATCCGTCACCAGACGCGGACTTAGCTTATCACCTTCGACAAACGGAACTAATGGGCAAAAACGCCCTGGCGATGCTTTGTTTTCCTGCCACTGAATCTCAAGCGATTCGGGCTCAGCGCCGGGTTTTTCTGCCTGAATCACGGTACGAACATTACCGGTTAGCCAAAAAGATTGACACGTCCCATCAAGGCTAAGAGGCGGCGTCAAATGACCATTTTTACGTACTAGCGGATAAATAATACGCCCATCAGCGTAGGAAGGTGTCATGTAGCAGTTATACATTTTGCCTTTACTTATCACAGGCTGAAAGTAGCTTTCACCGCGATCGATCAGTTCAATCGTTTTTCCTTTCCAGCGATACACATTGACGCCATGGCTGCAGCAACCGCCGCGCCAATAGCTGACAATCTGTTTATGTTCAGCATCGATCTCTGGTGAAGTGATTTCCTGATAAGACGCTGGCGCATCAACATAACGCTGTTTGGCGGGGTCATAGAGCCATGTTTGTACTGGAGCATCCGGCCCAGCAAGTAACTCTGTTACAATCGATAGATCCGGGTAGCCATCAAAATTGACATCCCCCCATTGAGGCATAAACGGGCTACAAGTGCCCACCGAGGCGGTATCTAAGGTCTGTATGAGTTTACCATCACGGTATAATTTTATCGCCGAAATGGCCGGCGTATTGCCGCAATCAATCTCTTTGGAAGGGTCGTAACCCCCTGCATCATTCGTGTTCGTGACCAGCACAATATCAGGGGAGTTTTTAGGTTTGTAATAGATAAGGGCAACAGGAAAATGTCGTTTTTTATCTGCGGACGTCCATTCGCCTTTAATCTCACTGCTGGAGATTTCCGCATTCCAGTAACCCGAAAGCGCCTTTACGCGTTCTTCAAGATGCACCTCTTTATCCTGGAGTGAGCCGCGTAGAACAATCACTGCCTTGTGCTGATTGCAAGGTTCATAGCAGTAATACCCATTAAGAGAGTTACCAAATCGCGTGATATTAACGTTTACCGGTTTCCCCGCGATAGTCCCGGTATAGTTTCGCTCCCAGGCAGGTAGCTCCAGCACCGTGGCGCTTGTTGCGTCCATCCAAAAGCCGATGGCGAGTAACGTTGGCAATCCATATTTTATTTTGCCCATTTCCCTTATCCCTGTAGGCATTACAACCAAAAAACCAGCAACGATTGTGCTGGTTTTTCAGATGAATAGCAAAAAGGTGGGGCATTAGCAACGGATGACGACTACGCCTTATTTTTCCTGTCGCACATTGAATATCAAAAGAAATTCTTAAGATCTGGTCAACGTAGCGTCATCAGGCAGATTTCTGAATTATGAAATCTTATTCGACCTCACGAACATCCACACGCAGCTCTTTCGGCACGTCGAAAACAATATTTTCTTCGCGCCCCTCAAGCGTGACGGCTTCGCCGCCGCCAAACTCGCGCAGACGCGCAATAACATTCTGCACCAGAATATCCGGCGCGGAAGCGCCAGCAGTGACGCCGACGCAGGCGGCTTCTTTCACCCACGCCTCCTGGATATCCGCCGCATCGTCGATAAGAAACGCGGTTCTTCCCATCCGTTGGGCCAGTTCCGCCAATCGGTTAGAGTTAGAAGAGTTTTTCGAGCCAACCACCAGCACCACGTCAGCCTGCTCCGCCAGCGCCCGCACCGCTTCCTGACGATTAGTAGTGGCATAGCAAATATCGTCTTTGCGCGGGCCGACGATTTTCGGAAAGCGTTTACGCAGCGCATCAATCACATCGGACGTATCGTCCACGGAAAGCGTGGTTTGCGTCATGAAGGAGAGCTTGCCTTCATTTTTGACATTCAGCGTCCAGACGTCCTCTGGCGACTCCACCAGGTACATCCCCCCTTCCGGGTTGCTGTACTGACCCATGGTGCCTTCCACTTCCGGGTGCCCGGCGTGGCCGATGAGAATAGATTCTTCACCGCGACGGCTGGCGCGCGCCACTTCCATATGGACTTTCGTCACCAGCGGGCAGGTGGCGTCAAAAACGGTAAGATCGCGGCTTTTCGCCTCGTTACGCACCGCCTGTGAAACCCCATGAGCGGAGAAGATCAGAATGGCGCCATCCGGCACTTCGCTAATTTGCTCTATAAAGATCGCCCCGCGCTGGCGCAGGCTGTCCACTACATAGCGGTTATGCACGACTTCGTGCCGAACGTAAATTGGCGCGCCGTAAATAGCGAGCGCATTTTCAACAATGCTGATAGCGCGGTCTACCCCGGCGCAAAAACCGCGTGGGTTGGCCAACAGGATCTGCATGTTTATGCCTCCAGCGCCGGATCGATTTCCAGCACTTCAATATCAAAGTGAACGGTATGCCCGGCCAGCGGATGGTTAAAATCAACGGTAATCGAGTCGCCGTTGATTTCGCGAATCACGCCAGGCATTTCGCTGCCATCCATTGCGGTAAAAAGCATAATCGCCCCGACTTCCGGTTCGCCCGCCGCCATAAACTCACGGCACGAGAAATACTGGATCAAGTCCGGACTGGGGACGCCAAACGCGGCGTCAGGCTCCAGCGAAAACGCTTTCTTTTCCCCTTCTTTCAACCCCAGAAGCTGCTGCTCCAGACCTTCGGAAAGCGAGGTATCGCCAAGACGGAACAGGGCTGGCTTGCCGTTATTGCGGGTAGATTCCGCCGTTGAGCCATCATCCAGTTTCAGGGTGAAGTGAACGAGGATAGCGCTGTTGCTCTGTACGGATTTAGACATGCAAATTGCTCACGTGTTTTGCCCGGAGGCACAAAGGACGATAAAACCGTAGGCCGGATAAGGCGTTTTCACCGCCATCCGGCACCACGTTTGCCTGATGGCGCTGCGCTTATCAGACCTACAAAACCGGATAAGCGCCACCCGGTATTTACGCTTATGCCTGTTCTTTCGCTGTCGGCTTCGGCAAAAAGCCTTCCAGTACTATCAGCGCCGCGCCGATACAGATCGCGCTATCGGCAAGGTTGAACGTCGCGAAATGCCAGTTGCCGACGTAAAAATCGATCATATCGACAACAAAGCCGTGCCACAGGCGGTCGAACAGGTTACCCAGCGCGCCGCCGATGATTAACGCATAAGCGATGTTATTCATCTTCTGCGTCGCTTTCGAGCGATACATCATCACCAAAAGAATTACGCAGATCCCTATCGCAATCCCGGCAAAGAACCAGCGCTGCCAGCCGCCGCTATCCGCCAGGAAGCTAAAAGCCGCGCCGTAGTTACGCGCATAATGCAGATTAAGCGACGGGAACAGCCCTACCGTATCCCCCAGAGCGAAATTCTGGAGGATCAGGTATTTGCTGCCCAAATCGATAATCAGCACGACTACTACCAGCCATAGCCAGCGTAGTCCTGTTGAACAGAGTGGTTTACTCATCAGGCAAATTTACGTTGTTCGCCATTACCGGCGATGTTGCTGACACAGCGTCCGCAGATATCTGCATGTTCCGCCACCTTGCCGACATCAGTAGTGTAGTGCCAGCAGCGCGGACACTTATCACCCTCGGCACGCGTTACCACTGCCTGAACTGTCGTATTACCAGCATTGTACTGAATATTTTCATCATCAATACCCCCCGCTTGCTCAGAAATCACGAACTGGGAAGTAATGAAGATAAATCTGACCTCTTCGCCCAACAGTTTCAGCTTCTTGATCGTACCGTTAGCATCGTCAGCATATTTCAGCGTCACTTTTGCTTCCAGGTTCGATTTGATGCCATTGGCTTTCTGATTTTCCAGCTCTTTGTTGACCTGGTCCTTGATATAGCGGACATCGTCCCAGAATGCGTCATTAAATTCTTCATTCTCTTCCAGGCCAAACAACCCGTCGTACCATTCGCCGGTGAAGACATATTTTTCACGCTCGCCCGGCAGGTAGCCCCAGATTTCATCAGCCGTGAAGGACATGATCGGCGCCATCCAGCGAACCAGCGCCTCTGCGATATGATACAGCGCAGTCTGGCAGCTACGACGCGCGACGCTATCGGCCTTCGCGGTGTACTGGCGGTCTTTAATGATGTCGAGGTAGAACGACCCCATTTCAACGGAGCAGAAGCGCATCAGGCGCTGTACCACTTCATGGAAGTCGTAAGCTTCGTATGCCTTCAGAATCTCTTGCTGCGCCGTTTTCGCGCAGCCCACCGCCCACCTGTCCAGCACCACCATCTCTTCCGGTTTGACCATATCGGTGGCCGGATTGAAGCCATTGAGGTTCGCCAGCAGGAAGCGCGCGGTATTACGGATACGACGATAGCTGTCGGCAGCGCGTTTCAGGATTTCGTCAGAGACCGCCATTTCGCCGGTATAGTCAGTAGACGCCACCCACAGACGCAGGATATCCGCGCCCAGTTTATTCATCACATCCTGCGGCGACACGGTGTTACCGATGGATTTGGACATCTTGCGCCCCTGACCATCGACGGTGAAGCCGTGAGTCAGTACCTGGCGGTATGGCGCTTTGCCTTTCATCGCCACGCTAATCATCAGGGAGGACATAAACCAGCCGCGATGCTGGTCAGAGCCTTCCAGATACATATCGGCCGCATGACCGGCGAATTCCGGACGTGCATCAACCACGGAGTAACTGGTGGAACCGGAATCAAACCAAACGTCCAACGTATCCGGAACTTTCTCGTATTGATCGGCATCTTCGCCGAGGATCTCTTTCGGGTCGAGATCCCACCACGCCTGGATACCGTCAACTTCGACGCGTTTCGCCACCTCTTCCATCGCCGCCAGAGTACGCTCAATCGGCAGTAGCTCCTGCGTTTCTTTATGCACGAACAGCGACATCGGTACGCCCCAGGTACGCTGACGTGAGATACACCAGTCAGGACGGTTAGCGACCATTGATTCAATACGCGCCTGACCCCAGTCCGGGATCCACTGAACGCCTTTGATCTCTTTCAGGGACTGTTGACGAAGCCCTTCTTTATCCATGCTGACGAACCACTGCGGGGTCGCGCGGAAAATGATCGGCGTTTTGTGACGCCAACAGCACGGATAGCTGTGCTGCATTTTTTCGACATGCAGTAGCGCGCCTTTTTCTTTCAGCAGTTCAATAACGATATCGTTCGCCTTGAAGACGTTAACACCGTCAAGCGTTGGATATGTGCCTGGCAGGTAAGCGCCGTCCGGCCCAACCGGGTTAGCCGTTTCCAGACCATACTTTTGGCCGATCACGTAGTCATCCGGGCCGTGACCAGGGGCGGTATGTACCGCGCCGGTACCGGCGTCCAGGGTGACGTGATCGCCGAGGATCGCCGGCACGTCAAAGCCCATAAACGGATGGGTAAAGCGCAGCAGTTCCAGCTCCGCGCCTTTAACGGTGCCGAGAATGGTGTATTCAGCCGCGCCAATACGCTGCATGACGCTTTCAACCAGATCTTTCGCCAGAATCACCGCCTGGCCGTCAATCTGCACCAGCGCATAATCAAAGTCCGGCGCCAGGGAGATGGCGCGGTTAGCCGGCAGAGTCCACGGCGTGGTGGTCCAGATAACCAGCGACACAGGGCCGCTCACGCCCGGCAGGCCAAACTTCGCTTTCACCGCATCCTGATCGACGGCGCGGAACGCCACGTCGATAGACGGTGACGTTTTGTCGTAATATTCAACTTCCGCTTCCGCCAGCGCGGAACGGCAGTCAACGCACCAGTGCACCGGCTTAGCGCCTTTGTGCAGATGACCGTTTTTGATAATTCTGCCCAGCGCGCGGATGATGTTGGCTTCGGTTTTGAAGTCCATGGTCAGGTACGGATGCGACCAGTCGCCCAACAAGCCCAGACGAATGAAGTCTTTACGCTGGCCGTCAACCTGCGTAGCAGCATATTCGCGGCACTTGGCGCGGAATTCAGCGGCAGTGAATTTCTCGCCCGGCCTCCCGAACTCCTGCTCGACTTTCAGCTCGATAGGCAGACCGTGACAGTCCCAGCCCGGCACGTAAGGCGAGTCAAATCCCGACAGTCCTTTGGACTTCACGATAATGTCTTTCAGAATCTTGTTAACTGAGTGACCAATATGAATGCTGCCATTCGCATATGGAGGGCCATCATGCAGAATGAAGGTTTTTTTGCCTTTTTTGGCCGCACGAATGATGCCGTACAGATCATCATCGGTCCAACGCGCCAGCATTCCCGGTTCACGCTTGGCGAGGTCGCCGCGCATCGGGAACCCTGTTTCCGGCAAATTCAGGGTCGATTTATAGTCACTCATCAGATTCTCGGTTCCGTATTTCGGTTTGATAAACACCGTCAGGGTTACACCTGCCCGGCTAGCCCAAAAAACTTGCGGGCCGTTAACTCATCGCGTGCGATTTGCGCTTTTAGCTCATCAAGCGACGCAAATCGCTGCTCATTACGTATCTTTTTACGCAGTATTACATCTATATGGCGACCGTAGAGGTCCATTACAACGTCCAGCAGATGCACTTCCAGTTGTTGACGCACGCCAGCCACCGTTGGACGAGTGCCAATGTTCGCTACGCCGGGTAACGGCTTATCGCCAAGCCCGGTGACTTCCACCGCATAGACCCCTTTGACCGGGGAGACCTGACGGCGCAGCGGTAAGTTCGCCGTCGGGAAGCCAATGGTACGTCCCAGCTCGTCGCCATGAACGACACGCCCGGAAATAGTAAAGGGATGTCCCAGCAGACTTTCGGCAAGCGCCAGGTTATCTTCCGCCAGCGCCTGTCTCACTGCGGTACTACTGATACGCACGCCGCCTTCACAAAAGGTTTGGGTGCTGGAAACCGCAAAACCATACTCCGCCCCCGCCTTCTGTAATAACAAGAAATCGCCCGCGCGGCTAGCACCAAAGCGGAAATCATCGCCGACGGCAAGAAATTGCACGCCAAGTCGCTCCACCAGCAGTTCGCTGATAAACGTTTGCGCCGTCAAAGCGGCAAAGCGGCGATCGAATTTCACGCACAGCACATAGTCCACGCCGCACTGCGCAAGGTAATGCAGTTTTTCACGCAGGCGCGTCAGGCGGGCGGGCGCTTTATCCGTCGCGAACAGCTCCAGCGGCTGCGGTTCGAAAATCATGACCACCACCGGCAGACCGCGTCTGCGTCCTTCTTCCTGCAAACCCTGCAGTAGAGCGCGATGCCCCCGATGTACGCCGTCGAAATTACCAATGGTCAGCACACACCCATGCGGGGCCTGACTGAGATTATGTATGCCGCGTATCAGCTTCATGTCTGACTCAAAACAGTGAAAATCGCAAGAGTATACCTTGTACAGCGGTTAAGGTTAACCGGCGATTGCCCTGATGAAACATAAAGAAGATGCTTTTCATCGCCATGCGGCAAACTCCGCCCCAAAACCCGCCGCTTAATGCAATTTTTCTCATGGAAAGGCTGTATTCACAGCACGCAAGCTGGTAGAATCCTGCGCCATCACTACGCAACGAGTGCTGCAATTTAAACGGCGCTTATTTGCACAAATCCATTGACAAAAGAAGGCTAAAAGGGCATATTCCTCGGCCTTTGAATTGTCCATATAGAACACATTTGGGAGTTGGACCTTGGCTAATATCAAATCAGCTAAGAAGCGCGCCGTTCAGTCTGAAAAGGCTCGTAAGCACAACGCAAGCCGTCGCTCTATGATGCGTACTTTCATCAAGAAAGTATACGCAGCTATCGAAGCTGGCGACAAAGCTGCTGCACTGAAAGCATTTAACGAAATGCAACCGATCGTGGACCGTCAGGCTGCTAAAGGTCTGATCCACAAAAACAAAGCTGCACGTCATAAAGCTAACCTGACTGCACAGATCAACAAACTGGCTTAATCGCCTGCTTGTTATCAGCTTTGTAGAAAAACCCGCGTAAAGCGGGTTTTTTATGCCTGCTATCTGCCGTTTTGCTCGTCAACCGCTGGCGCTGACCTCACTCGTTCACGCTCTTACTAACCAGCCTATTTTTTCAGCTATCCCTCCCTTAGTCACGTAATACTTGAAAGTTATTTTCTTTCACTGTTTTCCTTTTCTTATTTCATTACTGAAAAAACTGTGACCACCTTAGCAAATAAAAACATCGCTCATTCAAAAACTAATAAACGCAATCCTGATGTAAGATTTAATAATTGATTGATGCCGTCGGGTTAACTACTTTTCATGTACACCTTACTTACTCATTTTAATCTGAGGTTAAATTCAAAAACGACATAAAAATAATATTCAAAACTTGCTTAGAAAGTAGAGGTTGTTTTTCTGGGCGTATCGTACCAATATCGGAGTTATCATTATGAGTTCTGTCATTGAGGATACCCAGCCTTCCGGGTCAGCATCATTGTCTTTACTACAGCGTATTAGCTACGGCTCTTTGGATGTGGCGGGTAATCTGCTGTACTGCTTCGGTTCAACGTACATTTTATATTTCTACACAGACGTTGCGGGCATTAGCCTTGCCGTAGCAGGCGTTATCCTGCTGCTGGCGCGTATTATCGATGGCATAGACGCCCCCATATGGGGGATCATCATCGATAAAACACGTTCACGCTACGGTAAATGTCGTCCCTGGTTTTTATGGTTACCGCTGCCTTTTGCGGTATTCAGCGCACTGTCATTTTGGTCTCCTGATATCAGTATGACAGGAAAAGCCATCTATGCAGCAATATCTTATATGATTGCCAGCATTCTATTTACCGGACTTAATACACCACTCAGTGCAATATTACCCCTGATGACCTTATCTCCCAAGGAAAGACTGGTTTTAAATTCCTGGCGAATGACCGGTGGACAAATTGGGGTTTTATTAATGAACGCGACCGCCTTGCCGTTAGTCGCTTTTTTAGGTAACGGTGATGATCACGCTGGTTTTATTTATACGGCAATTACGTTTGCCATTATATCCTGCGCGCTAACGCTCTTTGCGTTTAAAAACATTCGTGAAATGGATACGGATAAAATACAGCATGAACCTAAGTTGCCGATGAAAAAAGTTTCGCGGCGATGAAAGGTAACTGGCCGTGGATCCTGATGGTGCTGGCTAATCTGATCTTCTGGATTGCCCTACAGCAGCGCAACACGACCATTGTCTATTATCTGACCTACAACCTCGACCGTAAAGATCTGGTACCGCTGATTAACAGCCTGGCGACGATTCAGATCCTGTTTATCATCGCTATCCCCTTCTTTAGCAAATACCTGGCTAAAACCTGGATATGGGTAGGCGGTCTGCTGGTCGCCACGTTTGGCGGCGTCATGATGTGGCTGGCAGCGGACAACATTACTTTCCTCATCGCCGCCTGGATACTCGGCAATATCGGCAGCGGTATCGCCTGCTCAATGCCGTTTGCCATGCTGGGGTTCGCCGTCGATTTCGGCGCCTGGAAGACCGGTATTAAGGCTACCGGCATTCTTATCGCCTTCGGCAGCACCTTCTGCATCAAGATGGGTAGTGGCCTCGGCACCGCTTTCGCCGCCTGGATCATGAACAGTTTTGGCTATGTCCCCAACCATGCCCAGAGTGCTGCGGGTCTGGAGGGCATTATCTGGGCCTTTATCTGGGCACCCGCCCTACTCTTCGCGCTCGCAGCGATCCCACTACTTTTCTTTCGCAAATACGAAGCGATGGAAGAGAAGATTCGCCACGATCTGGAAACCGTCAACTCATAACGTTCTTTACCTTCACCCTCGAATATGGGAGGCACCACCATGCCATTTATGCAACAAGACCCGCGTCGTCTGGTCTGGCAGCAAAACGATCGCTATTTATGGATTGAACCCTGGGGCGAGAACAGCCTGCGCGTACGCAGCGGCCGTCATCTGCCGGTAATGAGAAATGAAGACTGGGCATTGACTGAGCCAGTCGCAGAAAGTCAGTGCCACATTGATTATGAGCACCACCAGGCAACGCTGACCAACGGCAAAATTATCGCTATCGTCAATCAAAAAGGACAAGTTACCTTTTACCGCCATCCACACAAACCCCTGTTGCAGGAGTTCTGGCGCCTGCGGGGCGAAATTGGCGAGGATGAATCATCTCACGGCCAGTACGTTAGCGCACTCAACCTTGAGGGACGCGAGTTCCGCCCTATTCAGGGTGGGAAATATTCACTGAAAGCCCGCTTCGAAGCCACCGAAGGGGAAAAAATTTATGGCATGGGGCAGTATCAACAGGCCAACCTGGATCTCAAAGGATGCGTGCTTGAGCTGGCGCAACATAACTCCCAGGCCTCAGTACCGTTTATGCTCTCCAGTCTGGGCTACGGATTTTTATGGAACAACCCGGCAGTCGGACGCGTAACCTTTGCCCAAAACGTTACCGAATGGGAAGCGCAGGTCAGCGAACAGTTAGACTACTGGATCACGGCTGGCGATACCCCGGCAGAAATTAGCCGGGCTTACGCGCTGGCTACCGGCACGCCGCCGATGATGCCGGACTACGCCATGGGCTTCTGGCAGTGCAAACTCCGTTATCGTACGCAGGAAGAGCTGCTGGAGGTCGCCCGCGAATATAAGCGCCGCAATCTGCCTATCTCAGTGATCGTTATCGACTTCTTTCACTGGCCGAATCAGGGTGACTGGATGTTCGATGCGCGCGACTGGCCCGATCCTGATGCCATGATTGCCGAGCTGAAATCGCTGGGAATTGAGCTGATGGTCTCCGTCTGGCCGACGGTGGATAACCGTACCGAAAGCTATCGGGAGATGCGCGAAAACGGCTGGCTGGTACAAACGGAACGTGGCTTGCCGATCAATATGGATTTCCTCGGCAATACCACTTACTTTGATGCGACTCATCCGGGCGCGCGCGACTACGTCTGGGGCAAAGCCAAACGCAACTATTACGATAAAGGCGTGAAGTTATTCTGGTTAGATGAAGCCGAACCTGAGTTCAGCGTTTACGACTACGACAACTATCGCTACCATGCCGGGCCGGTACTGGAAGTGGGCAATATCTACCCACGCATGTACGCCAAAACCTTTTTTGATGGCATGAAAGCCGATGGCGAAGACCAGGTTATCAACCTGCTACGCTGCGCCTGGGCCGGCAGTCAGAAGTACGGCGCTCTGGTCTGGTCAGGGGATATTCACTCCTCGTTTAGATCGCTGCGCAACCAGTTTGCCGCCGGACTCAATATGGGAATAGCAGGGATACCGTGGTGGACGACGGATATCGGCGGTTTCCATGGCGGTAATATTCACGACCCGAAATTCCATGAATTGCTAATTCGCTGGTTCCAGTGGGGCGTCTTTAGTCCGGTGATGCGTCTGCACGGCAACCGCGATCCGCAGATTTTACCCGCGCAACCGTACCGGGATGGCATTGCTCAATGCCCTACAGGTGCGCCGAACGAGGTCTGGAGCTACGGTGAGGAAGTATGCGACGTACTGACAGGTTGCCTGGCGTTGCGAGAAAAACTCAAGCCCTATATCAAAGCGCTGATGGAGGAAACCCATAAGCACAATACGCCAGTGATGCGCCCCCTGTTCTTTGAATTCCCCGAACAGGAAACAAGTTGGACAATCACCGACCAGTATTGTTTTGGTCCTGACCTGCTGATCGCCCCCGTCATGCATGAAGGTATGCGCGAGCGTGATGTCTGGCTACCAGAAGGGGAAACATGGACGGATCTTGCGACCGGTGAAAGCTATTCAGGAGGGCAGACGCTGCATTACGCTACGCCACTGAACAGAATTCCGGTGTTTATCCGCGAAGGTGGGCAGTACCGTAGCCTGCTGAACTTGTAGAATGATTCCGGCTGCGGGTTAATACCGCAGCCGGAAGTATTACGGTAGGTACGTCTACTGTAGTTTAAACAATGCCGAGTAGTCCGCATTGCAAATACGCTGCACCGCCGGATGCTGGATCATTCTCTCGGCAAAAATCGCATGATATTCTTCCATGACATTCTCCACGCGCCCAATCTCTATTACCGACTCATCGGCATAAAAATCCAGCGAATAAAGGCTCGGCGCCACAAAAATCGCATCGTGCGTCGCGCCAAACGCCTTCATTAAGGCCGCATCATCAAATTCACCGAGGATCTCAACCTGCAACCCCTGTGAATTAAACCAGTTCAACAACTTACGCCCCAGCATTGAGCGCCGTCCCGGCACCAGCAACCGTCGCTCTTCCAGGCAGGCAGGGAACGCTTTTTCAGGAAGCGGATTCGTACACCAGAAACTGACGCTGCATTCGCCGATTTTAACTGAGAATAGCCCCTCCTGCTGCGTGGAATCTATCGGGCAGTCGGAGATAATCATATCCAGCTTGTGCTGGCTGAGCTGTTCGAGCAACATTTCGTGAGTGGACTCGAAGCAACGCAGATGTATGGGTTCGTCCACCACCACCGCCGCATCCAGAACGCTGCTGACCAGACGCTTGGATAAAGCATCGGCGACGCCGACATCAAACAACAGGTTTGATTCTTTGCGGTAATTGACGATATCCAGCATCTCCTGGCTTAGCGTAAACATTTTGTCCGCATAGCGAAAAACCAGCTCGCCCAGTTCGCTGGGTTCAAGACCGCGTCCCTTACGTTTAAATAGCTTCCCCTGTAAACGCTCTTCCAGGGCTTTAATTTGACCAGTAATGGTTTGCGGCGTCAGAAAAAGCGCCTCTGCGGCACCCACGACAGAACCTTCTTTATAGACATGCCAGAAATAATAAAGATGGTTGTAGTTAATATGAGACATGCTCATTTCTCTCCCTGTTCAATGTCGCAAGGGAGCGATACATCGCTCCCCCTTTCCTTCGTACTGATTATGCCGGCGCGTTCAAACGCGCGCGCAACCAGCTATACCCCACCACTGCGGAGAGCAATGAACCAATCAAAATGCCCAATTTCGCCCAGTTAATAAGTTCCGGATCGACATTGCCAAATGCCAGGCTGGCGATAAAGATGGACATCGTAAAGCCAATGCCACACAAAATGCCGACCGCCATGATTTGCTGATAAGTGGTCCCCTGCGGCAGATGCGCCAGCTTGAAACGCAGCGCCAGCCAGCAAAACAGGCTAATCCCCAGCGGCTTACCAATCAGCAGACCGGCAATAATTCCCAACGGCAGCATGGAGGTCAGACCGTCAATCGTGACGCCCTGAAGAGAAACGCCGGCATTCGCAAAAGCGAAAAGCGGCAGGATCAGGTACGCGACCCACGGGTGCAGAACATGCTCCAGACGCTTGGCCGGCGAGCGACCGTGTTTTTCTTTCAGCGGAATAAAGAAACCGACAATAACGCCTGCCAGCGTCGCGTGAACGCCGGACTTCAGTACCGCCGTCCACAGCACTGCCCCGACCAGAATATATACCCCAGTCCGTCTGACGCCGCACAGGTTCAGCAGCGCCAGCACGGCAATCGCGAACGCCGCCACGCCCAGCGAGACGATAGAAAGATCGCTGGTATAAAACAGTGCGATAATAACGATGGCGCCGAGATCATCGATGATCGCCAGCGCCATCAGGAAAATTTTCAGCGCCAGCGGAACCCGGCTGCCCAACAGCGCCAACACGCCCAGCGCAAAGGCGATATCCGTCGCGGCAGGAATAGCCCAGCCCTCGCGAGTGACCGGATCGGAGTAGTTAAAGGCCAGATAGAGCAATGCCGGTACAATCATCCCGCCGATGGCGGCAATCACCGGAAAAGCGGCCTGGCGCAGACTGGCTAACGAGCCTTGCATCAGTTCGCGCTTAACTTCCAGGCCAATCAACAGGAAAAACACGGCCATCAGCGCATCGTTGATCCACAACAGCATGTTTTTGTTGATCTCAAGCGCCCCAACCCGTAGCTGAACCGGCGTCTCCAGAAAATCATGATACCATCCACTGGTCGCGCCCATATTGGCCATCAGCATAGCCAGCGCAGCGGCGATGATGAGAATGATGCCCCCAGAGGCATCGCTGCTAAAAAATCGGTGCAGATGTTTCACTTTTTATTCTCTCAATCAGGTGAATTCTTCGGATCTACTATCTTACCTCGCCTGACTCATCGTTAAAATTAGATTATATATGATGAATAGCTCGTTTTTTACGAAATGAAGTCCGACTTACGCCGGACTTTTTTAGTGCAGTCAGTCATTGATGATAGACCGCTACGCGTACAGATCCATTTTATACACCCGGAAACTGGTAATATCGTAGCGATAGCCTTCCCCGTTCGTTTCCGCGTTTTTGTAGTAACCTGACGTCATGGTCGCTTCAAAAAGCACGGTTTTCTCCGTAGGCGCAATCTCCTGTAAAATTAGCAGCCCCATCGCCTCGCTGCCCGCCTGCGGATCGATAATATCGCTCTCGCCAGGCTGGCAAGAGATGGCGCGGCCATTTTCATCAAACGTGCAGTCGGCAAAATGCACCACAATATTGCCATTCTGCTGGATCGCTTTCGCGCTAACGCAGCTACTGTAGCCACGCGCGCCCAGCTCCTTGCCGTATTCAAATGGCCGCATAACGGTCATCTCATTCATATTCACCACGAAATGGACAATGCGGCTGTAGTTATCCGGCGGTAACAGGCTTTTGCTGTCATCACGCGAACGGTAGTTACCGTTATCAAATACCATAAACTCCACTATACCCGGCGTATTATTGGCGATTTCAACGACGTTATGCTGGCCCCAAGTCTAAAAGTCACGGTCGGCCGCGTCGATATCCTCCTGTTTGCTAAAGTCATAAAGCGCCACACCTTCACTGTCGACCGGGGTTAAAAGATAAGGCTGATAAGCGTCGTCCCAGTCTTCATGCGTTGACAAAATAAAGCGTAGCGCTTGCGTTTGCAGATCGACGCCAAACACCGCGCTCTGATGACGCCCGGACGCAATTAACAACTGATTCGTCTCATTCACGTAGCTCTGGTTTATATGCAGCCAGTCTTTAACCGTCGGGTCTTCTCCCGGCGCCGTACCTGAAGGACGGGAAACCCGCGTCGTATCCAGCACCTTCGCCATATCGTAGTAAGCCGTCTCCAGTCCGGTAGTCAGATCGACAACCGATACGCCGTCTTCATTGGTTTTCAAATCGTCGGGCCGACCCGAGGTATATTCAGAGGGCGCAACAATGGTATTGCTATCCCACGGCCAGATAGAATGGTGAAATTGATTATCGAGATTATAGAATGTGTGAAGACGCCCCATCATGTCGAACTCATACATATCCAGATAGGTATTTTTCGCTTCTGAAGTAGTGAGGAAATGGCCATTATCAATTCGAACAAAATTATAAGACGGATAATCCTGAGTAACGTACCAGCGCACCAGACCATTCTGATCTAATGCGTAATTATAGCGATCGAAATGCGTAATAAAATAAAACCCTGGCGCCATCTTGTCCGCATCGGTAGCAGGTTGCGTCACGTTGATAATCGGAAAACCTAATACGACCTCCGCGGAATCTACCGGCGGTAATGGCTGTGTGATGAGCGTATAGACGGCAAGCGGCGTATCTGCCTGAGAAAAGACAATACGGTTTTCAGTATCCGCTACCAGCCCCAGAACCGGCAACAGATTTGCGCCTGCCGTAAGGGTGTAAAGATGTTCTACCGGCATCGCCGTTTTTGCCGCATCCTGGACCGTGACTATGATCTCAGCCGGTTCCAGACTCCAGACCCCGGCATAAGCGCTTAAAGGCGCCGTGCCGTAAGGGTCTAACAACATGAGCGCATTTTCTACCGTATTCTCTTGCGTGACCTGCGCAAGGCAATTTTCATAAATAGCGGTATGGTTAAGCACCATTTCATTATTGATATCGATACCCTGATTAATCGCCGGACGCGGCGCAGGAAGGACAACAGACGTTGTAGTTAACGTATTCATGATAAATCTCCAGTGTATTAATCTCATCGCCCCTCATGGGGACCACGAAAATTAATACTCTGGATTTTTAAGCCGTCCGAATAAAATACCGCAACAACACCTCATCACACTTTTTATTTTAGCAATTCAGTTACGTGAAGCGTTATATTCAAATTTTAGGTAATCCAGTACGGCAACAACATTGCCAGGAGACATCCGGTTAAGATGCGGCAGGAAGGGATGGTTGTGAACATAGCGAATAAACGCCGTCGCGCTATTTAACGTCGCATGGCGTAACAAACTCACCTTTTTATTTCCTGTGAGATTGCATACCGCCATCGCATAATCCCGTGTGGAAAATGTACGCCAGACGTTGTTGCGAATTCCGCCGCTCAAAAACAACCGCGGAGGGAGATCGCGTTTGGGCGGCGTAACGCCTCTTTCACGCACAAACGAAATATGGCAGCGCCCCTGACGAAGATAGCTAAAATTCGCCATCATACAGCCGCCCAGAATGAAGCATTCGTGATCGAGATAATGTTGGACATTCAGGGAACGCTCATCCGTCAACGCCTGAACCAACTCAAAATGTCGATAAGCAGGTAATACGGGTTTTACTAACATCCCCGGATCGTTTTTATATAAAACGGCGGGGCCGTAATCCACATCAAATAATACATTGCGGCGCATGGTCAGCGCCTCTTTTCGCTGCACCAGATGCGCCAGCGTGCCGGACGGAAGTCGTTCTTCGTAATCAGAATGATATTGATAATCCGCTTCCACCGGTTGGGCGGAGTAATTCGTTGAGATCGCGACGACCTTACCGCTCTCCTCTTCCGCCGTCACCAGCACGTATAAGCTGCTGTCGCCGCCGTTAAATTTCACACGAAACGCCCGCGTGCTCATAGCGATATCAAACGCGGGAAACACAAAATCGCGTTCCGCTTGATTAGCGCGACGGGACAGTTTTTGTAATTCGCGGCTAAAACCCGTGCTGTCTATCGCCAGCGCCGCGCGTATTTCAACTAGCGACGCTCCTTCGCCAATCAACGTGGCAAGGTTCTCTTGTCTGGCGTCGCTCCTGACAGCGGTATAGGAGATGAACGTTTTATTACACTGGCGGCAATACATACGCCGTTCACCTTTAGTGGAAAATCCATATTTTTTCAGCGACGTCCCGCCACAATGCGGACAGGACTTCACCAGACCTTTCCAGGGTTGATTCGCCGCCTGGCGAAAAAGATTAAGCGATCTGGCTGAGATAATGGGGAACAAAAAACCGCACGCTCGACAGAGAACATTTTTCCCTTGCGGTAGATAGTCTGGGCTCCCCAGAATCCCCAGATTTTTGCAGCCTGGCGTTTTGCAAGCATCGACATTAATGTGAGAAAACATATTCACTCCCTGCGAATACTACCTTCAAACAAATATTGACTTTATTTCTGCAGGTGAGATGCCTTTTTCATACAGGGTTCGCATGGCACTCATCGCCGTCGCGGTATGCGAGAAAAAAGCCTGATAACCTGCACACAGATAGTTATGATTGGTTGCGCCTGACGCAGAGGGTAAAAAACGATGTTTCGGACAGCCGCCATAGCAGGCGAACTTCCATTGACAGCGATGACACTCCTGCGCCATTGAACGCTGTTTATCGCTGCCGAACTGGCGATTTTGTTCGCCCTGATTCATTTGACGCAGCGTCTTCTGGTGGATATTCCCCAGTTTAAATTGCGGATATACGAAGTGATCGCAGTTATAAACATCGCCGTTCATTTCCATCGCAAACGCGCTGCCGCAGGTGGGCGCAAAAACGCAAACCTGCGGCGGCAGGCCGCACCAGGCCGCCAGCGTCTGTTCAAATAGCTGAATGCCGATATCGCCGATATCCTCACGGATCCAGATATCAAATACCGCATTCAGAAACTGACCAAATTGCAGGCTATCGACCGACCACGGCGTCATCGCGATATGTTTATCCTGCGGCTGCGCCAGTCCATTTTCCCCGCAGCGTTCAACTAAAGGGATAAATTGCATATAGCGGCTACCAATGCTTTTCAGGTAGCGATAGACCTGAACAGGATGATGCATATTGGTACGGTTAACCACCGTGAGGGTATTAAATTCTACGTCGTGCTGCGCCAGACAACGCACCGCATTTTCTACTTTTTCATGCGTCGGCTTTCCGGAGCGCGTCACTCGCCATTCATCGTGTAACGCGGCATCGCCATCAATAGAGACGCCAACCAGAAAATCATGCTCCCGGAAGAAGGTCGCCCAGTCATCGTTGATCAGGATGCCGTTGGTCTGGAAGGTATTGACGATGGTTTTGCCGCCACAATAGCGCTGCTGAAATTCAACGGCTTTACGATAAAACGGGATGCCCATTAATGTGGGTTCCCCGCCCTGCCACGCAAAAATGACCTCATCAATATCCTGTGCGGCAATCTGCTGCCTGATGAAGAGTTCGAGGGTCTCTTCCGACATTTTGTAATGGTTTTTTCGATCCGGATAGAGCTTTTCTTTCTCCAGATAAAAACAGTACTTACAGTCAAGGTTACACACCGATCCGGTTGGTTTAACCATGACCTGACAACTTTTCCCAAACATCATTACCTTCCCTGAAATAAAAGAACCTGATCCGGCACAGAGTGACCGGATCAGGTGGGCATCGCCCTAAGTGGCATACTTAATTTTTTATAATTATTCCATTAGCCCCAGGTGACAGGCGTCGGCTTATCGCCACGGGCTTTCATCAGCGAATCGTTATCAATATCCTTTTTATACTTCAGGAACTTACCGTAAAGCTGTTTCTCAATCTGCGGCTGTTTACCAATTTGATTGAGCGTCTCGAAACGATCGGTTTTCAGGTTATAGAGATATTTAGGTTTATTCTGGCGATCGATGATCATCTTCCAGTCGCCGTCGCGGATCGCCCACTCATCCGTCGGATCGTCCTGGAACGGCATATCGATACCGAAGATCAGCGGTTTCTGGCGTTTTAACGTCTTGTCCTTCAGGAGCGGAACTAAAGACTGACCGTCGTAGGTACGATCGGTCGGGAGTTTAAAGTCCATCATGTTGGCCAGCGTCGGCAACCAGTCAAGACCATATACCGGCGTGTCCGTTACCATCCCCTGTGGAATGTGCTTGCCGTATTTGATGATTGCCGGTACGCGAATGCCGCCTTCCCACAGGTTGTCTTTACGCCCGCGCAGACCGTCGGTTTCCCCGGCCAGGTTCAGCTCGTATACCTTACGCGCTTCGCGCGTGACAGGGCCGTTGTCGCTGGTAAAAATGACGATGGTGTTATCTTCCTCGCCCATCGCCTTAATTTTATCCAGCACTTTACCGACCTGCTCATCCATGTAGCTGATATTGGCGTAATATTCGCCGGTGCCGCGCCACGGTTTGTCTGCCCAGTCGCCGTAGAACAGATCCGGATGCTGCTTCTGGTAGTCGGTCATGTACTGCGAATACATATCAAGGTATTTTTTCGGCGACGCCAGCGGGCTATGGACTTCGGTAAAGGCGACATATAAGAAGAACGGATTATCGTCTTTCTTATTATCCAGCCAGTTCACCACTTCAGAGCTCACAAACTCGCCGCTCATCTTATCTGCGCGGCCAATATGTTGGCCATTACGAATCCACCCCGTAGGATGCACCACGCCATAGCGCGGGCGCTCCTTGGCGTTATCCAGCGTAGCATCGGTGACAAATCCCGCCGGATTAACCAACGTATAGTCAAAGCCCATGTCTTTCGCCTGCGGCTGATCGGTGCGATCGCCGCCCGCATTCAGGTGTAATTTCCCCATCATCGCTGTATCGTAGCCCTGCTGTTTTAGCAGATTGGCGATAGTCAGTTCATTACGCCCCAGCGCAACATCTTTGCCTTCCGGTATCCAGGAACGGATTCCGGTACGGAACGGCATACGACCGGTTAACAGGCCCGCGCGGGAAGGAGAACACAGAGGCGCTGGCGCATAATAGTCGGTAAACTTCACCCCCTCCTGCGCCAATTTGTCTATGTTAGGTGTTTTAACGATGCGGTGCCCGTAGGTGGCGAGATCGCCATACCCTAAATCATCCGCCAGAATAATGACTAAGTTAGGACGCTTTGCGGTTGCCGCTTGCGCGGTTGATAATACGCATCCAGCGCATAGCGCCAACCCTATCATACTGGCAACGACTGTTCTTTTCATTTCAACTCCTTTGAGTTATCGCACGGTCTGATTACGATATATTTGCCGATAGACCCGGCTGCGGAATACAGCCTAAATTAATTGCACTATATATATTCGATTTGTCTTATATTTCTTCCATTAACATCGTTTTATCGTAGAAATTATTCACACTCATTATAATATTAATGCCATAAATATATTTCGTGCTAAAGAAAACACGCCTGAAGCAGTCTATAAAAAAAGAAATCGCGAACGAGTGATGCAGATCTCAAATATGGCCCATATGTCAGAACCGCTATTGTGATGTCAATATATGTTGCTGTTTGAACGGTAACACCCTCATTTAATGGCAGTAAGTTGTCTTTGCGAGAGATTATTCCCATTCGAAGTTTCATTAATTTCATGCTATCCGGTGTGACTTTTACAACAGAGACATAAACTATAAATCAAATAGTTATCACGTAATAAACAACATTATCTGACACGAATATTTGACGATTATATGTCGCTGATATTTTTGAGACATCTATCACCTACGTATAAAAAGACACTCCTTAGAATTCGCTTCTTTACACAACATTTCACTGTGTTTTTACCTCATGGAGTTGAGCATGAAAAATAAGAAATATATTAATAGTCTACTCGCCGCATGTGTTCTTTTCTCTTGCTTTAATGGCCAGGCAGCGGAGTTGAAACGCGTATACGGTAAACTTAGCTTCGGATATGGCGACTGGAATAAAGGCTTTGTCAATGTCGATCGCGGCGAAGTGTGGAAAGCGGTAGCCGATTTCGGCGCCGTGTTTGACAGGGGCGAATTTGCATCATTTTATGAAATGAACGTGCTCAACCATCCGGTAGAAGGCCGTAACCATGTTACCCAATTTCTGGGACATTATAGGGTAGTAGAAGGCTCTAACTTTACCGCAATGATGAAACTCTATATGTCGATGGAGAATAAATTCGGTGATGAATTAAACATGATGTACGGGGTAGGTTATCTGGGTTTAACCAGCCCATCAGGCTTTATTAAGCCCTATTTCGCTGTTCATAACTTATCGAACGATTATACCTCTAAAAAGTATGGACAGGCGACAGGCTTTAACGGTTATGTTCTCGGTTGGGTCGCGGCTTATAACTTCGATATGTTTAATGAAAAGTTCGTCATTTCAAACTGGAACGAAGTTGAAATGGATCGTAATGATGCCTACGCCGAACAACAGGGTGGGACGACCGGCCTGAACGGCGCGGTAACGTTTACATGGAAATTTATGCCGCGATGGACCGCCTCCGTCTCTTACCGTTACTTCAATAATAAATTGGGGTATGACGGCTACGGCGACCGTATGAATTACCTGATCGGCTTCGAGTTTTAATAATTAATAAACTTGATGAATATTACTTAATTTCCCCGGTTTGTAGTCGTGAATGACACGACTACAGGCATTGTTTTTCTTTAATGTAGCGTAAATGGATGGTTTATATGAACAAAAAGTTTTCGATATCCCTACTGTCGCTGTGCATTGGTTTGTCTTCAGCCATTTCCTTTTCAGCCGATGCGCGTGACATCACAATTTATTATACAAACGATTTACATGCCCATGTAACCCCAGAAATTATCCCCTATGTATCCAAGACACGTCCGGTAGGCGGCTTTGCGCCCATCTCGAAAATTGTCAAAGATGCAAAAGCGAAAGAGAAAGATGTCTTTTTCTTTGATGCTGGCGACTATTTCACCGGACCTTTTATCAGTACGCTGACCAAAGGCGAGGCTATTATTGATATTTTAAATACCATGCCTTACGACGCCGTCTCTGTCGGTAACCATGAATTTGACCATGGCCATGAGAATCTGGTTAAACAACTCAGCAAATTGCAATTCCCGGTATTGTTGGATAATGTTTTTTACAGCGGCACAGATACGCCATTAATTAAAGAACCGTATACCATCGTGGAAAAAGATGGATTCAAGATTGGCGTCATCGGTATGCACGGCGTTTCCGCATTCTATGAAGCGATTGCCGCAGGCGTGCGTGAAGGCGTTGACTGCCGCGATCCGATTCCTTATGTGAAAAAACAGCTGGAAGAGTTAAAAGGGAAAGTTGACCTGACCGTGCTGCTCGCCCACGAAGGCGTGCCGGGTATGCAGTCCAGCGCAGGCGAGGCTGATGTCGCACGCGCGCTGAAAACCGACGTTGATATGGCGAAATCGCTGGAAGGCTATGGACTTAACGTCCTGATTACCGGCCATGCGCATAAAGGTACGCCAGAACCGATTAAAGTGGGCGATACCCTTGTCGTTTCCACGGATGCGTACACCATCGAATTAGGTAAACTGGTGCTTGACTGGAACCCGGAAACCAAAAAAGTGGACAGCTACAATGGTAAGTTGATCACCATGTATGCGGATACTTATAAGCCAGATCCGGTCACGCAGGCCAAAATTGACGAATGGGATAACAAGGTTAAGAAAATTACCGATGAGGTGGTCGCGCACTCTCCGGAAGTGCTGACCCGTTCTTACGGTGAATCCGCGCCAACCGGCAACTTAATCACCGATGCCCTGATGGCTACCGCTCCTGGCGCCGACGCTTCCTTCTATAATGCTGGCGGCATCCGTACCGAATTGCCAAAAGGCAATATCACCTATGGTGATGTGCTGAGTATGTATCCGTTCACCAACGATGTCATGAGCATGGAAATCAGCGGTAAAGACCTGAAATCCATCATGTCACACGCTGCCGATCTGAAAAACGGTATGCTGCACGTATCTAAAACCGTCCAGTTTAAATATGACAGCACCAAACCGCTGGGCCAGCGTATTGTTGAATTTGATATCAAAGGCAAACCGGTAGAAGACAATAAACTCTATACCGTCGCGCTGGACTCCTTTATCGGTAAAGGTGGTGGCGGATTTACCTTCACTAAAGGTAAAAATATCAAATATATAGGGGTACAAACCGCACCGGCGTTGGTTAACTATATGAAGCAGGTTAACAATATTCAACCTGACCACGCCATGCGCGTGGATGATATTAGCAAATAAGCCATAATGTTATGCGGTCGATAACCGGCCGCATAACATACTTAGTTATGCAAACAGCGGCATTTTGTATACCCGAAATGCAGAAATATCATAACGATAATTCGTGCCATTCGTCTCTTCGTTCTTGAAATAGCCCGACGTCACCATCGCTTCGAATAAGACCTCTTTCGTCTCTTTATTGATTTCTTGTAATACCAGTCGACCTAACGCCTGTTGCCCTTCATCCGGATCGACAAGATCGCTGGAACCTGGTTGCGCGGTAATGGTATGTTCAAACTCATCAACCGTCGTCGCGCCGAAGTGAATAACCAGGTGACCATTAGTCAATAAATGCTTAGCGCTCACAAAACTGCTATAGCCCCGGTTCCCGACTTCCGTTTTACCATATTCATACGGACGCGTTACGGTCATCGTGTTTAGGTTTATTTTAAACTGCACCACCCGGCTGAAGTTATCGAGCGGCAACAGACTTTTCGCATCTTCGCGTGAACGATAGTTACCATTATCAAAGACCATAAACTCCAGGATACCAGGCTCATCGTTTGGAATTTCAACAATGTTATGCTGCCCCCAGGTCCAGAAATTCTTATCTGCCGCATCAATCCCTCCCGGCGAGGTAAGATCGTACAGCGGGACACCATCATCATCGACAGGGGTTAATAAGTATTGCTTGAATTCGTCAGACCAATCCTCATGGTTCGCCATAATAAAGCGCAGTTCGCCGGAATCCACATTTACGCCAAAAATCGCGCTCTGATGTCGACCGGAACAGATCAGCAAATTGTTGGGTTCATTAATATAGCTTTGGTTGATATGCAGCCAGTCATCCATTGATACGTCCTGACCTGGCGCGCTTCCGGAAGGACGCGGCGATCTGGAATAATCCATCACATACAGCATATCGTAATAGGCGACTTCAAGTCCGGTAGATAAGTTAATAATAGAAACGCCATCTTTCCCGGTTGAGTAACCGTCTGGCCGTCCATTGCTATATTCTGAAGGCGCAATCGCCAGATTGTTCTCAATGGGAAGAATGGAGTGATGGAACTCATTGTCGAGAAGATAAACCGTATAAACCCGTCCCATAATGTCAAATTCATACATATTCAGACAATGGTTTATTCCCTGTGACGTCGCCAGGAAATGGCCGTTATCCATTCTGACAAAATTATAAGAAGGGATTTCCTGACTTACATACCACCGGACAATCCCGTTATGATCAAAAGCCAGATTATACCGATCAAAATAAGTGGAGAAATAAAGTCCTTCCTCCATCAGCGAGGCCTGCTGCGCAGGACAGGAGACGCTAATAATAGGGAAGCCGAGGCTCACGTTAGCCGAATCCGTGGGCGGTAATGCGTCTGTCATTACTGTATATTGCCCGACAATTTGCGAGGCAAGGCGTAGGGTAATCTGATTATTCACCGCGGATACCATCCCACACACAGGAATAAGGTTAGCGCCCGGATGTACATCATATTGATAACGCACTGCCTCTGTCGTCGCTTCGCTATCAACAACATTGATCTCAAGCGCGGCAGCTTCATCCATCCAAACCCCCAGATAGAGACTCAACGGGGCGGTCCCGTAGGGATTTACGGTGACAATGGCCTTGTCACAGGTATTAGATTGCGTGATCTCCGCTAATCGTTGTTCATATATGGCGTTATGGTTTAAAACCAGTGCGTTATTGGTATCGATTTTCTGGTTAATCGGCTCACGCGGTGCGGGCATGTTAACCATTGACGAACTTTTCTTATTCATACGTTTCTCCTGATTAATTGGGATATAGGCAACGAGCAGCTACAACATGCCAGCCCGTTGCTTAGCAAATAACCCTACCTCAACAAGAGAAATCGGTTTAATAATTTAAAATAAAACATCCATAAAATAACACCCAGACAAAAACTATTCTTTATCGTCCGAAGATTTTATTTCCCTGGCGCTACTATAAAAGCATAACAATTATGTAGCATTAATGCATTGTGACCAATAGCCTATACCTTTTTTATGGTTGGCATAGGCCTTGCGCCATAATTCAAATTATTTTATGTCAACAATAAATCAATCAAAGCATATCAATCTACTGATAAAAATTAACACTACTATCATTTTATTTTTAGAGCGACTAAAAATAAAATTTTAGTTTTTCTAAAAAAACATCATTTTTGTGACACGATACGATTTTCTCTGGAAAAAAGACGCTATTACAATCACGCCAGTTGATCCGTAAATTTAATATGCATATTATTATCGCCACCCCAATTAAACCCATTAAATAACATCATGACTATTTATTTAATTAACAGCACGCACACTTACAATGATAAGACCAATGAGCTAAAAAACATAAAAACGGGAAAGATGATAAAAATTGCCGCAATGCGCATAAAGTGTCTGGAATATATGCTGAATCATGCACAACAAGAGATTATTTATAAAAAACAACTCACTAATGAACTTTGGGGGGAAAGAAGTCAATTTATCAGCGACGCCAACCTGACCCAGATTTTATATCTACTGCGGCGCGACCTTAAAGGCTTTGGCCTGAGCCAGTTTTTTTCCACGGTGCCTCGAACGGGTATTAAAGTAGATGCTAACATTATTATCAGCAATGAAAACAAAAGCTGCCTCCCCTCTTCTTTAAAAAAAGAAGCGTATAAATATATGGCATTATTTTTCGCTTTACTGACCATGGTCATAACGGTTATTCATTTAATACGATAATTTGATATTAAACCGACAAATCGCATAAGGATGTGCTTCCTTCAACCAAAGCGTCAGGCTGCTTTTCCTGGCTAAAAAGAAAGGTCGACTGAAATGTTGATATCAGTTTTTTGGCATTTTTATAATGGGTGCTGTTTGTAGCCAGATAAGAATAAACGGGTAACATACGAAAAATTATTTCATCAGGCATACGTAGTATTTTTATATTATAACGCCGCACATCTCTAAAATAAGTAGCAATCTTTCCTGGCAAAATCGCAACCATATCGCTTTTTTCAACAACACCTATAACTCCAAATAGTGAATCACTATAATAACCTATTTCTCTGCGCCCCGCATAAGGCGTACTACTCTTGAATAAATCAATGCTATCAGCGGTGAAAGAAGAGAACATATCTGAATGATAGACAGCATGTCTGGCAGCATAAAAATTATATAAAGAAATTTTTTCAAGCCCAACCAATGGACTTTTTTCACCACAAACACAAACAAAATCAGATAAATTATCAATAAGATAACTTTCAATCATCTCATTCTTAATTTCCAGAATTCCCATGATGACATCCGCATAGCCATGCGTCAGCATGGAGGCTGGTGAGTATTCCCCTGTTTTTTTAATCGCATAGTGTTTAATAATATATCGATTCATCAACACAGTATCCAGCAATGCTGGAAAATAGTAATTTTCAGTGATATCACCTCCCAGAACAATGAGTTCATTACTCTCCTGAGCATCTGTTTTATCGCACAGTGTGCTTTCTATAGATTCAATTGCCTGGCGAAATACCTGGTGAAGCGATTTACCTTTGCTGGACGGAACTAATCCTTTGCGGGTTCTGATAAATAACTCTTCGCCATAAAGATTTTGTAAACGAAGAAGAGCCTGAGAGATCGCCGCAGGCGTGACATCCAGTTTCCTCGCCGCCCTGGTTGCATTTCCTTCAGTAATAACCGTATCGAACACTTTGATCAGATTGTAGTCAATTTTTTTAGCATTTTTTATTGGCCGCATATAGGTTATCCTGGCTGGTATAATCTGGCACCATCATTTAAGGCGCAGATTAACCTTGCACCACACTTATTTCAATAAGTAAATCATTTCCTCTATCTGTTTGTTATTAAATTATAATTTTATTGATATCATTTCAGCCTGTGTGAAATAAAAACACATGATGCCATTTTATAAAAAACATCAAAAACATCTGGCACACTTTATAAAAAAGTAAAAAAGCATAATATTATCCTGTTTAATCACAAATGATTCTCTTATTTCTTTGCGGTTCTCTACGCTTATCCGTACTGATGTAAGGAGTACTTTACCGCCAGTGAACACACTGACAGTGTCAAACGTACCTTATGAATATCAAAACGGAGTGAATTCATGAGACAATATACTATTAATAACGAATTTATTTATAATGAGTCGTTAAGAGAAATAATATCATTACATGATAAAAAAGTACTAAAGGTGACGCTAATGCGTGCGCGTTGTTTAAGCTATCTTTTTGAAAATGCCTACAAGAAACTGATTACGCGGGAGATGATTTCACACGCAGTTTGGGGAGAGCGAAGTCAATTTGTTAGCGATGCTAATTTGACGCAACTTCTTTATCTGCTGCGACGAGATTTACAACAAATCGGGCTTTTCGAACTGTTTGTTACGCTCCCCAGGCAGGGGATAAAAATCGATGAAAGATTTATCATTGACGCTGCTGACATACCGCCACAAGCTATTCAATATCATACTCACCGATGTAATAAAATTATATCCATTGGTATTCCCACTCTTTTTTTATTGATCGTGCTTTTCTTTTTAGCGCCGTTTATCTGAAGATAAAGTCTGTAGACCGTGTCCCGGGAAGGTGAGAACATTTTTCATAATATCCTCACACGACACTGACGGGACACCATCTGCGGTCTGCTACGCGGTTCAGTCATAGACAATGCGTAGCACTGTTAATTGCTTATCTTCATCCAAATAATCTCGTTTTACCGTTGCATGAGGAGACGATATCGGCGTGATAATATTCTCGACAATAATATAACGTTCAACTCCCTCTTTATTATGGCATTGAATTTCTAAGGTTCCTACGTCATTCCAGCAGCCTGCCTCAACAACCGATCCCATAAAATGAATCTGAGCGGTCGGTTTCGCTGTCCCTTCATGAACGATAAAGGAAAGTAAAATCACCGGTATGACGCAACGCATAGACTTCATTTTACTTTCACTCCTGTGCGTTCTCCTCTGAGCGAATATCACCCCTTCGCTTTCTGAATCGCCATTTGCAACATATCCTGAGTCGTGCTTCCCGGGATCACGGTCACCCGTTTTACATCACCGTCTTGCGTCTGAGGCATGACGACAAAAGCAGGCGTGCCGCTAAAGTCCATATGCTGCGCCAGTGCCTGGTTAGTGAGGAGCGCATCATGTACTGCACCGCTGCTTTGCGCTTCTTTTACGGCGGCCAGCTGCGTCGGCGTTAGATAATGTTGCGCCAGGGTGTAGACATCGTGTTCCGTTAACGCGCCTTCCACCTTCCCTGTGGCATAAAGCGCATTATGCCAGTCGAGATATTTCGCCCCGCCCTGTGTAAGCCATACCTGTTCGCCGACTCTGGCCGCCAGTCCGGATACCGGCCAGCGGGAGGAAAAAATAGGAAACTCTTTGAAAATAAACCGGGTATCCGGGTTCGCCTTAATCAGGTTTTCGACCACAGGCGCCATTTTGCTGCACCACGAGCACTGGTAATCAAAGAACATCACCACCGCCGCTTTTGCCTCGTTGGGCCCAACGGAAGGACTGCTGCTACTGAGCAACTCAGCACGATACTGTAATGCCAGTTGAACATACGCCTGTTGTTGCGCAATCTGCTGACGCTGATGCAACGTCTCGCTGGCGGCGACCAAAAATTCCGGATGTTCGGCCAAATACGTTGCCACCACCTCTCCCACTTTATCCGGATGACTGACGATGTAGGCTTCCGCCGTCGGGCCAATTTGCGACGTCGGGGCAGAATCGGCGGCGATTGCCGAGGCGGATACGGCAACGCCTGCCAACGTCAACATCGCCAGTCGGGAAAGTTTTAACGCGTGATAATACATAATAAAAGTCTCGTTCGATAAGTTCGGAAAGCCTCCCGCTATCGGGAGACGCCTGAAAAAAAGTTAATGAATACGCGTCAGATCCACGGTTTGCGCTGTCATTACCCGCCCATAGTCATTAATACTTTGCCAGCGCACAGTGCAGCGAACCGTGTGCCGGCACCAGTCCGTTTGACGCGTTGCAAAGGGAGCCACGACCCCGGCGTTGTCCTGGGCGCGCTCGTTAGCGCGTAATAAAAAGAGCGTAACGTAATAGGGTGTCGGATTGCGTACCGTCGCGCCATCGGGGGTAAGCGACCAGATCAGATGCCGGTAGGCCTGCTGCGGATTGCCGGCGAGTCCCTCAGGGCGATAGAGCAATTTTAAAGCCGAACGAAACGCCATTTGTACACGGTTCGCTTCCGGTTTACCGGAGGGAATAGCGGCGATACTCAAGGTAAACAGACTTTCCCTGTCGGCGGGTAGCGGTGCGCCGGTATAAACCACCCGCATTGAGTTTTCCTGGCGCGCTGAAAGCATAAATAATGGCGGCGTGACCACGAAGGGCATGATATTCCCTTCGTTTTTGGTTCCTGGCCAGCGGCCACCAGGTAAAATATGCGTATCAATTAACCAGGACGCTTCTGAATGGTTACTTACCGGTACGCTTAATGCCGGGGCGCCCGCATGATAGATAAAGCGAGTACCGCCAATTACCACGCCAGCCTGCGCCCATGATATGGGAAGCAAGCACCAATATATCGCGCAGCGTAAAAAGAACTTATTCATAGGCAAGAATGAAGGTTGCGGAGGCATTGGCGTCCCCGGGCGTTACCGCGCCGCCATCGGCAAGATAACGCGCGTAAAATTGCAGATGCGCCGACGCCTGACCCGGACTGAGCGTCACCACATCACTCTCTTGCCCCAGTGGGATTAAAGTTTTATTTTGATCATAAAGCGCAATCCCAATGCCTGAAGCGTCGCTTTCCCCTGCGGTAAGCGCCAATAAATCCGTATTACGGCTGTCCGCCGCACCGCTAAAACTGACCGTTACGCCGCTGGCAGTGCTGCCGCAGTTTTGTAAATCGATAGCAAAAGGTTGCCATGCGGAACCGTCGCCCGCGCGATAAAACTGCCGTTGAGAAACCGCGCCCATCGCCACGTTAATATTTTCCGAGCCAGGAGAGAGCGAACACGTATTGTCCGTGATGGTTCCGGAAACATAGACCCGGCCATCGTGCGCCTGGACGCCGGATGCCGCCAGCAGCATCCCGATGCCGTACAGGATATCGTTACGCATAATTACGATGGCTCCTCATTCATACTGCATATCGAAATACATGACCGCCGTCGCGTTCCCGGACGTGACCGTCGGCCGGGTCGATTTATAGCGAATATAAAAAGACAGCGTGTTGCGTCCGGCTTTCAACGGATAGACCACCGAGTCGGCATTATTGATACTGATGGTATCCTGATCATCATTCAGAATTTCCACCCCAACCCCGCTTGCTAACATGTTTCCGCCTCCCATCCCGGTGTCGGTTATCGCCAGTAGCGCGGGATTGTCCGGATCGGGTTCGCCGGTAAACCAGATCTTCGCCCCGGCAATTCCTCGGGAACAATTTTTGAGGTTGATATTAAAGGGCTTAAATTTTGTCGTTGTTCCTGTCGAAGGAAAGTCGCCAACCGCAAACTGTCCTAAATCAATACTTTGACTGAGACTGGAAATATCTATGTCGCAGGTTTGCGCCACAATAGTGCCGGTAAATTCGAGGTTATAAGCGAGGTCGTCAGCGCTGGCATTGATTTGCGGACACAGCATTAGTCCCATGGCAAAAAGAGCGCAGTGTGATGTTCATTTAGTCAAAGTCCACTCGCAGGCTGGCCAGTGCGGTAAACGCCCCTTCCGCAGGCGTTTCGCCTGTTGTACTTACCGGGTAGGCTTGCAATGTGATGTTAGCGCGTCCGGCGCTATCGGTGATAAAAGGCGCGACGCTCTGTGCATCATTGGGGATAAGCGCGTTTCCTTCATCGGTTTCGACCACTACGCCGACATCGGCATTATCCGAAGCGATAGCCTGGGGAACGTGGCTATCCGGCGTAGCGATAAGACGCATTGTTAAATTGACCTGCGAATCCAGACCGCTGCACTTTACCGGTACGCTGAATTTTTTCGCTCGTACCCCCTCCGGCTTTTGGCCTGCATGGTTGAAATTGCCACTGTATAATGCGCCGAAATTTACCAGAATCGTTTGTCCGGCGTTGATTTCACAGCTTTGCGGTACGGTCACCGTTCCACTATAAAGAATGCTGTATACGACATCTGTCAGCGGATCGCCTGCGGCGGTCATGACATAAACATTGAACATAGTCTTAGGACTAATATTCACCGTGCCGACGAACGGTTTAACAATTTTAAGCTGAAACTCCAGATTTGAGTCACGAACGTAAAACGGTTGACCCGCTTTCACATTTTCATCATATCCCATCAGAACGTTGTTCATTGGCGGATAGATATCGCCCGCCGAAGAATCCTCAATTCGCATTCCGCCTTCAAGGTAGTCCGGGTCCAGCTTTAAATATTTCCAGTTACCGCTCGTTTCTACGACCGGATATGGCGACACATAGGAGCGATAAGTCTGGCTATAGGTCGACGCGCCGGCGGGACACACCGCCTGTACATTAACTTCCTGGCTTTTTTCCAGTTGAACCGTCTTTCCCACCTGGTTTTGTTCTGCCGTCAGAGTGGTCGTTAAATCGTAATTAATACTGGAAGGCACGCCGTTAACGTTTTTGCACACGTCTGCGAAGGCGTACTGCGATACGACACTTCCCGCCAGCAGAGCAAATAAAAGAGGTATTTTCATTTAATGACACTCCGCATGTTGTCGACTCAGAATCTGACGGGAGGAAGAGAGATGATAGGACGCGACACACTGTTGATCCGGCAGGTTCCCCCAGCGAACGTGCAGAACGCCTTGCGCTGACAACCCGGAAAGATAGACTTCCCCGGCCTCGTCAACAATCGCCTCCGCATGGCGATCATTCACCGTCACCGTTGCGCCAAAGGGTACAGGCTTACCGTTATGATTCAGCGTTACCAGGGCACGCGCGCCGACCCGCGCTTTAAAGCGGGCCAGAACCAGCGCGCCTTCGGTCGGCACAACGCGAGTCACCGCGTCATCAATATCGACATCATCAGCCATGGCGTTAACGTCCAGCGCCATACGGTTTTGGCGATATGTTGTCGCATACGGCACCACCGCATAGCCACGCGCGTCCGTATAAATACCCGGCTGGTCGACAACGCCGACGTTGGTTGCGCCCGGCGCGGCAATCAAAATATTGGTATTGCCCAGCGGCTGGCTTAGTGTCACTCCATGCGCGTGCGCCACCAGGCCGCCGCTCAGGCCATAATTCACCTGCTGGTAATCGCCGTTATCGCTAACGTTATAGCCAATGTTGGCGTTGCCTTTCGCGCCATCGTATTCCAGACTGGCGGCGCCGCTTTCGCCAATACCGTGATTCTGATAACCTTGCTGTATGTTGTAACTAAGATTGTTTTCGTCCAGCAGTGTGCCGCTAAGGCCCGCATTCTGCGTAACGTTATGCTGTTTGTCCGTACTGGTGCTAAAGGTAGCGTAAACATTGTGATGGCGCGTGACCTCATCATCGTGTTGCAGCCATTGACTTAGCGGCACCGAGATATTCAGCGCGAAAATTTGATCGCGCTCCGCATCGCCTGCGGATTTGTTATTGTTGTAAGAAACGCTCCATGCAATACCCGCCAGCGTATCGCTGTATCCCACCTGCAACAAAGAATCCTTTTCATCAGTGTGCCAGTAACTTTGCTGGCTGCCGGTAATAAAAAGCGATCCCAACCCGCCTAGCTGTTGATTGATATCGAGTTGTACTTTCCCCCTCCTGGTGTAATAAAGGTTGTAATAATCCGCCCATTCCGGCCTGCTTTTATCGCTGTCAGTCCGACTGTCATCGTCATAGCCGCTCATCCGTTTCCACGTGGTATCATCCAACGTGTAAAAGCCCGAGGTTGAATAGCGATAGCCCATAAGCTGTAAATTGGTTCCTGACTGTGCAAGCGATTTGGCATACAGGAAACGCAGCGATTGCCCCTGGTAGGTGTTATTATCCGCCAGCGTACTGGTAGCCAGGGTGACATCCAGCGACACCGCGCCCCAGTCTCCCAGATTTGCGCCGCTGCCGATCGCCAGCGCGTGATAATGACTGGAAAGTTGTGTTCCGCCATACAGCGTAAAACCATGCGGTAACCCCCATATCAAGGTCGCCTGACTGAATTTCACCTTCTCTTTTTGACTACTCTCGCTACGATACTCCGCCACCGTCGCCGCATACTTCAGCCGCCCTTCTCGTTGTAGAATCGGCACGGCGGAATAGGGCACGTTATAGCGATTAATAGAACCGTCGGACTCTTTGACTTCCACAGTCAAATCGCCGCTGGCGGCGGTAGGATAGAGATCATTAATAGTAAATGCCCCGGGCGGCACATAGCGCTGATTAATGATGTAGCCGTTTTGCCGAATGGTCACTTGCGCGTTGCTTCTGGCAATGCCGTGAATGGTCGGTGCGAAGCCCTTCATGCTGTCTGGCAACATATTGTCGTCAGACTCCAGTTGTAGCCCACGAAAAGGAAGGCTGTCGAATAATGCGGAGGGGGTATAACTATCGCCTGCCGTCAGTTCTCCCTGCAAAAAGACCACATCACGTTCCAGATAAGTACTGATGTGCTGCCAGTCGCTGTCGCTATTCTGATCGCCGCTATTCGCGTTCCATGTGGAGTAGTCGCGTAACCGCCAGGCCCCCAGATTAAGGCCGCTATTCAATCCAAGAAAATAGCTGTTCTCCGCACTGCCGCCTGGGCTCCGATCCTGACTATTCGCGCCGGTAAAGGTGTAATTCAATAGCAACGCATTAATACCTTCATCCCAGTATTTCGGTGGGATATAGCCTCTGGCGCTGGCAACCATCGCCGCCTGCGGGATGCTAATGTCGAGACGTTGCTGCGCAAAATCAAAGCGGGTCCGGGCGGCCGGTATCGCACTGGCGAGATCAGGGCAACTTCCCGCCGCCGCCTTCGCCAACAGTGGAAACGCCCCGGTGTTTACCCCCATATTTTTAAGCATTTCAGGCGTCAGGCAGGCGCGTAATCCGCTGTCATCGGTGGGCGCGCTTTTTCCCGTCGTTTTCACCGCCTGGAAGGCAATGTCTCTGGTCGCGAGAAACGTATTGTTCAGGTAAACGTCAACGCGATACATCCCTGCCGCCTGGGCATTACGGGAAAAGGTCGATAGGTCGGCCACCGCAGACGGGTCGTCAGACAGAAATGCCGGGTTGAAATAGTTTTCCGCCCACCCCGGCGCAGGCGCCAATGCGATAGCCAACGCCAGCGGGGTTAATACGGGTTTAGTTACGCTGGAGTAATATCGCGTCATGAAAAGCTGATTACGCATAACATCATGAAGCTGGACAAACGCGTGCTGGCGTCGTTGCGCCAAAATCGTTTACCGTGCGCAAAGATACCTGGCCGGGCGTCGCCGGGAGAGTGATCGCGCCTTTCGGCGGTACCATAGTATTCGGCAGTTTTTTCCCCGCGCTGTACAGTTCAACCATCGAAACGTAGTACGGCGAAGGGTTAGTAATCGTTAGCTGGCCGCGCTCGTTACGGCAGCGAAGCGTCGACGGGGCATGAGCTGGCGCCTCCGCCAGATTTTTCGGGCGGATAAATAGCTTAATCACGCTTTGCGTCGCAATTTGCAGGGAGTTGCCGGTCAATTTATTTTTATCGACAGAGGGTATCGCTTTACTGTTTAAATAAAATACGCTTTCGCGATCGGTCGGTAATGACGGCCCGACATACATAATACGTAATATATTTTCTTTTTTAGGCTGGATCACAAAGAGAGGCGGCGTAATGATAAAATCCGTCGAGCGTGAACCATCGGCATTGGCGACCCATGACTGAATTAAAAAAACATTGCTGGCAGAAGAATTAATAATCGGCAAGGAGGTTTGCTTACTTCCCTGCGGATAAATCACCCTGGTCGCGCCCAGCGCAATGCCTCCCGCCTGCACGGCAAACGACAGGCCGGCCGCCGACAGCAGTAGCAATAATCGAAGGAAAATCGGTACGTTTTTTTTCATCTGCGTAATATCCTGATGCCGTCGGTTTGTTACGCGCAGTGACGCGCGTAACGCCCCTTTCTCGCCTCCCAACAGACGAGAAAAAAATCCCGATAAGGAATCAGGAATAAACCATGCTAAATGTCGCCGTCGCGGTAACATTACCGGCAGTCGCCGTACCGGTAGCGATATAATCCACGCTAAGCGGAATAACGTTTTCGCCATCGTTCAAGGTAACAGTACTGGACGATTCACCGATATTCAGCGCCTGGCCATCTGGTCCATAAAGTTGTAATGCCACATTCGTCGCCGAACCTGCCCCAGCGGTATTCGCCAGCGACCCCGGCTGGTTTGCGTCCTGTTGGCCATTAAAAATCACCGCCGCATTCTGGCTGGTCTGAGTATCGCAGTCTTCCAGTTTGATGGTGAAATCTTCTTTTTGATTCGCCACCATACCGGCCTCGGTTAATTTACTGGCGCGAACCTGGCCTAATGTCACGGTCTGATCGACAGAGTCAGCGGAAACAGAACAGGCAGCGTCAACGACCTGTCCGACAAAATTTACCGTACCGCCAGTGACGGTTGTAGTATCCGCTTGCGCGGTGGACAACATTCCGCCAAAGGCAATGGCAGAGACCATTAATGCTAGTACAGGCTTTTTCATTCAAGCTCCTTTTAAATATAAAAATGAGGGTAATCAGATTTTTTAACGAAACGGCTGCTGATATTTCTTCACAGCAATATCACGACTTTTTCTTATGCGAAAAAAAGTGTCTTCTTGTTCTGATATAAATGTCAGAGGCAATAAAACAGCCACTCAACGTCGTGAGTTAATCTTTACGTTATAATGAGATAACGATGTTATTAATTATTAGCAAGCCAACGGCAAGTTGCAATCATCGACATTTGGTTTTATAGGACCAGGCATAACATGTTGTTTTATATTAACTTTACACCTGTCGTTCGGCCTATCTCCTTTAGCCATATTGACTTTTTAAAAATAGTTTTCATAACAACCTTCAGTAAAACATTCTATTAACGATACCAGGCAAATTCAGTCGAGATATGTAAATATATCGTTGCGGATAGTGCATTAATACGCCACTGGCAGTTTTCCGAGCGCCGTCAGCCGCCCATTATCAATATGGATATACCCGCCTTTTTTTAGTTCAGACAGAATCTTCATGGTCCGACTGCGCGATATCCCGGTACGCCGTTGAATAAAATTCAACACGATAATGCTTTCCCGGTAGGCCTGTGGATAAGCCCAGATTTCAGTCAGCAGCGCCCGAACTTTCAGATAAGAATCGACGCCGACTAATTCACGATCGCGCGCGCTCATCACCATCAGACGGTAAGCCAGACAACGGGCCACGTCGTGCCACAAATCGCATTCATCGGCGATTTTTATAAAATCCGGCAGGCGAACAAATCTACCGGTACAAACCGTTTCTGCGAGCAAAAAGTGTTCCGGTCGCGCGGGGACGTTATAGGTAGCGCCATAGCTGTCAACCATACCCACGACCGATGGCGCAAACGATGAAGATATATGGAGTCGTTTGTCATCATGACAGAAAGAAACAACGCCTGACTCCAGTAATACAATGTAGTGTTCATCATTTGCCTGTAAATAAAACTCATCGCCGATACCCAGCGTAAACGGTTGACCAAATGGCAACAAGGCCGAAAATAAGGCATCAATTGCCGCGTGAGGTTTAGCCTGCTGAGAAAAAAGAAAAGAGTGTAATGAATTCTCATTATTATCTTTAGCAAAAGCGTCGTTCATCATTTTTTTCATTAACGGTTGTCTACTCAATGTAGCGTCACAGTATAACCTCTCAAAAAGTACTTAAATTAATAATAAATAACATCGCTATGCAGTATTTCTGTATTCACAACGCACTAATACGCAATATTTTTAAGATTAAGACAATTCTTAATACAAAATGATTACAGAAAATTAATAACAAATTACGCATAAAGAATGAGAGGTCAGGGGGCGCAGGAAAAGAGATTCGAAAGAACGCGCCTTCGAATCTCAAACTAATAGTCCAGATTAATGCAAATAAGCAGTGATATTATCTGAAATAGCGAGGGGCAGCATAATACTCTACCATTTTATCCGCCAGCCAGCCGCCGTCTTCACCGTTAGAATGGATTGTCGTAATACTGATAGTAGAACCACCGCCCCATAAGATCGAAAAGACGTTAAAGTCCGGTAGATTCAGCGCCTGCATCTGGCCCCAGTCATACCCTTTATCTTTACGTAAAAAGTCGCCGACGGTCGGGACGCCGTAAGTCGCGCTATTTAAGGCCGTATTGAGTAGCTGCAAAGAGAGCGTGTCAGGATCGCTGCCAATGCGGGCGTCCCCCATAAAAAAGGTTCCGCCGGATGCAAAGTGCGCAGCGCTGATTTTACTGACGCCCTCTTCTACTGTAGGCATATGGCCGCCAGGGATTTGCCACAGCATGGCGGGCGTCAGCAGCGCTTTCGTCACCTGTTTGACCATCGCCAGGTAATTAAGCCAGCATGTCGCATTCCAGCCATAGTGGGCAAGCGCATCAGGACTGAAACAGTCACGCTCAAATTTATCAAACTCAATAAAGTCCGGCGCATATTCTCCGCTGTAAACGCCCAGTTCATGAATAAATCCGGCGATCGCCTGCCCTTCAGCTACCGGATCAGCGGTATCGCGCAGCACCCAGTCCGCCGTTCCTGTCGCCCAGACATTCGTCTGCCAGCCAAAAGCCACATCCGGGGCAAACTGACGAACAAGATAGTTCACCGCCTGAATATAGCCGTAGAGATCGTCGCTAAACGTCGGCAACGAAGGCACGATAAAGCCAGCCATCGCCGGTAATGCTTGTATCGCCGCCGCCAGTTGGGCATTCACCGGCACACTGTTTTTTTGCCGTACTACGGTATAGCCATACGGTCCTTGCTGTAGCGCCCCGAGAAAATCCGGGTTAAGCACAAAGGTGGCCGGGACAGGATGCGTCTCATCTTTGTATGACTGCGCCGCCAGACACTGGGTAATAAAGTTACCAAAATGGTTACGTAGCTTTTGCGCATCCTGTAAATCCGCCAGCGCGCTACCGCCGCTGGCATTCGCGGTATAAATGACCATTACCGGCATGACGCTACGCCCGGCTTCTTTTTCTATCTGGCGCACCAGCGCAACGGTTTTATGGATCGGTAACGTCGCGTAATCCAGAAAACCATCCCCGTTCACGTCAACCTCCGCGGCCGGAACCGGATCGCCGCCGCCGTCAAAACCATCGTATTTAAACAACGCGCTAAACGGTATATCGCGATAAAGAGAAACCGTCTCTGGCGCGTTAACCGTCACGCCGCCATGAGCAAGGTAATCAGGCCAACCTTTTACCTGTAGCGTCACGCCGGGCAGAAACTCCAGCGCCACATGGTTGACCTTTTGCAACAACCGTAGCGGCCCGGCCTGTTCACAACGCCACGGCACGCTGTCGATGAAAATATCGTCCGTCTGAACATCATACAGCCCGGGCGCAAAGCGTAATGCCAACGTCTGCCGATCGCTGCCGCTCTCCAGCATTAATGAGTACTGATATTTACCGCTGCTGAACAGATAACGCTGCGGCGCGACGCCATCGGGCAGGCCCAGTATAGTGGCATCCACCGTCACGAAACTCGCCGTGTCGAGCGCCGACTGTTGGTAAGCGACAGCAACCTCGGCAATCTGCGCCGCAGCAGGGATAAATCCCGTAAGCTGTATGGGTGCCGATATAAAGCGGTTATTAATCATCGCAGGCTGCAGATTGACCGTATAATGATGCCCCGCCAGTAGCCGGGTGATTAACTGCGGTTGGTTGGCGATCAGCGTGACGGTACGCTCATCCGCTTGCGTAGCATCGGCGATCTCAACGGTCAATTTCGCATTACCAAGCGCAGGGGCGTCACTCATCAGACGCGCGCTGGCATAACGGACAATCGGCAGACAGGATACCTGGACCTGCGCGGCGGCATCGCCGGATTGCAGCGTAACGGTAAAAGAGGACTCGACTGGCGCGATTTGCATCTCATCATTCGCCAGTACCGGTACGGTAAGCCGATACGTTCCTGCGCTAAGATCGCCTATTGTCAGAACCTCGCCCCACTCACCGACAAAGCGCCGGGTTTCGCCGGCAGGAAACAGCAGCTCAATCACCGGTTTGAGCGCCACGGTCTGCGTCATGGCAGGAAAATGAACGCAAACTTTTCCCTGACGGGCAGGATCATGGGCCAACGTCGCGTTCAAATCGCTGATGGCAACTGGCGTCTGCGTGGCGGCCAGATAGCACTATAATTCGGCGGTATCCCCCGCCGCCAGCATCAGCGCGCCGTCATGATTAATGGTGATGGTATTCTTCTCGATGGGCCATCCCCCATCGCTGGCCAGCGTCACGGCCTGATTCCCCAACATTGTTCCCTGAAACGGACTGTAGGGATCGGGGTGCGCGCTGGCCGTAAAATTCAGTTGAAGCTGATTGAGATCTACCGCCTGGGCGTAGAGGTTGGTCAGCGTAAAGGTGACGCGTTGATACCAACTTGCGGTATTCAACTCGCTAACGTTAAGCGTAAGGCCGTGTTCCTGAAGATCATTGTCCTTTTCCGGCACATCGGGTTCGGCGAGTTGTTCGTCTGCGGTGGGTATCGCTGGCGTCTCCTGATCGGATGGGGTTTCAGACTCTGCGTCTTCGGATGACGATGACGCCAGCGTCAAGGTGATGGCGGACATTTTTACCGGCACCTGCGTCGCCGCGAGGCTGAAAGAGAGCGTCCCGCGTTCGCCCGGCTGAAGAAGTAATGCATCGCTGTTATTAATGATGATGTTGTTAGTTTCCAGCGTGCCATACGAACTCTCATTCAGCGTAAGCGGCAGGTTCCCTTTGAGCGTACCGCCGCTATTTCCCCATGGATCGATGTGCCCGGAAGCCGTGAATGATATTGCGGCATGGTTCATATCGACCGCATTACCGCTCTCATTGATGAAGGTTAAGGTGATTTTTTGATACCAGCTGTTGACGTCAAATGCGCTGGCGTGAATGGAAATGGTCATGGTCTACTCTTCCTCTGTCCCTGGTGGAGAAAAGCCCCGGTAAACCGGGGCTTGAATCATGAAGCCCAATACATCGGCTTAATACCGTGTATTAGTAAGCGCCAAGATCGGTCCATGCACCGCCGACACCGCAGTTCAGGTCAGGCTGGTTGCCCATAGACCACCATTTCACCTGATAGTTATGGCCTTTCCAGCTAACGATTTCGAAAGAACCCCAGTTTGCGCCATAAACGGTAGAAGCATCCCACTGCGCGTAAGGTGACGTTTTGTCATCTGCTGGCGTATCATCCTCAGCCGGTGTGGTATCTTCTTCCTCGTCCGGTACAGGAACGATAATCTCTTCTTCCTCTTCCGGTTCCGGTTGAACCTGAGATAGCGCAGGCACAGCCGTCAGAACAAAGCGCTGTTGAGAGGACGGTTCGTTGTAGCAGTCGCGTACAAACAGGGTGAACTGGAAGGCTGTTTTTTCGCTAACTTCCGGTACCACAACCTCAATGATTTCAGCCGTTTTGTCTGCCACAGTGATTTGAGAAGGCACGCCCCAGCTAAAGGACAGCTCATCGTTATCTTCATCAGAAGAACCTGCGCCAGACAGCTGTACCGTAGATCCGCCTACGACCAGCAGTTCAATCGCCGCTTTCGGCGCGTGGTTGACCTTCTGCGCGTCGTCGCTGTCGCTCTGCTCTTCATCTTTTTCTACATTGATACCTTCAAAGTAGAACGGTTCCATATCGATAACTTCAGATTCGATTTCATAACCCAGACCTTCACGCACGGCGTTAACCAGCACGCCGTTGTCCTGATCGATAGTCCAGGTAAACACGCCGCCCAGGCCCAGTTTCGCTGCATATTCGCCTTTTGCTTTGACAGTACGCGGCGTATCCAGGGATAAAAACAGTTTGGATTCCGGGCTATACAGGTAGTCAGCGTCAGCGACCTGGTCGGTGTAAACGTTGAAACCGTTACGGCCTTTCTGGTTTTCCAGATCCAGGTAGCTATAAATGACGTCATACCATTCACTGGTGCCGGATTCAAAGGAACCGGTAGTAGGGCCTGAACCTGGGTTGTAAGAACCTTTCAGCGGCGACAGGGATTCAATTTCTACCTGACGAGCGTTACGGGTATAGCCGGCATAACCGATGTTGATACGGTCAGCGGAGAAACCTTCCGCCAGCAGGTGATCAACGATGGTTTCGACAGCCCAGCCGCCCTCTTCCAGCGCTTTGCGGTTGGTGTGGTGGCCCAGAGTTTCCGCCCACGGCGTACCGAAGAAGTCATAGGTCATCAGGTTGATGCCATACAGGCCAGCAGCCATCAGATATTTTACTTTCGCATAGTCAAAAATAGTAGTGACAGCAGAAGCGGCAATAGAGATCTTCACATTGCTCAGACCAGCGGAATCCAGCTGTTTACGCAGTTCGGCAATCAGCAGCGCGTAGTTAGCGCCATCTTCCGGACCAAACGGGTTGCCCGCCCCTTCATTGTTCGGGTATTCCCAGTCAATATCCACTTCGCTGAACATCGGGAACTGTTTGAACAGTTTCACCACGCCTTTGGCGAAGATTTTACGAGAAGAGTCAGAAGCGGCGGTTTCGTGGAACCCGTTACTCATGCTCCAGCCGCCGATACTCATGGAGAGCGCCAGCGTGTGACCTGCGGCTTTCGCTTTTGCCTGCATATCACGCAGCGCGCCCAGCAGACCCTTGGCGTTAGACTGAGTTACAGTCTTCGGATCCACATCCCAGCCGCTGACATCAAAGCCGAGGTTGATATAAGACTGGAAGTCGCCCCATGGGTCGAGGAAGGTCGGCTCATATTTCACTTTGCCGCACAGCGCTGCCGCTTCTGCTACGACATCGCGGTCTTCTGTATCAATTTTTCTGAAACCGGTGATGCCAACAAAGCCAAAAATCAGTTTGTCATAAGCCGTCGGTGAAACTTTGGTTAAATCATAACCACGGCCCGGTTGGGACATATTGCCTTGCAGACGGCTGTCATACTGTGACCAGTCGGTGTAATAACCGAATACCTTCGGTTTAGTCGTGGAATTTTTATATTTATTGTATACCGGTTTCGCAACACGAGCGGAAGTATAGCTTATTTTATCATCGCTTGTTGCAGGGTCAAAACCATTCGCTGCATGAGTAGTTTCAGTAATTGTATCGCCTTGAATCAGTTTGCTTGTAGCCATTTTCAAATTTCCTTTTACGTTTCAAAATTGTCGCAGCTCGTTCTGCGGGGTCCATAATCGTTACAGGCATAAAAAATAGCTAATCACAAAACATCATCTTTTTAGATGATATAAAAATCATAAAAATGAGGTTAACAACACCGTCTAACGAAGAGAAAACAACACCTCTCAGCGCCCGCTTACTCCGTTCTGGTGAGAACATAGTAAATATCATTTATCATGTAATTAAATATCATTTAATTACAATGAAATAATGTGATTACACTCGCTATAGACAATGACAATACAATAAAACCAGTGACATTTATTGGATTAAGACATTTCTCATACAATATAGTCACCACAGACAACCAGGATGTACATTTCTAAAGGAAGACGTTATGAAAACTTATATCATTAATAGCAATTGCATTTACAATGAAGGTAAATATGAACTGAGGACGGTCTCAAATTCACAGGTTATTAAAATGACTGCGATGAGAGCCAAATGTCTCAGTTTCATCATCGAGAATGCTCATCTGGAGATTATCGAGCGACAAAAAATAACCACTGCGTTATGGGGAAGTCGAAGCCATTATGTTAATGATGCAAATCTAACGCAGATTCTCTATTTAATCAGACGTGACCTTAAAGCGCTTGGTATTAACGATCTTTTTATTACCATTCCAAGACAAGGTCTCAAAGTGAATAGTGATATCGCCATTATCGCGACGGATAGCGAAACAAAGGGAGGAAAAAAACAGATTGTACGGCAAACCATCGCCGCCCTGACGACCGTATTTTCAGTAACGTTAGGTTCTCTCATGTATCTGCATATTCACTAAGCGAAGGAAAGGGAAGATGAATCCAATTATAGATGGAATTATTGCGCTTGAAGGCGGTTACGTATTTAACCCTAAAGATAAAGGCGGCGCCACCCATTGGGGCATTACCGAAGCCACGGCGCGAGCGCATGGCTATGCTGGCGATATGCGGGATCTGACCCACGCTGAAGCCTACGCGATTCTCGAAGAGGATTACTGGATAAAACCAGGTTTTGACGTCATCTCGACGCTATCGTGTCCAGTCTCCTTCGAGCTGTGCGATGCGGCAGTCAACATAGGCGCTTACCACCCCAGCGCGTGGCTGCAACGCTGGTTGAACGTCTTTAATCACGAAGGTAAACGCTACCCGGATATTCATGTGGATGGCAATATTGGCCCGCGGACGCTTGCCGCTCTCGAACATTATTTGGCCTGGCGAGGCCAGGAAGGGGAAGCCGTTTTGGTGAAAGCCCTCAATTGCAGTCAGGGCACGTACTACTTAAACGTTGCTGAGAAAAACCACAATAACGAACAATTTATTTATGGCTGGATCAAGAATAGAGTGACCTAGACCAGGCTGAAAAAAGACGCGTAAAAGGCTCACGGATGAGCCTGATACTGCAAATGATAATTAATCTGAATTATTACCTTCGATAATTTTTTTAATCCGCCGCCCAAGAATCTTTAAGATCGGACTCGCGAAAACACCGCCTAAGCCTGCCGCCAACAGAACAATGTTGAAACTGCATTCTTTTTCGATCGCAATCGCGCTTAACAAGAAACTGGTGAAGCAGGAAATCACGATCTGCGTTAAGCAATATTTAATACTTTCATGAGAACTATTATATTCTGTCTTATCTTTGCGTAAAAGATAGCTGACAAAGCCTCCCCACGCGCCAATCGAAATAATAGTGAGTAAGATCTCTAGCTCCAATAGCACAACTTCCGTTGTCGACACATGGTTGGGAATAGACATTTTAACACTCCGAAATCATTATAAATGAATAATTAACACAAGGAGTGTAAGCGCCCTGTCAGGAGGGTAAAAATCAAAGCACATCATTTAAAACCATATTAAATCAAAGCGTAAAAATGAGGTGTATTAACGACGGAAGGAGGAGAGCGTTTGTAACATACTTACCATCTCATTAATCGTCGATATATTTCTACTATTTTTACTCCAGGATGCATAAACCTGAACTGACTTCAAAGCCAGTTCGGGCGGAGGCTGAATAAATTTAATGTCATATTTACGATGATTTTTATAAAAAAGCGCTAATTTCAAAGGCATCAATGCAATCAATGAGGTTCGTTCGATCATGCTCATCAAACCGTTAAGCGAATCACTGCGATAGCCGACAATACGCCTGCCAGTATAGTAAAGCTCATCCTTAAATAATTCACTATCATGATATATCACTGAAGCCCCCATCCCCGGCTGATATAACGCATGACGCGAAGAATAAAAATGATGTAGCGACAGTTGTGAGAGGGTACTCAGCATGTGTTTACTGCTACAGATACAAACAAATGATTTAAAACTATCAATAATTTGATTCTCTATGCCGGACTCCAGCAAAGGTTCGGCACTAATCAACAGATCGCCTTGCGCAGTAAACAGAAGTTCGCTGATATGCTCCCGACTCATATTTCTGACAGTGAAATGATTTATCAAAATACGGTCAAATATATCGCTGTTATAGAGCTGAGAAAGATAATAGCTTTCAACAATATCACTGCCTAATAACGTTATCTGGAACGCTTCATCTTTTTTACTATTACAGAGAAAGGTGTCATCCACCAGTTTCATCACCTGACTGAAATTTTGGTGAATGTCGACAGCCTTAGCTGTGGGGATGAGCCCGCCTTTCCCTCTGCTAAACAGTTCTTCCGGGTAATAACTCTGCAGGCGCTTTAACGCCAGAGAAACGGCAGCCGGTGTAATGCCTAACTTTTTTGCCGCCATAGCCGCATTTCCTGACAAAATAACAGCGTCAAGAATTTTGATTAAATTATAATCAAAGCTCTTGTTGGCACCTTTCGATCCCATTCGCTGTCTGCCTCCGGAAACTAAAAAAAGCAATATAGATAATACTCAAGATAAATCAATTCACAGCATCTAAAAAAGCAATCATTAATGTCATCACATTACGTTTTTTTAAAGAATAAGCGTATACAAAACTGCTGATTAACATCAATTTGTTTATCAGTAAAAACAAAATATCAACAAATGAGAGGATACGATGCGTTTAACAGAAGCCTGAGCGCGTACAGGCAGAAAAAAGCCCGGATATACACCCGGGCTGAAGAAAAATACAACGGGAAAAAGATTAGCGAGTCAAATCGTCAAAGAATTTTTTCACGCCGTCAAAGAAGCTTTTTGAACGCGGGCTGTTTTTCTCTCCCGTCGGGCCGCCAAAACTTTCCTGAAGATCTTTTAGCAATTGCTTCTGTTTTTCGCTCAGACCGACCGGCGTTTCAACCACCACACGGCACAGCAAATCGCCCTGCGCGCCACCGCGTACGGACTTCACGCCTTTGCCGCGCATACGGAACAGCTTGCCCGTTTGTGTTTCGCTCGGTACTTTCAGCATCACACGACCATCTAACGTCGGCACTTCAATTTCACCGCCCAGCGCCGCCATCGCAAAGTTGATCGGCACTTCGCAATAAAGATTATTGCCTTCACGCTCGAAAATAGGGTGTTGTTTCACCTGGACCTGAACGTACAAGTCGCCTGCCGGTGCGCCATGCTCGCCCGCTTCGCCCTCGCCTGCCAGACGAATACGATCGCCGGTATCCACGCCCGCCGGGATTTTAACGGACAGAGTTTTACTCTTTTCAACACGCCCATGACCGTGACATTTATGGCACGGATCTTTGATCAGCGTACCGCGGCCCTGACAGTGTGGGCAGGTCTGCTGTACAGCAAAGAATCCCTGGCGCATCTGTACCTGACCAGAACCATGACAGGTCGGACAGGTTTGCGGTTGCGTACCAGCTTTCGCGCCGCTGCCGTGGCAAACGTCGCACTCCTCCAGCGTCGGAATACGGATCTCTTTGGTCACGCCACGCACCGCTTCTTCCAGGGTGAGATCCATGTTATAACGCAAATCAGCCCCACGCGCCGCACGTTGGCGACCACGCCCGCCGCCAAAGATATCGCCAAAAACGTCACCAAAGATATCACTGAAATCAGCGCCGCCATTAAAGCCGCCGCCAAATCCGCCGCCCATACCGCCTTGTTCAAACGCGGCGTGACCATACTGATCGTAGGCTGCGCGTTTTTGCGCATCGGTCAGCACTTCGTAGGCTTCTTTAATCTCTTTAAACTTAGCTTCGGCCTCTTTATCACCCTGATTGCGGTCCGGATGATATTTCATGGCCAGGCGCTTATACGCCTTTTTGATTTCACGCTCTTCCGCTGTTTTGGAAACGCCTAAAATCTCGTAGTAATCTCTTTTCGCCATCTCTTTTTATCTGCCCTTAACATGCATACACGGGCGGAGAGGAAACCTCTTCGCCCGTGCCAGTAATTACCCGTTCAAAGGGCGATTATTTTTTATCTTTTACTTCTTCAAACTCAGCGTCGACAACGTCGTCATCTTTCGCGTTGTTTGCAGAAGCGTCAGCGGAGCCAGCCTGCTGCTGCGCATGTTGCTGCTGAGCGATTTCCATCAGTTTCTGGGAAACCTGCGCCAGTTCCTGCATTTTCGCTTCGATAGCGGCTTTATCTTCGCCTTTCAGGGCAGTTTCCAGCGCGTTCAGCGCAGACTCGATAGCGGTTTTGTCATCAGCCGGCAGTTTATCGCCTGCTTCTTCAACCTGCTTACGGGTGCTGTGCAGCAGATGGTCGCCCTGGTTACGGGTCTGAACCAGCTCTTCGAACTTACGGTCGGATTCAGCGTTCGCTTCTGCATCGCGAACCATTTTCTGAATTTCTTCCTCGTTCAGACCAGAAGACGCCTTGATAGTGATCTTCTGCTCTTTACCGCTATTTTTATCTTTCGCGGAGACGTGCAGGATACCGTCAGCATCGATATCGAAGGTGACTTCGATCTGCGGCATACCGCGCGGCGCCGGGTTGATGCCATCCAGGTTGAACTGACCCAGAGATTTGTTATCAGACGCACGTTTACGCTCACCCTGCAGCACATGGATGGTTACCGCAGACTGGTTGTCTTCCGCAGTAGAGAACACCTGGCTGTGCTTGGTCGGGATGGTGGTGTTTTTGGTGATAAGCGGAGTCATCACGCCACCCATCGTTTCGATACCCAGAGACAGCGGGGTAACGTCCAGCAGCAGTACGTCTTTCACATCACCGGTCAACACGCCGCCCTGTACCGCTGCGCCGATAGCCACAGCTTCGTCCGGGTTAACGTCTTTACGCGGCTCTTTACCAAAGAATTCAGCCACTTTTTTCTGCACCATTGGCATACGGGTCTGACCGCCGACGAGGATCACGTCGTTGATATCAGACACGGACAGGCCAGCGTCCTGCAGTGCGACTTTCAGCGGCTCGATAGAACGGTTCACCAGATCTTCAACCAGGCTTTCCAGTTTTGCACGAGTCACTTTGATGTTCATGTGTTTCGGACCGGTGGCATCTGCGGTAATGTACGGCAGGTTCACGTCGGTCTGCTGCGCAGAAGACAGCTCGATTTTGGCTTTTTCTGCGGCTTCTTTCAGGCGCTGCATGGCCAGCGGATCGTTACGCAGGTCAATGCCCTGATCTTTCTTAAACTCGTCAACGAGGTAGTTGATCAGGCGGGTATCGAAGTCTTCACCACCCAGGTGGGTATCACCGTTGGTTGCCAGAACTTCAAAGGTTTTTTCGCCATCAACTTCGTCGATTTCGATAATAGAGATATCGAAAGTACCACCACCGAGGTCGTAAACCGCGATAGTACGGTTGCCGACTTCTTTATCCAGACCGTAAGCCAGCGCTGCGGCAGTCGGTTCGTTGATGATACGTTTAACTTCCAGCCCCGCGATACGACCAGCATCTTTGGTAGCCTGACGCTGCGCATCGTTAAAGTAAGCCGGTACGGTGATAACCGCTTCAGTTACCGGTTCGCCCAGATAATCTTCAGCCGTTTTCTTCATTTTCTTCAGCACTTCGGCAGAAATCTGCGGCGGCGCCATTTTCTGACCTTTCACATCAAGCCATGCGTCGCCGTTGTCGGCGCCGATGATTTTGTACGGCATGATAGAAACGTCACGTTGAACTTCTTCGTCCTGGAAGCGGCGGCCAATCAGGCGTTTAATCGCAAACAGGGTGTTTTGCGGGTTTGTCACTGCCTGACGTTTAGCCGGCTGACCAACCAGAGTTTCACCATCCTGGGTATAAGCAATGATAGAAGGCGTAGTGCGATCGCCCTCGGCGTTCTCCAGCACGCGTGCCTGCGTTCCATCCATAATCGCTACACAAGAGTTGGTAGTACCCAGGTCGATACCAATAATTTTACCCATCTAAACGTCTCCACTAAAAATTCGGTCATCATGTGGTTGTGAATCTGTAATAAGGGCGAAACGTGCGGTTTCAACTACCCTGAATCGTTTTTTTTCAGACTCACCACTGCGGTTGACTACAAGATGGGGTCGTAACCCACATCATCAAGGGGGAGATGAAAAAATTTTTTAGTGACGAGAGGGCGCGATGGAAAACCAGACAAACAAACATTCATGAAATAAATTAAACAACGAATACTATTCACAGAAAAATTGTAATAAAAAGAAAAGATTACAAAACTGAATCGTTGTCATGAGCAGAGTATGATAGACGGTAATTGCTTATTGAACCCGTCAAAGAGAAATTCCATGCGATCTGTGTTAACGATTTCCGCCGGCCTGCTTTTCGGCCTGGCGTTAAGTAGCGTCGCGCACGCGAACGACCATAAAATACTGGGTGTTATTGCCATGCCCAGAAATGAAACGAACGATCTCGCGCTAAAAATTCCCGTCTGCCGCATCGTGAAGCGCATTCAACTCACGGCGGATCACGGCGACATCGAACTTAGCGGCGCATCCGTCTATTTTAAAACTGCGCGTAGCGCCAGCCAAAGCCTGAACGTCCCTTCCTCAATCAAAGAAGGCCAGACGACAGGCTGGATCAATATTAATAGCGATAACGACAACAAACGCTGCGTATCAAAGATTACCTTCTCAGGCCATACGGTAAATTCTTCCGATATGGCGAGACTTAAAGTCATTGGCGACGATTAATCGCTGTTATTTCTATTCCAAAAGCCAGACTGAAAATGAACGTCACTTATTTACACGACGAGGATTTAGACTTTCTTCAGCATTGTAGCGAAGAACAACTCGCCGATTTCGCCCGTTTGCTGACGCATAACGAAAAGGGCAAGGCTCGCTTGTCAAGCGTCCTTAGTCATAACGAGCTGTTCAAAGCGATGGAAGGTCACCCGGAGCAACACCGCCGTAACTGGCAGCTCATTGCCGGCGAGTTTCAGCATTACGGCGGCGACAGTATCGCCAACAAATTGCGCGGGCACGGAAAACAGTACCGCGCGATTCTGCTGGATGTCGCAAAACGGCTAAAACTCAAAGCAGATAAAAGCATGTCGACGTTTGAAATAGAACAGCAACTGCTGGAGCATTTTTTACGTCATACCTGGCAGAAGATGGACGCGGCGCATAAGCAGGAATTTCTGCAAGCCGTAGACGCCAAAGTTTCTGAACTGGAAGAACTGCTGCCGCTGCTCATGAAAGATCGCAGTCTGGCAAAAGGGGTCTCCCACCTGCTTTCCACCCAGCTTACCCGCATTTTGCGTACCCATGCCGCAATGAGCATCCTGGGCCACGGATTGCTGCGCGGCGCAGGTCTTGGCGGCCCGGTCGGCGCGGCGTTAAACGGCGTCAAAGCGATGAGCGGCAGCGCGTATCGCGTGACTATTCCGGCAGTGTTGCAAATAGCCTGCCTGCGACGAATGATGGCAGCCGTTCAGGCGTGAATGCCCTCACTGGGGGAAATATTTTCTTTTCCCCCTTATTAGATCATAGACAGTCCTCTTCCCCCTGATTATTATGCCGCGCCCCGAATACGGAACTCGTTATTCTGGGAAACTATTTCACCATTCAATTATGATGATTTTGAGGAATTATGGGCAACACTAAGTTGGCTAATCCGGCACCGCTGGGCCTGATGGGCTTCGGCATGACCACCATTCTGCTTAACCTGCACAATGCCGGTTTTTTCGCCCTGGACGGTATTATTCTGGCGATGGGGATTTTCTACGGCGGTATCGCGCAAATTTTTGCCGGTCTGCTGGAGTACAAAAAAGGCAATACCTTTGGTTTAACGGCCTTTACCTCTTACGGTTCGTTCTGGCTGACGCTGGTCGCTATCCTGCTGATGCCGAAAATGGGCCTGACGGATGCGCCTGACGCTCAGCTACTCGGCGCTTATTTAGGTCTGTGGGGCGTGTTCACGCTGTTTATGTTCTTCGGTACGCTGAAAGCCGCCCGCGCGCTGCAATTTGTTTTCCTGAGCCTGACCGTACTGTTCGCTCTGCTGGCGGTCGGCAATATCACCGGTAACGAAGCCATTATCCATATCGCAGGCTGGGTTGGTCTGGTTTGCGGCGCCAGCGCTATTTATCTGGCGATGGGTGAAGTGCTAAACGAGCAATTTGGCCGCACTATTCTGCCAATCGGCGAGGCGCACTAAATCTCTTTTATTCCTCCCGCACCGGGAGGAATAACCCTACTATCAGTATCTCCCGGTCAGGACGACATATTCTCACGTCTGGCGCTCTTTGGACGGAAAGCAGCAACCACTTCCGGCGCGGTTTCGACATACGGCCCGTCAAGCAGCTGTATGCAATACGGCACGCTCGCAAAAATGCCCGGCACGCTAACGCTGCCATCGTCCGCTTTTACGCCTTCCAGCGTTTCTTTGATCGATTTTGGCTGTCCAGGCAGATTAAGAATTAACGCCTGTTTACGGATAACGCCCACCTGGCGGGAAAGAATGGCGGTCGGCACAAAGCGCAGGCTGATCTGGCGCATCTGTTCGCCAAAACCTGGCATTTCACGGTCGGCGATGGCAAGGGTCGCGTCCGGCGTGACGTCGCGACGCGCCGGACCGGTACCGCCAGTGGTCAGCACCAGATGACAGCTCATCTCATCAACCAGTTCACACAACGTTTGCTCGATAATTTCCTGTTCATCAGGAATTAAGCGCCGCTGGACCTCGAAAGGCGTGGTCAGCGCAGAAGCGAGCCACTCCTCAAGCGCAGGAATGCCTTTATCCTGGTAAACGCCGCTTGAAGCGCGGTCGGAGATAGAAACTAAGCCAATACGTAAGGTATCCATGATTATTCCGTTTAAACAGTCTCGTTAAACAGAATGATACACTGCGAAGGGAAGGACAGACAGGTTTCAGAAGAGGTAGCGTGACCCATATCAGGGCCACGCGTTAATGATTACAGCAGATCGCCGATCATTTTTTCCAGTTTTTCCTGGTCTACCGCAAACTTACGGATACCATCCGCCAGTTTGTCCACCGCCATGGGGTCCTGGTGATGCTGCCACAGGAACTCGGCTTCGGTAATGCGTTCCGGGCGCGCTTTGACTTCGCCGGAGAAAGAGAGCTTACGCTCAATCGCCCCTTCGCTTTCCGCCAGTTCTTTCAGCAATGCCGGTGCGATAGTCAGGCGGTCGCAGCCCGCCAGCTCCAGAATTTCGCCTACGTTACGGAAGCTTGCGCCCATAACGACGGTTTCGTAACCATGCTGTTTGTAGTACTCGTAGATTTCCGTTACGGAAACCACGCCCGGATCTTCAGCTGGCGCATAGTCTTTCTTGTCGGTATTGGCTTTATACCAGTCAAGAATACGACCTACGAACGGCGAGATCAGGTAGACGCCCGCTTCGGCGCACGCACGCGCCTGCGCGAAGGAGAACAGCAGCGTCAGGTTACAGTTGATGCCTTCTTTTTCCAGCTGTTCGGCTGCGCGAATGCCCTGCCAGGTGGACGCCAGCTTGATCAGGATACGATCGTTGCTGATACCCGCATCATTGTAGAGTTTAATGATACGTTTTGCTTTGGCGATAGACGCTTCAGTGTCATAAGACAGACGCGCGTCAACTTCGGTAGAAATACGCCCCGGCACCAGCTTCAGGATTTCCAGGCCAATATTCACCGCCAGCTTATCGGTCGCGTCAACAACCTGCTGCGCGCGGTCGCTGCTCTGCTGCTTCGCCCAAGCGACAGCATCGTCAATCAGCTTACGATATTCCGGGATTTGCGCTGCGTTAAGAATGAGAGAAGGGTTAGTTGTAGCATCCTGCGGCTGGTACAGCTTCATTGCCGCGATATCTCCGGTATCAGCCACTACGGTGGTGAACTGACGAAGGGAGGTCAATTTGTCCGTCATGATAGAGTTTCTCTTTAAACAGCTTGTTAGGGGATGTAACCGGTCTACCCTGATGATAACACGACGCACTCACAGCGCAACCGCCTACATGCACCTGGCTGCCCTTGTGCACTGTTTGCGTATCTGCCGACGGTTGATGCGCAATTAAAGGATACCGCCGTATTTATGATAAACTGCCGTTAATATTAGTCTGACAAGGTCATCTACATCATGGGTCACGCTTATACAGGATCATCAAAGCGTGACGGCATCAACAAGAGGGACGTTAATGCCTGAGTTTTTCAGTTTTATTAACGAAATACTCTGGGGCTCGGTAATGATTTACCTGCTGCTCGGCGCAGGATGTTGGTTTACCTGGCGTACCGGATTCATTCAATTTCGTTATATTCGCCAATTTAGCCGCAGTCTGAAAGGCAGCCTTAGCCCGCAGCCAGGCGGCCTGACGTCATTTCAGGCACTGTGTACCAGCCTCGCGGCGCGGATTGGCAGCGGTAATCTGGCCGGCGTGGCGCTGGCTATCGCCGCAGGCGGTCCCGGCGCGGTATTCTGGATGTGGGTCTCGGCCATCATTGGCATGGCGACCTCCTTCGCCGAGTGTTCGCTTGCCCAGCTTTATAAAGAACGTGACCCGACAGGCCAGTTCCGCGGCGGCCCGGCGTGGTATATGGCGCGTGGGCTGGGAATGCGCTGGATGGGCGTGGTTTTCGCCCTCTTTCTGCTCGTCGCCTACGGGTTGATTTTTAATAGCGTGCAGGCGAATGCCGTCTCACGCGCGCTCCATTTCGCCTTCAACATTCCGCCGCTTATCTCCGGCATTGCTCTGGCGTTCTGTGCCCTGTTAATTATCATTCGCGGCATCAAAGGCGTCGCCCGTCTGATGCAATGGCTGATTCCCATCATCGCGTTATTGTGGGTCGCCGGCAGCGTATTCATTTGCCTCTGGCATATTGAGCAAATGCCTGGCGTTATCGCCTCGATAGTCAAAAGCGCATTTGGCTGGCAGGAAGCCGCGGCAGGCGCAGCCGGATATACGCTCACCCAGGCTATTACCAGCGGTTTTCAGCGTGGGATGTTCTCTAATGAAGCGGGAATGGGGTCAACGCCTAATGCGGCCGCAGCGGCAACGTCGTATCCACCTCATCCTGTCGCGCAGGGGATTGTGCAAATGATTGGCGTATTCAGCGACACCATTATCATCTGTACCGCCAGCGCGATGATTATCCTGCTGGCGGGGAATCACGCGTCCCATTCGTCAACAGAAGGCATTCAGCTTCTCCAACATGCAATGGTTTCGTTGACCGGTGAATGGGGCGCCAGTTTTGTCGCGCTTATCGTCATTCTGTTCGCGTTCAGTTCTATCGTCGCCAACTATATTTACGCCGAGAACAATCTGTTTTTTCTGCGGTTACATAACGCAAAGGCCATCTGGCTATTACGCCTTGCGACGCTTGGCATGGTCATCGCCGGTACGCTCATCAGTTTTCCGCTGATATGGCAGCTCGCTGACATGATCATGGCCTGTATGGCTATTACCAATCTGACGGCGATTTTGTTGCTCTCACCGGTGGTGTATACCCTCGCCGGCGATTATCTGCGACAACGGAAACTGGGCGTAAGACCGCAGTTCGATCCGCGGCGCTTCCCGGATATCGAACCACAACTGGCGCCAGATACCTGGGATGCGGCATCGCGCGATTAAGCCGACAATCGCAACCATCGGTCAACTCTGCGGCGTTTTTTTGCTAAAGTCGCAGAAAATTCCCTGCAAGGACTGAATATGCTGATTCTGATTTCACCTGCAAAAACGCTTGATTATCAAAGCCCGCTGGCCACGACCCGCTATACCCAGCCGGAGCTGTTGGATCACAGCCAGCAGCTTATTCAACAGGCCCGCCAGCTTTCGGCGCCGCAAATTTCCAGGCTGATGGGAATTAGCGACAAACTGGCGGATCTCAACGCCACGCGTTTTCATGACTGGCAGCCTCATTTTACGCCGGATAATGCACGCCAAGCGATTCTGGCGTTCAAAGGCGATGTTTATACCGGCCTACAGGCGGAAACGTTCAACGACGCGGATTTTGATTTTGCTCAACAACATCTGCGTATGCTCTCTGGCTTGTATGGCGTATTGCGCCCGCTGGATTTAATGCAGCCTTATCGTCTGGAGATGGGGATTCGCCTGGAGAATCCGCGCGGCAAAGATCTTTATCAATTCTGGGGCGATATCATTACCGATAAGCTCAACGAAGCGCTTGAGGCGCAGGGCGATCGGGTGGTGGTGAATCTGGCCTCTGAGGAATATTTTAAATCGGTGAAGCCGAAGAAACTGAATGCCGAACTGATTAAGCCCGTGTTCCTTGATGAGAAAAACGGCAAGTTTAAGGTGGTAAGCTTCTACGCCAAAAAAGCGCGCGGACTGATGAGCCGTTTTATTATTGAAAACCGCTTAACGAAGCCGGAACAGCTTACCGCGTTTGACCGTGAAGGGTATTTCTTTGATGAAGAAACCTCCACACAAGACGAGCTGGTCTTTAAACGCTACGAGCAGTAACGGCATCGCCGGATGGCGGTTACGCCTTATCCGGCCTACAAATCGACACCACCCCATAGGCCCGGTAAGCGACAGCGCCACCGGGCGCAATGGTTACTGGCGGGTCATCATCAGCTTACGCAGGGCGGCAAAATCCGCAGGCAGATGATGTGAAAGCAGCGGCAGGTCGGCGCGTTCGGCGAGCGCTTCAGGCAAGGCCAGCGTTTCTCCCAGAATGGACTCCACGCTTTCTTTAAACTTCGCCGGATGCGCCGTTCCGAGAAACAAGCCATACTCGCCAAGGTTTAACTGGTCGCGTAATGCCCGATACGCTACCGCCGCATGAGGTTCCGAGATATAACCTTTCGCTTTCAGCTCGCGCATCGTCTGTTGTGTCGTAGTGTCATCCACCGCCGCATAGCCCAGCTCAGTCAGACGCCAGATTTTACGGCGGAATAGCTCCTCCACACGCGGCCAGTTATTCGGCTGGCTGACATCCATCGCATTCGACAGGGTCGCCTGCGTCGCTTTTGGCGCCCACTTCCCGTCCTGCAGGAAACGCGGCACCGTATCGTTAATGTTGGTGGCGGCGATAAAGCGTTTCACCGGTAGGCCTAACGACTTCGCCAGCAGTCCTGCCGTCAAATCGCCAAAGTTGCCGCTGGGTACGGAGATCACCAGTTGGTTACGCGCCCCCTGCGGCAGTTGCGCCACGGCTTCAAAGTAGTAGCAAATTTGCGCCAGCAGGCGGCTGATATTAATCGAATTAGCTGAATTCAGCCCCAGCGCCGTTTTCAGTTCTTCGTCATCAAATGCCTGTTTCACCAGCGCCTGGCAAGCGTCGAAATCGCCGTCGATCGCTACGGTTTCAATGTTGCCGCCCAGAGTACAGAACAGTTTTTCCTGCAACGGACTGATTTTACCGCGCGGATAGAGAATGACGACCCGCACATTTTCCAGGCCATAGAACGCGTGAGCCACCGCCGCGCCGGTATCGCCTGACGTTGCGGTCAGAATCGTCACCGGTTTGTCGCCGCTGATATGCGTCAGCATTTGCGCCATAAAACGCCCGCCGAAGTCTTTAAAGGCCAGCGTCGGACCATGGAACAGCTCCAGGCAGCCGACATCGCTTTCTACCTGCGCTACCGGCGCCGGGAAAGCAAACGCCGCGCGGACGCGCTCTTCCAGAATTTGCTGCGGTATTTCATCGCCAATAAATGCCGAGAGGATCTTTGCGCTACGGCTGACAAAGTCCTGGTTGAGCATCTCATCAATTTCCGTCAGGCTAAACTCCGGAAGTTCGTGCGGAAAAAAAAGTCCCTGCTGTTTGCCCAGCCCTTGCGTGACGGCCTGCGCAAAGCTGACCTGCTCATTATGGTCTTTCAGATTATAGAGTTTCATTGATTATCCCACTACTCGTGCGCCCGCCGTATCCAGCCGGCAAATATGAACGAAGCCTTCCTGATTTTGCAGATAATGTTTGCTCAGCCAGTCCGCGACGCGCTGCGCCGTCTCCGGTTTATCGCATAGCGCAAACAGCGTCGGCCCCGATCCGGAAATCCCGCTCGCCAGCGCGCCGATCTCCGACACCGCCTGTCGCGCCTGGCTAAAGCCCGGCAGTAAACGCGCGCGGTATGGTTCGGCAATAACATCTTTCATCAGCGCGGCGGCAAGCTGCGGCTGCCGCGAGTAACAGGCGTGAATAAAACCGGCCAGATGCCGTCCATGCGCAATGCAATCCTGACGGCGATACTGCGCAGGCAAAATGGCCCGTGCTTCTGCGGTAGAAACTTTAATGCCCGGATAAGCCAGTACCCATAGCCACTCATCAAAGCCCGGCACCTGCTGACTAATAATGCCTTTTTCTTCAATCATCAACTGCATACCGCCAAGAAAGCACGGCGCGACGTTATCGTAATGGATGCTGCCGGAGATACGGCCTTCCAGCTCGCCCATCAGCGCCAACAGACGCGTGTCGTTTAACGGTTTGCCGCAGTGCTCATTCATCGCGACCAGCGCGGCGACGACGGAACAGGCGCTGGACCCTAACCCGGAACCAATCGGCATATTTTTTTCCAGCGTCATCGCCACCGGGATGGTTTTCCCCAATGCCTGGCAAAAACGTTCCCAGCACTGATAAACAATATTTTCACGCGGCTCCGGCGGCAGTTTATCGGCAAATCGCCCCAAGTTATGCAGACGGAAATGGTCCGCTGCTTCAACGGATACCACATCGCCCAGCAACGTGCCGTCAACGGGTGTGACGGCTGCGCCCAACACGTCGAAACCGACGCTCATGTTCGCGCTGGAAGCCGGGGCATACACTTTCACCATGTTAAACTCCTAACTTCCATGAGAGGGTCCGTAACAGATCGGCAAACACGCCCGCCGCCGTCACATCATTGCCTGCGCCGTAGCCGCGCAGCACCAACGGCAAGGGCTGATAATAGTGGCTGTAGAACGCCAGCGCGTTTTCACCGTTTTTCACTTTGAAGAGCGGATCGTTACCATCAACTTCGGCAATCTTCACGCGGCACACGCCATCCTCTTCGATATTGCCCACATAGCGCAATACCTTACCTTCATCACGAGCTTTCGCCACACGGGCGGCAAACGCGTCGTCAAGCTGCGGCAGATGCGCCATAAAGGCGGTCACATCGCCGGAGGCGTCAAACTCGTCCGGCAACACCGGTTCAATCACAATATCGGAAAGCTCCAGCTCGCGGCCCGTCTCGCGGGTGAGGATCAACAGTTTCCGCGCCACATCCATACCGGAAAGATCGTCGCGCGGATCGGGTTCGGTATAGCCCATCTCGCGCGCCAGGGCGGTCGCCTGTGAGAGACTCATCCCCTCTTCCAGTTTACCGAAAATAAAAGAGAGCGACCCGGAAAGAATGCCGGAAAATTTTTGCAGTTCATCACCCGCATTCAGCAGGTTTTGCAGGTTTTCGATTACCGGCAAACCGGCGCCGACGTTGGTGTCATACAAGAATTTGCGCCGTGATTGCGCGGCGGCGAAACGTAGCTGATGGTAGTAGTCCATCGACGAGGTGTTCGCTTTCTTGTTTGGCGTCACCACATGGAATCCTTCACGCAGGAAGTCGGCATACTGGTCGGCCACCGCCTGACTGGAGGTACAATCAACAATCACCGGATTGAGTAGATGATATTCTTTCACCAGGCGAATTAAGCGTCCCAGATTGAACGGCGCGTTCGCTTGCGCCAGTTCCGCCTGCCAGTTGTCCAGATTCAGGCCATGCACATTGGTTAGCAACGCCTTTGAGTTCGCCACGCCGCACACGCGTAGATCGATGTGCTTGTTCTTCAACCAGGTTTGCTGACGTTTAAGCTGTTCCAGTAGCGCGCCGCCGACGCCGCCGACGCCAATGACAAATACTTCAATCACCTGATCGGTATTGAACAGCATCTGGTGCGTTACCCGCACGCCGGTGGTGGCATCGTCGTTATTCACCACCACAGAAATGGAACGCTCAGAAGATCCCTGAGCGATCGCCACGATATTGATATTAGCCCGCGCCAGCGCGGCGAAGAATTTCGCTGAAATGCCGCGTAGCGTGCGCATACCGTCGCCGACAACAGAGATAATCGCCAACCGCTCCGTAACCGCCAGCGGCTCCAGCAGCCCCTCTTTCAGCTCCAGATAGAACTCATCCTGCATCGCACGGCGGGCACGCGCGCAGTCACTCTGCGGCACACAGAAGCTGATGCTGTACTCAGAGGAGGACTGGGTAATGAGCACCACCGAGATCCCGGCGCGAGACATGGCGGCGAAAACACGCGCCGCCATCCCAATCATCCCTTTCATTCCCGGGCCGGAGACGCTAAACATCGCCATGTTGTTAAGGTTAGAGATCCCTTTAACCGGCAGGTTATCATCGTCGCTGGACGCGCCGATCAGCGTTCCTGGCGCCTGCGGATTACCGGTATTTTTAATCAGACAGGGGATCTGGAACTGGGCGATGGGCGTAATGGTGCGAGGGTGAAGAACTTTGGCGCCGAAGTAAGAGAGTTCCATCGCTTCCTGGTAGGACATCGATTTCAGCAGCCTGGCGTCCGGCACCTGGCGCGGGTCACAGGTATACACGCCATCGACGTCAGTCCAGATTTCACAGCAGTCAGCGCGTAAACAGGCGGCCAGCACGGCGGCGGAATAGTCGGAACCATTACGGCCCAGCACCACCAGTTCACCCTTTTCATTACCGGCGGTAAAGCCCGCCATCAGGATCATGTGATCGGCCGGGATCTGGCTGGCGGCGATACGGCGAGTCGATTCCGCGATATCGACGGTAGATTCAAGGTAATGGCCCACCGCCAACAGTTTTTCTACCGGATCGATCACCGTGACGCGATGCCCACGCGCCTCCAGAAGTCCCGCCATAATCGCGATCGACATTTTTTCGCCACGGCAAATCAGCGCGGCGTTGATGCTATCCGGGCACTGACCCAGCAGGCTGATACCATGCAAAACATGTTTGATCTGAGCGAATTCTTGTTCGACAACCATTTTCAACCGTGCAAGCGGGAATCCCGGCTGCGCGCTGGCAAGTCCTGCGAGCAGGTCAGAAAAAATACGTTCGGCATCGCTGATATTCGGCAAAGCATCCTGGCCGCCGATAGTTTTTTCAATCATCGCCACCAGATGGTTGGTAATTTTCGCGGGGGCGGAAAGTACGGTCGCTACCTGCCCTTGCCTGGCATTGCTTTCCAGAATATCGGCAACACGCAGAAAACGTTCTGCATTTGCCACTGATGTACCGCCGAACTTCAACACTCGCATGGTTGTTACCTCGTGATCTCTGGTCGAAAAAAAAGCCCGCACTGTTCAGGTGCGGGCTTTTTTCTGTGTTTCCTGTACGCGTCAGCCCGCACCGTTACCTGTGGTAATGGTGATGGTGGTAATGGTGGTGGTGCTGATGCGGTTCATGGATGTTGTGTACTCTGTCATTTTTATTTGTCTGTCTTGTATTCCTATATTGGTTAAAGTATCTGCCCGCCTAAGTCAATAAATTTTTAAATTGATCACATTCCGAAACTTGTTCATGTGCTGCTGGCGATATATTTATTTTCAACCAATTCCCCCTGTCATGATCTCTTGCAACCAGACGTAATCTCTTATTATTTTAAAAATTACAGCACGTTATTTTGTTAGTTTTTTTTCAATATCATGGACCAAACGGTGCAACATTACCGTATCTCGCTGTCCCAGCAGGCCGATTCGCTGTTGTAGCCAGTCGGTTAATTTGTGGTCATCGGTCGCCTCCAGAGTCGTTAGCAGGCGTAAAAGGCGCGCGCGTAACGCCTGTAACTGCGATTCATCAGCAATATCAACGGATTCTGTGGTCTGTTGCATTAAACCTGCTAATTGATAGCAATACACCATGACTGCCTGTCCCAGATTGAGCGAAGGGTAATCCGCCGCCATCGGCACGCCGGTCAATACATCCGCCAGCGCCAGCTCGTCATTGGTCAGACCGGAATCCTCACGGCCAAAAACCAGCGCGGCATGACGCATCCAGCGTGATTTTTCCTGTAATAAGGGAACCAGTTCAGCGGGCGAAGCGTAGTAATGAAATTTTGCCCGGCTGCGGGCTGTCGTCGCGACGGTAAAATCCACATCGTGGAGCGCGTCAGCAAGGGTGTGGAAAACCTCAATATTATCAATAATATCGCCAGATCCATGTGCGACCCAACGGGTGGCGGGCTCCAGGTGCGCCTGGCTGTCGACAATACGCAGGTCAGTAAATCCCATGGTCTTCATAGCCCGGGCGGCTGCGCCGATATTTTCCGCTCTGGCGGGAGCGACAAGAACGATTGTTACACGCATTTCATTACTCTTTTTGACTAATTTACAGGAAATTAGCTGGCGTTTGTAAGCATATTACGCTTCGCAAATTTACAAAATTTTAACTGATATCACTGAAAAAGCATTTTTGATTTCGTAAAAGACGCTACACTATTGCGTATCTGTACTATTGCTGTTTATGTTAACAGAACACCGTTATCCTACTGTTTATTTAGGATAATTTAATTTAAAATAGATCCTGTTCTTTGGATTCATCACATTTATTAGTTGGCTTACGTAACTAGTTGGAATATTGCAAATTTGTGATGAAAGCTAGCATTTAGCTACGATGATTTCATCAAACTGTTAACGTGCTACAATTGAACTTGATATATGTCAACGAAGCGTAGTTTTATTAGGTGTCCGGTACGTCTTAGCCTGTTATGTTGCTGTTAAAATGGTTAGGATGACAGCCGTTTTTGACACTGTCGGGTCCAGAGGGAAAGTACCCACGACCAAGCTAATGATGTTGTTGACGTTGATGGAAAGTGCATCAAGAACGCAATTACGTACTTTAGTCATGTTACGCCGATCATGTTAATTTGCGACATGCATCAGGCAGGTCAGGGACTTTTGTACTTCCTGTTTCGATTTAGTTGGCAATTTAGGTAGCAAACATGCAGACCCCGCACATTCTTATCGTTGAAGACGAGTTGGTAACACGCAACACGTTGAAAAGTATTTTCGAAGCGGAAGGCTATGATGTATTCAAAGCGACAGATGGCGCGGAAATGCATCAGATCCTCTCTGAATATGACATCAACCTGGTGATCATGGATATCAATCTGCCAGGGAAAAACGGTCTCCTGTTAGCGCGTGAACTGCGTGAACAGGCTAACGTTGCGCTGATGTTCCTGACGGGCCGCGATAACGAAGTCGACAAAATTCTCGGCCTCGAAATCGGCGCGGATGATTACATCACCAAACCGTTTAACCCACGCGAATTGACCATCCGTGCCCGCAACCTGCTGTCCCGTACCATGAACCTGGGTACCGTCAGCGAAGAGCGTCGTAGCGTTGAAAGCTACAAGTTCAACGGTTGGGAACTGGATATCAACAGTCGTTCACTGATCGGCCCGGACGGCGAGCAGTATAAACTACCGCGCAGCGAGTTCCGCGCGATGCTTCACTTCTGCGAAAACCCTGGCAAAATTCAGTCGCGCGCAGAGCTGTTGAAGAAAATGACCGGCCGCGAGCTGAAGCCGCATGACCGTACTGTTGACGTTACCATTCGTCGTATTCGTAAGCATTTCGAATCCACGCCGGATACGCCGGAAATCATCGCCACCATTCACGGCGAAGGTTATCGCTTCTGCGGCGACCTGCAGGATTAATTCGGCCCAGGCGCCGAACCGTAAAAACAGCCGGTAAGTTATTCTTACTGGCTGTTTCTTATGCTCCCCTTCCGCTAAGCGGCCTCGCTTTCCCTCCTGACCTGCCGTTATGACGTACTCTTTTACATAAAAATTGTCGTATAGCGCTGTTTATCTCAGCTTGCGAAAGTTAAGGTAGTTTGTGTATTTACATTAAAGAGTAATATACGGGATTTGTTGGTCCCCAAAAAATAAGGGGATGCTCACAGGACGTGAGGTTTCACAGGATGAAAAAATCACCATTATGCTGCTACCTGTTTTGTGCAGCGATGTCAGCTTCATCAGCCGCGCTGGCTGCTACCGCGCCGGTCTCCGCAGGCGTTATTCATTTCAAAGGCCAGATTGTCGAATATGGTTGTAATCTTGCGCCTCACGATCGCAATATCGAGGTATCATGTTTGCGGAATAATATCCCCCATTTGCAGACAGTCGCCACACCGTCTGGAAACGCTATTTCGTTGATGAATGGAATCGCCACGGTACGGCACGTGTCGTTAAAAGATCATCCGGAGATTCAAAGTCTGATCGTCCAGTACCGCTAACCGCTTATGGCTCCCGCCGGGAGGAGTTCCGGCAGGCGGCGATTTCGCTCAGTAAAACGCCGCCCGCCTGCATTTTGTACTTTTCTCTCATTCGTATCCTACAACAGCGATGTTCATCGCTTCGCTATCCTGTACGCTCTACACGCTCGTTAAGCACGGTACCTATGATAGCTGTCATAAAATGATTGCAAATAAAATCATCACATTTACTATGGTTAACCTTACAAACAGCGTTGTCGCTCATGCATTGATAAGGTGAATACATTGACTTAAATATTCTTGTTGGCTATTTTAATTTACTTAATTATAATTTTAAGTGAATATTAAATTTATGTTTACCTTTTAATAGTCAACCACTTTATCAGCCATAATAATGGGGAAGATATGAAGCAGTTAAACGGCGGGAATGTGTATCGTCCCACAGGGAAAGAAAAAAACCTGCAAGCCATTTTAAATATTCATCGGCACGTTATTCAAAACATCTCCCCTGTCACTATTACGGCCGGTAAAACACTGGATATCAAGATTGATAATCAATCCCACATCCTGTTAATCACTAAAGGCGCTATTAAAGTATGTCGGCGTATCGACAGCATTGTAATGGGCTGCGGTGTCTCACCAATGATTTTAGGCCTTGTAGATGCCTATGCTGACTTATACCAGTTAGAAGAGAATTCAGACGTCTTTTTTATCGCCGAAACCACCTGTGAATATTATCCTGTCCCAGTAAAAGATTTTGTGGAAATAGCCGATGAAAAGCATCTCTGGCGTGACATTTCGAACATCCTGATGTACCGCATTGCTTTCATGACTAACCGTGACAGAAACCTTATCGGGCAGGACGCCTATAGCCAGATAAAAGCGCTGTTACTTGAACTGTGGTCGTATCCTGAAAGCTCACGATTTGAGATCAACGCACAGAACTTCATACAACAGAGAACCGGGCTTTCACGCAGCCGTATCATGCAGGTACTTTCAGAACTAAAAGCGGGAGACTATATAAAAATACTGCATGGAAGACTGTTAGAGCTTCGAAACCTGCCGGTTTCATTTTAAACGGACAAGCGTCGTATATTCTTAAAAATAAAGCAATATAGAGTTAAATAAATCCTCCAGGAAATAACAACTATTATCAAAAAAGAGATCTTGCTCTATAAATCTAGTCATCAACCATACTTCTTTAGTGGTATTTTATTAAACTTTGTTACCGGGTCCGAAACTGGACTGCCGTTCAATATTGCATCAGAATTTTTATTGAGTTCATAGTTGATATACGTAGAATAGCCGCCTGCTTATCTACAGAACAGAAAGAAGCGCATACAGAGTAAAATATAATATTTTATTTTATATAGCTATCTTTATTTTTCAGCGAATAGAATCAGGCAACAATTAATATGTTTAATAAGAAAATTATCATCCTGGCAATGTTAACTGCCGTAGCATCCACACCGGTATTTGCCCAGAACACGATTACGTTCAATGGCAAAATTTACGATCAGGCGTGTACGGTTCAGGTTAATGGCTCCACGGATACCACCATTGATTTAGGCAATTACAGCAAAGAACGCATCGCGGAAAAAGGCGCCACAACCGATTACGTGCCGTTTACCGTAAGCCTGGTTAGCTGCCCGGAAGCAGGGACTGGCGTGCCAACCCAGGCCATGTTCCGCTTCCACGGCGCAACGGATGATTCCAACCCAACGTACTTCAAAAACGCGGACGAAGGATCGGAAACGGGCGCCGCGGGTGTCGGTATTTCTATTCAGAACGCCTCACATAGCGATGTGACAGATAACACGGATGATGCTGCAGTAAACCTGCCAACCGACGGCTCGAAAGCAGACTTTATCTATTACGCCGCCATGGCAAACGATGGTTCCGCAACCGTAACCGGTGGAGATGTTAGCACTCAGGTTACGTATACCGTTTCGTATCAGTAAGGCATTCTCATCCTGATGTGGACAGGCAGGATGCCAGTCCATAGCGTAAAACATCTTTACAGAGTAAAAAATGAAACACATAAAGAAATCCGTGTTGGTCGTATTACTGACAAGCCATGTTGCCCATGCCAGCATTGTTGTTGGCGGAACCCGACTGGTTTTCGACGGCAATAATGATGAGTCGTCAATCAATGTAGAGAATAAAGACAGCAAAGCGAATCTTGTTCAGTCATGGTTATCGGTTGCCGATCCCTAGGTCACAAATAAGCAGGCGTTTATTATCACCCCGCCTCTTTTTCGCCTTGATGCCGGGCAAAAGAACAGTATTCGGGTTATTCGCTCTGGCGCCCCCCTACCTGCAGATCGGGAATCTATGTACTGGCTCAATATTAAGGGTATTCCTTCTATTGATGATAATGCCTCCGCGAACCGCGTGGAAATCTCCATTAATACCCAAATAAAGCTTATATATCGACCGCCAGCATTAACAAAATCAACGCCTGATAGCCAGAGCCAACAATTAAAATGGCAGACGGCAGGTGATGTTATTACCGTAAATAACCCCACTCCCTATTATATGAACTTTGCCAGTGTGACGCTTAACAGCCATGAAGTGAAATCAGCGACCTTCGTTCCGCCAAAATCATCAGCGTCATTTAAATTGGGTTCTACTGCCGCCCCTCATGGCACGGTAACGTGGCGATTAATCAGCGATTATGGGATGAGTTTAGAGCCGCATTCCGGTTCATTCTAGCCATTAACGACTTCACTTTACTTTTACCCTTTCAGGACTTTTACTGTGCAATTCTCCAGAGTAGAGCCCCGTTCTCAATTAGCGTTATCGTTTCTCTTTATATGCTGTTCCATAAAACCAGCGTTAGCGCATGATCATTTTAATCCATTATCGTTGGAAAATGATGAACCGGGCGTGGAGAATGTCGATCTATCGGTTTTCGAAAAGGGGGGGCAGGCAGAAGGCACCTATAATGTTGATATTTATATTAATAACACCAGTGTTGAAACAAAAAATATTGCCTTTAAAAATAAAAAATCAGCAGATAATAAGCTCTCCCTACAGCCGTGTCTTAGCGTTGAACAACTCAAGCAGTGGGGCGTAAAAACAGAAAACTTCCCCGAGCTTAAAAATGACCCAAACGGGTGTACCGATCTTAGTCTGCTGGCTGGCGCTGTAGCAAAGTTTAATGTCATCGGTAACCGGCTGGATTTAGCGATCCCTCAAATCGCGTTGATCGCCGACCCGCGAGAATTCGTCCCTACCAGCGAATGGGATGAAGGCATTAATGCTTTTTTGCTGAACTACAGTTTTACCGGATCGCAGGATCACGATATTGATGAAAACCGGACGGAAAATAGCGAATACGCTAACCTGCGCCCTGGTATTAACATTGGCGCATGGCGTTTTCGTAACTACTCAACCTGGAATCATGATAGCGATGGGCAAAATAGCTGGGATTCTGCCTACACCTATGTTTCTCGCGATATCGAATTTTTAAAAGGACAGCTGATCGCCGGGGAAAATAACACGCCCGCAGACGTCTTTGACAGTATTTCATTTAAGGGCGTACAGATCTCTTCTGATGACGATATGTTGCCGGACAGTATGAAAGGGTTCGCCCCGGTCATTCGCGGGGTGGCCAAAAGCAGCGCGCAGGTAACCGTTGAACAAAACGGTTATACCATCTACAAAACTAACGTTCCGGCGGGTCCATTCGCCATCAACGATCTTTATCCAACCGGCGGTTCGGGCGACCTGTACGTCACCATCAAAGAATCCGATGGTTCTGAACAGCATTTCATTGTGCCCTACGCCAGCGTTCCGGTATTACAGCGTGAAGGCCACCTGAAATACGACCTGACGGTAGGCCGCACGCGTTCATCAGATACGCATTCCGCGCAACAGAACTTCGCTGAACTGACGGCCTTATACGGATTAGCAGGCGGCATAACCGCCTATGGCGGAATAGAGAGTACGCTGAGCAATGATGTTTATCATGCGGCGCTCATCGGGACAGGCTTAAACCTTGGCGATCTGGGCGCATTGTCTTTAGACGTCACCAACTCATGGTCAAAAATTAAAGCAGGCGATGTGGTTAGCGATACGCTTACCGGACAATCCTGGCGTATTCGTTACAGCAAAGATATTCAGTCAACAGGTACCAATTTCACTGTCGCCGGCTACCGTTATTCGACCAAAGATTACTACGCTCTTGAGGATGTGCTGGATACCTATAGCGATAATAGTCACTATGATCATGTACGTAATCGCACCGACCTGTCGTTATCGCAAGACATTATCTACGGTTCCATTTCACTCACTTTATATAATGAAGATTACTGGAATGACACTCATACCACATCATTAGGTATTGGCTATAACAACACATGGCATAACGTAAGCTATGGCATTAACTATTCTTATACGCTGAACGCCGATAATTCTCAGGATGAAGACGACGATACGGAAGACAGTAATGACCAGCAAATTTCAATCAATATTAGCATTCCGTTAGATGCCTTTATGCCGTCAACGTATGCCACCTACAATATGAACTCCGCGAAAGACGGCGATACCACGCATACTGTCGGTTTAAACGGAACAGCGCTGGCACAGAAAAATCTCTCATGGAGCGTTCAGGAAGGTTATTCCTCTCAAGAGAAAGCCACCAGCGGTAATGTGAGCGCAACCTATAACGGGACGTATGCGGATATTAACGGCGGATATAGCTACGATAATCATATGCGTCGCCTGAATTATGGCGTTCAGGGCGGCGTACTGTTACATCGAAATGGCCTGACACTATCCCAGCCAATGGACGACACCATCATATTGGTTAAAGCCCCTGGCGCAGCGGGTGTCCCCGTGAATAACGAAACGGGCGTGGACACCGATTTTCGGGGTTATGCCGTCGTACCTTATGCTTCGCCTTACCATCGTAATGAAGTCTCTTTAGATACGACGGGCATTAGAAAAAATATTGAGCTCATTGATACCAGTAAAACGCTGGTGCCTACCCGTGGCGCGGTGGTCAGGGCTGAATATAAAACCAATATTGGTTACAAGGCATTGATGGTATTAACCCGCATAAACAATCTTCCTGTTCCTTTTGGCGCGACCGTCTCGTCTTTAACAAAACCAGACAATCACAGCAGTTTTGTTGGTGATGCGGGGCAAGCCTGGTTAACCGGACTGGAAAAACAAGGGCGGTTATTAGTGAAGTGGGGACCAACAGCAGCAGACCGGTGTCAGGTCTCTTATCGTATACCGAGCTCCCCCTCCGCTTCTGGCGTAGAAATCTTACACGAGCAATGCCAGTGATTCTGGTGGGATAAAAGATGAATATGAACAGATTTGCTGCATTAGCCGCCCTGTTAACGTTCACGGGTCTGGCATTATGGTCGCCATCGATCAGCGCGGCATACAATACCGCAGATGCCGTAGACATTAACGTTACGGGATTAATTTATGCTGATCCGTGTACCGTGACGGTCCCCGACACGCTCTCTCTTGGACAATATGCCCGGGCGGATATCGCCGTGGCCGGCGGCAATACCGCCACCATTCCTTTCACCATAAAAATGACGAATTGCCCGGCAACGACCACAAAAGCCGCGATTTCATTTAACGGCGTACCTTATCCCGATCCAAATTATGCTTCTGCGATTTATGCAAACAGCGCGGCCAATCCGGCGCAGGATTTAGGATTACAGCTTTTTAACCTGGACGGTAAAAGTCTGGTCAATCTGGCCAACAACGTCACTTACACGGTGGATATCAACAGTAATACCCATGAAGCCAATTTGCCTGTCGCCGCAAAGATGTATACCCCGTATGGAAAAGTCACGGCAGGGGATTTCACGTCCGTTGTGACGATCACTATTGCATGGCAATAACATCTTTCTATTTCACCTGGTATAAAAGCAGGAATTTTTCATGAGAAGGTTATATCTGGCGCTTATTCTGCTGTTCGCGTATTCCGGTCATAGTTACGCCTCCTGTAAACGTTCCGGTAATGAAGGCGCGATCACTATCACCCCGCCGTCGCAGCTTGTGGCAATCGGGCTGGGTTTCCACCTCCGAAGTCACAATGGATGGCTGTAGTCGCGATTATAAGGTCGGATTTTTATATGAACCCGGTAGCGCGCAGCCAAATACATCAGCGACAATCAATGCGAATGACGGGAACAACACGCCGGTATTTAGCACCGGGATTTCCGGCGTGGGCGTTGCGATTAAAACCCAAACGAATGCTGGCCCTTACGATAATGTCATGCCAATCGATAATACCTACCATAATGGCGATGGCAATAAAACACACCATGCGATGGCTCCCGCCTACAATGTTGAACTGGTCGCCTTAGGAGGTCCGATCACCTCCGGTACCGCGACATTCCAAAGTCCACTGGCGCGCGTATCTTTTCGCGATAGCGCAACGGAAGACTCCGGCGGCGATATCCTGACCCATCTGTATTTGGGGAATACGCAATTGATTATGAAAGCGATGGGATGTCGGGTAGAAACACCTGCCATCACCGTTGATTTAGGCAGCGTCAATTTAGGCAGTTTCGCTAACAGTCAAACGGCGGGCACAGGCGAGCAGGATATCTTATTGACCTGCGAACAAGGCACCGCTATTTCCGCATCGTTAAGCGCCCAGCCTGCCAGCGGAAATAACCCTGATAATTCAGTCATCCAGTTGAGCAATGCGAGCGCGCCAACCAGCGCAACCGGCGTTGGCGTACAGTTGGGTATTCAGGCGCCGGACGCCGGTTTCTTTACCGACAGTTTGCCAATCAATCAAAAAATTGATCTCTTTACTCACACGATTACCACCAATGCCGATGGCAGCCAGACGGTTAACGGCGGAACCATGAATATGTCGACCACCCTGAAAATTAGCGCGCGCTACTATAAAACCGCCGCCACGGTAACGGCCGGGCAAGCGAATGCCACGGCAACATTAAACCTGACCTATAACTAACGGCATCACATTTTCTGGCGCTGCGCGGGAAAACGTTAACGCGCGCGCCCGTTATATTTATTTCCACAAACGTAATTCGTCATCTTTTACTGGCGGTAATGACTTACGTTGCTGACAAGAGAGCGAATACCAGTCCAGATGGCGCGTCAGGAACATCACGCCGCCAAGCGCCAGTAGCAGAACGCCGGTACCCAGAAGCAACGAGCTATCTTCCGAACGCAGCAATCCCCACATCACGCCATCCAGCGCCAATAACGCTAACGTAAACAGTACGCTATTGCGCCATCCTTTCAGCACCGCCTGCAAATAAACGCTATTCATCAACGCGCCCACCAGGCTTGCGGCGATCCAGGCTGGCGTGAAACCGATATGTTCCGACAGTGCCAGCAACAGCAGGTAGAACATCACCAGCGATAACCCCACCAGCAGATACTGCATCGGGTGTAACCGCTGCCCCGTCAGGGTTTCGAAGACAAAGAAAGCCATAAACGTTAGCGTAATCAACAAAATGGCATATTTCGTCGCTCTGTCCGTCAGTTGATACTGGTCGGCTGGCGTCGATACAGCGACGCTAAACGCTGGTAAGTTGTCCCAATCCACCTTTTGCGCATCAGCAAACTGTTCGCCGAGATTCGTGGCAAACCGGCTGGTTTGCCACTGGGCCTGAAATCCTGAACCGCTGATTTCGCGTTTACCGGGAAGAAAATCCCCCACAAAATTTGGGTGCGGCCAGTTGCTGGTCAGGGTCATTTCACTGCTACGCCCGACGGGAACCAGTGAAAAGCTGCCGGTTCCGCTTAAATTTAGCGACATCGCCAACGTCAGGTTGCGCGTCGCCCACTGACTGTCCGGCAGCGGGATATGAATGCCCTCTCTACTTTCCGGTAAGCCGGTCCCCGGTTCTACAGTGAGCGTTTCACCATTGACCTGCGGCGCTTTTACTGCGCTGATACCGCGCGCATCGCCGACGCCCACGACGATAAAGGGCTTTCCAAGGGTAATGTTCGGTCTGTTCAGCTCATGCAGACGGGCCACATCAAACTCCGCCTTTATCGCCATATCGGTATGCCACACCTGCCCCTGATAAATACCTATTTTTCGCGCTTCAACGTTTTGATTGCCTTCGACCAATAGCGACTCCGGCAGCCAAAAATAGAGATAGCTGCGCTTATACTGGACCTCTTTCTCCTCTTCCAGCACGGTATAGAGCTCTGTCACCGGAATCGCCACCAGCGGGCCGACAACCTTTTGTGGGCCGCTGGTACTCTGACGAATAGCATTCTCCACATGGCTTCGATAATCAGCACGTTCCACGATGGTGTGCCGTACCATCATCAGGGGAATTAACAGCAGGATCATGGCGCCGCCTAACGTAATCATTTTCCACAACAGGGGGGATTTCAACATAGCGTTCTCCTTTGCAATGCCAGCAGTGTAAGAACGCGATGTGGGGAGAATTTGAAGTTATGTGAAGTGACGGTGAAGTGTCAACGAGGCCAGCACGCCGCCTTCGGGACGGTTGCACAACGTCACCTCACCGTTGAGGAGCCGCGCCGCCTCGCTGACAAACGCCAGCCCAAGCCCGCTGCTTTTACGTCCGTTTTCACGGGGCAACGAATAGAATCGGTCGAAAATGCGCGGCAGCGCAAAATCAGGAATACCACAGCCGGAATCCGTCACCTGCAGGATCGCTTTCTCCCCCATCGGCTGAGCGCTTAATGTGATAACGCCATTTTCAGGCGTAAAGTCGATAGCATTGTCCAACACATTGCCCAGCGCCTGCGCCAGAAGCTCCGCGTCGGCGACGACAACCAGCGAGGAAGGCCGTAGAGTAAGGGTGATATTTTTTGCCGCCAACTGAATGCTGCGCGCCTCGCTAAGCTGCGTAAATAGTTCATCAACAGCAACCAGCGCGAGAGGGATATCCTGCCGGTTTTCCAGCCGCGCCTGGCGCAGCAGGGTCTCTACCAGCGCCTGCATTCGCGTATTTTGCGCCAGTATATTCTCTGTAAAGCGGGTAACCACATCCGCGGGCGGTCCTTCACGCAGAATCTCCGCCGCGCCGCGTATCGCCGCCAGCGGACTTTTCAGCTCATGAGTCAACGCATACACGTACTGCTCAATGTCATTCTTGCCTTCCAGCTTAATGCGCATACTCTCCAGCGCCTGCGCCAGTTTACGCAGCTCGCTGCTGCCTAATGCAGGTAACGCAAGTGGGCGGTTTTCGGTGACGGAATCCGCATAGCGCGTCAACCGGGCGATGGAGCGGTTAATCCACCAGACCATCCCCGCGCCAATCGCCAGCGCAATCCCCAGTAAAACGGCGCTGGCCCATAGAATGCGCCGTTCGCTGCGCTTAATCACCGGCGCCATTGCCGCATTCGGTTTACCGACAGACAGGACGCCGATAATCCGTCCATCGCTGATTATCGGCGCGGCTACGTACATCACGGTGCTATTGGGATCGGCAGAATCTTTTGCCGTGCTGCGGGCGCCATACTGTCCGCGCAGCGTAAGCCAGACGTCATTCCAGCGAGAATAATCCTGCCCCACCGCTTTGTTTTCCGAATCAAACAACACCTTCCCCTGTGCATCCGTCATGTAGACATGGTATTCATTGCGCACTTTGACGATCCCGCTGATATTGGCGCGAAACGGGCGATGTTGCAGTTGGGCGAATGCCTTCGCCAGCTGGCCGTCAGTCGGGTTGCCGGAAAGGAGATCGTCGCGGGCCAGCGCCGCCAGCAGCGTTGCGGTGTCAATCAGCGTCCCTTCCGTCGCGCGGCGGACGCCCGGCTTTATCTCCTGAACAAAGATAGACAGCACAAACACGGCGGCGACGGCGACAATAAGAAAGTAGCCCAGCAGCAAACGCATTCCGATGCGCATCAGACGCTCCTCAGGCTGTATCCCATTCCACGATGCGTGTTAATTGGCGAGAGATCCGGGTTGATCGCGCGTAGCTTAGCGCGCAGGGTTTTGATGTGTGTATCGACCGTCCGCTCGAAGGTCTCCTGGGCATCAGACCAGACAATATCCATCAATTGCTGACGCGAGTACACGCGCTCCGGCGACAGCAGCAGGGTTTTAAGAAGCAGAAACTCATAACGCGTCAGCGAGAGCGGCGTACCAAACCAGGCGATCTGCGCCGCCGGTTCATTGAGTTCAAAATGTCCGGTACGCACCACCGGCGACGGCGCAGCAAACTTTTTCACCCGGCGCAGCAGCGTGCGCACGCGGGCACTCACTTCGCGCGGCGAGAATGGCTTGGCGACATAATCATCTGCGCCGATCTCCAGACCAAGCAATCGATCCACTTCATCGCTACGGGCAGTCAGGAAAAGAATCGGCAGCGCAGGATGGCGTTCCAGCAACTGCCGACACAGCTCAAAGCCGCTGATATCCGGTAGTCCCACATCGAGAATCACCGCATCCGGCCGTTGCTGACGCGCTTTTTCCAGCGCAGGCAGCCCGCGAGCGAATAGCTCAACGGTAAACCCTTCCAGTTGCAGGGTGTAGATGAGCGTATCGGCGATTCCCTGTTCATCCTCGACTAACCAGACCTGCGGTTGCTGCATACTCTTTCCCTATTATTGTCGCCACGGCATGACCGGCACCGCGCTGATGGCGTTCTTCGGCGACCCGTCGACTACTTTGTCGGAGTAGGCCAGATACGCCAGCGTGTTGCGTTTCTCATCATAGAAACGCACGACCTGCAATGACTTAAATATCAATGAGGTGCGTTTTTTGAACACCACTTCTCCCTGCGCCTTGCCGTTCTTAATTTTGTCGCTCAGTTCAATAGGCCCGACCTGCTGACAAGAGATGGCGGCGTCAGACGTATCTTCCGCCAGCCCCAATCCGCCTTTTATGCCGCCCGTTTTCGCCCGGCTAACATAGCACGTCACGTTTTTGACATCAGGATCGTCAAAAGCTTCCACCACGATTTTATGGTCAGGACCGAACATTTTAAATACCGTATCGACTGAACCAATTTGTTCCGCGCGGGCGCTCTGCCCCAGCAGCAACAAAATTGAGAAAAGTACTAAGCTCTTGTATTTCATATTGTTACCATTCATAAAAGTTACGTTGCGTAATTATTAGACATTCTAAAATAAAATGGTTATAGATCACAGGATTAGAATAATTACCTGTCACGTTGCCTAAAAAAAGCATTTAAGCTCAAAAAAAACACTGAATGCTAAAAGAACAAAAAATGCTATTATCCTCTTACCTGATATCGGGTGCTCGTTGTTGAAAGGATGGGGATATTTTATGGATCAGGCTGGCATAATTCGCGACCTGTTAATCTGGCTGGAAGGTCATCTGGATCAGCCGCTGTCACTTGACAATGTGGCGGCAAAAGCAGGCTATTCCAAGTGGCACCTGCAGAGAATGTTTAAGGACGTGACGGGCCACGCCATTGGCGCTTACATCCGCGCCCGTCGTTTATCGAAATCAGCAGTGGCGCTGCGTTTGACCGCGCGTCCAATTCTGGATATTGCTCTTCAGTACCGCTTCGATTCTCAGCAAACCTTTACGCGCGCCTTTAAGAAACAGTTTTCCCAGACGCCAGCGCTGTATCGTCGCTCCTCGGAATGGAGCGCCTTTGGCATTCGCCCGCCATTACGGCTGGGCGAGTTTACCGTGCCGGAACATCAGTTCGTTACGCTGGAAGATACGCCGCTCCTTGGCGTCACGCAGAGCTATTCCTGCTCGCTGGAACAGATTTCCGACCTCCGCCACGAAATGCGCGTGCAATTCTGGCATGATTTCCTCGGTCATTCGCCAACTATTCCGCCAGTGCTTTATGGGCTTAATGAAACGCGCCCCAGCATGGAGAAAGACGATGAGCAGGAAGTATTCTATACCACCGCACTGCCGCAAGAGCAGGCCGATGGCTATGTTCAGTCGGCGCATCCTGTGCTGTTGCAGGGCGGTGAATACGTCATGTTCACCTATGAAGGGTTAGGAACCGGCGTGCAGGATTTTATCCTGACCGTTTACGGCACCTGTATGCCAATGCTGAATCTGACCCGTCGTAAAGGGCAGGATATAGAGCGATACTATCCGTCAGAAGATACCAAAACCGGCGATCGCCCTATCAACCTGCGCTGCGAATTTCTGATCCCGATTCGTCGTTAACGCTGTAGCTCATCCAATGCAGGGGCGTCCAGATGCGAAACGTCCCCTGCGGTTTCTACCACCCACCCAGACGCCAGCCACTGGCTTTCCTGGTAATCGATGCGGGAAATAGAGCAGTTGCGCAAACGTAACCGGCGTTCCGCCCAGGCGGGTAGTCCCAGTATAGTACTGACCAGACAGCCCAACGCGATACCGTGACTGACCAATAAAGGTCGGCTGCCCTGCGGTAGCTCCAGACAGGACGCCAGCGCGGCATGAACGCGATCGCTCAACTCCTGCATCGATTCCCCACCGGGAATGCGGCCATCCTGCGTGCCGTTGACTAACTGACGACGCCAGCCCTCTTCTTCTTCCGTCAGCGAATCGATCTGGCGCTTTTCCAGCACGCCCATATCCAGCTCGCGCAGGCGGGAGTCAAAGGTAATATCACACCCGCACGCCTGGGCGATAATCTCCGCCGTGCGTTTTGTGCGGCCTAAATCGCTGCTGATGATATGGGTGATGCCGAGGCTGCGGGCGCGTTCTCCTACCTGCATGGCCTGCTGCTCGCCTTTTGCTGTCAGGGGACTGTCCGATTGGCCCTGAATACGTCACTCGGCGTTCCACTGCGTTTCACCGTGGCGAACAAGGTATACCTGTAACATGTTTTTTTTCCGTTATACTGCGATAAATTTTTAAAACTGAGCTTAATTATGCACCAGGTTATCTCTGCGACCACCAATCCTGCCAAAATTCAGGCAATTCTACAGGCATTTGAAGAGATTTTCGGCGAAGGATCGTGCCATATTACGCCCGTCGCCGTCGAGAGCGGCGTATCGGAGCAGCCCTTCGGAAGCGAGGAAACGCGTGCTGGCGCACGAAATCGCGTGGATAATGCGCGACGCCTGCATCCACAAGCTGATTTCTGGGTAGCCATTGAAGCTGGAATTGACGATGACGCCACCTTCAGTTGGGTGGTGATTGATAACGGCGTTCAGCGCGGTGAAGCGCGATCGGCCACGCTGCCGCTGCCCGCCGTCATTCTCGACAGAGTCCGCCAGGGAGAAGCGCTTGGCCCGGTGATGTCCCACTATACCGGTATTGACGAGATTGGTCGCAAAGAGGGCGCCATTGGCGTATTTACCGCCGGAAAATTAACGCGCTCCAGCGTTTACTACCAGGCGGTGATCCTGGCGCTCAGCCCGTTTCATAACGCGGTGTATCGATAATTATTTGCGCTATATTGTAAGCCTGATAAGCACAGCGCCATCTGGCATTTCGCGGCGATGTTGCCGGATGGCCGCTTCGCCTTATCCGGCCTACGAGCAAATCAGGCGTTTTTCAGCAGTACGTTCTCAAGCCAATGACGCAGTTCAACCGGCGCGGATTTCAGGCTGTTTGACCCGCGCGTGATGGTGGCGATGCCCGCCCCCAGCTCGGTTTTCAACTCGCGCTGGCTCATTTCGCCACGCAACAACTCCTCAATAATGCGCACGCGCGTTCCCAGCGCTTCACGCTCGTCCGGCGTAAGCATCAGTTGTAATAAAGGCAGATGCAGATCCTCTGCATATGCCTGACGGAGTAACTCCACAAAACGAAGCCACTCCTGATTACGTTGTTCGGCGATAGCCGATGAATAAGGGGAATGCTGGGTCATGTTATACCGCCGTTTGTACTGTTACACGAGTACAAATGATAACATAACCCGTCTGCATTAATACCGTCGCTGCCACTCAGAGTCGCTCATTAAGGCCTCTTTCTGCCCCATAAAGTGGCGATAGTAAGCGTCATAGGCCAGAACGTTTTTCACGTAGCCGCGCGTTTCCGAAAAGGGAATGCTTTCGACAAACGCTACGGCATCGATACGCCCGGCGCTATTGCCAAGCCAGGTGCGCACGCGCCCCGGCCCGGCGTTATACGCCGCCGAGGCGAAAATACGGTTATTACCAAACTGCTGATAGACATACTGCAAATAGCTGGTGCCAATGTTGATGTTGGTCTCCGGCTCCAGCAGTTGGCCGGGGCCGCGGTAGTCCGGAATCGAAAACATTTTCACCGTATGGGTGGCCGTTCCCGGCATAATCTGCATTAAGCCGCTGGCCCCTACCGGCGATTTTACTTTCGGGTTCCAGGCGCTCTCCTGGCGGGCAATCGCCATGGCATAGCTTTGTGAGATATCTTTTCCGCGGGTATAGCGGGTAAAAAGATCGTTATACGCCAGCGGGAAACGCTCCTCCAGATGATCCCACAGTTTTCCGGCGATCGTCGCCTGTACGCTCAGATCCCACCAGTGCTGGTTAAACGCATAGCGCGCCAGCTGCGCCTGTTCAGATTTACTACGGCTTTTTACCAGATTCGCCCATTCGCTGCGCGCCGTGTTATCCAGGTTCCAGTACATCAGCTCCCGTACACGCGCCATCTCCGGCCCCTGCGTCAACGCGCTGTTTACGTTGGCGGGCGCTTTATCGATTTTAAGCGTGTACTCTTCGCCTAAACGCTGCGCCGCGACCATCGGATAAAAACCGCGCTTCTGCATTAAAGCATGAAGGATCTCTTTCGCTTCGGCGTCACGACCGCGCTCCAGCAATAAATCCGCCTGCCAGTAACGCCACTCGTCTTTCTCTTTCGCCTCCATTGGCAGTCGGGCAAGCCAGGTATTGAGACCGCGACGATCGCCCATCCCCAGCGCCATACGCACGCGCCGCTCGATAAGCGACGTCGATTGCGAGCGCATAATCGCGTCATCGCGCCATTTCGCTTGCGCATCGGTCACATCGTTGCCCATCAGTCGCCAGGCAACGATATCGCGCAGCGCCTGCGTTTGTTCCTCATTAAGTTTCTGCGCCTGTACCAGCGAGGGGATCATCAGACGCGCATTTTCCGCGTCCTGGCGGGCGACGCTGGCAAACGCGACTTCCGCCATCTGGCGGGTAAAATCGGTGGCGCCGGTGGTGCGTGCGAAGGTCAACACGTTATTAGGGTCATTAGCGAGGGTAATGATCGCTGAGGCGATCGTTTGATATTCCGCCGGCATCTGTCCGGCCAGCACCGTAACCAGACCCGTATTTCCGGCTTTCATCGCCAACCGAATACGTTCCAGGTACGCCAGCGGGTCTTGCTTGCCGGAGGCCCGCCAGACGCTGAACAGTTTATCGCAGGCATTCGGCTGACTTTTGCCGGTCAGCCAAAGGTCTTTCGCGCCCTGCCAGGCCGCTTCCGTTTTCCCGGTACTCCATTTCGCGTAGTAATAGTTACATTGCGCTTCCGTGGTGCCGGGTTTCTCCGGGCTAAACGCCAGCAAGCCGCGCCAGTCTTCACGACGCGCCAGCTCATTGACGAAGCGTGATTGCAGCGTACGCGCAGGCGGAAGCGTAGGATTGGCGCGCACAAACTGCGTGACGGCAATCGCCGGTTGGTTCATCAAATCGTCGGTGATCTTACGGTATTCCAGATACGGGTAGAGCGGATAATCTTTCAGACCCGGCATCATCTGCTCTACCACATCCATCTGGCGGTTGTCCCAGGCCTGCTTAATCTGCGCATAGCGGTTACGCTGCTCTTCCAGTGAGTCGGCCCGCGCGAGGTGACAAAAGGTCAGCAGGCATACGCTGGCGGCGACGAGACGCCAGACAAATGGTTTGGCTCTATCCACAAGCACTTCCTCAATTGTTATCCAATGCAGCATCATGCCGCGTAATGAATTTATGCTAACCAGTCATAGCCATTTGCGCCACGTTACGGACACTTTTTTACTTTTATTGCGAGTGCGATCTGCTGGCTGGGCTTAGGCAGGGAAAAAGGCTACACTTCGCCTTTGACATCTATTCACCATCACGATAAACATAGAGGCGAAGTCCAACGTGGCTCAATTCGTTTATACCATGCATCGTGTCGGCAAAGTGGTTCCGCCGAAACGTCATATTCTGAAAAACATCTCGCTGAGCTTCTTCCCTGGCGCCAAAATCGGCGTGCTGGGCCTTAACGGCGCCGGTAAGTCTACCCTGCTGCGCATCATGGCGGGTCTCGATAAAGATATCGAGGGCGAAGCGCGCCCGCAGCCCGGCATTAAGATTGGCTACCTGCCGCAGGAACCTCAGCTAAACCCGGAACACACGGTACGCGAGTCGATTGAAGAGGCCGTTTCGGAAGTGGTTAACGCCCTCAAACGTCTGGATGAAGTGTACGCGCTGTACGCCGATCCGGATGCCGACTTCGACAAGCTGGCCGCAGAGCAGGGCCGGCTTGAAGAGATTATCCAGGCGCACGACGGTCATAATCTGAACGTGCAGCTTGAGCGCGCTGCTGACGCTCTGCGTCTGCCGGACTGGGATGCCAAAGTCGAAAAACTGTCCGGCGGCGAGCGCCGTCGCGTGGCGCTGTGCCGTCTGTTGCTGGAAAAGCCGGACATGCTGCTGCTCGACGAACCCACCAACCACCTGGATGCCGAATCTGTTGCGTGGCTGGAACGTTTCCTGCACGACTTCGAAGGTACCGTCGTGGCGATTACCCACGACCGTTACTTCCTCGATAACGTCGCCGGCTGGATTCTGGAACTTGACCGCGGCGAAGGTATTCCGTGGGAAGGCAACTACTCCTCCTGGCTGGAGCAGAAAGATCAGCGTCTGGCGCAGGAAGCGTCTGCCGAAGCGGCGCGCCGTAAATCCATTGAGAAAGAGCTGGAGTGGGTGCGTCAGGGCGCGAAAGGCCGTCAGTCAAAAGGTAAGGCGCGTCTGGCTCGCTTTGAAGAGCTGAACAGCGTTGAGTATCAGAAACGTAACGAAACCAACGAACTGTTTATTCCACCAGGACCGCGTCTGGGCGACAAAGTCATTGAAGTCAGCAACCTGCGTAAATCCTACGGCGACCGCGTACTGATCGATGACCTGAGCTTCTCGGTACCGAAAGGCGCTATCGTCGGGATCATCGGGCCAAACGGCGCGGGTAAATCGACCCTGTTCCGCATGATGTCCGGTCAGGAGCAGCCTGATAGCGGCACCATTACGCTGGGTGAAACCGTCAAGCTGGCCTCGGTCGATCAGTTCCGCGACGCGATGGACAACAGCAAAACCGTCTGGGAAGAAGTGTCCGGCGGGCTGGATATCATGAAGATCGGCAACACTGAAATGCCAAGCCGCGCCTATGTAGGCCGCTTCAACTTCAAAGGCGTCGATCAGGGCAAACGCGTTGGCGAACTGTCCGGCGGTGAGCGCGGTCGTTTGCATCTGGCGAAGCTGCTGCAGGTGGGCGGTAACGTCCTGCTGCTCGACGAACCGACGAACGACCTGGATATCGAAACCCTGCGCGCGCTGGAAAACGCCCTGCTGGAGTTCCCTGGCTGCGCGATGGTTATCTCGCACGACCGTTGGTTCCTTGACCGTATCGCCACCCACATTCTGGATTATCAGGATGAAGGTAAGGTGGAATTCTTCGAAGGCAACTTTACCGAATACGAAGAGTACAAGAAACGCACGCTGGGCGCCGAGGCGCTGGAGCCGAAGCGTATCAAGTACAAGCGTATTGCCAAATAAACGTCTGAATGCCGGGTGGCGCTTGCGCTTACCCGGCCTACAAAACCAGCGATTCCAATACGTTGTGAAACTGTAGGCCTGATAAGACGCGGTAAGCGTCGCATCAGGCATTGGTTCTTATCCCTGCTCGCCCATCATCTCTTTCACCAGTTCCACACAGCGCAAAAAGCGGCCATCGTAATCAGCCTCTTTAACGTGAACGAACTCAATGTTGTTCTCTTTCAGCATCTCGACCAATAGGCTCTGGAACGCTTTACGATCCACTGAACTGCCCAGGCTTCGCAGTCCGTCAGCTACCCACGGCGTATTATTCTCCAGCAAAATCACCAGGTCGAAGCGATACTCGTCGATCAGCGCCTGGACAAAGGGATGCTCGCGCCCTTCGTATTTTTTGCAAAATGCCTGGGTGGTGACGAAATCGGTATCGATAAACGCCACTTTATTCGCATATTTCACTGCAAAATCAATATATTGCGCATGGCCCAGCGCAATTTTATCGTAGTCGGAATACTGTAACGCCATCTCATCGCCGCCCAGATGCGAAAAAACATAGTCGCGGCCATATTCCCAGGCGCTGGTGGTATTAAAAATATTGGCGAGCTTATTGACCAGCGTAGACTTGCCGCTTGATTCCCCGCCCAGAATCGCGACGGTACGCACGAAAAACGGCTTCACTTCTGTAGGAATATATTCCCAGTAACGAAACGGATTTTCGCGGATTTGCGCCCCGCTGATATTCATAAACGTGCGTTCAGGATCGACCAGCACCGTCTCAATCCCTAAATGCTCAAGATACTGCGGCGCATCAGCCTCTTCGGAAGTGTAGATCCAGCTCGGCTGTATTCCCTTCTCTGCCATAAACGCTTTAATGCCGTTGCTCCAGACGTCCCAGCCATGCGGATAAGGCTCCATCCCCTCTTCATTAAAGGCGTGGATGCGAATATTTTTTTGGTATTTGAAGGTTTGCAGCAACCAGCGCAGGCGATCCGACACGGTGGGCTGCTGCGACATGGCGCTATCCTCAAACAGCCCGCGGTCGCGCGTATCGTCATATCCCATAATGATATGCAACTCATCCACCTGACTACAGGCGCGCTGGATCAAGTAGATGTGTCCGGTATGCAATGGATAAAATTTACCGAACACCACGCCAATGTTTTTCTGTCGGCGGGGAAACTCCAGCCCGAGAAAACGGTGTAGCGCCTCCAGTTTTTGCGCGCTGGGGCTTTTGATTTTGGCGTTAAGTAACTGACTCAGATACCCCTTGGTCATACCGCTGGCGTCAGCCACCTGTTGCAGAGTGCAACCTTGCTGCTTAATCGCGGTTTTGAGATAGTCGAACGATGACACAAGAGCCTCCTGCTGGAAAAATCGCATAACACTGCCTGATGGCGCTTCGCTTATCAGGCCTACAACATCAATCCGTATCAATCCGTAGGCCGGATAAGACGCATTGCGTCGCCATCCGGCAAATTATACAACATCACTACATACAGAGAATCATAAGTCGTCAAACACGCTTAACGCATCTGCGAGCTTTTTAACACCGAACACCTGCATTCCTTCCGGCGGCTTTTTCGGTACGTTGGCGGCAGGCACAATCGCCCGACGAAAACCGTGTTTCGCCGCCTCGGAAATACGCTCCTGCCCGCTCGGCACCGGACGAATCTCGCCTGCCAGCCCCACTTCGCCAAACACCACCAGATCCTGCGGCAACGGCCTGTCACGCAGGCTGGAGACCATCGCCAGCAGTAAAGCCAGATCCGCGCTGGTTTCGGTGACTTTCACGCCGCCGACCACGTTGACGAAGACGTCCTGATCCGACATTTGTAGACCGCCGTGTCGGTGCAGCACCGCCAGCAGGATAGCCAGACGGTTTTGTTCCAGACCGACCGCCACGCGTCTGGGGTTCGCCATCATCGAGTGATCGACCAGCGCCTGAATCTCCACCAGCAACGGTCGCGTGCCTTCCCAGACGACCATCACTGAACTGCCGGAAGTGACCTCATCGCCGCGGCTTAAAAAGATGGCGGACGGATTGCTCACTTCGCGCAACCCCTGTTCGGTCATGGCGAAGACGCCCAGCTCATTGACTGCGCCAAAGCGGTTTTTGTGGCTGCGCAGCGTGCGAAAACGAGAATCGGCGTCGCCGTCGAGCAATACTGAGCAATCGATACAGTGTTCCAGCACTTTCGGCCCGGCCAGCGACCCGTCTTTGGTGACGTGGCCGACCATCACGATCGCCACGCCGCGCGTTTTGGCGAAGCGCGTCAGGTAGGCTGCCGTTTCGCGGACCTGGGCGACGCTGCCTGGCGACGACTGGATGTCCGCCATATGCATCACCTGTATGGAGTCGATCACCATCAGTTTCGGCTGTTCTTCTTCCGCTATCAGGCAGATCTGCTCGATGCTGGTTTCGGAGAGCATATTCAGATTAGCGGTCGGCAGGCCGAGACGGTGCGCGCGCATCGCCACCTGCTGTAGCGACTCTTCGCCGGTGACGTACAGTGTTTTCATCTGCTCGGCGAGCTTGCACAGCGTTTGCAGCAGCAACGTTGATTTGCCCGCGCCGGGGTTACCGCCAATCAAAATGGCGCTGCCGGGTACCACCCCGCCGCCCAGCACGCGGTCAAACTCTTTAAAACCGGTAGAAAAGCGCGGCAGTTCCTCAAGACTGATGTCAGACAGTTTCTGCACTTTTGATACGCCCGCACTGCCGGCGTATCCGCTCAGACGTTCGTTACGCGCCACCGTCGGCGACGCGGCAAGGCGCACCTCGGTAATGGTGTTCCAGGCATGGCAGGCGCTGCATTGCCCCTGCCAGCGCGGGTAATCGGCCCCGCATTCATTACAAACAAAGGCGCGTTTGGGAGCTTTTGCCACGTTTTACCTCTTTCGTTAACGCTGTTGCCGGATGGCGCTGACGCTTATCCGGCCTACGGTCGCCTTGCCATTGGGCAGGTTAATCATTTCTGGTTCATGCTGCCGGAGAGAATGCAAAACACGCCCATCAGGTCAGCGTGGCGGATCGTAATCTCCGTCTTTTCGTTTACTTTTGGCTTGGCATGGAAGGCAATACCTAACCCTGCCGCTTTGATCATTGGCAGATCGTTAGCGCCGTCGCCAATCGCCACCGTCTGCGCCAGCGGGATGTCATGCTCTTGCGCCAGACGAAGCAAGGTATTGGCTTTATACTCAGCATCCACAATATCGCCGATAACGTGACCGGTAAATTTACCGTCCATGATCTCCAGCTCATTGGCGACCGCCGCCGTCAGGCGTAGCTGGTCACGCAGATAGTCGGCGAAGAAAGTGAAGCCGCCGGAGGCGATAGCGATTTTCCAGCCGAGCGCTTCCAGTTTTAGCACCAACTGCGTTAATCCTGGCATTAGCGGCAGATTCCCGCGCACCTGGCGCAAAATATCGGCATCCGCGCCTTTCAGCGTCGCCACGCGGCTGCGCAGGCTGGCGGTAAAATCAAGCTCGCCGCGCATCGCGCGCTCCGTCACTTCAGCCACCTTCTCACCGGTACCGGCCAGCTTCGCGATTTCATCGATACACTCAATCTGGATCGCCGTGGAATCCATATCCATGACCAGCAGCCCCGGCGTGCGCAGATGCGGAATTTTACCCAGCGGCGCAACATCCAGCTGCGCCTCATGCGCCAGCCGCGTCGCACGCGGCGTCAGCGACCCCGCCAGACGAATGACCTGATAATCCTCCACGCACCAGGCGGCGACAATCACCATTGCGGCGCCCAGTTTGGTCTGATATTGAGTTAAACGCTGCTTATCCAGCCCGCGCCCATACAGCAGCCAACCGCTGCGGCCTGCATGGTAATCCAGAGGCATCACCTCGTCGCCGCTTAAAGAAAGAGGCAAACCAGGCCATAAAGAGACATCTTCAGGCAGATCGCACCAGGTAATGTTAGGCATTAAAGCTCCTGTAAATCGTTCAGGCCGGTAACCGCCCCGCGGAAAATAACGCATGAGGCTACCTTGTAACCATCGCTTCTGGCAACATTAAGCCTCAAATTTTCAGCAGGTGGAATATGGCTCGCGCAAAACTGAAATTTCGGCTGCATCGTGCAGTCATTGTATTGTTCTGTCTCACACTGCTCGTCGCGCTCATGCAGGGCGCTTCATGGTTTAGTCAAAACCACCAGCGACAGCGCAATCCGCAGTTGGAAGAGCTGGCCCGCACGCTGGCGCGCCAGGTGACGCTCAACATCGCCCCGCTGATGCGCAGCGAAACACCGGATGAAAATCGCATCAACGCCGTGCTGCGTCAGCTCACGCAAGAGAGCCGTATTCTGGATGCCGGCGTCTATGATGAACAGGGCGATCTTATTACTCGCGCTGGCGAAAGCGTCAACGTGCGCGACAGGCTGGCGCTGGATGGTAAAAAAGCGGGCAGCTATTTTAACCAACAAATTGTCGAGCCTATCCAGGGGAAAAACGGCCCATTGGGCTACCTGCGTCTGACGCTGGATACCCACACGCTGGCCACCGAAGCAAAGCAGGTCGATAACACCACCAACATTCTACGCCTGATGCTGTTACTCTCGCTGGCGATAGGCGTGGTGCTGACGCGCACCTTGCTACAAGGTAAACGCACCCGCTGGCAGCAGTCGCCCTTCCTGCTAACGGCCAGCAAGCCTGTTCCGGAAGAGGAAGAGCGTGAGGAAAAAGAGTAAAATGACGGCTTAATAAAGGTAAGGAAAACCACTATGACAACATTACGCCTGCTTATTTCTGACTCTTACGATCCCTGGTTTAACCTGGCGGTCGAGGAGTGCATTTTCCGCCAGATGCCCGCCACCCAGCGCGTGCTGTTCCTGTGGCGCAACGCGGATACGGTGGTCATTGGACGCGCGCAAAACCCGTGGAAAGAGTGTAATACGCGGCGTATGGAAGAAGATAATGTCCGTCTGGCCCGCCGTAGCAGCGGCGGCGGCGCGGTATTCCATGACCTCGGTAATACCTGTTTTACCTTTATGGCCGGTAAACCGGAATACGATAAAACCATCTCCACCCATATTGTGCTCGCGGCGCTGAATTCGCTGGGGGTCATGGCCGATGCTTCGGGACGCAACGATCTGGTCGTAAAAACGCCGGACGGCGATCGCAAAGTCTCCGGTTCAGCCTATCGCGAAACCAAAGATCGCGGCTTCCATCACGGTACGCTGCTGCTGAATGCAGACCTCAGCCGTCTGGCAAACTATCTGAATCCCGATAAAAAGAAGCTTGCGGCGAAAGGAATCACCTCCGTTCGCTCCCGCGTGGCCAATCTTACCGAGCTATTACCGGGTATCACCCATGAACAGGTCTGCCAGGCGGTGACGGAAGCCTTTTTCGCCCATTACGGCGAACGCGTCGACGCGGAAGTGATTTCACCGGATAAAACGCCGGATCTGCCGAATTTTGCCGAAACCTTTGCGCGCCAGAGCAGTTGGGAGTGGAATTTCGGCCAGGCACCGGCGTTCAGCCATCTACTGGACGAACGTTTCACCTGGGGCGGCGTCGAGCTGCATTTTGACGTCGAGAAAGGTGTGATTACCCGTGCGCAGGTGTTTACCGATAGCCTGAACCCGGCACCGCTGGAAGCCTTAGGCGAGCGTTTACAAGGCTGCCAGTATCGAGTGGATGTGTTGGAGCAGGCCTGCGAATCTTTAATTGCTGAATTCCCGGCTCAGAAAGGTGAGCTGCGGGAACTGGCTGCGTGGATGGCTCAAGCTTTACGCTAAGCGTCTACGCCAGCCGCCCGATGGTCTGCGCGGCTAACTTCAATTTTCCCACCATCGCGCGGGCAATCTCCTGAAAGCCCGCGCTGATGCGTTTATCATCAGCGACCAGCACCCAAAAGCGCTCGGCCAACGGCAAGGCAAATTCCCACGCTTTCTTATCGATTGTGGCCTCCACACGAATGTCGACAGGCGCGTAGCGCAACATGCCCGATGCCGCCGGAGCGTAAGCCATCGGCAACATATCATAGACAGGAGCGAGCGCCATCGGGGCATCGGAGTAATAAAACGAGAGGTTACCCGCATGCATATCGCTGTTGGCGATAAGCCGACCAAACGCCCAAATTTTCTCAATTTGCTGATGGGCAACAGCATCTATAATGCCCTGCCCGGCAAGCCGATGCGTGACCACCGGCCAGATGCCTGGCGAAGATGCATACTCGCCTTGCAACGCCTCCAGGGAAACAATTTGCCGACGACCACGTATCCCGGTGCAGTCGAAGCGAATGCTTTCCAGAAAGACCTGTCCTCCCTCGCTGCAAATAGCCGTGGCTAAGCTGGCGTTGATGCTGGCGGCAGAAAGCACGGCTAATGCGATGGACTCGGCAATCAAGAGGTCGCTCCAGCGTTCAGAAACGGTGTTCCTTGCACGCGCGCTGAATTTCACCAGTACGTTCTGATTGCCCCATCTTGTTTCTGCAAAACAGGCAAATTTAGGCTGCTCACCACCAGCTGAAGAGCCGATGACCTCACCTGCGAGCGCGTCTTCCGCCAATTGCTGATAGCGATTGAGTTTTTCGGACTGCGTAATCGCCGTCGCATCCGGCGCGGTCACCCAACGCTGGTAATTCTCCTCACCCACGATCCAGCCGCCCGCATTTTCACCCTGATACGCCCGCAGCGCATACAGGACTTCATCCTCTTGCCACAACCGGATGTCATCAGGCAGATGCGCATACCCAGCCACGGTCCTTCCCCAGGCTCGCCCAAGGAATCCTTGTGGCCTAAGATCGGTCAGATACCATGGCAGGCTGTCAAACCATTGCCATTCACCTGTATCAAGCGCAACCAGGCAACTCCCCTGAAGCCAACACGGATAAAGAACGCCAAACTTAGCGGCCTGTCCTTGTGCATTGACCTGCCAGAGGGGAAAGGCCGCGACGCCGCGAACAGGCCGAACAAGCGCGTAGCGCGTAGCACGAGCTTTACCAAACTGGATGACGTCCTGATGCGCGGAAACCAGACGAGAGAACGTCGCCTGACTAACGGCCAGCGATGATCTTAATTCAGCGGCGGAACTCGGCCCCTGTAAGAGCAAATCGGTTAATGCGCTCATAGATGAATAGATTAATGAATAGATACTTGAATGGATTTAAGGACACAGCCCTTTGATTGTCAATACAAACAAAGAGAGAGCGAGAGGAAAGATGAATAGATTATCAGAAGAGAGTGGATATAACGCTGGCATTACCCGGACCAGGCCTTGACGCACCTCGTCCGGGTCGATTTGCTGCTTACTCCTGGTCGCCCAGCAGCACAGATTCCAGCGCGATTTTGATCATGTCGTTGAAGGTCGTCTGTCGCTCAGCGGCAGTGGTCTGCTCGTGGGTACGGATATGGTCGGACACGGTGCAGATAGTCAGCGCTTTCGCGCCAAATTCAGCCGCAACGCCGTAGATACCCGCCGCTTCCATCTCTACGCCCAGTACGCCGTATTTTTCCATCACGTCGAACATTTCGCCGTCCGGAGAGTAGAACAGGTCAGCGGAGAACAGGTTGCCTACGCGCGCGTCAACGCCCAGCGCTTTTGCCGCATCAACTGCGTTACGTACCATGTCGAAGTCAGCGATAGCCGCAAAGTCATGATCTTTAAAGCGGATACGGTTCACTTTGGAGTCGGTGCAGGCACCCATACCGATCACCACGTCGCGCAGTTTGACGTCCATGCGCACAGCGCCGCAGGAGCCGACGCGAATGATTTTCTTCACGCCGAAATCGGTGATCAGCTCTTTGGTGTAGATGGAGCAGGACGGGATACCCATACCGTGGCCCATCACGGAGATCTTACGTCCTTTGTAAGTCCCGGTGAAACCTAACATGCCGCGAACGTTGTTCACTTCGCGAACATCTTCGAGGGAAGTCTCAGCAATGTGCTTCGCACGCAGCGGGTCGCCCGGCATCAATACGACGTCAGCGAAATCACCCATTTCTGCATTAATATGTGGAGTTGCCATCTTCAGTTCCCTTTAAATTTGTTGTTATTGCCTGATGGCGGCTACGCCTTATCAGGCCTACAAAACGTGTGTCAAAACAGTGAAATACCCTAAGGATTTCGCGTTGCAGGAAGGCGACGAATTCGTGAATCCCCGGGAGCATAGATTAACTATGTGACCGGGGTGAGCGAATGAAGTCAACGCATCTACAGCGCGAAAGACAACAGGTATCACAGCATGTTTTTACCGTAGTCCATCGGCGATGTGCCAAAGTAGGTCGCCAGCGTCTGGCCGATATCCGCGAAGGTTTCACGGTGACCTAAAGAGCCCGGTTTGACTTTCGGACCGTAGATCAGCACCGGAATGTGCTCACGGGTATGGTCAGTACCGGTCCAGCTCGGGTCACAGCCGTGGTCAGCGGTCAGGATCAGAATGTCATCTTCACCCACCAGCTCCATCAGCTCCGGCAGACGGCGGTCAAACAGCTCCAGACCTGCGGCGTAGCCCGCGATGTCGCGACGGTGGCCCCAGGAAGAGTCGAAGTCAACGAAGTTAGTGAAAACGATGGTTTTATCGCCCGCTTCTTTCATCTCTTTGAGGGTCGCGTCGAACAGCGCGTCCAGACCGGTCGCTTTCACTTTCTTAGTGATGCCGCAGTTGGCGTAGATGTCGGCAATCTTACCGACGGACACCACGTGGCCCTGTTTTTCATCGACCAGTTTCTGCAGCACGGTCGGCGCTGGCGGTTCAACGGCCAGGTCGTGACGGTTACCGGTACGCTGGAAGTTACCGGCCTTGTCGCCGATAAACGGACGCGCGATCACGCGGCCAATGTTATAGCCGCCTTCGGTCAGCTCTTCACGGGCGATTTCGCACAGCTCGTAGAGTTTATCCAGGCCAAAGGTCTCTTCGTGGCAGGCAATCTGGAACACGGAGTCAGCGGAGGTGTAGAAAATCGGCTTGCCGGTTTTCATGTGCTCTTCGCCGAGCTGGTCCAGAATAACGGTGCCGGAAGAGTGGCAGTTACCGAGATAGCCCGGCAGGTTGGCGCGTTTCACCAGCTTATCCAGCAGTTCCTGCGGGAAGCTGTTTTCGTGGTCGCTGAAATAGCCCCAGTCGAACAGTACCGGCACACCGGCGATTTCCCAGTGGCCTGACGGCGTATCTTTGCCGGAGGACAGTTCGTGCGCCCATGCGTATGCGCCAATAACGTCCGCGTTGCCGTCCATGCCGGCGGCAATTTTACCGGTAGAGCCTTCATGCGCTTTCACCAGCCCCAGACGAGTCAGGTTAGGCAGATTCAACGGGCCTTTACGGCCATTGTCAGCTTCGCCTTTGGCGCAAGCTTCTGCGATGTGGCCCAGAGTGTCGGAACCTACGTCGCCAAAACGATCCGCGTCTTCAGTAGCGCCGATGCCGAATGAGTCCAGCACCATAATAAATGCACGTTTCATATCTTCTCCGTACTTAGTGCTTCAAAAATAATTGATCAGATCAGTATACAACTATTCAGTAATTCGACGATAGACCGAAGGTGTGCTTGCTGGCGCTTTATCGTCAAGGATAATTGCCGCTTTGACGGCCTTCGCCGCTTCCTGCCAACTGGCTTCGTCTTTGGCATGAATCACCGCCAGCGGGCGCTGCCCGTCGATGCTGTCGCCCAGACGGGCCATGTCGGTAAAGCCAACGCTGTAATCAATGGTATCTGACGCCTGACGACGGCCGCCGCCCATCGAGACGACCGCCATCCCCAGCGCACGCGTATCCATTGCGCTGATAAACCCTTCGGTATCAGCATATACCGCTTTGCTCAACATGGCGGTCGGCAAGTATTTATCGTAGTTCTCAACGAAATCGCTTGGCCCTTTCTGCGCGGCCACCATACGACCAAAGACTTCTGCCGCTTTACCGTTATCCAGCACCGCCTGTAATTTCGCACGCGCTTCGGCGTCGTCTTTCGCCAGCTGGCCGGAGATCAGCATCTCCACGCATAGCGCCATGGTAACGTCAAACAAGCGCGGATTGCGGTATTCTCCGGTCAGGAACTGCACGGCTTCACGCACTTCCACCGCGTTACCGGCGCTCGAAGCCAGCACCTGGTTCATATCGGTTAACAAAGCCGTAGTGCGAACTCCCGCGCCGTTTGCCACGCCAACAATCGCTTCAGCAAGGGCTTCAGAAAGTTCATAGGTTGGCATAAACGCGCCACTGCCGACTTTGACGTCCATTACCAGCGCATCCAGCCCTTCGGCCAGTTTCTTGGCGAGGATGGAACCAGTGATCAGCGGAATAGAGTCCACCGTCGCGGTAATATCGCGGGTGGCGTAAAAACGTTTGTCCGCCGGTGCAAGCGAGCTGGTTTGCCCAATAATCGCCACACCCACGTCTTGAATAATTTCGCGGAAACGGTTGTCGTCCGGGAAGATGTCGAAGCCCGGGATCGCTTCCAGTTTGTCGAGCGTACCGCCGGTATGTCCGAGACCGCGACCGGAGATCATCGGCACATAACCGCCGCAGGCCGCTACCATTGGCCCCAACATCAGAGACGTCACGTCCCCTACGCCGCCGGTCGAATGCTTATCGACAATCGGGCCATTGAGATTCAGGCTTTTCCAGTCAAGGACAGTACCGGAATCCCGCATCGCCATGGTCAGCGAAACACGCTCCGGCATGGTCATATCGTGGAAGAAGATGGTCATCGCCAGGGCGGCAATCTGCCCTTCAGAGATAGTATTGTCACGAATACCATTAATAAAGAAACGAATTTCTTCGTCACTCAACGCATGACCATCACGCTTTTTACGAATAATTTCTTGTGCGAGAAACACGGTACCCTCCTGAGGGAAAAGAGTAGAAGGCTTACATCGCCGGATGGCGGCTAACGCCTTATCCGGCCTACAGGCCTGGATTTGTAGGCCGGATAAGCGCAGCGCCATCCGGCAAATCAGAGCTTAGTAGCTGCTGGCGCTCTTACCGTCGCCGTGACCCAGCGCTTTCAGCAGGCTTGCCAGCAGGCTGGATGCGCCAAAGCGGTAGTGACGAGAATCTGCCCAGTCAGCGCCAAACAGTTCGTCTGCAATCGCGAGGAATTTCTGCGCGTCTTCCGCCGTACGTACGCCGCCCGCCGGTTTGAAGCCAACGGTTTTGGAAACGCCCATGTCGCGGATCACTTCCATCATGATGCGCGCGCTTTCCGGCGTAGCGTTTACCGGCACTTTACCGGTAGAGGTTTTGATGAAATCCGCACCGGCTTTAATGGAGATTTCAGAGGCTTTACGAATCAGCGCCTCTTCTTTCAGCTCGCCAGTTTCGATGATCACTTTCAGCAATACGTTCGCTGCGGCACAAGCGTCTTTACAGGCTTTTACCAGGTCAAAACCCACCTGCTCGTTACCGGCGATCAACGCGCGGTACGGGAATACCACGTCCACTTCGTCAGCGCCGTAGGCGATCGCCGCACGGGTTTCCGCCAGCGCAATATCGATGTCATCATTGCCATGCGGGAAGTTAGTCACCGTTGCAATGCGGATGTCCGGCGTACCTTGTTCTTTCAGAGTTTTACGCGCAATCGGGATAAAACGCGGGTAAATACAAATCGCCGCCGTATTCCCGACCGGAGTTTTTGCCTGATGACACAACGCGATCACTTTTTCATTGGTGTCGTCATCGTTCAGAGTGGTCAGATCCATCAGTTTGAGCGCACGCAGGCTGCTTGCTTTTAAATCAGTCATGACATTCTCCAACGGCATTGCCGTATAAAATTTCACCTTGCGAGTCTGTTAATATTCTAACATTCACTCGCGTTTACACTTCGATATACATCACAGTTAATGAAAACTACGTACAAATTTGCATTACTGTAATGAGATCTGAATCAAATTATCCCGCCGTCACCGTCTGTTCTTCGAGCGATAAGCGCATCAGGATCAAAGTCGGTTTGCCGCCATTTTCTACAATAGCGCATCGTCCCGGCATAAAGAGGAAACGAAGATGCCTGCCTCATGCGAAACTGCGCTCCAGCAGCGTTGCCAGCAAATTGTGACCAGCCCGGTGCTCACGCCTGAACAAAAACGCCATTTTCTGGCGCTGGAAGCTGAAAACGCCCTGCCTTATCCCCCCCTGCCGGAAGATGCCCGCCAGGCGCTGGATGAAGGTGTCATTTGCGATATGTTTGAGGGGCACGCCCCCTTCAAACCGCGCTACGTGTTGCCCTATTACGCCCGATTTCTGGCTAACGGTTCACAGTGGCTGGAACTGGAAGGCGCGAAAGATCTGGATGATGCGTTATCCCTACTCACCATTCTGTATCATCACGTTCCTTCCGTGACGTCCATGCCGGTTTATCTCGGCCAGCTTGATGCGTTGCTGCAACCATATGTTAGAATTCTAACACAAGATGCGATCGATATTCGAATAAAACGTTTCTGGCGTTATCTCGACAGAACGCTGCCAGACGCCTTTATGCATGCCAATATTGGCCCTGCCGATACGCCTGTCACACGAGCGATTTTGCGCGCTGATGCCGAGCTAAAGCAGGTGACGCCTAACCTGACGTTTATCTACGATGCGGAAATTACGCCGGACGATCTGCTGCTGGAGGTCGCCAAAAACATTTGCGAATGCAGTAAGCCACACATTTCCAACGGCCCTGTAAATGATAAAATTTTCACAAAAGGGCATTATGGCATCGTCAGTTGTTATAACTCGCTACCGCTTGGCGGCGGCGGCAGTACGCTGGTACGTCTCAAACTGAAAGCCGTGGCAGAACGCAGTACGTCTGTCGATGACTTCTTTTCACGCACGCTACCGCACTACTGCCGACAGCAGATCGCCATCATTAATTCACGATGTGAATTCCTCTATGAAAAGTCACATTTCTTTGAGAATAGCTTTCTTGTACAGGAAGGTTTGATCGATCCCGAACGTTTTGCGCCGATGTTCGGTATGTACGGGCTGGCGGAAGCCGTGAATCTGCTGTGCGAAAACGCGGGCCTGAACGCCCGTTACGGCAAGAATGAAACGGCGAACGAGCTGGGCTACCGTATCAGCGCCCAACTGGCGGATTTCGTCGAAAATACGCCAGTGAAGTATGGCTGGAAGCAACGGGCGCTGCTCCATGCCCAGTCTGGCATCAGTTCCGATATCGGCACTACGCCGGGCGCGCGTCTGCCGTATGGCGATGAACCGGACCCTATCACCCATTTGCAAACCGTCGCGCCGCACCATGCCTTTTACCATGCCGGGATCAGCGACATTCTGACGCTGGACGAAACCATCAAGCGTAATCCGCAGGCGCTGGTTCAGCTTTGTCTTGGCGCGTTCAAAGCCGGGATGCGGGAATTTACTGCCAATGTCAGCGGCAACGATCTGGTGCGCGTCACCGGTTATATGGTGCGCCTGTCGGATCTGGCGAAATTTCGCGCCGAAGGCTCGCGCACGAATACCACCTGGCTGGGAGAAGAAGCCGCACGTAATACCCGCATCCTGGAACGACAGCCACGCGTAGTCAGCCATGAACAACAGATGCGCTTTAGTCAGTAAGATCATTGCGTTTTCCTGCGTCGATGGGCCAGGCAGCCGCCTGGCATTATTCTTACAGGGCTGCAATTTGCGCTGCAAGAATTGCCATAACCCGTGGACGATGGGACGCTGTAACGACTGCGGGAAATGCGTATCGCAGTGTCCGCATCACGCCCTCAGCGTTGATGGCGGGAAAGTGGTATGGCGGTCGGACGTCTGCGAGCAGTGCGATACCTGCCTGAAAATGTGCCCACAGCAGGCAACGCCAATGGCGCAGACCATGAGCGTTGATGATGTGCTGCGTCATATTCGTAAAGCATCGCTGTTTATTGAAGGTATTACCGTCAGCGGCGGAGAGGCGACCACGCAATTACCGTTTATTGTGGCGCTATTTACGGCGATCAAAGCCGATCCGCAGTTACAACGGCTGACCTGTCTGGTGGACAGTAATGGTCAGTTAAGCGAGACCGGCTGGCAAAAACTACTGCCGGTTTGCGACGGCGTAATGCTCGATCTGAAAGCCTGGAAGAGCGAGTGTCATCACCGTCTGACCGGACGTGATAACACGCATATTAAGCACAGTATCCGCTTTCTTGCTGCGCGGGGAAAACTGGCAGAGCTGCGGTTGCTGGTTATCCCGAATCAGGTGGACTATGCGGCGCATATTGATTCACTGGCGGCGTTTATTACTTCGCTGGGCGAGGTTCCGGTGCGTTTGAATGCCTTTCATGCGCATGGCGTCTATGGCGAAGCGAAGGCCTGGCCAGGCGCGACGCCGCAAGAGGTGGAACGGCTGGCTGACGGATTGCGCGCGCGTGGGGTGGCGAAGCTGATTTTGCCGGCGCTATATTTGTAAGCGTCGCCTGCCGGACGGCGGCTGCGATGCCATCAGAGCCGAAACAAGGTAATGGTATTGCGATACAGCGTATCGGCTATCACCTCTGCGGGCTCCGGACGTAATTCGCAGAGCGCATCAAATACGCGCGCCGCCTGCTCCGGGCGGTTCGGCTGCCCCTGAAACCCCTTTAGCGGCATATCCGGCGCATCGGTCTCCAGCAACAGCGCGTCCAGCGGCAACCGCGCCATAACATCACGGGTTTTACTGGCGCGCGGGTAGGTGATGGCGCCGCCGACGCCGATTTTATAGCCCAGTCGCACAAAGCGTTCGGCCTGCTGCAGACTGCCGGCAAAACCATGCACCACACCGGTTCGCGGCAGATCCTGGCGCTTTAAGTGCATCGCCAGTTTGTCATTCGTGCGCCGCGAGTGCAGGATCACCGGCAGATCGTAGCGTTTTGCCAGTTGCAGTTGCGCGTCTAAAAATCGCTCTTGCCTGGCAAACTGCGGATCGTCGCGATAAAGATCGAGCCCGATCTCGCCTACCGCCACGACGTTCTGTTGTTGCGCCAGCGCTTGTTGCAGCTTATCAGGATCGTCATCGGCATGACGCTCAATCACAATGGGGTGTAATCCCAGCGCAGCATAAAGCGACGGGAAACGCGCCGCCAGCGCCAGCACGCGGGGAAAGTGAGCCGCCTCGGTCGCCGGCACGATGATTTTTTCAACGCCCGCCTCACAGGCACGCTGAATACTGGCGCGCTCATCGCCCGTAAAGGGCGGGAAATCAAAATGGCAATGCGTATCGATAAAGCGCCAGCTCACGCCAGATCCTCGTCTGTAAATGTGGTGTCGTTTGCCTGCGGCGCGCTAATGACCTCCGCCACATGCGTATCATTGGCCACCGGCGCCGGAGGCACGACCACCGTTTCCGGCACGGCAATCCGCGACGAATGGCGCAAGAGAGGCGGCGTTGCGGCGAGCAATTTACCAACGGTGGCAAGGAAATAACGCCCGCATAATTGCCCGGTTTTGTAATCCTCACGCAGCGCCGGGATACGGCTGCCCAGCGCCATGCTGTGCAGCGGTTTCGGCGGATAAATTTCAATGATCCGCAGCTTACCCGGCGGCTTTTCAATAAATTGTTGGATCGCGCTGTAGGACGTTTCATGATGCTGCACCAGGTTGACCAACGGCTGTAGACTGCTCTCTCCCAGCCAGCGCTCCATACGCTTAAACCACTGCGGCGTGTAATACATTTGCGAGGGTACGGTGCGGATCACCACAATGGTTTTCGCCCCCCGCTTTGCCGCCTCCTGAACCGGAATGGCGTCGCTAATGCCACCGTCCAGATAGTTGATGCCCTCTAACGTAACGCCGGTACGGTAGAAACCCGGTATGGCGCTGGAGGCGCGAATGATATCAAGCCAGTTTTGTTTTGTCGGCGAGAAATAGCCCGGCGTGTAATCATCCCCCCGGCAGGCGCACATATAAAAGGATTTTCCGCTGTCAAACAGGCGCGCTGCGGTATCCATTTGCAGCGGCATCCGGGCGGCGGTGGATTCCACCAGCCAGTCGAGGTCGATAAGGTTTCCTCCGCGTACAAATCGCAGCGGATCAAAAAATTCGCGCCTGGTGGTATAGCGCATAATGACTTTACGCCCGTAGCCGGGCTGGTTGCAGAGATACGCCGAGAGATTTTGCGCACCGGCTGATGTGCCGAAGTAGAGATGGAAAGGATTAAACTGCGCACGCATAAACTCATCCAGCACGCCTGCGGTAAAGATACCCCGCTGCCCCCCGCCCTCACAGACCAGCGCCATACGGCCTGGCCGGAACGGTGTTAATGATAACGGCGCAATATTGCCGAGCGTAACCGGTATTCGCTGGCCCACCTCTGCCTTCCTATTTTTCATTTTTTTCCAGGCTGACAAGGTAACGCAAAACGTTAACGGCTAAAACCGTAAAAGCCAGTCCGCTGGACTGGCTTGATAGCAATATATCTTTACAGATGCCTGCTAGGGTCGTTTACGGCCCATGAACAGGCTGACCAGGAAGAGCACGATCCCGACGACGAAGACGATTTTCGCCGCGCCGGCAGCCGTACCAGCCAGTCCACCAAAACCCAATGCGGCGGCAATTAACGCGATAACCAGAAATATAATGCCCCAACGAAACATAAGCCTCTCCTTTACCATAGTTAATGTCGACCGCTAAATATGAGCGCTCAGGCTACTCATTCGCGATATTTTTAGTGTGGTGCACATTACGCCTCCCGACAAACGTCGGGAGAACGAATTACGACGAATTACTGAACTTTCAGATCGTTTTTAACACTTTTTACGCCATCAACGGCTTTCGCGATGCTTTCAGCGCGGTCGCTTTGTTCCTGAGTTTCAACGGTACCGGAGAGCTGTACGACGCCATCGGTCGTTTCTACTTTCACTTTACGGGAAGGGACAAGATCGTCCGCCAGCAACTTGGCTTTGACTTCACTGGTCGTGGCCGTATCGCCGGCATAGCCTTTCACGGAACCTTCTTTATTGTCGCGAACGTGAAGTTTGTCGCTAACGGAGGTCACGCCTTCTACGCCTTTCGCCACTTTCACGGCGGCTTCAGCCTGCGCCTGGCTTTCTACAAAGCCGCTCAGGGTGACGACTTTCTGATTGGTTTCGACAGAAATATCGGTGCTTTTAATATTGTCATGGTCTACCAGCGCAGCTTTTACTTTCGCAGTGATGGCGCTGTCATCCATGAAGTTACCGACTTTATTCATAGAGCTATCGACTTTTTGCCCTGCGGTTTCGGTTCCGCTTTGCGCCTTGTCCGTTGTTGCGTTTTCTGCAAAGGCAGAACCTGTCGCAACAGCAGAGGTCAACATTACGGCCAGCAGAGTTTTAGAAATCTTCAGTCTTGTCATAGTCATCGATTTTGTCCTGTATAGTTTGCTCGTAATTTGAGCTCAGGCAACACGAGGTTGCATTGCTGAATGCGGTGAAACTCACCGGTTTCTGAAGTCAATGACTGGCATCACATTCGTGAATTTGTAACGACGCGTCGCCTGCCACCCTTCCGTTTCAGTTATTAATATCGTGACTGAAACAAATCTCAGCTTTAAGCTCTCATATTCACGCATTGAACAGGCATTAAAGCCGACATTTATGTCATCACTTTGTTAAATATAGATCACAATTTTAAAATCGCTTGTCGGTGCGTATAAAAAACAGGCAGATCGGAGAAAAAACGCGGGATTTAAGAACATTCCGTAAGCGGTTAAAAAGGCAGGGAAAGTACGAAGGCGCGGCGGATGCCGCGCCCGGAAAGGGATCAGTGTTCGCGCGTTTTACGGAACTGAACGTCAGGGTAACGTTCCTGGGTCAGGTTCAGGTTAACCATCGTGGGGGCGATATAGGTGAGGTTGTCGCCGCCATCCAGCGCCAGCTGCGTTTCATTCTTACGCTTAAACTCTTCGAATTTCTTCGCATCGGCGCTTTCCACCCAGCGCGCCGTCGCCACGTTGACGGATTCATAAATCGCCTCAACGTTGTATTCGCTTTTCAGGCGCGCGACAACAACGTCAAACTGCAAAACGCCCACGGCGCCGACAATCAGATCGTTGTTGGAGATGGGACGGAATACCTGAACCGCCCCCTCTTCAGAAAGCTGCACCAGCCCTTTCAGTAGCTGCTTCTGCTTGAGCGGATCTTTCAGGCGAATACGACGGAACAGTTCCGGCGCAAAGTTCGGGATACCGGTAAACTTCATCATCTCGCCCTGGGTGAAGGTATCGCCGATCTGAATGGTGCCGTGGTTATGCAGACCCAAAATATCGCCCGGGTACGCTTCTTCAACGTGCGAACGATCGCCCGCCATAAATGTTAACGCGTCGGAAATCACCACATCTTTGCCGATACGGACCTGGCGTAACTTCATGCCCTTCTCATACTTACCGGAAACCACGCGCATAAACGCCACGCGGTCGCGGTGTTTCGGGTCCATATTGGCCTGAATTTTAAAGACAAAACCGGTGAATTTCTCTTCCGAGGCTTCCACTGTGCGGGTATCGGTTTGACGCGGCATCGGCGCGGGCGCCCACGCCACTAAACCATCCAGCATATGGTCAACGCCAAAGTTACCCAGCGCGGTACCGAAAAATACCGGGGTAATTTCCCCTGCCAGGAACAGCTCTTCATCAAACTCGTTAGACGCGCCCTGCACCAGTTCCAGCTCGTCGCGCAGCTGTTGCGCCAGGTCTTCACCGACGGCGGCGTCCAGATCCGGGTTATTCAGCCCTTTAACGATGCGCACTTCCTGAATGGTGTGGCCCTTACCGGTCTGATACAGATAAGTTTCATCTTTATAAAGGTGATAAACGCCCTTAAACAGCTTGCCGCAGCCAATCGGCCAGGTGATCGGCGCGCAGCCGATTTTCAGCTCATTTTCCACTTCATCCAGCAGCTCCATCGGGTCGCGGATGTCACGGTCGAGTTTGTTCATAAAGGTCAGGATCGGCGTATCGCGCAGACGGGTAACTTCCATCAGCTTACGAGTCCTGTCTTCAACGCCTTTTGCGGCGTCGATCACCATCAGACAGCAGTCCACCGCCGTCAGGGTACGGTAGGTATCTTCGGAGAAGTCTTCGTGCCCCGGGGTGTCCAGCAGGTTCACCAGACAGTCGTGATATGGGAACTGCATCACCGAGGTGGTGATGGAGATACCACGCTGTTTTTCCATCTCCATCCAGTCAGATTTTGCATGTTGGCTGGAGCCACGGCCTTTTACCGTACCGGCGGTCTGAATCGCCTGTCCGAACAGCAACACTTTTTCGGTAATGGTGGTTTTACCGGCGTCCGGGTGAGAAATAATGGCAAAAGTGCGGCGTTTGGCCACCTCTTGCAAATAAGGAGACAACGTCATAGTCAAATCTTCTTGAGTAAGCGCGGCGTTTGACCACGCATGTTGAATACGAAAAATGCGGCTATTTTACCCATCAACCTGGGGGAGGCAATCAGTGTTTACACAGGAGCTGCTCCAGTTCGCTTAATGACGCCACAGTCCAGGTTGGATGAATACCCGCGGGCTGCTCGCGATGATGCGCGTTAAGCCAGCAGGTCGACAGCCCGGCGTTAATGCCGCCAAGAATATCGGATTCCGCGGTATCGCCAACCATTAATACGCGCGAGCGGTCAGGATTCCCCGCCTGCTCCAGGGCGTAGTTAAAGATTTTCGGATCGGGCTTCGCGACGCCAACCTGCTCGGAAATCACCAGCAGATCGAAATACTCGCGCAGCCCGGTGCGCTCCAGACGAGTTTGTTGTAGCGCGGTAAAACCGTTAGTAATAATACCGATTTTAGCCTGCCCGCGAATCGCATTAAGTAGCGAAACGGCGCCCGGCAAAGGAGAACAGATCTCCGCCATCGCACTAATAAAAGCGTCATTCAGCAGCCCCGGCGCAACGTTTAGCCGTTCAGCCCAACTTTGAAAACGCGCTTGCTGCAATTGTAATGAGGTAATCGCGCCGTTCTGATAATCTACCCATAGCGGCTTATTCACGGCCTGGTAATCCTGGAAATCCTCAGCGGTAAAGGTGACGCTATAGTCAAGGAACATCCGCTGTAAGCCGGTGAAAGAATCAAACGTAAACAGCGTTTCATCGGCATCAAAGAAAATCCAGTCCCACTTCATCATTACACCTTGCCTCTTTTATTACATGCTTATCGGTAACGCCATGATGATGGCGTCCTCATGCCCTTGTGCCGTGGGATAGTAATTGCGGCGAATCGTCGCCTCGTTAAACCCCAGACTTTCATACAGCGCGATGGCGGCAGCGTTAGAGGCGCGTACCTCCAGCCATAGCGTTACAACCCCACGTTTTTCCAGTTCATCAATCAGATGCTCAAGCAGCATACGCCCCAGCCCCCGACGCTGAAAATCCGGATCGACGGCAATATTGAACAGCGTCGCTTCGTCCAGCACCACCTGTGTAATGGCAAACGCGGCCATTCTGTCATCAGCGGTCAGCTTAAGGTTGAGATACCGTTCACCCAGGTTGCCGAAAAACGTTTTTTCGCTCCACGGAAACGCATGAGCGCGTTGCTCAATCTGCCAGGCTGCGGGGAGATCGGTCGTGCTGAGGATAGAAATCGTGTTCATGTTCGCAGATTTGTTGCCATAGTGCGGCGCGTGCCGCCGGGTTTGCCCGGAGTTCATTAAACGCCGGCGTCGTGACCTGAGCGCCTTCGAGTTGGAGCGGCGCGTCAGTTCCTAACCGCCAGCTATTACAACGGCTGCCCTGCGGCAGCATGGCGACGCGCTCAGGCGCCAGGGGTAAAACCTGATCGGGACTCACGGTCAACGCGCGTAAAATATCGCGCATTAGCGGCTCGTTCAGCGCGGGTAATTCCTCTGCAACCACGATCAGACGAACGTGCGCGGGAAGGGAAATCGCAATCTCGCCCTGTAGCGCGCCAGGACGTCGCAGCGCCCACTGCGTAATACCCAGTTGCTGTAACTGCCAGTCTCGTCGGGATGTCATAGCGAAACGCTCCTGTAATCAGGGGCGCAAATATAGCAAATCTGTCGAATCTCCGCCATCAAACTACTATAATCGCCGCCAGTCTGAATTAAGGAGCATTCCATGTCTGCTTTTACCCCGGCAAGTGAAGTCTTGCTGCGCCACAGTGATGATTTCGAACAAAGCCGTATTCTTTTTGCCGGAGATTTGCAGGATGACCTGCCCGCGCGCTTTGAATGCGCCGCCAGCCGCGCGCATACGCAACAGTTTCACCACTGGCAGGTATTAAGCCGCCAGATGGGCGATAACGTCCGTTTTAGCCTGGTCGCGCAAGCCAGCGATGTCGCCGACTGCGATACGCTGATCTACTACTGGCCGAAAAATAAACCCGAAGCGCAGTTCCAGTTGATGAATATTTTGTCGCTGATGCCGTCGGGCGTCGATGTTTTCGTCGTGGGAGAAAACCGCAGCGGCGTGCGTAGCGCCGAACCGATGCTGGCGGACTATGCGCCGCTGAACAAAGTAGATAGCGCGCGACGTTGCGGCCTTTACCATGGCCGTCTGGAAAAGCAGCCGCAGTTTAGTCTTGAATCCTGGTGGGCCGAGTACAACATCGACGGGCTGGCCATCAAAACGTTGCCGGGCGTATTCAGCCGCGACGGACTGGATGTTGGTAGCCAACTGCTGCTGTCTACGCTGACGCCGCACACCAAAGGTAAAGTGCTGGATGTCGGCTGCGGCGCTGGCGTGCTTTCCGCCGCGCTGGCCAGCCATTCGCCGAAAGTGCGCCTGACGCTGTGTGACGTCAGCGCTCCGGCGGTGGAAGCCAGCCGCGCCACGCTTGCCGCTAATGGTCTTGAAGGCGAGGTATTCGCCAGCAACGTCTTTTCGGAAGTCAAAGGACGTTTTGACATGATCATCTCCAACCCGCCGTTCCACGACGGAATGCAAACCAGCCTCGATGCGGCGCAAACGCTCATTCGCGGCGCAGTGCGCCATCTGAACAGCGGCGGGGAGTTACGCATCGTGGCGAACGCCTTTCTGCCCTATCCTAAGATTCTGGATGAGACTTTTGGCTTCCATGAAGTCATCGCGCAAACCGGGCGCTTTAAGGTTTATCGTACCGTGATGACCCGTCAGGCGAAGAAATAGTTGGCCTGATAAGCGCAGCGCCATCTGGTTGCATGTGCCGGATGGCGACGCAAAGCGTCTTATCCAACCTACGTCTCGCGCCCATTTTTGCAGCAATCAATCTATCCCATGCAATTAACTATTGACGAATAGCTGAAAACCACTAGAATGCGCCTCCGTGGTAGTGATTCTTTTCAAGAATCGATGGTATGCGAAGGTGGCGGAATTGGTAGACGCGCTAGCTTCAGGTGTTAGTGTCCTTACGGACGTGGGGGTTCAAGTCCCCCCCCTCGCACCAAAACCACGTTGATATTGCTCGCACTGGGCGAAGGTGGCGGAATTGGTAGACGCGCTAGCTTCAGGTGTTAGTGTTCTTACGGACGTGGGGGTTCAAGTCCCCCCCCTCGCACCAACGAGGCGATATCAAAAAGTAAGATAACTGTGCGAAGGTGGCGGAATTGGTAGACGCGCTAGCTTCAGGTGTTAGTGTCCTTACGGACGTGGGGTTCAAGTCCCCCCCTCGCACCAATTATCTTATCCTTCCTTTGTCTCTTCATTTTCATCCCTGATTCCAGTTCATCATTGCCAACATCATGCCGCCAATAAGCGCTATACACGATGGCAGCAGTACAAAATGCCGTAATTGTTTGTGATACAACATCAGCGCAGACAGTAGCAATCCTGATACAATCAACAGCTTCAGCGCATCAGCTGACAGGCCGATAAACGCCAGTCCAACGATAATCACTCCAGGCAATAATACGCCCCATCCGCTGCCTAACGTCCGCTGCAACATGGTTTCACCTCTGGAATTAATAATGATAACCAATATCATATGATATATTTTCTCATTTGTCAGCCAGAGTGAAAGCTAAAGAGATGAGTTTTACTTAACGGTTGATGACACGTATTCAGTAAGGTGATAAATTGTCCGACTGTTAACGTAAAAACAACAACACCTCGCTTTAGGCGACCTTTTCTCATACGTTATTTTCATGTTGGCGCCCGATTCCGTGTATATCACCGATAAATAACGACAATTACCCATGACAACACCATCCTGGCGGTCGCTTCGTATTAAGAAGTATCAGTTTTCTTTACGTCTTTTCTTGTTTCTCAACGCCGTGTCGGCGCTATTTACTCTCGTTTTCCCCCTTTATCAGATCAATGTATTTTGCACGCCAATGATCGGGATAGTGGTCCTGAGCGTATTACTGTTGATATGGCATGGGAAATATGGACAAAAAAGAATTAATCTCCCCTTTATCTCCCTACTCTTTGGGGGAATATGGGCGGCGCATATTGCGCTAAAGTATCCGGCGTTAGGCCATTATGATTTCTCTTTTTTACTGATTTCCCTGCTTAGCGTTCTGTTTATCGGCTCGATAGCCTTTGCCGCGAATATCGTCGCGTTTACGCTCTATTCGCTACCGCCAGTCGCGGTCTGCCTGTGGCTGAACGGTAATGAACAAGGTTTGCGAATTCTCTATTTGCTGGCCCTGCCAATGGTGGGAATCGCTATTCAACATGTTATCCAGAAACGCTACGATAACTTTGCCCAACAGCTCATGTTTAAGCTGCTGGCCGAGCGGGAAACCCTCAATGGCCTGAGCATGCTTGATCCATTAACCGGCTTATATAACCGCCGTGGCCTGCAAAATCGGCTGGATACGTTACAGGCGCCGGGCAGCCATGAACACTACGTCCTGCTATTGGATATCGATCATTTCAAAGCGTATAACGATCACTACGGTCATATGATGGGCGATCAGGCGTTAATCCGCGTCTCAGCGGCAATTCGGGACGCCGTGCGATCGCGCGATGTCGTCTGCCGTTTTGGCGGGGAAGAATTTCTGGTGTTGCTGACCACCGCCGAACCACAGCAAGCCCGCGCTACCGCAGAACGTATCCGACAGGAAGTATACGATCTTAAAATCCCGCATATGTTTAACGAAAGCGTCGCCACCAATGTCACTGTCAGTATCGGCATTGCGCCCCTGACGGATCGCAATATCGGAGACGCTATCGAAAAAGCGGATAAAGCGCTCTACGAAGCCAAGCATCTTGGACGTAACCACATTCTGGTCAGCGACGACATGCGCGCCCTATGAATCCTGCTGACGTAATCGTGCTACGCCAACAGCGTTAACCATAAACCGCTTGCCATCGTTTATTGCTATCGATAGGATTAGCAATCATTATCATTTAGATTAACATCATTAAACTGCGCTATGGCCTACCGTTCCGCACCTATTGCTGACGATATTATCTGGCGAGCTGCTCCCCAGCCGGAAGACGCCTCGCTGGCGGACGCAGTACGCGAGACGATCGCCTCTACCCGTAAGCACCTGTTGGACTTCATCCGGCTGGATGAAACGCCGCCGCCAACGGCGATGACTCTTGCCCAGTGGACGCGCCCCGCGACGTTTCGTTCATTGCTGGCCGCCTATTCCGATCACATCTATCGACACACGCCAGGCCTGCCACGTGAAAATAAGCCGTTACTCTCCCTGTGGGCGCAATGGTATATCGGGCTGATGGCGCCGCCGCTGATGCTGGCATTACTGACGCAAGCGCGCGCTATCAATGTCTCGGCAGAACATATTCACGTTGAATTTCATGAAACCGGGCGCGCCGCGTGTTTCTGGCTTGATGTGCATCAGGATAACCTGGCAACGGAGCGTTCCCCGGAAGAACGAATGGAAACGCTAATAGTCTCCGCACTACAGCCGGTCATTCAGGCGCTGGAGGCGACTGGCTACATCAACGCGAAACTTATCTGGAGCAATACCGGTTATTTAATCAACTGGTATCTGACTGAGATGAAACCGCTGCTTGGCGAAGCCCTGCTGGCAACGCTACGCCAGCGCTGTTTTTTTGAAAAGCAGCTATCCGACGGTCAGGATAACCCGCTGTGGCGGACCGTCGTAATGCGCGACGGTCTTCTGGTACGCAGAACCTGCTGCCAACGTTACCGCTTACCTGACGTACAACAGTGCGGCGACTGCACGCTAAAGTAAACCGCGTTACGTTGCCTTCAGTTATCGTCACGGCTTACTGCTGCTGGCCTGTCACATTATTATATTTACAGCGGCGCTCTCCGTATGCCAAATTACGTTTTGCCATTTTTGGGTCTACCGTGGCTATTAGTAAGGTAGTAAGGTCTCAGGAGAGAAGAATGAGTCTGCAATCTGTACGGCAATTTCTGGCCGATCATGCTCCCGATATTGAAATTATCGAATTAAATCAAAGTACAGCGACTGTCGAGCTGGCAGCCAAAGCGCACAACGTAGAGCCAGGGCAGATAGCTAAAACGCTCTCGCTTAAAGTAAAAGACACCATTATCCTGGTGGTCGCGAAAGGCGATGCCCGCCTGGATAATAAGAAGCTTAAAACCACTTTCGGCGCAAAAGCCCGTATGTTGAGCAGCGATGAAGTGGTCAATGCAACCGGACATCCTGTCGGCGGCGTATGTCCTTTCGGGCTGGAGCACCCGCTGCCCGTTTATTGCGACATCTCTCTGAAGGGGTATAACGAAGTATTGCCTGCCGCAGGCGCCACGCACAGCGCGGTACGCATCACGCCGGAAAGAATGGCTGAACTGACATCGGCAACCTGGGTAGACGTGTGCCAATAACGTGCCTGGCCCCCGGATTCCCCGAACAAGCACGGCGCATCCGGCGCGGGCTATACCCGATGCTGGAGCGCGGTAGCATCTCCGGCGCGCAGATATAACAGAATATCCGCCGCATCGAGTAACCCGGCATCAGAACTCACGCCCAGCTTGGACATCACATTAAACTTATGCGCCCGGATAGTCTTAATGTTACGTTCTAACTGGACGGCAATTTGCGGCATTGAGTAGCCGTTCGACATGAAACGCAGAATCTCCCGCTCGGTTGGACTAAGCATACAATTCTGGTGAAGTTCCCAAAGATTGTCTGTACGCTCCGTTGTCCGCCGGGCGCTATTAAGCGATGTAAATAAGGCATCCTGTAAAACATCCAACGGCGACGCTTTGCTGATGACCCCATCCAGCGGCAGCGGGGATAGCGCGCTGATTAAGCGGGCTTCAGCATCATCATCGGCAATCACCAGACGCCGCATATGGGGATAATTTATCGCCAGTTCCGTCAGACTGGATAATCCTGTCCGGCGTTCAGTTCTTAACGCAGAAAGAGAAAAAATAACGGCAGAAAACGGCGTCTTTAGCGCAGCCTTATAAAACGTGGATGGTTTTGAAAAAATATGAAGCGTATGTCGGCAATCCGGCATTGCATCAAATAGCCCTTTAATACCAATGGTGCTCATCACGCATTTTTCTACGAGCGCAACATTTCTCTTGCTGATTCTGTTTTCCATTCCATGGTTTCTCCATATACCGAAGGTAGGTTCAATTCTCTGGCTCCCTGAGAACTGTTTATCCATGCATACATCTCTGCATTACTGTGTATTGATAAGCGTCGCATGGCGCTATTTTTTTGGGCGCTAATTGTTTTATTACTTTTTTTAAGTAACGCCGCAATTTGGTTAATGCCCCACCCTTTTCCTAAAAGGCGTAATACTTTTCGTTCAGACAGCGTAAGGACAATCGGCCTGTCGTGGGACTGCTGAATTTCAGACGGTACCTGAGGCGATAATAATGTTTTGCTTATTCTTTCTGAGCGAGCGTTTCCCGCATGGATAACGCTAATAAGATTCTCGATTGGCTCTTCGTCTGAAAGCAAGGTGCTGACGGGGCCCATCAGGAGATCAACTGCATGTGGATAGCAGGATTTAGGAACCAGAAATACCCAATGTATGTCGCGATATTGCGAGAGTAAGCTATAAAAATATTCGCAGATAGCGCGGGGAGAGGCATTGTTAACTGCTAAATCAGCAATAACTAAATTACTTCGGCGTAGCTGTAGCAGCGTTAGCTCTTCTATCGTACGGCAATACGCCAGTTTATAATCGGGGAAATTACCTGTTATAACCCCTTTAAGGCCTTCCTGTATAAGAGGGGTTTTACTGATAATAAGTCCATTTTTGCAGCATCCTGGCAGCATAATTCCTCCGCACCCACGCCGCCCCCTTTCATTGCCCCATTAATAAAAACACTATTAACAATGAGCGCAAAGAAATATAGACCGAGTGGATTAATTATCCTTGTTTTATTTTTAAATATCTAACATTGATTGCGCTACAATCCACATAGCACAAAAACATGAAATCACTATCGCATAGTTACTCATAAAACCAGAAGCAAGACAATTAAATTAACTAAATTTGCACATTAGTAATTCTAACGAAAACTCATCATATTAATAAATTTAAAATATGAGTTCGCTCTTTATTCATATTGCTAAGTCCTAAAACAAAAGCCCAACAATACTGTCTACAATCCATAAAACCCATGTAATATCTGCGAATTACACTAAGTCATGCCTAATTTTACGCCCGCTGCTCACGCCATTGTGGTTAAACCATTAATGCATATCGTTGATAAAATTCACCACATCATTGATTCAAAAATGAGCGGCCAGGCTGGCATAATGCCTCTATTCTGGAAACGGACATACGAGAACCGTCGCCCATAAGGATATCCTGCCTGTGACGAAGCGCACGTCTCAAGAAGCTTATGCGTTGCGTCTGGCGGCTGACGTTTTTATCAACAAGAAATTGATCTTAACCAACGCCATCATGCCTGCGCTTCGTGTTAAAAAGGAAGCCTCTGTCATAGTGGCGGCGCATAGAATGTCTTTTTGGACAGGACGAGTCATGCAAGAAGAGCAATCAATTCAACGAGCAGTAACACGGTTATGTATTCAATGCGGGCTGTTTTTATTGCAGCACGGGGCGGAAAGCGCACTGGTTGATGAGCTTTCCACCCGCCTCGGTTTGGCGCTCGGTATGGATAGCGTCGAAAGCGCGATCTCCTCTAACGCCATTGTCCTGACGACCATTAAAGACGGACAATGTCTGACATCGACACGTAAAAACCAGGATCGCGGCATTAATATGCACGTCGTCACGGAGGTTCAGCATATCGTTATCCTCGCGGAACATCGTCTGCTGGATTACAAAGGCGTGGAAAAACGCTTTAGCCAGCTCCGCCCGCTGCGTTATCCGCGCTGGCTGGTGGCGTTTATGGTCGGTCTTTCCTGCTCCTGCTTTTGTAAGCTGAATAATGGCGGCTGGGATGGCGCGGTTATCACCTTTTTCGCCAGTATGATAGCCATGTATATCCGTCAGATGCTGGCGCAGCGGCATTTACATCCGCAGATCAATTTTTGCATTACCGCCTTTGTCGCTACCACGATTTCCGGGCTGATGCTCACTCTTCCCGCCTTTAGCCAGACGCCCACTATCGCCATGGCGGCAAGCGTACTGCTACTGGTGCCGGGCTTTCCGCTGATTAATTCCGTCGCAGATATGTTTAAAGGACATATTAATACCGGGCTGGCGCGCTGGGCTATCGCCAGCCTGTTGACACTAGCCACCTGTGTGGGCGTAGTGATGTCAATGACAGTATGGGGGCTACGAGGATGGGTATAATCGACTTTTTACTGGCGCTAATGCAGGACATGATCTTGTCTGCGATCCCCGCCGTCGGGTTTGCGATGGTCTTTAATGTTCCCCACCGGGCGCTTCCGTGGTGCGCGCTACTGGGGGCGCTGGGTCATGGCTCGCGTATGCTAATGATGAGCGCTGGCTTTAATATCGAATGGTCGACGTTTATGGCTTCGCTGCTGGTCGGCAGTATTGGTATTCAGTGGTCACGCTGGTATCTCGCTCACCCTAAAGTGTTTACCGTCGCGGCCGTGATCCCGATGTTTCCGGGGATTTCCGCCTATACCGCGATGATTTCCGCAGTAAAAATTAGCCATCTGGGCTATAGCGAACCGATGATGATTACGCTGCTGACCAATTTTCTGAAAGCCTCTTCCATTGTTGGCGCGCTCTCAATTGGCCTCTCTGTACCGGGATTATGGCTGTACCGCAAACGCCCCCGCGTGTGAATGGTAGAACGCCTCCTGCTGTTCTTACAGGTCTGTGTGGTACTATAAAAACAGTCGTCCTTCTCGGTTGTTGTTCCATATTGAGAAACATTATGTCTTCCAGAATTTTAACGTCGGACGTCATCGGTATTGACGCCCTTTTACACGATCATCATGCTGTGCTGGCGAAGTCAACGGGCGGCGCAGTGGCGGTATTCGCTAATAATGCGCCTGCCTTTTATGCCGTGACGCCTGCACGCATGGCTGAACTGCTGGCGCTTGAAGAAAAGTTATCACGTCCGGGAAGCGATGTGGCGTTAGACGCACAATTTTACGAAGAACCCGAAGCCGCCCCCGTTGCGATTCCCTGCGGAAAATTCGCCATGTATCCCGCCTGGCAACCGGATGCGGATTTTCAGCGTCAGGCTGCCCTTTGGGGCGTGGCGCTTCGGGAGCCGGTCACCGCAGAAGAGCTGGCGGCGTTTATCGCCTACTGGCAGGCGGAAGGTAAGGTTTTTCACCATATCCAGTGGCAGCAAAAGCTGGCGCGCAGCGTGCAAATCAGCCGTTCCAGCAATGGCGGAATGCCGCAGCGCGACATCAATAGCGTCAGCGAACCTGACAATCATATTCCACCAGGTTTTAGGGGGTAACGATGAAAAATGTTGGCGACCTGATGCAGCGTCTACAAAAAATGATGCCTGCGCATATTACACCGGCGTTTAAAACGGGCGAAGAACTGCTGGCGTGGCAGAAAGAGCAAGGCGAGATCGGGGCGGCGGCGCTGGCGCGGGAAAATCGGGCGATGAAAATGCAGCGCACCTTTAACCGTTCCGGCATTCGACCGCTGCATCAGAACTGCTCGTTTGATAACTATCGGGTTGAGTGCGACGGACAAATGAACGCGTTAAGCAAAGCCCGACAGTACGTTGATGAGTTTGACGGCAATATCGCCAGCTTTGTCTTTTCCGGCAAGCCTGGAACCGGTAAAAACCATCTCGCCGCGGCTATTTGTAACGAGCTGCTGCTGCGCGGAAAGTCGGTACTGATTATCACCGTAGCGGATATTATGTCAGCGATGAAAGACACGTTCAGCAATCGGGAAACCAGCGAAGAGCAGTTGCTTAACGATCTGAGTAACGTTGATCTGCTGGTGATCGACGAGATCGGCGTGCAGACCGAATCCCGCTATGAAAAAGTGATCATCAATCAAATTGTCGATCGTCGTTCCTCGTCAAAACGTCCCACCGGCATGTTGACGAACAGCAATATGGAAGAGATGACGAAAATGCTTGGCGAACGCGTCATGGACCGTATGCGTCTCGGCAACAGTTTATGGGTTAATTTTACCTGGGACAGTTACCGCAGCCGGGTGACGGGTAAAGAGTATTAAATTGCAACGTGCTCCAGGGCGATACGACGCCTGGCTGGCATAACACAGGTGATTACCATGAATACAGCGAAACATGTTCTGTGCTGCGCGGCGATCGCCAGCGTACTGATTTCCACCAGCGGTATTGCCGCCAGTCAGCTAAGCGCTCAGGGCGCGAACGCACAGCAGGGCGGGATGTCGCTTTCTGCGCTAACCGGTCTGCTCAGCAGAGGTGCCCAGTCGCTCAGCGCCGATAATATGAATAATGCCGCCGGTATTTTGCAGTACTGCGCCAAACAGAAACTGGCGTCCGCTACCAACGTGGAAAACGTTAAAAATCAGATTCTGAACAAGTTGGGGTTGGATACCACACAGCAGGAGCAGGACACTAACTACCTGAACGGCCTGCAAGGGTTGCTCAAGACGAAGGACGGCCAGCAGTTGAACCTCAATAATATCGGCAGTACGCCGCTGGCGGAAAAGGTGAAAACCAAAGCTTGCGATCTGGTATTGCAGCAAGGGCTGAATTTCCTCTCCTGACTGCGTTTTTCTGACCGTGCGCCACGCCGGGACGCCCTGATAAAAGCCGTGTTTTGGCCCTTTACCCGCCAACACGGCATTAACCCGATTTTTCTCTTCGTCTTTTCCTGTTATTAACCGCTATGGCAGGAAGTGATGCCGATCAAAAAACCAACTTTCTAAACTCATTCTAAATAACAGCGCCGTGTAAAGTTATTAGAATTGCAGCAATGTGACATCGCTATTACATTGTTAGAAATTTTTTCCTGCCAGCGATAAGCCTGGTTTATTGAGGATCGTCAGTTGTCCGAGTTGCTCTCTGTCGCTCTGTTTCTCGCCTCTGTGCTGATATATGCCTGGAAGGCGGGCCGTAACACCTGGTGGTTTGCCGCCACTCTCACGGTGCTGGGACTTTTTGTCATTCTGAATATTACCCTGTATGCCAGCGACTATTTTACCGGCGACGGGATCAACGACGCAGTGCTTTATACGCTCACGAATAGTCTGACGGGAGCGGGAGTCGGCAAATATATTCTGCCGGGAATCGGCATTGCCCTGGCGTTAGTGGCGGTATTCGGCGCGCTGGGATGGGTACTACGCCGCCGCCGTCACCATCCTCATCATGTCGGTTACAGCCTGCTGGCGTTACTGCTGGCGTTAGGTTCGGTCGACGCCAGCCCGGCGTTTCGCCAGATTACCGAACTGGTAAAATCACAAATGCGCGATGGCGATCCGGATTTTGCCGTTTATTATAAAGAACCAGCAAAAACCATTCCTAATCCGAAGCTCAATCTGGTCTATATCTACGGCGAGAGCCTGGAACGGACCTATTTTGATAATGACGCGTTCCCCAATCTCACGCCAGAGTTGGGCGCGCTGAAAAATGAGGGGCTGGATTTCAGCCATACCATGCAACTGCCGGGAACGGATTACACCATCGCCGGGATGGTGGCTTCCCAGTGTGGTATTCCGCTGTTTGCACCGTTTGAGGGCAATGCGTCCGCGTCGGTTTCCAGCTTCTTCCCGCAGAATATCTGCCTCGGCGATATTCTGAAAAACTCCGGCTACCAGAACTATTTCGTGCAGGGCGCTAACCTGCGTTTTGCCGGGAAAGACGTGTTCCTGAAATCACACGGATTTGATCATCTGTACGGCGCTGAAGAGCTAAAAACGGTGGTGGCGGACCCGTCTTATCGTAACGACTGGGGCTTCTACGACGATACGGTGCTTGATGAGGCATGGAAGAAATTTGAAGCGCTTTCCCGCTCAGGCCAGCGCTTTTCGCTGTTTACTCTGACCGTAGATACCCATCACCCGGACGGTTTTATCTCGCGGACCTGCAACCGCAAACGCTACGATTACGACGGTAAGCCCAACCAGTCCTTTAGCGCCGTAAGTTGCAGCCAGGAAAACATCGCCGAGTTTATCAACAAAATCAAAGCGTCACCGTGGTTTAAAGATACCGTTATCGTCGTCTCTTCCGACCATCTGGCGATGAATAATACGGCCTGGAAATACCTGAATAAGCAAGATCGCAACAATCTGTTTTTCATTCTGCGCGGCGATAAACCACAGCAGGAGACGCTGGCGGTCAAACGCAACACGATGGACAACGGCGCAACGGTGCTGGATATTCTCGGCGGCGATAATTTTATCGGTCTGGGACGTAGCAGCCTTTCCGGGCAGTCGCTGTCGGAAGTGTTCCTGAATGTAAAAGAGAAAGTGCTGGCGATGAAGCCGGATATCATTCGCCTGTGGAATTTCCCGAAAGAGATAAAAGATTTTACCGTCGATCGGGACAAAAACATGATCGCGTTTTCCGGGAGCCACTTCCGCCTGCCGTTACTACTGCGCGTATCGGATAAGCGCGTCGAGCCGTTACCGGAAAGTGAATACTCCGCTCCGCTACGGTTCCAGTTGGCCGACTTCGCCCCGCGCGATAATTTCGTTTGGATCGATCGCTGCTACAAAATGGCGCAGCTATGGGCGCCGGCGCTGGCGCTCTCTACCGACTGGTGCGTCTCGCAGGGGCAGCTTGGCGGGCAGCAAACCGTACAGCATGTCGATAAAGCGCAGTGGAAAGGCAAGACGGCGTTTAAAGAGACGGTCATCGACGTGACGCGTTACCAGGGCAATGTCGATACACTGAAGATTGTTGATAACGACATTCGCTACAAAGCCGACAGTTTTATCTTTAACGTCGCGGGCGCGCCGGAAGAGGTGAAACAGTTTAGCGGCATTTCCCGGCCGGAGTCTTGGGGGCGCTGGTCAAATGCGCAGTTGGGCGATGAGGTTAAAATCGAATATAAAGCGCCGCTGCCGAAAAAGTTTGATCTGGTGATCACCGCCAAAGCCTTCGGCGACAACGCGAATCGGCCGATTCCGGTACGCGTAGGCAACGAAGAACAGACGCTGGTGCTGGGTCACGATGTGTCCACTATCACGCTGCATTTCAACAACCCGACGGACGCGAATACCTTAGTCATTGCGCCGCCCGCTCCCGTCTCCACCAACGAAGGTAATATTTTGGGCCATTCGCCGCGCAAATTGGGGATTGGCATGGTGGAGATCAAAGTGGTGAATGTTGAAAGTTAAAAGAGAATGTCATATATGCCGGGTGGCGGCTGCGCCTTACCCGGCCTACACATCATCTTTATCAATAAACTGGCGCACAGGCCTGATAAGCGAAGCGCCATCAGGCACTGTATATGCTACACGCCCCTTTCTGTTAATAATCGAACTGACGGTAGTAGCGACGAATATCCAGACTGTGGCCGGTATATTTCTCGAAGTGCGCCGCCAGCCGATCAACCAGCAGTGTCGAGACGACGCAGGGCGCCATGATCCAGCGGAACTCATCATCAATGCCGTCCAGCGCATACGCTTTCGGATCAATCACCACCAGGTTATCGGTAATTTTACTGGCAAAACGCTCAACGCGTTCATCCAGCGCGCGGCATTTCCCTTCCCCTTTCACCAGAATGAGCGGAACATCTTTTTCCAGCAGCTCCAGAGCGCCGTGGAAAAATTCCGCAGAGCTGACGGGGCGCGTGCGCTTCCACTGCATCTCTTCCAAGATACACATGGAGAACAGATAGACCTCGCCCCACATCTCCGCGCCGCCGACCCACATCATATAATCGCTGTTATGATAACGGCTGGCGATAGCGTCCGCCTGCGGATCAAATTTTTGTTTCGCTTTCAGCAGATTCGCCGGCAGAATTTCCAGTTGGCTGGCGAAGCGATCGTAACTGGCGAATTCGTTATTGCGCGACAGCACGCGGAAAAACAGCCAGTACAGCAACATATATTCATATTCCACGCCATTTTTGTGACGCATCGGAATATGCCATGTCGCCGCCTGCGCCAGCGGAGAGTCCGCATTTTTGGTAATAGCGACTACGCGTATTCCCTGTGCTTTACACCACTCGGCGATCGCCACCGATTCTTTGGTATCGCCGGATTTAGACAGCGTAATAACCACAGAGTCTTTATTCAGCCGCTTATTTCCTTTATGAATTAATTCTGCCGCCTGCTCAACATAAACCGGCAACGTTGTTAATTCTTTGGCAAATTCATTAATTGCCATCATTGGCGCCAGTGAACCGCCAACAGAGGCGAAAAATAAAGAACTGAACCCGGCCTGATAAATCTCGTCAGCAACCTGTTCTGCCTTCTGGCGCGCAGCGATGATCTCACGAGCACTCGTCAGGTACTCGTCCTGATTAAAACCCAACATATTTTTCTCCTGATTGTTCAGATTTTACTTTTTAAAACGCGATCGAAATCGTCAAAAATGCGTACCGAAAGGTCGATGCCTTTCAGTGAGGCGATATGAAACGCCATGAGTTGTACCGGCACAATCAACAGTAATGGCGAGAAATGGTGATCAACCGCTACATCCAGCGCAAGCGTCTGGTCATCCTGCGCCGCCTTCGCCAGCGTGAGAGTAAAGGTTTTGGCGACCGCAGGCGTCATATACTCCCGTAGCGCCCTGGAGCGCGCGTCGGGCCGGTCCTCAAAGAAGAACATCACGTGTTCCGCATTGGCTTCCAGATACGGGCCGTGCATATAGGCTTCCAGCTCAAACCCGCTTGAGGGAACACGCACCGTCTCGGTAAATTTAGTTTCCAACTCTTTTGCCACCCCAACCAGCGCGCCGTAGCCTGTCGCCACAAAACGCGTCCCGTTTCGTAAAACGGCCTGGTGCTGGTGAATAAACGCTTCCGTACGCACGATAACCAACGGCAGGGTTGCCGCGATGCGTTGAAGCTGCGCCACATACTCCTCGACCTGCGATTCCGTCAGCTGCTGCTGACGGGCAACTAACAACGCGATAAGCAACAGATTCAGTACCGTCGCGCTAAATCCACGGGTAACAAAGCCGACGGACTCAATCCCGGTCAGAATATCCAGTGGATAATCACTGGCCTTGCCAAGAGGGCTTTGCGGATCGGCGGTCAGAGCGAATACCGGACGTCCCTGCGCCTGAACTTTACGCATCGCCTCCAGGGTAGAAGCGCTTTTCCCGCTCTGGGAAATAGCAATAACCATATCGGCTTGCGGATCGCTATTCTCATACTGGCTAAAGGTGTACGGCTCTTTAATATCGATAGAGATACCGCAGCGCTCAAAGAAATAACGGGCGCAAAAGGCGGCATTCAATGACGATCCGGTGGCTAATATCAGTATTCGTCGTAACGTTTTTTGGCTGGCGAACCGCGATACTTCTTCCAGCGACTGGCGATGGCAGAGAATAATATTCGCCAGGACGTCAGACTCTTCGTTAATATAGGTCAGCATGGTTGGTGACATTGTGTATCCCTCTTAAAATAACCCTATCCAGGAACCGAAAATTCCCACCAGCGCAATACCGCCAATGATGGTTAACGGTTTCACTTTTTTCCCTAAAAGCCAGTACACAATGGCGAAGCTAATTAACGGCAGCAGACAAGGCATGATGTCGTTAATAATGTCCTGAACATGGGTTTTCGCCTCTCCCGTACCAAACGTAATGGGAGTGGTGATATCAATCATGGAGGCTGTCATCGCGCCAACCACCATCAGACCGATAATCGAGGCGCCATAGGTTAGGCTTTCCATCATTCCGCTTTGCTGAATGCGTTGCAGTACGCCGGTTCCCAGCACATAGCCCCAGCGGGTAAAGAACCAGCGGGCCAGAATATGCGGTACGTTAAACACCAGCAGAAATAAAATCGGCCCCAGAATATTGCCTTTCAGCGCCAGACTGGTACCGATGCCAGTGGCGATAAGACGCAATGTTCCCCAGAAAAAAGAGTCGCCAATACCCGCCAGCGGCCCCATTAACGACGCTTTGACGTTATCGATAGAACTGGCGTCCATCTCTTTCTGCTGGCTATTTTTCTCCTCCATCGCCACGGTAATACCGAGGATCAACGTCACAATGTGCGGCGTGGTATTAAAGAAAGCCAGATGGCGTTTTAGCGCTTCGGCAAGATCTTCTTTTCGGCTATACAGTTTCTTTAATACCGGAATGAGCGTATAGACGAACGCCAGGTTCATTTGTCGTTCATAGTTCCAGGAAAACTCCATCTGGAATGACCGCCAGAAGACGCGGCGTAAATCACGCGCGGTGACCAGACCAGTGGTTTCCGCCTGCTGGCGGTCTTTATCAGAAATCATCTTCATCGTCATGAGACGCTCCTTGCGCAGGTGCCGGTTGCGAGGCCGCAAATTTCGGTATATTGACCATCACGACGGCGACGATCGCGCCGAGAATCGCAATACCCGTCACCGGAATTTTTAAATACGCCATTAAAACAAAACCGAGGAAAAAATAGGGGGCGACCTTTTTATTAATTAATAAGCGCGCCAGCATGGCAAAACCCAGCGCGGGAATAATACCGGTGGCAACGCTTAATCCATGTTTAATAAATTCTGGAATGGCATCCAGAAAACCTTTAACCATATTCACGCCCGCTAAATAAGAGACCGTGACGATAATCCCCAGCATCAGCGACAGCCCAATGCCGGAGATTAAATGCATACGCTCAATGCCCCGGGTATCCCCCACCTCAGCGTAAGCATCGGCTTTATGACAGAGCAACGGAATAAACATTCCGTTATAGATATTTTTCACAATTAACGCCAGTGTCGCGATAGGCAAACCTAATAACAGCGCGGTTTCCGCCCCAGCGCCGGAATTAATCGCAAAGGCCACACCTAAAATACCGCCAGTGACCACATCCGGGGGCAGCGACGCGCCCACCGAAAAGGAACCGATAAACGCCAACTCCAGCGTCGCGCCCATCACAATTCCGGTTTCCATGTCGCCCAGCACCAGTCCGGTTAAAAGTCCGGTCACGATAGGTCTGGAAATCAGCGACGTCCCTAATGCATATTCAGACTGGGCGATAAACGCCACCAGTCCAAGTAAAAGCGCCTCTACCATAATATGTCCTCAGGAGGGTATCCGCTCAGGCAAAAAGTTGTTTACGATCGTTAGGCACCAGCCGAATTTCTATCTCTACTCCGCCAGCCGCCAGCTCCCGAAGTTGAGTCATTTCATCCGCTAACAGATTGATGGCTTTAGCAATATTCTGGCTCCCTTCACGTACCTTCGTGCCGCCTAAATTAATACTTTTAATGTCGGGTAATTCGCGCGCCAGCCGGTACGCATCCGCCACGGACTCAACAACAATAAAAAGTTTATATTTATCGGTAACGCCGCTTTTTATCGCTTCAATTGAATCGGCAATATTTTTAATAACCAACTTCACCGCGGGCGGCTTCGCCATCTTAATGGTGGTTTTACGCAGGTCATCATTAGGTACGCTGTCGTTGGCAATTAAAATACAGTCTGCGCCAACGTACTGCGTCCAGGAAAAGGCGACCTGTCCATGTAATAAACGATGATCCACCCGTAAAAAAACAATCATGACGCTTCCTCCCCTTAAAAATCTTTATCGCTTTGCATGGCGCTGGTGATAGTTTGATTGCAGTACTGAATATTTTCTTTTGAATCCGCTAACGCCGTCATTATGGTATGCGTGGTATTGCCATCGTTTTCCGACATAAAGAGATCGATAACCAGCGGCAGGTTAATCCCTGCCAGCAGATGAAAATTTTCCCGTGATAAATAACGGACAAATTCGTTATTCACGCTGCCGGCAAAAATATCGGTCAGCGCAATAATTTCATCTTCCGGCGGGATCCGGGCAATTAGCGTATCTACCTGCGGGCTTAAATCCACGCTCTCTTCAACGTAAGCGCACAGCGTCCAGACATTTGACCGTTTGCCTAAAATCAGCTCCACGGAGTTTAAAACTCCGCTGGCCAGCGTGCCGTGGCTGGCGAAAATATAATGTCTCTTCATCCTGACCTCTAAAACACATTCCACTGTGATAAAAGAGAGCAAGCGGCGTGCCAGAAAAAGTGGCGCGCCGAAAAAAGATGCGGGTTAACAGAGGGAAATAGTTAAAACTGTTGATCTTGCTCGATAAGTTCTGTTTCGAAGGTCAGGATATTATGAATATAGCCAAGCTCGGCGGTGGGGATTTTGACACTGTAGTTACTCTCAATGACACTAAACGCTTCCCGTAGCCGATTCAGTTCCTGTTCCGGACACTGTTGCCCACTCCAGGCAGTAATGCCCGCATGGCGGATCAGACGCTCAATCAGGCAACTAATATGCACATAGAGCGCCACCTTTCTTTCATTCGAGACGGTAACGCCCGCCAGATGCTCATAGCGCAGCAGAAACTGCTCAACGTGGTTGATGACTTTGCTGGTGTCGAGGATGGTGACGGATTCGATCACTCGTCGGAGCGAGAAATTTTTCAGCAGCAGGTTGTTGATCTCCGCCACCTGCTCCGGAGTGGTTAGCGAACCAAACAGCCGCATCAGGTAGTGGCTCCCCTCGCCGGAGATCAGCGAGTCGAGCGAAATCCACGGCACGCTGGCGATGTGCGGGTCCAGCGTGCCAACTATCGCCAGTACGTCGTAGCGCATAAATACCGGCTCCTGGGTTTTATTGTTCGCCAGCATCGCATAATCGCAGGCGACGACGTCAATCTCCAGCGCCTGTGGAATACTGGCGCTCAGCAATGCGCAAAGATTCGTCGCCACACCGATACCGGTCGCGCAGGTGGTCAGTATGGCGCGCGGTTTGTTGCTTTTCGGCCAGTAGAGCTGATACTCGACCGGCACATCCCGGGCGATATCGCGGGCGATCTCTTCAATAAAATGCCCCTGTAAAATACGCTCCCCTACATACAGGGCCATGCTGGTCGAGACGTTGTTGATAATCGTCACCGGCGTGGAAAGCGCGCGATCAAAATGGCGATGAATGGCCTTGAGCGATCCCATATCCACCAGAATCATCAGGCCGGAGGCGAGCGGATGCTCTTCCAGATAGCGCATCACCTGCTGCGCTATCGCCTCTGGCGTGACGTCCAGCGGCATATCGAACGATTCAAAAATCGTATTTTTCAGTAGCCGGTTGGCGACGTTGGCGATACTGCTGGCGGTGGCATAGCCGTGCGCCAGAATCACCGCATGCGTCACCTGTTTTTGGTTGTTAGCCCCCTGTTTATGCAGCCAAAGCGCCAGCAGCAGCATATCAATGCGTCTCGGCTCCAGATCCAGCTTCTGGCCCAGCGTCTCCAGAATTTGTAAACAGAAGCTGTACAGTAGCGGATATTTCTGGGCGAGGAAGGCGTCCAGTTGGCGGATCTGCTCGCTGTTGAGACGAGAAGGCGCCAGTGCGGTACGATGGATTAAATAGTGGCTAAGCGCGTAAATACAGTTGCCGTTAAGCTGCATATTGAAGAGCTTCTCCAGACGATAAAACTCTTCCCGCACCTGGCTTGTAATTAACAGCAACCGCTGTGAGTGCACATTATCGTCGCCGGTAAAAATCAGGCGATCGAAGAGGGTCTCAATTTCATCGCCCATTCTTTTTTGTACCGTCTCCCACCCCTCTTTCCCGCTACGTACCAGCTCGTACAGCGCCAGCACATGACACTGCGTATCATGGATCATGCCCTGCATCTCGTCGCGGGCGCGCAGCAGCCAGGTAAGGTTCGTGTCGGGCGAGATGCTCACCGGCGTGTCGTCCGCCAGCGGTTCATTCAGTGACGGCAATGCCGACAGCATGGCATCCGGCAGATCGTGCAGCGACACGGTAACGGTTTCCTGCCCAGGCTTTTTCGCCCATGCCGTCGCCACCGCATACTTCACCACATTTTTCAGCTCGCCGACGTTGCCGCGATAAACATATTGATTGAGGATCTGCAACAAACGCGGTTTGAGGATAAGCGTGGCCGAAAGTTTTTTCGCCTCCGTCCAGAAAAACAGTAAGATCAGCGCCTCTTTTTCCTGGCGGCTACGGTGCTGGAGATCCGGCAGGTTGACCTGAATCGGGATGCGTCGCAAAAATGTCGTCAGAAAGGTACTGTGTATCTCTTCGGTCGTCGCAAATACCAGACGTACCGAAACCGGATGCCCCTGCGCGGTGTCGCCTACCCGATAAATTTCACCACGATCGAGCCAGGTAAAGAGCTTCTCCTGCCCTTCGGCGCTCAGCCGGTGGACTTCATCCAGAAATAACATGCCGCCGTCAGCCGCCTCGAACGCGCCCGGTCTGTCGCTCTGCGCGCCGGTAAACGCGCCCTTCACATAGCCAAAAAGATTCGCAGCCAGCAGTTCGGGATTGCTCGCATACTGGGCGCAATTAAAACTGATAAATGGCGCATCCGGCGACAGAAGCGCCTGGGCGATGGCATATTCGTGCATGAGCTGCGCCAGATAACTTTTCCCGGTGCCGCTTTCGCCGGTCATCAGTAGCGGCAGTCCGCCGTCGGGATAAAACAGCGCGGTTTTCAGTTGCTCAATCGGCCGCTTCAGGCTTTCGTCATGACCAATCAACAGAGAAAAGTGATCGTCCGGCGCGCACTCCTGTTCCCCGTGCGCTAACAGCTCCGCGACGCTGGCGTATTCATTACGCGAAAGGGTAAAAAACTGTTGGCTAAATGCCTGCTTATGCAGGAAATAGACGGGACGGGTATTGATTTTGCAGAGCACGCCCTGCGCCACCAGTTGGTTCAGATAATGGCTGGCGGTATTACGCTGCATATTAAAACGCTGCGCCAGATAGCGCGCGGTAAACACCTCACTGACATTTTCCGGATCAAAAAAATCCGTTTGGTTCATCAGGAAAGCAAGCAGGGCATCTTTGCGCATCGTATCCTCTCACGATTACCACATCAGCAATTATGATGCCGCGAAACAAGGCTCTCCTGCCGTGCGTTCTCTCGCTTTATTCATTTTTTGTGGATCACCGCACACCTTCACTCAACGTTGGATTAGCGCGCGATATCAGAAAAGAGAGAAGGAAGCGGCGCACGGCCTGGCGTATGAATCACGCTGCACCATGCGCCTGATGCTGGTTTAAAATCGGCCTGCGCGGACTGCCAGGCCTGGTAAGCGCTACGCCATCAGGCAAAAGTGTGAACATCTCATCCGGCCTACGGTCGTCTGTAGGCCGACTGTTCACCATACGCCCTTAAAACGTTTCCCAATTATCGCTGCCGTCGGCCACAGCGGCCTTTGGTGACGACACGGCTGCCGGGGTTTTTACCGCAGCCACATCACGCGCACGCTGCTGTTGCTGTTGAATACGGAACACCGCGACGGCCTGGGTCAGACGGCTGGCTTGCTCTTCCAGCGCCGCAGCCGCGGCGGCGGACTCTTCCACCAGCGAGGCGTTCTGCTGCGTTACGCGATCCATCTCCGCTACCGCCAGGCCCACCTGGTCGATACCACGGCTTTGCTCGTCAGACGCCGAGGCAATCTCGCCCATGATATCGGTCACGCGGGTCACTGCATTGACGATCTCATCCATGGTTTCACCGGCGCTTTCGACCAGCGTCGAACCTACATCAACACGGCTCACGGAATCCTCAATCAGACTCTTGATCTCCCGCGCTGCCTGCGCGCTCCGCTGGGCCAGATTACGGACTTCACCGGCCACCACCGCGAACCCGCGTCCCTGCTCGCCTGCGCGCGCCGCTTCTACCGCCGCATTCAGCGCCAGGATATTGGTCTGGAAAGCAATACCGTCGATTACGCTGATAATATCGGCGATTTTCTGCGAACTGGAGGCGATATCGCGCATTGTTTGTACGACGTTATCCACCACTTTGCCGCCTTTTTGCGCTGTTTCAGAGGCGCTCAATGCCAGGTGACTGGCCTGACGGGCGTTTTCGGCGTTCTGTTTCACGGTGGCGGTCAGTTGTTCCATACTGGCGGCGGTCTCTTCCAGAGACGCTGCCTGCTGCTCAGTACGGGAAGAGAGATCGTTGTTGCCCATCGCAATCTCGCTGGCGCCGCTATAGATCGCATTCGCGCCGTTACGTACATCGCCAACGGTACGCATCAGTTCACTTTGCATATGACGCAGGTTTTCAGCCAACTGCCCCATTTCGTTGGAGCCTTCCACGTCGATACGCTTCACCAGATCGCCGCTGGCGATATGACGAATGCTTTCAATCAGACGATTCATCGGGGCGATAAGCGACAGTTTGATGCCGAACCAGACGGCGATAATGACCACCAGAACGGCAATCAGCACACTGACCAGTACCCACATCGCCTGGTTGTAGGAACTGTTGTTATCCTCAACAGCAATATCGTACAGACGATCGTTTTGCTGCATATAGGCCATGTACTGCTTCTCAAAAGCGTCCTGATAGCTTTGAGTCGGTTGATCAAAAAACTCGTTAATCTTACCCGCGCCAAGAAGCTGAATAAGCTCCGCCAACGCGCCGTGGTAGATATCATAGGTTCGTTTGATCTCAAGGAAAGCCGCTTCACTCTGACGTGGGTCGCGCGGTAACGCCTCATACTGCGCCCAGTTTTTTTCGGTCAGCTTCAGCGTATTGGTCGCCCCCTGCATCAGTTCAGCGACAGTTGCGCCGCTGCCAATATTGCTCTGGTCCATCATCCAGCGGATACCCGCGCGATTCAGGGTATTACGCGTTTGCAACAGCTCCACCCAGGTTGCATTCAGGGCAGACTGCTGCTGACGAATGGTTTGCAATACGGTGAAGTTTTCTTTGTCATTCTTCAGCGAGTTGAAGAGCAGCCCGCCGGATGTCAGTTGTAAAAGGCCAAATAGCGCCAATACCAGCAGTAAGCTGGTAACAATTTTAATTCGCTTTAACATGTTTTCTCTTTCCGCTAGACAGATACAGAATTTTCGGCCTGGAAAGGGAAAACTTTATGGGATGCGCGCCATTAATATCACGATTAGCTCAGTGAAGTCGTTATGACGCCCCGCGCAACAAGGATCGTCCCATTTTATATCGTGATCTCAATCACATAAAATAGCCCACGCCCTCCTCCGCGAAACCGCTTACCGGTACGTCCGACCGCTTAAACCGCCATACAACCACTCACTGATTTACCTAACTTTACGCGCGCGATGATCTGGCAAGATCCTCTCAGCATAGCAGTCAATCTACCTCCTCAAACACGAACTCAATGTCCACCCAGCTTCGGCTGATAATTAAACTTACAACCAGGTTTTACTATGGATACGAAAAAGATATTCAAGCACATACCCTGGGTGATTCTCGGAATCATCGGTGCTTTCTGCCTCTCGGTCGTTGCCCTACGTCGGGGTGAACACGTGAGCGCCCTGTGGATCGTGGTCGCTTCCGTTTCCGTCTATCTGGTGGCTTACCGCTACTACAGCCTGTACATCGCCCAGAAGGTCATGAAACTCGACCCGACGCGCGCGACGCCGGCGGTTATCAATAACGACGGCCTGAACTACGTGCCGACTAACCGCTACGTGCTGTTTGGTCACCACTTCGCCGCCATCGCTGGCGCAGGTCCGCTGGTCGGGCCGGTATTGGCCGCGCAGATGGGCTATCTGCCGGGGACACTGTGGTTACTGGCGGGCGTGGTGCTCGCGGGCGCAGTGCAGGACTTTATGGTGCTGTTCATCTCTTCCCGCCGTAACGGCGCCTCTCTTGGCGAGATGATCAAAGAAGAGATGGGTACCGTTCCAGGCACCATCGCGCTGTTCGGCTGCTTCTTAATCATGATCATCATCCTCGCGGTGCTGGCATTAATCGTGGTTAAAGCGCTGGCCGAAAGCCCGTGGGGCGTCTTCACCGTCTGCTCCACGGTGCCGATTGCGCTGTTTATGGGCATCTACATGCGCTTCCTGCGTCCGGGACGCGTAGGCGAAGTCTCCGTTATTGGTATCGTGCTGCTGGTGGCGTCTATTTACTTCGGCGGCGTGATTGCCCACGACCCTTACTGGGGCCCGGCGCTGACCTTTAAAGACACCACCATTACCTTCGCGCTGATCGGCTACGCCTTTGTTTCCGCGCTGCTGCCGGTATGGCTGATCCTCGCCCCGCGCGACTATCTCGCTACCTTCCTGAAAATCGGCGTGATCGTCGGTCTGGCGCTGGGGATTGTGATCCTCAACCCAGAACTGAAAATGCCGGCGTTGACGCAGTATGTCGACGGTACCGGCCCGCTGTGGAAAGGCGCTCTGTTCCCGTTCCTGTTCATCACCATCGCCTGTGGCGCCGTCTCTGGCTTCCACGCGCTCATCTCTTCCGGCACCACACCGAAACTGCTGGCCTGTGAGACCGATGCGCGTTTTATCGGCTACGGCGCGATGCTGATGGAGTCCTTTGTTGCAGTGATGGCGCTGGTGGCGGCCTCGATCATTGAACCGGGTCTCTACTTCGCGATGAACACCCCGCCGGCAGGTCTGGGCATTACCATGCCAAACCTGCACGAGATGGGCGGCGAGAACGCGCCGCTGATTATGGCGCAGTTGAAAGACGTTACCGCACATGCAGCGGCGACCGTCAGCTCCTGGGGCTTTGTGATTTCCCCGGAACAAATCCTGCAAACTGCGAAAGATATCGGTGAACCGTCAGTATTGAACCGCGCAGGCGGCGCGCCAACGCTGGCAGTAGGTATCGCGCATGTGTTCCACAAAGTCCTGCCGATGGCGGATATGGGCTTCTGGTATCACTTCGGTATTCTGTTCGAAGCGCTGTTTATCCTGACCGCACTGGGTGCGGGTACCCGTTCCGGCCGCTTTATGTTGCAAGATTTACTGGGTAACTTCGTCCCGTTCCTGAAAAAAACCGATTCTCTGGTCGCGGGTATCATCGGTACCGCAGGCTGCGTCGGTTTGTGGGGCTATCTGCTGTATCAGGGCGTGGTCGACCCGCTGGGCGGCGTGAAGAGCCTGTGGCCGCTGTTCGGTATCTCTAACCAGATGCTGGCCGCCGTGGCGCTGGTGTTGAGCACCGTGGTACTGATCAAAATGCAGCGCACCAAGTACATCTGGGTGACGGTAATCCCGGCGGTATGGCTGCTGATCTGCACCACCTGGGCACTGGGCCTGAAACTGTTCAGCGCCAACCCACAGATGGAAGGTTTCTTCTACATGGCAAACCTGTATAAAGAGAAGATTGCCAACGGCACCAACCTGACCGCGCAGCAGATTGCCAATATGAACCATATCGTGGTGAACAACTACACTAACGCTGGTTTGAGTATTCTGTTCCTGGTGGTGGTGTACAGTATTATCTTCTACGGTTTCACCACCTGGATGAAGGTACGCAACAGCGATAAACGTACCGACAAAGAAACCCCGTATGTGCCCGTGCCGGAGGGCGGCGTGAAGATCTCTTCACACCACTAAAACTGATGCCGGGTAGCGCACAGCGATCCCGGCTAGTGTAGGCCGGATAAGGCGCAAGCCGCCATCCGGCTTTATTCATTAACAGGACGGCAGAATGTTTGATACTTTAGGTCAGGCAAAAAAATATCTCGGCCAGGCGGCAAAAATGTTGATTGGTATTCCGGACTACGACAACTATGTCGAGCACATGAAAACCAACCATCCCGACAAGCCGTACATGACCTATGAAGAGTTCTTCCGCGAACGTCAGCAAGCACGTTACGGCGGCGATGGCAAAGGCGGTATGCGCTGTTGTTAATGGAGAGACTATGACCCCGATTGCAGTTACCCTACTTACCGGTTTTCTTGGTGCCGGCAAAACCACCCTACTACGCCATATCCTCAACGAACAACATGGTTTTAAAATCGCCGTTATCGAAAACGAATTTGGCGAAGTCTCCGTTGACGATCAACTGATTGGCGATCGCGCCACACAGATCAAAACCCTGACTAACGGCTGCATCTGTTGTACCCGCTCCAACGAGCTGGAAGATGCGCTATTAGACCTGCTCGACAGCCGCGACCGCGGCGATATTGCTTTCGACCGCCTGGTGATTGAATGCACCGGCATGGCTGACCCCGGCCCGATAATTCAGACCTTTTTCTCCCATGACGTATTATGCGAACGCTACCTGTTAGACGGCGTGATTGCGCTGGTCGACGCGGTGCACGCTAACGAGCAGATGAACCAGTTCACCATCGCCCAGTCGCAGATAGGCTACGCCGACCGTATCCTGCTGACCAAAACCGACGTGGCAGGCGACAGCGAGAAACTGCGCGAGCGGCTGGCGCGTATCAACGCCCGCGCCCCGGTTTACACCGTGGTACACGGCGATATTGACCTGAGTCAGTTGTTTAATACCAGCGGCTTTATGCTGGAAGAGAGCGTGCTGGCAAGCCAACCGCGTTTCCACTTTATTGCCGATAAACAGAACGATATGTCGTCAATTGTGGTGGAACTGGATTACCCGGTGGATATCAGCGAGGTTTCGCGGGTGATGGAAAACCTGCTGCTGGAATCAGCGGATAAACTGCTGCGTTACAAAGGGATGCTGTGGATCGACGGCGAACCCAACCGCCTGCTGTTCCAGGGCGTGCAGCGCCTCTACAGCGCCGACTGGGACAGACCGTGGGGCGACGAAACGCCGCACAGCACGCTGGTATTTATCGGGATCCAGTTGCCGGAAGACGAGATCAGAGCGGCGTTTGCGGGGTTAAGGAAGTAACCATTAAGCGCTTATCTGGCCTGGCGGGAATTTGTAGGCCGGATAAGGCGCAGCCGCCATCCGGCATCTTCGGGCTATTTCTTATTTTGCTCGCGCAGCATCGCCTCGCGCAGAATGGCATTGAGCCGCGTCTGGTAGCCTTTTCCTGGCCGTTTCAGCCACTCCATCACATCGGCGTCAATACGCACCGAGGCCTGAGTTTTTAACGGGCGAAAAAACTTACCACGCACTGCTTCAGACCACTGCCCATCCTCCGAAGCGGGAATGTCGCTGTAATCAATCTCATCATCTGATTTTTTCGCCAGCGCCTTCAGTTCAGCCTCATGCTGAGCACTCAGCGCGGATGCATTGCCGCGTTTATGTTTAACCATGCTCATAACGATTCCTCTCTTTTCTGTCTGCCTTGCGAGCGCTGATGATACGGATAACTTCAAAACCACTTTCGAACCGAACGCTATGAGCAACCAGAATGACCACAATGCCATGAACAAGGCCGAGGGTCTGCCAACGATATTCTCCATTCTCATAACGCTCCTGACGTGACAGGTGTCGGGGATCGTCAAACACCAGTACCGCATCCTCAAAGCGGACACCGTGCTTCCTCAGGTTGCTTTTAGCCTTGTTCGCATCCCATTCAAACTCCATCGGCATGTGTTTTCCCTAATTGTATATACAAAAATGTATATACAATTATCTTACGATTATACCTGGATTGTTGGAAATAGCTTCACAATTTGCGTATTCGAGATAAAAGAAAATTGACCAGAAGAGTAGGCCGCAGAAGGCGCAGCCGGCATCCGGCATCCGGCATCTTCTGGCTATTTCTTATTTTGCTCTCGCAGCATCGCTTCGTGCAGAATGGCATTAGGCGTCTATCGCCTCCGTCCATTCCCCCTCCGAAAAGGGAATGATTAATTTATCATAAATATTCTTCTTCTTTATGATTTCAGTAATATTTGTTAAAATTATCAAAATAAAACGAAGTTTTTAATTTATTTGATTTTGCGTTATTTTGCTTGAATAGCATAAATCGCATGAATATATAGGTGTAATATGGCAATCATTATTCCCACCGTAAGTAGCTGTAGCGAGAAAATTACAGCAGGCGAAAAAAGGCTGGCAAGGCTACTGGAGAGAGGGTTAAGCGATAGCTGTACCTGCTGGTACGACACGCCGATGGGCAAACAACATAGTCATCCTGACTTTGTTATTCTGACCCCCGACAAAGGTATATTATTCATTGAAGTTAAGGACTGGTTTATTACAAAAATCAAAGGTGCTAATAAAACATATGTCCAGTATGAAACTAAAAATGGTATAGAAAGTTTAAAAAATCCTATTGAGCAAGTTCGTCAGTATGCTTTCCAGACCATTAATAGCCTCAAAACAGATCCACAACTTCGCCAGCAAGAAGGCCAATATCAGGGCAGTTTTGTTATGCCGTATGGATACGGCGTGTATCTGTCCAATATTTCTCGCTCTCAGCTTGAGAAAGCCTTTTCACCTACCGAACTTGCAGACATACTCCCTACCGATAAGGTGATATGTAAGGATGAACTCAATGAATTTATGTCTCAGGAAAAAGTAGCTGCCAGGCTCGCATTACTTGCCAAATACAACTTTGCTCACCAGACTACACCTCAGCAGCTGGATCGTATAAGATGGCATCTTTATCCTGATATTCGAATCCATAAACCCATTAAGCAAGCTGATGTAAAGAATTTCACACTCCACACACCAAGTATTATATCCATTATGGACCGGCAACAGGAACAACTTGCAAGAAGCATGGGGTCCGGACATCGGGTGATTCATGGCGTTGCAGGATCTGGTAAAACACTGATATTACTTCACCGTTGCCTCGAACTTGCAAATAATATTGAAAACGAAAAACCTGTTTTGGTCATTTGCTACAACATTACGCTCGCCAGAAAACTCAAAGCCCTTATTGAGAAACATACGCTCAGGCTTCCTGTTGAGGTCACACATTTTTATTTATGGTGTCATCAACAATTACAGTCTTATGGACGGCTACCGCCAAAAAGCAAAAACTTTGTTGAGCTAATGGAAAATGCCCTTTCTATCGCCTTTGAGGATGGAATCATCCAGCCAGAGCAGTACAGCGCCGTGCTGATCGACGAAGGCCACGATTTTAATCCTGAGTGGCTAAGAATTCTTACCCGAATGGCAGACACCAAAAATAATACACTGCTTTTCCTTTATGATGATGCACAATCAATTTATCAGAAAAAGAAAGCGCTCGACTTCACCTTATCCAGCGTCGGCATTAAAGCTCAGGGGCGAACGACAATCCTGAATATTAATTACCGTAATACTCAGCAAATATTACATTTCGCTAGTAGCATTGCATTTAACTATCTCAATAATCACATTGAGGATGCTCTTAAATATCAGCAGCCCGACTCAGGCGGAATTGCGGGTTCTTATCCTGAGTTGACCTGTTTTGATAACCAGGATGAGGAAATAACGCATATCCTTAACTGGGTTATCGAACAGCACCAGCGGGGCATTCCGTGGTTTGATATTGCCATATTGTGCCCATCAACCTATAGCATTAAAGACGTGCTGGGACCACAACTGACGGCTCGCAATATCCCTTATCAAATGATTATTACCTCTGCCGATAAAAAAACTGGTCGCCACAGCAAGAACGGCTGTGTGTTATGCCTCTGCCGAGCAGTAAAGGACTCGAATTTCAGTCAGTCGCTGTCATGGACGCAGCCAGATCCAAAAATGAAGAAGACTTGAGCAATGATATCAAAAGGCTTTACGTTGGCTTCACACGGGCTCGCTATAATCTGCTGATAACTATGAATGGAGAAAATGCACTCAGCGAGCATCTTCTCACTACCTATAAGCAGATAACACGATAGATGTAACGTAGGCATTCCCCCAAGCCGGATAATACACTGGTATTATCCGTTAACTTCCCATAAAAATCTTTTTTTCAGCAACCTGCCGCAGATTTTCCGAGCGGTGATTTCAAACAGCCATAGCACAGTTATTAGTACTCCTTTTTCTTACAACATGTAACCGGTCGCCTTAGTGGAAACAACAGGGAGCCACTTTAAGCTAAAATTTACAATCGACGGCCAGACACAACCGTCTTATCAGGGGAAGGCCTCTTGGTAACCTACCAATTTTAATATAATCTTTAATATCAACATATTAAGAACATCGGTGTATACAAATTCATTCCCCAATATTCTACAAACAAAAAAAAGACATAAAACCAAGTGACAATCCCTTATGCAGTACGGTAGCTTACTGCACACACTATTCTATACGAGTTTTGCTACCAAAACGGAGATCAAAATGAAAAGGAAACGGGATACTGGCGGAGTATTGTGTGTTTTTTTGATAGCTGTTTCATACAATGTTTTGGTTAATGTAAATATTCAGTCACATAGCGCCTACATAGCAGAGAATACAACAACTTTTATTAGTGTTAATCTCTACATCGATAACAAACAAGAGAAAAAGTGATGATTAAATTGCTTTCTGAGGTCGCAGAGGTTACTGGCGGGCACACATTCCGAACCAAAGCTGAGGCTGCATCAGGTCATGTAAGACTCCTGCAGATTAAGGACATACAAGAAGGTATTCTGACTGATTTTTCAGCGCTTCCTTTTGCGGATATTCAGCCAGAGAAACTGAAAATAAATCTTCAAACTAACGATATTCTTTTACCACTCAGAGGGGAAAGGATACCGGCTATGATGATTGTTAACCAACAGAGTACACTTGTAACAACGACAAACCAAATTGCTGTAATAAGAGTTAACAGCCTTTTAATTAATCCTGAATATCTGTATTATTTTTTTAATTCTCCAGAAGGAGATGAGAAAATTTCTGCTCTACAAGGTGGAGGATTAGTCGTGAATCTTAGTTTAAAAAACTATTAACACTTGAAATACCCATACCATTGCGGCCTGTACAGGATGAGGTTATCGGCCTTCGTAAAATATGGAATGAACAAAAAAAAACGCTTGAGGATTTAATAGAAAATGGAACGACTCTATGCCATACTGCAATTAATAGATTAATCTACCGTAGCTAATATTATGCGCGAACATTATTTTTTAACAATGCTACAGTCACTCAGTTGTGATAGTATTGACAAATATACTCAAACGATGATTTGCCTTGAAACTACCGTACTGTGCCATTTACTTAACAATGCCAGCAGGCAACTTATCCATACAGATTTTACCAGCATCTTTTCAATTTATGAAAAAAAATAATAAACGATAATAGTTATATTAAGTTAAATCAAAAGGAGTTTAAACTAATATTCTCTAACATTACCCTCTATGATTTTTCACAAAGCCGTGATATCAAAAATTATATTTCAAGGATTACAGAAATTTGTAATGAATACATTAATACTTTATCTATCCATAGTATTCTAGACTTATTCACATCTCTCATTGAAGAGAACCGCCCCCCGACACAGAAACATTACACTCCACACGAAATTGTCACGTTCATGGGTAACATAATTCAGGCACAAAAAGGCGAGTCTTTTTTTGATCCTGCTTGTGGCTCTGGTGAGTTTATCTCAGAAATCATTAAAAACCAAGTTGCTATATCAGGTTCAGAATATGACGTAGACAGATTGAAAATTTCAAAAATGAAGATGCTGGTAAATGATCTATCTCCATCAAATATCAGCCCATCTTACTTTACTGAGGGGCATAATCTTAAAAAAAATTTTGACATTATTCTTTCAAACCCACCATTTTCTTTAAAAATTCCATTTGATATGGAAATGCACTTTTGTATGTATGGTAAGCCACCAACATCAAATGCTGATTTTGCTTTTTTACAGTATTGCATTTTTATGTTAAAAGATAATGGCCGGGCAGCGATTATCCTACCTGATGGCATTCTTTTCCGAGAAGGCAAGGAATACGAAATCAGAAAAACAATAATTAAAAATAACCATATTTCCGCAATTATCTACCTACCAAAAGGTATGTTCAAAACTACTGCAATCGCAACAAATATTATAGTTTTTAAGAAAAAGCAAAAAACTAATGATATCTTAATGATAAATGTGAGGAAAAAAAAACAACCTGAATGTAAATTTATTATTAGAGTTAATTACCAAACGCAGCACTACTGAAATATCCAGACTCTCTTCCCTAAACGAAATATCTGCTCATGATTACAATCTGTCAGCCTCGTTATACTTCAGGCCACAAGTAAAAAAAACTGATCTGAAGCAATTAATAATGAAACAAAAGGAGCTTGAAGAGAAGTTACATTCATTACAATATGCTTTCCAGCACAAACTCACCTCGTTGAATTTATAATGTTATATGAATATTTTACCTACAGACACTATTAATCAATAGCCCACTGACGGTACTGAATCAGGAAGAAGATGAACATCGTTTTACAGGCAAGACCAATACCTGGCTCAATCAGGATTGCCAGGAATGAGACAGATGGTTTGCCAAGGATATTCTCCATATTCATGAACAAATATTCCACTTTTACCGCATGCTAAAATCATCTCGTTCTATCTGTTAAGTGATTCATCCCAAGGAATTTTGTACTTGTTATAGCAAACTATTGACACAGCAATCGTTAAGGGATGGACGTGAAGAATTATAAAGTGATTACCCCGCTTTTCCAACATACGAACATGACCCTGGCCATGATGAAAGCCGTCGCAAGATGCTCAGTTAAAGCGGTTCGAAATATGATCACCGCCATTCAGGAGCAGACCGGCCCCCCGCAGAACCCGGTTGACTGGTCCGAGCCGGATAAATGGATTAAAGAACGGCTCAGCGGTGAAGATGCCAGCATAGCCTGGCAAATCTGGAATATGGATAACTATATCCTGAACCCACGCCACAGCTATGGTTGCTACATGTTTATCAATAACCCTCTGTTCGATCTGATGCAAACTGCCGAGGACGGCGGCTGGTACCCCAGCGAACAGGGGCGACTACTTATGGATCACGATGAGGCCACGCTACACAAACTTGGTGATATCGAAGGCATGTTACATGCTACTGGCGTTACTGGCTGGCCGTAAACAGGCCAGACGTGCAGATCTGTTGCCGAAATGGCAGACTTCCTTGCACCAGCACTCTAAATTCGCCTCCCCTAGCTCGGTTAAAACTACGCTCTATGCCCGGCTTTATAATCTGGTCGAACGAAGACTGGTTGCCCGTAAAGGAATGAGCTACAAAATTACCGATGCAGTCCGAAAATGGCTCAACAAAGCGCTACCTGAACGTCGTACCGATCCGCGCAAAGAGCTGCTTGACGCCGTAAAACGCTATAACGAGCAGCCAAAAGAGGTGTTGCGCGAACAGCTCTCTACCATGAACCCGTACAAATTTGAACATCTGGTGGGCCAGTTGCTGGAAGCGATGGATTATGAACAGGTGGAAGTCACAAAGCCTCTGGTGACAAAGGCGTGTATGTCATCGGTAAAGTGCAGGTCGGCATCACCACCATTACCGAAGTAGTGCAGGTGAAGCGGATGCAAAACACCATTACCCACCTCTATATTGACCAGCTACGCGGTGCACTACCCTACCACAAAGCCATTCGCGGTACGCTAATCACTACCGACAAGTTTGCCGCCAAATGCGCAGAGGCCGCACTGTTTCCAGGGGCCGCGCCCATTACATTGATCGACGGCGATCGCCTGTTGGAGTTGTTAATCGAAAATAACGTCGGGATCAGGCGCAGCAATGCGGTGGAACTGCTGGATGTGGATTTACAGCTGTTTGATGAGCTGGAAATCGACTAAAGGGCGAACTTCACCGCTTTTACCGTTACAATAGCCACCTTATTTTTCCTGATTGAGTTCATCATGGCCAAAGCACCAACGAAAAAAGCCAAAGCAAAGAAAGGTTTTGAAGACACATTATGGGATACCGCGAACCAGCTTCGCGGCAGCGTTGAATCCTCCGAGTACAAGCACGTGGTGCTGAGCCTCGTGTTCCTCAAATTTATTAGCGATAAGTTTGAAGCCCGTCGCAAACAGATGGAAGACGAAGGCCAGGGCGATTTCCTCGAAATGGAAGTCTTCTATCAGCAGGACAACATCTTCTACCTGCCGGAGGAAGCGCGCTGGTCGTTCATCAAGCAAAACGCTAAGCAGGACGATATCGCCGTACGCATTGATACCGCCCTCTCCACCATTGAGAAGCGCAACCCGTCGCTGAAAGGCGCGCTGCCGGACAACTACTTCAGCCGTCAGAATCTGGAAACCAAGAAGCTGGCGTCGCTTATCGACACCATCGATAACATCGAAACGCTGGCCCACGAAACCGACGTGGAAGCGCTGTCGAAAGAAGACCTTGTCGGTCGCGTGTACGAATACTTCCTCGGCAAGTTTGCCGCAACCGAAGGCAAAGGCGGGGGCGAGTTCTATACGCCGAAATGCGTGGTGACGCTGCTGACCGAAATGCTCGAACCGTTCCAGGGCAAAATTTATGACCCCTGCTGCGGCTCGGCGGGGATGTTTGTCCAGTCGGTGAAGTTTGTTGAAAGCCATCAGGGGAAAAGCCGCGATATCGCCCTGTACGGCCAGGAGCTGACGGCCACCACCTACAAGCTGGCGAAGATGAACCTTGCGATTCGCGGACTTTCCGCCAACCTTGGTGAGCGCCCGGCGGACACCTTCTTCAGCGACCAGCACCCGGACCTGAAAGCCGACTATATTCTGGCCAACCCGCCGTTTAACCTGAAAGACTGGCGTAACGACGCCGAGCTGACCAAAGACCCGCGCTTTGCTGGCTACCGCACGCCGCCGACCGGTAACGCCAACTACGGCTGGATTTTGCATATGCTTTCCAAGTTGTCGGCCAACGGCACCGCCGGTTTTGTGCTGGCGAACGGCTCGATGAGCTCCAACACCAGCGGCGAAGCCGAGATCCGCGCGCAGATGATCGAAAACGATCTGATCGACTGCATGATCGCCCTGCCCGGACAGCTGTTCTTCACCACCCAAATCCCGGTGTGCCTGTGGTTTATGACCAAATCGAAGGCAGCCGATCCGGCCAAAGGCTATCGTAACCGTCAGGGTGAGACGCTGTTTATTGATGCGCGTAACCTTGGTACCATGATCAACCGCACCACCAAAGAGCTGACGGCAGACGATATTGCCACCATCGCCGATACCTACCATGCCTGGCGCAGCACGCCGGAAGAGCTGGTCGAGCGCGTTAAGCGCGGCGACAGCCAGTTGGCGCAATATGAAGACCAGGCCGGATTCTGCAAGGTTGCGACCATTGCAGAGATCAAGGCGAACGACTCTGTGCTGACGCCGGGCCGTTATGTCGGTGCCGCCGAGCAGGAAGACGACGGCGTAGCGTTTGAAACCAAAATGCGCGAGTTGTCGCAGACGTTGTTTGCACAGATGAAGCAGGCGGAAGAACTGGATAACGCGATTCGTCAGAATCTGGAGGTGCTGGGTTATGGCATTTGAAAAGACAATCCCACTCAATGAATTTATCACTCTTCAAAGAGGTTTCGATTTACCTCAAGATAAAAGAGTTATGGGCGATATTCCAGTCGTAGCTTCAACGGGAGTTGTTGGTTACCACAATGAAGAGAAAGTTCTAGCTCCAGGTGTTGTTATCGGGCTAAGTGGTAGCATTGGTGGTGGTCAGTATATAACAACTAATTTTTGGCCTTTAAACACAACATTGTGGGTTAAGGATTTTAAGGGGCACCACCCTAGATTTGTTTATTATTTACTTAGAAGTATTGATTTTAGCCAATTTAATGTTGGCTCAGGTGTGCCCACATTAAATAGAAATCACCTTAGTGGAATACTCGTAGCGGATACCAGCTATAGTTATGAAAAAGAAGCTTCTGATATTATTGGCATTTTAGATGATAAAATAAAATTAAATAAAGAGCTCAACCATACCCTGGAACAAATATCCCAAACCCTGTTCAAATCCTGGTTTGTGGATTTCGACCCGGTGATTGACAACGCGCTGGATGCGGGAAACCCAATCCCGGAAGCGCTGCAATCTCGCGCTGAACTGCGTCAAAAAATTCGCAATAGTGCAGATTTCAAACCACTTCCGGCGGATATTCGTGCACTGTTCCCGGCTGAATTTGAAGAAACAGAGTTAGGTTGGATGCCGAAAGGTTGGATAACAACATCTTTCAACGATTTGATAGAACTAATTGGTGGTGGCACACCTAAAACCTCTGTAGAAGAGTTCTGGAATGGAGATATTCCATGGTTCTCTGTCGTCGATGCACCTAGTGAATCCGACGTATACGTATTAACTACAGAGAAAAAAATTACCATTGAAGGACTCAACAATTCCTCCGCAAAGTTATTAAGAAAAGGAACAACAATAATCAGCGCCAGAGGAACTGTAGGGAAATGCGCTATGGTTGCTGTACCGATGGCAATGAATCAGTCATGCTATGGTGTTATCGGTAAAAATAATATTTCTGATGAATATATTTACTTCCAATTAAAAAATGCAGTCCAAACCCTTCAACAAATGGGACACGGCTCAGTTTTCAACACAATAACAAGAGATACATTCAAAAATATTAAAGTTCCTTTTTGCAATGAAGAATTAACAAATAGCTATTCTTTGCTTGTTAAAAATTATTTTTCAAAAATACTGAATAATAATTATCAAAATATTGCTTTAACAAACCTCCGCGACACCCTGCTCCCCAAACTCATCTCCGGCGAGCTGTCCCTGGAGGATCTACCAAACTTAGCCAAACAAACCGAACCCGCATAACCCATTTTGCCCCTGAAAAATCAGGGGCTTTCTGTTAAGGTTTTCTCTGTTACAGGAACCCTTACCAGAAAATCAGCCAGGGCCGGAGCGAGATATGCATCTCTCATTCAGTGAAGCGAAGTTAGAACAGGCGATAATTGAACTGTTACAGGATCAGGGCTATCAGCACCTGATCGGCGATAATGTGCCGCGTTCCAGCCTCGATCAGGTGATTATCGAAGACGATCTTCGTCACTACCTCGCCGCACGCTATCAGGCCGACGGCATCACCGAAGAGGAGATCCAGCGGCTGATCAAACAGTTCACCACCCTGCCCGCCTCCGATCTCTATGAAAGCAACAAAACCTTCTGCGCCTGGCTGGCCAACGGTTTCCTGTTTAAACGCGACGATCGCCAGCAGAAAGATCTCTATATCGAACTGCTCGACACCCGGCATCTGCCCGCCGCGCTGCGTGAACTGTTCGATACCGAAGATGTGCCGCTGCAACAGGCCGCAGAAACGCCGGCAAGTTATCATCTTATCCAGCCGCTGAACCGGGTAAAAATCGTCAATCAGCTGACCATCACCGGCAAAGAAAACCAGCCGCGTATCCCGGATGCCATTCTGTATATCAACGGCCTGCCGTTAGTAGTGTTTGAATTTAAAAGTGCGGTGCGCGAGCAGGAAGCCAATATTGGCGATGCCTGGAAACAGCTCTGCACCCGCTATCGCCGCGATATTCCGCAGCTGTTTGTCTATAACGCGCTGTGCATTATCAGCGACGGCGTCAATAACCGCATGGGCAACCTGTTTGCGCCGTACGAGTATTTCTATTCCTGGCGCAAAGTCACCGGCAATGAAAACCGCGAGCAGAACGGCATCCCTTCCCTGCACTCGATGATTCAGGGGCTGTTTCACCCGGTCCGCCTGCTGGACGTGATCAAAAACTTTATCTGCTTCCCGGATAAAGCCAAACACGAAGTGAAAATCTGCTGCCGCTACCCGCAGTACTATGCGGCACGCAAGCTGTATTACAGCATCGAACGGGCGCGTAAACCTTTCGGCGACGGCAAGGGCGGCACCTACTTTGGCGCAACCGGCTGCGGCAAGAGCTACACCATGCAGTTCTTAACCCGCCTGCTGATGAAAAGCGTCGAATTCGCCAGCCCAACGATCGTGCTGATCACCGACCGCACCGATCTGGACGATCAGCTCTCAGCGCAGATGTGCAATGCCAAAAACTATATCGGCGACGACACCGTGGTGCCCGTCACCAGCCGCGACGATCTGCGGGAGAAGCTGGCCGGTCGCAACAGCGGCCAGGTTCGGCGCCAGCACACGCATCAACTGATAGTACGGGAAGTTCCACGGCTCAACAGCCATGATGACGCCAATCGGATGATGTTCTACCCACGCGTCGCCAAACTCGGTTTTATAAGGCACCGGGGCAAGAAACTGCTTCGCGTTATCCGCATAATAGCGAGCGATCTGCGCACACAGTTTGACTTCGCCACGGCTCTGCTCGATGAGCTTGCCCATCTCCTGGCTGGCGATTTTTGCCAGTTCTTCAACACGGCTGTCGATCAAGTCAGCCAGCTTATGCAGTACCGGCAGACGTTGGTCAATCTCTCCCTTGGACCAGTCGGAGTGATAGAGCGCGTCAGCTTTTTGCAGCGCGGTTTCAATATCCGCGCCCGTGTGCGGGGGATACTCTTTAATGAGCTGATTATTGGCAGGATTCACTGTCTGGTAAGCCATATCACATGTCTCCTTGTTATCGTCATTAAGGCAGCCGTAAATGCCGCTCAGAACAATAAGGGTAGTAGAGATGGCTGGCGCTATCGGTAAAGTTCGGTATATTCGTGCGGTTATCAACGATAATTATAGAGAGCGTTGCCCGGTGGGCACCGGGCCTGCAACATTCAGACTGGAACCGTGTTAGTGACTAACATCCTGAAGCTCTTCAGCCGTAAGGCCGGTGAACCGCTGGACAGTCTCGCGGTCAAGTCCGTCCGCCAGCATCTGTCTGGCGATACGCAATGCGGCAACATGCTGACCTTTTTCCAGCCCTTTTTCTAATCCTTCCTCCAGACCGACCTGTCTTCCTTGCCGTTCCCCTTTTCTGCGATCCGCTGCGCGGATCCTCTCTATCAGCGTCATCAGTCTCTCCTTAGTGTGCGGGACATGCCCTACCACATCACGAATAAACGTGGTGAAACGAGGCGTATGTCCGTGCTGAATCATAGGATAATTAAACAGCGCTTTAAGCTGCCTGTCATTAGCGCAACCAGTAACTAACAGCGAAGCAATCCGTTCAACCAGTCCCAGCAGGTCCCGCTGGCGGATATGTTTTTGGATGAGCTCCAGCAGCGCAATGCGGCGGTGCTGCATAATGTCATCATCCGATACCACCGTAATATCGACCAGCGGAAAGGCAGCGGCATAGAGTCTTCTTGCCACTTCCGGGTTCGCAAACTCATCCAGCCAGCACAGCGAAAAAGGATACGGGCTATCAACACCGTGATAAAACAGCATCGGCACCACCAGCGGAAGATGCTTATGCCCCGCATCCAGATGCTGTTGCATTGCCGCCATCGCATACCGCATCAGCCGAAACGCCATATGCGCATCCGGCGTGCTCTGATGTTCAATCACGACATAGATATAACCGTCGCCCTCGCGCGTTTTCAGCGACCAAAGCACATCGGAATAATAGGCTCGCAGATTTTTTTCAATAAAACTGCCGGGCTCCAGCTTTAGCGTCCGCAGGTCGCAAAGCTGGCGTAACGACACCGGCAGATGAATCTCCATAAAATCGCGGGCGGTTTCCGGGTGGCGCAAAAAGGTTTTAAACACCGCATCATGCGGTGTTGAGGTCGTCGATTTTTTCATGGCGCTCCGTCACCCCAAACCAGGATGCTGCGACTCTACCTCCTGAAAATTCCTTTCTCATCCGTACCTTTTCAGCATTGCGAGGCGCGACGGAAGATAAATCCTGTTATCTGTAATGCACATGCATTTTCGGAACTGAACACGCAAAATGCCAGTCTGCGCGCCCTGCCTTTATCTTTATTAACCAGACAAACTCTTTTGATTAACATCAAAATTTAATTACACTTAATGTGTATATTTTCCGTGCAACGTAAATTTCCCGAGGTGTGATGTGCTGATTGTTATCTGTAATCGCCACACGTTCTGACGAGATTCAGAACGCGTCTCTTCCTGTCTGTGTTTTCACCGGCAGCGTTTTTGATTACATGAAATTCAGTACATCCGCAGCCGCTGTTTCCATCGCCTGCCTGACGTCACGATGACGGTATTGAGTTTCGCTATCCCATCATGGGGTTCTCCGACATGGAGCGCATTTTTTATGCAACGGATTATTCAGTTTTTCTCCCAACGCGCCACAACGTTATTTTTCCCGATGGCGCTGATTTTGTACGATTTTGCCGCCTATCTGACGACGGATCTGATTCAGCCTGGCATCATTAACGTCGTGCGCGATTTTAATGCTGACGTCAGTCTTGCGCCGGCCTCGGTCAGTCTCTATCTGGCGGGAGGAATGGCGTTGCAATGGCTTCTGGGGCCGCTATCCGACAGGATTGGCCGCCGGCCAGTGCTGATTGCAGGCGCATTAATTTTTACTCTCGCCTGCGCGGCAACGCTGTTGACGACCTCAATGACGCAGTTTCTGGTTGCCCGTTTTGTGCAGGGCACCAGCATTTGCTTTATCGCAACGGTCGGCTACGTCACGGTACAGGAGGCCTTCGGTCAAACCAAAGCCATTAAGCTGATGGCGATTATTACCTCCATTGTGCTGGTCGCTCCGGTTATCGGCCCGCTCTCCGGCGCCGCGCTGATGCACTTCGTTCACTGGAAGGTACTGTTCGGTATTATTGCGGTGATGGGACTGTTGGCATTGTGCGGCCTGCTGCTGGCGATGCCAGAAACGGTGCAACGCGGCGCGGTGCCGTTCAGCGCGGTGAGCGTACTGCGCGATTTTCGTAATGTGTTTCGCAACCCGATTTTTCTCACCGGGGCGGCGACGCTGTCGTTGAGCTACATCCCGATGATGAGCTGGGTGGCGGTGTCGCCGGTGATCCTGATCGATGCCGGCGGGATGAGTACTTCGCAATTCGCCTGGGCGCAGGTGCCCGTATTCGGCGCGGTGATCGTGGCCAATATGATCGTTGTGCGCCTGGTGAAAGATCCGACCCGACCGCGTTTTATCTGGCGCGCCGTACCAATCCAGTTAAGCGGGCTGGCGACATTGCTCCTCGGTAATCTTCTTCTGCCGCACGTCTGGCTTTGGTCTGTGCTGGGCACCAGCCTGTACGAGTTCGGCATTGGCATGATTTTCCCGACGCTGTTTCGCTTCACGCTTTTTTCCAACAACTTGCCAAAAGGGACAGTTTCAGCCTCGCTGAACATGGTGATTCTGACGGTGATGGCGGTGTCGGTCGAAGTTGGCCGCTGGCTGTGGTTTCACGGCGGGAGACTGCCGTTTCACCTGCTGGCAGCGGTGGCCGGGGTGATTGTGGTCTTCACTCTGGCGACACTATTACAGCGCGTGCGCCAGCATGAGGCGGCAGAACTGGCCGCTGAGAAGTAAACACTCTGCCGGATAGAGGCTTATCCGGCACAGGATAATCTGATGTTTTTTGCACGTTCCTGCCGTCTGGCTCTATCCTTAACCCTATGAATAAAATCGCCGAACTCAAACGCGCCAAACGCCTGGCGCTCTCACTGTTGCTGATAGCCGCCGCGACGTTTGTAACCACGCTTTTCCTGCCGCCCAGTTTTTGGGTGCTGGGCGTAAAAGCTATTGCCGAAGCGGCGATGGTTGGCGCGCTGGCGGACTGGTTTGCCGTGGTGGCGCTGTTTCGCCGCATTCCCATTCCGTTTATTTCACGACATACGGCGATTATTCCCCGTAACAAAGACCGAATCGGCGAAAATCTTGGGCAATTTGTACAGGAGAAGTTCCTTGATACGCAGTCGCTGATCGCGCTAATCCGCCGCCATGAACCCGCGCTGCTTATCGGAAACTGGTTCAGCCAGCCGGACAACGCCAGCCGGGTCGGGCAGCATCTGCTGCAAATTATGAGCGGCTTTCTGGAACTAACCGATGACGCCCGTATTCAGCGGCTGCTCAAGCGAGCGGTACATAAGGCGATTGATAAAGTGGATCTTTCCGGCACCAGCGCCCTGATGCTGGAAAGCATGACCAAAAACGATCGTCACCAGGTGTTACTCGATACGCTGATCGCCCAGCTTATCGCCCTGTTACAGCGTGACAGCTCCCGAACATTTATCGCCAGACAGATCATACGCTGGCTGGAAACCGAACATCCGTTAAAAGCGAAGATTCTGCCGACTGAATGGCTGGGAGAACACAGCGCTGAACTGGTCTCCGACGCGGTAAATTCTCTGCTGGATGATATCAGTCACGACCGCGCGCATCAGATTCGTCATGCCTTCGATCGTGCGACGTATAAGCTGATCGATAAACTTAAACATGATCCGGAAATGGCTGCCCGGGCAGAAAACATTAAAAGTTACCTGAAGGAAGATGAGGCGTTTAACCGTTATCTCGGCGAAATCTGGGCGGATCTACGCCAGTGGTTAAAAACAGATATCAACGCCGAAGACTCAAAGGTGAAGCAGCGCATCGCTCATGCCGGACAATGGTTTGGCGAGACGCTGATCGCCGACGACGCATTACGCGCCTCGCTTAACGGTCATCTGGAACAGGCCGCGCACCGCGTCGCGCCGGAATTCGCCGCCTTCCTGACGCGCCACATCAGCGATACCGTAAAAGGCTGGGATGCGCGCGATATGTCGCAGCAGATTGAGCTTAATATCGGTAAAGATTTGCAGTTTATCCGCGTGAACGGCACGCTGGTCGGCGGCGCTATTGGTCTGGTGTTATATTTACTGTCGCAAATACCGGCACTGCTCAGTATCTAAGAAGGGGAAGGCGCAATTCTCGTTCAGATTAACTGCCAAACCCCGCACGTGGGAGGCATTAATTTAATGCCATTTCCCACCGATGCCCCTCTTCTCAATCCGTTATTCGCCTGCGCTTCACTTTCTTTTCTTGCAAATTTGAAACATTAATTTTACTTTTTATTATCATTTACAACAACAATCCGGCACTCCTGCCTTACTTTAGCAAAGAGAAAAACCATGGTTCATGCTCAGAGCGCTTCACCTCGCCATCCCATTTTTACGGCGCTTTTCGGTATGATGGTATTGACGCTGGGGATGGGAGTTGGCCGCTTTCTGTATACGCCCATGCTGCCGGTAATGCTGGCGGAAAAGCAGCTAACGTTTAATCAGCTCTCCTGGATTGCCAGCGCCAATTATGCAGGGTACCTGGCGGGAAGCTTACTGTTTTCCTTTGGCCTTTTTCATATCCCCTCTCGTCTACGCCCCATGCTGCTGGCTTCGGCGGTCGCCACCGGTATTCTTATTCTGTCTATGGCGATATTTACTCAGCCCGCGGTCGTCATGTTGGTGCGCTTCCTGGCAGGCGTCGCGAGTGCGGGAATGATGATTTTTGGATCAATGATTGTGTTGCATCATACCCGCCATCCGTTTGTGATCGCCGCGCTCTTTTCCGGCGTCGGGGCCGGGATTGCACTGGGTAACGAATATGTCATTGGCGGTTTACATTATGCGCTTTCGGCCCATTCGCTATGGCTGGGGGCCGGGGCGCTCGCCGGTATATTGCTATTAATCGTGGCAATGTTGATTCCCCCCCGCGCTCATGCGCTGCCGCCTGCGCCTTTAGCAAGAATCGAAAATCAGCCTATGCCCTGGTGGCAACTGGCGCTGTTGTACGGTTTCGCCGGATTCGGCTACATCATTGTCGCTACCTATTTGCCGCTGATGGCGAAAAGCGCGGGCTCTCCGCTACTCACGGCGCACCTTTGGTCGTTGGTCGGCCTGGCGATCATTCCCGGCTGCTTCGGCTGGCTGTGGGCGGCAAAACATTGGGGTGTCCTGCCATGCCTGACCGCGAACCTGTTGATCCAGAGCGCCTGCGTGCTGCTGTCTCTCGCCAGCGACTCGTTGTTGCTGTTAATACTGAGCAGTATTGGTTTTGGCGCCACGTTTATGGGCACAACCTCGCTGGTGATGCCGCTAGCCCGACAGCTCAGCGCGCCGGGCAATATTAATTTATTAGGCCTGGTGACGCTAACGTATGGTATTGGGCAAATTCTCGGTCCGCTCGCCGCCAGTCTGTCAGGCAATGGCGCGTCGGCAATTATCAACGCCACGCTTTGCGGCGCCGCGGCGCTCTTTTTTGCCGCGCTGATCAGCGCCGCGCAGCAGATAAAACAAAAACGGTTTGTGATACGTGAATAAGCGGTAGAGTAAACCCGCGCTATCTGCACCGGGTTGTATCTTTAATGCTATTCGCGGCGCAATGCGGATCTGTTTTTAATAGCACATCCTCAACACGTTATTTCAAGGTAAAGATGCCACTAAAAACTATACTTATTCTATGGTTTTTAGTGTTATCAATCTGTCTATTATTTTATATACCCTTCCTACTTCAAGTGGCTTCTGTGTTGGCTACGGATTACCCGGCCCATCCATGGGCCTCGCCCTGACGGGCCGTTGCTCACCCCAGTTACATCGTTATCTATGCTCCCGGGGACTCACTCCCTTGCAGCCTTTAAGCAACTCGAATTATTTTGGGTATATATTCCATTATGATGATTATCGCTGCCTCTCAAATCATCACAATTATAAATAAATCACATCATGAAATTAATTCGATTATTCGTTTTTTATTACCTGCCCGTAGGATTCTTAGGGCGCAAGCTGACCTATCAGCGGCTACTGACCTGACCGTGACAATTCCTCTTAAGGCGTGAAAAATTACAGTAAAAAAGTAAAATTTAGGTTAAAAAATCCTATTTTTTAACAACGATAATTAAGTGGCGTGAAATTGACTAACGTCAAATTTATTTCTCCTTTTTTCCTGCTCCCAGCTCCGGCCTGCGTCAACACCTGTTTCTTTGCTTTTTTACCTCGCGTTATACCGTCCACGGTTCCCCGCGCCCCCGGCAGTAGCGAGGATGGTGATTTTTCGCGCTGCTATGCAAAAAACGCATAGCACGATACATACTTGCATTTTGTCCTTACCCTTATGGCTGATAAGGTCTTTCTGTTTCGGGCTTTTTGGCCTGTGGCTACAACCAACACATCATCAAAAAAATTCGGGGATCGCTATGGCGCAACAAGTGGACGGGGCGGCCATGCCGCTTGATACAGAAAAGGTCGGGATAAAGGGATACCTGGCGTTTTTTCTCACCATTATTTTCTTTTCCGGCGTATTTTCCGGAAGCGAAGGCTGGTGGCGCGTTTTTGATTTTACCGTACTCAACGGGTCATTCGGTCATGTGACCGGTACGCAGACCTTTCGCGGCGCGGGCAGAACGGGCGCGAAAGATGGCTTCCTTTTTGCGCTGGAGCTGGCGCCGTCGGTTATCCTTTCTCTGGGTATCATCGCGATTACGGATGGGCTTGGCGGTCTGCGGGCGGCACAGCAATTGATGACGCCCATCCTGAAACCATTGCTTGGCATTCCCGGCATTTGCTCACTGGCGCTGATCGCCAACCTGCAAAATACCGACGCCGCGGCGGGTATGACTAAAGAGCTGGCGCAGGAAGGTGAAATCACCGAACGCGATAAAGTGATTTTTGCCGCCTGGCAGACCAGCGGCAGCGCTATTATCACCAACTATTTCTCCTCCGGCGTTGCGGTATTCGCCTTTCTGGGGACGTCAGTCATCATTCCGCTGGTGGTCATTCTGCTATTCAAATTTATCGGCGCAAACCTTTTGCGCGTCTGGATTAACATCGAAGAACGCCGTCACCCTGCGCAAGGAGCCCAATCATGACGACTCAGGTACGTAAGAATGTCATGGATATGTTTATCGATGGCGCACGCCGCGGTTTTACCATCGCCACGACCAACCTGTTACCCAATGTGGTCATGGCATTTGTCATTATTCAGGCGCTGAAAATTACCGGTCTGCTCGACTGGGTAGGCCATATCTGCCAGCCCGTGATGGCGTTGTGGGGGCTTCCCGGCGAAGCGGCTACGGTGCTTCTGGCTTCGCTGATGAGTATGGGCGGCGCCGTTGGCGTGGCGGCCAGTCTGGCTACCGCCGGCGCGCTAAGCGGCCACGATGTTACCGTACTACTGCCAGCCATTTACCTGATGGGAAACCCGGTACAGAATGTCGGCCGCTGTCTCGGTACTGCCGAAGTCAACGCCAAATATTACCCGCATATTATCGCAGTCTGCGCCATCAATGCGCTGCTGTCGATCTGGGTCATGCAGCTTATTGTTTAATAAGGAGTTATCATGCCTGATTTATCCGCCGCGGAGTTTACCTTATTACAGGGTGCGCACCTGTTTGCGCCAGAAGACCGGGGCATCTGCGATGTTCTACTCGCGAATGGCAAAATTATTGCCGTCGGCGCTGACATCCCCGGCGATATCGTACCGGACTGTGCGGTGATTAATCTTAGCGGTCGTATGCTGTGCCCGGGCTTTATCGACCAACACGTTCATCTGATCGGCGGCGGCGGCGAAGCGGGGCCGACGACGCGGACGCCGGAAGTCTCCCTGAGCCGCCTGACGGAAGCCGGGATAACAACGGTCGTCGGCCTGCTTGGCACCGACTCCGTCAGCCGTCATCCCGCGTCGCTGTTAGCCAAAACGCGAGCGCTAAATGAGGAGGGGATCACCGCCTGGATGCTCACGGGCGCTTATCACGTTCCGTCGCCGACCATTACTGGCTCGGTAGAAAAAGACGTCGCGCTGATCGACCGCGTCATTGGCGTGAAATGCGCAGTCTCCGACCACCGTTCCGCCGCGCCCAGCGGGAATCAACTCGCCAGCATGGCCGCTGAATCACGCGTTGGCGGCCTGCTGGGCGGCAAACCCGGTGTCAGCGTTTTTCATATGGGCAGCAGCAAAAAAGGGTTACAGCCGCTGTATGACATCCTGGAAAACAGCGACGTGCCAATCGGTAAACTGCTGCCTACCCACGTCAACCGTAGCGAATCGCTTTTCGAGCAGGCGCTGGCGTTTGCGCTTAAAGGCGGCGTAATCGACATGACCACCAGTATCCCGGATCCCGTCGCGCCGGCGGAGGGCATTGCCAGAGCGGTAAAAGCCGGCGTCCCGCTTTCCCGGGTGACGCTCAGTTCAGACGGCAACGGCAGCCAGCCGCTACTTGACGCTGCCGGAAATCTGACGGGCATCGGCGTCGCGGGCTTCGAAAGTTTGCTGGAGACGTTGCAGACGCTGGTTAACCACTACGGATTCAGCCTGACCGATGCTCTGCGTCCGCTGACGACCAGCGTAGCCGCCTTCCTCAGTCTGGACGGCAAAGGCGAAATCCGTCCCGGTAACGATGCGGATCTGCTTGTCTTTAGCGCAGATTTACGCATTGAGCAGGTGTATGCGCGCGGCAAACGCATGGTCAATGAGGGGAAAGCCTGCGTAAAAGGTACCTTTGAACCGGCGTAATTCCCGCTAGTTTCAGGCTGCCCCATCACGGCATTCTGAAAGAGGACGGGATAAGCGGTTGTCAGCCGCCCGAATGGACGTAGAATGCCCCTTCGGGCGACTGACAGGATAACGGTAAATGGATGTAACTGGAGCAGATTTGCACAATATTGAGACAAAATGGCTATATGATTTTCTGACGCTGGAAAAGTGCCGCAATTTCTCTCAGGCCGCCATTATCCGCAACGTATCGCAACCCGCTTTTAGCCGGCGGATTCGCGCCCTGGAACATGCCGTGGGCGTTGAACTGTTTAACCGCTAGGTCTCGCCGCTACAGCTTTCCGAACAGGGTAAAATCTTTCACTCTCAGGTTCGCCACCTGTTACAGCAGCTGGAAAGCAATCTGACCGAACTGCGCGGCGGCAGCGATTATACGCTGCGTAAAATCAAGATTGCCGCCGCCCACTCGCTCTCCCTCGGCCTGTTGCCGACCATCGTTAAGCAGATGCCGACGCAGTTTACCTACGCCGTTGAGGCGATAGATGTCGACCAGGCGGTGGATATGTTACGTGAGGGGCAAAGCGATTTTATCTTTTCCTATCACGATGAAAACCTGCAACAAGCGCCGTTTGATAATATCCGCCTGTTTGAGTCGAGACTGTTTCCGGTTTGCGCCAACAATGGCCGGGGCGAGCCGCGCTATACGCTTGAGCAGCCGCACTTTCCCCTGCTTAATTACAGTCAGAACTCCTATATGGGCCGGCTGATAAATCGTACTCTGACTCGCCATGCTGAACTGAGTTTCAGTACATTTTTCGTCTCTTCGATGAGTGAATTGTTAAAACAGGTTGCGATGGACGGCTGCGGAATCGCCTGGTTGCCCGAGTATGCTATCCGTCAGGAGATTACCGACGGACGCCTGATAGTGCTTGATGCCGACGAACTGGTTATTCCGATTCAGGCTTATGCTTATCGCATGAATACCCGCATGAGTCAGGTAGCCGAAACATTTTGGCGCGACCTGCGTGGGCTTCAGGCCGCGCTGTAAACACCTCAGGCGGTAAGGCGTTGTTCCCCGGTCAAAGAGGCGCGGGTGTCTGGCCAGGACTCATACCAACGAATCGCCGCGCGCACCAGCGACGCTGTGGAATCAATCATCGGGCACGCTATCGCGCGTTCATGTCCGGCCACAATAAGCGGAATTTCGGTACACCCCATAATAATTGCCTGAGCGCCACGGGCAATAAGGCTATCGATTTGCGGCAGCAGCAGCGCTTGCGCCACAGTTTTATCGCCACGTTTAAGCGTATAAATAGCCTGCATTACCAACGCCTGTCCCGCTTCTTCTGGCTGAATTAACGTCAGCCCCCGCGCCAGAGCTTTCTTTTGATATAACCCGGTCGCCAGCGTCGCATTGGTCGCCAGCAGACCAACGTGCCGCGCCGATGGCGGAATATCCCCCAAGGTGGCGTCCAGGATGCTGATCATTCGCGCTTTCGCGACGTTCTGTAAATCATCAAACCAATAATGCGCAGTGTTGCATGGGATAACGATACACTCCGCCCCGGCGTCTTCCAGCATATGCAGATAACGCTCCAGATAACGGTATGGCGAAGGCCCGCCGGATAACAGACATGCTGTACGATCGGGAATATCAGGGATAGAGCTGACAATGAGCGGGATGTGTTGTTGATCACAACTGGCATGTCGCAATTCAACAAATTTTTCCAACATATCCGCCGTTGCCGCAGGTCCCATCCCCCCCAGTATCCCAATGGTGTGTTTCATCGCTTTTCCCGCTTATTTACGTCAAGGTCAGAAACACACTATCAACTTGATGTGTATATAAAAAATGCCGTTTTATTAGCGGCTATGCGTAAAAATCATAACGGGTGTAAGGGCCATGCGTTATCGCCTTTTTAGGCAATCGATTGGTTACATGAGCGCTCATCGACCTTCGCAAGCCGCTAAATGCCATTTCGCTATACAGCATCGCCCACTGCGAGTCCGCAAGCTTGTTTTGTCCTCATCGCCACAGCGCCTGTCGGTGAAGAGGCCGCCGTGTTTTGCTTTTCGACGCTAATACGGGAATATCCCAGCGAATATGGCTATAAACCAAATCCACGGTCTCCGTGGCGCTGCCTTCGGCGTCGCCATGATTGCTCATGCGTGAAATTCGCACATTGGTGAGCGTATAAATAATAAATGGCAGCATTGCGCCCTTATCACGACGGCATAATGTCAGCACGCCTTCTTTCACCGTTTTCCCGTTACAATAGTGCTCATAGAGGCCTGGTGTAGCAAGATCGACTGGCTTTGTCAGCGTCAACCCTCCAATATATGTCCCTCTCGCTTCGCCGGACTCCCGTTTTGTCGGGTTGTGGTTGTAAGCAATAAGTTTTATTTGGTTTTCAAAACCTTTGATCCGGCTTTCGCCTTCAATACCGTCCAGTTTTAAATAGATGGCGTCCATCCCCCCTCCGTGATTATCATGCGGCAAAGCAGGCTGACAAGGACGGAACGCCAACAATGAAAGAACGTTCCATTTTCCAGCCATTTCGTTGGTGTCTCTGTATACCAGATTAAATACCGACAATCTGCTATAACTGGATTCTTGCTAAATACCTTCTGCCATCAACAATCCATTTTACAATAGCGCTACTGACCTGAAATCTATTACGCCAAACATTCAAGCATCGTTTCCTGAATAACCATAGCCGCAATAAGAACCATATCAAAAAAGAAATATCAATATCATTTCTTATTTTTATCCGAGAAATTACTTAATTCCACCGAATCGGAATATAGACAATTCTTATTCCTTTTCACATCAATGGGTTTTTTAGACTTTTGTCATATCGAAAACAACCATTCCAATAGAACATATTTACTATGTGAATATATTTAATGTTTTTATCGCGCGCAGTGTTATCACAGTAATAAATGATTTGCATCAAAAATGCGCCTTTCAGCGCCACGTATTTTTGGGCAGCAAATTATAAAATCGCGTTTCAAAGTCAGTGACATGTTATCTGTTCAGGCGATATGACTTTATGCCCGGACGATACGCCAGCCGCTTTACCCTTACGTTTAGTCGTGATACGTTAGATCACATGAACACGAAACGATCCAACGCTACGCAACGTCATCTCCGCTGGTGGCTGCCTTCCTGAAGGCGGCACGGATCACTATCCCTCTTTAAGTAGCCGCCGAAAGGCGGCTACTGCGTTTCGGGACGTCTTTCGGCTTTACAGTAAGCATAAAGGAGTCCTTAATGAACACCCTTCCTATCATTCTGACTGGCGATCGCCCCACCGGCTCGCTGCACCTCGGCCATTATGTCGGTTCACTGCGCCAGCGCGTCGCGCTACAGCAGGATCACCAACAGTATGTCCTGATTGCCGACCTGCAGGGACTCACCGATAACGGCAGTAATCCGCAAAAAATCCGCGATAATATTCCGCAAGTGTTAGCTGACTATCTGGCCGTCGGCATCGATCCCACGCTGACGACGATCTGCCTGCAATCCGCGTTACCCGCCCTCGCCGAATTAACGGTGCTGTATATGAATATTGTTACCGTCGCCCGAGTGGAGCGTAATCCTACGGTAAAAAATGAGATTGCCCAAAAAGGCTTTACCCGTTCCCTGCCGGTCGGGTTCATGGCGTATCCCATTAGCCAGGCGGCAGATATCACCGCCTTTAAGGCCGAAATGGTACCGGTTGGCGACGACCAATTGCCCATGATTGAGCAAACGAATGAGATCGTTCATAAGATGAATAGTCTTTTCTCCTCGCCGGTATTGCGACCCTGTCAGGCGCTCCTGAGCGATATGGGCCGTCTGCCAGGCATTGACGGCAGCGCCAAGATGTCGAAATCGCTCGGCAATACCCTGCTTCTTTCCGCCAGCGAAGAGACCATCCACCGTGCGGTCAGCGCGATGTACACCGATCCCAACCATTTAAAAATTAGCGATCCGGGAAAAATAGAAGGTAACGTCGTCTTTACGTGGCTGGATGCGCTCCATCCGGATAAAGCCAAAGTCGCGGCGATGAAAGCACATTATCAACAAGGCGGATTAGGCGACCGTGTCTGTAAAAATGAGCTGGAGACCTGCCTGCAAGAACTGATCGCGCCCATACGCGAACGACGGGCAACCTTTATTGCAGATAAGGGAATGCTAATGGAATTACTGAAAAAAGGTAGCGAGCGGGCGCATGAGGTCACTCAAAAGACGCTACAGGAAGTAAAACGTGGACTGGGCCTGCCCACGCTATTCCAGGTATAATCAGGCATCAACGTTGTCCAGCGGCCATGACTCAAACAGATAGCCATCAAAGTAGATGTCATCAACATTGGAAAACTCCAGCAGACGCTGCTTCACGTTTTCCAGGTGCTGCCACATCGCCAGCTTCGCTGCGCGGGCGTCTTTCTTAATTAACGCCGCGAGGATCTGCTTATGATCGACCAGCCACTCCTTACGGTAAAGCGTATCGCCCAGATGGCTATGAAGCTGGAGCCACATCGGATTATTTTCACGCCATTGCCAGGACTGACGGAAGAGCTCTACCAACATACTGTTATGGGTCGCTTCGGCAATGGCCAGATGAAACTGCATATCGCCGCTTTCTGAGCCGCCCGGCGCGCTGGAGGCGAGCTCTCGCTCTTCCAGTTGTAACGCCTGGCGCATTTTAATGATGTCCTCGCGGGTGGCCTGCAGAGCGGCAAATTCAGCGATATTGCTTTCCAGCAACTGACGCGCCTGTAACAGTTCAAACGGCCCGGCGTCATTACAGTGATTGACGTCAGCGCCTTCCATCTCGTTATTATCCGCGCTGTCGAGCACGTAGATCCCGGCGCCGCGGCGGACTTCAACCAGACCTTTAATTTCCAGCATGATCAGCGCTTCACGCACGACGGTACGCGTCACATTGAGCCTCTCAGCGATCTCTCTTTCCGGCGGCAAGCGCTCCCCGGGGCGGTACGGCGTCTGAACAATCAGATCCCGTATCATTGCGCCCACTTCCTGGTAAGGTCTTTGCTGAGAAGTGTTTGATTTCATATTGGTCGTGCCCGTCCGATGCGATTTCCCGGTATCAGACTATAGCATTTGTAAATAGGGATAGCACGCGTAGCACACCAAAAACGCGAAACTGGTCAACCAACAAAATAATAATGCGCCCCGTTTCGCTAGTGAGGCCAGATGAAAGGAAAGGCAATAGACAATACACGACTGATGTTCCACCTTTAGCCCTGATGCCTGAATATGAACAGCATATTGGTTTACCAATATAAAATTTATCAACCAAAAATCAGGCCATAAAATGTGTCTGTACATTGACAGGAACAATGCCTCTGACATAGCGTGATCGGCGAAAATCCAGCCGCTCTCTTTGTATCAAAAACGCGTTATGATAAAAGACACCGTGTTTTTCGCCCCAGGCGTATCCGGGGGAAGCAACGCCTCCAGTTTGTCGAGCCGCCATCGCCGGGCAGCGATTATTCTGCATGAAATTTATGGTATTAACGCTCATATCCAACGCGCAGGCCATGAATGGATGACGCGTGGATTCGACATCTATATTCCCGCGCTGTTTCCTCACCATACCCCCTTTCGCTATGAACAGCAGGAGGAGGCTTACCGTCACTTTTCAGCAAATGTCGGCTTTGATCCCGCCGTCGTTACCACATTACTCCACGATCTCAGAACGCAGTACGAGACGCTAATCGTCGTAGGGTATAGCGTCGGCGCAACGCTCGCATGGCTAAGTGCAGCCAGTGGGTTATGCGATGGCGTCATTTGCTATTACGGTTCCCGTATACGCCAGTACCTTCATCTTGCGCCTCTCTGTCCGACACTGGTTATTATCGCGCGTTATGAGCCGGCGTTTGATCCCCTCGCCATGCGACAGACGCTGGAAAAGCGACCCTGGGTGCGGTGTAAAATGTACGATGCGCGGCACGGGTTCTGTGATGCTGATAGCGCCACCTTCGATGCCGCCTTATCGCATCAGGTAATGGACGATGTGAGCGCATTTATTCGCGACATCACTCGTGCAAACACATCGCCCGATTGAAGCCATATTTTCAGCTTTAGTGGAGACTTTTTTCAACGAGCTGTTCCAGTTTTTTCAAAGCCTGTATGGCTGCGGCATCAAGACCATAACGTTGCAGCGTTTCAGCGGGATGATAACTGACTAACGTTCGCCCATCGGCTTGCTGGCTAATGAGCACCCGAAACGGTAAATCCAGTGCCAGTTCGGGATGCGCCAGCATGAGAGGCGTTCCGCCTTTAGGATTGCCAAAGACCAGAACCGTTGTCGGCGGCATTTTCAGGTTAACATTCTGTGCCGCTCTGGCATGATCAAATTCCCCAAATAACACCAGACCGTGATCGGCGACAGCGTGCATCAACCGCGCTCGGGTCTGCAAATAGTCATAAGCGCTGTAGGTTTTAACCATGGTTATCGCTCCATCCTCCGTTGCAAAGCCAAGCCTTATTAAGATTAACATCAGGGTTACCGCCAATAAAAAAGGCTTTAAAATAGTGCTCATTCTTCTCTCTCCCTGACCCAATACCCATGAGTAAATGCGACACAGATGATATGCAGTTTAAAAATCAGTCATCGTACTGTACCCCTTATTATTGCACTGAACAGCTCATCACTAAAAAAACAGACGGCAGAACAAAAAATTCCGACGTCTGAACAAATTTAAATAACGATGATCCAGTCTGACTGAGCGACAGCGCGATCATTATTATGGCGCGACACTGTCTTCTTCAGCCCGCTGGGTAAGAAAAAATATACTCCGCTCAGTAAGATAATAGATACTACAGGCCAACTCTTCAGAGATACGGAGCATCATTGCGTAGTGATGATGCGACTTTTCTGGCGCCATCGGCAGAAATATTTCTGACTCCAGCACGTCACTTAAAAAATGAAATTTATGTACATATTCAGCAGATATAACGCCTCTCGCCATCAGATTAGCCATTAGTGTATTTAAACTATCTTGTTCATGATATACGATACCTTTTCTCTCATGAATTCTGAGAAGAACGCTTCTGAAGGCTGCATGACATTCCCTTACGACACAGGCAAAATCATTAAGTATCAGGCGATTATACGCTTCCATAAGATCATATTCGACAAAGCCATACTCTCCAGGAGAGTACAAATAATAACATATGTTTTTAAGCCGTTTTATTCTGCGCAGCCTTACAATTCTACCATTTTCATAGCGATATTTTAAACTATGCTCATGAAATATATTGTTTAATTCACTAATCGCCTTATCCGGTTCTAACCCAAGCGTAACTTCATAGGTCCGAAGGTAAGTATCTATATAGTTAAAAGCAAGCTCAATGGTATCAATATGCTTTCTTTTATCATCTGTTTTTAATAACAGATTACTCATTTCATCCAGATATGACGTTGAATGCGCATATAAGGTGAATAAGCCATACTATTTGCGCAACGTTTTACATATTCTTCGATAAACTTCGTCAGAATGACTATTATGATAGCAGTATAATGTCATATCATAAAAAGAGGAGCAGTTTCCTAGCGTATTGATAATCAATAAGATTATTTGCTCGCGTATTTCTAACGGAATATCTTCATATAACAGATCGCTATGCCTTAGTGAGTATGGTCTAAAGGTGTGCATTCCTCCCCCTGTAACCGCAACAGAAAAAATTACGCTATGAATAGCGCCACATTACTCTAATTCAGTGGTTCAGGTATTAATATCAGTTCAACAGTGAGCCATTTTTTCTTATTTTTTAATGGTGTTGCGTGAATATTTATTTACTCTACAGATAATTGTAGCCCATCGCCCTTTGTCATTCTGCTGATCATCACTGGTGCGAAAATCTGGATTATCCATGGCATTCAGCCTTCACTGAATGCCACAGACAAGCGTTATTCAACTAAAGCTCACCTGTCCCTTAATCCTTCTTTCATTCCGTTGCGTCGTTGCCATACCAGCACACTTAAACGTAAGGTGAGCTTATTATTTTTATCGACGGGTCAGAACAATCCTTCGCCGGTCATACAGTGTTTCAACTGAGAGCTGCAAATCATATTTCGCATTCTTCAGTTTTCGCGATTTAAGCATTTTCATCGTGACGCCACTTATTTGCCCTGTTTCAATCCGTCTCTTGATTTCGGCTGTGCTTAACAGGAGTTGCTTCTTCAAAATCGACAGCAGGCTGCCCTGAAAAGAACGGGAAATCCTGACGCTAACACTGACCTGCTTGTGGGAGGCGATACTGACCAGCCACCGTTCCTGAATGTGAAAATCAGGCTGCCCCGATAATTCAGCATTGTTTCGCTTCAGGATCGCGTTGTCATAAGCAAAATATTGCACCGTGGCGGCATCATTCGCCATCAGTCGGCCATAAAGATCGCGGTTAATTTTGCTGACTGGCAGGCGCGAGAACAGGGAGATATTCCAGGTGTAATCGCAGTGTGTGCATTTATAGATACTCCAGACATCGAGTACCTTCTTTTGCGAATTAACCCGAAATGCCCCAGAAGGCGTGAAGTCCCGTTTTACGCTGCATGAAGGGCAACGTTTCGCTATGCGCTGATACCCCACAGGAGTGACAGTCCATATGACTTTCATAACGTACCTTTTTTAACCCATACAAAACCGGATCCGAACTCAGCGGACCATAAATGTTTATGTATGAAAAATATTTAAGTGATATTTTTCAGTGGGTTAAAAAAAGATTTCCAACGCAACAACCCTGTCAATGGCTAAAAAGATACGCCGAGATTATCAAAGCGGCCATTATCGGGTATATGAATTTAATCAATATTCATTATGGTAGCGGCGGGATCTATTCAACTGACTTACTAAACGCATGATCCTCCCTTTGAGATCACACTTTTCACTCCCGGTTATTCACTTACAGAAATCAGGTGTTATCATTCACGACGTAAATACCTTTCAACTCAACCCGAGGCTTTGATGCTGGAGAATGTCATCATCTGATAATCAGTTCCCCGACCTTTTCAGGCCGGACTGATTATCAATGTGCCGAAATCGAATGCGGACACCGCAGTGTGTTTGCACGTTTTGCCTATGATGATTAAACAGGTTCTTCAGTATGAATTTATCCCGTCAGGAACAACGTACCTTACACGTTCTCGCCAAAGGCGGACGCATTACGCACATCCGCGATGCGTCAGGCCGCGTCACCGCCGTTGAGTGCTATAGCCGCGAAGGGCTGTTGCTCGCCGATTGCACGCTCGCTGTATTCAAAAAACTCAAAACCAAAAAGCTGATCAAATCCGTTAACGGTCAGCCCTACCGCATTAATACAACCGGGCTGAACAACGTTCGCGCCCAGCCTGATAATCGCTAAGGAGATGATGATGGATATCAGCGCCGTTATTTTTGCAACGCATCGCATTCGGCTATTACCCGATGAAGGCAAAATCCCCTGGGACGAGCCAGCCTTCAGCCAACGCATGCTGGAAAATCATCTGTCACAGGACCACGACTGGGCCAGCCGCCGGCTAACCGTGATTGAGCAACAGGTAACATGGATTACCCGTCAGTTACCCGCTGGCGCCCGCATTCTGGATCTCGGCTGTGGACCCGGTTTTTATACCCGCCTGTTAGCGGAGCGTGGGTTTCACTGCACAGGCGTAGATTTCTCTCCGGCATCCATCACATGGGCTCGCCAGCAGGCGCAAGCCGCAAACCTGAATATTGACTACATTCAGCAAGATATTCGTACATACCACCCCACGGAACCTTTCGATTTCATTATGATGACGTTTGGGGAACTGAATGTCTTTAGCGCTGCGGATGCGCAAAACCTCATCAGTCATTGCGCGCAGTGGTTGAAACCGGACGGCAAACTGCTTGTTGAAGTGCATACCTTCGATGAAGTTAAACGCCAGGGCATGGCGCAACCATGCTGGCAGCGTTGTCCGCACGGCCTGTTTCTTGCCGAGCCTCATCTGCTGTTAACGGAAAATGCCTGGGATGAAGAGGCCCAAACCAGCTCAACGCAGTTCTGGGCGATAGCGGAAAACGGCTGTACCACCCGTTTCGGCAGTCAAATGAAGGCCTGGCGCGATGATGAATATATCAGCCTGCTTGGTGATGCTGGCTTCACTGTGTTGCAGCGCCCGGACAGTCACACCTGGCCGGTCGGCGAGACTTTTGCAGGCAAGCTGTTTGCGCTACTGGCTGAAAAAGCCCCTCCCGCTGAGGGAATCACCCTCAGTAAAAGGAATAACCCAATGGATATCCCACGTATTTTTACCATTAGCGAAAGCGAACACCGTATCCATAATCCGTTTACAGCGGAAAAGTACGCCACACTGGGCCATGCGTTACGCATGAAGCCAGGCACGCGGATTCTTGATCTCGGTAGCGGTTCGGGTGAGATGCTCTGCACCTGGGCTCGCGATTACGGTGTTACAGGTACTGGCATTGACATAAGCCCGCTCTTCACCACACAGGCAAAACAACGTGCAGAAGAGCTCGGCGTCAGTGAATACGTACATTTTATTCATAACGACGCGGCCGGTTATATCGACGAGGAAAAATATGACGTGGCGGCCTGCGTAGGCGCGACCTGGATTGCGGGCGGTGTCGCGGGGACAATAGATCTGCTGGCCAAAAGCCTCAAACCTGGCGGGATCATTCTCATCGGTGAACCGTACTGGCGTTAGATCCCCGCAACGGAAGAGATCGCCCACGCCTGTGGCGTCTCATCCGTCGCCGATTTTCGCCCCTTGCCCGAGCTGGTCGCCTTTTTCGACCAACTCGGCTATGACGTAGTGGAAATGGTGCTGGCGGACCCGCAAGGCTGGGACAGATATGAAGCCGCGAAGTGGATGACCATGCGTCGCTGGCTGGAGGAAAACCCTGACGATGAGTTTGCGCAGGAGGTTCGAACAGAACTGACGGTAGCCCCCAAACGTCACGTCACCTGGACGCGAGAATACTTTGGCTGGGGCGTATTTGCGTTAATCGCGCGATAACGTGAAGCAGGAGGTATAGCCTACAAGAGGTATACCTCCATTTAAAAGTATGCAACAAATTAACGCGGCTCAAGGCGGGAATATATCGTCTTAGAGACTATCCCACCAGGCGTTATTGGCGCAGCCAGTTTGGACACGGACAGCGCGCAAAAACCGGAGCGTACACGTAGTACGTGAGGATTTTGAGCACTGCCCAGGTCCAAAATGGCAAGTAAAATAGCCCTAATGGGATAGGCTCTTAATTTCGCCATTAAGTTTCTGCCACAATATGTCGCAAAACGTGCAAGCGTTCCACCTCACCTGATGAACGAAACCACCATCAATAAGACGTTATTGCTGCGATTCAATTATTAAGAATAAAAAAAGAACCAGAAGAAAATTAAAAAATGACTTACCCACCATATTAGCTATTGTTAAAATCAAAGTAATCCTCCGTAAAAGCTGGAACTTTTTATTTCTCATAGACGAGAATTTATATATTATGATATAATACGGCAGAAAAACATGCAGGTTATTAACCTGCCATTAATGTAAATAATTCTTTGAGGAGATGTTTCCAGTGGGACGTAAATGGGCAAATATTGTTGCTAAAAAAACGGCTAAAGACGGTGCAACGTCTAAAGTATATGCAAAATTTGGTGTAGAAATCTATGCTGCGGCTAAACAAGGTGAACCAGACCCGGAATCAAACTCAGCTTTAAAATTCGCTATTGAACGTGCGAAACAAGCACAGGTTCCAAAACATGTTATTGATAAAGCTATTGATAAAGCCAAAGGTGGCGGAGATGAAACGTTCGTGCAAGGGCGTTATGAAGGCTTTGGACCCAATGGTTCAATGGTTATCGCTGAAACGTTGACGTCTAATGTTAACCGTACGATTGCTAATATCCGCACAATTTTCAATAAAAAAGGCGGGAATATCGGAGCGGCAGGTGCTGTCAGCTATATGTTTGACAATACTGGAGTGATTGTATTTAAAGGAACAGACCCTGACCATATTTTCGAAATTTTGCTTGATGCTGAAGTTGATGTTCGTGATGTAACCGAAGAAGAAGGAAACATCGTTATTTATACTGAAGCTACAGACCTGCACAAAGGAATTGCAGCGCTAAAAGCAGCTGGAATTACTGAATTTTCAACAACAGAATTAGAAATGATTGTTCAATCAGAAGTTGAACTTTCACCAGAAGATTTAGAAATCTTTGAAGGACTTGTTGATGCCCTTGAAGATGATGATGATGTGCAAAAAGTATATCATAACGTTGCAAACCTCTAATTATAAATTAAACAAATCTGTCATAGAGACAGATTTGTTTAATTTATAAAGCTGTTATAAAAAAGTCTATCTGGCCAGATATATAGATCTTTAAATTTACGTGTCTTATCACGACCTGATCTGACACATAGCTTTGAAAGATTGAGAGTTACCGGTTTTGATATAGTGTCGAATCCTTATATAAAACATGAGGTAATTTTCATGTTTCATACGACGAATCCCGTCAGCAAGCTAAGCAAAAGCCAGCAATATCGGGCTACTTACAATCTCCCTGTGCTCTTTAAGGCGCCGCGCCTTATAAATTCCGCTTGCGCTCATGATGGCTCATCTGGCGCTCTACGCGTCGATTGACCACAGGTGTGACTCCACCAGCGCGCTACAGACCATAGTGCGAGAACCGTGGCCGATTACTTTGATGCCTTTGATGTGGAGCTATTTTTTACAGATAACGTATACCACACTCAAAATACTCCCCCAGATCAATGCCCTCCTCTGAACACCTCCCTCTCGTGCCATTCCACAAACCGTTCACCCGGATAATTTTCTTTCATCTGCGGCAACGCGATCTCTTTCCCCGCAAAATCCCAGAACATCCGCTGTACCACCCCGCCACCATTCACCGCGTCGGAAACCACCACGCGCATATTTTCATCCAGGCCAATCGAACCACGATCGAACGCTTTATGATGGATTGCGCACAACGCCAGGCCATTAGGTACTTCACAAGGACCATGATGCTGCTTCCATCTGATATGGGCTGCTTCAAGCGCTATAGGGGCGTTGTCGTGGCGCATATTGAAGCCGCAGACCGCACATTGATAATTGTAAGCTCGTAGCACCGCCTGGCGGAACTTCGGATCGCGTTGACGGAGAGAGGTGCGAATATCAAAACCCATCTCGTCAGCGATGTCTTCCTGAATACTGGTCGGAAAATGCGCCTCAAGGATCTGCTGCGCCAGCGTGTCGATTAGCTTACGTTTTTTTGTTACCAGCGCGAAATTGACGGCATCAAACCCACCAGCAACATTATATTCAATGAGTTCACGTTTAGGTGGCTGGCGGCTACCGCTGGTTGAGCAGAATTCCGCGTTTTGCAATTCCCAGAAACCATCGCCCTTCAGACGCCAGAACGGCATATCCGGGCGCTGTTCACGGCGCTGTGGCCCATAGCGCTCCAGTAAATCCAGCAATTACTCATGAATTTCAGAACCATAATCAAATAGACGATCGTGGCCCTGCCGATAGTGCGAGAGGACATATAACAGCAATAACGGCTTATGCGGCGCTCGCTGTTCGCCTTTGCGCCAGATAGTAATATTTGATATCGCTTGCTTTAGGGTTTTGTCAGAGGTCATTACGTTGAAGAATCCATGAGCACATAGTTGCGATGATGCTCGCAACTATATGTACATTCAAGACATTATTGCAGACATACTTTTTGTTTGTCGGCTCTGTACTGACAGTTAGCATTCTGATAACAACGGAAAAAACACAGCGCTCAACCGAGAAAGGTAGGTAACTTCTGGATTTTAGAAATAAAAAAGACCTCAGTTGAGGTCCATTTATATGCTTTTGGTGCGAAGGCCGGACTCGCTGTAAATAGACCCGTTTTAGTTCCAGGCATTTTTTGAGATCCCGGCCAAATGATTGTGTTGCCGATATTCCTCCGGCGTCATATTGTTCAGTGATTCATGAGGGCGTTCACAGTTATATTCTGACACCCATCTTTCAGTGATTTCCCGCACTTCATTCAGCGTTCTGAACAGATAAAAATCGAGTATTTCTGTACGGTATGTTCGGTTAAAGCGCTCAATAAAAGCGCTCTACGTCGGCTTACCCGGCTGAATAAATTCCAGTTTTACTGCATGTTGCTCTGCCCATTCAGCCAGTGCAAGTGAGATAAATTCCGGACCATTATCCATGCGTAGCATAACCGGATAGCCGCGATTTGCCGCGGTCCTGTCGAGTACACGGACCACGCGCAAAGCTGGCAGATTCAGATCGATTTCAATCGACAATGCCTCACGGTTAAAGTCATCAACGACATTGAACGTGCGAAAACGACGGCCACAGACCAGATCATCATGCATAAAATCGACAGACCAGCTCTGGTTAAGCGCTTCCGGTGTGGCCAGTGGCGAGGGATTACGCACCGGCAACCGTTGTTTGCCTTTACGGCGAAAATTCAGCTTCAGCAGACAATAAATACGATGGATCCTTTTGTGATTCCACGGGTATCCCTGCCGCCGCAGAACCTGGAAAAGTTTTGGAAAACCGTACCGTGGGTATCGCTCTGCCACTGCCTGCAACGCGACAATAACGGGTTCGTCACGCGTGTTATCCGGACGGTAATGGTAAACCGTTCTGCTCAGGTTCAGACTCCGGCAGGCCTGACGGATACTGAGTCCAAATGTCGTTATCAGATGAGTGACCAGCTCACGCTTAAAGGCTGGTTTTAAAGCTTTTTTCGATAACGTCTTTCAGCGCCCGGTTCTCAAGGCTCAGGTCGGCAAACATCTGTTTGAGACGCCGATTCTCGTCCTCAAGATCCTTGATCTTTTTAATATCAGAAGCCTCCATGCCGCCGTATCTGGACTTCCAGTTGTACCAGGTGGCTTCAGATATACCGGCCTCCCGGCAGACATCTTTAACGGTTCGTCCGGCTTCAACCGATTTAATTACGGCAATGATCTGATGCTCAGTAAAACGGGCTTTACGCATAGCGATCTCCTTTGTTGGCAGATTGATTATGCCGGAGGATCTCTAAATGTGAATGGCACGATTATGCGGGATACTTACAGGGGAAGGTCATCAACCAGCTTCCCACCATCACCACAAACCAGAATAATTCCCTGAAAAAAGATGCGCTGAATGTTATGTTTTTCATCATCTTTCCACTGTCAGCATCCACCGCTGACACCGGCACCAATGCCGGCCGGCTTCACGCGGCGAATTTTACTTCACCTTCCACGCCGCCTCATCCTCAGGACGAAGCCGTGCGGGTGAAGCGGTAAAACAGATTCGGTTCACTGACTATCCACAGCGTGTCCCGGTCATCTGAGGCTATCCCCTCCGCCTGCGGGATATCCCTTCGCAGGCCATAGTGTCCCCGGCGCAGCGACATCACCTTTCTCCCGCCGTCCAGGTCCGACACCACGACCACGTCAGACTCATGAGAAAGTACATACAGGAGCCCGTTGTTCCGGTCATAATGCAGGCCGGAGATATCCTTCAGGAACCATGGCAGGGAGGCCCGGTGTGTCAGCGAGTCACTCACCGACAGCGCATCAGGGCTCTGGTCCGTCACGTAAAGCCGCAGAGGTTTTTTCTCCTGCGCCACCATCAGGGCATGCTCTCCCCGCCCCTGGGCAAGGCCTTCAAAACCGGCATTGTCGCTGTGCCTGTTCACATCCAGCGTCAGGCTGTATGTTGCCGGCGGGAGGACGGTTGTGCTGCTGTCAATGCAGTGGGTGGTGAGCGTCCGTTCCCGCTCCCGGGACAGGGCATAGCGGTTCCCGCCGAGGTATTCGATGGCCTCAAAATCGTGATCGCCGTCTGACGGTATCACCCGCAGCACGTTCCCTTCCGTGTCCAGCTCCACCATCGAGGAGGGGTGGTCGGTCACGGCAAACAGCGTTCTGCTGTCCGGGTTCCATGTCAGGCCGGAGAGGCCGCCGTGTATCCCGGTAATTTCTTTTTCTGCTGTGAGCTGCCATTCTGTTTCCTGCGGGTACCAGGACTCCGGGAAACACAGGGTGAGCACGCCGGCCGCCATCAGGAGAATGGCGGTCAGCAGTGCTGCTTTCTGGTTACATAAATATCTGAACATCGTGGTGGTGAAAGTTATGTTTTCTGTTACAGGGGAGACCGGACTTCACATCATGCCCCACGGCAGATAAGCCAGAGCATGGCCAGGACGCCGGTCAGAAAGCCGGAGATAAAGACGCTGGTCAGCAGCAGGAGAATCAGCGCACGGAGCGGGAGGATATCTCCGGCCTGTATAGTGCCTTTATCATCAGTCGGCATCAGGGTTACCGGCCAGCAGTTTCCAGACCACCGCGGCATAACGGCTCCTGAAGTCTTCGACGGAGAATGCACCGAAGGCGGCATTGTTGATATGGTAACGGCCACGGACATACACGGAAGGCGTCCCCCTCACGCCATATTCCTTAAACAACCGTTCCTGTAATGCCACCATGTCATTCACGGCGGGACTTTTTATACTTCTGTCATACTCCCCGCGACTGATACCGGTGGCAGACATAAACACCCGATGGACATCGTCCGGGGAATGCAGGCGTTTCTCCACCATGTCGGCCATGAAGAAGGCCTTCTCGACCACGTCAGTTTCCTTCATCATCATGGCCAGCGCCCTGGCCCGTGTCAGCTCATGGCCGAGGGGGCCCAGCAGGTTGACATGGTACTTGATCATCCGGTCACCGTGCGGCAGTACGTGCCGGATGGCCTGGGCCACGCCCATCGTCTGTGAGAACGCATAGCAGGGCGGACAGTAAAAGGAAAATAGTTCCACCTCGGCGGGGGCATCAGCCACCAAGGGCGTTATGAACTCCCACTCCTGCGCAATCACAGGACGGGCGCAGCCAGGTAAAAAAAAAGAAAATAATATTCCCCTCAGGAAAAACAGCTCCCGGGCATAATTCATCGTCACGGAAACACTCCATGGATAACAGATATACAGAATGAAAGGCCGCTTAACGGCACCGCCTGACAGCAGCAGTAAATCTTAATTCATCCGGCACGGTCATTAAGCCGGCAGCCGGAATATTCCGGTCATGAGTTTTCCAGAATAAAAAGCACTGACACACAAAAGACCATTGCCATTAATATGACGACGGCCAGACAGGCGTAATAAACGAATTTCATGAACATGATAAAATAACTTTCAGTGATACTTATCCGGCTTCCGACCCACATTCCGGGCCGCCCTCCTCCAGTGAATGACACCGGTTCAGGTCGGTATACAGTGTCACCATCCCCAGAAGCATCAGGGTTGGCAACAGGGTGGCATCATTCCTGACGCCGAGGCGCCTGAAAGCCAGAACTTTCTGGGCTGAAATGGTTTTGACGCTGCGAAAACAGAGGGCAGCAATCTGCCCGCAGTTATAGCCCTGCAGCAGCAGTCGGATAACCCGCAGTTCAGCCGGACTCAGTCCGCCGTCGCTGTTAAATTCGATACAAAACCGATCGTACCATATCCGGTTGATGTCCCCGTCTTCCGGGAAAACGGTCAAAGCAGACGCCATAATCCGGGCGCTCCCTTTCCGGCATTTACTTTCTCAAGCACCCCGACAGCACGGAGTTGCTCAAGATATGACCGGACCTGGTAGATACTGAGTCCGGCAGCATCAGCAATATCGCGGATTTTAACAGGCGCGTTGTCCGCACTCTGACGCTCCCGGATTATGGAGATGATGTTTGTAATGATGGATTCACCCATAAACAGCCCCACTCTTCAAGGTTAAAATAAATGTATTTACCACTACCACAAAATAATACTAATCCATTCTATAGCAACCTCATTACGATATGGTCAAACCAAGACGAAAAGTAAAAATATGTGAATATTTTGATGGTTCATTTATGCATATTCACTTTCATCAGATTCACTCGAGTATTGGTTATGTATAAAGCCCTACCTTTAAGACGTCACATCAAAGGCATTGCAGTATCCCCATTCAACATTTATACGGAGAATTTAAAATCTTAGGAGATAGTCATATCTATTTTTATAGATCCAATCAAGCCTGCCCGGACTGTACAGTACCGGCATTAAAAGAAATATCACATGGCTCTCCGTTGGATATAGATGGACATAATTAATTGAGCATAACGAAACAACAACTCCTATAAAGCACTTATAACAACCACACATGGCTTACACTGCATTTAGATATTTTAAAACATCACCTTCGGATAATCATATCTAATAAAGTTATTTTTATATCATAAAACAATACCTACAATAATATAAAATCGGCTTCTGCAGTGAAGCGTGAAAATTAGGTGCGATTCCATGTTGAAAAAAAACGCCATAAAAATAAAACTATATCGTTATGCTATTTTACATTCGAAAAACTGTATTGTTACCATTAAGAACAAGTCAAAGCCAGAGGAAATAAAAATAACTAGAGGCAACATAGCCTTAATAGAAAAAAATATAGAAGCCGTTGTGGAAATTGAATATATGGATGACATTGAATCATTTGACATTATTACTTTGCCAGATGAATTATTAAGTAGAGTTTTATGCTTATTTGAGGCTTCTAATTGCTCAGAAAGTTTATCACCAATACGCTACAGAACATTTAGCGATAAGGTTTTTATTATAACCGACAATGGAATTAATGGAATTTTATTTGAATATTTAAAAAAGAGAAAAAATAACAATAATGATATTTATGAAATTGCCTGCTTATTTTCAAAAGTGAATAATATCGAGCAGCTATACACATCTCTGTGCATTTCAGTCTCACGTAGTTTTTCTGATATTGTTAGAAAAACAATAGATAATGACATTTCAACGAAATGGAGATTAAAAACATTATCCGAAAAACTAAATTTATCAGAAGTGACTATCAGAAAAAAACTTGAGAATGAAAATACTAATTTTTACAGAATCCTTCTGGATGCCAGGATGCAAAAAGCAGCGCGTTTGGTGCTTGATAGCGACACCCATATTAATAAAGTATCATATGCCGTAGGAATGTCAAGCGTATCATATTTCATTAAATTATTTTCTGACTATTATGGCTTAACCCCAAAACAATTCCATCTAAAATATAAGCATAGAAATACAGGAGAAAAAGCTGCATTTATGCTTTATAATTAAGAGTTATAGGTGCGCCAATTTGCGCACCCTTTATTATAATTCAATTTCTGTCGCATATATGCTTATTAAATATGTGTCAACAGGAATGTCTCCATTCCCAAAATAATAAATATTAAATTCATTAGTAAAATCAGAATGAGATACCATACCAATACCTGAATTATCTGGTTGCCAGTCTTCTCCACCTATTCTTATCCTAAGCTTATGGGCTGAGTTATTCTGACCTCTAATAATATATGCCCCTGGGGTATTTTTAATTTTTTCTAAACTTGAACTAATGAGGATTTTTTTCCCTCTCTGTTAAATAGATGCCCCGTACCTATTATTTTATTACTTGTAATACGGTCATAAAAAACAGCCTCATTTATTTTAATCATTAATTTAAGTTCTTGTGCTTTAATAGTTGAGCTGAAAAAACCAGTAACAATCAGAAAAACAGAGACAATGAACTTAGGTATTGACGAATTATACTGATTCATTTGCACACTCCATTTAAAAAGCTAATCTGACCTTTGTTTTTATCGGGAAGAGAGTAAAAAAACTGTACAAGTATCGGAGGGCTTATTCCCCCACGAAGCGATTAATTTTTGCACTCCTGACAATCCAGATACATATGCCTGACCATCTTCGCCAACAATAGATGTTGATTGGATTACTCCATCATTATTCTTAAGTGAAAGAACTGTGCCAAGAGCTAGTGGCTTTCCATTTGTTCTTGTAATTCTAATTAATGCATTAGTACCCACGCTTGTTTTATATACAGCTTTTACAATAGCACCTTCGGTAGGAACTACTTGAATATCAGTTTGCCTAATATCCGTATTTATTGGTAACGTTGTTGGATCTATAGATATGAAGTTATTCATATATGGAGTAAGATAACTGGATATTGTATAGCCTCTAAAATCGGTTCTAACACCTGGTAGGCCCAGAACTTTTGCCCCACTTACACCTTTAGCCTCTACCAGTGCAGCAGTATCCGATATACTCTGACCAAACGTAATTCCTGATGAATGAGCAATCACCCCACCAGAAACATTCATCCCAATATCACGATTTATTTCATTATGACTATAGTTTGCTCCGATCTCCCCATAAGTACCTCGCCAAGAAGCATTTAAAAATGTAGCCTTTTGATTTTTCGATTTATCTTCTATTTGCCCTCTTGCTTGCCATGTCAATTGGCTATTAAATGCCACACCAGTAATACCTAAATCATGATTCATATCATGCTTTGAAGAGGATGAGTTTTGATATGTAGCATACATTTCATGATTTGTAAGTTTTTGCAAAGGTACACTGAGTAGAAAACTGAATAAATCTTCATTTTCTTCACTAATCTTTGATGTACTTTTCGTATATGAAAGCGATAACGAAACACCATTTAAATTCTTCCCATAACTAGCAATTATTGATTTTTTACCTTCATGTTTCCAATATTTATCATAATTGTAGCTTAAGTTAACAGAACCCAGAGATCCTAATGCCTGACTTAATAACATAGAGGTTGTTGATTTCTTATTTTTATCGTAAAATTCATCATGCTCGCTACTATGAATTGCTTCAGAAAAAGTTCTATAATTTTTCGAATAATAGTAATGACTAGCCAAAGATACTTCGGTGTTTGTCTGAGCGATATTTTTATTGTATCTAATCCCATATGCATGACCATTTTCATTGGATGTATCAGTCTTCGAAACAGATGTTTTCCAGTCAAAAGACAGAGCACCATACTCACCAATATCTTTACTTGCGCCTATGGCATATGAATTATAAATATTTACCTATTGCACTCCACCAAATAAAGTAAACCCATAAGGCAGACCATATATATAAGTCCCTTCAAAAAAAACAGGATCGATATAATCATTGTTAACCTCCCTGTATCTACCAATAGTTACACTATATTTAGAATATCCATCAGGCAAAGATAATACAGGAGTTGAATATGGCACTGTGTAGTTTTGGACCTGCCCATTTTTTTCATAAATGCTAACATCAAGAACCCCAACCCCAACACCAAGATCAGCAATTTGTTCTCTACCTATCTCGAATTGCCCGGGGGGGACTGAAGTAGAATATATCAAGTATCCATTTTGTCTTACTTCTACAGTCGCATTGGTTTTCGCAATACCACGTATTGTTGGATAATATGTTCTCTGTGAGAAAGGTATCATACTTTCATCTTTATTTAAAGAAAAGCCTCTAAATGGTACGCTATCGAATAAATCTGCACTGGTATATTTGTCCCCAACTGTTAGTTTGCTCTTTATTTTTTTTAAACCTCGCTCAGCATAAATATATGCTGATTCAAATTTTTTTTCGCTTGACAAGTTTTGCCAAGATGATAGATTCCTTAGCCGCCAGGGACCAAAATTAAAACCAGGTTGAATTTGACCAAAGTATGAATCTTCTCCTCCAACCTTAGAATGCAAATAATTAGCTCTGTAATTTAAAAGAAAAGCGTTAATGCCATCATCCCAGATATTTTCATCAGCAATTTCACTGTCTATTGGAGATAGAATTTTAGATGGTGCATTTAAAAGCAAACTTTGGTTAGCCGCGTTATAAGTATATTTAAGAGGAGAATGCTCTAAGAGAACGCATTGTTCATTATCAAACTGCAACCCATGAAGCTCCTGGATGGCGATCCCATACTTTATAAGTTTTTCTTTTGTTAAGCATGGTTCTAGAGTCTGAGTCATTGATTTGAAATACAACTCAGTAGTTTCTTTTAACTGATTATTCAAATATACATCAACAACATAATTACCAGGAAGCGTTTCAACACTTAGAAAAGATGCATTCTCACCGGGAGGAAGACTCAAACTTCCATAGTCGAAATTATATTGTCTGGAGAAAACATTTCCAGAGTGAAATACACTGGTTAAAACAAATAGAGTAATTGTGGTTTTCTTCATTTGTTTACACCTTAAACTAATAATCTCTTATAATTTCAGCGCCGTTATCATCCAAAATAGTCAAAGTTATTTTACTATGTACTCCACCAGGTAATTGAGCATATCCAAATGGCTCAATATATCCATTTGGAATATTAAAACTTAAATTACCAGATTTAATATTTGCAATATTCACATATGATGATGTTGGATTCTTTATAACTATACTATTTCCTTTTCTCTCTAACTTTAATTTATCTGCAATCTCCATTGTCGTTAAGTCTATAGTTTTAGGCCTATAAATTAATTTAATACAACTATTCGTAACCACATTCACATTAAGATTCGTAGTTATGTTGTTTTTATTATTGCTTTCATTATCATTTAGTGGTGGGACTCCTTTTACACACAACCAATACAAAGACTCCTCATTTTTATTGAATAGATTACTTGTTGGTATTACCTTCAATCTTGTTCGCGCATTACTTTCAACTTTCAAAATAGGTGGTGTTACAATAAATGGAGCTTTTGATGATTTATCATCATTATATACTTGAGTTTGAACAAGGATTGGATATTCTTTTTCATTCATAATCCAAAAACTTGTTGATGGAGCATCTTCTTTATAAATAACACGTGTAGTGCCCAATCTTAGGCCATAATATTTTTGTGTTAATAATGGTTGCTCAATTTTTTTACTTTCCGAAGAAGCAATTGGAAGGTAGCAAAAAAAGAAAAAGATAACAGTTCTACGTATACATTTATTCAAAATATACATAATCCCTCTTTAAGTTTTTGCATGGAAGCATAAAACCTATCTATTCAAAATAGATATTTTTAAAATAATAAAATTATCCAAATGCCCTCATATTGAGGGCATTTATAAAGTTTAAATTAAATTAGTTTTGATACTGCTGAACGTAGAAGGTCGCAGTGAAAGTACCTGCTGGCAGGGTCGATTTACCAAAGGTTGTGACAGGGACATTTAGCGTTTCTTGAGAGCTGGCAACTCGCCAACCTGCAAGCCCGTCAATTCCAGTATTTGCTTGGTCATTAATATTGGCTCCCTGAATACGCCCACGGAAAACAGGCTGTCCTTGTCCATCAACGAACGGGACAGTGGCTACACCACCAGATACCGAAGCCCCTTTACCTGCAATAGATACTGAGTTATGTGGACCAGTAGCAGTAATGCTGAGAGTACCAACTTTCTGACCAGCAGCAACAGCAGGCCCTGTAAAGCCAGGATCCTGACTCCAGTTGGCTGATGTTGTATTCTGAGCTGCAATAGTAACCGCTGCCTGAACCTCTGCTTTGTTACCAACAAAGCCAGCTGCGTGGGCACTGCCACATGCAATTAAAGCAAGAACTGCTACTGCAGATGCTGATTTACGCATATTACAAAATCTCCAAAAATCAACTATTAGCATTCGCACAATTTATCTGTGCGGATGCTAATATACTCACGCCATTTTAAAAATTTAAGAAAAAAACAAGGATCACTATTTTTTTATCTTTACACAACATCCCCATTAATAAGTGGATGATCCATTAATACTTTTTGTGGAATATCTAATATCCACATGTTTAAAAAATTTCATATCAACCCTTTATTTAAAAAGCATAAACAAAAAAACACATCCAAATAAAAATGTTTATGTTATTTATTGAGAGAATGGGTTGTCTGATCTTACCCAGCAAGAGTGGACATGCGACAAAGTGAGTAAACTCTCAAGAAAGAGGTGTCTCACATGACAAAAGCAGCATCAACCACCAAAAAGCCATGCAAGCAACATACGCCTGAATTTCGCGACGAAGCCTTGAAACTGGCTAACGCATTGGGATGGCTGCGGCTACCAGCGAGCTTAACCTGTATGAATCGCAGCTCTACAACTGGCGAAGCAAACAGCAAAATCAGCTCTCTTCTTCTGAACGCGAACAGGAGATGTCCGCAGAAATCGTCCGTCTGAAGCGTCAACTGGCAGAACGGGATGAGGAACTGACCATTCTCCAGAATGGTCGCGACATACTTCGCGAAACGCCTGAAATGAAGTATGTCTTCATCGAAAAACATCAGGCTGAGTTCAGTATCAAAGCCATATGCCGTGTACTTCAGGTTGCCCGTAACAGCTGGTACGTCCGGCGTCAGCAGTTCCGACTTGTCTGTGATAACGTCGTACGGGAGGCATTCAGTGACGCAAAACAGCGCTACGGTACGCCACGCCTGACGGATGAGCTTCGTGCTCAGGGACGGGTGTATAACATAAAAACCGTAGCGGCCAGCCTGCGCCGGCAGGTGCTGCGGGCGAAAGCTTCACGGAAGATCAGTCCAGTCAGTTACCGCGAACATGGTCTGCCAGTCCAGAGAATCTGCTGAAGCAGGGCTTTTACGCCAGTGGCCCGAATCAGAAATGGGTGGGTGACATCATGTATCTTCGCACCGGTGAAGACTGGCTTTATCTGGCCGTGGTTATTGACCTGTGGCCGCGGTCAGCCACTGGCTGGTCTATGTCCTCGCGGATGACGGCACAGTTTGCCTGCGATACATTACAGATAGCGCTGTGGCGGCGTAAAAGACCGGAAAAGTCATCATATATACAGACAGAGGCAGTAAGTACTGTTCAGCGGATTACCAGAGCTTACTGAAACGGCATAATCTTCGGGGCAGGATGAGCGCCAGAGGCTGTTGTTACGATAATGCCTGTGCGGAAAGCTTCTTCCACACGCTGAAGGTGGAATGTATTCATGGAGAGGACTTTGCCAGCCGGGAAATAATGCGGGCAGCAATGTTTAATTATATTGAGTGCGATTACAATCGCTGGCGTCGCCACAGTGCCTGTGGCGGTCTCAGTCCGGAACAATTTGAAAACCAGAACCGCGCTTAGGGTTGTATCCCTATTACGCGGGTAGGATCAGTTTACCCACGAAACAGTATTGGAGTCGCCAGTATTTTGAACCATTGGGGTTGATCAGCAGGTGCATACCCTGCCCATCTGTGAGTTTGAAAGGTTTGTCGGAGGGCTTGGTAGTCCTAACTTTGATATCGGTGAGAGCCATCAGTTGATATCTCCAGTGTTGGTACCAAAATCAATCGAACCGGGAATACCATCAGTTACACCATCATCGGTTGGTATATGTTCAAGGAATTGAGTAGACGTGAACAGACTAGGCTAAGTCAGAAACCTGCTTAACTTACTGTTTTTATCGACTAAAGTAGACGTTAGTAGACTTGAAAAAAGCTTTGTATGGTGCGAAGGCCGCACCGCGATTCTCGACGTAACCTATTGAAGTAAATAAGATTACAAAACAAGAGAACCGCTATATATACTCACATGTATACTCATGCGCGATTCTCTGAAAACGCAGTTAACTTAAAATCACGCCTCATCTTCTTCCACAGGTTCAAGCGCGTCAAGTCCCCTCCAGAACGGTGAACAACTCTTCATTTGACCTGCAAGCCATTCAGAACCCGTCAAAGATAAAATCGAGAGCATTTTTGATGGTTTGCCTGTGGGAACGAACGTCCATCACCTCATCACCAATCTGCGAAAGCCTGATACTCGCCATTTCGTGAGTCATCACCAGATAGTCATTACCTTCCACATTCAGAGTGGGCGTGAGGCGCTTAACTGGGTTATTTACCAATCTGCTCACAGGAAACAATGGGATAACCATGCGAGTATGCAGTTCATCAATAATATCGCTTTGCACATCAAGTAAATAAGGATAAGCCTTGCTGTTTCCTTTATTGTGATAAACCATGTATTGCATGATTAAAACGTCCTGTAATCGTCCGATAAAAGGCCATGCTCATCAGTAATACGATTGAGCTCCTGCAAACCCGCTCTATTTTCTGCTTTCCAGCGTTCAACGCCTGTGGCACTGATTTCCTCTTTCAGCGCGGCGGTAAGCACCGCTGACAGATTAATACCTGCATCACGGGCTTGCTGAAGCAATGCAGGTTCCAGCGTGACACTGACTGTTTTTTTATGTCGTACACTCATACCTGGCATAGAGCCTCCTAAAATTACACGTGTAATAAACACATGTATCTAGTATGGGGAATATTTAAGCAAATGGCAATGAGAGGCGACTATCTCGGATAGCAACATCTTTGCCTGTCAGGTTTCCTTTAAACGGTTGTCAAAATCTACCATATCCGAATGACTCACTACACGACCAGCATCCACATCGGCAAGACCGGCCTGGATGCTCTGATGACGCCGCTCTCTTTCGGCCAGCATACTGGTCAATGCTTCCTTAATAATCCAGCTCTTAGAACGATCTAACTCAATTGCCAGATTTTCAACAGCAGCAGCCAACTCAACTGGAATCTGGGCGCTGATGGTCTGTTTAGCGGAAGAAGCCATAGGGATTACCTCGTTTAATAATACTTAATAACTCCTATTAAGATTAGTATAGAGGTGCCTATAAAAACATCACATCTTATTTCACAGGCAACATCCCCGGATAGTGTTTAGCCACGATATCATTCATCTTCTCCACCAGATCCAGACGCTTAAACGTGATATGCCCGCTGCCCTTCTGAAAATAGCGAATAGATATCTTTTCATCTTTATGCGGGTCACGGATACGCAGAGTTGGCGCGGCCCTTCGCCACACAAGCCCCGCAGACGGCAACCAGCGGCGAACGGTTCCGGCATGTAACTGGCAACCGGTTATCTCATTGATTTTTATTGCCAGAAGTTCTGTACTCCAGCGAGAACGCTGGTAGCCAAAATCACCGGGAGAGTGTTTTACCTGCTCACGTAACAGCGTGCAGATATGCTCAAACGGCCAGCGACGGGTACGCCCGGCAGATAATGATTTCAGACCTTCAATACCCGACAACGTGAACCAGTTAATCCAGCGACCGACGGAGGAACGGGCACAGCAGAGCGTTCTGGCAACGTCGCTGACGCAATCGCCCCGGTGCAGCATCAGCATGGCAGTCAGCCTGCGGGCATAATTTTTATCGTGCGTTTTATGGATAGCTTTCTACATCAGGCGTCGTTCGTCACGGGGAATTGGTGCTATGATCGGCATCGCTCAGTCCGGTTGGTGATTTGTGATTTTTGGCGATTGATCAGATCGCACAATCCGGGCTGAGTTCCCTCAAAGTGATCTACTATTTGGCGCAGCTATTTAGGTTTTACAAGTAAGGACATGCCGTCACCGTCAACAAGTGAATACTCTTTATCCTCAGGTTTCGCAGAACGAACTTTAGTATCCGTTAGGTCATGATAGACCTCCTTCGATTGGTATCTCGTGAGTATACAAGCAATATAGAATCGGAAAATATACTCATTAGTATACTCACAAGCTTGTTGATGTGGGTTGAGTTAGATTGACTTCAGTTGAAGGAAAAATCGTGGAAGGCCTTGTATAGCGCGGATTTCAGACATAAAAAAGACCTCAGCTGAGGTCCATTTACATGCTTTTGGTGCCGAAGGCCGGACTCGAACCGGCACGTATTTCTACGGTTGATTTTGAATCAACTGCGTCTACCGATTTCGCCACTTCGGCACTGAAGAGGTATGCGGAAAACGTTGTGGATTATACCTGTCATACGCCGCCATGCAAGCACGAGCATACACCTGTATCGCTAAGTGCTGAAAATTTCAGCAGCGTTGAGGATTAAATAGAATAATCAGGCTACTTCCCGCCTTCTCCAGCAGATTAACGCCGGGCGTCCCTTGCCTCCATGCTCTACACTTTTCAGTTCAACACCACATTAAGGGAAGCACAATGACGATAATAAAAAGCTACGCCGCCAAAGAGGCGGGCGGCGAACTCGAACTCTATGAATATGACGCGGGAGAACTCCAACCGGAAGATGTCGAGGTACGGGTCGACTACTGCGGGATCTGCCATTCCGATCTGTCAATGATCGACAATGAATGGGGGTTCTCTCAATACCCTCTGGTTGCCGGACATGAGGTCATCGGTCGGGTGGCCGCACTCGGTAGCGCGGCACAGGATAAGGGACTAAAAGTCGGCCAGCGCGTTGGAATCGGCTGGACGGCGCGCAGCTGCGGACACTGCGATGCCTGTATCAGCGGCAATCAAATTAACTGCCTGGAAGGGGCAGTGCCCACTATCCTCAATCGTGGCGGTTTTGCCGAGAAGCTTCGCGCGGGCTGGCAGTGGGTAATTCCTCTTCCGGAGAATATGGATATGGCGTCCGCAGGCCCGCTGTTATGTGGCGGCATTACGGTCTTTAAACCGCTACTGATGCACCATATTACTGCTACCAGCCGCGTTGGCGTCATCGGTATTGGCGGGCTTGGGCATATCGCCATAAAGCTGTTACATGCAATGGGCTGCGAAGTCACCGCGTTCAGCTCCAATCCATCGAAAGAGCAGGAAGTGCTGGCGATGGGTGCCAATAACGTGGTGAACAGCCGCGATCCGGAAGCGTTAAAAGCACTGGCGGGCCAGTTCGATCTCATTATTAACACGGTCAACGTCGATCTCGACTGGCAGCCCTACTTCGAAGCGCTGACGTATGGCGGCAACTTCCATACCGTTGGGGCCGTATTGAAGCCGCTGCCCGTACCGGCGTTTACATTAATTGCCGGCGATCGCAGTATCTCAGGCTCGGCAACCGGAACGCCATATGAACTTCGCAAACTGATGAAATTCGCCGGACGCAGCAAAGTCGCGCCCACCACGGAACTGTTCGCGATGTCACAAATCAACGAGGCTATCCAGCACGTTCGCGACGGCAAAGCCCGCTATCGTGTAGTGCTAAAAGCTGACTTCTGACCGCCTGACTCAGCGCTTTGACAATGATCAGGAAGCGCTGAGTGCCTGACGAAAAGCCTGTACAGCCTGTCGGCACTGCTCCGTCACGTGCTCGATGTCATGATTAACATCGATACGCGCAATATCATGTTCATCGGCACACGGTCGCTCCAGCGCGTCAAACTGACTTTGCAGCAGGTCTGGCGGCATAAAATGCCCGGCACGACGCTGCATTCGCTGCAGAATGGTAGCGTAATCGCCATCCAGCCACAGGAAATGTACGTTAGGGCTGCTCTTACGTAAAATATCGCGGTACTGTTTTTTTAATGACGAGCAGACAATAAATCCCGTCTCATTTTTTTTATAAAGACTGTATGAAGCGTCATTTAATCGTTCCAGCCAGGGTAAGCGGTCTTCATCAGTTAACGGTATTCCCTGAGACATTTTATCAATGTTTTTCGCCGGATGGAGATCATCGCCGTCAATAAACTTCGCAGAAAATAATGTTGCAATTTTGCTGCCTATTAAAGACTTACCACTACCTGAAACACCCATTAAAATATAGCTTTCCCCGGCCATTTAAATACCTCTGAGTCATATTCCACTCCACAATATTACGCCTCTACGTTCGACAATTTCACGTTTTTTAATTTCCATAGAGAAGAACTCTAAGGCACATCACGTTATGCGTAACATTGTAGTGTAACAATTTTCCAGCGTGACGTAAGTCACAAATAATGACAAATAAAACCGCTTAAATGCGTTCAGGGTAACTACCTGACCAGTGAGGAATTTATGGAAGTAAAAACTCAATCCTGCGTTGTTGCGGGTAAGCGTGCTGTTGCCGTTACGGAACAAAATATTGAATGGAATAATAAAGGAACACTCGTACAAATTACCCGTGGCGGCATTTGTGGGTCTGACTTACATTATTATCAGGAAGGCAAAGTCGGCAATTTTACAGTAAAAGCGCCAATGATTTTAGGTCATGAAGTGATTGGCAAAATCGTTCATAGCGACTCAGATTTATTACGTGAAGGACAACCGGTAGCGATTAATCCATCGAAGCCTTGTGGTCATTGCAAATACTGTCTGCAGCATGAAGAAAACCACTGTACTGAAATGCGTTTCTTTGGCAGCGCCATGTATTTTCCGCATGTCGATGGCGGTTTTACCCGATTTAAAGCTGTCGATACCGCTCAGTGCATTCCCTGGCCGGAACAGGCGGACGAAAAAGCCATGGCCTTTGCCGAACCGCTGGCGGTTGCCATTCATGCGGCTCATGAGGCGGGCGATCTGCAGGGCAAACGCGTCTTTATCTCCGGCGTTGGCCCTATCGGCTGCCTGATTGTTAGCGCGGTAAAAACGCTGGGCGCGGCGGAAGTGGTATGTGCCGATATCAGCGCCCGTTCTCTCTCGCTGGCCCGGCAGATGGGCGCGGATACGCTGGTGAACCCACAGCATGATTCTCTTGATGGCTGGAAAGCAGAAAAAGGGTATTTCGATATCAGTTTTGAAGTCTCTGGGCATCCTTCCTCTATCTCAACGTGTCTGGAAGTCACACGGGCCAAAGGCGTGATGGTGCAGGTTGGCATGGGCGGCGCAGTCCCCAACTTCCCGATGATGATGGTAATAAGCAAAGAGATCTCCCTGAAAGGCTCTTTCCGTTTTACTACCGAATTTAATACTGCGGTTTCCTGGCTTGCCAACCGCGTTATCAATCCGCTGCCGTTACTGAGCGCGGAATATCCATTTACCGACCTGGAAGCGGCGCTGATCTTTGCCGGAGACAAAACACAGGCGGCAAAAGTTCAGCTCATTTTCTGAGAAAGTAAAATAAGGGACACTATCATGAACGATCTTTTTTCACTGGCAGGTAAAAATATCCTTATCACCGGAGCCGCTCCGGGAATTGGTTATTTGCTGGCAACCGGTCTTGGTCGCTATGGCGCGCGCATTATTGTTAACGATATTACTCCGGAGCGCGCCGAAACAGCCGTGACGAAACTTCAGCAGGAAGGGATAAAGGCTATTGCCGCTCCCTTTAATGTCACCCATAAACAGGATATTGAAGCTGCGATTGAACATATCGAAAAAGATATCGGCGTCATTGACGTCCTGATAAATAACGCCGGTATCCAGCGCCGTCATCCGTTTACTGAGTTTCCCGAGCAGGAGTGGAATGATGTCATCGCCGTAAATCAGACCGCGGTTTTTCTCGTCTCTCAGGCCGTTACGCGCCGTATGGTGGCGCGTAAGGCAGGAAAAGTGATCAATATCTGTTCGATGCAAAGCGAGCTGGGCCGCGACACGATTACGCCATATGCCGCGTCGAAGGGTGCCGTGAAGATGCTGACTCGCGGCATGTGCGTGGAGCTGGCGCGTCATAATATCCAGGTCAACGGTATTGCGCCGGGATACTTCAAAACGGAGATGACCAAAGCGCTGGTTGAAGATGAAGCCTTCACCTCCTGGCTATGCAAACGTACGCCTGCCGCACGCTGGGGCGATCCCCGGGAGCTTATTGGCGCAGCGGTATGTGAAATCACGCTGCCAAAAACGAATGCCGTGCGGGTTTTCTTCGAATTTATCGGTAATCCAGCAGTGGCGTTGTTTATTGCCATTATCATCGCCATTTTTACGCTGGGCCGACGCAACGGACGTACGGTTGAGCAGGTGATGGATATCGTCGGCGAGTCCATTGGCGCTATTGCGATGATTGTTTTTATCATAGCGGGCGGCGGCGCGTTTAAACAAGTGCTGGTGGATAGCGGCGTGGGCCAATATATCTCGCAATTAATGACCGGCACCTCGCTATCTCCGTTATTAATGTGCTGGACGGTAGCCGCCGTGCTGCGTATTGCGTTAGGTTCCGCGACCGTGGCCGCGATAACCACAGCGGGCGTCGTATTGCCGATTATTAACGTAACCCACGCCGATCCGGCGTTAATGGTACTGGCGACAGGCGCGGGAAGCGTTATTGCATCACATGTTAACGATCCCGGTTTTTGGCTGTTTAAAGGGTATTTTAATCTTAGCGTCGGGGAAACCCTACGTACCTGGACCGTTATGGAAACATTGATTTCTGTCATGGGGTTACTGGGCGTACTGGCGCTGAATGCGGTTCTGCATTAATTCATCATCCGCAGCCCAATTAACCATGGGGGCGACGTTCCCGCCCCCGGTACTGGAGAAAACATGAGGAATCACAGAATTTCTTTGCAGGATATCGCTACGCTTGCTGGCGTGACAAAAATGACGGTGAGCCGTTACATCCGCTCGCCGAAAAAAGTCGCCAGGGAAACCGGCGAGCGTATTGCGCAGATCATGGAGGAAATTAACTACATACCAAATCGCGCGCCAGCTATGCTGTTAAACGCGCAAAGTTACACTCTGGGCGTGCTGATCCCCTCTTTCCAGAACCAGTTGTTTGCCGACATTCTTGCCGGGATTGAATCCGTAACGTCGGGTCATAACTACCAAACTCTCATTGCGAATTACAATTACAATCGCGATTCGGAAGAAGAGTCCGTTATCAATTTACTGTCTTACAATATCGACGGCATTATTCTTTCAGAAAAATATCATACCCTCAGAACCGTCAAATTCCTGCGCTCAGCTACCCTTCCGATTGTAGAACTCATGGACATCCAGGGTGATCGCTTAGATATGGAGGTGGGGTTTGATAACCGTCAGGCCGCCTTTGATATGGTCAGCACCATGCTGGATAAACGCCAGCGGCGAAAAATCCTCTATCTGGGTTCAAAAGACGATATCCGAGATGAGCAGCGTTATCACGGCTACTGCGATGCGATGACGCGCCGGGGGCTGGCGCCGTTGCGCATCAATCCCCGCGCTATCTCCTCTATCCATCTGGGGATACAGCTAATGCGTGATGCGCTTACTGCGCACCCGGACGTGGATGGCGTCTTTTGTACTAACGACGATATCGCAATGGGCGCTCTACTGTGGTGCCGCGAGCGTCAACTGGCCGTACCGGAGCAGATCTCCATCGCCGGCTTCCACGGTCTGGAGATGGGCAGGCAAATGATACCGAGCCTCGCCAGCGTAATTACCCCTCGTTTTGAGATCGGGCGCAGAGCCGCGCAGATGTTGCTCAACAAAATTAAAAATAACGATCTCAACCATAATACGATTGATTTGGGTTATCAGATTTATCACGGCAACACATTATAACTTTTTGAACTACTGCGCTTATGCTCTTTCCCGCAGCTTGCCTGTGCTTAACGCGTAGCCAAAAGCGCCACGTGTCAGGTTACGCGCTACATCATTCGAGGAATACCAGGCTGTCTGCCGGATGGCGGCGGAAAGGACTTATCCGGCCTACGGGTCCGGAGTAGGCCTGAAAAGCACAGCGCCATCAGGCCTACGATTACTGTGATTACGACTTACGCAGCATTAGCCACAGGCTAATCAGGAAGAAAGACGCGCTCGGCAGCAGCGCGCCGACAATCGGCGGAATGCCATATACCAGCGTCAGCGGGCCAAAAATCTGGTCGAGGACGTAGAAGACGAAGCCGAAGCTAATCCCCGTCACCACGCGCACGCCCATCGGCACACTACGCAGCGGTCCAAAGATAAACGACAGCGCCATCAGCATCATCACCGCCACGGAGAGCGGCTGGAAGATTTTACTCCACATATTGAGCTGATAACGTCCGGCGTCCTGTCCGCTCGACTTCAGATATTTAACGTAGTTATGCAGACCGCTGATGGAAAGCGCATCCGGGTCCAGCGCCACAACGCCTAACTTATCCGGCGTCAGATTCGTTTTCCAGGTGCCGCTCACCGTCTGCGAACCGGTGATCTGTTTCGGGTTTTGCAGATCGGACTCATCCACCTGCGACAAACGCCAGACCTTATGCTCCGGGTCGAATTTTGCCGAAGCGGCGTAACGCACCGACTGCAAACGACGCTGATCGTTGAAAGCGTAAATGCTAATGCCGGCCAGCTCCTCGTCGCCCTTCACCCGTTCAATATAGACAAAGTTATTCCCGTCTTTCGCCCACAGACCTTGCTGGGTGGAAAGCAGCGAGCCGCCATACATCGCCTGCGCACGATAGTTACGCGCCATCTGCTCGCCCTGCGGGGCGACCCATTCGCCGATCGCCATGGTTAACAGCACCAGGGGGATAGCCGTTTTCATCACCGACAGCGCCACCTGCATACGGGTGAAACCCGATGCCTGCATCACCACCAGTTCGCTACGCTGCGCCAGCATCCCCAGTCCCAGCAGCGCGCCAAGCAGCGCCGCCATAGGAAAGAAGATCTGGATATCCTTAGGTACGCTGAGCAGGGTGTACATACCCGCGCCCAGCGCGTCGTAGTTACCCTGCCCCGCTTTTTTCAGCTGATCGACAAACTTGATGATCCCGGAGAGCGACACCAGCATGAACAACGTCATCATGATGGTGGTAAAAATGGTTTTACCGATATAGCGGTCAAGTACACCAAATGGCTGCATTATACCGCTCCTTTACGCAGAAAACGGGCACGCAGGCGGCGGACCGGCACCGTATCCCACAGGTTCAAACCAATCGCCAACGCCAGATAGATCAGGTTGACCGCCCACATCCAGATAACCGGGTCCAGTTTGCCTTTACCGCCATTCGATTTAATGGAGGTCTGGATCAGGAAGAACAGCAGATAAAGCAGCATGGCGGGCAACATAGACAAGACACGCCCCTGACGTGGATTCACCACGCTGAGCGGCACGACCATCAGCGCCATCATAAATACGGTAAAGACTAACGTGATACGCCAGTGCAGCTCGGCGCGAGCGCGATCGTTGTCGGTATTCCACAACGTGCGCATGTCCATCTGGTCGGTATCGTTCGGGTCCAGCGCCACGGCCTGATGGCCAATAATTGCCTGATAGTTCTGGAAGTCGGTGATGCGAAAATCGCGTAGCAACGCCGTTCCTTCAAAACGCGTCCCTTTGTTTAAGGTGACAACCTGGGAACCATCGCGCAACTGAGTAAGGTGTCCGGAATCGGCCACGACCACAGAAGGACGAGCATTGCCCTTAGGGCGAATTTGCGCCAGGAAAACATCGTGGAAGTCGCTGCCGTCAACGCTTTCGATGAACAGCACCGAGCTGCCGTTGGTCGCCTGCTGGAATTGTCCCTGCGCCAACGCCGCCATACCGGGGTTCGCTTTCGCCTCTGCCAGTACTTCATCCTGGTGTTTTGACGACCAGGGGCCGGCCCACATCACGTTAACCGCCGCAAGGATACCGGTAAATAACGCCAGTACCATGGCGGCCTTTACCAGCACGGCTTTGCTCAACCCACAGGCGTGCATGACCGTAATTTCACTTTCGGTATACAGTTTGCCCAGCGTCATCAGCAGCCCCAGGAACAGGCTTAAAGGCAGGATGAGCTGCGCCATTTCCGGTACGCCCAGCCCCAGAAGCGAGAGCACCAGATTTGCGGGAATATCGCCGTCAACCGCCGCGCCGAGAATCCTCACTAACTTTTGACAAAAGAAGATCAAAAGTAAGATGAAGAGTATCGCCAGCTGGCTTTTGAGCGTCTCCCGCACCAGATATCTTATGATTATCACTTTAAATACGCCCGTAAAAACCCATTTTTTTGCTGGAATTTAGCTTGTTTCATGGCTTAAACGTCATTTATTCTCTTGAGTCGTCGAAATCATCGCTAAGATCATTATACTCAGCGGATTCACCTCTCAGAACTTGTTCTGACGTGCCAATGCCGTAATAACGTTAAGATTAACACGAAGTCACCGCAACAGCGGACATGAGTTACGAAAGCTTTCAATTTCTATACTCTAATGGATTTCGAGTTGCAGGCAGGCGCAGCCAACGCATCTGCAACTTGAAAGACGACGAGTATAGCTGTAGCCACCACTGTTGTCTTTAAGATTCAGGAGCATAGTGCATGGAGTTCAGTGTAAAAAGCGGTAGCCCGGAGAAACAGCGGAGTGCCTGCATTGTCGTGGGCGTCTTTGAACCGCGTCGCCTTTCTCCGATTGCAGAACAGCTCGACAAAATTAGCGACGGATACATCAGCGCATTGCTGCGTCGCGGCGAACTGGAAGGAAAACCGGGGCAGACTCTGTTGCTGCACCATGTTCCTAACGTTCTTTCCGAGCGAATCCTCCTCATTGGTTGCGGCAAAGAGCGCGAGCTTGATGAACGTCAGTATAAGCAGGTTATTCAGAAAACGATAAATACTCTGAATGATACTGGTTCGATGGAAGCCGTCTGTTTCCTGACCGAACTGCACGTTAAAGGCCGCAACAACTACTGGAAAGTGCGTCAGGCCGTCGAAACGGCCAAAGAGACGCTTTATAGCTTTGATCAACTCAAGACCAACAAGAGCGAGCCGCGCCGCCCGCTACGTAAGATGGTCTTTAATGTGCCGACCCGCCGTGAGCTCACCAGCGGCGAACGCGCCATTCAGCACGGTCTGGCCATCGCCGCCGGGATTAAGGCTGCGAAAGATCTCGGCAACATGCCGCCCAATATCTGTAACGCCGCCTACCTGGCGTCACAGGCGCGCCAGTTGGCCGACAGCTACAGCAAAAATGTCATCACCCGCGTGATCGGCGAACAGCAAATGCGCGAACTGGGTATGAACGCTTATCTGGCGGTCGGCCACGGTTCGCAGAATGAATCGCTGATGTCGGTGATTGAGTACAAGGGCAATCCGTCCGAAGACGCGCGTCCGATCGTGCTGGTGGGTAAGGGCCTGACCTTCGACTCCGGCGGCATCTCCATCAAGCCATCTGAAGGGATGGACGAGATGAAGTACGACATGTGCGGCGCGGCGGCGGTTTACGGCGTGATGCGTATGGTCGCCGAGCTTCAGCTACCGATTAACGTTATCGGCGTACTGGCGGGCTGTGAAAACATGCCGGGCGGACGCGCGTATCGTCCGGGCGACGTACTGACCACCATGTCCGGTCAGACGGTTGAAGTGCTGAATACCGATGCTGAAGGCCGTCTGGTACTGTGCGACGTGCTGACCTACGTTGAGCGCTTCGAACCGGAAGCCGTCATTGACGTCGCGACGCTAACCGGCGCCTGCGTGATTGCGCTGGGCCATCACATTACCGGTCTGATGTCGAACCATAACCCGCTGGCGCATGAACTGATCGGCGCGTCCGAGCAAGCGGGCGACCGCGCGTGGCGTCTGCCGCTGGGCGATGAGTTCCAGGAACAACTGGAGTCCAACTTTGCGGATATGGCGAACATTGGTGGTCGTCCTGGCGGCGCTATCACCGCGGGCTGCTTCCTGTCGCGCTTTACCCGTAAGTACAACTGGGCGCACCTGGATATCGCCGGTACCGCCTGGCGTTCCGGCAAAGCGAAAGGCGCGACGGGTCGTCCGGTAGCGCTGCTGTCGCAGTTCCTGCTCAATCGTGCAGGCTTTAACGGCGAAGAGTAAGTTTGAGATTACCCCGTAGGCCTGATAAGGCGCATTAGCGCCGCCATCAGGCGTTTTGCCGGATGGCGCTGCGCTTATCCGGCCTACGGGAGGCATCATGACAACGCATTTAAATCCACCACAAGAAGCCCCATATATGAAAAATGCGACGTTCTATCTTCTGGATAATGACACCACCGTCAACGGTTTAAGCGCCGTTGAACAACTGGTGTGTGAAATTGCCGCAGAACGTTGGCGCGCGGGCAAGCGCGTGCTGATCGCCTGCGAAGATGAGAAGCAGGCCATTCGGCTGGATGAAGCGCTGTGGGCAAGACCGGCGGAAAGTTTTGTCCCGCACAATCTGGCAGGCGAAGGCCCACGCGGCGGCGCGCCGGTTGAAATCGCCTGGCCGCAAAAACGCAACAGCAGCCCGCGCGATATTTTAATCAGCCTGCGTACAAGCTTTGCAGATTTTGCCACCGCTTTCACAGAAGTGGTAGACTTCGTCCCTTACGAAGAAACTTTGAAACAACTGGCGCGCGAACGCTACAAAGCCTACCGCGTGGCTGGTTTTAACCTGAATACGGCAACCTGGAAATAATGGAAAAGACATATAACCCCCAAGATATCGAACAGCCGCTTTACGAGCACTGGGAAAAGCAGGGCTATTTCAAGCCTAACGGCGACGAAAGCAAAGAGTCCTTCTGCATCATGATCCCGCCGCCGAACGTCACCGGCAGTTTGCATATGGGACATGCTTTCCAGCAAACCATCATGGATACCATGATCCGTTACCAGCGTATGCAGGGTAAAAACACCCTGTGGCAGGTCGGCACCGATCACGCCGGGATCGCCACCCAGATGGTGGTTGAGCGTAAGATTGCCGCTGAAGAAGGTAAAACCCGTCACGACTACGGCCGCGATGCGTTTATCGACAAAATCTGGCAATGGAAAGCGGAATCCGGCGGCACCATTACCCGTCAGATGCGCCGTCTCGGCAACTCCGTTGACTGGGAGCGCGAGCGCTTCACCATGGACGAAGGTCTTTCCAATGCCGTGAAAGAAGTCTTTGTCCGCCTGTACAAAGAAGACCTGATTTACCGCGGCAAACGCCTGGTGAACTGGGACCCGAAGCTGCGCACCGCCATCTCTGACCTGGAAGTGGAAAATCGCGAGTCCAAAGGCTCCATGTGGCACATCCGCTATCCGCTGGCCGACGGCGCGAAAACCGCAGACGGTAAAGATTACCTGGTCGTCGCCACCACCCGTCCGGAAACCGTACTGGGCGATACTGGCGTGGCCGTGAACCCAGAAGATCCGCGTTATAAAGATCTGATTGGCAAATTCGTTATTCTGCCGCTGGTTAACCGCCGCATTCCAATCGTTGGCGACGAACATGCCGATATGGAAAAAGGCACTGGCTGCGTGAAGATCACCCCGGCGCACGACTTTAACGACTATGAGGTCGGGAAACGTCATGCCCTGCCGATGATCAACATCCTGACCTTTGACGGCGACATCCGCGAAAGCGCGGAAGTGTTCGATACCAAAGGTGAAGAGTCTGACGTTTATTCCAGCGAGATTCCGGCTGAGTTCCAGAAGCTGGAACGCTTTGCTGCCCGTAAAGCAGTCGTTGCTGCCGTTGACGCGCTGGGCCTGCTGGAAGAAATTAAACCGCACGATCTGACTGTCCCTTACGGCGACCGTGGCGGCGTGGTTATCGAACCGATGCTGACCGACCAGTGGTACGTCCGTGCAGACGTGCTGGCGAAACCGGCGGTGGAAGCGGTTGAAAACGGCGACATTCAGTTCGTGCCGAAGCAGTACGAAAACATGTACTTCTCCTGGATGCGCGATATTCAGGACTGGTGTATCTCTCGTCAGCTGTGGTGGGGTCACCGTATCCCGGCATGGTATGACAACGACGGCAACGTCTACGTTGGCCGTACCGAAGACGAAGTGCGTCAGGAAAATAACCTCGGCGCCGACATTCAGCTTCGTCAGGACGAAGACGTTCTCGATACCTGGTTCTCCTCCGCGCTGTGGACTTTCTCTACCCTCGGCTGGCCGGAAAACACCGACGCCCTGCGTCAGTTCCACCCGACCAGCGTGATGGTTTCCGGCTTCGACATCATCTTCTTCTGGATTGCCCGCATGATCATGATGACCATGCACTTCATCAAAGATGAAAACGGCAAGCCGCAGGTGCCGTTCCATACCGTCTACATGACCGGTCTGATTCGCGACGACGAAGGCCAGAAGATGTCCAAATCCAAGGGTAACGTTATCGACCCGCTGGATATGGTCGACGGCATCTCCCTGCCGGAACTGCTGGAAAAACGCACCGGCAATATGATGCAGCCGCAGATGGCGGAGAAAATTCGCAAGCGTACCGAGAAGCAGTTCCCGAACGGCATTGAGCCGCACGGCACCGACGCCCTGCGCTTTACCCTGGCGGCGCTGGCTTCTACCGGTCGCGACATCAACTGGGATATGAAGCGTCTGGAAGGTTACCGTAACTTCTGTAACAAGCTGTGGAACGCCAGCCGCTTTGTGCTGATGAACACCGAAGAGCAGGATTGCGGCTTCAACGGCGGCGAAATGACGCTGTCGCTGGCGGACCGCTGGATCCTGGCGGAACTCAACCAGACCGTTAAAGCCTACCGCGAAGCACTGGATAACTTCCGCTTCGACATCGCCGCGGGCATTCTGTATGAATTCACCTGGAACCAGTTCTGCGACTGGTATCTGGAGCTGACCAAGCCGGTAATGACCGGGGGTTCCGAGTCTGAACTGCGCGGCACCCGCCATACGCTGGTCACCGTACTGGAAGGTCTGCTGCGCCTGGCGCACCCGATCATCCCGTTCATCACCGAAACCATCTGGCAGCGCGTGAAGGTCATTTGCGGTATTACCGCCGACACCATCATGCTGCAGCCGTTCCCGGAATATAACGCCGCACAGGTGGATGAAGCCGCGTTGGCCGATACCGAGTGGCTGAAGCAGGCGATCGTCGCAGTACGTAACATTCGTGCGGAAATGAACATCGCCCCGGGCAAACCGCTGGAACTGCTGCTGCGCGGCTGTAGTGAAGAAGCCGTTCGTCGTGTTAACGACAACCGTAGCTTCCTGCAAACCCTGGCGCGTCTGGAAAGCATCACCGTGCTGCCAGCCGATGACAAAGGCCCGGTTTCCGTGACCAAAATCATCGACGGCGCCGAACTGCTGATCCCGATGGCAGGCCTCATCAACAAAGACGATGAGCTGGCGCGTCTGGCGAAAGAAGTGGCGAAAATCGAAGGCGAGATTGCCCGTATCGAAGGCAAACTGTCCAACGAAGGTTTCGTCGCCCGTGCGCCGGAAGCGGTGATTGCCAAAGAGCGTGAGAAGCTGGAAGGTTATGCAGAAGCCAAAGCGAAGCTGATTGAGCAGCAGGCAGTTATTAGCGCGCTGTAATCTGAAAGCCTGATGGCGCTTCGCTTACCAGGCCTACACGTTCGCTTATTGACATGGCGCGATCGGTAGGCCGGATAAGGCATTCACGCCGCCATCCGACAACATGAATTATGGGCCGACGTAAACGTCGGCCTTTTTACATCAGATAAACGGGAAGTAAGGCATGATGCCACGAGAAATCCACATTAGCGGGCTGTTTTCCAGCGGCTTCTCATCATTGGTTAACTCAAGCGAATCCAGATCGCCCTGGACCTGTGTATTCTGCGCCAGCCAGCTCACCAGCCAAATTTTCAACCACGGATAAGCCAGCCCTAAGGTCACGCCGGAAATCACAAACACCACCAGTAACCGCCACAGCATACCGTGTGCAGTGACAGAGGAATGAAAACGAATCGAATCGTTCGCCAGTGACAAATTGTTTAAAAACAGGTTGCGTAACGCCACATATAAGTAACTGGTTACAACAATAATCGCGAGAAAATAGAGGAAATAACATGCCATTATCTGGCCATAATATTTCAGAATAAGCGCCCCTCCTGCCTGCGCATTCCCCATCATACTCAAAAGAATCATGTCGGTGAACACCGGCGCGATTAGATAACCAATCACGACAGCAAAAGGGAAAAGGGTCAACATTGCCAACACGCACCCTCTGATGCACGTTTTAACATTAACCTGAATCGAGAAACGATGAATGCCAAAGTTTGCGCCATTACCAAACAAGGTCATCCATTTGCTGTAGGTAATACCGTTAATGACCCCTATCCCAATAATAGCCAGCAAACCGAGAAAAACGATACTGAACACTAAACCGCCGACGGCGATGGTTACCAGTGAGATAATATAAAGAACAATATAAAGCGCCACCATCAGGAGTACAGGAAGAGCGAACATGTACCACCAGGCGCGCCGCATGGAACACTGGAATCCAAAATGTACGCCATTAAGCGAAGTCATCATCGCCTGATACTGTAATCCTTTCACCGCCATAAAAGGAATAATCGCAATTAATAAGCCGAATAGCGTAAAACCGAGACCGGGATGACCGTGTTCAATAAGAGAGAGGCTAACAATATAAATAATAAAAACTAACAACACACTAATAAATAATGCGCCGCCCGTGGCTTTGTAAGCAAAAGGCTGATTGTTTAGCGTCATATTAGTATAAATATAACGTCGACATTTCACCATCGCCCACGGCGCATAGATTCCCAACGTGATACACGTCAACAAGAAATTCACAAGGCAAATAACAAAATACTTTCCGCCCTTGCCTGTAAACACCAACGTGTGATTATGGTTATCTTTACTACTGATAACGTTATTCATGAATCATATCCCTGAATTACAATCTATTAGAATTAATAATAAAAACCAGTAAATTGTTACTGATTTGACTACGATACTATTTTTGTTTAATTTTTCCGCCTTTTATTTTGTCTGATTCAGGATCTCCTTGCGCGTAACTCAAGACGGTGGTATTAAAGTAATCTATAAATAAATTTTAAAAATTGAGCCATATTATGAATAATGTCGCCTCGCCAACGCTCACGGTGCGCCGAATCACTACCGCTGACAATGCCGCTATTGCCCGTGTCATCCGTCAGGTTTCAGCGGAATACGGACTTACCGCCGATAAAGGTTATACCGTTGCCGACCCCAATCTGGATGAACTGTATCAGGTTTATAGCCAACCGGGCGCGGCCTACTGGGTGGTAGAGCAAAACGGTTGTGTGGTGGGCGGCGGCGTGGCGCCGTTATCCTGTAGCGAACCAGACATTTGTGAACTGCAAAAAATGTATTTTTTACCGGTGATTCGTGGTCAGGGACTAGCGAAAAAGCTGGCGCTGATGGCGCTGGATCATGCCCGTGAACAGGGTTTTAAACGCTGCTATCTGGAAACAACGGCTTTTTTACGCGAGGCGATTGCGCTATACGAACGTTTAGGATTTGAACATATTAGCGAACCGCTCGGTTGCACCGGACATGTCGATTGCGAAGTGAGGATGTTAAAGGATCTCTGAAAACCAGGCGTTTATTTATCCTCGCCAGGTATTATTTTTGCTGATATAAGTAATCCCGGAAACATCCTGTTATCCGGGAATCACTTATTATTCAAGGAAGTTATAAATGAAACGCCTATTATCAGCAATTGTTTTCCCCGCTATGTTTATTAGTATCTCTAATGTATATGCATTAGATATACAGCCCGGCGAATGGAAAATGGAAAATATAGAAATGCGCACCATCAATCCAGATACAAAAGAAGTATTAATGGATGAAAAAAATTCGGGCATAGCGACGCTTATGTGTTATACCCCTAAAATGTCTGAAGATTCTAAAAAAATGGTGAAGGGTTTTTCTACCAGTGCAGGCGGTTGCACGACAACATTTGTAGAAAGTACGGATACCAAACTGATCAATGAGACTGTCTGTAATAATCCTGATGTCAAATCGCACTCTATTGTAGAAACGACGAAAATAAGCGATACAGAATTTGCGATGACCATGAAATCGGATGTCGATGCAGGAGGTAATAAAACAACCTCCATCAACAAAATTAAACAAACCTTTGTTGGCAAGACCTGCTCTGAAGCGTCAAAAGGCGTGAAACAGTAAGTATTTCAACACAAGAACCCGTAGTGATGATGCAAAAAGGGCATTGTTCACGGTAACCTTTCGGGAATATAACACTGAGTGAGTTCTTTTTGCCTGCCTCAGGGCAGGCTTTACTCAGGACAGAATATCATGAAAATGACTTTTCCTGCTCGCCAGCAGTTTGATGCCGGGCGGATGACCACGCAGGTGGCAACAGCGTAAAAGATAAAAACGCTAATCTTTAATTTTACCCTTTATCCGGCGGCTGGCACGCCGCTATGAAAACGAAACTCGCGGTCTGGCGACAAGATAAGGTCAGCTTCCACCTCGCCAAAATAGCGCACGCGCGCAGAAATGTCCTCGGCGGAAATCTGCTGCGCCAGCGCCAGGTAATCCTGATAATGCCGCGCTTCGGAGCGCAGAAGCGAGAGATAAAACGTCTGTAAATCCTCATCCAGCCAGGGCGCCAGAGCGGCAAAACGTTCGCAGGAGCGGGCTTCGATATACGCCCCGCAAATCAGCTTATCAATTAAGGTGAGCGGTTCGTGCGTGCGTACCGCTTTCAACATTCCTTTCGCGTAGCGGCTGGCGGTGATTTTCACATAAGGAATGTTTCTGGCCTGCATGACCTCGCGTACCTGCCAAAAATGGTGCAACTCCTCTTTAATCAATAACACCATACGGTCGATAAGCTGACGTCCCCAGGGGTCATCAGTTTGCGGCATGGCGCTTTTGCTAATCTGTTTATGCAGGGCAACAAAATCCGGCTCCGGCCCCTGACGAAACGCGAACGCCTCGTAAGGTTGCAGCCAGGAGAGCAGCGCGTCGGCGCCCGATTTATCGGCGACATATTTACGCACCAACAGCAACGCGGTTTGCGCAGCCTTCAGTTCGCAGATCAGGTGATCGGTAAGCAGAAGAGGAAGATTTTGCGGATCGCGGGCCTGGACAATCCACGCCTGCGGCGTCGGGCAATGCAGGAAATTAAGCACCGGAGAGAGTATTTGCGGGTAATTCATACGTAACCTGTTAAAAAAATACGACAGCAGACGCTGCCGTACCGTCATACTATGCAGCTTTAGTGACGCACGCCGTCGTCATCTTCATCGACATAATCGTCGTCATCACCCTCTTCGCCATTAGGGTCTTCAAAATAGGTTCCCCAGCCGTCGTATTCGACATCATATTTTTCCGCCAGGTTCATCAGTTGCTCAACCTGAGCGTCGATGAGTTCGGCGTTCAACGCGCACTCGCTGAGGATGTCGCAACAAATAACCGTATCGCCCTCTTCCACTTCCAGCTCTTCCGGCTCCGTCACTTCATAGCCGAGTTTAAAGGCTTCTACCGCGGCTTTTTCCAACGTTTCGAAATCGTCAGCGGAAAGGTGATGCTCGATAGTGTACAGCGCATCCGGATCGCTGCCGTCCTCAAGTAACTCTTCAATAATTAAGCGCGTTTCTTCACGCTGCTCTTCCAGTAATTCCGGGTTTGCCATAGCTCGTTCCTCATAGATGTCCTGCCGATACTCTTATTGTCACATACCGCCGACGTTGCCTCCACCTTATCGAGAAAAGTTTTATCAAACAGGGTTGCAAATGAATAATAACCCATATAAAGTGAATTTTAATTCAATGAGAGGCCTAAGCCATGTGAGGGAAGTATGTCTACGTTTTACCAAAAACCTTTTTTAAAGTTACTTGATTTCACCGCCAGCGAGCTCACTGCTCTGTTGCAGCTTGCCGCCAAACTGAAAGCCGATAAGAAAAACGGTAAAGAAGAACAAAAGCTGGTGGGTAAGAATATTGCGCTCATCTTCGAAAAAGACTCGACCCGGACACGATGCTCTTTCGAAGTTGCCGCATACGATCAGGGGGCGCGCGTGACGTACCTGGGTTCCAGCGGGAGCCAGATCGGCCATAAAGAGTCCATCAAAGATACTGCCCGCGTCCTGGGCCGGATGTTTGACGGTATTCAGTATCGAGGATATGGCCAGGAGATCGTCGAAACGCTGGCTGAATATTCCGGTGTGCCGGTATGGAACGGTTTAACCGATGAGTATCACCCAACGCAATTACTGGCGGATCTGCTCACTATGCAGGAACATCTGCTGGGTAAAGCCTTTAACGAGATGACGTTGGTCTATGCCGGAGACGCGCGTAATAACATGGGTAACTCCATGCTGGAAGCCGCCGCGTTAACAGGATTAGATCTCCGTCTGGTTGCGCCAAAAGCCTGCTGGCCGCAAGCCGCGTTAGTGGCGGAGTGCAGCGCCATGGCGAAAAAGAACGGCGGCGCCATCACCCTGACCGAAGATATCGCCTCAGGCGTAAAAGGCGCGGATTTTATCTATACCGATGTTTGGGTCTCTATGGGCGAACCCAAAGAGAAATGGGCGGAGCGTATTGCCCTGCTGCGTGATTATCAGGTCAACAGCCAGATGATGGCGTTAACCGGCAATCCGCAGGTTAAGTTCCTGCATTGTCTGCCTGCGTTCCATGATGACGAAACCACGCTCGGCAAAAAAATGGCCGAAGAGTACGGTTTACATGGCGGGATGGAGGTGACCGACGAGGTTTTTGAGTCTGCGGCCAGCATTGTCTTTGATGAAGCGGAAAACCGCATGCATACCATCAAAGCAGTAATGGTAGAGACGCTGTCTAAATAATGTCGTGATGATGCCGGATGGCGGTTGGCCTACAAGATCGCAACGTGCAGGCGCCGCCATCCGGCACAAAATATTACGCCATCAGCATTTTCACAACCGCTTTACGTACCCGCGCCGGTTCTCCCACCGCGCACAGGGGCTTATGCACTTCGCCGGGATAAAACACCACAAAGTCGCCTTCGTTCAGGACGACGGTTTTCTCGTCGACGCTCGTCGGTAAAAATGCAATGTCTTTATCCGCCAGCCAGTCCGTGTGCGGCGTTCCCGCAGGCCGGGTACTGAATGCCATCCCTTCCTGACCTTGTAGCACAATCTGAATATCAAGATAACGGGCGTGATACTCTGCGCTGCGCGATTCGCCCGGCTCCGTCATATTTTCAGAAATCATATAAAACAGCCTGTCGCCGTCAATGTCATACTTACCTGGCGCGGTCGTTGCCGTGACATGCGCATTGACGTGCTCAATCGCCTGCCGTAACGCCGTCGGCAGCCAGGCCTCCAGATATTCAATATTGCCAATAATCATCGCATCCCCTTAGTTAAAACAGCGTTTTATATTTCTCTTTATACGAGAAAAATGGCTGCCATACTACCCTTACTCTCATCGATTTTGCGCCAGCGCATGTTTATCGCCAGCGGTGTTTCTATATTGTTAATAGTTCGCCCAACTTTATGCAGTACCTATGCATAAACCCCAGCGGCGCCAAATTGCCATCACTAACAACGCTTTGATATTAAAGGCGTTAACATAAAAACGTTTTAGCGATCACAATTCGCTCTCCCTGCATAAATGACTTCTCTATCCATAGTTATTTTTAAATTATTTAAATATCCCCGATAATAAAATCCCCCTCACGCATAGTTATGCAACCATTAAAAACAATCATTTTATTTTCAATGAGTTAAGATTTAAATATCATTCAATACAACAAACAAATAATTAACAATAAAAAAATAACAAACCATATAGCTGCGTAGTAATTCATTTAATGCCTTATTGTTTTTTGAATTTCTCTGACCCGGCTCATATATTAAGTAAGAAAAATAGCACTCCTTGATTGATGTGAATCTCATCACATTAACAACCCAAATAAAATTCAATCATTGCTCCCGAATTTAACTGAAACGCCGCGACTGCAAGCACGCTAAATATTTGCAGCCACTCCTTCTTTATTCTTGAAATTATGTAAAAGGTATAATGATGGAAAAGCATTTTGTCGGTTCTGAAATCGGTCAATTACGCAGCATAATGTTGCATCGGCCCAATCTCAGTCTAAAAAGACTTACCCCTTCAAATTGTCAGGAATTACTTTTTGACGATGTATTATCCGTAGAGCGCGCTGGCGAAGAGCATGACATTTTTGCCAACACGCTGCGCCAGCAAGGGATAGAAGTGTTGCTGTTAACCGACCTGCTCACCCAAACGCTGGATGTGGCTGACGCTAAAGCCTGGCTACTGGATACGCAAATTTCCGATTATCGCCTTGGGCCCACCTTTGCCGCAGATATTCGCGCCTGGCTGGCGGATATGCCGCACCGTGAACTGGCTCGCCATTTAAGCGGCGGTTTAACTTACGGCGAAATTCCCGCCTCCATAAAAAATATGGTGGTCGATACTCACGATATTAATGACTTTATTATGAAGCCATTACCGAATCACCTATTTACCCGTGACACGTCCTGCTGGATATATAACGGCGTCTCAATTAACCCCATGGCGAAACCTGCACGCCAACGTGAAACGAATAATTTACGTGCTATTTATCGCTGGCATCCTCAATTCGCAGGCGGTGATTTCATTAAATATTTCGGCGACGAGGACATTAATTACGACCACGCCACTTTAGAGGGCGGCGATGTGCTGGTGATTGGCCGCGGCGCGGTGTTGATCGGTATGTCTGAACGTACTACGCCGCAGGGCGTCGAGTTCCTGGCGCAGGCATTGTTTAAACATCGTCAGGCGGAACGCGTCATTGCCGTTGAACTGCCAAAACATCGCTCCTGCATGCACCTTGACACCGTCATGACCCACATTGATATCGACACCTTCTCCGTCTATCCGGAAGTCGTTCGCCCGGACGTTCAGTGCTGGACGCTGACGCCAGACGGACGCGGCGGTCTGAAACGAACCCAGGAGAGCACGCTGGTTCATGCTCTTGAAAAAGCGCTTGGCATCGATCAGGTGCGCTTAATCACCACTGGCGGCGACGCATTTGAAGCTGAGCGCGAACAGTGGAATGACGCCAATAACGTGCTCACCCTGCGTCCCGGCGTGGTGGTGGGCTATGAGCGCAACATCTGGACCAACGAAAAATACGACAAAGCCGGCATTACCGTCCTTCCCATTCCCGGCGATGAACTGGGTCGCGGGCGCGGGGGCGCACGCTGCATGAGCTGTCCACTGGAACGCGATGGTATTTAAAGGAGACGTTATGGAAAACAAACGCACACTGGTCGTCGCGCTGGGCGGCAATGCGCTGCTCAAACGCGGCGAACCGCTGGAGGCTGATATTCAGCGTAAAAATATCGAACTGGCGGCCAGAACCATCGCCCAGCTTACGCGGCAATGGCGCGTGGTGTTAGTGCACGGCAACGGCCCACAGGTAGGACTGCTGGCGCTACAAAATAGCGCCTACGCTAACGTTACGCCCTACCCGCTCGATATTCTCGGTGCGGAAAGCCAGGGCATGATTGGCTACATGCTGCAACAGGCGCTGAAGAATCATCTGCCGGAGCGTGAAATCAGCGTCCTGCTCACCCAGGTCGAAGTCGATGCCAACGACCCGGCATTCCTCAATCCAACCAAATATATCGGCCCCATTTACGACGAAGCGCAGGCCCGTGCGTTACAGGCAGAAAAGGGCTGGGTATTCAAAGCCGACGGTAACGCCTTCCGCCGCGTTGTGCCCTCCCCGCAGCCGAAACGCATTGTGGAAAACGATGCCATCCGCGCGCTGATTAGCCGCGATCACCTGGTTATCTGTAACGGCGGCGGCGGCGTGCCGGTAGTGGAAAAAGCCGATGGCTACCACGGTATCGAGGCGGTGATCGACAAAGATCTGTCCGCCGCCCTGCTTGCCAGCCAAATTCACGCCGACGCGCTGCTCATTCTGACCGATGCCGACGCGGTGTATCTCGACTGGGGCAAACCCACCCAACGCCCGCTGGCGCAGGTTACGCCGGAGCTGCTTCGTGAAATGCAGTTCGACGCCGGTTCGATGGGCCCGAAAGTGACCGCCTGCGCTGAGTTTGTCAGCCATTGCCGCGGCATTGCCGGAATCGGCTCGCTGGCGGATGGGCAAGCCATTCTCGCGGGCGAGAAAGGTACTTTGATTCGGTGTGAAACCGCCGACGTTGACGCATAAGGCTTTTTACCGGATGGCGGCTTCCGCCTTATTCGGCCTACAGAGCGCGCATAACCGTGGGCCGGATAAGCGCAGCGCCATCAGGCAATTCATTTTAACAAGGATATTGTAATGGTTATTTCACTGAAAAATCGTAACTTTTTGAAGCTGCTTGACTACACCCCGGCGGAAATCCAACACCTCATCGATCTGGCTATTGAGCTGAAAGCCGCAAAAAAAGCCGGATGCGAAAAGCAAACACTGATCGGCAAAAACATCGCGCTGATTTTTGAAAAAACCTCTACCCGCACCCGATGCGCGTTTGAAGTCGCCGCGTTCGACCAGGGCGCGCAGGTGACTTATCTCGGCCCAAGCGGCTCGCAGATCGGCCATAAAGAGTCCATGAAAGATACTGCTCGCGTCCTGGGGCGGATGTATGACGGCATCGAATATCGCGGATTTGGTCAACACATTGTGGAAGAGCTGGGGGAATACGCGGGCGTTCCCGTCTGGAACGGCCTGACCGATGAATTTCACCCCACACAGATCCTGGCCGATCTGATGACCATGCTGGAACATGCGCCGGGCAAAACGCTGCCGGAACTGAGCTTCGCCTACCTGGGCGACGCGCGCAACAACATGGGCAACTCGCTGATGGTGGGCGCGGCGAAGATGGGCATGGATATCCGCCTGATAGCGCCAAAGTCCTTCTGGCCTGATGCCGCGCTGGTAGCGCAGTGCCGGGAAATCGCCAGCGTTACCGGCGCTCGTATCACCTTAACGGAGAGCGTTGAAGACGGCGTTCACGGTGTGGATTTCCTCTATACCGACGTCTGGGTCTCGATGGGAGAACCCAAAGAAGCCTGGGCGGAGCGCGTCAGTCTGATGACGCCATATCAGGTCAACCAGCAGGTGGTAAACGCTACCGGTAATCCTGATGTGAAGTTTATGCACTGCCTGCCCGCCTTCCATAACGAGCACACCAAAGTGGGACGCGAAATCGAAATGGCTTACGGCCTGAAAGGACTGGAGGTCACGGAAGAGGTGTTCGAGTCCGCAGGCTCGATAGTCTTCGATGAAGCGGAAAACCGGATGCACACCATCAAAGCAGTCATGGTGGCGACGCTCGGCGACTAATCCCACAGGATATGCGCCCTCGCGGCGCATATCCGTGATATCAGGAGAGAACATCATGGGTAAATTTAAATTTCCCACCGCTTATACCATCCTGTTTATTCTTATTGCCCTGGTCGCGGTGATGACCTGGATTGTGCCGGCGGGAAAATACCAAATGGCGATGAACGCCACGCTGGGAAACGAGGTGCCGGTGGCGGGAACGTATGCCCCCGTGGACGAGCATCCGCAAGGGATTACCGCTGTTTTACTGGCGCCGATTGACGGCCTCTATAACCACGAAACCTACACCGCCGGCGCCATTGACGTCGCGCTGTTTGTCTTGATTATCGGCGGCTTTCTGGGGGTGGTGAATAAAACGGGGGCGATTGATGCCGGTATTGAACGGGTAACTATCAAACTCAACGGCAAAGATGAGTGGATGATCCCCATTCTGATGGCGCTGTTCGCCGCAGGCGGCACTATTTATGGCATGGCGGAGGAGTCGTTGCCCTTCTACACGCTGCTGGTACCGGTCATGATGGCGGCCCGCTTCGATCCGTTAGTGGCGGCGGCAACCGTACTGCTCGGCGCAGGGATAGGCACGCTCGGTTCGACCATTAACCCTTTCGCCACGGTCATTGCCGCCAACGCCGCCGGCATCCCTTTTACTCAGGGAATGCTGATGCGCGTACTGCTGTTAATTGTCGGCTACGTACTGTGCGTGTTTTGGGTAATGCGCTATGCGCGCAAAGTCCGCGCCCATCCTGAGCTTTCTATCGTGGCGGATAAAATGGAGGAAAATCGCGCTCATTTTCTCGGCAATCGCGCCAATACACTGCTGGAGTTTACGGCTACCCGGAAATGGGTGCTGCTGATCTTCGCCGCCTCTTTCGCGGTGATGATTTACGGCGTGGCGGTTCTCGGCTGGTGGATGGCGGAAATCTCCGGCGTCTTTCTGGCGGCGGCGATTATCGTTGGCGTGATAACGCGGATGGGTGAGGAAGCGTTTACCAGTACCTTTATCGACGGCGCGCGGGATTTGCTCGGCGTGGCGCTAATTATTGGTATCGCGCGCGGCATTGTGGTGGTCATGGATAACGGTATGATTACCCACACCATTTTGCACAGCGCGGAAAGTCTGGTTTCCGGCCTCTCTACCACTATTTTCATAAACGTAACCTACTGGCTGGAAGTATTGCTCTCCTTCCTGGTGCCCTCCTCTTCCGGTCTTGCCGTATTGACGATGCCCATTATGGCGCCGTTAGCGGATTTTGCCCACGTACAGCGGGATTTGGTCGTAACCGCCTACCAGTCGGCCTCCGGGATTGTGAACCTGGTTACTCCCACCTCCGCCGTGGTCATGGGCGGTCTGGCAATCGCGCGGGTTCCCTATGTCCGCTATCTGAAATGGGTCGCGCCGCTGTTGCTGATCCTGACATTGCTGAATATGGCGGTACTGAGCATCGGAGCGATGATGTAACGAGCCAGATGGCGACGCGTCTTATCCGACAGGACTGATAAGCACAGCGCCATCAGGCACGCCGTCACCTTTTTTGATCGGCTTCTCATTTTCCTGCAAAACCGCCCGATTGATCCGCAATCGATGTGACAAATGTGATGAATTTCGCCAGTCCGTTGATATTAATAATAAAGATAAGGTGCATTTATGAAGGAATACGATGATTACTCCGCCAAAGAACAACAGCAACTGGCGGTTTGTCAGCGCCTGATTAGTGAAAAAAGTTACCTGTCCCAGGAGGAGATTCGCCGCGATTTACAAAATGAGGGATTTGAAGGTATCAGCCAGTCTACGGTTTCGCGCCTGCTCAAGCTGCTGGGCGCAATAAAAATCAGAAATACGAAGGGACAAAAGATTTATTCCGTAAATCCCCAGCGGCGTCCTTCGCCGGATGCCGGACGTTCAATAGCTGAAATGGTCGTCAGCGTTGAACATAATAGCGAATTTATCCTTATCCATACGGCGGCAGGTTATGGTCGCGCCGTCGCGAGAATTCTGGATTACCACGCATTGCCGGAAATTCTCGGCGTCGTTGCCGGTAGCAGTATTGTCTGGGTCGCACCACGGGTCGTTCAGCGTACGGCGCTGGTACACAAACAAATTAATTATTTGCTTAAAATGAATTTAAATTCATAAGAACCGTTTGCGATGAGTAAATCATGCATTAATTCGCTTGATCCCCAAACAGAGCTGAGTATAATCGCGGACAATTTGCCGGGAGGAAGCATGGTTCAGTGTGTACGACATTCTGTCTTACCGCGTCTGAAAAAGGACGCAGGCCTGCCGTTTTTCTTTCCGTTGAAAACCAATACCAAGCCCCTCAATTGAGGGGCTTTTTTTTGCCCAGGCGTCAGGAGATAAACATGGCTAACCCGCTATATCAAAAACATATCATTTCCATAAACGACCTCAGCCGCGACGATCTTAATCTGGTACTGGCCACGGCGGCGAAATTAAAAGCCAACCCGCAGCCGGAGCTTTTGAAACATAAAGTGATCGCCAGCTGCTTTTTCGAAGCCTCCACGCGTACCCGCCTGTCGTTTGAAACTTCAATGCATCGCCTGGGCGCCAGCGTAGTGGGCTTCTCCGACAGCGCCAACACGTCGCTGGGGAAAAAAGGAGAAACGTTAGCCGACACGATCTCAGTGATTAGCACTTACGTGGACGCGATTGTGATGCGCCATCCGCAAGAAGGCGCGGCACGTCTGGCGACGGAGTTTTCCGGTCAGGTGCCGGTGCTCAATGCGGGCGACGGTTCGAATCAGCATCCGACGCAAACCCTGTTGGATCTGTTCACCATCCAGGAAACGCAGGGCCGTCTGGATAACCTGCATATCGCGATGGTCGGCGATCTGAAATATGGCCGCACCGTGCATTCGCTAACCCAGGCGCTGGCGAAATTTAGCGGCAACCGTTTTTATTTTATCGCGCCGGACGCGCTGGCGATGCCGCAGTACATTCTGGATATGCTTGATGAAAAAGGGATGGCCTGGAGCCTGCATGGTTCTATTGAAGAGGTCATGGCCGACGTCGACATCCTCTATATGACTCGCGTACAGAAAGAGCGTCTCGACCCGTCGGAGTACGCCAATGTGAAGGCGCAGTTTGTTCTGCGCGCCAGCGACCTGAACGGCGCGCGTGAAAATATGAAAGTGCTGCACCCGCTGCCGCGGATTGATGAAATCACCACGGATGTGGATAAAACGCCACACGCCTGGTACTTCCAACAGGCGGGCAACGGTATTTTCGCTCGCCAGGCGTTACTGGCGTTAGTACTGAATAGCGAACTGAGTCTGTAAGGGAGAAAAACGATGACACACGATAACAAACTGCAGGTTGAAGCCATTAAATGCGGCACCGTGATTGACCATATCCCTGCGCAGGTAGGCTTTAAACTGCTGAGTCTGTTTAAATTGACCGAGACCGATCAGCGAATCACTATCGGTCTGAATCTCCCGTCTGGCGAGATGGGGCGTAAAGACTTAATCAAAATAGAAAACACCTTTCTCACCGAAGAGCAGGTTAACCAACTTGCTCTGTACGCGCCGCAGGCCACCGTTAACCGCATCGACAACTACGACGTAGTCGGGAAATCACGCCCCAGCCTGCCAGAGCGTATTAATAATGTGCTGGTTTGCCCGAACAGCAACTGCATCAGCCACGCGGAACCAGTATCCTCCAGCTTTGCAGTGAAAAAACGCGCCAATGATATCGCCCTCAAATGCAAATACTGTGAAAAAGAGTTTTCGCATTATGTGGTGCTGGCCAACTAATTTGGGTTGGTTATGAGATCCTGGCTCCCTATAATGAGCGGGGACATTCTATTACCGCTGTAATTCAGGAGAAATCATGAGCAAAACTATTGCGACGGAAAATGCACCAGCAGCAATCGGCCCATACGTACAGGGCGTTGACCTGGGTAGCATGGTAATCACTTCCGGTCAGATTCCGGTCGATCCGAAAACCGGTGCCGTAGCGGAAGACGTATCCGCTCAGGCACGTCAGTCGCTGGAAAACGTTAAAGCTATCGTGGAAGCCGCTGGCCTGAAAGTAGGCGACATTGTGAAAACGACCGTATTCGTGAAAGACCTGAACGATTTCGCGACCGTCAATGCCACCTACGAAGCGTTCTTCACCGAGCACAACGCGACCTTCCCGGCGCGTTCCTGCGTGGAAGTTGCCCGTCTGCCGAAAGACGTGAAAATTGAGATTGAAGCGATCGCTGTTCGTCGCTAAGCGCCGGACGTCATCCCCGCCGGGCGGCGCAAGTTTGCCCGGTTCGGGGCACCAACAGCCATGGAGAGGCGGCAATGGTAAGAGCGCGTTTTACCGAGGAACAAATCGCCGATTTTCTGCAACAGTCTAAAAACGGCGTACCGAATAAGGCGTTATGCGAAGAATATGGATTTAGCAACAGCACGCTCCGTCGCTGGCAGGAGAAACATGCTGAAAGCATACGCCAGGAATTAAAACAGATAGAATCTACCGCGAAGATAGTCTTTTTATGCTTCATTGTCGCAGCCATATTGCTTACCCTTATGTTTCCTAAACCCACTGCCGCCTTAGCGATTCCTCCTTACTTAGTTTATTGCATTAGCTATATTCGCCGCTTTCGTCGCATATCCGCAAAACATATCCGGCGGTGGGACATCTCCTCCTCTCGTTCCGGATTGGGGGCAGAGAATGTATTTTACAAACTTAGCTGGACATTCCTCTTTTTTATGCCTGCATATAGCATTCTACAGTTGCTTGAATAAGCCCTGAAATTTAAAGATAAAGCCGATCGCGTTAAACTTGTCGAGCTTTACGGGCATCTGACCTGGTTAGCGATATCGGGGATTAAGCACGCTGGCGAATCCCCGACGAAAGTGTTTACTGCCAGCCATAACGTCGGCTGTAAAACCCTTTCACCAACTGGGTTAACGTCATATAGCCCGCCAGAATGGCAATCAGCCACGGGAAATAGCTTAACGGCAGCGCCTGTAATTGCAGGTAAGACGCCAGCGGCGAAAACGGCAACGAAACTCCCACCACCATCACCAACAATGTCATCGCCATCAGCGGCCAGGCAGCGCGACTTTGAATAAACGGCAGACGGCGGGTACGGATCATATGCACAATCAGCGTTTGCGACAGTAATCCCACCACAAACCAGCCGGACTGGAACAAAGTTTGCGTTTCTGGCGTATTCGCATGAAATACCCACCACATCAGACAAAAGGTCAAAATGTCGAAAATCGAGCTGATCGGACCGAAAAAGACCATAAAGCGCCCCAAATCCGCCGGATTCCAGCGCTGCGGCTTTTGAATTTGTTCTTCATCGACATTATCAAACGGAATCGCCACCTGGGATACATCGTACAGCAGGTTTTGAATCAGCAAGTGCAGCGGCAGCATTGGCAGGAACGGCAAAAAGGCACTCGCCACCAGCACGCTAAACACGTTACCGAAATTTGAGCTGGCCGTCATCTTGATATATTTCAACATATTAGAAAAAGTACGACGACCTTCAATGACGCCTTCTTCCAGCACCATCAGGCTCTTTTCCAGCAGGATAATATCGGCCGCTTCACGGGCGATGTCCACCGCGCCATCTACCGAGATACCAATATCCGCCGCCCGCAACGCCGGAGCATCGTTAATCCCGTCGCCCATAAAACCGACCACATGCCCCTCGCGTTTGAGTAAAGTGACGATGCGCTCTTTATGCATCGGCGTCAGACGCGCAAACAACGTCGTACGGGCGGCCAGCGCCGCCAGCGCGTCGTCGCTTAACCCTTCAATATCACTGCCAATAATGACATCGCCCGCATCCAGCCCAACTTCATGGCAAACTTTCGCCGCTACCAGCTCGCTGTCGCCGGTGAGAATTTTCACCGTAATTCCGCTCGCCTTCAGCGCTTTCAACGCCGGCGCGGTGGTCTCTTTCGGCGGATCGAGAAAAGCGATATACCCTTCCAGAATGAGGTCAGACTCATCGATACGTTGGTAATCGCCCTCACGCGCAGGCAGGTATTTGGTCGCGACGGCGACCACGCGTAGCCCCTGACGGTTCAGCGTGTCGGTAACGCGTTTCACCCGGCGCAGCATATTGTCGTCCAGCGGCACAATATCGCCGTTGTGGCGCACCTGAGTACACACGTTCAGGATCTCCTGTAACGCGCCTTTGCAGACCAGTTGATACACGCTCGAATCTTCGGCCACCACCACCGACATCCGGCGACGCTCAAAATCAAACGGAATCTCATCGATTTTCTGCCAGCGTCCGGAGAGCTGACGCGCGGCGGTTTCGTCTACTCCCTCCAGGACTGCCGTATCCAGTAAATTTTTTAGACCGGTCTGATAATGGCTGTTCAGCCAGGCGCAATGCAGTACATGCTCGCTGGGCTTACCAGAAATATCCGTATGATTCTCCAGCACAATTTTATCCTGCGTCAGTGTGCCGGTTTTATCGGTGCACAGAATATCCATCGCGCCGAAGTTCTGAATCGCATCAAGGTGCTTCACGATAACTTTCTGTTTCGAGAGCTTCACCGCCCCGCGCGCGAGGGTGGAGGTGACGATCATCGGCAACATTTCCGGGGTGAGCCCTACCGCGACCGAGAGCGCAAATAGCGCCGCTTCCCACCAGTCACCTTTCGTGTAACCATTAATAATCAGTACTACCGGCGCCATGACCAGCATAAAGCGGATCAGCAACATACTGACGCGGCTAATTCCTTTCTGGAAAGCGTTCTGCTCGTTATCTTGTTCCGACACGCGCCCCGCCAATTGACCAAACCAGGTGTCGGCGCCGGTCGCCATCACCACGGCCTGCGCCGTTCCGCTCACGACGTTCGTCCCCATAAAGCACAGCGTGTCGCACTCAAGCGGGTTATTTTGCCGGGGCTCACGCGTCGCGGCGACTTTCTCGACCGGCAGAGATTCGCCGGTCAGCGACGCCTGGGCGACAAACAGATCGCGCGCCTGGATAATCCGTAAATCCGCCGGGATCATATCCCCCGCCGCCAGCTTAATAATATCGCCGGGCACCAGTTGATCGATGGGTAATTCCAGCCAGGCGTTTTCGCCATTTTCATTAATAACCCGCAGTACGGTAGCGGTATTGCTCACCATCGCTTTTAGCGCGTCCGCCGCTTTTGTCGAGCGCGCTTCCTGCACAAAATTCAGCAGCGTTGAGATACCGACCATCAGGGCGATAACGCCTGCGGCAAACAGATCCTCCGTGGCATAAGAAATGCCGCCAAGAATCGTGAGTAAGATGTTGAAAGGATTGCGATAACATACCCACAGATGCACCCACCACGGCGAGGGTTTCTGTGCCGGAAGGCGGTTTTCGCCATGCTTTTCACGCGCGCGCGTCACCTCGGCAGCGTTTAATCCCTCCGGGTGCGTATCAAAAACGCGCCAGAGAGTCTCCTGCTCCATTGCCGCGACTTTCAGACAGCGCTCGCTCAGCGAAGGCGGGATAGTCGCATTTACCGCGGTCTGCGCGCCGGGCAGCGGATCGCGGTGAACCAGACGATAAGGCAAATGACGATTAAGCCGGGCAAAAAGCTGGCGGGTAATGGTTTTTAGCATAGGTAATCCCTCCGCGCCGAAGTCAGGCGCAGAAAATTCTTCAGGCACGGCAAAGCCTCGCCCGATGAGCAATGTTTAAATAAAAACAGGGACGTTATTGTGTCACTGTCTTACACACCGGTAAGACAGCAGAGGCAGGCTTACCGGAAAAGGAAAATTCTCCATCGCGGGAGAGGGGTGGGTTCAGGGTCCATGTCGCCTCCGGTAAGTAAATAATTTGCGCCGCGGATTATACGCATAAATCCATAAGTTTTGTGGCAATTATGGCGGTATCATACCGTTACGTAATTAAACCAACGATAAACCAGACTTTGCCCATTGCCCTTCGCTTGAGTAAAGTTACTCTTTTTATCACCATCAGCGTCACGCCACGGGAAAACAGGATGCAAAACCGGCTCACTATCAAAGACATCGCCCGCCTGAGCGGCGTAGGGAAATCAACCGTTTCCCGCGTGCTTAACAATGAAAGCGGCGTAAGCGAACGTACCCGCGAGCGTGTCGAAGCGGTGATGAATCAACACGGTTTCTCCCCGTCCCGCTCCGCCCGCGCGATGCGGGGACAAAGCGATAAAGTGGTCGCTATTATCGTCACTCGCCTTGATTCGTTGTCTGAAAACCTCGCGGTTCAGACCATGCTGCCTGCGTTTTATGAACAGGGCTACGACCCTATTATGATGGAAAGTCAGTTCTCGCCGACGCTGGTAATGGAACATCTGGGCATGCTCAGACGACGTAACATTGATGGCGTGGTGCTGTTTGGCTTTACCGGCATCACAGAAGAGCTGATCGCCCCCTGGAAAGCCTCGCTGGTGCTGCTGGCAAGAGATGCGCAAGGTTTTGCCTCCGTCTGTTACGACGACGAGGGCGCGATTCATATCCTTATGCAGCGGCTGTATGAGCAGGGACACCGCAACATTAGCTTTCTGGGCGTTCCCCATAGCGATATTACCACCGGCAAACGTCGGCATGACGCATACCTGGCGTTTTGCAAAAAACATAAACTCCATCCCGTCGCCGCCCTGCCCGGTCTTGCCATGAAGCAGGGCTATGAGCATACGGCAAGTGTCATCATGCCGGATACCACCGCGTTAGTCTGCGCCACCGATACGCTGGCGTTGGGCGCCAGTAAGTATTTACAGGAGCAACGTATTGAGACGCTGCAACTGGCAAGCGTCGGGAACACGCCGCTGATAAAATTCCTGCACCCGGAGATCGTCACTGTCGATCCTGGCTATGCTGAAGCCGGACGGCAGGCGGCTTCGCAGCTGATCGAACAGATCAATGGCCGCTGCGATCCGCGCCGGATCGTCATTCCTTCTACCCTCGCCTGAGTGACTGATTAAACGGAATACCACGAGTAATTTGTGATCGTCGCTGCGTTTCGGGAACGTTCCCATTTTTAAACCAACGTTGAAGAGCTACTCTTGCGCCAACCCATAACTTACCTCCTCTGCCATGAGGCTTTACGATGAGCAAAGTAAAACAAGCCGATATCGACCGGCTGATTGACCTGGTCGGCGGGCGCGACAACATCGCCACGGTGAGCCACTGCATTACTCGCCTGCGCTTTGTGCTCCACCAGCCCGCGAACGCCAGGCCAAAAAAGATCGAACAATTACCGATGGTTAAAGGTTGTTTCACCAACGCTGGTCAGTTTCAGGTGGTGATTGGCACCGACGTTGGCGATTACTATAACGCGCTGCTGGAGACCACCGGCAAAGCGTATGCTGATAAAGAGCAGGCCAAAAAAGCCGCTCGCCAGAACATGAAATGGCATGAGCAGTTAATTTCCCACTTTGCGGAGATCTTCTTTCCGCTACTACCGGCGTTGATCAGCGGCGGTTTGATCTTAGGCTTTCGTAACGTGATCGGCGATGTGCCGATGAGCAACGGCCAAACGCTGGCGCAGATGCATCCGGCGCTAAAAACGCTTTATGATTTTTTATGGTTGATCGGCGAAGCGATCTTTTTCTATCTGCCGGTGGGGATCTGCTGGTCGGCGGTGAAAAAAATGGGCGGCACGCCGATTCTTGGTATCGTGCTCGGCGTGACACTGGTGTCGCCGCAGTTGATGAATGCGTATCTGCTGGGCCAGCAAACGCCGGACGTCTGGAACTTCGGCTTATTTAGCATTGAGAAAGTGGGCTACCAGGCGCAGGTTATCCCGGCGCTACTGGCAGGGCTGGCGCTTGGGTTTATTGAAACGCGGTTGAAACGCATCGTGCCGGATTATCTCTACCTGGTCGTCGTCCCGGTGTGTTCGTTGATACTGGCCGTCTTTCTCGCCCACACCTTTATCGGCCCCTTTGGTCGTATGATCGGCGACGGCGTGGCCTTTGCGGTACGTTATCTGATGACCGGCAGTTTCGCCCCGATAGGCGCGGCGCTGTTCGGCTTCCTGTATGCCCCGTTGGTCATTACCGGCGTCCACCAGACAACGCTCGCTATCGATATGCAGATGATCCAGAGCATGGGCGGTACGCCAGTCTGGCCGCTGATTGCGCTGTCGAATATCGCGCAGGCCTCCGCCGTGGTGGGCATCATCATCTCCAGCCGTAAACACAATGAACGCGAGATCTCCGTTCCTGCCGCCATTTCCGCTTACCTTGGGGTAACCGAACCGGCGATGTACGGTATCAACCTGAAGTATCGTTTTCCGATGCTGTGCGCGATGATCGGATCTGGTCTGGCGGGACTGCTCTGCGGTCTGAACGGCGTCATCGCCAACGGTATCGGCGTGGGCGGCCTGCCGGGCATCCTGTCTATACCGCCGCGCTACTGGCAGGTGTACAGCATGGCGATGGTTATCGCGATCGTGATCCCGGTGATTCTGACCACCTTTATCTATCAGCGTAAGCATCGTCAGGGCACATTACAAATTGTCTAATTCTTCTTCGGGGCGCAGTTGCGTCCCAACGCACTTGCAGGAAACAACAATGACTATTCCCCTCTGGTGGCAAAACGGCGTTATTTATCTGATCTACCCGAAAAGTTTTCAGGACACGACCGGCAGCGGCACCGGCGATTTACGCGGCGTGACGCAGCGCCTTGACTATCTACAGCGACTCGGCGTAGATGCCATCTGGCTCACGCCGTTTTATATCTCGCCACAGGTGGATAACGGTTATGACGTCGCAAATTATACGGCTATCGACCCGACCTACGGCACGCTGGATGATTTTGACGAGCTGGTCGCGCAGGCGAAAGCACGCGGTATTCGTATCATCCTGGATATGGTGTTTAACCATACTTCTACCCAGCACGCCTGGTTTCGCGAAGCGCTGAACAAAGAGAGTCCATACCGTCAGTTTTATATCTGGCGCGATGGCACGCCGGATGTCTGCCCGAATAACTGGCAATCCAAATTTGGCGGCAGCGCCTGGCGCTGGCATAGCCAGAGCGAACAATATTATTTACACCTTTTCGCGCCTGAACAGGCCGACCTGAACTGGGAAAATCCCGCCGTGCGCGCCGAGCTGAAAAAGGTCTGCGAATTCTGGGCCGATCGCGGCGTGGATGGCCTGCGTCTGGACGTGGTGAACCTGATCGCCAAAGATCAGGATTTTCCTGACGATCCGACGGGCGACGGACGCCGCTTTTATACCGACGGACCGCGCGCGCATACGTTTTTACGCGAAATGAACCGTGACGTTTTTACGCCGCGTAATCTGATGACGGTAGGCGAAATGTCCTCTACCACGCTGGAAAACTGCCAGCAATATGCCGCGCTTAGCGGCGACGAACTCTCGATGACCTTCAATTTTCATCATCTGAAGGTGGATTACCCCAATGGCGAAAAGTGGACGCTGGCAAAACCTGATTATGTGGCGCTGAAAGCGTTGTTCCGCCACTGGCAACAGGGGATGCATAACGTCGCCTGGAACGCGTTATTCTGGTGTAATCACGATCAGCCGCGCATCGTTTCCCGCTTTGGCGACGAGGGTGAATACCGGGTTCCAGCCGCGAAAATGCTGGCGATGGCGCTGCACGGTATGCAAGGGACGCCTTATATCTATCAGGGCGAAGAAATCGGCATGACCAACCCACACTTTACCCGCATCACCGATTATCGCGACGTGGAAAGCCATAACATGTTTGCCGCGCTACGCGCCTCCGGACGCGACCCCGACGAACTACTGGCTATCCTGGCCAGTAAATCCCGCGACAACAGCCGCACGCCGATGCAGTGGGACAACGGTAAAAACGCCGGTTTCACCCAGGGCGAGCCGTGGATAAGCCTGTGCGATAACTATACGGAGGTTAATGTCGCGGCGGCATTACGCGATGAAAACTCGGTGTTTTACACCTATCAAAAGCTGATTGCGCTACGTAAAACCCAGCCTGTACTGATCTGGGGCGATTATCAGGATCTCCTCCCGGATAGCCCATCAGTATGGTGTTATCGCCGCCAGTGGCAGGGGCAAATCCTGCTGGTTGTCGCCAATCTGAGTAACCAGTGTCAGGAGTGGCATCCACCGCATATCAAAGGACAGTGGCAGGCGCTACTGCACAATTATGGCGAGGTCACCAGCCAGCCGCGATGACGCTCCGCCCATTTGAAGCCATCTGGTGGTTACAATGCTAACGCGACGTCCTTATACGGATAAACGCCACAAACCTATTGACACGGGCTGTGGCGTTGCTCCAGGTTACTGTCTGTTTTTGTTGAATAATTAATCAGATTTTTCTTGCTATCTTTTACAAACGCTACAGCGCCCGCCATCTGTACGCTCTGATTTTTACCTTGTTCTACATCAATAAAATTGCAAACATCCTTGATGCAAATCACTACATATAGACTTTAAAATGCACGCCGACCCAATATGTTGTATTAATTGACTACAATTGCTACAACACCTGTTCACTCGACACAAGGTGAATTGTGGATAACCTGGGTCAGGATTGCGGGAAGTCGTTGGAAAAGAGATGAATAAACCTGTTATGGCTTCCCCAGCCTCTGTGGATAACCTGTTCTTACAAATATGGAGTGATCATGACACCGCATGTGATGAAACGAGATGGCTGTAAAGTGCCATTCAAATCAGAGCGCATTAAGGAAGCCATTCTACGTGCAGCTAAAGCAGCGGGAGTCGATGACGCAGATTACTGTGCCACCGTCGCAGAAGTCGTTAGCAGCCAAATGAACGCGCGCAGTCAGGTGGATATTAACGAGATCCAAACTGCGGTTGAAAACCAACTGATGTCCGGCCCGTACAAACAGCTTGCCCGCGCCTACATCGAATACCGTCACGATCGCGACATTCAGCGTGAAAAGCGTGGTCGTCTGAACCAGGAAATTCGCGGCCTGGTAGAACAAACCAACTCCGCGTTGCTCAATGAAAACGCCAACAAAGACAGTAAAGTCATTCCCACCCAGCGCGATTTGCTGGCCGGGATTGTCGCCAAACACTATGCCCGCCAGCACCTGTTGCCGCGTGACGTAGTACAAGCGCATGAGCGCGGCGATATCCACTATCACGATCTCGACTATTCGCCGTTCTTCCCGATGTTCAACTGTATGTTGATCGACCTGAAAGGCATGTTGACCCAGGGCTTTAAGATGGGTAACGCCGAGATCGAACCGCCAAAATCTATCTCTACCGCCACTGCCGTTACCGCGCAGATTATCGCGCAGGTCGCCAGCCATATTTATGGCGGCACCACCATTAACCGTATCGACGAAGTGCTGGCGCCGTTTGTCACCGAAAGCTATAACAAGCACCGCAAAACCGCCGATGAGTGGCAGATTCCTGATGCCGAAGGATATGCGCGTTCTCGCACCGAAAAAGAGTGCTACGACGCCTTCCAGTCGCTGGAATACGAAGTTAACACGCTGCACACCGCTAACGGCCAGACGCCTTTCGTGACCTTTGGTTTTGGCCTCGGCACCAGTTGGGAGTCGCGTCTGATCCAGGCGTCTATTTTGCGTAACCGTATCGCCGGTCTGGGTAAAAATCGCAAAACCGCCGTGTTCCCGAAACTGGTCTTCGCTATCCGCGATGGTTTGAACCACAAGTTTGGCGATCCGAACTACGACATTAAACAACTGGCGCTGGAGTGCGCGAGCAAGCGCATGTATCCGGACATTCTCAACTACGATCAGGTGGTCAAAGTCACCGGTTCGTTCAAAACGCCAATGGGCTGCCGCAGCTTCCTCGGCGTGTGGGAGAACGAAAACGGCGAACAGATCCACGACGGGCGTAACAACCTGGGCGTGATTAGCCTTAACCTGCCGCGCATCGCGCTGGAAGCAAAAGGCGACGAAACCGCATTCTGGAAACTGCTGGATGAACGTCTGGCGCTGGCGCGGAAGGCGCTGATGACCCGTATCGCCCGCCTTGAAGGCGTGAAAGCCCGCGTCGCGCCTATCCTGTATATGGAAGGCGCCTGCGGCGTGCGGCTGAAAGCGGACGACGACGTGTCTGAAATCTTTAAAAATGGTCGTGCGTCCATCTCTCTGGGCTACATTGGTATCCATGAAACCATTAACGCGCTGTTCGGCGGCGAACACCTGTACGACAGCGAGCAACTTCGCGCTAAAGGCATCGCGATTGTGGAGCGTCTGCGCCAGGCCGTGGATCAGTGGAAAGACGAGACCGGCTACGGCTTTAGTCTGTACAGCACGCCAAGTGAAAACCTCTGTGACCGCTTCTGCCGTCTGGATACCGCCGAGTTCGGCGTGGTGCCGGGCGTAACCGATAAAGGTTACTACACCAACAGCTTCCACCTCGACGTGGAGAAGAAGGTCAACCCGTACGACAAAATCGATTTCGAAGCGCCGTATCCGCCGCTGGCGAACGGGGGTTTCATTTGCTACGGCGAATACCCGAACATTCAGCACAACCTGAAAGCGCTGGAAGATGTCTGGGATTACAGCTATCAGCATGTACCCTATTACGGCACCAATACGCCGATCGATGAATGCTACGAGTGCGGCTTTACCGGCGAGTTCGAATGTACCAGTAAAGGTTTCACCTGCCCGAAATGCGGCAACCACGACGCCGCACGCGTCTCGGTCACCCGCCGCGTGTGCGGTTATTTAGGCAGCCCGGACGCGCGTCCGTTTAACGCCGGTAAGCAGGAAGAAGTGAAGCGCCGCGTGAAGCATTTAGGCAATGGGCAGATAGGTTAATTCTCCGTTTGCAAAGACCGTAGGCCTGATAAGACGCAATCGCGTCGTCATCAGGCATCACAATGTTGCCGGATGCGGTGCAAGCACCTTATCCGGCCTACATGCTTTCTGGACACCCGCTATGCGCTACCATCAATACTACCCCGTAGACATCGTTAACGGCCCCGGCACCCGCTGCACCCTGTTTGTGTCAGGGTGCGTGCATGAATGCCCTGGCTGCTATAACAAAAGCACCTGGCGGCTGAACTCCGGCCAGCCGTTTACCAAAGAGATGGAAGATAAGATCATTGCCGATCTGAACGACACGCGCATTCACCGTCAGGGGATCTCGCTGTCGGGCGGCGATCCGCTGCATCCGCAAAACGTACCGGATATCCTGGCACTGGTACAACGCATCCACGCGGAGTGCCCGGGGAAAGATATCTGGGTGTGGACCGGCTACAAGCTTGATGAACTCAACGCCGCACAGATGCAGGTAGTCGATCTCATCAACGTGCTGGTCGATGGCAAATTTGTGCAGGATCTGAAAGACCCGGCGCTTATCTGGCGCGGTAGCAGCAACCAGGTAGTGCATCATTTGCGTTGATCGCTAAAGCCGTTTGTTTGCATCGTGATAGACGGCTGAATGTTCTCGCTTACCGACCGCGACAACAAACACAATCACAACGTCATCCCGAACCTGGTACACCAAGCGATAACCGGACGATTTAAGCTTAATTTTATAGCAGTCAGGAGGATCGTTTAAACGGGCAGAGTCGATTCTGGGGTTCAATAGCACATCAGCCAACTTTTTCTTAAGCTGAGCCTGCACCGTATCGCCCAGCTTATGCCACTCTTTTAAGGCCCTCGGGTCGAATTCCAGTTCATAAGTCATCCAGACTAACCTTGATTCCCTTTTGCGGACTAGACAGCCTCTCCCGAACTGTCTGAATCAATGCATCTTCACTGTCGCTAAGAGTGACGGTTTTCACTGGCATGCGCCCCGTTTCCGCGACGTACTGGAACAGTAATCGCACGGCTTCCGTTGGAGTAATGTTCAGTTTTTCCAGCACGGCATAAGCCTCATTTTTGAGTTTGTCATCCAGACGGACGTTCAGCGTGGCCATTATGCCTCCAGTAGAATCGAATGTGTAATGCAGTTTAGCATTACATTCGCATTACATCGAATTCTGGATAACGCCTCTCAAAAACGACTCACGCACTCCATCGCGACCGTTTTAAATTGCGTAAAATTCTGACATGCGCAGAGGCGCGTCATGGCGTGTTCGCGCAGGAAAGTGACGAAAATATCGTAGATGGCCATCGCCTCTTCATATTCACTTTTGCTGATGGCGAGTAAAAAAATAACGTGCGCCGTTTCGTCACCCCAGGCAATCCCCTGCGGCGCGAGCACCGTATAAACCACCGTTTTCTTCGCCAGCAGCCCCAGCGCGTGTGGCAAGGCAATCCCGTCGCCTAATAACGTACTGACAATAGCTTCACGTTCAATAACCGAATCGAGAAACGCCGCATCAACAAAGCCTTCCTCGTGCAACTGATCGCACAGCGTTTTAAACAGCGTCTGTTGATCTATTTCCCCCTCCACGATGCGAAAATGCGAGGCATCGAAATATTTATCCAGCATCCACGGACGGGTTCTGTCCACCAGCACCAGCTTACCGATCTGCTCCAATTGATAGTCGGTAGGAAAGGGGGCGATCATGATAACCGGTTTATCTTTTTCGCCGATCCGCGCCGTGGAAATCACAAAATCCTCCACAATACTGTCCCGCGCCTCATAGTCGCGTAGCGTCAGAGTGCGGGCAATCTCAATCTGCGGGTATTTCCGCGCCAGTACCGCTTCAATCATCCGCACCATCGCATTACCAGCATCGCACACCAACAGTACCTGCGGCTGCCGCTGGTAGCCAATGTTGTAACTACGTTCCAGCCCAACGCCAATATGCAGCACCAGAAAACCGATTTCGTTTTCGCTAATGGTATACGGCGTGTATTTTCCCCAACTCGATATCGCCGCCAACGTCATATCCCACGCCATCGGATAGTGCTGCTTAATATTTTCCAGTAGTGGGTTGGGGAGCATGATCTGGTAGCGCACGCGGGTGATCATCGTTTTGATGTGGGTCAGCAAGTCCGCGTGAAGCTGTTTATCATTCAACAGGTTATAGTTGTACTGGGTATTAATAAAATTGAGGATATAGCGCACCAGCGCCTCTTCATCATCGGCATTAATGGCGCTGGGGGCAATTTCCTGTACCTGGCGGGCGGCAATATGCACCTTCAGCCAGCTTACTTCCGGCTCCGACAGCGGCTTGTCGGCCAGCTGTTGTAGTAGCTCCGCAATCTCATGCGCCGCATGGCGCACTTTTTCATCGACCTCCTCTGCCACGCATTCCGATAACGGATACCCCTCGCGAATACGCCGTACCGCCACCGCGCAGTATAAACGCAGAAACAGCTCGCCCTCATCGGTCAGGCGGATTTGACAATGAGAGAAAATATCCGGCAAAAGAGACCGCAGCCGTTGAGACACCTCGGTGTTCAGCGTGGTACTAACAATTAACGGATGAGAGGGCTCCTGCTGCGCCAGCGTCCATAAAGGGTCGGTCAGACAGGCGCGAATCGCCATCTCTCCGCCAAACAATTTCATGCCATGACGCGGACGCGTTTCCAGCGTCAGATGATAACGCAGCAAATGCTCGCGCACGTCCGCCATGTCGTTCTGCAACGTCGCACGGCTGACAAACCATTCATCTGCTAAATCCTCCAGCTTCAGCGAGAAGGCGGAGGTTAAAAAACGCACCAGCAAATAGTGTATCCGCTCCTGGCTGGTGCGCGGACCGCGCGCCAGGGCGGGAGATTGCTGCGTTTGCAGGGATTGATAACGTGCCGGATCATCAATTTTGAGCTGATACCCGTCGCCGCGGCTGAGAGTAAATTGCGCGCCATGCGGCGTCAGCAACATGTTCAGCGCGGCGATATCCGCCCGAACGGTACGCGTGGAGACCGACAACCGCTGCGCCAGCTCATCCTGCGGCAGCGTCTCGTTTTGCAGCATCGCAAATAGCTGCGCTAAACGTTGGTTGGGGAATCGCACGTCTCTTTCCTCATGATTAGCCGACACGCGACCGGACGATAGCGAGTAACTGACGTACATCGTCCGCACGGGTGTTGCCGCTCACCTTATCAATAATCGAACTATAAATGTGAGGAATGATTTTGCTTACACCTGCATCAAGGGCGATGTGCAGAATCTCGGCGAAGTTTTCCAGATCGATGCCGCCCGTCGGTTCCAGCCAGAAATCATGGCGGGCGCAGGCGTCAGCCACCGCTTTATACTCGTCGCGACAGGTGAGTCCTCCCATCGGAAAGTATTTAACGGAGCTGCCGCCCATATCTTTGAGCAGCGCAATCGCCGTTTCTATGGGTACGATGCCGTCCGGCGCGCGGCTGCTTAGCGGGCCGGTGGAAATTTTCACCCGTCCCGGCGTGCCGGTCGGCGAGACAAGACCGTTCACCACCGTCTCGTTTTGCCCCAGCAGCGCCCGGCTGGCCCCTACGCCGGTAAACACCTGGTTGACATGCTGCGGCTGTACCTGACGCGAGATTTCGCTCACCATCGCCGACTGGTTAGGATCGCCTGCCCCCAGTCCGACGGAGAGCGCATTATCGATAAGCGCCGCATATTCACGCATATCCGCGACTGCGCTTGCCACATCCGGATAGTTTTTGGAGAGCACGCCAACCAGCACATGACCTTCCGCCGCCGCGTAGATTTCCCGGGCGTTATCTTTCGAACCGGCCAGTACGTTCAGGCAAACGCGATCGCGGTAAAAGTTAGGGGTCAGTTTCATGCTTGTTTCTCCTGATTAATCACCTCGCCAATACGACGCGCCACAATCGCTAACTGCGCGCGATCGACGCTGCGGACATCCGCTTCAATAATCCCTTCGTTGGCTTTGTATCCGCGAAAGTAAATCGCGTATTCTCCTTGCTTCAGCGCGTCGACCAGTTCGCCTGTGGCGATGCCGGTAACGGCTTCATCAAACTTAATTTCCGTGCGCGCGATGTCGCGTCCGGCGCTGTCCCACACCACGCGGGCGCTGACGCCGTTAAACGTGTTCAACGTGTCGATAAAGGGCGCCATTTTTTCTACCATCTCCGCGCCGCTCTCTTTTTGCGCCCGCAGGTACAATTCAATGGCGCAGGTCAGGCCAACAATTCCCTCTTTGCCGACCTTCATCGCCCGGCCAATGCCCGCTGACTGACGTTTTACCCACTCAACATACTGCGTTTTGCCAATCACCAGCCCGCTGGTCGGCCCTTCAATCGCTTTCGCGCCGCTATAGATAACGAGATCTGCGCCCACGCGGTAGTAGCACTGCAAATCTTCTTCCGCCGCCGCGTCCACAATCAGCGGGAGATTATGCGTACGCGCCACCACCGCAGCCTGCTCCACGTTGAGCATACTTTTCTGTACGCAGTGGTGAGATTTGATATAGAGAATAGCCGCCGTGCGCGGCGTAATGGCCGCCGCCAACTGCGCGGCGGAACATTCGTTGGCGTAACCGGCTTCCACCAGTTTGCCGCCGCCCAGCGCCACCATCGTTCCCACCGGCGCGCCAAAGTTGACGTTGTGGCCCTTTGGCAGGACGATTTCGTTATTTTCAATCGGTGTAACGTGCAGGTTTTCCAGCAGCCAGTCGCTGTCCTGAACCAGTACCGCGGCAACCGACTGGGCAAGACCCGCACTGGCGCAGGAGACTACCGTCGCCCCTTCCACCTCCAGCAATTTCGCAATGTACTCGCCGGTTTTATTCACCAGATCTTTCATCTCGAAATACTGATTCATTCCGGCCATCGCCGCGTCTATCACTTCCGGGCGCGGCGTAGAGACGCCGAGCGCCGTCATACGTCCGGAGGCGTTAATCACCTGTTTTAATTGATACTTCTCAAAAATCGAAGGCATGTTCCGCGCTCCCTTGTTCGGTCATATAGCCCTTGCCTGCGCGTATCGCGGCAAGCGGCGTCAGCAATTCTTCAGCCTGTAAGCTGTCGTTTTCCGCGTCTACCAACACGGTGGGCTGGCGTTTAAGCGTAAAGAGGGTCAGGTCGGCATCCAGACCTAGCTGAAGACGCCCTTTGGTTTTCAGATTCAGGCTATCGGCGGCATTGGCCGTCACGCACGCAATGACCTGCGGCAGCGACATGCCGATGGCGAGGAATTTCGACATCACATTAGCCAGCGAATGTACCGGGCCGTTGATGCGGTTACGGCAGTAGATATCGGAACTTATGGTATGCGGTAAAATCCCCAGGCTAATAGCGCGCTTCGCCACCGCAAAGCTCAGGCTGGCGGTACCATGCCCGACATCCAGACGCACGCCGCGCGCCAGCGCTCGTGTCACCGAGGCGCGCAGCTCGCCGTCAGGCCGAAGAATACGGTTCGGCTTACCGTTGTAACAGTGGGTAATGATATCGCCCGCCGTCAGACGCTCCGCGATTTCGTCCAGATCCGGCGGGTTATTGCCAATATGTACCATCAGCGGCAGGTTGCCGTTTTCTTGCTGCATGGCTTTAGCGCGTTCCAGCGGCGTGATGCCGTTAACGCCTACCACGCTGCTGCTCATCCGCGCCTTGAGGCCGACGATAAAATCCGGATGGCGTTTTACCGCCTGCCGAACCGCATCAGCGTCAATATTGGCCATGTTAGCCAGCTCGTTTTGGGCAATAAGCCCGACGCGTGAAACATTCAGCAGCGCATAAACGTCGGTGGTCGCCTGACGAGTCAGGGTGTAAAAATCGTCAATATCATCTGCGCCAGTGCTGCCTGCATCCACCACTGTGGTAACGCCAGTGGCAATACCCACGCTGTCCGGTTCGTCATGGTAAATCGGCGATGTCGGGTAGCAGTGGACGTGAGAATCAATCCAACCCGCGCTAACGTAACACTCGCCGCGCAGGTCAATGGTTTTCACCGCCGGACCATCAACGTCACCCAACACCGCGATTTTGCCATCTTGTAGGGCAATATTAGTCAGCGTGTCATCGACCAGACGCGCATGGCGCAGGAGTAAATCAAACATCGCTCTCTCCTTTGCCGGATGGCGGCGCAACCGCCTTATCCGGCCTACAAATCAACAGTTAGCTAATCGCAATCGGGAAGATGGAACCGAGGATCATCGCGCCTAAAATCGCGCCGCCGGTAATCGGCTTCTGCCAGATATAAAACAGCAGCGCGCCCACCAGAGAGCCCAGACCAATGGGAATCGATGCCGTCATGGCGCTGAGGATAATTAACGGCCCCAGAAAACGGCCTGAAGTGTTACCGGCCCCCATCATGACGTCCGCTCCGTACGTGGAGTCGCTCTGATTAATGGTGAACTTACGCGCCAGAATAATGATGTAGCCAATCGCCAGGCCAATCACCAGACCGGTTATCAGCGAAGCGATAAAGTTCGCCACCGGGAAGACAAAGCCGGCTCCCAGCAATAACGCCGGAACCCCTAAGCCCACGCCGGTCTGAATTGCCCCGCCGATATCCAGAATTCCGACCAGCGAACCTTCGATAATGCGGGCAAATAAAAAGCTGGCGCCGAAAGCGGCGACCGCGCCGTAGACGCCGGTATCCATCCCCGCTTTCAACATCGCCACAAAAGCGACTTCGTTAAATGCGCCGATGCCGTACAGATAGTACATATGCGTCCCGGCGAAAACGCCGGAGGAGAGCAGGCCAACAAAGATCGGGAACGACCAGTCGGCATACCAAAAACCTTTATTCTCTTCCATTGTGGCCTCCGTTATTTGCCGCTGAGCGAGTTGTGGATCAGTTCAAGCCAGTTCGGTACCGTCATGTTGAAAGACTCGATCATTTTCATGTCGAAGCCGCGGAAGAAGCCGCTCAACACAAACAGCAAAACGATGGCGACCATCATCACTTTGGTGACATGGTTCCAGCCGCTCTCTTCTACGCCTTTGCCGATCAAAATACCCAGCACCAGCCCCGGTACGGCGTTCCCCATGATGAGCTGCGCCGCGCCGCCGAAAACGGTGGCCCAGAAGCCCGATTTTTTACCAGCGTCGATCGCCGCTAACCAGAAGATCACAGGCATGACGATATTGACCAGCAGGTTTGCCGCCGGTACCAGCACCTTAACCGCCGTCACCTGTAGCGCTTCTGGCACGGATGAGGCGGTCAGGTTAAGGAACGTTACGACAATCATGCCGATGACGGCGCAGGCGATCGCCATTTTTTTCGGGTCGTGCAGCGTCTCGCCGACGTTACGGTTTTTGATCATTAGCGCCGCCGCGCCCCAGTTAGGGATGATGCGGTGATCGACATCCTGGGTGAACGATCCGGCCGCCACAGACGACGCCCAGGCGTTAAAGAAGAAACCCAGCCCAAAGGAGAAGTGAGATGCCGGGTCGCCTTCACAAGAGTTGAGTTCGCCCAACGTACGGAACGCGCCCATCCCCTGCGTGGTTGGCGCGTGAAACATGCGTGCAGCCCCAGCGCCCACCCCTACGCCGACCAGCGCGCCGATAATGAGCGATTTAATTAGTATTATCAGGAACATAACTATGCCTTTTTAATAAAAATCAGCGTTTCGCGACGAAATCCACCCTGTCGAGATTGATGGCGGTCACGTTGACGGTCACATCCAGCTCCACGCTGTAAGTGCGTCGTTCCCGGCGCAAAAAGAAAAACAGAAAGGCCTCTTTACGCACCGACTCATGCGCCTGAACAATCCGCACATCCTGTGGCTCAATACGCAGTAAGATATACGGCGACTCTCTCATCACCGCCGACTGAACATGGTTCAGCGAATCGGCAAAGGCGCGTGCTTTGGCGTCGCCCTTGCCTTTTACTCTCACCGTGGTAGTGAATTGCTCTTTCATCATCAGGCGCCGTATTTCTTTTGCCACGCCTGCACCAGGCGCTCGCCGAGCCCTTCTTTATCCATAAAGCCGAAACCCAACACGTTGCAGCCTTCATTGATAGCGGTGACGCCTTCATCCACTGACCGCATTCCATATTTGGCTTTGTAGCCATGCTTGTTTTGCGCGGTGATAGCGCCCGCGCCGCCGCTGCCGCAAAATGAAATGCCGAAGGTGGCGTTTTCCGCTTTCATCACATCGCCCAGCTTCATGTCTGCCGCGACGCCCGGTACGACGACCGCGCGACCGCCCGCTTTTTCCACGCCTGCCGCTACTTTCTGGCCTTTACCCAGGCGATCGCCAATCACGACGGTAATCTGTTCCATTTTTTGCTCCTTAGAGGTTGTCTTTCGCGACTTCAAAATGTACCGATAATAGCCAGGCTTCTTCGTCAGGAAGGTTGCCAAACGCCGCCACGATTTCGCGGGCGAGCGCCATTGATTCGGCTGAGATTTCATCAAACAAGCTGGCATCGACTTCCGGTAAAGGCTCGCCGGTAATTGACCGGTGCGCCATCGCGCGAACGTGCGAGGTCAGCATTTGCGTCTGTACCGCATTGGGGACAATGTGATGCCGCCCCAGCAGGCTATCCACCTGCGTTAACACCTGTTCAGCCAGTTCGTTAATTCGCTCACCAGCATCGTGTTTTACTGCTCCGTTATCCACGCGTCTCACCCCGTTAATGGCAATGAGATAAAACTAGCGGTAAGGGTTAAAAGTTTGTAGCGAGTTATTTTCCACCTCGAAGTGGAAACGCGAGTGGGATAGGTGATCTGCGCCACAGAAAAGGCGGCATTAATGAATTATCGCCGGGAAAGTGTGAGATCTATCGCGGCATAAAGAGGAAATGGCGAAACAATGACGTTGTCGTATAAAGTGAGAAAGTGTGATGGGTATTACATTTTGCCGGATGGCGACCTACGGATAAAGCGAAGCCGCCATCCCACAAAAATTAACGATACTTCTTATGATACGTATTGCGGGTGGTTTTTAGCGCTTCCGCCGCCGCTTTCGCTTCTTTAACGTTACCTTCGTTCGCCAGCTTCAGCGCGCCATCAATTTGGCCGACCAGAATGTCAAAACCGTGACGAAAATCCTTCATTTCCGGGCTATCCGGCGCTTTATCTTCCAGCTTTGGCGGCGTAGCTTTTTGAGCATCCAGCGCGGCCGCGCGCATTTTGGTTAATGCCGCTTTCAGTTCAGGGGCACTATCCGTTTTCTCAACAACTTTCAGGTTATCATTGAGAATATCCATATTATCTTCAAGATCGGCAGCAAAAACAGCCGAACCGAATACCAGCGATGACACAGCAAGAATAGCTAACAGGCTTTTACGCATTGCTCACTTCCTTTTTTATTATTAACGATAAGTGTAATACCCTGAATAATTCGGGTCGCAGGCAGCCAACGCGCCTGCAGCCTGAAGTATGACGGGTATTATTGTCCGGCGATTTTCATCTCCGGTAACAATACCGAACCACACTGTATATTACTGCGCGTTTCAATATCATCACCCACGGTGACAATATTACGCCACATCTCTTTTAAATTACCGGCAATGGTAATTTCACTTACCGGGTACTGGATTTCACCATTTTCAACCCAGAATCCCGCAGCGCCGCGGGAGTAGTCGCCGGTAATACCGCTGACGCCCTGGCCCATCAGTTCCGTCACCACCAGGCCGGTGCCCATCTCTTTTAGCAATTGCTCAAAGTTCAGCCCCTGCCCGGCGATACGCCAGTTATGAATGCCGCCGGCATGACCGGTACTTTTCAGCCCCAGTTTGCGGGCGGAATAGTTGGTCAGCAACCATTGCATCAGTACGCCATCCTTCACAATGTCCCGGCGCTCCGTACGCACGCCTTCGCTGTCGAACGGTGAAGACGCCAGCCCTTTTAGCAGATGCGGGTGTTCTTCGATGGTTAACCATTCAGGCAGAATTTGTTTGCCCAGCGAGTCGAGCAGAAAAGTGGATTTACGGTATACCGCGCCGCCGGCAATCGCCCCGACCAGATGACCAAATAGCCCTGTCGCCACTTCATTGGCGAAAATGACCGGCGCTTTCATGGTGGAGAGCTTGCGCGGCGACAGGCGGGATAAGGTACGGCGCGCGCACTCGGCCCCGACCCATTCCGGCGCTTGCAGATCCGCCATTGCCCGACCGATGGTGTAAGCGTAATCACGCTCCATATCGCCGTTCTCTTCGGCGATGACGCAGCTTGAGAGCGAATGGCGCGTGGAGCAATATCCCTGCAACATGCCGTGGCTGTTGCCGAACACTTTAATGCCGTAATGGCTGTTAAAGCTCCCGCCTTCGGTATTGGTGATGCGTTTATCCGCCTTTAGAGAAGCCTGTTCCGCACGCGCGGCCAGTTCAATGGCTTCGTCTGGCGTAACCTCTGCCGGGTGGAACAAGTCCAGATCCGGCGCGTCAAACGCCAGCAGTTCTTTGTCCGCCACGCCTGCGCACGGGTCCGGCGACGTGTAACGCGCGATATCCAGCGCGGCCTGCACGGTACGGGCAATCGCCTGCGGGCTTAAATCCGTCGAAGAGGCGCTGCCTTTGCGGTTCTGGTGATACACCGTAATTCCCAGCGCGCCGTCGCTATTAAATTCGACATTCTCTACTTCACCATAACGGGTGCTGACGCTAATGCCGGTGGTCTTGCTGACGGCGACTTCCGCCCCATCCGATTTGCCTGAGGCTAACTCCAGCGCTGTCGAAACTGCTTCTTCCAGAATCTTACGCTGCGCTTCAACTTGTGAGATTACTTTCATTGCAAATGCCATAATGTAGAGAGAGTTTCTCTGAAGTCTAACAGAGAACCGTTTTTCAGTGCGCATCTTAACTGGTAACATTAGCCTCTTTTTTTAAGGAGCCTGACATGACAAAGCAGCCCGAAGACTGGCTCGACGACGTTCCCGGTGATGACATCGAAGACGAAGACGATGAAATTATCTGGGTCAGTAAAAGTGAAATTAAACGCGATGCCGAGGAATTAAAACGCCTGGGCGCGGAACTGGTGGATCTGGGGAAAAACGCGCTGGATAAGATCCCGCTGGACGCCGATCTGCGCGACGCCATTGAACTGGCCCAGCGTATCAAAATGGAAGGACGCCGCCGCCAGTTGCAGCTTATCGGAAAAATGCTGCGCCAACGCGACGTTGAACCTATTCGCCAGGCGCTGGACAAGCTGAAAAACCGCCATAATCAGCAGGTGGTGCTGTTTCACAAGCTTGAGCATCTGCGCGATCGTCTGATCGTCGAAGGCGATGACGCGGTAGCCGAAGTACTGACCCTGTGGCCGCACGCCGATCGTCAACAGCTTCGTTCATTGATCCGCAATGCGAAGAAAGAGAAAGAAGGTAACAAACCGCCGAAATCAGCGCGTCAGATCTTCCAGTATCTGCGCGAGCTGGCGGAAAACGAAGGGTAATTTTACACGTTGATAGCGTCTGCCGGATGGCGGCGCTGGCGCCTTATCCGGCCTACGGGAATGTACGTATTGTAGGCCCGGTAAGCGCAGCGCCACCGGGCATTTTTTACTCCACAACCAGTGCTTTTTTCGCCAGCCCATCCAGCAATTTCTGATGGATGCCGCCGAAACCGCCGTTGCTCATCACCAGGATGTGATCGCCAGGCTGTGCGGTTTTCACCACCATTTCCGCCAGCGTATCGACATCTCCACTCCAGTGAGCAGGCTGTACGCAGGCGTCCGCCACTTCTGAAACCTGCCACGGAATATGCGGCGGCTGCAGCAGGAACACTTCATCCGCACGCCCTAACGACGGCGCCAGGTCATCCTTGCATAACCCCATCTTCATCGTGTTAGAACGCGGCTCCAGCACTGCGATAATGCGCGCGGTGCCGCCCACTTTACCGCGCAGCGCCGCCAGCGTGGCCAGAATTGCCGTCGGATGGTGAGCAAAATCGTCATACACCGTCACGCCGTTCGCTTCACCGCGTAGCTCCAGACGGCGGCGGGCGTTAATAAATGACCCCAGCGCGCTGGCCGCTTCTGCGGACGCGACGCCCACGTGGCGCGCGGCGGCAATCGCCATCAGACCGTTGTGCATGTTATGTTCGCCGACCAGGCCCCATTTCACATCGCCGACTTTTTCGCCGTCCAGCCACACTTCCCACTCGGAAGCATCCGTAGTCAGCTTCTTCGCCTGCCAGTGTCCCTGCTCGCCCACCAGCTCCTGCTCGCTCCAGCAGCCCAGCGCCATGGTCTGTTTCAGGTTGATGTCGTTTTCCGGCCAGATGATGCGCCCCTGCCCCGGCACGATGCGCACCAGATGGTGGAACTGCTTCTGGATCGCTTTCAGATCGTCGAAGATGTCGGCATGATCAAACTCAAGGTTGTTGAGGATCAACGTCCGCGGGCAGTAATGCACAAATTTAGAACGTTTATCAAAGAACGCGCAGTCGTACTCATCCGCTTCGATAACAAAAAATGGGCTCTCGCCCAGGCGCGCGGAAACCTCAAAGTTGCCCGGTACGCCGCCAATCACGAAGCCCGGTTTGTACCCGCACGCTTCCAGTATCCAGGTCGCCATGCCTGCGGTCGTGGTTTTGCCGTGGGTACCGGCGACCGCCAGTACCCAGCGGTCGCGCAACACAAAGTCATGCAGCCACTGTGGACCAGACATAAAGGGAATGTTTTTTTCCAGCACCGCTTCCACGCACGGATTCCCACGCGTCATCGCATTGCCGATAATCACCAGATCCGGCTGCGGATCGAGCTGGCTGGCGTCATACCCCTGGATCAGATCAATGCCTTGCTTCTCAAGTAAGGTACTCATCGGCGGATACACATTGGCGTCCGAACCCGTTACTTCATGACCAAGCGAGCGAGCCAGCATCGCCAGCCCCCCCATGAAAGTGCCACAAATTCCCAAAATATGAATGCGCATACGTCACTATCCTTTTTTTATCTGCGAGCCATTTTACGCACATGTCTGGCAAGTGAGAAACGCATTTCAGGTAAATCTGTACTTTGCTGGCGCGATTCACCTGAGCGCATCATCTGAAATGTTTGTTAAGATTGTTACGGTCGCTTTACTCCAATCAATTGCAGGGAAAGTGTTATGAAAACGTTAGGTGAATTTATTGTCGAAAAGCAGCACGAGTTCTCTCAGGCTACCGGTGAGCTCACTGCTTTGCTGTCGGCAATAAAATTGGGCGCCAAGATCATCCACCGCGATATCAACAAGGCCGGTCTGGTCGATATCCTGGGTGCCAGCGGTGCTGAGAACGTACAGGGCGAGGTTCAGCAGAAACTCGATCTGTTCGCGAACGAGAAACTGAAAGCTGCACTAAAAGCGCGCGATATTGTAGCGGGCATCGCATCGGAAGAAGAGGACGAAATTGTCGTCTTTGAAGGCTGCGAACACGCGAAATATGTGGTGCTGATGGACCCTCTGGATGGCTCTTCTAACATCGACGTTAACGTCTCTGTCGGTACGATTTTCTCGATTTATCGCCGCGTGACGCCCGTCGGCACGCCAGTCACCGAAGAAGATTTCCTGCAACCCGGCAACAAACAGGTCGCTGCGGGATATGTCGTGTATGGCTCATCCACCATGCTGGTTTACACCACCGGCTGCGGCGTACACGCTTTCACCTACGATCCGTCGTTAGGCGTGTTCTGTCTGTGCCAGGAACGTATGCGTTTCCCGGAAAAGGGTAAAACCTACTCCATTAACGAAGGCAACTACATTAAATTCCCGAATGGCGTGAAGAAGTACATCAAATTCTGCCAGGAAGAGGATAGTTCAACAAGTCGCCCTTATACCTCACGTTACATTGGCTCTCTGGTGGCCGATTTCCATCGCAACCTGCTGAAAGGCGGCATCTATCTCTACCCCAGCACCGCCAGCCATCCGCAGGGAAAACTGCGTCTGCTGTATGAATGCAACCCGATGGCGTTCCTCGCGGAACAGGCCGGCGGCAAAGCAAGCGATGGTAAAGAACGTATTCTGGATATCATTCCGGAAAGCCTGCACCAGCGCCGCTCGTTCTTCGTTGGCAACCGCCATATGGTTGACGATGTGGAACGCTTTATCCGCGAATACCCGGACGCGTAATCTTTACCACCATGCGGACTAACGCATGAAGCCGCCATTGGGCAATAACATGTCCGATGGCGGCTTTGCCTTATCAGGCCCGTGATTTTTCCGGTTCTTAACCTTTGTCGTTTATGCTCCGCAACGACGCGCCAGATGAGGCGGAAACGAAAACAAGCGAAGACTTTCGGCGTGAGTTGGCTATAATACTCGCCACTTGTTTGTCATAAATTCAAAGGAAACAGACATGAGCTTACTCAACGTCCCGGCGGGTAAAGAACTGCCGGAAGATATCTACGTCGTTATCGAGATCCCGGCTAACGCAGATCCGATCAAATACGAAGTTGACAAAGAGAGCGGCGCGCTGTTCGTTGACCGCTTCATGTCCACCGCGATGTTCTATCCGTGCAACTACGGTTACATCAACCATACCCTGTCTCTGGACGGCGACCCGGTAGACGTTCTGGTCCCGACGCCGTACCCGCTGCAGCCAGGCGCCGTCATCCGTTGCCGTCCGGTTGGCGTACTGAAAATGACCGACGAATCCGGTGAAGATGCGAAACTGGTTGCCGTACCGCACACCAAACTGAGCAAAGAGTACGATCACATTAAAGATGTGAACGATCTGCCGGAACTGCTGAAAGCGCAGATCACTCATTTCTTCGAGCATTATAAAGATCTCGAAAAAGGCAAATGGGTGAAAGTTGACGGTTGGGACAACGCCGAAGCGGCTAAAGCGGAAATCGTTGCCTCCTTCGAGCGCGCAGCGAAGAAATAAGTTCGCTTTTACATAAGCGTCAAGATAAAGGCTCTCATAGTAATGAGGGCCTTTTTATTGGCTAATGAATAGAGCACAATTTTTATCATTATTAGTTTAACATTCACGGAATGAATAAGACTTTACCTGATTTTTTATTAAAAAGGGTTGAATACACTCACGCTTTCTCTAAAAAGCTTAAGATAATAATTTTTTTGTGAATTCCCGCAGACTCCCATGGACTTACGCCCTAAATATTAGCAAGCGCCAAATTCTTATTTAGTGCATAAGCCCGATTACCTTTTTAATAAGGTATCCTAAGCTCTCCCTACCAATAACCGTATTTTTAATCCAACATAACATCCGCTCAAAACACACTTTTTAATATATTTTTAAGGGCTGCCATAATTATTTACTACTTTAAGAGATTATGATGAAAAATGATATATTAATTACCGGTGGACATATCATCGATCCCGCTCGTAATATTAATGAGATTAACAATTTACGCATCATTAACGATATTATCGTTGATGCCGATAAATATCCTGTAACTTCGGAGACCCGGATTATCCATGCCGACGGCATGATTGTCACTCCCGGTCTTATCGATTATCACGCGCATGTTTTTTATGACGCGACGGAAGGCGGCGTCAGGCCTGATATGTACATGCCGCCGAATGGCGTCACCACCGTCGTGGATGCAGGTTCTGCCGGTACGGCAAACTTTGATGCCTTCTACCGAACGGTGATTTGCGCCAGCAAAGTTCGAATCAAAGCGTTTCTGACCGTGTCGCCGCCGGGCCAAACCTGGTCACAAGAAAATTATGATCCTGACAATATTGATGAAAATAAGATCCACGCGCTGTTTCGCCAGTATCGCAACGTTCTTCAGGGATTAAAACTCAAGGTTCAGACTGAGGACATTGCTGAATATGGCTTAAAACCGCTGACTGAATCCCTTCGTATTGCCAACGATTTAAGGTGCCCCGTAGCAATACACTCGACTCATCCCGTCGTTCCCATGAAAGAACTTGTCTCCTTGCTACGCCGCGGCGATATTATCGCTCATGCGTTTCACGGCAAAGGTAGCACCATTCTTACTGATGAAGGCGCTGTCTTAGCCGAAGTCCGTCAGGCAAGGGAAAGAGGCGTTATATTTGATGCCGCCAATGGTCGCAGCCATTTTTCAATGAACACGGCACGCCGGGCCATCGCCAATGGCTTTCTTCCGGATATCATCAGTAGCGATCTCTCAACCATCACTAAACTCGCCTGGCCTGTTTACGCCTTACCATGGATTTTATCGAAATATTTAGCACTCGGCGTCGCGCTTACCGATGTCATTAACGCCTGTACCCATACCCCAGCAGTTTTAATGGGTATGGCAGCAGAAATTGGTACGCTGGCCCCTGGGGCATTTGCCGATATCGCCATCTTTAAATTAAAAAACAGGCATGTTGAATTTGCCGATATTCATGGTGAAACGCTCACGGGGACGCATGTGCTGGTACCACAAATGACCATAAAATCCGGTGAGATATTATTTCGTCAAATTGATTTTGGCGCGCGGCCAAACGGAGTTGAAAAATGACCTCAATACAAAAATGGCTACGGATCGGCGCGACATTAATGTTCGGCCTTTTTGTTGCTTATCTTGACCGTTCTAATCTTTCCGTTACGTTACCTACGATTACACACGACCTGAATATTGATGGCGCAACGGCCAGCATTGTATTAACCATATTTCTTATTGGCTATGCCTTTTCAAATATTTTTGGCGGCGTATTTACCCAGCGATACGATCCGAAAAAAATAGTCATTCTGATGGTGCTAATCTGGTCGATTGCGACCGTTTTTGTCGGATTTACCTCGTCAGTGTACGTTATTTTGATTTGTCGGCTGGTGCTTGGCATTACCGAAGGCATTTATTGGCCGCAGCAGTCCCGCTTCGCCAGCGACTGGTTTTCAGACAAAGAACGGACGCAGGCGAATAGTATTATCCAGTATTATGGACAGTTCCTGGCATTAGGCCTGGGATTTATGATTTTGTCCCCGCTGGATGCTGCCTTCGGTTGGCGAAATGTTTTTATTATCACTGGTGTGATCGGCATTGTTGTTGTTCCACTTTATATAACAATGCTGAAAAAACAGGAAGAAGCGCCTTATTATCGTGCGCCGGCGCCAACAGAGAAAACTAAACTTACCCTGGAATCGCTGGGCGGAACCCCCTTCCTACTTCTTATTTTTACCTACATCACTCAAGGGATGTTGTTCTGGGGAATTACGTTATGGATACCCATGGTTGTCAATTCTCTCGGCTATACCGGATTCAGTAAAGCATTGGTCAGTTCTCTGCCTTATCTGACTGCGGTTATACTGGCAATCCCTATCTCATGGATCAGTGATAAGACACAAAAGCGTGTACTTATTGCTTCACTGGGCCTACTAATCCCCGGCGTGATGTTATTTCTCCTGCCATTTGTCGATGCGCCGGGCTTTAAAATCACGCTCATTACCCTGGCGATGGGTTATTATGCCGCCAGCTTTACCCCCAATATCTGGTCGATTATCCAGTCGAACGTTAAACCCCATGCGATTGGCCCAGCCTCCGGTATTATTAATGGCATCGGCGCCGGCGGCGGCGGTACGTTGGCAGGCCTAATGGTCGGCTATTTTTACCGGACAACCGGCAGCTATATGCAGGGATTTATGGTTCTCGGATGCATTGTTATCCTGGGCGGCGCGTCATTATTGATTTACGGCAGAATAAGAGCTCACCATGCCCGGCGTTAACGCCATCAGCCAGAATGTAAAAAACAACGCCACCCGAGGGTGGCGTGTTCAGTTCAGGGCTGGTTTCTGTCTAACCAGTCACCGCTTTCAATCAGAGTTAACCCATCAACAGGACGTTGATATACATACATCCATGCGCTGCCGTAAGGCGTCTGGATTAACTGGCGTGCGTATTCACCGCCCCTGGTGCGCAAAGCATCAAGTTCGGCCAGCGTGGCGTTATCAATTCGATAAACTTCACCGTATACCGCTCCGTTTCCCGGAACTGCGCCTGGATAGTGGCCCAGACTATACAACTGGTAGTTATCGATACGGTAATCGCCAAGCAATTGGGCATTGGTCATCCAGTGACTGTTGCCTTGTTTCTGTCGTAAACTGCCATAGACAAATATTCGCATTGCTAAAACTCAAACTGATAGAGCAAATCAAGTGCCTGATCTACGCCAGACACTGCTTCCAGATATAGCTTAGGCATCAGGCGATAACGTAACGTGAGCGTCGCCAGAGAGTCAAATATCCCTACACCATACTTCACCTGTAGACCCGGCAGTACATAGCCGCTGACCACAACCTGGGACGAATCGCCCACCCCTTGCGTGTCCAGCGCCAGATTACTTACACCGAATGTCTCTCCGATTTTACCCACAACCTGACCACTTTGCGCAACCCCCAGGCCAATAAGCATGGAGGTCATTGCTGCGCTATCACTCTGATTGCTGTCCAACCCCTGCCCACGCAGCAGATAAGAAAGCGCTTCAGCCTGCGGCATCGCCGGATCGGAGAAGATTTCCGCTTTGGGTTCATCAGCAGTGCCTGTGACGCGCACACCCGCAATGACATCGTCTTCGGTGGCGTCAGGGTTACGGATCGCTTCGATATTGAGCAGCGGCTGATCCGGCGGGCCGGAGAACAGCAGCTCGCCTTTACGGACAAGCAGGTCCTGGCCGTAGGCGCGGAATCGGCCGTCAGGAATATTGATTTGACCATTCAGCCCCAGCCCCTGCTTATCCTGCGCGACTTTCAAATCGCCGGTCAAACGCGCTTTAAGCCCGAAGGCGTCGATGCGCACGTTGTTGCCGACGTGGACCGTCAGATTACTGTTGATGGGAATAGACGCTGTCTGCGGCGTTTCTGGTTGCAGGTCATTATTGAGCATAACCACATCGCTGGAGACGCCGACCGCGCTCTCCGGCAGGTCGTGCACCACAATTCGTGCCCACGGAACGTCCACACGCCCATCCAACGTGAACAGCGAAGGCGTCGCGTCAAAGACCACATCCGGCGAGACATCCAGGCGCACCATCGGCGGAACGGTAATCCGCACCCGGCTGCCTTTCGCCGTCACCCGCGCGCGCCAGTTGTCAATCTGACTCCAGTCGGCGTTACCGTTCAGGTTAATTTGCCCTTGTTGTGTTCGCACGATACCGGCGAGTGTCGAACGCGTCCCGCTAAAGTTCATGGTGAGCTGGCTCGGCTGCATCTCAAACGGCATAAAATTACCGTCAATATCCAGCGCGCTAAGCTGCAACTGACCAAACAACTGCGGGCTTTGCACATCGCCGCCCAGACGTAGCCTGGCGTTTAACATTCCCGCCGCTTTTTCGCCGCGCGAAAAGACAGGGTTGACCATCGCCAGATTGACATTGCGCATGTTGACGTTACCGCCGAGATTGCGCCGCCCCTGAGGATCGGTTACCTGCACCAGGCCATCGAATTGACCATTGTTCGTCAGGCGAATCAGCCATCCCAGCTCGGCGCGATTATTGTGCAGATCGGCGCTGAGGTTCAGCGTCTCAAACGCGACCGGTAATGGCGCGTCATTGACGGTCTGCGTGACCTTCACATTACGACCGGAAAGCGTGACCTTCCCCTGCGGCAATCCCTCCTGGGTGGTGTCCCACGACACGTCCGCCTTCCCGCTAAAGATCCCGCTGGCCTGCGTGGTATCAGGCATAAATGGCTTCAGCATCGCCAGATCAAAGCGGTTGAGATTGACCACCGCCCGTCCTGCGGCGCCCGCATCAATGGTTTGCGGGATGCACAGCTCGGCGTTCGGGTTCAGCCAACAATGCGGCCCGATACTGATTTTCTGTTCTTTATTACGGTAGTCCAGCGCAATCGCGCGGGTCAACGACCATGGCCCCACTGGCGTCTGGAAACGGGTGTCGCTTACTGTCCCTTTCCAGCGCGCCGCCTCGCGATCAAAACTGCCTGTCAGGGAAAGTTGACCGGATACCGGTTCTCCCTGAACACGGAGCTGTAGCTGATGCTGCTTCTCGCTGCCTTTGGCGTCAAGCGTCACCAGATTGATGTTAACGTCGGGCTGCGAAATCCGCTCTACGCGAACGTTGAGATGGCCCGCTATCTGATCGGTGGATTTAATATCGCCCTCAATGCGCGCCTGGGCGACAGACAGCTCCTGCCAACGCAGACCGCGGGCGGTGATATCCGCCAACAGCTGCGGCGCTTCTACCGTACCGCGGACTTTAACGATTCCTTTTGCCATGCCGCCCAGTCCTGGCAGCGCATTATCCAGCCCCGGCGCATCGATGGCGGCGTCAAGATTCAGCTCCTTAACGCCAAGCTCGCCTTTTATATCGGCGCTGTTTGGGCCCAGCGCAAGGTGCAGCCCCGGGATCGTCCACTGCATGTAGCTGTTGCCCTTTAGCGTCCCGTTGACGTTAACGCTGTTCTGCTTCACATTGCCGGTCAGCTTGAGCTCCGGGACATCCATCTGCCAGGTGCCGCCGTAGAGGCTGCCTTTGGTTTTCATGACGCCGTTAAGCTTCGCGGGCCAATCCGGGATCTCTTTAGCGGTATTGATGCCATTCAGCGTCAGTTCGCCACGCCAGCTAATCGCCTGCTGCCAGTCCACCAGCGCTTTCAGTTCGGTTTTTCCCTCCAGAGCGGCGACGGTGAGTTTATCGAGATTAATCTGCCGCTCATTCCCTTTAGCATCCAGCGTAATGGTCGCCGGCGGAATATCTTGTCCTTTCACGGCGGTTCGCATCGACAACGTATAGTCGGTCATCTTACCGCTCAGTTTGAGCTTCAGATCGTCAGCCTGAAACTGGGTATCACCCGTCAATGGCCAGGCAATGCGTTGGCTGACGACTTCAAGATTGAGCGGTAAACCGGCCTCCGCCAGCCGCGTCTGGGCGCGAAGCGCGACATCCATCGGCCCGGAAAGGTTCACCCCGACCTCCAGTTGTTCGCGTAACGCGCCGCCGACCTTGAGTTTTATCTTTTCACCCTTTAGCGGATCGATATTCAGCGTACTGTTGAGCGTAATATCAACCGGCCAGTTATTGGCGAGCTGCGCCGTACCGGAGGCTTTCACCGTGCCCTGGTTGGCGTCGATATCCAGAGTATCCAGCTTCATATTACCGTCGATACTGCTGACTTTAAGCAGCATCGTGCGCACCGTCAGATCGGTATCGCCGGTGATGCGTAGCTGCTCGCCGCGAAATGACTCGATATTCAGATTGAGCGGCAGGTGAACATCGGTCATCTCCGGCATTACTGGTTTTGCAAACAGATCTTTTAGCGTTTCGCCAAGCGGCTTTTCATCCGGTTGAGGTTTCTCGATTTTGGGTTCAACCACCTCTTCCTGCGCCACGTCAGCGACCTTCGGCAGCGCGATCAGCAATCCCTGAAGCCGCGTCGGTTTCAGGGTCAGGTTTTTCTCCTGCCATGCCAGCCCGGAGGTAAAATCCAGCACCGAAACGGTAGTGTCATCAATCTTGATATTGATGTTATTCAACGCCACGCGCGACAGCGTGATGGGCCAGGGCGTGGAGAGGTTCAGCGGTCCGCTTTCTTCCTCTTCTTGCGCCGGTTCGGAGGGTGGCATTTTTTTGCTGTCGATAGCGACATTAATGTCTTTTAGCGCCAGATCATTGACGCACAGGCTACTGCGCCACAGGCAATCAAGCCCGACGGCCAGATGAATTTCGCCCGCATTCACCGCAACGCCCGGCTGCTCATAGCGGATATTTTTTAACGATAAGTCCCGCCAGCCGCCGGTGACCTGCCCAATCTCCAGCCCCGGCACCCAGCGGTTCGCCGCACTGAATACCAGATGCAGCCCCGTCGTCGTCCCGACCAGAAACGCAACGCTCGCCAGTAACACCACAATGAAAATCAACACGCCGAGGCTTATTTTCTTCCATAAACTCATAATTCAGGCCCCAGACCGATATAAAACTGTAAACCGTGTTCGTCTTTGTCGCCGACCGGTACGGCAAAATCGAGTTTGATAGGCCCAACCGGCGACGCCCAGCGCACGCCGACCCCGGTCCCGGTTTTGAAATCGCTACGGCGAATATCACTCACCGCCTCGCCGCTATCGACAAACACTGCCCCCCACCATTTGCCAGTGACGTTATACTGGTACTCCAGCGATCCGGTTGCCAGTTTTGAGGCGCCTTTAAGATTGCCGTCGCTATCTTTAGGCGAAATAGATTTGTATTTATAGCCGCGAATACTGCGGTCGCCCCCGGCGAAGAAACGTAAATCCGGCGGAACTTTGTCGAAATCACCGGTTTCTATCCAGCCCAAATTGGCGCGCATCACAAAACGGTGGCGATCGTACAAAGTCCGAATCCAGACGTTTTGCGCCTGCAGCACGGAGAAATCCACGTCGGAGCCCCAGGCCGTATTCGAATAGTCTACTGAATAGCGCTGCGAATCGCCCCAGGTTGGCATCAGTCCCCCTCGCGAGCGGGTTCGGCTGATCATCACGCCCGGGTAGAACAGCATGGTGGTATTGGTGACGTTCCCCTGGGTAAAGTGGTCGAAACTCCAGCGCAGGTTAATCGCCCGCTGCCAACCACTGGAAAGGTCCCAGTAACGCGACACGGCAAGCGTGGTCGAGTCCTGCTCCGTATCATTCAAATCGGTACGTTTAAAACCGCCCTGTACCAGATAGTATTGCTCCAGCGGGTTTTTCAGCAGCGGCATTTTATAACTAAAATCCAGCACCTGTTCCGGCGCAGAAATACTGGTGCTGGTGGTCAGACTATGACCGTAAGAGTTCATCCACGGTTTTTTCCACGACGCTTTCACGCGCGGCCCGACGTCGGTGGAGTACCCCACCCCAGTTTCAATCGTATTTTCGGTTCGCGGCGATACCACGCCTTTTAACGGCAGAATTTTTGTTTTACGCGATTTCTCAAATTCCGGCGCCACCACGACAGAATTAAACCATCCGGTAGCGGAAAGTCGGCGGTTTAGTTCCGCCAAATCTTTCGATTCGTACTCATCGCCCTCTTTAAACGGCAACAGATTTTGTAAATATTCATCACGAATCTGCGAACCTTCGAAGGTGACAGGTCCGAAGCGATAGCGCTCACCGCTATCATAATCAATATCCCAAAACGCCTGATGGCGGCCCAGAGCAATTCCCAACTGACTTTTAACGAATTCGCTGTCGAAATAGCCTTTACGTAGCGACACGCTGGTTAACGACTTTTTAAAATTGTCATAGTCTCCCTGGTTCAGCACCGTGCCGATTGCCGGACGCGTTTTCAGTAAGGCCAGATAATCTTTGTCCGTGCGCGCGCCGCCGCGTAAAATGACTTCTGTACCGCCAATCAACACCGGCTGGCCGGGCGTAACCCTGGCGATTAATACCTGCCGTCCTTTCGCAGGCGGTGGAAGCAAGTCGAATTTGATAGTGGGTTCGTAATAGCCTAACGCTTTAAGCCCTTCGCGAATCGCATCATCAACTCGGGCGCGAAAGCGCCGATCCGGCGTCACCTCATCGCTCTGAATCGTAGAGAGCTGTGCGCGAACGTTTTTTTCCAGCTCTCCGGATAGCCCTTCGACTTTCAGACGAACATTTGCGGCTACCGCAGAACTGCTCAGGCACAGTAAGCTAACCCAACATAACTGACGGATATGTGGCACATTTTCTCCTGAATATCCCCTATTCCCACCCCTGGAAAAAATCACACTACCGCTCCGCGGCTTAACATAAAATCAACAATTTCGATTGAAAAGCAGACGACTGCCCAAATATTTCTTATGGTTAAATCCAGATACATTAATGTTGTTATTGTGTGTAAAGATGCGTCTCGTTACAACCTTAACGCCAATTAACGCTTTCGGGAGAATAGCTCATGAGTTTATTTGATAAAAAACATCTGGTTACTCAAGCAGATGCGTTACCAGGACGCAACACCCCGATGCCGATCGCCACTCTGCATGCGGTAAATGAACACTCTATGACCAATGTCCCTGCCGGGATGGAGATCGCCTACTTCGCTATGGGCTGTTTCTGGGGCGTAGAACGTTTATTCTGGCAATTGCCCGGCGTATATAGCACCGCGGCAGGGTATGCAGGCGGTTACACGCCTAATCCAACCTACCGGGAAGTCTGTTCCGGGCAGACCGGTCATGCCGAAGCGGTACGGATAGTGTACGATCCTGCCGTTATCCGTTATGAGCAGCTTTTACAGACCTTCTGGGAAAATCACGATCCGACGCAGGGGATGCAACAGGGTAACGATCACGGTACGCAATACCGTTCTGCGATTTATCCCTTAACGCCGGAACAGAATGCCGCCGCTCACGCCAGTCGCGAGCGCTTTCAGTCGGCAATGGCCGCCGCCGGAGACCATCGCCCGATTACCACGGAAATCGCCCATGCGACGCCGTTTTACTACGCCGAAGATGAACACCAACAGTATCTGCACAAAAATCCATACGGTTACTGCGGGATTGGCGGGATCGGCGTTTGCCTGCCGCCTGACGCGTGACGACGCAGGCGTAGGGGGAACTTGTCGGAGTTGAAAATGAACCCTCTGGCGACTTTACAGTAGCTTACGCTATACTAGCCCTGAACTTATCGGCTCACTGCTACGAGCCGGTTTTCATTAAACGTTACCACACGGATTTATAAACTTCCCTTCCGAGGATCTGGCGTTTCGCCGGATAAGATATGTTAAACAGTATATTCATTATATTCTGCCTGATCGCTGTAAGTGCGTTCTTCTCCATCTCCGAGATCTCGCTTGCCGCATCACGTAAGATTAAACTTAAGTTATTAGCTGATGAAGGCAGTATCAACGCACAACGCGTATTGAAAATGCAGGAAAATCCCGGCATGTTTTTCACCGTTGTGCAAATTGGCCTGAACGCCGTCGCTATTCTTGGCGGTATCGTCGGCGATGCGGCATTTTCGCCCGCCTTTTCCGCCCTTTTCTCGCACTATATGTCGCCAGAACTCTCCGAGCAGCTGAGCTTTATTCTCTCCTTCTCGCTGGTGACGGGGCTGTTTATCCTGTTCGCGGATTTAACCCCGAAACGCATCGGTATGATTGCGCCAGAAGCTGTGGCTTTGCGTATCATCAACCCGATGCGCTTCTGCCTGTTCGTTTTTCGCCCGCTGGTGTGGCTGTTTAACGGCATGGCAAACAACATCTTCCGCCTGTTCAAAATTCCAATGGTGCGGAAAGACGACATTACTTCTGATGATATTTACGCAGTGGTGGAAGCCGGCGCGCTGGCGGGCGTCTTGCGCAAGCAAGAGCACGAACTGATTGAAAATGTGTTTGAACTTGAATCCCGCACCGTACCGTCTTCTATGACGTCGCGCGAAAGTATCATCTGGTTTGATCTGCACGAAGACGAACAAAGCCTGAAGAAAAAGGTCGCCGAACATCCGCACTCAAAATTTTTGGTGTGTAATGAAGATATCGACCACATCATCGGCTATGTAGACTCCAAAGATCTGCTGAATCGCGTGCTGGCGAACCAAAGTATGGCGCTGAATAGCGGCGTGCAAATTCGCAATACCTTGATTGTGCCGGATACGCTGACCCTTTCTGAGGCGCTGGAAAGTTTCAAAACGGCGGGCGAAGATTTCGCGGTCATTATGAATGAATACGCACTGGTCGTCGGTATCATTACGCTGAACGATGTGATGACCACGCTAATGGGTGACCTGGTCGGCCAGGGACTGGAAGAGCAAATTGTGGCGCGCGATGAAAATTCCTGGCTGGTTGACGGCGGCACGCCGATTGACGACGTCATGCGCGTGCTGGATATCGATGAGTTTCCGCAATCCGGCAACTATGAAACCATTGGCGGCTTTATGATGTTTATGCTGCGCAAGATCCCAAAACGCACTGATTCGGTGAAGTTTTCCGGCTACAAATTTGAAGTGGTGGATATCGACAACTACCGTATCGATCAGTTGCTGGTGACGCGTCTCGACAATAAAAGCAACGTACCGGCGCCGAAACTGCCCGATGCAAAAGACAAAGAAGACAGCGCGGCCTGAAATCCGTTTGCCAGAAACATCAACGGCTCCTGATTCAGGAGCCGTTTTTTTTTACTTTTTTAACCTACTGCATAGCACTTTTGGTTACGCCATCTCAGTTTGCAGACGCATAACCTGACGGTTAACTTCAGACATCACAGACAAGTGCTGCTTGTCTCTCACTTTTGGGATAAGAATCTTACCCTTATCGAACTCAAAAGCGCCAACATCCTTGATATATAACCGTCCACGGAACAGGATCTTCACGTACTTCGCCACCTGTAGCGGGTTGTAGCGTTGGAAAATTTTCATTGTTGTCTCCTGCAGAGTATTACGCCCTTGCGGTGCCACAATCGGCCCAACAGTTTTAAGGCGCAAATTTTAATGCCATATGACTATAGACCATATCTACGTCGTTTCCAGTGTGCATAAGTATATTTACCTTTTGATTACAGTTATTCAGAATTATCTAAACATCAGCTCATTTTTCTCAGTATATGCCTTCATTTTTCACAGGAAGTGTGCGCCCGCCCGCAAACTGGCATCCCCTTTGCGGGAAAAAGCATCAATCGCACATATGATTAACTGTCGGCCCAAAGTGGTCGGATCACCTGCAAAAAAATAAAGAAGGAATGACCATGACCCTACGTAAAATTCTGGCGATGTCGTGTCTGCTACTCCCCATAATGGCTTGTGCGCATAACCTTGAAGATAACCAACGGGTGCCGCCGGTAGGCATTGCCGATCGTGGCGAACTGACGTTGAATAAAGATGAGTTTAGTTATAAAAACTGGAATAGCGCGCAGCTGGCGGGAAAAGTGCGCGTCCTGCTGCACATTGCGGGTCGAACGTCAGCGAAGGAAAAAAACGCCACGCTGATTGAAGCGATTAAATCCGCCGGGCTTCCGCATGACAGATACCAGACGACCACAATTGTGAACACCGATGATGCGATCCCCGGCTCCGGTATGTTCGTGCGTAGCAGTATAGAAAGTAATAAAAAGCTCTACCCGTGGTCGCAATTTATTGTCGACAGCAATGGCGTGGCGCGTAACGCCTGGCAATTAAAAGAAGAGGGGTCCGCCGTCATCGTGCTTGACAAAGACGGTCGGGTTCAATGGGTGAAAGATGGCGCGTTAACCCAGCAAGAGGTACAGCAGGTGGTCGACCTGCTGCATAAGCTCCTCAGTAAATAGTCACCCGGAAGCCGGGGTTAAGGAACGACTCACGAGGGGTATAGTCCAGCGTTTTTCCCTGCCAGTCGTGAACGTGCGCCCCGGCTGCAACAGCAATGGCATGACCTGCGGCAGTGTCCCAGACGCTGGTCGGCCCAAATCTGGGGTAAAGCTGCGCCTGGCCTTCCGCCACAAGACAGAATTTCAGCGAGGAACCAATAGAGGTGGTCTGATGTTCGCCAAGCTGTTGGAGATATTCGGTGAGTTCATCATCCGTATGCGAACGGCTAATCACCACCAGCGGCGGGCGGGCATCCCGCACCTGAATCTGCTTACGCACCCCGCACTCCTCTTTCCAGGCCTTACCTTCCGCCGCGTAGTACATCACTTTCAGCACCGGCGCATAGACAACGCCCAACACCGGCTTGCCCTGCTCAATCAGCGCAATATTGACCGTGAATTCGCCATTGCGCTTGATGAACTCTTTGGTGCCGTCGAGCGGATCGACCAGCCAGTAGCGCTGCCAGTGCTGGCGCACTTCCCAGGCGGGCGGATCTTCTTCTGAAAGCACCGGAATATCCGGCGTGAGCGTGCGTAACCCTTCGAGAATCACGGTATGTGCGGCGATATCCGCCGCAGTGACTGGAGAATCGTCCTGCTTGCGGGCGTACTCCATCGGTTTGGCTCCATCATAAACCTGCATAATGGCATCGCCCGCGTTCCGTGCAAGCTGGCATACTTGTTCTAACATTCTCCACCTCTTTATGACAGGGGCGTTAACTCGTTGTTTTACTTATACCCGATCGTTAAGGGTTCCGCCAACTGTGATACCGTCAGCGGTTTTGATAATAGCTTTCATGGCATGATTCACCTTTCTGTGAACACTCGCAAAAAATCGGCCGGATGAGGCAGTTTCGCCTTCTTCTGGCGACGGTCGGAACGATATCGGGTTTCACTGTTTATCATCGCTATTTTTCACTATCCGGCTTTTCTATTGCGTTCTTAAAAGGTGCCTCTGATGATTAAGTTTAGTGCAACGCTTCTGGCTACGCTGATCGCCGCCAGCGTGAATGCGGCCACCGTCGATCTCCGTATCATGGAAACTACTGATTTACATAGCAACATGATGGATTTCGATTATTACAAGGATACCGCAACCGAAAAATTCGGATTGGTACGTACCGCAAGTTTGATTCATGCCGCCCGAAATGAAGTCAAAAACAGCGTGCTGGTGGATAACGGCGACCTGATTCAGGGGAGCCCTCTGGGCGATTATATGGCGGCAAAAGGGCTCAAAGACGGTGATGTTCACCCGGTCTATAAAGCGCTCAACACTCTGGATTACGCGGTTGGAAACCTCGGCAACCATGAGTTTAATTATGGTCTGGACTATCTGCATAACGCGCTGGCCGGCGCGAAATTCCCTTATGTTAACGCCAATATTATCGACGTTAAAACCCAAAAGCCGCTCTTTACGCCTTATCTGATTAAAGAGACGAGCGTTATTGATAAAGACGGCCACCCGCAAACTCTGAAAATCGGCTATATCGGCTTTGTTCCGCCGCAAATCATGATTTGGGATAAAGCGAATCTGAGCGGCAAAGTTACCGTCAATGACATTACGGAAACCGCCCGGAAATATGTGCCCGAAATGCGCGAGAAAGGCGCTGATATCGTGGTAGTCATTGCTCACTCAGGCCTTTCTGCCGATCCGTACCACAGCATGGCGGAAAACTCGGTTTATTACCTCAGCGAAGTTCCCGGCGTCGACGCGATTATGTTTGGCCACGCCCACGCCGTCTTCCCCGGTAAAGATTTTGCCGACATCAAAGGCGCGGATATCGCCAAAGGTACGCTTAACGGCATTCCTGCGGTAATGCCTGGCATGTGGGGCGACCATCTGGGAGTGGTCGATCTGGTGCTCAATAACGACAGCGGCAAATGGCAGGTTACGCAGGCGAAAGCGGAAGCGCGGCCTATTTACGACGCCGCCGCTAAAAAGTCGCTGGCGGCGGAAGACAGTAGGCTGGTCGGTATTCTGAAAGCCGATCACGATGCCACCCGCGAGTTTGTCAGCAAGCCCATCGGTAAATCCGCCGATAATATGTACAGTTATCTTGCTCTGGTGCAGGACGATCCTACCGTACAGGTGGTGAATAACGCGCAAAAAGCGTATGTGGAACACTTTATTCAGGGCGATCCGGATCTGGCGAAACTGCCGGTGCTGTCCGCCGCCGCGCCGTTTAAAGTTGGCGGGCGTAAGAACGATCCTGCCAGCTTTGTCGAAGTGGAAAAAGGCCAGTTGACCTTCCGTAACGCCGCCGATCTTTATCTCTATCCGAATACGCTGGTGGTGGTGAAAGCCAGCGGCAAGGAGGTAAAAGAGTGGCTGGAATGTTCTGCCGGACAGTTTAATCAAATTGATATTCACAGCAACAAACCGCAATCGTTGATCAATTGGGATGGCTTTCGCACCTATAATTTCGATGTCATTGACGGCGTGAATTATCAAATCGATGTGTCACAGCCCGCCCGCTATGATGGCGAATGCCAGATGGTGAATCCGCAGGCGGAACGTATTAAAAACCTGACCTTTAACGGTAAGCCTGTCGACCCGAACGCTACGTTCCTAGTCGCCACGAATAACTATCGCGCTTACGGCGACAAGTTTGCCGGCACGGGCGACAGCCATATCGCCTTTGCGTCTCCGGATGAAAATCGCGCCGTGCTGGCGGCATGGATTGGCGCAGAGTCAAAACGCGCGGGCGAAATCCATCCGGCGGCGGATAATAACTGGCGTCTGGCGCCAATCCACAGCGATACGACGCTGGATATCCGCTTTGAAACATCGCCAGGCGATAAAGCCGCTGCCTTCATTAAAGAGAAAGGGCAGTATCCGATGAAGAAGGTTGCTGTCGATGATATCGGTTTTGCCATTTATCAGGTGGATTTGAGCAAGTAACGTGAGTCCCGCATGGCGCTGCGTTTATTCGGCCTGACTGGCAGGCCGAATAAAGCGCTAGCCGCCATCTGATAAACGCTCCCGCTGCGCCAATACCTGCGGCAAATTCAGTTCTATCCAGTCCGCCAGCGCGGCGACTTTATCGCTCACCTGCTCGCCAAGCGGCGTCAGGCTGTACTCCACATGCGGCGGAACAACTGGATATGACACCCGGTTAAGAAATCCGTCCTGTTCAAGCGCCTGTAACGACTGCGCCAGCATCTTTTCACTCACGCCTCCCATCTTGCGGCGCAGGTCGCTAAAACGGTGTGTACCGTCGCGTAACGCGACCAGAATCAGTACGCCCCAGCGACTGGTGACATGTTTTAACACCTCACGGGACGGGCACTGTTCAGCAAAGAGATTACCTTCACGCAACTGCCGGGAAAGAGTATGAGCGCGCATTGATACTTACCTTTTTGTACGTACTTACTAAAAGTAAGTTTAGGTGGTAGCGTAATAAAACACAAGACCAACACTGAGGAGTTCACCATGATTGCTATCACTGGCGCAACAGGCCAACTGGGCCAACACGTTATTGAAAACCTGCTAAAAACGACGCCCGCCAGTCACCTCGTCGCGATCGCCCGTAACCCGAAAAAAGCCGCCCCGCTCAGTCAGCGCGGGATCGCCGTTCGCCAGGCGGATTACGCTAACGAAGCCGCGCTGACCACCGCCTTACAGGGCGTTGATAAACTGCTGCTTATATCATCCAGCGAAGTGGGACAACGCACCGCGCAGCACCGCAACGTTATTCAGGCCGCCATTGCCGCGAAGGTGAAATTCATCGCCTATACCAGCCTGCTACATGCGGATAAATCGCCGCTGGCGCTCGCCGATGAACATATTGAAACGGAAAAGATGCTGGCTGAGTCAGGTATTCCTCACACGCTATTACGTAACGGCTGGTATACGGAAAACTACCTGGCGAGCGTCCCTGCCGCGCTGAAGCATGGCGTCTTTATTGGCGCAGCGGGACAAGGGAAAATCGCCTCCGCAATGCGCGCTGACTATGCCGCCGCCGCCGCGCGCGTCATCAGTGAAGAGGGTCACGCCGGGAATGTCTACGAGCTGGCGGGTGATGACGCCTGGACATTACGCCAGTTGGCGGATGAACTTACTCATCAGAGCGGAAAAAAAATCGTCTACCAGAACCTGAGCGAAGTCGATTTTGCCGCCGCGTTAAAAGGCGCAGGCCTGCCTGACGGACTGGCGGATATGTTGGCCAATTCTGACGCTGGCGCGGCGAAAGGCGGCTTGTTTGATGACAGCCATACGCTGCGTAAACTCATCGGTCGCCCGACGACGACGCTCACAGAAAGCCTTCGCTCCGTACTGTAAGTGTTAAAATTTAGTTAATTTATGTGGCATCCTCATAGACCTTCTCTGATAATGACGGAACGGTTTATGAGGAGAATCTGATGATTAGCGGCGTGCTATACGCCCTGCTGGCAGGGCTAATGTGGGGATTGATTTTCGTCGGCCCGTTAATCGTGCCGGATTACCCGGCCCTCTTACAGTCAATGGGACGCTACCTGGCGCTGGGGCTGATTGCCCTGCCGATTGCCTGGTTAGGCCGCACGCGGTTACGCCAGTTGACGCGCAAAGACTGGTTCACCGCCCTGTCGCTGACTCTGATGGGCAATGTAATCTATTACGCCTGCCTCGCCAGCGCTATTCAGCGAACCGGCGCGCCGGTTTCGACGATGATCATCGGGACATTGCCGGTCGTCATTCCGCTTTTCGCTAACGTTCTCTATAGCCAACGAGACGGCAGATTATCCTGGCGGCGTTTAGCGCCCGCGCTGGCGCTTATCGGTTTTGGCCTGCTGTGCGTCAATATTGCTGAACTTAGTCAGGGATTGTCCGATGTTAGCGGCTGGCGCTATGGTTCAGGCATTGTGCTGGCGCTGATTTCCGTAGCGTGCTGGGCATGGTATGCGCTGCGCAACGCCCGCTGGCTGCGGGAAAATCCCGACAAACATCCCATGATGTGGGCAACGGCGCAGGCGCTGGTTACGCTGCCGGTCTCGTTAATCGGCTATGCGGCGGTCTGTCTGTGGCTGAGTATCCAGAAACCGTTGTTTACCCTGCCCTTTGGCCCGCATCCCGCGCTGTTTATCGGTCTGATGATCGCCATCGCGGTGCTGTGTTCCTGGGTGGGCACGCTGTGCTGGAATATCGCCAGCCAAAAATTGCCAACCGTTATTTTAGGGCCGCTGATTGTTTTTGAAACGCTGGCGGGACTGCTCTATACCTTCATTCTGCGCCAAGAAATCCCGCCATTCCTGACGTTAAGCGGCATTGCGCTCCTGGTGGCGGGCGTGGTCATTGCCGTGAGAGCGAAACCGGAAAAAGCGACCGTCGTTCCGGTCACGGAACGCTAATTTCATACTCGCTTAAATTATACGCACCCCGAAAGTGTTATAGCCTCGCCTTAAAGATGCATTTAGAATACAACTTATATTATTGCAAATGAGGTAACGGCTATGGCTTATCGCGATCAACCTTTAGGCGAACTGGCGCTCTCTATTCCCCGCGCATCGGCGCTGTTTCGCCAGTACGATATGGATTACTGCTGCGGTGGAAAACAGACGCTGGCACGCGCCGCCGCGCGTCACGACGTCGATATTGACATCATTGAAGCGCAACTGGCGCAATTGGCTGAACAGCCCATCGAAAAAGACTGGCGCGCCGTTCCGCTGGCGGACATTATTGACCATATCGTTGTTCGCTATCATGACCGACATCGCGAACAACTGCCGGAGCTTATTCTGCAGGCAACCAAAGTGGAACGCGTTCACGCGGATAAGCCAAACGTCCCACGCGGCCTGACAAAATATCTCACCGCGCTGCATGAAGAGCTTTCCAGCCATATGATGAAAGAAGAACAGATCCTGTTCCCCATGATCAAACAGGGTATGGGTCGCCAGGCAACGGGCCCGATAAGCGTAATGGAAAGCGAGCATGACGAGGCGGGAGAGCTGGTAGACGTCATCAAACACGTCACCCAAAATGTAACGCCGCCGCCAGAAGCCTGCACCACCTGGAAAGCGATGTATAACGGCATTAATGAGATGATTGATGATCTGATGGAGCACATCAGCCTGGAGAATAACGTGCTGTTCCCACGCGCGCTGGCCGGGGAATAATCCACCGCCAATAAACGATCCTGAACGTATAGACAGGATCGTTTATTCTGAATAGACTAACGCTTTTTAGCGAGAGGTGAATGCATTATTAATAACCTCATATTTCCCCTCCTCAGTGACCAGATAATAACCGCTCTTGTCGATATGCGCAGTATCCAGCGTCCGCGTTACGTTACGCCGTTGCCCGCTATCCACCAGCGTATCACCGAAGAAATAGAGATAACGATCGTCATGAGCAAAAACATCAGAAAATGAACCATCGGGATTTTTAAACCACACCAATGGTCCAATAGGGTCGATAATCTGCACGCCCCCATCGCCGATAAAATAGATCTGTTTACCCACCAAATTAGCGCCAGCTTTCAGCTGTACCTGCGGATCAGGCAAGCGGGTGATGGTTAATACCCTGTCGACCGGAGAGACATACTTCACCTGGTACAATAGATCTTTGTACTGTGCTACCGTCCAATTGTAATGAATGGGATGGAAATATTCTGGATCAACATTGGGAATAGTCGCTATTCGGCAGTCATCGCCTCGGCGCGATGCCTCTCGCGTCATCCATGTCACCTTATCCCGCTGTACATTAAACGTATTGAGACAGTCTTTGCCGAAGTAATAGCGTTTTACGCCTGCTTTGTCGCGATAGAGTAACTGCACGCCAGCGACCCAGCGCACAACATGAAAAGAGTTCGGATCGGCATCAATTGCCACACCATTAACAAAAACCTGCGTGGCGGTACGTAGAATAGTGTCCCACGGGCCAGGATTAGATGTAGTATCGCAGCTGGTCGGCGAAAACAGAATATTACGCTGCTCCCAGGATTTAACGCCCAGGATGGAATATCCCTGCGCACTAGCCAGCCAGCGTCCCTGAAAGTAGAGGTTGCGCCTGTCTTTAAGCACATCGCCGGAGTCGTTTAATTTGATGTTGCCGCCGACCTGCTGCAACGAATCTATATCGACCCTTTTTTCACCATGATTATCATCTGTGCGCTCGCCGTCGAAGTAAAGACTATCTTTATCAGCGGCAAAGCGTCCATACGCCCGAAAAGTCGCTGCATCCACTGGCGGCTTACCCGGTGGATTTTGTACGATTTTCCCAACCCATAAAATATGCTGGCCGTCGGTTAGCCAATAAAACTGCCAGAAATCATTTTTTATTAGCGATGAAAAAGCGGCGACATGAACAAAATCATTACTCATTTTTCCACGGTCATTATATTCATTAACAATGCGGTCAGGAACGTGCCGTAGTTGACTAAATTTTACCTCTCGAATTTCAATATCTTTAAAATTAATACCATAATCATAATCTTCTTCAACTACATATTTCGTTCCCTGCCCCCACGGCTGATAGTGAAACAAAGCATATGGAATGCCGGAACAGGCCAGAGCTAACACTGGTGCCAGCATTAATAAAATCGATAAACAGAACTGTTTTATTCTCAACATTGCGCCATCCTGCGCTAGTGGTAATCAGAGGGAAGCAAAGAGATAACGTCAGTGGGCACTGGTGATACCGTCGTCCACTCTGTTAATATCGGGTTATAGCGCTGCCATTGATCACGTGAGATCTGGCGATATAATTGCCCATCCGCGGACAAAGCCAGATGGTAGTAATTATAGGTAACTCTATCTATTTTCAGCGCCGGAAGTTTTTCCTGCGACGTAAAAATGCGCAGTACCCCCTCGCCCAACGCATTCGTGCTCACCTGATAAATACGATCCTTATACCAACCGGTGTTCCCGTTCAGACGAAAAAAATACTCCGGATCGACACCCGGCAGGGTTTCCACTTTACAACTGCTCCCGGCGTTGGTTGCCTCATGTTTCAGCCATGTCACCTCACGCAGGCCAATATTAAAATAGCCGCAGTACCGACTGGAATTATCAATCTCATAGTCATGCTTACCGGTTTTATCACGATAAATTAGTACCTCGCCAGGCATCCAGCGAATGATTTGAAACGTATTAGCATCAGCGGTAATGGGTATGCCGTTCACAATCACCCGTTGCGCCGTCGTCACAATAAACTCCCTTGCCGAAGTGGAATCCAGCCTCAACACGCGAAACCCATCGGCCCGCCCCAGCCAGCGGCCTTCATAATAGAGATTATTTTTATCCCGCAGCAGATTCCAGATTTTCGTCTCTGCCAGAGTCGCCATATCCACACGTTTTTCACCCGCATTGCTATCACGACGTTTACCATCAAAATAGAGACCGTGTTTATCGGCGGCAAAGGCGCCAAAAGACTGAAAGCTGGCAACATCAACGGCAGGCTCATCCCCGGTATTCTGGACGATTTTGCCTGCCCACAGGATAAAGCGCCCATCGCTGAGATAAGCGTGCTGACAAATATGATTGTCGTCGCAGTTATGGCTGTCGGGATTGATTTCTATTAACGGGCGAGGGTCTTGCGGGTGAGATAAATCGGCAATACGCCGTAAATGCGAATAGCTAACGTCAGGCAGTCGGGAGAGAATTTGCGGTTCGTCGTCGGCGGTATAAAAAACGCCGTCCTTATCCTGCTGATACTGAAAATCTGCGAACGCAGGAACAGGCAGCAGCAAAAGCGTAGCGCTTAAAATCCAGCGTCGAATGGTCATAATTACAGTTTGAAATAGGAGATTAATTTGTTACTTAAACCACTTTTTCAACGTATTATCCAGCGCGAGCCGCCATTATAGGAATTCATCAAGGCGGCACTTACCGTCAGCCTGCAATTTACAGCTGCCCTTCCTGAAGAAACGTTTTTCGCGTCATTGCATCAGCGGACAAACACTCATTTCCTGAGCTTTTCATCTCCATACGCTATCAAATGTGGCGAGAAAAATAGCTCGTTAAGGAGCGGGAAGCGACAAAATGGGGCGTAAAAATGAAGAAAGCGCCCCAGCGGGTACGTTATGCGCATACCCCCTCGCCTAAGCGAGAGGGATAAATCCGTCATTTAGCCAGTTTGTTCTTACGCAGGAACAGCCAGCCCAGACCCAACGCGATAAACCACAGCGGCGTCACGATCAGCGCCTGGCGCGTATCGTCTTCCAGCGTCAGTAATACCAGCACGAACGCAAAGAACGCCATGCAGACCCAGCACATCAGCTTACCGAGCGGCATCTTATAGATGGATTTTTCATGCAGGTGGGGACGCTTTTTGCGGTACACCAGGTATGAACACAGAATGATGGTCCAGACAAACATAAACAGGATAGCCGAAACCGTAGTGATCATGGTGAATGCGCCAATCACGCTCGGGTTGACCATCAGCATAACCACGCCGCCCAGCAGGCAGATACAGGAGAAGGTCAGGCCTTTCGCCGGTACCGCGCGTTTCGATAGCTTAGCGAACGCTTTTGGCGCCACGCCTTCTTGCGCCAGGCCAAACAGCATACGGCTGGTCGAGAAGACGCCGCTGTTGGCGGAAGACGCCGCCGAGGTCAGCACAACAAAGTTGATCACGCTCGCGGCGGCAGGCAGACCCACCAGTACAAACAGCTCAACGAACGGGCTCTTATCCGGCACCACGGAACTCCACGGCGTCACCGACATAATGACAATCAGCGCAAAGACGTAGAACATGATGATACGGATCGGTATTGAGTTAATCGCGCGCGGCAGCGATTTTTCCGGATCTTTAGTTTCTGCGGCGGTAGTACCAACCAGCTCAATGCCCACGAAAGCGAACACTGCAATCTGGAAACCGGCAAAGAACCCGCTAATACCTTTCGGGAACCAGCCGCCGTCATTCCACAGATGCGCGAAAGACGCTTCAACGCCTGTCGGCGATTTAAAGTGCATCGCAATCATCACCAGCCCGACCACAATCAACGCCACAATGGCGACGATTTTGACCATAGCAAACCAAAATTCCATTTCACCAAACATTTTAACGGTGGCGAGGTTGAGGCTTAGCAGCAGGATCACTACCGCCAGCGAGGCGACCCAATCGGAAAGGCCGGGAAACCAGAACTGCGCGTAGGCAGTAATCGCCACCACGTCAGCCATACCGGTCACTACCCAGCAAAACCAGTACGTCCAGCCGGTGAAATATCCCGCCCAGGGGCCAAGCAGGTCGGAAGCAAAATCGCTAAACGATTTATATTCCAGATTCGAGAGCAGCAATTCCCCCATGGCGCGCATCACGAAAAAAAGCATAAAACCGATGATCATATACACAAAAATGATCGACGGTCCGGCGAGACTGATCGTTTTACCCGATCCCATAAACAGACCGGTACCAATAGCGCCGCCAATAGCGATAAGCTGTATATGACGGTTTGTAAGATTGCGCCGTAGCGACTGTTCAGCCGGAGCCTGTTCGTCGGCTGCGACTTTTACCTGATCTACCATGTTTTTCTTCCTGTACCTGTCTGTGTTGTGCGGGCTCTACGGCCTTTGGTCTATGATACGACGATCCTGTTATCAGGACTCATCGATATTAGGTAAGAATCGGCGGGATGAATACTAAGATTCAAATACAATGTTAATTTTATGTTTAAAATGAGTGTTATATCACTTTGATAATGCGAATTAGCTCACAAAAATACACGTAACGACGCCATTTGCAAAATAAAATATTGGCATCTGCTGAAGTCAGGGTTGCCGGATAAGGCGTTTACGCCATCATCCGGCAAACCCGGGGCGCTTACAGAATTTCCAGCAGTTCCACCTCAAACACCAGGGTGCTGAATGGCGGAATAGAGGCCCCGGCCCCACGCTCGCCATAGGCCAGCTCCTGTGGGATAGTCAGTTCCCATTTGGAACCTACCGGCATCAGAGTCAGAGCTTCAATCCAGCCGGCGATCACGCCATTTACCGGGAATTCAGCCGGTTCGCCGCGCGCGACGGAGCTGTCAAATACGGTGCCATCAATAAGCTTACCGGTGTAATGCACGCGTACGCGGTCGGTACGCGCCGGAATCGCGCCTTCGCCCTGCGTCAGAACGCGGAACTGTAAACCAGATTCAGTACTGTTCACACCGTCTTTTTCGCGGTTTTCTTCCAGGTATTTCACGCCTTCGGCCGCCATCGCTTTGAAACGCTCACGACGCACCGCGTCCGCACGCTCATGAATTTCACGCAGCGCACGATGCACCACATCAACAGGAACCGCCGGGTGTTTACCTTCCAGCGCATCAGCAATGCCTGCAACCAGCGCTTCAGGCAACAGCCCTTCAAGACCGGATTCGCTGAGCTGCTGCCCTACCTGCAAACCAATGCCGTAGCTCGCTTGCGCTTCAATAGTGTCAAAAGTCGGGGTGGCCATTATTTTTCCTTCATCGGATATCAAAAAAGTAGCGGGCAGCATAACAGCCACGCTTCTTCTGGTAAAACTTTGTCTCAGGGAGGATGACAAATCGCAGGGAAAAAGAAACAATAGATTATCCGTATTGATGTCACGAAAGCGGATAGCACTACCAGTATCATAGCGTTAGCCATCTATACTCTATGATTAAGGAACGAGATGCGGAGCAGGAGGTAAACCATGCCCGGGCGCTTTGAATTAAAACCAACCCTAGCGAAAATCTGGCACGCGCCGGATAATTTTCGTATCATGGAACCGCTGCCGCCTATGCATCGTCGTGGCATTATCATTGCCGCTATTGTGCTGATGATCGGTTTCCTGCTGCCCGCCAGCGAGACCAGCGACTCACCTGTCGTCACGCGGGAAGCGCAATTGGATCTGCAATCGCAATCACAGCCGCCGACGGAGGCCCAGCTTCAGGCGCAGCTGGTCGCGCCGCAAAACGATCCGGATCAGGTGGCGCCCGTTGCGCCGGAACCTATCCAGGAAGGCCAGCCGGAAGAACAAAACCAGCCGCAGACGCAGCCTTTCCAGCAGGATAGCGGCATCGGTCAACAGTGGCGCTCGTACCGGGTAGAGTCTGGTAAAACTCTGGCGCAACTGTTCCGTGACCACGGGCTGCCCCCGACAGCCGTTTATGCAATGGCGCAGGTAGAAGGCGCTGGCAAACCGCTGAGTAATCTCAAAAATGGTCAAATGATTAAAATTCGCCAGAATGCCAGCGGGGTGGTGACAGGTTTAACGATAGATGGCGATAACGGTCAACAGGTGCTGTTTACGCGTCAGCCTGACGGCAGTTTTATTCGCGCACAGTAACGCCGGCTGCGCCTTACCCCGTCTATACCCTATTCGTTCAGGTGAAGCATTACCGCTTCACCTTATTCACCCACCAAATCCCCGAACACACCAGCACCAGCGCAATCATGTATTTCCACTCCAATATATTCTCGCCGAGAAAAATAGCCGAAAGAGCCGCGCCAGAAAACGGGATCAGAAAGTTAAACGGCGCAATCATCCCCACGCGATTATATTTGAGTAAAATGCTCCATAGCGCAAAAGCGACCGACGAGAGCAGCGTCAGGTAGACTAAAATCGCCACCGACGAGAAGCCATGTATCGTCAGCGTACCGCCAAAAACGTAACCGCCAATGACCAGTACCAGACCGCCAATCCCCAATTGATAGCCAGTCATGACCATCGGATCGACCGTCTGCGAGAGACGTTTGCCATACAATGTGGCCGCAGAAAGAATAAACGCCGCCAGCACCACGGAGCCTTCTCCCGGCAGATTAAAGCTGAAATCCAGGCCGTTGCTGACGTTCACCACCATGACGCCCGCAAAGCCCAGAATACAGCCGAGCGTTTTGTTGTAGCTCAATCGGTCGTTCTGATAAATAAAGTGCGCCAGCAATACGCTGAAGAATGTGCCTGTCGCGTTCATGATTGAGCCTTTCACGCCGGAGGTGAACGCAAGGCCGATATAGAAAAAGAGATATTGCAGCGACGTCTGAGTCAGCCCCAGTAACGTCAACTGAGCAAACTGGCGCGGACGAAACCGACCAATCGGTTTACGCTGAAGCAGCGCGAACAGTAGTAGCAACCCACCCGCAAACAAAAAACGATAACCAGCAAAAACAATTTTAGAAGGGATATCATCGGTGGCTATCTGAAAGAGGTCATAACCGCTTTTGATGGCTGGATAAGCGCTGCCCCATAGCAAGCAACAAAATGCGGCACACACATAAACGACGTTTTTGCGGGCAAACGGGGAGGCCTGGCGTTGGGTATCCATTCTTTCACCAAGAAATTAAAATAATGTTTTATTTTTGATTATCGCGAAAAGAGGGGGAGATAGCCAGTCGAAAAGCGATGGGGTTAAAAAAGCAAAACGTCGGCGCTGGGCCGACGTTTCGTTGCTAGCAAAAACGAGAATGCCTGATTACTCAGCAACCACGTTGATGATAACTTTTGCGAATACTTCGCTGTGAACCTGGAAGTTCACTTCGTGTTCGCCAGTGGTACGCAGAACGCCGTTCGGCAGACGAACTTCGCTCTTAGCCACGTCAACGCCAGCCGCAGTCACAGCGTCAGCGATGTCGCGAGTACCGATGGAACCGAACAGTTTACCTTCGTCGCCTGCTTTAGACGCGATAGTAACGGTTTCCAGGGCGTTGATTTTCTCTGCGCGTGCATTTGCAGCAGCCAGAACGTCAGCCAGTTTAGCTTCCAGTTCAGCGCGACGTGCTTCGAAGTATTCAACGTTTTTCTTGGTAGCCGGAACAGCTTTACCCTTTGGTACCAAGAAGTTACGAGCATAGCCCGCTTTAACGTTAACCTGATCACCCAGGCTACCCAGGTTTGCTACTTTATCAAGCAGAATAACTTGCATTACCTTATCCTCTCAAAGTCGTATTAATGGACCGTGACCGATTACTGATGGCGATCAGTGTACGGCAGCAGAGACAGGTAGCGAGCGCGTTTGATAGCGCGAGCCAGCTGACGCTGGTATTTTGCACGGGTACCGGTGATACGGCTTGGGACAATCTTACCGCTTTCGGTGATGTAGTTTTTCAGCGTAGCGATATCTTTATAGTCGATCTCTTGAACGCCTTCCGCGGTGAAACGGCAGAACTTGCGACGACGGAAATAACGTGCCATATGGCTAGTCTCCAGAATCTATCAATTCAATCTGCTCGGCATGCAGAACCATTTTGCTCAGACCGTTCTTTGCCTTGTGGCAAGAAATAAACCCCTGAACGGTTATGCGGCTGCCGACCGTTATACTGTGAGTAATGGCCTGGTTTTCGTGTCCGCTAACAATAACGGGCATTTGGCACCACGCCTGCCGGTGAAAGCCGGCTTCCTCTTGCACAGAACGATGCTCAAGCACGAACTGGCAATGCGGAATTCCTGATGGACTGACCTTTCGAAGGGGGGTCCTGCACACGGTGCCGGACAACGCCAGACGGTTGGTCATCAGAAATTACTCTTCAGAATCCCCAGCTTCAGCATCATCTGCGGTTTCGTTAGCGAAATCATCGCGACGCTCACGGCGCTCGTCTTTCGCTTTAACCATCGGAGAAGCTTCGGTAACAGCGTGCTTAGTACGCATAACCATGCTGCGGATAACGGCATCGTTGAAGCGGAAGGTAGTTTCCAGCTCATCGATCACTTCCTGCGGCGCTTCAACGTTCATCAGAACGTAGTGCGCTTTGTGCAGTTTGTTGATCGGGTAAGCCAGCTGACGGCGGCCCCAGTCTTCCAGACGGTGGATCTTGCCTTCTGCGCCAGTGATGGCAGCAGAGTAACGCTCGATCATGCCCGGAACCTGTTCGCTCTGGTCAGGATGGACCATAAAAACGATTTCGTAATGACGCATCGAATTGCTCCTTACGGATTATTCAGCCTCCTGTCTGGGTCAGCCGCAGCCCATGGAGGCAAGGAACGTGTTAAAGGTCGGCTGAAAAATGACGCGTTATAATACTGGCGCCTGCGGGCAAACTCAAGGTGATTGTACAATTATTTATCGTGCCGAACGTAACGCCTGTCCCGTCGCATTTTGCTGCTGAGATATTAACGTTATATCGCGCGCCACTATAAACGGCCTGTTCCGGCAGAGAATTGACACTGTGGTCAGCGCGCTTTTTTGCCACACAGGGTTTCTTAAACATAGCGGCATACATCAACGGGTTGTTAATCAGGTAAAAAACGACAATGCGATAATTTTTTGAACAACAGCATCAGAAAAGGTCGCCATCTCTGCGGCGGGTTATGGTTAAAATTAAACCAGAAGCGATTCACTAAAGGGGGATATCGCCAACCAGACCGCGCTGCTGAGGAGGTACATGATGCGAGCCCGGATAATGTTATTTCTGGCTGCGCTTTTGCCTGGCGTAACGGCAACGGCAGCCATCGAGTTAAATAATCACCAGGCCAGAAATATGGATGATGTGCGCAGCTTAGGCGTGATCTACATCAACCATAACTTCGCCACGGAAAGCGAAGCCAATCTGGCGCTGAATGACGAGGCCGACGCGCGAAACGCAATGTATTATCACGTCATACTTATCCGGGAACCGGGTAGCAACGGCAACATACACGCCAGCGCGAATATTTATCGCTAGCATCAGGAAAACCAACGAAAAATCATAGTTGATTTGCCCCCTGAACAGGGGGCTTTTTTTCGCGGAAAGATGGCTCTGGAATTAGACCTGTGACATCCCGATAATATTCACATTCCGGAGCTCATACTTCACTTCTGCCCGTAATACGCATTCGGGCCATGCTTACGCATGAAGTGTTTATTCATCAGATAATCGTCGATGGGGTTGAGGCCAGGGTTAATACCGCGCGCAATCCACGCCATTCGCGCCACTTCCTCCATGACGACCGCGTTATGTACCGCATCGTGCGCATCTTTCCCCCAGGCGAACGGCCCGTGTTGATACACCACAATGCCTGGCGTATGCAGCGGTTCCACCTCGCCCAGCGTTTCGATGATCACCTTACCGGTGTTCAGCTCGTACTCGCCCTGCACTTCTTCTTCGCTTAACGCCCTGGTACAAGGAATATCGCCAAAGAAATAGTCCGCGTGCGTGGTACCGAGCGCCGGAATAGCCATCCCCGCCTGCGCCCATGCCGTGGCGTGGGTGGAGTGGGTATGAACGACGCCGCCAAGCGACGGATAGCGTTGATACAGCGCCAGATGGGTAGCGGTATCGGAAGAAGGACGATAACCTCCCTCCACCACTTTGCCATCCATATCCACCACCACCATGTCATCTACCTTCATGGTTTCATAGGCGACACCGCTTGGCTTAATCACCACCAGCCCGCGTTCGCGATCGATAGCGCTGACGTTGCCCCAGGTAAACGTCACCAGTCCATAACGGGGCAAATCCATGTTAGCGTCAAATACCTGCTGCTTGAGCTTTTGCATTAGGCTGCCTCCACCAGACCGGCGCTGGCCATGCGCGCTTTCACCCAGTCACGCGCTTTCGCTACCTCTGCCGCCGGGTTCTCTGCTGTTTCACTCCACATCTCAATCAGATAGGGCCCGCAATAGCCACTCTGTTTGAGCGTTTCGAAGCAGCGTTCGAAATCGACAACGCCTTCGCCAAACGGCACATTTTTGAACACGCCGGGTTTAGTATCTTTGACGTGTACCGCGACGATATGCCCGATTCCCGCCTGTAGCTCCATCTGTACGTCGTTATCCCAGGCAGACAGATTGCCGATATCCGGATAGAGCTGGAACCACGGGTTATTGAGGTAGTGAGCATAGCCCAGCGCTTTACTGATGGAATTCATCAATGGATAATCCATGATCTCCATCGCCAGCGTCACCTGGGCGCGGCTAGCCATATCAACGCTCTCTTTTAACCCATCGCGGAAGCGGCAACGCGTTTCGTCATTGGCCTGCTGATAGTAAACGTCGTACCCCGCCAGTTGAATGACGCGAATCCCGACGTCCTGCGCAAACTGAATCGCTTTACGCATAATCTCCAGCCCCTGCGCCCGTACCGCGTCATCTTCGCTACCGAGCGGAAAACGACGATGCGCGCTCAGACACATGGACGGCACGCGCACGCCGGTTTCAGCAACCGCGCTCACCAGCGCCAGGCGCTGCTCGCGACTCCAGTCGAGCCGCGCCAGTCGGGCGTCGGTCTCGTCCACCGACATTTCAACAAAGTCAAAACCCAGCGTTTTCGCCAGCCGCAGGCGCTCCAGCCAGCACTCCCCGGCAGGGAGCGCTTTTTCATAGATGCCGAGCGGAATTTGTTTCGACAGCATAGCCACTCCTTAGCCCCACAGTTGGGCAATGGAGCGTTTGAACTGCCGTGCGGCTTCTACCGGCGATTCGGCATCGCGAATGCTGCGCCCCGCGATAAAGACATGGATCGGAATGCCTTTGAACAGCGGCAGGTCTTCCAGCGCCAGTCCGCCGGTCACGGTCACTTTAAAGCCCATATCGGAGAGCCGCTTAATCGCGGTAATATCCGCCTCGCCCCACGCCACGCCTGCGGCCTGCGCGTCACGGCTGCGGTGATAAACCACTTGCTGAATGCCCGCATCGCGCCACTGCTGCGCCTGTTCCCAGGTCCAGTAACCGGTCAGTTCGATCTGCACGTCGCCGTTGAACTCTTTCGCCACATCCAGCGCGCCTTTCGCGGTGTTGATGTCGGCGCAGCAAATGACCGTCACCCAGTCCGCGTTGGCTTCGAAACACATACGGGAGAGGATTTTACCGGCATCGGCAATTTTGGCGTCCGCCAGCACGATTTTGTGCGGGTAAAGCGCTTTCAGATCGCGAACCGCACGCACGCCTTCGCCCACGCACAGAATGGTGCCCACTTCGATAATGTCGACTTCTTCGGCAATCAGGCGAGTGGTTTCATAGGCGCTATCCATAGTCTGGTTGTCCAGCGCGACCTGCAACATTGGTAATGACATTTTCAATTCCTTCTTAAGCTGCCGCGTTGGTGCGGTCAATGAGATCCAGGACTTCCTGCGCGGTGCGGCAGGCGCGTAAACGGTCAAAATTAGCTTCGTCTTCAAACAGGTTGACGATCTGCATGATGCCCACTTCCTGGTGAGTGTTGGCATCAACCGCCGCCATGGTGATCAGAATATCGACCGGGTCGTTATCTTCGTGGTTGAACTCCAGCGGCTTTTTCAGCGTCACCAGCGAAAAACCGGTTTTCTTCACCCCTTCTTCCGGGCGGCCATGCGGCATCGCCAGGCCGGGGGCAATCACAAAATAGGGGCCAAACTGCTCAACGCCATCGAGAATGGCCTGGTAATAGCGCGGCTCCACCACGTCGGCAGCCACCAGTAAATCGACGCCGATCTTGACGGCTTCCTGCCAGGTATTCGCTTCAGCCTGCAGGCGGATAGAATTATTCTCCGCCAGTGAATCACGTAATTTCATGTTGCATCCTTACTTCACGTCTTGCGGGAAATGTTCTTTGATCACTTCCAGCAGTTTCGGGCCGAAGTCAGCAGGAGAGAGCATGTTACGCACGCCAACCACATATTTGTTGCCGGTCACGGTGATTTCGCCCGCAATATGGGTAGAAGCGATGATGATATCCGCGCCGCTCAACTCGCTTTTGTACTCGCCAACCGCGCAGCTGTTTACCGTGTGGTCAATGTTTGATTGGGTTAAAAACTGGTCCACTTTCATTTTCATGATCATGGAACTGCCCTGTCCGTTGCCACACACAGCCAGAATACGTACGGTCATAATCAAAACTCCTTATTAAGCAGACTGTTCTGCCAGTTGTTTTTCTGCATCTTCTTCTGCGCGCAGTGCGCGGCCAGCGAAGAACATATAAGCCAGTGCAATTACAATGATGACGGCCATAAAGGCGATACCGAGGGAGAAGAAGCCCTGCATCATCGGCGGTGCCAGAATCGACCAGTCCGCCATACCCATCCAGGCGCTCATCCCCGTGAGTTTCACCGCCCAGACGCAACCAAAGATTTCGATCATCCCCATCACCAGACAAATCTTCAGCGCCGCACGCCAGCCGCCGAAGTGGTTAGCGAACACGCCGATAGTGGCGTTAGAGAAGAACATCGGGATAAAGCCAGGAATAATCAGGATCGAGGAGCCGCAGGCAACCAGGATGCCAACCGCAATCAGCTGACCGATGGTGCCCCACATAAAGCCCCAGACCACCGCGTTCGGCGCGAAGCCATAAATAGCGGCGCAGTCAATCGCCAGTACTGCGCCCGGAATCAGACGCTGGGAGATACCGTTAAAGGCCTCAGAGAGCTCGGCGACAAACATACGCACGCCCTGGGTGATGATGAAGATCGCCACCGCAAAGGAGAAACCGGTTTGCAGGATATAGATTGTCCAGTGGGTTTTACCCGCCATCGCCTGTACGGTATCGATACCAAAGGAGAGCAGAATGGCACCAAAGAAGATGGTCATTACAATCACCGTGGAGACGATGTTGTCATGGAAAATGTTCAGCCAGCCCGGCAGTTTGAGGTCTTCAACGCTTTCCTCTTTTTTGCCCAGGAACGGCGCGACTTTATAGGCAATCCAGGAAGCAAACTGCTGCTGGTGACCGATGGAGAAACCACAGCCATCGGTCACTTCCTGAGTCGGCTTGTACATCATGTTGGAGGTAATACCCCAGTACAGGGAAACCAGTATCGCCGTGCAGATAATGGTGGTCCACATGGAATAGCCGAAGATATAGAAAGAGACCGCAATCAGCCCCGCCTGCTGGAACATGATGTGCCCGGTCAACATGATGGTGCGAATACCGGTAATGCGTCGCAACAAGACGTAACAAATATTCAGCGCCAGCGCGAGCAACACCGCGTAGCCTACCCAACTATACGCATCACCCATCCGTTCGATCGTTGCCATCATCGAAGCATAGGTATCGGAAATCGCGCCGTTGATGCCGTAGACCTCAGACATTTTCGCCACCACCGGTTTAAAGGTGCTGGTCAGAATGCCGGACCCGGCCTGTAGCAGCATGAAGCCAATGATGGTTTTGATCGTCCCTTTGATGATCACGCTGACGCTTTTACGCAGCAGGATATAGCCCAGGCAGGTCACAATACCCAGTAATAGCGGGGCATTGGTCATTACCTGATTAAAAAAAATGGTAAAGATGTTGTAGAGGATCTCCATAACGATCTCCGGTAGACAAGGTTGCTGAGTCACAGGCGCTCAGAATAATGTCCCTCCACTGTAATTTTCAAAAGTAATCACAACAAGATTGAATTTGATTAAATGTGACGTAGCGCACAAATAATTAGCACACTTAATACATGGTTTGCTTATAAATAACTCATTTCTTCATTAAAATAAGTAAAATCATAAAGATGAATACATCCCCATGACGCCAGAAAAGATTAAATTTTCTTCTGGCTGCGTTCTCCTCTACCCAAAAGTCAAAAAATAGCCCATTGCCTTCTTGAGAAAATAGTGTCAGGATTAATCAAAACAAATCACATTTTGAACTATTTTGAACAAACATGAAGGTAAATGCGATGAGTAAAGTACAAAGCATCACGCGTGAATCATGGATTCTGAGCACGTTTCCGGAGTGGGGAAGCTGGCTGAACGAAGAGATTGAGCAAGAGCAGGTCGCGCCGGGTACGTTCGCTATGTGGTGGCTGGGCTGTACCGGTATCTGGCTAAAATCTGAAGGCGGCACTAACGTATGCGTCGATTTCTGGTGCGGTACCGGTAAACAGAGCCACGGTAATCCGTTGATGAAAACCGGCCATCAGATGCAGCGTATGGCTGGCGTCAAAAAATTACAGCCTAACCTGCGCACCACGCCGTTTGTTCTCGATCCTTTCGCTATCCGTCAGATTGACGCCGTACTGGCGACCCACGACCATAACGATCACATTGACGTCAATGTCGCGGCTGCCGTAATGCAGAATTGCGCCGATGATGTTCCGTTTATCGGCCCGCAGACCTGCGTGGATTTGTGGGTTGGCTGGGGCGTGCCGAAAGAACGCTGCATCGTGGTAAAACCGGGCGATGTCGTGAAAGTGAAAGATATTGAAATTCATGCGCTTGATGCCTTTGACCGCACTGCATTAATCACCCTGCCTGCCGATCAGAAAGCTGCTGGCGTACTGCCGGACGGCATGGATGTACGCGCGGTTAACTATCTGTTTAAAACGCCGGGCGGCAATCTCTATCACAGCGGCGATTCTCACTATTCCAACTACTACGCGAAACACGGCAACGAACATCAAATTGATGTCGCGCTCGGTTCTTACGGTGAAAACCCGCGCGGTATTACGGACAAAATGACCAGCGCGGATATTTTACGCATGGCGGAATCGCTGAATACCAAAGTGGTGATCCCGTTCCATCACGATATCTGGTCGAACTTCCAGGCCGATCCGCAAGAGATCCGCGTGCTATGGGAAATGAAGAAAGATCGCCTGAAGTATGGTTTTAAACCGTTTATCTGGCAGGTTGGCGGCAAGTTTACCTGGCCGCTGGATAAAGACAATTTCGAATACCACTATCCGCGTGGGTTTGACGATTGCTTTACCATTGAACCCGATCTACCGTTCAAATCCTTCCTGTGAGTCGATATCATGCCGGGATTACCCGGCATTTTTTCCATTTACTTTAGTATTTCCAGGCTATTTCAAATATCATCTTTTCAAATCAATTTGTATCGGAATAGCTCATGACTGAAGCACAAAGACATCAAATACTGCTGGATATGCTGGCACAGTTGGGCTTTGTTACCGTCGAAAACGTGATTGAGCGTCTGGGGATCTCCCCGGCGACAGCGCGCCGCGACATCAACAAGCTCGACGAAAGCGGGAAACTTAAAAAAGTGCGCAACGGCGCAGAGGCCATTACCCAACAGCGGCCCCGCTGGACGCCGATGAATCTGCACCAGACGCAAAACCACGATGAAAAAGTACGCATCGCGAAAGCGGCGTCGCAGCTGGTAAACCCGGGTGAAAGCGTAGTGATTAACTGCGGCTCCACCGCTTTCCTGCTGGGGCGTGAAATGTGCGGGAAACCGGTACAGATCATTACCAACTATCTGCCGCTGGCGAATTATCTGATCGATCAAGAGCATGACAGCGTGATTATCATGGGTGGTCAGTATAATAAAAGCCAGTCGATTACCCTGAGCCCGCAGGGAAGTGAAAACAGTCTCTATGCTGGCCACTGGATGTTTACCAGAGGAAAGGGCTTAACCGCGGATGGCCTGTACAAGACCGATATGCTAACCGCCATGGCGGAACAAAAAATGCTCAGCGTCGTCGGGAAACTGGTCGCGCTGGTCGATAGCAGTAAAATTGGCGAGCGCGCGGGGATGCTGTTCAGCCGCGCCGATCAGATCGCTATGCTGATTACCGGCAAAAATGCCAATCCGCAGGTTTTGCAACAGCTTGAAGCCCAGGGTGTAAGCATACTCCGCGTTTAAAGATGCTGTCGGAAAAACGCTACCGTCGCCGACAACGCTTCTGGCGTAATGCGATGCCGCACGCCTGCGGCCCATAAACAGGTCACATGCTTATCCAGCTTCGCCGCGGCGAGTGCCTGCTGGAGCCGGAAGGTTTCGATAGCAGGCACCACGTCATCCTCCTGACCATGCCACAACAGAAGCGGCCTGTCGGCCAGGCGCTCTAACTGATGTGTGACTTCCCATTCACGTAGCGGCGCGATGATATTGTCGAATTCCGCCTGCTGCGCCGGGTTCTGCGGGGATAACGGCGGGAAAAGCGTCCGGGCGAGCCCGGTAAAATAGCCCGACCCCATTAAACTGGCCCCGCATTTTACCTCTCGGTGACGCGTCATAATGCCCAGCGCCGTCATACCGCCCATGGATGCGCCGCCCACCGCCAACCGCCCGTCAAGTAGCCAGTTTTCCGCCTGAATCGCCGCACGTAACGTCGTAAATTCCTGCATGTTTTGGTGCAGAATCTGCCAGAATCGGTGTATCCGTCCCTGTGAGTCGCCGCCGAAGCGAGCGCCATGCTCCGGCGCATCCGGCATGACTACCCGGAATCCTGCCTGTGCCAGGGCAACGGCAAAATAACTATAAACCAGGCTGGAGGAGGTGAAGCCATGATAGAACACCACACAGGGAAGCGGCACGGCGCGTTTCCCTTCCGGGAAGGCATGTAGTACGACGCCTCCGGCTAATTGTCGTGTTTCAATCGCTATCATTATTCTCTCCTTTTTATCCGGTATGCCACGGAGAAATACTTAACGCAAGTTTATGGATAGCGCAATAATTCATAATGTTTGAGAGCTGGGTTACGCTTTCGCAACGTTTTCATTCGAAAATCGCGTGACAGGTAACACTTCGGGAACATTCCCCCTAAAGGGAAATCAATAAGGCATTACACTATGATTATCAGGAAACGAGATAGAGTTATGCGTCGGTTTGCTTCATTGATAGCAGCGCTGTTATTAAGCGCGTGTAGCGTGCTGCAGGGTACGCCGCAACCTGCGCCGCCTGTCGCCGATCACCCGCAGGAAATCCGTCGCGATCAAACGCAAGGACTACAGCGGATGGGGACCGTAAGCGCGCTGGTTCGGGGCTCCCCGGATGATGCAATAGATGAAATCAGAGCGAAAGCCGTCGCTGCGAAAGCCGATTATTACGTTATCTTTATGGTTGATGAAACGGTTGTAACCGGCCAGTGGTATTCACAAGCCATTTTGTATCGTCAATAACAGTAGATTGATTTTTAGTCATTTTTACATTGCTTTGCGCCCCTATGCGTTTACCTGTGCACAATAAACAAACAGGTTTACCGTGATGGAGCGTCCTGTTAAATGCGGGGTATGTAATAAGGAGCTGACGATGAAACAAGAACTTGCCTTATCCTCACTGCTGCTTTCTGCCGGACTGGTGAGTACGACGGCACAGTCTGCCGAATTCGCCAGTGCTGACTGCGTAACGGGTCTGAATGAAATCGGCCTGATCTCGGTCAGTAATGTTGCAGGAAACCCACAGGATGTGGAGCGGATTATCGCCCTGAAAGCCGATGAACAGGGTGCGTCCTGGTACAGAATTATTCAAATGTATGAAGAACAACAGTCGGATAACTGGCGCGTACAGGCGATACTCTATGCCTGATGCCGCGTGGCTCGCGCCGGATGGCATGTACTACAGGCCAAACGTTACCGCAGTCCCCCGGTCGCCCTTAACAGTAAATCATTTTGTACCTGGGCAGACAGCGGCATTTCGCCGCGTGTATCCAGCATCATCTGACACCACGCTTGCGCCAGCGGCGGCGAGGCATGACGCAGCATTTCCGCTCCGCACCCCAGCAAGAAAAGCTGCTGCGTAATCTCTCTGCCCATTGCTTCGTCCGGTTTGCGTAAACGTTGCTGTAGCTGACGTACCGCGCGGTCGTAATGGCGATCCTGACCTTTGACTTCCGCAAAAGCTTCACTCAATACGTCATAGACGCCGTGTTGTTTTGTCAGCACCCGAAGTACATCCAGACACATGATATTGCCGGAACCTTCCCAGATACTGTTCACCGGCATTTCACGGTACAGGCGCGGGAGTTCGCTCTCTTCGCAATACCCCATCCCGCCGAGAACCTCCATCGCCTCAGCCACAAAAGGGATTCCCTGCTTACAGATGGCGAATTTCGCCGCTGGCGTGAATAATCGCGCCCATAATGCCTCTTTCGCCTCGCGACGTTGCTCCCAGGCGCGCGCCAGCCGAAACAAAAGCGCCGTCTGCCCCTCCAGGCATAGCGCCATACGACTTAAGGTTTGTCGCATCAACGGTTGTTCGATCAGCGGCTTACCAAAAGCCTGACGCTGATGAGCATGGTAAATGGCGACTGAAAACGCACGCCGCATTAAGCCATGACTCCCGAGCGCGCAATCAAGACGCGTCATACCGCCCATCTTTAAGATATGCCGAATCCCTTCGCCCTCTTCTCCCAGCCGCCAGCCGACGGCATCCTGAAACTCGACTTCGGCGCTGGCATTAGATCGATTACCGAGTTTATCTTTCAGGCGTTCAAGACGAACAGAGTTCCGTTGCCCGTCTGGCAGGAAACGCGGCACAAAGAAACAGGATAGTCCTTCTTTTGCCTGCGCCAACACGAGGTGCGCATCACTTTGCGGCACAGAGAAAAACCATTTATGTCCCACCAGCCGATATGAATCATCCGCCAGCCGCTCCGCGTGGGTCGTATTACTGAGTACGTCAGATCCGCCCTGCTTTTCCGTCATTCCCATGCCGATGAGCAGGCCCCGTTTTTGCCCGCCCGGCAGCAAATGCGAATCGTAGCGATCGCTGCGCAGCGGCGCCAGCCAGTCATGGAAAGTGGTGGGAAGCATCTGCAATAGCAACGGTGTCGCGGCAAAGGTCATCGTGACAGGACAGAGTGTTCCCGCTTCTACCTGAGCATGTAATACAAAACGCGCCGCCCGGGCGACAAAACTTCCCGCCCTTGCCTCTTCCTCCCAGGCCAGGTTATGTACCCGATTAGCGCAAAGCCCCTGCATCAACAGGTGCCAGGCGGGATGAAAGCGAACGTCATCCAAACGCTGTCCCTGGGGATCGTAACGTAGCAACTCAGGAGGATGCGCGTTCGCCAGACGCCCCAGTTCCAGTGATTCCGCCGTTCCCAGTTGTTGGCCAATGCTGGCGAGAAGATCGCTATCCCATCCCGCGCCTTCCCGGGAAACCGCTTCACACAGCGCGCCATCAGACAGGAATAAGTTACTGTTATTGAGCGGAGCAGGTTGATTAAAGACGGTATGTGTTTGCCAGGACATGGTGTCTCCCTCCTTCAATGGCGCTGAAGTCAAGTATGGTCATGACTGCGCCATTGACGCCGGAGCAAGATCACAAAAGTATGATTAACCGGCAATATAATGTGGGACGAAACGGGAAGTGTCTTTGGTAATTAGCGTATTGTCCTCGCGAATCCCCATCCCGGAGGCTTCATCGTCAATGATCCAACTGCCAATCAGCGTATAGCTATCGCCAAAGCGCGGCAAAGGCTGAAACGCCTGGTAAATCATCGGCTCGTCAGCGTAGTCGCCGTCGGCATGATCGATAACATTTTGCCGCTCGTCGAAAATCGTGACGTTGCCGCCTTCACGTGAATAAATCGGCTTCCGTACGCTGCTTTCGCCTGGCGCTGCGAGCGATTTTTCGCCCTCAAACCAGGCCGGCAGAAGATTCGGATGGCCAGGGAAAAAGCGCCACAATAACGGCAACAGCCCTTTGTTACTCAGAATACTTTTCCACAATGGCTCAATCCATTGCTCACGACGTTTTCGCAACAGCGGGCCGTTGTCATCGCGCATCATCCATTCCAGCGGGTAGAGCTTAAAGGCGCGGCGAATCACGTTATCGTCCAGATCGGTCAGCACACCGCCTACGCCAAGTCCCAGTTCTTCAATATAGATAAATCGCGTTTCCTGGCCCGCCTGCTGCGCGCAATCCTGAAGGTACAGCACCGTCGTGCGATCTTCGTCGGTATCTTCACAACAGCAAAAGTAGAGCGGTTCCCGACTGTACAGCTCGCTGAAGCGGGCGATCAGCCGCTCCTGTATCGCGTTGTATTGATCGGCATCACGCGGGATGGCGCCGCTACGACGAGCATCCTCCAGCCATAGCCATTGAAAGTAGGAGGACTCATAGAGCGACGTCGGCGTATCCGCATTGTATTCCAGCAATTTAACCGGATCTTTGCCGCACCAGACGAAATCCATCCGCCCGTAAAGCGAAGGATCGCGGCTGCGCCAACTTTCGGCGATGACATCCCAGTACAATGGCGGGATCGCCAGCTGCTGCATGATCTGCTCATCCCGGACGGCCCGCTCGACAATCTCCAGACACATCTGATGAAGCTCTGCGGTCGGTTTTTCGATCTGTTCTTCAATTTGCCGTAATGTAAAACGGTAGGCCCGGCTTTCATCCCAGTAAATTTCGTTATCGATAACATGAAAGTCAAAACCGTGATCGCAGGCGATCTTATCCAGATCCCGGCGTATCGGTACGTTGTGTCGTAGCATGGTTAGCCTCCCCAGTGCCCGCGGGCGCTGGAAGAACGGCCATAGCCGCCGCGGGAGACGGTGGACACTTTCCGTGTGATATAACCAGGGCTGGTCACGGTATCGCTTTTCCCTGTGCCGCTGCGCCACGCATAATCGCCGGATGTGGTGCGCCAGACGGGACGGGAGACGTAAGATGAACCGCCGCTGCTATAGATGTATTGTTCATCACGGTTCTGACGAATCGCGCGGCTGAGTAAAAAGCCGCTTAATACCGGAACCCAGCTCCGCTCGGTGATATCAAAGTAGCAATCGCCAAACTGCGTCTGACAGCGCTCCTGCGTCAATTGCTTAGGCACATTAGCGTAAAATTCTGTTTTCGCATTATTCCAGCCGTCAGCGCAAACGCTGGCGCTATTGCCATCGTCAATACAGTCGTTCACCGTGGCGTAAAACGTCCCATCGCCGTCGTTGTCAGTATTGCCGCCATCACCGCACCCTTTCAGGAGAAAAAAGGCCGCTCCACCCATAATCGCCAGCGTCAGGCATTTTGGCGTGTAGCGATTTCGTTGCCGCTCAAAGGGATTGACCGGTTCGGCTATTCGTCTTATTGCCGAATGGCCTACGCCGGATGTGCTTCTGGATTTTCGTTTTTTTGCCATGATCTTCCGTTACCATGTCATACAGGCAGCGTTAAAAATACCGCCAGCCAGCGCTGCGGTTCCCATAAATAGCCCCGCCGCCACGTTGTGATGAATAATTTTTTCGCTCAGCGTAGGCATGTATAACCTTACGCAACCATAAATCAGTAGTTGAATCACCAGCGCAATGCCGCCCCAGGCAAAATAGTCCGGGATACTGACCGAGTTTATCGCCGCGCTGGATAAGGGGATGACATAGCCCAGCAACGTACCACTAAAGGCCAGCGATGCCGCAGTATTGTTATTTTTTATCAGCTGCCATTCATTATGCGGCGTTATCTTTGAGTAAATAAAAAGAAATACAATGACCATTGCCGCGCCAATAAAAAAATAGGCGCAGAAAGCCAGTAATGCGTCCAGTACATGCATAATTTCCCTGTATGTGCTTAACCAATAACCGTCAGTGAAGTGAGCGGGATATCCACGCCGAGGGCGCGTGAAAACACCCATTCAGGCTCACCGCGCTCATTAAATGATTCTTCCCCGTTCAATAGAAGATACTCCCAGGCGTCATCCGTCACCTGGCGCTGGAAGCCCATCGTAAAATTGTGAACGTCCCATTTCTCTGCCTGCTGATTTTCAACCTTTTCCAGCATGTAGACAGGTTCAATATTGCCCGGCTCTTCATGGTTAAAAAAGCGCTGCCAGCGCCGTTCTTGCCAGTTGAGCGTCATCGGCCCTATTGCCGCTAGCGCAATGGCTGAACGCCAGTGACGTTCCTCGTTAATACCGAAACTTTCCTCATATACAAAGAGTTTGATGTCATCAATGTCGTCAACATCCGTGCCGCCAGTGGTGTTAATTTGTAGAAACTCATCGCCAGAGGTGTAGTAGCGAAAAATCTGACTGCCGCCGCCTAAATCTATACGACTCGCTGCCGCGACAGTGTATTTTTCACCCGGTAGCGCCACCAGCAACGACGACTCCAGTAGCCGAAATGCCAGCGTATCCAGCGTGAAACCGACGTTAAGATGTAATCCTAATGGTTCGCGAATCGGCGCTGGCGCGCTTGTTTTACCGAGCAAACGCTGAAAAAATTGCATCATAGGGGAACCTCTATCTCTTGCCATGCGACCTCTTCAGCCAGAATGCGATTATTACCGACCAGATGTAGCCACATACCGCCTCTGACTTCAGTTGAAATCACCGGATTCAATTCCATACCACGACCATTCTTGCAGTGACTGATCCCCAGCACCGTCGCGTCATGATGAAGCTTCATATAACGCATTAGCGCGCCGTATCGCATAGGCGCGACAGAAGCCGGGACAGGCAGCGCGAATCCGGTATCGCCCAGCATCGGATTCATAATGGAAGCGACAGATTGCGATGATCCTGGGTCCTGAATGGAACGGGAAAGTTGTTCAGCGGAAAGGTTACGGACTATCTCCATGCGCGGGCAGTGGGTTTCCAGTAATCCGGCATAACGCTCGTCTTCCAGATAAACCACAATATGGCACTGCGCGGGTACATAGTCTGCCAGCGAGAGCGCCGCCGTGAAGGTCTGCTCATCGGTACGAGCGAAAATAATCACGCTCTGGCACTGCTCCAGCCCCATGCGCTGGTGTTCCTGCGGATCGTTAAAGTTGCTGATGCGGATAAAATCCACCCAGTTATTACCCGGCAGCGGATGCTGAATATCTTCCAGTTCGCACAGCAGAACCCGTTCAAAGGCACGCCGCTTGTCATATAGCAGCAATGAGATCATCTTTTCGGTTTGATGACCCCGCCAGCCAATCACCAGCATATGATGGTGTAAATGGCGATAATCGCCCATGCCCGTTATTCCTTTCGCTAACATTCCCTGCACCTGCGCAATCACTTTTCCCATTAACGCGCCGAACAACCCGACGCTAACCGGAATTTGCCACAGCGCGGTGAACAGACGTCCTGGCGCCGTCTGCGGGCTAAGATCGCCAAAACCTAATGTGGAGCCCACCACCGAGCAGTAATAGATAAAATCGCTTAACTGGCTCACCAACGCGCTTTCGCGCAACAGGCGCAGCACCAGATAGCAAAGCAGATACTGCCCGATAAACAGGCCCAGCAAAGCGGGCCAGGTCAGTCTGGACAAATGACGCTGGCAGGTTTTGACAATCCACGTAAAGAGCATTATTCGCCTTGTTGACGCTGTAAACGCGCCAACACATCCTGAGCATTGCTTTTATTGGTTGCGCCAATACCGGCCTGCGCCAGTTTTTCGTCCAGGTCGCGTCCATCGGCGACTTTTTCCAGCTGCGCGGCGGCATCCAGCCGGGCCTGGCGTTCAGCCTGACGCGTTTGTAAACGTTTAAGCGACTCCGCCGCCGTAGACACATTCGACGCGGCTCCGACGGTCGAGGTCGTCACCGCCTGCTGCGCGCGCTGCATGGCTTCTGTCGCCTTAACCACTTCAAGTTGCTGCTCAAACTGCGCAATCCGCTGGCCTGTCGCCGTTACGGCCTTCTCCACCGCATCACGAGAGGCTTCCAGATTAGTCAGCACCTGTTCTTCGGCAAGAATGGCATTTTCCAGACGGGCTATTTCTTCCGCCACTTCGTTGAGTAAAGCGGCGTCGACATTCTTACTCATTGCCGCCAACGCCCGTGTTTCAAGGCTGGCTTTACGCTCACGTAAATCATTCAGCTTGTCATGGCTTAACTTCACCCGCGCCAATAAATCCACTCTGGATTTACCCGCTTTATCCAGCTCGGCTTTTGCGTCGCGAATATGCTGCTCCAGCATACGTACACCCTGCGCTTCATCAATGGCGTCTTCTGCCTGAGCAACGAATGATTTACCTAATGTGAACAAACTTTTTAAAATTCCCATGTAAGCCGCCTGTATTATTCCTGTGAATAGACTTGTGTTATTTCAGCGATATCCAACGCATTTTCTACAAGCGTGGTGATTTCCAGCGTCACGTCGGCAAGCGACGAATTTAACGACAGCACGCCAAAAGCGACATAATATTCCTCCTGTTTTACCTGAGTAATACCGACCGAAGACAGCGGTAAAACCTTCTGATTTCTCAGTAAGAAAAGATTAAATTCCGCGGTATCTCTAATCGTATTTACCGGACAGATATAAGTCTCGATAACTATTTGTTGCGAGGTAAATAAAACCGCCAGTGGTAAATCGCCATAATCATTCATTTTTATTATTAATGAAGACTCATTATTTTCTATATCAATATCTAATTCGGCGATGTTGTTTAACGCATCCGCCAGCGTCCGTGGAGTCCATGCCATATTATTATCTCTATCTCTTTTTTATAAATAAAGGGAGTTACAGGGTAGGTTTTGCTTTTTATATTACCAGCCAAAGATAAAAAAAACCATCCGATTATGGATGGTTATTTTCTTAAAAAATACTATTAGCGTCAGGTTCGCTGGCGAACGGCTTCAAACAGACAAATCCCGGTCGCCACAGAGACATTCAGCGACGACACGCTACCGGCCATAGGAATGCTGATCAGCTCATCGCAGTGCTCACGGGTCAGACGACGCATACCTTCACCTTCTGCGCCCATGACCAGCGCCATGCGGCCAGGCATTTTGCTCTGATACAGCGTATGGTCAGCCTCGCCCGCCGTTCCGACAATCCAGATATTCTCTTCCTGCAACATGCGCATCGTGCGCGCCAGGTTGGTGACGCGGATCAACGGCACGCTTTCCGCTGCGCCGCAGGCGACTTTCTTCGCCGTCGCGTTAAGTTGCGCGGAGCGGTCTTTCGGCACGATTACCGCATGTACGCCAGCGGCATCGGCGCTGCGCAGACAGGCGCCAAGATTATGCGGATCGGTGACGCCATCGAGGATCAACAAAAAGGGGCGTTCGTGTAATGCGATCAGATCCGGCAGATCGTTTTCCTGATACTGCCGGCCTGGTTTCACGCGAGCGATAATACCCTGATGCACGGCACCGTCGCTTTTCTCGTCGAGATATTGGCGGTTTGCCAGCTGGATAACAACGCCCTGGGACTCAAGGGCGTGAATCAGCGGCAACAGACGTTTATCTTCACGGCCTTTTAAAATAAAGACTTCCTGAAAACGTTCAGGGGCGCGCTCCAGCAGGGCCTGCACTGCGTGGATGCCGTAAATCATTTCGCTCATTAATGTACTCGTTGTTTACGTTTTGCCGGGGGCGCTACGCTTGCCCGGCCTACAGATAATTCACCCTCTTCTGTTTGAAGAGGGTATTGCTCACTCTGCCGCTTTTTTCTTCGCCGCACGCTTCGCTTTGGTCGCTGCGGCTATTTTCTGCGTTTTAGCCGATGGCTTTTTTGCTTTTCTCGCGTCTTTCTTCGCTGCTTTCGGCTTCGCTTTTTTCTCGCCGCGGAAGGCGCTATCAGGCTCGAAGTTAACTTTTTTACCTACCTGACGACGTTTACCGGCGTTTTTACTTTCACCTTTTTTCGCTTTTTCACGCGCCGTTTTGCCGACGTTACGCGGTGCGCGCTCGCTGGAAATCAAGCTAAAGTCAATTTTCCGTTCGTCCATATTCACCGCTTCGACGCGTACCTCGACCCGGTCGCCCAGGCGATATGTCTGCCCACCGGACTCGCCAATCAGACGTTGCCCTACCTGATCGAAGCGATAGTAATCGTTATCCAGTGAGGAAACGTGTACCAGCCCATCGATAAACAGTTCATCAAGACGGACAAAGAAGCCGAAACCGGTGACGCTGGCAATCACGCCCTTAAAGACGTTGCCTACCTGATCCAGCATAAAGTCACATTTCAGCCAGTCGGAGACATCACGCGTCGCTTCATCAGCGCGGCGTTCCGCCATCGAACAGTGCTGGCCGAGCTGCAACATCTCTTCCATCGAGTAGTGATAACCGCCCGTTTCTGTGGTGTTGCCCTTGTTCCCTTGCTCTTTAGCCAGCAGGTACTTAATGGCGCGGTGCAAAGAAAGATCCGGATAGCGGCGAATCGGCGAGGTAAAGTGCGCATAAGACTGCAACGCCAGGCCAAAGTGCCCGCGGTTTTCCGGATCGTAAATCGCCTGCTTCATTGAACGCAGCAGCATAGTTTGCAGCATTTCGGCGTCCGGCCGGTCGGCAATCGATTCAAGCAGTTCGGCATAATCGCGCGGTTCCGGTTTATTTCCGCCCGGCAGCTCCAACCCCAGCTCCGCCAGTACGGAGCGGAATGAGGTGATCGCTTCGGTGGTGGGCTTATCATGAATACGGAATAGCGCCGGCTCTTTAGCTTTTTCGACAAAGCGCGCCGCCGAGATATTCGCCATGATCATGCACTCTTCGATAAGCTTATGCGCGTCATTACGCTGGGTCTGTTCGATACGCTCAATGCGACGTTCGGCGTTAAAGATAAACTTCGCCTCTTCGCTCTCAAACGAGATCCCCCCGCGCTCTTCACGCGCTTTATCCAGCACTTTGTAGAGGTTGTGCAGCTCTTCAATATGCTTCACCAGCGGCGCATATTGTTCACGCAGATCCTGATCGCCCTGCAGCATATGCCAGACTTTGGTATAGGTCAGACGCGCATGGGAGCTCATCACCGCTTCATAGAATTTGTAGCCGGTCAGCCGACCTTTCGCCGAGATGGTCATTTCACAGACCATACACAGCCTGTCAACCTGCGGGTTTAGCGAACACAGACCGTTGGAGAGCACCTCCGGCAACATTGGGACAACCTGTGACGGGAAGTAAACCGACGTGCCGCGATTGCGCGCCTCGCGATCCAGCGGCGTTGGCGGCCGTACATAATAGCTCACGTCAGCAATAGCGACCCACAAACGCCAGCCGCCGCCGCGTTTTTTCTCACAGTAAACCGCGTCGTCAAAGTCACGGGCATCTTCGCCATCAATAGTGACCAGCGGCAAATCGCGCAGATCGACACGACCGACTTTCGCCTCTTCCGGCACCTCTTCTTTCAGCCCGGCGACCTGCTGCTCTACCGCCTGCGGCCAGATGTAAGGTATTTCATGGGTACGCAGCGCCATATCAACCGCCATACCGGTGCCCATATTGTCGCCCAGCACTTCGACGATTTTCCCTACCGCTTTAGTACGGCGAGTTGGACGTTGGGTCAGTTCAACCACGACCACGAACCCCATCCGCGCGCCCATGACGTCTTCTGGCGGGATAAGAATGTCGAAGCTGAGACGGCTGTCGTCCGGCACCACAAAGCCGACGCCCGCATCGGTGAAATAACGCCCGACTATCTGACTGGTTTTCGGTACCAGTACACGGACGATACGCGCTTCGCGGCGACCTTTACGATCGGCGCCCAGCGGCTGCGCCAGCACCTGATCGCCATGAATACAGGTTTTCATCTGCTCGCTGGAAAGATACAGATCGTCTTTGCGGCCTTCGACACGTAAGAAACCGTAACCGTCACGATGACCGATCACGGTGCCTTTCAGCAGGTCGAGGCGTTCCGGCAGCGCATAGCACTGGCGGCGGGTAAAGACCAGTTGTCCGTCGCGTTCCATCGCGCGCAGGCGGCGACGCAAGGCTTCAAGCTGCTCTTCGCCTTCAATATTCAGTTCTACGGCCAGTTCTTCGCGACTGGCCGGTTTTTCACGTTTCGTTAAATGTTCGAGGATAAATTCCCGGCTCGGGATAGGATTCGCGTATTTTTCTGCTTCGCGTTCCTGGAAAGGATCTTGTGACATTGAGGTTCCTCCATTGTCATCTCTAATGAAGTTTACTTCACTCCACCAGTAATAATTTATAAAGCGGTTGATTCTCTTCAACCAAATCGGCAAGCGTGTAGTTATCCAGCTCCTTGAGAAAACTCTGCACGGCCTTAGAAAGCGCCTGTTTCAGACGACAGGCAGGGGTGATGTGGCAAAATTCGCTGCTACAGTTGACCAGTGATAAGGGTTCCAGCTCACGCACCACATCGCCAATACAAATAGTATTAGCCGGTTTACCCAGGCGGATACCGCCATTTTTTCCCCGAACGGCAGTGACAAAGCCCGCCCGGCTAAGCTGATTGATAATTTTGACCATATGATTACGGGACACGCCGTAGACTTCTGTCACCTCAGAAATGCTGGTCATTCGTCCATCTGGTAACGACGCCATATAGATTAGCGCACGTAAGCCGTAATCGGTGAAACTCGTTAACTGCACATCAACCTCAGGAAAAGGGAAAACGGGATATAACTTATCTGTATTGATGATAAACCAGCCACAAGCTGTGTCGCTAATTTATTTCAGTTCGGGGAAGGAAAAAAGCGAGGATTTAGCACTGTGTCGGATAGCGTAATGGCTTACCCGACACAGCAATGTATCACACTGTTAGCCCGGCAAGCAAAATATCTGCCAGGCGTACCAGATTTACGCGTCGAACGGGTCGCGCAGAATCATCGTCTCAGTACGATCGGGGCCGGTAGAAATAATATCAATCGGCACGCCGGTCAGTTCTTCGATACGTTTGATGTAGTTCAGCGCCGCCTGCGGCAGGCCGCTACGATCTTTCACGCCGAAGGTGGATTCAGACCAGCCCGGCATGGTTTCGTAAATCGGCTCTACACCTTTCCAGTCGTCAGCTGCCAGCGGAGTGGTAGTCACTTCGCGACCATCCGGCATACGGTAAGCCACGCAGAGTTTCACCTCTTTCAGGCCATCCAGCACGTCCAGTTTGGTCAGGCAGAAGCCAGACAGGGAGTTCAGCTGTACCGCACGACGAACGGCAACGGTGTCCAGCCAGCCGGTACGACGACGACGGCCGGTAGTGGCGCCGTATTCGTTACCCTGCTTGCAGAGGAACTCGCCGGTTTCATCAAACAGTTCGGTCGGGAACGGACCTGCACCTACACGAGTGGAGTAAGCTTTGAGGATACCCAGAACGTAATCAACATAACGCGGGCCCAGGCCGGAACCGGTCGCCACGCCACCTGCTGTGGTGTTAGAAGAAGTTACGTACGGATAAGTACCGTGGTCGATATCCAGCAGGGTACCCTGCGCACCTTCAAACATGACGAAATCGCCACGCTGACGCGCCTGGTCGAGCAGGTCCGAAACGTCAACAACCATAGAAGTCAGGATGTCGGCAACAGCCATCGTATCATCCAGAACTTTCTGGTAATCAACCGCTTCAACTTTGTAGTAGTTAACCAACTGGAAGTTGTGATATTCCATCACTTCTTTCAGTTTTTCAGCGAAGGTTTCTTTGTCGAAAAGGTCACCAACACGCAGACCGCGACGTGCCACTTTATCTTCATAAGCAGGCCCGATTCCACGACCGGTGGTGCCGATCGCTTTCGCGCCACGCGCTTTCTCACGCGCGTTATCCAGCGCAACGTGATAATCAAGGATCAGCGGACAGGCTTCAGACAGCAGCAGACGCTCACGAACGGGGATGCCACGGTCTTCCAGTTCTTTCATCTCTTTCATCAGCGCGCTCGGAGACAGCACAACACCGTTACCGATGATGCTGGTTACATTCTCGCGAAGAATACCTGATGGAATAAGATGGAGAACGGTTTTTTCACCGTTGATTACGAGAGTATGGCCTGCGTTGTGACCGCCCTGGTAGCGTACAACATATTTAGCCCGTTCAGTCAGAAGATCGACGATCTTTCCTTTACCTTCGTCACCCCATTGGGTGCCCAGTACGACGACGTTGTTACCCATTTTTCAAAATCACCGTTTGCTTAAAAATGGATTCTACCATCGCTTTTTCAGATATACAGCACTTTTTGCACTCAATCTGCGGCAAATCCGACCACTTTTTGTTCAGCCAATCGTTTTCCTCAACATGTAGTAGACCACAACTCCCGCAACCACAAGTCCGCCGCCAAAACGTCGTAAAACATTTTCCGGCAGTTGCGCCAGTGCCGAAACCATTTTTTTCCATGCGCCGGGATACAGCATCGGTCCCAGCCCTTCGAGGACTAATACCAGAGCAAGCGCCAACCAGATTGTTGAATTCATTTATCGCCCTTATAAAAGAAAACCACCGGCATCCTTTGGATGCGGTGGTTTTGCTGGTCTAAAACCGCTGACGCTATTTTAGCGTGTCGTCGAACTCGGTGTCTTCATGTAGCGGAAGAAATCGCTGTCCGGGCTCAATACCATCACGTCCTGATTACCTTCGAAGCTCTTCTCGTAAGCGCGCAGACTACGAATGAACGCGTAGAAATCAGGGTCCTGACTGAACGCGTCGGCAAACAGCTTCGCGGCTTCAGCATCACCTTCACCACGCATGATTCGCCCCTGACGCTCGGCTTCCGCCAGAGTTTTCGTCACCTCATAGTCAGCAGCCGCACGCAGTTTTTCCGCTTCTTCCTGACCTTGTGAACGATGACGACGCGCGACCGCTTCACGCTCGGCGCGCATACGGTTGTAAATCGCCTCAGAAACCTCGGTCGGCAGGTTGATCTGCTTAATACGCACATCGACCACTTCGATACCCAACGCCGCCATACTGTTCGGGTTGATGACCGGTACTTTACCTTTGGTTTCCGCCGTGACGCGTTCCGCCGCTTCGGCAATCGCGTCATCCGCCGCCGGGGTCGCTACTTCATCATCGGTACCGGCTGAACCGGAGTTCAGCGCGTCGCGCACTTCCAGAGTCAGACGACCACGAGAATCGGTCACGATGTCTTTTACGTCCAGGCGACCAATCTCAGAACGCAAACGGTCCGAGAATTTACGTTTTAACAGCACTTCGGCTTGCGAAATATCGCCGCCGCCGGTCGCCAGATAGTAACGGCTAAAGTCGCTGATACGCCATTTGATGTAGGAGTCGACAATCAGGTCTTTCTTCTCTTTAGTCACAAAGCGATCGGCCTGGTTATCCATCGTCTGGATACGCGCATCAAGCATTTTCACTGATTCAATAAACGGGATCTTAAAGTGCAGACCCGGCGCGTAAACCAGCGGTTTGTTCTCATCGTCACGCAGAACTTTACCAAAACGCAGCGTAATGCCGCGCTCGCCCTCTTTGACCACAAAGACGGACATGTAGAGCACTACCAGCACGATGATGATAATCGCAATAACTGACTTACGCATCGTTATTCCCCCTGACGCTGGTAGTCGTTACGCTGCGCATTCGCGCGGCGTTGGTCCATAATATCGCCCTGATTTGAGGACGACGTGTTGCTTGCTCCGCTGGCGTTAGACTTTGTGGACGGCGGCAGGCGCAGCAGGTTGCTAGCGCTATTGTCGCTCTTTGCCGCCGGCGCATTCCCGCCTTTCAGCATCTGATCTAACGGCAGCACCATTAAATTACCGCTCTTGTCGTTAACCAGTACTTTACGGGTATGGCTCAGCACTTTTTCCATCGTTTCAATATACAGACGCTCGCGTGTAATCTGCGGCGCGGCTTTATATTCCGGCAAAATCTTCGCAAACCGGGCGACTTCACCCTGCGCTTCCAGGATAGTCTGGGTTTTATAGGCGCGTGCCTCTTCCAGAATACGCTGCGCCTGACCGTTGGCGCGCGGCTGAACTTCGTTGGTATACGCTTCCGCTTCACGAATGTACTGCTGCTCGTTTTCACGTGCGGCAATCGCGTCGTCAAAGGCGGCTTTCACCTCTTCCGGCGGGCGCGCAGCCTGGAAGTTCACGTCCAGCAGGGTAATCCCCATGTTGTACGGTTTGATAGTCTCTTCCAGCTCGCGTTGGGTATCGCTACGAATAACGGTACGACCTTCGGTCAGGATGCGATCCATCGTGTATTTACCAATGACGCCACGCAGCGCGCTGTCGGTGGCCTGACGCAGGCTATCGTCCGGGCTGGTCACGCTAAACAGATATTTCTGCGGATCGGTGACGCGGTATTGCACGTTCATTTCAACGCGCACGACGTTTTCATCAGACGTCAGCATCACGCCTGACGCCGCCAGTTCGCGCACCGCTTCGACGTTCACCGGCGTAACGTCGTCAATAAATGTCGGCTTCCAGTTCAGACCTGGCTCTACCAGATGGCTGAATTTACCAAAACGCGTCACAACGCCGCGCTCGGCTTCTTTAATGGTATAAAAACCGCTGGCCGCCCAGATAATGACTACTGCCGCCGCCGCGATGGCGACAATACGGCCTCCCAGTTGCGGACGCGGGCCTTGCGATGAGCTACCGCCGCCGGAACCGGTGCCTTTACCGCCCCCAAAACCACCGAGTTTTTTACTCAGCTTACGGAAGATATCATCCAGATCGGGAGGTCCCTGATCGCGGCCACCTTTGTTTCCATTTCCCCCAGAGTTGCTGCCAGGTTTGCTGCTTCCCCACGGGTCGCGGTCCTGTCCGTTATTACCGGGCTGATTCCACGCCATGTTTGTGCTCCATATTTGTTATGCGGTGATCCCCGTTGTCTTTCGACCTCAGAGGATAAGGCGAAATTACTCCATGCTTCAGACGAACCGCCGTTACAGACATCATCTTTCAGGCTGCGTCTTGAGTGGCGGCTTTTTTACCCCAGGTCACTTCGTTGTGAGCTCCTGAAATTCTCTCAGCTACCGCTTCAATACGACCTGAATGACTTCGCGTCTAGATCACGTATTCGATCAACGCCGGTTCTTGTTTACAGAGGCGACGCCAGTCGACAATCGGCATTCGTACCTGCAGACTGACGCTACCGTCTTCCTCCATCCACTCTTTTTCTATTGCCTGAAGCTGATAAAACCGGCTTCTCAGACGCCCTTCCTGCGGCGGCAAACGCAGCGTATGCTGCGCCACCTCGCCGGAAAGACGCTCCGTCAAAGCCTGAAAAAGCTGTGGTATCCCCACGCCGCTTTGCGCTGAAAGCCAAACGCGGATGGGTTTATTCTCTTCATCTCTGTCGATACGCGGTTCAAAGTCGTCCAGCATATCGATTTTGTTCATCACCATTAAGGTGGGGATTTCGTGAGCGTCAATCTCTTCAAGAACGGTGTTTACCGCCTCGATGTTTTCCTGCACACGAACATCCGCCGCATCGACCACATGCAGCAGCAGCGTCGCCTGACGCGTCTCCTGCAGGGTAGCTTTAAAGGCAGCCACCAGATCGTGCGGTAAATGGCGGATAAAGCCTACCGTATCCGCCAGAACGGTTTCACCGACATCCGCTACATCAATACGACGTAAGGTCGGGTCCAGCGTCGCAAATAGCTGATCTGCCGCATAGACCCGCGCTTCAGTGATCTGATTAAAAAGGGTGGATTTTCCGGCGTTGGTATAGCCCACCAGCGATACCGTCGGAACGTCGGCCTTGATGCGCGACTGCCGCCCCTGCTCACGTTGCTTCTCAACTTTCTCCAGGCGCGACTGAATCTGCACAATGCGATTACGCAGTAAACGACGGTCGGTTTCGAGCTGGGTTTCACCCGGACCGCGCAAACCAATCCCGCCTTTCTGACGTTCAAGGTGGGTCCAGCCACGCACCAGACGCGTAGCCAGATGGCGTAGCTGCGCCAGCTCAACCTGCAACTTACCTTCATGGGTTCGCGCACGTTGGGCAAAAATATCTAAGATAAGACCGGTGCGATCGATAACCCGGCACTCGCACAAACGCTCCAGGTTTCGCTCCTGGGCTGGACTCAATGCATGATCAAACAATACGACCGCTGCGCCAGTCGCTTTCACGGCTTCCGCAATTTCAACTGCCTTACCTTCACCTACAAAGTACTTCGGGTGCGGTGCTTTACGGCTACCGGTAATCACCTGCATTGCTTCGACACCGGCGGAAGAGACCAGAGATTCAAACTCCTGGAGGTCTTCCATATCTTTGTCTTGCGAAAAATAGATGTGTACCAGTACCGCCTGCTCACCGGCATCATAACGGTCAAACAAGCGTAAACCCTCTTAATAACCAGCGGGGGCGATTATCCGACGCCCCCGACATGGATAAACAGCGCGTGAACTTATTCAGTCTCTTCGCTGTCCTGTTGCGCAGTAGAACCCTGCGCGTTGCTACCGTGATGGTAGTTATTGCTGGCGCCGCCACCGGCATTGTTGCTGTGATGAGAAACCGGGCGAGACGGGACAACAGTAGAAATCGCGTGCTTATAAACCATCTGGCTGACCGTGTTCTTCAACAGGATCACGAACTGATCAAAGGACTCGATTTGACCTTGCAGCTTAATACCATTCACCAAATAAATAGAAACTGGAACACGTTCCCGACGCAATGCGTTCAGGAACGGATCTTGTAAAGATTGCCCCTTAGCCATTCTCTTTTCCTTATATGCTTATTTGTACTTTGAACCTTTCGATTCTGAAAAATTGCGCACGATACGTCTCAATTGTACACATTCAGTCTGCGATAGCACCAACAACCTGTAATACTTCTTTTCGCGCCCGATCGGGATTCTCACTGTCAAGCCAGCGCACCCCTTCCCAACCGCGCAACCAGGTCATCTGGCGCTTCGCCAACTGTCTCGTGGCGCAAACACCTCTATAAACCATTTCATCATATGAGATTTCGCCCTCAATGTATGACCACATCTGGCGGTATCCCACACAACGGATGGAAGGCAAGTCCGTATGCAAATCTCCTCGGGCAAAAAGCGCCCGGACTTCTGCTTCAAAACCTGAAGCCAACATCTGATGAAAACGCAGTTCAATGCGCTGATGGAGCAGTTCACGGCTCGCCGGGGCGATAGCGAACTGATGCACCTGGTACGGTAGCGCGTCTCCTGACGTTTGCGTTAGCTCCGTTAAAGTTTTACCCGAAATGAAAAAAACTTCCAGTGCCCGGGAAAGTCTTTGCGGATCATTTGGATGAATTCGCGCGGCGGCAACCGGATCTATCTCCTGAAGTTGCTGATGCAACGCCTCCCATCCAAGCTCCGCTGCTTGCTGCTCTATCCGGGATCTGACTTCCGGATCTGCTGAAGGCAGCGGCGATAACCCTTCCAGCAATGCCTTAAAATACAGCATGGTACCGCCCACTAACAGCGGGATACGCCCCGCAGAGGTGATCTCCGCCATTTGCGCTAACGCGTCGCGGCGAAAATCCGCCGCCGAATACGCCTGCGACGGGTCGCGTATATCCAGCAGTCGATGCGGCGCCGCTTTCAGCTCATCGGCATTCGGCTTAGCCGTGCCAATATCCATTCCCCGATAAATGAGGGCGGAATCAACGCTTATCAACTCTACTGGCAAAACTTTACGCAGTTCTATCGCCAGCGCCGTTTTGCCGGAGGCCGTCGGCCCCATCAAAAATATCGCCTTAGGCAGGCTCGCTTTGCTTACATCATTCATGCTTCAGGGCGTTCATCGCCGAATGTAAATCAACAGGTTGTAACAGGCCACCCGGCGGCGCTTTTACCAGCTGCGGACATAGCCGCTCAACATCCGCCAGCAGCGATATGGCCTGCGCCATCGACCACTGCGGATGTTCGCTCTGCACATTACGCGCTATCCATTGTGCAATATTGACCGTTGCAAATGTGGTCTGTTGCGCCAGGTAGCCTATCAGTTCAGGAATCAAGATTTGTAAATTTTGTTGTCGTAAGGGTAAAGGCACTGCCCGAATGGTCACATGCTGCGCATCTGACTGAAATTCAATGCCCAATTCTCCCAACAAAGATTGGGCTTTTTGCAGCGCGGCTTTTTCATCGGCGCTCACTTTTAAACGCAGCGGAATCAGCAACGGCTGCGCGCAAACCGGACTTTGACCCGGTGTAAGCTGCGCCTGACGCAGCCAACGCTCCGCAACCGGCAGCGACAAGAGCTGGATAGTCCCCGCGTGTTCCAGCAACGCACAGTCACCGCCGACTATCGTCAGTACGCGACCAAAACTCTGGCTATGTCCGTCAAGCGCAGGCGCAACCGGCTCCGGCGCGGGGCTCGTCGCCGGCGTCTGTAAAAGCGCGCTATAAACCTCGCCCTGCTGCTTCTGATAACCTGGCTGAGCGTGCGGCCAACCACCCGCGGACTGACGCCCGCCGTTGCCGCCCGATGCGCCGCCGGAATAACGCGGTGTCGCGGGCTCGCGCGCCGCAGTTGGCTCGGCGGGTACAGCAAAATGGTTGCGCCCGGCGGCGATACGGTTTTCCGGGACATGCCGCGGCGCTGGCGCAATCTCCTCCAGCGGCAGCGTCGTTTCCGTCTGCTGTTGCAGGACGCTCAGCACCCCTTGATAGATGAAGTCGTGCACCAGCCGGGATTGATGAAAACGCACTTCGTGCTTGGCGGGATGAACATTGACATCCACCTGATGCGGGTCAATCTCCAGATACAACACAAACGCAGGCTGTTGGTCCGCGCCCAGCTTATCTTCACAGGCCTGGCGAATGGCATGGTTGATCAAGCGGTCGCGCATCATGCGGCCATTCACATAGCAGTACTGGATCTCCGTTAACGCCGTGGTGGTGTGATTCGGATCGGCGACCCAGCCGCGCAGGGTCAGATCGCCATGCTGCCACTCGATCGCCAGTGCCTGTTCGAGAAACGGCGTGCCGCAGATGGCGCCTAACCGGCGCTCTTTTTGCCCGTCCTTTGCGACAGCGCGATACTGCCGTACCAATTTGCCGTTGTGCGACAGGTTAAGCGTGACGTCAAAACGGGCCAATGCAATACGACGGATGATCTCATCGATATGATTAAATTCCGTTTTTTCGGTACGCATGAATTTGCGCCGGGCGGGCGTATTGTAAAAGAGATCCAGAACTTCCAGGGTGGTGCCGACCGGGTGCGCGGCGGGTTTTACCGTCACGTCCATGTCACGCCCTTCCGCATACGCCTGCCAGGCTTCCGCCTGCTCCGCCGTGCGCGACGTTAGCGTCAAACGCGAGACCGAACTGATACTCGCCAGCGCTTCGCCGCGAAATCCCAGACTGATAATCGCTTCCAGATCGTCAAGCGAGGCGATTTTACTGGTGGCATGACGGGCCAGCGCCAGCGCCAGCTCCTCTTTTTTAATGCCGCAGCCATTGTCGCGAATACGAATAAGCTTCGCGCCGCCACGCTCAATGTCGATATCAACGCGGGTGGCGCCTGCATCCAGACTATTCTCTACCAGCTCTTTAACAACCGACGCAGGGCGTTCCACCACTTCGCCAGCGGCGATTTGGTTCGCAAGCTGCGGCGGCAGAACCTGAATCGGCATGAAATCTCCTTAATTCGCGGCGGTTATGGCGCCAGGCTGGTTGGTACTGGCCGTCTGGCCTGGGCCGCCCTGCGGCGCAGACTGGATCGGATGCGCTGCAAAGTACTTACGCAACCCTCGGTATATAGCGTCAGCAATCTGCTGCTGATAGCGGTCGCTCGCCAGCAATCGCTCTTCGCCGTGATTACTGATAAAGCCCGTCTCCACCAAAATGGACGGGATATCCGGCGAACGCAGCACGCCCAGGCTCGCGTGTTCCGGGCGACGTTTATGCAGCGACCCCACGCCGTCCAGTTGGCTTAGTACGTTCGTCGCCACATCATACCCTACCCGCTGCGAATGACCGAATTGCAAATCCAGTACCGCCTGGCTCAGGTAAGGGTCTGACTGACTGTTCGCCAGCACATCGCCAGCGCCGCCTAACAGTTCGGATTGCTTCTCATGCTGCTCAAGCCAGTTTGCCATTTCGCTGTTCGCGCGACGATTGGACAATACCCAGACGGAGGCGCCGGTGGCGTCGCGATTTGGCGCGGCATCCGCATGAATAGAGACAAGGAAGTTGGCGTTTTGCTTACGCGCCACGTCAGACCGCCCCATCACCGAAATAAAATAGTCGCCGTCACGCGTCAGCACGCCTTTAAACATCGGATCGTTATTCAGCAATGTGCGTAACTTACGCGCGATGGCGATGGTGACATTTTTCTCGCGCGTACCGCCCGGGCCTATCGCGCCGGGGTCCTGGCCTCCATGTCCGGCATCAATAGCAATCACCACTTTATCGCCAGCGCCTGCCGACGCGCGCGCCGCAGGCCGCGTAACGGTATTGCTGCTGGTTACGCCGGTCAGGCGATCATCAGAAGATTTAAACGGATTACGGGCCGGCTCCGTCGGGCGAGGCGCGCTTTCAACCCGTTTCGCGACGACAGGCGGCGGTGGCGGCGGAACATCGGCATTAATGGTGAAAATGACCGTATAGTTGCCGCCGTTTTGCCGCTTCACCGCCTCGGTTTTACCATTTTCCGTCAGATCGACAAGCAACCGTAAAGATTGCGCATCTTTCGGCGTTCCAGCACGGATCGTTTTTACCAGATTGTTACCGCTAAACTGAAGCGGCAGCCCCTGAATCACGCCGGTCTGCCTGATATCCAGCGCCACGGTCCGTTTACCGTCCTGTGAGTAAGCATATTCCGGCTCGCCGATAAAACTCAGCGTAATGCGCGCCTGCTGCTCGCCGTTGGACACCTGAATATCAGAGAGACTGGCGGCGCCCGCCTGCGCGCACAGCAGGATTAAGACTGCTATTACGGCATTTTTGATGCGATAAATCATCCCGCCACCTTTATAGCTAATCGGCTAAACGCGCCAGTAACGAATGACCCGATGAGGATACCGCGCTTACGCGAGCCTCACGCCCCTGCGCCTGGTAATCAATATGGATTTCGACGTCCGGGTCGGGGAGAACGCCTTTACCTTGTTGCGGCCACTCCACCAGACAAATGGCGTCGTTGGCGAAATAATCGCGAATGCCCATAAACTCCAGCTCCTCCGGGTCCGCAAGACGGTATAAGTCGAAGTGATATACCATCATGTTATCAAGCGCATAAGGCTCTACCAGCGTATAGGTGGGGCTTTTTACATTACCGTTATGGCCTAACGCCTGTAAAAATCCCCGGCTAAACGTCGTTTTACCGGCACCTAAATCGCCATACAGATAAATAACGGTCGCGCCATCACAGGCGTTGGCTACCCGTTGCCCCAGGTCTAGCGTCGCCTGTTCGTCAGGTAGCGGAATTACTCGATTCATCATGGTTTACGTCAATCACATCAGGGTTAACAATACGCCGCAGCGTAGTAAAAAGATCGGTCGCCAACATGCCGCGAGCGCCATAACGCGCTGCCAGTAAGTCCGCCGCCGCGCCGTGAGCCACACATCCCACACATGCCGCATCATACGGGGTAAACTTCTGTCCGAGCAATGCGCCGATGATGCCGGACAGGACATCGCCCATCCCGCCGCTCGCCATCCCCGCATTACCAGCGTCAATGATAGCCAGAGGGTGGTGTTCAGCGGCAATAATCGTTCCTGCGCCTTTTAACACGACCACGCCTCCATACCGTTTTACCAGACGCTGTGCTGAAAGTAAGCGATCACTTTCAATTTCTGCCACAGAACATCCTAACAGGCGGGCTGCCTCTCCCGGATGCGGCGTAATCACGCGATTGTGACGTTTATCAGGATTGATTGCCAGTAGGTTCAACGCATCCGCATCCCACAGCATAGGTTTACGGACGTTTTCTACTTTCTGTAAGGCTTTTTTGCCCCATTCCTGCTGCCCAAGCCCCGGGCCGATCACCACAACGTCAGCCCAGGTCAGGCTCTCTTCCAGCGACTGAGGCGTGAGTTCATGTACCATCAGTTCCGGGCGGGCTGTCAGCAACGGCGCGATGTTTTCACCGCGAGTCAGTACTCTGACCAACCCAGCCCCCGTACGCAGCGCCGCCTCGCCAGCCATCCGAATTGCGCCCGCTGTTCCCTGGTCGCCGCCGATGATCGCCAGACGACCATGATCGCCCTTATGCGAGGTCGGTCGACGCGGCGTTAACCATTGCCCCAACTGCGTCGCGTCAAAACGCCGGAGCGGCGGCGTCTGGCTCGCCAGCCAGCCTTCCAGCCCCAACGCGTCATAATGCAATATGCCGGTAACGTCACGCGCTTTGCCGGTCAGCAGGCCTGGTTTCAGGGCGATAAACGTGACCGTATGCGCGGCGCTTATCACCGCGCCAGGCGTGGCGCCCGTTTGCGCCAGCAGACCTGACGGGATATCGACGGCGACAACCGGCGCAGGATGAGCGTTCGCCTGTTCAATCAGACCGGCTACCGGGTCGCGCGGCGCCTGGGCTATGCCGGTGCCAAGCAGCGCGTCGATAATCAGATCCGTCGCTTCCGGCCAGATAATATCGGCAGCATGGATAATGCCGCCAGCATTCAGCCAGGCATCGCGCGCCTGCGCCGCTTCTTCAGGCAACGGTTTGTCGCTCTCCTGCGCCAGCAACGTTACGCTAATGCCCGCCGCTTGCGCTAGTCGCGCCACGACGTAACCATCGCCGCCGTTGTTGCCATGACCACACAACACCAGCCAGTGTCGGGTGTCAGGATAACTGTCACGGGCTACCCGAAATGCCGCGTCGCCAGCGCGCAGCATCAATTCATAGAGTGTGAGTCCGAAGGCATCCGCCGCATCGCGTTCCAGCCGTTTGATGTCATCGGCGAGCCAAATGGAGTGTGGTATACTTACAGGGTTTTTCTTCATGTTATGGTCCATCATGTCAAAGCCCCTCGATCTCAATCAGTTAGCGCAAAATATTAAGCAGTGGGGGCTGGAGCTGGGCTTTCAGCAGGTCGGTATTACTGATACCGATCTGCGCGCATCCGAACCTGCGCTGCAGGCGTGGCTGGACAAACAATACCACGGCGAGATGGCATGGATGGCGCGCCACGGTATGATGCGCGCCCGGCCTCATGAACTCTTACCCGGTACGCTACGTGTCATCAGCGTGCGCATGAACTATCTGCCCGCCAACGCCGCGTTTGCCAGTACGTTGAAGGATCCCACGCTGGGCTACGTTAGCCGATATGCGCTGGGGCGTGATTATCACAAGCTGTTACGCAGCCGTCTTAAAAAACTGGGCGAGCAGATCCAGCAGTACTGCGGTTCGCTGAATTTTAGACCGTTTGTCGACTCTGCGCCTATTCTTGAACGCCCATTAGCGGAAAAAGCCGGACTTGGCTGGACGGGTAAGCACTCACTTATCCTTAATCGGGAGGCGGGCTCATTCTTTTTCCTGGGGGAATTGCTGATTGATTTACCGCTGCCGGTCGACCAGCCGGTCGAGGAAGGTTGCGGCAAATGCGTCGCCTGTATGACCATTTGCCCGACCGGGGCGATTGTCGAACCGTATACGGTGGACGCGCGGCGCTGTATTTCTTATCTCACCATTGAGCTGGAAGGCGCTATTCCGGAAGCATTTCGCCCACTGATAGGCAACCGTATTTACGGCTGCGATGACTGCCAGCTTATCTGTCCGTGGAATCGTTACTCTCAGTTGACCGACGAAGCAGATTTTAGCCCACGCAAGACGCTGCATAACCCAGATTTGGTTGAGTTGTTTAGCTGGAGCGAAGCGCAGTTTCTGAAAGTCACTGAAGGTACTGCGATTCGGCGCATTGGTCATTTACGCTGGCTGCGCAATGTTGCCGTCGCGCTGGGGAATGCGCCGTGGAGTAATGCCGTCATTACGGCGCTGGAAAGCCGCAAGGGTGAACATCCACTTCTTGATGAGCATATCGAATGGGCGATTGCGCAACAAATTGAAAAGCGGAACGCCTGCATCATTGAAGTGCAGCTACCGAAAAAACAGCGTCTGGTCAGGGTGATTGAAAAAGGGCTGGTGCGCGATGCCTGAATTATTCACAGGCTGTGTATAAAAATAAAAACACATTGCGATTCAAGAGGGAAAAAAGGAACAGACAATAACGCTAACGTTTTGAAATCTTATTTTTTCTATATTTTTCAGTAAATTATAAAAATTCTACGCGTCAGGTATAATTTTTTACATTCCAGGAGTAATGGGCCGCCCTGTGGATAAGTCTGTTTACAAGGATCTGACGAAAGCGGAACAAAACGTGCCCCAACGCGATATTCGTTGTGGATAATTTTACTGTAGATAAGAATTGGAGCGGGAAACGAGACTCGAACTCGCGACCCCGACCTTGGCAAGGTCGTGCTCTACCAACTGAGCTATTCCCGCATAATCTTCGTCTTTCGAACCGCTACTGCGTTGGCTGCCTTCACTCGCCTCAGTCACTTACTTCAGTAAGCTCCTGAGAACTCATTCAGTTGCCGCCTTGTCGCAATTCGAAATCCTGCGATTGGTGGTCTGTGCTTAACAAGCACTTTCAAATTTTGGAGCGGGAAACGAGACTCGAACTCGCGCCCCCGACCTTGGCAAGGTCGTGCTCTACCAACTGAGCTATTCCCGCATAATCTTCGTCTTTCGAACCGCTACTGCGTTGGCTGCCTTCACTCGCCTGAGTCACTTACTTCAGTAAGCTCCTGAGGACTCATTCAGTTGCCGCCTTGTCGCAACTCGAAATCCTGCGATTGGTGGTCTGTACTTAACAAGTACTTTCAAATTTTGGAGCGGGAAACGAGACTCGAACTCGCGGCCCCGACCTTGGCAAGGTCGTGCTCTACCAACTGAGCTATTCCCGCAAATTTGTTGCTGTCGTAATTCGCATTTCTGCGTCGTTACGGGAGGCGTATTATACGAGAAATCCATTTAGCTGCAAGCCCCTGAACGCATTTTTTCGCGATTTTTGTTTGAATGCTGATTAAATCACCAAACAAGACAAAAAACGAGCAAAGCGTGCGCTATGCAACAAAAAACTTTTCACGCCACGCCTAAAGGCACAGAATCAGAATAGCACCCTGCGCCAAAAAAAGAATAGCACGGTGACCACAACATCCAATTGATATCAGGGATCAAGATGAAAAAAAACTTATTGTCATGCTGTTAGCCAGCCTCTCCGTTCACGCCGCTTCCGTTTCCGCCAGAACATTACATTTTGGCACCTCCGCCACCTATGCGCCCTATGAGTTTGTCGATGCCGATAATAAAATTGTTGGTTTCGATATTGATGTCGCCAACGCGGTCTGCAAAGAGATGCAAGCGGAGTGCTCATTCACTAACCAGAGCTTTGATAGTCTGATCCCCAGCCTACGCTTCAAAAAGTTTGATGCGGTGATCGCCGGTATGGATATGACGCCCAAACGTGAGCAGCAGGTCTCCTTTAGCCAACCCTATTACGAAGGTCTATCGGCGGTAGTCGTCACGCGTAAAGGGGCTTATCACACTTTTGCCGATCTGAAAGGCAAAAAAGTCGGTCTGGAAAACGGTACAACGCATCAGCGCTATTTGCAGGATAAACAACAAGCCATCACGCCTGTCGCCTATGACAGCTATCTAAACGCTTTTACCGATCTGAAAAATAACCGTCTTGAGGGCGTGTTTGGCGATGTCGCCGCGATTGGTAAGTGGCTAAAAAACAATCCGGATTACGCCATCATGGATGAACGCGCCAGCGATCCTGACTACTACGGAAAAGGGTTAGGCATTGCGGTACGCAAAGGCAACGACGCGCTATTGCAAGAAATTAATGCCGCGCTCGACAAGGTGAAAGCGTCGCCGGAATATGCGCAGATGCAGGAGAAATGGTTTACGCAGTAATTCAGTGGCGGGAGAGCTGCCGGATGAGACGCTCTGGCGTTGCCATCCGGCATGTTACGCCTCACAGCTTAATGAAATGCTCGCGGTAGTAAGCCAGCTCCGCCACCGACTCGCGAATATCATCCATCGCTTGGTGCGTGCCCTGCTTGGTAAAGCCGGCCAGAATCTCCGGCTTCCAGCGGCGCGCCAGTTCCTTGAGCGTACTGACATCCAGATAGCGATAGTGGAAGTAGGCCTCCAGTTCCGGCATATATTTAAACAGAAAACGACGATCCTGACCGATGCTGTTACCGCAAATCGGCGACTTACCCGCAGGCACCCACGTTTTCAGAAATTCAATCGTCGCCAGTTCAGCGTCTCGTTCGCCCATCGTACTTGCCTTAACGCGATCTACCAGGCCGCTGCCGGTATGGGTGCGCACGTTCCAGTCATCCATTAACGCCAGTTGCGCATCGGATTGATGTACCGCAATCGTCGGCCCTTCCGCCAGAATATTCAGGCTGGCATCCGTTACCAGCGTGGCTATCTCAATAATGCGATCGCGCTCGGGGTCCAGACCTGTCATCTCCAGATCGATCCAAATCAGGTTGTTTTCATCGGCACTCATGCTATTTTCCACCCTTCAGAGGTCACATTCACTGTGACTATATTCATCTACAATTGCGTGTATCATAGATGTTTTGCCCACTATGGGCGACCAGGAGCCAGTACGATTGAGCAAAAATAAACTCTCCAAAGGCCAGCAGCGCCGTGTGAACGCCAATCACCAGCGTCGTTTAAAAACGTCCGCGGAGAAAGCCGACTACGATGACAACCTGTTTGGCGAGCCTGCAGAAGGTATCGTCATTAGCCGTCTTGGTATGCATGCCGATGTGGAGTCTGCTGACGGCGAGGTTCACCGTTGCAATATCCGCCGCACTATCCGTTCGCTGGTGACGGGCGATCGCGTCGTCTGGCGTCCGGGCAAAGCCGCCGCAGAGGGCGTCAACGTAAAAGGCATCGTTGAAGCGGTGCATGAGCGCACCTCGGTATTGACGCGCTCGGACTTCTACGACGGCGTGAAGCCTATTGCCGCCAACATTGACCAAATCGTTATCGTCTCCGCGATTTTGCCGGAGCTGTCGCTGAATATCATCGATCGCTATCTGGTCGGCTGTGAAACCCTACAGGTTGAGCCGCTTATCGTACTCAATAAAATTGATCTGCTGGACGACGAAGGTATGGACTTCGTTAATGAGCAGATGGATATCTACCGCAATATCGGCTATCGCGTGCTGATGGTCTCCAGCCATACGCAGGATGGTCTGAAACCGCTGGAAGAAGCGTTAACCGGTCGCATCAGTATTTTTGCCGGGCAGTCCGGCGTCGGAAAATCCAGTCTGCTAAACGCTCTGCTCGGCTTACAGAACGAGATTCTGACGAACGATGTGTCGAATGTCTCCGGTCTGGGTCAACATACCACTACCGCTGCTCGTCTGTATCATTTCCCGCATGGCGGCGATGTCATTGATTCCCCCGGCGTGCGCGAGTTCGGCTTATGGCATCTGGAGCCGGAACAAATCACCCAGGGCTTTGTCGAATTTCATGACTATTTGGGACATTGTAAATACCGGGACTGCAAGCATGACGCCGATCCAGGCTGCGCCATTCGCGAGGCGGTAGAGAACGGCGCTATTGCGGAAACCCGTTTCGAAAATTATCACCGAATTCTTGAAAGTATGGCGCAGGTAAAAACGCGTAAAAACTTTTCTGATACGGACGACTGACAGATACGCTAGGCGTCGTTAGAATCGTCCCCTTTTTTCAGGATACCGGTATAACTGCCGGTTCAGGAGCAACAATGGCCTGGAGGCTACCTTGTTAAACTCATTTAAACTTTCGCTACAATACATTCTGCCGAAACTATGGCTCACTCGCCTGGCGGGCTGGGGCGCAAGCAAACGAGCAGGATGGCTGACAAAACTGGTTATCGATCTCTTCGTAAAGTATTACAAAGTCGATATGACCGAGGCGCAAAAACCGGATACCGCCAGCTATCGTACGTTCAATGATTTCTTTGTTCGTCCGCTGCGTGATGACGTGCGTCCGCTCAATACCGATCCTAACATCCTGGTTATGCCTGCCGACGGCGTGATAAGCCAGTTGGGTCGTATCGAAGAAGATAAAATTTTGCAGGCCAAAGGCCATAATTACAGCCTTGAAGCGTTGCTGGCGGGTAACTACCTGATGGCGGATAAGTTCCGCAACGGCACGTTTGTGACCACTTACCTCTCCCCTCGCGACTACCATCGCGTGCATATGCCATGCAACGGCATCCTGCGCGAAATGATCTACGTACCGGGCGATCTGTTCTCCGTTAACCATCTGACCGCGCAAAACGTCCCCAACCTGTTTGCCCGCAACGAGCGCGTTATCTGTCTGTTTGATACCGAGTTCGGCCCTATGGCGCAGATTCTGGTCGGCGCAACTATTGTCGGCAGTATCGAAACCGTCTGGGCGGGGACCATTACCCCGCCGCGCGAAGGCATCATCAAGCGCTGGACCTGGCCAGAAGGCGAACATGAAGGGTCTGTCGCCTTGTTGAAAGGCCAGGAGATGGGGCGCTTTAAACTGGGTTCCACGGTTATCAACTTATTTGCGCCGGGGAAAGTGAATCTGATCGCGTCGCTGGCAAGCCTGTCCGTTACCAAAATTGGCCAACCGCTGGCGACGTCGACCGAAACATTCGTCGCGCCGGAGGTAGAACCTGCTCCGCTGCCGGCAGAAGAAATTAAAGCCGAACACGACGCCAGCCCGCTGGTTGACAATAAAAAAGACGACACCTAATCAAGAGAGAATGCTGACGTGCGCCTGATTATCGCTTTTCTGATGGCCTGGTGCCTCAGCACGGGGGCGTTTGCCGCAACGGCCCCCGACGCCAAACAAATCACGCAGGAACTGGAGCAGGCAAAAGCGGCGAAGCCCGCTCAGCCGGAAGCCGTTGAGGCGCTCCAGACTGCGTTAAACGCGCTTGAAGAGCGAAAAGGCTCGCTTGAGCGCGCGAAACAATATCAACACGTTATTGATAATTTCCCTAAGCTATCCGCCACCTTGCGCGCCCAGTTGAATAATCTGCGCGATGAACCTCGCAGCGTACCGCCAGAGATGTCCACCGAAGCGTTAAATCAGGAGATCTTGCAGGTTAGCAGCCAGCTACTGGATAAAACCCGCGAGGCGCAACAGGAGCAGGAGCGCGTCAGGGAGATCGCCGACTCGCTCAGCCAGCTTCCCCAACAGCAAAACGACGCCCGCCGCCAGCTTAATGAGATTGAGCGACGACTCGGCGCCGCAGGCGGAAGTGCCGCGCTTAGCCAGGCGCAAAGTCTCAGTATGCAGGCGGAGTCCGCCAAACTAAAAGCGTTAGTCGACGAACTGGAGTTGGCGCAACTGTCCGCCAACAACCGGCAGGAACTGGCTCGTCTGCGTTCCGAGCTGGCGGAAAAACAGAGTCAGCAATTGGATGCGTATCTTCAGGCGCTGCGCAATCAGCTCAACAGCCTGCGTCAACGTGAAGCGGAACGCGCGCTGGAAAGCACTGAGCTGCTGGCGGAAAACAGCGCCGGTTTGCCGGAAGGTATCGTCGAACAATTTAAAGTCAACCGCGAGCTGTCACAGGCGCTTAATCAACAAGCGCAGCGGATGGATCTGGTCGCCTCGCAGCAGCGACAGGCCACCAGCCAAACGTTACAGGTGCGTCAGGCGCTCAATACGCTGCGGGAGCAGTCGCAATGGCTTGGCGTGTCCAACATGCTTGGCGAAGCGCTGCGCGCGCAGGTCGCCCGTCTGCCAGAGATGCCTAAACCGCAGCAGCTTGATACGGAAATGGCGCAGCTACGCGTTCACCGTATGCGCTATGAAGAATTACTCAATAAACAGCCGCAGCTACGGCAAATACGTCAGGCCAATGGACAGCCGCTGACCGCCGAGCAAAACCAGATTCTTGACGCCCAGCTTCGCACTCAGCGCGAGCTGCTCAACTCTTTGTTACAGGGCGGCGATACGCTGATCCTGGAGCTGACCAAACTGAAAGTCTCCAACAGCCAACTGGAGGATGCGCTTAAAGAGGTTAATGAAGCGACCCACCGTTATCTGTTCTGGACCGCTGACGTTAGCCCGCTATCGCTCTCCTGGCCTGTTGATTTGGTTCAGGATTTACGCCGGCTTATCTCATTAGATACGTTTAATCAGTTAGGTAAAGCCAGCATCATGATGCTGACCAGCAAAGAGACGCTACTGCCGTTATTCGGCGCGCTGGCGCTGGTCGGGTTTAGCCTCTATTCACGTCAACACTTCAACCGGTTCCTTGAGCGCTCGGCCTCGCGCGTCGGGAAAGTCACCCAGGATCACTTCTCGCTAACGCTGCGAACGGTGTTCTGGTCGATTCTGGTCGCCTCGCCGCTGCCGGTCTTGTGGGCGACGCTCGGCTATGGTCTACAGGAAGCCTGGCCGTATCCGCTGGCCGTCGCCATCGGTGATGGCGTGACGGCGACAGTACCGCTGTTGTGGGTAGTCATGATTTGCGCCGCTTTTGCCCGTCCTAATGGTCTGTTTGTGGCGCATTTCGGCTGGCCGCGAAACCGGGTAGCGAAAGCGATGCGCTACTACCTGATGAGCATTGGGCTGATCGTGCCGCTCATCATGGCAGTGATCATGTTTGATAATCTTAACGATCGGGAGTTTTCCGGCTCGTTGGGCCGCCTTTGCTTCATCCTGATATGCGGCGCGCTGGCGCTGGTCACGCTGAGTCTGAAAAAAGCGGGCATCCCGCTCTATCTTGATAAAGAAGGCAACGGCGACAACATGGTCAACAGCCTGCTGTGGAATATGCTGATGGGCGCGCCGCTTATCGCGATTCTGGCGGCGGCGGTGGGTTATCTGGCCACGGCGCAGGCGCTACTGGCGAGACTGGAAACCTCGGTCGCCATCTGGTTCCTGTTGCTGGTCATCTATCACGTCATTCGCCGCTGGATGCTGATCCAACGACGCCGACTGGCTTTTGACCGCGCCAAACATCGTCGGGCGGAAATGCTGGCGCAGCGCGCGCGCGGCGAAGAAGAACCGGCGCACTCCTCCAGCCTGGAAGGCGCGGTCGACATCGATGAAAGTGAAATCGATCTTGACGCTATTAGCGCTCAGTCGCTGCGTCTGGTCCGCTCAATTCTGATGCTTATCGCCCTGCTATCGGTAATTGTACTGTGGTCGGAAATCCACTCGGCATTCGGCTTCCTGGAGAATATTTCGCTGTGGGATGTCACCTCTACGGTGCAAGGCGTGGAAAGCCTGGAGCCGATTACTCTGGGGGCGGTGCTCATTGCGATTCTGGTCTTTATCATCACCACGCAGTTGGTGCGTAATCTGCCTGCGCTGCTGGAACTGGCGTTATTACAGCATCTCGATTTAACGCCTGGTACCGGTTACGCCATCACGACCATCACCAAATATCTGTTAATGCTGATTGGCGGGCTGGTCGGTTTCTCGATGATCGGCATTGAGTGGTCGAAGCTACAATGGCTGGTGGCCGCGCTCGGCGTTGGGCTTGGTTTTGGCCTGCAAGAAATTTTCGCTAACTTTATCTCCGGCCTGATTATTTTGTTTGAAAAGCCGATTCGTATCGGCGATACGGTGACCATTCGCGATCTCACCGGCAGCGTGACCAAAATCAATACCCGCGCCACCACTATCAGTGACTGGGATCGTAAAGAGATTATCGTGCCGAATAAAGCCTTTATCACCGAACAGTTTATCAACTGGTCGCTGTCTGACTCCGTTACGCGCGTGGTGTTAACCATCCCGGCGCCAGCGGATGCCAATAGCGAAGAGGTGACGCAAATTCTGCTGACGGCGGCGCAGCGCTGTTCTTTGGTGCTTGATAACCCGCCGCCTGAAATCTTTCTGGTGGATCTCCAGCAGGGTATTCAGATTTTCGAACTGCGTATCTATGCCGCGGAAATGGGACACCGTATGCCATTACGCCATGAGATCCACCAATTGATTCTGGCGGGCTTCCGCGAGCACGGTATTGATATGCCGTTCCCGCCGTTCCAGATGCGTCTGGAGAGCCTCGGCGGTAAACAAACGGGGAGAACGTTAACGTCAGCGGGTAAAACCAGCCGCCCGGCGGGGAGTTTGTAAACGCAATGGCGCCGGATGACGCTAAAAGACTCGATGACATAGGCTTATCAGGTCTTTTAGCATAGATCACACACAAAACTGATAGCGCAGGAAGAATTGCCAGGACCAGTAAGCAAATATCACCAACGCGACACAGTACAAAAACCAACTACGTATTTTCTTATACACAGTAACGTAAAAAAACGGGAAAAACAGGGGCAGCGTCATCATCGCGCCAAAACCTCTGAAATCATCATTTTCGACAGTTCTCATCACATCACAAATGTTGTTTATCCCACTCTCGCCAATCATCCACTCTTTATCCAGGACTGAAAATACAGCGATGAGTGGGATAGCCAGTAAAAGCCAGATAGCGCACAATGCAAACATTTTCGGACTCATTATAAATATCCTTTTCATAAAGCCGATGAGCTAACGCTATCCGGACAAAGATTACTCCGCCGCCCACTCCGGATCAGCGCTCATGCGTCTGCTGTAATTCTGATAAATCGCCATCGCCAGCAGCGAGAAGAAGATCGGCCCACCGATCATCCACAAGGCGCTGTCCCAATCCCCAGCTTCAATCACCGGCTGGATGATGGTAAAGACGTTGGCAAACGTCACCACCAGCACCACAACACCCGTCGCGACCAGGGTAGAGGCTTTGGTTTTAAAGAGAACAAATGGCCGCTCCAGATCCTGACGCGCTTTAAAGAAGGGAAATGCCAGCGCAAGGAACAGGTATGGCAAGGTCATTGAGACGTTCGCCATCAGCGTGAGTTTGTTATAAAACGCCGATGCGGTGTCACCGCCAAAAGAGACCAGCAAAATAAACAGACTCACCAGCACGCACTGTAGCCACATAGCGGTCGCCGGCATACCGTTAGCGTTCAGTGTCGTCATCGGCGCGGGCCACAACGCTTTTGGCGTCCCCTGAATAATGGCTTTCAGCGGTGAATAGCTCAACGTAAAAAACGCGCCGGTATAAGCCAGAAACATAGAAAGGCCGGTGATACGCGCAAACCAGACGCCCACCGTCATCGCTGCGTCCGGAGAAAGGTTTAACGCGTTACCTAATGTCGTGCCTAAACTCGACATCAAAATGTAGGTAATACTCCCTAAGTTAACGGCGCTATTACTTAATATCTGTTGCCAGTTAGTGCTGACGCCCCATAAAAAGATCGCCAAAGAATAACCAATTGAAATCACAATAGCCGCGAAAACAATACCTTTCGCAAAATTCTTTTCCGGTTTCTCGGTTTTATCCACCAGTCCGCCGACAGCCTCAATACCGCCGTACGCAAAAATAGCAAATACCACAAATGACAACATTGCCAGGCCGGAGTGATAACCCGGATTCGGTGACGAGGTAAAATTAATTTCTTGTGCAAAATGCCCACCATTTAATAACAAAATAGCGACACTCACTAACAATAAAACTAAATTAAGACACATTACGGCAATACCTCCGACCGCCGTAATTCGCGCAATTTTATTGATCCCTCTGGCGGCGACACACGTCACCAGAATCATCCAGCCGACGGCGAGCAGCCCGACAACCTGCGTAGGCTCAAGCTCTGCAATACGCCAGTGCTGCGTCATATCGGCGCCAAAAACAAAAGTAGAAAACGGTACCCAAATTTTTGCCGCCGTACTTACCATCCATATGACATACGATGAAAACCACATAAACGTGCCAATAAACGCGTAACGTGGCCCCACGCTATTATTCATCCACGAATAGATCCCGCCCTCTTCTTTGCGATAAGCGGAACCCATTTCAGCCATCATTAAGGCGAATGGAATAAAAAACAGCAAGGCAGAAAATATATACCACGGGATTGCGCTATACCCCATTAAATAAAACGCCGACGGGCTATTCGCAAAACCAAAAACAGAAGTAAAAATCATCAGGATAAGCCCAATAAGGCTCATCTTTTTTATCGTGTGGGTCATTCAACCATCCCTTACGCTCGAGCACGTTTGCCAGACGCCGCTCACCGATTGACGCCGCCTTCTTTTTTACGAAGGTCAGCGATAAAAAAATCAACACAGGATTGATACCTAAATGGCATCAAAGTTCCAGCCTTATGTTGTGGCAAACAGAGGATAATTGAAAAAATATGCTACAAAATGGCGCTTATTGCGCCATTTTATCTCGCGAAAGAGTGAATTTCAGATTTACGCCCGATCGACCGTAAAAGCAATCACGTCCGCCAGGCTTTCTGCTCCCAGCGCCAGCATCACCAGACGATCAACACCCAGCGCCACGCCGGAACAATCCGGTAGACCGGCGGCCAGCGCATCCAGTAGATTTTGGTCAATCGGCTGCTGCGGCAGACCGCGAGCGGCGCGCTTACGATTGTCCTGTTCAAAGCGCTGTTTTTGCTCACGTGCGTCCGTCAGTTCGTGGAAACCATTCGCCAGCTCAATACCTTTGTAGTACACCTCAAAGCGCTCGGCGACGCGATGATCCTCGGTACTGATTTGTGCCAGCGATGCCTGACTTGCCGGAAAGTGATAAATAAAGGTCGGCTTTTCTTTACCTATATGCGGCTCAACCCCCATCGTGAACAACAGTTGCAGCAACGTATCACGGTCTTCTTCCGTATCGGCGATATTGCTTAAATCAAGCTTTGCCGCCGCCTCACGCAGTTGCGTTTTATCTGCTGATAACGGATCAATCTCCAGATGGCCCTGAAACGCCTGTTGATAGGAGAGACTTTCCGCAGGTTGACAATCCAGCACTTGCTGAAGCAAATCATCCACTTCATTCATCAGGCGGTACATATCGTAATGCGGGCGATACCACTCCAGCATAGTGAATTCCGGATTATGATGTCGTCCCATCTCTTCATTACGGAAACTGCGGCATAGCTGGAAAACCGGGCCGCACCCTGCCGCCAGCAGGCGTTTCATATGGTATTCCGGACTGGTCATTAAATAGAGGTTGATCCCCTGGGAATGGCCAGGTCCGACGAAACGCGTTTCGAACGGGAACAGATGAATGTCTGTGACCGTCGCCTGACTCATGCAGGGCGTCTCAACCTCAAGCACTCCACGATCGGCAAAGAAACGACGGATTTCCGCCATAATCGCCGCACGTTTTAATAAATTGGGGATGGACGCGCTCGGCTGCCAGGTTGCCGTTTCGCTCATGATTCTTTCTCCAGTTTAAGACAAGGTCACGAAGTCTACTCGCAACGCGCGGGCGAAACAAATTTTGCACTGGCGTATCGGGCGCCTTCTGGAGGGTAAAAAAAGTGATTTCAGATGGTTTAGTAATTAAATTAATCAAAATCAATGATAATTCATCCCTCTGATACGCTAAAAAAATCGAACACGTCAAATTTCCCTCACATCCCTGAGACTATACTGTTGTACCCATAAAGGAGCAGTGGAAACGCATTCATACTTCGCAGAACCCAGAGGCTTTATCTGGCTGCGCGAGGGTGAAATTACAATAATCTGGAGGAATGTCGTGCAAACCTTTCAAGCCGATCTTGCCATTATAGGCGCCGGTGGCGCGGGATTACGTGCTGCAATTGCTGCCGCACAGGCGAATCCCAATGCTAAAATCGCACTGATCTCAAAAGTGTACCCGATGCGCAGCCACACCGTCGCTGCCGAAGGGGGTTCAGCCGCTGTCGCCCAGGATCATGACAGCTTTGACTACCATTTTCACGATACGGTAGCAGGCGGAGACTGGCTGTGTGAGCAGGATGTCGTGGATTACTTTGTCCACCATTGTCCCACTGAGATGACGCAGCTGGAGCAATGGGGCTGCCCGTGGAGCCGCCGTCCGGACGGTAGCGTTAACGTGCGTCGCTTCGGTGGTATGAAAATCGAGCGTACCTGGTTCGCCGCGGATAAAACCGGCTTCCATATGCTGCATACCCTGTTCCAGACTTCCCTGCAGTTCCCACAAATCCAGCGCTTTGACGAACATTTCGTGCTGGATATTCTGGTTGATGACAACCATGCGCGCGGCCTGGTGGCAATGAACATGATGGAAGGCACGCTGGTGCAAATCCGCGCCAACGCCGTGGTCATGGCGACAGGCGGCGCAGGCCGCGTATACCGCTATAACACCAACGGCGGCATCGTCACCGGCGACGGGATGGGCATGGCGCTGAGCCACGGCGTTCCGCTGCGTGATATGGAATTCGTTCAGTATCACCCGACCGGCCTGCCAGGTTCCGGTATCCTGATGACTGAGGGTTGCCGCGGCGAAGGCGGTATTCTGGTCAATAAAAATGGCTACCGTTACCTGCAAGACTACGGCATGGGCCCCGAAACGCCGCTGGGCGAGCCGAAAAACAAATATATGGAACTGGGGCCGCGCGACAAAGTATCCCAGGCTTTCTGGCACGAATGGCGTAAAGGCAACACCATCTCCACGCCGCGCGGCGATGTGGTTCACCTCGATCTGCGTCATCTCGGCGAGAAGAAACTGCATGAACGTCTGCCGTTCATTTGCGAACTGGCGAAAGCCTATGTCGGCGTCGATCCGGTTAAAGAACCGATTCCAGTACGTCCGACCGCGCACTACACCATGGGCGGCATTGAAACCGACCAGAACTGTGAAAGCCGTGTCAAAGGGCTGTTTGCCGTTGGCGAATGCTCCTCTGTTGGCCTGCATGGCGCGAACCGCCTCGGTTCCAACTCGCTGGCGGAACTGGTGGTGTTTGGTCGTCTGGCTGGCGAACAAGCAATGGAACGCGCTGCTACGGCAGGCGCCGCAAATAGCGCCGCGCTCGACGCCCAGGTTGCCGATATTGAACAGCGTCTGAAAAATCTGGTGAACCAGGAAGGCAACGAAAACTGGTCGAAGATCCGCGATGAGATGGGTCTGTCTATGGAAGAAGGTTGCGGTATTTACCGTACCCCGGAACTGATGCAGAAAACCGTTGATAAACTGGCCGAGCTTCAGGAACGTTTCAAGCGCGTACGTATCTCCGATACTTCCAGCGTGTTCAACACTGACCTGCTGTATACCATCGAACTGGGTCATGGTCTGAACGTGGCGGAATGTATGGCGCACTCTGCGCTGGCGCGTAAAGAGTCCCGCGGCGCGCATCAGCGTCTGGATGAAGGCTGTACCGAGCGCGACGATGTGAACTTCCTCAAGCACACCCTCGCCTTCCGCGATGCTGATGGCACGACCCGTCTGGAATACAGCGACGTGAAAATCACCACCCTGCCGCCAGCCAAACGTGTTTACGGCGGTGAAGCGGAAGCAGTCGATAAGAAGGAGAAGGCGAATGGCTGAGATGAAAAACCTGAAAGTTGAGGTGGTGCGCTATAACCCGGAAACCGATACCGCGCCGCACAGTGCTTTCTATGAAGTTCCTTATGATGAAACAACATCGCTACTGGACGCGTTGGGCTACATCAAAGATAACCTGTCGCCAGACCTGAGCTACCGCTGGTCCTGCCGTATGGCGATCTGCGGCTCTTGCGGCATGATGGTCAACAACGTCCCTAAACTGGCGTGTAAAACCTTCCTGCGCGATTACACCAACGGTATGAAGGTGGAAGCGCTGGCGAACTTCCCGATTGAGCGCGATCTGGTTGTCGATATGACGCACTTTATCGAAAGCCTGGAAGCGATCAAACCGTACATTATTGGCAACTCTCGCACGCCAGATCAGGGGCCGAATGTCCAGACCCCGGCGCAAATGGCGAAGTATCACCAGTTCTCCGGTTGCATCAACTGTGGTCTGTGCTACGCCGCGTGCCCGCAGTTCGGTCTGAATCCTGAGTTTATCGGACCGGCTGCGATTACGCTGGCGCATCGCTATAACGAAGATAGCCGCGATCACGGTAAGAAGGAGCGTATGGCGCAGTTGAACAGTCCGAACGGCGTATGGACCTGTACTTTCGTGGGCTACTGCTCCGAAGTCTGTCCAAAACATGTCGATCCGGCTGCGGCCATTCAGCAGGGTAAAGTGGAAAGCTCGAAAGACTTTCTTATCGCCACCCTGAAACCACGCTAAGGAGTGCAACATGACGACTAAACGCAAACCCTATGTGCGGCCGATGACGTCCACCTGGTGGAAAAAACCGCCGTTTTATCGCTTTTATATGCTGCGCGAAGGCACAGCGGTGCCGGCAGTCTGGTTCAGTATTGAACTGATTTTCGGTCTGTTTGCGCTCAAACACGGCGCGGAATCCTGGATGGGATTCGTCGGCTTTTTACAAAACCCGGTGGTAGTGATCTTAAACCTGATCACCCTGGCGGCCGCGCTGCTGCACACCAAAACCTGGTTTGAACTGGCGCCGAAGGCGGCCAATATCATTGTAAAAGACGAAAAAATGGGGCCAGAGCCAATCATCAAAGGGCTTTGGGTGGTCACTGCGGTAGTCACCGTAGTCATTCTGTATGTTGCCCTGTTCTGGTAAGGAGTCCCGGATGATTAATCCAAACCCAAAACGTTCTGATGAACCCGTATTCTGGGGACTGTTTGGCGCAGGCGGTATGTGGGGCGCGATCATCGCGCCGGTGATCGTGCTACTGGTTGGCATCATGCTGCCGCTGGGGCTATTTCCGGGCGATGCCCTGAGTTTTGAGCGCGTACTGACGTTCGCCCAAAGCTTTATTGGTCGCGTTTTTCTGTTCCTGATGATCGTGCTGCCGCTATGGTGTGGCCTACACCGTATGCACCACGCGATGCATGACCTGAAAATCCACGTGCCCGCGGGCAAATGGGTCTTTTACGGTCTGGCGGTAATCCTGACCGTTGTGACGGCAATTGGCGTTATCACTCTCTAAGTTGCCACGACGCCCTCTTATCTACCCGATAAGAGGGCGTTTTTTCTTTTCCTGCCTCTCATTTTCCCGCCAGGTTCTACACTTAGAAAAAAACACTGGAAGGAAAATTTTATGCGCACTCTGCCCGTCGTTGCTGCAGTTACGGCTGCATTTCTGGTTGTCGCCTGTAGTTCGCCTACTCCGCCTAAAGGCGTTACCGTGGTAAATAACTTTGATGCCAAACGTTACCTCGGCACCTGGTATGAGATCGCACGCCTCGATCATCGATTTGAACGTGGACTGGAACAAGTCACGGCCACCTATAGTCTGCGTGACGATGGCGGGATTAATGTCATCAATAAAGGCTATAACCCGGATCGGGGAATGTGGCAAAAAACAGAAGGCAAAGCGTATTTTACCGGTAGTCCAAACCGCGCCGCGCTCAAGGTCTCTTTTTTCGGCCCGTTCTACGGCGGCTATAACGTGATTGCGCTTGACCGGGAATACCGTCATGCGCTGGTGTGCGGCCCGGATCGCGACTATCTGTGGATACTCTCTCGCACGCCAACGCTTTCTGAGGAAATAAAACAGCAAATGCTGGCCGTCGCGACCCGGGAGGGGTTTGACGTCAATAAATTAATTTGGGTAAAACAATCAGGTTCGTAGCAATGTCAGCGACGAATTAATGCGCACTGAGTTTTAGCCCAATGATACCCGCGACGATCAAGCCAAGACTGAGCAAACGCGCCGGTGAGGCAGACTCGCCCAGCAGAAGGATACCGGTGATTGCCGCCCCAACGGCGCCGATGCCGGTCCAGATGGCGTACGCCGTTCCAACAGGCAGCGTTTTCATTGCCCAGGAGAGTAACGCCATACTGATAACCATGGCCGTAATGGTGATAATACTGGGGGTCAGACGAGAAAAACCGTGGGTATACTTCAGGCCGACAGCCCATACCACTTCAAGTAAACCAGCGATTAATAGAATGATCCAGGACATAGCAGGCTCCAGATAATTAATGGGGCCGTCCCCGGTGAGAATAGCGTTTACAGGTCGTCCTGTAACGTATACGGATGAAAAGCCATTCTTGCCTGAGAGAAAATGAATTTCAACCTTTTTATTTTTTTCCGTCTAAAGGCGGGAATTGGCCCTTTTAAGCCGCGTAGTTTTCGCATTTAGCGCCCACAGGAGTTCTCTATGATGGAACGCCTTCTGGGAAAGAAAGTGCTTTATCTACTTCCGGGTGCAAAAAAATATGTTGAAAATTTTAGTGATAGACCGATGCCACTTTACCCGTACGGGCATGGAGGCCTGGCTTAATCACACTGATGTGCTCAGTTCTTCACTGCTGGTATCCGGGATGAATAACCTTATACTGGCGAAAGAACATATTCTGCAATGGAAGCCCCACCTGGTTATCGCTGATTTATATGGTTTTCTCAACGATGCCTTACCCGAACAGCCTATCAATGCATTTTTTGCCGCCTGCAGGATGACGCCGTTGGTATTATTACAGTCAGGGAATATGCCGTACAGACCGCAATATGCCAGTCATGAGGTGTTATCTAAACACACGCCTTTACATGAGCTTGCACAACGAATTAAAGGAGCGCTACATACTCATCCACTGCAGGAAGCGCCGGAAAGCGCCACGCCATTGCTCTCTCCGCAGGAGGAAAAAGTGCTCGCGATGTGGACGGAAGGCACCAGCAATAAAGAGATTGCGTATGCGCTTGGCATTCACGGGAAAACGGTTTACACCTATAAGCGTAATATCCGTATGAAACTTCATATGGATAATCGGTATTCTCCCTTTCTTATGCTTCCGGAGAAAATCGATTAACGGTACGACGCCATGCCGTACCGTTGATGATTACTGCTGAGCTCTGGTTGCAGCGCCAGAGATCGCACTACCACCGTCCGAGATGTCCTCGCCCACGCCGCGCGTGGTATTACAAGCAGTTAATACAGTGGAAAGTACCAAAACAGAAAAGATCGCTGCAATTGTCTTTTTAACCATAATGTCTTCCTTTTCTAGCCAATGTTGTTTGTGTATAGCAACTTAATAATAGACAACATCCCAGAAAATGACGGGCGATCGACTAATTTTAGGAAGACGAGAAGCGATTAGCTGGCTGCGCGGGAGATGGCGTGGCCAAGATGCTGAATATCTTCGCCGAAGCCGCGGGCGGTATTACATGCCGTTAATAATGTGCTGGTAAGAAGAACCAGCGCGACAAGGCTGATAAAGCGTTTCATCATTGAGGCGCGAAAAAAAGATGGCGCAGCATACGCTGCACCATTTTTCCCGATAACGTAAATTATTTTACGCGGGATACGTATTCGCCGGAACGGGTATCGACTTTGATCACTTCGCCAATCTGCACGAACAGCGGAACTTTAACCACTGCGCCAGTAGACAGCGTGGCTGGTTTGCCGCCAGTACCTGCGGTATCGCCCTTCAGACCTGGGTCGGTATCAACAATTTCCAGTTCAACAAAGTTCGGCGGAGTGACAGAGATAGGCTGACCGTTCCACAGGGTTACGATGCATTCCGCCTGATCCAACAGCCATTTTGCGTTGTCGCCGATAGCCTTGGCATCTGCAGACAGCTGCTCGAAGGTTTCGTTGTTCATGAAATGCCAGAACTCACCGTCGTTGTACAGGTAAGTCAGGTTCATATCGACTACATCCGCGCCTTCAGCGGAATCGGTCGATTTGAAGGTTTTCTCAACGCGCGTGCCGGTCAGCAGACGGCGCAGCTTAACGCGGGCAAACGCCTGGCCTTTACCCGGTTTCACGAATTCACTGGATTCAACCGCATAAGGTTCGCCATCCAACATGATTTTAAGACCGGAACGAAAATCGTTGCTATAGTAAGTCGCCATAAGGCCCTCTGAAATTGTTAACTGGTAGCTAAGCCACAAAATGGCGCATATTGTAACCCTAAATACCCCATTGCGAGAAGATTGGTTAGCGCAACTTGCCGATGTTGTGACCAATCCCGACGAACTGCTGCATCTTTTACAGATTGAAGCTGATGAAAACCTCCGGGCAGGACAGGACGCCAGGCGCTTGTTTGCCCTCCGCGTGCCGCGCGCTTTTATTGCGCGCATGGAGAAGGGCAACCCTGACGATCCTCTTTTACGTCAAGTACTGACGTCCCGGGATGAATTTATTGTCGCCCCCGGTTTCTCCACCGACCCGCTGGAAGAGCAACACAGCGTGGTGCCAGGATTATTGCATAAATACCAAAACCGGGCGCTATTGCTGGTAAAAGGCGGATGTGCGGTAAATTGCCGCTACTGTTTCCGTCGTCACTTCCCGTATGCGGAGAATCAAGGCAATAAGCGCAACTGGACAGTCGCGCTGGAGTATATCGCCGCACACCCGGAACTGGATGAGATCATCTTTTCCGGCGGCGATCCGCTGATGGCGAAAGATCATGAGCTGGACTGGCTGCTCACGCAACTGGAAGCCATTAAGCACGTCAAGCGGCTACGCATCCACAGTCGGTTGCCTATCGTCATCCCGGCACGCATTACTGACGAACTGGTCGCCCGCTTTGACCAGTCACGTCTGCAAATTTTGTTGGTGAACCATATCAACCACGCTAATGAAGTGGACGAGGCGTTCTGCCTAGCGATGAAGAAACTGCGCCACGTGGGCGTCACGCTTCTCAACCAGAGTGTCCTGCTGCGTGGCGTGAATGATAACGCGCGAACGCTGGCGAATCTGAGCAACGCGCTATTTGACGCTGGCGTGATGCCCTATTACCTGCATGTGCTGGATAAAGTGCAGGGCGCCGCGCATTTTATGGTCACCGATGACGAAGCCCGGCAAATCATGCGCGAACTGCTCACGCTGGTATCCGGCTATATGGTGCCAAGACTGGCGCGTGAAATCGGCGGCGAACCGAGCAAAACACCGCTGGATTTACAGCTTCGGCAGTGCTAATCCTCGCGGGCGCGTCAGGGACGACGAAAAATATTAGCGCGCAATATTACGAGGAGATTCCCCCGCGATTCTCCTCACCCTCTGGCGAGGATAAACTAACCTTCGTTAAATACACCTTTCCGGTCCTCTCTTTTCAATAAAGTCCGTTTTAGGACTCGCTTAGCGTGTACTGCATTTTCGAATTATACTGGTTCTCCTTTTTATAGGACGGCATAAACAATTTATATATCAAATACATTGCAGTAAAACATTTAATTATTTTATATTTGTGGAGAATTGACATGGCCTTAACGATTAAGGGACTAAATACCGGCGTTATTCGTCACAATGATAAGTTTATCGCGCTGGCGCTTAAGGTGAAGTCACTGAGAAATAAAGAAACACTGCTTTTCTTTCCTGTACTCGCGCTGCGAGACTTGTTGATCGGCCTTGAACACCGGCTTTATTTACAACACTCGCTTCCGGAACAAGAGCAGGAAAAACGCCAGAAAGCCAAAAGCAGTCATGTGCTTAAAATGCATGAGAATATTCCGGCAATACTCCGTGAAGAGCTGGAAAACGCCGATGTTAATCAGCGTGTTGAATCTTTAGCGTTGAGCGATAATACAGAAAAAGTATTAACTTTTACGTTAAAGCTGCACAATGGTAGCCATCTTGATTTACAGGTCGGTGAGTGGCAGGTTGAAGTTCTGGTGATGGCTATTATTCACGCCATTAATAATGCCGAAATGCGTGAGCTCGCATTGCGTATTTCTTCAATGCTGGACTTTTTACCATTATACGATGCTGACTGCCTGGAAAACGGTAATATCGAATTCGATACCTATAACCAGCCTGACTGGAAACATAATCTGTATAACCATTATTTAGCGCTCGTTTATCGTTATACGGATGAGGCAGGACAATCGCATGATTGCGGCACCATCATTAAGACCCGTAGTCAGTCAGGCTCTAAAGAAGCTGAAGCAATATCACGCCGCTTGCTGAATTTCAGCCCGCGTCTTAAAAAGCTGGAAGGAAAACCGTGTAAGGTTTTTGTCAGAACGCTTGGAACCGGTAAAGCAGCGCGTCTGACGCAAGATCAATGCATGCGCGCGTTGCATAATCTACGCATGGCATCATCGCAGGGAAAACGCTAACCATATCGCCCTCTGAATCTTTCAGAGGGCGTTACGATCCAGACATATCAATTCGGACATTTATAAACCTGGCCGTTCATCTCGCTGGCCGTCGGGACAAAACTGGACAACATGCCCTGTGACGGACTACTTACGCCATACAGCACGTTTCCACCCATCGCGGCTGCCTGATTACGCAGATCGTTCGCTGCGCCACGCATTGAGCCACCCTCTTCGCCGTGCTGGCCTGAAAACCAGTTACTCTGTTTACCGGTTGCCGTACCAATTAGCTGGCATTCCGCGCCTGGCTTATCTTCGACAAAGCGTACATTTTGGCCGGCAGCGGTGAGTTCGTTGCTGGAGCTACAACCCGCCATCAGCAGCGCGGCGCCAACGATCCCTGCTAAATATTTCACGTGCATGTTATTCCCCATAATCAATGAGCTGGACGTTTTGTCCGTATCTGAATCTTATACTAAAAAGATGACTAAAAGAAAAACCCCCGGTCATTTCTGCCCGGGGGTTTCTCAATTCTGGGAGATAAACATCCAAATCATTCTGGTTGCAGGAAGGCGGCCAGTTTGTTAATCCCCAGTCACTTACTCAAGTAAGTGACTGGGGTTAGCCAACACATCTGCAGCCTGAAGGATGCAGGGTGTGGGCAATTACATCATGCCGCCCATACCACCCATACCACCCATGCCACCAGCAGCGCCTAAATCAGGAGCATCGCTTTTCGGCAGGTCGGTCACCATGCACTCGGTAGTGATCATCAGACCAGCCACAGAAGCCGCGTACTGCAGCGCAGAACGGGTAACTTTGGTTGGGTCCAGGATACCCATATCGATCATGTTGCCGTATTCTTCAGTTGCTGCGTTGTAACCGTAGTTACCGTCGCCGCCTTTAACGGTGTTAGCGACAACAGACGGCTCTTCGCCGCAGTTCAGCACGATCTGACGCAGCGGAGCTTCCATTGCACGCAGCGCAACTTTGATACCCACGTTCTGGTCTTCGTTCTGGCCTTTCAGGTCAGCAATTTTAGAAGCAACGCGGATCAGCGCAACGCCACCACCAGCAACCACGCCTTCTTCTACCGCAGCACGGGTCGCGTGCAGGGCATCTTCAACGCGGGCTTTCTTCTCTTTCATTTCAACTTCGGTCGCAGCGCCAACTTTGATAACCGCAACGCCGCCTGCCAGTTTCGCTACGCGCTCCTGCAGTTTTTCACGATCGTAGTCGGAGGTCGCTTCTTCAATCTGCTGACGAATCTGAGCAACACGGCCCTGGATGGCAGCTTCTCCACCCACGCCATCAATGATGGTGGTGGTGTCTTTGTTGATCACAACGCGTTTCGCCTGACCCAGGTCTTCCAGGGTTGCTTTTTCCAGCTCCATACCGATCTCTTCAGAGATTACGGTACCGCCGGTCAGGGTAGCGATATCCTGCAGCATCGCCTTACGACGATCGCCGAAGCCCGGTGCCTTAACAGCAGCCACTTTCACGATGCCACGCATGGTGTTAACAACCAGGGTAGCCAGCGCTTCGCCTTCAACATCTTCAGCGATGATCAGCAGCGGTTTGCCTGCTTTTGCAACGGCTTCCAGAACCGGCAGCATTTCGCGGATGTTGGAGATTTTCTTATCAGCCAGCAGGATGAACGGGCTTTCCAGCTCTACTGCGCCAGTTTCCGGCTTGTTGATGAAGTAAGGAGACAGGTAGCCGCGGTCAAACTGCATACCTTCAACCACGTCCAGTTCATCCTGCAGACCGGTACCGTCTTCAACGGTGATGACGCCTTCTTTACCGACTTTATCCATCGCTTCCGCGATCAGTTTACCTACGGTTTCGTCGGAGTTAGCGGAGATAGTACCTACCTGAGCAATCGCTTTAGAGTCGGAGCACGGTACGGACAGCGCCTTCAGCTCTTCAACCGCAGCAGCAACCGCTTTGTCGATACCACGTTTCAGGTCCATCGGGTTCATGCCCGCAGCAACGGCTTTCAGGCCTTCGGTAATGATGGACTGCGCCAGTACGGTCGCGGTGGTGGTACCGTCGCCTGCAGCGTCGTTCGCTTTAGAGGCAACTTCTTTCACCATCTGCGCGCCCATGTTTTCAAACTTGTCTTCCAGTTCGATTTCACGCGCTACGGAAACACCATCTTTAGTGATAGTCGGCGCACCGAAAGATTTATCCAGAACCACGTTACGGCCTTTCGGACCCAGGGTTACTTTCACTGCATCTGCCAGTACGTTTACGCCGCGCAGCATTTTCACACGAGCGTCGTTACCGAATTTTACGTCTTTAGCTGCCATTTTCTCTTTCCCTTAAATTCGTATGTTCAGTGTCGTTCGCAGATTACGCTTCAACAATTGCCAGAATGTCGCTTTCAGACATGATCAACACTTCTTCATTGTCGATCTTTTCAGATTTCACACCGTAGCCATCGTTAAAAATAACGATGTCGCCAACTTTCACGTCCAGCGGCTGTACAGTACCGTTGTCCAGGATACGACCCTTACCGACAGCGATGATTTCGCCACGAGTTGATTTACCCGCTGCGGAACCGGTCAGTACGATGCCGCCAGCAGATTTGGACTCAACTTCTTTACGTTTGACGATCACACGATCATGTAACGGACGAATACTCATTGATAGCTCTCCTTTGAGAAAGTCATTATCAGTTATGGGTGACGCCAGCCCGTAAACGGTTTCCCGGCTGGTGACCAGAGAGATGGGGATGGGGTTTTGCCCCTTCAAGGGGGGAGATGAAAAAAAATTCTTCTGAGCGAAAAAAGCGGTAAAAACGCTACTTATCTCACGTTTACCCAAGGTTTAGAACATCCTGCTATAAGAAAAGGCGTGTGTGATACGCTTAAAAATGCCTGTCGTCACCTGACGTTACAATGCCGCCGGATAATGAGCTGATGAATGAACTAAAAAAAGAGCTTGGGTTGGTTCAGGGCGTTATCTTGTTAACCACATCATTATTAGGGACTGGCGTTTTTGCGCTTCCGGAGCTGGCTGCGCTGGCGGCAGGCGACATCAGCCTTTGGGCATGGCCGCTGCTCATTATTTTGATTTTCCCTATTGCGATTGTCTTTGCTGTGCTGGGGCGCCATTTTCCACACGCTGGCGGCGTAGCGCATTTTGTCGGGATGGCATTTGGCCCGCGTCTGCAACGGGTGATCAGTTGGCTGTTTTTATCAGTCATTCCTGTTAGTTTTCCCGCAGCCTTGCATATTGCGGTGGGTTTCGGCCAGGCGCTGTTTGGCTGGCAAAGCGAACAGCTCTTATTTGGGGAGCTGGGTACTCTAGGTTTGCTATGGTTTATGGGATCGCGCGGCGCCAGCTCCAGCGCCAACCTGCAAGCCATTATCGCTGGATTAATTATCGCGCTTATTGCCGCCATTCTGTGGAAAGGCGCGATTAAACCTGCGGATATCACCTTCCCAGCCGCAAACGAAATCACCTTTTCCCGGCTGTGTACCGCCCTGGCGATCATGTTCTGGGGATTTGTGGGAATTGAGGCGTTTACGCATTTGTCGTCTGAATTTAAAAATCCTGAACGTGATTTTCCGCGCGCATTGATCATTGGCCTGATGCTGGCCGGCTCCATTTATTGGACCTGTACCGCCGTGGTGCTGCATTTTGGCGTCTATAGCGACAAGATAGCGGCAACAGCATCGCTACCGCTTATTATTGTTCATCTCTTCGGTATCCAGGGTTGTGGATAGCCTGCATTATTGGTTATCTCACCTGCTTTGCCAGCCTGAATGTGTATGCTCAGAGTTTTGCGCGTCTGATATGGACGCAAATGCAATATCAGCCCGATCACTATCTGGCTCAACTCTCTCCCGGGCGCCTTCCCTTGCACGCGTTAAACGTTATTCTGGCCTGTTGTTGCGTGAGTTCCCTGGTCGTCTACGCCCTGAAGATTAACCTCAATGCGCTGATCGTCTATGCTAACGGTATTTTTATTATGCTCTATCTGCTTTGTATGCTGGCGGGCTGTCGACTATTGAAAGGGCGCTGCTATGCACTGGCGGTGACGGGTTGTCTACTGTGCCTGTTATTGCTGGTAATGCTGGGGTGGAAAAGCTTATATGCCATTATCATGCTGGCAGCATTATGGCTGTTTTTACCGAAGCGAAAACGCATGGCGTAAGACGTATCTGTTGGCCGGATAACGCCTCACGCGACTTATCCGGCCAGCATCTCTACCTTTAATCCCGACGATCGTCTTTATGTTCAATACGATCGCGATCGTCATCTTTACGCTGATACTCGCCGTCAAATGTTTCGCCACCGCCAGTACCCGCGCTAAACCCGCCGCCCGGCATCCGGGAAAAACGTAAATGCGGCAGCAACTTCAGCGTCAAATGTTTTTGCACTGGCGGTAACAAAAGGAGAAGGCCGAGAAAATCGGTGAAAAATCCCGGCAACAGGAGCAGTAAGCCAGCGATGATCAGCGATACACTCTTAATCATTTCTGCCGCCGGGCTCTCACCGGCCGCCATTTTTTGTTGCATCAGCAAAAAGTTTTTAAAACCCTGGTTACGTACCAGCGACATACCGATAACAGACGTAAAAATCACCAGGATTAACGTCATCAGGACGCCAAGCACATGGGCGACCTGGATAAAGATAGAAATCTCAATGTAAACATAGAGAAAGACAGCTAAAAAGGGTATCCAGCGCAAAGGACTCTCCTGTAAGTCATGGCCGTCTGCGACGACCATTTGAATGGGGTTGCGATTCGCATCGATTCGATATGGTGGTGCGTAGCAAAATTTCAAGTGGTTTGTACACCTATTTTAGGTAGTAATACTAAAGCGGTGACCTATTTCACAAAATAATAAATAAGGGGTAAATTCCCACACTTTAAGTGATCCAGATTACGGTAGGAATTCTGAACCAGCATATGATCTCGTTTATCAGGCCGATGGAGGGGATAATCGTCGGTCAGAAAACATTCGAAATCACATATATCCTGTGTGTTTTAAAGTAAAAATCATTGGCAGCTTGAAAAAGAAGGTTCACATGTCAAACAACATTCGTATCGAAGAAGATCTGTTGGGTACCAGGGAAGTTCCAGCTGAAGCCTACTATGGTGTTCACACTCTGAGAGCGATTGAAAACTTCTACATTAGCAATAACAAAATCAGCGACATCCCTGAATTTGTGCGTGGCATGGTTATGGTAAAAAAAGCGGCGGCGCTGGCCAACAAAGAGCTGCAAACCATTCCTAAGAGTGTGGCGAATGCCATCATTGCCGCATGTGATGAAGTCCTTAACAACGGTAAGTGCATGGACCAGTTCCCGGTAGATGTCTACCAGGGCGGCGCGGGCACTTCCGTCAACATGAATACCAACGAAGTGCTGGCCAACATCGGGCTGGAACTGATGGGTCATCAGAAAGGTGAATATCAGTACCTGAACCCGAACGACCACGTGAATAAATGTCAATCCACTAACGACGCCTATCCGACAGGCTTCCGTGTAGCGGTTTACGCTTCTATCGTCAAACTGATCGATGCCATCAACCAGTTGCGTGAAGGTTTCGAACGTAAAGCGGTTGAATTCCAGGACATCCTGAAAATGGGTCGTACCCAGTTGCAGGACGCCGTACCGATGACGCTTGGTCAAGAATTCCGTGCGTTCAGCATCCTGCTGAAAGAAGAAGTGAAAAGCATCGAGCGTACTGCTGAGCTGCTGCTGGAAGTCAACCTTGGCGCAACGGCAATCGGTACTGGTCTGAACACGCCGAAAGAATACTCTCCGCTGGCGGTGAAAAAACTGGCTGAAGTCACTGGTTTCGCCTGTGTTCCGGCTGAAGATCTGATTGAGGCGACATCTGACTGTGGCGCGTATGTTATGGTTCACAGCGCGCTGAAACGTCTGGCAGTGAAGATGTCCAAAATCTGTAACGACCTGCGCTTGCTCTCTTCTGGTCCTCGTGCCGGCCTGAACGAGATCAACCTGCCGGAACTGCAGGCGGGCTCTTCCATCATGCCAGCCAAAGTGAACCCGGTTGTACCGGAAGTCGTAAACCAGGTATGCTTTAAAGTCATCGGTAACGACACCACCGTTACGATGGCGGCGGAAGCCGGTCAGTTGCAGTTGAACGTTATGGAGCCGGTTATCGGTCAGGCGATGTTCGAATCCATCCACATTCTGAGCAACGCGTGCTACAACCTGCTGGAAAAATGCGTTAACGGCATTACCGCGAATAAAGAAGTGTGCGAAGGGTACGTTTATAACTCCATCGGTATCGTCACTTACCTCAACCCGTTCATCGGCCACCACAACGGCGACATCGTCGGTAAAATCTGTGCTGAAACCGGTAAGAGCGTACGTGAAGTTGTGCTGGAGCGCGGCCTGTTAACGGAAGCCGAGCTGGACGATATTTTCTCCGTACAGAACTTGATGCACCCGGCTTATAAAGCTAAACGTTATACTGATGAAAGCGAACAGTAATCGTACAGGGTAGTACCAAAGAGGCACGTCACGATGACGTGCCTTTTTTCTTACAAGAAGTTACCAAATAACAACAATTTAATATCAACTTGTTAAACAACAAGGAAGGCTAATATGATAGTTGTCGAACTTATCATTGTTTTGCTGGCAATCTTTTTGGGCGCCAGACTTGGGGGCATCGGTATTGGATTCGCAGGTGGGCTGGGTGTTCTGGTACTTGCCGCCATCGGCGTGAAGCCAGGGACAATTCCATTCGATGTCATTTCCATCATCATGGCGGTTATCGCCGCGATCTCTGCTATGCAGGTCGCGGGCGGTCTGGATTATTTGGTAAACCAGACGGAAAAACTGCTGCGTAAGAACCCGAAATACATCACTATCCTCGCACCGATTGTGACCTATTTCCTGACTATTTTTGCTGGTACCGGGAACATTTCCCTGGCAACGCTGCCGGTTATTGCTGAAGTCGCGAAGGAGCAGGGAATCAAACCTTGCCGTCCGCTCTCGACCGCCGTGGTATCCGCGCAGATTGCGATTACCGCCTCGCCGATTTCTGCGGCCGTGGTGTATATGTCTTCTGTTATGGAAGGTCATGGCATTAGCTACATTCACCTGCTGTCCGTGGTTATCCCCTCTACGCTGCTGGCGGTGCTGGTGATGTCCTTCCTGGTCACGATGCTGTTCAACTCCAAACTGTCGGACGACCCGATTTACCGCAAGCGTCTGGAAGAAGGGCTGATTGAACTGCGTGGTGAAAAGCAGATTGAAATCAAACCGATGGCAAAAAATTCCGTCTGGCTGTTCCTGCTGGGCGTTATTTGCGTGGTTGTTTATGCGATTGTTAACAGTCCGAGCCTCGGCCTGGTTGAGAAACCGCTGATGAACACCACCAACGCTATTTTGATCATCATGTTGAGCGTCGCAACGCTGACCACCATCCTGTGTAAAGTGGAAACTGACGCCATCCTCAACTCCAGTACCTTTAAAGCAGGGATGAGCGCCTGTATCTGTATTCTGGGCGTGGCGTGGCTGGGCGATACTTTCGTATCCGCTAACATCGACTGGATCAAAGACACTGCGGGTAGCGTCATCCAGGGGCATCCGTGGCTGCTGGCCGTCATCTTCTTCTTTGCTTCCGCGCTGCTCTACTCTCAGGCGGCAACGGCGAAAGCGCTGATGCCGATGGCGCTGGCGCTGAACGTCTCTCCGCTGACGGCAGTCGCTTCCTTCGCCGCCGTTTCCGGCCTGTTCATTTTGCCGACCTACCCGACTCTGGTTGCGGCGGTACAGATGGATGACACCGGTACAACCCGTATCGGTAAATTCGTCTTTAACCACCCGTTCTTCATCCCAGGCACCCTGGGCGTCGTTCTGGCTGTCTGCTTCGGCTTCCTGCTGGGCAGCTTTATGCTGTAAGTGTTTCACCCGCGGGGCGTATCACGCCCCGCATTCTCCCGCCCTTTGACTAACATCCTGCCCTCGTCCGTTGTATAGTGACCGTTCACTTGCGGGTCTTTTTGTTCTTTCGAGGTGTTTATGCTTGATGTTAAGAGTCAGGATATTTCCATCCCCGAGGCCGTTGTGGTGCTTTGTACCGCCCCGGATGAAGCTACCGCCCAGGATCTGGCCGCCAAAGTGCTGGCGGAAAAACTGGCCGCCTGCGCCACCCTCCTCCCCGGCGCGACATCGCTGTACTACTGGGAAGGCAAACTGGAGCAGGAGTATGAAGTTCAAATGATCTTAAAAACCACCGTTTCACATCAGCAAGCGCTTATCGACTGCCTGAAGTCTCATCACCCGTATCAAACGCCTGAACTTCTGGTTTTACCTGTTACTCACGGAGATACTGATTACCTCTCATGGCTCAACGCATCTTTACGCTGATCCTGCTGCTGTGCAGCACATCCGCCTTCGCCGGATTATTCGACGCGCCGGGTCGCTCGCAGTTCGTCCCTGCCGACCGGGCGTTTGTTTTTGATTTTCAGCAAAATCAACACGATCTTACCCTCTCTTGGCAGGTAAAAGAGGGTTACTACCTTTACCGTAAACAAATCAGTATCACGCCGACGAAAGCGGATATCGCAGCAGTCCAACTCCCGGCAGGCGTCTGGCATGAAGATGAGTTCTACGGGAAAAGCGAAATCTACCGTAAGCGGCTAAACGTTCCGGTAACGGTTAACCAGGCGGCGGCTGGCGCGACATTAACGATAACGTACCAGGGGTGCGCCGATGCGGGATTCTGTTATCCGCCGGAAACGAAAACGGTGCCGCTAAGTGAAGTCGCCGCGGCAATAGACGCCACGCCGACGCCTGCTGTCACCCAGACGAGTGAGACGTCAAAACCCGCCGCCCAGCTACCTTTTTCCGCGCTCTGGGCACTGCTGATCGGCATAGGCATCGCCTTTACGCCCTGCGTTTTACCCATGTATCCGCTGATTTCCGGTATTGTCCTGGGGGGAAGGCAACGTTTGTCGACGGGGCGCGCACTGCTGCTGGCCTTTATCTATGTACAAGGGATGGCGCTGACCTATACCGCACTGGGTCTGGTCGTCGCCGCAGCGGGATTACAGTTTCAGGCGGCGCTGCAGCACCCTTATGTGTTAATCGGCCTTGCCATCGTGTTCACCCTGCTTGCGTTGTCGATGTTTGGCCTGTTCACACTACAGCTCCCCTCCTCACTGCAAACCCGGCTGACATTAATGAGTAATCGTCAGCAAGGCGGCTCGCCCGGCGGTGTTTTTGTTATGGGGGCGATTGCCGGATTAATTTGCTCGCCCTGCACTACAGCGCCGTTAAGCGCGATTCTGCTTTATATCGCTCAGAGCGGCAACATGTGGCTGGGCGGCGGCACGCTGTATTTGTATGCATTAGGTATGGGTCTGCCGCTAATGCTGGTCACCGTGTTTGGCAACCGCCTGTTACCGAAAAGCGGCCCGTGGATGGCGCATGTTAAAACCGCTTTTGGTTTCGTGATCCTCGCGTTACCGGTCTTTTTACTGGAGCGGATTATTGGCGAGGCTTGGGGTTTACGTCTGTGGTCGCTGCTGGGCGTCGCTTTCTTTGGTTGGGCCTTTATCACCAGCCTTCAGGCCAGACGAGCGTGGATGCGTATCGTACAGATTATCCTGCTGGCGGCAGCGCTCATTAGCGTGCGGCCTCTACAGGATTGGGCGTTCGGATCGCCATCCGCGCAAGCTCCAGCGCACCTCAATTTCACGGCTATTTCTACCGTGGACGAACTCAATCAGGCGCTGGCGCAGGCCAAAGGCAAACCCGTTATGCTGGATTTCTACGCCGACTGGTGCGTGGCCTGTAAAGAGTTTGAAAAGTATACCTTCAGCGATCCGCGGGTCCAGCAGGCGCTCGGCGACACGGTGCTCTTGCAGGCTAACGTCACCGCTAACAATGCGCAGGATGTCGCGCTGTTAAAGCATCTGCAAGTCCTCGGGCTGCCCACCATTCTGTTCTTTAATGCCCAAGGCCAGGAACAGCCGCAATCGCGAGTCACCGGCTTTATGGACGCCGCCACCTTTAGCGCGCATTTGCACGATCGCCAACCGTGAGCGACACTTGCAAAAGCAAAGACGGAGGAGAATACCGTGCAACATGAAGATATTCTGGGAGAAGCCCTGAAATTACTGGAGACGCAAGGGATAGCCGATACTACGCTGGAAATGGTGGCGGAGCGCGTAAATCGCCCACTCGACACATTACAGCGTTTCTGGCCAGATAAAGAAGCCATTTTATATGACGCGCTACGTTATCTGAGTCAGCAGGTAGATATCTGGCGACGCCAGCTTCTTCTTGATGAGACGCTTTCTGCTGAACAAAAGCTACTGGCACGCTACAGCGCGCTTTCGGAATGTGTCAGTAATAACCGTTATCCTGGTTGCTTGTTCATTGCCGCCTGTACGTTTTATCCCGACCCAACCCATCCTATTCACCAACTGGCCAATCAACAAAAACGCGCGGCACATGATTTTACCCATGAGCTACTGACCACGCTGGAAATTGACGATCCGGCGATGGTCGCAAGGCAGATGGAGCTGGTGCTGGAAGGTTGTCTCAGCCGAATGCTGGTCAACCGCAGTCAGGCTGATGTAGATACCGCTCAGCGGTTGGCGGAAGATATTCTGCGTTTTGCACAGTGCCGTCAGGGTGGCGCGCTCACCTGACGGGTACTGATTTTATGCATTTTGCCTGAAAAGCAGGCAGTCAGCGCGCTTTTATCACTTTTTTCGTGTAAAGCCGTTGACGACCGCGCCCCTTTACGGTTTAATGCGCCCCGTTGCCCGGATAGCTCAGTCGGTAGAGCAGGGGATTGAAAATCCCCGTGTCCTTGGTTCGATTCCGAGTCCGGGCACCACTTATTCAGAAAACCCAGCCTATGGCTGGGTTTTTGCTTTTCTGGGAATGGAAATCCGTAGCCCCCATCTCTGGTCTGACTAGCTATAACGAGAAGGCCAGATTTTCTCTGGCGCAACGCCCAGCGCTTCGTCGATCAACCGCTCACCTTTGGGCTAGGGTCAAAAGCTTACTTAGCTACAGGGAGATTATTACCAGTAATAACGCCTATCACTTCATCTGACGGTTCGCTAACCCCGACAAGTGAGTCCAATATCTCCGCCATGAACTTTTTCATCACTGAAAACAATAATCCCTTCGCCAGTTTTGGCATTTTTTCTTTGTCGGCTTCTTTATTCTTAAATACTGTTTCCGACTCTTGTTCATAATCATAAATTAATACTCAGCACATCATGACTGATGGTAGTTACCGGGGTAACAGAGCACATACTTTAAAATACTTATTCATAGTTTGTTATTACGGAAAGATTTTAACCTAATGCATGTCAGTCAGGCACGCAGATAAAAAACAACCGGGGAGAAAATTTAAACAAAATGCTGTTAGCCGGAAGTACCGGTATTGTTCTGTTGTCCGCTACAGTCAGTCCGGTATGGACAGACAATAATACCAGTGCAGCGTCCTGCTTTTTTACCTGTATGTTGAATAACCATTGCAATAAATCATTATAGGATTACATCTGTTTATTATTGCCTGATCCGGAGTGAGTCTTTATGAAAAGTCGTTATTTAGTATTTTTTCTACCACTGATCGTAGCTAAATATACATCAGCAGAAACAGTGCAACCCTTTCATTCTCCTGAAGAATCAGTGAACAGTCAGTTCTACTTACCACCACCGCCAGGTAATGATGATCCGGCTTTCCGCTATGATAAGGAGGCTTATTTTAAGGGCTATGCGATAAAGGGTTCCCCGCGATGGAAACAAGCTGCTGAGGATGCAGATGTAAGCGTGGAAAATATAGCCAGAATATTCTCGCCAGTAGTGGGTGCTAAAATTAATCCCAAAGATACGCCAGAAACCTGGAATATGTTACAGAATCTTCTGACAATGGGCGGCTACTACGCTACTGCTTCGGCAAAAAAATATTATATGCGCACTCGTCCCTTTGTCTTATTTAATCATTCCACCTGCCGTCCTGAAGATGAGAATACTTTGCGAAAAGATGGCTCTTACCCTTCCGGGCATACTGCTTATGGTACACTTCTGGCATTAGTATTATCCGAGGCCAGACCGGAACGCGCGCAGGAGCTCGCCAGACGAGGATGGGAGTTCGGGCAAAGCAGAGTGATATGCGGTGCTCACTGGCAAAGCGATGTTGATGCTGGTCGTTATGTGGGAGCAGTAGAGTTTGCAAGACTGCAAACAATCCCGGCATTTCAGAAGTCACTGGCAAAAGTCCGTGAGGAGCTGAACGACAAAAATAATTTATTGAGTAAAGAAGATCACCCCGAACTTAATTACTGAAGGTGAAAGTCTTCCCGCAAACTGGCCACAGCAAATGAAAGGAAGTGCAACTGCGTAGGAGCGGCCGGGCGTGGAGAATGCCTTTGGTTTCCCCGATTCGCATGAATTCAACGCCCCCTTCCCCCGTTTGCAGTCCGTCCAGACCGTCATGACGTCGTTGTCCGGCTGAAGCGGTAAAACCGGTCTGGCTCACTGACTATCCACAGCGAATTCCGGCCATCAGAAGCTAAGGGATGCGTTCTGGAGTTTAAACACTCTCCACCAAATCCCCCAACGTCACCATCAACATCATCGGATCCATCGGCGACGGTACAAACCCCACCCGCTGATAAAATTCCCGCGCTTCATCCGACAGGGCGTGAACCAGCATCCCACGAATGCCGATAGTCTCCGCCACCTGAATAACCCGCAGCCCTGCGTCGCGTACCAGCGCCCGAGCGACGCCCTGCCCATGAAGCGATTTATCCACCGCCAGACGCCCCAATACCACAACCGGAATCGGGTCAGGCATATTGCGACGAAAGCGACCGGGGGAGGTATTCGTCGTGACCGCGCTGGACGCCAGCGAGTAATAGGCCAGTACGTTCGAATCGCTGCCACAACACACAAAGGTACGGGACGCGCCAGTGGTCTGATTTTTCATCGCCCGCTGTTTCAGCCAGTTATCTATAGAATCCACACCGCAGCAAAACGGAGTAAGAATATGTCCGGCATGAAGCGGCTCAGGGGTGGAGATCATTTTTCCTGCTCCCACGGCGCAGGGGTCTGCATGGTTTTACGCAGTGCGGCATTAGGTGAAGGTGTTTGATCCAAACGAACGAGAAACTCCTGATAAGCCTCTGGATCGGCCATAATGATGCGTTGTTCGATCAGCGCTTCCTCGGCGGCAGCACGGGCAGCTTCCAGCACAAAGTCAGTGCGGTTTTTCCCTCTGGCTTTCGCCGCTCGATCAATAAGATCGCGCTCGGCGGGTTTGATACGCAGGTTCAGGGTTTCGCGTTTCATCGCCATACTGTTTGCGGCTGGCATAGTGTTGTCCTCTTGTACTTCTGTGGATATTAAGTATACAACACGCGTAACGCAGATGTCATTACGATAAATTTAGAAGGAATAGAACCGGAGTATCGAACCGAAAGGTTTTCTACTCATTTAGAGATTCAGTACCAGGCTGTGCGCTGGCATTCGCTGTGAGTGATTCCTCCTCGGGGCCGACGCAGCAAAAGATTCAATACTGCCGTGCCAAAACACGCAACATTATATAATCAGAAAGCATAAACCTAACGGATACGCACAGTAAGAACCTCAATAACGTGTTACACCGTTTTTCATAAAGCCAACCATACTATTGAATGCTTCCCCTCCCCTCAAACTTCCGGATATCGCTACACCGTCTACCCGCCGCAGTATATATTTACCGCGTTGTATGCCTTTCCTGGCCGAGAGCGTTAATATTTACATCCAGGATAAACCTTATCACAAATTAACATCAGATCTTATACCTCATGCTAACTACCTCCATGAAATTAAAGAGCTATTCTCTAAAAGATTAAAGGCAATTATTACTTAATTCAAATTTTAAAGAGATAAATTGATAATAACATGAGCCAATTCTTGTAAATTTCCATCTTTTTTTTATACGCGACATAGTTTTTTAACGATACTATAATATGTAGAAATGCAATATAAAATAGCATTTTCCATAGAAAATGAAAAGATCGCCACCTGATACCTTAAGTTCGCAAATAATTATATAGCTATATATTAGTTTTATTTTGAAATATTTTTCAGAATAATTTTTGATTTACACGCACATTTAATAAAAGGAAATTATCATGCTAAAAGTATTTAATCCCTCACCTGTCCAGGTGGGGAGCATTGAATGTTTACAATCAGCGCAAAACTGGCAGAGGAAATCCTTATCACTTCAGGGATTAAATTTACTGCAGTCCGTACTCATCAAGCTCACCACGGGTAAAATTTCAATTACGACATCGTCCGGGGAGTATATTACGGCATCAGGGCCAATGTTAATATTTTTAGCTAAAGATCAAACTATTCATATCACTATGGAAGAGACTCATGAACAGTTAAATTATAATTTAATTGAATTAGATTCTGCGTCAATAAAAAATGCTTATAATTTTTTTCTGTATGAACATGCAGACTTTTCGTCCCCATTAACAAAACCGACGACAAAACATCTGTTAGCGCCAATAGAAACAGGCGTAGCAAGAGTATTCAACCTTTTACACTCTTCAAATAAAAGCCAGAAATTATCCCAAGATAAAAAGGAATATTTAATAAGATTTCTACTTTCAGAGTTCATCTATGAACCTGAAGCATTTGCCCTCTTTAGAGAACTATCGCAAAATACATTAGCCGAAAATATCTATAATATTATTATAAGCGACATAAGTCGAAAATGGGCGCTCAAGGATATTTCTGACTCACTCTATATGAGTTGTTCCACATTAAAAAGGAAATTGAAACAAGAGAACACCTCATTCAGCGAAGTTTACCTTAATGCGCGAATGAATAAAGCGACAAAACTTCTACGCAATAGTGAATATAATATTACTCGAGTGGCTTATATGTGTGGTTATGATAGTGCTTCTTATTTTACATGCGTTTTTAAAAAACATTTCAAAACTACACCATCGGAATTTTTAGCGTTTTTATCTTCCTCTCGTCATCAATATGTTAATTGAGATATCTGACAATGCAGTATAAGAACAAAGCAAAACATATTAATATAAAAGACGGGATTCTGTTGCTCGCTAAAAAATTCGACCTAACATTGAGCGAAAAAAAAGTTATTTATTACGTGGCAGCAGGATTATCTGTTAAAAGTTGCTCAAATTTATTAGATCGAAATATAAAAACGATTTCAACACAAAAGAGATCAGCCTATAAAAAAATGGATATTACTACTGATGTTGAATTAATCCATTTGATGCTGAATGAGTTTTATATATCAGTCGATATTACGTAATTTTTCCTAAAATGTTGGTAGAGTGGTAGGCAAGGCAACTCTGGATATCATCTTCAGAGATCGGTGTGATATCTACGTTGTTTAATTTAACTGTTCCCGTATAGCAATGACTGGAATTTGATAGTGCTTTGATTAAAGAAGATTTACCTGAACCTGATGTACCGATAATACCCATAAAATCTCCGGGAACAGCAGTGAATGAAAGCTGATCAATCAGTGTTCGTTCCGCAAACGCTATGGATAATTCTTCGCTGTCTATCGGCTGGCTGACGATAGACTCTACACCGCCAGTACGTTCCATGAAGGATAATAGTGATATTGGCGCCAGAGGCGATAATATCACTAACATCAATACACCGACCTTCATCGGCTCCTCAGAAGCTCACGCAACAATTAAGCTGACTATTGATACACAACCGTCCGCCGAACCAACGTTGGGATCGACTGTTAACAGTCTGGATAACACCGTCACCCTTAAGGGAGTCGTGGAGGCGCATCAGGATATTCAGGTGAAGGTCACGGTCAACGATACGGACTACACCGCCAGTATCGATAACGATATCAGTAACTGACATGTTTCTGTTCCGCAACCCGCTATTCTGTCGGGGGCAAATCAGTACACCATAACGGCCACCGATCCCGCTGGTAATAGCGCCGCCGCCAGTGGAACATTTACAGGCACATCGCCGACGAAAAACCCGGTTAACAAGAGTTCCGGCGTAGATGAAATGATTTCGCTTAGCGAGGCGACATGGCATTCGGTAAGTGTTGATGAAGAATATTATGCCTGATAACTAAACATCACCATGCGAGGTCTCTTCGGAGGCCTGCTGAAAAAACAGAATAATATTCATTGTCTGTTAATTATTACAGAGAGAGTTAATTTATAAAAAAAAGCGGCAGACTACGCTGCCGCATGAGGAGGACAATTACCGTTGCGCTACACCACAAAGTAATCCGTTACTGAGGTAAGTAAAACATAAATATCCCCAACAATGAATCAACGAATCAAACAATCGTCAAATCATGGTATTAATAACCTTGTTCTGTTTTAGCATACTGTGACAGTAAAAATAGATTTTAGTCATTCTGTATATCACACGAAAATTTATAAAACAGATTTGGTTCACTCACAATATACAAATTATTTTCATTATCCATGGCAATCCCTTCTGGCTGGGGGATATCGTCTCTGAGCCCTGACCACTCCGCCGTCAGGAACAATCGATCGCGCACCCGCCACTCGGAACTGACCTCAAGAATCATTTTTGACTCGTCCGACAACACCAGCAGCGAATCCGTTAGGGCATGGTATTCAAGTCCGGAGACATCGCTCACACTCGCAGTGATGGCAGAAGGCAACGCTCTGGTGATACCATTTTTCATCTCTACTTCTTTGATCATAATGGGTTTTCTTTCTTTTGCGGCATATAATCTCTCATTTTTCGCATCCCATGCCGTACCTTCCAGCCCTTTATTTTTTGCTTTGTCATAGCCCTCAAGCTTCACCATGGAGATTATCTGCATGGTGCCGCGCTGAATATCCACCTGTGTTTTATAGACCGCGCCATCTTTCTCACTGCCTATCTGGAACTGGTTGCCCCCACTCCATGCAATAGACTCCGGGTCGTGGATGCCCTGCAGCGGCATCCGTCCTACCAGCTGCCCTTCTGTCGTTAACCAGACCAGTTCAGGGGGATTATTAATAACGGCGAAAAGCATCCTGTCTTCGGCGGAGTAGGTCAAACCTGAAAGGTTACTCTTAACTCCTGCGACTGGTTTTTGCTGAATAACCGCTTTATAGCTACTCAGTGCTAGCGCCGAGGGTTTATCACCATATTTGAGGATCAGTTGATAAACATAGCGTATATCGTCCCTGACCATAAATAAAATCACGCCCAAGAGTACAACCACAATAACGCGTTTTAGTAATCTCATAAAAAATCCATAGCAGATCGCGTCACGACTGATGTCGTAACGCATTTCTTAAAAATAAAGCCGATGTCCGATAGAATCGTTATTCGGTTATGGCGAGCGCCATTAGCATAGGCAAAATGAAATAGTGAGGGTTATCACAAAAAGCCCGATTTTAATCACTAACGTCCCCTTTTTGTAAATTGACATAATCAAGAGGAGGGTAGTTTCGGCTAATTATTTAAATAGTAAGTCTGCAAATTCTTCTCTGTATGCAGGACGAATGACAAAAAGTGATAATTAATGAGATGTAACACCGCAATCTGATCTGCTATTGCTGCTTCCACTTCTATTCAACCGGGCAGCAAAAAAATGAAACTCAACCTTATTACCGTCAGCCTGGCTACGCTCGTTGCCGCTGGCGCATTCCCGGCCCATGCCGGTCCTCAGGCGCATGTCGTGTGCGGCTATCACCACACGCTGGGCGATGACGCAATTATGATGTTTGGTAAAGCGAATCAGGCGATGTGGCATGACTTTTTTGGCAACACCCACACCGACGCGGTCTCTACCTACCAGACGTTGCGCGCGCAACCCGATACCACCTGTGATAATAAAGCCGACAGCTCCGCTTACTGGGCACCGTCCATGAAATTACCCGATGGTGAAATCGTAAATCCGACCTACCAAAAGACCTATTATCAATCCACAAATGTAGCGCAATATCCGCTCCATCCATTCCCGGCCGGGCTGGAGTTACTGGCAGGCGATCATCACGGTACTGGCCCCAGTACCGCAATCACCTTTTTATGTGCCAACGGCAAAGGTTACACCAACAAGGTAGGCGAAATATGCGGCCTGCGTAAAGCGGGCGATGCCGTCCAGTTTAATATCGGGATCGCTTTCCCCAACTGTTGGGATGGCGTCAACCTGAAACCAACCCATAGCCACAATAACGCTATCTATGCCGACCACGGGAAATGTTCCGCAGACTATCCGGTCAAAATCCCAACGGTGAATATGAACATCGCCTGGGTACTCCCGCAGATCTCCTCGCTGGATACGTCCAAAGTGGAATTGTCGATGGACCCGGTAATGCATGGCGAAACCCGGGAAGAGCGCTGGGGAAGTCTTTATACCGCCCATGCCGATTTTATGAATGGCTGGACGGAAGATGGCGCGCAGTTTATGACGGATCTGTGTATGAATCAGGGACTGGATTGCGGCACTACGGTTCCTTACGCCTACAGTAAAGCGGAAGAAAATACCTGGGTAAGCAGCGAAGACGACAAGCCTCATGCCAGCGTCGATACCTTGTACGTACAGGATGACTGGACAAATGGCGGACGCACGCAGCACCCGGAAACGCTCACGCTGGTGAAATTTAAGATCCCGCCCCTGCCTGCCAATATGGACACTTCGCTATTCAAATACCGTATTCGCCTTTTTGGCGGCAAAACGGAAACGAACGGCGCCGATCAAATTTTCTTTTACCCGACCAGCAGTGACTGGCACGTCAGTACCGTGTCCTGGAACAATAAACCGGCGATCAACTACCGTTCCGATGCCGTGTTATATCTGGACCATTCACATGAGTATCGCATGGTTGATGTCGATAAAGCGGTGCGCAAAGCGCTGGCGGAAGGGAAAACGGAAATATCCTGGTATATCGGCGGCGACCGTCAGGGAAATCACTACGACTTCACGCCAGCGGACTCAAAACAGAGCCTGGTGCTGATGCTGACCGGTTTCAAAAAGACGCCGGAGCTGTAATAGTAAACTGTGCCCGCTGACGCAACAGCGGGCACAATGGCGGCACAAGTATTACGGCACGTCATCAAAACCTGACCAATACCTCAGAAAAACAACCGTTTATTCTCAGGCTGTAGTCCCTGTTGCTGCTGAACATCCTGCAGATAACAGGTCGCTACGACGGCAAGCCGGGCATAGAAGGCGCTAACGGTATTGCGTTGCAGCAATTCCAGATAGCGGAATCCCCAGGGCAGCAGATGCGCCTCCAGTAACCGGTTGGCCGCCACGTTGTCGCCTCGTGCCAGCAGATCGCTACAGGCTAATAGCATCAGGCCAAACTGATCTTCCGGCTCGCGTTCACGGTCAGTGAATACCATTCCCTGCGACTGTAAAAAAGCTCGATAATCGGCGGTGGTTTCCCCCATCAGCAAATTATCTTTTTCCAGATAGACCGATCCCCAGGGCGGGACGGGCATCTTTCCCTGGCCTTCAAACAACACGGAAAATTGCCATGTAAGCGCATCATCATCCGGTAGCGACCATGACGCACACAGTGATTCAATAGGTCCGCGATCGCGCCAGGGGTAAAGCTCAGGCAACGTTGGCAAACAATCGAACAACGCTTTCACCTCCGGCCTCTCAGGGGAGTAGTAAAACAGTGCGCCGAGGATACGCGGCAAAACAGCACGGGAAGGCATAGCAATAGCTCCTGAAATATTTCGCCTGATGACGCTACGCTGATCAGGCTTACATGGCACAAGCCGGGCAAAAACTACATTGGCAGCGTCCACAGATTGTAAAACGCAATCCTACCCGCCAACTCCGCCGCGATAACCACCACAGCCGTCATGGCCAGCACCGCAGCGCTCGATTTCAGGCGCGCGCAGACCACCACCCCGACCACGCCCGCCGCCAGCAATATCGCCTGGGCGGTAAACCAGCTATGCTGCGCAGCGGTCAGAGCGCTATCGGCGCTCATCAGCGTCGCCATATAGCCCGGGCGCAGACAAAAGCTCACCAAAATCGCCAACACGCTGACCAGTAGCCCCAGACGGCGCACGCCAAACAATGCCGCCAACGCGCCGCCGTCAATCAACGGCGTCAATATCATCATTGCCGTGGTGTAAGATGAACGCCAGGTCGCCACCGTCGGCAGTTGGTAAATCTGCGGAACGGCGTATAAGAAGACTACTCCGACTATCGCCGCCAACCAGACCAACGCGTTACACAGCGGCGTCGCACGGTTCAGGAATAAACCGAGCGCCCCCAGACCGCCGAGCGCCGCAAAAGCCGCCGACAAAGCAATCTCGTTACTCATCGGCGAATGTCCGACGCGCAGCAGCATATTCAGCGCACGCAGCGGTTGCCCGACGTGGAAGGTGCCGACAACGACGCCAATCCCAAACAGGCACATCACCGAGAACAGACCGATAGCCTTACGCCGCGGCGCGGCCAGCCCCATTGCGCCGCCAATCAGCAGCAGAATAAACGCGCCGACCGCGCTCTGGGTAAAGACCGTAAAAAAGACCAGCGGTAACTCATGCATGGCGCACCTCCCGAATGTTCATGATTGCGCCTTCCGTATCGCCCGTGGGTCTCGCTTTCGGATGCGGTTTAATAATGAGGTTAGGATGGGTGAACGACGCCGAAGGCAGCGGCGCGATTTGATTCTCCGTGCCATATTTTGCCCGTAATTCATCGACAGGGCCGAAATCCAGCGCTCGCTGCGGGCAAGAATCCACACAAATAGGGCGCAGATTGTTCTCCAGTCGGGAGAGACAACCGTCGCACTTACGCATCACGTTCGCCTGCGTATCAAACTGCGGCGCGCCGTAGGGGCAGCGCATTTCACAATAACGACAGCCGACGCATACGCTGTCATCCACCACGACCAGACCATCTTCTTTGCGTTTATGCATCGCCCCGGTCGGACAGCCGGAGACACATACCGGCTCATCGCAATGGTTACAAGCAATAGAGAGGTAGTAGGTAAAGGTGTCGTGATGCCAGCTTTCCCCCTCTTTCACCCAGCTTCCGCCGCCATATTCATAGACGCGGCGCAGTTTCGGACCGACATCCAGATCTTTATTATCCTTGCAGCTTACCTGGCAGGTTTTACAGCCTGAACAGCGCGAGGAGTCAACATAAAAGCCATACTGTTTCATCGTACATCACTCCTTAAGCGCGTTTAATTTCAACCAGATTGGTATGCTGCGGATTGCCTTTCGCCAGCGGCGAAGGGTGGTGGCTGGTCAGCGTATTGATACAGCCGCCGACATCAACGCCGTTGCCGTCAAGCCGCGTCCACGCGCCCTGCGGCATCGCCGCCACGCCGGGTAAAATGCGCTGGGTCACTTTACAGGGAAGCTCCACCACGCCGCGGTCATTGAATACATGCACCCGATCGCCGGACTTCAGTTGGCGGGCGCTGGCGTCAATCGGGTTAATCCAGACTTCATCCGGCACCGCCTCATGCAGCATCAGCACATTGCTGTAGGTCGAGTGGGTATGCCCTTTGGTATGGAAGCCGCTTAACTGCAACGGATACTTCGCCGTCGGCGCGGAAATCGGCAAACGCAAGGCTCTGCTGCTCGGTAGCGATACGCTGGTCAATCACACCCATCTCTTTCGCCACGCTCCACTCCGGCAGGTATGGACGTTTTTCACGGATCTGCTGATAGTGCATCTCCGCCCACTGCGCCTGAGTTCGGCCCTCGGTATATTGCTCGCGCAGTCCAAGATGCCCGGCGATATCCGCGCAGATGTCATACGTGCTGCGCACTTCCCACATCGGTTTAACGGTTTTCTGAATCGCAATCATATAGTTATGCGATCCCGCCGCATAGGAGCTGTCCACCAGGTCTTCCGCCTCAAGATAGCTGGTCTCCGGCAACAGCAGATCCGCATACATCGCGCTGGGCGTCATATGGTTTTCAATCACGATAATGGTTTCACACAGCGATTCATCCGCGAGAATTTGTCGGGTGCGGTTCGTTTCGCCGTGCTGATTCAGCAAGGTATTACCGGCCTGGTTGAAAAACAGCTTAATTCCGGTTTTTAGCCTGTCCGCGCCTTTCACACCCATTGTCGTCGCGGTCATTTTCTCCGGATGCTGAATGGCGTCCGTCCACAGATAGCAAGGAATAGAGGTTGTGATCGGATTCTTACCGACAGGCAACAATGGCACGCCATACGGCGTACCGTAAGGCCAGTTGCCATTGTTGGTGCCGGGCCGCCCGAAGTGGCCGGTTAACGCTGGCAGCGTCTGAATAGCACGCACGGTTTGTTCGCCGTTGGCATGACGCTGCGGCCCCCAGCCTTGGCAAATATAGCAGGCGCGCGCCGAGGCGATTTCGCGCGCCAGTTGGCGAATACGCGTTGCCGGAATACCGGTGATATCCGCCGCCCATTCCGGGGTTTTCGCGATACCGTCGTCGCCCGTGCCAAGAACATAATCTTTATAGCTGGCGTTAGGCGCAGCCGTGTCCGGCAAGGTGCTACGGTCATAGCCGACGCAATAGCGGTTTACCAGCGCCTCGTCGAGAAGCTGTTCGGTAATCAGCGTATGCGCTATGCCGGCGACTAACGCAGCGTCCGTGGTTGGGCGAATCGGTAGCCATTCGGCGTGTTCGGTAATCACCGAATCGGTATAGCGCGGATCGATAATAATGACCCGGGCTTTCGAGGTCTCCAGCGCCCGGCGCAGCTCTTCAACCTGACCGCCGCCGGACATCCGCGTTTCTGAGAGATTCAGGCCAAATAGCACCACCAGATCGGAATGCGCGATCTGCGTAAAATAGCTACCGACATAATCACCGTGGGTATAAGGCGTGGCGGTGGCGATTTGCGCCGTGGAATAGGTGTTGTGATAATTTAAATAACCGCCGGTGAGATTTAGTAATCTTATCCAGGCGGGTCTGCCCTGCGTGTGATAATACGCGCCGGATTGATAATTATAATAAATAGCTTCCCGGCCATATTTTTCGCTAACGCGCGTTAATTCTGCCGCAATAAAGGCTGTGGCCTCATCCCATGAAATACGTTTAAATTTTCCTTCGCCGCGTTTTCCCACTCTTTTCATCGGATACTTAATGCGATCCGGGCTATAGACGCGCCAGCGACTGGAACGCCCGCGCAGGCAGGGACGAATCTGATGCTCGCCGAATACCGCGTCATCTTTCGCGTCTTCCGGTTCAATACGCACAATGCGATCATTTTTCACGATAACCTTAAGCGGGCATCGGCTGCCACAGTTGACCAGACAGGCGCTGTGCCTGACGGTTTCGCCGTTGGCATCCTTCGGTATCGGGGTATCCTGCGCCTGGGCAGTGGTAGCAAAAGGCAGCGTAATCGCCTAGCTTAGCGTCACCGCCGCCCCTACTTTTGCAGTAGCGACAATAGCATCACGTCGGGTTATGGTTGTGTTCAGCCATTTTTTTATTTCCATTTTTTATTTCTCACATTGCTTCCATAATTATTAATAATATGTAATGAAAACTAATCATAATAGATTAAATATTAGCGCTGATTGATTGTGATCAAACGCATTCTGAACGTCAGTAAAAATAAAATGTGATACCGCATACGTTATTATAAAAATTAATGAAAAATTATTTTATGTAATTCTGATGAAAATAAATTACCCATCACGGTATCCGGCGATATTAATTAACGACATGACGTTTGCCAGTCGACATGAGCAGGTAGCGCCCCCTGCAAGGCAAGACGGGCTTTTCAACACTGGAGCAACATCGCCTATGCCTTTGAATTAGACGCCTCATCAGGGATAATAACCTTACGATTCGTCCGCTCAGGTCCACTATGAAACACTCCCTGCCATGCCGGGCGTTACGCAAACGCCCCATGAAACTCGGCACTACCGTCATTCTGATGGTCAGCGCCGTTTTGTTTTCGGTGCTCGTTGTGGTCCATCTGATCTATTTTTCGCAAATCAGCAGCATGACGCGCGACGCGCTGGCAGATAAAGCGCTGGCGGTGGCTCGCTCGCTGGCGGACTCTCCGGCAATTCGCGAGGGGCTGAAAAAACCGCCTGCGGAAAGCGGCATTCAGCCGCTCGCCGAAGCGGTGAGCCAGCATAATGGCTTTTTGTTTATTGTGGTGACCAATATGCAGGGCATCCGTTATTCGCACCCAGAAACGCAGCGAATCGGCCAACCGTTCAAAGGCGATGATATTCTGCTCGCGCTGCAGGGAAAGGAAAACGTTGCCATTAATCGCGGCTTTCTTGCCAAAGCGCTGCGCGTTTTCACACCGGTTTATGATGAACGCCACCGGCAGATCGGCGTGGTAGCGATTGGCCGGAACTCAGTCACGTTACGCAGCAGATCAACAATAGCCGCGGCAGTATTATCTGGTCCATTCTGTTCGGCGCTCTGGTGGGGTTATTAGGCACCTATGCGCTGGTCAAGGTGCTGAAACGTATCCTGTTTGGCCTCGAACCCTATGAGATCTCAACCCTGTTTGAACAACGCCAGGCGATGCTGCAGTCAATCAAAGAGGGCGTTATCGCCGTGGATGATAGCGGCGAAGTCACGTTGATTAACCATGCGGCGCAGGCGCTGCTCGATTATCGAAAAACGCAGGATGACGCCAGATTATCCACCCTGAGCCATGCCTGGTCGCAGGTAGTGGACATTAGCGAAGTGTTGCGTGACGGTACGCCGCGCCGCGATGAAGAGATCATCGTCAAAGGCCGCCTGCTGCTGGTGAATACCGTTCCGGTGCGCAGCAACGGCGAAATTATCGGCGCGATATCCACCTTCAGGGATAAAACAGAAGTTCGCCAACTGATGCAGCGGTTGGACGGGATGGTGAACTACTCGGATGCGCTCCGTGAACGATCCCACGAATTCATGAACAAATTACATGTGATTCTGGGATTATTGCACCTGAAGAGTTATAAGCAGCTTGAAGCGTATATTATCAAGACGGCCAATAACTATCAGGAAGAGATCGGTTTGCTGCTGGGTAAAATAAAGTCGCCGATTATCGCTGGCTTTTTGCTCAGTAAGATTACTCGTGCCTCTGATTTCGGGCACAGCCTGGTGATAAGCAGCGACAGCCAGTTACCGGATAATAACAATGAAGATCAGGTTACGGTGCTGATTACGGCGCTGGGTAATTTGATTGAAAACGCTCTGGAAGCGTTGAGCCAGGAATCCGGCGGCGAAATCAGCGTCTCGTTACACTACCGTCATGGCTGGCTGCATTGCGAAGTGAGCGATGACGGTCCGGGTATCGAACCTGAGCGCATCGAGGCGATTTTTGAAAAAGGCGTCTCGTCGAAAGGCGCCGAACGCGGCGTCGGTTTAGCGCTGGTTAAACAGCAGGTTGAAGCACTTGGCGGCGTAATTTCCGTGGAGTCCGAGCCTGGGATCTTCACACAATTTTTTGTACAGTTACCCTGGGATGGAAAAAGGACCAGCCTATGATCAATGTATTAATTGTCGATGACGATGCGATGGTCGCGGAGTTAAATCGCCGCTATGTCGCGCAAATCTCCGGTTTTCATTGTTGTGGAACCGCTTCGACGCTGGAAAAAGCGAAAGAGTTTATCTTCAACAGTGAAAATCACATTGACCTAATCCTGCTGGATATCTATATGCAGCAGGAAAACGGATTGGATCTGCTGCCTGTCCTGCACAGCGCAGGCTGCAAAAGCGACGTTATTGTCATTTCTTCTGCCGCTGACGCCGCCACCATTAAAGATTCGCTTCACTACGGCGTGGTGGATTATCTGATCAAGCCTTTTCAGGCCACGCGCTTTGAAGAAGCGTTGACCGGCTGGCTACGTAAGAAAACGGCGATGGAAAAACGCCAGTATTACGAACAGTCTGAGCTTGACCTGCTCATTCACGGTAATTCATCCAGCGAGCAGGAGCCTCGTCGGCTACCAAAAGGGCTGACGCAGCAAACGCTACGCACCTTATGTCAGTGGATTGATGCGCATCAGGAGCAGGAATTTTCTACCGACGAGTTGGCCAACGAAGTGAATATCTCGCGCGTCTCCTGCCGTAAATATCTCATCTGGCTGGTGAATTGCCATATCTTGTTTACCAGTATTCATTACGGCGTGACCGGCAGGCCGGTTTACCGCTACCGCGTTCAGCCGGAACATTACTCTTTACTGAAACAATATTGTCAGTAAGGATACCGCATAAAGCCGACGCGAAGCGTTATATCCTGGTAACATTTATTATAACAATGCCAATAAAAATGCTATCACATTAATAACAAACCTGGGAAATTGTGTCAGATCAAATATACTCACCCCAGGCCTGTTAACGTTATTTTCTATTATTACAGCGCTCTGCGCTGTTTTTAATTTCAAAACGCTAACAAAAGTTAATTAAGTATTATCCCATGCCGAGAGTGTGTATTTTTATTAAAAAAGGGATTTGTCCGGAATTTTCCTGACACTTAAATAAAACTATGTTTGTAGCAATGGAGCTTGTGCTACGCCTATGGACAATACGTATATTGGTGAGCAGATACGCGTCTCCACACGCCATACTAATAATTTAAAAAAATGGCGTGACAATGATCACATAAGTCACATTCTGTTCGATTTATCTCGTGATTTACCTGATGGCGAGACACAAAAATTAAATAATAAACGCCTGTTTTTAAAACAGACAAATCATAATTTACTGCTCTCGCTGACTCCACCTGCCCATCGCCAGAGGGTACGCCCCTCTGAACATCACTATCGCAAGAAAATAATTACTTAAAGCAACTCTGTAAAAAGCTTAATCGTTAATCGTCGCCACTGGCGCATTGAATATTCGCCATTTCCTGATGCTCATTCACACAAATCAGAAGATGGCTGTGATCCATTTATCAAAATTGACTGGGTTTATCGCGAGGATAAATAAAAATGTTATTTAGTATACAGCTTCTCATAATATTAATATGTCTGTTTTATGGTGCCCGAAAGGGCGGGATCGCGCTCGGGTTGTTGGGCGGTATCGGTCTGGTCATTCTGGTGTTTGTTTTCCATCTCCAGCCAGGTAAACCGCCCGTTGACGTAATGCTGGTCATTATCGCGGTAGTCGCCGCGTCGGCAACGTTGCAGGCGTCAGGCGGACTGGATGTGATGTTGCAGATTGCCGAAAAGCTGCTGCGCCGCAACCCCAAATACGTCTCTATTGTGGCGCCGTTCGTCACCTGTACCCTGACGATTCTGTGTGGGACAGGCCACGTGGTCTACACCATTTTGCCGATTATCTATGACGTGGCGATCAAGAATAATATCCGTCCGGAACGTCCAATGGCGGCCAGTTCTATCGGCGCGCAAATGGGCATCATCGCCAGTCCGGTTTCCGTCGCCGTGGTTTCTCTGGTAGCGATGCTGGGCAACGTGACATTTGACGGAAAACATCTGGAGTTCCTCGATCTGCTGTCGATCACCATCCCGTCTACCCTGCTCGGTATCCTGGCAATCGGTATTTTTAGTTGGTTCCGCGGTAAAGATCTGGATAAAGACGAAGCGTTTCAGAAATTTATTTCCGTACCGGAAAACCGTCAGTACGTGTACGGCGATACCGCGACGCTGCTGGATAAAAAACTGCCGAAAAGCAACTGGCTGGCGATGTGGATCTTCCTGGCGGCGATTGCCGTGGTCGCTCTCCTGGGCGCGGACTCCGACTTACGTCCAACCTTCGGCGGCAAACCGTTGTCGATGGTGCTGGTCATTCAGATGTTCATGCTGCTGACCGGGGCGCTCATTATCATCCTGACCAAAACCAATCCTGCGTCTATCTCAAAAAACGAAGTTTTTCGTTCCGGTATGATTGCGATTGTCGCGGTATACGGGATCGCCTGGATGGCGGAAACCATGTTCGGCGCGCATATGTCGGAAATTCAGGGCGTGCTGGGCGAAATGGTCAAAGAGTATCCGTGGGCCTATGCCATCGTTCTGCTTCTGGTCTCCAAGTTTGTTAACTCCCAGGCGGCGGCGCTGGCGGCGATTGTTCCCGTCGCGCTGGCTATCGGTGTCGATCCGGCGTATATCGTGGCCTCTGCGCCGGCATGTTATGGCTACTATATCCTGCCGACCTACCCAAGCGATCTGGCGGCGATTCAGTTTGACCGTTCCGGCACAACCCGTATTGGCCGCTTCGTCATTAACCACAGCTTCATTCTGCCGGGTTTGATTGGCGTGAGCGTCTCCTGCGTCTTTGGCTGGATCTTTGCCGCAATGTACGGATTCCTGTAATGGCCGCGCGCGCCGCCCGGTTATGCGCGGCGCGCGACTTAGAGCCTGGCCCGTGAGGCTCTTAATACATTTTCTTACTATTAGGCTGGAAGCACATGTCGAAAAAAGAGTTTATCTATCAGGCGCCTTTCCCGATGGGAGAGGACAAAACAGAGTATTATCTGCTCACCTCCGATTATGTCAGCGTCAGTGAATTCAATGGAGAATCTATCCTCAATGTTGAGCCGCAGGCGTTAACATTGCTGGCTCAGCAAGCCTTCCATGATGCGTCTTTTATGCTCCGTCCTGAACACCAGCAGCAAGTCGCCGCCATTCTCCATGACCCCGAAGCCAGCGAAAACGACAAATATGTGGCGTTGCAATTCCTGAGAAACTCCGAAATCGCCGCCAAAGGCGTTCTGCCGACCTGCCAGGATACCGGCACGGCGATTATCATGGGTAAAAAAGGCCAACGCGTCTGGACGGGCGGCGGCGATGAAGCCGCGCTCTCCAAAGGCGTGTTTAATACCTATATCGAAGATAACCTGCGCTACTCGCAGAACGCGCCGCTGGATATGTACAAAGAGGTCAATACCGGCAGCAACCTGCCAGCGCAAATCGATCTCTATGCCGTCGACGGCGACGAGTACAAGTTCCTTTGCGTGGCGAAAGGCGGCGGTTCAGCAAACAAAACGTATCTCTATCAGGAGACCAAAGCGCTGCTCACCCCAGGCAAGCTGAAAAACTTCCTCGTTGAGAAAATGCGCACGCTGGGCACCGCGGCCTGTCCGCCATACCATATCGCCTTTGTCATTGGCGGCACCTCGGCGGAAAGCACGCTGAAAACCGTTAAACTCGCCAGCACCCACTATTACGACGCGCTGCCGACGGAAGGTAACGAGCACGGCCAGGCATTCCGCGATCTCCACCTGGAACAGGAACTGCTGGAAGAAGCGCAAAAATTTGGCCTCGGCGCCCAGTTCGGCGGGAAATATTTCGCCCACGATATTCGCGTAATTCGCCTGCCGCGTCACGGCGCTTCCTGTCCGGTGGGGATGGGCGTCTCCTGCTCGGCAGACCGTAACATCAAAGCGAAAATCAACCGCGAAGGCATCTGGATCGAAAAACTGGAACACAATCCGGGCCAGTATATTCCGCCAGCACTGCGTCAGGCGGGCGAAGGCGACGCGGTAAAAGTCGATCTCAACCGTCCGATGAAAGAGATCCTCGCCCAGCTATCGCAGTACCCGGTCTCGACTCGCCTGTCGCTGACGGGCACCATTATCGTAGGTCGCGATATCGCCCACGCGAAGCTAAAAGAGCGTATTGAATCCGGCGAAGACCTGCCGCAGTATATTAAAGACCATCCCATCTATTACGCAGGTCCGGCAAAAACCCCGGCAGGTTATCCATCTGGCTCATTAGGCCCCACCACCGCAGGCCGAATGGACTCTTATGTCGATCTACTGCAATCCCACGGCGGCAGTATGATTATGCTGGCGAAAGGCAACCGTAGTCAGCAGGTCACGGATGCCTGTAAAAAACATGGCGGCTTTTATTTGGGCAGTATCGGCGGCCCGGCGGCGGTACTGGCACAGCAGAGCATTAAGCATCTGGAGTGTGTCGAATATCCGGAACTCGGCATGGAAGCTATCTGGAAAATTGAAGTAGAAGATTTCCCGGCCTTTATCCTGGTGGATGACAAAGGCAACGATTTCTTCCAGCAGATTGTCAGCAAACAGTGCGCTAACTGCGCGAAATAACTTGGCAGGCCCGGCGTTCTCCCGGGCCGCGTTATCGGTTAATTGCCGGATGGCGCTACGCTTATCCGGCTTATCCGGCCTGCACGAGAGAACATGCTCACGCTTTTACATCGCTGGTCGCTACCACAGAAATCGCCGGGCTATCCGGCTGTTCGACGAATGGCGGCGTTTTCCGGTATTTATCCAGCAGGTGGATCTGAATCTTGCGCAGCATGTCGCCATTCAAACGGTAGTAGCGGAAGTAGAGAACCAACGTCATCATGAAAAACAGTACCGGCAGGACAATCATAATAAACTGCATCCCCTGCAGGGTTTGCGCAGACTGCGCCACGTTCGGCGTGTAGCCAATCAGCCCCAGCACCAAAGCGATAAAGAACGCCGCAAACGCCGAGCCGCCCTTCACGACCATCGTCTGTACGGAATAAACGATACTCTCGCAGCGAATATTGAGCTTAAATTCCCCATAATCGACCGTATCCGCCACCATGATTACCTGAAGCACCCAAAAGAGCGCGGTCCCGATATTCAGGAAAATACCCGCCGCCACGATTAAAGCGGCATTATGGACATCCGCCAACGCCATCGCGAAGAGCCCTGCGCAACTCAGAACGGGCATCACGGAGGCGCCCGCCCACAATATTCGCCGCGCCGGCGTAAGAAAGGTAATAGGGAAAAAGATCGGCATCGCCAATCACATAGGTGAAGTAGTAGATCGCAAAGCCATTGATAATATTGGAGGCAATGTTATACGCCAGCGCCATTCCCAACAGGCAAGAGAGCTGATCATTTTTGTATATCAATCCAACGATCGTTTTTAACGTCAGATGTGGGCGGCCCGCCGTTACACCGTTGTCGGAGGAGTACACCTCATGGACGTTGCATAATGTCACGATAGTCGAGGCGATAAAGAACGCAATTAGCACCAGCGTAAACATCTGAAAGCCGAACCCACGATCCGCTCCGCCAACGTAGTTCACAAACGGCAGCGTTATACCGGCAGTGACGAAGCCAGCCAGACTGGCGAAGAAACGCGGGAACGGCACCAGTTGTTCGCGTTCTCGCTTATCAAGCGTAATGGTCGGCACCAGCGACCAAAATGGGATATCCATAATGGTATACGTCATGCCCCACAGGATGTAGGTTACGCAGACAAACACAACCTGCGCGGTTCCCTCAAAAAGATGAGCGCTGAACAGCAGGAAAAGCACCAGCGAATTGGTTAAGGTGCCGATCAATATCCACGGCTTAAATTTCCCCCACCGCGAACGCGTGGCGTTGACAATCCAGCCCATGATGGGATCGTTTATCGCATCCCAGATTCGCGCGACCAGAAAGAGGGTGCCGACGAGGCCGACCGAGAGTCCCACCACATCGGTGTAGTAATACATCAGGTACATATACACAATGCCGATGGCGAAATCCTTACCAAACGCACCGAACCCGTAACTCAGCTTTGTTGTCAGAGAGATGCTCATAGGGTACCGGGTCGCTGTTACCAGCGCCCGCCTTCTGTTAGTAGAGGTTAAACGCCGGATCTGCCGTCCAGCGCGGCTGGAGATTAACGGCGTAACCAGGCCGGAAGCCAGTCACCATGCGCGGCGATCAGATCGTCAACCAACGCATAGATTTCTTCGATACCCAGCACCGCTGCGGTATGAGGGTCCATCATCGCCGCGTGATACACGCGATCGCGGTTTTCCGTGAGGATGGCTTCGGTCAACAGCGTTTGCACGTTGATGTTGGTCTGCATCATCGCCGCCAGATGGGAAGGGATCGTCCCCACCTTCGTCGGTTGAATGCCGTTGGCATCCACCAGACAAGCCACTTCCACGCAGCTTCCCTGCGGCAGGTTATCAATCAGCCCCTCGTTACGCACATTGCCGTAAATCACGCTCGGCTCGCCGGTCCACAGAGCGTTCATAATGGTGCTGGCGTACTCGCGGGACGGTTTGATGTCGATACGCTCGGCGGTTTTATACTCCTCCAGCTCTTTATGCCAGTTCGCCAGTTGTTCTACGCAGCGTTTCGGATATTCATCCAGCGGCACCTTGTAGCGCGCAATCAGATCCTCGCGTCCCGGTTTAATAAACCACGGCGTGTACTCGGCAAAATGCTCTGATGACTCAGTGACGAAGTAGCCCAACTTTTTGAACATCTCATAGCGCACGATGTTCTGGCAGCGTTCATTGCCGTGAATATTGGGCTTCGGCGCCTGTCCGGCGTCATAGGCCGCCAGCAATTCAGGATAGAGATTGACATAAGTCCCGTCAGCCGTTTTGCGCTCCAGTTCGAGGTAAAACGCCATGTGGTTAATGCCGGCGCAGCGGTAGCGCAGCGAGGTGGGATCGATATTCAGGTCGCGCGCCAGTTCTTCCGCCGTTCCCTGTACCGAATGGCACAGGCCGACCTGTTTGATATGCGGATAACGGGCATACATCGCCCAGGTATTCATCGCCATCGGGTTGACGTAATTGAGCATGGTGGCCTTCGGACAGACTTCCGTCATGTCTTCGCAAATCCGCCACAGATGCGGGATGGTCCGCAGCGCGCGCATGATGCCGCCCGGCCCCAGCGTATCGGCGATCGTCTGTTCCAGGCCATGACGCTTACAAACCTCAAAATCGGTCACGGTGCAGGGTTCATAGCCGCCAATCTGAAAGGCGACCACCACGAAATCCGCATCCTGTAGCGCCGCTTTCTGGTTGGTATGGCAGGTAATCCGGCCAGAAGCGCCCGCTGAGTCCATCAGTTTCCGTACCACAATGTGCGACTCTTCCAGCCGGGTTTCGTCAATATCCATCAGGGCGACATGCGCTGACTTTAGCGCCTCGCGGTGAAACACATCGCCGAGGATATTTTTGACGAAAATCGTAGAACCTGCGCCGATAAAGGTAATTTTGGGTGCCGTCATCATGACTCTCCAGAACAGTAGTGAACACCTTCATGGTGGCACGCGTTCCCGGTGAAAACCTCCGTCTTCCCCGATGAGCATTCCCGAAAACTCAGATCGTATGCTGGCGCGCGGGAGATCTGAGTTTTTGGGACAAAATGGCGTAAAAAGCAGAGTATTCGGCCTGATAGTCAGGCTACGCTCTACAATATCGACGGATTCTGTGTCCGGATTCCCGGTTTCCTCCCGGCTAAAGGGGCATAATTCTGATAATTCAGGAAATGGAGTCACGATGAGTACGCAAGCAATATCCCTCCTCCCGCCCGACCCGCACATGTGCAACGGCGATGAAAAGCAAACCCGTAGCCCGCTGTCGCTCTATTCCGAATATCAACGACTGGACGTTGAACTGAGGCCGCCGCACAGAATGGCCAGCAGTCACTGGCATGGACAAGTAGAAGTGAATGTTCCGTTTGACGGCGATGTGGAGTATTTAATCAACAATGAAGTCGTGCAGATAAAGCAGGGGCATATCACCCTGTTTTGGGCCTGTACGCCACACCAGCTTACCCGCCCCGGCAACTGCCGCCAGATGGCGATTTTCAGTTTGCCGATGCACCTGTTTCTCTCCTGGCCGCTGGATCGCGATCTTATCAACCACGTCACGCACGGGATGGTGGTTAAATCACTGGCGACCCAGCAGCTTAGCACCTTTGAAGTGTTGCGCTGGCAGCAGGAAACAAGCAGCCCGAATGAGCAAATTCGCCAGTTGGCGATCGATGAAATCGGCCTGATGCTTAAACGCTTTAGCCTTTCCGGCTGGCAGCCCATTTTGCTCAATAAAACATCACGCACCCACAAGAATAGCGTCTCACGCCATGCGCAGTTTTACGTAAGCCAGATGCTGGGATTTATTGCCGATAACTACGATCAGGCGCTAACCATTAACGACGTCGCGGAGCATGTCAAACTCAATGCTAACTACGCGATGGGGATATTCCAGCGGGTTATGCAATTGACGATGAAGCAGTACATCACGGCGATGCGCATCAATCACGTACGTGCCTTATTGAGTGATACTGACAAAACGATCCTCGATGTCGCTCTGACTGCCGGGTTCCGATCCAGCAGCCGTTTTTACAGTACTTTTAGCAAATTTGTCGGTATGTCGCCGCAACAATACCGCAAGCTAAGCCAGCAACGACGCCAGACGATGCCCGGCTAAAGCCGGATACCACTATCAGCCAAAAAAATAATTCACCTGTCGATAAACGGCGGGTGAAATCGCTCGCTATCAATAATTAACCCTTTGTTTATTAAATAATAATATCAATAACTGACCATTATTCCATCACTTTACACCCCCTATTTGACGGGGTAATACTTGCCCACGTCACATTCATACGGCGGGTCGGCAAGGCGTAAATTGCACGGCCTCCACAACCGGGTAAAAGATGATGAAAGTATTAATTGTTGAAAGTGAGTTTCTGCATCAGGACACCTGGGTTGGCAACGCGGTTGAGCGTCTGGCGGATGCCTTGAGCCAACAAAATGTTACCGTCATTAAATCGACATCCTTCGATGACGGCTATGCCATCTTGTCCGCGAACGAAGCCATTGACTGTCTGATGTTTAGCTACCAAATGGAACAACCGGATGAGCACCTGAGCGTCAGGCAATTGATCGGTAAGCTTCACGAGCGTCAGCAAAACGTGCCCGTTTTCCTGTTAGGCGACAGGGAAAAAGCGACGGCATCGCTGGACCGCGACCTGCTGGAGCTTGTCGATGAATTCGCCTGGATTCTGGAAGACACCGCTGACTTTATCGCCGGACGCGCCGTTGCCGCCATGACCCGGTATCGCCAGCAACTGTTACCGCCGCTGTTTAACGCGTTGATGAAATACAGCGACATTCATGAATATTCATGGGCGGCGCCGGGACACCAGGGCGGCGTCGGTTTCACTAAAACGCCTGCCGGTCGCTTTTATCACGATTATTATGGCGAAAACCTGTTCCGCAGCGATATGGGGATTGAGCGTACCACGCTCGGTTCACTCCTCGACCATACCGGCGCGTTTGGCGAAAGCGAGAAAAACGCCGCCCGCGTATTCGATGCTGACCGCTCCTGGTCCGTGGTTGTCGGGACCTCCGGTTCTAACCGTACTATTATGCAGGCCTGTATGACGGATAATGATGTCGTTGTACTGGATCGTAACTGCCATAAATCCATCGAGCAGGGGCTGATCCTCACTGGGGCCAAACCGGTATATATGGTGCCAAGCCGTAACCGTTACGGCATTATCGGGCCAATCTACCCGCAGGAAATGCAGCCTGAAACCTTGCAGAAAAAAATCAGCGCCAGCCCACTGACCAAAACTAAAGCCGGACAGAAACCGTCTTACAGCGTAGTGACCAACTGTACCTATGACGGCGTATGCTATAACGCCAAAGAGGCGCAGGATCTGCTGGCAAAAACCAGCGATCGCATTCACTTCGACGAAGCATGGTACGGCTATGCGCGCTTCAACCCGATTTATTGCGATCACTACGCGATGCGCGGCGAGCCAGGCGACCATAACGGTCCGACCGTGTTTGCCACCCACTCCACGCACAAACTACTGAATGCGCTTTCACAAGCTTCCTACATTCACGTCCGTGAAGGCCGTGGCGCGGTGAATTTCTCCCGCTTCAACCAGGCATATATGATGCATGCCACCACCTCTCCGTTATATGCCATCTGCGCATCCAACGATGTGGCGGTATCGATGATGGACGGTAACAGCGGCCTGTCCCTGACTCAAGAGGTGATTGACGAAGCGGTTGATTTCCGTCAGGCGATGGCGCGTCTTTATAAAGAGTTTACCGATGAAGGCGACTGGTTCTTTAAACCGTGGAATAAAGACGTCGTCACCGATCCACAAACCGGTAAAACATATGACTTCGCCGACGCGCCGGCAAAACTGCTAGCCACCGACCAGAACTGCTGGGTCATGCGCCCCGGGGAAACCTGGCACGGCTTTAAAGATCTGCCGGATAACTGGAGTATGCTGGACCCGATTAAAGTCAGTATCCTGGCGCCGGGTATGGGTGACGATGGCGAACTGGAAGCATCCGGCGTACCCGCTGCGCTGGTCACAGCATGGCTTGGCCGCCACGGTATCGTGCCGACCCGCACCACCGACTTTCAGATTATGTTCCTGTTCTCTATGGGGGTAACTCGCGGGAAATGGGGAACGCTGATCAACACGCTGTGCTCCTTCAAACATCATTACGACGCTAATACGCCGCTGGCGCAGGTGATGCCGGAACTGGTGCAGGATTATCCTGACACTTACGCGAACATGGGTATTCATGACCTGGGCGATAAAATGTTTGCCTGGCTACGTAAAAATAACCCGGGCGCCCGTCTCAACGCCGCCTATTCCACCCTGCCGGTTGCGGAGATTACCCCGCGCGACGCCTACAACGCGATTGTGAACAACAATATTGAAATGGTGGCGATTGAAAATCTACCGGGTCGCATTGCGGCGAACTCCGTTATTCCTTACCCGCCAGGCATCCCGATGCTGCTCTCCGGCGAAAACTTTGGCGATGAAAACAGTCCGCAGGTGGGTTACTTACGCTCACTGCAATCTTGGGATCATCACTTCCCTGGCTTTGAGCATGAAACCGAAGGCACGGAAATTATTGATGGCGTATATCACGTTATGTGCGTGAAAGCCTAATCACAAAGAGTCTTTTTTTTGAGGATGGCATGTATTCCCTGAGTATTGCTGCAAAACAATAATACTGTCATACCTTTTTGTGCGGGCCCCATCCCGCGCTTTTTTTATACAAAAATGACAAGTTTCCACTCGCGTACAACTTTTTGTACACCCTAATTCATCGTACAAATATTGTAATATTATTCAGGAAAGTTATTTTAGTGCAGTTTCAATTCATCACACAATTGACTCAGTCCCCGTTATCTCTCCCGTTTGGCGAGATCCGGTATTTTATGTTCATATTCCAGGAGTTCGGGTATGAGGATTTGCAGCAACGAACCTTGCATAGTGTTATTAACCGAAAAAGATACATGGTTACGAGTAAATGGTAAGGAGCCAATCAGCTTAAAAGCGAATCATATGGCCATTCTGGCTTGTGAAAATAACGTTATTGACATTTCATCATTAAATAGCGTGCTAGTAATACAAGTGAGTCGCAATAATATTAAAGACTATTTACAATTCCTGAATAAAGATCTCTCACACCTTCCCGTCTGGCAACGCAACGCCGATCCCTTATTGACCGCCAACTGTCTGACGCCGGATATCTTCAGGGTCGCCGCCCGCTACAGCGCGATGGAAGCACCGGATGAAATTGTTAGTGAACGTACCCGTGCGCTCCTTTTCACCGTTTTATCCCGCTTTCTTGACCACAAAAAATTTATTTCTTTGTTAATGCACATGCTGCGCAGCCGCATCAGTGACAGCGTTTACCACATCATTCAGAGCGATATTCATAAAGACTGGAATCTGAGCGCCGTTGCCAGCTGCCTGTGCCTGAGTCCAAGCTTGTTAAAGAAAAAGCTCAAAAACGAGAATACCAGTTATAGCCAAATAATCACGACCTGCCGAATGCGTTATGCCGTAAACCAATTATTAATGGACGGAAAGAATATCTCTCAAGTCTCACAGCTGTGTGGGTATAACAGCACATCGTACTTTATTTCCGTGTTTAAAGAGTTTTATGGTATGACCCCCCTGCATTATGTTAGCCAACATCGGGAACGATCGGCTGCCTAATTTTTCTACACTCAACGATAAGACACGATAATAACAGCATTGGCGATAACCCGTCTCCGACATAATTCAGCGGCATTCTGAAGGGGTATGATACGACGTAATTTATCGTAACGAAGTCACCTTTTCAGGAGTCCAAATTATGTCTTCGGATGCTGATGCTCACAAAGTGGGCCTAATCCCCGTCACCTTAATGGTATCGGGGAATATTATGGGTTCAGGGGTATTCTTACTCCCTGCCAACCTGGCGGCCACTGGCGGGATTGCAATCTACGGATGGCTGGTCACTATCATCGGCGCCCTGGCGCTGTCGATGGTTTATGCCAAAATGTCGTCCTTAGATCCCAGTCCCGGCGGTTCTTATGCCTACGCACGCCGCTGCTTCGGGCCGTTTTTGGGCTATCAAACGAACGTGCTGTACTGGCTGGCATGCTGGATCGGTAATATCGCGATGGTCGTTATCGGCGTCGGCTATCTGAGCTATTTCTTCCCGATTCTGAAAGATCCGCTGGTATTAACGCTTACCTGCGTCGCGGTGCTGTGGATTTTTGTTCTGCTGAACATCGTCGGGCCGAAAATGATTACCCGCGTACAGGCCGTCGCCACCGTACTGGCGCTGGTGCCTATCGTAGGGATTGCGGTCTTCGGCTGGTTCTGGTTTAAAGGCGAAACCTATATGGCGGCCTGGAACGTGAGCGGCATGAATACCTTCGGCGCGATTCAAAGCACGTTGAACGTTACGCTGTGGTCATTCATCGGGGTAGAAAGCGCCTCCGTTGCGGCCGGTGTGGTCAAAAACCCGAAACGCAATGTGCCTATCGCCACCATCGGCGGGGTACTGATCGCCGCCGTCTGCTATGTGCTCTCCACAACGGCGATTATGGGGATGATCCCCAACGCGGCGCTGCGCGTGTCGGCATCGCCTTTCGGTGACGCGGCGCGTATGGCGCTGGGCGATACCGCAGGGGCTATTGTTTCCTTCTGTGCGGCAGCGGGTTGCCTGGGCTCTCTCGGCGGCTGGACGCTGCTTGCCGGTCAAACCGCAAAAGCGGCGGCGGACGATGGTCTCTTCCCGCCGATCTTCGCGCGGGTTAATAAAGCCGGTACGCCAGTGGCTGGGTTGCTTATCGTCGGCGTGCTGATGACTATCTTCCAGTTCAGCAGTATGTCGCCGAACGCCGCGAAAGAGTTTGGTCTGGTCTCCTCCGTGTCGGTTATCTTCACCCTGGTGCCTTATCTTTACACCTGTGCCGCGCTGTTGCTGTTAGGCCACGGTCACTTTGGTAAAGCGCGCCCGCTGTATCTGCTGATTACCTTCGTCGCGTTTGTGTATTGCATCTGGGCGGTCATCGGTTCCGGCGCCAAAGAAGTGATGTGGTCGTTCGTCACGTTGATGGTGATCACCGCGCTGTATGCGTTGAATTACAACCGTATTCACAAAAACCCGTATCCGCTGGATGCGCCGGTTAAACAGGATTGACCACGTGTAGTTAATGTTATCGCAACAGGCCGGATAGCGCAGGTTATCCGGCCGCCACCAACATTAAGTTCTTAAGGTTCACTTAATTTTACTTTGTCACGATTAGCGTCACCGAATCGATGGACGCATCAACATGTTAAAGCGCTTTCTTAAAAGACCTGTTCTTGGGCAAATCGCCTGGCTTCTGCTTTTTTCCTTTTATATTGCCGTCTGCCTGAACATTGCGTTCTACAAGCAGGTACTACAAGACCTACCGTTAAACTCGCTGCGCAATGTACTGGTGTTTATTTCCATGCCGGTCGTCGCGTTTAGCGTGGTCAATAGTGTGCTGACGCTGGCCTCATTTATTTGGCTAAACCGACCGCTGGCCTGCGTTTTTATTCTGGTCGGCGCTGCCGCGCAGTATTTTATTTTGACTTACGGCATCATCATCGATCGTTCCATGATCGCCAATATGATGGATACCACGCCCGCGGAAACCTTTGCGCTGATGACGCCGCAAATGGTGCTGACGCTGGGATTAAGCGGCGTTCTGGCAGCCGTGATTGCCTTCTGGGTCAAAATCCGTCCGGCGACGCCGCGCTTACGTAGCGGGCTTTACCGCCTGGTCAGCGTCCTGATCTCTATTTTATTAGTTATTCTGGTCGCCGCCTTTTTCTATAAAGATTACGCCTCGCTATTTCGAAATAATAAACAGTTGATCAAAGCGTTAAGCCCATCGAACAGTATTGTCGCCAGTTGGTCATGGTATTCGCATCAACGGCTGGCGAATTTGCCGCTGGTACGCATTGGCGAGGATGCCCATCGCAATCCATTAATGCTGAAAAGCGATCGCAAAAACCTGACGATTCTCATCGTTGGCGAAACCTCGCGCGGCGATGATTTCTCTCTTGGCGGCTATCCGCGCGACACCAATCCGCGGCTGGCGAAAGACGATGTGATCTATTTCCCGCATACCACCTCTTGCGGTACGACGACCGCGATCTCCGTTCCCTGCATGTTTTCTGATATGCCGCGCAAACATTATGACGAAGAGCTGGCGCATCACCAGGAAGGGCTGCTGGATATTATCCAGCGCGCGGGGATTAACGTACTGTGGAATGATAATGACGGCGGCTGTAAAGGCGCATGCGATCGCGTTCCGCATCAAAATGTCACCGAGCTAAACCTGCCCGGACAATGTATCGACGGCGAGTGCTACGATGAAGTGTTATTTCACGGTCTGGAAGACTATATCGACCATTTGAAAGGCGATGGCGTTATTGTATTACATACCATCGGCAGCCACGGCCCAACCTATTACAACCGTTATCCACCGCAGTTTAAAAAATTTACCCCAACCTGTGACACTAACGAAATTCAGAACTGTTCCCAACAGCAGTTGATCAACACCTATGATAATACCGTGCTGTACGTGGACTATATTGTAGATAAAGCCATTAACCTGCTGAAATCTCATCAGGATAAATTCACCACCAGCCTGGTCTATCTTTCCGATCACGGCGAATCATTGGGTGAAAATGGCGTTTATTTACACGGTCTGCCGTATTCCATTGCGCCGGATACGCAAAAACATGTCCCGATGCTCATTTGGCTTTCTAAAGATTATCAACAGCGTTATCAGGTGGATCAGGCCTGCCTGCAAAAACGGGCGAGCACGCTGGATTATTCACAGGACAATCTTTTCTCAACCATGCTGGGATTAACCGGCGTACAAACGACGTATTACCAGGCCGCAGATGATATTCTGCAACCGTGCAGGAGACTAAGCGAATGAAGATACTGATTGTTGAAGACGACACGCTATTATTACAGGGGTTAATACTCGCCGCGCAAACCGAAGGCTATGCGTGTGATGGCGTTTCGACAGCGCGTGCCGCCGAGCATAGTCTGGAGTCTGGTCATTACAGTCTGATGGTGCTGGATTTAGGGCTGCCCGATGAGGATGGCCTGCATTTCCTGACGCGAATCCGACAGAAAAAATATACCCTGCCGGTACTCATTCTGACCGCCCGCGATACGCTCAATGACCGCATTACCGGGCTGGATGTCGGCGCAGATGATTATCTGGTTAAACCCTTCGCCCTGGAGGAGTTGCACGCCCGCATCCGCGCGCTGCTGCGCCGCCATAATAACCAGGGTGAAAGTGAACTGACGGTTGGCAATCTGACGCTCAATATAGGCCGTCATCAGGCATGGAGGGATGGACAGGAACTGACCCTGACGCCTAAGGAGTACGCGTTGCTCTCACGGTTGATGCTCAAGGCAGGCAGTCCGGTGCACCGGGAAATTCTTTATAACGATATCTACAACTGGGATAACGAACCCTCGACCAACACTCTGGAAGTGCATATACATAATTTGCGCGACAAAGTCGGCAAGTCGCGCATTCGCACGGTTCGCGGGTTTGGCTACATGCTGGTTGCCACTGAGGAAAGCTAAGTGAGCCTGATGCGTTTTCAGCGAAGAGCGATGACCCTTCGCCAGCGTTTAATGCTGACAATTGGTCTTATTCTGCTGGTGTTCCAGTTAATCAGTACCTTCTGGTTATGGCATGAAAGCACTGAGCAAATCCAATTGTTCGAGCAGGCGCTGCGGGATAATCGCAACAACGATCGCCATATCATGCACGAAATTCGCGAGGCGGTCGCCAGCCTGATCGTCCCCGGCGTATTTATGGTTAGCCTGACGCTGCTAATTTGTTACCAGGCGGTACGGCGTATTACCCGTCCGCTCGCCGAACTGCAAAAAGAGCTGGAAGCGCGGACGGCGGATAATCTGGCGCCGATCGCCATTCACAGCTCCACGCTTGAGATTGAGTCCGTCGTCTCGGCGATCAATCAACTGGTTACGCGTTTGACCACCACGCTCGACAATGAACGCCTTTTTACCGCCGATGTGGCCCATGAGCTACGCACGCCGCTGTCGGGGGTGCGTTTGCATCTGGAATTATTGTCAAAAACCCACAATGTTGATGTCGCGCCGCTTATCGCCCGTCTTGACCAGATGATGGATAGCGTCTCCCAGCTTCTGCAACTGGCGCGCGTGGGCCAGTCATTCTCTTCCGGGAATTATCAGGAAGTAAAACTGCTGGAAGATGTGATCCTCCCCTCCTACGATGAGCTGAACACCATGCTGGAAACGCGCCAGCAAACTCTGTTGCTGCCGGAAAGTGCGGCGGACGTGGTAGTGCGCGGTGACGCGACGTTACTGCGTATGCTGCTGCGAAATCTGGTGGAAAACGCGCATCGCTATAGCCCTGAAGGAACCCATATCACTATCCACATTAGCGCCGACCCCGACGCTATTATGGCGGTCGAAGACGAGGGGCCGGGTATTGATGAAAGCAAATGCGGGAAGCTAAGCGAAGCGTTCGTGCGGATGGACAGCCGTTATGGCGGAATTGGCCTGGGGCTGAGTATCGTCAGCCGCATCACCCAGCTACATCAGGGACAGTTTTTCCTGCAAAACCGTACGGAAAGAACAGGCACCCGTGCCTGGGTGCTGTTGAAAAAGGCATAACAGGCGTTTAATACGTCGTGACCCACACATAGATAAAACTGCTGACAATCAGCACACTACACAGGGTCGTCAAACTTTTATAAATATAGCTTTTCATGACGCTCTCCTCCAAAGGTATGGAGGAGAGTATGCCCGCGAGAGATTAAGCGAACCTTAAGCGCGAAATTTATTCATCGATACGCGGATGTTGCTGTACCAGACGCGAACGTTTGACCTGCAGCTCCGCAATTTCCTGATCGATGTCGTCGATTTTCTGCTCAATATTATCGTAATGCTCGCCCAGAATTTCCTTCGCTTCCTGGATGTCCGACGCCGCTGGCGTTGCGCCTTTTAACGGACGATTGGCCGTCTCTTTCATGGAAATACCGGTAATCAAGCCTATCACCGCGATGACCATCAAATAATACGCCGGCATCATCAGATCCTGCGAGCTTTCCACCAGCCAGGCCGCCAGCGTTGGCGTCAGACCGGCAATCAATACAGAGATATTAAAAGCCGCCGCCAGCGCGCTGTAACGAATATGCGTCGGAAACATCGCCGGCAATGTCGAGGCCATCACCCCGGTAAAGCAGTTCAGAATCACCGCCAGCATCAACAAACCGGCAAAAATCAGGCCAATAACGTTACTGTTAATCAGGATGAAGGCCGGGATCGCCAGCGCGAACAGCGCAATGCTGCCCATAATCACAAATGGACGTCGACCGAAACGGTCGCTCAGCAGCCCCATCACCGGCTGCACAAACAGCATCCCGATCATAATGGCGATGATAATCAACACGCAGTGATCTTCAGAATAGTGCAGGTTATGCGACAGGTAGCTCGGCATGTAGGTGAGCAGCATGTAGTAGGTCACGTTGGTGGCAATCACCAGACCGATACATGACAACAGGCTACGCCAGTGTTTGGTGGCAATCTCTTTAAAGGAGACTTTCGGCCCATCCTGCAACCCTTCGCGGTCGCCCTGCTCCAGTTTATCCACGTGCTGCTGAAACGCTGGCGTCTCCTCCAGCGCATGGCGTAAGTAGAGACCAATAATCCCCAATGGCAGGGCGATAAAGAACGGAATACGCCAGCCCCACTCAAGGAAATTCTCCTCGCCGACAATCGTCGAGATCAAGACCACCACGCCCGCGCCCAGCACGAACCCGGCGATGGAACCAAAATCCAGCCAGCTTCCCATAAATCCGCGTTTACGATCCGGCGAATATTCCGCGACAAAGATCGACGCGCCGGTATATTCCCCGCCAACCGAGAAGCCCTGCGCCATTTTACACAGCAACAACAGTATTGGCGCCCAGATACCGATCGTCGCGTAAGAGGGGATTAACCCGATACAGAAGGTACTGATCGACATAATCACAATCGTGATCGCCAGGATCTTCTGGCGCCCGTATTTATCGCCGAGCATACCAAAGAATAACCCGCCGAGCGGACGAATCAGGAAGGGAACGGAAAACGTGGCCAGCGCGGCAATCATTTGAACGCTGGGATCGGCGCCGGGGAAAAAGACTTTACCCAACGCGTAGGCAACAAATCCATAAACACCAAAATCAAACCACTCCATCGCGTTGCCCAGCGAGGCGGCGGTAATCGCTTTGCGAAGTTTACCGTCATCAATGATGGTCACATCGCCCAGTGTAATCGGTTTTATTTTTTTCCTTTTCAGCATAGCTGTCCTCATAGGCTAAGCCCTGTAGCGCTATATACGGCGGGCACTGGCATACCGCGCCAGCGTCGCCGTCGAGCGGAGGGAGGGGCGCGAACGCTATCCCTCATACAAGCGTAGCAGGTTTACTTACACTGTCCGGTTACGGACTGTACAACCGAACCTGTTGACGCCTGAATGGGCAGTTAATGACCTTTTTACCCTAACAGGGTTTAAATATGTGATCAACTTCACACATATATGTCAATTCGGTCAAAAGGTGTAAACAAGGACGCCCTAATGCGCTGTGGTGACAGTAAAAAAGCGGTTATTCGAGTGTAAACCATTGCTGACTGGCGTGGCGCAGACCCTTTTATAAAAGCGGCAATAGTCCCGACAACGCTAAGGATTTTGTGTATAATTGCGGCCTTTTTCGGCGATCTGCCATTTTTGGGCGCGTTTGCCCCCGCTGACTTTTTGAGGATACCAACATGTCATTACCCCACTGCCCGCAATGTAACTCCGAATATACCTACGAAGATAACGGCATGTTCATCTGCCCGGAATGCGCTCACGAATGGAACGATGCGGAACCCGCTCAGGAGAGCGATGAGCTGATTGTCAAAGACGCCAACGGCAACCTGCTGGCAGAAGGCGATAGCGTCACCATCGTGAAAGATCTGAAAGTAAAAGGCAGCTCTTCCATGCTGAAAATCGGCACCAAAGTGAAGAACATTCGTCTGGTTGAAGGCGACCATAACATCGACTGCAAAATCGATGGTTTTGGCCCGATGAAACTGAAATCAGAGTTCGTGAAAAAGAACTGATTTACCGCGTCATTGCCCGGTAGCGCCTTGCTTACCGGGCCTGAGCGGCCCTGCCACCGACAATATTGTGCCAATTTCGAACTACACTTAACGAGCATCTCTTACCTGAGGTAACCATCATGCCGTTAAGTCCCTATCTCTCTTTTGCCGGCAACTGTGCCGACGCCATCGCGTATTATCAACAAACGTTAGGCGCAGAACTGCTTTATAAACTCAGCTTCGGTGAAATGCCCCCCTCGGCGGCGGATAACGAAGAGGGCTGCCCGTCAGGAATGCGCTTTCCCGATACTGCTATCGCCCACGCCAACATGCGTATTGCCGGCAGCGATATCATGATGAGTGATGCCAGCCCGTCGGGAACGGCGCATTATTCCGGCTTTACGCTGGTGCTTGATACCCAGGATGTAGCAGAAGGGAAGCGCTGGTTTGATAACCTTGCCGCACAAGGGCAAATCGAAATGGACTGGCAGGAGACCTTCTGGGCGCAGGGTTTCGGCAAGGTCAGCGATCGTTTCGGTGTGCCGTGGATGATTAACGTGGTTAAACATCAGCCTGCCACCTAACTCCCCGGGAGGCTCGCCCTCCCCCTTGCCATCAGAGTGATCTTTGGCTGCACGTTATCCGCCGTTTAACTGCCATAGAATAAATAATGACGGTAGTTTGCTACAGTCTGTCGAAAGATGGTTGATCCTGATGAAGCGTCGGGAGGACATTATGCCAGTCTGTGAATTACGCCACGCGACAACAGAGGATACCGATTCTGTTTACGCGCTTATCTGTGAGTTACTTAAAAATGAGCTTGATTATCAGGCTTTCAGGGATGGGTTCGCCGCTAATTTACTGGACCCCAACTTTCATTATCGTTTAGCGCTGCGTAACGGAGAGGTAGTCGGCATGATCAGCCTGCATATGCAGTTTCATCTCCATCATGCCAACTGGATTGGCGAAATTCAGGAGCTGGTGGTATTACCGCCGATGCGGGGACAAAAAATTGGCAGTCAGCTTCTGGCCTGGGCAGAAGAAGAAGCACGTCAGGCGGGCGCCGAGCTAACGGAGCTTTCCACAAATATTAAACGCCGCGATGCACACCGTTTTTATCTTCGCGAAGGTTACAAGCAAAGTCATTTCCGGTTTACCAAAGCATTGTGATCTGGCAGCCGTCATCAGGAGATAAGGCATAACGTAATCAGCCGTCACCGGGTGAAGTAGCGGAGCCATCTCAATTCTACTGTCGGCAAGCCTGGATAAAGGTTAAACGGGCTGACTCGCTTCTTTAGCAAAAATGGCCCTTTTAAGTTGTAGAAATGTAAATTTATTGTCAACGAACTACACTTTTCTCTTTGGCATCACCGGGAGGGTTGCCTGAAAATCCCGGGATGAGGTTTTCTTAGAAGGACAGTGACGTTATGTTCGCAGCAATCATTATCGGTATTTTTATTATCAGCGTCATTTATGCGCATTCACGCGGTGTGGAAAAACAAAAACTTTCCCGTCAACTCTTTGACCACTCGACGTTTATGGCGCCGATCAATATGTTCATGACTCGCTTCTCAACGTTACCGGCAAAGCAGCCGTACTTTGATACCACGGCATTTCCAGAGCTGCAGAAGCTGACGGAAAACTGGCAGGTGATTCGTGAAGAGGCGCTACGGCTTCAGCATCACATAAAAGCCGCGCAGGCCAATAACGACGCCGGATTCAACACCTTTTTCAAGCGCGGCTGGAAACGGTTTTACCTTAAATGGTATTCCGATGCCCACCCGTCGGCGGAAACGTTATGCCCGATAACGACAAAGCTGGTCAACAGCATCCCCTCTATTAAAGCGGCGATGTTCGCCGAGTTGCCTCCCGGGGCCTATCTGGGAAAACATCGCGACCCCTATGCCGGTTCAGTACGTTACCATCTTGGATTAAGCACACCGAATGACGACCGCTGTTTTATTGAAGTTGATCGACAGCGCCATAGCTGGCGCGACGGCAAAGCCGTCATCTTCGACGAAACCTACGTTCATTGGGCGGAAAATAAAACTGAACAGACGCGTATTATCCTCTTTTGCGATATTGAGCGCCCAATGAAATGGCGCTGGGCGCAGAGCGTAAACCACTGGGTCGGCGCATCGTTGATGTCCGCCGCCAGTTCGCCAAACGACGAGAACGATCGCACCGGTGCGATTAATCGCATCTTTAAATACGTTCACGCAGCACGCGATGCCGGGCAACGTCTGAAAAAGAAAAACCGCACTCTCTATTACGCCCTGAAATATCTCGTTATTGCTGCTATTTTTGCCGCGATAATCCTTTTCAGCCTCCTCTGAAGCCGGGCCGCGGTATGGAACTGCCTGCCGCGGCCTGTTCTATCCTGGCGTTAGTCTCAAAGCGTTCCCTGGCCTTGAGTCTATCCATCCGGATAATTTCCACTTCAGGCAGAGCAGATTGCCGGATAGCGGCTCCGCCTTATCTGGCCTGCGCTCCGCGTTTCTCCCCATAATAAATGTCATGCGGTATTTTCTTTCGACACGTCAAAACTGACGATAGCCTGTTTTTCGTCAGGGTTTTGAGCAAAATTCGCCCGTAATATCAGGGAAAGCCCATACTAAAAAAGTGGCATAAAACATGCATACTGAGGGCGACAGCGCGTATGCGCGATTTGATTAACTGGAGCGAAACCGATGAAAAAAGTCGTCACGGTTTGCCCGTATTGCGCATCAGGTTGCAAAATCAATCTGGTGGTCGATAACGGCAAAATCGTCCGGGCTGAGGCGGCGCAGGGGAAAACCAACCAGGGTACCCTGTGTCTGAAGGGCTACTACGGCTGGGATTTTATTAATGATACCCAGATCCTGACCCCGCGCCTGAAAACCCCAATGATCCGTCGCCAGCGTGGCGGCAAACTGGAATCTGTTTCCTGGGATGAAGCGCTCAATTACGTCGCTGAACGTTTGAGCGCCATCAAAGCGAAGTACGGTCCGGATGCAATCCAGACAACCGGCTCCTCTCGCGGTACCGGAAATGAAACCAACTATGTAATGCAAAAATTCGCACGCGCCGTTATTGGTACCAATAACGTTGACTGCTGCGCTCGCGTCTGACACGGCCCATCGGTTGCAGGTCTGCACCAATCGGTCGGTAACGGCGCAATGAGTAATGCGATTAACGAAATTGATAACACTGATTTAGTGTTCGTCTTCGGGTATAACCCGGCGGATTCCCACCCTATCGTGGCGAATCATGTAATTAACGCTAAACGCAACGGGGCGAAAATTATCGTCTGCGATCCGCGCAAAATTGAAACCGCGCGCATCGCTGACATGCATATCGCGTTGAAAAACGGCTCGAATATCGCGCTGCTCAACGCCATGGGGCATGTCATTATTGAAGAAAACCTGTACGACAAAGCGTTTGTCGCCAGCCGTACCGGAGGTTTTGAAGAGTACAGTAAGATTGTCGAAGGCTATACGCCGGAGTCCGTCGAAGAGATCACTGGCGTGAGCGCACAGGAAATTCGTCAGGCGGCGCGGATGTATGCCAGCGCGAAAAGCGCAGCGATCTTGTGGGGTATGGGCGTCACGCAGTTCTATCAGGGTGTGGAAACCGTGCGTTCACTGACCAGCCTCGCGATGCTGACCGGCAACCTCGGCAAGCCAAGCGCGGGCGTTAACCCGGTTCGCGGCCAGAACAACGTTCAGGGCGCGTGCGATATGGGCGCGCTCCCGGATACTTATCCGGGCTACCAGTACGTTAAGTTCCCGGAAAACCGCGAGAAGTTCGCTAAAGCCTGGGGCGTAGAAAGTCTGCCTGCGCATACCGGCTATCGCATCAGCGAGCTGCCGCACCGTGCGGCGCATGGCGAAGTGCGCGCGGCGTACATTATGGGTGAAGATCCGCTGCAAACCGATGCGGAACTCTCTGCAGTACGTAAAGCGTTTGAGGATCTGGAACTGGTCATCGTGCAGGATATCTTCATGACCAAAACCGCGTCGGCGGCGGATGTGATTTTACCCTCCACCTCCTGGGGCGAGCATGAAGGCGTCTTCTCTGCGGCTGACCGTGGCTTCCAGCGCTTCTTTAAAGCCGTTGAACCGAAGTGGGACCTGAAAACCGACTGGCAGATTATCAGTGAAATCGCCACCCGGATGGGCTATCCGATGCACTACAACAATACCCAGGAAATCTGGGATGAGTTGCGTCATCTGTGCCCGGATTTCTACGGCGCCACTTACGAGAAGATGGGCGAACTGGGCTGGCCATGCCGCGACACGTCGGATGCCGATCAGGGAACCTCGTACCTCTTTAAAGAGAAGTTCGATACCCCCAACGGTCTGGCGCAGTTCTTCACCTGCGACTGGGTAGCGCCTATCGATAAACTCACCGAAGAGTACCCGATGGTACTGTCGACGGTGCGCGAAGTCGGCCACTACTCCTGCCGCTCAATGACCGGTAACTGTGCGGCGCTGGCCGCGCTGGCCGATGAACCGGGCTATGCGCAAATCAATACCGCCGACGCCGCGCGTCTGGGCATTGAAGATGAAGCGCTGGTGTGGGTTCATTCGCGCAAAGGCAAAATCATCACCCGCACGCAGGTCAGCGATCGCCCAAACAAAGGGGCGATTTACATGACCTACCAGTGGTGGATTGGCGCCTGTAACGAGCTGGTGACTGAAAACCTCAGCCCGATTACCAAAACGCCGGAGTACAAATACTGCGCCGTACGCGTTGAGCCGATCGCCGATCAGCGAGCCGCCGAGCAGTATGTGATTGATGAGTACAACAAGCTGAAAACCCGCCTGCGCGAAAGCGCAATGGGTTGATCTGCCGGATGGCGGCATCAGAATGCTTTATTCGGCCTGCGTCTACTGTAGGCCTGATTAGATGCATTAGCATCGCCATCAGGCATTTTCCCTATAACAGCCTCCGCCCGGAGGCTGTTTTTTTATCCATACGATCTCTTTATACTGTCTTTTCCGTACCCTAAATAAAATTCAAAATGAAACTACTTCTTGCATTGATGTTGTTTATGACATTCTTTGCCCATGCCGCAGATCCTGAGCCGGGTAGCCAGTATTTGCAGGCAGCAGAGGCAGGTGACAGACGCGCACAATATTTTCTGGCCGACAGTTGGTTGAGCTATGGCGATTTGAACAAAGCTGAATACTGGGCGCAAAAAGCCGCCGACAGTGGCGACGCCGACGCCTGCGCGCTACTGGCGCAAATCAAAATCACTAATCCGGTAAGCCTGGATTATCCCGACGCGAAAAAGCTGGCTGAAAAGGCGGCTAACGCGGGCAGTAAAGCGGGCGAAATTACGCTGGCGCGGATCCTGATCAACACCCAGGCCGGGCGTCCGGACTACCCAAAAGCCATCTCGCTGCTGCAAAAGGCCTCTGAAGATCTGGATAACGACTCCGCGGTGGATGCGCAAATGTTGCTTGGCCTGATTTACGCCAACGGCGTGGGCATTGCCGCCGATGATGAAAAAGCCGCCTGGTATTTCAAACGCAGTTCCGCCATTTCCCGTACCGGCTATTCAGAATACTGGGCGGGAATGATGTTTTTAAACGGAGAACCGGGCTTTATTGAAAAGAACAAGCAGAAGGCGTTGCACTGGTTGAATCTAAGCTGTCTGGAAGGGTTTGATACCGGTTGCGAAGAGTTCGAAACGCTAACAAATGGCTGATGTTTATTGCCGGATGAACGTAGTCGTTGTAGGCCGGATAAGCAAAGCGCCATCCGGCAATCCGTTATTGGGCGGTCTTATCAAATTTGCCCAGCACGTCGCGCTCGTAGGCCAGCGCTTTTTTGCGGTCAAACTTGTGTTCCCACTTGGCGATCACCAGCACCGCCAGCGCATTCCCCACCACATTTAGCGCAGTACGCGCCATGTCGAGGATACGGTCGACACCGGCGATAAACGCCAGCCCTTCCAGCGGAATGCCCACGCTGCCCAGCGTCGCCAGTAACACCACGAAGGAAACGCCAGGCACGCCGGCAATCCCTTTCGACGTCACCATCAGCGTCAGCACCAGTACAATTTCCTGCCACAGCGACAGGTCGATACCGTATAGCTGCGCGATAAAAATGGCGGCGATGCTCTGGTATAACGTGGAGCCGTCGAGGTTAAATGAGTAACCGGTCGGTACCACGAAACTGGTGATAGAGGCTGGTGCGCCGTAAGCTTCCATCTTCTCGATAATGCGCGGCAGCACGCTCTCGGAGCTGGCGGTCGAGTACGCCAGAATCAATTCATCTTTCAGAATGCGAATCAGAATCCAGATACTTAACCCGCACAGGCGCGCCACGATACCCAGCACCACCAGCGCAAAGAAGATAATGGCAAAGTGTACCAGCAGCACCAGTTTCGCCAGCGGCCACAGCGACGCGAAACCAAAATTCGCTACCGTGACGGCGATCAGCGCAAAAACGCCCACTGGCGCATAGCGCATCACCATATGGGTGACTTTAAACATGGTTTCAGAGATGGAACGAAATACCGTCACCAGCGGTTCGCGGTGCGTTGCCGGCAGGGACGACAACCCCAGCCCAAACAGGACCGAGAAAAAGATAATTGGCAGCATATCCCCTTTGGCCATCGATGCGATGATATTGGTCGGCACCAGCGACAGTATCGTCCCCATCAGCCCATGCACATGACTTTGTACTTCCGCCGTGGTGTTCTGGTATTTCGAAATATCGACGGTCGCCAGTTGCGACATATCAATGCCTGAGCCTGGCTGAAAGACATTCGCCAGCGTAATGCCGAGGATAATCGCCACCGTGGTGATCAGTTCAAAATAGAGAATGGTTTTGGCGCCGATACGGCCTAGCTGTTTCGCATCGCCAACGCCGGCGATGCCGACAATCAGAGTCGAGATCACGATCGGCACGACGATCATTTTAATCAGATGGATAAAGATATCGCCAGCAGGCGACAGCAGGTTGGCAATCAGCCATTCACGACTGTCACTGTGATAATGCAGATAGCTGCCCAACAGAATGCCCAGCACCATAGCCAGCAAAATTTGCCAGGCCAGGCTGACTTTCAAATTTTTCATAACAACAGACTTCCTCGATGAAGCGTTGCTCTCCGCCGAAAGCATGAGAGCAATACATACTGAAAGGGTATGATTTGTGTTGCGTTGGTTTGTAGAGTTTTTTAACGCGCATAATCAGTATCATTTGCATAGCGTCTTGCGCAACCCTTTCATAACAGGGCTTTTGGCTGTTTTTATGCATAATAACGCGAGTTTATGGCGTTAATGATGAATAACTATTTGTTATGGAAAGTTTTTTACTTCGTCAAAAACGAATAATACACTGAGGTAATTAATTTTTACTTGTGTCTCATTCGCCGTTTTTTTAAACAGCACACATGACAAAAGTCACAAAAAAGAAAAAATTATTTCTGCCGATTTTGTAACAATTTAGCCAAATTAATTGCCTCTACCAGCTGCGCGCGGTTCACTCGCGGCGAGTTGGCATCCAGTAAGGTTTGCCACAGCGACACGGCTTGCGCATAATCCGCCTGCATAAACGCATCCGCCGCCAACAGCATCTGCGCGGTCACTTCTGTCGCATCCAGCGCTAACGCTTTATTAATCATTTCACGCGTCGCAGGCGTCATATGTTGCCCGGCCTGGTAATACAGCACCGTTGCCAGCGCGGCGAAAAGCTGCGCGTTATCGCCTCGCAGACGCAACGCCTGACGATATGCCAGCAGCGCATTGTCATACGCATTGCGATAGAGATAATACTCGCCCAGCCGCGCCCATTGCTCGCTATCCTGCGGATTGGCGCGGATTTTTTCTTGCAGCCTGGAAAGCTGCGCCTCTGGCGTTTGCGGGTTCGTAAAGTCACGTAGCGGATCGGCCAGACGCTGTTGCTCGCTACGCACAGCCTGCCATTTCGGCGTCAACAGATAGCCGCCGACACAGGCAGCCACCATCAACACCGCCGCAGCCGCCAGACGCTTTACGGGCATGGGACGTAACGGCACAGTGGAGTGTTCAGACTGGCTCATTGCTCCCCCCTCTCCTGCGTGCTGACGCTTTCTCACCCGCCAGGCCACCACGCCCACCAGCAATAACAGCAGGTACGGCAGCGCCCACAACAGCAGCGTTTGCTCATTCAACGGCGGGTTGTAGCGTACGAAATCACCATAACGGTCGGTCATCCAGGCGGTGATTTCCGCTTCGCTTTTACCTTCGGCCACCATGCTGTAAACCTGATGGCGCATACTGACCGCCACGGGCGCATTGGATTCCAGCAAATTCTGGTTCTGACACTGCGGACAGCGCAGTTGACTGGCAATAGATAGCGCTTTTTCCTGCTGTTGTGGATTGTCAAAGCGCCAGGTATCCACCACCTGGGCGTGGGTGGCGAAGGTGATTAAAAACAGGACGATCGTTAAGAGTAAAAACTTTCTGCCGGATGGCGCTACGCTTATCCGGCCTACGGTTTGCGCATCCTGTAGGCCGGATAAGGCGTTTACGCCGCCATCCGGCAACGCTGTGAGTAATTTACGCATCACGCTTCCTCCCCCGCCATCCGCTCAGCAGCGCTCCACACACCATCAACAATCCCCCACCCCAGATCCAGCGCACGCCGGTCTGCACGTATAAGCGCATGGCGTAACGATCCGGTCCGTTTTTTTCGCCCATCACCGCGTACCAGTCATGTAGCAGGTCCCAGTGAATCCCCGGCTCCATCATCTGTTGACGACGCGCGGCATAGAAGCGCCTTTCAGGCTGCAGGCTGCCAATGCGTTTTTCATTCCGCCACAACGTGATCCGCGCTTTTTCACTGGTGTAGTTGCCTTTGGCCTCCAGATCCAGACGCTCGAAACGAAAGGTATAGCCCGCCAGTACCACCTGCTGACCGGGGCTGAGGTTAAGGCTGATTTCATGCCGACTGCCGCTGGAAACCATGATCCCGGCGGCGAAGATAAATACGCCCGTATGCGCCAGCAATGCCGGAAGCTGACAACGCACAGAGACTTTGCGGCTTCTGATTGTCGCCAGCACGATAACTACCAGCATCAGCAGGCCAAACGGCAGCGTGACGCGATTAAAATAGGGCGCGCCCACCGAAAGCCTTCCCCAGCCCATCAAACCATAAATCATGGGGTAGAGCGTCCCGACCAGCACGATCAACAAGACGGCGCTAAAGAGCAGCAGCGTCGCCAGAATGAGCGTTTCGCACTTTCCGCCGCCCAAACGCGTCGCCGGATACGGCTCCCGCGCCCGCCAGCCGTACAACACAAGCGATGCCAGACTTAACGCGGCAAAAAGGGTAAACAGCGGCACCGCGCGCACGTTATCCAGCGCAAAGGCATGTACCGAAACAAGAATGCCGGAACGCACAATCAGCGTTCCCAGCAACGAGAGGATCAGCGTCAGTATCGCCAGCAGCAACGACCAGTGACGGAAGCTCCCGCGCTGGCGGCTGACATACAGACTGTGCAGCAACGCGCTGGCGGCAAGCCACGGCAACAACGAGGCATTTTCCACCGGGTCCCAGAACCACCAGCCGCCCCAGCCCAGTTCGCAATACGCCCACCACGATCCGAGAATGATCCCCAGCGTCAGAGCGCACCAGCCGGGTAACGCCCAGCGCCAGCAAACCCAGGCGGTTGCGGCGTTAAAGCCGCCGCACAGTAGCGAAGCCAGCGCTACGCTCGCCGCGGTCATCAGGCCGCCATAACCCAGATAGAGCAGCGGCGGATGTAAGATCAGCCCCAGATGTTGCAGCATGGGATTAAGGTCGCGCCCTTCCATGGCGGGAGGGAAAATACGCAGGAACGGATCGGACCACAGCACAATAAATAGCAGCAGCGAAGCCATAATGAGGGACAAGATGCTCAGGGTCAGCGGAAAAAGCGCGTCAGATTCATGCCGGGAGCGCCAGGCGAATAGCGCCGTCCACCCCGAAAGAAGCAGCGCCCACAGCAGGAGCGAGCCTTCATGACCGCCCCATACCGCCGCCAGTTTCAGTCCCCATGACAACTGACTATGGCTATGCTGCGCAACATAAACGACCGAAAAATCGCTGGTCAGAAAACAGCTAACCAGAATCGCAAACGCCAGTAGCAGCAGCGTGAACGCCGTCCACGCGCCGCAGGTCGTCAGGCGCATGACGCCGCGCCAGTGCAGCCCCATCCCGCACCACGTCGCCAGCGGGGTCAGCACGTTGACCCCGAGACTCAACAACAGCGCCAGAAATCCGGCTTCAGGAAGGAAGATGTCCAGATTATGCAACCGTTAGCTGTCCCGCATAAAGAATGAAAAAGCGCAGCAGCAGCACGCCGGTCAAACTGGCGCCGCAAACGGCCAGCACGCCGTGAAACGTGACGCTACGGTTTGCCCAGGGCTTCAGCAGCAGCGGGATAATCAATCCCAGCCCTACGACGCCAAGCCAGAACCACCAGCTCCAGAATCCGCCGCCCAGCGCCGCCGCCAGCGCGCGCATTTTGCCGTCATCGCCCAGCGCCAGCCCGATAAAAAAGGCCGCCAGCAGGAAGATCTCCAGCCATACCACTGGGGTTTCAATGCGATGTACAAAGCGCGCCTCGGTGCTGTGCGGGTTGCTACGATGGCGTAACGCCATAGCGATCAGCGCCACCGCCGCGCCGGAGGAGATGCCGGAGAACAGAAACAGCGCCGGCAGGATCGGGTTATTCAGGAACGGATAGGATTTCAGCGCCGACAGCAGAAAGCCGGTGTACGCTCCGAGCAGAACCGCCAGTACCAGCATTAACGTCTCCAGCGCGCGATGAAACGGCGTTATTAGCGCCAACACTTTTTGCACGATCCCTAACCGCGGCAGCCAACGCTGTTGCAGGGCAATCACCTCTTTTTCAAAGATTTTCGCCAGCCACAGCACCAGCACTACCATGTACAACTGGAACAGCATCACCCCCATCGACATCACCGAGGTAAAGCTGTAGTGGAACATCAGCTTCCAGAAGGTCCACGGGCGCGTCAGGTGGAAGACCAGAATCAGCAGACCGAAGATAATCGCCCCCGGCCCTAACACCAGCGTAGTGCGCAGCAGCGTGCTGTCCGAACCGCCCGCCTCCGGATGGAAGCGACGCAGCAGAATCGCCAACGTGACCAGTCCGGCGGAGATGCCAATCAGAAACAGATAGATGGCGATGGGCCAGTCCCACACCAGTGATGCAAAATGAAATGGAGAAGCGGATGTCATTGGCTCACCTCCCCATAGTTAAAGGGAACGCGGTAGACCTTCGGTTTTGTGCCCAGCGCCAGCTTGTAACGATAGGTGGTTTTTTGCCGCAACAAACGGGAGATATCGCTGTTGGGATCGTCCAGATTACCAAACGTCAGCGCCTTCGTTGGACATGACTCAACGCAGGCGGGCTGTTTGCCCGCTTTCAGGTTGATTTTCCGGCAGAAATCGCACTTATCCGCCGTCTTACTGACCGGATGGATAAAGCGCACGCGGTAGGGACACGCGGCAATGCAGTACTGACAGCCGACGCAAAGGTCCGGGTTCACGTCGACAATACCACTGGCGGCATCGCGGAATGATGCCCCCGTCGGGCAGACGTCAACGCAGGGGGCATGGTCGCAATGCTGGCACGAGTGGCGGAAGAAGCGATATTTCACATCAGGAAACGTCCCCTGCGGCTCGCTGCGAATAATCGTCAGGCGCGATACGCCTTCCGGCACGTTGTTGACTTCCCGACAGGCATCCATGCAGGCCGTGCAGCCGATGCATAATGACTCATCGTGTACCATGCCATAACGCACGCCATTAATATTCAACGTGTTCGCTACAACGCGTCCTGCCATCCCACTGACAGCCGCCAGCGCGCCGACGCGGGTAATAAATTGACGTCGGGTGCAACTCATGGCTGCTCCTTAAGCAACGGAACGGACGCCGGATTAAAGTGCGGGTTAGTACGCTGATCGCTGTGGCAATCCACGCATATTTTGATCCGCCCTTTCTCGCTTAGCGTCTGCATCGTGTCTTGCTGCGGATGCAGGGAATGGCAACTGGCGCAGGTCACTTTAGTAACATGAACATCGTGCGGCCAGAACGCTTTTTGCAGTTGTTCAGGCAAGTGGCAGGACATACAGACGCTGTTCTGCTGCTCTACCGTATACATCGGGTCGTTAAAACGCATCACATCTTTCACCCCTTCACGGTGGTGAAGCGACGGTTGACCGTGGCAGTTGGTACAGGTTATCGGCAATTTATTGTTCGGGTTGATAGCGCCCGTATGTTTACCGTGCATACCTTCGGTGTCCGGCTTGTGACAGTCCAGACAGGCAGCATCCGGATTACGCTGCTGGGTGACCGTCCAGCGTTGATCCGACTCCTGCGGCGTTGGCGTGGCAGTAATTCCACTCAGGCTCCAGAACAGGCCTGACGCCAGCACCCCAGCAGTTAATAACGAACGTAATACGCTCATATTCACTCCATTACATAATGCCTGATGGCGCGCAGCTTTAAGGCCTACAAGACTTCTGTAGGCCGGATAAAGCGCTTGCGCTGTCATCCGGCAAATTTGTCGCATGTGAGGTTATTGGCTTAACAGACCGTTTTTACGCGCCTGATCTTCCCACTGCGGTACGACCGTTTTCAGGAAGTCCTGCTTCTCCGCGTTGATTTGTTGCATATTCAAACCAATCGCTTTCTGCGCCTTCTCTTTCGTCGAAATATCCGGCAGCGGAATTTCATGGGTAATGCCTTTGGTCGCCAGCAGTCGCGCCAGTTTAGTACGGGCATCCGCGGCTTTATCCATCGCACTGCCTAACATCCGTAGACCTTCTTCCGGGGCATGCATATGAATACCGTGTGACGCAATCGCCAGATCCCAACGCCACTGCGCGTGGCGAATATCGTTCAGAATCGGTTTCATTTCCGCGTCTGTCGCCCCCGCATCCCATGCGGCTTTCGCTTCGAAGTGCGCATGTACCAGCTGATCTTCAACCTTGATTTTCAGGTCATGAATCGCCTGTTTACGCTCGGCGACCACTTTTTGCAGGGACGCTTTGTCCTGGGTGTGGCAGTTGGCGCAGGTTTGCGCGAAATTGTCGAACGGGTTGCCGATTTTATGGTCGGTGCAGAGCTTGCCTTCGGCGTTCTGTACTTTCGGCATGTGGCAGTCGATACAGGTCACGTTGTTCTTACCGTGAATGCCCGCGCTCCAGGTTTCATATTCCGGGTGCTGCGCTTTGAGCATTGGGGTTTTCGACAGCGAGTTAGTCCAGTCAGAGAAGGCGATGGCGTCGTAGTATTGCTCCATATTTTCGACCTTCATGCCTTCATCCCACGGGAACTTAACGGCTTTGTTTTTACCGTCAAAGTAGTACTCCACGTGGCACTGACCGCAGACCATCGATTGCTGATCAAATCGTCCCGCTTTATCAAACGGTTTGCCGATAGCCTCCATCGCCCGTTCGGCATAGGGGCGCGACAACGTTAACGCTGGCTTCCCCTGGGCGAAATCGTCCGACGCGGTGTTATGACAGTCGGCACAGCCCAAATCGTTGACAATTTCCGGGCCGCCGCGCGCCCATTTGCCATGGAAGTAGCCGTCTTCGCCTTCTTGTTGGATAAGGCGCGCGACATCGGGGCTTTTACAACTCCAGCAGGCCATCGGCAGCGGGCCGTCTTCCGCCGTTTTTGGCGCGCCGGTACGCAGTGTTTCGCGCACGTCAGTTACCGCATACGCGTGGCCGCGTGGTTTGTTGTAATCACGGGAGAAGGGATAGCCCGCCCACAGGATCACCAGACGAGGGTCTTCCGCCAGCGCATCTTCACGGGCAGACTGTTCTGACGTCGCTTTCCATGACTGATATTGGTCGGGGTGTTGAGGCGCGAACATTTCATTTTTCGCTTCAACAGTAACGGTTTTTGCGGATTCAGGCGTTTGCTCAGCGTAAACAGAGGTAATGAAGAAAAAAGGAAATATAAGGCTGAAGAAACGGCGTGCGCGTAGTGTTTTCCTTGCCATAGAGGTCTCATCCAGATTGCGCCATTATCTTTAATGGCGATTTTTTATCGTTTTCCATAACAGCAACCGCACAAATACTGTTATTACATTGATCTCCTCTATGTGTAACAAATAACCACACTTAAAATGTTGTCTTTAATCAATTGTAAGTGTATGTAAAATACCACTTTAGAGTTAGTAACCTGGACAAAACTCCCTCTCTTTTCTGATTTCCGGACACGGATCACTTTTTTAAAAAATTTCATATAACGTCATGTTATTCCGAAAATTTATCTAATTTTGCGGGACACAATCAAAAAATAGATTGCTGCTTATTTGCACAGTTCCCTTTTTGCGTGATCTGTCGCCCAAATACTAAACAAAACTTATTAAGACCCTACATTTAACGTTTATGCGACATATTATTAACATCCTACAAGGAGAACAACAGCATGAGCCAAACACATAAACACGCCATTCCCGCCAACATTGCGGATCGTTGCCTGATAAATCCAGAGCAGTATGAGACTAAATATAAACAGTCTATTAACGACCCCGATACGTTTTGGGGCGAACAGGGAAAAATTCTCGATTGGATCACGCCGTACCAAAAAGTGAAAAACACCTCCTTTGCGCCAGGCAATGTGTCGATTAAATGGTACGAGGACGGCACGCTGAATCTGGCGGCGAACTGTCTTGACCGCCATTTGCAGGAAAATGGCGATCGCACCGCCATTATCTGGGAAGGCGATGACGCGTCGCAGAGTAAACATATCTCTTATCGCGAACTGCATCGCGATGTCTGCCGTTTCGCGAATACGCTGCTGGATCTGGGCATTAAAAAAGGCGATGTGGTAGCGATTTATATGCCGATGGTGCCGGAAGCGGCGGTGGCAATGTTGGCCTGCGCCCGCATCGGTGCGGTGCATTCGGTGATCTTCGGGGGCTTCTCGCCGGAAGCCGTCGCCGGACGCATTATCGACTCCAGCTCGCGGCTGGTGATCACCGCTGACGAAGGTGTACGTGCCGGACGCAGTATCCCGCTGAAAAAGAATGTCGATGACGCGCTGAAAAACCCGAATGTCACTAGCGTTGAGCATGTGATCGTCCTGAAGCGCACCGACAGCGACATTGACTGGCAAGAAGGCCGCGACCTGTGGTGGCGCGATTTGATTGAAAAAGCCAGCCCTGAGCACCAGCCTGAAGCGATGAATGCCGAAGATCCGCTGTTTATCCTTTATACCTCCGGCTCCACCGGAAAGCCGAAAGGCGTGCTGCACACCACCGGCGGCTATCTGGTCTACGCCGCGACCACCTTTAAGTATGTCTTTGATTATCACCCTGGCGATATTTACTGGTGTACCGCCGATGTGGGTTGGGTGACGGGGCACAGCTATCTGTTGTATGGCCCGCTGGCCTGCGGCGCGACCACCTTAATGTTTGAAGGCGTGCCGAATTGGCCAACGCCCGCTCGCATGTGCCAGGTGGTCGACAAACACCAGGTCAACATTCTTTATACCGCCCCGACGGCTATCCGCGCGCTGATGGCGGAAGGCGATAAAGCCATTGAAGGCACCGACCGTTCTTCACTGCGCATTCTGGGTTCCGTCGGCGAGCCGATCAATCCCGAAGCGTGGGAATGGTACTGGAAGAAGATCGGCAAGGAAAAATGTCCGGTCGTCGACACCTGGTGGCAGACTGAAACAGGCGGTTTTATGATCACGCCGCTACCAGGCGCTATCGAACTGAAAGCCGGTTCCGCCACCCGTCCTTTCTTTGGCGTACAGCCTGCGCTGGTGGATAACGAAGGCCATCCGCAAGAAGGCGCGACGGAAGGCAATCTGGTCATCACCGATTCCTGGCCGGGCCAGGCGCGCACTCTGTTCGGCGATCATGAACGTTTTGAGCAGACCTATTTCTCTACCTTTAAGAATATGTATTTCAGCGGCGACGGCGCGCGTCGCGATGAGGACGGCTATTACTGGATCACCGGTCGCGTGGATGACGTGTTAAACGTCTCCGGCCACCGTCTGGGTACGGCGGAAATCGAGTCAGCGCTGGTGGCGCATCCGAAGATCGCCGAAGCGGCGGTGGTGGGTATTCCACACGCTATCAAAGGCCAGGCGATTTACGCTTATGTGACGCTCAACCACGGCGAGGAGCCGTCGCCAGAACTGTACGCGGAGGTGCGCAACTGGGTACGTAAAGAGATTGGCCCACTGGCGACGCCGGACGTGCTGCACTGGACCGACTCACTGCCAAAAACCCGTTCCGGCAAAATTATGCGCCGCATTTTGCGCAAAATCGCGGCGGGCGATACCAGCAATCTGGGCGATACCTCGACTCTCGCCGATCCTGGCGTGGTGGAGAAACTGCTCGAAGAGAAGCAGGCCATCGCGATGCCGTCATAACCATAAATGCCGGATGGCAACGCGAACGCGTTTTATCCGGCCTACGACCCTACCCCTGCCCTCTCTCAAACCGGGAGAGGGAAATATAAAAAACCCTCCCCCAAAGGATTTCGTGTTACAGGAAGGCGGCAAGCGAGCACACCCTCAGCAGCATAGTTCAAGTTCACTATGTGGCTGGGGCGCGCGAGTGCGGCTAACGCGCCTGTAGCGCGAAAGACGCAGGGGGACCTCTGGAGAGCTCTGTGATGAATGACCAAATTTATCAGCGGATAGAAGACAGTGCGCGTTTCAGGGAATTAGTTGAAAAACGGCAACGGTTTGCCACGATTCTGTCGGTTATCATGCTGACGGTTTATATCAGCTTTATTTTACTGATCGCCTTCGCGCCTGGCTGGCTGGGCACGCCTCTACATGCGGGAACCAGCGTCACCCGAGGAATTCCCATTGGCGTCGGGGTGATTGTGATTTCTTTTGTGTTGACCGGAATTTATATCTGGCGGGCGAACGGCGAATTCGATCGTCTTAATAACGCCGTACTGCATGAGGTGAAAGCATTATGAAGAGAGTTCTGACGGCGCTTGCCGCCGCACTCCCCTTCGCCGCTCATGCGGCTGATGCCATTAGCGGCGCGGTTGAACGCCAGCCCACCAACTGGCAGGCGATTATCATGTTTTTGATTTTCGTCGTGTTTACGCTCGGTATTACCTACTGGGCCTCTAAACGCGTACGTTCCCGTAGCGACTACTACACGGCTGGCGGCAATATCACCGGGTTCCAGAACGGGCTGGCGATTGCCGGCGACTATATGTCCGCCGCGTCATTTCTCGGCATTTCCGCGCTGGTGTTTACCTCCGGTTATGACGGGCTGATCTATTCGCTGGGCTTTCTTGTCGGCTGGCCAATCATCCTGTTTTTGATTGCCGAGCGCCTGCGTAATCTGGGACGTTATACTTTTGCTGACGTTGCCTCTTATCGCCTGAAACAGGGGCCAATCCGTATTCTTTCGGCCTGTGGCTCCCTGGTAGTGGTGGCGCTTTATCTCATCGCCCAAATGGTCGGCGCCGGTAAACTGATTGAACTGCTGTTCGGCCTCAACTATCACATCGCCGTGGTGCTGGTCGGCGTGCTGATGATGATGTACGTGCTGTTCGGCGGGATGCTGGCGACAACGTGGGTGCAAATTATCAAAGCCGTCCTGTTGCTGTTTGGCGCCAGTTTTATGGCCTTTATGATGATGAAACACGTCGGCTTTAGCTTCAATAATCTGTTTACCGAAGCCATGGCGGTACACCCGAAAGGCACGGCGATTATGAGCCCAGGAGGATTGGTGCAAGATCCGATTTCGGCATTGTCGTTGGGTCTGGGACTGATGTTCGGCACCGCCGGCTTGCCGCATATTCTGATGCGTTTCTTTACGGTCAGCGATGCCCGCGAGGCGCGCAAGAGCGTGTTCTATGCCACCGGTTTTATGGGCTATTTCTACATTCTGACCTTTATTATCGGCTTCGGCGCTATCATGCTGGTGGGGGCGAATCCCGCCTATAAAGATGCGGCGGGCGCGCTGATTGGCGGCAATAACATGGCGGCGGTGCATCTGGCCAACGCGGTAGGCGGCAACCTGTTCCTCGGCTTTATTTCGGCAGTGGCGTTTGCCACCATTCTGGCGGTGGTCGCCGGTCTGACGCTGGCGGGCGCATCGGCGGTGTCGCATGACTTGTACGCCAACGTGTTCCGCAAAGGCGCAACCGAACGTGAAGAGCTGAAGGTGTCGAAAATCACCGTCCTGGTGCTGGGCGTGATCGCCATTATCCTCGGCGTCCTGTTTGAAAATCAGAACATCGCCTTTATGGTGGGCCTGGCGTTTGCTATCGCCGCGAGCTGCAACTTCCCCATCATTCTGCTTTCCATGTACTGGTCAAAACTGACCACGCGCGGCGCTATGCTGGGCGGCTGGTTAGGTTTACTGACAGCGGTGGTGCTGATGATTCTTGGCCCTACCATTTGGGTGCAGATCCTCGGCCACGAAAAAGCGATCTTCCCGTATGAGTATCCGGCGCTGTTCTCTATCAGTGTGGCGTTCCTGGGGATCTGGTTTTTCTCGGCCACCGATAACTCGGCAGAAGGCAACCGTGAACGTGAGCAGTTCCGCGCTCAGTTTATCCGCTCCCAAACGGGATTCGGCGTAGAACAAGGGCGTGCGCATTAATCTTACCGTTTCCTCCGGCCCCGTGGGTCGGAGGAAAATCAGAACATCACCCTCGCCACCAGCGGGGCTGCCAGCACCATCACCACGCCGGACAGCATCATTACCAGACTGGCGACGACGCCCTCCTGCTGACCAAGTTCATAGGAACGCGCCGTGCCCGCCCCATGTGACGCCGCGCCGAATCCTGCCCCTTTTGCCATGCCTTCCCGGATAGAGAGACGCAAAAATAGCGCGTCGCCGACCGCCATGCCAAACACGCCAGTGACGACCACGAACAGCGCCACCAGATCTGGCTGCCCGCCCAGGGGTTCTGCCGCCGCCAGCGCAAACGGCGTAGTAACGGAACGTACCGCCAGACTACGCTGAATCTCATCCGATAACGTGAACAGACGCGCCAGCCAAACGGAACTGGTGACTGCCACCACCGTCGCCGTCACTACGCCCGCGGTGAGCGACATCCAGTGACGTTTGATAATCGCGAGGTTATCGTACACCGGCACCGCAAAGGCAATAGTCGCCGGGCCGAGCAGCCACAATAGCCAGTGCGATTCACCAATATAGTTTTGCCAGGAGATATGACCGAACACCAGCATTAACACCAGCAGTGCCGGCGTCAACACTAATGGCATCAACGGCAGTTTGCGAAAACGGCGATACAGACGCTTATTGGCGAAGTAAATCCCCAGCGTAATCACCAGACACAGTACGCTTAACTGAACGTTATTCACGGTTTAGCCTACTCATCTCATAGCGATACACTTTATCCACCACCCACGCCGTCGCGCCGAGTACCATTAAGGTACTGATCGCTATCACCGAGAAGATGCGCCAGCCGTCCACCAGTAACAGATGGGCATAGTTCACTACCGCCACGACGGCGGGAACAAAGAATAACAGCATCTCCGCCAGCAGCCAGCGTGCGCCTGCGCGTACCCAGCTAAGCGGAATAATCCGGCAAACGATCAGCGCCAACATAAGCACCATGCCGACCAGATTCGCGGGCAACGGCAGGTGCAGCCAGGAGACAAGATATTGGGAAAAAATGAATAAACCTGCATAGAGCAGTACCTGAACCGGTACCTGGAGTCGTTGCACAACGGCAGGCGTAACGCGGCTTATCGCCACAGCCATGAGGGAATGTCCTGAAAAATAATACGGAGCGCCAGTATAGAGAACCTCCGTCACGGGCAGAAATGAATTAAAATCATTGCAGGCATAGTCGGAAGGAATAATCATGGATATCAGAACGCTGCGTTATTTTGTCGAGGTGGTGCGCCAGCAAAGTTTCACCCGCGCAGCGGAGAAGTTATTTGTCACCCAGCCCACCATTAGCAAGATGCTGAAAAATCTTGAAGATGAGCTTAACTGTACGCTACTGATCCGCGACGGACGTAAGTTATTGCTGACCGATACCGGACGCGTGGTGTTTGAACGCGGTCTGGCGATCCTCGCTGAGTTTCGCCAGTTAGAGGCCGAGTTGAGCGATATTAACCATCTCAATAAGGGCGTGCTGCGGCTGGGTATTCCCCCGATGGTCGGCATGTTGATGGCCGGGCCAATCAGTTTGTTTCGACAACGCTACCCTGGCGTTGAACTCAAAATTTCGGAGTTTGGCGGCCTGACGGTACAGCAGGCGGTAATGAATGGCGAGCTGGATGTTGCGATGACCGCGCTCCCGGTGGAAGAAGCGAGCGGGCTGACGACGTTATCGCTGTTCAGTCATCCGCTGTGCGTGCTGGTTCCCCGTTCCGGTCAGTGGACAACCTGCGACTCCATCGCGCCTGAAGCTCTGGCGGAGCATCCTCTTCTTATCTATAACGAAGACTTTGCCCTGAGCCGCCAGTTGATGACCTTATTTAGCCAGCATGACGTAAAACCACGGATTGCCGTGCGCAGCGGGCAATGGGATTTTCTCGCCGCCATGGTGCAAGCGGGCGTCGGCATCGCCATTTTGCCGGAGCCGATTTGTCAGCGTCTGGATAAGGCCACGCTGCGCTGGCTACCGCTGGAAAGCGATCTCCGCTGGCAGTTGGGCATGATTTGGCGCGAGGGCGTGTATCTGTCGCACAGCGCCCGGGCATGGTTAACCTGTTGCGAAGGGTTTTGGCTGAAACAACCGTAAGCCATGGGTTAAGACCCTTGCCGGATGGCGGCGCAAGCACCTTATCCGGCCTACTTGTAGGCCCGGTAAGCATGGCGCCACCGGGCCACAAGGACTACTGATTTTCTATCAGTAGCGCTTCCATCAAATCCAGGTCGTGCAGCAGCTTTTGCAATGTTTCATTGCTGATTTCTCGCGTGGCGCGCAGATGATACAACTCGGCGCGTTCGGAACGCAGCGCCGCCAGACGGAAACGTCGCTCCAGGTTTTCTTCCTGTATGGAGCTTTCGACATCGTTTCGCCCATCGGCACGGCGACGCAAGTTACCAATGACACGTGAGCTTACTTCAGTAAGCAACTGATTATCGATGTTTTCTTCGGTATCCGCCGCCAAACGCTCTTCCATTTTCTGAATGGCAACAATCGCCACTTCCGCCGTCGCCGCACGGGCGATACGCTCCTCTTTCAACTGTTGCGCATGATCGGCGACTTCCAGATGTTGCAACAGCAGCGGCAGCATGATCACACCGACAAACAACGAGAACAGAATGACGCCAGCCGCCAGGAATACCAGTTCATAACTCGCCGGAAATCCGCTGCCATCCGGCAAAAGTAACGGTATAGAGAGCACACCAGCCAGGGTGATCGCCCCACGAACGCCAGCGAAGGAAGCAATCAGAATTTCACGCGACGTCCAGCTGGCGAACTCCATCGGTTTCTTCTTCAAAAAGCGCAGGCTGAACTTTTTCATGGTCCACAGCCAGCCGAAGCGAACCAGCATCAATGCCGCATAAATCAGCACGATATCGGTAAAGAGCATCCAGGTTTCGACATTCGGGTCAGCTTCCGCCGCCGCCAGCGAAGATTCCAGAATCCCCGGCAGTTGCAGTCCCAACAGCAGAAAGACCATACCGTTAAAGACAAATTCCAGCATCGCCCAGGTACTGTTCGCGCGCAAACGCATTGCCAGCGGCGCGCGGCGCATTACGCCAGAACGGGTGATGGTCATCCCGGCGGCAACCGCGGCCAGGATGCCTGAGACGCCAATATGTTCGGCAATCAGGTAAGACGCGAAGGGCAGCAGAAACAGCAGGACGATTTGCGTCGCGGGTTCATCGCCGCCCCAGCGGCTCAAAAAACGCAGCGAGCGGCCATACAGCCAACTGACCACAAAACCCGCCAGAATACCGCCGATAGCGACCTTAAAAAATTCCAGCGTCGCGCCGCCGACGGTAAAGACCATCGTCCCCATCGCCACCGCGACGGCGAATTTCAGCGATACCAGACCGGAGGCGTCGTTCATTAACGCCTCTCCCTGCAGAATGCCCATGATTTTTTTCGGGATACGCCCCTCGCCCACAATTCCGGAGAGCGCTACCGCATCGGTCGGTGACAGCACGGCGGCCAGCGCAAAGGCGGGGATCAGCGGAATGCCGGGCACCAGCCAATAAATCAGGAAGCCGATTCCCACGACCGTTACCAGGACCAGCGCCAGCGCCAGCCCGAAAATCTCTCGTCCATGCTCAAGAAATTCACGGGTCGGCGTCTTCCAGCCATCCGCAAACAGCAGCGGCGGAATAAACAGCACCAGGAAGAGTTCCGGGTCGAATTCCACATGCAAACCAAACGTCGGCCACGCCAACAGCGCGCCAATGGCGATCTGCATAAGGGGTAAAGGAAGCTGGAAGGGTAATACACGCGTAAATACCCCCGACAGCGAGACCACAAGGGTCATGATGAGTATTGTGAAGAAAATTTCCATGCGTTCCCTGTTTGCGATGTTTTTTATGATGGAGAGAGGCATCATGCCTCGGTTTCACCTTCTTCAGATTAACGCAAAAGGTAACGTGATGTGTCCTGAAAATGAAAACGGGCGACCAACGCCGCCCGTTTTTCAGAATGAAGGCAGAACTAGATAGCCCAGCCGCCGGCATAAAAAGCGACCAGCGCGACCGCAATGACGACAGTTCCGATATTCAGCTTACGCCATTCACCGGAAACCAGACGCCCGACGACCAGCGTGGCAAAGCCGATCATAATCCCGGTGACGATGTTACAGGTCAGTACAATAAATACGGCCGTTACCAGCCCCGCCATCGCATCGACGAAATCAGCAAAATCGATTTTCGCCACGTTACTCAGCATCAGCAGACCGACATACATGAGCGCCGGGGCGGTTGCGTAGACGGGAACGAGATAAGAGAGCGGCGAAAGAAACAGGATCAGCAAAAACAGCACGCCCACGGTAATCGCCGTCAGGCCCGTTTTACCACCCGCCGCCGTACCGGCCGCAGACTCGATATACACCGCGGCTGGCGCCGCCCCGACCAGGCCGGAGAAAACGCTACTCAGTGAGTCGGTGGTTAGCGCTTTGCCGCCATCGATAATTTGTCCGTCTTTGTCCAGCAGATTAGCCTGCCCTGCGACCGCACGAATCGTGCCGGTCGCATCAAACACCGCCGTCATCACCAGCGCCAGCACGCTTGGCAGAACGACAGGGTTTAACGCGCCCATAATATCCAGGCTGCCGATCAGCGAGTTGCCGTTTTCATCGCTCAACGAAGGCATGGCGAAAATGCCGGAAAAATGGACGTTAGGATCGAAGAGCAAACCCACAATAGAAATGCCAATAATGGTCAACAGAATGCCGCCGGGGACTTTCAGCTTTTCCAGACCGAGAATAACAGCCAGACCCACAAGCGACATAATCACCGGGAAGGTATCGAAATCGCCCAGCGCGACCGGCAGGCCATCCAGCGGGTTTTTAATGACCAGGCCGACGCCGTTGGCGGCAATCAGCAACAAAAACAGGCCAATACCGATACCGGTTCCGTGGGCCACGCCCTGCGGCAAGTTACGCAAAATCCAGCTACGAATGCCGGTGGCGGAGATAACGGTAAACAGTACGCCCATCAGGAATACGGCGCCAAGCGCGACCGGGACGCTAATATGCTGCCCCAGGACCAGGCTAAACGCGGTAAACGCTGTCAACGATATAGCACAACCGATAGCCAGCGGCAGATTCGCCCATAGCCCCATAACAATAGAGCCGACGCCTGCGACCAGGCAGGTCGCTACAAAGACGGCGGCAGGCGGGAACCCGGCTTTACCCAGCATCCCTGGCACCACGATGACGGAGTAAACCATCGCGAGAAACGTGGTTAAGCCAGCAACGACTTCCTGGCGAACGGTGCTCCCGCGTTGTGAAATTTTAAACCAGGCGTCGAGTGAACCGCCGGTACGCGCTGAAGGCGTAGACATAGAAAACATCCCCTGAGAATTTATTATTCGTCGGTATACGTGGGAGGTAATCCACTAACAGCGCAACGTTATCTCCTTGTGCTACATTTACGACAGCCGGGGCGCCGCAAAAAAAGCAAACGTTTAGCTCCACGTATACAAAACGGGTGGCAAAAAAAAGCAAACGATTATCCAGCGATCATCAACGCTTTTTCAACTGAACTTTGCCGCTTTTTATGCTTTTCTGCTTAGTATGCTCAATAAATAGCCAGACGATGCGCAAACGTTATCGTCCCTGCGCAATCCAGCAACAATTTTTCGCATCGCTGTTAGCAAATACGTTGCGCAATCTGCTCACAAAAACGCCATTATCCGCCGGAAATGGTAAACGGACCGCCCTGCTGAATCGCTCGCTGCCAGGCTGGACGCATTTCTACCCGCGCTTTCCATGCGTTGATATGGTCGAGATGAGCGATTCCGCCTCGGGCAAGCAGCGCAAATAGCGGGAGGCTCATCTGGATATCCGCCATACTTAACTGCTCTCCGGCAAACCAGGGGTGATTTGCCAGATGCCCGTCAATAAAGCGCGCATGGGTTTCCAGTTGCGGATTGAGGTACGCTTTTTGCGCGCCCTTACCGATAACGCCGCCCAACGTTCGCAGGCCCAATGGGACCGGCGGTTTACCCAGAGAGGTAAAGAGCAGTCTCATCAATAGCAAGGGCATGAGCGAACCTTCAGCGTAATGTAGCCAGAATCGATAGTGTTGTTTTCCCTGCGCATCCGCAGGCTTAAAGCGTCCGATATTGTCGTAAGTGTCCTGCAAATATTCCAGGATGGCGCCCGATTCCGCAATAACCATACCGTGATCTTCGATAACCGGAGACTTGCCCAGCGGATGCACTTTTTTCAATGCCGGCGGCGCCAGCATGGTCTTTTCACGCTGGTAACGCACAATCTGGTAAGGCAACGCCAGCTCTTCCAGCGCCCAGAGGATGCGCTGCGAACGAGACTGATTTAAATGGTGCACCGTCAGCATGGCTGTCTCCTGTAAGGTATGCCAACTAACTATAGAAAATTATGGCAGTTGCCGTAAAAATTTCGGCTAAAAAATCAGCATTTCGCTGGCGAACAGGGCGTCGTCGCTTACACTTACAGTATCAACACAAACCGGAACCTCCACCATGTGCTCGATATGAGGGGTGTTGACGTCGGGGGAAACCCTCCTGTAATCAGCGGGATAGAGCGAAAGACAAAGACCGGAAACAAACTAAAGCGCCCTTAGCGGCGCTTTAGTTTTAGGTGAACTCAGCCCGATGGCCGAGTGCATGTTAATCATCTTCAAGCAGCCGGGCGCCCGTCCCGTGTTCGCCAAGCCTGTCGCCTGGATTTCGCAGCGGACAGTCGCTACGCGATAAACAGCCGCAGCCGATACAACCGTCCAGCTCATCGCGCAACGCCACCAGCGTATGAATACGTCGGTCTAACTCTTCGCGCCACTGCGAGGAGAGCTGCTTCCACTCTTTCGCGCTTAACGTATGTCCTTCCGGCAAGATACCAAACGCGTCGCCGATAGTTGCCAGCGGGATGCCGATACGCTGGGCGATCTTGATAATCGCGACATAACGCAACACGTCACGCTTGTATCGCCGTTGGTTACCGCTATTACGGATACTGGTAATTAGCCCTTTGCTTTCATAGAAGTGCAGGGCGGACACAGCAACACCGCTACGTTTCGCAACTTCCCCCGGCGTCAGTAAGGCTTTTAAACGGGGAGATTTTTTTTCCATAAATCGCTTTACCTCAAGTTAACTTGAGGAATTATACTCGCCCGCAGACAAAACGACGAATCGAATACTGTTTAAGAGGCAACAATATGTCGCATCAGCAGATAATTCAGACCCTTATCGAATGGATTGATGAACATATCGACCAACCGCTAAACATTGATGTGGTGGCAAAAAAATCGGGCTACTCCAAGTGGTATTTGCAGCGGATGTTTCGTACGGTAACGCATCAAACATTAGGCGAGTATATTCGCCAGCGCCGTCTCCTGTTGGCGGCCGTTGAGCTACGAACGACCGAGCGCCCGATTTTTGATATCGCGATGGACCTGGGCTATGTATCGCAGCAAACCTTCTCGCGTGTATTCCGCCGCGAGTTCGATCGCACTCCCAGCGATTACCGTCACCGCCTGTAGGGCCTCTGCCCGCGTATCGTCAGAGGCGCGGGCGTTTGTTGTAACCAGGCGATGAATTCCTGCGGTGGCAACGCCTTCGCAAAGTGCCATCCCTGACAATACTGAACGCCGCGTTTTAGCAACCAGCTAACCTGTTCAGCCGTTTCAACCCCCTCAGCAATGATTTTTAGCCGCAAACTTTGCGCCATTTCAATAATATGTTCCACAATCAAATGGCTGGCGCTATTAGTGGTTAGCGTGTCGACAAAAGATTTATCAATTTTTAAAAGGTCGACATTTAATGAGTACAGGTTATGCAAGTTCGAATAGCCGGTACCAAAGTCATCAATTGCCACCTCGTATCCCGCCTGGCGAAACGCCTGAATAATCGGCGTCATTTTAGGCACATCAATAAATCCGCGCTCGGTCACTTCAACTTTTATCTGTTGCGCAAGCACTGAATGCTGACGCGTTTTTTCATGAATCATCACAATTAGCCGGGAAGAGAGAAAATCAGCGGCAGAGAGATTGATAGAGACATAAAGATGCGGGTGCGCGGCCAGAAAACCACCTAAATCATTAAATACCTCTTCGACGACATAATCGGTGATCTGCTCAATCATCCCCTCTTTTTCCGCCAGCGGAATAAATTCGCACGGGCTCATCACCGGACCGTGATAGCCCGGCCAACGCAATAGCGCTTCGGCACCTACACATGTCCCGTTTCGGATATCAATGATCGGCTGATAATGAAGGCAAAGCTGGTGCCTGGTAATGGCCCGTTGCAGCAATCGACGCGGTGAGTAATATGCCTGCCGGGATCGTGACCACATAAATAAGACGATAATGCTACAGATGATCCCTAACGGTAGCGTTAACGTAAGCTGATGAAAGAGGTTCTGGTAAAAGCGTTGCTTTGAGGTTGAAACAATCGTGGCAACCGGTCGTTTTGCTGATTTAACCAGAGTATAAAAACGCTCACCCTGTTGGAACACAGGTTCACTCCGTCGTACCAAAGGTAATAGCTGATCAGCCTGCGCCTGTTCACTCAGGGAGAAAAAGGTGTTGGTCACCGTATCATACATTCCCCAGGCCAACGCCGGATCGTCTGACATCACCTCGCTATAAGATAAGGGATTGATAACCGCGACATAGTTTCCCCGCTGCATATATGTCATTTTATAACCGTTGAAAAAAGGCGTATCACGATAGTAATAAATAGCGATGTCAGGCTTTCGTTTATAGTCAGCGCGGGGAATAAAATAAGGACTTGTTGGCGTCATAACCGTAGAGCATAGAAAACGCTGGCCCTTAGCATAAATCAACTCATTAATGTACAAACGACCGCGGATAATATTCAGCATTCGCTGTTGATGGGCTGGCGTACAGGCTTGCCCCTGATATTGTTCAGCGGCATCGCGGGCTAAATCTGCTTGCAGGATAACCCGCTCCGTTTTATCTAATACCAACTGCGCAAATGAATGTAACTGATTTCTGGTTTCAGAGACTGCCCGGATATGAGCAAACCAGATCGCCAGCAATATAGGAAGTAACACCACAATGATCGTTCCGAGAAATCTCAACACCTTGCGTCGTGTGCTTTGACTCATTTTCAGCCTATTTCCCTGCATTATTTGTGACTATTGTTGGCAAAATAAGACGTGAACCAAATGGAGGTTTACGGTGCATGAATTTATCAATATTAGCAACAGACTTTTACCGATCAACATTTACCATTAATAACTACGCGCAATCTCTTTCGCATACCAGGCAGGACACTAAATATTTTTGATAATATCAGATTTATACTCAAGTAAACGATGGGGTATACATCTTTACTCCTTTCTTTTGATAAATAACTTGATATTTTTATCAGGTCTGAATTTCACGAAAAAAATAAAAGAGTAGTAATAATACATCTTTGCTTTCCGGCAGTTTCTCTACGGACGCGTAGAATTCACACAAAAAATACGGTTATAAAACGCACAAAAAATACATTGCCGATCTGGCGAACAAGCTGTTTTTTGTGATATAGTTCACAAAAACAATGAAATAGAAACAATGTTTCATTCGATGTTGATGTGATGTCCGTTGATAGCCAGAATGTCCCACGTTTCCCGGGAACAACGCCGTGCTGTCCTGGACAAAGGTCTATTCAGAGGAAATGTTTCATGGCTGCCATAACCACTGGTGTCGTTCTTCTCCGCTGGCAACTGCTGAGCGCCGTGCTCATGTTTTTAGCCAGCACGCTCAATATCCGTTTCCGTAAATCAGATTATATTGGTCTGGCGGTGATCAGTAGCGGTCTGGGCGTGGTATCCGCCTGCTGGTTTGCCACCGGTTTACTCGGTATTACCATGATGGATCTCGCTGCGATCTGGCATAACATTGAAGCCGTAATGGTCGAAACGATGAGCCAGACCCCGCCAGAATGGCCGATGGTGCTGACCTGATACGCTATCGCTGCCGCTGAAGCCGCCCACCGGTTATCTCAACGCGGAATCGCGCGCCAGGGGTAGCCTTGCGCACCATCACGTCCCTCGCATTGCCGTTGATGAGGGCCGCCAGGTGTGGTTATCCAAAAATGGCAAGTGGAATAGCCCTAACAGAATCGAGCTAAACTTATTGAAGACGTTGCCGACTCGTTAAATGACAAAAAAGACCCGTTTGTGCAACGGGTCTTTTTTATTAAGCAGTACCACCTGATAACAGCGACAAGCGCTGCTTATTTTACATTAATAATTTATCCGGAGAACAATCACGGATTATTTTTCCACCTTTCATTACCAGGACCCGGTCAAAATACTTTATCAGATATCGACGATGCGTCACCATGATCAACGTTTTCCCATGAATAAACTCATCTAAGTTATCAAAAATTTGCTTCTCGGTATTCTCATCCAGATTTGATGTTGGTTCATCCCATAAAAAGACGCTGGCGTCACTACTCAGACTACGTGCTAATAATAACTGCTGCTGCTGTCCGGATGACAGGTTTTTAGCCATAAAATTCACCGGAAACTTCAGCCCCATAGGATGTTGCAAGATAAAACCACAGTTCGCCAGCTGAAGCGCCTTGAGTACCCGGCCCCTGTCGTTTTGCGGTTTTAACGCGAAATTACTTTCAATGGTTCCGGTGAATAAAACATCATGTGTCGTCACCACGCTTAAATGCTGAGAAAAAAAGTTCTGCGATAAATGTCCTAAGTTATATCCATCATATAAAATGGCACCGTCTGTTGGCGAAAGGTAGCCAGATAGCATTCCCAGTAATGAGCTTTTTCCTGCTCCGCATTCGCCTACCACCGCGACACGTTGCCCCGCAGGTATGTCTATAGACAGTCGGTTAATAATCATCGGAGATTGAGCATCATACTGATAACTCACGCCCCGGATAGAGATATCGCCATTGCACTTTGATATTGACTGTAATGCCGGTGTTTTTTCTGCCTGATCTTCATCAAAAAAAGAAAGCAGATCCTTACCGGTTTTTTCTGCTGATAAAATAGAGATTAATGTAGAAGAAAAATTCGAAATGATCCCGGAAATACGGCCAGAGACAATGACAGATGAAACAATTGCGCCAGTAGTAACATCACCCTTGATTACCATAAAAAAGGCTATTACCATAATAGTTATTTGGGTAATAGATGACATACTCCCCAATATAGATTGATAGATAAGATTTAATTTCCTTATCTTCAGGTTAAGATACGACTGTTCATTTGACGTATTAACCCAATCAAAAAGTAAACCTTGATTATTTAAGGTATGGATCATTTTAATAGATAAGAAAACTTCTGAGATAAAAATATTCCTGTTCTTCTGTCCTTCTTTTTGTTTGTTCATTAACTCATTAGTATAATGGTGGTTAACGAGGGAAATAATAATAGAGACGATAAACATGGTAATAGGTACAATAACAACCAGACCTAAATTTACATATATAACAATGAGAAATATAATAAATATTGGAATATCGGCTATACGTTGAAAGATCGAGTTTAATAAAACGGGTTTAATTTTCTGAAACTCATTCCATAGCACAAATGCTGATGACATGGATCTGCCATTTTTCTTTTTACTATAAAGTACCGCTTCAAGAAATGCGATATCAATATCGACGTCATCCTGCCTTGCTGTGATAGACTGATAAATATCTTTCGAAGTACGAAGGATAAACTCAAAAACAATAAATACAGCAACAATTATAGCCACGCCAAATAAAGATGAAACCGAAGCGCTTGGAACAAGCTTATCATAGAACAGATTACTAAATACTGGGATAGTTAACGCAAAAATTGCCATAAAAAGAGATGAAAAAAAGTATTTAGTATAAAAAATCTTGTTCATCGATAAAGAGTTTTTTATGATATTTTTTACTCTTATACTATCAACAACTTTATTTAAAGGTAGTATACTAAATGCAGATAACTCTTTTAAATATTCATCTTCAATTTCAACATAACAGAGTTCACCGCGCGCGTTTACCAACTTTATTTTTTGCCCGCCACTCACACACACCATCCACTTCATTTCTGGTGTTAATAGTAAAATCGGCATAGGCTCATTTAGTAAATCCTCACCATTATTAAATAATATATCCTGTAGAGAAAGCCCTAACGACAAAAAGAAATTCTTCATTTGTATAGAGTCATCAGTGTTATTTCTGTCGTACTTTTTAAATCTTAAATTTATATCATCCTCTTTGATATCAATTTTTATGTTGAATTTTTTAGACACTATAGATAATGCCGTTTCCGCACTTAAATAATAAGGTTCTAGTTTTTTATCCATAAGTAAACCCCCTCACCCAAAGGTGAGGGGCCTCCGTTATTATGCGTGTTCTTCTTGATTATCTACAGGTAGCGTAACTTCATTAACGGCGAAAACATCAATAGCGCCGTTATTGTTGTGCCCTACAGAACTCGTGGAAGGGGAATCATTAATATCATCCTCGGTCTTTCCTCTTGCATTCATTGCGTTCACAATATCCGCCGAGGAGTGATCGACTGAGAATGTTTTCTCCTTAATCAGGAAATCATTGTCTTTATCAATGAATTTCACGTCCATAGTATATTCACCATCTTCCAAAGATAGCGGAACTTCGAATATTGCTTTCTGGTTAGTTATCGGCAGAGTAAACTCTTCTCCTTCAAACATAATACTGACATTAACAATATTCTCAGGTACTGATATTTCAAAAGAAGGTGTCTGACTAATTGAACGATCTATTTCATCCCCAGAGTCAGCGTTTAACAATGTAATACTATAGGCTGTCTCCTTCACCACGCTTTCTTCCGCCGCAGACGGCACTGTACGAAGATGCGTAGCGCTTTCGGCATTCACTGTTTCAGACTCCGGTGGAGTAACCGCTGTTGCCGTGGCGTCATCGCTCGCATCGTCATGCTGGCTATCCGCTGTTACCGTCACCGTTGAGTCAACCGTCACCGCTAGCGAAGCAGATTGCTGTGAGTTCCCCGCGCGATCCACCACCGTCACGCTCAGCGTGTAGGTACCATCATTCCAGGCGGCTGGCGGCGTGAAGGTCCAGCCATCCGCGCCTTGCGTCGCCTGATAGGTGTCTGTCACGCCGTTATGCGTCACGTTTACGGTCATCCCGGTCACATCAGCATCAATATGCTGCAGCGTGAACTTAGGCTGGGTGTGATTCGTCACGTTATCGCTGTCTGAAACGCCATTGTCTTCACCTGCTGCCAACGCAATCTCCGGCACCGTCAGCGTACTGTCGATCGTAACGGTAATGGGTAACGAGTTTTTCTGATTACCCGCGGCATCGCTTGCGATTACCGATATCGTATAGGAACCATCAGCTAACGGTGTACCTGGCGTAAAGAACCAAACGCCATCGGCATTTTTTTCAGCATTATATACGGTCCCATTGATATCAACCTGAACGACCACAACATCGCTTTCCAGATTCCCGATAATAAAGGTAGGTTGCTTATCTCGCGTAATATTATCGCCCACCGTACCACTGTCTGAGTCTGGAGATAATGAAATAACGGGAACCTCTTTCATGATATCGAGAGAGACATCATCACTCCGGTTACCAATCGCATCCACACTCGTAATGGTAAACTTCCCTTCCGATGGATACGGGATAGCCATACTCCATTTACCATTATCAGGAGCGGTTAACGTATAAGTATTCCCATTACTATCGGTTATTATTAGCTGAGATTTGGCTTCCGCCGTCCCCTGCATAATAATTAGATCGTTGACAATATCTGAATAAGTTACGACCGGAGCGTTTGGCGGCGTTCGATCAATAAATATTTCATGTACCTCTTCCTTACGGTTGCCTGCGTTATCCTCAATACTCAACGTGATATCGTATTTACCTTCCGGAAGCTGATCGGTCGATAATTCCCACTGCCCATTAGCCGCAACGACAGCGGTTGCCAACGTGACCCCTGCCACGATTAATGATACCGTAGCGCCAATTTCCCCCATACCTCTCATGGTAATAGTGGAGCTATTACTCCACCAGTCCGTTTTCGATGATGATTTATTGTCATCAAGCTCGCTGGTAAATACCTGGATATGCGTATCGACCCAAATGGAATACTTTTCCTGATTTACGTTACCAGCACGGTCCGTAGATTTAACAGTGATATCCAGTTGGCCTTCTGTGAAATAAAGCGGGTTCACCGGCATCTGCCAGTGGCCTTTTTCATTAACCCAAACTTCCCCCACATTTAAGCCATTAATGATGATTTCTATTTTGCTATTGGGCTCGGCACTGCCACTAAACAATAAGTTACGCGTCGTGTCCGTTATATATATTTTGCCATCACTACCGGTCATCTCTGCTAACGTTTGTCCACCGATAGAATCAATGGCGACAGGCGTCGTATTAAAGGTATCGATAGTAAAGTTTAGCGTTTTCGAGGTAGCCGTGTTGCCTGCTTTATCGGTGATAACATAATAAATGCTATGGGAACCATCGCCCAACGGTGACTCAGGTCGATAAACTTGATTTCTGTCCGTCACCGTGATCGTATCGACTAACACCCCATCAATGAAAATCTGAACACTCTGGTTCATTTCTCCAGAAATACTAAACGTAGGCCGGGTCTGACTCGTTATACTATCATTACTGAAAATACCGTTATCAGAACCTGCCACCATAGCAGGATTATCGATAAACGTACTGGTATCTATCGTGACGAGTAAGCGAGGCGATTCTGCCGTATTACCTGCCGGGTCTTCGGCAACCACACGGATAGAATATTCACCATCTTTTAACGCATTATCAAACTGGTAGGACCAGGTTCCATCTTCAAGCACAAGCACATTTGCCACGATCTTTTCATCCACATAAATATGGATTGTGGCTCCCGCTTCTGCGGTGCCAACTAACACAGGCTTGTTGCGATTAGTAATCAGATCGTCAAATGAACCAGAGTTGCTTGCATCTTCAAGGTTGAGCGTTGGGAAGTCGGTTGATGAATCGACATCCACGCTATAATCCTTGCTCACTTCAGTGTTGCCAGCAACGTCAGTAATGCTGAAATGAATATTAAACGTACCATCATCTTGCAGCAGTATCGGCGCGCGCCATGTGCCATCAGCCTCAACCATAACAACGTTGACTAATTTACCATCGACAAAGATGCTGACCTGAGAACCAGCCTCCCCGACACCTGAGACTGACAACGCCCGGTTATTAGAGAGGGCCGGTAATGAATCTTCATCAATGTCAAAGACAGCAATTTGAGAATCGATTGTCACGGTTGTAATCGCAGACTCAACCCGGTTACCAGCAGTATCCGTAGCAACAAATTGCACCTGATACTCGCCGTCGGCGCTATTTGCCGGCATGGTATAGCTAATATTACCTGACGAACTCGCCTCTACTGTGCCTTGTAACACACCATTAATATAAACCTGTACCGTCGCGCCGGGATCGGTCATGGCAACCAGTACCGGAGACTTATTATTGGTAATCAGATCATATTTATCACCGCTATTAGTATCCCGACTTAATGAAATATCGCTGATTTCAATCTGCGTATCATGTTCTATCAGGATATCTTTTTGTTGGCTGTTGCCCGCTTTATCTTCCGATACCACGACAAAGGCATTACTACCTTCACGCAGATCTAATTCTGCGCTCCATCGACCATCATTGCCTACCACCAGGGTAGCAATAACCACCCCCTGCGGACTCCTGATGGTTAAAGTACTTCCGGCTTCGGCAGTACCATCGATGGTGACATGAGATTTATTGGTGATCCAGTCGCCAACTTTGCCACTGTCATCAGCTTCGCGTAATACCACGGTTAACGGCGAAATTACCGTATCCAGTATCACATTCTGCGGACCAAACTCTCTGATATTGCCGGCAACATCTTCAACTTTAAACGTTAATACATAATTACCGTCATTACCCAAAGCAGGTAATACTACGCCCCAGTGTCCTGCGCCTGTCGTATAAGCAATCGCTTTTTCAACGCCATTCACAAAGATAGTGATTTTGCTGTTTGGCTCACTGGTGCCGCCAATCTCCGGCGTCACCGTATTGATATATCCGCCCTCATGCATTCCAGATATATTCCATACCAGTTCAGCAACCTCGGTATCGATAGTGACATCAACGGCGGTGGAACGCAGTTCGCTATTATCGCGAGGGTTGACTATACCCACCTGGACGACATAATGGCCATCTTTCATTTCCGATAACTGGAAAGTATATCGACCCGCTGTATCCGCTGTCGCCTCGCCGACCTTCACGCCATCCACATAAATACTCACAATCGCATTAGGTAACGTGTTCCCAACCAGGGTCGGCGTTTTATTATTCGTGGTAAAGTCTCCTAAGGCACCACTATCGCTCTCCTCGCTGAGCTTTATGGTTGGAGGCGTGACATCAATAACAGGTATTACGACAGGAAAGTCGACCTGCGACGATTCATTACCCGCTTTATCTTTGGCAACAATGCTCACAACATAGGAGCCTGGCGCTAATACTGATGGCGGCGTCCAACTCCATTCGCCATTCGCATTGGCGTTTGCCGAGCCGACCACTTTCCCATCCCACTGAATCATAATCGTCGAGAACGCTTCGGCAAACCCTTTGAACTCAGGACGCAGGCTGGTTGCTTCATGCTGATCATCAATAGATGGATCCGAAAGGCGAATGGTGGGATCGATCGTAACCGTATCGATAGTGAATCTTTCCTGCGTTTGCGCAGTATTTCCCGCGACATCTGTTGCGACGACGTTGATGGTATACATGCCATCCGGCAGTATATTCGGCGTCACACTCCAGTTGCCATCAGCGCCAACCGTAATCGTTTGTTTTAAAACCTCCCGACCTGACTTATCGTCAACAATGGTAATCACCAGTTTCGCATTGGGCTCTGCAGTACCTTCGAATTTGGGATTTTGCTTATTCGTAAGGTTATCGCTATTGGAATTTCCGGTATCAGACGCTGGCTCCATTCTGACACTGACGCTTGTCGTGGTATCAATGGTAAAGGGCAGCTTAGTTTCAGAAGTATTTCCGGCAATATCTCTGAAGACAACAACGGCTTCATATACGCCATCGTTTAACGCAACGGGAACCTGGAATTCCCAGAGGTTATTGCCATTTGCCGTAACCGGATAAGAAACGCCGTTAATTCTGATTACAACAGTATCAATATCGGCGGGTACATTGCCAATAACGAAACGTGGTTTAGTGACACTCGTAATATTATCAACAGCGCTTTCGCCAGTATCATCCGCATCCAGCAAATCAATACTGGGATCAGAAACAATAGTGTCTATTGTGAATGATACCTCTTTGCTAATTTTATTACCTGCGATATCTTCAGCCACTATTTCTATTTTGTAAGTTCCATCCACTAACGGTGTATCAGGGGTAAACAGCCATTTATTACCTGCCCCCTGAGTCAGTGTGCTGGATTTCCCGTTTAAAATTACCGTCACGCTCTGCAGCGGTTCTCTGGCTGAAATCTCAAAACGTGGAGAGGTAATATTCGTAATACCATCCGTAGAATCCTTTCCGGCGTCGTCCAGCATCACGACGCTCAGGCCGTCAATCTGCGTATCCACGGTGAAGCCCAGCGTGGAATTTGCCGTATTCCCTGCCCGATCCGTCGCCTGGACATGGAGAGTATAATGACCATCAGGCAATGCGCTACCTGCAGTAAATTCCCACTGCCCGGCCGCATTTTTACTGATGGGCGTCCAGTTTACGCCATCGAAAGAAACCAGCACCGATGTCACATCATCAGGCGTTGCAATTTCAAAAGAGGGACGGGTAGCATTGGTGACATTATCGTGATCGTTGACGCCGCTATCTGTTGTTAACGTAACACTGTCAATCTGAACCTGCGTGTCGATTTCAATCTTCAGTTCGGCCGATGTTTTGGTATTACCAGCAATATCCGTTACGGTAACAGAGATCGTATGCTGACCGTCAGACAGCGGTTGATCCGGCGTAAAGGTTAAATTCCCCCCTGTGTTTTCAATGGTGTAATCCCGACCATCAATATGAACCACAATGTGTGATACATCATTATCGACATTACCGATAATAAACACCGGTTTGTTAATCCTGGTAAGATTATCATTAGTATCATCACCAGTATCATGGGTGGGATCGAGTACAATTGTCGGCTCTCGCAGAGTCGTATCAATCGTAAACTGCAGCGTTTCCTGCGCAACGTTGCCGGCGATATCAGTCACATCAACCAAGAGAGTGTGTTGCCCATCAGGTAATGCCGAACCGACATTAAATATCCAGCGGCCATCCCCTCCTTTTGTGAGTTCAATCCAATTAGCGGCGTTATCGATTTTAACGCGCACATGAGTAATATCATCAGCGGTAACAATACTAAACTGCGGCTTGTCGACTTTGGTAATGTTATCTACATCACTATCACCGCTATCTGTAACCAACGTGACGCTTTCAATTTCAGCCGTCGTATCTATCACAACAGGTAATGGTTTCGATGTCGCGGTATTTCCGGCCTTATCTTCAACCGTAACGGTAATATTATAAGAACCATCCGGAATGGCATTGCCTGGCGTAAATTGCCAACCAGCCCCAACCTTAGTCGCGTTATAATCATGACCATCAATCGTCACCACGACTTTGATAACATCGGGGTCAACATTACCAATCGTAAAGGTGGGTCGTGAAATATTAGTGATATTATCGGCTGTATTCGCTCCGGTATCTTGTCCTGCGTCTAAAGCAATAGTCGGAACCTGTATATTAGTATCGATATTAAATACTAAATCTTTATTCGCAATATTACCTGCCTCATCCGTGGCCTCTACGCGAAGGGTATATGTGCCGTCAACCAGAGTATTCGGGCTGTCAAAAATCCACTGTCCGTCGGCATTTTTGCGTATCACATTCCAGTTAGCGCCACCATCCAGGGTTACGCGTACCTGGACGACATCACCGGGAACGTCAATTCTGAATGACGGTTTGGCAACATTCGTTAATTGATCATTCTGCACGCCAGTATCATTAAGCAATACGATATTGTTAATGGTTGTCGTGGTGTCAATACGCACCTCAAACGGCGCAGACTCTTTTACATTCCCCGCCAGATCTTCCACCACAACGGCTAACTGATATGAGCCATCAGCCCAGCTCGCAGAAGGCGTAAAGCGCCATTGACCATTGGTGAATACCGCCGCTTCCTCGTGCGTTTTACCGTTGTAAGTTACTTTGACCATCACGCGCGTAACGTCAGAATCAACCTGGCGTATGTCGAACACAGGCCGATCGTGATTGGTGAGGCGATCGCCAACAGTACCGCTATCTTCGCCAGCTGCCAGTTCAATCACCGGCGTAGTCAACGTACCGTCTATCGTCACCTTTAAAGGCGCGGATGTTTGCTGGTTGCCTGCCACATCTGTTACCGTCACGGTGAATGTGTAGCTACCGTCCGCCAAAGCAGAATCCGGTCGATAGCGCCAGCCGTCGGCTGATTCGGTGAGTACCACCGTTTTAAACGTGCCGTTATGCTCAATACTCAATTCCACGTGTCGAACATCTTTATCGATACTCCCCAACACAAATACTGGCTGAGTGACGCTGGTCAGATTATCGTTCTTATTCTGTCCGGTATCCTGATCGGGCGCCAGCTCAATGGTTGGCGTCATCAACGTGATGTCGATAGTGAAATTGAGCGTCTCCGTCATCTTATTACCCGCACCGTCAGTCACTTCCACGGTCAGGGTATGCTGTCCCTCTGGCATATCCGTCGGCCAGGTGTAATCCCAAATGCCAGCCGTCGAACTCTTGATTGCGGTAACCCAGGTCGTGCCGCCGTCAATACTCAGAAGAACCTTTTCCACATCATCCGGTACCGAGATCTGGAACTGCGGACGCACATGTTTTGTCACATTATCGCCAGGGACGCCGCTATCGTTGACTAATTCAATATGATCAATGGCTATTTGCGTATCCACTGTCACCGTCAGCGGCGTAGACGGACGCGTATTTCCCGCCCGATCCTCCACTGTCACCGTCAGCGTATAATCACCGTCGCCCCACGGCGCTGGCGGTGTAAAGCTCCAGCCTCCAGCCCCCTGTGTCGCGGTAAACGAGGTTGTCGTTCCATTATGCGTGACGCTGACTGTAACGTTGATAACATCCGAATCGATATTCTGCAGAATAAAGGTCGGTCGGGTGCGATTGGTCATATCATCGCCAGGCGTACCGGTATCATCCGTGCTATCCAGCGCAATAGTCGGCGTCGACAACCGGGTGTCGATGAAAAATTCAAGCGTTTGCGTCGCCGTATTGCCCGCTCTGTCGGTGACCATGACGGTTAGGGTGTGTTTTCCATCGCCCATATCCGTTGGCCAGGTATAGCCCCAGACGCCTTCAATACCCTGCGCCGCGCTCACCCAGTTTGCGCCCCCATCAATGCTCAGTTGCACAGAATTCACATCCGCCGGCACCGTGATCTCAAACTGCGGACGGGTGCTGTTAGTTAGATTGTCATCAGGCATGCCATGATCATTGACCAATGTAATATCAGTAATGCTGGTTTGCGTATCTACCGTCACTATCAGCGGCGTGGACTGACGAACGTTTCCTGCGTTATCCGTTACCTCTACCGTCAGTGTATAGCTACCGTCCGCCCAGTCAGCATCTGGCGTAAAGCGCCACTGTCCTCCAACCTGGGTTAGTGTCACTTCCTGGCTATTGCCGCCCTGTGTGATCCGCAAAATGACCGATTGCGCATCGGAGTCAATATTGCCAATGGTAAAGCCCGGTCTTTTGACGCTCGTAATATGATCGCCAATGGCACCTGTATCGTCCCTGCTATCCATAGTGATGGTAGGCGTTGACAGCCGGGTATCAATGGTAAAATCGAGCGTCTGCGTCGTCTTATTTCCCGCCTTATCGGTCGCTTCTACCGTCAGGGTATGTAGCCCGTCGGTCACATCTTTCGGCCAGGTGTAATCCCAGATCCCTGCCGTGCCCTGTGTTGCACGAACCCACGTATTACCGCCGTCGATACTCAGACGTACCTCGTTGACATCCCCTGGCACCGTGACGCGGAAGTGTGGACGAACGTCATTGGTCAGGTTGTCGCCGGGAATACCGTTATCATTAACCAGTTCAATAACATCAATGGTGATTTGGGTATCAACCGTGACCGTCAGCGGCGCTGAGTATTTTACGTTCCCCGCATCATCCTCCACCCTCACCGTCAGCGTATAGTCGCCATCTGCCCATGTGCCGGTCGGTGTCACGCTCCAGATGCCGGTCGCGCCTTTGGTGGCCGTCAGCACTTCTTTCGTGCCGCCATACTGCACCTCAACCGTGACATACCGCGCGTCTGCGTCAATATTGCCCAGTATAAACGTCGGCTTATTCGCGTTGGTCAGGTTATCGCCTTTTGTTCCGCTGTCGTCCGTGCTGTCCAGCACGATAGTCGGTTCTGACAGCATGGTATCGATGATGAAGTCCAGTTTCTGCGTCGTCTGGTTTCCCGCCTTGTCGGTCGCCTCCACTGTCAGGGTATGCTTCCCCTCTCCCACATCAGCCAGCCAGGTATAATCCCAGACGCCCGGCGTCGCGCTCTGGGTAGCGTTGAACCACGTCTTGCCGCCGTCAATGCTCAGGCGTACCTCGTTAACATCCGTCGGTACCTTCACCTGGAAGTGCGGACGCACGTTATTAGTCAGATTATCGTCGGGAATACCGCTGTCATTGACCAGTTCAATGTTATTAATGGCGATTTGCGTGTCCACCGTCACCGTCAACGATGCAGAATGGCTGGTGTTCCCCGCTTTATCTTCGACTGACACACTCAGGGTATAATCACCATCCGCCCACGCCCCTGTCGGCGTAAAGCTCCATCCGCCTGTGCCTTTCGTGGCGTCAAATGTGGTGGTGACGCCGCCATGCTCCACGCTGACCGTAACGCGAACGGCATCATCATCAATATGCTGCAGGGCAAATGTCGGCTGGGTGCGATTCGTCATGTTATCGCCCTGGACACCGGTATCGTCCGCGCTATTCAGTACGATGACCGGCACTGACAGCGTGGTATCAATAGTGAAGTGGAGTGTCTCCGTCACCGTATTACCCGCATTGTCAGTCGCTTTCACATTCAGCGTATAGTCGCCATCCGGCACGGTGCCCGGCCAGGTATAATTCCAGACGCCCGGCGTCGCGCTCTGTGTCGCCTTAACCCAGGTCACGCCACCGTCAATGCTCAGACTAACTTCGTTAACGTCCCCCGGTACCGTCACGCGGAACTGCGGATGGGCGTCGTTAGTCATATTGTCGCCGGGAATACCGTTATCATTAACCAGTTCAATAACATCAATGGTGATTTGGGTATCAACAGTGACCGTTAGCGACGCTGAGTGTTTTTCGTTCCCCGCCTCATCTTCCACCCTCACTGTCAGCGTATAGTCGCCATCTGCCCATGTGCCGGTCGGTGTTACGCTCCAGTTGCCGGTCGCGTCTTTGGTGGCCGTCAGCACCTCTTTCGTGCCGCCATGCTGTACCTCAACCGTGACATACCGCGCGTCTGCGTCAATATTGCCCAGTAAAAACGTCGGCTTATTTACGTTGGTCAGGTTATCGCCTTTTGTTCCGCTGTCGTCCGTGCTGTCCAGCACGATAGTCGGTTCTGACAGTAGGGTATCGATGATGAAGTCCAGTTGCTGCGTCGTTTTGTTTCCCGCCTTGTCGGTCGCCTCCACTGTCAGGGTATGCTTACCCTCTCCCACATCAGCCAGCCAGGTATAATCCCAGACGCCCGGCGTCGCGCTCTGGGTAGCGTTGAACCACGTCTTACCGCCGTCAATGCTCAGGCGCACCACGTTGACATCCGTCGGTACCGTCACCTGGAAGTGCGGACGCACATTATTAGTCAGATTATCGTCGGGAATACCGCTGTCATTGACCAGTTCAATATGGTCAATGGTGATTTGCGTATCGATGGTGACCGTCAACGGCGCTGAGTGGCGAATATTACCCGCCTCATCTTTCACCGTTACCGTCAGCGTATAGTCGCCATCAGTCCACGCGCTGCCGGGTACAAAACGCCACTGCCCGTTAGTCTGCGTCAGCTCCACCTCCTCGCTGTGACCATCGCGCATCACCTGCACGACGACCTGAGTCACGTCAGAATCAATACCGCCGATAATAAAACCCGGCGTTTTAACGTTAGTCTTATTATCGTTGGCGGTGCCGCTATCATCTGCGCTATCCAGCGTGATGGTCGGTGTCGACAATGTGGTATCAATGATAAAATTGAGCGTTTCCGTCGCCGTGTTGCCTGCAACATCGGTTGCTTTCACTGTCAGGGTATACGTATTTTCGACCAGATCTGTCGGCCATATATACTCCCAAACGCCGTCAGACGTCAGCGTTGCGTTAACCCAGTTGATGCCGCCATCAAGACTCAGTTGCACAGAGTTCACGTCCGTCGGTACCGTAATATGAAACTGTGGACGTGCTTCATTGGTCAGGTTATCCCCGACAATACCCGTGTCATTAAGAAGCTCAATGCGATCAATAGACGTTTGCGTATCGATAGTCACCGTCAGCGGCGCAGAATAATTTGTATTACCCGCCTTATCTTCTACCTTTACCGTCAACGTATAGTCGCCATCGGTCCAGGCTGCGCCCGGCGTAAAGCGCCACACACCGCCGTTCTTAATCAACTCTATCTGTTGGTTCTTACCATCATGCGCCACCGTCACCACCACTTTGGTCACGTCGGCGTCGATATTACCGAGGGTAAAGCCTGGCATCTTAACGTTGGTGATGTTATCGCCAGCGGCGCTATCATCCGCGCTGTCCAGGGTAATAGTCGGTTCTGACAGCAGGGTATCGATGATGAAGTCCAGTTTCTGCGTCGTTTTGTTTCCCGCCTTGTCGGACGCTTCCACCATCAGGGTGTGAGGGCCGTTAGCCACATTCGTCAGCCAGGTGTAATCCCAGACGCCCGACGTCGCGCTCTGCGTGGCGTCAAACCACGTTTTGCCGCCATCAATACTCAGTCTTACACCGTTAACATCCGCCGGTACTGTCACCTGAAAGTGCGGGCGCGCTTCATTGGTCAGATTATCGCCGGGGATACCGCTGTCGTTAACCAGTTCAATACGGTCAATGGCGATATGCGTGTCTACTGTCACCGTCAACGGCGCGGACTGCTTCACATTTCCGGCCCTATCTTCTACCTTCACCGTCAGGATATAGTCGCCGTCCGCCCAGTCGCTGGTCGGCGCAAAGCGCCACTGTCCGCCGGTCTGAACCAGTGGCACCTCCTGTTTAATGCCATTGTGCATTACCTCCACTATCACCCGGCTGACATCGGTATCAATATTGTTGAGGGTAAAGCCCGGCGTTTTAACATTGGTGATATTATCGCCCGCGATGCCGCTGTCATCTGCGCTGTCCAGCGAGAGGGTCGGCACAGACAGAGTGGTATCGATGGTGAAATCAAGTTCCTGCGTCGTCTTGTTTCCCGCCTTGTCGGTCGCCTCTACCGTCAGGGTATAGCCTCCGTCGGCCACATCATCCGGCCAGATATAATCCCAGGCGCCCGGCGTCGCGCTCTGGGTAGCGTTGAACCACGTCTTGCCGCCGTCAATGCTCAGGCGCACCACGTTGACATCCGTCGGTACCGTCACCTGGAAGTGCGGACGCACGTTATTAGTCAGATTATCGTCGGGAATACCGCTGTCATTGACCAGTTCAATGTTATTAATGGCGATTTGCGTGTCCACCGTCACCGTCAGCGATGCAGAATGGCTGGTGTTCCCCGCTTTATCTTCGACTGACACACTCAGGGTATAATCACCATCCGCCCATGATGTCGGCGGCGTAAAGGTCCATCCGCCTGTGCCTTTCGTGGCGTCAAATGTGGTGGTGACGCCGCCATGCTCCACGCTGACCGTAACGCGAACGGCATCATCATCAATATGCTGCAGGGCAAATGTCGGCTGGGTGCGATTCGTCATGTTATCGCCCTGGACACCGGTATCGTCCGCGCTATTCAGTACGATGACCGGCACTGACAGCGTGGTATCCACCGCGAAATCGATGGTCTTCGTCACGGTATTGCCTGCTTTATCAGTCGCCTCCACCGTTAGCGTGTATTGACCATCTGCCAGGTCTGTCGGCCAGATATACTCCCAGCTGCCTGCCACGCCCGGGGTTGCCTGAACCCACGAATTACCACCGTCAATGCTCAGACGGACTTCATTGACATCCGTAGGTACCGTCACACGAAAGTGGGGACGGTCGTCGTTGGTCATATTGTCGCCTTTCACACCGCTATCGTTGACCAGTTCCACCCCATCAATGGCGATTTGGGTATCGATAACGACCGTCAGCGGCGCTGAATAGCTGGTATTTCCTGCCTTATCTTCTACTTTCACCGTTAACGTGTAGCTGCCATCCGCCCACGTATTCCCTGGTGTAAATAACCAACTACCATTGAGGTGGGAAAGTTCGATCTCTTCGCTCACGCCATTATGCATCACCTGTACGACGACCCGATGCGCATCGGCATCAACACCGGAAATAGCAAAACCTGGCTTATTGATATTGGTCAGGTTATCGCCTGTAACCCCCGTATCATCCTTAGAAAGCAGGGAAATCACCGGCGTTGATACTGTGGTATCGATAGTAAAATCGAATACCGCACTGTTCGCTTTATTACCCGCAATGTCCTCAACCTTGACATAAACCTGATGCAAGCCTTCCGTTAAATCTGAAGTAAAGGTATAGGCCCATGAACCATCAGGTTGTTGCGTGGCAACACCGATCTGCGTATCAGACATGGCATCCCATACCTGAACACTGATAATGTCCGGATCAATATCTTTTAGGTGCAAGGTAGGTTTAACGATATTCGTTAAATTATCATCTGCAATTCCCGAATCTGAATCCGGGCTCAATGAAACTATCGGTATTGAAATAGCAGTATCGACGCTAATTAAGAAAGGATCCGAATGGGCAATGTTGCCAGCGATATCTTCAACTGAAGCGGTTATTCTATGATCGCCATCAACCAAACCTTGATCGGCTTTCAGGGTATACTCCCATCTGCCATCTTTATTTGTTCTGACCTCAGCGATCAGTGCGCCATCAATATAGAGTTTAACCGTTGAATAGGGTGCAGCGGTTCCTGTCAGTGCAGGATTCTTTTCATTAATAATATGGTCTGTATTATCAACCCCCGTATCGTTGACCAACTCTATTGTTGGTTTTTGCGTTTGCGTTACGATTTGGAAATTATACGCTGATGAGGAGGCAGTATTACCGGCAATATCTTCTACTTTTACCGTTACGTCATGCGAGCCATCGGATAACGCTGTGGTAAATTGAAAATTCCATACACCATCATCGCCAGCAATAGCCTCACCACTTAACACACCGTCAACATAGATGGAAACCTTAGCATTAGCTTCAGCCATCCCGGTAAACAACGGCGTATTAATTTTAGTAATCATATCGCCTTTAACGCCAGAATCAGCGCTATCATGCAACATAACAGTAGGGATCGGCGTAAAGCTATCAATGGTAAGCTGATAATCTACAGATGACGTTCTTCCTAAAGGATCGATGGATTCAACCGTAATCTTATAAACATTGTCAGACAGATTTCGGGAAATATCAAAATTCCAGTTACCGTCTGCATCCGCAGTCGTCACGCCTATCGTTTTACCATCGATAAGGATATTTACGGTAGCAAACCTATCAGCTGTTCCCAGTAATGTCAGAGCATTATGTTTATTGGTAATCCAGTCGCCTTTTGCACCGGAATCATCACTGGCATCGAGTTCCGCTTTTGGAGGTACAACTTCAGTTTGAATAGTAAAAGAATATTTAACAGTAGAGGATTTATTACCGGCGGCATCCTGAGAGATGATTTCAATATCATAGGCGCCCTGAAGAAATTTATTACTAAACTGATAATTCCAGGTCCCGTTTGAGTCAACCTCAATGCTGTCATATAATTTACCATCTCGTATCAATAAGATGGTAGACTTTGGCTCTGCCGTACCGACTAAAGCCGGTAAATCATTCCCTGATAAAATTATACCATTCGGTAAAACAACAAAGTCCTCCAAAGAAACCGTCGGAGGTACAGGGGCAATAGTATCGATAACGTAACTAAAGGAAAAATCCTTTTTGTTGCCAGCGACATCTTCAACAGTGAACGTAAGATTGTTAATCCCTTCCACTGAGTCGGAAGTGAAATTGAACGTCCATTCGCCCTTGTCATTCGCTTTAAAAATAACCTCTTCGCCAGTCTCACTATTTATGACACTGATAATAGCATTTGGCTCAGTTTTACCTGTAAAGGTTGGGCGAGTATTGTTAGTAACGTTATCTCCGACAATACCGCTATCATTCGTCGTTTCAATCTCAGCGCTGAAATAGCTGATACGTGTATCAATAGTAAAAGGCAGATTTGCCGTCGCTGAGGTATGCCCGGCAATATCAGTAGCTATTGCTGTTATATTGTATTCGCCATCCTTGAGCGGCGTAGTAAGCGTATAGCTCCATGTCCCATCTTTAGCAACAATGACCTCACCAAGATGTTTAAGTCCAAGATAAATAGAGACTGTAGAACCGGGTTCCGCCACACCAATAAATGTTGGCAGGGTGCTATTTGTAATGTTGTCATTTTTAATGCCGGAATCACTACTATCATCCAGCTCAATCGTCGGCTTTTCCGGAGGAATGGTGTCGGTTATGATACTATCCGTCGTTTCGTTTTTATTACCTGCTTTATCTACAGCAACGACTTTTATACTATTTTCGCCCTCAGATAATTCATTATCCTTAAATTCATAACTCCAGTTTCCATCTTTATCGACATCAACGCTGGCAACCAGTTTATTATCTACATAAATGTCAACCTTAGCATTCTCTTCCGCCGTACCAACAATTGAAGGCGTCAAGGTCGGCGTTAAGCCCTTATGACCGGACACACTACTTTCAGGCGAAAGTTCAAATGTTGGTTTATCGGTAACGGAATCGATAGTAATGACAAGTTTGGCGCTACCGCTCCCATCAGCAGTCTTGGCCTCTGCCTCCAGATTATATGTTCCATCAGTCAATGTTTCAGGCGCTGTAAAGGTGAAGTTACCCAAACTATCCGCTACAGCCTGACCGACAGCAATACCATTAATTTTAATAATAACCGTGGCATTGGGAGCAGTGCTACCTACAAACTGAGGTTTGGTAAAATTAGTTATACTATCATCTTTGCTACCGCTGTTACTCTCGGCCGCAAGCGCTAATGTGACTTTAAGCGGCTCTTTAACAGACTCGGCATCGAGCTTATTTTCCTCATTTTTACTGCTATTACTTTTGCCAGTACTGGTATTTTTATTAATAGGTTGAGGAAGAACTTTTTCAGCATCGTTCTGTTTAGAAGCCTGCGTTGCTTTAGCCTGTGTATTTTGCTGGGAAGCATCGCTTTGCTGAGCCAGATTGTCTTTTGCTACATTGTCAGCCAAAAAGTTCTGCAGCATTTCTTCAATTTGCTTTGACGAGTTCTGTACTTCAAACGCTTCATTGAGCGCTTTTTCTGCAGCCTCCTTAGCTTTCTCTGCTTCTTCCTTCGCCTTATCAGCTTCTTTCTTTGCGTTTTCAGCATCGTCAAGCTGCTTTTTTAATTCCTCTTCTTCCTTCTTATTTCGTCGTTTGCCATTACCTTTCTTTTCTACCTGAGCAGAATCAACCAATGAGCTGTCAATTCTCTCCAGTTGAATATCTTTTAAATCTACGCTGCCCAGAATTTTAGCGCCGGTAATAGTCTTATCTTTAAATTTAACAGCGAGGTTATTGCCTTTGATACTTGAATAAAGAGCGCCATTGACAATGATCACTGAACCACGCGGCGTGGTAATGTTCATGTCTGGCCCGGAAAGAGAAACTTTTGCGCCTTTGGCATTACCCAAAGAAGATAAATCAATTACAGAATTTTGATCGGCAAAAAACTTTTGTATGCTTTTATTTCCCATAATATTATATTCACTCTCAAGGTGTATCTAATCGTTTAGTATTAACTGGTTCTGAAAAGGCTTTGTCCACGCCTTTCATCAAGGGAGATAACAGGTATTCCATAATGCTGTGTTTTCCGGTAATTACACTGGCGTCAACAGTCATACCTGGTTTTAACCACCGTAAATCATCTTCATTAACATCGAATGCAATAATTACTTTATAATAACGCTGAATTGTTCCTCCGGTATTTTCCTCATAGGAATCAGGGCTAATATTATCGATAGTCGCATTATACGATTTTATCTTTGGTTGGATAATTGACTGCACATCCAGTTTAACGGCTTCATCTACATATATTTGGTCACGGTATTTGGGTAATATTTTCACATCGGCCAGCATAGTCCTTACTTTTGGTTTTATTTCAAAAAGTAAGTCCGCCGCCTGAATCACACCACCATGAGTAGTGGCACTTTTATTGATTTTATAAATTACACCGTCAACCGGTGAATAGATATCCTCCTCATTTATCTGCTTCTCTATTACTTTTAATGTAGAGTTAACAACCTCAAGTTCCTGAAGATTTTTAGATATTATTTTAGATAAAGATAGTCGCAATTCATTATTAAGCGCCTCAATATCATTAACAACCAACTCAATATCATCTTTTTTTAAAGTGATGCTACTTTCAATATCATTAATTTCAGACTTAACTTTTATATACGCCTGTTTCTTGTTAAGAAAATTGGTATATGGGCTAATTCCTTTTTTTACCAGTGGGGAAAGAATATTTATTTCCTCGGCAAGCAATGCGAGTTCTTTTTCTTTCGAACTCAGCTTCTCTTGTAATCCGCTAATCTCAGAATCAAGAGAGGTTTTTTTTAACTCTTTAGCTCTTATCTGACTATGCACTAATTCAATATTCGCTTTTACCTCTTTATTGCTTAAAGAACGGGTGCCATCCAGGGTAATCAACCCACTCTCATTTTCTTTATCAAGAATGAAAGATATTTCGTTAACATCTTTATCCAGATACCCTTTTTGAGTTCTATACCTTTGATATTCTTTTTGCAGATCAAGGTTAACGACCTTTGCAAGGAGTTCTCCTTTTTTTACAGTATCACCCTCGGCTACATAAATATCTTGTATCGTCCCTCCTTTAGAAAGAGATATTAACTGAGCATTATCTTTAGTAGTGATAACGCCCTGACCATGAACCACTGAATTAATTTCTATAAAGTAGGTAAGGATAATAATTAAGATCGTCAAAGAAATAATTATCATCATGAGATGATCGCTTTGTCTTCTATTCATTTCATTACATTTAACTCACTTTCAGTATTTCCTTTTAAATAATCCATTAAATGAAAAATCAATGAGAGTTGCTGTAGCTTTAAAATATACAGGCTATATTTGCTGTCGATCATGCTTACATATGCCTGAAATGCTTCATTACGGCTTGAAATTAAATCAAGCAAACTTTTTTGCCCTAACTGAAACTCCTGCTCATATAATTCAGTAAGCTGTAACGCGTTTGTATGTGAACGTTCCGCCACTGAGTAAGTCTCTTTTGCAGCGGCGTATCTTGAAAGTTGTGAATCAATGTTATAACGCGTTTTAATCAAAAAATCGTCAATTTGCAGCTTAGCCTGCGAGTAACTTGCCACCATTTTTCTTTCCTGGGCTGAATTTCTGAACCCATTAAAAATGTTGAAACTGACATTGATACCCGTTTTAAATTCATCTTCATAATCACTTTTTTTGGCACTACCGCTCGGGTTATTCTGTACATAGCTGGAAACAAGATCTACAGTCGGAAAATAGGATGATTTTGCGGCATTAATATCTTCGGTCGCGGCTTTTCGGGTATTGACAAGCATCTTATAGTCATCGTTGTATTTCATCACCATGTCCATAAGTTTTTCAGGGCTTTCGACAAAGATATATTTTTTGAAGAGGTTGAATTTTTCATCGCTTTGAATCTGAACTGGCGATAAATTCAGACCAGTCATATTCTGCATTTTATACATTTCATCATCCAACATCGACTGATACATAATGCTTCTGGTATTTAATGCATCGATAGATACTTGTACTTTACGCATATCAGATTGCATAGCTACACCGGAAGATACCAGCAACGAAAAAGTTTCCAGCATCTTTTTATAAAACTCTTTCTCCAGATTTACGCCATCAATCATTTCACGATATTTACTGATGTTGTAATAGGTTGTCACAACCTCCTGAGACACTATATTCTTTGTTTTTTCATAGTCAGTTTTACTATTATCTCTTTCATATTCAGATTTCCTGATATTAGCCCCCCTCACTCCAAAATCCGTTATTCGGTATGATAAAGACACCTTATTTTCAACGTTCCTCTCGGTACCTGATGACTCTTTCCTGTTATTATTAAGGCCAGATGTTAGATCCAGGGTAGGATAAAGTGCTGCCCGTGAAAGATCTAAGTCACTGTTTTTCTTTTCAGTCTCATAATATGAAACAGCAACAGAGGGCTGATGCATTAATGCGGCATTAACTAAATCTCTTAGAGGAATGACCGGAAGCTCGCTGGCGTATGTGCTTTGTGTAATAAAAGCAGTCGTCAGAAAAAACATCTTAATCTTCATTTTTTTCCTCCTTGTTTAACAAACGTTGCTTTACTATTTCCTGATGCATAGATGTTATTTTTTCCATTAATGGCATATAGGTATCACGGTAGCTAACCATTTCAGCACTAATCTCTTTAGTATTGGCAATAATCTTTTTATCAGTAGCCGATAGATCGGATAGCGCTAAATGAACATTATTCATATCCTCATCCATTTCTTTTCTCAGCCCATCGAGAGTATGAGAAATATCGGCACTGCCAGCGGCAATATCGTTTATGGTCTTACCATGTGAAAGAGATTCCTGATAACATTTATCAACTGATGTCATTATTGAATCATTCTTTTTATCTATAATATTTTGTATTGTACTCATTGCCTCCAGTCGTGCATTATTATCAGCAAGCAGGGTATTACCTTCAGATAAACGAGAGGTAATTGTTATTACACCGTCAACTAATTTTTTGGTATTTTCGTTATTGCTTACCAGATAACCATCAATCAGCGTAGAAAGTTGTTCCAGTTTTGCTGAGTTATCCAATAGTCGGTTTTGCAAAGTGACAAAGCTATCTGATAGCATCACTCGTTTCTTTTCTTCATCCTGCGTCCGTAAGTTTTCAACTGTCAGGTAGTTATCAAAAAACGCTTTAAACAACTCTTTAAATTCTACAAGCGTCTCTGATTCAACCCGCAGGCTTCGTTGTTTATTATTGGATCTGTTGCTTATGATTTTTAATTTTTTGATTTCCGTAGAAACAAGGGAATAGGAGCTGCGAACAAAAACACTTTGTGAGGTCAGGAGTATGGCGCAAACAACACCATAGATAGAAGATACAAATGCGGTATTCATCCCTTTCAATGGTTCAGAAAGCGACGCTACCATTGTCACGATCATATTGAGTGTATTACTTGCATTATCACCGCCAACATCTGATGGCGAGCTCAATAAGTTCCCGATTGAACCAATCGTAATAGACAGACCCGCAAACGTCCCCAACAGGCCAACAAGCGTCGACACATTGCTACAGCTCATAATAAATGACAATCGTTGATTACGGGCGGTAGACACATTGTCATCTAATTCCATCAGCAAATTGAAATCACACTGTTTGGGTTCCCCGGCAAACAAAACCTGATTGAGGTTAGAAAGAATGCTATTTTTTCTACTGGCGTCCTGAGCTATTAATATGTCTTTTGCTGAAATATTTTTAAGAATAGTGAATAATGCACACAAAGAACCTGTAATATAAATGGCAATAATGACCCCATTGTAAATTGCAGAAACCATAAAGTTATCAAAAACATACTCTCTTATACCGGGAAAAGATAAAGCGAAAAAAGGGAGTATGGCAAGGAAAAAACAGACAAACAAATAGCGGTAATGATTTATATATTTCACTCTGACACCTTTTTATTAATAGTCGTGATAATAGCTTTACTCGTTGTACTTGATGCTGCGGAGTTAACACTCATGTCAATAACTACATCAGGATATATCTTCTTAATCTCTTTCATTAAAATAATTCCCCGTTCATATCCCAGTCGTAAAGAGTCAGAGAAAGAGATGTCTGCCTGAGGAATAACCATTTCTATCAATAAATTACTATTGATTTTGTCTTCTAACCAAGCCTCTATTTTATGAGTATCCTCTTCAGAAAAGCTTCTCAGCCTGCCATGATACGTAATAACAAGCTCATTTTTTGTAGATGTTATATCAATTTTCTGACCATCGGCGATATCGTATACTCCAACCTCCTTACCTGACATTGTAGTCATTCCGTCCGACACATCTTGAGTATTCACTTCTTTATTAACTATTTCATTATCATTTGAATTGTCATTGGCTCCGCTATTTTGAGCAGTAGATTTAGTCTTATTCTCTATATTTGCTTTATAAACTTTAATTGAGTTGTCATACATAATAATCATATTATTAAGTGCAAACACCAACATAAGAAATATAAAAATACACAATACCGTAGAGAATGTATCAACAAAACTAGGCCACGGATTACTTTCGTCTTCCATGTTGTCTCCTGATATTACATTGTGAATAAAATGTTTTTGTGGATTAGAAAGGATAAAGGATGCTCAACTTATTCAGAAAGTGAACGCTACCGCCCTTGGCTTCCTGCTACCAATACGCTTTATAGATTTCAGTTTTCCTACATCTCGTAATCAGAAAAATAAAAACAACGACGCCATTTTTATGCGCCCACAACAAAGATGAGTGCTTTAATTAAAAACACTCTTCATTTTTTTAATTAGGTAGACATCAATTATTGCACTAACTATATCTTCCCCAATAATAGGTATCGCATAAGCTCTCAACTCATAAATAAAAAATAGTCATCAGCAAATTAAAACCACCCACCGATAAATAGATTTGTTAGCTAATCATTGAAACTCTAAATCATTTTAAGGACATATTTCTTTTTAATACGCGTTATAACCATACGTATTTAATAAATTTGCCTCCAGAGGATAAAATTAATTTTCACAATTAAAACATAGGGTCATAGGGACTTCAATATAACTTAAATCATTAACAATATAATAAGTGGGGAGTAAAAAATCAGAATTGCGTAAAAACACACACAAATAAAACCATTTTTTATATAAAGCCAGCTATAAGTAACAACTTTATCTTCAGCAATTAAAAATAAAGCAAGATGCACATATCATATTTGAGCTCATCACAAGCTAAAGCAAACATTTAATTAACCATTGATAATACCGACCATTCTCTAACGTTATTTTATAATATCTTTTTGTTGTCAAAAAATGGCTATAAATTATATATTTTGCAGATGAGTTTTCTCTTTCATATTTAAGACAATCCGGGTTATTGCAGTACATTTATGAACTTCGGCTGGATAATGATGTGCCGAGGCGAGTCGGCCAGAGGCGATAAGCGACATTTTTCCGTAAGATATGCGCTTCTCTTTTTTGAAAGGGATACAAAGACAATAATACCAGGTAAGAAAATGCCTGGTTTACACCAGGCATTTCAGCAGACGAGAGCTATAGCGAAAATGCAAATAACGCTTTGACTTTTTTACCAAAAATCAGAACGGAATGTCGTCGTCAAAATCCATTGGCGGTTCGTTAGACGGCGCTGGCGCGGATTGCTGTGGACGCGACTGCGCGCCGCCGCTGAACTGGTTGCCGCCCTGCGGCTGCTGAGGTTGTTGTGGCTGACCCCAACCCCCCTGCTGCTGACCGCCTGCCGGCGCGCCGCCGCCCTGGCGACCACCCAGCATCTGCATCACGCCGCCGATCTGCGGAACGTTAATTTCAGTCGTATAGCGTTCCTGGCCACTCTGATCGGTCCACTTGCGGGTACGCAATTGACCTTCGATATACACCTGAGAACCTTTACGCAGATATTCGCCGGCCACTTCCGCCAGTTTGCCGAACATCACCACCCGGTGCCATTCAGTCTGCTCTTTCATTTCGCCGGTCTGCTTATCGCGCCAGGATTCAGAAGTAGCCAGCGTTAAGTTGGCGACAGCGCCGCCACTCGGCATATAGCGTACTTCCGGGTCCTGGCCCAGATTACCAACGAGAATCACCTTGTTTACGCCTCTGCTGGCCATAATTGAGTCTCCTGAATACGTTTCATAAATAGTGTAAACGCGTGAGTGTACCATTTCCACGTAGCATTTTAATAGCTGCGATGCAGGTTCCAGGTCACTCGCGCGAACCTCATATTGTTGCATACTTTAGCTGAAGATGCATTCCAATACTGTATATTCAAACAGGTTAAATTGTGTCATAATTAGCCGTTTCTGCCGTTTGTCCTTCAAACAAACCAGGCATCCGAGTCTCTACCGGGAAAGGTGAATGGATAAGATCGAAGTTCGGGGCGCCCGCACCCATAATCTCAAAAATATTAACCTCGTCATCCCCCGCGACAAACTGATTGTCGTGACCGGGCTTTCGGGTTCAGGCAAATCCTCACTGGCTTTCGACACTCTGTATGCCGAAGGGCAGCGTCGTTACGTTGAATCGCTCTCCGCTTACGCGCGGCAGTTTTTGTCGCTCATGGAAAAACCGGATGTCGACCATATTGAGGGGCTATCGCCCGCGATCTCAATTGAACAGAAATCGACATCGCACAACCCGCGCTCTACGGTGGGTACTATTACCGAGATCCACGACTACCTGCGCCTGCTGTTTGCCCGCGTGGGCGAGCCGCGTTGTCCGGATCATGACGTGCCGCTGGCGGCGCAAACCGTTAGCCAGATGGTCGATAACGTGCTGTCACAGCCGGAAGGCAAACGTCTGATGCTGCTCGCGCCGATTATTAAAGAGCGTAAAGGCGAACACACCAAAACGCTGGAAAATCTGGCAAGCCAGGGTTACATTCGCGCCCGTATTGACGGCGAAGTCTGCGATCTCTCCGATCCGCCGAAGCTGGAGCTACAAAAGAAACATACCATTGAGGTGGTGATCGATCGCTTCAAAGTTCGCAACGATCTTTCCCAACGCCTGGCGGAGTCGTTCGAAACGGCGCTGGAATTATCCGGCGGCACGGCGGTTGTTGCCGATATGGACGATGAGAAAGCGGAGGAGCTTCTGTTCTCCGCCAATTTTGCCTGTCCGATTTGCGGCTACAGTATGCGCGAACTGGAACCGCGTCTGTTCTCGTTCAACAACCCGGCAGGCGCCTGCCCGACCTGTGACGGGCTCGGCGTTCAGCAATATTTCGATCCGGACCGCGTGATCCAGAATCCCGACCTGTCGCTGGCAGGCGGCGCGATTAGTGGTTGGGATCGTCGCAATTTTTATTACTTTCAAATGCTCAAGTCGCTGGCGGAACACTATAAGTTCGACGTGGATGCGCCGTGGGCAAGCCTCAGCGCCAACGTACATAAAGTCGTGCTGTACGGTTCCGGCAAAGAGAACATTGAATTTAAATATATGAACGATCGCGGCGATACTTCCGTGCGCCGCCATCCGTTCGAAGGCGTGCTGCATAATATGGAGCGCCGTTATAAAGAGACGGAATCCAGCGCGGTGCGCGAAGAGCTGGCGAAGTTCATCAGTAATCGCCCCTGCGCCAGCTGTGAAGGAACGCGACTGAATCGCGAAGCGCGCCATGTATTTGTGGAAAATACGCCGCTGCCTGCTATTTCCGATATGAGCATTGGCCATGCGATGGATTTTTTCACTAATCTCAAGCTTTCCGGGCAACGAGCGAAAATCGCCGAAAAAGTGCTAAAAGAGATCGGCGATCGCCTCAAGTTTCTGGTGAACGTCGGCCTGAACTATCTCACGCTCTCCCGCTCGGCAGAGACGCTTTCCGGCGGCGAAGCCCAGCGTATTCGTCTGGCGAGCCAGATAGGCGCCGGGTTAGTCGGCGTGATGTATGTGCTGGATGAGCCGTCCATCGGTCTGCACCAGCGCGATAACGAACGGCTGCTGGGTACGCTGATTCATCTGCGCAATCTTGGCAATACCGTGATTGTGGTGGAACATGATGAAGACGCCATTCGCGCCGCCGACCATGTGATCGATATTGGCCCCGGCGCGGGCGTTCACGGCGGCGAGGTGGTGGCGGAAGGCCCGCTGGAAGCCATTATGGCGGTACCGGAATCGCTGACCGGCCAGTACATGAGCGGTAAACGCAAAATTGAAGTGCCGAAACAACGCGTGCCGGCAAATCCAGAAAAAGTGCTCAAACTCACCGGCGCGCGCGGCAACAACCTGAAAGATGTGACCCTTACGCTACCGGTAGGGCTGTTTACCTGTATCACCGGCGTCTCGGGTTCCGGTAAATCGACGCTGATTAACGACACGCTGTTCCCCATCGCCCAGCGTCAGTTAAACGGGGCGACTATCGCCGAACCGGCGCCGTATCGGGATATTCAGGGGCTGGAACATTTCGATAAAGTGATCGATATCGACCAGAGCCCAATCGGGCGCACCCCGCGTTCCAACCCGGCGACCTATACGGGCGTCTTTACCCCGGTTCGCGAGCTTTTTGCTGGCGTGCCGGAGTCTCGCTCGCGCGGCTACACGCCAGGGCGATTCAGCTTCAACGTGCGCGGCGGTCGCTGCGAAGCGTGCCAGGGCGATGGCGTCATTAAAGTCGAAATGCACTTTCTGCCGGATATTTACGTGCCGTGCGACCAGTGCAAAGGCAAGCGCTATAACCGGGAAACGCTGGAGATTAAGTACAAAGGCAAGACCATCCACGAAGTGCTGGATATGACCATTGAAGAAGCGCGTGAGTTCTTTGATGCGGTTCCGGCGCTGGCGCGTAAGCTGCAGACGCTGATGGACGTGGGGCTGACCTATATCCGTCTTGGTCAGTCGGCGACGACGCTTTCCGGCGGCGAGGCCCAGCGCGTGAAGCTGGCGCGCGAACTGTCGAAGCGCGGCACCGGGCAGACGCTGTATATTCTCGACGAGCCGACCACCGGCCTGCACTTTGCCGATATTCAGCAGTTGCTTGACGTTCTGCATCAGTTGCGCGATCAGGGCAACACCATCGTGGTGATCGAACACAACCTGGACGTCATTAAAACGGCGGACTGGATTGTCGACCTCGGCCCGGAAGGCGGCAGCGGCGGCGGCGAAATTCTCGTCTCCGGTACGCCGGAAACCGTGGCGGAGTGCGAGGCGTCGCATACCGCCCGCTTCCTTAAACCTATGCTCAAATAACCTTCACGCCGCTTTCCGATTCGCCGGGAAGCGGCATCATTTTTCCTCATCCCACCTCATTGTATCCGTGTTGAGCATTTGTGATTTGCGTGCCGCCTCGCTCTGACATGTGATAGCGCAAACGGTCTGTTATGGAAAACACCATGAAGTTGCCCTACGCAATCACACTACTGCTGTGCCTGTTTTTAGCCGCCTGTACGCTGCCTGACCGCTTTAGCGCCGTGGCTTTTCAACAACTGACGCTATTACAAACGCGCTCAACCCGCTTCCTGCAGGACGCGGCGCGAATACCGTGGCAAAAAGAGACACTGCTCAAGGATGACCGCGATATCCGCCAGACATTTTTTCAGGCTGAGCGGGTCGCCCGTCAAGGTGGGGATAAACACCGACTCGATAATCTGGCGCTGCTGAAAAATCACTATTTGCGTCTTTATACGCGGGTTATGCAACGTAAGCAACCACTTACTCACATCCAGGCAGAGAGATACCAACAGCAAAATAATCAGGTCTGGAAATTAGCTATACAGGGTGAGTGTCTGCATTGGGGCGCCCACTGCACTCAAGGAGATGAAAATGGCGTCTATTAACGAAATACATTACCTGATGACCACCGCCCGGGCCGAACACCCTGTAGCGTCCTCGGCGATTGCCGAGTTTATCCAGACGTATAAGCAGGCAAGAGAAGACAGCGACGACGCTATCCGCGAGTCCGCCGCGTTTATCGCCCGCGCGCTTCAGGAACATGCTCGCGGCTGGCTGGACGACGACGATATGATTATTCTGCTGGAAGGACAGCGGGACCTCGCCAGGCTACGCGCCAATAATGCGCAAATCGCCCTCGGCAGCCGTATCCGGTCTACGGTCATCCGCCTCATTGATATCGCCCTGGCGTTGTTGGTCGGCGCGCTATAATCAGGACTGCGGCAACTGCTTGCGTTTATCTTCCGACAGCGCATTTACCGCCTGTTGATAAGAGGCATCGACCAGATAATAGAGTTGTGAATCCGGCAGCGAGCCGTCCAGATAGACCGTGCTCCAGTGCGCTTTATTAAGGTGCCGACTCGGTCGTACATCGCTGTGCTGCTGACGTAACAACTCTGCCAGTTCCGGGCTGGTTTTGAGAGAGGCTGCCGGGCGTCCTTCAACTTCTTTTACCATCGCGAAAAGTACATCTTCCACTTTAATTTGCGTCGCTTTCCAGTCGCTGTGGACGCTCTGCTCTGCGCCAGGTTTTGCCATGCAGTATTGCAGTAATTCCGAAATGGTCATTATCATTCCCCTTGTAGTGTCGCGATGATTTTACGTGGACCGCCGTGAATACGGTGCTCTCCCAACCAGATACCTTGCCATGTTCCTAACTGTAAACGCCCCTGGCGTACAGGCAGCAGCAACGAGACGCCCAATACTGACGACTTAATATGCGAAGGCATGTCATCCGCGCCTTCGTAGTCATGTTCATACGCCGCATTATCGGGAACGGTTTTCAGGAAATGGCGCTCCATATCAGCGCGCACGGTGAGATCGCAGTTTTCGTTTAGCGTCAGCGAGGCCGAGGTATGTAGCAACAACAGATGCAGCAAACCCGTTTCGACAGGCGGTAAGCCAGACAATTTATCGATAATTTCATCTGTTATCAGATGAAACCCGCGCGGCTTCTCGCTCAATGTAATGGTGCGCTGATACCACATAGGCTGCTCCTTCCTAAAAACAAACGTCTCCTGAATAGTGTGCAGCAAGTCTGGAAAAGGTAAAAGCCAGCGGGGCAAGTTTGTGCAAAAATCATGCAAAAAAGGAGAGCCTGACGCTCTCCTGATTTTTAGTACTCCGAGTTGACAATGACTTCCTCGCCAAACGCTCCTGCCTGCGGCAGCGGTTTGTAGGTGGAGTTAGCCGCGCGCAGGATGCGAATACCGCGGATACCACAATCACGAACCGCGGTAATATCGTTATCCGAATCGCCGTAGAAGATACGCATGTTCTTCTCCTGCAGCCACTGTACTTTCGTATTTTGTTCCGGTTTATCGCCGGCGAAAATCACCGGATTCATATTCGCCGCCGGAATATGGAAGTTATCCGCCAGCGTTTTCGACACGGTTTCCGTTTTCGTCTGACTACGACCAGTGACAAAGTAAATACTGTCGCCACGGCGAACATGCATATCAATGAGCTGTCGGGCCACTTCTTTTGGAATACTGAACTCATCCCAGCCGTTGTTCATTTTTTCCCAAAAGGCCGGATTTTTCAGATAATCGTCGCTGTCCGGGGAATAGGTTTTCTTTCCGCGCCAGAATCCGGGGCTGGAAAATAACACGGTGTCGTCAATATCAAAGCCGACCGCCATCGGCGGGCGTCCGGTGAGGCTGTTTTCAATCTGGGCGACAGAGACCCAATGGACAGGCGCTTGTTCCGCGAGTTTTGCAACATTAGTGCCCGGATTGAGTGTCGAAGGGGAGGATACTAACGCATTCGCGGAATGGTTTAGCGTAAACAACAAACAGACGGCACTCAGCGCCAGGGTTATTTTTTTCATGGTTTTCCCTTAAAATTCAAAATATTATAATTATTAAGATGAGTCTTTGCTCAAAAAACTATCTGACCATAACGCCAGTAACGGTCAAAAGGAAGGATTATCTGCGGTTTTGTTACGAAAAAAGAGGATGATCACAACAGCTATTGTCAGGCCGGAGGGCACTGTTATCGCCGTCCGGCCTGAATATTACATGACAGCGGCAAATGCCTTCGCCACGCGGTGTACATTTGAAGCATTAAGCCCGGCGACACACATGCGGCCACTGGCAATCAGGTAAACGCCAAACTCATCGCGCAACCGCTCGACCTGCTCCGCGCTTAACCCGGTATAGCTGAACATACCGCGCTGCTGTAACAAGTAATCAAAGTTGCGGTCAGGCATCTCCGCCTTCAGCTCCTTCACCAGCGTCTGGCGCATCGATATAATGCGGTTACGCATCGCGTCGACTTCCGCCAGCCAGCCCGCTTTTAACGCCTCATCGCCCAGGACCGTAGCGACCACCTGAGCGCCGAAACACGGCGGACTGGAGTAAATTCGGCGCACCGTCGCTTTTAGCTGTCCCAGAACCCGCGCGGCGATTTCAGCATCTTCACACACCACGGACAGGCCGCCGACGCGCTCGCCGTACAGCGAGAAAATCTTCGAAAAAGAATTACTGACTAACGCAGGTAACCCGGCGCTGGCAATGGCGCGAATAGCGTAAGCATCCTCGTCCATGCCTGCGCCAAACCCCTGATAGGCAATATCAAGGAACGGAATCAGATCGCGCGCTTTCACTATTTCAATCACCGCATCCCATTGCGAAGGCGTTAAATCCGCCCCGGTCGGGTTGTGACAACAGGGGTGCAGCAGCACGATACTGCGCGCAGGTAACGTATTCAGCGTGGCCAGCAGATCGTTAAAACGGATGCCGTTAGTCGCGTCGTCATACCAGGGGTAAGTACTCACTTCGAATCCTGCCCCGGCAAATATCGCAATATGGTTTTCCCAGGTGGGGTCGCTCACCCATACGCCTGCGTCGGGGAAATAACGCTTCAGGAAATCCGCGCCTACTTTCAGCGCGCCGGAGCCGCCTAATGTCTGGATAGTGGCCACGCGCTGTTGCTGAAGAACCGGGTGATCGGCGCCAAAGAGCAAAGGCGCGATAGTATGGCGATAAGTATTGAGTCCTTCCATCGGCAGGTACAGCGAAGCGCCATGCGGCTGCGCGTTAAGCCGGGCTTCGGCTTCGGCCACCGTTTTGAGCTGTGGGATAATCCCGTCTTCGTTGTAATACAGGCCAATGCTCAGATTTACTTTGTCGTGACGGGAGTCGTCTTTAAAACGCTCCATCAGTGAAAGAATCGGATCGCCGGCATAGGCGTCAACTTTTTGAAACACGCGATGGTTCTCCAGGTTTACAGAGGGCAGGAAATAACACAATAAACCGGAAGGACGAGAAGATCGAGAGGATGTTGTGGTGGATGCGCATATTACCGGATAGCGGCGTGAACGTCTTATCCGGCCTACAGCCAATGCGCGATACAAGCCGGATAAGCGCAGGCGCCACCCGGCCCGCCGCGTATTTAATCAATATACTTCATCGCCACCCTTGAGGTCAGGCGCGTGATAAGTTCGTAAGCACTTACTTTTGTCATTTCAGCGATACGTTCAACCGGCAGACCTTCACCCCATAAGACCACCGGATCGCCCGCGTTATCCTGCGCGTTTGGCCCCAAATCTACGCAAATCATATCCATCGCCACCCGCCCGACAATCGGAACTTCACGACCATTGACCAGTACTGGCGTACCGGAAGGCGCCGCTCGTGGGTAGCCATCGCCATAACCCATCGCCACCACGCCCAGGCGCGTGTCGCGCTCACTCACCCATGTCCCGCCGTAGCCCACCGGTTCGCCCGCTTTGTGGTCACGCACCGCGATCAAACTGGAGGTTAAGGACATCACCGGCTGAAAACCAAAATCCGGCCCCCAGGGTTTGTGCTCCAGCGGCGATACGCCATACAAAATGATGCCCGGACGCGCCCAGTCAAAGTGAGACTGCGGCCACAGCAGGATACCGCCAGACGCGGCAATAGAGCGCTGACCGGGTTTACCCTGACAGAAGGCATTAAAAATGTCGAGCTGATGTTCGGTAGCGCCGCATTCCGGCTCATCCGCACGGGCAAAATGGCTGACGATATTCACCGGCTGGCGTACATTTTTACAGTGCGTCAGACGCTGGTAGAACGCCTCCGCCTCTTCGGGACGCACGCCGAGACGATGCATACCGGTATCCAGTTTCATCCAGACCGTTACCGGCTCCGCCAGCTCCACCGCCTCCAGGGCGGCAAGCTGCTCTTGATTATGTACGGCAGTATGCAGACATTGCGCGGAAATGGTCGGCAGATCGGCGGCGTCGAAAAAACCCTCCAGCAGCAGGATAGGCTGCGTGATCCCGCCCGCTCGCAGACGTAGAGCCTCTTCAAGACGCGCCACGCCAAAAGCGTCAGCATCAGGGAGCGTTCGCGCGGTCTCCAGAAGACCGTGTCCATAAGCGTTCGCTTTCACCACCGCAACCAGCTTACTGGCAGGCGCCAGTTCACGCAGACGTTGCAGGTTGTGTCGCAGAGCGCGGCGGTTAATGACGACTGTTGCCGCTTGCATTTGAATTCCTTGTTAACAGAATGACGGAGAGTTACTCATCATCGTATTGCGGTCCCGCATAGTTATCGAAGCGCGACCACTGACCATTGAACGTCAGACGAACCGTACCGATAGGACCGTTACGCTGCTTACCAATAATAATTTCAGCAATGCCTTTTAAGTCGCTGTTCTCGTGATAAACCTCATCACGGTAGATAAACATAATTAAGTCGGCATCCTGTTCAATAGAGCCGGATTCACGCAGGTCGGAGTTCACCGGACGTTTATCCGCGCGTTGCTCCAGGGAGCGGTTAAGCTGCGATAGCGCCACGACCGGCACCTGGAGTTCCTTCGCCAGCGCTTTCAACGAGCGAGAAATTTCGGCGATTTCCAGAGTACGGTTATCAGAAAGCGACGGCACACGCATCAATTGCAGGTAGTCGATCATAATCAGACTTAACCCGCCATGTTCGCGGAAAATACGCCGCGCGCGCGAACGGACTTCTGTCGGCGTAAGACCTGAGGAGTCGTCAATATACATATTGCGTTTCTCCAGCAGAATACCCATCGTGCCGGAGATTCGCGCCCAGTCTTCATCATCGAGTTGACCGGTACGAATACGTGTCTGATCGACGCGGGACAGCGAGGCCAGCATACGCATCATGATCTGTTCGCCGGGCATCTCCAGGCTGAAGATCAGTACCGGTTTATCCTGCAACATCGCCGCATTTTCGCAGAGGTTCATCGCAAAAGTGGTTTTACCCATGGAGGGACGCGCCGCGACGATAATCAAATCCGAACGCTGTAACCCTGCCGTCTTTTTATTGAGATCCTGATAGCCGGTATCCACGCCTGTAACGCCATCGTGCGGTTGCTGGAACAACTGCTCAATACGCGCCACGGTAGCGTCGAGGATCTGGTCGATGCTTTTCGGACCTTCGTCTTTGTTGGCCCGGTTTTCCGCGATCTGGAAGACGCGCGACTCCGCCAGATCCAGCAGTTCGTCGCTATTGCGCCCCTGTGGATCGTAACCGGCGTCCGCAATTTCATGCGCCACCGCGATCATATCGCGGACCACGGCGCGTTCGCGCACAATGTCCGCATAAGCACTGATGTTCGCCGCGCTTGGCGTGTTTTTAGACAGTTCCGCCAGATAGGCGAAACCGCCGACGCTGTCCAGTTGGCCCTGCCGCTCCAGCGATTCCGCGAGCGTGATCAGGTCAATAGGACTGCCGCTTTCCTGCAAGCGCCCCATCTCCGTAAAGATATGGCGATGCGGACGGGTATAGAAATCTTCCGCCACCACGCGCTCGGCCACATCGTCCCAGCGCTCGTTATCCAGCATTAAACCGCCCAACACCGACTGTTCCGCTTCAATCGAGTGCGGCGGCACTTTTATCCCGGCAACCTGCGGATCGCGGTCGCGGGCATCAGTCTGTGGTTTGTTGAAGGGTTTATTTCCTGCCATAGTGAATGGAGTTACCGAGATAGTGATTGGGTCGAAAGATTACCACATTTCTTTTGGAGGAAGCATGGCAACGCGTATTGAATTTCACAAGCATGGTGGTCCGGAAGTGCTTCAGACCGTGGAGTTTACGCCAACGGAACCGGCGGAACACGAAATCCAGGTTGAGAACAAAGCCATTGGTATCAACTTCATCGACACCTATATCCGTAGCGGACTCTATCCGCCCCCGTCGTTGCCTGCGGGCCTGGGAACCGAAGCTGCGGGTGTGGTCAGTAAAGTCGGCAACGGCGTGGAGCACATTCGCGTCGGCGATCGCGTCGTCTACGCGCAGTCAACGCTCGGCGCTTACAGTTCCGTCCATAACGTCACCGCAGATAAAGCCGCGATTTTGCCTGACGCCATTTCTTTCGAACAGGCGGCAGCCTCTTTTCTCAAGGGATTGACCGTTTTTTACCTGTTGCGCAAAACCTATGAAGTGAAACCCGACGAACCCTTCCTGTTTCATGCCGCTGCGGGCGGCGTCGGTCTGATCGCCTGCCAATGGGCGAAAGCGCTGGGCGCGAAGCTTATCGGTACCGTCGGTAGCGCGCAAAAAGCGCAGCGGGCGCTGGACGCCGGCGCCTGGCAGGTGATTAATTACCGTGAGGAGAGCATTGTCGAACGGGTAAAAGAGATCACCGGCGGCAAAAAAGTCCGCGTGGTCTATGACTCCGTGGGGAAAGATACCTGGGAAGCCTCACTGGACTGCCTGCAACGTCGGGGACTGATGGTCAGTTTCGGCAATGCGTCCGGCCCCGTCACTGGCGTGAATTTAGGTATTCTGAATCAGAAAGGTTCCCTGTATGCCACGCGACCTTCACTACAGGGGTATATTACGACGCGTGAAGAACTGACCGAAGCCAGCAATGAATTGTTCTCATTGATCGCCAGCGGCGTGATTAAAGTTGATGTGGCTGAAAATCAACGCTATGCGTTAAAAGATGCCCGTCGCGCGCATGAAGTGCTGGAAAGCCGGGCCACACAGGGCTCAAGCCTGCTGATTCCGTAATAGCTCTGCAAAGAAATTGGGCTTCCACCCGGGAAGCCCTTTCTTTTTTTGTTCGGCTGTATGTAGGGTACAGCGCGATGAATTCGTTACCTGCGCAATCATGACAGATTTAATAATCGATTCCTATTTGCTTGTGAGGGCAAAGTTCCAGGTTGTGACGAACCGCTCAATACCTTAGTAAAACCGACGGTTATTGCGCTGATACTGTGGGATTTTTGGCGTTTTTACTGCTTTGATCACCCACACCACAGCCACCGCCAGCAGTAGCCACGGTAACAGCTTGATCATCAGGGCGAACATTCCACCCAGGAACATGATGGCAGTCGCTACAACCAGCGCGGCCAGAATGCCCAGCAAGGAGACGCCCGTCACCATTAACATCAGAAAAAAGCCAAGCACAAAAAGTAGTTCCAGCATAGTCGCTCCCCATAAAGATGGCATTGCCCGGCGGCACGGCGCTTACCGGGTCTGGTCAGGTAAGCTATTACAAAAATCATGCCAATATTTATGTTTTTGATATATAAAGAAAACGCCCTGCAAGACTGCACAGAGCGTGGTGAGATTGACTAATTTTTGGCGAACTTTTAACGCTTGTCTGCTACCAGTTTTAGCGCCTGCTCCAGTACAGCAACATCCGCGCCAGCTTTATGGGCGTTTTCGCTCAGATAGCGACGCCACTGTCGCGCGCCGGGAATGCCCTGGAACAACCCCAGCATATGGCGAGTGATATGCCCCAGATACGCTCCCTGGCTCAATTCACGCTCAATATAGGGATACATCGCGCGAACCACCGCAACCGGGTCGGCATCGGTGGTATCGGCGCCAAAAATCTCCCGATCCACCGCGGCCAGTATACCCGGATTCTGATAAGCTTCGCGGCCAACCATGACGCCATCCATATGGCGCAGGTGCTCCTTCGCCTCTTCCAGCGATTTGATGCCGCCGTTAATGGACATGGTCAGGTGCGGAAAATCCCGCTTTAGCTGGTATACGCGCGGGTAATCCAGCGGCGGGATCTCACGATTTTCTTTCGGGCTTAAGCCAGAAAGCCAGGCTTTGCGCGCATGGATAATAAACATCTCGCATTCGCCCCGACCGGAAACCGTATCGATGAAATCACACAGAAACGCATAACTGTCCTGATCGTCAATACCAATGCGGGTTTTTACCGTTACCGGAATCGAGACGACATCACGCATGGCTTTAACACAATCGGCGACCAGTTGCGCATTGCCCATCAAACAGGCGCCAAACATACCATTTTGCACACGATCGGAGGGGCACCCCACGTTGAGGTTAATTTCATCGTAGCCACGCGCTTCCGCCAGCTTTGCACAATGCGCAAGCTGAGCCGGATCGCTTCCACCAAGCTGTAGAGCGACCGGATGCTCTTCTTCGCTATAAGCCAGATAGTCACCCTTACCGTGAATAATCGCGCCCGTGGTCACCATTTCGGTGTAGAGCAGCGTCTGGCGAGACAGCAAACGCAGGAAATAGCGGCAATGTCTGTCCGTCCAGTCGAGCATAGGCGCGATGGAGAAGCGATAAGCAGGGAAAGCGGAGGACTGGGTTTCAGGCTGCATGGCGAATAAATAAGCATCCGGTTAAAAAAGGGGCGTTACTATAGCATAACGCTAAACCGGAGGCGTAGCGCCTCCGGTGAAAGCACCTCAGAATGTCATCGTAAGCTGCGCGCCTGCCCCCCAGGTTTCATCTTCGCCGTACAGTCCCATTAAATCGAGATGCACACGGTTAAAGGGCGCAAAGCCAAGACCGCCGGTAACCACATTGCTATCGTTATTTTTCACATCCGCACGATACCCTGCGCGCACCGCCAGCCATGATAACGGTCGAACTTCAGCGCCGACGCCAACGTACTGTGAATTGTCTTCGCTCTTAAAGCCTTTCGTTTCCGTCAGATCGCCATCGGCGCTTACGGTCAGCAAATCGTTATGCCATGCGACGCCCGCGGTAACCAGGGGGCGGATTTGGTATGTATCTTTGTAGTTGGTGGTTTCTCCCGTCATACCATTAGTGATGTAAATATCTTTCGTATCGATATCGCGAGATACCAGATTTTGCCCGCTCAGCCCCAACGTCCAGTTTTCACCGATATCGGCAGCAAGCCCCGCATCAATGTTAAAACCCGTATCGTCATTGCGATAACGGCTGCTATTCCAGTCGCTACTGTCGTAGTTATAAATTGAGGTGGTGTAGTTATAGAGCCAGGTTTTTTGCAGTTTTGGCGTAACGCCAATGGAAACAGGCACCTCGCCCACCACAAACTGCTTCGCCAGTGCAATACCGTAGTCAGACACAATCGCTACCCGCCCCGACGCGGTAGAGTTTAAATGCTTTGTAATTTCGTCAGACCCCAGCAAAGCAGCGCGTCCTGCTTCACGAAGCGCGACACGTTCATCATGCTGGATATCGCGCAGATACTGAATATCGTTCTGATCAATGGACGAACTCACGCGCCCATGCGCATAACCTTTGGCGATAAACGCCACGGAAAGCGTTTGCCCTGGAATACTTACCGCCAACCCGGCGCCGGCATTGGCGCGGGCGGTTTTTCCGTTGAGATATTCCAGCTCATCGGCCAGGTCGCGCGCGGCGCCCTGAAATTGATTCAGCACGCCTCGCGGATTGAGCAGAATTTGCCCCAGAGTAAGGTTATCGACGACCTCATCGTAGTAATCCACTTTATCGCTGATATCGTCAATTTCATCCTGGAGATTGTCTTTATCCGTAATCTGGACGCCGACCGCAGGAAGGACAACAGTGATATTGTCTTCCGGTTTGGCTTTTGCCAGTAACGCCGGATTTAATAGTACTCCGCTGCCATAATTCGCGGACGCAACGCCCGTCCCGCCCATTGCGTCATTACGCGCTTCCGTCCAGGTATTGGCGGCGCTCGCCTGCTTTGCCATAAAAAGCGAGACCGCGATAGCAATCAGTGAAAGTTTGACGTTTTTGTTCACAGTTAGCCCATCTTATTATCAGGTGAAGTAATTCCTCCGCCACGCTTTACCGGACAGAGGCGAACTATTGCTGTGAAATAGTGATGTTAAATCCTGTTGTTATAATATCGACCCTCATTATGTATAGATGAGAATACTGGCGCGGAAAAGCTTAGCAGGCGATATATTGTCGCGGGGTAATTTCAGAGTTTTAAGCAGCTCGTGGTAAAGTAACGGATTAGACTTTCATGCCATTCGAGGTGCTACATGGAAAAGACCACAACGCAAGAGTTACTGGCGCAAGCTGAAAAACTCTGCGCGCAGCGCAACGTGCGCCTGACGCCTCAGCGCCTCGAAGTGCTGCGCCTGATGAGTCTGCAACAGGGTGCCATCAGCGCATACGATTTGCTCGATTTGCTGCGCGAAACGGAACCACAGGCCAAACCGCCCACCATTTACCGCGCGCTGGATTTTTTGCTCGAACAGGGTTTTGTCCATAAAGTGGAATCCACCAATAGTTATGTGGTTTGCCACCTGTTCAACCAGCCGACGCACAGCTCGGCCATGTTTATCTGCGATCGTTGCGGCGTGGTGAAGGAAGAGTGTGCCGAGGGCGTGGAAGACATCATGCATACGCTGGCGGCTAAAATGGGATTTGCGCTACAACATAACGTTATTGAGGCGCACGGTCTGTGCCCTGCGTGCGTAGAAGTGGAAGCGTGTCGCCATCCGGGCGACTGTGGTCACGATCACTCGGTGCTGGTGAAGAAAAAACCGCGTTAGCCTGAACGGAAAACGGGCGGCAGTAGAGAGGGGCACGCCCGCATTCATAAGCAAACAGTGGGAAGCACATCCATGTACTCCTGGTAGGGGAAAACATATTACCAGCGATAGTTGTTACGGGTTTCCCAGTCAACAACCTCTTTTTCCGCCTGATCTTTCTGGTAACCGTAACGCTCCTGGATTTTACCTACCAGTTGGTCGCGTTTACCTTCGATAACGGTCATATCGTCATCGGTCAGTTTGCCCCATTGTTCTTTCATTTTACCTTTAAACTGTTTCCAGTTACCGCCGGCTTCGTCTTTATTCATCATCTTGTCCTCATCATTCGGTTAGGAATAGCAGGTGTTATTCGCCCAAATGCACTGCAATTTCTGCTGGACGTGATAATAATTGTAGGCAGGAATTCGGCCTTCGGTTTTATATTCAGAATTTTTAACCGTCACGATCTGGCAAACCATGTACCCTCGCGCCAGTGACGACGCCAGATAAGGCTCAACGACAGACCGCGAAGCGCCAGGAACACGGTTAATGCCAGCCATAAACCATGATTTCCTAATACCGGCAGGGCGAAGAGCGTCAGCGCGAATCCTCCCGCGGCGACAGCCATGCTATTGCGCATTTCGGCAGCGCGCGTCGCGCCAATAAACATACCGTCGAGCAGATAGCACCATACGCCCACCAGCGGTAATACCACCTGCCAGATAAGATACCGATCCGCCAGTAGCTGTATTTGCGGCAATGAGGTCAGTAACGCGACAATATGTTCGCCTGCCAGGGCATAGACTGTGGAAAACAACAAGGCCACAATTCCTGACTGACGACACGCCGCTCGCCAGACGTCCAGTAGCTTGCTACCGTCACGCGCGCCGTAAGCCTGACCGGAGTGCGCCTCCACCGCATAAGCAAAACCGTCCAGCGCATAGGCCGTAAAGGTGAGTAAGGTCATCAGGACTGCATTTACCGCGATAATATCGCTGCCCAGCCGCGCGCCTGACACCGTGATTGCGCCAAAACAAAGCTGAAGGAGCAATGAGCGCAGCATGATATCGCGATTGAGCGCCAAAAGGCGGCGCACGTTGCCGCGCCAGGCCTGTTTTAGCATATCCAGCGACACACCGCGGAGATGGAGAACTTTACGTACCATCATGAGGCCGATCAGTAACGTGACATATTCTGCGATGACCGTCGCCAGGGCAGCACCCTGCACGTTCATATGAAGCCCCATCACCAGCCACAGGTCGAGCGCGATATTGAGGATATTGCCCACGACCAACAAGATAACCGGCGCCCGCGCATACTGAACGCCTAACAGCCAACCGAGCAGCACCAGATTCGCCAGTGACGCGGGAGCGCTTAGCCAACGAATTTCAAGGAAGCGTCTCGCTTGCACCAGGACAGCGTCGTTCCCGCCGACAATATGTAAAGCCAGCTCGATAAGCGGCGTGCGAAATAGCACAATCATCACGCCAGCGCCCAGCGCCAGTAATAACGGTTGAATGAGCGCCCGGGCTAACGCCTGCGGATTTTTGGCGCCAAATGCCTGCGCCGTTAGGCCGGTGGTGCTCATACGTAGAAATAGCAGCAGCATGAAAAGAAAGCTGGTGGCAGTCGCGCCCACCGCCACGCCGCCCAGGAAAACCGGGCTGTCCAGATGACCAATCACCGCCGTATCGACCAGCCCCAGCAAGGGGACGGTGATGTTAGAAAAAATCATCGGCAGCGCGAGATGCCAGAGAGCTTTATCAGAGGAGGTAAAAAGCGGCATGGAGAAAAGCCTGACAAGGAGTTAAACGAAACGAGCGCATTGCCGGATGGCAACGTAACGCCTTATCCGGCCTACAAATTAATCATCTCAGGAACTGCATTCCCGTAGGCCTGCTAAGCGCAGCGCCATCAGGCTGCACGATTGCCGGATGACGGCTTACAAGGAGATTAAAACGAGATTACAACCATTCCCCGTTGCGAATGACGCCTACCGCCAGCCCTTCAATCGTAAAGCTTTGTTCGCGCAGATCCACCACTATCGGTGTAAACTCGCTGTTTTCCGGCAGCAGCTCCACTTTATTGCCCTGCTTTTTCAGGCGTTTTACTGTCACTTCATCGTCAATGCGAGCGACAACCACCTGGCCATTACGGACGTCCTGCGTTTTATGTACCGCCAGCAAATCCCCATCCATAATACCGATATCTTTCATCGACATACCGCTCACGCGCAGCAGGAAATCGGCGCTGGGTTTGAACAGCGAAGGATCGACCTGGTAATGGCCTTCAATATGCTGCTGCGCCAGAAGCGGTTCACCCGCCGCGACACGCCCGACAAGCGGTAATCCGTCCTCTTCTTCCTGTAACAGACGGATACCTCGCGATGCGCCGGAAACGATTTCAAGCACCCCTTTGCGCGCCAGCGCTTTAAGGTGTTCTTCCGCAGCGTTTGGGGAACGGAACCCCAAACGCTGCGCGATTTCCGCACGCGTCGGTGGCATACCTGTCTGGCTGATGTGATCCCGGATGAGATCAAACACCTCTTGTTGCCTGGCCGTTAACGCTTTCATTCCGCCCCCTGGGTGTATATACAGTCATGCTGTGAGTATATACAGTTAAAGGTGATTTTGGAACCACAAACGGCGCAAAAAACAAGAGATTTATAAAATTTGGAACCTTTATCGAAAATGTGACCATAACAGGATGCCCCAGGTCATCAGGGCAACGAAAATAGACAGTAGCACCGCAGCCGATCCCATATCTTTCGCACGGCCGGAAAGCTCATGGTATTCAGAACCGATGCGGTCAACGACCGCTTCAATAGCGCTGTTGAGGATTTCAACAATCATGATAAGTAAAACGGAACCTATCAATAACACACGGGTAATCGCATCCACATCCAGCCAGCAGGCGATGATGACGCCCAGCAATACCGCGATACTTTCCTGGCGAAACGCCGCTTCGTGAGTCCATGCGGCGCGAAATCCTTTCCAGGAATATCCTGCCGCTTTGATAATTCTGGTGAATCCAGTGGTATTATTGGCCATCAAAAGAACCTTTTTACATTATTAACGTCAATGACATTATACGGTTGCCCTGCACGATTCGGACTGCCGTAACGCAGCGCGAAGTATGACGGGATACAACAGAAATTCGCTAAACTTTCTGATATCCTTGCACCGCATTTGCATTATTAACCAGAGGCTTTACATCGTTTATGTCCGGCTGGCCACGAATTTACTACAAATTACTGAATTTACCATTAAGCATACTGGTAAAAAGCAAGTCTATTCCGGCGGAACCCGCCCAGGAATTGGGGCTCGATACTTCTCGCCCCATTATGTATGTCTTGCCATACAACTCAAAAGCGGACTTACTGACGCTGCGGGCGCAATGTCTGGCGCACGATCTCCCGGATCCGCTGGAGCCGCTGGAGATCGACGGCGCGCTGTTGCCACGCTATGTATTTATTCACGGCGGACCGCGTGTCTTTACCTATTACACGCCAAAAGAAGAGTCGGTGAAACTTTTTCACGATTATCTCGATCTGCATCGGAGTAATCCGGCTTTGGACGTGCAGATGGTGCCCGTTTCCGTGATGTTTGGCCGCGCGCCGGGTCGTGAAAAGGGAGAAGATAACCCGCCTTTACGTATGCTGAACGGCGTACAGAAATTCTTTGCCATCTCCTGGCTGGGTCGCGATAGCTTTGTCCGATTCTCGCCGTCCGTCTCATTGCGTCGCATGGCTGATGAACACGGCACCGATAAAATCATCGCGCAGAAGCTGGCTCGCGTGGCGCGTATGCACTTTGCTCGCCAGCGCCTGGCGGCGGTTGGCCCACGCCTGCCCGCCCGTCAGGATCTGTTTAACAAACTGCTGGCCTCGAAAGCGATCGCCCGCGCGGTAGAAGACGAAGCGCGCAGTAAGAAAATCTCTCATGAAAAAGCGCAGCAAAACGCCATTGCGCTGATGGAAGAGATCGCGGCGAACTTCTCTTACGAGATGATTCGTTTGACCGACAGGATTTTGGGGTTTACCTGGAACCGACTGTACCAGGGGATTAACGTGCATAACGCCGAGCGCGTACGCCAACTGGCGCACGACGGGCATGAAATCGTCTATGTGCCCTGTCACCGCAGCCATATGGACTATTTGCTCCTTTCTTATGTGCTGTACCATCAGGGACTGGTTCCGCCGCACATTGCCGCAGGCATTAACCTTAATTTCTGGCCCGCTGGCCCGATTTTCCGTCGTCTGGGCGCGTTCTTTATTCGTCGCACCTTTAAGGGGAATAAACTCTATTCCACCGTCTTTCGCGAATACCTGGGCGAGCTGTTCAGCCGCGGTTACTCGGTTGAGTATTTTGTCGAAGGAGGACGTTCGCGTACCGGACGTTTGTTAGACCCGAAAACCGGCACCCTGTCGATGACTATCCAGGCGATGCTGCGCGGCGGTACCCGTCCAATTACGTTAGTGCCTATTTACATCGGCTATGAGCACGTCATGGAAGTGGGCACCTATGCGAAAGAACTGCGCGGCGCGACAAAAGAGAAAGAGAGCCTGCCGCAGATGCTGAAAGGCTTGAGCAAGCTGCGCAATCTGGGTCAGGGCTACGTTAACTTTGGCGAACCGATGCCGCTCATGACGTACCTGAACCAGCATGTGCCGGAGTGGCGCGAATCTATCGACCCTATAGAGGCCATACGCCCAGCCTGGCTGACGCCGACGGTAAATAGTATCGCCGCCGATCTGATGGTGCGTATTAACAACGCTGGCGCGGCAAACGCGATGAACCTGTGTTGTACCGCGCTGTTAGCGTCGCGTCAGCGCTCGCTCACCCGCGAGCAGCTCACCGAGCAGCTTGATTGCTATCTCGATCTGATGCGCAATGTCCCTTATTCCACAGACTCAACCGTTCCTGCCGCCAGCGCTGGCGAGCTCATCGCTCACGCGCTGCAGATGAATAAGTTTGAGGTCGAGAAAGACACCATTGGCGATATCATCATTCTGCCGCGCGAGCAGGCGGTGTTGATGACCTACTATCGTAACAATATCGCGCATATGTTGATTATGCCTTCGCTGATGGCGGCGATTATCACCCAGCATCGTCGCATTTCGCGTGATGCGTTGCAGCAGCATGTTGAAGCGCTCTATCCGATGTTAAAAGCGGAGCTGTTCCTGCGCTGGGAGCGCGAGGAGTTAGCCTCGGTCATTGACGCGCTGGCCAGTGAAATGCAGCGTCAGGGGCTAATTACCCTGCAGGATGATGAACTGCATATCAACCCGACGCATTCCCGTACGCTGCAACTGCTGGCGGCAGGCGCGCGCGAAACGCTACAGCGTTATGCCATTACGTTCTGGCTGTTGAGCGCCAATCCGTCCATCAACCGCAGTACGCTGGAGAAAGAAAGCCGTACCGTGGCGCAACGTCTGTCTGTCCTGCACGGTATTAACGCGCCGGAGTTTTTCGACAAAGCGGTGTTCAGTTCACTCGTGTTGACGCTACGGGATGAGGGTTATATCAGTGATACGGGCGATGCCGAACCGGCAGAAACGATGAAGATATATCAGATGCTTGCCGATCTGATTACCTCTGATGTCCGTCTGACGATTGAAAGCGCGACGCAGGGCGAGTAAGCCAGTGCCTGAAATGCCCGATGGCGTAAGCTTATCGGGCAACTGATATGACGTATTGAAAATTTTGGCTTTGTAGGCCGGGTCCGCCCGGCATGACATCAGAAGTGCCAGTAACTCATCGCCAGCCCTAAAAATAGCACCAGGCCAACGTAGTTATTGTTCATAAAGGCTTTAAAGCAGGCTTCACGCTCACGGTTCGCAATCAGTTTTTGCTGGTAGACAAACAGCGCGCCCGCCACCAGCACAGCCCAGTAATATCCCCATCCCAGACCATTCAACCAGCCGATCAGCGCCATTAACGCCATGACGCCAAGCTGCAGAATCCCGATAATCAATGTGTCATAACGACCAAACAAGATCGCCGTCGATTTAATGCCTATCTTGATATCATCATCTCTGTCGACCATCGCATATTGCGTATCGTAAGCCACTGCCCAGAGAATATTGGCGAGGAACATTAGCCAGCAGCTCAACGGCAGGGATTCGCTCACCGCGGCGAACGCCATGGGGATTGACCAGCCGAAAGCGGCCCCCAGCACGACCTGCGGCAGGTGGGTGTAGCGTTTCATAAAGGGATAAACCCAGGCCAACGCCAGCGCCGCCACGGAAAGCAGAATCGTCATGGCGTTCAGCGTCAGCACCAACAGAAACGCCAGCAGCACCAGCACCACAAACAGGTTGCGCGCTTCTTTCTCTGTCACGGCGCCGCTGGGTAAAGGCCGGTTGACCGTACGTTTTACATGTCCGTCAAATTTACGATCGGCATAATCATTTACCACGCAGCCCGCCGCGCGCATTAACCACACGCCAGCGACAAAAACTGCCAAAATCCACAGCTGAGGCATACCCGGCGTCGCCACCCATAGCGCCCAAAGCGTCGGCCAGAGCAGCAGCAACGCGCCAATAGGCTTATCTGTACGCATCAAACGGTGAAACGCCAGCAGCTTACTCTGCGTCAGACTCCACTCCATCTTTATCTTCCTCTCAGTACAGCGGCGATGCAGGTAAAAAAAGCTCGGTAAGCAACAGCGGTTTTCCGCTCAACCGCAGTCGAGAGCGGCGCCCCCACAGCGTTGCATCGCGTCCAATTTCAATAAAATCGCGGGTCAGTGTCGATGATGTAAATAGATAACGTCCAAGCGGGGTTTTACCCAGATGTTGTAAGACCTGTTCAGGTCCGCACAGCGTGGATTCCGGTACCACGGTACGTCCGGCAAGCCAAGGCTCGCCGTCAGCGCAAAGCAGTATCTCACGTAACCAGTAGCGGGACTCGGATGGCAGTAAACCTGATGCTTCCTCGACCTCACTTTGGTCGACAAACGCTTCCCGAATCAGCGTCACGCTTACCCGCTTTCCCTGCTGCTCAAAACGTTTAGTCATAGAATCTTCCAGCAACAGCCAGTCCAGCAAATGGGGTTCAAGCGCAGGAATCGCATCAAAATAGCGCAGCGCACGCAGTTGCGTTAACGCAGGGTGTGACATGCCTTACTCTCCGATTCATAACCTAAAGTCATTGTATCTCAGAAAAGACATTACGGGGGGCGCAATCACAATTAAGTGATCTGTTGCGCAACAAAAAAATAACAATTCGCATGAAATGATAAAAAAAGGTGCGCCAGGAGACGCACCAGTTGCTGCAAAATCAGCACTGTGGGGAAATAATTACCCCTTGCCTTTTACACTGCTGATAAAGGTGGAACGGGCAGATGTCGATCCCAGACGTTCGGCCTCATCAAGCAGTTTCAGCGCTTTATCGACGTCGCCTTTCGCTACGGCATCCTTAATCGCTTTATTAAAGTAGCTTTCCGTATCGTTCAACATCGGCTCGCTTTTCTTCGGCGCGACTGGCGCTGGCGCAGCGACCGGCGCGGCGGTATTGCCTACCGTTACCGGCCCGGTACCGGACGAGCCAAACAACGGCCCGACCAATACGCTGGAGCTACTGTTGGTTTTCACCTTCAGTTTCACCACGCCGTCAGTGGTATGGCGAGCAACTGGATCGGGAATATCCGGGATAGAGTTGCCGACGCCTTTGGCATAGGCTTTTGCCGGATCGAGCAGCGTAGTGGTTTGCTGAAGATCTTTTTCGGTCGTAAACACCAGAACATAGAGTTTCTGCTGCCCCAACGCAGGCGTCAGGCGCATCACGCCTTCCAGCCGGTCTGCGCTCATGACGCCCGGCTGCTGATAAGTAAAGTAACTGCTGGGGAAGAACGCCGAAGGCGTCATATTTTGGTCAAGAATCAACACGTTTGGCGCAAAAACGCTGGCTTGCTTATTGACCTCGCTGGTCAGAGTTAATGTCAGCTCGCCGATATTCGCCGGAACGCTATAAGCGGCGACCGGGCCGGTAATGCCGGCGACGAAGGCGCTGGCCGCCAGTCGCCAGTTGGGTAGACTGCGTTTTTGACTGATCTACAGGCGTCCAGGTTAATTGCTGTAGCGCAGCAGCAGGAATAGCGGGCGCGGCGCTGGTATTTTGCGGTACATAGTTCACTTCCGCCAGGCTGATACCCGGCACGCTGGCGAACAGCCCTGCGGTTAAACAGAGGGCGACGAGACTTTTCTTCATTTTCATTATTCTCACCTCAATAAGGCGGGTTCAGCGGTAGCCAGGCAATAGCGCGCCAATCCAAACATATCGCCGAATGGCGGCTGGCGCCTTATTCGGCTTACAAGCATCATCAGACCTGATGTTTCAGAGGGGCTTGCGCCCCTCGTTACGTCAGATGACCATCGTATTACCACCAGATTTCCATCTGGGCGCCGAAGGTCCACTCATCGCTATCGCCACGGCTGTTGGTGGAAATGCCGGAGTTAGTCGCTGCGGCATAACGGGAAATGTTATCGCCGTCTTTGATATAGCCCCATTTCTCATCCCATTTCGCGTAGGTGGCGAAAATACGGATAGCCGGACGCGACCAGATGCTGTCGCCCGCCTGCCACTGTTGCGCCAGGGTGATTTTATATTGATTGTTACGATCGCCGGTCTGCTGAGATTTCACGTTGTCGTAGCCGACTTCCAGCAGGGTGCTCATGATTGGCGTCCACTTGTACATTGGACGTACACCCACGGTCCACCACTCAGTACCCAGGTTATTATCCCAATCGATATTCTGGTACATACCGACGTACATCAAATCCCATTTATCACCAAGCGAGATGGCGCCATGATCCAAAATACGCCACATATTGCCATTATTATTGATGACCTTATTGGCGTAATTAATTTTGGTTCCATCAGACAATTCTTCAGTGAAAGATGAAGAACCGTCGGAACCGCGCGCCTGGCCTTTACCCTGCGTGGTCATGGCATCGGTGGCATATTGCACGACAAACTTGTTATAGCCTTTCAACATGCTTTGCGTGTGTTCGGCGGTGAACATCCAGCCGTCTTTCGATGCCCCATCAGCCAGCTTATAACCATCGGTCGTATTGGCGCGACCGTAATCAACGCCTAGCTCCAGTACGCCGTCCGGGTTCGTTTGCAGACCAGCCAGACGTACGTCAAAGACGTCGTTAGCGGTATCTTTTACTTCATCATAAATATTCTGGCTGCTGAAGGTGTAAGAGCCGCCCGCTTCAGTAGACCGGGTCGCCGCCAGTGAAAGCTTACCGAAGCCCAGATCGATATTTTCGATACCTGCGCCAGGACCTGAAATATCCCAGTAGTAGAAGTCGATCATGTGTACGTCATGACGCTGATAGAAGCGCTTACCGGCCCAGATGGTAGAGCCCGGCAGCCATTCAATCAGGTTTTTACCCTGCACGTTCGCTTCGCGGAAGGCGGGATCGGTCGATTCCCAGTCGTTCTGCTGGTTAACCGAATAGGCGACGTTGGTGTCGAAATAGAAGCTCTTATCGCCCTCTTTCCACACTTCCTGGCCCAGTTTCAGTTCCGCATAGGTTTCACATTCGTTACCAAGACGGTATTTACTTTGGGCACCCGTTGCCTGGAAACACTGTTGTTCGCCGCCGCTTCCCGTCCAGCCAATACCGGAACGGGCGTAACCGTGGAAATCGACAGCCATTGCCTGAGCGGACATTACGCCCGCTGCGACAGCAACCACCAGTGGGAGTTTGCGCAGAGTAATCATCATTCTATCTCCTGAGATCATTGCTTTTCTTTAAACGCTGCCACCTTCTAAAACTGCGAATGGTTTTGCGTTTCGTTTTTTTATGGAGGCCTTAAACACCCGGCTCTTGATGCAGACGACGACATGCGCTGCCATCCTCGCGGAACAGATGACAGCGCTCTGGCGGCAGGCCGATAGCGAATGTGGCGCCCTCTTCTACCAACACCACGTCATTCTGGCGATAAACCAGGTTTTGACGGATGGCGGGGATCTGGATATGAATTTGTGTTTCGTGCCCTAACTGCTCGACCACCTGGACTTCGCCTTCCAGGGTGACATCGGCGATATCGCTCGGCAGCAGGTGTTCCGGCCGAATACCTAAAGACATATTGGCGCCGACCTGCACGCCGCGACTTTCGACCGGCAGCCAGATTTGCTGGCGATTCGGCAGTTCGACCTGGACTTGTTCAATCGCGGTGGCGGTCACTTTCACCGGCAGGAAGTTCATCTTCGGCGAGCCGATGAAGCCCGCGACAAAACGGTCCGCCGGATAGTGGTACAGCTCCAGCGGCTTACCGACCTGCGCGACGCGACCGGCGTCCAGCACCACGATTTTGTCGGCCAGCGTCATCGCCTCGACCTGATCGTGGGTGACGTAAATCATCGTGCGGCCCAGACGTTTATGCAGGCGAGAAATTTCAATGCGCATCTGCACGCGTAGCGCGGCATCCAGGTTAGAGAGCGGTTCATCCAGCAAAAACACACGCTGCTCCGCCACCAGCGTGCGGCCAATCGCTACGCGCTGACTCTGACCGCCGGAAAGCGCTTTTGGCTTACGTTCCAGCAGATGCGCCAGTTGCAGTACTTCCGCCACCTGATTGACGCGTTGATTCATTACCTCTTTTTTGGCGCCCGCCAGCTTGAGGCCGAAAGACATGTTTTCTGCAACGGAGAGATGGGGATAGAGCGCATAAGACTGGAATACCATGCCCACGCCGCGCTCGGCAGGCGGAATATCATTCATACGGGTTTCCCCGATAAACAGGTCGCCACTGGTGATGGTTTCAAGCCCGGCGATCATACGCAGCAAGGTCGATTTACCACAGCCTGACGGTCCCACAAACACCACGAACTCCCCGTCATGGATATCGAGGTTAATATCTTTCGATACCACCACGTCACCCCAGGCTTTCGTTACATTTCGTAGCTGTACGCTCGCCATGCCCTTCTCCCTTCGTTACAACCTGTCATTGACAGCAACATTCATGATGGCCTGACTATGCGCGATCCCTGACTGGGGTAAATCCTCCACCCCCCGGCTTTTTTATGGGGGAGGAGGCGGGAGGATGAGGACACAACACCTGAGACCACGGGCGCGGACAGAAAAGGAATTTCGTGATGCCGCCCGCAAAAATCGGCGTGTTTTTGTGTGCGCCAGCACGCATTACTCACATTTATGCAACACAGATCACATAAAGTCGGGGTGGGGCGTAGGGGCGGGGAGGATGGAAAGAGGTTGTCGTATAAAGAAACTAGAGACCGTTAAACCACCTCTGTGTACATCACCAAAAAGGATGGGAGATATGAAGATTAAAACTGGCGTAGGCATCCTCGCATTATCCGCACTTACGACGATGATGATTTCCGCCCCGGCTCTCGCCAAAATTGAAGAAGGTAAACTGGTTATCTGGATCAACGGCGACAAGGGTTATAACGGTCTGGCCGAGGTCGGTAAAAAATTTGAGCAAGACACCGGCATTAAAGTGGCCGTTGAGCACCCGGATAAGCTGGAAGAGAAATTCCCGCAGGTGGCAGCCACCGGCGACGGTCCTGACATTATCTTCTGGGCGCACGACCGTTTTGGCGGCTACGCGCAGTCTGGTCTGCTGGCGGAGGTCACTCCGGATAAAGCGTTTCAGGACAAACTCTATCCGTTCACCTGGGATGCGGTACGTTATAACGGCAAGCTGATCGCCTACCCCATCGCCGTTGAAGCCCTCTCCCTGATTTATAACAAAGACCTCGTCCCGAACCCGCCGAAAACCTGGGAAAAGATCCCGGCGCTGGATAAAGAGCTAAAAGCGAAAGGGAAGTCGGCGATAATGTTCAACCTGCAAGAGCCGTATTTCACCTGGCCTTTGATCGCCGCTGACGGCGGTTACGCGTTCAAATTTGAAAACGGCAAGTATGACGTGAAAGACGTTGGTATCGACAACGCCGGCGCGAAAGCGGGCCTGACTTTCCTGATCGATATGATCAAGAACAAAAATATGAGCGCCGATACCGATTACTCCATCGCCGAAGCGGCCTTCAATAAAGGCGAAACGGCAATGACCATCAACGGTCCGTGGGCATGGTCGAACATCGACAAGAGCAAAGTCAACTACGGTGTCACCCTGCTGCCGACCTTCAAAGGTAAACCCTCGAAACCGTTCGTCGGCGTGCTGAGCGCGGGGATTAACGCTGCCAGCCCGAATAAAGAGCTGGCGAAAGAGTTCCTCGAAAACTACCTGCTGACCGATCAGGGTCTGGAAGCGGTGAACAAAGATAAACCGCTGGGCGCCGTGGCGCTGAAATCTTTCCAGGAGCAGTTAGCGAAAGACCCCCGTATCGCCGCCACCATGGATAACGCCCAGAAAGGCGAGATCATGCCGAATATTCCGCAAATGTCCGCCTTCTGGTATGCGGTACGTACGGCTGTGATCAACGCCGCCAGCGGCCGTCAAACCGTGGATGCCGCGCTGAAAGATGCACAAAGCCGTATCACTAAGTAATGCCGCGAGCCTGTGCCGGATGGCGGCATAAATGCCTTATCAGGCCTACAACACACCGTAGGCCTGATAAGCGCAGCGCCATCAGGCACATCTCCGGCCAGGAAGTTTCAACGCTGTAGAGGAAAACCCCCATGGATGTCATTAAAAAGAAACACTGGTGGCAAAGCGACCAGCTTAAATGGTCAGTAATTGGTCTGCTGGGCCTGCTGGTGGGTTACCTTGTAGTTTTAATGTACGTACAAGGGGAGTATCTGTTCGCCATCATGACGCTGATTTTAAGCTCTGCTGGCCTGTATATTTTCGCAAATCGTAAAACCTATGCCTGGCGCTACGTTTACCCTGGCCTCGCCGGCATGGGGCTGTTTGTGCTATTCCCGCTGGTGTGCACCATCGCTATCGCCTTTACTAACTACAGCAGCACCAACCAGCTCACCTTTGAACGCGCCCAGCAAGTGCTGATGGACCGTTCTTATCAGGCAGGAAAAACCTATAACTTCGGTCTTTACCCGAGCGGCGACGAGTGGCAACTGGCCCTCACCGACGGAGAAACGGGCAAACATTACCTGTCTGACGCATTTTCCTTCGGCGGCGAACAAAAATTACAGCTGAAAGAGACCGATGCCCTGCCGGGCGGCGAACGCGCCAATCTGCGGATAATCACCCAGAACCGTCTGGCGTTGAACCAGATAACCGCCGTCCTGCCGGATGAAAGTAAAGTGATTATGAGCTCGCTGCGTCAGTTTTCCGGTACCCGTCCGCTGTACACACTGGCTGATGACGGCCTGCTTACCAATAACCAGAGCGGCGTAAAATACCGGCCAAATAACGATAGCGGTTATTATCAGTCGATCAACGCCGACGGAAGCTGGGGTGATGAAAAACTCAGTCCTGGTTATACCGTTACTATCGGCGCGAAAAACTTTACGCGCGTCTTTACCGACGAAGGGATCCAGAAGCCTTTTTTCGCTATCTTCGTCTGGACCGTGGTCTTTTCGGTCCTCACTGTGGTGTTAACTGTGGCGGTTGGGATGGTATTGGCCTGCCTCGTACAGTGGGAAGCGCTGAAAGGTAAAGCTATCTACCGCGTCCTGCTGATTCTGCCCTACGCCGTACCGTCGTTTATTTCAATTTTGATTTTCAAAGGGTTATTCAACCAAAGCTTTGGCGAAATCAATATGATGCTGAGCGCGCTGTTTGGCATTAAACCTGCCTGGTTCAGCGACCCCAACACCGCGCGGGCAATGGTGATTATCGTGAATACCTGGCTGGGCTATCCCTACATGATGATCCTGTGCATGGGACTGCTGAAAGCGATTCCGGATGACCTGTACGAAGCCTCCGCAATGGACGGCGCCGGTCCATTTCAGAATTTCTTTAAGATCACCTTACCGCTGCTGATTAAGCCGCTAACGCCGCTGATGATCGCCAGCTTCGCCTTTAACTTTAATAACTTTGTCCTGATTCAGTTATTGACCAACGGCGGGCCAGACCGTCTCGGCACCACCACGCCTGCCGGTTATACCGATTTGCTCGTCAGCTACACCTACCGTATCGCCTTTGAAGGCGGCGGCGGTCAGGACTTCGGTCTGGCGGCGGCCATTGCCACGCTGATCTTCCTGCTGGTAGGCGCGCTGGCAATAGTGAACCTGAAAGCCACGCGTATGAAGTTTGATTAAGGGAGATAATAACAATGGCTATGGTCCAACCCAAATCTCAGAAACTGCGTCTCCTCATCACGCACCTGGGGCTGCTGATTTTCATCGCAGCGATTATGTTCCCGCTGCTGATGGTCATCGCTATCTCGCTACGTGAAGGGAACCTCGCCACCGGAAGCCTGATCCCGGATAAAATCTCCTGGGAACACTGGCGGCTGGCGCTGGGTTTCAGCGTGGAACATGCGGATGGTCGGGTAACGCCGCCTCCCTTCCCGGTCCTGCTGTGGAACTCGGTGAAAATCGCCGGTATTACCGCCATCGGCATCGTGGCGCTCTCCACCACCTGCGCCTACGCTTTCGCACGAATGCGTTTTCCAGGTAAAGCAACACTGCTCAAAGGGATGCTGATTTTCCAGATGTTTCCGGCGGTTTTGTCTCTGGTAGCGCTGTATGCGTTATTTGATCGCCTGGGACAATACATTCCATTTATCGGTCTGAATACGCATGGCGGCGTGATCTTCGCCTATCTTGGCGGCATCGCGCTGCATGTCTGGACGATTAAAGGCTACTTCGAAACTATCGACAGTTCGCTGGAAGAGGCCGCCGCGCTGGATGGCGCAACCCCGTGGCAGGCGTTTCGCCTGGTGCTGCTGCCGCTTTCCGTACCGATTCTGGCGGTGGTGTTTATTCTGTCGTTCATCGCAGCGATTACCGAAGTTCCGGTCGCCTCGTTGTTACTGCGCGATGTGGACAGCTATACGCTGGCCGTGGGTATGCAGCAATATCTCAACCCGCAAAACTATTTGTGGGGCGACTTTGCCGCCGCCGCCGTCCTTTCAGCTATTCCTATCACCCTGGTGTTCCTGTTGGCGCAACGTTGGCTGGTCAACGGCCTGACGGCTGGGGGTGTGAAAGGTTAAGTTTTATCGAAGTACCTGCCCGGCAACGGGTAATGCCACTGCCCTCAAGTTATGTTATCCCCACTTATGGTCGTATTTTGGCGCTCTTCGGAGCGCTTTTTTTATGCGTTATAGACAGCAGCTGATTTATTGCCACGCCATACGTCCGTTACGGTGTGGCGACGCCTATTCTCGCCGTAGTCGGTTCGAATTACATAACCACAACGTGATAACCAACAGGAGGATCGCCGCCGGATAGAGTAATACATCCATTGGCGTTTTATGATCGACAATGATCAGGCGCACAATCGCCGTGATCCCAATGTACACGAAATAGCGCAGCGGAAAGTGAAGGCCAGACTTAAAGTACTTCACAATCAGCGCAATAAATTCGAAATAAAGAAAGTAGATCACCAGCCCTTCCACCAGTTCATATTTGCTGGCTTGCTCAGGCACGAATAATGCATCCGCCAGATGAACCGTCTCTTTACCGAGAAAAACGACCAGGATCAGACCGAGGGTAAGCAGCCCCAAATTTAGTACGTTTTGTAAAATCGTGGCGATAAACTCAAGACGTGAGCGCGATAATGGCATCATAACAGCCCCCTCTTTCTCTGCGGCGAGGTTTCTGTATAACGCACAAATGTGACGGGCATCTATATTTTTTATTTGTGTTTATATTTTGTTCAATAAGGTAATTTGCCGGATAGCGCCGTGAACGCCTTATCCGGCCTGAGTATTAACGGAAATTTACGCTCCTGTCACTGGTCATATCATACAGGCCAAACTTACGGCCAAGCTGTTGACCACCGTCACGCGTCAGCGGCGTCCAGCCAATTGCCGCACGACTTCGGGTTGGGCCGGACGAGAAGAGATCCAGCGGTACGGAAACATATACGCCTTTGGTAAAATCCCCTTCCCCATATTCATCCGGCGACGCATCGGTAATCGTCGCGTAACCGCCGACAACGACGCCGCTATCGAAGCGTTTGGCGATCTCCAGCGTACCGCCTTTATCGCCCGCCAGATACTGACCAACGCTGGCTTTCACCAGCACATCCTGGGCGAACGACGGCGTCCAGTATGCGGTCAAATGTCCGGTCTTCACGCTGTAATCGGTAAACTTCATCATATCCTGCGCGCTACGCCAGTCACGCTGTTTCACGTAGTTGGCATCCAGACCAAACGCCCAATTGCTGTCTACCGGGCGATACAGGACTTCCGCCCCGGCACCGCCAAACATGGTCTCCAGATAACCGCCGTAGACCTGCCCATAGAAACCATTGCCAAAATACTGGAAGTAGTTGGCCTGTAGGTTATTCACATAAACATCGTTCTGCACATACTCACGGACATGCGTACGCACCCGCGGCAGATGCGAGTCCTTCGGCGGATTGGTGTAGTTAAATTTGTCGTAGTTGTTGGCGATATTGGCAAACACGCTGCCCGTGGTGAGCAGATGATCTGTGACCCACAGATCCGCGGTTCCCATTACGCCCAACTGATACATATAGAAGTTTTCCGGGCCGCCTACCGACTGATTCAGCACGGGATCAAGATGAAAATCAACGCGCGACTTGTCGATATACCAACCCTGTTCAGTACTCTCTGGCACGATCGGCTCCACGCGTTTTTGCGCCAGCGGAGTTTCATGTCCCAGCGGTTCGCCTTCCAGATGGCGTTTCAGGCTGGCGACATCGGTTTCAGTGGTGACCTGCGGCAGATTAAGGCGGTTTTCCGTCACGCGGATCGTGCGGATCCCCTCCGGCAGATCGTTCATGACGATCCGGTTAGCGCGCACGATCCCTTCACGGGAGTCGCGGTACTTCACCTGTTCACCGGTAACGTATAGCGTATCGCCTTTGACCTGGATTTTCGGGTCCGCCAGACCGGCATTATATTTCAATAACGTTAATTGATTAGCCACTACCGAATGTTGCAGGATGGCATCCTGCGGCTGTGGTCGGTATTGCGGGCGTGAATTGTCATGATACGCGGGACGTAAATCGTTGAAATTGGTGCGCAGCGTAACGCCAAACATAAAGGTGTTGCCGCGCTCGTAGCTGAGGTTAACGTCGGCCCAATCGGTGACGCGGTAAATGGCGCCGACGTTAAACTTGCTCTTCTGCTCCAGTTTACCCGCAAAATCCTGCTGATAGTTATTGCCTTCATACTCCAGCTTCAGGCGTAGCGGTTGCCACGGGGTCTGGTATTCCACGCCGCCAAACAGCGAGGCCGGGCCGTGAAACATATCGCTACCGTCGACGGAACCGGCCTCTTTATAACTGTTATCACGCGAACAGAATTTATCACTATACGAACAGAAAGGATTAGACACATTGCCGCTGGTGCCAAGATAGCCCCAGCCGAGACCTAATGAAAAATCAAACGGCCCCCAGGCCTTACTCGCTACAATATATTCCGCATCAAACAGCCCCGTCCCGCCGATATCGCGCGCGCCAACCGCCACCTGCGGCATCCAGTAACTCTCTTCCCACAACCGCAGTTTCACATCAAACGCTTTATCTTTGTAAGTCTGGTCGCCGGAGAATGATTCCACGCTGCTGTACTTTTTCGTACGGACATCGGTATAGCGCAACGTGGTTTCCAGCCACGGGAAAAGCTGAACCGAAGCCGAGTAGTAGCGGTACTGATCGTTATCACGATAGTTCAGGCTCATCTCCCCTTCACGCGCCATACGCGCTGTCGGCGTTTGCAGCAGGCCCACGCCGCCAAAGTCAGATTGTGAAGGCCCAACAGGGGCTGGATATGTTTCGGCATGGCAGGCCGCGCTAATACCCAGCGCCAGCACGCTGAGCAGATGTGTTTTTTTCATTATTCCGGTATCCGCTGCGTCAGGGTATGAAGAATGTCGGCATTTATCGCCTTCGGCGTGCCGCGCCAAAGGGAATCGGCAAAACCGACAAAAATAATGCTGCCGGGCATTGGCTCGATATGACGTTTATTCCAGTAAGCCACCGGCGCTTTTTGGCTGCGTCCATCAGGGTAAACCACCCAGGCATAGCTACGATCCGCGCCGCTGAGTAAGCGCTGACCCTCAAGATAACTGGCGACGTCCCGCCCAGGGACGAACGGCTGGCTGCCCGGCTGGCTAATCAAGCCAAAGAGCGTCACCTGCGTGGGTTGCGGCCCGACCCAGAGCGTGTAGTGACCTTGCAGCGGCGGGTTACCTCGTTCGCTCACCCGAACCACGTCAGGATCAAGGTTCACTAATTGTCTGCCCGTCACCTTCACCGCCTGAATCTGTCGGCGTAGTGTGTTTATCGCCGCCGCCGCATCGCCATCTTCCTCAGCGCCGAGCGCCGCCAGTCGCCCGAGAAGTTCCTGCTGCTGCTGACGCGCCGTCACGGTCGCCTGTTCTTCGCCTATCACCGCCGCAGGCCACCAGCTCGTTGCCAGGCGCGGCTGTCCGACTAAATCGAGCAGACGTTCAGCGTCTGTCAGCGTTTTAGGCTCGCTATTACCTTGGGTAAAAACGGTAACAGTGCCGCTGGCAAAGACGGATGACGCGATAAAGGCCAGTGCCAGCGCGCTTATCATCCTTTTCATCATGATTTTGCCGCCTTAATCAGCGTGGTTTTCACCGGAAAGTAATTCGCGCCCAGATACTGTTCCGTCTGGCGAATTTGGCCTTCACTATCAACCCAGTAGCGATTACGCCAGCGCGTTTGATCGGTCGTCACTTCTTCATCTAACACCCGCACGGCGGTCTCTTCACTGCCGACGTTCACGCTATCGGTCCCTCGCCATGTAAAAACGGAGCGGGCGGTGGCGTAACGCACCTGGCGATGTTCGGTCCAGCCCAGGGTGCGAGTCCAGGTCGCGCCATCGATAATCTGTCCTGGTTTCGCCAGCGGGTCGGCCGCCAGATTATTCACATCGATCAGGTTGTCACCGCTGAGCAGAGTTTTGACCAGACGGCCATGCTGCGTCACGATCGTCGCGCCATCCTGCGTCACCCATTTCTGCTGCCCGTTTTCCGAGAAAGCGAGCACCACAAACAGTTGAGGGCTGCCGTTAAGCTGCATGTACTGGCTGGCATACGGCATGTTTTGAATATCGTCATCCGTTAGCTGTACGCCTGGCGTACCGAACAAACTGTCCCACAGTGAATCGCCCAGGCCTTTAGTGGTGGCCGAACACGCCTGTAATAGCAGGCAAATCAGGATAAGTGCGAGTCGCTTCACGACGCTTCTCCAGAGGGGCAAAATAACCACACCGGAGTGTGGTTATGGTTAAACGTACCGATACTACTGGGTACTGGTGGTCGTGGTGGTCGTGGTCCCGGTATTGGAACCATCGCCGCCGCCGGTTGCCGCTAACGCGACGCCCACCGCCGAACTTACGGTGCTAACGCTGGTAGCGGAGGAGCTTCCCGCCGATACCGACGTCGCTGCCGACCCTGCCGCTTCACCCACCTGAACGGGGGCTGCCGAGACAGATGTCGCCGCAAGCGCGGTTATGGCAAAAATGCCATACAGTACTTTTTTCATCATAATTTCCCTTCATTGAATGAATGGAGATTTACCCAAAAGAATTTCGGGCGCTACCGAGTATACACAACCAAAGCAGGCGGATTATGTCCGGGAGAAATAACAGCGAGGTTTTAGGATAATTAAACTTTAAAGAAACAACACATCCTCTATTTAATTAATAAGTAAATTAAATCAATAAGTTAGAATTAAATAAAAACACAAAGGCATCCGTATAATCTGAAAATAACGCAGAGTGATTTTCTGGTTATTGCTTATTTTAGGATTAAGCTCAATATAAAATTGTGGGGGTAAAGACGGACAAGCGGAATTATCTTATAAAAAAATCCGATGTGAATATCGGCCTTTTTATTATCTTATTCTCTTTTTGCCGGATGGCGGCGAAACGCCTTATCCGGCCCACAGACGCTATGCATTACGTAGACCGGATAAGCGCAGCGCCATCAGGCGCGCCAGGCTTTATAACGGTTAATCAGACCGTTGGTAGAGCTATCATGGGACGAAATAGCTTTATCATCGCCCAGCTCCGGCAGAATACGGTTAGCCAACTGTTTACCCAACTCAACGCCCCACTGGTCGAAAGTAAAGATGTTCAGGATGGCGCCCTGCGTAAAGATTTTATGCTCATACAGCGCAATCAGCGCGCCCAGGCTGAACGGTGTAATTTCACGCAGCAGGATAGAGTTGGTCGGGCGGTTGCCTTCAAACACTTTGAATGGCACAACGTGTTCGAGCTGCGCCGGATCTTTACCCTGATCGCGATATTCCTGCTCAACCACCTCGCGGGATTTACCAAACGCCAGCGCTTCGGTCTGCGCGAAGAAGTTAGACAGCAGCTTCTGATGATGATCGGATAGCGGGTTATGGGTGATAGCCGGGGCGATAAAGTCACACGGCACCATTTTAGTACCCTGGTGAATCAATTGATAAAACGCGTGCTGACCGTTGGTGCCTGGTTCGCCCCAGATAATTGGGCCTGTCTGGTAATCCACGGCGTTGCCGTTACGGTCAACGTATTTACCGTTGGATTCCATGTTACCCTGCTGGAAGTAGGCGGCGAAACGGTGCATATACTGGTCGTACGGCAGAATGGCTTCGGTTTCCGCGCCGAAGAAATTGTTGTACCAGATGCCAATCAACGCCAGCAGAATGGGTAGGTTTTTCTCCGCCGGAGTGGTGGAGAAATGCTTGTCCATCGCGTGCGCGCCGGAAAGCAGCTCGACAAAGTTGTCGAAACCGACGGACAGAATAATGGACAGCCCGATGGCAGACCACAGCGAGTAACGACCGCCGACCCAGTCCCAGAACTCGAACATATTGGCCGTGTCGATACCAAATTCGCCGACCGCTTTGGCGTTGGTGGAGAGCGCAGCAAAGTGTTTCGCCACGTGTTTTTCATCGCCTGCAGTTTTCAGGAACCAGTCGCGCGCGCTGTGGGCGTTGGTCATGGTTTCCTGGGTGGTGAAAGTTTTAGAAGCGACCAGGAACAGCGTGGTTTCCGGGTTCACTTTTTTCAGCACTTCAGCGATGTGGGTGCCATCAACGTTAGAGACGAAGTGCATAGTCAGATGATTTTTATACGGACGCAGCGCTTCGGTCACCATGAACGGGCCGAGGTCGGAACCGCCGATACCGATGTTCACCACGTCGGTGATGGCCTTACCGGTGTAGCCTTTCCACTGACCGGAGATAATCGCTTGCGAGAAAGTTTTCATTTTCTCAAGCACGGCGTTCACTTCCGGCATCACATCTTTGCCGTCCACAATGATCGGCGTATTGCTACGGTTACGCAGCGCCACGTGCAGCACGGCGCGGTCTTCGGTGCGGTTGATCTTCTCGCCGGAGAACATGGATTTAATCGCGCCGGCCAGATCCTGTAATTTGGCCAGATCCTGTAATTTTGCCAGCGTCTCTTCGGTGATGCGGTTTTTGGAGAAATCCACCAGCATCAGATCGTCAAACGTCGCGGAAAATTTAGCGAAACGGTCGCTATCGTTCGCGAAAAGCTCAGCGATCGTAACGTCTTTCATTTCATCGTAGTGTTTCTGGAGCGCCTGCCAGGCAGAAGTCTGCGTTGGATTGATGTTTTTCATTAGCAATACTCTTCTGATTTGAGAATTGTGACTGGGATCGATTGTAACGCCAGTCACAGAAAAGTGTGATTGTTTTAGTGCCGTTGCCCCAGGCACTGTCGAATGAGGATAAAAAGTATATACCCTAAATAATTCGAGGTGCAGAAAGGCGGCAAGTGGGTGAGTCGCCGGGCGCATAGATAAGCCAACATACTACAAACGGGTATCGGGGTTATAAGCGCTGTTACTGAGCCTAAACTCAGCATAAAAAATCCGCATAATCCCAACGTTGACAGTCCAGGCCACAACTTTTATTTATAAATACGTTACTTGCATTTGCGCCTGCACCGGTTTCTGTTCTGCCCTTGTGCCATGGTTGCGTTTTTCATTTCCTGACACGAGGTTGATATGACAGAGATCGTTGTTTCCAAATTTGGCGGTACCAGCGTCGCTGATTTTGACGCCATGAACCGTAGCGCGGATATCGTACTTTCCGACGCCAATGTTCGTTTAGTCGTGCTTTCCGCGTCTGCCGGCATCACTAATCTGCTGGTGGCGCTGGCCGAAGGGATGGAGCCCGGCGAACGTTTCGCTACGCTCGACGCCATCCGTAAAATCCAGTTCGATATCCTTGATCGTCTGCGTCATCCGAATGTCATTCGCGAAGAGATTGAACGCCTGCTGGAAAACATCACTATTCTGGCGGAGGCGGCATCGCTGGCGACATCGGCAGCCCTGACCGATGAACTGGTCAGCCACGGCGAGCTGATGTCTACCCTGCTATTTGTTGAGATCCTGCGTGAACGCGACGTACAGGCCCACTGGTTCGACGTGCGCAAAGTGATGCGTACCAGCGATCGCTTTGGTCGTGCGGAACCGGACGTCGCAGCGCTTGCGGAACTGGCCGCGCAGCAGTTGCTCCCGCGCCTGAGCGAAACGTTGGTCATTACTCAGGGCTTTATCGGCAGTGAAAGCAAAGGCCGCACCACGACATTAGGCCGCGGCGGCAGCGACTATACGGCAGCGTTGCTGGCTGAAGCGCTCCATGCCGCGCGAGTTGATATCTGGACAGATGTGCCCGGTATTTACACCACCGACCCGCGCGTAGTGCCCGTCGCGCAGCGAATTGATGAAATCGACTTTGAAGAAGCGGCGGAGATGGCAACCTTCGGCGCAAAAGTACTGCATCCAGCCACCTTACTCCCGGCCGTGCGCAGCGATATCCCGGTCTTCGTTGGCTCCAGTAAAGATCCGCAAGCGGGCGGTACGCTGGTGTGCAATAAAACCCAAAACCCGCCGCTGTTCCGCGCGCTGGCGCTGCGCCGCAATCAAACGCTATTGACGCTGCACAGCCTGAATATGCTGCACTCACGAGGTTTCCTGGCAGAGGTGTTCGGCATTCTGGCGCGGCATAATATTTCGGTAGATCTGATTACCACTTCGGAGGTGAGCGTTGCGCTGACGCTGGATACTACCGGCTCCACCTCCACGGGCGATACGTTACTGACCCAATCCTTATTGATGAAACTTTCCGCGCTGTGTCGGGTCGAAGTCGAAGAAGGACTGGCGCTGGTCGCGCTGATTGGCAACAACCTGTCAAAAGCCTGCGGTGTTGGTAAAGAAGTGTTTGGCGTCCTGGAACCGTTCAACATTCGCATGATTTGTTACGGCGCCTCCAGCCACAATCTGTGCTTCCTCGTGCCGGGAGACGATGCCGAGAAAGTGGTGCAAAAGCTACATCAGAACTTATTTGAATAATCGCCCTGACGCGACAGCGGGTGAGCGCTATCAGGCAATACGCTGCCGGATGGCGACGCAAGCGCCTTATCCGGCCTGTCGCAGCTCCCGGCGTATAGCGCTTGTCGCTATACGCCATACCCGATATCGCTTACAGCATACGCCGCTGGTGCTGTTTTTCCGTGTGGACCCGCTTAACGATTTTATAGATCCACTGCAGTGTCAAATTGTACTTTTTGGCCAGCTCCGCATAATTACGCCCATCGCACTCGCTGTAAATCTGATAATCCCGTTCCGAGGCTCGACCAGAGATACCTTTGGGGAAATAAATGCTTTGCCCGCCCCAGTTGCGCATCATTCTGTCAGCAATTGCCTGACCGGCATTTTCGGCTGACGCGCTATCAATATTCATGCTTTCAATAAGTACCTGCGACGCATGAAACGCCAGATCGTTAATAATCTCCGGAAGCCGAACCATTTCTTTTGATTTCTGAATCATATTTTATCTCCATATCCAGCACCATGCTCCCCGTGACGGCACCAAAAAGGGAAGCGTAAAAAACGGTGCAATAACTACCCATCAATACATTCAAAATATATATAAATATTTACTATCAACGGCATTTAATTATAAATTAAAAGAATGTTCAGTTTGCATAGCAAATGAAGTATTATAAAAAACCATCTTATAGTATTTTTACCAATTGATACGTGAACCTCCTACGATAATAACATTTATTTAACAAGCTAGCTTTCTTCATTGGAGGAAGAAAAAATCAAACTCTTACATTGCTTATTATTTTCCATATCTAAAAAAGGAAGTGGATTACGGGAATACTGGCGGCATGAGATTATTCGCAGGAATGAATTTTCATTATGTCGATTACTTATGCAGGCCAATAACAATCGCCGACGTAATTTTTATTTTGGTGGCGTCTGGCAAATGAGATGTATATCTATAGTTCAAAAAAACAGAAAAAAACTGGATTATGGATTAATCGCAAACTAAATTCCAAATTTGGAATTGATATAGAGCTGGGAGCAGTAATCGGCTATGGTTTGGATATTCCGCATCACATGGGGATCGTCATCACGAAAAAGGCTCGTATCGGTTGTAATTTATCGCTTAAGCAAAATACAACAGTAGGGAACAAGCAAGGTTTAAAAGAAGATGATTTCATTATTATTGGCAATAATGTAGATATAGGAGCCAACACCTGCATTATAGGCTCTATTACTATCGGTGATAATGTTACTATTGGAGCAATGTCATTTGTAAATAAGAGCATTCCAGCAAATAGCATATATATTACAAAAAAAACATCAGAAGTAATCCCAGTAATAAATCACAAAAAATGGGATTAATCTAAATCTTAAGATTGCAATATTTTATAGACTTTTCTCGTCAGGTTAATAGACTAAAAATAAAACATTTCTTTTGTGAATGATTTTTATGTTCATTCTCTGACCTGATGTCTACATCACTATTCTGATAGAGCGTTTAGTAAGGCCCGGTAGCGTAAACGCTATCGGGCATCGTTCTCGTAACATCACTGCAGTCTGTCCAACTCCGGGATACCTGCCTCCCGGTTGCCTGAGAAGATGGATAAAAATACTGCGGACCTCGCGCTTTAAACACTGAAGTGTTTAATCCAATTCAGCAACATAAAAACCACCAGAAACAAAAAGGGGAAATAAGATCACTCCCATCCCAACTCTTATTTTATATCTCCCCATGGAAATATAAAAGACAAAACAATCATTAAAACATTTATCAACTTACATTACATATATTAATAACATTATAAACAAATTAATTACATTCACATCTTGAATGTAATTAAACTTCAATAACCATATGAACACTAATTTTGTTGCAATATAAAGCACATTAAATATAGTGGAACATGGCTAAAAACACCTAATATTCACCGGGGAATATAATGATTATTGTTTCTGTGCTCAGACAAAGCAAAGACTTCACCACAAAACATGCTCAATGGTTACATAAGCAGCTCAAAGGTTATGATTCTGTTTGTTTAACAGATGCGCTAAAGATAAAAGGGGTAAATACAGCGCCTCTTTTGTATGATTGGCCAGGATGGTGGGCAAAACTAGAACTTTTCAATCCACTGCATCCTGTTCTTGGTAATGAGGATATTCTCTATATTGATATAGATAGCGTTGTTGTGGGAGATATTACTCCTCTGACAACTATGAAAAAAATAACATTACTTAATGACTTTTCTCAGCATGGTGCTTCAGTTGCGCCAGCAACAGGTATTATGTTTATTCCTGCACCCGCAAAAAAAAATGTGTGGGATGAATTTATGAAAAATCCTGAAAAGGAAATCAATGCCATAAGAACCCCGCCCTATCATGGCGATCAAGGATTTATCGGCAGAATATGTCAAGATGCTGAAAGATGGCAAAACATCTTACCCGGAAGAATTATTAGTTACAAAGCTAATATAGCAACACCAAAAATGATTGGTTTTAACCCTGAACTATACGATGGGACAGGTAATGGAAAATTACCTGACGGAGTAAGCATAGTCTGTTTTCATGGTTCCCCTCGCCCCTGGAACACAGCATTGCCTTGGGTGCCTTATTTTAGTTTAAAAAACACAATCCAAAGCAAAGTGAAACAATATAAGTTATCACTGCGTTAAAGCTTCCTTCTCTTCAATGCCGGCGCTTTTCTTTGCGCCACCAGAACCTCTATATGTTTCTAATACGGTAGCGTAAGCGCCATCGGGCGATGCGTTGCCGGATGGAGACGCAGGCGCGTCATCCGGCGGTTCCCGCGCCAGGCGCTGCCGGCGGAATACTGCTCAGGAATCCGCAACACCCTACTCGTCCCATCAACATGGGCAGCTTTCCCCTATTTATGCACTCCTCATTTTGAACCTCGTCACAAAACCACACGAAACAACATAAAGCAAAAATACAAATTAATCATTATATTTTAGTGAGTTACATTTGAAAATTGAGATCATTTGGTATAAAACCACCTTTTCATTGTTGCTTTATTTTGTTTTAGTTGGAATTATGATTGCACTACAACACAGATAACCCCCTTACCCTATTTGAGGCCGCTATGAAAAAAATTGCGATTATTGGAAGCAGTGGAGGCAACCTCTACAACCTGGGTGGCGCCGAGCCAGAGAAGTTACTCCAGGAAATTTATCAGCAGTGTGAGGCTGCGGGCGTGAATGTGGCCGCCGTACAGTTTATCGCGGCAGAAGCCTCGATGGACGTCGCCAAACCGGATACCCCGGCATCGGTTTATGCATTAACCACAGAAAACCAACAAAAACCACAGCGCATATTTCAGGGCAAACTTTCGGAGGTAAACACCTCGGTAGTAGAAAGCGATCGCCAAATCGCTGAGATGATCCGCCGCGGTGAGATCGATGGGATCGTGGTAATGAGCGCTGATCCGGTAAAGGCGAACCAGGCCGTTTTTGCCGCCGCCGTTGAGATGAAAACACCGATTGTCGGCACCGGGGGAACCTCCATGGCGCTGGTGGCGGCAAAGGGGGCGAATGTGGTCGCGACCTCCGGAACAACTGGCACCACCAGCCGTACCCGCGCCGTCTCCTTCGTGGCGTCGCTGTGTAAACATTGGGGTATCAAGTACAAACCACAGTTGGGTAGCGCTTCGCCCTCGCAGAGCGGTTCCGGAAAAAGCCTGCTCAAACGTTTTAACATTCGTAGCATCATGATCCCTGCTCTACCAGGCTTTATCGCCATGGCGATTGTACTCGCCCTGAGCCACATACCAGGACTGGAAAAACTTAACGATATCTTTGAAATCTTATTAAAAGGTCTGCCAGTGTTAGTCGCGGTACTGGCGGCAAAACAGATTTCCGAACTGGATGAAGTTTCAATTGTGGCCGGGGTCGTCGCTGGCGTGCTTTCCGTAGAGGGCGGACTGATCGGCGGCATTATCGGCGGTGTAATGGCGGGGATTTTCGTCCGTTGGCTGTTCGAGCTGTGCCTGAACTGGCGCTTCCCAATGACTACCGTCAACATCGTCGCCGGTGGGATATCGGGCCTTGCCGCTGGGTTAGTCATGCACTATCTGCTGAGTCCGCTGGCGCTATCTGCGGGTAATTACATCAAACTGGCTATCGAAAGCACGCTGGCATTCAGCCCAATTCTTGCCGGGCTGCTGGCTGGTCTGGTTATCTGGCCTGCCATTCTCGGCGGCGTCTATCACGCGGTGATCCTGCCGTTGGTGCTGCTGGAGATGGAAAAATCCGGCGTCAGCTTCCTCGGCGCGGTCGATATGGTCGGTCTGGTGATGGTGGCCGCAGGTATTAACCTTGCCAATGTGATCGCCCCGCGTGAAAAAAGCGAAGCTGCCGTTGCTACGCCGGGCCTGCTCATTAACCTGGGTTTTGGCACCTTTGTTGAATCCGCCTATCCCTTCATGTTCGCCAACAAAATTGTTTTTGGCTCCGCCATTTTTTGGGCCGGAATGGGCGGCATGATGCTGGGCTTTTTTAACGTCAAAGGCGTGGCCTATGTTCCGGCTTTCGCCTCACCGTTCTTATCCAGCAATGCGCTCCAGATGGCCATCGTAATGATTGCCACAATGGCTATGACCTGCCTTACCACCATTATTGCTAACCGTTTCAAACCTGTCGTACAGAGCGAATCAACAACGACAGCCGTTAATTAATGCACCAACACCAGAGGTACACCATGTTTAAAGGCGATATGAATAAAAAACGCGCCAAAGCGTTACAGAAAGTGAAAGAAGCCATCACGCTTCACGGTGGGCAAACTATCCTCAGCACAGGAATAACTGGCGACGATGCGCGCCTGGCGAAAGCCGTGTGTGAGGCTGGCGTTAAGCTTCTGGAGCCGAACCACCCTGCGTTGGCGCTGGCGCGTGGACACAAAGGCGTGAGCAACATGCACGCGGCGGAGCAGATTCGTCACGAAATCACCAACAGCCAGATGGCTGAGGCCGTACACGGTGTGCGTAATGTGGTCCCGGACGATATTTTTATCACCGTTGGTATCGCCGGCGGTTTTACCGAAACCTTACCGGTGCCGCTCAGCGAAACGGAAATTCTGGAGATTGCCCGCGCTGGAGCCGACGGTTTACATACGCATAAATCCGACTGGGACGATCTGCAGGACATCGTTAATCTCTCCCATCAATATGGTCTGACCGTCGATGCCTATATTGGCCATCCTGACGATCTGCATACTTTCGGTATTCCTGCACGCACGCCGGAAGAGGTCGCCAGCGTGGCGAAGCGGATGCAGGATATCGGCGTGGATATGATTGGTCTGATGACCGGCATGAGCTATGAAGGCGTAGCGGCAGGCGATATCCCGCAGATGATTAAAGATCGCCTGCGGGCGTTGGTCGGCGCGGTGGATGTTCCGACGCTGGCGGAAGGCGGGATTAACCTCGCCAACGCGAAAGCGTTTAAAGATACCGGAGTCAATATTCTGGTGGTCGGTACGGCTATCGACAACATGGTGTGCAACGCCGCCAAAGAAGCCGTTACGCCGTTTATTGTTCATTGATATCAGGGAACGAGAGATGTTGTTAATCACCGATCTGGATGGAACATTACTCACCTCGCAGAAAACAATCAGCCCGCGCACGCGTCAGGCGCTGATTGCGTTCCGCCAGGACGGTGGTTTACTGGCGGCATGCTCCGCCAGACCGGTCTCCTCAATGGTACGCCTGCTACGCCAACAACAGGTTGATAGGTTGTTTAGCTGGTGCGCCGGTTTTAACTGCGGACACCTTCTGGAGATGGCGGGACAGCGCATTATTCATGCTGCCCCTCTGACCGCCACAGACCTGTGGAATATTGACCAGCATATTTCTCTTTCCCGCTATCACCACCATTTTTTTAGTGCCGAAGCAATTCACCATCGTGACGATAGACTGATTGCGCACTGGACAACATATGAGGCTCGCTTATTTGGATTACCGCTTATAACTGAAACTGCAGAAAATATCTTTAATCGTCGCAACATATATAAAATTACACTTGTTGCCGCATCTCCGGAGATAGATAATCTGTGTACAGAAGTGAATAATCACCTGCCTTGTGGATATTATGCGGTTGTCACGGGAGAGAATTATATTGATATTCAAAGATCCGATATAAATAAAGGGTGCATAATAGAACAATTAATTCATTATTTAAATATATCTTCTGACAAGGTGGTCGCGATTGGCGATCAGCAGAATGATGTCAGCATGTTTGCCGCCGCCGGAATCAGCATCGCAATGGGCAACGCGCCGGATGCAGTAAAGCGGCAGGCCGGCTATGTGACTGCCACGAATGATGAGGAGGGTATCGTCCATGCGTTGGAGTGGTTGCGTTGCCTTACGCATCCAGTTACCATGCGCCAAAGGTTGACGGCGGCGAAAGATAATGAATCCAATTAAAAGACGAAAACATATTCTTGATGAATTAAACAAATTCGGTGAAGTCACCGTTATTAAATTATCGGAAATGCTCAACGTCACCTCGGAAACCATTCGTCGCGATCTCTCCTTACTGGAATCAGAAGGCAAAATCACTAAGATTCATGGGGGCGCAGTCAAAAAGCAAGTTGTCCAGGAGGATGCGTTTAGCGCAAGAATAGAGGCGCATCGCGAAGAGAAAATAGCGATTGGCAAACTTGCCGCCGAAATGGTCAGTGAACGGGATACATTGTTTATTGACTCCTGTACAACTAACCTTATTCTGGCCGAGCAATTACCGCCTCTCGCTTTTTCCGTGATTACCAATTCAGCCCTGATTGCCGATAAAATTAAAGAGCATAACCTGCAGGCCCGCGTGTATGTATTAGGCGGCGAATATGATTACCATTTTCGCGCCAACCTCGGCGTCTCGGTGTGTCAGCAGATTAACGCAATTCACGCGGATATCTGTTTTATTGGCGCTGGCGGCATTTCTCCCCAGCATGGCGTGTTGGTGAAGAGCTTTGAAGAAGCCTACGTTGCCAAAGCCATGATTGCGATGAGCAAAAAATCAGTGATTCTCGCCGACCATACCAAATTTGGTCAGGACGGTGTGATGTGCATCGCAAGCGTAAAAGAAATCGATAACATCATCACGGATAAAGGATTTACGTCAACGGGTTATACGCCACAGGATTTCGCCGGAAAGCTACGGATTGCTGACTGAGCGCTATCCGCCCGTAGCGTATTGCCGTAGACTAAATGCATCGGCTAACTGAGGGCACCCGTATGGCACTCCCCCGCATTACCCAAAAAGAGATGACCGAGCGCGAACAGCGCGAACTGAAAACGTTGCTGGACCGCGCCCGTATTGCGCACGGTCGTCCGCTGACCAATTCTGAGACCAACAGCGTAAAAAAGGAGTACATCGATAAGCTGATGGCGCTGCGTGAGGCTGAAGCGAAAAAAGCCCGCCAGTTGAAGAAAAAGCAGGCGTATAAACCCGATACGGAAGCGTCATTCTCCTGGTCGGCGAATACGCCGACGCGCGGCAGACGTTAACGTCCTTTCTTCTTTCGTCCCGGCGAGGTAAAGCGCTTACCGCTTGATGCCGGGCGCGCTTTCTCATTGCTTTTTTCGATCGCAATAACCGGTCGCTTAATACCCGTGGTCTTCGGCTTCGCTTTGGCCTTTGGTTTGGCTTCGGAAGAGGAACGCTCAATCAATTTAAACAGATCGATCAGCTCATCGTCCGTCAGATCGCGCCACTCGCCCAGCGGAATCCCGCTCAGGCTGACGTTCATAATGCGCGTACGCTCCAGTTTCGTCACTTCATAACCAAAGTATTCACACATACGACGGATCTGACGGTTTAATCCCTGCACCAGGGTAATGCGAAAGACAAACGGCGCCTCTTTTTTCACCTTACATTTTTTGGTGACAGTACCCAGAATCGGCACGCCAGCGCCCATACCACGAATAAACTCGTCGGTAATCGGTTTATCCACCGTCACCAGATACTCTTTTTCGTGATCGTTACCGGCACGCAGAATCTTATTGACCAGATCGCCGTGGTTAGTCAGAAATATCAGCCCCTGCGAGTCTTTATCCAGACGACCAATCGGGAAGATACGTTTGCTGTGGTTCACAAAATCGACAATATTGTCGCGTTCGCCGTCTTCAGTGGTACTGACAATGCCAACCGGTTTATTCAGCGCAATCAGCACTAAATCATCCGCTTCTCGCGGCTCAATCAACCGACCATTTACTTTAACAACATCCCCGGCGACTACCTGATCGCCAATGGCGGCGCGTTTGCCGTTGATAAAGACATTGCCCTGTTCGATAAAACGGTCCGCCTCGCGACGCGAACAGATGCCGCTTTCACTGATATATTTATTAAGCCGGATAGATGTGTCGGTCAGCATATTTACTCTCTGAGAAATTTTTCTACATAAACGTCGGGAATGTGACTTACCACATCAAATCGTCGGGAACTTTAAAATCGGCATACGGATCATCTTCGTCCTGCTCTTCCTGACTCAGCGCACTGTTTACGACAATACTGTCCGCATCTCGTTGTGCGATTTTATCGGCGACGCTCGCGGGAATAATCGCATATTCACATTCACCGCTGTTATTGATAACCAGACGCGCAATCGCGAGACGCCCATTAATCAGTTGCGTCTGAGTGAGCTTATCCACGTCTATTTTTTTGATGACGTTATTATCGGTGAAGTTAAAACCAATATCGCCTTTAGATACATTGATTCTATTCATTTCAATAAGTTGCTTAACCTGAGCTTTAAACTCTTTCGCTAAAACCGCTTGTTTTTGCTGTTCACTGAGTTGTTTATCACGCTCAAGTTGCGCCTTTTTATTTTTTTCCACCTCCTCTCTGGCCTCACGAGCCTGAACGCGTGATTTTTTAGCCGTGCGCTGGACTTTGGCCATTTTTTTGCTGGTCACTAATCCCGCTTGTAGCAGTTGCTCTTGTAAGGTCAGTTTTGCCATTTTCGTCTCTAAACGTGTTAAATAATTTTGCGGATTATACCTGTAATTTTTCAGGCGATACCAGATAGCAGATCTGGCCTGGCGTCACTTTTAGCGACCGCGCGTTGCCTGTAACACGCGCAACATCATGAGCCATATCAGTAAGACATTAAATGGATAATGGTAGCATTATTACGTTTTGACATTTCCTGATGAGGTGGAGAAGTAATGGAACTGCTTTTATTAAGTAACTCGACGCTGCCGGGTAAAGCCTGGCTGGAACACGCTCTGCCGCTGATAGCGAATCAATTGAACGGTCGACGCTCAGCCGTGTTTATTCCGTTTGCCGGCGTCACGCAAACATGGGACGAGTACACGGATAAAACCGCAGAGGTACTTGCGCCATTAGGGATAAACGTCACAGGGATTCATCGTGTCGCCGATCCGCTTGCAGCGATTGAGAAAGCGGAAATCATTATTGTCGGCGGCGGAAATACCTTTCAGCTAATGAAAGAATCGCGTGAACGCGGGCTGCTGGCGCCGATGGCGGACAGGGTAAAACGCGGCGCGCTGTATATCGGCTGGAGCGCGGGCGCCAACCTTGCCTGCCCGACTATCCGCACGACCAACGATATGCCGATCGTCGATCCAAACGGTTTCGACGCGCTGGATCTGTTCCCGCTGCAAATTAATCCTCACTTCACTAACGCCTTGCCGGAAGGTCATAAGGGCGAGACCCGCGAGCAGCGTATTCGCGAACTGCTGGTGGTCGCGCCGGAACTGACAGTGATTGGTTTGCCGGAAGGTAACTGGATTCAGGTGAGCAACGGCCAGGCGGTTCCCGGCGGCCCGAATACCACCTGGGTGTTTAAAGCGGGCGAAGAGGCCGTGGCGCTGGAAGCGGTCATCGCTTTTAATCCCTGGCCACATTGAATGCCGAATGACGGGCCTACACGCATGTTCTCCGTAGGCCCCGCCATCCGGCATTTCACTTAATACTCGCCCCGTTCCTCGTCCTGATCCGGCTGTTCCAGTACGCTATAGGCGACCGAACAGAACAGTGAGTTAAGACGCTTCATATCGCCCAGCAGCCCTAAATGGAGCGAGCTGGTTTCAATGCTTTGCACGTTCTGCTGGTGCAGGCGGTCGACATGCGCATGTGAGTATCGGCGATTAAGTATACGGAAGCGATGTTTACTGCGGCGCAACCGACGGGCGCTGGTGACATCGCCGGAGAAAAAGACCGACATCGCCAGTTGCAGATTACTGAGCAGTTGATCGTAAAGCGCATCCAGCTCTTTCAATCCTTCTTCTGAAAATGCCCGACGCGCCGCCAGCGACTTGTCGGCAATCTCGCTGCCCATTCGCTCGATAATATCCGACGCCTGTTCGAGGTTCAGGGCCATCTCAATAATCTCCGCCCACCGACGGGACTCCTCCGCCGCCAGCTCGTCTTTCGGCATTCGCGCCAGATAAAGCTTAATCGCGGTGTAGAGCACGTTAACGTCATCCGCCAGCTTGCGCAGCGCTTTCTCTTCACGCGGCTCGCCGTGCATGACCTTTTTTAGCCCTTCCATCATCTGTTCCATCGCATCGCCAATGCGCAACACCTCACGGGCAGCATTAGCCAGCGCCAGCGTTGGCGTATCCAGCGCGCTGACATCCAGATGTTTCGGCTTCAGATGGGTATCCAGTTCAGGCTCATCACGAATAATTCGTTTACAAAAACGCGCCATCAGCTCGGCAAATGGCACCATCGCCAGGCAACGCACCAGGTTATAGAAAACGTGGAAATAGATCACCAGCTCTGACTTCGGTAGCGATAGCTCATCCATCAGATTCGCCAGCGGATGGACAAACGGCAGGATGACCAGGCTGCCGATCAATTTGAACAATAGGCTGCCGAGCGCTACGCGACGCGCGGCAGCATTGGCGGCGCTGTTGTTGAGCATCGCCAACAAGCCCGATCCCAGATTGGCGCCGATGACCAGGCACAACGCCACCGGGAACGATATAATCCCCGCCGCCGTCAGGGTCGCCGTCAGCAACACCGCCGCCAGGCTGGAATAACTGATAATAGCGAACATCGCGCCAATCAGCGCATCCAGCATAATGTCGCCCGTCAGCGACGCGAAAATGACCTGCACGCCATTAGCCTGAGTGATCGGCGTCACTGCCTGCACAATCAGCTCCAGCGCCAGTAGAATCAGGCCAAGCCCGATACCGACGCGACCCAGCTGCCCGGCGCGGGACTGCTTACGTCCCAAAAAGAAAATCACGCCAATAAAAATCAGCAGCGGCGATAGCCACGACAAGTCAAAGGTGAGAATACGCGCCATTAGCGCAGTACCCACATCAGCGCCCAGCACAATCACCAGAGCTGGCGTCAGGGCGACAAGATCCTGGGCGACAAACGACGTTACCAATAAAGTGGTGGCGTTACTGCTTTGTACCAGCGCGGTAACACCGATACCCGCACAAAAGGCGAGCGGTTTCTTTTCCACGCTGCGGCTGAGGACAGTGCGTAGACGCGCGCCAAACACGCGCATTACGCCAGTACGAACGATATGTGTTCCCCATACCAACAGCGCAACGGCAGAAAGTAGATGGAGCAAAGTTAACACGGCGTCAGGTTCTCCTTATCGTTATACGTTTTCCTGAAGCTCACTTGCGATAAATTGCCTGATGGCGCACAGCGTTAAGGCCTGCTGGCGTTGCACGCCACCGGGCTTACCATACGTAATACGGTATGCTGGATAAGGCGTTTACGCCGCCATCCGGCAAATTCAGCGTAGAGCCTTCCTTCAGTATAAGGGTTTAATTGTAAGAAAGAGACAAGGCACCCAATGAGTGCCTTGTATGTTGTAAGGAAAAGTGACGATTTTATGAATCAGTCCGCATCGTACCCCAGGTTCGGCGCCAGCCACCGCTCAACGTCCTCAACGCTCATTCCTTTACGGAAAGCATAATCTGTCACCTGATCGCGTTGGATCTGCGCTACCGCGAAGTATTTGCTCTCAGGATGGCTGAAGTACCAGCCGGAGACCGACGCGCCAGGCCACATGGCGAAAGATTCGGTGAGCTTCATCCCGGTGTGTTTTTCGACATCCAGTAGCTGCCAGATAGTGCCTTTTTCGGTATGTTCCGGGCAGGCAGGATAACCCGGCGCCGGGCGAATCCCCTGGTAGTTTTCGCGGATTAATTCGTCGTTACTCAGGCTCTCGTTCGGCGCATATCCCCAGTAAACCTTACGTACACGCTCATGCAGATACTCGGCAAACGCTTCCGCCAGACGGTCGGCAATCGCTTTCACCATGATCTTGTTATAGTCGTCGTGTTGCGCTTCGAAGGCGTCCGCCAGCGCATCCTCCTCCAGACCGCCGGTCACCGCGAAAGCACCGATGTAATCCGCTTTGCCGCTCAGTTTCGGCGCGACAAAATCCGCCAGACAGTAGTTGGCAAAACCGACTTTCTCGGTCTGCTGGCGCAGGTGGTGGCTGACCGTCAGAACATGAGTACGGGTTGCGTCGCGATAGATTTCGATGTCGTCACCCACACGGTTAGCCGGGAACAGGCCCACCACGCCACGCGGATTCAACAGCTTCTCGGCGCTGAGTTTATCCAGCATATCATTGGCGTCTTTAAACAGACGCTGCGCCTCAACGCCCACCACCTCATCTTCCAGAATGCGCGGGTATTTGCCGGCCAGCGACCAGGTCATAAAGAACGGCGTCCAGTCGATGTAGTTGCGCAGAGTTTCGATGCTGGCTTCCACCCCCTGCACGCCCAGACGGTGGGCTACCGGCGGGGTGTAGCGTTCCCAATCGAATGCCAGATCATTATCGCGCGCCGCTTCCAGCGTGACCGGCGGCGTACGCGGTTTTTTGCGGGCGTGCTGAATACGCACGGTTTCGTACTCTTTGCGGGTACGGGCGACAAAGTCATCGCGCTGGTTGTCGGAGAGTAGCGCCGCCACCACGCCCACGGTACGCGAAGCATTCTGCACGTAGACCGTCGGACCGCTGTAGTTCTGCTCGATTTTCACCGCCGTATGCGCTTTCGAAGTGGTTGCGCCGCCGATCAGTAGCGGGATAGTAAAGCCCTGACGCTCCATCTCTTTCGCCACGTTGACCATTTCGTCCAGCGACGGGGTGATAAGCCCGGAAAGACCGATCAGATCGGCATTCACTTCACGCGCCGTTCTGAGGATTTTCTCCGCTGGCACCATCACGCCAAGATCGACGATTTCGTAGTTGTTACATTGCAGCACCACGCCAACGATATTTTTACCAATATCGTGCACATCGCCCTTCACGGTGGCGATCACCATCTTGCCGTTGCTGGAGCCTTTTTCTTTGCTGGCTTCAATAAACGGCTCCAGGTAGGCCACCGCTTGTTTCATCACGCGAGCGGATTTCACCACCTGCGGCAGGAACATTTTCCCTTCGCCGAACAGGTCGCCGACCACGTTCATGCCGTCCATCAACGGCCCTTCAATCACCTCAATCGGGCGGGCGGCCTGCTGACGGGCTTCTTCGGTATCCTGTTCGATAAATTCGGTGATGCCTTTCACCAGCGAGTATTCGAGACGCTTTTTCACGTCCCAGCTACGCCATTCCGCCTGCTGGGCGTTGGCAGCTTCGTCGGTTTTGCTGCCGCGGTATTTCTCCGCCAAATCCAGCAAACGCTCGGTGCCGTCATCGCGACGGTTAAGAATGACATCTTCAACTGCATCGCGCAGTTCGGCAGGCAGGTCGTCATAAATCGCCAGTTGCCCGGCGTTGACGATGCCCATGTCCATGCCATTGCGGATGGCGTAGTAGAGGAATACCGCGTGGATAGCCTCACGTACCGGGTCGTTGCCGCGGAACGAGAAGGACACGTTAGACACGCCGCCGGAGATCAGCGCGTGCGGCAGCTCGCGTTTGATGTCTTCGCAAGCGCCGATAAAGTCCTGCGCGTAGTTGTTGTGCTCTTCAATACCGGTCGCCACGGCGAAGATATTCGGGTCGAAGATGATGTCTTCCGGCGGGAAACCCACCTCTTCGGTGAGAATTTTGTAGGCTCGGCGGCAAATTTCGATTTTACGCGCGCGGGTATCGGCCTGCCCCTGCTCATCAAAGGCCATCACCACCACTGCGGCGCCATAGCGACGTAGCAACTTCGCATGATGAATAAAGGCTTCCACGCCCTCTTTCATCGAAATAGAGTTGACGATGCCTTTACCCTGAATGCACTTCAGCCCTTTTTCGATAACCTCCCATTTGGAGGAGTCGATCATGATTGGTACACGGGCAATGTCCGGCTCACCGGCAATCAGGCTGAGGAAACGCACCATCGCCGCTTCGGCGTCGAGCATCCCCTCATCCATATTGATATCAATAATCTGCGCGCCGCTTTCTACCTGCTGACGGGCGACATCCAGCGCTTCGCTGTATTTCTCTTCTTTGATCAGCCGTTTAAATTTGGCCGAGCCGGTGACGTTAGTACGTTCGCCGACGTTCACAAACAGGCTATCGTCACCAATGTTCAGCGGCTCCAGGCCGGAAAGGCGGCAGGCGACCGGGATATCCGGCAGCTGGCGCGGCAGCAAACCGGCAACGGCGCGGCTCATGGCGGCGATATGCTCCGGCGTAGTGCCACAGCAGCCGCCAACGATATTCAGGAAGCCCGCTTCCGCCCATTCGCGAATCTGTTTCGCCATGGTGTCGGCGTCGAGGTCGTACTCGCCGAAAGCGTTCGGCAGGCCGGCGTTCGGGTGCGCGGTGACGTAGCATTCGGCAATCCGCGACAGTTCCTGGACGTACTGGCGCAGCTCATCAGGCCCCAGCGCGCAGTTAAGGCCAAAAGTGAGCGCCTCGGCGTGGCGCAGCGAGTTATAAAAGGCTTCGGTCGTCTGGCCGGAGAGGGTACGACCAGAGGCGTCGGTGATGGTGCCGGAAATCATGATCGGCAGATCAACGCCCAGCGCTTCAAACTCTTCTTTCACCGCAAACACCGCCGCTTTCGCATTCAGGGTGTCAAAGACGGTTTCAATCAGGATCAGGTCCGCCCCGCCTTCCACCAGCGCTTTGGTGGATTCACGGTAGGCCGCCACCAGCTGATCGAAGGTGATATTACGAAACGCCGGGTCGTTGACGTCCGGCGAAATGGAGGCCGTGCGGTTAGTTGGACCAAGCACGCCCGCAACAAAACGTGGTTTTTCTGGTGTTCGCGCCGTCCATTCATCGGCGCAGGCGCGCGCCAGTTTGGCCGCCGCATAGTTGATTTCCGCCGACAGGGATTCCATCCGGTAATCCGCCATCGCAATGGTTGTCGAGTTAAAGGTGTTGGTTTCGATGATATCCGCGCCAGCCTCAAAGTAGGCGTTGTGGATAGCGGCGATCACCTCCGGCTTGCTGAGTACCAGCAGGTCATTGTTGCCTTTCAGGTCGCAGGGCCAGTCGGCAAAGCGCTCCCCGCGGAAATCTTCTTCATGTAGACGATAGCTCTGGATCATGGTGCCCATACCGCCGTCCAGCACCAGAATACGTTCATTTAACTGCGCACGCAGTTGTTCAACTTTGCTGCTCACACTCGCTCCCGACAACGCTCCACGTAACGAGCCATACTGGCACAAAGCGTGCTGGCGGAAAAGAGAACAACGGGCAACATGAGACATGTTCAGCTTGCCACCCACTTCTGTCGCTTTGCCGGATGGCGGCGCAAGCGCCTTATCAGTCTACAAATTACTTTGGCGGCTCCCAAAGCGTAGGCCTGATAAGCGCAGCGCTATCGGGCATCCTGTGATGTCACTCATCCGATCAGTTCAGGAACTCTTGCATTATAATTGAATAAAACGAAAATGATTTCCACGATACAGAAAAAGGAGTCTGCCATGGTTGCCCCTGTTCCCGCGAAACGCGGGAGAAAACCTGCCGCTACCACTGCACCCGTAACCGGGCAGGTTCAGTCATTAACTCGCGGTCTGAAGCTGCTGGAGTGGATTGCCGAGTCCAACGGCAGCGTCGCGCTGACCGAACTGGCGCAACAGGCGGGTTTGCCTAATTCCACGACTCACCGTCTACTCACCACCATGCAGCAGCAGGGTTTTGTCCGCCAGGTTGGTGAGCTGGGCCACTGGGCCGTAGGCGCACACGCGTTTATCGTCGGCAGCAGCTTCTTACAGAGCCGTAATCTGCTGGCGATTGTCCATCCGATTTTGCGCAAGCTGATGGAGGACTCCGGCGAAACGGTAAACCTTGCCGTACTCGACCAGAGCGACCATCAGGCCATTATTATCGATCAGGTGCAGTGTACGCAGCTGATGCGTATGTCCGCGCCGATCGGCGGCAAGCTGCCCATGCACGCCTCTGGCGCGGGCAAGGCGTTTTTATCACAGCTCAGTGAGGAACAGGTTACCAGTCTGCTGCACCGCAAGGGGTTGCACGCTTATACCCATGCGACGCTGGTGTCGCCGCTGCATCTGAAAGATGACCTCGCCCAAACACGCAAGCGCGGCTATTCCTTTGACGACGAAGAACATGCGCTCGGTCTGCGCTGCGTGGCCTCGTGTATTTATGACGAACACCGCGAACCGTTTGCGGCCCTCTCTATTTCCGGCCCCTGCTCACGCATTACCGACGATCGCGTCACCGAACTTGGCGCCATGGTGATTAAAGCGGCGAAAGAGGTGACGCTGGCCTATGGTGGAACTCGCTGAAATGAGCAGCCTGAAATTATACTGGCAGGAGAAGTACCCACAGGCCTTCTGTTGGTCTTTCGGTGATTCGCCGGCGCTGGCCGACGAGCTGGCGGCGCTAGTGGTCGCCGGTAAAAAGCGTGGCACCTGTAGCTCGCTGGTTAGCTATCAGAAAGAGCAGCCCCCTGTCACGCCCGGGTCATATCACATTGTGCTCAACGGCACAGGCGACGCCGTGTGCGTCATACGCACGCTGGCGCTCAGGCTGATCCGTTTTAACGAGATGAGCGCCGATCTCGCCGCACTGGAAGGCGAAGGCGATCTTAGCCTGGCGTACTGGCAAGCGGCACACCGGGCCTTTTTTGAGCGCGAGGGTAATTGGTCGCCGGAGATGGAACTGGTTTACGAAGAGTTCGCCGTACTCGAGATCGCGCCGTAACGCACGCTAAAGCGCTGTCTACGTCGATAGGCATACACATCTTCTACATGCCCTTCTTTAATACGCGTCTGTAGCGCGCGCCAGTAATCGGCGCGAAACAGGTCGGCATGCATCTCTTCAAACAATGGCCCGATACGCGGATCGGCACACAGCCAGTGGCGAAACTCCTCCGGGAAAACATCACCCGGCGAGACGCTATACCAGGGTTCGCTGGCCAGTTCGTCTTCCGGATAACGCGCTGGCGGAGTATCGCGGAAATTCACTTCCGTCATGTAGCAAATTTCATCGTAGTCGTAGAACACCACGCGACCATGACGGGTAACGCCAAAGTTTTTAAACAACATATCGCCGGGGAAAATATTAGCGGCGGCAAGCTGGCGAATCGCATTACCATATTCTTCTATCGCATCACGCAACTGCTGGCCTTCTACCTGTTCCAGCCAGATATTGAGCGGCACCATGCGCCGTTCAATATAGAGATGGCGAATGACGATATGTTCCCCAAGATCGGTAATCTTCTCTGGCACTTCTTGCCGTAAAAGCGCCATCAGCGCCGGATCAATTTGCCGTTTATCCAGTACGAAATTCTCAAACTCCTGGGTATCCGCCATACGACCGACGCGATCATGCTCTTTTACCAGTTGATAACAGGCACGCACATGAGCGGCAGACATCTCTTTCTGCGGGGCGAATTTGTCTTTAATGATTTTAAATACCCGGTCGAAACCTGGCAGGGTAAACACCAGCATCACCATGCCGCGGATACCAGGCGCCTCAATGAATTTCTCATCACTTTCAGCCAGATAACATAAATATTCGCGGTAGCTTTCGGTTTTCGCATGTTTCTGGCAGCCAATCGCCATATACAGTTCGGCAGTGGTTTTACCCGGCAGGATTTCACGCAACCACTCAACCAGCGCGGCAGGCAGCGGCGCATACACCATAAAATAAGAGCGGGCAAAACCAAACACAATGCTCGCTTCTGCCGTGGTGGTCAGGCAGGTATCGACAAACAGTTCACCCTCATCAGTGCGATGAATCGGCAGTAAAAACGGCAGCGTACCGTCAGGTGTGGTTAATTTACCTACCAGCCAGGCCGCTTTATTACGGTAAAACAACTCATTCGCCACCTGGACATGGCAGCGAGGTAGCGCGTCCTCGCCCAGTGTTTCAGTCAGGTGCGCGATAATATAGCGGATATCCCGGCTTTTATTCTGCCAGGGCAGACGCAGCGGTAAGTCACTGAGTATGCGCATCAACAGCGGCTCCCAACCGTGATCGGGAAAGAAGTCTTTGGCCAGCGGGCGCGGGATAGTACGAAAGCGGCGCTCCGGTTGCGAACTGAAAATAAACAACCGCTCGGGTGTTAACGAGCGGTGGTCAAATAACCGGCAATAAACGGAGTTGAAAAAGCTCTCCGCAATCTCAAAGCGCGGGTAATCCGGCAACAGCCGGGTGTAATGCTCTTTAACGCGTAAAAGGAAATCCGCGTCGGTACTTTTGCCATCGGTAATACAGCGCAGTTGCTCCACCACCAGACCCACATGATGATCATAGAGGTGGATACGGCTTTTCATCGCCTGTTGGACGGCGTGCCAGTCGGCCTGTTCAAAACGCTGCTGCGCGCCGGAAGTCACTTCCAGAAATCGACCATACTGCGCGTCAAAGCCTTGCAGGATGGTTTGAGCAATCAGTAATTCCAGGCCACGCGGCATTTTTTTCCCTCATCCGGCACCACGTCATGCCGGATGGCGCGTTCGCTTATCCGGCCTACGCTATCTGTAGGCCCGGTAAGCGCAGCGCCACCGGGCATCAATCAAAACTGCGATTCTTCCGTCGATCCTGTTAACGCGGTAACGGATGACGCGCCGCCCTGAATAATGGTGGTGACTTTGTCGAAGTAACCTGTACCCACTTCCTGCTGGTGGGAAACAAAGGTGTAGCCGTCTTTCGCCGCGGCGAACTCGGGTTGTTGAACCTTCTCAACATAGTGCTTCATGCCCTCGCCCTGCGCGTATGCATGCGCCAGGTCGAACATGTTGAACCACATGCTGTGGATGCCCGCCAGGGTAATAAACTGGTATTTGTAACCCATGTCCGACAACTGCTGCTGGAAGCTGGCAATGGTCTTGTCGTCCAGATTCTTCTGCCAGTTGAAGGATGGCGAACAGTTATAGGCCAGCAGTTTGCCCGGATACTTCGCGTGGATAGCATCGGCAAAACGACGCGCCAATTCGAGATCCGGCGTAGAAGTTTCGCACCATACCAGATCGGCATACGGGGCATACGCCAGACCGCGGCTGATCGCCTGCTCAATGCCCGCATGGGTGCGGTAGAAACCTTCGCTGGTGCGTTCGCCGGTAATAAAACCGCTGTCATAGGGATCGCAGTCGGAAGTAATCAGATCTGCCGCATCCGCATCGGTACGCGCAATCACCAGCGTCGGGACACCCATCACATCAGCGGCCAGACGCGCAGCAACCAGTTTCTGAATCGCTTCCTGCGTGGGGACCAGCACCTTGCCGCCCATATGGCCGCATTTCTTCACCGACGCCAGCTGATCTTCGAAGTGAACGGCCGCTGCACCGGCTTCAATCATCGATTTCATCAGTTCGAAGGCATTCAGAACGCCGCCAAAACCGACTTCCGCATCAGCAACGATCGGCAGGAAGTAATCCACATAGCGCGGATCATTGGGTTCAATACCGGATGCCCACTGGATCTGATCTGCACGACGAAAAGTGTTGTTGATCCGATCCACTACCGCCGGAACAGAGTTTGCCGGGTACAACGATTGATCCGGATACATGCTGGATGCCAGGTTGGCATCTGCCGCTACCTGCCAGCCTGAAAGATAAATCGCCTCAATACCGGCTTTCGCCTGCTGCAACGCCTGACCGCCAGTCAGCGCGCCAAGGCTGTTGATATAGCCTTTTTTCGCTTCACCGTGCAACAGCCGCCAAATTTTCGCTGCGCCGAGCTGCGCCAGCGTGCATTCCGGGTTAACCGAGCCGCGTAATTTCACCACCTCCTCCGCGCTGTACGGGCGGGTGATGCCTTCCCAGCGCGGTTGTGTCCACTCTTTCTGTAATTCTTCGATTTGTTGAGTACGGGTTTTCATGTGCAGATGCTCCATATTGTTATGTGGTGAATTAAGCCAGTAAGCGATAGCCCGGCAGGGTGAGGAAGTCGATTAAGTCATCTGAGGTGGTGATTTGCTCCATCAGACGTGCGGCATCGTCGAAGCGCCCGCTGCTGTAGTGGTGCTCGCCCAGTTCGTCCTGGATTACCCGCATCTCTTCCGCCAACATTTCGCGGAAAAGCGCTTTCGTTACGGGTTTTCCATTGCTCAGTGTTTTCTCATGGTGAATCCACTGCCAGATAGAGGTTCGTGAGATTTCCGCCGTCGCGGCATCCTCCATCAGACCGTAAATCGGTACACAGCCATTGCCGGAGATCCACGCTTCAATGTACTGCACTGCCACGCGAATATTGGCGCGCATTCCCGCTTCTGTGCGTTCGCCTTCACATGGCTCCAGTAACTGTTCAGCGGTAATCGGCGCATCTTCATCACGGGTAATGAACAGCTGATTTTTGTGCTCGCCCAGTACCTCGTTAAAGACGGCCATTGCGGTATCCGCCAACCCAGGATGCGCAATCCACGTGCCGTCGTGGCCGTTGTTCGCTTCCAGCGCTTTATCCGCTTTCACTTTGGCAAGGACCTGATTGTTGCGTTCAACGTCTTTGCTCGGGATAAACGCCGCCATACCGCCCATCGCGAACGCGCCGCGCTTGTGACAGGTTTTGATCAGCAGGCGCGAGTAGGCGCTCAGAAACGGTTTGTCCATCGTTACCACCTGCCTGTCCGGCAGGACGCGATCCGGATGATTTTTCAACGTTTTGATATAGCTGAAAATATAATCCCAGCGACCACAGTTGAGACCGACAATATGATCACGCAACGCATGAAGAATCTCATCCATCTGGAAAACAGCAGGAAGCGTTTCAATCAACAGGGTCGCTTTGATCGTACCGCGCGGCAGGTTAAAGCGGTCTTCGGCGTAGCTGAAGACTTCGCTCCACCAGGCTGCCTCCTGCCAGGCTTGCGTTTTCGGCAGGTAAAAATACGGGCCGCTACCTTTAGCGAGCAGCGCTTTATAGTTGTGGAAAAAGTACAGAGCAAAATCAAACAGGCTGCCGGGAATGGCTTCCCCCCGCCAGGTAACATGTTTTTCTGGCAGATGTAGACCACGTACACGACAAATCAATACGGCCGGATCGGGCTTGAGCTGATAGATTTTTCCGGCTTCGTTGGTATAGCTAATGGTGCCGTTCACCGCATCACGCAGGTTGATTTGACCATCAATAACTTTATTCCAGTCCGGCGCCAGCGAGTCTTCAAAATCCGCCATAAACACTTTCACATTTGCGTTCAGGGCATTAATCACCATTTTACGTTCAACCGGCCCGGTAATTTCTACTCGGCGATCCTGTAAATCCGCCGGAATACCACGAATCTGCCAATTACTTTCTCTAATGGAAGTGGTTTCCGAAATAAAATCAGGCAACTTACCGTTATCAATATCCTGCTGTTGCTGGATACGTGCAGCCAGGAGTTTATTGCGTTTTGGCGTAAAACGGGTGACTAACTCCGTCAAAAACTCGACTGCTTCAGCGGTCAGGACTTGCTTTTCCAGCTCGCCTTGCGGCCTGGTAAAGGTTAATTCATCAGTTGTGGTTGCCTGTGGATTCATCATGCAGCTCCTCGTTGTTGATCCAGATACATCCCCAATGCGAACGAAGGATCACTGTGCGCTTTTCGTTCAACACAACTAAGACTACTCAATTAAATTTCAAAATCAAAAACAATTTCCATTTTTAATTTAATTATGCATTAACCTATTGATAACAATATAAATTAAATTTAATTACATGATGAGGTGCGTTTCGGAAATAAAAAAGGCACCCGAAGGTGCCTGATTCAACATGCTGAAACGCTTTAGGATCGTCAGAAGCAGAAGATTAATCCAGGGTTGGATTCATGTGACGCAGATCATATGGCGTAATCTGGTAGACATAATAGTTGAGCCAGTTAGTAAACAGTAAATTACCGTGGCTGCGCCAGGTTGCGCGCGGTATGTTTTGCGGATCGTTTTTTGGGAAATAGTTGTACGGAACCTCCGGATTTAACCCGGCCTCAACGTCACGAAAATATTCACCCGCTAACGTATGAGCGTCATATTCAGGATGACCGGTGACAAACGCAATACGTTTATCTTTGCTGGCAAACAGGTACGCATCCCCTTCTTCTGTTTCGGCCAGAATTTCAAGATCCGTATAATCCCGTATCAGCGCCGCCGGGAAATCGGCATAGCGTGAGTGTGGCGCAAGAAACGAATCATCAAAACCACGCGTTAACAGAGCATGTGGATGAAGGATGTGATGTTCATAGACGCCGGAAAGTTTATCTGTACGGGTCTGCTTAGGGATACCATACAGAATATTGAGTGCGGCCTGAACGGCCCAACAGACAAATAGCGTCGAAGTAACGTGATCTTTCGCCCATTCAAGCACCTGCCTAATCTGCGGCCAGTAAGCCACGTCATTAAATTCCACCAGACCCAGCGGCGCTCCGGTCACGATAAGCCCATCAAAGTTCTGATCGCAGATATCGTCGAAGTTACAGTAAAAGTTGTTCAGGTGCTCGGCTGGCGTGTTCCTCGACTCGCGGGCATCTATCCGCAGCAGTTGAATATCGACCTGCAATGGCGAGTTCGATAGCAAGCGCAGAAACTGATTTTCCGTTTCAATCTTCTTCGGCATCAGGTTAAGGATAAGTACCTTTAGCGGGCGAATTTCCTGACCTGATGCGCGAGAAGTCGTCATGACGAAGACATTCTCCTCACGTAAAAAATTGACGGCGGGTAGCTCGTCCAGCACGCGAATCGGCATAACCTGATAACCTCACGACATACGTTTAAACGTTTAGACATCCAGATAGCTGAAGATACTCAGAAATCAGGCGAATGTCGAGTCTGCAAGTTCAAGGTGAGAAAGTTTCACGACAGCATTTGCATTAGAATAGAAGTAAGCAAAAAAGGAGTGAAGATGATGATTAACATTCGTCGTTCAAGGCATGAGGAAGGGGAAAAACTGATTGCGATCTGGCGTCGCTCAGTCGATACCACGCACGATTTTCTGTCAAACGCTTATCGGGCCGAACTGGAAGAACTGGTGAGCGATTTTCTGCCAGAAGCGCCACTATGGGTTGCCGTGACCGATCAGGATGAGCCGGTAGGATTTATGCTGCTTACCGGAGAACATATGGATGCGCTGTTTGTCGATCCGGACGTGCGTGGTCAGGGTATCGGTAAGAGATTAGTTGAACATGCGTTAACACTGGCGCCGGGGTTGACAACCAATGTTAACGAGCAAAATACACAAGCTGTTGGATTTTATAAGAAAATGGGATTTAAGGTGACGGGACGTTCGGAGGTCGACGATCTTGGGAAACCGTATCCATTGTTGAATTTAATTTATCCGTGAGTAGCGGCGCTGTCTGATAAGTGCATGTAGGCCGGATAAGGCGAAGCGGCCATCCGGCGGTGCAGGTTGCCTGATGGCGCTGCGCTTATCAGGCCTACATTTTTAAATGTTACCACACACGCAAAGAAGCCCGTCCTGACGGACGGGCTTCTTCACTTGTTTGATGCCTGGCAGTTCCCTACTCTCGCATGGGGAGACCCCACACTACCATCGGCGCTACGGCGTTTCACTTCTGAGTTCGGCATGGGGTCAGGTGGGACCACCGCGCTACTGCCGCCAGGCAAATTCTTTGTGCTCTGTACGCAATTCTTTATCGCATCAGCGGCGTTGCCTGCGCTCGTAAACTCAGTCACATACTTCTGTATGCTCCTTCCTTTCCTTCGCTTGCCGCCTTGCTGCTGCGCAAATTATTGCGTACTCAACTCTGAATCACTGCTGAAAATCGTCTCTCATCCGCCAAAACATCTTCGGCGTTGTAAGGTTAAGCCTCACGGTTCATTAGTACCGGTTAGCTCAACGCATCGCTGCGCTTACACACCCGGCCTATCAACGTCGTCGTCTTCAACGTTCCTTCAGGAGACTCTAAGTCTCAGGGAGAACTCATCTCGGGGCAAGTTTCGTGCTTAGATGCTTTCAGCACTTATCTCTTCCGCATTTAGCTACCGGGCAGTGCCATTGGCATGACAACCCGAACACCAGTGATGCGTCCACTCCGGTCCTCTCGTACTAGGAGCAGCCCCCCTCAGTTCTCCAGCGCCCACGGCAGATAGGGACCGAACTGTCTCACGACGTTCTAAACCCAGCTCGCGTACCACTTTAAATGGCGAACAGCCATACCCTTGGGACCTGCTTCAGCCCCAGGATGTGATGAGCCGACATCGAGGTGCCAAACACCGCCGTCGATATGAACTCTTGGGCGGTATCAGCCTGTTATCCCCGGAGTACCTTTTATCCGTTGAGCGATGGCCCTTCCATTCAGAACCACCGGATCACTATGACCTGCTTTCGCACCTGCTCGCGCCGTCACGCTCGCAGTCAAGCTGGCTTATGCCATTGCACTAACCTCCTGATGTCCGACCAGGATTAGCCAACCTTCGTGCTCCTCCGTTACTCTTTAGGAGGAGACCGCCCCAGTCAAACTACCCACCAGACACTGTCCGTAACCCGGGTAACGGGTCCACGTTAGAACATCAAACATTAAAGGGTGGTATTTCAAGGTCGGCTCCATGCAGACTGGCGTCCACACTTCAAAGCCTCCCACCTATCCTACACATCAAGGCTCAATGTTCAGTGTCAAGCTATAGTAAAGGTTCACGGGGTCTTTCCGTCTTGCCGCGGGTACACTGCATCTTCACAGCGAGTTCAATTTCACTGAGTCTCGGGTGGAGACAGCCTGGCCATCATTACGCCATTCGTGCAGGTCGGAACTTACCCGACAAGGAATTTCGCTACCTTAGGACCGTTATAGTTACGGCCGCCGTTTACCGGGGCTTCGATCAGGAGCTTCGCTTGCGCTGACCCCATCAATTAACCTTCCGGCACCGGGCAGGCGTCACACCGTATACGTCCACTTTCGTGTTTGCACAGTGCTGTGTTTTTAATAAACAGTTGCAGCCAGCTGGTATCTTCGACTGACTTCAGCTCCGTGAGTAAATCACTTCACCTACGTGTCAGCGTGCCTTCTCCCGAAGTTACGGCACCATTTTGCCTAGTTCCTTCACCCGAGTTCTCTCAAGCGCCTTGGTATTCTCTACCTGACCACCTGTGTCGGTTTGGGGTACGATTTGATGTTACCTGATGCTTAGAGGCTTTTCCTGGAAGCAGGGCATTTGTTACTTCAGCACCGTAGTGCCTCGTCATCACGCCTCAGTGTTAAAGTGAACCGGATTTACCTGGAACACACACCTACACGCTTAAACCGGGACAACCGTCGCCCGGCCAACATAGCCTTCTCCGTCCCCCCTTCGCAGTAACACCAAGTACGGGAATATTAACCCGTTTCCCATCGACTACGCCTTTCGGCCTCGCCTTAGGGGTCGACTCACCCTGCCCCGATTAACGTTGGACAGGAACCCTTGGTCTTCCGGCGAGCGGGCTTTTCACCCGCTTTATCGTTACTTATGTCAGCATTCGCACTTCTGATACCTCCAGCAACCCTCACAGGCCACCTTCGCAGGCTTACAGAACGCTCCCCTACCCAACGAACGTATCCTTAAACCGACTCGACTTTGTATACGCTTTGACGTCGCTTCGCTCCGTCAATCGTAACCCGCTGAATCGCTTTAAGTGATACGTTCGCTGCCGCAGCTTCGGTGCATGGTTTAGCCCCGTTACATCTTCCGCGCAGGCCGACTCGACCAGTGAGCTATTACGCTTTCTTTAAATGATGGCTGCTTCTAAGCCAACATCCTGGCTGTCTGGGCCTTCCCACATCGTTTCCCACTTAACCATGACTTTGGGACCTTAGCTGGCGGTCTGGGTTGTTTCCCTCTTCACGACGGACGTTAGCACCCGCCGTGTGTCTCCCGTGATAACATTCTCCGGTATTCGCAGTTTGCATCGGGTTGGTAAGCCGGGATGGCCCCCTAGCCGAAACAGTGCTCTACCCCCGGAGATGAATTCACGAGGCGCTACCTAAATAGCTTTCGGGGAGAACCAGCTATCTCCCGGTTTGATTGGCCTTTCACCCCCAGCCACAGGTCATCCGCTAATTTTTCAACATTAGTCGGTTCGGTCCTCCAGTTAGTGTTACCCAACCTTCAACCTGCCCATGGCTAGATCACCGGGTTTCGGGTCTATACCCTGCAACTTAACGCCCGGTTAAGACTCGGTTTCCCTCCGGCTCCCCTATTCGGTTAACCTTGCTACAGAATATAAGTCGCTGACCCATTATACAAAAGGTACGCAGTCACACAGGTAAACCTGTGCTCCCACTGCTTGTACGTACACGGTTTCAGGTTCTTTTTCACTCCCCTCGCCGGGGTTCTTTTCGCCTTTCCCTCACGGTACTGGTTCACTATCGGTCAGTCAGGAGTATTTAGCCTTGGAGGATGGTCCCCCCATATTCAGACAGGATACCACGTGTCCCGCCCTACTCATCGAGCTCACAGCACATGCGCTTTTGTGTACGGGGCTGTCACCCTGTATCGCGCGCCTTTCCAGACGCTTCCACTAACACACATGCTGATTCAGGCTCTGGGCTCCTCCCCGTTCGCTCGCCGCTACTGGGGGAATCTCGGTTGATTTCTTTTCCTCGGGGTACTTAGATGTTTCAGTTCCCCCGGTTCGCCTCATTAACCTATGGATTCAGTTAATGATAGTGTGACGAATCACACTGGGTTTCCCCATTCGGGTATCGCCGGTTATAACGGTTCATATCACCTTACCGGCGCTTATCGCAGATTAGCACGCCCTTCATCGCCTCTGACTGCCAGGGCATCCACCGTGTACGCTTAGTCGCTTAACCTCACAACCCGAAGATGTTTCTTACGATTCATCATCGTGTTGCGAAAATTTGAGAGACTCACGAACAACTTTCGTTGTTCTGTGTTTCAATTTTCAGCTTGATCCAGATTTTTAAAGAGCAAATATCTCAAACGTGACTCGTAAGTCAGTTTTGAGATATTAAGGCAGGTGACTTTCACTCACAAACCAGCAAGTGGCGTCCCCTAGGGGATTCGAACCCCTGTTACCGCCGTGAAAGGGCGGTGTCCTGGGCCTCTAGACGAAGGGGACGTATCAGTCTGCTTCGCAAGACGCCTTGCTATTTACTTTTCATCAGACAATCTGTGTGAGCACTGCAAAGTACGCTTCTTTCAGGTAAGGAGGTGATCCAACCGCAGGTTCCCCTACGGTTACCTTGTTACGACTTCACCCCAGTCATGAATCACAAAGTGGTAAGCGCCCTCCCGAAGGTTAAGCTACCTACTTCTTTTGCAACCCACTCCCATGGTGTGACGGGCGGTGTGTACAAGGCCCGGGAACGTATTCACCGTGGCATTCTGATCCACGATTACTAGCGATTCCGACTTCATGGAGTCGAGTTGCAGACTCCAATCCGGACTACGACGCACTTTATGAGGTCCGCTTGCTCTCGCGAGGTCGCTTCTCTTTGTATGCGCCATTGTAGCACGTGTGTAGCCCTGGTCGTAAGGGCCATGATGACTTGACGTCATCCCCACCTTCCTCCAGTTTATCACTGGCAGTCTCCTTTGAGTTCCCGACCTAATCGCTGGCAACAAAGGATAAGGGTTGCGCTCGTTGCGGGACTTAACCCAACATTTCACAACACGAGCTGACGACAGCCATGCAGCACCTGTCTCACAGTTCCCGAAGGCACAAATCCATCTCTGGATTCTTCTGTGGATGTCAAGACCAGGTAAGGTTCTTCGCGTTGCATCGAATTAAACCACATACTCCACCGCTTGTGCGGGCCCCCGTCAATTCATTTGAGTTTTAACCTTGCGGCCGTACTCCCCAGGCGGTCTACTTAACGCGTTAGCTCCGGAAGCCACGCCTCAAGGGCACAACCTCCAAGTAGACATCGTTTACGGCGTGGACTACCAGGGTATCTAATCCTGTTTGCTCCCCACGCTTTCGCACCTGAGCGTCAGTCTTTGTCCAGGGGGCCGCCTTCGCCACCGGTATTCCTCCAGATCTCTACGCATTTCACCGCTACACCTGGAATTCTACCCCCCTCTACAAGACTCAAGCCTGCCAGTTTCGAATGCAGTTCCCAGGTTGAGCCCGGGGATTTCACATCCGACTTGACAGACCGCCTGCGTGCGCTTTACGCCCAGTAATTCCGATTAACGCTTGCACCCTCCGTATTACCGCGGCTGCTGGCACGGAGTTAGCCGGTGCTTCTTCTGCGGGTAACGTCAATTGCTGCGGTTATTAACCACAACACCTTCCTCCCCGCTGAAAGTACTTTACAACCCGAAGGCCTTCTTCATACACGCGGCATGGCTGCATCAGGCTTGCGCCCATTGTGCAATATTCCCCACTGCTGCCTCCCGTAGGAGTCTGGACCGTGTCTCAGTTCCAGTGTGGCTGGTCATCCTCTCAGACCAGCTAGGGATCGTCGCCTTGGTGAGCCGTTACCTCACCAACAAGCTAATCCCATCTGGGCACATCTGATGGCAAGAGGCCCGAAGGTCCCCCTCTTTGGTCTTGCGACGTTATGCGGTATTAGCCACCGTTTCCAGTAGTTATCCCCCTCCATCAGGCAGTTTCCCAGACATTACTCACCCGTCCGCCACTCGTCAGCAAAGCAGCAAGCTGCTTCCTGTTACCGTTCGACTTGCATGTGTTAGGCCTGCCGCCAGCGTTCAATCTGAGCCATGATCAAACTCTTCAATTTAAAAGTTTGATGCTCAATGAATTAAACTTCGTAATGAATTACGTGTTCACTCTTGAGACTTGGTATTCATTTTTCGTCCGAGGACGTCAAGAATCCGTATCTTCGAGTGCCCACACAGATTGTCTGATAAATTGTTAAAGAGCAGGTGCGACGCGGCTTTCAGCTCACCGTCGCGAGGTGGCGTATATTACGCTTTCCTCTTTCAGAGTCAACCCTGAATTTCAGGATTTTTCTCTTCAACCGACCGGCTGTTTGTGTGAAGTGATTCACATCCGCCGTGTCGATGGAGGCGCATTATAGGGATCCCATTTTTTTGCACAAGCGTTTTTTGGATCTTTTTTTCTGTTTGTTGATTTTTCATCCCTTTCGCTCCATTCCTGCGCAAAGTGGCGATTTTTTGATGCTATCTCCCCTTGCACAACGCCGTTAAAGCAACCAAAGTCTTCATGACTATTCATTTATGATGAGGTAGACATGTCTGACACATTACGTCCTTATAAGGATCTTTTTCCTGAAATCGGTCAGCGCGTGATGATCGATACCAGCAGCGTGGTTATTGGTGATGTCCGTCTGGCGGATGATATCGGGATCTGGCCTCTTGTGGTGATTCGCGGCGATGTGAATTACGTTGCGATAGGGGCTCGTACGAACATTCAGGATGGCAGCGTTCTTCACGTAACCCACAAGTCTTCATCCAATCCACACGGCAACCCATTAATCATTGGCGAAGATGTTACCGTTGGCCATAAAGTTATGCTGCACGGCTGTACCATCGGTAACCGCGTACTGGTCGGTATGGGCTCCATTGTGTTGGATGGCGCGATAATAGAAGATGACGTAATGATTGGCGCGGGAAGCCTGGTGCCGCAGCACAAACGGCTGGAAAGCGGCTATTTATATCTTGGCAGTCCGGTAAAACAGATCCGCCCCTTGAGCGATGCTGAGAGATCGGGCCTGCAGTACTCCGCCAATAACTATGTAAAGTGGAAAGACGACTATCTTTCTCAGGATAACCATATCCAACCGTGATCATCTTCCTGCTGGGCCAGGATTAATGCTTCCTCCTCTTCTTCCGGGTCCCAGCGATACTCACGAAAAATGGCCAGCCATTGCTCCGCTGTTTCTCCACCAAAGCGATACGCCAGTACATCTTTTTTTATTGCACACGTGAGTTGCATCCCATTAACCAGGGCGGGAAAGATGATAGCACTGGCGGCAGTATCCCATTCTTCGCGGTCAGGAAATTGTATGGCCTGGTTCACGCTAATAATTCCTGCTGTAGCAGCTCAATCACTGGCTCGACCTGCGGTAATACACCGTGCCAAAGCAAAACGGCATGTGCAGCCTGCCCCACCAGCATTCCCAGCCCATCTGCGTAGCGTTTTGCGCCCTGTTGTACACACCAGGAGAGAAATGGCGTATTCCCTTTTTGATAGAACATGTCATAGCAACAGAGGGAAGGGTGAATAAGTGACGCCGGAATCGCCGGGATTTCGCCCCGTATGCCGCTGGAGGTCGCATTAATAATCAGGTCAAACTCACAACCATCCAGCTTGTCCATATCCGTGGCATGAACGCTGCCGGTATGAGCAAAGATTTTCGCCAACGCTTCGGCACGTGAAGCTGTACGGTTAGTGATAGTGACCGCGCAATCCAAAGAAAGCAGGGGTAACAGCACGCCCCGGGATGCGCCGCCCGCGCCAATCAGCAAAATACGCAATCCTGGGCGGATAAAATTTAAACGTTCGAGATCGCTTAATAAACCGATACCGTCAGTATTGTCGCCAAGCAAACGACCATCTTCCAGCCGTTTTAATGTATTGACGGCTCCCGCCAGCGATGCTCGTTCCGTTAACTCATCCGAACGCGCAAACGCCTCCTCTTTAAAAGGTACTGTGATGTTTGCGCCTTTTCCCCCTGCCGCGAAAAAGGCATCAAGCGTATTAATGAAATTATTAATAGGGGCCAGCACGCGACCATAGGGGTGAACAATATCTAGCTGCTGAGCAAATTGCTGATGAATAAATGGCGATTTGCTGTGCGCAATCGGATTTCCAAAAACAGCATAGGTTTCCATCATATTACCCCTGTCGAAACAGTTCGCCCGTCAGAGCATCGCGAATTTCTGAAGGATTTAAACGCCCACCCGTTGCGCCTTCAACCACCGGAAAATCATCGCCAAATTGCGCACGCACCTCTTCAATGGTACGACATGGCGGTAATCCGCTCAGATTGGCGCTGGTGGAAACCAGCGGTTTGCCATACGCATTGCATAGCGCGACCACCAGCGGGTGGTTGGTAATACGAACGGCCAGGGAATCAAAACGTCCCGTGAGCCACCGCGGCGTTGTCGCGGGCGCAGGAAAAACAAACGTTACCGGCCCGGGCCAGCAATCAAATACCGCTTTACGCTGTGCGGCGGTAAGTATGCTGTCATCAATATAAGGTTTTAACTGCTCAAAGCTGGCGGCAATCAAAATGAGTCCCTTATCGACGGGCCGTTGTTTTAACGCCAGCAGGCGCGTAACGGCTGTTTCACTATCGGGATCGCAGCCGACGCCGAAAACGGCTTCTGTTGGATAAGCGATGACATTTTCTTTATTCAGGAGATCTACCGCTGCGGCGATAGATCCTGTTGGCAGGCTATTATTCACTTGTTTATTCCACCGGAACCGGCTTTCCACATTGTTTACTGGCGCAAAAGCGCTTCACGCCCTGCGCGGTTTTCTTTTCGATGAGTAGCGGATAATGGCACTCGGGGCATTCCCCCGCAACCGGTGTGAAGTTAATGACGAACTGACATTCCGGGTAGCGATCGCAGGAATGAAAGATTTTACCGTAACGAGAACGGCGCTGGACCAAATGTCCTTGCTGGCAGGCTGGACAGGCAATCGCCGTTTCATCCGGTTTATCAATAACCACTGTATGTTCACATTGCGGATACTGACTGCATCCGATGAACATGCCAAAGCGCCCCTGACGCAGCACCAGCACGGCGCCACACTCAGGGCACGGTTGCCCCTCCAGAATTTTAACGATATGTCCGTCCGCCTGACTTTTCAGCGGACGAACGTAATCGCATTCCGGATAGCGAGAACAGCCGAGAAACGGACCATGTTTCCCGGAGCGAATTACCAGTTCGGCCCCGCACTGCGGGCAGGGCTCATTTTTACGCACCGAAAACAGTGCTGATTTAGCCATATTCACTCATGCAGCATTAACACCTATCAATGCAGCATACCTTCATTTACCTCAAAGAGTAATTCTTCCATTTGCTGATAGGCGTTTTCACAGCCCGGAATGTTGAATAACACCATCAAAATAACCCATTTCAAGTCTTCCAGGTCAAACTCTGCGGTATCCAGCGCCAGCACACGCTCAATCACCATTTCTCGTGTTTCGAGGTTTAGCACCTGAATCTGCTCAAGGAATAACAGGAACCCCCGGCAACTGGCATCAAGCCTTTCACACTCTTCAACCGTATAAATGCGCATTGAAAGAGGATCGGAAGCAAGTTGCATGGGTTCCGCGAGGCCATCCTGATAGTCAGCGAGTTTTTCCAGCCACAGCAGCGCATTGTAGATGTCTTCGCGATCAAACCCAGCGTCGGTGAGATCACGCTCCAGTCTGTCCTGATCCACGCGCAGCTCGGCTTCGTTATGGATGTATGTTTCAAACAAATACATTAGTACGTCGAACATGGCTTGCCCTCCTTAATCGGACATAGCCGCCGGGTACAGCTGCGATCCATCCTGCTAACTCCAGTTCGAGTAGCTGAGCCACTACCGCTGGCACAGGTTGGCCGGCACGTTCAGCGACGACGTCAACAGGTGTTACCTCATCTCCTACGTTAGCCAGGAGCTCAGGAAATGGCAATGCCGCCTCATCCTGATTTAGTGAATAAAGTGAATTTTCCGCCGTAGTTGGCAACCAGTGTAAGCCGTATTGCAAATTTTCCAGAATATCCTCCGGCGTCGTCACAAGCGTGGCCCCTTGTTTAATTAACCAGTGCGTGCCTTCGCTTCCCGGACTACCGATAGGACCTGGTAATGCAAAAACGTCCCGCCCCTGTTCAAGCGCGCAGCGCGCCGTCACCAACGAACCGCTGCGCAACGCCGCCTCAATCACCAGCACGCCTTTGCTCAGTCCGCGGATGATACGGTTTCTGCGAGGAAAATTTTGCGGTAGCGGAGGCGTTGAAAGCGGAAATTCTGAGACCACTGCGCCGCCGGTAGCAATCAAGTTTTCAGCCAGCATGGCATGTCGGCGAGGATAAATCTTTGCCAAGCCATTCCCTAACACCGCTACACTTTTTCCCCCATACTCACCGCGGCGTTGTGTGCTACGCCATCAATTCCCCGGGCAAGGCCGCTGGTGATCGTCAAACCGCTTTTCGCAAGGCTTTCGCAAAGCAGACGTCCCCAGCGTTCTCCATACCAGGAGTGCCTCCGGCTCCCTACGACGGCAAGTTGGCAGGTATGCAGACAGGCAGGATCGCCGTCAATAAAAATAGCGCCGGGATAATCATCAATAGCACGCAGTTGGGGAGGATAAATCTCACTATCCGCACACAGAAAATGATGCTGCGGTAGTTCAAGCCAGCGTAACGTCTCATCAAGCACACCTGCTGGAAGCTGTAAAAAACGTTCAGCTTGCCGCGCGGTAAGACCAGCCTCCTGAAGGTGCGTGCGATTTATCTGAGGCTGACGAATAAGCGAGTTCGCCATGTTCAACATCGCCTCGCCATAAAGGTCGCCGACGTACATTAAACGTAACCAAATTTCGGTACGGGCCATCCTTTCCCTCCCCTGCCACAAGCAGTCTGAACAATCTTTGCGATTGGTCACTGATGCTGTCAATCAGGTGGGGATTTGTCTAGAATAGAGGTAATAATCTTTTCAACTTCTGAACACAACTCTGGATAATTATGTCAGTTTTGCAAGTGTTACATATTCCGGACGAGCGCCTTCGCAAAGTCGCAAAGCCGGTTGAAGAAGTGAATGCAGAAATTCAGCGTATCGTCGATGATATGTTCGAAACGATGTACGCGGAAGAAGGTATCGGTCTGGCCGCAACGCAGGTCGATATCCACCAGCGGATCATCGTGATTGACGTTTCGGAAAACCGCGACGAGCGCCTGGTACTCATTAACCCGGAATTGCTGGAGAAAAGTGGCGAAACGGGTATAGAAGAAGGCTGTCTGTCGATTCCGGAACAGCGCGCTTTAGTGCCGCGCGCCGAGAAAGTGAAAATCCGCGCGCTGGATCGCGACGGCAACCCGTTTGAGCTTGAAGCGGATGGTTTGCTGGCAATTTGCATTCAGCATGAGATGGATCATCTGGTCGGTAAACTGTTTATCGATTATTTGTCGCCGCTGAAGCAACAACGTATTCGTCAGAAAGTAGAAAAACTCGACCGCCTGAACGCCCGGGCTTAAAGGACAAGAACCAACGTGTCAGATTCACTACGTATTATTTTTGCGGGTACGCCTGACTTTGCAGCGCGTCATCTCGACGCGCTGTTAACTTCTGGACATAACGTTGTCGGCGTATTTACCCAACCCGATCGTCCAGCAGGTCGCGGCAAAAAGTTGATGCCCAGCCCGGTAAAAGTGCTGGCGGAAGAAAAAGGCCTGCCCGTTTTCCAGCCCGTGTCGCTTCGTCCTCAGGAAAACCAGCAACTGGTTGCTGACTTACATGCCGACGTCATGGTTGTCGTAGCATATGGTCTGATTCTCCCAAAGGCAGTGCTGGATATGCCCCGTCTCGGATGTATCAACGTTCACGGTTCGCTGCTTCCACGCTGGCGCGGCGCGGCGCCTATTCAGCGCTCACTCTGGGCAGGCGATGCGGAAACCGGCGTCACAATTATGCAGATGGATGTAGGGCTGGATACCGGCGACATGCTGTATAAACTTGCGTGCCCGATTACCGCAGAAGATACCAGTGGCTCACTGTATAATAAGTTGGCTGAGCTTGGCCCGCAGGGGTTAATTACCACACTAAAACAACTGGCGGACGGCACAGCGGCGCCTGAAGCGCAGAATGAAGCGCTGGTCACTCATGCGGAAAAGCTCAGTAAAGAAGAAGCGCGTATCGACTGGTCTCTCTCCGCAGTACAGCTGGAGCGTTGCATTCGCGCCTTTAATCCGTGGCCAATGAGCTGGCTGGAAATCGACGGCCAGCCGGTAAAAGTCTGGCAGGCGTCCGTCATTGAGGACGCCACGCAGTCGCTGCCGGGAACCATTCTGGCCGCGACGAAACAGGGCATTCAGGTTGCAACAGGCAAGGGGATATTAAATTTGCTTTCGCTTCAGCCTGCCGGCAAAAAAGCAATGAGCGCCCAGGATCTGTTAAATTCACGCCGGGAATGGTTTATTCCTGGTAACCGTCTTGCCTGACGGTCACGTCTTTATAAGCCCGGTGTTACCGGGCATTTTTATTTTATACATATGAAAAAACAAAACAATTTACGTAGTCTGGCAGCACAGGCCGTTGAACTGGTCGTCGAACAGGGACAATCATTAAGTAATGTGCTCCCGCCGCTGCAACAAAAAGTCGCCGATAAAGACAAAGCGCTACTTCAAGAGCTGTGCTTTGGCGTCCTGCGCACCCTTTCACAGCTGGAATGGCTGATCAATAAGCTGATGTCTCGTCCAATGACCGGCAAGCAGCGTACAGTGCATTACTTAATTATGGTCGGCTTTTATCAGTTGCTGTACACCCGCGTTCCTCCCCATGCGGCGCTGGCTGAAACCGTTGAAGGCGCGGTCGCCATCAAACGTCCGCAGTTGAAAGGGTTAATTAACGGCGTCCTGCGCCAGTTTCAGCGCCAGCAGGAAACGTTGCTTAATGAGTTTGCGACCAGCGATGCGCGCTTTTTACATCCAGGTTGGCTGGTAAAGCGTTTGCAAAATGCTTACCCCACACAGTGGCAACACATTATTGAAGCGAATAACCAGCGTCCACCGATGTGGCTACGTGTAAATCGTACACACCACACCCGCGACGGTTGGCTTGGCTTACTTGAAGACGCAGGCATGAAGGGATATCCCCATCCCGATTATCCCGACGCTGTACGTCTGGAAACGCCAGCTCCGGTACATGCTTTACCCGGTTTTGCTGAGGGTTGGGTAACTGTCCAGGATGCCTCTGCGCAGGGATGTGCGGTTTTTCTCGCTCCTCAGAACGGTGAGCACATTTTAGACTTGTGCGCCGCGCCCGGCGGTAAAACCACGCATATTCTCGAAGTGGCCCCCGAAGCAGACGTGTTGGCGGTTGATATTGATGAACAACGACTCTCCCGCGTTTACGACAACCTAAAGCGTCTTGGGATGAAAGCGACAGTTAAACAAGGGGATGGACGTTATCCCGCCCAATGGTGCGGCGAGCAGCAGTTTGACCGTATTCTGCTGGATGCGCCCTGCTCCGCAACCGGCGTCATTCGCCGTCATCCAGATATCAAATGGCTGCGTCGCGATCGCGATATCGCGGAACTGGCGCAATTACAGGCGGAAATTCTTGATGCCGTCTGGCCGCGCCTGAAGCCTAGCGGGACGCTGGTTTACGCCACCTGTTCCGTACTGCCGGAAGAAAACCGCGATCAGATCAAAACCTTTTTGCAACGCACTCCCGATGCCGCGCTCAGCGAAACGGGAACACCTGATCAGCCAGGACAGCAAAATCTGCCGGGCGGCGAAGAAGGTGATGGGTTCTTTTACGCTAAGCTAATCAAGAAGTGATGAGATAACGGGCCACGACTGATGAAAATTATCATACTGGGCGCAGGGCAAGTTGGCGGAACACTGGCGGAAAACCTGGTCGGCGAAAACAACGACATCACGGTGGTTGATACCAACGGCGAACGGTTACGCAGTTTGCAAGATAAGTTCGATCTACGCGTAGTTCAGGGGCATGGTTCGCATCCCCGCGTGTTGCGCGAAGCGGGCGCTGACGATGCGGATATGCTGGTCGCTGTCACCAGTTCAGATGAAACTAATATGGTTGCCTGTCAGGTAGCCTATTCACTCTTCAACACTCCAAACCGTATCGCCCGCATTCGCTCCCCGGACTATGTTCGCGATGCGGATAAACTCTTTCATTCTGAAGCGGTTCCGATTGATCATCTGATCGCGCCGGAGCAGTTGGTTATCGATAATATTTATCGTCTGATCGAGTATCCGGGAGCATTACAGGTTGTAAACTTTGCTGAAGGGAAAGTCAGTCTGGCAGTAGTAAAAGCCTACTATGGCGGTCCACTAATAGGTAACGCGCTCTCGACAATGCGAGAACATATGCCGCATATCGATACTCGCGTTGCCGCAATTTTCCGCCATGACAGACCAATCCGTCCTCAGGGCTCGACTATCGTGGAAGCAGGGGATGAAGTCTTCTTTATTGCGGCTTCACAGCATATCCGTGCAGTAATGAGCGAATTACAGCGTCTGGAAAAACCCTACAAGCGCATCATGCTGGTGGGCGGCGGCAATATCGGCGCCGGGCTGGCAAGGCGTCTGGAAAAAGACTATAGCGTTAAATTGATCGAACGCGATCAACAACGCGCCGCAGAACTGGCTGAGAAACTGCAAAACACGATCGTCTTTTTTGGCGACGCCTCCGATCAGGAATTGCTGGCGGAGGAGCATATTGATCAGGTCGATCTCTTTATCGCGGTCACTAACGATGATGAAGCCAATATCATGTCCGCGATGTTGGCCAAGCGGATGGGCGCCAAAAAAGTGATGGTGTTGATTCAGCGTCGAGCTTATGTCGATCTTGTGCAGGGTAGCGTTATAGATATTGCGATTTCTCCGCAGCAGGCCACCATCTCTGCATTACTGAGCCATGTGCGTAAAGCGGATATCGTCGGCGTTTCCTCACTACGTCGCGGAGTTGCCGAAGCCATCGAAGCCGTCGCGCACGGCGATGAAAGCACTTCCCGCGTGGTTGGCCGCGTCATTGACGAAATAAAACTGCCGCCAGGCACCATTATTGGCGCGGTCGTTCGTGGTAATGATGTCATGATTGCTAATGACAATTTGCGCATTGAACAAGGCGATCACGTCATTATGTTTTTGACCGATAAAAAGTTTATTACCGACGTCGAACGTCTGTTCCAGCCAAGTCCTTTCTTCCTCTAATTTAAGGGGCGCTCATTCAGCGCCCTTTTTAATTCCCTTTATTTATCAAGGTTTAATTTATTTCGCTAAACAGAAGCCGTAAATGGAAAATGCCTTAGCATTTGTTAAACTTATAACGTCAGCTGCATAGGGAGAATAAAAATGAGTTTTATTAAAGAATTTCGCGAATTCGCGATGCGCGGGAATGTTGTGGATTTGGCAGTGGGTGTCATTATTGGCGCGGCATTCGGTAAGATTGTTTCTTCACTGGTTGCCGATATCATTATGCCGCCGTTGGGATTGTTAATCGGCGGGATCGACTTTAAACAATTTGCTTTTACGTTACGCGAAGCGCAGGGAGATATTCCGGCGGTCGTCATGCATTACGGCGTGTTTATCCAGAACGTATTTGATTTTGTGATTGTGGCCTTTGCTATCTTTGTTGCCATTAAGCTTATCAACAGACTCAACCGTAAAAAAGCAGAAGAGCCGGCAGCTCCGCCAGCGCCTTCTAAAGAGGAAGTGCTATTGGGCGAAATCCGCGATCTGCTGAAAGAACAAAATAACCGTTCTTAATAAGCAGAAGGCCAGTGGTAAAAAAGTTACTTACTTTCTTGCCACTGGCCTCCCAGTTCCCTCGATTACCGTGTTTACCTTTGCGCAGATAGCTTCCTTTGCCTTTCTTATTTTTTTCAACGCGTTGCCTGAAAAGGGGATCGTGCAGTAATGCCTCAATGGCATTGTCCTTTATCTGCCCTTTCTTATGTTGATAACGACTCATAATGTCTCCCGATTGTATAAATTAACGGCTCGAGTGTAGCCCCGCCGGTTCAATAAATCAACATCCTGATTTCGCTCCACTGGCCCCTGTTCCAGGGCTTCCAGAATGGAGCAATAGACGCTACTGTGGGCCGTTCCGCAACAAGCATCATTAAGCCTTTGTAACGAACGCTGCATCGTTTGCAGTTCCGCAATCCTGGCTTCAACCTCCTGCAATCGCTCTTGCACAATACTTTTTGACTCCTGACAGGTATGGTGCTCAGGATCAATTCGGATCGATAAAAGCTCGCGGATCGAGTCGAGCGTGAAACCCAACTGTCGCGCATAACGAATAAACTTGAGACGCTGCAGATCGGTTTCGGTATACAGACGAAACCCGCCTTCAGTACGTACCTCATGATCCATCATCTGCTGTTTTTCATAGTAGCGAATGGTATCAGGCGTTACGTCTGCCAGCTTTGCCAGCTCACCAATGCGATACATACAAGCTCCGTTAATTATCGTTGATTTTATGCAGCAGTTTTTCTGCATACTCACCGTGTAAAAAGTCGGTACTCAACCCAGCCTGCCGAAGTTTTAGTTCAAGCAGGGAGAGCTGGCGACTAACCTGATGGTATCGAGGGTCATCTTCCCGGATACTGTTGAGGATATCAAGTAACTGAATAGCGTCTCTGCGCTGCTCCAGTTCAGGGGGAAGACAGCCCGCATTCTTGAGTAAGCGATAACCCGCACGAAGTTCCGCCGGCACATGAGAATCATCATCCAGAATAAGCGGCTCGCCACGGCCAGGCAAATTATCAAACTCGCCTTTACGCTGTGCCTCGATAATATGACGCTCTGCCCACTGGTCAAGTAACCACATACGTCGCTCCAGGGATTGAACGAAAAGAATACAATTATTGTAGATATGTGGGGTTCAGGAGGATATAAAAAAACCCGCCGAAGCGGGTTTTTTTACGTTACTACAGATTACTCTGCAGCAGCTTCTGTTTTCTCTGAGCGATCAACCAGCTCGATGTATGCCATCGGCGCGTTGTCGCCTGCACGGAAGCCACACTTCAGAATGCGAGTGTAACCACCGGCGCGGCTCGCGAAACGCGGGCCCAGATCGTTAAACAGTTTTGCCACGATCTCGTTATCACGAGTACGGGCGAATGCCAGACGACGATTAGCAACGCTATCAGTCTTGGCAAGAGTAATCAGCGGCTCAACTACGCGACGCAGCTCTTTCGCTTTAGGCAGGGTCGTCTTGATGATTTCATGACGAACCAGTGAACCTGCCATGTTGCGGAACATAGCCTGGCGATGGCTGCTGTTGCGGTTCAGTTGACGACCACTCTTACGATGGCGCATGACCTTATCCTTCTCAGTAAAACCTTAACCTGTGATCCGGTTACTCGTCAACGATGCTTGCCGGTGGCCAGTTTTCTAGGCGCATACCCAGAGACAGTCCACGGGAAGCCAGCACGTCTTTAATCTCGGTAAGAGATTTTTTACCCAGGTTAGGCGTCTTAAGAAGCTCAACCTCGGTACGCTGTACCAGATCACCGATATAGTGGATAGCTTCTGCCTTGAGGCAGTTAGCAGAGCGGACAGTCAATTCCAGATCGTCAACAGGGCGCAGCAGGATCGGATCGAATTCTGGTTTCTCTTCTTTCACTTCCGGTTGACGTACATCACGTAAATCAACGAAAGCTTCCAGTTGTTCAGCCAGGATGGTTGCCGCACGACGAATCGCCTCTTCAGGATCGATTGTGCCGTTGGTTTCCATTTCGATGACCAGCTTGTCCAGGTCGGTACGCTGTTCTACACGCGCTGCTTCAACATTGTAGGCAATACGCTCTACAGGGCTGTAGCAGGCGTCGACCAGCAGACGGCCGATTGGGCGCTCATCTTCTTCCGAATGAATTCGGGTAGAAGCCGGCACATAACCACGACCGCGCTGAACTTTGATACGCATACTAATAGACGCGTTTTCATCGGTCAGGTGGCAGATCACGTGCTGCGGCTTGACGATTTCGACATCCCCATCATGGGTGATATCGGCTGCAGTCACAGGGCCAATGCCAGATTTATTCAAGGTAAGAATAACTTCATCTTTACCCTGAACTCTCACCGCCAGCCCTTTCAGGTTGAGCAGGATTTCCAGGATGTCTTCCTGAACGCCTTCTTTGGTGCTGTACTCATGTAGTACACCATCAATCTCAACCTCGGTCACCGCGCAACCCGGCATCGATGAGAGCAGAATACGGCGCAGTGCGTTACCCAGAGTATGGCCGAAGCCACGCTCTAAAGGCTCAAGGGTCACCTTGGCGTGCGTCGAACTCACTTGCTCGATATCTACCAGGCGCGGTTTTAGAAACTCTGTCACAGAACCCTGCATTGTGTCCTCTCTTTGGTACTAAGCTTTACTTGGAGTAAAGCTCGACGATCAGGTGTTCGTTAATGTCCGCAGACAGATCAGAACGCTCAGGCTTACGCTTGTACGTACCTTCCATCTTGCCAGCATCAACTTCCAGCCAGGTTGGCTTTTCACGCTGCTCAGCCAGCTCCAGAGCGGCTTTCACGCGAGACTGCTTCTTCGCTTTCTCACGAATGCTAACAACGTCATTCGGACTAACCTGATAAGAAGCGATGTTAACAACACGACCGTTTACCATAATTGCTTTATGGCTAACCAGCTGACGTGCTTCTGCACGAGTGGCGCCGAAGCCCATACGGTATACAACGTTGTCCAGACGACCTTCCAGCAGAGCCAACAGGTTTTCACCGGTGTTGCCTTTCAGACGTGCTGCTTCTTTGTAGTAGTTACGGAACTGACGCTCCAGCACACCGTAAATGCGGCGAACTTTTTGCTTTTCACGCAACTGCACACCATAGTCAGACAGACGCGGCTTACGCGCACCGTGCTGGCCAGGAGCTTGTTCAATTTTACACTTGGTATCGATCGCGCGAACGCCAGACTTAAGGAATAAGTCGGTGCCCTCACGACGGCTCAGCTTGAGCTTAGGACCCAAATATCTTGCCATTTTCTTTCTCCAACTAACCTGGAAAACGAAGCGTTATACGCGACGTTTTTTCGGCGGACGACAACCGTTATGAGGGATCGGAGTCACATCAGTAATATTAGTGATGCGGAAACCAGCGGCGTTCAGAGCACGAATAGTAGATTCGCGGCCTGGACCCGGACCTTTAACCATAACTTCCAGATTCTTGATACCGTATTCTTTCACGGCGTCAGCGCAACGCTCTGCTGCAACCTGAGCTGCAAACGGAGTGGATTTGCGAGAACCACGGAAACCGGAACCACCGGCTGTTGCCCAACCCAGCGCATTACCCTGACGATCGGTAATAGTCACGATGGTGTTGTTGAAAGAAGCATGGATATGAGCCACGCCGTCAGAGACTTGTTTTCTTACACGTTTACGTGCGCGAACTGGTGCCTTTGCCATTATTCAATCACCCCGATTATTTCTTGATCGGTTTGCGCGGACCCTTACGGGTACGAGCGTTGGTCTTGGTACGCTGACCGCGAACCGGGAGACCACGACGATGACGCAAACCGCGATAGCAACCAAGATCCATCAGGCGCTTGATGCTCATGCTGATTTCACGGCGCAGATCACCTTCAACGACAAATTTGGCAACTTCGTCACGCAGCGTGTCGATTTGTTCTTCAGACAGCTCACTGATCTTAACATTTTCAGCGATACCCGCTGCAGCCAGGATGGCTTTAGAACGGGTCTTGCCGACACCGTAGATCGAAGTTAACGCGATCACGGCGTGTTTCTGATCAGGAATGTTAATGCCTGCTATACGGGCCACTATGCACTCCTACTATTTAATATGTACGTACCATGCTGAAAAGCCCGTTTTCAGGATACTCAAATGGAAACGTACAGACATACAAAAGATTGGCTGGCTAATCTAGCCAGCTCAACCCAACTTTGCAAGAAAAATATGCGAAAAAATCAGCCTTGGCGCTGTTTATGCTTCGGCTCGGCACTGCAAATCACACGGATGACACCATCACGCTTAACGATTTTGCAGTTACGGCATAATTTCTTGACGGAAGCACGAACTTTCATTTTTACTCTCCGTAACTTCTCAGGCGACCAATTAACGGCCGTAGCCTTTCAGGTTCGCCTTCTTCAATGCAGACTCATACTGACTGGACATCATCAGAGTTTGCACTTGAGCCATAAAGTCCATAATCACGACAACAACGATAAGCAGTGAGGTCCCACCGAAGTAGAACGGCACTTTCATTGCATCACGCATGAACTCCGGGATCAGGCAAATAAAGGTAATATACAGCGCACCAACCAAGGTCAGGCGGGTCATTACTTTATCGATATACTTCGCCGTTTGCTCTCCCGGACGGATTCCTGGTACAAATGCACCGGACTTCTTCAGGTTATCTGCTGTTTCACGCGGGTTGAAAACCAACGCCGTGTAGAAGAAACAGAAGAAGATGATTGCAGACGCATAGAGTAACACATAAAGCGGTTGCCCAGGCTGCAAATACAGCGAAATTGTTGTCAGCCAGTTCCAACCAGTACCGCCCCCGAACCATGACGCGATGGTCGCCGGGAACAGAATAATACTGGAAGCGAAGATTGCCGGGATTACCCCCGCCATATTCACTTTCAGCGGTAAATGTGTGCTCTGTGCAGCATAGACACGACGACCTTGCTGACGTTTGGCGTAGTTTACCACAATACGGCGTTGACCACGTTCAACGAATACTACAAAGAACGTCACTGCAAATACTAATACTGCAACCAACAGCAACACGAGGAAGTGCAGGTCGCCTTGACGCGCTTGCTCGATAGTATGGGCAATGGCTGGCGGGAGTCCCGCAACGATACCAGCGAAGATGATGATTGAGATACCGTTACCGATACCGCGCTCAGTAATCTGTTCGCCGAGCCACATCAGGAACATCGTCCCTGTAACCAGACTTACAACAGCGGTGAAATAGAATGCAAAGCCTGGATTCATCACCAGGCCCTGCATACCAGGCATATTCGGCAAACCGGTAGCAATACCGATCGACTGGAATATCGCCAGCACCAGAGTACCGTAACGGGTGTACTGGCTGATCTTACGACGACCAGACTCCCCTTCTTTCTTAATTTCTGCCAGCGTTGGATGAACCACCGTCAACAGCTGGATAATGATCGACGCCGAAATATACGGCATGATCCCCAGGGCAAAGATAGAAGCACGGCTGAGAGCACCACCAGAGAACATGTTAAACATTTCAATGATGGTGCCTCGCTGTTGCTCAAGCAGTTTGGCAAGTACAGCGGCATCAATACCAGGGATCGGAATAAAAGAGCCAATACGGAACACAATCAGCGCGCCGATAACAAACAGCAGTCTGCGTTTCAGCTCACCTAAGCCACCTTTGGCACTTTGAAAATCTAATCCCGGTTGTTTAGCCATCTGCTACTTATTCCTCGATTTTACCGCCAGCAGCTTCGATAGCAGCACGAGCGCCTTTAGTAACACGCAGGCCACGAACAGTTACCGGAGTAGTGACTTCGCCAGCCAGGATCACTTTCGCGAACTCGATCTGGATACCGATAATGTTTGCCGCTTTCAGCGTGTTCAGGTCTACAACGCCGCCTTCTACTTTCGCCAAGTCAGACAGACGAACTTCGGCTGTAATCGCTGCTTTGCGAGAAGTGAAGCCGAATTTCGGCAGACGACGGTACAGAGGCATCTGACCACCCTCGAAACCGCGACGTACGCCACCGCCAGAACGAGACTTCTGACCTTTGTGACCACGACCACCGGTTTTACCGAGGCCAGAACCGATACCACGACCCAGGCGTTTACCCGCCTTTTTGGAGCCTTCGGCCGGAGACAGAGTATTTAAACGCATCTCTTACTCCTCAACTTTAACCATGAAGGAAACCGCGTTGACCATACCACGAACAGCAGGAGTATCCTCGCGCTCTACGGTGTGACCAATACGACGCAGACCCAGGCCAAGCAGCGTTGCCTTGTGTTTCGGCAGACGACCGATTGCACTGCGGGTTTGAGTAATTTTAATAGTCTTTGCCATGGTTTATTTCCCCAGAATTTCTTCAACGGATTTACCACGCTTGGCAGCGACCATTTCTGGAGAATTCATATTTTCCAGGCCATCAATAGTTGCACGAACCACGTTGATCGGGTTGGTGGAACCGTATGCTTTAGCCAGAACGTTATGAACCCCAGCAACTTCCAGAACGGCGCGCATTGCACCACCGGCGATGATACCGGTACCTTCGGAAGCTGGCTGCATGAATACACGAGACCCCGTGTGAACACCTTTAACCGGGTGCTGCAGGGTGCCGTTGTTCAGCGCGACGTTAATCATATTGCGACGGGCTTTTTCCATCGCTTTCTGGATCGCTGCTGGAACTTCACGCGCTTTACCGTAACCAAAACCTACGCGACCGCTACCATCGCCTACTACAGTCAGAGCTGTGAAGGAGAAAATACGACCACCTTTAACGGTTTTAGATACGCGGTTTACCGCGATCAGCTTTTCCTGCAGTTCGCCAGCTTGTTTTTCGATGTGAGCCATCTTACACCTCTACCTTAGAACTGAAGGCCAGCTTCACGGGCAGCATCTGCCAGTGCCTGGACACGACCATGATATTGGAACCCGGAACGGTCAAAGGACACATCTTTGATGCCTTTTTCCAGAGCGCGTTCAGCGACAGCTTTACCCACAGCTGCAGCCGCGTCTTTGTTACCGGTGTACTTCAGTTGTTCAGCGATAGCTTTTTCTACAGTAGAAGCAGCTACCAGAACTTCAGAACCGTTCGGTGCAATTACCTGTGCGTAAATATGACGCGGGGTACGATGTACCACCAGGCGAGTTGCGCCCAGCTCTTTGAGCTTGCGGCGTGCGCGGGTCGCACGACGGATACGAGCAGATTTCTTATCCATAGTGTTACCTTACTTCTTCTTAGCCTCTTTGGTACGCACGACTTCGTCGGCGTAACGAACACCCTTGCCTTTGTAAGGCTCAGGACGACGGTAGGCGCGCAGATCTGCTGCAACCTGGCCGATCACCTGCTTATCAGCGCCTTTCAGCACGATTTCAGTTTGAGTCGGACATTCAGCAGTAATACCTGCCGGCAGCTGATGGTCAACCGGGTGAGAGAAACCTAAAGACAGGTTTACTACATTCCCCTTAACCGCTGCACGATAACCTACACCAACCAGCTGCAGCTTCTTAGTGAAGCCTTCGGTAACACCGATAACCATTGAGTTCAGCAGGGCACGCGCGGTACCAGCCTGTGCCCAACCGTCTGCGTAACCATCACGCGGACCGAAGGTCAGTGCATTATCTGCATGTTTAACTTCAACAGCATCGTTGAGAGTACGAGTCAGCTCGCCGTTTTTACCTTTGATCGTAATAACCTGACCGTTGATTTTGACATCAACGCCGGCAGGAACAACGACCGGTGCTTTAGCAACACGAGACATTTTTTCCTCCGATTAGGCTACGTAGCAGATAATTTCGCCACCAAGACCAGCCTGGCGCGCTGCACGATCAGTCATAACACCTTTAGAGGTAGAAACAACTGCGATACCCAGACCGGCCATAACTTTCGGCAGCTCATCTTTACGTTTGTAGATGCGCAGACCTGGGCGGCTGACACGCTGAATGCTTTCTACAACAGCTTTACCCTGGAAATACTTAAGAGTCAGTTCCAGTTCCGGCTTGGTGTCGCCTTCAACTTTAAAATCTTCAATAAAACCTTCTTCCTTCAGCACGTTGGCAATTGCCACTTTCAGCTTGGAGGAAGGCATGGTGACCGCAGCTTTGTTCGCGGCCTGACCGTTACGGATACGGGTCAGCATATCCGCGATCGGATCTTGCATGCTCATCTGTCTTTACTCCCGTGATTCAATTGGTGACAATTACCAGCTAGCCTTTTTCAGACCCGGAATTTCACCGCGCATAGCGGCTTCACGGACCTTAATACGGCTCAACCCGAACTTCCGCAGGAAAGCGTGCGGACGACCAGTTTGACGGCAGCGGTTACGCTGACGTGACGGGCTGGAATCACGCGGCAGAGTCTGCAGCTTAAGAACCGCATTCCAACGATCTTCGTCGGTTGCGTTCACATCAGAGATGATCGCTTTCAGTTCAGCGCGTTTCGCGAAGTATTTATCAGCTAAAGCTACGCGTTTTACTTCGCGTGCTTTCATTGATTGCTTAGCCATTTAGTAACCCTACCTTACTTGCGGAACGGGAAGTCAAAGGCAGCCAGCAGAGCACGGCCTTCTTCGTCAGATTTCGCAGTAGTGGTAATGGTAATATCCAAACCACGAACGCGGTCGACTTTATCGTAGTCGATTTCTGGGAAGATGATCTGCTCACGGACACCCATGCTGTAGTTACCACGACCGTCGAATGACTTAGCGGACAAGCCACGGAAGTCACGGATACGAGGAACAGCAATAGTGATCAGGCGCTCAAAGAACTCCCACATGCGTTCGCCACGCAGAGTTACTTTACAGCCGATCGGATAGCCCTGACGGATTTTGAAGCCTGCAACAGATTTGCGTGCTTTGGTGATCAACGGTTTTTGACCGGAGATTGCTGTCAGGTCTGCTGCTGCGTTATCCAGCAGTTTCTTGTCAGCGATCGCTTCACCAACACCCATGTTCAGGGTGATCTTCTCGACCCGAGGGACTTGCATGACAGAATTGTAGTTAAACTCAGTCATGAGTTTGTTAACTACTTCGTCTTTGTAGTAATCATGCAGTTTCGCCATCGTACTACTCCAAATTACTTGATAGTTTCGCTGTTAGACTTGAAGAAACGGACTTTTTTGCCGTCTTCGAATCTAAAGCCTACACGGTCAGCCTTGCCGGTTGCCGCATTGAAGATTGCAACGTTAGAAACCTGAATTGCAGCTTCTTTTTCAACGATGCCGCCCGGTTGGTTCAGAGCCGGAACCGGCTTCTGGTGTTTCTTAACCAGGTTGATACCTTCAACAATGACCTTGCCGGAAGACAGGACATTCTTAACTTTACCGCGTTTACCTTTATCTTTACCGGTTAACACGATAACTTCGTCATCACGACGGATTTTCGCTGCCATGATTCGCTCCTTAGAGTACTTCTGGTGCCAGAGAGATAATTTTCATGAACTTCTCGTTACGAAGTTCACGAGTTACCGGCCCAAAAATACGCGTACCGATAGGCTGCTCGCTGTTATTGTTTAAAATAACGCATGCATTACCATCGAAGCGAATGACAGAACCGTCCGGGCGACGAACACCCTTCTTGGTGCGCACCACTACCGCCTTCAGCACATCACCTTTTTTGACCTTACCACGCGGAATCGCTTCTTTGATGGTGATCTTAATGATGTCGCCTACGCCTGCGTAGCGACGGTGCGAGCCACCCAGAACCTTGATACACATTACGCGACGTGCACCGGAGTTGTCGGCGACGTTCAGCATAGTCTGTTCTTGGATCATTTTAGTGCTCCGCTAATGTCAACTACTACTGAGACCCGAAAATCAGGTCGTTAAAAAAACCCCATATCGAGGGCGCGGCATTATAACACCGCAAATCAGATATGGGTAGAAAAAATAAACGGCCCATCGCTGAGCCGTTTATTCGTTGAGAATGCGTACTGTATTACAGAACCGCTTTCTCTACAACGCGAACCAGAGTCCAGGATTTAGTCTTGGACAGCGGACGGCATTCGCGGATTTCAACCACGTCGCCGATACCGCATTCGTTGTTCTCGTCATGTACGTGCATTTTGGTCGTACGCTTGATGAATTTACCGTAGATCGGGTGTTTCACAAAACGTTCGATAGCAACAACAATGGATTTCTCCATTTTGTCGCTAACCACGCGACCTTGCAGAGTACGGATTTTATCGGTCATTACGCACCCGCCTTCTCAGTCAGTAAAGTCTTAACGCGTGCGACATCACGACGCACTTGCTTCAACAGGTGAGACTGTTGCAGCTGGCCACTTGCAGCCTGCATACGCAGGTTGAACTGCTCACGCAGCAGGTTCAGTAGCTCGGTGTTCAGCTCTTCAACGCTCTTCTCACGCAGCTCTTTTGCTTTCATTACATCACCGTCTTAGTTACAAAGGTGGTTTTAATCGGCAGTTTCGCTGCTGCCAGCTTGAATGCTTCACGGGCCAGCTCTTCCGATACGCCGTCCATTTCATACAGGACTTTACCCGGCTGAATCAAGGCAACCCAATACTCCACGTTACCTTTACCTTTACCCATACGCACTGCCAGCGGCTTTTCAGTGATCGGTTTGTCCGGGAATACACGGATCCAGATCTTACCTTGACGCTTAACTGCACGGGTCATAGCACGACGTGCTGCTTCGATCTGACGGGCAGTCAGACGACCACGGCCAACAGCTTTCAGGCCGAAGCTGCCGAAGCTAACATCCGCGCCTGCAGCCAGACCACGGTTGCGGCCTTTGTGCATTTTACGGAATTTTGTACGCTTTGGTTGTAACATCAGCGACGCTCCTTATTTACGGCCTTTACGCTGCTGCTTTTTCGGTTGAGCAGCCGGTTTTTCCGGTTGTTCAACAGCAGCCATACCACCCAGGATCTCGCCTTTGAAGATCCACACTTTAACGCCGATTACACCATAAGTGGTGTGCGCTTCAGAGGTGTTGTAGTCGATGTCAGCACGCAGAGTGTGCAGAGGTACGCGACCTTCGCGGTACCATTCGGTACGTGCGATTTCCGCGCCACCCAGACGGCCGCTAACTTCAACTTTGATACCTTTAGCGCCCAGACGCATGGCGTTCTGTACAGCACGCTTCATCGCACGACGGAACATCACGCGACGTTCCAGCTGAGAAGTGATGCTGTCAGCAACCAGTTTAGCGTCCAGTTCAGGTTTACGAACTTCGGCGATATTGATCTGTGCAGGAACGCCAGCGATATCCGCTACGACCTTACGCAGTTTTTCTACGTCTTCACCTTTTTTACCGATAACGATACCCGGGCGAGCGGTGTGAATAGTCACACGGATGCTCTTAGCCGGACGCTCGATAACGATACGAGATACAGACGCTTTAGCCAGTTCCTTCGTCAGGTACTGACGTACTTTAAAATCGCTGTCCAGGTTGTCAGCGAATTCTTTGGTGTTCGCAAACCAGGTAGAGTTCCATGGTTTTACAATACCCAGGCGAATACCATTAGGATGTACTTTCTGACCCATTGCTAGTCTCCAGAGTCTCAGCGATCGGACACAACCACAGTGATGTGGCTGGTGCGCTTCAGGATGCGATCTGCACGACCTTTTGCACGCGGCATAATGCGCTTCATGCTCGGGCCTTCGTCTACGAAAATTTTCGTAACTTTCAGATCGTCAATGTCAGCGCCATCGTTGTGTTCAGCGTTAGCAATGGCAGATTCCAGAACTTTCTTGACCAGTACAGCCGCTTTCTTGTTGGTGTAGGTCAGAATGTCCAGAGCCTGCGACACTTTCTTACCGCGAATCAGGTCAGCAACAAGGCGAACCTTCTGAGCAGAAGAACGAGCATGGCGATGTTTAGCGATAGTTTCCATCTCTTCCTCCTACCTTATTTCTTCTTCGCTTTTTTATCAGCAGCGTGGCCGCGATAAGTACGAGTCGGTGCGAATTCACCCAGTTTGTGACCGACCATTTCGTCGGAAACAAATACCGGAACGTGCTGACGACCATTATGGACAGCGATGGTCAAACCGATCATGTTAGGAAAGATCGTTGAACGACGGGACCAGGTGCGCAGGGGCTTCTTGTCTCCGCTTTCCACCGCTTTCTCTACCTTCTTCAGCAAGTGCAGGTCAATAAAAGGACCTTTCTTGAGAGAACGTGGCATGGCTTATCCTCTAAAATTATTTGCTACGGCGACGTACGATGAATTTATCAGTACGCTTGTTGCTGCGGGTCTTCTTACCTTTGGTCTGAACGCCCCACGGAGTTACCGGGTGCTTACCAAAGTTACGACCTTCACCACCACCATGTGGGTGGTCTACTGGGTTCATCGCAGTACCGCGAACGGTAGGACGAACGCCACGCCAGCGTGCAGCACCTGCTTTACCCAGAACGCGCAGCATATGCTCAGCATTGCCAACTTCGCCCAGGGTTGCACGGCAGTCTGCTTCGACTTTACGCATTTCACCAGAACGCAGACGCAGGGTGACATAAGCGCCATCGCGAGCAACGATCTGAACGTAAGTACCAGCGGAACGCGCCAGCTGACCGCCTTTACCTGGTTTCATTTCTACGTTATGAACGGTAGAACCAACCGGGATATTGCGCATCGGCAGGGTGTTGCCTGCTTTGATTGCAGCATCAACGCCAGACTGAATCTGGTCGCCAGCTTTCAGGCCTTTCGGGGCCAGGATGTAACGGCGTTCGCCGTCTTTGTACAGAACCAGCGCGATGTTCGCGGAACGGTTCGGATCGTACTCAAGACGTTCAACAACTGCCGGAATACCGTCTTTGTTGCGTTTGAAGTCAACAATACGATAAGCCTGTTTGTGACCACCACCGATATGACGAGTGGTGATACGGCCATTGTTGTTACGACCACCGGATTTGCTGTTTTTTTCAACCAGCGGAGCAAAAGGTTTGCCCTTGTGCAGCTCTGGGTTGACCACTTTAACGACGTGGCGACGACCCGGAGATGTCGGTTTACATTTAACAACTGCCATTGTATTACTCCTCCGACTTACTCAGCGCCGCCGACGAAGTCCAGATTCTGGCCTTCTTTCAGGGTGACGTAAGCTTTTTTCCAGTCGCTACGACGACCGATACGCTGTCCGTGACGTTTAACTTTCCCTTTAACGACCAGGGTGTTAACGACTTCGACTTCGACTTCAAACAGTTTCTGCACAGCAGCTTTGATTTCTGCTTTGGTCGCGTCTTTAGCAACTTTGAGAACGATGGTGTTAGTTTTTTCCATCGCAGTAGACGCTTTTTCAGAAACGTGCGGTGCGCGCAGCACCTTCAGCAGACGTTCTTCACGAATCATGCCAGCATCTCCTCAACTTGCTTAACAGCATCAGCAGTCATTACGACTTTGTCGAAGGCGATCAGGCTAACCGGGTCGATACCAGTCGCATCGCGTACGTCAACCTTGTGCAGGTTACGTGCGGCCAGGAACAGGTTCTCGTCCAGCTCACCGGTGATGATCAGCACATCTTCCAGAGCCATGTCTTTCAGTTTCTGTGCCAGCAGCTTAGTTTTCGGCGCTTCTACAGAAAACTTCTCGACAACGATCAGACGATCCTGACGTACCAGTTCGGACAGGATGCTTTTCAGCGCGCCGCGGTACATCTTCTTGTTAACTTTTTGACTGTGGTCCTGCGGACGAGCAGCGAAGGTCACGCCACCGGAACGCCAGATCGGGCTCTTGATAGAACCTGAACGCGCACGGCCAGTGCCTTTCTGGCGCCACGGTTTTTTACCGGAACCAGTTACTTCAGCACGAGTCTTCTGAGCACGAGTACCCTGACGAGCACCAGCTGCATAAGCAACAACAACCTGGTGAACCAGCGCTTCGTTGAAATCACGACCGAAGGTAGTTTCGGAAACAGTCAGCGCGCTCTGCGCGTCTTTCAATACTAATTCCATTGCTATCCCCTTACGCCTTCACAGCTGGTTTAACGATCAGGTCGCAACCGGTTGCACCCGGAACACCCCCCTTAACCAGCAGCAGGTTGCGCTCAGCGTCAACGCGTACTACGTCAAGGCTCTGAACGGTTACGCGCTCATTACCCATCTGACCTGCCATTTTCTTGCCTTTGAACACTTTGCCCGGAGTCTGGTTCTGACCGATAGAACCCGGAACGCGGTGAGACAAGGAGTTACCGTGAGTAGCGTCCTGGGTACGGAAGTTCCAGCGCTTAACGGTACCAGCGAAACCTTTACCTTTAGAGGTACCGGTTACGTCAACTTTTTTAACGTCAGCAAACAGTTCAACGCTGATGCTCTGACCTACGGTGTATTCTTCGCCTTCAGCCAGACGGAATTCCCACAGACCACGGCCAGCTTCTACGCCAGCTTTAGCAAAGTGACCCGCTTCCGGCTTGGTGACACGGTTAGCTTTTTTAGCACCCGTAGTAACCTGAACAGCGCGGTAGCCATCGTTAGCCAGGTCTTTAACCTGAGTAACACGGTTTGCTTCAACTTCGATTACGGTTACTGGGATAGAGACGCCATCTTCAGTGAAGATGCGGGTCATACCCACTTTTTTACCGACTAAACCAATCATTGTATCAACCTCTCAATCGCTCGATGACCTGATTAACCCAGGCTGATCTGCACGTCTACACCGGCAGCCAGGTCCAGACGCATCAGAGCATCAACGGTTTTCTCGGTTGGCTCAACGATGTCAACCAGACGCTTGTGAGTGCGAATTTCGTACTGATCGCGCGCATCTTTGTTAACGTGCGGAGAGATCAGAACGGTAAAGCGCTCTTTGCGGGTCGGCAGCGGGATCGGACCGCGAACCTGCGCACCAGTGCGCTTGGCAGTCTCGACGATTTCCGCGGTTGATTGATCGATCAGACGATGATCAAACGCTTTCAGGCGGATACGGATTCTTTGGTTCTGCATGAGACCAGAGCTCCAATTATTTTATAAACGAAAATGATTACTCCTCACACCCATTACGATTGATGGGAGAGTGTAACCGTTCTTACGTAGCTCCCCGATTGGGAGCATTGTTAAATAGCCAAATCGGCTATTCGAGGTTCAAATCGAACCTGCCGTCAATTACGACAAGCCCGCGCATTATACGTAAATCTCAGCCTGACGCAAGTGTCGGATAGAAATTAAGCGCTTTATTCTTATGCGAGCATGATTCCAGATGGTACGCATGGGATGGCAACGCGCACCTTTTCTTTGGAAGGCATCAGGCAAACCTGGCAATACGTCGTTGTCGCTGTCGCATAAATCTATAAAGGTGAGCACAAGCCTTGACGAGGATTTGCTTATGTTTGTTGCCCTCCCCTTTCTCATTTTTTATGCGTCGTTCTCTTTATTACTTGGCATATACGACGCGCGTACCGGTCTGCTGCCTGACCGGTTTACCTGTCCATTACTGTGGGGTGGTCTGCTTTATCACCAGATTTGCCTGCCGGAGCGTTTACCGGATGCGCTTTGGGGTGCTATCGCCGGCTATGGCGGATTCGCGTTAATTTACTGGGGCTATCGCCTGCGTTATCAGAAAGAGGGGCTTGGATATGGCGACGTCAAGTACCTCGCTGCCTTAGGGGCATGGCATTGTTGGGAAACACTGCCGTTACTGGTTTTCCTTGCCGCTATGTTGGCCTGTGGCGGGTTTGGCGTCGCGCTACTGGTGAGAGGTAAATCGGCATTAATAAACCCGCTACCTTTTGGGCCATGGCTGGCGGTGGCGGGTTTCATAACAGGTTGGAAAGTTTTCTTTCCAGACGGTTAATCGGTAACCTTAATTTGTGATTGCAGATAATTTTGCATACCAAGTTTGGCAATCAAATCCAGCTCAGTTTCCAGCCAGTCGATGTGGCCTTCCTCGTCGGCAAGAATTTCAATCATCATATCCCGGCTAACATAGTCATGAACGCTATCGGCATAGGCTATTGCCTCACGTAGATCTTTTGCGCCTTCCAGTTCGAGCCGGAGATCCGATCGTAGCATCTCTTCGACATCTTCACCGATGCCCAGCTTGCCCAGATCCTGTAGGTTCGGTATGCCTTCCAGAAATAAAATACGCTCAATATACTTATCGGCGTGTTTCATCTCATCAATGGATTCATGGTACTCAACATCATTAAGCCGGGTCAGCCCCCAGTTTTTGAACATACGGGCATGAAGAAAATACTGATTAATTGCGACAAGCTCATTTCCCAATAGTTTATTGAGATAATTTATGATTTTAACATCACCTTTCATTTTATAGTCCCTCCGCTTCCACTCTCTAGAGCGTAGATGGGGCTACAGGGATGTCAAAAAAAAGAGTGTGACTCAGGCGATCTCTTTAAATTCCGGCATTTGCGTTAACTCATCCTGCATCACTTCTCGCGCGGCGCGAATACACTTACCACATTGATTTCCCACAGGAATAAATTTACGCAACTGTTGAAATGACTGTGGATGAAATTGTCGTACAGCCTGGCGGATTTTTTTATCGCTTATACCATTACACAAACAAACGTACATGATCGCTCCCGTTCAATTTCCGCACAAAGTGTAAATAAGAATGGTTATGATTACAATATCACAAAGCGATTTACGCCACGGGAGAAGCGTTAAAAAGGGTGAATAAATATAACAGCGGCTAAATAGCAGGCAACAAAAAGGGCGCCGAAGCGCCCTCTTCAATTCAAAACTAATTAACGAGTAATTAGCCCAGAACTTTAGCAACAACGCCCGCGCCAACGGTACGGCCGCCTTCACGGATTGCGAAACGCAGACCGTCGTCCATCGCGATCGGGTGGATCAGGGTAACAACCATTTTGATGTTGTCGCCCGGCATTACCATCTCTACGCCTTCCGGCAGTTCGATGGTGCCAGTCACGTCAGTAGTACGGAAGTAGAACTGCGGACGGTAGCCTTTGAAGAACGGAGTATGACGGCCGCCTTCATCTTTGGACAGAATGTACACTTCAGATTCGAACTTGGTGTGCGGCTTGATGGTGCCCGGCTTAGCCAGTACCTGACCACGTTCGATTTCTTCACGTTTGATACCACGCAGCAGAACACCTACGTTCTCACCGGCACGGCCTTCGTCCAGCAGTTTGCGGAACATTTCAACGCCAGTACAGGTAGACTTCTGAGTCTCTTTGATACCAACGATTTCAACTTCTTCGCCCACTTTGATGATACCGCGTTCTACACGACCGGTAACAACGGTACCACGACCGGAGATGGAGAATACGTCTTCGATCGGCAGCAGGAACGGCTTGTCAATCGCACGCTCTGGCTCCGGGATGTAAGAATCCAGGAAGCCAGCCAGTTCGATGATTTTCGCTTCCCACTCTGCGTCGCCTTCCAGCGCTTTCAGAGCAGAACCACGAACGATCGGAGTGTCGTCGCCCGGGAAGTCGTACTGAGACAGCAGTTCGCGAACTTCCATCTCAACCAGTTCCAGCAGCTCTTCGTCATCAACCATGTCGCATTTGTTCAGGAACACGATGATGTACGGAACGCCTACCTGACGACCCAGCAGGATGTGCTCACGGGTCTGCGGCATCGGGCCGTCAGTCGCAGCAACAACCAGGATCGCGCCGTCCATCTGAGCAGCACCGGTGATCATGTTTTTAACATAGTCGGCGTGCCCCGGGCAGTCTACGTGTGCGTAGTGGCGGGTCGGGGTATCGTATTCAACGTGAGAAGTGTTGATGGTGATACCACGCGCTTTTTCTTCCGGCGCGTTATCGATCTGGTCGAATGCACGAGCAGCACCGCCGTAGGTTTTAGCCAGTACGGTGGTGATTGCAGCGGTCAGGGTAGTTTTACCGTGGTCAACGTGGCCGATGGTGCCGACGTTAACGTGCGGTTTTGTACGTTCAAATTTTTCTTTAGACACGGCTATATTCCTTACTATAGCGCTCTCCCCTTCAGGAGAGAGCACGGGATTTTGGTTTTTAACCCTGCGGCTTATTTACCACGGGCTTCGATTACGGCCTGAGCAACGTTGTTCGGCGCATCATCATACTTCAGGAATTCCATAGTGTACGATGCGCGACCTTTGGTCAGAGAACGCAGCTGAGTTGCATATCCGAACATTTCAGACAGCGGTACTTCAGCGTGGATCTTAACGCCTGTAACTTCAGATTCCTGACCTTTGAGCATACCACGACGGCGGCTAAGGTCGCCGATAACGTCACCGGTATTCTCTTCAGGTGTTTCTACTTCAACCTTCATGATCGGCTCAAGCAGAACTGGTTTTGCTTTCTTAAAGCCTTCTTTAAAGGCGATAGACGCAGCCAGTTTAAACGCCAGCTCAGAGGAGTCAACGTCATGGTAAGAACCGAAGTGCAGACGCACACCGAGATCAACTACCGGATAACCCGCCAGCGGGCCAGATTTCAGCTGCTCCTGGATGCCTTTATCAACGGCCGGGATGTATTCGCCAGGAATTACACCACCTTTGATGTCGTTGATGAACTCGTAACCTTTCGGGTTAGAGCCCGGCTCCAGCGGGTACATGTCGATAACAACATGACCATACTGACCGCGACCACCAGACTGTTTCGCGTGTTTACCTTCGATGTCGGTAACTTTCGCGCGAATCGCTTCGCGGTAAGCAACCTGAGGTTTACCCACGTTAGCTTCAACGTTGAATTCACGCTTCATACGGTCAACGATGATATCCAGGTGAAGTTCACCCATACCAGCGATGATGGTCTGGTTAGATTCTTCATCAGTCCATACGCGGAATGACGGGTCTTCTTTCGCCAGACGGCCCAGAGCCAGCCCCATTTTTTCCTGGTCAGCTTTGGTTTTCGGTTCTACCGCGATGGAGATTACCGGCTCAGGGAATTCCATACGTTCCAGAATAATCGGGTTTTCCGGATCACACAGGGTGTCACCGGTAGTCACGTCTTTCAGGCCGATAGCAGCCGCGATGTCGCCCGCGCGAACTTCTTTGATCTCTTCACGTTTGTTGGCGTGCATCTGAACGATACGACCGAAACGCTCACGTGCGGTTTTCACGGAGTTCAGTACGGTATCACCAGAGTTAACCACACCGGAGTACACACGGAAGAAGGTCAGGTTACCCACAAACGGGTCGGTAGCGATTTTGAACGCCAGCGCAGAGAACGGCTCGTCGTCGCTTGCGTGACGCTCAGCCGGAGTATCTTTACCGTCGTCCAGAATACCGTTGATCGCAGGTACGTCTACCGGGGATGGCAGGTAATCAATTACCGCATCCAGCATCGCCTGAACACCTTTGTTCTTGAATGCAGAACCACAGGTTACCAGGATGATTTCGTTGTTCAGAACGCGCTGACGCAGAGCTTGTTTGATCTCTTCTTCAGTCAGTTCTTCACCACCCAGGTATTTTTCCATCAGCTCTTCAGAAGCTTCTGCGGCGGACTCGATCAGGTTCTGGTGCCATTCGTTAGCCAGGTCCTGCATGTCAGCCGGGATATCTTCGTATTCGAAGGTAACGCCCTGGTCGGCATCGTTCCAGTTGATGGCTTTCATTTTCACCAGGTCAACAACGCCGGTGAAACCTTCTTCAGCACCAATTGCCAGCTGCAGCGGAACCGGGTTCGCGCCCAGACGGGTTTTGATCTGACCAACAACTTTCAGGAAGTTCGCGCCCATGCGGTCCATTTTGTTAACGAACGCAATGCGCGGAACTTTGTATTTGTTTGCCTGACGCCATACGGTTTCAGACTGCGGCTGAACACCACCAACTGCGCAGTAAACCATTACCGCACCATCGAGAACACGCATGGAACGTTCTACTTCGATAGTGAAGTCAACGTGCCCCGGGGTGTCGATGATGTTGATGCGATGCGGTTCATACTGCTTAGCCATACCAGACCAGAATGCAGTAGTCGCTGCGGAGGTGATAGTAATACCACGCTCCTGCTCCTGCTCCATCCAGTCCATGGTAGCTGCGCCGTCATGAACTTCACCGATTTTGTGGTTTACACCGGTGTAGAACAGAATACGTTCGGTAGTAGTGGTTTTACCGGCGTCGATGTGCGCACTGATACCGATATTACGGTAGCGTGCGATGGGTGTTGTACGAGCCATTTGATTCCTCGTTGATATCTTTAGGCGTTCAGTTAAGTTATCCAAAACGGGCGACTTACCTGAAGCGCCCGCCTGGTGACTATGACTCCGAAGGGATTACCAACGGTAGTGTGCGAACGCCTTGTTGGCTTCTGCCATACGGTGAACGTCTTCACGTTTCTTAACTGCAGTACCTTTGTTTTCTGCAGCGTCAGAAAGTTCGTTCGCCAGACGCAGAGCCATGGATTTATCACCGCGCTTACGAGCAGCTTCTACGATCCAACGCATTGCCAGAGCATTACGACGGACCGGACGGACTTCAACTGGTACCTGATAAGTAGAACCACCTACACGGCGGGATTTAACTTCTACAGTCGGGCGAACGTTTTCGAGAGCGACTTCGAAAGCTTCCAGTTCAGATTTACCAGAACGCTGAGCCAGGGTCTCCAGCGCGCTGTATACGATTGATTCTGCAGTAGATTTTTTACCATCTACCATCAGGATATTGACAAATTTAGCCAGCAGTTCTGATCCGAACTTCGGATCCGGCAGAATTTTACGCTGACCAATGACGCGACGACGTGGCATGGAAATACTCCGTTGTTAATTCAGGATTGTCCAAAACTCTACGAGTTTAGTTTGACATTAATTTAAAACGTTTGGCCTTACTTAACGGAGAACCATTAAGCCTTAGGACGCTTCACGCCGTACTTAGAACGAGCTTGCTTACGGTCTTTAACGCCGGAGCAGTCAAGCGCGCCACGAACGGTGTGGTAACGAACACCCGGGAGGTCTTTAACACGACCGCCACGGATCAGGATCACGGAGTGCTCCTGCAGGTTGTGACCTTCACCACCGATGTAGGAAGTCACTTCAAAACCGTTAGTCAGACGAACACGGCAAACTTTACGCAGTGCGGAGTTCGGTTTTTTAGGAGTGGTAGTATATACACGAGTACATACGCCACGTTTTTGCGGGCATGCTTCCAGCGCAGGCACGTTGCTTTTCGCAACTTTGCGAGCACGTGGTTTGCGTACCAGCTGGTTAACTGTTGCCATTAAATAGCTCCTGGTTTTAGCTTTTGCTTCGTAAACACGTAATAAAACGCCCTCACACAATATGAGGACGCCGAATTTTAGGGCGGTGTCGAAAAGGTGTCAAGAAATATACAACGATCCCGCCATCACCAGGCCATCTGGTTGGCATACTTAACCGTGAGTCTGACAAAATCAGTATAGTCAACCCTGACGACACTGTCTGAAATTTGACCACCCAGGCCGCGGGCGTCAATGTCTTCTTTCAAGGCATAGACCGTTATGGGGGCATCGCGCAGACTTTCAAGGAAGCGGTTACCTTCAATCGCGACGGTAACGCCATCCTGGAGCAACAAAAGCGCATCGCCCTCTTTTAGCAGGCGCAGCAAAGCGGGAAAATCAACGCTCGAAGCGCAATGAGGTAAGGTATGCAGCATAAACGCCTCAGAATCTCAGGATGACATCATAGTTGCCAAGCTCGCGGCGTAACGCCACGGGTTCCAGCGGCGTGGCGTCTACCACAAAATTAACGTTCTCCAGACCACGCTCGCGCAGCGATGCCGCGCAGATCCAGCATTGATCAATATCGTACAAATCAAAGAGCTTGAAAGTAGCAATATAGTCACGCGCCAGCACAGCGTCTGGTTTTTGTCCCGGTAATAACTGAAAGACGCCGTCGCTGATAAAAAAGACGCCCAGCGCTTCCGTTAGCGCTGACGTCGCCAGCAGCGCATCCAGTCCTTCACGGCCTGAGGCGCTGCCGTGCGGCGCGGTGGAAAAGACAAATGCAATACGTTTCATTAAAACTGCACCACCCGATCGCAGGTGAGAGATGCCTCCGCCAGCGCGCCCAGCCCGCTTAGCGTAAAGCCCGGCTGAAGATTGGCGGACGGCAACTCCAGTCTGCCGGCTTCAGTTTCATCAATAATACCGCGACGAAGCGCCGCCGCGACACAGATGTTCAGCGCTACGCCATGCTGCGTATTCAATTTCTGCCAGGCGCGTACCAGATCATATTCATCGCTCGCCGGCGAGGTCAGGAGATTGGCGTTATAGACACCTTCCCGATAGAAAAAGACGCTGGCTAACTCATGCCCCTCATTGAGCAGCGCGTGGGCGAACTGCAATGCGCTGCTGGCCTGCTGGGTGCCATATGCCGGCCCGGTGACCATAATGGCATAACGCATTATTTATCCTGCCCCTGAAAATCGCCGCTTTTGAACTGGCGAATATAGAGGTAAACCGTGTGTTTTGAGATATTCAGACGATCGGCTACCTGGTTAATGGCGTCTTTAATATCGAAAATGCCTTTTTCGTACAAGTTAAGGACGATCTGACGATTTTTCGCATTGTTAGAGACATTACGATCGGCATTCACTTCTTCGATCGTGAACTCCAGCGTCTGGGTGACTAAATCTTCGACTGAGGAGGCAAAATTAACCGCTGAGCCGACTTCCGGCGTTTCCGGCGGAATAAAGGTATTCATAATCTGTGAAAATGGCACATCAAGATTCATGTTGATGCACAGTAGACCAATGACGCGCTGCTCGCGGTTGCGAATGGCAATCGTCAACGACTTCATCAAGACACCGCTTTTCGCGCGCGTGAAATAGCATTTCGACACGCTACTGTCCGCCCCTGTCATGTCGTGCAACATACGCAACGCCAGGTCGGTAATCGGCGAGCCAATTTTACGGCCCGTATGTTCGCCATTGGCAATACGAATGGCTGAACATTTTAGATCCTGCAAAGAGTGCAATACGATTTCACAATGGGAACCTATAAGCATCGCTAACCCGTCCACTACCGCTTCGTAGGATTTCAGAATATCGAAGTCGGTTTGCTCGAAGGGACGCTGATCCAGCAAATCAAGTTCACTGGTTTCGTTGGTTAAAAGCGACCTGGACATGAAAAAAAACACTCCTTTTCAGGAGCCTGTCGTTATGTTTTCAGGGCAGGCTCATTATTTACGCGGATGATTAAATTAATACAGTGAGGGTTCATCTTTCCAGTACTAATTTGCTCGTCTATTTCAGACTACGTGTGCGTTGGCGGTCATTCAGCCTACGGTCTCGCCCTTAACGACCAGCGCAAGCGCCGTTATCCGCAAATCAAATTATGGTGAGTAATATATCCGGCCTGAATAAAAAAACCGCCGCTATTACAAGCGGCGGCTCTCAGTTTTTATTTTTTAGCAGCATCTGCGGCTTTAGCGTCAGCCGCATCGGCAGGTTTAGCATCCGCTTTCGGCGCTGGTTTGATATCCAGCAGCTCTACGTCGAATACCAGGGTGGAGTTCGCCGGGATACCCGGGACGCCCGTTTTACCGTAGGCCAGCGCCGGTGGGATAACCAGCTTGATCTTGCCGCCTTTCTTAATATTTTTCAGGCCTTCAGTCCAGCCAGGGATAACGCCGTCCAGACGGAAGGAGAGCGGTTCGCCGCGCGTGTAAGAGTTATCAAACTCTTTACCGTCGATCAGCGTACCTTTGTAGTTCACCACAACGGTATCGCTATCTTTCGGCGCCTCGCCTGTGCCTTCTTTCTCTACTTTGTAAAGCAGACCGGTAGAGGAGGTTTTCACGCCTTTCTCTTTAGCAAAAGCGTCACGGAACATTTTACCTTTTGCTTCGTTATCGGCAGCGTCTTTTTCCATCTTCGCCTGAGCAGCGCTCTTCACACGTGCTTCAAACGTCTGCAGCGTTTGCTCAATTTCCTGATCGGACAGTTTGCTCTTATCGGCAAAGGCATCCTGAACGCCGGCAATCAACTGATCTTTATCCAGTTTGATGCCCAACTTTTCCTGCTCTTTAAGCGAATTTTCCATGTAACGACCCAGCGAGGCGCCCAGCGCATAAGCCGCTTTTTGATCGTCGTTTTTAAATGCTGCTTTGCTATCAGCGGTAGCTGCCGGTTTCGCCGCATCAGCAGCAAAAGTGATCGGTGCGTGCATAGCAACGGCCATCGTCGTTGCCAGCAGCGTGGCTTTAAACAGTGATTTCATCCATATCTCCAGGGCCGGGGCATCTCGCCCCATGTTAACTTACGTAAGAAGCGTACTATAAATCGTTGCAGAACAAATCAACATACGAACACGCCCTATTATCACTTCTTTTCAGACTCTTTTTGTTTAAATTAGTTTCGTAGGGCGCGTAATGGTTGCTGTGAAAGCCGGTAAAGTTAAGTAGAATCCGCCGACGGAGACAACATAAAGAGGTACATCATGCAGGATATCACGATGGAAGCTCGTCTGGCTGAACTGGAAAGCCGTCTGGCGTTCCAGGAGATTACCATAGAAGAACTAAACCTGACGGTAACCGCACATGAAATGGAGATGGCGAAGCTGCGCGATCATCTGCGTTTGCTCACGGAAAAGTTAAAAGCCAGTCAGCCGTCAAATATCGCCTCTCAGGCAGAAGAAACGCCGCCGCCGCATTATTGAGACGAAAAAAAAGCGGGGTTAACCCGCTTTTTTTGTGCCCGATGATTTATCGAACCAATGATAATACCCTAAGGATTTCGAGTCACAGCAAGGCGGCAAGCTTGAAAATTCCCCGGGAGCATAGATAACTATGTGACCGGGGTTTGAAAGCGTAGCCAACACCGCGGTGGCTTGAAAGACGACAGGGATTAATGGCAACCGCAACCGCCTTTACCACCACCGCCGCAGCAGCCTTCGCCGCCGTGCTCGTGACCATGGTCATGACCATGACCGCCACAGCAACCGTCTTCACCGTGATCGTGGTGGTGATCGTGCGCGCCGTGAACATGACCGTGAGCCAGTTCTTCTTCAGTCGCTTCACGAATCGCAACAACTTCTACGTTAAATTTCAGATTCTGGCCCGCCAGCATGTGGTTACCATCAACCACAACGTGATCGTCTTCCACTTCGGTAATCTCTACCGGTACCGGGCCCTGGTCGGTTTCCGCCAGGAAACGCATCCCTACCTGCAGTTCATCAACGCCCATAAAGACGTCTTTAGGCACACGCTGCACCAGATTTTCGTCATACTGGCCGTAAGCGTCGTTCGCACCAACAGCGACATCAAATTTGTCGCCAACTTCATGGCCTTCCAGCGCCGTTTCCAGGCCAGAGATCAGAGAGCCGTGGCCGTGCAGGTAATCCAGCGGCGCACTCACCGGAGACTCATCAACCAACACACCGTCTTCTGTACGTACCTGATAGGCCAGGCTGACCACCAGGTCTTTTGCTACTTTCATGATATCTCCTGAGCATGGGAAGAATAGTGGCGCAGATTGTAGCGGAATTCTGCAGCCGTGTACCCCTTAGCTTAAAAAAACCTGCGGCATATCGCTAGTCCGGATGAAAAATCCCAATCACTTGCTCTTCTTTGCGAACATGCTCGCGAACGTCTTTATCCGCCTCCCGCATTTGATGCCCGCACTTAACGCATTCAACAATATCGACATTATTTTCACGCCACATCGCCATTGTGTCCTGCGCCTGACAGGCTGGACATTTCGCGCCTGCAATAAAACGTTTACGGATTGCCATTGTTCACCTCTACTCAAATTCATCCCAGCCATCCAGCTGGCGACGCTCCTGTTGCATTTCGCGCTGAAAAATCTCCTCCAGCTCGCGTCGGGCCTCTCTGGCGCGCGAAATCTGTACCATGTCGCTATGCTCCGGGATCAGCTCCCGCAGCATTCGCATATCCAGCCGACGAAAATGCAACTGCGCGCGTTGCGCCTGATGCGGATGCATACCTAACGACACCAGAGTTTTACGTCCCAGTTCCAGCGCGCTGGAAAACGTTTCACGGGAAAACTGCGTGACGCCAGCCTGTAATAACTCATGGGCCTCCACACGTCCACGCGCTCGCGCAAGAATATGCAGATGAGGAAAATGCTGCTGACACAACTCCACCAGCTTCATCGTGTCTTCCGGTTCATTACACGTGATGACTATCGACTCCGCCGCTTCCGCGCCCGCAGAACGCAGCAGCTCGACTTGTGTAGCGTCGCCGTAATACACTTTATAACCATATTTGCGCATCAGATTAACGGCGCCGATATCGCGTTCCAGCACGGTGATACGCATCTTATTCGCCATCAATAAGCGAGCGATCACCTGACCAAAACGGCCAAAGCCGACGACAATTACCTGGGGCTTATCATCCTCAACCCACGGCTTTTCATCATTCTCTTCCGGGCCATTAAGGCGGCGCGATAACCACTTATCAATCCCTTTCATCAGTAGCGGCGTGGTCATCATTGATAACGTGACAGTCACCAATAATAACGCCATCTGATCGCCCTGAAACAGGCGCTGAGAAGAGGCGGTAGAAAAGAGCACAAAAGCGAACTCGCCCCCCTGACTCAGCACGCTGGCAAACTGCATCCGTTCAGAACTTCTTATTCCATATAGCCGCGCCAGCAGATACAGCGTCAACATTTTTATGACGACCAGAATAACAACGCTCGCCGCCACCCACAGTAAATGGGTATGAAAGTACGCCGAGATTTAGCGACATACCGACGGAGATAAAGAACAGCCCAAGCAGTAAACCTTTAAAGGGATCGATAGCGTTTTCCAGCTCATGCCGGTATTCACTCTCTGCCAGTAAAACGCCGGCAATGAAGGTTCCCAGGGCCATCGACAGTCCCAGCGCATCCATAAATAAGGCGGCGCTCAACACCAGCAACAGCGTCGCGGCAGTGAAGACCTCCCGCACGCCAGACGCAGCAATAAAACGAAATACCGGGCGCAGCAGGTAACGACCGCCAATCAGCATTACCGCGAAAGCCAGTACCTTCATTGCCACTTTAAACCAGTCGAAATGCTCGTCGGCCGATCCCGCCAATAAAGGCACCAACGCCAGCGCGGGGATCACCGCTAAATCCTGAAACAGTAAGACGGAAAACCCTAACTGCCCGGACTCGCTACGATTCATGCCTTTCTCGCGCATCAGTTGTAGCGCCATCGCCGTCGAAGACATCGCCAGGCCAATCCCGCCGACGACCGCCGCCTGCCATAAGAAATCAGCAAGCATCAATAATCCCGCCAGCACCGCCGCGCTTAACAGCACCTGAGCAGCGCCGACGCCGAAGATAGAGCGCCGCAGTTGCCAAAGCCGGGACGGATTGAGTTCGAGACCAATGATAAACATCAGAAACACGACGCCCAGTTCGGAGAAGTGAAGAATTTCGTCGACGTCGCTGATGAAGCCCAGTCCCCACGGACCAATCGCGATTCCCGCCAGCAAATACCCTAGCACCGCGCCGATGCCCAGCCTGGCGGCTAACGGCACCGCCGCCACCGCCGCGAAGAGGAACAACACTCCCGCGGTCAATAAATCAGCACCTTCCATCAATAGCCTCCCGCGCTCACAGGATTCGCCAGCCACTCGCCATAGGCTTTCGCATGACTGGCCAGCGTCTGCGGCGACTGGCGGCGCGCCCAGTACACAATAATGGGCGGCATCCAGTGCATCCGACACATGGCCGCGGTCAGTTCAAAGGGGCGGAGTACATCGCTCATTGGATAGCGGTTTAGCGCGTCATACCGGTAAGCGCTCTCCGGCTCGCCGGTCGTAATCACGCTACGCCAGTACTTTCCCACCAGTTGGTTTCCCCCTGGTCCGCTGGCGAACCCCCGACTCAAAACGCGATCAAGCCATTCTTTCAGTAAAGCCGGACAGCTATAGGTGTAAAGGGGATGCTGAAAAACAATGACGTCGTGCTCACGTAACAGGGCTTGTTCATAGGGCGTGTCGATAAAAAAATCAGGATAGCGCGCATAAAGATCGTGCACGGTTACGTTATTGTGCTGTATGGCCGGTTTAAGCAGTACCCGGTTAGCAACCGAGTCCTGAGATTCCGGATGGGCATACAACAGCAAGACTTTCGCTGGCTGAGACATCAATCCCCCTCCCGGTTGTTTTGGGTCGATACATGCCATTCTTCAGGCCGCTTCTACGTTGACAGCGTTTGTTCAACTCAGGAACGTACTCTATGTCCGCCGCTGGGGATTAATGAGAGATATTCTTGTCCCTCACCAAAGGCGGCCTGAATGATTTTGTGTATCGTTGTTGTTTTGAGCTACCATTGCGCTCCAGCGCGGCGGTACGCCCGAATATTACATTATCATAATGATAAATTAACATAGTCTGAACATACGGCGCCTTATGATTGTTTTCTCCTCGTTACAAATTCGTCGCGGCGTGCGCGTCCTACTGGACAATGCCTCGGCTATCATTAATCCAGGCCAGAAAGTCGGCCTGGTGGGTAAAAACGGCTGCGGTAAATCTACCCTGCTGGCATTGCTAAAAAATGAAATCAGCGCCGATGCCGGGAGTTTTACCCTGCCCGGAACCTGGCAATTAGCGTGGGTGAATCAGGAAACACCTGCGTTGCCTCAGCCAGCGATTGAGTATGTCATTGACGGCGACCGTGAATACCGGCAGCTGGAGGCGCAGCTTAACGACGCCAACGAACATAACGACGGACATGCTATCGCCTCCATACATGGCAAGCTGGACGCCATCGACGCATGGACCGTTCGTTCGCGCGCCGCCAGCCTGCTACACGGTCTCGGCTTCTCTAACGATCAGCTGGAACGTCCGGTCAGCGACTTTTCCGGCGGCTGGCGGATGCGCCTTAACCTGGCCCAGGCGCTGATTTGCCGTTCCGATTTACTGCTGCTCGACGAACCGACCAACCACCTCGATCTGGATGCCGTTATCTGGCTGGAAAAATGGCTGAAGAGCTATCCGGGCACCCTGATTCTGATCTCCCACGATCGCGATTTTCTTGACCCGATAGTGGATAAAATTATCCATATCGAACAACAGACTCTGTTCGAGTATACCGGCAACTACAGCGCGTTTGAAGTTCAGCGCGCCACGCGCCTGGCGCAGCAGCAGGCGATGTATGAGAGTCAGCAGGAGCGTGTGGCGCATCTGCAAAGCTACATCGACCGTTTCCGCGCCAAGGCCACCAAGGCCAAGCAGGCGCAAAGCCGTATCAAGATGCTGGAGCGTATGGAGTTGATTGCGCCGGCTCATGTCGACAACCCGTTCCATTTCAGCTTCCGCGCGCCGGAAAGCCTGCCGAACCCGCTGCTGAAAATGGAAAAAGTCAGCGCAGGTTATGGCGATCGCATCATTCTGGAATCCATCAAGCTGAACCTGGTGCCCGGCTCGCGTATCGGCCTGCTGGGCCGCAACGGCGCGGGGAAATCGACGCTGATCAAGCTGCTGGCGGGCGAACTGGAACCGTTGCACGGTGAAATCGGCCTCGCCAAAGGCATTAAGCTCGGCTACTTCGCCCAGCACCAACTGGAGTTCCTGCGCGCCGATGAATCCCCGTTGCAGCATATGGCGCGTCTGGCGCCGCAGGAACTGGAGCAGAAGCTGCGCGACTATCTCGGCGGCTTCGGTTTCCAGGGCGACAAAGTAACGGAAGAGACGCAACGTTTCTCCGGCGGCGAGAAAGCGCGCCTGGTACTGGCGCTGATCGTCTGGCAGCGTCCAAATCTGCTGTTGCTCGATGAACCGACCAACCACCTGGATCTCGACATGCGTCAGGCGCTCACCGAAGCGCTGATTGATTTCGAAGGCGCATTGGTCGTCGTGTCGCACGACCGCCACCTGATTCGCTCCACCACTGACGACCTCTATCTGGTTCACGACAAAAAGGTCGAACCGTTCGACGGAGACCTGGAAGATTATCAGCAATGGCTGAGCGACGTGCAGAAACAGGAAAACCAGGCCGACAACGCGCCGAAGGAAAACAACGCCAACAGCGCTCAGTCACGCAAAGATCAGAAGCGTCGCGAAGCCGAGCTACGCACTCTGACGCAACCGCTGCGTAAAGAGATTACCCGTCTGGAAAAAGAGATGGAAAAGCTCAACGCCCAATTAGCGCAGGCGGAAGAGAAGCTCGGCGACAGCAGCCTGTATGACCCCAGCCGTAAAGCGGAGATGACCGAGTGTCTGCAACTGCAGGCCAGCGCCAAATCCGGGCTGGAAGCGTGTGAAATGGCATGGCTTGAGGCGCAGGAGCAGCTTGAGCAGATGATGCAGAACGACTAAGAGCCTATCCCATTAGGCTATTTTATTCGCCATTTTAGGGCCGGGCAGTGCTCGAAATCCTCACGTACTATGTGTACGCTCCGGTTTCTGCGCGCTGTCCGGCCCCAAACTGGCTTCAACAATTACGCCTACTGGGATAGGCTCTAACGCACGGGGCGGACGATGAACCTGTCAATTACCGATGACATTACCTTCCGCAAGCTCACCATCTTAATGATGCTTGTGGAGAAGGGTAACATCGCCCGCACCGCCGAGGCGCTGCACACGCTGAAAGAGAACGTTCGTTGTCCGCTGTTCGTCCATAAAGGCCTCTTCGGTACTCGTCCCGATATAAAGGTTACCGTTGCGGTCGGCAGCACCGGAACAGAAGGCTGCGTTATGTGATTTAGCGGCAAAGGTTGCCGTGATTTATTTTCGTCAGCGCGTCGTTCACGCCAAATAATTTAAACGTCACCTCATCAACGCCAAGATTTTTCAGACGCGCAGTGTGTTTTTTAATATAAGCCCGCGCCGTTTCTTCGGATTCAAACAAGTAAATGCCGCCAGCTTGCTGGTTTTTCTCGCTTTCTGTCCAGATTTTCCAGATGAAGCCCGGCTCCTCATTGATAGACTCCGCCAGCCCGACCAGTTGCTGAGTCATCTCCTCGCCAAAAGGGCCGCTAAAGTTAAAATGGATCTGTAAAAGTGTCTTCGACATGCCTTCTCCTTGAGTCACATAACTATCGTGTTGCCACACTACCACGATTAATTCGGCTGATGCAGAGGTTCACGCGATTTCTGTGGGGTATTGCGCGCGCCTTGCATACCGCCCCCTCTGGTGAAATGAGGCGCAATTTTATTTCGCCAGACGACCAATTGAACGTAAAATCACATATTGACTAATCTGTGAACCTTATGCGCGGTATAGTATTGTTTCCAATTATCAATTGTTCTGGTGCTATGGTTGAGATCACGTCCACAGAAATGACCCCGCCTGTCAATGACTCGCATGAATTTATTCCCATGCGTGGCATTCGTAATCGCCATTTACAAACTATGCTGCCGCGCTTAATCCGCCGCAAAGTGAAGTTCAACGCCCACTGGCAGCGGCTGGAGCTACCAGACGGCGATTTTGTCGATCTGGCATGGAGCGAAGAACCGCAACAGGCAAAGCATAAACCGCGGCTGGTGGTCTTTCACGGTCTGGAAGGCAGCCTGAACAGCCCCTATGCCCACGGGCTGATTGAGGCGGCGCAAAAGCGCGGCTGGCTGGGCGTGGTGATGCACTTTCGCGGCTGTAGCGGCGAACCCAACCGTCTGAATCGTATTTACCACTCCGGTGAAACGGAGGACGGAGCCTGGTTTTTACGCTGGCTACAGCGGGAGTTCGGCGCCGTTCCGACAGCCGCCGTGGGCTATTCGCTCGGCGGTAATATGCTGGCGTGCCTGCTGGCGAAAGAAGGCCGCGATATTCCCATCGAGGCGGCGGTAATTGTTTCTGCACCTTTCGTTCTCGAAGCCTGTAGCTACCACATGGACAAAGGGTTTTCCCGCGTCTATCAGCGTTATTTGCTTAATCTGTTAAAAGCGAATGCGTCACGCAAGCTGGCGGCGTACCCCGGGTCGCTGCCGGTGAATCTGGCGCAACTGAAATCAATGCGCCGTATTCGCGAGTTTGACGACCTGATCACCGCGAAAATTCACGGCTTTGCCGACGCCATCGACTACTATCGTCAGTGTAGCGCCATGCCGTTGCTTAACCAGATTGCTAAACCGACGCTGATTATTCACGCTAAAGACGATCCGTTTATGGATCATCATGTGATCCCTAAAGCGGAAGATCTGCCCCCGCAGGTGGAGTATCAGCTAACTGAGCATGGCGGACACGTAGGATTTATCGGCGGTACGCCGCTGCGCCCTGAAATGTGGCTGGAACGCCGAATTCCTGACTGGCTGACAACGTACCTGGAGGCGTCATCATGATCATTCCCTGGCAGGGGCTCGCCCCCGACACGCTGGACAACCTGATCGAAAGCTTTGTGTTGCGCGAAGGCACCGATTATGGTGAACATGAACGTTCGCTTGAACAAAAAGTCGCTGACGTAAAACTCCAACTGCAATCCGGCGAGGCCGTGCTGGTATGGTCTGAATTACATGAAACGGTCAATATTATGCCGAAAAAGCAGTTTCGCGAATAAAACGCCTTTGCCGACAATACATTATTCTAAAGCTCAATCATGGAGTTGCCATGTCAGCCAAACATCCGGTGATAGCAGTAACAGGGTCAAGCGGCGCGGGGACCACCACCACCAGCCTCGCGTTTCGTAAAATTTTCGCGCAGTTAAATCTGCACGCCGCCGAGGTGGAAGGCGACAGTTTTCATCGTTACACCCGCCCGGAAATGGATATGGCGATCCGCAAAGCGCGTGACGCCGGGCGGCATATCAGCTATTTCGGGCCTGAAGCCAATGACTTCAGCCTACTGGAACATACCTTTATTGAGTACGGGCAGACGGGTAAAGGCCAGTCGCGTAAATATCTGCATACCTATGATGAAGCCGTACCGTGGAATCAGGTTCCCGGCACGTTTACCCCCTGGCAGCCGCTTCCCGAACCGACCGATGTGCTGTTTTATGAAGGACTGCACGGCGGCGTCGTCACCCCGCAACATGATGTCGCGCGTCATGTTGATCTGTTGGTTGGCGTGGTGCCTATCGTCAACCTCGAGTGGATTCAGAAACTGATTCGCGACACCAGCGAGCGCGGACACTCCCGTGAAGCGGTGATGGATTCCGTGGTGCGTTCCATGGACGACTACATCAATTACATTACGCCGCAGTTCTCGCGTACCCATATCAACTTCCAGCGCGTACCGACCGTCGACACGTCCAATCCGTTCGCCGCAAAGGGTATTCCCTCGCTGGATGAGAGTTTTGTGGTGATCCATTTCCGCAATCTGGAAGGGATCGATTTTCCCTGGCTCCTAGCGATGCTCCAGGGCTCGTTCATTTCTCACATTAATACATTAGTGGTGCCGGGCGGCAAAATGGGGCTGGCGATGGAGCTGATTATGTTGCCGCTGGTGCAGCGATTAATGGAAGGCAAAAAAATCGAATAACCGTGGTGAAATGCCCGATGGCGCTACGCTTATCGGGCCTACGAGATAAAAACGGGTAGGCCGGATAAAGCCACGCCGCCATCCGGCATCACATGTTACGCCGCAATCACTTCATACGAATGGGTAATATTGACCGCTTTTTCCAGCATTAGCGCCACCGAGCAATATTTTTCCGCGGAGAGATCGACAGCGCGCGCGACGGCAGCCTCTTTCAGATCGCTGCCGGTAACGATAAAATGCAGATTAATGTGCGTAAACAGGCGCGGCGCGTCTTCCCGGCGCTCGGATGTCAGCTTCACTTCGCAGTTGGTGACATTCTGACGGCCCTTTTGCAGGATTGATACCACATCAATAGCGCTACATCCGCCAGCCGCCATTAATACCATCTCCATCGGACTCGGCGCTTTGTCACCGGAGTTACCATCCATTAAAATCTGGTGGCCGGAGGAGGACTCTCCGAGGAACGTGAGCCCTTCAACCCACTTTACACGCGCTTGCATATTTCGTAACTCCAATGTTTCAATTTTCCTGAAAGATTACGCGCATACAACAAAAGTCGCAATGGAAGGCGACCTGGGTCATGCTGAAGCGAGACACCAAGAGACACACGGCGAAAGCTATGCTAAAACAGACAAGATGCTACAGTAATACATTGACGTACTGCATGTATGCAGAGGACATCACATTACAGGCTACAATCTATTTTCGTAGCCCCCTTCCCAGGTAGCGGGAAGTATATTTTTGCAACCCCAGAGACAGTGCCGTTTTCTGGCTCTGGAGACAGCTTATAACAGAGGATAACCGCGCATGGTGCTTGGCAAACCGCAAACAGACCCGACTCTTGAATGGTTCTTGTCTCATTGCCACATTCATAAGTACCCGTCAAAGAGCACGCTGATTCACCAGGGTGAAAAAGCAGAAACGCTGTACTACATCGTTAAAGGCTCCGTGGCAGTGCTGATCAAAGATGAAGAAGGGAAAGAAATGATCCTTTCTTATCTGAATCAGGGTGATTTTATTGGTGAACTGGGCCTGTTTGAAGAAGGCCAGGAACGCAGCGCCTGGGTACGTGCGAAAACCGCATGTGAGGTCGCTGAAATTTCCTACAAAAAATTTCGCCAATTAATCCAGGTCAACCCGGATATTCTGATGCGCCTCTCTTCCCAGATGGCTCGTCGCTTACAAGTCACCTCTGAAAAAGTAGGTAACCTCGCCTTCCTTGACGTCACCGGGCGTATCGCTCAGACGCTGCTGAATCTGGCGAAACAGCCCGATGCCATGACGCACCCGGATGGGATGCAGATCAAAATCACCCGTCAGGAAATCGGCCAGATCGTCGGCTGCTCCCGCGAAACCGTTGGTCGTATTTTGAAAATGCTGGAAGATCAAAACCTGATCTCCGCGCATGGCAAGACCATCGTCGTCTACGGCACCCGTTAATTCCGTCAGAATGGCGCGTTTTATCATGCGCCATTTTTGTTTGCATCGATGTGGCGAAGACTGATTTATCACCCAGAGATTAATTACGCACTACGGCAAACGCTGGTGCTGTGTCTGCCTGTGGCTGTCGGTTTATTGATAGGCCAGCTACACCTGGGCTTGCTTTTCTCTCTCGTTCCCGCCTGCTGCAACATTGCAGGTCTGGATACCCCGCACAAACGTTTTTTTAAACGCCTGATCATCGGCGCGTCGCTGTTCGCCGGATGCAGTCTGGTAACGCAACTTCTGCTGGCGGAATCCATCCCCCTGCCGTTGATCCTGACCGGGCTCACGCTGGTGCTTGGCGTGACGGCGGAAATTAGCCCGCTTCACGCGCGGTTACTGCCAGCGTCGCTGATTGCCGCCATCTTTACCCTGAGTCTTGCAGGATACATGCCCGTCTGGGAGCCGCTGCTCATTTATGCGCTGGGCACGCTATGGTACGGCGTGTTTAACTGGTTTTGGTTCTGGCTATGGCGCGAACAGCCGCTGCGCGAGTCATTGAGTTTGTTATACCGTGAACTGGCCGATTATTGCGAAGCGAAATACAGCCTGCTCACCCAACATATCGATCCGGAAAAAGCGCTGCCTCCCCTGCTGATACGCCAGCAAAAAGCGGTCGATCTCATTACCCAGTGTTACCAACAGATGCATATGCTTTCGGCGCACAACAATAATGATTACAAGCGCCTGTTACGGGCTTTTCAGGAAGCGATGGATTTGCAGGAGCACATCTCCGTCAGCTTGCATCAGCCGGAAGAGGTACAGAAACTGGTAGAACGCAGCCATGCGGAAGAGGTGATTCGCTGGAATGCGCAAACGGTCGCCGCCCGTCTGCGCGTGCTGGCGGATGACATTCTTTATCATCGTCTGCCGACGCGCTTCTCCATGGAAAAACAGATTGGCGCTCTGGAGAAAATCGCCAATCAGCATCCTGAAAATCCGGTAGGCCAGTTCTGCTATTGGCACTTCAGTCGAATCGCCCGTGTGCTGCGTACTCAGCGGCCGCTGTACGCCCGCGACCTGATGGCCGATAAACAGCGTCGTTTGCCGCTACTTCCGGCGCTGAAAAATTATATGTCTCTTAAATCACCGGCGCTACGCAACGCCGGACGCATCAGCGTGATGATGAGCATCGCCAGTCTGATGGGCAGTGCGTTGCACCTGCCTAAACCGTACTGGATACTCATGACGGTGCTGTTTGTCACCCAAAACGGCTATGGCGCGACGCGCGTACGTATTCTGCACCGTTCAGTCGGAACGCTGGTCGGCCTGGTGATTGCCGGCGTCACGCTGCACTTACATATTCCCGAAAGCATTACGCTGGCGGTCATGCTGGTACTAACGCTGGCAAGTTATCTGATTATTCGTAAAAACTACGGCTGGGCGACGGTCGGCTTTACGGTGACGGCGGTATACACCATCCAGTTACTGACGTTAAACGGAGAGCAGTTTATTGTGCCGAGGCTGATCGATACGCTGATTGGCTGTTTAATTGCCTTTGGCGGCATGGTCTGGCTGTGGCCGCAATGGCAAAGCGGGCTATTACGTAAAAACGCCCATGATGCGCTGGAAGCCGATCAAGAAGCTATCCGACTGATCCTCAGTAACGATCCGCAGGCCACCCCGCTCGCTTATCAAAGAATGCGGGTCAACCAGGCGCATAACACGTTATTCAACTCGTTAAATCAGGCAATGCAGGAACCCGGATTCAATACCCACTATCTGTCGGATATGAAACTGTGGGTCACGCACAGCCAGTTTATTGTCGAGCATATCAACGCTATGACGACGCTGGCGCGGGAACACACCATGCTGACGCCTGATCTGGCGCAGCGCTATCTGGAATCTTGCGAGATTGCGATTCAGCGCTGCCAGCAGCGCCTGGAGTACGACAGGCCAGGCGGCTCCGGCGATGTCAATATTCTGGAGTCGCCGGACATGCCGTCACATGGCTTATTGAGCACTCTGGAACAACATTTACAGCGCATCATTGGCCATCTGAACACCATGCACACCATTTCGTCGATGGCCTGGCGTCAGCGTCCGCATCACGGTATCTGGCTGAGTAAGCGGCTACGGGATACAAAAAGTTAAGACCGACTGCCGGATGCGCTACGCTTATCCGGCAATCTACCATCAGGCAACCACCTTCCCTACCGCCTGCGCAAAGCGCTGCATTCCTTCATTGATATCCGCATCTTCCACCACCAGCGACGGGGCAAAACGCATCACGTCGGCTCCGGCATTGAGCACCATCACGCCGGCCTCCGCGCCTGCGTACAGAAAATCGCGCGCCCGATCTTTGTACTTCGGCTTCAGTTCCGCGCCAATCAGCAGCCCCATGCCGCGAATATCGCTGAAAATGTCAAATTGCTCGTCAATCGCCTGCAAATGTTGCACAAACTGTTGCCGCTTAGTGTGAATGCCTTGTAGTACTTCTGGCGTATTAATAATATCGAATGCCGCGCCAGCCACCGCACAGGCCAGCGGATTACCGCCATAGGTTGAACCATGCGAACCGACATGGAAGGCCGAGGCTATTTCCTGCGTGGTCAGCATGGCGCTCACCGGAAAACCGCCGCCTAACGCTTTGGCGCTGGTGAGGATATCCGGCGTGACGCCGTAGTGCATATAGGCAAACAGGTCTCCGGTGCGCCCCATCCCGCACTGCACTTCATCAAACACCAGCAACGCCTGATGCTCGTCACACAGGTCGCGTAACCCTTTGAGGAATTCCGGTGTAGCCGCCTGCACGCCGCCTTCACCCTGAATCGGCTCGACCACCACCGCGCAGGTGTGGTCATCCATTACCGCTTTCACCGCATGAAGATCATTGAAGGGAACGTGAATAATATCGGCGGGTTTCGGCCCAAAGCCGTCGGAATATTTCGGCTGCCCGCCTACAGAGACGGTAAACAAGGAACGGCCATGAAAGGCGTTATGGAAGGCAATGATTTTCGTTTTGAACGGGCTATGGCGCACGCAGGCATAATGACGCGCCAGTTTAAAAGCGGTTTCGTTCGCTTCGGTGCCAGAATTCATAAACAGCACGCGCTCGGCAAACGTGGCGTCGATCAGTTTACGTCCCAGACGCAACGCCGGTTCATTGGTAAAAACGTTACTGGTATGCCACAAGGTTTCCCCCTGGGATTTCAGCGCCTCGACCAGTGCCGGATGGCAATGGCCCAGCGCAGTCACTGCAATCCCGCCGGCGAAATCGATATACTCTTTGCCCTGCTGATCCCATACGCGGCTGCCTTTACCTTTGACCGGAATAAAGTCCGCCGGTGCATAAACAGGCAGAATCACCTCATCAAAAGTTGCGCGCGTAATAGCCGTTTGTTCAGTTGCCATATCATTACCACCCGGTTAAGTAGAAATGCCAGTGAAATTATAATCACAAAATATGAATAAAAAATCACTCAATAGCAACCACAAATCAACGCCGGAGGAAATTTTTCAGCAGAGCGTGTCCTTGTTCGCTGAGAATACTTTCCGGGTGGAACTGCACGCCTTCCAGATCCCACTCGCGGTGGCGAATGCCCATAATCTCCTGCGTTTCGCTCCAGGCGGTGATCTCAAAACACTCAGGCAACGTGGCAGGGTCGACAATCAGCGAGTGGTAACGTGTCACGGTTAACGGGCTGGGCAATCCCCGAAACACGCCCTGTCCATTATGCGTAACAGGTGACGTTTTACCGTGCATCACTTTCGCTGCCCGCACCACCGACGCGCCAAAGGCCTGCGCCATCGCCTGATGACCCAGGCAAACGCCCAGCATCGGAATACGTCCGGCATAATGGCGGATGACCGCCAGTGAAATGCCAGCGTCATTCGGCGTACAGGGGCCAGGAGAGATAACGATTTTTTGCGGGTTCAAAGCGTCAATGTGCGCCAGCGTCAGCGCATCATTGCGCCGGACCTGCACTTCCGCGCCCAGTTCACAAAAATACTGGTAGAGGTTCCAGGTAAAGGAATCATAGTTATCGATAAGCAGGATCATGGCGGCTCCGGGTGAGTAGAACCGCACTATTTTACTCAGTTTCGCGAGCTTCGCTTATCGCTTTCTGAAAAATCGCCTGCAAAGCGGAGAGATCGCCCATCGCGCCGCTCTGGTTCGCCTGCTTCCATGTTTCAACCGCAATACCTTGCCAACTCAGCGCATAGCCTGCATGTAACGCCAGCTGTTCAAAGAAGATGCGCTGCGCCAGCCCGCTCCCCAAACGAAACGGATGAAGCACGTTAATTTCACAGTAGTAATGCGCCAGCCGCTCGACAAACTTCTCGTGCGCCAGACCGACCAGATAGCCCTCCTCTTCCAGATCCTGCATCAGAGCATTGCCCTCTTTTTCGATATAGGCAAAGTGGCAGAAACGGGTATCGCCCTGGTAAATATCGACCTCCCGCAGTTGCCCTGCCCAGTCGAAAATATCCTGATAGAGCTGGCGATGAATCGCGCACAGATGAGGCAAGCCGCGTATCAGCGGCCCCAGTTCAATCGTGGCGGCGCGGAGCGCGGTCATTTCGTATGCCGCTTGCGCCAGTCGCTGGGCCTGATGAATCCCCAGCCGATTACGCATCACGTTCAGCCCCGGATAGAGGTACGGATCGCGCCCTTCGCCAAATTTATCGCTCATAGTGCCTCCGAAGCTCGTCAAGACGTGCCAGCGCTTCATCGGCGGTCAGGGTTACTAAGGGGATCTCAATACCTTCGAGACGGCGGCTTTGCTGGAAGTTAACGTTGCGCCGCTGTTCCCAAAAGCGTGACTTTTGTTTATCGGTAAGTTTCTTCACCGGGCCTCCCTGAATATGTCTGTGCTTGACCACAAGTATAAGCAGCAATTTCAGGTTACGCTGAGACAGGGAGAAAACGCGGGCGGCTCGCGCCCGCGCAGGCATGTTTTATGGCAGGACTTTCGCGGAAAGGATAACGACTGGTTTTGTCGGCACATTCTGATAAGGCCCGACATCGTGCGTCGGTACCTGTGAGATTTTATCGGCGACATCCATACCTTTTACCACTTTACCAAATACCGCATAGCCAAAGTCGCGCTGGCCGTGGTCGAGAAAAGCGTTATCCGCGACGTTAATAAAGAACTGGCTGGTGGCGCTGTCTTTATCTGCGGTGCGCGCCATCGCGATCGTGCCGCGAGTATTACGCAGACCGTTGTCGGCTTCATTCTTAATCGGCGGATTCGGTTTCTTCTGCTGCATCTGCTCGTTAAAACCACCGCCCTGAATCATAAAGCCAGGAATAACTCGGTGAAACGTAGTGTTGTTATAGAAACCACTGTTGACGTAATCGACAAAGTTTTTCACAGAAATCGGCGCTTTCTGGCTGTTCAGCTCCAGCTCAATATTCCCGGCGGAGGTGGTTAACAGCACATGAGGATCACCTTTTGCTGCCAACGCTACGGGAGAAAGAGCAGAAAGAGCGAAAACAGCTGCGACAGCCGCCAGAGTCGATTTGAGCATGAGATTTCCTTAAAGAGAGCAGAAATAAAGCAAGTGGAATGATTCTAAAGAGCCTTCCAGGGCCAGGCCAGCCCTTTACCTAATTTTACGTACATGAAACAAATGTAACGTTACGACGCAACGCCTTGTCCTTGCAATATGATGTGACAAACATCACATTAAAAAATGTAATGAACATTACTATCACTAATAATTATTTAAATACATCACAAAAACGCCTAAAATCTGCCCGCTTAACGCGCCCTCCACGCGCTTCACTTCTCTTCAAGGCCAGACATGACTAACAGCAACCGCATCAAGCTCACATGGATCAGCTTTCTTTCCTACGCCCTGACCGGGGCGCTGGTGATTGTCACCGGGATGGTGATGGGAAATATCGCAGACTATTTTCATCTGCCCGTTTCCAGCATGAGTAACACCTTTACTTTTCTGAACGCCGGGATTTTGATCTCGATCTTCCTCAACGCGTGGCTGATGGAAATCGTCCCGCTGAAAACACAGCTACGCTTTGGTTTTATCCTGATGGTGCTGGCGGTGGCCGGGCTGATGTTCAGCCATAGCCTGGCGTTGTTCTCAGCGGCGATGTTTGTGCTGGGGCTGGTCAGCGGGATCACCATGTCGATTGGCACCTTCCTGATTACGCAACTGTATGAAGGGCGTCAGCGCGGTTCCCGACTGCTGTTTACCGACTCCTTCTTCAGCATGGCGGGGATGATTTTTCCTATGGTCGCCGCCTTCCTGCTGGCGCGTAGTATTGAGTGGTACTGGGTCTACGCCTGCATCGGCCTGGTCTACCTGGCGATTTTCATCCTGACCTTCGGCTGTGAATTTCCGGCGCTGGGTAAACATGCGCAGCACTCTCAGGCGCCTGTCGCCAAAGAAAAATGGGGCATTGGCGTACTGTTTCTGGCCGTCGCCGCGCTGTGCTATATCCTCGGTCAATTAGGCTTTATCTCCTGGGTGCCGGAATACGCCAAAGGCCTCGGCATGAGCCTGAATGACGCCGGGGCGCTGGTGAGTGATTTCTGGATGTCCTATATGTTTGGCATGTGGGCGTTCAGCTTTATCCTGCGCTTTTTCGATCTGCAACGCATTCTGACCGTACTGGCGGGTATGGCGGCGGTACTGATGTATCTGTTTATTACCGGCACGCAGGCGCATATGCCGTGGTTTATTCTGACGCTGGGCTTCTTCTCCAGCGCCATTTATACCTCCATCATTACGCTGGGATCGCAGCAAACGAAAGTGGCCTCGCCTAAGCTGGTTAACTTTATTCTGACCTGCGGCACTATCGGAACGATGCTGACCTTCGTCGTCACCGGCCCGATTGTAGCGCACAGCGGCCCACAGGCGGCGTTACTCACCGCGAATGGTCTGTATGCAGTGGTCTTTGTGATGTGCTTTGCGCTCGGCTTTGTCTCCCGTCATCGTCAGCATAGCGCGCCGGCTACGCATTGATAATCCTTGCCGGATGGCGACATCGCCCTCCGGCACTCTATCCCCCCTCCTGACGGGGTAGGCCTGTTGGCCTAAAAACCCCTCATTTTGTATGTCATTTGTACAAACCTGAAAAGCCTGACAATTCCGCCACTTATAAAAATCCAGACAAATCAGCCACATACCCATTAAGAGGTATATAAAGGTGAATTTGATTTACATCAATAAGCGGGGTTGCTGAATCGTTAAGGTAGGCGGTAATAGAAAAGAAATCGAGGCAAAAATGAGCAAAGTCAGACTCGCTATTATCGGTAATGGTATGGTCGGCCACCGCTTTATTGAGGATCTCCTTGATAAATCCGACGCTAGCCTGTTCGACATTACCGTGTTCTGTGAAGAACCCCGTAAAGCCTATGACCGTGTCCACCTGTCATCCTACTTCTCTCACCACACCGCGGAAGAGCTCTCTCTGGTGCGTGAAGGATTTTACGAGAAGCACGGCGTAAAGGTACTGGTTGGCGAACGCGCAATTACCATTAACCGTCAGGAGAAAGTGATTCACTCCAGCGCGGGTCGTACCGTTTATTATGACAAGCTGATCATGGCGACCGGTTCCTATCCGTGGATCCCGCCGATTAAAGGCTCCGAAACCCAGGATTGCTTCGTTTACCGTACCATTGAAGACCTCAACGCTATCGAAGCCTGCGCCCGTCGCAGCAAGCGCGGGGCGGTGGTCGGCGGCGGTCTGCTGGGGCTGGAAGCCGCTGGCGCGCTGAAAAACCTCGGCGTGGAAACGCACGTCATTGAATTTGCGCCAATGCTGATGGCGGAACAACTCGATCAAATGGGCGGCGAGCAGCTACGTCGCAAGATCGAAAGCATGGGCGTGCGTGTACACACCAGTAAAAACACGCAAGAGATTGTTCAGCAGGGTAACGAAGCGCGTAAGACTATGCGTTTTGCCGACGGCAGCGAGCTGGAAGTCGATTTCATCGTCTTCTCTACCGGTATTCGCCCCCGCGACAAGCTGGCTACCCAGTGCGGTCTGGCCGTCGCGCAGCGCGGCGGGATCGTGATTAACGACACCTGCCAGACGTCTGACCCAGATATCTACGCTATCGGCGAGTGCGCCAGTTGGAACAACCGCGTTTACGGTCTGGTCGCACCAGGCTATAAAATGGCCCAGGTCGCCGTTGACCATATCCTCGGCAGTGAAAACGCCTTTGAAGGGGCGGATCTCAGCGCCAAGCTGAAGCTGCTGGGCGTGGACGTCGGCGGCATCGGCGACGCGCATGGCCGCACGCCGGGCGCGCGTAGTTACGTTTACCTCGATGAAAGCAAAGAAGTCTACAAACGTCTAATTGTCAGCGAAGATAACAAAACGCTGCTCGGCGCAGTACTGGTCGGCGACACCAGCGATTACGGCAATTTGCTGCAACTGGTACTGAACGCCATCGAACTGCCGGAAAACCTGGATTCGCTGATCCTGCCGTCGCACGCGGGCAGTGGTAAACCCGCTATCGGCGTGGATAAACTGCCGGACAGCGCGCAGATCTGCTCCTGCTTCGATGTGACTAAAGGCGATCTGATCGCCGCTATCAATAAAGGCTGCCATACCGTGGCGGCGCTGAAAGCGGAAACCAAAGCCGGAACCGGCTGCGGCGGCTGCATCCCGCTGGTGACGCAGGTACTGAACGCCGAACTGGCGAAACAGGGTATTGAAGTCAACAACAACCTGTGCGAGCACTTTGCTTATTCTCGTCAGGAACTGTTCCACTTAATCCGCGTGGAAGGTATCAAAACCTTTGAAGAACTGCTGGCGAAACACGGTAAAGGCTACGGCTGCGAAGTGTGTAAGCCGACCGTCGGTTCGCTGCTGGCGTCGTGCTGGAACGAATACATCCTCAAGCCGCAGCACACGCCGCTACAGGATACTAACGATAACTTCCTGGCAAATATCCAGAAAGACGGTACTTACTCGGTGATCCCGCGCTCGGCGGGCGGCGAAATCACCCCGGAAGGTCTGGTGGCCGTGGGGCGTATCGCCCGCGAGTTTAACCTCTATACCAAAATTACCGGTTCTCAGCGTATCGGTCTGTTTGGCGCGCAAAAAGACGATCTGCCGGAAATCTGGCGTCAGTTGATTGAAGCCGGTTTCGAAACCGGTCACGCGTACGCCAAAGCGCTGCGGATGGCGAAAACCTGCGTCGGCAGCACCTGGTGCCGCTACGGCGTGGGCGACAGCGTCGGTTTCGGCGTGGAGCTGGAAAACCGCTACAAAGGCATTCGTACCCCGCACAAAATGAAATTCGGCGTCTCCGGCTGTACCCGTGAATGTGCGGAAGCGCAGGGCAAAGATGTGGGTATCATCGCCACAGAGAAAGGCTGGAACCTGCACGTCTGCGGTAACGGCGGGATGAAACCGCGTCATGCGGATCTGCTGGCAGCCGATCTCGATCGCGACACGCTGATCAAGTACCTCGACCGCTTTATGATGTTCTACATCCGTACTGCCGACAAACTGACCCGTACCGCGCCGTGGCTGGATAATCTGGAAGGCGGCATCGAGTACCTGAAATCGGTCATCATCGACGATAAGCTGGGCCTGAACGAACATCTGGAAGAAGAGATGGCGCGCCTGCGCGCAGCGGTGGTCTGCGAGTGGACAGAAACCGTTAACACCCCATCCGCACAGGTTCGCTTTAAGCACTTTATCAACAGCGACAAACGCGACCCGAACGTCCAGGTTGTGCCTGAACGTGAACAGCATCGTCCGGCCACGCCGTATGAACGTATCCCGGTCACTCTGGTGGAGGAAAACGCATGAGCCAGTGGCAAAACATCTGCAAAATCGATGACATCCTGCCGGGAACCGGCGTCTGCGCGCTGTTAGGTACTGAACAAGTCGCGATTTTCCGTCCTTACCATAGCGATCAGGTGTTCGCGATCAGCAACATCGACCCGTTCTTTGAGGCCAGCGTGCTGTCTCGTGGACTGATTGCGGAACACCAGGGCGAACTGTGGGTCGCCAGCCCGCTGAAGAAACAGCGCTTCCGCCTGAGCGATGGTTTGTGCATGGAAGATGAGCAGTTCTCTGTGAAACAGTACGACGCGCGGGTAAAAGACGGCGTGGTGCAGTTGCGCGGTTAATTATTTTTGGGAGGCGCAACGCCTCCCCTTTTTTGTATTTTTTTTCATTTTAATTGTTATCACAAAATCATTTGTACTGCATCGCGGCGGCAACTGAGCAAATCCCCAGGAACATAGTTCACTATGTGACTGGGGTGAGCGAGGGCAGCCAACAAAGAGGCAGTGCAAAGGATGAAGTGAGAAAAGGATAATCAAATGTTTACAGACACTATCAATAAGTGTGCGACTAACGCTGCGCGCATCGCACGCCTGTCGGCGAATAATCCGCTCGGCTTCTGGGTCAGTTCGGCAATGGCCGGGGCTTATGTCGGTCTCGGCATCATTCTTATTTTCACCCTCGGCAATCTGCTCGACCCGTCCGTGCGTCCTTTGGTGATGGGAGCGACCTTCGGTATCGCCTTAACGCTGGTCATCATCGCAGGTTCCGAACTGTTTACCGGCCACACCATGTTCCTGACGCTGGGCGTCAAAGCAGGCACCATCAGCCACGGTCAAATGTGGGCTATCCTGCCGCAAACCTGGCTCGGCAACCTGGTCGGTTCCGTGTTTGTCGCCCTGCTTTACAGCTGGGGCGGCGGCAGTTTGTTGCCGGTCGATACCAGTATCGTTCACTCAGTCGCGCTGGCGAAAACCACCGCGCCCGCCACGGTACTGTTCTTCAAAGGCGCGCTGTGTAACTGGCTGGTTTGTCTGGCAATCTGGATGGCGATTCGCACCGAAGGCACGGCAAAATTTCTTGCTATCTGGTGGTGTCTGCTGGCGTTTATCGCTTCCGGCTACGAGCACTCCGTCGCGAATATGACGCTGTTTGCCCTCTCCTGGTTTGGTTATCACAGCGACGCCTATACCCTGTCCGGAATCGGACACAATCTGTTATGGGTCACTCTGGGCAATACTTTGTCCGGCGTCGTGTTCATGGGATTGGGTTATTGGTATGCTACGCCGAAATCGGAGCGTCCTGTTCCGCAAAAAACCAACCAAATTAAGGTTACAGCCAACCATTAAGGGGTAATGTCGTGGACCATTTGCCTATATTTTGTCAATTACGCGACCGCGACTGTCTGATCGTCGGCGGTGGCGATGTCGCAGAACGCAAAGCACGGTTACTGCTGGAAGCAGGCGCACGTTTAACGGTCAATGCGCTAACCTTCATTCCACAGTTCACCGTATGGGCAAATGAAGGCATGTTGACTCTGGTTGAGGGTCCGTTCGACGAAACGCTTCTCGACTCGTGTTGGCTGGCGATCGCGGCCACTGATGACGATACCGTCAACCAGCGCGTCAGCGACGCGGCGGAGTCACGCCGTATCTTCTGCAACGTGGTGGATGCGCCGAAAGCCGCCAGCTTTATCATGCCCTCCATTATTGACCGCTCGCCGCTGATGGTCGCCGTCTCCTCGGGCGGCACTTCCCCGGTACTGGCGCGTCTGCTGCGCGAGAAACTGGAATCGCTGCTGCCGCAGCATCTGGGGCAGGTCGCGCGCTATGCCGGGCAACTCCGCGCCCGGGTGAAAAAGCAGTTTGCCACGATGGGCGAGCGTCGTCGCTTCTGGGAAAAATTTTTCGTCAATGACCGGCTGGCGCAGTCGCTGGCGAATGCCGATGAGAAAGCGGTTAACGCGACAACCGAACGCCTGTTTAGCGAACCGCTGGATCACCGTGGCGAAGTCGTGCTGGTCGGCGCCGGGCCGGGCGATGCCGGACTGCTGACGCTGAAAGGGTTACAACAAATCCAACAGGCGGATATCGTGGTTTACGATCGCCTCGTCTCCGACGACATTATGAACCTGGTACGCCGCGATGCCGATCGGGTCTTTGTGGGGAAACGCGCGGGTTACCACTGCGTCCCACAGGAAGAAATCAACCAGATCCTGCTGCGTGAAGCGCAAAAAGGTAAACGCGTGGTACGCCTGAAAGGCGGCGATCCCTTTATCTTTGGTCGCGGCGGCGAAGAGCTGGAAACGCTGTGTCATGCCGGTATTCCTTTCTCGGTAGTGCCAGGGATTACCGCGGCTTCCGGCTGCTCCGCCTACTCCGGTATTCCGCTAACCCATCGCGATTACGCCCAGAGCGTACGTCTGGTCACCGGTCACCTGAAAACCGGCGGCGAGCTGGACTGGGAAAACCTGGCGGCAGAAAAACAGACGCTGGTGTTCTACATGGGGCTGAATCAGGCAGCGACTATCCAGGAAAAACTGATCGCATTCGGTATGCAGGCCGATATGCCGGTTGCGCTGGTAGAAAACGGTACCTCCGTGAAGCAACGCGTCGTCCACGGTGTGCTGACGCAGCTTGGTGAATTAGCGCAACAGGTTGAAAGCCCGGCGCTGATTATCGTTGGCCGGGTCGTTGGCTTACGCGATAAATTAAATTGGTTCTCTAATTATTAATTAAAATAACGCCCTGAATAACAGGGCTTTATTTTACAACTACTCGTAATCTCAAATTATTTTTACTTAAAAGTGAATTAAGAAATCAACTTTAAATACACCAGAAAAATTTAAATAGTAATAATTCTGCCTAAAAACCCTTTTACTCGTCAAATTCACCCCTTATTCATTCATACAATAAATAACACCGTTAAGCACTCAATTTGACCTGACCTGGTTATCGGGTGATAAAATAAACACTAAAGCATAATTTTTCTTCTGGCCATTTCATCATTGCCTGTACCGCTCTCTGCATATGTTTAGTACGCAAGGAAAATATTAATTAAGGATGAACCCTATGCAAAAGAAAAAACTTATTTCTATCGCTATCGCTTTAACGCTACAAAGTTATTACATTCCGGCCATCGCCGCAGAAAATAACGATGATGAAAAAGAATGTCCCAGTAATATCTCCTCCCTGCCTAAAGAAAAACGCGCAAAACTTTCACCGACCTGCCTTGCCACACCTGAAAATGATAATCACTGGGGCTGGGTTGCTGGCGGCGTTGCTGCGCTGGTCGCAGGTGTGGCTATTGGCGTTGAAAATAACGGTGGCGGAGATTCTAATCATTCTTATACCCCCCCTACGCCCGATAATGGCGGCGATGACAATGTGATCCCGCTCGACGATAGCGGCGATGACGATGTAACCCCACCCGACGATAGCGGCGATGACGATGTAACCCCGCCCGACGATAGCGGCGATGACGATGTAACCCCGCCTGATGATAGCGGCGATGACGATGTAACCCCGCCCGACGATAGCGGCGATGACGATGTGACCCCGCCCGACGATAGCGGCGATGACGATGTGACCCCGCCTGACGATAGCGGCGATGACGATGTAACCCCGCCCGACGATAGCGGCGATGACGATGTGACCCCGCCCGATGATAGCGGCGATGACGATGTAACCCCGCCCGATGATAGCGGCGATGACGACGACACGCCCCCAGATGACTCTGTTATTACCTTCAGCAACGGCGTCACCATCGATAAAGGCAAAGACACCCTGACCTTCGACAGCTTCAAACTGGATAACGGCAGCGTTCTTGAGGGTGCCGTGTGGAATTATTCAGAACAGGACAACCAGTGGCAGCTCACCACCGCGGACGGTAAAACGCTGAACGTCACCGGCTGGGACGTGACCGACGCCAATGCCGCCGTGATTGAAGGCACCCAGGAAAACGGTCTCTACTGGAAGTACGACAGCCGGGGCTATCTGATTATTGCCGACGATAACACCACCGTTATCAGCGGCGATGACCAGGCGCATAATTCCGATCGCGGCATGGATATCAGCGGCCAGGATCGCACCGGCGTGATTATTTCCGGCGATAGAACCGTCAACACGCTCACCGGGGACTCCAGTGTGACCGACGGTGCCACCGGCATGGTTATCTCCGGTGACGGCACCACCAACACCATTTCGGGCCACTCCACGGTGGACAACGCCACCGGCGCGCTGATTTCCGGCAACGGCACCACCACCAATTTCGCCGGTGACATTGCCGTGAGCGGCGGCGGTACCGCCATCATCATCGACGGCGACAACGCCACGATTAAGAATACCGGTACCTCTAACATCAGCGGCGCAGGCTCCACCGGCACCGTCATTGACGGCAATAACGCCCGCGTCAACAATGACGGTGATATGACCATCACCGACGGCGGCACCGGCGGCCACATTACCGGCGACAACGTGGTTATCGATAACGCCGGGAGCACTACCGTCAGCGGCGCAGACGCCACGGCGCTGTATATCGAAGGCGACAACGCGCTCGTTATCAACGAAGGTAATCAGACTATCTCCGGCGGCGCCGTCGGTACGCGCATTGACGGCGACGACGCCCATACCACCAATACCGGTGATATCGCGGTGGATGGCGCGGGCTCTGCCGCCGTGATTATCAACGGCGACAACGGCAGCCTGACCCTGGCGGGCGATCTGCTGGTCACAGACGGCGCGATGGGCATCATCACCTACGGCACCGGAAATGAAGCAAAAAATACCGGCAACGCCACCGTGCGTGATGCGGACTCGGTGGGTTTTGTGGTTGCAGGCGAAAAAAATACCTTCAAAAACAAAGGGGATATTGACGTCAGCCTTAACGGCACCGGCGCGCTGGTGAGCGGCGATATGTCGCAGGTTACGCTGGATGGCGATATTAACGTTGTCTCAGTCCAGGACAGCGAAGGCGTGTTTAGCTCAGCGACAGGGGTGAGCGTGAGCGGCGACAGCAACGCCGTTGATATCACCGGCAACGTAAATATCAGCGCCGACTACGGGCAGGATGACCTGGCTGCCGGGGCTCCCCCGTTAACTGGCGTTGTCGTCGGCGGCAACGGCAATACCGTTACCCTTAATGGCGCGCTGAATATTGATGACAACGATCTGTCCGCCGCCAGCGGACAATACCTGGACGTTGTTGGCCTGAGCGTAACAGGTGATGATAACGACGTTGAGATTGACGGCGGTATTAATATCACCCACAGCGAGGATCCACTTGATGGAACCTCTGCAGACATTACCGGCATCAGCGTCAGCGGTAACAGTACCGTTACGCTAAACGGTCATTCTACCATTGATACCAACACGGTAGTGGGGGGGCACGTTGTACTGGCGCGGGTCAACAACGGCGGCTCCCTGATTCTGGGTGATGACTCAGTTGTTGACGTTAATGTCAGTTATATACCCACAGGCTATTACACCTACAACGCGTTGCTGATGGCTGATGGCGAAGGCACATCAATTGAAAATAAAGGCGATATTACAAGCCATGGCGTGTATTCCGTCATTCGCGCAGATAACGGCTCGGAAGTCAGCAACAGCGGAGATATTCTGGTCTACGCGACCAGTAGCAACAGTAGTGAGGATCGTGCAGCCATCACAAGGGCTAGTGGCGAGGGATCGGCTGTTCATAACAAAGCCGGCGGCGATATCACCCTCATTTCTGATCAGACGCCGCAGGGCAGTGGCGGTATTGAAGTATACCCATTGAAATGGTACACCCACACCTTTTACGCCATGATGGCTTCGGATTATGGCGATGTCGTTAACGATGAGGGCGCCACGATCCATTTGCAGGGGGCAGGTGTATATGGCGTTACCGCCAGCCGAGGTAAAGCACTAAACGAAGGCGATATCTATCTGGATGGCCTTGTCCCGACGCTGGACGATGAAAATAACATCACCAGCACCAGCTACTGGCAGCCATCATCGCTCTATCTCACCAGCTCAGGAATGGTGGCGGGTTCCACCGATGCCGATGGCGACGCCACCGCCATCAACACCGGCAACATTACCGTCAACAACGCCGGGTTCGGCATGATGGCGCTTAATGGCGGCACCGCCATTAACCAGGGCGTGATCACCCTGACCGCCGATGACGGCGTGACCGGTCAGGCAGACGAGCTGGTCGGGATGGCGGCGCTCAACGGCGGCGTCGTCATCAACGACACCAGCGGCGTGATTAACATCGACGCCGATTACGGCCAGGCGTTTCTGAGCGACAGTTCCAGCTACATCATCAATAACGGCTCTATCAACCTTAACGGCAGCCCGATGGATGATACTGATTCACACATGGGCGGCACGCCAACGGACAAAATCTGGATTCAGTCTCTGCCCGGCAGCGGCGACAGCGACACCAGGACCTCCGACACAGGTTTCTTCACCGCCGGTACGCTGGCCAACTACGGTACTGAAACCCTGAACGGCGATGTGGACGTTAACGGGGGCTGGCTGTACAACGAAGCGGGCGCCTCGCTCACCGTCAACGGCACCGTGACGATTAACGGCGGGGCTAACGCGCTGGCTAACTACGGGACGCTGGACGCGGACGCTATTTCCACCTGGCACAGCCTCTTTAATGAAGCGGACGGCAGCATCACCACCGATCTGTTAACCCTTAATGGCGACGTTACTTTTTACAATAACGGCGATTTCACCGGCTCCATAGCGGGCACCAGCTACCAGCAGGAAATCGTCAATACTGGCGATATGACGGTGGCGGAAGATGGCAAATCGCTGGTCAGCGGCAGCTTCTATTTCTATAACGAAGAGGACGCAACGCTTACCAACAGCGGCAGCGCGGTGGAAGGCGGCGAGAACACCATCATCAATCTGACGCGCGCCAACGATTCGCTGACCCAGGTGAACAGCGGCACCATCACCGCCACTAACGGTTACAGCGCCATCACCACGGCCAACGGCAGCAATGACCCCAAATGGATCTGGAACACCGCAACCGGCGTGATTAACGGTATTAACCCGGATGCGCCGCTAATCAATTTGGGCCGCGGCTATAACTTCGGCAACCAGGGCACTATCAACGTGCAGGGCGATAACGCCGTGGCGATTAGCGGCGGCACCAGCAGTTATGTCATTAACCTGGTCAATAGCGGCACCATCAACGTCGGTACCGAGCAGGGCAAGGAGGACGGCACCAACGGCACCGGGCTTATCGGCATCAAGGGCAACGGTAATGCCACCACCATAAACAACACCGCAGACGGCGTGATCAACGTTTACGCGGATGACTCGTATGCGTTTGGCGGCAAGACCAAAGCCATCATCAACAACGGCGAAATCAACCTGCTGTGCGACAGCGGCTGCGACATCTACGCGCCGGGTACTACGGGCACGCAGAACGACCATAACGGGACAGCGGACATCGTCATCCCGGATGCGACTACCGCCCCGACCGAGGGCAGCATCCCGACGCCGCCAGCGGATCCCAACGCGCCGCAGCAGCTCTCCAACTATATTGTTGGCACCAACGCCGACGGTAGCTCCGGTACGCTGAAAGCCAATAACCTGGTGATTGGCGACAACGTGAAGGTGGATACCGGCTTTACCAGCGGTACGGCGGATACCACCGTGGTGGTGGATAACGCCTTCACCGGCAGCAATATCCAGGGCGCGGACAACATCACTTCCACCAGCGTGGTGTGGAACGCCCAGGGTAGCCAGGATGCCGACGGCAACGTTGACGTCACCATGACCAAAAACGCCTATGCCGATGTGGCCACCGACAGCTCGGTAAGCGACGTGGCGAGTGCGCTGGACGCCGGTTACACCAACAACGAGCTGTACACCAGCCTTAATGTGGGGACTACCGCCGAGCTGAACAGCGCACTGAAGCAGGTGAGCGGTGCTCAAGCCACCACGGTATTCCGTGAAGCCCGGGTGTTAAGCAACCGCTTTACCATGCTGGCCGACGCCGCGCCGCAGATCAAAGATGGCCTGGCGTTTAACGTCGTAGCGAAAGGCGACCCGCGCGCGGAGCTGGGCAACGACACCCAGTACGACATGCTGGCATTACGCCAGACGTTGGATCTCACCGCCAGCCAGAATCTGACGCTGGAGTATGGTATTGCGCGTCTGGATGGCGACGGTTCGAAAACCGCGGGCGATAACGGCCTGACCGGCGGCTACAGTCAGTTCTTTGGTCTGAAGCACAGCATGGCGTTTGATGAAGGTCTGGCGTGGAGCAACAGCCTGCGCTATGACGTACATAACCTCGACAGCAGCCGTTCTGTCGCCTATGGCGATGTCAATAAAATTGCCGATTCCGACATGCGTCAGCAGTACCTTGAGTTTCGCAGTGAAGGGGCGAAAACTTTCACCATGATGAGTGATACGCTGAAAGTCACGCCGTATGCCGGAGTGAAATTCCGTCACACCATGGAAGATGGCTACAAAGAGCGCAGCGCCGGAGATTTTAACCTGTCCATGAACTCTGGCAACGAAACGGCGGTAGACTCTATTGTCGGCCTGAAGCTGGATTACGCCGGGAAAGACGGCTGGAGCGCCACAGCTACCCTGGAAGGCGGCCCGAACCTGAGCTACAGCAAGAGCCAGCGTACAGCGTCATTACAGGGTGCGGCGGGTCAATCGTTCGGCGTGGATGACGGTCAAAAAGGCGGCGGCATTAATGGCCTGGCAACCATCGGCGTGAAATACAGCAGCAATGATACCGCGCTACATCTGGATGCCTACCAGTGGAAGGAAGACGGTATCAGCGATAAAGGCTTTATGCTTAACGTTAAGAAAACATTTCGTTAAATAAACGACATTATATAACACTAATAAAGGCCGCTTATTATTAATCGGCCTTTTTAAATCATATCATCTGGTAAAGATAAAGTCCTTATTTGGACTACCTGTATAGTTTAATAATTGCTATCGTACTATACGCTAAATAGATCTTATATTTATTCCATCAGTAGTGCTCGTTTTATCAACAAGGGTTTTGAAATGTTTAAATTTGTAAAAATTGCCGTTGTGGCAGGGGTTCTGGCGACGCTCACTGCTTGTACTGGTCATATCGAAAACAAAAAAAATAACTGCAGCTACGATTATTTGCTGCACCCTGCAATTTCTATTTCTAAAATTATTGGCGGTTGCGGCCCGGCTGCCGATCAATAATAGAAACGACTGCGCAGATACAAAAAAACCGGGATTTTCCCGGTTTTTTTACAGGTCTGATAAACGGTACTGCGCAGATGCCTTGTCCAACTTACGCTCGTTGGTAGGCCCGATAAGCCAGCGCCATCGGGCAAGAAATTACCGTTACGGTTTCGCCACAAAGCCAATGGCTTCGTAAACGGCTTTCAGCGTTTCGGCCGCACGTGCGCTGGCTTTTTCCGCCCCGTCTTTCATCACCTTCTGTAAGAACGCTTCGTCGTTGCGGAAACGGTGATAGCGCTCCTGCAACTCAGACAGCATTCCGGAAACCGCCTCCGCCACTTCGCCTTTCAAATGGCCATACATTTTACCTTCAAACTGTTTTTCCAGTTCAGGAATGCTCTGACCGGTCACGGCGGAAAGGATATCCAGCAGGTTAGAGACACCCGCTTTCTCTTTCACATCATAACGCACTACCGGCGGCTCGTCGGAGTCAGTGACCGCACGTTTGATTTTCTTCACTACCGATTTCGGATCTTCCAGCAGGCCGATCACGTTATTACGGTTATCGTCCGATTTGGACATTTTCTTTGTCGGCTCCAGCAGCGACATCACTCGCGCGCCGGATTTTGGAATAAACGGTTCCGGTACTTTGAAAATATCGCCATACAGCCCGTTAAAACGCTGGGCGATATCGCGGCTCAGTTCCAGATGCTGCTTCTGATCTTCGCCTACCGGCACCAGATTGGTTTGGTACAACAGGATGTCTGCCGCCATCAACACCGGGTAATCAAACAGGCCGGCGTTAATGTTTTCCGCATAGCGCGCAGATTTATCTTTAAACTGCGTCATACGGCTCAGCTCGCCGAAATAGGTATAGCAGTTCAGCGCCCAGCCAAGCTGCGCATGTTCCGGCACATGGGACTGAACGAAAATAGTGCTCTTTTCAGGATCAATACCACATGCCAGGTACAGCGCCAGCGTATCCAGCGTCGCTTTACGTAGCTGCTGCGCGTCCTGACGCACGGTAATAGCATGTTGGTCTACGATGCAGTAGATGCAATGATAGTCATCCTGCATGTTTACCCACTGACGCAATGCCCCCATATAGTTGCCAATGGTCAATTCACCTGAGGGCTGTGCGCCACTAAAAACGATGGGCTTAGTCATTTTTTATTTCCTGGTTATCGCTATGCGGAAGCCCAAGTGCGGGCAAAAGATCGTTAAAACTGTCATAAATGACGTCCGGCTCGCTAAGAGCGATCGCTTCGCCATAATTGTAGCCGTATGTCAGGCCAACCGAAGGGCAGCCCGCCGCTTTTGCAGCCTGAATATCATTACGCGAATCGCCGACAAAAAGCATCTGCTCCGGCAGCATGCCCAGCCGGCTTGCCACCAGCAACAGCGGCTCCGGATGCGGCTTCTTATTTTGCACATCATCGCCGCCGATAACCACACTGAAGTATTTGGCGATATCAAGCGATTCCAGCAACGGCGCGACGAACGGCGTCGGCTTATTCGTCACCAGACCTAATGACAATCCGCTGGCGTGCAGCGCGCCCAGCGTGTCGGCGACATGCGGAAATAAAAAAGTGCCCTCTTCCGCCACTTCGCCATAATACCTGTCGAACAGTTTACGCAGAATGCGTACCTGCTCCTCGGCAGGAATATCTTCATCAACGGGCGGTTTCCCCATCGTCTTACGCAGCGTGGCGCGCTCCTCGCGAGCCCAGGCCAGCGCGCGTTCCATCAATACGTCTGCGCCGTTACCAATCCAGGTAATCACGCGCTCCTCGCCCGCGACCGGCAGTTCCAGCGCATACAGCGCCATATCCACCGCCGCGGCAAGACCCGGCGCGCTATCCACCAGCGTACCGTCAAGATCAAAGGCGACGCCCCGAATATTCTGTAACTTATCCATGAGTTACCTTTGCCAGCTCACTGCGCATTTCATCAATTACTTTTTTGTAGTCGGGTTTATCGAAAATTGCCGACCCCGCAACAAACATGTCCGCACCTGCTGCGGCGATCTCGCCGATATTGTTCACCTTCACGCCGCCGTCCACTTCCAGGCGAATGTCGTAACCGGACGCATCAATGCGGCGACGCACTTCGCGCAGTTTATCCAGCGTCTGCGGAATAAAAGACTGGCCGCCGAAGCCTGGGTTCACGGACATCAGCAGGATCACATCCAGTTTGTCCATGACGTAATCGAGATAACTGAGCGGCGTTGCCGGGTTGAATACCAGCCCCGCTTTACAGCCGTGTTCTTTAATCAGCTGTAGCGTGCGGTCAACATGTTCGGAGGCTTCCGGGTGAAAGGTAATGATGCTCGCGCCAGCGGCGGCAAAGTCGGGCACGATACGGTCGACTGGCTTGACCATCAGGTGGACATCAATAGGCGCGGTAATACCGTACTGACGCAGGGATTTCAGCACCATCGGGCCGATAGTCAGGTTCGGCACATAGTGATTATCCATGACGTCAAAGTGTACAACATCAGCACCGGCAGCCAGCGCTTTGGCGGTGTCTTCACCCAGGCGAGCAAAATCAGCCGACAGAATTGAGGGGGCAATCAAATACTGTTTCATCCGCTTCTCCTTGAGAATTATTTTCTTGCAGGCGTTGCAACTCCTGGTTGGTACAGAGCCAGCAGTTCGTCCACCTTTTTACGTGTGCCGCCGTTGCTGCTTATACTGCGTCTAACTTTGACGACATGCAATTTTGCGAGTTGATACCACTCGCGTGTGAGCGCCGTATCATGGTTGGAAATGAGCACCGGTATCCGGTTACTGACCAGATTCTCAGCGATCTCCGCCAGATGCGCTTGTTGCGTCAGGCTAAAACTATTGGTGTGATACGCTGTGAAGTTAGCCGTGGCGGACAACGGCGCATAAGGCGGATCGCAATAGACCACCGACGACTTGTCCGCACGCGCCATACTGTCTGCGTATGACTCACAGTAAAAGAACGCATTCTGCGCTTTTTCTGCAAAGTGGTACAACTCCGCTTCCGGGAAGTAAGGTCTTTTATAACGACCAAACGGTACATTAAATTCCCCGCGTAAGTTATAGCGACAGAGTCCGTTATAACCGTAGCGGTTCAGATATAAAAACAGTACCGCCCGACGAAAGGGGTCCTGGCAGGTGTTGAACTCCTCGCGGAGTTGGTAATAGACCTCAGCCTGGTTAGTTTCAGGCATAAACAGCTCGCGCGAAGCCTGTACATACTCGTCAGTACGTAACTTCACGATGTTATAGAGGCTAATAAGGTCGCTGTTGATATCGGCGAGGATATAACGAGAAAAGTCGGTGTTAAGAAACACCGATCCGGCACCCACAAAAGGTTCGACAAGGCACTCGCCTTTTGGCAAATGTCGTTTGATATCATCAAGCAGAGGGTATTTTCCCCCTGCCCACTTCAAAAAAGCGCGATTTTTTTTCATGCTGACTAACTAATTACACCTTCTCCGGCTGTGGAGAAAGCTCCGACAGCATCCTGCGCTTTAGGCTGTGCCGCGTTGCTTTACGGCGCATTTGACGGTAGCAAATGCGCCCCTCGCGCCTGTCCTGAACAAAAAATAGCTGTCAGCGACACTCACAGGCAATTGCAGGACACAGCCTGGATTATTTCAGATCGGCCTGAACCTGATGCAACGGTTTTGCCCACGGGTTTTTCGCCTGCACATCGGCAGGTAAGGTGGACACCGCACGTTTAGCATCTTCTTTCGAAGCATACATCCCCGTTACCAGCACATACCACGGTTGTCCATTACGCGTCGTCTCGTATACCACATAATTTTTCAGGTTCTCTTTCTTCGCCCAACCGTTCAGGTTGTCGTAATTTGAAGAACTACTGAGCTGCAATGTGTAGTGGCTGGATGGCGCGCTCTTTAACGCGCCAACGTTGCCGGCGCTTTTCCCGCCGCCTGCGACAGGCGTCGTCGAGGCTTGCGCTGGCTTCGCGGTTTGTACCGGCGCAGCGCTTGCCGTCGCTGTCGGCGCAGCCGTCGTGGTGGTCGCTTTCGGCGTCGCGGCTGGCGCTGCCGGTTCCGTACGTTTCACTGGCGCGACCGGTTTCTTCGGTTCCGCAGTCGTGGTTTTCGCCGTGGTCTGCGGTTTCTTAGGTTCAATGACGGCCTGTTTACGTTCCGGACGCGTGGTATGACGCTCGGTAGGTTCGCTAACCGCCGCCTGACGCGTCGTGCTGCCATTGCGAACTGGCGCGACGGTTGCAGGCTCTGTCGGCAACGTAGAGTTCACCGCAACATTGTTCATCTGCTCTGGATTCTGCGTCAGCGCATTATTCAGATCGCCCTGTACTTCCACGCGCTGCTGACCGTCAGCGACCACAGGTGACTGTCCCTGCGTCGGCGTTGAAGAAATCGGCGGCAACGAAATATCCTGCGACGTATTGCCCGCGGTTTGTTCTGCGGAGGTGGCGCCCGGCGCAGGCTGGGTCGCATTCGCCTGATCGGCGGCGTTACCGGAAAGATCGATACTCTTTTCGCCAGAGGCCGACGGCTCGCTGGAAGACGTTGAGGGGGCTTTCAGCGCGGAGCCGATACCGATAATCAACAGCAGCAGCACCAGTACGCCAACGCCCATCATCATGTATTGACGAGAGGCTGGCTTATGGGCCGCTTTTTTACGCTTACGTGGACGGCGTTCAACACGCTCTTCGTCCACCGTATCGTCTTCATCGGATTCGTACTCTTCTTCAACTTCAGGTTCTTCACTACGCGCTTTACGCGTACGCGTCGGACGGCGATCGTCGGCATCCAGATCAACGTCATCAAAGTTGATCTGCGGCTCATTATCGCGTTCTGAAGATTGACGAGAACGACCAGTACGACGATCGCTGGGATCGGGTTTCAGCTCGTCTTCTGGTTTGAATTCATCCATTTAACACCCCACTCAAAGGTTAATGCTTACGACATTGCACATAACCTGAAGCTAAAAGACTGACATCTACGCAATATCAGTCTGACCTTTCTTGTTGTTACGCCTGCTGACAGTCAGCAATCGCGCTAAGAACGACTTCGTGCGACACTCCACCGCGCACTTCACTTTTCCCTATGGCCAGCGGAAGCACTAAACGCAGCTCCCCCGCTAACACTTTTTTATCTCGCAGCATGTGCGGCAAATAGTCCTGCGCGGACATCTCGCAAGGGCCATTGACTGGCAGCCCGGCCCGTTCGAGTAGAGCGATGATGCGCTGCGTATCAGTAGAACTGAACTGCCCCAAACGCTCGGATGCGCACGCAGCCATCACTATACCTGCGGCAACGGCTTCACCATGTAACCAATTGCCATATCCCATTTCCGCTTCAATGGCGTGGCCAAAGGTATGTCCAAGATTCAGTAAAGCACGTAAGCCCGCTTCACGCTCGTCGGCGGCAACAACTTCGGCTTTCAGCTCGCAACAACGGCGAATACAGTACGCCATCGCCGGGCCGTCCAGACGCAATAGCGCATCCAGATTACCCTCAAGCCAGGTGAAGAAGTCTGCGTCGAGTATAATGCCGTATTTGATCACCTCTGCCAGCCCCGATGCCAGTTCGCGTGCGGGAAGCGTTTTCAGGCAATCAAGATCGACAACCACAGAAGCGGGTTGGTAAAACGCGCCAATCATGTTTTTGCCAAGGGGATGGTTGACGGCGGTTTTCCCGCCCACGGAAGAATCAACCTGCGACAGTAAGGTAGTTGGTACCTGGATGAAACGTACGCCTCGCTGGTAGCTGGCCGCCGCAAAACCGGTGAGATCGCCAATCACGCCGCCGCCAAGCGCGACCAGAGTGGTATCACGACCATGCGGTTTTTTCAGTAACGCCGTAAACACCGTATCCAGCACCGTCAGGCTCTTATACTGCTCGCCGTCAGGAAGAATCACGCTGTCTACGTTAACGCCCGCCCGTTCGAGTACGCCGCGAACCTTGTCCAGATAAAGCGGCGCCAGGGTTTCGTTGGTCACTAACATGACCTGATCGCCTGATTTCAGCGGCAAGAATGAAGCTGGTTCGTTAAACAAACCAGCCGCGATGGTGATCGGGTAACTACGTTCCCCGAGAGTGACTGTAATCCTCTCCATGACGCGACATCCACCTTAGTTACTTGTGCCCGCTTACCCAGCGTATTCTGCTTGAATTAGTTGCTTTCCAGCATATGAATAATCTGGTTTGCCACAACCTTAGCGCTTTGATCGTCGGTGCGAATGGTGACGTCGGCAATCTCTTCGTACAGCGGATTGCGTTCGTTAGCCAGCGCTTCCAGAACTTCGCGAGGCGGTGCTTCAACCTGCAACAGCGGGCGTTTTTTATCACGCTGCGTGCGCGCCAGTTGTTTTTCGATGGTCGTTTCAAGGTAGACCACGACGCCACGCGCGGAGAGACGGTTACGCGTTTCACGCGATTTTACAGAGCCACCGCCGGTTGCCAGCACAATACCCTGTTTTTCCGTCAATTCGTTGATAACTTTTTCTTCACGATTACGGAAGCCGTCTTCACCTTCAACATCGAAGACCCAGCCCACATCAGCTCCGGTTCGTTTCTCAATCTCTTGATCAGAATCGTAAAATTCCATATTGAGTTGTTGAGCTAACTGGCGCCCAATAGTGCTTTTTCCGGCACCCATAGGCCCAACCAGAAAGATATTGCGTTTCTCTGCCATTTTTTCGGTACTACTAAGACTATTCGTTAATGGTAAACCCGCTTCACAGACACCCAGCGCAGCAGGACATGAACTGAAACCTCATAAGATATTGCGAGAGTCAGACTGAAAATTATCTCAATACTCAAGCGGGTTTGGCAACTGAATAAATCACCAAGCCTGATTGTTGCAAAACCCGAGTTAGCGTTGCCGAATGGCGACCAGAACAACATATCCGGCCTACAAATTGCTCTACTTTCAAACAATTGTGCGCAATCCGCAGAACCAATACGTCTGCATCAGCGGACATTCAGCCGTTTATCATCGGTCTTATGCACACCTTCGGCAAGGCAAAGCGCATTAATCAATGCGTAAGCAACGAAAAGCACGACTCTCAAATCGGTACTCCTTGTATGCTAAATACATCCGCACGTCAAATCCCGCAGATGCGTTCAGTGCAAAAACAGCGCTTTTTTATGCATAAATTATTCTGTCGCCACCAGTCTGGGGGTGATAAACACCACTAATTCGCGTCGCTCGTCCTCTTTGCCGTCATGGCGGAAGAGCTGACCAAGCCAGGGAATATCCCCCAACAGCGGCACGCTATCGCTACCCGATTTATTTTTTCGCGAAAAAATACCGCCCAGCGCCAGCGTCTCGCCGCTTTTTACCTCTACCTGCGTTTCAATTTCCTGTTTATCTATCGCCAGCACTTCGCCGTCAGCCTGTTGTAGTACCTGACCGGGAACATTCTGGCTGATATGTAACTTCAGGCGGATGCGCCCTTTTTGCAAAACGGTGGGCGTCACCTCCATCCCCAGCACCGCTTCTTTAAATTCCACGGAGGTCGCGCCGCTTTCGCCGCTGGAAACCTGATAAGGAATTTCGCTGCCTTGCTTGATACTGGCTGGCTGCAGATGGGAAGCCAGCAGCCGGGGGCTGGCGATAATATCCAACTGCTGCTTTTGCTCCAGCGCTGACAGCTCCAGATCCAGCAAGCGTCCGTTAATGCGCCCGATGTTAAACCCGACGCGTGAGGTGGCGGCGGCGACAGATAAATCACTGGAAAGCGTCGTCACGTCACCCACCGAGCCCGCTTGCGTCGCGTCAGCCAGCGTCCACTTTACGCCCAGTTCCCGTAGACTCTTTTCGTTAATGGTAACGATATGCGCCGCCAGCTCCACCTGCGCCACCGGCAGATCCATTTGCGATACCCATTTTTCCAGCTCCGCAAGGGCCGCGCGGTTATCGCGCAACAGCATGCGGTTGGTGCGCTTATCTACCATGATGGTTCCCTTCGCGCTCAGGAGTTTCTCGCCCGCTTTCGCCAGTTCGGCGGCATCGGCGTATTGCAGGCTAATGCTGCGGTTTTCCAGCGGTAAATTAGCCTGAAGCCTTAACCGCTCGGCATCCTGCCGCGCACTGTGTTCTTTCTGCCAGGCCTGTGAATGAACATGGAGAATATTCCCCTCCTGACGCAGCACCAGCCCAGCGCTATTGACCACCGTCTGTAGCGCCTGTTTCCACGGCACATCCGTCAGATGTAGCGATAATGTCCCGCTGACGTCCGGCGACACCACCAGATTCTGCCGCTCCTGTTCGGCTAAAGTCTGCAAAACCTGCACCACAGGGACGTCGTCAACCACCAGCGTCACTTTCGCCGCTTTTCCCGCCTGCGCGGCGGGCATCAAGGCTATCAGTATTATGGCTATCCATCGCTTCATTGTCCGCTCCCTGACGTAGCCACCGCCACTGCGGCGGCGCACAATTTTTACCGGTCGTTAACGTTAAGGCTTCCGCCGTCAGGCGGACAATCGTCCAACCGTTTTCCAGCGTCTGCCCTTCTTCCACTCGTCGCCATTTTTGCTGACTATCTTTAAGAATGCCTGTCCATCGCTCGCCTTTACGCACCGCGCCCTGATACCGCCACTGCGAGAGTTCCGCTATCCGGCAGCGATCTTCCGGCGGGCGGAAGGGATCGCGCATTCCTGTCAACATCAGCAAACAAAAACAGAGCAATACACTGCGGCTAGCCTTCATTCGCCAGGCGCTCCAGTTGCAGCGTCATCAATAATTCCGCCCCCTCTTTACGCAATGAAAACCGACTTACGCTCACCTCGCTTTCGGCCAACCGGACAAACAGCGACGGCACCGCATCCCAGGACGTTTTCAGCGCCATTTCTCCCCCCTGCGCCGATGGCTGCCAGTGCAGCAAACGCAGGGGAGGCGCCTGGAAATCTAACGGCGAAAAAGGACGCGGATTTTCCACGGTGCGCCCGAACAGCGGTTCAGCCGCGACGCTCAGACGGCGCAGATGACGCCACTGTTGCCGGGCGGCCTCGCGCTGCTGGCTTAACCGCGTTTGTTGCGTACGCAGCGTCTTCCAGCCGGGATAGCCCACAGATAACGTGACCGTCAGCGTCAGGCACAGCACGCCTGCACACCAACCAAAAACCCGACCACGGCGCGACATCCCGTACCAGATATCAAAGAGCGCGTTCACGGGCGGCGCTCCTCGTTAACTGATAATGGAACTGCCAGCGCCCTTGCGCATCCTGCTGCGTGGCGCCCGTGCGGTTTAGCGGAAAACTGACATAGTGACGAAGCGATGTCTCAAGCGTGAGCAGGGCGTCAAACGTTCTCGCCAGCCCTTCCAGCTCTAGCGTCTCTTGCTGATAATTGAGGCTTATCAGCCATGCCTGCTCTGGCAACAGGTTGGCAAGGTCAGTCAAGATAGATTGCCAGGCTTGCGTCAGTTCACGCTGCGCCTGACGTTGTAATCGCGCCTGTTGCTGCCGCTGACGCTGCTGCAACTGCGGTATGTTCGCCGCAAGCGCCGTCGTGTGTCCGTTTTCCGCCGTCAGTAGCAGTTCATTAATCCTCCCCTCCTGCCAAAAAACCAACCGGGCGATCGTCGCGAGGCTTGCTATCAGCAGCAGGGACGCGCCCCATACCACGCACCACAGCCGCAGACGCGCTACGTAATGTTGGCGCCGCCAGGGGAGCAAATTGACAGAATGCGCCATCAGCGTATCTCCCCTATGGCTAAACCCAGCGCAATCGCAAAGCGATAACCGTCCGGCGGAACCGGCGGTTGGCGGACGGTTACGGCGCGCCAGGGGTCGAATTCGCCCTCGGCGCATAACGAAATATGTTCCGGCACGACGGATAATGTTGCGGCAAGGTCATGCAGCGTCGTCGCCTCGCGCGCCGATTTACGCCCCCACGCATAGCGCGTCGCCCACAGCCACTGGCTCTCATCGCGCCAGACCAGACATTGCCGCCCCGAAGGTATAAACGGCAGCAAACGCTGTAACGCGCAGGCATCGGGCGTTACAGCAGCGATGCGCACATTGAGCGTTTGCGCCAGCGTTAACAGCGCTGAAATTTCTTTGCTTTGCACGGCGGTAACGTTGAACGCGGGGCTCAGCGCATCGTCCTGAAAGTCGAAACGCAATAAGTCCGGATCCATATCCAGCTCACGCGCCATCGTTTGTGAAAGCCATGCGACTTGCTCACGTTCCCGCAGACGCATCGGCGGATGTGGAAAAGCGCGTTGCAATGTCCGATTTGCGGGAAAAGAGAGATAAATACGGTGACGTAGCGGCAGCTCACGGCTCCAGGGTCGCAGTACGTGAGCCAGCGATTGCGGGTCAGGAATCGTACCCTCTGCCGTGGAGGCGTTCATCAGCGGCAGTCGCCACCAACGTTGCAGAGACCAGCCCGATGCGCCGCGAATAACGGCGATGGCCAGCGCTTCATGCTGCTGAATATGCAATCCTATTTGCCAGGTTTTAAAAGCCATAACGGTCGATCTCCTTATCACCCGTCGCGTTAACGGGTATATCAATGCGTCTGGCTTGCCTTTATACTACCGCGCGTTTGTTTATAAACTGCCCAAATGACACTAAATGGGAAATCTCCAGTGAAGTTCGTAAAGTATTTATTGGTCCTTGCAGTATGTTGCATCCTGCTGGGAGCAGGCTCGATTTATGGCCTTTATCGCTATATTGAGCCGCAGCTACCTGACGTCGCGACATTGAAAGATGTGCGTTTGCAAATTCCGATGCAGGTTTACAGCGCGGATGGCGAACTTATCGCGCAATATGGCGAAAAACGTCGTATTCCCGTTACGCTCGATCAAATTCCGCCGGAAATGATCAACGCCTTTATCGCCACCGAAGATAGCCGCTTTTATGAGCATCACGGCATTGACCCGGTAGGTATTTTCCGTGCGGCCAGCGTCGCGCTCTTCTCCGGTCACGCATCGCAGGGAGCAAGTACCATTACCCAGCAACTGGCGCGAAACTTCTTCCTTAGCCCCGAACGCACGCTGATGCGCAAGATCAAGGAAGCGTTTCTGGCGATTCGTATTGAGCAGTTGCTGAATAAAAATGAGATCCTCGAACTCTATCTGAACAAGATCTATCTCGGCTACCGCGCCTATGGCGTTGGCGCGGCGGCACAGGTCTACTTTGGTAAGACGGTCGACCAGCTTAGTCTAAGCGAAATGGCGGTTATCGCCGGGCTACCGAAAGCGCCTTCTACCTTTAACCCGCTCTACTCGATGGATCGGGCGATAGCGCGCCGTAACGTAGTGCTTTCGCGAATGTTAAGCGAGGGATATATCACTCAGGCGCAGTACGATCAGGCCCGTAGCGAACCTATCGACGCAAATTATCACGCGCCGGAAATCGCCTTCTCCGCGCCTTATCTGTCGGAAATGGTGCGCCAGGAAATGTATAACCGTTATGGCGAAAGCGCTTACGAAGATGGTTATCGTATTTACACGACCATCACCCGCAAAGTGCAGCAGGCCGCGCAACAGGCGGTGCGTAATAACGTGCTGGACTATGACATGCGCCACGGTTATCGCGGCCCGGCGAATGTGCTATGGAAAGTGGGCGAAACAGCGTGGGACAATAAAAAAATTACCGATACGTTGAAAGCGTTGCCGACCTACGGACCGCTGCTTCCCGCCGTGGTCACCAGCGCGAATCCGCAAGAGGCGACCGCTGCGCTTGCCGACGGTACGTCCGTTTCGCTACATATGGAAGGAATGCGTTGGGCGCGGCCTTACCGCTCGGATACGCAGCAGGGGCCGACGCCGCGTAAAGTTACCGATGTCGTCCAGACAGGTCAGCAAATCTGGGTTCGTCAGGTGGATAACGACTGGTGGCTGGCGCAGGTACCGGAAGTGAACTCCGCGCTGGTTTCGCTTAACCCGCAAACAGGCGCGGTACTGGCGCTGGTCGGCGGTTTCGATTTTAATCAGAGTAAATTTAACCGCGCGACGCAAGCTTTGCGTCAGGTGGGGTCGAACATCAAACCGTTCCTCTACACCGCCGCAATGGATAAAGGGCTAACGCTCGCCAGTATGCTCAACGATGTGCCGATTTCCCGCTGGGACGCCGGGGCAGGTTCAGACTGGCGTCCGAAAAACTCCCCGCCGCAGTACGCCGGACCGATTCGTTTACGCCAGGGGCTGGGGCAGTCGAAAAACGTGGTGATGGTACGCGCCATGCGCGCCATGGGCGTCGACTATGCGGCGGAGTATCTGCAACGCTTCGGCTTCCCGGCGCAGAATATCGTGCATACCGAATCGCTGGCGCTGGGCTCCGCCTCCTTCACGCCGATGCAGGTTGCGCGCGGTTATGCGGTGATGGCGAACGGCGGTTTCCTGATCGACCCGTATTTCATCAGCAAGATTGAGAACGATCAGGGCGGCGTGATCTTCGAAGCGAAACCGAAAATCGCCTGCCCGGAGTGCGATATCCCGGTCATTTACGGCAATACGCAGAAATCCGACGTGCTGGAAAACACCAATGTGGAAGAGGTCGCGGTTTCGCAAGAGCAGCAAAACAGCGCCGTACCGATGCCTGAGCTGGAACAGGCAAACCAGGCGCTGGTCGCGCAAAACGGCACGCAGGAGTACGCGCCGCATGTGATCAATACGCCGCTGGCGTTTCTGATTAAAAGCGCGCTGAACACCAATATCTTCGGCGAACCCGGCTGGATGGGTACCGGCTGGCGTGCGGCGCGTGACCTTAAACGTCGCGATATCGGCGGCAAAACCGGTACGACCAACAGCTCGAAAGACGCATGGTTCTCCGGCTATGGTCCTGGCGTCGTCACTTCCGTATGGATCGGCTTTGACGATCACCGCCGTGATTTAGGCCGCACTACCGCTTCCGGCGCGATCAAAGATCAAATCTCCGGCTATGAGGGCGGCGCGAAGAGCGCGCAACCTGCATGGGACGCCTATATGAAAGCCGTGCTGGAAGGCGTGCCGGAACAGCCGCTAACGCCGCCGCCGGGCATCGTCACGGTGAATATCGACCGCAGTACCGGACAACTGGCGAGCGGCGGTAACAGCCGTGAAGAGTATTTCATCGAAGGCACGCAGCCGACACAACAGGCGGTACACGAGGTGGGAACTACCATTATTGATAATGGTGAAACACACGAACTGTTCTGATCAAAAAAGGCGCTCCGGCGCCTTTTTTATTGTGTTTAGCGGATGACGGCGAACGGGGAGACGAACTTTCCGTTGGCTTGATCAACGCCGCGCCATCAGGCAATTCGGCCCTGCGCTTTCAACCACTCGCGTACCAGAAACAGCGCGCTGACGTTGCGGGCCTCGTTAAAATCGGGGTCTTCCAGCAGATCCATTAAATGCGCCAGCGGCCAGCGTACCTGCGGCAATGGCTCAGGCTCGTCGCCTTCCAGCGACTCCGGATAGAGATCTTCCGCCACCACGATATTCATTTTGCTGGAAAAATAAGAGGGCGCCATGCTGAGTTTTTTTAAGAAGGTCAGGTTATGCGCGCCAAACCCGACCTCTTCTTTGAGCTCCCGGTTCGCCGCTTCAAAAACGGTCTCGCCCGGGTCGATCAATCCTTTCGAGAAGCCCAGCTCATAGGATTCGGTTCCCACCGCATACTCACGAATAAGAATCAGATGCTCATCAACGATCGGCACAATCATTACCGCCTCACGGGTTGATGGTCGCATACGTTCATACACGCGACGCACGCCGTTGCTGAACTCCAGATCCACGCTTTCTACGTTAAACAGTCGGGATTGTGCGACGGTTTCCACTTTCAGAATGGTGGGTTTTTGTAATGATTTGCTCATTGTGAGAATCTTTGCAGTGTAATCTGTGGTCATTGTGCGACATACCGCACGGTTTCGGCAATGCGAATTGCCGTTTATTTACATTTATGTAACGTAATAAAAATTAATTCTTATTTCAAATTAAAAGTCAATAGGTTGAAATAACTCCAGGAATTTGCTGATATTCCGTTTTTGGTGGTATTGCTATGATTTGCCTTCACTGGGATGCGCTTTACAATGCTCAAGTTCAACTCCACGCTTGCCGATAGCCAACCACAGAAAAATGTTTATTGGACAGGGTGCGACTGACCACGCCTGACAGACTTAGTAAGATGGGGAAAGCATGAGCACCATTCTGATTTTTATAGCTGCTTTGCTGGCCTGCTCTCTACTGGCAATATGGCGGTTCCGGGTAAAGTCCAGACGAGGGAGTTTACCGTGGATCAGCGCCTTTCAGGACGCGCAAACGCGTAAACTGTTGCCCGAAGAGCGCAGCGCGGTAGAAAACTATCTCGATAACCTTAGCCAGATCCAGCAAGTTCCGGGGCCGACAGGCGACAGTGCTGCGCCCATCTCGCTGACGCTGAACGCGGAAAGCAACAGTGTCGTGATACTGACCCACTCCATCACCCGCTACGGCATTACCACTGACGATCCTAATAAATGGCGCTACTATCTCGACTCCGTCGAAGTCCATCTGCCGCCTTTCTGGGAACAGTACATCAATGATGAAAACAACGTTGAGCTGATCCTCACGGATACGCTGCCGCTGGTGATCTCTTTAAACGGCCACACGCTGCAAGAGTATATGCAGGAGTCGCGCGGCTACGCGCTACAGAATACGGCCTCTACGCAGGCGTCGATTCGCGGCGAAGAGAGCGAGCAGATTGAGCTGTTGAATATCCGTCAGGAGACCCACGAAGAATATGCGCTCAGCCGCCCGGCTGGCTTGCGCGAAGCGTTGTTAATAGTCGCCTCCTTTTTGTTATTCTTTTTCTGTCTGATAACGCCAGACGTTTTTGTACCGTGGATGATAGGCGGCGCTATCCTGCTGCTGGCAGCCGGACTTTGGGGACTTTTTGCGCCGCCGTCGAAAAGCGCGCTGCGGGAAATTCACTGTTTGCGGGGAACGCCCCGCCGCTGGGGACTGTTTGGGGAGAATAATCAGGAGCAGATTAACAATATTTCGCTGGGCATCATCGACCTTATTTACCCTGCCCACTGGCAACCCTACATTACGCAAGATCTTGGGCAACAAACGGATATTGATATTTACCTTGATCGCCATGTCGCGCGCCAGGGCCGGTTTTTATCCCTGCATGATGAAGTGAAAAACTTCCCGTTGCAGCACTGGTTACGCAGCACTGTTATTGCTATCGGTTCGCTGCTGGTGTTGTTTATGCTGCTGTTCTGGATCCCGCTGGATATGCCAATCAAGTTCACGCTATCGTGGATGAAAGGCGCGCAAACCATTGAAGCGACAACGGTAAAACAGCTTGAAAAGGCTGGCGTACGAGTGGGCGATACGCTGCACCTGAGCGGTAAAGGAATGTGTAATATTCATTCCGGCGCGACCTGGAGCGGCCAGTCTAACTCACCGTTTATGCCGTTCGATTGCTCGCAAATCATCTGGAATGACGCGCCTGCGCTACCGCTGCCGGAATCAGACCTGGTGAATAAAGCGATGGCGCTAAGCCAGGCGGTAAATCGTCAGCTCCATCCAAAACCCGAAGACGACTCGCGCGTAAGCGCATCTTTACGCTCCGCGATACAAAAATCGGGCATGGTATTATTAGATGACTTTGGCGATATTGTTCTGAAAACCGCTGATTTGTGCGCGGCGGAAGACGAGTGCGTGCGCCTGAAAAATGCGCTGGTTAATCTCGGTAACAGTAAGGACTGGAACGCGCTGGTGAAACGCGCGAACGCCGGCAAACTGGACGGCGTCAACGTGCTGCTACGCCCCGTAAGCGCAGAGTCGCTGGAAAATCTGGTCACGACCTCAACGGCGCCGTTTATTTCTCGCGAGACCGCGCGTGCCGCCCAGTCGCTGAATAGCCCCGCTCCCGGCGGATTCCTGATCGCCAGCGATGAAGGCAGCGAACTGGTTGATCAGGCCTGGCCGTCAACGCCGCTGTATGACTATCCCGCGCAGGAACAGTGGAGCGCCTTCCAGCGTCTGGCGCAAACGCTTATGCAGACGCCATTTAGCGCCGAGGGCATTGTCACCAGCGTGTATACCGATGCCAACGGCACGCAGCATATCAGCCTGCATCGTATCCCCGATAAATCCGGCTGGTGGCGTTACCTCGGCACCACGCTGCTGATGCTGGCAATGATAGTGAGCGCGGTCTACAACGGCATTCAGGCGTTCAGACGTTATCAACGCCACCGTACCCGTATGGCGGACATCCAGGAATACTATGAAAGCTGTCTCAATCCCAGGTTAACCGTCTCTCCGGAAAATCTCATCTGATAGCGCCGCCGTGCGACAGGGTATGCTACCCTGTCGCGCAAATTGCGTTACCCTGGAGTTCCCCATGCATATTGATATTGACTGGCAAAACGTGGATACCGTTTTGCTGGATATGGACGGCACGCTGCTCGATCTCGCGTTCGATAACTATTTCTGGCAAAAGCTGGTACCGGAAACCTACGGCGCGCAGCAGGGTATTTCGCCGCAGGACGCGCAGGAATATATTCGCCAGCAGTATCATGCCGTACAGCATACGCTAAACTGGTACTGTCTGGATTACTGGAGCGAGCGTCTGGGTCTGGATATTTGCGCCATGACGACGGCGCAAGGGCCGCGCGCCGTTTTGCGCGACGATACCGTACCGTTTCTGAATGCGTTAAAAGCCAGCGGAAAACGTCGGATTCTGCTCACCAATGCGCATCCACATAACCTGGCGGTGAAGCTGGAGCATACCGGTCTGGCCTCACACCTTGATTTATTACTTTCCACCCACACATTTGGTTATCCCAAAGAGGATCAGCGGTTATGGCGCGCTGTCACTAAGGAAACGGGAATAAGCGCAGAGAAAACGCTGTTTATCGATGACAGCGAACCGATTCTCGACGCCGCCGCCCGGTTTGGTATTCGCTACTGTCTTGGCGTGACGAATCCTGATTCCGGCCTGGCGGAAAAGCACTATACGCGCCATCCGTCCCTGAACGACTACCGCCGTCTGATCCCCTCGCTGATGTGAAGGAGACGCCATGAAAGAAAAGTCCTCCGTTGAGGTCAGACTGGATAAATGGCTGTGGGCCGCGCGTTTTTATAAAACCCGCGCGCTGGCCCGCGAGATGATTGAAGGCGGTAAGGTGCATTACAACGGCCAGCGCAGTAAGCCGAGCAAAATCGTCGAGCTGAACGCAACCCTTACCCTGCGTCAGGGAAATGACGAACGGACGGTGATCGTTAAAGCCATCACCGAACAGCGCCGTCCGGCCAGCGAAGCCGTCGCTCTGTATGAAGAGACGGCGGAAAGCGTGGAAAAACGCGAAAAAATGGCGCAGGCGCGCAAGCTTAACGCCCTGACCATGCCGCATCCGGACAGGCGACCGGACAAGAAAGAGCGCCGCGACCTGTTACGATTTAAACACGGCGACAGCGAATAACTGTCACCCGCAAGAGAGATGATTATGCCGCAACATGACCAATTACATCGTTATCTGTTTGAAAACTTTGCCGTTCGCGGCGAGCTGGTGACCGTTTCGGAAACCTTGCAACAGATCCTCGACAATCATACCTACCCGCAGCCGGTGAAAACCGTACTGGCCGAACTGCTGGTCGCCACTAGCCTGCTGACCGCGACGCTGAAGTTTGCCGGCGACATTACGGTACAGCTCCAGGGCGACGGGCCGTTAAGCCTGGCGGTGATCAATGGCAATAATCAGCAGCAGATGCGCGGCGTGGCTCGCGTTCAGGGCGACATCCCTGACAATGCGGATCTCAAAACGCTGGTTGGCAACGGCTATCTGGTGATCACCATTACGCCGGAAGAGGGTGAACGCTATCAGGGCGTGGTGGGTCTGGAAGGCGATACTCTGGCGGCGTGCCTGGAAGATTACTTCCTGCGCTCCGAGCAGTTGCCGACGCGCCTGTTTATCCGTACCGGCGATGTCGACGGTAAACCGGCGGCAGGTGGAATGTTGCTTCAGGTGATGCCGGCACAGAACGCGCAGGCGGAGGATTTCGACCATCTGGCTATGTTGACGGAAACCATTAAAAGCGAAGAGCTGCTGACGTTACCGGCAAATAACGTGCTGTGGCGTTTGTATCACGAAGAAGAAGTCACACTCTACGATCCGCAAGATGTTGAGTTCAAATGCACCTGTTCACGCGAACGTTGCGCGGGCGCGCTGAAAACATTGCCGGATGAAGAAGTGGACAGCATTCTGGCGGAAGAAGGCGAAATCGATATGCACTGCGATTACTGCGGCAATCATTACCTGTTCAATGCGATGGATATCGCGGAGATCCGTAACAACGCCTCTCCTGCCGATCCACAGGTTCACTAATCGCCTCGTAGTCAGCAACGTCATTGCCTGATGGCGGCGCTTATCTGGCCTACAGCATCCCGCTCCGTAGGCCGGATAAGGCATTTATGCCGCCATCCGGCAAAAAGCTTACTCGTTGTAGTAATCCACATCCAACCGCTGACCATCAACAATGATATCGCGCCAGGCTTTGGGGGCTGAGTCTAACCGATGCCCGGCAATCGCGTGTAACAGTTGCGTCTTAGAAAACCCGTCCGGCAATCGGGCGAACGCTTTCTGCGTCCATTTCCCCTCTTTTAAGCCGTAGACCTGGCTCTCGGCAACAATAAAGTTATACAGCACCTGCTCAGGCTGACCGTCGCCGTTAAGATCCTGACTCACCAGAACGCAGGCATCCGGTTCAAGGCAGGAATCGTCCGAATAACTCTGCTCTTTGACAAACGCCCAAAATGCAGCATCCGGCTTCTGGCTACCGGGCGCAATCATCACCACCCGCGCTAAATCGTCCGCCGTCGGAGAGACCTTATTTCTCTGCAAAAACGTCATCAGTTCACGATTGCGCTTTCTGTTCTGCGTAAACGCCTCGTCATCCCGCAACGATTTCAACGCTTCCTGGCCAGGTTTGCCGCTGTGATCCAGCATATACAGGCTGATCTGATCCGCAGTAATTTTACCGCTATGGTAACGCGCCATATGGCTGTTGACGCTAATACGCCAGACATCAAGTACAGGCGAGGCCAGCAACAGCAATATCACCAGCGTCAACAAAGAGACGCTCAGTATCACCTTGCCTTGCCACTCACCAGGGTCGCGTCCGCGGCGTAACAGACCGATCAGATAACCGAAGGACCATACCAGCAAGACAGACGCCGTCAGCGCGCCATACAGACGATCCGGCGTCCAGCCGTATTGCTGAATACGTACCCATAACGCCCAGCCCGCCAGCAGCATATATATCGGGGCAACGCACAGCGAGGCGCTAATCATGCCGCGTAGTACGCGCGGATAGGGTAATACGCACTTTTGCGGTTCATTGACAATCGCCACTAGGAGCAGCAGCATCAGCGTCAGCGTGGATAGCAGCCCCGCAGCGGAAACACGCGCAGAAATCGCCTCCAGTCCGGTAAAGGGTAACGTCACAATAAACAGCAATGCCAGCAGCGACACCACCGGCAGTAAACCCGTCGCGATCAGCGTCAGCAGCTTTTGCACCGCCGCCACAAGGCGTGACTGCGTGCGGGCGAGAATGACCGCCAGCGCCGTAATCAAGCCGATGGTCACATAAATAAAGGCTTCAGTTTCAAAGAAAAGGGTGCTGAAAAAGCGGATGCCCACCAGCCTGAATAGCGCGCTCCAGAGCAGGAGAACCAGCCAGAACAGTCCGTTGGCGACCAGGACGATAAACAATGTCAGTACGTTATGCCATAACCGCATATAAAACTGGGGATAACGCGCCGAACCGGTTTGCGAATGTAACTGATATTGCATCCAGGGTAAGACCAGCATCGCCATCAACACAAGCCGGAGACCATACAGCCAGAGGAGCTCGGCCAGGCGCCATTTCTCCACCGTCTCAACCTGCCATTTCAGCCAGCCGCTCATTGCCAGCACGACCACAAAGGTCAGCCCCAGCCAGCCCCACAGCGCGCGCTGTTTAAAAGAAACCACGGTAAGCAATAGCATTGACGACAACGCTATCGTCGCAGGCATACCATAGAACAGCCAGTCGCTATTTTGTGGTACCAGCCAGGCCATCAGCAGGTAGCACAAGACGCCCTGCAGCAAACCGGTGAGCAACATACCCCAGCGAGTAGTACGTGAAAGCGCTACACTTTCCATGTCGTTATCCAGAATGATGAGAAAGTCGCATTATTGCATCATCTGTTCACCGCCAGGCGTCGTCATGCATAATTCAGAAAAAAACGCAGAGAGGTGAATCGATATTGTTAATGTTGGTGTTACGTAACTTTCTTACATGAATGCGATTACAGTCACATTATGTCGGTCAAAAACACTTCCTTTTAACGTTTTCAGAACATTTTCCACAACAAAAGTAGGTTTCCTGCCATAATAACCGCCGCTGCGTGACAGGAGTCACAGTGTTTTTCGTCAATCGTGATTTTGTCCAGATACGTAAATCTATGAGCCTTGTCGCGGTTAACCAACCTCAAAAAACCTTACTATTTTCGGTAATATATATTGGCTAAGGAGCAGTGATATGCGCGTTAACAATTTAACCCCGCAAGATCTCAAGGCTTATGGTATCAACGACGTCCAGGATATCGTTTACAATCCCAGCTACGACACCCTTTATCAGGAAGAACTTAATCCTGGTCTGGAAGGCTATGAGCGTGGCGTGTTAACTAACCTGGGCGCTGTTGCCGTTGATACCGGTATTTTTACCGGTCGTTCGCCTAAGGATAAGTATATTGTTCGCGACGACACCACGCGTGATACGCTGTGGTGGTCCGATAAGGGTAAAGGTAAAAACGATAATAAGCCGCTTTCCCAGGAAACCTGGCAACACCTGAAAGGTCTGGTGACGCATCAGCTTTCTGGTAAACGCTTATTCATTGTTGATGCGTTCTGCGGCGCAAATGCCGATACGCGTCTTTCCGTGCGCTTTATTACGGAAGTCGCCTGGCAGGCCCACTTCGTTAAAAATATGTTCATTCGCCCAACGGACGAAGAGCTGGTAGGCTTCAAACCTGACTTTATTGTCATGAACGGCGCGAAGTGCACCAACCCGCAGTGGAAAGAGCAAGGACTGAACTCGGAAAACTTCGTGGCGTTCAACCTGACTGAACGTATTCAGCTTATTGGCGGCACCTGGTACGGCGGCGAAATGAAAAAAGGGATGTTCTCGGTAATGAACTACCTGCTGCCGCTCAAAGGTATCGCCTCAATGCACTGTTCCGCCAACGTGGGTGAAAAAGGCGATGTCGCGGTCTTCTTCGGCCTTTCCGGTACCGGAAAAACCACTCTGTCCACCGACCCGAAACGTCGTCTGATTGGCGATGATGAGCACGGTTGGGATGACGACGGCGTGTTCAACTTTGAAGGCGGCTGCTACGCCAAAACCATCAAACTGTCGAAAGAAGCGGAGCCAGAAATTTATCATGCGATTCGCCGTGATGCGTTGCTGGAAAACGTCACCGTGCGCGAAGACGGCACCGTTGATTTCGACGATGGTTCCAAAACCGAAAACACCCGCGTCTCTTACCCGATCTATCATATCGATAACATCGTTAAGCCCGTATCCAAAGCAGGTCACGCCACGAAGGTTATCTTCCTGACGGCGGACGCCTTCGGCGTGTTGCCGCCGGTTTCCCGTTTAACCGCTAACCAGACGCAGTACCACTTCCTGTCAGGCTTCACCGCTAAACTGGCCGGCACCGAACGCGGCGTCACCGAACCGACCCCCACCTTCTCCGCCTGCTTCGGCGCCGCGTTCCTGACGCTGCACCCGACGCAGTATGCTGAAGTGCTGGTGAAACGTATGCAAGCAGCGGGCGCGCAGGCTTATCTGGTTAACACCGGCTGGAATGGCACCGGCAAACGTATCTCCATCAAAGATACGCGCGCAATTATCGACGCCATTCTGAACGGTTCTCTTGATAACGCGGAAACCTTCCGTCTGCCGCTGTTCGATCTGGCGATCCCGACTGAACTGCCAGGCGTGGATACCCACATTCTCGACCCGCGTAACACCTACGCGTCGCCGGAACAATGGCAGGAAAAAGCCACCGCGCTGGCGAAACTGTTCATTGAGAACTTCGAGAAGTATACGGATACCCCGGCAGGCGAAGCGCTGGTTAGCGCCGGACCGAAGCTGTAAGGAACAGGCCGGATGGCGGCTTTGAACGGCGTCATCCGGCGTTGAGAAGAAAGGGAGGGTAATACCTCCCTTTCTTATGCCTCTTTTGTCGTCCCCTGGACGCGAGCCACAGGAACCGGTAGCCAGGCGCGAATTGACAATCCGCCACGCTCGCTGGTGCCAATCTCCAGCATCCCGTTATGGTTATCGATAATGCGCTGCACAATCGCCAGCCCCAGCCCTGTGCCGCTGGTGCTACGGGCGCTGTCGCCACGCACAAAAGGCTGGAACAGATGTTTACGCTGCTCCGGCTTAATGCCCGGCCCGTCATCTTCTACCTGAAACCAGGCGCGATGCGACTCGGTGCCGCTGCTGACCTTAATCCAGCCGTTGCCATAGCGGGCAGCATTGACCACCATATTCGCCACCGCGCGCTTAATCGAGAGCGGGTGCATTTTCACCTGGATGCTGCCTGCCTGAAGCGCAGTGTTAATCTCACGCTCATAGCCGCTTTCCGCCGCAATCACCTCGCCCAGCACGGAATTGAGATCCGCCATCTCCATTGGCATTTCCTGACCGGTACGCAGATAGTCAATAAACTGTTCGATAATGGCGTTACACTCTTCGATGTCTTTATTGATCGACTCCGCGAGATAACCGTCTTCCTCGCCCATCATCTCCGTCGCCAGACGAATACGGGTCAACGGCGTGCGCAAGTCGTGGCTGACGCCCGCCATCAATAGCGTACGGTCATCGGCCAATTGCTTCACGCTGGCTGCCATATGGTTAAACGCCCGGGTCACAGAGCGCACTTCAGAGGCGCCATATTCACGCAGCGGCGGCGGAATAATTCCCTTCCCTACCTGCAAGGCGGCATGTTCAAGATCCACTAACGGTCGATTCTGTATACGAATAAACAGCCACACGCCGCCTATCGCCAGGAGCATGATCGCCAGCGTGTAACGGAAAAGCGGAGAAAAATCGCCCTGATGAATCTCGGTCAGCGGCACGCGCACCCAGATATTGGGCGACAGCCAGGTTTTGAGCCACACGACGGGCGAGCTTTTGTTGACCTCAACGCGCACTTCCGTCGGGCCGCCTAATTGCTGCGCCATCTGGTGGCTTAAGAATTCGTAGTGTTGCGCCCAACGCAGCCCGGCCTCTTCAGCGGCTTCGTTGGTGTAGAGAGAGATCCCCAGCTCGCGATAGATTTCCCGACGAAACGCAGGCGGCACGACTAACTGCGTGCCGTCCTCCAGTTGCAGCTTATCGGTCATCAGCATACGGACTTCGTAAGCCAGAACCTTATTAAACTGCTGGAGGCTCGGCAAAATCGCGAAGTTCAGCACCACCAGGTAGGTCGTCACCAGGCTGACGAACAGCAAGGTGACGATGAGCAACAGCGTGCGGGCAAATGAACTTCGCGGCGAGAAGCGCATTCGCCTCATGCTTTAGAACCGTCCGGTACGAAGACGTAGCCCAGGCCCCAGACGGTCTGAATATAACGCGGATGTGCCGGATCTTCTTCCACCATACGGCGCAGGCGGGAGATCTGGACGTCGATGGAGCGTTCCATCGCGGAATACTCGCGGCCACGGGCCAGATTCATCAGCTTATCGCGAGAGAGCGGCTCGCGCGGATGGCTGACTAACGCTTTCAGTACCGCAAACTCCCCGCTGGTCAGCGGCATCGGTTCATCTTCACGGAACATCTCGCGCGTACCGAGGTTCAGTTTAAACTTACCGAACGCGATAACGGCCTCTTCCTGCGACGGCGCGCCGGGCAGTTCGTTTGCCTGACGACGTAACACGGCGCGAATACGCGCCAACAGCTCGCGCGGGTTAAACGGTTTAGGAATGTAGTCATCGGCGCCGATTTCCAGCCCGACGATACGGTCAACCTCTTCACCCTTCGCCGTGACCATAATGATCGGCATTGGATTACTTTGACTACGCAGGCGACGACAAATCGACAGACCATCTTCACCTGGCAGCATTAAATCCAGTACCATGAGATGGAAAGATTCACGGGTCAGCAGACGATCCATCTGCTCAGCGTTAGCGACGCTTCGAACCTGGAAGCCCTGCTCGGTCAGATAACGTTCCAGTAGCGCCCGCAGACGCATATCGTCATCAACCACCAGAATCTTATAATTCTCTTGCATTGTCTGTACTCCCAAAGGTTCGCAACAAATGTAAGTGTGTATTCTTAAAAAAGCTCACGTGAGTCACCAGCAAATTCTGGTATGAATTTCAGGCTAAATTGTTACAAAGCATATTTAACAGCAGCTTAAATATACAATTAATCGGCAACCCCATTATTTATTCTGTCGGGACGATCACGTTATACCCCGTGTGCGCAATATCGACAGCAAAGGTAAATCAACGAGATGAAAACGCCCCTGATCACCCGCGAAGGGTACGAAACACTCAAACAAGAGCTCAATTATCTCTGGCGTGAAGAGCGCCCGGAGGTCACCAAAAAAGTGACCTGGGCTGCGAGTCTGGGCGACTGCAGCGAGAATGCCGACTATCAGTATAATAAAAAGCGCCTGCGTGAGATCGACAGACGCGTCAGATATCTGACCAAATGCATGGAAAATCTCAAAATCGTGGATTATTCCCCGCAGCAGGAGGGCAAAGTCTTCTTCGGCGCCTGGGTGGAAATTGAAAATGATGACGGCGATACGCTGAAGTTCCGCATTGTCGGCTACGATGAAATTTTCGGACGTAAGGATTACATCTCTATCGACTCGCCGATGGCGCGGGCGCTACTGAAAAAAGAAGTGGGCGATCTGGCGGTGGTCAACACCCCTGTCGGCGAAGCAAACTGGTACGTCAATGCGATCGAATACGTCAAATAAGACAAGAAGAATCCTAAGCCCCCGCTGATGGCTGGCATTTTTGCCAGCCAATCCGTATAACTATCCCCTGATTTTTATCCTGAAGACGAAGCTAACCCATGATGAATGATTCTTTCTGCCGCATTATTGCGGGTGAAATCCAGGCAAATGCCGGGCAGGTTGAAGCTGCCGTTCGCCTGCTTGACGAAGGGAACACCGTGCCGTTTATCGCACGTTATCGTAAAGAAATCACCGGCGGTCTGGATGACACGCAGTTGCGTAACCTGGAAACGCGTCTGGGCTATCTGCGTGAGCTGGAAGACAGGCGTCAGGCTATCCTCAAGTCCATTTCCGAACAAGGCAAACTGACCGATGAGCTGGCTGGCGCCATCAACGCTACGTTAAGTAAGACCGAGCTCGAAGACCTCTACCTGCCCTATAAACCTAAACGCCGCACCCGTGGACAAATCGCCATTGAAGCCGGCCTTGAGCCGCTGGCCGATCTGCTCTGGAACGAGCCGTCCCACGATCCTGACGTGGAAGCGGCAAAGTACATTGATGGCGACAAAGGCGTGGCGGACACGAAAGCCGCGCTCGACGGCGCACGCTACATTCTGATGGAGCGCTTTGCCGAAGACGCCGCATTGCTGGCGAAAGTGCGTGATTACCTGTGGAAGAACGCCCATCTGGTCGCCACAGTCGTGAGCGGCAAAGAGGAAGAAGGGGCAAAATTCCGCGACTATTTCGACCATCATGAGCCCATTGCTAACGTCCCGTCTCACCGTGCGCTGGCCATGTTCCGTGGTCGTAACGAAGGCATTCTGCAACTTTCGCTCAATGCCGACCCACAGTTTGATGAGCCGCCGAAAGAGAGCTACTGCGAGCAGATCATCATGGACCATCTCGGCCTGCGGCTGAATAACGCCCCGGCGGATAGCTGGCGCAAAGGCGTAGTGAGCTGGACGTGGCGTATCAAAGTCTTAATGCACCTCGAAACCGAACTGATGGGCACCGTGCGCGAACGTGCGGAAGACGAAGCGATTAACGTGTTTGCGCGTAACCTGCACGACCTGCTGATGGCAGCCCCCGCAGGCCTGCGCGCCACGATGGGCCTTGATCCTGGCCTGCGTACCGGCGTAAAAGTCGCTGTCGTTGACGGCACCGGCAAGCTGGTGGCGACGGATACCATTTATCCGCATACCGGTCAGGCGGCCAAAGCGGCTACCGTGATCGCCGCGCTGTGCGAAAAATACCACGTCGAACTGGTCGCGATTGGCAACGGTACGGCCTCGCGTGAAACCGAACGCTTCTATCTCGACGTACAGAAACAGTTCCCGAACGTGACGGCGCAGAAAGTGATCGTCAGCGAAGCGGGGGCGTCCGTGTATTCCGCTTCTGAGCTGGCGGCGCAGGAGTTTCCGGATCTCGACGTCTCCCTGCGTGGCGCGGTCTCTATCGCGCGTCGTCTGCAGGATCCGCTGGCGGAACTGGTGAAAATCGATCCGAAATCGATCGGCGTCGGCCAATATCAACACGATGTCAGCCAGACGCAGCTGGCGCGTAAGCTGGATGCGGTGGTCGAAGACTGCGTAAACGCCGTCGGCGTCGATTTGAATACCGCCTCCGTGCCGCTGCTGACCCGCGTCGCGGGCTTAACGCGCATGATGGCGCAAAACATCGTCGCCTGGCGCGATGAGAACGGTCAGTTCCAGAACCGCCAGCAACTGTTGAAGGTGAGCCGTCTGGGGCCGAAAGCGTTTGAGCAGTGCGCGGGCTTCCTGCGTATTAACCACGGCGATAACCCGCTGGATGCCTCCACCGTCCACCCGGAAGCCTATCCGGTTGTCGAACGCATTCTGGCGGCGACGCAGCAAGCGCTAAAAGATCTGATGGGCAACAGCAACGAATTGCGTCACCTCAAGGCCGCTGATTTTACCGACGATAAATTCGGCGTGCCGACCGTGAGCGATATCATCAAAGAGCTGGAAAAACCGGGCCGCGACCCGCGTCCTGAATTTAAAACCGCGCAATTCGCCGATGGCGTCGAAACCATGAACGACCTGCTGCCGGGGATGATTCTGGAAGGGGCGGTCACTAACGTCACTAACTTCGGCGCGTTTGTCGATATCGGCGTTCATCAGGATGGCCTGGTGCATATCTCCTCGCTCTCGAATAAGTTCGTCGACGATCCGCACACCGTGGTGAAAGCGGGCGACATCGTGAAGGTGAAAGTGCTGGAAGTGGATCTGCAACGTAAGCGTATTGCGCTGACGATGCGTCTGGACGAACAGCCCGGCGAAACCGCCGCTCGCCGCGGCGGCGGCGCCGATCGCGCTCAGGGCAACCGCCCTGCATCTAAAGCGGCGAAACCGCGCGGTCGTGACGCCCAGCCAGCCGGTAACAGCGCCATGATGGACGCGCTGGCAGCGGCAATGGGAAAAAAACGCTAATCGGGTAATACGCAGGCCGGGTTACTTCTTATCCGGCCTGCGATTTTGCAATACGTCCAACCCTTTCTTTTTTAATTAACAATTAAATCTTACCCATTAGAATCTGTTAATTAATTTCCTTCTGCTATCCGCACTATTAATTATCACTTTATTAACAGATGAAACCTTAATTAAACATTAAAAACGGTGAATATTTGCACATTAGGGGTATTTGCAAAAAGACAAATAAATGTTGAGCCATATCAACATCGGCGCAAATTATCGCTTATTTGTACATTCCGTCACATTTTAATCGTTGAAGATAGAAACCATTCTCATTATCATTGTGTTGTTGATTATTTACTCTTTCCTTCGTTGGCTAAACATCGGGTCTCCTGCCGCCCCCCTGAGCGCCGCATGAGGTATACATCCAGTTAGTAAGAAACAAGTAGGTCGTATGCAATTCACTCCTGACACTGCGTGGAAAATCACCGGCTTTGCGCGTGAAATCAGCCCGGCGTATCGTCAAAAACTGCTTTCGCTCGGCATGTTGCCCGGCTCTTCATTTAATGTTGTCCGCGTCGCGCCCTTAGGCGATCCGATCCATATCGAAACACGACGCGTGAGTCTGGTTTTGCGTAAAAAGGATTTGGCGTTAATAGAAGTGGAAGCGGTTTCCTGTTAATACAGTGAGTCTATAAAAATGAAAAAATTAACCATTGGTTTAATTGGTAATCCTAATTCCGGCAAGACCACCTTATTTAACCAACTCACCGGCGCGCGTCAGCGCGTGGGGAACTGGGCGGGCGTCACCGTCGAGCGTAAAGAGGGCCAGTTCGCGACAACTGACCACCAGGTCACGCTGGTAGATTTACCCGGCACCTATTCTCTGACGACCATCTCGTCACAAACCTCTCTCGACGAACAGATCGCCTGCCACTACATCCTGAGCGGCGACGCCGACCTGTTGATAAACGTTGTGGACGCCTCCAATCTGGAGCGCAACCTCTATTTGACGCTGCAGCTGCTGGAGCTGGGTATCCCCTGTATTGTCGCGCTCAACATGCTGGATATCGCCGAAAAACAGCAGGTTCGTATTGATGTCGACGCTCTGTCCACGCGTCTGGGTTGCCCTGTCGTACCGCTGGTATCGACTCGCGGCCGCGGTATCGAGGCGCTGAAACTGGCCATTGACCGTCACAACGCTAACGACAACGTCGAACTGGTGCATTATGCCCAGCCGCTGCTGCGCGAAGCAGGTTTCCTGGCTGACGCGATGGCCCAGGAGATGCCTTTACAACAGCGCCGCTGGCTGGGTCTGCAAATGCTGGAGGGCGATATCTACAGCCGGGCTTACGCAGACGAGGCGGCGCAAAACCTGGACACCTCCCTTGCCCGTCTGAAGGACGAAATGGACGACCCGGCGCTGCATATCGCCGACGCCCGTTATCAGTGTATCGCCGCTATTTGCGACGTGGTCAGCAATACCCTGACAGCCGAACCCAGCCGCTTCACCAGGGCGGTCGATAAAATTATCCTGAACCGCTTCCTCGGCTTACCGATTTTTTTGTTCGTGATGTACCTGATGTTCCTGCTCGCCATTAACATCGGCGGCGCGTTGCAACCCCTGTTTGATGCCGGTTCCGTCGCCATCTTTATTCATGGCATTCAATGGATTGGCTACACGCTGCACTTCCCGGATTGGTTAACCATCTTCCTGGCGCAAGGTCTTGGCGGCGGGATCAATACCGTCCTGCCGCTGGTGCCGCAAATCGGGATGATGTACCTATTCCTCTCCTTCCTTGAAGACTCCGGTTATATGGCGCGCGCGGCCTTCGTCATGGATCGCCTGATGCAGGCGCTGGGACTACCGGGTAAATCCTTCGTGCCGCTGATTGTCGGCTTCGGCTGTAACGTACCTTCCGTGATGGGCGCCCGCACGCTTGACGCTCCGCGCGAACGCCTGATGACCATCATGATGGCGCCGTTTATGTCCTGTGGCGCGCGCCTGGCGATTTTCGCCGTCTTTGCCGCCGCCTTCTTCGGGCAAAACGGCGCGCTGGCGGTCTTCTCGCTGTACGTGCTGGGTATTGTCATGGCGGTATTAACCGGCCTGATGCTGAAGCATACCATTATGCGCGGCGAAGCCTCTCCGTTTGTGATGGAGCTACCGGTTTACCACGTACCGCATATCAAGAGCCTGATCATCCAGACCTGGCAACGCCTGAAAGGTTTTGTACTACGCGCCGGTAAAGTCATTATCATCGTGAGTATTTTCCTGAGCGCGTTTAACAGTTTCTCGCTGAGCGGCAAAATCGTCGATAACATTAATGACTCCGCCCTCGCCTCCGTAAGCCGGGTCATCACGCCAGTCTTTAAACCGATCGGCGTCCATGAAGATAACTGGCAAGCGACCGTGGGTCTGTTTACAGGCGCCATGGCGAAAGAAGTTGTCGTCGGTACGCTGAACACACTCTATACCGCCGAAAATATTCAGGACGAAGCGTTTAATCCTGCCGATTTTCACCTCGGCGATGAACTGCTGGGCGCGGTTGACGATACCTGGCAAAGCCTGAAAGACACCTTTAGCCTGAGCGTACTGGCTAACCCGATCGAAGCGAGTAAAGGCGACGGCGAAATGGCAACCGGCGCGATGGGCGTGATGGATCAAAAATTCGGCAGCGCCGCGGCGGCGTACAGTTACCTGATTTTCGTCCTGCTTTACGTACCGTGTATCTCGGTAATGGGCGCTATCGCCCGCGAGTCCAGCCGCGGCTGGATGGGCTTCTCCATCCTGTGGGGGCTGAATATCGCCTATTCGCTCGCCACGCTGTTCTACCAGGTTACCAGCTTCAGTCAACACCCGACATACAGCCTGATCTGTATTCTGGCAGTGATCGTCTTTAACGTTGTGGTGTTAAGCCTGTTGCGCCGCGCCCGCAGCCGTGTAGACATTGAACTGCTGGCAACCCGCAAAAACGTCAGTTCCTGTTGTTCGGGCACTGCGGGCAATTGTCACTAAGGGATGTAAAAAATGGCTTCATTGATACAGGTTCGCGATCTACTGGCGCTACGGGGGCGTATGGAGGCAACGCAGATCAGCCATACGCTGCACGCTCCGCAGCCCATGATCGACGCCATGCTGAATCAACTGGAGATCATGGGTAAAGCGGTACGTATCCCGGAAGAAGCGGACGGCTGCCTTTCAGGCAGCTGTAAAAGTTGTCCAGAAGGTAAAGCCTGCCTGCGCGAATGGTGGGCCTTGCGTTAGCCTTCGCCGGGTAGCGACGTAACGCGTCTTATCCGGCCTTTATCCCGCGTTATGTTGCCCGGTACGCGTCACGCTGCCGGGCAATTTTGCGTCATGCCTTCCACAAAGATGAAAGCGTTACCGCCGTGCGCATTTATCTCCCCACGCGCCTCGCAAGCGCGCTAATCCTCTACTGCAATCAGCCCGGTCTGCGCGTAGTGTCACGCCATTGAACTTCACCGATGACGGATCGATATGGCGACCTCAACAACATCCACGCCGCATGACGCGGTATTCAAACAGTTTCTATGCCACCCCGATACTGCACGGGATTTTTTGGAAATTCATCTCCCGACGACATTACGTCAAATCTGTAATCTGAATACGTTACGGCTGGAGTCCGGTAGCTTTATTGAAGAGGATTTACGCCCCCATTATTCCGATATTCTTTGGTCGCTGGAAACAAGTGAAGGTGAAGGTTACATTTACGTGGTTATTGAACATCAGAGTACGCCGGACGCGCATATGGCATTTCGGCTGATGCGTTACGCAATGGCTGCAATGCAACGGCACCTGGAGGCCGGGCATAAGACGTTGCCGTTAGTGGTGCCAATGCTGTTTTATCACGGAAACCGCAGCCCGTATCCGTTTTCATTATGCTGGCTGGATGAATTTGCCGACCCGGTGATGGCGCGTAAGCTATACGCCACCGCCTTTCCTCTGGTCGATATTACGGTCGTGCCGGACGACGAGATTATGCGGCACCGACGGGTCGCGCTGCTGGAACTCATACAAAAACACATCCGCCAGCGTGATCTGATGGGGCTTGTCGAACAGCTGGTCGCCCTGCTGGTTAAGGGATACGCTAATGACACCCAGCTTCAAAGTTTGTTTAATTACATGATGCACACTGGCGACGCCGCGCGCTTCAATACGTTTATCCGCCAGGTGGCTATGCGTATCCCACAGCATAAGGAGAAGATCATGACTATCGCAGAAAGATTACGTCAGGAAGGACATCGTAACGGGTTACAGAAAGGGCTACAGCAAGGCAAGCAGGAAGGCCAACGGCTCGCCGCATTGCGCATTGCCCGCTCGATGCTAAACGATGGTTTCGATCGCGATACCGTGCTTAGGGTTACCGGGCTGGCGCCTGCCGATCTGGCGTCTGAAAACCATTAATCTGGCAGAATGGTCCGGGCCCGGCAACGCCCTGGTTACAGCGATGATTTTAGCGTCATCAGCGCCTGACAAAACGCCGCCGGATGCGAGATAAACGGCGCATGGGCCGCCTTCGCCATTATCTGTGATGTACTGTGCGGCCATAACGTATCGAGCAAAGGCGCGATTTTACGCGGCACCAGACCGTCCAGATAACCATACAAACGCAAAAACGGCATGTTCACATTTTTAAGCGCTTCTCGTAGATCGACCGTTTTTAAGATTTCCAGTCCGCCATTGAGCACCTCTACATCCGGCATAGGCTGCGCCAGCACTACGCTTTTTAAGGTGCGGGCATCCTGACGCGCCGTCTCCGTCCCTAACGTTTGCAGCGCCAGAAAACGCTCCACCGTGCGCTGAAAATCGTCGCTAAGCTGCTGCTGGAATCCGCCGAGGATTTCTGGTTTTATTCCCGGCCACCCCTCACGCGCGCTAAAGCATGGCGAAGAGGCGACTGTCACCAGCGCCTGAACGCGTTCAGGGTGGGTGAGCGCCATCTGACTCGCCACCAGGCCGCCCAGGCTCCAGCCAAGCCAGATAGCCTGGTCCGGCGCGTTTTTCGCTACCTGCGCCGTCATCTCTTCAAGCGTCATGGCGCCAAACCCCGAGCTGCGACCATAGCCCGGCAAGTCGACCAGATGCAGCGTAAAATGCGAGCCGAGTTCCTCGCGAATGCAATGCCATACCTCCGCGTTCAATCCCCATCCGTGCAGCAGCACAAGATGACAATTTCCCTCGCCGTAGGTCTGCCACCAGATGTCATTCATCAGTTACTGTTCTCTTTTGTCTAACAAGGATGCACCTATGCTAACAGTACCGGGATTATGCTGGCTATGCCGAATGCCGCTGGCGTTAAGCCACTGGGGGATTTGTTCCGTATGCGCGCGCGCCGTCCGCCAGCGCGTCAGCGTGTGTCCGCAATGTGGATTACCCGCCAGGCATCCTTCGCTCCCCTGCGGTCGCTGCCTGCAAAAACCGCCGCCCTGGCAGCGTCTGGTGAGCGTCAGTAACTATACGCCGCCCTTGAGTTTACTGGTGCATCAGCTTAAATTTACCCGCCGTAACGAAATTGCCGCCGCTCTGGCGCGTCTACTGTTGCAGGAGGTCCTCATGGCGCGCCGCAGCACTGGCTTGCAGCTTCCCGACAGAATCGTCAGCGTTCCGCTCTGGTCGCGCCGACACTGGCGGCGGGGATTTAACCAAAGCGATCTGTTATGCCAACCGTTAGCGCACTGGCTGGGCTGCGCGTGGGACAGCCAGACCATCACGCGGGTACGGGCGACCGCAACACAACATCATCTCAGCGCCAGGTTACGGAAACGCAATTTGAAAAACGCGTTTCGCCTTGAATTGCCGGTACAGGGTCTCCATATGGTTATTGTGGATGATGTCGTCACTACCGGAAGTACCGTCGCGGAAATCGCGCAACTGCTTTTGCGCAACGGCGCAGCGACTGTCCAGGTATGGTGCCTGTGTCGAACCTTGTAGAGCCTCGATGATGGGCGTATTATAACCAACTAAAATAGTCAACTATTAGGCCATTACTATGATCCGTATTTCCGATGCTGCACAAGCGCACTTTGCCAAACTGCTGGCAAATCAGGAAGAAGGGACGCAAATCCGCGTATTTGTCATTAATCCCGGCACTCCTAACGCAGAGTGCGGCGTTTCTTATTGTCCGCCCGACGCCGTAGAAGCCACCGATACTGCACTGAAATTTGACCTGTTGACCGCTTATGTCGACGAGCTGAGCGCGCCCTATCTGGAAGACGCGGAAATTGATTTCGTGACCGACCAGCTAGGTTCTCAACTTACATTGAAAGCGCCAAACGCGAAGATGCGCAAAGTGGCCGATGACGCGCCGCTGATGGAGCGCGTGGAATATGCTCTGCAATCGCAGATTAACCCGCAGTTGGCGGGCCACGGCGGTCGCGTCTCGCTGATGGAAATTACCGATGAAGGCTATGCAATTCTGCAGTTTGGCGGCGGTTGTAACGGTTGCTCGATGGTTGACGTCACGCTGAAAGAAGGGATCGAGAAACAGTTGCTGAATGAATTCCCGGAACTGAAAGGGGTTCGCGATCTGACCGAACACCAGCGCGGCGAGCACTCCTACTACTAAGATTTTCCCCGCATCCATGCCCGATGGCGCTTGCGCCTGTCGGGCCTTGTCTGCCCCACCGTAGGCCGAATAAGGCGTTTACGCCGCCATCCTGCGCTATCAGCCACAACTCAGAACGATGGTCCTTCTCCTTTCACCGATAACATGACCTGTGTCTCATAATTTAAATTTTGCCTGCCAGGGTCATTTTCAACACCCACATGTTACCCGTATCATTCTTATGGGCACCTAACATCCATATAACATCTGACTACGCTCATTCGTTTCAACGGTAATCAGTATTGGTGCTATTGCGACTCTGTTCCCGTCGGGAACAACAGGAATTTGTCGTCGAAACAATGACGTTACCCATAACAAAGTAAAGGCCAGGTAAATCATGCCATTAGTCATCGTTGCTATCGGTGTTATCTTGTTACTTCTTCTGATGATCCGCTTCAAAATGAACGGATTTATCGCCCTTGTCCTGGTAGCGCTCGCTGTCGGGTTGATGCAGGGAATGCCGCTGGATAAAGTCATCGGCTCCATCAAAGCCGGTGTCGGCGGTACGCTTGGCAGTCTGGCCCTGATTATGGGGTTCGGCGCCATGCTGGGCAAAATGCTTGCCGACTGCGGCGGCGCTCAACGTATCGCCACTACCCTGATCGCGAAATTTGGTAAAAAGCATATTCAGTGGGCCGTAGTGTTAACCGGCTTTACCGTCGGCTTCGCTCTGTTCTATGAAGTGGGCTTCGTTCTGATGCTGCCGCTGGTATTCACCATTGCCGCAGCAGCGAATATCCCGTTACTGTACGTCGGCGTGCCGATGGCCGCGGCGCTTTCCGTCACACACGGCTTCCTGCCGCCGCACCCGGGCCCAACCGCAATCGCCACGATTTTCCATGCCGATATGGGTAAGACGCTGCTGTTTGGTACGATTCTGGCAATCCCGACCGTGATCCTTGCCGGACCGGTTTACGCCCGTTTCCTGAAAGGTATCGATAAGCCGATCCCGGAAGGCCTGTACAGCGCGAAAACTTTTACGGAAGAAGAGATGCCGGGCTTTGGCGTCAGCGTCTGGACGTCGCTGGTTCCGGTGATTCTGATGGCGATGCGTGCGATTGCCGAGATGATTCTGCCAAAAGGCCACGCTTTCCTGCCCGTTGCCGAGTTCCTGGGCGACCCGGTAATGGCTACGTTAATTGCCGTACTGATTGCGATGTTCACCTTTGGCCTGAACCGCGGGCGTTCCATGGATCAGATTAACGATACGCTGGTCTCTTCCATCAAAATTATCGCCATGATGCTGCTGATCATCGGCGGCGGCGGCGCATTCAAGCAGGTGCTGGTAGATAGCGGCGTGGATAAATACATCGCTTCAATGATGCATGAAACCAATGTCTCTCCGCTGTTAATGGCGTGGTCTATCGCGGCGGTGCTGCGTATCGCGCTGGGCTCCGCGACTGTCGCGGCGATTACCGCAGGCGGCATTGCGGCGCCGCTGATCGCCACTACCGGCGTTAGCCCTGAACTGATGGTTATCGCAGTCGGTTCCGGGAGCGTGATTTTCTCTCACGTCAACGACCCGGGCCTCTGGCTGTTCAAAGAGTATTTCAATTTGACTATCGGCGAGACCATTAAATCCTGGTCGATGCTGGAAACGATCATCTCCGTCTGCGGCCTGATCGGCTGTCTGCTGTTGGGTATGGTGGTTTAAGCGAGACAGCTTGTAGGCCGGATAAGGCAGCAATGTGCGCCAGGATTGCCTGATGGCGCTGCGCTTATCAGACCTACGTGCTCTCACCATAATAAAGCCGGGGAAATCCCCGGCTTTATTACTTCTTCTTCGCGGCCGCTTTTCGGCGCTTATCCAAATCCTTAATCAGCTTGTTTACGCCCTCATCGGCAAACATCTGCTCCAGCGTGGCGGTGAGCTTCCGCCGCCAGTTTTTATACTGATCGCTGGTGCCCGGTACGTTAACCGGATCGGCCATATCCAGCCAGTCCTCCGGCTGAAGCCCCAATAGACCGCTGTTACTGTCGGCGATATAGCGCTGAAGTCCGCGATTTAGCGTTGGCGTCATCGACATTAACGATGCCTTATGCCCGGCGCGTTTTGGCAGACATCCATATTTATGCAGCGCGTCCAATAGCCCCTGTTTCGCCCGCTCGCGATCCTCATACAGCCCGCGCAGAATCACTTCATCCGGATAAAGCCCCAGAGCTTTACCCAACGTCAGGTCACCGCATTCCCAATAGCCGCGCAGCGTGGGGAGATCGTGCGTCGAGGCGACAGCCATCGATTGTTGCGGATACGCACCTGGCGCGCGGAAGTTTTTCTCAAGGTCATTTTCAAACCACAGCACTTTATAAGAATAGACCCCGCTATCGCGCAGCTTGCCGACAATCTCAACTGGCACCGTCCCCAGATCTTCGCCTATCACCATACAGCGGTGAAGTTGGCTCTCCAGCGCCAGAATAGAAAGCAAATCATCTACCGGATAATGGACGTAAGCCCCCTGATCCGCTGTTTCGCCATACGGTATCCACCACAGACGCAGCAACGACATGACATGGTCAATGCGCAACGCGCCGCAGTTTTGCATATTGGCGCGCAGCAGGTCGATAAAGGGCTCATACGCCCGGGCGACAATGATATGCGGGTCCATTGGCGGCAGCCCCCAGTTCTGACCGAGCGGGCCGAGGATATCCGGCGGCGCGCCGACAGATGCTTTCAGGCAGTACAGCTCCCGGTCGCACCAGGTTTCCGCGCCGCCTTCCGCTACGCCAACCGCCAGATCGCGGTACAGACCAATCGGTAGTTTAAAACTCTGGCAGGTATCCCAGCAGGCGGCGAATTGGCGCCAGGCCAGCCACTGAAGCCAGAGATAAAACTCCACCTCTTCGCGGTGCGCTTCACAGAATTGTTTTACAGCGGGAGACTCTACCGACTGGTACGCCTCCGGCCAGGCTGGCCAGCCCCAGCGCTGCTCATCCTCTTTCACCTGATACGCATGCAGCGCGTCGAATGCCGCCTGCCAGTAAAGGCTTTCGCCTTCGCGGGCGATAAAGTGACGAAACTCCGCCATTTGCGCATCGTCGCGAGCGGCAAAGCGCGTCCACGCCATCCGCAGCGCCGTGATTTTCAGCGCGGTAACGGTAGCGTAATCGACCCATTGCGCATCGCGCGCCTGTCGCAGCTGTTGCTGTGTGGCGGGCATTTGCCACCATGCCTGCGCCTCTTCGCTCAGGCGGAAATCTTCGACGGCGTTGACGTCGATATATATCACGTTCAGCCAGCGACGAGACGAGGGGCTGTAGGGACTGGCGCTCTCCGGATTCGCCGGATAAAGCGCGTGGATCGGGTTCAGGCCGATAAACGCGCCGCCGCGTGTCGCCACGTCGACCAGCATCGACTTCAAATCGCCGAAATCGCCAATACCCCAGTTTTTTTCTGAACGCAGAGTATAAAGCTGGACGCAGGCCCCCCACAGTTTTTTCCCCTCCAGCAGCGCCTGCGGCTCATAGCATCGCGGCGGGGCGACGATAATCCGGCAGTGCGTACGCTGTTCATCCTGGGTCAACGTCAGGGTGTGGTAGCCCTCCGGCAATGTAGCCGGAAGGTTAAGTTTTTTACCGCCCGTCACGCGCCCTTTGTAATGCACGCCCTCTTCCGTAGTCAGCAGCCAGGCAAACTCACCGCGCCCCTCTACCGGCAACGCCATTTTTTTACCCGCGGTATAAACCTTCACATTCGGCACGACCGCCTGTGGTCCTGTTGTCGTGCCGTGCATCGCCGCCAGCAAACGTCTCTTGGTTTCAGCGCCAATAGACTGCGGTTTGCCATGAGCATTGATGTAACTGGGGCTGATCCCCGCCGCCAGCGCGGCACTATCGAGACGTTTATTTTCCATCGCGCTCCCTTAGCGTTTTGCCTGCCAGATACGGGCTTGATAATCGCGAATAGAGCGATCGGAACTGAACATACCGCAGCGCGCGGTATTGAGGATCGCGGCGCGCGTCCACGCTTCCTGGTCACGATACAGCGCATCCACCTGCTTTTGCGCCTCGACATAAGCGGCGAAGTCCGCCATGACCAGGTACGGATCGCCCCCCTGTTTGCCGAGGCTATGCAGCATCTGGTCAAAGGCATGTTTATCGCCATCGCTGTATTGACCGCTTTCCAGCTCTTTTAGCACCGCATCCAGCACTTTGTCTTTTTTACGCCATTTCACCGGATCGTAGCCTTTGGCTTTGAGCGCCTTGACCTCTTCCACAGTATGGCCAAAGATAAAGATATTCTCTTCACCCACCTTCTCAGCGATTTCAACGTTAGCGCCGTCCAGCGTTCCCACAGTCAACGCCCCGTTCAGCGCCAGTTTCATGTTGCCGGTGCCGGACGCCTCTTTCCCGGCGGTAGAAATTTGCTCGGAAATATCCGCCGCCGGAATGAGCATTTCCGCCGCCGAGACGCAGTAATCCGGCAGGAAAACCACCTTCAGCTTATCACCCACCGCCGGGTCGTTATTAATGGCTTCCGCAACCTTATTGATAGCAAAAATGATGTTCTTCGCCAGGTAATAGCCCGGCGCCGCCTTCGCGCCAAACAGGAATACGCGCGGTACGCGGTCGGCCTGCGGGTTTTCGCGGATCTCTTTGTACAGTGCCAGAATGTGCAGTAGGTTCAGGTGCTGACGTTTGTACTCGTGCAGACGTTTGATTTGAATATCAAAAATCGCGTTGCTTGAAATCTCAATCCCGGTACGGGCCTTGATGAATTTCACCAGCCGCTCTTTGTTCGCCCGCTTGATGTCGCGATATTGCTGACGGAACTTCGCATCGTCAGCGTATTTTTCGAGGTTGATCAACTGGTCGAGATCGTTAGCCCACTCTTTTTTCAGCGTTTTATCCAGCAACGCCGCAAGCTGCGGATTGCACTGTTTGATCCAGCGACGCGGCGTAATGCCGTTGGTGACATTGTGGAATTTGTTCGGCCAAAGCTGGTGATATTCCGGGAACAGATCTTTCACCACCAGATCGGAGTGCAGCGCCGCCACACCGTTGACCGCAAAGCCGCTGACCACGCACATATTGGCCATGCGTACCTGACGGTCGTGCACCACCGCCAGTTTTGCCCATACCTGCTTATCGCCAGGCCAGGTCTTATCGACCAGCGTCTTAAAGCGATCGTTAATCTGCTTGATAATCTGCATATGACGCGGCAACAGCGCTTTGATTAACCTCTCGTCCCAGCACTCCAGCGCTTCCGGCATCAGGGTGTGGTTGGTGTAGGCGAAGGTTTTGCTGGTGATAGCCCAGGCGTCATCCCAGCTCATCTGGTGTTCATCCAGCAATACGCGCAGCAGTTCAGGGATGGCAATAGTCGGGTGGGTATCATTTAGCTGAATGACCTCATAATCCGCCAGCTCATGCAGCTTGCGTCCGGCCAGATGATGGCGACGCAGAATATCCGCTACCGAGCAGGCGCACTGGAAGTATTGCTGCATCAGGCGCAGTTTTTTGCCCGCCGTGTGGTTATCGTTGGGATAAAGCACCTTCGTCAGTTTTTCCGCATCGATACCCTGCTGTTCCGCCCGCAGGAAAGCGCCGTCGTTGAATTTGGTCAGATCAAACGGATGGGCGTGGGTCGCCTGCCACAAACGCAGCGGTTGCGCGACACCGTTACGATAGCCTAACACCGGCAGATCCCAGGCCTGGCCTGTAATCACAAAACCTGGCTCCCAGCGCCCTTCTTTGGTGACTTTACCGCCGATCCCAACCTGGACGTCCAGCGCCTCGTTGTGGCGGAACCACGGATAGCTGCCGCGATGCCAGTCATCCGGCGCTTCCACCTGCTTGCCCTCAACAAATGACTGACGGAACAGCCCATACTGGTAGTTCAGACCATAGCCGGTAGCGGACTGCCCGACAGTGGCCATCGAATCGAGGAAGCAGGCGGCCAGACGTCCCAGACCACCGTTGCCGAGCGCCGGATCGACTTCCTCTTCCAGCAGATTGGTCAGATTAATATCGTGCGCTTTCAGCACATCGCTAACGTCCTGGTACCACCCCAGATTTAACAGGTTATTTCCCGTCAGGCGGCCAATCAAAAATTCCATCGAAATGTAGTTCACATGACGCTGGCCTTTCGTCGGCTGCGCTACCGGTTGCGCGCTCAGTAATTCCGCCAGCGCGCCGCTAACGGCCTGCCACCACTGACGAGGCGTCATGTCGGACGCCGACAGTAAACCGAAACGCTGCCACTGACGCGTCAGGGCGGCCTGGAATTGATCTTTATTGAAGGTTGGCTGTGACATAGGAAATCCGTCCTCGGGTAATAAAACAACGTTATCGCTAGTTTGCCAGGCTCGATGTTGACCTTCCTCCTCCCGGCAATGATTAGGGAGGGAGGAGGAGCGGGGATGAGCATAAAAGTGTGATCGCCGCCACTTACCCCTGTATAAACGCGCCGATTCCTGTCAACGACACCCAGTGTTACGCATAATCAAATGAATAAACAGAAATAACAGTAAATCGCGAAGGGGTATTTTCGAAGATTATATGAACGCCGAAATAGTTTCTTACCTGAAATATTCAGCAGCGGGAGGTTCACTAACTTAACATAATTAATTAAACGCCTGGTATCGCCATTGTGTTAAATCCGCATCCTGTCCAGGACATTATTTACAATAACGGAAATATGACCTCAGCCCAGCTCTGACGCTCGTTTCAACCGCGCCGAATACTTTTTTAATACCGTTATTTAGAATTGTGACAGAGTGCAAATTCAGACACATAAAAAGTCTGCTTAGCTTGCATTAAAATGCTTTCTGGCCGACCTTATATCTATTAATTACGAAGCGCAAAAAAAATCGCAGTTCCCCCCATTTCCCACAGTGAAGTGATTGCTATGTTGATTCCGTCTAAATTAAGTCGTCCGGTTCGTCTCGACCATACCGTGGTTCGTGAGCGGCTGTTGGCTAAACTTTCCGGCGCGAACAATTTCAGGCTCGCCCTGGTAACCAGTCCTGCTGGCTATGGGAAAACCACGCTTGTCTCACAGTGGGCGGCGGGCAAAAATGAATTAGGCTGGTACTCTCTCGACGAAGGCGATAACCAGCAAGAGCGATTCGCCAGTTACTTAATTGCCGCTATCCAACAGGCCACCGGCGGACACTGCTCTACCAGCGAAGCGATGGCGCAAAAACGTCAGTACGCCAGCCTGACGTCCCTCTTCGCGCAGCTCTTTATTGAACTGGCGCAGTGGCATCGCCCGCTTTATCTGGTGATTGACGACTACCATTTGATTACCAATCCGGTGATTCACGACGCGATGCGCTTTTTCTTACGGCATCAGCCGGAAAATTTCACCCTGGTGGTGTTATCGCGTAATTTTCCGCAACTGGGCATCGCTAATCTGCGCGTGCGCGATCAGCTGTTGGAAATCGGCAGCCAGCAGTTAGCTTTTAACCATCAGGAAGCAAAGCAATTTTTTGACCGTCGCCTTTCGTCGCCCATTGAAGCCGCTGAGAGCAGTCGTATGTGCGACGATGTGGCCGGTTGGGCCACTGCGCTACAGTTGATCGCCCTCTCCGCGCGCCAGAACCATACCTCTGCGCATCACTCCGCCCGCCGTCTTGCCGGGATTAATGCCAGCCACCTTTCTGATTATCTGGTGGACGAAGTACTGGATAACGTGGATGTCAGCACCCGACATTTTTTACTTAAAAGCGCGATCTTACGCTCAATGAATGACGCGTTGATTGTGCGCGTGACCGGCGAAGAAAACGGCCAGATGCGGCTGGAGGAGATTGAGCGCCAGGGGTTATTCCTGCAACGCATGGACGACACGGGCGAGTGGTTTAGCTATCACCCGTTGTTTGGTAGCTTTCTGCGCCAGCGTTGCCAGTGGGAACTGGCGGCGGAACTGCCGGAGATCCACCGTGCGGCCGCGGAAAGCTGGATGGAACAGGGTTTTCCCGGCGAAGCTATTCATCATGCGCTGGCGGCGGGTGACGCGCAAATGCTGCGCGATATCCTGCTTAACCATGCGTGGGGGCTGTTTAATCACAGTGAACTGGCGCTGCTGGAAGAGTCATTAAAAGCGCTGCCGTGGGAAAGCCTGCTGGAAAATCCGCGGCTGGTGTTGTTACAGGCCTGGCTGATGCAAAGCCAACACCGCTACAGCGAAGTGAATACGCTGCTGGCGCGCGCCGAGCAAGAGATCAAAGGGGTCATGGACGGCACGCTACATGCTGAATTTAACGCGCTGCGCGCCCAGGTCGCCATCAACGACGGCAATCCGGAAGAGGCTGAGCGGCTGGCGAAACTGGCGCTGGATGAGCTTCCTCTCGCCTGGTTTTATAGCCGTATTGTCGCGACCTCCGTTCACGGCGAAGTGCTGCACTGTAAAGGCGATCTCAGCCAGTCTTTATCGCTGATGCAGCAAACCGAACAAATGGCGCGCCATCATGACGTCTGGCATTACGCGCTGTGGAGCTTAATTCAACAAAGTGAAATTCAGTTCGCCCAGGGATTCCTGCAGGCCGCATGGGAAACGCAGGAGAGAGCCTTCCAGTTGATCAAAGAGCAACATCTGGAACAACTGCCGATGCATGAGTTTCTGGTACGTATCCGCGCGCAATTGCTGTGGGCGTGGGCGCGCCTTGACGAAGCGGAGGCCTCGGCGCGCAGCGGTATCGCTGTGCTGTCCACCTTCCAGCCGCAACAACAGTTGCAGTGCCTGACGTTACTGGTGCAGTGCTCGCTGGCGCGCGGCGATCTGGATAATGCCCGTAGTCAGCTTAACCGACCGGAAAATTTATTAGGCAATGGTCGTTATCACTGCGACTGGATCTCTAACGCCGATAAAGTGCGTGTCATTTACTGGCAGTTAACCGGCGACAAGAAATCCGCCGCCAACTGGTTACGTCATACGCCCAAACCGGCGTTTGCCAATAACCATTTTCTGCAAGGGCAATGGCGGAATATCGCCCGCGCGCAGATCCTGCTGGGCGAATTCGAGCCTGCGGAAATCGTGCTGGAAGAGTTAAATGAGAATGCCCGTAGCCTGCGCTTAATGAGCGATTTAAACCGCAATCTGCTGTTACTCAATCAGCTTTACTGGCAATCCGGGCGGAAAAACGACGCCCAGCGCGTATTGCTTGATGCCTTACAGCTCGCCAACCGCACCGGATTTATCAGCCATTTTGTGATTGAAGGCGAAGCCATGGCGCAACAATTGCGTCAGCTTATCCAGCTCAATACGCTGCCGGAGATGGAGCAGCATCGCGCGCAGCGCATCCTGCGAGAGATTAACCAACATCACCGGCATAAATTCGCCCATTTTGACGAAGGCTTCGTCGAGCGCCTGCTTAACCATCCGGATGTCCCGGAGCTTATTCGCACCAGCCCGCTCACCCAGCGTGAATGGCAGGTGTTAGGGCTTATCTATTCCGGTTACAGCAACGAACAGATTGCCGGCGAACTGGCGGTGGCCGCAACCACCATTAAGACGCATATCCGCAACCTCTACCAGAAACTCGGCGTCGCGCACCGTCAGGACGCGGTACAGCACGCACAACAGTTGCTGAAGATGATGGGGTACGGGGTTTGAGGCAAAACAGGCAACGTCCTGGTGTGTAAATTTGTTTAATCATAAAACCTGAAAGCACCGGTTAACATATGGGCAAAAACGGCGCTTTTAAAATAAATCGGCATGCGTTCCTGTTCGTTCAAATCGCAGGCATTCATCCGTTATCTTATAAATAAGAATCCAGTCAGGCTCAATATGGGCATCCCGGTATCCGCTATATGAACCTTGTAACGGGTGATCTTTATAAATGGCAGGAAGGGGAAAAGGGTGGTGAATCAGAAGCGTCATAAGTGTTTTAAGTTTGCCGACATCCTTATGACGCTTTTGTGCCCGTTTTACATCTTTCTGGAACTGTCCCGAATATTCAATTTCCCTTTGCCCCATAGTCAGATCCCTAACTGGTCAAACAAATCATCAGCATCTTTGGCTTTATGAATATCAACGCCAGCTTCGCTATTTTCTATCGTTCGTGACGTTAACTCATTGGGTATGCGCAAATCAAAAGGCAATGCCTTTTCACGCGCAACTTTAGTCAGTGTAATCCGTATCAAATCAGAAATGGTTAACCCCATTTCAGCCAGGACATCTGCCGCCTGGTCCTTCAGCGTTTCGTCGATACGGGCACGAACAAGCGCATTTGCAGCCATCGATTAGTCTCCTGTACTGTGTCTCTATACAGTTCAAATTGTAGCTCAACTGAGACACACATACAAACCGGGCCCGGATGTTTGCCTTGCAATGCTCGTAAAGATGACTTAGTCGCTTACCCGGACAAGATAGCCACTTTCGGTTGCTTCACAGGAAAATCTGACCGGCAAAAACCGTTCCACCACCGCAATATTGGTAAGCAAGTGAGCGGAAGCCCGTGCCACGGTAAACGCGCCTTCGCCCGCCAGCGCCAGCGGTAAAATCAGCTGGTCGGCCAGATGCTCTCCCACCGCCGCCGGGCTTGCGAGATAGCGCCGCGCTTCATGCGCAACCTGATTAGCTACCGCTTCCGCGCTGGTGCCTTTTACGCCGAACGCGGCGAACAGTTCGGTCAACTGTTCGCTTTGGATCATCAGCAACAGCGCATTGCCCGGCCCGCAGCCGCCTTCCAGCGCAACGACATTTTTCTCCGCCAGCGGGAAATGGGCTTCCAGCGTTGCGACTTCACGTTCGCCAACGTGGTAAGGAACCGCCGCCAGCAAAGCTTCAGCGGTGGTGCGCAGCGTCTCGCCGCGCGATATCAGCGTTAGCCCGCGTAAAGACGTTGCCGGTTCGACGACCGTCGCCGCCGCGCCGCCGCCTGCCGGATAAAAGCCGTGTTTTATCAGCGTGGTGCGCTGGCTGATGCCCATCCTCGCCAACAGCGGCTCCCAGACGCGGCAGATAAAATCGGCGCTGGGCGCGGCCTGATTATGCGTCCCGCCGTGAACCTCCACGCGGGATGAACCATCGGCAAACCACAGCGCGGGCAGGACGGTTTGCAGCACCAGCATACAACTGCCCGCGCTGCCAATCGCGAAACGGTACTCGCCGCCGCGAATCGGCCCCGGCGTAAAACGCAACTGCTGCGAGCCCAGCTCGTCGCCGTTCACCTGCGCGCCGCAGATTTCCGTTGCCGCCCGCACCGCCGTTAAATGCTGGCGTAGCAGCCCCGGTTTGGCGCGCCCGGCGCGGATGTCGCTCATTTCAAACGGCTGGCCGGTTATCATTGATAAACTCAGCGCCGAGCGCAAAATCTGCCCGCCGCCCTCTCCCTGTGCGCCATCCAGCGCGATGATCCTTGCCATTTTCTATCCTTTAACGCACACCACCTGCCGCAGGGTGTACATGATTTCCACCAGGTCAGACTGCGCCGCCATCACCGCATCAATGTCTTTATACGCCATTGGGATCTCGTCGATCACGTCCGCATCTTTACGGCATTCGACATGCGCGGTGGCGCGAATCTGATCGTCAACGCTAAACAGTTTCTTCGCTTTCGTTCGGCTCATCACACGCCCGGCGCCGTGGCTGCACGAACAGAACGACTCTTCGTTACCCAGCCCGCGCACGATAAAGCTTTTCGCCCCCATCGAACCGGGAATGATACCGAACTCACCGCGCCGCGCCGAAACCGCTCCTTTACGCGTCACATAAATCTCTTCGCCAAAGTGCTGTTCTTTTTGCACATAGTTATGGTGGCAGTTGATCTCGTCCATATCGAGGACGATCGATTTTTCCACGCAGCGCTGGAGCGCCGCCAGCGCGTTTTCCATCATCGCCTCGCGGTTCAGGCTGGCGAATTGCTGCGCCCAGTGTACCGCTTTCAGGTAATCATCAAAATATTCGCTTCCTTCATTAAAATACGCCAGATCGCGGGACGGCAGCGTTTCTAACTGCTCCTGCATTTCTTGCTGCGCCAGGCCGATAAAATAGGTGCCGATGGCGTTACCGATCCCGCGCGAACCGGAGTGCAGCATGATCCATACCCGATCGGTTTCATCCAGACAGATCTCAATAAAGTGGTTACCGGTTCCCAATGTTCCCAGGTGCTTATAGCTATTGGTATTCAAAAAGCGCGGATATTTTTGCGTTAACCACTGATATCCCGCTTCCAGCTGCGCCCATTTTTCATCAACGTTGGCGGGCGGGTTTCCCCATGCGCCCACATCGCGACGCCCGCGTCCGGTGGTACGCCCGTGAGGCACAGCGGCCTCTATGGCGCTACGCAGCTCCGCCAGATTTTCCGGCAGATCGGCCGCCGTTAAGCTGGTACGCAGCGCGTTCATTCCACAACCGATATCCACGCCCACCGCCGCCGGAATAATCGCCCCTTTCGTCGGGATCACGCTACCGATGGTCGATCCTTTCCCCAAATGCACATCCGGCATAACGGCAATATGTTTGAAAATAAACGGCATTTTCGCCGTATTAATCAGTTGCTGACGGGCATCGTCTTCTACCGGTACGCCTTTGGTCCACATTTTTACCGGTGCGTTCTGGGTGGTCATCAATTCGTAATTCATCATTTTTTCTCGTTTTAATCATTAGGGTGGCGACAAGTTTATGTGAATACACCGCTCTACCGTTGAGCTACAGGGCTAAGCCCCGGCAGGGTTCGAACCTGCGTCTGGCCATACAAGGTGTAGATCCACCAGCATTCGTGCCTTCAGCGTTGCGCGACAAATTCATAGCCGGGATGATACGCATCGGGAAAGATGTAATCCCGGCCAGCATTCGCGCCGCGCTGAATACTCTTTACAGCGTCACGGCTTCAATCTCTTCCAGCCAGTGCGCGCTGCCATAGCGACCGTTAACAAAGTTATCTATCACCGTAAACACCTCGTCGCTGAAGCCGCCGACGTTCAAAATATCGCTTCGTTCCGCCGCCTGGGTGGTACCGTAAGGCAGCAGATCGATACACACCAGGCGCGCCTGCGGGTTGCGCTTTTTCAGTTCGATCCAGCATTCCATGGTGGCCGTTGAGCCATGGCGCGACTTATCAACCCACGATTCGTTATCCGACACCATAATCACCAGATCCACCCGCGCCCGCTCGTTCAACAACCTACGCAGCGGCGCGGAGCAGTTGGTGCTGCCGCCGCCAACCGCCGCCAGCTTTTGCGCGTTGTGCATAACCGACTGGCGCGCATCAAGCTGCACGTCGACCACATCGCATTCAAACGGCAGCACGCGGGCCTGCGGATGATTACGCAGCACGGCGGCGGCGATCATCCCGGCAACGTCCACGCAGCGGATCTTACTGGTCGCCCCCTTGCGATAGCCGGTTATCGACGACTTCATCGACCCCGACACATCCGGGCAGACCACCACGTTGCCGCGAAACGGCGGAATGTTCTCCAGCGCGTACTCCATCGCCTGCGCTAAAGCCTCGCGAATAACCTGCGGCACGCTGCATTGCAGATTGCTCCACGCCGACAGCAGCTGATAAGGATAAACCCAGGACTGGCGCACCTGCGCCCTGTCCGCCAGCCGCTGCGCCACGCTGGCGGCAAGCGTTGCATTCTCAAACACGTCATGACGCGCCAGCGTATTCAAATTCATGCGCAACGTTTGCCAGCTCATCCGCTGCGCCAGTTGCGCCCATTGTTCGCGACTCAGCGGCGCGTTGGTCAGCAGTAAAAACGGCACATCGGGTAAGGCCGCGCCCATATTGCCTTCACGAAACGCCAGCAGCGCGCGCGTTTTTTCCGGCAGTTGCGCCTTATCGCACGGCTTACCAATCAGCCAGGCAAAGAAGGCTTCCTGCCACGCCGCCTGCGGCCGTGGGTGCACCATTTTGACGATATCCGCCAGCGACGGCATATTGCCCACCGATGCCTGCAATAAGCGCTCTTCGCTGGCGTTCTGCAACCAACGCTGCACCAGCTTCTTTGGCCGCGTCCCCAGCGAGCGCCGCCCGGTCACGCCGCTGCGCAACATTTGCACAAAGTTACGCAGCATCCGGCCATTATTGATCACCCGCGCAAATACTACCGGCAGCAGCGCCGAGCCACGCGCCGCCAGAATGGCGGTCAACAGCGCGGGCATATCCTTCATCATCCCGCGTTCGCGGCCATAAATCGCCAGTTGCGCTAAAAACAGATCGTCGAGATCTTTCGCTGTCGCCAGAACATCATTTAGCTGCGCCTGGCCGCTGACATAAAAAGTCTCGTTCATGCAGCCGGTCATCACCATTTGCGCCAGTGTATGGCGTGGGGTGAAGGCGAAGGCCGCTGCGCCTTGCTGATTGCTGGCGTTGGCCAGCGGCGCGTCCCTTAACAGCGAACGGAACAAAAGTGGATTAGCCATTTGTTTTTCCCATTTCCGTTATTCTCCATGCCAGAGTTATTGCAACCAGCGTGCCAGAAAATAAATTATTTTATAGTCTATTGATTTTTAAGTTATTTATTTCCTTAGCGTTCAGGTGAAAGAAAAATGCCTGCACGGCAGCCATTAAAAAGCGATAAAATTATCTCGTCTTTTAGAAGGAAATCTAAGATGCGAAAAACGGTGGCCTTTGGTTTTGTCGGCACGGTGCTCGACTATGCAGGACGCGGCAGTCAGCGTTGGGAAAAATGGCGCCCTACTTTGTGTCTGTGTCAGCAGGATACGCTGGTCGTTCACCGCCTGGAACTGCTGTACGATGCCCGCTCTCGCTCGCTGTTTGAAGGATTAAAGAAGGATATCGCCAGCGTCTCGCCGGAAACGGAAGTCGTCGGCGTAGAAATCGCGATCCGCAACCCGTGGGACTTCGAAGAGGTTTACGCCTGCCTGCACGATTTCGCCCGCAGCCATACCTTTCATCCCGAAGATGAAGACTATCTGATTCATATCACCACCGGCACCCACGTCGCGCAGATCTGCTGGTTCCTGCTGGCGGAGGCGCGCTATCTACCGGCGCGATTAGCGCAGACCTCGCCGCCGCGCAAAAAAGATAAACCGCATAGCACGGGCGACGTGACGATTATTGACCTCGACCTCAGCCGCTACAATGACATCGCCACCCGCTTCGCCCAGGAGCGGGAGGAGACGCTCAACTTCCTGAAGTCCGGCATTGCAACCCGCAACCCGTGTTTCAACCGGATGATTGAGCAAATTGAGCGCGTCGCGATACGCTCCCGTTCGCCAATCCTGCTCAACGGCCCGACCGGCGCGGGCAAGTCGTTTCTCGCCCGTCGCATCTATGAACTAAAACTGGCCCGCCACCAGTTCAGCGGCCCGTTTGTCGAAGTGAACTGCGCCACCCTGCGCGGCGACACGGCGATGTCGGCGCTGTTCGGCCACGTTAAGGGGGCGTTTACCGGTGCGAGAGAGGAGCGTGCAGGACTGCTGCGCAGCGCCGACGGCGGCATGCTGTTTCTTGACGAAGTGGGAGAACTGGGCGCGGATGAACAGGCCATGTTGCTGAAAACCATTGAAGAGAAACGCTTTTACCCTTTCGGCAGCGACCAGCAGGTCAGCAGCGATTTCCAGTTGATTGCCGGCACGGTGCGCGACCTGCGCCAGCGAGTGGCGGAGGGGACATTCCGCGAAGACCTGTACGCGCGCATTAATCTCTGGACCTTCGAACTACCGGGCCTGCGTCAGCGCCAGGAAGATATTGAACCAAACCTTGACTACGAACTGGAACGCCACGCGGCGCTAACCGGCGACAGCGTGCGTTTTAATACCGAAGCGCGCCGCGCCTGGCTGAGCTTCGCCACCTCGCCGCAGGCCGCCTGGCGCGGTAACTTCCGCGAACTCTCCGCCAGCGTCACCCGCATGGCGACGCTAGCGGACAACGGGCGAATCACGGTCGAAACGGTAGACGATGAAATCGCGCGTTTGCGCTATAGCTGGAATGACCATCGCCCCTCCGCGCTCGACGGATTGCCGGGCATTGACGCAACGGCGCTGGATCTGTTTGACCGTATGCAACTGGAAAACGTCGTTGCCATCTGCCGCCAGGCGAAAACCCTTTCCGACGCCGGGCGGCAGCTATTCAACGTTTCCCGTCAGGGGAAAGCCACGGTGAATGACGCTGACCGGCTGCGTAAGTACCTGGCGCGTTTTGGGCTGACGTGGGACGTTTTACAGAATTAACACAGCTCCAGTTGAATATGGTTCTCCGTCAACACCTGCATCACGCCCGGCGGCGGCAGGGTATCGGTGTAGACCGCATCGACCATACTAATGCTGCCCATGTTTACCATCGCGTTACGGCCAAATTTAGAGTGATCCACCACCAGCATCACGTGGCGCGAATTTTCGATAATCGCGCGCTTGGTGCGTACCTCATGGTAGTCAAATTCCAGCAACGAGCCGTCGCTATCAATACCGCTAATACCGAGAATGCCGAAATCGAGACGGAACTGGGCGATAAAGTCCTGCGTCGCTTCGCCAATAATGCCGCCGTCGCGGCTACGGAGTTCACCGCCGGCGAGGATAATACGAAAATCCTCTTTCGCCATTAGCGTGTTCGCTACGTTCAAATTGTTGGTCACGATCCGCAAATTACTGTGCCCTAACAGGGCGTGCGCTACGGCTTCCGGCGTCGTGCCGATATCAATAAACAGCGTTGAACCATTGGGGATCTGGGCCGCGACTTTGCGAGCGATGCGCTCTTTTTCTTCCGTTTGCGTCGCCTTACGATCGTGCCACGGCGTGTTCACCGAGCTGGAGGGCAACGCCGCGCCGCCGTGGTGGCGCAAAATCATATTCTGTTCCGCCAGATCGTTAAGATCCCGACGAATGGTTTGCGGGCTGACAGAAAAATGCTCCACCAGCTCTTCCGTACTGACGTACCCCTGTTTTTTTACCAGTTCAATGATCGCGTCATGCCGTTGTGTTTGTTTCATGAATAATCTCTGAAAGTAACCAACCTTGCGCCGGATAGCGGCATTCGCCCTACCCGGCCTGGAAAAATATCTCGACCACAGGCCGGATACGCCTCACGTTCGTTTTCGCGCATTCAGCGTATCAACAAAGGCCATCGCTAAACCGACGATAAGCCCGGCGATGTGCGCGCCGTTCGCCATAGACATGCCAAACCAGTCAAACCAACCAGCGACTATCCACAATAATGCAAAAATAATTAAGCCGCGCTGGAGGTAAATTCCGCTTTGCGGATCGCGCTCTCCACGCAGCCACACGTAACCCATCAGCGCATAGACGACGCCAGACAGTCCGCCAAACCACGGGCCGCTAAATTTCTGCTGTACATAGCCGCTTAGCAGCGCGCTTATCACCGTAATGACGATTAATTTACCGCTGCCCAGGCGCTTCTCTACCGCCCCGCCGAGATACCACCACCACAGCAGGTTAAAAAGAATATGCATCAGTGAGAAGTGCATAAAGATATGGGTGAAGTAGCGCCAGACTTCAAATTTTAAAACCGGATCGAACGGCCACGCCAGCCACACCATCACCGTCTGATCGCCGATGAGACTCATCGCGATATAGACCAGCACGCAGGCGAGCATCACGATCCAGGTAACAGGGCCGGCTCGTTCACGCAGCGTGGCGAGAAAGGGAAAACGGCGATAGCGTAGCCCGCTGTTAGTCTGCCCGGACTGCCAGCTAGCCGCCAGATAACGCGGATCGCCGGGATTTTCTATAAACCGCGCCAGCTCGCCCCGCACACGTTCGGCCTGCGATTCATCTGCCAACCAGATATCGCTTTGATTATGTTGCTGAATAGTAAGAATGACGCCCTGGGTGGCCATGTAATCAACAAATGCCTGCGCCACGCGAGGATTCGCAAAGGAAGTAATCATCAACATTATTGCTGTCGCTTAGTCCATACAAAAGAAGACAGTATATATACCCTTCTCGTCGGAGGCTGCATCTTTATGGGATTACGCGCCATTCGCGACATCGGCAGGGAAACGGCGATGCCAGGCCTCAAACCCGCCGTCAATGCTGTAAACCGCATCATAGCCTTGCTGGAGCAGATACTGCGCGGCGCCTTTACTACTGTTGCCGTGATAGCACATTACCATCACGGCGGTATCGAAACCATGCTCACGCATAAACGCGCCCAGCGTATCGTTAGTCAAGTGAAACGCCTGCGGCGCATGACCCATGGCATAACTTTGCGGATCGCGAATATCGACCAGCACCGCCGCGCCCTGGTGCAGTTTCTGATACGCCTCTTCTACAGTGATACATTCAAATTGTTCCATGAATCGCTCTTTCATTATTGCCGGTGAAGCCAATTAAGGCATTTTATCGCCCAGTGTACGTTGACGGAGTAGCTTAGCGCCATAATGTTATACATATCACTCTAAAATGTTTTTTCGATGTTACCAATAGCGCGTTTCTTTGCTATTATGTTCGATAACGAACATTTTTGAACTTTAACGAAAGTGCAAGAGGGCAGCATGGAAACCAAAGATCTGATCGTGATAGGCGGGGGCATTAACGGTGCAGGCATCGCGGCTGATGCCGCCGGGCGCGGTTTGTCCGTACTCATGCTGGAAGCGCAGGATTTGGCCTGCGCAACCTCTTCCGCCAGTTCGAAACTTATCCACGGCGGCTTACGCTACCTTGAGCACTACGAGTTCCGTCTGGTCAGCGAAGCGCTGGCAGAACGTGAAGTGCTGTTGAAAATGGCGCCGCACATCGCCTTCCCGATGCGTTTTCGTCTGCCGCACCGCCCGCATTTACGTCCGGCCTGGATGATCCGTATCGGTCTGTTTATGTACGATCACCTCGGCAAACGTACCAGTTTACCCGGTTCCACCGGTGTGCGGTTTGGCGCAGATTCGGTGCTCAAACCGGAAATCGTGCGCGGATTCGAATATTCCGACTGCTGGGTAGACGATGCGCGTCTGGTGCTGGCTAACGCACAGATGGTGGTGCGTAAAGGCGGCGAAGTCCTTACCCGTACTCGCGCAACCGCCGCTCGTCGGGAGAATGGCCTGTGGATTGTCGAAGCGGAAGATATCGACACCGGTAAAAAATATGTCTGGCAGGCGCGCGGACTGGTTAACGCCACCGGACCGTGGGTCAAACAGTTCTTCGACGAAGGGATGCACCTGCCGTCACCATATGGCATCCGCCTGATCAAAGGCAGCCATATCGTCGTGCCGCGCGTCCATAATCAGAAGCAGGCGTATATTCTGCAAAACGAAGATAAGCGTATCGTCTTTGTCATTCCGTGGATGGAAGAGTTTTCGATCATTGGCACGACCGATGTCGAATATAAAGGCGATCCGAAAGCGGTAAAAATTGAAGAGAGCGAAATTAATTACCTGTTGAAGGTTTATAACGCGCACTTCCAGAAACAACTGGGGCGCGATGACATCGTCTGGACGTACTCCGGCGTCCGTCCGCTGTGCGATGATGAGTCCGACTCACCGCAGGCGATCACTCGCGATTATACCCTTGATATTCATGATGAAAACGGCAAAGCGCCGCTGCTTTCCGTGTTTGGCGGTAAGCTCACGACCTACCGTAAGCTGGCTGAACACGCGATGGAAAAACTGGCGTCTTATTATCCAGGCATCGGCCCGGCATGGACCAAAACGTGCGTACTGCCCGGCGGCGACATCGACGGCAGCCGCGAAGATTACGCGGCGAAGCTGCGTCGTCGTTATCCGTTCCTGACGGAATCGCTGGCGCGCCACTATTCGCGCACTTACGGCAGCAACACGGAGTGGATTCTCGGCGAAGCCACGTCGCTGCTTGATTTAGGCGAAGATTTCGGTCATGAGTTTTACGAGGCGGAACTCAAGTACCTGGTGGATCACGAATGGGTGCGCCGTACTGAAGACGCTATCTGGCGTCGCACCAAAGAAGGCATGTGGCTGACCGCCGAACAGCAGTCCCGCATCACCCAGTGGCTGGCGGCGTATGTTGAGAAACACCAACTTTCAATGGCGTCGTAATAAAATCCGGGGCGGTTTATACCGCCCTTTTCGCCACATACCGCATTCACTCGCCGGGTTTTGTACAGCCGGGCATATGATTAGTGATACGGTAGCGATCGACACTTATTTGGGTAATAAAGAAGGGTTTTGCCCGCGCTTCGCTATTCCAGAGAGTTTTCCCCGTTTTACACCAGCTTTTATGAGAAAAGTTGGCATAATGAACCACACTCTCCTCCCCCAGCACGCTTTCAAAATGCGCGCGTTTATCACCGTCGGCCACGCTAAAGTCAGCATAAAAAAGATTGCTGTCCAGGTTAAACGTCATCTCTATTTCACTGGCGGACGATGGAAAGAACACAGGCAGCCAGGTCCAGATACCGGATTGCTCGGGTATGGCGGCATAATCAGGAAAATAGCTTACCTGGCGATCATCGCAGGCGGTCAGCACAGCGATGATGATTAATGCTGCACCACACCGGAGGACCTGATTAATCAGCTCAGCAACAATATCTTTATGCCACGAAGTGGATTCACGCCGTGCAATACGAATATCAGCGCCGCTGGCCGGGTCTATGCCAACCCGTTCCACATATAATTTAACCTCTTCCATTTAGTCCCTTTATTTCGCGGCCGGATACAGCGGCACATATCCCACATCCTGCACCAACTGTTGTCCCTGCGGGCTTAGAAACCAGTCCACCAGCTTTTGTGTTTCCGCTGTGGGGTGTTCACGGGTGACCATATAAACATCAACCGTGTACGGGTAACTGCCGTTACGAATATTTTCAACCGTCGGCGCAACATCGTTTATCGCCAGTAATTTAATCTCTTTATTGCTGTGCATCTGCGTAGCGTAATAACGAAAGGTATAGCCAATGGCGTTGTGCGTATTGCGATACTCAGCCACGATATCCACCATATCCCCCATCGCGGTTGCCACTGATGTTGTTTGCGCTGGCATCAGCTTCGTTTCTTTCATTACCTTCGCCAGCATCGCCGTTTGGCTGCCAGAGTTTTCCGGTCGCTGCCAGGGCTTAATGTCGATTGCCTCTCCGCCCACCTCATTCCAGTGGGTGATTCTTCCGCTAAAAATGCCGCGAATTTGTACATCACTCAACGATGACACGGGATTGTTTTGGTTGACGATAAACACAAACGCTTCACGTGCAAAGGGGGTGTAAACCAGTTTTACGCCACTGGCCTCGGCCAATTGCTTTTGAGCAGTGGAAGGCTGGGCGACAAAAATAAGATCGGCATTACCGTTAAGGATATTTTGATAGGCTTCAATGGTTCCCTGGTTTTCAAGGTAGTCTTCAGGGCAGATATCATCCGGAAAGCGCGTAAGCGCATAAAAAGCCGAGGCGTATAACGGCAAGCCAGCCGTTGCGCCATCGAGCCGCGGCCAATTTTGGGTGAGCAAAAGTGTCGGTTCATCGCGCAGCCCGGTTAGCTTGTTGCCCCATGTGTGCGCCTGATAATCGCGGAAATAAAGATATTCACTGCTCTCGGGAGCGGGATACTTCACGGCATAAAGATGTGACTGGTATACGGCACAGCTCCCGAAAAACAGCAGGCAAATCACCAGCAGATTACGACAAGAGTAGCCCGCACCGCCGCGTAGCACTCCCCAACGCGCACCGCCATACCCCAATGCAAAACAGAGCTGCGAGCCAACCGGGATGAGCAACACTGCCCATACCCAGCCGTTGAAAAAGGATATTACGCTGGGTACTAACCAAAGCGTTTGCACCACCTGGGCGATGGGTTTACGCCCTATCGCGCGAATATTAAGATCGGTGAGAAACATCAGGATGACCCACCCCATCAGCACCACCAGAGCGGGCATAAGCAGGCAGCAATCACGCCATTCTGGATTTACCTCTGATGCATTTCCCTTTCCCCATATTCGGCCACAGAGAAAAATTAACCCCGCGCCCAGAAGCGCTACCGGGATAATGGTCGCCTTCTCAATAGATTGCGCGACGGGGATACTATTTTCAAGAACGCTAATGTACGCCCACATTCCCCCCACGATAATCGTAATAATGTTCACCAGCAGCGGCACGCCGATAAACGCCATCATGATTGACAAAAAAAGCCACTTAGCATTTTTCATTTTTCTATCCGCTAATCCCTGCGATAGCGGAAGTATAAACCCGGTAGTCCTGAGCACCCCCCATGCATTTTTCTGAAATAGCGACGTTAAAACATTCACGATAGCGGCAGACAGAAGTTGAAAGTTCCGGCTGCCGTTTTTTATTTACAGGCTCACATTAACCTGCAAGATCGATCTTTTTCCGCGCCTGCCCAACAGCATCGGCGGCCCGCAATGCCGCCTGCACAGCCTCCGGCGTAATGGTAAACGGCTCGTTGTGCATCGTTTCCCCGGTTTGACAAGACGCCCTGGCAACGGCCAGCAGTTCATCATCGCTAACGCCAGCCAGACCAATATCCGCCAGCGTGGTGGGCAAGCCTATATCTTCACAAAATTGATAAACCTCCTCGATAAGCTCAGGCGCTCTATCGGTGAGCATAAGCATTGCCAGCGTGCCAAACGCAACCTTTTCCCCATGCCAGTATTTGTGCGTGGCGGGCAGTACCGTCAGACCGTTATGAATGGCGTGCGCCGCCGCCAGCCCACCGCTTTCAAAACCGAGCCCGGATAATAGCGTATTCGCTTCGATAACATGTTCGAGCGCCGGAGTAACCTGATGTTGTTCACAAGCAAGCTTCGCCAGGCGCCCATAGCGCATTAAGGTGGTGTAGCAAAAGCGCGCCAGCTCAAATGCGGTCATCGGTCCTGGCCTAGTGGTCATATTGCCTGCCCCTTTGATGCGGCAATCTTCCGCTTCAAACCAGGTTGCCAGCGCATCGCCTATCCCGGAAACCAAAAAGCGTACCGGCGCGGCAGCAATAATACTGCTGTCCACCAGCACAAGCGTCGGGTTACGTGGAATCATCAGGTAGCGTTTGAATTTCCCTTCTGGCGTATAGATAACAACCAGTGAACTGCACGGCGCATCCGTTGAGGCCAGAGTAGGAACCACGGCAATAGGCAGCCGCAGGCTGGCGCCGGTTGCTTTTGCCGTATCCAGGGTTTTCCCGCCCCCCATACCAACAATCACATCGGCGCCAATTTCCTGCGCGCGTGCGGAGATGAGAGCAATTTCCTCATCACTGCACTCGCTACTGAACACTTCGATATCAAATTCAATCACCCCGTGCAGTGCTGTTGCAACTGTATCCCGGTAGGTGTTGTGAACAACAGGATCCTGCAAAATCAGCGTCTTATGACCGAGTGCGGCCAATTCCTGCGGGAGATGCGTTGTCAACGCTCCTTTACCCTGAACATATCGTGACGGAAAGATCGCGGTAGTAACCATTGTTTCTCCTTAAAAAGCATTAAAGTTCAATATAAAGAACACAAATTCCACATAAAGAATTTAATGCTGTTTACTCTGAACGCACAATGACCAGGTGAGAGCATAATCTTATCCTGTGAGGCAGCGCACAATTTTGGCTATGTATTAGACCGATGAGCAGTTTCCATTGGGTTATCCGCTCTTTCTCACCTTATCTCCGTTCATTTTTGAAGCAAATCACAAAATATAACCTTCCTTAGAGTATGGAATTGACGCTGTATGAATACGTCGGCATAGTGTCAATATACAGAACAGTAGTTCCATATACAGAACACATTTTTGATACTAAAGGGATGCAATGATGAGCATTGAAATAGAGAAACCGACCACACGAGGGCGCTGGCTGCATATTATTCCAGCCACGATCCTCGTTTATATCGTGGCCTATATGGACAGGACCAATATCGCCATTGGGATCGCAGGCGGCATGGATGAAGATTTAGGCATGACGGCTTCTTTTGCCGGTCTGGTCGCCGGGATCTTCTTTATTGGTTATATCTTCCTGCAAATTCCCGGCGGTCAGATAGCCGAGCGGCTAAGCGCCAAAAAGTTAATTGCCTGGACAATCGTCGCCTGGGGGGGCTTTGCCCTGCTGACCGGTTTTGTTCAGACACCGACGCAGTTGTTGATTATCCGCTTTGTGCTCGGCGTGGCGGAAGGTGCTGTGTATCCCGCCATTCTGGCGCTGATTGGCCACTGGTTCCCAAATGAGGAGCGCGCTAGGGCTATCGCCTATTTCCAGATGAACCTGGCCGTCGCTTCTATTATTACCGGGCCGCTTTCCGGCTGGCTTATTGAAACCTACGGCTGGCGGGAGATGTTTATCATCGAAGGCTTGCTCTCTCTGGGACTGCTCTTTGTCTGGCTACCTTTGGTTTCCGATCACCCGCATCAGGCAAAGTGGCTGGATCCGAAAGAGCGCGCCTGGATCGAACAAAAATTGCTGGCCGATCGCGCGTTGAGTATTGGCGGAGAGCAAAGCAGCATTCGCGGCGTATTAAAAAGCATCAACCTGTGGAAGCTTGTCGGTATCTATTTCTTCGTACAGGTCGGCTTCTATGGCTTCGCGCTATGGATGCCAAATCTGATTAAACACCTGACCGGCAGCGGCATGACCATCGTTGGGGTACTCACTGCGGCGCCTTACGTTCTGTGCATTATCGGTCAGTATTACATCGCCAAATGGTGTGATAAGACGATGAATCGCCGCCTTTACACGGCTATTCCTCTGCTGGGTTTCGCGGTCTGCCTCGCCCTCTCCTTATTACTGAAAGATAACGTCTGGCTCGCCTACGGCATGATGGTTATTTGCGGGTTCTTCCTGCAAGCCTATGCCGGTCCATTCTGGACGCTGCCGCCATTACTCTTCGCCCCCAACGTTCTGGGCGGCGTGCGCGGCACGATCAACGCCCTGGGCAACATTGGCGGCTTTATCGGTCCGTACCTCGTCGGGCTGTTAACGGTGACGTTCTCGCAAACAGCAGGAATGACCGTACTGGTTGCCGCCCTGCTTATCGCCGTTGGACTGCTTTTCAGCTTACCTTCTGTTACCGCTCGTCCTGCAGGTAGCAGTAACACACCTAACACCTCGACGCCGGGTGCGTCACTTAAACAGGAAGGAATCGCCAAATGAGCCAAAAATGTCAACATGCTCGCGACCTGTGGTCGCAGCTCGACGCCCTGCGTCTTGGAATGAATTACAGCAAAGAAGATGTCAATAAACTGCAGGTCCTGGTGGATGATTGCTATGGCGAAAGTCATCCGGGCAGTTTCCATCTTAACCAACTGGGCGATGAAGCCGTGCTGGGTGTTCATGAAAGCGGCGGGCGCGCGGTCCGTCACCATGTGACGGATATCTGCGACGGCTGGGGTCAGGGCCACGATGGGATGAACTACATCCTGGCATCTCGCGAAGCCATTGCCAACATGGTCGAAATTCATGCCTCAGTGGTGCCTTATGATGCCGGTATTCTGATCTCAAGCTGCGATAAATCTATCCCGGCGCATCTGATTGCCGCCGCACGCCTGAACCTGCCGCTGCTGCATATTCCCGGCGGTTCTATGCGTCCGGCACCGAATATGAGTACTTCTGACCTCGGCGGGATCACTGCTAAGTTGAAGAAAGGCGAAATCGGCATTCAGCAAGTAGAAGCCATGCAGCAATGCGGTTGCCCCACCGCCGGAGCCTGCCAGTTTATGGGAACGGCCAGTACCATGCAGTGCATGTCAGAGGCCTTGGGGCTGACCCTGCCAGGCAGCGCTTTGCTGCCATCGACCCTGGCGGAAATTCGCCGCGTTGCCAGAACCGCAGGCCACCAGGCGCTGTATCTGGCGGAGAAAAATATCACCACCCATAAGATCCTGACTCCTGCGGCGTTTGAAAATGCTATCAAAGTCCATGCTGCTATTGGTGGCAGCACCAATGCGATGATCCACCTTCCGGCCATCGCTCATGAACTTGGATGGGAGCTGAAGCCCGAACTGTTTGATCGGATCAATAACGAAATCCCTTATCTGACCAATATTCAGCCCAGCGGTGAATACGTTACCGAAATGATGTGGTTCGCTGGCGGCGTGCCAATGGTGCAATGGTATCTGCGCGATTATCTGGATCTTGATGTTCTTACCGTGACTGGCCGTACGCTCGGCGACAACCTGGAAATGCTCCATCAATCTGGCTTCTTTACCCGTAACCACGGTTACCTCAACAATTACAAAGTCAGTCCGGAGGAGGTGATCCGTAAACCAGAAAATGCCACCAAAAAAGGGTCGATTGCGGTACTGAAAGGCAACATCGCGCCTGAAGGAGCGGTCATTAAATACGCGGCCTGTGCGCCGGATATGCACCACCATACCGGTCCTGCTCGGGTCTTTAACTCCGAAGAAGACGCTCAGCAGGCCATCATCCATAACCATATCGAACCCGGCGACGTCATTTTCATTCGCTACGAAGGCGCAAAAGGCTCTGGCGCACCGGAAATGCTGATGACCACCGATGCCATCGTGTATGACAAACGCCTCGACGGAAAAGTCGCATTGATTACCGACGGTCGTTTCTCTGGAGCGACCAGCGGGCCATGTGTCGGACACGTCTCGCCAGAAGCCGCTGATGGCGGGCCGATTGCCCTGGTGGAAGATGGTGATTTAATCGAAATGGATGTGAAAGGCCGCAAGCTCAATATTGTAGGGATCGACGGGGTGTTTAAAACAGAAGAGGAAATACGCCGCTGCCTTGAAGAGCGTCGAGCAAGCTGGAAGAAACCTGATTATTCAAACCGTCACGGCGTCTCTAAACAGTTCACCGCTAATGCAACATCATTAATGGCCGGAGCCTGGCTTAAATAATATCCCTGGCGGGCTACGGCTCGCCTGTTTTAAGGATCAATACATGACTCAGATTACGAAATTTCACGGCGTATTTCCGCCAGTTCCGACCATTGTTAATGCGCAGGGAGAGTTAGATAAAGTCGGCATGGCAACCTTGCTGGATCATCTTATTGCAAGCAAGGTCAATGGCGTATTACTGCTGGGCAGCGGGGGGGAATTTTGCCATATGACCAATGCGCTGCGTCTGGAAACCGCAGAGTTTTGCGTCCGTCATATTAACCGCCGTATTCCAGTACTATTAGGTATTAGCAGCACCAGCACGCAGGAAGTGATTGAGTATGGTCAGCATGCCGACCGACTCGAAGTCGATGCCGTGCTGGTACTCAATCCCTACTATGCCAGATTGACCGATGAGTATATTTATCATCATTTCAAAACCGTGGCTAATAACATAAAAAGCCCGGTCATTCTCTACAACTTTCCAGCATTGACGGGACAGGACCTTAGCGTTGATTTAATTACCCGGCTGGCGCAGGATCACCCCAATATTATCGGCATTAAGGATACCGTTGATAATATCAGCCATATTCGTGAAATCATCAATAATGTCAGGCCAGTGCGTCCGGACTTCGTTATTTTCTCCGGCTATGATGAATATATGATGGATACACTTATCTTAGGCGGCAACGGCGGGATCCCAGCGACAGCGAACTTTGCGCCGCAGCTAACCTGCGGGATCTACCGCGCGTGGTGTGAAAAAGAGTATGAGACAATGTTCGGATTACAGCGCCGGCTGTCCGCGCTTTCCACTATTTACAGCCTGGATTCACCTTTCTTCGGGATAATCAAAAAGGCAATTCAGCTTAGCGGAGTCGATATTTCAACTCATGTAATGCCCCCCGTTTTGCCGGCAAATGAAGAACATATTTCGAATTTGAAGCAGATCTTACAGCGTGCGGGACTTTAAGCTATGACGAAAGCGGGCTTCTTGCCCGCTGTGTCTTTTTATTTCAGCACATCAGACGCGTCAGGCTACGGCTGGCATCCATCATCAGCGTAGCAAGCGACTCGCGTTTATCATCGGGGATCTGGAACGTAACGCCGGATACGCTCAGGGCGGCGATCACTTTCCCCTGCGTATTGAATACCGGCACCGCAATGCAGCGCACGCCAAGGGAGTCTTCTTCGTTATCATAACCCCAGCCGCGACGGCGAATTCCTGCTAACTCCTGCTTAAGGATATTCACATCTGTGATCGTCGTATCCGTAAAACGCGTTAATATCTGATCTGGAGGCAGCAACTCCTCCAGCTCTTCCCCGCTAAGCCATGCAATCAGCACCTTCCCCAGCCCTGAGCTATGTAATGAGAGGCGCTTGCCCTCCCAGCTTCGAATCACAATAGCCTGTGGGCTTTCGACTTTCAGAAGATAAATGGGGGCATCGCCCTCCAGAACGCCAAGATGGCAGGTCAGGCCGGTGTTATCGCGAATCTCTTCAAGAATCGGTAACGCGATTTTTTTAATGTCATACTGTTCCGCCGCTTTATTACCTAATTCATACAGGCGTAGCCCCAGATAATACTTGTCTTTTTCCTGGCGTAATAACCCATGCTCCACCATGCCGTTGAGCAAAGATGAGGTACTGCTTTTCGCAATCCCTGAATTTTGATGGATCTGGGTAAACGTTGCGCCATCGCACTCCAGAAGGTAAGCAAATACGCGCATAATTTTATCGAGAGCCGGAATAGATGTCGTAATCTTTTTCATATTATTATCAATTAATTATGGATTTTTCTGCTAATACTATACACCAGTACTCAACCCTTTTTCCATGACAGAGACCAAGTGCCGCTAACAGATTCAGCAGACGAATATCGGCATACCCCCCGAATATACCACGATAAAAAACGGGGCCGTTTGGCCCCGTTCTCAAGCGTTAAACCGCTACAACCGCACCGGATCAATATGCCAGATATTTTCGGCATACTCTTTGATGGTTCTGTCCGATGAGAAGTAGCCCATATTGGCAATGTTGAGCATCGCTTTCGTCGTCCATTCTTCCGGGCGACGATACAACTCATCCACCTTATCCTGGCAGTCCACGTAGCTGCGGTAGTCCGCCAGCACCTGATAGTGATCGCCAAAGTTAATCAGCGAATCTACCAGATCGCGGTAACGGCCTGGCTCTTCCGGATTAAAGACGCCGCTACCAATCTGCGTCAGTACCTGATGTAGCTCTTCATCTTTTTCATAATAGTCGCGAGGCTTATAACCCTGCCTGCGCAACGCTTCCACCTCTTCTGCAGTATTACCGAAGATAAAGATATTCTCCTCGCCGACATGCTCCTGCATCTCTACGTTCGCGCCATCCAGCGTGCCAATGGTGAGCGCGCCGTTCAGGGCAAATTTCATATTACTGGTGCCGGAAGCTTCTGTCCCTGCCAGCGAAATCTGCTCAGACAGGTCGGCAGCGGGAATGATCACCTGCGCCAGGCTGACGCTGTAGTTCGGGATAAACACTACTTTCAGCTTGTCGCCAATCTGCGGATCGTTGTTAATCACTTTCGCCACGTCGTTGATCAGATGAATAATGTGTTTTGCCATGTAATAGGCGGAAGCCGCCTTACCGGCAAAAATATTCACCCGCGGCACCCAGTCGGCCTCCGGATTTTCTTTAATGCGGTTATAGCGGGTAATGACATGCAGTACGTTCATCAACTGCCGCTTGTATTCGTGAATACGCTTAATCTGCACGTCGAATAACGCTTTAGGGTTCACCACCACATTCAGTTGTTGCGCTATCACTACCGCCAGCCGTTTTTTATTTTCCAGCTTCGCCTGACGCACCGCATGATTGACCAGCGGATAATCACAATGCTGCTTCAGCTCGCTGAGCTGACTAAGATCGGTACGCCAGGTACGACCAATATTCTCATCCAGCACGTCAGAAAGCGACGGGTTTGCCAGCGCCAGCCAGCGGCGCGGCGTAACGCCGTTAGTGACGTTACAAAAACGGGTCGGAAAAATCTTCGCAAAATCCGCGAACAGCGACTGCACCATCAGGTTGGAATGGAGTTCAGAAACGCCGTTGACTTTATGGCTGACCACCACCGCCAGCCAGGCCATCCGTACCCGGCGGCCGTTCGACTCATCAATAATCGACGCGCGTCCAAGCAGGCTGGTATCGTTGGGATATTGCTCCTGCAACGTTTTAAGGAAATAGTCGTTAATCTCGAAGATAATCTGCAGGTGACGGGGCAGAATTTTCCCCAGCATATCGACGGGCCAGGTTTCCAGCGCCTCGCTCATCAACGTATGGTTGGTGTAAGAGAAGACCTGACAGCACACCTCAAACGCGTCGTCCCAGCTAAATTTATGTTCATCAATCAGCAGGCGCATCAGCTCAGGAATTGACAGCACCGGATGCGTATCATTGAGGTGAATGGCGATTTTATCCGCCAGATTCTCATAGGTTTTATGCAGTTGATAATGACGGTGCAGGATATCCTGCACCGTCGCCGAGACCAGAAAATACTCCTGGCGCAGGCGTAGCTCTCGTCCGGAATAGGTGGAATCGTCCGGGTAGAGCACCCGTGAAACGTTCTCAGAGTGGTTTTTATCTTCCACCGCCGCAAAGTAGTCGCCCTGGTTGAATTTACCGAGGTTGATTTCACTACTGGCCTGCGCATTCCACAGCCGCAGTGTGTTAGTGGCGTCGGTGTCGTAACCGGGGATGATCTGATCATACGCGACGGCCAGAATCTCTTCCGTCTCAATCCAGCGCGCTTTTTTACCTTCCTGCTGAATGCGCCCGCCAAAAAGCACCTTATAGCGTGTATTGTGGCGCTTGAACTCCCACGGGTTGCCATATTCCAGCCAGTAATCCGGAGACTCTTTTTGCCGCCCGTCGACAATATTCTGCTTAAACATGCCGTAATCGTAGCGAATGCCGTACCCGCGGCCCGGTAATCCTAGCGTCGCCAGCGAGTCCAGGAAGCAAGCCGCCAGCCGTCCTAAGCCGCCGTTGCCAAGCCCTGGGTCATTCTCTTCATCGATCAGCTCTTCGAGATCTAAGCCCATGGCCTCCAGCGCGCCTTTAACGTCGTCATAAATGCCCAACGAGAGCAGCGCGTTAGAGAGAGTACGACCAATCAAAAACTCCATCGACAGGTAATAAACCTGCCGGGTTTCCTGCGATAATTGGGCTCGATTAGAACGCAGCCAGCGCTCCACCAGACGATCGCGCACCGCGAACAACGTGGCGTTCAGCCATTCGTGTTTATTGGCAATGACCGGGTCTTTACCAATCGTAAACATCAGCTTATAGGCAATAGAATGCTTAAGCGCCTCAACGCTGAGTGTGGGCGATGCATAAGTAAACGGAGCATTCATATAAATGATTCCTGGATGACTATTTCAAGCGATAGTACAGCTCGCGGTATGATTTCGCGGCAACTTGCCAGCTAAAATCCATCGCCTGCCGTTGTACAAACCGCCAAAGCGAAGGCCGTGACCACAACACAAAAGCACGCCGAATCGCGCGTAGCAACGACCAGGCATTACTGTCTTCGAAGACAAAACCGCTGGCGATACCGTCCGCCAGATTTTCCAACGAACTGTCGGAGACCGTATCGGCCAACCCCCCGGTACGCCGCACCAGAGGCAGCGTGCCATACTTTAAGCCATATAACTGCGTTAAGCCGCACGGTTCGAAACGACTGGGCACCAGAATAACGTCCGCGCCGCCCATAATGCGATGCGAGAAAGCTTCGTGATAGCCGATCTGTACGCCAACCTGCCCTGGGTGTTCCGCCGCCGCCGCGAGGAACCCTTCCTGAAGCACCGGATCGCCCGCGCCGAGTAGCGCCAACTGCCCGCCCTGCTCCAGCAGCCCCGGTAACGCCTCCAGCACCAGATCCAGACCTTTCTGGTTGGTCAGACGGCTTACCACGGCGAACAGCGGCACTTTGTCGTTAACCTTCAACCCCATCGCAATTTGTAGCTGACGTTTGTTTTCCGCCTTCTCTTCCAGGGTATCGCGCGTGTAGCGCGACGCCAGCAGCAGATCGGATTCCGGGTTCCAGATCTTCTCATCCACGCCGTTCAGTATGCCGGACAAGCGCCCTTCCAGATGACGCTGACGCAGCAGGCCTTCCATACCATAAGCAAACTGCGGTTCGGTAATTTCACGCGCATAGGTCGGGCTCACCGCCGTAATATGGTCGGCATAGTACAAACCGGCCTTCAAAAAGGAGAGTTGTCCGTTGAACTCCAGCCCATGCATATTAAAGAATGACCACGGCAGTTCGATGTCATCCATATGCTTTGCATAAAACATGCCTTGATAGGCCAGGTTGTGTACGGTAAAGACCGATTTCGCCGGCCGCCCGCGCGCCGCCAGATAGGCGGGCGCCAGCCCGGCGTGCCAGTCATGGGCGTGCACCACGTCGGGGCGCCAGAATGGATCAAGTCCGCAGGCCATTTCACAGCCGACCCACCCTAACAGGGCAAAGCGCAGCACGTTATCGGTATAGGCATATAAATTCGTATCGTGATAGGGACTGCCTAGACGCTCGTACAGATGCGGCGCGTCGATCAGATAAATGCCCACGCCGTTATAATGCCCGAACAGCAGCGATATCTTACCTGCGAAAGTATCGCGGCGGCTCACCACATGCGCGTCGGGTATCCCCCGACGGATATCGGGAAACCCTGGAAGCAGAACGCGAACATCAACACCATCCGCAATTTGTGCCGCAGGCAACGCGCCTATCACATCCGCCAGCCCCCCAGTCTTCAGCAGGGGGAACATCTCTGAACATACATGTAAAACCTGCATTATCGCTCCTGTTTGACCTGCAGTTTGCGCAGCATTTCACGCGTGACCAGTACAATACCTTCTTCTGAACGGTAGAAACGACGAGCGTCCTCTTCCGCATTTTCACCAATCACCATGCCTTCCGGGATAATACAGGCACGGTCAATAACACAGCGACGTAAACGGCAGGAGCGCCCTACCCAAACCTCAGGTAACAACACTGCCGAATCAATATTACAAAAAGAATTTATTCTCACCCGTGGGAAGAGCACAGATTGCACCACCACCGAACCGGAGATAATGCAGCCGCCGGAGACCAGCGAGTTCAGCGTCATACCGTGGCTACCGGAGCGGTCCTGCACGAATTTCGCAGGCGGTAGCGATTCCATATGCGTACGGATAGGCCAGTTCTGGTCATACATATCCAGCTCCGGCGTCACCGAGGCTAAATCCAGGTTCGCCTTCCAGTAAGCTTCCAGCGTACCTACATCGCGCCAGTACGGTTCGGCTTGCGGATCGGACTGCACGCAGGAGAGCGGGAAAGGATGCGCGTAAGCCATACCTTCGCGGGTGATTTTGGGGATAATGTCTTTACCGAAATCGTGGCTGGAAGCGTCATCTTTATCGTCTGCCGCCAGCAATTCATACAGGTAATCGGCGTCAAAAACGTAAATGCCCATACTGGCCAGCGATTTGCTGGCGTCACCAGGCATTGCGGGGGGATTCGCCGGTTTTTCGACAAAATCAATAATCTTGTCGCTTTCATCGACCGCCATCACGCCGAACGCCGTCGCCTCTTTGATCGGCACCGGCATACAGGCCACCGTGCAACGCGCGCCCTTTTCAACGTGATCGATCAACATACGCGAGTAGTCCTGCTTGTAGATATGATCGCCTGCCAGGATGACGACATATTCCGCTTTATAGCGACGAATAATATCCAGGTTCTGGGTCACCGCGTCTGCCGTGCCGCGATACCAGTTTTCGCCCTTCATACGCTGTTGAGCTGGCAGCAGATCGACAAATTCGTTCATCTCTTCGCTAAACAGTGACCAGCCGCGCTGAATATGCTGCACCAGCGTATGGGACTGATACTGAGTGATCACGCCGATACGGCGAATCCCGGAGTTCAGACAATTAGATAAGGCGAAATCGATGATGCGGAACTTCCCACCAAAGTGGACGGCTGGTTTGGCGCGTTTGTTCGTTAAATCTTTTAGACGCGTGCCACGGCCGCCGGCCAGGATTAGGGCAACAGATTTCAATGGCAGCTGGCGCGCCAACATTACACGATCGTTCTTCTCTAAACTCACCATGATTAACTCCTTTTTTATCCTCTCTGGAACACACACAGTCCATGCGCAGGTCCCTGCCAGACCGCCGTTATCACCGGATTATCCTCTCCAGCGAATGGGGGAACGGCGCGCCATTCCCCTTCGGGTAAAACTATATCTGTCACCTCAAGCGTGGCATTTATCGCAATCAGAAAACGGTCCGACAACAGAATTTGCATCAGCTTAGGCCCGTTTTGCCACTCATCCGCACTCAAGGGTTACGCGTTTTTATTCAGCCAACGCACGTTGCCATCGCCCTCTTCCCACCAGCTATTGCCGGTTAAAGCCGGTATCTGCTGACGCAAACGAATCAGCGCGGCGGTAAACGTGGTTAACCCACGATTTGCCTGCTGCCAGTCCAGCCAGGTTAAGGCATTATCCTGACAGTAGGCGTTATTGTTGCCGTGCTGGCTATGGCCGTGTTCATCGCCTGCCAGCAGCATCGGCGTTCCCTGAGAGAGCAGTAGCGTCGCCAGCAGGGCATGAATGCTGTCGCGCCGCCGCTCCATTAAATCAAGCGGACCGCCTAATCCTTCTTTACCATGATTGTCGCTGTAATTGCTGTTGGTGCCGTCGCGATTTTCCTCACCGTTCGCCTCATTGTGTTTCTGATTGAAACAGACGCAGTCCCGGAGCGTAAAACCGTCATGCGCCGTGAGCAGATTGACAGAGGCGCCGGGCGCGCGGCCATTGCGTTTAAACACATCGCTGGAAGCGGCGAAACGACAGGCAAACTCCCCGGTCGTCAGGTTACGCGGCAACCAGAATCGGCGGGCCGCATCGCGAAAATGATCGTTCCACTCGGCAAACGGTGGCGGAAAATTCCCGACCTGATAGCCGCCCTCGCCAATATCCCACGGTTCAGCAATCAGCTTGACCGTTGATAACACAGGACACGCTTTAATCGCGGCAAACAGCGGCGCATCCTGGCGAAACGTCGGCGTGCGCCCCATGACGGACGCCAAATCAAAACGAAAACCATCGACATGACAGGTTTCCACCCAATAGCGCAAACACTCGCACGCGTATTCCACCACGCCGGGATGGCTTAAATTGAGCGTGTTGCCGCACCCCGTCCAGTTGTGATAATCGCCATCGTCCCTTATCCAATAATAGCTACGGTTATCAATTCCGCGCAGGGAGAAGGTTGGACCGTCCAGATCCAGCTCGGCGCTATGGTTTAATACGATGTCCAGAATGACCTCAATCCCCGCGCGATGCAGCGCTTTCACCGCATCGCGAAACTCGTCCAGCGCCATCTCGGGCGAACTGGCCCAGGCGGGATGCAGCGCGAACATCGCCATCGGGTTATAACCCCAATAATTGGTCAGCCCCATACGTTGCAGGCGCGGCTCGCTGGCAAACTGCGCCACCGGCAACAGTTCCAGCGCCGTAATGCCAAGCTGTTTGAAGTACGCCACTATGACCGGATGACCGAGCGCTTTATAGGTGCCGCGTATCTCCTGGGGGAGTTCCGGATGCAGATAGGTAAGCCCTTTGACATGCGCTTCATAGATGACCGTTTTTCCCCACGGCGTGCGCGGCGCGGCGTCATCTTCCCAGTCATAATGGTCGCTGATTACCACACTTTTCGGCGCCACCGCCGCGTTATCGCGGTAGTCCGGTTCATCGTGTCCGCCGTGCAACAGCGGATGATCTTTTAGTTCGCCCTCGACCCGGCGCGCATAAGGATCAAGCAGTAACTTCGCCGGATTAAACCGATGCCCCTGCGCTGGCTGCCACGGGCCATGTACGCGATAGCCATAGCGCAAACCTGGCCTGGCGCCGGCCAGATAACCATGCCAGACATCGCCGCGACGTCCTGGCAGGTCATAGCGACGCTCATTCCCTCGGGAATCAAAAACGCACAGCTCTACGCGCTCCGCATGGGCGGAAAAGAGCGTGAAATTCACGCCATGACCGTCATACGTTGCGCCATGCGGCGTTGCTTCGCCGATCGCAAGCTGCGTCATTCCCCCTCCCGCATCAGCCAGATCGTCGCCAACGGCGGTAACGTCAGGTTAAGAGAGTGCTGACGGCCATGGCTTTCGATCTCATCGCTGTGCACCACGCCGCCATTGCCGGTGTTGCTACCGTGATAATGCATCGAATCAGTATTGAGAATTTCACGCCAGCGTCCCGGCTGGTTGATGCCAAAGCGGTAGTCGTGGCGAGGAACGGGCGTAAAGTTGCTGGCGACGATGATCTCGTTACCGGCTTTATCACGGCGTACAAAAATCAGTACCGAGCGTTCATTGTCATCGACCACCAGCCACTCAAAGCCGTAAGCATCAAAATCCAGCTCATGCAACGCTTTATGGTGGCGATAGGTGTGGTTGAGATCGCGCACCAGACGCTGAACCCCGTGGTGCCAGTTATCGCCCCCTCCAGCAGGTGCCAGTCGAGGCTGGCGTCATGGTTCCACTCGCGTCCCTGGGCAAACTCATTCCCCATAAACAGCAGTTTCTTGCCGGGGAAGGCCCACATCCAGCCATAATAGGCGCGCAGGTTGGCGAATTTTTGCCACGCATCGCCCGGCATACGATCGAGAATGGATTTCTTGCCGTGAACCACCTCATCGTGCGACAGCGGCAGAACAAAGTTTTCGGTATGGTTGTACAACATACCAAAGGTCAGCTTGTCGTGATGATACTGGCGGTACACCGGGTCCAGCTTCATGTAGTCCAGCGTGTCGTGCATCCAGCCCAGGTTCCACTTGTACCAGAACCCCAGGCCGCCCGTTTCCGGTGGACGCGTCACGCCAGAGAAGTCTGTCGACTCTTCCGCCATGCTGACCGCGCCGGGCACCTGCTCGCCAATAATGCGGTTGGTATTGCGCAGAAACTCAATGGCTTCCAGGTTTTCACGACCGCCGAACTCGTTCGGTATCCACTCGCCCTCTTTGCGGCTGTAGTCGCGGTAGATCATAGAGGCCACCGCATCGACACGCAGCGCATCAATCCCAAAACGCTCCATCCAGTACAGGGCGTTACCCACCAGATAATTACTGACTTCACGACGACCATAGTTGTAGATCAGCGTATTCCAGTCCTGGTGATAGCCCTCGCGCGGGTCGCTGTGCTCATAGAGGTGGGTGCCGTCAAACTCCGCGAGGCTAAATTCATCGGACGGGAAATGGCCCGGCACCCAGTCGAGAATGACGTTAAGGCCCGCCGCATGGGCCGCATTGATGAAATAGCGGAAGTCGTCCCGCGTACCAAAGCGGCGGGTCGGCGCGTAGAGGCCGGTCGGCTGGTAGCCCCAACTGCCGTCAAACGGATGTTCGTTGACCGGCAAGAGTTCAAGGTGCGTAAAGCCCATCCATTTGGCGTAAGGCACAAGCTGATCCGCCAGCTCACGATAGCTCAGCCAGAAATTGTTATCCGTATGGCGGCGCCATGAACCTAAATGCACCTCATAAATCGAGATCGGCGCATCAAACTGATTGGCTTTTTGTCGTTCTTCGCTTGGCGTCACTTTCTCCGGCAGTCCGCAAATCATCGACGCCGTTTCCGGACGCATCTGCGCCTCAAAAGCATAGGGATCGGCTTTAATGCGCAGATTACCGTTCGCATCAAGCAGCTCGAATTTATACAGTTGTCCATTATGCGCGCCGGGGATAAACAGCTCCCAAATACCGCTCTCTTTGCGCAGACGCATCGGGTGGCGACGCCCATCCCAATAGTTGAATTGCCCGACAACCGAAACGCGACGAGCATTAGGCGCCCAAACGGAGAAACGGGTGCCGGTGACGCCATCCATCGTATCGGCGTGCGCGCCCAGCGTTTCATAAGGACGCAGGTGGGTGCCTTCCGACAATAGCCAGGCATCCATTTCCTGTATTAATGGACCAAAACGGTAAGGATCGTCGATGAGGTTCTGCTGTCCGTGCCAGGTCACGGCGAGCTGATAGCGAAAGAAATTTTTACGTCGGGGTAAAACGCCGCAGAAAAAACCGCGAGCGTCGAGACATTCCAGTTTGCCGACTTTACGTCCGGTTTTGGGTTCAATCACCCATACGTCGGTGGCGTCAGGTAATAGGGCGCGGACTTCTAGTCCGGCTTGGGTCTGGTGCATTCCGAGTACGGAGAAAGGGTCCGCAAAATGTCCTGCAATTAGCGCATTAATCACGTCTCTATCGATACGACTGGACATGGTTTGTCATCCTGTTTTGTGGCGTCACTCCATCTCACTGAATTCAACATCAGGTAGTGACACTTCTTTGACCTGAACGGCGCAGCACACTGTGCATCCTATCTGCGTCGTCCTACCTTCAGGTTAGGCTTAATACCCGTGGGATTAAGCTACCCTTAAAGAATAGCCAATGCTCTGCTTAACTCCTGATAAAAATGAAACATCTGCGTTTACTCCTGTATTACGCAAAAAAAGGGTGACGATGCACCCCTGGTTTAACACAAATTTCCCCGCCGGATGGCGGCGCTGACGCGCCTTATCCGGCCTACAGAACCACACGCAGGCCCGATAAGCGCTGCAATAGCTACTACGCCAACTGGCGCAGCATTCGACGCAGCGGCTCGGCGGCGCCCCATAACAACTGGTCGCCTACGGTAAACGCCGACAAGAACTCTGGCCCCATGTTCAGCTTACGCAGACGACCAACCGGCGTAGTCAACGTGCCGGTCACCGCCGCCGGGGTTAATTCGCGCATAGTGATATCACGATCGTTCGGCACCACTTTCGCCCACGGATTATGTGCCGCCAGCAGTTCTTCCACCGTCGGAATGGATACCTCTTTTTTCAGCTTGATGGTGAACGCCTGGCTGTGACAGCGCAGCGCGCCGACGCGCACGCACAAACCATCAACCGGAATCACAGAGGCAGTATTGAGAATCTTGTTGGTTTCCGCCTGGCCTTTCCACTCTTCGCGGCTCTGGCCGTTATCGAGCTGTTTGTCGATCCAGGGGATCAGGCTTCCCGCCAGCGGTACGCCAAAGTTATCAACCGGCAGCTCGCCGCTGCGGGTCAATGCCGTAACTTTGCGTTCAATATCAAGAATTGCGGAAGACGGCGTCGCCAGTTCATCGGCGACATGGCCATACAACTGACCCATCTGGGTTAACAGCTCGCGCATATGGCGCGCGCCGCCGCCGGAGGCGGCCTGATAGGTCGCGACGGATACCCAGTCAACGAGATTATGGGCAAAGAGACCGCCCAGCGACATCAACATCAGGCTAACGGTACAGTTACCGCCCACAAAGGTCTTCACGCCATTGTTCAGGCCGTCGGTAATCACGTCCTGGTTAACCGGGTCGAGAATAATAATGGCATCATCTTTCATGCGCAGCGTAGAAGCCGCGTCAATCCAGTAACCCTGCCATCCGCTTTCGCGCAGCTTTGGATAAATTTCGTTGGTATAATCGCCGCCCTGGCAGGTCACGATGATATCGAGCGCTTTTAGCGCATCCAGATCAAAAGCGTCCTGTAGCGTGCCGGTGGAGGTGTCGCCGAAGGTGGGCGCCGCCTGTCCAAACTGGGAGGTAGAAAAGAAAACAGGGCGAATAGCGTCGAAATCGCGCTCCTCTACCATGCGTTGCATGAGAACAGAGCCGACCATTCCGCGCCAGCCGATAAAACCAACATTTTTCATAGCGTTTTTTTCCTGCAAAGAGATGTGCTGTGTATGCGCGCCAGTATCCTGTGGCGCATCCTTCACCATACAAAAAGCAGCCAAAGTCGCAAGTGAAATTAATCAATGATAGCGAAGCCATCAGTAATGCGACTTATCCTGCCTTACCGCGCAAGCAGAAAGTCCAGTGGCGATTATCAGGGAATTTGCGTTAGGAAGGGAATCATTTCCGTCGCTGTTTTATTGATCCTAATTATGGATCAGCGTAGAAATTTGCCTGCTTTTATGCGCGTACTGAAACATGGCGAGGCAAAATGTCGTTGGGCGATTGCCATGCACACCTCAATAAAAAAACCGGGTAGCGATTACGCCTTACCCGGCTTACGGTATCGATATGTGCCCGTTTCCAGGCCCGGTAAGCACAGCGCCACCGGGCAACAAGACTCAGCTCAGCAGTTGGAAAGCAATCATCCCGACAATCGCGCCGACCGTGCCGAGGATAGTTTCCATCATCGTCCAGGTCTTCAGCGTCTGCGCTTCGGTCGCGCCGGTAAATTTACCGAACAGCCAGAAGCCGGCGTCGTTAACATGAGAAACCACAATTGAACCGCCGGCGATACAGATAGAGAGCGCCGCCATCTGCGCGCCGGAGAAATTCAGTTGCTCAATGACCGGCATCACCAGACCGACCGCGGTTAAACACGCCACGGTCGCGGAACCCTGAATGATGCGCACCGCCGCCGCCAGCACAAAGCAGGTAATGGCAATCGGCAGTCCCATGCCGGTTAACGCTTCGCCCAGCGCCGGGCCGACGCCGGAGTCAACCAGTACCTGTTTAAATACCCCGCCTGCGCCAATCACCAGCAGAATAATGCCCGCCGGTTGTAGCGCGTGGCCGCAGATTTCCATCACTTTGTCTTTCGGCATCCCCTGGCGCATCGCCAGGCCGTAAATCGCTACCAGACAAGCGACCAGAATCGCAGTGAAGGGGTGACCGATAAACTCAAACCATTCGTAAGCGGTGGAACCTTCCGGCACAAAACGCGCGGCGATCGTTTTCAGCCCTACCAGCACCAACGGCAGCAGAATCAGCGACAGGCTGAAGCCGAAAGAAGGCATTTTACCTTCACCCAGATGCGGCTCGGTAATGTCGTCAGGAATACGCAGCTCAACATAACGGCTGATAAAATTCCCCCACAGCGGCCCGGCGATAATCATGCCAGGAATGGCGGCGCACAGCCCAATCAGGATCATCCAGCCGAAATCAGCATGCATCTGGGAAGCCAGCAGCATCGGCGCAGGCCCAGGCAACAAAAACGCCGCGGCTGCCGCCACGCCCGCAAACAGCGGAATGACCAGCTTCACCAGGTTTGTGCCGGTATGACGCGCCATAGAGAATGCCACACTTATCAGCAGCACAATCGCCACTTCAAAGAACAGCGGAAGCGCACAAATCAGCCCGGCCAGGCCAATCGCATAGTGCGCGCGGTTATGACCAAAGGATTTAAGCATTTTCACGGCTATCTGATCGACCGCGCCGGTTTCATGCAGAATCTTGCCGAACATCGCCCCCAGCGCGACCACAATCGCCAGGAAGCCCAGCGTGCCGCCCATCCCTTTTTCCATGGTCGCGGCGATTTTATCAAGCGGCATCCCTGAAAAAAGCCCCGCGCCCATTGAGACGACCATTAACGCGACGAAGGCGTGCATACGCGCCTTCATCACGAGAAACAGCAGCAGTAAGACGGAACCGACGGCGGTTAAAACCAGTGTTAATGTACTCACAGCGTACTGCCTTTATTGATGACCTCAATGGTGCTCGCCACGACGTCTTCCAGCGGCTGGTCGATATCCACCACCAGAACATCGCGTTCGTCGGCACCCGGCTCTTGCAGCGTTTCAAACTGCGTCACCAGCATCTGGGTTTTGAAGAAATGACCTTTGCGCGCTTTCAGACGGCTTTCAATGACGTCGAAATCACCTTTCAGGTAGATAAAGGAGAGGTTCGGGTTTCCCTCGCGCAGCAGGTCACGATAATGTTTTTTCAGTGCGGAACAGACGATCAGCGAGATTTTATTGGTTCGCTGCATCGCGAAAGCGGCGTCGTTCAGCGCCTGTAACCACGGTTTGCGGTCATCATCATTCAACGGCTCGCCGGAAGCCATTTTTTCAATATTGCAGCGCGGATGCAGAAAATCGCCGTCCAGAAACGCGGCATGAAGCTGATGCGCCACGGCGCTTGCGACAGCGGATTTACCGCTGCCTGATACGCCCATCAGAACGTAAACGTGGTGATCATGATTAGTCGTGCTCAAAGCGGGCCCCCACTCTACAAGTTGCAAAATTTGTTACGGGTAACTGTTATCGGTAACATTGTCCAACCGCACCATTCACGACGCAATGACCATTCGTGCCAAAAGTGAATAAGTGTGAGCTACTTCAAAGTTGTCAGACTAAATAGATCCGCCCGGTGACAAGGTGAAACCTAAATCTAACATTTTCGGCGTGACCGTTTCGCCGCGAATGCGGGCTAACAAACGTTCCGCGCCAATGCTGCCCATTCGCTCGCGCGGCGTCAGGACGCTTGCCAGACGCGGTTCCATCACCTGGCCGATGTCATGACCGTGGAACCCGGCGATCGCCATGTCGTCCGGGATTTTTAGCCCCAGGCGCTGGCATTCGAAGGCCGCCCCCACCGCCAGGTCATCGTTGGTGCAAAAAATACCGTCAAGCTGTGGGTATTCGCGTCGCGCCTGGCGCATGAGTTCGATACCGGAAGAGTAGGATGAAGATTGCTCCATCATCACACTGTAAGGAACCAGGCCTGAGTCCCGCATCGCCTGTTCATAGCCCTTCTGCTTGATGATAGTACGTTCGTCGAGGCGCGCCCCCAGATAGGCGATATGACGATGACCACGCGCGATAATCGCGGCGGTCATCTGACGGGCGGCCTCGAAGTTGTCAAAACCGACGGCAATATCGAGACACGGCGACTGGCTGTCCATCAGTTCCACCACCGGAATCCCGGCGACTTCGATCATTTTTAAGGTGCGCGGCGTATGGGTACGCTCAGTGAGGATCAGGCCGTCGATATTCCAGGAGAGCATCGATTCCAGGCGCTCCTGCTCCATCTCCGGTTTATAGCCGTAGTGCGCCAGCATGGTTTGATAACCATGCGCGTCGGTGACAGCCTCAATGCCGCGTAACACTTCCGCAAAGACCTGGTTGGTTAAAGACGGCAGCAGAACGCCAATGGCGCGGCTGGTGGCGTTGGAAAGAATGTCAGGCGCGCGATTAGGAATGTACCCGAGCTCATCAAGCGCAGCCGCAATTTTACCCCGCAGCGCGACGGAGACCTGCTCCGGATTACGCAAAAAACGGCTGACCGTCATTTTGGTCACGCCCACGCGGTCGGCTACATCCTGAAGTACGGGTCTTTTCTTTTTCATCGTCCTGAAAGGTATAAAAGGGATAGATTTGCCCAGTTTACCACGGACGTGCGTGAACCTTCGCAGAGAAAAAAGTCGTTTTTTTATTGTGAGAAATACACAAAATCATTCGAGTTGCATCAAGGCGGCGACGCAGTGACAAATTCGTCAGGAACGAATTTGAACAACCGAAGGTTGCCTCTGGTGAGGGACAAGGATGTCCCTCAGTAAATCCCCGGGAGCGTACATTAAGTATGCGACCGGGGTGAGCGACAAATCTGCCGGGAGCAGATTTGAACGCTGCTCGCAGCGGCCCCGAAGGGGCGAGGCCTATGGATGGGCCGAGTAATAAAGCCAACACAGATGCGGCTTGAAGGATGACGTGTATTTTTAGACTGGCGGCAAGTCAAACAACAACACTTCACTGTCGCTATCGGCATGAATCGAGATTGCCTGCTCATCCCAAATCGCCAGGCCGTCGCTGGTGGTGGCTTTAGTACCGTTAATGGTCACGTTACCTTTTACCACCTGGATCCAGACGCGGCGCTCAGCGGCAATCTGATGCACCGACTGCTCATCTTTGAGCAGCGCCCAGCGGTACAGCTCCATATCCTGGTGGACCTTCAGCGAACCATCGCGAGCATCTGGCGAAAGCACCAGTTGCTTGCCCTGCGCGGCGTCGAAGCGGCGCTGTTCGTAGCGCGGCATGATGCCTGTTTCTTGCGGAATGATCCAGATCTGGTACAGCCGCAGACGATCCGTTTTGCTCGGGTTGTACTCGGAGTGGCGAACGCCGGTCCCGGCGCTCATAATCTGGAATTCACCGGCCGGAACCTGTTCTTTATTGCCCATACTGTCCTGGTGTTCTACGGCACCTTCCAGCACATAGGTCAAAATTTCCATGTCTTTATGCGGATGCGTGCCGAACCCCTGGCCTGCGTCGATCACATCGTCGTTAATCACACGCAGCGCCGAGAACCCCATAAAGTTCGGATCGTAATAATCGGCAAAAGAAAAAGTATGCCAGGAGTCAAGCCAGCCATGATTCGCATGACCGCGGTCGTTTGCTTTGCGTAAGTAGATCATTGTGTTCATCCCCAGATGTTTTCGATGGAATAAGTGTGGACTCATTCCGTCCGGGATCATAGAGGGTGAAAATTGACTCCTCTGTTCAAAAAATATGAATAAGCGCAGAGGAGTCTGTAAGGGCTATTTAGCGAGGGTTATCGTCGCAGGCGATGCCTGTTCGAAAGCACGCTCGAGGATTTCCAGGTTGGTAAGAACTTCAGATTCCTTGACGTAATTAGGCGTACCGACGGTCAACGTCTGGTACAGCGCATCATAGACGCGACCATAGTCACCCGTTTCCGGTTTCACCTCTTCTTTCACGGTCACGCCGTCATCGTTAACATATTCCAGCACGCCGACGGATTCGTCAGCGGCGAAACCGGGTTCACCGGGCATAATGTTCGCTTTCAGGCTGGTTTCTTGTTGATCGATACCGTATTTCACAAACGAACCTTTGGTGCCGTGAACAATAAACTTCGGATAGTCGATTTTCACCAGATGGCTGGTTTTAACGATAGCCTTCAAATCGCCATAAAACAGTTGCGCTTCAAAGGTGTCATCCGGATTCGCTTTATTACGCAGGCTACGAATGTCATACGCGACATGATCCGGGCGGCCAAATAGCGAAATAATTTGATCCATGGTGTGGACGCCAAGTCCATAGAATGCGCCGTCCTGCGGCAGGCCCGGTTTGGTTTCTGCTACCGGGCGGTAATAATCGAAATGGCTTTCAATTTCGACAATCTTGCCCAGTTTGCCGCTCTCTATCGCTTTTTTAGCCGTGAGAAAACAGGAATCAAAACGACGATTCTGATACGGCGTAACGGTCAGTCCTTTGCTTCGCGCCAGGTCGAACAACACTTTTGCCTCCGCCAGCTTCGGCGTGAAAGGTTTCTCAACCGGCACATTTTTACCCGCTTCCAGCGCGCGTTTGGCGTATTCGAAATGGCTGTCAGCATGCGTACAGACGATCACCAGCTTTACCTGCGGATCGCCCAACACCTCATCCAGATCGTTGGTGAAGTGAATATGTGAATACTGTGGCGCCTGCTCTTCCGGTTTAGCGTGACGACGGAAAATATGCGCGACATGCCAGGTATCTTTACGATTCAGAACATAGGGGAGATGGTAACGGGTGGTACTTTTGCCGAATCCAATAAATGCGCAGTGTAAGGTCATGAGACGATCCTTTTGAAGATGATTGTTTACACCATAGCGCAAAGCGTGAGGAGACTGAATGTTGGATTCTTTGCCGGATGCGGCGTTGCCTTTTTGGGCCTACAAAAGCAGATGCCTCAAGATCGGGCGTAAGTGGCGCAGGCAGATTGTTCACGGCAAGCGCGCAGGGCCCGGAGCGTACTAAATGTACGTGAGGAGCACGAGCACTTCCCGGGGACAAAATGACAAGTAAGCCAGGCTGAAACAAAACCCAAAAAAAAGCCAGCAAAAGCTGGCCAAAATAATACTGGAAGCAATGTGAGCAATGTCGTGCTTTCAGGTTCTCCGTAGGGGTTCCCCTGAATGCAAGGCAATAATAATCATTCTCATTCGCACTTGTCTACTTCTTTTTGCAAAAAAATGCAGTTGACGGAATTTTCTTTCTCAGCGAGTGTAAATACACAATTCCCCCTGCAGGAGATAAGGAATGAGTGAAATAGTGATACGCCACGCTGAACCGAAAGATTACGACGCCATTCGTCAGATCCACGCCCAGCCGGAGGTGTACCACAACACGCTACAGGTTCCTCATCCTTCCCTCGAAATGTGGCAGGCGCGGCTAACCGAGCAAGCCGGGGTTAAACAACTGGTTGCCTGCATTGACGATATTGTCGTTGGCCATCTTTCTATTCAGGTCACCCAACGTCCCCGTCGCAGCCACGTGGCCGATTTTGGTATCTGCGTGGATGCCCGGTGGCACAATCGTGGCATTGCCAGCGCGCTGATCCACACCATGATCGACATGTGCGACAACTGGCTGCGCGTCGAGCGTATTGAGTTAACGGTGTTTGTTGATAACGAGCCCGCGGTGGCGGTGTATAAGAAGTACGGCTTTGAAATCGAAGGCACCGGTAAGAAATACGGCCTGCGCAACGGTGAGTACGTTGATGCGTACTTTATGGCGCGCGTGAAATAGCGCTTCCCCGCCCCACCCTGTGGGGCGAAACGTCACAAACCTTCACAACATCCCAGTTATTGCAACCTACTTCCCCTATATCAAAACAATAACCACCTGAATTTCATGGTTATTACCGCTTTAAGCTTTATCACCGTTTTTTCCGTAATTTTAGCAATATTAATATTACATTTTTGTTTTTTTTGGTTTCTGCCATCACTTTATGGTGACAATCACAACAATATACTCCTCCCGGGACTAATTTAACCACGGTGAGGTAAAAAATGAAATTTGAACGCCATCATAGAATATTGAAGGAACTCAGTATTTCGGGAGTTGTAAAAGTTTCAAATCTGGCGAAAAGTCTCAAGGTAACAAAGGAAACTATTCGTTCAGATCTCAATGAACTTGCCGGACAGGGATATCTTACTCGCTGTCATGGTGGTGCATTTATTACCCTTGATTCTCTTGATAACGTCGCAAAAAATGAAATTGCTTATGTGCTGGAAAAATATGAATCAGCGCAGAAAATAAAAAAAGGTCTCTCTGCCATGAAAAATAATGTATGTGTTATTGGCTCGTTCAATGTTGATATCATCAGTTATCTACCGAGATTACCCTCAACGGGAGAATCATTGCTGGCCGATAAATTTATTTTTTCACCCGGCGGTAAGGGATGTAATCAGGCATTAGCAGCAAGCTATGCCGACTCTGATGTGCATTTTATTACTAAAGTCGGCTCAGATCATTTTAGTGATTACGCCATTAATTTTATAAACTCATCAAAAATCCATAAAAGTGTTATCTACCAGACCAAAGAAACACAAACAGGTACAGCAACCATCATGGTGAATGGAGATACCGGAGATAACGTCATCGCTATCTACCCTGGCGCCAACATGACAATTTCCCCTGATGAAATCACCATTCAGAAAGAAGCCATTGTTCATTCAGATATTGTTCTTGTCCAACTGGAGACGAATTACGAAGCGCTGCAGCAAACAATTCGTCTCGCACAAAAAAATGACATACCGGTCATCATCAATCCAGCGCCGTACAATGACATGGTTAACACCATCATTGATAACATTGACTATATTACGCCAAATGAAACGGAAGCAGGCCTGCTGGCCAATATGGCGGTTAATGATATCGAATCAGCCAAATGCGCGGCCAAAATTATTCACCAGAAAGGCGTCAAAAATACCATTATTACGTTAGGTAGCAAAGGTTCGCTTGCTTATGATGGCACACAATTCATCTATTCCCCGGCATTTCCGGCGGTTGTAAAAAATACTGCGGGAGCGGGTGACGCTTTCAATGGCGCACTCGCATCTGGTCTTGCAAAAGGAAAGTCACTGGCATCCGCATTGTGCTACGCCAGCGCATTTGCCTCACTTGCGGTTGAAACGCCTAATGCCTCTGATATGCCGGAAAACGACTCCGTTCTTCATCGTATTCAGGGTTCACATTACAAACTATCTCTACTCACTAAATCAAGGAGCAGACTATGAACAATACGCAGAAAAAACTAAAGGTGCTCTTTATTGGAGAATCCTGGCATATTCATATGATTCATTCAAAAGGTTATGACAGTTTCACCTCCAGTAAATATGAAGAAGGCGCTACATGGTTACTGGAATGCTTGAGGAAAGGCGGCGTTGATATTGATTACATGCCTGCCCACACGGTACAAATTGCCTTTCCAGAGAGTATTGACGAATTAAACCGTTACGATGTGATTGTTATTAGCGACATTGGTAGTAATACCTTCCTGTTGCAAAACGAGACATTTTATCAGCTAAAAATAAAACCAAACGCTCTGGAGTCCATTAAAGAGTACGTCAAAAATGGCGGTGGACTACTCATGATTGGTGGCTATCTGTCGTTCATGGGTATTGAGGCAAAAGCCAATTATAAGAACACCGTTCTTGCTGAGGTTCTGCCAGTTATTATGCTTGATGGCGATGACCGGGTAGAAAAGCCCGAGGGTATCTGTGCTGAGGCTGTCTCACCTGAACATCCTGTTGTTAACGGGTTCTCAGATTATCCGGTATTTCTTGGATATAACCAGGCCGTCGCCAGAGACGATGCCGATGTCGTATTAACAATAAATAATGACCCATTGTTAGTGTTCGGTGAATACCAGCAGGGTAAAACCGCCTGCTTTATGAGTGACTGCTCCCCACACTGGGGAACCCAGCAGTTTATGTCATGGCCGTTTTATACCGACCTGTGGGTCAACACGCTTCAATTCATCGCCAGAAAATAAAAAACAATGGAGTAACGAAAGTTACTCCTTTTATAAAATATAAGGATTGATGTATGAACAAGAATAAGTACTCAACCCCCTTACTGATGCTTGCCACCATCTTAGCCGGTATGCTTTCCCCGATGCAGTCTGCCGTTAATGGGCAGTTAGGACATTGGTTACAAGACGGTAATGCTTGCGCAGTAATCTCGTTTGCCAGCGGTCTGGTCGTCATGTTTTTTATTATTATTGCGCGCAAAGAAACACGCCAGCAATTCGCCTCAATCCCTACTCTGATTAAAAAGAGAAAAATCCCGCTATGGAATTGGTTTGCAGGATTATGCGGGGCGATGGTCGTATTTTCTGAAGGCGCATCCGCCAGCGCGCTGGGCGTTGCCACCTTTCAAACGGCATTAATTTCCGCTCTGCTTCTTTCCGGCCTGCTGTGCGACCGTTTTGGCATCGGTGTGGAGGAGAAGAAATATTTTACGCCATGGCGCATTACTGGCGCATTATTCGCCGTTATCGCCACCATTTTTGTCGTGTCGCCACAGTGGCACTCAACCTCGTTTATCCTGCTCGCTATCCTCCCCTTTTTGGCAGGGTTACTCGCTGGCTGGCAGCCTGCGGGAAATGCGAAAGTCGCCGAGACAACGGGCTCCATGCTGGTGTCCATTACATGGAACTTCATCGTCGGCTTTTGTGTCCTGGGCGCGGCGCTGGCGATACGTATCGCATTAGGCCATGTCACCATTCAGTTACCCGATACATGGTGGATGTATCTCGGTGGTCCGCTGGGTCTGCTGTCCATCGGGCTAATGGCGATTCTGGTGAGAGGCTTAGGGCTATTGATGCTGGGCGTAGCGTCAACAGCAGGCCAACTGCTTGGCTCAGTGCTAATTGATGAATTGATCCCTTCATTAGGCAATACGGTCTACCTGGTCACCATCATCGGTACGCTGTTCGCGTTAGTCGGTGCGATTGTGACCACCATCCCTGAATACAGAGCATCCAAAATGGCGCAAAGAATAGAGGTGTCAGAATGAAAGGTTTCCTGCAAACCGTAACAGGCCCGGTGGCGCATACGGATATGGGGCTGACGCTACCGCATGAACATCTGTTTAACGATCTGTCTTCGGTCGTAGACGAGCCACATTATGCTTTTTCACAGCAACTGGTGGGAAAGAAAGTCAGTGCTGACCTGCAGTGGGGGCTGAAACACGACCCATACTGCTGCGCCGATAACATGGACCGCAAAGAGATTGATGATGTTATCTTCGAAATCAATAATTTTATGTCTTTAGGCGGCAGGACGATTGTCGACGCCACCGGATCAGAATCCATTGGACGGGATGCCTCAGCGCTGCGAGAAGTTGCCTTAAAAACGGGTTTGAATATCGTTGCGTCATCCGGACCTTATCTGGAGAAATTTGAAAGTACCCGGATCCATAAACCTGTTGAGCTGTTAGCCTCACTCATTGATAAAGAACTGAATCAGGGTATTGGCGAGACGGATATTCGCGCTGGCATGATCGGTGAAATCGGCGTATCCCCCGCGTTTACCCAAGCGGAGCGTAACAGCCTGCGGGCAGCGTCTCTGGCACAATGTAACAACCCCCATACGGCGATGAATATCCATATGCCGGGGTGGCTGCGGCTGGGGGATGAGGTGCTGGATATCGTGCTGGAAGAAATGAACGTCTCTCCGGCAAAAGTCTCGCTGGCGCATTCGGACCCTTCAGGAAAAGATGTCGTCTATCAACGTAAAATGCTCGACCGTGGCGTATGGCTTGAATTTGACATGATTGGTCTGGACATCACCTTCCCAAAAGAAGGTGTCGCGCCGGGCGTTCAGGAGACCGCAGATGCAGTAGCGAATCTGATTGTACTGGGTTACGCCGACCAAATCGTTTTAAGCCATGATGTTTTCTCAAACAGATGTGGGCGAAAAATGGCGGAAATGGCTGGGGGTTTGTCCCGAATGTCTTCCTCGCCTATCTGGCTGCTCGCGGAGTAGACAACGATACTCTGCGCAAGCTTTGTATTGATAATCCAGCCCGATTACTCACGGCATAATCTGCAAATAGCCCGGTGTCTGACACCGGGCCTGGAATTAAAAATCAGTATCCCGCCGTTAAATCATCCACCGAACGCGGGTCAGACGCACCGTACAGTTCGCCATCCGGGCCAACCATAATACTTTGGGTACTGCCCATCGCTTCTTTCAGCGCGACTTTCTGCCCTTTCTGTTCCAGCAACTTCAGCGTATCGGGACTGAAGCCCTTTTCTACCCGCAGTTCGTCCGGCAACCATTGATGATGGAAACGCGGCGCGTTGGTCGCTTCGGCGACGTTCATGCCGAAATCAATGCTGTTCACTACCATTTGCAGTACGGTAGTGATGATTCGACTCCCGCCAGGGCTGCCGGTCACCAGCCAGGTTTTGCCGTCTTTTACCACGATAGTGGGCGACATCGACGACAGCGGACGCTTCTTCGGACCGACCGCGTTAGCATCGCCGCCCACCAGGCCATAAACATTAGGTACACCGGGTTTAGCAGAAAAATCATCCATTTGATTATTCAGCAGAATACCGGTATTTCCCGCCACAATTCCTGTGCCGAAGGTGGTGTTCAGGGTATAGGTCACCGCCACAGCATTGCCGTCTTTATCCACCACCGAGAAGTGGGTGGTCTGGTTGCTTTCATACGGGGCGAGCTTGCCCGGTTTTATCTGGCTGGAAGGTTTGGCCTTGTTGATATCAATTTGATCGGCCAGCGTTTTCGCATAGGCTTTGTGGGTCAGCGCCTGCCACGGCACTTTCACAAAGTCCGGATCGCCCAGATACTCTGAGCGGTCAGCGTAGGCGTATTTTTCCGCTTCCGCCATGATTTGCATGGCATCGGCGCTGCCAAAGCCGTACTTCTTCATGTCGAAATTTTCAAGAATATTAAGGATCTGTACGATGTGAATACCGCCCGAGGATGGCGGCGGCATGGAGAAGACCTGATACCCGCGATAGTCACCGCTGATTGGCGTACGCTCAACGGCTTTATAGTTGGCTAAATCCTCTTTGGTCATCAGACCGCCGTTCTTCTGCATTTCTCCGGCTATCTGGTCAGCAATCGCCCCTTTATAAAACGCATCCGGGCCGTTTTCGGCAATCATTTCCAGGCTTTTCGCCAGATTCTTCTGGATCAGCTTATCGCCTTTTTTCAGCGGCTCGCCGTCTTTCCAGAAAATGGCTTTGCTGTTCTCATGGTTGGGGATCACTTCGCTGCCGTAAGTTTTTAAGTCGTCGGCCAGCGCATCGTTAACCACAAAACCCTCTTCCGCCAGCTTCATCGCCGGACGCACCACTTTATTCAGCGGCATCGTGCCGTATTTCTCCAGCGCCAGCGAGAACCCCGCCACGGTACCCGGCGTACCGGATGCCAGATGCGACGTCAGCGACTTTTTCGCATCGGCGTTACCCTGATCGTCGAGGAACATATCACGGGTCGCGCCAGCCGGCGCCATTTCACGAAAATCAATCGCCGTAGTGTTACCGTCTTTGGTGCGCAGCAGCATAAATCCCCCGCCGCCCAGATTCCCGGCTTGCGGATGCGTGACAGCCAGCGCATAGCCCACGGCGACGGCGGCATCCACGGCATTACCGCCCTGCTTTAAGATATCCACGCCAACCTGCGTCGCCATTGCATCCACCGAGGCCACCATCCCTTGCGTCGCCCGCACAGGATGAAAGACATCTTCTTCAACACCATAGGAGACTGGCGGCGCGACGGGAGGATTGGCCACCGCGCTAAACGTCCCCCCGGCCAGCAGAGCGGCGATCGCCACCCAGCGCATAAACGTTGGTTTCATCGTTGTTTTTCTCCAGATAAATGGGTGTATGTCCCGTTTAATCCTGGTCCACAACGCTTAAAAAATCATCATCATGGCGAAATAGAGGTACACTTAAAAAGAGGCCTCATCGGGAGGAGACGACAATGAAACGCTTACTACTTATTACGGCTTTGTTACCCTTTGCTGTATTGGCCCAGCCAATTAACACTATGAATAATCCTAATCAGCCAGGTTATCAGATCCCCAGCCAGCAGCGTATGCAGACGCAGATGCAAACGCAGCAGATTCAGCAGCAGGGTATGTTGAAACAACAGATGCAAACGCAGGCGCGCAGCCAGCAGCAAAATCTACAGTCGCAGTTGAATGCCAATACGCAGCGGGTTCAGCAGGGACAGCCGGGCAACGGTATGCTCGGTCAGCAAACGCTGCCCAATACGCAGGGCGGAATGCTCAGCGGCAGCGGAAATCCGGACCAGATGCTAAACCATTCCCAGCCAATGTTGCAGCAGGACAGCGGGACTCCGCAGCCTGACATCCCGCTGAAAACCATCAGCCCTTAAAACTGACGGCCCTTAAAACTGAAAGTGAGGGCCGATGTCATCAATGCGATCGGTGCAGATACAATCCACGCCCCAGCGCAGCAGCTCTGCCGCCCGCTGGGACTGATTGACGGTATACACCAGAATCCGCAGACCCGCGGCCTTAATCTCTTGCACTCGCGTCTCATCGAGTAATTTATGGTTGAGATGGAGGGAAACACAGCCCAGACGGGTCGTCAGTTCACGCCAGTCTTCACGCCATTTATCCAGCAGTAACCCGCGCGGCAGTTCAGGTGCTGCCGCCTGCGCCGCTTCCAGCGCCTCTATCTCAAAGGAAGAAAGCAGCGGCGGCGTCATCCCGGCCCACAGTTCGCGGGCGGCCGACGCCACGACGCGTCCTGTTAGCCTTCCGCTCCCCGTTGTCGGTTTGATCTCAATATTCGCCATCATGCCGTGTTTACGGCAGCGCTCCGCCACCTGCGAGAGCAACGGCAGCGGCTCGCCTTTAAATTCGCCGCTAAACCAACCGCCAGCGTCCACACGCAATAAATCCTGCCAGTTCAACTCGCCCGCCACGCCCCAACCGTTGCTGGTGCGCTCCAGGTTATCGTCATGCAGCAGGAAAATTTCGCCGTCTTTCGACAGCTTGGCATCAAACTCAATCATGGTGTGCCCGTATCGCGCGCCCACGTCAATCGCCGCCAGAGTGTTTTCCGGCGCCAGTTTACCGCCGCCGCGATGGGCGACAATGTGGGGATAAGGCCAGTTACTCATACACGTTGTCCTGTTTCGCCATCAAAAAGATGCCGCTGATGTTCCGGCAGATGCAGCCATAGCATACTGCCCGCCGCCGGGCGTTGCTGATGCGCCAACCGCACCACCAGTTTCTGATCGCCCCAGCGCCCATGCGCCAGATTATCCGCGCCCAGAATCTCCAGCGTATCTACCGTTAGCGGCACGCCGCCTTCCGCCTGCGAGCTTAACGCAATATGCTCCGGGCGGATACCCAGCGTCATTTTACGTCCGGCATGACCCCGATAGCCCGCACCAATCGGCAACGCCAGACCGCCAGGCAATTCGAAACGGTCGCCGGAAGCGCTGATAACACCATCCAACAGATTCATCGCCGGGCTGCCAATAAAGCTCGCCACGAAGCGACTGGCCAGTTTTTCATACACCTCTACCGGCGTGCCAATCTGTTCTGCGACGCCTTTATTCATCACCATCACCCGCTGGGCCAGCGTCATCGCCTCTACCTGATCGTGAGTAACATAGAGCGAGGTGGTACGAAGACGACGATGCAGATGTTGTAACTCCAGACGCATCTGCACACGCAGCTTGGCGTCGAGGTTAGAGAGCGGTTCGTCGAATAAGAAGACTGCCGGTTCGCGGACGATCGCGCGCCCCATTGCCACGCGCTGCCGTTGACCGCCGGAAAGCTCGCGTGGACGGCGTTTAAGCAGGCCGTCCAGCTCCAGAATGCGCGCCGCCTCCCGCACGCGTTCTTCAATATGCGCTTTGCTCATACCGCGAATTTTCAGCCCCCACGCCATGTTCTCCTCTACGCTCATATGGGGATAGAGAGCATAGTTCTGAAATACCATCGCGATGCCGCGATCTTTGGGCTCCATCTCGGTGACACGTTTGCGATCAATCCAGATATCGCCGCTGGTCACGCGTTCCAGACCGGCCACCATCCGCAACAACGTTGATTTGCCGCAGCCGGACGGCCCGACCATCACGATAAATTCGCCATCCGCCACGTCCAGCGTTAACGGTTGAATGACCTGGGTTTTGCCGTCCCAGCTTTTGGTTACTGCCTGTAGTTTTAAACCAGCCATTTTATTTCTCACTATCGACCAAGCCACGCACAAACGCGCGCTGCATGGCTAACACAATTACGACCGGGGGAATCAGAGTCAGCAGCATCGCGGCCATCACCTGGTTCCATTGCGTGGTACCTTCGCCGGTGGCGATCATCCCTTTGATACCCGCTACGGCAGTGCCAAGATTCACGTCGGTGATAATCAACAGCGGCCACAGATACTGGTTCCAGCCGTAGATAAAGGTGATGACGAATAACGCCGCCAGGTTGGTTTTTGACAGCGGCAACACGATGTCGCGGAAAAAGCGCATCGGCGACGCGCCGTCAATACGGGCCGCCTCCACTAGTTCATCCGGAAGCGTCATAACGAACTGACGAAACAGGAAAGTGGCGGTAGCGGACGCCATCAGCGGTAGCGTCAGACCGGCATAGCTGTCGAGCATTTTCAGGTTGGCGATCACTTCCACCGTCGGGAAGATACGCACTTCAACCGGCAACATCAGGGTGATAAAAATCATCCAGAAGAACAGGTTACGCAGGGGAAAACGAAACCAGACGATGGCGAATGCGGAAATCATAGATACCGTGATTTTGCCTACCGTAATGCTGAACGCCATAATGAAACTGTTAAGCATCATCAGCCAGAATGGCGCGCTATTAACACCGACGCCGTTGACCCAAATAGTTTTGATATTCTCCAGTAACTGCGTGCCGGGAAGCAGCGTCATCGGCGTCTCAAACACCGCGCGGTCGTCCAGCGTCGCCGCGACAAACGCGACATACAGCGGAAACAAAATGACCGCGATCCCCAGAATCAGCATGGTATGGCTGAATATTGTCAGCCCGCGACGATTCTCTATCATTGGTAACGCACCTTACTTTCCACATAGCGGAACTGCACCACCGTCAGAATGATGACGAGGAACATCAACACCACCGACTGCGCGGCGGACGCCGAGAGATCCAGGCCGGTAAACCCTTCGCGATAGATCTTATAAATCAGCGTCGTGGTGGCTTGTACCGGCCCGCCGGCGGTCGCGGCGTCAATCACCGGGAAGGTGTCGAAAAAGGCGTACACCAGGTTGACCACCAGCAGGAAGAAACTGACCGGCGCAATAAGCGGCAAAGAAAGCCGGAAGAAACGACGAATCGGCCCGGCGCCGTCAATGGCCGCCGCTTCCACCAGCGAGCGGGGAATGGATTGCAGCGCGGCAAAGAAGAATAAAAAGTTGTAACTAATCTGCTTCCAGACTGACGCAAATACCACCAGGAACATCGCCTGACCGCTGTTTTGCGCGTGGTTCCAGTCATAGCCGAATTCGCCGAGGAAATGGGTGATTAATCCCCGCCCCGGGTTAAACAGGAAAATCCACAATACGGCGGCGACGGCGGGCGCGACGGCATAAGGCAGCAGCATCAGCGTCTGATAAAAACGGCTGCCGCGCACCACGTAATCCACCAGGGCGGCGAAAAACAACGAGACCAGCAGGCCGCTAAACGTGACCAGCGCGCTGAATTTAATCGTCGTCCAGAAGGCATCGAGATAATAACTGTCGTGAAAAAGCGCGACGAAATTCTCCAGCCCGACAAATTGGCTGGAAAAACCAAACGGATCGACGCTTTGCAGCGAATACCACAGCGCTTCGCCCGCAGGCCAGATAAAGAAAATAACGGTGATAACCAACTGCGGAGCAACCAGTAAATACGGCAGCCAGCGCGAGCGGAACACCGGACGGGATGATGACATGAAGATTCTTTTCCTGGAAGGTGCCGGATGGCGGTGCAAGCACCTTATCCGGCCTACAAACGCTGTAGGCCTGATAAGCGCAGCGCCATCAGGCACTTATACACTTAAGATTTGCTCGCTTTCTCAAAACGACGCAGTAACTGATTCCCGCGATCCACCGCGGTATCCAACGCCTGTTGTGGGGTTTTCTTCCCGGTCCAGACGCTTTCCAGCTCTTCGTCCACGATGGTACGAATCTGCGGCATATTGCCCAGACGCAAGCCTTTGGTGAAGGGTAACGGCGGCTTATTCAACATCTGGCGAGTGGCGATATCCGCACCGGGGTTTTTATCGTAATAACCCTGCTCGCGGGTCAGCTCGTAGGCGGCGGTGGTAATCGGCAGGTAGCCGGTTTTTTGATGCCATTCAGCAGCGTTTTCCGGTTTTGCCAGGAAGTCGAGGAATTTGGCGACGCCGGTATAGGTTTCTTTATCTTTACCCTGCATGACCCATAGGCTGGCTCCGCCGATAATAGCGTTTTGCGGCGCGCCCTTGATATCCGCGTCGTACGGCATCATACCCACGCCATAGTTAAATTTGGCATACTGGCGGATATTGGCGAGCGAGCCGGAGGACGCGGTTGTCATCGCGCAGTCACCGTTATAAAACTTCTCGGTAGACTCGTCCTTACGCCCAACATAGCTAAAATCGCCTTTTTTATTCATCTCTTCCAGCAGCGCGATATGTTTCACCTGCTCTGGCTTATTAAACTCCAGCACCGCATCTGTACCGTCAAAACCATTGTTTTTACTGGCGAAGGGGAGACCGTTCCAGGCGCTGAAGTTTTCCAGTTGGATCCAGCCTTGCCAGCCGCTGGCGTAACCGCATTTCATGCCTGCCGCTCTCAGTTTCGCGGTATAGTCAGCCAGCTCCTGCCAGGTTTTCGGCGGCTGTTCCGGATCTAAACCGGCTTTCTTAAAGGCGTCTTTGTTGTAGTACAGTACCGGCGTGGAGCTGTTAAAGGGCTGGGAGAGCAGATGCCCGCTTTTAGCATCGGTGTAGTAGCCTGCAACGGTCGGTACAAACTGGGACTCGTCAAAGTTAATACCGGCGTCTTTAAACACTTCATAAACCGGCTTAATGGCTTTCGAGGCCATCATGGTCGCTGTCCCAACCTCATAAACCTGCAATATTGCCGGCGCGTTGCCGGTACGGAATGCCGCGATCCCGGCGCTCAGGTTCTGTTCATAGTTCCCCTTATAGACCGGAACGATTTTGTAATCCGGATTGGCCTGGTTGAAACGTTGCGCCAGTGAATCAACTTCTTTGCCTAACTCCCCTTCCATTGAATGCCAGAATGGAATAGTGGTGACGGCCAACGTCTGACCCGTAAATGCCAGACTCAGCGCCAGTCCTAAAGCTGTATGTCGTAACGATATCATCGGTTATCTCTCTTTTTGTGCCGGGATGCGCGATATCACGCGTTTTATGTTCGCGGGGGTAACATGACATGCTCGAATGACAGAAAAATAACTTTTTTATTACAAAAAAAAGATAGTAAGGCGACAGAGAGATGGCAAGGCAGTGAAAGCGCCGGAAAAGAAAAGTGGGAGCTACGGCACGGATAGGTACGACATTATTCCCGGGGGCGGCGCACATGCCGTAACTCAACCAGGCGGAGCGTCGCCGGGATTAACGTCTCAGGCGCGTAAGCGAACGACAATTTGCTCCAGCGTAAGCCGCCCTGCCGCCGCATCGACTGTCATATCGACAAAATCCGGATTCGCAGCGAGTGAGATCCCGTTACGCTTTAAAAACAGCAGCGTAATAAATAAGGCGGTACGTTTGTTACCATCATTGAAGATATGCCCACGGGATATAGCGAGCAAATGCATTGCCGCCAGCAGCCACACGTCGGTCACCCCTTCATATTCGATTTGATTGAGTACCCGGTACATTAGCGCTTCCGCGCGGCCAGGATCAGGCATGCCTGTTACACCAGGCGTAACGCGGAGAAGCCTGTCGTGAAACTGAATTATCTCTTCCGCTGAGATAAGTTGTAGGGTCATTTATCCGCCAGCTCCCTGAGCTCATTGCCATGAACCGCCATAATGGCAGCAAACTCATCATCCATTCGCGCCGTCTGATAACGCTCAAACTCCTCGGCGCTGATGATCACTGCGGACTTATGCCCACGACGCGTGATGGTGACAGGGCCCGCCGTCACCGCGCTTTCCAGGACTTCGGCCAGATTTTGCCGCGCTTCGCTATAGTTAACCGTACGCATAAACATCTCCCCAGTTGTACATGTTTATTGTACAACAAACACGTACAAAAAAAGAGCCATCAGGCTCTTTTGAAAAATTTTACCGCTTGCCGTTACCGGGCGCGGCGCACGCGCTTCCCCCTGGCACAGTCTAACCGCCCAGATAGGCGCTGCGCACCGCTTCGTTCGCCAGCAGTGCATCACCGGTATCGGATAGCACCACGTGGCCGTTTTCCAGCACATAACCGCGGTCGGCGAGCTTCAGCGCCTGGTTAGCGTTTTGCTCGACAAGGAAGATGGTCATACCCTGCTCGCGCAACTGCTCAATGGTGTCGAAGATCTGCTGGATGATGATCGGCGCCAGCCCCAGCGACGGTTCATCCAGCAGCAATAGCCTCGGCTGGCTCATCAGCGCGCGGCCAATCGCCAGCATCTGCTGTTCGCCGCCGGACATGGTGCCCGCTCGCTGGATACGGCGTTCATGCAGGCGCGGAAACAGCTCGTACACCCATTTGATACGCTCCTGAAACCGATCGCGCTCGGCAAAAAAACCGCCCATCGCCAGGTTCTCTTCTACCGTCATCCGCGAGAAGACGCGCCGCCCTTCCGGCACTATCGCCACCGCTTCACGCATGATTTTCGCCGTCTGCCAGTCGGTTATGTCTTTACCGTCAAACACCACCCGTCCGCTGGAGGCGCGCGGATCGCCGCACAAGGTGCCAAGCAGCGTCGTTTTCCCCGCGCCGTTAGCGCCAATCAGGGTAACGATTTCCCCCTGGTTGATGTGCAGACTGACGTCGTGCAGCGCCTGAATCTTGCCGTAGTGGGCGCTGACTTTTTCAAACGTTAACATCGTTTTTTCCATCTTATGCCTCACCCAGATAAGCGCGGATGACGTCCGGGTTGTTGCGGATCTCTTCCGGCGTGCCGTTCGCCAGCGGCGTGCCCTGGTTCACCACGTAAATGCGATCGGAAATGCCCATCACCAGCTTCATATCGTGTTCAATCAGCAAGATAGTGGTGTTGTGATGGTTACGTAGTTCGGCAATCAGCTCATCCAGCTCTTTGGTCTCTTTCGGGTTAAGGCCGGCCGCCGGTTCGTCGAGCATCAGAATTTCTGGCTGCGTCACCATGCAGCGGGCAATCTCCAGCCGGCGCTGGTCGCCGTAGGCCAGATTACTGGCCTGGCGATTGGCATGTTCCAGCAGGCCAATACGCTCAAGCCAAGTCGCCGCGCGGTCCAGCGCTTCACTTTGCGCGCGGCGGAAAGCGGGCGTTTTCAACAGGCCGGAAAAGAGGCCCGTTTTCAATTGCTGGTGCTGCGCCACCAGCAGGTTTTCAATCACCGTCATTTCACGGAACAGACGCACATGCTGGAAAGTACGTACCACGCCCATGCGGGCGATCTGCTGGCCCGGCAATCCTTCCAGATGCCGCTCGCGCAACATGATCGTACCGCCTGTCGGCTTATAAAAACCGGTCAGGCAGTTAAACACCGTCGTTTTACCCGCGCCGTTAGGGCCAATCAGCGACACAATTTCCCGCTCACGCAATTCCAGCGATACATTGTTGACCGCCAGCAAACCGCCAAAGCGCATCATCAGGCCGTTAACCGCTAATAATGGCTGACTCATGCCTGCTCTCCTTTCGCCTGACCACTTTTCAGCTTCAACTGCGGACGCGTCATCGGCAGCAATCCCTGCGGGCGCCAGATCATCATCAACACCATCAAACCGCCGAGCATCAACATGCTGTATTCGTTGAAATCGCGCATCAACTCGCGCGACACCACCAACAGAACCGCCGCCAGGATCACCGCAAACTGCGAGCCCATTCCGCCCAGCACCACAATCGCCAGCACGAAGGCGGATTCGGCGAAGGTGAAAGATTCCGGGCTGACAAAGCCCTGGCGGGCGGCAAACAACGTCCCGGCGAAACCGGCAAACGCGGCGCTGATAGTAAAAGCGGTCAGCTTGATGCGCGTCGGGCTTAAACCTAATGAGCGACAGGCGATCTCATCCTCACGCAACGCTTCCCACGCCCGGCCCAGCGGCATACGCAGCAGGCGGTTAATGACAAACAGCGACAGGACCACCAGCAACAGGGCCACCAGATAGAGGAAAATGACCCGGTCGGATGGGTCGTACTTCACGCCAAAGAAATTGCTGAAGGTATCCCAGCCGCCTTCTCGGGTGTTGCGGCTAAACTCCAGACCAAATAGCGTCGGTTTGGGGATCTGGCTGATACCGTTCGGGCCGCCGGTAATTTCCGTGTTGTTGAGCAGCAGGATACGGACGATTTCGCCGAAGCCGAGCGTCACAATCGCCAGATAGTCGCCGCGCAGACGCAGTACCGGGAAGCCGAGCAGGAAACCAGCAGCGGCGGAGACCAGTCCCGCCAGCGGCAGGCAGGTCCAGAAACCCAAACCATAATAGTGGTTGAGCAGCGCAAAGGTATAAGCGCCGATGGCGTAAAAGCCGCCGTAGCCCAATACCAGCAGGCCGGACAGCCCCACCACCACGTTCAGCCCCAGACCGAGGATGATATAAATCATGGTCATAGTGGCGATATCCACGCTACCGCGCGACACCATAAACGGCCACGCCACGGCGATAACCAACAGCGCCATCAGAAACAGCTTTTGCTTAACGGTAGAGCCATCGATCGCCGGCAGAATAAACTTCGGTCCGGAGACGTGCTTCACCGCTTTCTGGAACATCGGACGCAGCAACTGAAAGAAAAAAACCACTGCCGTACCGATAAAGATCCACTGCCAGCGGATGTCGGCGGCGGTATCCACCACCAGTTTGGTGCCGTCCAGCTCCAGTTGTACGCCCATGAAGACGCCAGCCAGAACGAAGAACATCGCCGCAGAGAACAGAGCCATCGCAATATGCATCGGTTTCATACTTTCTCTACCTCCGGACGCCCCAGGATACCGGTCGGCATCACCAGCAGTACCAGAATCAGCAGAGCGAACGATACGACATCTTTATATTCGGTACTTAAATATGCAGACGAGAGCGCTTCGGCGACGCCCAAAATCAGACCGCCGATCATCGCGCCCGGAATGCTGCCAATACCGCCCAGCACCGCCGCGGTGAACGCTTTCATCCCGGCCATAAAACCGATGTAGGGGTTAATTACGCCATAGAACTGACCGAGTAGCACGCCCGCCACCGCCGCCATTGCCGCGCCGATAACAAACGTTAGCGCAATGACGCGGTCGGTATTAATGCCGAGCAGGCTGGCCATTTTTAGATCCTCCGCGCGGGCGCGGCAGGCGCGGCCCATCCGGGAGTAGCGAATGAAAATGGTGAGCGCCAGCATAGCCAGAAAGGTGACTATCCAGATAACCGCCTGCATGGTGGTGATGGACGCGGAAAAGTTTTCGCTGCTGCCCACAATCCACTGGTCGTTAAACAGGCTGGGTAACGCCACGTCGCGCGAACCTTCCGTCAGGCTGACGTAGTTTTGCAGGAAGATGGACATCCCGATGGCGGAAATCAGGGCAATCAGGCGCTTGGAGTTGCGCACGGGCCGGTAAGCGACTCGCTCGATACTCCAGCCGTAGGCGCTGGCAATAATAATCGCGCCGATAAATCCGGCGGCCACCAGGAGCCAACTGGTGTCTATTCCCATCATCATTAGCGCGGCGATGATCATAAAAGAGACGTAGCTGCCGATCATATACACCTCGCCATGAGCGAAGTTGATCATGCCGATAATGCCGTACACCATCGTATAACCGATAGCAATCAGCGCGTAGGTGCTCCCCAGCGTGACGCCGTTAAACATCTGCTGCAAGAAATAGAGAAACTGCTCGGACATAAGGTAACCTTTTTAAACCCGCCCGGCGTGCGGGCGGTGGGATAACTTATCTTCTGGCATTACTTCGCGACGGTTGACGAGCCGTCGGCGTGCCACTGGAAGACGCCAAATTCAAATCCCTTAAGATCGCCTTTTTCATCCCATTTCAGCGGCCCAATAACGGTATCAGCCCCGTTAGCTTTAAGATCTTTCACCAGATCCAGCGGAGCATGGCTGGCGCTACGCGTCATTGCGGTCGCCAGTGACTGGACGGCGGCGTAGGTGATCCAGACGTACGGACCGCTGGGATCTTTCTTGTCGGCTTTCAGCGCTTCGACAATCGCTTTATTCGCCGGGTCCTGGTCATAACGTTTTGGCATCGTCACCAACATGCCTTCCGCCGCACCGCCCGCAATATTGGACAGCGACGCGTTACCTACGCCTTCCGGCCCCATAAATTGCGTTTTCAGGCCATTAGCCCGCGCCTGGCGCAGCATCTGCCCCATTTCCGGGTAGTAGCCGCCGTAATACACAAAGTCGATATTCTCTTTTTGCAAGCGGGCAATCAGGGCGGAGAAATCTTTTTCACCGGCGGTAATACCATCAAAAAAGACAATATTGGCATTGCCCTGCTTCAGGCCATCCTGCACGGAGCGCGCCAGTCCTTCGCCGTATTGCTGTTTATCGTGAATGATAGCGATGCGCTGCGGCTTCACCGTTTCCAGGATGTATTTCGCGGCCGTTGGCCCCTGGGAGGAGTCCAGGCCGGCGGTACGCATAATGTACTGATAGCCGCGCTGGGTCAGCTCCGGGTTAGTCGCCCCCGGAGAGATCATCAGAATACCTTCATCTTCATAGATATCGGATGCTGGCTGAGTAGAAGAAGAACACAAGTGACCAATAACGTACTGAATACCGTCGTTAACGATTTTGTTGGCCACCGCCACCGCCTGTTTTGGATCGCAGGCATCATCGTACTCTACGCCGACCAGCTTATCGCCTTTAATACCGCCTTTAGCGTTGATGTCTTTAATGGCCTGGCGCGCGCCGTTAAATTCCATATCGCCCCATTGCGCTACCGGGCCGGACATCGCCCCGACTATGGCGACTTTAATATCATCTGCCATTGCCCCCTGCGAGACTGCTAATGCAACAATCCCTGCGATTATTGTTTTCGCTTTCCGTTTCATGTGCCTGTATCCCCATTCGTGATGTTATATGTTTTGTTTTTGCTGGTTAAAAAGCAGACTGTACTTTTTATAAATGGTGCGCTTTTTACTGACTCATTAATGAGTTAGCGCAGCATTTAAAGCATAATAAGATTAAAATCTCTATTTTTCAGTCTATTAAGAAAAGATAATATTCTGCTTTTCGCTATAGATAAACAAAAAAAAGCACGCTTGTCAGCATAAAATAACGGCATATTAAGTGGAATAATTCACTAGCATTCAGGGAATTATGCTGCCTGTTTTCCATTCTCTAATGCTTCAAACTGTAATTATCGTTGTTAAAAAATTAATAACCTGGTAAATGACACAAAAAAGAGAAAGCATCTGGCCTGCCTGTTTCGGTACACTGATCGCATCTTTTGAAATCGGGACAAGCCGTCGATGAAGCTGACTATTCTTCGTTTAGAACACTTTAGCGCTCAGGATCAGATCGATCTGGGCAAAATCTGGCCGGAATATTCCGCCTCCTCATTAAGCGTAGATGAAACGCACCGGATTTATGCCGCGCGGTTTAACGAGCGTTTGTTGGGCGCCGTAAGAGTGACGCTGAGCGGAACGCAGGGCGCGCTGGATTCCTTACGCGTGCTTGAAATCACCCGTCGTCGCGGCGTCGGGCAATACCTGGTAGAAGAAGTCATCCGCGATAATCCCAACGTCTCGTCGTGGTGGATGGCGGATGTCGGTGTTGAAGACCGCAGCGTGATGGCCGCGTTTATGCAGGCGTTAGGTTTTACCGCCCAGCATGACGGCTGGGAGAAGCGCTAAAAGAAAGCCGGATGGCGCTGACGCTTATCCGGCCTACATGCCGGGAGAAAAGATAAAAACCACCTCGCAATTTTCCAAGAATTTCGCGTTGCAGGCAGGCGGCAAGTTATGAAATCCCCGGGAGCTTACATAAGTAAGTGACCGGGGTTGAATAACGTAGCCAACGCACCTGCAGCGCGAAAGGCGCCAGGAAAATCACTTGGCGTCTGTCGCCGTACCATTCGCATGCCAGTCAAACACGCCGAACTCAAATCCTTTCAGATCGCCTTTCTCATCCCACGACAGCGGTCCCATTACGGTGTCGACCGTGGCGCCTTTCAGGTATTTGGCAATTTCCGCCGGATCGTCAGACTGGTTCAGACCCGCCTGCAACGATTGCAGCGCGGCGTAGGTGGTCCAGACAAACGCGCCGCTAGGATCTTGTTTCTTGGCTTTGATAGCATCCACAATCGGTTTGTTCGCCGGGACCTGGTCGTAGTTCTTCGGTTTGGTGACCAGTAAGCCTTCCGCTGACTCTCCGGCGATGTTAGACAGCGACACGTTCGCCACCCCTTCCGGCCCCATAAACTGGGTTTTCAGCCCTGCGGCGCGGGACTGGCGCAGGATCTGCCCCATTTCCGGGTGATAACCGCCGTAGTAGACAAAGTCGATATTCTCTTTTTTTCAGACGCGCTACCAGAGTGGAGAAATCTTTTTCGCCGGCGGTGATGCCGTCAAAGAATACGACGTTAACGCCGCCTTTCTTCAGACCGTCCTGCACCGCGCGCGCCAGCCCTTCGCCGTACTGCTGCTTATCGTGGATAATCGCGATGCGCTGCGGTTTTACCTTCTCCAGAATATACTTTGCCGCCGTTGGCCCCTGGTCAGAGTCCAGACCGGTGGTGCGCAAAACCAGCTTATAGCCGCGTGCGGTCAGCTCCGGCGCGGTCGCCGCCGGGGTTATCATCAGGATGCCTTCGTCTTCGTAGATATCAGAGGCTGGCTGTGTGGAAGAGGAGCATAAGTGTCCGATAACATACCTGATGCCGTCGTTCACCACTTTGTTAGCGACAGCTACCGCCTGTTTCGGGTCGCAGGCGTCGTCATATTTCACCGCGACGAGCTTATCGCCTTTAATACCGCCTTTCGCATTGATATCGGCAATTGCCTGCTCCGCACCGGTAAACTCCTGGTCGCCATACTGCGCCACCGGACCGGACATCGCGCCGACAACCGCGACTTTAATGTCCTCTGCGAATGCCATATGGCTTAATGACAGGGCGATACATCCTGCCAATAACGTTTTACCCTTCATATTCATCCTGATAATCCCCATTATTCTGGTTGTTACGTGTGTTGTGGTGTTATTGTTCAGCACTTTATTTCGATTATTGGCTAGCTACCCGTGCTTTAGCAGCATACTCCGCTAAAACATACCCGATTTTTATTATTTTGGAATAGCTAAATTTACATTCAGATAACAGATTTGTGTCGGTGGGGGAGAGGAAGGGTCCGTAGGCCCGATAAGCGAAGCGCCATCGGGCAAACGTGTTGCCGGATGGCAGGGTAAACGCCTTATCCGGCCTACAAAAAACAAAACCCCCGAATTCACATTCGAGGGTTCATTGGCAATTCGCGAAGATTACGCTTCGATCGCAGCGCGAAGCTTTTTCATGGCGTTCTTTTCAAGCTGGCGCACACGCTCAGCGGAGACGCCGTAACGATCGGCCAGCTCCTGCAACGTAGACTTATTGTCTTCGTCCAGCCAGCGAGCGCGGATAATATCCTGGCTACGCTCGTCGAGCCCCTGCATCGCGTCGGTCAGTCGGTTGGCGGCCTGCTCTTCCCAGTTATCGTCTTCAATGCCGTCGGCAAAGTTAGACGATTTATCCTGCAGATACAGCACCGGCGCCATTGGCTGGCTGTCGGACTCATCGTCCGAAGACATGTCAAACGTCATGTCCTGCGCCGCCATACGCGACTCCATCTCACGCACGTCTTTACTGGAAACACCCAGTTCGCGCGCCACCATTTCAACCTCATCCTGATTAAACCAGCCCAGACGCTGCTTGGTTTTACGCAGATTAAAGAACAGCTTACGCTGCGCTTTCGTGGTTGCGACTTTAACGATACGCCAGTTACGCAGCACGTATTCGTGAATTTCTGCTTTAATCCAGTGTACGGCGAAGGAAACCAGGCGCACGCCTACTTCCGGGTTAAAACGACGTACGGCTTTCATCAGGCCGATGTTGCCTTCCTGGATCAAATCCGCCTGCGGCAGACCATAGCCCGCATAGTTACGAGCAATATGAACAACAAAGCGCAGGTGAGACAGGATCAGCGTTTTAGCTGCTTCCAGATCGCCCTGGTAATGCAGCCTTTCAGCCAATGCCCGCTCCTCGTCAGCCGATAACATCGGCCACGCGTTCGCCGCCCGGATATAAGATTCCAGGTTGCCAACAGGGGCTAAAGCTAAATTTTGCATTTCTTTGGTCATTCAAATCCTCTCAATCAGTATTGCCTGGCACCGTCAGCGAGCAACAACCGTGCCAAAGCCGATGAGCAACGAGAATATCATCCACTCTTTTATCAGACAGTGATTTTATCCACAAGTTCAATGTAACACTGTGCATAATTTACACACATAATGTGACATGAAGATGAAACGCGGGGAAGAGACAACAGGGACTCTTTCCCTGCGAACGGAAGCCCATTGCAGGGAAAGATTATACCACGATTTTATCAATCGGGAGTAAAGTGACGTAAATGTTGCACCGTAGCCAACCAGGCGGCGATCCAGCCAATCATGGAACAGACCAGCAGCAGCAACAGGCACTCATCGAACGATAAGCCATTGAGATCAAACTTCGTGCCGAAGACCTGCGCCACTTCAGTCACCGCCGATGATAAACGCATCACCAAAATTTCAGACAATATCAGTGAAAGAAACGCGCCGGAAAAACCGAGCAACGCGCCGCCGTAGAGGAACGGACGCAGGATAAAGCCATCGGTCGCGCCAATCAGCTTTTGCACGTTAATGGTGTCGCGACGGGCAAAAATGCTCAGGCGCACGCTGTTGCCGATAACGAGGAAGACCGCCGCGACCATCAGCACGCCGATCATCGCCGACACGCGGCCCACCAGCCCGGTGAGCGCCGCCAGGCGCGCAAACCAGCTATCATCCATGCGGACTTCGTCAATGCCGTTAATCTGCGAGATACGGTCGCGCAGCGTATTAAGCGAGGCGGTACTCTGGAAGTCCAGCTTGGGGATCACCACTGCCACCGCCGGTAGCGGGTTCTCTTCCAGCATGTCCAGCGCGCCGCCAAAACCCGACCAGTTGCGGAATTCTCCCAGCGCGTCCTCACGGGACAGGTAGTTGACCTTCTCAACGCCCTGCTCGGCCTGAAGCTGTCCAACAACCCGCGCCGCCGCGTCATCATCCAGCGTTTTTTGCAGATAAACGGTGATCTGCGGCGACGGATAATACTGAGTCGCCGCCTGGTTGACGTTCTTATAGACCATGTAACAGACGCTGGGCAGCGTCAGGGAGATGGCGATCACCATCACCGTCAGAAACGTCGCCAGCGGTTTGCTTTTCAGATCTTGCAGCGCGCCGTGCCAGGCATAGCGCACCTGTTCATTAAAGACATTCGTTTTACGTGAGTTCGGTTTCGGTGTCGGCTTCTGGCGTCCTGGCGCGTTGCGCCCGCCGCCTGTTCCGCCGCGAGACTTACGCAGTCGATCCAGCCGTCCGCCGAACTGCCTGATTTGGTTAATCGCGTCGCGCCTATTCATTGGCCAGGCCTCCATGCAGATGTCCATCGCTCAGGACGAGCTGCCTATAGGAACGACGGGAGATAAGTCCAATATCGTGCGTCGCCATCAGTACCGTCACCCCTACGCGGTTAAACTCTTCAAACAGACGTAAAATCCCTTCCGACAACGCGTCGTCCAGGTTCCCGGTCGGTTCATCCGCCAGCAATACCGCTGGCTTATTGACCACCGCGCGGGCGATGCCCACGCGCTGTTGTTCGCCTCCGGAGAGTTGAATCGGGAAGTTTCTCGCTTTGTCCAGTAGTCCAACCTTATCCAGCGCCGCCGACACACGACGACGGATATCATCGCCGCTGGCGCCGGCAATGATTAACGGTATCGCCACATTGTCATAGACCGTGCGATCCATCAGCAGATGGTGATCCTGGAAAATCATCCCAATCTGGCGGCGCAAAAACGGCACTTCGCGGTTTTTCAGGCGCGTAATATCATGCCCGCTGAAGAAGATTTTGCCGGCGCTGGGCCGCTCAATCCCACAGATTAGCTTCAGCAGGGTACTTTTCCCCGCGCCGGAGTGGCCGGTCAGAAACGCCATCTCGCCTGGCCGCATATGGAATGTCACTCCCTGCAGCGCTTGTCTCCCGCCGAGATAGGCCTTGCTGACATGTTCAAAGCGAATCATTGTTAATCCTCTCGGGCAAAAAGTGCCTCAATAAAATCGTCCGCCTTAAACGGACGCAAATCCTCGATACGTTCGCCCACGCCAATGTAACGGATAGGAATGCCAAACTGGTCAGCTACCGAGAAAATCACCCCGCCTTTCGCCGTACCGTCCAGCTTGGTCAGGGTAATACCGGTTAAGCCTACCGCTTCATGGAACAGTTTGGCCTGGCTTACCGCGTTCTGTCCGGTGCTGGCGTCAATGGTCAGCATAACTTCATGTGGCGCTTCTTCGTCCAGCTTTTTCATGACGCGAACGATTTTTTTCAGCTCTTCCATCAGGTGCGACTTGTTCTGCAGACGCCCTGCCGTATCGGCAATTAACACATCCACATTACGCGCCTTCGCGGCCTGGATAGCGTCAAAAATCACCGAGGCGGAGTCCGCGCCGGTATGCTGGGCGATAACCGGAATGTTGTTACGCTGTCCCCAGACCTGTAGCTGTTCGACCGCCGCCGCGCGGAAAGTATCCCCCGCCGCCAGCATCACTGATTTACCCTGCTGCTCAAACTGGCGTGCCAGTTTACCGATAGTAGTGGTTTTACCCACGCCGTTCACGCCAACCATCAGAATAACAAAAGGCGTTTTACCTTCAATATTAAGCGGTTCGTCTACCTTCGCCAGAATCTCGCCCATCTCGTCTTTCAACAGACCATACAGCGCCTCGGCATCTTTAAGCTGTTTGCGGCTGGCGCCTTCCGTCAGATTAGCGATAATCTTACGCGTGGTTTCCACCCCGACATCAGCGATGAGCAACTGCTCTTCCAGCTCCTCGAACAAATCATCGTCGATTTTCTTGCCGCGGAACAGACTGATAAATCCGGAACCGAGATTTTCTTTGGTTTTCAGCAGACTGCGTTTCAGGCGGGCAAAGAAACCTTCTTTAGTCGGTTTTTCCTGCTCCTGAACGATCGCTTCCACCGGCTCGTCTTCTTCCGCCGGCGGAACAACCATCACCGCCTCTTCCGCCGCCTGAGCGGCCAGCGCCTGCGCTTCCAGCTCTTCGTCGGTGAATTTCGCCGCGTTTTCGCCCTCTTCTTCTACCGCGGCAATGACCTCTACGGTTTCCGCTTCGGCCTGCCACTCTTCCGGCGAGATAGCCTCGTCTTTGACCTCTTCCGGCAGCGGCAATTCCTCGCGTTCCACCGCGATCTGCGGCGCTGCCATCTCAATGGCCGCCGCGGGCTCCGGCTCTACCGGCTGCGGTTTTTCGCTCTCCTGAACTTTCTCAGTAACGTCCACCACCTCTTCCGCAAAGGCTTCGGTTTCTGCTTTGCTGTGCGCGGGCGTTTGCGCGTCTACGTCTGCCGCCGTTTCAACAGGGGGCTCAACCGGTCGTTGTTCCTCAACAATCTGCTGTTCTTCGGTCTGTTCCTGCTTCTGCTCTTTATCACCGAAGCCCAACCAGGAAAAGAAGCCACGTTTTTTCTGTTTTGCCATCTGCGACTACACCCCTCGCGGCGCTATATACATGGAAGCTAAAAAAATGATGAAATAGTCTATCACTTAACTTAATTCACATCACCGCCTGGAATAACTTGCAACAGGCGGTTCGAGCAAGAGAAATGAAAAAACCGACTCACTCTGGCAGCGGCCAAATCCGCATTATTGGCGGGCAATGGCGTGGCCGTAAATTACCGGTTCCGGACAGCCCGGGTCTGCGTCCCACCACCGATCGCGTGCGCGAAACGTTATTTAACTGGCTGGCTCCGGTAATGGTAGACGCCCATTGTCTGGATTGCTTTGCCGGCAGCGGCGCGCTGGGTCTGGAAGCGCTATCACGTTATGCGGCCCAGGCAACGTTACTGGAAATGGATCGCGCCGTATCGCAGCAGTTGCAAAAAAATCTGGCGACGCTGAAAGCCAACAATGCTCGCGTCGTCAATACCAATACTCTGACCTTCCTCAGCCAGCCGGGGACGCCGCATCACGTCGTCTTTGTCGACCCGCCGTTTCGTAAAGGGCTGCTGGAAGAGACGTTACAATTGCTGGAAACCCAGGGATGGCTGGCCGACGACGCGCTAATCTACGTAGAAAGCGAGGTGGAAAACGGTCTGCCGCCCGTTCCGGCGAACTGGGCATTGTATCGAGAAAAGGTGGCCGGACAGGTCGCTTATCGTCTGTATCAGCGTGACGCGCAAGGAGAAAATGATGTTGATTAATCTGGGCCGCTTATTAATGCTCTTCGTGTGGGCATTTTTGATTCTTAATCTGGTGCATCCCTTCCCGCGCCCGCTCAATATCTTCGTCAACGTGGCGTTGGTGTTCATGGCGCTGATGCACGGTATGCAACTGGCGCTGCTGAAATCAACGATACCGAAAGAGGGTCCGCAGATGACGACGGGAGAGAAAATCCGCATTTTCCTGTTCGGCGTGTTTGAGCTGCTGGTCTGGCAGAAGAAGTTTAAGAACAAAAAATAATGTTTGCTGCCGGATGACGGTTTATTCGTTATCCGGGGTACGGCTAACAAACCCGACGAACCGCGTTCCCTTATAGCTCAGCGTACCTTGATCGCCCACCGTCAAAGCGTGGTACTGCTGCGCTTGTAAACGGAACGTTTTTTCGAGACCGCCATTGAGCGGCTTAAAACTGGCCTCATAGCGCATACTGGTTCCCGCCGGGCTCACTTCCTGCTGGCGAGAGCGTCGGTCGTTAACCGGCTTCTCCCGTTTACTGCTGACCACGACCAGCTTTTGCTGTAACGGCGCCGCCTCATTAGCGTCTTTTTCCCGCCGTTGCTGAACGAAGCGGAACGACGCGGCAACTACGATTAATGCGATGATTATAATGAAGAAAAGCGGTGGCTTACTCATACTGTTAACCTGTCAGAAAATGCGGAAATAAGCATACCCTGCCCGTTATAGTGTTGTCATCTGACCGTCACGGCCTCTACACTGAATAATAGAGCCGCAAGCATACCGTTTGCGAAAAAATAACGAATTCAAGGAATTAAGATGCTTTGGTCGTTTATCGCTGTCTGCCTGTCCGCATGGCTGTATGTGGACGCCTCCTATCGCGGGCCAGCCTGGCAACGCTGGGTTTTTAAGCCCGTCACGTTATTACTATTGCTGTTACTGGCCTGGCAAGCGCCGATGTTTGACGCCATCAGTTATCTTGTGTTGGCCGGACTGTGCGCCTCGCTGGTCGGCGATGCGTTAACGCTCTTACCGCGTCAACGCCTGCTGTACGCCGTCGGGGCATTTTTCTTATCGCATCTGCTCTACACCATTTACTTTGCCAGCCAAATGACGTTGTCGTTCTTCTGGCCGCTGCCGCTGGCGTTACTGATAGTCGGCGCGTTGCTTATCGCCGTTATCTGGACGCGACTGGAGGAGCTACGCTGGCCGGTATGTACTTTTATCGCCATGACGCTGGTCATGGTCTGGCTGGCGGGCGAACTGTGGTTCTTCCGCCCAACGGCGCCAGCCCTTTCGGCCTTTACCGGCGCGACGCTGCTGTTCATCGGCAATATCGTCTGGCTGGGTAGCCATTACCGCCGCCGTTTCCGGGCGGATAACGCGATTGCCGCCGCCTGCTACTTTGCAGGACACTTCCTGATTGTTCGCTCGCTGTACCTGTAAATAATAGCGCTTGACTCTGGAGTCGACTCCAGAGTGTATCCTCCGGTTAATGAGAAAATTATCATCAACCGGAGGACGTTATGTCGACCCCTGATACCGATGGCAAAAAAGTCCCGCCCTTTACCTCCTTCAGATTAGCCCCGGCAATACAGAAGGCCGATAGCTGCTGCTGCGAAGAACATTGCGCGTCCAGCGCGCCTGTTTCTACTGCCGTGGCAGGCACGCGCTATACCTGGAAAATCTCCGGCATGGACTGCGCCGCCTGCGCCCGAAAAGTGGAGAATGCGGTCCGCCAAATTCGCGGCGTCAACCAGGCGCAAGTGCTGTTCGCCACCGAAAAGTTAGTGGTCGATGCCGACGCCGACCTCCGCGCGCAAATTGAACGCGCCGTACAGAAGGCGGGTTATACCTTGCGTAGCGAAGATTCGCGCGACGCCGCGCCTGAATCTCGTCTTAAAGAGAACCTGCCGCTTATTACGCTGATCATTATGATGGCGATAAGCTGGGGGCTGGAGCAATTTAACCACCCGTTCGGCCAACTGGCCTTTATCGTCACCACTCTGGTCGGTCTGTATCCTATTGCCCGCCAGGCGCTGCGGCTGATGAAAAGCGGCAGTTGGTTCGCTATTGAAACGCTGATGAGCGTCGCCGCCATTGGCGCGCTGTTTATAGGCGCGACGGCGGAGGCAGCAATGGTATTGCTGCTGTTTCTCATCGGCGAGCGCCTGGAAGGATGGGCCGCCAGCCGCGCCCGTAAAGGCGTCAGCGCGTTAATGGCGCTTAAACCGGAAACGGCGACCCGTCTGCGCGACGGCGTACGGGAAGAGGTCGCGATTAATACCCTGCGACCGGGCGATATTATCGAAGTCGCCGCCGGGGGGCGTTTACCCGCCGACGGTAAACTGGTTTCCGGTTTCGCCAGCTTTGATGAAAGCGCGCTCACCGGCGAGTCTATCCCGGTGGAGCGCGCAACGGGCGACAAAGTCCCGGCAGGCGCGACCAGCGTTGACCGTCTCGTCACCCTGGAGGTGTTATCTGAACCTGGCGCCAGCGCGATTGACCGTATCCTGACGCTGATTGAAGAGGCGGAAGAGCGCCGTGCGCCTATTGAGCGGTTTATTGACCGTTTCAGCCGCATCTATACGCCAGTCATTATGGTCATCGCGCTGCTGGTGACGCTTATTCCGCCGCTGATGTTCGATGGCGGCTGGCAGGAGTGGATTTATAAAGGGCTGACGCTGCTATTAATCGGTTGCCCGTGCGCGCTGGTGATCTCCACGCCCGCGGCCATTACCTCCGGGCTGGCGGCGGCGGCACGGCGCGGCGCATTGATTAAAGGCGGCGCAGCGCTGGAGCAACTGGGCCGTATCACGCAGGTCGCCTTTGATAAAACCGGTACGTTGACCATTGGTAAACCACGGGTGACGGCGATTCATCCGGCAAGCGGTATCAGCGAGGCTGAACTGTTGGCGCTGGCGGCAACCGTAGAACAAGGCGCTACGCACCCGCTGGCACAGGCTATTATCCGCGAAGCGCAGACACGCGATCTGGCGATCCCAACGGCGGAATCGCAGCGAACGCTGGCCGGCACCGGAATTGAAGCGCAGGTTAACGGCGAACGTATTCTGATTTGCGCGGCGGGGAAACAGCCTGCGGCGGCGTTTGCCGGGCAAATTAGCGAACTGGAAAACGCCGGGCAGACGGTGGTTCTGGTGCTGCGTAACGAGACCGTACTTGGCGTCCTCGCCCTCCAGGATACATTGCGTGACGATGCGCGCGACGCCATCCGCGACCTGCATCAGTTAGGCGTTAACGGCGTGATTCTGACCGGCGATAACCCACGGGCGGCGGCAGCGATTGCCGGCGAGCTGGATCTGGCGTTTAAAGCCGGGCTACTGCCGGAAGACAAGGTGCGGGCAGTCACCGCCCTTAACCAACAAGCGCCGCTAGCGATGGTGGGCGACGGCATTAACGATGCGCCCGCGATGAAAGCCGCCAGTATCGGAATTGCGATGGGCAGCGGTACTGACGTCGCGCTTGAAACGGCTGACGCCGCCCTTACTCATAACCGTCTGCGCGGGTTAGCGCAGATGATTACGCTGGCGCGCGCTACCCACGCGAATATCCGGCAGAACATCACCATTGCGCTGGGGCTGAAAGCCATTTTCCTGGTGACGACGCTACTTGGTTTTACCGGGCTATGGCTGGCAATCCTGGCGGATACGGGAGCCACGGTATTGGTGACCGCCAACGCGCTACGTTTGCTGCGTAAAAACTAATCTTCTCCCGCCCGGCGGCGTCGTGTCGCCGGGTTATCCCGCGGTATTCCTTTCTTTGTACATATTATTCACGCGAAAATTATTTATTTTCTATTACTTATCAAACCATTAATCAGAAATAGCGTGATTTGATGTAAGGTTAATTTTTATCCAACCGATATTGATCATACCGTCTACAAAATAAGGAATGTTAGGCACTATGAAAAATATCAAAGTCATCACCGGCGTTATCGCGACGCTGGGCATATTTAGCGCCTTATTGCTGGTGACAGGAATACTGTTTTATTCCGCCGTCAGCAGCGATCGGCTGAATTTCCAGAATGCGAGCGCACTGAGTTACCAACAACAGGAACTGGGCGGCAGTTTTCAGACATTGATCGAAACCCGCGTTACCATTAACCGCGTGGCGATACGCATGTTAAAAAATCAGCGCGATCCCGCCTCGCTGGACGCCATGAACACGCTGTTAACCAATGCTGGCGCGTCGCTCAACGAAGCGGAAAAACATTTCAACAACTACGTGAACTCCGAAGCGATCGCGGGCAAAGATCCGGCGTTGGATGCCCAGGCCGAAGCCAGCTTTAAGCAGATGTATGACGTTTTGCAGCAGTCTATCCACTATCTTAAAGCCGATAATTACGCCGCCTATGGCAACCTTGACGCGCAAAAAGCGCAGGATGACATGGAGCAGGTATATGACCAGTGGCTCTCTCAAAATGCGCAATTAATAAAATTAGCCAGCGATCAGAATCAGAGCAGCTTTACCCAGATGCAATGGACGCTGGGGATAATTCTACTTATCGTACTCATCGTGCTGGCGTTTATCTGGCTGGGGCTGCAACGCGTTCTACTCCGCCCGCTGCAACGGATTATGGCGCACATTCAAACGATCGCCGACGGCGATCTTACCCATGAGATAGAGGCCGAAGGACGCAGTGAAATGGGCCAACTGGCCGCCGGTCTTAAAACGATGCAGCAGTCGTTAATCCGTACCGTCAGCGCGGTGCGCGATAACGCGGACTCTATCTATACTGGCGCAGGCGAAATTTCCGCCGGCAGCAGCGACCTCTCTTCCCGTACCGAACAACAGGCCTCGGCGCTGGAGGAGACCGCCGCCAGCATGGAACAGTTAACCGCCACGGTACGGCAAAACACCGATAACGCACGCCAGGCGACGGGTCTGGCGAAAACCGCATCAGAAACCGCGCGTAAAGGAGGACGCGTGGTGGATAACGTAGTGAACACCATGAACGATATCGCCGAAAGCTCGGAAAAAATCGTGGACATCACCAGCGTGATTGACGGTATCGCCTTCCAGACTAATATCCTGGCGCTGAACGCCGCGGTAGAGGCCGCCCGCGCCGGCGAACAGGGGCGAGGATTCGCGGTCGTGGCCGGAGAGGTACGCACGTTGGCCAGCCGTAGCGCGCAGGCCGCCAAAGAGATCAAAGTACTGATTGAAAACTCCGTGTCGCGCATTGATACCGGCTCTACGCAGGTACGCGAAGCGGGAGAAACCATGAAAGAGATCGTTAACGCCGTGACCCGCGTGACCGATATTATGGGCGAAATCGCCTCTGCCTCCGATGAGCAAAGCAAAGGCATTGAGCAGGTGGCGCAGGCGGTATCGGAAATGGACAGCGTGACGCAGCAAAACGCCTCGCTGGTAGAGGAATCCGCAGCAGCAGCGGCGCTGGAAGATCAGGCTAACGAACTTCGTCAGGCGGTCGCCGCGTTCCGCATCCAGAAACAACCTCGTCGGGAGGCGTCGCCGACGCCGTTAAGCAAAGGCTTAACGCCACAGCTCGCCGCAGAACAGGCGAACTGGGAAAGCTTCTAATCAGAATGCTATCTGCCGTGCGGTTAATGCGCTTTACGCAATAAATAGCGGTACGGCAGACCCTCCGTCTCTTGCGCCAGCAAATCGTGTTCCATAAAGGTACAGAACCCCGGAATATCACGCGTCGTCGCCGGATCGTCGGCGATAATCAGCAATGTTTCGCCAGTTTGCATGTTGCGCACCGTTTTGCGCACCATCATTACTGGTTCAGGGCAACGCAGCCCCAGGGCGTCGAGCGTATGGTCAGGGGAGGAAAACAGATCGCTCATCTTCGTCTCAATGGTAGAAAAACGGCGATATTTTACGCCCATCTTCGTCAGTAAGCCAGGCAGGTTAACGATTGCGTGAAAATTAGCCATTGCAATGCCAGCGCAAAACAGTATTATGCGGCGGTTCTTTATTGGGTTCCCTCACCCCATCCAACAAAAAGGTCACAATATGACTCCGTTTACACAATCACAGCGCGTAAAAGCGTTGTTCTGGCTATCGCTATTCCATTTACTGGTGATCATTTCCAGTAACTATCTGGTGCAGCTCCCCATCACTATTTTTGGTTTCCACACGACCTGGGGCGCGTTTAGTTTTCCTTTTATTTTTCTTGCCACCGATCTTACCGTGCGTATTTTTGGCGCACCGCTGGCGCGCCGCATTATCTTCGCCGTCATGATCCCTGCGCTGCTGGTGTCGTATGTGGTGTCATCGCTGTTCTATATGGGCGCCTGGCAAGGTTTCGCCGCGTTGGCGAACTTTAATCTGTTTGTCTCCCGTATCGCCGCCGCCAGCTTTATGGCCTACGCGCTGGGACAGATCCTTGATGTCCATGTGTTTAACCGCCTGCGCCAAAATCGTCGCTGGTGGCTGGCGCCGACCGCTTCAACGCTGTTTGGCAATATCAGCGATACCCTTGCCTTTTTCTTCATTGCGTTCTGGCGAAGCCCCGATGCCTTTATGGCCGAACACTGGATGGAAATTGCGCTGGTGGATTATTGCTTTAAGGTGCTCATCAGCATTATTTTCTTCCTGCCGATGTACGGCGTTCTACTGAATATGTTGCTGAAAAAGCTGGCAGATAAATCTGAAATTTCCCCATTACCGGCAAGTTAAAGGTTCGTTTTCCGAGTTGTGATAAGATGAGCGAATGAGCCGTTATGGCCGTTTATCGAAAGGAAGAAGTCAATGCGCAATTTGGTTAAATATGCCGGTATTGGCCTGCTGGTTATGGGGCTTGCGGCCTGTGATAACAACGATACAAAAGCGTCGGCAGAAAGCGCCGCCGCAGAAAGCCAGGCCTCCGGCCAGCCCATCAGCCTGATGGATGGCAAACTCAGTTTCTCGCTGCCGGCGGATATGACCGATCAAAGCGGTAAGCTGGGCACCCAGGCGAATAATATGCACGTTTATTCTGACCCGACGGGCCAGAAAGCGGTGATTGTTATCGTCGGCGATAATACCGATGAAGCGTTGCCGGTGCTGGCAAACCGCCTGCTTGAGCAACAGCGTAGCCGCGACCCGCAGCTTCAGGTGGTCACCAATAAGTCTATTGAGCTCAAAGGCCATACGTTGCAACAACTGGACAGCATTATCTCCGCGAAGGGCCAGACGGCGTATTCTTCCATCGTGCTGGGCAAAGTGGATAACCAATTGCTGACGATTCAGGTCACGCTGCCTGCGGACAATCAGCAAAAAGCGCAAACCACGGCTGAAAACATCATCAATACGTTGGTTATTAAGTAACCTTTACGACGATGATGCGGCCTCCGGCAGTGCAGACGGAGGCCGTTTTTTTAAGCGCCAGGTCAGCAATAGCGCCATCGCTACCAGCCCGGCCGCCGCCAGATAAATCACCGGCACGCCCGCCCAGGTCATCACCAGCCCCGCCAGCGGCCCGGTAACCCCCAAAGACATATCCATAAAGACGGTATAGGTCGCCAGCGCCGCGCCCTGGTTCTGCGGCGGCACGGCTTTGACGGCCACCACGCCCAGCGCCGGAAAGACCAGCGAAAACCCCATCCCCGTGAGTAAAACGCCGATTTTTGCCATCCACGGCATGGCTGCCGTCCCCACCAGTAACAGACCAATAATCTTCACGCCAAAGCAGATCATGGCGACATTCAACCCGCCTAAACGATTGATGCCGTTAGGGAACAGCAAACGCGTGCCGACAAACGCGACGCTAAATAACGTAAGCGCAAAGGCGGCGCCATCCCAACCTTTAGCATCATAAAATAAGGTAATAAACGTCGCGATGACGCCAAACCCTGCCGAGGCCAGCGCCAACGCCATACCATACAGCCAGACACGCCCCAGCACCGCGCGAAACGGCAGCGGCTTGCCTTTGTTCGCCTTCACCGACGGACGTGGAAGGGCTAACAGTACCGCCAACAGCGCCACGCCCATCACCGTTAGCGCCAGTCCCTGTAACCCGCCCCAGGCATAACACAGCACGCCCAGCGGCGCGCCCATCGCCATTGCGCCGTAGGTGACGATACCGTTCCAGGAGATGACCCGACCAATATGCAACGACCCGACGACGCCGACGCCCCATAGTGTCGAACCGGTGCCGGCAAAACTTTGCCCAATCCCCAAAATCACGCGACCCAGCCCCAGTAGCAACAAACTGATCATCGGCCAGGCGCTGGCGATATCCGCCAGCAGGTAGCCGAGTCCGCTTAAAAAACAGCCGCATAAGCCAAAGACAACGATTTTTTTCGGCCCTAATACATCCGCATACCGCCCGGCATGGGGACGGCTTAACAGAGTGGCGAAGTATTGCAGGCTGATAATAAGCCCCGCCCAGAACGCGCTGAATCCCATCGCATCATGCACATAGCCGGGCAAGACGGCGAGCGGCAGGCCGATGGTCAGGTAGCTGGCAAAGTTAAACATCACAATGGAGACAATACGCAGATTGAGGCGCAATCCGTTTAGCGCCGGTTCAGCGACGGGTTCGGGCATGAGTATCACCGCATTTTTACAACATGTTTTCTTTTCTATCATGGCGCGCGGTGAAAATCAGTAGTGAGATTCAGATTATCGGTATCAGGGCAGCCGCTACACTTAGAAAAAAACACAACAAGGAAAACTTCATGGCAACCGCTCAACCCGACAAAACGGGTATGCATATTCTGCTGAAACTGGCCTCCCTGGTTATTATTCTCGCCGGGATTCATGCCGCGGCGGGTATTATTGTACAACTCTTGCTGGCGCTCTTTTTCGCCATCGTTCTTAACCCATTAGTGACCTGGTTTATTCGTCGGGGCGTGAAGCGACCGCTGGCGATTACTATCGTGGTGGTTGTCATGCTGATCGTGCTTACCGCGCTGGTGGGTGTGCTTGCCGCATCGCTTAATGAATTTATCGCTATGCTGCCTAAATACAGCAAGGAGCTGACGCGTAAGGTCTTACACCTTCAGGAGTTAATGCCCTTCCTGAATTTACATATGTCGCCGGAACGTATGCTCCGCGGGATGGATTCCGATAAAATCATGCTCTTCACCACAACATTAATGACCGGCGTATCGGGCGCGATGGCAAGCATTGTGCTGCTGGTAATGACCGTGGTTTTTATGCTGTTTGAAGTGCGTCACGTGCCTTATAAATTACGTTTCGCGCTAAACAATCCACAAATTCATATTGCCGGCCTGCACCGCGCCCTGAAAGGCGTCTCGCATTATCTGGCGCTGAAAACGCTGCTCAGTCTATGGACGGGCGCGATTATCTGGCTGGGGCTGGCGTTAATGGATATTCAGTTTGCGCTAATGTGGGGCGTACTGGCCTTTTTGCTCAATTACGTTCCTAATATCGGCTCGGTGATTTCCGCCGTTCCCCCCATGATTCAGGCGCTGTTATTTAACGGTTTTTACGAGTGCGTACTGGTCGGAGCGCTCTTTTTGCTGGTCCATATGGTGATTGGCAACATTATGGAGCCACGCATGATGGGCCATCGTCTGGGAATGTCCACGCTGGTGGTATTTCTTTCGTTATTGGTCTGGGGATGGCTATTAGGCCCGGTCGGGATGCTCTTGTCCGTTCCTTTGACCAGCGTCTGCAAAATCTGGATGGAAACCACTAAAGGCGGCAGCAAACTGGCGATCTTACTGGGGCCAGGCCGACCGAAAAGCCGTTTACCGGGATGAGGCGACAGATGCTACAATCTCCTCTTCTTCATAGGCAACGTTGGTCCTGATATGTACCAGATCGTTCTGGGAAAAGTGTCAACATTAAGCGCAGGTCAATTGCCCGACGCGTTAATCGCTCAGGCGCCGCAGGGCGTTCGCCGGGCAAGCTGGCTGGCCGGGCGCGTGCTGCTTTCCCGTGCGCTCTCGCCGCTACCGGAGATGGTGTATGGCGAACAGGGTAAACCGGCTTTTTCCGCCGGAACGCCGCTGTGGTTTAACCTCAGCCATAGCGGCGACACTATTGCTCTGTTGCTTAGCGACGAAGGTGAAGTCGGCTGCGATATTGAAGTGATCCGCCCGCGCGATAACTGGCGTTCGCTGGCAAATGCGGTATTCAGCCTCGGCGAACATGCTGAAATGGAAGCGGAACGTCCGGAGCAACAACTGGCGGCATTCTGGCGTATCTGGACGCGTAAAGAAGCCATCGTAAAACAACGCGGCGGCAGCGCCTGGCAAATCGTCAGCGTGGACAGCACGTTGCCCTCTGCCTTGTCGGTCAGCCAGTGTCAGCTCGATACGCTCAGTCTGGCAGTCTGTACCCCCACACCGTTTACGCTGACGCCGCAGACGATAACGAAAGCGCTATGACACATTAATTTTTCCCTCTGGCGGCGGACGTGTGTTACAAAATGCGGAGCTTCCCATGCGCCGACGCGCCATACCAAAAGGTTTAAGTCAGATGCAACGTGTCACCATCACCCTCGATGACGATTTACTGGAAACGCTGGACAGCCTGAGCCAGCGACGCGGCTATAACAATCGCTCCGAAGCGATCCGTGATATTCTGCGCGGCGCTCTGGCGCAGGAGGCCACTCAGGAACACGGCACACAGGGTTTCGCGGTACTTTCATATGTTTATGAACATGAGAAACGGGATTTAGCCAGCCGCATCGTCTCCACCCAGCATCATCATCATGATTTATCCGTCGCCACGCTGCACGTCCATATCAACCACGATGACTGTCTGGAGATCGCCGTTCTGAAGGGCGATATGGGCGACGTACAGCATTTTGCCGATGATGTTATCGCCCAGCGCGGCGTGCGCCACGGCCACTTGCAGTGTTTGCCGAAAGAAGACTAACGCCGGGGGCGCTTCGCTTGCCCGGCCTACGTTCGCACGTCGTCGTTTGTAGGCCGGATGAGGCGCAGCCGCCATCCGGCAATAATGTTTACGCCATTGTGCCAATCGTTTTTCTGAAGCGTAACAGCGCTATCAGGAAGAACACGCCGCCTATCGCCAGCAGGGTCAGGAACTGCGGCCAGACGATACTCAAACCTGCGCCGCGATAAAGAATAGCCTGGGCAAGGCTGACAAAATGCGTCGTCGGCATGGTCAGCATAATATCCTGCACCGCCTGCGGCATACTTTCGCGCGGCGTGGAACCGCCGGAAAGCATTTGTAGCGGTAACAGTACCAGAATCATTAATAACCCCAGTTGCGGCATCGAACGGGCGATGGTGCCCATAAAGATCCCAATTGAAGTGGTGGCGAACAGGCTCAGCGCCACGCCCAACATAAACAATGGGATCGATCCTTCAATCGGCACGCCAAGCACGCCTTTCACCATCAGCATCAAAGACAAACCGGAAACCACCAGCACGACCAGCCCCATCGACCACACTTTCGCCATCATGATCTCAAAGGGCGTGACCGGCATCACCAACAGATGCTCTACCGTGCCGTGTTCTCGCTCGCGGATCAGCGCCGATCCGGTCAGCACTATCGCCAGCATGGTAATGTTGTTGATAATCGCCATCACGCCGCCAAACCACGCCGGGTCCAGATTCGGGTTAAAGCGCATCCGAATCTCCAGCGACACCGGCTGAACGTTATCTCCCCGCGCGCGCGCCACAAAGCTGTTGACCTCGCCGCTAATAATATTCTGGATATAACTGTTGCCGGTAAACGCCTGGCTCATGCGCGTCGCATCGACGTTAACCTGAATATCAGGCTGACGTCCGGCCAGCACATCACGCTGGAAATTCGGCGGAATATTGACCGCAAAGGTATAGCGTCCGGCATCCAGTCCGGCATCCATTTCCGTTGCCGTAATCATCTCCGGCGGCAGAAACCACGGGCGGTAAAAACTATTCACAATACGGTTCGACAACTGTGACTGATCCATATCGGCGATGGCGATAGGGGCAAGATGCAACGAACCGGGCAGGACGGTAGCGGAGGAGTAAACCGAAATCGTAAAGGCGAAGACGATCAGCGACAGCATCGCTTTGTCGCCCAGCAGACTGCGCAGTTCTTTAACGCCGAGATTATAAATATTACGTAATCCGCGCATTACCCCTCCTGTTTTTTCAGCAGCAGAATGCTCAGACCCATCACCACCGGGACGGCAATCAGTAACGGCATAAATAACGGCCAGAGATCGGACAGATCCAACGCTTTGGAAAACGTCCCGCGCGCGATCGTCAGAAAATGGCTGGTCGGGTAGATCTCGCCGATCCATCTTCCCGGTCCTTCCAGCGAAGCCACCGGATCGATCATGCCGGAAAATTGTGTTGCCGGAATGAGGGTAATAATCGACGTCCCAAAAATAGCGGCGATTTGGCTCTTCATAAACGTGGAGATCAGCAGCCCCAGACCGGTGGCGATGATGACGTAAAGTAGCGCCGCGAGGGTAAGCGTGAGAAAGCTGCCTTTCAGCGGCACGCCGAACACAAAGACCGACAGCGCGCACAGTAGCAAGAAGTTCAGCATACCCAGCGCGATATACGGCAGTTGTTTACCCAGCAAAAATTCGCTGCGCGTCGTCGGCGTTACGTACAGATTAATTATCGACCCCAGCTCTTTCTCCCGCACCACGCTCAGGGCGCTAAGCATTGACGGGATCATCATGAGCAGCAGCGGAATGACCGCCGGAACGATAGCGGGCAGACTTTTCACATCCGGGTTATAGCGATAGCGCGTTTCAATGTTGAGCAGCCCGGTCTGTTTAACCGGGTTCGGCTGACGACTTGCCGCCTCCTGCAGCCAGCTTTGGTGCATCGCCTGAACGTACCCCTTCACCGTCTCGGCGCGGCTGGGCATGGCGCCATCCACCCAGACGCCAATCTGCGCTGGCGTACCGCGAGCAATATCGCGGCCAAAATTAGGCGGGATCTCAATGGCAACCGCCAACTCTCCCGAACGCATCCGCCGGTCAAGCTCGTCATAGCTGGCGAGCGGCGGCTGTTCGATAAAATAGCGCGATCCCGCCAGATTGAGCGACCATGCCTAGCTGCTGACGGTTTGATCGCGATCGAGTACGGCAAAACGCAGGTTCTCCACGTCCATACTGATGCCATAGCCCATAATCAGCATCAGAATTACCGTTCCCAGCAGCGCCAGCGTCGAGCGTACCGGATCGCGGCGTAGCTCCAGCGCTTCGCGGCGACTGTAGCTGAACAAACGCCGGAAGCTCAATCCCTGCCGCGACGGTTTACCTGACGCGGCGGGCGTCTGGGATGGCGGTATTGGGGTTTCAGGCGCCGCTCCCGCAGCTTCCTGTAGCCAGGAAATAAACGCCGCTTCCAGATTGGCCGCGCCCCGCTGTTGCACCAATTCCTGCGGCGTACCGCTGGCGAGCACTTTACCGGCGTGCATCAATGACATTCGGTCGCAACGTTCCGCTTCGTTCATAAAATGGGTCGAGATAAAAATCGTCACCTTATCCTGACGCGAAAGATCGACCATAAGCTGCCAGAACATATCCCTGGCGACCGGATCAACGCCGGACGTTGGCTCATCAAGAATCAGCATTTCCGGGCGATGGATCACCGCTACCGCCAGCGATAAACGCTGGCGGATACCGAGCGGCAATGAAGCAGGGAGCGTATCTTCCACCTCCGTTAGCATAAAGCGTTCGATCATCTGCGCGACGCGCGCCGGGATCTCCGCTGGCGGAATATGAAACAGGCGGGCATGAAGTTCCAGATTCTGCCGCACGGTGAGTTCGTTATAGAGCGAAAAAGCCTGCGACATATACCCGACCCGGCGACGGGTATCGATGTCGTTCGGGTCCACCGGCTGGCCAAATAGCCAGGCCTGACCTTCGCTGGCGGGAAGCAGACCGGTCAGCATTTTCATGGTGGTCGATTTGCCGCAACCGTTTGAACCGAGGAAGCCAAAAATCTCGCCGCGCGGAATGCGGAAATTAACATGGTCAACCGCGACGAACTTACCGAAGCGCATGGTCAGATCTTTCGCCTCAATGGCAATCTCTTCCTGCTCAGCGTGATACGGCGGGATCACCACTGGCTTATGCGCCTGGCGCTGCGCTTCTGGCAACAGGGCGATAAACGCCTGTTCCAGCGTCGCGCTATGGGTTTTTGCCCGCAGTTGCTGCGCGCTGCCGGTTGCCAGTATCTCGCCCGCATTCATCGCCACCAGCCAGTCAAAACGCTCCGCCTCTTCCATATAGGCCGTTGCGACCAACACGCTCATATTGGTCTGGCGCTGGCGGATACTGTCGATTAAGTCCCAGAACTGAGCGCGGGAGAGCGGGTCCACGCCGGTGGTAGGCTCATCAAGAATCAGCAATTCCGGGTCATGAATCAGCGCACAGCACAGCCCCAGCTTTTGTTTCATCCCACCGGACAGCTTCCCGGCAGGACGGTCACGAAACGGTGCCAGGCCCGTGCTGTTCAGCAGCTCGGTAATACGCGCTTCACGTTCAGCTTTGTCATGACCAAAGAGACGAGCAAAAAAATCGACGTTCTCATAAACCGATAACGTGTGATAAAGGTTTTTCCCCAGCCCCTGCGGCATCCAGGCGATGCGCGGACAGACGTCGCGGCGATGTTTCGCATCGCGCATATCCCCGCCCAGGACGATAACGTTCCCTTGCTCAATCACCCGCGCGCCAGAAATCAGCGACAGCAGGCTCGACTTACCCACCCCGTCCGGACCAATCAGCCCGACCATACTACGGGCGGGAATGTCCAGCGTGATATTGTTCAGCGCGGCTGTTTTTCCGTAATGCTGGCTCACCCCCTCAAGCTGCGCCACGGGAGGAACAGGCACCAGCTTCAGCGACGTCATTGCGACAGCCTCACGCTTAGAGCGTCAGGCCAGGGCACGCGCTCATCCAGACGAACCCAGGCCATTCCCGGCAAACCGGTTTTGACATATTCCAGATGCTGTCGCAGTAGCTCTGGCGGAATACGCGCTTTGACGCGGAACATCAGCTTCAGTCGTTCATCGTGGGTTTCCACGGTTTTGGGCGTGAACTGCGCCACGCTGGCGACAAAACTGATCGTCGCCGGAATACGCAGATCCGGCGCGGCGTCCAGCACCAGTCGCGCTTCGCCGCCGATCTTCAACAACCCCGCCTGTTCGGTCGGCAGGAAAAATGTCATATAAACATCGCTGAGATCGACCATGTTCAACACCCGGCCGCCAGCCGATAACACTTCGCCCGGCTCCGCAACGCGGTACTGCACGCGTCCATCGCGCGGCGCTTTTAATTCGCTGTCGTCGATGTCGGCGACAATACGCCGCTCGGTCGCCTGCGCCGCTTCCACGCGCGTTTGCGCCTGGATAATACTGGTACGCGCCGCTTCAATCGCCGCTTTTGCCGCAGATACCTGCGCTTTGGCGGTCTCCAGGGCGGCGCGCGCGCTTTCCGCCGCCGCGCGATCGTCATCTAACTGTTGTACAGATACCGCGCCACGCTGCGACAGCGAACGAGAACGCACGTGACGTTTAGAGACGGAGTCCAGCTCAGCTTCCCGCTGTTTGACGACCGACTGCGCGGCGCGCATTTCACTCTGGCGTTGCTCCAGCAAAGCACGGGCGGCGGCAACCGCGCTCTCGGCCTCTTTAATCTGCGCAATCGCCTCCAGCCGCAGCTCCTGCAGCACGCGGGTATCCATTTTCGCCAGCACCTCGCCCTGACGAACGAACTGCCCTTCCGAAACGAGGATGGTATCAATACGCCCGGCAATCTTAGTGGCAATATCCACTTCGGTGGCTTCAATTCTGCCGTTGCTGGCGGCAAATCCCTCCGGTATTCCCGCAGGGCGCAGCATCCACCAGGCTATCGCGGCCACCGCTACAAGAATCCCCGCTCCCCACCACACCAGATGACGCTTCATTTTGTCCATAATCGACCCGCCGTAATCCCTGTTGTCTAACCATGCGTGTCACAAAATCCGCCGGGCGTGCGCTCAGCGGGGGTTTCCATTCGGGATAAGAATGAAAAAAGAAAAGGGGCCAGACGACGAACAGACGCCGATGAAGCGCTCGCCGTCAAAGGGAGTGAATGATGTAGGTACCCGGAAAAGAGGGAGTAATGTTGTCATCATCAGCGTTCCTGGCCGTAAATGAAACACGCATACTCATAACTGCTATAAATCGATACTAACACCTCTGTCCGGGATGTCTATTCGCTTATTGTTTGTAATGGTACTTAGCGTTTTGCCGCCAAATCCTGCGCGCAGGCCCAGGCGCTCGACCACGCCCACTGGAAGTTATAGCCGCCCAACCAGCCGGTGACGTCCATCACTTCGCCGATAAAATAGAGACCCGGCACGCGGCGCGCTTCCATAGTCCGCGATGATAGTTCGTTTGTATCCACGCCGCCCAGCGTCACTTCCGCTGTCCGATAGCCTTCGGTGCCGTTAGGCTGCACTTGCCAGGCCGTAAGCGTGTCAACCAACGCCTGCTGGTCACGAACGTTCAACTGTCTGAGCGATACATCCGGGATCTGCCCCAACTGTTGTAAACACTCCACCAACCGTTTCGGCAAATGCATCGCCAGCGTGTTCTTCAGACTCTGGTTCGGGTGCGCGTTACGCTGTTCATTGAGAACATCTTCCAGCGAGAGGTCCGGCAATAAGTTAATGCTCACTAACTCGCCCGGTTGCCAGTAGCTGGAAATCTGTAAAACGGCGGGGCCGGACAGCCCACGATGGGTAAAAAGTAGGTTTTCCCGAAATACCGTGCCATTGCGGGCGGTAATCACGCAGGGCACAGAGACGCCAGACAGCGTCTGGAGCTGTTCTAACAGCGGCTTATGTAGCGTAAAGGGCACCAGCCCGGCGCGCGTCGGCAACACCTTGAGACCAAACTGTTCGGCGATTTTATAGCCAAACGGTGATGCGCCAAGCCCCGGCATCGACAGGCCGCCGCTGGCAATCACCAACTTTTGCGTAGTCACCGTCTCGCCGTTCAACGCCAGTATGAAACCCGACTCATCACGCTCGACGCTCAATACCTCGCTACGCAGGCGCATCGTTACGCCGCCTTTGCCGCACTCGGCAACCAGCATATCGACAATGCGTTGGGCGGAATCATCGCAAAAAAGCTGTCCCAGCGTTTTCTCATACCAGGCTATCCCATACCTGCCGACCAGATCGATAAAGTCCCACTGGGTATAGCGGGCTAATGCTGATTTGCAAAAATGGGGGTTCTGGCTCAAATACGCAGCAGGCTCAACATAAAGATTAGTAAAGTTGCAGCGTCCACCACCGGACATGAGGATTTTACGTCCTGGCTTCTTGCCATTATCGATGAGCAGCACGCGGCTACCCGCCTGTCCTGCCTGCGCGGCGCAAAACATGCCCGCTGCGCCAGCGCCTATAATAACGGCATCAAACCTTTCCACGTCGCCTTCCTCTCTCAAATTCGGGCGGGAATTGTAAAGTTTCCTCAGTGGTCGCACCAGCGCGAAAAGCGCCTGAAAATGGTATTTATCTGAAATATATAAGATAATTCTTTAGTGATATCAAACAAAGCACGAAGTACATCAAAAAAAGTCTATATTTCACTTTGCCCGCGCCGCCAAAGTCACTGATAATGCGCCGCGTTCATGTCCTCAAAATGGCGTAACGTCCTATGCTACATTTGTTTGCTGGCCTGGATTTACATACCGGGCTTTTATTATTGCTTGCTCTGGCTTTTGTGCTGTTCTACGAAGCGATTAACGGCTTCCATGACACAGCCAATGCAGTCGCAACCGTGATTTACACCCGTGCGATGCGTTCGCAGCTGGCGGTTGTCATGGCGGCGGTGTTTAACTTTTTTGGCGTTTTGCTGGGGGGTCTCAGCGTGGCGTATGCCATTGTGCATATGCTACCGACGGATCTCCTGCTCAACATGGGTTCCGCGCACGGCCTCGCTATGGTCTTTTCCATGTTGCTGGCGGCGATTATCTGGAACCTCGGTACCTGGTATTTCGGGTTGCCGGCGTCCAGTTCCCACACGCTGATTGGCGCCATTATCGGCATCGGTTTAACCAATGCGATGATGACCGGCACGTCAGTGGTGGATGCGCTTAACATCCCGAAAGTTATCAATATTTTCGGTTCACTCATTATCTCCCCTATTGTCGGTCTGGTATTCGCCGGCGGTCTGATTTTCTTGCTGCGCCGCTACTGGAGCGGTACTAAGAAACGCGCCCGTATCCACCTGACGCCAGCCGAACGTGAAAAGAAAGACGGCAAGAAAAAGCCGCCGTTCTGGACGCGTATCGCGCTAATCCTCTCAGCTATCGGCGTGGCGTTTTCGCATGGCGCGAACGATGGTCAGAAAGGCATTGGCCTGGTCATGCTGGTGCTGATTGGCGTCGCGCCTGCGGGTTTCGTGGTCAATATGAATGCCTCCAGCTACGAAATCACCCGTACGCGCGATGTTATCAACAATGTCGAAACGTACTTTGAGCAGCGTCCTGACCTGCTGAAAGCCGTCACCGGCGTTGACCAACTGATTCCGTCTCCGGAACCGGGCGCGACTGAACCGACTGAATTCCACTGCCATCCGGCTAACACCATTAACGCGCTTAACCGTGCGAAAGGGATGCTGGCAAACGTGGAAAGCTACGACAAGTTAAGCGTTGAACAGCGTAGTCAGTTGCGTCGCATTATGCTGTGCATTTCCGACACGACCGACAAAGTCGTGAAATTGCCTGGCGTAAGCAGCGATGACCAGCGCCTGCTGAAAAAGCTGAAGACCGATATGTTAAGCACCATTGAGTATGCGCCGGTGTGGATCATTATGGCAGTGGCGTTGGCGCTGGGTATTGGTACGATGATCGGCTGGCGTCGCGTGGCGACCACTATCGGCGAGAAAATTGGTAAAAAAGGCATGACGTATGCGCAGGGAATGTCGGCGCAGATGACGGCGGCAGTCTCTATCGGTCTTGCCAGCTACACCGGTATGCCAGTTTCTACCACTCACGTACTCTCCTCTTCAGTGGCGGGAACCATGGTCGTTGATGGCGGCGGGTTGCAGCGTAAAACCGTGACCAGCATTCTGATGGCCTGGGTATTTACGTTACCGGCGGCGATTATTCTTTCCGGCGTGCTGTACTGGCTTTCCCTGGAGATTATTTAAGCCAAATGGGCCAGAGGACGCTGTCGCTAATCCGGCCTGTCAGGATGAAACGACACAGGCCTGACAGGCCGCTACAAGCGGCGTCATCCGGGAGGCTTATCTAACACAAGCGGGTCAGGAAACTGGCCCGCTTTTTTCATTCAGTGCCAAATCATGAGCGCAATCAAGCTCACCACCACCAAACCGCATAACGCGCTGGTCAGCAGAAACTGGCGGCGCACGCGTTCACAACGGCGAATAAATTCTTCATCATGATGATCGCGATAGCGCTGAGCGTAGATATACCATACCAGGCGCACCTGTTTGTTGGGCTGACCATGCGTGGTAAAGAAGCCGCCGCCATCGACATATTGATAGAGCAAAGGATCGCAACCACGAAGTACCACTAACAGTGCGCGTAGCGATGAGAAATAGCGCGCCATATTAACAATGCAAACGACACATAAAGCCCAGAATAGTGAGACGGTGCTTATCATATCTCCTCCCCGGCGACCCGCCCACGGAGTTCCTCTCCGGGACTACCGCTCCCCGATACCCTGCCAGACAATCAGTGAAAGAGTACTACGAAAGCCGTCCATATTAGCGCTCCGCATTCGAACGGCTCTTATACACATTGTAGGAGATCAGTTAATTTTTTTACCAGAAGGTTAATCACTATCAATGCAATTCCCTGAAAATTTTGTTTAACTAACTGGCAAGCAAGGCAGATTGACGGATTATCCTGGTCGCTATAATGTAAGGATAGTTATGGTAAACGGCTGAGCTAGCCCCGCTCATAGAGTTCGCAGGACGCGGGTGACGCGGCGGCATAAGAAACGCCAGTAGCTCAGTGGTCATCGACAACTTATGGAAGGAGTAACACTATGGCTTATAAACACATTCTTATCGCAGTTGATCTCTCCCCGGAAAGTAAAGTTCTGGTTGAAAAAGCGGTCTCTATGGCGCGCCCCTACAACGCGAAAATCTCCCTCATCCACGTTGATGTGAACTATTCTGACCTGTACACCGGTCTGATTGACGTCAATCTGGGCGATATGCAGAAACGTATCTCCGAAGAAACCCACCACGCGCTGACCGAGCTGTCTACCAACGCTGGCTACCCTATCACTGAAACCCTGAGCGGTAGCGGCGATTTGGGCCAGGTGCTGGTTGATGCCATCAAGAAATACGATATGGATCTGGTCGTTTGCGGTCATCACCAGGACTTCTGGAGCAAACTGATGTCTTCTGCGCGCCAGCTGATCAACACCGTTCACGTTGACATGCTGATTGTGCCGCTGCGCGACGAAGAAGAGTAATACTTGCCGTGCCGGCTGGCGGCTAAGACCGCGTCTGGTCTATAGTCAATCAGGTTGGCCTGAACCATCTGGCAAATTCTGGTTATCAACAACAACGCCCGCTTCTGTGGGCGTTTTGTTTATCCCCCCTTCTTCGCAGTACTCAGTACATCATTCCATCACACCAAACATAATTAGTGTGATCCACTAATTAGTTTGCGTATCATTTGTATAATAACCTATTGATCAGGCTAATAACCGCAGTCTATATCAGGGTAAGTCTTTTCGGCGCGTTTTGATATACGCGCTCATACGTTTCGGGATGGCATTAAAAGGCGAAGGAATATGAATACAACTGCACCTACGGGCTTGCTGCAGCAACCTCGTCCATTTTTCATGATCTTTTTTGTAGAATTATGGGAACGATTTGGCTATTACGGCGTCCAGGGCATCCTGGCGGTCTTTTTCGTTAAACAATTGGGTTTTTCTCAGGAACAGGCCTTTATTACCTTTGGCGCTTTTGCGGCGCTGGTTTATGGCCTGATCTCCATCGGCGGCTATGTTGGCGACCATCTGTTAGGGACTAAACGCACCCTGGTCCTGGGCGCGATTGTGCTGGCGATTGGCTATTTTATGACCGGCATGTCGTTATTAAATCCCGATCTGATTTTTATCGCACTGGGTACGATTGCCGTGGGCAACGGGTTATTTAAAGCCAATCCCGCCAGCCTGCTCTCTAAATGCTATCAGCCTAAAGATCCCCGGCTGGATGGCGCTTTCACCCTGTTTTATATGTCGATTAACATCGGTTCTTTGTTATCGCTATCGCTGGCGCCGGTGATTGCCGATAAATTTGGCTATGCGGTGACCTATAATCTGTGCGGCGCTGGTTTAATTGTTGCGCTTCTGGTGTACTTCGCCTGCCGTGGCATGGTGAAAAATATCGGTTCTGAACCGGATCATAAACCGCTACGTTTTCGCAATTTGCTGCTGGTACTACTCGGCACCGTCGTCATGATTTTCCTCTGCGCCTGGCTGATGCACAACGTTAAGATTGCCAATCTGGTGCTCATCGTCCTTTCTATCGTCGTCACTATTTTCTTCTTTCGCGAAGCGTTTCGTCTGGATAAAACCGGCCGCAATAAAATGTTCGTGGCGTTTATTCTGATGATTGAAGCCGTGCTGTTTTACATTCTGTATGCGCAGATGCCTACCTCGCTGAACTTCTTTGCGATTAATAACGTGCATCATGAAATTCTTGGATTCGCCATTAACCCGGTGAGTTTTCAGGCGCTGAACCCATTCTGGGTGGTCGTCGCCAGTCCGGTACTGGCAGCGATTTACACCCGACTGGGTAGCAAAGGCAAAGATCTGACTATGCCGATGAAGTTTACGCTCGGTATGTTCCTCTGCGCGCTGGGTTTTCTGACCGCCGCCGCCGCCGGGATGTGGTTTGCCGATGCGCAAGGACTGACGTCGCCGTGGTTTATCGTGCTGGTGTATCTGTTCCAGAGTCTGGGCGAGTTGCTGATTAGCGCGCTGGGACTGGCAATGGTCGCCGCTCTGGTGCCGCAGCATCTGATGGGCTTTATTCTGGGAATGTGGTTCCTGACCCAGGCCGCCGCCTTCCTGCTCGGCGGTTATGTGGCGACCTTCACTGCCGTACCGGAAAACATCACCGATCCGTTACAGACGCTGCCCATTTATACCGGCGTCTTTAGCAAAATTGGTCTGGTAACACTGGCGGTCACCGTGGTGATGGCCATTATGGTGCCGTGGTTAAACCGGATAATTAATACGCCAGGTACCGAACAGTAATACTCAGTGCCGGATGCGGCTTACGCCTTATCCGGCCTACAAATAATTGAGAATCGTAGGCCCGATAAGCGCAACGCCATCGGGCAATCCGTTACTCCGTCAGAGGGGTTCCGGCATAAATATCAAACCGATGCCCTTTGGTGACGATGGCGTTGGGCGTCGCGACATCCGCCAGCGGCGGCGCATAATCGGGACGTTTGACCACCACGCGTTTGGTCGCCAACTGACGCGCCGGTTCCAGCAGTCCGTCGGCGTCTAAATCCGGCCCCACCAACGACTGAAACACCCGCATCTCTTTCTTCACCAGCGCGCTTTTCTGCCGGTGAGGAAACATCGGATCGAGGTAGACCACCTGCGGGCGCGGCGTGATATCAGTCAACGCCGTCAGGCTGGAAGCATGAATCAACTGCAAACGCTCCTGAAGCCAGCCGCCAATGTCCGCATCGGCGTAGCCGCGCGTCAGACCGTCATCGAGCAACGCGGCAACCACCGGGTTACGCTCCAGCATCCGCACGCGGCAGCCGACGGACGCCAGCACAAACGCATCGCGTCCCAGTCCGGCCGTGGCATCAACCACGTCCGGCAGATAATCGCCCTTAATACCGACCGCCTTCGCCACCGCTTCGCCGCGCCCGCCGCCGAACTTACGCCGGTGCGCCATCGCCCCGCCGACAAAATCGACGAAAATGCCGCCGAGCTTCGGTTCGTCGCGCTTGCGCAGCTCCAGATGTTGCGGCGTCAATACCAGCGCCATCGGGTTGTCTTCGTCATGCTCCAGTCCCCAGCGGGCAGCCAGAACAGATAAGGCGCCGTCTGTGGCGCCCGTTTCATCCATTAAGCAGATTTGCACGTAAAATCAGCCTTTAATCCCGTAATGCTCCAGCATCGCGTCCAGCTGTGGTTCACGGCCACGGAAGCGTTTAAAGAGTTCCATCGGCTCTTCAGAACCACCACGAGTCAGGATGTTATCAAGGAACGACTGACCGGTCTCACGGTTGAAAATGCCTTCCTCCTCAAAGCGGGAATAAGCGTCCGCCGCCAGTACGTCGGCCCACAGATAGCTGTAGTAGCCTGCCGCATAGCCGCCAGCAAAGATATGGCTGAATGCATGTGGGAAGCGGCCCCATGTCGGTGACGGCACCACGGCGACCTGTTTTTTAATTTCAAAGAGCGTCTCAAGAATTTTCGCTCCTTGCTGCGGGTTAAATTCCGCATGCAGACGGAAATCAAACAGACCGAACTCCAGTTGACGCAGAATAAACAGCGCCGCCTGATAGTTTTTCGCCGCCAGCATTTTATCCAGCAGTTCCTTCGGCAGCGGTTCGCCGGTCTCATAGTGGCCGGAGATAAACGCCAGCGCTTCCGGCTCCCAGCACCAGTTTTCCATAAACTGGCTTGGCAGTTCGACCGCGTCCCACGGCACGCCGCTGATACCGGAGACCCCGGCGGTCTCAATGCGGGTCAGCATATGATGCAGGCCATGACCAAACTCGTGGAACAGGGTGATCACTTCGTCATGGGTAAACAGAGCGGGTTTACCGTTCACCGGACGGTTGAAATTACAGGTCAGATAAGCGACCGGCTTTTGCAATGTGCCGTCCGCCTTACGCATCTGGCCGACACAGTCGTCCATCCACGCCCCGCCGCGTTTGTGTTCGCGCGCGTACAGGTCAAGGTAGAAGCTGCCGCGCAGCTCGTTATTTTCGTCATACAGTTCAAAGAAACGCACTTCCGGGTGCCAGACATCAACGTCAGTACGCTCTTTGGCAGTGATGCCGTAAATACGTTTCACCACTTCAAACAGGCCATTCACGGCTTTGTTTTCCGGGAAGTACGGACGTAGCTGCTCATCGCTGATGCTGTACAGGTGCTGTTTTTGCTTTTCACTGTAGTACGCGATATCCCACGGTTGCAGTTCCTCAACGCCAAATTCGGCTTTGGCGAAGGCGCGCAGCTGGGCCAGCTCTTTTTCCCCCTGCGGACGGGCGCGTTTCGCCAGATCGGTTAAGAAATCGAGCACCTGCTGCGGATTTTCCGCCATCTTGGTGGCCAGTGACTCATGGGCATAATTTTCGAAGCCCAGCAGTTGCGCCAGTTCATGGCGCAGCGCAAGAATTTCTTCCATCACCGGGCTGTTATCCCACTTACCGGCGTTCGGCCCCTGGTCGGAGGCGCGAGTGGAATAGGCGCGATACATCTCTTCACGCAACGCCTGGTTGTCGCAGTAGGTCATCACTGGCAGATAGCTCGGGATATCCAGAGTCAGCAGGTAACCTTCCTGCTCTTTGGCTTCCGCCTGGGCTTTAGCTGCCGCCAGAGCGCTTTCCGGCATTCCCGCCAGCTCGGCTTCATCGGTGATGAGCTTCGTCCAGCCCATAGTGGCATCGAGCACATTATTGCTGTACTGGTTGCCCAGCTCAGACAGGCGAGTGGCGATTTCGCCGTAACGCTGCTGTTTCTCTTTCGGCAGGCCGATGCCGGACAGTTCAAAATCACGCAGCGCGTTATCAACCGCTTTCTTCTGCGCGGTATTCAGAGTGGCGTAATGATCGCCGTCGCGCAGGTCGCGGTACGCGTTGTACAACCCTTCATGCTGGCCAACCCAGGTGCTGTATTCCGACAGCAGCGGCAGCGTCTGTTCGTAGGCTTCACGCAGCTCCGGACTATTTTTCACCGAGTTTAAGTGGCTAATTGGCGAGAAAATACGCCCCAGAACATCGTCGGCTTCCGCCAACGGCTGGCAGAGGTTTTCCCAGCTATACGGCGCGCCATGCGCCACAACGCCTTCTACCGCCGCCCGGCAATCGGCCAACGCTTTGGTGACCGCAGGCACCACATGCTCCGGTTTAATTGCAGAAAAAGGCGGCAGTGAAAAAGACGTTAGTAATGGATTGGTCATATGCGCAGTCCTGTAGAAGAAGGTGAGTGGAGCGCGCTTTTGGCGCTCTCGCGATGAGATCTAGAATGGGGGATAGTAAGGGGAATTTCAATGATGGACAGCGTACAGACGTGGGTATCGCTGCAATAAGCCGCCCCTTTAACATCATCCCGGCTTACGTTTTATAAGCCGGGTGACAACGTCAGCGCGTTTTTCTCGCCATCTCGTAAGCAGCGGACAGATCCAGACGCTGCCAGAACTGTTGATCCTCGGTCTCGCCCGACAACGGATATCCTGCCGGTAACGCCGTCTCTTCCATTAACGCCTGACACTGCGCTGACGACAGGTTCGGCAGCGCTGTCTGTAGCAGAACATCGGCGCCTTTTGGTATTTTCAACGGCTGATGCTCGCCTTTCTGTTGCGGCAGGTTATAAGTCATGGTGAAGCGGTAGAAGGTATGCATGGCCGGATCGCGGTACGGATCGTCTTTTCCGGTCGATGCCGCGCATTCGACAATCGTCGTACCGCACTCTTTCACCAGCGCCTCACGCAGTTGAGCGCGAGCTTCGTTGAATAACGTACGGTAATACGGATCGTTAAGATAATGCGCGACATTACGCTGCGCGACCATCCGCGCGCCCATCACATCCAGCGGATAGTGTACGCCAAGGACCAGGCGAGAATAGCCATAACGCGCGCCACGAATCACCAGCGCATCAAAGCGTTCCGGGATCATTTCCACCATCAACAGCGCATCCGTATAACCGCTATTCGTGTGTCCGCTGGGGAAAGCACCGCCACCCGCGGTATAAGGATGACCATCTTTTACCACCACATCATCCGGCGTCAGATGGATAGTATTACCCGGCACCTGGAAAGGACGCGGGTAATGAAAATATTTTTTCGCCGCGCCGGTGCTGACTTCCGAGGCTTTAATCAACGCCGCCGCTTTGCCCAACTCACCTTTATCATAAGCGGCGAGAAATGCCCGCCCCAGCCGCGGCCCCATTGCGTCGCTCAGGAAATAGAGATACTCCACGCTTTCCGCATCCGCCAGCGCCTGGTGACGGGTATTAACATCGGCATCGTGATTAATCGCCGTCACCGTCGCCAGATTGTCTTTCAATACTGCTTCCGGCAATGTATTGAAGGCGGAAAGTAGGGTAATTCCCATCTGTTGATTCTCAGTAGTATGAAAATCATAACCGCTAGCCTGTAACCAGGCATTATCCGCCTGGATGGAATTCTGTCGCATCTGAGCCATGGCGTCGCGAGTCAACGCGGCGGTATCGCCTTGTAATGCCTTACGCAACTGTGTCAGCCATTGAGCCTCAAGGTCATTAAAGGCGACGCTCGCCGAGTCGGGCGTCACGCTTTTCGCTATCGACTCCGCCTGGGACAGGGGAATATCTTTCGCCAGTGCCGGCATCGCCAGCGCCAGAGATGACGCCAGTACAGTAATGTGTAGTTTCATTATGGTTCCTTTCATTAAAAATAACGCCAGGTCAAAACCACTACCTTGCCCACAGGCGATGCTGGCCTGCGCAGTTGACGGTTTGATGATACGAACACGTCTTGCAATACTTTCACAACGCGCGAAACAACATGGCGGTACTGGGGTAATCTCTACGGATCTGCGGTAAACTATCGGCTAACTTGTTTACTTCCCGGAATATCTGCATCCATGCTCAGTTATCGTCACAGCTTTCACGCTGGCAACCACGCCGACGTCCTTAAACATACCGTTCAGAGCCTGATCATCGAGTCGCTAAAAGAGAAAGAAAAACCGTTTCTCTATCTGGACACGCACGCGGGCGCGGGGCGTTATCAATTGGGCAGCGAACATGCTGAACGTACCGGAGAGTATCTGGAAGGCATCGCCCGTATCTGGCAGCAGGACGATCTGCCCGCCGAACTGGAACCGTATATTAGCGTCGTAAAACATTTCAACCGCAGCGGGCAGTTACGCTACTATCCGGGCTCCCCGTTAATCGCCCGCCAGTTGCTGCGTGAGCAGGACAGTCTGCAACTCACGGAATTGCATCCCAGCGACTTCCCACTGTTGCGCGCGGAGTTTCAAAAAGACAACCGCGCCCGCGTGGAACGCGCTGACGGCTATCAGCAACTGAAAGCCAAATTACCGCCGGTTTCCCGCCGCGGTCTGATCCTCATTGACCCGCCTTATGAAATGAAAACCGACTACCAGGCGGTAGTCAGCGGCATCAGCGAGGGTTATAAACGTTTCGCCACCGGGACATACGCGCTATGGTATCCGGTGGTGCTCCGCCAGCAAATTAAGCGCATGGTTCATGATCTGGAGGCCACCGGCATCCGTAAAATCCTGCAAATTGAGCTGGCGATCCGCCCGGACAGCGATCAGCGCGGGATGACGGCGTCCGGTATGATCGTGGTTAACCCGCCGTGGAAACTGGAGCAGCAGATGAACAACGTGCTACCGTGGCTGCACAGCAGGTTGGCGCCAAACGGTCACGGACACACTTCGGTAAGCTGGATCGTGCCGGAGTAATCACAGCCATCGGTGGAACCTTTCACCTTCAGGTATACAATCGCGAATATTTTGGCGGGTAGCGCAGAATCTATCCGTCCGACAACGAACATAAAGGAGCGGTCATGACCAAACACTATGATTACATCGCTATCGGCGGCGGCAGCGGCGGTATCGCCTCGATTAACCGCGCCGCTATGTACGGCCAGAAATGCGCGCTCATCGAAGCCAAAGAGCTGGGCGGTACCTGTGTTAACGTGGGCTGCGTGCCGAAGAAAGTGATGTGGCATGCCGCGCAGATTCGTGAAGCGATTCATCTGTATGGCCCGGACTACGGTTTTGACACCACGATTAATCAGTTCGACTGGAGCAAGCTGATTGCCAGCCGTACCGCGTATATTGACCGCATCCATACTTCATACGACAACGTGCTGGGCAAAAATAACGTGGATGTGATTAAAGGCTTTGCCCGCTTTGTCGATGCCAAAACCATTGAAGTGAACGGCGAAACCATCACCGCCGACCATATTTTGATCGCTACCGGCGGCCGTCCGAGCCATCCGAGCATTCCAGGCGTGGAATACGGCATTGATTCCGACGGTTTCTTTGCGCTGTCTGCCTTGCCGGAGCGCGTCGCGGTGGTAGGCGCAGGTTATATCGCTGTTGAACTGGCTGGCGTTATCAACGCGCTAGGGGCGAAAACGCATCTGTTTGTCCGTAAACATGCGCCGCTGCGCAGTTTTGACCCGATGATTAGCGAAACGCTGGTTGAGGTGATGAACGCCGAAGGCCCGCAACTGCATACTCACGCCGTGCCGAAAGCGGTGGTAAAAAACGCCGACGGCAGTCTGACTCTGGAACTGGAAGATGGCCGCAGTGAAACCGTTGATTGCCTGATCTGGGCCATTGGTCGCGAACCGTCGACCGACAATATTAATCTGGCGGCAGCGGGCGTGAAAACCAATGAAAAAGGTTACATCATTGTCGATAAATTCCAGAATACCAACGTTGAAGGCATTTACGCCGTTGGCGATAACACCGGCGCAGTGGAGTTAACGCCAGTCGCCGTCGCCGCCGGTCGCCGTCTCTCCGAACGCCTGTTTAACAACAAGCCGGACGAGCATCTGGACTACAGCAACATCCCGACCGTGGTCTTTAGCCATCCGCCTATCGGCACCGTCGGGTTAAGCGAGCCGCAGGCGCGCGAGCAGTACGGCGACGAGCAGGTAAAAGTCTATAAATCATCGTTTACCGCTATGTATACCGCGGTGACGACGCACCGCCAGCCGTGCCGTATGAAGCTGGTCTGCGTCGGGCCGGAAGAAAAAATTGTGGGTATCCACGGTATCGGCTTCGGCATGGATGAAATGTTGCAGGGCTTCGCAGTGGCGCTGAAGATGGGCGCTACCAAGAAAGACTTCGATAATACCGTCGCTATTCACCCGACCGCATCGGAAGAGTTTGTGACCATGCGTTAATATCTTGTGCGCCCATCTTCAAGGGTGGGCGCACAAGCCTGCATGATTAATACGTACTGAAATAACTCTGGATCAGTTCCGGATTACGCGTCTGAGTTAATGCCGTCATCAGCAAGACTCGCGCCTTCGCCGGGTTGAGCGAGTCAGACACCAGCCCTGGCTGCCCTTTATCCAACGGTACGACGCCGTTTCCGGTGCGGGAAGCGCGCACCACGATAATCCCGGCTTTCTCCGCTTTTTTAATCCCCGCGTCGCTGCGTACCGAGACCGAACCTGCGCCGGTTCCGGCATAAATAATACCGTCCGCGTGATGGGCGATCGCCGCATCATACATATATTCCGGGTCGTCCTGATAGCCGTAAATAATCACCACATTGGGTAATTTTTTGATATTACGTACGTCAAAAACAGATCGCAGGGTATGAATTTTTTCCACCCGCGTTTCGAACTGTGGCTTACCATTAACGATGACCCCCAGATAGCCCTCTTCCGGCGCTTTAAAGGTATCCAGAGTCGTGGCATTGGTTTTCGTTACAAAGCGCGCCGAACCAATACGATCGTTTAAAACGACCATTACACCGCGTCCCTTCGCATTCGGGTCAGCAGCCACCGTGACCGCTTCCAGCAGGTTCATTGCGCCATCGGCGCTGATTGCCGACGCGGGCCGCATTGCAGCGGTAAACACCACCGGTTTGTCGCTTTTCACGGTCAAATTAAGAAAGTAGGCGGTTTCATCGAGCGTGTCAGTGCCATGAGTAATAACCACACCGTCAACATCGTCCCGCGCCAATAACGCATTCACCTTCTGTGAAGGTTTCAGGATGATATCGCTGGTCATATTTTCGCTACCAATATTCGCCACCTGCTCGCCGTCAACGCGAGCGATATTATTCATTTCCGGCACGGCATTTATTAATGTTTGCACGCCAAGTTCACCGGATTTATATCCGGCGGTTTGCGTATTATTGGCTGCCGTCCCGGCGATGGTACCGCCTGTCGCGAGAATAACAATATGCGGTAGTGACGTTGTGCTAAATACACAGTGGCTGATGAGCAGCAACACGGTGGCCATGAAAACTCTGATTTTCATTTTCTTCCTCTGAATTAAAAATAATAAGTGACGTGTGCTATAAAAAATTTAATAACAATCAGGCCAGAACCATTTTTCCTATTAACAGCCCGACAATGACCGAGACAATCACGTTAACTAATCCCGGACGCATAAAACTATGGTTAAGCACATATTTGCCGATACGCGTCGTACCGGTGTCGTCAAACGCCAGCGCCGCCAGACACTGCCCCGCCACCGGAATAAAGAAATAGCCGTTAACGGCAGGCCAGGAGCCGATTAACGCATAAGCGGGCACCCCTAACGCCAGCCCCAGCGGCAACAGAATTAACGTCGTTGCCGCCTGGCTGCTGACCATAGCGGACACAAAAAACATCATAATGGCGATAAGCCAGGTATGCTGTTGCAATAGAGTTTGCACTTCTGCCTTAATCAACGCGATATGACCATTCACGAACGTCTCACTCATCCAGGCCAGGCCGAAGGCGCAGACAATCGCCAGCGCGCCCGCCCGAAATACCGTACCGCTGATAATCTGATCGACCTGCGGCCGACATAACAACACAATCAGGCAGGCAAAAGAGAGCATCATAATCTGGATAGCGGCGGACATCGAAAGCGGTTGTAGCCCTTTCGCTGTTTCCACCATGGGCCGCAGCGCCGGAATCAGTCCTAACAGAACGATAACGATCGCGCTGGTCAGAAATAACGCCACCGACAATTTGGCGCGCGAAGTGACTACCGTATTTTTACTTTCTTTCTGCGCAGGTTTAATTAACCCTTCAGCAAGCCGACGTTGATATTCCGGATCGTCTTTTAACTCTTTTCCTTTATTAAAGGTCGCTATTGCCCCCATCGCTACGCCGATTAACGTGGCGGGCACGCAAATCATCATAATGGTTGAAATAGAGACGCCCAACGGCGCCATTAAACCAATCATCGCCGCCATGGCGGCAGATATAGGACTGGCGGTGATCGCCTGCTGCGATGCGATAACGGAAATAGATAAAGGACGTTCCGGTCGAATACCTGAATCCCGTGCGACTTCAGAAATAACCGGTAACAAGCTATAAACGACATGCCCCGTTCCTGACATAAAAGTGAAGATATAACAGATAAACGGCGCTAATAACGTAATGTAACGAGGGTGGCGACGCAGAATTTTTTCCGCCAGTTTGACCAGTAAATCCAGCCCGCCGGAGGCCTGTAAAGAAGCGGCCGCCAGGACAACAGAAAGAATAATCAGAATAACATCAATCGGTGGCGTAGAAGGCGTCAGGCCAAAAATAAAAACCATCACGCCGACGCCTAACCCGCCGACCATCCCTAAAAATACGCCGCCGATCCTGGCGCCTATCATCAGGGCCACAAGGATAAAACATAATTCCGTCCAAAACATACTTCCTCCTGGGTTATCTGGAGTGAGTGTCGCTTTACATTGAGGGACGTAACCTATTGTGCAAACGGTTTACCAAAACCAAATGCGCCGTAATGAGATAACACCTGCGCCGCCGATTTCCCGCCCTGCCGCATGGCGCGTAGCACGCTTTCTTTATCGGGTTCCGCCATACCCGATTGCAAAATGGAAAGCAAAAAACCGGTTAAGAAGGCGTCGCCTGCGCCCAGCGTATCGACAGGTTCGATATAAGCAGGTTGCCACTCCAGATAATCCGCGCCGGAAAAATAATAAACTTTTTCATGCCCGCAGGTGGCAATAATATGCCGACAGCCATAACGATAAAGTTTATTGAGTTTTATTTTGATTTCATCTGGCGATAACCCGCTACAGGAGATAAATCCATAATCTACCCACGGGCATACCTTTTTAAAATAGTCGTCTGTACCGCGCCCGGAAAAATCAAAAGAGAGTAAGACGGTTTGTTGTTTAATTTTCTCCAGTTCCGATTCCAGGTGGCCGTTAATACTGGAATGGACTAAGGTAAATTGTGATATATAGCGAAGATCGTCGTCAGACAGACTAAAAGGATGTTCCCGCAATACGCCGTTTTTGTTGCTGGCGACAAATTGTCGATCACCATGCGAGAGACGGATACAGGCATACCCATTTTCGCCGGTATAATGGCGGCTGTGAGAGATGTCTATCTGTAGCTGGTGTAATACATCCTGTACGTGCTGCGCGGCGTCGTCATTGCCAAACGCCCCCATAAACGCGCTGGGGATGTCTGCTAATTTCGCATAGACAGCAAAATTTAATGCATTACCGCCGGGGTACATGATTCCGGAATGCAGGTATTTATCGACAACGTTGTCGCCAATACCCAATACGCTGATGCTCATCATTATTCCTTGTTTGTCTTTACAATAAAAAGCGTCCCTGCTTTTTTATCCATCCTGATGTAATTAATATTCCACTTTCCACATATAGCGGCGCGTCGTTAACGGATGCTGACGCGCCTCAGCTAACGCCCGATTGTAAACGGGATAAACGTTATTAAAGAGAGAGTGGTTAAAGTAATCAATAACCGTGGTTTTAATGGTCGATAGCCCCAGCTCTTTCGCATCGACAACTTCAATCCGGCGGCCATATTTTTTCAGGAAGTTTAACGCGCGTTCATCCACCGCCCGCGTATTGCCCTCGGAAAACTGGAATAAGAAAGGCGTATTCGCATCGGTAATTTCAAACGGCCCGTGGAAAAACTCACCGCTATGAATACAGGCGGAATGTATCCATTGCATTTCCATAAAGATACAGATGCTCTGTAGGTAGGCTGCGCCATAGCCCGCGCCACTGGCGACGGTGTAAATGACTTTATCGTCTTTATATTCCTGCGCGAACGCCTGCGCACGCTCCGCTACCTGCTCGCAAGCGCGCCAGACGATACGGTTGATTTTGCTGACGCCATCCTGAAAATCGTCGTAGTGCGCATACCCTTCCGTCTGCTGGAGCAGTTCGACCGCACTCAGCAGGCCTTTCATCGTTTTCTCTCCGGCAATATCTTTACCGTCGCCAAACGTGTACGTTTCCACATAGTCGCAATGCGCCACCAACGGTGAATCCATTACCCAGGTTAAACCAATGACCGGCGCGCCGTGCTGACGGGCGATTTCAGCCGCTTTAATTGTCTCTGGCGTATTACCTTTGTGGGAGGCGACAACCACAACGGCATTTTCTCCCAGCGCTACCGGCGGGTTGTTAATAAATTCTCCGCTGTTATACAGACCGACAGTCAACGCTTTCGCTTCTTTTTCTAAAAATGCTTTCGCCGGATAGAACGCCGCATAAGAACCGCCGCACGCCACATAATAGACGTGTTTAATGCCTCCTTTCTCTGCCTGGCTGGTCACAATATTGCTAACTGTCTCTTTCATACCCATCATGCTTTCCTCTGGTTCCATCAATGATACAGGCGAGGATTCGCCATAAATGACTCATAATGTATTATTATTTTTATATGACATTTAAAGACATTTGATCAAGATGGAAACCAAAAAAAATCGGGATCCGCGATCTGGATCCAGATTCAGCCTGCTCTTCGTTAGCGTAATGCTGACATCATACGGTAAACCGTATTTTATCGCCGACAATCAACTGTTGCGAAACGCAGGAGAGTTCTCCTTTGTTATCAATCATTTCACTTTTTATCAGGATCAGCGGATAACCCTCGTTGACGCCAAGATAATGGGCGACTTCAAAGCTGGCATAAACCAGTTCGATCATCTTACGGGAGTGGGTAAACCATAAATGGTATTTCTCGCGTAAGCATTCATACAAAGAGTGATTATTAAGATCTTCGTCCAGCAAAAACGCAAAACGTGGGGGAAGATGTACGGTTTCCAGCGATACCGCCACATCGTCGGCATAGCGGATACGTTCAATGACGACCGCTTTTTCGCCATCGTTCATATTCAGTAACGCTTTTGTCTCATCGTCTACCGATTCAAAAACGGATTTGATGGTGCGTGACCCCGGGCGACGTCCCTGGGACTGGCATAACTCGCTGAAACTCATGATGCCGGTCATGCTACGCTGAAATTTCTCACCAGAGACAAAGGTGCCTTTGCCGGAGACACGGGTCAGCAAATTTTCACGCGTCAGCGCATCCAACGCCTTACGGACCGTGACCCTGCTCACCTGCCAGCGCGCGCTCAGTTCATTTTCCGTCGGGATCTGCTGGCCTGGTTTATACTCTCCACGCGCAATGGCCTCTTTTAAGGCGGCTTCAAGCTGCTTATAAAGCGGTTTGGCGCTTTTACTGTCGGGTTGCTCGATCATTTGTATCCATTTGTATTATCATGGTGCCATAGCTTGTATTATAACTATTTACGTTACCTTTGCTTGTGAATCCACGCCATGCGGTGACGTAGTGATACCGCTATGAAACGAATGTTCTGATTTTAGGTCTGGGGCGGGCGTCATGAAAATAGGATTTTCGCAATACTATTCAGTAAGTTATGAAGTGTTTTTCTTGAGAGACAAATTGCAAAATGTGATCTATCGCACACTTTGCCACTCAGGTATCGAAGCGAATGTCTACGCTTAATAGACAGCCGGGCAACACCCGTATCTTTTACGACGCAAGCCGGAGGTCCTTGTCATTATGCTCAACCAGAAATTAAACCCCACGCCTTCTGAAGATCTGACTATTGATGTCGATCTGCTTTATGAAACAGACCCGTGCGAGTTAAAGCTGGATGAAATGATCGAGGCGGAACCGGAGCCGGAGATGATCGAGGGGCTTCCCGCCTCTGACGCCCTGACCCCTGCCGATCGGTATCTCGAACTGTTCGAGCATGTACAGTCAACAAAACTGTTTCCAGACAGTAAAACGTTCCCGGACTGCGCGCCGAAGATGGACCCGCTTGATATCCTGATCCGCTACCGTAAGGTCAGACGCCACCGTGATTTTGATTTACGCCGCTTCGTCGAGAACCATTTCTGGCTACCGGAAACCTTATCCAGCGAGTATGTCTCTAACCCCGAAAACTCGCTCAAAGAACATATTGACCAGCTTTGGCCGATACTGACGCGCGAACCGCAGGATCATATTCCGTGGTCTTCGCTGCTGGCGCTGCCGCAATCCTATATCGTGCCGGGAGGCCGCTTTAGCGAAACCTATTATTGGGACTCTTATTTTACCATGCTGGGTCTGGCGGAAAGCGGGCGCGAAGACTTACTTAAATGTATGGCGGATAATTTCGCCTGGATGATTGAAAACTATGGCCATATTCCCAACGGCAACCGGACCTATTATCTGAGCCGCTCGCAGCCGCCGGTTTTCGCCCTGATGGTTGAACTGTTCGAAGAAGATGGCGTACGCGGCGCGCGGCGTTATCTCGACCATCTCAAAATGGAATACGCCTTCTGGATGGACGGCGCCGAATCGCTGGCGCTCAACCAGGCTTATCGCCACGTTGTGCGGATGCCGGACGGCTCCCTGCTGAACCGCTACTGGGACGATCGCGACACGCCGCGCGACGAGTCCTGGCTGGAAGATGTCGAAACCGCAAAACACTCCGGTCGTCCGCCCAATGAAGTCTACCGGGATTTGCGCGCCGGGGCGGCGTCCGGCTGGGACTATTCTTCACGCTGGCTACGCGATGCGGGCCGGCTTGCCAGCATACGTACGACCCAGTTTATCCCTATCGATTTGAACGCTTTTCTGTATAAACTGGAGAGCGCTATCGCCAATATTTCAGCGCTGAAAGGCGAACGTGACACCGAGGCGCTATTTCGCCAGAAAGCCAGCGATCGACGCGCCGCCGTGAACCATTATTTGTGGGATGATGAAAACGGCTGTTATCGGGACTATGACTGGCGACGCGAAGAAATGGCGCTCTTTTCCGCCGCCAGTATCGTGCCGCTGTATGTCGGTATGGCGAACCATGAGCAGGCCGACCGCCTGGCAAATGTGGTACGTAGCCGTCTGTTAACGCCCGGCGGGATTATGGCGACCGAATACGAAACCGGCGAACAGTGGGATAAACCGAACGGCTGGGCACCGCTGCAATGGATGGCGATCCAGGGCTTCAAACGGTATGGCGACGATATGCTGGGCGATGAAATCGCCCATAACTGGTTAAAAACAGTGAACCATTTTTATCAGGAGCACCACAAACTGATCGAGAAATACCATATTTCCGGCGGTACGCCCCGCGAAGGCGGCGGGGGCGAGTATCCGCTACAGGATGGGTTCGGCTGGACCAATGGCGTGGTGCGCCGCCTGATTGGCCTTTACGGAGAGCCTTAACCTGCTCCGACCTCAGTGAATCGCATCATAAATGGCTGACTGAATTTTCAGCCATTTTTTATTGTCTGCGCTGGGCCGGGCCTGAGCGCGCAGTCGGGCCTGCTCCGTATCGTGCTGCTGGCGCGTCACAACAGCCGGAACGGTACAAAACGTTTGCAAATAGGTTTTATGCATCGCGGTCAGCGGCGCGCCGCTCGACATGTCATGACTTAACGTTGTGATAAATCGTCGGCAGGGTTTGACCTCATCCATCAGCGCGGGATAACGCAACAACAGTTGCAGCACCTCGGTATGTCCTGCCGCAAACGCCTGCTCCGTCCACGCGAGCTGCCAGTTCATTCCGCCCTGGAGGAACAGCGCCGTCACCCGCGTATCATTGCGCTCTATCGCCGCCCGCATGGTAAACGCATCCCAGGTAATCCCCATATGATTGAGCGTTTCCCGCGCGGAAGGCGCCTCGCGCGGCGGTTCATCCTGCGCCATTGCGGGAGCTTGCCCGTTATCGGAGCCTGGCGACGACGAACTAAATAGCCAGAACGCGCCCGCCAGTATCGCCAGCGTCATGACGCCAACCGCGCCCCACAAAGCGCCGGAAATAAGTTGCTCACGCTCTTCAGGCGTACGCGGAGGCCGCTTACGCGGTGGTTCTATGCTCTCGCTAATCTCATGCTTATCTCCCCCGGCCTGCCGATCTTTAAGCCGCGCGGTTTCCCAGAACTGGCGCAATTCACGTTCATCCGCCAGCAGAAACGAAGCGGGATTCACGCGGGTACGTTTTTCGGCATAGGCGCGCTGGATGGGCCGAACGATTTGCTGATACTGAACGTTTAGCAGCATAAGCTGCGCTGAGGTAAGCGGCTGCCTGGCGATAACCTCGTTTCGCGCGAGGCGACAATCATCCAGAAACATACGCAGAGTGGTGCGCGACTCGGCGAACAGCGTTAACGCTGAGGCGTCATTAAAAATTCTGACGTAATGACGGGCAAACAATTTTTTATCAACCACCATAAGCGCCAGTTCGCTGAACAACATGCCCTCCAGCGCATGTTGATCTTCTCCCTGTTTTAACCACTGGCGCAAACGGTCCGGGCCGAAATGTTGCTTGAGGTAGTGATTCAGGGACGCCCGATCCGGCCATGCGCGCGCAATAAGCGCTTTTAACGTCAGTTCTATCGCCCGAAGCTGACGCTGCGCCTCAAGATGCGCCTCCTGGTCGGGTTCCTCCAGCTCAGTTTGATACGTCAGTAGCGGCTGCTGCTGACGTAGATGTTCCAGCGAGGTGACAAAACGCAACGCGGCAAGGAGTTGATTTTCGCTCACCTCTTGCCCGCTGTCATACTGGGGAACATGCTGCTGAAGGTGACGCAGTTGCAGCATAAACTGGCTCAACTGCGCGTCATTTATCCGCAATTTTTTCGCCACCGCGCCCCAACCGCCCAGGTTAAGACGCGCCTGCTCAAGTTGTTCCATGAACCACCGGGGCTCTTTTCCCTCGGTGGTATGAATACCCAGCAGCAGCAGGATTTCTATTGATGCCTGGCGGATAATCCCCAGGCTATGTTCAAAAGGCGCGTGTGTCGCCTGCGAAGCGCTATTCGTCATTATCTTCCCTAAAAAGACGATCCCGCGACGAGATCTTCGTTTTCTTTTAATTATGTTTTTTCATAGATATAACAGATTTAGCCACATTTCAGTGACTTAATCTTAATGATTGCAAATTTATAAGAAGATCGGTTACTAACCAAAAACATCAGTTTTTCATTCTGTCAACGCGGCGTGACGCTGAACGGCATAGACCTTTTCCCTGCCTGCGTTTGGCCGTCTGACCGCTAGCCACGCATGCAGCACACTTTATAATCGCGCTTTTTATGAGAAAGATGCCATGCCGCACATTTCATCTCGCTTTAGCTCCGCCTGCATCGCGTTTATTAAACAGTGGCAGGGTCTGTCGCTGGAAAAGTATCGCGATCGGCAGGGTAACTGGGTGATTGGTTACGGGCATATGTTGACGCCGGATGAGACGCTGACGTTCATTACGCCCGACCAGGCGGAGGCATTCTTGCTGGATGACCTCAATAGCTGCGATATACTGCTACAGAATTGTTTGCCGGAACTTAACGATCGGTTTCAACGCGAAACGCTTATTGCGCTGATGTTCAGCATCGGACATCAGCGTTTTTTATCATTAATCAATACGGGTGATATTTCACAGCCAGAAATAAGCGGACTGCGAATTTAACGTCGTTAATTCGATTCATTTAACATCATGGCGGCCTGGGTACGATTTTTTACATCCAGCCGCCGGTAAAGCGACTCCAGATGCGCTTTAACCGTCCCGGTACTAATATTTAACGCCCGCCCAATTTGTTTATTTGATTCTCCTGCGGCAAGCATCTGCAAAATTTCCCGCTGGCGGGCGCTTAACGCTTTTATATCACGGGACTCCAGCTCCGTTGAATTTAACCAATCCCCCGGTAAAAACATCATCCCGCGAGCGACAGCATTGAGCGCAAGGACAAAGGTTTCGGCATCAGAATCGCGTGGCACCACGGCCTGAACGTTAAATTGCATGACTTCATGCAGCCACTTTTGACTGCCATCCATCGCCGTGATAATAATCTTCACCTCCGGAAATTGCTGCACGGTTCTTTGTAACACCTCGCGGCAAAATTCAGCATCCAGGCCGCTATCCAGCATGACCAGCGCATCCGGCGCGCTTTCTATTTTTTGCCAGAGTTCTTCTGCCTGACCGACACTCTGGATACTTATTCCTGGAATGTGCTGCTGCAAACTGATTTTCATTCCATGAATAAATATTGACTGCCTGTCAAACATGATTACCTGCATTACTTTTCTCCACCTGGGTAAGATAATAGTCTCAAGATGAGGAAGGGTATTACCCGTAGGGTAAAATAAGAAGTCGCCATTTGGTATAGGCCATTTTACCGATAGTCATTGGTTGAGGAAGGGAAAGGCTATGAATATTTACAGCTTCAACATCGGGATTACAGAATTCGCTAAAATTAGCCTTTTAAAGTAAGGAATATCTTATTAGCGCGAACAGCCAAGGCTAATTTGAATATTAATTTAATGAAGAGTACGCCTGGCGCGTCACAAAGGAAATATCTGCTTTTCACCTGATGTGTTACAAAAAATAAAGTAGCACATTTTGTTAAAAAATAGCCAATCCGCCTGAAAACCGCGACGATGGGTCAATGACAATACCGTATATGTACATGCATTTCTCTCTCCCACTACACCCGCGGCTATCAGCGTGTTTTACCGCTCTCGTCCCGTTTATCGGCTTTTTGGCGCTAAAATGCCTGGCCGGAAGGCGATAAATCCGCCGCGCAACGCGATCAGACGTATTCGTCACGCGAGCAATGATTGCGAAAGGGCTTATTAGGTGCTAGAAAATCAATAAAACCAGCCGCTTCAGCGTCACTGTTTCAATAAGAACAATAATAGAGCCTGATGATGGATAAAATATATGCAATGAAATTGTTTGTACGCGTGGCGGAACGGGAAAGTTTTTCCCGCGCAGCAGAGGATATCGGCCTTCCCAAAGGCAGCGTCTCACGGCAAATACAAGCGTTAGAACATCAACTGGGCATCCGCCTGCTCCACCGCACCACCCGGCGGGTACAACTTACTCAGGACGGAATGGTTTACTACGAACGGGCAAAAGATCTGTTGAGTAACCTGGATGAACTGGAGGGTCTTTTCCAGCCTGATCCCGCCAGTATCAGTGGCAAAATACGGGTAGATATACCGCCATGTCTCGCAAACAGCCTCATCATGCCGCGCCTGCCCACTTTTTTGCATCAGTATCCCGGCATTGCGCTGGAACTTTGTAGTAGCGATCGACAGGTCGATTTACTACGGGAAGATTTCGACTGCGTGGTGCGCACAGAGCCGCTACATGCGCCAGGGATACTGACGCGCCCGCTTGGCAAACTGAGAAGAGTGAACTGCGCCAGCCCACAATACCTGGCGCGCTTTGGGTATCCAGAAAACCTTGACGATCTCGCCTCACATGCGGTGGTGCATTATTCATTGACCCCGGGAGTTTCTTCACCGGGTTTTGCCTTTGAAACTCCCTACGGTATGCAGTGGGTAAAAACCGGCGGAATGCTAACGGTAAACAGTACGGAGACTTGGCATACAGCCTGTCTGGCAGGATTAGGAATCATTCAGACGCCGCGCATTGCTGTACGGGAGGCGTTACGCGCCGGAACGCTCATTGAAATTTTACCGCAATATCGCGCCGCTCCACTGCCGATGACGCTGCATTATCCCCATCGCCGTAATCTTTCCCGCCGGGTACACCTGTTTATGGTATGGCTGACGGAAAGCATTAAAGAGGCCGCAGAGTAGCCGCATTTTCAGCATCCACCGGGGAGAGGCTATACTGACATATTCTATTAATGATGAAGGACTACCGACCTGATGACGCAGGAAAATGACGTAAAACGCCCTATTCAGGAACTGGAGCACGACCCGATACAAAAAATAGAAACGCAGCCGCATGACGCCCCGGAAAAAAACGAAAAGGCAAATCAGGCGTTGCATTCCGTCACCACCCTGATGCAAAAAATTCAGCGTCAACCAATGGTGGCCCACCTCATTCGCGCGACCGAACGTTTTAACGATCGACTGGGTAATCAGTTTGGCGCGGCTATCACCTACTTTTCGTTTCTGTCGATGATCCCGATAATGATGGTGTCCTTTGCCGCGGCAGGTTTTATCCTCGCCTCGCACCCTAATCTACTGGAAGATATTTTCAGCAAGATATTGATGAATGTGAGCGATCCTACGCTGGCGTCCACGCTTAAAAATACGATTAATACGGCGGTTCAACAGCGTACCACGGTAGGGCTGGTCGGACTGGGTATCGCGCTCTATTCCGGCGTTAACTGGATGGGCAACCTGCGGGAAGCGATTCGCGCCCAGTCACGGGACGTCTGGGAGCGCAAGCCGCAGGATCAGGAGAAAATCTGGCTCAAATATCTGCGCGATTTTATCTCGCTGATTGGATTATTAATCGCTTTAATCATTACGCTGTCCATTACTTCCATCGCCGGTTCCGCCCAGCAGATGATCATCTCCGCCTTGTATCTCGACAGCATCGAATGGTTAAAACCGGCCTGGCATTTGATCGGTCTGGCCATCTCTATTTTTGCCAACTATCTACTTTTTTTCTGGATTTTCTGGCGACTGCCTCGCCATCGTCCCCGTAAAAAAGCGTTGATTCGCGGGACATTTATCGCCGCTATCGGTTTTGAGGTGATTAAAATCATTATGACCTATACGCTGCCGTCACTGGTGAAATCGCCTTCCGGCGCGGCGTTTGGCTCCGTACTCGGTCTGATGGCCTTCTTCTACTTTTTTGCCCGCCTGACGTTATTCTGCGCGGCCTGGATAGCCACCGCCGAATACAAGGACGACCCGCGAATGCCGGGTAAAACGCAACGCTAGTCTGCGGCTTGCTGCCGAATGGCACGCACGGCGGCGTCATTCGGCCTACTGCTGTGTGGACCCAGGCCGGGTATGTAAAGCGTACCCGGCGGTACAATCAGGCACGTCCTTCCGCCTCATCTCATTGTTTCAGCATATAAATCCAGTAATTAACTTTTATTTAACCTGAAACCAGTTTTATCCACCAATTCTAAAATTATGTGAAGCATTTCATAGACGCAAAATGGCAGGCTTAAAAATTATCCCCTTTTTGCGCTTTTTTTGACCATCTTTGGCTTTTGTTACACATTGAAATATAACTTTTGCTGTGCGTAATATGGCTATTCGTTCGCTAAAAATAAGAAAATAGTATGCAAGCAACCGCCACAACACTCGACCATGAACAGGAACATGTTCCGGTAAACTCACGCAATAAAGTCGTTATTGCCTCGCTTATCGGCACCGCGATTGAGTTCTTCGACTTCTATATTTACGCCACCGCAGCGGTGATCGTGTTCCCCCTTATCTTCTTCCCCCAGGGCGATCCCACTGCGGCAACGCTACAATCGCTCGCCACCTTCGCTATCGCGTTTGTGGCGCGTCCGATTGGCTCTGCGCTATTCGGCCACTTCGGCGACCGGGTAGGCCGCAAAGTCACGCTGGTGGCTTCGCTGCTGACGATGGGGATCTCCACGGTCATTATCGGTCTGTTACCGGGCTACGCGACGATAGGTATTTTCGCGCCGCTGCTGCTGGCGCTGGCGCGTTTCGGTCAGGGACTGGGGCTGGGCGGCGAATGGGGCGGCGCGGCGTTATTAGCGACGGAGAATGCGCCGCCGCGCAAACGCGCGCTATATGGCTCCTTCCCGCAGTTGGGCGCGCCGATCGGCTTCTTTTTTGCCAATGGCACCTTCCTGTTGCTCTCCTGGCTGCTGACCGACGAGCAGTTTATGAGCTGGGGCTGGCGCGTGCCGTTTATCTTCTCGGCGGTGCTGGTGATTATCGGCCTGTATGTGCGCGTGTCGCTGCATGAAACGCCGGTGTTTGCGAAAGTCGCCGCAGCGAAAAAGCAGGTAAAAATACCGCTGGGCACGTTGCTGACGAAGCATGTCCGCGTAACCATTCTCGGCACGTTTATCATGCTGGCGACCTACACGCTGTTCTATATCATGACCGTCTATTCCATGACTTACAGCACTGCCGCCGCGCCGGTGGGGCTTGGCTTGCCGCGCAATGAAATACTGTGGATGCTGATGATGGCGGTGATTGGTTTCGGCGTGATGGTGCCCGTCGCCGGCCTGCTGGCGGACGCATTTGGCCGTCGGAAAAGCATGGTCATCATTACCACGCTCATCATTCTCTTCGCGTTGTTCGCCTTTACCCCGCTGCTGGGTTCAGGCAATCCAGCGCTGGTATTCGTGTTCCTGTTGTTAGGCCTGAGCCTGATGGGGCTGACCTTCGGCCCAATGGGAGCGCTGCTGCCGGAGCTATTTCCGACGGAAGTGCGCTATACCGGCGCATCGTTTTCCTACAATGTCTCATCGATTCTGGGCGCTTCCGTCGCGCCGTATATTGCCGCATGGCTGCAAAGCCACTACGGGCTGGCGGCGGTAGGGGTTTACCTGGCGTCAATGGCGGCGCTGACGCTGATTGCACTGCTGTTAACCCATGAGACGCGTCATCAGGCGTTGTAATAGGGCGCCGGATGGCGTCATCCGGCGCGACGTTTCACGTTACTGCTTCATCTGCGTTAAAATCGTCCGGCACTGATTGGCTTCGCCTTCAGAGGGCGAAATGAGCGCCAATAGCGCGGCGGCGGGCGTTACCAACGTCGCCAGCGCTGCCGCAACCGCGCCGCGCGCAATCAGCGGGCCGGGCTTGACGCCCGCCTGCGGATTTTTAAATGTCCCACGCACGTACAGCGGCGATCGTAGCGTAATAATACGAATCCCCTTACTTTCCGGATCAATGGTTAAATCGAGCTGTTCAGAGGCGAAGCTCGCCGTACCGGTCACGTTAATCAACGCATTTTCTGTATCAAAAGCAAAAATTTGCGGTCGCGCCACGCCGTTCGCAATATTGAGATTCGCCGCCGCGCAGTTAACCCGCACTTCGTCATCGCCAAAAATCTGCCCGACAATATAGTTGCCGACGTTCAGCCCCACGATTTCCATCAGGTTGCGGCTAATCAATCCATCATTCATCAATAATTTGAGATTGCCGTTACTGTTGCCAAGCAGCGCGGCGACCGAGTTGCCCGTCCCGCGAATATCCGCATCGCCGTTCAGCTCGCCCAGCGTTTTCTGCATCAGCTCCACATCCGGCATCAGTTCTTTAAGCTTCAGCCGACGCGCCTGTATATCCGCCCGCCCCTGCATTGGCTTTTTATCCCCTTCCAAATGGATGTTGGAGACAATACTGCCGCCTGCCAGACCAAACTTCAGCGGCTGTAGACGTAAGTCGGCGTTTTTCAGGATGATATGGGTCGAAAGATCGCTAATCGGTAGACTGCCGCCATGTTCAATACGTCGGCCTTTAAACCGGACATCGGCGTCCATAACGTCCCATTTGTCGGTTTCAAAGCGATCGTAAGGCAACACTTTATCCGCCGGCTGAACATTCTTCTCGCCTTTGCGCTGTTCAGACCGTTTCGACTGCTCAGCGTCTTTCCCGGAATCCACGCCAATCAGCGGCCCAAGATCGGCCAGGCGTAACTGGCGCGATTCGACATCGCCTTCCAGTTTAGGGCGCGGTTTACCGGTGGTATAAGTGAGGGAGCCGTGGATATCACTGTCGCCAATGCGCCCGTTAAAACCGCGATAATCAAATACTGATGACTTTTCGGCGTCAATTTTCGCCACCAATCGCCCATCGGTCTCAAACGGCGGCGTATCCGGCAGCAGCACGCCGGTTAAATCATATAAATCGCCCAGTGAATCGCCAGAGAATTTAAGCCGCAGATCGACGCCGCCCATTTTCATCGGTTCGTTCACCACGCCGCTAAAAGCCACCCGCGTATTACCAGAGCGGAAATCGGCCTGCACAGGAAAAGGCGTACTTTCGCTGCGTAGCGCCAGCATACCGCCTATTTTTCCCGTACCGGTCAACGGTTCCCCGTTATAACGCCCCTGCGCCTTCAGGCCGAAGACATAGTCGCCCACGGTGGATTTGTCTGCTTTGCCTTTCGTTCCCGTCACTTCGCTGAACGGCAACGGTTTGCCTAACGGATCGACCAGAATAGTGATATCCGCTTTACTGACCTTATCATCGATCGCGATTCGCCCCTGGTCGAAGAGAATATTATCCAGCCGGAAGGACCAGGCGGAAGGTTTAGCATTGGGGTCCGTATTCTTGTCTTGCGTGAGGTTAAAGGTCCAGTTATTGGTTTTCTCGGACAGACGAATAAGACGCGCGTCGGGTTTCACCAGTTTGATCCACGGCAGCCAGACGGTTTTGGTCAGGAGCGCCAGCGGGGCAAGCGTCGCCTCAACGCGTGGCAGATGCACCATCGTAACTTCCGGAATATCCGGCGGATTGCCGAGAATGACGTCTTCCGCGTGAACATGCGGCCACGGTACCCAGCTTCGCCAGCCGGTCTCCTGTTTTTGGCGTTCCCACACCACGCCTAAATCGCCGCGAATAGCGAAAGGCCGGTTCAATTCGGTAGAGACTTTCTGGTTGATGGTCGGTTTGAGGAGGTTCCAGTCAAATGTTGCGATCAACAAAATCACTATGGCGATCAACAACAAGAAAGTCCCTGTGATGGCGGCGGTTATTTTGCCTGCTTTAGTCATGTGTTATTTCCTCACTTCTTCCCTTGCCTGTCCTAAAGATAGTTCAGCCAGACGAAAAAGGAGGATGACCGCGCCTCGTAATACCACGTATTACGGGAACAGTCTGGCGTTACAGGGTCAGAATCACCTCTTCGAGCGATATCAGCGGCACGGGTCGAGAAAGAAAATAGCCCTGGGCGGCAAAGGCGGGCGAACGCTGCACATCACGCCACTCTTCCAGCGTCTCCACGCCCTCGACAATAACGCCGCGGCAGTAGCGGTTCATCAGTTGCAGCAGCAGAGTGAACAGGTTGCGTCCCTCCGCGGACTGACGCAGCATGACGAACAGCTCGCGCGCCACTTTAATGTAGTCATAACGCACTTCGCTCAGCGCTGAAAAATTGGCCATACCAGTACCAAAATCATCCAGCCACAGCGGGCCGAACTCACACATCGAGGCGAAAGAGGAGTCTTTCGGCAAACGAATATGTTCCACCAATTCGAAACGCAGCTAGGGTAAACGCTCCATCGCTGCCAGAATGTCCGGCTGTCGTCGCATGGCAATCAGCGTAGGGCCGTCAACATTGACTGATGCCAATAAGTGATGGCGAGTGAAAAAATCCGCTTTTTGTTCAAGCTGATGAAGTTGCTCTTTCACTACGTCAATGCGGTGTCGAACCGCTAACTCCGCGAAATAACGATCCGGGGCAATACGTCTGGAAGGGTTATCAGGATGGGTGACGACAGTGAGAAGTTCAACCGCCATCAGACGGCCATCCGTCTGGTATATCGGCTGGTAAGTATAGGCACGCTCGCATTGCAGCCAATAGCGCCGTTCCTGCAAATTCTCTATACCTGCATCAGGAACGCGTAGCTGCTGGATAACCTGCTTTATCATCTCAGTTGTCCTGTTAATGGGAATGTGACTGTCCGGACTCGTCAAAGGTTATCGGCGTTCAGGCAGAGAACTTTACCCTCGGTCCCTGGCAAAATAAAAACAGCCCCCGAAACTTGTCAAAAATACGCACTTGCTCAAAAAAATAATGGACCGATGTTTTAATATTATTGACCACTAAACATCCACAGCGCACACTAACGCTAATTTTTACAGATCAGGTTCACGACTATGTCTAAAAAGATTGCCGTGATTGGCGAATGCATGATTGAACTGTCGCAGAAAGGCGCTGATGTTCAGCGCGGCTTCGGCGGCGACACGCTGAATACCTCCGTTTATATTGCCCGTCAGGTCGATTCTGCCGCTCTGGCCGTTCACTATGTGACGGCGCTGGGTACCGACAGTTTCAGCCAACAGATGCTGGAGGCGTGGCAGCATGAAAATGTGGATACCTCGCTAACGCAGCGGATGGAAAATCGCCTACCAGGCCTCTATTACATCGAAACCGATGACACTGGCGAGCGTACCTTCTACTACTGGCGTAACGAAGCGGCAGCGAAATTCTGGCTGGAGAGCGAGCAGTCAGCGGCTATCTGCAAGGCGCTGGCGACCTTCGATTATCTCTACCTGAGCGGCATTAGCCTCGCGATTTTAAGCCCGACCAGCCGTGATAAGCTGCTGTCTTTATTGCGTGAATGCCGGGCCAACGGCGGGAAAGTCATTTTTGATAATAACTATCGCCCGCGTTTATGGACAAGTCGCGAAGAAACGCAGCAGGTCTATCAAAAGATGCTGGAATGTACTGATATCGCTTTCCTGACACTGGACGATGAAGACGCGCTATGGGGTCAGCAACCGGTGGAAGAGGTCATTGCCCGCACCCATGCGGCAGGCGTGCAGGAAGTGGTGGTAAAACGCGGGGCGGACTCTTGCCTGGTCTCAATTCAGGGCGAGGCGCTCATTGACGTTCCGGCAGTAAAACTGCCGAAAGAGAAAGTGATCGACACCACTGCCGCAGGCGACTCCTTCAGCGCCGGTTATCTGGCCGTTCGTTTGACGGGCGGCAGCGCGACGGATGCCGCGAAGCGCGGACACCTGACGGCCAGCACGGTAATTCAGTACCGTGGGGCCATTATTCCGCACGACGCGATGCCGCAGTAAGTCATTTGCTCTTGCCCGGTGGCGCTGCGCTTACCGGGCCGGCAGGCGGCAGCTTACTGTGCCGCCGGTGTCTCCGTCACTTCCGGATGCGCCTCATCTGCTTCAACAGCGGCGGCAGTTGTCGGGACCATGATTTCATCCCACGTCGCCTTTAACGCCTTCATATTAAATTCCGGCTCGCCTTGCGGTTGCAGCAAAATTAATGCCATCTCCTGCGATAGCTGCTGACGTAAATTCTGATTGAGCATATCAACGGTCAGGCTGTTGAGGAAATTCTGACGCAGCTTCTGATACTGCTCCGGCGCGATATCCACAACTTGATTCTGCAGCGAGCGCATACGCTGTCCAGTCAAAATGTCAGTATCGGTACGCGCGTAGGTCGCGAACAGCTTTTGCAATTCGAGATTTTTCTGCGCCACCAGCGCAGTAAACTCCTCTTCCGACAAACCTTTATCGCGTACTTTCGCCAGTTCATTCGCCACCAGGCTCAAATTGGTATTGAGCTTATCATTAGGTGATTCAATGTTGATGGCGCACTGCGCGCGCAGGAACAGAACCCGGCAGTCAAACCCCAGACCAATATCTTTCGCGTTATTTTTAGTAAGCTCTTGCTGGATATGCCAGAACAGCGCTTCGCGCGCCAGATCCGCCTGCCAGTAGCGCAACAGCGCCGCCGATTCGCGAATCGGTTGCCACGGCGTATCCCACATAATGGAGAGACGATCCTGGCGCACCGCATCGGTCATAATGCTCACTGATTCCGCCCGCAGCGGCGAAAGCGTCGGCACCGGGGCGGGCGTTTCGCGTTTACCTTTCAGCGTACCGAACGTTTTGTTGATCTGCTCGGCGACGGAGCGCGCATCAATGTTGCCGACAACAATCAGCGTCATGGCATCCGGGGTGTACCATTTTTCATAGAAAGCCTGAATTTTGGCTGCGTCTACCGGCTGCTTTAACGGTTCCGCGGGATCGTGCCCCAATAACGCCGACCCTTTCAGCCGATAACGCCACCAGCCCTCTTTAGTATCTGCTGGCCACGTCGCAACCATATCTTCGCTGCTTAACGCATGATTCACCGTCTCTGGCGTAATGGTTAATTTACCGGAGACGTTAGCCAGATAGGTCAGCGCTTCTTTCAGCAGATCGTTACGGTTATTGGGTAAACTGAGGTTATAGAGCGTGGAATCATAAGAAACAATAACGGGCGGCATGGGACGTTTCGGATCAAACCCTTGCTGCCATAAAGAACGTGCCTGTGCGGCATCCAGACCACCGCTTTGCGTCAGCGCGATACGGGGAATCGCATGGCTGAACCCGCTCTGTTGCGTACTTTCGGTGAGCGAACCGGTATTAACCTGGAGACGAACTTCAATACGATCGCTGGGGCGCTGAGGCGTAGCCAACACTTGCCACTGTAACCCATTAGCCAGCGTCCCCTGTTGCCATGCCGGATCGGGCTGTAGCGCATCTGCCTGCACATAGCCGGCAGAGGCCAACATCAACAGACTGCCCGCTAAGAGTCGAATTTTTGTGCCCTGCATGTGAACCCCTGATCAACAATCCTGGTAATAAAAAGACAGCCCCGGCAGGGATGCCTGAATATGACGTAAAAACACTTCGTGTTAGACCGCGAGAACCTAAAAATGTCACGGAAGAAGTGAAATAATCCCGAAGCATCATGCTGTATGCTTTGGGCGCAGGGGTCAATTATGCGCAAACACCCGCAGTCCTGGAAGGGACTACGGGCATAAGTGGCGAGATTAGGAGGAAATTTCGTGCGTTTTGCCATCCGGCGCACGATTATTAAGCACATCGTCTAGCTTTTGGTGATCTAACTCTTTCACCCATTTGGCAACCACCACCGTCGCCACGCCGTTACCCACCAGGTTAGTCAGCGCGCGCGCTTCGGACATAAAGCGGTCGATACCAAGGATTAACGCCAGTCCCGCAACCGGTAAATGGCCCACGGCGGAGATAGTGGCCGCCAGCACAATAAAGCCGCTTCCGGTCACGCCCGCGGCGCCTTTTGACGAGAGCAGCAGCACGACCAGCAGCGTTATCTGGTGGAAGATATCCATATGGCTGTTGGTCGCCTGGGCGATAAACACCGCCGCCATCGTCAGGTAAATAGAGGTGCCATCAAGGTTGAACGAATACCCCGTCGGGATCACCAGCCCCACCACCGATTTACGGCACCCCAGTTTTTCCATCTTATCGAGCATACGCGGCAACGCTGACTCGGAAGAGGAGGTGCCGAGCACAATGAGTAATTCTTCCCGGATATAGCGAATAAATTTAAAAATGCTAAAGCCCGTTACCCGTGCAATCGTCCCCAGCACCACCACCACGAAGAGAATACAGGTGATATAGAAGCAGATAATGAGCTGCCCCAGTTGCACCAGAGAACCGACGCCGTATTTACCGATGGTGAAGGCCATCGCGCCGAATGCGCCAATCGGCGCCAGGCGCATGATCATATTGATGATGCCGAAAATGACCTGCGAAAAACTCTCAATCACATTGAAAATGAGCTGGCCTTTGCTGCCCAAACGGTGCAGCGCAAAACCAAACAACACCGCAAACAGTAAGACCTGCAGAATGTTGCCGCTGGCAAACGCGCCGATCACGCTGCCCGGTATGACATCCATCAGGAAGGCAATAATGCCCTGCTCCTTGGCTTGTGCGGCATAAACGGCCACCGCCTGCGCATCCAGCGTTGCCGGATCGACGTTCATCCCGGCGCCAGGTTGCACAACGTTGACGATGATAAGACCGATAATCAGCGCAATCGTACTGACAATTTCAAAGTAAAGCAGCGCGACCGCGCCGGTACGCCCCACCGCTTTCATGCTTTCCATGCCTGCGATGCCCGTCACGACTGTACAGAAAATGACAGGAGCGATGATCATCTTAATGAGCTTAACGAACGCGTCGCCAAGCGGTTTCATTTGTGCGCCCAGTTCAGGATAGTAATGGCCAAGGAGAATACCAATGGCGATTGCTGTCAGGACCTGAAAATAAAGACTTTTGAACAGAGAGGTTTTCATAGGGTGTCCTTGAAGTAAAAACCACAGCTCTTGTAAGGTTATGAGTAACCTGCGGCCTTAAAATAACACCCACACAACATGACAGAAATGCGCCAGGATCATAATTGAAACAAAAATGTTAAAAAGTTTGAGCTGGCTCGCACAAGCGCGACCTTTTTTAACTTTTGTAATCAGAATTTTCGTGCGACAGATACCGTTCTTCAAAGATATCCGCGGGAACGGGCCGAGCAAACAGGAAGCCTTGCGCGACGTTGACTCCCGCCTGTTCCAGCCACGCGCGTTGCGCCTCGTTCTCCACGCCCTCGGCAATCAATTGTAAATTAAGACTGCGGGCCATCAGAATAATCGCCGTCACCATACTGTGATCATCCGGTAACCCATCGACAAACATTTTATCAATTTTAAGGATATCGACCGGTAGCGACTTCATATGCTGTAACTGGCGCAGCCCCGCGTAACCCATGCCAAAATCATCCAGTGCGATACGCACGCCAGCATTACGTAACGGACGTAAGATAGCGACGGCAGCGTGCGGATCGTCGATACGGCGGCTTTCAGTGACCTCAAGAATCAGCGTACCCGGTTGAATACGATAGCGATTTAACAATTCCAGCAGATCCGACACCATGCCAGGGTGCATGAGCTGTAACGCGGAAAGATTGACGGAGAGCGGCAATGTCACGCCGCGCTCCTGCCAGGCGGCAAGCTGGCGGCAGGACTCTTCCAGCACCCAATGGCCCACCGTGACCATCAGGCCGCAGGATTCAATGCGCTCAATCAGCCCCTCCGGCAATTCCCAGCTACCGTCCGGCTGTTGCATACGTAACAAGGCTTCGGCGCTTAATACGTTGCCGCTGCGCATCTCGACCTGCGGCTGCAACCAAATGGCAAACTGATGGTTATCCAGCGCGGTAAGGATATCGCTCTCTTCGGTAAGGCGCTGTTGAGCGGCCTCCATCTGCGCCGGGTCAAAGAACTGGATCTGATTTTTACCTTTTCGGCGCGCGGTAAACGCGGCGGAAACGGCGCGACCATAGAGCGCTTCGGCGGTCAGATCGCCATAATACATCGCAATGCCAATACTGCAGCTTGGGCGCAGTTGAATACCCTGGATGGGCAGTCGTTCATTAATGATAGTGAGTATTTGCTGACCTAATGTGATGGCGTGCCACGGCTCTTTAACGCCGTGGGCGATAATGGCGAAGTCATACCCGCTGACCTGCGTAAGCACCATGCGCGGCGCCAGCACCGACTTCAGCTTCTCAACCAGCGTCAGTAATAGAATCTCCCGCTGCGTTTCTTGCAGCACGCCTGCCGTGTCACGCAACGTTTCGCACGTCACGATGATAAGCGCGGTGGTCTGTTGGCGGGCGATAACCTGTTCCAGCAATGCCATTAAAAAGGCTTTATTGGGCAGCTCGGAAACCGGAAAACGCATCGCGTTGTCCGTTTGCTCCTCGCGTTGACGCTGCATAAGCTGCTGGTTGAGGTTATAGCTGCGCACCAGCATTCCAATTTCATCATCCTGATGCAGACGCGGCAACGCCAGCTGATGTCCGATCAGCTCCTGCTGCGGAATGTCGTTCAGCTCGCGGGCGATTTTGCGCAGCGGATGCACAATCAGGCGGTTTACGCACCAGGCGATGGCCACCGTCAGGATCAGCGATAAAAGTAAGTAAATGGTCACTAACGTAGAGAGCGCGCTCATGACGAACTTGTACATACGGTACGAATCCGCCTGCAATACAAGGTAGGCCAGCGGTTGCGGATTGGCGGGACGCTCCAGCGAATAAACCGGCAAAGAAATTTGTACCGGCAGTTCGAAGAGACGCGTCACCATAACCGGGACGGGGCGTTCAGGAATGAAGCGCTTACGCAACGCCTGGAACTGATTCGGCAATACCACATCGGCGCGACTCACCACGCCCGCAGGTTTAATACTTTCCAGAATGGTTTCCGCGCCGGGGAGATCCGCTTTTAAAATCGCGGAAGAAAGAGGTTCCCGAACAGATCGCGCGATGCTTTCCAGTTGCGTAGCCGTGTTGTAGCGGTTCTGCTGTACCAGATGGAACAACAAAACGGTGCAAAAGACAAAAACAAACACCATGACAACGGCCGCAACCATTGCCATCTGTTTAATTGTTAACGAGCGGCTGACGCGCAAATTGACTCTCCCTGGATATCCCGGACTGCCGCCTGAGTATACCCGATTGCAGCGGCATTAAGAGAGGCTGTATCTGAAAAGGACTTTTCTGAATAACGGTTAATGATAGCGTCTGATGGCGCTGCGCTTCTCAGGCCTACGACGCCTGTCAATTCGTAGGCCTGACGCAATGATTACCAGTCAGCGTAAGGCACCAGAGGCTGCGGCGGTAAATCCATATCCCCCTGCCAGCCCGCCGCGGAATAACGGACATACAGCAGCAGATGACTGGGGGTATAATCTTTCGCCTGCTGAATATCGACAGCCGTACCCACAAACCAGTTGGCAGTGACCCGGCGTTCAATGAGCGCCCGCGCGGTATAGCCAAATCCCTGGCTGCTGCCGCCGCCGTTGGTCTGGTCACGCGCATCCTCCTGATAATCCGCCGGGATCAAATTCATCAGCGGATAACGCGGCATGGTACGGTTGCGGGAGTGCGACCAGGATACCGAGCCGCCCAGCTCCCACGACCAGTTTTCCGTACGCTGCCGCCACATCACCGGCACCGCAAACGACAGGTATTCCTGCGGGCTATAATAACCGCCCTGACCCAGTGAATAACCGCTCAAATCTTTGTCGTAATGCCAGATCATGTTATTCAGCCCGACGGTAACGCGGCGGTTATTCTCGTTAATCACCTTATAGTAATAACCGGTCATCCAGCGCACGCGCCAGTTATCTTCCACATTTTTACCGCTCAACTGGTCGCCGCTGAGCGACGCCCAGACACCGTTTGCTTCGCCTTTATCATAGCTGAGACTGACGCCGCCGCCGTTGGCCCGCACGCCGCCCCATTTGGTGCCGGTATTGCTGCTGGCGTCCTTTTGCCCGCCAAACGCCAGCAGCGAGCTGGAGATCGGGCGACGATGCGCGTTCAGGGTATAACCCAACGGCCCGATATCGTCGCTATAGCTGACGCCGCCGACCACATCAACGACATTAAAGCCCATCGGCGTCGTGCCGATATCCCAGCGCCAGGTCTCATTCTGCCAGCCGACCGCCACGCTCGCGCCCGTATCGGCCTGGCTACGATGTCCGCTGCATTTCTCCAGCGTACAGGTACCCCAGTTATTATCGTATTTTCCATCCGCATCCGTAGAGAAGCGGCCAACATCCATATTCACCATATCAGTACGAAAGAACGCCCGTCCGTCCGACCAGGGCGCATCCACCTGAAGCATCGTGGTATGCGCCTTCAGATCGGAGTAGCCGCCAGTCCCGCTCGACCCCCAATAATCGTGCGCCAACGTGACATTGAGATCCTGCTGACGGTACAACTCCGCCGCATCGCTACGCACGCCGCGTTTTAGCCAGTCATCTTTTTCATCATTGCGCGTCAGGCGGGTAAAGGTATCGTTATCCAGGGGACGAACCGGCGTAATCGCCGCGGCGACCATTGCCTCTTTGTAGGTTTCCAACGCCCGCTGCGGCTCGCCCGTTTGCGCCTGAAAAGCGGCGGCGTCACGCAATACCATCGCGCTTTCCATTGATGGCGGCTGTGCTTTTGCCTGCGGCGTAATGCGGTTGAAGGTCCGCGCCGCCGCCGTGATATCGCCAAGCTGGAGCTGCGCCAGCGCGACGCGGCGCTGCATGTTAATAGAGGTGATTTGCGACGCAGGCAGCGCCGCCAGCTGAGAGCGCGCCGCAGCGTTATCGCCCTGTGCGATGTCGATTTCCACCCGCCCCAGCATGGCATCGACATTACCCGGTTCCCGCGCCAGAACGGCGTCATAAGCGGCGCGGGCCGCCGCATTATCGCCACGCTGCTGCGCCCAGTCCGCCAACGTTAACGCAATGCGCGTAGAGGGCGGCTGCTGACGTAACAACGCTTCCGCTTCGCGTTCTTTGCCGCTATCGCGCAAGCGGTTAGCGCTTTCCAGCACCTGGTTACTTTGCAATCGGCCCGCCAGTTCCTGAATATTGCTGTTCCACTGGCTGGTCGGTAGGGTATTGAGATGCGCCAGCGCCGCCCGGTCCCGATCGCTGCCGGAAAGATAAAGCCCATAAGCATAGACCTGTTCCGGATCGTTTGGCTTCTGCTGCGCCAGAGAGCGCATTTGCGCATCGGCCTGGGCGTGCTGCCCGGCCTGCCACAGATCGCGTGACAGTCGGTACGTCACCCACACGCTCCCCGGATCTAATGCCAGCCGGCGACGGTGCAGTTCTGCGGCCTGCGCCCATTTGCCCTCGCTTTCCAGCGTTTCCGCCTGCTGCGCCAGACGGTCATTTTCCAGACTGCGTTCGATATCGTCGATACTGCGCCGCTGGCTGGCGGAAAGAGAAGCGATAAACGCGGCGGCTTTTTGCGGCGACTGCTGGCGATAAAGATTCGCCAGCCCGCGTACAGCATTGGTATTACCGCTATCCATACGCAGCGTCTGCTGATAATAACGTTCGGCGGCGGCATTATCTTTGCGCGCCATCGCCACATCCCCCAGCCCCAGTACCGCGTAGCTGTCGGTGTTATCCACCGCTCGCGCCTGCTGATAGAAACGCTCCGCCTGGGCCAGATTATTCGCTTTTAAGGCCGCGTCGCCCTGCTGAATTAACAGCCAGTAGCGATTGACCTTCAGCAGGCTCTCCCACTTATCGCGGCTGCTGCTGTGCGGCGCCATCGCCAGCGCTTTTTCAAACTGCGCGACGGCGCGGGCGCGATCGCCACGCTGTGAGTATGCCTGCCCCAGCGCGCCGACCGCCTCGCTGTCGTCCTGCCGGGCGCTCACCGCCTGCTGCAATTGCGCAATGGCCTTACCGCCTTCTCCGGCATTAACCGCCGCGATGCCCTGCGAGCGCGCGCGGAACGCCGGATCGGCTAACTGTTTTTGCTGCTCGCTAAGCTGGGCGCGGGCGGCAGACACGCTATCGCCTTCGCTAAACTGCGTCAGATAGTCTTGCAACGCTTTTACGCTGGCGTCGCTCACCGGGAGATCTTTTATCTGCTGGTACCAGATGGCGGAGGCCGCGCTGCGTCCCGTACTGGATTTCGCCATCTGTTTTAGCACCGCAAATCCCTCATCGCGCCGCCCGCTGGCGAACAACAGTTGCGCCAGCGCATTTTGCAGAGCGTTATTACCCGGACTGACGGCATTGATTTTCTGTAGCTGGTTAATCGCTTCGTGACGGCGGGCGGGCAATTTCGCCACGGTCGTCCAGTATTCGACCGCCAGTTCGCCCTCCGGCGGATAACCTTTAAACAACTTGTCGTAGCTGGCGATCGCTTGTTCAGTATGGCCGGTCGTCGCCAGTAAACGCGCCTCCTGCAAAGACTGACGTCCTTGTGGCGTGGAGAGCAGCATCGCGGTGCGGGAAGATTGATACGCCGTCGACTCCGGCGCCAGTTGCGCCAGCCGGTCAAGTAGCTTCTGTGCCCCGTCGCTATCCCCCTGGCGCAACAGATAGCGGAAACGGGCGGCGATAACCTGTGGATCATTGGGGTCGATCAGCTCCAGGCGATAGAGCGACTGACGGACTAAGTCCTCACGGTGCGTGGCCTCGCCCAGCCGAACCTGCTCCAGCAACTGTTGCTGCGCGGAGGTCGCTGCGCCGGCAAGCGGTGTTAGCGCCATACCAAGCGATAAACCCAACAATGCCCGAGAAACGCCCCTTTTGCCAGGTAAGGCGTTTCGACCGCCAGCCGGCAAAAAAGCGTGCATGAGACTTAACGTGAACTTACGCATTCCTGGCCCCAGTCAGGTAATAATTCACCTTTGACGGTGAAGCGAAAACGGTGCTGATCCCAGCCTTGTCCAAAGAGAGTCAGCACATAGTTGTAATAGGCATCGCTGCCAGGAAAATGGTCTGCGACCCGCTGTCGCTGCACGGCCTGGGCGTCGCGATTTTGCAGGAAAGGCAGTAAAGCGGCGGAAAACCCGACCGGCCCCGTCCCCTGCGCATTCCCGCTGACGACATCCACTTTCTCCGGTGGAACGCCGTTTTTCATCGTTAACGTCGCCATCGGTTTAAATCGCGCCAGTAAACGCGCTTTTTGCGGATCGCCATCATGCATCATTCCCGTCCATAAATAGACGCGAATCGCATCGTAGCTACTGATCAGCGTCTTTTCCGCTTTCAACTGCCAGCCTTGCTTGCTTTCATAACGCACCCAGTCCGGCGAGAAACCTTTCGGCGCGGTTTCCAGCAAAAGCCGTAAATTGGTTTCCCGTAGCGTCGACCACGGCGCGCCAAAACGGCTAAAGTATTGCGCCAACTGCGGCGGCAGATAGCTTGGGTTAAAACGCCAGCTATTCGCCTCGGCAAAGCCGATTTTGCCAGGTAGCAGCATTGAGCCCAGCCCCGGCACATTCACGACCTCTTCGCGGGCGATGCGTTTTAGCAACGCCGTGCCCACCTCGGTATAACGCGTCTCTTTCCACAGGCGACCGGCCTCCAGCAGCGACCATGCCATCCAGATATCGCCGTCGGACGCGGAGTTGCTGTCCAGCACCGACCAGGTGTCGGGATCTTTTTGTCCCCACAGCCAGGCGGGCAGATGTTCACGCAGCGATCCCTGCGCCAGATTGTTTTGCGTCCAGTTAAACAGTTGCGCGAACGCCGGTCGATCGTTCGCCGCCAGGGCAAAGAACATGGCGTAGCTTTGCCCTTCGGAGGTGGTAATTTTTCGCGCATCGCCCGGATCGATAACGCGTCCCTGCTGGCTAATGTAATCTTTCTTGAACTGTTCCCACGCAGGCCAGCTACAGGCCGCCTGCGCATTTATTGCCGTCAGCATGACGATCATCGTTATCCATCCGCGCAGCATAGTCATCATGCGTTACTCATGGTCAGGGTCGAGACGACGGCGACTGAGAATACGTAGCAGACGCCACAATACCCACGCCAGTAATACCACACTGAGGGCCGCCAGTACCGCCAGCAGCACCGGGTGATTCGCCAGCGCATACCACAGCCGCTCAAACCACGGCAGATGTCCGACGTAATAGATATCGCCAACGCGCAGACTGTGAACGCCGGACTCGCGGATCACCGCCACGGAACCAAACATCGCGGCGCGTTTACCGCTGTCGTTCACAGCGTCGTTCAGTAGCTGGTAACCGCGCGGGCTATCAGCCAGCAGAGCAATCACGCTGCGCTGATCATTAAACGGCGACTGGAAGCCCACCACCGCCGCCATCGGGCCGCTGGCGGTGACGGTGGACTGCGCATCCGCCGCGCGATCGGCCTCATCCGGCATAATCGACGGGAAAGCGGTCTGCCGCATCGGGGTTTTTACCCAGCTTTGTGTCGCCTGCACCAACAGATCGATACGCTTATCATCTTTTAGCTTGCCCGGAATAGCGCCAATAATCAGCAGATCGGCGTCTTTGTCGGCTATCTGAGCGCTATCATCGGTGATGGTCAGATTAATTGCCGGGAAACCGGTCTGCCCGCCAATGGCACCGACCGTATTCAGCAGCGTTTCCATTTGCGCTTCGGTTGGGGTCTTCGGCATCACCGCCAGCGTGTCAGACAAGTCGGCCATCCGGCTGAACGGGAAACCCGCATTGGCGAACGCGCGTAAATCCGGCATCGCGATAAAGTGGTAATATTTCGAAAAATCGATAGTGGAGTCATCCCCTATCACCACATGATTCGGTACCGGCTGGAAGGTAATACAGTTGTCCACCGACCCGCCCGGCATCGGATTCATGTAGCGGAAGTCAAAACGTAGTTGGTTCATCGCCCCCAGTTTGAGCGCCGGAATAGACACATCTGTTTTACCATCCAGCAGTCCCTGAAGTACCGGCAAGCGCAACAGGAGTCGATTAGTTTCCTGCGTGCTGTTAAGGCTAAAGGCTTGCAGGAACTGGTTATTCAGACTGATGTCCAGTCGTGAACTGTCTTTGGTCGGCGGCGAGGTATAACGGTAGTTGAGATCCATATCAATACCGTTGCTACGCAGCAAATAGAGGTCCGGCGGCAGATTCAAAGAAACATTGATGGGCGCCGGCTCCAGCCCACTCGACTGGAGCTGCTCTTCATAGGTTTTCAGCTCGCCAAAAGTGACCGGGCGATCGGTACGCACCCAGTTCGGCGCATCATACGGTTTGCGCGCCAGCAGCGGTTTTACATCGTTGACCACCACGCTGGAACCACGGAAGAGAATATTCCCTTGCGCGATACCTTTTGCCGCTTGCAACAGGTCTTTATCATCACGGCCAAACACGACCAGCAACTTCACATACGGATTATCCGGATGGCTCATCATCTCGATAACCGGCGCGTTAACCGCAGGATGATCGCGCAGGAAATCGGGGCGTCGATCGTTGGTGGCGAACACGATCGCATTGCGATCCGGCAGGTGATTATACAACACCGGGAAGCGCTGACCGCGCCAGCCCGCCCGCGAGCCAAACCAGGACGCGACAATAGAAGCCGCCTGCTGCTGCGCCAGATCCGGCATGTCAGCAAACACTATCGGCAACGTCACCGGACGGTTATCCCGCGGATCGAAAAACGGCACCGGGAAGTGGGACAGATCGTTATTCACCGCCAGCATGTTATAGGTCAGATCCAGGGCGCTATTTCGCCCGATGTCTAACCACAGAGTACTGCTGGCCGGATTTTCACACACGTCGCGATAGTGGCCGACAAACTCCAGCCGCACCCGGTTAAAATCGGTGATAAATAGCGGATTGATAGGTACCTGCGCCAGCGTCTTTTTCCCCAACTGCTCTTTTGTCACCGGCAGTACGCCCATCAGTTCATCATTGAGATAAACCTTGAGCTGCGACTGAACCGGCAGGAGCGACGGCGAGGGCGTATATTCCAGATTCAGCACCGCTTTCGACGCCACTTCATCGCTGCGCATACCAAATTCAATGCCGCCGTTAGGGTTAACGCCACGCAGCGCCATACTACCCGGCGGCGGCGCGATTTGCGCAAAGGTCAGCTTGACCTCGCGCGAAGGCGCGGTCTGTGCCACGACGGGCGCCTCAGTTGCGGGCGACGGCGCAGGCTCGGTGGGTTCAGCATTTATCAATGGCGGCGTAGCAGGCGCCGCCGCCGTCATGAAAGCAGGAAACGCGCTTAATCCTATTACCGCCGCACACATCCAGGACAATTTTCTTTTCATCGCATTATCATCATTGTTGAGCCTGAGCCATAACCCGATCCGACGGCTGTATCGCCGCTTGCCGCTCCGGGCGACGCGGAATAAACGATACAATCCAGGCAATTAACGCCGTCAACGATCGGAAAATTACTTTTACTGAAGGCGGCGCGAATTCCGCGAGGTGGCGATATCCGCGGAAGCCCAGCTTCAGAATATCCAGCAAGCTTTCCAGCGGTTTATCTTCCGGGAAGCTATCTTGCCAAAGCGCCCACGTATCGGCGCGAGCGAAGGTACACTGCACAAAATCAATATGTTGTTTGGTGGTGAGCGGCATCAGTTGCAGCCCGACCTCATTGCCCGTTACGCGCACCACCTGCGTTGGAAAGACATATTCCTGCTGCCCGCGTTTAAGCAACAGATTCACTTTCTGCCCTTCCAGCACCTGCGCCTGACCGTTGATCTTGATGCCTAACCCGCCGTCGGAGAAGTCATGTACGGTACAGGAGAACAAATGTCCATCTTCGCGGGCGATGGCCCCCGGCATGGCAATCTCGACCCGATGCGCGCGTCTGACCTGTTTACTCTCTACCGAAACCGCAACCGCGCCGCCGAGAATGACCAGGTTATAGAAGACCCACACCAGGCTAACGATGACGGTCAGCGTTTCATTTTCCGGCCTGTAATAGTATCGCCATACGCCCGCCGCCACGCCGAGCAGGTTAAGCAAGACAAGGAAGATATACGGACGCGAGATTACCCAGTCGACGTACTTCTCTTCCACCAGCCCGCCTTTCGCCGTGACGTTAAATTTCCCTTTGTGCGGATTGATCAACGCGACCAGAGTCGGCGGTGCGATATACCATGCCAGTACCGTTTCATAGATTTCACTCCAGAAAGAGTGACGATACTTGCCCTGAATCTTCGAGTTAGTCAGGCTGGCGTGGACCATGTGCGGTATCACAAATAGCGCAATCATCAACGCAGGCGCATAAATGATATAGGCGTGCAGCAGCAGAAAAGCCAGCGGCGCGGTCAGAAAGATCAGGCGCGGAATGCCGGACAAGAAATGGAACATCGCGTTGAGGTAGCACAGCCGCTGCGCCAGTTTTAAGCCTTTACCAAACAGAGGGTTATCGAGGCGGAAAATTTGCACCATGCCCCGCGCCCAACGAATACGCTGCCCGATATGCGCCGACAGGCTTTCCGTCGCCAGCCCCACCGCCTGCGGAATGCGCATATACGCTGAGGTATAACCTCGCCGGTGCAGCCGGAGCGAAGTATGCGCATCTTCCGTCACCGTCTCAACGGCGATACCGCCAATCTCATCCAGCGGCTTACGGCGAATCACCGCGCACGATCCGCAAAAGAAAGTGGCGTCCCACATATCGTTACCGTCCTGTACCAGTCCGTAAAACAGCGTGCCTTCGTTAGGCGTTTTACGAAAACGTCCCAGGTTGCGCTCAAACGGGTCCGGGGAGAAGAAATGATGCGGCGTCTGCATCATCGCCAGCTGTTTTTCTTTCAGGAACCAGCCCATTGTCATTTGCAGAAACGAGCGTGTCGGCACATGGTCGCAATCGAAGATCGCCACAAACTCGCCTTTCGCGTGTTTTAGCGCATTGTTGATGTTGCCGGCTTTGGCGTGTTCATGCGTGGCGCGGGCAATGTAATGCACGCCAACATGTCGGGCAAAATGACGAAATGATTCACGCCCGCCGTCATCAAGGATCCAGATATTCAGCTTGTCCTTCGGCCAGTCAATGCCAAGCGAAGCGTAAATGGTATTTTTGACCACATTAAGGTCTTCGTTATAGGTCGGTACAAAAATATCCACCGTCGGCCACTGCGACATTTCTTTCGGCAACGGCACCGGTTGACGATTTAACGGCCACACCACCTGGAAGTACCCCAGCACCAGCACAATCCAGGCGTAGGTTTCCGCAAACAGCAGAATCAGCCCGCACACCAGACTGACCGGGTCGTCCCAATTTAGCGTCGAGGTATAGCGCCACCAGATATAACGACAGGAGACCGTTAGCGACAGCACGATGAGCATCAGCGCGGAAAAGCGTCCCGGCATACGTCGTACCAACAGCGCAACGCCCCACAGCAACAGCAGAAAGATAAATTGCGATAGCGGGTTAAATGGCTGCGTAATACAGATCAGCGCCAGTATCAGTGAAAAGGTCACGATAACGCCCAGAATAAAACGCCGGGCACCGTTGCTAAGATGTCCCAGCTCTTTTTCCTTTTCCAGGTGCGTTGTCTTTTGGCGCACCCGTTCCGGTAAGGTATCCATCCATTGATGGTAACGTCCACGAACGTCCTTCAGGCGCGCAAATGACCGCCAGCGCGGTTCATGACGTTCTTTAGTCGACGAGATCATCACCAGCCAGAGGGTCTGAATGAGGTAACGGGCCGGGTCCAGCGGGCGCGGGCGGGCGGCGTTAATATGCGGATAAAGTGCTTTATGCTCGTCGCGAATACGCTGCCAGCGCGGATGCTCAAGCGGAAAAACTATCCACGCCAGAATCATCCACAGGCAGCCGAGCGCTGCGCTAAACGGCGACGCGCCGTGGCGGCGGTAACCCTGATAGCGCTCGCTCAAACGCGCGCTAACCGGCGGGATAAGCAGCCACCGGGAAAGGGCGCTCATCGCAGGCTCCCGGCGGACGTTTTGTCGCCCGCATCATGCAGCAGGCACCAGTTCGCCAGCGTTAACACCTCTTCGGCAGCTAACGAATCGCTGCGATATTCGCCTAACGGCTGTTTCGACGCCATGCACTCCGCCATCGCCTCATCGCGATGGATCACAATGGGCAGCAACCGGCGCTGGCTTTGCAGCCAGACCTGGTACAGATCGTCCTGTAACTGACTGCCAATGCGTAAGTCATTGATCAGAATATGCGCTCCGGCAGGCAACGCCTGCTGATGAAGGCGAATATGGCAGTTAGCGTCAACCCGGGCTACCGCCAGCGTATGGTCGCAGAGGCTCACCAGCTGCCGTGTCAGCGGTGACGCGCCGTAGGGCAAGTCCAGTAAAATCCAGCTATAACGCCCGCTCGCTTTCAGCGCCTGGATAGCCGATCCGATCTCTCCCAGCGTCTCCTGCCAGGACTGCGGATTTTCCCGCTCTTGCGCGGTGAGCTGTCCAAACGGCAGTAGATCAAGCTGTGAGGTATAACGTAATCCGGCATCGCGCCAGTCCTGGCCGTCCAGCAACGATCGCGCCCAACCGCCCTGATGGACGAAGTCGACGTTAAACGACATGCGCAGCAGGTTATCGGGGCTGGCGTCAATCACCAGGACATTTTCCCCTAAGATTTGTAACGCCCAGGCGAGTGCTGCGGTGAGAGATGTGGTTCCCACCCCGCCGCGCACGCCCTGCAGTCCCAGAATCGCCATTCATGGCTTCCTTAATGAATGTGGTTGCGCAAATTCAGCCAGGAGCGGCCATCTTTTAATCGCCGCCGCCAACTGTTCGCGTTGGGAAATATCGGTATAATCTATTTCGGGTAGTGAAAACGCCTGGCTTAATGCCAGAAAATCATTTTGAAAAGTGTAGCCCAACGTTGGATCGGACTGAGCGCCAGGTTCATTGTTATACATTCTGGTTGCTCCTTTTTAAATATTTCTCACTGGCAGCATTACGCCCCGTCGTCAATACGGGAGAACGCGCATTTTTCATCTTTCCGTGACATCATTTATAATGTGTAAAAATGCAAAGCGCAGAGTTACAGGGCATCCTGCCGGGCAAATTGATTCACATGCTAAATCTGATGCGTTTTAATTTCAATGTTAGGTTTATTTCTGTGCTTTCGCTAGTAAACTGATAAACAGTTAAAATAGTGACATGAGGGACACTGTGGACCCCGTATTTTCTCTCGGCATCTCATCATTATGGGATGAACTGCGCCATATGCCAACCGGCGGCGTCTGGTGGGTTAACGCCGATCGCCAGCAAGATGCCATCAGCCTGGTGAATCAAACGATTGCGTCACAAACGGAGAATGCAAATGTCGCCGTCATCGGCATGGAAGGCGATCCTGGCAAAGTAATCAAATTAGATGAATCTCACGGTCCGGAGAAAATCCGCTTATTTACCATGCCGGATTCAGAAAAAGGGCTATACTCTTTGCCCCACGATTTGCTTTGTTCTGTTAACCCGACGCATTACTTTTTCATTCTTATTTGTGCAAATAACACGTGGCGGAATATAACGTCAGAAAGCCTGCATAAATGGCTGGAAAAAATGAATAAATGGACTCGTTTTCATCACTGTTCATTGTTGGTTATTAACCCTTGTAATAATAGCGATAAACAGTCCTCGTTGTTGATGGGCGAGTATCGCTCACTTTTCGGCCTCGCCAATTTACGTTTTCAGGGCGACCAACATTTGTTCGATATTGCCTTCTGGTGTAACGAAAAAGGCGTCAGCGCCCGACAGCAGTTATTGCTGTGTCAGCAGGACGAGCGCTGGACGCTATCCCATCAGGAGGAGACGGCAATTCAGCCGCGTAGCGACGAAAAACGCATTCTTAGCCACGTCGCCGTCCTTGAAGGCGCGCCGCCGCTCTCGGAACACTGGACGCTTTTCGACAATAACGAAGCGCTATTCAACGACGCGCGCACGGCGCAGGCCGCGACAATTATTTTTTCGCTTACACAGAACAACCAAATCGAGCCGCTTGCTCGTCGCATTCATACTTTGCGGCGCCAGCGGGGAAGCGCGCTGAAAATTGTCGTGCGCGAAAATATCGCCAGTTTGCGCGCCACCGATGAGCGCCTGCTGCTGGGCTGCGGCGCGAATATGATCATTCCCTGGAACGCCCCGCTTTCACGCTGCCTGACGCTTATTGAAAGCGTGCAGGGACAGCAGTTCAGCCGTTACGTACCGGAAGACATCACCACGCTACTGTCAATGACGCAGCCGTTGAAACTGCGCGGTTTTCAGCCGTGGGATATCTTCTGCGATGCCATCCATACGATGATGAGCAACACCCTGCTCCCCGCCGACGGGAAAGGCGTTCTGGTCGCGCTGCGCCCGGTGCCGGGCATTCGGGTTGAGCAGGCGTTAACATTATGTCGGCCAAACCGAACCGGCGATATTATGACCATCGGCGGCAACCGTCTGGTGCTGTTTTTATCATTCTGCCGGGTCAACGATCTGGATACCGCGTTAAACCATATTTTCCCTTTGCCGACGGGCGATATTTTCTCTAATCGTATGGTCTGGTTCGAAGATAAACAAATCAGCGCCGAGCTGGTGCAGATGCGCTTATTGTCGCCGGAACTGTGGGGAACGCCGCTACCGCTGGCAAAACGCGCCGACCCGGTAATAAATGCCGAACACGATGGCCGCATCTGGCGTCGTATTCCTGAACCCCTGCGATTGCTCGACGACACCGCGGAGCGTGCATCATGATGACCATCAGCGATATCGTGCAAATTATTCTTTTTTGCGCGCTGATTTTCTTTCCGCTGGGGTATCTGGCGCGTCATTCGCTACGCCGTATCAGTGATACGACCCGGCTGCTATTTGCCAAACCTCGTTATGTAAAACCAGCCGGAACTCTGCGCCGCGCTACGAAAGTCAAGGCAGACAAAAAATGACTCAGCATACTCAAACTCCATCAATGCCTTCTCCGCTCTGGCAGTACTGGCGCGGTCTTTCCGGCTGGAACTTCTATTTTCTGGTCAAGTTTGGCCTGCTGTGGGCAGGCTATCTGAATTTTCATCCTTTACTGAATCTGGTATTCATGGCGTTTCTGCTCATGCCAATACCAAAGTATCGCCTTCACCGGTTGCGCCACTGGATTGCCATTCCCGTCGGCTTCGCGCTGTTCTGGCACGATACCTGGCTGCCCGGCCCGCAAAGCATTATGAGCCAGGGGACGCAGGTGGCGGAATTCAGCTCCGGTTATCTGCTCGATCTGATCGCCCGTTTTATTAACTGGCAAATGATCGGCGCCATCTTCGTACTGCTGGTTGCCTGGCTTTTTTTATCACAGTGGATTCGGGTCACGGTGTTTGTGGTCGCCATCATGGTATGGCTGAATGTCCTGACATTAACCGGCCCGGTTTTTACGCTGTGGCCGGCAGGCCAGCCAACCGATACGGTGACGACAACTGGCGGTAACGCGGCCGCTACCGTCGCGACAGCGGGCGATAAGCCGGTCATCGGCGATATGCCTGCGCAAACCGCGCCGCCGACGACCGCGAATCTGAACGCCTGGTTGAACACCTTCTATGCCGCGGAAGAAAAGCGGAAAACGACGTTCCCGGCGCAACTTCCGCCTGATGCGCAGCCGTTCGACCTATTGGTCATCAATATTTGTTCGCTCTCCTGGTCGGATGTCGAAGCGGCAGGCCTGATGTCACATCCGCTATGGTCGCACTTTGACATTTTGTTTAAACACTTTAATTCCGGTACGCCTTACAGCGGCCCGGCGGCCATTCGTCTGCTACGCGCCAGCTGTGGTCAACCTTCGCATACCCGACTTTATCAACCAGCCAATAACGAATGTTATCTGTTTGATAATCTGGCGAAACTGGGCTTTACTCAGCATCTGATGATGGATCATAACGGTGAATTTGGCGGCTTCCTGAAAGAAGTTCGCGAAAACGGCGGTATGCAGAGCGAACTGATGAACCAGTCCGGCCTGCCAACCGCCCTGCTGTCATTCGACGGCTCGCCGGTATATGACGATCTGGCGGTCCTGAACCGCTGGTTGACAGGGGAATAACGTGAAGCCAATTCCCGCTCCGCGACTTTCTTTAACCTGCTGCCGCTGCACGATGGCAACCACTTCCCCGGCGTCAGCAAAACGGCGGATTATAAAATCCGCGCGCAGAAACTGTTCGATGAACTGGACGCCTTCTTCACCGAACTGGAGAAATCCGGGCGTAAGGTGATGGTGGTCGTCGTACCGGAGCACGGCGGCGCGCTGAAGGGCGACAGAATGCAGATCTCAGGCCTGCGCGATATTCCCAGCCCCTCCATCACCAACGTCCCGGCGGGCGTGAAATTTTTTGGCATGAAAGCCCCGCATGAGGGCGCGCCGATTGATATTAACCAGCCGAGCAGCTACCTGGCGATTTCCGAACTGGTCGTACGCGCCGTGGACGGTAAGCTCTTTACCGAAGACAGTGTGAACTGGAACAAGCTGACCAGCAATCTGCCGCAAACCGCGCCGGTTTCAGAAAACGCTAATGCGGTGGTGATTCAGTATCAGGGTAAGCCCTACGTTCGTATGAATGGCGGCGACTGGGTGCCTTACCCGCAGTAAACCGAAAAAGGCCGCAAGGTTTCCCCTGCGGCCTGGTTCGGGCGCATGTTGCCATTACGGCGGACAGACGCTCAAAACGCGTTACTTCCTGTCACGTAGCCAGTTGACGATCACACTGGCGATAATGCCAGCAATGATCGGCGCTGCCAGATCGTGCCAGAAGACCACGCCCAACTGCGTAAGCGTCATATAGCCGCCTTGTTGCAATGGCAACCGTTCGCGGCTATCCTTAAAGTGTTTGGGTTCAAGTTAGCCCCCGTCAGGTTGCCAAGTTTATACCAGTCAACGTGCGGGGGTTTTCTCTATCCAGCAACCTATGCCGCCGGGGATCACCCCCCCGCAACATTGCGCCTCACCGGGTAAACCCGGCTTGCTGCTGATATTACGGCAAAATCCCCGTCCCGGCACGGCGCTAACGTGCAATCTGCGTGACGCTTCGCAGACGATTACTTTTATTTGCCAGAATACATTCAGCATTTCTGAGGCTGGCAGTCAGCCGCTCAATTCTGTAAATTATGCCTCCTCGCGGCCAGTCCCGGTGATACCGAAACCCTCGTTCAGCATCCTGCGTCTATGACATATTCGCCTGTTGCGCCAGAGGAATGGCTAAAAGCAGGTATTACCGACGAACTTATCCGTCTTTCAGCGGGACCTGAAGATCCCGACGATATTATTCATGACCTTGAACGCGCCAGCAGAAAAGCAGCATTCTGACGATTGCTCGGCGAACCGCTGTCACCGGTTTGCCGCATCGGGTATCAAGGCACTATAGCCTGGTTATAGGCAGCATTCTTTATGAGAGAGCTGCCTATATTTTGGGCAGGGGGCTCTATGCAGGACGACACATTACCATTAAATAACAGTAACGCTACGACCACACCGCTTTCAACGAGATTACCGTTTACAAAATATGATTTTGGCTGGGTGCTCTTGTGTATCGGTATGGCGATCGGCGCAGGTACCGTCTTAATGCCAGTGCAAATCGGTCTCAAGGGGATCTGGGTATTTATTACCGCTTTTATCATCGCCTATCCCGCTACCTATATTGTGCAGGATATTTATCTAAAAACGTTATCTGAAAGCGAAACCTGTGACGATTATACGGATATTATCAGTCACTATCTTGGCAAAAACTGGGGCATTTTTCTCGGTGTAATCTATTTTCTTATGATTATCCACGGGGTGTTTATTTATTCCCTGTCGGTGGTGTTTGATAGCGCCTCCTATATCAAAACCTTCGGCCTTACTGAGGTCGATCTTTCGCAGTCTATTATCTATAAAGTCGCGATTTTCGCCGTGCTGGTGGCGATTGCCTCCGGCGGGGAAAAGTTATTATTTAAAATTTCCGGCCCGATGGTGGTGGTAAAAGTCGGGATCATTCTGATATTCGGTTTCGCTATGATCCCACACTGGAATCTTGATAATATTTCCGCCTTTCCCGCCGCATCGGTTTTCTTTCGCGACGTACTGCTCACTATCCCATTTTGCTTCTTTTCTGCGGTCTTCATTCAGGTGCTAAACCCAATGAACATCGCCTATCGTAAGCGCGAGCCTGACCGTGTGCTGGCCACCCGGATGGCGATTCGCACGCATCGCATTAGCTATATTACGCTGATTGCCATTATTCTCTTTTTCTCGTTCTCGTTTACCTTTTCGATTAGCCATGAAGAGGCGGTATCAGCGTTCGAGCAGAATATTTCCGCCCTTGCGCTGGCAGCTCAGGTAATCCCTGGCCATATCATCCACATTACCTCTACCATCCTCAATATTTTTGCCGTACTTACCGCGTTCTTTGGTATTTATTTAGGTTTTCACGAAGCGCTTAAAGGTATTGTACTGAATGTATTGAGTCGTATTATGGATGTCAAAAACGTCAACCCACTGTTACTGACATCTGGTATCTGTGTCTTTATCGTGGTTACTCTGGTTATCTGGGTTTCGTTTCGCGTCTCAGTATTGGTCTTTTTCCAGTTAGGCAGTCCGCTTTATGGCATTGTCGCGTGTATTATTCCTTTTTTCCTGATTTATAAAGTAGCGCAACTGGAAAAATTACGCGGCCTGAAAACCTGGCTTATTCTGTTATATGGAATATTGTTGTGCCTGTCGCCGTTATTAAAATTGATTGAATAAGTCGTACCGGAGAGCCATGCCCGGTGGCGCTACGCTTACCAGGCCTACAGGTACGGTGTAGGCTTGATAAGGCGCAGCCGCCATCCGGCATAAAACGCAATTAACTCAACGGTTTCTGCGGGTTTTCATCCTGATCGACGGCAAAGCAGGCCACCAACTGGCCGTCGTACTCTTTAAGCTGCGGCTGTAACTGCGTACAGGGTCCGAAGCGACGGCTGCAGCGGGCGTTGAAGGCGCAGCCCGGCGGCGGGTTCAGCGGACTCGGCAACTCGCCGGTCAGCTTAATCCGCTCACGGCGATCGTCCGGATTCAGCCGCGGCGTGGCGGAGAGCAACGCCTGGGTATAGGGATGACGTGGATTGTTAAAAATCTGCTCTTTGGTCCCTTTCTCCACGCAGCGGCCTAAGTACATGACCATCACTTCATCGGCGATGTGTTCCACCACCGACAGGTCGTGCGAGATAAAGACATAAGACAGCCCCATATCCTGTTGCAAATCCATCATCAGGTTCAGCACCTGGGCGCGCACCGACACGTCGAGCGCGGAGACCGGTTCGTCGGCAATCACTACGTCCGGATCAAGCATCAGACCGCGGGCGATAGCGATACGCTGACGCTGGCCGCCGGAGAACATATGCGGATAGCGGTCGTAGTGCTCGGTTTTCAGCCCCACCTTCGCCATCATCGCCAGCGCTTTTTCACGACGCTGCGCTTTACTCAGGCTGGTATTGATCAGCAACGGCTCTTCCAGAATTTGCCCCACTTTCTTGCGTGGGTTCAGGGAACCGTAGGGGTTCTGAAACACAATCTGAATTTTCTGCCGCCGCAGTTTCTGCGCGTGCGGATCGTGTTTGAGCAGATCCTGCCCCTGGTAATAAAGCTCGCCGCCGGTTGGCGTTTCAATCATCGTCAGCAGGCGGCCCAGTGTGGATTTTCCACAACCGGACTCCCCCACTACCGCCAGCGTTTTACCGCGTTCGAGATTAAACGACACGCCATCCAGCGCTTTTACCAGCCGTTCCGGAGAAAAGATCCCCTTCTTCACCGGATAGTGTTTTTTCAGGTCGATAGCCCGCAACAGCGGCTGTTGCAAGGTGGCCTCATGCGTACTCATAGTGTGGGCCTCCCGGCATCATCGAGTGGGTAATGACATTTTGACTGACGTCCATCGTCCAGTTGGTTGAGAGCAGGTTCTTCCGCACGACATCTGTCCGTGGCGTAGGGGCAGCGAGGGTTAAGCAGACAACCCGTCGGTCGGTCATATTTCCCCGGCACCACGCCCGGCAGCGACGCCAGACGCGCTTTATCTTGCGCAAACTCTGGTAACGCACGTAGCAATGCCTGGGTATACGGATGACGCGGCGCGCGGAAAATATCCTGCGCAGCGCCGGTTTCGACGACCTGCCCGGCGTACATGACGATAATTTTGTGCGCCGCTTCCGCCACCAGCGCCAGGTCATGGGTAATCAGCACCAGCGCCATGTTCTCTTTTTGCTGCAACTCCAGCAGCAGCTCAATGATTTGCGCCTGAATGGTCACATCCAGCGCCGTGGTCGGTTCATCAGCAATTAACAGCTTTGGTCGACAGGCTATGGCCATCGCAATCATCACGCGCTGACTCATGCCGCCAGAAAGCTGGTGCGGATAGACATCCAGACGAGAAGCCGGATCGGGAATACCCACCTGGTTCAACAGGTCAATCGCTCGCTGACGACGGGTTTTCTTGTTCCCGCCCTGATGTACCTTGATGGCTTCCATAATCTGAAAGCCAACGGTATAGCAAGGATTGAGGCTGGTCATCGGGTCCTGGAAAATCATCGCCACTTCAGCACCCACCAGGTTGCGACGTTCCTTCTCGGAAATGCGCTTCAGATCCTGTCCGTTAAAGAGCAGGTTTTCCGCCATCACGCGGCCTGGGTAATCGATAAGCCCCATAATCGCCAGCGAGCTGACGGATTTGCCGGAACCAGACTCGCCGACAATCCCGACCACCTCACCCTGCTTCACGCTGTAGCTAATGCGGTCGACGGCTTTGAACGGTGTCCCTTCGTCGCCGAAGTGCACCGATAATTGATCTACATTTAATAACGCCATCTCGAACCTCTTACTGCTTCAGTTTGGGATCGAGCGCGTCACGCAGCCCGTCACCCATCAGGTTAAATGCCAGTACCGTCAGCAGAATCGCCAGCCCCGGGAAGGTCACGACCCACCAGGCGCTTTGCGCGAACTGCAGAACGTCAGAGAGCATGGTGCCCCATTCCGGCGTAGGCGGCTGTGCGCCCATCCCCAGGAAGCCGAGGGCAGCCATATCGAGAATGGCGTTAGAGAAGCCCAGTGACGCCTGAACGATCAGCGGCGCAAGGCAGTTCGGGAAAATATTGACGAACATCTGACGCATCGCGCCTGCGCCCGCCACGCGGGAGGCAGTCACATAATCGCGGTTCACCTCTACCAGAACCGCCGCGCGGGTTAAGCGGACATAGTGCGGCAGCGCCACAAACGTCAACGCCAGCGCAGCGTTGCCGATGGAGGGGCCGAAGATCGCCACCAGCACCAGCGCCAGCAGCAGGCTCGGCAGGGCCAGCATAATATCGACCACGCGCATGATGATGTTATCGACCAGACCGCCGAAGTAGCCCGCGACCAGGCCGAGAATGATCCCCATTACCAGCGACAGGACGACCACCAGACAGCCGACCAGCAGTGACAAACGCGCGCCATACATCAGGCGCGAGAGGACATCGCGACCAACATCATCCGTTCCCAGAATATGCGCCCAACTGCCGCCTTCCTGCCAGACCGGCGGTGCCAGCAGCGCATCACGGAACTGCTCTGCCGGGTTGTACGGCGCAATAAAGTTGGCAAACACCGCAATCAGGATCACGATGAGAACATACGCCAGCCCGACGACCGCGCCTTTGTTGCGTTTGAAATAGTGCCAGAACTCCCGCAATGGCGTCATGGGCGCCGGTGCGGCATTAACATTATTTTCAGTAACCTGTGACATGATGGCCCCTTACTTCTTATGCCGAATACGCGGGTTCACCACGCCGTACAGCAGGTCTACCAGCAGGTTGACGAGAATAATCATCGTCGCTACCAGTAACACGCCGCCCTGCACTACCGGATAATCGCGGCGTTGCAGCGCATCGATCAGCCAGCGCCCCAGACCGGGCCACGAGAAGATAGTTTCTGTCAGAATCGCGCCCGCCAACAGCGTCCCGACCTGCAGGCCGATCACGGTGACGACTGGCAGCATAGCGTTACGCAGAGCATGGACGATAATGACGCGCATCCTGGTCAACCCTTTGGCGCGTGCGGTACGGATGTAATCCTCCCCCAGCACTTCCAGCATCGACGAACGGGTCATACGCACAATGACGGCCAGCGGGATTGTGCCGAGCACCATCGCAGGCAGGATCATATGCGCCAGCGCATCAATAAAGTTACCCTCTTCGCCCCAGATAGCGGTGTCGATCAGTATAAAGCCCGTCAACGGATTGGTATCATCAAGGAACACCATATCGCTCACGCGCCCGGAAACCGGCGTCAGGTTCCAGTGGACGGAAACCAGCATGATCAGCATCATGCCCCACCAGAAGATAGGCATAGAGTAACCGGTCAGCGCCAGGCCAACGGCAGTGTGATCGAAGATAGAACCGCGCTTCACTGCGGCCAGCACGCCCACCGGAATCCCCACGGCGACGGCAAAAATCATGGCGCAGACGCCAAGCTCCAGCGTCGCTTTAAAGCGAGGCACGAACTCGTCCCACACGGGGATTCGGCTTTTCAGCGAGATGCCTAAATCGCCATGCATCACCCCCCAGATATAATGGAGGTACTGCTGCCACATCGGTTTATCAAGACCGAGTTCAGCCAGCAGTTGAGCATGACGCTCAGGGGAAATACCTCGCTCACCCGCCATGATCATCACCGGATCGCCGGGGATCATGTGGACAAAGGCAAAGGTGAGAAGGGTAATACCGATAAACGTCGGGATAACGAGTCCCAAACGTCGGAGAATGAACTGCAACATAACCCGAATTCTCTCTCATGACGCACGGCCTGGAACCGTGAGTCTGTATTGCTCACAAATCTTATCCCACGCAAACTGCATCGCGGATAAAGCATTACGCCGGATGGCGCTGCGCTTATCCGGCCTACACAACACCGGGGCGCAGCGCTCTTTTAATTATTCGACAGAGACGTTTTCGAAGTGATGTTTGCCTAATGGATCAACCACATAGCCTTTAACTTCTTTACGCACTGGCTCATAAACCGTGGAGTGAGCGATGATCAGCGCTGGCGCCTGGTCATGCATCACAACCTGGGCCTGTTTATAGAGCTCAATACGCTTGTTGTGGTCATCGGTCGCACGCGCAGGCTGAATCAGGTCTTCAAACGGCTTGTAGCACCATTTTGAATAGTTGGAGCCTTGCTGGGCGGCATCGCAGCTGAACAGAGTGGCGAAGAAGTTATCCGGATCGCCATTATCGCCGGTCCAGCCCATCATCACCGTCTGGTGCTCGCCATCTTTAGCGCGCTTGAGGTATTCGCCCCATTCATAGGTGACAATTTTGGCCTGAACGCCAATCTTCGCCCAGTCCGCCTGGATCATTTCCGCCATACGACGCGCATTCGGGTTATAGGGACGCTGTACCGGCATCGCCCATAGATCGATGGTGAAGCCTTTTTCCAGACCGGCTTCTTTCAGCAGCACCTTCGCTTTTTCCGGATCGTAGCCGTAGTCTTTAATATCGTCGTTGTAGCCCCACATCGTCGGCGGGATCAGGTTTTTCGCCGCAACGCCCGCGCCCTGATAAACGGCTTTGATGATGGCCTCTTTATTCACGGCATAGGTCAACGCCTGGCGAACTTTGACATCATCCAGCGGTTTTTTCTGCACGTTATAGGAGAGATAACCCACGTTCAGACCGGCCTGCTCCATCAGGTTGATGTTTTTATCTTCTTTCATGCGCGCAATATCCGCCGGGTTCGGATACGGCATCACCTGACATTCGTTCTTCTGCAGTTTGGCGTAACGCACAGAGGCGTCAGGCGTGATGGAGAAGACCAGACGGTCAATCTGCGGCTTCGTGCCCCAGTAGCCGTCAAAGGCTTTGTAGAGAATGCGGGAGTCTTTCTGATATTGCACCAGTTGGAACGGGCCAGTGCCGACCGGGTTCAGATCCACTTTTTCCGGCGTACCGGCTTTCAGCATGTTGTCAGCATATTCTTTGGAAAGAATAGAGGCGAAGTCCATGGCTAAATCGGCAAGGAGCGGCGCTTCCGGACGCGTCAGCACAAACTGCACCGTGTGATCGTCGACCTTCTTCACTTCGCTAATCAGATCCGGCAGCCCCATGCCTTCAAAGTATTCATAGCTGCCGCCAGACACTTTATGGTACGGGTTCTGCTCGTTTTTCTGCCGGTCAAAAGAGAACACGACATCATCGGCGTTCAGCTCGCGCGTGGGTTTGAAATCCTTGCTGGATTGCCATTTCACCCCTTTACGTAGGTGGAACGTATAGGTTTTACCGTCTTCGCTGATATCCCACTTCTCAGCAAGACCCGGGATCACTTCCGTGGTGCTGGTTTTGAATTCAACCAGACGGTTATAGATAGGTACGGAGCTGGCATCATAGGTGGTGCCAGACGTAAAGAGCTGTGGGTTAAAGCCTTCCGGCGAGCCTTCTGAACAATAAACCAGGGTTTTGGCCTGCACGCTTGCTGCAACGGTCATGGCCACCAGGCTCAAACCAAGCTTCAGCATCCCTGACTTCTTCAAGGAAATACTCATTCTTCTGCTCCAATTGTGATGTATGTTGTTTTGCCCTTTGCAAAGGCTTTTACCGCCCGGCCTTTTTTGTTTTTTACCTGGTCAGGTCAGTAGTGAGAGGTGAGGATTCCGTTCGCATAATCGACTGAGTTGCAGTGCGGATTCTCCATAAAATGCCCCTCATTCCCTACAATCTGTCAATAGAATGTCAAAACGTCAATACAGGTAACCAGCTTTTACAACAACGGTGAGAATTAACAAACAAAGATTAAAAAAAGTTCAGAAGGGTATTTTCAGCAGGGAAATTTGTGCTATGGCCAGAAAGGCAGAGTTATTCACTTAATATTTTGCAACAGTTAGTGATTAACAATTAGACATTAATTGAAAAATTTCTTTCGATATGTTGATTATCTGAGCGATTAATACCACTAACGCTAAAACGCACAGGCGAAAATGCTGAGGTTATCCATAAGCCGTGTGCAAAAAAGAGTTATACGGAAATTGAAAAACACCATCGAATATGTCACAAAATTGTAAATAAGTAGGCCGTCGTGCGGCCTACCGCGATCACAAAAACTAACTTTTGACCCTGGCCTGCGTGCGCTTTTCGCTCCAGTTAAACAACGAGTTCACCAGAATCGCCGTCAACGTCCCCGCTGCCATGCCGTTGCCAAAGACCATCTGTACGCCCGCCGGGAAATTCTGATACAGGCCGGGTACCAGTATAGGTAGCATTCCCATGGCCAGCCCCATCGCCAGCGCGTAGGTTTTACCCGGCGTATGCAGTGGCTCACGCGCAATCATATCAATACCGATAACCCCGATAATGCTGAAGACAATCACCGCCGTACCGCACACCACCGAACCTGGCAGACAGGTCGCCAGACGTACCAACGGTGCGAATATGGCAATCAGGATTAACAATCCTCCGGCAGCCGCAGTCACGAAACGTGATTTCACATTAGTGGTGCGTACCACCCCAATATTTTCGCCGGAGGTGATAATTAAGGAGGTGCCAAAAATCCCCCCCAGCAGCGACATTACCGCATCACCACGAATGGTGCGTGGAATCGCCTGCTGCACATTTTGCGTGGAATTGACTATTTCCGCGGTCGCAATCGTTTGCCCGGTTGCTTCAGCCATAGAGATGACCGCGTAAATCAGTAACGGCAGCGAGGCGGAGAGATCAAAAATCGGCCAGCCGAACGGCAAAAGCTGTGGGAAACTAAACAGCGGCCCGTGACTAACACCGCTAAAATCGGTGCTGCCCAGCGCCATTCCCAGCAGCGTTCCCGCTAAAAGGCCGAACATCACCGCCAGCTGGCGTAAAATACCGCTAAACGCCAGCGCGAAAATCAGCGTTATCAGGATAGTCCCCAGCGATAAAATGATACTGGTTGGATGAGCGAAGTCGGCGCTCCCTGGCTGGCCAATGATCAACCCGCCGTACAGGCGAATAAGGTTAATCGACACCATTAGCAGCATGATGCCAATGATAAAGGGGGGAAAATGGTGCAGGCAGCGGCGGAAAATCGGCAACGCGATAAAGTAGAACAGCGAGGTCAGAATTACGGCGCCAATCGCGGTCTGGATATTGGTCTGTAAAGCGATCGCAACGAAAATCGCAATCGGCGCGCCCCCCGGTACCATAATAAACGGCAAACGCGCGCCCACCCCTTTCACACCCAGGCTTTGCAAAATAGCGCCCAGACCGCACATCAGAAAGGTCGCGCTAAGTACCGAGGCGGTCACCGTATCGGTAAAGTGGAGCGCTTTGGCGATCAGAAAGACGGAGGTAATGGGGGTGGCGGCAACGACCAGCACATGCTGAAGCGCCAAAAGTAAGGTGGTTTGCCAGGGTAATGCATCGTTATCCGGCGTAGTAAGGCCAGGCTGCGGCATGATTAACTCCCATAAAACATCAAAAAAATAACCGCCAGCGCGGGCTGGCGGTCTGCATTATTTCAACCAACTAATAGCATCAGCGGCATAGCGATGCGCACGGAAGGCGCTGTTCTGTTTTCCAGGAATAATGCCTTTACTGAGGTGCTCCGGATATTCATTAAAGAACGGAATGATATATTCCCATACCGTTTCGCCTTCCGGGGTGACTTCAAACAGGCGGCCAAACGCCGATTCACAGATAAAGGTGTTGCCGTTCGCTAGCCGCTGCGCGCTCCCCATATACGGCGAGAAAAACGCCGGCGGGAAGATATCGCGATACTGCCAGGTAATCGCTTTGGTCTGCGGATCGAACTCCAGCACCGTGGAATGCGGCGAGGTGACGCCGGGACGCAGGTTGCCGTTATCGAAAACCAGAATCGACCCGTTCTCCATCTCAACCGGCGTGTGCTGCTGCGCTACGACTTCCGGCCCTGCATGCCAGATAACCTTCCCGCTCTCTTTATCCACGGCAATGACGCCGGAAGTGGTACGCAGGCTCATCAGTACCAGGCCATCACGGGTGACGGACAGGCCGTTAATCATCGGCCAGTGGCGGCGGTCGAAAATATCATGAATCGGGAAATCTTCCGGATTCAAATGCTCCCAGGCACGCCATTCCCAGACCACTTCACCGTCGCGATTGACCTCTTTGACGACGTCGCTCTGAATGATGCCGTCCGACGCATCGCGGCGCGGGTCGCCGCCGGTAACACGGGCGGCGATATCGGCAGGTAACGGCGACGCGGCGGTATACAGCAGGTTACCGTTTTCCAGCCACTGAGCATCATGGTGATGGAAGATGTCTTCATAGTGCCAGACGATTTCGTTATCCGGCGTCACTTCGTAGAAGTCGCCGCCGTGCCAGAGATCCCACGCCGGATAGAGGTTCGCTGAAGTGCGGTGGCTGCCGTTATAACCCAGATTACCGTTCGGCAGCAGCACCGCATCACGCCCGGCGCGAACCGGAAGCTGCCACTGATGCGCGACTTCGCCCTGATCGTCCACCAGGTAAACCCGCCCTTCGGCGGTTTGCGGCGCAAAAAGCGTATAGCCGCCAAAGCTCTTCGCCTTATCAGCGTAGATAAGGCCCGCCGGACGGCGTCCAAGGGTAAAAGTCGAGTCCTGAGTTAAGTGTGCCACATCGCCTCCTGAGGAATAAATTTGCGCCAAAATACCCCATTAAAACGTTTTAATGAAGAGTTTTTTACGATCCTCACTGAAAAAAAGCAAACGTTACCGTCTGGTAAATATGCTACCCTGTGCGCAAATTTTCGCAGGTCAGGAAGCAGATGGCTGTTCAAAATAAAAAACGCGCAAAGTTGATTGATGTTGCCCGCCATGCAGGCGTATCGCCAGGGACGGTATCCAATGCATTGCACAACACCCGCTTTGTCGAGCCGCAGACGCGACGGCGTATTGAAGAGGCCATTGTTGCGCTCAACTACACGCCGAATATTCGCGCCCGCCAGTTGCGAACCGGCAAAACCAATACCATTGCCTTGCTCTCTTCGGTGCCGCTGGCGATTGCCTCCGGCGCGTCACGACTGGGATTTATGATGGAGGTGGCGTTAACGTCCGCGATGATGGCGCTGGAAAAACAGCATGCGCTGATTCTGGTGCCGCCGGGGGCAAATCCACTGGATGCCGTCAGCTTTGACGCGGCGATCCTGATTGAGCCGGCGGAGAACGACCCGCAGCTCCAGGCGCTGGCGCAAGCGGGCATTCCCTGCGTCACCATTGGCCGCACGCCGGGGACCGACACGCCTGTGCCGTGGGTGGAGCTGCACTCGGCGGCAACAGCACAGCTTCTGCTAACGCATCTGGAGGCCTCCGGCGCCAGCAAATGTGCGTTATTTGTCGGTAACACACGGCGAACATCAGTTCTGGAGAGCGAAGCGGCTTACCAGCGCTGGTGCGCGGGACGCCAGGCCCCCGTCGTCTACTCTCTCAATGAAAGCGAGGGTGAAAATGCCGGCTACCAGGCCGCGCAGCAGCTATTACAGGCACATCCCGACGTTGACGGCGTGCTGGTGCTGATCGACACCTTTGCCAGCGGCGCGGTACGCGCTTTTCAGGAACAAGACATCGCCATACCTGAACAAATGCGGGTGGTCACCCGCTATGATGGTATCCGCGCGCGCGAATCGCTGCCGCCGCTGACGGCAGTGAATATGCATCTTGATGAGGTGGCGCGACAGGCAATCACGCTCCTGTTTGCCGTTCTGTCGGGTGAGAAGGTCAGCTACAGCGACGGGATCATGCCTGAACTGGTGGTGCGAGCGTCAACCTGCCGGTGACAGAGGATGACTTGCCACTGCGGGCCGTTGCTGACGCAACGTTCTCTCGCTTCGCTCGAGTCGAACCTCTTGCCCCCGGAGGTTCTCATCCTCGTCAGACTTCAGATACAAAAAAACCCTGCTCATTGAGCAGGGTTTCTGAATTTGGTCGGTGATAGAGGATTCGAACCTCCGACCCCTTCGTCCCGAACGAAGTGCGCTACCAGGCTGCGCCAATCACCGAATGCGGGCGCATCTTACTGCTCAGGCGCACGCCCGTCAATCCCTTAGTCGCAAAATACAATTCAATCGGCGAGAAAGTCGGCAGACAACCTACTTCGCGGCGACTTTCTGCGCATCGGGAATATGGCACCAGTTGTTGTTCTGGTTAATGCCGCCATTCGGCGATGTATACCCCAGGCAGCCCATTATCGTATCGTACAGTTCCACATGACGACGCGGCACTTTGATCTCCGCCTGCTGTTTCAGGTGAGCGAACATCTGCGCATGTTGCGGACTGGCAAGATATTTATCCGACATCCATACCAGCATCGGAACACGGAATTGTTCCGGCGGCGCCATATTGCGCGGCGTACCGTGCAAATGTTCACGTTCGTTAATCGACTCGCCGTGGTCAGCGGCGTAGAACACAATCGCTTTTTTATCACGTAGCTGATCGAACACACTGGTAATAAAGTGATCAACATAGGTCACGGAGTTATCGTAAGAGTTGATCATCTGCGCTTTCGTGCAGCCGCTATCGACCCCAATACATTCGGGCTTCCACTGAGCGTAGCTGCGCGGATAACGTTGCGTATAGTTAAAATGCGATCCCTTAGTATGCAGGATAATCAGATGTTTACCCTCCGGGTTCTGGGCAAGCGAGTTCTGCATCTCATCAATCAACAGCATGTCATCAACCGTTTTACCACGGTTACGCGGCTCGGCGCCAATCTGCTCGCGGTAGGAGATATTATCCGCCATGGTATTGCTATAAAACCACATCTCGCTCTGCATGGCGTACAGATCGGAACTGAATCCGAGCTGTTTGAGTACGGCAAAAACATTCTGCTCTTTTAACGTACGCTGCGGGTTATTATCCGCCCCACCTTCCCGTACAAACATACAGCGTAAAGAAAGCTTCGTCGCGGTATCGCAGGAATAGCCGCGGAATGCCGCCAGATTTTTTTCCTGCGCCAGCTTCGGCGTGGTATTACGCTCGTAGCCGAAAATCCCCATGTGATCCCAACGGGTCGTCTCACCGATAATGAAAACGACGTAGGTGTCATCCCCATCTTTCGGCGCAACATAGGTAAATTTCCTGGCCGGGTTTATTAACGAATTATTGTCCGACGATTCATCTACCTGCGCCCAGGCATACAGCCCTAACGCAGATAACCAGTTTGAAGGCAGATAGGAGTTCGCCACCACGCCGCCATAGCTGGGTAAGTCGATGCCTGTCGCCCGTTCAACCTTTTTTTGCTGTATATCCAGCAGGCGGATAGGCGCCCACACCATTACGCCTGCGAGTACCACTACAGCGGCGCTGCGAAAACGCTGCCCCGGCGTACGTAGCTGGCGCAACAACGTGTAGCGACAGTGGTTACTCCAGATAAAGATGAGCGGAAGCACGCTCACGGCAATCAGCCACAATACAAAGTGCAGCCCCACCACCTCTTTCGAGAGATCGATATCGGTGGTCATAACAGACGCAATAATGCCGTAGCCAATCACCACGTTCAGGAAGGTCATGTAATAACTGGCGCCAGCGGAAAACAGCACCACCAGCGTGGCCAGCACACGCCAGACGCGTCGGCCAAACAGTGAAAGAAGACGAAGTAAGAAGAAAGTGACCAGCACCGTGGCGCCCAGTTCGACAACTGCGGAGAGGCCTTTCCAAATGGTAAATTCTTGCGCATAACTGCCGAAACGGCGGTAAAACACGGCGCAATTCATAAACAGACCGATATAGAGCGCAAGCAAGAAACTAAGTTTCTGTTGCGTCATCGATTTAATGTATCTCATGCAAACAAACCCTGGGAATCGGGATAAAAACGACCTGTACAACGATTCTGTAATCAAACAGGTAAATATGCGGCTAACGCAGATGTAAGAAAGTCTACAAGCACGGTTAAGTAGACCACAAGCAGAGGGGAAAGTGGCAACGGAGAGTGTGATCGGAGAAGATTTTTACAAAAAATCACTAAAAATGGAAAAGGGCCAGCGAACTGGCCCTCAGTGATTATTCGTATGTGACGCTAAAATTCACCGTCGCATTCGCTGTGCCAACGGTGGCATCCGGCTTAACAGGCACATAGCTGGCGATATAGTTCAGCTTGTTCGTACCATCAAACCAGACAGTGTGTTCGACAGGCGTAGAGTCGGTACTGGAGGGGTATTGTTCTCCCCACCAGATGTTTTAATTTTTAACGCCACGCCCGTCGCGCCGCCGCTATCCAGGGCAAAAAGCGAGGGGTCAGTCGGGTCCGGAGAACCGTCCATCGTAACGCTGGCCTTTGTGGCATACGCGCAATCTTTTAAGCCGATGCTAAAGTTTTTCTGGTTCAGCTCTTTACCCACTTTTACCGGGCGCTGAAGCACCACGGCCTCCATATTGACGTCGATACTGTCGTTTTCCAGTTCACAGGTAGCCGCCTTAATAGTAATGGTAAAGTGGATATCACCAGCAGAACCGATATTAGACGGTGCCGCCATCGCGGAAGCGGTAAGCAGTAAACACGCTGGCATCAAAGCATGAAGGTTTTTCATCCTGCTTACTCCACATCAATACGCATGGTGGCAATTCCCTCGAAATCCCCGGCGGCCGGCAATTTGCCGGTGGTACTGATGGGGTAAGCCGAAATGGTCGTTGAGGCGGTACGGTGCGTGTCATCAACAAGACCCGATACGCTCAGCTCCTGATTAACACTGGCGTCATTTGGCACCAAAATTTTACCGTTAGCGCCCTCAATGACGGCACCGATATCCGGGTTGCCCATGTCGATGGCATTCGAATCATTAGCGTTTGGCACTCCCTCAATACGCAGGAAGATCTTTATGCCATCCGATATATTGGTGCATTTAAACTGCAGCTCTTTGGTGAATTTCGTGGCGTTCTTTGCAACTTGTCCTTTGCGATCTTTAAAATCAGTGGCCTTAAATTCCCCAAACGGAATTTCCAGCGTGCTGCCGCTGGAGAGTTCACAGCCCTGAGGTACCGTAATTGAACCACTGATATATACAGACGACGCAGGTATACTGCCATATACACTGGGTTTCTTTGTCACAAAAAGGTCCATTATTTTGGTGCTAGGTATAATACTTTCACCCACAAACGGATGGAGAATATAGAGCGATAAGTGACCTTTGCCACCGGATGTCCATATTGCATCTTTACTACTTGCATTTTGCGAACACTGAGAGCGGTTGTTTGTCAGGTTACCTACATTCTCAAACGGTGTGTTAACGTATTCTCCTCGTCCCCCCGAAATCAGTACATCGCTCGCAATGGCAATATTATTATTGATCTGGTAATAGGAGCGACTCTCTATATTCGTAACAAAGGCCAGAGGAACCACAGCCTTAAATAAGGTGTCATTTATAAGAGAGGTATCATCAGGGCATTCACAGGACATCGCATAGGCTCCACCTAAATTCCAGCTATCGAAATCTACGAAGGTCGCACCCGTTGTGTTCTTTGACGTATCTGAAACTGTTTTATTTATGGTGGCACTGAAGATATGTGTTCCACCTTCAGGAGTACATGGTCCAAAATCTGCCGCTGCCAGCGCCTGCCCCGAAAACAGCACCGACCCGCCCAACAGGCCCGTAAACATTATCAACTTTTTCAACATAATCGTTTCCTTCCCTGTTACCGGCAGACGGCATTCGCCATCACCACGCCGGTATTATCCTGTTGTTCCGGCAGCGTAAACGCCACGCGGCATTGCTGTGCCTGGTCTTTACCCCAGTTCACCTGAAGGGCACCTTTCTCCGGCATCCCGCTGATATAAAGCTGACCGTCTTCACCCACAATGCTGCTGGACTCTTTTGTGGTATCCAGCAGCGTGGCGGTAGCACCAAACGGCACCGCTTTGCCATTGGCCTGCGTCAGATTCATCAGCACGCGATAGCCCACTCGGGTATCGAAGCGGGCACGAACAATCGCGCCGCGTGTCGGCACTACGTTGACGGAGGCGGTATCTAGGTCAACCTGGTTGTTCAGGCTGTCGCTTCGCAGTGAGACTTCCGTTTCACGGTACGGAGTAAGGTAAGGCACGACCGCATTACCCATCCAGTCCACTTCCACACCACCGTTGTTGATCACGTGCGCGCCGCGCGCGCCCGGCGCGGAGATAATGGCCATGGATTCACCCAGCGGTTGAGAAAGAGTGATACCTTCGCTATGGGCTATCACACCGCCGCGCAAACCGTAGTTCGCCTGCTGGCCGTCACGGTTGTAGTTGTAACCCAGGCTGGCGCTACCCACGCCGCCCTGGTAATCCAGGTTCACGCTGCCGCTGTTACCCACGCCGTTGCTGCCGTAGCCTTCCTGTACGCTATAGTTCAGATTGCGGTCTTCCAGCGCGGTGCCGCTCACCCCTAACTGCTGGTTGGTTCGGCCATGCTGATCGGTCGTGAGGTGGTAGTTACTCCACACGCGTCCCAGAGGAATCGACATGGAGAATGACAGTAAACGATCGCTCTCATCCCACTCCGGGCTTTTCGTCCAGGTGTAAGCAACGCTGTAGTTCACGCGGCCAATACGGCCGTTATAACCGGCATTCAGCGAACGCTGTTTACCTTCATCGTTCCAGTAATCCTGCTGCGTGACGTTAAAATAGACCGAGCCCCAGGCGCCCAGTTGCTGCGTCACGTTGCCCTGAATCTGACTACGTTTGTGGTACTGGCTATAAGAGCTGTCCGCATCGCTGCGCACATCCGTCGCTTCCTGGAAGGTGTAATAGCCGCTGGTCGAATACTTGTAACCCAGCAGACGGAAATCGGTACCGCTGTTAAAGCTCTTGGAATAGAGGAAACGATAAGACTGACCTTCCGAATTCTCCTCATTTGCCAGCTTGCTTTTTGCCTGGGTTACATCGATGGAGATCGCGCCGATATAGCCGAAGTTTTTACCTAATCCTCCCGCCAGCAAGTAATAGTTGTCAGAGAAGATCGCACCACCGTAAACGGTAAAGCCATACGGCAGGCCGTACATGGCATCAAGCTGCCCGAATTTTGGCTCGGCGCTGTTATAGTTCCCGGCACGGTATTCCCCGGCGGAAAGGCTGTATTTGAGATGGCCTTCACGCTGGAGGAGCGCCACCGAGGAGAACGGCTGAACGAACTTCTGCTCACTGCCGTCCGATTCTTTAATGGTGACCGTCAGGTCGCCGCTGTTTGAGGTTGGATACAGGTCGTTAATTTCAAACGCACCCGGCTGAACAAACGTACGGTAAATAACGTAGTTGTTCTGCTCAACGGTAACTTCGGCGTTACTTTTGGCAATACCCCGGATGACGGGCGCAAACCCGCGCTGGCTGTCAGGCAGCATCTCTTCGTCGGAAGTTAACTGCACACCGCGCATCTGAGCGCTGTCAAAAATATCACCGGCGGTGGAGGTATCCCCCAACGTCAGCTGTGATTTCAACGGCACAATGGCACGGCTTAGAGATGTGCCAATGTTATCCCATGTGTTGTTACCGTCGTTTCGCGTCCAGGTGCTATAGTTACGTAACCGCCATGCCCCCAGGTTCATACCGCTGCGCAGATTCAGATAGTAGCTGTCGCTGTTGTAGCTGGTTTCACTGTCGTGTGCGTCATAGCTGGCGTTGCTGCCGGAAAAGTTATAATCCACCAGCAGGGCATTCACCCCTTCGTCCCACTGCGATTCTGGCACCGTACCGCGCGCTGTCTGCTTCATCGCAGCCTGCGGGAAGCTCATGATCAGGGTCTGGTCTGCAAAGTCGAAATGGCTGGCGGCCTGGGGAATAATGTCGTCAAAAGCAACACAGGCTTCAGGCGGGGCCATTTTCAGAGCCGGGAAGCTATCAATACGCACGCCCATATCTTCAAGCTGCACGCGGCTTAAGCACGGCACCAGGGATTCACCCATTTTTGCGCGCTGCGCCTCTGTCGCTGCCTTAAACTCCAGGGTGCGAGACTCCATTTTTTTTCGTTGACCACCACCGAGACGCGGTATTTACCTGGCAGGTGTTCAGCTTTATTGGATTCATACATTGAAAGGTCAACGTGCTGATCAATACCCGGCACATCCTCCAGAAAGCGCGGGTTAAATGTTCCCGCATACGCGGGGAGCGTACCCGCTATCATCAGCGCAAGCGCAGACTGCGTGAAACGCGAGGTCTTATTGCCCAGAGGAAGATGCGTCCATGTCATAGTAATAATCCTTTAAAACGTGTTAGTTAACGCGCTGTGTCAACATGTCGCCAGCCGTGCCAAAGTCATTAATAATGTTGTATTTAACTTCGCTTACCTTGCCGGTGCCGGCTGGCAGCTCAATATTCAATGAGCCTTTTGCCGGAACCATTCCCGTTTTTTCAATATCACGGCCGTTGGCATAAAATTTATTAAACGTCAGGTTAAAGGCAGATGGGTTTTCCACTTTGATCTGGTTAGCCCCTGCGCTGGTGAACTGCAGTTTGTTCCAGCCGTCCATGCTATTGCCTTTCAGGCCCGCCGGGCGATAGAACAGTTTTAAGCGGGTACATACGGCGATCTGCAGTACGTTTTTAGCTTCCGCGTCTTCACTTTTGGCAGGAATAGCTTTTACGTTAATCCAATAAACGGACTCGCGATCCTGCGGTAACGTGTTCGTCGTATTAACAATACGTAAAACGTTATTTTTAGTCGGGCTTAATTTAAATAACGGTGGAGTGATGATAAAGGGCGTCTTTTTATTACCGTTAGCATCATCAATCCATGACTGAATGAGAAATTCATCCGTGGTGCTTTTATTATTTACCGTAAGAGAAGCTTCCTTTCTACTACCGTCATAAATAACACGCGTGCTGCTTAATGCCACGCCTCCGGCAAAACTGTTTTGAGCAATCAACGCCAGCACCAGTGCTGTGCAAGATATCAAACGTGAGCGGTTCATGATTCTCTTCCTGAGCCTCCGCTGGAAAAAATGGCAACGGGATTTCCGTTGCCATTATGATTGTCTGTATTAACGAAAATTCGATTATTCGTAGGACAGGTTGAAGTCCACTTCTGCGTTACCGTAACCAGTGGTTACAGTATCTTTTGTTGCAACGTAGTTAGCGGTGTAGTACAGCACGGTCTGACCAGCAGCCAACGTAGTGGTGGATTTACTGGTGTTCATTTCAACAAGCTTGTTAGCGTTGTCGTAGATACCGATGCCCACGCCAGTTGCCGCACCTGCTTCAGTGTTAACAGAAACCAGTGTCGCATCGTCTGTATCACCAACGCCATTGAAGCTTACGTTAACTTTGGTATTAGAGGTGATGTCACAGTCTTCCAGTTTGATCTGGAAAGGCTTAGAAGAAGACTTGTCGCCAATGGCTTTGAAGATATTTTTCTTAACCTGACCCAGCACAACTTCCTGGTTCTGAGAGTCAGTAGAAACGACGCATGGCGCGTCAACGATTTCACCGGTGAATTTAATGGTGCCGTCACCAGATTCAGCAGCGCAAGCAGAAGTGAAAACTACAGCGAGAGCAGACAGAGCAAAAACAACCTTTTTCATTAAAAACTCCATTTATGACGGTAGATAACAGAACGCATCCTTAGGATTATCTGCATTCTGTGAGGAAATGGAGTGTATAGAGGTGGGTATTGGATACTATAATTAGTATATATAAAAACAATTGTTAGTTAATCTTAAAAAGAATAGAAATCAATATGTTACAAATGCAACGTACATAAATGTAATTTTTTATTAAGAATAAATTAATATAATTAATATATTATTTCTTCCTATTCATAAATAAGTTAAATGTCTTCCTTATTTATTAGACGTTTTTTTAACTACAATTGATTAGGTATTTGTGCTAAATAAAAAAAGGGCACCAAATGGGTGCGCTGTACGCCTGGTGTTGCATGTGTTACGCAGACGCTTCGCTAACCCCCTCCCACTGCGGATGGCGAATAGTGGTGGAAAGTGCCAGCGAGATAATTAACAGCGCAAAGATAACGCAGAAGGTTAGCACCCTACTTCCGCCACAAGAGCTGTTATCACTGCGTTTCGATTATAATTTTTAAGTTAAAACCTGGCGCTCACCCCCAGGGTATACAAATAATCGCTATCCGTAGCGCTATTTTCCGCCTGGGAAAACGCCGCATACGCCGCCAGGTGCGGGTTAAGTAACACGTCCGCGCCTACGGTGACATCCAGCCAGTTTCCCGCCTGATTTCCTGCGGTCATACGACTCAACCCGGACTGCGCTTTCCAGATATTCTCCCCAAACTGTTGGTTATAGCTGATTTGCGCCCAGGGACGGACATCGCCGAACTGCGAGCTTACCCGCCAGCCTAACGTACTGACGCTGGCGTGCCATAACGGATCGGTAAACGCTAATGTCGTCGCGCTATCGCCATATTCGTTATACATTGATGACGTCGAACCGTCGTAATGCAGCGCCGCGACCGGCCCAGTGGTCACGCGTCGGGAAAGCGGAAAATTCCAGCCCATACTGATACCGCTGGTCGCATCAAGCGGGGTTTCATCCGCCAGGCTAAGCACCGGCCCCACTGTATTTTGCGTAGACTGAATACGTTCGGCCAGTATGTCGTTGTAATTCGGTTGGTGATCGCTGTCCCAGGTATAGCGTTCCGTCGTATGCCCCGGAGCCGCTTCAGCGATATATTCTTGTTGCCAGGCATACGTGGTATTGATAAAAAACGAGCAGGCCATAAGGCCCGCCAGACAACACAACGTCCGGCGACCACGGCGTTTTCTTACAATCATCAACGCGACTCCAGAGTAGAGCCGAATTCGGCGATATTATTGTCATTGAATGAAGGATGTCGGGCATCAGCCCTGTATTAACTATTGTCCTTTTAGCGGGCCCGTCAAGGCGGGTTGAAGGAAATTTTCGCGGTAACCACAATAACGAGGAAGTCTATGCAGCGTTGCGACTGGGTCAGCCAGGACCCCCTTTATATTGCCTATCATGATAACGAGTGGGGCGTACCGGAAACTGACAGCAGAAAGCTGTTTGAAATGATCTGTCTTGAAGGTCAACAGGCCGGTTTATCCTGGATCACCGTGCTTAAAAAGAGAGAGAACTATCGCGCCTGTTTTCATCAGTTTGACCCGGTACGCATCGCAGCTATGCAGGAGGAGGATGTTGAACGCCTGCTGCAGAACACGGGCATCATACGACATCGCGGTAAAATTCAGGCCATTATCAGTAACGCCCGCGCCTGGCTTGCGATGGAGCAAAACGGCGAGTCTTTCGCCGATTTTGTCTGGTCATTCGTTGATGGCCAGCCGCAGATCACCCAGGCGGCCAGCCTGGATAAGATCCCCACCTCAACACCTGCGTCCGATGCGCTTGCTAAGGCATTGAAAAAACGCGGTTTCAAGTTTGTCGGTACGACTATCTGTTACTCCTTTATGCAGGCGTGCGGACTGGTCAACGACCATATTACCGGCTGTTTTTGCCATCCGGGAGAAAAACATGATTCGCAAATCCCAGAGTGAAGACATGGCGTCTATTCTGGCGCTGTGGATGAAAAGTACCATTTATGCCCATCCCTTTATCGAAGAACGTTACTGGCACGAGAGCGAAGCAATTGTACGCGACGTCTATTTACCCGCCGCACAAACCTGGGTATGGGAGGAAAATGGACAACTGAAAGGCTTCGTCAGCGTACTGGAAGCCCGTTTTGTCGGGGCGCTGTTTGTCGCCCCCGACGCGTTAAGACACGGCATTGGCAAAGCGCTTCTGGAATATGTCCAGCAACGTTTTCCTCTGCTGAGCCTTGAGGTTTACCAGAAAAATCAATCCGCCGTAAACTTCTACCATGCGCTTGGTTTTCGTATTGAAGATAGCGCCTGGCAGGAGGATACCGCCCACCCCACCTGGATTATGAGTTGGCAGGCGGATCAAACGCCGTAAGCGGTAGCGCCGGGCCGGTATATTTCTCAAACCAGACCAGCGCGGTGTTGCCCGCACAACCGTTCCCCAGCCGGGAACTGGGAAGATCTTTTGTCAGGACGTTTACCGCGCCGTTTTTGCATATGCCGCCTGCGGTAGGTTCAGGGTCCGGCCATGCGCCTTCGTGAATACAGATAACGCCAGGCCGAATTCCGTCGGTAACGACCGCGCCCGCCAGAACCTGCCCGCGATGATTCCAGACGCGTACCGTATCGCCATCGACGATTCCGCGCGTTGTCGCATCCTGCGGATGAATCGTCACCGGTTCGCGTCCGGCCACCGCATACCGCTCCCGTAACGAACTGTAGTTAAGCTGGCTATGCAGACGGTGCGCCGGATGCGCGGAAAGTAGCTGAACCTGCCCCGCATCGGCGTTCCCGTGCCACTCATCCGGCGCCAGCCACATCGGATGACCGGGACAATCCGCATAACCATAGCTGGCAATGCGCGCAGAATAGATTTCGATTTTGCCGCTGGCCGTTTTTAGCGGATGGTTATCAGGATCGCGGCGAAAATCCGCGAAGCGCACAAACTGCGCGTTGGCGGGATTTTCCGGCATCTCCAGTAAACGGTTAGCCTGCCAGAATGCGGCAAACGGCGGCAGCGTCACCCCCTGGCTGGCGCCACGCTGGGCGGCAATATTGTAGAAAGTCTCCAGCCACGCCAGCTCGCTTTTTCCTTCGGTGAACCGAGCGTAACCGCCGGCTTCCCACCGTTCGCTCAGTTCAGTAAAAACGTCAAAATCATTCCGCGCCTCCCACCGGGGCGACACGACCTGCTTCATCGGCGCCAAATGCTGATTGCTATAGTCGCCGGTCATGGTTAAATCGTTACGCTCATAGCTGGTGGTCGCAGGCAGAACAATATCCGCGTGTTTCGCGGCGGCCGTCCAGAAACATTCCGAGATAACGACCAGTTCCGGTTTTTGCCACGCGCGAATCAGACGGTTGGTATCCTGATGATGGGTAAAGTTCGCGCCGCCCGCCCACCAGATAAAACGAATATCCGGGAGGCGGCGATCCATCCCATTGTGTTGGTAAAACCCACCGGGGTTTTCCAGCGCCTCGACAATACGCGCCACCGGTATTTTATCTACCGCATCGACCCCGCCAGGGATGCTTCCCTGCATCGAGGCTAACACGGCGGCGCGGCGCGTCGGGTTTCCGCCGTTAGCAAAATGATAAGAAAAACCAAACCCGCCGCCAGGCGTACCAATCTGCCCCAGCATTGCGGCCAGCGTAACGATCATCCAGTGCTTTTGCTCGCCGAACTGCTGACGCTGCATTCCCCAACCGGCCATCAACATGGTGGTGTTATGATGAAATATTTCCGCCAGTTCGCGGATTTTCACCGCAGAAACGCCGCAAATTTCCGCCGCCCATTCCGCTGTTTTGGCCGTACCGTCGGTCGTGCCCAAAAGATAGTCGGCGAAGCGGTCATAACCCGTTGTGCAGCGGGCAAGGAACGCTTCATCCTGCCAACCGTTTTCCACCAGCGTATGGGCGATCCCCAACATTAACGCCACATCGGTGCCCATATGCGGGGCGATCCACTCCATCTTATCGCCAAAAAAGTCGACGCTTTCCGATCGCATCGGATCGATGCAGATCAGGCGCTTGCCGCTTTGTCGCAACGCCGCAAAATAGTCGAGCCCCTGTTCATCCGAGGCATTCCAGGCAATTTTCAGAGTATTCAGCGGGTTCGCGCTCCAGAGCACCACCACCTCGCTGTGTTCCAGCACCACCGGCCAGCTAGTCTGCTGCTGGTAAACCTCGTTGCCACCCACCACATAAGGCATGATAGCCTGCGCCGCGCCGGTGGAATAATCGCCAAGATGGCCGGTATACCCTCCCGACAGCGCCATGTAACGCTGCAATAGTGTAGCCGCTTTATGCAATACGCCGTTCGAACGCCAACCGTAGGAGCCGGCGAAGATGGACGATGGCCCATAACTTTCGCGAATACGTTTGTGCTGAGCGTGGATCAGGTCCAGCGCGTCATCCCAACTTACGCGAACAAACTCATCCTGCCCGCGTATGCCTTGCGGCTTATCGGGAGAAGCCAGGAACCCTTTACGCACCATCGGGAAGCGAACCCGCGTTTTACTGTGCACCTGGTCATGCACAACGGTTTGCAGGGAGTTCTGGTGTGCCGTCGGGAGTTCGCCATACGAGGCAAAAATGCGTTCTCCGTCGGTTTCAACGCGGACTGGCCCCCAGTGTGCGGCGGTCAATACCGAATGACGCGATGGTGCGTGGGTCAAGGTTCGCTCCTGAATTATTGGGATTATTTATTTTGCCGATCAATGTTACTTACAAATTTCAGAGTTTTCCCTGGAATTTTCTTCATGTGCAGACGTCATAATCAACCGCCACGGTCGCTGTGGTAAAAATAAAAAAGTGATAAGGATTTAAGATGAAAAAACGTGTATTTGTGATTGCTGCCATCGTGAGCGGCGCCCTGGCAGTATCTGGCTGCACAACAAACCCTTACACCGGCGAACGCGAAGCAGGTAAATCCGGCATTGGCGCGGGTATTGGATCGCTGGTCGGCGCAGGCATCGGCGCGCTCTCCTCCTCCAAAAAAGATCGCGGTAAAGGCGCGCTGATTGGCGCGGCGGCTGGCGCGGCGCTGGGCGGCGGCGTGGGTTACTACATGGACGTACAGGAAGCGAAACTGCGTGACAAAATGCGGGGCACAGGCGTTAGCGTGACGCGAAGCGGCGATAATATCATTCTGAATATGCCGAATAATGTCACCTTCGACAGCAGCAGCGCGACGCTGAAACCGGCAGGCGCTAACACGCTGACCGGCGTGGCGATGGTGCTGAAAGAGTATCCCAAGACCGCCGTCAATGTGGTGGGCTACACCGACAGCACCGGTAGCCACGATCTGAATATGCGTCTGTCGCAGCAGCGTGCTGACTCCGTCGCCAGTTCGCTGATCACCCAGGGCGTTGACGCCAGCCGTATCCGTACCAGCGGAATGGGTCCGGCGAACCCGATCGCCAGCAACAGTACGGCAGAAGGTAAAGCGCAAAACCGCCGCGTCGAAATTACCTTGAGTCCATTGCAGTAAACTACCGTACCGGGTAAGGCGGCATGCTTTACCCGGCCTGCATTATTCCCTCGCCAGACCGGATACACCTCGCATTATTCGGTATTCATTCACCATTTACCACGATACGGCTGCCGACAACGGGAAAATCGGCTGGTCGATTATTGCTAAGCGGGTTAATAATAAGCCTGTTCCGGTTGGCGCATGCCGCGCTTACCTTTTGATTTACGGAGAGTCGCATGAAGCCGTCCATCATTCTCTACAAAACCCTGCCTGATGATTTGCTGCATCGCCTGGAGGCGCATTTTACCGTCACCCAGGTACCGAAAACGGTAGCGCGACACGCGCAGGCATTTGCCAGCGCGCAAGGCCTTCTGGGCGCCAGCGAAACCGTTAACCGCGCGCTGCTGGAAAAAATGCCGGCGCTACGCGCGGCGTCAACCATCTCGGTGGGATACGATAATGTCGAGGTGGACGCCCTTACTGCCCGCAAAATAGTCCTGATGCACACGCCTGCCGTTTTGACGGAAACCGTTGCCGATACGGTGATGGCATTGATGCTGGCCACTGCCCGCCGCGTGGTGGACGTCGCAGAACGGGTTAAGGCGGGTGAATGGACAGAAAGCATTGGCCCGGCATGGTTTGGCGTCGATGTGCATCACAAAACACTCGGTATCGTTGGGATGGGGCGTATCGGGATGGCGCTGGCGCAGCGAGCGCACTTTGGGTTTACCATGCCGGTTCTCTATCACGCCCGTCGGCGGCATCAGGAGGCGGAGGACCGGTTTAACGCCCGCTACTGCGATCTGGATACGTTGTTGCAGGAGGCTGATTTTGTCTGCGTGATCCTGCCGCTAACGGCAGAAACGCGACATCTGTTTGGCGCAACACAGTTTGCCAGAATGAAATCGTCCGCCATTTTTATTAATGCCGGACGCGGCCCGGTGGCCGATGAAAACGCGCTGATTGCCGCGCTGCAAAACGGTGAAATATATGCGGCAGGTCTGGATGTCTTTGAACAGGAACCGCTATCTGTGGATTCGCCCCTGCTGAACATGTCTAATGTCGTCGCGGTGCCGCATATTGGCTCGGCAACGCATGAGACGCGCTACAACATGATGGCCTGTGCGGTGGATAATTTGATTGATGCGCTGCAGGGAAAAATAGAGAAGAACTGCGTCAACCCGCAGGCGGCGGGATAGCGCTACAGGCCCGATAAGCGCTGGTTTGCGCTTATCGGGCAGACTGTCATTACTGGGTTGCGTTTACCGCCGCCGTCCAGGCCTGATTAAACGCCTGATGCTGCGAGGCCAACGGCCCAATCAGCGCATTATATTGGCTGGCCTGCTGTGAGGTCGGGAACTGAATGCCGTTCGCGACGAAGCTCACCTGCTCGCCCTGTTGCGCAATATAATCGCCCACTTGTACCAACTGCTGCGTAAAGATCTGCGCCGCCGGGATCAGCGGCTGCAAAGCATCTGCCGGCACGGTGACTACTTTTTTGTAGACCTGATCAAACACAGGTTTCAGGTCATCGGCCTGCTTTAACGCGCCATGCGCGGCATCAGCCTGCAGTTTTGCATTCTGCAACTGTTGCGCCAGCACGCCTAACGAACCATTTGCCTGCCGCAGCGGCTCGCGTTGCGTCATATAATCCTGCGGAACGCGGATGGCGTTAACGCTATCGACCACCGGGCGCAGACCGGAATCCATCGCCTGGTTTACCTGCTGCGAGTAGCCATACAGTATCGCGTAATCAGACACGAACGGACCAAACTGTTTTTTCTGATCGGCCGTCAGCGTTGGTAAACGCTCTCCGCTACGCATTGCTGTATTCTGCAGGAAATCGACAAACGCTTTGCGCTGATCGCCTTCTTTATCAAAACACCCGCTCAGGCTAAACACCATTAATAACGCCACAACAGGCGCAAACCAGCGAGAGCAGGACTTACCTGTCGCCATTGTTAATACTCCTTTCACCCAAAAATGCGCACAACGACACCTGCGTGCCTGACGGCTTACAAGGATAGTCCAGGTCAGGCTTGCAGGATACCCTTTCCACGCGATCTTGTAGCGGAAAATTATGTTTATCTGCATCAATGCTTAATTTGTTATTTTATTGTTAATTTTTGACCTGACACTGCGATAAAAAACGCGGCAAGAAAGCTTTCCAGCGGGGGATGTAATATTTTTTTAATCTTTACAATTATTTTCTGAAAGACGGATATACCTTCCTGGATCAAATTGTTAGCGTCCTAAAAGTCGCGTAGCGTAAGGCATCGAAACGAATCGATAGCGCTTCCTGGCGGCGCGTCGCCCCCCACCCGCAAGTTTCCCGACTATTCTTAAGAGGCTTCGATGCATTTCACGATCCCGCTGTGTGATTTACAGGAGTTCTCAATGGAATATAAAGATCCGATGTTTGAGCTGCTGAGCAGCCTGGAACAAATTGTTTTTAAAGATGAAACGCGAAAGATCACCCTGACGCAAAAACCCAATCCTTTTACCGAATTTGAACAGTTACGGAGAGGAACGGGACTAAAAACAGATGAATTCGCCAGAGCGCTGGGCGTAACGGTTGCCATGGTTCAGGAATGGGAGTCGAAACGCGAAAAACCCACGCCAGCAGAGCTTAAATTGATGCGCCTGATACAGGCGAACCCACGCTTAAGTAAGCAATTGATGGAGTAATTTTTACCCCTTTCTGTTTTAACGGTCCTGCGCAAGGACCGTTTTCCCCGCCCGATTACTGGCCTGGAGAAATAAAGTAAAATAAAAGTTGCATCGCCCGGCATTACATGAGTTAATGTGCTCAACGGTTTGACGTACAGACCATTAAAGCAGTTTAGTAAGGCAAGTCCCTTCAAGAGTTATCCATTAGATACCCCTCGTAGTGCGCATTTCCTTAACGCTTAAAAAATCTGTAAAGCACGCCATAACGCCGAAAGGCACACTTATTTTTTAAAAGGTAATACACTATGTCCGGTAAAATGACTGGTATCGTAAAATGGTTCAACGCTGATAAAGGCTTCGGCTTTATTACTCCTGATGACGGTTCTAAAGACGTGTTCGTACACTTCTCCGCTATTCAGAACGATGGTTACAAATCTCTGGACGAAGGTCAGAAAGTTTCCTTCACCATCGAAAGCGGCGCTAAAGGCCCGGCAGCTGGCAACGTAACCAGCCTGTAAGCTTAAAAAGCTCAGAATTTTGAATCCCTGCCTGATGGCGGGGATTTTTTTATTCCAATTCCCCCCTCTCCCCCAGCATAACTTTGCATTACTTTACCCTGCGTCCCTTTGACCTTTCCCTTAGGGGAACCCCTATAGTAGGCAAGGAGATTGTTCACAAGGAATTGAAGTTATGTCGAAATCATCATGGTTATTACTTTTGGGTTTATGCGCCAGCGGCTCCGCGCTTGCGGCATCCTCAGAATCCGCTTTTCTGGCGCAACATGGGCTGGCGGGAAAAACGGTTGAGCAGATCGTGGATACGATTGATCAGACGCCGCAGAGCCGTCCTTTGCCTTACTCCGCGTCGATTACCAGTACCGAGCTCAAATTATCTGACGGAGAGCAGATTTATACGCTGCCGTTAGGCGACAAATTCTATCTCTCTTTTGCGCCCTATGAATGGCGGACACACCCCTGTTTTAACCACAGCCTTTCCGGCTGTCAGGGAGAAATGCCGAATAAACCGTTCACTGTAAAAGTGACAGACAGTAAAGGCGCTGTCATCGTACAAAAAGAGATGCAAAGCTATCGAAACGGATTTATCGGTGTTTGGCTACCGCGCAATATGGAAGGGACGCTGGAAGTAAGCTACAACGGTAAAACGGCGTCACATGCCATTGCCACCAAAGATGACAGCCAGACCTGTCTGACGGAATTACCATTACGTTAAAAAATGCCCGATAACATAATGGGTTATCGGGCCTATAAAACGCCAACAAGATAAAATTAACAGAGTGCCTTGAGAATGCATAACGCCACAAGAATGGCGGAGGTGGGCTCACTTTGTACTGACCCCAAAAACCTGGACAGATTAACCGAGGCATCAGCGAAAGAGTCCATTTAATACATGGGCTCTTTTTTGTTTCTGGCTATAACTAAATAACATTGTCCGCAATCGAATTATCCATTCCGTTGCTTTCTTGCATCACGCGGATTCCTGTCTCATCAATATTTTGTTCGTCGTATTCTTCCTGAATTTAACCTTAGACGTTCTATCAAATTATCGCTTATAGCGATTTGAACATAACAGTCTTTGCATTCTATTGAGGGAGCCTAAGGAACAATGTTCGCTGCTGAGTTTGTGATGATTTGAAACCATGGTGAATGTAGAAATTTTTGGCTTCTTCGGTAAGTGCATGAACCATGATTGCACGTACACCAATATTCTCGGCAACCCGATAGCAACGAAGCACTGCATCATGAAGTAAATCAGCACCAAGCCCTTTTCCATGGAATGAGAGATCGACGGCAAGACGGGCAAGTATAATGACAGGGATGGGATCTGGCATGTTACGCCGAAGGTTGCCTGTCGCTTCTGTATGGTTGACGCTACCGGTGGCCAGAGAGTAAAAACCGGCTACTTGCTTCGTGTCTTTCTTGCACACCACAAATGTTCTGGCCGCTCCGAGAGCCTGGTTTTTGAGGCCCTTTTGCTTCAACCAGTCATCGAGCACAGCTTCACCGCTGACGAACTCAGCTACCTGATGAAAAGCGGACAAAGGTTCTGGTGCTGTTACACGTCCCACTGAGGTTTCCTTGCCAGCAGTTTTTCGATAACGGGATCATCTGCGACTGGTGCATCAAGCAGATTGATGAACTCCTCATATTGCTCATCGTTAAAGTTAAATACACGGCGGTCAAGGATCACTTTCTCGGCAGCCTGGCAGGCCGTTTCCAGAATGAAATCTGTACGTGACTTGTGAAGGATTTCCGCAGCTGCATCAATGAGCGCCCGCTGCGATTCCTTAGCTCTAAGGTTAAGTTGAACATCTGATTTCATGAGACACCCCTTGTATAGCATTTGCTTTACAAGAATAGCACAACCACCATGTATAGCAAACGGTATACATCAAGTCGTCGTTTTTCATTTTTTGAATACTGATGTTCGCTTTGTGCCAGAAGCGGAAATTGCTCATTGTAGCGGTTTACTGAGTTCAACAAGGCAAAAGAACAATGCTGCCTTTCTGCAGGCTGACTATTATTTCGCCAAACATTTCCTCATCAGAGCATTTTGTAATGTCACTCCACGGCAAATAGGAAAGCCTCGCTCCACTATATGAAAGCCGTGTCGTAGAAAGAACACTTCCGCAGCCTTACTTACATTTGAAGTAAGTTCACTAATTCCACGCTGTCTGGCTTCCTCATGAATGCAATTCATCAGTAGTGTCCCTACCCCCTGTCTTGAATAGGTTCCTGATACAAAGAAATGATCAATGTATCCATTTGGTTGAACATCTGCATATCCAGCTATTTCACCATCCAGCTCTACAACAAAAGGTTGTAATTCCTTAATGTGATTGGCCCATCGCTCCAGGTCGATATCTGCTGGGGCCCAGGCATCAATTTGTTCACGTGTGTAGTAGTGTGATGCGATCGTATGTACAGATGAGAAAAAAACTCTGAATAACGATATTTCATCCCCATTACTGAACCTTCTGATTTTCATAAAACCTCATTGTGAGAGTTACTTGTAGAACAATACTAATTTTTGTGAAATAGGGCGTCCGTTCCTCGCTCATAGCAGACATTTGCGTGACCGTATCCACCAACGTTCAGGTTTCCTGATAGCATCCCTGTACAGACCTTGTTAATTTCTGCCTGGATAGCTCTTTAGGCGCTATTCAACCGGGCTGAGTCCGTTAAATTTAAGGCTAATTCGTCGGGTATTGTAGTATCGTATGTAATCCTCAATAGCTATCTTAAGTTCATCAATATCCTTAAATTTACTGGTGTAAAAACTTTCTGATTTTAAAGTCCCGAAAAAACATTCTGCACAGGCATTATCAAGGCAGTTGCCTTTGCGGGACATACTTTGGATGATGCCAAACTCTCGTAACTGATACTGGTACCATCAATGACGGTATTGCCAGCCCTGATCTGAATGAAGAACCGGATTGGTACCCGCATCAAGTCTGGCAAATGCCTTCATGAGCATGTCATCGATCATCGGCATAGTTGGACGTTCTGAAATACTGCAGGAGATCGCTTCGTTATTGAAGAGATCAATAATGGGCGCAGTGCACTTTTGATTTATATACCCTTCATACTTCAAGTTGCTTATGTGTTGGCTACGCTCGCTCACCCCAGTCACATAGTTATCTATGCTCCTGGGGACTCACTCCCTTGCCGCCTTTAAGCAACTCGAATTATTTTGGGTATAGTCAGGTGGGGATTTTCTCTGTCTGCCTTTTGGTGAATACCTGAGACAAACAGTCTCAAGCACCCGCAGCTATTCTAACGCCAATATCCGTACCGCCAGCGTTAATGTATTCCTGAAATAATTCTTGCCAATCAATAGAGATAACCGCGTCTATGAGTTACAGAATTATTAGCGAATCAACTAATACTATTTATGTTATAAAAAAACCTGCCCGAGAGCAGGTTTTTGTTTATTTAACTGAACGCTTATTGCAGTAACGAAATATCCGCAACCTGCAGGAACAGTTCGCGTAGTTTCGACAACAGCGTCAGGCGGTTGATACGGATATCTTTCTCTTCCGCGTTAACCATGACATTTTCGAAGAATTCATCCACCGGAGCGCGCAGAGCAGCCAGCTCAATCAACGCTTCCTGATAACGACCATCGGCAAAGTACGGCTGAAGCTTATCACGCAGCACAACCAGATGTCTGGCCAACTCAATTTCCGCCGCTTCTTTCAGTACGGAGGCGTGGACGATATCGTTCAGCGGCTCAGTGGCTTTCGCCAGGATGTTGGAGACGCGCTTGTTCGCCGCCGCCAGAGCAGAGGCTTCTTCCAGGGTGCGGAAATGAGACACCGCCTTCATGCGGGCATCAAAATCTGCCGGACGGGTCGGACGACGCGCCAGTACCGCCTGGATAGTGTCGACGGTGTAACCTTCATCCTGATACCAGGCGCGGAAGCGACCCAGCATAAAATCGATCACATCATCGACTACGTTGGCATTGGTCAGCTTGTCGCCATACAGACGCACCGCTTCTTCGGTCAGCGTTTGCAGATCAAGAGCGAGGTTCTTCTCAACGATGATGCGCAGCACGCCCAGCGCGGCACGACGCAGCGCAAACGGGTCTTTGTCGCCTTTCGGATGCTGACCAATACCGAAGATACCCGCCAGAGTATCCATCTTATCGGCGATCGCCAGCGCGCAGGCCACCGGGTTAGACGGCAGGTCATCACCGGCAAAGCGTGGCTGATACTGTTCGTTCAGCGCCACAGCCACATCTTCCGCTTCACCATCATGGCGCGCGTAGTGCATCCCCATCACGCCCTGGGTGTCGGTGAACTCGAAGACCATGTTGGTCATCAGGTCGCACTTGGAGAGCAGGCCCGCACGAGTGGCGTGGTTGACGTCAGCGCCAATCTGACCGGCAATCCAGCCCGCCAGCGCCTGAATACGGTCGGTCTTGTCGCGCAGCGTGCCCAGCTGTTGCTGGAACAGCACGGTTTGTAGACGCGGCAGATGGTCTTCCAGACGTTTTTTACGGTCGGTATTGAAGAAGAATTCAGCATCTGCCAGACGCGGACGCACCACTTTCTCGTTACCGGAGATAATCTGGGTCGGATCTTTCGACTCGATGTTGGCGACGAAGATAAAGTTCGGCAGCAGCTTGCCCGCGTTGTCATAAACCGGGAAATACTTCTGGTCGCCCTTCATGGTGTACACCAGCGCTTCGGCAGGCACGGAGAGGAATTTCTCTTCGAATTTCGCCGTCAATACCACCGGCCATTCCACCAGCGAAGCTACTTCTTCCAGCAGGCTTTCGCTCAGGTCGGCATTACCGCCAATCTTACGTGCTGCTTCTTCAGCGTCCGCTTTGATTTTGGCTTTACGCGCTTCGTAGTCGGCAATGACTTTACCGCGCTCCAGCAGAATTTGCGGGTACTGGTCAGCATTGTCGATAGTGAACTCCGGCTCACCCATAAAGCGGTGGCCGCGAATGACGCGGTCAGACTGAATACCCAGAATAGTCGCCGGAATGACCTTATCGCCCAACAACAGGGTCACGGTGTGCACCGGACGCACGAAGTGTACGTCAGACGCGCCCCAGCGCATCAGTTTCGGGATCGGTAGTTTCGCCAGCGAGGTGGCTACCATGTTCGGCACCAGCACTTCGGTACTTTCGCCCTTCACGTGGGCACGATACAGCAGCCATTCGCCTTTGTCGGTCTTCAGACGCTCGGCCTGATCAACGGTGATCCCGCAGCCGCGCGCCCAGCCTTCTGCCGCTTTGCTCGGTTTGCCTTCGGCGTCAAACGCCTGAGCAATCGCCGGACCACGCTTTTCGACTTCGCGATCGGGCTGAGATTCAGCAAGATTCGCCACTTTCAGCGCCAGACGGCGCGGGGCGGCAAACCATTCAACGTTACCGTGCGCGAGGCCGGCGTTATCCAGCTCCGCAGTGAAGTTCGCAGCAAAGGACTCAGCCAAACTGCGCAGTGCTTTTGGTGGCAGCTCTTCAGTGCCGATTTCCACCAGAAAAGTTTTCTCAGACATGGCCGCCTCTTACTTGTCTTTGTTGCACATCGGGAAGCCGAGGGCTTCACGGGAAGCATAATAAGCCTCTGCCACTGCTTTGGTCAGGGTGCGAATACGCAAAATGTAGCGCTGACGTTCGGTGACGGAGATAGCTTTACGCGCATCCAGCAGGTTGAAGCTATGGGCGGCTTTCAGAATACGCTCGTAGGCCGGCAGCGGCAGCGGGTTTTCCAGCGCCAGCAGCTGCTGGGCTTCTTTTTCATACTGCTCGAAGCAGGTGAATAAGAAATCCACATCGGCGTATTCAAAGTTATAGGTGGATTGCTCCACTTCGTTTTGATGGAACACGTCGCCGTAGGTGGTTTTACCCAGCGGGCCATCGCTCCAGACCAGGTCGTAAACGCTGTCCACGCCCTGGATATACATCGCCAGACGTTCCAGACCGTAGGTGATTTCACCGGTCACCGGCTTGCACTCCAGGCCGCCGACCTGCTGGAAGTAGGTGAACTGCGTCACTTCCATGCCATTCAGCCACACTTCCCAGCCGAGTCCCCAGGCGCCCAGCGTCGGGTTTTCCCAGTTATCTTCCACGAAACGGATGTCGTGAATGGTCGGGTCCATACCCAGCTCTTTCAGAGAACCGAGGTACAGCTCCTGAATGTTGTCCGGAGACGGCTTAATCACTACCTGGAACTGATAGTAGTGCTGTAAGCGGTTCGGGTTTTCGCCGTAGCGGCCATCGGTCGGACGACGAGAAGGCTGCACATAGGCAGTCGCCATCGGCTCTGGCCCCAGCGCGCGCAGGCAGGTCATTGGATGAGAAGTTCCCGCGCCGACTTCCATGTCCAATGGTTGAACAATGGTGCAGCCCTGGCGAGCCCAGTAATCCTGTAAGGTCAGGATCAAGCCCTGGAAGGTCCTGGTATCAAACTTTTGCATATTATTTCGTGCTGGATACGTGTGGATTTAAAGGAAGGAGCCAGTATACCCGCTGGATGCGAGATATACAGTATGAAACCGGTTTGTTTAGCGAAAATTGCCGGATTTCGCGGCATCACACCTCACCAGGCGCGGCTTTTACCGCATAGAAAGATGTAAAAACTGCCCATCTGCATCAAAAGAGCAGACAAAACTCTCTTTACGGAAGGTATTACCCCGCATCTCATAGCTCCCCTGAAACTGTTCGAAACCGGTAACAGCAATTTTCTGTGCGCCAGTATTGTAACGCTGCGCCACCTGAGCTTTACACAATGCCTCCATATCCAGCGTGCGTGTTGGGCTCACTTTACTCTGCTGGGCTTTTTGCGTCGGTGGCGGTGTCGCAGTGCATCCCACCAGAGCGATGGCTATCATCACAGTACAGAAATACTTCATTATCATTTTTATTACCGTCTGGTTTGCTGGTCAGTCTTATTATTAAGGTTTGTGGGTAACAGAAACATTGTGCGAATCTCCTTACGCCATCACAAGATGTAGCGTAGAAAGTCGGATTTTTCCAGTGAGCCACCGCGCTGGAACTCTATTCAAACGGAAGCTGAGGAACTGATGCAGCCTAAAATTAACTGGATTGATAACCTGCGAGGGATCGCCTGTTTAATGGTAGTGATGATCCATACTACAACGTGGTACATCACCAACGCCCACAGCGTCAGCCCGCTAAACTGGGATATTGCGAATGTCCTGAATTCGGCTTCGCGCGTTAGCGTTCCCCTGTTTTTTATGATTTCAGGCTATCTTTTTTTGGCGAGCGCTGCGCGCAACCGCGGCATTTTTTACGTATCGCCCTGTGCCTTATCTTTTACAGCGTTGTCGCCCTGGCTTACATTTCACTTTTTACTTCGATCAACGTCGAGCTTTCGCTAAAAAATGTGCTGCAAAAACCCGTGTTTTACCACCTGTGGTTTTTCTTTGCGATTGCGGTGATCTACCTGGTATCGCCATTAATCCAGGTAAAAAACGTGAGCGGCAAAATGCTCCTGATGCTGATGGTGATCATTGGTATTATTGCTAACCCAAATACTGTGCCGCAAAAAATCGGCGGCGTTGAATGGTTGCCCATCAATCTGTATATCAGCGGCGACACGTTCTACTACATTCTCTACGGTATCCTGGGCCGCGCCATTGGCATGATGGAGACGCAAAAGCCATCGCTGACGCTTATCTGCGCTGCCCTGTTCATCATCGCGGTATTTGTTATTTCTCGCGGCACATTGCATGAATTACGCTGGCGCGGAAATTTTGCCGATACCTGGTATCTGTATTGCGGTCCCATGGTGTTTATTTGCGCCGTCTCACTGTTCACGGTAGTTAAAAATAAGCTGAATGCGCGGACGTTACCTGGACTAGGGCTTATCTCCCGCCACTCGTTGGGCATTTATGGTTTCCACGCACTGATTATCCATGCGCTACGTACTAATGGTCTGGAGTTAAAACGTTGGCCGCCGTTAGATATCGTGTGGGTTTTTGCCGCGACGGTGACAGGAAGCCTGCTACTTTCCATGCTGTTACAGCGTATTGATAAACGGAAATGGGTTAGCTAAACGACAATGATGGCTCCGGCCATCATTCATCATCACTGTAGGAAGCGTAAAGATCGGTTCCATATATACTGACCCCCAGCGCCACCAGACACAGTATTTTCAGCGCGCCCGCCAGCGCCAGGTTAAATACGCCGACCGCGACCATGCCGATGCCAAGCAACAGCAAAGATTTGCAACGAGAAAGCAAGCGGCCATTTCCCGTGTGTTCCTGGCGAATTAAGACTGGAAAACCACACATGACGATTGCCGCAAAAAAATATCCCTTTTCGCTTAATGTATGACAGCCTGGCCACAGTCCCACCAGGTATACCACTGCACCGACAACTAACATTCCCAGGCCGAATATCCGTTTCCTGCGCGCAACGTGATCGTCCATCTCACTCTCCTTGTGGTTGTGTGAGACACATTAAGCGAAGAAATAGCGATGAAAAAGGCGCCTGCCCAGCAATAATATAAAAATCAGAAAACACACATACTTACTTCGATATAATTCAATAGAATTAATATTTACGGGAAATGCCTTTCGGCCAAAACCGAAAGGCATTCTGACTTATGACATCAACGGCAACAGCTGCTGATAAAGTCGACGGAAGGTTTCACGACGTTGTTGATAAACCGCATGATGCTGCGCATCAGGATAATGCGCCTGCTCCAGCGGCAACTGCGGCAATACATCGGCGAGCGGAGTCTGTTTATTCACCGCAATTTGCGCCAGACGCGCCGCGCCCAGCGCTGGCCCTACATCGCCGCCAGTACGATAATCAAGCTGTAGCCCGCTAATATCAGATAGCATCTGACGCCAGTATTCGCTGCGCGCCCCGCCGCCGATAAGCGTCACGCTGGCGGGTTTGACGCCGCAGGCGTGAACCACATCCATACCGTCCGCCAGAGCATATCCCACGCCCTCCAGTACCGCCCGCGCCAGTTCCGCCGGGCCATGCTGATGGGTTAAACCAAAGAAAACGCCTTTTGCCTGCGGATTATTGTGCGGCGTGCGCTCGCCGGACAGGTACGGCAAAAACCAGATCGAATCGGCATGCTCATCCGCCTGCTGTGCGGCGGCAATCAGCGCCGGGACGTTCTCCTGCCCGGTGAGTTTAGCCGCCCAGTCCAGACAAGAGGCGGCGCTCAACATCACAGACATTAAATGCCAGCGTTCCGGCAGCGCATGGCAAAAACTGTGTACTGCGCTCTCCGGTTTACTCAGAAAGCCGTCGCTGACGGCAAAATAGACGCCCGATGTTCCGAGCGAGAGCATCGCCTGTCCGGCATCGATCATTCCTACGCCGACCGCGCCTGCCGCATTGTCGCCGCCGCCCGCCACCACGGGTACTGTTGGCATTCCCCATGCGCTGGCTACCTCCGGCAGCAACGTTCCGGTAATGTCACTACCTTCAAATAACGCTGGCATCTGCTGTCGGGTTAAATGACAGGCGTTGAGCATAACGTCGCTCCAGTCGCGCTTTTTCACGTCCAGCCACATCGTTCCCGCCGCATCCGACATATCGCTGGCAAAGACGCCTGTCATTCGCAGCCGCAGAAAATCTTTCGGCAGCAGAACCTTGTCTATCTGGTAGAAAATATCCGGTTCGTGGCGCTGCACCCAGACTAATTTGGGCGCGGTAAAACCGGGCATCATCAGATTACCGGTTATCGCACGCGACTGCGGCACCTGTTTTTCCAGCCAGGCGCACTCTTCGCTACAGCGTCCGTCATTCCATAAAATCGCTGGTCGCAGAACCTGCTGACGGCTATCAAGCAATGTCGCTCCATGCATTTGTCCGGCGATGCCCAACGCCCGAACGCCACTTAACGACTGTTGCCGACCTAAACCTTTAACCGCACGATCCGTCGCCTGCCACCACTGCTCTGGTTCCTGTTCCGACCATAAGGGATGCGGACGCGATACGGTCAGTTTTTCAGTATGCGTAGCCAGCACATCGCCCTGCTCATTCAACAGGATAGCTTTTACACCCGATGTACCAAGATCGATCCCGATATACATATTGTGGGTTCCTTTACTGAAAGCGCCCGGCAGCGCTACGCTTACCGGGCTAATCACGACTACAGGCCGGGCTAACGCGGAGTTGCCCGGTAGATAGGGTTATTTATCAAACAGATAACGGTTAACCAGATTTTCTAACAGCTCCTGATGACCGCTTTGATGTACTGGCGCCAGATTATGCTGCTCCGCATACTGCGCCAGTTCGCCTAAGGAGAGTTGTCCTTTCAGAATCTGCTGACCCAGCTCGCTATTCCAGCCGGCATAGCGCTTCGCCACGCGTTTATCCAGCTCGCCGTCTTCAACCATACGCGCGGCGATTTTCAGCGACAACGCCATCGTATCCATCGCGCCGATATGACCGTAGAACAGATCGTATTTATCGGTGCTCTGGCGACGAACTTTGGCGTCGAAGTTGAGACCGCCCGTCGTGAATCCGCCCGCTTTCAGGATTTCGTACATCACCAGCGCGTTCTCTTCAACGCTAATCGGGAACTGATCGGTATCCCAGCCCAGTTGCGCATCGCCGCGGTTGGCGTCAACGGAGCCAAAAATACCCAGCGCGATAGCGGTCGCGATTTCATGGTGGAACGAATGGCCCGCCAGCGTCGCGTGGTTCGCCTCAATGTTCACTTTGATCTCTTTTTCCAGGCCGAACTGTTTGAGGAAGCCATAGACCGTTGCAACGTCATAATCATACTGATGTTTTGTCGGTTCCTGCGGTTTCGGTTCAATCAGCAGCGTGCCCTGGAAGCCCATTTTATGTTTGTGCTCGACCACCATTTGCATAAAGCGGCCAATCTGTTCGCGTTCCTGGCGCAGATCGGTATTCAGCAACGTTTCATAACCTTCGCGCCCGCCCCACAGGACGTAATTTTCGCCGCCCAGTTTATGCGTGGCGTTCATTGCCGTAACCACTTGCGTCGCTGCCCAGCTAAAGACTTCCGGGTCCGGGTTAGTGGCGGCGCCTGCGCCATAGCGCGGGTTGGTAAAGCAGTTCGCCGTTCCCCACAGCAGTTTTACGCCGCTCTGCTCCTGTTTCGCCGCCAGCACATCCACCATCTGCGCGAAGTTGTTTTTATATTCTTTCAACGACGCGCCTTCCGGCGACACATCCACGTCATGGAAGCAATAAAAAGGCACATTCAGTTTGTGGAAAAATTCAAACGCCACGTCCGCTTTGCGTTTCGCCAGCTCCAGCGCTTCGCCCGGTTGCTGCCACGGACGATTAAACGCGCCTACACCAAACATATCCGCGCCGTTCCAGCAGAAGGTATGCCAGTAACAGGCCGTGAAACGCAGGTGATCTTCCATACGTTTACCTAAAACCAGCCCGTCGGGATTGTAATGACGAAATGCCAGCGGGTTAGTCGATTGAGGGCCTTCATAGCGAACACGATCGAGTTGGTCAAAATAAGCCTGCATAGTGAGCTCCATAATCAGATAAGACGGCAAGTAAACGACATAACGTCATACTGGAATTTCCTGATTTATTGCTCAATTACGTTATTTCACACCGCTATTAAGAGAATCCCCAAATGTGCTCTGGCTCTCAAAAAAACGCTGAAAACCACAGAAGAAAAAAGCGATCGCGATCGAATCCTGGCAAATAAACAAAAAACCGTAATATATAGATAAGAAATGACAATTGTCATCCGCCGTTTGCTGTGATGAATTTCGCATAACGTTTCAGGCGCAAAATAATTTGTCATCATTAGCCAGACCGTTATGTCAGCCGTTTTGATAGTATCCATGAGTCCAGGTTCACTTTTGCAGTGATATATCCTCATGTTTGATAAACGTCACCGTATCACTCTGTTATTTAACGCGAATAAAGCCTATGACCGTCAGGTAGTGGAGGGGGTGGGTGAATATTTACAAGCCTCGCAATCCGAATGGGATATATTTATTGAGGAAGATTTCCGTGCCCGTATCGATAACATTAAAGAGTGGTTAGGCGACGGCGTTATTGCCGATTACGATGATGACGATATCGCGCAATTATTGGCCGATGTCGACGTACCCATTGTCGGGGTCGGCGGTTCTTACCATCTTGCTGAAAATTATCCCGCCGTTCATTACATCGCCACCGATAATCATGCGCTCGTTGAAAGCGCTTTCCTGCATTTAAAAGAAAAAGGCGTTAACCGCTTCGCGTTTTACGGTTTGCCCGACTCCAGCCGCAAACATTGGGCGGCGGAACGGGAATACGCCTTTCGCCAGCTGGTCGCCGAGGAAAAATACCGCGGCGTAGTCTATCAGGGGCTGGAAACCGCGCCGGAAAACTGGCAGCACGCGCAAAATCGCCTCGCCGACTGGCTTCAGACGCTGCCGCCGCAAACCGGCATCATTGCCGTAACGGATGCCCGCGCCCGTCACGTATTGCAGGCCTGTGAACACCTGCATATTCCGGTGCCGGAAAAACTTTGCGTTATCGGTATTGATAACGAAGAGTTAACCCGTTATCTGTCGCGCGTCGCGCTTTCCTCCGTCGCGCAGGGGGCGCGGCAAATGGGCTATCAGGCGGCGAAGCTGCTGCACCGTTTGCTGGCGCGCGAAGAGATGCCGTTACAGCGCATTCTGGTGCCGCCGGTGCGCGTCATTGCGCACCGCTCGACAGACTATCGCTCCCTGACCGATCCGGCGGTTATCCAGGCGATGCACTTTATTCGTAACCATGCCTGTAAGGGCATTAAAGTCGAGCAAGTGCTGGACGCGGTTGGGATTTCACGTTCAAACCTGGAAAAACGTTTTAAGGAAGAAGTTGGCGAGACGATACATGCGCTGATCCACGCCGAAAAGCTGGAAAAAGCGCGTAGTTTGTTGATTTCCACCACGTTGGCGATAAACGAAATTTCGCAAATGTGCGGCTACCCGTCACTGCAATATTTCTATTCGGTGTTTAAAAAGGAGTACGTCACTACGCCTAAGGAGTATCGCGACCAGCATAGTGAAGCGTTGTTGTAGTTTATCCAGCCTACAGACGCCTTGTAAGCCGGATAGCGTAGCGCCATCCGGCACACAGAATTACATATGCGCGGCGATCAGACGCTGGTTGTCCTGGTACATCGCGAACAAGTAGTTGTTATAGCGCGACCCCTGGGTAGAGTAACCCTTCAGCTTATGAATCATCGCCGTGGCGGTGACTTCCTGATCCGCCTTACGCAGTTGGGCGCGCGACTTGCGGAAAGAGGAATAAGCCGGATGCGTGTTCAGGTTAGCGACATACGCGCTCACCGACTCCTCAACCGACGCGAATTGCGAGTAACCTTTCACCTTACCCGGCGTATTGGTACAACGCCCTTTCGTGCACTTCATGCCGAACAGGTTATTGTTGCTACGCGCCAGTTTAGAGGTTCCCCAGCCGCTTTCCGCCGCCGCCATCGTCGCCACCATGCTGGTTGGGATAATGTCGACGCGCTCCAGCAACGTATTCCACGGAATACGACGCGTGTTGCCGGACCAGCTCACTTTATAGCGCTTCGCGATATCTTTCATACGCGCGCGTTCAGACGGCGACCAGCGGTTCTGGTACTGTTTTGAGATCAGCCAATTACGGTCCGCGGTAATCGCGGCATTTTGGCTGGTGATGTAAGGCATAACGGTCCGGAGAAACGCTTTTTTTCTGGGGGTTCCGGAAGGGTATTTTCGCAAATCAGGAAGTGAACTGCTCTTTGCACTATTGCGAGAATACTCTTGTTTACTGCTAACCTGTTTATAACTTGTCTCAGTTATGTGGGACTTTTGACTCGTTTGTGTTGCGTGCGTCTTTGCCAGCACCTCACCCGAAAATGCGATGGTGAGTAACATAAGAATCATTGCCCCATATCGTCGCATGGGAGTCAATATCATTAGGTCTCCTGGTCGGATTGATACATTCCAACACCTTTTATTTTTCACGAAGTTGAGGTTTGAACCCCAAATTCTAGCAAAAATAGGCTTAAAAAGCACCTCAGGGAATAGTCTTAATCCGAAACTATGTCAACTATTAACGATAACAGGCAGCAATAATGCCAATAAAATGTGGTGCTTATCGCAAATAGAGGCGTTTTTTTGCGCCTCGTCGCTCACCCTCGCGCCTCCTCCTGCGCGACTCTCTGCTGAGGAGGAGTTCATTCGCCTAAAAACCAGGCAAGCTGATGAATATTGCCCACAAAGGATAGCGTGATGAAACTTGCCGCCTTCGCTCTGACGCTGATACCCGGTATCGCGATCGCCTCATCATGGACCTCACCCGGTTTTCCGACGTTCTCGACGCAGGAAACCGGGCGCTTTACCAGCCATGCTGCATTAACAAAAGGTACACGCGCGTTAACGCTCCATATTGACCAGCAGTGCTGGCAGCCCTCCGGCGCCATAAAACTCAACCAAATGTTGTCGTTAAAACCCTGCGAAGGCGCGCCACCGCAATGGCGTTTGTTTAAAGATGGCGACTATACGATAACGGTAGATACCCGCTCCGGTACGCCGACCCTGTTGTTATCGATAAAAACTGAACCTGAGCGCACCGCGCAGCTCGCCTACCAGTGTCCCGTCTGGGATGGTTCGCCGCTCACGCTGGATGTTCGCCAGACCTTTCCGGAAGGGACGGTAGTGCGCGATTATTACAGTGGTCAAACCGATACCGTCCAAAACGGGCAAATCACGCTGCAACCTGCCGACAGTCACGGGCTTTTATTGCTGGAACGCGCGGAAACCCATGCGTCAGCGCCTTTTAACTGGCGCAACGCCACCGTTTATTTTGTGCTTACGGATCGCTTTCGCAATGGCGATCCAACCAATGACCACAGCTATGGTCGCCATAAGGATGGTATGCAAGAGATTGGCACTTTCCACGGCGGCGATTTGCGTGGGTTGACGAGTAAACTGGACTATCTACAGCAATTAGGCGTGAACGCCTTGTGGATAAGCTCGCCGTTTGAACAGATCCACGGCTGGGTCGGCGGCGGAGCAAAAGGCGATTTTCCTCATTACGCCTATCACGGCTATTACACTCAGGACTGGACGACGCTGGATGCCAATATGGGCAACGAAGCCGATCTCCGCGCGCTGGTCGACGGCGCGCACCAGCGCGGCATCCGTATTTTATTTGACGTAGTAATGAATCATGCCGGTTACGCTACGCTGGAGGATATGCAGGAGTATCAGTTTGGCGCGCTCTATTTATCCGGCGCGGAACGGCAAAAAATTCTCGGCGATCGCTGGACAAACTGGCGACCCGCCGCCGGACAAAGCTGGCACAGCTTTAACGACTACATCAACTTCAGCGACAGCGCCGCCTGGGAAAAATGGTGGGGGAAAAAGTGGATTCGTACCGATATTGGCGACTACGACAGTCCGGGATTTGACGATTTAACCCTGTCGCTGGCCTTCCTGCCGGATATAAAAACGGAATCTACCACGCCTTCCGGTCTACCCGCGTTCTATGCCAACAAACCCGATACTAAAGCAAAGTTCATTGAAGGCTATACGCCACGGGATTATCTGACTCACTGGTTAAGCCAGTGGGTGCATGATTACGGCATTGACGGGTTCCGGGTCGATACTGCCAAAAACGTTGAGCTTCCTGCCTGGCAACAGCTAAAAACCCAGGCCAGCGCGGCGTTACATGAATGGAAGCAGGCCAATCCGGACAAAGCGCTGGATGATAGCCCGTTCTGGATGACTGGCGAAGCGTGGGGCCACGGCGTCATGAAAAGTGATTATTATCGCTATGGTTTCGACGCGATGATCAATTTTGATTATCAGGAGCAGGCGGCGAAAGCGGTCGATTGCCTAGCGGAAATGGGGCCAGTCTGGCAGCAGATGGCGGATAAAATGCAGGATTTCAACGTATTAAGTTACCTCTCCTCGCATGATACGCGCCTTTTCCGTGAGGGCGGTGATAAGGCGGCGGAACTGCTGCTGCTTTCGCCAGGCGCGGTGCAGATCTTTTACGGCGATGAATCCGCTCGTCCCTTCGGCCCCACCGGCTCCGACCCGCTGCAAGGCACCCGTTCAGATATGAACTGGCAGGACGTGAGCGGAAAGTCAGCCGCAGCCGTCGCGCACTGGCAGCGTATTAGCCAGTTCCGCGCCAGACATCCCGCCATCGGCGCAGGCCAACAAACCACGCTGACGCTAAAACACGGGTACGGTTTTGTACGCCAGTACGGCGACGATACGGTGATGGTCGTCTGGGCGGGCCGCCGCTAATCGTGGCGCTACCGGTCTCCTCGCGTACCGGTAGCCCCTTCAAAATAAAAAACTAACCTGATAAAAATTTGTAGCATAAAACATCAATACTACCGCCTGACCCCCATTTGCGCCCCGCCATTTGTAGCGTTATGGTTATCCACTTTGACAGACAGTTCGATAGATCACCCGTTATGACATTTTCACTTTTCGGCGATAAATTTACCCGCCATTCAGGCATTACCCGCCTGATGGAGGATCTCAACGACGGCTTACGCACGCCAGGCGCCATCATGCTTGGCGGCGGTAACCCGGCACACATCCCTGCAATGCAGGATTATTTCCAGACGCTACTGACAGATATGGTAGAAAGCGGCAAAGCCGCTGATGCGCTTTGTAATTATGACGGTCCCCAGGGAAAAACGGCGCTACTGAATGCACTGGCCGTACTGCTACGTGAAACGCTGGGATGGGATATCGAACCACAGAATATTGCGCTGACAAATGGCAGTCAGAGCGCGTTTTTCTACTTATTTAATCTCTTCGCCGGACGTCGCGCCGACGGCAGTACGAAAAAGGTACTATTCCCGCTTGCGCCGGAATACATCGGCTATGCAGATTCCGGTCTGGAAGACGACCTCTTCGTTTCGGCGCGCCCGAATATTGAGCTGCTGCCGGAAGGCCAGTTTAAGTATCACGTCGATTTTGAGCATCTGCACATCGGCGAAGAAACGGGGATGATTTGCGTCTCGCGCCCGACCAACCCAACCGGTAACGTTATCACCGACGAAGAGCTGATGAAGCTGGACAGACTGGCGAATCAGCACAACATCCCACTGGTGATTGATAACGCTTACGGTGTACCGTTTCCGGGCATTATCTTTAGCGAGGCGCGCCCGCTGTGGAACCCCAATATTATCCTATGCATGAGCCTCTCGAAGCTGGGGCTGCCCGGTTCCCGCTGCGGGATTATCATCGCCAATGATAAGACGATTACCGCCATTGCCAACATGAACGGCATCATCAGCCTTGCGCCCGGGGGCATGGGCCCGGCGATGATGTGCGAAATGATTAAGCGTAACGATCTGCTGCGGCTGTCGGAAACGGTTATCAAACCTTTCTACTATCAGCGCGTTCAACAGACGATCGCGATCATTCGTCGCTATTTATCCGAAGAACGCTGCCTGATTCATAAACCGGAAGGCGCAATATTTTTGTGGCTGTGGTTTAAAGATCTGCCGATTACCACCGAGCTACTCTATCAACGCTTGAAAGCGCGCGGCGTGCTGATGGTGCCAGGCCACTATTTCTTTCCCGGACTGGATAAACCCTGGCCGCACACACACCAGTGTATGCGGATGAACTACGTGCCTGAACCGGACAAAATCGAGGCGGGCGTAAAAATTCTGGCAGAAGAGATTGAACGCGCCTGGCGTGAAGGCTGACGGTTATTCCGGTCATCATGCAGGCCGGAACGACGTTCAGAAAGGTTGAGAATAGAGGCGCTGGCGCTGCACATTTGTTGCGTCAACGCACTGTAACGCACTGGTCGGGCAGGCTTCCACGCACGCCGGCCCCGCTTCCCGATGCCAGCAAAGATCGCATTTAATCGCCTGCGCGCCTGACGCGGACGCCACCACAGTCATCGCGCCAAACGGGCAAGCCAGCATACAGCTTTTACAACCAATGCAGCGCGATGACGTCACGAAGATATGCCCCCGATCACGGCGAATCGCCTGTACCGGGCAGACATTCGCGCACGGCGCGTCCTCACACTGATGGCAGACCGTGGCCGTGGTGAAGCTATCCTCTTTTATCACCCGGATACGCGGCACAAAGTCCGCCGTCGTCACCGCCGCGCTATTCTGCTGTTCCTGGTGCGACACCACGCAGGCGACCTCGCAGGTACGACACCCGATACACGCCGACGCATCCGCCATAATAAACCGGTTCATTGTTCTCCCCCTGCGTTAAAACGCCAGAATGCCAGAGAGCCATTCCCCGCCGCTTTGATCCCACTACGCAAACGGACAAATTTTGTCAGATGCCTGATAAAACCTGGCGAGCTGTCTTATTCGCGAACGGTAAATCCCAGCTCATTAGAGATAGCCTGTGCGGTTTCACGCAACGGTTTGAGCAGATTTTTCTCGCCGATCTGTTTTAGCCGTGACGTCGACAGTGAAATAGAAATGGCGTAAGGCACTCGATGGTGAATATCAAACACAGGCACAGCAATACAGGAAACGCCTAGTTCATTTTCTTCGCGATCCATCGCCATGCTGGTTTCACGAATTTGCGCCAGCTCATCGTACATTGCTGGTAAATCGGTAATGGTATTACGAGTCAGCGGCTGGATCTGATCTTTATGGCTTTCCCAGTAAGACGCCACATAATCCGGCTGACCAAACGCCATATAAATTTTCCCCATCGCCGAGCAGTACAGCGGCATATGCTGGCCAATGTAGGCACGCGTGCGCAGCATACCGATGGTCGGTTCCAGCTTATAAATCAGGATAGCGTGGTCATCTTCACGGCTGGAAAAATTCACCGTCTCGCCGGTGGCCAGGTTGAGCGCCTCAAGGTGCGGTGCCGCAACGTGGATGATATTCAGCGATGACAGGGCTTTTTGGCCGACGGCAATAAACTTTGTCGTCAGACGGTAGCTTCCGGCCGCCGGCGCTGGCGTCACGTATCCGCAGGATTGAAGCCCCTGCAACAAACGATGGACGGTACTCTTGTTCAACCCCGCCAGCTCCGACAGGTGCGCCAGTGGGCAACCGTTCGGGTAGTTACTCAAAATTTCTATCAACATCAGGCCACGAAACAGGCTCTGACTCCCCGCAGGCTTCTCTTTATCGTTGTTCTGGCTCATCAGAAAACTCTCTCCTTTCTTGGGCGATCAGATGGTAGCTCAAAGTGTGTTGCAGTTCACGATATCAGCATAAAAAACATAACCCGATGATTTTAATCTTTTTTAAAAAGCTTCTCTGGCGTTGCCATGTCAATTTTTGATCTATATATTTGGAACTACATTTCGCATTATGAAATTTATCAACAAAAAAACATACTAAAATTTCTAACAATCGACCAGGAGAACAGGGATGAAAGTAACTTTCGAAGAGTTAAAAGGGGCCTTCTACCGCGTCTTGCGGTCGCGGAATATTGCGGAAGATACCGCCGACGCCTGCGCGGAAATGTTCGCTCGCACCACCGAGTCCGGTGTCTATTCCCACGGCGTGAACCGCTTTCCCCGCTTCATCCAGCAACTGGATAACGGCGACATTATTCCTGATGCTAAACCGCAGCGAGTTACCAGCCTCGGCGCCATCGAACAGTGGGATGCTCAGCGCGCTATCGGCAACCTGACGGCGAAAAAGATGATGGACCGGGCCATCGAGCTGGCTTCCGATCATGGTATTGGCCTGGTGGCGTTACGTAATGCTAACCACTGGATGCGCGGCGGCAGCTACGGCTGGCAGGCGGCGGAAAAAGGCTATATCGGCATTTGCTGGACCAACTCCATCGCCGTCATGCCGCCGTGGGGGGCGAAAGAGTGCCGTATCGGTACCAATCCGCTGATCGTCGCTATCCCTTCCACGCCGATCACGATGGTGGATATGTCGATGTCGATGTTCTCCTACGGAATGTTAGAAGTTAACCGTCTGGCGGGCCGCGAACTGCCGGTGGATGGCGGTTTCGACGATAACGGTCAGTTGACCAAAGAACCGGGCGTTATCGAGAAAAATCGCCGCATTTTACCAATGGGTTACTGGAAAGGATCTGGTCTGTCGATTGTGCTGGACATGATTGCCACCCTGCTTTCCAACGGCTCTTCCGTTGCCGAAGTGACCCAGGAAAACAGCGATGAGTATGGCGTCTCACAGATTTTCATCGCCATAGAAGTGGATAAGCTGATCGATGGCGCAACCCGCGATGCCAAACTGCAGCGGATTATGGATTTCATCACCACTGCTGAACGCGCCGACGACAACGTCGCGATTCGGCTGCCCGGCCACGAATTTACCAAATTGCTGGATGACAACCGCCGTCACGGTATCACCATTGACGACAGCGTCTGGGCCAAAATTCAGGCGCTGTAAGGAGCCACATCATGATTTTTGGACATATTGCGCAGCCTAATCCGTGCCGGCTACCGTCGGCCATAGAGCAGGCGCTCGATTTCCTGCGCAATACGGACTTTCGCACGCTGGAACCTGGCGTAGTGGAAATCGACGGCAAAAATATCTTCGCGCAGATTATCGATATGACCACCCGCGATGCTGCTGAAAATCGTCCGGAAGTCCATCGCCGCTATCTGGATATTCAGTTTCTGGCATGGGGCGAAGAGACAATTGGGGTTGCCATTGATACCGGTAATAATCAAATCAGCGAGTCATTATTAGAACAGCGCGATATTATTTTTTATCACGACAGTGAACATGAATCATTCATTGAAATGATACCGGGAAGTTATGCCCTGTTTTTCCCGCAGGATGTTCATCGTCCCGGTTGTAATAAAAGCATTGCTACGCCGATACGGAAAATAGTCGTAAAAGTCGCCATAGACGTTTTATAAAATAGAGTTTACTGGAGCACAAAATGAAAAATAATACCGGTTATATTATCGGTGCGTACCCTTGTGCACCCTCATTTCACCAGAAGAGTGAAGAGGAAGAGACGGAATTCTGGCGGCAACTCTCTGATACTCCGGATATCCGGGGGCTGGAGCAGCCTTGTCTTGAACATCTTCACCCGCTCGGCGACGAGTGGTTATTGCGCCATACACCAGGGAACTGGCAAATCGTGGTCACCGCGATAATGGAAACCATGCGCCGCCGTAGCGAAAACGGCGGTTTTGGATTAGCGTCCAGTGACGAGGAACAGCGTAAAGCCTGCGTGGAGTACTATCGTCATCTGCATCAGAAGATCAATAAAATCAATGGGAACAATACCGGCAAAGTCATAGCCCTTGAGCTTCATGCCGCCCCGCTGGGGGGCAATCCGAACGTGGCGCAGGCAACCGACGCCTTTGCGCGCTCATTAAAAGAGATTGCCAACTGGGACTGGTCCTGCGACCTGGTGCTTGAACACTGCGACGCGATGACCGGCCCCGCACCGCGCAAAGGATTCTTACCGTTAGTAAACGTACTGGAAACTATTGCCGACTATGACATAAGCGTCTGCATTAACTGGGCGCGCTCGGCTATTGAAGGGCGGGATACCTCTCTACCGCTGATCCATACGCAGCAGGCCAAACAGGCTGGAAAACTCGGGGCGCTGATGTTCTCCGGTACAACGCTGGATGGAGAATACGGCGAATGGCAGGACCTCCATGCTCCGTTTGCACCTTTCTGTCCACAAAGCCTGATGACGGAGAAACATGTTCAAGAACTCATTACCGCCGCCGCTCCCGAACTGTTGCAGTTTACCGGTATTAAATTGTTGGAAATCAATGCCAGTGCCGATATTAATCACCGCATAAATATATTACGCGATGGTATTAACATAATGAAAAAGGCCACACGCCGCTAACCTGAATTAAACATCATCACCTTAATTCTCGGCCTGCAACTCAACGTTGCGCCGACCTAATATAAACCAAACATAAGAAATTAAGCTCCACTATTCAGCATCGAAAGAGATAAGTTTCTATAACCTGATGGAGTCGTTATGAAGCGGGTACTTGAGGGCATACTTGCGGTATTAATTGCCGTACTTTCCTGCATTGTATTTATTAACGTTATTTTACGTTACGGTTTTGAGAGCAGTATTTTGTCGGTAGATGAACTATCACGTTATCTATTTGTATGGCTGACGTTTATTGGCGCCATCGTTGCATTTATGGATAACGCTCACGTTCAGGTCACTTTTGTGGTGGAAAAACTTTCGCCAGCGAATCAGCGTCGACTCTCGCTGCTGACACATTCGCTGATTTTATTGTTATGCCTCGCATTAGGCTGGGGCAGCCTGCAAAAAGCGTTGCAGGACTGGAGCGATCACTCGCCAATCCTCGGTTTACCGATCGGCCTGATGTATATCGCCTGTCTGCCCACAAGCGTTGCCATCGCGTTAATCGAGCTGCGTCGGCTTTATCACTTAATAACGCGTAACGATTCCTTTCAACAACCACAGCAAGGAGCCTAATCATGGCCGTGGTGATATTTCTCTGCTGCCTGCTCGGCGGGATCGCGATAGGTTTACCCATCGCCTGGTCGCTGCTGCTTTGCGGCGCTGCTCTGATGGCATACCTGGATATGTTTGACGTGCAGATTATGGCGCAAACCCTGGTTAACGGCGCGGACAGTTTCTCCCTGCTGGCTATTCCCTTTTTTGTTTTGGCCGGTGAAATCATGAACGCGGGCGGCCTGTCAAAGCGAATTGTCGACCTGCCGATGAAGCTGGTCGGCCATAAACCCGGCGGCCTGGGCTACGTGGGCGTTATTGCGGCAATGATTATGGCCAGCCTTTCCGGCTCTGCGGTAGCAGATACCGCTGCGGTCGCCGCGCTGCTGGTGCCGATGATGCGCTCCGCAAACTACCCGATCAACCGCTCCGTTGGGTTAATCGCTTCCGGCGGGATCATTGCGCCAATTATTCCACCCTCGATTCCTTTTATTATCTTCGGCGTTTCCAGCGGCTTGTCGATCAGCAAGCTGTTTATGGCCGGGATCGCACCGGGCATCATGATGGGCGCGGCGCTTATGCTCACCTGGTGGTGGCAGGCCGGGCGATTAAATCTCCCTTCTCAGCCTAAAGCAACACCGCGTGAAATCTGGCAATCATTGGTTTCAGGTATCTGGGCGCTGTTTTTACCGGTGATTATTATCGGCGGCTTCCGTTCCGGACTTTTCACGCCAACGGAGGCAGGGGCGGTTGCCGCGTTTTACGCCCTCTTTGTCGCCGTTGTTATCTATCGGGAATTAACGTTTTCCAGTCTCTACCACGTGCTGGTCAATGCCGCCAAAACGACGTCAGTCGTCATGTTTCTGGTGGCCGCGGCCCAGGTATCCGCCTGGCTGATTACGATCGCGGAATTACCCATGATGGTGTCAGATTTGCTGCAGCCGCTGGTCGACTCTCCGCGACTCTTATTTATCGTCATTATGATCTCAATTATGGTCGTCGGTATGGTGATGGATTTAACGCCAACGGTGTTAATTCTTACCCCTGTATTATTGCCATTAGTTAAAGAAGCCAATATTGACCCGATTTATTTCGGCGTCATGTTCATTATTAACTGCTCTATTGGATTAATCACACCGCCCGTTGGCAACGTCCTCAACGTTATTTCCGGGGTAGCAAAATTGAAATTTGATGACGCGGTAAGAGGCGTATTCCCTTACGTTGTCGTACTGATGTCGCTGCTGGTTTTATTTATTTTTATTCCCGAGCTAATTATCACACCGCTTAAATGGATTAATTAAAGGATAATATTATGAAATTACACGTTATTGCTCGTTCATTATTGATAGCTGGTCTGACGGTTTTCAGCGTGTCGTCTCTGGCGGCGCAATCTTTACGTTTTGGTTATGAAACACCGCAAACTGACTCCCAACATATTGCCGCGAAAAAATTTAACGAATTATTAAAAGAAAAAACTAACGGCGAATTAACGCTAAAACTCTTTCCTGACAGCACATTAGGTAACGCCCAGGCAATGATCAGCGGGGTGCGCGGCGGAACTATTGATATGGAAATGTCCGGTTCGAACAATTTCACCGGCCTGGCCCCTGTATTCAACTTACTTGATGTCCCCTTCCTGTTTCGCGATACCGCGCATGCGCATAAAACGCTCGACGGCAAAGTCGGCGATGAACTGAAAAAATCACTCGATTCAAAAGGGTTAAAAGTGCTGGCCTACTGGGAAAACGGCTGGCGCGACGTCACCAACTCCCGCGCGCCGGTAAAAACGCCGGGCGATTTGAAAGGCTTAAAAATCCGCACTAACAACAGCCCAATGAATATCGCGGCCTTTAAAATCTTCGGCGCGAACCCTATTCCGATGCCGTTCTCCGAAGTCTATACCGGCCTCGAAACCCGTACGATTGATGCCTAGGAACACCCTATCAACGTCGTGTGGTCAGCGAAATTCTATGAGGTACAGAAATACCTCTCCCTCACTCATCACGCCTATTCGCCTCTGCTGCTGGTGATCAATAAAGCCAAATTCGACGCTTTAAGCCCGCAGTTCCAGGAGGCACTGCTGAGTTCCGCCAAAGAAGCGGGTGACTATCAGCGCAAACTGGTCGCCGAAGATCAGCAAAAAATTATCGATGGCATGAAAGAAGCCGGAGTTGAAGTCCTGACCGATATCGACCGTAAAGCCTTCAGCGATGCGCTGGGCAGCCAGGTGCGCGATATGTTCCTGAAAGACAACCCGCAGGGCGCCGATCTCCTGAAAGCCGTGGACGAGGTGCAATAAGTCATGAGCAACTACTGGCTGGGGTTAGATTGTGGTGGGAGTTGGCTAAAAGCCGGGTTGTACGATGGCGCAGGCCGGGAAGTAGCGGTGCAACGCCTGCCGCTGCACGCTTTAAGCCCGCAGCCAGGCTGGGTTGAACGCGATATGACCGAACTGTGGCAACAGTGCGGCTCGGTCATCAGCAAACTGCTGACGCACACGGGGGTGAGCGGCTCACAAATCCGCGGTCTGGGTATTTCCGCTCAGGGTAAGGGCCTGTTCCTGTTAGATAAAAGCGATCGGCCATTAGGTAAAGCGATACTCTCTTCCGACCGTCGCGCCATGGAAATTGTCCAGCGCTGGCAAAAAGAAGCGGTTCCGCAAAAACTCTACCCGCTGACTCGGCAAACCCTGTGGACCGGGCATCCGGTCTCCCTTTTACGCTGGGTAAAAGAGAATGAGCCGCAGCGCTACGCGCAGATAGGCAGCGTCATGATGACGCATGACTATCTGCGCTGGTGCTTAACCGGCGTGAAAGGCTGTGAGGAGAGCAACATCTCCGAGTCCAACCTCTACAACATGGCGACGGGCCAGTACGACCCGCGTCTGACCGAGTGGCTGGGCATCAGTGAAATCGACAGCGCGCTGCCCCCCGTGGTGGGTTCAGCCGAAATCTGCGGGGAGATCACCGCTCAGGCAGCCGCCATCACCGGTCTGGCGGCGGGCACCCCCGTCGTCGGCGGCCTGTTTGATGTGGTTTCCACCGCCCTTTGCGCCGGTATTGAGGATGAGTCAACGCTCAATGCGGTGATGGGCACCTGGGCCGTCACCAGCGGCATCGCTCACGGCCTGAGCGACCATGAGGCCCATCCTTACGTCTATGGCCGCAACGTCAATGACGGGCAGTATATCGTTCACGAAGCCAGCCCGACCTCCTCCGGCAACCTCGAATGGTTTACCGCCCAGTGGGGCGACCTCTCTTTTGACGAGATCAACCAGGCGGTCGCCAGCCTGCCGAAAGCCGGTAGCGACCTCTTTTTTCTGCCGTTTCTCTACGGCAGCAATGCCGGACTGGAGATGACCTGCGGCTTTTACGGCATGCAGGCGCTGCACACCCGCGCCCACCTGCTGCAGGCGATTTATGAAGGCGTGGTCTTCAGCCATATGACCCACCTCAACCGCATGCGTGAACGCTTTACCGACGTTTGCGCCCTGCGCGTTACCGGCGGCCCGGCCCACTCCGACGTCTGGATGCAGATGCTGGCGGACGTCAGCGGTTTACGCATTGAGCTGCCGCAGGTGGAGGAGACCGGCTGCTTCGGCGCGGCGCTGGCTGCCCGCGTCGGCACCGGCGTATATCGCGATTTCCGCGAGGCCCAACGCGACCTGCAGCACCCGGTGCGCACGCTGCTGCCGGACATGACCGCGCACGCCCTCTACCAGCGCAAATACCGCCAATACCAGGATTTGATTGAAGCACTACAGGGCTATCACGCCCGTATTAAGGAGCACGCATTATGAGCCGACCATTACTGCAACTGGCGCTCGACCACACCAGTCTGGAAGCAGCCCAACGCGATGTCGCCCTGCTACAGGATCATGTCGATATCGTTGAGGCCGGAACCATCCTTTGTTTAACCGAAGGCCTTAGCGCGGTGAAAGCCCTGCGAGCGCAGTGCCCGGAAAAAATCATCGTCGCCGACTGGAAAGTGGCCGATGCTGGTGAAACCCTGGCGCAGCAGGCTTTTGGCGCTGGCGCCAACTGGATGACTATCATCTGCGCCGCGCCGCTCGCGACCGTCGAGAAAGGCCACGCCGTCGCGCAATCCTGCGGCGGTGAAATTCAAATGGAGCTGTTCGGCAACTGGACGCTGGACGACGCCCGAGACTGGTATCGCACCGGCGTGCGTCAGGCGATTTATCATCGCGGACGCGATGCGCAGGCCAGCGGGCAACAGTGGGGAGAAGCGGACCTGGCACGCATGAAGGCGTTGTCCGACATCGGCCTTGAACTATCGATTACCGGCGGCATTACCCCAGCGGATCTGCCGCTGTTCCGCGACATTAACGTTAAGGCATTTATCGCCGGACGCGCGCTGGCAGGTGCCGCCCATCCGGCGCAGGTCGCCGCCGAATTCCACGCCCAAATTGACGCCATTTGGGGAGAAAAGCATGCGTAATCATCCATTAGGTATTTACGAGAAAGCACTGGCGAAAGATCTCAGTTGGCCAGAGCGGCTGGTGCTGGCAAAAAGCTGCGGTTTTGATTTTGTTGAGATGTCGGTGGATGAAACCGACGAACGTCTCTCACGCCTGGAGTGGACCTCGGCCCAACGCGCTTCGCTGGTGAACGCGATGCTGGAAAGCGGCGTCGCCATCCCGTCGATGTGCCTCTCCGCCCATCGTCGCTTCCCTTTTGGCAGCCGCGACGAAGCGGTACGCCAGCGGGCGCGTGAAATCATGACCAAAGCCATTCGCCTGGCGCGCGATCTCGGTATCCGCACCATCCAGTTGGCAGGTTACGACGTCTATTACGAAGAGCACGACGAAGGCACCCAGCAACGTTTCGCCGAAGGGCTGGCGTGGGCGGTGGAACAGGCCGCAGCGGCGCAGGTGATGCTGGCGGTGGAGATCATGGATACCGCGTTTATGAACTCCATCAGCAAGTGGAAAAAGTGGGACGAGATGCTTTCGTCACCGTGGTTCACCGTTTATCCAGACGTCGGCAACCTCAGCGCCTGGGGGAACGACGTGACCGCCGAGCTGAAGCTGGGTATCGACCGTATCGCCGCAATTCATCTGAAAGATACGCTGCCTGTGACCGGCGATAGCCCCGGCCAGTTCCGCGACGTGCCGTTTGGCGAAGGATGCGTTGATTTTGTGGGCATTTTTAAAACGCTGCATGAGCTGAATTATCGCGGTTCATTTCTGATTGAGATGTGGACAGAGAAAGCCAGTGAGCCGGTGCTGGAAATTATCCAGGCCCGCCGCTGGATTGAATCACGGATGCAGGAAGGAGGTTTCACATGTTAGAGCAACTGAAAGCCGAGGTGCTGGCGGCCAACCTGGCCCTCCCGGCGCACGGGCTGGTCACCTTTACCTGGGGCAACGTCAGCGCGGTCGATGAGACGCGCAAGCTGATGGTCATTAAGCCTTCCGGCGTCGAATATGAGGTGATGACCGCCGACGATATGGTGGTGGTAGAGATCGCCAGCGGTAAGGTCGTTGAAGGCAACAAAAAACCCTCGTCCGATACCGCGACCCATCTGGCGCTCTATCGCCGCTATCCGCAGATCGGTGGGATCGTGCATACCCATTCCCGCCATGCGACGATCTGGTCGCAGGCCGGGCTCGATCTGCCCGCCTGGGGCACCACCCACGCCGACTATTTCTATGGCGCGATCCCCTGTACCCGACTGATGACCGTTGAGGAGATTAACGGCGAGTACGAGTATCAGACCGGCGAGGTGATTATTAAAACCTTTGAAGAGCGCGGTCTGGATCCGGCGCAAATCCCGGCGGTATTAGTTCATTCACACGGCCCGTTTGCCTGGGGTAAAAATGCCGCCGATGCCGTCCACAACGCCGTGGTGCTTGAGGAGTGCGCCTATATGGGGCTGTTCTCGCGCCAGCTGGCCCCCCAGCTGCCGGATATGCAGCCTGAACTGCTCGATAAGCACTATCTGCGTAAACATGGCGCGAATGCCTATTACGGGCAGTAATACCGGCAGTCACAGCCTGTGTCGGATGGCGGCTGCGCCTTATCCGACCTACAAGATGTGCAATATCAATACGTTGTGATGAACTCTTGTAGGCCCGATAAGCAAAGCGCCATCGGGCATTCAGTTTGCAACCGCGTTGTCAGAGGGCCAAAGATTATACTCAAGAATTAACGTGTTCCTTACTGTAGCGCCGCTTCCAGGCGGTAGGCGTCAGGCCGGTGTGCTTGCGGAAGATCTGGCGAAAGTAACCAACGTCATTAAAACCGCACCGTTCCGCCACCTCTTTTAACGAACGCGCGTCGCTAATCAGCAACTTTTCCGCCTCGCGCACCCGCTGGCGGTGGATGGCTTCCGTTAGCGTAAGGTGAAATACCCGCCGATAAACGCGTCCCAGATAATCCACATTGCAATGCAGTTCTTTCGCCAGAACCGAGCTGGAAAGCGGCAGGTGATAGTGCGTTCGAATCAACTGCTGTACTTTCCAGGCCAGCGACACGCCAGCGGCCTCGGCGTTTTCATTCTGCCGGGCGTCAACGGTGAGCTGCTGCAAAATCAGCAGCACGATGAACTCCAGCGCCGGGCTGCGCTGGTGCTTTTCCTGCTCGTTCATAAACTGGCGAAAAAGCGCAATCAGCGCCTGCGGATCGGCAACCTGGGTATGCTGCGGCACGGAAAGATGCGTCAGCCAGCGCGGGTTGCTGTCCGGCGCTTTGACCTCAAAATGGAGCCAGTAAAATTTAAGATCGGCGGGAAACTCCTCAACGCCAATATGGCGGCGATGCGGCCAAAGCAACAGGCTTTCCCCGGCTTCGACACAGAAAACACATTCTTCTTCCTGAATTTTCAGGCAGCCTTTTTCCACAAATATAATTTCCCACGATTGCAGACGCCTGGCAGGATGACGCCCAATGCCGCGAGAAATAAATAATCCGCCGTTTTGGACTTTAATCGGTAATGTCATGGATAATTCGAGCATTAATATGTCATTTCCCGCTCATTCAGCACCGTATTTCATATTAGCTTTTGATTATTAACTAAAAATAGTCATTTCACTCGATCCATCTCACATTTTTAAATACGGGTCGGAATCGTCATCTTTTTTTACTCTTTTATCGCCTTGTCGCTCACCGCTATCTGGGCAAAATGAATCAGGTCATAACGCGAAAATAAAAATTACTGCCATAAAATACCCCGTCAGCGAGGAATATCTATGACCTCTACAGCCTTAAGGAGCACGAAATGAACGTACTGGAAGTCGATCTGCATAAACTGACGGTCAGCGATCCGTTCCTCGGACAGTATCAACAACTGGTTCGCGATGTGGTTATTCCTTACCAGTGGGATGCGTTAAACGATCGTATTCCAGAGGCTGAACCCAGCCATGCCATTGAAAATTTCCGCATTGCCGCAGGCCAGCAGACGGGCGACTTTTACGGCATGGTCTTTCAGGACAGCGACGTGGCGAAATGGCTGGAAGCGGTTGCCTGGTCACTGTGCCAGAAGCCCGATCCAGCGCTTGAGAAAACCGCCGATGAGGTGATTGAACTGGTGGCCGCCGCGCAGTGTGACGATGGCTATCTCAATACGTACTTTACGGCAAAAGCCCCGCAAGAACGCTGGAGCAACCTGGCGGAGTGCCACGAGCTTTATTGCGCCGGGCACCTGATTGAAGCGGGCGTCGCCTTCTTTCAGGCCACTGGCAAGCGTCGGCTGCTAGACGTCGTTTGTCGCCTGGCCGATCATATCGACAGCACTTTCGGCCCTGGCGAAAATCAGCTACACGGCTATCCGGGCCACCCGGAAATTGAGCTGGCGCTGATGCGTCTGTATGAGGTAACAGAGCAGCCGCGCTATATGGCGCTGGCAAGCTACTTTATCGGGCAGCGCGGCGTCCAACCGCACTTCTACGACGAAGAGTACGAAAAACGCGGCCAGACCTCGTACTGGCATACCTACGGCCCGGCGTGGATGGTCAAAGACAAAGCCTACAGCCAGGCGCATCTGCCAATTTCGCAGCAGCAGACGGCCATTGTCCACGCGGTACGTTTTGTCTATCTGATGACTGGCGTGGCGCATCTCGCTCGCCTGAGCAACGATGAAGGCAAACGCCAGGACTGCCTGCGCCTGTGGAAAAATATGGCGCAGCGTCAGCTGTATATCACCGGCGGGATTGGCTCGCAGAGCAGCGGCGAAGCCTTTAGCAGCGATTACGATTTACCGAATGATTCGGTCTATGCGGAAAGCTGCGCTTCAATCGGCCTGATGATGTTCGCCCGCCGGATGCTGGAAATGGAAGCCGATAGCCAGTACGCCGACGTGATGGAGCGCGCGCTGTACAACACCGTCCTCGGCGGTATGGCGCTGGATGGCAAGCATTTCTTCTACGTCAACCCGCTGGAAGTGCATCCAAAATCGTTAAAATTCAACCATATTTACGATCACGTTAAGCCCATCCGCCAGCGCTGGTTTGGCTGCGCCTGCTGCCCGCCGAATATCGCCCGCGTGCTCACCTCCCTTGGTCACTACATCTACACGCCGCGTGCGGATGCGCTGTACATCAATATGTACGTGGGTAACAGCATGGAAATACCGGTTGGAAATGGCGCGCTCAAACTGCGGATTGGCGGGAACTACCCGTGGCAAGAGCAGGTGAAGATCGCCATCGACTCTGTGCAGCCGGTACGTCACACGCTGGCGCTACGTCTGCCGGACTGGTGCCCTGAGGCAAAAGTGACGCTCAACGGGCTGGAAGTGGAGCAGGATATTCGCAAAGGTTATCTGCATATCCGTCGGACCTGGCAGGAGGGCGATACGATAACCCTGACGCTGCCGATGCCGGTTCGCCGCGTGTATGGCAATCCGCTGGCGCGTCACGTCGCCGGTAAGGTCGCCATTCAGCGCGGGCCGCTGGTCTATTGCCTTGAGCAGGCCGATAACGGCGAAGAACTGCATAATCTGTGGTTACCGAAAGAGAGTGAGTTCCGGGTCTTTGAGGGCAAAGGGCTTTTTGCGCATAAGATGCTGATTCAGGCTGAAGGCGAGAAGCAAAGCGCCCCAGATGCGCAGCATCAGGCGTTGTGGCACTACGATAACGCGCCGTCATCGCGCCAGCCGCAGACGCTAACGTTCATTCCGTGGTTTAGCTGGGCCAATCGTGGCGAGGGCGAAATGCGGATTTGGGTTAACGAGCGGTAATACTGTGCCGGATGGCGACTGCGCCTTATCCGGCCTACAAGATTTGCAATATCAGTATATTGCGATGAATTTTTGTAGGCCCGATAAACGCAGCGCCATCGGGCATTACCTCTTGCGTCAGAACAGCCCCAGCGGCTTATCGGAATAGCTCACCAGCAGGCACTTGGTTTGCTGGTAGTGTTCCAGCATCATCTTATGCGTTTCGCGCCCGATGCCCGACTGCTTATAGCCGCCGAACGCAGCATGTGCCGGATAGGCGTGATAGCAGTTGGTCCATACGCGCCCGGCCTGAATGCCGCGCCCCATCTTATAGGCCAGATTGCCGTTGCGGCTCCAGACGCCAGCGCCCAGGCCGTATTGGGTATCGTTAGCGATTTCCAGCGCCTCCTCCATGGTTTTAAAGGTGGTTACCGCCAGCACCGGGCCAAAGATCTCCTCCTGAAAGACGCGCATATTGTTCTTACCAAACAGAATGGTAGGCTCAAGGTAATAGCCCTCTTTAAGTTCGCCATCCAGCTCCTTGCGTCGCCCACCGGTCAGAATATCGGCCCCCTCTTTTTTACCGATATCGATATAATTGAGGATAGTCTCAAGCTGGCCGTGGGAGACCTGCGCCCCCATCTGTGTACCGCTATCTAGCGGGTTCCCGCTGCGAATGCTCTCTACCCGGCGAATAGCGCGCTCCATAAAGCGCTCATAGATGGACTCCTGGACCAGCGCACGGCTTGGACAGGTACACACCTCGCCCTGGTTAAAGGCAAACAGGGCAAATCCCTCCAGCGCTTTATCAAAGAACGCATCTTCCTCATCCATCACGTCGGCGAAGAAGATATTGGGCGACTTGCCGCCTAACTCCAGCGTCACTGGAATAATATTCTGCGTGGCGTACTGCATGATCTGTTGACCCACTTCCGTCGAACCGGTAAACGCCACCTTCGCGATACGTTTCGAGGTCGCCAGATATTCGCCAATCTCGCCGCCCGCGCCGTTCACGACGTTGACGACGCCCGGCGGTAACAGATCGCCAATGACTTCCATTAACAGCAGAACGGAAAGCGGCGTCAGGCGTGCCGGTTTAAGCACCACGCAGTTACCCGCCGCCAGCGCTGGCGCCATTTTCCAGCTTGCCATCAACAACGGAAAGTTCCACGGGATTATCTGTCCCACGACGCCAAGCGGTTCGTGAAAATGGTAGGCCACAGTTTCGCTATCAACTTCGCTGATCCCGCCCTCCTGCGCACGTATACAGGAGGCGAAATAGCGGAAATGATCGATCGCCAGCGGTACGTCGGCGGCGCTGGTTTCACGAATCGGTTTACCGTTATCCCAGGTTTCCGCTGTCGCCAACAGTTCGAGGTTTTGTTCCATCAGATCGGCGATCTTAAACAAGATAGCGGCACGGTCTTGTACTGACGTATGCGCCCACTTATCTTTCGCCTTATGCGCGGCGTCGAGCGCTAAATCGATATCTTTTTTACCGGAGGAAGCGACTTCACATAGCGGCTGGCCGGTCACTGGCGTCAGGTTTTGATAATATTCGCCGTCGGCGGGCGCAACCCAGTCACCACCAATAAAATTGTCATAGCGGGCTTTTAACTTCAGTGGGTACCCGTATTCACCTGGCTGAATACGTGTTGAAGGGGGATTGTTCGTCATGACCAACTCCTTATTGTAAAGGTACTCCACAAGGGTAGACGGTGCTGGTGAATTTTTCGCCAATGATTTCCCGCTTTACGACAGCAATCACGAATTACTTTCCTTTACGTTTCTCCGTCTGGTTTTAGCCATACTAAACAGGTGCCTGTTTAACGTACGGAGAACACTATGCAGCAATATATCGGTATTGATGTGGGAGGAACTCACGTCAAATATGGCGTGATTAACAGTGACGGCGAAGAATTAACCCATCATCAATTCGATACGCCAGAGGACGCCTCCACGTTTACCCGCAAATGGCAGGATGTGGTGGCGCGTTGCCAACAGGACTATGACATTGCGGCAATCGGGGTTAGTTTCCCCGGCCATATTAATCCCCATAACGGCCATGCGGCAAAAGCGGGCGCGCTGGCTTACCTGGATGACGTCAACCTGATGGAGTTGTTCAGCGGGCTGACCGATCTGCCGCTGGTCGTGGAGAACGACGCGAACTGTGCGGCGCTGGGCGAAATGTGGCGAGGTGCCGGGCAGCATTATGACAATCTGGTCTGTATTACCATTGGAACCGGCATTGGCGGCGGTATTATCGTCGGACGAGAACTGTATCGCGGCGCGCATTTTCACGCCGGTGAATTCGGCGTCATGCCGGTCGGGAATAATGGCGAAAGTATGCATAAAATCGCGTCAACCAGCGGATTAATGGCGTCGTGCCGCCAGGCGCTGGCGCTGCCTGCCGAAGAGATGCCGCCTGCGGATGTGATCTTCGAACGAATGGCGACCGATGTTCATCTGCGTGAGGCGGTCAATGACTGGGCGCGTTATCTTTCACGCGGCGTTTACAGCGTGATCTCTATGTTTGATCCGGGCGTGGTGCTGATCGGCGGAGGAATAAGCGAACAGGAAAAGCTCTACCCGCTCCTGACGCGGCATCTTGAAACGTTTGAAATGTGGGAGGCGCTCCAGGTGCCGATTCAGCCCTGCCAACTGGGAAATCAGGCGGGCAGGCTGGGCGCCGTCTGGCTGGCGCAGCAAAAGCTCGCCCGAAGCTAACGAGTTACGCCTTATCCGGCCTGCATCGTCTACGCAGGCCCGGTAAGCGTCCGCGCCACCGGGCAAAGGCGTTACATCGCCGTGCGATAAAGTTCCACAATCTCATCGTGAGTCGCCTGAATAAGGCGCAAAGAATACGGGCAAAATTATTCTGATAACAGGTTCACGCTGGCTATTTTAAGAAGCCAGAAAAATAAAAAGCAACGCAATAATTGTATTGCTTCATTTGTTATTTAATTTAACCATTTCATTCTTTTTGCGGAAATAATAACGCATCACGTAATAAATGATCATTCCCACGACGTCGTGTAAACCCAATCCGGTCAAAATATTCAAGGATCTGAATGGCCAGTTTCCGCCCTACATTCAGCCTGTCGCGAAAATCCGCCGCACACGTTGATCCTCTCTCTTGATCCAGCTCGCGGATCATATTGGCGAAAGCGACAATCCGATCGTTACGATAGTACCGATCTTTTACGATCGCGGTAATGATGCCTTGCTGTGCCGCCTGCCGCAGCACCAGCCGCATCAATTGTTCTTCCGTTCCGGTCTCTTTCGCCAGATCGCGTACCCACCAGGGCTCATCGCCAAATAGCGGTTCGACTTTTTGCCAGACGGCCTGCTGCTCATCGCTAAATCCTGCTTTATGATCCGGCAGATGCAACCAACCGTGATGGCTATGAATCAGGCCGTCGTCGCGCATCCGCTCGATCAGCATCAGAACCAGCGCTTCATCCTCCATCGGCAGGGCCATGCGGCGTAAACGCTCGCGTCCCGGCCCCGGTTCATCGCGGTGCTGTTCGTGGTAGGTCGCCAGCGTATCAAGAATCTTACGCTGCCAGCGGGCGGCGACGGGCACGCTTAACAGATTGTCTCCGGCCTGGATAAAACCATGTTGCTCAATAAGCTGACGCATACCGACAGGATTAAGCTGACGCGCCCAACCGAAATCCGGCAGGTTGACGGCGCCGCGTTCCAGATGAATGGCCAACGCCGCGCTATCGTCCTGCGCAGCGGCAAGCGTTGAAAGCCAGTGCAAATAATCTGGCTTACGTTTACCGCGACGCGGCGCCTTAAGCGTCACCACGCGTGCGCCGGCAAGGGTGGCGCGTGCGGAAATATCACGCAGCACCAGTCTGTCATTATCGGCCAGCCACAACGGCGTATCAAAGATCAGCTCGGCCAGCCCGCCTTCCAGCAAAGAGACGCGACCGGTCACATGGCTGGCGGCATGGTGAATATGTAGCGGTTGCCATTGGGAAAGCGGCGCATGAAGCGCCAGAGAAACGATCACCCGGGAAAAAGCTTCCCCCACCGGCGCATCGGAAAGCAGCCAGTCGCCGCGGTTAAGCTGCTCCTTCTCCGCATCGCCCGCAATATTGAGCGCAATACGTTGCCCGGCATACGCATGGTCGGTGGGCTGATTTTGCGCGTGTAGACTTCGTACGCGCATCGGCGTATTAACGCCGGTCAACCATAGCGTATCGCCCACGTTTACCTCTCCGCTCAACGCCGTTCCGGTCACCACCAGTCCCGCCCCTTTCACCGTAAACGCACGGTCGATAGCCAGACGGAAGCGATGCTGCGCGGCGTGTAAACGTGCAGGAAGCTGCTGTAAATGAGCGCGAAGTTCTGCAATACCGCGTCCTTCATTGGCGGCGGTGACAAATAAAACGGTATCGGCGAAGCCATAGTTGTCGAGCGCCGCCAGCACCTCTTCACGTACTTCACCGATACGCGCCTCGTCCACGCGATCGGCTTTGGTCAGCGCGACGGTGAGCTGGAGATTACCCGTCAGTTGTAGGATCTGTAAATGCTCGCGCGTTTGCGCCATGACGCCGTCATCACAGGCGACCACCAGCAAAGCGTGATCGATACCGCCTACGCCCGCCAGCATGTTAGAGAGGAATTTTTCATGCCCAGGCACATCGATAAAGCCCAGCACACGACCATCCGGCTGCGGCCAATAGGCGTAGCCCAGATCGATAGTCATCCCGCGTTTTTTCTCTTCCGGCAGGCGATCGGCATTGACCCCGGTAATCGCCTGGAGCAACGTCGTTTTACCGTGGTCTACGTGTCCGGCAGTTGCAATAATCATTTCAGCATCATCTCCATAAACCGGCTTTCGTCTTCAAGACAGCGCATATCCAGCCATAAACGGCCATCATAAATTCGGCCAATGACCGGTACAGGCAGCATGCGCCAGCGGGCCGCCAGCGCCTCCAGCCGACTACCGCGCCCGTCGTGCGGGGTAAAGGTCATGGCGGCGCTGGGAAGGCGGTCTACCGGTAATGAACCGCTGCCGATTTGCGACAGGCAGGGTTTAACCTCCAGCGCAAATTCATCGCCGTAACGTGCCGCCAGCCGCGCCTGTAACCGCTGCGCTTGTTCGCGAATCGACGCTTCACTGCGAGTTAACAGACGCAGGGTGGGTAATTTCTCCGCCAACGCTTCCGGGTGCAGATACAGACGTAACGTTGCCTCCAGCGCCGCCAGCGTCATTTTATCAGCGCGCAGAGCGCGCTTCAGCGGATGGCTTTGCAGTTGGGCAATCATCGCTTTTTTGCCGACGATAATCCCGGCCTGCGGCCCGCCCAGCAACTTATCGCCGGAGAAGCTTACCAGGCTGACGCCTGCGGCAATGAGCTGCTGCGGCATCGGCTCTTTGGGTAAGCCATATTGACTTAAATCCACCAGCGAACCGCTGCCCAGATCCGCCACCACCGGAATATCCAGCTCTCGCCCGATTTCCGCCAGTTCCGCTTCCTCTACCGTTTTGGTAAAGCCCTCAATGCTGTAATTACTGGTATGCACCTTCATCAACAGCCCGGTATTTTCATTTACCGCCTGACGGTAATCTTTCGCATGCGTCCGGTTGGTGGTGCCCACTTCATGCAGCGTACAGCCCGCCTGGCGCATAACATCCGGAATACGAAACGCGCCGCCGATTTCGACCAGCTCGCCACGCGAAACTACCACCTCTTTGCCGCTGGCGGTCGCCGCCAACATCAGCAATACCGCCGCCGCATTGTTATTGACGATACAGGCGTCCTCCGCCCCGGTGATTCGGCATAACAGCGTCGCCAGCGCCCGGTCGCGATGCCCCCGCCCGGCGCCATCTAAATCGTATTCCAGCGTCACCGGCGCGCGCATCGCCTGCGTTACCGCCTCAACCGCTTCTTGCGCCTGCAATGCGCGGCCAAGATTGGTGTGCAACACCGTCCCCGTCAGGTTAATCACCGGGCGCAGCGCGCTTTGCGCCGCATTTTCCAGCCGGAGTTTTGCCTCTTGCGCCCAGTCTGCGTACCAGTCGGGAAGCGTTTGCGTATTCCGGATGACGTCGCGCGCGTCGTCAAGCATCCGCCTAAGCAGATCAACCACCTGGGTATGGCCATACCGATCGCGCAGAGAAAGAAAGGCGCTATCGTGCAATAAACGATCGATAGCAGGAAGCTGGCTGTAGAGTGTACGCGTTTCGCTTGTCATGAAAATGCCTGGCTGTTGGTGGCCCTCTCCTGGTGGGAGAGGGATATCGACATAAGGGGGATTGTAACGTGAGTTTGCTCAGGCGGACATAATGCGCGTCAAGCCTTTGGCGCTTCGGTGCGGGCAAAGCTTTCGCGTTGAAAAAGCGTTTCGACCAGTTTGACCAGGTGGGGGCGGCTAACACACCAGCCAGGCGCGACCCGGCGGAAGTTGAGATAGCCTACCGCACAGGCAATCGCGATAGTCGCCAGATTGACCGTATCCGTTTTTAGCGTCCCGTCGCTCAGATAACTTTCGAGCATATCCAGGCTGCGGTTGATTTTTTCCCGCTGGCGCAACAGTTCCGTTTCCGATTGTTGCGCCGCCGGGCGCGCCTGTTCGCGTACAGAAACCAACGCTGCATCCATAATGCCGTCAGCCAACGCTTCAAGCTGGCGAACTTTAAGCGCTGCCATCGGGTCACGCGGGAGCATCGCTGGCGCGATATCCAGCAGCTCAATATATTCCGCGATGATCGGCGAATCGAACCAGTACTCCCCTTTCTCCGTCACCAGCGCTGGCACCTTACCCAGAGGGTTGTATTGCGCCACGCCGTTATCCGCCTCGTAGGGTAGTTCATTAATAAATTCGAAGGTAATGCCTTTTTCGAGCAGCAGAACAGAGATTTTGCGCACAAAAGGGCTGGTGTAGCTACCGATGAGTTTCATGCCGTGTCCTTTTTGCCAACCAGTAAAAATCATAGTATGGCTCAAATAAGACGAAAAGAGACACAAAAGGAGGTTGCTGAATGACATAACGTGAGAGGGCTCGCGACAAAATGTTTGCCGGATCGTATTGACGTTACCCGGGCTTAAAATTTCTTGTGAAGAGGATCACAAAAATTCAACAAAGCACCAAAATAAAAATGTGAAATATCTCACATAAAATGGTCTTTTAAGGGCTAAAAATTAGATTCGTTGTTTTTTTACACAGCCAATTTGTGATCAATATCACATCAATTACCTCTCTACCCCCTATATTTATGTGACACAAATCACATAAATTGTCCCTGTCTGGACAGTTGAACGATTCAGTGCCAGATTGCGCAGTATCTACACTACAGGGTCCGGCTACCTCTGCCGCTACATTAACAAACCTCGGGCTTTCAGCCTGCGCGACAGCAACATAAGAAGGGGTGTTTTTATGTCATCCGATATTAAGATCAAAGTGCAAAGCTTTGGTCGATTCCTCAGCAATATGGTGATGCCTAATATCGGCGCGTTTATCGCGTGGGGTATTATCACCGCATTATTTATTCCAACAGGGTGGTTGCCTAACGAAACGCTGGCGAAACTGGTTGGTCCGATGATCACCTACCTGCTGCCGCTGCTCATCGGTTATACCGGCGGTCGTCTGGTTGGCGGCGAACGCGGCGGCGTGGTGGGCGCTATCACTACCATGGGCGTTATTGTCGGCGCGGATATGCCGATGTTCCTCGGCTCGATGATCGCCGGTCCATTAGGCGGCTACTGCATTAAGAAATTCGACAGTTGGGTAGACGGTAAGATCAAATCCGGTTTTGAGATGCTGGTGAACAACTTCTCCGCTGGCATCATCGGTATGATCCTCGCCATCCTGGCGTTCCTCGGTATTGGTCCGGCGGTTGAAGTCCTGTCCAAAATTCTGGCGGCGGGCGTTAACTTCATGGTGGCGCACGATATGCTGCCGCTGGCGTCCATTTTTGTTGAACCGGCGAAAATCCTGTTCCTCAATAACGCGATTAACCACGGCATCTTCTCACCGCTGGGTATCCAGCAGTCCCATGAGATGGGTAAATCCATCTTCTTCCTGATTGAAGCTAACCCGGGTCCAGGGATGGGCGTCCTGCTGGCGTACATGTTCTTCGGTCGCGGCAGCGCTAAACAGTCTGCGGGCGGCGCGGCAATTATCCACTTCCTGGGCGGTATCCATGAGATCTACTTCCCGTACGTGCTGATGAACCCACGCCTGATTCTGGCGGTGATTCTCGGCGGTATGACTGGCGTATTCACCCTGACCATCCTGAACGGCGGTCTGGTTTCTCCGGCTTCTCCTGGCTCCATTCTGGCCGTACTGGCGATGACGCCAAAAGGCGCTTACTTCGCTAACATCGCTGCCATCGTGGCGGCAATGGCGGTCTCCTTCGTGGTTTCTGCAATTCTGCTGAAAACCAGCAAAGTGAAAGAAGAAGATGACATTGAAGCGGCCACCCGTCGTATGCAGGACATGAAAGCGGAATCTAAAGGCGCCTCTCCGCTGGCGGCTGGCGACGTGACCAACAACCTGAGCCATGTGCGTAAAATCATCGTGGCTTGCGATGCCGGTATGGGTTCCAGCGCGATGGGCGCAGGGGTACTGCGTAAGAAAGTACAGGATGCGGGCCTGAGCCAGATCTCCGTCACCAACAGCGCCATTAACAATCTGCCGCCGGATGTGGATCTGGTCATTACTCACCGTGACCTTACCGAGCGCGCGATGCGTCAGGTACCGCAGGCGCAGCATATTTCGCTGACCAACTTCCTGGATAGCGGCCTGTACACCAGCCTGACCGAACGTCTGGTTGCCGCACAGCGCCACAATACTAATGAAGAGAAAGTACGCGATCATCTGAAAGACAGCTTTGAGGAGGGTGATAACAACCTGTTCAAACTGGGTGCGGAGAATATCTTCCTGGGCCGTAAAGCCGCTAACAAAGAAGAGGCGATTCGCTTTGCCGGTGAACAACTGATGAAAGGCGGCTATGTTGAGCCGGAATACGTCGAGGCGATGCTGGACCGCGAAAAGCTGACACCGACTTACCTCGGTGAATCCATCGCAGTTCCGCACGGTACGGTAGAAGCGAAAGACCGCGTGCTGAAAACCGGCGTGGTGTTCTGCCAGTATCCGGAAGGCGTACGCTTCGGTGAAGAAGAAGACGATATTGCCCGTCTGGTCATTGGTATCGCCGCACGTAACAATGAGCACATCCAGGTCATCACCAGCCTGACCAACGCGCTGGATGATGAATCCGTGATCGAACGTCTGGCGCACACCACCAGCGTGGATGAAGTGCTGGAACTGCTGGCAGGTAAAAAAGCTTAACAGTTAAGTATCCCCAAAATAGTTCGAGCTGCAGGAAGGCGGCAACGCAGTGAATCCCCAGGAGCGTACATAAGTACGTGACTGGGGTGAGCGAGGAGAGCCAACGCATCTGCAGTTCGAAATATGAAGGCGATATCCTCTCCCTTGTGGAGAGGGTTAGGTTGAGGGAAAAGCCTCGCCCCAGCCCTCTCGGGTAAAAACATTAATGAAGGTTAATACTATGAAAGCATTACATTTTGGCGCAGGTAATATCGGTCGTGGCTTTATCGGCAAACTGCTGGCTGACGCGGGGATACAACTGACGTTTGCGGATGTAAATCAGGTCGTACTCGATGCCCTGAATGCCCGTCATAGCTATCAGGTTCATGTTGTGGGTGAAAATGAGCAGGTGGATACCGTTTCCGGCGTCAACGCTGTCAGCAGCATCGGCGATGATGTTGTCGACCTGATTGCCCACGTTGATTTAATCACTACTGCCGTGGGTCCGGTTGTGCTTGAGCGTATCGCTCCGGCCATCGCTAAAGGGCTGGCAAAACGTAAGGCGCAGGGCGTGGATGCCCCGCTGAATATCATCGCCTGTGAAAACATGGTGCGCGGCACCACACAGCTGAAAGGCCACGTAATGAATGCGCTGGCGGATGGCGATAAAGCCTGGGTTGAACAGCACGTCGGTTTTGTCGATTCCGCCGTTGACCGCATCGTGCCGCCATCTGCTTCTGCTACCCATGACCCGCTGGAAGTGACGGTAGAAACCTTCAGCGAGTGGATCGTCGATAAAACCCAGTTTAAAGGCGCGTTGCCAAACATCCCGGGGATGGAGTTAACGGATAACCTGATGGCATTTGTCGAACGTAAACTCTTCACGCTGAACACAGGTCATGCTATAACCGCGTACCTCGGCAAATTAGCCGGTCATCAAACCATTCGCGACGCTATTCTCGATGAGAGTATTCGCGCGGTGGTGAAAGGCGCGATGGAAGAAAGCGGCGCGGTGCTGATCAAACGCTACGGTTTTGATGCCGACAAACATGCGGCATACATTCAGAAAATCCTCGGTCGTTTTGAAAACCCGTATCTGAAAGATGACGTCGAACGCGTAGGTCGTCAGCCGCTACGCAAACTCAGCGCGGGCGACCGTCTGATCAAACCGCTGCTTGGCACCCTGGAATATGGTCTGCCGCATGTGAATCTGGTCAAAGGGATCGCGGCGGCGATGCATTTCCGTAGCGATGAAGATCCGCAGGCGCAAGAGTTGGCGGCACTGATTACCGAAAAAGGCCCGCAGGCCGCGCTGGCGCAAATTTCCGGGCTGGATGCCAATAGCGATGTGGTGGCGGAGGCGGTTAACGCATATAACGCGACCAAATGACGCAGAATCCGGCGCAGGTTAGCCTGCGCCCAAATAACAGATTGTCAGATATGCAGGCAATAATGGAACAAACCCAGGCCTTTGAAAATCGTGTGCTTGAGCGTCTGAATGCTGGCAAAACCGTACGGAGCTTCCTGATTACCGCCGTCGAGTTATTGACCGAGGCGGTGAATATTCTGGTGCTCCAGGTGTTTCGCAAAGACGACTATGCCGTGAAATACGCTGTGGAACCGTTGCTGGATGGCGACGGGCCGCTGGGCGATCTTTCGGTACGTCTGAAACTTATCTATGGCCTGGGCGTACTCAGCCGCACCGAATATGAAGATGCGGAGCTGTTAATGGCGCTGCGCGAAGAGCTGAATCACGACGGCAATGAGTACGCCTTTACCGACGATGAAATCCTCGGGCCGTTTGGCGAACTGCACTGCGTCATGGCGCTACCGCCGCCGCCGCATTTTGATACGTCCGACGCGGCGCTATACGCCATGCAAATTCAGCGCTACCAGCAGGCGGTGCGTTCGACGATGGTCCTCTCTCTGACCGAGCTGATTTCTAAAATCAGCTTAAAAAAGGCCTTTCAAAAGTAAATCCCGCCGTTAACCTCTTTCTTCTTCTTTTGGTCGGTACAGCCGCCGGTAATATTCCAGACGCTGCAAATAAATGGGCGCGCTCTCCGACGGCACCTCGGAAGGAACATAATCACGCGGCGGCGTTTTATTCAGGTATTCACGGAACGCCTGGCTGGACGCCATAAAATCGACGGCTTTATCAATAAGAAGTGGTACGTTCTCACCTATTTTTGCCATGATAGATCCTCCATGTGGGACCCGCGTCTGACTCCCGCGGTCGCTTATTTGAGTTTAGGATCAATTTAGCGTTGTCATTGAGGAAAATGTGCTTAATCGCTTTTCTTGCCGACAAAAGGGCGCTTCATCTTTTCTTTCGACAAAAAGGATTTTATTCTCAACGAGATAATTAAATAATGAGCAGTGTAATACTTGCCATAATTGATTATCTTTACGTCATGAGTTGTGAAGAATCACTCACTGCGCGCATACTATAAGGTATCTATCCCATTTCTATCAGAAGCTATCCCATGAAAGAAGTTGAAAAAAACGAAATTAAACGCCTGAGCGATCGTCTTGACGCTATTCGCCACCAGCAGGCAGGTCTCTCTCTGGTTGAATCCGCCGATAAATACGCGGAGCTGGAAAAAGAAAAAGAGACGCTGGAAGCAGAAATTATCCGTCTGCGCGAAGTACACAGCCAGAAACTGAGTAAAGAAGCGCAGAAGCTGATGAACCTGCCGTTTCGCCGCGCGATCACTAAAAAAGAGCAGGCCGACATGGGCAAGTTGAAGAAAAGCGTGCGTGGCCTGATTGTTGTCCACCCGATGACGGCGCTGGGCCGGGAAATGGGGCTCAAAGAGATGACAGGTTTCGCGAAGAGCGAGTTCTAAACCTTCCGCATCCCAGGCTCTCAGGACACCCGTTGTACGGAGGATGTCTTGAGAGCATCGGGCTATATTCCGAATTTTTCATGGAAGTATTTACACCGATTATATACAAGTTCATTTTTAACGGTAATCCCTGCTTTTTCAGGATGAAAAATCCCACTATCGTGCCTGTTTGTATTTATAAAATGAATTTTTTCATCCTCTTTTCTCATACCCCGCAGAATATGATTGACCCGCAAAATTAAATAACATTATCATCCCTGAAAAAAATCCCCATACATAAACATTATAATTATATTTTTATAAAGCATTGCTATGAGCAATTGATAAATAACGTCGGGTTTTTGCGCGCTTCTATAGAAGCGACGAATGTTTTCATTCTAACCATACGGTAATGAGTTATTGGCAATACTCGCTGAATGATGAGCTAGTTGTATAAATAACAGGTTAACTATTTATATTATATAAATTATTAACAAGGATATTTCATATGCACAAAAATGGAAAATTTATCCCCCTGCTTGCGTTGGGATTCACATTCTTTTTATCTGGTTGTGATTACTTCGCAGATAAACACCTTGTTGAAGAAATGAAAGAACAACAAAAAGAACAAGAAACAAAGATAAACCTGTTAGAAAAACAACAAAAAGAACAAGAAGCAAAGATAAATCTGTTAGAAAAACAACAAGCTACGATTATCAACACAACCAAAAAGGTCACCGAAGTCGTTGGCCGCGTTGAACGCAAACAACGGCTATTCGACTATACAGAACTGGACCCATCACAAACGCACTATTTTATTATTAACAACGGCAATATCGGATTAGCCGGGCGTATTCTATCTATTGAGCCAATAGATAATGGAAGTGTTATTCATCTTGATTTAGTTAACTTACTCAGCATTCCGGTATCAAACCTTGCGTTTAATATGACATGGGGTACGAAAAAACCTTCCGAGGCAAAAGATCTGCCTCGCTGGAAACAACTCCTGCTCAACACGAAAATGGACTCGACAATCGAACTCTTACCGGGAGCATGGACAAACGTCACGCTAACATTAAAAGGCGTATCGCCCAATAATCTTAAGTATCTAAAAATAGGTATTGACATGGAGAATGTCATATTCGACAGCATACAACCTATTAACGATACAAAAAAGAAGCCAAAAAAATAATAGCCATTGATACAATTATTTTAGAAAAGGAAATTACTCATTCATGAATAGAATATTTAAAGTCCTCTGGAATGCCGCTACGGGAACATTTGTTGTCACCAGCGAAACCGCAAAAAGCCGCGGCAAAAAAACGGCCGCAGAAAGCTGGCGGTTTCCGCACTCATCGGTCCTAGCAGCATTATGGTTTCTGCGGATGCACTGGCCAACGCAGGAAACGATACAGGCGACGGCGTTACTCCAACGGGTACCCAGACTGGAGGAAAAGGGTGGATTGCAATTGGTACCGATGCCACAGCCAATACTTACACCAACGTTGATGGCGCAAGCGCCGCAATGGGTTATAAAGCCTCCGCGATGGGGAAATGGAGTACCGCCATTGGTTCCTACAGCCAGTCCACCGGCGACTCTTCGTTAGCGCTTGGCGTAAAATCGGTTTCTGCCGGTGACCGGGCCATTGCAATGGGCGCCTCATCCTCAGCCAGTGGAAGTTATTCAATGGCAATGGGTGTGTATGCCAATTCGAGCGGCGCAAAATCGGTTGCGTTAGGTTATAAATCTGTCGCGAGCGGAGCAACTTCCTCCGCATTAGGTTATCAAGCTACTGCGAGCGGCGACGACAGCGCTGCTTTTGGTAATGGCGCAAAAGCGGTAGGCACCAACTCAGTTGCCCTTGGCTCGGGCTCTATCGCCCAGGAAGACAATTCCGTCGCCGTGGGTAACAGCACCACTCAGCGGCAGATCACCTACGTTGCTAAAGGCGACATCAATTCCACCAGTACCGATGCCGTTACAGGTGCGCAAATTTATTCTTTAAGTCAATCCGTCGCCGATCGACTCGGCGGAGGGGCTTCCGTTAATTCTGATGGTACAGTGAATGCGCCCCTCTACGAGGTAGGCACAGGCATCTACAATAACGTAGGCAGTGCATTAAGCGCACTTAACACGTCTATCACTAACACAGAGGCCTCTGTCGCAGGATTAGCCGAAGACGCGCTGTTGTGGGATGACAGCACCAGCGCCTTTAGCGCTAGCCACACGGGAAACGCCAGCAAAATCACCAATCTGGCGGCAGGCACCCTGGCCGCAGACAGCACCGACGCCGTTAACGGCTCCCAGTTGTTTGATACGAACGAGAAAGTGGATCAGAACACTGCTGATATCACCGCCAATACCGACAGCATTAACCAGAACACCGCTGATATCACCGCCAATACCGACAGCATCAATCAGAACACAACCGATATCGCCGCCAATACGACCAGCATCAATCAGAACACCACTGATATCGCCACCAACACCACCAATATCAACAGTCTGAGCGACTCCGTCACCACGCTCACCGATGATGCACTGCTTTGGGATGCAGCCTCTGGCGCATTCAGCGCTAAGCACAACGGAAACGACAGCAAAATCACCAATCTGGCGGCGGGTACCCTGGCCGCTGACAGCACCGACGCCGTTAACGGCTCCCAGTTGTTTGATACAAATGAGAAAGTGGATCAGAACACCGCTGATATCACCACCAATACCAACAGCATCAATCAGAACACCACTGATATTGCCACCAACACCACCAATATCAACAACCTGAGCGATTCCATCACCACGCTCACCGATGATGCCCTGTTATGGGATGCAGCCTCTGGCACATTCAGCGCCAGCCGTAGCGGAAGCGCCAGCAAGATCACCAATCTGGCGGCGGGCACCCTGGCCGCGGACAGTACAGACGCGGTAAACGGCTCCCAGTTGTATGAAACCAACCAGAGGGTGGATCAAAACACCTCTGCTATCGCAGATATTAATACGTCCATCACCAATCTTAGCTCTGACAACCTGAGCTGGAATGAGACAACGAGTTCGTTCTCTGCCAGCCACGGAAGTAGTACGACAAACAAAATCACCAACGTTGCTGCCGGAGAGCTGTCTGAAGAAAGTACCGACGCCGTTAACGGATCGCAGCTGTTCGAAACCAATGAAAAAGTGGATCAGAACACGACCGATATCGCCGCCAATACCACTAACATCACTCAGAACAGCACCGCGATTGAGAACCTGAATACTTCTGTCTCCGACATTAATACGTCCATTACCGGCCTCACTGATAACGCTCTGTTATGGGACGAAGACATCGGCGCTTTCAGCGCAAACCACGGTGGAAGCACCAGTAAAATAACCAATGTCGCCGCCGGGGCGCTTTCTGAGGACAGTACAGACGCGGTAAACGGCTCACAGTTGTGTGAAACTAACCAGAAGGTGGATCAAAACACCTCTGCTATCGCGGATATCAATACGTCCATCACCAATCTTGGTACCGATGCACTGAGCTGGGATGACGAAGAAGGCGCGTTCAGCGCCAGCCACGGTACCAGCGGTACCAATAAGATAACCAATGTGGCTGCAGGTGAAATCGCCAGTGACAGTACTGACGCTGTTAATGGCTCTCAGCTCTATGAAACTAACATGCTGATTTCTCAGTATAGTGAATCTATTAGCCAACTAGCCGGCGATACCAGCGAAACCTATATCACGGAAAATGGTACCGGCGTGAAATACATCCGTACGAATGATAATGGGCTTGAAGGCCAGGATGCATACGCAACGGGTAACGGCGCAACGGCAGTAGGTTACGACGCCGTCGCCTCTGGCGCTGGCAGTCTGGCTCTTGGCCAAAACAGCAGCAGCATTGAGGGCAGTATCGCTTTGGGCAGTGGCTCCACCTCTAACCGCGCTATTACAACCGGTATACGAGAAACGAGCGCAACAAGCGATGGCGTCGTCATTGGCTACAATACAACAGACAGAGAGTTGCTGGGCGCGTTGTCATTGGGGACGGATGGAGAAAGCTATCGTCAAATTACCAACGTTGCTGACGGCTCTGAAGCGCAAGATGCGGTAACAGTTCGTCAGTTACAAAATGCCATTGGTGCGGTCACTACTACACCGACCAAGTACTACCACGCAAACTCAACGGAAGAAGATTCACTGGCTGTCGGAACTGACTCACTGGCAATGGGTGCGAAGACCATCGTCAATGCTGATGCAGGTATTGGTATTGGTCTGAATACACTGGTGATGGCTGATGCCATCAACGGTATTGCTATCGGTTCTAACGCACGCGCCAATCATGCAAACAGTATTGCAATGGGTAATGGTTCTCAGACCACTCGCGGCGCACAGACTGACTACACCGCCTACAACATGGACACACCGCAGAACTCTGTCGGTGAGTTCTCTGTCGGCAGTGAAGACGGTCAACGTCAGATCACTAACGTCGCGGCGGGTTCGGCAGATACCGATGCCGTTAACGTGAGTCAATTGAAAGTAACGGACGCGCAGGTTTCCAGGAATACCCAGAGCATTACTAACCTGAATACTCAGGTATCGAATCTGGATACCCGCGTCACCAATATCGAAAACGGCATTGGCGATATCGTCACTACCGGTAGCACCAAGTACTTCAAGACCAACACCGATGGCGCAGATGCAAATGCCCAGGGTGCGGACAGCGTCGCGATTGGCTCTGGCTCTATTGCTGCCGCTGAAAACAGCGTGGCGTTAGGCACAAATTCCGTCGCAGATGAAGCTAATACTGTGTCTGTTGGCTCTTCTACTCAACAACGCCGTATTACCAACGTTGCCGCAGGGGTGAACAACACTGACGCGGTTAATGTGGCGCAACTGAAAGCCTCAGAAGCAGGCTCCGTGCGTTATGAAACCAATGCAGATGGCTCGGTTAACTATAGCGTGCTCAACCTGGGAGACGGGAGTGGCGGCACCACTCGGATCGGCAATGTTTCAGCGGCGGTGAATGATACGGATGCGGTTAACTATGCGCAATTGAAACGCAGCGTCGAAGAAGCAAACACCTATACCGACCAGAAAATGGGGGAAATGAACAGCAAAATCAAAGGAGTAGAAAACAAGATGAGCGGCGGTATCGCTTCAGCGATGGCGATGGCCGGTCTGCCACAAGCCTACGCCCCGGGCGCCAACATGACCTCGATTGCTGGCGGTACGTTTAATGGTGAAAGTGCCGTCGCCATTGGTGTCTCCATGGTAAGTGAAAGCGGGGGCTGGGTGTATAAATTGCAAGGAACCAGCAACAGCCAGGGCGATTACTCTGCGGCCATTGGCGCGGGCTTCCAGTGGTAATGAAGTAACAACACTCCCGACATCAAAGGCAATGGCATAATGCCATTGCCTTTTCACTTCCCTTTGCTGTCCTCTCCCCTCAATTGGCCCTACCAATTTTAGCCAGTTACCACAGCCTACTCACATTTCACTAAATTAACTCTACAATACCGTTGCCAATAAATAACATCTGGTTAACTATTTGTTGTCATTATCCATACACAACAATATTGGCAGGACCACTTTTACACATAATGTGACTTCAACGAGATGAGCAAAGATTCATCCCATTATGCGTGTGGTTCTCAGGAGACCTGCAATGAACCTCTGGCAACAAAACTATGACCCGGCGGGTAATATCTGGCTTTCCAGCCTGATCGCATCGCTCCCAATCCTGTTCTTCTTTTTCGCCCTGATTAAACTCAAGCTGAAAGGCTATGTTGCCGCTTCGTGGACGGTGGTTATCGCGCTCGCCGTCGCGCTGCTGTTCTATAAAATGCCGGTCGATCACGCGCTGGCATCGGTCGTGTATGGCTTCTTCTACGGGCTATGGCCGATAGCCTGGATAATCATCGCCGCGGTCTTTGTCTATAAAATTTCGGTCAAGACCGGGCAGTTTGACATTATTCGCTCGTCAATTCTGTCGATTACCCCCGACCAGCGTCTGCAAATGCTGATTGTCGGCTTCTGCTTCGGCGCGTTCCTTGAAGGCGCGGCAGGTTTCGGAGCGCCGGTGGCGATAACCGCCGCGCTGCTGGTGGGTCTGGGCTTTAATCCGCTGTATGCGGCAGGGCTGTGCCTGATTGTAAACACCGCGCCAGTCGCCTTTGGCGCGATGGGGATCCCGATTCTGGTTGCCGGACAGGTCACGGGCCTGGACAGCTTTGAAATCGGTCAGATGGTCGGTCGTCAGCTACCGTTCCTGACCATTATCGTCCCGTTCTGGATTATGGCGATTATGGACGGCTGGCGCGGCGTGAAAGAAACCTGGCCTGCGGTGATGGTCGCTGGCGGCTCGTTTGCTATCGCCCAGTATCTCAGCTCCAACTTTATCGGGCCGGAACTGCCGGACATCATCTCTTCACTGGTGTCTCTGGTGTGTCTGACGCTGTTCCTCAAACGCTGGCAGCCGGTACGCATCTTCCGCTTCGGCGATATGGGCGCGTCGCAGGTCGATCAGACGCTGGCCCGCACCCGCTATACGACAGGGCAAATTGTTCGTGCCTGGTCGCCGTTTCTGTTCCTGACCGCCACGGTCACTCTCTGGAGCGTACCGCCGTTTAAAGCGTTGTTTGCCCCCGGCGGCGCGCTGTATGACTGGGTAATTAACGTTCCGGTACCGTATCTCGATAAACTGGTCGCCCGTATGCCGCCGGTCGTACACGAAGCGACCGCTTACGCGGCGGTGTATAAATTTGACTGGTTCTCCGCCACCGGCACGGCGATCCTGTTTGCCGCGCTGTTGTCTATCGTCTGGCTGAAAATGAAGCCCTCAGCCGCAATCCAGACCTTTGGCAGCACGCTGAAAGAGCTGGCGTTGCCGATTTACTCCATCGGCATGGTGCTGGTGTTCGCGTTTATCTCGAACTATTCCGGGCTTTCCTCCACGCTGGCGTTAGCGCTGGCGCACACCGGCAGCGCCTTCACGTTCTTCTCGCCGTTCCTCGGCTGGCTGGGTGTCTTCCTGACCGGGTCCGACACCTCATCTAACGCGCTGTTTGCCTCTCTACAGGCTACCGCGGCGCAGCAAATCGGCGTCTCTGATGTGCTGATGGTGGCGGCGAACACCACTGGAGGCGTAACCGGGAAGATGATCTCGCCGCAGTCTATCGCCATCGCCTGCGCGGCGGTGGGACTGGTAGGGAAAGAGTCCGATCTGTTCCGTTTTACCGTCAAACACAGCCTGATCTTCACCTGTATGGTGGGCGTGATCACTACGCTTCAGGCCTATGTTTTAACCTGGATGATTCCGTGATTGTGATGCCAAAACGCCTGTCAGACGAGATTGCCTCTCGCGTGCGGGCGCTGATTGAAGAACAAAACCTGGAAGCGGGCATGAAATTGCCCGCCGAGCGCCAGTTGGCTCTACAGCTTGGCGTATCACGCAACTCTTTACGCGAAGCGCTGGCGAAGCTGGTCAGTGAAGGCGTGCTGGTGAGTCGTCGCGGCGGCGGGACATTTGTCCGCTGGCAGCACGAAACCTGGTCTGAACAGAATATCGTGCAACCGCTGAAAATGCTGATGGCGAACGATCCGGACTACAGTTTCGACATTCTGGAGGCCCGCCACGCCATTGAAGCCAGTACGGACTGGCACGCCGCCATGCGTGCCACCGCTGCCGACAAAGAGAAAATCAGACTCTGCTTTGATGCGACGCTCAGCGAAGACCCGGATCTCGCCTCCCAGGCCGACGTGCGCTTTCATCTGGCGATCGCGGAAGCCTCGCACAATGTGGTGCTGTTGCAAACCATGCGCGGTTTCTTCGACGTCCTGCAATCCTCCGTCAAACAGAGTCGCCAGCGTATGTATCTCGTTCCGCCCGTATTCTCAAAGCTGACGGAACAACACCAGGCAGTGATGGACGCCATTCTGGACGGTAACGCCGAGGGCGCGCGTAAAGCGATGATGGCGCACCTCAGTTTTGTCCACACCACGATTAAACGATTTGATGAAGACCAGGCCCGCCAGGCGCGTATTACCCGCCTGCCCGGCGACCATAATGAGATGACCAGGGAGAATAAATCATGATTATTTCAGCAGCCAGCGATTATCGCGCCGCAGCTCAGCGCACGTTGCCTCCTTTCCTCTTCCACTACATCGACGGCGGCGCGTATGCGGAATATACCCTGCGCCGAAATGTGGAAGACCTGTCGCAAGTCGCTCTGCGCCAGCGCGTGCTGAAAAATATGTCCGATTTAAGCCTGGAAACGACCCTGTTTAACGAAACGTTGTCGATGCCGGTGGCATTAGCGCCGGTAGGCCTGTGCGGCATGTACGCCCGTCGCGGCGAAGTACAGGCCGCCGCCGCCGCAGACGCAAAGGGCATTCCGTTCACCCTTTCCACCGTCTCCGTCTGTCCGATAGAAGAAGTTGCACCAACCATTAAGCGCCCGATGTGGTTCCAGCTTTATGTGCTGCGTGACCGGGGCTTTATGCGCAACGCGCTTGAACGTGCGAAAGCGGCGGGTTGCTCCACGCTGGTCTTTACCGTGGATATGCCAACGCCGGGCGCGCGCTACCGTGACGCCCACTCCGGGATGAGCGGCCCAAACGCCGCCATGCGCCGTTACTGGCAGGCGGTGATGCACCCTAAATGGGCGTGGGATGTCGGCCTGAACGGTCGCCCGCATGATTTAGGCAATATTTCCGCCTATCTGGGTAAACCGACCGGCCTTGAGGACTATATCGGCTGGCTGGCAAATAACTTCGATCCGTCCATCTCCTGGAAAGATCTGGAGTGGATACGCGAATTCTGGGACGGCCCAATGGTGATCAAAGGGATCCTCGATCCAGAAGATGCCCGCGATGCGGTACGTTTCGGCGCTGACGGTATCGTGGTGTCGAATCACGGCGGCCGCCAGCTCGATGGCGTGCTCTCTTCCGCCCGCGCCCTGCCCGCCATTGCCGATGCGGTGAAAGGCGATATCGCCATTCTGGCGGATAGCGGGATCCGTAACGGGCTGGATGTCGTGCGTATGATTGCGTTGGGGGCCGATACCGTACTGCTGGGTCGGGCCTATCTCTACGCGCTGGCGACGGCAGGAAAAGCGGGTGTCGCCAATCTGCTGGACCTGATCGAGAAAGAGATGAAAGTCGCTATGACCCTGACCGGCGCGAAAACCATTAGCGAAATCAGTGGCGATTCACTGGTGCAGGAACTGGGGAAAAGTTTGCCCGCCGCGCTGGCGCCAATGAGCAAAGGCGATACCGCCTGAACGCCTGGCGCGTGAGAGCCCGGTAAATTTCTGCTATTCTGCCCCCCCGCATTTAAGGGGGCATCATGCTTAACATCGTACTCTTCGAACCAGAAATCCCGCCGAATACCGGCAACATCATTCGTCTTTGCGCCAATACCGGCTTTCGTCTGCACATCATCGAACCGATGGGGTTTACCTGGGATGATAAGCGCTTACGCCGCGCAGGGCTGGACTATCACGAATTCGCCGCGGTTCAGCGCCATCACGATTATGCCGCCTTTGTCGCCGCCGAAAACCCGCAGCGCCTGTTTGCGTTGACGACAAAGGGCACGCCCGCCCATAGCGCCGTAAGCTATCAGGATGGCGATTATTTGATGTTTGGCCCGGAAACGCGCGGCCTGCCCGCCAGCATTCTCGATGCGTTGCCTAAAGAGCAGAAGATTCGCATTCCGATGATGCCGGATAGCCGTAGCATGAACCTGTCGAATGCGGTGTCGGTGGTGGTGTATGAAGCGTGGCGCCAGTTAGGATACTCCGGCGCGGTATTACGGTCGTAATATATTCAATGCCGGATGGCAGCTGACGCCTGATCCGGCCTGGCCGATCCCGATGGCATGTTCCCGTTTATGCGGACTCTCGCTCAATCAAATGAAAGCCAATATCCACAATAGCTTCTGCGCACGGTTTCTGTTCAATACGATCGGCCAACAGCGTAGCGGCGCGCTGGCCAATGGCGCGTCTGTCAACGCTTACGGTAGTAATTGACGGTCGATTGCTGGCGGCAAAATCAAGGTCGCCAAAACCAATAACCGCTAAATCATGCGGGATGCGCAAACCACGGCTTTCCGCCTCCATCATCGCCCCCTGGGCCAGGGTATCAGAACTGCAAACAATGACATCAAACGTCCCTTCGTCAAAAAGCTGGCTTAAACCGCTGCGCCCCAGCGAAAGCGATGCCGGAAGGGGGACATCTACCTGCGGTACGGCATGAATAGCGTGGCGTTGAAGAACACTACATAACCCCTGCTTACGTTGCGCGGCTCGGCGATCGGCGGTCCACAACAAGCCGGGACGACGATAGCCCTTACTCAAAAGATACTCCCCCGTCGCCTGCCCGACTTTTTCATGGGAAAAACCGACCAGCATATCAAGCGGCGTGGGCGTTAAGTCCCAAATTTCCACCACCGGAATAGCCGCGTTCAGGATGACCTTTTTCAGTTCTATCGTGTGATGGATCCCGGTAAGCACCACGCCATCGGGGCGGCGGGAAAGCAGTGTCGCCACCAACTCCGCTTCCGTTTGTTCGGTATATCCCGCCACGCACAGCAATATGTGATATCCGCGTCGGGCCAGTTCATCGCTCAGTGACTGGATGGTATCGACAAACATGTTGTTGTTAATTTGCGGCACGACGACAGCGATTAATTTACTCCGTCGCGACGCCAGACCACCGGCTAACGCGTTGGGTATGTAGCCTGTGACGCGAACCGCCTGCATGACTTTCTCAACCGTTTTGGGGCGAACCAGTTGTGGCGAATTCAATGCCCGGCTGACTGTCATCGGAGACAGCCCGGCGCTACGTGCTACATCTTCCAGCGTCGGCGCACGAGGTGATTTGGTTCTCTTCACGTCTGATGCCCCTGCAAAGATTGGCTGATTTATCCGCGCATTATTCATCATGCCTGCGGCTATTGCCAGCTTCGCATCAGGAAAGGCCGTAAATACAGTAGCTTATCAAGCTCAGTCATTACAAAATGATAGCGCCATCATTTTGTATTATGCATTTCCCCAGATATTTTTGGATCGTGATCCATTTTGCAATAAATCCTGCTTTTTATACGACATATGTGATCAAATGTTCAAATCAACATCAACTTTCTGGATCCTGCGTTCGCTTAATAATAAAAATGTTAGCGCAATCATTTTGTGATTATCAGGAGAAAAAAATGGCTTTAAGCGCGAATTCCGACGCCGTAACGTATGCAAAAGCGGCGAATACCAGAACCGCGGCAGAAACCGGCGATCGTATCGAATGGGTGAAGCTATCACTGGCTTTTCTACCGCTGGCGACGCCAGTGAGTGACGCGAAGGTACTGACCGGGCGCCAGAAACCTTTGACCGAAGTGGCAATCATCATTGCCGAAATCCGCAGTCGCGACGGCTTTGAGGGCGTTGGTTTTAGCTACTCCAAACGTGCTGGCGGCCAGGGTATTTATGCTCACGCCAAAGAGATAGCCGATAATCTACTGGGCGAAGATCCCAATGATATCGACAAAATATACACCAAGCTGCTGTGGGCCGGAGCCTCGGTGGGGCGTAGCGGGATGGCGGTACAGGCTATCTCCCCTATCGATATCGCCCTATGGGATATGAAGGCTAAACGTGCCGGTCTGCCACTGGCAAAACTGTTGGGCGCGCACCGCGACTCCGTTCAGTGTTACAACACCTCAGGGGGGTTCTTGCATACACCGCTCGATCAAGTGCTGAAAAATGTGGTGATTTCCCGCGAAAATGGCATTGGCGGTATTAAGTTGAAAGTCGGACAACCCAACTGCGCTGAGGATATTCGCCGCTTAACCGCAGTACGTGAAGCGCTTGGGGATGAGTTCCCGTTAATGGTTGACGCTAACCAGCAGTGGGATCGCGAAACGGCTATCCGCATGGGGCGTAAAATGGAACAGTTCAATCTTATCTGGATTGAAGAACCATTAGATGCTTACGACATTGAAGGCCACGCCCAGCTTGCCGCCGCGCTGGATACGCCTATCGCCACCGGGGAAATGCTGACCAGTTTCCGGGAACACGAGCAGTTGATTCTGGGCAATGCCAGCGATTTCGTTCAGCCAGATGCGCCGCGTGTCGGCGGTATCTCTCCGTTCCTGAAGATTATGGATCTGGCGGCGAAACACGGGCGTAAGCTGGCGCCGCACTTTGCGATGGAAGTACACCTGCACCTTTCCGCAGCGTATCCCCTGGAGCCGTGGCTGGAACATTTCGAGTGGCTGAACCCATTATTCAACGAGCAACTTGAGCTGCGCGATGGCCGCATGTGGATTTCCGATCGTCATGGTCTGGGTTTCACGCTCAGTGAACAAGCGCGCCGCTGGACACAATTAACATGTGAATTTGGCAAACGCCCTTAACCCGACTGGCGGGAATCCGTCCCGCCTCTCTTACCTTACAGGATGCATTCTGCCCTTATCTGAGGAGTAGATAATGAACACAATAATAAAGCGCACAAAAGTGCGTCATACCATTCTTATATTTTTATTTCTTGCTACCGTATTTAATTATGCGGATCGCGCAACTCTATCCGTAGTTGCCCCAATAATGAATAAAGTATTAGGTTTTGATCCGGAAGCGATGGGCCTGGCCTTCTCCTCATTTGGTATTGCCTATGTCATTATGCAACTACCCGGCGGTTGGCTATTAGACCGCTACGGTTCACGACTGGTTTACGGTTGCGCATTGATTGGCTGGTCGTTAGTAACCATGTTTCAGGGAACGATCTATCTGTATGGCAGCCCATTAATTGTACTGGTTATTCTACGTCTGCTGATGGGCGCGATTGAAGCGCCTGCCTTTCCGGCGAACAGTCGTTTAAGCGTACAATGGTTTCCCAATAATGAACGAGGTTTCGTTACTTCAGTTTATCAGGCTGCGCAATATATCTCGCTGGGCATTATCACCCCGCTAATGACGATCATTCTGCATAATTTAAGCTGGCATTTTGTCTTCTATTATATTGGCGCTATTGGCGTGATGCTCGGTATATTCTGGTTAATGAAAGTCAAAGATCCGATGCACCATCCAAAAGTTAATCAAGCGGAAATTGACTATATTCGTAGCGGTGGTGGCGAGCCCTCTCTGGGCTGTAAAAAGGAGCCGCAGAAAATAACGTTCGCGCAGATTAAAACCGTCTGTGTTAACCGGATGATGATCGGTGTTTATATCGGGCAATTCTGCGTCACCTCTATCACCTGGTTCTTCCTGACCTGGTTCCCGACCTATCTGTACTAGGCGAAAGGCATGTCGATTCTGAAAGTCGGTTTTGTGGCCAGTATTCCAGCCATTGCCGGTTTTATTGGCGGCCTGCTCGGCGGCGTGTTCTCCGACTGGCTACTCAAACGCGGCTATAGCCTTACCGTCGCGCGGAAACTGCCTGTTATCTGCGGTATGTTGCTCTCTTGCGTAATTGTGATCGCCAACTACACCTCTTCAGAATTTGTGGTCATTGCGGCGATGAGTCTGGCCTTTTTTGCCAAAGGGTTTGGTAACCTGGGCTGGTGCGTACTCAGCGACACCTCGCCGAAGGAAGTTCTGGGTATTGCCGGCGGCGTATTTAACATGTGCGGCAATATGGCAAGCATCGTTACGCCGCTGGTCATCGGCGTGATTCTTGCCAATACTCAGTCGTTCGACTTTGCCATTTTATACGTTGGCTCGATGGGACTTATTGGTCTCATTTCATATCTGTTTATCGTCGGCCCGCTGGATCGCATTACGCTGACATCATCCGCAGCCTGATTGTCCACATTGCGAATTCTTCGCTCCGCTGTTCCGGGATTGCACTCCATCGGAACAGCGTTTTTTAGTTGTACCGCGCAATTCAGATGCCGTCGCCATACTCAAACGTATGGTGTAGCCCGTTGAAATGCTGGTCCATATCCATCGACGGCTTATCGCTGCCCGGCTTGCCGACAATACGCGCCGGAACGCCTGCGGCGGTAGTGTGCGGCGGGACAGGCTGTAAAACGACGGAACCTGCGCCAATTTTCGCGCCGCGCCCCACCTCGATATTGCCAAGAATTTTCGCGCCCGCGCCAATCATCACGCCTTCGCGGATTTTAGGATGACGATCGCCGCTCGTTTTCCCGGTACCGCCCAGGGTGACGGATTGCAAGATCGACACATCATCTTCAATAACCGCCGTCTCCCCCACCACAATACCGGTGGCATGGTCGAGCATAATCCCGCGGCCAATTTTCGCTGCCGGGTGAATATCCACCTGAAACGAGACCGAAACCTGATTTTGCAGGAAGATAGCCAGCGCGCGGCGACCTTTATTCCACAACCAGTGACCAATGCGGTAGGCCTGTAGCGCATGAAAGCCTTTCAGATATAACAGCGGCGTGGAGTATTTATCCACCGCCGGATCGCGAGTGCGCACGGCCTGAATATCGCAGGCTGCCGACGCGATCATTTCCGGGTCGGCGGCATAGGCTTCTTCAACTACTTCACGGATAGCGATAGCGGGCATGATGGGCGAAGCCAGTTTATTTGCCAGCATATAGCTCAGCGCACTGCCCAGATTTTCATGCTTGAGTAGCGTGGCGTGATAAAAACTGGCCAACATAGGCTCACAGTCAGCTAAAGCGCGGGCTTCAGCTTTAATATTCTTCCAGACGATTTCCAGTTCTTCACACGGCATGGCTTACTCCAGACGGGCAGAAAACGACCAACCCGTTCTGTGCGGGTTGGGTCGTTTATGCAAACAGTTCCTTACGGCTAGTGGCGACTCAGCTCTTCCTTGCGGGCGCGACCTAATAACGTTAATGCTGCCTCGCGCGCGTTTTTTCCGCAATACAATACTTGATAAATTTCCTCGGTTATTGGCATTTCAACACCAAAACGGTGCGCCAATTCACGAACTTCTTTCGTATTGCGATAGCCTTCGACCACCTGGCCAATCTTATCCTGCGCGCCTTTAACGTCCATGCCCTGGCCAAGCATCATGCCAAAACGACGGTTGCGCGACTGGTTGTCGGTACAGGTCAGCACCAGATCGCCTAAACCCGCCATCCCCATAAAGGTGGCGGGATCGGCACCAAGCGCTGCGCCAAGCCGCGACATTTCGGTCAGTCCACGCGTGATTAGCGCCGTGCGGGCGTTCGCGCCGAAGCCGATGCCGTCAGACATCCCCGCGCCAATCGCAATCACGTTTTTCACCGCGCCGCCAAGCTGCACGCCGATAAAATCCGCATTGATATAGACGCGAAAACTTTTTCCGCAGTGCAACAGTTGCTGGAGATCGTCGGCAAAGGTCTCATCGGTTGAGGCCAGCGAGATTGCCGTCGGCAAACCCGCCGCCAGCTCTTTAGCGAACGTCGGACCGGAAATCACCGCCAGCGGGATTTGATCGCCTAACGCCTCGCGAGCGACATCCTGCAACAGGCGCCCCGTTTCCGCTTCCAGGCCTTTGGTCGCCCATACCAGACGCGCATCCGGACGCATCAGCGGTTTAATCTGCCGCAGCACGTCGCTGAAAACATGGCTTGGCACCACCACCAGAATGTTACGACTGGCCGCCAGCGCGGTTGCTAAGTCGCTTTCCAGGTGTAACGTATCGGGAAAAGGCACATCGGGAAGGAACGCGACGTTGCAGCGATCGTGCTCCAGGGTCGCGATATGTTTTGGGTCGTGGCCCCACAGGACAACCTGGTGGCCGTTTCTCGCCAGAGTGATGGCAAGAGCGGTGCCGTACGAGCCGGCACCGATGACTGTCATTGACGCATTACTTTGGTTCATCAGGCATCCTGATGTTCTTCAGTACCTTCGCCAGCCTGCTGCTGCAAATAGTTCATGAACAGCGCATCAAAGTTGACCGGCGCAAGGTTCAGTTGCGGGAACGTACCGCGTGAAACCAGGCTGGTGATGCACTCGCGAGCATACGGGAACAGAATGTTCGGGCAGTATGCACCCAGGCAATGCGCCATCTGAGTACCTTCAATACCGCTGATGGAGAAAATACCGGCCTGCTGAACTTCGCACAGGAACGCGGTTTCTTCCCCCAGGGAAGCCGTTACGGTAACACGCAGCACAACTTCATAAACGTCATCCGCCAGTTGGGAAGATGCCGTATCAAGATCCAGTTTAACCTCTGGCTGCCAATCTTTCTGGAAAACATGCGGTGCGTTTGGCGCTTCGAAAGAAACATCCTTGGTATAGATACGTTGGATCTGGAAAGCCATTTCAGTGTTATTTTGTTCTGACATGTGTAAAACCCTTTAGTGTTGTCCTTAAATACTTGAGTACGCCTTAACGCAACAGCGGATCCAGTCCACCACGCGCATCCAGCGCATACAAGTCGTCACAACCGCCAATGTGCTGTGCATCAATAAAAATTTGCGGAACCGTCGTTCGGCCACTACGTTTGATCATCTCTTCACGCTTCACGGCGTCGCCGTCAATCGCAATTTCCTGGAAACTCACGCCCTTGCTGTTTAACAGCGCCTTTGCACGATGGCAAAACGGGCAGGTTGCTTTGGTGTAGATTTCAATATTGGCCATGACTTCGCTCCTGTTTTTTTACCCGATGGATTTCATGTCGACGCAAAGGCAAGTCATTCCCCTTGCGCCATGAAAACGACGGGTAATCACTTACCGCGCACCAGAGGCAGATTCTCGCCGCTCCAGCCTGCTACGCCTTCTTTCAACACAAAGACCTTTTCAAAGCCGGCTTTTGTCAGCGCGTTAGCGGATTCCTGGCACTGCATACCAGAACCGTCGACCACGATAATCGGCTTGTCTTTGTGCTTTTCCAGTTCGCCAACATTGTTGGCTTTGATTTCGCTCGGCAGCAAATTAGTCGCGCCAGCGATATGGCCTTTACGGAAATCGTCACGTTGACGTAAATCCACAACAACGGCGTCCTCTTTGTTGATAAGGCGCGTGGCTTCGCCGCGTGTAATCACCTTAACTTTTGAAGTCAGACCTTTGAACGTGGTAAATAAAACCGCCACCAGTAACGCAATCCAGGCGATACTCAGTATGGGATGACGGCCAACAAATTGCATAATTTCTTGCATGGGGGGTAACAACTCCCGACGTAGTGATTAAAAAACCAGGAAAGGAGTATACCTGCGCAGTGGCGCAAATACAGCCAGAGCGTGCACTGGAATGCATTTTTGCGGGGCGCTACGAAAAAAAATCACGCTATTACTTGCCTTCTCACGCCAGCGCGATCCCTTTCTTTGATCTTCTGAGGCTATTTTATCGATTCAGCTGTAGTAAAATTACGCAATTATTTTGTCTATTGAGTATGAGGTTGTCGCAATGTCGGTTTCTAAAAAACCTATGGTACTGGTGATTCTGGATGGCTACGGCTACCGTGAAGAACAGCAGGATAACGCTATCTTAAACGCCAAAACCCCGGTGATGGATGCTCTGTGGGCAAAACGTCCGCATACCCTGATCGACGCATCCGGTCTGGAAGTGGGTCTGCCTGACCGCCAGATGGGCAACTCCGAAGTGGGCCACGTTAACCTGGGCGCAGGCCGCATCGTTTATCAGGACCTGACGCGTCTGGACGTTGAAATTAAAGAACGTACTTTCTTTGCTAACCCAGTCCTGACCAATGCGGTAGACCAGGCGAAAAACGCCGGTAAAGCGGTTCATATTATGGGTCTGCTGTCCGCGGGCGGCGTCCACAGCCACGAAGATCACATTATGGCGATGGTGGAGCTGGCCGCAGAGCGCGGCGCAGAAAAAATCTATCTGCACGCCTTCCTCGATGGTCGCGACACGCCGCCGCGCAGCGCTGAAGCCTCGCTGAAAAAATTCGAAGACAAATTCGCCGCGCTGGGCAAAGGCCGCGTGGCGTCTATCGTCGGTCGTTACTACGCTATGGACCGCGACAACCGTTGGGATCGCGTGGAAAAAGCGTATGATCTGATGACCCTGGCGCAGGGCGAATTCCAGGCAGATACCGCTGTGGCTGGCCTGCAGGCCGCTTACGCTCGTGATGAAAACGATGAGTTTGTCAAAGCGACCGTTATCCGCGCCGAGGGCCAGGCTGATGCGGCGATGGAAGACGGCGACACGCTGATTTTCATGAACTTCCGCGCTGACCGCGCGCGCGAAATTACCCGCGCTTTCGTTAATGCTGATTTCGACGGCTTTGCGCGTAAGAAAGTGGTTAATCTGAACTTCGTGATGCTGACCGAATACGCCGCCGACATCAAAACTGCCGTTGCCTACCCACCAGCGTCGCTGGCGAATACCTTTGGCGAATGGATGGCGAAAAACGACAAAACTCAGCTGCGTATTTCCGAAACGGAAAAATATGCGCACGTAACCTTTTTCTTTAACGGCGGCGTAGAAGAACCGTTTGCTGGCGAAGAGCGCATTCTGATCAACTCCCCGAAAGTGGCCACTTATGACCTGCAACCGGAAATGAGCTCTGCAGAATTGACTGAAAAATTGGTCGCGGCGATCGAAAGCGGTAAGTACGACACCATCATTTGTAACTATCCAAACGGCGATATGGTCGGTCATACCGGCGTGATGGAAGCCGCCATCAAAGCGGTTGAAGCGTTGGATAACTGCATTGAACAGGTAACAAAAGCGGTTGAGTCCGTTGGTGGACAACTGTTGATTACCGCGGACCACGGCAACGCGGAGCAGATGCGCGATCCGGCGACCGGTCAGGCGCATACCGCCCACACCAACCTGCCGGTGCCGCTGATTTATGTCGGCGAGAAAAACGTGAAGGCGGTTGAAGGCGGCAAACTTTCAGACATTGCGCCTACCATGCTGTCGCTGATGGGGATGGAAATCCCGCAAGAGATGACTGGTAAGCCGCTGTTCATCGTGGAATAATCCCTCCCCATGAGGGGAAAGGCGATTAACACCATTCAACAGGCCGTGAAACTAAAAACGTTTTCAGTCAGGCCTTTGTTCTACGCCAGCGTACTTAGCGCTGGCGTATTGTTGTGCGCCTTTTCCGCCCACGCGGATGACCGTGATCAACTCAAATCTATTCAGGCCGATATCGCCGCGAAAGAACGCGACGTACGCCAGCAGCAGCAACAGCGCGCCAGCCTCCTGGCACAACTGAAAGCCCAGGAAGAGGCCATCTCGGCCGTAGCGCGTAAGCTGCGCGAAACGCAAAGCACTCTGGATCAGTTAAACGCGCAAATTGATGAGATGAACGCCTCAATTGCCAAACTGGAGCAGCAAAAAGCCAGCCAGGAGCGTAATCTCGCCGCGCAGTTGGACGCCGCTTTCCGCCAGGGCGAACACACCGGCATTCAGCTTATTCTTAGCGGAGAAGAGAGCCAGCGTGGGCAACGCCTGCAGGCCTACTTCGGCTATCTGAACCAGGCGCGCCAGGAGACTATCGCCGAACTGAAGCAGACTCGCGAACAGGTCGCCACGCAAAAAGCCGAGCTGGAAGAGAAGCAAAGCCAACAACAAACGTTGCTGTATGAGCAGCGCGCCCAACAGGCGAAGCTGGAGCAGGCGCGTAATGAACGTAAGAAAACGCTTGCCGGACTGGAGTCGTCTATTCAGCAAGGCCAGCAACAGTTAAGCGAACTGCGCGCCAACGAATCACGCCTACGCAACAGTATCGCGCGGGCGGAAGCGGCGGCCAAAGCGCGAGCGGAGCGTGAAGCCCGCGAAGCGCAGGCGGTACGCGATAAGCAGCAGGAAGCCTCGCGTAAAGGCAGCACCTATAAGCCGACGGAAAGCGAGCGTTCGCTAATGTCCCGCACCGGCGGTCTGGGCGCGCCTCGCGGTCAGGCATACTGGCCGGTACGCGGCCCGATATTGCATCGCTATGGCGAACGGCTGCAGGGTGAGCTACGTTGGAAGGGGATGGTGATCGGCGCGTCGGAAGGCACCGAGGTCAAAGCCATCGCCGACGGCAGGGTGATTCTGGCGGACTGGCTGCAAGGCTATGGCCTGGTGGTGGTCGTGGAGCATGGTAAAGGCGATATGAGCCTTTACGGCTATAATCAGAGCGCGCTGGTCAGCGTAGGCGCGCAGGTACGCGCCGGACAACCTATCGCCCTTGTGGGCAGTAGCGGCGGTCAGGGCAGACCTTCGCTTTATTTCGAAATTCGTCGCCAGGGTCAGGCCGTCAATCCACAGCCGTGGTTGGGAAGATAAGTTTTGCCTCAGTTTCGTCGCTCCATTCTCACGCTGGCCACTTTGCTGGCGTTTGCACATCCCGTTTTCGCTGGCAAGCTCGCCATCGTGATTGATGATTTTGGCTATCGCCCGCACACGGAAAACCAGGTTCTGGCGCTGCCGCCAAACATCTCCGTCGCCGTACTGCCCAACGCGCCGCACGCGCGCGAAATGGCAACTAAAGCGCACAATAGCGGGCATGAGGTGTTAATCCATCTGCCGATGGCGCCGCTAAGCAAACAGCCGCTGGAGAAGGATACGCTGCGACCAGATATGAGCAGCGATGAGATCGAGCGCATTATCCGCGAGGCGGTAAACAACGTGCCGTATGCCGTCGGGCTTAATAACCACATGGGCAGCGCAATGACCTCCAGCCTGTTCGGTATGCAAAAAGTTATGCAGGCGCTGGAACATTACAATCTCTATTTTCTCGACAGCATGACGATTGGCAATAGCCAGGCGATGCGCGCGGCATCCGGTACGGGTGTGAAAGTGATCAAGCGTAAAGTGTTCCTCGACGATACGCAAAACGAGGCGGATATCCGCCGTCAGTTTAATCGCGCTATCGAACTGGCCCGTCGCAACGGTTCCGCTATCGCGATTGGTCATCCGCATCCCGCAACGGTTCGCGTGCTGCAACAGATGGTTTATCGCCTGCCGGCGGATATCACCCTGGTACGTCCAGGCAGCCTGCTCAACGAACCGCAGGTAGATACGTCCCGACCTGGTGTGACGCCGCAGAAAATTGACGCGCCGCGCAATCCCTTCCGCGGCGTGAAGATGTGCAAGCCGAAAAAACCGCTGCAACCGGTCTACGCTACGCGCTTTTTCAGCGTCATCGGCGAGAGCATTACGCAAAGTTCCGTGGTTGTCTGGTTTCAGCACCAGTGGCAAGGCTGGGGGAAAATCGCCGCGCCTAAAAACGTGAGCGCTAAGACAGATTGAGCGCCTTACGGGCCATACGACGGTGTGACAAGGTTTTGTCGCGCCATTGCCACAGCCGGAAAGACCAGAGCAGCGTCTGATAAGCCGCTTTCGCGCTGCGGACGTTAGCCATCATCCGTCTATACATGCCAGAAGTAAAAATTTCGGCAATCATACGCTGGCGGGTCAAAATATCAGGCTCTTTACGTACCGCATGACAAACGCGTAACGCTTCCCAGGTAATTTGCTGGCGAAACTCCGGGTAAATCGGAATACGCCGGGCATAATCACGATTGAGCTTTTCTAATAACCGCGTAATTTTAATATAATGCCGCTGATAATTAAGATTTTTACTGCCTTGTCTTTGCAAACGGCTTACCGAATTATCATGCAGGAAATATTTATATAATGATTGTTCGGTATAACGTACGCGCGTGGCATTAAACATAACTTCCGTCGACCATAATATGTCCTGATGATGTAGTCCGGGAACGAAAGTAATATTGTTATCGGTAATTAACGCACGTCGATAAACGCCCATCCAGACAACATGCGTCCAGCGCCGCGAGGCCAACGCCATACGCAACCAATCCGGTCCGCTTAATACCCCGGTGGAGCGCAGGCGATCGGTCGGAATAGATTGCCAGGCGTGCCCGGTTTTTCGGACGCACCAGTCCGCGTTGCACTGCGCAACGTCCAGATCATCGTTAAGCGCCATGGTCATCAGCGTTTCATACATCTTCGGGTAGACCAGGTCATCTGCATCGACAAAGGCGACATAATCGCCGGTCGCTGCTTGCAGGCCAAGATTACGGGCGACAGATGCGCCAGCATTGGCCTGATGAAGCAGTCGAACATGCGGGTAATGTTCCGCGTAATGTTTTGCTATCTCAACGGAATGATCCGTCGATCCATCATTCACAATAATAATTTCCAGCGCCGACCACGTTTGCGCGATTAATGACGCCATGCAAGCATTAAAATCCGCTCCCGCATTATATAACGGGACAATGATACTCACTTTGGTTTTACTATTTTTCATAACGATTACCAGAAAAACCTTAATTTACCCTGCCTTTATACTGTGGCTCTATTAAGAAACTATTAAGCCGCCATAATTAATTTTTACAGTAAAAAGCAAGCACAAAACTCAGAGTAGAGCGTTACGTTAGCGAGTAAAATAAGAGTAAAGCGCAATTACGAATGCTTGATGTCTATGACAATTCTTTACGGCTTTCCAGATTTTCCCTAACAAAAAAGGTTGGCGAATGACACCAACCTTTTACGATGAAACGTATATCAGACCCGATAAATATCATCGGGTCTCTATACATATTAATCCCAGCTCAGAATAACTTTTCCTGACTGGCCTGAACGCATGGCGTCAAAACCTTTCTGGAAATCATCAATAGAGAAACGATGGGTGATAATCGGTGACAAATCCAGACCGGACTGGATCAGCGCCGCCATTTTGTACCACGTTTCGAACATCTCACGACCATAAATACCTTTAATGAACAAGCCCTTAAAGATAACTTTTGTCCAGTCGATAGACATATCTGATGGCGGAATCCCCAGCATCGCAATACGACCGCCGTGATTCATAGTGTCCAGCATGGTACAAAACGCCGGCGGCGCGCCGGACATCTCCAGACCCACATCGAATCCTTCGGTCATTCCCAGCTCCGCCATGACGTCGTTCAGGCTCTCTTTCGCGACGTTGACCGCGCGGGTGACGCCCATTTTGCGCGCCAGCTCCAGACGGTATTCATTGACGTCAGTAATCACCACATGACGCGCGCCAACATGTTTCGCCACCGCGGCGGCCATTACGCCGATTGGCCCCGCCCCCGATACCAGTACATCTTCGCCGACAAGATCGAAAGACAGCGCCGTATGCACCGCATTACCAAACGGGTCGAAAATAGAGGCTAAATCATCAGAAATGTTATCCGGGATTTTAAACGCATTGAGCGCCGGGATGACCAGATATTCCGCGAAGCAGCCGGGACGGTTGACGCCCACGCCGGTGGTGTTGCGACACAGGTGAGTACGACCACCACGGCAGTTGCGGCAATGACCGCAGGTGATATGACCTTCGCCGGAGACGCGATCGCCGATTTTAAAGCCTTTCACTTCCTGACCGATGCCGACCACTTCGCCGACATATTCATGCCCCACGACCATCGGAACCGGGATGGTTTTTTGCGACCAGTCATCCCAGTTATAGATGTGAACGTCAGTACCGCAGATGGCTGTTTTACGGATTTTAATCAGCAAATCGTTATGGCCGACTTCCGGTTCCGGAACGTCGGTCATCCAGATGCCCTCTTCCGCTTTCAGTTTGGATAACGCTTTCATCTTACATCCTCAGGCAATCACGCCCAGTTGTTTACCAATACGCGTGAACGCGTCTACCGCACGCGTAATTTGCTCAGGCGTATGCGCCGCAGACATCTGGGTACGAATACGCGCCTGACCTTTTGGTACGACCGGATAGAAGAAACCGGTAACGTAAATGCCCTCTTTTTGCAGTTCGCGGGCAAATTTCTGCGCGACAACCGCATCTCCCAGCATTACCGGGATGATGGCGTGATCCGCGCCTGCCAGCGTAAATCCCGCGGCAGACATCTGCTCACGGAACTGCCGGGCGTTCGCCCACAAGCGATCGCGCAGTTCTGCGCCCGCTTCCACCATCTCCAACACTTTAATAGAAGCCGCCACGATTGCCGGCGCCAGGGAGTTGGAGAACAGATATGGGCGGGAACGCTGACGCAACCACTCAACGACCTCTTTACGCGCCGCGGTATAACCGCCGGATGCGCCGCCTAACGCTTTGCCCAGCGTACCGGTAATAATATCTACGCGGCCCATTACGTCGCAGTATTCATGGGAACCGCGACCGTTTTCGCCGACAAAGCCTACCGCGTGAGAATCATCAACCATCACCAGCGCATCGTATTTATCGGCCAGATCACAGACGCCTTTCAGATTGGCGATGACGCCATCCATTGAGAACACCCCGTCGGTGGCGATCAGGACATGACGCGCGCCGGCCTCACGCGCCTCTTTCAGCCGCGCTTCCAGCTCTGCCATATCGTTGTTGGCATAGCGATAGCGCTTCGCTTTACACAAACGCACGCCGTCAATGATAGACGCGTGGTTCAGCGCGTCGGAGATAATGGCGTCTTCCGCGCCCAGCAACGTCTCAAACAAGCCGCCGTTAGCGTCGAAACAGGAGGAATACAGAATCGCATCTTCCATGCCGAGGAAGCTTGCCAGCTTTTGCTCCAGCGCTTTGTGGCTGTCCTGGGTGCCGCAGATAAAACGCACGGACGCCATACCGAAACCGTGGCTGTCCATACCCGCTTTTGCGGCATTAATCAGCTCAGGGTGATTCGCCAGCCCGAGATAGTTATTGGCGCAAAAGTTAATAACGTGGCTTCCATCCGCCACGGTGATATCCGCCTGCTGCGCAGACGTAATAATGCTCTCTTCTTTAAACAATCCTTCCGCCCGGGCGGTTTCCAGATCGTTGGTTAACTGTTTGTAAAAATCCCCACGCATTGCGATTCTCCAGACTGGGCAAATTTCAGCACATATTACCCAAAGCGATACGTTGATACGAGATGACGCGTCATCACTTCTTTAAAATGCAGCATAAATCACGCGTATCCTCACGGGTTATCAGTGAATGGATGAATAGTGTTATGATAAGAGCATTCATGTCTGAGACAGTCTCTGACACCATAATTCAAAGGTTACAGTTATGATCATCGTTACCGGCGGCGCGGGCTTTATCGGCAGCAATATCGTTAAGGCCCTGAATGATAAAGGTATCACCGATATTCTGGTGGTGGATAACCTGAAAGACGGCACCAAGTTTGTAAACCTGGTGGATCTGAACATTGCTGACTATATGGATAAGGAAGATTTCCTGATCCAGATTATGTCCGGAGAAGAGCTCGGCGATATCGAAGCTATTTTCCATGAAGGCGCCTGCTCTTCCACCACCGAGTGGGACGGCAAGTATATGATGGATAATAACTATCAATACTCCAAAGAGCTCCTGCACTATTGTCTTGAACGCGAAATCCCGTTCCTCTACGCCTCTTCTGCCGCCACCTATGGCGGTCGCACGTCTGATTTCATCGAATCGCGCGAATACGAAAAACCGCTTAACGTTTACGGCTATTCTAAATTCCTGTTTGATGAATATGTGCGCCAGATCCTGCCAGAAGCGAACTCGCAGATTGTCGGTTTCCGCTATTTCAACGTCTATGGACCACGTGAAGGCCATAAAGGCAGCATGGCAAGCGTGGCATTTCATCTGAATACACAGTTAAACAACGGCGAAAGCCCGAAACTGTTTGAAGGCAGCGAAAACTTCAAGCGCGACTTCGTTTACGTGGGCGATGTGGCCGCCGTTAACCTGTGGTTCCTGGAAAGCGGCAAGTCCGGCATCTTTAACCTGGGCACAGGCCGTGCGGAATCTTTCCAGGCCGTCGCCGACGCGACGCTGGCATACCATAAAAAAAGCAGCATTGAATACATTCCGTTCCCGGATAAGCTGAAAGGTCGCTATCAGGCGTTTACGCAGGCGGATTTAACCAATCTGCGCAACGCGGGCTACGACAAACCCTTTAAGACCGTCGCCGAAGGCGTCACGGAGTATATGGCCTGGCTGAACCGCGACGCGTAAGTATGAAAATTTTGGTCATTGGCCCGTCCTGGGTGGGCGACATGATGATGTCGCAAAGTCTCTATCGCACGCTTAAAGCGCGCTATCCCCAGGCGATAATCGACGTGATGGCGCCAGCCTGGTGTCGTCCGTTGTTATCGCGTATGCCGGAAGTTAACGAGGCGATACCCATGCCGCTGGGCCACGGCGCGCTGGAAATCGGCGAGCGCCGTAGATTGGGCCATAGCCTGCGTGAGAAGCGCTACGATCGCGCCTGGGTGCTGCCAAATACGTTTAAATCGGCGCTGGTTCCTTTCTTTGCCAATATCCCGCACCGTACCGGCTGGCGCGGCGAAATGCGCTATGGCCTGCTGAACGATGCGCGCGTCCTTGATAAAGACGCCTGGCCGCTGATGGTGGAGCGCTACGTGGCGCTGGCCTATGACAAGGGGGTGATGCGCACGGCGAAAGATCTGCCGCAGCCGCTACTCTGGCCACAGCTCCTGGTTAGCGAGGGTGAAAAGTCGTTGATACGCAGCGACTTTTCGCTATCTTCTGAACGTCCTCTGATCGGCTTTTGCCCCGGCGCGGAATTTGGCCCGGCAAAACGTTGGCCGCACTATCACTACGCCGAACTGGCAAAGCAGCTCATTAACGAAGGGTACCGGGTCGTACTGTTTGGCTCGGCAAAAGACCATGAAGCCGGAAATGAGATCCTGGCGGCGCTGAATAGCGAGCAGCAGGCATGGTGTCGCAACCTGGCGGGGGAAACCCAGCTGGAACAGGCCGTCATTCTGATAGCCGCCTGTAAAGCCATCGTCACCAACGATTCCGGGCTGATGCACGTCGCGGCGGCGCTCGACCGCCCGCTGGTCGCCTTGTATGGCCCAAGTAGCCCGGATTTCACGCCACCGCTGTCTCATAAGGCCCGGGTGATTCGTCTCATTACGGGTTATCACAAAGTGCGTAAAGGCGATACGGCGCAAGGCTATCACCAGAGCCTGATCGATATCACGCCGCAGCGGGTTCTGGAAGAGCTTCATTCGCTGTTGTCGGAAGAGGGCGTTTAATGCGGGTTTTGATCGTTAAAACATCATCGATGGGCGACGTATTACATACCCTGCCTGCGCTTACCGACGCGCAACAGGCTATTCCAGGGATTCAATTTGACTGGGTTGTCGAAGAAGGGTTTGCGCAAATTCCGTCCTGGCACAGTGCTGTCGATCGCGTGATTCCCGTCGCTATTCGCCGTTGGCGCAAAGCCTGGTTTTCCGCGCCCATTAAAGCGGAACGCACAGCCTTTCATCGGGCGGTATGCGCATACCAATACGACGCTGTGATTGATGCGCAGGGGCTGGTGAAAAGCGTGGCGCTGGTGACGCGTCTGGCGCATGGGATAAAGCACGGTATGGACTGGAGTACTGCCCGCGAACCGCTGGCCAGCCTGTTTTATAACCGTAAACACCATATCGCAAAGCAACAACATGCGGTTGAGCGGACGCGCGAGCTGTTCGCCAAAAGCCTGGGATACGATAAACCGCAGTCGCAGGGCGATTATGCCATCGCAAAACATTTTCTGCATTGCCAGCAGGCGGTCAGCGATCCATATGCGGTATTTTTACATGCCACGACCCGCGATGATAAACACTGGCCGGAAGCAAACTGGCGCGAGCTTATCGGTATGGTGGGCAACACCGGATTACGGATAAAACTTCCCTGGGGCGCGCCTCATGAGGAGGCCCGGGCTAAACGACTGGCCGAAGGCTTTGACTATGTGGATGTGTTACCGCGCATGAGCCTGGAGGAGGTCGCCAGAGTGCTGGCTGGCGCAAAATTTGTCGTATCGGTTGATACCGGCCTGAGCCATCTCACCGCCGCGCTCGACAGACCGAATATTACGCTATATGGCCCAACGGACCCTGGGTTAATTGGAGGTTATGGGAAGAACCAAATGGCATGCTGCTCACCAGAAAAAAACCTGGCGAATTTAGATGCCACAAGCGTATTTGGAAAGATTCATTAAAGAGACACTGTCTCATCCCAAACCTATTGTGGAGAAAAGATGCTAACCACATCATTAACGTTAAATAAAGAGAAATGGAAACCGATCTGGAATAAAGCGCTGGTTTTTCTTTTTGTTGCCACGTATTTTCTGGATGGTATTACGCGTTATAAACATTTGATAATCATACTTATGGTTATCACCGCGATTTATCAGGTCTCACGCTCACCGAAAAGTTTCCCCCCTCTTTTCAAAAATAGCGTATTTTATAGCGTAGCAGTATTATCATTAATCCTTGTTTATTCCATACTCATATCGCCAGATATGAAAGAAAGCTTCAAGGAATTTGAAAATACGGTACTGGAGGGTTTCTTATTATATACTTTATTAATTCCCGTACTATTAAAAGATGAAACAAAAGAAACGGTTGCGAAAATAGTACTTTTCTCCTTTTTAACAAGTTTAGGACTTCGCTGCCTTGCAGAGAGTATTCTGTATATCGAGGACTATAATAAAGGGATTATGCCATTCATAAGCTATGCGCATCGACATATGTCCGATTCCATGGTTTTCTTATTTCCAGCATTATTGAATATTTGGCTGTTTAGAAAAAATGCAATTAAGTTGGTTTTTTTGGTGCTTAGCGCCATCTACCTTTTCTTTATCCTGGGAACCCTATCGCGAGGGGCATGGTTGGCGGTGCTTATAGTAGGTGTTCTGTGGGCAATACTGAACCGCCAATGGAAGTTAATAGGAGTTGGTGCCATTTTATTAGCCATTATCGGCGCTTTGGTTATCACTCAACATAATAACAAACCAGACCCAGAACATTTACTGTATAAATTACAGCAGACAGATAGCTCATATCGTTATACTAACGGAACCCAGGGCACCGCGTGGATACTGATTCAGGAAAACCCGATCAAGGGCTACGGCTATGGTAATGATATGTATGATGGTGTTTATAATAAACGCGTTGTCGATTATCCAACGTGGACCTTTAAAGAATCTATCGGTCCGCATAATACCATTCTGTACATCTGGTTTAGTGCAGGCATATTGGGTCTGGCGAGCCTGGCCTATTTATATGGCGCTATCATCAGGGAAACAGCCAGCTCTACCTTCAGGAAAGTAGAGATAAGCCCCTACAATGCTCATCTCTTGCTATTTTTATCTTTCGTCGGTTTTTATATCGTTCGTGGCAATTTTGAACAGGTCGATATTGCTCAAATTGGTATCATTACTGGTTTTCTGTTGGCGCTAAGAAATAGATAAAAAAAACGCGCTGATACTTATTACGGTATCAGCGCGTTTTCCATCGTCCGGACTCAATCACTTATCAAACCAGCTTTTCATCTGCTCCTCGAAACGCTGAGCTACATTTTCCCAACTGTATTTTGAAAACACCAGGGATTTTGCTTTTTCGGCAATCTGGTGGCGTTCCTTATCAGCAAGCGCACGGTTAATATCATTAATTATACTGTCGCTCGACATAGGTTCTGCGAGGTGATAGCCCGTTATGCCATCTAACACAAATTCGCTAATCCCCCCTTTTTTGCTGGAAAGAACCGCTTTTCCTGCTGCCATCGCTTCTACAGCCACCATGCAAAATGCTTCTTCAACCTGAGATGGCACAATAACCAGATCGGCTATATGATAGAAGTTATGCATCTGGTCAGGAGATTGCCCCCCAGCCATAATACAATCAGTTCCAATCTCTTTTGCGGCGTCCAGTACTTTCTTTTGATACTCTGCTTTTTCACCCTTGCGGCTTGCATAAGGATCGCCAACAACGACAAGTTTAATATTACTTCTTAAGGTACGTAATTTTTTGAACGCCTGCAAAAGCAACAGGATGCCTTTATCAGGCGAAATTCTCCCGGCATATAAGAGAACGGTGGCATCTTCCGCAATATTTAATTGCTGACGGAGGTTATTTTGTGGGTTTCTTTTATAAGTCTCAGCACAAAAACCATTAGGCACAATACTAACAGCAGCGGCGGGCAATCTTTCTTCATAAAACGCTTTAAGAAACTGACTGGGCACGATAATTTTTGCATCCTTATCAGGAAGTTCTGGTTCAAATGCGTTATGCATGTGCATAACCAGTTTTGCATTCGGATTGCGCTCTCTGATCTGCCGATACAGTTTCATACTATTATGAATAACAATGACGCTATCTTCCTGGGTAGTCACTTTATCTCTAATATTAAGGACGCGCTGGGAATAGGGTAGTGGGTCGAGACGAGTCCATTTCTGAAAAAGACGCTTATAAACTTTACTAAACCCGATGTAATGAATATCACAGTTATCGTTTATTTTATTATATTCAGGATAGCCAGCATTCTTTATACAAGCAATAGCATTCGGTATTGATAGTCGTTTTGCAACCTGGTAAATCCAGGTTTCTACCGCAGCCGCGCCACGTGGAGGAATTGAAAATATAGGAGTAACAGTAAATATGATTTTTTTAATCATAATAGCTATAATCCAGAATAGTTAACTTTATAGAAAAAGAAATGTTATAGAAAAAGAAATGCGTGCCGAAGCAACTCAAAATAATGATGTATCTAGTGTCTAGACAATTTTATCGTAATATATTTCATCCTCAAGTTCCGAGGCTGTAATATATGGAATAATATCGTAATGAATTGCAGTATCATCTGATAAATTAAAGATATTTAAATCACTCACATTTTTTCTCATAAAAGTAAAAAATGGCAGTATTTTAAACAGGTCTTTACTAAGCTCAGATGGCATAGGGCTGGTAGATTCGTCATAGAAACGTGGGCAACTCCCTGTTAAGTCAAGCCCAGAACATATAATACGGCCATACTTGAGGGAATAAGCAACCTGAATAGCGGTATAAGCAATAGTATGGCAAGAGCAATACCCGATGCTGATATCCTTGCAAAATCCAGCCAGTCGCCCTCTTTTCGAAAGGGGAACTGAAATAAGTAATGCTTTATGAACCCGCTTGAGGATATTAAATTTAATTTTCTTTAAAAAGCCCCCTTTTTCTCGGCGATAAAAGGAGCGAATAATTAAACAGTTTTCTTCAATATATTTTTGATCATCCACTGAAGCCTGTTCGTACACATCAAGATTGACGATAGTAAACTGACTGTTACGGCTAAAGTTATAAAAATCTTCGCGCCGGCGATGGAGGAAGCGAACATCCGTCAGAAGGTACAAAAATGGCTTGACGTTATTGTTTAGCAAATATTGAACAGAACCATTGACTGCAATGACATCTTTCATTCGTAACAAGGACAGCGGCGTCTTTCTGGACGTAGGACCAGAAAGAAAAATAATACAATCTTCAGCCGTTCTTTTCGCAATAAGTTGCAGAACATCGGCGTGAGTTATGAAGTTAACGCTGCCCATAAAAAACTCGTATTTTTATCATGCAACCTATAAATAAATGTTATATTCAATAACTAATATTACATCTCAAATTCTCTCAAGTATGTCATAACGCTGCAGCAAATAAAAGTCAGTCAGTCCCTTAAATTAAACCAAACGTGCTACATTGATCAGCGCTTTTCCTTACCCTTAATACGACGCAAGAAATTTCGAAGTTTTTTCTTATAAATCAATAAGTAAAATCCGATATCTCTCACATTATTTTTGATACCATAATGTCTTTCTAAATCAATACGATCCTTTGCTTTTCGTTGTCTGGAAGGTCTTTTTCCGGACAAATCGATAATTCTGATCTCATTGCCTTGCAGGATAAAGTTACCTTTATGGGGATCGCCCGAAACCATACCATGCTGATGCAGAGAATATATCGACTGTTTGATTTTCCCTCTCACCTCGTCAGAAATTTCTGGCATATCAACAAGTTCAATACCTTCAATATACTCAATTATCATCACGTATGTTTTTACATAGCGTAATGTTTTAATTTCCGCCAGCAGGTAAAAATCATTAAGCGCCGTAAACCCTTCTCGCCGAACACGATCTGTCTGATGAAAAAGCTTTTCGTAGTAATCTCCTTTTACTAACGATTTGAAAAATCGTTCAGTATTTTTTACTTTTGGACTAAATACCTTGAGAATATATTTTTCGTAGTCTGTATTAATCAATACAACTTTTGTATCTTCTATATTACGGAAGACTTTAATAACCTGATGATTATAAGATAGAAAATCTTTGAATATCTCAATGTATTTTTCACCGTCTTTTTTGACAAAGACGGTATAGTTTTTAATCTTTTTTTCAATAATCATAATAGAGATTTAGGCAGGGGAATTATTTGTGGAAAAGTTTACGATAAAGATATGCGCTTCCAGCCATAAGGCCTTTAAAATAATGACCCTGCACGAGAAGATGTTTATATCGCTTCTTAAATTCGACTATGGTACGCGCATCTTTTGCAGGAGAATCTTTCCAGGGCGAGTTCAGTCGTGCATTTTTATAATAGATAACTGAAGGATAATTTGCCCAGGCATGCCATGGTTTTGTAGCGCCCGTATAATGAATTAAAACAGTATTATCATTAATTATATTGCTATATTTTTTATGTGACTTATCTTTCAACTCACTTTTGATAGTATAAATGGTATTATATGGTCGCGGTAGAAAAATGACTTTATCCTGTAGGAGAATATTCAAAACATCCTGATCGGGATATTTAAAAGAGTCAGCCTCTTTACCTGCCAAAAGTAAAAATGCCTTTTTGGTTAAGGCATTCTCTTTCCATAATTTCAGGTTAACAAAAACCACGCCGGAGTTAAAATAACCACCTTGTAAATTAAAAGCGCTTAATCTCTCATTTACCTTATTCTGGATGGAATCAACATCTTTTACGACCGCAGCAATCTTCTCTGTCAAATCAAGCCGTAGAAGATCTTGCAAAGATCCTTTGCATACAACATCGGCATCCAAATAAAGTAAGGTATTTACCTTCTTGCTGAGATAATCGAAAGCAAATAAACGAAAATACATTGCTCTCGACCATACTTTAGTTTGAGGCAATACCTCAAGGCTTTCTACTTTAATAAGATAAAGAGAAATTTTTATGTGATGCTGTACGGCTAAACGCTCTATATATTTTACAAAACACGGGGAGTATGAATCACAAATAATGTGAAAAGCGAGCGGGATATTATTGTTTAATACAACTGAAGCGATTGATACCCCCACACCATCAAGATAGTTTTCATCAGCACCATAAGAAATGTTTAATACGTTATCATCATTATTATTATTACTTTCATCAAAAACTTTATATTCAGCTATTTCTATCTCAGGAAATGAATCCATTACATCACCTATGGGTTTTATTCAAGAAGTTTACGTTTAAAGTAGGCTATATAGTAATTTATACCCGAAGTATAATGCTTCTGATTAAACATATGCTTTGCCGCATAACGTAACTGATGGCTAGTGACTGGATTTAAAAGTGCACAATGAGACCACGGTGAGTTGCTCTTAGCCTGTAAAAAATATTGTGACACAGGGTAAGCCCCCCAACTATGCCAGGGCTTCGTTGGTCCGATATAATGAACAAATACAGTCTCAGCATCGACTGGATTAATAACTGAATCTTTTAATTCATAGTTAAGACTAAATTGTGTATTAAACTTTTTATCAACAAAACGCGCTTTATTCACTAACAATATATTTAATACATCCTGATCAAGGTGCGTTATGCGCTGTACTACCTCTGGATCTTTTAGCATTTCAATCGCTTTCTTAGAGATATTTTCTGCGGTCCAAAGAGGTATGTTAATTAAAATAAAACCGGCATTAAAATAGCCAGAAACCAGCCCAGGCGTTGCCAGGCTAACCGAGCGCTTAGTCCACCATTCCAACTCGCCTTCAGCAACGACAGCCGCAATCTCATTTTCAGCAAAATTAAGATCAATAAGTTCCTGAATACTCCCCTTACATGCAATATCTGCATCCAGATAAAGTACTCTATCTGTTTTATCTGAAAAATAATCGGCGATAATGAATCTAAAGTATGTTGCATAGGTCCAGTTTTTGGTACTGGGTAGCGATTTTAAGCGCTCACAGTCGATTAGGTAAACAACAATCTGCGTAGCGTACTGTTTTGCTAATGCCTCAAATCGCTGCTGGTCTTCAGAGCCAAAGAAATCGGTAAAAACATGGAAAGCTAACGCCTTCTCTGGGTTAGCGAGGAGAACCGATGCAATAGAGACACCACAGCCAAAAAGAAAGTTTTTATCAATCCCATAAGCTATATTAAATTTAGCAGCATCACTATGTTGTGCATAGTTATAATCTAAAGTCTGTTGAATGACTTCTTCTTCAAAATATTTTCTGCTCATAGTGATCACTTTTGTAATTTCGAGAATATTGCATTATTAAAATTTTTAAAATATAGCACATCGTAAAATCTCTCAATCGTGCCGGGAATAATATCATGCTGATATTTTACTTCACCAGAAATAACGCGATTAAGGTGTCCTACAAAATCATCTATAGCACCCGGAGTGTAAAGCTCACCATTCAAACCGGGTTTAATCATATCGCGCGGGCCAGACATACAATCAGAACTAATACACGGAATTCCATATGACATTGCTTCCAGCAGGGTCATAGGAAATCCCTCAAACGCAGAGGTAAGTAGTAACGCGGTGACATTTTTTATTTTTTGCTGTACGACTTGCCACGGCGCGCTTTGCCAACCATACCAGATCACACGCTGCTCAATACCAAGCTCCCGACTATAGGCCTGGCACTTTTCAAAATCTGAGCCATCACCAATAATATGTAGCTGCCATTCCCCTGTCGTACGAGTTAAGCCATCAAATAAATCTTTAACTCTTTTCTGTCCTTCAAATTTAAGACGCCCTACATAGAGAAATACAGCGGGTTTATCGCGCTCAGGCGGCGGCACAATGATTGTTTTAATAGAGACAGGATTATAAACGACGCTAATATTTTGCGCTGAGATACCCCGTGCCATCATCTGTTCTTTAATACCACTACTTATGGCCAGATGATAATCCGCGTACGTTATACATTCTGCATGTTTTTTATGGTCGAGCGAAAAATGCGGCCACGAGAAAATAGTAAACTGTTTACCACTTTTCTTTCGTGCTTTATTGGTATAAAGACATGAGATGATATCAATACATATCACAATATCCGGTGACGTTTCTTTCAGCCACTGACTAAAATTATAAACATGCTTAGCTCGACGAAGAAAACTTAATTTTATATTTGAGAATGATTGCGCATATTTAATCTCTTTTAGCCATGCTTTATCCATTTTGTCATTACGACAAAAGAAAAACATTTCACAGTTGATTTTCGGAGAGCTATTTTCAAACGTATGGATAACGTTGCTAATAACGGTTTCCATCCCTCCAAAACCAGATACCGCTTCGCCAATAAATGCTATTTTCATATATACCCCAGAGTTAAAACCTTAATCTAAAGACTTTAGATATTAAATAGCAAAAATAGTAATATAACCCTATGGAGTAATTTTTACCTGACATCTCTTTTTTTGCTTTAAGGCGTATTCAATATCTTTATTATTTTCGATAATGGAATATATTGCCACACCTGCTGGCATTATAAAACCATGATCAAAGCAAAGAGCAATGTCCAGTCCTCTTCCAAAAAAATCATCATGTTGAATTATGTTTTTTTGGTTTGAAATATAACTTTTAATGTCAGACATTCTGTCTATCCTTGTCTCACTCATAAATTACTCACTGAGTGCATAATTATTATAATTACAGATTTTTTCTTATTGTTCTTTCTTTAATTCGAGCGGCTTTAACATCCGCCTGGTGAATCAACCCCGATTCTTTTTGCAAAATCTCTCGCAGGGGAAGAGAGAAATACTCACGCATAAACCGGAATATATCTCGCTGAGTCAGGCCAATATTCATTGAAGAAAAATAAAGCCCAATTAAATCTTTGTCACGCCAGCGAAGGGGAACACGCTGGCGTATCTGCGCGCGATGCAGGTCGATTACGGAGATTTTTAAATCCTCTTCGCGACCAGTGAAAGGTAAATGCAGAAGAAAGTGGCAAATATAACAGTCGCGATGGTTAATTCCCCCGGCGTGCATTTTACGTACCATAGTCGCAACACGCTTAATGATCATCCACTTCACCTGCGCGTCCGGTGGATTAACAGCCCAGTCAGCGCAGTAGTCTTCAAGGCTAATGGTAGGCGTTAAATCTTCGGTGATAATAAATGATGTTCTGGTTAGCGGGTTTACGCCTTTTTCACCAAAACCAACGCCGTGCATCGTATCAACGCCCAGCTCATGTAGACGATGAATGGCGTGCCATTCTCTGTCAGCGCCCAGAACAGGCATACGTAACGAAATCAGGTTCTTCACAATTTCTTTCAGCGAAGTACCTTTATGCCACTTCAGGAAGTAGCTTTTACCGTCCAGCTCAAACCGCAATGTTCGACGCGTCTCCAGCTCTCTGAACACTTCGCCCTGTAACGTTTTTACTTCCTCAAAAGCATCTTTACCGCGCCATAGTGTGGTTAACGGCGCTTTCAGCTCAACCATCTAAATCACCTGTAATAATATCCGCGGCCTTCTCCGGTAAGCTGTATAAATCCTGGGTATCAGCATAATACCGCGCATTTTCAGCCCAGGCGTTGCGTAAGGAAGGCTGTGTCAGCGCTTTGAGTAAAACCTCATTTAGCGCATCCTGGCGGAATGGTTCAGTCATCGCTTCGCCACAGTTTGCATCCACAATATAATGTGCATAACCGCACACCGCGGTTGTCAGCACCGGCAAACCAGCAGTAATGGCTTCCAGCAAAACAATACCAGCAGCTTCCTGATAGGCTGGATGCAGTAAAAGGTCGGCTGCCGCCATTAACTCCGCGATATCATTACGTCCGGAGAAAAAATGCACATTCGTGCCGACGCCGCTTCTTTCAGCCAGTGCTGCAAACTTCTTCGGCTTATCCTGCCCGACAACATAGAGCACCGTATTTTGCCGTAAAGATTCGGGTAGCGATGCCAGCGCTTCAATAGAGCGATCCACACCTTTACGGGTAAAGTCAGACCCTACTTGCAACAGTAATTTTTGCTGTTCTGAGATACCATTTTTCTGACGATAAATTTGACGACTGTTTGGGATCTGTTGGCTATATTTTCTGTCCGGGTAAATCCCCGGAGGAAGAATATGGAAACGCTCCGCTTCAGTCTGATAATGTTTTTGGAAGTCAGCAATCTGCTTATTCGTCAGCATTAATAGTTGCGTCGGCTTGCCGTGTTCAAACGTGGCGCGTTCAAAAGCAGCATAATGCCGATAGCGTGATGTCAGGCGATAGAAAAATCCTTTTTCCTGTGCGACTTTTTCGGCGTAACACACGTCTGCGGCGTAATACACATCAAGGCCCGGCATCTTATTGAATCCAACCACCCGATCGACAGGGTGGTCGCGCAAATGGTGTTGCACCCAGGCATAATATTCTGCGTTACGACCGTGGTTCGTCCGGGATTTAACCGGCACGCGGATTAATTCAAAGTTATCCGGGCATTCCCCTTCCCATGACTGAGTATAAACACGAACCTGATGACCTCGCGCCGCCACGGTTTGAGCAATACGCATAAAATCACGCTGCAGACCGCCAAAAGGAAAATATTTATATAAGCAAAAGGCAACTCTCATAGCAGGCTGTCCAAATCTATGGGGCGTGCCTCATGCGGCAGCATTTTTTCCGTCGCGGCGATAACATCTTCAGCCGGAATCACGGAAAGGTATTTTTTATTACGATCAAGCTCATGCCGTTCAGGCATCGGCTGATAATTTCCTGCCCAAAACTGAATGATGTCGTCGGTCCAGGGACGCCAGAATACATGATCCGTCGCGCCAAAAAGACAAATGACCGGCGTTTTGACTGCTGCGGCAATATGACCGGGGGCCGAATCAACGCCGATAAAGAGATCCGCATGGTCAATCAATGCGCCCAATTCAGGAAAGCGAGTTTTACCCGCCAGACCAGTAACCGGTTTTGTCTCACAGCCGCGTGCAATAGCATCCACGCAGGCCATCTCGTCTGCGGCCGGGCCTGACGTCAGTACAACCTGATAACCGCGGCGCTGCACGGCATCAATAACCTGCGAGAATTTATCATTATCCCAGCACTTAAATAGCTGCCGTGCCGTAGGCTGAATAACAACATATTGTCGGGTCACACCAAGTTGTTTGAGCTGTTGTCGCATGTTTTCCCAATGTTCCGGGCGATAGCTCATGGTGGTTTCCGTGACATACTGTTTTAGCGCTAACGGCTTTAGCGCGGATAATGTGCGCTCAACAGCATGTTCTCCCGCATAAGGTACTAAATGCGTAAAGCTCTTTTTCCATAAAGCAGACTGACGATTACCGAAATCCTGCGAGATTTTTATTTTTGCGTTTAAAAAACGCACAATAAGCGCCACGCTCCACTGATCGGTGAGATTGACGACCAGATCATACGAGTTAGCACGCAATTTTTTGATTAGCGATAGCGCGTTTTTGATCTTCTCTTTTGTTCCTGCGCCTTTGTTACTGATGCCGTAGAGTGCATTAATCTCCGGATTTTCCGACAATATCGGTATGGTGTTCTGGTAAAGAAGCACATCGATTTTTGCATCGGGATAATTCTGCTTCAGCGTGCTGATGACAGGGGTGGTAAGTAACATGTCTCCATGAAAACGCATTTTTATAATCAGAATTCTTCGAAATGGCTTTTCCACAAGCGACTCTTTGGTTGAAATTGTCCGGATAAATAAGCAGAAAAAAGCACGCTACCGCCCCAGGCTTCACAGCAACCCGATGGCTAATACCGCACTCATTTTAGATGCGCTAGTGTAACACTTCTTTCGCAGCAATCCGATACGAATAATTTTTATACACAATCATTTTTTTAATCATAAATTCAAAGAGATATTAATTTATCCCTCTCTTGTGAATGGTCATTCCCATTGTCTGGGGCGACAAGGGCGGCAAATTTCAATGGATTGCGTAAAAATGCAAAAATAATGGGGTTCAGCGCCTGGAATCCTCGCTTCTGAGCCAATTTGGCGCAAAAATGGGAAAAGTAATGGTAAAGCCCAGGCTAAATACATAGAATCCCCAGCACATCCATAAGTCAGCTATTTACTATGCTCGAATTGCTTTACACCGCTCTTCTCTACCTTATTCAGCCTCTGATCTGGATACGGCTTTGGGTGCGTGGACGTAAAGCGCCGGCCTATCGTAAACGCTGGGGTGAACGCTACGGATTCTACCGCCGTCCGTTGAAACCGGGCGGAATCATGCTGCATTCCGTCTCGGTGGGCGAAACTCTGGCGGCCATCCCATTGGTCCGCGCTCTACGTCATCGCTATCCCGATCTGCCTATTACCGTAACGACCATGACGCCGACCGGCTCGGAGCGCGTCCAGTCCGCCTTTGGCAACGATGTTCAGCACGTTTACTTGCCTTATGATTTGCCCGATGCGCTCAATCGTTTCCTCAATAAGATTGATCCTAAGCTGGTATTGATCATGGAGACTGAGCTCTGGCCAAATCTGATTGCTGCGCTGCACAAACGTCATATTCCGCTGGTTATCTCTAATGCGCGGCTTTCCGCCCGCTCCGCCGCGGGTTATGCGAAGCTTGGCAAGTTTGTCCGTACGCTCTTGCGCCGTATCACCCTGATTGCCGCGCAAAACGAAGAAGATGGCGAACGCTTTGTGGCATTGGGCGCGAAGAACAATCAGGTCACGGTCACCGGCAGTCTGAAATTTGATATTTCAGTTACGCCGCAGCTGGCGGCTAAAGCCGTTACGCTACGCCGCCAGTGGGCGCCGCACCGTCCGGTCTGGATTGCCACCAGCACCCACGATGGCGAAGAGAGTATCGTTATCGCCGCTCACCAGGCGTTATTACATCAATTCCCGAATTTATTACTGATTCTGGTGCCCCGCCATCCGGAGCGTTTCCCGGATGCTATCAATCTTGTGCGTCAGGCAGGGTTAAGCTACATCACTCGTTCTTCGGGCGAAGTACCGTCCGCCAGCACCCAGGTCGTGGTAGGCGATACCATGGGCGAATTAATGTTGCTCTATGGCATTGCCGATCTCGCCTTTGTTGGTGGTTCGCTGGTTGAACGCGGCGGTCATAACCCGCTGGAGGCCGCCGCTCATGCGATTCCGGTACTGATGGGTCCGCATACCTTTAACTTTAAAGATATTTGCGCCCGTCTGGATCAGGCGAGCGGACTTATCACGATTACCGATGCGGCTACGCTGGCAAAAGAAGTTTCCTCTTTACTGACCGACGCTGATTATCGTAATTTCTACGGACGTCACGCAGTTGAAGTGCTGTATCAAAATCAGGGCGCGCTCCAGCGTCTGCTGCAACTGCTGGAACCTTATCTGCCACCGAAAACGCATTGAGGACTGTCATGCAAAAACGGGCGATTTATCCAGGTACGTTTGATCCGATTACTAACGGTCATCTCGATATTGTGACGCGCGCAACGCAGATGTTCGACCATGTCATTCTGGCCATCGCCGCCAGCCCCGGCAAGAAACCCATGTTCACCCTGGACGAACGTGTGGCGCTGGCGCAAAAAGCGACCGCACACCTGGGTAACGTAGAGGTGGTGGGCTTTAGCGACCTGATGGCCAATTTCGCCCGCGACAGACAGGCGAATATCCTGATTCGTGGTCTGCGCGCGGTGGCGGATTTTGAATATGAAATGCAGTTGGCGCATATGAATCGCCATCTGATGCCGCAACTGGAAAGCGTTTTCCTGATGCCGTCCAAAGAGTGGTCGTTTATTTCATCGTCGCTGGTCAAAGAAGTGGCGCGCCATCAGGGCGATGTGACCCACTTTCTGCCGGACAATGTGCATCAGGCGCTAATGGATAAGTTGAAATAAGTTTCCTTCCCTGCCGGGCCTGGCGTTTTACTTCTGACAGTGACGGCAATAGAACGTCGCACGCTGTGCGTGTTTCGTTGCGACTATCGGCGTACCGCATACCCGACACGGCTCGCCTTTGCGCCCGTACACCTGCAACTCCTGCGCAAAATAGCCCGGTTTCCCATCGCTTTGCAGAAAATCCTTCAGCGTTGTCCCGCCTTGTTCAATAGAGCGCAGCAAAACGGCTTTAATCACCCGTGCCAGCAGGTCGCACTCCTCTGTCGAGAGTGACGACGCCAGGCGGTCAGGGTGAATACCAGCGGCAAACAGCGACTCGCTGGCGTAGATATTCCCCACGCCGACCACCAGCTTGTTATCCATCAGCCAGGGTTTAATCGCCGTCTTCTTCTTCGCGCATTTCTGCTGCAAATATTCGCCATTAAACTCATCGCTTAGCGGCTCCGGTCCCAGATGCGCCAGTACGTTATGCCCTTCCAGCTCTTTGGTCCATAACCAGGCGCCAAAGCGGCGAGGATCGGTATAACGTAGAATTTTGCCGTTGCTCATCACCAAATCGACATGGTCGTGCTTTTCCGCCGGCAGCGCTTCCGACAATATCCGCAAGCTTCCCGACATCCCCAGGTGAATAATTATCCAGCCGTCAGGCAGCTCCAGCAGTAAATATTTAGCACGACGCTGAACGCTAAGGACGGGTGTATCGCTCAGACGATAAATTTCGTCTGAAACCGGCCAGCGCAGACGGCCGTTACGGATATGGGCGTGCAGGATAGTAGCGCCAACTAAATGGGGTTCAATACCCCGGCGGCTGGTTTCAACTTCGGGTAATTCAGGCATAACGTCTCCGGCTGTGTGGCAGGTCTCATTAATATGGGGACGGCCAGAAAACAAAAAACCCCGCCGAAGCGAGGTTTTTGTTACATCAAAGCGAGAATTATTTGATTTTCGCTTCTTTGTAGATCACGTGCTGACGGACAACTGGATCGAATTTTTTCAGTTCCAGTTTTTCCGGTTTAGTACGTTTGTTCTTCGTAGTGGTATAGAAGTGACCAGTACCAGCAGAAGAAACCAGCTTGATTTTCTCACGAATACCTTTAGCCATGATTTATTTCCTCTTAGTACTTAGTACTTTTCGCCACGGGCACGCAGTTCAGACAGAACTGTTTCGATGCCTTTTTTATCGATGATACGCATACCTTTAGCAGATACACGCAGGGTGACAAAACGCTTCTCGCTCTCAACCCAGAAACGGTGAGAGTGCAGGTTAGGCAGGAAACGGCGTTTAGTCGCGTTCAGTGCGTGGGAACGGTTGTTACCGGTCACCGGACGCTTGCCAGTAACTTGGCAGACTCGGGACATGTCTATTCTCCAAAAATCAAATTAGCTCGAGCTTCGTATGGGGTATCGGCGCCTCGTCAGGCTTTACAGCCTGGTCATCGCGCAGTTCTATTGAACTCTCGATTGCCAGGCCCAAATGCCAAACCCGAGATTCTCAAAGGTGGCGTAGTATACGCTGACCCGGCGATATGCTCAAGTCCCGAACAGACAAAGATCCCGATGGATCGCGCAAAGAATCTTAAATCCAGCCGCGTTCGGCAAAAGAAACGTACTCTCCGCGCCCAATTATCAGGTGATCGAGCACCCGGATATCCATAAACTGGCAACACTTTATCACGCGCTCAGTGATAAGTTTATCTGCTTTACTTGGCTCTGCGCAGCCTGAAGGGTGGTTATGCGCCAGAATGACCGCTGAAGCATTGAGTTTAATCGCTTCCCGAACAATCTCACGCGGATGCACCTCTACGTGGTTAAGCGTGCCGGAAAACAGGCGGCTGTGCTGAAGCACCCGGTGCTGGGCATCTAGGAAGATCACCAGAAAGATCTCACGCTCTTCGCCCGTCAGTTGGCTTTGCAGAAATTCCCGCGTCATTTCCGGACTCAGCAACGCACTTTCCTCATTCATGCGCACGCTGTAATAGCGCCTTGCCAGCTCAGCAATGCCTTTCAACTGCGCGAATTTCGCCAGGCCGATGCCGTTTACGCCGCGAAACTGCGCAAAGTCCGCCGACAGCAGGCCATACAGCGCCCCAAAGTGCTGCAATATCTCTTTTGCCAACGTCATAACATCTTTTCCCGGCGTGCCGGTACGTAAAAAAAGCGCCAGCAGCTCCACGTCGCTGAGGGAAGCAATGCCGGATCTGAGCATTTTTTCACGCGGTAATAATTCGTCCAACGTATCCATACGCGCACCTCCTTTTTTAAGGAAGCGGCATAGTGGCACAGCCTTTGGGAGAGATCGACGCCCCGATTTTGCTCTTGCGTAGCGCCTCGCAAAGTGGAGCGCAGGCAAAGACACGACGCCGTAGAGATTGTGATAAAATAGCCGCCTTTCAAAGTCACCCAACAGGAAAGACATGATGAGCCTGGCCGGTAAAAAAATTGTTCTCGGCGTTAGCGGCGGTATCGCTGCGTATAAAACGCCGGAGCTGGTGCGCCGTTTACGTGAGCGCGGCGCTGACGTGCGCGTGGCAATGACCGAGGCGGCAAAAGCCTTTATTACCCCCCTGAGCTTACAGGCAGTGTCGGGCTATCCCGTATCCGACAGTCTGCTTGACCCTGCCGCCGAAGCCGCGATGGGGCATATCGAGTTGGGGAAATGGGCCGACCTGGTGATTCTTGCTCCCGCGACCGCCGATCTGATCGCCCGTGTAGCATCGGGTATGGCTAATGATTTAGTCTCCACCATCTGCCTGGCGACGCCAGCCCCGGTGGCCGTGCTTCCGGCCATGAACCAACAGATGTACCGCGCTGCCGCCACGCAACATAATCTGGAGGTGCTCGCCTCTCGCGGCCTGTTCATTTGGGGGCCGGATAGCGGCAGTCAGGCGTGCGGCGACGTAGGCCCAGGCCGAATGCTGGACCCATTAGTTATCGTTGATAAGGCCGCCGCGCAAATCGCTGCCGTCAACGATTTGCGACATATTAATATCATGATTACGGCAGGCCCGACGCGCGAACCGCTCGACCCGGTGCGTTATATTTCCAACCACAGCTCCGGTAAAATGGGCTTCGCTATTGCGGCGGCCGCCGCGCGTCGCGGCGCAAATGTCACGCTGGTCTCCGGTCCCGTTTCGTTACCGACGCCGCCTTTTGTAAAACGGGTTGATGTCATAACCGCGCTGGACATGGAAGCCGCTGTTCAGGCCGCCGTTCAACAGCAGCATATTTTCATTAGCTGCGCCGCCGTGGCTGACTATCGCGCAGAGACTATTGCCAGTGAAAAAATCAAAAAACAGGCGGCGCAAAGTGATGAATTAATAATAAAAATGGTCAAAAACCCGGACATTGTCGCCGGGGTGGCCGCACTCAGTGACAATCGCCCCTACGTTGTTGGGTTTGCCGCGGAAACGAATAATGTGGAAGAATACGCCCGGCAAAAACGTATCCGTAAGAACCTTGACCTGATTTGTGCAAATGATGTTTCTCTTTCAAATCAGGGATTTAATAGCGATAAAAACGCTTTACACCTTTTCTGGCAGGATGGAGATAAAGTCTTACCGCTTGAGCGGAAAGAACTCCTGGGCCAATTATTACTCGACGAGATCGTGACCCGTTATGATGAAAAAAATCGACGTTAAGATTCTGGACCCGCGTGTTGGTCAGCAGTTTCCGCTGCCGACTTATGCTACTTCTGGTTCTGCCGGGCTTGACCTGCGCGCCTGTCTCGACGACGCCGTAGAACTGGCGCCTGGCGCAACGACGTTGGTACCTACCGGACTGGCCATTCATATCGCCGATCCATCACTGGCGGCAGTCATGTTGCCGCGTTCGGGCCTGGGCCATAAACATGGTATCGTGCTGGGCAACCTGGTCGGGCTGATTGATTCCGATTATCAGGGGCAACTGATGGTTTCGATCTGGAACCGTGGTCAGGACAGTTTTACCATTGAACCGGGCGAACGTATCGCGCAAATGGTGTTTGTTCCGGTCGTTCAGGCCGAATTTAATCTGGTGGAAGCATTTGACGCCACCGAACGTGGCGAGGGCGGCTTCGGTCATTCTGGCCGTAAGTAAATTTTACGCATCCCCATAACGTCATAATACTGCCGCAAGCGCTGAGTTTGCGGTTATAGCGTGGGTGCTCGCCTGGCAAGTGCTTATTTTCAGGGGTATTTTGTAACATGGCAGAAAAACAAACTGCGAAAAGGAATCGTCGCGAAGAAATACTTCAGTCACTGGCGCTGATGCTTGAATCCAGCGATGGAAGCCAACGCATCACGACGGCAAAACTGGCGGCCTCGGTCGGCGTTTCCGAAGCGGCGCTATACCGCCATTTTCCCAGCAAGACCCGCATGTTCGATAGCCTGATTGAGTTTATCGAAGATAGTCTGATTACCCGTATCAATCTGATTTTAAAAGATGAAAAAAACACCAGCACGCGTTTGCGCCTGATTGTGTTGCTGATTCTGGGTTTTGGCGAACGCAACCCTGGCCTGACGCGCATTCTTACCGGGCACGCGCTGATGTTTGAACAGGATCGCCTGCAGGGGCGCATTAATCAGCTTTTTGAACGCATCGAAGCGCAGCTCCGCCAGGTGCTACGAGAAAAAAGAATGCGTGAAGGCGAAGGCTACACGACGGATGAAAATCTGCTGGCAAGCCAACTGTTAGCCTTCTGTGAAGGGATGCTTTCACGGTTCGTACGTAGCGAATTTAAATACCGCCCAACGGACGATTTCGACGCCCGCTGGCCGCTCATTGCCGCTCAGCTACAGTAACGCTGACTGGATAGTGGCTCACGCCTTATCCAGGCGACAGAAACATAAGCCCGGTAAAGCGCCACCGGGCAATTCGCTTACACGCCAAATTCTTCCCGGTATGCTCGCACAGCCGCCAGATGCTCAGCCATATCAGGTTTTTCTTCCAGATAGGCAATCAGGTCTTTCAGCGTAATGATGGAGATAACCTTACAACCATAGTCGCGCTCCACTTCCTGAATCGCGGAAATCTCGCCGCGGCCACGTTCCTGACGATCCAGCGAAATCAGTACGCCAGCCAGCGTAGCCCCGTGCGCCTGAATAATCTCCATCGACTCGCGAATCGCCGTACCTGCGGTAATCACGTCATCCACCAGCATCACGCGGCCCTGTAGCGCGCTGCCCACCAGACTCCCGCCTTCGCCATGATCTTTTGCCTCTTTGCGGTTAAAGCAGTACGGCAGGTCTTTATCGTGATGTTCCGCCAGCGCAACCGCCGTCGTCGTCGCGATCGGAATACCTTTGTACGCGGGGCCAAACAGCAGATCAAATTCAATACCGGAATCCACCAGCGCTTCGGCATAAAAACGGCCTAACAACGCCAGGTCGCGCCCGGTATTAAACAGCCCGGCGTTGAAGAAATAGGGGCTTTTGCGCCCGGATTTCAGCGTAAACTCGCCAAACTTTAGTACCTGCTTGTTAAGCGCAAACTCAATAAACTGGCGCTGATACGGTTTCATGGATTCGCTCCTTTTCTTACTTTCATCATTTACGAAATTTACGGACAAAAAAAGGCGACTTTTCAGTCGCCTTAAAATCAATTTTCTAGCGCCGCCTTCTGCGTCGCCACAATGGATTCAATTCCCCCTCGGGCCAGCGCCAACAAAGTGAGAAGTTCTTCATGGCTGAACGGCTCGCCTTCCGCGGTACCCTGTACTTCAATAATGCGGCCGTCTTCAGTCATCACGACGTTCATGTCGGTTTCTGCTGCGGAATCTTCAACATATTCCAGATCGCAGATCGCTTCGCCGTTAACGATGCCTACGGAAACCGCCGCCACCATGCCTTTCATCGGGTTGGTTTTCAGCTTACCGTTGGCAACCAATTTATTCAGCGCATCCGCCAACGCCACGCAGGCACCGGTAATAGACGCTGTACGCGTACCGCCATCGGCCTGGATTACATCGCAGTCCAGCGTAATGGTAAATTCGCCGAGCGTTTTCAGATCGACCGCCGCACGCAGCGCACGCGCGATCAAACGCTGAATTTCCATAGTACGGCCGCCCTGCTTACCCTTTGCCGCTTCACGCGCATTACGGGTATGGGTAGCGCGAGGCAACATGCCATACTCTGCGGTGATCCACCCCTGGCCTTGCCCTTTCAGAAAACGAGGGACGCCTTCTTCAATGGAGGCGGTGCACAACACTTTGGTATCTCCAAATTCGACCAGTACCGAGCCTTCAGCGTGTTTTGTATAGTTACGGGTCAGGGTTACGGGACGCACCTGATTAGCGCTACGGCCTGCTGGACGCATATTGAGATCTCCGGCTTAAAACGAATGTGGCTGCGCATTATACGGACTTCCGATGGTTATTCCTATCCTGACAAGGCCTGGATAGCTATAATCCCCTCATCTCTCCTTTAAAAACGGGAACATCTATGATCCGCAGTATGACCGCCTACGCCCGGCGTGAAATCAAGGGTGAATGGGGTAGCGCGACCTGGGAAATGCGCTCGGTAAACCAGCGTTATCTGGAAACTTACTTTCGTCTGCCGGAACAGTTCCGTAGTCTTGAACCCGTCGTGCGCGAACGCATTCGTACACGCCTGACGCGTGGCAAAGTCGAATGTATGCTGCGTTTTGAACCCGATGCCAGCGCGCAAGGCGAGCTTATTCTGAATGAAAAGCTCGCGAAACAATTAGTTAGCGCCGCAAACTGGGTCAAAATGCAGAGCGACGAAGGGGAAATCAATCCGGTTGATATTTTGCGCTGGCCAGGTGTCATGGCGGCGCAAGAGCAGGATCTGGACGCGATTGCCGCAGAAATTTTAGCCGCGCTGGACGGTACCCTGGATGACTTTATCGTCGCGCGCGAAACGGAAGGCCAGGCGCTGAAAGCACTGATTGAACAACGTCTGGAAGGCGTCAGCGCCGAAGTAGCGAAAGTCCGCGCGCATATGCCGGAAATCCTGCAATGGCAGCGTGAGCGCCTGGTCGCGAAGCTGGAAGATGCTCAGGTTCAGTTGGAAAACAACCGTCTGGAGCAAGAGCTGGTGATGATGGCGCAGCGCATTGATGTGGCGGAAGAGCTGGATCGTCTGGAAGCGCACGTCAAAGAGACTTACAACATTCTGAAGAAAAAAGAGGCGGTAGGTCGCCGTCTGGACTTCATGATGCAAGAATTTAACCGTGAGTCGAACACCCTGGCCTCCAAATCCATCAACGCTGATGTAACTAACTCCGCTATTGAATTAAAAGTGTTGATCGAGCAAATGCGCGAGCAAATCCAGAATATTGAATAATTCTGGCGCTCAATATGTCATAGAGCCCGCCTTATGCGGGCTCTCGCGTTTATCGGTAGTACGTTTTTAATTTCCGGCGAATAGCGTCGATAAGGCGCCGCTTCCACTCTACCGTTGAAGCCCGATACTGCATAAAAATAGCGCCTTCCGCCTGCTCCCCGGCAAGCGGCAGGACAAAAAGACCGCGCTTATCGGATAAATTTTCATACCAGGGGCGCGGTACAATCGCCATTAGCGGCGCCGACTGGACAGCAGGCGCCAGTTGACTGTAATCATGACAAACAAACGCCAGCGGGCGTTCAAACCCGGCACGAGCCTGCTGCCTGTCCAGTTCGTTGTTCTCTTTTGTCCACGGCAAACAGTAAATGTGTTGATAATGCTGTAGATCAGCAAAATTCAACGCTGTGGCATTCTCCAGACGTGAACGCAATGGCGCGCCATAAACCGCGATCAAACGCGTAGTCCCCACCCGCTCGTAATGCAGAGCGCTGACCTGCTTTTGATGGTCGCCAATTGCCAGCACCAAATCAACCGAGCTATCCAACAGTTCATCACGCCAGGGTCGGCGGGCAAAAGGAAGGCACTCGATCACCGCCTGATGAAGATGACCTTTCTCTGCGAGAACGGGCGTAAGCAGCGCGTTCAATGCGGGAGGAAGTACCACCCGGAAACAACGGGAGCCGTTCTCTTTATCGCCAAACAGCTCCTCATTAAGCGAAACAAACACAGGCGCCAATTTGTCACGCAGCGCCTGCGCATAAGGCGTAGCAATCTGGCGGTTCCCTTCCCGTCGAAACAACGGGTCGTTTAGCGCATCGCGCAATCTCATTAACGCATGACTTACCGCAGAAGGCGATAAAGCCAGCTTTTGCGCCGTTTTCCCCGTAGAGCTCGTCTCCAGCAGCACATACAGTACTTTTAACAGGTTCATATCCATTTGCAGCAAGTTCATTAAACGTCTCTCTTATTGAACCTGGCTAAATTACTGCCAGGTATACTGCGGGCGCTTCAATCAGGAGAACATTATGAATCGCTATGCATTATTCTTTGTATGTATATTTTCAACATCAGCACTTCCTGCCATGGCGGCATTAGATCCTTCACAACCGTTATCACCCGCGCCTCCGTTATCACTGTTTAAAGCGTGGGCTAAGCCTATAAAGCCGTTTCAAATCACAGAAGGCGTGTGGTATGTCGGCACGAAAAATCTCTCTTCTATTCTGCTGACCACTCCGGCAGGGCATATTCTTATTGATGCGGGGTTGGATGAAAGCGCACCGCAAATTAAAGCGAATATTGAAGCGGCAGGATTCCGCCTCACAGACGTGCGCTATCTGTTGAATAGCCATGCGCGGCTGGATCAAGCGGGGGGCATGGCACGTTTGAAAGCGTGGAGCGGCGCACAATTGGTCGCCAGCCAACCCAACGCCGATCAGATGGCGAGGGGTGGACGACAGGATTTTGCGCTTGGCGATGCGCTCCCCTTCCCGCCCGTCACCACCGATAAAATTATCCACCACCAGGAAAGCATCATCCTCGGAGGGATAACCGTGACAGCGCTATTCACGCCTGGACATCTACCCGGCTCAACCTCCTGGCGCGTAACGCTCCGCAACGGCAAGACGCTAATTTACGCTGACAGTCTCGCCACGCCCGACTATCTGCTGATTAACAACAAAAATTACCCTGACCTGGTTACTGATATTCAGGGTAGCTTTAAGACGCTGGCCGCCCAGCATGTTGATATCTTTATTGCCAACAAAGGTGACCGCTTCGGGCTACTGGAGAAACGACAGCAACTTCGCAACGGCGATACACAGGCATTCTTTGATTCCAATGGCTTGCAACAGTATGTGGAACGCTCGCGCCAGCGCTTCATCACACAACTTACCGCACAGCAGCCATAATGAAATAACTCACCGGCGGCGCATCCAGGGCGCCGTTCATTTAATTTATCTAAGTCAAAACAGAAAAACCTCGTATACAATAAACCACAAAAATGATGTTCAATTTATTGATATTTATAATAAATAATTATTAATCATAAATTTAAAATCATTACTAAAATTTATTAATCGTGTAATGCCTTAGAAAATCTCAATCGTGATACAGCGCACAAATCGTTAATCTTCGCCCCCAGTAAATTAGGGGGAAATCATGCTGTTGCACGTTCTTTATTTAATTGGCATCACTGCCGAGGCCATGACGGGCGCACTCGCTGCGAGTCGTCGTCGCATGGATACATTCGGCGTAATTATTATTGCTACCGCCACCGCCATTGGTGGAGGCTCAGTTCGCGACATTCTGCTCGGTCACTATCCGCTGGGTTGGGTGAAGCATCCCGAATATGTCATTATTGTGGCGACTGCCGCTGTATTGACCACCATTGTTGCCCCCGTCATGCCCTATTTACGCAAGCTTTTCCTGGTACTTGACGCGCTGGGGTTGGTGGTTTTCTCTATTATTGGCGCTCAGATAGCCCTTGATATGGGCGAAGGGCCAATTATCGCCGTGGTAGCCGCCGTCACTACCGGCGTCTTTGGCGGCGTGCTCCGCGATATGTTCTGCAAACGCATTCCACTGGTGTTTCAAAAAGAGCTATATGCCGGCATTTCGTTCGCCTCGGCGGTGCTCTATATTGCGCTGCAACATTACGTCATGAATCCGGATGTCGTCGTTATCTCTACGTTACTGTTTGGCTTTACAGCAAGGTTATTAGCGCTACGTCTTAAACTTGGCCTGCCGGTATTTTATTACCGCCATGAAGGGCACTAAGACCCAAATCCGGGAATATGCTGAGCAGCCAGCCATCTGCTCAGCGTTTTGATCTGCGGATTATTCCGCCAGTCGATGACTCTCCCGGCACGACGCTCGCCCGTCGCTGGTAACTGCCACCAGTGTTGCTCTGTTCGCATTAATAACTGCTCCCATGAACGATCGCCGCTGGCCTGTAATGCAGCCTGCGTTAAGGGGATATCCATCGCCATGATCCAGCGGGTAAACGACTGCCGGCGCGCCAGGTTAAATTGCCGCCATATCTGCTCGCTTTTTCCTTTAGCAAAGCCTGGCGTGTTGGCTATTTGCGCTGACGTCAGGGCAAGCCAGGAGAAGATATGCTTAAAGCGATGCGTCTGATGCAAGGCCCGCCAGCTGGCTTCGCCCATTCCGTCCAGACCCAACGCCGACCGTGACCCCAGCCATACCAGCCTGGAGATAAACTGTTCCTGACACGTTTCCGACGCGTAAAAGCAGGTCAGCGAGTTGAAATGGCTATCAGGCGGTACAGGCTTACTCCGCTCACGACTCCGCCAGACGACCTCATCAAGCCGGGGAATGCCTTGCCCCTCCAGACTCACCAGGATCTGATCGCCCGGCGCGATATCCCACGCTTCCCAACGCTTCACAGAATCGATATTGACCCGCTGAACCCGCTTATCATCCAATATAACGGGGACAAGCGACGCTACTACGGTAATTTTGCCGCTTTTCCCCACCGAGAACTGAATAGCGCTCACTTGCGCGACCTGCGCTACTGGCGGATATTTCCATGCTGCCAGCCAGTCGCCCTGCCCGGGTCGCCAGTGTTGTGACGCAGGTTCTTTAGCCATGCGTATCACTACGCCATCCGTTACAAAGGGTAATGCTGACGTCAGCCATGACTGGCGCGCCCGCTCGACCTCGCTGGCATCTTTTACCGCCAGGGTATATTTATTCGTCAGACTGAATCCAGCCTTAGCAAGTTGGCTTAATCTTTCGGGCATATTTGCCGGACCGTCCGGCCACGCCCAAATAAAAATACCCAACGAATTTAGCGCGGAGGCGTTATCCTGGCGCATTAACATTCCTGCGACTTTCGAGCGCGCATTCATCCCGCCCATCCGTTGCTGGATATGTCCCTCGCGCTGTAGAAAGATTTCGCCCTGCAACACCGCGTTAGCAAGCGCGCCTTGTGTTGTCTGCGGTATAGAGGGGATCAGGCGAATTTTTGGCGTCCAGTCCTCGCCTTGTAGTCCGTTACCCCGGCTGATAGCCCTGGTCAGTTTACCGTTTTGATAAACCAGCGTTACCGCTACACCATCCACTTTTGGCTGTACCCAAAGCTCGCTGCGCCCGCGCATCCACTGTTCTACCGCCTGTCGGTCCGCGAGTTTACGTACGCCCGTGTGCGCAACAGGGTGCATTGTTGTACCGTTTAACGGCGGTGAAACCGGAGTAGATGAAACATCCTGACCAACACAGCGTTGCCACTGAACCAGCCTTGCGCTGAGCTGGTCGTACACACTATCGTCAACCGCGCTAACACCTTGTTTCCAGTAGATGTCATTCCAGTCAGCGAGCTGTTGCTGTAAACGGGTGATTTCTTCAGCGGCCCTTGCTGGCGGCCAGGCCGGGCAAAGCGCCCCACTCTGCGAATGCCACAATAAAATTCCCCACGCCATACTTTTCCATAATCTCATCACGACCTCCTGCGCACATTGCCCGGCAGGTATAGCGCTTTAGTGAATAAAAACCGACAGGTAAAAATGCATCATCCGAGCCGCTTTCCAGATTTTTTGGTGGGTTGCTGCAACGACGCGATAAAAGCGGAAAAAGGGACGCAAAATGCAATAATCTGGCGCAAAAAGTGTGACAAAGACTACGTCGCATAACGGCGATGTGTATAATAAGCCCGTATCAAGGCTCTATTTCGATAATCACAGACGTAAGATACTCATGGCTCAAGGTACGCTTTATATTGTTTCTGCCCCCAGTGGCGCGGGTAAATCCAGCCTGATTCAGGCTTTATTAAAAACCCAACCGTTGTATGACACTCAGGTTTCCGTTTCACATACCACGCGCGCGCCGCGTCCGGGTGAAGTGCACGGTGAGCACTATTTCTTTGTAAATCATGATGAGTTTAAAACCATGATTGGCAGGGAGGCGTTTCTGGAGCACGCGGAAGTGTTTGGCAATTACTACGGCACTTCGCGCGAAACCATTGAGCAAGTGCTGGCAACCGGCGTTGATGTTTTTCTGGATATCGACTGGCAGGGCGCCCAGCAAATTCGCGAAAAGATGCCGCAAGCACGCAGCATTTTTATTTTGCCGCCATCAAAGATCGAATTGGATCGCCGTTTACGCGGCCGCGGGCAAGATAGCGAAGAAGTCATTGCCAAACGAATGGCGCAAGCGGTTGCAGAAATGAGCCATTACGCCGAATATGATTATCTTATTGTGAATGACGACTTTGATACCGCGTTAAGCGACTTGAAAACCATCATTCGCGCTGAACGTCTGCGTATGAGCCGCCAAAAGCAGCGTCATGACGCTTTAATCAGCAAATTGTTGGCAGACTGAACCCACTTTCAGTATCATGCCCAGTCATTTCTTCACCTGTGGAGCATTTTAAGTATGGCACGCGTAACTGTTCAGGACGCTGTAGAGAAAATTGGTAACCGTTTTGACCTGGTACTGGTCGCCGCGCGTCGCGCTCGTCAGATGCAGGTAGGCGGAAAGGATCCGCTGGTACCGGAAGAAAACGATAAAACTACCGTTATCGCGCTGCGCGAAATCGAAGAAGGTCTGATTAACAACCAGATCCTCGACGTCCGCGAGCGCCAGGAACAGCAAGAGCAGGAAGCCGCTGAATTACAAGCCGTTACCGCTATTGCTGAAGGTCGTCGTTAATCACAAAGCGGGTCGCCCTTGTATCTGTTTGAAAGCCTGAATCAACTGATTCAAACCTACCTGCCGGAAGACCAGATTAAGCGTCTTCGGCAGGCGTATCTCGTTGCACGTGACGCTCACGAGGGCCAGACACGTTCAAGCGGTGAACCCTATATCACGCACCCGGTAGCGGTGGCCTGTATTCTGGCCGAGATGAAACTCGACTACGAAACGCTGATGGCCGCTCTGCTGCATGACGTGATTGAAGATACCCCCGCCACCTATCAGGACATGGAACAGCTTTTCGGTAAAAGCGTTGCCGAGCTGGTAGAGGGGGTGTCGAAACTTGATAAGCTCAAGTTCCGCGATAAGAAAGAGGCGCAGGCCGAAAACTTTCGCAAAATGATTATGGCGATGGTGCAGGATATCCGCGTCATTCTCATTAAGCTTGCTGACCGTACCCATAACATGCGCACGCTGGGCTCGTTACGCCCGGATAAACGTCGTCGTATTGCCCGTGAAACGCTGGAAATCTACAGTCCTCTGGCGCACCGTTTAGGTATTCATCACATTAAAACCGAGCTGGAAGAGCTGGGTTTTGAAGCGCTGTATCCCAATCGTTACCGCGTCATTAAAGAAGTGGTAAAAGCGGCGCGCGGCAACCGTAAAGAGATGATCCAAAAAATCCTCTCTGAAATCGAAGGACGCTTGCAAGAGGCGGGAATTCCGTGTCGCGTTAGCGGTCGCGAAAAACATCTTTACTCGATCTACTGTAAAATGGTGCTCAAAGAGCAGCGTTTTCACTCGATCATGGACATTTACGCGTTTCGCGTGATCGTTCATGACTCCGATACCTGCTATCGCGTACTCGGCCAGATGCACAGTCTCTATAAGCCGCGTCCGGGACGGGTGAAAGACTATATAGCCATTCCCAAAGCGAACGGCTATCAGTCTTTGCACACCTCGATGATCGGCCCGCACGGCGTTCCTGTTGAAGTCCAGATCCGTACCGAAGATATGGATCAGATGGCGGAAATGGGGGTCGCGGCACACTGGGCGTATAAAGAACACGGTGAGACCAGCACCACGGCGCAGATCCGCGCCCAGCGCTGGATGCAGAGCCTGCTGGAGCTACAACAGAGCGCCGGTAGTTCGTTTGAATTTATCGAAAGCGTAAAATCCGATCTCTTCCCGGATGAGATTTACGTTTTCACCCCGGAAGGGCGCATTGTCGAACTGCCCGCTGGCGCTACGCCGGTGGATTTTGCCTATGCAGTGCATACCGACATCGGCCACGCCTGCGTCGGCGCGCGTGTCGACCGCCAGCCTTATCCGCTGTCGCAGCCGCTTAGCAGCGGTCAGACCGTCGAAATTATTACCGCGCCGGGCGCGCGTCCCAACGCCGCCTGGCTGAACTTTGTCGTCAGCTCTAAAGCGCGCGCTAAAATTCGTCAGTTGCTGAAAAACCTCAAACGTGATGACTCCGTAAGCCTGGGCCGTCGTCTGCTTAACCATGCTTTAGGCGGCAGTCGTAAGCTGGCGGAAATTCCGCAGGAAAATATTCAGCGCGAACTGGATCGTATGAAGCTGGCAACGCTTGACGATCTGCTGGCGGAAATCGGTCTCGGCAACGCGATGAGCGTAGTGGTCGCGAAAAATCTGCAGCAAGGCGAAGCCGTGGTGCCGACCGTTGCGCAATCGAATCACGGCCACCTGCCGATTAAAGGCGCGGATGGCGTGCTTATCACCTTTGCGAAGTGTTGTCGTCCGATCCCAGGCGACCCGATCATCGCTCACGTCAGCCCAGGTAAAGGACTGGTGATCCACCACGAATCCTGCCGTAATATCCGTGGATACCAGAAAGAGCCAGAGAAATTTATGGCGGTCGAATGGGACAAAGAGACGGAGCAGGAATTCATTACCGAAATCAAGGTGGAAATGTTTAACCATCAGGGCGCGCTGGCTAACCTGACGGCGGCGATTAATACCACCACCTCCAATATTCAAAGCCTGAATACTGAAGAGAAAGATGGTCGCGTCTATAGTACCTTTATTCGCCTTACCGCACGCGATCGCGTACATCTGGCGAATATCATGCGCAAAATCCGCGTGATGCCAGACGTTATTAAAGTCACCCGTAACCGAAACTAGCGCTATGAATCCAAAACGTTATGCGCGTATATGCGAAATGCTCGCCAGGCGTCAGCCTGATCTCACGGTCTGCATGGAGCAAGTCCACAAACCTCATAACGTTTCTGCAATCATTCGTACCGCAGATGCCGTTGGCGTCCATGAAGTCCATGCTATCTGGCCAGGTAGCCGGATGCGCACCATGGCTTCCGCGGCGGCGGGCAGCAACAGTTGGGTACAGGTGAAAACTCACCGTACCATTGGCGATGCGGTAGCCCATTTGAAAGGACGGGGAATGCAGATTCTGGCAACCCATCTTTCTGATAAAGCCGTAGACTTTCGCGAGATTGATTACACGCGCCCGACCTGTATTCTGATGGGTCAGGAGAAAACCGGTATTACTCAGGAAGCATTAGACCTGGCGGATCGGGATATCATCATTCCGATGATCGGCATGGTACAGTCGCTGAACGTTTCCGTCGCCTCCGCGCTCATTCTTTATGAAGCCCAGCGCCAGCGACAGAACGCGGACATGTATCTGCGTGAAAATAGCATGTTGCCGGAAGATGAACAGCAGCGCCTGCTGTTTGAGGGTGGTTATCCGGTGCTGGCGAAAGTCGCTAAACGTAAAGGTCTGCCTTATCCTCGCGTCAATCAGCAGGGCGAAATCGACGCCGATGCTGACTGGTGGGCGACGATGCAGGCGGCAGGGTAATCACCATGTCAGGCCGCTTGTTAGACGCTGTTCCGCTCAATTCCCTGACAGGCGTCGGCGCAGCGCAAAGCAGTAAACTGGCGAAAATTGGCCTGCACACCGTGCAGGACCTCCTGCTCCACCTCCCTCTGCGTTACGAAGACCGCACCCATCTCTACCCCATTGGCGAACTGCTGCCTGGCATCTACGCCACCGTTGAAGGCGAAGTGCTGAACTGCAATATCACTTTCGGCGGTCGTCGGATGATGACCTGCCAGATTAGCGACGGTTCCGGCATTCTTACCATGCGCTTTTTCAATTTTAACGCAGCGATGAAAAACAGCCTGGCGACGGGACGACGTGTGCTGGCCTACGGGGAAGCGAAGCGCGGCAAGTATGGCGCAGAGATGATCCATCCGGAATATCGCCTGCAGGGCGATCTCAGCACGCCGGAGCTTCAGGAAACGCTCACCCCCGTCTATCCGACCACCGAGGGCGTGAAGCAAGCGACACTGCGCAAGCTTACCGATCAGGCGCTGGAGTTGCTCGACACCTGCGCCATTGCCGAACTACTGCCGCCGGAACTGGCGCAGGGTATGATGAGCCTGCCGGAGGCGCTACGTACCTTGCATCGCCCGCCGCCGACGCTCCAGCTCGCCGATTTAGAAACCGGCAAACACCCGGCGCAGCGGCGGCTTATTCTTGAAGAGCTACTGGCGCATAATCTCAGTATGCTGGCGCTTCGCGCAGGCGCGCAGCGCTATCACGCGCAGCCGCTAAGTACCAACAACATATTGAAAGACAAGCTGCTGGCGTCGTTGCCGTTTAAACCCACCAGCGCGCAGGCGCGGGTGGTGGCAGAGATCGAACGTGATATGGCGCTCGATGTGCCAATGATGCGTCTGGTTCAGGGCGACGTGGGTTCCGGTAAAACGTTGGTTGCGGCGCTTGCCGCCTTGCGCGCTATTGCCCACGGTAAGCAGGTGGCGTTGATGGCGCCGACCGAACTGCTGGCTGAACAGCACGCAAATAATTTCCGCAACTGGTTCGAACCGTTGGGCGTTGAAGTGGGTTGGCTGGCCGGTAAGCAAAAAGGTAAAGCACGTCAGGCGCAGCAAGAGGCTATTGCCAGCGGTCAGGTGCAGATGATTGTCGGCACCCACGCTATCTTCCAGGAACAGGTGCAGTTTAACGGGCTGGCGCTGGTCATTATCGATGAGCAGCACCGCTTTGGCGTCCACCAGCGGCTGGCATTGTGGGAAAAAGGCCAGCAGCAGGGCTTTCATCCGCATCAGTTGATTATGACCGCAACGCCCATTCCTCGCACCCTGGCGATGACTGCCTACGCCGATCTCGATACCTCGGTGATTGACGAGCTACCGCCGGGCCGTACCCCTGTCACTACCGTTGCTATTCCGGATACCCGTCGCCATGAAATCATTGATCGTGTGCGCAACGCCTGCACAACCGAAGGCCGTCAGGCCTACTGGGTCTGTACGCTGATTGAAGAATCTGACCTGCTGGAAGCGCAGGCGGCGGAAGCCACCTGGGAGGAGCTCAAGCTGGCGTTACCGGAGTTGAATATCGGCCTGGTACACGGCCGCATGAAGCCCGCCGAAAAACAGGCGGTGATGCAGGCCTTTAAGCAGGGTGAACTGCATCTGCTGGTCGCCACTACGGTGATTGAGGTGGGGGTCGATGTTCCTAACGCCAGCCTGATGATTATTGAAAACCCGGAGCGACTGGGCCTGGCGCAATTACACCAGCTCAGAGGACGTGTTGGCCGTGGCGCGGTCGCATCGCACTGCGTGCTGCTCTATAAATCGCCGTTGTCGAAAACGGCGCAGAAGCGTTTACAGGTATTGCGCGATAGCAACGACGGTTTTGTGATTGCGCAAAAAGATTTAGAGATTCGCGGCCCGGGGGAATTACTGGGCACGCGCCAGACAGGGAACGCCGAATTTAAAGTTGCGGATTTACTGCGCGATCAGGCCATAATCCCCGAAGTTCAGCGTATTGCCCGTCATATTCACGAACGTTATCCGCAGCAGGCACAAGCGCTGATTGAGCGCTGGATGCCGGAAACCGAACGTTATTCCAACGCCTAGTGAGCACGGCGGCTTTAATGCCGCCGTACAAACCCTTATTGCGCGAAAATCGGTAACATCAGGTACAGCTTAATCACCAACGCATTGACGATATCGATAAAGAACGCGCCGACCATCGGCACCACCAGGAACGCCATATGCGAGGGACCAAAACGGTCGGTAATCGCCTGCATATTAGCAATGGCGGTCGGCGTTGCGCCCAGGCCAAAACCGCAGTGACCCGCCGCCAGCACCGCCGCATCGTAGTTTTTCCCCATCATGCGCCAGGTGACGAAGATCGCGTACAGCGCCATGAAGATGGTCTGTACCACCAGAATCGCCAGCATCGGCAGCGCCAGCGACGCCAGTTCCCACAGCTTCAGGCTCATCAGCGCCATTGCCAGGAACAGTGACAAACTCACGTTCCCCAGTACCGAAACAGCACGCTCAAATACGCGATAAAAACCCACCAGCGCCAGGCCATTGCTGAGGATCACCCCAACAAATAGCACACAAACGAAGACCGGCAGTTCAAGCACCGTTCCCGCCAGTAGCTGCGCTACGATTTTGCCCACGGTCAAACAGATAGCAATCAGGGCGATGGTTTCGATTAGCACCAGAGAGGTGATCATACGGCCCACATCCGGCTTTTCAAAGGCTGTCGGCACGGCCTGATCGTCAGGCATTCCATCCGGCGTGGTGGAGTGTTTCACCAGATAACGCGCTACCGGACCGCCAATCAACCCGCCCAGCACCAGGCCAAAGGTTGCACATGCCATCGCAACTTCGGTGGCATTGGCAAAACCATAACGTTCGACAAACAGTTTACTCCACGCCGCGCCGGTACCGTGTCCGCCGGACAGCGTAATTGACCCGGCAATCAGCCCCATTAACGGGTCCAGCCCCAACAGACTCGCCATGCCGATACCGATGGCATTCTGCATCAGCAGTAATCCGACCACGACGACCAGGAAGACGCCAACAACGCGTCCCCCCTTGCGCAGGCTGGCAAGGTTAGCGTTAAGGCCGATCGTCGCGAAAAACGCCAGCATCAACGGATCGCGCAGGGTCATATCAAAGTTGACCTCCCAACCGACGCTTTTTTTCAGCACCAGCAGAGCAACCGCGACCAGTAACCCCCCCGCCACCGGTTCCGGAATCGTATATTTCTTCAGTAAGGAGACAGACTGGACCAGCTTGCGACCCAGTAGCAGCACCAGCGTGGCGGCGACAAGGGTCGATAAGGTATCGAGTTCAAACATTTAAAGCTCCTGTAGTGCGCTGTGACATGTGCGCACAAATCATTTCCTGAGTCATTTTTTTAGCTCTTTGCGAGTCTTCGGCATGGATTTTAAGCAGAAAAAGGCAAAAAGTTATATAAAAAGGTGCATTTATCTTTTTTAAATATTAAGAATATTCGCTAGCAATCGTTTGCTTTTACCACCTGGTCAGATAAAATCACCGCTTTTCCACCACGAGAATGTCCCTGATGTCCGTTAACGCCATCGAGTCGGCAGATGCGCAACCGGTTGCGCAGACGCAAAACAGCGAATTAATTTACCGTCTTGAAGATCGCCCGCCGCTCCCTCAAACCCTTTTTGCCGCTTGTCAGCATCTGCTGGCCATGTTTGTCGCGGTAATCACGCCAGCGCTGTTAATCTGCCAGGCGTTGGGTTTACCGGCGCAGGATACGCAGCACATTATCAGCATGTCGCTGTTCGCCTCCGGCGTAGCCTCTATTATTCAAATCAAAGCGTGGGGGCCGGTAGGATCGGGGCTGTTATCCATCCAGGGAACCAGTTTTAACTTTGTCGCCCCGCTGATTATGGGCGGTACCGCGCTGAAAACCGGCGGCGCGGATGTCCCGACGATGATGGCGGCGCTGTTCGGCACGCTGATGCTGGCAAGCTGCACCGAGATGGTGCTTTCTCGCATTCTACATCTGGCGCGCCGGATTATCACGCCGTTAGTCTCCGGCGTCGTGGTGATGATTATTGGCCTGTCGCTGATTCAGGTGGGGCTAACCTCCATCGGCGGCGGCTATGCCGCCATGAGCGACAACACCTTTGGCGCACCGAAAAACCTGCTGCTGGCCGGCGTCGTCCTGGCCATTATTATCCTGCTGAATCGGCAGCGTAATCCCTACCTGCGCGTGGCTTCTTTGGTTATTGCCATGGCGGCAGGCTATCTTTTAGCCTGGTTTATGGGCATGTTGCCTGAGAATAACGCGCCGGTCTCGCAGGACATCCTGATGGTGCCGACCCCGCTGTATTATGGTCTGGGCATTGACTGGAACCTGTTGCTGCCGTTGATGCTGGTCTTTATGATTACGTCGCTGGAGACCATCGGAGACATCACCGCCACCTCTGATGTCTCCGAGCAGCCGGTATCCGGCCCCTTGTACATGAAACGGCTAAAGGGCGGCGTACTGGCTAACGGCCTGAACTCATTTGTTTCAGCGGTATTTAATACGTTCCCGAATTCCTGTTTCGGTCAGAACAACGGCGTAATTCAGTTGACTGGCGTCGCCAGTCGCTATGTGGGATTTGTTGTCGCGCTGATGCTGATTGTACTCGGCCTGTTCCCGGCGGTAAGCGGTTTTGTGCAGCATATCCCGGAACCGGTGCTCGGCGGCGCCACGTTGGTGATGTTCGGCACCATTGCCGCCTCCGGGGTGCGTATTGTCTCGCGTGAGCCGCTGAACCGCCGCGCGATTCTGATTATCGCCCTGTCGCTGGCCGTGGGTCTTGGCGTCTCGCAACAGCCGCAGATCCTGCAGTTCGCGCCGGAATGGGTGAAAAATCTGCTCTCATCCGGAATTGCCGCTGGCGGCATCACGGCTATCGTGCTGAACCTGATTCTCCCGCCGGAAAAACCGTAAAAACCCTGCGGCGGCGACACGATTCGCCGCTGCTGTAACGCTCTTTCACCATTCCTGTCTTGAGGATTGCACGCAAATCGTGCATAAATCCCCTATGTGCATTTCACGGGATGGAAGACCATGAAATTGATTGGGAGGTTGCTTCTCTACGTGCTGATCGCCTGTTTAGTGGTGATTTTCGGCTTTTATTTTCTGCTGCAAACGCGCTGGGGCGCAGATCATGTCAGCAACTGGGTATCAGAGAACAGCGGTTATCACCTCACATTCGACGTGATGGATCATCGTTTTTCCGCCCCATCCCATCTTTTACTGGAGAATGTGACCTTTGGTCGTGATGGTCAGCCTGCTACCCTGGTCGCGAAAACCGTAGATATCGGTCTGAGCATTCGCCAGTTAACCGCGCCGCTGCATGTCGACACGATTCTGTTACAGGACGGCACGCTGAATATTTCAGTGCAAACCGCCCCTTTCCCGTTTGAGGCCGACCGCCTGCAACTTCGCAATATGGCGCTCAATAGTCCCGGTAGAGAATGGCGGTTGAGCGCCCAGCGCGTTAACGGCGGCGTTATGCCATGGCACCCCGAAGCCGGTCGGGTATTGGGCAATAAAGCCCAGATCCAACTGAGCGCCGGTTCGCTGACGTTAAACGACGTTCCCGCCACTAATGTGCTTATTGAAGGCAGTATCGACCATGATCAGGTGATGTTAAACACCGTCGGCGCCGATATGGCGCGCGGAGCGTTAACCGGCGTCGCCCGGCGTAACGCTGACGGTAGTTGGGTCGTTGAAAATCTGCGGCTGAATGATATTCGGTTACAAAGCGATAAATCCCTGAGCGAGTTTTTCGCGCCGCTTACTACGATTCCATCTTTGCAGATTGGTCGTCTTGAAGTGACGGACTCCAGCCTGCAAGGACCAGACTGGGCTGTCACCGATCTTGACCTGAGTTTGCGCAATCTGACTCTGCGCAAAGAAGACTGGCAAAGTCAGGAAGGTAAATTATCGATGAACGCCAGCGAGTTTATTTACGGCTCGCTGCACTTGCTCGATCCAATCCTGAACGCCGAATTTTCACCACAGGGCGTTGCGCTACGCCAGTTCACCACCCGCTGGGAAGGCGGTATGGTCAGAACCTCCGGCGCCTGGTTACGCGAAGGCAAAGCGCTTATTCTGGACGATACCGCTATCGCCGGGCTGGAGTATACGCTGCCGGAAAACTGGAAGCAGTTATGGATGAAGCCGCTGCCCGACTGGTTGAACAGCCTGACGCTGAAAAAATTCAGCGCCAGCCGCAATCTGGTGATCGATATCGACCCGGCCTTCCCGTGGCAAATCACCGCCCTGGACGGCTACGGCGCAAACCTGGAGCTGGTACAACATCATCAATGGGGCGTCTGGAGCGGCAATGCGACCCTCAACGCCGCAGCGGCAACCTTTAACCGTGTGGACGTGCGCCGCCCGTCGCTGTCGTTGACGGCTAATGCCAGCACGGTCAACATCAGCGATCTGAGCGCGTTTACTGGAAAAGGGATGCTGGAAGCCACTGCCAGCGTATCGCAACTGCCGCAGCGTCAGACGCAAATCAGCCTGAACGGACGCGGCGTACCAATGGATGTGCTACAGCAGTGGGGCTGGCCGGCATTACCGATTGCTGGCGATGGCAATATTCAGCTCACGGCCAGCGGCAATATTCAGGCCGATGCGCCGTTGAAACCGACGGTAAACGGGCAATTACACGCGGTCAACGCACAAAAGCAGCAGATAACACAGACGATGCAAGCGGGCGTGGTGTCCGGCGGTGAAGTTACGTCAACGGAGCCAGCGCTGTAATTGAGGGCTTGCCCGGTGGCGATGGCGCTTACCGGGCTTACGGTTCTTGCTCATTTGTAGGCCGGATAAGCGCAGCTCACGGCGCCATCCGGCGATTCAGATTTAAAGCGTAATCACCACTTCATTTCCCAGCGGGGTAACCACTACGCCCAGTTCACTTCCCGCATATGAGCCGCATTTGGTACCGCTAATCTGCGTAATATTACGCAGACACAGCGTCCAGTTGCGCGCCTCGCCTTCGCCGCTCACCGTAATGGTATTGCCTGTGCGTTTCGCCTGCAGCGTAAAGATTGTCGAACCATCCGTAGCAGGGACTTCGCAGACCGCTTCGCAGCCGTCATCCAGATGGAATAACTGGAAGGCCGTACCCTCATGCCAGGCGTAATCAGGCTTCTGGCTATTGTTGCCCAGCGCCAGTAGTGTATTGTCACGCACATACACTGGCAGGCTCAGGAAGTCATGCTGCTGTTTATGCCAGCGACTGCCCTGCACTTCATCGTTGCGCCACAGGTGCGTCCAGCGGCCTTCTGGCAGGTAGAACTCCACGTCGCCCGCTTCACTAAATACCGGCGCTACCATGACCGCATCTCCCAGCATGTACTGGCGATCAAGATAATCACACGCCGGATCGTCCGGGAACTCCAGCATCATCGCCCGCATCATTGGCGTACCGGCTTCGTTGGCACGCGCCGCTTCCCGATACAGATACGGCATCATCCGGCACTTCTGTTCAGTGAAGAAGCGCACCACGTCACAGGACTCGTCGTCATAGGCCCACGGAACCCGGTAGGATTTGCTACCGTGCAGGCGGCTGTGGCTGGAGAGCAAGCCGAATGCGCACCACCGCTTGTAGACATGCGCCGGCGCGGTATTCTCGAATCCGCCAATATCATGACTCCAGAAGCCAAACCCTGACAGGCCGATGGACAGCCCGCCGCGCAGGCTTTCCGCCATCGATTCGTAGTTGGCGTAGCAGTCGCCGCCCCAGTGCACCGGGAACTGTTGCGCGCCCACCGAGGCGGAACGGGCGAACAGCACCGCCTCTTCAACGCCGACGGTCTCTTTCAGCACGTTCCACACCAGTTCGTTGTAGATGTAGGCATAATGGTTGTGCATTTTCTGTGGATCTGAACCATCAAACCACTGCACATCCGTTGGAATGCGTTCGCCGAAGTCAGTTTTGAAGCAGTCCACTCCCATCTCCACCAGGCCCTTCAGATTGTCGGCATACCATTCGCAGGCTTGCGGGTTGGTGAAGTCGTAAATCGCCAGTCCCGGCTGCCATTTATCCCACTGCCACAAGGAGCCGTCCGGGCGTTTTAGCAAATATCCTTTCTCTTTCAACTCCTGGAAGACCGGGGATTTCTGGCCGATGTAGGGGTTAATCCACACGCAGACTTTCAGCCCTTTCGCTTTCAGGCGGCGAATCATCCCTTTCGGATCGGGGAAAGTCACCGGGTCCCATTCAAAATCGCACCACTGAAAAGCTTTCATCCAGAAACAGTCGAAGTGGAAGACGTGCAGCGGCAGATTGCGCTCGGCCATACCGTCGATAAAACTGTTAACGGTCGCTTCGTCGTAGTTGGTGGTGAATGAGGTGGTCAGCCACAGGCCAAACGACCAGGCGGGCGGCAGCGCCGGACGACCCGTAAATTGGGTATAGCGGTTCAGCACGTCTTTCGGGGTCGGGCCGTCGATGACGAAGTATTCCAGATACTCGCTCTCGACGCTGAACTGAACTTTGGAGACTTTCTCGGAGCCAATTTCAAACGACACGCACTGCGGATGATTCACCAGCACACCGTAGCCACGGTTGGTGATATAGAACGGGATATTCTTGTACGATTGCTCGGTGCTGGTGCCGCCGTCGCGGTTCCAGGTCTCCACCGTCTGACCGTTACGCACCAGCGCGGTAAAGCGCTCGCCCAGCCCGTAGACGGTTTCGCCCACGCCGAGATCCAGACGCTCGAACATGTAGTTGCGCCCGCTGTTGGTATCCTGCACATAGCCGTTATTCTTCAACTGGCTACCAGTGATACGTACACCGTTGCGCAGAAAATCCAGAGACCAGATCTCGCCTTTGGTGACGCGCACGCTCAGGCTGCCGCTCTTGAGTTCGGCAAATTCGGCGTTGTTCTGCATCTCCACGTTGATATCTTGCAAGACATTGAGCGGATAATGTGGGCCGTTATCCAAAGCGCCCTGGAAGTGTTCCATCCGTACACCTATCACTCCTTCCTGCGGCGAGAAAAAGCGCAGGGTAAACAACGGGGTATCCAGTTGCCAGGTTCGTTCGCGGACATCACGCGGCGCGGCATAGATCACCATCTCATTCCCGTGCTGTTCAACGTCGAACACCTGAACCGGGTGAATCAAATTAAGGCCAGGCTGGATCAGCCAGTTTCCGTCGCTAATTTTCATAGTCTGTTCCTTTAGTTTTGCAATTCTTTATGGGTAAATTCTTGTTCGTTGCGGTGTGCGCCCTGCGCCAGTTGTTCCAGAATGGTTTTCAGGAACGGGCTTTTCAGGGTGTAATAGCGTTTAGCGATCGCGGCGCTCAGCAGATAACAGATGGCCGGAACGATAGTGAACAGAGCGATGATGATGCTGATCGTGGCGCTGTTTTGCGTTTTCGCCGCCGCGTCGTAACCGCCGCCTGCCAGCATCCAGCCAATCAGCGCCCCGCCGAGGGCAAGACCCAGTTTCAGCACGAACAACGTGCCGGCAAAACTGATCCCCGTCAGGCGTTTGCCGTTACACCATTCGCCGTAGTCGACGGTGTCAGACATCATCACCCACTGGATAGGCGTGACTAACTGGTGCAATACGCCAATCACGAAGATAAAGACGAACATAGCGATCGTGGCGTGCATCGGTACGAAGAGCATCGCCACGCTGATTACTGCGAGTAAAGCGTTGGTCCACCAGAAAACGCTCACTTTGCATTTCCAGTCGGTCAACGGTTTTGCCAGCGCCGAGCCAATCAGGTTGCCGACGCAATAGGTGGTGAGGAAGGCGACAAACACGCCCGGTTTGCCCAATATCCAGGTGACGTAATACATCATCGCCCCGCCGCGCACGCATACCGCCAGAACATTCAGGATGGTGAGCAGGCCGACTATGCGCCACTGGTCGTTGTGCCGATATCACGCAGGTCTTCACGCATGGAGGTATGGGTGGCAGGCGCTTCAACGCGCTCTTTGGTGGTAAAGAAACAGAACGCCAGCATCAGGAACGCCACCACCGAGAGCGCCGCGATACCCCCCTGGAAGCCCAGCGCCTTATTCTCGCCGCCAATCAGTTTCACCAGAGGCATCATCAGTACGGTAGAGAGCATTCCGCCCGCCGTTGCCAGCACAAAGCGCCAGGATTGCAGGGAGATACGCTGCGTTGGGTCATTGGTTATTACACCCCCCAACGCGCAGTAAGGGATGTTGACCACAGTGTACAGAAGGGTGAGCAACGTGTAGGTGATGGCGGCATAAATCATTTTGCTGTTCAGACTGAGATCCGGCGTGCTATAAGCCAGCACACAAACGATACCAAACGGCAACGCGCCAAACAGCACCCAGGGTCGGAATTTGCCCCAGCGAGAGCGGGTGCGGTCGGCCAGCAGGCCCATGCAAGGGTCGGAGATGACATCAAGCGCACGCGCCAGTAAAAACATGGTGCCGACAAAACCAGCGGGAATACCGAAAATATCGGTATAGAAGAACATCATATATAACATGACGTTATCAAAGATGATGTGGCTCGCGGCATCGCCCATACCATAGCCAATCTTCTCCTTAACGGAGAGAATCTCACTTTTCATTACGCATCCTTAACGCTCACAACGCTCACTGATACCGGTTACAGTTTTTGTAAACCTTCCCTGCGAGCGTGAATATTCCGTTATTTAGTTATCAAATTACGATTCTTGTTTTCTGTGATCAGGGTAGCGTCAAAAAGTGTGATGAAATGTAACTAATGGATTTTATGGGGGTTTATATGAAACCGGTCATGGCAGAAGGAAAGGGAAGTTAAAAAAGCACGGGAGGGGATGTGGAAACGCCAGGAAGTAGCTATAATGCACGCGCCTCCATGTAGCAATCGAGGCGCGGAAGATCGTCGTCTCCGGTGAGGCGGCTGGACTTCAAATCCAGTTGGGGCCGCCAGCGGTCCCGGGCAGGTTCGACTCCTGTGATCTTCCGCCAACATCCTTCTCTCATGCCCACCATTCGTCCTCTATTTCGGGACAAAGTATTTGCTTATTATTAAGACCAGTTCTTGCATATAATACGAAAGGAAAGGTGGAGAGAGAAAGTGGAATATTATTTTATTAATCACCATTTACCGATTGCTAAAACCGAACGTCCATTTATTGTGGGATATCGTCTGCAAAGAAGGGATAAAAGTACGCCAGGACTAACGCGGGCGGGACTTAACTAATCACCAAACGAATTTGTGGGTTATACTTACAGGCTCATCCTTTCTCAAAAGAGATACGCTTACCAGGCCAAAATTATGAGATCAACGTATAGAGCCATCCGGATAAAGATACATGGCCTCCCTCCAGATACACGGGTTCTCCTTCTTCTACCGCTAAATTATGATACAGCGATTGCATTTCATCATCTGCACTTTCTTCCGGTTGGTTTTCAACTCGATAATAGGTATCTACATCATAGTTCTGTTTACGGAGATCGTCGTCGCTGTATACGCCAAGCCGTTTTTTTAAGCCTGTTATATTAAATATCCATTTTAACCCATCTTTAATATAATAGGCATCACCATAAGCATTTTCATCGGGGCATTCTTTATAGCCCATCCGCAATGCAACATCACAGCCATGCTTACCAACATATTTATAACTCATATCCCCCCCAATATGTTGCTTCAATATCCCGGATAAAATTCATAACGAAAACCTATCCTGATAACCTATGCCACATGAAGGATAGAATTTAAACTAAAGTACGCGTTATATTATCCCCTAAGTCCGTATCAAGTATGCGTATTCTGTAGTAGTTAGTAATATGTTCTAATTTATTAATGTGAGTTATATATGAAGAGATTATTTACAGCGATGATTATCGCTTTTATTACCGTCACGGCATCATCCAGTGCGCTTGCCTGCCCAAAGGGTCAACATCCACATGGGGATACAGGCTCACATCATAAGGGTGGATGGTGTTCATACGAGCAGTAACGTCGCAGCTTACTCATCTACTTGAAGGCACTATAGCCTTACGTTTATCAACGCAGGCGCTACGTTTGTCGATGCCGTAACTTTCTGAAGAAAAAACATGAACGAGTTGGTATCGATCGCAAAGAATATGGTTACCAGCAACAGTCACCTTGTCTCCAGGCTGTCGATATTCTACGGACACGACAGGAAAGGATTTTATTAATTTCTTATAAAAACCATGTTAATCAACAGGATAAATAGTTAAAACGTGATAAAAGGCGTAACCTTTACCCGCTTAAAGCGGGCAAGATTGCAGGCAAGAGATGTTATTATACTAAAACATAAAAACAGGTGAGGCTAGTGTAATGAGAATCGACAAACTTTCACTGCTTCACTTTCGTTGTTTCAGGCAGCTCGATATTACTTTTGATGAACACATTACGATTCTGGTTGCACCAAACGGCGCGGGCAAGACGACAGTACTGGATACGGTACGCCTGGCGCTGTTCCCCTTTATTCGTGGCTTGCCGGCCTCTATGTAAAAGATAAATCGCTGGTGATCCGTACAGAAGATGTACGTCTGGTTTTCCGCCCTGAAGCGCTGAACATGGAAATGTCATCTCCGGTCATGATTACAGCTACCGGAGAATGGGAAAGCGGAAAGACGGCAACCTGGATGCTCGACAAGCGAGGAGAACAGCCGCCGCATGAAGATAAGACGGCGGCGCAGCTTACCCGTTGGGGTGAACAACTTCAGACGCTGGTGCGTGAAGAGCATAATTTGCTGCAGGTTGAACTTCTCCTAATGCTTTATCTGGGGACTGCTCGCTTGTGGTATCAGGAACGTTATGAGGCACAGCCTACTGAACAGCGTCTGGATAACAGCGCCTTTTCACGTTTGTCTGGTTATGACGATTGCCTCTCGGCCACATCAAACTATAAACAGTTTGAGCAGTGGTATAGCTGGCTATGGCATAGCTACCGTGAACATCAAATCACACAACTTGAATCACCTTCAACAAAGTTAAAAGAAGATGTTCGTATTCGCGGATGAAAGAAGCTATTCAGGCTATCCAGCAAGCCATTAACTGTCTGACAAAAGACGTAACTGGCTGGCGCGATCTGGAATACAGCTCCAGCCATAACCAGCAACTGGTAATGAATCATCCGCAGCACGGCAAGATCCCCTTAGCCCAGCTCAGCGACGGCCTGCGTAATGCGGTTGCGATGGTAGCGGATATCGCGTTTCGCTGTGTCAAACTCAACCCCCATTTACGCGATGAAGCCGCCTTAAAAACACAGGGGATTGTGCTGATCGATGAAGTCGATATGCTCCTGCACCCAGCCTGGCAGCAGCAAATTATCCAGTCTTTGCGCAGCGCATTTCCACTAATCCAGTTTATTGTCACTACCCATAGCCCGCAGGTTATCAGCACGGTAAAACGTGAGTCTGTTCGCCTACTTGAACAGGACGAGAAAGGTAATGGTCTGGCGTCAATACCACCGGGGCGACCTACGGCGAGCCAAGGAATGATGTACTGCACAGCGTGATGGGCGTCGATCCCCAACCTCCGGTTAAGGAACAGGATGTTTTCGAACGTGGGATTATCAATGTATTTAAGGGGTTAAGCCAGGAGTACAAAACCAATAATCCTTGTTATTTCGGCAAGAAGATTATCGTCAACAATCTGGTGAAGCATGACCGATGGGGCTACAGCCTGAACTGGGGCTGGCGACGCGACCAGCTCGCCGATCTGGAACGAATGCTCTACCTGCTGGATAGTAAAACCATTCCTGACAACCGGCATGATGTCTCTATCCGGTTTATGGACTTCGTGCGCGATAATCCGCGTGAGCAGGTCTTTGAAGACGATATGTTCACCATCCGCTACTTTTAGAAGGGCAGCGGACATATCACATTTAAGCGTCTGGATCTGGTGGAGAATATGAATGATATCGTGGCGAAGCATTATCCGGGGGCGCTGCCCGCAAAATAAACGCTATCTGCGTAATAAGCTTCACCAGGAATTTCTGGCATACTAGGCAGATTACGGCATTGCGAGTCAGATATAAGCGGAGGCGGCATGGCAGACAAATACTTAACCCAATCCCCGGCAGGCGAATTTGTTATGTTTGCCAGCGATGACGGTGAAGTTCGTGTGGAGTGCCGCTTTGAGCAAGAGACGCTATGGCTCCCTCAGGCAACCATCGCCAACCTTTATCAGATCACTCCCCAGGCAGTTACACAGCACATTAAAGCGATCTATGAAGAAGGCGAACTTGAGCAAAACGCAACCTGTAAGTCTTACTTACAAGTTCAACAGGAAGGTAGCCGTCAGGTAAGCCGCAACAGGCTTCACTACAGCCTGCCTGTCATCCTTGCTGTCGGCTACCGCGTTCGTTCCCCGCGCGGCACACAGTTCCGCCAGTGGGCAACCCAGACGCTCCAGAAATACCTGATCAAAGGTTTTGTGATGGACGATGAGCGCCTGAAAAATCCGCCCGTGGGTTCATCGGCTGTACCCGACTATTTTGATGAGATGCTGGAGCGTATCCGCGATATTCGCGCCAGCGAACGTCGGGTTTATTTGCGGGTACGAGAGATCTTTGCGTTAGCCGCCGACTATCAACCATCGCTCAAAGAAACCACGCAATTTTTTCAAACCATCCAGAACAAGTTGCATTTTGCCTGTACCGGACATACCGCTGCTGAACTCATTCATCAGCGTGCTGACGCCAGCCAGCCGCATATGGGGCTGACCAGCTATAAAGGTGAAGAGGTACGTAAGGGTGACGTGACGGTGGCAAAAAATTATCTCACTCAGGATGAAGTCAGCGAGCTTAACCGCGTAGTTAACATGTGGCTGGATTTTGCCGAGGATCAGGCCCGTCGTCGTCAGCAGATCTTTTTACGCGACTGGCAGGATAAGCTGGATCAGTTCCTGCAATTTAACGACCGTGAGGTTTTACAAGGCGCAGGTAAAGTCACTAAGAAAATGGCCGATGAAAAAGCGCAGGCGGAATATAGTCAGTTTGCTGAACAACAACGGCGCTTAAAAGAAGCCGAAGGTGAGAAGGATATCGCCGGTTTGCTACAATGGAAAACAGAACCTAAAAAGTAGCTCAGAATGCCCCGAACCCCACAAGCAAAATCATTTGGGGGCACAATAGTGGGCACCAGTAAAAATCCAACAAGATAAAAATCAATAAATTCAACAGACCAAGATATCAAATTAGACTCCTGTGATTGCATGATACCGTCGTGAATATGGCGGTTTTATCCAGGCGTAAAGACTGTGGGTAGTAATATCAAGACGTGTTGCGACGCTGGAAACAGAATGGCCGCGCTCAATAACCTGTTTTACCGCTTTAATTATAAACTCTTCGGGATAACGTTTACCGCTCATGGGCTCCTCTCTTTAAGCTATCTTAAATGACTCTGCGGTGTCTGTTAAACCTGTGGCGATTCATTTAATTTTTTTTACGTATCCCACATAATCGTGCTATTCACATTTAGAGATCACGTCATCGATCTGCTAACGAAGGAATCTCTATGTGTAAATCCCGTCTCACTGAGCATCAGAACATCGCCGTAATTAAGTTGGCCGAAGCCGGATGAATGGTTAAAGATATCTGCCAGGAGGCGGATATTTGTGAAGTGACTGACTATATCTATGGACATTGGGTTTCACCACATCCTGTTTCTCACTAATGTGCTCCGGGAAAGAGTTTTCATCAGATGAGCGATTGAAAAGAGAAGCCAGAAGCTGAAGTTGCTTCGACCGATAAGTCTGTCGGTTGCTCAGACTGTCACGATCAGAATTAAGTCAGATCAACTTATTGGCAAGGTATGACTCCCGGCGTTAAGTTACAAAATTTTCTCATGGCATTAGCATTACACCCTCTTAAAGTTTACATGCGTCTCTATAAAATAGTCTTAAATTTGTATATAAGAAGTTGATGAGAGCACAAATGTCACCATTAAGTCATTGAATAACAATGCAATAAAAGAAAAAATCTTAAATTAGCTTTTAATAATAAGAATTCATTACAGGTTTACAGGAATTACTTTTATATTTCATCACATCACCCCGATAGTGACAAAGGCAGCAGACAGATGGTATTGAGAACCGTTATTTATCACTCTCATGATTTAGCAAATAGTGCTGTTTTAAGATTTTTTATGATATTGGAGATACTGTATAAAAATCTCAATGCGTGAAATACAAATCCGAAATGATGTATTACGACTGTCGGATCTGTCATGGTTTTTTAAAGCTGTATTTTAGTGCTTTCCAGGAGTTTATGACACTGACAATATTTCGCGACTTTTGACAGTCGTAGTACTTTATATTATCTGGATTGACACATTTATTTACCAATGAAATATTAATAGAAACATCGACAGGAGTCGTTCAGGATGATGAGAAAGCCTTCACAAATTGTCCATTGCATTAGTTGCGATTTATCCTGTCAATTATTTCCTGACAGCGCAGTACGGGTGCAATACTGTCATAATGCGGCATTTTCCATCTGGCCAGATGGTAATGCTTTCCTGAAAAAAGGGTTTATTGAAAAGTTATTGCTTGATAGACACAACCATTTATCCAGCGGTTTTATCTTTGTTGATTTTTCTTTCCCGAATCTTCGACGATTTACCGATTTGCAATGGGCTGACAGTCTGGCAGACAGTGGCATGCATATTGTCCTGATTTCTGACAGAAGTTTAACTCCGCTGGCCAATTACTGGATTTTGAAAAGCAATAAAATACAAGGAATTATTTATTCCGATGACGATGATATTGTGCAACAGCAAAAGATGCACCGCTTGTTTACCGGTCGGCTTGCCAACAGTAAACGTGGACGAACGCTTAACTATACGGAATTTATATTACTGAAGCGCTTTGTATCAGGAATAAGTATTCAGCAGATTGTAAATATTGACAATATTGATATTAAGAAACTTTATGTGCATAAGCTGCGGCTTGAAAATAAGCTAGGGCATAGCATTCATAAAATAATATCAAATATTTTATAGATCCGTTTCCATTTTTATTATTTCCATATTATTGCGATGTGGAAGACGCTTTACGCCATAATGCAGGAGGCAGAATGCCAACTCCCCAAAATTACTCATTCATCGCCATAGCGGTATCAGCAGCGTTAGCCTCTATGGTATTTCCCTCCCAGGCGGCCTGGGTTGACGTTGATAGTCTGCCATCCAGTGGGCTGGTCAGCCAGTTGCCGCCGGAATTACAGGCTATTATTCCCGCTCAGGCCAGTACCGGTTTCACCAAAGTCGGTACTATGCCCAACTACGTTTATCAGTGGAACACCGGCACCATCCCGGTTTATGGCAATGGCCTCACGCTTAATGGGCCGGGCGCGGAGGCGTTTGAACACACTGTCACGGTTATTCAGAACAGCGGGACGGGAAATCCGGGCGTGATTTTTGGCAACGACCTGACCATTCGGACGCAGTCGGCGAATGCCGCGAATAATGGTAGAGACGTCGATGGCATCCGTACTCACGGCGCAAATACTCCGGATAACCCGGTATTTATTATTACCGGTGACCGTACCAACATCTACGTGGATGGTCAGGATGGTGACGGTATTAACGCCGGATATAACTCACTGGGCCAGGGTTGGACCGGATCGGCCAATATTTACGTCGGCGACGATCTGTATATCAAAACGACCGGTAGCCAGGGACGTGGCATTACAGCTAACGCCATGCGGGATGCGTCACGTGCCAAAAATACGATTGTCGTCGGCAATCGTGCGCATATTGTTACTACCGGCGACAGTTCAGAGGGGCTGCGTACCGGACAAAGCGGTTCGTTGATTCGTCTGGGTGACGATGCAACTATCGAAACATCCGGCGCATCCTCAACGGGGATTTACGCAGCATCCTCCTCCAGAACCGAGCTTGGCAACAACGCTACTATTACGGTGAACGGTGCCAGCGCACACGCGGTATATGCAACTAACGCTACCGTTAATTTGGGAGAGAATGCCACTATTAGCGTTAACAGCGCCAGTAAGGCTGCATCCTATAGTAAAGCCCCTGCCGGTTTATACGCCCTCTCCCGAGGCGCCATTAATCTGGCAGGCGGTGCGGCTATTACTATGGCGGGCGATAACAGTAGCGAAAGTTACGCCATCAGCACGGAGACTGGCGGCATTGTTGACGGTTCTTCAGGAGGTCGTTTCGTCATCGACGGTGATATTCGTGCTGCTGGCGCCACCGCTGCCAGCGGTACGCTACCGCAGCAGAACAGTACGATTAAGCTCAATATGACGGACAACTCGCGATGGGACGGAGCGTCGTACATCACCAGCGCTACGGCGGGCACAGGCGTTATCTCTGTACAAATGAGCGATGCGACCTGGAATATGACCAGCAGCTCAACGCTCACTGACCTGACGCTGAATAGTGGCGCAACCATTAACTTCAGCCATGAAGATGGCGAACCATGGCAAACGCTCACCATCAATGAAGATTATGTAGGCAACGGCGGTAAGCTGGTCTTTAATACTGTGCTCAACGATGATGATTCCGAAACGGACAGGCTGCAGGTTCTCGGCAATACTTCAGGCAACACATTTGTTGCAGTAAATAATATTGGAGGAGCCGGGGCGCAAACCATTGAAAGTATTGAAATTGTTAACGTTGCTGGCAATTCCAACGGTACTTTCGAAAAAGCAAGCCGTATTGTTGCCGGAGCCTATGACTACAACGTGGTGCAGAAAGGTAAAAACTGGTATCTGACCAGCTACATTGAGCCGGACGAACCGATTATTCCTGATCCAGTAGACCCTGTTATCCCTGACCCTGTCGTTCCCGATCCGGTGGACCCTGATCCAGTAGACCCGGTTATCCCTGACCCTGTGATTCCCGATCCGGTGGACCCTGATCCAGTAGACCCTGAGCCAGTAGACCCGGTCATCCCTGATCCGACAATTCCTGACATAGGGCAATCTGACACACCGCCGATAACAGAACATCAGTTCCGTCCGGAAGTGGGCAGCTATCTTGCCAACAACTATGCGGCAAATACGCTGTTCATGACGCGTCTCCATGACCGTCTGGGTGAAACCCAGTACACCGACATGCTGACGGGTGAGAAGAAGGTCACCAGCCTGTGGATGCGTAACGTCGGCGCCCATACTCGCTTCAACGATGGCAGCGGGCAGCTAAAAACCCGCATCAACAGCTATGTGTTACAACTGGGAGGCGATCTGGCACAGTGGAGCACTGACGGTCTTGACCGTTGGCATATTGGTGCAATGGCAGGTTATGCCAACAGCCAGAACCGCACGCTGTCGTCCGTGAGTGACTATCATTCCCGTGGTCAAGTCAACGGTTACAGCGTCGGCCTTTACGGCACCTGGTATGCTAACAATATCGATCGGTCTGGGGCTTATGTGGATACCTGGATGCTGTACAACTGGTTTGATAACAAGGTCATGGGTCAGGATCAGGCCGCTGAGAAATATAAATCCAAAGGAATTACCGCCTCGGTTGAAGCCGGTTACAGCTTCAGGTTAGGTGAAAGCGCGCATCAAAGCTACTGGTTGCAGCCCAAAGCGCAGGTGGTATGGATGGGCGTGCAGGCTGACGACAATCGCGAAGCCAATGGTACCCTCGTCAAGGATGATACCGCCGGTAATCTGCTAACCCGCATGGGCGTAAAAGCCTATATTAACGGCCACAATGCTATTGATGACAATAAATCTCGAGAGTTCCAGCCATTCGTGGAAGCGAGCTGGATCCATAATACGCAGCCTGCCAGCGTGAAGATGGACGATGTCAGCAGCGATATGCGTGGTACGAAGAATATTGGAGAACTGAAAGTAGGTATTGAAGGACAAGTTACCCCGCGCCTGAACGTATGGGGTAACGTGGCGCAACAGGTGGGTGACACAGGTTATAGTGATACCCGAGGAATGTTGGGGATGAAATACAGTTTCTGATTCAGGTAACAACAGAGCCGCTGATCTTCAGCGGCTTTTACCCGGAAGCGCTTTCATTTAGCTGATAGGTTTCATGAACGGCTCCCAAAACCGCTTAATGTGTACAGAAAAATATCGGGCGTTTCCCGATGGTGAACATAAAGCCACGATGGCCCTGAGTCAGGATGGTGTAACTGATACTTTTCCCTGGATAGACATAAAAATCGGGTAAAACCGTCTCGATAACCGCATCGGACAGTGTTTCGTCACGCGTGACTTTGTTGATATCCGTCGATATAAAATGGGTGCTGTCTTTATTTTCACTCCATACATAGGAAACATTACGGCGGATCACGCCGCTCATTTTATTATCGACGTAATACGTTCCGCTGATGGAAACCACCCCAGTGCGTTTTTTCAGCGAATACATAAAGTCCAGCGTCAGGTTAGCCTGAGTGTTGTTATAAAACACAATCACAGGCACCGTACATTTCTCTGGATCCCGGTTCTTTTCCGTATACAAATGAAAAAGATGCCCAAGCCCTACTCCCAGAAACAGTAGCGTCAGGCAGGCTAACATCAGTGCCTTTTTACCCATGTGTCACCCCGCGGAAAAAAAGCGTCACGCAGCCTGTATCACCGCGCGTTTTATAAGGTTGCTGACAAATCAATGCCGTAACCGCTGGGGTGCGACTGCTGGAAGGGAAATAGACCCATGGGTATTTCTGACAATCCATACCGGTTTTTAGAATCATTGACTTATAGCTTGCAAAGCGGCTACCGCTTTCGATATCTTCATTCCGCGAGAAAAAATGACAGCCCTGAGTTGTTTCAACCAGCGTGTAGCGATCGTAAAAATCCTTATCGGGAACGGTTTGCCAGCTTATAGTGCCAAGCAAAATACCAACAGCAAATGTCCCGGTCATCCAAAGTACAGGTACATAATGTTTAAACCAACGCCCTGACATACGCGGCGGCGTCTCACCCTTTTTTTCTATTGTCTGAGCGAAGTCTTTGCGGATGGTCATGAGGCTCACACCAGGCTCAATCTGAAAGCCTCTACGCGGAACCGTGATTATCAGCGTATCTTCATTTTCGCCAACGGTACGTAATCCGCGGCGAATAATGGAGATATTCTGATAAAGCGTATTTGCCGACACCACCATGCCGTCTTCTTCCCACACTTTTTGAAAGAATGTTTGTTGTGAGACGACGGAGGGGGCGTTTTCCAGCAGAAGGCGCAAGCAGCGGCTGGCGGGCGTTGTCAGAATAATGTTGAGATCTGGCCTCGATAATGACGCCAGGCGATTCATTTCTGGATTAAATTCAATATTATCGTTAATTATCCATAACATCGCATTGTTACCATGCCAAAACATAACGTAGTTGGAGAGGGTTAATAGACACCACTGAGTATAGTCTGATGCTGTGGCTGCGTAGCAGGACATGGATTGTCCCCTGCACATACCGATCATATAGAAGAGCGAGAGGCATAAGACATTAACAGGTAAGCGTAGACACCGCTTTTCTCATTATAGCAGACTCAGGGGTGAAAGTACGTTTGGTTTTCTTGTTCGTTAAGTCTCCTGTTTTGTATTGAGGTGAGAATATCACCTTTAATCAAGTGGCCAAATTTACTGTGCCACTACGCTTTAATATCTCATATATAAATCATGAGAAAAAATATCCTGATAATCTACCCCACATGAAAGACAAGGTTTTATTCAATGTGTTCCTATAATGGCTTGTAATATCCCAAAAAGCAGCACTCGTTATATAGGGATAGTTTCCAATTTATTAAGAGTTACAGTAGCCATACTTAATAAAAGCACGCTTCCCACTTAATATTTAAGCTGTGCTTTATGTTATTTAAATATAAATAAGTTAATCCTTAACCAACATATTTCAAATTTATACCAAATAATTTTAAAACTATCTATCAGAAACAATTTGTAGGGGCATAGTTTGTTTTTTCAATCAATAATCCTCTCTGACATGTAAAATAGAAACATTTATTCATAATATGAATATTGTTGTGATAACAAATTCGCGTGAAAGTAAATCGACTGAAGGTGATGCCGATGAATATTCCTTCAGAAAGAACTCAACAGGGTAATCCAGAATCGGCAACGGATTACTGTCATCAGCTTAAAAACGGAAATCGCCCCGGCGATTAATGACTTTAACACTGATAGTGACTATCAGTGAAAGGCAACAACAAGGAATGAATTATGTCTACACCCGCGAATTTTAACGGTCAACGCCCTGCCATTGATGCTAACGACGCAGTAATGCTGCTGATTGACCACCAAAGTGGCCTGTTTCAGACCGTCGGCGACATGCCGATGCCGGAATTACGCGCGCGCGCCGCGGCGCTGGCTAAAATCGCTACCTTATGCAATATGCCAGTCATTACTACCGCATCCGTACCACAGGGACCAAATGGTCCGCTGATTCCGGAAATCCATGCGAATGCACCCCACGCGCAATATGTCGCGCGTAAAGGGGAAATTAATGCCTGGGATAATGCCGATTTTGTACAAGCGGTAAAAGCGACAGGCCGTAAAACGCTGATCGTCGCCGGTACTATTACCAGTGTCTGCATGGCTTTCCCAGCCATCAGCGCCGTCGCGGAAGGGTACAAGGTATTTGCGGTAATTGATGCCTCCGGTACGTACAGTAAAATGGCGCAGGAAATTACGATGGCCCGCGTGGTACAGGCGGGCGTAGTACCAATGGATACCGCGGCGGTAGCCTCTGAGCTGCAACGTACCTGGAATAGGGAAGATGCCGCAGAATGGGCGGATGTATATACCAAAATATTCCCGGCCTATCAGCTACTGATTGAAAGTTATACCAAAGCGCAGGAAGTAGTAAAAAATAATGAACTGCTGGATTCTCAACGCGCATAAATAACGCCCTGAAGCGGCTAAATAGCCCCATTTAATGGGGCTATTTTACTTGCCATTTTGGTCCTGGGCAGTGCTCGCCAAAACGCGTTAGCGTTTTGAACGCCGCTTGCGGCGGCCCGAAGGGCGAGCGTAGCAAGTCAAACCTCACGTACTACGTGGATAGGCTCTTAATCAAATACGCCATTAATAATCGCCGTGACCACCGCGGTACTGAGCGCGATCAGCACCAGATTATCCCCAACGATTTTCCACTCATAGCCCGGATAATAAGGTAATTGTCCCAGCATAGACGCCGGCACCGTTTTTTTAGCGATTCCCGGCGGCAGCGGTTTTCCTCTCGCCAGATTTTTCGCAATCCCCGGAGGTAAAGACTGATAACCCGTCAGCCCTAAATTCACTGCCAGTTGCCTGGCGACAGCGTAGCTAATGTCCGACTCGACGTGATCCGGTTTACCGCCATTTTTACGGTGTTCCGTTTTTTGCCCGGCATTTCCTTTATGTCCGTTACCGTTATTACCCTGATTAGCCGCGTTATTACCATGTCCGCCGCCATTGCCATTTCCCGGATTCGCCAGGACGGCGGTTAAACCACGACGATTATTCATGATATTGCCCTTCTGATGTGGGATACCATGAAAATAGCGCCCCGCCATAAAAAGAACAACTACATCGATTCTTATTTTAAGCGGGGCTCGCCAACAGCAACTTATCGTATACAGATAGTCAGTAAAATCAGGATGATTGCTATCAGGACAACCTGATAAAAAATTTTGTCCAACCCTCTTTTTTGCATGGCGTCACCTCGTTAGAAAACGATTTGCCAGAGGGCTAAACACAACACCAACAGGCTAATCAGTAAAAATATCAGCGCGATGATTTTATCGGGTGAGCGATTCATCTGGGCGATCCTCAAACATCATTAAAACCACTGGCCAAAGCGTTTGATATAAAAGCGCTTCATGCCTTGCGCCACCAGACAGTAGCTCAATAATGTCGCCACCAACCATGGGAAGTAGCTCAGTGGCAGCGGCTCCAGTCCAACCATCGCGCCCAGAGGTGAGAATGGAATATAAATGCCTATCGCCATAATCAAGCCGGTCGTCAATAATACCGGCAACGTCGCCCGACTTTGGATAAACGGTATTTTCTGCGTCCTTAGCATATGCACGACCAGTGTCTGCGAGAGCAGACCCTCAATAAACCAGCCGGACTGAAAGAGCGCCTGCGCCTCTACGTTATTAGCTGCAAAGACGTACCACATCAACGCAAAGGTTGTGATATCGAAAATAGAAGACGTTGGGCCAATCCATAGCATAAAACGGCCAATATTTTTCGCGTCCCATTTCCGCGGCTTACGCAGGAACTCTTTATCCATTTTGTCCCACGGCAACGACAACTGCGAAATATCGTACATCAAATTCTGGATCAACAGATGAATCGCCAGCATCGGCAGAAACGGAATAAACGCGCTGGCTACCAGTACCGAAAAAACATTGCCGAAATTAGAGCTGGCGGTCATATTCAGGTATTTAATGATATTGCCAAAGGTTTCCCGCCCTTTGATAACGCCTTCCTCAAGCACCATGAGATCTTTTTCCAGCAGAATAATATCTGATGACTCTTTAGCAATATCGGCGGCGCTATCGACGGAAATTCCCACATCCGCATCACGAAGCGCGGGCGCGTCGTTGATCCCATCTCCAAGAAAACCAACGGTATGACCATTTTTCTGTAGCGCTTGCAAAATACGCGTTTTTTGTAACGGCGTCAGCCGGGCGAATACTGCGCGTTTCTCCACCTCAGCCGCCAGTTCGGCATCCGACATCGCCTCAACCTGGGTTCCGGTCAGGATATCGTGCGTATCAATACCCACTTCCAGACAGATACGCGCCGTCACGACCGGATTATCGCCGGTGAGGACTTTGACCGCCACGCCGTTATCCCGCAACGCGGCAATAGCTTTTCCGGCGCTCTCTTTCGGCGGATCGAGAAAAGTGAGCATCCCTTCGATGGTAAGTTCGTTCTCATCCTCCACACTTAATGTCGGATTGTTCCCGGAACCATCCAGCTTACGTGTCGCTATCAGCAATACACGGAATCCCTGCGCATTGTAATCTTCGGTTTTCGCCAGCAGTAGCTCGCGGCGTGTTTCCGTCAGCGCCACCACACGATCGCCTTCGCGAAGATGGGTGGCTACCATCATCATCTCTTCAACAGCGCCTTTACAGATCAGACATCTGTCTCCATGCTGCGCATCCTCCACCAGGACCGATACCCGGCGACGTACAAAGTCGAATGGCAGTTCATCGCGTTTAATGAAGCGCGCTTTTGTCGATGGCGCGATGCGGCCCTCGCCAAAACGCAGTATGGCGCGATCCATCACATTCCGGGCGCCGCTCTGGCTGCTACTATTCAGCCAGGCCAGCATCAATACCCGGCTGCTTTTTACACCGCTCACATCCAGATGATGCTCCAGAAAAATATTGTCCTGGGTTAAGGTGCCAGTTTTATCTGTACACAGCACATCCATCGCGCCGAAGTTTTGAATAGCGTTCAGGCGCTTGACGATCACTTTGCGCCGCGACATCGCAATCGCGCCTTTTGCCAGGTTGGAACTGACAATCATGGGCAACATTTCCGGCGTCAACCCCACCGCAACCGCCAGCGCGAACAGCGAAGCCTCTACCCAGTCTCCCTTACTGAAACCATTGATCAGCAGGACAACCGGCACCATGATCAGCATAAAGCGTATCAACAGACAGCTCACGCTGTTGACTCCTCGATCGAAAGCCGTCTGGGTACGCGTACCCACAATGGATTTCGCCAGCGAGCCGAACCAGGTACGGCTTCCCGTCGCGACCACGACCGCTTGCGCTCTGCCGCTGGTTACATTGGTTCCCATCAGACAGATATTGCCCAAATCTAGCAGGCTTTTATCTTTATCAGGCAATTGCTCGCTGTCTTTACCTGCCACATCAGCCATAACATCGTATTTTTCTACGGGTAATGATTCACCACTAAGAATTGACTGACTGATAAAGAGATCGCGCGACGCCAGCAGTCGAACGTCGGCGGGCACCAGATCGCCTGCGGCCAGAAAAACCACATCGCCCGGCACCAGTTCTTCAATGGGAATCTCTTCCTGCACCGCGCCTATATTGCCCGGCCCACGACGCAACACCGTGGCGGTGGTGCGAACCATCTTTTTCAGCGCCTGTGCTGCTCTGTTAGTGCGAAACTCCTGCCAGAAACGCAATAACCCGCTCAAACTGACCATCGTCAGAATAATCAGCACGCCAGTGAGATCGGTCTCTTCGCCACGGCGTAACGGGAGCCAGTAATCCGTGATGAAACTAACCCCTGCCAATGCCATCAGAACGTAAATAAACGGGTTATTGAATGCCTGCAGAAGCTGAATCAGCGCCGGAGGAACTTGCTCATGCGCCACTTCATTGCGCCCATACACTTTCAACCGTTCGCTGGCCTCTTCTATCGTGAGGCCCTGACGATGGCTGTTCAGCCGCACCAGTGTCTCCTCCGGGCTATGAAAAGCTTCCGCTTCGATCGGAAATACTTTTTTATGCTGCTTATCATTTTCTGACGCCGGGCGATTGAGTTTCCGGTTTTCAATGTTCATGTCAGTCATGATGAATCCCCAAAATTAAGGTGTAGTGTTTCCTGCATATCACGCCCGGGGAATAGCAAACTCACGATTTCAAGGTGAATGCCCCGGGAGAATTATCTATGCATAAAAAAGGTTATTGCTTACTCACTATTTTGAGTGGGTTTTATTTTATCGACTCGGGAATATCCATCATTCCCTCCTTATACGCCTGGCGTAATGTTGCAATTGAATAAAAAACTATTATTGACTATCAATGCTCCAGTGAATTGCGGTGATATTATCGTTATCACCTATTCTGGATATAATCAGTTCTCGCGTTTTACGATAATCAGCATGACCCACGAGCTCGGCACGAATTTCTTTATAGCCCTGTTCCTGAGCGGGGACCGAACCTAACCCTTGTAAACAGATCGCGGCCTCTTTTACGATATTCAGTAACCACTGACGAACCTCGCTTTCATCTTCTTTATTACAGGTTACTTTCAGGATATAACGTTTTTCTCCCTCGGCGGATACCGGGAGTTGATTTATACGCTGCGCCGCTTCACGCAGTAAAATATTGGCGCAAAGAATAATGATCGTCGCCGCCAGCGCATTTTTGAACTGCCCTAAGCCGCATAACACGCCGATGCCCGCCGAACACCATAGCGTTGCCGCAGTGTTCAGCCCGCGCACATTCATCCCTTCGCGCATGATGACGCCCGCCCCCAGAAAGCCAATACCAGAGACAATCTGCGCCGCAATTCTCCCGGGGCTGTCTGGCGATGTCGTCATGGAGCTCAGAATAAAAACGGCGGCGCCTGTCGCCACCAGCGCATTAGTGCGTAATCCCGCCATACGTTGACGCCATTGTCTTTCCGCGCCAATCAGCGCGCCCAACAGCATAGCGGCCAGTAAATTCAAAATATAAGGAAACATTAACATACGCTCCTCCATTTTTTCTGGAAGAATAAGTACGTGCTATATTTAGCAGCACACGACAAATTTCTGCCCTGAGGCAATTAGCGTCGTGTTAACGGCGGAGGAAATAAAGCGTGTTTAAACATGAACATGACGATTACCTCGCGACAATGCGCGTGTTGTAACATTATTGGGATGACAATCGTCATAAGGGGAGATTGCTGCCCACCGGTTCGGCAAGCAGCGCAGGAATAGCGTGCGTTAACTTGCCAGATGATTTACGTAAAAGTGACTGTCCAACATATTACTCCTGCATGAATTTGCGCTTATTATAGTCAGCCAATATGTTCCGTAAAGTGCAAAGGCGGGTTTAGTGACGTTCTGTTTAAGTTTGTTTGATATTTTTTCTTATGACAAAAAAATGACAATATTATGTCGATAACAAGCTCGTCTGAAATCATTAAACAATAAATTCCTGCTTAATACCGGCGATAGCTCTGTTATGATGCCTGCACGTAAAAAAATAAAACAACATGACGAGGAAAAAATGGGTTCCACCAGAAAAGGGATGCTAAACGTCCTGATTGCCGCCGTATTGTGGGGGAGTTCAGGTGTTTGCGCGCAGTACATCATGGAGCAAAGCCGTATGTCGTCACAGTTCCTGACGATGATACGTTTGTTATTCGCCGGGCTGATACTGGTGACCTTCTCCTTTATGCACGGCGATAAGATATTTTCGATTCTTAAAAACCGCAAAGATGCCCTGAGTCTGCTGATTTTCTCCGTGGTGGGCGCGCTCACCGTTCAGCTAACCTTCCTGCTTACGATTGAAAAATCCAATGCCGCCACCGCGACAGTGCTGCAATTTTTATCGCCGACCATTATTGTAGCGTGGTTTGCATTAGCGCGAAGAACACGACCAGGCATTCTGGTCTTAACCGCCATTCTTACATCGCTTATCGGCACCTTTTTACTGGTGACTCACGGCAATCCAACATCGCTGTCGATCTCTTCAGGCGCGCTGTTCTGGGGTATCGCCTCCGCATTTGCCGCCGCCTTTTATACGACCTGGCCTTCCAGGCTAATCGCCCAATACGGCACGCTGCCAGTGGTCGGCTGGAGTATGTCCTTTGGCGGCCTTATTCTGCTGCCCTTCTACGCTAAAGAAGGAACGCACTTTGCGGTGAGCGGCAGCCTGATTCTGGCCTTTTTCTACCTTGTGGTGATCGGTACGTCGCTGACGTTCAGCCTGTATTTGAAAGGCGCGCAACTGATTGGTGGCCCCAAAGCCAGCATTTTAAGCTGCGCGGAACCGTTAAGCAGCGCCCTGCTGTCGCTACTGCTGTTGGGGATTAGTTTTACCTTGCCGGACTGGCTGGGCACGCTGCTCATTCTCTCGTCAGTGATTCTGATCTCCCTCGATTCCCGTCGATGCGCGCGGGCCGCTTAACGCCGTTGATAATCACGATGACCGGGCGGAAAAGGGAAAAGTTTAATGGCGCTTTGCCTTAATCTCTTCGTCAGAAAGCCCGGTAATCATCAGCACCATCTCTCGCTCGATCCCCTGTTCCAGCATCGTATGCGCAATACGCAAGGCTTCCTCCTGCTTACCTTGATGTATACCTTGCTGTATGCCTTGTTGCACGCCTTCACGCTTACCTTTTCTGCGCCCCGATTCACGTATTCTGTCTACGATCGTCATTAATCTCTCCTTGTGTTGGGGAACACGACGCGCCACCTCGCGGATAAACTTGCCAAAACGAGGCGTGCTGCCATGCTGTATTAGCAAATAATTAAACAGCGCTTTTAGCTGACTGTCATTAGCGTTTCCCGTAATCAGAAGTACCGCTAAGCGCTCGACCAATCCCATCAGGTCGCGTTGACGTATATGCTTTTGTACCAGCTCCAGCATCGCGATACGTCGATGCTGCATAATCTCGTTATCCGGCACCACCGTAATGTCTACCAGTGGAAATGCCGTCGCATAAAGCTGACGCGCCAGTGCAGGATCGTCAAACTCATCCAGCCAGCACAGCGAAAAGGGATACGGGCTTTTCGCGCCATGGTAAAACAGCATGGGAATCACCAGCGGTAACGTTTTATGGCCAGCATCCAGATGGCGCTGCATCGCGGCAGTCGCGTAACGCATTAACCGGAACGCCATATGCGCGTCCGGCGTACTCTGATGCTCTATAACGACATAGATATAACCGTCGCCTTCACACGTTTTTAGTGACCAAAGGACATCGGAATAAAACGCGCGTAAATTTTTCTCGATAAAACTGTCCGGCGCCAGTTTCAACGTCGTCAGATCGCAACGTATTCTTAGCGAATGGGGAAGATGAATATTGAGAAAATCCCGCGCGGTATCCGGATGGCGTAAAAACGTTTTGAATACCGCATCATGAGGCGTGGACGTGGGGCTTTTTTTCATGGCGATCCGTCACCTGAGGAATAAGATGACGCCACTGTACTCGCCAAAAATACAGACAGCATTCAGGAAAATTTACCCCTGCGAGGAGGCTCGAAAGGGAATCACTGACGGCTGCAATACGTACATTTTTGCCCAGCCTGCTACGCATTATCGCCCAATAGCGTAACGCTAACCGGGCCTACAAATACACGTCATCTGTAGGCCAGGTAAACGTAGCGCTCTTCGGCGATAAATCTCACACCAGCGCTTTGACTATCTCCATCAACCGAATGACGTCTTCGGGGCGCGTATTGCCGGTTTGCGGATCGATAATCGAGCTGTAAACATGCGGCATAACGCGCGGCACGCCTGCTTCCAGGCAGGTTTGCAGGATAATACCGAAATTATCCAGTGAGATACCGCCGGTCGGCTCGATAAGCGTCATGCCGTGGCGGGCAGCGGTTGTCGCCAGCGCATAGAGTTCCGGTAACGACTTTTCGCCGCCCATCGGGAAAAACTTCGCCGCATGTGCGCCCATATCCTGCATCATGCGTACCGCCGCTTCACAGGAAACGCGGGCTGGCGTTCTCTGGCTGCTGCTGACGCCGGTAGAAATCAACACCTCGCCAGGCGTTCCCGTCGGGCTGACCAGGGCGTTAATATGTGTTTGCTCGCCGCCTGTCGCCGCCAGTGCGCCCGCTGCGAAGCCGCTGCCGGTAAAAGTCTGGTTGACGTGGGCCGGGTGAGTATGGGCGGCAATCATCGCCGCTTTGTAGTACTGCGCCGGGTCGCCTGCGCCCAGTCCCACCGAGATAGACGGCACCTCCGCCATCCAGCGTTTCACCTCCGGCACGCCCTCTTCTACCGTAGCGAACTGCGCGGAAAGTACGCCAATGACCGCATGGCCTTCGGCGGCTTCATAGATAGCCTTCGCGTTGGCGATATCCTTTGCCAGTACGTTAATCGCTACCCGCTGACGATAAAAATTAATCTGCTGCATGTTCTGCAATCTCCCTGAGTCGCGCCACAATCAATGCCATTTCCCCTTCAGCTACCGTGCGTGGATCGAGGCTAAAAACCCCCTGATGAAGCTGATATTTGCGGGCGTAAATCGCTATCTCGCCGCCGCGCAGCTGCGCTTCGACGTCCTGCGCGTTCATCTCCAATTCAGATGCGTTCACCCGCACACGAATACGCCAGATTGCACGCCCGGCCTCATCCTGTTCGATATCGGCATAAAGCCCATGGATAGCGGAAATCGCTTCTGCGACCGGCTGTAACTGTGCTGCGGTCACGGTCGTCTGGCCCTGGTGGTAATTCTCCAGCGCATACACCAGCCCAACCATGTTTTCCTTGCCGATTTTCATTGCTCTGGCAATCCCCTGGTGCTGCGCTTTGCAGGCGGCAATCCACGTTTTCTTACCAGTGATAAAGCCGGAGGTTGGCGCATTAAAGGCTTTCGCGCCGCTATAGATAACCATATCCGCGCCGCTCGCCACCCAGCCGCGCAAATCCTCTTCCGCCGCGGCATCGACAATCAACGGCAGGTGGTTGGCCTGCGCCACCTGTACAAAATCGTCAATGCTCAACATGCCTTTCTGTACGCAATGGTGTGATTTCACATACAGTAGCGCGGCGGTCTTTTCGTTAATGGCGCTTTCCAGTTGCCAGCGGGCCGCCAGATTGCTCGACCCCACTTCCACTATGCGCCCGCCGCCAAGACGAATGGCGCTGGTGACTGGCGCGCCGTAGTCAACGTTATGCCCGCGCAGCATCACTACCTCATTGGCCATACCGCTACTGTCCGGCATCAGGGCGACGCGCGCCCGCTCGCCGTGGGTGATGGCGGCAGCGACGGCAATGGCAATACCCGCCGAGGCGCACGAGGTGATATAGCTATCTTCAGCACCCGTATAGCGCGATACCAGTTCGCCGGTTTTTTCCACCAGCGCGTCAATCTTGACGAAAGCGGAAGCCGCGCGCGCGGTGGCCTGCATGACCTCCGGCGCGACGCTTGAGACGCCCAGAATGGTCATTTTGCCGCAGGCGTTAATGACCTTTTTCAACCCCAGTTGTTGATAGATATTCGGCGTCATGATTTACAGCACTCCCAACAACGAACAGACTATGCTCAGTGCGACAATCGACAGCAAAATGGTGGTGTAGCGCGGCCCTTTTTTTACCAGATAGAAGTAGATGGCGAATACCGCCGCCAGTGGCAGTAAGCCCGGCGCGATAGAGTCGAGGATCTGCTGAACCACCACTTCAGATCCTTTCAAAGCGCTAATTTTTAACGGCGTGGTGATTTTGACGTAGCTGGCGGAAAGCGCGCCCATCATGATCAAACCCAGCACGTTGGCCCCGTAGATCAGTTCTTTGATTCGCCCCCCTTGCAGCAGGCCGATAATCGAATCACGCCCCAGCGTATATCCCTTGTGGACCATACCGTAGCTGATCGCCAGGGTGATCGCCGGGTAGAGAATCAGCGGGATAATACCGCCCATCGCGCTGCCATTTGCCGCGAACGGAATAAAGATCGCTATCAACAGCGGCATCACCGCCGCCCAGATAATCGAGTCGCCCATCCCGGCAAGCGGCCCCATCAGGCCAGTTTTAATGCCGGTGATAGACGAGTCGTTAATCGGCTCGCCGCGCGTTTTTTGTTCTTCCATGGCAATAGAGATGCCCTGAATCACCGCGCCGAAGGTCTGCTCGGAGTTAAAAAAGTTAAGGTGGCGTTTTAGCGCTTCTACCTGCTCCTCTTTTTGTGGGTAGAGTTTTTTGATGATAGGCGTCATCGAGGCGCAGAAAATCAGGCTTTGTAAGCGCTCATAGGAGCTGGAAACCTCGGCGCCCAGCCAGTAGATAAACCAGGCTTTGGTGATATCTGCTTTGGTCAGCGCCCCGCTTTCCCGCGCGCGCTCAACCAGTTCATGCTGCATTACGTCACTGTTCATCATGCTGCTCCTTCATTTTTCGCCAGGCCTTTAATCAGGAAGGCGACACAGGTGCCGAAGATGGCCATCGCCATGATGTCGACCTTGAGGTACAACACCGCGAAGAACCCGCCGATAAACCACGGCAACAGGCTCTTTTTACCGATCACCATAATGGTGATGGCAAAGCCCAGCGCCGGCAGAATGCCGCCCATGATTTCAAAGGAGTGGGTTAACCAGTGCGGCATCAGTTTAAGGAAACTTTCCACCACATCCTGGCCAAAGTAGTTAGCGGCAAAGACCACCGGGAAGCGCAGCACCAGCCCCAGCAATGCCGGGTAAAGAAAGGCGCAACGCATGATGCCCGCCATGTTTGCCGTTTCCGCGTGTTTATCCGCCATATGCACCCAGGCGGCGTTCAGCGTGCGCCTAAGCTGATCGAGAAACACGCCAATCACGCCAAACGGGATTGCCAGCGCGATCGCCAGGTTTGGGTCCATACCGGCCTTCACCGCGATAGGAATGGAGATACAGGCCGCCAGCGCCGGGTCCGACGGCACGTTGCCGCCCGGCGTTGAGGTCACGCCCAAATAAACGAGCTGCATCCCTGCGCCGATGATCATCGCGGTCTGCATATTGCCAAGCAAAAGCCCGACAAATACCGCGATCACCACCGGTTGTAACAGCATCGCGGAGAAGGTGTAGCCGAGGCGTAAACGGGCAAACCAGTAATACAACCCCATCAGGCTTGCAAAGAGTAAGGTATCCATAGTGTTATCCTATACACTTCATCCTTCAGGCTGCCTCTTTGTTGGCTGCCTTCGCTCACCCCAGTCACTTACTTTAGTAAGCTCCAGGGGATTCACTCAGTTGCCGCCTCGATGCATCCAGAATGATTTTGTGTCTATTAAAGGGTTAGAATTTTTTCAGGATATCGTCGAGCGGCTGCGGCTTATCTTCCGGGATGGTCTGGAAAAATACCTGAACGCCACGGTTTTTCAGGTCGTTAAGAATGCCGACGTCTTTTTCATCCAGCGTAATATTCTGAAAAACCGCCTTGCGGTTTGGCCCGCCGCCGAGACCGCCAACCTGAATGCGGGTAACGTCAAAGCCCAGTTGTATGGCGTCCTGCACCGCCGCCAGTGAGGGAAAAAGCACCAGCACGTTACCGTCGCCAAGCTGATTTTCTTTCCATGCGGCGGCAAAACTCTGGTTGCCGAAGCAATCCACTTTGATATTTGGCGGCGCGGCCATCAGGTAGATATTTTTCATAAACGGATCGGCATCCAGTTCATCACTCACAACGGCTATCCGGTTCGCCTGAGATTGTCCGACCCACTTCGTGACAACCTGCCCATGAATGAGACGGCTGTCGATGCGGCATAAAACGATATTGGCCATGATGTTTTCCTTAGAGTGATTGTTGTAGCTGACGTACATGGGCGACCACATCCAGGCAGCTACTGCGCCCGGCCTCAACTAACTCATCCACGCAGGCGGTTAGCATCCCTTGTTCGCGCCTGTCCAGCGCCTCCAGCAGTAGCGACGCATTCAGTCCGGCAATCACCGCCACCGGATAATCGGCGCTTAGCCGCGCCGCGACGTTGGACGTTGTGCCGCCGACAAAATCCGTCAGGATCAGCGAGCCTTCCGGCAGCGTTTTCACCACGGCCTCGACGCGTTGATAAAACTCGCCCAGCGTATCGACAGGCATTAGCGCGATTTCCGTCACGCCTTTAATTTCGCCCGTGACCATACGCAGGCTGTTGCAAAGCGGTTGTCCCCAGCCGCCATGCGTCAGCAGCAGGATGTGGGGCAACGGTTGTGTGGTAGTCAAAATGGCCTCCTGGCGCAATTACATGAGAACACCGGCATATATTGCCCGGTGGCACTGCGCTTACCGGGCCTACAGAACGCTCCCGGTAGGCCGGATAAGGCGTTTACGCCGCTATCCGGCATAACGCATCATCAGAAGAGCAAAGGTTGTGCCAGAATTTGTGTCACGCGAGGAAGAAGAAAGGTCTGGCGAGGCGCGAAGCCCCGCCAGTAAAAGGATTAGCTATAGAGCAGTTCGTAGATATAAAAATATTCCGCATCCGATAAACGGATGGCGTAGGCGTCTTCGATGGGCAGAAAAGCGGATTTGATGACACTAAACGCGCGCGCGTCCAGATTCGGCTGACTTTCCAACGCCATCTGTAACGGTTTTCGGTTAATCACAATACGCTCTACCATACAGCAGCAGTGGATCAGGAAGCGCAGTGTCACCTGGCGGCTTGGTTTCAGGGAAAGCGAAGACGTCAGATGGTTAAAAACGCCCTCCATCTCTTTCAGAATACGCTGCGGGTTAAGCACGGAAATATGGTTGATGATACTCTCCATCGTTAGCGCGCTGATAAAGCGCATGGCGCTGCGCTCCATCTCCAGACGGCGTTCAGCATTGGACAGATCGGGCGTTAACAGGCTCAACACCAGTTCCGGCCCTTGTTCGGAGAAAAGCTCTTCCAGCGAAATAAACGGAATATCCGGCAGCCCCGGCTGGAAAGTGCCGACAATCCCCGCCAGCCGCTCGCTGGCATTCAATGCCTGCTGAACGCGCTCCAGACTTCGTACCTCGTTATAATCAAGGATCACCATCCTGGTGTCCTGCGACATCAGCTCGCCAAAGCTCTCCTCCAGCACCTTTTTGATTTTTTCCGCCGTTCCCATGCCAGTAATACAGGAGATGACCAGCACTTTGCCGCCGTTCTCCTGCTGCGGCGTACAAAGCTGGCAGGGGATATTTTTACTCTGCAGGAGCGCCGTCAACTGTGGTAAGTCGCTGGTTTCATAGCTTAAATCCAGCCCGACTTCCAGCAGACTGGTCAGCGTGATGTTCGGCATGAGCAAAACATCTATCTGGAATAACTTACTGATCGTACTGCCGAAATGGATCAATGAGCCGATGTCCACCAACAGGATAAGCCGCCGATATTGGCGGGTTTGAATCATTTGGGTCAGCGTTTCCAGCGTGTCATGCACCGACTGTTCAAACGGCATGTTGATGGCGCTGAACAACTCGCGCTCCAGCACGCGGTTGACATATTGCGCCTGACTGGTGGCGGTGGTCGCGCCGTGGGCGATTAAAATAACCCCGCAGTCGGGGCTGGCATCGATGCGCTGACGATAATGGCGGCACTCTTTCAGGAACAGGCATAGCCAGACCACTTCCGTCGCCGGACACTGAATATGCAGCAGTTCGTTGATTTTCCGACACAGCAGCGTGGCGTTGTCATATTCGTCTTTGCAGCGATCCAGGATCAAACTGGAAGAGTAAAGCTGCGGGATCAGGCCGCGCTGCACGTAGCCTATCAGCGCCAGGAAGTGTTTACGCAGTGGGTTAACCAGATTTTCCGGCAGCGAAAATCCCAACACCTGCTCTACGCAGCCAATCAGCAGCGTCACGCGCTCTTCAATCTGGTCGCCATAGCGCGGCGGATGCGCCACGCTGTCGCGGCTGTAGAGACCGTATTCAAAAATCGAGCTGAGTTTATTTTTCAGGATCGCCAGCGTCTCCGCCGGGGGGACGTTACTGTTGCGCAAATTAACATATTCGCGCGTCAGGAAGCTGTAAAAGAGGTCGCTCTCTTCAATTTCCGCCCCGGTCGCCAGCGACGTCTTCAATGCGGGCAGCGTGCGCGCGTCTATATTTAGCCGCGCTTTACCGTCAAACAGAGTATCCACCAATAGACGCTGTTCCGGCGTCGGGTTAACCGACATCTCCGCCAGCCGCTTATCCAGTTGTAGCGTGTCGTTATGCTCGGTCATTCCCGATGCCCACGCCTGAGCGCAGAGAAACTGAATATCGCTTTTTAGCTGGCCGATATTGCCTTCCAGGGGTTTATTCAGCAACCAGAGCAACAACGGTTTATCAATGCTGACCGTGCGTTCTATTTTGCGGCTTTCCCGCTGTAAGAACCCCACGATCAGTTCGATCTGTTCTTCAACGGAGCGCTGGCGAATACCCGGCAAATCAATGCATACCTGAATACGCCGCTGGAAAGTACGTAACAGCGCCGACCCGACCGGTTCGGTAGTGGCGCAAATCAGGCGTACCGAAATTGATCGCGGCTGGCTGCTCACGCCGAGCGGACGGTACTCGCCTTTATCCAGAATAGAGAACAGCTTTTCCTGCCCTTCATAAGACAGACGGTGCACCTCGTCCAGCAGCAGATAACCACCGTCCGCCTGCTCCACGAGGCCTGTTTTATGTTCATTCGCGCCGGTAAACGCCCCCTGCCGATGACCAAACAGATGCGAGGAGAGCAGTTCCGGGTTATGGGCGTATTCCGCGCAGTTAAAGTAGACCAGCGGCGGGATAGCGCCGCTCGCCTGTTCACAGGCGAAACGGTGCATCAGTTCCGCAAAAAAGGTTTTACCGACGCCGGACGGCCCGGTAAGCAGAACGTGTAAACCGTGCGGATAGAGCACCGCCGCACGGCCTTTTTCTACCGCATCGCGCAGGCTGCGATCGTAACCAATCAGGCTGGTAAACGGATCGTCGGGCGCGTAATGCTCTTCATGCGGCAGCACATCCGCCACCGACCGCACTTCGCGTTCAGACTCTTCCAGCTGTCGTCCCAGCAACGTTTCCAGCGCCTGGCGATGCAGAAAATAGACCGGGCGGCCACGGCTTTTGATTGCCAGGCCGTCATTCCATAACTGATTGAGATCTTTGCTGACGGAGTTACGCGCCAGCCCAAGATTGAAACCTATCGCCTCCGCCGTAAACGCCGTCTCCTGCGCCAAATCGGCAAGGCATAGCCCGCGCGTCAGCCGTTCCAGCTCTCCCAGTACGATCTCAATACGTCTCATTACACTACCGCTTACGAAATAAAAGAGTAGTCAGAACATACACTATTCTGCCACGCAAGAAAGTGAAGGCGCAGCGAGAAACCGCCTTCCCACTTTTGCCTGACTTCAACGCCAACGGATAGCACGCCCCGATGAGTGAACGTCGCACGGTCTACACTTACTCTTGAAAAAGTGCAAACCGATAAGGATACCGTTTATGAAACGAAAAACGCTTCTGCTTATTGCCGCGCTTGTCGCGCTACCGGGCGTCACGTATGCCGACTCTCCGTTTAGCTCACTCCAGTCGGCGCATGAAAAAAATACGATTTTAAAGGATTTGCGCAAAATGTGTACGCCCAAAGGCGCGCTAACCGATGAAGCCTGGGAGAAAAAAATCATGGCAAGCGAGGGGAACCAGCAGCATATTCGGGAGGCGATGATCGCGATAGAGCGCAACAATCAGCATAACTACTGGCAGGCTCTCGGCAAGGTGGAATGCCCGGAGATGTAGCACAGCTTTTCCGCTTTTTGGTCGCGAAAATACGGACTGTAACCGGTTTCTGTTCGCTAAAACTGCGTATTCTGGAGCGAATTTACGCGATCAAGGAGTACGAAAATGCGATACCGTTTTCCCGATAACTTCTGGTGGGGCAGCGCCTGCTCAGCGTTGCAAACCGAAGGGGATAGTCTGAATGGCGGTAAAAGCCAGACCACGTGGGATGTGTGGTTCGAGCGCCAGCCTGATCGTTTTCACCAGGGCGTCGGTCCAGCGGAAACCTCAACGTTCTATCGCCACTGGAAGCAAGACATCGCGCTACTGAAACAGTTAAAACATAACAGTTTTCGCACCTCGCTAAGCTGGGCGCGGCTCATTCCAGACGGCGTAGGCGAGGTGAATCCACAAGCGGTGAGCTTCTACAATCACGTCATCGACGAGCTACTGGCGCAGGGCATCACGCCGTTTATTACGCTGTTCCATTTTGATATGCCGATGGTCATGCAGGAGAAAGGCGGCTGGGAAAATCGCGACGTCGTAGAGGCGTTTGGTCGGTACGCGCAAACGTGTTTTACCTTGTTTGGCGACCGCGTGAAGCACTGGTTTACCTTTAATGAGCCGATTGTGCCGGTGGAAGGCGGCTATTTGTACGACTTCCACTATCCCAATGTGGTGGATTTTAAACGTGCGGCCACCGTGGCGTACCATACCGTGCTGGCGCACTCGACCGCCGTGCGCGCCTGGCGCGCCGGGCGCTACGACGGTGAAATCGGCGTAGTGCTGAATCTGACGCCGTCCTACCCACGCTCGCAGCATCCCGCCGATGTGCAAGCCGCGCATCATGCGGATCTGTTATTCAACCGCAGTTTTCTTGACCCGGTATTAAAGGGAGAATACCCGGCGGACTTGGTGGCGCTGCTGAAAACCTATGACCAGCTGCCTGCCTGTCAGCCAGGCGACCGTCAGCTTATTGCCGACGGCAAAATCGATTTACTGGGGATTAACTATTATCAGCCGCGCCGCGTGAAATGCCGTGATACGGCGGTGAATCCGCAAGCGCCGTTTATGCCGGAATGGTTATTTGACTATTACGACATGCCGGGGCGCAAGATGAACCCTTACCGCGGCTGGGAAATTTACGCGCCAGGAATTTACGACATCATCACCAACCTGCGGGATAATTACGGCAATCCGCGCTGTTTTATCTCCGAAAACGGGATGGGCGTTGAGAACGAGCAGCGTTTTGTGCAAGCGGGACAGATTCACGATGATTACCGGATTGACTTTATTTCTGAGCATCTTAAATGGCTGCATAAAGGCATTAGCGAGGGCTGTCACTTCCTTGGCTACCACATGTGGACCTTTATCGATAACTGGTCATGGCTGAACGGCTATAAAAATCTCTATGGTTTTGTACAACTGGATTTAGCCACCCAAACGCGCACGGTGAAAAAAAGCGGAGAATGGTTTGCCGCCACCGCAGAGCATAACGGTTTTGATTAAGCGTTTATTATTGCCGGATAACGACTAACGTCGTATCCGGCCTACAAATGGCAGCAATATCAACTCATTGGCGTAATACGGACTTTCGCCGCCACGACTAACGCCGTCAACAGCATCAGACAGCCGGAAAGCGCCAGCGGCGAAAGCAGCCCGAAATTGTCGAGCGCATAACCGCCCACTGCCGCGCCACAGGTATTTGCCAGTTGAATCACCGCGACCTGGATGGAACCGGCTTTTTCCGCCTGATCGGCAAGGGAACGAGTGATCCACGTTGACCATCCCACCGGCACCAGCGCAAACGCCAGCCCCCAGATAATCGCTATGACCGCCGCCACGGTTTTGTCGCTTCCCCACACAATGAGCGTCAGCGCGCTCAGCGCCAGTAGCAGCGGCGCACCGGCCAGCGCCAGTTTTACCGAACGTTTCAGGACGTAAGAGGAGAAAGAAGTGCCAACGAAGCTGGCAATACCAAAACTGAGCAGCACCAGCGTCAGACCATCAACATCAAAGCCCGCCAGATTCATATAGACCGGGCGAATATAGGTAAAGAAAGCGAACTGCCCGGCAAAAGACATAAAGATGGCGATCATCCCGGCCATCACGCCAGGGCGTTGCAACAGGCTAAACATATTCTGTTTCTGGTGAGAAGGTTCGCCCGGCAGCGACGGCAGTGATTTCACCACCCAGATGACGCACAGTACGCCCATCACCGCAGCGGCGTTAAAGACATTACGCCAGCCAATAATACCGCCCAAAAAACTGCCCAGCGGCGCGGCGATCACTAACGCGATGGAGACCGCGCCAAAAATCACCGACAGCGCTTTCGGCACGGTACGCGCGGGAACCAGTCGCATGGTCAGCGACGCCGACATCGCCCAGAATCCGCCCAGTGCCAACCCAAGACAGGCGCGGCCCAGCAATAGCAGCGTAAAGCTGTTGGCAAAGGAGACCATCAGACAAGAAGCCGTCAGCAAAACGGCGAACAGAATAACGATATAACGCCTGTCGGTCGCCTGAATAATCTGGGTAATGAACAGGCTGGAAAACATCGCGACAAACGCCGTAACGGTGACCGACTGACCGGCGATGCCCTCGGAGATCCCCAGATCCTGCGCCATCGGCGTCAACAGACTAACGGGCAAAAACTCAACGGTAATCAGGCAGGCGACACAAAACGCCACGGCAAAAACGGCTGACCAGTTAGGCCTGGCAACCCCATCAGCGCGGAATTTTTCTGCGATATTTTCATTCATTGTGGTTACCTGCGTCGTTTTAGTGCGGAAAATCCACGCAGTGTAACATTACAAAATGTGATCTGATTAACGTTTTAGCAACTGACATTGTTGCGCTGCATTTTGCGAGGCTGGTCGAGAGTTGAGAATTATCTTCTCTCGCTGCGTGTAAAACCAAAAGGTAAGACATAGTGTATCACCTGGTGCTACACTTTAGATTACAGGATGTCAACCTGATGCGAACCTTCAAAACCAGGTGGTTTAACAGAGAAGCGAAGCCCCACACGATAAAAGATGACGAGTTAAGCGAAGCCATCAACGCCGTACTGCAAGGAAAAGCAGATAATCTTGGCGGCGGGGTTTATAAAAAACGTCTCAATCAAAATCGCGATCGCGCAATCGTGTTGGCAAAGGGAGGCGAACATTGGTTTTACACCTTCCTGTATGCCAAACAGGATATGGCCAACATTCGCTATCGCGAACTTGCGGGTTTCCGTGAGTTAGCAAAACACTATGCTTGCCTGACCGAAGATCAGATAACGGCACTCATTAATAACAAAGAACTGGTAGAGGTGCGCCATGTCAGCAAAAACTAAATTCAAAAGCCCTGCCTTTGAAGCGATTCATAGCGCGGCATCTGGATTATTTAGCGTGGATGCCATTCCCCAGGAGACAATGCGCAGTTTTGACACGGCCTGCTTAAGCAGCATCAAAGACCTGCAGCCACTTGAAATAAAAGCGTTACGAGAAGAACTCAACGTTAGCCAGCCGGTTTTCGCTCGGTACCTGAATACCAGCGTATCAACGGTTCAAAAGTGGGAAAGCGGCGCCAAGCGTCCCAGCGGGATGTCACTGAAACTACTTAATGTTGTCCAAAAACACGGGCTAAAGGTGCTGGTATGAGGGTTTTACCGATGGTCTGTTAAGGCTAAGTCGGATGTCTGGGGGTGGGCAAATTCAGTGTGCCACTACAATGTTTTCATGGTGCGCGCCTAAACATTTAGAGTTGTCTATAGACAATCATGTACAACTTCGAGTTTATGATAAGAAATTTTGAGACAGGAGGTATGGCAAGGAGTCACAGTTTTAGTGTTCAAAACAAGATCACATTTCCGTGATATATGTCACGGAAATGAGGAGCTACAAGTCTCTGACGTTTTGGCGTCGTTAGCGGTTATTCGGTGCGTTACTTCTGTGGCTCACCCTTAGCAAATACGATGGCGGCTACGCTTTATTTGGCTAACGATGAATCGCGCCATCCGGCCGTTAATCGTGGCTCGCCGCCCTTGCCAGCCTCATTCATCTCGTCTTTTGTTAACGAGATAGTGAAGAGTATCAATGCAGCCAGTGGACACCCTCTTCCGGCTGAAAAAAGGCGTTATAGCGCAGTTGAAACGCGTTGATCTCCTGCATATCGGGTTCCATTTCGCGCAAAAAGCCCAGCGCCAGCCGTACCTGCGTATCGGTGATCGGCGCGGCTAAACGCGCTTTTTGCAGCAACCGATGCCACCGCTGCAAATTCTGATCGCCGCCATCGACAATCACCATTTGCCAGATCAGTAACACCTGAGCGGCATTTTGCAAATGCGATTCATCAGGGCGATGCAGATACTGTAAAAACTCACCGCCCGCCGTTTTACCCATCTGATCAATCATCGATTCTATCGGCACTACATCAATATTCAGACGTTCGCTCAGACGGCGAATCGCCCGGCGGGTATCCGATGTCAGCACCCGAAAACCCACAATAAACACCACCACAAACGTGGCCAGAATCAACCAAATCATGCGCACATCCGTCACCAAACAGGATGCCCATCATAACGGTAAATTTATAACTGTCGACGTTCTGGCCTGTCAGGATGTGATTTATTAACGCCTGTCTTCATTTACGCCAGACACCGGATGTCCTGTCTGACGAACGCAAGGCATAAAAAAGCCCGGCGTTAAGCCGGGCAAAACGTTACCAAATGCACACATTTAAGCGATATTGACTTGCTGAATTTTTTTCTCACGGCGGATTTTGCGCTCTTCCATCACGGCGACCATCGCCATCAGGCAGATACAGCCGATCGCGGCGGCGTCCAGCGCGGCGAAGGTGCCCGCCCAGCCGGTCAGACCAAAAACGGGGGTGCCGTCGGCAATCATGCCCAGACCCAGCTTGGCAAAGCTATCGCCGATAAGATAAGCGGAGGTTCCTTTGATACCGTCCGCAGCGCCGATGGCTTTTTTCGGTACGAAACCGACTGCCGCCACGCCAATTAATAGCTGCGGCCCAAACACCAGGAAACCGAGCGCGAACAGCGAGGCCAGATAGACATACTGGTTGCTGGCGTGCTGGTAGACGCCGAGGGTGGCGATGATCAACGCCAGCGCCACACAGGCTACCAGCGCGCGACGACCGTTCGCCAGGTCAGAGAGCCAGCCCCACAGCAACGTGCCGACCAGCGCGCCCACTTCGAACAGGGTAAAGCCCTGAATCGCCACCTCTTTTGAAAGTTTCAGTTCCTGGAAGGCGTAGACGGTTGACCACTGGTCGATACCAATACGTACCACATACAGGAAGATATTGGAGAAACACAGCAGCCAGATCACTTTGTTTTTCAACACATATTCAACAAAGATCTGCCACTTGGTCATTTCGTTTTCTTCAGTCTCTTTATCCTCTTCGCTGATCTCTTCGCCGAACAGTTCTTCAGCTTTGCCCAGACCGTAAGACTCCGGGGAGTCGCTGCCAAAACGCAGACCGATAAAGCCAACAATCAGCGCGATAATCGACGGGAAGATAAACATGCCGATGACGTGACCGTCGAACAGGTAGTTGGCGCCGAACAGCGCCACGCCTGCCGCGCCCGCGCCGCCGAGGTTGTGGGAGATATTCCAGAAGCCGAGAAAGGTGCCGCGTTTACGACGCGGAGTCCATTTGGTGATGGTCGAGTAGCTGCACGATCCGCCGGTACTCTGGAAGAAACCGCTCAGGGCATAGAAAGCGATCATCAGAAACAGACTGGTTGACCCCGCGCCCATGCTGGCGCTGAAGCCGAGCATACAGATAGCGGAGAGGATCAACATAAACGGTAGAAACTGCTTGGTATTTTTACCGTCAGCGTAGTAGGAAACCAGCGTTTTCCCCACGCCGTAGGTGATCGAGAAGCCCAGGCCAATCATCCCCAGCTCGGTCATGCTCAACCCGTAGGTAGAAATCATGTCGTTCTGCGCGATGTTAAAGTTTTTGCGGATCAGGTACATGGTCAGGTAGCCGATAAAAACCACCAGATAGGACTGCATGAACGGCTTGAACCACATTTTACGCCGCACATCGAGCGGCAGATCCAGGGTCGGCTTGCGCACCTGGTTTAAGAAGGCCAGCATGGATTACTCCTGAGCTAATTTTTATACCTGCGAATGGCAGGCATTGTAAAAATCCACAGGAAAAGGGGCCTGCGACAGCGTCCAGGCAAAACCGGGAAAATTTCTTAGTTTTGCCCCATTCAGCGCAAAAAGGTGAGGTGCATCACGCTTCGCTGGTCTCGCGCGGGGCCTGAGCGTTCAGAAATGGCAGCAGCAATAGCGCAGAGATCCCCGCCGCGATGGCGATGACCGCAAAAAAACCGGTCCAGTGCCAGATCTCCAGTACTTTCGCTAACGGCCAGCCGGAAAGCGACGCGCCGAGATAGGCGAACAGGCCGACAAAGCCGGTGGCCGCGCCCGCCGCCTCTTTATGCGAGCACTCCGCCGCCGCCATGCCAATGAGCATCTGCGGGCCGAAGACAAAGAAACCGGTGGTGAAGAAACAGGCCGCCTGCATCACGTAGCTGGCGAACGGCATCAGCCACAGCGAACCCACAGAGAGCAAAATCCCGGCGGCGAAGATTAAATTCATCGGTCCGCGGTTGCCGTTGAAGAGTTTGTCCGAGCCCCAGCCCGCCACCAGCGCGCCGATAAATCCACCCAGCTCAAACATCGATACTGCCGTGTTGGCCGTGACCAAATCTACGCCCAGCGTCTCGGACATATACAGGTTGCCCCAGTCGTTGATCGCCGCGCGCACCACGTACACTAAGACATAACATAGCGAAAGCAGCCAGATATAGGGATTCAACAGCACATATTTAGCGAGGATTTCTTTGCGGCTTAGCCCCGCGCCCTCTTGCTGTTGGGCAACCTCCAGCGCATCGTGCCGCCAGTCGCCTACCGGCGGTAAACCAATCGCCTGCGGACGGTCGCGCAGCCGCCAGCAGAGGACCATGCCCACCCCGATGGCAAGCAATCCGGCCACCATCATCCCGACGCGCCAGCCATAATGCAGGGCGACAGCGGCCATAACGAGAGGGATCAGCGCCCCGCCGACATTGTGCGCGGTGTTCCATAACGCCCACCAGCCGCCGCGCTCGGTACGCGAGTACCAGGCAGTCAGCAAACGGGCGCAAACCGGCGATCCAAACCCCTGGAAAAAGGCGTTCAGCGCCCATAGCAGCGCAAAGGCCCACAGCGAGGTCGAGAAGCCGAACAGAATATTCACTACGCCGGTCGCAATCAGCCCGATGCCCATAAAATAGCGAGCGTTAGAGCGATCGCTAACGATGCCGGAGACAAATTTCGACACCCCGTAGGTGATGTAAAACAGCGTCGCCAGCAGGCCGATATCGCTGCGGGTCAGAATGCCGCTGGCAAGGATTTCCGGCGCGGCGGCGTTAAAGCTTTTACGGGTGAAATAGAACAGCGCGTAACCCAACCAAATGGTGATCAGGATATGCCGCCGCCAGTAGCGATAGCGGGCGTCAACCTCGTGCTTATCGGTGATGAGCGGCGCGTTGGCCGGGGCTTTTAAAAACGAAAGCATTATCCTTCCTTAAACGTAACGCTGGGGCAACGAGACGCTCACCCGCGTACCGTGGGTACAAGAGATGGTTAGCGTCCCGCCGAGCGCCGACACGCGTTCGCGCATTCCGGTCAGGCCGAAGCCCTGCTGGTGAGAGCCCGGCGGCAGGCCGCTGCCGTCATCCTCAATCACCAACATCAGCCGCTCATCCTGCTGCCAGCCCTGGAGCGTCACCGCGCTGGCATTGGCATGTTTTACGATGTTATTCAGCCCTTCCTGACAGACGCGAAACAGCGTCACGCGCTGACTTTCACTCAGCGCCGTTTCGTCAATTCGCCAGTCGAGGTGACTGACAATACCGCGGCTTTCCAGCTCCATTTCGCGCAGCAGCGAACGGATGGCCTGCGCCAGCGTTAAGTCGTCTAACTGGCGCGGGCGCAAGCGCCCCAGCAGGCGACGCACGGCGTCATACACGCCCAGCGAAAGCTGCTCGATAAGTTGCCCGCTCTGCTTCACGCCGCCGTTATCCGCCGCCAGTCGTTGCACAATGCCCGCCTGGGTTCGAATCGCGGTGATGGTCTGTCCGATGTCATCGTGCAGCTCACGCGCAACATCGCGCCGCACGCTCTCTTCGGTCTCCAGAAGACGCTCCGCCAGCCGATGGTTGCGCGCCAGCTCCTTTTGCAACGACAGGTTCAGCTCGCGCAGGCGCTGAATGCCCGCGCCAAGCAGTAGCCCGGTCAGGCTTTGCGCCAACAGCGAAAGTAATAAATCGACGGGATGATCGTGCCAGGTCTGGCTGGCGATCAGCGCGATAGCGTTCATCAGTGTGGCAATGAGCGCGCCCTGCCAGCCATAATGCCAGGCGAGCGCGATAATCGGCAACGCCAGGCAGAACGGCGTGAAGCGCGAAAGTTCAGCAGGTAAACCCAGTTGCAGCCACAGACTGACGATAAACAGCAGCAGATACCAGATCAGATGCCGCCCGCGCCAGTTTACCGGCTGCGATACCAGCGATGGTCCCAGCGGCAGCCAGGTAGTGCTGGTGAGATAGTGCCAGAAAACCAGGCAGATGGGGGCCAGCGTCAGACCACCCGTGAGGGTCAGCAGTAGCGCGTTCCATGCCGCTTCCCCCTGCCCCAGCCAGGGCAGGGATTGCAGTAGCGCCGCGGCGGTGAGGGCCGCGCCCTGAAGCAATAACGTGCGCCAGTCGCGCTGATGGCGGTAACGTGAGGTTAGCGCCACGGGCAGTAGCGTCAACACACTACCGATCATCAAAAGCGGCAGATGGGCCAGCGCAACTTCCTGCGCTAACCAGTACACCAGCAGCCACTCCGCGCCCAGCAATACTGGCCAGTATCCGCGCGGACATTGCAGCATAAGCCCCAGGCGCAGGCCGAAGGGAAAGAGCAGCGCCGCCAGCTCCGGGCGCTCTACCAGATGCAGGCTGATACTCCACAGGCAGAACCACGCGGCGGAGAAGATAAAAAAGCAGGCAACAACGGTGATTAAACGGGAAAAAAAGGTGTTCATTACCAACCGTCAAACATGCGATGCGCCAGTTCAACGTCATTGCTGACGCCTAATTTTTCCAGTAGATTCGCGCGATGGACATGCACCGTTTTTGGCGACAGCCCCAGTTCGGCGGCAATCTCTTTTACCGCCATACCCTGGGCGAGTTTTTCCGCCACCTGACGCTCGCGTTTGGTCAGCGGATCTTGCCGACCCGCCGCCAGTTTCACGGCAATATCGGGGGTCAAATAGCAGCCGCCCGTCGCCACCGTATGCACCGCGGCGATCAGCTCATCCGGACTACAGCGTTTAGAGAGGAAACCGCGCGCGCCGGCGTTCAACGCCTGTTCCACCAGCGCCGGGCTATCGTGAACCGAGAGCATGATCGTCGCCATCCCTTTTGGCAGTTGGCTTAGCAGCTCCAGTCCGGAAATATCCGGCATCGAGATATCGCAGATACACACCTGTACGCCGCGCCCCGGTAAGCCTGCCAACGCTTCGCGCCCGGAACCAAACTCGGCGACCACCTGCAAATCAGGTTCCAGCCCCAGTAGCTGTGCAAAGCCGGAGCGGACGATAAGGTGGTCGTCGATAAGGGCAACGGTGATCATGGGTTCATCCTGGCGCTAAGGCATGCCTGATGGCGCTGCGCTTATCAGGCCTACGGGCAGGTGCCGTTGTAGGCCGGATAAGGCATTAATGCCGCCATCCGGCAAAAGCACTTACCTTAACGATAAGTGCCTGGGTGTTCAAGCCTTGAGCGGTCAGACAATGCCTGTCGTGACGGTGAACGTCCGGGTTTGCTGCGGTTCCAGTTGAAGCAAGGTTCCATTTCGCTGCGCCGCGAGAAAACCTTCAGGCCGACAGGTCGCGGGCAGGGCAAAGGCGGCAACCTGCTGATCGCCGTTATAAAGAATCCAGCGGGTCACGTAATTTAGCTCCGCGCTGGCGAAACGTGTCACGAACGTGGTGCCATCCGGGGCGATCATACTGAATTCCGGGGTATCCGTGTATCTGTCCAGTTCATCGGCGAAGAACACGATTTCCGGGTCATAAAAGCCAGGCTCGTTAAGCGTTGCCAGCGAGGCTTCACCCTGCAAAAGCCGTTGATTAAACGCCAGCCACTGCGCCGTGGGTTTGACATGCGCCGGCACCGACTCGCGTAGCTTCAGCGCGGTATCCGGGATATTCTGGCGGAACGTGGCGTTCGGCACATAGGCATAGTTCATGTGGCACATGTACTGTAGCGGCATGGCGACTGAAGCCAGGTTAGTCACGGTCATCTGAATATCAAACAGCGCGCTTGATTTACGCATTACCACCGCAGGTTGCGCCTGATAATGATGACCGAACCCCATCACATACTCGTAGCGCCCGGTCACGCGCAGACTGTCGCCCTCTAACTCCAGCCAGGCGTCGTCCATAGCAGCGCAGGGCATCTCGCCGTGCAGCGGATGTGTATCTTCCGGCGACGGGCAGCCATTCGCCAATAGTCCGGAATGGAAAGCAAAGCAACCATACGTTGCCACCACTTCCGCAGCCGGCTTCGGCTGGCGGAACATGTTGCGCATAGTCAGGTCATGACCGTCAAACTGCGCGTCCCAAATCATCTGCCCCATCCAGGGCAGAATCACCAGATGACCGCGGCTGTTTTGTATTTTCAATCCTTCCACGCCGCTGGCGTAACGAAACGCCGTAACCGTAAAATCGTCATTTTCCAGCAAGATACGCGGCTGCTCGCTAAAAAGCTCCCGCCATAATGTAATACGTATTGTCATGGTTGATCTCCTCAGGACGCGGCGACTTCAGCCAGGTTGCCGCGCACTTTGCTTTCGCGCCAGAAGTAAACGCCAACGTAAACAAAGCACAGCATGGAAACCAGGAATGAGAGCTGTAGCGAGTGGAACATGTCCGCCACGTAGCCCTGAATCGCGGGAACCACCGCCGCGCCGACAATCGCCATCACGATGACCGCCCCCGCCATTTCGGTATGCTCGTTATCGACGGTATCGAGCGTTCCGGCATAAATGGTCGCCCAGCAGGGGCCAAACAGAACACTGACCAGCACCGCCACGTATACCGCGCTAAAGCTGGGTGCCAGCGCCACGTAGGCCAGGAACAGCGCGCCGATCACAGAGTAAAGGATCAGGACTTTTTCCGGGTTAAAGCGTGTCATCAGAATGTTGGCGATAAACTTGCCGATAAAAAAGCAGGCGAAGCTGTAGACCATAAAGGTTGAGGCATCGCGCTCATTGATATCGCCTAACTCCAGCGCCAGACGGATAGTGAACGACCAGACCGCCACCTGCATTCCCACATACAGGAACTGCGCCACAATACCGCGACGGAAACGGGCGTTGCTGGCGAGATAGCGTAACGTATCCAGCGCCGAGGGGCGTTTATGACTCGCGGTTTGCGCGACTTTACAGGTCGGGAAACGCGTCAGCAGGAACAGTACCATCACCACTACCAGAACCATAATCATGTACTTATAGGGTTCCAGAGTGTTTTCCAGCATCAGCACCTTGAAGTTGTGGACTTGCTCGGCATTCATGCCCGCCATCTGTTTTTCCAGGCTTTCCCCTTCGGAAAAGACCAGATATTTACCCAATAAAATTCCTGCCGCCGCGCCGATCGGATAAAAGGTCTGGCTGATATTCAGCCGCAGCGTGGCGTAGGCTTTCGGCCCGATCATCGAACTGTAGGTATTCGCCGCCGTTTCCAGGAAACTCAGGCCAATCGCAATGGCGAAAATCGCCGCGAGGAACATGGTGTAGGTCGCCATGTGCGACGCCGGGAAAAAGAGCGTACAGCCGACAATGTATAGCGTCAGGCCGATAAGTATCGCCACTTTATAACTGGTTTTTTTAATGACCAGCGAGGCCGGAATAGCAATTAAAAAATAACCGCCATAAAAGGCGCTTTGTACTAATGCCGAAGCAAAGTTGCTCAGCGAAAATACACTTTTAAATTGCGTAATCAGAATATCATTTAACGCGGCTGCGCATCCCCATAATGGGAATAAACAGGATAACAAAATAAACTGGAACAGAGGTGTCTTATTCAGATACCCGTCGGGCATCTGAACGATGTTTTTATCGTTCATAGTGCTACCTTTAACAGTGCAGGGTGATTGTTATTCGTTCAACGAAAGATACTCATTAAATTGTTCAATGCTTGGATAAGAGGATTGGGTGCCTTTCCCGGTGACGCTGAAAGCGGCAAAGAGGACGGCTTTTTTCATGGCGGCTTCCACATCCCCGCTCTGGACGTAGTAATGCGCGAAACAGCCGATAAAGGCATCGCCCGCGCCGCTGGTATCGACAGCGTTCACTCTAAACGCCGGGACATGGACTTCCTGGTCACGCGTCATCCACAGCGCGCCTTTCTCACCCATGGTGACGATAATATTGTTCAGCCCTTTATCCACCAGCGAACGTGCCGCTGCGCGAATATGGTCATAGGTATCCACTGGCATACCGGTTAATATTTCCAGCTCGGTTTCATTGGGTACAAAGAAATCGCATTTACAGGCATAAGACATATCTAATTCCCGTAATGCTGGCGCAGGGTTTAATAACACTTCAATCCCATGTTTCTTGCCAAATTCTATTGCGTGATAAACCGTTTCAAGCTGAACTTCCAGTTGCAGAACAATAAGCTGGCATTTTTTTAAATCTTCCGCCGCGCGATCGATATCTTCCGGCGAGAGAAACTTGTTGGCGCCTTTGATGATCAGAATGCTGTTGCTGGAGTTGGCGTTGACGAAAATCGGCGCTACGCCGCTGCTGGTACACGGTACTTTTTCTACATACGTCGTATTGATCCCCCAGGATTCGAGATTACGAATGGTGTTGTCGGCAAAAATATCGTCGCCCACTTTGGTCAACATCAATACTTTTGAATTGAGCTTAGCGGCCGCCACGGCCTGGTTCGCCCCTTTTCCGCCGCAGCCGATTTTAAACGCCGGCGCTTCCAGAGTTTCCCCTTCTTTGGGCATCTGGTTGGTGTAGGTGATAAGGTCCACCATGTTAGAGCCAATAACCGCGATATCCATTTTACTCCCTCTCAGAAATAGTCACACGACAATGATATTAAAATAACATTATCATGTTACTTCCGTATCATTTGTGACTATGATCGCGATTAGAGGATCATTTTGCCATTTACTTCGTGAACAACCCCTGGCGGAACATACGCGCATTAAATCATTTTTAGGGTTACAATTTACTGAAAATTAACTATTTATTGTTATAAAACGCGAATAAACCCACTTTTATTTCCTGACAGCCGGACGTATAGTAGTGCCACACTGTAATGTTCTCAGAAACACATAAATGTTACTGATGGAACATAACAACATGATTTGCGGAGAGGGTGAATGGAGACCAAGCAAAAAGAACGTATCCGACGCTTGATGGAGTTACTGAAAAAGACCGATCGAATCCATCTGAAAGACGCCGCGCGGATGCTGGAAGTTTCGGTGATGACCATTCGCCGCGATCTCAGCCAGGATGATGACCCTTTACCGCTGGCGCTGCTCGGCGGCTATATCGTCATGGTAAATAAGCCTGCGTCTTCAACCAATATGCCGCTGCCGGCGAAAAAGACGCATCATCGGGACGACCTTCCCGTTGCGATCCTGGCCGCCGGCCTGGTGCGTGAAAACGATCTGGTTTTTTTTGATAACGGTCCGGAAATGCCATTAGTTATCAGCATGATACCGGATGATATTACCTTTACCGGGATTTGCTACTCGCATCGGGTATTTATCGCGCTGAATGAAAAGCCTAATGCCACGGCGATTCTGTGCGGCGGCACCTATCGGGCCAAGAGCGATGCCTTTTATGATGCCAATAATCCTTCGGCGCTGGATTCGCTCAATCCGCGCAAAGTGTTTATTTCCGCCAGCGGCGTACATGAACATTTTGGCGTGAGCTGGTTTAACCCGGATGATCTTGCCGCCAAACGTAAAGCGATGGAACGCGGTCTGCGCAAAATTTTGCTGGCGCGTCACGCCCTGTTTGATGAGGTCGCGCCTGCCAGCATTGGTCCGCTTTCTGCCTTTGATGTCCTGATTAGCGATCGCCCATTACCGACAGATTATGCCGTTCACTGTCGGAATGGTTCCGTCAAAGTCATCACGCCTGATTCGGAAAGTGAATAACTTACTCAAAAAAGACGGCAATTTTATTGAACATGGTGGGATCGGACTGGTTTCGTACCACCTTCGCCACGTCTTCCAGTTTATCGATCTGACTGATCATCTGTTCAAGTCGCTGATCGTCATTGACCAGAAGCCAGATGCGGCTCTGATCGCTACCCTGAATCGGTAAACAGAGAATACCCTCAACGTTGAAAGCGCGTCGGGCGAACAGCCCGCAGACGTGGGTCATCACGCCAGGATGGTTGCGAACGGTCAGCTCCAGAATAACGTTATCATGTGATTGTTTCTGCATGGCTTATTCCCCCACCATCTCTGTATTTGCCGCGCCCGGCGGCACCATCGGATACACTTTTTCTTCTGCATCAATGCGCACATGGATCAACGCCGGTCCAGGACGACGAATGATAGCCTGCAACGCCGCCTGCGGATCGGCTTCGTTATTCAAATCACAGGTGTCCAGACCAAACCCGGCGGCAATCTGCATAAAGTTGATGCTTCCCGGATAGGTCGCCGCAAAAACGCCCTGTTTATAGAACAGACTCTGTTGCTGATGTACCAGTCCCAGCGCGTCGTTATTCATCAGGATGATTTTCACATCCAACTGGTTTTCACTGGCGGTAGCCATCTCCTGAATATTCATCATCAAACTACCGTCGCCGGAAAAACACAGCACCTTGTTGCCCGGATTCGCCAGCGCCGCGCCAATCGCCGCGGGCAGACCAAACCCCATGGTGCCCAGCCCGCCGGAAGTCAGCCACTGACGCGGACGGTTGAGCGGATAAGCCTGCGCGGTCCACATCTGATGCTGACCTACGTCAGTGGTAATAATCGCGTTGTCGTCCACACAGGCGGCGACCGCGTTAATCAGCCCATAGTGACTAAGCGGGTTATTTTCCTGGGGAATACTGCAAGGGAATTCTTGCTGCAAGTCCGCCACCAACTGATGCCATGCTTCCCGCGGCTGTGCCTCGATATGGGGAATTAACTGTGCCAGTACATCATCGACATCCGCCTGAATAGCCACATGCGGCTGCTTAATTTTGCCTAACTCGGCGCGATCGATATCCACATGGATGATTTTGGCGTTCGGACAAAACTGCTCCGTTTTGCCAATCGCCCGGTCATCAAAACGCGCGCCCAGGACAATCAGTAAATCGGCCTCTTGCAGAATAAAATTGGTACTGCGCGCGCCGTGCATCCCCAGCATTCCTAACGACAGCGGATGCGCCTTAGGCAGCATTCCCAGCGCCATTAAGGTCATTGTCGTCGGCAGTTGCGCTTTTTCCGCCAGTTCGCGCACGCGTGTCGGCGCATTGATCACGCCGCCGCCCAGATACAGCACAGGACGCTTCGCCGCGTTAATCATTGCGGCGGCCTCGCGGATACTCTCCGCGCTAAACTCCGGCGGGGGTGATTTTTCCGCCGGCGACGGCAACGCATCCAGCTCAATTGTCGCCGTCTGCACATCTTTAGGAACGTCTATCCACACCGGGCCGGGACGTCCCGACTGCGCCAGACGAAAAGCATCGCTCATCACCTGAGGCAGCTCGTTGATATTTCTGACCAGATAGTTGTGCTTGGTGATGGGGATAGAGATACCGTAGGTATCCACTTCCTGAAACGCGTCAGTACCGATCATGGACGCCGGAACCTGCCCGGTAATACAGATTAACGGAATAGAATCCAGGCGCGCATCGGCAATGGCCGTGACCAGATTGGTCGCGCCCGGCCCGCTACAGGCCATACAAACAGCAGGTTTACCCTCCGTCCGCGCCATCCCCTGCGCAATAAACCCCGCGCCTTGTTCATGGCGCGCCAGAATATGACGGATTTGCGTGCTTTGGCTTAACGCGTCGTAAACGGGGAGGATCGAACCGCCGGGAATGCCGGTGACGATACGAATCCCCTGGCGCTCCAGAAAATGAACAATAAATTCCGCGCCCGTAAAGCGCTGAGGTGTAGATGTTGTGCCCGAACTTGCCATGCTCCATTCCTTTTATTCTGAGCCGACGTTACGGGAAGGTGTCTTAAACAAAAAACCCCGCCCGGTTTGCGCCGGCGGGGTTTTGGAATCGTGTGTGCTCCGGACCCTACGGCGCATTGCCGACGACCACCACCACACGCACGACGACCACTGCGCGAGATGGCGCAGTTGTTAGTAGGGTCGCGTTCAGCATGGAAGGGTTCATTAGGGGCCTTGTCTGTTTGTTATTAACACGTTTTATACAAGCACAGCGCTTTCAGCATGACAACGGAAAAATTTTCATCTGCACAAAAATGCGTCATCGATCACATTTTTCTACGAATTTACACGCTTTGAGTATAGGCGTAATAAGCGTAGCGCCCTCCGGTAATCGCCGGGATTGATGATTACGCGTTTCACAATGCCGGAAAACAAAAAACCTCGCCGAAGCGAGGTTCTTACAGCGTAATGCGGGTGGTAGCCGCGAAGCACACTGTGTTATGTCAACAGCAGAAGTATACGCGTTCTGTGCAGAACGCGCAATTTCGGCGCGAATTTTGATGAATTTGAGTATGGATCAGAAGCTCCGTTCTGTCTATAAATTACTGTTCATTTATACAGTACTTAACTATAATGTCTTTGACACAATGTGTTATGCGGGGGCCGCATCGTAAACCGGCGCAACGAAGTCCTGGCTGAAACGGGTGGTGCCGTCAGCGCCTTAACCCCCTCGTGAGCACACTGTGTTATGTCAACACGCACACTATTCCTCGCAAAAGGGATCGCGTGCGCAACAGCTGGCAACAGGCAGCGGAAAGGTACGTCGGCTGGCAGTGCTCCTTAACCACAGGAGACGCGTATGAGCGTAGTGGATATCACCATTCTTATCCTGAAACTCATTGTTGCAGCACTGCAACTGCTTGATGCTGTTCTGAAATACCTTAAGTAATTCAGATTCAAGCCGCACCGAAGGGGAGCGGGCAACCGCTCCCCTTTCACCTTATCCGCTGGTCTTTCGCTTCCCGGGTATGTTACGTTTTTATGACACCCTCAACGACGCCTGACGCTATGACCCTTTCCGTTTTCTGCATTTTGCTGTTCGCCGCGCTGCTACATGCCAGCTGGAACGCCATTGTCAAAGCGGGAAACGATAAGCTCTACGCCGCGATCGGCGTCAGCGGTTCCGCGGCGGTCATGGCATTGATCCTTTTGCCCTTCTCGCCGCAGCCAGCTCACGCCAGTATCCCTTTTTTAGCGGCCTCTACCGCGCTCCAGGTGGTGTATACCGTCCTGGTGGCGAAAACCTATCAGGTCTCGGACATGAGCCAGACCTATCCTCTTATGCGCGGCACCGCGCCGCTGCTGGTGGCACTCATTAGCGTTCTGTTTCTTGGCGACAGCCTGTCGTCGATGGCCTGGGTCGGCATCGCAGTGATCTGCATGGCGATACTTGGGATGGCCTGTAATGGCCGCGCCAGCTCTCAACGTGGTGTCGTGCTGGCATTAACTAACGCCTGTTTTATTGCCGGATATACGCTGGTGGACGGGACCGGCGTAAGACTCTCAGAAACGGCGCTGGGCTATACGCTATGGTCATTTTTTCTCAACGGCGCCTGCCTGTTAACCTGGGCGATGATTGCGCGGCGGCGGGAAGCGTCGCGTTATCTGGCGCAACAGTGGAAAAAAGGCATTTTTGGCGGGATTGGCACTATGGGATCTTATGGGCTGGCGCTATGGGCCATGACCCAGGCGCCGCTGGCGGTGGTCGCCGCGCTGCGTGAGACGTCGATTTTATTCGGCGCGCTGATAGCCTGGCTGTTGCTTAAAGAGAAAGTGGCCGGGCTACGTCTGGTGGCGGCAGGCGGGATTGCCCTCGGGGCGATTTTACTCCGTCTGTCATGATTGCCCAATAACAGCCACAGACGTAACACATTCTCGGCAACATTTGTTGCCGCTTTTGTTTACATATCCTGCCGTTCCTTCGTCTGCCATTGCTGGTTGCTGTCTGGCCTTCTTTTTCTGGTGTGATAGATTCCTCTCGCATTTATGGGAATGCGCAGCAAGTTATTCTTATTTTTTCTTTTTTTGAAAAGTAATCAGCGAAATGAAAAGGCAGAGAAACGTCAATTTGTTGTTGATGTTGGTGTTACTGGTGGCCGTAGGGCAGATGGCGCAAACCATTTATATTCCCGCCATCGCCGATATGGTACAAGCGCTAAACGTCCGGGAAGGCGCCGTCCAGAGCGTAATGGCTGCTTACCTCCTGACCTACGGCGTCTCGCAACTGTTTTACGGCCCGCTTTCCGACCGGGTTGGGCGCCGCCCCGTAATCCTCGTCGGCATGTCTATTTTTATGGTAGCGACCCTGTTCGCCATGACCACGCATAGTTTGACGGTGTTGATTGCCGCCAGCGCCATGCAAGGGATGGGAACCGGCGTTGGCGGAGTAATGGCGAGAACGCTCCCGCGCGATCTGTATGAAGGAACGCAACTTCGTCACGCCAATAGCCTGTTAAATATGGGGATTCTGGTCAGCCCGCTGTTAGCGCCGCTGATTGGCGGTCTGCTGGACACCCTGTGGAACTGGCGCGCGTGTTACGCTTTCCTGCTGGTGCTTTGCGCTGGCGTCACCTTCAGCATGGCGCGCTGGATGCCGGAAACCCGCCCCGCCGCCGCGCCGCGTACGCGGCTGATCGCCAGCTATAAAACGCTGTTTGGCAACGGCGCATTTAACTGTTACCTGCTGATGCTAATCGGCGGGCTGGCTGGCATTGCGGTCTTTGAAGCCTGTTCCGGCGTGCTGATGGGAGCAGTATTAGGTCTCAGCAGTATGGTGGTAAGCATTCTGTTTATTCTGCCGATTCCGGCGGCGTTCTTCGGCGCCTGGTTTGCCGGACGCCCGAATAAACGCTTCTCAGCCCTGATGTGGCAGTCAGTTATCTGCTGTCTGCTGGCAGGCCTTATGATGTGGATTCCCGGCTGGTTTGGCGTGATGAACGTCTGGACGCTACTCATCCCCGCTGCGCTGTTTTTCTTCGGCGCCGGGATGTTATTTCCACTGGCCACCAGCGGCGCGATGGAGCCGTTTCCGTTCCTCGCAGGCACCGCTGGCGCGCTGGTCGGCGGGCTGCAAAATATTGGTTCCGGCGTACTGGCGTGGCTTTCGGCAATGTTGCCGCAAAACGGTCAGGGCAGTCTGGGACTGTTGATGACCCTTATGGGATTGCTGATCCTGGCGTGCTGGCTGCCGCTGGCGTCACGGATATCGCATCAGGGACAGACGGTTTAACGTTCCCCTCGCCCGGCTTTTTGCCGGGCGTTTCACATTCCGGCGCGATCATCGCATTGAGCAGGGGCTCCTGCGCCGGACGCCACGCTCCTTCTTCGCCGTCATAAAACTGAGTATCCGCGTTTATCGCATACGGGATATGCGCTTTTTTCAGCTCGCAGGCCATAAAACGGGCAAACGCAAACTGTGAAGCGACCGGCGTCATTTTTATCGACTCTCCCGGCGCCCATCCGCCCACCCAACTTGCATGGCCGGTCTTATGCTGCCAGCGAACCGTGGCATTAATCCGTGCCCGAATCGCCGCTTTTTCCGCCGCCGTGCCTGATGTCCACGGATATTTACCGCCGCTTTTCAGGGGGCCCCACGGGAAGATGTGCCACTCCGCCAGTACATAGTTCTGGCTTTGCGCCGGCAGTTTAAGCGCCGACAAATCCTCCGGCGCGGCGCGCATGCGGGGGGCAACGAAAATCATACGCTGTGGATCAATGGCGTGAATCAGGCGGATGGTTTTGTCATATACGCGATTCAGCGACGCCATATTATGATTAAGTTTGTCGGCAGGCTCATAAATGAGATCGAACCCCAGAAGCGGGGATGTCTGGCTAAAATAGCGCGCGACCACGCTCCACCAGTTGATCAGCTCCTTTTCATGGCTGGCGCTGGGATCGGTTTTATACGCATCCGCCTGATAGGCAATAATGGGTATGACGCATAGTATTCGCAGGCTTCTACCAGCTTACGCAAATGGATGAGGCGCGCTTCCGTCGGCGCGCCTGCCACACGAATACGGACATGCGTTAACCCTTTTGCCTTAAAATCCCGCACGACCAACGGATCAAACTCACGAATACCCCGTTCCGTTCGCGCCCAGTCAACATCCATCCCAACGCCAAGCTGCTGCGCATAGCGCGCCGCCGTCAAAGGCATCGGTTTCGCATAGACGACCGCGCTGGTCAGCATGAGAGAGGCAATAAGCGGTTTAAACACGACGCCCCCTAAAATTTTTACCACGGTGATAGCAGGTATTTAGCATATTCACTCCCGGCAGGTGTAGCGACAAAGCGTAATAAATCTTCACACCTGTTCCTGCAACCAGCGAATAAATGCCTCGATTTTCGGCCACTGCCTGCCAGGCAGAGTGGTGACATAATAATGCTGATGACATTTCAGCCTCATGTCACCAAAAGGCGCAATCAGTTCGCCGCTGTCGAGACGCTTTTGCACCAGCCGTTTACGCCCCATCGCCACGCCAATGTGGTTCATCGCGGCAATCACCGCTAAATCAGAACGATCGAAGCCAATGCCGGATGAATCCGGCAAATTTACCGCAAAATGCTGCGCCCAACTGTGCCACTCATCGGTGCCAGAATCGTTACTCCACGCCTGTCTGTCGTGTAAGAGCGTACAGTGCCGCAGGTTATTCAGGTTGTCCTGCAAGGCGAAACGACGGGCGTAATCCGGGCTGCAAACGGGCAAAATCGCCTCATCCATTAAAAAATGGTGCGTGAGCTGCGCCGACGGCGCATCGTCAAAATAGATAGCCAGGTCAATGCCGGCACGCTGTAGGTTAACGTTATCGTTGCCGGTCAGCATAGTAAGAGAAATTGACGGATAGCGACGGGTAAAGTCCCCCAGCGCGGGCACCAGCCAGCACTGGGCGATAGAGGGACGGGAATACACGGTCAGCGTGCCGGACAGTTCCTGATTTTTGATATCGAGGATTTCCTGATTCAACGTATCCAGCGACGATTTCAGCGCCCAGAATACCCGTTTGCCTTCATGGGTAAGCTCCACTTTACGGTGAGAGCGGACAAATAGCTGGATTCCCAACTCGGCTTCCAGTTGATTGATACGATGGCTTACCGCACTGGGGCTTAACGACAGCTCATCTGCCGCCAGAGCAAAGGACTGGTGTCTGGCCGCGACTTCAAAAGTATAGAGTTTGGATAACTGCCAGCCGTTGAGTAAGCGGTTTCGGGTATCGCGAAGGGGTTCCATGGCAACCTCAGTCATCTTTTAATTTCCCGAAGTGTAAAAAAACACGCTGAAAAAATCCGCACATAGATGAAGCAAAATGAACCATATCGCAAAATAAAGGCAATATTAGATGGAAATCACATAGTTGATTCAATTTACATCATGTGAATGGCAAATTATATCGTTTGTCAGGGTGTGCTGTTTTTCTGTCCAATAAGAACAGATTAATCACAGGGTAGGTGAGATATGCACGCTCAAATCTGGGTAGTGAGCACGCTGCTGATCAGCATCGTGTTAATCGTATTGACCATCGTGAAGTTTAAATTCCACCCCTTCCTGGCGTTACTGCTCGCCAGTTTCTTTGTCGGCGCGATGATGGGCATGGGGCCGCTGGAGATGGTCACGGCGATAGAAAACGGAATAGGCGGTACGCTCGGTTTTCTGGCCGCCGTTATCGGTCTTGGCACCATCCTTGGCAAAATGATGGAGGTTTCCGGCGCGGCGGAACGCATCGGGCTTACGCTCCAGCGCTGCCGCTGGCTCTCTGCTGACGTGATCATGGTACTGGTGGGGCTGATTTGCGGTATCACGTTGTTCGTGGAAGTGGGCGTCGTGTTGCTCATCCCACTGGCGTTTTCTATCGCTAAAAAGACCCATACCTCGCTGCTGAAGCTGGCCATTCCGCTGTGTACCGCGCTGATGGCCGTCCATTGCGTGGTACCGCCGCATCCGGCTGCGCTGTTTGTCGCAAATAAACTGGGGGCGGATATCGGCTCGGTGATTGTCTACGGTCTGCTGGTCGGACTGATGGCCTCATTGGTCGGCGGCCCGCTGTTCTTAAAGTTTCTGGGTAATCGTCTGCCGTTCAAGCCCGTACCGACAGAGTTTGCGGATCTTGAAGTGCGCGCCGAAAACACCCTGCCGTCGCTGGGCGCAACGCTGTTTACCGTTCTGCTGCCGATTGGCCTGATGCTGGTGAAAACCGTCGCTGAACTGAATATGGCGAAAGACGGCACGTTGTATACGCTGCTGGAGTTTATCGGTAATCCGATCACCGCAATGTTTATCGCTGTCTTTGTGGCGTATTACATACTCGGTCTGCGCCAGCATATGGGTATGAACGCGCTACTTACCCACACCGAAAACGGCTTTGGCGCCATTGCGAACATCCTGCTGATTATCGGCGCGGGCGGCGCGTTCAACGCCATTCTCAAAAGTAGCGGGCTGGCGGACACGCTGGCGGTGATCCTCTCAAATATGCATATGCACCCGATTCTGCTGGCGTGGCTGGTAGCGCTGATTCTGCACGCGGCGGTCGGCTCTGCGACGGTGGCGATGATGGGCGCCACCGCGATTGTTGCGCCAATGCTGCCGCTCTATCCTGACGTCAGCCCGGAGATCATCGCTATTGCCATCGGTTCCGGCGCCATTGGCTGCACGATCGTGACCGATTCCCTGTTCTGGCTGGTCAAGCAGTATTGCGGCGCTACGCTGAATGAAACGTTTAAATACTATACGACGGCCACGTTTATCGCATCTGTCGTTGCACTGGCTGGCACATTCCTGCTTTCCTTTATCATCTGATCGTAAAGAGACGTACTATGGAAAACATACAAAAGCTCATCGCCCGGTATCCTTTGGTCGAGGATCTGGTCGCCCTCAAAGAAACCACCTGGTTTAACCCGGGCGCCACCTCTCTTGCACAAGGTCTACCGTATGTCGGCCTGACGGAGCAGGACGTAAACGCCGCCCATGACCGTCTGGCGCGCTTTGCGCCGTATCTGGCGAAAGCGTTTCCGCAAACCGCTGCCGCTGGCGGCATGATCGAATCTGACGTGGTCGCTATTCCGGCCATGCAAAAGCGGCTGGAAAAAGAGTATGGGCAAACGATCGACGGTGAAATGCTGTTAAAAAAAGACAGTCACCTGGCAATCTCTGGTTCCATTAAAGCGCGCGGCGGCATCTACGAGGTGCTAACGCACGCGGAAAAACTGGCGCTGGAGGCGGGTCTGTTAACCACCGACGATGACTATAGCGTGTTGCTTTCGCCGGAATTTAAACAATTCTTCAGCCAGTACAGTATCGCCGTCGGTTCAACCGGCAATCTGGGGCTATCGATCGGTATCATGAGCGCCTGCATCGGTTTTAAAGTGACGGTACATATGTCTGCCGACGCCCGCGCCTGGAAAAAAGCGAAGCTGCGTAGCCACGGCGTGACGGTCGTGGAATACGAAGATGATTACGGCGTGGCGGTTGAGCAGGGCCGTAAAGCAGCGCAATCCGATCCAAACTGTTTCTTTATCGATGATGAAAACTCTCGCACGCTATTTCTGGGCTATGCGGTAGCGGGTCAGCGTCTGAAAGCGCAATTCGCTCAACAGGGACGCGTCGTTGACGCCAGTCACCCACTGTTTGTTTATCTGCCGTGCGGCGTTGGCGGCGGCCCTGGCGGCGTCGCCTTTGGCCTGAAACTGGCGTTTGGCGACAACGTCCACTGTTTCTTTGCCGAACCGACCCATTCACCCTGCATGTTACTCGGCGTTTATACCGGTCTGCACGATGCCATCTCAGTACAAGATATCGGTATTGATAACCTGACGGCGGCTGACGGCCTGGCGGTAGGTCGCGCTTCGGGCTTTGTTGGGCGGGCAATGGAGCGTCTGCTTGACGGCCTTTATACCTTAGACGATCAAACAATGTATGACATGCTGGGCTGGCTGGCGCAGGAGGAAGGAATTCGACTGGAGCCATCAGCTCTGGCGGGGATGGCCGGACCACAGCGCATTTGCGCCGCCGCCGCGTATCAGCAAAGGCATGGATTCAGTCAGACGCAGCTCGGCAACGCGACGCATCTGGTATGGGCAACCGGGGGCGGCATGGTGCCGGAAGATGAAATGGAACAATACCTGGCAAAAGGACGCTAATACTCACTCAGTGCCGGAAAGACGGCAGCGCCATCCGGCACGCCATCGCCTGATGGCGCTACGCTTATCAGGCCTGTGACGTTAACGCAGCATCGCCATCAACTCCTCCGGCGAGCGATGCTGCTTCAGTAAATCCCGCATCACCCGCATATGCGGCGAGGAGTAGTTAAAAAAGGTCTGGTAGCCCTCGCAAAGCTGATTTTTCCCCTGGCTATCCCGATGCTCAGGGCATCCGCCGCCGCAAAATCGTAATAAAGAGCACTTCTGACATTCAGCGCTTAGCGGCACCTTGTCCGGCGCTTCAGCGCCATTCCTGCCGCCGCACCACTGCTGTAGCGTCTCATCAAAAAGGCGGACCGAGATACGCTGAATATCTTCACGTACCCAAATATCAAATACGCTATTTAAAAACCGCCCCCAGTCTGCTGAACACAATGAATCCTCGGTCAACATTCCGTTCCGGTCATGTTCCAACAATGGGATAAAATGGACATTGCGAATGCCGAGCCGTTGTAAGTTACGGTACAGTTGCTGAGGGCGCTGGCTATTCTGGCGATTTACGACGACCTGAATCTGGTCATCACTCACGACAATGTCCTGACGTCCTGTCATATAAAATTCCCGATAAATGCAATAAGTTGGCGAATATGGGTAACAGCAAACAGGATTGCGAGCGACAACACCGCGAGGGAGATCAAAAATTTGTCACGCATGACATGAGTTTCGGAAAAATCGCTATGCGCGACATCCATCAAATTACGACTCAGGGTATAACGCCAAAGAATCACCGCCACTATCGCCAGAACGCTGATTGACACCCAGAACAAGAACCCCGCCTGATGCCAGTGGTGCCTGACGGCTAACGCCATTAACGCCCCGTATCCCAGCAGCGTGCGAAACCAGGCCAGCGACGTACGCTCCGGTTGCAGTCCCGGATCGTTCTGCCGACGGGCTTTACGACTATCCGGCATACAGTACCAGCCCCATCACTATCACCGCGACAATCATCAAAATAACGCTGATGATCAACAGGCTATGGGTATAGGGCAAATCCTCTTTCAGGCGCATCGCTTTTTCATTACGTAACCAGCGTAGATAGCCATAAATCGCCAAGCCGCCCGCAAACAGACACAACAATAGCGCCAGCAGTTCACGGATCACCGGCGTGGCAAAATCCGGGGCGAGCTGATCAAGACCGACGCCTGCCGCCAGAAATCCCAGCGAGGTGCGAATCCACGCCAGAAAGGTGCGCTCATTTGCCAGTGAGAAGCGATAATCCGGCGCTTCTCCGAGGCGGGAAATCTTCATGACGACTCCTTTTACGTTCTTATGTATTCCCGTTCGTTTTCAGAATACCACTCACGTTGTTGCTGATATGCTTCACATTATCCCGCAGCAAGGGAATCTTATTGCAAAATAACTGTAGTTCACTGGTGACGCGTTTCGGCGCAACCGCGCTCATTCCCGCTATTTTTCATTTCAGTTGCGACCTTTTTCAACGCCACCGCCAGGAAAGGCATTATTGCCGAATTAAAAGCTGAAAAACCACCCGTCGCGACGAAAAAAAAGCGATGAAGATTGATAACTAACTGAAAAAAATTGGAATTATGCTCGTTGCCATTACGCTGATTAGCGCGTTCATTGAGGAAGAAGATAAGAAGAAGAGCAGAAGTGTGGCCGGTGCGGCGCGCGTTATCCAGCCTGGATTTAACACAGTGCATAGGCCGGATAAGCAACGCGCCATCAGGCGCTAACCCATTCCCCAAAAAATCACCGCCAGCAGTTGTGGCGTGATAATACGCAGGAACATCACTAACGGATAGACGGTCGCGTAAGAGAGCGCCGCCGCGCCGCTGGTGGCATGAAGATTGTTGGCAAATGCCAGCGCTGGCGGATCGGTCATCGAACCGGCCAGCATCCCGCACAGCGTCAGGTAGTTCATTTTGGCAAAAATTCGCGCCAGCAAACCGACGGTAATCAGCGGAATAGCGGTGATGAAAATACCGTAGCCAATCCAGCTTAATCCTTCGCCCTGTGTCAGCGTATCGACAAAATCGCCGCCGGATTTCAGCCCAACGACCGCCAGAAACAAAACGATGCCTAATTCACGCAGCGCGAGGTTGGCGCTCGGCGGCATAAACCAGTACAGCTTACCGATGCTGCCGATACGCCCCAAAATTAGCGCCATGATCAGCGGCCCGCCAGCCAGCCCCAGTTTTAACGCGACCGGGAATCCCGGCACAAACAACGGGATTGACCCAAGCAGAACCCCTAATCCGATGCCGATAAACACCGGCAGCATCTGCACCTGCTGGAGTTTTTGCTGCGCGTTGCCGACCACATTGGCTACCGCATCAATCGAGGCTGGACGCCCCACCAGATTGAGAATGTCGCCAAACTGCAGGCTAGCGTCACTACTGGCGACCAGCTCAACGCCCGCGCGGTTAAGGCGGGAGATAACCACGTCATAACGCTCTTTAAAGTGCAAATCGCGGATACGTTTGCCGAGCACTTTTTCGTTGGTGACGACCACACGCTCGACGCGTAAATCCGTGCCACGCGTCGACAACGAGGTGTCCACTTCCTTACCGATCACCAGTTGCGCGTTATGCAGGTCGGTAGGTTGGCCGACGAGGTGCAGCAGGTCGCCTGCCTGGATAATCGTCCCCGGCGACGGCACCATCAGCGTGTCATCGCGTTTCAGGCGTGAGCAAATGATTTTATCGCTGTTCAGGATCGGCACATCCTGGATAGCCATATTATTGAGGTTCGGATTCTCGACACGGATATTCATTGTCTGAATTAATGAATGGCCGTTAGCGAGAGAGGATTCGTGCTTCTGCGCCTCCGCCTCGACGTTAACGCGAAAAATCAGCCGCATCAGCCACATGGTGAGCAAAATACCGCAGATGCCAAACGGATACGCCATCGCATAGCTCATCCCCATCTGATCTACCAGATCCACTGGCGTTCCCAGATCGCGCAGGATTTGCTGACCCGCCCCTAACGCAGGCGTATTGGTGACTGCGCCGGAGAAAATCCCCAGCACCACTGGCAGCGGAATAGCGAAAATTTTATGCAGAATCGCGGTGACCAACCCGCCCATAATCACAATCAGAACAGCAAACAGATTGAGACGCAGCCCGGAAACGCGCAGCGAGGCGAAAAACCCCGGCCCCACCTGTATGCCGATGGTATAAACAAAAAGGATCAGGCCGAATTCCTGGATAAAGTGCAGCATATCGCCGCTCAGCGTCACCCCAGCCTGATCGACGAAGTGGCCGACGATAATACCGCCGAACAGAACGCCGCCAATACCAAAGCCGACACCGCGCACTTTAATGTTGCCGATCCATAAACCGACAACCGCCACCAACGCCAGAACGCTGACCGTCAATGCGATATCACTCATCTTTTCTTCCCTGTGAGTAACATTTCAATTTATAGGGATTATGACTGAACCGTTAAGGCATATATACAGCATGGCGCACATTCTCATGTTACAAAACCGCCCAGACGTCCTGACTTCGGCAGCGTCTTACCCTTTTTCGTGGCACAAAAAAGCCCCGCCATCTCTGGCGGGGCAAGGCAAGGAGCTCATTAGCTATTTAATGCGGAGCGTTCGTTAATGGCGATACGCTGCGGCGCAATGGTTTCCGGCTCGTTACGGGTTAAATCAATATGCAGCAGGCCGTTGGTAAACGTCGCGCCGGAAACTTCCATATTCTCAGCCAGCGTAAAGCTCAGGCTAAAAGGCTGCATGACCAGGCCCTGATGTAACCATTTGGGCTCGTTTTCCGGCTGTTCCGGCGTACCTTTTACCGTCAGGCGCGTGCCTTCCAGTTGAATATCCAGATCTTCCTGACGGAAACCGGCTAACGCTAAGGTAATGCGATAATGGTTATCGTCGCTTTTTTCGATGTTATAGGGCGGGAAGCTCTGGCTTTCGCCGCTGTTTTGCAGCGCATTGGCCAGCTTGTCAAAACCGATCCATTGACGCAGCAGTGGGGATAAATCGTAGTTACGCATAATCATTTCTCCTTCTAAGAAGCGAGTTTTTACCTTCACACTTTACGTGCGAACATGCTCCCTGACGGCGAGCATGGGATGACAGGCCGCGCAACGCGACCCGACGGAATCAGTTAATTTCGATACGGCGCGGTTTGTTCGCTTCCGGAATCACGCGCTCCAGTTCGATATACAGCAGCCCGTTGACCAGGTTTGCGCCGCGAACGTGAATGTTCTCCGCTAACTGGAACTTACGTTCAAAGTTACGCTCGGCAATGCCCTGATACAGGTAAGTACGTTCTTTCTGCTCGTCCGCATGAGCGCCTTTTACCACCAGTAAATTATCCTGGGCAGTAATCTCCAGTTCGCTTTCCGCGAAACCGGCAACGGCAATGGCGATGCGGTAGTGGTTTTCGTCTACCAGCTCAACGTTGTACGGAGGGTAGCCGCCATTACTTTGGCTTTGGTTATTTTCAAGCAGGTTAAACAGACGGTCAAAACCAATGGCAGAACGGTACAGCGGGGATAAATCAAAGTTACGCATAATCATAAACTCCTGAAATCAGCGAGAATGTCAGACCTTCCATCATGGACAGGCCAGGATTGCCAGAACACCCATCAGGCGTGCCCTTCTGTTCACTACGTCTTATAAATGGGTCTGAATACGTACTTTTCAAGTATTTTAATCCGACTTTTTTTTGCAGTTTATTGGCTATTGCATAGACTGGTTGGGACAGCACTGATTGTTAAAGTGCGATTACCGCCACAGTGCCACGTACTGGTGATGTTATTTTTAGCAACGGATCGCTATAACTCATCATGCAAATAACGACAACCAACAGATGAATGAGTGATGATAAAAAACGTGTGGTTAACGCTGATAATATGGAATGGGATGCTTTTATTAGGCGGTTGTTCAAGCGTCATGTCGCACACCGGCGGTAAAGAGGGTACTTATCCTGGCACGCGCGCCAGCGCTACGATGATCGGTAACGATGAGACAAACTGGGGCACCAAATCGTTGGCCATCCTGGATATGCCGTTTACCGCCGTGATGGATACGATCCTTCTGCCGTGGGGCATCTTCCGCAAAGACAGTTCGGTAATATCGCGCGTCGAGAAAAGCGAGGAGGAGACGAAAATGACCAATGCCGTCATCCCCCCGGCGAAGATGCCTCCTCCCTGATTTATCGCCCGGTTTCCGTCACCCATAGCTGACGGAACCCTTTCACCTCTTCCATCCATGCGACGTGTCGCCCATCCGGTGAAAAAACGACGGCGTCCGCAGACGGCGGGTTGTCGTGCCTGGCGGTTAAGAAGTCGATCTTCCCACTTTGTGCGTCGCAGCAGGCAATCCGATTTTCCAGCACCAGTCCCAGCCATTTACCCGACGGATGCCAGTTAAACGCTGACTGTACGCCGGTCGCATGATGCGTTAACTGCCGGGGCTCGCCTCCCTGCGGCGATATCAGCCACAGTTGCGCTACGCCGTTATCGTCCCGCATCAAAAAGGCGATCGCCGTCGCCTGCGGATTACTGCGAACCCAGTGGCGTGGTTCGTTAGTGAGTCCTGGATAAACACGCTGGTGAGTAAAGGTAAGACGCCGCTGAACTACGCCCAACGGCGGCGATGGCATCGTTGATTCGGTTCCCGTCAGCGGCGTGTCGCCTGCCTGTTTCCAGCCGTTTTCATGACACGGTAAATCGACAATAAACAGCTCCGGGACTTTTTTGCCCGTCAGCGACAGCGTATCGCCAATAAAGGCGATCAGGCGGTTGCCCACCCAGCCCTCTTCATAGGCGCGGTTAATGTCATCGCTGCCAGGTCTCGGCGCAGGCGTCGTGCGGCTAACCAGTACGCACCAGTAGCTACCGCTGTATTCGCGCGGATGCTGAACCGGCACCGTTACCGGCCCATACGGCGCGGCCACGCCGACATTACGCAGATCCAGCGCCGGATCGCGCTCATGCAGAACGTGGTCATTATAGGTAAAACTCACCAGCTCGCCGTTCGGGCTAAACACATGGACGTGACTGCCGCCGCGCAGCGCGCCGGGAGTATACGGCGCAGTAATATCCATCGCATCGAGGTTAGTCACACCCTCCGACGTTGCAATAACGCCCCGGCGGTGGTGAAAATCGTAATGCCACGTCTCATCAGGGTTTTCAGGGCCATGAATAAACACATAGTGGTTGTCGGCAGGATGCACCGTCACCACGCCGACATGCGCGCCCTGCACGGCGCGATAAATCACCTCCACGTCGCCGGTATGCACATTGACACGCTCAATAGTCTTGCCCGTAAATGACGCGCCTGAAGGCCGCACATCAAAGACCAGCCACTGGCTGTCAGGTGTCCAGGTATTGGTGTTGGTAAGCTGGTGATGGCGCGGCGTAAAGGTGATTTGTTTCATGGGATGTCCTGATAAGAGACGATGCTCGTCATCATACTGCACACGGGCTTCACTTTCAGGCTTTAGCGTATCGTTGGGATAGCCAGGCCCGATGGCGCCGCGCCACCGGGCCGTCAGGGTCTTATTTCTCCTGCGCCAGCCGGATACTGCGCTCTATCACCGCCCGCCGGGCGTCACCCGCCGGCAGCAGTTTCAGCATCATCTCCCAGGCCGCCACCGCCTCGCCAAAACGCTGCTGCTCAAAGGCGCTGAACGCATACAGGCTTAACACCCGGATATCCGTGTGGTCACTTCTCACCAGCTGACGCAGCAGCTCCCCGCCGCGGCGGTTATCCTCCGGGTCGGACGAGCGCGTCAGCGCCTCCGCGTAGCCCAGCGCCGCATCGCTGTTTTTCGGGTCCAGGCGGTAGGCGTTCGCATAGGCCCCGGTGGCGGTACCGGCATTACCCAGTACCATACCGGTGCGCCCCAGCATGAGCCAGCCCTCAACATTGCCGGCATCATTCTGCAGGCGGGTGCGCAGCCCCAGCGCCAGCCGCGCCATCTCCTCTTCATTCAGCGGCTGCGCCGCCGGGTCCAGCGCCCGCGCCAGCAGCCCGGGCGTCTGCGCCGTTGCCTGCTGCCAGGCCCTGACCTGCTGATAGCTGCCGGTCAGGGCGTAGCTGCCGGCGCAGGCGCACCCGCCGGCGCGTGCGGGCAACGATTATCCACCCGCCCGCCACGATGGCGGCCAGCGGCAGCACCCACAGCAGCACCGTCAGCGGGGTCAGCGGCGGGTCGTAGGTGACGAAGTTGCCGTAGCGCGCCACCATGTAATCGATGATTTCCTGGCGGCTCTTCCCCTCCTGCATCAGGTCATACACCCTGCGGCGCATGTCGGTGGCTATCATCGCGTTCGAGTCCGCAATGCTGTTGTTCTGGCATTTCGGGCAGCGCAGCTGCTCCGTGAGCTGGCGGAACTGCTGCTCCTGCGCTTCATCTTTAAACGGCATCACGTCGCTGTCCGATAAACTCAGCGCATACGGGTTGCCCAGTTCCTTTAACCAGGCCACCGCCTTCGCCCGGTCGTCCTTATAGTTCAGCCCGACCACCCGGATACCCTGCGCAGAAAGCTGGTTCAGGTACTGATGCTCGGCGCGGCAGGTCGGGCACCAGGTGGCCCAGACGTTAAGCAGCACCGGTTTCCCCTGCGTCAGCACCTCCGCCTCATAGTACTGACCCGGCGTCTCCAGCGATTCCAGGCGGAACGCCGGCACCGGCTTCCCGGTCAGCGCCGATTCGAGATTCGTCGGGTCATCCCCCTGCGCGTTGCGCGTCAGCTGCCACAGCAGCGCCGCGGCAATCAGCAGAAAAATCAGTAACGGTAATAACAGTACGTTGCGTTTCATCCGGCCTCCGGCAATGGTTTACGGCGGCGGTAGCGCGGGTCCACCAGGCACAGCAGCCCGCCCAGCGCCATCAGCAGCCCCCCGGCCCATATCCAGCGGACAAACGGTTTGTAGTACAGGCGCACAGCCCACGCGCCGTTGTCCAGCTCCTCCCCGAGCGCGGCGTACAGATCGCGGGTCAGCCCGCCGTCAATCGCCGCCTCGGTCATCACCATCCGGCTGGTGTTGTAGAGCCGTTTCTCCGCGTGCAGCACCGCCTCCGGCTCGCCGTGGCGCGTCACCCCGATGAGGGCCACCCCGCCGCGGTAGTTGGGCCCGGTGATGTCCCGCACCTCCCGGAAGGTGAAGCGGTAGTCGTGAATGGTCACGCTGTCGCCCGCCCGCATCCGCACGTCACGCTCCACGCTGTAATTCTGGCTGAAGGCGATGCCGGTAATCGTCACCGCCAGCCCGAGGTGCGCCGCCACCATTCCCCAGTAGCTGAGAGAGGTTTTCGTGCCGCGGGACACGCGCTGTACGGCTTCGGCCACCGCCAGCACCGCAATCCAGCAGGCCATCGCCATCCCCACCGCCGTCATGGCGATGATTTTATCTTCCAGCAGCCACGGCAAAAGTACCGACAGCACCAGGGTAGTGACAACGGCAGCCCACAGCAGTTTCCTGATGTTACGTGGCCGGTCCCGGCCCCAGCGCACCAGCGGCCCCACCCCCAGCAGCAGGGCAAAGGGGACCATCAGCCAGGTGAACATGGTGTTAAAGAACGGCTCCCCCACCGAAATGCTGCCCAGCCCCAGCTGTTTGTGCACCAGCGGCAGCAGGGTACCCAGCAGCACCACCAGCATGGCGGCCATCAGCAGGACGTTGTTGCCGAGCAGCAGCGAGCCGCCGGTGACCAGCACCATAAAGGCGAGGATAAACATTCCGCGCGCCGGGTCGGAGGCGAAGGCGTGCACCGACACCAGCACCCCGGAGCGCACCAGGAAGGTGCCCAGCAGGCACAGCGAGAAGGCGCAGATGGACAGCAGCAGCGTCCACGCCTTAAAGCCGGCGCGCTGTTCGGTGACCGCCAGCGAGTGCAGCAGGGCGGTGCCCGCCAGCCACGGCATAAAGGAGGCGTTCTCCACCGGGTCCCAGAACCACCAGCCGCCCCAGCCCAGCTCGTAGTAGGCCCACGCCGAGCCGAGCACGATGCCCAGCGTCAGGAACACCCACGCCGCCAGCGTCCACGGGCGGGCAAAACGGGTGAACGCGCTGTCCAGACGCCCGCTCAGCAGCGCGGCGATGGCGAAGGCGAAGGCCACCGAGAAGCCGACATAGCCCATGTACAGCAGCGGCGGGTGGAAAATCAGCCCCGGGTCCTGCAGCAGCGGGTTCAGGTCGCGCCCCTCCACCGGAAAGGCCGGCAGCGTGCGGACGAACGGGCCGGAGGTGAACAGGATGAACGCCAGAAAACCGGCGCAGACCATCCCCATCACCGCCAGCACCCGGGCGACGATATCCGCCGGCACCGGCCGGCTGAACACCGCCACCGCCAGGGTCCAGCCGCTCATCAGCAGCACCCACAGCAGCAGCGAGCCCTCGTGCGCCCCCCAGGTGGCGGCCACCCGGTACCACACCGGCAGCTGCGTGTTCGAGTTGCCGGCGACATAGGCCACGGTGAAGTCGTTAACCACAAAGGCGTGCACCAGCACGAAAAACGCGCCCGCCACGCAGATGAACAGCAGCCAGGCGAACACCCCGGCCGACGCCATCATCCGCGCGTCACCGCGCGCCACGCCCCACAGCGGGTAAACGGACAGCAGCAGCGCCACGCCGAGCGCCAGGCACAGCAGCGCGTGGCCGTATTCAGGCATCATGATGAGGTGTCCTTATCAGCGCGTTGCGGGCGGCGGTGGTTTTCCTGCATCGCCTTTTCCACTTCCGGCGGTGTGTAGTTCTCGTCATGCTTGGCCAGCACCTCCTGCGCCAGGACGTGGCTGCCCTTCTCCAGGGTGCCCTGCACCACCACCCCCTGTCCCTCGCGGAACAGGTCCGGCAGTATCCCCTCATAGCTCACCGTCACCGACCCTTCGGCGTCGTAGAGGCTGAAGTTCACCTTCAGCGAGTCCGGGTCGCGCCTGACGCTGCCGGGCATCACCATCCCGCCGACGCGCAGGCGCTGGCCCACCGCCGGCAGCTGCTGCGTCTCGCGCTTGCCGTAGAGGATTTCGCCGGGGGTATAGAACAGGTCGATATTCGCGCGCAGCGCGTACAGGACCAGGGCGGTGGTCAGCGCCAGCAGCACCAGCGGCGCCACGGTCATCGCCACCGCCAGCCAGACAAAAAAGGCGTACCCGCCCATGGCGAAAAAATCGCTCCACGATGAAAATGCCGGACTCACCGGTGCCCCCTTTTCAGTATCAGTTCGCTCACCCACGGGCGGCGTTTTTCCATCAGTAAAATCAGGTTGCGCATCCGCATCAGCGCCAGCGTCATAAAGAGCAGCAGGAAGCCGGCGATGGCCCAGCGCAGCGGCGAGCGCATCGCCGGGTCGATACTCTGCTGCATCCGCGTCGAGCCCTGGTGCAGGGTGTTCCACCACTCGACGGAATAGTGGATAACCGGCAGGTTCACCACGCCGACCAGCACCAGAATGCCCGCCGCGCGCCCGGCCATTTTACGGTCGTCAAAGGCGTGCCACAGGGCGATGACCCCGGCGTAGAGAAACAGCAGCACCAGCTCCGAGGTCAGGCGCGCGTCCCACACCCACCAGGTGCCCCACATCGGTTTGCCCCACGCCGCGCCGGTGACCAGCGCGATGAAGGTGTACACCGCCCCCACCGGCGCCATCGCCGCGACGGCAAGGCTGGCCATTTTCATCTGCCAGACCAGCCCGGTGAACGCCGCCACCGCCATCGCCGCATAGATACCCATCGACCAGATGGCCGCCGGGACATGCAGGTACATAATGCGGTAGCTCTCCCCCTGCTGGTAGTCCGCCGGGGCGAAACCAAAGCCCCGGACCCAGCCGGTGGCCAGCGCGATGATGCCGGCTGCCGCCAGCCACGGCACGAGCCTGCCGCAAATCTGATACAGCCGGGGCGGCGCCGCCAGCTGATGAAGGGTTTTCCACATCGTTGTCACCTGACCTCCTGAAACCAGTAAAATGTCCGTCGCGCCGGGGCGCTACTGCACGCTGAGGCGCAGCGCCGCCGCGGTGGCGAACGGGCTTAACGTCGCGCTGCCCGCCAGCAGCGCCCCCAGCACCGCCAGATAGCCGTCAACGGGTAAATGCATCGATGCCGCGTCCATCGCCGCGGTGGCGAAAATCAGCACCGGGACACTCAGCGGCAGCACCAGAATGCCCAGCAGGACGCCGCCGCGCCGCAGGCCGGCCGTCAGCGCGACGCCCGGCGCGGCGAGAAACCCCAGCGCCGGCGTGCCGAGCAGCAGCGTCAGCGCCATGATTTTCCAGCCGTACACGTCCATCCCCAGCAGCAGCGCCACCAGCGGGGAGAGCATCATCAGCGGCAGGCCGGTCACCGCCCAGTGGGCCAGCACCTTCGCCAGCACCACCGCCGGCAGCGGCACCGGCAGCAGCATCAGCTGCTCCAGGCTGCCGTCCTGCAGGTCGTCGCGAAACAGCCGCTCCAGCGCCAGCAGCGAGGCCAGCAGCGCCGCCACCTGGATGATGCCCGGCGCGATACGCGCCAGCAGCTGCGGCTGCGGCCCGACGCTTAACGGAAACAGGGTGATGACCATCAGGAAGAACCACAGCGGGCCGGCGATGTCCGCGCCGTGGCGGAACGCCACGCGCAGCTCGAGACAGAAGACACGCCACATCACAGCCCGGCCCCCCCGCCGGTCAGCGCCAGGCGGCGGACGGTGTCCGCGGCCCCCGGCAGCGGCTGGTGGGTGGTGAGAATGACCATCCCGCCCTGCCAGTACACCTCCCCGCCGTCCGGGCGCGCCAGCCCGGTCAGCAGGCGCAGCAGGGTGGTTTTTCCGGCGCCGTTGCCGCCGGTGACCTGCACCCACTCCCCGGCTTCCACGGTGAACGACAGCCCGCGAAACAGCGTCCTCTCGTCCCGCTCGCAGTACAGATCTCTGGCTTCAAGCATCATTGTCATTGCGCATATTCAGGTTGATATGGCGTATAAACACCGGTCAGGCTTTCCAGGAAGGCGACGATATCGTCAATATCGTTTTGCGGCAGATCGGTGCCAACCTGATAACGCAGCATCAGTTTTACCGCGCCATCCAGCGTCGGTACGTCGCCCCGATGGAAATAAGGCGCTGTTAACGCGACGTTGCGTAAGCCCGGGACTTTTTGCCGTAATTTATCGCGAACCTCTTTGGTGACGTTCATACGACCAATATCCGCTGCGGTAATTTCGCCAAAATTAAAGTCTCGCTTTAATCCCAATGGTTCAAAAGAGCGCCCGCCTAAAATGATACCGCCGTGACAGGTTGCACATTTATTCTCTTTAAATAATTGATAACCGTGTTTCTGTTGCGCGGTCAGCGCATTTTCATCTCCACGTAGCCATTTATCAAAGGCGGAATCCGGCGTTATCAACGTTTTTTCAAATTCGGCGATCGCATCAGTAATATTTTCCCCGGTAAATCCTTGCGGATAAACCGCCTGGAAATCTTTTTTCAGGGCAGGATCTTTATCAAGCTTGCTAATAATTTCATCCCAGGATTTAGAGGCCATTTCAATAGGATTTAACGGTGGTCCGCCTGCTTGCTCCTGCAGGGTTGCAGCACGACCATCCCAAAATTGTTCGATATTAAATACGGAGTTGAATACCGTCGGCGCATTTATTGGTCCTACCGCGCCGCCAACGCCAATTGAGGTTTTTCTGCCATCGACACCGCCCGCATTTAACGCGTGACAATGCGCACAGGATATTGTGCTGTCGCCGGATAAACGTTCATCATGATAAAGACGGAAACCTAAGTCGACTTTTTTCGCATCGACGGGAATATTGCGCGGAATAGGCTGAACGGGTTCATTCCGGTGCGCGGGGTCGGTATCGGCGCTGGCATAGTTGCGCTCACGCTGATCGGCTATCCAGTTCAGGATGTCAGTACGCTCTTTATCGCTGACGCCCCCCGCCCAGTGCAGCGCGACATAGCGGGTTGGCGGCATAGTCTGATGTTGCATAACCCATTCAATTTTATTCAGTTCGCTTTGCGGCACCGGCGTATCCGCAATCAGGGCGGCCCGTACCGCCTCCAGGTTAAACGACTTGTAACCGAGCTGGATATCGTAATCCATTAACTGCTTTGCCACCGGAAAAGAGGAATAAAAAGGCAATTCAGCGGAAGGCGTATGACAATAATCACATCCTTTCTCCCTGAAATAACCCAGTATTTTATTATTTTCACCCACAACCGAGGCCTGCACATCGCTTTTTTTACTGCGCTGTTTGTCGTAATACCATACATACCCGGACAAACCTAAATAACATAACAGCCCAACGGTGATAACCGTTGTCGCATAGAGGGTAATTTTTTTCATATCACTATCCTTATGGGGTATTGCGGCATGATTAATTAAATTTTATTTTTTTACTCATGAGGCCCGTCAATACTAAATACAAACCCATCATGGATATTGATTGGTATCAATAATTACAATTGGCTAAACCTATAGATATGATAACCCCCGACTATCGTAAGATTTATTTTGCGATGCCCGTCACAGGGTTTATTCAACCGCAACAATGGATAAATCCTCTTTTCCGTCATCAAAACGAACGATAGCCAACAATAATTGACTTAACGCAGCATAAAAACCATAGAGATCATGCTTAAGGCAATTATTTGTAAATTCCGGAAGCCACTCCAGTAATGACGACAATGTTTTCTGGCGTAATTTATTCATTCTCCGTTGTTGGAACGATTCACCCAATGAAAAATGTAAATGGCTGAGTAATTCCAGATAAATCGCCAGGTGGTCGGCCGGCTCTTTAAAATCGTCGTTGACTTCCATCCCGGCTTCAAGCAATAAATGTTTAATCATGCCGGGTTCCTGCTGCGGGTATTGCGAGGCGTAGGGCAAGGCCGATTTTTTATCCGTCATCAGGAACAATCCGCAAAAATCCGCTGCCAGCTCCAGCTGCGCATCCTGACGCAGGCTAAGCGCGGCAATTTTTTGTTCGAGTAACGCCACCGACGCCGCCAGCGCTGGCTGACGCTTTAACAGCGCCAGCCAGTCCGCGATTTCCGCGGACTGTAATTGTATTAACCCTTCATCATCCACTTCCCGGAAAAAGAGTAACGCCAGCCATGCATATACGCAGGCGTACTGTTCCTGAGCAAGCGCTGGCTGCTTAATCATGCGGATTCCCCTGCGATGCGGGTACATATTCACACTGCGCGACCATCTCGACCGGACCGTTAAACGCCGTGACGTTATCCATAGGGCCGGTATATTTTTCAATTTCCACCAGCGTCGTATGCGCGCTGGTCGCCTGCGCGAGCTGTGATGTACCGATATCCAGCGTTAATACGTTAGGGTTGCCGTACTTACATAACGCGTTGAGATCGCCGCCTTTATCAGGATCGTACCAGGCGCCTTCATGAATTCGCGCCACGCCCGGCGCATAGCGATCGGAAACTACCGCTCCCGCCAGTACCTGCCCGCGTGCATTGAATACCCGCACGATGTCACCGTTGCGGATCCCGCGCGCGCTGGCATCCTGTGGGTTAATAAAGACCGGCTCCTTGCCGCCAACGGCATATTGCTGACGCAGCGTTTCCGACTCGCACAGTTGGGAATGCAGACGGAAATCAGGGTGGACGGACTGTAAGTGCAGCGGCCAGCGCTGCGATCCCGGCCCGCCATGCGAGCGTTCGATTTTTTCGAACCACATGGGATGGCCCTGACAATCGTCGTATTGCATGTCGGCGATCGTTTTGGAGTAAATCTCGATCAAACCGCTTGGCGTGCCCAACGGCTCCAGGTCCGGATCTTCACGGAAAGCCTGATGGCGCACAAACATCTGCGGATGATCAAACTCGATGTACTCCTGTTGATTCCAGAACACCTCGAAAGTCGGTAAGTGGATACCGCGACCTTTTCCCTGCTGGCTCCCTTCCTGCCAGATGCGTTTCAGCCAGCCCATTTCATCAAGACCTTCCGTGAATGCCGCTTCACGGTTAAAGCGTCGGCAGAGATCGCGGAAAATATCAAAGTCGTTACGCGCTTCAAACTGCGGCGACACCACCTGTTTCATGGCGATAATGCCGCGGTTAGAGTGGTTGCCGAACTGATCGAGGTCGTTACGCTCAAATTGGGTGGTAGCCGGCAAATTTTCAGGCACCGGTTGCCCCTGTAAGACCTTAATCGACTGCGTTATCGCTAATTCTCCCTGCCAGGCCATCTGATCGCTGAGCGCCATCAGGATATGGCCGCGTTTTAAACCGCGATAAACCTGATGCGTCAGATAAAATGAGACGATCGTGAGCGGAGTCGTCAAATTTCGCCCTTCGCCCATCGCCGCCTCCGCCGCCTCCGCCGCTATCGCCGACCCGGCGACCACATTGGCGTCCGGATGACGCTCCAGCATTTCCTGGAGTAAGTTTCGCTGCACTTCAATGTCGTTATCGCCCCAGGCGATATCCACAATGTTGATGGCGCTGCCTTTAATTGCCTGACGAAAACCCGCCACCATCTCCTGACTGCCGCCAGCTTCCTCCGGCCCCGGGAAGAGTAAAACGTTAAGCGTTTTTCCTTTGCTCCACTGCACCAGGAAACGTCCCGGCAGATAACCCATCTGAAACCACGGCAGACCGACGTGAGTTGCCACGCTGGCGTCGCGTATCACGTTCGCCACTTCAATAACCGGCACATTACCGGCATACCGTTCCAGTTCCGGGAAACGAATGGTACTGCTGCCAAGCAGAATAGCGTCGGCGCCCCACTCCCGGCACTGCGTCATTTGCTGTTGTTGCGTCGCCAGTTGCCGATAGCCATTCGCTTCCAGCACTTTTAAATCAACGCCATACAATTTGGCCGCTTTTTGCATCCCGTAGTTGACGGACAACCAGTAAGAATCTTTCAGGCTGGGGTATAATGCGCACAGTTTCCAGGGTTTACTCGCATTGACTGACGTTTGCCGCCAGGGAATCGCCCGATCGGCGCGCGTCCAGTGTAGCAGTCCGGTTTCGGCTGACGCTGTTTCTACATTCGAGACGATGATTATCAAAAAAAGAACGAAATAAGCGCGCGCATGATAGCCCCACCAGCAATAAGGTTTTATCCTAATGGTTTTTCCGGCGGCAACTCAACCCATTTCACCCGCAGCGCATAAATGTCAACGCCTTCACTGACCCGCAGATTATGGCTGGCCTTCGCCCTGATGGCGGCACTCACCCTGCTCAGCACCGTGATCGGCTGGATAAGCCTGCGCGTCATTAGTCAGGTGGAGCAAACCAATACGCAAGCGCTGCTCCCCACGATGAATATGGCCAGGCAATTAAGCGAAGCCAGCGCTTACGAGCTCTTCTCCGCGCAAAATCTGACCAATGCCGACAGTGAGGGCGTTTGGCTGGCGCAGGGGAAGATGCTGAAAGCGCAAAGCCTTAAAATTAACCATCTTTTGCAGGCATTAAGCGAGCAGGGGTTTAATACCTCGGCCATCGCCCGGCAAGAAAAAGAGATTGCGCAAACGCTTGGGCAACAGGGAATGCTGGTCGGTGAAATTCTCACGCTGCGCGCACAGCAACAGCAGTTAAGCCGCCAGATTGCGGAGGCGGCGGAAAGCATTGCCGCCCAGGCTCACGGTCAGGCCAATAATGCAGCGACATCTGCGGGCGCCACCCAAGCCGGTATTTACGATCTTATCGAAAGCGGTAAAGGGGACCAGGCTGAACGCGCGCTTGACCGATTGATTGATATCGACCTTGAGTATGTGAATCAGATGAATGAGTTGCGGGTCAATGCCCTGCGGTTTAAGCAGCTCATTGTGACCTTAAAAGACGCGCAAGGGCTGAGCGATGCCGAGGACACCGATGAAAAACTTAATCAGTTGGTTAAAATTTTATCCCGCCGCCAGCAGCGTATAGAAGATCCTACCGTTCGCGCCCAAATCGCCGACGCGCTGGAGAAAATAAATCAGTACACCACACTGGTTACCCTGTTTCGTAAGGAAAACGCTATCCGCGACCAGCTTCAAACGCTTATGGCCAATAACCTCTTTCAGTTTACCCGCTTCAGTACGGAAGTGTCGCAGTTGGTGAACGCCATCGAAAAACGAAACGAGGCTGGGTTAGCGCGTCTTACACACGCCAGTCAGCGTGGGCAAATAGGGTTAGTGATCTTAGGTATCCTGGCGCTGTGCTCATTAAGTTTTATTCTTTGGCGAGTGGTTTACCGTTCCGTATCCCGCCCGCTGGCGCAACAAACGCAGGCCTTACAGCGGCTACTGGAGGGCGATATTGACTCACCGTTTCCGGAGGCGGCTGGCGTCAGCGAACTGGATACCATCAGCCGTCTGATGGAAGCGTTTCGCGCCAACGTGCGCAAATTGAACCGCCATCGTGAGGATTTTGCGGAACAGGTGCGTTCGCAAACGGCGGAGCTTCATGCGCTGGTGCTGGAACACCGGCAGGCGCGCGCCGAAGCGGAAAAGGCCAACGAGGCGAAATCGACGTTCCTTGCCGCCATGAGCCATGAAATTCGCACGCCGCTTTACGGCATTCTCGGTACGGTACAATTGCTGGCCGATAAACCGCTCATGGCAAACTACCGCGACGACTTACAGCCATTAATGATTCAGGCGAATCGCTACTGGCGATTCTTAACGATATTCTTGATTACTCGGCGATTGAAGTAGGCGGCACCAACGTTTCTATTAGCGAGGAGCCGTTTGAACCGCGACAATTGTTGAATAGCGCGCTGCATTTAATGCACAGCCGCGTGCAGGTGGCGCTCATCGCCGACTTTAGCGAGCAACTCCCCTCCACGCTACAAGGCGATCCGCGCCGGATACGTCAAATTGTGATTAATCTTTTAAGTAATGCGGCGAAATTTACCGATCGCGGCAGCATAGTGCTGCGCACGTTTTGCGACGATCAGAGCTGGTTTATTGAGGTTGAAGATACCGGATGCGGTATCCCTGAAGCGAAGCTGACGGCTATTTTCAAACCGTTTGTGCAGGCGACAGGACGCCGGGGCGGGACGGGCCTGGGGCTGGCTATCAGCGCCAGCCTGGCAGAGGCGATGGGCGGGACGCTAACCGTCACCAGTACGCTTCATGTTGGCAGTTGTTTTCGTTTACAACTGCCGGTTCGCCACCCCAAACCCGCAAGCAAAAGTGCGTTCAGGAAACCGATAAATCTTAACGGATTACGCCTGTTGCTGATTGAAGATAATATGCTGACGCAGCGTATTACCGCTGAAATGCTCACGGGTAAAGGGGTGAAGGTCTCAGTAGCTGAAAGCGCGAATGACGCGCTACGCTGTTTAGCCGAAGGCGAGTCCTTTGATGTGGCGCTGGTGGATTTTGATTTACCGGATTATGACGGCTTAACCCTGGCGCAGCAGTTGATGAGTCAGTATCCCGCCATGAAACGCATTGGTTTTAGCGCGCATGTGATAGACGATAATCTTCGTCAGCGTACCGCCGGTCTTTTCTGCGGGATTATTCAAAAGCCCGTTCCCCGCGAGGAGCTTTACCGCATGATAGCGCACTATTTACAGGGCAAATCTCACAACGCGCGGGCGATGCTGAATGAACATCAGCTTGCCGGCGATATGGCGTCTGTCGGCCCGGAAAAACTCCGGCAATGGATCGCGTTATTCAAAGACAGCGCGCTGCCTTTAGTCGAGGAGATCGAGGCGGCGCGCGCCATGAATGACGACGTTAACATTAAGCGGCTGGCGCATAAATTAAAAAGCGGCTGCGCCAGCCTGGGGATGACGCAGGCAACCGAAGCCTGTCGGGAGCTGGAATTGCAACCGCTAAGCGATATAGATATTAAAACTATCGTGACGCAGGGAGTGACGGCGCTCGACGCATGGATAGCCGATCATCCTTCGCCATAATAGCTTCCGGCTCGCCACGGCCAACTTATCCGACGCGTTTCACATCGCCCACTAACAGGATGTAAGACAGCGCGCCCAGCAGGGCCACAACGGAGATATAGACCAGCGCCGGAGCAAAACCGTAGCTTTGCGCCAGATAACCAATCACTAACGGTACGCTAATCCCGCCCAACCCGCCGATAAAGTTAAACATACCGCCGGTAAGGCCAATCAACCGCATCGGCGCAAGCGAAGAGATTAACGACCAGGTAATGGACGCAAATCCGTTGCCGAAGAAAGCTATCGCCATCAACGCCATAATCCACAACGGATCGTTAGTGTAGTTAGCGCCCATAATGCACGTGGAGATGAGCAAACCGCAAATAATCGGCGTTTTGCGCGCCACGCCCAGCGAGAAGCCTTTTTTCACCAGTTTATCCGCCAGCCAGCCGGAGAGTAGTACGCCAAAAAAGGCAGCCAGGAACGGTACGGTCGTCATAAAGCCCGCTTTTAGCGCGGTAATGCCTTTTTCCTGGGTCAGATAATTAGGGAACCAGGTCAGAAAGAACCATAGCGTAGAGTTTACGGCGAACTAACCGAGGTAGACGCCCACCAGCTTACGATGGAACACCAGTTTCCAGTCGGCTTTCGTCAACGGCGGGCGGGCCTCTTTTTTCGCTGGCGCATCGCCATCCACCAGACCGCCGCCATCGCGAATATACTCCAGCTCCGCCTGGCTAAGGCTTTTCGTCAAACGCGGCGGTTGATAAACCTTAAACCAGACCAATGACCAGATAATCCCGATACCGCCGGTGACGATAAAGACCCAGTGCCAGCTCAGCATTTCCTGAATCCAGATCAGCAGCGGCGTAAGGAATGCCAGTCCGACGAACTGTCCGGAGGTGTAGAACCCGACTGCGGATGCGCGCTCATGCTCCGGAAACCAGCTAGTGACCATCCGGTTATTTGCCGGAAAGGCTGGTGCCTCGAAAATCCCGGTAATAGCGCGCAGGCCGATAAGCGACAATAGTCCCGTCGCAAACCCCTGCAATAGCGTCGCGACTGACCAGCCGAAGATAGCGATAAAATAGGTCAGCCGGGACCCAATACGGTCGAGAAACCAGCCGCCAGGGATCTGGCATAACGTATAGAGCCAGGCAAAAGCGGAGAAGACATAGCCCATTTCCGCTTTGGTAATGCCGAATTCTTTTTGAATATGCATGGAAGCCACGGCAAGGTTGGCGCGATCGACGTAGCAAATCACCACGGTAATAAAGATCATCACCAGCGTCAGATAGCGGCGACGCCCCGGCTGTGCTGCTGTAACTGAAATATCCATCGTCATCTGTCTCCAGATTCTGGGCATAGCGAGGCCGCTCACCATGCCCTGTAAATTACAGAGGGTGTGTTTTTATATTTAAATTGGGTTGCCCGGAGGGCGACGTTTGTTGAGCCTACAGCGTGGCGATCACCACTCGGCTACCGATCCGTCAGCGTGCCGCCACAACGGATTACGCCAGTCCGGCGCGCTTTTGCTAAGTTCAATCACCCTGGCCTCGTCAATGTCTACGCCAAGACCCGGTTTGGTTAAGGGTTTAAAGAAGCCGCCGTCCATGCTGAAGTCTTCTTTGTTTTTCACAAAGTCGAGCAGCTCCGCGCCCTTGTTATAGTGAATGCCCATGCTCTGCTCCTGGAATACCGCGTTGCGCGAAACAAAATCGATATGCAGGCAGGCAGCCAGGGCGATTGGACCCAGCGGGCAATGCGGCGCCAGCGCCACATCATATGCTTCCGCCATTCCGGCGATTTTATAGCATTCGGTAATGCCGCCCGCGTGGGATAAATCCGGCTGTAGAATCGCCAACCCGCCCGCGTCCAGCACGCGTTTAAATTCAAAACGCGAGAACATACGTTCGCCTGCAGCAATCGGAATATGCGTTTGCGCTGCCAGGCGCGGATAATATTCCGCCTGTTCCGCCAGCACCGGCTCTTCAATAAACAGCGGGCGATAGGGTTCCAGTTCTTTAATCAGCACCTTCGCCATCGGCGCGCTAACGCGACCGTGGAAGTCGAGCCCAAACTCAATTTCACTGCCGAAAGCTTCGCGGATTTGCGCCACGGTATTGACCGCCGCATCCACCGCACGGGAGTTATCAATCACGCCCATCTCTTCACAGCCGTTCAGCTTGAAGGTGTCAAAACCAATACCGCGCAATTTTTCAATACCGTCAATGACGTCTGCCGGACGATCGCCACCCACCCAGCTATAGGCCTTGATTTTGTCGCGCACCAGGCCGCCCATGAGCTGCCAGACCGGCGCATTCAACACCTTGCCTTTGATATCCCACAATGCCTGGTCAATACCGGCGATGGCGCTCATCATAATCGGGCCGCCGCGATAAAAACCGGCCCGGTACATTACCTGCCATAGGTCGTTGATACGCGCCGGATCTTTCCCTATCAGGTAGTCGGCAAACTCATGTACTGCCGCCTCTACAGTACGTGCCCGACCTTCAATGACCGGCTCTCCCCAGCCAACCACGCCTTCATCCGTTTCGATTTTCAGGAACATCCAACGTGGAGGTAAACGGTACGTGGTGATGTGAGTTATTTTCATTTCACTGCCTCTCGATACGCATTAACAAATGCCGCAGCCTGCTGCGCGGTGCGTTCAACGGATTGCCCGGCGCGATAGAGATCGCTACCCAATCCCGCGCCCACACAGCCGGCTTTAATCCATTGCGCCAGGTTTTCCGGCGTCACGCCGCCGACGGCAAATAGCGGAACATCCGGCGGAAGTACCGCTTTCAGCGCGCTGATGTAGCCCGGACCAAACGCCGACGACGGGAAAATTTTTAACGCCTGTGCGCCTGCATCCAGCGCAGAAAAGGCTTCCGTTGCCGTGGCGCAGCCCGGACACACGGTCATGCCATAGCTCACCGCCCGGCGGATCACCTCCGGTTGGATATTCGGCGTGACGATCAGCTTGCAGCCCATCCCGGCAAGCTGGTCTACCTGTTCCGGTTTCAGTACGGTACCAGCGCCAATAAGCGCCCTGCCGCCATACGCCTTCACCACGAAAGAAATGCTTTTTTCCCACTGTGGGGAGTTAAGCGGAATTTCTATAGCGTCAAATCCCGCATCCACCACCGCGCCAACGTGCGCCAGGGCATCATCGGGCGTAATACCGCGTAAGATAGCGATGAGAGGGAGATTAGTTTGCCACTGCATGAGCGATGCTCCTTATTCCAGCCTGAAATGCCATATCGCCATCCACGGTTGAAACATCACGCCCAATAGCACTAAACGCCTGTTGGTAACGTGAGATCAGCGCGGGTCCAGCGACGAGAGTGATAGCCTGTTGCGCCGCGAAGGATTCGCTCATGCTGGCGACTTCCGCGCCAATCAACAGGCCGGAGAGGAAGTCGCTGACCTGCTCACGCGCAAGGTGTCCCAACACGTGCGAGGCGCGAACCTCAAAAAGAGAAGGCAGGACGGCAGGAGAATTAAGACCGCGCTCCAGCCCCGCGGCATAGGCGTCGCCAGAAACTTCCTGTTCCGGCAAACCAGCCCCGACCAGCGAGTGACGCAGCAACAAGTGATGGAGTTCGCCTGTCATCACAGTACGAAAATCATGAATTTGTTGCGTATCAGTCTGTACCCATTTGCAATGCGTGCCGGGCATGACATAGACAGAAGAAGGAGAAAGTTCGCGGGCGCCAAGCAGTTGCGTCTCTTCACCGCGCATCACGTTGTGGTTATCCTCGCATGAGACACACAATCCGGGAATGATCCAGATGTTGTCGCCAACGGCGGTTAACTGTTCGCCAATAGCGGAGAACAGGGCGGGAACCGGCAGATAAGGCGCATTTTGCCAGCCTACGTTACTGCCGATCATGCCCGCCATTACCACTGGGGTGGCGCTGTCGCGCCAGTGTGTTGTGACTTCTGCTAACACCGCGTCAGGAGATTTACCGTTCAGGCGTGTAACGCCTGCTTCTGATTGCCTGCTCTCCAGGCATTTGTCGCCCTGGTAAAGCCAGGCGCGCAGATTGGTCGATCCCCAGTCAATTGCGATGTAGCGAGCTGTCATGTGATTTCCTTTAACCTTCGTGTCGAGCTGGCGATCATGGTTAATGCCGCCTGCTCTGCCGCATCGCCATCCTGATGCCGTATCGCATCGAATAGCGCCTTATGTTCCTGGAGCGTTTTCGGCATATTGGCCGCATCGCCCATCCAGGTCCGTTCAAATACCGCTCGCTGTAGCGAGCTGATCGCTACATTTAACTGTTGCAGTACCGGGTTATGCACCGACTGCAACACTGCTTCGTGATAGCGAATATCCGCCTCGTTAAACGCTTCCCGGTCCTGGTTGTTGGCAATCATGTCGTTTAGCGCCGACTCAATTTCAGCCAGATCGCTTGATGTTGCCCGTTCCGCCGCCCAGCGTGCTATTGCTGGCTCCACCAGGTTTCGTATTTCGCTCATCGCGCTGATAAGCCTCGGGTCGTAGTCATTTTCCAGCACCCATTGCAGCACGTCGGTATCGAGATAATTCCACTGGTTACGCGGTGCGATAAACGCGCCGCGATAGCGCTTCATTTCAATTAGCCGCTTCGCCATAAGCGAACGAAACACTTCGCGAATGATGTTGCGCGACGTTTCAAACTCCTCGCACAGATCCGCTTCCGCTGGCAGCGCCGAACCGGGTACGTATTTACCGCTGACAATCTGTTTGCCCAGCGTGATAACGATGCGATCGGTTTTATTGAGAGTCATAGAGAGTCCTTGTGCTCGATGTGAACTCTCTTACTTTACCGCGATAGCTGAATTACGCCGCAATTTTGTAGTACTAGCGTGATATCAACCGTCGTTATCATGCCATTAATGTAGTACAACATAATTATGTTGTACTACAATTTAGATCACAAAAACAACAATTGGTTATGGGAACGTTATAAGACGTAAACGAAAGACATAAAAAAACCCGCAGCAAGTACGGGTCGTTAAGCGCGTATTTGCCCGATGGCGGATATGCCTTATCGGGCGGGGAAATGGCCGGATGAGTGATCGGGGTTCAGCACAAATTTTTCAATCGCCCAGGCAACACCATCTTCAAGGTTCGATTTAGTCACAAAGTTAGCCACCTCTTTGACCGACGGAATGGCGTTGTCCATTGCCACGCCCATACCGGCGTATTCGATCATCGCAATGTCGTTTTCCTGATCGCCAATCGCCATCACCTCCTCTGGCTTAATACCCAGCGCCTCGGCCAGTGATTTTACGCCGGTGCCTTTATTAACCCGTTTATCGAGGATTTCAAGGAAGTACGGCGCGCTTTTCAGCACGGTGTACTTTTCCTTCACCTCTGCCGGTATACGCGCAATCGCCCGGTCGAGAACGGCAGGCTCATCGATCATCATAACTTTCAGGAACTGGGTGTTCGGGTCCATCTTCTCCGCTTCACAAAATACCAGCGGAATGGTCGCCACATACGACTCATGCACCGTGTAGTAGCTGATATCGCGGTTAGCGGTATAAAGCGTATTTCGGTCTAATGCGTGGAAGTGAGAACCCACCTCACGGGACAGTTTTTCCAGGTAACGGTAGTCATCATAGCTGAGCGCCGTTTGCGCAACCGTACTGCCGTCCCCTGCTTTCTGCACCAGCGCCCCGTTATAGGTGATGCAATAATCGCCGGGCTGTTCCATGTGAAGTTCTTTCAGGTAACTGTGCACACCCGCATACGGACGGCCTGTGGTCAGCACCACATTTACCCCTTTTTCACGCGCAGCGGCAATCGCGTTTTTAACCGCCGGAGAAATGGTGTGATCGGGCAGCAGAAAGGTGCCATCCATGTCGATAGCAATAAGTTTGATAGCCATGAAATCCCCGCATTAAATGAGTCCTGACTCATGCTAACGCGATTCCGCTCAAAAAACAGCAAAGAATCCGAGAGAAAGGGGGATAAGATTCACAAACGGGATTCCCCTTTTCAGGCCGTATTCTCCCTCCTGATGTATTAGATAACCTCATTAATCAAACAGAAAATACCGTTTTTCTAAAAGAATGTGTATTGCTACTTTGGACATCATCACTTAGAGCCTAATGGGATTGGTTCTTAATCAGTAAAAATCAACAAAAACTTATATTTTAAAATAACCTTATCCGATGAGAAGGAGATCGCTAATGTCGATGGCCCTTACCGCCCCCCCAACCAGGAAAAGATTTTTAATCGTTGCCTGTCTGTTTATTGGAATATTTATTGCTTATCTCGATCGCGTTAATGTTTCGGTATTAGCCGCGAATGAACCCTTCTTAGCCTATATGGGTATTGAAGGTATGCCATTGCAAATCGGCATGATGATGACCGTCTTTCTGGCCGCTTATGGTATCGCTAACGTTGTATTATCACCGCTTGGTGATTATCTCGGCCCCAGAAAAGCAATGATGCTTTGTATTCTGATCTGGACTATCGCTTTAATGATTGGCGGAGTCGCTACATCATTCGCTCTAATTATTATTTGCCGTATATTACTGGGCATCGGAGAGGGATTTTATTATCCACTGCAAAGCGTATTTATTAAAAACTGGTTCCCGAAGCAGGAACGCGGCAGAGCAAACGCGGCGTGGATCGTCGGCCAGTCAGTCGCTCCCGCCATTGCGATGCCTTTTTTCACCTGGTGGATAGGCACCCACGGCTGGCGCTCCAACTTCTTTTTATGCGCCGCTCTTGGGTTAATCCCACTCTGGCTACTTTGGCGATATGTTGCTGATAAACCAGAACAACATAAAAGTATCAGCGAGCAGGAACTGGCTTATATCAAAGCCGGGCAGGAAACGGAAAGCGCAGGCAGCAGCGAAAGTTTTATGTTGCGGGTAAAACCGGTGATTACCAACTACAGCTATTGGTTGCTGGTGCTGTGGTATCTGTGTCTGCAATGCCTGTACTGGGGGGATGATTACCTGGCTGCCGACCTATCTAAAATCAGCCAGAGGGTTCAGTTGGGCGGAAATGGGCTGGCTGGCGTCGCTTCCCTTTGTCCTGTCGATATTTGCCAAAGCGGCCGCAGGCGTCTTCGTCGATAAAATAGGACGCAGCGCCCCCATATTAATGGTATTAATGTTTTTCGCTGGCGTCAGTATCTATTTCGGCACCATAACCGAACATAAATATATGTCAGCGGTACTCCTCTCCTTTGCTGTTGCTTTCTGTACGATGGGTACACCCGTTGCCTGGACGTTATTACAGGGAATGATACCCGGAAAATCTATTTCCGCCGCCAGCGGCGTAATGAACGGCGTCGCCAATGGACTCTCTTCATTATCCCCCGTATTTATCGGCTTATTTATTTCTATCACTGGAACTTATACCGGCGGCTTACTATGCCTGGTTTTTATCAGCGCTATCGCCGTGGTATCGGCATTAATCTTAACGATTAAAAAATATTAATTACGAGGAGTAAATGATGAAAATTACCAGCGTTGATATTATTGATGTGGCGAACGATTTTGCGTCCGCCACCAGCAAATGGCGTCCGGTGGTGGTAAAAATTAATACCGATGAGGGCATTTCCGGTTTTGGCGAAGTCGGGTTGGCCTACGGCGTCGGTGCCTCCGCAGGCATCGGCATGGCAAAAGATTTAGCCGCCATTATCATCGGCATGGACCCGATGAATAACGAAGCTATCTGGGAAAAGATGCTCAAAAAAACCTTCTGGGGGCAGGGCGGCGGCGGCATCTTTTCCGCTGCGATGAGCGGCATCGATATCGCGCTGTGGGATATCAAAGGCAAAGCGTGGGGCGTGCCGCTGTATAAAATGCTTGGCGGCAAAAGCCGCGAGAAAATAAGAACCTACGCCAGTCAGCTACAGTTTGGTTGGGGGGACGGCAGCGATAAAGATATGCTGACCGAGCCGGAGCAGTATGCACAGGCGGCACTGACCGCCGTCAGCGAAGGCTATGACGCAATAAAAGTGGATACCGTCGCAATGGATCGCCACGGCAACTGGAACCAGCAAAACCTCAACGGGCCTCTCACCGATAAAATCCTGCGTCTGGGCTACGACCGTATGGCCGCCATTCGCGATGCAGTCGGCCCGGATGTGGATATCATCGCCGAAATGCATGCCTTTACGGATACCACCTCGGCGATTCAGTTTGGCCGCATGATCGAAGAACTGGGCGTCTTCTACTACGAAGAGCCGGTCATGCCGTTGAACCCCGCGCAGATGAAGCAGGTTGCCGATAAGGTCAATATTCCACTGGCGGCTGGCGAACGTATTTACTGGCGCTGGGGATACCGTCCTTTCCTGGAAAACGGCAGCCTGAGCGTTATTCAGCCCGATATCTGCACCTGCGGCGGCATCACCGAAGTGAAGAAAATCTGCGATATGGCGCATGTTTACGACAAAACGGTGCAAATCCACGTTTGCGGCGGGCCAATTTCCACAGCAGTGGCGCTGCATATGGAAACCGTGATCCCGAACTTCGTCATCCACGAACTGCACCGGTATGCGCTGCTGGAGCCGAATACACAGACCTGTAAATACAACTACCTGCCGAAGAACGGCATGTACGAAGTCCCGGAGCTTCCCTCGGCCAGGAACTGACCGAAGAAACCATGAAAAAATCACCAACCATCACCGTAAAATAAGCCAACTGTCTGCCTGCGCCGCAGGCAGACACCCTGTATTTGCGAGTCGTATCAACGCGACCTTATCCAGCCTGAGATAAAATCCTCTCAGTAAAGGGGTAACACAGGTGGCAAATGAATTTAACTATCCGGCAATTTCGCGCGTTTCTGGCCGTCGCGGATTTGCGTAGTTTTACCGCCGCCAGCAAATATCTGTGCATCACGCAGGGAGCTGTTAGCGGTTTAATCAACGAAATGGAAAGCCAGATGGAGGTTTCCCTTTTCGACCGCACTTCGCGCGTGGTGAAGCTATCGCCCGACGGCGAAAAGTTTTTACCCGCCGCCATGCGGGTTGTTGAAGAGTTTCAACGGGCCGAAAATTATGCCCGCGGCCTGAAAGAGATCAAAAAATCCCTGGTGCGGGTTGTTGGCGCGCCGCTGATCGCCTGTGCTTTTCTGCCGCAAATCATCCATGCCTTTAAGCGGCAGCATCCGCATACCCACGTACAGCTTATTGATAAGCCCATGTCGCAATTACAAAAAAGCATTATGTTGGGAGAAGCCGATTTTGGTATCGGCCCGGAGCGGCCGCTGGAACCGGAAATCGACAAACAAACGCTGTTCACAACGGAAATCGCCCTGTACTGCCATCCGGACTATCGGCTGCATAAAAAAACGGTTCGCTGGGAAGAGATTCAAAGCGAAGAGCTGATCGCCGTTGGCAACGAATCCATTCCGATGATCTCCGCAACCGCTGGCGTGCGCATTAAGCCCAAAATGACGGTGGAACATATGGCGACCGCCATGTCGCTGGCGGCGCAGTGTGAAGGCGTGGTGATCGCCGGAACCTTTTCCCGCCATTACGCCAAAAGCTACCAATTAGCGACCTGTTCGCTCACGCCTCCGCTGCGGCGCAATATGAACCTTTATTTCCATGCGTGGCGCGCACAAACGCCCGCCACTCAGCGCTTTAGAGATTTTTTATTCAGCTATGTCGATGAACATCATGATGCCCCGGCCAACCAGCGGTAGGCCGGGGATTAAGGCAGGTTAAATATCGATATTCGCTGCTTTCAGGGCGTTCTCTTCGATAAAGGCACGACGCGGCTCAACGGCATCACCCATCAGCGTGGTGAACAGCTGGTCGGCAGCAATCGCATCTTTGACGGTCACACGCAGCATACGGCGGCTTTCCGGGTCCATGGTGGTTTCCCACAGCTGATCCGGGTTCATTTCACCCAGACCTTTATAACGCTGGATAGCCAGACCGCGACGTGATTCTTTCACCAGCCACTCCAGCGCCTGCTCGAAGCTGGTTACCGGCTGGCGACGCTCGCCGCGTTCGATAAACGCATCCTCTTCAATCAGACCGCGCAGCTTCTCGCCCAGCGTGCAGATACGACGATATTCCGCGCCGGTCACAAACTCGTGATCCAACGGATAATCGGTATCCACGCCATGCGTACGCACGCGAACGATCGGCTCGAACAGATTCTGTTCCGTATTAGTATGAACATCGAACTTCCACTGACTGCCGTGCTGCTCTTTCTCGTTCAGCTCGGTAATCAGCGCATTCACCCAGCGCGTTACAGTCTGCTCATCAGAAAGATCGGCTTCGGTCAGAGTTGGCTGATACACCAGCTCTTTGAGCAGCGCTTTCGGGAAGCGACGCTCCATACGACCAATCATTTTCTGCGTGGCGTTATATTCAGAGACCAGTTTTTCTAACGCTTCGCCGGATAGCGCTGGCGCATGAGCGTTCGCGTGCAGAGTCGCACCGTCAAGCGCGATGGAAATCTGGTACTGATCCATCGCTTCGTCGTCTTTAATGTACTGTTCCTGCTTGCCTTTCTTGACTTTGTACAGCGGCGGCTGCGCAATGTAGACGTGGCCGCGCTCGACGATTTCCGGCATCTGACGATAGAAGAAGGTCAACAGCAGCGTACGGATGTGCGAGCCGTCGACGTCCGCATCGGTCATGATGATGATGCTGTGATAGCGCAGCTTGTCCGGGTTGTACTCGTCGCGACCGATACCGCAGCCCAGCGCGGTGATCAGCGTCGCCACTTCCTGAGAGGAGAGCATCTTGTCGAAGCGCGCTTTCTCGACGTTGAGGATTTTACCTTTCAGCGGCAGAATCGCCTGGTTCTTGCGGTTACGCCCCTGCTTCGCAGAGCCGCCCGCGGAGTCCCCTTCCACCAGGTACAGTTCGGACAGCGCCGGGTCGCGTTCCTGGCAGTCCGCCAGTTTGCCCGGCAGGCCCGCTAAATCCAGCGCGCCTTTACGACGGGTCATTTCACGGGCGCGACGCGCCGCTTCACGCGCACGCGCGGCGTCGATAATTTTGCCGACGACAATTTTCGCGTCAGATGGGTTTTCCAGCAAGTATTCGCTCAGCAGTTCGTTCATCTGCTGTTCCACCGCCGATTTCACCTCGGAAGAGACCAGCTTGTCTTTGGTCTGCGAGGAGAATTTCGGGTCCGGTACTTTTACGGAAACCACCGCAATCAGACCTTCACGGGCATCGTCGCCAGTGGCGCTGACTTTGGCTTTTTTGCTGTAGCCTTCTTTGTCCATGTAGGCGTTCAGCGTACGGGTCATCGCCGCACGGAAGCCTGCAAGGTGAGTACCGCCGTCACGCTGCGGAATGTTGTTGGTAAAGCAGTAGATATTTTCCTGGAAACCATCGTTCCACTGCAGCGCTACTTCGACGCCGATACCGTCTTTTTCGGTGGAGAAGTAGAAGATATTCGGGTGGATCGGCGTTTTATTCTTGTTCAGATATTCAACAAACGCCTTGATGCCGCCTTCGTAGTGGAAATGATCTTCTTTGCCATCGCGCTTGTCGCGCAGGCGGATGGAAACGCCAGAGTTCAGGAATGACAGTTCACGCAGGCGTTTCGCCAGGATCTCATATTCAAATTCAGTGACGTTAGTGAAGGTTTCGTGGCTCGGCCAGAAACGTACCATCGTGCCGGTTTTATCGGTATCGCCAGTGACGGCCAGGGGTGCCTGCGGCACGCCGTGCTCGTAGATCTGACGGTGAATTTTGCCATCTCGCTGGATAACCAGTTCCAGTTTTTGCGACAGAGCGTTGACTACCGAGACGCCCACGCCGTGCAGACCACCAGAGACTTTATAGGAGTTATCGTCAAATTTACCGCCCGCGTGCAGAACGGTCATGATCACTTCCGCCGCCGAGACGCCTTCTTCCGGGTGAATACCGGTCGGAATGCCACGGCCATCATCCGTTACGGACACGGAATTATCGGCGTGAATAGTCACGACGATATCTTTACAGTGTCCCGCGAGCGCTTCGTCGATAGCGTTATCTACCACCTCGAATACCATGTGGTGCAGACCGGTGCCGTCATCCGTGTCGCCGATATACATACCCGGGCGCTTACGCACCGCATCCAGCCCTTTCAGGACTTTGATACTGGAGGAGTCATAAGAATTCGACATCAACGTTTCTCGCTCATTTAATCTTGGGTTAATCCGTTATTTTACCCTTTTCCACGGTAAACATCTTCGAATTTTCATCCGACATGTCTATAACGTGTTCAGCGCTAATTGCGCTGACAAAGACCTGCGATTGCGTGGCTTTTAAGCGGCTGGCCAGCAGTCCGCGACGCGCATCGTCAAGTTCAGAGGCAAAATCATCTATCAGGTACAGGCAGCGCCGCCCGCTTTCGCGGGTGAGGAACTCGCCCTGCGCCAGACGTAAGGCGCACATCAATAACTTTAGCTGCCCGCGCGACAGGGTATCTTCCACCGGCGCGCCGTCGGCGCGAATGCGAAAGTCCGCTTTATGCGGCCCGTGCGCGGTGTAGGTCAACATACGGTCACGCTCAAAGCTTCGCTCCAGCACGTCCGCATAGTCTGTCTCTTTCTCCCAGCCGCGCTGGAAAGAGAACGTCAGGGAAAATTCAGGTAAAAACTGCTGACAGGTATCCGCCATGTCCTGTGCGATAGCGCTACTGTACTCCGCCCGCCAGGTACTAATTTGTTCCGCCAGCGGAATCAGCTCTTTATCCCACGGGCGCAATTGCTCATAACGACTCACCTGGCGCAGCGCAGCATTACGCTGTTTCAGTAATCGTTTCAGGTTGCTCCAGGCGGTGAAGAATCCGGCTTCGTTGTGAAAGCATCCCCAGTCAAGGAACGCTCTTCTGTATTTGGGGCCGCCGTTGAGTAAAGTAAACCCCTCCGGCGTAATCAACTGCATCGGCATTAAATGCGCCAGCTCCGCGATCTTGTGACCGTCGGTACCGTCGATACGGACTTTGCTGTCGCCCTGCTTATCTTTGGTTAAGCCAATCGACGTCTCACGCTCTTCGCCCTGCAGGCGCCCGTGGAGAACAAACGCTTCCTGCTCATGACGAATCACGCGGCCAGGCTGCAAACTGCGAAACGCCCGACCGTGGCCAAGCGTATAGATAGCTTCCAGCACGCTGGTTTTGCCGCTGCCGTTGGCGCCAACCAGGAAGTTAAAGCCGGGGGATAAAGCGAGATCCGCATTTTCTATGTTGCGGAAGTCTTTGATTAAAAGGCGCGTCAGTGACATATATTAGTACATTCGTCCAGGGGCGTGTGTGTCGCAGCCAGTTCGTCTACCGCCAGCGCGCAGAAAGCGGAGCGTACACGAAGTACGTGAGCATTTCGAGCACTGCCGGGAGGCGAAATGGCAAGTAAACCAGCCCCTTTTCAGATTCTACAGCCTCATTGGCATAACAACGTAGGCAGCACTCTGTGACGCCGCATCCTCAATCTGTACGCTGGATACGGAATCCGTCAGCATAATGCGCACGGTTTCGCACTTCAGCGCATTGAGCACGTCCAGCACGTAACTGACGTTAAAGCCGATTTCCATCTCCGTCCCGCCGTAGCTCACGTCCAGAATCTCTTCCGCTTCTTCCTGCTCCGGGTTATTGGCGGTGATTTTGAGCTGATTCTCACTGACGTACAGACGCACGCCGCGGAATTTCTCATTCGAGAGGATTGCTGCGCGGGCAAACGCCTGCTTGAGGATATCGCAGCCCGCTTCCAGATGTTTATCCGGATTCTTCGGCAGAACGCGACGGTAATCCGGGAAGCGACCATCCACCAGCTTCGAGGTGAAGATAAAGTCGCCAACGTGCGCGCGGATATTATTACTGCCGATCTGCACGCGCAGCGGGTTTTCACCGCCGTCGAGCATACGCATCAGTTCAATCACGCCTTTACGCGGCACAATCACCGAGTGGCTGGGTAAAGACGCTTCCAGCGGCATTGAGCACACCGCCAGGCGGTGGCCGTCGGTCGCGACAGTGCGCAGTTCGCTACCTTCCGTTTCAAACAGCATACCGTTTAAGTAGTAGCGCACATCCTGATGAGCCATCGAAAACTGGGTCGCTTCAATCAGGCGCTTCATCGTGGCCTGCGGCAGCGTAAATTCAACTTCGCTTTGCCAGTCGTCAAGATTCGGGAAATCGGCGGCAGGCAGCGTAGACAGCGAGAAGCGGCTACGGCCAGAACGCACCAGCATCCGATCGCCTTCCAACTGAACGGCAATCTCCGCGCCCTCCGGCAGGCCGCGGCAGATATCAAAGAATTTCCGCGCCGGCACGGTAGTGGCGCCCGGCTCATGCGGCTGAGAAAGCGTAACGCGCGCGACCATCTCCATTTCAAGATCGGTGCCGGTCAGAGAAAGCGTACCGTCCGCTACCTGGAGGAGCAGGTTACCGAGAATCGGCAGCGTAGGACGACCGCCCAACGGGCCGCTGACCTGCTGAAGCGGTTTTAATAAATGTTCACGTTCAACGGTAAATTTCATAGGATCACGACGACAATGTTCTGATTAAATTCGAAAAATCTTCTTTGATATCGTGGCTTTCTTCACGCAGTTGCTCAATTTTACGACAGGCATGAAGTACGGTAGTGTGGTCGCGCCCGCCAAACGCATCGCCGATTTCCGGCAGACTGTGGTTGGTGAGTTCTTTTGCCAGCGCCATAGCCATCTGGCGCGGACGTGCTACCGAGCGAGATCGACGCTTAGAAAGCAGATCCGCAATTTTGATTTTGTAATACTCGGCCACCGTCTTCTGAATATTGTCGATGGTGACCAGTTTTTCCTGCAACGCCAGTAAATCGCGCAGCGCTTCGCGCACAAAGTCGATAGTAATCGCCCGGCCGGTAAAGTTGGCATTGGCGATCACCCGGTTCAGCGCGCCTTCCAGTTCACGTACGTTAGAGCGTAGACGCTTGGCGATAAAGAACGCTACTTCGCCTGGCAGACGAATATCATTTTCGTCCGCTTTTTTCATCAGGATCGCCACGCGGGTTTCCAGCTCTGGTGGTTCGATCGCCACTGTCAGCCCCCAACCAAAGCGGGACTTGAGACGATCCTCAACGCCGTTGATCTCTTTCGGATAGCGATCCGACGTCAAAATGATCTGCTGATTGCCTTCCAGCAGAGCGTTAAAGGTATGGAAAAACTCTTCCTGGGATCGTTCTTTATTGGCGAAGAATTGAATATCGTCGATCAGCAATGCGTCAACGGAGCGGTAGTAGCGTTTAAACTCTTCGATGGCGTTATTTTGCAGGGCTTTTACCATGTCCTGCACAAAGCGCTCGGAGTGCATATACACGACTTTCGCGTTGGGTTTGCGCGCCATAATGCCGTTACCCACCGCGTGCAGCAGGTGAGTTTTACCCAGACCGGTGCCGCCATAGAGGAATAACGGGTTATAAGCGCCGCCAGGATTATCCGCCACCTGACGTGCCGCCGCGCGCGCCAGTTGGTTGGATTTACCTTCGACGAAGTTATCAAATGTATGTTTAACATTGACGTTGGAGCGGTAGGTCGGCTCCGCCGGCGCTGGTACGTTATCCCAGCCCGAACGGGCCGCAGGCGCTACGCGCTGCGGCTGCGCCGTCGTTGTCTGCGTAGGCGCGACAACGTTATGCACAGGCGTTTTTAGCGTTTGCGTAACGGGCTTTGTTCCCACTTCAAAACGCAGTTGTGGGGCATCCGCGCCGCAGAATGTGTTGAGTAATCCATTGATATTGTTGAGGTACTTATCTCTTACCCAATCGAGCACAAAACGGTTTGGCGCATACAAAGCCAGCGTGTTATCGCTCAGTTCTGCCTGCAACGGGCGTATCCACATACTGAATTCTGTGGCTGGTAACTCATCCTGCAATCGGGCAAGACACTGCTGCCAAAGCGAAAGTGACAC